>NZ_CP145892.1:0-4800000 GCF_036894225.1 Paenibacillus amylolyticus | reverse complement strand
TACCCGGATTGTGGTTCAGCAAGCTTTGCCGGTGTAACTCGCTCTGTTGTCGAAGCGGATTAACGCTTCGGCAATGTACATAACCACGTAGCTGAAGCTGCCAGCAAGGTGGTGCATTCTTTCATTTAGCAGCGGACTCAAGAGTGTATTCTCAAATATTTTTATCAAATTCAAATTGCAAATGGAGGAAATTAAATGGACACATCTATGATTACGATTTTGCTCATTGCGGTAGTAGGTATTATCGTATTGAGCGTATTCTTCAGCTTTTTCCCGGTTATGCTCTGGGTTTCAGCGATTGCATCCGGCGTACGCGTAAGTATTATTACACTGGTAGCGATGAGACTGAGACGTGTAACGCCTAGCCGTATCGTTAATCCAATGATTAAAGCAACTAAAGCCGGTCTTAAACTCTCAATGAACCAACTGGAAAGTCACTTCTTGGCCGGTGGTAACGTTGACCGTGTTGTAAACGCTCTGATTGCTGCACAACGTGCCAACATTCCACTCGAATTTGAACGTGCTGCTGCGATTGACCTCGCAGGTCGTGACGTATTACAAGCCGTACAGATGAGCGTTAACCCACGTGTTATCGAAACACCGATTGTGTCTGCGGTTGCCAAAGATGGTATTGAAGTTAAAGTTAGAGCGCGGGTTACGGTTCGTGCCAATATTGACCGTCTCGTCGGTGGTGCTGGTGAAGAAACGATCATCGCCCGTGTTGGTGAAGGTATCGTAAGTACGAACGGTTCCTCCAATTCTCACAAAGACGTCCTGGAAAATCCGGATCTGATCTCTCGTACTGTATTGTCCAAAGGTCTGGATGCTGGTACTGCTTTTGAAATCCTGTCCATTGATATTGCGGACGTTGATGTAGGTAAAAACATTGGTGCCTTCTTGCAAACAGAGCAAGCAGAAGCTGACAAACGTATCGCTCAGGCAAAAGCCGAAGAGCGTCGCGCAATGGCCGTAGCCCAAGAGCAAGAGATGAAAGCACGCGTAGTGGAAATGAGAGCACGCGTTGTTGAATCCGAGTCCCAAGTACCTTTGGCAATGGCTGAGGCACTTCGTAACGGTAAAATCGGTGTGATGGATTATATGAACCTGAAGAACATTGAAGCGGATACTCAAATGCGCAACACATTGGGAAAACCTGGTGAAGGTTCGAATTCCAACGATCAGGGTGATTCCAAAAACGGAAGATAGGCGGTGAGTGCATATGGGCCTATTTGAATGGATTTTTGATAATTTGTATATTGTGGCCGTCATCGGTTTTGCACTCTTCTCCTTCTTGGGGAAAGCTGCCAAATCGGCTGATCCGAACAAAAAGCGTCCTGCCAACGGGATGCCTACATTTGGAGGCAGTGGTGATTCAGGCCGGGATGAACGTTCAAGAGACAATTCATCTCCGCAGCAGTCTTCCGGACCTACAGACCCCCGCTATGATGAACAGTATGATGATCGGTATGATGACGTGCAATATGAGAATCAGTATGATGAGCCGTATTCGGAGCCTGCTGCATCTTCTCGCCCCGCAACTGACTACAGAAGTGAGGGCACGATGAGTGCGATGGCAAATTCACTTGAGGAACAGATGAGAGGCATGGAAGAACAGCAACGTTTGATCGAAGAACGCTTGAATCGCATCTCTTCTGCGAATCGGCCAGTTGTGTCTGATTCCAGTTGGGATGAGACCAGCAGCGATGGATCGGGAGCGTCTCCGCTTCGTCCGGCAGACATTCGCACAGGTGTCCTGTGGGCAGAAGTACTGGGTTCCCCTCGTTCCAAGCAACCGTTTGGTACAAGAGGAAAACTGTAAACAAGTCAATTTATTGGACGGAAATAAAGCCGTCTCTGGTGAGCATAAAGCCGCCGGAGACGGCTTTTTCTGTGTTCTATCCTTTTTTCTCAACATTCGTCCCTAACACGCCCCGGAATTTTCATAAATTCATGAATCTGCGCATAAGTTGAACTGTAGAGGAAGGGGGAAGACCTTCGAATGACCCGGATCAGCCGCAAGCTGCGCAGATGGACCAGTGAAGTGTTGGATCTGCCGCAGGATGTGCTTTATGATATGCCACGGTTAACCCTGATCGGCAGTAAGCAACTGTATATAGAGAACCATCGCGGTGTCATCCATTTCACGCCGGATCGTATCGTGTTGGCTCTTTCCCAAGGCCAGTTAGAGATCAAAGGAACTGCCTTGGTGATACGTAATATTTTGCCGGATGAAGTAGCTGTCGAAGGAAGGATTCTGGATATTCATATGAATGGAGTGGAGGGGAACGGATGAAGCAGCCCAGTCTGTACAAACTGCGGGGAGCAGTCCGAATAACGGTCACTGGGGGAGACATTGAAACATTAATCAACACGGTGGCAGAGCAGGGACTGGAAGTTTGGGACCTGCGTGCTCACGATGGACGCGTGGCAGAGATGAATATTCTGCTGCCGCATTTTTTCAGGTTGCGTCCTATGTTGAAACGGACAGGCTGCAGGGTGAAAGTAACCCATCGCAGCGGTTTCCCCTTTTTTGCGGCCCGATTATTGCGGAGGAAGTTCTTTCTTGGGGGTATGCTGTTTTTTGTGGCAGCTTTGTTTGCGTTGTCGTCCATGGTATGGAGTGTGGAGGTCAAGGGTAACGTCACCATTCCCACCGACGAGGTGCTTGCAGCAGCGAAGAAAGAGGGCATATATCCTTTGCAATGGGGGTTCCGTCTGCAAAGCCAAGACAAGCTCTCCAGGCAGCTTGCACTCGCTCTGCCGGATGTAACCTGGATTGGCGTCAGCAAAGAGGGGACAACCATTACCATTCAGGTCGTAGAATCTGCCCAACCAAAGCGCGAACCATTACTGAACCCCAGACATCTGATCAGTAAGTCAGATGCTGTGGTCACTCAAATCTATGCGGAGCAGGGACGCCCTGTTGTTCAGAAGGACATGCGTGTCAAAAAGGGTCAGGTATTGATCTCCGGGATTCTCGGGGATGAGGAGAACACCAAAACCATCGTTGCCAAAGGCGAAGTTCGTGGTCTGGTATGGCGTGAGTATCAGGTAGAGGTTCCGCTGGTGCAAAAACATAATACAATGACAGGTGAGAGCAAAGAACGTTTTTACATGGTACTGGGGAATTGGGCGATTCAACTGTGGGGGTACGGTAGTACACCATTCACTTCATTTGATACCGAGAGTAATCATAAACCATTGACGTGGCGATCCTTTACACTTCCCATGGGTTGGCTGACAGAGAAAGATCTGGAGACCCGAGAGCATGAGCAACAACAGACGATAGAATGGGCCAGAACGAAAGGATTGGAAGGAGCAAGGAACGATATTATCGCCAAAAACGGCAAAGGAACAAAAATTATAAGTGAAAAAATTTTGCATGAGAAGAAAGAGAATGGTAAAGTTTATATGAAAGTCTTATTTGAAGTAGAAGAAAGCATTGCGGAAGAACTTCCGCTAGTCCATAGTCAAGGAGAATGAGGATATTTGTCAGAGCAAACACGCAGCATACAAATCTCCCTCCAGAGTGCGGGAGAGGGCCAATCTCTTTTTGGACCCCAAGATACTTTTCTTAAACTGATTGAATCCGAGATTCCCGCCCAGATTGCATCCCGTGAAGCGGAGATTGTGATTTTTGGCAACGCACAGCAGGTGGAATCGCTTGAACAATTATTTGATGTGTTACTGCAATTGATACGCAATGGATATGTGTTAACCGAGAGAGATGTGAAGTATGCGATTGAACTTGCCAAGGATATGCGGGCAGACCAGCTATTGGATCTGTTCAAGGGCGAGATTACAACGACATACCGAGGTAAACCAATCCGTGTTAAAACCATTGGACAGAAGCACTATGTAACTACAATTAAAAAACGTGATATTGTATTTGGCATTGGTCCTGCTGGTACGGGTAAAACCTACCTTGCTGTTGTACTGGCTGTTGCCGCAATTAAAGAAGGCAGCGTCAAACGCATTGTACTCACACGGCCTGCTGTTGAAGCGGGAGAGAGTCTTGGATTTTTGCCAGGTGATCTTCAGGAGAAGGTAGACCCTTATCTGAGACCACTGTACGATGCCCTGTATGACGTTATGGGACAGGAACAGACCGCGAAGGCACTGGAGCGAGGGTTAATCGAAATCGCGCCACTCGCCTACATGCGGGGGCGTACGCTGGATGACTCCTTCATCATTCTGGATGAAGCACAGAACACAACGCCGGAACAGATGAAGATGTTTCTAACCCGTCTTGGTTTTGGCTCCAAAATGGTCATCACCGGAGACGTGACACAGATTGATTTACCGCGTGGTAAGAAATCCGGGCTTGTGGAAGCGAATACGATCTTGAACGAAGTTAACGAGATTGGATTTGTCTATTTTGCCGAGCAAGATGTTGTACGGCATTCCCTTGTCCAGAAAATTATCGTGGCTTACAACCACGCCGCAGAAAATCAAGCATAGAAAGGGATTGTCTAAAGTGACCTCGAAGGAACCGTCAAAAGGCAAATCTTTTCAGAATAAGGCTACAGGATGGAAGTATAGCGTGTGGGCACGCTATCTTCTGTTTTTGTTTCTGGTGATTCTTTTCTACGTGAGTCTGGCTTCCAAACTGCTCCCTGAGCGCTATGATATTCAGGAAGGGACACGGAGTGAAGTGGACATTGCTGCGCCCATGCAGATTCCGAATAACAAGGCCACACTCAAAGCACAGGAAGAAGCTGCTGAACGGGTACAGCCGATATTTCAGATTGTCCAGTTGCGAAACGAAAATTTGATGACTACCCTGCTTGATCGTGTAGATCGATTAAATCAGGATGATCAGATTTCAAGTCAGGATAAGATTGATATTTATCGGGATGAAATTCCACAGCGCCAGAAGGATTTTGTGACCAACTATATCAATAATAATCGGAAAGCCGGTACATACTCCGAGACTCTTTTGGAAGAAATCAGAAATGTGGTACAGGAGCAAAGCTACCGTATTCCCGAAGAAACTTACATCAAAATCTCACGTCTGACATCGGATGATATCCAGGAGATGAAGCCGGTTGCGAGGGATATTGTTGCCCGGTTAATGACGGATCAGATCAGCGATGCAACCACTGCTCGTGCCAAAGTAGCCGAGATGGTGAGTGTCAGCTCTCTTGGTAAGCGTACGCAACGTGAGGTCGTGCAAGAGCTTGCTCGCCTTGTGGTGACCGCGAACCGCTTCTACGATGAAGAGGGAACTAAGGAAGCCAAAGTACAGGCGCGTGAGAACACGCAAACCGTCTTTATCAAGCAAGGGGACACATTAGTTGCCAAGGGTGAGATGATCACCCCGGAGATGTATACTTTGCTGGGTGAGAATGATTTGCTGAAAAATGAAGTGAACTACTGGCCGCAGCTTGGACTTCTTATGTTTTCCTGCCTGTTGTCAGCAGCCATTCTGATGTATATTCAGCAAGGCAGCGGAACACATTTTAAGTATAATAATGCCCAGCTGTTGATGCTTGTTCTCATTTTTATTATTACGATTGTGGTTATGCATGTGACGGCGATTATCCAGACCAATGAGAGGTCTTATGTTGGCTTCCTTGCACCTGTTGCGGTAGGAGCGATGTTAATTGCCTTGTTACTGGATACCTCGCTTGCCTTTGTATGTTCGATTTTGATCGGTATGTTGTCCAGCATTATTTTGAATACACATCAGGGTCAACTTTTTGACTTCGAACTAGGTTTCTTTGCTGTATTGGTTTCATTTGTTGCGATCTTCGCAACTCATAAGGCTAGCCAGCGATCAACGATCCTGAAAGGGGCCATTATGGTCTGTCTGTTCGGGTCCATAGCCGTCTTCACCTTGGCTTTGATTGACTCGGGAGATTGGAATCGAACCACGACACTGTATGGCGTTGGGTTTGCATTTGCTGGTGGCGTGCTGACTGCCATACTGGTCATTGGGCTGATGCCATTTTTCGAAACTTCATTTGGCATTTTATCAGCGCTCAAACTGGTAGAACTATCTAATCCGAACCATCCGCTTCTTCGCAAGTTGCTGACGGAGACACCGGGTACCTATCATCACAGCGTTATGGTAGGGAATCTGTCCGAAGCAGCAGCAGAAGCCATAGGAGCTAACGGATTGCTATGCCGAGTCGGTTCGTATTATCATGATATTGGCAAGACGAAGCGGCCCATCTATTTTATTGAAAATCAGAACAATATGGAGAATCCACATGATTCAATTGATCCTAAACTGAGCAAATCCATTATCGTTGCCCATGCGCGCGATGGGGTGGAAATGCAGAAGGATTACAAGCTGCCCAGACCTATTCGGGATATTGCGGAACAGCATCACGGCACGACATTTCTCCACTATTTCTATCACAAAGCACTGCGCCAGGCGGAAGAAGCAGGCGTTGAGCCTGATTTCACGGAAGAAGATTTCCGTTACCCTGGGCCGAAGGCTCAGTCCAAGGAATCGGCTATTGTTGGCATTGCTGATAGTGTAGAGGCTGCTGTGAGATCTTTGCGCAAACCGACAGTGGAACAAGTGGAGTCCATGATTGAGAAGATTATTAAAGGACGATTGGACGATCATCAATTCAATGATTGTGACCTTACGATGCGTGAACTGGATATCGTCGCCAGAACATTGAAGGAAACGGTGATGGGTATCTTCCACTCCAGGATCGAATATCCGGAGGAAATTAAGAAACCAAAGCCAACTTCACCCGAAGCAGGCTAATTCAATAATAGTTCGTGTTCAAAAAGGCCGGTTTTCAGTACCGAGAAGATGGGATGAAGCTAGAAATGCTTTTTTTGAACAACCTCTAATATGAGCAGACAGGAGTTATGAAAGAATGAGTCTTAACCTGGCATGGAATAATGAACAACAGGACAAAGAAATTACAGAACCGATGATTGCAATGCTGGAACAATTGCTGAATCTCGCAGGAGAAGCGGAAGGTGTTGCAGACGGGGAAGTGGCTCTGACTTTTGTGAATGATGAGCAGATTCATGAGTTGAACCGTGATTATCGCGGCATTGACCGTCCTACGGATGTACTGTCTTTTGCGATGAACGAAACGGTGGATGAAGAACTAGATATTATCTATGAGCTGGACGAAGATGAAGAAATGGAAGAAATGCCGGATGTTCTTGGAGACATCATCATTTCCGTACCACGGACCATCCTGCAAAGTGAAGAGTATGGACACTCATTTGAACGTGAACTTGGTTTTCTGTTTGTCCATGGTTTCTTGCACCTGCTCGGATACGACCATCAGGATGAAGCGAGTGAGGCTGAAATGATGGGCAAACAAGAAGCGGTATTGGCCCAGGCCGGGTTGACACGATAATGAAAAGACGCTCCTGGGGTCTGGTATTCCGCAATGCTGCGGAAGGAATCGCATATGGGTTGCGGACTCAGCGTAATGTGAGAGTTCACACGGGAGTGGCTATTTTGATGTGTGTAGCCGGCTTTTTTTTCAGAATCTCAAGAACGGATTGGATGTTTGTGCTGACCGCTGTCTTTTTGGTCCTGGTGACTGAATTGATGAACACGGCTGTAGAGGCAGCGGTTGACTTGGCACACCCCCATATCCATCCGCTGGCAAAAGCGGCAAAGGATACCGCGGCCGGGGCAGTTTTGCTGGCTGCGGTATTCGCTGTCATCATCGGTTGTATCGTTTTCATTAAGCCGGTGATGAGCTGGCTAGGTTTGTACTGATTTTGATTTGTTTTGTGATTTTAATACTACACAAATTTGTGAAGTTAGACCTTTTTTTAAGTTGAACTTGTAGACGTTACACGATAACGAAGAGGACAGAAATAAACCTGTAGAAGCGAAGCGTTCGCCTTTATACACGGATTTTCACTTTGAAAAGTGAATCAAAAAATCTGGGGATAACAGCGATCGAAGGGTTATTCTGGACTCGGAGTGGCTAGTGTAAAATTGGCTTTGGTTGAACTTAATTCGTAGGTACTAACTTTATATTGCACCCTAAGGGAGAGAATATTAATGGATAACGGTTTGTTAATGCAAGAAGCAATTAAGGCACGTACGAAGGCATATACGCCTTACTCCCATTTTGGTGTTGGCGCGGCTTTGCTTGACAGTGAAGGTCATGTGCATCATGGTTGTAATATTGAGAATGCTGCGTATACACCAGGTAACTGTGCTGAACGTACAGCGATGTTTAGTGCCATTGCAGGTGGGCAGAAGCCTCGCAGCTTCACAGCGATTGCCATTGTGGGAGACACGGATGGTCCGATTGCTCCATGTGGCGTATGTCGTCAGGTCATGTACGAACTGTGTGAACCCGATATGAAAGTCATCTTGGGGAACTTGAAAGGTGATGTGCAAGAGACCACCGTTGCTGAACTGTTGCCTTGGGCTTTTGGGCCTTCTGATCTGAATTCCGCCAAAAAATAAACCAATACATTCCAGGCCTAGGCGCCTGAGGAGGAACATATGAAAAAACAAAAATTCAAATCCGGTTTTGTAGCCATTATCGGACGTCCTAACGTTGGTAAATCCACTTTGATGAACCAAGTCATCGGACAGAAAATTGCAATTATGTCGGACAAGCCGCAAACAACCCGTAATAAAATTCACGGTGTATATACATCGGACAATCAACAGATCGTTTTTCTGGATACACCAGGGATTCATAAACGTCAGTCCAAATTAGGCGATTATATGAACCAGACCGCTTTGAACACACTGAGTGAAGTAGAAGCAGCCTTATTCTTGATTGATGCTTCCGAAGGTATGGGCGGTGGTGACCGCTATATTGCGGAACAGCTGAAAAATATCCGTACGCCTGTCATTCTCGTCATGAACAAAATTGACAAAATTGAGCCGGAAGCGCTATTACCACTTATTGAAGAGTATCGCAGATTACACGATTTCGCTGAAATTGTGCCTGTGTCTGCCAAGCATGGCAATAATGTCAGCACATTACTGGAACAGCTCGGCAAGTATTTGCCTGAAGGTCCACAGTACTATCCTGACGACCAGGTTACTGACCATCCGGAGCAGTTTGTATGTGCCGAGTTGATTCGTGAGAAAATTTTGCAAATGACTCGTGAAGAAGTTCCGCACTCCATTGCCGTAACGATCGAAGATATGAAAGTGCAAGATAACGGTGTCGTTTATATCTCAGCTGTCATATTTGTGGAACGGGATTCGCAAAAAGGGATCATTATCGGCAAGCAGGGTGCCCTTCTGAAAGAAGTGGGTAAACGAGCTCGACATGACATTCAAAACTTGCTTGGCTCCAAAATTTTCATGGATCTGTGGGTCAAAGTGAAAAAGGACTGGAGAAATCAGGATCGAGTTCTGCGTGATCTTGGCTTCGGGCGCGACTGATCATCCGAGTTGTATCCAGTAATTGCAACACATAGTTTACCTTGCAAGACTCCATCCTATTTGGTAGATGCAGACGTCATTTCCGAAGAGAGGATGAAATTCCGATGCGAGATTTTTCGTGGAAGGTTTTTGCGATGACGGGGGACGTGGAGTCCTATTTGTTATATACCGAGGCGTGTAACTCGTTAGGACAGGAGTCGGATAATGCAAGGGAAGTGATTGAAGATGAAGAAGCCGAAGGATAACTGGCTGATTCGGGAATGGTTAGGTGACGAGGCATGCTATACAGGGTGGAAGGCATTGTCATCCGCAGCATGGACTACGGCGAAGGGAACAAAATCATTACACTTTGCACCGAAAGCGGCGGGAAAGTAGGGGTACTCGTGCGCGGTGCTAAAAAGCCCAAGAGCCGACATGCTGCACTGGTGCAGCCGTTTACGTTTGGTCAATATGTTTATTTTCGCAATACGGGTCTAGGTACACTGAATGCTGGAGAAATCGTTGAATCCTATCATGAATTGCGTGAAGATCTGGTCAAGGCCTCCTATGCCTCTTATGCGTGTGAACTATTGGATCGCGTGCTTCAGGATGAAGAGACAGGTACTTTTTGGTTCAAACAGTTAAAGGCGTGTTTGCAGGCGTTGAAGGATGAGAAAGATCCGGTTGTTATTACAAGTCTGTACGAAATGAAAATATTACAGGCATCCGGATATGGTCCACAGTTCGATGAGTGCATCTCCTGCAACCAGGAGCGACCAGATGAGCAGTTGTTTATAAGTCCCAGACTTGGTGGCGTCTTGTGTCGAGCATGCAAACACTTTGATCCTCCAGCGATGTCAGTTAGTCCAAAGGCTCTGAAGTTGTTGCGTTTGTTCGCACAGTTGGATCTGCAGCGCTTGGGGAATATATCAGTGAGTGAATCTACCCGTGATGAGATCAAAAAGTTGATGCGTGCCTTTATGGATCATCAGCTTGGTCTGAATCTTAAATCCCGTTCTTTCCTCGATCAGATGGAGAAGTACGGGATTTGAGGCGTTTTGGTGGAAGTGAAACTATATCTTGACTTCATACTAGATTTTATATATTATGAAATATAATTTCTCTTTATGAGACATGCATTGAACGAGAAAGTAAAAGACTGGATTTATTGCATTTATGGAGACAAGTCGTTGTATAACACTTGGGAATCATGAATGAGCGAGTCGGGGATGGTGGGAGCCTGGCTGAATCGGTTTTTGAAACGGCACTCGGGAGCATGAATGGACACGGAAAAGTGGGCTGGAACGAACAGGATCATCTTGTTTGATCTAAGCCAAGTAGGGTGGAACCGCGGGAATAGCTCTCGTCCCTACGTCTGTACAACAGGCGTAGGACGGGGGCTATTTATTGTTGTCTTCACCGTCCTAAGCTTGCTAACAAACCATTGAAAAGGAGCATGATTATGAATTTTCAGCAGATGATTCTAACGCTGCAACAATTCTGGGCCGAGCATAACTGTATTATTGTCCAGCCATACGATACGGAAAAAGGGGCAGGTACGATGAACCCGATGACCTTTTTACGCTCGCTTGGACCCGAACCTTGGAAAGTGGCCTATGTTGAGCCTTCCCGTCGTCCTTCGGACGGACGTTATGGTGAGAACCCTAACCGGCTGTACCAGCATCATCAGTTCCAGGTCATCATCAAGCCTTCTCCGGACAATATTCAGGAAATTTACCTGGAAAGTCTGAAGCGTCTCGGCATTGATCCGCTCAAACATGATATTCGGTTTGTTGAAGATAACTGGGAGAATCCTTCCCTTGGTTGTGCAGGTCTTGGTTGGGAAGTATGGTTGGACGGAATGGAAATTACACAATTTACGTATTTCCAACAGGTCGGTGGGATCGAGACAAATCCGGTAGCTGTTGAAATTACGTATGGTATGGAGCGTTTGGCTTCTTACATTCAAGATAAAGAGAATGTGTTTGATCTGGAATGGGTGGAAGGTATCACTTATGGTGATGTATTCCGTCAGCCAGAATTCGAACACTCTAAATATACGTTTGAAGTATCTGATGTCAAAATGCTGTTTACACTCTTCAACATGCATGAAGAAGAAGCAAACAAGGCCATGGCGCAGCATCTGGTATTCCCGGCATATGACTATGTGCTGAAATGTTCCCACACGTTCAATCTGTTGGATGCACGTGGAGCCATCAGTGTAACGGAGCGTACGGGTTACATCACACGTGTTCGTAATCTGGCTCGCCAAGTCGCTGCAACATATATGGAAGAGCGTGAGAAGCTAGGCTTCCCGCTGATCAAGAAAGGGGGAGCCGAGCATGTCTAAGGATCTATTGTTCGAAATCGGGTTGGAAGAAGTACCTGCACGCTTTATGCGCGCAGCAATCGCACAGCTGCAAGAGCGTCTCGTGAAATGGCTTGACGCATCCCGCATTGCTTATGGTGAAGTGAATGCATATGCTACACCGCGCCGTCTGGCTGTTTTGATTCACAATGTGGCTGAAAAGCAGGAAGATATCGAGGAAGAAGTGAAAGGTCCTTCACGCAAAATTGCCCTGGACGACAGTGGCAATTGGAGCAAAGCTGCACTCGGATTCGCCCGCAGTCAAGGTGTTGAACCCGACCAGTTCACGTTCAAGGAACTGAACGGTGTGGAATATATCTATGCAACAAAGAGCAGCAAAGGTGTGGAAACAGCTTCTGTAGTTGGTGAAGGATTACTTTCTGTATTACATGCCATGACGTTCCCGAAATTCATGCGTTGGGCTTCCTATGATTTCAAATTTGTACGTCCAATCCGCTGGATTGTGGCTATGCTCGGCAGTGAGGTTATCGATCTGGAAGTGACAGGTGTTAAGTCGGGTAATGTAACTCGCGGACATCGTTTCCTCGGTAAGGAGGCTGTGATCTCCACTCCGTCTTCATACGTGGAAGTGTTGCGTTCCGAACATGTCATTGCTGATATCCAGGAACGTGAACAGATGATTGTATCCCAGATTCAGGCACTGGCTGCTGAGAAAAAATGGGATATTGCGATTAAGGAAGACTTGCTGGAGGAAGTTCTGTTCCTG
Source organism: Paenibacillus amylolyticus (assembly GCF_036894225.1). NCBI lineage: Bacteria > Bacillati > Bacillota > Bacilli > Caryophanales > Paenibacillaceae > Paenibacillus > Paenibacillus amylolyticus. Next base: position 4,787,571 of record NZ_CP145892.1, on the reverse strand, counting down.
GTGGAAACACCTACCGTATTGTTCGGGACATTTGACTCCTCATTCTTGAATATTCCACAAGAAGTATTGATTACTTCCATGCGTGAGCATCAGCGTTATTTCCCTGTACTGGACAATGAAGGACAATTGTTGCCATTCTTCGTGACGGTACGTAACGGTGGAAGTGATTCACTGGACGTTATTGCCAAAGGGAATGAAAAAGTTCTGCGTGCACGTCTGTCTGATGCCAAGTTCTTCTATGAGGAAGATCAGAAGCTACAGATTAAGGATGCATTGTCGAAGCTGGAAAGTATCGTCTTCCAGGAAGAATTGGGAACAGTTGGAGATAAAGTACGTCGTATTCGCAAGATTGCCGATGGACTTGCTGCCAAACTGCAAGTATCCGGTGATGTTGCTGAATCCGTTAGCCGCTCAGCAGATATCTGCAAATTCGATCTGGTGACACTGATGGTGGGAGAATTCCCGGAACTGCAAGGTGTGATGGGTGAGGATTACGCTCGTAAAGCTGGCGAAAAAGAAGAAGTGGCCAAAGCGGTATTTGAACACTATCAGCCACGTTTCGCTGGAGATCAATCCCCTGCTTCTCTTGTCGGTGCCATTGTCAGTGCTGCGGATAAAATGGACACAATCGTGGGTTGTTTCTCCATCAACATCATTCCAACGGGTTCACAGGATCCGTACGCGCTGCGCCGTCAGGCTGCAGGTATTGTACAGATTTTGCTGGATCACAAGCTTCCGCTGACATTGTCTGACGTGTTCGGAGTAGCACTTCAAGTACATGCCCAGATGAACCTGTTGAAACGTGCAGATGAAGAGGTTCGTAAAGATCTGCAAGACTTCTTTGGTCTTCGTGTGAAAAAATTGTTGTCCGAAACCGTTCGCTACGACGTAGTGGATGCCGTAATTTCTTCCGGATTCGATGATATCAGCGCTGTGGTTCCAAAAGGTGAAGCTTTGATGGCGGCTGTTATGACAGGAGATGCATTCAAAACAACGGTTGAATCGTTCAACCGTGTGGGTAATCTGGCGGCCAAAGCATCCAATGCTTCCGTACATCCAGAACTGTTCACAGAAGATGGAGAACGTCAGTTACATGAGGCATGGAGCAAAACGAATGCAGAATATCGTCAGGCGTTGACTCAGCATCATGCTGCTGAAGCACTGGCTATTGCATCTGCCTGGAAGGATGGTATTACCTCATTCTTCGATTCGGTCATGGTTATGGCCGAGGATGAAGCTGTTCGGGCGAATCGACTTGCCTTGCTCGCGGCTATTGATCGTGACTTGAAAGGATTTGCTGATTTTTCCAAGTTGGTTTGGTAATTGGGCGTATTTCATGAATCCTTTTCCACAGACTTGGCGCAAAGCTAAAATTCAGTATTAAAGAAGGATATATGAGGGTATAAATATACGGAACGGGTTGTGAAATGTATTTTTGACAACCGCTCCGTATTTTAGCCTTTGATTTCCCTCGTTCCGGCAGAAGGATTTTGCCTGGCCGGGGTCGTATATAACAATATGCAGCTATTTTATGAAACCGGGTGGTCTGGGTTTGAGTGAGTTAAATATACGCCACATTGTTGTGGATGGTGATGCTTGCCCGGTCAAAACCGAGATTGCGCAAACCGCTCGCCTTTTCAACATCCCCGTATTGTTAGTCTCTTCATTTGATCATTTGCTTCAAGGAGGAGAAGGGGTACGAACCGTGCAAGTGGATCGCAGTGATCAGAGCGCAGACCTGTATATTGCTAATCATATTAAGCCATATGATGTGGTTATCACTCAGGACTATGGACTTGCGGCACTTGCGCTTGGCAAACGTTGTTATGTTTTGTCCTTTCGTGGTCGTGAGTTCAACGATCGTGACATTGATTTCATGTTGGATTCTCGTCATACTGCGGCCAAAGCACGAAAAAGAGGCCATTACGGGAAAGGCCCAAAGCCTTTCACAGAGCAGGATCGAGAAATGTTTCAACATAAACTGACAAAACTTTTAAAAGATTTGCAGGAGAATGTGTAAGTTTATCGAATTATATTTACGTGTTGAAGAGATGAAGGTGGCCAGAGATGAGTACCGGACAAGGCGGTATACCCGAAAGTATTATTGAATCGGTGTTACAGCAGAATGATATTGTCGATACGGTGAGCCGATTTGTGCATCTGACCAAACAGGGGAAGTATATGAAAGGCCTCTGTCCTTTTCATTCCGAGAAGACGCCTTCGTTCACCGTTACACCTGAGAAACAAATTTTCTACTGCTACGGTTGCGGCACGGGTGGAAATGCCATCAAATTTAGGATGGAAATCGAAGGGTTATCCTTTCCCGAGGCTGTCAAAACGATGGCGGAAGAAAGTCACATCTCTATGGGGGACTGGCAAGGGCGTGAATCTGCTCATGTGAATCCGGAGACGGAACGTCTGTTGGAGGCTTATGAGCTTACCGCGAAGCTGTATCATTTTTTGTTGAAAAATACAGAGCACGGCAAGTCAGCCATGGAGTATTTACGCTCAAGAGGTTTTGGCGACAAGTTGATTGACCAGTTCCAGATTGGTTTTGCACCAAATCGTTGGGACACACTGGTACAATTTCTTGAGAAACGTAACTATCCGCTCGAAGAGATGGAAAAGGGTGGACTTCTGTCACCGCGAAATGAAGGTCAGGGATATGTGGATCGATTCCGAGACCGGATTATGTTCCCGATCAATGGCAGGAGCGGTAAGCCGATTGCATTTGCAGGACGCATATTGGGAGATGGGCAACCGAAGTATCTAAATTCACCGGAAACCCGGTTATTTAACAAAAGCCGTGTTCTCTATAATCTGCATCATGCCAAAAATGCAATTCGCAAACAAAGACAAGCCATTTTGTTCGAGGGATATGGTGATGTCATCTCCGCATGGGACCAGGATATCCAGAATGGTGTAGCGGCAATGGGCACTGCGTTAACCGAGAATCAGGCACTGATGCTCAAAGGGATGTGCGACGAAGTCATCATATGTTATGACGGCGACAGAGCAGGACAGGCTGCTGCACTCAAAAACTTCCCTATTCTTGAGGAAGCTGGATTGCAGGTCAAAGTGGCTCTCATTCCCGAGGGACTTGACCCGGATGATTTTATCCGGAAGCATGGTGGTGAACGGTTCCGAAACCAGATTGTGGACGGTGCCGTGACAACTACAAAATTTAAACTTATAAACTTAAAAAAAAGCCATATACTGCTAGAGGGTGGCGGACAAATCGCCTATTCGAAAGAAGCAGTAAAGTTGATTGCGCCCTTACCTTCTCCAACAGAAAGGGAAGTGTATCTTCGTGAACTGGCTGCAGAAGTGGACGTATCGTTCGAAACATTGAAGCAGGAGTGTAATGAAGAACGGGAGGCGATGAAAAATAACCTCCAGTTTGGGGATAATAACCCGAAAAGGTGGAATAATGGTAGGCAACAAAATAGGCAGGTGCCTACACCCAATCTGTTGCCGGCTTATCACGCTGCCGAACGCAAACTGATTGCCTGGATGTTGCAGGATGATGAGGCTGCCCAGTACGTGAATGAGCATCTTGGTGAAGCTTTTAACTTGGATGATCATGCAGCTATTGCTGCTTATCTATATGCCTACTATGCGCAAGGCAAACCGTCGGATACAAGCCGTTTTATGTCTTCACTGCATGACGATCGCCTGGAAAAGACGGTTAGTTCAATCTCGATGATGGATGGTCCAGGTGAATGGAGTATTCAAATGCTCGATGATTGCATCAGGGAAGTGCTGAAGCATCCGCGTAAGAAAGAGTACGATTTGAAAAAAGAAGAAATGATTGCTGCAGAGCGGGCAGGTGATTCTGTACGCGCGGCACAGATTGCAATTGAAATGATTGCCCTAGAGAGACAGTGAACGTCTGATGATTAGATGTTTCTAGGGAGGAGGGAGTCGAATTATGGCGAATGATCAGCATACTGAACTAGAAACAGAATTGACACTGGATCAGGTTAAAGATCAATTGATTGAATCAGGTAAGAAAAGAGCTTCGCTGAATTACAAGGAAATTATAGAGAAACTCTCTCCTTTTGAGCAGGATGCAGAGCAAATGGATGAGTTCTATGAGCAACTGAGCGATCTGGGTATCGATGTAGTGAATGAAAATAATGAAGAGGTTACACTTCGTCCTAGTGAAGATTCCGAGAACAACACCAGAGAGGGAGAGGACGAATTCCACTTTGATGATGATCTGAGCTTGCCGCCAGGTATCAAAATCAATGACCCTGTCCGTATGTACCTCAAGGAAATTGGTCGTGTGCCACTGTTGTCGGCAGATGATGAAGTACAACTGGCTAAACGGATTGAGAACGGGGATGAAGAAGCCAAGCGTCGTCTGGCTGAAGCTAACTTACGGCTCGTTGTCAGTATCGCCAAGCGTTACGTTGGACGTGGAATGTTGTTCCTTGATTTGATTCAGGAAGGTAATATGGGTCTGATCAAAGCGGTTGAGAAGTTCGACCACAAAAAAGGATACAAGTTCAGTACGTATGCAACATGGTGGATCCGCCAAGCGATCACTCGTGCTATTGCTGACCAGGCGCGTACAATTCGTATCCCTGTGCACATGGTGGAGACGATTAATAAGCTGATCCGGGTATCCCGTCAGCTGTTGCAGGAACTTGGGCGTGAACCGACACCAGAAGAAATCGCTGCTGAGATGGATCTAAGTGTAGAGAAAGTTCGTGAAATTACGAAGATTGCACAGGAACCGGTTTCTCTGGAAACACCAATTGGTGAGGAAGATGATTCCCATCTGGGTGACTTCATTGAGGATCAGGAAGCACTTGCTCCGGCGGATGCTGCTGCGTATGAGTTGCTGAAAGAACAGCTCGAAGATGTATTGGATACATTGACTGAACGTGAAGAGAACGTGCTTCGTCTACGTTTTGGTCTGGACGATGGACGGACGAGAACGCTGGAGGAAGTCGGCAAGGTATTTGGTGTTACGCGTGAGCGTATTCGTCAGATCGAAGCCAAGGCTCTTCGTAAGTTGCGTCACCCGAGTCGTAGTAAACGACTCAAGGATTTCCTCGAATAATCGAACTATGGGAGACTTTCCGCAAGACGCTTTAGCGGCGGCGGGGTCTCCTTTATTTTTAATTTAAACGTCTTGATTTCTTGGTTTTGGAAATTCATCCTTGAAATGTTTTATTGGATTTTATTTTATCGCTTTTCCTTGTTCAATGCAAATCAATAAATTAAATGAATGGTGTAGGTGCTTCATGAAACTTTCGAATCGATTACAGCGAATACATGATCAAATTCCCGATGGCAGCCGCATGGCTGATATCGGTTCAGACCACGCGTTGCTGCCAGTAGCCGCAATCCGCAGTGGGAAAGCTGCAAGTGCAGTAGCCGGGGAAGTCAATCCTGGCCCTTATGATGCTGCATGCAAACAAGTCAGCGATGCTGGCCTGAGAGAAAAAATCACGGTGCGTCGTGGAGACGGTCTTGATGTGATCTCTGCGGGTGAAGTGGATGTCATCACCATTGCAGGCATGGGCGGTGCCTTGATTGCTTCTATTTTGGACAGAGGTTTATCCAAACTGGAAGGAGTCCAGTTACTTATTTTGCAACCAAATGTGGGTGAGGATATCCTCAGACGCTGGTTACTGGAGCATCACTGGGTGGTTGTGGCAGAACAGTTGCTCGAAGAAGATGGCAAGATCTATGAGATTATAACGGCGATGCCACAATCCGTAAGCCCGATTGCCAATGTAGAGGTGTATCGTGCACGTCCGCTTCAAGGCGGGGCAGAATTAACGGAAGATTTGCTGCTGCGGATGGGACCTTATTTGGTTGATCGTCCAACGGATGTATTTTTTGCCAAATGGGAAAGTGAGATCATCAAACTGCAAGGGGTTGTAAACTCGATCTCCAAATCCGATCAGGATTCTTCCCGGGACAAGGCGGCTGAGGTAGAGCGTCTTATCGCAAACTTGAAGGAGGTTTTGGCATGTTTGCCAAAGGTCAAACTGTAATTCAACTGATGGAGCAACTCGCTCCCAAACATCTGGCTGTACCGGATGACCGCATTGGTCTCCAGCTCGGCAGTTTGCAAAAAGAAATCCGTCACGTGTTAGTAGCTTTGGATGTGACGGATGAAGTGGTGGACGAAGCGATTCGCATTGGAGCCAACCTGATTATCGCTCATCACGCCATCATTTTCCGTCCGGTTAAGTCACTGAGTACAGATACACCTATGGGTAAATTGTATGAAAAGCTGATTAAGCATGATATTGCTGTCTATATCAGTCATACAAACCTGGATGTGGCCGAGGGTGGGATGAATGACTGGATGGCCGATGCACTTGGCATCGAGAGTAAAGAATCGCTGGAAGATGTACACACAGATCATCTGTACAAGCTGGCTGTCTTTGTGCCTCGTACCCATCATGAACAGGTTCTTCAGGCCATTCTGGAAGCCGGAGCGGGGAGTATCGGTCAATACAACAAGTGCAGCTTTAACACGGAAGGTACAGGAACATTTGTACCTGGTGAAGGGACTCAACCGTTTATCGGTACCCAAGGGCAGATGGAACGTGTGGAAGAAATGCGTATTGAGACCATCGTACCCCAAAGTCTGAGAAGTAAGGTCGTTCAGGCGATGCTTAAGGCTCATCCGTATGAGGAAGTGGCCTATGACCTCTATGCAATGGATTTAAAGGGCCGTACGCTCGGTCTGGGACGCTTGGGACCCCTTAGGGATCCTAAGACATTAGGTGAGCTAGTGGAGGTCGTGAAGACCCAATTCAATGTGTCTCATGTGCGGGTAGTAGGAGATCTGAACAAGCAGATCAAAAAAGCAGCGGTTCTTGGCGGCTCTGGCAGCCGTTACGCGCTGACTGCCCGCTTCAAAGGTGCGGATGTTATTGTGACCGGAGATATTGATTATCACACGGCTCATGATGCGTTAATGGCAGGTATGTGTATCATCGACCCGGGACATAATTCCGAGAAGATTATGAAACCAAAAACAGCGGATTGGCTTCGTTCCCGTTTGGAAGAAAAACGATATGATACGCAAGTTACAGCTTCAGAGGTAAATACGGAAGTATTCCAGTTTATCTAAAAAGATCGTTGATGTGCAGCTCCCAGTAATATTAAGCTTGTCTGGGAACCTAAATGCCTGTATACTATGTAATGTTGTTCGGAAAGCTTGACAGACAATCGCTGGTGGCCTTTGTTGCCACGAGAGGAAAGTCCGGGCTCCACAGGGCAGGATGCTGGATAACGTCCAGTCAGCGCGAGTTGAAGGATAGTGCCACAGAAATGGACCGCCGATGGCCGGATTTTCCGGCACAGGCAAGGATGGAACCGAGGTGTAAGAGACCCCGAGGAACGCTGGTGACTTCGTTCCTGGTAAACCCCATCTGGAGCAAGACCTAATGGGACACAGCCGCCTCTTCGGAGGAGGCAACCTTAGCCCGAGGTGTGTCTAGGTTGGTCGCTTGAGCTGTGCAGCAATGTATGGCCTAGATAGATGATTGTCGCTTCTGGTGGGAGGGTAGTTCCCGTATGAACCACGAAGAGCACAGAACCCGGCTTACGGTAAGCTTTCCTAACTGCAACAACAACACTATTGCAACACAATGTAGTCCACCTATCAGTCGAGGACAACTCGTATGAATTAACCGATGGCTTGACTGATCAGAAGGACCCATGAACATCTAAAAAAACTTAACTCCTGTTGATAACAGGTTCTATAAAAATAAGGCGGCAGTTCCGAGATTCTCGGGCCTGCCGCCTTATTTTTGTTTCTCATATCAAGTTATTAATCTTCATACGCTAATGGAATAGTCAAACGTTTATGACAGTTCATTACAGTGTAACAACACTGTCCGATGTTAAGGAAGCATGCCAACGTTGGATGGCGCGATCCATTCTTTCCACGGCTTCCGGAAGGAGCTCAGGGTCTGTATGAGTAAAGTTGATCCGCATGCGGTTTAACTCTGGTGTGCCTGCATAGAAGGAATCACCAGGGACAATGCACACTTTCTCCTGGATACCATAAGTGAACAGATTGCTTGCAAGCATGCCTTCAGGCAATTGCAGCCACAAGAACATGCCACCTTGAGGTGAATTCCACGAGATACCTTCCCATGCTTTGGCTGCCATAAGAGTAGTCAGTGTTTTCATGCGTTGTTCGTAATCCTCTGAAATATGGCGGATATGCGCATCCAGATCGAAAGATTCAAGTAGTGCATGAAGCGCTCTTTGGTCAATGCTGCTGGAGTGCAAGTCAGCACCTTGTTTGGCTCGTGCTGCCATTTTGACAATATCGGGAGCAGCCAGTATCCAGCCCGTACGAAGGCCAGGTGCTACCGTTTTGGAGAATGTACTGGTGTAGATAACGTTGGAAGGGCCGTCATAGGATACTGCATCCAGTTCTGCGAGAGCAGGGACATCCAATTGCTCCGGATTAAACCGAATTTCACCATAGGGATCATCCTCCAGAATGACTACACCATACTTGCGGCACAGATCCACAGCCTGCTGTCTTCTTTCTCGTGACCATACTTTTCCCGTAGGATTGGAGAACGTGGGGTTAATGTAGACAAGTTTTGGACGATGCAACTGGAGTTGTTCCTCCAGAGATTCAGGCAACATACCGTGATCATCACAGGCTACGCCGTGAGATTCAGCCTGATAGGAATGAATGACTTGCAGAGCAGCGAGGTAGGTTGGTGATTCAACCAATACGCGGTCACCCGGGTCGAGAAGGATGCGGCAAACCAAGTCAATGGATTGCTGTGAACCCGTAGTGAGAAGCATGTGATCGGGTGAAGCGGGAATGCCCTTGGATTCAAGACGTTCGGCGATTTTGGCGCGAAGAGGATGGTAACCCTCAGTCTCCGCATATTGAAGAGCGGCTGCTCCGCTCATAAATACTTTTTCATATGCAACGCGGATGGCTTCCAGGGGGAATGAAGTCTGGGCGGGTAATCCACCGGCTAGTGAGATCATTCCAGGTGCCTGAGCGGCCTGGAGCATGTCGCGAACGACAGAGGACGGGGTGTTTTGTGCCATTTTGGACCAAGGGATACTCATGTTATTCTCATCTCCTGTTATTCACTGTTATACTGATATTATAAACTATAATAGACGGACTACACTATAACAGTAAAATGAAGATCATAACAGTTGGGGGAGCACATATGCATATTGAATTAAAGCGGGGAAGCAGTACCAAATTGTACGTGCAGATTGCGCTAACGATTGCCGATCGCATCAGATCAGGACTCATTGAACCCGGAACCCGACTTCCTTCTGTTCGCAAAATGACCGCGGATTTGGGTGTCAGCCTGGTCACTGTATCCAAAGCGTATGCTGAACTTGAAGCGATTCAATTGATCACCTGCTCCCAGGGGAAAGGTTGTTATGTGAGAGGTACATTGAACGTGGATCAGATGGAGGATGTGGACCGAACGCAGCGAAACAATGCCAACAGTGAATCCAGTACGTCATGGAATTGGCAGATGGCACTGGTGGATTATTTACCGCGAGCCCAGCTCTGGAGACATTTTGATACGTCACCTCAAGTGCGGTATGAACTTCATATGTCAGCGATTCAGCCTGAACTGTTGCCTACACGAGAGATTATCGACAGCGCCTACCGACTCTCCTCTGATCATACAGAGCGTATGGCAGCTTACGGATCTTTTCAGGGGGATCGTGAGCTTAGACAGATCTTGGCCGAACACTTTGCCGAGCGTGGACTACAGGCTGCACCTGAACGCATGTTAATTACAAGTGGTGCTCAGCAGGGAATCGATCTTGTGGCACGAACTTTTGTCGGACCTGGGGATGTTGTATACATGGAGGCACCAAGCTATACCGGAGCCATTGATGTATTTACGAGTAGAGGCGCGAAGATCATTACGGTCCCAATGGATGACGAAGGCATGCGTATTGATCTGTTGACCCGATTATGTGATACCTATCCGCCCAAGCTGATCTATACGATCCCGACCTATCACAATCCAACAGGTATCACGATGAGCGCAAGAAGACGAGCACAACTTCTTAATCTCGCGCAAAGTTACCACTGCCTCATTCTGGAGGATGATCCGTTTGCAGATCTTTATTTTCGGGACCCTCCCCCGGCCTCAATTAAATCGATGGATGTGACAGGTCATGTCGTATATATCAAAAGCTTCAGCAAGGTGTTGTCTCCCGGTTGCCGTATAGCCTGCGCCATCGCAGACGGAAGTGTATTGACCCGGCTTGTGGCCGCGAAATCTACGGCCGATCTGGGGAGTCCACTGCTTACACAAAAGGCACTGCAATCTTTCATTCAGAATCAGTACGGTGCTTATGTATCCCGATTAAGGGATGAATTGTATTCTCGCTTGTGCGCAGCATCTGAAGTGCTGGAAGAGCATTGTACTATGGGCATGCAATGGCGCTTGCCAGAGGGAGGACTCAATCTGTGGCTCCAACTTCCGAGTAACTTGGATATGCGTGAGTTGCATCATCAGTCACTTGCTGCAGGGGTCTCTTTCCTCCCCGGTTCAGCCTGTTATGTAGGGGAGATGGATACACCAAGTCTGCGTATCTGCTTCACGGTAACAAACGTTGAGCTTTTGTGTGAAGGACTTCGTGTACTGTGCCAAGTCATTGACAGAGTAACACCTGGGCAGGGTGGGACAGTGGCGGACAGGCTACCGCTCATATAATTTTTCGGACTATGGACATACATCCAATCCACTTTCGCTCTGTTGCAATAGGTTATAGTATCACCAGAAAGGGAGTTGGTTTTGAAATGAACCATTACTGTCCACCGCTTTGCCCGATTGTCTGTGACCCGATCCAGGTTGTTGAGGATTATTACATCCCACAAATCGTGCCTGTAATCCACCCGATTGAAGTGATCAAAAAACATCACTGTGTTCCGATTCATCACCACATGTATCCTGTTGTTGTTAAAGAAGAAGACCCTTGCTATGTATCCAGCCATAATCCGAAGAAAAAATCCGTGAAAAAATCAAGCAAAGCCCGCACAACTTCTCGCAAACGCTAATCGCAGCGGGTGCCCCGGGGAATTGGATATAAACCAAAAGAGCAGCGTACGCCCCGGGGCGCAGCTGCTTTTGTATTTTTTACAGATTATCCTCATTACGCTTACTGCGTATACTTTTTCATCGTATTATCCATTTGTTGTCTGACATGTTGCGGCCAGAACTGCAAAGGAGCGCTGTTGCCTGATGCGGCTTGCAGTGCCTTATAGACATCGATTTGACCATAGCCGAAATACTTATCGTGACCCGGATCACCGAGGTCAATAACACTTTGGCGCATCAAATCCATCACTTCCGTGTTGGTCAAGTCCGGGTTCAACGAACGAATCAAACCTGCAAGTGCGGCTACATGAGGGCTAGCCATGGACGTTCCAGACAAGGCTGCATACTGATTGTTTGGATAGGTACTGGCGATACTGGACCCCGGAGCCATCACATCAACATAGTCCCCGTAGTTGGAATAGGAAGCTTTGCTCATATCCGGGTCCGTAGCAGATACGGCAAATACTTCCGGATAAGCAGCAGGGTATCCTGGACGCTCTGTATTATCATTCCCCGTGGCTGCAATCAGGACGATATCCCGGTCAAAAGCGTATTTAATGGCATCATGAAGAAATTGCGCATCAGCATAATTGCCGAGACTCATGTTGATAACCTTGGCTCCATGATCGGCTGCCCAGATGATGCCTTCGGCAACGGCATATGTGGTACCAGAACCCGAGTTGTCGAGTACTTTAACCGGTAGTACCTTGTTATACCAGCTCATGCCTGCCACGCCTTCATTATTGTTGACAATAGCGCCGATAATGCCTGCGACGTGTGTCCCATGTCCCACATCATCCATCGGTTGGCTTCCCGGCTCGACCACATTATAACCCTCAAGGAGCTTGCCCTTCAGGTCAGGATGATTCATATCAACCCCCGTATCAACTACTGCTACGATGACATCTTTGTTTCCCTTGGTAATATTCCAACCTCTGTTTGTCTCAATCGCAGGCAGGTTCCACTGATAATCGGAGAACAAAATGTCATTGGGTATCGTTACATCTGTTTGTTCAGTTACATTATCATTGGTTAAATACATATAGTGGGGCTCCATATAAAGTGGATTCCATTTGCTTTCGAAATAACTATGCAATTGTTTGTAACTCATGTGTTCTGACCGAAAAACATACGTGTATCCCAGCTTGCGCGCAGATTGCGCTCTCAGATCGGATTTAATGATACGCATATCCCGTTCACCGGGATCTTGGCGAAAACGGATGACGATTTCATTTTCATAAAAATGACTGGCATTGGCATTATCATGTCCAGTTTTCACTGTGATTTCGTTAAGCGTATCCGGGTGAACAGACTCAATTTTGAATTTACCCTCACGCGGATAAGGGATCATGCGCAGATTTTTGCGCTGATGTTGTTCAACAGCATTTAATACGTTCTGACTGAACAAGGCAATTACAGCTCTTTTGCCATCTTTGGAGGGTTGCCCCATAACAAAGTATTTTTCTTTTCCCAAAGGAAAAGAAGAGGATTCAAAACTTTGACGTTTGTTTACCGCTTTTTTGGCAAGGTTGAGCGAATGTTGAAGCTTCTGTTGTTCCAACTTGCTTCCTTGTGTGGAGGCGTGATCAAAGGGCTTGTTAAAAGAGCCATTGGTATTCATGAGATGAATGGATCTGATATGTTCATGTGAACTTTGGAGATCATTCACATATCGGCTAACCTGCGCAGCATTCATTGTGGCGGTTTTCTCCAGCATGATACTGAGATGTTGCTTGGCATCCATACGGGTCAGAAGATCGGTTGCTTTGACATCCTGCACTTTCAGACGATGCTTACTCGTGTGCTCCTCATGAGCAGAGTCAGACAGGGCACCTGGCTTAGGTTCGGGACGATTGGATGTTGGAAGCAGGAGCGTCAGAGCGAGTGCTCCTGCACCAGCTGCAAGGGCCCAGTTAATCCATTTCGGTCTGGACATGGTGGATGGAACCTCCTTCGTTCATTTTGGACAATCATTAACAGTGCTTCGTCGTTGTCACTGGTTATATCTATCGTTAGAAAAAGCGGATATTTTTATGCAGGCGGGTTCGAGTCTAACTGCGTATAATAGGCATGTTTAACGGCAGAAGCGGAAAGCATGATTAAGGGATACCGCTCGTCATCTTTTTATGGTAGGATTATAGCTGAGAATTCAAAGGTCAGGGGAAAACCACCGTTGGCCGACCTATATGTAAGGACTTATTTAAGGGGGAGCTACCTTTATGTCAGCAGCCAATGTACAGAAAACATGTGAGTCAACTAGGGAAAAGTTAAAACCGGCTATCGATCGGATTGAAAATTTTTTGAATGAGAATGCTTTGCCTGAACTGGATCAGAATCAGACGGAAGAATCAACAGCCTTCTACAAAGGATTTCTTTCAGATCTCCGTCATTTGCTCGTTTTTTCTGAAGTTTCTTACGAAAAACTTGGCGTTGTGCTGCGTCGTGCCAACTTTGATGTCGATTTTGCCGAAAAGGCTCTTTATAATACGTATCACCAATGCGTAAACAGCTTTTTCTATCCCAAAAATGAATGTTATTCCGAAGACGGAAGATACGCTTACACAGGACAAGATGCCATTCGTTTCCGTGACAAGCCAATCCGTGCAGTACGGGATGTCATTCTTGAGGTTTCCAAAACGTACGAAGAATTGCGCGATGATCTGGCATATTATGAAAGTGATTACCTGACTCAGCGCCGTATGCAAAATCAACGGAATCACGCCTAATTAACGTTTAAACTTGAATATGAAATTGGACGAAACCGCCCTTGTGGCGGTTTTTTTGTGTTATTAGTGTGAATCGGACGAGGTGTAATCATGTCATCATCTGGCATTTTGACGGGGAATATCAGGTTTGTGGCGGGGAGACAATAGTAGTCGAGGTGATAAAAAATGAGCCAAGACAAACCAATTGTCAAATGCAGCGTCTCCAACTGCAACTTTTGGGGAGAGAACAACTTCTGCCATGCTGATGCCATCATGATTGACATCGACCAACATGCCACCCGTCGTCTGCATGAGGAATTTGCCGGTGAGACATTTGACTCCGATCACCATGATCATGCACGCACATCCTCTGCAACATGCTGTCACACGTTCAAACCCAAGTGAGCAGTCATCCCTATTCATAACGGAGGTGCTTCCCAATGAAAAATGACGATAATAAGTTTAATTTGCAGGATCGCCCTAAAATCAATGTTGACGGTGAAAAACAGCGTATGCGCGTCGATTATCCCAGAAAAGCACATCGGGAAGAATACGGGGCAGAGGTCGCTCCTCCGACTGTCGTAAGAACTGGAGGTAGCGAACGGGCAGAGCCTGTACCTGAGAAGCATGAGGCAGACCGGGTCATGGAATCAACAGGCAAGGTTGCGGGTTACATGGGACTTGCCTTTGGGATCGCGTCTTTGTTCATGTGGTCAATCGTACTTGGACCGGCCGCAGCCGTACTGGGTTACTATGCATATGTGAATGGTCGTAAGACAGCGGGAGCCTGGTCCATTGGACTGGGTGTTGTAGCTACGCTGAGTTATTTTTTCATGATTCCATTCGCTCGTTAACGTGTAAAATGATTTATTCAAAAGCCTTCTGTTCTCACCCAAATACGGTGAATTACAGAAGGTTTTTTTCGTATATGCGCAGGCTAGGTGGGTAGATTCATATATTTTTATGAAAACAATGGAACCTTGCTGTAAAACGATGTAGAATAAGGTCATAATACGCTTAATTATACGGGAGTGGGTATAACTCATGCAGATTGATCCAAGCGGATCGCGGCAGTTGTTGGAACTGCAATTGTCCAATGTGAATAACCAAACCAGTGGATCACAATCGGATGCTGGTTCAACAGTGGATTTCGCCAATGTGATGGACGGGCTGTTAGGTACGGGTGCCAATTCGACGAGCAATACAGATTCCACCGCTACGGTCTCCAAAAGATCCAGTGATGGTTTGTTGTGGCTGCAACTCGGAAGCACGTACAATCCGGATATAAATACGGCAGGATCGTCCTCTGTCTCCAATAACATCGTTGAGTCTTTATTATCTTCATCCAATACAGGAATCGTGGATTCCGGTGCATCTGTACCTACGGATTATGAATCTTTGATTGCTGAGGCAAGTGCGAAGTACGGTGTTCCTGAATCATTGATCAAGGCCGTCATTGACACAGAGTCCAATTTCAACCCAAATGTCGTGTCCTCTGCTGGTGCCAAAGGGCTCATGCAATTAATGGATGGCACGGCTGCAGGGCTGGGTGTGAGTAATTCATTTGATCCTGCCCAGAACATTGATGCGGGTACGAAGTATCTTTCCCTTCAGCTCCAGCGTTTTGGTGGAGAAGTGAAGATGGCACTTGCTGCATATAATGCAGGACCAGGTCGTGTTTCACGTCTTGGCGTGTCGAGTGATAGCGAACTGATGAGTGTACTTAACCGTCTGCCTTCCGAAACACAGAATTATATCTCCAAGGTGGAGAAGGCACAGTCGAAATATGTGATCTAAACTCACATATAGACAGTTGTGAAAACACATGATAGGCAGGATGAGATCAAATGTGGGAGCAGAAGCGCTTGAAACGCCTGTTCCCGGTTGGTCTTTTTGTGTTGTATGGGTATCGTGTTACAATGCTCACTGTAGGTTCAAGAACGAAGAGATAAGGGAGGTCTAACCTCATTTGAAATATTTTGATTATGCTGCAACCACACCTCCCCATCCTGATGTGATTCGTACGATGGCCGAGATTATGGAGACACAATTCGGTAATCCGTCCTCTATCCATGGGTATGGAGAGCGTGCCAATCAGTTGCTGCGTCGTGCTCGATCCGGCTGTGCTGCGGCAATCGGCGTTAAGCCTGAAGAGATTGTATTTACTTCTGGTGCGACCGAGAGCAATAATCTCGCGATAAAAGGTGCGGCATTACGTTATCAGTCACGAGGCGGACATATCATCACTACGGCTACCGAGCATGCCTCGGTGTATGAAAGTGTTATGCAATTGCAGCAGTGGGGATGGAATGTGACGTTAATTTCTGTCAATTCCGCTGGTGTGGTGAATGCTCAGCAGGTTGTAGACGCGATCAGGCCCGACACGGTGCTTGTGAGTCTGATGCATGTAAATAATGAAACAGGAGCCATCCATCCGATTGCAGAAATCGGCAAACAGCTCAAAAAGAAAGCACCACGCGTGCTTTTCCATGTAGATGGTGTTCAGGGTTTTGGGAAAATGGAGGCTACACCTGCTGCTTGGGGTGCAGATCTGTACAGTCTGTCTGCTCACAAGATTCGTGGACCGAAGGGAGCAGGTCTCCTGTATGTGCGAAGTGGAGTGGAGCTTACGCCACTATTGTCAGGAGGATCACAGGAGCAAGGCCTAAGAGCAGGCACAGAAAACGTGGCGTTGCTGGTAGGTATGGCAAAGGCCATGCGAATGGCAGCAGAAGATCAGGTTGATTTTGCCCGGCGTACAACGGTGCTCCGTGATCGATTGATGGAAACGATACGTGTTATTCCTGAATTTAAATTGAACAGTAGCCCAGAGGGTGCACCTCATATTGTGCACTTCTCCTATCCCGGGATGAAGGCAGAAGTAGCGCTGCACACCTTGGAGCAACTTGGCGTAACCATATCGACCCAATCTGCCTGTTCTTCGCGTTCGGCTGAACCGAGTCGGGCTCTACTTGCGATGGGCAGAGATGCAGCTTGTGCTATTGGCGGATTGCGTATTAGTCTTGGAGATGAACATACAGAAGAAGATGTAGCCTTGCTTGAACAGGCTTTACATCAAATGGTGGCGCAGTTGCGGCCCCTCGAAAGGCGGATGTAATGGATATGAAATATGATATGCTGCTTCTCCGTTTCGGAGAGTTTATGTTAAAAGGGAAAAATCGTGCCCGATTTGAGAAAACGATCATTACACAGGTGAAAGCTTTGCTTAAACCTTATCCAGGAGCGAGCCTTCGCAAAGAATATGGCCGTGTCTATGTGGATCTTGGCGGTGAATCACATACTGAACTGATTAAGGTGCTGAAGCGGGTATTTGGTGTGATGTCGATTAGTCCGGTTAAAGTTACTCCATCCGAGCTTGATGAGATTGTGAAAACAGCAGTTGCGTTTATGGACGAAAGGGAAGACGAATTCAAGGAAGGCACCACATTCAAGGTAAATGTAAGGCGGGTATGGAAGGAGTTCCCGAACTCTTCCCATGAAATGAACCATTTGGTCGGTTCCCCGATCCTTCGGAAGTTCCAGCAATTAAGTGTTGATGTTCGTCAACCTGATATTGAACTGCGAGTGGAAATTCGGGATCAGGGTACCTATATTTTCAACGAAACCATTCCGGCAGTAGGCGGCTTTCCACTGGGCACGAATGGCAAAGCAATGGTACTGTTATCAGGTGGAATAGACAGCCCGGTGGCAGCCTGGTCTTCCATGCGCCGTGGACTTGAAGTGGAATGTGTACATTTTTACAGTTACCCGTTCACAAGCGAGCGCGCCAAAGAGAAAGTCATTGATTTGGCACGTGCCCTTGCTGATCATGCAGGAACAATCAAGCTGCATCTGGTTCCATTTACAGAGATTCAAACGGCCTTTACTCAACTGGGTCAGGATAACCTTATTATTACGCTGATGCGACGTTCAATGCTGCGAATTGCATCCAAACTTGCCGAGCGTGAGCGGGCACTCGCACTGATCACCGGGGATAGCCTGGGCCAAGTAGCGAGTCAGACTCTTCCGAGTATGAATGTCATTGGTCGTGCGACGGATCTGCCACTGTTGCGACCACTGGTTATGATGGATAAACAGGAGATCATTACCTTGTCCAAACAGATCGGAACGTATGACATTTCTATTTTGCCATATGAGGATTGCTGCACTCTCTTTGTGCCAAAGTCACCTTCAACCAATCCAAATCTTCGAATTGTGGATAAAATAGAATCAACAATGAGCCATCTGTCAGAATGGGTGGATCAGGCGGTGGAACAAACTGAAACGATCACACTGCACGCCGGTGAAACTTCTGTGGTAACGAATCCGACAGGCGACAATGGCATGAAGGATGACTGGTTCTAAACTCAACAAAAATTAGCATGGCTGACATAATAAGGGCTATGTTAACTAACTGCAAAAAAGGACTGTCCGATGAAATATCGTTCAGTCCTTTGCTGTATTCAGATGAAATTGTTAGTTTAAATTAGCCTACGAATAGGAGCGCTGCTGTTCCCCGCCAGATCCCTTGTGACTGGAACTGCTGGAGCGTTTGCGATAACCTGCAAAGACTACGCCTGCAATAACCACAACGATGAAGAGAATGCGCAATGCCGGATGTTCCGTAAAGTAAGGCAAGAGTCGCTGTTCCTCAGTGATCATATTGGAAGCCGTATACCCGAGAACAATGGCTCCGACATAGATGATCCAAGGAAAGTGATTAATTAGCTTGATAAACAGGGTACTGCCCCAGACGATAATAGGTACACTAATCAGGAGTCCAAGGATGACAAGCACGAGATGCTGCTGTGCTGCTCCAGCAACTGCAATCACGTTATCTAATCCCATGGCTGCATCCGCGATCACAATGGTACGAATAGCGGTCCACAAGGAAGTTCCCGCTTGGACATCATTGTGTTCATCTCCCTGATCCGCCAATAATTTATAGGCAATCCAGATCAGAAGTATGCCTCCCACAAGCAAGAGCCACGGAACTTTAAGCAACCATAAAACAACAACTGTTGCTAAAATTCGAATCAAAAGTGCGCCGCCAGTTCCATATAGAATCGCCTTTTTCTGCACGGAAGGGTGCAAATTTCGAGCTGCGAGACCAATGACGATGGCATTATCCCCAGCCAGAATTAGATCAATAAAGACAACGTTCAGCAAAGCCAGCCAGAATGTGGGACTAAATAGCTCCATGATATATGTCACTCCTTATATACGGTTCAATCATTAAGAATAGCATGGACAACTCCGACATACAAGTTAATGTGGGGGGATGAGGACATGGATACACTATGGCTGTTAACTGAAATTTTAATGATCAATCTGGTATTAAGTGGAGATAATGCGGTTGTTATTGCGCTTGCCAGCAAGGATCTGCCACCAATACAACGCAAAAAAGCGGTATGGTGGGGAGCTTTTGGTGCGGTACTGCTGCGTTGTGTGTTAACCTTTGTAGCGGTATTATTGCTGGGAATTCCCTTTATCCAAGCGGCAGGTGGGCTGTTACTACTCTGGATTGCAATAAAGCTGCTGCTTCAAAATGAGGATGAAGTACATATTCGAGAAGCTTCTACGACCTGGAAAGCCATTCAAACCATTCTGATTGCCGATTTTGTAATGAGTTTGGATAATGTTTTGGCCATAGCGGCTTTGGCAGATGGAGATTTGGCTCTGATCGTCATTGGGATTGCAATCAGTATCCCCATCGTCGTATGGGGGAGTGGGTTAATTGTTGGTTTGTTGAAGCGATTTCCGATTCTTGTATTCGTTGGATCAGGCATCTTAGCCTTCACAGCAGGTGAGATGGTAATGAAAGACCCCAAGTTAGGAGAATGGCTGGGAGGTATGGCATCAGAGGTACATACGCTGCTACCCGTAGCCATGGCTTGTCTTGTGGTTGCGATTGGAGGCGCACATAAATTTGTGCGGAAGAACGCATAGTTTAATTTTGGATAAAAGCTTAAACAGATGACCGTCTGAACCGTCCGGTTTAGGCGGTTTTGTGTTGAGAGAATACGCTTGTCAATACAACAACCATTGGGGTAGTCATAAGTTGCACATTTTAGGGTAATACAGGTAAAGGACGCACGCAAAGTGCGACATCAAGTATAGTTTTTTGCCGAAACATCGGATACACTAGAAGCATGATTACAGGTTTAAATATCAACAGTCAGCATGGAATGTCTATCGTTTATGAAGAAATAAAGTACATAGCCACAGTATAAGAGGTGATTGTAAATGAGGATGAGAAATGAAAAAGCGATTGGACTATTTATTGTAGCTGCGGGAATTATTATTCTGCTTGGCAAGTTTGGCGTGTTTGGATTTATTGGTCGTAATTTCTGGCCTTTGCTGATCCTGCTGCCAGGCATCGCCCTTCATGCGTTATATTATGCGCGTATTTCACCATCGTGGTCACTCGTTCCTGCCGGCATACTAACGGTGTATGGTGTTTTATTCAGTATAATGAATACATGGGGCGCTGGACTTATGAGCAGGTTGTGGCCAGCATTCTTGCTAGGGATCGCCATAGGGTTACTCGAATATGGAATGGCTGAACGACGAAGACCGGAATATGTGTTACCTGCAGCTTTGATCCTTGGTGCGGTGTCCATCATATTATTCGGATTTACCTTGCTGCAAACGGGAATAATCTATGTACTTGCTGTCCTTTTGATCTTGGGTGGAGTCTGGTTATTACTTGGACGAGGACGTCAAGGGAGAGGCTGGTAACATTCCCAGTGGTCTTTTCGTGCGAAATATCTTGATTTTTACCTATAATAAACTATAATATAAGGGATATAGACATGCGTCGGGATATCACCGACGCTTATTTTGTGAGTAACCTGCGAAATTGCGGGAAGTTTAAGTAGATATGATTTGAAATTGGAAAGGATATGGATACAAAACATGCATTCAAGAGAACACATTCGCAATATTGCGATTATTGCCCACGTCGACCACGGAAAAACAACACTCGTTGACAAGTTGCTCCAGCAATCCGGTACTTACCGAGATCACGAAACGGTACAGGAGCGCGTAATGGACTCCAACGATTTGGAGCGTGAACGCGGTATTACGATTTTGGCCAAAAACACGGCTATAACTTATAAAGATTACCTGATTAATATTGTGGATACACCAGGACACGCCGACTTCGGTGGTGAAGTTGAACGTATCATGAAAATGGTTGACGGTGTATTGCTCGTTGTTGATGCTTATGAAGGCTGTATGCCACAAACGAAGTTTGTACTTCGTAAAGCACTCGAGCATAACCTGACACCAATTGTTGTTGTAAACAAAATTGACCGTCCAGCGGCTCGTCCGACTGAGGTTATTGATGAAGTATTGGACCTGTTCATTGAACTGGGTGCCAACGATCAACAACTCGAATTCCCTGTTGTATATGCTTCCGCATTGAACGGAACATCCAGCATGGATAATGATCCTGCCAAACAAGATGACAACATGATGGCGATCTACAATACCATCGTTAGTCATATCCCACACCCTACCGAAAATGTTGAAGAACCACTTCAATTCCTCGTTACTTTGATGGACTACAATGAATACCTTGGCCGTATTGCCATTGGTCGTGTTAACCGCGGTGTGATCCGTCAAGGACAATCGGTAACGGTTATTATGCGTGATGGTAAGAGTAAAACTGCACGTATCGAGAAACTGTTTGGTTTCCAAGGTCTCAAACGTATTGAGACGGAAGAAGCAGGAGCAGGCGACATCGTTGCCATTGCAGGGATCAAGGACATCAACATTGGTGAAACCATTGCCGACCCTAACAACCCGGAAGCTTTGCCAGTTCTGAAAATTGATGAGCCAACACTGCAAATGACGTTCCTCGTGAACAACAGTCCATTCGCAGGTCGTGAAGGTAAATGGGTAACTTCCCGTAAACTTCGTGAGCGTTTGTTCAAAGAGTTGGAAACAGACGTTTCCCTTCGTGTTGACGAAACGGATAGCCCTGATGCATTTATCGTTTCCGGACGTGGTGAGCTTCACTTGGGTATCCTGATTGAAAATATGCGTCGTGAAGGATATGAGCTTCAAGTATCCAAACCAGAAGTTATCGTAAGAGAAGTTGACGGTAAGAAAATGGAACCTGTTGAGCGCTTGTTGATTGATATCCCTGAAGAGAGCATGGGTTCCGTAATGGAGAGCCTGGGCGCACGTAAAGCAGAGATGGTTAACATGGTTAACACAGGTAGTGGTCAAGTACGTCTGGAGTTCCTGATTCCAGCACGTGGTTTGATCGGATATAGCACAAACTTCCTGACATTGACTCGTGGTTACGGTGTAATGAACCATGCATTTGACAGCTACGCTCCAGTAGTATCCGGTCAAGTGGGTGGACGTCACCAAGGCGTGTTGATCTCAACTGAAACGGGTACATCTACGTTCTATGGCATGATGGGCGTTGAGGATCGCGGTACGCTCTTCTTGGAGCCGGGTACTGAAATCTACGAAGGTATGATCGTTGGTGAACATACACGTGACAATGATATCGTTGTTAACATCTGCAAAGAAAAACAACTGACTAACGTTCGTTCTTCCGGTAAAGATGATACGGTTAAAATTAAAACTCCAATTATCTTCTCGTTGGAACAGGCGCTTGAATATCTGAATGAAGATGAATATTGTGAGATTACACCAAAATCTATTCGTCTTCGTAAAAAGATCCTGAACAAATCCGAGCGTGAGCGTGCAGAAAAACAACGCAAAATGGCTTCTAAAGCCTAATAACAACAAAATAAACTATATAAGTTAGCATTTGATGGGCCCGGCAAGTAACGAGAGGGTTGTACAGCTAAAGTAGTGTAGGGATCAGAATCGATTCTGAAGAAGCGAAGCGCTCGCCTTTATCCCCGGATTTTACCATTGAAAAATGGATCAAAAAAATCTGGGGATAACAGCGATCAGAAGAACGAGCTGAGACCGAAACGGTCACGATGCAAGTACTGGCTCTCTAAGTTGCTAAAGGGAATTCCATCAATCAGTTAACTTATCCTAGCATGAACACGAAAGGAGCTGGCTGTGCATGCAAGCATGGTTCGCATCACACCCGATCGTAGCCTACATCGTCATCTTTGTATTGATTACTTACGTATATAATAAGGTGTTTCGGGTACGTCAGAAATTGCCACTTGGTAAGGAAATCGTTCTCTATATTTTGATGGCGATGGGCACATTCATGCTTCTTATTTTTCAGATCGACAAGCTACCCATCATTCAATGTTTGTTGGTCGCGGTTGGTTTGATGTTATTAGTGAGAGTGCGTTATTTTATTGAAGGTCGTCAAAAGAAAAAAGCGGAAGCTGCCGCTCGAAACTCATAATTCCTGTCTTGTACAGACCATCCGTTTTCCTTAGGGAAAGCGGTTGTCTTTTATTTAGACAAAAACAGATGTGATAAAGGTGTTGAAGATATGAACTCAAATTCGAACGGACTGCCTCCACGGAGACAGGCACCAACGCAATCCGGTGCTTCTGGATCGAAGAATGGCAAGGGCAAGCAGCCTAAGAAGAAAAAGAGAATGAATGCTTTTGGCAGAATCCTTTTAAGTCTATTGGTTATTGCCATTGTGGTAGGCGGTGGATATGCGTACTGGGTATACAATCAAGTCGTGGATACAGGCATCGATAAACCGGTACCTCCCGGGATGTCAGCCACAACCAAACCGATCACGATGCTGTTATTAGGCACAGATAACCGTCCTGAAACTGGCACATATCTCTCGGATGTTGTTATGGTGGCTTCGTTGAATCCGGAGACCAAGACGGCAACCATTGTATCTTTGCCTCGAGACACGCGTATTCAATTGGATGGGTACAAATCCAACAAGCTGAATTCCTATTATCCAAGATTCAAAGCACAGGAAAAAACCACTGGCAAAAATGCAGAGGATCAGATGAAAGAAATGATGGGCAAGTATTTGGATGTAGATATTAATTATACAACCGTCCTGAATTTCCAGGCATTCCGTGATGCTGTCAATGCCGTGGGTGGCGTGGATGTGACTGTGGATAAAAATATGTGTTATAGAGATACAGCCGATGGTACAGATATCAATCTGGTCGCAGGCGCACAACATCTCGATGGTAAAGCAGCACTAGATTTTGTTCGTTACCGCAAATCCAATTGTAATCCGAAGACTGATGAATCCAATGACTTTGATCGTAACAAACGTCAAAACCAAGTGCTGAACTCCATGCTGGATCAGATGAAATCTCTTGGGGGCATTACAAAGATCAGCAAAGTGATTGGTGCAGTTGACAAGAATATGACGACAGATGTGGAATCGGAACAAATGAAAAACTTTATCTCGACGTATTGGAACATTTCCACTTCGGATGTGCATTATACTCCGGTTACCGGAGAGTGGAGAAGTCCATATGTGTATATTAATGAGACGGAACTCGCCAATGCCAAGCAGGCTTTACAAGATACACTTTCAGGTAAAGTAACGGCTTCACCTTCAGGCGAATAACCTTCATTCTTTTGGGATTGGAAGCACGTTAATCGGTATGCTATAATAACATAAACCAAGTACAAGAATTGCATAAAGAAGGTTAGGGGGCTGGTTGAATGTCCGAAGCCGTCACACAATTAACTGAATCTCTTTTACAGCAATTCAAGAATGAGACCTTTGTGCTTCTGAGCACTGTGGATGTAGAATCCGGAGGTCCGACTTCAACAGCCATCTCCTGGATTTATGCGGAGAATGCTTCTACTTTTCGTGTAGCAATTGATCATCGTTCACGTTTAGTGAAAAACATGATTACTAATCCGCTCATTACGGTAACTGTCTTTGGAGAAGAGACGGTGTACGCAGTGAACGGACGTGCTGCAGTACGACAAGATCCGCTGCTGGACGTTCCATTTAATATGTGCTGTTTCGACATTACAATTGAAGCGGTGAGGAATGCTCTGTTTTACGGCGCTCAATTGTCCTCTGTGCCTCAATATGTCAAAATATATGATCAGCGTGCTGCTGAGAAATTAGATGAGCAGGTTTTTGCTGCCATGAAAAAAGCCTAGTGAGAGATCACTGGGCTTTTTGTTGTCTTTTGTCCGATGAATGCAGCTGCTGCATTTGTTGTTTTTGATTCACGTGTTCATCCGGATTTTGACGGACTTTGACGTCTTTTGGGAGTTGAGGGATAATTCGTCCCACCATGTCAGCGAGTTCTGAAGCAAAACCGGAGATTGGGTGCCCTTGACGAATATGTTCACCAATCTCTTTAATTCGTTCAGTGACATCTGCATCAGCAGTAACGATGGAATCTATACCTTCGGGGTCTTTGCGAAGTGCTTCGGCAACAGCGTACTTAATGGTACCCACCCGAGCACGTTCCAGTTCACCATCAACATCGATGCCAACTACGGCTGTATTACCGAGTATGACGCAGTTCGCATCTTCAACACCTTCCACTTGCTTGGCAAGGGCTTTAAGGTGATTGATTCGTTTTTCATTGGGCATCCGGCCACTCTTTGCATCATCTGCAATGTTGGTATCATGGACTTCACCTGTATTCTCATTGAGACGGTCCAAACGTGAAGGATTCATCCGATCTTCCTGTGCATTGAGCATGTGAGATCCTTTCCCTTGATCTTGCTGAGTTGTTACATTTCCTCCGTAACCTTTCGCATGTGTACCTTGATTCGGCGAAGCGCTGCGTGTGGAACTGTTGCAACCTGTAAGTATAAAGATCAGAAGCAGCGTGCAAACCCATATTTTCATAAATGTTCATCCTTTCTTGGAGTTTTTCAGAATGGTTGACAATTATTTTGCCCTAGTCGAATACATTTATGTATGGGATCATGATTGTCCATGCCGCTGCTGAAAGATCACACTATTCATGCCTTTAACGACGCCGCTTTGGAGGGGATTGAATGAAAAAGATTTTTGTATTGGATACCAACGTGCTTCTGCATGACCCCAATGCCATATTTGCCTTTGAGGAACATGAGGTAATCATTCCCGCGGTTGTACTGGAGGAGATCGACTCCAAAAAAAGAAATGCCGATGAAATTGGGCGTAATGCCCGTAATGTATCTAGACTGTTAGATGGATTACGAGAGCTGGGTCACTTGCACAGTGGGGTACCTTTGGCTAATGGAGGTAACCTGAAAGTAGAGCTGAATCATCGGAGTTTCGTGAAAGTTCAGGAAATGTTTGGTGAAGTGTCCAACGATAATCGCATTTTGGCTGTCGCACTGAATTATCAGATTGAGGAGAATGAAAAGGAAGTAGTCGAACGTCAGGTCGTGCTTGTCAGTAAAGATGTACTTGTGCGTATCAAAGCGGATGTACTTGGTCTGTTCACACAGGATTACTTATCAGATCGGACGGCAGGACTCAGTGAGTTATATCCAGGTTATACGGCCCTAAAAGTTCATCCGTCAGTGATTGATGAGTTTTACACATATCGTTTTTTACCAATCAAACCGTTACAGTTGTCTTATTCGTTGTATCCGAATGAATTTGTCATTCTCAAGGATGAGATGGGAACCAATAAATCGGCTTTGCTTAAAGTGAACACAGAGGGAACAAAGCTGGAGCCGCTTTTCCTCAGTAATGACAATGTCTGGGGCATTAGCGCACGTAACGCACAACAACGCATGGCACTGGAATTGCTTTTGAATGATGACATCCCGCTTGTTACCATCACCGGTAAAGCCGGAACAGGGAAAACCTTGCTGGCACTTGCAGCAGGTCTGCTTAAGGTAGAGGATGATCATAAGTACAAAAAACTGTTGATCGCTCGCCCTGTCGTTCCAATGGGGAAAGATATCGGTTATTTGCCTGGTGAGAAGGAAGAAAAACTTCGTCCATGGATGCAGCCGATATATGATAATCTGGAGTTTTTGTTTGATACCAAAAAAGCTGGAGATATCGATAAAATCCTAATGGGACTTGGCAGTATTCAGGTGGAGGCCTTAACATATATTCGTGGAAGATCGATACCTGGACAGTTTATCATTATTGATGAAGCCCAGAACCTGTCGCGCCACGAAGTGAAGACCATTGTATCAAGGGTCGGTGAAGGCAGTAAGATTATTTTGATGGGAGACCCCGAACAGATAGACCATCCGTATCTTGATTCTGCCAGTAATGGTCTGACGTATATCGTGGAACGGTTCAAACAAGAGGGAATCAGCGGACACATCATGCTCGAAAAAGGAGAACGGTCCAAGCTGGCACAGCTTGCAGCTGATTTATTGTAAAATTTAGGGGATTTATTTCCCGGAAAATGTTGTTATTGAAGCCGGCTCCTGGAGCCGGCTTTTTGCTGAAAAAATAAGTAAGCGTTATTACACAGAACTCGATATGCTCGTATTATGCAAAAATCCGAAAAAGTGTTTTTCGGCAGGGTAGGACAAGAGTACTACTTATTTGTTACAATAATTGCTGCAGGAAAAAACTAGGTGAACAGGGAGGGAAGTTAATGAAGCGTAGACATCAGGTTGTTTTATTCGCGGTATTGCTGCTTTCGTTAACGATCTTGTCACCGAGTTTTGACTTTAGAGGTTCGCAGCTCAATCAGGAACGCGATCAGGAGAAGGATGCTTTTCCTGGGTCTTCGTCCCGTAATGAAGATGCTCAAGCTCCGCTGGAGATTGTAGTGGCCATGTCGGATGAAGAGTTCCAAGCCTTTCAAAAAATAGCCAAAGAAGTTGCTGCTTCCCAGCTGGTAGAGATTAATCTTCGGAATGAGAAGCCGGATACATATAAGCATGTTTTGGATCTTGAATTTTCACTAGGAGAGAACGGTGATGTTGTTCTGCTTGATAGTGAGGAAGTGCAATACTATGCCCAAAAAGGGTACCTGTATCCGTTAAACGGAACCACATTATCGAAGTCGCTAGGAGATACGGTAGTTGGGTTACGGGGAATGACAGAGTGGAATGGTTATCAGTGGGGAATGCCTTTTGATTTTGATCCGTACATTCTGGCTGCCCAAACTTCATTTCTGAAGAGAGCTGGTCTGGAGTCATTACCTCGCAATAAAGATCAGTGGGTCAAACTTACTCAACAAGCCGTTGCGGAAGGCATCCGTTTGATTACAATGAACATCAATGATATGTACGGGACAAATGCGTGGCTGAATCATTTGGGACCGAGGATGGCACCAGATCAAGTTCAACGAACACAATTAGATTCGCAAACGGGGGATCTTCAGCAGGGGATTCAGTTGATGAATCAGATTCAGCCCCTTATTAGGCTTGAGTCTACCAATTCGGAGTTCTCTCCAACTGCTGACC
Source organism: Paenibacillus amylolyticus (assembly GCF_036894225.1). Taxonomy (NCBI): domain Bacteria; kingdom Bacillati; phylum Bacillota; class Bacilli; order Caryophanales; family Paenibacillaceae; genus Paenibacillus; species Paenibacillus amylolyticus. The sequence goes on along the minus strand of NZ_CP145892.1, from coordinate 4,759,481 downwards.
AGAACGGCACACCGATGGTTGTATCATTGTTATCTCAATTATTAAGTGCGGATCAAGCGAGTAAAGTTGATAAAGATTCTTTGGAGCGGATTTCTTTCGAAACCTTGGAAACTGTAAACTCCAGAAGCCTTGTCATTACTGCGGGTTCGGTTGAGGCTGAGGAGGCCAGTAGATGGATTGAAGGAATGACGTCCGCTACGACACAGCTGAAATGGTACCAACAGGTTAACCGGTTGCCCGCAAAGCAACAGGAACTGGATATGGAGTCTGAGAAACTCATTGGACGTTATGAAATGACAAAGGGACAATCCTGGTTCCCGACCACCCAAGATGTCCCTGATGCAACGACCGAAAGTCATGCTCTAATAACTCGTTTTCATAAAAAAGTACAACAATTCTTAAAGGGTGAAATTACAGCGAATCAATACGTAGACAGTATTAGAACGACGAATTAACTTTAAGTTTGTGTTCAAAAAGTCTGAATTTCAACTTGGATGCTGATGATGCCACAAGGCATCCTTCGTAATCAAAAAGCGGACTTTTTGGACAACCACTTTAAAATGATATAGCTAGTTTTACTTCCAGTATGCCTTCACTTGTTGAAACATCGGTTGCTTTCACAAACGAGAGGATTTTCTGTGGATAGAACCCAAGGTCAAATTCTTTTTCAAGCATTCGGCGAGTGGTGTCTGGTAATTCAAGCTGGTTGAATACAAGTTTGTCCACATGAAAACGAATGGAGTTTTGCGGTTCATTTTCTACCGTATAATGTCCTTCTATGCTTAATTGCAACTGATCCCGCTGACCGGAAGCTATAATCTTATCCTGATTAAACTGAAAGGCAAAGTCTTCAAAGATTGAATTTTGGGAACGAAGAAATGCATTAAGCTCATCCTGCCCAATTCGAATCGTATACGTTGTTCCAGTCGTGGATATACCTCCGTTTTGTTTTTGGATAAAATCGGGCAGGTTCTGCATGGCAGATGCCAATGCTTTGAAATATCGTTTCACCTCATAGATGCCGATATTCTCCCAATAGAGGGTTAATTCATCCATCAGTTTCTGAATCGCTGCCGCATCTCCGCTGGTGGCTATTTGGGCATCCACTTCTTTTTGCAAGGCGACTACACGTTCCCGCTGGTTTTGAAGATTAGTCTTCATTTCGGTTAATTCTGTTGTAGTCTGACGAATCTGAGTGGAAGTCTGTTGCAGATTGCGATAACGGTCCTGATACTTGTCCAGCACAGCCTGATCCCGTCCGATAATAATCTGGTAATAATCATACAGTACAAACAGGTCTTTGAATGACCTGGCTCCCAGGACCGTCATGAGGAGGCTGTCGCGTTCTCCTGTGTAGTAGGACCTCACTACAGCTCCGGCCCGATCTTGCTGAATATGTATCTGCTCTTCCTGTTCCTGCAGCTGGACGGATAATGTCTCGTGTTGTTGACCCAGCTGCTTCTGCCTTTCGGTGATGCGTTCGATTTCATGATCGATTTCAACGATGGATAGACTTTTTTGTAATATCTCACGTGTATCCTCAGGTGAAGACTCTCCATAGGCATAGGCTAAAGGTAGCTGGAGGAATAAAATGATGCATAATATAAAGGCGGAAATGCCGTGTTGATGTTTCACCGATCCATTCTCCTTTCCACTTCTTAAATGACAATCGTACAGGCTTGTTGTCTTCCAGACAATATATGAAACAAATACGTGAAATATCCTTAGTGGTTACATAACACCATGAGCATTCATTTAATCTGAACACAACAAAAAAGCAACCCGACAGATATCGGATCACTTTGATGCTGCAGGTGGATTAGAGCGGCAACCCCATTTCGAATACGGTCCAGTAGCTGAACCCCGTGAATGTTACGATCATATAACCCCAGAAGAGCAATATGTACGTTCGCTCGGTAAATTTCAAGTATCCCAAAATGACAAAAAACGCAGTCTGCAGGAAAAAAAGCAAAGCCATTTCGACCAGATCTCCTGCAAAAGCCATCAGGCCAATTGCAAGCGTGAAGAACCCGAGTACCCGAAACATGCGTGCCACGGTAAATCCTCCTCTCCTAAGTACGTTCATAGATTGTCTACACAACATTATACCGGGAAAGGAAAAACGTGTAAACAAATTTGGATATGAAAGCGAATTCTTTTTTTGCTCAAAGTAAGTATAGAAGGATATGTTTTACATATGTCACGTATGAGCAAGCCTGAATGTGGAAATACATTTTAGTATGAAATCAATTCTATGAACTCTATGAGAGGCATAAGAATGAATGAAGCAGCTTTTATACCTAATTCACATACCGGGCTTCCGGTAATGCGGACGGTTATTTTAGGATGTTGTTAGGAGGGTATTATAGCATGACTGCAGTGAGACAGGATGCTTGGAGTACAGAGGACGATTTGATATTGGCTGAGGTTACTTTGCGTCATATTCGGGAAGGCAGTACACAATTGGCCGCTTTTGAAGAGGTGGGCGAAAAAATAGGCAGAACATCTGCCGCATGCGGTTTTCGCTGGAACAGTTGTGTACGTAAAAAGTATGATTCTGCCATCAGTAACGCCAAGGCACAACGACAAAAACGAAGTTATCTCAGAAAGCAACCAGCTATGCTCGGACCGCAGGTTGCAGCACTGTCTACACTGGACACTGAAGAACATCTGTACAAATCAGATGGGATCTCAGACGATTCATTATCGATGGATGCAGTAATCCGCTTCCTGCGACAATGGAAGGGAACGGTGCAGGAGAGTAGTCGTCAACTCAAGATGCTGGAGAAGGAGCTTCGGGAGAAAGAAGATGAATTGCTTGAACTACGTCTTGAGAATGACCGTCTCTCCAAGGAAGTGAATGAAGTACAGACGGATTACCGTGTGGTGAATGACGACTACAAAGCTTTGATTCAGATTATGGATCGGGCTCGCAGACTCGCATTTTTGTCCGAAGAAGAAGAGGAACTTAAGACACGTTTCAAGATGGATGCCAACGGGAATCTGGAACGAATTGAATAACAAATTCAGACGTTTGATTTGTGAAAGTCAGGTATGAACCCGCCACACCTCCGTTACACAACGGCAGGTATGACGGGTTTTTAGTTTGGTGTTTTTGTTCTATTATAGATAATAGAAGGAGAAACTACTGAAGCGGAGAGGAGTGCATCATATGATCATTGACATCGTAGGAGCGGGGGCACTTGGTCTTTTGTATGGCGGGAAACTGCTGGCGTCAGGTAACCAGGTCAGATTTTGGACCAGAACAACAGCTCAGGCAGACCTCCTCAGCCATAATGGAGTAACCATTGTGGAACAAGACGAGGAGATACATATTCTACCGGATCAAATACAGGCGAAACCAATAAGAAAGCTGACTGACACATGGAAGAACACACAAGGAGAATGGTTACTGCTCATGGTTAAGCAGACAAGCATTGATGATTTCATTGATGAGATTAGTCCATTACAAGATCATGTGCTGAATGTCGCTTGTTTTCAGAATGGGATGGGCCATCTTACAAAACTTCAAGCAGCTTTGCCAAAGTCGCTTCTGTGTAGTGCGGTTACAACAGAAGGTGCGAAGCGAACACAAAGTCAGGTGACTCGTGCAGGTACAGGTGAAACTAGGCTGGGGAGGTACAACATACATATAGGAGCTTCTACCTCTATAGAGGAGCAGAGAACATTTACTCTGTCGGGATCGTTGCAGCAGGCAGGATTTGACTGTACAGTGTCGAATGAAATCGATAAGCTGATATACAGGAAACTATTGATTAATTCAGTCATTAACCCGCTCACGGCACTATGGCGAATCCCTAATGGAGAATTGATCGTCAAGGAAGAACGAAAGAGGCTAATGCGCCAGTTATATGATGAAGTATTGTTAATCTACTCTGCAAGTGGAATATGTTTGGATCAGGATATGTGGGATCAACTGATATCGGTTTGTCGTTCTACTGCCACGAATACTTCCTCCATGCTTGCAGATGTTCTCGCTGGACGTGGTACAGAAGTGAGGTCAATTAACGGTCATATTGTAAAGATGGCACAGAAGTTGGACCTTTTTGCACCTACACATGAAATACTGCTTCATCTGATTGAAGGAATGCAACCGGAAGGAGTGAATTAATGGGACTTTTTATTGTGTTGAGCATATTGCCCTTTTTTCCGTTCTTTCTTGTCTATTGGGGCATGTACGTATGGAAAAAAGACAAACGTAAAGCATTGCGAATGGCAATGGATGTAACCACTTTTTTTCTTGTATTTTCAGTTTCAGCGTTATTCAACTTAACATTTGATTCGAATTTTGGTTTTTATCTGACATTAATACTCATACTAGTAGCACTTGGATTCATCGGGGGTGCGCAAAATCGACTAAAAGGGAAGGTCGATAGGGGTAGAATGTTCCGGGCCGTATGGCGCATGTCTTTCGTTATCATGAGTTTCGGGTATGTTTTGTTTACTTTATTTGGATTATTTAGATACTTCATGCAACTGATGTAAGGTTACATAACGCAAAAGAGGCAAAAAATGTGTCGATTTTGTCGAAAACTGAAAAAAACATTACTTTCTGAAAAAGTAATGTAGATTTTTTTGACCGGTGGTTGTATAATCTATAAACATATAAACCATATCAATTTAGGGGGAACGTGTTAGATGAAAAGGAAAAGTCTATTAGTCCTTTTGACGCTGATTTTGGCGTTCGGTACCGTACTTGCAGCGTGCGGATCGAAAAACGAAGGCACAGGTAACACCGATACTGGTTCTGCAAACGAAGGAAATGGTCTTGCTAAAGATCAAATTCTGAAAATCAACCTGTCAGCTGAACCTCCTACGTTGGACCCGGCTCAAGCAAAAGACAGCCAAACCAACACAGTTCTGAAATTCTTGTACGAAGGTCTTGTACGCATTGATGCTGATGGTAAAGAACAAGCAGGCGTAGCTAAAGACTGGAAAATTTCCGAAGATGGTTTGAAATATGTTTTCAACCTGAACCCGGAAGCTAAATGGAGCAACGGTGATGCAATCACTGCCGAAGACTTTGTTCGTTCTTGGGAACGTGCTTTGAAACCGGAAACAGCTTCTCCATATGCATACCAATTGTACTACATTAAAGGTGCTGAAGGTTACAACCTCAGCAAAGATGAAACATACAAAGGTACTAAAGTCACAGATTTCTCACAAGTAGGCGTTAAAGCTACTGATGAGCACACATTGGAAGTAACGTTGGAAAACCCAACACCTTACTTCTTGGGTCTGACAGCATTCTACACGTACTACCCAGTACATGCATCTGCTGACACCAATGACAAATTCTTCACAGACTACAAAAACATGATCGTTAACGGACCATTTGTAATGGATCAATACTCTAAAGGTCAAAAAATTGTTGTGAAGAAAAACGATGGTTACCATGCAGCTGCCGATATTAAATTGGCTCAAATCGATATGTCTCTGACAAACAGCAGTGCTTCCGAACTGCAAGCTTACAAATCAGGACAATTGGACTACACTGGTGCACCTAACGGTGAAATTCCATCCGACCAAATTCCTTCTGTAAAAGCGGAATTGCCGGACGAGTTCAAAGCTACTGGTATTGCAAGTACGTACTACTATCAGTTCAACGTAAACGAAGCACCATTTAACAACGTAAAAATCCGTAAAGCATTTGCAATGGCAATTCAGCGTCAGCTGATTGTTGACAAAGTTACACAAGGTGGACAAATTCCAGCATTCGGCTTTGTACCTCCAGGTATCCGTGGCGAAAACGGCGAATTCCGTGATGAGCACAAAGACGATTACTTCACAGAAAATGTTGAAGAAGCTAAAGCATTGCTTGCTGAAGGTATGAAAGAAGAAGGTTACACAACATTGCCAGCTGTTACGTTGATCTACAACACTAGTGATGGTCACGCGAAAATCGCTTTGGCGGTTGCTGACATGTGGAAACAAAATCTTGGTGTTGATGTGAAAACAGAAAACCAAGAGTGGGGCGTATTCCTTGAGAACCGTCAAAACCAAAACTTCCAAGTAGCTCGTGCAGGTTGGTCTGCTGACTACAACGATCCATACAACTTCTTGGAAATGTGGACTACTGGAAACACAAACAATGATTCCAAATTCAGCAACGAACAGTATGACAAAGATGTTAAAGAAACTGTAAAATCTGCTGATCCAGCTGCACGTATGGCTGCATTTGCTGACGCTGAGAAAATCCTGATTCAAGATGAAATGGGCGTTATGCCAATCTATTATTACACTAACGTATCTTTGACTAAGCCTTACCTGAAAGGTGTACAACTTGATTTCAGTGGAGCTATTGACTACACTCGTGCATATCTGGAAGAGAAATAAGTTGTTCTGAAGTCTAATATGAATACTTCGGGATATATATGTGGAATTCCATATATATCCCGATTTTTTGTATGTGCACCGATTTTCCTTATAATTCTTGAAATTTCCGATAAATGGATTGGACTTTATTTCTGTCTAATTCTACAATCGATTTGTATACAAAATATTGTTTGTGGAGGTGTGCAAGGGTTGGTTAAGTATGTGTTGAAAAAACTATTATTTATGCTGCTATCGCTTTTCATACTCGCATCTGCAACCTTCTTCCTGATGAAGGCTATTCCGGGTGACCCTTTTACATCTGAGAAAAAAGTATCGCCTGAAATTCGGGTCTTGCTGGAACAGAAGTATGGATTGGACAAACCGATGTATGAACAATACCTGAAGTATATGGGTGGAATCATTAAGGGAGATTTCGGAGTCTCAATGAAATATCTCAATCGAGATGTAGCCGGAATGATCGGCGAAACATTCACCGCTTCGCTGAAGCTTGGAGTGTTTGCAATTGTTATCTCCATTATCGTGGGTGTTCTGCTGGGCCTTATTGCTGCAGTTTACCATCGTAAACTCATTGATGATATCACGATGATCCTGGCTGTCATAGGGATAGCTGTTCCGAGCTTCTTGCTTGCGTCACTATTGCAGTATCTCTTTGCTACTAAATTAGGCTGGTTTAACGTTATGGGCTTTGATGGTCCATTGGATTATGTTCTTCCGGTTGCAGCGCTATCTGCATCTCCGATTGCTTTTATCGCTCGTTTGACGCGTTCGAGCATGCTTGAAGTTTTACATGCAGATTATATCAAAACAGCTAAAGCCAAAGGTTTGAAATGGCCTGCAATCATGTTTAAACACGTTGTAAGAAACGGTATTCTACCAGTAGTAACTTATGTTGGTCCAATGACAGCGAATATCATCACAGGTTCCGTTGTAATTGAACAGATCTTTAACATCGGGGGAATTGGTAAAGTATTCGTAGAGAGTATCACAAACCGTGATTACACTATGATCATGGGGATTACGATTTTCTATGGTATCCTCCTGATGTTGGCTCGTTTCTTTACGGATATCGCTTACGTGCTGATTGATCCTAGAATTAAGCTGGAAAGCCGGAAGGGGGCATAACGTTGTCTGGCACGAATAATAAAAAGAATGAAACGGCGAACACGAACCTGACTAGTCAGGCAGCGGTTAAACCGCAAGAAAGTGTATCCCTTTTTAAAGATGCCATGTACAGACTTGCAACCAATAAGGCTGCAATGATCAGTCTGAGCGTGTTGGTTCTTGTCGTGATTTTCTCTTTGATTGGTCCAACTTCTTTGTTTACAAGTTATAATTATTATTCCAATGATTTGTTGAATGCCAATGCAGCACCGAGTGCGGAGCACTGGTTCGGTACGGACGAGCTTGGTCGCGACGTGTGGGTAAGAACTTGGGTAGGAGCACGTGTATCCCTTACTGTAGGTTTGGCCGCAGCCTTGATTGACCTTGTTATCGGGGTTATTTATGGAGCGATCATGGGTTTCTATGGTGGACGTGTAGATGGAATTATGAACAAGTTTTCCGAAATCCTCTACTCCTTGCCGTACATGCTTGTTGTAATTTTGTTGCTGGTTGTACTGGAACCAAGTCTGACAACGATTATCATTGCCCTCACCATCACAGGCTGGATCAGCATGTCATGGATTGTGCGTGGTGAAATTATGCAACTCAAAAACAGAGACTTTATTCTTGCTGCAAGGTCCATGGGAGCAAGCACAGGGCGTCAATTGTTCCGTCATTTGTTGCCCAATGCAATAGGACCGATTCTTGTAACATTGACGTTGTCCATTCCAAATGCAATCTTTGCTGAAGCGTTCCTGAGCTTCCTTGGATTGGGTGTATCAGCACCAAGATCTTCACTTGGTTCTATGATCAATGATGCACTTACAGGCTGGACGCTATTCCCGTGGCGGATGTGGTTCCCAGCAGGTCTGATGGTTCTTACAATGCTTGCATTTAACTTGCTCGGAGACGGTCTGCGTGACGCACTCGATCCGAAATTACGTAAATAGAAACAGGAGGTGGGATTATGGAGCCGATTTTAACTGTCAAAGACCTGAGTGTGTCGTTCTCAACACGTTCTGGTGAATTTGATGCCGTTAAACATGTGAGTTTTGAACTTGGCAAAGGAGAGACGCTGGGGATCGTAGGTGAATCGGGTAGTGGTAAGAGTGTTACCGCCCAAACCATCATGAAATTGATTCCCTCCCCGCCTTCGAAGGTCAAAAGCGGAGAAATTACTTTTCACGGGCAAGACCTGCTGAATAAGACAGACAAACAAATGGAAGCGATTCGTGGTAAAGATATCGGTATGATCTTCCAAGATCCAATGACTTCATTGAATCCTACCATTAAAATTGGTAAACAAATTACCGAAGTATTGCGCAAGCATCAGAACATGTCCAAACAAGCGGCGAATAAAGCGGCTTTGGAGATGCTGGAACTTGTAGGTATCAAGAATGCGGCTATCCGCATGAATCATTATCCTCACCAATTCTCTGGTGGTATGCGTCAGCGTGCTATGATTGCGATCGCGCTTGCATGTCGTCCATCCCTCCTGATTGCGGATGAACCGACAACTGCACTTGACGTTACAATTCAGGCTCAAATTCTGGATGTCATGAAAGACATGCAGCAAAAGCTTGGAACATCGATCATGCTGATTACGCATGACCTTGGTGTCGTAGCGGGTATGTGTGACCGTGTTGTTGTTATGAAGGAAGGCGAAGTTGTTGAAACAGGAACAACTGCTGAAATCTTTAGTAACCCTCAACATCCATACACGATTAAATTGCTGAATGCCTTGCCTCGTCTGGACGAGCCCAAAAAGGAAAAACCAGCTCCGGCTGGTATTATCAAAGGTAGCAATAAGCCTCTGGTACAAGTGAAAAACTTGAAACAGTACTTTAATTTGGGTAAAGGTAACATTCTCAAAGCGGTCAATGACGTAAGCTTTGATATCTTTGAAGGTGAAACACTTGGCGTTGTAGGCGAGTCTGGCTGTGGTAAATCCACAACAGGTCGTACCATTCTGCGTCTTTATGAGCCAACTGGCGGAAATGTTAACTTCAACGGAACGGATATCTACAAGTTGTCCCCGCGCAAAATGAAAGAAATGCGTAAAGATATGCAGATGATCTTCCAAGATCCATATGCATCTCTTAACCCGCGTTTCAATGTTATGGATATTATCGGGGAGTCACTCGATATTCATGGTCTGGCTTCCAGCTCTAAAGAGCGCAAGAGACGAGTGGAGGAACTGCTTGATCTGGTAGGTTTGAATCCAAGTCATGCTCTTCGTTATCCACATGAATTCTCCGGTGGTCAAAGACAACGGATCGGGATTGCGCGTGCACTTGCTGTAGACCCTAAATTCATCATCTGTGATGAGCCATTGTCTGCACTGGATGTATCCATTCAAGCACAGGTCGTTAAATTGCTTGAAGAACTTCAACAACGTCTCGGCTTGACTTACCTGTTTATCGCGCATGACTTGTCGATGGTTAAACATATCAGTGACCGTGTCGCTGTAATGTACATGGGTAAAGTGGTTGAGCTCGCAGAAAGTGAAGAACTGTATGCGAACCCTATCCACCCTTATACCAAAACATTGCTCTCAGCAATCCCTGTACCTGATCCGGAAGTGGAAGCGAACAAACGTCGTATCTTGCTGCCGGAAGAGCATATGAGCCCGATTCAAAATGGATCAGGTGGTCCTGCAAATGACCCGTACAACTTGGAAAATTCTCAATTGATTGAGGTTTCCAAAGGTCACTGGGTTGCAGAACCTTACGTATAATAGGAATATTAAAGCGATATGCTATTATTGATGTATTAAATGCCGCCGACTCGTTCGGCGGTTTTTTTCGTATTTTAATTACTTTCTTTTGACGAAGCGGCCCTGAATTCGGTACAATCAAGAAAGGCTCTTTGAAGCAGAATAGGAGGCAGACCTCATGAACGGTATTACCGAGGCACTCCGCAGCGGATCAAGACTTGCAGAAGATTATATCTGTTCAAGAGATGCTGCGCGTGGCCTTTACGAGTATGACATTCGCTGGGAATCAGGACTTCAGGCGCGTGCCGAGTGGCTGGACCAATCGGAAAACACACGTATTGATCGTCGTGATCTGGCAGAGTATTTACGTATATATAATAAGCGGGTGAACGACCATGGAGAGGTTCATGCGTCCATCACACGTCTTGCAGAACAAGATGCACTAGTGGTTACAGGAGGACAGCAGAGCGGTCTGCTCACCGGACCACTGTTCGTCATATACAAAGCCGCCAGCGTAGTGGCAGCTGCGCGTGAAGCGGAAGAAAGACTTCAACGCCCGGTAGTCCCAGTATTTTGGATTGCCGGTGAAGACCATGACTGGGATGAGGTTAACCACACATATCTACCTGATCGTCAGGGAGACATGAACAAGGTTAAGTTACAAGGACGATTCGCAGGAAGGGATTCTGTGAGTAATGTTCATGTGGATACGCAGCAGTGGATGAATGTACTCGAACAGGTGGAACATCTTTTACCTGATACGATACATAAACCAGGACTGATGAAATGCATCACAGAGATCCATCAATCCAGTTCAAATCTGAGTGATGCATTTGCCCGCATGATATCTGCTTTGTTTGCCAGCAGTGGACTTGTTCTAATGGATGCATCGGATCCAGATTTACGCAGGTTGGAACAGCCCGTGTTTGAGCGGTTGATACGAAAAAATGAAGTGCTGCGCAGCGCATACACTCAAGGTGCTTCGCTGGTACAACAAGCTGGTTATGCTATGCCTGCCGAAGTGGCGGAGGATGGAGCCAATCTGTTCTACATTCATGAAGGTACGCGTCTACTCTTGTTGTTGAAGGACGGTTTATATAGTGATCGCAAAGGTTTGGTTTCTTTCTCAGAGGAACGTTTGCTTCAGGAACTGGGAGAACATCCGGAGCGCTTCAGTAACAACGTATTGACACGACCATTAATGCAAGATTCCGTGTTGCCTGTAGCCGCTGTTATTTTGGGGCAAGGTGAAATTGCATATTGGGGTTTGACTCGGGAAGCATTCCGTCAGTTCGGCCTGCAAATGCCCATTTTGTTGCCGCGGTTGTCTTTCACCATCATGGAAGATATTCATCACAAACATATGAAACAATATGGACTTTCTTTTCAGGATGTTCAATATCATATGGAAGAAAAGAAGGAGCAGTGGCTCGCACAGCAGGAGACGTTCCAGGTAGATGAACAGTTTGACAAGGTTCAGGAAGCGTTTCTTGATCTGTATGGACCGTTGCTTGATGAGATCGCGGAGATTCATCCGGGGCTGGAACGAATTGGCGATACCAATTTGAGTAAAATCAACGAGCAAATGCAGTATCTGAAGCAACAGACTCACAAAGCTATCGAAGATAAACATAATGTGAGTCTAAGGCACTGGAACGGCATTCAGAACTCCTTATTCCCAACGGGCAAACCACAGGAACGAGTACATAATGCACTCTTTTACCTGAATCGTTATGGCACCGAGTGGATCGATGAACTGATTAAGGCCTCAAGCGAATTCCTTGGAGAGCATAAGGTTATTGCACTATAGAGCCCTTTATAATAGAAGAAACACATAAACGAGGAGGACGTGAAATGACTACACCTGCATTGCAAAACAGTATTGTTAAAGATATGGGACTCGCTCCAGAGGGTCACCTGAAAATTGATTGGGTAGAAGCGCATATGCCGGTACTGAACCGCATTCGTCGCCAGTTCGAACAGGATCTGCCCTTCAAAGGTTTGAAGGTTGCCATTTGTCTTCATCTGGAAGCGAAAACAGCTTACTTGGCAAAAGTGATCCAAGCGGGTGGTGCAGAAGTAACCATTACGCATAGCAATCCATTGTCTACACAAGATGATGTTTGCGCAGCATTGGTGGAAGACGGTGTTACGGTGTATGCGAAGTACAATCCGGAGCCTGCGGAATTCAAATCACTGCAACTTCGTGCGCTTGAGGTGAAGCCTGATCTCATTATTGATGATGGTGGAGACTTTGCAACCATTATAGCATCCGAGCGCCCTGACCTCGCAGCAACCATTCGCGGAGGAGCAGAAGAAACGACAACGGGTATTATCCGTTTGAAAGCATTGGCGAAAGAAGGCCAATTGAAGTTTCCGATGGTTGCGGTTAATGACGCATACTGCAAGTATCTGTTTGACAATCGCTACGGTACTGGACAATCTGCATTCGACGGGATCATTCGTACAACTAACTTGGTTATCGCTGGTAAAAACGTAGTGGTAGCAGGTTATGGCTGGTGTGGTAAAGGTGTAGCGATGCGCGCCAAAGGTCTTGGTGCCAATGTGATCGTAACCGAGATCGATCCAATCAAAGCGGTAGAAGCACACATGGACGGGTTCCGGGTCATGACGATGGTGGAAGCCGCCAAATTGGGCGATTTCTTTATTGCAGTTACAGGCAATAAGGATGTTATCACAGGTGAGCATTACGATGTGATGAAGGACGGAGCGATCCTGAGTAATGCGGGTCACTTTGATGTTGAAGTGAATAAACCTGAACTGGCTAAACGTTCGGAATCGATTCGCACAGTTCGTCGCAACATTGAGGAATATCGTTTCAAAGACGGTCGTAAAATGTATCTTCTTGCAGAAGGTCGTCTTGTGAACCTGGGTGCAGCAGATGGTCACCCTGCCGAAATCATGGATACGACGTTTGCCCTGCAGGCGCTTGGTCTGCGTTATGTAAGTGAGAATTATGAAAACTTGGGTAAAAACGTTGTTAATGTACCTTATGATATTGATCAGCAGGTTGCCAGCTATAAACTTGAAAGCCTGAATATTGGCATCGACTCCTTGTCAGCTGAGCAAGTGAAATACCTGGATAGCTGGAAATTTTAAGCACTATCCAATAATTACAAGCTGATGAAATGATTCAATAGGTATAGAATGGTTTATTGATGATATGGCTCATGTGCGGGTAGACATACGATTGCCCGTTTAAGGGAAGCGTCTTTGATCCTGAGTGACAGGATCAAGGACGTTTTTTTATGCTGAAAAATTAAAAAATCAAGTCATGCAAGAAGGGTTTTGATTTTTTTGTGCGAATCTATTATGCTTAGGTGGTGGAAAGTGGGGCAAAGTGGGAGAAACGGGTGAGGAGTGAGTGGGCCAATGTTTATGGGGGAGTTCCAACATAGCATTGATGATAAGGGTCGGGTGATCATTCCGGCTAAATTCCGCGAATCTCTGGGACCGTCTTTCGTTGTCACACGGGGTTTGGACCAGTGTCTTTTCGTGTACCCCATGGAGGAGTGGGGGGTCATGGAACAGAAGCTCAAAGCACTGCCATTGATGAAATCTGATGCACGTGCGTTTACCCGATTTTTTTTCTCGGGTGCAACCGAATGTGAACTGGACAAACAGGGCAGGGTAAATCTGCCGGGCAATTTAAGAGAGTATGCCAAGCTGGACAAGGATTGTGTTGTTCTTGGCGTGTCGAACCGGGTGGAGATTTGGAGCAAAGGCATATGGGAGAGTTATTTCAATCAATCCGAAGAAGCATTCAACGACATTGCCGAAAAGCTGGTCGATTTTAATTTTGATTTATAAAGTCAGGAGGGGTGCAGGTTGTTTCACCACATAACCGTACTCAAAGAAGAGGCAACAGAGGGATTAAACATCAAGCAGGACGGTATATACGTGGACTGCACTTTAGGCGGTGGCGGACATAGCTCCGTGATTGCTTCCAAGCTCGGTCCAGGGGGACGTCTGATCGCACTTGATCAGGATGATTGGGCTTTGGATAATGCTCGCGAGAAGCTCGCAGCTTATGGAGAACGTGTAACATTGGTGAAAACCAATTTTCGGGATCTGGAACAGGTACTCAAGGATCTGGATGTACCAATGAAGGATGGTGTACCACAGGTCGACGGTATTTTGTACGACTTGGGTGTGTCATCCCCGCAATTTGATGAAGGAGAACGTGGATTCAGCTACAATCACGATGCTCCGCTCGATATGCGAATGGACCAGGATGCAATGCTGACGGCCAAAGAGATTGTGAATGAGTGGCCAGAAGAAGAGATTGCTCGAATTTTGTATCGCTATGGTGAAGAGAAGTTTTCGAGAAGAATTGCCCGTGTTATCGTGGGAAAACGAGCGCAATCTACCATTGAGACGACAGGTGAACTCGTGGAACTGATCAAGGAAGGCATCCCGGCGGCAGCTCGCCGTACAGGTGGACATCCTGCCAAACGCAGCTTCCAGGCATTACGCATTGCCGTCAACGATGAGTTGGGTGCGTTTGAAGAAGGCTTACATCAGGCTGTTCGTTGTCTGGCACCAGGAGGACGTGTATCTGTTATTACCTTCCACTCCCTTGAGGATCGGATATGTAAACAGATTTTCAGCAGTTATCTGGAAAAATGTACATGTCCACCCGATTTTCCGTTGTGTGTATGCGGCGGCAAGGGGACCCTGCGTTTAGTTAACAGAAAACCGTTGATTCCAACGGAAACGGAATTGACCGAAAATTCACGTGCTCGTTCAGCCAAGCTGCGCGTAGCCGAGAAATTGTAGATCAAGAGTGGAGGAGAGAATCGGAGTATGGCATATACACGTGGTAATCTCGCTGTAAAAGAAAAAGCGTCCCAGGAACGTGTGACCCAGCAACGATACAAAGAAACCACCAAAGTGGTGACCCGTCGTACGGGTCTTCCGGCACGCGAGAAGATTTTGTATCTGATTACCCTGGTTGCAGTTATCCTTGTTGGAGGAGCCTTGATGTCTCGTTATGCTCATATCTATGATCTGAACAAGCAGGCGCAGTCCACTATTTCGGATATTAAGGGGTATGAAAAGACGATTGCAGACCTGCAGGTGGAAAAAGAAACATTGAACAACCAGGTCATCGAAAATGCAAAACAACTTGGTTACGTTGAAGCTTCGGGTAAGGATGTCATTTATGTACCTCGCTCAACAAGTACGAAATCAACTGGCACTGAGTCGTCCTCGAATACAGCAAGCAGTAAGTAAAGAGGTGTTCCGATGATAAAAAGAATAAAGATGCGCACGTTGCTTATAGGGGGATGTATTACCCTCTTTTTTCTTGTACTCGTAACCCGAATCTTTTTCATTCAGGTTGTGAATGGCGGTGAATGGCAGAAACGGGCAGCCGGTTTGGTAGAGCGGGAACAGACGATTAAGGCTGCACGTGGAACGATTACGGATCGAAATGGTAATATTTTGGCTACCGATGCCCCTGCGTATACGGTTTCTGTTAATCCGTTATTAATTAATGAACTCGGAATTCAGGATGTTGTTACGGAGAAACTCTCTAACCTTCTTGGGAAAAATGAGAGTGAGATGCGTGCTTTGGTCACAGCGAAGAAAAAAGATGGTGAGTTTTTTCAGCAACGTGAAGTACGCAGTGAAGGTTATAAAATAAGTCCTGAACTTGCGGCACAAGTCAACGAATTGCGTGAAGAACTGCAAGATGAATATAAGGCGCGTAATGCAATTGTGATGGCTCAGGAGTCGAAGCGTTTTTACCCTGAAGAAACCCTTGCTTCTCACCTCTTGGGATATATGAGCCGTGATGGGAAAGCTGTCAATGGACTTGAAGTCTCATATGATGAAGCACTGACAGGCACAGATGGATATCTGAATTATCAGAAGGATGCCAAAGGCATTAAACTTCCGGATTCACAGGATAACTATCTGCCACCTCAGAACGGTAAGAACCTTACGCTGACCATCGATGATACGATCCAGTTCTACATTGAGGATGCAATGAAAGAAGCCGTTGCGAAGTATAATCCACTTAGCATGACGGTCATTGCTGCAGACCCAAACACGATGGAGATTCTAGGGATGGCGAACTGGCCAACCTTTAACCCGAATACGTATGGGAGTACACCTGATCAAAAGAATTTTATCAACCATGCTACGCAATCCATCTATGAGCCAGGTAGTACATTCAAAATAGTTACGCTAGCAGGGGCTGTGGAAGAAAAACTCTTTGATCCCAATGCAAGTTTTGAATCCAAACGCATGTATATCGGTGGTTTCCCGATTAGTGATAATGGTCATTCCTATGGTTGGATCTCGTATCTCGAAGGTGTCAAACGGTCAAGTAACATTGCTTTTGTTAACTTGGGTTACAACATGCTTGGCGGCGAACGTCTGCGTCATTACATAGACGAATTCGGTTTCGGCAAAAAGACGGGTATTGATCTGCCAAATGAAGCAGCGTCCCCGATCAAGCCACTGGTTTACAAATCCGAGATTGCTACTGCTGCTTACGGTCACGGTCTTGTACAGGTAACACCAATTCAACAGGTCGCAGCCATCTCTGCGATTGCCAACGGCGGCAAATTGCTGGAGCCACATCTGGTGAAGGAGATCAAGAACCCGAATGATGGAACAACGGAAGTCATCAAACCTAAAGTTGTCCGTCAGGTGATTTCCAAGGAATCTTCCAAACTGGTGAGCGGTTATCTGGAACAAGTGGTTGCAGATCAGACGATTGGTACCGGTCGTAACGCCTATATTGAAGGTTACCGTGTAGCTGGTAAGACAGGTACAGCAAGAAAGGTTGTTAACGGAGCATACAGCAAGTCAAAAGACGTTGTATCGTTTATTGGATTCGCGCCCGTGAATAATCCGAAGATTGCTATACTTGTTGTCATTGACCAACCGGATGGAACCAACATTGGGGGAGGAACCGCAGCTGCCCCGGTGTTCAAAAAGATTGTCAGCCAGACTCTTCAATACATGGGAATACCCAAAGATACAGCCAAAACTCCTGACAAAAAGTCAAAAGAAGTCTCTGTTGTGCAAGCCAAGGCGCCTGACTTAAGTGGCAAGACAGCCAAACAAGCCAGAAGCCAGCTTCTAAGCGCAGGTATTGCTTATGTGACTCTTGGTCAAGGTGATAATGTAATTCGGCAGTATCCGGTTGCTGGCGCCTCTATGAATCCAGGCCAACGAATCTATCTGCTAACGGAAGAAAGCAGCAAGATGAAGATTCCCGATCTAACAGGTGAATCTCTCCGGGATGCCCTAGAAGTACTTTCTCTCATGAAGGTGGGGGTTACAGTCAAGGGTGAGGGCTATGTCGTGAAGCAAACCGAGCAGGTCGCAGGTGAGCAGAGAACTGTACAGTTGAACTTGCAAACTGCCAAAGCTGCAGTGACAGGTATAGCCGATGAGGCTCCAATCTCTTCTGATCCGTCGTCAGAAGCTGAAGTGAAGGAACAAGAGGCTTCGACCGGAGAAGCTAAAACCGACGGAACAGACGAAACAGATAACAACAAGGCTCCTGCCAATGAATCCGAATCCTCTGGCGATCCAACCACAAACGGAGCTTCGCTTCCTTAGAGAGCTCTGACAGCTTGTTCTAACCCCCGGTTGTCCTGAATATTCATGAATGGAACGAATGTCATGATTTTGGGACGAGTGGGGGGATCTTTTCGTGAAGGGATCAAGCGTAAATCTGCGACGCAGGTTGCTATGGAGTTTAATGATTTTAGTTTTGTTATTTTCAGCCCTGATGATCAGGCTTGCTTATGTACAGCTCGGGGAAGGTCCTGAATTGTCAGCAAAAGCAGAAGAATCCTGGCGGCGTAATATTCCTTACTCAGCCAAGCGAGGGGAGATCCTGGATCGAAATGGAACCTCTCTGGCCTATAATGTGACAACACCAACCATTATGGCCATTCCGGCTCAGGTGAAAGAAGCTGAAACGACGGCTAAAGCGCTGGCCCCATTGCTTGGGATGACGGAAGAAAAAGTGCTCGCAACCATCAAGAAACGAGAACTCATTGTACGACTACAACCCGGCGGCCGCAAAATTACGATGGAGAAAGCTCAGCGCATCCGTGATTTGAAGCTCCCGGGTATCGTTGTTGCTGAGGACAATAAACGTTTTTATCCTTATGATGATTTGGCTGCCCATATTCTTGGTTTTACGGGCATTGATAATCAGGGCTTAACGGGTGTCGAGAAGAAGTATGATGATAAGCTGAATGGTTTGAATGGCAGTGTGTCCTACTTGTCCGATGCGGCCGGAAGGCTAATGCCGGGCTCATCCGAGAAGTATGTGGAACCGAAGGACGGCCTTAACCTCAAGCTGACCATTGATAAATCCATTCAGTCCATCATGGAGAGAGAACTAGATCAGGCCATGGTGAAGTTCCAGGCGAACTCAGCATTGGCCATAGCGATGAATCCCAAAACGGGTGAAATTTTGGGGATGTCCAGCAGGCCGGGATACGAACCTGCCGATTATCAGCAATATCCAGCGGAGATATACAATCGCAATTTACCGATCTGGATGACCTACGAGCCGGGCTCAACATTTAAGATCATTACTTTGGCAGCAGCGCTTGAAGAGAAAAAGGTCAATCTGCAACAGGATCAATTTTTTGATCCCGGATATGTTGAGGTGGGTGGAGCCCGTCTGCGTTGCTGGAAAAAGGGCGGCCACGGAAGTCAGACCTTCTTACAAGTTGTGGAGAACTCATGTAACCCGGGCTTTGTGGCTTTGGGGCAGAGGCTGGGCAAAGAATCGCTCTTCTCCTATATTAAAGACTTTGGTTTCGGTACCAAGACAGGGATCGACCTCAGCGGAGAAGCCAGTGGAATTCTGTTCAAACTGTCCAGAGTGGGACCTGTCGAGCTTGCAACGACAGCTTTTGGTCAAGGTGTATCCGTAACGCCCATCCAGCAAGTAGCAGCTGTGTCAGCGGCCATCAATGGGGGTAAACTTTACAAGCCTTATGTTACGAAAGCGTGGGTCCATCCGGTCACAGGAGAAGTCATGGAAGAAGCCAAGCCGGAATTGGTTCGTCAGGTGATCTCGGAGAATACATCCAAACAAGTACGTGAAGCACTCGAGAGTGTTGTCGCCAAAGGTACCGGGCGTCCGGCATTCATTGATGGATACCGGGTCGGTGGCAAAACAGGTACAGCCCAGAAGGTTATCAACGGACGTTATTCCTCGACCGAGCATATCGTATCCTTTATCGGATTTGCACCGGCAGATGATCCACAGATTGTAGTCTATACCGCAGTGGATAATCCCAAAGGAATACAGTTCGGAGGTGTAGTTGCCGCCCCGATTGTACAGAACATCCTTGAAGATGCGCTGCATTACATGAATGTTCCTGTTCGGAAGGATCAGGTCGCCAAAGAATACAAGTATGGTGAAACCAAAATCGTGACAGTCCCAGACCTGACAGGAGCTACTGTTGAAGATCTGTACGAAGACCTGAACATGAATTTTATGCTGGCGAAGTCTGGCAGTGGTAAATACGTGATTAATCAGGCACCCAAACCTGGGGCGAGGGTAGATCAGGGATCAACCATCCGCATTTATATGGGGAATGTACTGAACGATGCACATGATCACACAAAGGATGAATAACGGGGCTTAGGGGTAGTTTGAGGCTTCTAGCGCAACAAAATTCATCCAAGTGCGTTTCATTATTGGGTTGTATTGACGATATTAATAAATACAGACATATGTTAAAACAGAAGTATAATTGGAAAAGTGAGGTTATTCATGTGCTTTTAAAACAATTTGCATCGATGCTGACCACCGCCCGCCTCGTGGGCGAATCAAATACAGAATGCCAAAACCTTCAGACAGATTCCCGGCAGGTAAAACCGGGTGATCTGTTTATCTGTCTTCCGGGACATACGGTAGATGGTCATGATTATGCAGAAAAAGCTGTAAATGCCGGTGCAGTTGCATTGGTGGTTGAACGGCAGCTGGATCTGCCTGTACCACAATTGCTGGTGAAGGACAGCCGATTTGCGATGGCTGTTCTGGCAGATTTCTTTTTTGACTCGCCAAGCCAGAAAATGAATATGATTGGTGTAACGGGAACGAACGGAAAAACAACGACCACCTATTTGATTGAAAAAATCATGAGTGATTACGGACGCAAGACGGGATTGATCGGTACTATTCAAATGCGGTATGACGGTCGCACCTACCCGATGTCAGGAACAACACCAGAGGCGCTTGATCTGCAGCGTAGTCTGCATGATATGGTTCAGAAGGGTACGGACTGCTGTGTTATGGAAGTTTCTTCTCACGCATTGGAACAAGGGCGAGTAAAGGGAACGAATTTCCGTACTGCGGTATTTACTAACCTGACGCAAGATCATCTGGACTACCACCATTCCATGGAGGAATATCGCGGGGCCAAAGGATTGTTCTTTGCACGTCTGGGTAACGGTTATACGGAAGATGTTACACAGCGTAAATATGCTGTCATCAATGCAGATGATCCGGCTGCGGCTTATTTCATCTCTGTGACTGCGGCTGAAGTGATTACATATGGCATGGGTGAAAAGGCGGATGTACGCGCATCCCAAATCTCAATCACGTCTCAGGGAACTTCTTTCCATGTGGATACATTTGCAGGTAGCACAGATATTCGCTTGCGCATGGTAGGCAAATTCAATGTGTACAATGCAATGGCAGCAATATCTGCAGCGCTGGTGGAAGGTATTCCGCTGGAAGAGATCAAGCGCAGTCTGGAGACGGTTCCGGGCGTGGATGGACGTGTTGAAGGAGTGGACGAAGGACAGCCATTTGCTGTTATTGTCGATTATGCCCATACACCGGATGGACTGGAGAATGTGTTGCGGACGGTGAAAGAATTTGCCGAAGGGCGTGTAATCTGCGTGTTTGGCTGTGGTGGTGACAGGGACCGTACAAAACGCCCTCTCATGGGGAAAATTGCTGCGAATTATAGTGATTTTGTACTGGTTACTTCCGATAATCCACGGACAGAAGATCCGGATCTCATTCTCAAAGACATTGAACAGGGCCTGATTGAAGAATCCGTTCCTGCTGAACGTTATACGATGATTGTGGATCGACGCCAGGCCATTCATGAAGCTATTGAAATGGCAAGCCCAGCCGATGTAGTATTGATTGCGGGTAAGGGTCACGAGACCTATCAGATTATCGGCACAACCAAAACCGATTTTGATGACCGAATCATAGCC
Source organism: Paenibacillus amylolyticus (assembly GCF_036894225.1). Lineage (NCBI taxonomy): Bacteria > Bacillati > Bacillota > Bacilli > Caryophanales > Paenibacillaceae > Paenibacillus > Paenibacillus amylolyticus. The sequence goes on along the minus strand of NZ_CP145892.1, from coordinate 4,738,060 downwards.
AAAGAAGCGATAAGGGGCAAATCCAATTGATAAAAAGAACATTGGCACAATTGGCCGAGATGTGTGGAGGAACATTAAGTGACGTTGCCGCTCATGGCAATGTAATGGTCGAAGGGGTGTTTACCGATTCGCGTAAACCTCTGGAAGGCAGTTTGTTTATCCCGCTAGTGGGTGAAAGGTTTGACGGACACGAATTTGTGCAAGCCTGTCTAGAGAAGGGGGCTGCAGGCGCGATCTGGCAAAAGGATCATGGTATTCCGCCACAAGGAGCTGTCATTGTTGTTGACGACACACTTGTCGCACTGCAAGCACTCGCATCTGCTTATCTCACGGAGAATAAAGCGGCTGTAGTCGGCATTACAGGCAGCAACGGCAAGACAACAACAAAGGACATCGTGGATGCCATTCTCTCGACAACGTTCAAAGTGCATAAGACGCAAGGCAACTTCAATAATCACATTGGTTTACCACTGACTGTACTAAGCATGGACCCGGATACCGAGATTATCATTTTGGAGATGGGTATGAGTGGTCGCGGGGAAATTAACGATTTGTCGGTTATTGCGCAGCCTGATGTAGCGGTCATTACCAATATTGGTGAATCACATCTGCTTCAGCTGGGGTCCAGACTGGAGATTGCCAGAGCCAAAGCTGAGATTGCCGCGGGGTTGAAGCCTGGCGGGTTACTGATCTACAACGGAGACGAGCCTTTAATTGCACAAGTTCTTGAAGAACCCGTAACGAAACAACCCGATGGATTGCAGCGGTTTACATTTGGTCTACAAACCGATAATGATGACTATCCTACCGGACTTATGAATGCGCAGAACGGGGTAGTTTTCACCACCAAACAGTCCGGAGAACATGCATTTACGCTACCTCTGCTAGGAACGCATAATGTCGTTAACTGTCTGGCTGCTTTGGCTGTAGCCCGTCATTTCAAAGTGACGACGGAGCAGATTGCCGCGGGATTGTCCCGCTTGAAACTGACAGGTATGCGTATTGAGGTTACTCAAGGCGTTAGTGGTCTCACCCTGCTGAATGATGCATACAATGCAAGTCCAACCTCCATGAAGGCCGCAATCGATGTACTAGAAGGTCTGAAAGGATACCGCATGAAAGTGGCTGTGCTTGGTGATATGCTTGAACTCGGTCCCCAAGAGCAGGATCTGCATTACGGAATCGGAGAGTATATCACATCGGCCAAAATGGACATGGTGCTGGTATATGGTCCGCTATCAGCCAAGATTGCTGAAGGAGCAAGCAAGCATATGCCTACAGAGGCTGTGCATGCTTTTATAGATAAAGAAGAAATGACCCGTTATCTACTGGAGAAACTACATCCCAGAGACGTTGTTTTGTTCAAAGCTTCAAGAGGCATGAAGCTGGAGGACGTGGTCGAAGCACTACAAATAGCACCATTACAGAATCGAGTAGACTAGAGGGGTGAACCCATGGATTTTCAGGTATTACTGTTAACAATCGGCGTTTCATTTATTCTGGCGGTGATTGCCGCACCGCTCCTGATTCCGCTGTTACGTCGAATGAAATTCGGACAGCAAGTTAGGGAAGATGGGCCTCAGAGCCATTTGAAAAAAAGCGGAACACCTACAATGGGTGGAGTCGTCATTTTAGTTGCGTTCACATTGGCCTTTTTGAAATTTTCGGCAGTCAAGAATACAGACTTTTATGTCTTGCTCGTGGCTACCCTGGGATTCGGGCTGATTGGCTTCCTGGATGATTACATCAAAATTGTGTTCAAACGTTCGCTGGGACTGACGGCCAGACAAAAAATGCTGGGCCAATTGTTCTTCAGTGCAGTGATGTGTTTCTTGCTGATCCAGAATGGACACAGCACAGCCATCTCTATTCCGGGAACGTCATTCTCGTTTGACTGGACCGGATGGTTCTATTATCCGTTTGTTGTATTCATGATGCTTGCCATTACCAATGCGGTTAACTTTACCGATGGTCTGGATGGTTTACTATCAGGGGTAAGTGCGATTGCCTTTGGCGCGTTTGCCATTGTGGCGATGCAAGCGACGTCGATGCCGGCAGCAGTGTGTGCAGCAGCGATGATCGGGGCCGTACTCGGTTTTCTGGTATACAATGCACATCCGGCCAAAGTGTTTATGGGAGACACCGGTTCTCTGGGGATTGGCGGTGCGATTGGTGCGGTAGCCATTGTAACCAAAACAGAGCTTCTATTTGTCATCATTGGCGGTATTTTTGTTATCGAGATCCTGTCTGTCATCATTCAAGTGGTATCTTTCAAGACTCGTGGCAAGCGTGTATTCAAAATGAGCCCCATTCACCATCACTTTGAATTAAGTGGTTGGTCAGAATGGCGAGTTGTTATTACCTTTTGGGCGGTAGGCGCAATTTTGGCCGCTCTTGGACTTTATCTCAACAAGGGGTTGTAGATCATGAACCATCCTGAATCATATCGAGGACAACAAGTCGTTGTGCTCGGATTGGCTAAAAGCGGCGTACAGGTCGCCAAAGTGCTGGATCGCGCCGGAGCGAAGGTTACAGTAAATGATAAAAAAGAGAGAGATCAATGTCCCGAAGCTTCCGAATTGGAGGCTTTGGGAATTTCTGTTGTATGCGGAGGGCATCCGGATGATCTGATTCACAGTGGTGTGAAGCTGGTTGTCAAAAACCCGGGTATCCCATACCATGCTGCTCCTGTGCAGCAAGCTTTGGCATTGGGCATTGAAGTGGTGACCGAAGTAGAGGTTGCTTATCATCTATGTGCTGCACCCATGATCGGAATTACGGGATCCAACGGCAAAACAACAACCACCACTTGGGTGGGTAAAATGTTGGAGCATGCCGGCCTCAAGCCGATCGTTGCCGGTAATATCGGAACACCTCTCTGTGAAGCGGCAGAGCAAGCTTCTCCAGATAACTGGATGGTTGTTGAGCTTAGCAGTTTCCAGCTCAAAGGAACGGTTGATTTCCGTCCTCGGATTGCCAGCTTGCTTAACGTTGCAGAGACGCATCTGGATTATCATGGGAACATGGATGATTATGTGGCTTCCAAAGCCAAACTGTTCGCCAATCAGCAGCCTGACGACGTAGCCATCCTGAATTGGGATGATGCGGTATGTCGTGGTCTGGTTCCTTACATCAAAGGCAGATTGATCCCCTTCTCCGTGACAGAGAAATTGGATACAGGTGTGTATGCAGATCCTCCTTATGTGGATGGAGAAGAGGATGATGTGAAGCGTCAGGTAATCTACGCGGATGAAAACGGAGATCACCACATCATTATCGACGTTGAGGACATTGGCCTTCCTGGGCGATTTAATGTGGAAAATGCACTGGCTGCTGTGGCTATTGCCGTAGCGGCAGGAGCTGATCCTGCGGTGCTGGCTGCTCCGCTTGCAGACTTCAAGGGAGTTGAACACCGACTTGAATATGTCCTGGAACATAACGGCTCTGCATACTACAACAACTCCAAAGCGACCAATTCGAAAGCTACGGTTATGGCTCTGAATTCGTTCAAGGAACCGGTCGTATTAATTGCTGGAGGGTTGGATCGTGGGTCAGACATGATGGAGTTGTTACCCTTGTTCCAGGAACGGGTAAAAGCTGTCGTTGCAATTGGAGAGACACGGACAAAAATTGCCAAGGTCGCGGAACTTGCCGGATTAAAGCAAATTAAGGTCGTCGATAATGAGGAGGACGCTGCCCGGACGTTAACCGTTGCTGTGCAGGAAGCATCGAAGTTTGCCAGTGCCGGTGATGTCGTTTTGTTATCCCCGGCATGTGCAAGTTGGGACATGTTTGCTTCCTATGAAGAGCGGGGACGCATTTTTAAAGAGGCGGCGCATAACTTGTAAGTAGGGGGGTGGAAAAGCCCCTACTTCCATGCAAGGGGTGGCCTCCTGATGAAACAGACGCGACCGGCACCAGATATTTGGTTGCTGATTTGTATTTTGGCATTGCTTGCCATCGGCATTATTATGGTATATAGTGCGGGCTCGGTGCTTGCCTTTCATGACTATGGCGATTCATTTTATTTTGTAAAAAGACAGGCCCTGTTTGCGGTGCTTGGGCTTGTGGCCATGTTCGTAACTGCTAATGTAGACTACCGGGTGTGGAGGAAATATGCCAAGCCTATATTGATTGCCTGTTTTATTATGCTCATTGGGGTGCTCATTCCTGGAATTGGTGTAGTTCGCGGTGGTGCACGAAGTTGGCTGGGCATTGGTTCGTTCGGTATTCAGCCCTCAGAATTCATGAAGTTGGGCATGATTCTGTTTCTCGCTCACTGGCTGAGCAAGGAACCGGGCAAAATCAAAACCTTCACAACGGGGCTTCTGCCACCGCTGGGATTGATTGGTTTGGCTTTTGGGATTATTATGCTGCAACCTGATTTGGGGACTGGCACCGTGATGATGGGCGCATCGATGCTTATTATTTTCACGGCCGGAGCGCGAATGAAACATCTGAGCTTGCTTGCTCTTGGCGGCGTAGCGGGGTTTGCAGCTTTGATTGCAGCAGCACCCTATCGGTTGCAGCGTATCACAGCGTTTTTGGACCCGTGGTCCGATCCGCTGGGTGCCGGATATCAGATCATTCAATCCTTATACGCAATTGGTCCTGGTGGACTGGCGGGATTGGGACTGGGTATGAGCCGGCAGAAGTACAGTTATGTACCTGAACCGCAAACGGACTTTATTTTTAGTATTTTGGCCGAAGAACTCGGCTTTATAGGTGGAATGATTGTATTATTGTTGTTTCTGGTGCTGGTGTGGAGAGGGATGCGTGTAGCCATGACCATTCCGGATGCCTTCGGCAGTCTGCTTGGTGTTGGTATCGTAGGTATGGTCGCCGTACAGGTCATTATTAACATTGGTGTTGTCATTGGCATGATGCCTGTTACGGGCATTACATTGCCTCTGATCAGTTACGGCGGATCATCACTGACCCTCATGCTCACAGCACTGGGCATTTTAGTGAATTTATCCCGTTATGCGAGGTGACTATGCGATGCGAGTCGTTCTAAGCGGTGGCGGTACGGGTGGACATATCTATCCGGCCGTTGCCATAGCAAGACAATGCGAGGCGGAGAATCCGGACTCGACATTTCTATACATCGGAGGAACCAGAGGGCTGGAAAGTAAACTGGTTCCCCAAGAAAATATTCCTTTTAAATCCATTGATATTACGGGTTTTCGACGGAAATTGTCCATCGAAAACCTGAAAACGGTCATGCGTTTCATTCAAGGAGTACGCAAGTCCAAAAAAATGCTGAAGGAGTTTAAACCGGATGTTGTGATTGGTACAGGTGGATATGTATGTGGGCCTGTGGTATATGCAGCAACAAAACTGGGAATTCCGAGTATAATTCATGAACAGAACGCCATCCCTGGTCTGACGAACAAATTTTTGATGCGTTATGTGGACACGGTTGCCGTTAGCTTTGAAGGTTCTGAAAAATCATTTTCCGGCGCAAAAAAGGTGATTTACACCGGTAATCCGCGAGCGACTACGGTAGCCCAGGCTAGCCGTGATCGTGGTTTTGCCACGTTAGGTGTACCGATGAACAGCCGTGTTGTTCTTGTGGTTGGTGGCAGTCGCGGGGCAAAAGCAATCAATCAGGCCATGGTGGACATGGCTCCATTGCTGGAACAACTGGATGATGTACATGTAGTTTACGTTACAGGGGATACCTATTTTGATGAAACGCGTGAAGCCATTCGCAGCTCATTGGGTACGATGCCAAACCACCTGCATGTCCTACCTTACGTGCATAATATGCCTGAGGTGCTTGCCTGCACATCCTTGATTGTAAACCGCGCAGGTGCATCATTCCTTGCGGAGATTACATCACTGGGTATTCCTTCGATCCTGATTCCGTCACCTAACGTGACTAATAATCATCAGGAAGCCAATGCACGCACGCTTGAAGGTGGAGGAGCATCACTCACGATGCTGGAGAAGGATCTTACAGGCAAAGTCCTGTATGAAGCCATCGCCAAGATTATGAATGATGAATCGGGACGTAAACGAATGGCTGAAGCCTCCCGGAAACTGGGGAAACCCGATGCAGCTGAAGTGCTTGTTCATGAAATTCAGCGTCTTGCTGCACACCGATAAAGTGTGATTGTGGGCGATTGTCACACACGAGACGGGGCTGACATAAGATACCGTATAAATCGTGACCATCGTTCCATGGCGCCAGAACACGGTCTGTAACAACAGAACATACCGTGCTCATCGGTTTTGAAGCAAAGGAGGAAGCAAACATGCATCAGTGGATATCGTTACTATCCCAGAATAATGTTGGCAGAGTTCTTGAAAACGAATGGCTAGCCAAATACACCACATGGAAGATCGGCGGTCCTGCGGATGCACTGGTCATTCCGGAGAATAAAGAGCAGATGATGAATCTCGTTCAATTGCTTCACACATTTCAGATTCCGTGGATGCAACTTGGACGGGGCTCAAACATGCTGGTGTCAGACAAAGGAATACGTGGTGTTGTGGTGAAACCAGGCGAGGGCTTTGATTATGCCGAATTTCACGAAGGCGGTGTAACCGCCGGAGCGGCGCATTCTTTTGTTAAACTCAGTGTGGTTGCTGCCAAAAAGGAATGGACCGGTCTGGAATTCGGCAGCGGTATCCCCGGCACTGTCGGTGGAGCCGTATACATGAATGCAGGCGCGCATGGATCGGATGTGTCACGGATATTCAAATTCGCTGAGATTGTACTGGAGACAGGGGAATTGGTACGTTACAGCAAGGAGGACATGGATTTTGCCTATCGCCACTCTGTTCTGCATGATCGGAGAGGCATCGTGCTGGAAGCTACATTTGAACTCCAGCATGGAGAGCGCAACGTCATTTCGGAAACGATGGCGGCTTACAAAGACCGCCGGCGCCGCACACAGCCACTGCAGATGGCATGTGCAGGTAGTGTATTCCGAAATCCACCGGGTGATCATGCGGCCCGCCTGATTGAAGCAGCAGGGCTGAAAGGAATGACCCAGGGAGGCGCACAGGTATCCACCATGCATGCCAATTTCATTGTTAATACAGGCCAAGCAACAGCAGAGGACGTTATCACCCTAATGCAGCAGATACAGAGCACTATATCATCTCAAAACGGTATTAACCTGGTACCGGAAGTCTTCGTAGTGGGTGAGCGGTAAACCCCGGAGGTGATACATTGGACAAATTGGTGATTGAAGGCGGGAAACCCCTCTCAGGATCCATACGCATCCATGGAGCAAAAAATGCCGCTTTACCGATTATGGCCGCAAGTTTGTTGGCAGATGGAGAAGTTACACTGCATAACGTTCCACACTTGCTGGACATTGAAGTGATGCTGTATATCCTGGAACGGCTTGGATGCACGTGTCGGCATGAACAGGGAACAGTGACGATTAATACCTCGTCTATCCGGTCATATGATGTGCCAGAAGATCTAATGAAGCAGATGCGCTCTTCCATTTTTTTGATGGGACCATTGCTGGCTAAGTTTGGGCAAGTGTCAGTGTATCAGCCAGGCGGCTGTGCCATTGGAGAACGCAAAATTGATCTTCACCTCCGGGGCCTGGAAGCGCTCGGAGCTTTGATTGAAGAGCAGGACCAACAGATTATCTGTCATGGGCACAATCTGGTGGGTACAGATATTCATTTGGACTTTCCAAGTGTGGGAGCGACCGAGAATATCATGATGGCAGCCGTTATGGCTAAAGGGACGACAACCATCTGCAACGCCGCAAGAGAACCTGAAATCCAGGACCTGCAACACTTTTTGAATGCTATGGGTGCAAGCATTATTGGTGCAGGAACGGATACAATCACGATCAATGGCGTTGAGAAACTGAAACCTTGTTCGTATGAGATTATACCGGATCGAATCGTGGCCGGAACCGTAATGATTGCAGCAGCAGCAACACGAGGCAATGTTACGCTTACACACTGCAATCCTGCTCATCTTACTTCACTTATACATGTATTGAAGCGCACTGGTGTTCAAATCACAGTCTGCAATGATATAATGACGGTGAGCTGTATGAGCCGTCCCAAATCAGTAGACCGTATTGTGACTTCTCCGTATCCTTCGTTTCCGACAGATTTGCAATCGCAAATCATGGTGCTGCTCAGTTTGGCAGACGGATTCAGTGTGATGAAGGAAACGGTATTCGAGGGCCGGTTCAAACATGTGGATGAACTGAATGTGATGGGGGCTGATATTTCAGTCGATCTGAACGCAGCATTTATCCGTGGTGTTCCCCGTCTGTACGGGGCTACAGTAGAAGCAACCGATCTTCGTGCAGGTGCAGCCCTGGTCATTGCTGGTCTGGCTGCTCAAGGCAAAACGGTTGTGGAGCAAGTGCATCATATTGACCGGGGCTACGATCAGATCGAGAAGTTATTCCAAAGTCTTGGAGCATCGGTTGAGCGACAGTCGCCCGTTTCGAAACAGTTGGATTTTGCCAATTAACGTCCTTGGCGTCCCCTTCTTGAAGGGAGGGGACCTGAGGCTTTGTGGAGCGCTACTTATGCCTAAAAGTCAAATTCCGGTTCTGAAGAAGAATCGGCCAAAAGGAAACACAAGCCGCAAAATTGTAATTATTCTCTTATTATTATTTATTGTATTGCTGGCTGTATTATTCTTTCGTTCTTCCATGAGTCGGATTTCGGCAATTGAAATTACGGGTAACGTATATACAGCAACTTCAGAACTGCTGGAGAAAAGCGGACTGAAAGAAGGCGAACAATTTTTTGGGACAAGTACTGCCGAGGTTATTGAGCGTCTCAAGACCATCAAGGCGATTTCCACCGTTACCGTGGACAAAAAGTTTCCGGGGATTATCCATATCAAGGTTCAGGAATATGCCACGGTTGCTTATGAGCTTGGTTCTGATGGTACGCTAAAAGCGATATTAGCCAGCGGGACAAGCTTGACAGTTCCGGCAACAATTGGTGTTGCTGTGGAGAAGCCTATATTGACCCAATGGAAGGCTGATGATCCACTCAAAGCCAAACTGAGCCAGACACTGGCTAAAATTCCGAATGAATTGACGACGGATATTTCGGAAATTATTCCGAATCCAACGCCTTCATTTCCGGATCAGATTCGGATGTATACCAAATCGCAGTTTGAAGTGATTACAACCGTCTCTCTTTTATCGGATAAAGTGGAGTATCTGAATCAGGTGATTGAGACCGAACGGCCTGGGAAAATCACCATGCTTGAGGCAGATACCTATGTCCCTTTCATCCCGGATGACCCGGAAGATGATGCTGAACCAGGAGCAAGCCCCTGATCTTTGCCATCATGAGGCTGGACTGAATATGAAAGCCTAGGCAGGTCGGGGTTTGACCCCGTCAGAGCAATGAAACTTGTTCTTTCTGAGATGAAGAAAAAATGATACACTTGAACTTATGGCACATGAGTTGCCTCCTTCTTTTTTCTTCAATGTTTTATGTCTGGCAACCAGATTTTGACACCCAAAAACATTGTAGAAAAAAGAGGGAAAGCCTGAAGTGTGTTGAATATGTTTTAAGAGTGTTTAAATTCGAACGTAATTTACTATTGGAGTCAGGAGGTGCCACAGACTTGAGCAACAATGACATCATTGTTAGTTTGGACATCGGTACATCCAAAATTCGCGCTATTATTGGGGAAATGAATAATGGAACCTTTAATATTATAGGAGTTGGATCTGCCGACTCGGAGGGAATTCGCAAAGGTGTAATCGTAGATATCGATCAGACGGTGCAGTCGATTCGCAACGCAGTGGATCATGCAGAACGTATGGTAGGTATTCAAATATCCGAAGTGTATGTTGGAATCTCGGGAAATCATATCGGACTGATGAGCAGTCACGGCGTCGTGGCTGTGTCTAACGAGGATCGTGAAATCGGAGAAGAAGACATGGAACGGGTGTTGAAAGCAGCCGAAGTCATTGCAGTTCCACCGGAACGGGAAATTATTGATGTTGTCGCCAAGCAATATGTTGTGGATGGCTTGGAGGGCATACAGGACCCCCGTGGTATGATTGGTGTTCGTCTGGAAGTTGAAGCAACGATCATAACGGGTGCAAAAACCGCGATACATAATCTTTTGCGCTGCGTGGAAAAAGCGGGTCTGAAAGTAAGCGATCTGGTTCTCATGTCGCTTGGAGCGGGTCAACTGGCTTTGTCCAAAGATGAAAAAACGATGGGTTCAGTGCTTGTTGATATTGGAGCAGGTGCAACAACCATCGCCATTTTTGAAGAAGACAGTCTTGTTGCAACATCAACGTTGCCTATAGGTGGGGAATTCGTAACAAATGATATCGCCTATGGCTTACGCACGTTAACGGATCAGGCGGAGAAGGTGAAACTGAAATATGGCTGTGCCTGGTTGGATGATGCTGCTGCGGATGTGATGTTCAAAGTCACCCGAATTGGCAGTAATGTAGACAAGGAGTTTTCACAGGAGGATCTGGCAGCAATTATTGAACCTAGGGTTCAAGAAATATTCCAGATGATATCCCAAGAAGTGAAGCGTCTTGGTTACAACGAGCTTCCTGGAGGTTATATACTAACGGGAGGTACGGTCTCTATGCCGGGGGTTCTGCAGGTCGCTCAGCATGAGCTTGCTGCTTCGGTACGAGTTGCAGTTCCGGATTATATTGGTGTGCGTGACCCCGGGTTTACAAGCGGAGTCGGCATATTGCACAGTGTAATTCGCAGTTTGCGCATTCGTCCCTCGATCAATAACGGCGGTGGAAATAACAACAACAATAATAACAACAAGAAACCGACCAACCGTCCGAAGCCAAATGCGGCACAGGAATCGGAGCAAAAACCCGGTCTATTCGAGCGGCTGAAGAATATGTTCAGCGAATTTATATAACAGGTTGGATCCATTTCATACATTCTTGAAGCCGTCTGAATGCGCCGGTACTAAAATAAACGCTTTCGTTCGTCGATATATGAAATTGATTCGGTTCAAATCAAAAATTGGACGGGCCATCCATGCACATTGAGGGGGAGATGGAATAATATGTTGGAATTTGATTTCGAGATGGAGAGCTTGGCTCAAATTAAAGTCATCGGTGTAGGCGGCGGCGGAAGCAATGCAGTCAACCGTATGATTGAAAATGGTGTACAAGGTGTTGAATTTATTACGGTGAATACGGATGCTCAGGCGTTACACCTGGCGAAATCCGAGCATAAATTGCAAATCGGTGATAAATTGACTCGTGGTCTTGGTGCTGGCGCCAACCCGGATGTAGGTAAAAAAGCAGCGGAAGAGTCCCGCGATCTGATCATGAACACGTTGAAAGGTGCAGACATGGTATTTGTTACAGCCGGTATGGGCGGTGGTACAGGTACAGGTGCGGCTCCGGTTATTGCCGAAATCGCTAAAGAGTGTGGTGCACTTACCGTTGGTGTCGTAACTCGTCCATTTACATTTGAAGGACGCAAGCGTTCCAGCCATGCAGAGCAAGGTATTGAAGCTCTCAAGGAAAAAGTCGACACACTGATCGTGATTCCTAATGATCGTTTGCTCGAAATCGTGGACAAAAAGACTCCTATGCTTGAAGCATTCCGTCAAGCGGATAACGTACTTCGTCAAGCTGTACAAGGTATCTCTGATTTGATCGCTGTACCGGGTCTAATCAACCTTGACTTTGCTGACGTCAAAACGATTATGCACGAACGTGGTTCAGCCCTTATGGGGATTGGTGAATCAACTGGTGAGAATCGTGCCGCAGAAGCAGCACGGAAAGCCATTATGAGTCCTTTGCTGGAAACTTCTATTGAAGGTGCTCGCGGCGTAATCATGAATATTACGGGTGGCGTTAATCTGTCCCTGTATGAAGTGAACGAAGCGGCAGAGATCGTAACTTCTGCTTCCGACCCGGAAGTGAATATGATCTTTGGTGCCATCATTGACGAAGACCTGAAAGAGGAGATTAAGGTTACGGTTATTGCAACCGGTTTTGAAGATAAACCTGCTCCACCACCACCAGGACGTAAGCCAGCTCCAGCAACAGCGGAGACGACGGATACACGTTCGCCGAACCTGCGTCCTTTCGGAAATCAGCCGAGCAATGATCAGCTGGACATTCCGACATTTTTACGCAATCGTTCACGCAATAATAACAACGATTAATACGCAAATCAATTTATTGGAAACCCGGTACTCCTTATGGAGCGACCGGGTTTTTTCTGTTTATTTAGATATCATAGCATACAGCAATGAACAAATTCTGAACAAAGGGCCTGAGCAATTCCGACAAAAAAAGTTGGAACCACACCCCCATGATTAGACAGACTTTGAACAGGGGGCTCCGTATACTTGTGAATATGCTCATGAATATCAGGATATCGGGTACCGGTATTTCGATATGTTGCGCGCAGGCAGGTGAAGACTTTGGTTGTTTATGTGGATCTAATTTTTTTGACAAACCTGTGTATTGACGGTGCACTCATCGGAATGACCGCCTGGATGCGCAAGACAAAGCTGGTTTGGTGGCGATGGTTGCTGTCAGCCATTGTGGGTGCATTATACGTGGTCATGATGTTTGTACCGGAGTTTGATTTTATGTTCACCTTTCTGATCAAGTTCGGGTTTTCGCTGGTCATGCTTACGATTGCTTTTGGTTTTAAAGGTCTGCAGGCTTTTGCGAGGACGCTAGGTACCTTCTATGTGATTAATTTTGTCGCTGCCGGAGGTATTCTGGGTGTGCATTACATGCTTCAGAGCTCCGGTGAGTTGTTTAACGGCATTTGGTTCACGGCTTCTGGCGGTATGTCATTTGATCTGAAAATTGCTTTCTGGTTCACGTTTATCGTATTTTTTTCTGTCCTGTTTTTATTCAAAGCTGTGCAGAGCTCAAAACGGAAAACGGATCGCATGACGACCTATTTGGGTAAAGTTGAGGTCTGCATCGATGAGGTAGTCATTTCTTGTACAGGCCTTCTGGATACGGGCAATCAACTTACAGATCCCTTATCGCGCATGCCGGTCATGGTGATGGAGGTTTCGTTATGGCAAGACATGTTACCCGCTTCATGGAAGGGTAGACTCAAGGACGAGGCGCCGGACAACCTTATTCTGGAGCTTGATCAGGAAAGTTTTCAGTGGCAGGATCGACTGCGGCTGGTGCCTTATCGGGGCATTAACAAAGGGACTGCGTTTATGCTGGCAATGAAGCCGGACCGGGTGAAGGTGACGATGGAGGAAACATGTTATGAGACGACAAGGGTACTTATTGGGCTGGATGGAGGTGTTTTGTCGTCGGATGGGAAATACCAGGCCGTGATTCATCCTGAACTTGTGCAAGACGCTGCTTCTGCGCAGTCTACGGCTCTCTCTGCGGGAGCAACAGAAAAGCCGCTGAATGTGGTATAGGAGGAACGTACATGCTTGTGAAATGGAAACTGGTGGCGCAGCTGCAATATTACCGTCTGTTATTTTTATTGGGGCTTAAAAGTGAAGAGATCTATTATATTGGGGGAAGTGAGGCACTTCCGCCGCCTTTGACAAGGGAAGAGGAAGAATTTTTGCTGCAAAAATTATCCTCTGGAGACTCGGCCATTCGCGCGATGCTTATTGAGCGCAACCTGCGTCTGGTGGTGTACATTGCACGAAAGTTTGAAAACACAGGAATCAATATTGAGGATTTGGTCTCCATTGGAGCGATCGGATTGATCAAGGCAGTTAATACATTTGACCCGGAAAAGAAAATCAAACTGGCAACCTATGCTTCACGTTGTATCGAAAATGAAATTTTAATGTACCTGAGACGTAATAGTAAGATCCGAACTGAAGTTTCTTTTGATGAACCGCTCAACATTGATTGGGATGGAAATGAACTATTATTATCCGATGTATTGGGTACTGAAAACGATACAATCTATCGGAATATTGAAGAGCAGGTAGACCGGAAACTTTTGCACAAGGCACTGGAAAAATTAACGGAGCGCGAGCGAATGATTATGGAGCTTCGTTTTGGCCTGACGGATGGGGAAGAAAAGACACAAAAAGATGTAGCCGATCTTCTCGGAATCTCCCAATCCTACATCTCTCGACTCGAAAAAAGAATCATTAAAAGACTCCGCAAGGAGTTCAATAAAATGGTCTGAAATACATCTTTGGTCAGAATGGGTATTACTGGCAAGGGTTCCAAGTACGAATAAAAAAGCCTGCCCCGGAGATAATGTACATTAATGTTTCTCCTTGGGAGGTAAATCACGATGACCCGAAACAAAGTCGAGATTTGTGGCGTGGACACCGCAAAATTGCCTGTCCTCACCAACACTGAAATGAGGGAATTGTTTCATTCCCTTCAGCAACACCATGATCGCTCAGCAAGAGAGAAATTAGTGAATGGCAACCTGCGTCTGGTACTCAGTGTCATTCAGCGTTTTAACAATCGGGGGGAGTTTGTCGATGATCTGTTCCAGGTTGGTTGCATCGGCCTGATGAAAGCCATTGATAATTTTGATTTATCCCAGAATGTCAAATTTTCAACCTACGCGGTGCCGATGATTATCGGTGAAATCCGTCGATACCTGCGTGATAATAACCCAATTCGGGTATCTCGCTCCTTGAGGGACATTGCTTACAAAGCACTTCAGGTCCGTGACAGCCTGACGAATAAAAATTCCCGGGAACCGACGATATTTGAAATTGCGGAAGTACTGAATGTGCCGAAGGAAGATGTTGTTTTTGCATTGGACGCCATTCAGGACCCGGTCTCGCTCTTCGAACCGATTTATCATGATGGTGGAGATCCGATCTATGTTATGGATCAGATCAGCGATGACAGAAACAAGGATGTGTCATGGATCGAGGAAATTGCACTTCGTGAAGCGATGCATCGTCTTGGTCAGCGGGAAAAAATGATTCTGTCGATGCGGTTTTTCGAAGGGAAAACCCAGATGGAAGTGGCTGATGAAATTGGCATTTCCCAGGCTCAGGTATCACGTCTGGAGAAATCAGCGATACAGCAGATGCAAAAACATGTAAAGTCATAACACGATGCAAAGGCAGAAGGACGATCAATCGGGGCAGTGTATACCGTTGGTCGTCTTTTTGTTTTGGACCGTTTCCACATTCGATGAAAAACAGGACATTTTTCGCCCCCGAAACATATATTGTATAGAAGCGTGAAGAACGGGCAGAAGAGGAATAACAGGGGGCGGGAATGAATGAAAGTAAATACGAGCGAAGTAGCGGCACGAGGCATGAAAATCTCGGACTTTCAGACAAAGGATGTCATTAACATTACGGATGGTAAACGCCTCGGTCAGATCAGTGATTTGGAGCTGGATCTGAAGCAGGGACGAATTGAAGCGATTGTTGTGCCAGGGTACAGCCGTTTTATGGGTCTTTTTGGCGGGGGAACGGATCTGGTGATTCCCTGGAGAAACATTGTGAAGATTGGTTCAGATGTAATACTGGTGAAGATGGATGAGGTGAAGGAAAATATGTATGACGAGCGTGATCGCGAAGCGCGCCTGTATGATGAACAGCAGCATAACCGCACAGAGCGTGTGGAACGCATTGAACGGTCGGAACGTAATCAGCGTCGAACGATATAAATGAGACAGAATGTGGCTCATTTGGTACACTGGAAGTGGTGAGGTGAGATAATGGAACCCTTTGTATTGGATAAAGAATTACTTGAACGGACCAAGAACCCAAATTCAGATTTCGGTCCTGATCCGTTATTATTATATGTTGAGCCCTGGATACAGCAATTTGAACAGCTGTCAGTCGGGTTTACGACGAGACATGGTGGAGTTGGAAAAGTTCCGTATGCTACGCTTAATTGTGCTTATCATGTGGGGGATGATCCTGAAGTTGTACTTAACAACCGCAGGCTTGTAACCGAGAAGGTTGGTTTTGCAGCAGAAGCATGGACCTGTGGAGAGCAGGTGCATGGCAAACATGTAGCTGTAATTACCGCTGAAGATCGGAGCAGAGGATTACTTGATCGTCAATCTGCGTTGCAGGATACGGATGGATTGGTCACGAATGTGCCTGGTGTGCTGCTGACTTCTTTCTACGCAGACTGTGTTCCGCTTTATTTCTATGACCCTGTGCAGCAGGCGGTAGGTCTTGCTCATGCCGGCTGGAAAGGTACAGTCGCGGGTATCGCTGTATCCATGGTGGAGACGATGGAACGGGAGTATGGCAGCCGTAGGCAGGACATTCGAGCTGCAATCGGTCCGTCGATCGGGGATTGCTGTTATGAAGTGGATGAGGCGGTCATGCAGCATGTACGGGTTTGGTTTGATGATTCCCCGGTTAATGATAAATACAAGGATTCTGCTTCTAAACAAGCATATCGAGCCGTGAATAACGGTAAAACGATGTTAAACTTGAAAGAATGTAATCGACACATTATGATGAAAGCAGGAATAATGCCGGATCATATCGAATGTACAACATGGTGTACAAGTTGTCATCCCGAACTATTTTTCTCCTATCGGAAGGAAAATGGTGTTACGGGGCGGATGGCGAGCTGGATTGGGCTGGAAGAGAGGTGACCCTCTGTGTCATTGGAGGAGCGTATTCAACAGGTAAATCAGAAGATCGAGGACGCATGTCGGCGCAGTAACCGTCATCGTGATGATGTGAATGTGATTGCGGTCACGAAATATGTCTCACTTGAAACAACGGGATCGGTGCTGGATCATGGTCTTGAGCATATTGGAGAAAACCGGTGGCAGGATGCACAGGCCAAATGGGAAGCTTTTGGTCAGCAGGGTACCTGGCACTTTATCGGTCATTTGCAGACAAACAAGGTGAAAGACGTGATTGGCAAGTTTCGTTACATACATTCACTGGATCGTTTGTCATTGGCGAAGGAGTTGGATAAAAAAGCAGCTTCACTTGGCATCCAAGTGGAAACGTTTTTGCAGGTGAATATTTCGGGTGAAGAGAGCAAGTATGGCTTACAGCCTGAACAGGCAAGTTCTTTTTTGCGTGATATTCGTTCGTTCAACAATCTCAAGGTCGTTGGCCTGATGACCATGGCACCTCATGAGGAAGATCCGGAGCTGACGCGTCCCGTATTTCGTGGATTGCGTGAGCTGAGAGATCAACTGAATGGACAAGCCCTTACAGCAGAACCATTGACTGAACTGTCGATGGGGATGTCCAATGATTTTGAAGTGGCCATTGAAGAAGGTGCAACCTGGGTACGGCTAGGATCGATTCTCGTAGGAAAAGAGGAGGGTTCACGATGGGCGTAATGAATAAATTTATGAATTTCCTCGGACTTCAGGAAGAGGAAGAGATTGTGGAACGTGAACGAATGGCTGCGCAGGAGGAAAATGAATCTGAACATCAGGAAGCTGAAACCTCCAGTCTCGATAAACGTAGAAACCAAAGGGGGAATAATGTGGTGAGCATTCATTCCCAGAAAAATGTTAAAGTTGTCCTGTATGAACCGCGTTCTTATGACGAGGCTCAGGAAATTGCCGACCATCTGCGTTCGCATCGTACCGTTGTGGTGAATCTGCAACGAATTCGCCAGGACCAAGCGCTGCGCGTTATTGATTTTTTGAGTGGCACGGTATATGCATTGGGTGGCGGTATTTCCAAAATCGGCGGAAACATTTTTCTCTGTACGCCAGATACGGTTGAAATTCAGGGATCAATTACGGAAATACTGGCTGACAGCGAGCAAGATTATAACAGAATGAGGTGAGCCACTTTTGTATCAGATTGAAAGCGTGTTGTACACGTTATACCAGATTTACTTTTACATGGTCATTGTCTACATATTGATGTCTTGGCTTCCCAATGCGCGGGAAAGCTTCATCGGTGAATGGCTGGGCAAATTAGTGGAACCATATCTAAGACCGTTTCGCCGATTTATACCGCCTTTGTTCGGTGTGCTGGATATTTCCCCGATTGTGGCGCTGATCGTTCTGCAACTTGCGCTTAATGGGCTAATCTCCATACTCCGGTATTTTGCATATTAGGGTAGGGTGACATAGATGAGCGGTGAAATTTACGAACATTTTAGCCATGATGAGCGGGATTTTGTAGATAAGGCTTCGGATTGGGTTGAGCAGGCGGGTAAGTATCATGACATGAAGCTAACTGACTTTCTTGATCCAAGACAGGTTTTTATATTACAGACTCTTGCCAATCGCCGTAACGACGTTCAGATTCGTCTGGATGGTGGTTACGAGGCTGCTGAACGCAAGCGTGCGCTGGTTGCACCTGATTATATGTATCTGGATGATGAGGATATGGGTATGCAGGTGCTCAGTATTACGTCTGATGATCAGAAAATCTCGGAGCTGGAGCATGGGGACTATATGGGTTCCCTGCTCGGGCTTGGGATGAAACGTGGAAAGATCGGGGATATCCAAGTGCTGGAGGACGGTTGCCATACAGTGGTGGCGGCGGAAACCGGCGCTTTTTTATCGCTTCAACTGAATCAGGTGCATCGGTTACATGTGTTCACAGAGTTACTTCCTTTGAATCAGATGCGATGGTCAGAGAGTAAACTGGAGACGATGGACATTACGGTCGCTTCTCTTCGTTTGGATGGAATCTGCGCAGATGTGTATCGGCTTAGTCGCAGTAAAGTGCTGGCGCCGATCAAAGCTGGTCGCTGCCGTGTGAACTGGAAAGTTGAGGAAGATCCCTCCAAATCGCTAAAAGCGGGTGATGTCGTATCCATTCAGGGATTTGGCCGCTTCAAGGTTATGGAACAGGATGGGATGACCAAAAAAGGGCGCTGCCGAGTGAAAATCGGCAAATTTGCCTGAGTCTGTTGCAGGAAAATCCGCTTTCTTGTCGAAATGTTTATCATAAAGGTGTAGAAAATACGCGGTGTATCCGATAAACATTAAGTCAAAGCTTTACATGAACGTTGGAGGATGCAATTCTGATCCTGCATTCCGTATACGTTGCCAAGGTTAGGCATCAACGATACGGCCCCTTGGGTGGTACCCATATGCTGCAAACCTTCTCTGGACGGGAAGGAACTTTAACAGGAGGTGGACAGCATGCCATTAACGCCGCTGGACATACACAACAAGGAATTTTCCCGACGTTTGCGCGGGTATGACGAGGATGAAGTCAATGAATTCCTGGATCAAGTCATCAAAGATTACGAAGGCGTCATTCGCGAGAACAAAGAGCTGAGCAATCAGTTGCTGTCCGTTCAGGAGAAACTGGATCATTTTTCTACAATTGAAGAGACGCTTAGCAAAACGATTATCATTGCGCAGGAAGCTGCTGATGATGTGAAGGGTAATGCGAAGAAAGAAGCGCAGTTGATCGTGAAGGAAGCAGAGAAAAATGCAGACCGGATCGTGAACGAATCGTTGGGCAAATCTCGCAAAATTGCTTTGGAAGTGGAAGAACTGAAAAAGCAGGCCTCGATTTATCGTGCCCGTTTCCGCACGCTTGTTGAAGCGCAGCTTGAACTGTTGACTCAGGATGGTTGGGAAGTGCTGGAGAGCCGGGAGCAGGAAGTGCGTGACCGTGAGCGGGAGATGAAAGAAATTTATTAGTCTGTCGCCTGGTTGACTTTTGTCTGCAAAGAGGCTATAACTATATTCATAATGAATAGTGATTCCATGACGGGTTCAGTACGTTATGATCTCATCCCTCAGAGAGTTGGTGGTTGGTGCAAACCAATGGATGAGTTATAGCCGAATATCTCCCCGGAGAAGTGACGCTGAAGCGGTGATTATGATTGCCGTGTGTAAGCCGAACCGTAAGCCGTACGTTATAACGGCACCCTGCAGTAGTTTAGCGGGGCATAAGCGCTGTTGATGACAGAGCATACCCAGGTTTGCCTGGATGTGGTTTGTGATGAACAGAATTAGGGTGGTAACGCGAGTATAGTCTCGTCCCTTTCCAGGGACGGGGCTTTTTTGTGTCCAAAAAAGGCGAACGTTCATGAGGCCCGAAGGGACCTCAAGGAGAGAGCCGCCCGCCGGGAAAGCGAAGCACCCGGCACACGGGTTTCGCCAAGGCGAACGTCCATGAGGCCCGAAGGGACCTCAAGGAGAGAGCCGCTCGCCGGGAAAGCGAAGCACCCGGCAACACCCGCCTCGCGGTAAGGCCATGCGGCGTTCATGCAGGGAACAGCCGCAAAATGGCCGCCATCACGCACATTAACCCTCGCCCATAAGCGCCAGCGCTCCCCCACCGATAACCCATCCCGGGTGTCCAGAAGGCGGAGCGCCTATGGGGTCCCCCTTGGCAAGGGGGATTTAGGGGGATTGAAACGCTTTTTGTGGACGGTCCACAATCCAACCAAAGAAAGGGAAGATAATCATCATGCAACGAGTTGACGTCAAAGAGAAGGCACGTGCCAGAGAATTACGCGTGTTAGATAAATGGAAAACGGAGAATACATTCAAAAGATCCATCGAAAACCGGGAGGGCAAGCCAAACTTCGTATTTTATGAAGGGCCGCCTACAGCAAACGGTAAACCGCATATCGGTCACGTACTGGGACGGGTAATCAAGGATTTTGTTGGACGGTATAACACGATGAAGGGTTACCGTGTTGTTCGTAAAGCAGGCTGGGATACACATGGTCTGCCTGTAGAACTGGGTGTACAGAAGAAGCTTGGTATCTCCCACAAGTGGGAAATCGAAGATTATGGCGTGGAGAAATTCATTAACGAATGTAAAGCGAGCGTATTCGAGTACGAGCAACAATGGCGTGATTTGACAGAAGGCATCGGATATTGGACGGATATGAATAACCCGTATATCACCCTTGATAACAACTACATCGAGAGTGTATGGAACATCCTGGCGACGATCCATGAGAAAGGCCTGTTGTATCGTGGTCACCGTGTGAGCCCGTATTGTCCTTCTTGTCAGACAACACTGAGTTCCCATGAAGTTGCACAAGGGTACAAAGACGTCAAAGATCTGAGTGCTACAGCGAAATTCAAACTGAATGACAGCGGAGAATTTGTACTGGCTTGGACGACAACACCTTGGACACTGCCTTCACACGTTGCACTTGCCGTGAATCCGGATATGGACTACTCCCGTGTTCGTCAAGGTGATGAAGTGTACATCATGGCAACCAATCTAGTTGAAAAAGTGATGAAAGATACCAAGGGTGAGTATGAAATCATCGGTGCACTGAAAGGTGCTGATCTGGTTGGCAAAACGTATGATCCTCCGTTCAACTACGTACAGGCTGAGAAAGCCAACATCATTCTGGGTGCAGGCTTTGTAACGGATGCAAGTGGTACGGGTATCGTACACATGGCTCCTGCCCATGGTGAAGATGACTACCGTGTATGCCGTGAGAATGGGATCAGCTTTGTGAACATGGTGGACTTGGAAGGCAAATTTGTCGCTGAGGTTACTGACTTTGCGGGACGTTTCGTGAAGGATTGTGATATTGATATCGTAAGATATCTGTCTGAGCATGGACGGTTGTTCAGCAAAGAAAAATATGAGCACAGCTATCCATTCTGCTGGCGTTGTGATACACCGCTTCTGTACTATGCGATGGACAGCTGGTTTATCCAAACAACAGCCATCAAGGACCAATTGATTGCCAACAACAGTGAAGTGGATTGGTACCCAGGTCACGTTCGTGAAGGTCGCTTCGGGAAATTCCTTGAGGATCTGGTGGATTGGAACATCAGCCGTGATCGTTATTGGGGAACTCCGCTGAACATCTGGGTGTGCGAGGAGACTGGCGAACAATTTGCACCACACAGCATTGCAGAATTGCGTGCTCGTGCGGTAGGTGATGTGCCTGAGAATCTTGAATTGCATAAACCATATGTGGATGAAGTTAAAGTCATGAGCTCTTGTGGCAAATATGAGATGAAACGTACACCGGAAGTGATCGATGTCTGGTTCGACAGCGGCTCCATGCCGTTTGCCCAGCAGCACTATCCATTTGAAAATAAAGAAGTATTCGAACAGCAGTATCCTGCGGATATGATCTGTGAGGGAATTGACCAGACACGTGGCTGGTTCTACAGCTTGCTGGCGGTTTCCACCCTTTTGACAGGCAAAGCGCCTTACAAAGCGGTTATGGCTACAGGACACGTTCTTGACGAGAACGGACAGAAGATGTCCAAATCCAAAGGTAACGTTATCGATCCTTGGGAAGTAATTGAAGAATACGGTACAGATGCATTCCGCTGGGCTTTGTTGTCTGACAGTGCACCGTGGAACAGCAAACGTTTCTCCAAAGGTATCGTAGGGGAAGCCAAATCCAAAATGGTGGATACGCTGGTCAACACCCATGCATTCCTGACGCTTTATGCTACCATTGATGGATTTGATCCACAGGAGCACCCGTTCCAACTGTCCGCACACAAGCTGGATCGCTGGATTCTGTCGAGACTGAACAGCCTGATCTTGGTTGTAGAAAAAGCGCTGCTGGTTAACGACTATCTGAACTCTTCCAAAGCGATTGAAGCATTTGTTGATGAGTTGAGTAACTGGTACATCCGTCGTTCCCGTGACCGTTTCTGGGGCAGTGGCCTGACAGACGATAAATTGGACGCTTACCGTACATTGACTGAGGTACTGGTGACTACTGCGAAGTTGGTTGCTCCGTTTACACCGATGCTGGCAGAAGACATCTATCTGAACCTTGCAACAGGTGAGAGTGTGCACATGGAAGACTATCCAGTAGCCAACGAAGCGCTGATTGATGCAGGGCTGGAACAGGATATGGAGACGGCTCGCCGCGTGGTTGAACTTGCCCGTAACGTTCGTAACGAAACAGGCATCAAGACACGTCAGCCACTGTCCGAATTGATCGTTTCACTCGATAAAGGGTTTGACCTGGCAAGTTATGAAGAGATCATCAAGGAAGAGATCAATGTAAAAGGAATCCGTACGGAGCATAATGATGCGGAATTCGTTGACTTTACATTGAAGCTGAACCTGAAAGTTGCAGGTAAGAAATACGGTAAAAACGTAGGATTCCTGCAAAACTTCTTCAAGGGAATGACGGCCGATGAGACGCGTAAAGTGGTTTCGGAGGGTGTGCTGAACATCGTTTCTCCGGAAGGCGAAGAGCTGCAAGTGACGAGCGAAGAATTATTGGTTGATAAACAGGCCAAATCAGGTTTTGCTTCAGCATCGGGTTACGGTCTGACGGTTGCGCTCAATACCGAAATCACGCCAGCATTGGAACAGGAAGGCTGGGTCCGTGAAGTGGTTCGTGCTGTGCAGGATACCCGGAAACGACTGGATCTGCCAATTGAGAAAAGAGTACGTTTGACACTGGATGTGGATGCATCTCTTCAGGAAGCTATTCAGGCGTTTGATGATGTGTTGCGTGAAAATGTTCTCGTAACCGAAGTTACATTTGGTTCGAATGAGTCGATGGAACGTGTTGAAGCCGGAGGCAAATCGATCGGTATTTACATCGAAGCGTAATTCGGAGCATGTCCCATTCAACAGGGATAGAATATAGAGCATAAACAAACGAGCCGCAGAGGCAGGGACATATTCCCTGTATCTGGGCTCGTTTGTTTTTTAGGCAATAAGGCAATGATTCTATAGTGCAGTCAATCTATATTGATCAAAGGAACTGACCAAAACATGAGCGAACATGACAAGCAAACTGCATCCACTTCACAACAATCAACGTCAGATAATCTCAATTCCCATGACAAAATTGAAGAGTTACATACCCTGACAAACCGTCTGGCGAATGAACTGGAACGTTCACGAATTGCGCAATACACAGAATTGCTGAACAGGCCATGGAAATTGATTGGACTTAACCTGTTGTCAGGAGCCGCACGAGGTGTGGGGATTGCGATTGGGTTTACCTTTTTCGCAGCAACGATCATTTACGTTTTGCAGCTACTTGGGGCGCTCAATCTTCCCATTGTTGGAGATTACATCGCTGATATTGTGCGCATTGTCCAGCGTCAGCTTGATATGAACACTTACTAAGCGATTAGTAATTAAAGGTGAAAGATATCAAAGTACATTTAGTAAATGTCATCCGTCTCCATATCCGGTTCTAACAGACCCTCGCCCTCACGGTTCTCCAGGTACTGACGATATTGCCTATTGCGCACGATGGAGACGTCATGACCATAGATGTCCGTGGCAACAAAACTTTCGTACGCTTCAACGCAGCCTTCCACTTCATCGGTAGCTTCAATCGCCATAACATCATAGCTGTCGATATCGCGTCCTTCAGCCATGGCTGGTGAGTTCGATGTGCCCCAACTTTCAACAATCTGCCAAGTGTCTTCACCATCGAAGCCATTTTGATCATCTCGCTCGTCCAGACTGGTTCGACCAAATGCCGGGGCAAGGAATTCTTCCTCTACAGGGCGGTTCTCAGAGACAACGGTTTCTGGTTGATGTTTTTTGCAGTATTTGGTGTAGGGGACAGCTTCCATGCGTTCATAAGGGATGGGTTGCTGACAGACCGCACATGTACCGTAATGTCCTTCTTCGATGGAGTGCAGTGCAGAATCGATTCGTTCCAATTGGAATTCATCATGTTCCAGCAGGGAAATATCTTTCTCGCGTTCATACACCTCCGTGGCTATGTCACCAGGATGATTATCAATTGGTGATAATTCACCTGTCTGTAGTTTAAGGGAGTCTCCAAGGCCATAATGCTCGTTTTCCGACAGTCTATGTTCAATATCGCGCTTATCGGACATCAGTTGGGAACGTAAAAATTGCAGTTGTTCGTTAGTAAAATGTGACATGATTTTCCCCTTTCTGCTTTCATGCTGGAATCCGGATTTTGACTCTATTGTAGGATGTGCTATTGAGGGCAAGATTACAGAAGGGAAATGTTATCGTTTTTGCCATAAGCATTGCGATGTAGCGCGTCGTGGACGATTTCCAAACAGCTGTGCTACAATAAACAAGTCTGGCGTAAGCCTGGTATCGTTTGGAAAAGACAAGAACGGAGTGACAAACAAACGTGGTGTATTATATCCTCGCTTTTATCGTATTTTTATTGGATCAGGGAACCAAGTATCTGATTGCAACCCGGATGGAACTCAGAGAAGAAATTCCGGTCATCGGCAATTTCTTTGTCATCACATCACATCGTAACTCAGGAGCAGCTTTTGGCATTCTGCAAGACCAGCGTTGGTTCTTTATTGTGGTTACGTTGATTGTGGTCGTTGCCTTGATTTGGTATTTGCAAAAGGTAAAAGATACTCCGCACAAATTGCTGCCTGTGGCGCTTAGTTTGGTGCTTGGTGGAGCAATTGGCAACTTCCTTGACCGGGCATTGACCGGAGAAGTTGTAGATTTTGTACAACTTAATTTTGGGAGTTATACGTTTCCCATTTTTAACATCGCCGATTCGGCAATCTGCATCGGTGTAGGGTTGATCATAGTGGAGACATTGCTTGAAGGACGGCGCGAAAAAGCAGCCGCGAAGATTGAAGGGAATGAACATCATGAGTAATCCGAATAAGGAACAGATTAACGACGAAGAACTAATGAATGGCAATGAACGTATGGAATGGACCGTTGCCGCTGAACATAAAAAAGAACGAATTGACAAATATATTACGGAAGCTGTGGATAACGTATCTCGCTCCCAAGTTCAATTGTGGATCGGAGACGGAATGGTTACGGTAAATGGTGCTGTAGTCAAAGCCAATGCCAAGTTATCCGAAGGGGATCTGATTGAACTACAGATTCCTGAACCGGCTGCCGTTGAGATCATTGCCGAAGATATTCCGCTGGAAGTGGTATATGAAGACAGCGACCTGATCGTGATTAACAAACAGCGTGGTCTTGTGGTGCATCCAGCACCAGGACATACGTCTGGCACACTCGTCAATGCACTCATGCACCACTGCAAAGACCTTTCGGGTATCAATGGAGAGTTGCGCCCGGGTATTGTGCATCGTATCGATAAGGATACATCAGGCTTGATCATGGCTGCCAAGAACGATCGTGCCCATGCATCACTGGCTGCTCAGTTGAAGGACCATACGGTGAACCGACGGTATATTGCGCTCGTTCATGGTCATCTTAATCATGATCAAGGGACCGTTGATGCACCGATTGGACGAGATACCAATGACCGCAAAATGTATACAGTCACGGAACGCAACAGTAAACATGCCGTTACGCATTTTACCGTTTCAGAGCGCATTAATGACTATACTTTGCTGGATTTGAAACTGGAGACAGGACGTACCCACCAGATCCGGGTTCACATGAAATTTATCGGTCACCCGCTTGTAGGAGATCCAACTTATGGACGGAATAAAGGCATCAAAATGCAAGGACAGGCTCTTCATGCGGCCATTCTTGGATTTGTGCATCCAACAACGGGAGAATACCTTGAATTTTCAGCTCCGATTCCGCAAGATATGGAAGACGTGCTTGCCTCGCTACGCAGTCGTTAACAGTTCCAAGAAAGTACAAATGTTCGGATACTTTGTCCATGGCTTTGATCACGCAAATGCTTCATATTAAAGTGTAGAAATTTGCGTCAAATGAGGAGATGAACAACGTTATGAGTATCGATAAATATCAAGAAACTTACATTCAGACTAATTTTGCCGACCGTATCGGTGGCTCCAACTATGGTAAAGACACGAACATTTATAAATTCGAGAAAATCAAACGTGCCAAAGCTTCGGCCAAAAAAGATTTTCCCGATGTGGAACTGATCGACCTTGGTGTAGGTGAACCGGACGAAATGGCGGATGCAGGCATTGTAGCTGCACTTGCAGAAGAAGCTTCCAGACCTGAGAACCGTGGTTATGCCGATAATGGTATTCCTGAATTCAAGGCTGCTGCTGCTTCTTACCTGAAAAACGTATTCAACGTAGAAGGTATCGATGCAGATACTGAGATCGTACACTCCATTGGTTCCAAACCGGCTTTGGCTATGATGCCTTCATGCTTCATCAATCCGGGTGATGTGACAATCATGACCGTTCCAGGTTACCCGGTTATGGGTACACATACGAAGTATCTGGGTGGAGAAGTGTTCAACATTCAATTGACGAAAGAGAACAACTTCCTGCCTGATCTGACGGCGATTCCGGAAGACATCGCAAAACGTGCGAAGTTGCTCTACCTGAACTACCCGAACAACCCAACAGGCGCAAGCGCGACGGTAGAGTTCTTCACTGAAGTTGTGGAGTGGGCTAAGAAATACAATGTTGTGGTTGTACATGATGCTCCATACGCAGCATTGACGTATGATGGCAAAAAACCGTTCAGCTTCCTGTCGGTACCTGGAGCGAAGGATGTCGGTGTAGAGCTGCACTCTCTATCCAAGTCCTACAACATGACGGGTTGGAGAATCGGATTCGTAGCGGGTAACCCGCTTGTAGTCAAAGCATTCAGCGACGTGAAGGACAACAATGACTCCGGTCAGTTCATCGCGATTCAAAAGGCAGCTGCTTATGGCTTGAATCACCCTGAAATTACGGAAAAAATTGCAGAGAAATATTCCCGTCGTCACGACATGCTCGTTGCCGCATTGAACGAACTGGGCTTCCAGGCTGAAAAACCTAAAGGTTCATTCTTCCTGTATGTTGAAGCACCAAAAGGTGTGGTTGGTGGACGTCGTTTCGAATCCGGCGAAGATTTCTCCCAATTCCTGATCCGTGAGAAATTGATTTCATCTGTACCTTGGGATGATGCCGGTAACTTTGTTCGTTTCTCCGTAACCTTTGAAGCGAAGGGTGAAGAGGAAGAGAAACGTGTTATTGCTGAGATCAAACGTCGTCTGAGCGACGTACAATTTGAATTTTAATTGCATCACCCAATAGTTAAATCATGTACTAACGAAGAGACCGGAAACGGTCTCTTTTTTTATGCCCATATTAGAATTTTTTCATTTACTCCCTTTACAAAATTATACAAGCAACATATGATTAGATCTTTACGTTATTTGTTATATACAGAAGTTGTTGTTGAAGGGAGTTATTACAATTGTTATCATCACGAACAAGTACGGTGTCCTCACCGGCTACAGGAACAGGCAGTACAGTGTCAGGATTATTCAGATTGTTAAGACCCAAACAGTGGACTAAAAATCTGCTGTTATTTGCTGCGTTACTATTTTCTTTTGAGGAGATTCGGACTGAAACCATTCTTGCGACGTTGCTTGGTTTTATTCTATTTAGCCTTGTTGCAGGCTGTGTGTATATTTTAAATGACTTTGTAGACCGGGACAGGGATCGACAGCATCCGGTGAAAAGGTATCGTCCTATGGCTTCTGGGCAGGTGAATCCGAGTCATGCTTTGTTGTTTGGCATTATTCTATTAATCCTTTCCGTAGGAACGGCCTTCATGATGAACCTTCTATTCGGGGTGTTATGTATCGTCTATTTCCTGTTGAATGTATCGTATTCATTTGTGCTGAAACATCTCGTTATCCTGGATATGATGACCATTGCAGCCGGCTTTGTACTTCGTGCCATTGCAGGTGGTGTGCTGATCCATGTGCCATTCACACCGTGGTTTTTGATCTGTACAATGCTGTTGTCGTTGTTTTTGGCCATTGGAAAACGCAGAAATGAACTCACGTTGCTTGAGGGAAACACGGGATCACATCGTAAGGTTTTAGATAACTACTCCATTACGTTACTGGATCAATTCAATACAATTGTGACGACAGCTACGATTATCAGTTATTCCCTGTTCACATTCACTTCAGATCGAACCATTCATCTCATGTGGACGATTCCATTGGTCATTTACGGCATGTTCCGTTACCTGTATCTGATCCACATAAAAAACCAGGGAGGTTCGCCCGATCGTGTGCTGTTTGAGGACAAGCCTATATTAATTACGGTTATGTTGTATGTGATAAGTGTTGTTACAATCTTTGCAATCTTTGAATAAAGGCTGAGGGGGATCAGGGTGAAAAGCACGAAAGTCGCAATTTTTGATATTGATAAAACGATCATACGCAGTGATTCCATGTTTCAATTTGTGCATTACGGTGTTCGCCGTTACCCGTGGCAGGTATGGAGATTACCTGTCATTGCATTACATACCGTGTTATTCAAGGCAGGCTTCATGACGGTTGAACAAGTCAAACGATCCTACTTTCAAGAAATTGAGCGTATGTCTGAAAAAGATCTCGAACATTTCTTTGATACTCGCTTGCGTACGTCCATTTTTGCCGAGGCCAGTGTAGAGATGCAACATCGCAAAGAAGCAGGGTATCATGTCTTGCTAGTAACTGCATCTCCGCATGCCTATATGAAATACTTTAATAATTTTCCCTGGGTGGATCATGTAATTGGAACTGAACTTGTCCGTCATGAGAATGGTTACACATGCAGAGTTGATGGCAGCAATTGCAAAGGGGAAGAGAAGGTACGCCGAATTCAGGCTTATCTGAGTGAGAAGAATATGGTCATTGATTATGACCAGTCATGTTCCTACTCGGACTCCTTATCCGACCTTCCAGTCATGCAACTTGTAAGTCAACGATACTTTATTAACAAGCGTGTTCCGGACATGGAGGCATTAACGTGGGGGAAATAAAATCGCGTCATACTGGTAAATGGTTGATGCTCGTTTCCGCTTTACTGACAGCAACGGGTCAATTGTTTTGGAAATGGGGACTAACCGAGTGGATTTACCTGGGTGTTGGTTTTCTGTGTTATGGACTTGGAGCGATTTTGATGATTAAAGCTTTTGCTCTGGAAAAACTCTCTGTTGCTTATCCTCTGATGTGTGCCAGCTACGTATTTGCCTTAATCTATGGGTATTTTTTGCTTGGGGAAGAAATTACGGTGCAAAAGCTGGCAGCAGTTGTGTTGCTTGGAATCGGGGTGACATTAACCAGTGTTGATCGATAGCTGGATGGTTGCCGTGTTAATCGTCATGACGATGTGCGGTGCATTGGGCGGGGCCGGATTGAAAGCTTATGCATCCAGTCGCAATCGTCTGCATGTACTCATGGGACTTGGATTCTACGGAACGGGCGCGTTGCTGAATATTGTATTGCTGAAGTTTCTTCCATTAACCGTAGTGTTGCCTGCAAACGCATTAACATATGTGTGGACTCTTATCATAGCTCGGCTGATATTTAAAGAGACCGTGGGCCCTTTACGCTGGATAGGTGTGGCATGTATTATGGGTGGCCTATGTTTATTGGTGTTCTAATTTGAACTAATGGTTATTTACACGAGCACTACGATGACAGAATAACCTTCCAATCGCTGTTATCCCCAGATTTTTTTTCCTTTTTTCAAAGGGGAAATCCGGTGATAAAGGCGAACGCTCCGCTTTTTCAGGTCTTTTCTGTCCTCTCCGTTTTTGTGTAAATGATTAGTTCAAATTATGGATAGTTTTTATAAAATTTATTGGATGTGAAATGAAAGCATGAAATTTTTAGATCACTTATTTTATAATCGCAGAGCCAACTGGACAGCCTTTTACCTGTTTGCGGGATTTGCTCTGTTCTATGGTTTAATGAACGGCTCTTATGTTCTGTACATTGAAAATAATGCAGAGATGCTTGGGGCATATAGCCCATTTAATACGACGCTGTTTCCAATTAATTTATTCAACTTTGATCCTTCAATGTATTATGGGGACAACAGTTCTTCCGTGATCCATCCGCTGATTTCCTTTCTCGCAGTCACCCTTGCGGCTGTAGCGAAACTTCTGGGAGGCAACTGGTTCTTTCTAATTTTGCAATCGCTGGTGAATGCGGGTTCGGTGGTGCTGGCGTATCTGTTCCTGAGTCAAAAAGAAGATAAACCGACCATCGTACCGCTGCTGTTTGCCTTACTGTTTGGTTTCAGTTCATACCTGATGTATACCGCGTTGATCCCGGATTCGTATCCTTATGTACAGTTCGTTATTCTGTTGTCGGTGGTTTACATGCAGTATACTCGTGAGCGTCAGGACGTACGTTATGTACCCAATGCATTGCTTGCATCGATTAACTTTGGACTAACCTCGACCAATATCGTACCATTTGCTGCTGCCACATTCTTTAATATGAATACATGGCGCAATAAGGCGAATTTGAAAAAATACATCGGCATCATGGCACTGGCGGTTCTGATCATCGTCGTATTAACTGGCATTCAGTATGTTGCCTTTGGGGGCCGCAGCTGGGTTAGTAACTGGCTGTTGGGCATTCAAAATGGTGGAACCAGCTATGCAACGCCATTCCAGTTCGCTGTTCACTGGAAAGCATTGAACATGTTAACTATTAATCCGATGCTGACACCGAAAATGCATTTACTGGACCCGGGCATGGCGGCCTTTGTTACGGATCTATCCCGTTCCAATCCAATCCATGTGCAGATGACAGGTATCTTTATTTTACTACTGGCATTCATGGGCTTCATTAAAGGCATTCGTGAACGAGAAGTGTGGACCCTTGTGCCATATATTTTGTTTGCCTTTTTGCTTCATGTAGTCGTGGGCTTTGGTCTAGCTGTGTTTCAATACGATATGTACCTGTATGCGGGACATTATCTGTTTGCGTTCTTCCTGTTGGGTGGAAGTTTCGTCATCAGCCTTCGTCCGGGATTGGGGAAAAAAGTGGTTATAGGCTTGATCATGTTATGTGTTATCGTTACGGCAAGTAACAACATCTATCGCCATGTAGAAACATTAACAACAATCAAACAATCCTATAATCAGTTGGAACAGGAACGCTCAGTGAAATAGTCAAATAGTAAATGTATCGATTCATATAATGAAACGAGAAAAGGCCATTGGATGGAAAGTCCAATGGCCTTTTCTTATTTAGTGTTGAGCAAATGAGTTAAGCAATAATTTTGGTCTTCTTGGCATTCTCGGCTGAACGTTTGGTGAGACTGCTGAGTGGACGTTTCAAAGCGAGAGCAACAATGAGACTCAGCGCGATGAACATACACAACCACAGAATATCCTTGATGGCAGTAGACCACAATATGCCGCCGACCGACTCACGCAGCAGACTGATCGCATACGTGAAGGGCATGAACGGATTCAATGCTTGGAAAAAGGGTGATGTCATGCTGATTGGGAACGTACCGCCAGAGCTGGAGAACTGGAACACCATAAAGATGATGGCGATCCCTTTTCCGATATTTCCAAATACGGACAGCAGGGTGTACGTTATGGTGACAAATACGGCACTCACCAGCATGGCAAACAGGACAAACCACAGTTTATCTGCAACATAGGTACCCAGGATTAAGATATCTCCCAGGGTGACACATATCGCCTGAAGTAACCCAATGGTCAGAAAAGTAGCGAGACGTCCAAGATATAACTCATATCCCCGGAACTTGCCCTCTGGATTTTCAGCTTCGGCACGAAGCAGAGAAATCAACAGTGTTGAGCCAACCCACAGAGACAGCACGCCATAAAATGGTGACATGGCCGATCCATAATTCGGAATTGGGTAAAGCTGTTTTTCCTTAATTTGCACCGGACTTGCAAGGAAAGCACTCTCTTCTTCAATATCGCCGCGCAAAAGTTTGGCGAGCTCCGCAAACTGGTTATTACCTTCGACCTCCCGAAGTTTGTCAGCAGCCTTGCTGATGGCACTTTCCAATGCTGGCAGATCATCACGTACAAGCGTGGCAATACGATGTACTCCTTTTTCGACCTCCGGAAGCTGGTTCTGGACAAAATCGGATGCCTTGCCTATCTGTTTCTCGGCAGTAGGCAGATCATTACGAACAAAATCAGCCGCTTCGTTCAGTTTGTTTCCCAGCTTGGGCAGATCGTTTCGAATTAATGAAGACACTGTGTTCAGAGCTTGGATAAAACCTTCACTTTTGTTCGCGAGTGTTTCTGATATCTCATGGATCTTAGATTGTATTTGAGGCAGTTCGCTCTGGATTTTTGTCAACTCGGCCTGCCCAAACGTAATTCCTTCTTTGGCTGATGCAAGAATGTCCGCAATATCCGGAATACGATCTTTTGCTCTTTGCAGAGTTTCTGCTGAAGTGGAGAGGGTAGACCTGAGCTTATCCGCACCAGCTGCAAGTGCAGGCGATATTTCACTTTCATAGGTGTTTAAGATATTGCCACTCCCGCTGCTGATGTCCTTCGAGAGAGTATTTAACTGAGCGATGACGTCTGTTGGTGGAGTTGTATTACGACGCATGGCATCACTGATGATACCAGCCAAGCGGATCTGCAACTGAAGTTTATCTGAAATGGAGTTCAGTTGTGTAATTTTATTGGCAAGTGGTTGGTCTGGGAGCAAGTTATTGATATTGCCCAGTAGTTCTGCCATACTGTCCACGAGTTTTACCCCAATCCCTAAACGTGAAGCAATCCGGTCGAGATCTTCTACTGTAGGAAGGTTATTAAGATCCGAATTTTGCAATTGTGCAAATACGTCTCCTGCAGCGTTAGTAATCTGCTGCACCAGCAGTAGATTTTGGCGGATCGTCGGGCCAATAGTCTGAAACGCTTCTTCACTGGAATCCACAAACTGATCTAATCCCTCTGCAAGCTCAATCCCGTTGCCGGCGATTTGTGATACTTTGTCCAAATCTTGCTCTGCTGCCGTTACGATAGACAGAGCTTTGTTCTTTTTATCCAGCGCCGTTTGGATGACATCTGATACCTCACCAAAGTTTTCATCCACTTCTCGAATGCGTTCTACCGCTTTTTGTATATCCGGTATCCGCCCTTGAATAGCCAGCACTTCGGAAGCCGCATCATTAATTTGTGGCCAATACTCCTGCACCTTGAGCACATAATGTGCTGCTTGATTGATTTCAGGCAGTTTTTTCTCGATTTCAACGATCTTTTGAGCATTTTTTACAATCTCGGGCATGGCTTTTTCTACTTCCAGAACCTTTTGACCTGCGGCTTGAATAGCCGGAAGATTTTTCTCCAACGTAAAAATGCCATTCTCCATTTTGCGTAATGTTGGAAGCTGGGAATTAATCTCAACCCCGGCTTCATTCAATTTGGTTAGAACGGCCTCACTGACGGCTTCAGTGAAATTTTCATTGATTTGTGTTGTTATAGCAGATACACCAGAGCCTGTGATTTTAGGAGCAATGGCATTCACCTTTTCATTAACGGTATAGATTACCTCTGGACGTTCCAGCTTTCCGTCAACGATACCTGTAATTTTGGACGAAAAGTCTCCGGGAATGAGCAGGCTGGCATAATATTCTCCTGTATGTACCCCCCGACTAGCCTCAGCTCGATCTACAAAAGTCCAGCCCAGCTTTTTGTTATTTTTGAGGCTGGTTACCAGTTCGTCTCCAATATTAACATGAGTTCCTTCAACAGTCGCACCAGCGTCCTCGCTTGTCACTGCAATTTTGATCCCCTGGGTATTACTGTATGGGTCCCAGACGGACTTCACGTTGACCCAGTCATACACCCCGGGAAGTAGAATAATAGCCACAATTAAAAATATACCTGTGGGAACCTTCAGAATATGCAACCAGTCTGTTTTGTAAACGTGCCATATGTGACGCATGACTTCCTCCTAAATGTACATAAATGTAGGGATTAACTTATTTCTATGACTCATATTTGTGAATCGTATGTATATCGGCATTATTGCAGTATCTAATAATGGGTTCATGTTTATAAACTGTACCCATTTCACTTGGTACTAATTCAGAGCCTTCATATATTGCGTAAAATGAAACTCACTGTCTGTTCTAAAAAGAAGTGTTTTATCTCTTTTGAGTACAGTACGAGGTTTATTTTGGTTATATCAAATTTCTCATTTGCCTATGGATAAATATGCAGAAATGTTGTATAATTATGAATAACCAATGAGATGTATTGTGCATGGATGTTTTTCAGCCTAACTGCTGATTCTAAGAAGAACGTAGCAGAGGGTTTTCACCTGCGATGGTGAGGTGTTGACAGGGGGTTGTCTTTCTGTCATAATTCATGAAGACAAACGGACATATTGATTACAGAACCCTGTGAGGTCCTGCAATATGAACGACATGAATAGCACCTTTAAATCAGTCCCGTGAGACTGGCAAGGTAACGTGAACGATACATCGTTTTTTTGCTGCGGCAAATGAAGCGATGCATCCCCGAGAGTAAACTTTCTTCAGAGCGGTCTGAAGTTCGGAGACTCCTTGCCAATAAACACGGCAAGGAGTCTTTTTTTTTCTCCTCGTCACGGGGCCATGATGCTGAAGGGAAATCCTGAGGAGGCTGAACGCATGAGCACAGAGACACATGTCATTATGGATGAGACGGCGATCCGCCGCGCATTAACACGGATTGCCCATGAGATATTGGAGAAAAACAAAGGAATCGACGATTGTGTGTTGGTCGGTATCCGTACACGCGGGGTTTACCTTGCAGAACGGATTGCCGCCAAGATTGAAGAAATCGAGGGCGCCAAAGTCCCCTGGGGAGAGCTGGATGTGACTCCTTACCGCGATGACCGCTTGGACGAAAATAAAGCGAATCGCAAGGAAATGTTGATTATGACACCTGAATCACTTTCGATCCATAACAAAAAGGTGATTTTGTTCGATGATGTGCTCTATACCGGACGGACGATTCGCGCAGCGATGGATGCCCTGATGGACTGTGGAAGACCGCAGAACATTCAGCTGGCTGTACTCGCAGACCGCGGACACCGGGAACTTCCAATTCGACCTGATTTTATCGGCAAGAATGTGCCGACTTCCAAATCAGAGGAGATCGAAGTTGCACTCATGGAAACGGACGGACAGGATGAAGTCAAAATCACTCAGAACCGGGGGGAGCAAGCATAATGATTACACAGACAGCATTGAGAGACCGAAGCTTGCTTGGACTGAAGGAACTTAGTCGAGGAGAAATCGAGTCCATTCTGAACAGAGCGGCTCACTGGGAAGCACAGAAAGAGAAACTGGTTCCTGTACTGGAATCACGCTTTGTTGCGAACATGTTCTTCGAGAACAGCACACGTACCCGCTTCTCCTTCGAAATGGCAGAGAAACGCCTGGGCGCACAAGTGCTGAACTTTACGGCAGCCGCATCCAGTGTGGAAAAAGGAGAGTCCATCTACGATACGGTACGAACACTTGAGTCGATGGGCATTGATGCAGGCGTGATCCGGTTGAAACCGGCAGGCGTTCTGCAACAACTGGCTCAGAAAGTGAATGTACCACTCGTAAACGCCGGAGACGGCAACAATGAGCATCCTACACAAGCACTGCTGGACCTCTACACGATGAGGAAAGCATTTGGCGAACTGAAGGGCTTGCGTGTCTCCATCATAGGTGACATTCTGCATAGCCGTGTAGCTCGTTCCAACCTGTGGGCACTGCAAAAGTTTGGTGCAGATGTACACTTCTGTGCACCGCAAACGATGCAGGCACCGGAACTCGCAGAGCATGCTTCTTATGTCGGTCTTGAAGAAGCGCTGGATGCAGATGTAGTCATGATGCTTCGTGTTCAACTGGAACGTCATCAACATGGCTTAATTACTTCAGCTGAGGATTATCGCGAACACTACGGATTGACGGAAGAACGGGCATCACGCCTAAAACCAAGCACCATTATCATGCACCCTGCTCCAGTGAATCGCAACGTCGAGGTAGATGACGCGGTTGTGGAAAGTGAAGCATCGCGGATCTTCCCGCAGATGGCAAACGGCGTTCCAATCCGCATGGCGGTTATGGAACGTGCGATGAAACTGTAACAGGGTCTGGCTGTAGGTCATAGGCTGACGGTACGGTAGTTCTTATAGAGCAATAAGAGAGTACACGATAAAGAAAATCAACCGGCTTGCCTGGTAAGCCGGACAGAACCGAAGCGGAGGGCAATTATGCTACAGATTATAAAAAACGCAAACGTCTTGAACCAACAAGGGGAACTTGAACGGAAAACCATCATTATAGATGAAGGTAAAATTAAAAAGATCGCTGGTCTGGAAGACCAAGCCGTTCTGGATGCCGAAAAGTCAGCGCAAAGTGTGACAGACGCATCAGGCAAACTGGTCATTCCGGGATTGATCGATATGCACGTGCATCTGCGTGAACCTGGATTCGAGCACAAAGAGACGATCGAGACAGGTGCCCGTTCAGCAGCACAAGGTGGTTTTACAACAATCGCTTGCATGCCGAACACGAGACCAGTTACAGATACAGCTGAAGTTGTGAAGCTGGTACTGGATAAAGCCAAAGAAGCTGATCTGGTTAAAGTGTTGCCTTATGCAGCCATTACAAAAAATGAACTGGGTCGTGAACTTACCGATTTTGCCGCATTAAAAGAAGCAGGCGCTATTGGATTCACAGATGACGGTGTAGGCGTACAAAACGCTCAAATGATGAAAGATGCCATGAGCCTCGCAGCAAGCATGGATATGCCCGTGATCGCTCACTGTGAAGATGACTCACTGGTTGTTGGTGGATATGTGACGGAAGGTGAGTTTTCGAAGCGCCACGGCATCAAAGGGATTCCAAATGAATCCGAAGCCATCCACGTTGGCCGTGATATCCTGCTCGCAGAAGCAACAGGAGTTCACTACCATGTCTGTCACGTAAGTACAGAGCAATCGGTTCGCTTGATTCGTCTAGCGAAGTCCATCGGCATTAAAGTAACTGCTGAGGTATGCCCACACCATCTGGTGTTGTCGGATGAAGACATCCCGGGCATGGATGCCAACTGGAAAATGAACCCGCCGCTACGCTCACCACGCGATGTGCAGGCTTGTATCGAAGGTTTGCTGGACGGCACGCTGGATATGATCGTAACTGATCATGCGCCACACAGTGAAGAAGAGAAAGCCAAAGGCATGGAGCTGGCACCATTCGGAATCGTTGGATTCGAAACAGCCTTCCCGCTGCTGTACACGAAGTTTGTAGAAACAGGACTGTGGAGCTTGGACTTCCTGGTGAAACGCATGACAGCTGATCCGGCACGTGTATTCCGACTGGATACAGGCAAACTGGAAGAGGGAGCACCAGCCGATATCACGATGATTGACCTGAACGAGGAAAAAGCGGTTGATCCTGCAACGTTTGCAACCAAAGGAAGAAACACACCATTCACAGGCTGGAAGCTGAAAGGCTGGGCCGTACAAACTTGGGTGGATGGCAAAAGCGTGTGGAATAACACGGTACAACAGTAAAACGGTAATTTAGTAAATTGATAAATTAGTAACGCTATATCTTTAACTCTTTAAATCCGCAACAGTAACTCTTAACTTTTTTAAAACAACAAATCTTTTTAAATCTAGCTCTAACTCTAAAACTTAATCTACAATTTGTACAAAAGTAACATCTTTTCAACTAACTCGAGGCAAATCATGCCGAGAGTCTAACATACGAAACAAGCAAAGTTGAATGTCATGATTTTGAACTTGGACACCAACGTAACTGCGGAGCGGACAGAAAAGACCCGAAGAAGCAAAGCGTTCGCCTTTATCACCGGATTACATCATTTGAA
Organism: Paenibacillus amylolyticus; assembly: GCF_036894225.1. NCBI lineage: Bacteria > Bacillati > Bacillota > Bacilli > Caryophanales > Paenibacillaceae > Paenibacillus > Paenibacillus amylolyticus. The sequence continues at coordinate 4,699,737 of NZ_CP145892.1, read as the reverse complement.
AAATGATAAAAAGTAATCCGGGGATAACAGCGATCAAAGGGTTTTCTGTCAGCGGAGCCGCACGAAGTTTCCAGAAAGTTCAACCCCAATGCATTCAACGTTGATAAACACAGAGGAGTGAAATGGGATGCAGGCACAGGCAAGATTATTGTTGGAAGACGGCACACTGTTCACCGGGAAAGCATTTGGTGCTGAAGGTGAAACTACAGGTGAGGTCGTTTTTAATACGGGAATTACAGGCTATCAAGAGGTGCTTTCGGATCCTTCCTATTGCGGTCAAATCGTAACCATGACGTATCCGCTGATCGGAAACTACGGCATTACGCGTGATGACTTTGAGTCGATTCGTCCATACGTGCACGGTTTCGTTGTGCGTCGTCATGAGCCAACGCCAAGCAACTGGCGTGCGGAATATAGCGTAGACAATCTGCTCAAGGAATACGGCATCGTAGGAATCAGCGAAATTGATACACGCATGTTGACTCGTCGGATTCGTCACCACGGCACAATGAAGGGAATTCTCACAACAGGATCGAAGCCTGTGGAAGAACTGCTGGAGATGATGGGAGACACTACTATTGCCGAGCTACGTAACCAGGTGCCAATGACTTCTACAGAGCATGTCTACAACAGCCCGGGAACGGCTGAGCGTATTGTGCTTGTGGATTACGGTGCAAAAACAGGGATCTTGCGCGAACTCAGCAAACGTAACTGTGACGTTGTTGTTGTTCCACACGATGTAACAGCAGACGAGATTCGTCGCCTGAACCCGGACGGCATTCAACTGTCCAACGGCCCTGGGGACCCGAAAGACGTACCTCACGCAGTTAACATGATCAGTGAACTGCTTGGCGAATACCCGATCTTCGGTATCTGCCTGGGTCACCAGTTGTTTGCACTTGCAGCAGGAGCAGACACCGAAAAACTTAAGTTTGGACATCGCGGAGGAAACCACCCGGTGAAAGAACTGGAGAGCGGACGTTGCTTCATCACATCCCAGAACCATGGATTTACCGTAAACGAAGAGTCTGTAAAGAGTACAGATCTGGAAGTTACACATATCAACAATAACGATAAGACCATTGAAGGTCTGAAACATAAATCATTCCCGGCATTCTCGGTTCAATATCACCCTGAAGCAGCCCCGGGTCCGTACGACAACAGCTATCTGTTCGACCGCTTCATTGAGATGATTCGCGAGCACAAGATCACTAACCCGCAAAAGCCGCGTCAAGCCGTATTGGCAGCCGCAGTGAAAGGAGCACAATAACATGCCGATTAACAAAGATCTCAAAAAAATCCTGGTGATTGGTTCCGGTCCAATCGTCATCGGTCAAGCGGCCGAGTTCGACTATGCCGGTACACAAGCTTGCCAGGCTCTGAAAGAAGAAGGCGTGGAAGTTGTACTTATCAACAGCAACCCGGCGACCATTATGACGGATACAAACATGGCTGACAAAGTATACATCGAGCCTATCACACTGGATTTTGTAACCCAAATCATTCGTCAAGAGCGTCCAGATGGATTGTTGCCAACACTTGGTGGTCAAACAGGTCTGAACATGGCTGTAGAGCTGGCTCGTGCTGGCGTGCTGGAACGTGAAAATGTGAAATTGCTCGGAACACAGCTGACATCCATCGAGAAAGCGGAAGATCGTGATCTGTTCCGTGACCTGATGCGTGAATTGGAACAACCTGTACCAGAGAGTGTCATCGTAACGACACTTGAAGAGTCACTTGAATTTGCGAATGAGATTGGTTATCCAATCATCGTGCGTCCAGCCTATACACTGGGCGGAACAGGCGGCGGAATCTGTGCGAACGAAGAAGAGCTGCGCGAGACGGTGGCAGCGGGAATTCGTTACAGCCCGATTGGGCAATGTCTGGTCGAGAAGAGCATTGCAGGCATGAAAGAAGTCGAGTATGAGGTTATGCGAGACAAAAACGATAACTGTATCGTTGTCTGCAACATGGAAAACTTTGACCCGGTAGGTGTTCATACAGGCGATAGTATCGTCGTAGCACCAAGCCAAACTCTGTCGGACCGTGAATATCAAATGCTGCGTTCAGCTTCCCTGAAAATCATCCGTGCCCTTAACATTGAGGGTGGATGTAACGTACAGTTTGCACTGGACCCACACAGCTTCCAATACTATGTTATCGAAGTAAATCCACGGGTAAGCCGTTCATCAGCTCTGGCTTCCAAAGCAACGGGTTATCCGATTGCAAAAATGGCAGCCAAAATTGCGATGGGTTACACGTTGGATGAAATCGTGAACCCGGTAACAGGCCAAACGTATGCTTGCTTTGAGCCTACACTGGATTACATCGTGAGCAAAATCCCACGCTGGCCGTTCGACAAGTTCATCTCGGCGAACCGTAAACTGGGAACTCAGATGAAAGCAACAGGCGAAGTAATGGCTATTGGCCGGACATTTGAAGAGTCGATTCACAAAGCAGTTCGTTCCTTGGAAATTGGCGTACATCGCCTCTACCTGAAGGATGCCGAAACGCTGGACGAAGCTACCCTGAACGAGCGTCTGATCAAAGCAGATGATGAGCGTATCTTCCTGATTGCCGAAGCGTTCCGCAGAGGTTATACGTTGCAACAGCTACAGGATCTGACCAAGATTGACTGGTGGTTCCTGGACAAAATCGAAGGTCTGATCGCATTCGAAGATCGCATTCGCGAAGAATCCGAATTGTCTTCCGACATTCTGTATCAAGCGAAACGCCTTGGATTCACAGACCGTGCCATTGCTGAACTGCGTGCGCAAGGTCAACCAGGAGGCACATTAACAACTGAAGCGGAAGTTAGAACTCGTCGGGAAGCAGAGAACCTGCGCCCAGTGTACAAAATGGTAGATACATGTGCGGCTGAGTTTGAAGCCACAACGCCATATTACTACTCAACTTACGAGACAGAGAATGAAGTTATCCCTTCAGACAAGAAAAAAGTTGTGGTGCTGGGTTCAGGACCAATCCGGATCGGTCAAGGGATCGAGTTCGACTACTCTACTGTACACGCAGTATGGGCATTGCAAAAAGCAGGATATGAAGCAGTCATTATCAACAATAACCCGGAGACGGTGTCTACGGACTTTAATACATCGGATCGCCTGTACTTTGAACCGCTCTTCTTCGAAGATGTCATGAACGTGATTGAACAGGAGAAACCAGTAGGGGTTATCGTACAGTTCGGTGGTCAAACAGCCATCAACCTGGCAGCACCATTGCGTAATGCAGGTGTAACCATTCTCGGAACGGATCTGGAAAGCATCGATGAGGCGGAGGACCGTAAGAAGTTCGAACGTCTGCTCTCCCGTCTGGAGATTGCACAGCCAAAAGGTAAAACAGTCATTTCCGTTGATGATGCGGTAGAAACAGCTCAAAGTCTGGGCTACCCTGTCTTGGTTCGTCCTTCTTATGTACTCGGCGGTCGTGCGATGGAGATTGTATACTCCGATGCTGAATTGCTGACATATATGGAACAGGCGGTTAAAATCAATCCAGAGCATCCGGTCCTGATCGACCGTTACATGATGGGTAAAGAAGTTGAGGTTGACGCCATCTGTGATGGTGAAACGGTATTGATTCCGGGAATCATGGAACATATCGAGCGTGCAGGGGTTCACTCTGGTGACTCCATCGCGGTATATCCTCCTCAACATCTGTCCCAGGATTTGAAAGAGAAAATTGTAGAGATTACGATCAAAATTGCGAAAGAACTGAAAACGGTAGGTCTGGTCAACATCCAGTTTGTTATCCATGATGGCCAAGTGTACATTATCGAGGTGAACCCGCGTTCATCCCGTACCGTACCATTCCTGAGCAAAGTAACCAACATTCCGATGGCGAACTTGGCAACACAAGCCATTCTGGGTGTGAAACTAAAAGATCTTGGTTATGTTGACGGGCTGTGGCCTGAATCGGATCATGTATCTGTTAAAGTTCCTGTCTTCTCCTTCGCGAAGCTGCGTCGTGTAGAACCAACCCTCGGACCTGAGATGAAGTCTACAGGTGAGGTTATGGGCCGTGACCCGAATTACGCTAAAGCGTTGTTCAAAGGTCTCATCGGTGCAGGAATGAAAATTCCGGCAACCGGAGCGATCGTAGTAACTGTAGCAGACAAAGACAAAGACGAAGCGGTTCCTTTGCTCGAAGGTTTCTACAGACTGGGTTACAAAATCATGGCTACCGGCGGAACAGCAGCTGCGCTTGAAGCAGCGAACATTCCGGTAACGACTGTGAACAAATTAAGTGAAGGTTCGCCGAACATTCTGGATATGATCCGTAGCGGCGAAGCAAACTTTGTCTTCAACACACTCACCAAAGGCAAAACACCGCAGCGTGATGGATTCCGTATCCGTCGTGAAGCGGTAGAAAACGGCATTGTATGTATGACTTCATTGGATACGATTCGTGCGCTGCTGATCATGCTGCAAACGATCAACTTCTCTTCGGAAGCAATGCCTGTCTTTGTAAAATAAATAACTCTCTGATGAAGGACATCAGTCAGCCTGCGGGCTGGCGGGATGTCCTTTATATCGGGCAAAAACGGAAAAAATGAGCAAGTGGAGGGGAGCGCTGGTGATGAATCAAGCGAGTTTCAATGAAATGGCTGGCCGTCTGATGGTGGCACTGGATTATCCTGGAGCGGAAGAAGCTCAAGAATTGGTACAAGCTCTTGAGGGCATTCCCTGTTATCTCAAGGTGGGTATGCAGCTGTTCTACGCAGCAGGACCTGACTTTATTCGGGAGCTGAAATCCAAAGGCTACTCCGTTTTTCTGGATGTGAAAATGCATGACATTCCCAACACCGTTCGTGGCGGAGCTGAGAGTATCACACGTCTGGGTGTAGACATGTTTAATGTGCATGCAGCAGGTGGAGCCCTCATGATGCGTGCTGCACGTGAAGGTGCTGAGGCAGCAATCGCTGCCGATCCTTCCCTTAGCAAGCCCGAGATCATTGCAGTCACTCAACTCACGAGTACAAGTCTGGAAACGATGAATAACGAGATTGGCATCCCGGGAAGTGTGGAAGCTGCTGTGGTCCGTTATGCAGGACTAGCCCAAGAGGCCGGACTGGATGGAGTTGTTGCTTCTCCACTGGAAGTGCCCGCAATTCGGGCAGCGTGTGGCAGTGCTTTTCACACCGTTACTCCAGGAATTCGTCCAGCGGGTAGTGGTCTGGGAGATCAGACACGCGTCTTGACGCCAGGTGAAGCCATCGCCAGAGGCAGTCATTACATTGTTGTAGGCAGACCCATTACAGGCGCTCCCAATCCGCGTGAAGCGGCAGAAACCATTTTGAAGGAGATGTTGAACGCATGATCGAACTGAATGAGATTCCGAATCATATTGCTTCCCAACTGTTGAAAATTAAAGCCGTGGCGTTGCGTCCGCAACAGCCATTTACATGGACATCCGGCATCAAATCACCAATATACTGTGATAACCGCTTAACGATGTCCTACCCCGAGATTCGCAACGATATCGCTGAAGCTTTTGCAACAATCATTCGTAACCAGTACCCGGATGCAGAAGTCATCGCAGGTACAGCAACCGCAGGTATTCCGCATGCCGCATGGGTTGCTCAGAAGCTGAATTTGCCGATGGCTTACATTCGCGATAAAGCGAAAGGACACGGCAAAGAGAACCTGATCGAAGGTCTGATTACTGAAGGTCAGAAAGTGGTTGTCATCGAAGATCTGATCTCTACAGGTGGAAGCTCGATCAAAGCAGCCGAAGCTGTACGCGTAGCAGGTGCAACACCGCTCGCCGTACTTGCCATCTTCAGCTACCAGCTGGATAAAGGTGTTAAAGCATTCGAAGACGCAGGAATTCCACTTCAGACGCTGTCCAATTACACGGCGCTGATGGATGTGGCTTTGGCTCAGGGGACGATTCAGGAGAGTGACTTTGAGTTGCTTAAATCCTGGCGTGAAGATCCTTCTTCATTTGGTAAATAATATCATTGATAGCTCGAAAAAGTGTTCATGAATGAACGGTATCAAAATTGTAATGATTGCCGTCATAGCGGCAAAACCATCGAATACGCAAGAGGCATCCCATACATTGGGGTGCTTTTTTTGTTTGTTCATCAAAATATTAACTTTTTCTCTCTACCGTTGTAAAAAGCTTGTAACTTTTAGTTGTGATCGGTCGTTTATAATTCAGTGTAGGATGGAACAGATTTCTAATTTTAGGTTTTTTGAAGAAATGAACGGGATTTCAAGAAAGGATGAGCGTGATTGCTGGCATGAAGAATTTATTTCTCAGAAAAAGACCTGCCAAGAGCCAGTCAGGCGATGAACATCAACAGGGGGAAACACCGTTGGAGGCATCGACGGAGTCGGGGGAAAATACATACAACAATGAACACGATTACCCGACGAGTAAACCTCCGTTACCTGAAAGTGAAATCGCTTCAGATGAAGTGGCTGCAGCTGCTGTCATCACTGTTGATGAACCCCAGAAGAAGATCAAACCAAAGAAGGATATGCTGCCTCCATATGATGGACCTGTACTGGAGGTGCGTAACGTGCATCGCAGTTTCCAGACAGGCAGTCGCATTATCCATGTGCTCAAAGGCATTGATATGGAAGTGAATCCGCAACAACTGGTCATGCTGAAGGGGCGATCGGGCTCAGGCAAAACAACACTACTGAATATGCTCGGTGGACTGGATCAGCCTTCAAGTGGAGACATTCTGTTCTCTGGTCAGCCTCTTCAGGATTGGGGAGACCGGCGGCGGACCGCTTTGCGGCGCAAAGAGATCGGTTTTATTTTCCAGGCATATGCACTCATGCCCTTATTATCTGCTTGGGAAAATGTAGAACTGTCGCTGCGCATGGCGGACGTTCCGCGAGCGGAGTGGAAGGACAGGGTTGGTCACTGTCTGGATCTGGTTGGACTATCCAAACGGGTGAAGCACCGACCTTTCGAGATGTCCGGGGGAGAGCAGCAGCGGGTGGCTATAGCCAAGGCGATTGCCCATAGACCCAGATTGTTGCTTGCGGATGAACCTACAGCTGAACTGGATTCCAAGATGGGCGCTCAGGTCATGGCCGTATTCCGCAATATTATTGAAGTAGAACAAGTAACAATATGTATGACTACACACGATCCTACAATTTTGGAGGTTGCGGACCATGTTTATGAAATGGCGGACGGCAGATTTATCAAGTAAAGGGGCCGCTCCGAAGAGGGGGAAACGCGCAGCGATTATTGTACTCGGTGCGATAATGGTTGCAACGATGTCCGGCTGCTCATTGCTGCCGTCAGAAACAGAGGAAGAAGTGCTTCCGCCTATTACACCACCAACGATCTCCAAGAAACCGGAATATGAAGTCCGGACGGAAACGTTGGAGAAAAAAGTAAGTGGCAGCGGCAAGATGATGAGTCAGCGGGAAGAGAAGGTGTACTTCACGCTTGATGGCATGCATGTCAAAGAGTTAAATGTTAAACCAGGGGATAAAGTGAAAAAGGGTCAACTTCTTGCTGTCCTCGATGTGGAGAGTGTAGAAAAGGAGATCCGTGGCAAGAAACTGGCTATTCGCAAATCCGAAGTTCAAATGAAGGAAACACTCCGCAAGAAGGATGAGATGGACCCGGTAGAGTTCGAAGAATCAACGATTGCGTTTGAAGAACTACGCCAGGAACTCGCTGATCTGGAGGAACAACTGGGCAAAGCCACGTTGACCGCTCCGTTTGGCGGCACCGTTATTGCAGTGCAGGTAGAGAAGGGTGCAACCGTGAAAGCGTATGATCCGATTGCTACGATTGCGGATACATCGAATCTGGTTGTGGCAGCTACCTTTGCCAAGGAAGATCTGGAGAAGTTCTCGGCCGGTATGAAGGCAGAAGTAGATATTAATGGAGCTGGTAAAGTCGCTGGCAAAATTAAAGTTATGCCTATCGCGGAAGCATCGGGAAGCGGCAGTGGCGAAGGGACGGGTGAAGGCGGTACGCCTCCAACCAAGGAAACGCTGGATAAGTATGTCATCGTTACACTTGCAAAAATGCCAAAAGGCGTCGAACGTGGCACACCACTATCGGTCTCGATTGTAACGCAGCGTACCGAGAACGCAATTGTGATTCCTGTATCCGCTTTACGCTCCATCGGTTCAAGAACGTATGTACAAGTGGTGGAGAGTGATGGCAGCAAGCGTGAAGTGGACGTTGAAGTTGGACAGCAGACATCGACAGATGTCGAGATTCTGAAAGGTCTGACCGTAGGTCAGAAAGTAGTGGGACGCTAATGGGGCTGCCATTGCTTCGGCTGCTGTTCCGCAAAATGTGGAACACGCGCTGGATGACCTTCAGCACACTGATCGGATTGATTGTGGCGGTAGCGTTCACCGTCAGTATTCCAATGTATGCCGATGGTGCGTTGAAACGGGTCGTCGCGCAAACGCTGCAGGATAACAGTGAAGGGTTGCCAGCCGGTTCGTTGCTTATGAGTTATCAGGCACCTGGTGGCGTGAAGACAGACACACGGGGTCTGGATGAAGTAGATCGTTATATTCGTGAGGATGTCCCTCGCGACATCGGGTTTCCTTTTCATACGTATGTGAATTCGAGATCCATTCGCAGCACAGAAGTGAGCCCGGAAGATCCAACCAAAGTGGATGCCAGCAGGGCGCGCAGTATGAGTCTGGGCACGATGAGTGGGCTGGATGCACAGGTGAATTACTCTGCCGGGGTGAAACCTGGAAACCAGGTCAAAGATGACACGATCGAGGCAGTCATGTTGGAAGAGGGCATGTACCGTAACGACCTGCATATCGGTGACATTCTAGAATATCCGGTGTATAGCGGTCTTGATATCACGTTACGTGTGAAGATTACGGGGTCCTTCAAGGCAGATGATCCGAACAGTCCTTACTGGGTACAAGGATTTGACGGCATGATGAATGGACTATATGTGGAAGAATCGGTTTTTAATGATGTTTTACTGAAGGAAAAAGGGATTCCACTTCAAAATTCACGTTGGTATTATGCCTTTGATCTGAAAGAAATTCAAACCAGCCAGTTATCAGGTCTGACTTCCATGCTGGAAAGGCTGGATATCGATCTGTACCAGCGGCTGAAAGATACAAAAGTGGACATCACCTTTGGTGATCTGCTCAAGCAGTTCCGCAGTCAGAGTCTGCAACTGCAGACCATGTTGTTTACCTTAGCAGCACCGATGATTGCGATGGTCTTTTATTTTATTGCGATGAACGCCAGACAGTCATTACAGAAGCAAGAGAGTGATATTGCGGTATTGCGCAGTCGTGGAGCTTCAGCTCGGCAGATCTTCTCTCTCTACTTGCTTGAAGGTATATTCCTGGGCGCTATTGCGCTGGTTATTGGGCCGTTGCTTGGTTGGTTTATGGCCAAGAGTATTGGTTCAGCAAGTGGCTTTCTCTCGTTCGTAGATCGGAAGTCTATTCCGATCGGTGTTTCAAAAGAAGCTATTCTCCTGGGAGTAGTAGCGGTCCTTGTAGCGATCATCGCATCACTTATCCCTGCGATAACCTATGCACGGGCAACCATTGTATCTGCCAAACGGCGGCAAGCACGAACAGACCGTGCTCCAGTATGGCAGCGCTGGTTCCTGGACGTTGTGTTGTTGGGTCTGGCTGGATATGGATACTACCTGTTCTATGAACGTCAGATGTTGACCTTCCAGACCGGAATGACAACCGATCAGTTGCAGGTACAGCCGTTTCTATTCTTTGTACCCGCACTCGCGATCTTTGCGCTTGGACTATTCTTCCTGCGCTTGTTCCCGTGGATATTAAAGCTTATTCAGTTGATCGGTCGCAAGTTTCTCCCGGTCCCGTTGTATCTGACATTAACGCAGTTATCGCGTTCATCTTCTTCATATTATCCGCTGATGATCCTCCTTGTACTGACACTGGGACTTGGGGTGTACAACTCGGCTGCAGCTCGGACGATTGATCTAAATTCCACTGAGCGTACCTTGTACCGTTATGGTTCTGATGTGATTATGCAGACTGTATGGGAAGGAACACCTGAGGTTAAACCCGGTGGTTCCGGACAGAACGGCGGTACGGGTGGAGGTCAACAAGGTGGCGGTAATGGAGGAGGAGGTTCTGCTGGTGGTGGTTCCGGCGGAGGCAATGGCGGTGGAGGTGCTCCAGGTGGTGGTGGCGGTTCTTCGCAGCCATCCAAAGTCATCTACTCCGAACCTCCATTTGAAGTGTTCCGCAGATTAGACGGGGTTGAACATGCAGCACGCGTGCTACAGACCAAAGGCAATATTATCGTCTCTGGTAAATCGGGTGGACAGGGAATGCTGGTCGGAATTGATAATGTGGACTTTGCTCAAGTGGCATGGTTCCGCAACGATCTGTTCCCGGCACATCCCTACAAGTACCTTGACTTGCTTGGTAAATATGAAGGGGCTGTATTGATCTCTTCCAAATTTGCTGACAAGTTCAAACTCAAAACTGGAGACCTCGTCTCCATGGGTGTACAGGGACAGGCGATTGAATTCGTCGTGTTTGGGATTATACCTTACTGGCCAGCGCAGTATCCGGATCAGATGCCATTTTTCGTGGCGAATCTGGATTATATCTATGATCAGGTGCCTTTGATTCCTTATGAGGTGTGGCTGAAAATGGAACCGGATGCCAAAGTGGCTCCACTAATGGAGAAACTTGCAGCAGAAGGCATTGAGTTATCATCTGTACGTGACGTCCGCACAGAATTGGTATCTCAGGCTAAACATCCGTCTCGAGGTGGCGTATTCGGGATACTGAGCCTTGGATTCCTGGTATCGGTTATTATTTCGTTGATCGGATACGTGCTGTACTGGTTCTTCAACCTGTCCGGGCGTGTTGTGCAGTTTGGTGTATTACGGGCCATGGGGTTATCCCGGGCACAACTAAGCGGCATGCTGCTGCTGGAGCAGGTGTTCACAGCAGGTCTATCGATCCTGCTAGGTATTGGGATTGGTCAGGTATCCAGTCGTTTATTCCTGCCATTCCTGCAAACGACGGATAATGTATCTGCTCAGGTACCTCCGTTCCGGATTGTGTTTGAACAGCAAGATATGTTGCAACTGTATGGGGTCACCGTAGTGATGCTGGTCATTGGTGCAACGATGTTGCTCTGGCAGATTCGCAGATTGCGAGTTCACCAGGCAGTCAAAATGGGAGAGGAGAGGTAAACGTGATCCAATGCGAAGGACTTGTCAAAATTTTTAAATCCAGCGATGTGGAAGTCGTTGCCCTTCAGGGTCTCAACCTGACTGTCAATCAAGGTGAAATGATGGCGATCATCGGTAACAGCGGTAGCGGTAAATCCACGCTGCTGAATATTCTGGGCGGACTTGATCGTCCTACGGCTGGTACGGCTGTTGTGGGAGACTGGGATTTGCTCAAGATGACAGATGCTCAATTGGTCGAATACAAACGTCATACGGTAGGTTTTATCTGGCAAAATAACGGTCGTAACTTGCTGCCTTATCTCACTGCACTGGAAAATGTGGAGACTCCCATGATTCTGGGAGGCAAGCGTGATCGTGCTTACGCGAAACAGTTGCTCGAATGGGTAGGTCTCAAGGATCGGATGCATAACAAATTGCATCAATTGTCAGGAGGAGAGCAGCAACGGGTAGCGATTGCGATCTCATTATCCAATCGTCCCAAAATTCTGCTTGCAGATGAACCTACCGGTTCGGTCGATTCCGAGACATGTGATACAATCATGGGCATTTTCCGAAGAATGAACAAGGAACTCGGCGTTACGATTGTCATCGTTACCCATGACTTGACGCTTGCTGGCAAGGTAGACCGGATCGTAGCGATCCGGGACGGCTTGACCAGTACCGAGTTTGTGAAGCGCAACCCGAATCTGGATGATGAACACAGCTTGTCCGAGGCGGGTATGCCGGACATTCACGAAGCATTTGTCATTATTGACCGTGCAGGGCGACTTCAGGTGCCAAAAGAGTATCTGGAGGCCTTATCCATTGATAACCGGGCGACATTGGAATTTGACGGTGAACGCATTGTTATTACACCGCCAAGATAATTAAGAGGGGGAACTGGGATATGAAGAACAGTATGTGGGGAAAACGTGTTTTAGCCATCATGGCTACAGCAACGCTGGCAATGCCGCTGATTGCTGGTTGTACGGCAAGTGAGGCCAAGGATACGGAGCAGCGCGTATTGCGTGTGGCTACGATGTGGGGCGGACAGGATGACAGTTACTTCCGTCAGCAATTTACCGATGCTTTTGAACTGACACATCCCAATGTAACGATCGAGATTGTGGCTGCCGTTGATCAGAGCAGCATGTATGGGTACGGTAACACAGAAGAACAGCAGGAAGCTCCGGATACGATGGAAAGTCTGAAGAAGATTATGACTGGGGATAATCCGGTTGACGTCATCGTGGCGGATACCTCTACAGTCAAATCATTAATTCAGGAGAATCTGGTCAAACAGCTGGACCCATTGATGCAGGAAGACAAGTTTGATACCAGTGATATTGTGCCTAGTGTGCTGGAGGGAATTAAGGACCTTGGGGACCAGAGCATCTATGCATTGACACCAACGTTTTCCTCCTCCGCTTTGTTCTATAACAAGGGTATGTTTGAAAAAGCAGGCGTGGAACCACCAACGGACAATATGACTTGGGATGATATTTTCAATCTGGGTACCCGTCTAACGAAAGGTGAAGGTAAAGATCATGTATTTGGTTTCTCCTTCACGACATATCAGGGTGGTCCGCCGTACTACTCCATGCAGCAGTACTACAGCTCGTTGCAGCTGAAGACGTTTGATGACAAAGCAGAGAAGATGACAGTAGATTCTCCTCAATGGGAGAAAGTGTGGAGCACCATCAGCAAACTTGCGATTGACAAAGTTATTCCTAAAGGCGACGAGCCACAGGATCAGAATCCGAGTGGGCGTTATGATCCGGTACAGGGTGACCTATTCCTGAGTGGCAAGTCAGCCATGGTTATTGGTGATTACAGCTATATTAATCAATTAATTGATGCCAATAAAAATGCGGATAAAATGAAAGACTTTACGAAAGTGGATTGGGATGTGGTAACACCTCCAGTTCACCCGGAAGCTCCTGAAATTGGAGGTAGCATCTACCTGAGCAACCTCATGGCGATTAATAGTGCGGCTCAGAACCCGGATGATGCGTGGGAACTGATCAAGTACATGAACAGTGAGGACTGGGCTAAGATTAAAGCACGCAGCAGCTATGAGATGGTATCACGGAAGAGTTTCATTAAGCCCAAAGACGGCCTGGATTATAACATTCAAGCATTCTATTCGCTGAAGCCGATTCCGCCAACAAATACCAATCTGGATAAAATGTATCAAAAATCCCCAGGTTTATGGCAAGTCAATGAAAAAGGTATGGAATATTTCAACCAGGTACTAGAGAACAAAAAGACACCAAAAGAAGCACTTGGTGAGTGGGCAGCTAAAGGAAACGAGATGCTGGAGAAATTGAAAAAGGATCCTAAAGCTACGTTTCAATGAGATTTGATGTAGTAGTCATATCATAAGTTAAGGATAGCCGCTGAAGATTTTAATCTTTGGCGGCTATTTTTATGAAAATGGGGTATTCTACAAAAAGCAGGAATAAATGACGACTCCGGAAAGGACGAGCGGTATGCACTGGGTATATTTCAGCAAGTTGTATGCAACCAAATTTCAGGCAGGGTGTCTGGCCAAACGTATGGAGCAGGATGGGTGGATTTACGGTCATAATGAACCAGCGGAAGTGGAAGTTTATCGATCACGTAAAGGACGTTACGGTGTACGTTTTATTCCCTGACATTACCCCTTGACTTATTGGGATAGAATGGTGTATATTAATTAAGTCGCTGTTTTAATATTTCTTACTGACGCGGGGTGGAGCAGCCCGGTAGCTCGTCGGGCTCATAACCCGAAGGCCGCAGGTTCAAATCCTGCCCCCGCAATTTAATTTCACTTGGATGATTCACAGCCATCATCTGCACGTTATACATTATGTCTAGGGCCCTTAGCTCAGTTGGTTAGAGCGGTCGGCTCATAACCGATTGGTCACAGGTTCGAGTCCTGTAGGGCCCATACTCTTAAAACCCTTGCCTAGCAAGGGTTTTTTTCTGTCTGCATGTAAGCTCTGAAGTAAAAGGTATCTTGTAAATGGTGTCTTTCTAGTATGCCCTTTTTTTCGAATCACGATGTATGTCCATGCCATATCTCAAATCTCGCATATACTACCTTATCCCAACCCATAGGAGGTAGATTTCATGAGTCAATTTCTTGATGCAAGAACATCTCAGAATGCGAGTTTGGCTAACTCTATTGCAATACCAATCCTGGTTATTAATACACCACAATTATTCGGTCAGATTGGTCTGCAAACAGCAGGAGCAGGGGCAAACCCACGGGTACAATTCAAAGGAACGGTGTCTGTGCAACTTCCTTTGGCACTCGTTGGTGTAACTATTACAATTGTTAGGGGGACTTTGGCTACGGACCCTGTGATCTATTCCGCAACGTCTACGTTTAGCTTGAGTGTCCTTGCACCTCAGATTATTACGTTCTCTGCAGATGACTTCAACCCGCCTATCACACCTCAATTGACGTACACTGCATTTATCAGTTCCAACTTGCTCGGTACGATCCGTGTAGGCCCTGAGAACTTTGATGGAGCTGTATATTCCGACTAATGTTGAGCGTCCTTGCCTAAGTAAACTAGATCAATAGTCTTCTTAATTGAAAGGCCTTAAGGACCTGCCCTCAAAAGCAGGTTTTTTTCCTGTTGAAGGGGAAAACTGAACTTCATCGAGTAGGTAGGGTTCTATGATATAATGCATTACAGAGATTGAATGGTATTGGACATCAAATAATACGTGAACATCTGAGAAACGTATGAAATTAGTGATAGAAAGCAGGTTTCCGTTTAATGACGTCAAATGAAAGTCAACGTTTTCGTTACAGTGAAGCTCCGGTATGGGATTGGCAGAGAGCTTATTATGAGCAGAAGGGGCTACAAGCTTGGACAGAGAACCAAGTCCCTCAATATATTACGAGTAATCCAATGATTGCCACGGCGTATGCAGAGATGATCTTTGGCTTTCTTCAGGACCTTTCGAACAAAGGAAAGATTAACGAGACCGTAACCATTCTTGAACTTGGAGCGGGTGTAGGGCGTTTGGCACATCAAGTTCTCCTGAAATTGCTTGAGTTAAAGGAATTTGCTGGAATACCTTTACCGCCTTTCAGATATGTGATGACGGATCTCGTAGCGGAGAATGTGCTGGGTTGGCAGGAGCATCCATCCATGCAATCCTTTATTCAACAAGGTATAGTGGATTTTGCACGTTTTGACGCTGTAGCGGATACGGAATTGAATCTGGTCGTTGCAGGCACGGTTATTCAGCCCGGTGATCTGAAACAACCGTTGTTGTTGATTGCTAATTACTTTTTTGACAGCATTCCACAGGAATTAATCTACATTGGGGATGGCGAGATCTATGAGTGTGATCTGCTTGTACAGTCTCCGGATCGTCGTCTTGATCTTGAGCCCGCTGAGATGCTGAAGAACATGACGCTGAGTTATGAGTATCGCCAAGCGCCCGAATACAGTGCGGATAACTATCCGTATCAGGAGCTTATCACATTGTACAAAGAGGAACTGGAGGACTCGCACATTCTGTTCCCTGCAATCGGGTTGTCCTGTCTCGAACGGTTGAACAAGCTGTCACAGTCAGGTTATGTGTTGATTACCGCTGATAAAGGGGATCATCGCCTGGATAACTGGAAGTTCGCAGAGCCACCTGAATTTGTTCTTCACGGGAGTTTTTCTCTAACGGCTAACTACCATGCGATTCAATATGTTCTTGAACAACAGGGCGCTCATACTCGATTCACAACACATCATTATAAAGATCTGAATGTTGGGTGTATGTTGATGGTTGAAGAACCCATTAGTTATGTGAACACACGTCTGGCCTACCATCGATTTGTTGAACGTTTTGGACCGGATGACTTTTTCAGCATGAAACAATGGGTAGACTCTCGAATAGAGAGTATGGAGTTAAAGCATATTTTGCCGTTTTGGCGTCTGGGTGGATATGATGCGGAGTTCTTGATTCACAGTGCTACCCACATTTCCAGTCTTCTTCCTGATGCAAGTGATGAGGAAATGCTCGATATTCAGTCTGGTATTCATACGATGTGGTCGTCCTACTATGTGATGGAGCAACAAGGAGGTCTCGCATTTCTGGCAGGGCAGCTGTTATATGAGATGTATATGTATGAGGATGCAAAACGGTTTCTGGAGATATCATTGGTTGCAGATCCGAGTAACCATAATCCAGCGGTCTTATACGATTTGGCTGTGTGCTGTTATGAACTTGAACTGGAAGAAGAAACCCTGTCATATACCCATAAAGTATTGGCTCTGGAACCTGATCATGAAGAGGCGGCAGCCTTGCTCCAGAGTTTCGAGTTGATCTGAACGGAACAATTTTAGTTTGTCTCCTGTATGTCTAGAAATAGTGATGGTTGTATATAAAATTGAAACCTAATTGGGTTGTAATCGTATTAATGGGATATTCAACCAATCATCTATTTCAACAGCAAAGGAGACAAAAACATGAAAAAAGCCTTATCCATTGCATTATATCCATTAATGTGGGTTGTGGGTGCATTTAGCGTTCTGTCTGTTAATGCAAACAGTGCTGCAGGCAGCGCCCTCTTTGTGAAAGATATCGCTACAGATCGAAGCTATGATGGGCAGGCTATATATGATAGTATTGAACGTAGAAATGCCTAACTACATATCATTCAACTGTAAAGGTAATTGTGTCGTCGAGCAATAACATGAGAAACAATTACTCTTGAAGTGATGTACGATGAGCAGGAGTTCTGTCCGTACAACCTTTAAGCCGGTTTCGTACCTTATTCAGGTATGAACCGGCTTTTATTTATGAATGGGGGATACCAGATGAAGATTATTATTGGACAACCGAGGCTGGAACAGGATTTGCTGCAGCTTGAAGCCGAACTCAAGCAACACCCTGATGCGGATATATTGTTTTTTCCTGAAGGTTATCTGAACCAGAATGTTGAGGAAGCTTGCAGGTTGGCGGCTGAATATGGGACCATGATTGTCTCAGGTCATCGCAGACTGGACGAACGTCCAAAGGACCGATCAATTATCATCAGTAAGGCTGGAGAGATTGTATTGGAGAAAGCTAAATATACACCTGCTGAGACGGCTCAGGAACAGGGTTGGGTAATAAGCACTTTGTTGTGTGATGAGCTGGTCCTGCAAGGATTTCGCAATGAGAATATAGGGAATGTGGACATTGTGATGCATTCCATTGGTGTGGGCATGTTCAGTGAAGAACAGTACAGTGAGTGGGTCGAAGAGGCTCGGCAGATCGCACTGAAGCATCAATGTATTGTCATGGGGACAAGCCATGCGGATGGTTCGTACCGTGATAGCGAGATATCCATTCCAATCGCGTATTGTATAACACCTGATGGAGAGGTTGTTCTGGCATCCCGAAGTGATACACGTACTCTTACAATCCTTCTGGACAGAGGAAATACAGACCCTTCACCTCAGGAGTCACAAGAAAAACAACTGAAAATCTCCATCGCCCATCCGGTTAAATCAACGGGTATGAATCCCGGATGAATGGGCTGTTGAACTTGCCGATTCGCCCGGTCACTTGCACGGAATACGCATATGTTATGGCATACCTTGAAATTCAAAGGAGGCCAATCAAATGAGTCAAGTTGGATACGGTTGTTGTAATGCTGGTGGCGGATGGACTTCTACAAGTGCAATTCTTGTGCTTTTTATCCTGCTCGTGATCATCACAAAATCTTTCTGGCTGTAAGTCACGTATAGAAATGTGCAAACAGTGGGCTCCGCTGAGACTTCAGCGGGGCTTTTCCTGTTTATAAGAAGCAACATATGCCATCCATGACATTTGACAACTGAAAACAATGTGCTTAAAATCACATAAGAGACTATTAACAGAGATTGAAGGGATAGCAATGCCGTTTATTCGCTTTAAAGGATTCACAGGTCCTCAGCTAGAGGAAGTTGTACCCCAAATTACAGAGCAGATGGCCCTAATTACTCATATTCCAAGGGAGAGAATGAAGGCAGAGCGTCATGATGTACAAGCGCTAACACCTTCTCCGGCTTCTATAGAGATTCTGATGTTTCAACGTGACCAGGAGATTCATAATCGGATTGCATCGTCGGTACAAGCTATTTTGGAAGAAGCATATATGCCGGATGTGCACATTTTCTTCAATATATTGTCACCTACTTTGTATTATAAAAAAGGCAAGCCGCTGACAGATTATCGTTTGGATTGAGATTATGAGGGACGAGCAGAATGTTGCTCGTCTCTTTTGATTTACATATTTTTCGTATGTTTAGCAATGGGATGGTTTCTGTGAACTCTGCTCAACGATAATGAGCATATCGCAGATACAATAAACAAGGCTCCACCGATAAGGTATACCCACCGAACGCCCAGTTGATCGGCGACTAGACCAAAGATAACTATGGATACACTCATAACCGTGGATATCAGGACGCCATGGGTGGCGTATACCTTGGTTAGGGATTCGACAGGTACACTGTTCTGAAGCGCTGTCTGCTGAGCCACATCACGAATCTGATGAACTGGACCCATCAGTATGCATAACACCAGAGCGAGCCATGGCAGGTTGTTTAGACCATAAACGACGGTCAGAAGGCTGAAGAGAAGAGAACCCATGGTCATACTAGCGATTAGATGCTTCTGAATACGTTTGGCTAGTGCAAGAGCCAGAATACCTCCAAGCATGGTTCCAGCAGCGTAACTCGAGTTCATGAGTCCCCACCAACCTTCTCCTCGTCCCAGAGCTTCTTTTGCAAAGGCCAGCGTAACAGCTCCGATCCAGATGGAACCCGCAAGTGCTTGGGCAATGTCCATAAGCGTAATCAGCCGTAATGATGGATTCTTCCAAAGTATACTCCAACCTTCCCTCAATACATTCCGCGATACAGCAGATTTCTGAGGTTGTTCTACATTCCGTGTGAGCGAGCCCATGGCAATCATGAAGATCAGAACGGCCCAGGACAGGCTTGTAGCTGCCCAGAAGGTCTGTGACGCCCCCCAGTTCATCACGGCGAATCCCGTCATGGCGTAACCGACAATGGTTACAGTCTGATTGGAGAAAGATAGTAGGCTATTTGCTTTTATAAGGTCTTCACCTTGAACCAATCGTGGCGTTAAAGTCTTCAGTAACGGAGTTTCCCAACCGTCCAAGAAGGATAGTACAATCACTCCGAGCAATAGAAGCGGCAGTTGTGAAATCAAGTGATTCAACGAAATGGCTATACAGGTCATGATTAATGTTTTGGCTATGGAAATGCTGATCAATAGTCTGGAGAATGGGAAACGGTTCACAAGTAATGGCAAAGTGAGACCGGCTATTATGCGTGCAATGATCTGAATAAGTGGAAACATTGCAGCAGAGAGTACCGATCCAGTGAGACCGTATATATACGTAGTAATGACCATGATATATATGACATTAATAAGCGAGAGCAGCGTTTTGGCGGCCCAGTACGGATAAAATGCGATGTTCATGCCAATGATGTCCTTTCCGAAACGATATATCTATATTACGGGCATTCTCATCATTGCACCACAAACAAAGTTATCATTTTCCCGTCATTTCACCACAAAAAAACTGCCCAACAGGGCAGTCATCTTCTAATGCTTATAATTCATGCCATAGCAAGTGTGAAGGCGATAAGCAACATCAGCAGGCTGGTCGTTCTGACCATATTCATATAAGGCCTGCTGGGTTCGGCTTCGCCCCGGGAAATCCAGCCATAGCGCAGATACCAGCCGAATTTTGGGAAACAGAGATTGATGATACAGAGTACCATGAATATAAAAAAGAGGGTTCTCATACCCATCTTCCTTTCTCACTTACATAACGGATCTTATTTTAACGTTTGCGTCTGGTAAAAAAGACTACAATCAAAATAATAATGATGATAATTAACAGAAATTTCATGTATGTTCCTCCTGGTGAGTAGTTAGGTTATTGTGGAATGTTAGTTATCAACTATTACCCATAAACCACATGACTTGAATAACTGTGTTACAATTAAAATATATTGATTTAATATCAACACATTCCGACTGGTTAGTTTTCTCTCCTTATAATGTACGATTGCAGAATATATAAACATTAATGTGTGTGAGATGAAGGAGGAAGGCATGAGCCAACATAATCAACTCTCATTACAATGGGAATTTATCATCTCGAAAGTGAAATCCTCCGTGACGGTGGTCGATGCTACCTTGCCTGAGCTTCCGCTCATGTATGTAAACGAACACTTTACCCAACTGACAGGATACACGTATGAAGAGTCTGTCGGACACAATTGCCGATTTTTGCAAGGGCAGGATACAGATCCCGAAACGGTAACGCAGATTCGTGATGCAATAAAGAAACAACAATCCATTAAGATTGATATTTTAAATTATACAAAAAGTGGTCGGAAGTTCTGGAACGAATTGAATATCGATCCGATCTTTAATGAATCCGGAGAGTGTTTATATTTTGTAGGCATTCAATACGATATTTCAGAACGGAAGTATGCTGAACAGCAGTTGAAGTTTGCAACTTCCATGGCTGAGATGAACAGCAGAGGGCAATTGGAATTCATCGGCAAGCTGAATCACGAGCTTCGTACCCCGCTTAACGGCATTATGGGCATGATCGAACTTGCCAGTATGGGTGAAACTACGGATGAGCAGAAAGAATATCTGGAGCTTGCACGTCAATCAGGTGAGGCGCTGCTGAACATCATTAACAACAGCCTGGATATGGCGAAACTGGGCAGAGGCAAAATGGATGTTGAAAACATTGAATTTCAGCCGTTGAAGCTGATCCAACAGATTGTGAAGACACATGAGCCTGCGGCACGGAATAAACAAATTCGTTTGCTCTGTCATGCTGATCTGAATGTTCCTGATGTGCTTATCGGTGATCCGCTAAGACTTCGGCAGGTACTGGATAATTTGCTGAGTAATGCAATTAAGTTCACGGAACAAGGTGAAGTGCAGTTACAGGTGGATGTGAGGCAACAACTGATGGATACCGTTGTATTGGTATTCTCTGTACGTGATACGGGAATTGGCATTCCTCAGCATCAGATCGAACAATTGTTTGATGCATTTACCCAGACCGACATCTCCCATGCGCGCCGATTTGGCGGAAGTGGTCTTGGTCTGACCATCTGCAAAGAACTGCTGGAACTGATGAATGGTCAGATTTCGGTGGAGAGTACAGAGGGGAAAGGTACACAGTTTGAGGTGACACTGCCCTTGCTGCGCCAACAGGCCATTCCCAATGTAGGATAATCAATCAAGCAGAACAGCCGGGCGGTCTCGGCTGTTTTTTTATTGTATTGGATTGTTTTACGAACGGGCGTTCTGTTATAATGCAAGTGTTGAATGGGGGAGACACAGCATGAGTAAGAGACGCACAAGAAGAAAACGTAAAGGTAAACAAGGTTTCAAAAAGCAGGTTCTGACGCTGGTAGCAATGCTGCTGGTAGCCCTCTATGCCTGGGCTGGGGGCGAATGGCCGGAGGAGATACCTAATCCATTCGGTGGGACTAATAAGAGTGTAGACCATACCATTACGTTCCCTTCAGAGCGTTATCCCGAAACAGCCAAACATATTAAAGCTGCTATCAAGGCAGGGCATTCGGATGTATGCACCATTAATCGTAATGGAGCGGAAGGCAATCGGGATCTATCACTTAAGGGTGTTCCGGTCAAAAAAGGTAAGGATCGTGACGAGTGGCCCATGGCGATGTGTGCTGAGGGAGGAACAGGTGCAGATATCCAGTACATTACCCCGAAGGATAATCGTGGTGCAGGTTCATGGGTAGGGAATCAGTTAAGTACATATCCGGATGGAACACGAGTGAAGTTTGTAGTGAAGTAACAACAGGATATGGTTGGGCAGAAATAAGGATTGTAAGGCCTTTGTTGTGAGGTCAGTGGCAGCGTGGTACAGGATAAGTAGAAGAGAAAAACCAGACGTGCATGCGTCTGGTTTTTTGGTGTAAAGTGCTGGCATAAATAGATCTAGTTAACGTATCTATACGGGGACTGGAGTTTCTAGGATTACAGAGCCGACTAAACGAGTTGCACTCCGCTTAAATGATGAGACCGGATGCTTAACAGACGCGTAACATGTTCCACCTCATCAAACGGTATCCACAGACTGCCGTGGACCGTACGTAAGGAAAGAATGGATGTATCAGCGGTACGCTCGGGAAATCCGGTTACCGTCTGACCGCTTGTATTACGAACCATGATCTGTTGCTTGCGCCGGATGGCAATTTCTACCTCTTTTTTCATAAGTCATTGCTCCTGATTATGAGATGTTAAATCCATATGTCAATGTTTTCAATGGTTAATTTGTCTTCTTTATCTAGTCTATCAGAACTAGGTATAGATTTCCAGAAGAGAAATCAACAATCTTCTAGGTGATTTGTCTTAGCTGTGGATGATCCGTTTTTGAATGGGGATTACGGGGTTATATTAGGGTAAAAGGAGGGGAACGGAATGACACAATTGATTATTGGGCTGGCCCGTACCGAGAACGAGGCTATAATTATGCTGAATAAGGTCAAAGAGGAAGGCATCAAGGATAAATATTTGGGAGCGGTGGCGAAGGAGCAGCTTAATCTGGAGCTGGTGAGCGAAAAGACGGGGCTGCCCAAACCTTTGAAGGGTGCCGGAACAGATGGTGCCTTTGGCGCTCTGAAAGGCATATTGGCTGGTCTGGGGAAGCGAATGGATCAGACGATGTCGATCGGAAATGCAGTGCGTAGACTCGCTGGTAATGAGATTGGGAGTGAGACCGATGATTTGGTGCTTACACTGACTGAAGCGGGGATCTCGGAGGAGGATGCGCGGTATTACGAAGATTGGCTGTTAAAGGACCATATCTTGGTTATCGTGGAGTGCAGTGAGGAAGAAGCGGTTCGTGTTCGACCTATTTTACTTTTTTAGTTTAATTTAAGGCTGATTTTAGGTTTCTTTAATGTTGGGGAGGTATTCTTATCTCACACCTCCCTTAATATAGATTGGTTTACCGGAAGTCCGGGACCGCAACTCGGACTTTCTAGGCACTGTGAGCTGACGCTTGCAGTGCCTGTTTCATTTTTTTTATTATTTTTAATAAAAGTGTTGCAAAGTTAATTAGTTCATGGTAAGATATTTCTTGTCGCCAAGAAATACATAATCCTGCCGGGGTGGCGGAATTGGCAGACGCACAGGACTTAAAATCCTGCGGTAGGTGACTACCGTACCGGTTCGATCCCGGTCCTCGGCATCTTAAAAAGAAAGATCGTATGACGCTTGTTAACCAAGCTGCATGCGATCTTTTTTTGTGTTCTTTAATATCAATGTCACTTCATTGCAGACCACATCACCATGCAGCTCATAAACATAAACCCTGCATAATACATATCAGAAGGTACATTTATCTGACTTTTATGAAGAGACGGAACAATGGTGTATACTATCTGTAGGCATATATTACCTTTACCTTGCTGAACGATATAGGTTCAACTACACATGTACACGATAACGGAGAGGACACCTGTTGTTCTGTCATCGGAGTGCCCGTGTAAATAAACATATTTGAACTTATGTAGAGTCACAAAACCAATAAAACAATCTTATGGACGGAGGACTCAAGTTTATGTTGAAACAGCTTAAGCCATACAAGGTGTTACAGGAGCGCAGAATCGAAGAACTGAAATCGGATGCGTATCTATTGGAACATCAGAAATCCGGAGCCAAAATTGTACTTTTGTCCAATCAAGACGACAACAAAGTATTCAGTATCGGTTTCCGTACACCTCCGGAAGATGATACAGGGGTAGCCCATATCCTAGAACACTCCGTGCTCTGTGGGTCCAAGAAATTTCCGGCCAAGGATTCTTTTGTTGAGTTGCTGAAAGGTTCATTAAATACATTCCTTAACGCCATGACGTATCCCGATAAGACGATCTACCCGATCGCGAGTCGTAATGATCATGACTTCCATAACCTGATGGATATTTACCTGGATGCGGTATTAAATACAAATATTTATGAGAATGAAAAGATATTTCTACAAGAGGGCTGGAACTACAACCTGACCTCTGCTGACGATGAGTTAACCTACAACGGAGTTGTATATAACGAGATGAAAGGTGCCTTTTCTTCACCGGAACGAATGGTGCGCAGAGAAGTATTGAACTCCCTTTTCCCGGATACCACATACTCCTCTGAGTCTGGTGGATTCCCGGAAGCTATTCTGGATTTAACTTATCAGGGGCTGCTGGATTTCCACACGAGATACTACCATCCTTCCAACAGTTACATCTATCTCTACGGGGATATGGATATGGAAGAGAAGCTGCAATGGCTGGATGAGAACTATCTGAGTGGATATGATCGCATCGATATTGATTCGGCCATTCAACTACAACCTGCCTTTGCAGAACGGGTAGACACAGTTAAGACTTACTCTGCGGGAAGTACGGAATCGGAAGTGGATAACAGCTTTTTGACCTATAACGCGGTGATCGGCACAAGTCTGGATAAGGAACTGAACATTTCGTTTCAAATTTTGTTATACGCCCTGCTGAACGCTCCGGGAGCGGTACTGAAGCAGGCTTTGCTGGATAAAGGCATTGCGAAGGACGTCTACGGTTCGTATGATGACAGTCTATATCAGCCTGTATTCACCGTTGGACTGAAGAAGAGCAACCTGGAGAGCAAAGAGGATTTCCTGGGAACGGTCAAAGAAGTGCTTGAGCGTGTGGTAAAAGAAGGCTTTGATCCAAAAGCGCTGCTTGCAGGCATTAACTCATATGAGTTCAATCACAGGGAAGCGGACTATGGCAGAATGCCGAAGGGCTTGATCTACGGATTCTCCTCCCTGCAAAGCTGGTTGTACGATGAAGAAGCACCTTTCACTCATTTAGAAGCCAATGACGTATTTGCTGAACTGCGGACAAAAATGAACGAAGGTTACTTCGAGCAACTGATTGAGAAATATATTTTGCAAAACACACATACTTCCTTTGTGGCGCTTACCCCGGATAAGGGGCTGAACTCACGCAAAGAAGAAGCGTTGAAAGAACGTCTGAAAACTATTCAGGCTGGTCTTAGTGAGGAAGAAGTTCAGACGTTGATTCAGAAAACGGAGGCACTCGCCGAGTATCAGAATACACCTTCAACTAAAGAGCAGCAGCAGGTCATTCCAACGTTATCGATTGAAGATATTGAACCAAAGGCCTCTACGTTGTATCAAACGGTGAAACAGGTCGACGGCACAACCATTCTCCATCATAACCTTTATACCAATGGAATTGGCTATCTGAGACTGCTGTTTGATATTAAAGAAGTGCCACGTCATCTCCTGCCGTATGCAGGATTGCTGAAAAATGTACTGGGTTACGTGGATACTCAACACTACTCGTTCAATGAACTATCCAATGAAATCCATATCCATTCGGGTGGTATTCATAGCGGGATAGGATCTTATGCTAACGCGCATAAGCACAATGAATTCAAGGCTACCTATGAGTTCAACGCAAAAGTGTTGTATGACAAGCTTGGATTTGCCTTTGATATGATCAAAGAAATCGTGTTCACTTCCCAATTCGATAATTCGAAGCGGTTATATGAGATCATCTCTCAGATGAAAGGTAACCTGCAACGTAATCTGATCAATAGCGGACACTCTGCGGGAATTGGCCGGTCTTCGTCCAAACATTCAGCGGTTGCGGATTTCAGAGAAGCTGTGAGTGGCATTGCCTTTTACCAGTGGCTTGAGGATCTTCAAGCGAACTTTGAGGCGAGAAAAGAAGAGTTATCTTCCAGCCTGCAAGAGTTGACGGGGTATATTTTCAGACCGGAGAACTTGCTTGTTAGTTATACTGCCGATGAGCAGGGATATGAAGGACTGGAGCAACAGGTATCCGACCTGAAAGCGAAGCTGTTCACACATGAGGTTGCCAAGGAAGAATTTACATTCACACCGGCTACTCATAAGGAAGGATTCCGATCTCCTTCAGAGGTGCAGTACGTGGTGCAAACGGGCAATTATATCGACAAAGGATATCAATACACCGGTTCGTTACGAGTCTTGCAAGGAATCCTGTCTCTGGATTACTTGTGGACCAATATCCGAGCCAAAGGTGGAGCTTATGGCTGTATGTCAGGCTTCAGACGGAACGGAGACAGCTACGCTGCATCGTATCGTGATCCGAACCTGGATAAAACGTACAAAGTATATGAAGAGATACCGCAATATTTGACCGATTTCCGGGCAGACGAGCGGGAAATGACGCGTTATATCATTGGTGCGATCCAGGATCTTGATACGCCGAGAACACCTTATGGTGAAGGGGCATTCTCCCTGGAGTGTTATCTGTCGAATGTGACTGAAGCGGATCTGCAACAAGAACGTGACGAAGTGTTAAGCACGAAGGAAAGCGACATTATCGGTTTTGCTGAGCTCTTATCGGCCATACTTGAACAGCAACAGCGCTGCGTAATCGGTAATGAGAACAAAATTGAGGAACAGAAACAAATGTTTGACGAGACGCTGGATTTAATTAAAAACTAAGCATTAGTCGCTTATTTCCGGGTCGAATAGGCAGCAAAGCGAAAGGCACTTTTATGAGCTGGTTTCAACAGCTTATAGAAGTGCCTTTTCTAATGGGGAAGGACTGTCTCCATCCCATATGAGAATGTGTGACACACTGCGTTGTTCAGGTGACAGCGAGCATGTTGTATATTTTCAGGGTCCGCAGATCTTCCTTTGAGATTTTTAATTCATTATATAACTCCTGATTCTCGGGCAGCGGGGTTCTGGAGAATAACATTTTGAGCGCGATAGGCATGAAAGGTCTGAACGAGACTCCAGCCATCAGTCCCCATTTTTTCTCCGATTCCTGAAAAGACGCCAAAATATTAATATATAGGTTCTCCAGCGGCGTGGCCTGATTTTTCAAAATCAGCGTGGTGAGTGTATCATAATGCTCGGTGTGGCCCCAATACATATTCTCGCACTCCTGGTAGTTCTCAAAATCCTTCACATTCATATACATCACGGTGCGATAACGGTTGGCATCCGATTGAGCCATCATGTCAATGACACAACGAATGAGACTGTTGTTACGCCCGTCATAGAAGTAAGAATAGAAACGGGTGGAGTTCTTGAAAAAGCTGGACGGTACCGCATTCATCAGGGGAGATGCATGCCTTGGTTCTTGGTACAAGAGTTGCTCCACCTGGATGTTGAGTGCGTTCGCAATATGATGTAACGTGACCAGATCAAGTGTAATATCTCCGCTCTCATATTTGGACAGCGTACCCTTGCTTTTGAAGATCTGATCCGCAAGCTGTTGAATGGTCAGTCCCCGCCACTTCCGAAAGTTTCGTATTTTCTTGCCAACTTCCTGATTGATATTGTTCATAACCGGTTCTCCTTATGCAATGTTTCTTGAGAGTACGTGAAAATGATGAAAGTCATTCATAAAAATGATGGTATATGAGAAATATATCACTTTTTCACGGAAATACCTATTTTGAAGAAACAATAAACTTCATTTGTTTCGTCAGAATAGATTGTATTGCATTTGATGCAACTCCTGCATCATGAAATAATAGGTGTAATACGACATGAAACGACAATGAAAAAGTAAAGCAGATAGAGGAGCAGAAGCTATGAAATATAACTTTGATGAGATTATCGACCGCACAGGAACAAATGCCATGAATACGGATGGTTTCCGTCAATATATTTTTAACGCCACAGAGGACATGACTTTTCCATTCAAAGATGAAGAATTTATTCGCATGTGGATTGCAGATATGGAGTTCGCCACACCTCCCGAGATTCTGGATGCAGTTAAGGAGCGTCTGGACCGTAGAATCATGGGTTACTCCCAGGTGTTTGATCCGGCGTATTACGAAGCTGTCTCGAACTGGATGAAAAGATACTATGACTGGTCCTTCCCGAAGGAGCATTTGGAGACCTCAAACGGGATCATTCCCGCTTTGTATGAACTGGTGGAATATATCTGTCAGTCGGATGAGAAAGTACTGATCGTGACCCCGTCTTATGGTTTCTTCAAGTCAGCTGCGGAGCATAACAATCTTGAACTGGTATGTTCGGATATGCTCAATGAGCAGGGACGTTACTCGATTGATTATGAGGATTTTGAAGCCAAGGCGAAGGATGAGAAGGTAAGGGTATGTATTTTCTGCAACCCGCATAATCCATCTGGACGTGTCTGGACAACGGAAGAGTTACAACGTGTGGGTGAGATCTGCCTGCGGAACAACGTATGGGTTATTTCGGATGAAATTCACTGTGATCTGCTGCGGACGGGCAAGAGACATACCCCACTCGCCAAGCTGTTCCCGGATACGGATCGAATCATTACATGTATGTCTCCGAGCAAAACATTCAACATGGCTGGTCTGATGTTCTCCAATGTCATCATTCCAAATAAGGCACTTCGAGACATCTGGCAGGCACGCCACTATGGTTTCAAAAACCCACTGAGCATCGCTGCCACGCAAGCGGCTTACGAAACGGGTGATGAATGGCTGAAACAATTAAAAGGGTATCTCGACGCCAATTTTGCCTGCGTAGAACAGTATGTGAAGCAGCATCTGCCACGGGCTGTTTTTCACATCCCGGAAGCCACGTATCTGGCCTGGATCGATATTTCGGCATATGCTCCCGAGCATGTAAGTCTACCTTTATTCTTCGCGGAGCAAGCGGGTGTGTTGCTGGAAGATGGTCATATGTTTGTAGCCAATGGTGAGGGTTGTATTCGGTTGAATCTGGCTTGTCCGCGTTCTGTCCTTCAGGAAGGGTTACGAAGAATCAGTAGTGTGCTTGTGAATGTAGTCGAAGAGGTGCCCGTTCAAGTATAAAGTCATCAAGTCACCACGCAATAGCGAGGTGACTTTTTTGTATGAGTATACGGAATGTAGCAAGAATACGATTTTTTTTGAGGTGGACTTATACCTGATGCGCAATTCTGGTCTGCTGTCCCCGGTTATGTTAAAATGGTGGATAGTCTATGAGTTGCATGACATGCGGCTCTCAGAAGGAAGAGCCCAGTGGTTGGGCTGAACGAAACTGTATTCATCAGGGGAAAGGAGCCTATACATATGTTTGGAAACGATTGGGACAAGGTGCTTCAGGAAGAGACGGAAGCCGACTATTTTAACAAGATTCGTTACACTCTCGCCGCCGAGTACAAAACGCAGACGGTCTTTCCGCCCAAAGAAGACCTGTTCTCCGCACTGAAGCTGACGCCATATCATCAGGTTAAGGCCGTTATTATTGGACAGGACCCTTATCACGGAGCGGGACAAGCTCATGGATTAAGTTTTTCGGTTAGACCGGGGGTACGTGTACCGCCTTCTCTGAAAAATATATATAAGGAACTTCAGGCCGATCTGGACCTGCCCATTCCGAATCATGGATCTCTGGTTCATTGGGCGCAGCAGGGAGTCTTGCTATTAAATGCCGTTCTGACGGTCCGTGAAGGTCAGCCAAACTCCCATCAGGCATTGGGCTGGCAGACGTTTACGGATGCTGTCATTCGTGCGCTGAATGAACGTTCAGAGCCAATGGTATATATGCTATGGGGCAGTCATGCCCAGAAGAAAGGTGCTTTTATTAACAGGGACAAGCACCTGGTACTGGAGTCTACACATCCCAGTCCGCTGGCTGCGCATCGTGGATTCCTCGGCAGTCGTCCCTTTTCCAAAGCCAATGATTTCTTGACCTCCAAAGGTATTGAACCGATCGATTGGAAGATACCTGAAAACTAGACAGATGGAGGTGAGAACATTGCGACATTGGATAGGACGAAAAGTAGCGGTATATCGTGCAACAGGCATACGGGAGCCATTAAAGGGAACGCTGGTCGAGTGGGATGAAGAAGCGGAATGTGTACGGATCGGACCGAAACGGATTAAGGTATCGTTTGACAATATCGCAATGATCAGACCTCTTCCCGAAGAGAGTCTTCCCTTAAAGAAAGCACGTTCTGAAGTGCACAAGGTTGGATATGTGATGAAAAAGGCGATTCAGTTCGAAAATGCGATCTATTTCAAGTCACAGGTGATGATCTGGCGCCGGGCCAAGATTGTAGCATTATCCACGACGATTCTGCGTCATGACGAGGATCAGGTTGAACTTGCAGATGGTCGGGTTCTTCGTAAAGACAAGCATATGTTTGTCGTACGTTCACGCCGTGGGATACGTTAGTTATACGAAGATTTAATATTCATTTCATGCAAAGATCATACGGATTTAATGTTCGGTCTGTATATTAGGTAATAACAACCCCTTCTAAATTGATGTGTATTGAAATGGGAGCCCGGCCGGCTGCAAACGGTCGGGTATTTTTTTGCCCATTGGTTCTGTTAACCTGTTGTACGTTGTACATACCCATAACATTCATGTTATATATTATTAAAATAGATCATGAGAAGGAGTGAAACCCAATGAAACGTATAGCTGTTTTTGCAGGCTCCAATCCGGGAAATCACCCCGATTATACAGAGAAGGCTGTTCAACTGGGCAAACAGATTGCTGATAGTGGTTATGCACTGGTCTATGGTGGTTCTTGCATGGGCTTGATGGGTGCAGTAGCCGATGCTGCTCTTGAGCAAGGGGGAGAGGTAATCGGGGTTATGCCTACCGGATTGTTCCGGGGCGAGGTTGTTCATGGAGGGCTCACACAACTGATTGAAGTGGGAACCATGCATGAACGGAAGGCAACGATGGCTGAATTATCCGATGGATTCATTGCACTTCCCGGAGGTATGGGTACATTTGAAGAACTATTTGAGGTACTGTGCTGGGCACAGATCGGTATTCATCGTAAGCCTGTTGGCTTATTAAATGTCAACGGATATTATGGACCGCTGATGAAGATGGTAGAACATAGCGTACAGGAAGGATTCTCCAACACCTCGCATCTCAGTCTATGGAGTTTGGAAGCTGATCCGGCTGAACTGCTCAAACAAATGTCATCCTATATTCCTGCAGAGCTGACTCAGAAGTGGTCACAACTCAACGGGAAATGAGTGCATAAGAAGACGGGCCTGAATCTACTCGTTCCTCGGGAGAATTTTCGATCTGCCCAAGCAAGTTGCGTTATCGGACATAGTCTATAGTGTACTTCGATGAAGAGGGGAGTGTCACTGATGAGCGAACTCAAAGGTACAGGTTACGGATATTGCGGAGGCTTCGGTGGTGGAGCATGGACATCAACAGGTGCGATTCTGGTATTGTTCATTCTGTTGGTTATTATCTCTCGCACATTCATTCTGTAATTCGGTCAGTATCCCGGGACGGGGATTAAGCTGCAGAGGCAGCGCCCGAATAAAAAATGACCTTTCCAAAGAGACGCCGGTATATGCCGGCGTTTCAGGGGAACGGTTTTTTGACGTTTCCAGCATACGTTGAGTAATTGAAAAAGCAAAAACCTGCCCCTGAATAAGGTCAGAAGCAGGAGAGAGCCTCCTGAGCCATTAGCTGCGCAACAAGCAGCTTACACCACAACAGCAGTTTGATCCGGATTACTTAACGATTTCCAGGCGATATATAGCCCGATGGCGGCTGCAATTAAGGAGAGTATTGCTGCAACAATAGCCAGCTGATCCAGTGTGTTGGGTGAACTGGAGTTAAGAGAACGCTGATTAGCCGTCTTGCCGGATTTGTTTTTGATATGGACAGATGATCTGGAAAGCCTGGAAGCCGACTGTAACTGGGATGTGTGAGGACGCGTAGGTATCGATTTTTTCTTTGAGGTATTCAATAGTCAACCTCCTTATAACGGAGTTCAGTGCTTCCATCGTTCATACTATGTTATGTCGATTTTCAGATTGAGTTCGCAAAAATGAGTGAATCCCCAGCCCGTTAGATGTTGGGCCCGGTCGCTAGTATTAGCGAAGCAGGCAACCGATTATACGTTCTGTTAATACAGGTCTAACAAACCGTGTTTATAGTGATGATCATAGAGTGAAGCTTGAACACAGGAGGCGCTGGAATGAGGAACATGGAGATTATTGCCCACCGTGGTGCATCTGCCGTATGCCCGGAGAATACGATGAGCGCTTTTGAACGGAGTCTGGAGCTTGGAGCGACAGGCATTGAGACCGATGTGCAGATGACGAGTGATGGCAGACTGGTACTGATTCATGATGAGACGTTAAGCCGAACTGGCGGCGCAGAAGGCTGGGTTAAGGATACGACTTACGATCAATTGCGCACACGGGATGCGGGGTCCTGGTTCCATGCTGATTTTACTGGGGAACGTATTCCTTCTCTGGAGGAATTATTCAAGCTGGTACAGGGGAAAGGAACACTGCTTAATCTGGAATTGAAAAATGGTATTGTGAGTTATAAAGGGATGGAAGAGAAGGTCATACAGGCGATCCGGGATTGGAATCTGGAGCAACAGGTTGTGCTGTCGAGCTTCAATCATGCTTCGCTCGTGAGATGTAAACGTCTTGCCCCGGAGATTCGTACAGCACTTCTATATATGGAAAAGTTATATCGTCCCTATGATTATGCCGCCAAACTCGAAGCTACCGGCCTTCATCCCTACAAGCTGGCAGTCACACAAGAAGATGTTGCTGCTGCACTGGCACATGGCGTTGTTACCTATCCATTTACGGTGAATGATCCTGCCGAGATGCAGGCCATGATTGATATGGGTGTGCAAGGGATTATTACCGATGTTCCGGATGTCCTGGCATCCTTACTTACGGTACATGCCCGTTAAACGAGTCTGTATTTTACATGTTCTACATATGCAATGATAAGGCTGTGTTCGAGCTTTTTGGCTCTTGCGCAGCCTTTTTGCGTGTGAAATTGTGTGCAAATATTCATATATGCAATAAACATGTCCTATTTGTCCATTGCCAGAGCCGGTGGATTCACTTACAATGGTCTATGGGAATGAGAATCAATATCATTAAAGTTCGGTATTTATAGAGAGGTGATTGTTATGTACATAGGTTTGAGCAGCTCCACTCATAACGAGGGTGGGCGCGTATGAGTTCACAAGCTTCACCAGAAAAACATAATCCGGATTCACCCACAGCGAAGATACACACTCGTCCGTGGGCGGCCACACTTATTCTTACAGGGGGAGTTTTGCTACTCGCTCTGGGTATGGCGTTGTCCATTTCTTTTGGCGCTGCTGATATTAAGCTTAGTGTAGTCTGGAAGGCTATCTTTGATTTCAATCCTGAGTTGACTCCACATCAGATCATATGGGAGATTCGATTACCACGTATCCTTGGAGGAGCAATGGTAGGTGCATGTTTCGCTGTAGCTGGTGCGATCATGCAGGGCATGACTCGTAACCCGCTGGCCGATTCAGGTCTGCTTGGGTTAAATGCAGGAGCTGGATTTGCACTTGCAGTTTGTTTTGCCTTCTTCCCTGGCTTGCCATTTATGTATATCATCATGTATTCCTTCCTTGGAGCAGGGCTTGGTGTCCTGTTGGTGTATGGTTTTGGTGCAGCTTCCAAATCGGGTCTTACGCCACTACGCCTTGTTCTTGCAGGTGCGGCTGTATCAGCGATGTTGTCGGCACTCAGTGAAGGGATTGCATTGTATTTCAGGATTGGACAAGATTTGGCTTTCTGGACAGCTGGTGGTGTAGCCGGAACGAAGTGGTCTCAACTTGAGGTCATGTTCCCCTGGGTACTCGCGGCACTGATTGCAGGTCTTCTCATCTCCCGTTCCATTACTCTGCTTAGTCTCGGAGAAGATATTGCGGTGGGCTTGGGGCAACGTACTGGGCTGATCAAGCTCATAGGCCTGATTGTTGTACTGATTCTCGCGGGTACAGCTGTGTCCGTGGTGGGTGCGGTCGGTTTTGTCGGACTCATTATTCCCCATCTCACGCGGAAGCTGGTTGGGGTCGATTATCGCTGGATTATTCCATGTTCCGCTGTGATGGGCAGTCTGTTGCTTGTATTTGCGGATCTGGCTGCACGTATGATTAACCCGCCGTACGAGACGCCAATTGGCGCTTTGGTTGCCCTCATCGGGGTACCATTCTTCCTGTATCTGGCGCGTAAAGAAAGGAGGACTCTGTAACGATGGAATCCTCAACAATAGTTGGAGCAGAGCGCAAGAAGAGAACCAAGAGTACGATTGTCCTCATTGTGCTTGCCCTATTAATTATTACGGCTTTTGTGGTGAGCATGAACACAGGTTTTACCAAGCTTTCGCCGCTTGAGGTGTTGCGAACCCTGTTTGGTGGAGGCACGGCGAAACAGGAATTGATCCTGTTTGAATTCCGTCTGCCACGTATTGTGATTTCGGTGCTGGTCGGGGCCGGACTTGCGTTATCTGGTTGTATTTTGCAGGGAGTATCTCGGAATGCGTTGGCAGATCCGGGGATCCTGGGGATTAATGCAGGTGCTGGTCTGGTCGTCATGTTATTTGTTTCCTTTTTCCCGACAACGACAGCAGCGCCGGTATTTCTTTTGCCAATTCTGGCCCTGATCGGTTCGGGTTTTGCTGCATTTCTGATCTACGTTCTCTCTTACAAAAAAGGAGAGGGCATTATGCCTACTCGTATGTTACTTACGGGGATCGGGGTAGCGGCGGGAATCAGTTCTGCCATGATCGTGCTTACGTTACGGCTTAGTCCGGAAAAGTATCAATTTGTAGCTACCTGGATGGCAGGCAGCATCTGGGGTTCGAACTGGAAATTTGTAACGGCATTGCTACCGTTTCTGATCATTCTTGTACCGCTTGTCCTGTATAAGGCGCGTGTACTGAACGTGTTGAATCTGGGTGACCAGACTGCAAGTGGACTCGGGACTCCGGTTGAGCGTGAGCGACTGATTTTGCTTGCGGCTGCTGTAGGACTTGCCGGCTCATGTGTATCTGTGAGTGGGGGGATCGGTTTTGTTGGTCTAATCGGACCGCATTTGGCACGTCGTCTGGTGGGTCCAAAACATCAATTCCTGTTACCCGCATCTGCACTGATCGGTTCATTGCTTGTACTGGTTGCAGATACGCTGGGTCGTGTCATCCTGCAGCCTTCGGAGATTCCTGCGGGGATCCTGGTTGCCATTATTGGTGCGCCATACTTCCTGTACCTCTTAAGCAAGACGAAATAAAACGTAATCACCATTGTGTGGTTGCATAAGGAGGACTTCAGTCCATGCTTCGCCGTTTCTTTGCCTATTATAGGCCTTACAAAAAGCTCTTTATTCTTGACTTCAGTTGTGCGATTTTAGTCGCCCTGCTGGAGCTGGCTTTTCCACTGGCAGTCAACCGGGTAGTCGATGATCTGCTGCCAGGCGGCCGCTGGGACTGGATTCTATGGGCGTGTCTGGCATTGCTCGGCATCTACTTATTGAATTCATTTCTCAACTTCGTGGTTACCTATTGGGGACACAAGCTCGGTATTAACATCGAGACGGATATGCGTAAAAGTCTGTTCAATCATGTGCAGAAGTTATCGTTCCGTTTCTTCGATAATACAAAAACAGGACACCTCGTGTCCCGTATGACTAACGATCTGATGGATATCGGTGAGATTGCCCATCATGGTCCGGAGGATGTATTTATCGCGGTCATGACGCTAATTGGTGCATTCAGCATCATGATGAGCATTAACGGGAATCTGGCGGTGTTAACCTTTATCATCGTACCGCTGATTATTTATCTGTCACTCTACTTTGGTAGCAAAATGTCCAAGGCATTCAGCCGAATGTTCGGAGATATTGCGGACTTCAACGCTCGCGTAGAGAACAATATCACAGGTATCCGTGTTGTTCAGGCTTTTGCTAATGAAGAGCATGAAAAAGCACAATTCGCTGTGAACAACGGTCGTTTCCGTCAGACCAAACTAATCGCATACAAAATCATGGCCTGGAACTCCTCTGTCAGTTATATGCTGATGAAGCTGGTATCCCTCTTTGTCCTGGTATGCGGAACGTGGTTTGTCATTCAAGGCAGTATGACCTACGGTCAGTTCATTGCATTTATTATGTTGTCCAATGTATTCCTGACACCGATCCAGAAGATCAACTCGGTTATTGAGACGTATCCAAAAGGGATTGCAGGCTTCAAACGTTATACGGAGTTGCTTGATATGGAACCGGATGTGGAAGATCGTCCAGGAGCCGTTACGGTATCCCATTTGCGTGGAGATATCCGTTATGAGCAAGTGACCTTTGGTTATTCCGATCAGGAACCTGTGCTCAAAGGTATCGATCTAAACGTACGTGCAGGTGAAACTGTAGCGCTTGTCGGTCCATCGGGGGCAGGTAAAACAACGCTATGCAGTCTGCTGCCGCGGTTCTATGATGTGTTGGAAGGTCGCATCACGATTGATGGGCAGGAGATACAGGATATGACACTAGACTCGTTGCGTAGTCATATCGGAATTGTACAACAGGACGTGTTCCTCTTCGATGGAAGCATTCGGGAGAACATTGCCTACGGTAAGCTGGATGCATCCGAAGAAGAAATCTGGATGGCCGCTAGACGTGCCCAGATGGAACCTTTGATTCAATCCATGCCGGAAGGATTGGATACGTTAATTGGTGAACGCGGTGTGAAGCTGTCCGGTGGACAGAAACAGCGTTTGTCTATTGCCCGTATGTTCCTGAAAAACCCACCAATTCTGATCCTGGACGAAGCCACATCCGCGCTGGATACAGAAACGGAAGCGGCGATTCAGCAATCCCTTGCTGAACTGTCCGAGGGCCGGACCACACTGGTTATTGCTCACCGATTGGCTACGATCAAAAATGCAGACCGCATTATTGTCGTTGCTGAACAAGGCATTACGGAGCAGGGACGTCATGAAGAATTACTCGCAGCAGGTGGGGTGTACAGCCGCCTTCACTATGCGCAGTTTGGCGCGTAACCTATCCTATCCTATGTGGATGTAACAATGTAAATACGAGAAGTAACGCCATCGTTCTTGACTTGGAAGGAGTCAGGACGTTGGCGTTTTTTTCTTTTTCATGATCAATTGTGGGTCAGGGGTACTGTGCTCATATCTGCCTGTGATCATGGATGTGGAAACGGGTAATATAGTAAAGAGAACACTTAACGTGTAAGATATGTTCATCATCTTGCAAGATATAGGAGGTACACGATATGCAGTTGAACGATATGCTGAAAATTCTTATAACCTGTCTATTATTTATTCTGATTTGGTGGCTACTGACTCAAGGGATTCGCAAACTTTCCAGTACTCGTGCGGGGTCCGGTTTCCGACTAGGGGGTGGATGGTCCATTGGACTTTTCGTTGTTGGCGCCGTGCCACTCGGTTTTTCGCTATACACAGAGATCTTTGATAAGCGCCTGGATGCCAACATCGGGTTGGGGCTTGCCATGTTTTTTGTATGGGCTTATTGTGTGATCTTGTTGTGTGCGGCGTTGGTGGTATGGGGAAGGTACGTGTACAAAAGGGATATAAAGAAGTGAATATTTGGGTTGATCGTGTTGAGCCCGTCAGAAAGTTAAGGGTGAGCTGACAGCTGTTGATCTCCATTGGCACATGGGCTTTACACTATTAGTTGATGACGTTCCAATGGATTTTCGAGGTCCTTCGATGCCTTCACTAGCCAAGAGAATTGTAAACAGTGATTTTATTGATGCAAATATCATTGGTTCTGCGGTTATGGAATTGAAACGAAACCCAAGCCATTGGAGCGATAGAGGAACCTACAAAGAAGCTCTACAAGAATTAAAATTACTCTGGCATGTCTTGGTGAGATATGGAAAGCCAATGGAAGAGTGAAATAGTACTCTAACGACCTTGAGCGCCTAGCCGTTCAAGGTTGTTTTTTATCATTCAAACGGATTACAGACTATACATTTATCTATGAATCTGCTGTCACAAAAACGAACGTATGTTTTACAAATGCATTGACTTTTTGTCCTGACAATAATATATTATTGTCAGGACAAAAAAAGAGGTGAAGCAAATGTCCGCCAAAAAGATGGGGCGGCCTAAATCTGACAAACCCAAAAGCAGAACGATTGAGATACGTGTTGACGAGGAAATTATGAACAAGCTCGATATTTCGGCTGAGAAGCTGAATACGAACCGATCAGACATCGTTCGCAAAGGGATAGAGAAGATTTACGACGAACTCCAAAAATGAAAAAAGGAAGCAGCGTAAGTCCCACGAAGAACACCGCTGCTTCCTATCCCGCAATCACTTAAATGAGCGACTGCATAAATATCCTACCATGTGCAGAACGTTCATTCAAGTGAGGTGCGATTTGATATACAGGAGGATGCACATGAATTCGATATTAGAAGCATTATATAATGGACGACTTCGACCGGATGAGATGATGATGCCGACACATCCTGAATACCAAGCGTTAGGACGGCAGATTGCAGCTCTGACAGAGCAGTGGAAGAATCGATTGAGCGAGGAAGAATTCCGTGAGCTTGAACAGTTATTTGACTTGTGTGGCAGATGTGAGGGCATGAATACGGAAGCAGCGTTTGCACAAGGTTTTCGTCTGGGTGCCAACATGCTAATTGAAGTCATGAGTCAGCGGGAGGAATCGGTGTTGGAGTTTAACTAAGTTTAACGATGTGAGCAGAGATCCGGTTTACTTTTACAGCTAAATTCTCAGAAAATGACGGCATACAAAATACTTATTTTGCATCATAAAATGGTATCAAAAATTGATTATAACAAAGCCCTCAAATCCTCTCTGCATTCAGCAGCAGGGTTCGAGGGCTTCACTTAAACATAGAGTTAACAATATATATAGGGAAAGAAATTGTTAAACAAATTGTTTCTTAATCCGCAATATTCCCTGCCATCTTCAGACGACGTGCAATTTCCTTAAAGTCTTCTTGCGATATGCCCGGTGCAAATTCTTCCTCGGCCGCGGGAGCTTCTGGAATTGGGAATCCTTCAGGTATCCCTTGGATGACTTCAAGAGGTTGTCCATCTTCGGGGTGAGTTCCTTTCCAGATCTGTCCAATCGTATTGAAATCTTTATCACTATAGGTATACAGCTTGGTGTGTACCCCTTTTTCTTCATATTTGCGAGCCTCGTTGAAGGCTTTGTTGTTCAGTGAAGGGATAGGAACCAGCTTGGTCACATTTACGCCAGTTGCAATCTCAAGTGCTTTTGCATATGCTACAACATGCACGCCGCCACGTACCAGCAGGAAACCAACCACTTCCCGGGCTGCCGGGTGATCCGTCATCTCATATACTTTCATTTTATGGGTACGAGCGCCACATTCAAGAAAGAAGTTATGCAGCAGATCCTCGACCAGATTGCCGCTATTGAAGACGTTTGCTCCCGTCCATGGATTACCCATAGAGTCAAAAGGCATTGCGCCTTGTGCACCTGCCAGATAGTGATACGACAGACGAGCATCTTTCACGGAACCTAGCGGTGTATCGTCGGGTTCTTTGTACTCGGTGGAACCTCGGAGGCATTTGTTAATGCCATGAGACACGAGCTCAACATGACCCAATTCTTCGGCGGTAATACTCATGACGAGGTCATAGAAGGGCTTCAGCTTTTCTTTGGATCGAAAATTAAATGATTGATAGAGGTAGTTGTTCAACGTTGACATTTCTCCGAATTTGCCGCCGAGTAATTCTTGTATAGCTGCCGCAGCATTCGGATCTGGCTTCTCAACATTGGGAATCTCAATCAGGATTTCATCCAAGCGTTTGAACATTCGGGTGTAACCTCCTCATATTGGTATTGCAGATCGTGTAGAGTTTTAGATCGTGAAGTCACTCTGTCATGGCCTATTACACGTCTATTGGGTTTTTTAAACAAAAAATCAACGAAATGGGACTTAAGCATCGCATAACGCATGCCCCAACTCTTCTCCCATTTGTTATTTCCAATACGGTCAAATTTATGTATAATCAAACATTCAAACGAGTCTTCACGTACAAGAGAAGAGAGTCATGAATCCATAAAGGAGTAAGAGATGAACAAGCGTTGGATACAAATAGTTGGGATTGTGATGTTTCTAATGATTCAGATGTACATAAGCAGCGAGCCTGCCACAGCATATGTCATTACGAATGAGGTTCAGGTGGATGAACAAACGAGGCAAAGGCTTGAAAAGAAATACGGGTTGGAACGTCCTGAGGAGCCGAAGACACAACAACACTTTTTCTCGGGTGACTGGGGAATGAGTTTCCGGACGGAGCCTCCTGATTCGTTTGACCGGCTTGTTCATGTGGTTCCTTTTTCCCTACGGCCATTGGCCTGGATCTTTCGTTTATTCGTGTAAAATGAAACCCGGACGGGCAATATAACAGAAACATATTGTCCCAAGGAGTGAGTGAAATGAGAATGCTCATCGTTACCGTCATGTCGGTAGTTCTGAGTTTAGCCGGAATTACATCAGGCACAGGTGCCGCCATCCCTGATTATGCGAAGTGGGGAATTATTGCGGTCAAAGAAACACAGACCAAGTATAATGTGGATATTTTGGACTATAAGCATATCGGTCGCACCTCTCTAACAGCAGATCAATCACGGGAACAGTTCAAGCTATGGGTTCGTGCGAAAGACGGCAAGCAATTCGCAGTCTATGTAAATGTTGATTTTAATCCATCTACACAGCAATTAAAGAAAGTACAATTTTCCGAATCGGATCGACACTGATCCGCTGGACTTGGTCATTACAAGCCATGTTTTCATATTAGCTATACTATGGGTTGAACCAGACTGCCTTAATCATTAAGGTGAAAGTCTGGTTTTTTTTATTTTACAAAATCCTTTTTTTACTATTGAATAAAGAACTTATGTTCGCATATAATATGAAATACAAACAAACGTTCTTACCGGAGGGATGATTATGCTAGGGAAATATATTGGCCAGATGGTGGAGCTTGTCTACATGGATCGTGCAGGGCAGATTACGCAGCGACAGATTCGAATTAACAGTGTACGTGGCGGGATGATTAGAGCATCAGCGGGAAAAGAAGGCTCGCCCCGTACATTTCTGGAGCAAGGTATTCTGGCATGGCGTCCTGTTACCGATCTGAATGGGGAGGTGAAGTATGCTGAACGACTTTGAACGCAAGATTTTACGTATTATGGTGAACTATGCAGGACAACGGCGCAGGCTGCCGCGTATGGATGAACTGGAGACCAAGACGGGACGAAGCAAAGCTTACATTCATGACTCATTGCTGGAGCTTGAACGCACCGGGCACATCGCGTGGGAGAACCGATCTAGTCTTGAAGGGATACAGATTTTGCAGGCATGGGAACAGGCACAACAGCCGATTCGCAAAAGCCAACCTTCCGGTGATTCCGTAAAATATTTTACGGACTATTAATTCTAATAAGAAAACGCCAACCCGGATATCCGGATCGGCGCTTATTGTGTCACATGTACGACATGTGCATCTATTTTAGAAATGGGGAAGTTGGTCCAGGTTGTTGGTTGGGTCACCGTCGGCATCTCCGCGAATGTACATTTCGCCATCCTTGCCTTTAAATACATTCACACCGGCAATAGCACCAGCTTTTACTTCTGCAAGTGCCTGCTGATAATCCAGTACGCGTCCTGCTGAAGTCTGAAAAGCTGTCAGGTCACCGTCACCATTTTTCTGTACTGCTGTGAAACTCTCGCGTGTCGTTTGATCCATGATGTCACACTCTCCTTATATGACGAGATAGGAATCTGCTTACCTGATTAGCCTATCCGAATTCATCGGAAGTATGCACCATATGCTGATAAGACCTTCCAACGTCGAGGTTTTACAGGCTCTTTCTCATACGAACATGCAGAATATCTGCATCATAAAAAGGTTCTTCCGAAATCACTTCATAACCCAGTTTTTCATAGAATTTCTGTGCCTGACACTGCGCATCCAGTACAGAATAGGATAAGCCGAGTTCACGTGCCAGCTCCTCCATCGCGAGCAGAAGCACACGTCCATAGCCAAATGAACGATGAGACTCAAGCACCGCGATCCGCTGCATTTTGGCCGTATCCTTGCTGTAATAGATCAGACGTCCTGTGGCTACAGCTTGGCCATCCGTACTTAACAATACATGATGCACATCTGGACTGATGACATCATATTGATCAATCTCAATCTCGGCAGGCACCTGCTGCTCGATCACAAACACGTGATGGCGAATCCCCAGGGCTTGCTCCAGTTGTTCTTCTGTCGATACATAACTAATCTCAGCTGCCAATTCCATTCCTTCTTTCTGCTCTTGCGCGACATATCAGACTGAATTATACAAAAAAATGTTTTTCCTGTATAGTGAAGTCTGGAACATATTGGGAGAGGAGGGGGTAGTGATGGGAATGACAGGCATCATGGTAATTACATTGCTAATGTCGGCGGGAATGATTACTCTGTTGTATTACGTTACGAAGAAAGCATACTCACGCAAGTGGGATGAAGACGAGTAATTCACCTGTTAACCTTCACGGCAAGACTTCACTGCTTCCTCGCGGAGAATACACATCTTGAATTACAGATTTGGAGTATACGTCCAGCCAGACCGGCAGAGACTCACTATTTTCATTGGGCTGTTGTAATTGTTGGAATTGTACCGTATGTTCATCCTTCTCCAAGCTGCAACCAGTAACGGTTGCATTGAGAATCACAAGCCCAGCAAAGAGAAAGAAGCATTTGGTGAATGTATGTTTATTAGATTTTGACCGTTTTGTTATGTTTCTCATAGGGAATTCACCTCGTGTTGAAATGGTAATCTTTCCTTTATTGTGCACCATTTCGGGTGAATTATAACCAAATAAATCATTGACAATGAACACGGTTACTTGATATGATACTGTTACTTGATTGGGAAACAATTATATATCATGATCTG
This sequence comes from Paenibacillus amylolyticus, assembly GCF_036894225.1. Taxonomy (NCBI): domain Bacteria; kingdom Bacillati; phylum Bacillota; class Bacilli; order Caryophanales; family Paenibacillaceae; genus Paenibacillus; species Paenibacillus amylolyticus. Next base: position 4,656,751 of record NZ_CP145892.1, on the reverse strand, counting down.
TTAGCTCAGCTAAAGATAATAGTATGACAGTAATGGATACATCTTAATTATTACAGGGCGATAGCTCAGCGGGAGAGCATTATCTTGACAGGGTAAGGGTCGTGGGTTCGATCCCCACTCGTCCTATATGTAAAATTAAAGGCAACTTCTTTTGAGAATTATATCTCAAGAGGAGTTGTTTTTTTATATAATAATATGGCTACCTCCAATAATATGTGTAGGTGGTTTTTGTTGATAATAAATATACTTAATGGTACAATTTGGATAAAATTAAGCAGTTAAAGTAGTTACGACTATCGATAAAAATAATACAGAAAAAAGATATGGTGGTTGATGGAATGGGACAAATAAAGCGTGTTGCGGCACTATATCGAGTGTCCACAAAAGGTCAGATGGACGGGAACGATATTCCAATGCAACAACGAGCATGCAGGAAGATGGTAGAGAAACAAGAGGGATGGAAGCTAGTTAAGGAATATACCGAAAAAGGGGTATCAGGTTTTAAAGTACCTGCCTCGAAGCGTGATGTTATCCAAAAGGCTAAAGAGGATGCAGAGAATGGTTTATTCGATGTCTTGTTGGTATTTATGTTTGATAGGCTTGGAAGAAAAGATGATGAGACTCCCTTTGTACTTGAGTGGTTTGTAAACAAAGGGGTAGAAATGTGGTCTGTAATAGAAGGTCAGCAAAAAATTGAAGCATACACCGATCGGATGGTCAACTACTTAAGATTTTGGCAGTCAAGCGATGAAAGTAGGAAGACCTCTGAACGAGTCAACGAAAAACATATACAGATGGTCGAAGATGGTATTTTTAGAGGAGGAGGTATTCCCTACGGGTATAAAAGTGTTGATTCCGGTAATGTAAATAAAAAAGGAAAAGCACTGCAAAAACTGTGCAAGCACGAAGAAGAGTCAAAGATCGTACAAGAAATATTCCGACTAGTGCTTGAAGAAGGTTACGGACAATTAAGAATAGCTAAACTTCTAAACGAAAAAAATGTTCCGACAAGAAAAGCAAAACAATGGGGTGCTCCTACTGTAAACGTTATACTTAAGAATCCAATTTACAAAGGAGTAATGAGATACAGAAAAGAAAAAGGAGACGATATATTTTCAAAACCAATCCCTGAATTAATGATAGTTTCAGAAGAGGATTGGAATAGTGTACAGGATATAAGGGATAAAAAGAACCCTAAGAATCCAAAAAGAAATGAAAATTCCATTCCCATAAGTACTAAAGGAAGTTTACTTTTAACTGGAATAGCCAGATGCGGTTGTTGTAATTCTAGATTGACCACGACTACATTTGTAAATAAATACAAAGCAGCTAATGGAGAAATAGTCAGATACAATCAGAATAAAAGTTACCGTTGTAGTGGAAAATTGCAAGGAAAGACGGATTGTAACGGACAGGCAACATTTTCTTCAAAGAAGGTAGAGAGACAAGTCTTAGAAAGAGTGGATGTATACTTAAGTCAACTCAGAACAATAGATTTCCAATCAGAAATTGAATCATTAAAAAAGAAGGTTTCTAATGAAGAAGAGGAAAAAATAAAAACAATGCAAAATTTACTGGAAGAGAACTACGAGGAGCTTGTGACATTAAACGCTGAGGTTCCAAAATCTATAATGGGTAAGAGCGCATTCAAACCAGAAATGCTCAATGGTCTTATCGAGAAAAAAGAAAACGAAATTCAGAAAACTACTGAAGACATTAAGGGAATAGAGCAATTGTTATCCTCCAAAAAAATGGAGATATCAGAGATGGAGGCTCTAAAAGATGATCTCCCAGTTTGGGGGGAGATATTTACAAATGCATCTACAGAAAAGAAGAAAATGATGTTAAGCACATTGCTGGAGGTGGTCTACATTAGCAAAGATAAAATATTGGTTGAAATCAAGGGTGGAATAAAAGAATTACTCGGTCATCTATACAGAGAGAGTAAGGATATCAAGAGCTCACTTATTTGACAGGGTAGGGGTCAGTGGTTCGAGCCCACTACAGATCATACACGAGAAGTCTTACAATGTAAGGCTTCTTTTCTTTTTTACATACAAACATGAATGCGATTTGCGATAGTTTCAGTTTCTCTTCCTCTTTTTAAACAAAACTTAAATAAAACATAAATTCAGCGTAAGGTTCGTCTTCTATACTTGGTTCTGAGGTCAACATAGAACAGAAGAAGGAGAGAACTTATGAACTATTCAAGTCCATTTACATCAAAGTTAGCCAGAGTAGGGATCGCGGGTACACTGGCTTTAATACTGGCAACAAGCCCACTTGCCAACATGGGGGTTGTTGCCGCGGAAGCAGGCCCAGCACCTGTATCTACGAAGATATATAACACACCAAAAGACTCTCTAGAGCAGACGCCGATTCAATACCAAATTCAGGCTCGGCTGAATGAGAAGGACATGACGATCCAGGGGAGCGAGAAGGTAACGTATCACAACACAAGCAAGGATACCCTCCAGCAGGTGGTTCTTCATACATATGCTGATGCAAACCTCTCCAAGTCTACACAGGCGAGCATGTACCAACAGCATAATGAGAAGATTAGTGAAGATCACCCGGAGAAGACAGCGGAGGACTTTCTGGGTGGCATCGATATTCAGGCTGTAAGCGCAGATAGCCAATCGCTGGACTTCCATAAGGAAAACCAAGCGTTGACCGTGCAGTTGAAGAAGCCCGTACAACCAGGTGAATCGGTATCATTCCAACTGGAGTTTCAGTTGAATATACCCTACGGCTCCCAGCGAGTTTCCTACTACAAGGACATGATCAATGGTGCACATTGGTTCCCGGTGATGTCTGTATACGACGAGGTTAAGCATCAATGGAACAAGGCACCGTATAGTCAAACATTTGAGAGCGATTATTACACCTCATCGGACTTTGAAGTTCAATTAAATGTTCCTGATAAGTATCAAGTAGCCATGCCGGGTACGATCACCACTCAAATCAGTATAGAACATGGTCGTAAAGTTGTTTCTGCTGTGGCCGAGAACACAAGGGAGTTTGTATTCTTTGCTAGCCCAAACCTTCAAGTGGAGAGTGTTACTCGTAACGGTCTGACGGTGGAATACTATTATTACAACGATGATCCATCCAAGAAAAAGATAGTTGACCGCTACATTAATCAGGCATTCAAGGTCATCGATTTCTATAGTGAGAAATATGGCAAGTATCCCTATCCAGAGTTCCGAATTGTCGAGACGTATGTACAAGGCGTTGCCGTGGAGTATGCGAGGCTCATCCAGATGGGACAGATTCAAAATGGTGCTGTTCCAGAAGAAGACACAACATTTGTTCATGAAATAGCGCATCAGTGGTTCCATGCATTGATCGGTAATAATTCGGAGACAGAATCCTTTCTGGATGAAGGCTTTGCTGATTTCTCCATGGTGTATTTTGCCGAGAAACAGGGAGACAAGCTAAATGGGTTCAGATCCATACAGTTTGATACTGCGCCCGTAGATATGGCGATTGCGTCAACAAACGATGAAGCTGGGGATTTGGCAAGTTTGGTATATTATCAGAAGGGGCGACAAGCGATCTATCAGCTTTACCGTTCCGTCGGTGAAGAGAAATTTGACGAGTTGATGAGGACATATTTCAAACGCTACGTGTACCAAAATGCAACGGTAGAGGGGCTGCTTCAAACCATTGAAGATGTGCTTGGTAAAGAAATACGTTCAGAAATGCAGATGGCCCTATATCAGCCTGATTTTGTCTTAAAGCCGGAATACCAATTATCACAGGAAGAGACCGCCGCCTATGTGCATGATGTCTTACAAGTGCAATATCAGGCTGTCATGGGTATGGTTCCTAATCTGCCTTATGAAGTGATGAATCGATTGATGGACAAAGCCCTTCAAGGCGAGGAATTAACCATTGTGCTCAGCGATCAGGTGAGTAAGCTTGCAACTAAACAGCAGGAAGATATGGTTAATCAGTTGACCGGATTCCTTGATATGACTGGTATGAAATACGACATTATAAGGGATCGTAAGGAACTGAAGCAAAAGATGAAAAAAAAGATCGGCAACAGCAACCTTATTGTCATTGGCAATGCCAAGTCAAACGGATTGGTGCAGGCTTTAAAACTTAACATTATTGATCGAACGAAACAGACGGGGTTTCCTTGGAAGAATACCATGAATCAACCTCTCACGGCTGGTGCATATGTTATCAAACATCCCTATAACCAGAATCGATTGATGCTTCATTATTTCTGGAATGAGGATCATCTGAGTGATGAGGCATTTGAAGCTTTTAAGCTGAAAATACAGGAGTCTATCGGCTTCACTAACGACTTTTACCAGTACTATGTATTGGATAACCAAGGCAAGGAGAAATCCAATAAAAAAGTTGCGAATCCCATATCTTCACTTTTTGCGGAGTAATAAGGAATTGGTTTTGCAGTTTCTTCGTTCAAACAGGTTAGCCAATTTGTATTGGTTAGCCTGTTTATGTTTTATATGAAAACCAGACTTAGAATAATAGGCTGTAAGATGGGCATAATGCTTTAACACAAAGGCAACTTCATGAATATACTTATCGGGAGAAAACAATAGGAGGGATTAATATGAAGGATCAACATTATCCGGGCGTACCAATGAAAGGGACAGTTGCTGATTACAACTGTAAAGGAAATAAAGGAATAAACAAAATGAAAGCGTATTCATATAATGCTAGAATTTGTCCTATCATTTGTATTACTCAGAAGCCGGCTGCGAATGAGGGTAATGTTGTTGATTTTTCAATCCTATTAAAGGACACTTCGGAAGTTTTATATTCGCGACCGGTAAATGGTAATACCCTGCTCACGAAGGAGTTGAGTTCCCATGTCTATGACTGAAAATATTGCTCAGGCAGCACTCGATGCAGCGATGAAGGCAAACAGGGCCGTTGCGCCTTATGATTATTGCGATGCAGAAACCAGACGGATGTACACGCCTCAATTTGATAAAAAAATGGACAATCCTATGTATACCGCTGCAATGGCCGGGCTTCAATCAATCTATTGGTTTCGGGCGATCAAGGTAAAGGGGCTTATCCCTGATGCAAAAGCGGATTATTATGCTACGTATTCTACCAACCATAATCACATCGGAGGAATTGGACTAGCCTACTCGAACAGCCCTACAGGGCCATGGACCAAACACGGACAGGTGTATCTCGATACTGTGGTTGGGAATTCGACGGAAACTCCATTTGTGATCTGGAACGATGAAGAACAATTGTTCTTTATGTATTATCAACAAAACGGACTGGGGATCAATCAATCAACGGCACTTGCGACCTCTGCAGACATGATCAACTGGACAAGAGTGGGTTTGATTTTGGACAAACCTCCCGGGTTCCCAGGTGATGGTCATACCGGATATTTCTCGTGTTTCAGAAATGGAGGCAAATGGATCGGTTTCTCAGTGATGGGAGGTGGTGACTTTGGTCGTAAATGTATCTGGTATTCACATGACGGACGTAGCTGGTTAGCTGATCCAAGACCATTAATGGGTGGGAATGATGCCACTTTAAGTGCAGGAGAAAACATTTCGAGACCAAATGCTGGTGTATTTATGTACAAAGGGAGCATGTGGTGGCTGGGTATGTTATCAGCTTATGCTTCCGGTGGGGTTACGACGGTAGCTCGGCCTGCCATTGCCAAGATCAGCGCAGACTTTCGTCAACTGCTGGACAAACCTACAGATATATATTTTCCGGCATTGAATTGGGAGACGACCAACATGCAATCCTTGATGGTGTCCGTTATGGACGGCGTAGTGTACGCGTATTACAATACCGATCATAATATCGGTGTAGCCTATTCGGTGGGGGTGTAGAGATGGTTATACGTGATGCAGCGGGTCAGATCGTGCCCTTTGGAAAGGTTCACAAACAGCTTGTGGCTGATTTTCTTTACGGAACGTTACCGGATTGGGTGGAGGTGGTGGGCACTCCTACGTTTGAGCCTTTGCCCGACAGAGGGACCATTACTGTTACAACTCCGACAACGGCAGGAGCCACGGCAGAGTTAAAAATGAAACATCTGATTGACAGCTCGAAAGTAACAGCAATTGCAATCACTTTGGAAGCGCTACAATTAAACGGGAACATTGGAATCTCAGTTCAGGTTGGCATTAAATCGAAGGATAGCAAGGCCGGAATCACTTTTTTTCAAAACGTAAATCAGAAGTATGGTATGGTCCGTGCCTATAAAGCAGATGGAACGTACACGGATTTTAATCAAAATATGGTGTTCTTCACCACACATGGCGTAGCAGGAGATGAAGCACAGAACCGTAAGAATCTCACTGTGCTGCTCTGTACCGGATTACAGTTCTCGGCGGGGTTCGAGAGACCGTCGGTATGGCTTGGTGCGGATGATCAATATGGTGGTGTTGCTGCTGACCTTAGCGGTGGGTTGTTCCAACATGGAGAACTGCAATGTCTTTTGAAGCTGACTACAAGTAAGGCCGAGGCCAAGTATTTCAAATGTGCACAGATGAAAGTGGATATCTGGAGTAATTAATCAAACAGGGAAGACGTATGAAGATGAACAAGGTGCATGATTTGAATTGGAATGACTATGAGAATAAATAGATTATCTGCATGGATCGGTAAAAAGATATACGTGCAGTGATTTGGTACCTAAACACGGACGCTTTGAAAATGAAGTGCAGTGTTTGGGTACCTTTTTTATTTAGAGAATGAAGTCAGGCCAAGTTTGGTGGATACAGCGAACAACTCAGAAAGTGCACTGACTTTAGGTTTGGGCTTGTCCGGGGTTAGAAATGAATTATTCTCCAAACGTGTTTTAAACTATATTTTTTTATAATAACTATTTACATACACAATTAAATTGTGTACAATGTAATTGTTAGCGATACAAGAGAGATCAAAATTCAGTCAAAATAAATCTAATTAACTAAAGGAGTTTTCACAAATGAAAACATTATATGAAACAACAGTCATCAATACAGGCGGACGTCAAGGCATCGTACAATCCCCAGATAACGTGTTTATGTTGGATGTTGCTGCACCACCTGAACTCGGAGGACAAGTGACGACAGCTACCAATCCGGAGCAGTTGTTTGCAGCAGGGTATAGTGCTTGTTTTAACTCCGCACTGGAGTTTCAATTGAAGAAACACAAAGTTGAGATTGAAAGAAGTACCGTAGCTGCAACGGTAATGTTGGTGACGGACTCTGAGGATAACGGCGTGAAGCTTCAAGTAGATTTGGAAGTTAAAATCCTTGGTCTAGATGAGGAAACAGCACAGAAGTTTGTGAAACTTGCCCATGACTACTGCCCATATTCCAAAGGAATCAAAGGGAACGTGAATGTTAACGTGGAACTCGCGTAATCACTGATACTATTTGTTGATAGAAGCCTCCGAGAAATCGGAGGTTTTTTGGTGTTTTATGCATAAAAATCAATTTCACACTCAATTGTGGGTTATAATGGTAGTAAGTTTACACAAAACTGCTGAAAGGGGAATGTACTTATGATGGATTTTAGCAAACCACCCCATGGCTCTGAGACCGATACCCACCGTCAGCGTCATCAGGAGAATGAACAGAAATACCTGTCCGGAGGCAAGGGTATTTGGTATGAAATCAGCAACTGGCTCATTCTCGGAGGTATCCTCCTTGTCATATTTTTATTATTTAAATACGTTTTCTAAATAGACACACAACCGGGCGAATCCCCATATGATGCATTACATCAGTAAGCACTTGGGGAAATGGGGAATCCGGGATGGCAAAGGCAAAGGGTAAGAAAGCTCCCGCATTAAAGAGTGATAAAATACGTGTATCCATGAAGTTGGTCACATCGGATGTATGCGAGAGATGTAAGACACCATGTACACGAGGCATGGATTACGCAGCACGTATGAGAATTGAAGGGGCTTTAGGCAAGGGCGTTCCCTGTATATTGACCCGCCATACTTCTTCATAAACTCTTCGTATAATCCCGTATATATAACAATTATAGATCAGGGGCATCCTTTAATGAGGATCGCCTCTTTTTGTGCATTCCAAGGGGTGGAAAAAATTCTGGATAAAAAATGAAAAATGATGAAAAACAGCGCAACTTTGTGGATGAATCTGCAGTATAAATGTACAACAGCTAGCAGCAGGGGAGGGAATATTGACGGGATGAAATGGAAACGAATATTGCTTTGTGTCACGGTATTCTCCTTGCTCGGCGGGTCTTTATTGTTTGCAGATTCGGTGAACGAGAAGATTCGTGTTCTCATTAACGGCAAGGAAGCAGCTGATGGAGGTTATCTCATTGATGGAACGACCTATGTACCTGTCAGGGAAGCCGGAGGCGTCGTCAAATGGGACAGCAGTAACAAGAGAGTAACGGTGATCAAACCGAATGTACATATTTTTCTCTTCAAGGGAGACACTGTATTTGGCAACGTTAACGTAGGTAAGCTGAAATTCAATGTATTTTCACAAGTGGACAGTCTGACAGCAGATGTAGCTGCGGTGAAAGTAACGATTACCAATCCAAGCGGTCAGGTGAAGGATATCCAGTCACAGGAGCTTACAACCCAGAAGGATAACTTCTGGTTCCGCACATATGATTTTACGTATGATTTCAGTCGTGCCGGCAAATATCAGGTCGGCTTTCATATTAAAGAAAATGCAAACAGCAGCTACGTCCTGGTAGCGGAGAAAATCATTACAGCGCTGAACGATTGAAGCGAAAATAACCCTGTGAGTTAAATTGACCTGTGTCATTGAACATGTTACGATATGCAGGGTTACACAATTTCTATTTATAAAGCGAGGTATTTCAATGAGCGATCACACACATGAACACGGCGATGGCTGCGGATGCGGGCAAGACCACGACCACGACCACGAGCATGAAGAAGTCCTTCTCACATTAACAGACGAGAACGGCCAAGACGTGGAGATGGTTTTGGTGGAGACGTTTGACGTGGAGAAGCATGTTTATGCGCTCCTGCTGGAACGTAACAATCCTGAAGCTGACGGCATCATCCTGCGTATGGAAGAAGAAGACGAGGAAATGGTGCTCTACAATATTGAAGACGAAGAAGAGTGGAACCGCGTTGAAGCGGCTTACAACGAACTCGTTGCATCACAAGAATAGTCATTCTTTTGGAACATAACATGAAGGCTCCTTGATCTCAGGGGGCCTTTTGTTTGTTTTTCAAGAGGTATACGAGCATTTACACCACCGGTTTGAACTACGAAATAGACGGGAAAATGCAAACTCGCTTGTCCCATAAAATAAAAACGGACCAAGCTAGGGCTTGGTCCTTTAAGTTTATCCCCTGCACAGCGCAAGGAGGTTGTTCTAGAAAATGGCATCGGCTTCCACGATCACTTTAACGTTGGTTACGCTGCGATCTTCGGGTCCTTTGACGGGTAATCCAACTTCGACATGATCGATGATGTAGTCGATGTTTTCCTGGGTGATAACCTCACCCGGTAACAGGATCGGAATTCCTGGCGGATAGACATAGATGAATTCCGAGATAATACGTCCTGCGGATTCCTTAAACGGAATCACTTCGGTATCACCGTAGAATGCATCACGTGGAGTCAGCATCAACTGTGGAATATCCGGAACTTTTACGACCAGTTCATGGGCCGGGTTCACTTGATAATAGGTACGGGAGAGATCCTGCAAAGCGTTCAGCAAGATATCCACACTATTATCCGTATCTCCTGGCGTAATGAGACACAGAATATTGTACATATCACTAAGTTCGACCTCAATGTTGTAATGTTCACGCAGCCAGTTCTCTGTCTCATACCCTGTAATACCCAGATGGCGAACATGGATCGTTACCTTGGTTGGATCATAGTTGAAGGTCGCTTCTGTACCCAGCAGCTCTCTACCGAAGCAATACAGGCCATCCATATCGTTAATCGAACGTCTGGCAAACTCAGCTAGTTCAATCGCCTTCTGTGCAATCTCACGACCGTGGAGTGCCAGGTTACGTCTTGATGTATCGAGTGAAGCAAGCAAAATGTATGAAGTTGATGTTGAGGTGAGCAGACTCAGGATCGTCTGTACACGCTGTGGATTTACGAACCCATTCTTGGTATTCAGGTTGAGTACGGAACTCTGTGTCATGGAGCCACCAAGCTTGTGAACACTGGTTGCAGCCATATCGGCACCTGCTGCCATCGCAGACAACGGCAGATCCTCATGGAAATGAATGAGTACGCCATGTGCTTCATCAACAAGTACAGGAACTTGATAACTGTGTGCCAGTTCAACAATCTCTTTCAGATCGGTAACCACGCCGTAATAAGTCGGGTTAATTACAAGCAATGCCTTGGCATCCGGATGACGCTCCAGTGCGCGACGGATAGACTGTGTGGTCACTCCGTGGTCAATGCCCAGATTGGGATCTTGTGAAGGAGAAACAAATACGGGTTTGGCGCCTGAGAAAATAATCGCGGACAGAACCGATTTATGCACATTACGGGGCACAATAATTTTGTCACCCGGTGAGCATACAGACAGAATCATGGTCATAATGGCACTGCTTGTGCCTTGTACACTAAAATAGGTATAATCGGCTCCGAAGGCATCTGCTGCCAAAATCTGTGCTTCCTGAATGACACCGGTTGGCTGATGCAGGTCATCCAACGGTGCGATGTTAATCAAATCTATGGAGAAGGCATTATCGCCAATAAATTCACGGAATTCGGTATCCGCTCCCAATCCTTTTTTATGGCCCGGAATATGAAACTGTACCGGATTGAGTGCCGCATGATTTTTTAAAGCGGTAAACAGCGGCGTACGGTGGTGATTCATCAGTGCTGTCACAACCCTTCCTAATAAAATTGGTAAACAAAGATGAGTATAGCAAATTAAGAACCGAATGCAACAGTATAAATCGACAATTTTTTAAATTGCCGAGATTTGCGCACATTCCCCACGGTTACACTAAGGATAGGGAATAGGCAAATGAACACCGAAAGGGGAAAAAGAATGCAAACCGACACAAAACCAGCCAAAATTTTGCGATCACCATTTTTTATCGCGATGTGGCTGACACTTTTTCTAGTTGAAATTATCAAAGGGGCCCTGTTGGTAGCTGTTCTGCCCGTGTATATGGACAATATACTGGGTCTGTCTGCAGGCGTCATTGGTGTGGCATTTGCTCTTCAATATTTGGGAGATAATCTGTTCCGGGCTCCTTCCGGCTGGGCAGCAGAACGGATCGGGTTCCGCGCAACGATGGTTACAGCATTAATCTGTACCTTAATCGCTGTTATTATGATCCTCTTTCTCAAAAGTGCCGTTGGACTGGCCATGGCCTGTCTGATTCTTGGTATTGGTACGTCACCGCTCTGGCCTTGCGCCATGACAGGCGTGACGGCGATGTCAGGCCCACAGAATAAGAATGGTACAGCAATGGGGGCGCTGGAGGTGGCTGCTCTCGGCGGAACGGGGCTTGGACCTATAGGTATGAACTGGCTGCTGGAGCGCACGCATCATGATTATCAAACTATATTCCTCGTGCTGATGGGTTGTGCCATTCTCGTTATTCTGGTGGCCATGATTCTTCCTGGACGTGTCATTGTTGAAGGAGAGCATGCCGAGCAAGCAGCGAAGAATAGTGATGTGAAATATCCAGCCAAACCGAATCTGCTCACGCCGTTCATCCGGCTGCAAAAGAGTGTGAAGGACACACTGCAACGGGTACGCAGCACGCTTAATGTTAATCCACTGGTGTATCCTGCCCTGTTTATGCAGTCGTTTGTCATCGGGCTGCTCAGTCCAGTAATCACGCTATATACACGCACAGATCTGCACATCTCGCCGAACCTTTACAGCTTGTTGCTGATTGCAGGTGGTGGAATAACGGTCATTGCCTTGCTGCCTGTTGGTAAAATGGTAGACAGGTTTGGCACGAAACCGTTCCTGAATGTTGGTTTTTTGATGGCGGCGGCGAGTCTGTTTGCATTCTCCTCCATAACATCCATTCCGGTGGTGTTTGGTGTTGTCATGCTGGTGGGCATCAGTTATGCCATGATTTTGCCCGCCTGGAATGCTTTTGTAGCCACGCTAATTCCCAAAGGAGAGCGGGGAGCGATCTGGGGATTCTTCCTTACATTGCAGGGATCAGGTATGGTTGTCGGCCCTATTGTTTCCGGGTTGCTGTGGGACCACGTGAGTCATCCGGCCCCATTCATTGGCAGTGCCATCGTCATGGCAGGACTTGCCGTTGTGCACTTTGTGTTATCCCGCAATCCGTTTCGCACCGCTCCGGCCAAATAAGCAAAAGAAAAGGGAGTTCCACCAACCGTCTTGGTTGTGGAGCTCCCTTTTTCGCGTCCATTATATCACGATAATCGGGGGCTTGCCCCTGTGCGTCTGCGGAAAGCTGCAATCCTGCGGTCCTTTCGGTGAAAAATAGTCAAATAACCAAGTACCCTTACATAAAATGAAGTATAAAATAGGGTAAGCCGATTGAGTAGAAGCGATTGAAGACGAGGGCCGGAGTTGATCCGGTACAGATGGAGGGAGTGCCGTGAATAAGAGTTATGAAGTTGAATATTGCAATCTGGAGCTGCGGTTCAACCGTCGGCATATCCAAAATTTGATCAGAGACCTTATTCGTGAGGGATATTCACTATATTGGAGCGAGGACGAATCCTTTTTTATCCTGTCAGTCCGGACCGGTCGCAAGCTGGTAAAGCTCCGCTTTCAACAGACACGCACAGGGAACTACAAGATGACTGGGGATTATATCATTAAGGATGCAAAGCTTGCAGAGTGGCTGGAGAAGCTGATTGGAGATACACGCGGGCATGCGGTTGTGAAGCGGTTCAAGGATCAGCAGATGACCGTGGAGAACATTTTATTCGGTGAAGTGATTCGGCTCGTGGAAGTTTCCGGATTCAAACAGCGTGTCATTTTTCAAAAGGAACCTGCGCCGACGGCGGAAGAGATGGAAGAAATGTTCCTCTCGCGTGAAGGCGAGGAAAGGCTCATGTTGTTGCGCATGGAAGTGGACGATGAACTGGAGCGCCTCTACACGGCCATGCAGATGGATAATATCGAAAAAGCAAATGCTTGCCGTCAAGTCTTAAAACAGTTGTCTGGACATCTGTTAATGTTGGAAGGATGACAAGATAAGGCCGTATTTATGAAAATACGATGAACACCTCAGCAGATTGGGGTGTTTTCTCGTTGCGTAGCTGTGCCACGGGGTTCACTTCTATACATAAAACCGTTAAAATGGGAGTATTGTTGAGAATTTATTTCAATAAAATTAATTGGAGCAAAGGATGGAGGACCAGATGACAAAACAACAAATTGGCGTAATTGGCCTGGCTGTCATGGGCAAAAATTTGGCCCTTAACATTGAAAGCAAAGGTTTCTCGGTATCGGTATTTAACCGTTCCCCGGAGAAAACCAATGATCTTCTGAAAGAAGCTGAAGGTAAAAACCTGACAGGCTCATTCTCCATTGAAGAGTTCGTAGCATCCCTGGAATCCCCGCGCAAAATTTTGATCATGGTACAAGCCGGCAAAGCGACCGACGCTACCATTGAACAACTGCTTCCTCACCTGGATGAGGGCGACATCATCATTGATGGAGGGAACGCATACTTCCCTGACACGCAACGTCGCAGCAAAGAGTTGGAAGACAAAGGCATTCGTTTCATCGGTACAGGTGTATCCGGTGGTGAAGAAGGCGCACTGAAAGGCCCTTCCATCATGCCAGGTGGACAGGAAAGTGCTTATAAACTGGTTGAACCGATCCTGACGGCGATCTCGGCCAAAGTCGGTGACGATCCATGTTGTACATATATTGGACCTGATGGTGCCGGACACTATGTGAAAATGGTGCATAACGGTATCGAGTACGGAGATATGCAGTTGATTGGTGAAGCGTACCACTTGCTCAAATCCGTATTGAACGTTTCCGTTGAAGAGCTGCATGCGATCTTTACGGAATGGAATCAAGGAGAGCTGGATAGCTACCTGATCGAAATCACGGCAGATATCTTCTCTAAATACGATCCAGAAACGGGCAAACCAATGGTTGACGTCATTCTGGATGCTGCTGGACAAAAAGGAACAGGTAAATGGACAAGCCAAAGCGCGCTGGATCTCGGCGTTCCATTGTCCATGATTACAGAATCCGTATTCTCCCGTTTCCTGTCTGCGATGAAGGACGAGCGTGTAGCAGCTAGCAAAATCCTGAATGGACCAGCGACTGAAGCGTTCTCCGGTGACAAAAAAGCATTTATCGAGAGCGTGCGTAAAGCCCTCTTTGCAAGTAAAATCGTATCCTACGCACAAGGATTTGCACAAATGCGTGCAGCTTCCGACGAGTATGGCTGGGATCTGAAATACGGTAACATTGCCATGATCTTCCGTGGTGGCTGTATCATCCGTTCGCAGTTCCTGCAAAACATCAAGGAAGCTTATGATAAAGACGCAGCGCTGAAAAACCTGCTCTTGGATCCTTACTTCCAAAACATCGTTGAGTCTTATCAAGGCGCATGGCGTGAAGTTGTAGCGGCTGCTGTAAAACAAGGTGTTCCAGTACCTGGCTTCTCCAGCGCTCTTTCTTACTACGACAGCTACCGCACAGAGCGTTTGCCAGCAAACTTGCTGCAAGCCCAACGTGACTACTTCGGTGCTCACACGTTCAAACGTGTGGACAAAGAAGGCAGCTTCCACCACAACTGGATGGAGTAGTACCACATATACAAGTCTATTAGATTTGGCCAAAGTGCCTTTAAACAGGAGCTTTGGCCTGCTAAGGGGCTCAAAAGAGGTTTGGCGTTCCGGTGATTGCCGGTTTACGCTGAGCCTCTTTTTTACTGTAAATAGGCTCATTGGAGTTCGTTAGTTTGCTGGGATGGTTACTGATTGAGATGTTTGGAGGCTCAAAACTGCTTGAGGGTGATCTGACGTAGGCTTAGATGCCGGGAGTTACTTAATCTGTCTTGGAAGTACTTGCGGATGGTCGAAAGGAAGTCAGTGAGGAGATGGTCTTTCCCAGTCCGCAGGGCTGTGTTATGATAGGACAAAAGTGCTCACGAATTGCTTGAATTAAAGGAGTGTACACCTTGAGCAAGTCTAACAATATTATTCTCATCGGCATGATGGGAACTGGCAAATCAACCGTCGCTGACATGCTTGCACGCGAGCTTGGTTATCGATTGATTGATGTAGACGCCGCGGTGGAAAAAGAGGAAGGCTGTACGATTCCGGAATTGTTCACTGGCAAGGGAGAGACGTATTTCCGTGATGCCGAGAGCCGCATGTTATGCTCGGTGCTGGAGAAGAAGTCACAGGTCATAGCGACTGGAGGTGGCGTGGTGCTGCGTTCGGATAATTGTGACGTGATGTTGAAAAATGGTTGGGTTGTTGCCTTGACTGCTGATCCGGCAGTGATTGTAGAACGTGTTAGTGGCTGTGACAATCGTCCACTCCTCGCAGGCAATGCAGAGGAACGCATTCAGGCAATTATGGAAGAACGGAAAGACGCATATCGGTTCGCACATTATACGGTGGATACAACCGAGTTATCCGCTGCTGAAGTGACTCGTTTAATTTTAGCGCATTACCGCGTCTAAGCTTGTTATCATCGAAGTTTGATGGTTGATAGGTGGTGGCAGATATAACAAAACGGGCCATATAGGCCCGTTTCTAGAAGTGGAGCAGAGCAGAAGTCACAAGGTTACAAATGACTTTGCTTCTCTCCGGGTTTCTCTAGTCTTCCTGTTGCCACTGAAGCATACCGCCGACCATGTTTGTACAGCCTTCATATCCCAGTTGCTGCAGATATTCACAAGCACGCTCACTGCGGTAACCGCTACGACAGATGATCACGATCTCGCCTGATTTCTCAATCTCAGACAGTCGGTCCGGAATCTGTCCAAGCGGAATATGCTTGGCTCCTTCGATCATGCCTTGCGCGACTTCATCGTCCTCGCGGACGTCTATCATCTGCAGCTTCTCTCCCGCCTGTAAACGGCGGCGCAGCTCAGACGTTTCAATTTCAGCTATTTGTGTCATATTCAGGTCCTCTTTTCTGTATGGACTTAACGCCTATAATGATACCCAAGCGATGCACGGAATGTCAATTTGGCCACAATATAATCAATGAAGGAGAATTTCATCCATGGACGTTATTGTTAAACCAACCCCCACGCTGAACGGGGAAATCGGGGCTCTGTCCTCCAAAAACTACACGACTCGCTATTTGCTGGCTGCTGCACTGGCAGAAGGCACAAGTACCATCCATTTCCCGGCACACAGTGAAGACAGTGACGCCATGCGCAGATGTATTCGCGATCTGGGGGCAGTGCTTGAAGAAGACGACAGCAAGATTGTGATCCAGGGTTTTGGCAGTCATCCCCGTGATGTGCGTGAATTGAATGTAGGGAATGCAGGTGCTGTACTTCGTTTCCTGATGGGCGTTACAGCGCTCTGCCCTGAAGTAACTTTTGTGAATACGTACCCGGATTCTTTGGGCAAACGTCCACATGATGACCTGATCGATGCGCTTGGTCAATTGGGTGTAGATGTACAGCACGAACAAGGACGCTTGCCAATTACAATCAAGGGTGGCAATGCCAAGGGTGGACACATTCGTGTATCCGGCTCCGTCAGTTCCCAATATCTGAGTGCATTGTTGTTTGTTACGCCGTTGCTTGCAGAAGACAGCACCATCGAAGTACTGAATGACCTGAAGTCCAAGGTCGTTATCGGACAGACCCTGGAAGTGCTGGAGCAGGCAGGTATCGTTATCCATGCAAGTGATGATTATATGTCCTTCCGTGTACCAGGTGGACAGGCTTACCAACCAACGACCTACACAGTTCAAGGGGATTATCCCGGCTCAGCAGCGGTTCTTGCCGCAGCAGCGGTTACACAGTCTGATGTGAAAATTCTGCGCCTGATGGAGCAGAGCAAACAGGGTGAACGTGCCATCGTTGACGTGCTGCG
Organism: Paenibacillus amylolyticus; assembly: GCF_036894225.1. NCBI lineage: Bacteria > Bacillati > Bacillota > Bacilli > Caryophanales > Paenibacillaceae > Paenibacillus > Paenibacillus amylolyticus. The sequence goes on along the minus strand of NZ_CP145892.1, from coordinate 4,639,766 downwards.
CTTGATGGAAGTGCCATTGACACATGAGAACGATGTTGTACATGTTCAAGGTAATGGCAGACTGAAAGCGATCGAATTCGACGGGGATGCCGCGACGGACGCCGTTTTGGCTATGGTAGCCGCAGCTGTGTTTGCGGAAGGCACGTCACGGTTCTATAATGTAGAGAACCTGCGTTACAAGGAATGTGACCGAATCACCGATTATTTGAACGAACTGCGGAAGGCAGGAGCAAACGTTGAAGAGCGTCAAGCTGAGATTATCGTACATGGACGTCCAGAAGGCGTTGAAGGCGGCGTTGAGATTAACGCTCACTACGATCATCGCGTAATTATGGCGCTCACTGTCGTTGGCCTGCGTTCCAAGGAACCACTTCGTATTCGGGATGCACACCATGTAGCCAAGTCTTATCCGCAATATTTCGATCATTTGCAGGCGCTTGGCGCCTCGGTTCAATGGGTAAAAGAGTAAATAACTGAAAACCTGTTTTTTGAACACGCACTTTAATCAGAAAAGGATGGTGCTTGAACATGGAATTTAACAACCCTACTCGTGAAGAAATTGGACAACTTTTGCGCAAGGCAGGCAACATCGCAGTCGTCGGCTTATCAGACAAATCAGATCGCACTTCCTATATGGTGGCAGAAGCCATGCAGAGCAGAGGCTATCGCATCATCCCGGTTAATCCACAGGTGCAAGGTGAAATCCTGGGCGAGACGGTATATGCCACACTCGCGGATATTCCAGAGCCGGTAGACATTGTCAATGTGTTTCGTCGCGAAGAGTTTTGCGAGGATGTCGCTCGTGACGCCGCTGCCATCAAAGCAAATGTACTGTGGCTGCAGCTTGGCATCCATAGTGATGAAGCGGTCCAGATTGCTGCAGAGAACGGCATGACAGCGGTAACGAATCGTTGTATCAAGGTAGAGGATTCCATCGTTCTGCGCGGCGCTGGACGCGGCTGAGAGGCTCGTTCACCTGTGATCGAATGATCTCCTGATCTGAACCAATTGAATGATTATAGGATGAATCCCGTTAACTTGAAGTTGACGGGATTTTTTCTGTTCCATTTTTGCCGTATTAATTACCAATTGGTTACTGTTTTGCTTTGACAAAACGTTGCGTAAAGCTTACCATCTAGGATAGAAAGGAGAGGTCGCCATGAATTGGCTCGGATCCTTGCAGCAGCTCGGACGAGCGGTAATGCTGCCTACAATGGTCCTGCCCGCCGCCGCAATTTTGCTCAGTGTTGGCAGTCTGCCTTGGGACGCCTGGGGATTGGATATTGTCGGTGAAGTGTCTACCGTGGCCGGACACGGTATTTTTTATTTCTTACCGTATCTGTTCGCTGTCGGTGTAGCACTGGGACTCTCCAACCAGGCCGGACAAGCGGGACTTGCTGCTCTGGCTGGTATCGTGATATATGATCAGGTGACTCGGAACTTCGGGGATGGCACCGTTCAGCCCGCTTCCTTAATCGGAATCATACTCGGCGCGCTTGCCGGTGGGATGCATAATCGGTTTAAAAGCATTAAACTGCCTGAAATTTTACAATTTTTTGGAGGTTCAAGGTTTGTTTTGCTCATTGTTGGACTCTGTTCGGCATTGTTCTCCTGTTTTATGTTATGGCTCGCTCCGATCCTACAGCATGGATTGAACGGCATTGCTACCTGGGAATACAGTCTCGGGGGTTTTGGACTATTCATCTACGGAGTGTTATACAGGGTGCTGGTTGCTTTTGGGCTTCATCACCTGCTTAACAATGTGTTTTGGTTCCAGTTAGGGACGTTTGAAACGCCTGATGGTAACATTGTGCAAGGGGATTTGCCCCGATTTTTTGCAGGTGATCCAACAGCAGGATTCTTTATGGCGGGTTTGTTTCCCATCATGATGTTTGCCATTCCGGCAATAGCCTTTGCTATTATTCAGGAAGCCAGGGAAGATCTGAAACCAAAAATCAAGAAAACTTTTCTGACATCGGCACTCGTTTGTTTTCTAACCGGGGTATCGGAACAGATTGAGTTTGCTTTTTTGTTCGCGGCACCATATCTGTTCATCGTGCATGCAGTGATGTCCGGCGTTGCCATGTGGATTAGTTACTGGCTTGATATCCGGCATGGATTTTCTTACTCCGCAGGTATTATTGATTACATACTCAATTTCCATCTATCGGAGAATGCTTGGAAGCTCATTCCGATTGGCATACTATATGGGCTGGTTTACTACTTTCTGTTCCGATGGGCGATTCGTACGTTCAAGATTCCAACACCAGGACGTGAAGAGGGCTCCATGCTGGAAGATTGGGTAGGTAACATTCCTTATCAGGCACCTTTAATCCTCGAAGCATTGGGTGGGAAGAGTAACATTGTACAGGTTGAAGCTTGTATTACACGTCTTCGCCTGACTGTGCATGATGACCGTCTGATCGACACGGGTGCCATGAAGAGTATGGGGTCCGCTGGACTGATCAAGCTGGGTGGCGGTAACGTACAGGTGGTATTCGGGACCTACTCGGAATTGATTCGGGAAGAAATCGCGAAGCTGCTGGAAAGAGATCTGCAACAGGTTCTGTTCTGTGCCCCTGTTCAGGGCAAAATGCTCCCGATTGAAGAGGTGCCGGATCAGATCTTTGCAGCCAAACTTGTCGGTGATGGTGTAGCCTTTGTTCCGGAAAAGGGAGAGCTGGTCTCACCCGTGTACGGAACGATTATGCACTTGTACCCGACCATGCATGCCTTGGGTATATCTACCCGTGAGGGGCTTGAAGTGTTACTGCATATCGGCATCGATACCTCTCAGTTGAAAGGCCATTTTGAAGCTTTTGTTCAGGAGGGCGATACGGTGGAGCCAGGGCAGTTGTTGATCAAGTTTGATCTGGCAGTACTCCGCGAGCAAGCGGCGTCACTGACAACACCAATGGTAATTACGAATCCAGATCGTGTAAAATCATGGAGTTTTGCTCCATTTAAGCAAGTTAAGAAAGGTCAGGCATCCGTTATGTCCGTGGTGCTCTATGACAGGAACGTTGGAGGGGTAGAATGAAGATACAAGGCATCAACGGAGCTGCAGGCATAGCCATCGGCAAAGCATTTGTCCTGCCCAGTTGGGAATGGGATCTGCCGGATCAGAAGATGGATTCGGTGGATCTCGCCCAAGAGTTCGAACGGCTGTATGAGGGCATACGGACATCTAAGGATGAGATTGAATATATCAAAAATGAGTTCAAGGAAGTTGTTGGTCCAGAGGAGTCCAGTATCTTTGATGCACATCTGGCAATCCTCGAAGATCCGGTATTCATGAACGAAATTCGCGGTATTATTGAGCGTCAATATAAGGCAGCAGAAGTGGCGGTCAAAGAAGCCATTGACCACTTTGTCACGATGTTTGACTTGCTGGAAGACGAGTATATGAAAGAGCGGGCCATTGACATCAAGGATGTGGGTAACCGGCTGCTCAAGCATTTGCTCGGTGCACCGGAGATTACACTTCCTTCGGATACCCAGCCGTATGTACTCGTTGCCAAAGAACTGTCGCCATCTCAACTGGCGCATCTGAATCCCACCCATGTATTAGGCATTGTGACCTTGATTGGAGGGAAAACATCACATTCCGCGATTATGGCTCGTGCCCTTGGCATTCCTCTCGTTTCCGGTCTGGAAGCGAGTCTTGGCATGCCGGTAGAGACAGGGGATATGCTTGTGGTGGATGGTGACAATGGCTTGGTATTTACGGACCCGGATCGCAAGACGATTGAACGGTATACCATGCTTCGCAGCAAACAACTGAAGAAAAAGGAACAACTTCAAGTCCTTGCTACCGTGGATGCCGTAACCAAAGATGGGGCCGTTTTGCACTTGGCTTCCAATATCAGTTCGGTGAAGGAATTGGACCTTGCTTTGAAACAAGGAGCCAAGGGTGTGGGCTTGTTCCGAACAGAGTTTTTGTATATGGACCGTGCTACGTTCCCGGGTGAGCAAGAACAGTATGAGGTGTACCGTCTTGTGGCAGAGAAAACAGCAGGACAATCTGTTGTTATTCGTACACTGGATATCGGTGGTGACAAACAACTCGATTACTTTGAATTGCCGGAGGAAGACAATCCGTTTCTGGGTTACCGTGCCATTCGGATTAGTCTCGACCGCAAGGATCTGTTCAAAACACAGCTTACAGCCATTCTGCGTGCCAGTGCGGCCGGAAATGTCAAAATTATGTACCCTATGATCTCTTCGGTGGAAGAACTTCAGCAGGCCAATGAGATTCTTCGTGAGGCGATGTCCGATCTGGACGAGCGGGGATTATCATACGACCCTCACATTCAGGTGGGAATTATGATTGAAGTTCCTGCAGCGGTGATGATTGCTGATCTGCTCGCAGAGGAAGCTGATTTCTTCAGCATTGGTACGAACGACCTGGTTCAATATGTACTGGCAGTAGATCGAATGAATGAGCAGATTGCTCACATGTATCACCCCTATCATCCAGCTGTTCTGCGGATGCTTCGTGCGACAGCAGATGCGGCTCATACGGCTGGAATTGATGTCAGTGTGTGCGGAGAGATGGCAGGGGACGAACGTGCTATTCCGCTTTGGTTGGAGCTTGGCATTCGCCACTTGAGTATGTCTCCACAATCCTTGTTACGTGTGAAGCACAGAGTGCTGAACACAACAGCATCGACCGCCAAAGAAGAAGCGCGAAAGTGCTTCGCCTTACGGACCAGCGGAGATATTGAGGAGCGACTACAAGTCTTTAATGACTCCACGGGAAGTCCAGATGAACAAAGTGGTTCGAACGCATCGTAATTAGGGAAACTGGATATAAATACCTTTAAGTTAATATATTTACATTTGTGATAATTATTTGTTGGAGTACTTGTTATATAAAATAACCCCACTGTGCATGAGAGCACAATGGGGTTATTTTTACTTGTCAGCGAGTGCATCACAGAATGCCTTGCCATAAGGGGGAAGGTCAGGCGGACGACGAGCTGAGATGATATGTCCATCAACAACAACCGCTTCATCTTTCCAGATAGCACCTGCATTTTCCATGTCATCCCGAATGCCTGGTGTAGAGGTTACTGTAACTCCGTCCAGAATTTTGGCAGAAATCAGCACCCAGCCCGCATGACAGATCTGTCCAATCGGTTTTCGGTCTACATTCATTTCCTTTACAAGCTCCAGTACTTTGGGATAACGACGCAGCTTGTCTGGCGCCCAGCCGCCTGGCACGAGAATGCCATCGTAATCTGAACTATCGAGTTCATCGAAACTGTATTCGGCTTCAGCAGGCACACCATATTTGCCAATATAGGTTTTTCCTTTTTTCTCTCCAGCAAGATGCACTTCTGCACCTTCTTCACGAACCCGATGCACAGGGTACCACAATTCCAAATCCTCGAATTCTTCATCGACCAGAGCGATGACTTTTTTACCGGTTAATCTCATGTCCATCTCTCCTTTTTGCGTTGATTAGGTCTGTTGCGTCTTTAATTGTAACAGATTCTCCAAGGGACTTCATGGAAGTGCATATTCAGTTTGGAGGAAGCGATTACAAGTCAGTAACTGCCTGCATTCGACAACCTTCATCTGGAGGGAGTGGTAATTTGTGCAACCTTTCGTTTATAGCAGGATTTGAGCCGAAATAGGTCGAATGGTACTTATATAGAGTATAGAACGAATGAGGTGATGGTGGTGCGCAAGTCGTGCAGATGTGGACATGTAATGGAGTTGGAATTAAGAACAGTGGTGTACGCCAAAAAAGTGGAGATTCGAAACGTACCCGTATTTGCGTGTACAGACTGTGTATCATATGAAGTGCTTCCGCCGGTCAAGCCGGACTTAACAGAATGCATTAACACATTGGGTGAACAGCCCGTGAAGCAAGACGTATCTTTTGGTGAACGTAATGAACTGGCAGACCTGTTTCATGAGTTACTGCTGGCCTGGCCGGATGCGACCGATCGGGAGATGGAACATCGTATGCAGCAAGCAGTGGAGGAGCGTATCAATCTGCTGCTGGACATTATGGGTTACGCAACGAAGTCTGGTGATGCAGCGTGGATTGAGACCACGGAGCGTAGATTAAGTCAATTATCCGGATTTGTGTGGCAGGAGTACTTCTCAAATGTTGTCTAATTTTGACGTGTAAAATGCTTGTTTTCATGAAAATTGGCTTTTTCGCTCACTTTTTGTTAAGATATCGAAGAGTGAAAACGCTCAACATAGCGGTATTCCTGGTAAAGGGGGATGTATATCTAATGGCTGACATGACTAAAATGACAAGTATTGAACAGCTAAACTCCGCAGTGGAGGCTACCAAGGATCAACCCTTGCTTCTGTTTAAGCATAGCACGCGCTGTCCGATCAGCTCGAACGCTTATCAGGAGATGAACGATTATTTGCTTAACAATGCCAATGAACAAGTGAAATATGGCATCATCTATGTTGTGGAAGATCGCCCGGTATCCAATGAAGCAGCAGACAAGCTGGGTGTTAAGCACGAATCTCCACAGGCGATCCTGATTAAAAAGGGAATTCCTGTATGGCATACTTCCCATTCAGATATTACTAGAACCACACTTACGAATGTTTTGAGTGAGTCCTAAAGCCTATTTTAATTGATTAATGCAAAAATTTGTCGTAATATAAATCTTAATGAAAATGGTATGAAAATTTACTGGTAATGGAGAGAAGTACTGTGACGGTAACCATTTATGATGTGGCACGTGAAGCTGGAGTGTCTATGGCAACGGTATCACGGGTAGTTAATAATAACCCTAATGTCAAACCGCAAACGCGGAAAAAAGTATATGAAGCCATCGAGCGGTTGGGATATCGTCCGAATGCGGTAGCCAGAGGTCTGGCAAGCAAGAAGACAACCACGGTCGGGGTTGTTATTCCGGATATTTCGAACTCAACCTTCGCGGAGATTGCCCGCGGAATTGAAGATATTGCGAATATGTATCACTACAATATTATTTTGTGTAATGCAGACAAGAAGAAAGAAAAAGAAATTCGTGTTATTAACACGTTGCTCGAAAAACAAGTAGACGGACTGCTCTTCATGGGTGGAACAGTAACGGACGAACACATTCAGGCGTTCCAGTCTGCGGCTGTGCCGATTGTACTTTGTGCAACAAGTGATGAGAAGGGCACATTCCCTTCGGTGGATATTGACCATGAGTCGGCTGCGTTTGATGCGGTAAACACTCTGATTCGTCATGGACACAAGGAAATTGCGATGATCAGTGGTACACTGCAAGATCCGGCGAATGGATATGCCCGTTTCCAAGGATACAAAAAAGCACTGGAAGCAGCGGGGATTGAATACCAGGAGGATCTTGTTCGAATCGGTAACTATCGATATGAATCCGGTGTGGAAGCAATGAAATATTTCCTTGGACTCAAGAAAAAACCATCAGCTATCTTTGCTGCTACAGATGAAATGGCCATTGGTGCCATTCACAGCATTCAGGATGACGGTCTGAAAGTACCGGATGACTTCTCCATTATTAGTGTGGATAACATCCGTATGGCTTCCATGGTGCGTCCTCAGTTGACAACAGTGGCTCAGCCAATGTACGACCTTGGCGCAGTAGCGATGCGTTTGCTGACCAAGTTGATGAAGAAAGAAAATGTGGAGAACCCACGGGTTATTTTGCCGCATGAAACGATTCTTCGTCTGTCTGTAAGTCATGCAGATGTAGTTTAATCGGGAATATATACAGTAAGGGAGAAGTCATTATTCTCTCTACATAGTGGATATGCGAAAGCTCCGGAGACGGAGCTTTTGTGCTGAATTAGTTTAAAAATGAAAACAGGGGGTATCAGAAGATGCGTGAAACGATTGGTATTATCGGAGCGATGGATGAGGAAGTCGAGCTTTTGCTGGCAGGTATGAAGCAGCTTGAGACGGTCAAACAAACCGGCATTACATACGTTGCGGGCGAGTGGCTGGGCAAGCATATTGTCGTGTGCAAATCCGGCGTAGGTAAAGTAAATGCAGCGGTTACAACGCAGATCTTGATTGATCGTTTTCAAGTTAATCGCATTATCTTCACAGGTGTTGCGGGTGCAGTTAACCCGGAGTTGAACATTGGAGATATGGTTATATCGTCTGTATGTGTTCAGCACGACATGGATGTAACGCCACTGGGGTTTGCACGCGGGGTTATTCCTTACCAGGAGACATCGGCCTTCCCTGCCGAGGCTTCGCTTATTACACTGGCTGAAGAAGCGTGTAAAGCACAGGGAGCCAATTACCTGATCGGTAAAGTGTTATCTGGAGATCAATTTATTGCAAATAAAGATACGGTTAACATGTTATATACCGAAATGGACGGTGCATGTGCGGAGATGGAAGGGGCTGCAGTTGCTCAGGTCTGTTACATGAATCGTGTACCATTTGTTGTCCTGCGTGGGATGTCTGATAAAGCGGATGGTTCGGCGCATGTTAACTTTGCTGAATTTACTGTGGAATCTTCGCAGCGTTCACATCGTATTGTGGAGCATATGTTAGAAAATATGTAATGACATAAGCTTATATTGCAATACCCATCCGAAATCCATGAAAAACCGCCTTCGATTAGCTGTTCCATGAGGTATGGAGCAACGCTGCGAGAGGCGGTTTTTGTTATGTATATCGTTTTTCGAACAGATCATTGAATTAGTACATGAACCGATGGCGGAAGCGTACACGATCAAACTGTTCTTCCGATGTGATGGGCACCTGACTTCCGATACGTACCATCAAACAGTTCGCAGGATGTGAACAGATTTCGGGGTCGTCTGTTGCATACCAGGTCATGTCGATCGTTTCCATCAGCCTCTCCATCATTTTGCGATAATCCCATACGTTTAGTCCGCTGCCCTTCAGATCCCAATGCCAATAATATTCTGTGGTGAAAATAATGTAGTTCTCCATGTATTTATCTTCCAAAGCGGTAAGTAACATCTCACGTCCAATGCCAAGCGAGCGATAGTCGTCCGCAACCTCGATTGCCCCAAGCTCTATCAGATCAGTCATATTGCCCTCGGACCAGCGTTCACAATCATCCGCATAGTGAAAGGTTACATAGCCGATAATCGTTTCATTTTCATGTGCAATGATAATTCGCCCTTCAGGTAGTGCTGCGATCTCGGCCAGAGCTTCTTGCTGCTCCGTTGGGCGCCGAAAGGCATCCAGATCCGGATGGAAGGTAAGACGGGTTATCTCCTCGGCCTGCACGGGGCCTTCAACAGTAATTCGGTGGCCGGACTTGAAGATGGAACGCATATGATGTTCTTTGATATGTTCCATGGTTCATGCTCCTCTCTTTCCTACTTATAGAGGTTGTTCCAAAAAGAACGCTATAGCAAAAATCCAAAAAATCGAAAAGCCATAGACGACAATTGAAAAGTTTTGCTATAATTGCGTAGACAAAAAATGTTCACAATTCAATACAGTATAGTTAACATCTGTTTGGCCGAGCAAGTACATGATGAGAAGTTCTCTCTACTAATGTAAGCGCTAACTGGAAGTTCAGTCAACACAAAGGCAATGAGAAGTGACCCCTAACGGGAATCGAAATGTCGAGTTGAAGGAGGCTGGCAAGCATGAGTCAAGCACATGGTGAGATGCTGCAAACGGTTGTGTCTGAATCTAATCTGGGCGATTACACGGAGGCGAGAAGCCGGTTCGATTGGGAATCGGTGGAAAGGCACTTTACGTGGCACGCCAGCGGAAAAGTAAACATGGCGCATGAAGCGATTGATCGTCATGTACTGGAAGGAAGGGGCGGAAAAACCGCTTTATTGTATAGCGATGCTTCACGTGAAGAGTCCTATACTTTCGCTGATCTGAGTGAACAGTCGAGTCGGTTCGGGAACGTTCTCCGCAAATATGGCATAGTCAAAGGGGAACGGGTGTTTATTTTTATGCCTCGAAGTCCTGAGCTGTATTTTAGTCTCCTGGGTATATTGAAAGCTGGAGCCATCGCGGGCCCGTTGTTCGAAGCTTTTATGGAAACGGCTGTGAAGGATCGGCTGGAGGATAGCGGAGCAGTAGCACTGGTAACCACTCCGGAATTACTGAAGCGCATCAAACGTTCCGAATTGCCCGAACTTAAACATATATTTATTGTGGGTGGGGGCGCGCAGACTGAAGAAGGACTCATCGATTTTGATGCAGAGATGTCTGCCGCTTCGGATGAGATGGAAGTAGAGTGGCTGAATCGTGAGGATGGTTTGCTTATTCATTATACCTCAGGCTCTACGGGTAAACCCAAAGGGGTGTACCATGTTCAAAATGCCATGATTCAGCACTATTATACAGGTAAGGTTGTTCTGGATTTACGTGAGGATGATGTGTACTGGTGCACTGCTGACCCTGGTTGGGTGACAGGCACCTCTTACGGTATCTTTGCTCCATGGCTCAACGGAGTGACCAATGTGATACGGGGTGGGCGTTTCAGCCCTCAAGATTGGTACAGCACCATCCAGAAGAACAAAGTCACGATCTGGTACAGTGCACCAACGGCCTTCCGTATGCTGATGGGAGCGGGAGAAGAGACCATTGCCCAGCATGATCTGAGCAGTCTGCGTCATGTCATGTCTGTCGGTGAACCGCTCAATCCGGAGGTAGTTCGTTGGGGGTGGAAAGCCTATGGTCAGCGAATTCATGATACATGGTGGATGACAGAAACAGGTGCACAGCTGATCTGTAACTATCCCGGAATGCCGATCAAGCCTGGCTCCATGGGACGTCCGTTACCTGGAATCGAAGCAGCGATTATTGATGATCGCGGGCAGGAATTGCCGCCGTACAGTATGGGTAATCTGGCCATACGGGCACCTTGGCCATCCATGATGGCGAAGATCTGGAATAACCCTGCGAAATACGAGGAGTATTTCAGGCTTACGGGCTGGTATGTATCCGGTGACTCCGCTTATATGGATGAAGAAGGATATTTCTGGTTCCAGGGACGGATTGATGATGTGATTAATTCGTCAGGCGAGCGTATCGGCCCCTTTGAGGTGGAGAGCAAGCTTGTGGAGCATCCTGCGGTAGCAGAGGCGGGTGTAATCGGTAAGCCGGATGTGACACGTGGGGAGATCATCAAGGCCTTTGTGGCGCTTCGTGAAGGATATGAGGCGACACCGGAGCTAAAAGAAGAGATCTATCGTTTTGTCAAAGAGGGCCTGTCTGCCCACGCTGCTCCGCGTGAGATTGAGTTTAAGGATAAACTGCCCAAGACACGTTCCGGCAAGATCATGCGGCGTGTCCTGAAAGCCTGGGAGCTTGATCTGCCAACAGGAGATCTATCCACCATTGAAGACTAACGCGACAGTGCTAGGATCATCAATGTGTCGGTATCGATGTCGATACAAATGCCTGTGGGGGAGAAGTTAATACTCTACGAAGCCAAATACGGTGACTCTACCCATTAAAATCGGTTGTAAAAGCCTGCTTTATGCCATTGGCATGAAGCAGGCTTTTTTAGCGGCTGCCTGCTGCACATGCAAATAAAAAGCCGCACCCTCAGATACAGTCTGAGGATGCGGCTTGTTTTGGAACGCTATGCCTGAATCAGGGTTGAAAATGTATGGCTGCAGAAGATTCGGATTCACCCGCACTGTTACTGGCAGATACCTTGAACCATCCACTGGTAGATGCGGGTACTCCATAATCCATGGTATTTCCCGCTGTTGTTCCAATTTTGGTGTAAGGAGCCGAGCCTGTTTCACTGTAATATACAGTATAACTATCTGCGCTTGGAGTTGACGCCCATTGTATACGCAGTCCTTGAGAGAGGGCAGATACGCTGACCTGACCAGGTGTGCCTGGGGCTGTCGTTGTTGTATTATCGGTCTGCGTTTCTCCCGGCGTAATGACTGTACCTGGAACTTCAATCGGTTCATCAATCTCTTCTTCCACAGGAGGAGCTACACCAGCACTATTTACTGTAGCGCTAGGAGCAGATTCTCTGCCGGCAACATCCACTGCCGTTACATAGAAGGCGAAGTTACCGCCTTGCGCTGCATATGCAGAGAATGATCTGGATTCACCGGTCAAGACAACCTGACCCTGGTTCTGGAATCCTCCACCGTTTACAGAACGGTACAGACGATAACCCACGACATCATTTTCAGGTGTGGCATTAAATGTAATGACAGCTCTGTCACCTGAGGTTGAGATGCGTAAGTTGCCTGGTGCATCAGGAGATTTGCCGTTATCTGTCCTTGGATCAATCTGTGTTGGCATGTCTGCACCAGCATCTTCAGGAAGATAATAAGCAAGTGACTCATGTCGACTCATACGTGAGAATGCATTTTGCAATTCTTTGATGAGATCCGAGATTGGTTTTTTACGCTTGATTACTGTTTTTTCCTTCAACATATCCGAAGGTGTTCCGTCACGCGGAATATAGTTTACACCATTGTAAGTAATGTACCTGGCTTTGGCTACACCATCATCGCTATCCTTCGGAACAAACTTGCTGTTGAAAATATCCGTAACAAATTTGTCAGTCATGGATGTTGGCAACTTGCCACTATATGCAGACACCGTGCGCGTTTCGATGCCAGACGGTTTTTTGAACGAATCCGTAACGAACAGATCTTTTTGCGTATCGATCACTTCGTTCAGGATTTTCGACCACAGTTGCTGCGCACGTTTTCTCTGTGATTTACTTTCCAGCGTATTCACGGGCTGTTTGTATCCGACCCACACGCCAAGTGTGACATCTGGTGTATAACCTTCAAACCACACATCTGCGTAGTTTTGAGTGGAACCCGTTTTACCTACGATTGGCACACTCTTGGAATATTTGTAATTTTCACGTACTTTATCTGCCGTTCCTTCTGTAATAACGGTCCGCAGCATATCGGTCATCAGGTATGCTGTCTGCTCCGAGAAGGCTTGGACAGGTTCAGTATCATGTTTATAAACGATGTTTCCTTTGGAATCTACAATTTTGCTAATCATGTAAGAATCGTTATATACACCATTATTGGCGATAGCACCATAGGCACTGGTTAATTCTTCAACGGTTACACCGTATTGGAGACCACCGAGAACACCGGTCTGAGCCTGATAGTCTTCCTTCTGAATGGTGGTAATCCCCAGTTTCTTGGCGAAGGTCCAAGCCTTCTCGATCCCTACTTCTTCATTAAACAACTTCAGAGCCGGTATATTGAGAGAATAATTCAGTGCTCTGCGGGCAGTGACGAGTCCCTGATACCGGTTGTTGGCATTCTTGGCAATGTGGTAGCCGCTCGGACCATTTTTGAGAATGATCGGTGAGTCATCAATAATTGAAGCTGGCTGAACAAGACCTTCATCTAGCGCAGGAAGATAAGCGGCTATAGGTTTCATCGTTGAACCTGGCTGGCGTATCATCTGCGTTGCGTAGTTCATCTGTTCATCCTGGAAATCCCGACCCTCAATCATGCCCAGAATAGCACCGGTTTTGTGATTAATCAGCATGGCAGCAGTTTGTTCTTTTCCTTTGACAGGATCATCTGCTGAGAAATTGCTGTCATCTTCCGCAATGGTACGCATCGTTTTGTAGATACTTTTGTTGATGGTCGTGTATATACGATATCCACCTGTCCGCAGTTGCGTCTGAGCTTCCTCCAATAATGCACTGCTTTCCTTCTGAGGTGTGGCTGCATCCGTAGCTTTGTCTGTAGATTCAGCTGTGTCGGAATTCAACTGTTTCATCAAAATCTGTGCAGCTTGTCGTTCCGTTTCCATCATAAGATATGGATAAGTGTTGTAAGCCTTGATGGTCTTCGGAGCGAGTGCGCTTTTGATATCAAAAGCTAGAGCTTCGTCATACTCTGACTGATTGATTTTGCCCAGTTCAAGCATACGGCGCAGTACCAGATGCTGACGGTTGATTGCGCGGTCAAAATTCTCCTCTACAAAATCACCTTTACCGTTAAAAGCGGAGTAAGAGGAAGGGAGTTGTGGCAATCCAGCAAGATAAGCAGCTTGAGCGATGTTGATTTTTTCCAGATCGTTAATATTGAACAATCCTTTGGCGGCCGCTTTGATTCCGTAAACGTTGTATCCGCTGGAACCATTACCAAAAGGAACTTTGTTCAGATAGGCTGTCATGATCTCGTCTTTGGTCAGGAAACGTTCGAGTCGGAGTGAGAGCAAAATTTCTTTCACTTTCCGATCTTCTGTGCGATCCAGATTCAAAAACACACGACGCGCCAATTGCTGAGTCAGTGTACTACCGCCGGTTTGTACTGATTCTTTCAGCACTTTCTGTTTCACGGCACGTAGGGTTCCGCTCATGTCTACACCTTTATGTTCGTAAAAATGATTGTCTTCAATTGAAACGACAGCATCAATAACCTTTTGTGGGATCTGGTCCGTAGTGACCGGACGCCTGTCTTCTTCCGTACGTAATTGACCGATCGGACTGCCGTCGGCAAAGTAAGCAAAGCCTGTGATGGAGTTTTCGCTGACTTTTTGTTCAATCAGGGCCCTTGAACGGACAGGCTCGTCTTTCACAATGGAACTGACGTATCCCATCAAAGCACCGCCTACAAATAGTGCCCCCATAAATCCAAGGACAACCATCCATTTGACGAAACTTCCCAGTCTGCGGGCAAAGCTGCGTTTGCGTACAGGCTGTTCATCGGGCTTTTTCTTATTAACATCAACCATTCAGTGTCTTCCTCCTTTTAACAGCACTTATTATAGCATAAAAAGGCGGCTTTGCATGCCTGAGAAATACAAGTAATGGTCGAAATTTGCCATTCTGCCATGCATTATGCTATATATCATGCGATATTGAAGCACATTTCATGAGTTGTAAGCCAAAATAAGCAGGCCACCTCCATGCTGAGGTGCATAGGGTGGCCTGAATGATGTGTCGTATTGGAGGTTTCTACATTAGGTTTTGAATCGTTGAATCAGCTCTAATAGTTCCTGGGTAAGATTAGCCAGTGAGGCAGATGCCGCCGTAATCTCTTCCATGGATGCGAGTTGTTCTTCAGAGGCAGAGGCAACACGCGTTGCGTGATCTGCTGTCTCATGACCAATGGTTTTGAGTTGCACTAACGTGGCATCAACCTGTTGTGATCCAGCTGACATCTGCTGCGCAATGGCTGAGACATGCTCAATCTGCTCATTAACATCTGTAATCTGTGATGAAATGGAGAGGAATAGTTCACCACTTTCATGGATCACTTCCGCTATATGGCTCACCTCGGCATTCCCCTGTTCCATATTTTCAACGAGAGAAAGGACCTCTTGCTGAACGTTATGAATCAACGCTGCAATCTGCGCTGCTGATATTCTGGATTGTTCAGCCAGATTACGAATCTCGGAAGCAACAACACCGAACCCGCGCCCGTGTTCACCTGCTCGTGATGCTTCAATGGAAGCGTTAAGGGCAAGTAGATTGGTTTGACGGCTAACTTCCGTGATCATGCCTGTAATATGGCCAATCTCTTCCGAACGTTGGCGGAAATTCTCCAGTGCGGTCATCGACGTCTGCACAGAAGAAGTGGCACTATCGACCATACGCATAGCGGACTGAATCTTATCAGTTCCGATGGTTGTTCGTTCGGCCACAGTTCGCGATGAATCGGATACATCGGAGGCGGCCTTTGCAATTCTTCCGATCCCTGCAGATATTTCATTCATGGAACGGGAGGACTCTTGCAGCTCCTGCACCTGTTTACCTGCTTTATCTGCAAGTTCGACTCCTGTTAATGCAATCAGTTCGGCTGCTTTACCTGTTTCTTCGGCACCTGCGGTCAACTGTTGAGAGGTGGAGCCGACAGATAAAGCATGTTCGGATATAACCGATATGGTATGACGCAGGGTATCCATCATCTGATTCATATGACCCGCCATGATGCCAAATTCATCTTTGGATCGTACAGGTAACTTTTGTGTCAAATCTCCGCCAGCCAGCTGTCCAGCGACGATATTAACTTGATTCAACTGTCTAACAATGGAGACGATGGTGTAGGTAACCACACCTGCAAGCAGAAGTACTGCCAGTGCGGCAATCAGTATGGACCAGTTCAAGCTGTCATAGAAGGGTTGAAGGATATGGCTCTTTGGCAGCGCCGATACAAGGTACCAGTTTGAATCTGTTCCTTGTAACCTGGCAGGCTCGGCAATAAATAGTTCTTCCCCTACTTCAGGGTCTGTAGCGTAAAACTGAGACTCGCCAGACTGTATACGCTGAATGACTGTCTTCATTTCAGATGGAATTACGGCTCCTTCATTAGCCAGTTCCGGTTTGGAGCCGTGTGCAGCAATCTGTCCTTCACTAGTAATAAGCATGGCATAACCCTGATCCGGATTAAGTGATGCTATGTTTTGCTGAAAACGATCAATGGTAAAGTCGGCCCCAACAATGCCTAGAAAATTTTTGTTTTCATCTAATAGAGGGAGGACAATCGAAACGAGCAGTGTTTCTTTTCCGCCAACCGTGTAGGTAACAGGTTCGGACCAATAGATGGATTTGGTTTTCTTTGGCTGCTGATAGTAAGTACTAGTTTCACCGCTTCCCTCATAAGTAGGCATAGGCTCAAAATGCAGGGAGTTGCCATCACGTATAACGTATGGAACGAATCGACCCGTAGCATCATCATATTCTTTTTTGTTGATGTGCTCCGCATCGTTTCCATCAAAGGCATTTGGTTCCCAGCCCGTATAAAAGCCAAAAACTTTCTCGTCCTTCTTCAGATATTGTTCAAGGAGTCTGACGACTTCTTCACGGTTGAGTGATCCGTTCTGAGCTGCATCCAATAACGTGGTACTCATGGTGTCCAACGTGTTTTTCACCTGATTAATGTCAGTCATAAACTCATTCGTAGCCCGGTTTGCTGCCTGTCCAGCAACGGTTTCGCCGTACTGGAGGCTTTTGTCGTAAATGGATTTGGTATTAAATGCAATCAGGGCTCCAATACAACAGAGTAATACGATCCCGAGTAAAAGTCCAAGCTTAACAGCGAGCTTGCGATTGCGAAAAAAATGCATGTTTTAATCCCCCTCGATGTCATTCTTGTGATGTATATATGGATGTGTGCTTCTCCTGAAGGGAGTCTATATTTTATATCGTTATTTACGTTCCTATAATGAAGATAATTAAAAAAAAGCATAGAAAAACAGCTGTCGAGAAAATCTCGACAGCTGTTTGGGTTGAAACTTTAATGTGATTGCAACGATTAACGGTTGTAGAACTCGACGATTTGTTTTTCATCGATGTCTTGGGACAATTCAGCACGCTCAGGCAAGCGGATGAATTTACCTTCTACAGCTGCTTCGTTGTATTCAACGTATGCTGGAAGATGCGAACGGCCTTCCAAAGCTTCTTTAATGGAAGAAAGAGCGCGGCTCTTCTCACGCAAGCCGATTACATCGCCAGTGCTTACTTGGTAAGAAGCGATATCGACTTTTTTACCGTTTACAGTTACGTGACCGTGTGCTACCAACTGACGCGCTCCAGCGCGGGAGTTAGCAAACCCAAGGCGGTAAACGAGGTTGTCAAGGCGGCACTCAAGCAAGAACATGAAGTTCTCACCGGCAATACCTTGCATTTTTTGAGCTTTAGAGAACAGTGTGCGGAATTGCTTCTCGCCCAAACCGTACATGTGGCGCAATTTTTGTTTTTCTTGCAATTGCATACCGTAGTTGCTGATTTTTCTGCGTTGGTTAGCTCCGTGCTGACCTGGAGGGAAAGGACGTTTCAATTCTTTGCCTGTTCCGCTAAGGGAAATGCCGAGGCGACGGCTCAATTTAAATTTAGGACCAGTGTAACGTGCCATGTTTAAAGTAGCTCCTTTTTAGTTAAAGTTCATATTAGGGCTCTGTTTGCGCTCCAATTTGTTGATGCGGGCTTGGCCACGCATAGAACGATCAGGAAAGTTCAGCCGCTGTCCTGAAAGCAACAAAAAGAATGAGGGTGACACAACCGGTAATGCCCAAATTTAAAGACCCATTAGTAGTCTTCATCAACAATTTATATTACAGTTTAAGAGAAACAAAGTCAAGCGCAGAATAAAAGCAAAAAAACGTCTAAATTTGTCGATAGGTCATTGGGCCTAAAATAATGGGACAATTTTCTGAAATATGGATGCAAAAATGGTTTAAACAGAGTAAAATAGATTGTATCTTAACTTTAAATCATCTCTATGTAACAAGGTTATCGCAACGAATTTGCAGGTTTGCGATAACGTCTGCAGATTAATGCATCCTGGCGGATGCAAAAACGGTGCAAAGGAGCGCCTGACATGTTAGAACATCTAAGAAGTTTACCTGCCAGCTTGAATTCACGAAGTTCGGGCGATTCCGCATCTTTTGCCGCTCCTCGTTCTCATGAAGAGCATGTGTTGTGGATGCAAAAAATGGATATCACACCTTTTGATTTTTCATATTTGGGCAGCTTGCTAGAGCAGGCATACAGTGACTGGAACTCCAGAGTGGGTTCAAGGCTGGCCAGACCATCAACCTTTTACAGCGTGTGGAACACGGAAGGTGATTGCATAGGATTCGATAGCGATCATGAAGCTGATCCGGGCGTAAATGCACGCAGGCTGGTATTGGAATGTTTGGATAAGAGACAGGCCCTGTCCCTTAAAGGGACAAGCGAACACGGAGAATATCTTATAATAACACATCCCTTATTCTCCAGAACTAACAAGGATATGTTTGCCGTATTCACTGCTGTGATCTATGAATCCAATGGATATGAAACGTCTGAAGCTGTGGTTCAATCTGAGGCATTGCATTATCACACCTGCTTTTACCGAAGATTCGAATACATATTTATGACGGACCTGTTACATGCTCATGAACAAACAGCTCGTGAGGAACACCGGAGGTCCATCCTCTTTCAGATTGTTCAGCGAATGCATGACAAAATGGATGTCGAGGCCATATTGGATGAGGTATTTGACAGTATGGATTACTTGTACCCGGCCACTTATATCAAATTGTATATGTCTCAGGATCAGAGCAACTCTGATCCACGGATTAAACCGTTGCTTGTCCACGAGCGAGGAGAAGATATTTGTGTGCGTTCATTTATGGAAGGTAAGCTGATCGTTGCTCGCTCACATGATGCAGAGAACCGCATTGTAGATGTAGGGATTCCGCTGAAAGGCAAACAAGGCATATACGGTGTGTTCCATATCGAAATGAATGAAGAGATTATGGAAGAATCGGACTTGCAATTGATTACGATGATGGTAGACACTGCAGGAACGGCCTTTGAGAACGCCAAGTTGCATGAACAATCCAATATGTTAATTCAGGAACTTCGTTTAATTAATGATCTTACACAGCGGTTGAACAAGAGTCTGCATCTTTCGGAGATTTATCAACTATCCGAACAAGAGTTAAAGGAAATATTCCAGGCTGAAACGTGTTGCATTCTTCAACTCAATGACAGTACCAATGACTTCGAAGTCATGTCATCTAACGTGAAAGATGTTTTTCACCAATCCTTTTCTGTAGACTACGGTATCGCAGGTTTGGTCTATCGAACAGAGGAACCGCTTATTATAGCCAATTATGCGCAATTTGATAAAGTGTCCTCCTTTTTCATGGAAGATACGGGATCCATGTCACTGATTGCATCACCGATCAGAGTCAATGGTGAAGTGAAGGGTGCCATTTTGCTGGGACACAGTAGAGAGCACTACTTTTCATATGATAACTATAGGCTCTTGCAGATGTTATCTATTCATATCGGGCTTGCCCTGTCAAATGCCACGCTGCATGCCGAGGTTCGGCGCTTGGCTAATCTGGATATGTTGACAGGTCTGTACGTGAGGCATTATCTGGACAGTGTGATTCACGAGCGACAGGCTCATGAATTCTGTGGCTCCCTCATTGTGGTGGATATTGATCAGTTCAAACAGGTGAATGACACGTTCGGACACCAGACGGGGGATCAAGTATTGAAGCAAGTGAGTGAGATCGTCACCAGCTCTGTTCGCTCGGAGGATGTATGTGCCAGATGGGGTGGAGAAGAACTGGCGATCTATATGCCACAGGTGAGTGTAAGGCAGGCGTTAGATTATGCGGAAGTGATTCGAAAGAGAGTCGCAGAAGAGACCAGACCGCCCGTTACGGTATCCAGTGGCATCGCAGAGTGGAATTGGATGGATGAAAAGGTCAGTGTAGAGTCCTTGTTTTATCGGGCTGATATGGCTTTGTACAGCGCCAAGAATGGTGGTCGGAACAGAATCGTTGTAGAGGAACAGGAAGTAACACGTTAAGAGAGAACAATTCCAATTGCGGAGTCGTTCTCTTTTTTTTGTGCATCGCAGATCAAGATGTGTATAGAAGGAAGTATAAGCATATACGGGCGGGGCAATCTATGGAGAAAGTTCACGGAAGGGTGAAGATAGACATGTTTAACCGCCATTCGGTACGTACATTATGGTTATTTGTGAGCATCGTGATTATTGGTGTTCCGGGTTGTGGATTAATGCAGCGAGATCAAACGCCTGAGGAGGTTTTTTCCTTGGCTTTATCGGGGATAGCGGGAAAAGAAACGTTGAGTTTTGAAGGAGAGGCAGGACTTCGAAGGGAGAACAGTGGGCTGTTCGAGAATCAGTTCAAGTTTGAAGGCAAGCTGGAGAATCATGATCGTCTGACCCTTCAGACCCGATTACCTGGAGAAGTAACTGCTGTGGGCACAGGCATTCAAACAACTGCCGTAAAAAATAATGGACAGCCCAGTGGGTTTAGCGCCTCTTTCGAGCGGAAACAAGGGCAATGGATGGCATTGTCAGCGCAGCATGAGCCGCTGCGTGGGTCTCTTTCTCGATTTAATCCAATTGCCCAATTGGAGAAGATCGATGGGATGCACAAAACCATTCAATCCGAGTATGGTGCTGGTCGTCGAACCAGAACATTACGGATTGAACTTGCACCGGAAGACGCCAAATCATGGGCTGTAACCCAGCTAAACGACGAGATGAACGCCATTCGGGCAGAATATATGCATAAGGCAGCTACGGTGAAAGGGGCGCGTAAGGAGAAGCTTGAGAAGGATCTGGAGAAAGTTTGGAAACAGGGTGAAACAACGATGCAACAGATGATGAAACAAGCGAGCGTGCAGACGGTATATCATCTCACGGTAGATCGGAAGAGCAGTCTGCCTCTTCGCTTATCCTCTGAAAGTCAGATGAGTTACACGGACAACAACCGTAAAAGTAACAAAGAAGCCCTTGTCACCGATGTTAACTTCAAGTCATATCAATAAACGAAGTGAGGGACTGCCTGCTGACGGGATGACTGTTCGCGTGCTACAATAGTATCGTAATTTACCGTTGTTCAATTCAAGTATGGCAGATGACAGGAGGATTTTACCAAGATGAAAGACCCAAGAATTCAAAAGCTTGCAGCAAACCTGGTGGGCTATTCAGTAGATGTACAGCCTGGTGAAAATGTTTTGGTTGAGATGATTGGATCGGAACGTGATCTGATTAACGCCATTATTGAAGAGGTGGGCAAAAAAGGTGGTAACGTCTTTGTACAGTTGACCGATAAAACCGTACAGCGTGCGATGCTGAAAAATGCCACAGAAGAAATGATGAAAACATGGGCAGAGATTGATCTAAATCGTATGAAACAGATGGATTGTTATATCGGTATTCGTGCGGGAGAAAATGTGAATGATCTGTCCGATGTGCCGGAAGAAAAAATGAAAATGTACAATTCATTGTACTCCCACCCGGTACATAGTGAACAACGTGTCAAACATACGAAATGGGTTGTACTGCGTTACCCTAACGCAAGTATGGCGCAACTCGCCAATACAAGTACAGAAGCGTTCGAAGATTTCTACTTCGACGTATGTAACCTGGATTACGCCAAAATGGACAAAGCACAGGACTCGCTTGCTAACCTGATGAAGCGGACGGATAAAGTTCGTATCACCGGACCAGGAACTGAGCTGAGCTTCTCCATTAAAGATATCGGTGCAGAGAAATGTTCTGGCCAAAAAAATATCCCGGATGGCGAAGTGTACAGTGCCCCTGTGCGCAATTCCGTGAACGGAACGATTAGTTATAACTCGCCAACCCTGTACAATGGAGTGACTTTTGAAAATATCAAGTTCACGTTCAAGGATGGCAAAATTGTTGAAGCGACAAGTAACGATACAGAGCGTTTGAATGAAATCCTGAATTCGGATGAGGGTGCTCGTCATATCGGTGAATTCGCGATTGGATTTAACCCGCA
This sequence comes from Paenibacillus amylolyticus, assembly GCF_036894225.1. Classification (NCBI taxonomy): domain Bacteria; kingdom Bacillati; phylum Bacillota; class Bacilli; order Caryophanales; family Paenibacillaceae; genus Paenibacillus; species Paenibacillus amylolyticus. Next base: position 4,617,556 of record NZ_CP145892.1, on the reverse strand, counting down.
TATTCTTCATCCGATGAAAGACATCCTGTTCGATGAAAAAATCGCAGGCAGCTTACACTTTACGCCAGGTCAGGCGTATGAAGAAACCGACAATGGCAACCGCTCGTCCATCCACTGGGATCTCGTATTGATCCAGCGTCCGGATTATGGCGGCGGGGAGATTTATTTTGACGATGTGCTGATTCGTAAAGACGGTATCTTTGTCATTCCTGAGCTGGAATGCTTGAATCCGGACCGTTTGAAGTAGGAACAGGATTTTGCTGTTGCTAGGAAAGCGGATTCACGGTATCATGTAGTGGTAATTAATAGATGATACCAATAGTAAAAAGACGGAGGGATTCCTATGTCGAGTAATAACGCGGCTGTAGTAGAAATTGCTCAAACAGCAGGCAAGTTTACTTCTTCAATCGTGCTTCATTCGGAGAACAAGTATATCGATGTAAAAAGTATTCTCGGATTGTTTACAACGCTGATCAGCACGCACAGCTATGAACTGCATGTTCATGGTCCAGATGCAGTTGAAGCGAAAGCAGCCATGTCAGAAGTATTTGCCAAGCATGGACTGAATGTAAGCATCGCATCTGAGTAATAGCTCTCAAGAAGCACCTTTGCCTTTTTTGGCAGGGGTGTTTTTTGGCATGGAATGATCTGAATACTCGTCTGGACGTGACTGGAACAGGTGGATTAAGCTTCAACAAAAGGCTTAACTTTGCGGGCTTATTTTGGTCAGGTTCTTGTATTAGCTCTTCATTTCGTCTAATATTAGAGGTAGAACGTCTTTACGCGATTTTTGGGACATAGGGGGGAAAAATGCATGACTTCATCTGATCTGCAGGACCAGCTGAGTTTGAAAGCGATCAGTCTTCTTCAAGAAGATGCAGATAAAATACAGAAGCTTATTGAAGTACAGATGGAGAATCTGGCTACCCGCTACTGCCCTCTCTATGAGGAAGTATTGGATACACAGATGTATGGGTTCTCCAAAGAAGTTGATTTTGCTGTTCGTGCAGGGCTCCTTCCAGAAGGTGCAGGTAAGCAGCTGGTTAGCGCGCTTGAGCGGAATTTGGCAATTTTATATGAAGCCTTGAACAAGAAGAATGAGCAATAGCCTGCAAATGCGCGGGTCAGAATAGAAGGCATGCAGGCGTTTATGCATGCTTTTTTTGTGCGCCTGAACGGGACTGGGATGAAAGCCAGCCGGAAGGCGTATACAAACAAAGAGACAGCTCCAAATGTATATTGTGGCTGCCTCTTGTGGCTTGTTATTTTAATCGCAACGTGAGGGCCTGGTTACACGAGGAAGAAGGAAACACCGAGTATGATATATACCACGAGCAGGAGTAAACCTTCGTACCAATTCGTTGAACCATCTTGGGTAATGGACTTCGCAATAAATACGGATACGCCGATGGCGACCAGTTCAATCGTAGTAAATACGATATCCATGGTTCTGCCTGTGAAGTAGCTGACAAAAATCAGTACAGGAGCAACGAAGAGTGCGATCTGCAAGCTGCTGCCAACCGCAATCTCGACGGCTGCTCCAATTTTATTTTTCATGGCAAGCATGATAGCTGCACTGTGTTCGGCCGCATTACCGATGATGGCCACAAGGAATGCACCGACAAACAGTTCGCTAAGTCCAAATTCCGAAGTGAAGACTTCGAGCGTGCCCACCAGCCATTCACTGACGAAAGCAACCATGACTGTTGCGAGCACCAGATAGAGAATTGATTTTTTCTTGGACCATGCTGGAGCATGCTCATGAGGTAGCTCTTCATCGCGATCCTCAGTGACGTCTGCGAGGTAGTTCTTATGTGTCACCATGGAGAATAGCAACCACGCAATATACGCGAGGATGAGCAATCCGGCCACGATGAGACTAAGTGTATTGGTGTCTTTCTGTGTAATGGAATGTGTATTGAGAAAGACTGCCGGAATAAACAGGGCAATGATGGCAACAATCATCAGGGAACCATTCAGACCTGCAAGGGAAACATTATAATTCTGAATTTTGAACTTGAGTCCTCCGGCAAAAATACTTAACCCGAGCACTAACAGCAGATTTCCGATGATGGAACCTGTCAGACTAGCTTTGACCATGTCGAACAGCCCCTCTTTGACGAGGAAAATGGCGATGATCAATTCGGCAGCATTGCCGAAGGTGGCATTCAAGAATCCACCTAGCCGCTGTCCGGCGTAGTGGGCTACATTTTCGGTGGCTTTGCCTAAAAAACCGGCCACAAAAATAACCGAAATGGCTGATATCACGAACTGTAGAATCGAATCCCATTTCAAGTAGTGGGCGATGGCACTGAGTGCAAAGAACGCAATCAGCAAAATGGATGAAATCCGGTTTCTCACAACAAACACCTCGGTTATAAATTATTTTGTTTTGAATGACACTGTAAATCGCTTATGAGATTATTTTCATATTTCAATATAACCAAATGGTGGTAGGTTGTAAACGCATCTTTTTGAGTTTAATTTGCTTTTTGGGGTGGAAAGGATTTAAAATACGAGTAACGAAGTGAAGGAGGATGTGGCATGGCAGAACAACTTCAACTGGAGAGCGGAAACATCCGGATTGCCGATGACGTGGTTGCAAAAATTGCCGGAATGGCTGCAATGGAAACACCCGGAATTGCCGCAATGTCTGGAGGATTGTCAGAGGGCTGGGCGAAGCGACTCAGCGGTAAAAACGTACAGAAAGGCGTGAGCGTTGAGGTCGGCCAGCTGGAAGCAGCCATTGACCTGCGCATCATCGTCCTGTACGAAACCCCGATTCATGAAGTTTCCCGTATGCTTCAGCAGAATGTAAGAGAAGCGGTAGAGACCATGACCGGATTACGCGTGGTTGAAGTCAATGTAAAGGTAGAAGGCGTATCTTTCAAAGGCGACGATCTGTAGAAATCGCAATCCGCAATGGAGGACAGAACGATATTGACCTGTTCTTCATCTTGATAGACAGAATTGTACCGAGTACACAGAAAAAGGCTGCGCATCCATTAGGTGCACAGCCTTTTTTGTGTTGTTTTTTATCGAATCCGACGGATGGACTCCCGTGAACGAAGAGCAGGAGAGGTACGAGTCTGTGTCTGTACAGTTACGGACTTCGTTTTCTCTTCCTTGATCACGTCCAGATTGTTGGTGCGTGAGATACTGAGCAGAATGCCCATGGCAACCATCATCACAAAGAGTGAGGTACCCCCATAACTGATAAACGGAAGCGTGACCCCCGTCACCGGAATGGTCTGAGTTACACCACCGATGTTGATAAATGCCTGAATCGCGATTAGTCCCATGATACCTATGCCGACCAATGTTCCGAATGGATCGGGACAGCGGAGAGAGACAATAATTCCGCGCCAGATGAAGTACAGGTAAACAAGCAGGAATAAGGCACTTCCGATGAATCCGAGTTCTTCCCCGATTACGGAGAAAATAAAGTCATTATACGCGTTTGGCAAATAGTGCAGCTTCATCGTACCTTGTCCAATCCCTGAACCTGTCATGCCGCCATCACCAATGGCAACAAGAGAACGGTAGAGGTTAAGACTTCCGCCATTAATATCGGACATTGGATCAAGGAAAGCCTGAATACGTCCGATCTTGTAGTTCTGCTCCGCAGTGACTGCTGTTGTAGCAGTCGTTGTGTCGGAAGGAGACATGGAAGAAAACAGGGAATTCGCTCCGAACGCCAGTGCCCCACCGAGTACAACCAGGAGAATCGAACCCAGGATATGTTTCATACTGGCTCCACCGGCATAGATCAAGAGACCACAGGTGGACACCAGAATGAAGGTGGTACCGAAGTCTGGTTGCAGCATAATCAGCCCTGCGATGAATCCAACGATGAACAAGACGGGAACGTACCCTGTCTTGAAAACCCTGAATTTCTCACCTTTTTTGGTAATAAGAGCAGAGAGATAGAGAATGATAGCAATTTTCGCGAACTCTGCAGGCTGAAGACTGAAACCAAAAATGTGAATCCAGCTTCGTGCACCGTTCAATACTGCACCTGAGATCAAAACAATCACCAGCATGACCGTAGTGAGCAGGAAAAAGGGTGCATAGAGCTTTTTGTACTTGTTGAAGCGGATATTCATGGCAAAAAACATGCCAAATAGACCGATAATCGCCCACATAAGTTGTTTTTTCGTGAAGTAAAGGGCATCATTGTTAAATTTATCGCTTGCGATTGCAATGCTGGAACTGGAGCTGAATACCATCACCAGTCCAAAGCCCACCAACAATAAAGTGAGGATTAGCAGTTGAAAATCCGGCGTGCCTCTCTTCGTTTTCGTTTGGGCCGTTTGTTGTTTCATCGTTTGGCCCAGCCTATGCTTCCAGCAGTTCTTTAAGCTGCTGTAATTTTTCGGCTGCCAGCTTCACGACTGGTTGCGGAACGGAAGAGTCATAATCCAGGCCGTGAGGGAAAGTGGCTTTGCCGAGGTATACTGCTTCCACAGCAAGAACGGTATCCGGTTTTTCCAATTTGCCTTCCACAGCGCGGGTATTAATGCGTACAAAGTATTCTGAGTTGGTTTGTTCATCTTCAATTTTGTAGTCATATGTAGCACGGTAATATTCCCATTGCCACCGGACAAATCCGACTTTCTCGGCGCTCTCATCCAGGTATGCCAAGTCGCTCTTCAAGCCATCCAAGCCTGTATTCTCAAAAATCATAAGCGTTTGATCCTCCTCATAAGCTTCCGAGTATAATTTCTCGAGTATTTCTCTAGTTCATGATAGTATGTTTCCCCTTCCCGTGCAAGCTTTCCAAAGGCGTTTCGTATCGGTTTTCTTCCAATTCTGCTACAATATACAGCAATAGGTTTGAAGAGGCAGGTTCGGGCTTGATCCAAGTCCCGTTCAAGATTGAAAGGGTGGAGAGACATGACTAATAATATATGGTGGGAAGATCTGCAGATCCACATGGTGGAATGGCGGCGTCACCTTCATCGCAATCCAGAGGTTTCCTTTCATGAGGAGAAGACATCCTCTTTTGTAGCGGATATGTTGGAGAGTTTTGGCGTTGAAGTGAGGCGTCATGTTGGTGGCCACGGGGTCATCGGTACCATTCGTGGGGACAAGCCGGGTCCTGTCGTCATGCTGCGAGCTGATATGGACGCACTGCCAATTCAGGATGAGAAGAATATCGAGTATGCGTCACAACAAGCAGGAGCGATGCATGCATGCGGCCACGATGGTCATATCTCGATCTTGCTCGGTACGGCGTTGTATTTTAGCCGTCACAAGCAGGAGGTCCAAGGAGAGATTCGCTTTTTGTTCCAGCCAGCAGAAGAACTGCTTCCGGGTGGTGCAGTTCAGGTCATTGCGGATGGTGCGCTTGAAGGCGTGGATGTCATATATGGCATTCATCTGTGGACCCCGTTGCCTATAGGTGTTGTTGCCAGTAAAGCAGGACCGATGATGGCGGCGGCGGACGATTTTTACATTGAGATCAAAGGCAAAGGTGGACATGGCGGGATGCCACAATCCACGATAGATAGTCTTATCGCGGGTTCTGCGCTTGTGATGCAGCTTCAGACCGTTGTCAGTCGTTCGGTGGATCCATTGCAACCCGCGGTGCTGACCATTGGTACAATACAGGCGGGCTCGGCTCAGAATGTAATTGCAGAGCAATGCAAAATGAGCGGTACGGTAAGAACGTTTGATGAAGAGACCCGAAACGGGATGAAAGAGCGTGTGCTTACCATGGTAGCCCAGACAGGGGCAGCTTATGGCGCAGAGACGCAAGTGAAATATATTATGGGATATCCGCCTGTGGTGAACGATGAACAGGAGACAGAACGTTTCTTCAGAGAAGCTACAGAATTATTTGGGGCAGAACGAGTGCAAGCTTCCCCGATGCTGATGCCAGCGGAAGATTTTGCGTATTATCTGCAGAAGGTTCCAGGGTGCTTTATGTTTGTTGGAGCAGGCAACCCGGATAAAAATGCGATCTATCCGCATCATCATCCGATGTTTGATTTTGATGAAGACGCAATGCAGACGGCCGTTAGATTGTTCATAGCTATGGCTAAGGGTTACACAGCCGAATGACTTTAGATGCAGTTGGGCATCCTGTTCATACCGAGGTATGGGCAGGATGTTTTTTTGTGGATTTTATAGATGTTGTCCAAAAGTCCACTTTTCGGTACTGAAAACTAGACTTTTGGAACGTGCACTTAAAGTGGTTCATTTTCGGAAGCTGCCGGAACTGGACTTTTTTGTGATAGGAGGAAGGCACCAAATGGAAGAAACAGAACATACGGTAAGGACAGATGCTTGTATCGTTCAGCGAGATTTTACAGTTTTGCTGGAAGTTGGTCACCCCGGATTCGAAAGAGCAAGAGAGCAGCTTGGGATGTATTCAGAACTGGTTAAGACACCAGCAGCGTTTCATACCTACCGAATCACTCCGTTATCGCTCTGGAATGCGGCTGCGCTGGGATGGAATGCAGATCAGGTCATCGCAAGTTTGGAGCTGGTATCCCGCTGGAACGTGCCTGCTGCACTGATACAGGATGTTCGGAGAATCATGGATCAGTATGGCAAATTAAAGCTGCATTCCGAAGCAGATCACACCAGAATGCGTCTTTACAGTGAGGATGAGCGGTTGCTGGATGAATTAAGTGGATTGAAATCGATAGCTGCCTTTCGCATGGAACGTAAGGACGCTCATGAACTTCTGCTCCCAGGAGAACAGCGAGGGTTATTAAAAAGGGAATTAACACGATTGGGTTACCCCGTACTTGATTACGTAGGATATCGGGAGGGAACCAAGCTTTCATTTGATTGGCGGTCTAATGATCCGGGGGACCACTCTGAGCGGTTTGCGCTGCGTTCTTACCAGAGAGAGGCTGTGGATGCATTCGAAGGCAGTGAGGGCATGGGAGGAAGCGGTTTACTCGTACTTCCTTGCGGGGCAGGAAAAACGGTCATTGGCATGGCCGTGCTGGAGCGGCTTCAATGTGAATGCCTTATTTTGACGTCCAATACAACGTCTGTGCGACAGTGGATTCAGGAAATTCAAGACAAAACCACGATTACCAGCGAACAGATCGGTGAGTATTCCGGTCAGAAAAAACAGGTGAAACCTGTGACTGTAGCTACATATCAGATTCTTACACACCGGAAATCAAAGGATGCTGATTTTACCCACATCAAACTGCTCAGTGAGCGGCAATGGGGGCTGATCATATATGATGAAGTACATTTGCTGCCAGCACCAGTGTTTCGTGCAACTGCGGATATTCAAGCTACGCGAAGGCTGGGATTGACGGCCACCTTGGTTCGAGAGGATGGCTGTGAACAGGATGTGTTTTCGTTGATTGGTCCAAAGCTCTATGATATGCCGTGGAAACAACTGGAGCAGCAAGGGTGGATTGCTGATGTACAATGTCAGGAGATACGTATCCCGTTTTCCCCGGAACTAAGATCAAATTATCTGCAAGCCGAGGTTAAACATCAATTTCGATTGGCTGCCGAGAATCCGGCGAAGGTACATGTAGTTAAGCGTTTGCTGGAACGTCATCGGGATTTGCCTGCGCTAGTGATTGGACAATATCTGGATCAACTTGAGTTGATTGCCCGGGAAATTGAAGCACCTTTGATCTCGGGTACCATGTCACAGCAAGAGCGAATCAAGTGGTTTGCCGCTTTTCGATGTGGAGAGATTAAAACAATTGTGGTATCCAAGGTTGCTAATTTTGCTGTGGATCTGCCCGATGCTGCTGTTGCGCTTGAGATATCCGGGAGTTTCGGGTCTAGGCAGGAAGAGGCACAACGTTTGGGGAGAATTCTGAGACCAAAAGCTGGAGAAAACAAAGCATATTTCTATGCGTTGGTATCAGAGGATAGTAAGGAACAGGAGTTTGCATTAAACCGTCAGATGTTCTTGGTGGAGCAGGGATATGAATATGCCATTGTGCACGAGAACGAATAGTCCATTTATACTCGTGAAAAGAGGAGGGATTGGGATATGTCTTCATTTGAACCAATAGATGAGCCTATGGTACTGAACCTTGATTCATGGTCAAAGCTTGCTTTGGTGGAACAAAAAGTGCTTGGTGCAATTTTTCACAAATATGCCGGTCAGTCTTTTTCCTCCCTCCTGCCGCGAGAACAGTGGGCCATCGAAGGACTAAGTGTCGCAGAAGCCAATTCTTCATTCGCCAACCTTAGGCAGCAAAGATGGATTGAATCTGTATATAAAAGTTGGGGGGAGCGATTATTCTATATTCCTGCTTCGCTGTTGGAGACATTGACGATTGCTTACGCACAAAGAGTGGGTATGATCGTTAAACAGATGGTACAGCATGCTCATGTAATACAGGAAGGAAAGCCGGATACTGCTGCGGAGCTGCTTCATCTGATCGCGTGGATTGAAAGAGAAGGACTTCCTTTGACAGGGAAGGGCACCATATATAAGAAAAGTGTTCAAAAATTAAGTGTGATCACGGTATTATCTTCGACAGACTTTGAAGGTCTGGGCATCCGATATGAACATTCGGATTTGTATCCGACCCACGTAGCTATCCTTCTCGATCTACTGCTCAGTCTGAATCTTGTTCAGAAGTCAGATGGCCAAATTCAGATTGTAGATCATCGATTACAAAAATGGTTGCAGCTCTCGTGGAGACAGATGCATCGGGAAATATATCAAGCGTGTATGGAAAGATACGGAGAAGCTGAACCCGCGTTGCAGCATTTCCGTTATCAATTGGCAGTGTTGGCTCCAGAAAAAAACATATGGTGCCATATAGAGAATTTGGAATTGAAACCACGGATCAGGGGCTGGCTATACGCACTGGCTGGCTGGGGTTATGGTGAAGTAGGAGAAGATCAGTCGGGAGCGCTGGCATTCCGTTGGCTGATCGAACCGCATAGCCTGTTATATCGAGAACAAGAGATGGTAAGTGAGGCGGAGCCGTGTGGATTTTACATGCAGCCTGACTTCGAAGTGTTGGTACCGCCGGAAGCGGGGCCTGATGTAATCTGGATGCTGGAGCAATACGCAGAACGGGTGACGCGTGATCGAATGTCCATCTACCGTATGACAAAAGAACGATTCATTTCGGCCATAGCCAGAGGGTATGCATTACATGAAGTGATGGAGTTTCTGGATCAATATGCGCTGACAGGCATACCAGAGAATGTACGTATTGCGTTAGCAGATTGGGGCAAGGAGACGGATGCTGCACCGTTGACTGTAAATCGGAGTATGAAGGTAATGGAGGCAAATACAGGCTCCGCAGATGATCCGAAGTTATTAGAAAAAGATATGTTGAGCGGTGTATATTCTTCTTTCTACACACCCGATAATCAAGGTCTGGTTGATGTCCCTGCATCTCTGCATGGGTTGGAGCGTGATCATTCTGTCATTGAGAAGAAGTCCTCTCTGTTGGGATTTGAGGAGATACCGGAGACCTGGTACAAGGAGTGGCGTCGATATCATAGTTCAACCGCCCGACAGATTGCTGCCAAAGCCATTGAGTGGCAGACCAAGCTGGGGATACAACAGGAAAATCGTACGCAATACCTCATTCCACATCAGGTAGAGGGTCATGAACAATGGACTTTAAGCGGTTGGTGCATGTTGGATTCAAGTGAAAATACATCAGAGACGGAATGGCGTACATTCTCCCCGTCAGAGTGGGATACAATGCGTCTTATCCTGCCAGATGATGTCATAACCTGACTATTTTACGTGAATATCAGGTTGAAAGGCGAATTTTCGAGTTCCCCCTATTTCTAATTGCAGGAAAAACTCTTCTTAACTATTCATGGATATGCTATGATGAGGTAGTCTACGTTAAGTAGAACTTTATATATAGATAGGATGAATATTTCATGAGCGTAGCGGAAATGAACACGGTCGATATGGCCCAAGTGTTAACGGGCGCATATGAACTGGGCGACATGATTAACCAATCTGCCGAAGTATCGGATTATTTATATTGGAAGCAGCAAGTCGAGACTACTCCTGAGATTCAGATGGGGATTCGGAAGCTGAATGCCAAGAAGGAATTGTTTGAAGAAACACAGCGTTTCGGTCATTTTCACCCGGATTATCATGCAGCAAAAGACCAGGTGAAGGCTCTGGAACAGGAGTTGGAAAATTTCGAGGCGGTAATCCGCTTCAAACAGGCAGAGAAGTCCCTGGATGATATGTTATTTCAGATGTCAGAGACCATTGCATTTGCAGTGTCAACGACCATTAAGGTACCGAGCAATGATCCGAATCCGAAGGGCGGCTGCGGTAGTGGCGGCAAATGTGGTTGCAGTTAAGTAATCATTATAGAAGGGCGGGGAACGATGATGTTTGCGGAAAGGACAGGATTCATTATTTGGGTCAGTGATTTGAAAGCTGCCCGTAATCTCGAAAAATATGGCACCGTGCATTATATCTCCCGCCGTATGCATTATGTAGTCATGTATGTTAATGCAGAACGGGCAGATGATACGATGAAAAATGTGAAGCGGCTTTCCTATGTGCGCAAGATCGAACGCTCGTATCGTAATGAGATCAAAACCGAGTATGCCAGCAAAACGATGGACAAAACGAGCTTTTACGGAATATAGAAGAGAAACTAGAGGGACCCTTTGGGGTCGCTCTTTTCTTGAATTATACACAAATTGGCTATTGTGAAAAAAAGTTAAACTTACGCCTTGAGGTTGCGGGACTAATGTTGTAATATATTTGGTAATAAATAGATAGAAAGTCCTATCTGGTGGAGAGTGATTCCCATGCGTGATAAGGTGATGCAACGTTGGAGCACCTACGAGCCGTTTTTCGTGGCTCTTGGAGACAAGAAAGTGGCCGACATCGTCATTACCCATCATGCCAAGATGCGGTATGCAGACCGTATTGAGCCTGCACGTAGTGATGATGACCATATTGCGGCGTGGTTATGGGAGTGTCTGAAGCAGGACCGTATAACACCATACTACCGTAATGAACAGGACGTCTACCTGATTGATGAGGATCTGGTGGTGGTCGCCGAATTTTCCGAACTTGAAGGAGAATATGATATTGCGGGCAACCCGCTACACAAAATGATTGTAGTTACGTTTCTGGGACGTATGTCGGAGACCATTGAATTAAGGGACCTGAAGTCATATTATTCATGGTTAAGACATTCAAGAAGAATGACGCTGGTCAAAAATAGTCGCAAGCATAAGTAAGCCTGGGTAGATTCAATATGTTGAAATCATAGATTCAAGGATTATCGCATGCAGACAAGCTGCATGCTTTTTTTGTTGCCAAGCGGGAAATCGGCTACAATGTAGAGAGTGTAATCGAAGAGGGGCGAAGATATGAATTTTCACCAATTGCATATTTTTTATACGGTAGCAGAGAAGGGGAGTTTCTCGGCTGCTGCACAAGCATTACATATGACTCAACCGGCAGTAACGATGCAGATTCAATCATTGGAGGACTATTTTGGCACCAAGTTACTGCATCGTTCCACCAAAAAAATAGAATTATCCGAGGCTGGACGGACTTTATTACCTCATGCGAAACGGAGTGTAGAGCTGGTCAGACAGACGGATGAAGCGATGTCGGCGTTTACCCAGATGTTACAGGGCAGACTCCAGCTGGGAGCCAGCTTAACGATCGGGGAATATGTGCTTCCACGCATGCTCGGACCATTTGCACTTCAATATCCGGATATTTCAATCGTCATGAAAGTGATGAATACAACGCAAATTATGGATGACATATTGAAGCATCAGCTAAACTTCGGTCTTATTGAAGCGCCTGTGAACCACCCGGACATGATTGTGGAGCCTGTCATGCAGGACGAGCTGAAACTGATTGTACCTGCCGGGCATGATCTGGCGAAGCGTGGCAAAGTGAATATTGAGGATGTAATGAATTATCCTTTTGTGCTGCGTGAGAAGGGTTCGGGTACTCGTCAGGTGATGGAAGACCAATTGCAAAAGAAAAAGATTGATCCACAGGATATGAATGTTGTAATGGAACTTGGCAGTACAGGAGCGGTAAAATCGGCTGTGGAGGCAGGGGTAGGTATTACGATGTTATCTCCTTCTTCGGTGCAGCATGAACTGGCTTTGGGACTTGTTCATATTGTGGATATCCGCGGACTCGAATTCAAAAGGCAGTTCTATGCCATCCATCTAAAGTCGTCCTTGTTGCCCCTGTCAGCAGTCGCTTTCCTGAATTATCTGCGTCAGCAGGAGCAGCCTCAGTCGGTACATAAGACGGGGAAGGCATAATCGTTGGCAACATCAATGGTAGATAAGATTGAATCATAATCAATTTTAAACAAAGGAGCTGTTGATCATGGATCAGCGCCAAGGACGCTGTGATCTTCATACGCATAGTCAGGCTTCCGATGGAATGCAGCCACCTGCTGATAATGTGAAGCTTGCCAAACAAAAAGGGCTATCTGCGGTTGCCCTAACGGACCATGATACAGTAGCTGGTGTAGCGGAAGCACAGCAAGCGGGAAAAGAGTACGATATTGATGTTGTTGCCGGAGTGGAGATCAGCACCCGGGCTGGCGGCAAAGATATTCATGTACTGGGCTATTACGTTAATACGGAGGATGAGATATTCCTGCAACGGTTGGCCGGATTACGAGAAGCGCGAGATGAGCGGAATCATCTGATTATCGCCAAGCTGCAAGAACTCGGGCTTGATATAAGCTGGCAGGAGGTACTGGATGAGCTGGGACGACCGTTAGAGCCGGATGAGAGTATTGGCAGACCTCATATGGCCGATGTGCTGGTGAAAAAAGGCTACGCTGTTGACATGCGGGATGCATTTGATCAGTATCTTGCTGAAGGCAAGCCAGGCTTTGTATCTGTACCCCGCGTTGCACCAGAGGATGCGTGTGAGTGGATCAGAGCCGCAGGTGGAGCCGCTGTGATTGCCCATCCGGGTCTCTATAATGATGATGAATTGGTACGTCGCATCATTGAAGACGCCCTTCCGGATGGCATTGAGGTGTTTCATTCGGACCATGGCCCAGAAGAGGAACGCAGGTATGGTAAGCTGGCCAAGGAATACGACCTCATTGAAACAGGTGGATCTGATTATCATGGTAAACGGCAAGGTGTTGTTTTCCACGGGGATCTTGGTAGCAAGACCGTAACGGTTGATGTGTTGGAAAGGCTGAAGGCAGCTGCTTCACAGCAAAGGGGAGAGTAAGCGAGACGTTGCAACGCTCTATCTACTATAATAAATTCTGTATTACTGGATACATTTTAAGATCGAAGGAGTAAGAGACATGCAACCATGATAGGGCTGAACGTTCATGTTTGCATGTCCCTTTTTTTGTTCTGAAAATAGTCTATGTAATGGAATAGTTTACCCAAGCGCCACGTGTAGCCCCGAGACGTTCGAATAATTGCTGTGCCCGCTCATTGGTCACTGCTGTGATCCAAGACATATATGCACATCCATGGTCACGCGTATATTGCTGACAGTGTGCAAATAATTTGGCTTCTGCTTCGCCTTCTCTGAATGTTTCCGTAACAAATAGGTCATTCATGATGGCGACACGCTCTGCTTTCATCGTGCTGTATGTAAAGAACAGGGTAGAAAATCCGATAAGCTTCCCGTCCTCTTCTGCCACGAATTGAGCACCGATCTGCTGATTAAGCAGGTTGTTGATCAAAAGCTGGATGGATTGATCACCAGGCCAGGGGTTGTTGTAGAATCCCACCACATAGTCATGCATTAATGCCATCAGGGGTTTCAGATCATCAGGTTGAGTTTCTCTGATATGTATGGTCATGGTACACTTCCTTCAACTATAATTTTATTCAACACGATTGAATTATTATACTTATAAATGAATTAATATTCAAAGGAAATGATAAATAGGCTGAGCTTCACATATCATTCAAACAAGTAGTGCAACCACAAAAATCCCCTGAACCGTTAATGGTCAGGGGATTTTTCTATTGTTACTGTTACATCGCACCTTATGAGCTAAGCATACTATCCATTTTTAATCGTGGAAGGCAGACTTTTGATCAATTCATCATTTGGCGTGACAAACAACGTCTTCTGATGATCATAGATCACAAAACCAGGCTTCGCACCACTTGGTTTGCGCACATGACGGATAAACGTGTAATCCACAGGCACACTGCTGGACTCCTTGGCCTGGCTGAAATAGGCAGCAAGCTGTGCTGCTTCTTCCAATGTAGCTTCACCAAAGTCCGTACTGCGAATAACGACATGTGAACCTGGAATGTCTTTGGTATGCAACCAGGTGTCGTTGGAAGAAGCGAGACGGTTGGTCACGTACTCATTCTGCAGGTTGTTTTTGCCCACAAGAATATCAATTCCCTCCGAGGAGGTGAACTGGTGTACGGTTGGACGGTCACTTTTCTTCTTCTTTTTACCCTTTTTATTACGGTCACGAAGGTATCCTTGCTGTACAAGCTCGTCCCGTATTTCCTCAATATCGTTCATCGATGCAATGGAGAGCTGCTGTAACAGGTTATCGAGGTAGTCAATCTCGTCTTTGGTTTTGCCAAGCTGCTCATGAATGACAGCCAGACTGTTCTTGTATTTGTTATACCGCTTGAAATAACGTTGTGCGTTGTCAGATGGTGTAAGCAGTGGATCAAGCTGAATGGTAATGTTGGCTTGGTCTTCATCGTAGAAGTTCACAAGCTCCACGCTCTTGTCCCCTTTGTGGACCTGATGCAGGGAGGCAAACAGCAACTCACCCCATAGTCTGAACTTGTCCGCATCGTCCGCTTCCAGCAGATCCTTGTTCAGGTTGTCCAGCTTTTTGATGTTTTTGCTTCGCTCATTCTGCAGAAAACGGAGCAGATCACTTACTCTCTGTTTAACCGTGTCTCGTTCAGCCTTATCTCCGTAATAATCTTCCATGCACTTGCTCATCGTGTCATAGGTTTTCTCCAAATCCTGAATGCTCTGAAGATGAACGGCTGAGAAAATCATTTTGCCTTTGGCGTTCATTCCGGTTACAGGTGTGTAGATATGATCTCTGACAGGTCCCATCACGGCTTCAAAAGCGTTCCAGAGTGCACCAGCCTCAACTCGGCTTTCACCCTCAACCACAGCTGGAGTGCTCAGGGTGCCTTCAGCAGCAATTCCACGAGTAGCAATCTCTCCCGCAATTAACGGGCTAAGACCGCTAAAGGAGTTCACAAGCCAGCGTGATGCATCTTCTTCAGCGGCATGATAGCTGTCCTCGAATGCTGTACGACTCACTTCGAGCGGATTACTTTTATGTTGCTCGGGTGGGGCAGTATACGCGAATCCAGGCATGATTACCCGGTAGCTACTGATGGAAGGAGTCACATGATGAATGCCATCCAGAATCGTTCCAGTTACAGGATCAAGCAAAATAATATTACTGTGACGCCCCATCAATTCAATGATGATCCGTTTAACCGAAACATCCCCCAGTTCGTCGCGCTGGCGCACATTGATGTGGATAATACGCTCCATGCCAATCTGACGGATCTCCTCAATGATTGCACCTTCACAGTGCTTGCGGAGCAACATACAGAACATGGGTGCTTCCGTAGGGTTAAGGAATGTCTTTTCCGTATAATGCACACGGGGATAGGTTGGGCTTGCCGAAACAAGCAATTTACTATTTCCGCGCTGAGCACGCAGGGTGAGAACTACGTCATGGCCATTCGGCTGATGGATTTTGCTGATACGTCCACCAATGCAGCCTTGCAGTTCATGAACAATGGCCCGTGTTACAATGCCGTCCAATGCCATTTTTTCCACTTCCTCTCTCTATCGAGCATCTGCATTTATCATGCCAAATGCTTCATCTATATAACTGAAATGTGCAACCAGGTATGTAAAAAAACAAGGACTGGCTACAGATTCTTCGTTGCTTGCCTGTTGAACGCTGGAATTGGTACTGCGCAGAACATCGCAGACTTTTATTTTAGCCTATTCTGTCCATCAGGGAAAGGATTCACCTTCCGGGTGCTAATCACAGACCTGTCCGAATACATATAGAGCAGGTAGTTTGTCCGGCATAGTGTACAGCCTGTCGACCAGCGCGCCGGTGAGTCATGTGAGCTTATTTTGCAGATGAAATACAGACTGGGAGGGAAACTTGAAGCATGGAACATACCAAGTGGCATCAACTTAGTGATGAAGAGCTTCGTAACACTCTTGGCGTCAGCCCGCAGGAAGGATTGACGGATGAAGCTGTAGCAGAGAAGAGGAAAGTGGTCGGTTCGAATGAGCTGAGCGAGGGGAAACGCATTTCTCCAATTACATTGCTCTTGAATCAGTTCAAGGATTTTATGGTGCTGGTGTTGATGGGAGCAACGTTGGTATCCGGATTACTGGGTGAGTATCTGGATGCGGTAACGATTGTGGCTATTATCGTACTGAATGCGATTCTGGGGTTTGTACAGGAATTCCGGGCTGAACGATCTCTTCGTGCATTGAAACAGTTGTCTGCACCTCTTGCCAAAGTGCTTCGTTCAGGCCAGGAAGTACACCTTGCCGCCAAACAACTTGTCCCCGGGGATATTGTCATGGTGGAGAGTGGGGACCGTATACCCGCGGATGTGCGCTGGCTGCAAACGAACAGTCTGGATGTCGAGGAGTCGGCACTTACCGGGGAATCGGTTCCTGTAAGCAAACATTGCCTTCCGATTGCGGACGAGGACGTTCCGCTGGGTGATCAGAAGAATATTGGTTTTATGGGTACCATGGTCACTCGTGGCACAGCTAAAGGTGTAGTCATTCGTACTGGGATGGAGACGGAGATGGGCAAAATCGCCGATCTGATCCAGAATACGGAGGAGCAGGAAACACCGTTACAGCACAGGCTGGAACAACTGGGCAAAATTCTGATTTTTGTCGCATTGGGATTAACCATTATGGTTGTCGTCGCAGGGATATTGCACGGACAACCAGCCGTTGGCATGTTTCTGGCGGGGGTCAGCCTCGCGGTGGCTGCCATACCGGAGGGTCTGCCGGCTATTGTAACCATTGCACTCGCACTAGGCGTGCAGCGTATGATCAAACGTAAAGCCATTGTACGCAAACTGCCTTCTGTCGAAACTCTGGGCTGTGCATCTGTAATCTGTTCGGATAAGACTGGCACGCTCACTCAGAACAAGATGACGGTAACGGATGTGTGGTTGGAGGGACGTAACATCAAGGTTACCGGGGATGGTTATGCACCTGAAGGGCAGATGCTGGAGAACGGTCGTACGGTGGAACTGAAGAGTGACCAGTCGCTACGCAGAATGCTTCAGATCAGCGCGCTTTGCAACAATGCGAGTATTGTGGAAAGTGCTTCAAGCGAGGTGGGGAGCAAGAAAAAGGGCAAGGATACCAAAAAGGAAAGCAAGAAAAACACGAAAAAAGGTGAACTCCAAGAAGAAACCGTTCAACGAGATAATGTATTTTGGGAGCTGAAAGGCGATCCGACGGAAGGGGCACTCGTCACACTGGCCTCCAAAATGGGGCTTACTCCTGCCGGACTTAAAGAGTTGTATGCCCGCCAGCAGGAATTCCCGTTTGATTCGGAGCGAAAACGCATGTCGGTCCTGGTTCATCATCAGGGGGGCCGAATGATCTATACCAAAGGTGCACCGGATGTGTTGATCGGACACTGTAGTTATATTTTGTGGGAAGGCAAGGTTGTACCTTTCACTGGAACACTGCGACAGAAAGTAATGGCAGCAAATGAGAGCATGGCCGGAGCAGCACTACGTGTCCTCGGAATGGCCTACCGTGAAGTGCGGCCGGAAGAAAAAGTGGCTGACGAACATGCCGCCGAAAGTCAGCTTGTCTTCGTAGGACTTGCAGGTATGATTGATCCACCGCGTCGTGAAGTGCGAGATGCGATTGCCACATGCCGCAAAGCGGGCATTCGTACCGTCATGATCACAGGTGATCATGGAACAACGGCAGAAGCCATTGCGCATCAACTCGGGATTCTTCCACGTGGAGGGGCTTCGTTAAGTGGTCAGCAACTGGCAGGCATGACAGACGAGCAACTGGATAAACAGGTAGAGGGCATATATGTGTTCTCAAGGGTATCTCCGGAACACAAGCTTCGCATCGTGAAATCGTTACAGCGCAAAGGGCATGTCGTCGCGATGACGGGTGATGGAGTCAATGATGCTCCGGCGATCAAAGCTGCAGATATCGGCATAGCGATGGGCATTACAGGAACGGATGTCACGAAGGAAGCTTCGGCACTCATTCTGAGTGATGATAACTTCTCAACCATTGTGGCTGCCATTGAAGAAGGCCGTAATATTTATGAGAACATTCGCAAGTTTATCCGTTATTTGCTGGCATCAAACGTGGGCGAAATATTGACAATGTTCTTTGCAATGATGATGGGCCTGCCGCTACCACTCGTACCTATTCAAATTCTGTGGGTTAACCTGGTGACGGATGGTTTGCCTGCAATGGCGCTCGGGGTAGATCAGCCTGAGAAAGATTTGATGGAACACAAACCCCGTGGTGCCAAGGAAAATATTTTTGCGCGGAGACTGGGTTGGAAAATCGTTAGCCGGGGTGTGTTGATTGGATTATGTACACTCGGCGCGTTCTGGCTTACCCTTCAGGCTGCGCCGGATAATCCGGGTCAACTGATCAAGGCACAGTCTGTGGCTTTTGCTACACTCGTTTTGGCGCAACTCATTCATGTCTTTGATTGCCGTAGTTCGCGGTCCATCTTCCACCGGAATCCTTTACAGAACAAATATCTGGTTCTTGCGGTGATTTCATCGGTTGTACTGATGCTGGTTGTCATGTACGTTGAACCGTTACAGCCGATCTTCAAAACCGTACCTCTGGGATTGCGTGAATGGGCGATCTGTATCGTTGCTGCAGGCATTCCAACGTTTCTTATGGGCGCAGGCAGCGTCTGGGGTGGTCGGCGTAACCGCCGCCGTATGGGGGGTTCTGGCCGCTTCGTACCGAAAAGTACAAAGTTTTCAGCATAAAATCAATACCTTTTCCTTACCTATTTCGGTATGCTATCCTCAAAATGATTCAAAGCGGCAGCTTTGGCATTTTGCAGGATAGCTTTTTTGTGTAAATGTTGAATATGAATTTCTATGGTAATCCTGTAGAAGAGCAAGAATATAGCTTTGGCAGCAGACTGCCAAAAGGAGTGGGCAAGATTATGGAATTTACGAAAATGCATGGACTTGGTAACGATTTTATCGTTGTATTTGGTGAAAAGGAGCTTCCGGCAGATGCAGCAGAGTTGGCTGTGAAATGGTGCAACCGTTTCTTCGGCATCGGTGCGGACGGCCTGGTTTATATACTGCCTTCGGAGAAGGCGGACTTTCAGATGCGTATCATGAATTCGGACGGTTCGGAAGCAGAACAGTGCGGTAATGCCATTCGCTGTGTGTCCAAATATGTATACGATCATGGTCACGTGAACCAGGAGCAGATCACCATTGAAACGATTGGTGCAGGGGTACAACCTGTGAGTCTCAACATTCGTGATGGTAAAGTAGAGACGGTTCGTGTGGATATGGGCGAACCAATCCTGAATGGCCTTCAAGTGCCTACAACGGTGGATGCCAACCCAGTGGTTGATCACTACATTGAAGCAAATGGACATGCGTTCAAATTCACTGCCGTATCCATGGGTAACCCGCATGCGGTTATCTATGTAGATGACGCTGTAAATTTTGACCTCACAACTTGGGGACCCCTTCTTGAAGTGCATCCGATGTTTCCAAAAAAAATCAATGTGGAATTCGCCACAGTTCGTGACCGTGGATATGTGGACATGCGTGTATGGGAACGCGGAGCGGGTCCAACACTAGCTTGTGGAACCGGAGCTTGTGCGACACTGGTATCCTCTGTCCTGAATGGTCATACAGATCGTACAGCAGTCATCAGCCTCAAGGGTGGGGATCTCCACATTGAGTGGAATGAAGCTGACAATCATGTGTACATGACTGGACCTGCTGAAGTTGTTTTTAAAGGAATCACTTCATAAAAAGTGAAAGGTTTAACCAAAGGGGCCTGCGGGCCTCTTTTTTTGTCAAAAAGGATAGGTCGTGTCTCCTGTACAGAGACATATTGGGGGCTGTATGGCAAGAAAGTCCATATGAGCTGGATACTCATTAAAAACCTGTGTTTTTCTTCGTTTTTTAGCGTTTTTTGTGTTACATTAGTATGTAAATGATCACAGCTAGGCGGGGGGAAATGGGATGAAGGCGGATTTGCGGAAAGTTATGCAGGAACGGGTTCTCGTTGGAGATGGGGCCATGGGAACATTTCTGTACCAAATGGGGTTCCCGGTGGGGATTTCATATGAAGAATTAAACTTGATTTCACCTGAAGTAGTGGCGGATGTACATCGCAGTTATCGGGATGCAGGTACAGAAATATTTGAAACAAATACGTATTCTGCCAATTACGACAAGTTGTCCAAGTTCGGTCTGGAGTCCAAGGTGGAGGACGTGAACCGTGCCGGTGTACGCATTGCCAAAGAGGTAGCTGGAGATACCGGTTATGTGCTTGGTGCAGTTGGTTCCATTCGAGGTGGCAAGCGGACAAACGTGTCAACGAGTGAACTGAAACGCTTTTATCAACAACAGATCTCTGCACTGCTAGATGAAGGCGTGGATGGCATTTTGCTTGAGACCTTCTATGATATCGAGGAAATGGATATTGCCCTTTTGCAAGCGCGCAAGCTAAGTGATCTGCCCGTAATTGGACAGTTCGCGGTAGAGGATGTAGGACACACACTGGACGGATATACAATGCCTGAAGCCTTCCGGATTATGCGGGAGCAGGGCGCGGATGTCATTGGATTTAACTGTCGCTCAGGTCCAAACGGGATTATGCGTGCCATGGAAACCGTCTCGGGACGAATTGGTATTCCAATGTCCGTCTACCCGAATGCGGGTGCAGCAGATTATGTAGATGGTGAGTTCCGTTATGGTGCGACTCCGGAGTACTTTGGTCAGACGGCAGTGCAATTTGCTGAACTGGGCGCTCGTATTATCGGTGGTTGCTGTGGTACGACACCTGATCATATCACCGCTATGAAAGAGGCGCTTGCTGACTATGTGCCTTCGCCTATTCTGGAGCCTGATCCGTCAGAATCCAAACCGCGTATTGTGTTGCATGAAAATGTGGATGAGCGTTCCGGACGTGGCGGACAGCCTACGATCGTTGATCTGGTCAAGCATCGTCACACCGTTATCGTTGAACTTGACCCGCCACGTGACTTGGACATTGCCAAGTTCATGAAAGGTGCCGAGACACTGAAAGCAGCCGGAGCCGATGCCCTGACACTGGCAGATAATTCACTCGCGGTTACACGCATGAGCAACATGGC
Source organism: Paenibacillus amylolyticus (assembly GCF_036894225.1). Lineage (NCBI taxonomy): Bacteria > Bacillati > Bacillota > Bacilli > Caryophanales > Paenibacillaceae > Paenibacillus > Paenibacillus amylolyticus. Next base: position 4,596,221 of record NZ_CP145892.1, on the reverse strand, counting down.
GCTGGGTCACCTCGTTCAGGATCGCACGGGCCTTCGTCCACTGGTGCATATTGCTTGCCGTGACCGGAATCTGATTGGAACGCAGTCCCACATGATGGGGTTTGATGCTTTGAGTATTAATCATGTACTGGCTGTAACAGGAGATCCTGCAAGATTTGGCGATCTGCCGGGTTCAAGCTCGGTATACGATCTGACTTCTTTTGAAATCATACGCATGATCAAACAGTTGAACGATGGAGTGGCTTTCTCAGGTAAACCGCTGAAGCAAAAAGCTGGTTTTGTCATCGGAGCGGCATTTAATCCTAATGTGAAATATTTGGAGAAAGCTGTACAACGTCTGGAGAAGAAGATTGCCTCTGGCGCTGATTACATCATGACACAACCGATCTATGATCCTGAGTTGATTGTAGCAATGCACGAAGCGACCAAACATCTGGATGTGCCCATTTTTGTAGGTGTAATGCCGCTAGCGAGTGGACGGAATGCAGAGTATCTACACAACGAGGTTCCCGGGATCCAGCTTTCGGATCAAGTGCGTTCCCGTATGGCAGGTCTGGAAGGCGAAGAAGGCCGTGCGATGGGAGTAAAAATTGCCAAAGAACTGCTGGACGTAGCAACAGCGCATTTCAAAGGCATCTATCTCATGACACCGTTTATGTTCTACGGCATGACGGCCGAACTGACTCAATACGTATGGGAGAAGTCGGAGCATCAATGTCCTACTTGTTTCAACCCTAATAATCAATTACAATAGTAAAACGGATGTGATGCCGATGTCATTCAGTATGACCGGATACGGTCAATCCGCCTTTCATTTTGGCGGCTATAAGGTACAATTAGAGATCAAATCTGTTAATCATCGTTATTGCGAAGTGATGATGCGTCTGCCAAGAGAGTGGACGTATTATGAAGACGGTTTGAGGAAGATCGTACAGAGTCGTTTGAAACGTGGGCGGATTGATGTTTATGTAATGAAAGAAAAAGAGGAAGACCAGGCTCTTCCCGCTGTTCTGAATGAACAGACGGTCAGGGCCTATCTGCAGGCTGCAGAGCAACTGGAGACCCAATATGGATTGCAGGGCAAACCAAGTATTGTGGATATGCTTGGGCTGCCAGACGTCATGGTTCATTCGGATGGGACAAGTTCCATTCCCGAAGAGCAGAAGGACGAATGGGAGCGAGTTCTGCAGGAAGGATTGAAAGAGGCTCTGTCCAGCCTTGAACAGATGCGCGCTCGCGAGGGTCTTCATCTGGCCAGTGATCTGGAACGGCGGATTACCCGTCTGGAGTCACTGCATACCGAAATGCTTGATCTTGCACCGACTGTGGTAAGTGATTATCGCAACAAGCTAAGACAAAGGCTTACGGAAATGCAGGAAGAAGGCTCTTTCCCTTTTGATGAGCATAAATTGGGTATGGAAATTGCAATGTTTGCCGATCGTTCTAACATAGAAGAGGAGCTTACGCGTCTACAGAGTCACTTTGGACAGAGCAGGGAACTGCTGAAGAGTGATGAGCCCGTAGGTCGTAAGTTGGACTTTCTAATTCAAGAGATGAATCGGGAAGTCAATACGATTGGATCAAAAGCCAACCATTTGGCTCTGGTGAATCGTGTTGTCGAGATGAAGGCGGAGCTGGAGAAGATTCGTGAGCAAGCTGCGAATATCGAATGAACGGCCACATTTCGGCAAAAGAGTCGCATGTATAGGGGGAAGAACCTGATTATGGCAATCAAACTCATTAACATTGGATTCGGTAACATCGTATCGGCGAACCGGATTATATCCATCGTGAGTCCGGAATCGGCGCCGATCAAGAGAATTATACAAGAGGCAAGAGATCGTCACATGCTGATTGATGCAACGTACGGAAGACGTACTCGTGCCGTAATTATTACGGATAGCGATCATGTCATTTTGTCTGCAGTTCAGCCTGAGACGGTCGCCCATCGTCTTTCTTCGAAAGATGATGATAACGACGAATAAAATGGAGTGTAATATGTCTAAGGGATTACTGGTAGTGTTGTCCGGCCCATCTGGGGTCGGGAAGGGTACTGTATGCAGCGCTTTGCGCAAACGGGTGCCGGAATTGATCTATTCCGTATCGGCAACAACCCGTCAGCCTCGTCTTGGTGAAGAACATGGTGTGAACTATTTCTTCAGAAGTCATGAAGAGTTCCAGAACATGATTGCTGAAGATCAATTGTTGGAACATGCGGAGTATGTTGGTAATTATTACGGAACACCGCGTGATTTTGTAGAGAAAACGATTAACGAAGGCCGCGACATCATTCTGGAGATTGAGGTTCAAGGCGCGTTAAAAGTGAAAGAGAAATTCCCGGAAGGGATCTTTGTTTTCCTGCTTCCTCCTTCATTGGACGAGCTGAAAGATCGCATTCAGGGCCGTGGTACCGAAAGCCAAGCGACCATTGATCACCGGATGTCTGTGGCGGTTGATGAGATCAGTCTGCTGGAGCAGTATGATTACGCTGTTGTTAATGATGAAATTGATTTGGCGTGCAAGAGAATAGAAAGCATCATAATCGCCGAACATTGTAAGATCAATAAATAATCCCTTTTGCCGCTGCAGAATGCGATATAAGTGGGGCAGTTGTCATATCATATACTGAAGCACTCCTTCTCGGAATGCCCGGGTGTGAAGACATGCCACATCAGTTCTGTCAGGCGGCAACTTGTGATTATACTAATGCGAAGAGGTGTTTGTTAATATGCTGTATCCTTCTATTGATGAAATGATGAACAAAGTCGACAGCAAGTATTCCCTTGTTGTTGCTGCTTCCCGCCGGGCTAGACAGCTACGTGAAGGTGAAAAAACGGATTTAAGAGGTGCGAGATCCCATAAACAAGTTGGCGTTGCACTGGAAGAAATCTATGGAGACCTGCTCGTTGTCATCAAAGGACAGGACGAAGAAGAAGAGTAAGCCGCCTGCGGCTGCTCTTCAACTGCATACGGCGTAAGCCGGATTAATTGACAACCGCGAGGTTGTTATTTTTTTACGAATAAGCATATTTTAACGGAATCTTACTTAGGACGTGTCTCAAAACTCGCTGAAGTGCATCTTTTACCGCCTTTTCGCCCCCTGCTGCGTCACTTTCCCTTGACGTGCCCCGGCACGCCTGCGGAAAACTTCCTTGCTTGGAACGAAAATTCGGGAAAATCTGCTTCCTTCGGAGTTTTCAGACGCGCCCTAGACGTCGTATAAATATCGGGGGAAATAAACATGTTGAACGGTAAAAAAATCGTGCTTGGTGTGACTGGCGGCATAGCCGCTTACAAAGCGGCAACATTATGCAGCAGACTGGTGCAAAAGGGAGCGGATGTTCATGTGATTATGACAGCTTCCGCTACACAGTTTATTACCGAATTGACGCTGCAAACGTTGACCCGAAACACCGTATACACCGATACATTTGATGAGCGTGAGCCAGCAGTCGTATCTCATATTCATCTGGCCGATCTGGCTGATCTTGTTCTGGTTGCTCCGGCAACAGCCAATGTGATTGCCAAGATGGCGCATGGCATGGCAGATGATATGCTCTCAACAACTCTTCTTGCGACGACAGCCCCTGTCATGATTGCACCAGCGATGAATGTACATATGTATGATCATCCAGCTGTAAAGCATAATATGAACCTGCTTGTTGAACGGGGCGCCATGATGATTGAACCGGGTGAAGGTTTGCTTGCGTGTGGATATGTGGGCAAGGGACGTCTGGAAGAACCGGAGAGCATTGTGGATGTGGTGGAACGTTTCTTCGAACAGCGCGAGTCTGCAGACCGTGCCCGGCAAGGACAAGCTTCACTGTTACAAGGTAAGAAGGTTGTCGTTACGGCTGGAGGTACGATTGAGCGTATTGACCCAGTACGATACATTACGAACGATTCATCTGGAAAAATGGGATTTGCCATAGCCGCAGCTGCGCGTGATCTGGGGGCAGATGTGAAATTGGTTATGGGCAGTACCCAAGCCAAGCCACCGGAGAACGTGGAGTTGATCCCTGTACAGTCTGCACAGGATATGTATGAAGCGGTAACACGCGAGTGGGACGATGCTGATATCGTGGTTAAGGCGGCGGCAGTTGCCGATTATCGTCCAAAGGAAGTTTACACCGAGAAGATCAAGAAGAAAGGCGACACGCTGTCGCTCGAACTTATTAAAAATATAGATATTCTTGAAACACTGGGCAAACAGAAAACCCATCAGTTTTTGATTGGTTTTGCTGCGGAGACTCAGTCAGTTGAGATGTATGCACGTGAGAAATTGGAACGGAAAAACTGTGATCTGATCGTAGCCAATGATGTAACCCGCACGGGTGCAGGATTTGGAACAGACACCAACGCGGTACATATCTATGACCGGGAAGGTTTGGTGGAGGAGCTTCCAGTGATGGCCAAGGACGATGTGGCTCATCGGTTGCTCCAGATTGCGGCGGAGCGCATTGCCGGGAGGAATTAGGATATGGAGATTGCCAAGGTCATAGTCGATGTTCCCGTGAAGGAAACAGATCGGCCGTTTGATTACCTGGTACCTGAATCGATGAGAGAATGGATCGAGATTGGCAGCCGGGTGGGTGTGCCTTTTGGTCATCGGACGGTGCAGGGATTCGTGATTGATCTTGTGCCGCGTACCGGAGAGGAAACATTCAAGCTTAAGCAGATTCAGGAGTTACTGGACATTGTTCCCCCGTTGTCAAAGGATTTGGTTGAGTTGGCCGAATGGATGAGTGGACGTTATGCCAGTAACCGGATTTTGTCATTACAGGTCATGGTGCCGACGGCATTGAAAGGTAAAGCAGAGCGATACATCTCGCTGGGAGATGCACTTGATGGACAGATGGCGGGTGCACAACCGGATGATGAGGTGTTATTTGTTTGGGGAGAAGAGTCTACGACTGAGAAAGTACAGCAGGATATCATCCGTTTTGTCAAAAGTCGGGGTCAGGTACCGCTGCAACAACTGAGTCGAAAATATCCCAATCATGCTGCACTAATTAAGAAATTATTGCTTGGTGGTGTACTGCTGGAAAGTCAGGCCATCAAGGACAAGTTAAATAAAAAAACGATGAAGTCCGTTGATCTGGCTGTAGATATTGCTGCTGCTCAGGAAGCACTTGCTTCATTCCCGGCGAAAGCACAGCGGCAGAAGGAGATTCTGGCTTTTTTGCTGGAAATGAAAGAACTGCTGCCCATGCCGATGAAAGAAGTGTTATCTACACTACAGGTATCGGCCGCAACGATTAAAGGGCTTGAGGAAAAGGGATTAATCGTCACCGAGGACGTTGAGGTCTTTCGTGACCCTTACCAGGGCAGGAAGTTTAAAGCGACTGAACCGCTGGTTCTGACTGATGAGCAAAAACTTGTCTACGACAATATCAATGGCCGATTGCAGGAACAACGTCATGGGGTATTTTTGTTACATGGTGTTACGGGAAGTGGCAAGACGGAAGTCTATCTTCAAACCATTCAACAATGCATCGAACAGGATCGGCAGGCTATCGTACTGGTGCCCGAGATTGCACTCACACCACAGATGGTAGAACGTTTTAAAGGGCGATTTGGAGACCAAGTTGCTGTTATGCACAGTCGTCTGTCTGGCGGTGAACGTTATGATGAATGGCGCAAGATTCGTGAGGGTCAGGTGAAGGTTGCAATTGGGGCGCGTTCAGCTGTATTTGCTCCATTCAGTCGGCTTGGGTTGATTATTATGGATGAAGAACACGAGACTTCCTACAAACAGGAGGAAACTCCGAAATATCATGCTCGTGATGTAGCGGTAAAAAGAGCACAGCAGCATCAGGCGGTGGTTGTTCTGGGTTCAGCGACACCTTCGCTGGAAAGTTATTACGCTGCACGCTCGCAGAGTAATGATGATTTTGCACCACTCTTACTGGAGATGCCAACGCGAGCACTGGGTAACAAGCTGCCTGAAGTGCGGATCGTTGATATGCGTGAAGAGTTGAAGGATGGCAACCGCTCCATGTTCAGCAGGGCTTTGCACAAAGGGCTGGAGGAACGCTTGGAGCGTGGTGAACAGACGGTGCTTCTGCTGAATCGCCGTGGATATTCGACCTTTGTTATGTGCCGAAGTTGTGGATATGTGGCAGGTTGTCCTGAATGTGATATTTCATTGACGTATCATCAGCGCTCGAATAATCTCCGTTGTCATTACTGCGGGTATGCGGAAGCGGCTCCGGAAGTGTGTCCGGACTGTGGAAGTGAGCATATTCGATACTTTGGTACAGGTACACAGCGAGTCGAGGAAGAGCTTGCCAAGCTCTTCCCGGGTATTCGGGTCATTCGGATGGATGTGGATACAACAACGGAAAAAGGGGCTCACGAGAAGCTACTGAAACAGTTTCGTGAGAAAAAGGCGGATGTATTGCTGGGCACCCAGATGGTTGCGAAGGGTCTTGATTTCCCGGATGTAACCCTGGTTGGCGTGATAACAGCGGACTCAGCGTTGAATTTACCTGATTTCCGTGCTGCGGAAAAAACGTTTCAGTTGCTAACACAGGTAGCTGGCCGAGCGGGTCGGCACCAATTGCCTGGTGAGGTGTTTGTTCAGTCCTATACGCCGGAACACTACTCCATTGGCCATGCGAGTCAGCATGACTATGTGTCGTTTGTACGTGAGGAATTGCTGCACCGTCGCAATTTGCAATATCCGCCATACTGTCGCCTGATTCTGGTGACCTTTTCGCATGAGCAACTTCCGGTATTGATTCGTCTTGCCGAGAACTATACGCGAATACTGAAAGAGAAGGCTAATGCGGCTGGATGGCTCGGCAGTCTGGATCGATTCAGCAATGATGCCTTTGATGTACTGGGGCCGGTAGCGTCTCCGATTCCTCGGATCAAGAATAGATACAGATTCCAATGTATGATAAAATGGCGGGGGGATGTAGACGCCATAGGACTCGCTCTGGCTACGGCCCGGCGCATGGACGATGATGTTCAGGCGCAAAAATTGCTTATTAGTCTGGATGTAGACCCGCAAATGTTAATGTAAGCATTTTGCAGCAATGCGGATGTAAACAAGCGGTATAAACATAGATTAAAATGAATACCCCAAAAATACAGATATCGTCCTGAAATTATGATGAGGATTAGGAAGGTGCTTACAACATGTCGATTCGCATTATCGTGCAAGAACCAGATGAGGTGCTCCACAAGAGAGCCAAAGAAGTAACCAAAATTACACCAAATGTACAAAAATTGCTGGATGATATGGCTGATACCATGTACGATGCGGAAGGTGTGGGTCTTGCTGCGCCACAGGTCGGTATTTTGAAACGTCTGATTGTTATCGACGCAGGTGATGAGCAAGGGCTGATCAAGATGATTAACCCGGAGATCATTGCAAGTGAGGGAGAACAATTTGGACCTGAAGGTTGTCTGAGTATCCCTGGAATTAATGGTGATGTTCGCCGTTTCGAGACCGTTACAGTTAAAGGTCTGGATCGTGAAGGTAAAGAGCTGATTATTACGGGTAGTGGCTTGCTGTCCCGTGCATTCCAGCATGAGATTGATCATCTGGATGGCGTACTCTTTACGGATGTCGCCGAGAAAGTGTATGAAATTGCAGCCGATCAAACGGGACCGCGTCGTAATTAAGGAGTGATCGATTTGAATATTGTTTTTATGGGAACACCTGAATTTGCAGTTCCTTCTCTCGATATGCTGATGGCAGAGGGATACAATGTGGTGGGTGTGGTGACTCAGCCTGATAAACCACAGGGACGCAAAAAAGTACTTACGCCAACACCGGTTAAGGCCGCGGCAGAACGCCACGGTCTGCCGGTGTTTCAACCTGTTAAATTGCGTGATCCGGAAGCGGTAGCCCGCTTGGCTGAATGGAAGCCGGATCTGATCGTAACCGCGGCCTTTGGACAGATTCTGCCCAAAGCCGTGCTGGATATGCCTGTTCGCGGTTGTGTGAACGTGCATGGCTCTCTTTTACCGAAATATCGGGGAGGAGCACCGATTCAACGTTCCATTATTAACGGGGAATCCGTGACAGGAGTCACATTGATGTATATGGCTGAAGGCCTGGACACCGGAGATATGATCTCGCGTGTGGAACTGCCAATTACGGATGAAGATACATCAGGATCGATGTTTGATAAATTAAGTGAGGCTGGTTCCAAACTGCTTCAGGCAGAAATGCCACGATTGATTGCAGGCGAGACAACAGCGGTCCCTCAGGATGATGCCGAGGCTTCATATGCTCGCAATCTGACTCGGGATGACGAGAAAATGGACTGGAGTCGTACTTCACGTGAACTGTTCAATCAGATTCGTGGTCTTGTGCCGTTCTCCGGTGCATTTACGATGTGGGATGATCAAGTCTTTAAAATTTGGGCTGCGTCTAACCCCAATCACGTGGACCTGGAAACTTCTTCGGATGCTGGACAAGCAGAGCCGGGAACGGTGCTGCAATTGAATAAGGCAGGGATTGAAGTCCGCACAGGTAATGGGTCTCTCTGGTTGACTGAAGTGCAGCCAGCAGGTAAAAAGGTGATGCAGGCCGCTGACTTTGCTCGTGGTGGTACACTGAAACCTGGAACGGTGCTGCGATGAGCGGTAATATACCAGGTCGTTCGTCAGGAAAAGGCCAGCAAGCTAATGGGAATTCATCCGGACGTGAAGGAAACCGTCGTCCGAATTCGGGTAAATCGGGTGGTGCATCGCGCTCCCAGCAACCCAAAACATCTGCTCGTACATTGGCAGTCAAGGTTCTGAGTGCTGTTGAGCAAGATGGAGCATACAGTAATCTGGAGTTGAACCGCCGTCTGAAAGAGGCGGATTTAAGCCCCGCAGATGCTGGACTAGCTACCGAATTGGTGTATGGAACAATCGCCAGATTGAATACACTTGATTATTTTCTGGAACGTTACGTCGCCAAAGGAGTATCCAAACTGCAACCATGGGTTCGTAGCCTGCTGCGAATCAGCGTCTATCAGATGATATACCTGGATCGTATTCCGGAGCATGCCGTGGTGAGCGAAGCGGTTAATCTGGCGAAGAAACTGGGCCATCAGGGAATCTCGGGTATGGTGAATGGAGTGCTCCGCAATATGATCCGCAATCGGGATGAACTTCGTATTCCAGAACATCTGCCCGCTGCAGAACGTATTTCACTGGAGCATTCCCACCCGTTATGGATGGTTGAACGCTGGATTGCCCAGTACGGCGAAGAGACAGCGGAGGCGATCTGTCGTGCGAATAATGAGCCGCCAGCGGTGAGTGTCCGGGTCAACACAACAATGACCACACGGGAGAAACTGATGCATGAGATGACCAGTACAGGTGCAGTCGTTGAAGCTTCTCAGCTGAGTTCCGATGGAATTCTTGTACGTAGTGGCGGAAACATGGCTCTAACGTCCTGGTATCGGGACGGGTTGTTCTCTGTACAGGACGAAAGTTCCATGCTTGTCGCTGAAGCAGTTGCGCCAGAAGTAGACCAACTTGTATTGGATTGTTGCGCAGCTCCAGGTGGTAAAACAGCTCACATGGCTGAGAAAATGCAGGATCGCGGTCGTATTGTCGCGAATGATGTACATGCTCACAAGCGCCAGCTGATCCTGGATCAGGCGGAGCGTCTCGGTCTGACTTGTATCGATGCTGTAACTGGAGATGCGCTAGACCTGAATGAACGGTATCCGGAAGCGTCGTTTGACCGCATTTTGCTGGATGCACCATGTTCAGGTCTGGGTGTTATTCGCCGCAAGCCTGATGTGAAATGGACCAAAACCGTAAAAGATATCGAAGATATCGCAGGCTTGCAGCGTGAATTGCTTGATCATGTTGCGCCGTTGTTAAAACCAGGTGGTATTCTGGTGTATAGCACGTGTACGATTGAGCCTGCTGAGAATGAGGATATGGTTGCAGACTTCTTGAATCGACATCCGGAATACAGCCCAGCAGAAGCATCCGTCTGGTCTGAATCGGAGACAGCGAACTTGAAGGTTGTGAACGGTGGTATTCAGATTTTGCCACAATACGCTCACAGTGACGGATTTTTCATCGCACGGTTGACAAAAACAGTGGAATAACAGTTTAATAGAGCACGGAAGTATGACCGCCGAGGGGAACTTCGGCGGATTTCTTTGTGATGGGACTTCGATATAATTGTCAGAGAATGTGATGACAGGGTGCGATGGCGGCATTGAGATGTTATAATGCATGAAGTACAGATATCAAGGGTATACATGGATGTAACGTGGTCTTTGTGATAGAATAGGACGAATGGAACGAAAAGAAGGAAGCCAACGAAAAGAAAAGAAGGAATAGGTGTTGACAACAAAATGAAACCTTTTATATATGATTATTCTCTGGAACAACTGCAGCAATGGGCTGTTGAGAATGGGGAGCCGGCGTTTCGCGGTGGCCAAATCTTTGACTGGATTTATGTAAAACGCGTGAATGATTTCAGTGAAATGACCAATCTGTCCAAGCCATTGCGTGAAAAACTGACAGAGCAATTTGAATTCGTAACGCTTAAGGAAATTACCAAGTTTGAATCCAAGGATGGAACGGTTAAATTCCTCTTTGGTCTTCATGATGATCATGCCATTGAGACAGTAATTATGAAGCATAACTACGGGAACAGCATCTGTGTAACCACACAGGTTGGTTGTCGTATTGGTTGTACGTTCTGTGCATCCACATTGGGTGGACTCAAGCGTAACCTTACGGCTGGGGAGATTGTTGCCCAGGTTGTGCAGGCTCAGAAAATTCTGGATGAACGGGGCGAGCGTGTCAGCAGCATCGTAATCATGGGTTCGGGTGAACCTTTCGAAAACTATGAAGCTACGATGACTTTCCTGCGCATTATGATTCATGAAAAAGGGCTGAACATCGGTCAGCGTCACATCACGGTATCCACGAGCGGAATCGTTCCGAACATCTACAAGTTTGCAGATGAAGATACACAGATTAACCTCGCCATTTCGATCCATGCACCAAATGATGCACTGCGTTCGAAATTGATGCCGGTTAACCGTCGTTTTCCTTTTGAAGACGTGATGGAGTCCCTTCGTTATTATCTGGCCAAAACAGGTCGGAGAATTACGTTCGAGTATGCACTTATTGGTGGGGTAAACGACCAGCCAGAGCATGCAGCAGAACTGGCAAGTGTGCTTAAGAACATGTTGTGCCACGTGAATCTGATTCCGGTTAACCATGTACCTGAACGCAAATATGTAAGAACATCGAGAAGCGACATTTTCAATTTTCAGAAGATTCTCTCGGAACAGGGTGTTAATGTAACCATTCGTCGTGAACAGGGACATGATATTGCTGCCGCTTGCGGTCAGCTTCGTGCAAAGCATATGGAGTTGAGGTGAGAACGTTTTGATCAAAACAGTTCATGTGAGCCATATCGGACGAGTGCGTTCGGTGAATGAAGATTCAGCCTGGATTCGTAATCTCGATACAGGATATATTCTGGGTATTGTTGCCGATGGCATGGGTGGACATCTTGCAGGGGATACGGCAAGCCGCTTGGCAGTAGAGACGTTGGTGAAAGATCTGGGAACACTGGAACCAGGTCTGTCACATGCGTCTCTGTCTGCGGCTCTCAGCGATGCTATTTTGCATGCCAACGAAGTTATCTTCCGCACGGCATCAACAGATGACAAGTATCACAACATGGGAACAACGGTGGTTGCGGCTTTATTGAACGATACGGAAGGTGTTATTGGACACATCGGTGATAGCAGAGCCTACAAAATTGCGAACAAAGCTGTGATCCAGCTAACCGAGGACCATACACTGGTGAATGAATTGTTCAAAAATGGTCAGATTAGCAAAGAGGATGTGTCCCATCATCCACGTCGCAACGTACTAACTCGTGCGCTTGGAACAGATGCCGAGGTGAAGGTAGATCTGGATACCGTCAAGCTGGAGGAAGGCGAAGTTCTTCTACTGTGCAGTGATGGTCTCAGTAACCTGGTCAGCAATGAGCAGATTATTCAGGTTGCCGGCAATCTGGAACTGGCATTGGAAGATCGTGCAGACCGACTGCTTCAGTTGGCTTTACTTGCTGGGGGAGACGACAACATCACGCTTGCTTTGTTCGAGTTGCAGAGGGAAGGTTCCGTGGATACGGAAACGGGGTGTGAGTCATGATTGGGCACCAACTAGGCGGACGCTATGAAGTGATTGAGCGTGTCGGCGGTGGCGGCATGGCTCTTGTGTACAAAGCCCAGGATCTTCTGTTGAACCGGAATGTAGCGATCAAAGTCCTTAGACAACAGTTTGTGCATGACGAAGAGTTTATTCGCCGTTTCCGCAGGGAAGCACAGTCGGCAGCATCGCTGTCTCATCCGAATGTAGTTAGCATTTATGACGTGGGGCAGGAAGATGACGTTCATTATATTGTCATGGAGTACGTGGAAGGCAAAAACTTGAATGAAATTATTAAAGAACGCGCCCCTCTGCAGGTGGACGAATCGGTGCGAATCGCTTCCCAGATTGCAGATGCTCTTGATCATGCACATCATAATCAAATCATTCATCGGGATATCAAACCCCACAATATATTAATTGGCCGGAATGGCCGCGTGAAAGTAACGGATTTCGGGATTGCCCGTGCCGTTACATCTACAACGATTACGCAGACGGGTTCTGTAGTTGGTTCTGTACATTATTTCTCACCGGAGCATGCCAAAGGCATCGTTACTGGTGAAAAATCGGACTTATATTCTCTTGGGATCGTACTTTACCAGATGCTTACCGGGCAACTTCCGTTTCTGGGTGAAAGTCCAATCAGTGTGGCATTGAAGCATTTGCAGGAAGAGTTCGATGAACCACGCAAATTCAATCCATTGATTCCGCAAAGTGTAGAAAATGTCATCTTAAAATCCATGCGTAAAAATCCGCAGGAACGTTATCAGTCGGCCAAAGAAATGCAGACCGATCTGGAAACTTGCCTGATGCCGGAGAGACGTAATGAAACGAAGATTGATTTTCCGGATGAGGATGATATAGATCAGACTCGCGTTATGCCAGCCATCAAGCCTGAACCGCGCGGAGTTACATCGACGGGTGCGGTGCCAGTGATGGAGTCTAACGAAGAAACTGGCAAGGGTAAGGCAAAATCGAAGAGTTGGAAGAAGCCAGCTCTACTCATCTCATTAACCGTTCTTATTCTAATCGCCATGGTGGGCGTTGTATGGTATGTCAAGGGTATGCTGGTTGTACCTGAAGTAACCGTGCCTAACGTGATCACCCAGACGGAAGAAAAAGCTCGGGAAATGCTTGAGGAGAAAGGACTCGTCGTCAGTGATGAGGTCATCCGTTTGTATCAGGAAGGTGTCGAACCCGGTATCGTCTATGAACAGAGCAGAAAAGAAGGCGATGTTGTCAAAGAAGGTTCCGAGGTCCAGATCAGTGTTGGTGCAGAAAAAGAACTTTTAAAGATGATTGATGTCAAACAAGTAACTTATGATGAGGCTGTCAAGAAGTTGACTGCGCTTGGCATTAAGGAAGATCAGATTCAGCGGAAAGACGAGTTCTCCAATGATGTGGCTTCAGGTTCTGTTATTTCCCAGACACCGGGTGTCAATGAGGAATTTGATCCAGAGACAGTTCAGATTGAGTTAACCGTAAGTAAAGGCACTGAAACGGTCAAAATGCCTGATCTGAAAAATCTTACCCGCAGTGAAGCCGAAGAAAAACTTAAATCTGCTGGACTTGAGCTTGCTCAGGTACAGGAAGAACAAAGTTATACGGTAGAAAAGGGCAAAGTGACGCAGCAATGGCCTGTGGAAGCGGGCGCAGATGTGAGTCCTGGCGATAAGATTACAATCTTTATCAGCACAGGGTATCCACCTGAAGCGCTGCAATATCCTTTTGATATCAATGTATCACCCAAAGAAGAGGGCAAAAACAGTAAAATCCGTATCACATATGAAGATGCACGTGGCAAGAATCAGGAATGGGGAACTCGCACCGTGAACTCAACCCAGATCTTGACCATTCCACTTGTACTCGCTCCAAATGAAAATGGGGCTGTGTCCGTCTATCGTGATGGACAGTTCCTGGATACGTATCTTGTCTCCTACAGTGAAGCCAAAAACGGAACAGTAAACGTACCTTCCATTGACCCGGAACAAAGCACTGAGACGCCGCCAGAAAATGAGCCTGATCCAGGTGAAGGTAGCGTTGATGAGGGAAGTGTTGATTCCAATCAGGAAGGTGAACCTGAGTCCACACCGGCAGACGGTGAGGGTGAAAGCGTAGATGAGGACACTTCTGCCATGAATAATGGTAAGGGGCACGGCAAGGAAAAAGAGAAGAAAAAGGAAGTCATTAACGCATCAAGCCGTCCATAAGGGCGGCTTATGCTGGCGTCTGGAGTAAATGTACCACCATCTAAAGGAGGGCGTCGGAGCTATGCCAGAAGGTATCATCGTTAAAGCGCTAAGCGGTTACTATTATGTCATGCCAGTGGAAGACAACGGGGTTCCTTCGGTTGAAGGTTCCGCCGTTCAATGTCGAGCCAGAGGTATCTTCAGAAAGCGGGGAACATCACCGCTTGTAGGTGATCGCGTCAGCTACATGTTGACTGAGAACGGAGAAGGAACGGTTGATGAAATTCGGAAGCGTGAGACGGAACTTATCCGTCCTCCTGTAGCCAATGTAAGTTTGGCTGTTCTCGTGTTTTCTGTGAAGGAACCGGATATGAACCTGAACCTGTTGGACAAGTTCCTTGTTCATATCGAGCAGGCGGGGCTGGATGCACTCATTGTGTTGACCAAACTTGATTTGGCTGATCCAGCCAAAGACACTGTTGCTGAAGTGAAAGCATTGTATGAGCAGGTTGGTTATGAAGTGATCTCCACAAGTTCACGTACCGGTGAAGGCAGTGAATTGCTCAGAGACCGTCTGGCTGGTAAGATCAGCGTATTCTCCGGACAATCCGGTGTAGGCAAGTCTTCGATGTTAAATGCATTGATGCCGGGCCTGACGCTGGAGACAAATGCGATCAGCATGCGTCTAGGACGAGGGAAACACACCACCAGGCACGTGGAGCTTATTCCGTTGGATAATGGTGGATTTGTTGCAGATACGCCAGGATTCAGCCAACTGGACTTTCTGGAGATCGGTGTGGAGGAACTCTCCACTTGTTTCCGCGAATTCGCCCAGTTTGCAGATCAGTGCAAATTCCGAGGTTGTACCCATACACATGAACCAGGCTGTCGTGTGCTTGCGGCCAAGGAGGAAGGTTTGATCTCCGAAAGCCGATATCAGCACTATGTGCTGTTCCTGAACGAAATGAAAGATAAGAAGCGGAGGTATTAACATGATTAAAATTGCCCCATCGATATTATCAGCTGATTTTGCCCGCCTTGGTGCGGAAGTTGCAGAAGCTCAAGCTGCAGGAGGAGACTGGATTCATGTTGACGTTATGGACGGTCATTTCGTCCCTAATATTACGCTTGGACCTGCGATTGTGAAGGCAATCGCTCCACATACAAGCTTGCCGCTCGATGTGCATTTGATGATTGAGAATCCGGAGCGTTATGTTGAGGAATTTGCCAAAGCGGGTGCAGCGGTAATTACCGTTCATGCTGAGGCTTGTGTGCATTTGCACCGCGTTATTCATCTAATTAAGGAGCAAGGAGTGAAGGCAGGAGTTGCCCTTAATCCAGGAACGCCAGCATCTGCCATTCTCGAAGTTCTGGATGATGTGGACATGGTTCTTGTCATGACGGTCAATCCTGGCTTTGGCGGACAGGCATTTATCTCGGGTACCATGAACAAAATCAAGCAGATTCGTACCTGGTTAAACGAAAAGGGACGCCATGATGTACATATCGAAGTAGATGGCGGAATTGCTGCCGATACAGCCCCGCTTGTGGTGGAAGCTGGAGCAGATGTGCTCGTTGCTGGGAGTGCCGTATTTGGCCGTGAGGATCGTGCTGCTGCGATTACTGAAATACGCCGTAGCTACGGAGGCTGATCTATGAACCTCAAGGAGACACTGTGGACGATGGCTGCGAGTCTCGTGACGGGACTTGTGCTTGCTTTGTTTGCGGTTATTCAATCCCCGTTTAATGCTATTACGTCATTAATCGGGGTAGGCGTTGTTATTATGTATTTCCGCAAATTTGATCGTACGGGACATCGGGTTACTTTTGTCATTTTCGGCATACTGTATTATTTACTGAGTGTTTTCATGATCGCTGCCTATCAATATATTCCTGTCCAAACGTAAATGACCTGATCTTCGGGCTTGTCATTGTGGAATAGGGATCGAAGGTTCCGCATAAATATGGTTACATGAGCAGGTTTCTCATGTAGCCTTTTTTGTCGTGTTTGAGGTAAAGAAGGCCTGAAGCATAGGATACGGCGGACGCATGAGCATGATGGGGAGGGTGAATTATGAAATTTTACACATTCAAACTGCCGAAGTTTTTGGGAGGGTTTGTAAAGGCGATTCTTAATACGTTTCAAAAGCACTGATCCGATTGATAAGGTAACAGGGAATACCGCCGCTTTGGCTCAGGCTTATCTGGAATTCGTACCTGCGAAGCGCCATGCGGCGGCCATTCACATGTTAATGAGCGTATTCAAGAATCCCTTTTTTGAATACCAAAAAAGCACCTGCAAGGAACAAGGTGCTTTTTGCTTACCCGATTTATAGTAGCTTTGCGTGATTATACGCGAGTCACTTTACCGGCTTTCAGTGCACGGGTGCTTACGTATACACGTTTTGGTTTGCCGTCAACGAGAATGCGGACCTTCTGAACGTTTACGCCCCAAGTACGACGGTTACGGTTGTTAGCGTGGGATACGTGGTTACCGGTGCCCGGTTTCTTACCTGTCACATAACATTTGCGAGACATAGATTACACCTCCTATCCTAAAATAACCAGTTGCCTTCAGAAACGAAAAGTCATTCCATAAGGACTAAATTGTTCTTCCTGATCATAAAGATCAGGTTTCAGTAGCTAATGGCGTTGTTTAAGCCGGCATGAACCGGATCATTTCCATTACTTAACCTGCATAAAACAATACTTGAATATAATATCATAATTAAAAAAGCTTCGTCAACTGATCCAAAAACTTTATTTATTTCTCCTGTCTAATATAGTACAATGTTGAGTAGTCCATAATACAGTGGTGAACAGGCTGTTGCCGCGAGGAAGTCGGAGAATAAACCGTACTTAGAGGTCGGTGGTCTGCTTTTTGGCAACGCTGTGAGCTGCGGCATTCCATCATTGGCACCAGTCTCCATGCGGCATTCATGCCGGCTCTTGATACCGGTGCATATCCGTATGCCCCGAAGTTAGGGGTGCAGAGAGTTCAGGATATTGGTAGCCCGGCCGCCCAGACCGTTAATCCGGCTGACATGTTGTATTGTATGCCTGTGCCGGACAAGGTATGGACGAAGAATAACGCAGTCCGCGTTAGCGCATGAACAGACCAGACACATCTTGGTGCAAGGTGTTCGTGTATCAAGCTAGGAAGGGGAATTCTCACTTGAGTATACGTTCTTTAAATGGAACAGATTTCACCGCAATGGTACTTGCCGGAGCGGAACAACTTGGACAGCATGCAGAGCACGTCAATTCCCTGAATGTTTTCCCTGTGCCGGATGGTGACACGGGAACGAACATGAATTTGACAATGAGTGCAGGAGTCGCAGAGATTAAAAGAAAAAGTTCTGCCTCCATCGGCGAAGCTGCCGGTATTCTATCGAAAGGCCTGCTTATGGGCGCACGGGGGAATTCAGGAGTTATTCTGTCACAATTGTTCCGTGGTTTTAGTCGTTCAGCTGCTCCCTATGAGGAACTGAATACGCTCCAATTTGCAGCAGCCCTGCAGAACGGTGTTGACGCAGCTTACAAAGCAGTCGTAAAGCCCGTTGAAGGGACCATTCTTACCGTAGCCAAGGAAGCGGCGAAACATGCCAACTACTATGCAAGACGGACGAATGATATTACTGAATTAATGAATGAAGTTTTGTTAAAAGCAAAAGAAGCACTGGCAATGACTCCGGAATTACTGCCTGTACTAAAACAGGTTGGTGTTGTGGATTCAGGTGGTCAGGGGCTTGTATATATCTACGAGGGCTTTATGGAAGTATTGCTGCAAAGTGACGGAGGGAGTCGTACTTCACTGAACAAAGAAGTAACCCCATCCGTGGCAGCATCTGCTTTGAAACCGGCTGCACCGACAGCAGTGGATATCAAGAAGCCTGCACAGCAGGTGATTGCACCGGAGATGCCATTGTCTGCTCAGGCGAGACTGGAAACGGAAGATATTGAATTCCTGTATGATATGGAATTCTTCATTAATCGTGAGCTTGGAGAGAACGCAGGAGTGGCATTTGATGACGAAGCATTCCGGAAAGCGTTGTCAGTTAATGGGGATTCGATCATCATCATTGCCGATGATGAAGTCATCAAAGTTCATGTCCATTCCAAGACACCAGGCGATGTATTAAACCTGGCGCTGCATTATGGTGAGATTACACAGATTCATATTCTCAATATGCGTGAACAGCATCGGGATCTCCTGACAGCAGGCATGGACATTGCTCCATCACCTGAATTGTTTGCAGAGATTCCACCTGAGGCAGCGCGCAGTATGGAAGAGGCTGTGCTTCCTGCAGATGAGATGGCACCGTATGGTTTTATTGCGGTATCCTCCGGTGACGGTATTGCAGAGATTTTCCAAAGTCTTGGCGTTGATGTTGTTCTGTCCGGTGGACAGACGATGAATCCGAGTACTGAGGATTTTGTAAAAGCCGTTCGTTCCATTGCTGCGGAGCAGGTATTTATACTCCCGAATAACTCGAATATTGTACTGGCTGCCGAGCAGGCTCGTGAATTGCTTGAAGATGAGCGCCGGATTACGGTTATTCCAAGCAAGACCATTCCACAGGGAATGGCTGCTGCTTTTGCTTTCCAAGAAGATGAGTCTGCGGAAACAAACCGTGACCAAATGTTGGAGGCCATCAGCCGGGTACAGTCCGGTCAAGTGACTCATGCGGTTCGTGATACGCAATATGATGAATTAGATATTAAGGCGGGGCACTATATCGGTATTCATAACTCCAAAATTGTAGCGACGGATGAAACCATGCTTCAAGCATGTGAAGGTCTGCTCAAACAGATGATGGAGAGTGGAGATGAAGTGGTGACAATCCTTGAAGGGGACGAAGCTGACCCTGAGGTTACTGCTGCCCTCGCTGCATGGCTTGAAGTACAGTATCCTGATGCTGAGGTAGAGGTACATCTTGGAGGACAGCCTGTGTATTATTATTTGTTCTCCGTAGAGTCCTAATAAAGGTTGTTCAAAAAGTCTCTAGTTGACTTTTTGAACATGTACTTATAGCACTCTAGCGAAGAGGAGGAGAGTCATGAGCCACAAGGTTACGATAGTAACAGACAGTACGGCAGATATTCCCGAAGAACTCATTCGCAAATACGGGATTCATATTGTTCCGCTACGTGTTCTGTTCGGTGAAGAGACCTATGCAGATGGCGTTGATCTGACTTCGGAACAGTTCTACGAAAAGTTGAAGAAGGTATCTGTGTTGCCAACAACTTCACAGCCATCTCCAACCGATTTCATGAATGTGTACCAATCACTTCTTGATGAGAACCCGGAACGTCCGATTGTATCGATCCACCTGTCATCCGGCATGAGTGGTACCTATCAATCGGCCATGCTTGGCAAGTCTTTGCTGGAGCGTGAGGGTGACATCACCGTGCTGGATTCGAAGTCAGCATCTTATGGATATGGTCTAATGGTGGTACAGGCTGCTGAACTTGCCGAACAGGGCAAGTCAGCAGTCGAAATCGCTGCTGCTATTGAAGGGATGCAAAAATCTCGCAAGTTGTTCTTTCTTGTAGATACTCTGGAGTATCTGCAAAAGGGCGGTCGGATTGGCAAAGCTTCAGCCATCTTGGGAACGTTGCTTAACATTAAGCCGATCCTGTCTATTGATGAAGAAGGCGTTATCTACGCAGTTGAGAAAGTCAGAGGTCATAAAAAAGCAATGGCACGCATTATTGAGCTGTTCCAGAAGGATCTTGCAGGCAAACGGGTGAACCTGGCGGTAGGTCATACCGCTGACCCGGGATCAGCGATCGCTTGTGCAGAGCAGCTGCGGGGTCATTTTACACTGAATGAAGTGATCTATACCAATATTGGAGCCGTAATAGGCAGTCATGTTGGACCTGGTGTCATTGCGATCTTTATGTGGCCTGTTCCGGAATGAGGGATTAGACATGAAATTGGAAGAAATATCAGTTAAGCAAATTAACGGCGTGAGTGCTCTCAAAGAGGGAGAGCTTCACGCCTTTGGCATCTCTACTGTTAAAGACCTGCTTGAATATTATCCGTTCCGTTACGAGGATTATCGTCTGCGTTCACTTAGTGAAGTGAAGGATGGGGACAAGATTACGGTCCAGGGACAGGTGATGGGTATTCCTGTATTACAACGATACGGTAAAAAGTCCCGTCTTACCTGTAAGATCATGACGGAAGAGTGGATGATTACAGCCACCTGGTTCAATCGCCATTTCCTCAAAGAACAACTTACACCCAATCGGGAGATTGTGATTACGGGAAAATGGGAACAAAAACGCATGCAGATGACCGTGACTGACTCGGAGTTCCCCGATAAAGGCGATGGGCGCTCAGGTACACTGCAACCTGTATATTCGGTAACCGGCAAACTGACGCAACAATGGATGCGGAAAACGATCAATCAGGGATTAATTCAATTCGGAGATATGATTCCTGAGATTCTGCCTCAGTCCTTGATGAAGAAATACAGCTTGATGCCTCGTAAACAGGCGATTGCTGGAATTCATCGTCCACAGGACAACCGGGAAGGTCAGCAGGCCAGACAGCGGATGGTGTATGAAGAGCTGTTTCTGTTCCAGTTGAAAATGCAGGCGTATCGTGCGCTCAACCGAAATCGCATGGATGGTGTAGTGCATACCACGGATAATACGACGATTCGTGAGTTTGTACGCAGTTTACCTTTTGAATTGACAGATGCTCAGAAAAGGGTGGAGCTTGAAATTCTGCATGATATGCGTTCGCCCTATGCAATGAATCGGTTATTGCAGGGTGATGTAGGGTCGGGTAAAACGGTTATTGCGGCAATTGCACTATACACGACTGTTCGATCTGGGTTCCAAGGGGCTCTGATGGTGCCTACAGAGATTCTGGCGGAGCAGCATATGCGGTCACTGCAAAAGCTGTTTGAACCGTTTGGGGTAACCGTAGGGCTGTTAACGGGCAGTGTAAATGGACGCAAACGTAAAGATCTGATCGCCTCGTTGCAAATGGGCATGATTGATATCGTGGTGGGTACACACGCCCTGATTCAGGAAGATGTTTTCTTCCGTGATCTGGGTCTTGTGGTGACGGACGAGCAGCATCGCTTCGGGGTGAACCAGCGCAGCGTTTTACGACGCAAAGGTTATAATCCGGATGTGTTAACGATGACGGCAACGCCTATTCCGCGGACACTGGCCATTACAGCTTTTGGGGATATTGAGGTATCCACGATCTCAGAGCGTCCGAAAGGACGGATTCCCATCTCCACGTATTGGGTCAAACACGATATGATGGAGCGGGTGCTCGGTTTTATCTCGAGAGAAGTGGATCAGGGACGTCAGGCCTATCTAATCTGTCCGCTCATTGAAGAGTCGGAGAAACTGGATGTGCAAAATGCCATTGATCTGCATGTGCAGATGCAGCAGAACTTTCCAAAATATCGTGTAGGTCTGCTGCATGGACGGATGACGGCTGCGGAGAAAGAAGAGATGATGCGGGACTTCTATAGCAATGATATTCAGTTGCTTGTCTCCACCACCGTTGTCGAGGTTGGGGTCGATGTGCCAAATGCCACGTTGATGGTCATTATGGACGCGGACCGCTTCGGTCTCTCCCAGCTGCATCAGCTTCGTGGTCGGGTCGGTCGTGGTGCGCATGCTTCCTATTGTGTACTCATTGCTGATCCCAAGACGGAGGTTGGACAGGAACGGATGAAGGTCATGACAGAAACGGAGGATGGATTCGAGGTATCCCGGCGTGACCTGGATCTCCGGGGTCCGGGTGATTTCTTTGGTACCAAACAGAGCGGACTACCCGAGTTCCGTCTTGCCGATATGGTTGCCGATTTTGCTGTGCTGGAACAGGCCAGAGATGACGTGACCCACTTAATTGAGGATGCGACTTTCTGGACCTCCATGGACTATGCACCTCTGCGTGATTTCCTACAGCAACAGCAAGTATTCAAGGGTGATCTGATTGACTAAAGCTTGCCTTGATAGCGGGTTTTTCGTATTACCTTTGTAAAAAAAGACAAGTGTACAAGCCCTCCCGACATATGAATAAGAAGTGAGTTCATTCTTTTGGGAGGTGCTATGCGTTTTGGGTTATCAACAATATGGAATTAGTCCGCAGCTGGTGGAGCGGATCAAATTAAAGATGAAAAATCCCGCTGTCAAAGAGCGTATCAAAAAGTTGATTGATGGCGTGACCAAGTCTGATCTGCAAGATAAGGCCAAGGTCAGAAGGTTGGTCAAGTCTTCCGCTGTCATTATGAATGAGAATTTCTCTCCGGCGCAGGAGGAGCAGTTTGTTGCTTTTGTGCTTGCACAGAAGATTGATCCGAACAATACGTTTCATTTGATTAAGCTGTGGGGGATGTTTAGGTAGGGATTCGATGTAATGTTGGGTGGGGTAAAGAGCGTTGTTTACACGGGGGCACTGCGATGACAGAATAACCTTCCGAGCGCTGTTATCCCCGGATTTTCTGATTGACCCTTTCCAAGGGTAAAATCCGGTGATAAAGGCGCACGCTTCGCTTCTTTAGGTTATTTCTGTCCTCTCCGTTGTTGTGTAAATTGATATATTTTACAAAACCCAATTACATCGAATGTTTATGAAGTAATTTTAGTGGGTGGGGCGTTCCATAAGTCAGGAAGATGACTTTTGGAACGCCCTTTTGATTGAATAACCAGGGACAAGCCTTGTGGTAATTACTCGGTTGAATATTGGTTGTAGTTATCGAAATGACCCATGACCTTGCTTGTGTTACCGCAAAAACAAAATTTTCATTGAGTATGTTATGTTGGTTAAATCGACCATCTTAGTACTTGCGAGCTTCAAGGAATATGGGCTGATGGAAGAAGGCCAGTACCTGCCGAATGATCACTAAGAACCAGAACAACGAAAACAAGGAACTGGGCCATCATACATGGCCTGGTTCCTTGTTGTTTGCGGTGAAGGATTTGTGTTGCTTTCGGTATTCCTCTGGAGTCCAACCGGTCAATTTTTTAAACACCCGAAAAAAATATTTTGGATTGTCGTAACCCAACTGTTTGGCAACCCGGTAGATTTTATCGTCTGTGCTCGTTAAGAGTTGCTTGGCTTGCCTAATCCGTAGTCTGTTTACGTAATCAGTGAAGTTCTCGGATGTCTTTTCTTTAAATAAATGACTGAGGTAACTCGGGTTCAGGTAGAACAGGGACGATACCCATTCCAGCGTTAAATCCTTGGTATAGTGATTATCGATATATGTCCTGACGTTGTCGATCACTTGATCTGATGCGTAGGGGTTGTCTTCCTTAAGCAGAAGAGCTGTTCCCGTCAGCACCTTTACCATGTAATGCCTAATGCACTCCATATCGAACGAGACGTTCAGGACGGCCTCCAAGCTGGAAGAGGCGCTACTGTTACCTCCGTTCTGGATATAGTTACTCAGCAGCCGTTTGGTTTCCGTGATAATGTCTCTGCACTGCTCTTTCAGGTGGGCAAGCAAAGCGTCAGGCTGGCGTATGTAGAAAGCAAAGAAATCGGTGATGAGCTCTTCCACCTTCGGCACATTCCCGCTCTCTATAAAAAATAACAGTTCATATGTTCGAGCCCACTTCAGTTGATGTAAAGGAAATTGCTCCCGTGAAAATACGTAACATTTGCCAAAATCGGTAATGGCTCGTTCGTCCAACGCAAGGATCGTTTGATGATGAGCTTCTTGGACCCCACCAATGCCTGTATGAGGCAAGCTGATCCCCACACAACAATCCGTAGTTTCGGATTTGGTCAAAATGATACTCGCAGTTTGTTCCGCCATTTTCTGCAAATCAAGCTGGCCTGAGCAATCCAGATCATGCATCAGGAAAAACAGTACTTGATCCGTTTGTGGATGAGGAATGTACAGGCCATTCGAAAAGGTAGGTAGTTGCTGTGCTGTAAGCGGTTGAGGACCATAAATCGTCAATAAAATGAACTGGTCAGATGCCATGATGGCGGCAAATTCAGCAGAGCGGAACACAGGTGTTTTGATGGATGAATGGGGAGCCAGCACATAATTCAGGAAGGCTTGCATGTCTGCATCCCTTTTCATCTGCTCCGTTTCTACTTCTCTTAGAACGACTTCCCGCTGAAGAGAGCGCTCCTGTTCGATGGCTTGGATGGCTTGGTGAAGCGTACCGTGGATCTCATCCCGGCTAAAAGGCTTCAGCAGGTAATTTACAACTTTCGCAGAGATTGCCTCCTGCATATAATCAAAATTGGTATGCCCGCTAATGACAATTAACTTGATACGCGGATATTGCTGGCATACTGTCCTGATCAGCAGCTTGCCGTCTACCTCGGGCATGCGCATGTCCGTAAAGATAATGTCCGGCTTGAACGATTCAATCAAAGCCAAGGCATCTGCCCCGTTATCTGCTTCGCCTAAGAGTTCAAGCGAGTGCTCAAAAGTCCCGATTTTTTTCAACAAACCTTTGCGGATCAAGGGTTCATCGTCCACAACGATATACGTGTACATCTCTTGGTCACCTCTTTTCCCAATTGGCCGGAATTTCGAGTGTAATTCGAGTTCCTGTATTCAAATCGGTATGAAACGAAAGGCCGTAACCCTCTCCGTAATACAAAGCAATTCGTGAATGCACGTTTTTGATGCCGATGCTTTGTTTATGCCTTTGACCAACGGCGACGAATTCAGGTGGCTGCTGGAGCAATTGTCGAAGTTCTTCCGCTTGTGTTGAGGACATGCCCACGCCATCGTCCCAGATCTCGAACACGATGCTGTCCCCCTGAAACAACCCGGTAATGGTAACGGTACCCTTCCCACGTTTGTTCTCCAACCCGTGATAGATGGCATTTTCCACGAGTGGTTGCAACAGAAGTTTCAGCATGCGACGACTCCGAATTTCCGGGTCCACATTCAGGTTGAACGCGAACTTGTCACCATACCGAATCTGCTGGATGGCCATGTAGTTTTCTACATGCTGAAGTTCTTCGCTGACCACGACCAGCTCGCTGTCCGTTTTGATGCTGTAGCGGAACATGTCCCCGAGTGACTTGGTCATCACCACAATACTCTCAACTTCTTCGATCTCGGCAATGCTATTAATCGACTCCAGCGTATTGTAGAGGAAATGGGAGTTGATCTGTGCTTCCAATGCCTTCATCTGGGAGTCCAGCATGAGGATTTTATTCTGGTAACTTTCTCGGATATGCGTATCGATGTCTTTCATCATTTTGTTGAACTCATGGTAAAGGATTCCAATCTCGTCGACTTGCCTTGTTACTTGAGGCTTGATGGTCACAAAACGATGAGATTTGGTTTTGCGCATCAGTTTGGTCAATTCGATGATGGGTTTGGTGATCAGGTTGGACAAGAAAAAGGAAAGTAGAAGGAAAATGACGGCACAGCTTACGGCCACGTATAACAGCAACTTTTGTGAGATGTTGTACTCCTCATACAGCCGATCCATAGAGATGTTGGCAATCACGTTCCAATTGCGGCCGGGAACTTTCTGGATTACCGTCATCATGTTATCTTGGATTGATTTGTACTGTGAACTGTTGCCGACTTGATGCGTTGCCGCAGCCAGAGTATCGGAGAGAGGAGTGCCAACTCTACTTCCGTCGCTGGAGTACAGGATCTCGCCAGCGTCGTTCGCCAGATATAGATTGGACAAGCTTGGTGCCGGATTACGTTTTAGACCGTCAAAAATGTTCATACTGCAATCCAGCATAAACACGCCTAGGAACTCGTTGTTGTTGGGATCGTAGAGGGCTCTGGAAAAGCCAATGGATTCCTTGGCGTTAATGATGTAAGGTTTGACGCCAACTTCACCAATATACAAATCGCCTTTGCGCTGGATCGTATCCAGATACCACTCATCGCGAAGTGCGACATAATCGAGGCGTAGGTCTGTGCCGCTACTGCCATAGCTTATCCATTTGCCATCAGGTGTGAAAAGGTACAAACCATTGATGTAATTGTAACCAAGCAGAATGTTTTCAAAGATCAATTTCAATTTGCTGCGAATCATGAAGATTTCATATTGATCGTTGGTACCGTTCAACTTGATTAGTTCATCACTCACAGTGCTGTAAGCGGTTGCATTGGAAGACTGCTGAAGGAGTGTGACAGAGATCCGGTCGATGTTCTGCAAAATTTCCTCCATGCTCTTGACCGAATTGCCTATAGTTGTCGACGTCACGAGAGAGGTCTGCTCATTCACCAGCTTCGTGTAACTGCGATAGGAACTGACAGAAACAACGATAATTGGCACGATTGATACGAGGACGAGGACCAGAAAAAGTTTAGTTTTGATGTTGAACAGAATCATACGTGCTCCTCCCGCCATTTGTCAATTCTAAAAATAGTGCACCATACGAGCCAAAGCAAATGCACTTTTGCCCACCGTATGATGAGAATGTGCACAAAGCAAGAATAAACATGAATTGGGGGAATGACAAGATGAAAAAAAGAAAACGACTGTGGTCCCTAACTTTGGTACTGCTCATGATGTTTCTGAGCGCATGTAGCTCCAGTAGCCAGGAGGGGAGCGGTACGGATACCAATAACGGGAGTTCAGATGAGTCAGGAAAGCCAATTACGTTGACGATGATGCTTTCGGGAAACAAGGCATCCGAGGGAGAGGATTTTGAGCTGGAGACCTTGCCGCGTCTAGTCAAAGAGAAGTTCCCGAACATTAACTTGGAAGTACAAAAGTTGCCTGATGATCAATACAATACATCTGTTCGAACCAAGCTTGCGGCTGGACAGGGACCGGACATTTTCTGGATTTTCCCGAAGAATGCGGCTGGCGGTGTCATTGATTTTGCAAAGGCTGGTTTCGCTGCAGATCTGTCAGATCTGAAGTTCTGGGACAACATCAGCCAAGGAGCGAAGGAAGATATGTCCTATGAGGGTAAACCTTACGGGGTGGCCGAAGGGTTGGACTTCTTGGGCGTTTACTACAATAAGGAGTTGTTACAACAAGCGGGATATTCCGAGTTTCCGAAGGATTGGCCTTCGTTTCTGGACTTATGCCAAAAGTTGCAGGCAGCGGGCGTAACACCAATTGCGATGGGTGACAAGGACCCTTGGATGATCCAATTCGGTATGTATCCGATTGCGGCCAATGTCGTGTATCCGAATGAGCTGGATTTTGATGTCAAACTGCAGAACGGCGAAAAATCGCTGACTGATCCAAAGTGGGTTCAAACGATATCGAAATACAAAGAGCTCTATGATAACAACTACGTTGTCAAAAACTCGCTTGGTATTGGCAGTGCCCAATCTGCACAGTTGTTTATCGACGGGAAAGCAGCCATGACCTTTACGGGAACATGGGATTATGCCTCCATGACGTCCAAAGGCGCTACAGATTTTACTCGCGGATTCGCTTCATTGCCAGGTAACGAGCCGGAACAGCCGGTGTTTGTATCTGCTGCAACATCTGCCGGATACGCTTTGAACGCCAAATCGGCAAACCTGGATGCAGCCAAGGAAGTACTGAACTACCTGTTTGATGGTGAATCCGATCTGTTCAAAGCATTTGTGGAAGCCAACAGTTCCATCAGCGTCTATAAGGACGTAGAACTTGAAAATGAATTGTTCAAGGAAGTGAATGACAATTATCAACAAACTGGAAATTCCATCTACTTCAGCAACCAGATGTGGCCAGCAGGAGTATCGGACGTCATGCAAGCAAAGTTTGCCGAGATTATTGCTGGACAGAAAACAACACCAGAAGATGTGGCAAACGCCATGGAAACCAAGTTTAGAGAGCTGTGGAAAAACTAGAACAAAACGATGCTGTCTGCTGTAAAGGGGAGAATGACTGTCCTTCTTCCCTTGCCGCAGGCCCCTTGGAAAGGATGGAGCAGGATGAGCTCTACTGTAATGAAAAAGTCCATGTACTGGTTTGCTTTGCCGGCATTGATCTTCTACCTGACCTTCTGGATCTTCCCGATCCTGCGGTTGTTCCAGTACAGTATAACGGACTATAACGGGTACGCCCAAGCCTATAACTATATCGGTTTCGACAACTATAAGGAATTGTTCCGGAGCGACATCCTGGGCATTTCTTTAAAAAATACACTGATCTATACGTTTGTCACCGTCATAGCTGGCAATATCATCGGTTTGGCAATGGCTTTGCTGTTGAACATGAAAATAAGAGGAACCGGGATTTACCGTTCCCTGGCGTATATTCCCACATTGTTCAGTGCGATTGTCGTCGGCTTTTTGTGGAGCTACGTCTATATGCCGGATTACGGGCTGATTTCTTCCTTTCTCGATAAACTGGGTATCGCAAATGAACTGAATTTCCTGGGTGATTACTCAACCGCGCTGTATTCTATTATCTTCGTGGAAATCTGGAAGACGATCGGAACGACAATGATTATCTTCCTTGCAGGACTACAGACTGTTCCGAGTGACCTTTTGGAAGCCGGACGGATTGATGGCTGCGGCTCATGGAGATTGCTGCGACATGTGAAGATTCCATTACTGGCAACAGCGATTACAATCAACGTGACGTTAAGTTTGATCAATGGACTCAAAGCGTTCGACTTCCCGTTTATCATGACGAATGGCGGTCCCGGCACGGCTACCAACACGCTGATTTATACCATCTACAAGATGGCATTTACCGAACAGCTCTTTGGTAAAGCTTCGGCTCTAGGCGTTATTTCCTTTGCCGTGATTATCGTCATTACCGCTGTTTTTGTCCTGAAAATGAACAAACGGGAGGTGTCGGCATGACGCTTCGTAAAGTTTTGGGGAAAGGATCCGTTCAGGTCGTTGTGCTGTTGGTGATGGCGTTAAACCTGATTCCGTTAATTATTGCCTTTTCGACATCACTCCGAGATCCAAGCAACAACACAAATCCGCTGGTCCTGTTCCGGGAGATGTCCTTTGCAAGTTACAAGGCTGCCTTCGACCGCATGCACTTTCCGGAAGCGCTATGGAACAGCGTGGTGTTAACCGGCGTATCGGTCGTGTTCGTTGTCCTGTTTGCGGCAATGGCGTCCTACCCGATGGCCCGTTTGAAGACAAAGCTAAGTAAGTTCATGTATTTGTTTTTTTTGTCCGGACTTGTGGTACCTGCGCAAATGGTATTGATACCGATCGTGCAAATGATTAATGCGCTTCATATCCCAACGAATCAATATACGCCTATTTTCATGTTCATTACGTGCAGTCTGCCGTTTTCAACTTTCCTGTACACGGGCTTCATTCGAAGCGGTGTGCCTGAGGAGGTAGAAGAAGCGGCGCACATCGACGGGGCGGGATTATTCCAACGGTTCTGGACCGTCGTGTTCCCCTTACTCATTCCGGTAACGGTATCGGTCATTATTACACAAGGTGTCTGGATCTGGAACGATTATTTCTTCAATATGATCTTTATTTCCAGCGCAGGAGATTCACCGTTACCGCTGGCCATGCTTGGATTTTTGGGCGATCAGCAAAATCCCACGCAGTGGAATGTCCTGTTTGCAGCGTGCTTTCTGTGCGCGCTACCGTTGCTGCTGGCGTTTCTGTTCCTGCAAAAATATTTTATCGGTGGTATGACCGTTGGGGCGGTCAAAGGATAAGGAGGGCACTGCAATGAGTGAAAAAGTGATAAACACAGCCTGGCTGGAAAAAGCGCAGGGTCTGATGCCGGAGCTTCGCCAGCAAAAGGTCTATCCGGAACATATCGTGAGCGCAGTTCCGGATGCGTCAGCTTTTCAGGGATGGCGTATCGAACCACTCGGCTTAGCAGAACAACTATCTGATCAAGTGTTGTGCAAGGGAGACCGTGTTACGCTGGATTTCGGGGAGCATCTCGTCGGTTATCTGACCTTGTCGCTTCTTAACGAGCGCAGTAATGCAGATGCACCTCTCAGGTTGAAGCTCACATTTGGAGAAATGCCCTGTGAGGTCGGTGATGATTTTGCAGAATATTCGGGTTGGCTTAGCCGTTCATGGCTTCAAGATGAGATCGTGAATGTGGACGTGTTACCTGGCACGCTAACACTGGACCGTCGGTATGCCTTTCGGTATCTGAAAATCGAGGTGGTAGAAACTTCGATCCGTTACGATATTCGAATTAACGATATATATTGCTTGACGGTGACTTCAGCAGACACAGGGGCAGTACCTCAATTGCCTGAAGGTATCGACACGGAGCTGCTGGAAATAGATCGCTTGTCCGTGAAGACACTCCGGGATTGCATGCAGACGGTATTCGAAGATGGACCGAAGCGCGATCGACGTTTATGGATCGGAGATCTTCGCCTTCAGGCCCTCGTCAATTATGAAACATTCGGCTGTAATGATCTCGTCAAGCGCTGTCTCTATCTCTTTGCCGGAACAAGATTGGAGGGAGGCCAAGTAGGAGCCTGTTTGTACGAACAACCGGAACCGTACGTGGACGACATTTACCTATATGACTATGCGTTGTTCTTTATTGCGACATTATGGGACTATTTTGAAGCTACGAAGGACAGGGAAACGTTGGAAGAACTTTGGCCGGTGGCTCGAGAACAGATTGAGATTGGGCTTAAACGACTTGATGAGCGGGGCATCGTAAGGGATGACGATACATGGTATTGTTTTCTAGACTGGCATGAAGAATTAAATAAACAGGCCGGTGCTCAGGCAGTTCTCATCTATAGTATGAAAAGGGGAAGGTCGATTGCCAAAGAACTAGAGCTGCCGGATTATGAGGAATGGATTAACGCACACATCAAAGACGCTGAGCAAGCAGCCCTCGCACATCTGTGGGATGGTGAGCAGGGCTTTTTCGTCAGTGGTGAAAAAAGACAGGTATCCTGGGCATCGCAAGTATGGATGGTACTGGCTGAGATCATGGATGCTCCAGCGGCCCGGCAATTACTTGATCGGTTAATGAGTAACGAAGAAGCTATTGGCATGACCACGCCGTACATGGTTCATCATTATGTTGATGCATTGCTTATGTGCGGGGAAGAGGAGAAGGCACTGGAGCAGATCCGAAGGTATTGGGGCGGTATGCTGAAGGATGGAGCGGACACCTTCTGGGAGCTCTACAACCCGGACGACAAAACGTATTCTCCTTATGGTAGCAATTTGGTCAACAGTTATTGCCATGCTTGGAGCTGCACACCAAGTTATTTTATCAGGCGAAATTTTTCATGAATTTTGGACTTGAGGTCAACCAGGTACGTCTGGTTGGCCTTTTTGGATTAGTTCCAGAATTAAACTTAGAGCCAGCCATGCCTATTGTTTTTATTTATCTGTTTTTGTTCGTACCGTTAAAAGAACGAGTGGCTATTAATGAAGCGATAAATACGAATATTAAAATAAAGTTATATGGGTTTCCTTTAAGTATGTAGACTTGAACGATGAGTGTCAGAGTTGAGATGCTTAAGATTATTCGCAGGACAATCGCCGATGAGCGATCGGGAACGATTGGAATAATATGACAACTTATTATAACATAGGTTTTTCTGGAGTCGGACATTTCCATAGAAGTTAAGGGACGAACTATGGTGTGCTTGGTGCAATATAGTTGATGTATTTTCACAGGATGGACTTTGCTTTCCTCCGGGGGGAGCGGTAAACTGTTGCATACGAGCCTATGGATTAATGTCCTGGATTTTAAGTCAAAAGGCGTGGCTGTGTCGATATGCATTTTATTTCAGACAGATGTGGAGGAAGTAGGATTGGAAATGTTTACGATGCTGCTAGGTTTATTTGAACGGGCGGCGCTGTTGATTATATTTTTATTCTTTCTGTCGAGGGTGCCAAGGTTTAGGCAGATTCTGCAAAAGGGGAAATTAAGGTGGCAGGAGTCTATTGCGGTTACCTTGTTATTCTGTGCTTTTGCCATTTTCGGGACATATACGGGCATTAATGTTGAAGGTTCACTGGTGAATGTGCGGATCATCGCCGTGTTATCGGGTGGTATTTTGTTCGGAGCGCCTGTGGGTATTATTACGGGTATTGTCTCCGGGGTGCATCGGTATCTGATTGATATGGATGGAGTCACAGCTATACCGTGTCTGATCACGAGTATCCTGGCAGGTCTGGTCTCTGGATATATACATAAGTACACGCCCAAGCCCAAGCGATGGATCATCGGTATTGGTGCTGGAATGATCTGTGAAGCGCTGACGATGTTATTAATCCTGTTATTTTCCTATCCTGATCCACTGGGTGCCGATATTGTTTCGAAGATTGCGCTGCCTATGATTCTGGGTGAAGTCAACATTGGGCTGATTGTGCTCTTGGTGCAAAGTGTTGAAGGGGAAAAGGAAATGATTGCAGCTCGTCAGGCGAAGCTGGCACTGGAGATTGCAAACAAAACCTTACCGTATTTCCGTTCGATTGATGAGGACTCTCTGCGCAAGATCTGCCGGATTATTCAGGAGGATATTCAGGCTGACGCGGTTGCAATTACGGATACCCGGAATGTACTGGCTTATGTAGGATTTGGCGAGGAACGATATCATATCGGTAATGAAATTATAAGTGAGATGACCAAGAAGACGATATCTAGCGGGGAGATTACGATCAGTAATGATGTGATTGATGAAAAAACACCCGATATCCACTCGCTGTTAATCATTCCGCTCAAAGAACGAGGAGATATTACAGGTGCGCTGAAAATCTATTATCGCAAAGCGTACAAAATTACGTATCCATTACAAACGATGGCTGTAGGTTTATCGCAGATCATCTCAACCCAGATGGAAGTATCGCGGGTAGAAGAGATCAAGGCTGCTGCCAACAAAGCAGAACTGCGTGCGTTACAGACAACCATTCACCCTCATTTTCTGTTTAATGCGCTAAATGCGATTGCTTCGTCCATCCGAACCAAACCGGATCGTGCCCGGGAGCTGATTGTGAACCTATCCGGGTACATGCGCTACAATCTGGAGCTGTCGGATGAGTTAATCGATATTCATAAGGAACTGGAGCAGGTCCGTAATTATGTAGAGATTGAGAAAGCTCGTTTTGGAAGCCGACTTAACGTGATCTATGACATTGATGAGGTCGCGGTGCATATTCCGAGTCTCGTTATCCAGCCGCTCGTCGAAAATGCAATTATTCATGGCATTCTCAAGGTCAAAGGACCCGGGACTGTTCGAATTCGGGTACAGGATTATCCGGAGTTTGTGCGAATCAGTGTCAGTGATACAGGAGCAGGGATCAGTGCAGATATCATTGAACGTGTTTACCATGACCGTATGCCTGGTAACCAGATCGGGCTATACAATGTGCATCGCCGGGTCAAGCTCATCTACGGACAAGGTGTAACCATTACACGGCTGGAACAAGGAACCGATATTTTATTTGATGTGCCCAAAGGAGATGTCGTAACAAGGTGATGATGGATCAATGAGAGCTCTTATTGTGGAAGATGAGATTTTGGCAAGTGAAGAATTGAATTATTTAATCCAGGAACATAGTCAGATTGAAGTGGTGGATCGCCTTGAAGATGGGCTGGATGTACTGAAGTTTTTGCAAGAACAAGAAGTTGATGTTATTTTTCTCGATATCAATATTCCCTCGCTGGACGGTATGATGCTGGCCCATCATATTGGAAAGTTTGCAACGAAACCCTACATTGTATTTACGACGGCGTATAAGGAACATGCAGCGGAAGCCTTTGAGTTGGAGGCGTTTGATTATATTCTCAAGCCGTATGACGAGAAACGAATTGCTGCGATGCTCCATAAGCTGGAGATGGCTTTCAAGCGTGATCATGCGCCGGTGGAGCAACATGTTGAGGATGGACCAGCCCCTACGGCGGACGGATCTGCTGCACAGGGAGATCTGTTACGAGAACGAGATACGAATTCCCATACAGACAGAAGAATTAATTTGCTGCGGAATGACAATATTATTGTTACGGATACGGCAGATATCTACTATGCGGAAGCACAAGAGAAAGTGACGAAAGTATATACCAAAAATGGGGAGTTCACCATGCCAGTGAGCATATCGGATTTTCACAGCCGTCTGCCACAGGATACGTTCTTTCGCTGCCACCGTTCGTACGTCGTAAATCTGTCGCAAATCCGTGAAATTGTACCTTGGTTCAACAATACGTATCTGCTCCGTCTGCGCGATTTGGAAGCTGAAGTGCCCGTGAGTCGTGGGAAGGTCAAAGAATTCAGGCAACTCATGCGCATCTAGAAGCATTTCATTCCGCATCTGATGCAACTCATGCTCAAAACGGTGTGATGAATCCCCTTTCATGTATGATTAGCTTGTGAACGCATTCATGTATATGACATCGGCAAAGGGGAGATCACGATGAAAGCAACAATTTCATCCGTTTCATCAACACCTGAATCAACTTCTGCACCTACAAAAATGAACCGCTGGCTTATTGTATTGGGGACCATCATTGTACAAATGGGTCTTGGAACCATCTATACTTGGAGTTTATTTAATCAACCGTTGTCTGATCGTTTCGGATGGGACGTCAGCTCGGTCGCGATAACTTTTTCAATTACCAGTTTTGCTTTGGCTTTTGCCACATTGTTTGCAGGCCGGTTGCAGGAACGTTGGGGTCTTCAGCGTCTGATCCGTGTAGCCGGGGTTGTGCTTGGACTGGGTCTGATTCTGAGTTCCCAAGTCACTTCGCTAACATTGCTGTACATTTTGGCTGGATTTGTCGTTGGTTTTGCAGATGGTACAGCGTATATTACGTCGCTGTCTAATCTGATCAAATGGTTCCCGGAGCGTAAAGGTCTAATCTCGGGGATCTCGGTCGGCGCCTTTGGTACCGGTAGTTTATTGTTCAAATATGTGAACACGGCATTGATTGGTGCCGTTGGTCCTGCTCAGGCATTTATGTATTGGGGCATTATTGTCCTTGTTCTGGTCGTTGCGGGTTCATTCCTGATCCGCGAAGCGGTTGTTCGTGAACAGGCTCCGGCAAGCAAGGAAGGATCCAAACAAGTCGTAGCACGTCATGATTACACGGTGAAAGAGATGCTGCGTACAAAAGAAGCGTACATGCTGTTTGTTATTTTCTTCACGGCGTGTATGAGCGGTTTGTATCTGATCGGTATTGTCAAAGATATCGGTGTACAACTCGCTGGACTTGATGTAGCTACCGCTGCGAACGCAGTGGCCATGGTTGCAATCTTTAACACGGCAGGACGTATTATTCTCGGTGCGCTGTCGGATAAAGTAGGACGAATGAAAGTCATCGCTGGTGCGCTGCTGGTTACAGCCGTAGCTGTCATGACACTTAGTCTGGTTCCACTGACCTTCGGGATCTTCTTCGCCTGTGTGGCGGCCGTTGCATTTTGCTTCGGCGGTAACATTACGGTATTCCCGGCGATTGTGGCCGATTACTTCGGACTGAAAAATCAGAGCAAAAACTATGGTGTGATCTATCAGGGATTTGGATTTGGTGCTTTGGCTGGATCATTCATCAGCGCCCTGCTGGGCGGATTCCATCTGACCTTCATCGTGATTGCTGTACTCTGCGCTGTCTCGCTGTTGCTCGCACTGATCATTACCCCTCCAGGTGAAGGTCGTCGTGCACGTCAACGTGAAAAACAGATGAACCTTAACCCTTCATCAAGGGCAAGCTAACAACATGCACTGGAAGTACGGAACTGAGGATATTTCTTCATCTTAAAAAGCAAATTAAAAAACAAAGTAAACAAAGCGGTCTCCAGTTGAGGCCGCTTTTTGGTATCTACAGTGTTCAGATTGCTGACTTAGTTGGCCTATCGGATCATCTGGCTGCCTGCAAGCGTGTTGCCTTGTGTGCATTCCATCATTCGCATCTGTTATACTCTAGGTGAATTCAACAAGACCAAGATAAGTTATGTACCCCAGAGGAGGCACATCATGAAGTTCATTAAATACACACAACCTGATTTTGATGATTATTATGCATTGGTTTCCAATATGGAAGTAATGAAACAGATTACAGAACGTGCAATACCGGAGCAAGAGGCGAGAACGCAATTTGAGTCCATGCTGGAGTTTAATGAGCGTTCCACTTGCGGACATTACCGAGTATATAGTGAAGATGGTGCCGGTGTGGCGTATGCCAAATTGATTCCGGATCAGGAGGACCCGACCAAGGCTGAGATAGGTTACATGATCCTACCTGAACATTGGGGCAAAGGTCAAGGCACATCCATTGCGTCACGGTTGATTATTCAGGCACAAGCCGCAGGGATTGGATCACTCTATGCAGTTATCGATCCGGGTAACGCTGCTTCTCGCCGGATCTTGACCAGACAGAACTTTGTATCCACCTGGACAGGTGATTACGATGGTCTTCCCGGTGAGATTTTGGAGTTAAATCTTCAAATGAAGCGGTAAAGGAACTATTTTGAGGGTAATCAGATAATATAGGGCATTTTGCATGAGATGGCTGGAACTCATTATCACCATGGTGCATGGGTTCACCCATGTACATTTCATGCAAGATGCTTATATAGAGATGTGGAGGAGATGACATATGAGCAATTCAACCATGGAACGTCTGAATGCATTGCTGCCGGAGTGGCTGGAGACCAGTCGTTTGCACACCGGGCAGGGTAAGGTGGCTTCTTATATCCCGGAGCTTGTCAAAGCCTCTCAGGATGAGCTTGGTATACATATCATGGACGCCGAAGGGAACTATGTGTCGGCAGGGGATTGCGGTGTCCCATTTACAATGCAAAGTATCTCCAAAGTATTTACCCTTATTCTGGCCTTAATGGACCATGGTGAAGAAGCAGTCTTCTTTAATGTAGGAAAAGAACCCACAGGCGACGATTACGATTCGATGATCAAGCTTGAACTAGTCGAACCCGGTATTCCGTTTAATCCATTAATCAATGCGGGTGCGATTACGGTGTCCTCGCTTGTTGGAGGAGACTGTAAGGAAGAGAAATCACGCCGCATTCTGGAGTTTTTCCGCAAACTGGCGAATAATGATCAGCTGGGCTATAACGAAGAGGTATTCCAGTCCGAATCGGAGAGCGGTCATATGAATCGTTCACTTGGCTACTTTTTGAAGCACAACGGGGTCATTAAGGATGACGTTGAAGACGTGCTTGCCGTGTATTTCCGTCATTGCTCCATTGAAGTGACGTGTGCAGATCTGTCTCGAATGTCACTCGTTCTGGCCTATAATGGAACAGATCCAATTACGGGAGAAGAACTCATCCCTCGTCGCTATGTTCAGATTGCCAAAACCTTCATGACCACCTGTGGTATGTATAATGCATCAGGCGAATTTGCCATCGAGGTTGGTTTGCCCGCCAAAAGTGGAGTATCCGGAGGGATATTGACCCTTGTACCGGGACA
This sequence comes from Paenibacillus amylolyticus, assembly GCF_036894225.1. NCBI lineage: Bacteria > Bacillati > Bacillota > Bacilli > Caryophanales > Paenibacillaceae > Paenibacillus > Paenibacillus amylolyticus. Next base: position 4,558,603 of record NZ_CP145892.1, on the reverse strand, counting down.
ATTCGGCATAGGTCTTGTTGGCCCGGCTCTGAATCGCAAAGGCAACAGTATTGCCGGTGTGCATCTGCTGGAGCGTCTGTCAAAGGAATTTGACTGGAGCTTTTTCTAAGAAGTTTTTCAGAAAAAAAAGCTTTACCCTTATATGTAGCCGATGAATCACATATCTGATATTTTGCTTCTTTAGAACGAAGTGAATGGTCTGGATATGTCTCGTCGGCTGCTTTTGGTATTCACCTGGAAGTGTAGGAAGACAGTCCTGCATGGCAATGGCTATGCTGCATCTATCATGGAATATCCACAACATCGGGGTGGGTATATCTCCCTTCAGTCATCGGCTAGGGACACATCTGTAATGAGGTTCATCTGAATATCCCGGGACCCATCTTCTATCAGCAATCGGAGGGTACGGGCCGGACGGTCCATTCGAAGCACTTGCCCCGTGTAACGGATATCGTCATGTTCGTGAAACACGGTAATGGTGACCCTATCTCCAAGCATCATCGAGTTACTGAGCAAACGGGACATTTCTTCCGCGGCCTGGGCATCCAGGGATGGGCGGGTACGAGGAGCAAGTTGTTCCTGATGAAGAATGTAAGCTTCCCGGTGTTCGGGGAGCATCATACGTGAGGACTCGAAGATACCGTTTTGCTGCAATTTTTTACTCATTTATAATGACCTCCAATTTTATGAGAACGTTCATGGGCTTGCGCGGACGAGCAGAGGGAGGATGCCCGCATAATGGCGGTTTCTCCGTACCTGCGCTTGATATCATCCGTGGCACGTTCCAATTCTCTTTTACGTTCACGATCATCGAACCAGGACAGCTGTACTTCGGAATCAGGCACTAGTCCGGTCAGTGACACGCTGATGCGGCGGATGGGTAATCCGTCCCAATGGCGCAGGAACAGAGCTGCTGCCGCATCGTATACTTCATCCGTAATGTTGGTGGGTTCATTCACCTTCATCTGGCGGGAGAAACCGGTTGGCCGATCATAATCCTGTCCGCGACATCCAACCGAGACCACATGGCCCATGAGTGATTTGTCCCGGGAACGTCGACTGACGAGCTCCGCTAGTTCAAGCAGTACCACTTTGATATCTTCCCAGGAGTCATAGTCCTGGGGCAGCGTCATTTGATGTCCGATCCCCTGTTGCTGATGAGCATAGGTCCCGGGTTTGACCGGGGAATCGTCAATACCGCGAGCGATACGCCACAGTACCTCGCCATTCACCCCCCAACGTTCTCTTAGTCGGGACAGTGGGGTCTGGGCCAGATCACCAATGGTATGAATGCCCATCTTGTAGAGATGCTGCGCCATGCGGGAACCAACCATGAACATGTCTCGTACAGGCTTCTGCCAGATGGTGGACGGCAGATCTTTGCGAGGCAGCGTGCAGATGCCTCCGGGGACTTTTTTGGCATACAGATCGCAGGCCATCTTGCTAACGACTTTGGTATCACTGATGCCGATCCGAATGTATACACCCGTCTCATCCATCACCCTCGATTGAATGCTGCGCGCAATCGTCTCGGGACTGCCGAACAGATCCAGGCTTCCGGTGACATCGAGAAACTGTTCATCAATACTATAGGGTTCCACCAGATCGGTGTAAGACTGAAGGATACGCGTAATATGAAGGGATACCCGAATGTACTCGGCCATCCGGGGGCGAACAACAACAACATCTGGACATTTGGCGAGGGCTTCGCCCAGTCGTTCTGCTGTCGTAATTCCATAGGACTTGGCGAGTGGACAGGCCGCAAGAATAATACCCGAACGGCGCGCCGGATCTCCCGCGACTACGAGGGGGCGGTCCTTGTATTCGGGATGTGCAGACTTCTCCACACTGGCATAGAATGACTGGCAGTCTGCCAGCATGATGACACGTCTGTCTTGGCGAGGCATAAGACTTCTCTCCTTATTCGTGATGCTAAGCTCTTATGTTAAGAAGCAATTATTTTCATTTGAACATCGATAATTAACAGTTTATTTACAGTATGGAACAAGTGTTCTTGTTTTATAAGCATATCTGACAATTCGAAATGCGGCAACCGGAATTATTTTGCAAATTGGACACAATTATGGGTTAGCCATATTAGAGGCAGAAATTAGGAAATAAGATGTGCTTTTTTACATTTAATGTGAGAGATCTGTGACCTCTGGGTGATGACCGGGCGTTCATTTAGGTTTTTGTAAAAGGTTTATAAATGGGTACAGTCCTATAGAGGGGGACTGACGTCCTTTTTTGGTTTTCTGCATTTTTCAGAAAACCTTGATGTGACGCGGAATATCGCTGATGCGTTATCGGACTATAGTATCAATTTTGTAATCTTTATGGTTAATACTGTAAAAAGGTCCGCAACTTTAAATTATAACTCGCGTTTAATGGGGTATGTGTTCAAACGGCAAACGTTGCCTGTACCCGCGTTGCACATAACAATAAAGGTTCCAGAAGTGCAAGATCAGCAGGGTATCTAATCCATGCGATTCCAGCAAATATTAGCGTTTGGGAATCAGACGTATCCTGGAGGCTTTCGGGTGCTAGTTGATGGCGCTTTTTACGAATTATGGGCAGAATGTTCCATTTCATGTTTGCTTCCATCAGCCTAGTTACAAATGCAGAGTCTTAGCGCTATAGTGAGAACTACACCGCTGACATCTCTACCAAGCGGACATCCGAAGCGGAATGATTCGTAAACTTCATGTTGGAACATTCGATGTTGAAGCAGGATGCATATTAGAGAGGTGAGCAATCTAAAGACATGAGCAGACAAAGACGAAGACGCTGGCTATTAACGGTATTGACAGGAGCAGTGGTGGTGACCGGTGGGATATTTGCCGGATGGCACTATATGCAACCCAAGCTCGTTACGTACACAGCGGAGAACGGCACGGAGATGAAATTCAAGACTGATGGAGACCGGTTCATGGAATACGGGCCAGATGGAACGTGGAGGGAGATGTTCGTCAAAGGTGTCAACCTGGGCGCAACTTCACCGGGGCATTACCCGGGAGAATTCCCGCTGACCAAAGAGGATTACTTGCGGTGGTTCCAGCAGATCGAGGATCTGGGAGCCAATGTAATCCGGGTATACACGGTTCACGAACCGATTTTCTACTCCACATTAGTCGAATATAACCGCGGCCGGGAGCAACCGTTATATTTTATACAGGGCATATGGTCACCTGAAGAAGAGCTGATTGAGAAACAGGATGCCTATGCAGCCCATATTGAGCAGACGTTCAAGCAGGAGATTGAAAAGGCCGTATCTGCTGTCTATGGCGATGCGGACATTCCTGCCAAGCAGGGAGAGTCCAGCGGCAAATACAAAACGAATGCAGGAAAATACCTGATGGCCTGGCATGTGGGGACGGAATGGGACCCGGCAATGGTAGACAACACAAACGCAAAACATGCGGACGTGCCGCAGTACAAGGGAGTTCATTTCTCGGCGAGTCCAGAAGCGTCACCGTTCGAGAACTGGCTGGCAGAGCTGCTGGATCATACGGCGGTCCTGGAGAAGAAGTATGGGTGGGAACATCCGATGACCTTCACCAACTGGGTAACGACCGATGTGCTGGATCATCCCGGCGAGCCGCTGTATGAAGAGGATCTCGTCAGTGTGGATGCCCGACATATTCAGCCTGAGGCGTGGCAGGGAGGTTATTTTGCAGCCTACCATGTGTACCCGTATTACCCGGATCTGTTCCATATCGATAAAACGCTCCAAACCATCAAGGATGAGAACGGTGAGTACAACACGTACAAAAGTTATCTGCGCAAGCTGAAAGCCGAGTTTTCCGATATGCCTGTAATGATTACAGAGTATGGCGTACCCTCTTCTCTTGGTATTTCCCATCTGGGTATGGGAGGACGGAATCAGGGTGGACATAACGAAGTAGAGCAGGGAGATATTGACGCGTCACTGACGCAGGATATCTATGATGAAGGATACTCGGGAGCAATTGTGTTCATGTGGCAGGATGAATGGTTCAAAAAAACATGGAACACGATGCCACTGGAAATCCCGGCTGATCGCCGTGCATATTGGCTGAACGTGCTGACAAACGAGAAGATGTTTGGTCTGCTTGCCATGGACCCGGGTAAACAGGAACAGTTGACCATCGACGGATCACTGGATGACTGGGATGATCTGAAGGTTGAAGAGGTCACGACCTGGCAGGGCCAAGTGGACGGCATTCAGGAAATGAAGATGACTCATGATGAAGCCTATCTGTATATTGGGCTGACCTTGGATCAACCGTTTGACCCGGAGAAGACAGTGCTGCGAATTGGTACAGATACACTTGCTGGAGGCAGTCAGCCTGACAAGTTACTCCCGGGCCGGACACTCAGTGATGGTCTTGAGACAGTGATTACACTGGGGCAGGATGAAGAATCACAGGTGGAGATTGCCAAGGATTATGACTTTAATCAGCGTCTGTATGGCAAGGATGGATACGATATGCTGCCAGATCAGCAGTCAGATTCCGCAGATAATCCGTTCCACCCATGGAATCTGGCAGTTAGCCTGAGGATGACACCGCCGGATACCCGATCTGCTCAACCGTTCATGAATGAAAAGGTCGGAACATTGAAACGGGGAACGACAGCTCCCGGTCAGTCAGATACGGATTCATTAACGGCATGGCAGTATAACGGCAATCAAGTGGAGATGCGAATTCCCTGGATGCTGCTTGGGTTCGGTGATCCGAGTTCGCTGCATGCGATCGACTATGGACCGCTCAAGAATGGACGTGAGTTCTCCACAGTTGCTGTGGAAGGCGTTACCCTCATTCCGTGGTTAACGGACCGCGCCACGAAGAACGTATCTTGGCCCGGGGGTGAACAGACGACCCTGGATCTGAATACATTGCCGGTATATAGCTGGCAGCCTTGGGAGCAGGTGCAGTATAGTGAACGCCTGAAGCTAAGCTACGAAAAAATGAAGAAGAGTTATGAAAAAATTCCTAGTTTTCAGATCGAATAAATGAGTATAAAGGAGGACCTTTTCACATGTTTCCAAGTTTGGCTTTGGCCTATCTGTTTTTGTACATCTGTATCGCACTTGTTGTTGTAGGCGTCATCGTATTGTTTGCCATGAAAATGTCCCACAATGGCAAACGACGCAAGACGGCGTTCTATGAATTGAAGCAGCGTGACTACTTCACCTATCTGCAAACAGCCTTGACTGAGAATAGTCCACTCAGATTGCCACCAGGCAAACTGGCTCCGCTGGAACGCAGAGTCATTCAGGACAGACTGATTGAATGGATCGACCAGTTCAAGGGTGAGTATCGCGACAAATTAATTGCACTGTGCCGTGAAGCAGGATTCGTAGAGCATGATCTGAAGGAACTGGGCCGTCTGCGTTACGGTCGCCAGGTTGATGCGGCTTATCGCTTGGGTGGCATGCGTTGTCCCGAAGCCGTTCCGGGTTTGATGGAATTGCTGAAGGATGAGAAACCGGGCCCGATGGCCATTATGATTGGTCGGTCCATCTCCAGATGTACGACTCGGCAAGGTGAACTGAAAGACATGCTGGCGTTGCTGTTAACCAAAGGTAAGTCCATTCACCATCTGGCAGCAGATATTCTGCTCGAAACGAGTCTGGATACGAGCAGAATTCTAATCGAATTGCTGGAAGACCGGAATCCTGATTTTGTCAAAGTCGGACTGGTTGCCATGTGGGGGCAGGCTGTACCTGAAGTGATGCCTGCACTCGACAGACTGGTAGGCGCAGAACATCAGGATGTACGTGCCGAGGCGGTGAAGCTGTATCTTAGCGCAAGTCCGGCACTCCGGGATGAGACAATCCTGAAGCTGATCCAGGACCCCGATCCGGAAGTTCGCGCCGAAGTGGTACAAGCGCTTGGTTACAAGCATGCATCTGGCAGTATTCCATTACTGCGCAAAGCGCTGCGGGATGAAGACTGGAGAGTTCGTTATAACAGTGCGGAGAGTCTGAGCAAGCTCGGCGAACCGGGATTCGAAGCGCTGTGTCAGGCTGCGGTGCAAGGTACAGTTGCTGAGCGCGAGATTGCGATGCAGCAGATTGAGAGTACCATGCAGCATACGAGAACCGATGACAGAGCTGTAGAGCAGATGATTGCACATAACAAAAAAAGACTGCTGTACGATCGCTATTTTGGCCCTGTACGAGAGAACAGAACAAGCAAGAAGCGCACAGGTGTCGCTACGGTAGGAGGGGATTACACTGCTTAGGGATCTACTATTAATCTACGGCATGGTCGCAATCTACTATGTTGTTTTTGTAAATACACTCTATTTTTCCATTCTGGCCTTATCGTTCCGTAACATCTGGACGATCTTCCGGCGGTCGCATTATTCCAAATACAATACATTGTCAGGCTCGGAACTGGTGCCTTCCGTTTCTCTGCTGGTACCGGCATACAACGAGGAACTGACGATTATTGAAAATGTGAACTGTCTGATGACGCTGAATTATCCAACGTATGAAGTCATTGTGGTGAATGATGGCTCCAGTGATGCGACACTGAATATCCTGTTGAAAGAATATCGTCTGAAGCCAGTACCCAATACGAAGATTCGGGGCAAGATCGCCTGTCAGAAAATTCGTGGGATCTACCATAATCCGGAGTTCCCGGATCTGTATGTCATTGACAAGGAAAACGGCGGGAAGGCCGATTCCCTCAATGCCGGGATCAACCTGTCCCACTATCCGTTGATCTCTTCGATCGATGCTGACTCGTTGCTGGAAAAGGATGCTCTGATCCGCATGGCACGGATGTATATGGAGAATCCGGAAGAGACGGTAGCCATCGGTGGAGATGTAAGGATCGCCAATGGCTGCAAAATTGAAAACGGAGCAGTGCAAGATGTATCGCTGCCACGCAAGATCTGGCCCATGTTCCAGTCGATTGAATATCTCAAAGCCTTCCTGGGCGGACGGATTGGCTGGAGTCACATGAACGGTCTGATCATTGTCTCCGGTGCCTTCGGTATGTTCCGTAAGGACGCTGTTATCGCCGTAGGTGGATACCGGGATGGTTATCCTGGGGAAGACATGAACATCATCATCAAACTTCACCGTTACATGCTGGAAAACAAATTGAAATATCGCATTGCCTTCTGCCCTGAGGCCGTATGTTGGACGCAGGCACCGGATTCCTACCGGATCTTGTCCAGTCAGCGTAAGCGCTGGGGCCGCGGGAATCTGAAGAACATGATCGAGAATCGTGGCATGTTGTTCAATCCGAAATATAAGGTTATGGGTATGGTGACCATGCCATATAACGTCCTTTTTGAAGCGCTCAACCCGTATTTCCGGATTACCGGACTTCTGGCTCTCGCTGGATATGTCCTTCTGGATATGACGCAATGGCCGATTCTGGTTCTGTTCGGACTGCTGAACTTTGTGAGTGGTTATCTGCTGAGTGTAGGCGCACTTGTCCTGGAGGAGATTGCTTTCAAGCGTTACAACAAACTCTCCGATCTGGTCAAAATGCTGGTCTACTCCGCGCTGAAATTCGTGGGTTACCACCAGCTCGGCGTATTGTGGAGGTTGCAGGGACATGTGCAGTTCATGCAAAACAACAACTCATGGGGTACCATGACACGTCAAAGCTGGTCTGAGGATGAGAAGAAAACAAGCGAAGCCGCTTAAGTAAAGAATAATCAAAGCAATTATATGTCCAACTAGACATTTACACGATAACGGAGAGGGCAGAAAAAGCCTGAAGAAGCGAAGCGTTCGCCTTTATTCCCGGATTTCCCCTTGTATAAAGGAATCAAAAAATCTGGGAATAACAGTGATCGAAAGGCTGTTCTGTCATCGGAGTGTCAGTGTAAATATCAATTAGTTGAACTTATATAGATAATCGAGGAGAAGGGTGGAAAAGAACATGCCAAATACGGCGACATTGCAGCGTGAGGCTGCCGTTAATGTGTACCGAAGTGTAGAACAGGGATTGAAGGAAACGGGTGCCGAAACATGCGGCTTAATGTTCATCCATTGTGCAGGAAACTCTCAACCTGAGCAGCAGGTCAGGACACATCTGGAGCAGACGAGCGGGACAGCCTTCCAGGTGTGGAAGGATGGGGCCACTCAGGCGATTGCTGTCCTGCTGCCAGGGTTGTCACTGGATGAGGTTCACTATGAAGGACTTCGGATCAAACATGAGCTGCAAGAGATTGTACCCGGTGCCGATCCACAGATTACACTGGCCAGTTTCCCGGAAGGGGAGCGCCCTTCGAAGGCAACTATTCAGCATATGGCTGAGTCCTCGAAGCTCGTAGATTCGTCGGAGATTCATATCTACACGCTGGACAATACGGCGGACGAGCCGGAACGCATTTTGATTGTGGACAACGACCCTACGGTACGCGAATTCCTGCAGTTGCGACTGAAGATGCAGGGCTACGAAACCTATGAAGCTGTCGATGGACTGGCTGCACTGGAGTTGATCGAGAAAGTCACACCGGACCTGGTGCTCACCGAGCTGAATCTGTATGGCATCGACGGTCTGCCGTTCATCCATCATATCCAGAATCTAGAGATGGAGCAGCCACCCAAAATTGTCGTGTTGACCGAGCAACGTGTCGAGCAGACGATCAGTCAATGTTTCCGCAGCGGAGTGGATGATTACATGACCAAACCGTTCTCACCTGTAGAGCTGGATGCCCGAATCAGACGCTGCCTGCATTAGAAGACGGCTTGAATAAGCTGATTGTGTGAAGTGCAAAGTAAGAGCTTTTTTTACACTATGAATCAGATAGATTAGAGCAACATTTAGAGCACAGACACTCATCTATTTATATGGATTTTAAGCACCACCAAATACACTGCCCGGAGGGAATATCATGGAGAATCAACAATTCCACACATTACTGAATGCGATTGAAAATAAAGAAGCTGTACTCGGCGTTGTCGGGCTCGGTTACGTAGGACTTCCACTTGCCGTGGAAATGGTCAATCAAGGTTTCACGGTAATCGGAATTGATCTGGATGCGTCCAAAGTAGAAAGTATCTATCAAGGAGATTCCTATATTCACGATATTTCGTCTGATGAGTTGAAAAAAGTAATGCAAAGTGGTCGTTTCCAGCCAACGACAGATTACAGCATGCTGCGCGTGATCGACGCACTTAGTATCTGCGTACCGACACCTCTTAGTGAGAATCAGGACCCTGATACGTCTTACATCGAGACCGTTGTGGATCAGATCAAACTGCACATGAAACCAGGTATGCTGATTACCTTGGAGAGCACCACTTATCCAGGTACCACCGAAGAACTGATCCAGCAGCAGCTGGACAAGATCGGACAAGAAGCAGGTAAAGACTATTTCCTCTGCTTCTCGCCTGAGCGTGTGGACCCGTCGAACGGACGTTTCACCACATTTAATACACCGAAAGTAATCGGGGGTACAACCGAAGCTTGCTTGAAACTCGGAACAGCACTGTATAGCAAATACGTAGAAACCGTAGTACCAGTATCTTCGCCAAAAGTGGCTGAGATGTCCAAACTGCTGGAGAACACATTCCGTAGCGTGAACATTGCCTTTGTAAATGAAATGGCGATGATGTGCGACCGTATGGGTATCGATATCTGGGAAGTTATTGACGCGGCGGCAACGAAACCATTTGGTTTCATGCCATTCTATCCAGGCCCAGGCATCGGTGGACACTGCATTCCACTTGATCCGATGTACCTGTCATGGAAGGCCAAAGGTTTCCGTTTCTATAGCAAATTCATTGAGCTGGCGCAATCCACCAATGACAACATGCCATATTATGTATTGAACAAAACGTCAACGATTCTGAACGAATACGCTAAATCCGTACGTAAATCCAATATTCTGCTCCTCGGCATGTCGTACAAGCCTAATATTGCCGACTTGCGTGAATCACCTGGACTGGAAGTATATGAACTGTTCAAGGAAAGTGGAGCTAACGTTAGCTACTACGATCCACATGCGGATTCCTTCCAGGATAAACATGGCGAGACCGTACACAGCGAAGCGTTCAATCTGGAGCAGTTCAAGAAGTACGATTGCATCGTGCTGATCACCAACCACAGCGATTTGCCTTACTTTGATATTGCCGAGATGGGTGTACCGATTCTGGATACACGTAATGCGTTCCGTTCATACACACATCCGCATATCTACAAGATTGGTCACTCGGTACAGCATCCTGTGCTTGAGCCAAGTGAAGCGTTGCTCGTCTGAGGAAATATATGAGGCAACGGGGCAAGCTGGTGGGTATGGCGAAATGGGCTATTCTGGCTGTGGTGTTGTGCCTGCTGCTTCTGTCCTGGATGTTCAAATGGTTCTCGGCAGAGGAACACAAAGCGACCTGGCTGTGGGACGCGTCCATTATTGCAGAGCAGACACCTGAGATTATTGCTTTCTCCAAAGAACAGGGCGTGGATACCATCTTCCTGCAAATCCAGGATGAGGTGCCTGACGCAACATACCGCAAATTCATTGCGGCTGCCCGACAGGCTGAGATTGAAGTGCATGGACTTAACGGTCATGCAGACTGGGCCTATGAGGAGAAGCGGGATGAAGGACTTGCTTTTATCGAGCGAGTAAGAGCATACAATGCAGCTTCGGCCAAGAATGAACGCTTCCAAGGTATCCAACTGGATGTGGAGCCGTATCAGTTGAAGCGCTGGGAGAACGAGGAGAGCAGCGTCATTGCAGAGTGGCAGAACAACATGAAGGCCTGGACAAAAGCCGGCGAGGATGCCGGACTGTACATGAGCGCTGCCATTCCGTTCTGGCTTGATGCCCGTCAGTCGGCTGAAGGAGGTACATTCAGTCGCTGGGTGATCTCCCACTTTGATGCGGTGGCCATTATGGCTTACCGGGATAGTGGGCAGCAGATGTATGATCTGTCCAAGGAAGAACTGGACGAAGCGGATGATCTCGGCAAGAAAGTCTGGATTGGAGCGGAACTCGCGGATACACACGAGGGGGATCACCTGACCTTTTTCCGTAAACCGGTTAGCAATATGAATGAAGAGATGGCAAAGGTGTTTGATCTCGGTTCCTCTCATTCTTCTTTTGCAGGTGTGGCAGTGCATCATTATGAAGCATGGTATGCGAAGGAGAACGGTATTCCGCTTGCGCGCAAGAATGAGGAGAAGGAATAGCGTACGTCAACGTAAAAAAAGTTCTTGGTTTCGAGTACGTGCGTTAAGACTATAGTATTGAAAGAAGGCAAGTCCCGAGTAGATGGGGCTTGCCTTTTTTGGTGGTGGATCTATATAAATTGAACTAAAGAAAATTTACACTTGCCACTCCGATGACAGAACAACCTTCTGATCGCTGTTATCCCCAGATTTTTTATATTCGGCTCTACAAAGGAGAAAATCTGGTGATAAAGGCGAACGCTCCGCTTCTTCAGGTTATTTCTGTCCTCTCCGTTCCCGTGTAAATGTTTAGTTCAATTTATATAGTAATGGGTTTTGCAGCACTATGATGTGCAGGATATGACACTTAGGCGTTCATTGCAATTTAGTAGACGCGGTATCGTACACAAGTCAGGGTACACGAGACTGAGTTATAGGCTGGGGAGCGAAAGGTCGCTCCCTCATTCTTTCGTGCTCTCCGCTGTCCGATAGCGATTGGGCGGCAAACCGACTTGCTTTTTGAACGCTTTGGAGAAGGAGAACAAGTCCGGGTAACCTACGGAATGAGCCACTTCGGTTAAACTTAGGGGCGTCTGCACGAGTAGACGTTTCGCCTGATTCATTTTCAATTGTTGGATATATTGCACAGGGGAGAGACCATAGGCTTTGCGGAACTGTTTGGCAAAATGGGTTCGATCCACACCCGCATGAGCGGACACACCTTCCACGGAGATGCCGCCTGCAAAATGAATGTCCATGTATTCCTTGCCTTTCTGGAGCCAAGGCGTGGCTGAATCCGGTTGCAATCCTTTGGTTGCGGGTGACCGGGCAATTCGGTCGAAGAGGTTTAGAAATCGGGTGAGTCGTCCCAGATCACTCGCTCCGTCCTGCGGTTTACGAACATCCTCCATGAACGAGCGCATGGCACTTGCAGTCTCCGGGGTCAGTACACCTGAACGGTACGGTGAGTCGGGTGTAAGTCCAATTCGAGACAGTAGCTCGGCTGCATGTGCGCCGTCAAAGGCAATAAATATTTTCTGCAACGTATCCTCGAGGTCCGTCCAGTACTCATGGGTAACATGTGGAAACAGACAGAACGCATCCCTGGCACGAAGGGCGTGACGCTGTCCGTTCTGTATGAATGTACCTTCCCCCTCCAGCACAAATAGCAAATAATAATAAGGTGTCGTACGAGGTCCAATATGATAGTTGGTCTTGGCTATATTACGGCCGATGCGGATCGGCCAGGCGCCACCAGCTTTCTCGAATTCAGATGGAGTGAAGAAAATAATATCCAAAAACTCATGGTGGTCCTCCTTCATGCTCTCGGTCATCAGGAACACCTCTTTATTGTATAAGTATCGTTTGTACATTCTAAAAGTTTCACTTATAGATGTAGTTCAAAAAGTCCACTTTTGATTACGAATCATGCCAAGTGGCATTATCAACATCGAAGCTGAAATTCAGCCGAAATAAGCGGGAGACTTACGAAGTATGTTTCCTTTGGAAACATTGTGGTTGCTCACGTAGTTTTCCTACGCTCCACTACTCCATTTCTAGCTTCATTCCATCTTCTCGGTACTGAAAACCAGACTTTTGAACATGTATTTAAACCTATTATACAGGTGGGTTTTATATATATTCAAGATCAGGAAGACCTAAATCTGAGAAAAGACCACAAAATGACAAAATAAAATTGCCGCGAAATGACATTGCTCACAGACAAATCAATTGATATGATGTCCATACCTATTAAACCAAGTTAATTAATCGGCATTTGGATATGTGCTTTGAAAATGAATTAGAAATTAGGCACACTTTAAAAATCAATTTCAACCAGTGCAAACGTAGTGGAGGGGACGAAATCGATTCTGAAGAAACGTAGTGTTCACCTTTATCTCCGGATTTCCCCTTAGAAAAGGGGATCAAAAAATCTGGAGATAACAGTGATCGTAAGAACGATTCGTAACCGGAACGGCCAAGTTGCAGAACAGTGATCTTTTTTTAACATGAGACTTTATTTATTCATAGAAGGGATTGACTTTTGTGAGCGAACAGGAAGAAATGAAGTTTGGATGGTTTTTGCCTACAGCAGGGGATGGTAAGTATGTAGGGGTTGCACCGGAGCGGGAGCCAAGTTTGGATTATCTGGTCGATGTGGCACAGACGGCGGAGAAGGCAGGATTCGAATTTGTACTGATTCCGACAGGGGGAGCCTGTCTGGACGCGTGGGTGGTCGGCTCAGCTGTGATGAGTCACACGAAGACATTGCGTCCCCTTGTCGCCATTCGCCCGGGATTGGTTACACCCGTACTCGCTGCACGAATGGGAGCGGCACTGGATCAGCTCTCTGGTGGTCGCGCCATGATCAATGTGGTGACAGGCAGTTCTGTTCGAGATCTGGAGGAACTCGGCGATCCACTGGCACATGCGCATGATGAGCGGTATGTGCGGGCGAGCGAGTATATGGAAGTCATGAAGCGTTCATGGACCCAATCGACAGGACTAAATCTGACGGAGTTTGCAGGAAGTGGTTCAAAATCTGGCGCAGATGCACCCAGTGATCCCAATCCTGAATTCAACGGCCAGTATTATAATTTCAAAGGACCGGTAGGCATGCCGGAGACGGTGCAAAATCCACATCCACCATTTTATCTGGGAGGAAGTTCTCCGATAGCGAAGAAGGTCGCCGTAGAACATGCGGATACGTTCCTCATGTGGGGTGAGCCCCATGACTGGATTCAGGAGCAGATTGAAGAGATTGAGGTCATCCGACAGCAGGTGAAAGAGGAGACCGGACAAGATCGTCAGCTCCGTTACGGCATGCGTGCTCAGGTACTCATTCGGGATACCGAAGAAGAAGCATGGGCAGCAGCTTGGGAGATTATTAGCAAAGTACCACCAGAAGCGATTGAGAAAGCCAAAGCCGCTTTTGCCGAGACGGATGCAACCAACCAACGCAGACAGAACGAGTTACGTGAACTGTCCGAGAAGCAGCAGTTTGTCGTAGGTCCCAACCTGTGGACAGGCTTGTCCGTTGTGCGTTCCGGCGGTGCGATCCTTATTGTAGGTACAGCCGAACAGGTCTCAGAGCGTTTGATGGAATATGGAGATCTCGGCGTTACGACTTTTATTCTGTCCGGTTACCCGCATCTGGAAGAGGCCGAAATCTTCGGACGGACCGTGATGCCTATCATTCGCGAAAAATGGAAAACAAGACAGAAGCAGCATCAAGTTACTACTAACTAAGTAAGTTCAACTAATCTTTTTATACGAAAACGGAGAGGGCAGAACCGATCTGAAGAAGCGGAGCGCTCGCCTTTATACCCGGATTTTAACCATTGAAAGAAATGATTCAAAGAAATCCGGGGATAACAGCGATCGGAAGATGGTACTGCACTCGGAGTGCCCCGTGTAAAAACTTTCGTGCAACTTACATTAATCATCCTCAGGAGGTCGTCTTTCATGAAAAAAAATAAAAAATTGATCCTGCCGCTTGTCAGTATGCTGGTGATGTCCATCCTGCTGTCAGCTTGTGGCGGTGGGGATAACGCGTCATCTGGAGAGAACGGCTCCTCGGGTTCAGGCAAAGTTACGATCAGCTTCATGCACTGGCGTGGAGAAGATGTGGAAGCATTGAATAAGAGCATTGACGCATTTGAAAAAGAAAATCCGAATATTAACGTGGAGATGCAGACACTGCCCTCCGATCAATACCAATCCACTGTTCAATCCAAAATCAGTGACGGTTCGGTAGGGGATGTATTTGCTTCCTTCCCGGGTGCACAGTTCGAAGCTTTCACCAAAGCCGGCTTGTTCACGGATCTGACCGGATCATCGTTTCTGTCGGCCTACAATTCAAAGCTGATTGAATCAGGACAGCACGATGGCAAGCAATATGCGATCCCGTATCAACTCGTATATAACGATCCAATCTATAACGTAAAACTGTTTGAACAATACGGCTTGACGCCACCAACCGATTGGGAAGGCTTCTTGGCACTTTGCCAGAAGCTGAAAGACAATGGCATCATTCCGATTGCCTTTGCCGGAGCGGACATTGGCCCAGGGCAATTCATGAATACAATGGTGATGAACAATGCACCGAGTGACGACATTTTTACCAAAGTAGAAGCGGGCGAAGCCAAACTGACGGATGAGTTTTGGGTGAAAACATTGACTCAAATCAAGGAACTGAACGATAAAGGTTACTTCCAGCAGGATGCACTGGGTACGAAAGACCCTGCGGCTGGAGCGCTGTTTATTCAAGAGAAAGCAGCCATGCTGGCGAGCGGATCATATCAATTGGCACAGAACAAGCAGCAGAATCCTAATCTGGAGCAAAAACTGCTTGCACCGATTACAGTAAGTGCAGATCAAGCGAAGTATGAAGGAGTGCATACTACTACGTTCATGCTCGCGGTGAACAGCAAGTCAAAACATCCGGAAGAAGCGAAGAAGTTCCTCGAATTCCTTAGCAATCCCGATGTAGCGAGTGACTATGCCAACCAAACGGGACAAAATGTAACGGTGAATGATGTGAAGTACGATACGCCTGAGCTTCAGGTAGCCGGAGAATGGGCAACCAAAAAGACCGTGTTCCAGCCACGGTTCACCATCCTGAACGGAGACAATCAAAAAGCAGTAACCAACTCCATTCAGGCTGTACTGAGCGGCACTTCTCCGGAAGAAGCAGCACAGCAGGCACAAGCGATCATTGATCAGCATATCGGGAAATAAACGATGAAAAACCGTCTTCAGCTATCCCTGTTTCTGATCCCCGGGTTGCTGCTGTACGTTGGATTGTTCGTATTTCCTACATTGACGGGGCTGTTCTATTCCTTTACGGACTGGGATGGGGTATCCCCGTCGTATGCATTTGTAGGGCTGGATAATTACAAGGACAGTCTCAGCAGCATCGTATTCCGCAAAGCCTTTGGCAACAACGTGGAGTTCATGTTAACAGTTGTTATTGCACAAACCTTTATATCACTTGTCTTGGCGCTGCTCCTGGTACGCAATACCAAGACACGCATTGTGCTTCGGGCATTGTATTTCCTGCCTGCGATTCTGTCCTCCGTATCGGTTGGACTGATCTGGGCATTTATGTATGATCCATCTATCGGACTAATCAACTATGGACTGAATGAAGCGGGCATGAGCAGCATCGCTCGTAACTGGATTGGTGATCCCAAGATCGCCATCTATTCCATCGCTGCGGTACAAGTCTGGGCCCATGCCGGACAGATGATGATTGTATTCATCGCAGGTCTGCAAGGCATCCCGGCAGAACTGTATGAAGCGGCTCGCATGGATGGCGGCAGCAAATGGCAGGTATTTCGTACCGTGACCTGGCCACTGCTGGCACCTTCGGCAACGATTGTTGTGGCCTATACGACGATTCAGTCGTTCAAGGCATTTGACCTCATTTTCACAATGACGGACGGAGGGCCGAACTACGCAACTGAAATTTTGACAACATATATCTATCATACCGCCTTTGGCAGCTATTCATTTGGTCTGGCTTCTGCCGGTTCCATGATCTTCCTGGTGTTGCTCGCGCTCTTGACGCTGTTGCAGTTCAAGGCACTGCGTGCCGACCGGGTAAGTTATTGAGGTTGATGTTGGAGCATTCATCCTGCAATCGAGGCAGAAGGGAGTTCACATGTTTTTAAAATGGTTCAATCGCCTGATCTTATTGGTGTACGCGCTGCTGATTCTGGTGCCGCTGTACTTTGTGTTTGTATCCTCGTTCAAAACAAGCAGCAATTTCTTCACCAGTCCATTCAGCTGGCCGGACCCGTTTACGTGGGATAACATCACTGGCATGTTCCGCAATCAGCCGATGTGGCAATATTTCGGAAACAGTCTGGTCGTGACGCTTGGTACGGTTGCCATTGAGTTATTGCTGAGTAGCATGATTGCTTACGCCATTGTCCGCTGGGGCGGCAGTGTAGGCAAAATTGTATTTGCTCTGTTCGTAGCAGGGTTGATCGTTCCATCCCAGGTGAGTATGCTGCCGATCTATTCCCTTACGCGTACCCTCGGCTGGTCGGACAGTCTCACGGGCCTGATTGTCGTATCCGCGGCTATGCTGATGCCTGTCTCAGTATTTATGCTGACAGGTTTCATGCGCATGCTCAATTCGGAGATTCTGGAAGCGGGCAGTATGGATGGGGCCAGCGAATGGAGACTCTATACGCGGATTGCACTGCCACTGGCTGCACCTTCGCTGGCGGCAACGGCTACGTTCCTGCTCGTCATGGTATGGAATGACTTGCTTATTCCGATGCTGATGCTCAGCAGTAAGTCCAAGCTCACTTTACCGCTCGCACTTATGCAGTTCCGCGGGGAATACGTGACGAACTATCCGATGATGCTTACAGGTGTGCTGGTAACGGCCATTCCGATGATCGCGTTGTTCCTTCTACTCCAGCGTTACTTTGTAGCAGGTCTGACAGCGGGTTCACTCAAGGGGTAAGGTATCGCAGAAATCGGAAGGAAAAGCTTATTTTGCATTGATTTCTGGAGCATTCTGCATAATAATGATTTAGTGTCAGAATGACTACATAGAGATCAAGGGAGCTATAAGTGATGAGCAAACTGGAAGTATTGCGGAATCCCAAGCAGCGCAAGCTGCTGTTCAGTGCCGGCATGAGCTGGCTGTTTGATGCGATGGAAGTTGGTATGATCTCCTTTATCGTGGCTGCACTCGCCAAGGAATGGAGTCTCAGTCCCGGACAAGTCGGTGTGCTTACGAGTATTAACTCCATCGGTATGGCATTAGGTGCTTTGCTTGCAGGTGCACTTGCGGACCGTTTTGGACGGAAGGCCATTCTGATGTGGACCTTGTTAATCTTTACGATTGCAAGCGGTCTGTCTGCATTGGCGACTGGATTTGCGGTATTGTGTGCACTGCGTCTGGTTGCGGGTATTGGACTTGGTGGAGAGCTGCCCGTGGCATCCACACTGGTATCGGAGTCGATGCCTACAGCCGAACGGGGACGTGCCGTTGTATTATTGGAAAGTTTCTGGGCAGGAGGCTGGATTGTATCCGCGCTCATTGCCAACTTTGTCATTCCGGAGTACGGATGGAGAATTGCTTTTGCCATTGGTGCGCTTCCGGCGTTCTATGCACTGTATCTGCGTCGTGCCATTCAGGACCCGCCGCGGTACAAGAATCATACCAAGCTTCATAAAATCACGTTCCGCGAGAAAGTAGCTACCGTCTGGTCAGCACCACATCGCCGTACAACGTTGATGCTCTGGATTTTGTGGTTTACCGTCATTTTCTCTTATTATGGAATGTTCCTGTGGTTGCCTTCGGTTGTAATGGCAAAAGGATTCACGTTGGTTAAAAGCTTCCAATACGTGCTGATCATGACGATTGCACAGTTGCCAGGTTACTTCACCGCGGCGTACTTCATTGAACGTTACGGTCGCAAGTTCGTACTGGTTGTGTATCTTACCTTAACTGCATTCAGTGCGATTGCGTTCGGATTGGCTACAACGGAAGCCACGATCCTGACCGCAGGAATCTGTCTTTCCTTCTTCAATCTGGGAGCCTGGGGTGGTCTGTACGCCTACAGCCCGGAATTGTATCCGACTTCCGTTCGTTCGACAGGTGTTGGACTTGCCACATCGGTTGGTCGGATCGGTGGTGTACTTGCCCCATTAATGGTCGGTATGCTGGTTCAACGCGAAGTGGCAATCAGCCTGATTTTCACGATTTTCTTCGTGACAATCCTCATTGGCGCAGCGGCTGTACTGTTCTGGGGCCGGGAAACGAAGGGTCAGGAACTGGCTGAGTAATTGTCAATAAATACAACGCAACTTTTGTACGGGTCTGCCTGCCTACGGAAATAACGGGTTGGACAAGCGGTATATGGTTGATACAAGAAGGGGCATGACCATGGTGTGACCATGGGCTCATGCCTCTTTTTGTTATGTTCGGTGTCGTTTTTTCACTGCGTCATCGGTCCGATAGACTTCATTTTTTCTATATCCTATAATGACACTCGGGATGTCCAACCGTGAGGATTCAGGAGAAAGATGTGGGATCTGGATTCAGAAAAGTGGAGGTTAAAGGAATGATGAAGAATAATATTGGAATGGATCAACCGAATGAAATCAATGAAAAGAATATGATAAGTGAATTAGATAGCGTAAGTGAGATGAAAGAGATGAAGGTGGGAAGCCATATGAACAGTAATGAACGGACTACAGTTGATAGCACGAATGAGGGGCTGAATCCAATAACGTTTGCTGACAACATGGAACCTATCACTGTCAGTCGGAAAGTCACTCATGGGAAGGGTAACATGGCTGGCAAAAGAGCAGGGCGGGTCAGCATGCTTCTCGGTGCCTGCGCATTGACTCTGGGATTGACCGTGGCAGCTCCTTCTGCGGGAGCACAGAAGCTGGAACAGGGCGTTCGTAGCGAACATGTGCTGCAATTGCAGGAGCAATTAAGCGATCTGGGCTACTTCGATGCTGGAATGACTGGATATTACGGTACCATCACCAAAGGTGCTGTCCGCAAGTTCCAGCAGGCGCAGGGACTGAGTGCAGACGGCGTTGCAGGTCCGGCGACGCTGAATAGGCTGAACAAAAAGGCCAAAGCCGAGGGCGAGACGCTGCGCCAGTTGGCGAAGCTGATCCACGGTGAAGCGCGCGGGGAGTCTTTTGAAGGGCAAGTCGCTGTAGGAGCGGTTGTGTTGAATCGGGTACATTCGAGTGAATTCCCGTCTTCTATTTCGAAGGTTATTTTCCAGAAAGGACAATTCACGGCTATAGACGATGGGCAGTTTAATACCAAGCCAACCCAGACCTCTTACAGGGCTGCTCGTAAGGCATTGAACGGTGCTGATCCGACGAACGGAGCGCTGTATTATTACAATCCGAAGATTGCCACTTCAGTGTGGAGTAAGAGCAGGCCGACGCTGCTGACTATTGGGCAGCATGATTTTACAAGATGAGTTTAAGTAGAGATATGTAGTGTAATATTTGAAATGATAATGATGAACCTCGGCTGTACGCTGCTGAATGCAGATGTGCTACCGGGGTTTGTTTTATATTTTGGTTATGCAGACGAGGAGTGTGCATAGAACCGTTTTAGTGGAATATCAATAAAATTATTCTGAGGAACAGAACGAACAGGCTGGATCGACTGTGTTAGAATATAGGAATTATGGAAGTTGGAGGATTGAAGTGGGAATACATAATAAGTTATATCAAATTAGAGTTGAAAAACAATCCACTACAAAACAAAATGTCCTTTCAATTATAAATGTGATAACCATCGGAGTGATTTTAGGTTTAGCGGCAAAGCTTGTGGATGCTCAGGGAATTAACCCCATATTTGACGATATTGGTGGGCGTCTAGGTATTTGGATTTTTGTTGCCACACTCATATCGGTTATTAGTTATTCTCCTAAACTAGCAGCAGTTAAGGTATTCTTCTTTTTTGTGTCGCTGCTAACTGTTTATTATCTATACACCGTGTTTTTTCTACATTTCGTTCCAATGAAAGAAATTATTTTTTGGGGGATGTGTGCAGTAGTATCTCCGATGTGTGCTTATGTAATGTGGTATGCACGTGGCAATGGATGGGTATCTAGTTTAGCTGTATCCCTTCCAATCACAGCTCTACTGTCCGAAGGGTATCAATTGCGGGACGCTTACTTGCCCGAGCATACTCATTACTATTTGATCCCAATACTTATGGGAATATATCTAATCATGGTCATTATTCTATTATTTATTGTTCCTACGAAAAGACTTAAATTTTTGATTATACTACCAATATCTATAATATTGTCTTTCATCATAATATATTTTGATGTTCTAGGGCGGTTATTCGGTGGCTTGAACGGAGTGTTATAGTTCACTTTGGCAGATTGTCATACAAATGCGACAGATCCACTGAGAACGATTCATAAACGATTTTACAAGCATGTAGATCAGTTCTGGTGAATATGTGAGAATTTCATTTTTCACTTGAGTGAGATCGGTGTTTTTAAGAAGAAATTCATGTTAATTCTCCGTTTCCTTAGATGTAATTTATTATGATCTCTTATTTTGCTAATTTAGTATTTACTATAGCTTGACTATAAAGGAGGATTTATTATGAAGAGAGTATCGTTTTTTTTGCTTTTTCTTCTTCTATTGACAGCATCCGCTTGTTCAAACAAAGTCTCTTCATATACAGGAGAGAGTGAGAATTGGCGTGTCTCATGTACAGTTCAAAGTAATAGCGATGTAGCAAGCTATGAATATGAAATTAGGTACTTAGGAGATAATCCTTCATTAATTGAAAAAGTTAAAACCAAATTTATGAGCGAAAATATTCATTCTACAGGAGAAGTTCCTTTTAATACTGTAATCAGAGGAAAAGCTGAAGGGATGTCCCCGTTTTTGGATGAGAATGAATTTCTAGTTCAGATTGATTGGGAAGGAAAATCGGAAAAGATAGTGGTTACCAAATGATGGTGATAATAAACGGGAATATTAATAGAATTACAAACTACAGGCTAAAGTGAGGTGAATAAAATGAAATTTCTAAAGGGAGTATTGATTGTAATTGCACTAATAGTTGTAGCCTCAGTCACATGGTACGGCTCTTATAAGAATGATATGAAGAAACTTGAAGAAGGTTTAAGAACGTATTTAATCGTTGAAAAGGGTGTGGATGAACATGATATCATTAGCATCACTGCTCGTCGCAGTAAAATGCCGATGTATCCTGTAGTCGTCAAATTCAAGGACAATCCGCAGGAATTTGTATACACCAAGAGAGAAGAGCAATGGGTGCAACTATGGCCTGAACCATAATACCCAGATGAATTGATGATCCCTTCCTTGATAGGAATCGGGTAAAGGATGTCACTGACTCACCATTTTCTTCAGTTCAAGTGCTGAATATCCTTGAAACCTAATACCATTTTACAAAGTATATATAAAAGAGGATATAATTAGTTACCATTTATAAATTTGTACTCGGTTACATCCATAGAGGGGAGGACGGATATGCCATTTATTGGGGGAATCATTTTAATTTTTATCCTAGCATTTATTCTATGGTCATTAATGTTCCCGCTATTCAATAAAATAGGTAGTAGAATTCTGAAGAAATACAATAAATTCAAACAAGAGGAGAATGGTGATGAAGAATTCAAAGACGTTTAGGGTAGGGGCAATTGCGGTTGCATTAGTTATTATTGTGGGCGTGCTAATGGTGACCTTCTTTTTAACACGAATTCCTAATGGATATGTTGGGGTCGTATATTCACCAAATGGAGGCGTAAAAGATAGCACACTGAGTCAAGGGTGGAAACTCGTTGGAGCGTTTGATAAAGTGACGAAATATCCGATCCGAATTCAAACGGTGGAATACAGAGATATTCAGATTGCTACTTCTGACGGGAAAAACATCACAATCGATTTTGCTTACAACTACCAAGTAGAACCAAGTAAAGTATCTTCTATCTTTAATACATTTGGGCCAATTAGCATTCAAGAAATTGAGGATACATATCTCAAAACACGTTTCCGTGACGCAGCTCGTAAGGGGATTTCCAAGTTTACAGTCATTGATGTGTATGGTGAAAAGTCATCCGAAGCAGGAGTGGATGTGCAACAACGTTTTTCTGATGACGTTAAAGAATTAGGCTTTATTGTATCCAACGTTACTGTAGGTGTTCCTCAACCTGACGCCAAGACTCAGGAAGCAATCGATAAGCGTGTTGAAGCTTCTCAAGAACTGGAACGTAAAACGACTGAACTTGAGATCGCCAAAAAAGAAGCAGATCGCAAGCGCGTGGAAGCGCAAGGTAATGCAGACAAACTATTGATCGAAGCAGAAGGTCAAGCTAAAGCAAATAAAGAGCTTCAACAATCATTATCGAGTCAACTCGTTGAATATGAAACCATCAAGAAATGGGATGGAGCACTTCCCTATGTAAGTGGGTCAAATACGCCAATGATTCAATTGCCAACTACAAAAACAGAGCAAAATAGTGGCGCGGGGAGCGTATCTCCCTAATAGCGGTTTGAAATGCATGCCTTGCTTTCTCATCAATTGAATGTGTTGAATTCTAATGAACAAGCCGGTCCAATTGTGGGCTGACTTGTTCATTTTTGAGTCTTTCAAAGGCACTATGAGTGATTTAGTTAAACCATAGCATTGGATTCGTCTGTCCAATCCTGTACAATGGATAACGACAAAAACAACGGTAGATTAAGGATGGATCAGCACGATGAGAATTATCATATCACCAGCTAAAAAGATGAAGATTGACACCGATCTTATGGCTATCGCGCAGATGCCGCAATTTATTAACGAGTCAGAACAGCTGTTAAGTCTGCTTCAAAAGTTATCCTATGACGAACTCAAAGCGATGTGGAAGTGTAACGATGCAATCGCCGAACAGAACGTGGAGCGGATTCAGAATATGAATATTAAAGCAAATCTGACACCAGCCATATATTCCTACGAGGGCATTCAGTATCAATATATGGCTCCTGGTGTTTTTCAAAATGAGGAACTGGCGTATCTTCAGCAGCATTTACGTATATTATCCGGTTTTTATGGCATGTTGCGGCCTTTGGATGGGGTTACCCCTTATCGTTTGGAGATGCAGGGCAAGCTGCAAGGTCCGGGCTTCAAATCACTCTATCAATTCTGGGGCAGCAAACTCGCAGATCAGCTTCAATCAGAAAGCAACTACATCCTAAATCTAGCTTCCAAAGAGTATAGTAAAAATATTTTGCCTTTTCTGAGCGAGGAAACCCGGTTCATTACATGTGTATTCGGACAGATGGTCAATGGGAAGCTTGTTGAAAAGGCAACCTGGGCCAAGATGGCCAGAGGTGAAATGGTACGTTATATGGCAGAGCACAAGATTACAGATGTGAAGGACGTAAGAAACTTTGATCGGTTAAACTTTGCCTTTTCAGAAGAGCGATCTGACGAGAGTACGTATGTATTCTTACAAGCAGAGGGCAAGTAGCCTGCTGTGCAACGGTGGGTTCCTATACAAAGTCGGCCCTTTAAGGTCACAATGAGAAAAGACGCAGGGGATGTATATCCCTGCGCCTGATCAAGAATTATTAAATCCATGTCCAAAGCTGATGAGCTTTTGGGCTTACTTTCCGTATTCCTCAGGATAGAACCAGGATAGCCAAATCCTCCAATATTCATATTACATCCTTCCTGTTAGCGAACATTAATCCAAGCGGTCCACTGAGTTGGAATATTAATGGAATAGACTGTACCTACAAATTGTCCCCCTGTAGTAGGCGCTTCATAAACCCAAGAATAGGCCCAAGCATCTACGACACGGTCACCGTCCAGATCAATAGCTTCAGACCAGTTGTTTGTCATTGTATTGCCGGCGAGTGTGCCGTAGTGACTGCTGTCATAACCGATCTGGAAAGTAATACACTGAATCCAAGCCCCACCGTGATCATTGGTCGTGGAGAGCGGGTTGTTATTGAAGCCGTAAATTTCTTGACCGCCATTAGGAGATACGACACCGTATACATTAATGTGAGATACTTTCGGAGCAGGCGCAAACAGAACTGGACCACCCGCATTATCAGCCTTCTGGGATTCAAATTCAGCCTTAGCCGCTTTCACAGCTTCACGGAATTCTTTGGAATTAATAATTTCTTCCTTTGTCATAGGTTTGGCTTGAGTCACATCACCGTCTGCATAGGCAGCTACATTAAATGAAAGCACTAGAACAAGAATAAGAGCTAAACTAATCAATTTTCTCATAGCAATAAATTCCACCTTTCTTGTTATGGGTATTCTTTTTTACAAAAACATGCGGTTACGACAAATAGACCTGCTTGCAGCTTAAAGCCTCTTGCCCTCCTCTCTTTTAAAGATGGTTCTTCCCCTTTTTTCTTTACTAAAAAAGAAATTAAGGAGGTAGAACTCTACAGGCTAGAAAACTCTATGAAGTAGGAATGTATATGTAAAATGAATGCCTGCCAATGATTATGTGTTGCAGACAAAATGTAAAACTCATTTATACGGACTGATATCTTAGTTATGTTAGGCTCTGATACTCATCTTGAAAATATAAGATTCCAAAATAAATATCTAAATTGTAATATATTCCATTTATACAAACATATAGTACCCCTATCTATCACTTTAAGTCAAGTATTTCATTAATTCTATGATTTGTTTTCGGCTTGTCGCAGTAAAATACCACAGTATCCTGTAGTCGTAAAAGGAAAACCTTCTGGAACATGTATACACCTACATAGAGATCGTATGGGGCTGAAGGACGGATATAAATCATTCTGAGCGTGGATTCATGCAGTGAAATCAGGAGGTTAGGCGGATGTATTGTACTATTACTTCTGCTAACATAGGTTAATCATATATCAGATGAGCGGTGAAAACGGATGAGTACAATTAAGGTGACTCCTGAGCAACTACATCATGTATCCAATCAGGTGGATCAGGCCAGACAACAGTTGGAGCATATTCGCAGTGAACTGACGAGACAGATCATGTTCGTTCAGATGATGTGGATGGGGGCGACGCAGGAGCGATTCTACTATGAGTTTGAACAGTCGCGCCCTATATTGGATAAAGCACTGGAGAGTATGGTGGGCATCTCCAAGGAACTCAAGGAGATCGCTACGCGATTTGAGAATGTCGATGCTGAAAAGGTGAGTCTTGGAAGTGCTGTTGGCGCTGTGGGTGCGGGAGCAATGATGAAGACCTTGGGTAATGATGCGGGTACGGAGGATAAAGGCTACCGGATGGCGCAAGTCAATGTGTATGGGAAGCTGATGTGGATGCTTGTGAACGAGAATGGTGTTACGGATCAGGCAGCCCTTCAGGCATATAAGAAGGATCAGGGGCATTTGGATATCAATCGGATGCAAGCTACGGATGCTGAAGCGCCCGGGGAAGATATTTATGCGATGCAGATCAAAGCCTTTGAAAATGGAATTCATCCCTTCACAGGTGAGCCTGTATCCGATAAGTATGCTCAGATCATGTTGACTTCTCTAAAGTTCAGCCAGCTATTTATGGCATTTCAGATGGTTCGCGGGAGTATGCCGGGTGGCAAAGGGCCGTTTCGCGTACCTTCTTCTCATCCAGCTGTGGCGAAGATTAAAAAGAATTTGGAAGCGGCTGAGGCGAGGAAAGCGAGTAAAATTAAGGGGACGGGTAATGTTAGACCTGTCCAAATCATTGAAAATAGATATCCAAATGAGATTCAGCAAGGAAAGAGTTTTGACTATGTTTTGAAGAATGGCCAAGTTAAGATTCGAGATGGAATTAAAGAGGTTGACTTTGTCATAGATGTAGATGGTAATTTAAATGTTGGAAGAGGACATTCTCATTTAGCAAGTGGAGCTGATGTTCAAGCTGCTGGAAAACTAAAAGTCGATGCAAACGGAAATGTTAGAAGAATAACAAATGAATCAGGACACTACACACCAACAACTGAGCAAGCTAAAAAATATGAGCAAATATTCAATAGTGCTGGAATAAAGACAGAAAACGCTTGGTTAGAGATATATCAACTAGAAGTAACGAGAAGTGGTTATGTTGATATAGGGAAATTAAAGAAAGTATATTCAACTAAACTGAAATAATAGGGGGAGATATTTTGACTACTCAAATGAATGAGGTAATTTTTTCGACTAATTTATCTAAAGCCGTTGATAAGATAAAAAAGGCAAAAAACATTTCGAGCGATATCGTTAAGTTTATCATAGAGCCGGTTGAGGAACAGGGGAAAATGTTAGATGGTGGCGATGAAATGATGAAACGTCTTGTGTTATCTAAAGAGAATATTGGTGGTAAAAAACTATTGTTAGAAGATGTTGTTGGGGTTTTAGGAGGTCTTTTTCCGAAAGCTCCTATATGGATTAATGTATCTTTTATAGAAATTGAAGGAGATACCGCTATCTTCAAGCTGGAAACCAGTTTGCGTTTTAGAAAACCGACTTTATTAAGAAATGCTGAAACAGGTCATGCTCCTTTTAAAGCCATTGTATAAAGTATGTGAAGATTGTTTAATATCTTTATGGAAATTTAAGTAGAGGCTACTTATAAGTATTGATTCATCATTCAACAAATACAGCAAATTGATCGTGGTCAAGATATCAACATGATTAATCTGTTCTTTTGTTATTTTCGTTTCTTTCGGTTTATCCGTGCGTATGATTCAATTGGTGCGATAAGAATCCTAGAGACTAACTCCTAAATGAATTATGTCATCCTATCATTAATAGAAGAGAAAGAGTACATTGGTGAACAGAAAAGAAAAGTGTGTTTTACATGAAAGAAGATTTTCGAAATGTTTGCGATTTTGCACAGAAGATTGAGTTTGATAAAGATTTTAAAAATAAGTAATAGATGTCCAGATATCATCTCAAAAGAGAAGAGTTTCCAGACTACAAATTTAGTGCTACTTTTGGAGGTGAATAAGTGCATGTCAATCAGTGCTGTAATATATGAGCCGCAAAATGATTTTGAACAGAGTTTCTTTGTTCCCATTGCTACAGAATCGTTTTTTAAAGAATGTTGGCAACCTGCGATTGAAGCACTGGGGTTACAATGGACAGACCTGTTTTCATCAGGTGTTGATGTAGAGGAGGAAGATATACAGTCAATTATTGAGGAACTAATTCAAATCAAAGATTGGGCGGTAAAAAACTTAACTGAGGAAAAAAGGGATAAAATGTTTGAAAGAATAACAATTCTTCAAAATAAATTGCCCCTAGCATTTCAACGCAAAGATGCTGTTGTTTTTATAGGATAGATAGGTTATTAGTCATGTTACAGTTTGATGGGACTACCCAGGGCAGAGTGAATCCATCATTCAATCAATAACATAAGCTCTGTATAAAGACATCATCAATTGAGTTGTACGCAGGAAAAGGCTTTGGGTTCATCCCTAATTAATGTTACTCTGTTACATCGAACAGGTCGATTATGGTCAGATATCACTATGATTGATCTGTTTTTTGTTCCCTTGGTTCTTCTGCGTTTTTTAAGAAATGACTTGGACACAACTGATTGGAGATACGAACATGATTAAATACAGGTATACCATTGAATATAAAGAAGATTTCAACGAAGTTATCGTGGACTTAGGCATTGATTCATCGTTAAAGAATGGTTATCTGATTAGTAATTCTTTGGGATCGGATATATTTGGAGACTTCGCCACGATCCAGGAAGAGATCGGAAACTTAATCGAATTACTGAAAGGGGAAATAACGTTATACGAAGGTGGAGGGAATGTGAACTTAATAAGATCTGACCAGTCTTTTACAACTTTTGAAGATATCTTTGCAGAAGAAGATGAAGAGGACAGTACATGTGAAATTGAGACGTTAGAATATGTAAAGATACTATTGTTATGGGCAAAAGAGAACTTTCAGTATAAAAGCCAGCGAGGCGTTATCTTGAAAGAAGAAGGGCAAGTAGCATTAGAGTGGTTAAACGAAAAATATATTGAGGTTTTAGTTTTGGGTCAAAAGATCGAGCGTATCAACAATTTGAAATTGATTGAATGAATGGTATGAACAATAGATCTGTAATATTTTGCGGAGAAAAGTGAAACTTTTCATTGCTCAAAAGTTACTGCAGTATAGCGAATTCGGAAAAACGTGTGCGAGTCAACGGTTAATACTATATCAAGTAAGTAATTAATAGATCCATTACATATACCTAGTTTGTTTCACTCAATGCGCGTAAGAACCAATTCATCTGCAATACTCAATGAGTTTCCCAATGGAATAACATCAAGAACGCGAAATTCACAATATAAGGAATATTAAAAGACAAAAAAGCCTAACCCCTCAGTATCTTGAACGAGGAATTTGGCTTATGATCTTCAGCTTAAACAGCCGCGTCCGAATAGTGATTAAAGTTATGATTTATTTGTCCATGTATAAGTAATGAATTTTAACACTTGCCCATTCATTTCAAATTCATTATCACTAGTTTCTGTATGATCGAATCCGTTTTGCTCTAAAACTTTTTGAGATGCTACATTGTTGGTAGTTGTTTTTGCCTTAACTTCTTTAATATCTAAATCAACTATTGTATTGAGTAATAATTTTAATGCTTTTTTAGCAACACCTTTTCCAGTGTGGATTTGTCCCACTCTATAGCCGAGAAATCCTATTTTATCTGAATCATCAATATCAACTAAATTTATTCTTCCAAGAATCGAGTTATTTTCGTCTTTTATTAAATAAAAAAAGGAGAGTCCTTTGACTTGTTCATCAAGCAGAGATGCATTCCTTACTTTAAAAACCTCAGGTATGTAATAATCATCTCCTCGAGACGGTACCATTTCCTCGAAAAAAATTCTGTTTTCAATTTCGAATTCATACAAGCTTTCAATATCTGTGACTTTTAACTTCTCAATTACTATATTCATGAATCTTTTCCTCCAATCAACTTTAAGGCTAAATACTACAAATCTGCTTATGTAAACTATAATTTGTACTACGATAGTTTGTTCTAGTTCCGTATTTTGGATATGTTGAATAAATACTGAATTTATTGCAAGTAAGTTTTTGTACAGCAAGTATAACATCCTATTTTGTTATTCAACATTATGGGCGATGAATGGATATTCAAATCCTTAGTAAATTTTAGCGATTTTTCGATGGATATTATGGAAACCTAGGCTCGAAGATATGGGCGTATATTATGGGGCTTTTTGAACACATGAGCAATTATATGAACAACGAGTCCGCAGTCTTACAATTAATCAAAGTGAAGGTAAGACTTTTAATTCATATAACTCGGTCCAATTTATTAGTCAAGCTGAGAGGTTCTTAGGCTGTGAGAGTAGTGCTGCTGTAAGTGATGTCATTAAGGAGATAGAAACTGTTTATAAAAAAGAGAATTCTATTTTACTTAACAATTATTTTGTTGATAATAATGATAAATTATATAACAAATTTAAAGCACGGGTTCTGGAAAAAAAAATTCTGACATCTTAGATGAGGTATTAAAATATTGCGAATATTTGCTAAATAAATAGCCAACATGCTAAAGCCATTGATTAGTGAATGGCTTTTCTTTTTAGGGATGTAGCCATCAAGGTTTCATAGTCAGGTTGAGCTTTTTTATGTATAATTTTCCATGAAGTTATTACTTGTTAAGGAGAATGTACATATTATGAGTAAGAGAAAAGAGTTCTACCACAAACACATACAGAAGCATGTGTTTGAGGAGTTGGAAATACCAGATACACCTAAAATCCTAGAAAACTCATCAGAAGAAGCAGATTCAAAAGAGGAACTAAAGATTCCTGAGAAAAAGGTACATAGGGTTTTGACCCTAAAATCAATATTAATAAGTTTTTTTATAATTTGGGCAGCTTCAGGGATACTTATTTATACTTTTATTCCTAAAGATGATAGAGGAACATTTGGAGATATGTTCGGTGCAATTAATGCTCTTTTTTCTGCTTTTGCTTTTGGTGGGCTTGTATACACCTTATTTATTCAACGATATGAATTGAGTCTGCAAAGGAAAGAACTTGAAATGCAGAGGCTGGAAGTTGCCAGAAATGCTGATCAACTGGAAGAACAGAAAAATGTAATGATACAGCAAAGCTTTGAAAACACATTTTTTAAGATGATTGAACTTCACCATAATATATTAGCCAATTCATTAATGATTGAGACTGGTAAGGATACTGAAGTAACAAGGCTTCACTATTTCCGTCTTGGCTTGGAAGGACAAGCGAACTTAGCGGAAAATGAGCATGATTTAAAAGAGAGGGTTTTTAATGAAATATCGACTCCAAGAGGAGAATGGATTAAGCAATATATAAATAACTTTTACTGCATGCTTCTGTTGACAGAACAATTTTGTAAGAACACAAATATTAATGCTAGGGAATCAGACTATGCGCTGATTATTCTCTCGCAACTATCTGATGATGAAAGGGTCATAATTTTTTATGTTTTGGGGTATGAGTTAAAACAAAGATTGTTGTTGGATCGATTTTATTTTTTAGAGGATCTGAATCCTGGTGCGCCAGAACATACTAAGTGGATGAGAAAACTATATAGAGACTATTTATGAAGTGACGAATAATATCGTCTCCATTTCTTTTTTATAAAATAAAATTATCAAGCAATTGTAAATATGAAAGAGGTGATTTAAAACATTTAGTTTTGTAGTGATCAAGGAACCACTCGTATCCCTGTTTGGAAGATGATACTAGGGCAATGCAGAGGTTGTATGGAGTAGATGGGATTGAGCGAAACAGTTCTGTAGTAGACCATAATGCCCAAAGGAGGTAAAATGAGCGAGTCTCAAAAAAAATAATAAGGAGAAAGATTATGAAAGCCAAATTTAGGTTGTTATTAATGGGTTTGTCGTTATTATCGATTTTACTTTTGTCTTCACCTATGCCTGAGGTTAAAGCAGCAGTTCAAGATCCGCCTGAAGCCGGATTGTTAAGAGGGAATCCAGAAGGAGTTGTCTCAACAAATATTCCCTTCGAATGGATTGATGGAAATTCTTATACCGATAGTAAGCCATTAGCGGGTACTACATACTCTTTTAGTTTTAGTAAACCTAAAGATATCACGGGGTACTACTTCAATGCTTCCAATAGTACCAGACTGAAGATGTATTCTAAAGATCAATTACTGGTGTCTATAACGGGTAATGCTACTACAAAAAGTTCTTATACTAGTGCTGATTACAAATCTGTTACACATGTTGAAGTAGTAGACACGGCAGCATCTAATTCTGCATTTGTGTCCGAGATAGATTTAAAGGGAACAGATTCAATAGTCACCGAAGAACCGGTTATTACTCCCCCTTCTCAAACTGGTGATTCTTCATTAATTATTTACTTAGTAAGCGGACTAACGCGACAGTATGAACTTAACTCCAAGGAAATTGCCAATTTTTTAGGATGGTACAATCAAGGTGGCATAAGTGGATCAGAATTTTATATTTTTGATAGAAATGCCACTTCCAGCGATTATGCAAGTCAGAAAGACTATATAGCATATGATAAAATTGAAATGTTTGAAGTGAATAAAAAAAAGTGAGAATGTACGCACCCATTGTGGTGCTTTTTCTTTTGCTCTCATATGACAGAATGTGAGCCGCTCTGAGCTTCCTAACATGGGAATGTATGTTTGCATTGGTCAGTCGATTGAAGAGCGGAGAATAGCGTCTGAGTGATAATCGTACGTATTTATATGATAGTCACCCAAACGTTGAAACCAACTCAACACAAATGCTATATTTTACTTGTAAATATATATTTGGGGGATGGATATGGACAATATTTATAGGGACCGAGACCTCACCAATATAAACAAACAACTTGATTTGGCAATGGCGAATCTTAATCAGGATATAAATAAATGGGTAGAGAAGAATACTAGAATAGCAAAAACCTTGGGACCAACAATAGAGGCGATACGGAAAGCTTCAGTTGATTATGATCCTCTCATTACTGCTATAAAAGATTTAAAAGATATAATTCACAAAGATTATCCACGTTTTGAACAAACTAGTGATTTGTCTTTTTACGAACGTATTCATCAAGCTTGTTTAATAAACACAAATTATGGTTGGTGTTTATCATCTGATTTTTCAATTAGTGCTTATAGAAGAATAGCTGATAGCGAAGATAGTCAGGAAGAGAAAGATAGGCTGTTCGTGATGGAGTTTGAAGCGGACAACTTTGACTTATATGAGGCCGAGAAGAAACAGATAATAATGACAGCACATCAAGAATGGCGAGCGTTCTATGAAGAATGTTTTTATTTTATAGATAATGGGAAGTACAAGGCTGTCATCCCTTCACTAGTGTCGGCTATTGAGCATGAATTAAATTATGAACAAACTATTGATTACGGAAACAGGTTGATTCGTAGAGTAAAAGCTTCACTTGAAAATGGAGATCAAACTTCTTTCCTATACACAGTCAGTATTTCTGTGCTTAATCTTCTAAAAAACAATATCTTCACAAACCATCAATTTGATGGGGATAGACTCATGTTACTAAATAGAAACTGGGTCTTGCATGGACGTGATAATCCTTCACTTTGGGGAAAAGAAGAAGTTTATAAGTTAATAACTTTGATTTCAGCCTTGAGAATGATAAGAATGCATTTCTTAGAAGAATAGTATTCAACTAAAGGACAGGCCAATGGCTTGTCCTTTTTTATCCTCCTTCATGTTAATTCTTGACCGCCGTCGTTTATTGTCTGATACTGGAAGATGTTGTATTATAATTTAATTAGGAGTGGGCAGATGAAAAAGAGATATATATTGTTGATTGTAGTACTAATCATTTCCATGTGGGCTGCTTCGTGGTATTACATACCGCTTATCTATAGCAATGAAGAGTTAGAAGCAGGAACCTTCGGTGATATGTTTGGAGCGGTCAATGCGTTGTTCTCAGGTCTTGCCTTCGCAGGACTAATTTACACAATTGCAGTACAAAGACAAGAATTGCGAGCGCAAAGTAAGTCCATAGAGATGCAAACTAATGAAATGAATCTACAAGTAAAAGCTATACAGATGCAGACTGAGGAGTTGTCTTTACAAAGAGATGCTATTCAAATGCAAACTGAAGAATTAAAAATGCAGAGAGAAGAGACTGCAAGATCTGCTGACCAACTTGAAAAGCAACAACGTTTATTGAATCTACAGACTGCCATTACAACAGTAAATGAATTGATAAAAATTAAGAATAAAAGAATTGATACATTTATTAATGATGAAAGTCAAGGGCTAGATGCACTATCGTATTTATTAGTTGAAAGTTAAAAGGGTATTAGATATAAGCCTGAAGTGGATTATTATTTTAGGACAATTTATGAACCGTTTTTCTATATTTTACAGTATATTTCTGATATAGATTTGGAAAACGAACAAAAAAGTATGCTTGCTAAATTATTGGATGTAGACACAACTAATGAAGAAATAGACATTATATTTCACGCTTTCTCGGAAAATACTAAAAAAATCGAATTGCTAACACGATTCGAATTCGACAAGAGATTAAAATTTTACGAATCCCAAGTTAAATGAGAGAGCAGTTGCACTAAAAGTAGACGAGATAAGTACGTCTACTTTTTTGTTTTTTTTTGCAAGATAACGTGGGGGTGGTGATGAATGTATGAGGATGCTAATTAAATCCGTAGCAACACTATAGTAAAACAGCATTTATTCATTTGCGAATTCGGTTCTTCCGGCTGCGATAAAGCTTCAGATGATGGGGGTTGGGAGGATGACCTCACCAAGATCGTCTAACGGAGGGGATATATTCAATTGGCTCCCAAAAAGTATCAAAGCACTTATATTATTGATCTGACCAAACTATAAAATCATACAGCAGAAGGTTTGCTTGGAATCCTTGTGTCTGTTGATCCTGATATTTCGCATGTGCTCTACAACTTTCTGCGTAGGGGAGATGCCCCACTTACATTTACAGCAAAGAAGCAGAGTGGTAGTGATGATAAGAATGACAGCGGTCTTTGGATGCAATCAAGAACTTACTGGACTCTCCACTTCCTTCACCTGGTTATCAGAATGGAAGGTCGCTGGACAAGCTTGATACGATTCAGCGGATGATGATCATTGTACGTGTGGTTTGTTCTGGTGAAATAGTTCTGAATCAGCGTTAAAACATGTGTTTGATATCGTGCCTGTTTGGTTCAGGAGAGAAGAGGATATGAATCGACTTGTTCCTTGGAAATACATCAAAAAATCCACGTCTCCGTGCTGTTAAGGAATGGTTGGTCAATAGAAAAATTTTAATACGCCGACATTCATCTATAGAGAGTACGATCTTATGGTTGATGATCCTTACGGACGAACGCCCATAGCAAGTTTGAAAGGGGGAATACATTACCAGGGTACTAGTTTGGCTTTGTTTTCAACATGAGTGGACTTAGCCTCGGGTATGTAAAACTCAAGTCGAATCATTTTGATGGATAAGGTCCCCTAACATCTGTCCGATTCAAAAGATAATCTGTACTGGTCTGATGATAATCAGCCAGTTTAATCAATATAGCCGTTGGAATATCCAATTCACCACGTTCATAGTTGCTATAAACACGTTGGCTACAGCCAAGATAGGTGGCCATCTGTGTTTGGGATAAGTCTTTGTCTTCACGCAAATTGCGTATACGAGCATACATGTTCATCACCTCATCAACATCATACTTTAGCGTGTTATCCGCTATTGATTTTTAGCGTAAAATCCGCTAAAGTATAGTGAGAATAGTTGGTAAAAAGACTAGGTGGGGATAACATGTCAAACCTGATCGAAGATTTGTTTCACGGGAACCTGCGGTTGGACGAGTCGATTCATCCTGAGCAAGAAGAGTATCAGGAGATCAATCGCCAGATATCGGACCTCATGCAGGATTACAAAACACAGCTTACGGGGAACGAATACGATGCCTTGGAGCAACTGATAGACTTGATCGGACAATCCACGTCCATGTATGTGGAAGCGGCGTTTGAGCAAGGTTTTCGCACAGGCGGTAGACTGATGATTGAGGTTTTAGCTAAACCGTGAGTATTTACCTACTTCATAAGCCAGCGGCAGACAATACACAGCAATTCAAAAATCCCCTCCTCCGTTACCACCGCTTAGGCGGAATGGGGAAGGGGATTTTGCATTTAATTACTCTATTATTTTACTAACTACCACTTACCGTGCACCAATATTCGTACCCACTGGCGTACCCGAGCCGATCAGATCACTGCCGCCCACAAGCTTGAGGAAATTGCCCAAGACAGGCGTTCCGTCCCCGCTACGTGTTACTGAAGGGACGAGGGAGACAAAGTCGGCTACGCTGGCGAGCAGGCCTTTGGCGTTCTCGCTTTTTTTGTTTTTCCACCAGATGTTGGTGCTGCTGACGTCGGTTCCGCTTGTTTTGTCACTGGCGCCGCCTTGGAAGGACAGGTTGTTGGTGAAGATGTGGGTACCTACATCAAAGGCAAAGTTGCTTTGCCCGTTGTTCCAGGAGGTGTTATTTTTCATCTGGATCGAACCGGGATTGCTGTTGTAGGTGAAGCCGTGCTTTTTGTTATTAAACGCAATGCTGTTCTCAACGATATGATTCACTGCAATCTTCTCACCACCCAGCTTGAAGCCGTTGCCATCGCTGTTAGAGGTGGAAGTACCGTCTGCCGTTGCTCCATTGGCGTAGGCAATGCTGTTGCGGATCGTAACCGCGCCAATGGCGCCTGTGTCCGTTTTGCTATACAGATCCCAGCCATCGTCCACGTTATAGGCCGCAATACAACCGTCGAAGACATTGCCCGGGCCTACGGTCAGTTTGGCCGCAAAACCGTCGGCATCCTCGCCGTCATCCGGGTCATAGTTGTTGTGGGAGTAAGAACGAATCACCTCATTATATGCAGGCCATTCACTCTTGGCGGCTGTAGAAGCATAACGTCCCATTTGAATACCCGTATCCCGGTTGTGATGAGCCTCGATCTGCTCCAGACGGTTGTAACTGCCTCCGATGAAGATGCCGTTGTCGCCCGCACCCTTCACCTCAAGCCCTTTGACGAACCAGTAGTCTCCGAACATTTGCAGTCCACGATTGGTGGAAGCGAAGGCCTGGGCTGAGAAATCAAAGACCGGTTTTTCCGATCCATACGCCACCAGGTTTTTACGTTGGCTCGATGTGCCGCTGTTGCCACGTTCAATGGTAATGGTCTGGGAGAAGTTATAGTTACCGCCTCGTAAATAGATGGTTTTGCCTGGGGCGATCTGGGTTAATGCGTTAGCGAGTGACGTAGGGCTGTTGATGGTTCCCGGATTGCTGGCTGAGCCGCCAGGAGACACATACAGATCACCAGCAGCAAGTGCGATATTCGAAGTCGCCACCGATTCAGAGGGATTTTGCAAGCTGCTCTCGATCAGTTCCTCAGCACCGGCCGATCCACCACCAATTAATAATAGAGGGAACGCAGCACTCAGACAGATATGGGCCATTTTGGATTTGAGGGAGCGTTCCTTCAGAGAACGTGCAGATCGTGCAGATACATGAGTGGATGTGGATGGGAATAATTTCATTACGTAAGCCTCCTTGGTTAATTGAGAATAGAATGAAGAGCATGTGGTAGCCGTGTACCAGACCGTTACCTATGAGATAGGTCATGCCGGCTGGTTAGATGTAATCTCTAGGACACAGCTTTATGGTAAATGTTGTAAGTGTTATCATCAATAATCATCTGATCAGATGGAGGTACATGCAGGCAGGTCAGGCCTGCAAGCTTCCAATGCCTGTAATATCACGTGAATTATGTAATCTTTCCATTGGGTGATAGCTCTCATTTAACGAAGAATCATCTGAAATGAACGTAGAGAAGTACGCTTTTCCATCCTCAAAGTACCAGTTTTACTTATGATCCACTCCTATGAACTTCATTCAACCTAAAATAAATAGCAGCCTACATCCTGAAGTGGAGATTACACTCAAGCTAGTCATGAAAAAGCCCTGATAGCAGCTGCAACTGGCAACTTGACGATCAGGGCTATGTTTAATTCAGAACGTAATCTGCTTACTCAACATACTCGAATGTACTAACAGTGTCAGACTCAGCGATCCAAACGCTGTCCATCCACCTTAATAACCGTCCGTCTCACGACTGCGTTTCTCTGCTTGCTCGACACTTGGTTCATGTTTCGGTTGGACTGTGGCACTATCATCGGTTGGTACAGAGGTTAATCCTTCAGAGACGCGCCGACCGTAATCCGCATCCGCTTGGGTGAAGTAAGAGATCATACGCTCCCGGATATCCGGTTTGCATTGTGCCAACGCGCCGACCATGTTGCTGATTAGCTCATCCCGCTCCCAATCCTCGAATGCCCGGTACGTATCACCCGCTTGTCCAAAGTCATTGGTGCGCTCAATCTTCTCACGAACAAGTCGGCCTTCCACCAGTGGTTCATGCTCCTTACCACGTGGCGCCGCTTCCTTTAGTCCACCGAGCGAGGAAGGTTCATAGTTCACATGTGGATTCTGACCCGGTGCCCGATCGACCTGATACTGCATCTGCCCGCCGCTCTGATTGGTTGCCACCCGGTTTTTCGGCGCATTCACAGGCAGTTGCAGATAATTCGCACCCACCCGGTGACGCTGGGTATCTGAATAAGAGAAGGTGCGTCCCTGCAGCAACTTGTCATCTGAGAAATCCAGCCCGTCTACCAATACACCTGTGCCAAACGCTGCTTGCTCCACTTCATTGAAATAATCCTCGGGATTACGATTCAGCGTCATTTTGCCAACAGGTAGAAAAGGAAACTGCTCCTGCGGCCACAACTTGGTCGGGTCCAGCGGGTCGAAATCCAACTCCGGATGCTCGCCGTCCTCCATCACTTGAACGCACAGCTCCCATTCGGGATAGTCTCCTTTTTCAATAGCGTGATACAGGTCCAATGTCGCATGATTGAAGTTCAGTCCCTGAATCTCGCTCGCGTCTTTTTGCAGCAGGTTGCGTATCCCTTGATTGAGCGGTTCCCAGTGATATTTGATGAGCACGCCCGTGCCTTCCTGATTGACCCATTTATATGTATTAACACCCGACCCTTGCATCTGCCGATAATTCGCTGGAATGCCCCATGGAGAGAAGAGGAATGTCACCATATGGGTAGCTTCAGGACTTAGCGATACAAAATCGAAAAACCGCTCCATATCCTGTGCATTGGTCAACGGGTCTGGCTTGAAGGCGTGTACCATATCCGGGAATTTAAGCGGGTCACGAATGAAAAAGATTTTCAGATTGTTACCCACCAGATCCCAGTTGCCATCTTCGGTATAGAATTTTACAGCAAATCCGCGCGGGTCCCGCAGTGTCTCCGGTGAATGTCCGCCATGTATAACGGTAGAGAAGCGAACGAAAACGGGCGTTTGTTTGCCTTTTTCCTGAAATAGACGTGCACGTGTGTACTTCGATACTGGTTCACTCCCGGCTGTTCCATACGCTTCAAATATGCCATGAGCGCCAGCACCGCGGGCATGGACCACACGTTCCGGAATACGTTCGCGGTCGAAGTGAGTAATCTTTTCGAGAAAATGATAGTTCTCCAGCGTAGTCGGTCCCCGGTTGCCAACGGTTCGTACATTCTGATTGTCCGTAATGGGATGCCCTTGTCGATCCGTTAATGTCTCAGGGTCTTTGTCTGAGGAATGCTCTGATTGTGAAGACTGATGATTCATGGAGTGGAGCACCGCCTTTCCTTAAAGTGGATTCCTGTATATATTTTCCCTGAAAAATGGTTCTATACATTCAACCTCGCAAATAATCTCGTAAAAAAAGCTTGTCACCCGCTTCATCGCGTGAGATAATTAACTTTTGCCCTGCGGCCTTTTTTGAACGGAAAAATGAAAGAGGACCGCGTCTAAGAATGGAGGCTGACCTAGGATTGTCTACACAACGTTATCCTTTTGCATATGATCCGGCTGAACCTTTTGTATCCCGTCTGGGAGAATGGGTCGCCGATGTTTTTTACGATATTTTGCCAGAGTTCGGCTTCGAGGTACGGGATGAACAGATTTTTATGGCGTACCAGCTTGAACGGGCCTATGGAGATAAAAAGACCATTATGGCGGAGGCTGGTGTCGGAACAGGCAAGACGTTAGTCTATCTGCTCTACGCGGTCTGTTATGCACGTTATACGGGCAAACCGGCAGTGATCGCCTGTGCCGATGAGTCCTTGATTGAACAGCTTGTGAAGCCCGGTGGAGATATTGCGAAGCTGGCTGCACATCTGGACTTGGAAGTGGACGCACGTCTGGGCAAGTCACCGGATCAATACGTCTGTCTGAACAAACTAAGTGCGATGCGATTTGCGGATGAAGATGCGCCTGTTATTGAAGAAGTGCATGAGAGTCTGCCAGATTTTGTGAATACGCCGGGTACACTTCAGGCCTTCCATCCGTATGGTGACCGCAAACAGTATCCACATCTAAATGATCGTCAGTGGAACAAAATCAACTGGGATCCGTTCCAGGATTGTTTTGTTTGTCCTAAAAGACAACGTTGCGGCCTGACGCTGTCGCGTGACCATTACCGTCGTTCCAAAGACATCATCATCTGTTCCCATGATTATTACATGGAGCATGTGTGGACCTATGATGCGCGCAAACGCGAGGGCCAACTGCCACTCCTGCCTGATCACAGTTCAGTTGTATTTGATGAAGGACATTTGTTGGAAGAAGCAGCCCTGAACGCACTGAGCTACAAGCTGAAACACCGCATTTTTGAGGAACTCGTCACTCGCCTGTTAGAAGGAGAGATTCGTGAATCCCTCGCGGAGTGTGTGGATGAAGCGATTGAGAGCAGTGAGCGACTGTTTGCGTTGCTGGATACGTATACGGTGGCGATCCCTGGTTCGGAACGGAAAGAAGTTCGGGTAGAAGCACCGCTTCTGCGTGAGATTGAACGTCTGACGAGTGTGCTGGATGCAATCGGCGAAGAATTGGTATTTGAGAGCGGATTGTTCTCGCTGGATGGTTACCAGATGCGTGTCGTGGAAGAACATCTCGATATGATTCAGTCTGCGCTTGCCTTGTTCCGCAAGGAAGATGGTTACATCTGTTGGGCGGAAGAGAGCGAGGATGAGACGACCTTATCGATCATGCCGCGCACCGTGAAGGAAATGCTGAACGAGCGTGTGTTCAACACAGGTATTCCAATCGTGTTCTCCTCCGCAACGTTATCTGTGGACAGTTCATTCCGTTATGTGGCGGACAGCCTGGGCATTGATGATTTTGTATCATTCTCGGTGGCTTCCCCGTATGATTATGCGGACAAAATGAAGATGAAAATTACCGATGAAGCTATACCGGGTCACCCGGAGAACGAAAATCGCATGCGTGATGCGGTGTCGTTACTTCAGGAGAGTGGAGGACGTGCGCTGGTTCTGTTCCGTACGATGGAAGAACTACGCGCATTCAAGCAGGACATCGTTCATGTACCTGAAGCAGAAGGTTTGCGCTTTATGTATGAGGGCGACCGGGAGATTAGTGATTTGATTGCGGCGTTCCAGCAGGATGAGGAGAGTGTGCTGTGTTCCGTTAATCTGTGGGAAGGACTGGACGTTCCAGGTCCGTCATTATCCAATGTCATGATCTGGTCGCTTCCGTATCCACCACAGGACCCTGTCTTCAATGCAAAACGCAGTGCGTCAGCAGCACCATACGAAGAGATCGATCTTCCGTATATGCTCTTGCGTGTGAAGCAAGGTCTCGGACGTCTGATTCGGACAAGCACGGATTCCGGTTCCGCGGTCATTCTCGATGAATCGCTGTATACCAAAAAGGAAGCCAAAGACCGCATTGCGGCCCTGCTTCCTGAAGGTGTGGAATGGACAACCCTGACACACTAACCAGCTTACGTTAAATATTCTTGCTTTATTTTTGATGATAAGGTTTCTTGCCAAAATAAGTTCTTGTTCTCTGCGGATTCACCATCCGTATGTGAGCATGAGCTTATTTTTTTATTTTGATGGTTCCTTCAATGTACTTCTCTTCTCTTTTTTTCGAGGGATTTTCCCTCGCTCCTCGCTACCAATCGCTCCAACATTCTACCGAACCTACCGCACCTTATTAGAGTGATAATGAAGAGATGTAAATTCTAACGAATCTCAGTAACGTTATCCCGCCGAAAATAGCTTTTAAGCCTGTAAATCGACCGAATTTGGAGAAATAACGTCGCTGTGATTCGTTACACGTCAGACCTGCGCAAATAGGAGCGAATAGCGTGTGTCAGGTTCATTAGAACCAATGACCAATGAGCGCTAATAAGGGAGGGCCTCTGTCATGCTCATGACTTATGGGAGATGGAAGCCCCTTTTTGATGTGTACAGATTTATGCTGTGTTAAAAAATACCCATGCTCAGATACCGTTCCCCGGTATCCGGCGCAATGCAGAGCACGCGGTGCCCCGGCCCTAGTTCCTTCGCGATACGAAGGGAAGCCCACACCGAAGCGCCAGAGGAAGGGCCGAGCAACAGCCCTTCCCGGGCAGCAAGCTGCCGCATCGTATCCAGTGCGTCCTCATCGGACACCTGGATGATGGCATCCCACACGTCGGTATTCAGGATGTCCGGAATGAACCCCGGACTTGTACCGACGAGCTTGTGTGGTCCGGGCTCGCCACCGGACAACACCGGAGAACCTTTGGGCTCCACCGCATAGATGCGGATATCAGGTAACTGCTTGCGCAGTTCTTCTCCCGTTCCGGTAATGGTTCCGCCAGTCCCGGCCGTAGCGATGAAGGCGTCCAGCCTGCCATCCATCTGCTGCATAATCTCGGGAGCCGTCGTGATCCGGTGAATGTCCGGGTTCGCCTGGTTCTCGAATTGCTGCGGAATGAAACTTCCCGGAATGTCTGCCTGAAGTTCTTTCGCTTTGCGAATCGCACCAGGCATCCGCTCCGCAGCAGGGGTGAGCACCACATCTGCGCCATAGGCTTTCAGAATGTTGATGCGCTCCTTGGACATATTGTCCGGCATGATCAGAATGGCTTTATATCCTTTGGCGGCGGCATTCATCGCAAGACCAATCCCGGTATTGCCGCTCGTCGGTTCAATAATGGTAGCACCAGGGAGCAAGTGTCCCGCAAGTTCAGCTTGAACGATCAGATTGTATGCGGCACGGTCTTTGACGCTGCCACTCGGGTTAAAGTATTCCAGTTTCACGTATACGTCAGCGGAGTCGCTGCCTGTGAGTCGGTTCAGTTTAACGGCAGGTGTCTGGCCGATCAGTTCTGTTACATCTGCGGCAATGCCTGTATGTGCGGGTGTTTGTTTAATCGAATGGGTATTCAAATCCATGAAGTACAACTCCTTGATTGATAAGACGTTGAGAATATATCCGGTTGAAATCAATTCATGCCTTATTGGAATGGTTGGATATCTCTTCTCCATCTTAATGAACGTAACCTTCCGTGGTCAACTTGTTTTGCTGGGGATGGGTTCAATATTGTTAGAGTTGATCAGGTCTGCGCCAAGTCCATCTGCAGATGCCGACTGAGTTCTTTTTTGACTTCATTACGTGCGAATGTCCACAGCATATAGAACCGTTGCCAATACCCTCTGCACATATACAGAGTTTCGATACCCTCGGCTTCCCGTTTCTCTTCCAGTACTTTGACACCGCGGGTTCTCATCTGTTTACGAAGGGTCAACATCTCCTTGAGCACATTGTTCTGAATGCGGGTCAGCGATAGAATGTAGACTTCGGGCATCTTCAGCAGCAGCGTATCCAGTGTGTGAATATCTCGTTCAAGTACATCCAGCAAAAGCGTGCGCACAACCAGACCTTTGATCAGACTATGGTCTTCATCCGCAGGGGATGGGGCGGAAGTTGAGGATGTCATATGTTCACTTCCTTAACCTTTAATTGGAATTTTATATTTACAGAACATGTGTTCCTATATTATAATCAATATATGTAATGGAGATACACAATACAACCGAGAAATATTGGAAGCACACATTATCGCATTTTTCTAAAGGTACAGATAGTGAGTGAGGCTAGGGATTTAGGGACAAGCCTGCTCCAAAATAAGGTATAATTTATGGGTTTTGCAGGAAACCTAAGGCCATAAACCAAATAAGCCTTATGCAATGCAGTCTGCTACAGAAGTAATTACAAGCAATGAATTAAAGCAGTGAATTACAATAAGGATTTCAGAATGACTTGCCGCAACACGATGGCACCAGGTCAACGAGTAGAAGCAGTTTTATTTTAGCGAAAATGAGCAACAAAAAAGCCCCTGCCTTAGGCGGCGGGGCCTATGAAATACTGCCGATTCAGCGGCAGGTTTGATGATGTGTTCAGAAATTAAGCAAGATATTGAGGCTTTTCGTAGAACGCCTCTTTTTCAAGGATGACCTTATAAGGTCTTTCCTTGCCCTTCAGGGAGGGCCCAATGGTAGTTAGCGGTACGGCCGGCTTGTGGAAACGATCTTCTTCCTTGGGTTCCGGAACCGGTCGTGATGATTCGGGCGCAGAACTGAGGCGTACCTTTTTTTCGCTGCCCCAGCGCTTGCTTATTTTTTTCGTTTCCGGTTTCATTCCGGTTCGCCTCCTAACAAATCGTTGATGGCGTTGAACAGTTGACGATTCTGTAAGTCAATCTGCTGAAATACCGCCTCATCCGCTTCAATATGTCCAATAATGTGAACGGTGATAACATACCTCTTGGCTACAGGATAGCATAGCAGATACTCTTTCTCAAGGTAATCATCATACAGGTTAATCTTGATTTT
Organism: Paenibacillus amylolyticus; assembly: GCF_036894225.1. NCBI lineage: Bacteria > Bacillati > Bacillota > Bacilli > Caryophanales > Paenibacillaceae > Paenibacillus > Paenibacillus amylolyticus. Next base: position 4,514,187 of record NZ_CP145892.1, on the reverse strand, counting down.
ATTCTCCCGGTAAGAATCAATCACCAGGATGCGCTTGGGATCATCCGGTTGTTTGTCGTCGTTAGCGGACAAGTCATACTTTCTCCCCGGTTCTCCAACATTACCACATAATTGCTCGATGTAACCACTGTCATCTGTACGGTATATGGCTGTGCCACGTACAGCGAATGGAGGATGAGAGACAAAGGCAGTACGCAAGGCATCGCTCATTCGCTCCAGCATCTTGGCATCTGCTTTGCGGGTACGCAGCAATTCCCTAAAGAACCGCAGCAACTTAAGCAGTTGTAACCTTGCTTCTCCCTCAGTGCGTTTATGCTTCTCAATGATGTTCTCCAATTCTGGATCACTCCAGCGTCCTTGTTCCTCAATACTGTCTGCGATTTTGGAACATGCCACGGACACGGCTGGTGCCCACTTTCCGTCAGAACGGATTTCATATACGAGTGGATTTAACCCCAGCAGATCTGTGGGCATACGCAATCCTTCGACCTTGGTTGTGTCCTTGATGTCTGTAATATCCTCAGGAAGAATGAAAAAAATACGTTTTCGTCCCAGACGACCCATAAACAGACCCATTTCCAGCATTGTATTATCCCGGACTGACGCGTAGTACTTCCCGCGAATTTTGGATATATCATCCGGATGAAAAATAAAAATGGCAAAGTCAGTCGTACGGACCTCTACTTCCAGATCGTCCATGGTATAGCTACTTGGATTAAAAACCCCGGAATACCAAGGGGTAACTTCGGCTGAAAAACGTAAGTTTTCGTGTACTGCGGCTGCAATCGGCTTCGCTTCCAGCGAGCAGCCAATAAAGACTCTTGGCTTTAACGTTTTCATCAATCCGCCTCGCTTAAACGGTAGTGGGATTCAATTGTTATATTATACCATAAACAGCAGAGTAAGTCTGGAAACGTCTGAACTGGACAAAGAATAAGCCGATTACGTTTGCTATAGTGTATGTGTGAAAGGAAAATGATTCCTTTAAAAAGCGCAAGAAAATAAAAAAAGGCCCCAATTTGTCACAGTTGGGTGACTGACAGTTATTTTTGGAAGCTTTGGTCATAGAATAAAGGAGCAGGTTGCACCATTAGCAAGCATTGCTTATCCTGGTGTTACCGTATGACTGCTGGAGCAGTCCAAAGGCTGCTTTATGCCTGTTTTTGAGGGGTCTGCTGTTTAGACCCGGTCACGTTGGTGTTATATAATAGAAGAACAAGCAAGTTAGCTTTGGTGTTTAAACTGAATGAACTTGCAACTGCTGTAAGTTGGACTTACAATTTACACAGGAACGAAGAGTGCAGAACCCAATTGTAGAAGCGAAGCGTTCGCCTGAAAGCTTTTTGAATGAAAGCAGATTCGGAAGCATAAGCTATCACCGGATTTTCCCCAGAGGGAAAATGGAATTCCAAAAATCCGGGGATAACCGCGATCAAAAGAGGGTACTGTAATCCAAGTGTAAGTGTACAATTAAATGTTCAAGCTTATGCATTGTAGTTATTTTTCAGTTTAACTGAGCACAGCTAACCACAACAGAACAGAAAGGATCAGGATACCATGAGTTCCCGAAGGACAATCTCCCCAAGGACGATCTGGAAACGTTACGATCTCTCATACACATAGCGCCCCTTGTAGAGTACACCAACCGGTTCAAAAAAACGGCTGACTCTGCGAAAGAGGGGATTGGAATGAATATTCGAAGGACGTACACGATGATTTCTTCCAGGCTTACCTTTTGCAGGGTACGGTCGGTCTAAAAAACCAACCTACAAACTGCGAGGGAACCTGAATGAAGAGAACATCGTTAACCTTACAACACGTTAAAACAGAGGCGATCAAATTCGCCATTATGCTACTCGGTACATTTATTTTAGCTTTTGCTTATTATCACATTAACTTTCAGAATCATTTATCGGAGGGCGGATTTGTTGGTCTGGCCCTGCTCGGAAAATACGCAACAGGCTTATCACCTGCTATCGGTATGTTGTTACTGGACATTCCGGTCATGATCCTGGCTTGGTTCCTTAAAGGCTGGAAATTCATGATTCAGGCATTGCTTGGCGTCGGTGCATTTTCCCTATTCTATGACGGCTTTGAACGATACTCCACACTGGTATTGTCGTTTAACGGAAATCTGTGGATTCCGGCAGTTCTATCCGGTATTTTGACAGGGGTAGGCGCTGGGATCGTGCTTCGATTCGGTGGAGCGACAGGTGGAGACGATATTCTCGCCGTGCTGGTTAGCCGCTGGAAGGGATGGAAGCTGGGAACAGTTTTCTTTGTCAGCGATGCTTTTGTATTGGGATTGTCGCTTTTCTTTCTTCCGGTAAAAGAAACTTTATATACGATTCTGGCCGTATGGATTGCCAGCAAAGTCATCACGTACGTCGTTAGTGTTCCGGCTCGCGGAACCGTGGTTACAACTTCGGCTGTGAAATTGCCGATGCCATCGGCTGCAGCCAAGGCAGTTAACGCTGCTGCTATTTCACAACGGACTACGGTGGCTAGAGGTGTATCCAATTAACCATACGTTTCAGAACAACCATAACCTGTATGCATCATATTCAGGTCTTGATAGTTAAAGTTCATACAAAATCCCTTTTGACTGCTCTTCAGCAGCAAAAGGGATTTTGTTGTTTTACGATTCATTCAAGACTTGATCGAAGAAGCAATCTGACCATCCTGATTATGGATAATCGCTCGAATATTTTGTTTGCTACTCAGTTCTTTGGCCTTATTTACAGCTTTTGCCTTAGTATCAAATGTGGACAGATAGGTAGACTTTCCTTCTTCCTTGATCGCCCAGCCGGAGTTAGTAGGCACGACATGGATGTTGTCATGACTTTTGGACGAAGAAACGGGCTCGGAATGACGACGATCCGTGGAAGACGACTTATTAGAGTTGGAGTTATCGGAAGAAGATGTGGAGTCCGATTTCGAACTTTCCGGTGTAGGATTATTCTCATCCCATTCTTCCGCCTTAGCTGTCGCTATGGCAATCGAGCGTCCTTCCTCATACCCGTCATCGAGCAGAGCATTGGCAATCTCAATTGCTTTATGTCTGACACGTGGTTCCAGGTTCTTCATGGATACCGGATAATCCTGTTTGTTCCAAGGCATATGAACCCCTCCTGTACAATAATGGATTAGTTGTATATTACCCTGTGAGGAGAGGAATAAACGATGAACATCCGAGGTCGTAAGTGCATTTACCGATGATCTATATAAATTGAAATAAACATTTACACGAAACGGAGAGGACAGAAAAAACCTGAAGAAACGAAGTGTTCGCCTTTATCCCCGGATTTATCCCTTTATAAAAGGAATCAAAAAATCTGGGGATAACAGCGATCGGAAGGTTGTTCTGTCATCGGAGTGTCCAGTGTAAACATTCTTTATTTCAACTTATATAAAAGGATCTCGTTCCTATACTTTTGCAAGCCAGAGGAGTATAATGCTGTCCATGAAAGAAATAAGTTCAATAACAGGAATATAAAGGAGTACATACATATGTTTAGTCTTAGTCTGGCAATCCCTATGCTGTTCACCATGCTGATTCATGCCGCAGACAGCTTGTCATACGCGCTCCGCCTCGGTGGATTACGCACCCGCAGAATCGCGTTGGCCATTTCATTGGCAGGTATCTTGTTGTTGGTTTCTCGAACCTCGAATATGGCCCAGGGTCCGATGGTAGGTAATCTAGTGGATACTGCAACACGTGGAACCAATCCACACTTTGCGGCGCAGCTGCACTGGTTAATGGGTGCGGCAACAATTGGAACGGCATTAGCCATATTGTGTTTTCCAACCATGGTGAAGCTCTCATCAAGAATGGTTGTACATTTTGAAGCAGCCGGTTCCATCCCTGCGATGGTTCGCGGTATGCTGAAGCGAAGCAAGATTAGAAATGCAACGTATTACATCACCCCGCCATCCTGGAAGATGGCCAAACGATTGGTACAACATGGGATGCCAAGACGCTTAATGCTGCTTAATGTAGCGGTAACCGCAATCTATACCACAGGTGTCCTGTCCAGCTTATACGCAGCGTACCTTTACCCAGGGCAGGCTGTAGCTGCATCCCAATCAACCGGGTTAATTAACGGAATAGCAACTATTTTGTTAACCATCCTGATTGATCCCCGGATTTCCCTGCTCAGTGACAAATCATTACGTGGCGAGATCCGTTTGGATCGCATGAATCAGATATATGGCTGCATGCTCGTGTCCCGTCTATTCGGTACACTGTTGGCACAGTTGTTATTAATTCCATTTGCGTATTGGATCGGTTGGATCGTAAGTATGATGTGACGACTCTTTCCTGAATTGTAGCCAGGCACTCTCTTGTACACCCTTTTGAAACAGCAAATGAGAGGGTGCCTGTGCAAATTGAATTGACGGGGTATTTGTGCTGTGATACTATTAGACCGAATAGTCGGTTTAATTTATGGAGGTTTTTCCAATCGAAGTTAAACGAAGAAAAGATGTTGCCCAAATAAAAAAAGACATTGCACGTAATACCAAGGAACTGTTTGCCCAAAAGGGATATAGTGCAACTTCCATGGAAGACATATGTACGATTAACAATCGGAGTAAAGGCAGCATCTATTATCATTTCAAAAGCAAAGAAGAGTTATTCATGTATCTAATCAAGCTTAACAATGAAGATTGGATGGATGCTTGGCTGGACAAAGAATCCGAATATAAGACTGCCATAGACAAACTGTACGGACTTGCTGACCATTACGTGGATGATTTGGCTAACCCGCTGAATCACGCCATTAACGAGTTTGTCTCGGGTCAGGTCGTCAGCCAGGAGATGCTCGATGAGATGCTTTCCCTGATCCGTATTCCGTATGCGACATATGAGTCCATTATTACTAAAGGAATGGAAGATGGGGAGTTAAAACCGGATGACCCACAGGATGTAATGCACATTATCTACGGTCTGTTTAGCGGATTGACTACACTCTATTATGAGAAAGACCTGACGGATATTCGTCGAATTTACCACAAAGGCATGGCCGGTCTACTGGCAGGCATTCAACAACGTTAACCATGAAAAGCTGATGTAACGTCAGTTTTTCTTTTTAAATATTAATAAACCGGACAGTCGGTTTAAAAGAGGAGATGGCGAATGAACACATTGTTCAGAAACAAAGCTTTTTTAATCGTGACAGGGTCTGATCTGCTACAAAATCTGGCGATATGGATCCGGAATATGGCAATCCTCTATTATGTAATGGATCGAACTCAAGGAAGTCCAATAGCTGTCTCGCTGATTACCGTACTTGAATATGCCCCGATTTTTGTTTTCTCCATCATAGGCGGTGCACTTGCTGATCGCTGGAATCCCAAACGTACGATGATACTGGGGGATATTCTGAGTGCGTTGTCTATTGTCATGATTATTGGCGTTTTATCTTCCGGGTATTGGCAGATTCTATACGTAGCCACGTTTGTATCCTCTATCGTTAGCCAGTTTTCTCAACCATCCTCTCTAAAGATTGTGAGGCGAAATGTAAAGGGAGAACATTTGCAGTCTGCAATTGCTATTACACAGAGTGGTCAATCGTTGTTTTTAATTCTCGGACCAATCGTCGGAACGTTTATATACACTGCAATGGGAATTCAGGCATCCATGTACGCATTACTCATTCTATTCCTGATCTCTGCGCTTCTACTCACATTGCTGCCTAAAGACGCCACTCAACGGGAAACAAATACCTCATTATTAGCGGATATCAAAGAGGGCTGGCAATATGTTGCTCGATCTCGCTCGTTAAAAATGCTTAGTCTGGTATTCATCTGTATAGGGCTTTCTGCAGGTCTCATCAGTCCACTTGGAATATTTCTGATAACTGAACGTCTGGGACTTGAAGCAACGTCGTTACAGTTTCTCTCTGGTGCGTCTGGAATAGGTTTATTGATTGGAGGAGGTATTGCGGCTGCTGTAAGTGCTAAGCTGAACCAGACCTTAACTCTGCTTGTAGGTGTGCTGTGTCTGGCTGTAGCCACGATGGGGGAAGTGTTATCCAGTTGGTTCTGGCTGACCCTTTTGATCAGCTTCTTAAGCTCAATCAGTATGGCATTTATCAACGTCATCATCTCCACATACTTGGTCACTCGGATAGATGAGCACTTGATCGGGAGAGTGAATGGCACCATCACACCTTTATTCATAGGAAGTATGCTTCTTGGATCTTCCATGGCAGGTGTACTGATGAACAGCACATCCATTTTTATTGTCTACGCAATCTCGGTTACCGTGATGATCCTGGGTATTGTTCCAGCGATGCGAATTCAATTTCGTAATGATCAGACGGCTCCTGCCAATCAATTGAATTCGGAAATCTCTTCGAGCCAAACCTAATCAACGCATTCTCGTGCAACAATAGTTCGTCTAATAAAACAAGAATGTACGACAAAAAAGCAGCGGGATCATTCCACTGCTCTTTTTGTATTTGTATTATAACTTATTGGAAAAGGACGGCGTACTCACCGTAACCTTCTTTTTGCAAGTCTTCTTTGGGTACAAAACGAAGTGCAGCAGAGTTGATGCAATAACGCATTCCACCTGCTTCGGCAGGACCATCGTTGAACAGGTGACCCAGATGGGAATCACCCTCACGACTTCTCACTTCGGTACGAATCATGAAGTGGCTGAGATCGGTTTTTTCCTTCACGTTGTGGTCACGCAATGGACGTGTGAAGCTCGGCCAGCCACAACCGGAGTCGTATTTGTCAGTAGAACTGAACAATGGCTCGCCAGATACGATGTCCACATAGATACCATCACCGTGGTGATCCCAGAATTCGTTATGGAATGCAGGCTCGGTCGCGCTGTTCTGCGTAACTTCATATTGAAGCGGCGTCAAACGCTCTTTCAGCCCGCCTTTATCCACGTTACCGGTCCAGTTGCGTTCGATGAAATCTACACGTCCAGAACCTTTGCTGTAGCGTTTGTAATGGGCAGGATTCTTCCGGTGATAATTTTGGTGATGTTCTTCCGCTTCATAGAACGGTTTGGCTGGCAAAATCGGAGTGAAGATTGGTTTATCAAAACGTTCGCTTTGTCCCAGCTCCGCTTTGGAAGCTTCCGCAATCTGGCGCTGTTCTTCACTGTGATAGAAGATGGCCGTCTGATAGGAAGATCCACGGTCATGGAATTGCCCGCCTGTATCCGTAGGATCAATCTGCTGCCAGAACAGTTCAACCAGTTTCTTATAAGGGAAGATGGCAGGGTCAAACGTAATTTGCACAGCCTCCACATGTCCTGTTGTCTCCGAGCAGACCTCTTCATATGTTGGATTCTCGGTATGTCCTCCTGTATAACCCGATACGATCTTATGAATACCGGGCAGTTCTTCAAAGGGGGATACCATACACCAGAAGCATCCGCCTGCAAAAGTTGCTAACTCACTTGAATGTTGTTCCATGCTATAGTCACTCCATTTCTGATGAAGATTTAGCGCTCGTGTTCGAGCTCCAGCAATCTACCGTTTTATTAAACTTGTTACACAAGCATTAGGCTTGCTCTTCTATTATATCCTGAATTGGCAAGCCAACCAAGCCGGAATGAAAACAAGCTGAATCTGAACGGTTTGCGAATTCTGAATTCAGGCTTTGTTGCGTGACCGAAAGCGAAATAAGAGCAATACAATGGCCATGAACACCAGATATCCGGCAAGGATGGCCAAGCTCAACCAGATTGAGGTTTCAGCTTGTGCACCTGCATAGGCAAATACAAAAATCGCTGGCATTTTCCCAATGGCCGTGGCAAGCATGAAGACCCAGAATGGCGTGTACGTTATACCTGCGTAGATATTAACGGCCATCTGAGGCACGATCGGCAACAGTCGCATCGACATGACACCCATGAACGGATGTGCTTCCATCCATGTGGTAAAACGGTTCAGACCCCGAATACGTTCGAGGTACGATCTCGCCTGATGTCTGAAGATGGTTCTTGCTCCGCCATACACGAGCATGGCTGCAAGTGTGGTGCCAAGCCAGCATATCCAGGCTGCCGTGGTGGTACCGTAACTGTAACCAAAGGCGATAATAACAAACTTATAAGGAATTACAGGCACAAGAGCAAACAATGTTGCCATGGCGAGTAACAGCGGAATGGACTGATGAAGATCTGTCCAGGCCAGCAGTTCATATCTGTAAATAAACGTGACTCCTGCAAGTAAAACATATAACAGAAGCCATAACCATTTTCGCAAAATCCCAAACGCTCCTTTCAGATCAGGCAGGTCTGGTCGTGTCCCGATCTGTACTGCTGTTCCTCCTAAGTTTACCACGTTCGCCCATTGTCTGAACAATTCGTGCGAAGTGTGCTGCAATCACTGGCAAGTTGCTGTCCGAAGGGTTACACTATAGGACGTGGAAATATAGAACCGAACTGAAGGTGGAATGATCATCATGGAAACAACCCAACGTAAACGAGTTGCAATTATCGGCCTCGGCGATATTGCACGTAAAGTATATTTGCCGCTGTTAACAGCTCATCCGAACGTGGAGATTGTAGGCATTATGAACCGATCTCCGGAGCCGGTCAAAGCCGTTCAGGAGGCGTATCGATTAGAACGGGGAACAACGGATCTGAAAGAACTGTTGTCCTGGGATCTGGATGCCGTGTTTGTACATACAGCAACGGAAGCACACTTTGACATTGTCATGCAATGTCTGGAACAGGGATTAGCCGTGTACGTAGACAAACCGTTATCCTATACGATTCGGGAGTCGGAAGAGATGACTGCTTTTGCCGAGGCACAAGGGCTGCTACTCGCAGTAGGCTTCAACCGCAGATTCGCACCGATGTACCAAAAAGCGAAAGAATGGATGCAGGGTGGAAAAGGTTTTGAATCCTTGACAGTGACCAAACATCGTACAGGCATTCAGGATCGTCCTGCGGCAGAAACTATCTATGATGATCTCATCCATATACTGGATCTGATGTTGTGGTACTCGGATCATAATGTGGAGTTGCTTCATCAATGGATTCGGAAGAATGATCTGAACAGACTGCTGCATGCAACCGGAACGGCCAAGCTGGGCAGAACAGCCTACGGTCGATTCGATATGGTGCGTGAAGCTGGGGCAGATCTGGAGAAGATCGAATTGCATGGTGGTGGACGATCTGTTGAAGTGGTGAACATGGACACGATCAGCTACATGGAACAGGGGAGTCTGGAAACCAAAGAAACGTTCGGGAGCTGGGACACCGTGTTAACACGCAGAGGTTTTAGCGGAGCAGTTGACAATTTCCTGGCTTGTCTGGACTCACCTGATGATTGCCTGATCAGTGCAAGTCATGTCATGGACAGTCATGAACTGGCGGAACAATTGATTCGCAAATAATTGCAGAATACACATACGGAGGAATACAAGTCATGGATGAATATGAAAAGGAACGTAATAAACAGATCGAGGAAGCTGTTGTAGAAACCTATAAACAGGAAGAAGAGATGATGATCCTCGTATTTGCCCAGTGGTGTGTCAATAATGGTTTGGACCCGGAAGAGATGTACCGGCAAGCCTACCCGGATCAGCAGAGCAACGAGCGTTTGCAGCAGGTGCAGAAGCTGATTGTATCCAAGGAGGAAGCCGGTGAGATTCCGGATGATACGGTACTTGGCGTGTTGTCCATGTTTGGCAATGAAGATCTGGCGATGGTTGTATCCGAGGCCATAGCCGCGCGCAAATAAGTTCAACTTACGTATACTAATATGATTACATCTGTTCCCGGTGAATGACGCGGAATTCCTTCGGGGACATGCCGAACCGGGAACGGAATACCCGATGAAAATAGGTATAGTTGTTAAAGCCGGAAGACTCAGACACTTGCTCCAGAGTCATTGGACTGAAAATAATCCGTTCCCTGGCCATGTTCAGCCGTACGTCAAGTGTGTATTGCATGATGCTTTTGCCAAACGCTTCTTTGAAGAGATGTACACCCCGTGAGACACTGATGCCAATATGTGTTGCCACATCATCGAGCTTGAATAAAGAGGAAGCGTTTTCTTCAATGTAGTTTTTGATCTCATAAGCCACATAATTGGTGTTGGTTATCGTTGGATGCTCCGCGAGCAGACGATCCACTTCGAGACATAAAATTCGCATATAATAACTTGAAATTTCCGGATAAGGATTGGAGATGCGGCGCTGTTCCAGTACGAGCTGTCGAAACAGGACCAAAAGACTTTCCGTCAGTTCGACTTTGATTCGGGTCGGCCTTTTGTGACGCTTCCACCACTCATCCACCCAGGAACCATTAAAGAAGATGTGATAGTCGCCACTCTCCACCAGTCGTTCTCCCATCGGATTGGTTTCATTGTCTATTCTCAGCTCATAGGGCTCGTCAGGATCAAAAAGAAGCAGATCGCCCGCATCCACCAGGGACATGTCCCCGTCTATGCGTGCACGGCAACGTCCGTCTGTTTGCAGTCTTAACAGGTAGTTCTTCACCCCTTCAGGCTGCACCATAGCGTAGGGTTTACGATGAAATGAAAAGCCTGCTGTAAGAACTTGGCAGGTTTGATCTGTCGGCATGGGCATACTCCTTGCAATTTGAAAATTATGACCAGATAGTTCATGTTTCAATCATATTATTCATTTTAATTGAAGCTGAAACGGAATACCATAGTATTAGATTTAAGGAACAGGAAACATCCAACAAAACATATGTATCTCAACCATTCAAACGCAGATTTTCACCATGCGTAAGGAGATGAACATCACAGTGGAGAAAATGAAAGCAGGCATCATCGGGTGTGGTAACATCAGCGCCATCTACTTGGAAAATCTCAAAAACAACCCGGTCATTGAAGTCGTGGCTGTTGCGGATTTGATTCGTGAACGCGCTCAGGAACGGGCAGATGAATTTAATATCGCAAACGTTTACAATGTAGATGAGTTGCTGCAAAATAACGAAATTGAACTTGTGTTGAACCTTACGGTTCCTGGCAGTCATGCCATGACCGATCTGGCTGCACTCGAAGCAGGCAAACATGTGTATGCCGAGAAGCCGCTGGCAATTTCTCTTGAGGATGGTCGCAAGGTTGTTGAGTTGGCTGAGGAAAAGGGATTGTATGTTGGTTCTGCACCGGATACCTTCCTTGGTTCAGGCATACAGACAGCTCGTAAAGCCATTGAGGATGGGCTCATTGGCAAGCCGGTTGCAGCGACTTCATTCTTTATGGGTGGAGGACCAGAAGCTTGGCATCCTAATCCGGAGTTCTTTTATGTCGCAGGTGGCGGACCGATGTTTGATATGGGACCTTACTACCTGACCGCTCTGATTACGTTGCTTGGACCGATACGCAGAATCAGCGCCTCGGCAGGCATACAGATTGCAGATCGCAAGATTGGCTCTGGGCCAAAGGAAGGTACAGCGCTTCAAGTAGAGACGCCTACTCACTTGGCAGGAACCATTGATTTTGCAGAAGGTGCCATTGCAACCATGATCACCAGTTTTGATATTCGCGGAGCTTCGGATCTGCCACGTATTGAAATCTATGGTACAGAAGGTACGCTTAGTGTACCGGACCCCAATTATTTTAACGGGGAAGTGAAGGTTCGCAGATACGGTCAAGACACTTGGGAGACGGTCAAACCAGTCTTCGAAAGTGGACAAAACGAACGAGGCATCGGCGTAACGGAAATGGTTGAATCCATTCGTGCCGGACGGGAACACAAAGCCAGTGGCAAGCTTGCTTATCACGTACTGGAAGCCATGCATTCATTCCAGCGTTCTTCACTTGAAGGCAAGCATATACATCTGGAGAGCAGCTATGATTCATTTGCAGTAACTCGCACAGTTCAAACTGAGATTGAAACCGTGGAATCCCACTAGTCTGAGCAATAAGTGTTCGAAGCTTGATGCTCTTACGAGTGAAGCAGAATAACCAGTATTCTTACGTTCAATTTCAGGATAGAAACACTCTCGATTTTCCACACTAATCAAACAGGCATGTGATCTGAACGGTAATTGTATACAGTTCAATATTCATGAATTCAGCAATCATACGATATCTAATCCAGGGAGGAATCGCACTTGAAACTCGGCGTATTTTTGGTACTATTCGGAGGACGTAAATTGGAGGATGCTCTTGATTATGTAGCATCCAAGGGATTAAAAGCAGTAGAGATCGGAACAGGTGGACATCCAGGCAATGCACATTGTAAGCCAGATGAGTTGTTAAGTAATCCTACAGCATTGAAAAATTTCAAAAATGCAGTGGAATCACGTGGTTTGACGATCAGTGCACTCAGCTGTCATGGTAACCCGCTACATCCACAAAAGGATATTGCCAAAGGATTTCACGATGATTTTGTTAAAACGGTAGAACTGGCTGAGAAGCTGGAAGTACCTGTAGTGAATACATTCTCCGGTTGTCCGGGAGACCATGAGGATGCCAAATATCCGAACTGGCCTGTTGCACCATGGCCGAATGATTTCCAGGAAATCCTGAAGTGGCAGTGGGAGAACAAAGTTATCCCTTACTGGACAGAGTGGGGTAAATTTGCAGCAGATCGTAACGTAAAAGTTGGATTGGAGCTGCACGGTGGATTCTCCGTTCATACACCAGCAACCTTGCTGAGACTGCGTGAAGCAGCAGGTGAAGTGATCGGAGCCAATCTGGACCCAAGTCACATGTGGTGGCAAGGTATTGATCCGGTTCAGGCAATTCACATCCTGGGACGTGAAGGAGCCATCCATCACTTCCATGCAAAAGATACAACGATTGATCCGGTCAACGTGAACAAACACGGTGTAACGGATATGCAGGACTATACCAATATGCTGGATCGGGCTTGGCAGTTCCGCTCGGTTGGTTATGGACATGATAACAAGACATGGGCAGACATTATGAGTGCCTTGCGTCTGGTCGGATATGATTATGTAGTAAGTATTGAACACGAAGACGGTCTGATGTCGGTTGAAGAAGGATTCTCTAAAGCTGTGCAAAATCTCCAGCAAGTATTAATCGAAGAACCGCTGGGCGATATGTGGTGGGTTTAGAGCTACACTAGGGGGAAATTGAATATGATCAACGTCACCATTTGGAATGAATTTGTCCATGAGAAAATTCACGATGAAGTAAGGGAAGTCTACCCGGATGGTCTGCATCGAGCACTGGCTGACGGACTTGGCGGCGAAGGCTTTGCTATTCGTACAGCTACACTGGATCAGCCTGAACATGGATTAAGTGATGAAGTGCTGAATTCCACAGATGTGCTCATATGGTGGGGACATATGGCACATGATCGCGTAAGCGATGAGATCTCACAGAAGGTTGCGCAGCGAGTGCTGAACGGGATGGGAATGATTGTGCTCCATTCAGGTCATTTCTCCAAACCATTCAAAGCGCTGATGGGAACAAGCTGCGATCTGAAGTGGCGTGTAGCTGACGAGCAGGAAATTGTATGGTGTGTTAACCCATCTCATCCGATTGCGGATGGCATCGAAGGCAAGATTGTATTGGAAAAAGAAGAGATGTACGGTGAATTCTTCGATATTCCAGTACCGGATGAACTGGTGTTTGTGAGCAACTTCCAGGGTGGGGAAGTATTCCGGAGCGGATGTACGTTCCGGCGTGGTGAAGGTAAAATCTTTTATTTCCGACCAGGTCATGAGACGTATCCGACCTATTACAAACCGGAAATATTAAGAGTGATCAGCAACGCAGTGAAATGGGCATATCCTGCCCGCAGCTTTAAGCCGGAATTTGGCAAGAGCGAACCTGTAAGACCATTTGGTGGCGTGCTGGTCTAATTCACTAACTCAATCGTGTAATGGAAATTATAAGTTTTATTCAAAAAGAACCCTTCTCCGAGTCATTGATGACTGTGGCAGCTGGGTTCTTTTTGGGTAAGATAGTACTATGGGGAAGTTATACGATATTTCCCATGGTGACGACGTAGCGTGTAATGTATACTGGGATGTATGATCCATTTTGGATGATATGCTTCTAAAATTTAAACTTTTTAGTTGCAGGCGTTTTCTTTGAAGCTTAAATATGTTATTATGAAATATACTAACAAAATGTAAGTTGATTTGAGTGATCTCTAAAGAGGTGATTAATGTGGAAGGTCAAGACTTGCGGATGTGTCCGCGTTTTGAGACGGCGTTTTCTTTTTTGGGCAAGCGCTGGAATGGTTTAATTATTCAAACATTGATGAGTGGTTCGAAGCGATTCAAGGATATCTCCAATCTGATTCCATCCATGAGTGATAAGATGTTATCCGAACGGATGAAAGATCTGGAGAGTGAAGGTATTCTGGTTCGTCACGTCTATCCCGAGACGCCAGTCCGTATTGAATATGAACTGACGGATAAAGGTAGAGCGCTCCAGCCTGTCATGAATCAAATTCAAGACTGGGCTGAGCAGTGGGTTGACTAACGCATAAGCAATATCACCCACTTTTGTTGCATGAATGACATAGACTCCTGATTTCTGTGGAAATCAGGGGTTTTTGTCTTAAGTACTATGTTGATCGGCGTTTTTCTCTTGGGCTATGCACATGTTATCATGAGTTGTAGTATAATCTATAGAAAATGGCCACAGACGGCCGGAGCGAAGGAGGCCCACTTGTCATGAGAGAAGAAAGCTTATCCCGTGAAGTACGCTACGGCAAAAAAGATATTGCAGAACTTGAGAGCGCATCCATTCAGGTCCATCTCATTTACAAAAAAGCTGCAGAGTTGTTTAAGCGCACAGCATATTCCCGTTCGGTTAAGGATGATCTTGCCGAAGTGAATACGCATTCTGTGAACAGCGATGGTCCGAAATTAGCTCCGGCGGTGCTGCAAAAATGGATTCAAACGTCCAGGGGCTGGAAGTGTATCGGATGTGAGCTGGGACAACCTGATTCAACGATGTCTCAGATGGAAGAAACTATCCGTGGTAAGCAATTGGCTTTAGATGTGGGAGAAGGTCGGCTGGTTCAGGCAGAAATGCTGATTCAGGCGGTTGTCTGGTCTCAATATGAGAAGATTCGAATGTTTGCACCATGGCTTGGTGATGAACCCTTTTATAGCGTGCAGGAGCTGGATGTCATTGCCCGTTACATTGTGCCTACCTATTTCTCGGAACGCCCTTTGCATGAGCAAGGGAAGGTATTTAAGGTCCATCAACAATATGGGCAGATTCCGTTGTATCAGGAGTATGTAGACGCACCTTCATGCTGCGTACAGGTGGATGGTGGATTACTTGAAGGGCGATTGCTGACAGGGGTCTATGTGTCTGAGGAGCAGTTCTTCGGGCTTAATCCATATCTGAAAGATGGCGATGGAGGACGGACATACATGCAGGCTAGTGTCCAATGATAACGTAACCAATTAGAACATAAAAATGATATAGATTGGAGAGCCTGTGTGCAGGCTCTCTTTCTTGTACAAGCCTTATTTGCAGGCGGTAGCCTATAAAAGTAACGGCTTTGACACTTTTTTTTGCCGAAGGTTGTGCCATAATAGAGGTTATGGACAACAGGGTGAATGATTTTACGCAGGGTGGTGTTACCTACATGATGAAGAAAATCCCCGGTTACATAGGTGTATGTTTGCTCCTACTGGCGATCTTGGCTGGTTGTAGTGAGACACAGCCTTCTGAGCAGCCAATTGTCAAAGAGACAGAAACAGCGAATACAATCACAGTGGCTGTAGATGGCAGTACGTTTTTGCCTGATGCAACAAAGTCCATTAAGCGAGATTTTAGTGAGGGTTTGACACTCAAAAAAGCATTACTCAATAGCGGACTGGTTGATTTTACGGCAGATGGCAAGCGGATTCAATCCGTGGGTGAAGTTTCTCTGGATTCTTCGCTGAGCTGGGCTGTCAAATTAAACGGCAAGGATATTGAACAGGAAGATTGGGACATGGAGCTTCATGCCAAAGATGAAGTGATCATTTACGTGAAAGCCGCTGACAGTGGGGGGGATGGCGTTGCATATCAGACAACGTTACTCAAGGTTAGCGGTGGAAACATTATGCCAACCCTTAATCGTCAATATGCCGGCGTCTACGTTCAAGAGTGCACAGTTCGCGATGTGTTGAAGTCCAGCGGCATTGTAAGAATGTCGGAGAACAACAAATTTGTCGTCTCGGTCGAGAATGTCACGCCTCGTATGAATGAGCGTTGGGTCATTATGGTGAATGACAAAGAATTAATGGAAAATGGTCTGGACATGAAATTGAATCCACGTGATGCGGTAAAGCTCGAATTAACCAATGCATCCTAAGTATACCAAGAAGCCCAATCTCTTTTTAGAGAACTGGGCTTTTTTTCATTAAATATATAAACAAGATCCGATCAGCATAGTCAAATATTAAATACGACAGATCTCGTTCGGGCAAAGCTCACAGTGACAGATTCCTTGCAGCATCTTCAGATCTTTGATGACAATCATTCCATTGTCATATTCAATCCCATCTTTCTTACGCAGGTCGCTTAACATGCGGTTTACACTTTCACGAGTGGCTCCAATCATATTGGACAGGTCCGTGTGGGTAATTTTTTTGTGAATAATGACATGCTCTCCATGAGGCTCACCATACGAATTCGACAACCGAATGAGGGTGGAGCAAAGTGCACCCGGTTTGCCATATAACATGAGATCCCGGAATTTGGTCTGTGTCAACCGATGGTGGATGCCCATCCATTTCATAAAATCGATCGCGAAGTCACAATGCTGGCATATCAGCATCTCCAGGTCTTTATGCTCCAGTACACCGATCTCACTGTCCTCCAATACTTCCGCTGAGAAGCTGTGTTTAGAGCCAAAGAAAGGATCAGCCTGCCCAATCATATCACCGGATTGATACATGTACATGATCAGTTCCTTGCCTTCATCCGTGGATTTGGTGATCTGGGCACGGCCCCGTTTCATATAATAAAGTTTGTCAGAGATGTCGCCTTCCCAGTACAGATGTGTACCTTCCGGATAGGTTCTATCTTTCATGGTAACCAGCAGATGGTTGAAATTTGCTTCCGAGAAACAGTTAGTATTACCGCGCTTTTCCAGTACAGTTGTTAGTTCTCTCATAAGTCTATCTCCCCTTTATGTCCATCGGACGACCTTCTGTAGTAAGCAGTAGCCTCCGAGGTTCGCCGCAAACCGTTGCCGTCCTGATCAGGGTCATCTCGGCCGGGAGGAAGGACGGTACAAATTGCGGTGGTTCAATTTTTAAGTTCAGTATATACCTAATCTTACCGTTTGAGGGGGAAGGAAAGGGGGCAAAAATGACGAAATTTCAAACATTGTGATAAAATTCACTTTTAATGGAGAGGATGAATTTTACAGCTCTATATTTTAAATAGGAAGTGGAAATGGTCGTATGAAGGACACTACAAAACTTAAATTAAATTTGTTATACTTTGTGAAAAAAATCACATAATTAAGTTTATTGTCATGTTACGATGTGAATGTAAACGAGAGAGACAAACTAATACGAACCTTTAGGAGGATGAGGGAGATGGCTGTAAAGAACGAAGTCGCCCCAGCAAAAGAACCGACAGCAGGTCAGTATATCCAAACGTTAATCGACAAAGCGAATAAAGCACACGCCGCATTCATGAAGATGGACCAGAAGCAGATTGACCGGATTGTGCAAGCGATGGCGCTTGCGGGTCTGGATAAACACATGATGCTCGCCAAGATGGCCGTAGAAGAAACAGGCCGCGGAGTGTATGAGGATAAAATCACCAAAAATATATTTGCAACAGAATATGTGTATCACAGTATCAAGTACGATAAAACCGTAGGTGTGATTGAAGATAACGAATATGAGAGCTTCCAGAAAATTGCGGAGCCGGTCGGCATTATTATGGGGATTACACCGGTCACGAACCCAACATCAACGACGATGTTTAAAGCACTGATCTCTATCAAGACGCGTAACCCGATCATCTTTGGTTTCCACCCATCTGCACAGAATTGTAGCCGGGAAGCTGCCAAAATCCTGCTGGAAGCGGCTGTGAAACATGGTGCACCAGCAGATTGTATCCAGTGGATTGATGATCCTTCCATGGATCGTACAAATGAACTGATGAATCACAATGATGTGGCTCTCATTCTGGCAACAGGCGGATCAGGCATGGTACGTGCAGCGTACAGCTGTGGTAAACCTGCACTGGGCGTAGGACCGGGTAACGTACCTTGCTTTATCGAGAAAAGCGCGGATATCAATCAGGCAGTTACGGATTTGATCCTGTCCAAGTCTTTCGATAACGGCATGATCTGTGCTTCCGAGCAAGCGGTCATCATTGAAGAACCGATCTTCGATCAAGTGAAGAAAAAAATGATTGCAAATGGCTGTTACTTTGTTAACAAAGATGAAGCAGCAAAATTGACAGCAGGTGCGATTAATACCGAGAAATGTGCGGTGAACCCGGCGATTGTTGGTCAATCTGCGGTAAGCATTGCGAAATTGTGTGGTATTGAAGTTCCAGCAGGCACCAAAATTCTCGTGGCCGAGATTGAAGGGGTAGGTACCAAATTCCCATTGTCGGCTGAGAAATTAAGCCCGGTACTGGCTTGTTACAAAGTTAAAACGGCAGCAGAGGGAATTGAACGTGCAGCAGAAGTGGTTGCTTTTGGCGGCATGGGTCACTCCTCGGTTATCCACTCCACAAATGAAGAAGTGATTGGCAAATTCGCAGATCGTCTGCAAACCGGACGGATTATTGTGAACTCACCATCCACACACGGTGCCATCGGGGATATCTACAACACAAACATGCCGTCATTGACACTGGGATGCGGATCATACGGACGTAACTCGACTTCTTCCAACGTAACCGCTGTGAACTTAATCAATGTGAAAAGGGTGGCTCGCCGTACCGTGAATATGCAATGGTTCAAAGTGCCGAACAAAGTCTACTTCGAAAAAGGGGCAACGCAGTATCTTGCCAAAATGCCTGACATCACACGTGTGGCCATTATTACGGATGCCATGATGGTGAAGCTTGGATATGTTGAAAAGGTAGAACACTATCTGCGTCAACGCCAAATGCCGGTAGCCATCGAAGTATTCTCCGATGTTGAGCCAGATCCATCCACAACAACGGTAGATCGCGGAACCGAAATGATGCGCCGCTTCCAACCAGACTGCATTATCGCACTCGGCGGTGGATCACCGATGGATGCTGCCAAAGCCATGTGGTTGTTCTATGAATATCCGGACACGGACTTCAACGATCTGAAACAAAAATTCATGGATATCCGCAAACGGATCTACAAATATCCACGTCTCGGCGTAAAAGCGAAATTTGTAGCGATCCCAACCACATCGGGTACAGGTTCTGAAGTGACATCGTTCGCGGTTATCACAGATAAAAATCAAGGTAACACCAAATATCCATTGGCCGACTATGAGCTGACTCCAGACGTAGCGATTGTCGATCCAGAATTCGTATATTCCCTGCCTAGAACAGCGGTTGCCGACACAGGAATGGACGTACTGACGCATGCGATTGAAGCTTATGTATCTGTTATGGCAAATGATTACACGGATGGACTTGCGATCAAAGCAATCCAACTGGTGTTCCAATACCTGGAGCAATCTGCGCTGCAAGGTGATAAACTGGCACGTGAGAAAATGCATAATGCTTCCACGATTGCAGGTATGGCGTTTGCCAACGCATTCCTGGGCATTAACCACAGCTTGGCGCACAAATGGGGCGGTCAGTATCACACCGCACACGGACGCACCAATGCCATTCTGATGCCACACGTCATTCGTTACAACGCGAAAAAACCGACCAAATTTGCATCGTTCCCGAAATATTCGCACTTTGTAGCGGATGAGCGGTATGCCGAAATTGCCCGTATCTTGGGATTGCCTGCTCGCACGACAGAAGAAGGGGTAACCAGTCTTATCAATGCCATCCGTAACCTGAACAAAATCTTGGGTATTGAAGAATCGTTCCAAGAGATCGGATTCGATGCCAAAGACTTTGAAGCACATGTCGATTATCTGGCAGACCGTGCCTTCGAAGACCAATGTACAACCGCCAATCCGAAGTTGCCGCTGGTAACTGAACTGGCTGATGTATACCGCAACGCTTTCTACGGAAAGTTTGAATAATAAATTTAGAACAAAGCGTGCTTTACGGCAAGAAGATCAGGGTTCCCCGAGAGGGGAGCCCCGATTGCCGTCTTTCACACAATAACGAGAGGGCAGAAAAACAGAAGAGCGAGCATCTGTTTTTCAGGATTTATTCTAAGATTTGATTTGCTCCGAGCATAGAGGAGCAAAAGGGTTCTAGAGAGGTTACACGTAATCCGTGATGTGGCTGTTTGAGCCAGATGTTCACACAATAACGGAGTGGGCAGAAAAACAGAAGAGCGAGCATCTGTTTTTCAGGATTTTTTCTAAGATTTGATTTGCTGCTCCGAGCATAGAGGAGCAAAGGGTTCTATAGAGGTTACACGGAATCCGTGATGTGGCTGTTTGAGCCAGATGTTCACACAATAACGGAGTGGGCAGAAAAACAGAAGAGCGAAGCACCTGTTTTTCAGGATTTATTCTAAGATTTGATTTGCTCCGAGCATAGAGGAGCAACGGGTTCTATAGAGGTTACACGGAATCCGTGACGTGGCTGTTTGAGCCAGATGTTCACACAATAACGGAGTGGGCAGAAAAAACTGAAGAAGCGGAGCGTTCGCCTTTATCCCCGGATTTTCCCCTTTGAAATATAAAATTGAAAAAATCCGGGGATAACAGCGATCGGAAGTTGTTCTGCCCGCGCAGTGGCTAAGTGTGAATTTACAGGGGTCAATGGGACACAGCGCAGGTGGAGTGAGTTAGTTCACTGGCTTTGTGACAAAAATCACAGATGATGAAAGCCCCAAGTCGTATACTGAAAATGTAAGAAAAACATTCATCCCGCGGTTCCGGTTCCCAAGTAGAGAGAACATGTTCCGGTTTATGTGAAACAATTCACATTAATCGCGGCTCTGGGCACACAATGCTACGAATGAAGCAAGATGTTATGTGTCCAGAAATCCAAATTAGTGGAGGGATTACGATGTCGGTGATTGAAAAAGATGTCAAACAACAAACAGGCTGGAGAAACTTTACCAAAGGAACATGGACCAAATCCGTAGATGTGAATGATTTTCTGGCACACAACTTGTCTCCGTATTACGGCGACGAAGCATTTCTCGCAGGTGCAACCCAGAATACCAAAGAATTGTGGGAGATCGTATCTGATCTGACCAAAAAAGAACGGGATAACGGCGGTGTCCTTGACGTTGATGTGAACACACCAGGTACTATTATTTCTCACCAACCCGGTTATCTGGATCAATCCAAAGAGCAGATTGTCGGCGTTCAGACCGATGCTCCGTTCAAACGTTCCATTCAACCAACAGGCGGAATCCGCATGATGATTGACGCATGTGAGGCATATGGCTTTGAAATGCCACAGGGCGTCATTGATATATTTACAAACATTCGCAAAACACACAACCAGGGTGTATTCGATGCTTATACTTCCGACATGCGTGCAGCGCGTAAAGCAGGAATTATTACAGGTCTGCCAGATGCTTACGGCCGTGGCCGGATCATCGGTGACTATCGTCGTGTAGCTTTGTACGGGGTAGACTTCCTGATTCGTAACAAAAAAGGCGAACTGAATGCACTCGAAGTTGATGTTATTGATGAAGATGTCATTCGTCTGCGGGAAGAATTGTCTGAACAGATTCGTGCATTGCAAGAATTGAAACAATTGGGCGATATGCACGGGTTCGATATTTCCTTACCAGCGACTACAGCAAAAGAAGCGTTCCAATGGTTGTACTTCGGTTATCTCGCTGCGATCAAAGAACAAAACGGTGCTGCGATGTCACTGGGACGTGTATCTTCTTTCCTGGATATCTACATTGAACGTGACCTGCAAGAGGGCATTTTGTCCGAAGAACAGGCTCAGGAATTAGTTGACCATTTTGTAATGAAACTGCGGATTGTCAAATTCCTGCGTACACCGGATTACAACGAACTATTCAGTGGAGATCCAACATGGGTGACTGAGTCCATCGGTGGTATGTCCGTGAATGGTGAAACGCGTGTAACCAAAAACAGCTTCCGTTTCCTGCATACGCTGCACAACCTGGGTCCTGCACCAGAACCGAACCTGACTGTTCTCTGGTCAACGAAACTTCCAGAAGCTTTCAAAGATTATTGCAGTAAAGTATCCATCGAAACCAGCTCAATCCAGTATGAAAATGATGATCTGATGCGTCCGATCTACGGTGACGATTACGGTATTGCTTGCTGTGTGTCGGCGATGAAGATCGGGAAACAAATGCAATTCTTCGGCGCTCGTGCCAACCTGGCAAAAGCTCTCCTGTATGCGATCAACGGTGGTCGTGACGAGAAATCCGGAGCACAAGTTGGACCTGAGTATCCTGCCATTACTAGCGAAGTGCTGGATTACAATGAGGTTATGAAACGCTTCAAACCAATGATGGAGTGGCTGGCTAAGCTGTATATGAACACCCTCAACGTCATTCACTACATGCACGATAAATACAGCTATGAGCGTATCGAAATGGCATTGCATGACCGTGACATTGTACGTACGATGGCTTGCGGTATCGCTGGTCTGTCGGTTACAGCAGATTCACTGAGTGCGATCAAATATGCCAAAGTAAAACCAATTCGTAACGAACAAGGCATCGCTGTTGATTTCGAAATCGAAGGAGACTTCCCTTGTTACGGTAACAATGAAGACAGCGTAGACAGCATTGCTGTTGAACTGGTCGAGAACTTTATGGGCATGATTCGCAAGCACAAAGCTTACCGTAACGCAGTTCCAACACAATCCGTTCTGACGATCACTTCCAACGTGGTATATGGTAAGAAAACAGGGACTACACCGGATGGTCGTAAAGCAGGTGAACCATTTGCTCCAGGTGCAAACCCAATGCATGGTCGTGACAAAAAAGGTGCACTGGCATCCCTTGGCTCGGTAGCCAAATTGCCTTATGAACACAGTCTTGACGGGATTTCCAATACCTTCTCCATCGTGCCAAAAGCATTGGGTAAAGAGGAGACTACACGTAAATCCAATCTGACTGCGATGATGGATGGTTACTTCGGTCAAAACGCTCATCACCTGAACGTTAACGTATTTGATCGTCAGCAATTGATTGATGCGATGGATCACCCGGAAAGCTATCCACAACTGACTATACGGGTATCCGGATATGCCGTTAACTTCATTAAATTGACTCGTGAACAACAGTTGGATGTCATCAACCGTACGTTCCATGGCTCGATGTAAGTAATTTGCTAGTAGAAGACCGCTAGAGCAAGGTATTCCAAATCATATTAAACGCACAGCGGATGCGGATACAGAAAGGAAGAGGCAGCATGGTTAACGGACATATTCATTCACTCGAAACTTTCGGGACGGTTGACGGCCCAGGCATCCGCTTTGTGCTTTTTATGCAAGGATGTCTACTCAAATGTCAATATTGCCACAACCCTGATACTTGGGCGCTGGATGGTGGAAAAGAAATGACGCTTGAGGAGGTACTGGCTGAAATTGAGCCTTACCTGTCTTACTACCGCAGCTCCGGAGGCGGGCTCACGATATCTGGTGGAGAACCAACGTTACAGGCTCACTTTGTAGCCGAAATCTTCAAGGAAGTGAAGCGGCGCTGGGGATTGCATACGACACTGGACAGCAACGGATTTAACGAACCGGAACGGATTCACGATCTCCTGGATCACACAGACCTGGTTCTGCTGGACCTCAAACATATTGATGATGAGAAACATATCAAGTTGACAGGCAAATCCAACGAGAGAACGTTGAAAACGGCCAAGTGGTTATCGGAGCAAGGTCGGAAAATGTGGATACGCCACGTGTATGTGCCTGGCATTCATAACGAGGAAGAGGATTTGCTTAACCTCGGACGGTTTATTGGAACATTAAATGGCGTCGAGAAGTTCGAAATTCTTCCATACCATCAGATGGGGATCTACAAATGGGAGGCGCTCGGTAAAGTATATCCACTGGATGGAGTTCCTTCACCAAGTGAAGAAGAAGTGGAGCGGGCGTATCGCCTGATCGAACAAGGTCGCCAGGAAACGGCTGGCATGGCTTGTTCAGGTAAGTAACTACCGTTATTTACAAGACCTTATAATTTGAACTAACTATTTACACGAGAACGTAGAGGACAGAAATAAGCTGGAGAAGCGGAGCGTTCGCCTAAAAGCTTTCTGCAAGAAAGCTACATCGGAAGCATATGCTATCCCCAGATTTTCACCTTTGTAAAAGTGAATTAAAAATAATCTGGGGATAACAGCGATCGGAAGGTTGTTCTGTCATCGGAGTGGCAAGTGTAATTATTTTTAAGTTCAACTTATATTTCAACCCAAGCAGTCCTTGCGAACATGTTTCGCAGGGGCTTTTTTTTTGCTGTTATCCATTGTAAATGCAAGATTATGGGTCCAGTGAAGGATTTTATCCCTCCATTGATGAATTGTCATCCTTACGATGTAAGCTCCGGCTTTTTATAATCAGAGTGTAAAGCCAAATGCTCAATATCTTGAGGAGGGTCAACCAGATGAAAAAAAGAATGACATTACTGCTTTCATTATTGCTTATCACTTCATGGACTTTGGCGGGATGTGCAAGCTCAAGTAACGAGCCACAGCAAGGCGCAGGCAATACACCTGTGGAGGAAACAAGTAAGGAACCGGTTGAAATGCTTCTCCGCCACACGCAGGTGGGAGCCGACAAACAGAAAAGACTGGCCATTCTGCAGGATGTTGTGGACAAAGTGGAGGGAGAGGTACCCAATCTGACCTTTACGCTGGATGGCGTCGAATCCGATGTGAATCGTAAGGAAAAGCTTCGCGGAGAGATGGCCGCCGGTAACCCGCCGGATATATTTGAACTGTTCGGTAGCCCGGATTCCAAAGTTTATGCCAAGGAAGGTATGCTGCTTGATCTGACTCCGATCTTGCAAGAGCTGGGCATTCAAGACCAGTTTACATCCCTTGAACCGTTTACGTATGAAGGCAAAGTATATGGACTGCCGATTGGCGGTTCGGGCGAAGGTTTTTTCTATAATAAAGAGTACTTCGAACAAAAAGGATGGAAAGCCCCAACTACCATGGCTGAACTGGACAATATACTGGCTGAGATCAAGGCTGATGGCAAAGTGCCGCTTGCTTCCGCATCTAAGGCGGGCTGGGTGCCGCTTATGTTAACCAACCATCTGTGGTCCCGGTATGCCGGGCCGGAGATTACCGCAAAGTTTGCAACAGGTGAAGCGAAGTGGACCGATCCGGGTGTTGTGCAAGGTTTTGCCAAACATAAGGAATGGGTGGATAAGGGTTATTTCAAAAAAGGTGAACTGGGCTTTGAGTATGCCGAATATACCACGCAATTTACAAGTGGAGAAGTGGTATTAATGTATGACGGAACATGGAAATCATCTGTATTTAAGGAAGGTCAGAGCGGTGAATCGCTCATTGGCAAGGTTGGATTCTTCAATATGCCTCCGGTAGAGAACGGAGCAGGTGATCAGACGTCTTTGATGCGGGATGTGAACAATGGATACGGATTCTCGGCAGCAGTGGCGGATGACCCGCAGAAGCTGGACGCAGTGAAAGCTTTTATCAAAAATTTCTACAATGAAGATATGCAGATCCGCGGCCTTGTGGAAGACGGTGTGTTGCCTGCCATGAAGCTGGACGAGAAAGTGCTGACCGATAGCATTACCGATGATCTGATGAAAGAAATTGTGGCTGTGCTTAATGCGTCCAAGACGTCGTTCCCGGCATTTGATGCACTTGTTCAGGCCGATGTGACGACAGAGATCAGCAATCTGCAGATTCAGAAGTTGATTGGTGGGCAGACGACGCCAGAGAAAATGGCAGAAGAGTTGCAAAAGGTGCAAGAGGAAGCAAACGCCTCAGTGGAATAAACCAATTCAAGTCGAAACTGCGATCGTTGAAGTGACTGAAGGAGGCTGACTATGAATACTTCACTCCGCAGCCCGTTAATCTATACGTTGTTTGTAATGCCAGCCCTAATTCTGTTTGTGATGTTCTTTCTATACCCTATTGGCAGCTCCCTGTATTACAGTCTGACGAGTTGGAATGGGGTATCGGCTGAGCCGCGTTTTGTGGGTTTATCCAATTATGTGAAGGCACTGACCGATGAACGTTTTTGGATTTCCACACGGAATAACGGCTTTTTCATCGGATTTTCGGTACTGATTCAGGTACCCATAATCGTCCTGTTTTCGCTTCTGATTGCCAATGTGAAAAGGCTGAAAGGTCTGTATAAAACCGCTGTTTTTTTACCATCCATCATGTCGACAGCCGTTATCGGTATTTTATGGGGATTCATCTATGAACCGAATATCGGGCTATTAAACAAAATGCTTCATGTGCTGGGAATCGATCCAATCTACTGGTTA
This sequence comes from Paenibacillus amylolyticus, assembly GCF_036894225.1. Lineage (NCBI taxonomy): Bacteria > Bacillati > Bacillota > Bacilli > Caryophanales > Paenibacillaceae > Paenibacillus > Paenibacillus amylolyticus. Next base: position 4,487,730 of record NZ_CP145892.1, on the reverse strand, counting down.
TCGGATAACCGATTTGCCATGTTGTCCATCTTGGTGACCAATGCCTGGCAGTGGACGGGATTTTACATTGTCATGGTGCTGGCGGCCATACTGGCGATTCCCCGTGATCTGGATGAAGCGGCCGCAATTGATGGTGCAACGGCGGTACAACGTGCAATGCGAATTACGTTGCCGCTGATCCGGCCGATCATTTCGGTGGTGATCATGTTGTCCATCGCAGGTGCCATGAAAGCAGCCGACATCGTGATTGTCATGACCAAAGGTGGGCCCGCTGGGTCCACTGAGGTTCTGGCGACATATATGATCAAATATGCAATTACCAACTTCAAATATGGTTATGGCAATACCATTGCAGTGCTGATCTTTGCTCTGACGCTTGTGCTCACTGTGGTGTATCAACTGCTGGTGGCGAGGCGGGGCGAGAAGGTGGAATATTGATGGCGAAAAGCATAAAAAGCAGTATACCTCATGTGTTGTTAATGTTGTATTTGATCGCGATTTTGTTTCCCTTTTTATTTGTAATTTTCTCTTCCTTCAAGCAGGATAACAATGAAATCGCCCTGAATCCATTCGGTTTGCCTACAACATGGGAGTTTAACAATTACGTGGAGGCCTGGGTGAATGCCAAGATTGGCACCTATTTCTGGAACAGTCTGTACATTTCGGTTTTATCGTCGGCGTGTACGATTGTCCTCGGCGCCATGTTTGCTTTTGCCGTAACCCGGATGAGACACCGGAGATGGAGCCTGTTTCTGTACAGTTTAATTCTGGCGGGCATGCTTATTCCCAACAATGCACTTATGCTTCCGATCTATCTGCTTGTTCGCAAAATGGGCATATTGGATACACATCTGGCATTGATCGTGCCCTATGTGGCCAATGCGATCCCCTTTACCATTATTATCCTGGCGGCTTTTATGCGTTCTCTGCCTGGGGAGATTGAGGAAGCGGCGGTCATGGACGGCTTGAGGGCCCCGGGTATCTTTGCTAAAATAGTGATACCTCTTACGGTTCCGGCTATTGTTACCGTTTTTATCGTTAATTTCCTCGGCAACTGGAACGAATTTTTACTCGCCAACTATTTTTTATCCACCGATAAATTGCGTACGCTGCCAGTCGGCATGGTCCAGTTTCGGGATCAATATCAGATGAACTATGCTCAGATGTCGGCAGGTATTGTATACAGCGTTGTACCTGTACTTGTGATCTACGCTATACTCCAGGAGAAAATTATAGAAGGAGTAACTGCAGGTGGTGTCAAAGGTTAATACCATGAACCAGTTAATAGGGAGAACGGGATATGAACTTGCGAATGAAGCTGGCCTTGGCATTTCTGCTGCTGATTATTGTACCGATGTGTGCACTGGGCATTGGCATGTTTCTGGTCACATCACACACGATTGAGAAAAAATACAATCAACAGGCCGAATATGCGCTTCAGGCCATCAGTTACAATATCGAAAATGTATTTCAGCAGATTAATAATGTGACCGACAACGGGATAGCGACATCGGTTTTTCAAATGGCGTTGAACGCCAAAGATCCGACCAAGCAGGATCTGGGGACCGGTAATCAGTTATCCCTGAATGCCAGCCAGCGCAATTTCCGTTCCCTTCTATATAATTATCCGTTCATTAGTTATGCCTTTTTATATGATTTGCGTTCTTCTGAGAACAACCAGATTGTCTCCATTTTCACTAAAGAAAATTTTCAAGCCCTTCCTTTTCAGCAATTCAAAGTGCATCCCTTATTCAACGAAATTCAGCAACTTAATGGCGTGCCTAAATGGCTCGCACCTCTGGAATATCCCGAATTAACCGGGGTAGAGCCTGTCTTCACCCAGATCAGACTGGTCAAAGAACTCAGTTATTTTCAAAATATCGGCGTGCTTGTTGTTCAGATCAAAAAAGGAGAGATCGACCGGATCTTCCGTCACCTACAAATCAGCGATTCGGCACAGGATACATCATTCCTGTTAATTAATGAAGAAGGGCTGATTGTCTATGATCCTGCAGGTATATATAACGGTGAGAACATGCAAAACCTTGGTGTTGAATCTGGCAGGTACGGTCCCGGTTTTAGTAGCGTCAGAACGGTCTTTGACGGCAAGGAGAGCATCATTTCACAATATCATCTGAAGAACTATAACTGGAGTCTCGTCAGTGTGACTTCATGGGAAGCCTTATCTGCGGAAACCAATGCCTTTGCAGGTTGGTCTGTCATCATTATTCTGTCATGCCTGCTCGCAGCGATGATCTTTAATCTTTTTTTCATGAATCGCATTACGGGTAACATTGCTGTACTTGTAAGGTTTATGCGTCGTGTGGATGATGGTGACTTTAATGCGAGGGTGGAAGGAAAAGGATTCGATGAAATGCAGCTGCTTGCACAAGGGTTCAATGAACTATTGGATCGGATCGGGGGATTATTCCGTCGTGTTCGGGCAGAGCAAGAGCAGAAGGCCCAAGCGGAACTGCGTGTACTACAGGCGCAGATCAAACCTCATTTTCTGTTTAACACATTGGAATCCATTAATGGATTAGCGCTGCGAGGGGAGGGCCGCAAAGTAAGCGAGATGGTGACCAGACTTGGCAATATGCTTCGTATCAGCATTCAGGATCAGGAGGAGATTCCGCTGGGTGAGGAAATTAGGCATTTGCAGAGTTATCTGGAGATTCAACAGTACAGATTCAGTGATTTGTTCACCTATGAGATTGACATTCCACCCGATCTATACAGCTCAATTCTGCTTAAGCTTACCCTTCAGCCTCTGGTGGAAAATAGTATTCAACATGGGTTTGAGGGGATCACCTATCCAGGTGTACTGCGGATAAGCGCATATGCAGAACGGGATCATCTGGTGTTATGTGTTGAGGATAATGGGATCGGTATTCCCCAGGAAATGCTCGCACGATTTGAGTATATGGCAGAAGATCCGCCGGAAGATATGCTCACGGAAGGGGCGGAATCATTATCGTCCATAACGGAACGCAGGGGATTGGGATTACGAAGTGTGGCAGATCGAATTCGTATTCAATATGGGGCCGGGTATGGCATATTTATATGTTCAGCACCGGGGTATGGCACAGTTATTCGATGCATCATTCCATTATATGAGCAGGAGGAAGCCGGATGAATCTGACTGCAATGCTGGTTGACGATGAGCTGCCGATTCTGGAGAATCTGAACTACATTTTACCCTGGGAAGAGATGGGGATTGAAATCACAGGTACAGCGAGAAGTGGTGTAGAAGCGCTGGGGAAAGTAACAGAAAGTCATCCAGACATTCTCTTGTGTGATATTCGGATGCCGTCTATGGATGGATTGGAACTTATTCGTTTGCTGCGAGAGCAGGGTGAAACGTGTGAGATTATTTTGCTGACCGGGTATCAGCAGTTTGAATATGCTCGAACTGCTATCAAGTATAACGTACATGAATACATATGTAAGCCCATTGATTATTTGAATCTGGAACATAAACTGCGTGAGCTTGCCGGACAGATCCAGAAGAGACGTCTGGAAAACGAATCGCAACGTTATCGCAGCCAAGAGATGGAAAGCTGGATCAGACACAAACAGTTGATTGACCTGTTGCGAGGAGAAGCGCCGTTGAAGATTGCCTATCCTGCTTCTGTTCCTGAATTCATAACAACTGCTACACCGTATACGTTGCTGCTGGTGGATGCGGTCGGTTATTTTCGCCATTCTATCGGCTGGTCCGAGCTTCAGCATCAACGATGGCATGAGACCATAAGTTCCAGACTTAGGGAAGTGGCAGATCGAATTACGGAGGAGTGTCAGATTCTTGCGACCCGCAAAGGGGAGTGGTGCATCCTGCTGGAGGCATCAGGTGAGTGGAAACGTCGCTCAGAGGAACTGGCCCATCAACTGTGTCTCGAATTAAATGTGATATTGTCTCTGGATTCAAATGTGAAGGTTAGGATTGTTCAGGATGCTGTGCCCGTGAACCTGGAAAGTCAAATTCTGGAGCGATACCGGCATTGTCAAAAAATACTGATGTCCCATTCGGAGGGTGAAGACAAGGTGCTGAAGGCGAGTTGTCCCGAAACCACCTTATCGTATGATCATACGGCCTCCAAAGGGGCTAACTCATGGATTACAAGAGAAGATCTGGAGTTGGTTACTCGGTGGATTCGTCAAGGGAACAAGCAGGGGTTACGTGATGTATTGGAGCGGCTTAAACAGCAAATGGGGAATTCAGGACAATCCTTCAGCAAGATAGATGAAACCAATCTTCGGTTTATGCTTGTACACATGCTTCGGGAACTGCGTGAAGTACAGGCCCTCGCTGAAGAACACGAAGTGAATTATTGGAATGCACTGCAAGGGGCCGTATCCATGAGGGAACTTCTTGAACTTGCAGAGGTTGTTGCCCATGCCTCTCAGGGCAAACAAACGCAACCACGTCCTTCCGTATCGGAACTGATCTTGTCTGCATGTGAGTATATGGACGCACGGCTGCAACAGGACTTGGGAATAGATGAAGTCGCAGATTGGCTCGGAATCAGCCCAGGATACTTTTGCCAGCTATTTAAAACTCAAATGGGTGTTACTTTTGTGGAATACATGACGCAGAAACGGATGGAAAGTGCCGCTTTATTGTTGAGTACAACCGAATGGAGCATTACAGCGATTGGGGAAGCAACAGGGTTCAAGGAGCGCCGTTACTTCTCCAAGGTGTTTCATAAACACTTTCACATGAAACCCTCAGAGTACAGGCAGAGTAAACAATTGGGTTTGTAGTAGCAAGGGAAACGGGAGGAGAGGTCAAATGAAACCCTTGAATGATCTGACATTGGAGCAAAAGGTAGGACAATTGTTGATGTGTGGATTTCACAGTCAGCACGCAGATGAACAGATTACTCGCTTAATCCGTGACTATCACGTCGGGGGTGTCATTTATTTCCGGCGTAATGTCGAAAGTGTAGATCAATTGACACGGCTGTCCGCCGAACTGCAAGATATGGCTGCTAAAGCGGGGGCCCTACCACTCATGATTTCGGTGGACCAGGAAGGTGGCATGGTTGCACGGATTGACCAAGAGGTAATGACCCAAGTGCCGGGTAATATGGCACTTGGTGCGACAGGCAATGCGGAATATACTCTGGAGTGTGCTCAAATTCTGGGTCGTGAGTTAAAAAACATCGGTATTGATATGAACCTTGCACCAGTGGTCGACGTGAATAACAACCCGCTTAACCCGGTTATCGGTGTGCGTTCGTATGGTGAACATGCTGAAAGTGTGGCCGCTCATGGCGTAGCAGCCATCACCGGATACCAATCACAGGGCATAGCTGCTACTGCCAAACATTTTCCGGGACACGGAGATACCGCCGTAGATTCTCATCTTGGTATGGTTACGGTACCTCATGATCGAAACAGGCTGGAACAGATGGAGTTGTTACCGTTCCGCAAGGCGATTGAGGCCGGAGTTGATGCTATTATGACAGCTCATGTGATGTTCCCTTCGATTGAGCCCGAGCCCATTCCGGCAACGTTGTCACATAAGGTGTTAACGGGTCTGCTACGTGAGGAAATGGGTTTTGAAGGCATTATTATTACAGACTGTCTTGAAATGCATGCGATATCCAAGCCATATGGGGTAGCTGAAGCTGCCGTTCGTGCTGTGGAGGCAGGAGCAGATCTGATTCTGGTGAGTCATACCTTGCAAGATCAGGTTGCTGCGCTGGAAGGCATATACGAAGCAGTTCGAACGGGGCGCATTTCGGAAGAGGTTATTCATCAGGCGGTTGAACGTATTATGACATGGAAAAGAAAGCGCTGTGGGCAGCAGAATGATCATCTGGTTTCGCCGAAAGCGAGTGAAACGGTCGAAGCAACCGATGTCGAACCTGTTGATTGCACTAAACCCACTGAGCCCAACGAATTGACGATGTTCAAGATTGCTTCAAGCAGTATTACCATCGTTCATAATGATGGGCTGTTGCCGTTGGACCCAGAGAAGGGCGTATATGTCATCTGGCCTGAGGTTGTGCAACGGACAGAGGTGGATGAACCATGGTCCCATACAGAATCGTTGGGTATGGCGTTATCGCAGCTGCGAGGCAGAGTTCGTGAGCACAAAATTACAACGCAGCCCACTTATGATGAAACAGATCGGATATTGGCTGATGTGTCAGATAGTGAACAAGTTATCGTATGTACGTACACATCGGCAGGTCATCTTCCGAAAGGGCAGCAGTTTTTGGTTGAAAAGCTTAGTAAAAATCATTCGCTGATTGTAATTGCTCTACGCAATCCATATGATCTGCTGGAGATCTTGAGGCCGGGTAGTTATGTATGTACATATGAGAATACACCTGCAGTTGTTCGGGTACTGTCCCATGTGTTAACCGGTGGACTGCAACCAACAGGAAGTCTACCTGTCCGTTTGCGCTAGACCTATTTAATCCTTACATCTCTCTGCGATATGGTGCTAATTGACCATCTCCTGGAGAGATTTTTTTGTTGGAATTTTCTATTGGTTAATTTTGGGATATGAATGCCAAAAAGATAATTGATAGATAACTATTTTCATAGTATTTTCCTTCTATTAAAAGTTTACAATTCTCCTCTTAACTTTTTAGCAACTTTTCCCGGTTCCAAGCGTCTAATAATATGACTTTTTGAGGGGGATATTTATAAAATGGGAGCAGAAGGAGCCAAAGACAAAGAATGAATTTGAAGAAGAAATTGTCCATACTTACCGCTTTTGCTGTGTTTCAGGCGTTTGCAGTGATTCCTGCCAATGCACAATCAGCAGATCAGAGCGATACTACATCAGTGAATACAGCCAAAGTTAAATCCGTGGAGGTTGTGAAGAAAGAACAGACCATCGCGGAATCCGAAGTGAAATCCGGAACAAACACTCCAACATCAAATAATGAAACAACTGAAGAAGTGAACCCTCCTGAGACAGATGTTCCTACAGGAACAGACGCGACTCCTGTTGAGCCGGTAATTGAACCTACGGACGAAGAAGGTACAGCTGAGGAAACACCAGCACCTGCACCAGTAGAAGTGGAGCAACCATCTACAGGCGGTTCATCTGTTGCTGGAGGCCGGGGTGGAGACCTCACTCTTTATATGAACAGTAATAAAATGATGCAAGATGGCAAAACATATCTTGCTGGACAGCCGATGGCTGTAAAAAATGGTGTATCCTATGTAGCGATCCGTGCTCTCGTTGATCGGGTTGGCTATGATGTCAAATATGATAACACAACTAAAGAAACGATCATTATTAGTGGTGAAGATGAGCTGCGTTTCAAAACAAACAGCAAGATCTATACCGTTAATGGTGTGTCCAGAACGATGAAGGGCGCGGCTTATCAACAAAAAAATACGTTCATGGTGCCGTTGACTTCAATTACACAGGCTCTGGACATTACTTATAAAGTAAACCAATCTGCCAAAACGGTTGTATTGAATCTGAGTACCAAACCGGTGGCAAGCTTCACGGTACAAAAAGAGGTCTTTGCCGGAGATCAGGTAACCTACACAACCAGATCCAGCTCTCCCAAGGGACTCAGCATTGTAGATGAGCGTTGGACTGGCCGTCAGGATTCATTCGACCAACCAGGTGTATACACAGTAACCTATGCGGTCCAGGATTCAAGTGGTCAGTGGAGTGATCCGTATTCGGTTACGATTAAGGTTGAAAGACCGAATCTGCCTCCTGTCGCGATGTTTACAACAGATAAAGAAGAATACAAAATGGGTGAGAAAATCACTTATATTGATCAAAGCACAGATGATGAGAACGCAATTGTAAAAACAGAATGGGATAACAATGCACTTGCATTCTTTGTTCCAGGACCCAAGACCGTAACGATTACAGTTACCGATAAACATGGTGCTAGCGATAGCTATACCAAGATGATCAATATTACGGGAGAAACACTTTATAGTGTGACTGACTTTAATCAATTGTTCACACCAGTCGGTGAGAAGTTCACTTTTGACGGTGGTGGAGTACCGGCATTGGAGAAAGTACCTTTCACTTATTATGATGAACCAAGTCTGCTGATCCGCAGTAACAGCCCTGAAACCGTGAATACGGAAGGCATTGTGTACAAGGAATCTTCCTTTGGACAGACACGCTTCATGATTCACCATGTGAACAACACGGGCAAAAGCGTAAAAATGTATGTTGTAGCGACAAACAACAATGCATACACGGCATCCATTGACCAGCAAAACATGGGTTTTGCAGGACCGTCTCCTTTTGCAACGGTAGCTGGAAAGCTGTCCATTGACCGTTGGTTCCAGTCCATGCAGAATGGTACCGGACAAAAGAAAGTGTACATCCAGCCAGGAGAAAGCAAGCTGATTCTTAATGATCTGAGCGTTCTTCCGATGAAACAGGGACAAGTCATTTCCTTGTATTCGGATGTATTCAGTGACTATGAATTGGATTACAACATTATCATGATTGAAGAAAACAAGGACCCGATGGAAGTGTTATCGAGCCTACCGGTTCTGGATCGTGATGGAGTTCACAACCGTGGTACCTATCCAAATGCAACACGGATCATTACGTATGACCAAGAAGTAGGGTCGAAACCTGCACGTCTTCCACTTGGAGACAATGCAAGTGATCCAAACCTTGTGGGAACGGACCCTATGGCTTTCACTGAAGCGTCCAACGCAGGTAACTTCGGTGTATTGTACAAAATTACATTGAATAATGTTGCTCCGCGCACGTTGATTTCATTCAACCCTCGTGGAGGCAGATATTCAGGTGTGGCACTCGTGAATGGACAGGTCGTTCAGATTTCCACAGGTAAATCTGTAACTGCACCTAATGAGCAAAGCGTAATGTATCGCACAGGTTCGTACGGCGAGAGTGTAACCATTCTCTTCTCGGCGGCACCAGGAAGTAACTTGCCTGTTAACCTGCTGTTCACGCCGCTTCCGGCTGAAAAGTAATATCATGAACATGCACGGACGGTTTGGAGTGAAAGCTTATATCATATATACCCGTTCACCCCAAAAGTCGCCCGAACGATTGATCATCTGAACCGTCAGGAAGGGACTCCATCAAAATGTAATGTCATTAGCTCAAGCTAGACTAATGGCAATGCATGTGCATGGAGTCCTTTTTATGTGATGTTGGAATGACCTAACCCGGTGTCTTCGTTGACTCTAATCGTAATTTGATGCATTATTAGAGGTATACAAGAAAGCAAAAGTTTTCGCTTTTGCCGAATAAACTGTCGCTCTATGAATGATGCAAAATGCTCGTATGACAGGAGGTGCTTTAGATCATGCTGTCGACAGAACAGATTATTTCAACCATGTCCTCACAGGGGCTTCGCATTACCGATCAGCGGAAAACACTGGCCCGGTTATTTGCCGAGTCTCCCGGGTATCTTACACCCAAGGACGTCTATGAATATATGGGTAAGACTTACAGCGGACTGAGTTTTGACACAGTATATCGTAATTTGCGGGTGATGCAGGAACTGGGTGTACTGGAACAGGTCATCTTCGAAGATGGCGTTAAATTCAAAGCGCACTGTAGTGAAGATCATCATCACCATCATATGATCTGTCTGAAGTGTCAGAAGACATATCCTATTATTTTTTGCCCGATGCAGCTTGCAGATGCGCCTGAGCAATTTCAGGTTGTAGACCACAAGTTCGAAGTATTTGGATATTGTAAGGACTGTGCAGAGCATGCTCCGGCCAAAGCGGCATCGGGACATACACACGCTCATGGGAAGCACTGACCATGAAGTTATCGCGCAGAATTGCTCAGGCACCCATTCGGGTGTACCGCAACTATATCTCTCCATTAACACCGCCAACATGTCGGTTCTATCCGAGCTGTTCGGCTTACGCCATGGAGGCGATTGAAGTGCACGGTGCGCTCAAAGGTTCGTTGTTAACAGCGAAACGTATTGCCAAATGTCACCCGTTTCATCCAGGCGGCGTAGATCTGGTGCCACCAAAGGCGGAGAAATCCATGATGGTATCAGAGTAACGATGTAACTTGAAGTATTCGGGTGGCCTGGAAGCAGGCCAGGATTGAACTTGAGTATGCTGTCCACTTGACAAAGGGGTCCGCATTTCAGTATATTTTTCCTATATGATTTTCCAGTGAAGGGATAAGTACAGACACACCCCCAGTGCAGAGAGCCGGATGAGCTGAGAACCGGTCTGGGAGGAGGATGGAACATGGTCCCGGAGGAACCTCTTTCGAGCGTGCAGACAGTGATTTCAGACCTGCTGTCGTAAGGCTGAGGCGTGATCCAGCGTTAATGGGCGGTCGAAGGACCGACAGAGCCTGTGTTTTGTGAAAAACATGGGGAATTTGGGTGGTAACACGTGAGAGCAACTCTCGTCCCATAGGGGCGGGAGTTTTTTGTGTTCTTTTTTAGTTGATTTGGACGAAGGGATCACATGAAGCAGGAACATTTGAAGGAGGAGAAGTCATTCATGGCTGACCAAAAAACATTTTATCTGACAACCCCGATTTATTATCCGAGTGACAAATTGCATATTGGGCATGCATATACAACTGTGGCGGGAGATGCGATGGTTCGTTACAAGCGTCTACGCGGTTATGATGCTCATTATCTGACAGGAACCGATGAACATGGCCAGAAGATTGAGCGCAAGGCACAAGAGAAAGGACAGACACCGCAAGCTTTTATCGACGATATCGTTGTGGGGATCAAGGAACTGTGGAACAAGTTGGACATTTCCAATGACGACTTTATCCGTACAACCGAAGAACGTCACAAAACCATTGTTCAGGATATCTTTGACCGTTTGCTGAAACAGGGAGATATCTACAAAGGGGAGTACGAAGGCTGGTACAGCATTCCGGATGAGACGTATTACACAGAGACTCAACTGGTGGATGTAGAGAAGAATGAGAATGGTGAGATTATCTCGGCCAAGAGCCCGGATAGCGGACACCCAGTTGAATTGGTCAAAGAAGAATCTTACTTCTTCCGTATGAGCAAATATGCAGATCGTTTGTTGAAATATTATGAAGAGAACCCGGGCTTTATTCAGCCGGAATCCCGTAAGAACGAGATGATCAACAATTTCATCAAGCCAGGTCTTGAAGATTTGGCCGTATCGCGGACTACATTTGAATGGGGCGTCAAAGTTAAAGGAGATCCAAAACACGTGGTTTACGTGTGGATTGATGCGTTGTCCAACTATATTACAGCACTGGGCTACGGTTCATCCGATGCATCCCTGTATAACAAGTTCTGGCCTGCGGATGTACATCTGGTAGGTAAAGAAATTGTTCGTTTCCATACGATCTACTGGCCAATTATGTTGATGGCGCTGGACTTGCCTTTGCCGAAGAAAGTGTTTGCACACGGCTGGTTGTTGATGAAGGATGGCAAGATGTCCAAATCAAAAGGCAATGTCGTTGATCCGGTTACCCTGATTGACCGTTACGGTCTCGATGCACTGCGTTATTACCTGCTGCGTGAAGTACCGTTTGGTTCCGATGGTACGTTTACACCGGAAAGCTTCGTAGAGCGTGTCAACTCCGACCTCGCAAACGATCTGGGTAACCTGTTGAACCGTACCGTTGCCATGGTAGACAAATATTTTGAAGGCAAAGCCCCGGCGTTTGCTTCGAATGTAACGGAATTTGATGCTTCGCTGGAAGAAGCAGGCCATGCTACGGTGGAAAAAGTGGAACAGGCGATGGAAAACCTGCAGTTTTCCGTAGCACTGACAGCGATCAGCCAGTTTGTCAGCCGCACCAACAAATATATTGATGAGACGCAGCCATGGGCGCTGGCTCGTGATGAAGCAAAACGCGATGAATTGGCATCCGTTATGGCTCACCTGATCGAAAGCTTGCGAATTGCTTCGATTCTGTTGCAACCGTTCCTGACACGTGCTCCTCATAAAATCTGGGCACAGCTCGGCATTCAGGAAGGTGAGCTTACGGCTTGGGATACAGCCAAGCAATGGGGTCTGGTTCCAGCTGGAAACGCATTGCAAAAAGGTGATCCAATCTTCCCGCGTTTGGATTCCGAACAGGAAATTGCTTATATTTCCGAAGCAATGACTGGTGGCCAAAAAGCAGCACAGCCTGAAACAAGTCAAGCAGATGCTGGAGCTTCAGCACCTGTTGAACCGGTAACCGCACCTGAAGGTACGGAAGAGATCGGTATTGACGATTTTGCCAAAGTTGAACTGCGTGTCGCGCAAGTCATTGCCTGCGAACCGGTCAAAAAAGCGGATAAGTTGCTGAAATTGCAGCTCGATCTCGGTTATGAGCAGCGCCAGGTCGTATCTGGAATTGCGAAGTTCTATTCGCCAGAAGAGATGGTTGGACGCAAAGTCATCTGTGTGACCAACCTCAAACCGGTTAAACTTCGTGGTGAACTGTCCCAGGGTATGATCCTTGCAGCATCGCATGGCGACCAACTTACACTGGCTACAGTACCAGACAACATGCCTAATGGCGCACAAGTGAAATAAGAAATCAAATTCTGTCATAAAAATGACTCAAGGTGGCCCGATGTAATTCGGGCCCCTTTTTTTGTTGATATAAATCGCAACTTAAGGGAAGGGAACAAGCATATACTGTTATGAACTCCGTACTTCAGGAAAGAATGAATAGGACGGGATAGCTTGACAAGTAGGTTCAGGTTACCTATAATTCTTTCAGTAATGTTTACGATTAAGAGATGCGGAGTGAATCATAATGACATTTTATAAAGTGCAACATCAAGCTCAGGATAACCGGATAGGGAAGACGAGCAAAAGAGGCAACATGAAGTTACTGTGGACGGGTTTGCTTATTCTCACTTTGCTGGTATTGTCAGCTTGTGGGCAGGATAGTTCCAATAGTGCGAAGATTGTGGAAGGCAAGGTAAACGTTGTGACGACATTTTATCCTGTATATGCTTTTACGACTGCAATCGGTGGTGAGGATGCCAATGTTATTAACCTGCTGCCAACGGGAGTAGAGCCACATGACTGGACTCCGAAGAGTCAGGATATTGTTAATACGTCCAAGGCACAGTTGTTTCTCTATAATGGAGCTGGACTGGAAGGATGGGTTCCGAATTTCCTGAAGTCGCTGAATAGCGATACACAGGTGAAGTCTGTTGCCGTCAGTGAAGGTGTTAAGCTGTTAACTGCTGAGGGTGATGATGGGCACGGTCACGGCGAAGAGCACGAAGACGAGCATGCAGATGAACATACTGATGAGGCTGCAAGTGAAGATGTCGCTGATCATCATATTGATCCACATACGTGGGTTAGTCCGAAATCAGCCATGATCATGGCTGAAAACATCAAAAATAGTCTGGTTGAGGCAGACCCTGATCACAAAGCAGGTTACGAACAACGTTATGAAGAGCTTCGTAAGAAGCTTGAGACGCTGGATCAGCGTTTTACAGATGAATTGGCTAACGTACCAAACAACGAAATTGTAGTCTCGCACCAAGCGTTTGGCTACCTTGCACGTGATTATGGATTAACCCAGCATGCCATTATGGGACTTTCCCCGGATGCTGAACCGACAGGACAGGATATTGTGAAGCTTGCGAAACTGGTTAAAGATGAGGGCATTAAATACATTTTCTTCGAAGAGCTGGTATCTGACAAATTGGCGAAAACACTGGCAAGTGAAGCAGGAGTGGAGACCATGGTCCTTAATCCGGTTGAGGGATTGACCAAGGAGCAGGCAACAAACGGGGATGATTATTTCACCCTCATGGAGAAAAATTTGCAAAATCTGCTGATCGCATTAAAATAAGATATAATGAAGAATTCAGATCGAAGAGTCTTTACCGTTCACGGTGAAGGCTCTTAGGACGCTATGGGATTCTTATATATAATGAAGGGCGGCTTTGCCATGCAGCAAATCATGCCACTATGTCATGATCCAATTATAGAGATCGAGAAACTATCATTTTCCTACGGGGACCAGCGAGTGATTGAGAATCTCGATTTTATGGCCCAGGAACGGGACTTTGTCGGGATTATCGGTTCCAATGGGGCGGGTAAAACGACATTGCTGCGCATGCTGGTAGGACTTCTTCCTCCTGCGCAGGGAGATATCAAACTATTCGGACAGTCGATCCGCAGGTTCAAGGACTGGGACCGAATCGGGTATGTGCCTCAAAAGAATGCATTTAACCCGTTGTTTCCTGCGACCGTTCGTGAAGTGGTCATGTCCGGCTTGTATAATAACAAAAACATGTTCCGTCGTATGTCTCGCAAATGTCAGCAACAGTGCACGGATGCGATGCAGGTCATGCGGATCGAGGATCTGGCGAACAAACGTATTGGTCAATTGTCCGGCGGACAGCAGCAGCGTGTATTTTTGGCACGAGCGCTTATCAATCACCCTGATCTGTTGATTCTGGATGAACCTACCGTAGGTATTGATGCTGAATCACAGGCCAGTTTCTTTGAACTGATTACCCATATGCATGAACATCACCGAATGACTTTTCTAATGGTGTCTCATGATATGGATCGCATGGAGAGTTATCTGGGTTCTGAAGCTATGGTAACGAATGGCAAAATTAATTTTCATGTCCGTCATTCGCATGAGGTACAGGATTGTGCTGAGACCAATCTGCAACATACCACTGCACAGGTACGCTAGCCGTATTTATGGCCCATTAGATTAGAGTAAGGCCGAAGGAGTCGTGTTTGTTTTGGAAATATTAATGAGTGATTTTTTTCAGCGTGCCCTGGCGGGTGGGTTGTTAATTGGCATTACCGCTCCGTTAATCGGACTGTTCCTGGTCTTGCGGCGGTTATCCATGATTGGAGACACCTTGTCTCACGTGACCATTGCCGGTGTTGCACTTGGATTCCTGATTGAAGTGTATCCCATTGCGGTGGGCTTGATATTTGCCGTGCTTGCTTCATTTGCGATAGAGAAATTGCGCAAAGCGTACAAGAGTTACGCCGAATTATCGATTGCCATTATCATGTCCGGTGGCGTGGCTCTTGCTTCCTTGTTCTTTACGCTGGGCAAAGGATATAATGCAGATGTCATGAGTTATTTGTTCGGCAGTATATATACATTAGACGCTACGGATCTGAAGCTCGTAGGTGTGGTTACGCTGATCGTGGTGATTGTAGTGGCATTGTTACATAAGGAATTTTTCCTGCTTAGCTTTGAGGAAGATGCGGCAGCGGTTACAGGGTTGCCTGTGAGAATTCTGAACATGTTGATCACTGTGATGACAGCACTTGTCATAAGCACGGCGATCAAGATTGTCGGTGCGCTCCTGGTGTCAGCGCTATTGACCATCCCGGTAGCGGTCAGCCTGTTGATGGCCCGAAGTTTCAAATCCGCCATTATCTTGTCCGTGATTATCGGCGAAATTGCCGTAGTCCTTGGACTGGTTGTAGCAGGTATCTGGAACCTCGCACCTGGAGCAACGATTGTATTATTGCTGATCATGATGCTGATTCTGACGATGATTGGAAAAAAAGGGTTCCGAGCCTGACGGCTAAACGAACAAGCACGAGAGCCCGGGGAAGGGAGACATCCGCTTCATGCCTGATGTTAATGTATGGATGGCTTTTGTAGCAGGTTTAGTCTCATTTATATCACCATGTTGTCTTCCGCTGTATCCATCATACCTCTCCTACATTACAGGTATGACGGTGCAACAATTGAAGGATGACCGCAATCAGCGCGAAGTCCGCTTTAAGACCATGACGCATACGCTGGCGTTTATTTTAGGCTTCTCGGCTGTATTTTATTCGCTTGGCCTGGGTGCTGGACTGTTTGGCCAATTTTTCAATGATAACCGAGAACTGATTCGGCAATTGTCTGCGATTTTGATTATGCTTATGGGGTTGTTTTTACTTGGTGTGTTCAAGCCACAGTTTCTGATGAAGGAACGCAAGCTGGATATGAAATGGAAACCTGCAGGCTATCTGGGCTCTTTTATATTTGGTATCGGTTTCTCAGCAGGCTGGTCGCCGTGTATTGGCCCTATTCTAACAGCAATCATTGCTATGGCTGCAAGTGAGCCCACAACCTGGCTGGCGCTGATTACAGGTTATACGGCAGGGTTTGCAATCCCGTTTTTCATTTTGGCCTTTTTCATCGGTTCAACACGCTGGATCTTACGGTATTCCAATGTCATGATGAAAGTCGGGGGAGCATTAATGTTGTTCCTTGGCATATTGCTTTTTACAGATCAGATGACGAAGATTACGATCTGGTTGCAGCAGATTACACCAGACTGGATGATCATTTAAACGGATGAACTGAATTTGAATTTAAAATGCATGACAAAGCAGGCTACATGTTACCAGAGTCAATCTGGGTCATGTAACCTGCTTTTTAATCGTTTGTTAGGAATGCTTTTAACTGCATATGATTTTGGGGAATCCTGTTGTTCGTTTAGGTGAAGTAATCAATACTGGCTAGTGGGAAATGTTCAAAGATCCGTTCCGTAATGAATTCGCGCAGCGCATCTTGCTGGTCATCCTTATACACATACTTGTACTGACCCCAGCGGCCCCATTTCATCTTGCGTTTCTCGATATCCATCTCCAACTTGGTTTTAGGATAACGTTTCTCAATGGTTGCTTTGGCCGTTTTGGTAAAACGGTGCTGGATCATCTCAAAGGTAAGATCTTTGGTTGCTTCCTCTGGAAGCGTATCTGCCAGCTTCTGCAACAGATCCGAGTATCCTTCTTCCCAGCCTTCATACCACATGATCGGAGCGATAATGAATCCCAGGGGATAACCGGCATGTGCAATTTTGCCAGCAGCTTCAATGCGTTCCTCAAATCTGGAGGTAGCCGGTTCAAAGTTTTTGATAACATAATCCGAATTGACACTAAACCGGATACGGGTGTGACCGTTATGCTTAATGTTCAGCAACGGATCAACGTGATGATATTTGGTTACGAATCGCAAGCGTCCATATTCTTCTTCTGCCATAAAACGAATCAGGTCACTTAAATTCTCCGTGATATGCTCGAGTCCTACGGGATCAGACGTACAGGCAGCTTCAAATCGTGTGATTTCAGGTGCGCGTTCTTCAATGTATCCTTTGGCAGCCTGAATGATCTCCTCGGTATTGACATAGACACGGACATAAGGTTTGGCACCAAGTGTAGTTTGAAGATAACAATAATGGCAGTGCCCCATACAGCCTGTAGAGATGGGAATGGCATATTCCGCTGAAGGTTTCGACTGGTCAAACTTGAGTGTTTTGCGCACACCGACGACCAGAGTACGCTTTGCCATCCGATATTTTTCTTGTTCGGTTTCACCCGGCAAGTTTGTGATTCGGTT
Source organism: Paenibacillus amylolyticus (assembly GCF_036894225.1). Taxonomy (NCBI): domain Bacteria; kingdom Bacillati; phylum Bacillota; class Bacilli; order Caryophanales; family Paenibacillaceae; genus Paenibacillus; species Paenibacillus amylolyticus. The sequence goes on along the minus strand of NZ_CP145892.1, from coordinate 4,470,431 downwards.
ATGGGATGTGGTCATCTGATAAGGTATGTTTTTGGATGTCACCCATTCCATAATCCTTTTGCCTTTATCATATTCCAACGCACCGGGTTCAAAATACACCAAATCGGGAATAAAGGGTTTAGTACCTTTTGCTTTACGAACTGGCGGTGAGGCTACACTTGTACTCACGAAATCACTCCTTTCGATGCGGAACTTTGTTTAGTTTGCCTCGTTTGGGGGGAAGTCACGCCTGCCAATTACTTGTGTAACAGCGCGCTCCGAACTGTACAGGACTTGCCAATGCGTATTGATAACATGTATCATTATAAGATAGGGACCAGGCACGAATAGGGGCCGGTCAGAGAGAAAAGAGGGAAGCAGATGCCAACGCCCAGTATGGAAGATTATTTGGAGCGTATATACAAATTAATTGATGAAAAGGGCTATGCTCGTGTGTCTGATATAGCTGAAGGACTGGAAGTACATCCTTCATCGGTGACGAAGATGATCCAAAAGCTGGACAAAGACGAGTACCTGATCTATGAAAAGTACCGCGGACTGGTGCTTACACCAAAAGGCAAAAAGATGGGCAAACGTTTGATGGAGCGCCATCATCTGCTTGAACAATTTTTGACAACGATTGGTGTTCAGGAACAAAATATCTACAATGATGTTGAAGGCATTGAACATCATCTGAGCTGGGACTCCATTACATGCATCGAGTCCTTGGTTGAATACTTCCGTCAGGATGAGAGCCGGTTGCGTGACCTCAAAAACCTTCAGGATGTCATGAGTAATACAGAATCTTAAGTTTCAGCAGTGGAATACACATGGTGATCTACAATGAATTGTATCCTGTGATCAAAGGATGCTTCTTGCCGTTTCAATGGCAGGAAGCATTTTTTTGTGTTCAATCACACCATAATTTGGTGATTTTCGCAACTAAACGAACGGTAGGAGCGTCTATTAAACTAGTAGAATTTACCGCAAATTTATAATGATTTTGGAGGACTGCACTAATGAACGTTCGTAAAGGATTGATGCTGCTGCTCATTTTTGTACTTGGATTACAGACAGCAGGCATGACGGCACAAGCGGCCGGGCAGAAGGAAATCGCTATTTTTCTAGACGGCAACCGTTTGGAATCGGATGTATCACCCTACATCTTGCCCAAAGTAAATGTAACGATGGTGCCTCTGCGTGTTATTAGCGAAGGACTGGGTGCGTCTGTTCTATGGTCTCAAGCTACTCGTACCGTGACCATTCAGAAATCCGATTCGGTCATCTCTATGACGAGCGGACGCCAGCAGGCGACGGTGGATAACGCTGTAGTTGGTCTGGATGCATCGGTCGAATTGAAACAAGGTCGGGTCATGGTACCCATTCGATTCGTCAGTGAGAACCTGGGCATTCGAGTGAACTGGAATCAGGCTGCCCAGACCATTGATCTGTACACAGGAGACGAATCAGTCCCAACTCCTGAACCAACCCCGGTAACCCCAGCGGAGCCTGGAGGCACGGGCACTGTACCAGCTTCTGAAGAGATGCGGGGAGCCTGGATTTCCACTGTGAATGGAGACTGGCCTACATCCGGTGCCAAGGGAAATGTAGAGAAGCAAAAACAGGAGTATACGAAACAGCTAGATACGTTGCAAGGTATGGGCATTAATGCCGTATTTGTCCAAGTGAGAGCCAATGGGGATGCCATCTATCCTTCAGGTCTGGTACCTTGGAACAGCGTATTGACAGGAACACAAGGTAAAGATCCAGGTTATGATCCCCTCGCGTTTATGGTTGAGGAAGCACACAAACGGGGCCTGGAGTTCCACGCCTGGTTTAATCCGTTTAGAGCAACGAACTCAGCAAGTACATCAAACTTGGCTGCAAACCATATCTCGAAGCTTCATCCCGACTGGATTGTGAATGCATCCGGCAAAATGTACATTAACCCGGGTATCCCGGAAGCCAGACAGCATATTATCGATACGATCATGGAAGTGGTCAATCAGTATGATATTGATGGTGTACATCTGGATGATTATTTCTATCCATCCAATGTGACATTTAATGATGATGCAGCTTTCAAAACTTACAACACATTAAATACTAAAGACCGCGCTGAATGGCGTCGGGACAATATCAATCAGTTCGTTAAGCAGCTCGGGCAGAGCATTCATAGCGTGAAAGCTAACGTTGAATATGGAATTAGTCCATTTGGTGTATGGCGTAACAAATCTGTTGATCTGACAGGTTCTGATACCAAAGCAGGAGTAACCGCGTATGACAGCATGAATGCAGATGTGCGGACATGGATTAACCAAGAGTGGATCGACTATGTCGCTCCGCAGGTGTATTGGAGTATGACACTGAGTGTAGCCCGATATGACAAAGTCGTGGACTGGTGGGCGAATGAAGTGGCTAACACAAATGTAAAATTGTATATCGGTCACTCTCCTTATAAGTTAGGTACGCCAGAGATTGGCTGGCAGACTTCACAGGAGATCATCGATCAGCTGAATTACAACAAGAAGTATGGTTCGGTCAAGGGGGATATTTTCTTTAGTTCACAGTACTTGACGAAGAACCCTCTCGGCTTGATTGCCAAATTAAAAGCCTACTATGGTCTATAAAACATTTTAACAATATAGTGATAAGACAAACCCTTGTTCTCATAGAGTGGCAGTAGAAACGTGGCTGCCTGGAGAACGGGGGTTTTTTGTTATGTTAATTAACGCGGTGTTTGAAGGTGGAGGCGTCAAAGGGATCTCGCTTGCAGGTGCTGTGCAGGGTGCTCAAGACTGCGGCATTCAGTTTAATCGAGTGGCAGGCACATCATCCGGTTCCATTGTAGCTGCTCTGCTAGCGGCTGGTTACAGGGCCGAGGAGATGAAAGTCATTATTGAGAATACCCCCTTTGTTTCATTGCTGCGTCGTTCCCCCATATTTAATACCCGATGGATCGGACCGGCAGCAAGGCTGTTCTTGAAGAAGGGACTGTATTCGGGAGAAGCGCTGGAATCATGGATTCGCAAGATGCTGGAGCAGAAAGGGATTCGCACATTCGCTGACTTGCCACAAGGTAAGTTGCTTATTACCGCATCCGATATATCCAATGGGACCATTCTGGTGTTGCCAGACGATATTCGGCGGTTCGGCATTGACCCTGGGAAGCTGGATGTTGCAAAGGCGGTACGTATGAGTTGCAGTATCCCGTATTTTTTCGATCCGGTAGTCATACGCAAATCACCAGTATTCTCCAAAGGACTTCCTTTTCAAGATCAGTTTGTGTATGTCGTGGATGGTGGATTGCTTAGCAACTTTCCGTTGTGGCTCTTCGATGGTGATCGTTCGGAACGAGGAGGAGACGTCATTCCGGTTGTCGGATTCAAAATGGTGGGGAAGACGGAAGTGGAACCTGCCCGGATTAAAGGACCGCTAAGCATGCTTCAGGCCCTTGTAGAGACGATGCTCACAGCACATGATGAACGCTACATCGAACAGATTAACCGGTTTCGTACAGTGAAGATACCAACGCTTGGCATTAAACCGACGCAATTTCATTTATCGTTACAGGATAGCACAGCCTTATATCGATCAGGCGCAACGGCAGGGAACGAGTTTTTCAACGGATGGAATATGAAAATGTATGATGAACAGCTGGACAAACAAAGAAAAGAATTGCGCAAGAAACAGGCAGAAGCTCCACCTCTGATTCCTGTATAAACGTGAAAAAAGCAATTCTCCGCATGTTGGGAGAATTGCTTTTTTGGTTGTTCAGTACCTTTTAGTGAAATTTCGGTATATCTTCATCGCTTTTCCCTTTTTGTCCCTGAATCACTTGGAAAGGATAATCCTTGCGTTTCTTTGAAGAGCCGCTGCTCTTTCTGGCACTGGACTGTGCATTGACTTTTGCCATGGTTCGTGCCGATGGCTTAATCTTTGGTGATTTGGTTTTGCTTGCCCAGCGACGAGGCGGATATTTGTACAGCAGGAATACGGCTCCGAACACGACCAGAGGAATAATGATCCTGGATGGACTAGCGTTCCCCAGCCAAGTCAAGACTCCAACAGCAGCTAGTGCGATGAACGTCCAAAATAAGATTGCCTGCTTGTTCATATCATTCACCCTTTCACAGGATCGAGTGTTGCAACAGGTACTTCTGACGTAGCAGAGACATTGGCAAGCTTGGCATCCAACTCACGCATACGGTTAAACGAAGCAATGGATACTTCTACCTGTTCGTTGGTCGGCTCTTTTGTTGTCAGCAATTGCAGCCACAATCCCGGGTATCCGAGATAACGCAGTACAGGAATATCACGCACTGAATTCGTGAGCTTTAACAGTTCAAAAGAAATGCCTAGCACAACTGGCAATAACAACAGACGCTGACCCATCCGTTCCCAGAGGTTATCGTACGTGAAGAGAGAGTATAGAAACACTCCAATAATGACAGTCAACATAATGAAACTGCTTCCGCAGCGGTAGTGCAGTCGGCTGTACTTTTGCACGTTCTCCGGTGTCAGTTCTTCACCAGCTTCATGTGCGCTGATTACTTTGTGTTCCGCTCCATGATACTGGAAGAGACGTTTAATCATCGGCGTCTGTGAGATTAACCACAGATAAGCGAGTAACAGGATCAGCTTAATGCCGCCTTCCAGTAAATTATGCAAAAACTGATTGTCGAATGCATTTTTGAATAGAAAATTCTCGATAACAACAGGAAGCAATGTGAGCACAACTTTACCAAAAAGGAATGAAAGGATGGCAACGGCGGTCACACCAATGATCATGCTAAGGCTCCAGCCCGAACTTTCTTTCTCTTTTTGCTTGGCTTTCTCTTCCGGTTCCAGTTCATCATCAGCATAGGCGTCAGCAGAATAATTGAGATGTCTGCTACCTTTGACACTTGAATCTATAATGCTGACAATTCCGCGTAATAAAGGAATCCGCCGCAATTTCATGACCCAGGACTTGTCTTGCTTGGGAACTTCCAGATACGTAATTTCGCCGTCTTTTCTACGAACAGCTGTAACGTTGACATGTTTCCCACCGAACATTACGCCTTCAATGACAGCTTGCCCCCCATAGCTGACAGGCTTGGATTGTTGAGGCAAATTATTCACCTTCCTATTCTGTTCTAGGCCTTCGCGATCAAAGGCAGTTTAATAACCCTATTGTATCGAATTTTGAGACCAATTTCTAGTTTGTGAGTCAAACCTTGAAGGATGTTGTTAAGATTGTCCTGTTTTGAACATACTACCTCGTAGAATCGGAGCGGAAATTCGAGGCATAATGCGGGATTATCAACTGAATGAAGGAGAATATCGATGACAGAACGTAAGCATGAAGATACATCACAAGATGAAGGTCAACGTCCGAAAGAACGGCAGCCAAAAGACAAGGGCAGGCGCCCTACCCAGAGGCAAGGTCAAGCACACTACTATACGAAGCCATTTTCCTTTGCATTAGAGCTTGGCTTCTTTGCCGGTTTTATCTGGGGTGGGCTACATTGGCTATTCTATCTGTTGCATTTTACGATTGTACCTGTCGGATTTCTGGCCGAGCCTTTTTTCAAACATGAATATATATATACCGTAGCAGGACATTTGACAGGCTGGCTGTTTTTTATCGTCTTTTCCATCTTGGCATCCTTACTCTACACGTTCACGATTAGAAAACTAAAAGGACCGTTACCCGGCATGGTATATGGAATCGTCTGGTGGCTGATTCTCTTTATACTGGTCGGACCAAAACTGGGGATGATGAAACCATTGAACGGTTTAACGTGGGATTCAATCATCACGGAACTCTGTTTCTTTTTGCTGTGGGGGCTGTTCATTGGTTACACGGTAGCCATGGAGTACACGGACGAACGCAAACGCGAGCCGGAGCAAGCGGGGGCATAGCGCAAAAAAGCTTCTCAATCCGGCAATGCCTGTGTTAAAATAGCAGATGGTTATTTGCAGAGAGGGTGGAGCAGCGATGAAACGAATTATTGTGATCAATGGTCCGAACCTGAACATGCTTGGTGTACGCGAACCGGGCATCTATGGAACGCTTAGTCTGAAGGATATTGAGGACAAAATTCGCAGACAGGCTGATGAAATTGGCGTCTCCATCGCTTTTTATCAATCGAACCATGAAGGGGACATCATTGACCGCATTCATGCAGCGATGGGTGAGGCAGACGGAATAATACTGAATGCCGGAGCATTTACCCATTATAGCTATGCTATACGTGATGCAATCAATGCTGTAAAAGTCCCTACAGTGGAAGTACATCTATCCAACATTCATGCACGCGAAGCGTTCAGACATCATTCAGTGATTGCAGCGGAAACAATCGGGCAGATTGCCGGATTTGGCGAAGTAAGCTATGAACTGGGATTGCTGGCTCTTGTGCGTCATCTGGACAAACAAACCTGAGCCGGGAACCCGGGAATGTGAGAGAAAGAAGGGTTACCGATGGAAAACAAACGAGTAAATAAGTTGCGTGAAGCCATGCGTGAGCATGAACTCACTGCAATGCTGATTACAAACCCGATTAACCGTCGTTATATGACGGGTTTTACAGGCTCGGCGGGATATGTGCTGATTACGGAACAGGATGCATATCTGCTGACTGATTTCCGTTATATGTCACAAGCTCCTCAACAAGCCAAAGGATTCACCGTTGTGGAGCATGGAGCCAAGCCGATGGATACAGTGCGTGAACTACTGGCATCCGCAAATATCAAAGAAGTGGGCTTCGAGCAGGATAGTGTCACATTTGGCACGCATTCCGCTTATGCTGAAGCACTTCAATCTATCGAACTGAAAGCTGTATCCGGGATCGTGGAACAACTTCGTATGTTCAAGGATGAAGATGAGATCGCGGTTATGCAGAGAGCAGCAGATCTGGCGGATGCCACGTTCAGCCACGTTTTGCAGTTTGCAAAACCAGGTATGACGGAGCGTGAAGTGGATCTGGAGATGGAGTTTTTCATGCGCAAGCATGGAGCAACGTCCTCTTCGTTTGACACCATTGTAGCATCGGGTGAACGTTCTGCTATGCCTCACGGTGTAGCGAGCAGCAAGGTCATCGGACAAAATGAGTTAATTACATTTGACTTTGGTGCACTTTTGGACGGATACTGTTCAGATCTGACACGTACCATTGCAACAGGTACACCTGTACCTGAACTGCGCAAAATTTATGACATTGTACTGGAAGCTCAGTTACATACGCTGGAGAACCTGAAACCGGGCATGACCGGACGGGAAGCAGATGCATTGGCTCGTGATATCATTGCAGGTCACGGATATGGAGATCAATTCGGACACAGCACAGGCCACGGTCTGGGTATGGAAGTTCACGAAGCTCCTCGCTTGTCCAAGCTTAGCGACGATGTATTGAAACCGGGTATGGTTGTTACTGTTGAACCGGGTATATATATTGACGGGCTTGGCGGCGTGCGTATCGAGGATGACGTAGTGATTACCGAGACGGGTATTCATATTCTCACGAAGTCGGACAAGAAGTTCACCGTAATCGGCTAAATTACAGCCACAGGGATATAAGACGATTTTTAATGTGTTATTTAAATTGAAAATAAGAAATTTCACCATAACAGAGAGTGCAGAACCAATCTGAAGAAGCGAAGCGTTCGCCTTTATCACCGGATTTTCCCATTGATAATGGGATCAAAAAAATCTGGGGATAACAGCGATCGGAGGATGGTACTGCAATCGAAGTGAACGAGGTGGCCATTCTTGGGCTCATTTTACATATAACATTAACCCATCGTCTTATATCACCTACTTTTTAACCATATCAGGAGGGATTTTTTGTGATTTCAGTAAACGATTTTAAAACAGGCTTGACCGTGCAAGTAGATAACGATATCTATACCGTGCTTGATTTCCAACACGTTAAACCAGGTAAAGGCGCTGCCTTTGTACGTTCCAAATTGAAAAACCTGCGTAACGGTAACACCGTTGAAAAAACATTCCGTGCAGGCGAAACGATTGGTCGTGCCATCATCGAAAACCGTGGCGTATCCTACCTGTATGCAAGCGGTACAGAGCACACGTTCATGGATAACGAAACATATGATCAGTTCACATTGACTAGTGAACAACTGGAATGGGAATTGAACTTCCTGAAAGAAAACATGGTCGTTAAGATTGTTAGCTACCAAGGTGAAATTCTCGGAATTGACTTGCCAACAAGCGTTGAGTTGAAAGTCATCGAGACTGAGCCAAGTGTTAAAGGTAACACTGCACAAGGCGCTACCAAAAATGCAAAAGTGGAAACAGGCTTGAACGTACAGGTTCCTTTGTTCATTAACGAAGGTGACGTTCTCCTGATTGACACACGTGAAGGTAAATACTCTTCCCGTGCGTAACTTTCACGGCTTGTAAGCTAAAAAAGGTTATTAACAACCCTTTGCCATTCCTTTGGCAGAGGGTTTTTTCGAAAAAAGATTAGCCTATCAGGCGCTTTCGTAATATACTGGGTTAAAGTCATTTCTCGTAGAGAATAATGACGATGGACATTAATTATGCATACTGCACAAGGTAGGGAGTGGATTTGCGTTGTCATTGTACGTCATGAAATTTGGGGGCAGCTCGGTCGGAGATACAGAACGCATGAAGCGTGTGGCCGGACGTGTTGTAGAAAAAGCTGATGAAGGACATCGGTGTGTAGTTGTGGTTTCGGCCATGGGGGATACAACAGATGATTTGATTGATCAGGCAAAACAACTGAATAGTGAACTGCCTGCTCGTGAGATGGATATGCTCTTAACGACAGGAGAACAGATTTCGATCTCTTTGTTATCGATGGCTATTCAAGCGCTTGGACGTAAGGCAGTATCGTTTACGGGCTGGCAAGCGGGGTTCCGCACAGAGCCGGTTCACGGAAAAGCACGTATTCATGATATTCAACCTGACCGTGTGAATGCAGCACTTGCCGAGGGCAACATTGTTATTGTTGCAGGCTTCCAGGGCATGACGGAAGACGGCGAGATCACAACGCTCGGTCGTGGTGGTTCGGATACAACAGCTGTAGCGCTGGCGGCAGCGATTAAGGCTGATGCGTGTGAGATCTATACGGATGTAGACGGAATATACTCTACGGACCCGCGGATCGTTAAGGTTGCGCGCAAGCTGAAGGAAATATCGTATGACGAAATGCTGGAACTTGCTAATTTGGGAGCAGCGGTGCTGCATCCGCGTGCAGTAGAGTACGCGAAGCATTCCGGTGTACCTTTAATTGTAAGATCCAGCTTTAACCATAATGAAGGAACGGTTGTGAAGGAGGAAGCAGCAATGGAACAAGGCGTAGTGGTTAGTGGTATTGCCTATGACAAAAACGTGGCTCGCATCAGTATTCTGGGTGTGCCGGATGTACCAGGAGTTCTGGCCGAAGTATTTGGTGCGCTTGCATCCAATCAGCTGGATGTGGACATTATCGTTCAGAGCGGTGTGATGGATGGCAAAGCGGACTTCTCGTTTTCTGTGGCGCTGTCTGATCGTGAGAACGCATTACGTGTCATTGAAGGCCTTCACAGCCGCTTGCCTTACCGTGAAGTTACATCTGAGGAGAACCTCGTTAAAATCTCCATTGTTGGCGCAGGCATGGTCAGTCATCCTGGTGTAGCTGCGAAGATGTTCAAAGTCATTTCGGCTGAAGGCGTGAGTATCAAGATGGTGAGCACTTCCGAGATCAAAGTATCTTGTGTTATTGACGGAGATAAGCTGCATGACGTCATTAAGGCATTGCATACAGCATATGATCTCGACACTGCCGAGCAAGCCGTTATCGGTGGACCTCAAGATCGCAGATAAGTATCTTCAATATATGTAAATTAGCAAAGGTGTACTGTTGCCAACGGGCAGCAGTACACCTTTTTTTGTTTTTCTCATGGCAATTCTCACATCAACTTGAACATCTTTCCGCCGCGTATGCCTCTATAAGGCTGCATGCGGTTCCCCTCCCCCATCTCGGGAACACAATCCAGCAGGTTTAATTGAGAACAATACGAAATATCATGAACCCTGCCTAACTTTTCAAGCCTCCGCCCGCTAACAGACCCCTGCACCAACTCCGGGATGCTCTCCTGACATTGGGATACCGCCTGATGAAGCACTATGCCGAGATCGTTAAGCTGGAGGGGAGAACAGGATTGACGGTGCAGTTCATCGATGATACATCCAGCACACAAGCCGTCCTCCAGAGCAAATTCATCCTGGTTCCCCGCACATAACAGCAATACATCTCGTTGAAGTTCACATAGAGCTGCTGCAACAGCCTGCACATTGAGAAATGAACCAGCAAATACATGTTTCCCCTTGGAAGCCTTGATCAAAGCTCGGGTTCCATCGGTTGTGGTTAGAATGATTGTTTTATCTGCAATGCCTGCAGTCATATATTCATAGGGGGAATTCCCCACTTCGAATCCGGTGATTTTTTTGTCAAAACGCTCCCCGCCTCGAATGCAATCTTTCACTTCCATTTGTTTGGCTTGTGGAACGGTCTCTACGGCAATCACAGCCGAAGCATCATACGCCAGAGCCGTAACGATCGTACTGGTCGTACATAATACATCAATGACAACTGCACTTCGCCCTGCAATATCAATGGTACGTACTTCATTCACATTGCCAACGACATCAACTCGCACTCCCCACAACTCCTTTCTGTATCTGGGGATCGGTAGTTCTGTTTTGAACCGAAATGGAACTTACCTATCTGCAATTACTATATGCATGCACATCTAGACGGGTGCCTAGAACAGAAGGTGCATCTATGGTTTCAACTCTCAACCGTATTCTGAAGAATTTGATAGATTTCAGCGTCATAAATTAAATGTACAGGCATAAACTTGAGATATGAACAAGCGCCAGAAGTGTGAACCAAATGATCTCAAGGTTGGAGGAGCCTACTCATGAAGGTGAACTGGAGGGAACTTTTTCCGGAACCGATCCGAACCATTCTTGGAAGAATGCCACCCGCTCTATTGGAACAAGTGGAGGAAGTACGTATTCGAGAAGGCAGACCCCTGGAGATTAATGCAGGCAACACATACCACTTCCTGACACCTCAAGGTTGTCCGACGGGGAATCCTGAAGAAGCGTATGTTCCTCAGAAAGAAGTAACGCACAGGTTGCTGGACCTGATCAGTAACCATTCACTTTATACATTGGAAGAGGAACTGCGCAAAGGGTTCATCACCATACCTGGGGGACATCGAATCGGGCTTGCTGGACGAACGGTACTAAGCGGTGGACGTGTCGAATACCTGCGTGACATCAACGGGTTTAACGTTCGGGTAGCCCGTGAGGTACATGGAGTGGCTGATCGTATCCTTCCTTATCTTCTCGATATGAAGAGCGGACAGGTCCTGCACACGTTGATCCTATCACCACCACAACAAGGGAAAACGACGTTGCTGCGAGATCTGGCGAGACAAATTAGTAGTGGTACAAAGCTTACAGGGGGAACTGAACTGGTTCAGGGAATACGTCCACGTCTGAAAGTGGGCATTGTGGATGAAAGGTCCGAAATCGCTGGTAGCTACAAAGGAGTACCTGGCTTCGACGTAGGTCCCCGAACAGATGTGATGGACGGTTGTCCGAAGGCTGAGGGCATGATGATGATGCTTCGCTCCATGTCGCCCGATGTCCTGATTGTGGACGAGATCGGTCGTCCGGAGGATGCCGAGGCGGTGATGGAAGCCCTGCATGCAGGAGTCTCAGTGATTGCGACTGCGCATGGCCGTGACCTATCGGAGCTGTCGGCCAGACCCGCCCTCAGAACCTTAATTACGGAGCAGATGTTTCAACGTTATGTCCAGCTGCAACGGACGAGCCGGGGCATGACCTTTCGGCTGGCTGATGGCAAAATGCGTGGGTTGCAGCAGACCGGGGCAGGAGGTGAAGCCTTTGGTTAACATGTTTGGTGCGGTAATTATTCTGTTAGCCAGCACCCTCGCCGGATTTTACAAGGCCAGACAGTATGCATTAAGACCGAGACAGTTGCGAGAACTCATTGCAGCCCTCCAGCGACTAATGACGGAGATTAACTATGGGCTCACTCCACTTCCCGATGCCATGGGCAAGATGGGAGCACAGACCAAAGAACCTGTAAAGACGTTGTTTCTTCATGCAGCTACACAGATGGAACCTCCTCATGGACTCACTGCCCGGGAAAGTCTGCAGTCAGGCGTGAATCTGGCGTGGGGAAGATCGGCCATGAAGGCTGACGAGAAGGAAGTGATGCTGCAATTAAGCTTCAGCCTTGGCACAAGTGACCGTCAGGATCAGACCAAACATATATCGTTAGCCATTCAACAACTAATGCATGAGGAATCCCGCGCCCAGGCCGATCAAATGAAATATGAACGAATGAGCCGAAGCCTCGGGATGCTTGTCGGAGCGTTAATCGTCATTCTGATCTTCTGAAATAGCCGGGATAGTGAGGTGCCAAGGTCATGAATCTAGAAGTGAACGCAATCTTTCAAATTGCGGGTATCGGAATCATCATCGCCATGATTCACACGGTACTGAAACAAATGGGAAAGGAAGATATGGCTCACTGGGTGACCGTAATCGGATTTGTCGTTGTATTGTTCATGGTGGTCCGTATGCTGGACAGCCTGCTACAAGAGATCAAATCGATATTTCTTTTTCAATGAAATCGGTCATGAAGCCGGATGGTGGTGACCTGTGGAAATTATCCAAGTTGTAGGTTTGGCGCTCATCGCAACAGTGCTTATTCTGGTCATTAAGGAACAGAAACCGATGTTTGCCTTTCTGATTGCTGCCGCAACCGGCATTGTCATCTTCATGTTGTTGATTGGCAAAATCGGAGCAGTCATCGAAGTGTTGAAGCGGCTTGCCGAGAATTCAGGCATGGAAAGTATTTATCTGAAAACGGTGCTGAAAATTATTGGAATAGCGTACATCGCTGAATTTGGCGCACAGATTGTCAGGGATGCAGGTCAAGAAAGCATTGCGTCCAAGATCGAATTGGCTGGTAAGGTACTGATCCTTGTACTTGCTATACCGATCATCAGCATTATTATCGAAACCGTCATGAAGCTGATGCCGGTGTAGAAAGGGCGTGCGGACTTCATATGAAATCAATGCATCATAAGCCGCAGTGGCGCCTTACGGTTGTGCTGATGCTCTGTTTTCTGTTTGGTATCCTGGGACAGGTTACTGCAACCTCGCCTTCCGGTGAGTGGATGGAGCAGCAGGCCGATCAGCTTCCCAAGGATCAGGTGGAGAAATACTGGGATCAACTGATGCAACAATACGGTGGTTTCTTCCCGGATGGGAAGACCCCTTCCTTCATGGATATGTTAATCCCCGGCAATGAAGGGTTCAGCCTGAAATCGGTGTTTGTAGCGATAGGAACCTTCATGCTGCATGAAATTTTATATAATGGCAAACTTCTGGTCACGATTGTGATGTTAAGTGTACTCAGCATGATTCTGGAGACACTTCAGACTGCATTTGAGAAAAATAATATTAGCAAAATCGCCTATTCCATCTGTTATATGGTCATCATCATTATTGCGATTAACAGCTTCAGTGTGGCGATTGGATACGCCAAGGATGCCATAACCGGCATGATCAACTTCATGATGGCCATGGTTCCCTTGTTATTCACACTGCTTGCGTCCATGGGTAATGTCATCACCGTCTCGGTGACACATCCACTCATCATTTTCATGATTCATCTGGTGAGTACGTTGATTCACTTGCTGGTATTCCCGTTACTCTTCTTCTCAGCAGTTCTGCATCTCGTCAGTTCATTGTCTGACAAGTACAAGCTGACACAGCTGGCAGACCTCCTGCGCAATATTAGTGTGGCACTGCTGGGTATCCTGCTGACGATGTTTTTGGGTGTAATCTCGGTTCAGGGAGCATCGGGCTCCGTAGCGGATGGAGTTAGCCTGAAGGCCGCCAAATACATCGCAGGCAACTTTGTCCCTGTCGTGGGCAGAACATTTGCGGATGCGACGGATACGGTAATTACAGCTTCTTTACTTGTCAAAAATGCAATTGGACTCACCGGAGTGATCATCATTTTGTTTCTATGTGCCTTTCCGGCACTCAAGATTCTGGCTCTTGCCTTGATATACAACGTAACTGGTGCCATTATGCAACCGCTAGGAGACACCCCGATTGTAGGATGCCTCCAGGCCATCGGCAAGAGCATGATCTACGTATTTGCGGCGCTGGCAGCCGTCGGGCTGATGTTTTTCCTGGCCATTACCATCTTGCTGACCGCGGGCAATCTGACTGTCATGATGCGCTGAATGTATGTTGGCAAGAAAGGGGGTGGAAAGGATGGGGTGGCTGAGCAACTGGCTCCAGGATTTGATTATGATCGTTCTGCTGGCGACTTTTGTGGATATGTTGTTGCCCAATCGATCCATGGAACGTTATGTCAAGCTTGTGCTGAGCCTTCTCATCCTGCTGACCCTTTTATCACCCATAACCAAGCTGCTCAAAAGTGATCCGGTTGGCGAACTGAAACGGGCAATGTCTGCAATGGATGCTCCATCGAATGGGAATGCGACACTCGAACAGATATTAGCTCAGGGCAAACGGCTACAATCCAATGAACAGGAACAATCCTTACAATGGACAGCCAAAGAACTGGCTAATGTGATGAAAGGTCAGATTGAAGAAACAACAGGAGCCAAGGTGCGGTCCGTAGAAGTACAGCTGACCATGAGTAAATATGAAACGGAGATGGAAGCTGCCTCATCAGTCGAACTGCCTGTGATCCAGCGTGTGTTGGTCGAGATGGCCGGAGAGGGTGTAGAAGGAGAAGTGAAGGCAGGGAAGCAAGAAGTCGCTGCTAACACACAACCCATATTTGGAACAGACACAGAAGTCGATAAGGGTAAATCACATCAAATACAGCAGCCCATCCAGATCGGTCAGATTGAAGTGCCTGATGTTCAGATTGATGTGAGTAGAGGGCAACGTGATGGAAATGAAGCGTCTTCGGAGCCTGTTATACGTGATCAAGCAGATGAGACGAAGCAGCAAGGTGAGACATCCACAAGGTCCGAACATGCGGTGCAGATTATTACATTGTTGACTGAAAAGTGGGATGTTGATGCAAACAACGTTCAAGTGACAGAACCAAAAAGTGCTGAAGTGCTCTGAGAAGGAGGGTGTCCGATGAAACAATGGTTCAAAAAGATGGAAACCTGGATGGGTGGCGGAGAGGGTGGGGCAAGGCGAAGTCAAACCTTCCGCTGGCTGATTATCCTGGGTTTGATCGGGGTGGGAATCATGCTGTTCAATTCCTTCGTCAATGTCAAAAAAATTGATTCCGAAAATATCGGTCGGGAACCACCGGACCCGGCAACATCCATGGCATCCATACAGAGTGATCCGTCGGAACAGAATCCTTTTCAGGCGATCGAAATTGCATTTGAAGACAAAATCAAAGGTGTGCTGGAAAACATTGTTGGTGTGGGAACGGTTGATGTGATGGTTACCGTGGATTCCACAGAAGAATTGGTCGTTCAGCGGAACGTGAAGGATTCTCAGCAACTTACCGAAGAAACCGATGCTAGCGGGGGCAAACGGCATATGACGCAATATACCCGTGATGGCGAGATTATTACTTACGAAATAGCAGGGGATCAGACACCTATAGTGACCAAAAAGCTCAAACCGCAGATCCGTGGGGTGCTTGTGGTTGCGAGGGGTGCAGAGAACAAGGTTGTGAAGGACCTGATAACCGATGCTGTGGAAAAAGGACTGAATGTGGCAGCCTACCGGATCTCGGTTGTACCGCGCAAACAAGACTAATCTGATGTGTTGAATCACAAGATTCAATTCTCATAAGATTGAAGCCAATTTGAGGAGGAAGTTCTAATGAATAACAAACGTCAAACGGTATGGCTCGTTTCCATGCTGAGTCTGATGGTCATTTTGTCCGCGTATTATCTGTTCACTGAGGATTCCGGTCCAGTCAACGCGCCGGTGGCTGACAGTCAGCAAGTGGATGGAATCAAGCAGGGGGAAGCAAAGGAGACGGCAGGCATTCTTGATCCTACAGAAGGTTTGGTTGTAAATGAAGTGGTGAATAGCGGCGAAGTTGAAAGTGATCCAAGTGCGGCTGGCGCTGTGGAGGAACCATCGGCTACGGAAGGTAAAGAAGCTGGAAATACAGAGAAAACACCTGCTGTCGAACCAGGCGAAAATAAGGGTGAGGCAGGTAAAGAAACCAACAAAGAGACCGACAAAGGCGCAACAACTACACCGGAGACAGACGGTCAGGCAGGCGGCACTGCAACCAAGACAGATGAGGAAGTCCTCAAGGAAATGGAAGAGCAGAATACGACAGCATCTGCGAGTAGCCAGTTCCAGAACTACCAGTGGCAACGTGAGGAAAGCAACAATCGTAAGTATGAGGAACTGATGACCGTGGCAGGTGATTTGAGCAAAACGCCAGAGGAGAATGCCAAAGCAACCGAGCAACTCCGTACACTGGAAGAAAAAGAAGCTAAAATCACTGGCATTGAGGAGACGCTCTCTCAACAGTACGCTAATGCGATCGTTCAAGAAGATTCCGACAAGTATAAAGTTGTGGTCCTCAGCGACAAACTGGATGTAAAACAGGCGGTATCCATTGTGGATCTGGTCATGAAAGAATTGGCGGTTTCACAGAACAAAATCAGCGTGCAATACGTCACAGAACAGTAATCCAAATCATGGAAATGCAGTCCCGGGAGCTGGTTGTACTCTCGGGCTCTTTCCATTTTTAATGATTATGATATAATACATAAAGCCATATGACCGTCCTAGTGAGACTGGCATGATGCCGAAGGAGTGAATAATGGAAATGTTTAAATTGAGTGAAATCAAAGAACTGATTAAACTGGTAGATGAAAGTTCCGTTCAAGAGTTGGAAATTGAAAATGAAGGATCACGGTTATCAATCCGCAAACCGGGCAAAACGGAGTATGTTCAAGCAACTGCTGTGCAACCGCAAATGATTGCTGCTCCGCAAGTACAGCCGGCAGCAGTGGTAAGTGAAGCTGCACCGCAGGTCGATACTACAAGTCATTTACATAAAATTGTATCTCCGATGGTAGGTACTTTTTACAGAGCTTCCTCGCCGGAAGCGGGTCCTTTTGTGAGCGCTGGTGATAAAGTTGTTGAGAAAACAACGGTATGTATCATCGAAGCTATGAAGCTGATGAACGAGCTTGATGCGGACATCAAGGGAGAAATCGTTGAAGTGCTGGTTGAGAACGGACAGCTGGTCGAGTATGGGCAGCCCCTTTTCCTGGTGAAACCGGAATAACCGTTATAGCTGGTTAACAGCTAACCGCATGAGCTTCGAAGGAGGACAAAACGAAATGAAATTTCAAAAAATACTGATTGCGAACCGTGGAGAGATTGCGGTACGTATTATTCGTGCCTGCCGTGAAATCGGTATCTCAACGGTAGCCGTCTACTCGGAAGCGGACAAGGATTCTCTGCATGTTCGTCTTGCAGATGAGGCTTATTGTATCGGACCGACACTGTCTAAGGACAGTTACCTCAACTTCACAAACCTGATGAGTGTAGCTACGCTGACGGAATGTGATGCAATCCACCCTGGATACGGTTTTTTGGCGGAGAATGCTGATTTTGCGGAAATTTGTGAGTCTTGCAATATTACATTCATCGGGCCTTCACCCGAAGCCATTACCAAAATGGGAGACAAGGCTGTTGCCAAACAGACGATGAAAGATGCAGGAGTACCTGTTATTCCTGGATCAGACGGCCTTGTTGAAAATATGGATGAAGCCATCATGATTGCTAGAGATATCGGATATCCTATCATTATCAAAGCTACTGCTGGTGGCGGAGGTAAGGGAATTCGTATTGCCGAAGATGAAGAAACGCTGATTAAGCAGATTACCGCTGCTCAGCAGGAAGCACAGAAGGCATTTGGCAATGCAGGTGTATATCTGGAGAAATTCCTGACAGGTATGAAACACGTGGAAATTCAGATCATTGCTGATAAACACGGAAATGCAGCACATTTGGGAGAGCGTGATTGCTCGGTTCAGCGTCGTCGCCAGAAATTGGTAGAAGAAGCTCCGTGTCCGATTCTCTCCGAAGATGTGCGCACACTGATGGGTGAAGCTGCGGTACGGGCTGCCCTTGCTGTGGATTACTCGGGAGCAGGTACATTGGAGTTCCTGCTCAGCCCGAATGGCGAGTTCTATTTCATGGAGATGAATACGCGTATTCAGGTAGAGCACCCGGTGACTGAGATGGTTACTGGCGTGGATCTGATCCGTGAGATGATCTCGGTAGCTGAAGGCAACCCACTCTCATTCCGTCAGGAAGACGTGGTTATCAATGGCTGGTCCATTGAATGTCGTATCAATGCAGAAGATCCGGACCGTAACTTTATGCCATCACCAGGCAAAATCGGATTCTACCTTGCACCGGGAGGACCTGGCGTTCGTGTAGATAGTGCTGCTTATCCGGGTTATACCATTTCACCTTTCTATGACTCCATGATCGCAAAATTGATCGTGTGGGGAGCGAATCGTGAAGAGGCGATTGCCAAGATGAAACGTGCGCTTGGGGAATTTGCGATTGAAGGCATATCTACAACTATTCCTTTCCATCAGAAATTGCTGGAGCACCCAACGTTCATTCGCGGTGACTTTGATATCAAATTTCTTGAGGAAAACGAGATTTAAAAGGTATATTGGGCTTGTTTGTCATAATGTAGCCCAAATGATATAGTATGAATAATAAGAGCGCATGTCTCCTGCAAAGGATAAGCCCGCACCTCGCGGATGTTTGCAGGAGTTCCGGTAAAGCCGGACCGGAAGGGTTCTGAAGGTTGATTAACCTGAGTCCAGCGCCCTGACGGATGGCCGCAAACTTATCTCGCGAAAGGTGTGTTGAACAGTTATGAGTACACTACCGACTGAATTTGAACGAACGGATATCGGTGAAATCCAGATCGCACCTGAAGTTATTGAAGTGATTGCTGGATTGGCGACCCTTGAAGTGAAAGGTGTTGCAGGCATGAGTGGCGGATTCGCTGGCGGATTTGCTGAATTGCTTGGTCGCAAAAACCTTTCCAAAGGCGTTAAAGTTGAAGTGGGCCAACGTGAAGCTGCAGTTGATGTTTCCGTAATTATCGAGTACGGATACCGTCTGCCACAAGTAGCTACGGAGATTCAACAGAACGTGAAACGTTCCATCGAGAACATGACAGGATTGAATGTGAATGAAGTGAATGTGCACATTCATGACGTTCAGTTCAAGAGCACCGAGAAAGTGGAAGAGATCGACCTGAACAGTCAGCGCGTAAAATAAAAGAAGACAGATTCCCCCGGCATCATCTGCCGGGGGTTATCCCGTCTTGGACAGGTCTTCATTATAGCGAAAGCTAGATGAGGATCTGATTTTTTGCTAGTGAACAGGTTAAGTAATGTTAGTGAGCAAGGGAGGCTGTGCAGTTCGTGGCTAAAATACTGGATCGGCTTCTGTTGTTTATATACAGCATAAGCGTTGGAGCAATATCGGCAGCCGTCATTCTTCTGATTAGCGGTGTGCTGCCTTACGAATTGAATTACCAGCAGGAACAAAACGTTATTGTTGCGTCGGTTATTGCAGCAGCGATTTTGTTTATCCTGAGTTTGCGATTTTTCTACATCTCGGTTCGGCGTGAGCGTGCATCGTTGCCGTCTGTAGATCAACGTACTGAGTTTGGTGATGTACAGATTTCGATGGAGACGATTGAGAATCTCTGTTTGAAGGCAACTTCCCGTTTCCGGGGAGTACGTGATGTCAAGGCACGCATACGTGTGGTTGAGTCAGGACTGGAGATTATGATCCGTGCAGTAGTGGATGGTGAGACACCTATTCCTGCGCTGACTTCTGATCTGCAAAAGGCGATACATGATCATGTACAAGAGATTACGGGCATCCCGGTTTCTTTTGTCACGGTGTATATCGCTAATGTAACCCAGTCGCCTAACTACAAGAGTCGAGTGGAATGAGGTGAGTTTCACTGATGCTGTGGAAAGAGATTTGGGATAGTCACAGAGGCCGAATTACCGGAATTATCGGCGGCATCTTTTTTGGATTTCTTTATGTATGGATCGGTTTTTGGGATATGTTGTTCTTTGCACTCTTGGTGTTCATCGGTTATACGTTAGGCAGACGAAGCGATTCGAAGCTGGGTTCGTCCATTCCCTGGAGGGAGTGGGGGCAATGGCTGGGCGATCGCTGGCGTCCGTTTAAGTGACCTACCTGAACCCTGCAATATGTTTCTTCCGAAAATAGAGCTGTAGTTTAGGTTGCCCGTTTTTTGGAGGATACGTATTGCAGGTTTTTTTGTGAAAAGGGATAACAATAACAATACCGTGGAAGTCATCGATCAATCCAATACAGGATTTGATGAGATGGTTGCATGGATTATAAAATAAGCATGATGACGCTCCAGACGGAGCGCTGCAGGAGGCAGGACATGAAAAGACGTTTGGCAAGGGAAATTGCAGTACAAAGTCTGTATCAGATGGAAATGAATGAGGTAGGTGCAGCAGAAGCTGTGAACATGTTAATCAATGAAGCTGCTGAAGATAATGAAACCGAAGTAGTTATTCGCGATGCAGATGTAATGCGTACTTATGTTACTGAGATTGTACAAGGAGCCTGGAACAATAAGGAAGCCATTGACGGGCTGCTTGTGGATTATTTGAAAGGTTGGCAGATCAGCCGTCTATCACGTGTAGATCGCCAGATTCTACGACTGTCAACGTATGAAATGGTGTTTCGTGATGACATTCCGGCAAAGGTATCGGTCAATGAAGCGATTGAACTGTCCAAATATTTTGGTACAGAAGAATCCGGCAAGTTCGTCAATGGTGTACTTGGACGCATGATTCAGGAAGTTGACGCGATTAAAGCAAAATTATCTTAAGTTATGATTAATTATAGTGTGTGTTCAAAAGACCGGTTTTCAGTATCCTTCGTAATCAAAAGCGGGCTTTTTGAACAACCTCTAAATTTATATTCACATAAGGGAGAGAGAGTACAATGACAGCATCTATTATTAACGGTAAAGAAGTATCCCAAGAGATCCGCGCAAGCATGACAACAGAAGTAAAACAGCTTAGCGAACAGGGGGTAGTACCTGGTCTGGCTGTTGTGCTCGTCGGGGAAGATCCGGCATCCCAAGTATATGTGCGTAATAAAGAAAAAGCATGTCACGACCTCGGTTTCTACTCCGAAGTGCATCGGTTGGATGCAGATACGTCCCAAGAAGATCTGCTTGCGCTGGTGGACAAGCTGAACAATCAACAATCCATTAACGGAATTTTGGTTCAACTTCCACTACCGAAACACATCGAAGAGAAAGCGGTTATTGATGCGATTGCCGTGGATAAAGACGTAGACGGATTCCATCCAGTCAATGTTGGTAATCTCGTAATTGGAGACGATAGTCTGCTTCCATGTACCCCAGCGGGTGTAATTGAACTGATCAAACGTACTGGACTGGAAATGTCCGGTAAACATGCAGTGGTTATCGGAAGAAGCAACATCGTTGGCAAACCGGTATCGCTGTTGCTCCAACGTGAGAATGCGACGGTAACCATGTGTCATTCCCGTACAGCCAACATGAAAGAAATTACACGTCAGGCGGACATTTTAGTTGTAGCCATCGGCCGTGCTAATTTTGTGGATGCTGATTTTGTGAAACCAGGTGCTGTTGTTATCGATGTCGGCATGAACCGTTTGGAGAATGGCAAACTGGCAGGAGACGTTGATTTCGAGAGTGTGAAAGAAGTTTCTGGTCCAATTACACCCGTTCCTGGCGGTGTTGGTCCGATGACAATCACAATGCTGATGCAAAATACATTGATCGCTGCCAAGCGCGCTCACGGATTGGCCTAGGGTTTTGTCTGTGGCAGATCAAAAGATCTACTCCATCAAAGACCTGAACCGATACATCCGGATGAAACTGGAATCGGATCAGGTCCTGTCGGACGTCTGGCTGCGCGGGGAGATTTCGAATTTCACACATCACTCCAGCGGCCATATGTATTTTACATTGAAGGACAAGGACAGCCGGATCAAGTCAATTATGTTTGCGTCCCATAACCAGCGATTACCCTTTGTACCGAAGGAGGGTGCAAGGGTTATTGCCCGTGGTAATGTCTCGGTGTATGAACGGGATGGGCAGTATCAATTCTATGCTACCCATATGCAGCCGGACGGAATTGGAAGTCTGTATCTGGCTTACGAACAGCTGAAGAAAAAGCTTGAGGATGAAGGGTTATTTTCACCTTCTCGAAAAAGACAGATCCCTCGTTATCCACAGACCATCGGGGTTGTAACTTCACCGACGGGAGCGGCGGTGCGAGACATTATGATCACACTCCAGCGCAGATACCCTTCTGCCAAAGTTGTTTTATATCCTGTTCTGGTTCAAGGGAAGGGTGCAGCACCTTCCATTGTCAAAGCGATTGGCAACCTGAACCGGATGGGAGAAGCCGATGTACTTATCGTTGGACGCGGAGGCGGTTCACTGGAGGAGTTGTGGGCCTTTAATGAGGAGATTGTGGCAAGAGCAATAGTTGCTTCGGATATTCCTGTCATTTCTGCGGTTGGGCACGAAACGGACTTTACTATTGCTGATTTTGCAGCCGATTTGCGTGCGGCTACACCTACAGCAGCTGCTGAATTAGCTGTACCTAATAGAGCTGAGTTGCTTGATCAGATCGGACAACGTCAGCGCCAGTTACAGCACAGCTTACGTCAGCGTGCTGTACATAATCGTGAACGGCTCGCAAGATTACAGCGTTCGCCAGTGCTGGTGCATCCAAGACGTACCTTGATGCAGCACACGGAACGACTGGATATGATGCACCAACGTCTTTTGAGAACAGTCGATACACGTATGAAATGGACAGGAGAGAAGCAGGAGCGTCTGCGGGCAGCACTGCAACGATTCAATCCTCGTGAGCAGGTCAATGTAGCACGCCGTGAGAATGCGGCAGCACGCAGACAACTGGAACTTGCGATCAGGTCTATAGCCAGATCGAAGCAGCAACAGTGGAAATCATCTGTGCGGCATCTGGATGCGCTTAGCCCGCTCAAAGTCATGTCACGGGGATACAGCCTTGTCTATGACGAGCAGGAACAGCGATTGATCAAGTCAACGAAAGATGTACAGCCTGGAGATTCAATTAAGATTAAATTAACAGACGGACAGCTGGACTGTCAGGTTTGGGGAATGAAGGAGGACGACAATACCCATGGCGAATGAACCGGAATTGAATTTTGAAGAGGCAATGGCGGCATTGGAAGACATCGTAGGTCAGCTGGAACATGGTGATGTTCCGTTGGAACAGGCCATCGATCTGTTTCAACGCGGGATGAAACTTTCGCAACTTTGCGGTCTGAAGCTGGAACAAGTGGAACGCAAGATCGAGATGATCGTAGAAGAAGATGGAGAGCTTCGCAAGAAGCCTTTCGGAACTGCTGACGATGAGAGCGGTGAAGTCCATGAGTAATCGTCCTTCGTTTCAAGTGTACCTCGAAGAGGTCACAGCTGCGGTGACAGAAGCGTTGAAACACACGCTTCCCGATCACTGGGATGTACCCCAATCGTTGACGGATGCGATGCAGTACTCACTCATGGCCGGAGGCAAACGCCTTCGTCCTCTTCTGGTCGTTGCTGCGGCGGAAGCCTTCGGTGCACAGCGTACAGCTGCAATGCCGGTAGCCTGCGCCGTGGAGATGGTTCATACGTATTCACTGATCCACGACGACCTGCCTGCTATGGATAATGATGATTACCGCAGGGGAAAATTAACGAATCATAAGGTATATGGTGAGGCAACAGCCATATTGGCAGGCGATGCGCTGTTAACCCATGCTTTTTATAGCATTGTTCAAGCTGGACGCCGTAGCGGTGTAGCGGCAGATGCGTTGCTGTCCATCGTAGAGGACATGTCCGAACTTGCTGGAGCAAGAGGTATGGTCGGCGGCCAAGTTGCGGATATGGAAGGCGAGCAAGGCATGACCGATCTTTCACAGCTCCAATATATTCATTTGCACAAAACAGGTGACCTGATTGTTTTCTCACTC
Source organism: Paenibacillus amylolyticus (assembly GCF_036894225.1). Lineage (NCBI taxonomy): Bacteria > Bacillati > Bacillota > Bacilli > Caryophanales > Paenibacillaceae > Paenibacillus > Paenibacillus amylolyticus. The sequence goes on along the minus strand of NZ_CP145892.1, from coordinate 4,446,313 downwards.
ATTGCTGGAGCACGAATTGGTGGAGCAACGGAAGGACAATTGGAAGCCTTACGTGTGTTTGGACGTGATCTGGGGCTGGCGTTCCAGATTCAGGATGATATTCTCGACCTGACGGGTGACGAGCAGAAGATGGGCAAGAAAACACAGAGCGATGTGAATCAGCAGAAGGTAACATATCCTTATTTTGTTGGCATGGAGGCTTCTGTAGATGAAGTGAAATCCCTTACCCAATCTGCAAAAGACGCACTTGAAAGAGCCGAGTTACCTGATGCATCCAGATTGTTGGAAATTGCAGATTATCTGATGAGTCGAGACCATTAGATTCTGACGGGTGGTCTGTTTCAAAAACTATATAACCGTGTAATGAATGTAATGTCCTTTTTCCGAGTGGATGGAAAAATTCTGTCCCGAGTGGATGCGGGAATACATATGGAGAAGAATTTTAAATAACTTGCTGGCGAGAATGCTCGTTATCGGGAGTATAGTGCAGTAAATTATGATTCTTGTTCTTTTATGTTATAATGATTTAATGTCATTTGATTCATAATGTATATATCGATTTACAACAATAACTAAACAATCTAGGAAAGCGGGGAGATTCTCGTGCTGCTTCCACAAATTAAACAACCCAGTGATCTAAAGTCGATGTCTCAGGATGATCTTGCCCTTTTGTCGGCAGAGATCCGGCAGTTTCTGATTGAGAAACTGTCTGTTACAGGTGGGCATCTCGCACCCAACTTAGGCGTGGTTGAGCTCACGGTAGCCCTGCATTACTGTTATAACAGTCCAGCAGACAAAATGATTTTTGATGTAGGGCATCAGGCTTATGTGCATAAAGTCCTGACAGGACGTATGGATCGCTTTGATACATTGCGTCAACATAACGGTCTGTGCGGGTTTGTCAAACGCAACGAAAGTGAACATGACGTATGGGAAGCTGGACACAGCAGTACTTCATTGTCTGCTGCGATGGGGATGGCCCTTGCACGTGATCTGAAGGGTGAAGACAACCAAGTTATCGCGATGATTGGTGATGGAGCGCTTACAGGTGGTATGGCTTTTGAAGCCCTCAATCATATCGGTCATGAGCAGAGAAAACTGATGGTTATTCTGAATGATAATGAAATGTCCATTGCTCCAAACGTTGGGGCCATGCATAAATATTTGAGCAAAATTCGTTCGGATCGTCATTATCTGAAAGCAAAAGATGATGTCGAGGGCATGCTTAAAAAAATTCCTGCTATTGGGGACCGTTTGGCCAAATCGGCAAGCTGGATCAAAGATAGTGTCAAATATATGATGGTACCAGGTGTTCTTTTCGAAGAACTGGGCTTCACGTATTTGGGACCGATTGATGGGCATGATATTCCCAAATTGATCGAAACCTTCAAACAGGCAGATAACGTTGATGGCCCTGTGCTCGTTCACGTGCTCACGACCAAAGGCAAAGGTTATCAGCCAGCAGAAGCCGATTCGCACAAGTGGCACGGGATTTCTCCGTACAAAATTGAATCTGGGCAAGTGCTGAAGGCAGTCGGAAAACCGATGTACACGGAAGTGTTCGGTCAAACGTTAATTGATCTTGCGAAGCAGGATAAGCGGGTCGTAGCGGTAACGCCAGCAATGCCTACAGGATCAGGTCTTATTCCGTTCAGTAAGGAATTTCCCGATCGCATGATTGACGTAGGTATTGCAGAACAGCACGCGGCGACCATGTGTGCTGCACTGGCTATGGAAGGTTTGAAGCCGGTCTTTGCCGTGTATTCTACGTTTATGCAACGTGCTTATGATCAGATTGTACATGATATTTGCCGTCATAACGCCAACGTGATGTTTGCTATTGACCGTGCGGGGTTTGTTGGTCCGGATGGGGAAACACATCAAGGGGTATACGATGTGGCATTTATGCGCCATATTCCAAATATCGTTCTGATGATGCCAAAAGACGAAAATGAATTGCGTCATATGATGAAAACGGCGCTTGATTATAATGAAGGTCCAATTGCTTACCGTTATCCACGAAACAATGTGGTCGGTGTACCTTTGGATGATGTACTTGTTCCGATTCCAATCGGATCATGGGAGCAACTGCGTCCATCCGAGGGATATGCTGTCATCGCTTCAGGTTCGATGGTGCAGCTTGCAGAAGAAGCAGCAGAGATGGTGAAGCGGGAAGGTATCACAGCAGGCGTAATCAACGCTCGCTTCCTGAAACCTCTTGACGAGCAAATGTTGCGTGATTTAGCTGTTCGAGGCACCAAATTGATTGTACTTGAAGAAACATCTCAAGCAGGTAGCATGGGTAGTGCAGTTCTGGAGTTTTATGCAGAGCAGGGACTGCATGATGTTCATGTACAATTGATGGGGATTCCGGATCGCTTCATCGAGCATGGCAGTATTAAGGAACAACGTGAGGAAGTGGGTCTTACCGTTGAAAATGTATGTGCTGAACTGCGCAAGATGGCTGTTCAATCATCTTACGGCATACCCAAAACACGTTTTCCTTCGTAAATTTACATGATAGGAGACAGACATGTCACTCCCGAAAGAACGAATTGATGTTCTGCTGGTTGAGCAGGGCTATTATGAAAGTCGTGAGAAGGCAAAAGCTGCAATCATGGCTGGACTGGTATATGCCAATAATGAGCCGATCGAAAAGGCGGGCATGAAAATTCCAAGGGAAGCCGAGCTGAAAGTTAAAGGCTCGGTACATCCCTACGTCGGCAGAGGCGGATTGAAGCTCGAAAAAGCGATCCGTCATTTCGACCTTGATATGAATGGACTTGTCATGCTCGACATTGGTTCATCCACCGGTGGATTTACGGATTGTGCACTTCAGCATGGCGCATCTCACGTCTACGCTATTGATGTGGGCTATAATCAGCTCGACTGGTCTTTGCGTAATGATGAGCGAGTTACTGTTATGGAACGAACTAATTTCCGCTATGTGACTCCTGAAGATCTGACGGGACCCGTGCCGAACTTTGCGAGCATTGATGTGTCGTTCATTTCACTGCGAATCATATTGCCGCCACTTCTGGCTCTTTTGAAACAACCTGCAGATATCGTTGCATTGATTAAACCTCAATTTGAGGCAGGGCGTGAAAAAGTAGGCAAGTCCGGTGTGGTACGTGATACGAAGGTACACAAGGATGTATTGCAGACAATGCTTCATTTCTCCAGTCAACTTGGTTTACATCTGCAGAGTTTAACTTTTTCACCGATAACCGGTGGAGAAGGTAATATAGAATTTCTCGCACATTGGCGTCTGGAAGCACCAGAGGCAACACAACCAGAGATCGATCCAGCTTCACTTGACGCACTTGCGGAGCAAGTTGCAAAGGAAGCAGCTCATACATTTACGGGAAACTCATCATAAGATGGGTTTCTTTTCGCTGGAAAGGTGATTGACGTAAAGGGAAATCATTACTGAACCTCGAATATGTCTTCGAGGTGAGCGATAATGGATGGTCAATATGACACAATCTTTATAGGTGTACTTGCTGTCTGTTTGATCTTGTGGCTGTTCTTTGGCTTGCGTAATTGGGTGAACCGACCGACGCCGGTAAGCTTGTCTGGAATGCAACTGAACGTGAAGATTCAAGATTCCCCGGCCTTGGATTTGCTTGAAGCACAGGGCTACGAAGTTATCGGTGGCAAAATGAAAGTCCCTCTGGCTTTTGAGGCCAATGAATCCGTTTATTACAGCAGATTATTCATTGATTATGTTGCAGAACGTGAGGATCTCAGATACCTCGTGAAAACGTCTCGTCGCAGACAGCCAATCGATATGACCGGCCCTGCGCTAAGGGATCGCTTCCTCAATTATCTGTTGTTATATCCTGGCTGTGAAGGATTGCTGTATGTTGACGTGGAGGATTCCGATATTAAGTTAATCAGGCTCATGGACTATCAGGAAGATGTGTATGATGGGGATGATCTGGACTAATATAAAAGAATGAACATTGCAGGGCAAAGTCTGCGGCGAATTACAAATGCTGCTTTATTGCAATACATCTAACTGGAGGCATATATGAAAGGACAAAGGCACATCAAGATTCGTGAAATCATTAGTCAAAATGAAATTGAGACCCAGGATGATCTGGTTGAAGCACTGCGCAAATCAGGTTTTCAGGTGACTCAAGCGACGGTATCTCGGGATATCAAGGAACTTCTGTTAATCAAGATTCCGATGGATGACGGAAGATACAAGTACTCTTTACCGACAGATCAACGATATAATCCGATTCAAAAGTTGAAGCGTGCACTCGTTGACAACTTCTTGCACATTGATCACACAAACAATCTGGTTGTGATGAAATGTTTGCCCGGAACAGCCAACTCCATTGCAGCTTTGCTTGATAATATTGAGTGGAATGAAGTCATGGGCACGATCTGTGGAGATGACACCATTCTGATTATCTGCCGGACTGAAGGTAACAGTGTGACCGTTATTGAGCGAATCATGGGTTATATTGCTTAAAGTGCGTGTTCAAAAAGATTGGTTTTCAGTACCGAGAAGATGGGATGAAGCTAGAAATGGAGTAGCGGGGCGTAGGGAAACTACGTGAGCAACTGCAATGTTTCCGAAGGAAACATACTTCGTAAGCATCCCACTTATTTCGGCTGAATTCCATATTCGATGCTGATGATGCCACCAGGCATCCTTCGTAATCAAAAGCGGACTTTTTGAACAACCTCTTGAATCAATGGTTCAAAAACATAATATCTGAATTAGTCATCCGGAGGTGTTTTTGCAGATGTTAGTTACGTTATCGATTCGTAATCTGGCTGTGGTGGAAGAAGTGGACGTTGTATTCCATCCGGGATTCCATGTACTTTCAGGGGAAACGGGTGCAGGTAAGTCGATTATTATAGATGCACTTGGCTTAATTGCTGGTGGACGAAGTTCAGCTGATTTGATCCGGTACGGTTGTGATAAGGCAGAGATGGAAGCCTTGTTCGAGATGGAGCAGAGTCATCCGGTATGGCAGACATTAGAGAAGCTGGGTATCCATTGTGAGCCTGAAGAGCATCTGGTTATTCGACGTGAACTGAACACGCAGGGGAAAAGTACGTCCCGCATTAATGGGCAATTGGTCAATCTGACCATGCTACGGGAAGTAGGCGAGAAGCTGATCAATATTCATGGACAACATGAACATCAGAGTTTGCTACGCGCTGAGAGCCATCTGGGGCTTCTCGATACTTATGGCTCGGAAGTCATCGGACCGATCAAAGCGAAGTACCAGGAGCGCTACAGCAAGTTTATCACGGCGGAAAAAGAACTGCGTGCCCTTCAGGAGTCCAGTCAGCGGGCATATCAACTCTTGGACATGTATCGCTTTCAGCTTGAGGAGATCGCAGCAGCGAGCCTTACACAAGGCGAGGATGAATTACTCGGGGAAGAACGGGTCAAACTATCCCATAGTGAGAAAATGATGGACAGTGTTGCTGGTGCATATGATCTGCTCAGTGGTCAACGCGGACTTGAAGCTGTGAGCATTGCTCTCTCAAGAATTGAAGACATTTCTGGATATGATAGCAAAGGACTGCAACCAATCGTAGAACAGCTGCAATCTGCATTTTATCAATTGGAAGATGCGACATTTCAGTTAAGGGATTACCGGGAGAAGATTGAATTTAATCCGGCAAGGCTGGAAGAAGTGGAGCAAAGGCTGAATCTGATTTCTGGCCTCAGACGGAAATACGGGGACAGTGTTGAACTTATTCTGAGTTATTATGATCAGATTAGCCATGAAACAGACCAACTGGAGAACAAGGACGAACGGCTGGAGAAATTGCGAGCTGAACGTGACAAAATGCTTAACCTTGTGATGGAGTCTGCTGAAGAGCTCAGCAAGATTCGCAAACAATGCGCCGAGGAACTTGCTGCACAGGTGGAAAGCGAGCTCAAGGATCTGCAAATGGAGCGGACTACACTGCGTGTTCAGATTACTCCTTTCGAAGATCCAAAGGGGATTGAATGGAATGGACGTCGTATTCGTCTGAATCGTCATGGTGCGGACAATGCGGAATTCCTAATCTCACCGAACCCGGGCGAGCCATTAAGACCACTTGGCAAGATTGCTTCAGGTGGTGAGTTATCGAGAATGATGCTGGCGATGAAGAGTATCTTTGCGCGACATGACCGGATACCTGTGTTGATTTTTGATGAAGTTGATACCGGAGTTAGCGGTAGAGCAGCTCAATCCATTGCGGAAAAACTGTTCCGCTTGTCTTCGACTTGTCAGGTTTTCTCAATAACGCACTTACCACAAGTGGCTTGTATGGCAGATCATCAGTATCTCATTGAGAAACATGTCTACGATGGACGGACAATGACGCAGGTGGAATCGCTGTCAGACGAAGGCAGAGTGAAGGAATTGGCACGTATGTTGGGCGGCGTGGAAATTACAGAAAAAACACTGCATCACGCACAGGAAATGCTGAATTTGGCGGAAGCCAAAAAAGGGTGAAACGGACGGCTGGCGTAATGATTGACAGTAATAAAAGCCTGGGGGCGAGGTTATCTTATAGGTACGCAATTGGCGACCACCTTTCGTCAAGCGAAAGAAGCAAAGGGAGTGTGACAGCCATTGAATTCCCCCCTCAGGAAGAAATTGCTAGGTCTTTTATTTGCCTTCTTTCTTTGTGTGATTAGCCAGGCCATTCAGCCTGTGCAAAGTTATGCTTCACTGCCGGATGAATTGCAGGTGTTTGCTGGCAGGCAAGCGGATGTCCGGCTCGCTGTACCTGCTGCTTCAAGCGCCGTTGTAGATCGTCCTGATATCGTTGGTTTGGATGATCAGGCAGCGATGCATGTTACCAGGCAACAACCTTTGCATCTTCACCCTCAACAGACGGGACATGCCAAATTAACGTTGAAGTTGTGGGGTAAAATTCCGGTCAAAACAGTTCATGTGAATGTGATACCGGATTTGCGTGTTGTACCCGGGGGACAAACGATTGGCGTCAAGGTTAAATCGGCAGGCATTCTGGTGGTTGGACATCATCTGGTCCGTTCCGGTCAGGATGAGCGTGTATCGCCCGGAGAAACAGCGGGCATTAAGCTCGGAGATCTGATTACGCATATGGATGGAAAACGTCTGGATGGCGTAGCAGGTGTCTCTGAAGCCGTTGAACTTGCAGGGAAAAGTAAAAAAGGTATTGATGTTGTGTTAAAACGGGGCAAGGAAACGGTGAAGACACGATTAACTCCGGCGTATGACTCCGAGGATCAAGCGTGGAGGCTTGGATTGTACATTCGTGATTCTGCAGCCGGTGTTGGCACACTTACCTTCTATGCACCCGATCAGGGCGTATATGGCGCACTGGGCCATGTCATTACAGATATGAACACACAGACATCTATTGTTGTGGGTAGTGGTCAGATCGTTCAATCCAATGTGACGTCCATTTCTAAAAGTGAGACCGGTGATCCGGGTGAAAAACGTGCTCATTTCCTCAAGGAAAGCAAAATTTTGGGCAATATTGAACGTAATACGGCTTTTGGTATCTTTGGTAAAATGTCCGGAAATCCTGAGCACAGTCTGTATTCGAAAGGCATTCCCGTCGCTTTTTCTCATGAAGTAAAGGAAGGACCGGCCGAAATACTTACCGTGGTTGACGGTCAACAAGTTGAACGCTTCTCCATTGACATTGTTCATGTGGCAGATCAAACTGAACCAGCAACAAAAGGTCTGGTACTTCGAATTACGGACCCGAAACTGCTGGATAAGACCGGAGGTATCGTTCAAGGGATGAGTGGCAGCCCCATTGTACAAAATGGTAAATTGATCGGTGCGGTTACTCATGTATTCGTGAATGATCCAAAATCGGGTTACGGTTGCTTCATTGAATGGATGTTACAAGATGCTGGCGTTATGATGAAAAAGGAAAACGATAAGAACCTCAAGGCTGGCTAAACAGCCCTGAGGTTCTTTTTTGTCGAAAGCAAACATAATATATCGGATAATGAAATAAATTATTTATTATATAGGATCAAGAAAAAAAAATAAAGAAAAATAATTTTCGACAGGAGGAATTTAACTGGCTGTGTCGAAAATTAAACGTGTAAGGAAATGTACGAAACGATGTTTAATTTAAAGGAGGATACCGTTTTGCAAAAAATTGAGGTATTGCTGGCCGATGATAATCGTGAATTTACGAATTTGCTTGCCGAATATATATCTGAGCAGGAAGATATGGAAGTAACCGGTATTGCATACAATGGAGAAGAAGTACTGCAATTGCTGGAGCAAACTCGGGATGTGCCGGATGTATTGATTCTGGATATTATCATGCCTCACCTGGACGGACTGGGTGTGCTTGAGCGCTTGCGCGACCTGAACCTGTCTCCACAGCCTAAAGTCATTATGCTTACGGCATTCGGACAAGAGAATATCACACAGCGTGCCGTGCAACTCGGAGCTTCTTATTATATTCTTAAGCCGTTTGACATGGAAGTGCTTGCGAATCGTGTGCGTCAACTGGTGGGAACACAGACGGCGATGTCCACAAGCAGCGGATCATCCATGTTCATGAAATCATCCAATGTTGTGCCAATGGGCAAACACAAAAATCTGGATGCAAATATTACGTCCATCATACATGAAATCGGCGTTCCTGCGCATATTAAAGGATATCAGTATTTGCGCGAAGCGATTACGATGGTGTATAACAATATCGAAATTTTGGGAGCCATCACAAAAACACTGTATCCGGCGATTGCCGAAAAATTCAAAACCACGCCGTCCCGCGTCGAACGTGCGATCCGTCATGCCATTGAAGTGGCATGGACTCGCGGTAACATCGACAGCATCAGCCACTTGTTTGGTTATACGATCAACATCAGCAAGTCTAAACCGACGAACTCCGAGTTCATCGCGATGGTTGCTGACAAGCTGAGAATTGAGCATAAGGTAAGCTGAAAGGGTCAGGAGTAGTGAGCTGGCAAGTATAGTTTGGATTCAAATTTGATTCTAGCCAAATGGATTTTTGGCGGCCTATATCTGAATTCGTTCATTTCATGCCGATAAACTTCTGTAATATATGCCAACGAATACCGTCATTTATTGGATTAAAGATATCCAGTAAATGACGGTATTTTTGCATAACGAAATAACACAGAACATGATGATGAAATTTAGTGTTGCATGATTGCTTCAAAATTTTGAGATCAAGCATTAAAATAAGCTCACTATAGCAAAGTTTAGAAAAGGAAATATTTCATAAACTTTTACTCTCAGTTAACGCTTTTTCAAGTAGAAAGTGGTACGATGTGACCATTGACAAAGACCTACATATATATTTGAAAAGTTCGGATATGATGCTACGAACAGAGGAGTAGAATAGTATGTTTACGCAAATAGGCGAGATTGCTGAACCAATTCCTGTAGTACAATCTGATACAAAATGTGATATCGTCTATCATCTTTTCAAGTCCAATCCTAGTCTGGAAGGTATAGCTGTTATGGGGGAGAAGGATGTGTCATTAATGATGCGGCCCCGATTCTTTCAGCAGATTGGCACCCAGTATGGCTATAATCTGTATATGGGACGTCCTGTAGAACTGGTGATGAATACGCAGGCACTGGTCGTGGATTATTCGGAACAGATTACAGATGTCAGTGTTCTAGCCATGGATCGAGATGAAGGGGATATATATGATCTTGTGTTGGTCACGTCAGGAGAAAGTTTCTTTGGAGCTGTGAGTATTCGGCGTTTGCTACTCGCTGTTGCTGATGTACGGGCTGAAATGGCGATTTTTATGAACCCGCTGACTGGTCTTCCTGGTAATCATATCATAGATGAAAGGCTGTCTCAGGCTCTTCAGATGGACCAATTTAGCGTACTGTACGTTGATCTCGATCAATTCAAATCCTACAATGATAGCTACGGCTTCAAAATGGGGGATCAGCTTATTCAGGCGACAGCTAACTTGCTTCGCAAGCTATTTGTTCTCCCTGAAGCTTTTCTTGGACATATCGGTGGTGATGATTTTATTACGATCCTGAATCACCATGATTACAAATATATTAGTGAGGAAGTCATCTCAGGTTTTGAGGAAATGAAAAAGACATTTTACAACGAACATGATTGGCATCATCAATATGTTCTGGGGGAAGGACGTTCCGGGCTAAATCGGCCCATTCCTCTGGTGTCGGTATCCATCGCCGTTGTAACCAATAGCAAGCGAAAATATGAAAACATAGATCAGATTATTGATGAGGCCACACGCATCAAAAAAGGTTGTAAAGCGATTGCTGGAAGTATCATCTGTGCAAATGATACCGCCACTACTCCGTGCTAGACATAAAATTTCGAGAACGTAGAGGACAGAGAGAACTTGAAGATGTGGGTCTAAAAGCTTTCTGTAAGAAAGCTTCTTCGGAAGCTGAGGCTTCGCCTCTATACCCATAACGTTAAAATACAGAAAAACCGCTACTTATCAGGAGTTAGTCACCTGTAATAGCGGTTCTATCATTGGATGCGAGTCAAAGGTTGTGTAGCAAACGAGCGATTTTAATCTTTAAGCTCAGTATGTACACATATAAGTATGTTTGATCAATGCGTATCAGATTCGAATATCAACGGATGGATATGAAGCAGCAGGAGATGTAGAAGCCGTAGTTTGCGGACCATTTCCTGATTCCTGATCTGTGGTTCCGCCATCTGATGGGTGCTCCTTACTTCCCGTTTTCTTTCCTTCATTTACTTCCTGTTCTTCTTCTCCAGATGTTGCAGAGATAGGTGGTTGTACTCCTTTTTTAGGTACGGGCTGATGGATCTCTTCCACCAGTTCCCCAATCTTCTGATTGACCTTATTTAACTGGGAGTTGATGTCCTGGACGGTCTCTCGCTTTGCCTGAAAGACGGTGCGTTCTGAATTTTCCAACATCATTGATTTGCCTAGATCAAGATCATTTGCGGGAGGATTGATCTCGAGAACAAGTCGGTCAAAGCGGGTTTCTCCTTCGGTGGTCTGAATGGAGCCCTGCATGCGATCACGCAAACCGACCAGCTTACCCAATTGATCATAAGTCTGACTATGCTTGATCAGGTGATCGAGTGAAGGGGCTTGTGCCTCGTCGGTTGGTTTGGGTTGTTGCTGTTGAGCCTTTTCGGGCTGTCTTAATTTGTTCTTTTCTTGCAATTCTTCAGCTTTAATTTGGGCAATCTGGCTGTCGATCTGGGAAATAGAGCTTGTTAGGGATTTTATTCGCTGAGCTTTGGTTTTGGTATCCAACTCGTCATTGGTTTTTACACCTTGCATTTCTTCATTGAGCCGGATCTTCTGCTGCATGAGTCCCTGAATTTCTTTATCCCGATTGGAGACTTGATTCCCGGGAGTGAAACTGCTTTTGGTTGCAGATGAGATTGAATTCATATCCTCTGTTCTCCTTATCTGCTTTATCATGGTTCTATTTACATATATCGGATGTTAAGAGAAGGATTTGAATAGCTCTTTTTCGTCTGAATGGATTCATATACATAGGTTGTATTGCGTACTTCATCATAATAATTGATAATGGTTATCAATAAGTGAGTGGAGACAGACACAATTTATGTAGACGGAGATGGGTTAGCAAAATGTGGAATGATTATTATATCCTCTGGAACTATGCTGCGGTGAGTATAACAGATATCCGTTACATGGAATTAGAGGCATATGAAGAGATGAAATACAAATTTCCGACAAGTACCTTTGTACTCACCATTCAGGGTGATGCTGGAGTGACGATTGACAATCAAACATATGAAGTGAGTCGCTTTTATATTTTCCATGGGGGAAAAGGGAGTAAGTTGATGATTCGAGCAGGCGAATCCGGATTGCACCTATATTACTTGATGTACAAAGCAAACCTGCCTAGTGGAGGGAGAAATGATCTGGGAAGGTTAATGGAGCGTATCAATCCGTTCCAAATGAACTATGGCTTTACCCCCGATATGCCAACCATTCTATATGAGCAATGGAAAAAGATGCACTTTTTGTGGGATCAAAAGAACCCTATTCAGCACTTTCAGGCCAAGAGTTTGTTCTATGCATTTGTGGAGCAGATCTCATCACAGATTCCTCGTATATCCAATCGCTATCCAAGTATGTTGGATCAGGTCAGCAAAGTCATTAAAATGGTAGAGTCTTCTTACACCCAGCCACTTACACTTCATGTTTTGGCAGAAATGATTGGCACCAGCCCAAGAAGTTTGTCACGCAAGTTCAAGCAGTCGACTGGAACCAGTCCCATCGATTATCTGATTCAGTTTCGTTTGTTCAAAGCCAAAGAGATGTTGCTGCAAACGGACGCCACGTTGGATGAGATCGCTGTAGGAATCGGTTATCCGGATGGATATTATTTGGGGCGTATGTTCAAGAAACATACAGGTCTTTCTCCTTTGCAATTTAAAGAAAAGACCTCAGCACCCCTATATTGGCCTGATCTGACATCAGGTGTGGCGCGAAATGACATTTTCAGAGGTGGAAGTGGAAGGTATGTTTATACTGATGGTGATAATCATTATCAATATAAACACGGAGGGTCAATAAATATGAACAGACAGACAAGAACGGGAATGCTGCTTAGCATTTTACTAAGTCTTACGTTACTGCTAAGTGCCTGCTCAACAGGTGTTGCCAGTAATTCGAGCGGGGATGCTTCTGGAAGCAAAAGTACATCAAGTTCCACAAACACAGTAACAGCGGATAATCACACCAAAACATCTGAACCACGTATAATCTCAACGGTGAAGGGAGATATTACAATCCCTGCTGAACCTAAACGGATTGTGGTTGACTTGTATCTGGGAAGTCTGATCGCCCTGGGGATCAAACCTGTGGGTACACCCGAGATGAACCTGAAAAATCCTTATTTTATCAAATCACTTGAGGGCGTGCAGAATATTGGTGAATATGAAACCATCTCTCTCGAAAAGGTGTTGGAACTTGAACCGGATCTCATTGTGACAGGTAATCCTGATTTATTTGATTCCTTTAGCAAGATTGCACCTACCTTGGTTGTACCTTATGGCGAATTGAAAAACACCCACGAAGAAATTGCCTATTTCGGTGAAGTGCTAAATAAAGAAAAAGAATCTGAGGTATGGTTAGCCGATTATGACGCAAGAATTGCAGATGCCAAGAAACGTGTTGGTGAGGCAATTGATCCGCAGGCCGAGGTGTCGGTCATGCAGTTCTATGATAAAGCACCGTTGGCCTTTGGTGATAATTTTGGTCGGGGAGGTCAGGCAGTCTACAGCGCGCTTGGTTTGAATCCTCCTGCAGATAAAAAAGAGATCTTAATGAAGGATCAACTGGTTGAAGTTTCATCGGAAGCGATTCCTGAATTTGCCGGAGACTACATCATTCTAACAGCAGATAATCTGACCCTGGAAGAGTTGAAATCGAAACCGGTCTGGAGTTCACTAGATGCGGTTAAAAATGATCGTGTGTTTATCTGGAGCCCGGATCGTTCATGGTACTTTGACCCGATTGCAACATTGGATCAAACAGAGGAATTGGCCGCGTGGTTTACGAAGATCTCTGAACCAAATTAAGTCTAACAAGTGATTGATGAGATGAAATCCAATTCCACTCTAAATTACAGTTGATAATGAAAATTATTATCATTTATAATGAAGGTATATTAGTGAACCACTGCTAGGCATATGTTATCGGATGTGTGGCAGAATGATGACCTTGTAAGGCCTTTGTTCCGGGTGAGGTTGGGATTGGAGAGTATTCGATGCAATTAGACGAACAGATGAAATGCTGGAATCATGCCGCTGTTAAGGTTCTGGATATACGCCGAATCGTTATGGAGGCAGGGGCACAACTGAGTTCCTACACACTTCCGGCAAATGGTTTTATATATACGATTCGAGGATCTGCTGTGCTTCAGTTGGATGGACAAACATACAAGGCAGAGCGGTTCTACATGCTTCATGGGGCCAAAGGATCTTCACTAGATATCCAAACCAACGAAGATTTTGAATATATTCTGCTCTATTACAGAGCATTTCTTGCCTTTCCTAGTTATCGTAAAAAGTGGTTATTGGCACAGCCGGAAGTTGCACCGTTCTCTTTGCAATATGGATTTGCACCGAGTAGTCCGCTGGGGTTATTACGTTACCTTGATGAGCTTGAGGGTGCATGGAGTCAATCTGGCAGTCTGGATCTGCTTCATACAAAAAGTTTATTTTACCAGTTCATTCATGAAATGATGGTTCAATTGGCAGAGCAGGAGATCAAAACAGAGCTTGCTGACCCGGTGAAACAAACACTTCGTTATATACAGAATCATTATAGGGAACAGGTCACGCTTGATTTCCTGGCTGAACAGTTTAACTACAGCTCCCGTCATTTATCCATGCAATTCAAACGACAGACGGGTCACAGTCCCATTGATTATTTAATTCAGACCCGAATCGCTAAGGCTCGCAATCTGCTTTTGCGATCTGATGCAACGCTGAGTGAAATTGCAGCAGAAGTAGGTTATTCGGATGTGTATTATTTTAGTCGTATCTTCAAAAAACATGTGGGGATCTCTCCGATACAGTATCAACGAAAGATGAGAGAAGAAGCGAGAACAGAGGATCGTCCATTGGTAATCTCTGAATCGTCCATTGGCCGAAGATGGAAGTCGGGATATATTGATTATGAGAATCATTATCAATATATAGACGGAGGGTCTACACCAATGAAAAGAAGAAAAACAAGTTCCAGTATGATTATGGTTGCATTATTGAGCATAACGATGCTCCTCGCAGCCTGCTCTTCGGGTACAGCAACAACACCAGCAGCTGGCGAAGGAACGGGTGCCAGTTCCAATAACAGCAGTACGGCAGTATCATCAGACACAGGAAGCCAGACAAACAAAGACAATGAAACACGCACGGTCTCAACGGTTAAGGGCGACGTAGTTGTTCCAGCGAATCCGAAAAGGGTTGTTGTACTATATCTCCAGGGAGACGTCGTTGCGCTTGGAATTAAGCCAATTGCTACATCTGAAGTATTCAACGGGGCTGCCTACAAGAGTGAGCTTGAAGGTGTAAATTCACTAGGCACCTGGTTCGAACCGAATCCTGAAGCTGTCATTGATCTTGATCCGGATCTGATCATTGTTCCTTCAGAAGAGACGTATACGTTGTTAAAAGATATCGCACCTACGGTATATATTCCATACGAGAAAATGACAACAGAAGAAAGACTCCAGAGTATAGCGAGTATTTTTGGAAAAGAACAGGAAGCTGAGACATTAATCAATAATCTCAATAGCAAAGTCGAAGAGAGTAAGCAAACACTAGCAGACGCAGGCATATTAGACAAAACGATTTCCATTGTGGAGGGCGGTTTGAAAGGTATGGTCGTTGTAGAGAGCAAGCAATATGGCCGAGGATCTCAGGCATTATATGAATACTTGGGGATGAAAGCACCTGAAGTGGTACAAAAGAAAATTGATGTAGTTTCGGAAGCGGGAGGCTCCAATTTATCCATGGAAGTACTGCCTGAGTATATCGGGGACTACGTGTTTCGTTCGGTGTATGAAGGGGCAGATAACCTTACGGATGATCCAATATGGAGTAGCATCCCGGCTGTTAAAGAAGGTCGCCTAATTGAGATTGATTTTGATTTCTTCTACTATTCGGATATCTATTCAATTAATAAACAACTTGATTTTGTTGTTGGAAAGTTGTTGGCGGCTCCAAGAGCGCAATAGTAAAGAGCAGATGTGTTCGTAGAATTTTTGTACAAGAAATGTTTGTTTTTTAGCCATTGTATTTTGATAAGATTACCATTACACTAGGATTTAAGTGATAATGAGAATCGATATCAAATACTCGATGTTCTGGATCGAATTAACGGAGGTATTTTTAATATGAATCAGCAGTTGGAACTTTATGATGTAACCATTATCGGCGGTGGCCCTGCGGGCATGTACTCTGCCTTTTATAGCGGCATGCGAGATATGAAGACCAAGTTGATTGAGGCACGTGACAGATTGGGAGGTCGCATGCTCTTTTATCCGGAGAAAATGATCTGGGATGTCGGGGGTGTGACGCCAATTCTATGTGAAGATCTGATCAAACAATTGGAAGAACAGGCGAGAACTTTTGAGCCAACCCTCGTATTTGAACAACAGATCGAAGGATTCGAGCGTCAACCTGATGGCACAATTCTGTTAACTTCTGCAACAGGTGAGCAACACTGGACACGTACCGTCATTTTGGCAATCGGATATGGTATATATAAAATGGCCAAGCTGGAGCTTGAAGGTGCAGACCGTTACGAGGTTAGCAATCTCCACTATACTGTGCAAGAACTGGAGCCATTCCGTGGTAAACGTGTGTTGATCTCGGGTGGAGGCGACTCTGCTGTGGACTGGGCGAATGAACTGGAAGCCCTGGCAGAGCAAGTTACGGTTGTGCATCGTCGTGACCGCTTTGGCGGGTTGGAGCGTAATGTACTGCGTATGAGAGAATCCTCTGTAGATGTCCGTACACCATATGCGGTAGAGACACTGCATAGTATGAGTGGTGATGTGATTGAACAGGTGACCATCTCACACGTGGATACAGGTGAAACTGAACTGCTTGAAGTCGATGCTGTCATTGTAAACCATGGCATGAAGAGTGACTTTGGTCCAATCCGGGATTGGGGACTTGATCTTGGCGAATGGCATGTCACTACAACAGAGAGATTGCAAACCAATATTCCCGGCGTGTTTGGCGCAGGCGATTTTGTAGATTATGGTAGCAAACTGTACCTGATTGCGGGTACTTTCACAGATGCAGCCCTAGCGGTAAACAGTGCGAAGCTATACATGGACCCTGAAGCGGAAAAAGTGGCTTATGTTTCTTCCCATAACAGTCGCTTTAAAGAGAAAAATAAAGCCCTTGGCGTTGTAGAAGAATAAAGGTCTGCGATCGGTTATATTAAGATGACTTCGGGTTCATTCGAGGCCACTGAAAAACTTACGATTTTAATTTGTTAAGATTCATTTTAAATCAAAAAGGCTATATTTCGTTCACATTGGAACGGAATATAGCCTTTTTCTCTATCCTTTTACTTTGAGTCTTCCATGAGTGTAATGATTCGCTTGAGATTAACAGTAAATATGGCCATGGCACCTTGCATTTGCATGCCAACAAGACCCGAGGACGATGCAACATCATACCCGTGTCTGTGCTTGAGTTCGCTATTTTTCGCTTCAATTTTATAACGTTCTTTCGATTTTTCTTTGAAACTATCGCTACTTTGAAATGCCTCATGTTCCTTATGTTCGGTCGATTTGATGGTTACAGAATAGGTTTTACTTTTCGCACCTTCTTTATAGCACCCGTCTTTCATTGGGCATACTTTGCATTTTTCAATGTCAAACATGTAGGTATTCTTTTGGTTATTATTCATACCTTTCTTACCTGTGCGCGCTCTTTGAATCGCCATATGTCCAGCTTTACAAACGTACATACATGCATCTTTATTAAACTCAAATTCATCTTCTTTTTTACGAGTTCCTTGTGTGATATTAGGGTTTAATTTTGATATTAATTGTAGTTCGTTGTGATTGGCATATTGAATATTATCTTTTTCAGAATAGGCAGTATCTCCAATGACGGTATCGATCTTCATACCTGTGTCACGACTTTTTTCAATGAGAGTTTGGAGTTGTTTTCCATCACTTTTCTCACCAGTCGTAATTACCGCAGCTGTAATAATTCGTTCTCCATTCATAGCAAAATGTGTTTTGTAACCGAAGAACGAGGAGTCTGCCGTTTTGTGACCTATTCGTGCATCTGGATCATTGCTGAGTTGAAAGTGCTCATGGTGATCAGCTATGATTTCTTTTAAGTAGTTCAGCTTTTCTTTCACCTTTGGGTATTCACGGAGAGATTCTTCTTTTTCTACTGCATCTACAACTTTTTGGCAATAGTCCAGTTCATCAGATAATTCGTTCGTCGTTGTTTTCGGTGGGAATTTATCCTTCATTTTTTCATCGATCTTGTAAACGGATTTTCTCAACAACTTAGACTTTTGCATTAATATTTCTTTGGGTGATAGCTGATTAAATCGCGCTTTCGTATGGGTGGCATCCACAATAATTGCGCTGCTTTTGATAATTTCTTTCTCCAACGCGATCTTCATGGTCTTTTGAATTAGTATGTCGAGGAGGTTCACATCTTTCAAGCGAAGCTTGCGAAACTTCGTTAGTGAACTAGAATTAATGACTTCATCTTCAGGCGCCATATCTAAAAAGTACTTAAAGGACATGTCATATTTAGAACGTTCCACAACATCCGCATCGGATACATCGAAAATGGATTTCAACAATAGGTATTTGAACATTCGAATGGGAGGCACTGCATTGCGACCATTGTCGAGGCAGTATCTATGCTGCAATTCTACCTGAACAAATGAAAAATCTACGAGATCATTGATTTGACGAAGCATATTATCTTTAGGTACGACGATATCGTATATGTCCATAAATGCACTAAGCTTAAGAGATTGTTGGTTTGAAATCATCCGAGACACCACCTGAAATTAATCATTTAATTATACAGGAAAACAAATATCCCTCCTCAAAAAAATGAGGAGGGATATCTGTTTATAGATGTTGGACTTTTTCAGTGGCCTCGGTTCATTCCGAAGTCATCTTTTTTGCATAAAATGGGTAATAAGAAGGCATAATGGCACAAGATAGAACACGCTTAGAATTGAACATGAACCACCAAATGTCTATAATAAGGCTGAGAAACTGTAGAATGACACTATATAAGTTGAAATAATCATTTACACGATAACGGAGAGGACAGAAAAAATCTGAAAAAGCGAAGCGGTCGCCTTTATCACCGGATTTTCCCTTAAGAAAAAGGGAATCGAAAAAA
Source organism: Paenibacillus amylolyticus (assembly GCF_036894225.1). Classification (NCBI taxonomy): domain Bacteria; kingdom Bacillati; phylum Bacillota; class Bacilli; order Caryophanales; family Paenibacillaceae; genus Paenibacillus; species Paenibacillus amylolyticus. Next base: position 4,427,425 of record NZ_CP145892.1, on the reverse strand, counting down.
TCTGGGGATAACAGCGATTGGAAGATTGTTCTGTCATCGTAGTGTCAGTGTAAATAAACTTTAATTCAACTTATATAGATACAATAACTAGGTCAGAGTGGAGTGCAGCGTATGAAAAAGGGATCACAGCCACAACGAGGTTTCACCTTCATCCAGCGGTGGTTCAAACGATCTGATAAAAAAAAGATCAAATGGTCTGAAATGTATCTCGCACTTGCTGGTGCGCTTCATCGCTTGTTGGTTGAAGGGCGGCGTGAACGTTCAGCAGCCAAACGGCTGCATCAGGACTTACCTATTAACGTGTTGGGCGAGATGAAGCTAGAGCCAGGGGATATTGTGTACACGCCAAGCTCAGAATCGACGTATTACGCCGGGCATATGGGCATTATTGGCCTCGACGGCAAGGTGTATCATGTGCACCCTTATGGGCCTGTATTTGCTGATTCATTAGAGTGGTATCTCACGCGTTTTTATGAAGGAGATCGTTTCATTGTATTCCGTTCCAGACTGAATGAGGCAGGAATGAAAGCAGCCGGGTGGGTACACGACCATTACAAGCAGGTAAAATTCTACCGTTTGCAGACCAATCTGCGCAGTATTGAGCGCAATTACTGCTCCAAGTTTATATATCAGGCCTATCAGTTCACATCGGGACTGGATCTGTGGAGCCGCAAATTTACCCGAATGAATCAGGGTTATATCTATCCATTTCGAATTGAGCGTTCATCAGAGCTGGACGTTCTGGGAACTTTTTATAAATAAGGCTGGAACCGACTAAAATACTGTTCTTCCGAAAAAAAGGAGAGCAGGTTCTGTCGGTTTTTTTTATATGTGTAGAGATTAAAACAGGAAAAACGCTCAAAACGTCGAATAGATTATGAGATAGGCACGCACAACTTGGAATCGTATACATAAAAAAAGACGAGATGATTATTAGCCCAGAGCACAAAAATGACTACGAAGTAGACGAACAAGAAAGAGTGAAGCGAGATGAAATGGCCGGGTTTCTTACAACGATTCCGACCGAACAAAAACGTGGTTAAGCTATCGGATTATATCCCAAAAAAGGAAAGGAGGCACTACTGTTCCATATGCAAGAAAAACGTTAAATCGGTCGTGCATTATGCCGCGCCACAGGGAAATGTTTCAGGTGTATGCAGTTCTTGTAAGTCTTTAGCGGATGAACGTGGAATGTTTCCCATTTAATAAGAAGAGATGCGCTCAGGAAATAAGAATTTTTTGATTTATGCGCGTTTTTGTAGTACATTAGCAAATGTATTCGAAGGAGGATTCTAATGTACTCAGGTAGACAAGACGATACTTTATACATCATGACCTACACCTTAAACAGCGGTATCAAGGGTACGGTTCCACTGTCTAATAAGCAGATTATTGAGTGGCTGGATTGCTACAGAAATGAGAAGCGCTTCGTGACCGAAATCGGCAAGGAGTTTTTTGGATTGAATGCAGGATTGGTAGCAGACTTCAAGGTTCAAAATCATTTATCGGATTATCAGCAGACCATTATGCCTACACAGCAACAGGATAACCTGGAACGCTTGTCCAGTGCTTATAAATCAACCGAGTTATTAATGAAGATTGATTGTAAATGTGGCACGGCTTATGTGACGGAATCCCCATACAAGCGCACAAAATGGTACTGTACAAAGTGTAAAGAGATTGTATTTTTGGATGCCAAAAAAGGAATGGTGGAAACGTCGCGTGGTGACGCTTACTACATGACCAACAAATATTTTGTTTCCCGGGACTAGCGGGAAGTGACTCTGGAAGCATCGCTGCGAAGCGGTGCTTTTTTGTACGAATGTTTGCTCTATAACAAAAAAAGCCCCAAGGGGCCTTTTTGGAAGATATCTAAGATCGATCTTTTGGAAATTATGATGAGCATTCAACTTTGTGAGGAGGAATGAAGCAGCAACGACAGCGTGGCTCGTAAGCTTCTGAATCGCCAATCATGACAACCGGACCCAAGGTAACAGGCTCCCCATTGACGATACGTTGCGTAAAGGCTGCATCCGGGCTGCCACATACCGCACAGAAAGCCGAGAGTTTCTCAATGTCGTCTGCCATGGCAAGCAAACCACCGACATATCCGAATTCCTTACCACGGTAATCCATATTAAGTCCGTCCACAATGACATGTTTGCCACAATACGCTAACTCCGAGACAAGTTCCATAATGGCACTGCTGAAAAATTGTACTTCATCAAATGCAACAACATCAGCATCTATGGTTTGGTTCAAGATCATTTCTACGGATTCCGGGGTTAATTGCCGGGGAATGGAATGGGCAGGGAGTCGATAACCAATTCGGCTTACGATCTCGTCCTGGGCAAACCGATTATCCTCGGCTGGTTTGTAGGCCACAACCTTTTGACGGCCAAATTGTATTAATTTCTGACAACGGCGAATGAGTTCACCGGATTTTTCACTGAACATGGGTCCAGTAATTACGGTAATACGTCCTGTTTGCACGGTGCTGCTACTCCTCTCACATACGGGATTCAACAAAAAAAGCGACCTTTACAGAGTACCACAAAATCTTTGGAAAGAGCCAGAACTAATCTGCGCAGCTTTGTGTTACTATATGGAATGTTAAGGTATTGGTTACGGCAGCTAGTTAACAGGAGTTGTGAAAAGAGGTGTTTTAGTATGAGTGAAGCATTATCATCACTTCAAGAGCGATATGAAAGCCTGAAAGAACAGGGATCTCTAGATGAAGCGGCGCAGGCGTTATTTGCAGAACTGTTCGCAGAAGCGGAGAGACTGCAGGCAAGTAACCTTACCTTGCGTAGAACGATCTTGAAGTCATCTTCCAAAGAATCACGTATGTCTACCAAGCTGCGGGATGCCTTATACGAATGACCCGGAGATTACTCCGGGTCCTCTTCTGTCTTTAATTTGCGAGGGAATAGAATACCTGCTGTAATTCTGGCAATCATGGCAAAGGTGAGACCAATGCCTGCAAACATGTAAATTACGGTAAAGGCTTTGCCGAATCCGGTGGTTGGCACAAATTCAGGATGTCCCACCGTAGTCAGGGTAACCGCACAGAAGTATAACGCATCGATCCAGTGCAGACCTTCAACACGAGTGTAAAATAAAGTGCCTGATAGCAACGTTGCTGCCGTTAACGCGAACAGAGCCAGAAACTTAGGGTCTTTGAACGCATGGAAAATGCCTTTGAGCAATCGTTGTAACGTGATTAGAAATGATACCATGATGATCCATCCTGTCTATGTAAAGTAGGCGGTGTGTTGTATAAACACACAAAAAGCCCGGACTCATGGAGTCCTTCCGGGCGTCTCTGCTTTTTCGGGTACACTTTTGGACCGGAAACGGGGACCTACATAATTACGCTTGCGGTCACGGAACAAGATCCAGCCTCCCAGAAAACTCATACCTGCGGCAAAAAGGACAAGTCCACCGCCAAAGGAAAGCCACTGGAATCCTGGTGAAATCAGTTCGTTCCCGTGCTCGGCATAATATAGGAACAGGGCATCTTTCATCATCAGAAAACCCTTCATAGCCATTAACCCGGGGATGACCAGAACAACAATTGCCAAAAATCGCGCAAAGACCAATCTTGTATTCATGAGCATTATACCCTTTCTGCCAAAGTCGACATTAAATAAAGGTTACGCTTACAGATCATACCTGATTCCATCATAGCTTGGAATGCATAGGCTGTCCATGTGTGATTGGTTCAAACTTTGAGTTGACCGCTCAAGGAGAGTACAATGGCATATAGAGGGTATAAGCTAAACCATGATTTAAGCCATCATAAATTATATTGAAATTTGATTCATAGAGGAGAGCATGAGAGATGCCAATTACATGTGATGTTGCAATTCTTGGAGGAGGGACCGGTGGATATGTAGCCGCGATCCGGGCTGCACAGCTGGGAAAACAGGTCGTTATTATTGAGAAGGACAAGCTTGGTGGAACCTGTCTGCATCGTGGTTGTATTCCGAGTAAGGCTTTGCTGAAAAGCGCGGAAGTATACGCTGAGATTCAGGAGAGCGAGACGTATGGTATCGAGACGAATGGAGCCACACTTGTATTTCCCAAAGTACAGGCGCGCAAGGATGCAATTGTCGAACAGCTCCACCAGGGCGTTCAGTATTTGATGAAAAAAAATAAAATCCAGGTTGTACACGCGAAAGGTCGCGTCATCGGACCATCCATCTTCTCACCGCAGAGCGGAGCAGTCGCTGTGGAGTTTGAAGATGGCGAGATGGATACGGTAGTTCCAACCAATCTCATCATTGCCACTGGTTCGCGTCCACGTGTGTTGCCGGGCCTGGAACCGGACGGCAAATTCATAATGAGCAGCGACGAAGCACTGCGTATGGATGAACTTCCTGCATCACTCATCATTGTTGGTGGGGGTGTGATTGGATTGGAGTGGGCATCCATGCTGAATGACTTTGGCGTAGACATCACAGTAGTAGAAGCAGCTGCTCACGTGTTGCCTGCCGAGGATGAGGATGTTGCCAGAGAAATGCAGCGATTGCTCGGCAAACGAGGTGTCCGTTTCCTGACAGGTGCCACCGTTCTAACCGAAACATATAACACGGATCAAGAGGGCATTGAGATTGATGTGCAGCTTGGTGAAGATAAGCAGGAAACGCTAAGAGCGGAGAAAATGCTCGTGTCGGTTGGACGTCAGGCTAATGTCGAAAATATCGGACTCGAAAATACAGATATCAAATTGGAGCGTGGGTTCATCGCTGTGAACAAACAGTTACAGACCGGTGAAGGTCACATCTACGCCATTGGGGACTGCATCGGCGGTTTGCAGCTTGCACATGCCGCAAGTCATGAAGGCATTCTCGCTGTCGATCATCTGGCGGGCAAAACGGTACATGCCGTAGAATCCCACCGTATCCCGCGCTGTGTGTACACACGTCCGGAAGCAGCAAGCATCGGATTCACCGAGCGTGAAGCCAAAGAACGTGGCTATGACATTAAAACAGGCAAGTTCCCATTTTCGGCCATTGGCAAATCGCTTATTCACGGAAGTCGGGATGGATTCGTGAAGGTGATCGCAGATGCCAAGACGAATGATATATTGGGGGTACATATGATTGGCACCCATGTGACGGAATTGATCGCTGAGGCTTCTCTGGCTCAGATGCTGGATGCCACACCTTGGGAAGTCGGACAAACCATTCATCCGCACCCTTCTCTGTCGGAAATTATGGGTGAAGCCATGTTGGCGGTCGATGGAAAGGCCATTGGAATGTAAGCCAAACAAGCTTATGAGAAAGGTCCTTTCCTTTTTTGGGTAAAAGGGATTATAATAAGGTTAAGCCAAGTCTTAGTACCAGGTTATAAGATCGGGTAGTAAGAGTGGCACAGGCTCTGATTAAAAGGAGGTACCTCATATGAGTTCACAAGGTACTGCAGACGCGGTCCACCGGCATCAACAGCTGGGACTTAGCGATGGTGAAGTATTGGATATGTACAAATACATGCTGCTCGCGCGCAAGTTTGACGAGCGTTGCTTGCTCTTGCAACGGGCTGGCAAAATTAACTTTCACGTATCCGGTGTAGGACAGGAAGCTGCGCAAGTAGGCGCTGCTTTTGGTCTGGATCGGGATCACGATTATTATTTACCTTATTACCGCGATTACGGTTTTGTACTGGCGGTAGGCATGACTCCGCGTGAGTTGATGTTGTCTGCTTTTGCGAAGGCAGAAGATCCGAATAGTGGCGGTCGGCAAATGCCGGGTCACTTCGGTCACAAAAAGCTGCGGATTGTGACGGGTTCCAGCCCGGTTACAACACAGGTTCCGCACGCTGTTGGATTTGCACTGGCTGCCAAAATGAAGAAGCAAGAATTTGTTTCTTTTGTTACGTTTGGCGAAGGATCAAGCAATCAGGGTGACTTCCATGAGGGAGCCAACTTTGCAGGTGTGCATAAATTGCCTGTCATTATTATGTGTGAGAACAATCAATATGCAATTTCGGTACCGATTCACAAACAGTTGAGCGGCAAAATATCCGATCGAGCACAAGGATACGGGTTCCCCGGACTTCGTGTAGATGGTAACGATGCATTAGAAGTATATGCTGCAGTGAAGGAAGCGCGTCGCCGTGCCATAGCCGGAGAAGGCCCGACACTGATTGAAGCGATGATGTATCGGTTGTCACCTCACTCCACCTCCGATAATGATCTGGCTTACCGGACCAAAGAGGAAGTTGAGGAGAACTGGAAGAAAGATGGCGTTCCTCGTATGAAGAACTACTTGATCGATTGCGGCATCTGGGACGAAGCCCGGGATGCGGATCTGGCTTCCCAGCTTGCGCTGGAAATGAAAGAAGCAACTGAATATGCAGACAACGCGCCATATCCTAAACCTGAGGACACTCTGACGCACGTTTATGCGGACAGCGAAGAAGGGGGACGGTAAGTATGGCAGTGATGGAATATATTGATGCAATCCGTCTCGCGATGAAAGAAGAGATGGAACGGGATGAAAATGTGTTTATCCTTGGTGAAGACGTAGGTCTCAAAGGTGGTGTGTTTACCACAACTAAAGGGCTGCAAGATCAGTTTGGCGAAATGCGAGTGATGGACACACCATTGTCTGAATCTGCTATTGCAGGTGTTGCGATTGGTGCAGCGATGTATGGCATGAAGCCGATTGCCGAAATGCAATATTCGGACTTCATGTTGCCAGCAACCAACCAGATCATTAGTGAAGCGGCAAAAATTCGCTATCGTTCCAACAATGACTGGAGCTGTCCGATTGTTATCCGTGCGCCGATTGGTGGCGGGATCTTCGGTGGGTTGTATCACTCCCAATGTCCGGAATCGATTTTCTTTGGTACGCCTGGTCTGAAAATTATAGCTCCCTACTCGGCATACGATGCTAAGGGACTGCTCAAGGCTGCTATTCGCGACCCGGACCCGGTACTCTTTTTTGAAAATAAAAAATGCTACAAACTTATTAAGGAAGATGTGCCTGAAGATGATTACATCGTTCCGATTGGTAAGGCCAATGTACTTCGTGAGGGTGCGGATATTACCGTGATCGGTTACAGCCAGCCGCTGCATTTTGTTATGCAGGCTGCTGAGGAGCTGGAGCGTGAAGAAGGCATTACAGCACACGTTCTGGATCTGCGCACATTGCAACCGTTGGATCGTGAAGCGATTATTGCTTCCGCTCGTCTGACAGGCAAAGTGCTGATCGTACACGAAGATAACAAAACGGGTGGTGTAGGTGCCGAAGTTGCCGCGATTATCAGTGAGGAATGTCTTTTTGAACTGGATGCACCGATTCAGCGTCTTTGCGGACCTGATGTGCCGGCCATGCCAATTAGCCCAACATTGGAGAAATTCTACATGCTGAGCAAGGACAAAGCTAAAGCTGCAATGCGTACACTTGCCGAGTTTTAATTTCGTTTTTTGGATCGTTTAAAAGTAAAGTTTGGAGTGATAATCAAATGGCTGAACGTATGAAATGGATCGAGGTCATTATGCCGCAATTGGCGGAATCGCTGGTCTCGGCTACCATAGGCAAATGGTTGAAAAAACCGGGCGACCGTGTGGAACAGTACGAGCCGATCTGTGAAGTAATCACTGATAAAGTTAATGCCGAGATTCCATCCACTGTGGATGGAATTATGGGTGACCTTTTGGTGGAAGAGGGCACAACGATTGCTGTTGGTGAAGCAATCTGCCGCATGCAGGTCGCAGCTTCTGACGAAGAAGCGGCTGAGCAAGTAACACAAGTATCGCAGCAACAGGAGCAAGTGCAGCAACATGCGAGCCCCACTCCTCTTGCCGCGTCAAATACAGCAGGACATGATCCGAACCAGCCGATGCGTAATCGGTATTCCCCGGCAGTGCAATCCTTGGCAGCAGAGCATGGCTTGAACTTGCAAAGCATCCAAGGCACCGGTGCCGGTGGGCGTATTACCCGCAAAGATGTGCTGACATTTGTTGCACAGGGAGGTAACGCGGCTGGATCGTCCGCACAAGCATCATCTGCAGCAGTTCAGCATACACCTTCTAGTATGCCGTCTGCTTCTCCATTCAGCGGAGTGAATCGTGGAAATGGAGAAATGGGTTTGACCGCTGGAGAAGCGATCTCGGCGTCCGATGCAGGTGTTCCTGTGAGACATTCAGGCATTCATCTAACCGAAAGTCCGAAAATTCCACAGATCGAAGTGGAAGGTGGCGGCCAGGGAAGATCGGAGTATTTCATCGATGTTACCCCTGTGCGTAATGCCATTGCCCGGAATATGCGTCAAAGCGTATCGGAAATCCCGCATGCATGGACAATGATCGAAGTGGACGTAACCAATCTTGTGATGCTACGCAATAAACTCAAGGATGAGTTCAAGCGTAAGGAAGGCATCAATCTGACATATCTGTCCTTCATGATGAAGGGAGTCGTTAACGCGATTAAAGACTACCCAATTATGAACTCGGTATGGGCAGTGGACAAAATTATCGTCAAACGGGACATTAACCTGTCCATGGCGGTAGGAACCGAAGATTCTGTACTTACACCCGTAATCAAACATGCCGATCAGCGTAATATCGCAGGTCTGGCCCGTGAAGTGGATGAACTGGCTCGCAAAACACGTGAAGGTACGTTAAAGCTGGACCATATGCAAGGTGGTACGTTCACGGTGAACAACACCGGTTCATTTGGTTCGATCCTGTCCCAGCCAATCATTAACTATCCGCAGGCAGCGATTCTTACATTCGAGTCGATTGTCAAGAAACCAGTGGTTATTAATGATATGATCGCTGTTCGTTCGATGGCTAACCTGTGTCTGTCGTTGGATCACCGAATCCTGGATGGTGTAATCAGCGGACGTTTCTTGCAACGTGTCAAAGAAAACCTTGAAGGATATACCATGGAGACCAAGGTGTATTAAGTAAATAGTTGTCGGGAAAGTGTATGTGCCGGAGGCCGTGCACTTTTCCTGCTGTCTACGGACAGGTGCTCAATTGTACACTGAACCTGAAGCAGAAGGGTGTGGGGAATCATGAGCAAGCCGCTGGATGTTGCATACATACCAATGCTTGATTATGAAGAGGCTTGGAACCGCCAGAAAGCGATTGTGCAGCGATTGGACGAGGGCGAGGGAGCGGAGCAGATGTTGCTTTTACAGCATCCACCAACGTATACGATCGGCTCACAAAATCATCCGGAGCATCTGCTTCTCAGTCCGGAAGAGTTGCGTGAGCAAGGGATTTCTTTGTTTCAAATTGACCGTGGCGGTGATATTACTTATCATGGCCCGGGCCAGTTGGTAGGTTACCCGTTATTGATTCTTGGTCGGGATGAAGACCTGGATCTGCACGGCTATCTACGGAAACTTGAGCAGGTGCTTATGGATTATCTCGCAGACCAGGGCATTGAAGCTGGACGCAAAGAGGGGTACACGGGTGTGTGGATTGGTGATATGAAGATTGCTGCAATCGGCATCAAGTTTAATCGTTGCAAACACCGCCGCGGTTTTGTGACCAGTCACGGGTTTGCTTTTAACATCAGCTCAGGCATTCAACATGCAGGTTTTCAGGGGATTGTTCCTTGTGGGATTGAACAGTATGGCGTTACCTCACTGGAGGATATAACGGGCAAGTCCTATGCGGTGGAGCAAGTAGCGCAGGAGATTGTTCCGTACTTTAATCGTATTTTTCAATATCAAATTAATTGGGTCACGGAAAAAGAAGCCCTTCAACGTCTGTAAACAGGTCGTCGAAAGGCTTTAGGTTGCTATCCAAACAGCAACGGTTCGAGAGCTATGAAAAGGGTGGACCCGATCATGGCGATCAGCATGAGATAGATGATGATTTTGAACCATTTCTTTTTTTGCATTGATGAGAGAACTCCTTTCAACATAAAGTGTGTGTTCAAAAAGACTGGTTTTCAGTACCAAGAAGATGGGATGAAGCTAGAAATGGAGTAGCGGAGCGTAGGGAAAACTACGTGAGCAACCACAATGTTTCCAAAGGAAACATACTTCGTAAGCCTCCCGCTTATTTCGGCTGAATTCCATATTCGATGCTGATGATGCCGCGAGGCATCCTTCGTAATCAAAAGCGGACTTTTTGAACAACCTCATAAAGTAAACAAACCATAGTAATTGTATTGTACCGTATCCACGAGAGGGAGGAAAGTCCTATGATTAAACAACAACGTGTTATCGATCAGTTCATGGAACTGGTGCAGATTGATAGTGAAACGAAAAATGAACAGAACATCTCGAAGGTGTTAAAAGAGCAGTTTACAGATCTTGGGCTTCATGTCTATGAGGATGATACCATGGAGCAAACCGGACATGGCGCCGGAAACCTCGTCATTACCTGGGAAGCCGAAGGAACTGAAGGGGTTGCACCGATCTTTTTCACATGTCATATGGACACCGTGACGCCGGGACAGGGAATCAAACCTGAACTGGGTGAAGATGGCTGGATTCGCAGTGATGGAACAACGATCCTGGGAGCAGATGACAAAGCAGGTATTGCGGCATTGTTCGAAGCGATTCGTGTGATCCAGGAAAACAAGATTCCACATGGTAAAATTCAATTTGTCATTACGGTCGGCGAAGAGTCTGGACTGGTGGGTGCACGTGCCATGAATCCGAAGGATATCGATGCCGAGTTCGGTTATGCGCTGGATTCTAATGGAGCTGTAGGCACGATCTGTGTTGCTGCTCCAGCGAGAGCTGAAATTCAAATGAGCATCTATGGTAAGTCTGCCCATGCTGGCGTGAATCCGGAAGACGGGATCAGCGCCATTCAAGTTGCAGCCAAAGCGATTGCAGCGATGACACTGGGCAGAATTGATGATGAGACGACAGCGAACATCGGTAAATTCCAAGGTGGATCAGCACTCAACGTGGTATGTGACTTTGTACAGCTTGAAGCGGAAGCTCGCAGTATTGTTCAGGAGAAAGTTGAATTGCAGGTTGCACAGATGCGTGACGCGTTGGAAACGACATGTCGCAAATACGGTGCAACAGCTGAATTCAGAAGTAAGATCCTTTACCCTGCATTTGGCTTCCATGATGAACACGAAGTTGTAAAGCTTGCACAGCGTGCCATTCGCAGTATTGGGCTGGAGACAAGTACGTTTGCTTCCGGTGGTGGCAGTGATGCCAATATCTTTAACGGATTCGACCTTCCAACAGTGAATCTGGCGGTAGGGTATGAGGATATTCATACAACCAAAGAACGTATTCTTGCCGAAGACATTGTGAAGTTATCCCAGGTAGTCGTAGCTATTATTCAGGAAACGGTAGCTGACAAGAAATAATATAGAGCACATGTTACCTCACATGTTGTTAGACAAAAGTCCGAACCCGGTCTATCTGTATCGGATTCGGACTTTTTGTGAATTCATGTTATATTTCAAGTGAGAAGACTCGTTAATTTAGGATCAAATTGAAATCAATGACTCATTCATTTGCGTCCAGCGAGGAGATCGATTAACTTGGCATCCGGGCCCCACTCGCGCAACCATTGTTTGAGTATGAGCTGTACTTGCCGGGCTTGTCCTACCACGTGTAAGGATTGAGGCGTCATATAACTATTCATTGAAAGTCCCCCTGATTCGTTTATATTTGCTGTGAGAGTTCTATACGCTCACCATATGCCCAAAATCAGAGATTTATACATTCACCAAATATATAAATTGAGCTAATCCTTTACACAAGAACGGAGAGGACAGAAATAACCAAGAGAAGCGGAGCGTTCGCCTTTATCACCAAATTTTATCTATTAGTAAAGAAAATCAAAAAAATCTGGGGATAACAGCGATCGAAGGGTTGTTCTGTCATCGGAGTGGTTAGTGTAAATATTTTTAGTCCATTTATATATAATCCTACGATATGGAGTTGAAGAACCAATGAAACCAAATCAATCTGCCCAATCCATCCACGCGGCGCAACCTGCCAATCCAAAACTAGATGAAGTGACCGTATCCACTAAGCCAATCTTCGAGGGCAAAGTGATTTCGCTTCAAGTCGATACCGTTAAACTACCGAATGGCCAGAAGGCTACACGTGAGATAATCCGGCACCCTGGAGCGGTAGCTGTACTCGCTCTGAATGGGGATCGCATGCTTGTTGTGGATCAGTATCGTCAGGCAATGGGACGCACCGAAATGGAGATTCCTGCGGGAAAACTGGACCCGGGAGAAGAGCCAGAGGTTGCCGCAGCACGTGAATTGCGAGAAGAGACGGGATATGTAGCCAAGTCGCTGCGTCATTTGCGTTCGTTTTACACGTCACCGGGGTTCGCAGATGAGATCATTCATCTTTACATCGCTGAAGAGTTGGAAGCAGGGGACATGGCGCTGGACGAAGATGAATTCCTTGAAGTTGCCGAAATAACTCTGGAGGAAGCCTATGCGCTTATGGACGAGAACCGGATTAGCGATGCCAAAACGATGATGGCCGTGTACGCGTGGGACCTCTACAGAACGACAGGACGGTTCTAGGCATGCAAGACCAACTGGAAACGTCCACAATGTGGGAGCCCTGTTATACAGACCTGCATATCCATATCGGACGAACCTCTCGGGGTGAGGCTGTTAAAATCAGTGGCAGTCGGGATCTGACATTTGAGAATATTGCTCGGGAAGCATCGGATCATAAAGGAATTCATTTGCTTGGTGTTATTGATTGTCATTCTCCGGTTGTACAGATGGATATCGAGCAATTGCTGGAGAGTGGTACCATGTCCGAGATTGAGGGCGGCGGCATTGCCTACCAGGACACGACCATTCTGTTGGGTACAGAGATTGAGCTGCGTGAGCCTGGAATGCGTGAGTTCCATATGCTGGCGTACTTCCGTGATCTGAAAACGATGAAGTCCTTCACGGACTGGATGAAACGTTATATGAAAAATGTGAACCTCAGTTCTCAGCGTGTCTACGTGCCCGCTCTTGAGATGCAGGCGGAGATTAAGGCACGTGGTGGACTTATTGTTCCTGCACATGTGTTTACACCGCATAAAGGCATCTATGGCAGTACGGCATCCCGTATGGGCGATGTGCTGGATACTAGTCTCGTGGATGCGGTAGAGCTGGGGTTAAGCTCGGACTCATCCATGGCAAGTTATATTCGGGAGCTGGATCATGTTCCGTTCCTGACCAATTCGGATGCCCACTCTCTCGGTAAGATTGGACGGGAGTATAACGAACTGCAAGTGGCTGCCCCTTCTTTTGATGAATTCCGTATGGCACTTCAAGGAGAAGTCGGCAGGAAAATTGCTGCCAATTATGGACTGAATCCAAGGCTGGGCAAATATCATCGTACCTACTGTGCAGCATGTGGCATCATTATGGATGAGCAAGCGATGTCAGCAGAGCGCTGTCCGCACTGTGGCAGTCTGAAGCTGGTGCAGGGGGTGCTGGATCGCATCCTGACGATCTCTGATCGGGAGAATCCTCATGTTCCTGCAAACAGACCAGCCTATCATTATCAGGTGCCACTGGAGTTCATTCCGGGACTTGGCAAAGCCAAACTGCGCCAGCTACTGGACCATTTTGGTACGGAAATGAACGTACTTCATCGCACCAGTGAGGAAGTACTTGCTGCGGTTGTTGGGCCTGTGCTGGCAGGCCTGATTGTGGCTGCACGAAACGGACAACTGGAGCTGTCCTCCGGAGGTGGCGGTACGTACGGAAAGGTTGCTGTTCAGGAAAAAGCCTCGGAGTGACCGGTGTAAATAATCTTTAGTTCAACTCATATAGCTTTCGCTATACAGAGGTCCAATCTGGACAAGAAGTCATACAGGTGCATTCCGGTTCATAAGAATGACTATGAGGATGTAAATGAAAATCCTTGTAGCATGATACCGGAAAGGGGACTCGTATCTGTATGCGCTCTTCCTACTTTACATTTAAAGGTCAGACTTCGTTATATGTATTCGTGGCTGTCTTGTTTCTGGTCGGCGTGATTTTTGGCGCGCTCATGGTCAACGCATTGTCTCTCGAGCAACGTCAGGATTTGGAGGGCTATCTCGGCAATTTCTTCATGACCGTGCAGCACAGTGCACAAGTGACTGAGACCGGGGCATATTGGGACATTGCCATGCTCCATCTGAAATGGGTGGGTCTGATCTTTATTCTGGGTTTATCCGTTGTTGGACTACCCGGTATACTGGTTCTGGATTTTTTGAAAGGTGTGCTCATTGGATTCACAGTGGGGTACCTTGTTGGACAGTATTCCTGGAAAGGGCTGCTGTTTGCACTGGTGTCCGTGGCACCGCATAATCTATTTGTCATTCCGATCCTCCTGATCTGCAGTGTAGCGGCGATGACGTTCTCGTTATACATCATTCGTAATCGTGTTTTGATGCAGCGAACACCTGGCCGACAAAGGCCTTTTGCTTCATATATAGTGTTAACTTTGGTTATGGCTGCACTGCTGCTCGGTGTGGCGTCTTTTGAAACATGGGTTACACCTGCAATGATGCGTTGGGTCACGCCAATGTTACTACCGGCCTAACGTGTACCGTATAGTGTAAAATGTTGACTTTAATTACGCACTCCCCCTATAATGAAAAGAGTGGGTTAAGTTGCAGTGTGCAGTGATTTCCTAGGGGGAGGGAGAAAATGGAAGCACGGATTGATAAAATTAAGCAGCAACTACAGTCCCAAGGATATAAATTAACGCCCCAGCGGGAAGCCACCTTAAGAGTACTTCTTGAGAATGAAGAAGATCATCTGAGCGCAGAAGATGTATTCATGCTCGTTAAAGAAAAGGCTCCCGAAATCGGTCTGGCAACCGTGTACCGTACCCTCGAACTGCTGAGTGAGCTGCATGTTGTAGAGAAAATCAACTTCGGCGACGGTGTAGCGCGTTATGATCTGCGCGGAGATACATCCAAGCATCACCATCATCACTTAATCTGTGTTCAATGCGGAAGTATGGATGAAATACGTGAAGACTGGCTTGGACCGCTTGAAGAGCGTTTGGAGCGGGAATTCAACTTTTCGGTAGTAGATCACCGACTGGACTTTCATGGAATTTGTTATCGTTGCAAAGCTAAAAATGAACAGAAACCCAAAGATGAAGAATAACATAGCATATCTTCAAGCTCTCACCGGCGGTTTTGACGGGAGAGCTTTTTTGGCACCGGACATGATCTGGAGTTTCCCCCGAATGGCATAAACCTGTGTTTATGGACATACCCTGATTCAAGGACAATACCGGATTCGAATCAGGAGGGGACGCGCCCATGATTATATCAGTGCGGAGAGGGCTCCGTTTTATTCGATTTATCATATTTTTTGCTGCATTAGTTTATCTGTTCTATCATGTTCTGGATCTGTTTAATGGCTGGATCTCACCTGTGGATCAGTATCAGATGCCGACTGGCAATGCAATCAAAGTATTTCAGGAAACGGATTGGCCGGGTAATGGAGAAGGACGTCCTACGATGGCAGAGCGTCTCCGTTTGTTCTATTGGTACGGAGAGTAGCTTCGAACAGCCAGGGATGCAAATACGGGAGCAGTCTGCCAGAGCGGCAGATCTGTCAGTTGAGGAGCGTTGTACATGAAACAGACGATACACGCCTATGCCTTATACTTGGAAGATGATAAAGGGATGTCGAGCAGCACGCTTGAATCGTATCTCCGAGACGTGGACAAGTTCATTGAATTTGCAGATAAGGAATATGGCATACGCGAAGCCGACCAGGTCAGACGTACACATGTCGTCCTGTTTGCAGGTCAGCTCAAACAGGCAGGACGTGCCAATGCAACCATTGCCCGCAGCATCGTATCTCTGCGCTCCTACTTTCATTTTTTGATGCGGCGGGGTGATATTATACAGGACCCTACGTTTGATGTGGAAGCTCCCAAGGCGGACAAGACGCCACCACAGGTGTTAAGTATCCAAGAGATCGAACAACTGCTGACAGCGCCTGATACTCGTTCACCGCAGGGTGTGAGAGATCGAGCGATGCTTGAACTGTTATATGCTACAGGCATTAGGGTCTCGGAACTGATTGCCCTTGACATTCGGGATGTACAGCCAGGGATGCGCTTTATACGATGCGGTGGGGCGGGCAAGGAACGTATCCTTCCCATTGGTGCACCAGCTGCACATTGGGCAAGTGTATATGTGGAGGAATTCCGCAACAAGTTGCTCAAAACCGATTCGGACGAGCAGGCACTATTCGTGAATGTATCTGGTAGACGTTTAACCCGGCAGGGCTTCTGGAAGCTGCTCAAAAAAGCGGCGGTGGATGCGGGAATCTCGGAAGAAATTACGCCGCATACCCTTCGTCATTCGTTTGCAGCACACCTGATTGCCAATGGGGCGGATACACGTGCGGTTCAAGACATGCTGGGTCACGTGGAGCAGCCTGGACAACAATATGGCAATCATGGTCGCAAAACCATGAAAGAAATCTATGAAACCCATCATCCGAGGGCAAGATAGAATTTGACGCATGGCATTCACAAATAAATGCGGAACGTTGGGCCGATTTAGGATAAAATAAATTGAATACATCCAAACGCCGTTATACATAAGACGGATCGTTTCAACTCAAGGAGGAACATACATCGCATGACAGCATTAAACCAACAAATGATTTCGGAAGCAGCATCTTATATTCAAAGCAAAAGCTCCATCAAGCCGGAAGTCGGTTTGATTTTGGGTTCAGGTCTTGGCGTACTGGCAGAACTGATTGAAGATGGCGTAAGTATTGCTTATCAGGATATTCCGCATTTTCCGGTGTCCACAGTAGAAGGACATGAAGGTGAACTATTGGTCGGAACCATTAAAGGTCGTCCAGTCGTGATGATGAAAGGCCGTTTCCACATGTACGAAGGATATGGTCCGGAATTGACAGCTTTCCCGGTACGGGTTATGAAAGAACTGGGTGTAAGTAGCCTGCTTGTAACCAATGCTGCAGGCGGTGTGAATACGTCGTATGAAGCTGGAGACTTGATGCTGATCTCGGATCACTTAAATCTCACAGGCAAAAATCCACTGATCGGACCAAATGACGCTGCAATGGGCGTGCGTTTCCCGGATCTGTCCGAAGCATATAGCCGCCGTTTGCGTGCGCTGGCGAAGGATACGGCTGCATCACAAGGTTTTAACGTACGTGAAGGGGTATACGCAGGTATGCTCGGTCCGAACTATGAGACACCGGCAGAGATCAGAATGCTGCGCACACTGGGCGCAGACGCAGTGGGCATGTCCACTGTATCTGAAGTGATTGTGGCACGCCACGCGGGCCTGGAAGTACTCGGTATTTCCTGTATCAGCAACATGGCTGCTGGAATTCTGGACCAGCCGCTGTCACATGATGAGGTTATGGAGACGACGGAACGTGTGCGTGAGTCGTTCCTGGCGCTGGTAGTGGCAGTTATTCCACAAATGTAAGCAAGATTTGAGTAGATAAGGTTACCTCTTTAGATGAGAAATCATAGGGGGGTAACCTTTTTTTGTTGTGTTGAACGTACGGTTACTCATTCCTTGAGTGCAGTGCGTTTTTTTTGGCTTTGACCACATTTTCAATAAAAGTTCGGGAAATCATGCTTTACATGGAATAATTTACTGGAAACGGGCCGACAATGATTAGCAGTACATGCATGGAACATGCAGTAAGCAAGTCATTTGAGGAGGTAACCTTGTGAAGAAAAGAATAATGGCATCGTTCATGACCCTTTGTATCCTGCTGTCCCTTATGGCATCAACAGCATTGGCTGAAGAAACACCGAAGGCAGCGGGAGGAACTGATCTGGCCCCGTCGGCGCGCTCTGCGATCTTAATGGATGCTGACACGGGAACGGTCATTTATGAGAAAAACAGTCATGATCAGCTGCCTCCAGCGAGCATTACAAAGATTATGACCATGCTGCTTACAATTGAAGCGATCGACTCAGACAAGCTGAAGCTGACGGACAAAGTAAGAACAAGCGAATATGCAGCTTCCATGGGCGGTTCGCAGATCTTCCTGGAGCCTGGGGAAGAAATGACAGTCGATGATATGTTAAAAGGGATCGCGATGGCTTCAGGCAATGATGCCTCGGTAGCGATGGCTGAGAAGATCGCTGGCTCGGAAGAGGCCTTTGTACAGCTGATGAATGAGCGTGCGAAGGAGCTTGGCATGAAGGATACTCATTTTGCCAACTGTAACGGCCTCCCGGTCGATAATCATTATTCTTCCGCCCATGACATTGCCGTCATGAGCCGTGAACTGCTGAAACATTCCGGGATTACGAAGTACACCGGTGCATATCAGGATTACCTTCGCAAAGATACGGAAAAGCCATTCTGGCTGGTGAATACAAACAAGCTGGTTCGTTTTTATGAAGGGGCAGACGGTTTGAAAACAGGTTACACATCCGAAGCGAAATTCTGCTTGTCCGCAACAGCGTCCAAGGATGGATTGCGTGTCGTTTCCGTGGTACTTGGTGAACCAAATACTAAAACACGGAACAGCGAAGTATCTTCGATGTTTGACTATGCGTTCAGTCAATATACGATGAAGGCTCTCTATAAGGCAGGGGATCTGCTGGGCAGTCTGAAGATCGAAAAAGGTGAAGTTGCCGAATTGCCTCTGAATGCCACGCAAAATTATAGTGTGCTGATGCGCAAAGGAGCCAAATCCAATGACATCCGGCATGAATTGCTGGTCGCCAAAGAATTGAAAGCTCCGATCAAAGCCGGGCAAAGTATAGGTAAACTGGTGGTTTATCAGGGTAATGACGTCATTAAGGAGTTCGACATTCAGGCTCCGCAGGATGTGAATAAGGCTGGCTGGTGGAAGCTGTTCAAGCGGACAACGTCCAACCTGTTTGACTAAACGGCGATTTCCGCGAGTTGCACGCATCCTTCGAACATATTTTGTAGTTAAATAGGGGTTTTCTTCTAGTTTTGTCGGGGGGCAGGAAAAGCCTTCGGAAGCGTAGAAATCCTTGTTCTAAGACAGGGAGGAGAGTGAGCAAACGTGAACTTGCATGTGGAAATGGAACACCATCGCGGGATTCTGATTGTACGATTATCCGGGGAGCTGGATCACCATACAGCTGACATGGTACGGATGCAAATGGATGAAGCCATCCAGCGGAGACAAAGCGAGCATCTCGTACTCAGCCTGAAAGATCTGCAATTTATGGACAGTTCAGGTCTGGGTGTCATTTTGGGAAGATACAAGCTCATTAAGAATAAAGGTGGCAAGATGGTGGTCTGTGACGTCAATTCGCCAGTGTACCGTTTGCTGGAAATGTCGGGGCTGTTTAAAATTATGCCGATATACGAAAATGAGGGAACTGCTCTCTCAGGTCTGGAGGTCGTCTCATGAATGAAGGAACAGGGACAAATTTCATGAATCTGCAATTCGCGGCCAAGTCAGAGAATGAGTCGTTTGCACGGGTAACCGTTGCTGCGTTTATCTCCCAGCTTGATCCAACGATGGACGAGCTCAGTGACCTGAAGACGGTCATTTCCGAAGCCGTGACCAACAGCATCATCCACGGATACAACAACAACTCCGAAGGTGTGGTGTCCATCCAGGCCGAGATTCGGGAAGACATGATTACAATTATTGTGGAAGACCGCGGTGAAGGAATCGAAGATCTTGAACTGGCCAAGCAGCCGCTATATACGTCCAAACCCGAACTTGAGCGGTCGGGCATGGGCTTCACCATTATGGAAAACTTTATGGATGAATTCGAAGTCAGCAGTGAGCCCGGCAGAGGCACCTCCATCAAGATGAAAAAAAGGATTGAATCCAAGAAAGCATTGTATAATTAGGGGTTGGTATTCTTATGGATGCTGAAGTGAAACCATCTTCACAGACCTATTTTGACGATGCCGAGGTCAAACGGCTGATTGCGCTCAGTCAGTCGGGTGACCATGTCTCACGGGATACGCTGGTGAACTGCAACATCAGACTCGTCTGGTCCGTCGTACAGCGTTTTATGAACAGGGGATATGATCCGGAAGATCTGTTCCAGATTGGTTGTATCGGTCTGCTCAAGTCAGTGGACAAATTCGATCTCAGTTATGACGTGAAGTTCTCAACCTACGCGGTACCGATGATCATCGGAGAAATCCAGCGATTCCTGCGGGATGACGGTACCCTGAAGGTCAGTCGTTCACTGAAAGAGATGGCGAATAAAGTCCGTAAAAAAAGGGACGAACTGTCCAAACATCTGGATCGTCTGCCAACGATTAAGGAAGTTGCCGCAGAGCTGGGGGTAACCCCGGAGGAAGTTGTATTTGCCCAGGAAGCGAACAAACCACCGACCTCCATCCATGAGACCGTATTTGAAAATGACGGCGATCCCATTACATTAATGGATCAGATTGCCGACGAGTCTCAGGAACGTTGGTTTGACAAGCTGGCCCTGAACGAAGCGATCGGTGGTCTCAGTGAGCGGGAGCGGTTAATCGTTTATCTTCGGTATTACCGGGATCAGACCCAGTCCGAGGTTGCCAGCAGGTTGGGTATATCTCAGGTGCAGGTATCACGTCTGGAGAAAAAAATACTGCAATCCATCCGCGACCAGATCGCGCAGTGATTTCATGGATTGCAACAACAATATTGGCGCTTATGCACCAATATACGACAACTAACAACCTTCTATCGCGCATTATGGCGAGGGAGGTTATTTGTTGTTACTATGGTTGGACCCTGAACGATTGGACTGCATGACCAGCATCATGCCAAGAATACATGCCATACCAATCCATTGATAGAAGCCAAAAGGTTCATGGAGCCATATGACAGTTGTTCCAACAGCAGCAAGTGGCTCTGCGCTCCCGAGCAGGCTAGTTTCCTTGGGTGTAAGACTTTTGAGACTCGCAATATAAAACCAAAAAGCAATCATGGTTCCAAAAAGGATCGTAAATATCAAATAACCGTAGGTTTCAAGCGTGATGCTAGCAAAATTCATTTTCCAGGGCGGGTGAATAAAACTCATTCCCAAACCACCGATGATCATAGCCCATCCGACCACAACAAGTGAATCGAACTTTTTAATCAGTTGCACGGCATACAGCGTATAAAATGCAGCTGAAACCCCGGATAACAGCCCCCATATCACTGCGAGCCAGGAGACAGATAACTGCGTGAGCGAGCCATTCGTGAGCAGGAGAAAACACCCACTGAGAGCCAGAACGGCGCATGCAAGGTCATTGCGTGTGAGGACAGACTGCTTACGGAGTGCGATGTAAATCATGATCATAATAGGGGACAGGTACTGCAGGAGTGTAGCCACCGCTGAATTGCCGTGTTTAATGGATGCCATGTACGTATACTGAACGGCAAGCATGCCCACCAATCCAAAAATGATCATCTGCCCAGCCGTTTTTTTATTTCTCCATACATCAAAAATCTGAAATCGTCCATTTGTAAACGATTGAATAACCAGTAATAGTAACCCAGCAATCAACAATCGTACAGTGACATACCAATTGACCTCAATTCCATCCAGTTGAAACAGTTTTTGAGATACCGTACCCCCAATGCCCCAGCAGATGGCTCCCGTCAGAACGAGTACGATACCTGAAATTTTGGATTTTGCAGAAGTTGTCATTCTTGTTCGCCTCACCTTAAATATAAGAATAGTGTTATATTAAGGAGAAACGCGATACATTTATATCAATATTACACTTAAAAATATAACTATATTGAGATGAGGGCCATGCAGAAGATCGAATTTATCATTGATCAACATTTGAAAGAAATGACGCAACACCGTACCGATACATTATCTATAGCCTGTTATGAGACAACCATTGTTCAAAATGTTCACGGACATATTCCTCTCCACTGGCATGATGAATTGCAGTTTGTTGCCGTTCTTCAGGGTAAGGCGTTGTTCCATATCAACGATCAAAAGATGATTTTGTCCAAAGGTGACGGGGTTTTTATCAACAGTGGAATAATGCATATGGCCGAAGATCACGGGGTGAGCGAGAACTGCATTTATTTATGTCTGAATTTGTCCCCACACGTTATCATGCCTGCGGATTTGTATATAAAGTACGTACATCCATATGTAACAGCAACTAATTTGCCTTTTCTGTATATCGAAAGAGCTAACGCTTGGGGAGAACAGATCTTGGATGCTGTTGCATGGATTAGAAAGGAGCTAGTGCACCAAGTTCCTTTTTACGAAGTGAATATTGCTTCGGCGGTGCTTAATATGTGGAAACTGCTGATTATGAACGGATATTCTCTTGAACATGATCCATCAGAGATGAGCAGAAACAACCGAATGAAAGACATGTTGCAATGGATTAATCTCAATTATGCCGATCCAATTAAGCTTGAAGATATTGCAAAGGCTGGACAGTTAAGTCGATCGGAGACATGCCGTTATTTCAAGCAAATCCTGAAAACCACACCCATGCAATATGTGATCGAGTACCGCATCCAAAGAAGCATTGAACTATTGCAATCCTCCAAGCGTAGCATCACCGAAATTGCCTATGAGGTCGGTTTTAACAGCACGAGTTATTACATTAACCAATTCCGCAAAACAATGAATTCAACCCCTTTACGATTTAGAAGGGAATTGAACAAAAGAGAAAAAGAACATAATTCTTGAGTTATTGTATATGATCCGTGACCTATCTACCAATACCGAAGAGTCGCCCATACGGCGACCTTTTTTGATATGTAAAATAATGCTTCACACTCAGTTGCGCCTCAAATCGGTCACAAGGAGCGAAGCGTGAGGGTTCATCTAAGGATACATAAGCAACGCAGGCGGCAGATTAGACCTAAAGAAGCGAAGCGTGCGCCTTTGTCTCCAAATTTTCTAAACAACTGTAGTCTAAGACGCATGCAGAAGACAACTCCAAAGTCATAGAATTTTGCGCAAAATAACCCCAAAAAGCTCATCTTTCAATTCCCTTCCTGCCTACTCCTCCAGCATATTTATTACAAACCTTTGGAAACGGGAGGACGATGGGTAGCGGAGGGATGGAATCGGTCAAAAGGAGCGAAGCGTTCGCCTTTAGCACTGGATTTCCTCCTTGAAAAGGAGAGTTCAAGAAATCCGGGGATAACAGCGACCAATGACCGATCCATCCCGCAGCGCCAACTCAGCCTTCCACCTTTTTTCCAACCAGTTTGTAATAAATTTGCACATTCTTCAAATACTAACCTAAATTACGCAGTAAAGGAGTGCTATGGATGTCCCAGACACCCACTCCAATGGTCTATATTCGTCTGCGCAGCCGTATTCGCATCCAGAGGGGCAGAGCAGTCAAGCTTGGAGACATTGCACATGTACTGACCTCTTCAGAAGACCAAGAGGGCAGGCTATTGGAGCTTGAACTGCTAAGCCCTGGACCAGAGGATGGCAATCTGATCCTCATTGATATATTGCAGATTATTCCCCAAATTCGGCACATCTTGCCGGAGGTAAGTGTGGAACTGATAGGATCAGGCCATACGTTGGTTGAAGTCATTGCGGGAAATGGTCAACCTTCCAAGTCTCTGTTCATATTGGTTTGGCTGCTGCTGTTCTTCGGATCGGCCTTAACCATTATGAATTTTCATGCCGATGTGAACATGCAGGAAGTACAGATTCGTATTGTGGAGATGCTTACTGGGCATCGGGACGAACATCCCTATCTGTTCCAAGTGGCGTATTCCATTGGCATTGGATTCGGAATGGCAGTATTTTTTAATCATTTGTTCAAGAAAAAGTGGAATGAGGAACCTACCCCGCTAGAAGTGGAGATGTTTCTATACCAGCAAAATGTAGATAAATATGTGGTGATTGAAGAGAGCGAACGGATGCATGAGCAGGAACGCAGGGAGATGAATGCGGATGAGCGTTCTTAATGGAGCAATCAGCATTGTATTGGGTATTGCAGGTGGAATTGCCGTAGGGAGCGGCGTAATTGCGCTCATTCTGGTGCTCGATATGATTCCCAGGTTGGCTCAACTTACGCAATCTTATGACAAGACTCACTGGTACGAAGGGGCGCTAATTGGTGGTTCACTGCTCGGGACGGTGGCGGACTTCTGGCATTGGAAAATGCATGGGGTGCTGCTGCTCAGCCCAATCGTTGGTTTGTTCTGTGGCGTGTTCATCGGTCTGCTCGCCGCAGCGCTCACCGAGGTACTCAATGTACTGCCCGTGCTAGCCAAACGATTGGGCATGAAACCTTATTTGTTTGGATTACTGCTCGCCATGATTTTGGGTAAAATGACAGGTTCCCTGTTTGATTTTTTTATATATCAACGGTAACTCGTGGCCATAGGAGGATGGAAGATGGATGAACGAACGGAGCACACAGGCCAGGAAAATAGTGAAGGTATAACGGAAGAGATGTTACACAAGTCTGCTTATGAGATTCAGAAGGAAGAAGAGGAGAAAGCGTACAGTAAGAAAAAACAAAATGAGATGTCCGACAGCATTGAGGAATCTGTACAATATTGGCAGGAAAACGATGATATCTCCCCACGCATGAGTGAGAATAGATATACACTGCAACAGGTACTGGGGCTCGGAGAATCCTTCGACGTGAATATGAGGGAAATGGTTCTGGGTGGCAAGCACGTTGGGTTGCTGATGATCACCGGCTTCGCCAAGGATGAGATTTTGCTTGAAGTGTTGAAAAGACTGACCTATCTCACGCCGGATGACGTGTCCGGACATGCTCTCAAATCTTATTTTGAATGTTACATTCCCCATATTCAGGTGGAGAAAGTCGAGAAGATGAGTGCGGTCATCAACAAGGTTCTTACCGGTATGAGCGCAATGTTCGTTGAAGGAGACCGCTCGGTCTTAATTATGGATACCCGGAGTTATCCAGTACGTTCACCCGAAGAACCTTCCTTGGAAAGGGTAGTCCGAGGTTCCAGAGACGGCTTTACCGAAACACTCCTGACTAACGTGACCCTGGTGCGTCGCAGAATACGCGACCCGGGACTGAAGTTTGAGATTATGCAGGTAGGGCGGAGAACACAAACCGATGTCTGCGTGGTGTATATTGATGATATTGTGGATAAAGTGCAGGTCGATTCAGTTCGTGAAAAAATTCAGCGAGTAGATATCGATGGTATTCCCGCAGCCGATAAACAGCTGGAGGAAGCGATTATCAACAAGGGTTGGAATCCGTTCCCACTCGTTCGTTATTCGGAACGACCAGATGTTACAGCTTCTCATTTGCTGGAAGGACGAGTCGTCATTTTCGTAGACACTTCCCCCAGTGTGATGATTCTACCAACGACCTTTTTCGACCTATGTGAGCATGCGGAGGAGAACAGACAGACGGCCTTGATGGGAACATATTTACGATGGGTGCGTTTTGCAGGGATTCTCATCTCGTTGTTTTTGCTACCATTATGGCTTCTCATGGTTATTGACCCTTCGATTAAACCGATGGGACTTGACTTCATTGGTCCACAGGAAAATGTAAAGCTACCGCTGATTCTACAGTTTCTCCTGATCGAACTAGGCGTCGATTTATTACGGATGGCAGCGGTCCATACGCCTACACCTCTGGCATCGGCTATGGGCTTAATCGCGGCCATTCTAGTCGGGGATATCGCGGTGAAAACAGGATACTTTGTCAATGAGGTTGTGCTCTATATGGCCATAGCAGCCATCGGTATGTTTGCCACGCCGAGTTACGAGTTGGGTCTCGCCAATAGGCTGGTCAGGCTGGTTCTGCTAGTCGCTGTTGCGATATTCAAGGTTCCGGGGTTGGTCGTGGGCTGTACATTACTCATATTGGCGCTCACCGTTCACCGGTCGTACAATTCTTCGTATCTCTGGCCTTTTATACCGTTTAATGCGAAGGCCTTGGGCAACTTTTTATTCCGGCTTCCGCTGCTGGAAAATAAAAAACGTCCATCATTCAATAAAACCCGTGACAACACCAAAATGTCGGATGATCCGGACGGGGAACTGCAAAAAAGTAAAAAACACAAATGATCTTCCGAAAAATCCATTCATCTCGCTGCCTAATTTGATATACTGGTGTAAAATCA
This sequence comes from Paenibacillus amylolyticus, assembly GCF_036894225.1. Lineage (NCBI taxonomy): Bacteria > Bacillati > Bacillota > Bacilli > Caryophanales > Paenibacillaceae > Paenibacillus > Paenibacillus amylolyticus. The sequence goes on along the minus strand of NZ_CP145892.1, from coordinate 4,401,440 downwards.
TTGGAATATCAATTGTTCCAGTATATAAAAAGTGAGGAATGCAGATTATGTATTTACATGGTACAAGTAAAATAAATGCGCAAGGGCATCTGGAGATTGGCGGAGTTGATGCAACAGATCTGAAAGAACAATTTGGAACTCCCCTGTACGTTGTGGACGAGCAATTGGTTCGTGAGCGTTGCAGAGAGTACATGGAAGCATTCCGTGCTTCCGGACTTGGCTTCCAGGTTGCTTACGCAAGTAAAGCATTCTGTGTAATGGCGATGTGTGCCCTTGCAGCTGAAGAAGGACTTTCCTTGGATGTCGTATCTGACGGTGAACTGTTTACTGCACTGCAAGCAGGATTCCCGGCTGAGCGCATTCACTTCCACGGTAACAACAAAACGCTGGAAGAGATCGAAATGGCTCTTGATGCAGAGATTGGATGCTTTGTTGTTGATAACTTCAATGAATTGCATCTGTTGCAGGCTGTAGCAGCGGACAAAAATCGTAAAGTAAACATTTTGCTTCGTGTGACGCCTGGTGTTGAGGCACATACGCATGAATATATTTCCACAGGTCAGACGGATTCGAAATTTGGATTCGATATCGGTAATGGTACGGCATTTGAAGCGATTGACTTGGCTTCCAAGCAGTCTAATCTGGTATTGCTCGGTGTGCATTCCCACATCGGTTCCCAGATCTTCGAAGTTGAAGGCTTCCAGATGGCGGTTCAACGTGTTGCTGAATTTGCAGCAAGTGTATATGAGCGTCTTAATGTTGCTTTCAAAGTGGTTAACCTTGGTGGTGGATTCGGAATCCGTTATATCGATGGAGATACGCCACTTGAAGTTGCACAATACGTGAAGGCTATTACAGATGCCGTTAAAAATCATTTTGCTCAAATCGGCTATGCCGTACCTGAGATCTGGGTTGAGCCAGGCCGCAGCATCGTGGGTGAAGCGGGAACAACGCTGTATACCGTTGGAACAAGCAAAGACATTCCAGGCGTGCGTAAATACGTTGCCGTGGATGGTGGTATGACCGATAACCCACGTCCTGCTTTGTATGAATCCAAGTACGAAGCTGTGCTTGCTAACCGTGCGAATGAGGCTGCTCAGGAAACGGTATCCGTTGCGGGTAAATGCTGCGAGAGTGGCGATATGTTGATCTGGGATCTGGACCTGCCAAAAGTGGAAAGCGGCGACCTACTCGCTGTAGCTTGCACAGGCGCGTATAACTACTCCATGGCGAGCAACTACAACCGGATTCGTCGTCCGGCCGTTGTATTTGTCAAAGACGGTCAAGGAGATGTCGTGGTACGCCGTGAGACGTATCAAGATATCATCCAGAATGACCTGGTACCAGCGCGCATTGGCAAACAGCCAGTAACTCGCTAGTTCGTTTACAGTTGAAGCAGATGAAAAGGGAACTTCCTTTTTCGTCTGCTTTTTGCGTATTTAAGCTGATTCATGAAAAAAGTTGCCGTTTTTTTTGCGATCCAGACATTTTCGGTGTACACTAAGAAAAGTGCTGTAATGCTTGGCCCAGGGTCATGCGTTCTGGCACCATTAACGATGGTCAATACGAAAGGAGTCATTTACATATGGCGAAACAAGCGAAAATTAAATTGGCAAACGGCGGAGAAGTTCTGATCGATCTGTTCGATCAAGAAGCTCCAAACACAGTAGCAAACTTTGAGAAACTGGCTAATTCCGGTTTCTACAATGGTCTTACATTCCACCGCGTTATCCCGGGCTTTGTAGCTCAAGGCGGATGCCCTAACGGTAGCGGTGCAGGTGGCCCAGGTTACACAATCAACTGTGAAATTAACCCAAACAAACATGAGCGCGGAACACTTGCTATGGCACATGCTGGCCGTAACACAGGTGGAAGCCAGTTCTATATCTGCTACCAACCGCAACCACATTTGGATGGACAACATACTGTATTTGGTAAAGTAACTAAAGGTATGGAGTTCGTGGACGCTTTAGAAGGTAAAGACAAAATGGAAACTGTTGAAGTTGTAGAAGCTTAATACCTTCACCTTAACTGGATCCAAACATGAAGTGCTTCTCTTATAGAAGCACTTTTTTTATTTTTACATACTTCAAATCGATAATTAGAAAGGATGAATAAAACCTTGGATATGGTTACTCAGCTAAGCTTGTTAAAACAAATTTATAGTGAGCGCACGTTGTGGGATGAAGAATTGCAGGCATCGCGCCATGTCGTTCCGGATAGTCTATCCGTAAAGGATCGAGAAGCGCTTGAGACAGCCGGGCATGAACCGAATCGCTTTGTATGTCCGCAACATGATGAAACGATTACTGAGCTGAAAAAAGTTGCGAATCAATGGACGATCAATGATGCAGCGCAGGCCTTTGTATCCTCTTTGTGGTCAGCACCCATGATCTGGCGCTCGTTGCTTACGGGCAAGCTTATTGCGAGCAGTATGCCAAGTCATGAACATACGCCATATCCATCTTCGAACACTTGTAAGATCTGCGGATTAAGTGTAGATCAAGCAACCGACACAACGCTGCAATGGTATTGGCGGATGACCAATGGAACCCCGTTGGACGGTGATCCTTTTGGATGCGTGTTGGCACTTCGAGAGCTGGCTACCGCACAGGAGCTTCCAATACCCAATGAGTACGACCGCTGGACATTCCGTGCGGTGTTAACGGTGCTGCGCGAATTACCTCCCAAAACACGTTACAGCAAGGCAGCAGTAGCGCTCAAGAAGGAACGTCTTTTGCCTACACAGAAGGAATATGCTTACCGTGATTTGCTTGAGACGTTAGCTCTGATTGGCATATTGGATACGCCGGAACATCCCGGAATGATCACGGAATTCACCTCTTATATGCAGCGTGACGCACGCCCCAATGTGCGGGTGGAAGTGCAGGCCCCTCTGGCGTGGTGGGACTCATCTGTCGGAATTAATGAGAACAACCTGAACAAGATATTTCATGATTTTGATCTGAATAATATATCTCTTGCGGATAAGCCTGATGAGAGTCCAGCTCTAAAGGACACGATCTTAGGGGCATTGGAGAAGAAGAGAAGTGTTCGTGGAAAAGTACCAAAGGCATCTCCTGATGCAGGTACCGGGGAGGTACAGTCTGGCGATGTGTATGCTGTTCGGGTCCGAGAAGGTGTATGGGTGACTGTATATTGTCATGAAGTCAGAGACAAGCGCGTCATCGTTGAATATCTGGATGGTGTCTTTCCAGAGATGCCGGGTAAAGCAGATTTGCATGGGACGTTTCGACCGAGAGCGAATGGACGCTGGAAATGCTCGGCTATTGCGATCGATTCCACAAGTTGGGTCAGAAGGGTGGCAAGAGAGTTCCCGCTTCCGACTTCGCCCCTGCAAGAACCTGATCGCACTCCATTCCATAATGCCAAAGAATTAAAGCATATGGCGAGCTGGTGTTTTCCTGATATGTAGAATGATACGATGGATGTGAAATGTGCCTCCAAGCAAAAACCGTGCCTCCTTGAGAGGAAGCGGTTTTTTGTTGTTTCTTAGCTTATTAAAAGTTAGTATGTGACAAAAAGGAACAAAAAACAATTGATTTTTTGGCATTAAAGTGCTAACATCCAAGTAATAACGAAAGCAATCCTTCAGGGCAGGGTGCAATTCCCTACCGGCGGTGATGCAGGAAGTGTAAGGACCTATGTGTCCAGCACTTGATGCAAAGTCCGTGACCTGTCTGCCATTGGCAGATGGCTGATCTGGTGTAATTCCAGAACCGACAGTATAGTCTGGATGGGAGAAGGAGAGGTGCAGACCTAACAGGTTTGCATTCAGCAGGAGTATTGCTGCACAGTCACGATTTTATGATGTCTTGCACTGTGCAGGGAAGATCCGGATACGCCGGACAGTTCCATACATATGCCGCACTATAAAAGCTCTTTACCTGTAAATGATGTTCATTAAGGTATGTGTCTATTTTCACTTGCCCGAAATGAAGTTTTGGGCAAAGTGTTGGCGTGCTGTATCCATTTCACTCCTGCTGGTGACATTTGTCTCTCATCATCCCCATCGAACTGATTGTTCGACGGGGATTTTTTAATAAACAAGACTTTAAACCGCGGGGTGAACGGATTTGGAAATGATCAATGATGAATTTTATATGGCACTGGCATTGGATATGGCGGAACGAGCACAGGGACAGACGGGGATTAATCCGGTTGTTGGATGTGTAGTTGTGAAAGAAGGCCGTATTGTAGGCCTGGGGAGCCATCTGAAACGTGGAACCGGTCATGCAGAGGTGCATGCACTTAACATGGCAGGCAGTGATGCAGAGGGAAGTACGGTATACGTTACACTTGAGCCTTGTAGTCATTATGGCAAGACGCCACCTTGTAGTGAACGTCTGATTCATGAAAAGGTGAAACGTGTTGTGGTATGTTGTGAAGATCCAAATCCGCAAGTATCCGGCAGGGGTATAAGCATGCTTCGTCAACAAGGCATTGAAGTTGAAGTTGGCGTACTGCGTGAGCGAGGAAGACGCATGAATGAAAAATTCATTAAGTTTATTACAACGGGTCTACCTTTTGTGACACTGAAAACGGCTACTACTTTGGATGGGAAAATTGCTACTCGCAGCGGAGACAGCAAGTGGATCTCTAACGAGCCCGCTCGTGAGATTGTGCATGCCCTTCGTCATCGTCACCAGGGAATCATGGTTGGCGTCGACACGGTAATCGCCGATAATCCGGAACTTACTACCCGTTTGCAAGTCGAAGGCATTAGTCCAGTGCGCATTGTAGTGGATTCCAAGTTACGTCTTCCCGTAGGTGCCAAAATGGTTAAGGATGGTCTTGCTCCAACATGGGTGCTGACAACAGACGAAGCCAGTCCTGAAGCTGCTGAACGTTTGGAAGCCTACGGCGTCGAGATTATACGCTGTGGTCCTGGACCACGTGTGGATCTGTTGAGCGGACTTAGCAAGTTGGGTGAACGTGATATAGGATCAATTTTGCTTGAAGGTGGAGGCACCTTGAATGGAGCCATGCTGGAGGCAAGGTTGGTCGATCGACTGCTCATGTTTATCGCTCCGAAGATTGTAGGCGGTTATGATACACCTGGAAGCTTCCGCTTCGAGGGTGTGGAACGTATGAATCAGGCGATTCAATTGAATCAGTTGGAGATCGAACAAGTTGGAGATAATATCAGCATTGGCGGTATTCCGGTGTGGCCTGAATAAATAAATGGATTTGAAAGTAGAAAGTTAGGTTCTTTATAACTTGAAAAAGGGAGGCGGCGGCATGTTTACCGGTTTGGTGGAAGAAGTTGGTCAGATCCGGCGTATTGGTCGGAAAGGCGAAGCGATGGTCCTGAATATCGGAGCTTCCGCCATTATGGACGATCTGAAGATTGGTGATAGTGTAGCAGTGAACGGCGTGTGCTTAACTGCGACAACGCTCGAAGGTGGAGGTTTTACCGCCGATGTAATGCCTGAAACCTATCGCCATACCAATCTCAGTCAGCTGCAATCTGGCAGTAAAGTTAATCTGGAGCGGGCCATGCAATCAGGCGGTCGTTTTGGCGGCCATATCGTTCAGGGCCATGTTGATGGTACTGGAGTGATCGGCAGTATAACACGTGATCAGAATGCAATTGTGTTTGAGATCAAGCCTGATGATCACCAGTTGTTCAAATATCTGATCCCCAAAGGATCAGTTACACTGGATGGCATTAGCTTGACCGTTGTCCATACATCGGATACCGCATTCACGGTTTCCATTATCCCGCATACCATTGGTGAAACTGTACTAAATGTGAAAAAGACAGGGGATACCATTAATATCGAATGCGATATTTTGGGCAAATATGTGGATCATCTGCTCCAGTATGGGAGAGGACATCGGGAGACGGGTGCTGGCAAGCCGCGCAGTATCAGTGAAGATTTTCTCTCCAATCACGGATTTGCATAAATAGAGAACAGAAATTAACTGGAGGTGGACCAATGTCAGAACAATCCATTCTGGACACAATAGAAGAAGCCATATATGATCTCATGCGTGGTAAACCCGTCATTGTTGTGGATGATGAAGATCGGGAGAATGAAGGCGATTTTATTGCTTTGGCCGAAAAGGCGACGCCTGAAGTCATTAATTTCATGATTACTGAAGGTAGAGGTCTGGTCTGTGTTCCGATTACACAACAACGTGCGGACGAACTTAACCTGAAACCGATGGTTCAACAAAATACGGATTTCCATGGAACAGCCTTCACCGTCTCTGTGGATCACAAAGATACAACAACAGGTATCTCGGCACATGAACGCTCTATTACCGTGAAAGGTCTGATCGATCCTGAAGCGAAAGCCGGAGACTTCCGTAAGCCTGGTCACATGTTCCCGCTGATTGCAAAAGACGGCGGTGTACTTCGGCGTGCCGGACATACGGAAGCGGCTGTAGATCTCGCTATCATGTGTGGTTCCTACCCTGCTGGCGTTATCTGTGAAGTGATTAAGGAAGATGGCACGATGGCCAGACTTCCGGATCTGCAGGAGATTGCCCGCAAACATGATCTGAAGCTGATCAGTATTCAGGACATGATTCGTTACCGTAACGAAAAAGAGCAGCTGGTTCAACGTGAAGTAGCTGTGCGTATGCCAACGGACTTTGGTGAGTTTCAAGCGGTGGCTTATACAAATGCTGTGGACAATAAGGAACATGTGGCTCTGGTCAAAGGAGAAATTGATGGTTCGAAACCTGTGCTTGTACGAGTGCACTCTGAATGTTTGACAGGTGATGTATTCCATTCTCATCGTTGTGACTGTGGTCCGCAGTTTGATGCAGCACTCAAACAGATTCACGAGGAAGGCAATGGTGTACTGCTTTATATGAGACAAGAGGGTCGGGGTATTGGCCTGATCAACAAACTCAAAGCCTATAAGCTGCAAGAGGAAGGTATGGATACTGTTGATGCAAACCTGAGTTTGGGTTTTGCTGCTGACTTGCGTGATTACGGAATTGGCGCTCAAATTCTGAAAGACCTTGGGGTTCGTCAGATCAGACTGCTAACTAACAACCCTCGTAAAATTAAAGGCCTTGAAGGATATGGACTTGAAGTCGTAGAGCGTGTCGCGATCCAGATGGAGGAGAACGAGGACAATACGGTGTATCTTCATACCAAGCAAGCCAAGCTGGGGCATATGCTCAAGTTTGATGATATCGAGCAGAACGAACAGTAAATATATTTTAGATGAATAACGTTCACCATGTAATTTATGGAAGAGATTACTTAGGGATTTCCGTTACTTACATTACATTATACCGTTAGGGAGATGACTTGAATGCCACAATTTTTTGAAGGACATTTAGTATCAGAAGGATCCAGATATGGAGTTGTCGTTGGACGTTTTAACGAATTCATTACCAGTAAATTGCTTAGCGCAGCACTCGATGCATTCAAACGTCACGGCGTTCAGGATGATGAAGTGGATGTAGCCTGGGTTCCAGGTGCGTTCGAAATCCCTTTGATTGCGCAGAAAATGGCGGAGAGCGGCAAGTATGATGCAGTGATTACCCTGGGAACCGTTATTCGTGGATCAACTACGCATTACGATTATGTGTGCAACGAGATGGCTAAAGGGGTAGCAGCAATTAACCTGAAAACTGGCGTGCCTACGATCTTTGGACTGGTTACAACAGAAAATATTGAACAAGCGATTGAACGTGCCGGAACCAAAGCGGGTAACAAAGGTTGGGATGCAGCTACGGCGGCAATTGAGATGGCAAACTTGACGAAACAGCTAAAATAGTGCTTATTTAATAGTAGTGCCCTGCTCTGCGCAGACGAACACGGGAAACCGGATTCGGACGGCTTAGCAGGGTTTTGTATTTTTCTGGCGGGAGGATTCGTCTAGTGACGGTAGTTACATACAAACTGGAGACTTTTGAAGGGCCTTTGGATCTGTTGCTTCATCTGATTGATAAGGCTGAAATTCATATCCAGGATATTCCCATCAGCGATATTACCGATCAATACATGGCGTATCTGCATTCGATGCAGGAACTGGAACTGGATATTACGAGTGAATTTCTGGTCATGGCAGCAACATTGCTGGCGATCAAGAGCAAACTTTTATTGCCCAAACCACCGGTCATTGAGGACTTCGAGGATTATGATTTTATGGAAGAAGAAGATTATGATCCACGTGCAGAGCTGATTGCACGTCTGATAGAATATCGCAAATACAAGGGAATTGCGCGTCATCTTCATGAACGGGAGTGGGAACGCAGCCTTATATTTTCCAAAGAGCCCGAGGATCTGCGCCCCTATATGCCCGTAGAAGCCCAATCGAATCCGGTTGAGGGTTTACACACCTCTGACCTGATTGCAGCCTTTCAGAAGGCGCTACGTAAGGCTGAGAAGCGCACAACCGTAACCCGGATCAAACGGGATGAAATATCGGTTAAGGACCGGATACGGGATGTCATCGGCGCTTTGGAAAGTATGGGGCCGGGAGGCAGGCTGTTATTCTCCAAGTTGATGGATGAACATATCTATCGCCATGAGATTGTTGTCACTTTTCTGGCGGTGCTGGAACTGATGAAGATGAAGCAGATTGTCTGTTATCAGGAACGGATGTTTGAGGATATCGTTATGGAGTGGAGAGGGGAAACAAAGAATCATGGATTTTCCGAAATTGAAATCGATTATTGAAGGCCTGCTGTTTTTGTCCGGAGAAGAAGGTCTGAGTATCAAACAAATCGCCGAGATCGTTGACCAGCGAGTGGAGCTTGTAACGGATGCGATTGAGGAGATGATTCATGAATTTTCACAGCAGGGACGAGGTGTACAGATTCTCAAGATCGCTGGTGTAGTTCAGTTGGGCACCTTGCCTGACCACGCTGTATATTTCGAGAAACTGGCATACTCTCCCGCACGCACGTCCTTATCCCAAGCGGCTCTGGAGACGCTGGCCATTGTAGCGTACCGGCAGCCCATTACACGGGTAGAGATTGAGGAAATCCGCGGTGTAAAATCGGAGCGGGCCATCCATACGCTTGTGAATAAGGATCTAATTATTGAAGTGGGACGAGCCGAGGCGATCGGACGACCAATTCTGTACGGAACGACCAAGTCATTCCTGGATTATTTCGGATTGGCAACAATTAAAGACCTTCCGGAACCAGGCTTGTTCGAAGATTCCGAAAACCTGGAGGAAGAGACACAACTATTATTCAACAAACTGGATTTGCAACAACTGGAACCGGAAAGTGCTGATCCGGCGGATGACCTAAGTCATATCGACAACGAAGACGATAATACGGATTCATCATTCTAATTTGCAAATTAATACTAACCGACACCCATCAGTGGAGTCGGTTTTTTTGTGCATTGTTCTTAGATAAATGGTGTGTAAAACATTTTCCAAACAAATATTAAATGGGATTTTTAGGTCAGACGTGAATTTTTTCCTATTCAGAGTGCCATACTAGACGAGAAAAGAATTGAGGGCTTGGAGGTAAGGCCTGTGTGGATTTGGCTTGGAGGAATCGGTTTGTTGTTCGCATTGCTGATTGCCGCAGTCCTCATCTCAAATGTTCATGTACATTTTACATTCAGTAAACATAAAAGTGATGATTACGCCAATATTAATGTTCGTCTTCTCTATGGAATTGTGCGGATTAACTATGAGATCCCGAGTATTGTTTTTCGCAATATGAAGGAAGGTTTTCTGGTCAAGACCGAACAATCCATGAATCATTCGAGAGGCGAGGCCCAGGGAAGCGAGCGGGTCAACAAACGCAAAGTCAAGAAGTGGGCTAAAGATGTGAAAATTATGCTTAGGGCAACGGACGCGCTCAAGCTGTGGCTGAAGCAAACACTTACACGCGTACATATGACCCAACTGTCCTGGGCTACCCACATCGGCGTTGGTGATGCAGCATATACAGCGGTGCTGACGGGCTGGGTGTGGAGTATCAAGTCCATTATTATTGGTTTTCTCACCTATCAGATCCGCTTTGATGAAACACCTGTGCTTCAGGTTATGCCGGTATGGTCCGATGAAATGGAATTTAGAACGGAACTTGATTTCAGAGTGAAAATTCGGATTACAGCCGTCCTGATCGCTGGAGTTACACTACTCACCCGTGTGCTTCAAGTCGAAGGCGGATGGCGGATGTGGTTCAAGCTTCTTCAGGAACAGCGCCGCAGGCATAAGGAGAAGCAAAAGAAGAAACTTAGTGGGACAACAGTATAAAAACCCATCATAGTCGGTCTGTTTTTGGGAATGTAAGGTTGGGATTTGGTGAGTGTATTTAAAATGCTTATTACATAAGTCCCTTCAAGTTTGGGGATGATATGGTTAGATCAAACCTAGCTTACATTGAAACTGGAGGGAATTTAAATGTCAGATCATCCAATTCAAGGCTTAATGGAAACCGCAATGGAAAATATCAAGGCCATGGTGGATGTCAATACAATTGTTGGCGATGCAGTCGAAACACCAGATGGTACCGTGATTCTGCCAATCAGTAAGGTGGGATTCGGATTTGCTGCCGGTGGTAGTGATTTTCACGTTAATGGAGAAAGAAGTGGCAAAAGTGGTGCTACGGGTACCTCTGCTGAACATGCGAGTTCAGCTAAAGTAGCTTCTCCATTTGGTGGCGGTAGTGGCGGCGGTGTATCCATACGTCCTATCGCGTTCCTGGTGGTAGGTAAACAGGGGGTACACATTGTACCACTCGATAACTCCACACATCTGTTTGAGAAACTCATTGACTCCACCCCTTATGTTTTGGACCGAATTCAAGGCATGTTCCAACGGAATACAACACCAACGAATACAACAGGTGTACCAGTTACACCAGATCCATCAACGTATAGCTGAATCATTTCGTCATGATCCCTCCCGCATCCAAGCGTGAGGGATTTTTGCTGTTTGTATAGCGAATGGTGAGTGTTTTTTCGGACGTTTCCGTATCGTATGAGACTTATATCTGTGATCCGCCTAACCTAGACATGAAATAGGTTATTGAAGGGGGAACGTTAATGCACAGAGACACCGTTTTTATGGTTTTGTTTGGCTGGCTGCTATCGGCAGTCGTGTATTTAGTAGGAGGAATTGATCACCTGTTTATTGCAGTGACCATCTTTGTGGGGCTGGATTACATCACAGGGGTGCTGTCTGCATGGTATAGGAAGGAGTTATCCAGCAGGGTTGGATGGTGGGGGCTTGCTCGTAAGTCATTGACATTTGTTTTTGTCATTATTGCACATCAACTGGATATGGTTGCAGGCAATTCCAATGATTTTATGCGAGATGCAATGTTAATGTTCATCATTGGTACCGAAGGAATCAGTATTTTGGAGAACATGGGGAAACTGGGCCTGCCTGTACCGAAGTTTATCACTTCAGCACTCTTTAAGCTTCGAGGCAATGAAGATCAAGTTGAAGATAAGGAGAAGATGTCATGATACAGATCACCAAGGATTACATACCTGTTAATAAATACAGTCGGGCCGGACTTAAATTAAAAGCGAAACGTGGAATTGTGATGCATTATACGGCATCTCCCGGAGCGCCCGCGAAGAACATTAGCAAATACTTTGCAAGTTTGGCACAGCAGGATTCCAATAAAGCAGTGAAAGGTCGTTATGCAAGCGCACACTTCTCGGTAGATCGAACTTCGATATATAACAGTCTACCGGATGATGAACTGGCCTACCACTGCGGGAGTGCAACATACACGAAGGAAGCGCTAGCCGAACTTGGGACATATCCGAACAATAGTACAGTGGGCATTGAGATGTGCATTGAAAAGGATGGCAGTATTCATGAAGATACATTTAATAACGTTGTAGACCTCGCGGTATACCTAATCAGGGAACGGGGCTTTCCACCCGTCTTCTTCACACATAAAGAAGTGGTTGGATGGAAGGAATGCCCGCTGCCATGGATTAAACAACCAGGTGAATATGAAAGATTTAAGCAAGCAGTACATATAAAATTAAACCCACTACAAGAAGTAGCAGTCACGGAGGATGATGATATGAATACGGTTCTGGATTATGCACAATGGGCCTGGAATGAACTTGATCAGTACATTGGAGATGCCTACAACGACAAGGTGATTGAAGATTGGGCATGGGTAGAGAAGGTACGCAAGAAGAAGTTAACCTATGGAGAGTTGCTGTTACTGAAGGTTTTAATTGATGAGCGTAGACGTAACAAGTCCTGACCCAAAGTACATCTCATATAGAGGTTATGCCTGTCTGCTGGTTAACCAGGAGTTAAAGTGTGCCGGATCTTTCAAAAAATAAAAATGTTGTATAATCACGATATGATCAGGATACTCAAGTTCATATTGGGTCTGAATCGAGGATTCATCGACGACTCCAATAACAGCGAGTTGATTTGTTTCGATCACATGTGTTGGTGTGGGTGAGCTCATACAACCATCCTTTCGTTTATTAAGTCAGAGTCAACAGGGGCGATGGAGATGTCCATGGTCCCTAGATGACCTATACGAGGCAGGATGGGGAAGGTTAAACTGATCCGTTTCAAAAAAAGGTTCAAATTCAAAAAAAACCAGAACCCCACGTCGAATGTGATGTGGGGTTCTGGTTATGTAACTACTCTTTTGAGAACGTGTCCAGGGCCTCATCTGTAAGATGGAGTTCTGCGAAAGCCCTGCATATCTTTTGGAAAGATCTAATGGTATTTGTCTCATACAACATCTCAATGGGATCAAAACCTAACATGACAAGCGAATCCACAAGTTCTGTCTGATCTACTTCTGTATGGTGGAGCGCTTCAAGCATGGTTTCAATAACTGCTAAAAATAAAATGGCTTTATTCACTGTCTCGATTGGTGTCCCCTCCTTCGTAATACTACTAGAATAAGCAGAGGAGGACAGAAAATAACGAGAAATTCCAATTTCTCAGTGATGAATCTATTCAATCTAAAAGTGTGGAGAGAATAACTGGTTGTTGTAAATTAAAATCTGATGATAAGCTCTCCTTTGTATGTAAGATTAAGCTTTTTCGTTTACTTCGTGGAGAATGGAATCAATTAATTCATCATCAATCAGAGTGCTAGCTTTTTCGAGTGCCAATAGAATACCTTGCGGTTGTTCAAAAAAGACTGTAGAGAGAATAGGGGCAACTTCATCTAAATTAATCTTCTCAGCTTTGACCATACTGATCAAGGCAACAACGATCTCATGTCCCTCCACGTTACCTTCCATAAATCTTGTTCGTAAATGAGTTGCTACTATTTCGGTCTTTGACTGCGAGTACGCCATTACATTTCCCTCCAACGGTTTGAATATCTTAGCAGAGCTCCTCTTCATGCAAGTTTAAACCAGGTTAGATTAGGAGTTATCTTAACAATAATAAGGCAGATAGTTTAAATTATCAACAGCTACTAAGTCAATAAAATCGGATTTGGAATCACAGTTTTATCCAGCAAAAAAGACCCGGAGAGGGTCATTTTTTGGGTCTGCCTTCCCAATAATCAGGAAATCCGTTGTAATCCCATGCGTTCAGATTTTCGCAGTCGGCTTGAATGGTAACATCTGCTCCGGAACCAAAGTCAACACCTACGGTTTGCAGTTCTTTGGCCTTAATAACCAGTACCTTGCCGGGTGCACCTGCACACACCAAAGCAAGCTTCCACGGTGTCTGTTGGTAGATATGTTCCATTTGTTTGGATGCTGTGCTCACATGAGACCACGAGGGGCAGTCCACCGTTCCTACGATGCTTGTCCACCCGTATCTCCGCTCCAGAACTTCTCGATATTGCTCGGCCTTGGCTCCGCAGATCAGAATAGGCATGGTCTTGAATGTTTCGTAGAATAACTTGAATCGGGCGATGTAATTATTCTCAAAAGCATAGAAGGTCTCTCTGGGCTCAACTTTGTAATATTCAAGGCACATATCGAATAACGGCTTGAAATACCAGTGATCTGTCTGGATCAGATGTCCGACGTAATCCGCTTTTCGCAGGCAGTGTACGATAATTTCTCTCGCACTTGCATTGGGTAAGGTTATCCCGCAATAGGTAGGGTCGTTCAACCAGCCGTAATGAGACTTGATGAAATCCATAGTCAGAACGGTATCGTGGGCCAGAATGGTGTTGGAAGCATCCCCAAATCGAACAGAAGCATGGGCTTCTCCATCAGAGGCCATTTGGAACCAGTTGTGGATTAGTTCTACACTCCCCAGCATGCCTGTCACCTTCTTCCCATGTGTGAATAATGGTTTCTTTGGTATACATATTCATCAACTCCTTCTGTACTAGAATAGGAAAAATGCTTCGTTCTCTCTCTTCTTTTGAGGAATCACTCCTTTTTGGTTCAATGTGCGAAGGTTATTGAGCAACAGTCTAGACTATGTAAAAAGGGAGAGGGGATGGACTGTGAAAAACGTATTTATAGGTAGTCCTGTACGTAATCGGGCTTGGATTATGGAACGGCACTTGCAATCACTTGAGCAACAAGCAGTGCAGAAGCATTATATGTACATCCTGAATGATAGTGAAGATCAGACTGAGCATATCCTTGATTGTCATCAGATTCCTTATCTGACTCATAATCTGGGGAGAACATATGGTCATATACGTGGACAATATTCCTATCACAACCTGGCGTTGTTGAGGAATATGCTTCTAGATGAGTTTCTGAAATCGGACTGTGATTATCTGTTCTCAATTGATACGGATATCATCATTCCTGAGGGTAGCCTACGGCAGTTAATGGATAATGACAAAGATATATGCGCAATGCTTATACGGAATCACCCAAAATTGAAGGCTCATAATGCAATGAGCGGCGGAAAACATATACCTGAATTCAAAGCGGGTTTGTTCCCGGTAGAACTGACAGGTGCCGTATATTTGATTAAGCGTGAAGTGATCGAAGCTGGGGTTCGTTATGGTTCCCATCCAACAGGTGAAGATACACCATTCTGTGAGCAAGCTAGAAGATTGGGATTTCAATTGTTTGTAGATACTCGGTTGCGTCCCGTTCATGCCTATGCGGAAGGGGTGGAGTTGATTGCTCAATTGGCTGCTTCGTAGAAAACAACGAGAAAATCCGGTTTTTGAAAGAATAGAAATGACCATTGTTTACCCGCCTGCACTTGACTGGAACCTCTTGTTCCAACGTCCGCAGCAATTGATGACCGCCTTCTCTAATATTCCAGGTATACGGGCTATATTTATCAATGAAGAAACGTACAGAAAGCAGACCCGCCCGATTGAAAAGTTAAATGAGAATCTGTTCCTTGTGCAGAAAGGTGTGAACTACGATCACCTGGTGAAAGGAAAGAAGGTACTCTGGTTCTCGAATCCAGGTCAGTACAATTATTCGGATGGACGGAAGTTTGATTTTACCGTATTTGATTACCTTGATAATTCGGCTGATGAGTTTGCTGTGTGGAAATCCTACATCCCGAAATGTTTTGACCGTGCAGATCTTATTGCGACGACTGCGAAGGTGATGTACGAGGCACATAAACATGACGGCAAACCAATCTTTATGTGCCCTAACGGGGCAGATTACCAACATTTTGAGAAAGCGCGGACAATTCTGCCCAAACCGGCCGACTTCCCCGATGTTCATGATGGGCAAAAGATTGTGGGTTTCCACGGTGCAATGGCATCGTGGGTGGATTATTCGCTGATTACCGCTATTGCAGATAAAGGTTATCGTGTTGTTTTGATTGGAAACAATGCCCTCTATCAAAAAAATATTGTGCATCCCAATGTGACTTGTCTTCCGCACAAAGATTATAAAGTGCTTCCCGCCTACATTGCTCAATTCGATGTTTGTATCGTGCCATTTAAGTTGACAGAGATGATCCGTGGCTGCGATCCGATCAAGTATTATGAATATTTGTCTGCGGGCAAACCTGTGTTGACAACGCGTATGGAGGAAATTGTTCATAAGTACAGCGATGTAACTTACTTTATGAATCAGCATAATTGTGGATTGATGTTGGAGAAAGCGATTCGTGAGAATAGTGCTTCCAAAATTGCGGCAAGAGTAAGGGTGGCTAAGTCTAATAGTTGGGATGGCAGGGCAATGGATGCCGTGAAGATGATTAATCAGGTCATAGGAGGTATGAAAAATGAAAAAGATATTTAAACGAATGTTTGGTAGCCAATCGACTACACCGACAATTGAGCTTGAAGAAATAGAGATTGACGCGACGGAGTTCAATGTTACGACATACACCCCAAACACGGATACAACGATTGTATATCTGCCTGCGATCGATTTCCATAGTGAACGATTCGGGCGTCGACCACAACGGCTGTTAAAAGCACTCGCGGAAGTAGGCTACAATGTAATATATATCAACTCCAGTGATGAGTTCTATCAGGTTGATGCCTTGGAGTATCCATATCCGGAGCTTCCAAACTTTGTCGTAGCCCGTGTGGGCCAGAATGTCCGTACGCTGTTTCAGGGTGATCGCGTGATCTACTGGGTGAACGATAGCCGGCTGGCAAGTTCTGTCGAGACAGCATATCCTGATCTAGTCGTATTTGATTCGTTGACTGATCCGGATCAGTACGAGAAGCACAAACACAAGATGGAAGCTGTTGCTGACGTTGTCTTCATTACACCCGAGAGAATCTATGAGCATGGCAAATATTGCTCGCATGTTCATCTGGTTACTGCCGATGAATTTGAGATCAAGGAACGTGCAGAACAGGTAGCGCAAATTATAGATGCTTTGCCAAACAGAATGGCCCCTCTAATGTAGGGGTCTTTTCTTTGATCGTATATAGACCTTTCCTTTTGCAAAGATGACGGGGCTAATCGTGCTTCAATATATTTCGTTTACATTATCGTTAGGGATTGAAGATAGCGTTCTACACTATAAAAAGCAGAGACGGCGAACAGCCAGACGGGTTAAACGAAATGGATCTCCCGATCATCAAGTCCTTTAACCTGATCCCGGCTTAAGCAAGTCTCCGTAGCTAAAAATACATACTATCCTAAGGAGTGGACTGTTCAATGGCTAAAAAAATGATTATCAAAGGTGTAGGTACGTTTATGGCTAAACGCCTTCCAAAAGATCCGATGGGCGAAATTGAGGTAGTTACCCTGGGCACCCTGCAAGATCTGAAAATTGACCTTAACGTGGAGCTTGAGGACATCTTTGGTGGTGACGGTCTGTTCGCCATTGATGTACTGGTGAAGTCGAAATCGATCGAAGTATCGGCAACAGATGCTAAATTCGATCTGGATGCGATCCAGCTGATGATGGGTTCAACGGTACAAGAGCAAGTGAAGTCTTATGTATGGGTGCTGAATGAGCAGTCTACAGTGGCTGCAGGCGTTTCCAATTCTGGATTTGCGGAAGCCAAACCGAAGCATGTAAGTGATATCTATGGAAGTAACGGTGACATTACGGTTCGTCTCAAAGATTCCAACACGTTGCTGAAACAACTCACTACTAAAGGAACAGCCGTGGAACCCAATGCGTTCTTCTACGACGAAGCGAACGGTGTAGTCATCCTGAATGCGTTCCATATCGGTAAAGAGATTGTGTTGAACTACAAGCGAGATCAAATTGTAGACATGGTTGATCTGTTGGTTGACGAAGTACCATTCCCAATCTCTGTCGTTCATCACGGGACGTTCCAGCAAAAAGATGGTTCGTATGCAGGTGTTGAAACCGAGCTGTACATGTGCCGTGCAAAAGGTACATTCAGCATCAATGCCCAGCGCGCTGCCGCTTCTGCATCTGCAATCTCTTTGCAGATTCTTGACCCTGAACGTGCTGATGGAAAAATCGGCAGTATCAAACGCTTCAGCGCACCAAGCAAGATCTAATATCTAAATAAAGTTGATTGCTCCTGGCAAGGTATCAAACGGCATCTGTGTCCTCCCCTTCACAGAGCCTTGCCTTGCCAGGTTTTTTATTATATGGGGGAGAATGTCCTGAGGAGGTCTTTAAATTCATGGAAACAGAACAAGAAAAAGCCGAGCGTGAGCTTGCGGAAAAGCTGAATGAGGAAGCGGCGAAACGAATCAAAGATGATCCGGAAAACAAACGGGTGACTCCGGAGGAAGTGGAAGCTGCTGAGCGTGCATTCTTTGAAGATGATGAGATTATTACGCTGAGGGATCGACGGAAATATCGTATTCCGCCATGTAACCTGAAGGATGCCCGCCGTCTGATGAAGTTGCTAAAAACGGTGAATATCGATGCCATTATTCTTAACTTCATTCCGACTGAGAATGATGAACTGGATGAAAAGCGGCAGCAGGATTTATTTGATGTATTGGCAATGGCATTCAAAAACTATCCACATATCGTGACCAAAGATGAGCATGGTGAGTATACCATCAATCGAGAGTATCTGGATGAGTACCTTGATCTGAACACAGCTCGCAAAGTCATTGATATGCTCATTGGACTCAATGGTTTAAAAAAGTAGAACGCACCGAGGGGGAGTCTTTGGAGGGAACCGAAATCCGTGATACGGAAACACAGGAACCTGTTCACTGGGGAGAAATCTTCTTCACCCTCCATAAACACTGTGGGCTGAACAAGTGGGAGATTTGGGAGTACACACTCCCTCAGGTTGCGGAGCTGTGCAAGTCAGCCGAGAAATATATTCAATTTGAGGTTGAGCTTATGACAGCACCTCTTCGCATGTTCGGTGGCGGTGGGGGCGAGGAAGTCGAAGAAGATGGGACCGTCAGACGTAAAAGAACCTTCAATGACGAGGATTACGCAGAGATATCAGAAGATGATATCGGTATGCTTGCACAAGCGCTCGGAGGATAAGAGAGAGATATCCCGTTTTGCCTAAATGAAGGTAGAACGGGATTTATGCATAAAGGCGGTGATTCTTTTGACTGAAACAGAAGGACAAGGAGATAAACATTCCTTAACACAAGAAATATTAACGGATAAGGATCAATTAACTGGACAAAACGCAGTACTGAAAGAGAGTTCCCCTTCAGGCGTTAGCACACTGATTAGACGAGTGGAGACAATCAGAAGTGATATGCAGTCGCAAATGATTGAAACACTGACGACCGATTTGGAGCACTTTTATCGTGGAGCGTTCAGTGAAATGAAGGATGTATCTGCAGCTGGCTCACAGGGGTTGATAGACTCCGTGATGAATACGATGAAATATATTTCAGCAGGTGAAACCAAGGGGTATTCAACAACATTACTTAAGAAATCCCTTGACTCGTCGCAGCAGATGGATCAACAGATAAGCCGGGCCGACCAAAATTTGGAGCTTAGATCGTCTGGGACTACAAATGGCAGTGGGAAATTCACACAAACCGGAACGGTCAAAAATCTGCAACGAATTGCACTGAAACATGGTATGGATCAGGAAGATGTAGGTCTTGCCTATCGTATTGGTTCTCGTAATTATGATCATTCATCTGAAGCTGTCGCGTTTGCTGAAGAAGTAGCCAAGCTGCATTCAGTGGGCAATATGGATGTAGAACAGACGGCAACAGGTCTGGAAGCTGTTACTCCGGCATGGGGAAGCAGTAGCTTTGATCTGTCCCAAGTCACAGACATGATGATCAGAGCTTCAACGATGTTGGATGTTGGCATTCAGGACTTGATGGATATGATGCGTCAGACCCTTCCAATGGCTGGTAACCCTGATGGAACGCTTGCACAAGAGGATGCATTAGCCAACTGGATTAGCAAGGCTGGATTGTTGGTTCAGTCAAAAGGAGATCATCCTCAGCAGGGCTTTGCATCGAATCGAGTTAGATTCGATCTTCTTGCTGAACAATTGAAGGCTACGGATGCAAACGCGTCGGTCCATCAGCGCACTGGAAGCAGAGACAACCTTCAATTCCGACAACGAGAGATCGAAATCGCATTTCAGATTGCAACACATGAGGCGATGCAAGGGTTGAAAGAGGAATTTGCCGAGCTGGGCGATTATCTTATCGCAGTCATGCGGTTAATTGGAGATCGTACGGGTGGCATTGTTGATCATATGGAAGTGCTTAACCGAATTATGGATGAAGTCGGAGTTCAGGTTGCGTGGGATAAGTTCGGTGAAGTGATGAATGAAGGCGATCAGAAGCGATACAGTGCTACAAATGCGGATCCAGGGAAAGTCGAAAATACGGGGAGCGATGTTCCCGAGCCACTTCGAGTCACGGATGTGCAACGTGCTGGTGTAGCGCAAGAAATGGGCAGACAGCAGAGTCGTCTGCAGACGCTGGAACATCGCAGAACAGAAATTCAAAGTAGGGCCGCCTCCAAGCAAGATGATGTACTTCAGGCACGGACTAACCGAGATCATCAACATAAAATGTACAATCAGGCTATACAAAATGGGGATACAGCGGCTTCTCCCATTCATGCAGAAAAACGTGACGAAGCTGAGAAGCGAGTCAAAACGTATAGTCGAGAACTTCTTCTGTTGCGAGAAGAAATGCATTCACTCGATATTCAGATTGCAAAGACGAAGCGAAGTCTTGAGTTTCTTGGGCGAGAGCTGGATGACACGAGTAGAGCAATGATGCAACTTGAACACCAAGCTAGAGTTTTGATGATGGCGATGGATGATATGGACCTGGATGCAGTTGAACTACGAAACAAGTTGTATTTCCTTAATGCTGAGTTTACATACGGTTCAACCGATGTTCAGCGCTACGAATCCGAGATCCAGAAGCTGCGTAAACAGTCAACTCTATTGAATGACGCTCTCTCCACATTGAGAACCGAAGTCAATGAGTTAAATGCTTCTTTTAGACAAGGCATGATCGATGCTACAGCATACATATCCAAACTGAAGGAACTTGAACAGGTTCAACTCGCGAGTATGATGAGTGGTCCAGGAGGATTGTTAGTTACTCAAGGTGCAGGAAGTGTTGGATCCCCTGGATCCCCTGGATCCCCTGTTAAGGATGACAAGGAAGACTCAGCAAACAAGCCTTTTTTAGAGAGACATCAAGATTTTATCAATGACGTAATTAAGGATATGGCTAAATCAAAGATTGAGGAAGTTATGGATTTTGGTTCAGACAAGAAGAAGAAGGACAAGCCGAAGCGACGAGGGATCAAACAGAGATTCGAAGATATGAAAGAAGTCGGTAGTAAAAAAGCATTTTTTAACGGTCATGCACCTATTCGTGACAAGGACGGGAACGTACTAAGAGGTCCAGATAAACCTGATGGAACCCCTGGAGATATCCTTACCCAACGTGATATTACAAGCGAGCGTAAGAAAAAAGGAGACATTCCAGGGAAATTAGCAAAGCTCGGCAAGTTCGGTAAGTCTATACTGAAACCCCTAAAAGCCGTTCCTTATCTTGGGGCTGCCATGACTGCTGTGGATGTAGTGTCCGGTCTTGTTGATCCGCTGAGTAATATGGGTAAGTCAGAAGCGGAGAAGCAAAGTATTCGTGCAACAAATAAAGAGGAACTGGCCAAGGATTTTAAAGATATGGAGCAGTCTTCAGTTGTAGGTAAAGTGTGGAAAGGCCTTAACCTTGGAATGGATGCAGTTGTTAAGGGAGGAATCAGCAGCCTATTTGGTAACAATGCAACGAATAACAAGTTCGGGGACTACTGGAAGGGATTTAAGGCGGTTTGGAGTGAAGATGGCGGAGATGCAGTTGAGAAGAAACTGGGCAAGGAATACAACTACAAGCAGGAGAAAAAAGAAGCCCAGATTCAAATGGATAAAGAGTCTGGAAAACCGCCTGGGGACAACAAACAACAACAACCGCAGATACAATACATTCAACCTCAAATGCAGTATATTCCTGCTGTGGGCGGAATAGGTACCATTGCTAACGGCTATACGCCTCAGCCACAGAGCAATGGTATTGATGAAATGATCGCCAAGATTAATCGGCAGCTTAACAAATCGACAAGTGATAACGAAACCAATTACCAAGTCACTCGATCCCGTCTATTGATTAGTGGTGTTCGCGAAGATTCTGGTCAGATGCGCGCGCTAATGGAGAAATATTTGCAAGAGAATATCAAGTTCTTCGATAAGGCTATTGCAAGTTTACAGAAGACGTACGACAAGATGGCTGAAGGTAAGGATAAAGATGAACTGGGCCTGGAGATCAATGAGAAGAAACAGCAGAAGGCACAATCAGAGCTTGAACTGAATGGTGTCAAAAACAGCCAAATTGATGAGCTTAGACGCAAGATGAATGATCAGTTTGAGTTGACGCAGTTGGATTATGATAAACGAATGTATGATCTCCTGGCGGCTAATGGAGGTAAGGAAGATGCACCAGAATTAATTGCATTGAACAAATCGCGTGCATCTGAAATGAACTCACAAATAAGTTCGATCAAGCAAGATTGGAAGAATCTGTTGAATAGTGGTGTGTTTAAACCGGGCTCGGATGAATATATGCAGATTTTTAAACAAATCCAGGCATTGGGTGTAGAACAGTCCAAAAATTTGTATGAAATTAGCAAAAAAATGGATAAACCGATTTCTTCATTCAACATTCCAGCAGGTCTTAAGGTCATGGATTACTTTGATTACATGACGACGAACAATACACATAAAAGTGTGATGGTTGGCTCAGGTGATGTCACGGTTCATGTGAACATCGATAATATGACAGGCAGCACAAAAGATGTGGAGAGACTTACATCTACGTTGGACAAGACACTACGGCAGAACAGTCCTGGTATTGCAAACCGAATGGCCAGCAATGTAGGTGCAAGAATGGGAAGCAATCATATCCCCAGATAAAATAGGTTAGGAGGGCATCTGATATGACTCAGCAAAATCCGTTTGGCTTAGTTAATGACCGGTATAAAAGAAAGCTGTATGTAGATACAGGCATGAAGTTCGAGCCAGTGAACGGAAGAATTATTGATCCGTACTCTTCACCTTCGCCCAATCCGCAAGTGAGGGAAATTAAAATGATTAATGCTCCCTCACATTTTCATCAGATGGGCGTGTCTTCGTACAAGGCCATCATTAACATCTTGTTTAAGGATAAGAAATCCTATCACGACTACGCGATGTACGTAGGCTGGACACACAAATTTTATGATGAGAAGGGTAATATCTATGTTGGTGTTGTAGAGTCCATCAAAGTTGACCCTATTTTCTACCATCAGGATACGATGGATAAGGATCAGAAGGGGTACAAGGTCGAATTGACCATGACCCTTATCAAAAAAGATGGATATGACCGTAAGAGTGCGATACAGTTTCAGGATTTACAGACGACAGAAGGGAAGGACCACTGGGCAAGAGATTCCATTGAACGCTTGGCTGATTTGGGACTGACGGTTGTAACACAATTGGATGGCACACCCATTCTATATTTCAGACCGGAAAACTTCATAACCAGAGCAGAGTTTGTTACTTTCCTGATGCGTACTAAGCGTTTGCTGGAACGAACAATTCGAGAGTAGGGTGACCTACTCTCTTTTCTGTCTATTCTAAAGATAGGAGGTGTTTATCATACGAAAATGGGTTGATGTAAACGAAGGGGACTGGTTCTATAACGATGTTATGGAAGCCACGAATATGGTTTTGGAAGATGGTGAAGTCTTTGTGGCAGGAATCAACTATAACAAGTTTGAGGAAGGCAAGCCTTTTGTATATGAAGAAATCAAAGGGAAAGCGGGGCAAACCTCATTTAGTCTGCCTGTGCTGATTAAACCAACAGATGACAATCCACTGTATGTGTTTATTGATGGTGTTCAAACGATCTACCAAACGGCTGAAACCAATAGTAAGGGATTAACCCATGTAGAGTTGTATACCGGTGTGACAGCAGGACAAGTGGTGTCCTTCTGTAGTTATGGTGAACCGTTGCTGGACAGTGCTTGGAAAAGGCCGCCCGTGTCCTGGACTGGAGATCTGCCCAGAGCTGAACTTAGTGCAGCGACGACCTATTTCTACGATCCATTCAGTCGTAATCATCAGGAATATTTGTATGCAGCAGGCCAACCGCTTCGCAGACTCAGTATTCCTTCCGAGGTATGGGGTGATACCATGGGCGATGCCGCGGCGGTAACCAAAATTGCAACAAAGGCTATTGGTTACCGAACGGATGTATATTGTGTCAGCCCAGGGGGATCGGTGTTTCTTCCTTTTAATCTGAACGGTGTCACTTGCAAGTTCAATTATTGGACGAAGAATAACAAATTCAAGAGTGAAGATATCAAAGCGACAACACTCAAACCGGCCTACAACAATTGTTTCTTTCCTAATGCCATTATACAGCGGGGAGAAGCATTTCATCTGATTAACAAGTTGCGCAAAGTGTTCTATGCCAGATTTACGGACATGGAAGCACCAACGACGGAGATTAATCAGCCTATTACGGCATTTCAGGGTCAACGGGTGTTTAGGCTTAATGGCAATTATCCGGCAGGTAAAAAGAAACTTAAAATTACAGTGAAATTTAAAGACGAAAAAAAAGATAACGTCCCAGAAACACCGGCTTATTCGGAAATTGACAACCACACGGTTGTATTTAATCAACCTTTTTCAGAAGGCGACGAAGTGACATTCTATTATCTCAAAGATTTGAGCGAGAGGTTTGCAGATATCGGCAAAGCTTCAGCCATTTATTATCAAACCAAAGGTGAGCGGGTAGAGCAGTCCAAAGACGCTTTCTGGAAAATAGCCGTCTCGGAAATGGAAGACGAAACATTTGCGAACAATGATCCACTAATTAATGGCATTCCTATCAAGAAAAAGGTGGATGGTGCAGCGGAAGTCACGGATATGGGAAGACCTGTAGGTGGTACGGACGAGGAAGAGATATGGTTCCTTGGAAATTCCGCTATGACACGGGCTGAAGCCGCAGCTTTCCTGGACCGATTCATGAAATGGACCATCGAGCGATTCAAGTAAGGGGGAGATTACAATATGATTCCAATTTCGGATGAGGTTATGAATGTGCTATCCCAGCGTCTGAAGCTGGGGGAAGGAGCGCTTCCCAATATCCGGGTCGAAGTAGATCGGCTGGCATTTATCCCGGGACGGACAGAAGAGTTCAGGCATATCGTAACCGAGCAGGTACCCATCATCAGTACAGAATCCGTTTGGGTGGATGAGTCGAGTAATGGTATGTATAACGGTTCGACTCAAGCGAATGCTCAGGAGATTTTTTTTCCGGTTAAGGGTAAAACGATTGATAGTATTACAGTTACAGATAATTTTGGCTCTCCTCGTGATAAAGGTACAAGAATTCATAAAGGTATTGATTTGTTTGATGAGATTGGAACGCCGATTTTGGCTGCATGGGCT
The DNA here is from genome assembly GCF_036894225.1 of Paenibacillus amylolyticus. Taxonomy (NCBI): domain Bacteria; kingdom Bacillati; phylum Bacillota; class Bacilli; order Caryophanales; family Paenibacillaceae; genus Paenibacillus; species Paenibacillus amylolyticus. The sequence continues at coordinate 4,376,219 of NZ_CP145892.1, read as the reverse complement.
GGAAAAGTAGTCCGAACATCCTTGAATAAAACAGAAGGTGCCGGTAATGCCGTAAATATAAGACATGATAATGGTGTTATCACCAAATATTTTCATCTGAAAGAAATTCTCTGTTCGGTGGATGATGAGGTAGCTCAAGGGGCTGTCATTGGAACACTAGGCAATACGGGTGGCGTATATACGGGTGGTCATAAGGTGTCCGCGGCTGAACGTGCGGCGGGCAAGGGACGACATCTACATTTTGAAATTTGGGAAGGAGTCAATCCAACAACCAGAACTGGAGAAGGTGGTAAGGCAGTTAATCCTCAATTGTATTTCAAGGGACAGCGCAAGTTGCACGGAAATGCGAAAACAACATTTACTGATATAAAGCCGGTTCAGGTCGAAGGATATCCTGGAGAGATCAAACTGAATGAGAAGTTCGACAAGCGAAACTGGCATGAGAAAAACGTTTATACAACCGGATTGAAATTTTCGGATTATGCCAAGATTGAATCGGGTTGGACTATGTTTGATTCAGGAGGCAAGTTGCTATACACCTTTGAAGGCAAAGCTGCCGTAGCTGAATTTGAGATTAACGTGACAAAACTGAGTATGCCTACACAAGGGCTGCTTAGTATTGGAATGGGGACTAATTTTAGTGATGCGGAAGGGGATTCTTTCGCCGTGGTGATCGATGGTAAAACGTATGCCTATGTCAATAAGTTTAACGGGGCCTATGATCTGACCAAACTGACGGAATTGAATAATATTGTGATCCCTGCAAAAGCCAAGAGTATCAAGATTAAGGTGACGTATGGGGGCAAACAAAACTCCACTGTCCCAACCGGGTCTGTTCCTGCTTCAAGTAAGAAGTATAAAAAATTCGCCATTGATTATATTCGCATACAAGAGTTGGTGCCTGCTCCGTTGAAGAATCAAAAGAGTGAAGAAGGGCTCGATCCATCTAAAGGATATTATCAAACCAACAGCTACGGAGATTTTATTAATAATAGAAGGACAGAGACGGATGTTATTCAGGTCGGGTCTTTTGTCTATATGGACACGCAGGTTCTTCCCAATATCATTAGTGCCGAAATCGATGATCAGTTTGATTCTGAAGCCCGGGAAGCACGGCTGACCATCTCCAATCCAAGAGGATTCTTCTCTCCGGATTATAATCCTGCTCATTTTCCCGAGCTTGGTGGTGTACCGTCTCCATGGTCTTATTTTGCAAACGGATTCCATATCGGGGTTCTGAGTGAAAATACACCGATACGCATATATATGGGATATGGTCAGCACATGATGCGGGTATTTACGGGACTGATTGACAAGGTGGACATCAATGGCGAAGGCTCCACGCTGGAGATTACGGCCCGAGATATGTACAAGCGCATTATCGAGAAAGTCATTTCCGAGAAAAAAGCCTATCCAGAGGTAGAAGAGATTGATAATGTGCCAGATCCGGTGCCGCCTGCAGCAGTTGGCACGGACCGGACATCATCCATAATTCAGGCTGCACAGGCCCAAGCTGCAGCGTATGGTGTGCCTGATCATAAGTTTTTGCTTGCGATATGCAGGCACGAGACCGTTCTCGGAACACAGGGGAAGGGTAAAGATGAGAACGGTAGCTTTATTCTTGGATATGGCTGTCCTAGTAAAAGCGAGTGCAATCCCCTTTACAAGGGAATTCAGGAGCAAATGAAGCGCGGAGCAGAACGGATGTCCAAAGCACTAGCTTCCAGAGGTAAAAAAGTGACTTCAAAAGCCGATGTACTTTATTTCCACAATGGTGGAGACATTGCTCCCATGACCTGGAGTCAAGATCGGGAGAATTGGGTGGACAAGGTATGGACCTATTATCAGGAGATGCTCGCAGATCCGGCAAGCTGGAACATTACAGCAACCTCCACCCCGGAAGTTACACCAACACCAGCTCAGCCTGTAGAATTTGAAAAGCCGGCTTGGGTCAAATCAACGGTTGTACTAGATCTGGTTAAACATGCGGGTATGGTGGGTTGGCGGGCAACCAGTGAGGATCGCTCTTATCCTGACTACGTGATTGACGAGACCTATCTGATTGAAGTGAATCAAAAGACGGGCAGGGTCATTGTCCCCGTACCGGGTCAGGAAGGTGAGTTTGAAGTCAAGGACGCAAGCACTGTGCTGACACCGAACGGATGGCTTAATCCATTTATTGAGGAGTATGGCAGGACGTTTGAGCAATGGTCTGCCAAAGTTACGGAAGCTGTTCAGGAGGTGATCTCGGAGATTCCCTATCGAAGCTATTGTGACCGTTATGGTACGTACCGACTGGAGCGCCTGAATTATGACAAACCGGTCGTGGCAGAGTTTTCCGAGAATGACAATCTGATCTCCATTACCAAATCCACGGATTGGTCCAGAGGAAGAAGCCACATTGTTGTTATCGACTCGAATGATAGTCAGAGCAGTTTCGTAGACAAGGAGATTTTACTCGAACTCAAAGGAGAAATCCGAACCATGGTGCTGGCCGTTCCTTGGGCGAAGACGGTTGAAGCCAAGAGACAGGTGGCAGAACGAGCTTTTTTTGATATGAAACGGATGTGCCGTACGCTACAGGTGTCCATTCCTGCGAATCCTGCGCTTGATCTGCTCGACAACGTCATTGTGACGGATAAAACGACCACCACACGAGCTGTATATACGATTAAAAGTATTAAAACCAGTTATTCGGTTGACCGTGGCATGTTACAGGTCATTGATATGATGTGGGCAAGAAAGGGAGTGATGGTGTAATGGCCGGCATTGTGAATGAAAATATTGTATTTCCCGTGCTGGATCTAATCCACCGGGAGCTTCGCAAATATAGCAGTATCTCCAATTCGAATGTTTTTCCCCTTGAAGGTGAACCTTCCGTTACATTATATCGGGAGCACATACAGGACCCGGACAGGGTGACTGGAGCAGACCTCTTGTATGAATCGGCATGGAAGGTTTCGATCTGGATGAAGTTTGGCTCAGAGGATGAGGAAGACTTTCCTTCCGGAGTGGGCTATTCCCACCCGGATTATGATTATTACAAGTATTTCAGGTTAACGCAGGTGACGGCCCGTACATATGATCCGAGTGGAGAGTCCATGTTCACTTACAATATTGGTCTAAATTATGATGACGAAGGACGCTTAACTGGAACGAGCGTAAGTCGTATATAACATGTAGGAGGTGGTTCCATGGCATTTAATGTATCTTACATCGCGGGTGGCGTCATCGACAAAGTGCGCGAGCTGCCGTACCCACACTTCAGTAAAAAGACGATCCCGTTCATTCGGGGACAGATGTTGGACATTCCGGCGGCCAAGACCACCAAGTCTGATACGTTCACCTTGGCGTATGACACAGAGTTTCTGAGCATTGCATTTGCTGCGAGCCACTACTGTGTCGGCGATTACTGGGAGCTGATGATCGGGACGGAGAAGGTATGTCGTACCATCTATACGAAGGAACTTCCCGAGTCGGTTTCCATGGGTAACAGTTTCGGAATTGTCTACCCGATTCCGGCGGGAACGACCATCACGTTTGACTTTTTTAACGCGGTGGCTGAAGCCAAGTCGGTCTGGTACAACATCAAATTTTTGAGATAAGGAGGGTGACGATGGCACTGCAAAAACCGCAGACGAACTTTGCCGCTTATATTGACGGAGAGTCGGAAGCACAAAAACTAATTAACACGCTGGCCGATGAAATCGTAGGTGCTGATATTCCCAAAGTAGAGGGCGGGTTTGACGCCAATCGCTGGGAGAAAGTCTACGAATCTAGCGGAGCTGAGTGGGTGACCTACAGTAAAAGTTATCACAAAGGAATTGTTGGCATGTACACCCATTCGGATGGAAATCAGTATGAAGTATACAAAATTCCGGATTGGACGGAAGCCAAAAGTTACACAGGAGACTCTGCTCTAGATGCGGATGGATGTTTATGGGAAGTAAGGCAAACCTATTTTGACGAAGCAGTGGAAGGCATGACTCAACCAGGCACAGCAAACATCGGAAAAACTTACGGCAATTATAAGACAGGACGTAAAATTCAGGTTTTACAATTTAATTACCAAGACACTCAGACAAATGAAACAAAATATGTTGATGTTCCTGGCTGCTTGGTAACCGTTGTTTTAGATAATTCAGTTCCAGACGGGTACAGAGCGTATCTGGTGCGTCAGGTAATTGGAAAACTCGATGGAACAACAAAGCCATCAAAAGAGTGGAACCAGTTTGAGATTGTTACAGAAATGCCAACTGATTGGGCATACGCAATCAAGCTTGCACCGAAAGGAAAGTTTCAATACAACTTTTCAAGACCAGATAATTATTATGACAGGAGTCCGTATTGGGCGTGGGGAGCAATTGTTGATAGTTTTTATGAACCTGTAAAGCAACTTTACAAATTTGATGAACTATTCTATACAGCTGATATACTGAACAATGTAACTGCTCAGACAGTAGTGAAAGCAACGCCTACGGTTCCCACAGGGATTCAAGTTCGTGATTATTATGTCATGTTTGAGCAGCCAGCCCATGACTGGAATTACATTAACATCTACTATGGAAAAGGTTTCGAGGGGAAAGTTGCTCAAGGAAGCCAGAGCGAAACGTATGATGGGATCTGTGATCCTGCAACCATTACGATTGGGAAAGCACCTACAGTCATTGACCAATTGAAGGCACATTATATGTATTTGACATGGAATGATTCATCAGCCATTAAACCTTTCATCCCACCATCCACGAAGTGGAAGCTGGATTATGACGGCAAGACAGAGATCGTAAGCCCGGCAGCTCGATTTTTCCACGGACGACATTCTACCACGTCATGGTTGCCTAACAAAAAACGCAGACCGGATTACCTGGTAGCTTACACTTTATCGGTAAACAATGATCGAGTAGTTCTTGTTCTGGAAGGTGATCCTTCTCCGAATATTCATAGCTATTACCGCAGTTTTGGATACATAGGCAAGATCGTTCCGTTCAATGATTACGACCATGGAGGAAACTTTGGTGTCACCGTTGGCATGGGTGATCTGCGAACAGATATGACAGGTTATACGAAAAATGATATTCTCACGGATCTTAATCCGGATATCTATGCCAAATACGGTGAGTACACTTCAAATGGTATGGACTCCATGTCCATGTTGAAGACACGCAGTAATGTCTTGTTCCAGCGGTATTACCCGGCATTTATTTCGCATCTTCCGAACTATCCTTCTGTGGGTAAACTTCCCCCGGGCCTCTCGAAATTGATTGTAGATACGGATGGGTTCCAGAAATCTCTCTGGACAGGAAAGTATCACGCAAGCCCAATCTACCTTGTGCATCAGGCAGAAGGATATCGGGGTTATATGGACGGTGTAGTTGCGATATACGACCATAATTTGGTCAATCGCGATGAATTAATCGTAGATACAGAAATTCTGAAAGATCCTTCCAAACCTGCGTTGGGTACGTGGACAGAGGTTTACAAGTTTTTCAGTATCAAGAGTCCGTTGAATCTATTCAAGCATTCCCCATCACCAGATGTAATTACGATTGCATTTTTGAAAGAGATAAAATAAGGAGGATTACATAATGGCAAATTTTAAATATGTAGAAACAATCACTACTTCACAGGACGTGTTGACAAAACTGAAAGAGGAAGTTACAGGGTTTAAGAGTTTCCCATTTGAATCCACTGCAGGCGAGTCTCAGGAACAAAATCTGTGGGAAGTATTTTACGAAGAAAAGGACAGTAGTGACCGTATTCAGGAACTTATTCTTCGCGGGATCATGACCATTGGAACACAAGCAACACCGATTACTAAACATTTCTATGTTAGTTTCATTAATCATGCTCTGGTACCACGCGTCGTTGCACCAGTTCCAGCCTATGAGGAGCATAGTACGTTGACTGTTCAGCTGCTTGAAGGATTGGAAGGCAGCGAACCAACTACACTACCAGTTACCACTCGCCCTACATTCAAGCTAACAGGACATCCGGTACTCTACCAATGGGCACTGGAAAACTATACACCAACGGATCGGAATAAAGAAAAACCTGTATACATGTATGTAAATGTCATGAACAATCGTTTGGCGATGGTTCTCGTTGCGGACCCAGCAGTAAACTTCCTTGATTACAAAAAATCCTTCCTGTATGCAGGTGCATTGAAACCGTTCAAATACAACCTGAATGACGTAGACGGAAATGTAATGCTGACAGCTGGAGCAGTAATCGAAGAACCAGATATCTCTCAGATTGCAACAACAGGAACGTATTACTACGGTCAATATACTTCTGCAGGTAACAACACACTTCAGATGTTGAAAACCAAATCAGGTATTGAATTCCAGCAGCACTATCCTTCCTTTATTACTCAAGCTCCACCGAAGGGGAAAGCTTATCAAGATCCGGAATTGGGGGATACGGGGTTGGAACTGGAGCCTCAAGGCTTCCAGGCGTCCAAATGGACATCCAAATATCACTTGTCTCCGATCTACGTGGTTCACCCTTACGAGGGCTACCGCGGTCAATTCGATAACTGCATCGCGGTTACGAAGCATAATATCCTTCACCTGGATGAGTTAATTATTGATGTGGAAGGCAAGTCCTGGGACCAAGAAGTGTATCGTTACTTCGATACCGATACAGCGCAGAATTTCATGAATCTGTCTGCCAACCAACGTATGGGTGTGGCTATTCTGAAGGAAGTCCGTTATACGGCGTAAGTTAAACTGAATCAAAGCTGAGTCGTATAGATTCAGTGAGAGGGAACTTTCTGAGACTCCACTCAGGGGTTCCCTTTTTTTAGTTGGAAGGGGGCAGTGACGTGAGTCAAGTAGTCAATAAGTTTGATTTCACCGTTATAGATTACACGACAACTCAGTACGGTTACCTGTTTACAGTCGGAACTACAGGAAGCAGGCCTGAGGATTATCGATTTATATACATGCCTTACAGCCGGTATCCAAGTGTCCTGATGCTTGATTTTTACATGGCAAGATCGATCTCACATGGATTTAATCATCAACTTGTGGAAGCGATTCGCAAGGATCTGGAAGGAGAAGAACGATTTATTGTCCTAAGTGAAGCTAAACAGGATAAAGAAGGACTTCTGCACAGTTCCATGGAAGGATCGAGCTCAGGTACCAAGCAAGGCGATGTCATGGAATTTTCGTTTGAAATGCAGCGGTCTGCGTTAATTGAAGCTTTGGAGATGGATCATCAAGATGAGGGCCACAGACCCGGAGGTTTAAAGGACTCATTCATTCCTGAAGATATGTCAGAGGGCTGGCGCGTAGATAACGATAAAGAGCTAAAGATTGTCCGTAATTTGGGTTTAACTCGTAACTTTGTTAAGAATCTGGATAAGCTGGAGCCTGGAAAAATCAGTTTCAGGGTTAGTGAATTTGGGATGATTGCGGACTATGCAGATAGTGCAGAGCAAGATAACAGCTCTGAACTGGTGATTAAACAATTGATACACTCTGTTCGAAACGATAAACCGGATATGGATGTGGCAGAGGTTTTCGAGAAAGTGGAGAAGATCATTGGACGCCGGGCACAAAATGACTTTTTGTTAGAAGCCATTCAAGACCACTTCAGAAGTACAGAACTGGAGAGAAGCCTTCAATCCCGGAAGGTAAGCAAACAAGACGTGGAAATTCTATATCAGGATCTGCTAGGTTTACGTGATGTTCATAAAGAAACATTTGCTGAACAAGCTACCATGATTGGGAAAAGGGTAGATGATCATCAGCAATTATCCATTCTCTCTGATATGTCAACTGCTTATATTCGTCGATTTCAGGAAATAAAGTATATGCACCTTGATCGCACGTTGCCGTTAGCCCAAAGAGTGTATAACACTTCACAATTGACACTCATGCGGACACTGGGAACAGCTATGCGAGCAGCAACGTTTGGCGGAACGACTACAGGCAAAATTGTTCAAGCAATTAGAGACATCGATGAGAATATGTTTCTTTCACAACTGAATCAGGCTACGCGGGTAATTGAGAATGAAATGACAAATCATGAGAATGTATTTGCCAAACTGAAGGATCGTCAGTACCCCACAGTTCTGCATACCGAAATGAGAAGTACGCGAGAAGTCGACAAGCAACTATACTTTCATGATGATCTCAGTCATAGCAGCCGTGACCAACATCGAAATGCATTAGTCTTTCGTCCGAGTGATACCCTGTGGCATCCGCTCCAAGCTCACAGAATTATAGACAAACATCCGGCAACTACAGCATCCGGTATCATTTTGGCATCCAGAGATATAGGGACTATTACGGATGTGGAACGACAGTTTCCTTGGGCTGTTCGAGATCAAGCAGAAGATATGAACGTCATAGGTGATTTGACTACGGGGCAAAGAGTTTATGTGGAGAAAATGTATATTGAGCATAAGCGTCCTAAGGCACGACGAATTTATGTGGTTCATAGTGAGGTGGACCGTCATGCAGAACAGGCTTATCGTGAAAGTAAGGAGCACGGTTTTGTTTTCAGAGATTTGCAGGAGAGCAGAAGGATCAGTAAGGTTCCTGGGTATGTAGAGAAGGAGAGTAGGTTAGGCAAACGAGTGACTGCAGAGGCTCTTGAAATACTCAACAAGCAATCACTTGGTGAAAGGGAAAGCAAGTTCGATAGCTATATTGAGGACAAGTTCCATACTGCAAAAACAGAAAAAAGGAATTTGTTCATCCCGAACAGCGAGGAAGGCGCAGAAAGAAAAGCATCCTTTGAAAGTTATACGGCTGGTTCAACAACGGCAGAAAGAGCGTTGGCTCATGATTTGTGGTTACCTGAGTCTGAGGACCATTTGGCTGACAAAGAATTATTACGTTCTACCATGCTCGAAAAGCTAAATTTGTATGGAAAGAACGATGAACAGAAGTATGTACATCTGACTGACAAACCACTTGTATCACATAGAGAGTCTAAAAAGCTACACCTGGAAACAATCCTGCAATCCATCCGAGATAATAGCCGACCAACCATGATTCGGGATGAGCTTTTGGACAATTTGGTTGGTGGAGGATGGTTGGGGAATAAAGCATACCCTGGATATCTGGACGAGGAATTTATCGTAGGGGAGATCTTGGAGAACAGTCCGGCAGTCATCCTGGAAATGATGATGGAAGCTGTGAATAATGCAGACGCTTCGGTTTATTTTGATGAACCGTTTTTGGCTGGGGTTAGAGAGCGGGTAGATGCGTTAATCGATTGTGGGATCTTAACAGCTGATAAAGAAGGAAGCAGATCAGGCATCATTTCCTTTAATTTCGAAGGTGTGAAGGAATCTCAGCTTGGTGATATAGGGACGGAACTCTCAGAAGCATCCAAAGATTTGAGCATAACAGTACTTGAGGATGAATCTCCATCGGCTGAACTGAACAGACGTAATTCTACTCTAGAGACAGACGTTTTCGAGGGAGTGAAAGTAAAGGAAGATCAGCATGGCGAAATTACGGAAGTCATTTACGGCGCAGATTTTAATGCAAGACCGGCTATTATTGAGTTTGAAGATTCATTAGGTTACCTGAATCCTGGAGGGGGATTATTCCCGGATGACCCAGCGTATGAAGGAAGTCAAGTTGAACGCAGAGGACAAACCTTTGATGAGTACGGGATAGGCGCAAAATATAAACGGGACGGAATGGCTCTCGACCATCATATCGTGAGTTCCAACATGAACCGTGAGAGTGTGATTCATACCGAATTTAATATGGGCGGGGTTTCCCGGTATCGATATGGAATAATTGATGATGAATACACCATGGGTGGCACGAACTTACGCCAGATGCTTTTGAACAGCGAATATGCTATTGGAACGTCAAAGACTCGTGAGGGATACTCGTATGATCAACAACTTATGGCTACTAATCCAATAAGAGAAGGTTTAATCAGTGGTGAGTACTCCATAGGCACAGCCAAGATCAGACAGTTGTATTTGAATGAGAGCTATTCTATTGGCATGATTGAACCACGTCAGGCAGCTATTGATATAGATCACTCACTGGCGACTTTGGAATGGAGATCTGCGCTGCTCAGCGAGGATTATTCCATAAGCAGCTCGAAATATCGAGATGGAGTAGCTGAGATTGGATATACGCTTGGTTCATCGTGGGCAAGAGAAGGTGCGATGGATATTGAGTTTAACGAAGGTATGCGGCAAGCTTGGGAATCCACGTTGGTAAATATTACTCCTGAAGCGATTAGGGTAGATCGATATGGATCGGTGCAAGATGAGATATCTCTAGCCACTACTGTAATGAAATCTGCGAATCTTGACGATATGCTGACGGCTCATTCAATCATGCGCAAAGGACAATTGAACGTTGAAATCATTTCGGATAACATGAACAGATTATCCCTCATGCTTGAAGATAACCATTTTACAAGAATCGTGAAAGAGGCATCAGTTCATGAAATTGAGAGTGAAGTTGTCAAGTTACGCTTGAGTGAATTGCATGGTGAGGGTTGGTACGGTGGTAAAGGTATCAGAGATACTGACTTGGTCGAACTGATCTATGATTCGATAAAGAGTAAAAAGGATTCAGCACTGGATCATGATGTGATTCTTGCATACAAGCATACTCATGACGCTTACCTTCATGAGACAACTGATAGCACGATTGAAAAGATTGCTAATCTTGAAGAACAACTTATAGCGGATAAACCGCAAAATGGTTACCTTGACCTCACGTTACCACTAGGCGGTACAAATCTGAAATATGCAGATGTTCCAGTGGAATCTGTGGGTGGGACGGGGCTCACTTATGGAGATATACCTGTAGAGATTGTTGGCGGAACAAATCTGAAGTACGGTGATGTTCCGGTTGAGATTGTTGGTGGAACAAACTTGAAGTATGGAACAACAGAGATTGTACTCTCAGCGGACAAACCCCAGTACGGCAATATGGAAGAGAATCTGCTCGCCGACAAACCGCAATATGCATATTTGGAAGAGAACATGTACGGTCTGAAAAATGCCAAAGAATCCACTATTGATGAGCATATTCATGCGTTTAAAAACGGTAATGAAGCTGATTTGATCCAAACGCTTGAGTTAAATAAAGAGGATAGGTCAGCATTCCTTCATGACAACCTTTTGGGGGTAAAAGCTGAAAGATGGGCGCATACCCATGAGACGATCAATGATGTAGTGAAACTGCGAAATGGATCGTTGGATCAGGACATGTTCTACGGAAACAAGGAATTTAATGAATCCATTTTGGACATGGAACTGGTTGGCTTCCAATATAAACAGCTAGACCTGATCCGAAGCGAATATGCTTACCTTAAAACGAGAGACGTTCATATTGAAGATAATTCGTTCATGAGCTCCAGAAGTTCTTATGACGCGTATAACCATCAATTGGATTCTGGAATGAACTTGTTAAGAAGCACGACTCTGGATTGGGAGCAGTTCGCAGCGGAGAAAATAGATCGATATGGTCATTCACATGAAATGGAAAGTGGCGTTGGGGGTGAGCGAGCTGGTGAGCATTTCGATGGGATATACGGGACCACGCTTCAGAGGTTTGCATTCTCAGGAGACGAGTTAAGTTACGGAAATAGTCTGCCATACACAAGTTACGTTGTTAATGACGGCCAGAGCTTTGGCAGTAAGTTAATAGACCCGGGTTATCTTAGTGAAGATGTTTTTAAAGGGATAACTGAGGAACGTGAATCCAGCATAGAAAGAGAGTGGCCGACTGGAACAGCAAACGCCAGATTGTCTGAAATTGAAGATCCTGATTCTCTCATGGCTTCATTTGAAGAACGCTGTTCTCAAGTCATGACAGGTTTTATTTTCGCTGAAAGACCTGAGAAACGAGCAGAGTATCTGGAACAGTTGCACGCGTTTCTTCCCGAGAGAACAGCTCATCTTATGGAAATGTATCACGAAGCCAAGATGGAACCACGTGAGAGCTTCACACTGAATGATCATCCGGTGGCTGAACGGGAATCCGCTGATGCTTACATTCCGATGATGGACACCATGGCACAGGGTCTCATATTCGATTACTCGGAAGATCTGCTCGATCGAGGGATGGATCCTGAAGATTGGGAAGGTGGTTTGGGTGTGCCGGAGGACTATGATCCGAATGATCCATTTAATGTGTACTATCCGTATTCCAAGGATATGGATGCGCTGGAATTATCCCAGTCTGACGATTGGACTAAATTCGGTCAAGGCGATTGGGATCGGGATCAATTGCTTGGAAAGTTTTATTCTAAGGCAGATACGAAGGACATCAGTGGATGGTACCGCAATAATTTCCTGGCTGAGACGTATAAGTTCTCCATTGATTTCAAGGTGGATGCAAGTACGGATGGGAATGGCGCAGGAATTATTTTCAAATACTTCGATGAAAATAATTATTGGATGTTTATGGTTCACGGAGGAGATAGCGATAACAGTCTGGATATGAGAACGCCGATGCAGCTATATAAAATCGTTGCTGGCAATCCAACTGCAGTGGGTTCTCCGATGCAACCCTTTAAGTGGGAGAAGGAAAAATGGTATACATTGTCCGTGTCGGTCATGAAAAATAAACTCCAGATCTACACAGATTCGAAATTGCAATATGATCTGACGGGCACCGATTAACTCGGTGCTCTTTTTGTCGTATAGAGAGATTGGGAGGTGATTGGTATGGGTCATACATTTGGTTTGTTCTCCAAGTCACAGAAAGGTGTATTGTTCGCCAATATGAGAGCGAAGATTGCGGACGAAAGTTACGGCAACCCCAATAACCCTGCGTATTTACCGCAGAGTCCCAATGCACCGAGGAGTGAAACGGACCGGCATGGTGAAGAAAATAATCCTATTCTGGGTGATCCAGGTTACGGTCAGATAGGACGATGGCAGACGGTTCAATTGGATGCACTGGAAAATAGTATTGATCAAATCATTGAGCAATATCTGAAAGATAAGTCGTGGTATGCGAGTGTACGATGCCGTGAAGCACTGTGGAATATGTATCGCAGGATTGAATGGTGGGTAGAACAGCAGCAGCCTCCAGATAAAACACAATATCAGCGAGTACTGCAGATGATTAAAGATTGTATTCACAAGATTCTTGAAAATGCTCAGAAGCCTGGCGGTAGTCATCATGGTGTATCATTGCCCGTTTGTCCGGCACCCTACTACCATCATTTTAGTGGGAATTACTTTAATCATTTTGATGCAACCGTATATGAGATTCCACTCTTTTCAATGAAAAAGGACGTCCCGTTCTCGAATAAATTCCCTGATTTCTTCAGATATGTATCATCGACGGAGGATCAGGAATGGGTAGCTGTCCACTCCGTAGGCCGAAATGAACAATCTGGATCAGAGATGATCTTAAAACTGGATTTAGGGCTTCTGGAGATTGGCAACTCATCCAAAATCACATTTAACTGGCGTGTGAAGCGTTATGGACAGATCAGGTTCAAGTACCTGGCTAGTGCCAAGCGCGGTAATGGCATGCTGTTCTATATTAATGGGCAGCAAGTTGGGGGCGAATGGAGCGAGAATAGCGGATGGCAGGAAGCGGCTTTTACGTTGCAGCCAGGACAGATGTACAAGTTCGACTGGTTAATTCGCAAAATGAGACCTGAAGTATGGCAGAACAATGGCATCTATATTAAGGATGTTGAAGTCGTTGAGATTGTGGATACACGTAAGCCGCCTGCTCCGAAAGATTACGATCTGGATGGTGAGGACGTATATGAGTATGGAAACTGGGTTGTAAGATCACCGCAAAGTGTGGCACAGGCCCATTTTAAAGGACAGTTCATTACGGATGATTTGCGTAAGAAAACCATGACGATGGATCTGGATAACGAATGTGATGGAACGGTTTCATTTGCTTACAAGATGGGGGTGGATGAAGAGCCGTATCCCGATCATGATTATCAGTTGTTTTTTGATGATAAAATGCTTGAACGCACTCAGCGCGGGGATGGAGATCATGGCAGTTATGCTACATCAGTGCATGGTGTGGAGTGGAGACTGAATGGGGAATATTCAGAAACGGAGACTAACCAGGCTAAAATCGAATATGAAATTGTTGCAGGGCCGGATACGACCGTGGACTTGAGAGGTTCGCTCGAAGTAACTTGTCCTCCGCGAGAGATTGATCATTGGGAACCGTTTCACTATGGACAAGGAATTGGAAAATATCAATGGTTAATGTCGGGAAATCCGAGATGGATCCGTAAAGAAGATATTTTACGTTTGGATGAACCAACGGAAGGGAATATGATAGCACAGACAGAGGTGATATTAGATCATGAGGGGTGGTTTGTATTCAGTTACGCGCATTTGCTTAGACCTACTGAAGCTTTTGAAGTAAAAGTTAACGGAATGTTAGTACATTATACGTCCATGCAAAGTGCCAGGGAACTAGTGCGTATTCCATTAGAGGCTGGACACAACATCATAGAGTTTCATATTCAAGATAGATTGACAGAGGAGCCATTTAAGTATCAGAAGAATCATTTGTTCACCTATGGTAATAACACGGGTAATACATACCGTACAACGTCACCGCTAGGTTCATATGTTGATGTGACACGTGGATGGGATGTAACCGATGCTGGAGCATCTACACAAACAAATGGAGATACAATTACATACAGCGCAGAGCTCAATCCTGGTGCCAAATTAAAAATTAAAGAGCACATGCGAATCTATCCTGCAATGGATTCCAATTATGACCCAGATAAAGGGACTTCAAGAGACATCGAAATATTTGGAGAATTATTTAATAAAAAGGATGTGTATAAACCGTCTTTGAAATTTATTGGTGGTTGGAAATGGAAAGATATCAAACCTCCGCAATATAACCCTGACAATCCCCCTGATCCAATCCCGGTTGGAGATGGTGTAATGTGGGCGCAGGGACATAACCAAAATTTTATTTGTGAATTTACAGCTTCAATGAATAACTCTGGATATATATGCTGGCAGTATGGTGGCGACTTTGATACGGGGGAGAAGTTGGAACTACAAATAGATGGCATCAGCGTATGGACAGGAAGTCAATCCAACGGTGATAAAGGTACAGATTGTATGTATCCCCTCCCTGCTGGTAATCATATATTCCGCTGGATATACCAGGATGGGAAGGCATATACTCCTAGTGCGAGAAGTTCAGGAGGCTCCGGAGGCTCTGGAAATACCGGTGGAGATGGTACAGCAAATGAGCAAATAAGAGATGTAGTCACCGATCCTTTTGGACAAAGCTGTTTTCCAGCAGGTACTCAAACTCACAAAATTCAATATGGGCAAGTCCCATATGACGGAAACTCAGCACAGTCTAGCCAGTGGGGATGGAAGAACGATGGATTAATTTATAGTGATAATGGTATGCAGGGTATTAAAGTGCTGGATGAAGGTAAGACAGTCACACGGTATTTTAAAGCTCCACCTACTGGAAGTATCTTATACAATGAGCAAATTACCGTTTATCCGGTGAAAAATAAAAAAGTTCAAGGTCTAAGAAAAATTATTCCAACTATCATTCCAAGTTCAGGAGTAAGATATCCTAAATTTTTGGGAACATCTTATTGTTCTATAAACGTTAAAGGTACAGAGCCAGGAGATAATAATTCTGATTTTGATAGTAAATACACGAAAAAAATAGAAATTTCTTTTCATTGTGAAGGAAAATTCAGACTTAACTATAAATTTATTAGTTACCTTGTAGACAAGAACCCAAGAGCTAAACTTAGAGTATATTTCTATCCTGAAGGTCAGTCAAAACAAAAAAAGCTAATCCATGAAGAGAATAACAACAGAGGATACAATAGTACCACTGTTGATTATGACAGTTTCACCAATGAATTTTGGGAAAAATCGGCAGCATCCTATCAATCTGATGTAATTAATGTACCCCGACCAGGTAGGTATACAGTAAGTATTGGAGTTACGGATACCTATCCAGATAATGATCAAAACAAGCAAAATGTCCGCTATCATGCGACTATTGGTAATTTGCAGATACATACTGAAGACCCTTACAGTAAAAATGAAAATAGTTTGATTGGGTATCCCGATTATGATTATGAAACGAAAGTACAAGCAGTAATATGGGATTTAACACTAGATATGCAAGCGGGAAGTGCCACTTATAATTTATTAAACGGAGAGCCTAGAAAATTTACAGACAGCTTTAAAACTTTAACACCTGGTCATACCTATCGAATTGAGTACACCCTTCATAAAAAAAGGGGTGAAACTACGGCTTCTGGATTGGATGCTGGTGGATTCACTCTCAGCGGAGGTAGCTTTTTAGAGACATGGGATGCTTTCTGCGGAGACGCTCAGGGATTACTGTATGGAGAAGGAGAGTCTCCACATCCAAGTGAAGACTCATGGAATCCGCCCGGACCAGTTACGACTGCGCCAGATGGTGGAAGTCATGCCTGGCTCGATGTAATTCGTTTATATAAAAATACAAGTAGAGCTTGTTCCGGAACGAAAATTGTCATCGAAACTCTTGAAGAAGGCCAAGTAATTGATACTCGACCATTCACAAATGAAGATGACCAAATCATTTCTATTGAGGTAGAAAATACATCAGATCAGAAGAAAAGTTATGAGGTTCGCATTCGATTTGAACAGGGCTGCCCGGGAGATGGAGCGATGATCTGGGGCGGATCGATGCAACTTGACGATATTAGCAAATTAGATCCATCCTGGGCTGAGGTGACTCACTTTGAAGTTTGGAATAACAAACCAATCTGGATGGGCGGCTGCGATAACAGTAATATGCGCGTAAAAATTACCCGCGAGGATGGAAAAGTGTTATGGGATGAAAAGTATTACGGGGATGGGTATCGTGGCTTCGAACTGAATAATCTGGCTCCCAAGCCTTATAGCAAGTATAAGGTGGAGATTACAATAGATCAGAAGGGGCAAATCAGCGATTGGACAGGAAAACGATATCTAACCACCTTCCGGGTGCATGACTTCAAAGCCTACGAAAGATGGGTGTGGGTACCTGAGCCATTTGATTGTCAGCTCGATTTCTTCATTGACGATGAGCTGATCAAAACATTCACCCAAGAGGGTGGATACTATACATTTTCACATCCAGTGCCCAAAGGCAAACATGAATTCAAATGGGTGTTCACGTCACTTCAGGAAGTGGGTACGCGTAGTTACGAATATGCTAATCTGGACTGGATGGAGCTGACCAACTGGATATGTGATGACGTCTATGTCATTCCTTACTGCGAAGGTGGTGGTGGAGATAAGTGTGTTGAAGCGCTTATTAAATGTTTGCTGGAAGTTTGGAAAGCAAGGCCCAAGATGTGTGTGATCGGTAAACGTATCTGGCTATTCACGTAAAGAAAGGAGGTTCTGTATGGGTGTTGTGAGGTTGAAAGAGTCAGGCAGGATTTATGAGGATGCGTTCGTAAGCTCCAACCTGGATTCCAAATGGGAAGTACTCCCTAACGATGCTACTCGCTATGAAGCGGGTAGTGGCAGCCTGGTGCTCAAACATGGTCAAGATCCGCTGTATATGTTCTATAAACCTTTGACAGATATGAAGCAATTCGTCATGGATGTGAAGAACAGTTACAATCCCGATACAGAGGGATGTTACGGTGGAGTTATCGTGTTTGTAGATGAACATAACTACATGGAGATTGAAGAGTTTTTGGATATGTCCTTGCCAAAGCCTTTGCTTAAGACTTACCCGTGGATACGTTTGATTCGAGATTATAACTATTATACGGCGTATTGGTCGGATGATGGGGTGATTTGGAACATCATTGGTTCTGTAGAACTGGTGGGAGTCCCTAAAATTGGTCTTTATCTGAAGGGTGAAGGGGATCACCCCATGCATATTCAGTATATTCGAATCAACAAAGGAACATCTATTACCGTAGACAATCTAACCAAAGGAACTGTGGTTGATCTAATCGATCAGAATGGTGTTGTGCTTGAGTCCAGGGTATGCCGATCTGAAGAAACGGTTGTACATTTTAACATGGATCCATATTCATATCCGTTTGAGGGCAATTTTGGGATTAGGCTTCCGGATGGAAATCGGTTTCAGGCCATGGATTCTATAAAGTTATACAGGGGAGACCTAATGTATTTTGAGGTTACACCAGATTTATATTACAAAGAATCAAATCCTGAAACAGGAGAAGATTTCGATGTGCTTCTCTATCCCAACACGGATCGGTTTCTAGGCTATTTAACGGCAGGTGGTTCTGCTACACAAGAAGTTCGAATGTTTGCCAAGAACCCCATGATTTCAGGAGACTTTAAAAATGTAACCTTTGCGCTCACAAACGGGACGGATAAAGTGCAGATTGCGCCTGATGTTGAAGGCATTCCTGGGTCTTTCAGCTACTCGATCACCGCGTTTACCATTCTACCAGGAGCGTCCTATCCATTCTGGCTGCGAATGGAAAGGGAAGAATCTCAAGACAGGTATGCTTCCCAGGTCAAATTTTCGCTACAGATGTATTCGACATACATATGACTTAATCGTATTGGAGTAATTACGTATAGATCATGTAAGGCATGAATGGAGGTGGTCAAATGTCAGTAAGAATTAACCAGTCTCATCGATCATCCGCCAAGAGTCATAAGGAATTAAGTGATATTGGGGTCCGTACGCATGATGAGATTGATTCCTATCTTGCAGAGTTGGAAGAAGCCAGAGGGTCTGCGCTCAGTCTAGGTGACCGAATCACACTCGTAGAAGAATCTGCACACGATAGCCGAGATGCAGTAAAAGATCATGAGCAGAGATTAGGCGATGTCGAGACTAAGGTTACTTCAAACAGCTCACGATTGGATGATGTTCAGCAGGATATTCTGACGGCAAGAGCAGATGTCAATACCATTTCCAAGAGTCAGGATGACCATGAGAAGAGATTGAGTCTTGCGGAGACGGAGATAAAAGAAGCACGTGGAGCAGAGGCATCCATAGATCATCGATTTGACACGTTGGAGAAAGCGATTGAAGTTGTAGCGAAGCAACCCATTCAGGATCTCAGTGTTACCAACCCCACGTACCTAGATGCAAATAACAGTGTCCAAGTTACGATTAATGCAGGACGAGCCAGTATCAACAAGGTTATTGTAGATCAATTTACCCAGACATTCAGCATTCCAGACATTGTGGCAAATACGACATATTATATTTTTCTTCATGAAAATGGGCAGTACTCTTACAGTTCAGATCAAGAAGAGCCCAAGGATGCCATGATCATTGGTGGACTCGATGTTGGAGTTTCTCCAACAACTTCACTCACGGCTTTGGATTTCAGGTATTTCTTAACAAAGGGATCTGTTGAAAATGACATGTCAGCATTGGGAATTCGTGTAGATGATCTGGAAAAAACCGTTGGTGAGCAAACCACAACAATTGTTACACATCATACGGCGATCAAAGCGATGGAAGCCCAATTAGAAGCAACTGCTAAAGAAGTTGTGGTTTCAAGAGAAGACAAAAATGGAGTCGTCTATGATGCTCTCAAGGACAGACTCGACAACATGCAGAGTCGTCTTGAACTCGCTGAGAGTCGAGGCACTATGGAGCATCAATCCGTATTCCATTTCACTTCTGCTCCTAACAGCAGGTTGTCGACGACTAGAGATTTTCAAGTGCCCAGATATGTGATTGGTTCAAATTCTGCAGAGGTATTTCTGGATGGAATACGCATGGATGCAGGAGACGATTACATTGAATATAATGATACGCTTATACGGTTTACTTTTGATGTGCCCAAAGAAGCCCGAGTAACTGTCATTGGTCGTGGGTCAATTATTAACACCACTTCGGTAACCGAATATACCTATTATCCAGATGGAAAAGTGCATACGGAGAAGATTGATGGAGGGATCAACCGCACCATTGAGCACTTCTATAGCCCGGATGGAAATCTGGAACGACAGGAGGTTACTGAGAGTAACGGACAGATCAAGTCCATTGAGTATCAGCGTGACATTACGGGTAGAGTACTGCGCGAAATCAACAATGGTGCAGAGTATTATGTGCTTCAAGGAGGTGCTACCTTCGATGACACGGACATCCGGAGGAGACTTGTCTTTCTTGAAGGAAGTACACTTGAGCTGGATGTCATATATAACTACTTCTCTAATGGTGACATTGAGTCAGAAGAAGTGTTCTCATTAGAATTGACTCCACAGCTATTGAAGAAAACATCGTTTACTTACAATGCAGACGGTACCGTTAAGACTGAGACCTTGATCTATGATGGCCAAGGAGTTCAGAAGGGATTTGAATATGATGCTAGCGGTAACATCAAACAAGTAAAAATTAGAAAGGTTGTGATTTGACGTGACGAGGACCGTGCAGGATGTGAAGTTTGCACTACATACCATCATGGATAAATTAGTGGGCAATCACTTAGAGCCATTCAGTACAGAGGAAATTGAAATTCTAATCTTTGCTTTTGAAAGCAATATTCTGTTTGATAATGTGGCTCATAAGTTTCTGCCTTCACTTAAAGGGCTACCTGAAATTCATGAGGCTGCTAGTGGTGTGGAGACAGAGGATGGAGCTGGGGACAAAGAGCAGTCTTATCAAGAGAATTTCATAACAGAGAGAAGTGACATGGTGAAAACAGTCTTGTTAACCGTACTTAAAGAGAACATCTTTCACGAAATGAAAATCCGATTTGGTGCTTAAGGAGGTGGGATAGTTGGCTGAAAATATTTTGTTAGGTGCCCTGCGTCGCTATGAGTTTTATTCTTATTCTTCTAATTTGATTGCAGAGCTTTACAAAACAGTTAGTCAAGATTTATATGGGGATATACATTGGAACTGGACTTATGAACCATCTAATGAATATTCAATTCCAAGGAGTTGGACTCATCCTAGTAGGAGTGATGCAAATCTGGGCACTCTTACGGCTCAAAATATAAAAGATCCAAGTATGTTCTTCACAATTAGTATGAATGTTTCTAGGTTTTATACACCCAATTACAGCAGAGATTGCACTAGGAGTTATATGCTTAGAACAGGTTTGAGAAATAATGGTTCGATTGTGAAACCTGATCTTTATACCAATGTAGGAGCTGTAACCGAAATTCCTCTGAATACTTGTATTAACGAAGCGTATTCAAATTTATCTAATGCTCCTAATGTTTACTGGAAGTGGACTCTATTCACTAATTTTAATTACATCTATTTATTTGGTGAGGCACAAAATTACATTGGCGATGCAGCCTATCCTGTTAGATTATATCTTGGCAGAATGAAGCCTTTTGAGGAAGAAGATCCACTTGTGGCAAATGACTTTGTGGGAATTTTTGGTCATTATCCAGTTGGGATGAATATTGCTGGTGTTGAATTGAAGCATAATACAGGCAGAGGCTACGTGAGGACATCAAGAAATGGTACAAGTAATGCGTTATATCATTTCTCAACGAGTTCTCAAGTTCCTTCTCCGGGTTTAGGTGGAAGGTACTTTATCTCTCCTTTTTATGTCTGGCATGGAACGGAAGGAGTAAGGGGAGAGTTCTTCGGTATACGTACTGCCGTACTAAGAAATTCGAGTATGTACCCGGATGGTTCAATTCTTGACCTGGGGGATGAGCGCTATTATGTATTCCATGTGAATGTTCAGCAGCATCCGGCAACTCATCAGGGATTTTTTGCAACTAATGGAGCTTACTACAATGGTCAACCCTACTTCTTCGATTCAGCGTTACTTCTCGGTGGCGGACAACGGGTGCTGCTATTCGAGATCGAGAAGGAGGTGTAGTGCATGACCATGATTCGCAGACACGAGTTTACCAGTACGCTAAGCTTATTTACTTCAACGCTTGTTAACACATTGAAAGATGCACTCGATCCTTACTGGGATACCATACATACGGCCGAAACGACTTATGCCAACTGGGGAAATGCGCTGCTTACCAATAAAAAAAATACATCCATGCGATTTACCATGTGTGTGATTGCACACGCCAGGGGAGTCAACATTCGCTGGGGACTGAAGAACCTGGGAAGCAATTTGGCATCACCAGATCTATTCGTAAATTCGCCAGTGGACACGGATAAATTCATGACGGAAACGCCATTCTTGTGTCATAACGTGCAGTACAATGTGAACTATAAGTGGTCTGTAATAACGAATGAGGATATTCTGTTTATCCATGGAGAGAGTCTGAACTACCCGGAACGAGCTTACCCAGTACGAATATTCCTAGGTAAATGCGAGCCATTAGAGCAAGAAGACCCGGCGATTGCCAATAAATTTTATGGCGTTTTCCCACATATGCCTTTATCTGCTTCGGATAACAACACATCAGATCATGATACGCCGAGAGGTGTCGTTATGACTTCACGGAATGGAACGGAGTACGCACTGTACAATTTTGGGACAGAGTCCATCCCTTCTCCAGGTGTAGGTTCAAGATACTATGTTACGCCTTTCATGGTCTATCATCCATCTGAAGGAGCTAGGGGTGAATTCAAGGGTATGCGTTCCATTGTATTTAAAAACAGTGCGCAGCACCCGGACGGATCGATCCTCGATCTTGGCAATGATGGCAAGTATTACGTCTTTCATGTCGTAGATCAGGATTATCCGAATACAGACTATGGACGTTATTACTACAATTCGAACCTAGCTCCTGTGTATTCAAGGCCGAAGTTCTTCCATGGTGCCAGACTGCTTGGTGGTGGACAAAGAGCGTTACTTTTCCAAATATAGGAGGTGTTTATGAGGAATGGCTAATTTCACAGGCAAAGTTAAGATGAATGAATTATTCGCAAATATTGTTCAAGGCTTTAAAACGATTGCGGGATCTCCCTGGTCCATTTTTTACGAGACAGCGAGTGTAATCGTGCTGAAATCGGTGGGCACAACAGGTTCAGATAAACTGTTTTTTAGACTTGAGGTTGGAAACACGAAGGGAACTACGGGAAACAAATTGACCGTGAGTGTGGCTGAAGATGTGATGGCAACAGATGGTAGTATTCCTTTGGGCAGAGCCGAAGTGAATAAGGACTTCCTATGTCATACAAGTGCCGTTGATACGAATCTATTAATCGATTACCAAGTTTCAGTACAACCAAACCGTATTATTATTTATTTGCAGGGGGATGTGAACTCGGTTACCGGTATATCCAATCTGGGTTACTTCGGAATTCTGAACAGGTATGCCACAGAGACGGATTCCTCGAGTTTGAGTGTTGGCCTCAGCTACAACGGGGATAACGGTATCCGGACGTTGCGTGATAAAGATAAACAGATGGTGAATAACATTTATGATGCTTACTCTGCCATGCTTCCTGTTAATCCAGGGTGGGGGTCTCTTTATCATCTTGCTCCAGTTATTATGTGTAATGGTGTGGAAGGCCCTAGAGGCGAACTTATTGATATTTATGCGGTACCTTCTGCCGGAGTTTCCCATGGAGATGAGATCAAAGTGGGCACTAAAACATATAAGGTATACTCGCTGTCGATTGGTGGACAGAGCTTCTTATCAGGCGCTACGGTTGCTGTCCTGATGAATTAAGGTGGTGATGGACATGACTATACATCAAGGGAAAGTTGTAGGGACCGCCGAGAGCGGTTCTCTCTATACCCAGAGTAAGGCGGCAGTTCTCCATGGCATTGGATACGATCTTGATGCTGTTCCGTTAACCATTGAAGGTAAGGAAATAGTCTATTCATTAGGAACGTTATCCACTACGGCTGAATTAATTGACATCTACCGTTGGGGTACATGGAGGATGCTGGACAACCATAATGATCAATTGATTGGATACGTTACGGATAAATATATTTATGGGCCACGAACCAGAGTGGGAGTTCCTGATGAAAAAAATATGATACTCAAGCATAAATTTTTGACCCAGTCCAGTGGAGTAGGTTTAATTCGTGATACCATAAGAGGCCTCAAAGTGAAACAAAATTATGCGGGGCTCGATTGGTGTATTAAGGTCAAGATTCCTGTCCAGCAGGCTGGGTTAGTGGGGAAAACGTGGGGGGATTGGTCCTACAGCGGAAGTGGCAACACATCTGATAGTCATCTTCGTCCACGACGGTATCCGGATACACATATTCCTAGAAGGAGGGAAGGCTCTTGAACAGGACATGGAAACTGATGGAGGAGATGAGAAAAGTGCTATTGCCGGTATCGTTTGCCCAAAGAGTAGAGTATGTTGGCGGTGGGGCGAAGGCAATGATTGATATTCCCATGGAACATCCTCGATTCATGATCAAAACGATTAGGGTCATTCCGTCCAGAGAGACGAATGTGGAAGTTCATGTTTTGAACAGTGCGGGTCCACATCCAGAGGTTCTCTATTTCAACAATGCCCAATACTCGACGGGAAATTTTATGGAAGGGATTTACGATATGATCGATTTGCCATATGAGGACGTAGATGGGACTTCAACACTTCACTTGTCGTTAAAAAATCTGGGTACAGATGTGGCCAACTTCGATATTGAGGTCGTTGGTTTGACTACAAGGTGAGAGGAGGACCACCACATGGATATTGTTTCATACAGCAAAGCTGCCAAAGTAGAACGTGAAGTTAAACAAGCCAGGGATTCTTATGCCTCACTTGATAGCAGATTGGACGCAGTGTCAGTAGGGAACGTGGTCTCGGTCAGACTCAAAACAGAACTTCCAACCGTAGGTGAAGCAGGAAGATTGTATTTGGTACGCCAAGACTCAAGCAATCAAAATGAATCAACGACCTATACATACATCGGTGGGAAATATGTAAAGGTGGGTGGTGATCGAGTTTCGAACCATCCTGAGAATGGAGTGATTAATCTTAATGGTGCCAAAACGGTGATCTATAGCCATCCTGATACACACAGTGCTGATATGTTAACAGATGGAAGTCATAACGTTATCATGACTCTGAACGAACGTGAAAAGTTGTCCAACATCGAGCTTGAGGCCAATCATTACACACATCCTGACACACACAGTGCCGATATGATCAGCGATGGAGAAACCCATGTGAGCATGACTTGGGGTGAACGAAAACGCCTGAATGTCATTGATCCGTGGGAATCGATCAGCGATTTGGTAGATTATACGGATGTGGTTACATATTTTGCTTTTGACAATCAGGGAAGAGTTATTCGACAAGTCGTTACAGACAACTACACCGAGCAGCTTGTTAGAGAACCTGTACTTACCATGCCGGCTTCTCCAGAAGGTTATGCACAGGATGATTCCTTCTTGGTCATTTCGATTGGTGAGATATATCGATATGATGGTCTAGACTTCGTGCAGCTTCCTACTTTGGTTGATGTCATCTATCAGTATGATGATGAGGGAAGATTGGTGGCCAAGTCCATCACCAGGTTGGGAACAACACCTGTTCAAACTAACTTCCAATATATATATGACTCATACGGCAATCGTATAGCGGTTAAGAAATACTAATACGGAAGGATAGCATATGCTGTCCTTTTTTTCTTTTAACAACGAAATAGTTTGTGTATCCCATATCTGCATTGAAGATTAGCATTAACATTTAACTGGTCAAGACGTATAGAGAAAGTAGTATGAGAACGTAATTATTCCGGGAGGTAGTATACGATGAATATTGAACTTACTGCTCATTTCTATTTCAAGGGAAGTGGGAAGAAAAAAACGGTGAACTGGATAGAAGATAATCCTAGATTACAACAGAAAGAGAAAGATTCGGATAAGGTCGTACGCGAAATCCCGTTAACTGGGGATGAGGTTAAGCAAGAATATCGCCGACTATTCACTAAACACAAGAACGAGGGGAAATCGATCACGTTGGAAGATACAGACGATGTGGTTCATATCATTGATCTTACCGATGTGCGAAATATTGAATTGACCTCTAAGGAGGGGAATACAGATGCTGTACAGGCTGACCTTTGCACTGAATGATGAGGAAATTGTCACTACGGAGATGACATCGGATAAGGAGGATCTGGTTGGAGCTACGGAAGAAGCATTTGATTTGATCGAAAAAGACTATGGTGCCAATGTCGTTTTGAATCTGGTTGCGTTTAGCCTGCTCAAAATAGAGCTTACCAATGAAATGATAAATTAAGCGTAAAAGCTAACTAATGTTAGCTTTTCAGCACCAAGTGTTAGTTTATTTGAATAATTATAAAATATAGTTAATAAAGTGATATACCCCAAGCCTAGTTCTGGGGTCTATTCCTTTTTCATGAAAAGTTGATAGTGACTTGATTTAATGCATCCATTGAAACTTGTCTTGTACAAGCAGTTTTGATTAAACTAGGTTGAATTCATATGTTCAGGGGCAGTAGAAGGGGTCAGGATGATTGGCAAGGAGGGATGGGACATTGAGATAAAAGACTTGGAAAGAGAGCTCGCAAAGTTGGCATCCAGAATAAGAAAAGATTTTACTGAGCGCGGGCCGGTAGATACCAGAGTCTCTATCATGAATCATTTTATCATCTTAAAGTTTACAGCAAAATTCACCAAGCCTGAAGCATTCATGCTGGAACATATGCAATCACACTCAAGTCAAATTTTCGCCGAATACAAGATGAAGCTAGCACATATGATGAGAGAAGATTTCAACCCCGTTTTCTCCTATATCAACATGGGTCTGAAGATCGAAGACATCGAAACAACATTTTTTGGTCATGATTTTGCAGAGCAGATTACAGTCTTCAAGATGAACAAGGATGTTGAAGTGCTGCTGAAAAATGATGAGATTAACATGCCTTAAGATCTATTAACTAACGTTTGAATACTGGACAGGTTCTTAGGAACTAATTTTGTTGTTGACAATATCCTACATATTTCCTTATACTACCCTTATGGCGATCGAATAGATTAATAATCTTGACGAAGCCTATAACCTTGTTAAAGAACTTGAAGGCCATATCTTCGGTAATTGGGACGAAATAGATGTCAGACCAAGACCGACACATTCCACCATTTTGGTATTTTCCAGTGGTGCGCTCTGTGTTGGTCTTTTTGTTTGTAAAAAATGCTGCTTTACCTTTCACCGTATACTTCGTATATAGTCAGTAAAAGGCAGATAAGCGAACGAAATAAATAAATGTTGCGAACATTAGTTCGTATTTGTTATTCTGAATGTAATAGGATGGGAATGGGGAGGCGGATCAAAGGGAGATTTCTTGATTGTTTGTGTGTAATTAGGCTCATTAGCTTCAATTGTGTGTAACAAGACTACATATGGTATATGAGATTTCGGGAGCAAAAGCGGGAATGTAGAGTAAGATCATGCTGGATAACGACTAGATTGTGAAGAAAGAATACGATTACTGATAATTAAATAGTTAATGGGGGAAATGAATAATGTCTGCTACAACTGCTATGGGTTTTGATGATTTATTTGAGATTGGGGATATAGACATGTTCCTGAACAAAGCTCAGGAGAAGTGTCGTCACAAGCTTAGAGGTAAAACATTTGCCGGGATGGAGAAAGAAGATGTGACCCAGGAGATTATGATCAAATTAGTTAACTCCCTGGACAAGTATGATGCAGAAAAGGCCAAAATGTCGACGTTTGTTGATCATCTTATCGAAAATAAAATTAAGGACATGTACCGCAAGTGTATGTCTGAGAAAAATCTCAGTGTGGTTAATGCTGTACAGATCATGTGCACGGATCAGGGTGGTGGCGATGAATCGGAAAGCTCAGACATCGCATTAGCGCTTGGTCATGCGGGGTTTGCTTATGAGAATTTTGAGTTTGTAACAGATATTATGGAAAATATGAGGCTGAACGAACGTGAGAAACAAATCTTTAAGCTTCGGACTTCGGGGTATGAATTTGTAGAGATTGCAGGAATGCTAGGTGTATCCAAGGCCCGTATATCCCAGTTATGGAAAGCGATTCGTGAGAAATACGAAGCTTTGTAGTCATAAGTGGCAATTAATAGCCTAAGTTTGATGAAGATAGATTCAGTAACATACATAGAACAGAGAGAGCACCCTTAACTGGGTGCTTTTTTATGTCGTATAGAGAGATTAGTACAGAAAGAAAGGCGGAACAAGGATGCTTAGTGTGGTGGTTTTAGGATTTTCTGTGGAACGTCTAGAGGGGTATTCGGATATCGCTTGGGCAAGTCATGATTCTTCGACAGCTTCTGATTTAAGCAACAGGGAGTATGCCTTGATCATTGAGAAAGTAGTGGTACAAGCTGATGCTGTCTTGGTTAATCTGGATATGGATCATTTGACCTCTACTGATATTGTGATCATGCATCATGCTTATATACATAAAAAACCGATCTTGGGTGTGGGTTTTAGGCCATTGGAGCCTGTCATCGAAGATTTTGTCTCCAAACGAATGGCTGATCTGGACGTGGCTGTACACCATATGCGGACGAACTATATGGTCCTAAGCAGCGGAACAAGTACATCATCTGCGCCTCCAATTTAACTGTCGCTCCGATATGACGTATAGAGAATGTAAGGGCAAGAATATTCGCTAAACCTTAACTTAATGGAGGAATAATTCGATGACACATATGATCAAAGCAAAAGATGATAAATTAACGGAAGAAATCGTTGCCAGTATGATTGGAAAGTATATCCACGCGCCGACCAATATGCATGAAATCCAGACGCCAACCGGCGCAACAACAAAAGCCAACGTATGGTTTGCTGGTCGTGTAGCTGGTTACGAAAAAGCCGTTATTGGATTCAACTACGAAGAGGGTACCTTCCATGAAGAACCACAAACATTTTATAACGTTCATTTAACGGATGGTATGGGGTACATTCTGACAAGTGCTTACGAATTGGAGATACATGAACTGACCGAAGAGGAGTTTAATCAACTCATTGAAGAGAAAAAGGAAGAGGAACAAGACTCATCTGGTGAAGAGCAATGAAGGTGTTAAACTACGCCTCGGATTTAGCTGTAAAAACGTTTGTGTCCGCTAGCGCTACAGGTGTGGAAAAATTAATCAACGCATGGATGTTATCCAAACCACACACGTTCGTTACCGGACTGGAGTTTACCTCCACCGTTGATCCATCCAGTAACACGTTGGAATTTGCAGCAATCATTGTATATCAGCCAAGTGAACAAGACCAATCCTAACGTATGTATGAGATTATTCCTTCTATAATATAGAGGCTTTCGGTAAGGAGGTGGGCGAATCTGTTGCTCACTTTAGAAAGATTAATAGGTATTGTTGTTGCGGTGGTGGTATTAGCTTCACAATACCAAGCAACGGAAGCAGAGCAGGTACAGCCAGTAAAACCAATGAAGCAAGAAAAACAAGAGAAGCAAGAAAAGCAGGGAAAACAACAGAAACAACAAAAACAAGTTAAATCGGTTGCTCCTGCGCACATACAAATGACGGATATGCTTGAACAGTATATAGAACTCCACCATGAGAAAACAGTGAGCCGGACAAAGCTGCTGAAGTATGTGAGGTGGGTAGTTCAATATTCGAAGGATACGGATATCGATTCCGTCTGGATTCTGGCTATGATGTGGCAAGAGAGCCGGATGTTAGAGGAAAGTGTATCATCCCATGGAGCGATTGGTTTACTTCAGATTCTTCCTAGCACAGCGAAATCGTTTGGAGTGAGTAAACAGGAGCTACATCAGCCTGAAACGAATATCAGGACAAGCATTATATACTTGGAATATCTTATGGATAAGTACGACGGAAATCTTCGTACGGCAATTATTGCGTACAATCAGGGAGAAGGCAATGTAGCTAAGGGAAAGGCTCGCTCCTGGTACTACAATCAAGTGCAGGAGCATCATAACAAGATGCTTGGAATAATCAAAAAAGGTCAATAAACATCATTTAACAATAGAATTTGAATACTATAAGATTCGTTTATCAATTTTACATAGGGAGATCCAAATGGGAAAATTTCCAGAACATATTAGCACGAATTTGCAGGCAGACAAGAAGTATTACACAATGGATGACGTAGAAAATATTGAACGTTGTAAGCTCGATGAGCATTTCCTCGGGGATTGTATTTTGGTCAATGAGAACTTGATTTGGCATTCTGTTCATAAGTATATTGGAAAGCCCGAAATGATTATTAAGAATCATTGTGTGGAGAAGGATGATATTCTTCAACTGGGCCGTCTGGGATTCATCAAAGCGGTTAAAGCATTTGATACGGGGCGTGGCGTAAAATTCAGTTCGTTTAGTGTTACTGCGATTGTCAGAGAAATCAGATGTTTTCTGAGAGATAGTGCAAGCATTATTCGTCCAACTCGCACAGCTACGGAATTAATTAACCGAATCAATCGACTTGAGCACGATATGGGCTACCTCCCACCAGCACATGAAATCGCATTGTTGCTTGATGAGGAAGAAGAGAAGATCAATAAAGCACTTCAAGTGGGTAAAGGTGTGAAATACCTGGATGAGCCTGTAGGTGCTGATGATCAACAAACTCAATCCGTGACGTTGATGGATACCATCTATAGCGGGGAGAATATTGAAGAAGATATTTTGGACAAGTTATACGTTGATGCGGTTATTGATTCGGTCAAGCGCAAGCTTAGTGAGAAAGAAGTGACTGTACTGAAGCATCGTGTTGAAGGGTTTAATCAAACCCAGACCGCAGATATGGAAGACATTAGCCAGATGAGAGTCTCTAGAATTATGCGAAAAGTAGCTAAAATGCTGGATAAAAAGGATCAGGCTTGATTGTCGTCTAAGCACTTCATATCTTATATAATGTCTCATACATAACGTCCCTCCCGCATCCAAGCGTGAGGGATTTTTGCTGTTTTTGCCCTATGGGACATACTCCAAGTTGTCCGGACATAAGATAGTACAAGATTCCAAGTGACCCGGAGGAATGAATTGATGCGAAAAATAACGAAAGTCATTGCATGCATGCTTATCCCTGTCTTCTTGCTGTCTTCATTAGGGGCAACTCAAGCCCAGGCAACGATTCAAGGTCCGTCTACACATGCGCAAAGCGCTGCTCTCATTGATGTCACATCAGGCAGGATCTTATACAGCAAGGATGGGGATAAAGAACTGCGAATTGCCAGCTTGACCAAAATCATGACAGCGATCGTAGCGATCGAACACAGCAAGCTGGATGATAAAGTGAAAGTGTCTCCCTCGGCTTTTGCCAAAGAAGGATCTTCTCTCTATCTCAAGTTAGGTGAAGAGATGACACTTGAAAACATGTTGTACGGGCTCATGCTCCGTTCAGGCAATGACGCGGCCTCTGCGATCGCAGAACATGTCGGTGGATCGGAAGAAGGCTTTGTCCTGTTAATGAACAAAAAGGCGGAGCAAATCGGTCTGACGCATTCTCATTTTATGAACCCTCATGGACTGGATGCAGAAGGTCACTATTCAACAGCTAACGACTTGGCACGATTAACGGCATATGCATTGCACAATCCGGTGTTCAAACGCATCGTAGCCACGGAGGACAAATCCGCACCGAACCCCAATGAAAGCTGGGAATACTCTTGGCACAATAAAAATAAAATGTTGCGGATGTATGAAGGTGCGGATGGAGTGAAAACCGGCTACACAAAAAAAGCTTTCAGATGTTTGGTCAGTTCCGCTACACGTAACGGACAGCAGCTCGCCGCAGTAACGCTGAACGACGGAAACGATTGGAACGATCATGCTCGGATGCTAGATTTCGGTTTTGAGTACTTCCCGTTAGTAGAGGTCGCCAAGCAAGAACAGCCTGTGCAAAATACAGATGTCGTTACGGGCCGGGGATTCTGGTACCCACTG
The DNA here is from genome assembly GCF_036894225.1 of Paenibacillus amylolyticus. Taxonomy (NCBI): domain Bacteria; kingdom Bacillati; phylum Bacillota; class Bacilli; order Caryophanales; family Paenibacillaceae; genus Paenibacillus; species Paenibacillus amylolyticus. The sequence continues at coordinate 4,344,503 of NZ_CP145892.1, read as the reverse complement.
GCTAAAAGTGAAGAAGGCTCATTGACCAAGAAATTGATACTACACGAAAATAGAGGACAGTCGGAAACGGAAGGCAAGGAACAATCGACAGATCCTTCGTTTGGATTGGCAGGTCGCATTGATATGCAACTTGACGGCAAACTTGTGGGCTCAATTCCCGTGTATCGCAAAGGCAGTTATATTCCTCCTGAACCGAAGACAGAAGATGCAACGCTGGGTGGAATCGGTGATGTCTCTTCCTGGGCAACTGCATGGCGTGCCGTGTTAAGCCACCTGTTGTCTCCTTAGCTAAATCGCCATTGAAGGGAGGATATAATCCATGATTAATCTAATTTGGCTGCTCATGATTTTAATCGGATTTGTTTTTGCAGCCGTCAACGGCAATATCGAAGTGGTCACGCAAGCCGCTTTTGATGGGGCGGCAACGGGAGTCACGGTCTGTTTTGGACTGATTAGTGTGCTTGTGTTCTGGATGGGCATGATGAAAATGGCTGAAGATGCGGGTCTCCTGGCTCGGATTGCCAAGCTGCTCGGTCCGGTTGTGGGCTTCCTGTTCCCCGATGTGCCCAAAAATCATCCGGCGATGGGTTATATTCTCTCCAATATGAGTGCCAATTTGCTGGGACTAGGAAATGCGGCTACACCGATGGGAATCAAAGCCATGCAACAGCTGCAGGAGCTTAATCCGGACAAACAAACCGCTTCTCCTGCGATGTGCACCTTACTGGCTCTGAATACGGCTAGCATTACCATTATTCCGACAACGCTGATCGCCATCCGCTTAAACTATCATTCCGCCAATGCAACAGAGATTGTGGGAACAACATTGATGGCTACCATTATCGCTACACTTGCTGCTATAATCGCCGATCGCTGGTATCGAAACAGGGCTTTACACAAACCGCCGCGCATACAGAAAAGTGGCAATCCCGGCATGAAAGGATGAGCACCTTTGTTAACCTTCATCAACTGGATTTCCGTCTGGGCCATCCCGGTTATTATCGCGTTTGTTCCATTATATGCGTTTACCAAAAAGGTCCCGGTTTACGAATCCTTTGTTGATGGGGCCAAGGATGGTTTCTCCACTGCAATCAGTATTATTCCACATCTCGTGGGCATGATGGTCGCAATCAGCGTATTTCGTGCCTCGGGTGCACTGGATTTTGTGATTAGTCTGTTTGCTCCGCTGGTGTCCTGGATGGGTGTTCCAGGCGAAGTGTTGCCACTCGGAATACTGCGTCCTTTAACGGGGACAGGCTCTCTGGCGTTTACAACCGATCTAATCAAAACCCATGGCCCTGACTCCATGATTGGACGTATGGCATCTACGATTCAGGGGAGTACAGACACCACGTTATATGTGCTGACTGTCTATTTTGGGGCTGTAGGCATACGGAACGGTCGATATGCACTCAAAGTAGGGTTGTTTTCCGATGTCGTTGGTTTTATTGCTGCCCTCGCCATTTGTTTGCTCGTTTTTGGTTAAAAGATATCTCCTTTCCTTCCGATATATTAGATATGCTAGAATAATAGCGGAGGAGAGTGAGACATGCAGAAGAGTTGGAAACGAATGCTCCGTGTCGGAATGTCAGGCGTGCTTGCTATTGCAATGCTCGCAGGGTCAACGGGGCTGGCGGCAGCTCAAGCCGTTCAGACGATACATTTTACAGGTTACTTCGATAAACAGCTGCGTGCACAAATGGCAGTCACAGCGGATTCTTTTCCAGTCGTGAATGTACGTTTGGTCAAGCAGGATGAACCCGATATGGTATATTATGATGTTGGTACCTCAATATTGATCTCGAAGGATGAAGTGCTCACGAATTATCATGTCGTTCAGAGTTTTGCTGAACTGTCTGATGGTGATGAAGGTACACTGACTGTTGCAAGTCCGGGTTCCCTTAGCAAGCCTGTAAAGGCGAAGATTATTAAGACAGATCCGGTCACAGACATGGCACTGCTGAAGCTGGACAAGGAAATAGACGCCCAACCGGTCGCATTTGCAAATGCAAGGGATAACCAGGTTGTCTATACGATTGGATTCCCCAAAAATCCTGCTGGTGATCTTGTCATCCTGGATGAAGATTTTCCTTCTACCTTCAATACGATAGCCAAAAGCAGAGTGTTTAGTTCCCAAGCTTTGGACGTTCCAGGTAAAAAGGGAATTGGCAGTATTGTGAAATCCATGGCCCAAGGTAATTCAGGTGGCCCTGTTCTGGATCAGAACAACCGGGTCATTGGTATGATGACATTTGTGTACGGTGGACGTACCTATTATATTACTTCCAAGACATTGCAGACTTTCATTAAAGAGAGTACCACACCTGCCAAAAAACAGGTTGCAGTTGCCGGCAAAGTTTCCAATTAAATGATTTGAGGAAAAGGCTTATCTTTACGCCATCTGTGTTCAACAGGTCGTGTAAAGGTAGGCTTTTTTTTGCGGCAATCTGGGGGAGGAAGGTAGCCAGAAATGGATATTCGTGTCTCCAGTTTACAAAATCCATGGATTATCCTTGTGATTTCCTTGCGTGATGGGTATCATTAGTGTGAGGTGACATGACAAACATGGAAAGATTACAAAAAATTATCGCACAGGCAGGCATTGCATCCCGCCGCAAGAGCGAGGAACTAATCCTGTCCGGCAAAGTAGAAGTTAACGGGGAGGTCGTAACCGAACTGGGTACAAAAGCGAACCCCGAAGAGGATATGATTACGGTTAATGGAAAACCGATCCGTAGTGAGAAAAAAGTGTACTTGATGTTAAACAAGCCAAAAGGCGTAATCACAAGTGCATCTGACCCGGAAGGTCGGAAAATTGTATCCGACTACCTGAAAGGTGTCAAGGAACGCGTATATCCTGTAGGTCGTCTGGATTATGACACAGAGGGCTTATTGATCCTTACCAATGATGGTGAGTTTGCACATTTGCTGACGCATCCTAAGCATCACGTACCCAAAACGTATCATGCAACGGTTAAAGGTGTGCCACATGGTACAGCTTTGGAGAAATTAAAGACAGGCATTATGCTGGATGACGGCATGACTGCTCCTGCAGAGGTAGAGTACAAAGATGTGGATACAGCGGCTAATGAGTCGGTCATTTCCATTACGATCTATGAAGGACGTAACCGTCAGGTTAGACGTATGTTCGAGGCAATCAACCATCCGGTAACCCGCCTGAAACGGATTTCGTTTGGTGGTATTTTGCTACAAAACCTGAAACGTGGTCTGACACGTCATCTGACCAAAGAGGAAGTCAACAACCTGATTACCCTCGCACAATCAGAGCCAGCCAAAAAAATGAAAAAAAGGTAATGTGAGGACACATAATTTTCATAAAACCGCCGCAGTTTTGTGACGAAATTCGCTATAATTGTTCATAGGATGTTCACAGTTGTCTTATACCAATAAGATGCGAATGCTACAGTCACTTAAAAGGGGAGCAGCACATGGGGAAATCAAGAAGAACGGTGCAAATCGTCATTTTGTTATTGATCCTGGTGTTGGGCGGATATGCGATTACCACATCGGTATCCGGCTCGAATGGCAAGCCAAAGGAAGGGGACAAGTCTCCTTCTTTTGAACTGCTGGGCCTGGATGGTCAAGTTCATACGTCTGATGAGTACAAAGGAAAAGCGATGGTGATCAATTTCTGGGGCACATGGTGTGAACCTTGTGTTAAAGAAATGCCTGCACTTCAGGCACAAGCTGACAAATGGAAGGATCAGGGAGTACAATTTGTCGGAATTAATGTTGGAGAAGACCAGATGACCGTGGATAATTTTGTACGGCAGGTTGGGGTTACGTTTCCAATCATGCTTGACCGGGACAAAAACTCGGTTCGTGATTTTGGGATCTCTCCGATGCCAACGACATTCTTTGTATCCGACACGGGCAAAATCTCTACCATTCATATCGGGCAACTTGATTTGGACACACTTGACGCTCAAATTTCGCAACTGGCGAAGCAGCCCTGACAGGAGGTCTATTCGTGTTCCAAAATACCAAATGTGAGTGCGGACACCAGAATCCGGTAGGCACTGTACTATGTGAAGCATGTGGAAAACCGCTGCTGGAGTCTGAAGCTAAATCGGATGAAGTGCTGGAAATGCGTTATGATGGCATGGCGCGCCGTTCACAGCGTAGTAATCCTAATATCATTGACCGCATATGGAACTTTTTTTCTTCCGTTAAAATTGCCGTCTATATGATTGTTTTCACGCTTGTAGGTTCTATGCTTGGTACAATCTATCCGCAAGAAAGTACGTTCTTGAATATTGATCCTTCCGTGTATTACAAAGAAACATACGGTCAATTGGGTCATATCTATTATCTGTTGGGTTTATCCCATACATACGAATCCTGGTGGTTTATTCTACTGCTGGTGCTGATTGGGGCATCATTGGTGATATGCAGTCTGGATCGCGTCCTACCGCTCTACAAAGCACTGAATAAACAGAGAATACGTAAGCATACGCAATTTTTGACAAGACAGCGTCTGGTGTACCAAGGTACCATCGAAGAGGCACCAGAAGACTGGATTAAGAAAGCGGTTACGCCGTTGAAAAAGAAAGGATACCGTGTGCACACCCAGGGGGATGCATTACTTGCCGAGAAACAACGATTCAGTCGATGGGGCCCATATGTCATCCATATTGGACTCATTATATTTTTGCTGGCGGTACTCGCACGAGGACTTCCTGGTCTGAATCTGGACGAGCACGTTGCTTTTCCTGAAGGGGAGATCAAAAAGATCCCGAATACATCGATGTATCTGCAAAATGAACAGTTTAATGTTGAATTCTACAGTGAGGACGAAGTACCCGAGCAATTCCGTAACCTGAATAAGACCGTTCCAAAACTGTTCGAAACAAAAGTTGTTTTGTATGAATGTACAGCAGATTGTTCGGATCTCTCGAAGAAACCTCAGTTAGCTGAGGTGGCCAGACATGATGTACGCGTGAATCATCCATTGAATTATAACGGTCTGAAAGCATATCAGTTTGATTATGATCTAACACCCACCATTCGTTCCGTAACGCCTGATCTGGTCAATACAAAGACGGGTGAAGTATATGGGCCAATTAAGATCGATATGGTAGATACCCAAAGAACATTTGAAGCTGGTCCTTATAAGCTCACGGTAAAAGAAAAGTTTATGGACTTTGGATTAGATGAGAATGGTCAGCCCAAATCAAAATCGCCTTCACCTAATGCACCTGCTTTTCTCTTTCTCATCAAGGGACCGGATCTGCCCGAAGAGGGGATACAATATCTGTACTTTGCGAAGCAGATTGATAAACAACGGTTTCAACAAGATGCGATTAATCAACAGTTGATTGGAGCTGACATTCCTTTACAGCTGGAAGTAGACAGCATGGACAAGGTCGATATTATTCAGTCCGTAAGTTATCTCAATATAAGAGTGGATAAGGCAATGCCTTTTGTCTGGGTAGGAGCCGGTATTGTTATGTTGGGTCTGGTCATGGGTTTTTATTGGCATCATCGCCGCATCTGGATTCGTTTTGATGATAGACAGCTCACCTTGGGTGGACATACCAACAAAAACTGGTTTGGCTTCAGACGTGAAGTTGCGGGCGTCTTGAAACAGATGAATCTGGAAGTGGAAGAGAAGTCGTTGGATAACGGGGGGAACCAGGCATGAATTTATTGGATTTCAGCAGCGACGCATTTATCGTATCTTTCTTTCTCTATTGTGCTGCATTCTTGTTATATGCTGTCGCGGTCATGGGAAAAAAATGGAGTAATCGTGATCCTCTGGACCATATGAATCGCTGGGGTAAAAGAGCTTTCATCGCTTCGACTGTCGCCTTGGCGGCGCATTTCGTATTTTTTGTAACCCGATGGGCTGGGGCAGGTCATATCCCGGTTAGTAACATGTATGAGTTCATGTCTTTTCTGTCCATGATGATCATGGTTGCATTTATTGTTGTATATGCCATATACCGCAAGTCATTACTGGGTTTGTTTGCCTTACCACTTACCATTATTATTATGGCGTACGCCGCTGTATTTCCTCAGGAGGTACAACCATTAATCCCTGCACTTCAGTCCATCTGGCTGAAAATTCACGTGACGTTGGCTGCGCTTGGTGAAGCATTCTTCGCCGTGGGTTTTGCCGCAGGATTCATGTATTTGCTCCGTACCGTTGATTTCAGTGGTAAAGACAAATCTTCAAGACGTCAACGAGGATGGGTTGAATTCACCCTGGTTACGATCGTTGTAGTCATCGGATTTATCGGAACGGTATTTGCCTTTCGTACAGCTGGTTACGAGGCGGTTTTTGTACAGAAAACGGTCAGCATTGACACAGAGGTACAGGAAAATAGTACAATAGAGAAAGTGATTTATCGCATGCCTCCGATTTTTGCACCATATAATAGCGAAGTGGAGAGCATGACACCGTTTCTTGGCATGAAAAAACCTTTACTTGAGACGCCTTCCTGGATGAACGGGGTAAATGCCGGGCGCAAGCTGAATACGGTGGTTTGGTCACTTATTGTAGGTCTGATCCTGTATGGAATTGTACGACTTCTTGTGCGCAGACCACTTGGACAAGCGTTACAGCCAATGATGGATGGAATCGATGCTGATGATCTGGATGAGATAAGTTATCGCGCGATTGCCATTGGTTTTCCGATATTTACGCTGGGAGCATTAATTTTTGCCATGATCTGGGCTCAGATTGCCTGGAGTCGCTTTTGGGGTTGGGACCCCAAAGAGGTGTGGGCATTGATTACATGGCTATATTATAGTGTGTATCTGCATTTGCGTTTATCCAGAGGTTGGCAAGGTCAGAAGTCTGCATGGCTTGCAGTTCTTGGCTTCCTGGTGGTTATGTTTACGCTGGTTGGAGTGAATCTGATCATTGCCGGATTACATTCTTATGCTGGAGCTGACTAGGACAGACTCGTATTGCAAAGGTTGAGTTTAGAAGCGGGAAACACAAATGTACCTTTTTATTGAAGGGTATTCAAATATTGTTCGCCAGATCGAACATAATAGAAGTGATGAGGAGTTATTGCAAAGGGGCTGGAGAGGCATGGCTGAACATGAGAATCGTATACTGGTCGTGGATGACGAAGAGAGAATCCGCAGGCTTTTGAAAATGTATCTTGAAAAAGAAGGCTATGAAATCGATGAAGCTGAGGATGGGGAAACTGCACTGCGTAAAGCAACAGCAGGGGACTACGGGCTGATTTTGCTTGATGTGATGTTGCCGGGTATGGATGGAGTTGAAGTGTGTACTCGTCTTCGTCAGGTGAAATCAACGCCGGTTTTGATGCTCACTGCAAAAGGTGAAGAGATTAACCGGGTTCAGGGCTTCGAAGTTGGCGCTGATGATTATGTTGTAAAACCATTCAGCCCGCGTGAAGTGATTTATCGCGTCAAAGCGATTTTGCGTCGAGCTTCCGCGACAGCTTATCTCTCCAAGGAGAGCAATTCGAGTAACAACATCGTGTTCCCGCATCTAGTTATTGAGCATGACGCCCACCGGGTAACCGCTGGTGGCGAAGAGATTAGTCTTACACCAAAAGAATATGAATTGCTGCACTACCTGGCAACATCTCCCGACAAAGTTTTCTCCAGAGAAGAATTGCTCAAAGATGTATGGAATTACGAATTCTTTGGCGATCTTCGTACCGTGGATACGCACGTGAAGCGTCTTCGCGAGAAACTTAACAAGGTATCGCCTGAATCGGCGGCCATGATTACGACGGTGTGGGGTGTGGGCTATAAACTGGAAGTACCGAAGTAGTTTTAGTTTCTGGAGATCACTGGTCGGGAAGTTATGGATCACTATTATCTGCCTTGTGGGTTGTGTACTTATAGCGCTGGGTCTCTTTTTGCTGCCCTACATTGATACGAACTTTGCAGAATCCGAATCCAGAGATATTAAGCGGTTGTTCACCTATATCTGTATTATCGGATTCAGTTTAACCACGTTTTTTGCATTGTTTCTATTCACCAAAATAACGCAGCCTATGCAGCAATTGATTCAGGCAGCCAATGCGATTCGCAAAGGGAACTACGGAACACGTCTCTCCCTGGTAACGAGTGATGAGATTGGTGAACTTGCCAACACATTTAATCATATGGCTGCCCAACTGGAAGATAATATTCGAAACCTTAACCATGAGAAGGAACATTTGGCGAGTGTGCTTCGCAGCATGACTGATGCTGTTGTTACATTCGATGGTGAAGGCAAAGTTATTCTGACGAATCCGCCTGGAGAGAAGATCATGCAGACATGGTATGATCTCGATTGGGCGAAAATGGACGAAGGACAAGAATCCGAGCAGTCTGACAAGACTTCGCGGGATGTACCTGAGCCCCTTCTTCCTTTGTTCAGAATGGTGATGGAGCAAGGCGGGGACCAGAACTCCAATGTTCACGTACAGCAAGGTGTCTGGTCTGTTCAGATGGCACCGTTGTACGCTGACAGTGTTGTCAGAGGGGCTGTGGCTGTTTTAAGAGATGTAACAGAAGAAGTGCGTCTGGAGAAAATGCGGCGTGATTTCGTGGCTAACGTATCTCATGAGATACGAACTCCGCTATCCATGATGCAAGGCTACAGTGAAGCCCTTTTGGACGGTATGGCAACCTCACCGGAAGAGAGCGAAGAACTGATCCAAGTCATTCATGATGAGTCTCTACGGATGGGCAGATTGGTTAAAGACTTGCTTGATCTTGCGCGGATGGAAGCTGGACACACGGACATGGTGATGAAGGAAGTTGACCTCGGAGAACTACTTGAACGTGTATATCGGAAGTTCTCTGTGCGTTCAAAAGAACAGGGAATTCAACTGCAATTTAAGTTCGAACAACCAACCATTGAACTTCAACAGGCAGATGAGGATCGACTTGAGCAAGTATTTACGAATTTGCTGGATAATGCGTTTAGACATACACCTACTGGCAAAAATGTAATGATCTCAGCCGAGCGGGTCACTTATCTTCGTGCTCCATTTGTCAGAGTTTCTGTGAAGGATCAGGGAGTAGGTATCCCTTCATCCGACTTGCCATTTATTTTCGAACGATTCTACAAAGCAGACAAGGCTCGTGTTCGGGGAGAAAGTGTAGGTACGGGGCTTGGTTTAGCGATTGTGAAAAATATTGTTGATGCGCATCAAGGCATGATTACCGTCAATAGTGTGCTTGGCGAAGGAACAGAGTTTATTTTGCAATTTCCTTTGGATTCATCGAAATAGCCTGAATTTCATACAAAAAGTGCGGAAACACCCTCTTATGGAGGGTGTTTTTTTGTTGAAGACTACCGTTTAATCTTGTTCAACGTGGAACAAGAATGGTCTTTTTTTGACTAAAAAGAGTGTCCAAGATAATTTTCCTTCCTATGTGACATAAGCTTGAAAAGCAAGCAAGATAGAGGAGGATTGAGTTAAGCATGTCCGATGATCGAAAAAGGGTCAATATTAAAGCTTTCCTGGAAGGCAGATCTTTTAGAGCAGGCTCTCCGTTTATTCCAATAACCACAAGCGAACTGGAGCAGTTTGAATCCATACTGCGTTCTTTGGCTGTGGCTATTCCTGCTGCAATTAGTCAGCCGACTTCAGCCAATATACTGTCATTACAGAATGGATTACGCCAGTTACTTACTTTTGTAAATCAATCCGGATTTCGTGCCGGAGTAAAGGCTGAATTACAAGCCGTATTGGAATTAACGATTGCAGGTTCAGAGGTTGTCCCTGTTCCTCTTATTAATCTCGCAGGTAACTTGCAAAACTTACTGGATGACTTGTTAAGTGTGACGCTGCTTCTGGAAGTACCTCCTGCAGAAAAAGATAAACTTGTGGGATTAATTCGATCGATCTCCATATCGCTAAGCCGTGCGACGACAACTCTTGGAACTGGAGGGATTACCGGACCAGCCGGCCCACAGGGAGTGCCAGGAGTCCCGGGGGTACCAGGTGTCCCAGGAGTCCCTGGGGTGAAAGGGGCTACTGGCACACCGGGAGGACTTGGACCAGTAGGACCGGTTGGCCCAGTTGGTCCACAGGGAGCACAGGGAGCACAGGGTCCGGCAGGAGCACCAGGTGTGGGTTTGAACAATATTACTGCATTTGATCCTGCACTGGGACCAACTTATGCTCAGGGCCAAGTAGTAAGCTACGAGGGTAGTCTTTATGTTGCCAATGTAAATGGTCCTTTGGGTACACCCGGAAGTTCTCCAGACTACACTCTTTTGCTGTCGGGAGGAACGACTGGAGTAACGGGAGCAACCGGAGCTGGTTTGACAGGAGCCGTGGCATTTAATCCAGCGCTCGCCCCGGGTTATCCAGCAGGTCAAGTCATTACGTATAACGGTAGTACTTACATTACGAGTGTAGCTGGTCCTCTAGGAACACCAGGATCTTCATCGGATTACACATTAATCGCTGCTGCGGGGGCGACTGGTGCAACTGGAGCCACAGGTGCAGGATTAAGTGGCATCGTGCCATTCGATCCCGCATTAGCACCAACATATCCAGCTGGACAGATCGTCACGTTTGGTGGCAGTACTTATATTACAAATGTCGCTTCGCCAAAGGGTACGCCAGGTACTTCGCCAGACTATACATTGCTTGCAGGTGCAGGACCTACAGGAGTCACAGGAGCATCAGGAGTAACTGGAGCGACAGGCGTAGGTTTAAGTGGTATCGTGCCATTCGATCCAGCCGTAGCCCCAACGTATCCAGTGGGTCAGGTTGTAACGTTTAACGGCAGTACGTATATAACTAATGTCGCGTCACCAACCGGAACGCCGGGGACTTCACCGGATTACACATTGCTTGCGGGCGCAGGAGCAACGGGAGTGACAGGAGCAACCGGCATTGGTGGAACGGGAAGTACCGGAGCTACAGGAGCATCGGGCGTAACAGGAGCGACTGGTGTGACCGGTGCAACTGGCGTTGGAGTAACTGGAAGTACCGGAGTCACAGGGGCATCAGGAGTAACGGGAGCGACAGGCGTAGGTTTAAGTGGTATCGTGCCATTCGATCCAGCGGTAGCCCCGACGTATCCAGCCGGTCAGGTTGTAACGTTCAACGGCAATACGTATATTGCAAATGTGGCATCGCCAACCGGAACGCCGGGCACATCGCCAGATTACACGTTGCTTGCTGGCGCTGGAGCAACAGGTGTGACGGGTGCAACTGGTGTTGGAGTAACAGGAAGTACCGGAGTGACAGGAGCATCGGGCGTAACAGGAGCGACAGGTGTAGGTTTAAGTGGTATTGTACCATTCGATCCAGCCGTAGCCCCGACGTATCCAGCGGGTCAGGTTGTAACGTTAAATGGCAGTACGTATATTGCGAATGTGGCCTCGCCAACCGGAACGCCGGGCACATCACCAGATTACACGTTGCTTGCTGGAGCAGGAGCAACGGGTGTGACAGGTGCAACTGGAGTTGGAGTAACGGGTGTGACAGGTGCAACTGGAGTTGGAGTAACGGGAAGTACCGGAGTGACAGGGGCATCAGGGGTAACGGGAGCAACAGGCGTAGGTTTAAGTGGTATCGTGCCATTCGATCCAGCCGTAGCCCCAACGTATCCAGCGGGTCAGGTTGTAACGTTCAACGGCAGTACGTATATTGCGAATGTGGCATCACCAACCGGAACGCCGGGGACTTCACCAGATTACACATTGCTTGCGGGCGCGGGAGCAACGGGAGTTACAGGAGCAACCGGCATTGGCGGAACGGGAAGTACCGGAGTCACAGGAGCATCAGGGGTAACGGGAGCAACAGGCGTAGGTTTAAGTGGTATCGTGCCATTCGATCCAGCCGTAGCCCCGACGTATCCAGCGGGTCAGGTTGTAACGTTCAACGGCAGTACGTATATTGCAAATGTGGCATCGCCAACGGGAACGCCGGGGACTTCGCCAGACTACACGTTGATCGCTGGAGCAGGAGCGACAGGTGTGACGGGTGCAACTGGAGTTGGAGTAACGGGAAGTACTGGTGAAACAGGAGCGACTGGTCTTGTAGGGTTGACTGGGGCGACGGGGATCACAGGAGCCACGGGACTAAGCGTAACGGGATCTACAGGAATAACTGGAGGAACCGGGGCAACTGGTGAAACAGGAGCGACTGGTCTCACAGGGTTGACTGGGGCGACGGGAATTACAGGAGCCACGGGATTAAGCGTAACAGGAGAAACTGGAGGAACTGGGGCAACTGGTGAAACAGGAGCGACCGGTGTTGCAGGGTTGACTGGGGCGACGGGAATTACAGGAGCCACGGGATTAAGCGTAACAGGAGAAACTGGAGGAACTGGGGCAACTGGTGAAACAGGAGCGACTGGTGTTGCAGGGTTGACTGGGGCGACGGGAATTACAGGAGCCACGGGATTAAGCGTAACAGGAGAAACTGGAGGAACTGGGGCAACTGGTGAAACAGGAGCGACTGGTCTTGTAGGGTTGACTGGGGCGACGGGAATTACAGGAGCCACAGGAGTAAGTGTAACAGGTAGTACTGGTGCTACAGGGGAAACAGGAGCAACAGGCGTAACGGGATTGACTGGCGCAACGGGAGTAAGCGTAACAGGTGTGACCGGTGCAACTGGAGTTGGAGTGACCGGAAGTACTGGTGAAACAGGAGGGACTGGTGTTACAGGGTTAACCGGGACAACTGGTGAAACAGGAGCGACCGGTGTTGCAGGGTTGACTGGGGCGACGGGGATCACAGGAGCCACAGGAGTAAGTGTAACAGGTAGTACTGGTGCTACAGGGGAAACAGGAGCAACAGGCGTAACGGGATTGACTGGCGCAACGGGAGTAAGCGTAACAGGTATAACAGGAGCAACGGGAGCAGGTGTAACGGGAAGTACTGGAGTTACTGGTGCGACTGGTGAAACCGGAGCAACAGGTATAACGGGAGCCACGGGAGTCGGCGTAACGGGAAGTACCGGGGCAACTGGTGCGACTGGAGGAACCGGAGCGACAGGTATAACCGGAGCCACGGGAGTCGGCATAACAGGAAGTACCGGAGCAACTGGTGCGACTGGTGAAACCGGAGTCACAGGTGTCACAGGAGCCACCGGAGTCGGTGTAACGGGAAGTACCGGAGCAACTGGTGCGACTGGGGAAACAGGAGCGACAGGTGTAACTGGAGCCACGGGAGTCGGCATAACAGGAAGTACTGGAGTAACTGGTGCGACTGGAGGAACAGGAGCCACAGGTATAACCGGAGCCACGGGAGTCGGTGTAACGGGAAGTACCGGAGCAACTGGTGCGACTGGTGATACCGGAGCGACAGGTATAACCGGAGCCACGGGAGTCGGCGTAACGGGAAGTACTGGAGTAACTGGTGTCACTGGTGAAACCGGGGCGACAGGTATAACAGGAGCAACGGGAGTCGGCGTAACCGGAAGTACCGGAAGTACCGGAAGTACCGGAAGTACAGGAGTTACCGGAGCAACAGGTGCAACCGGAACATCTGTAACATCTAATTCGGCTTTTGCTGAGAACACTAATGGTACAATTGTTGTAATATTGGGTGGTACACTTGTTCCATTACCGAATAACCAAAATATTGGCACAGGTATAACCGTCAATGGAGCTAATGACACCTTCACACTGACCAATGCAGGTCGTTACTATATCTCATACAAAATAAATCTGACAGCTGCACTTGCTATCCAATCTCGGGTTTTACTTAACGGTGCAGCAATTCCAGCGAGTGTAGTATCTCCAGTACTTTCTCTCAGTCAGCTGCAGTCTGACTTTATGGTTACCGTTACCGCTGGTTCTACAATACAGTTACAATTATTCGGGCTTGTTGGCGCAGCCGTTCTGTCTCCTCCGGGGTCTACACTAAACATTATTCAATTAAGTTAATAGTTCGATTACGTATTAAGACTATTTCCCAGTGAGCAAAAGAAGCGGAGTTCATATCCAATTCCACTAATATTTTGTTTGAAAGCTTCTTCACCGATATTTCAGCGAGTACATGAAAAAAGACGGGAACCACTAGGGTCCCGTCTTTCCTTTTACATATAGAAGTATATTTAATTATTCCAGAACAATTTCAACAGCAGTATTGATTTCAGGCAGCGCAGCAAGCTGCACAAGCACATCTTTTGGAACAGCTTTATCTACGGTCAGAATCATGATCGCTGCACCACCAATAATTTTACGTCCAACCTGCATGGATGCGATGTTGACATCGTTTTGTCCAAGCAGGGTTCCTACACGTCCGATAATACCTGGTTTATCGTTGTGGGAGATCAAAATTTGATGACTTTCCGGAGCGATATCTACCGGGAATTTGTCCAGACGAACAATACGTTCTCCATAACCTGCAAGCAATGTACCTGCTACACGACGTTCCTCAGCATCCTGAGTTGTAACCAATGTTACGGTAATCAGGTTAGTAAATCCTTTAGTTGTTGAGGTTTGGCTTACAACCACATTCAGATCACGGATTTTGGCCAGATGCATGGAGTTAACGATGTTGGCTTCCCCACCCAAATGTCTGGCGAGAATCCCTTTCACAATGTAACGAGTGAGAGGAGAAGTATCTACTTCAGAAAGTTCACCAGCATAGTCGATCCGAATCTCCTGCACTGCATTTTGTGTAATCTGTGCTGCAAAACTACCCAACGTTTCACCCAGTTTGAAATACGGTTGCAATTTGTTCATCACGGTTGGTGCAACAGCCGGCATGTTAACTGCGTTTTTGAACGGTTCGTTACGCAAAATGTGAAGCACCTGTTCCGACACATCGATAGCCACGTTCTCTTGCGCTTCTACTGTGGACGCACCAAGGTGAGGCGTAACGATAATGCTTGGGTGATTCAGGAACGGGTGATCAGCGGCTGGCGGCTCGCTTTCGAATACGTCAAATGCTGCACCAGCAACAATACCTTGATCAATGGCTTCGACAAGTGCCATCTCGTCAACTACACCACCACGAGCACAGTTGATGATACGCATGCCTTTTTTCATCACTTCGAATTGTGGACGTGAAATCATATGCCGTGTTTCCGGTGTTAATGGCGTGTGAACGGTCATGAAGTCCGCATTGCGAATGATATCATCTACACTAGCCAGCTTCACTTGCAGCTTCTCGGCACGCTCCTCCGTGAGGAACGGGTCGTAAGCAAGAATGTCCATTCCAAATGCTTTGGCGCGCTTGGCAACTTCACTACCGATCCGTCCCATACCCAGTACACCGAGCGTTTTATTTCTTAATTCCACACCCAGGAAGGTTTTACGATCCCACGTACCCTGAATAGTCTTGGCATATGCCTGAGGAATGTGTCGTGCCAATGCCATCATCATGGCAAACGTGTGCTCACAGGTTGTGATGGTATTGCCATCAGGTGCATTAATAACGATGATACCGCGCTGTGTAGCAGCTTCCAGATCAATGTTATCTACACCAACACCTGCACGTCCGATCACCTTAAGGTTGGTACCAGCCGTCATAATACGATCTGTAACACGAGTCTGGCTGCGAACCAAGAGGGCATCATAATCACCAATAATGGCAACAAGTTCATCTTCACTAAGACCGGTTTTCTTCTCAACAACAACATCATTTGCATCCACCAGTTGCTGGATCCCCAGATCACTGATTGGGTCCGACACTAACACTTTGTACATGGTTTCTTCCTCCTTAGGTATGTGTATCTATATCGTCAAGGTCTGACCTCAGCGAAGAGGTATTCCTTAAAACCAGGTTGATTCTTCCGCCCAACAACGCGGTGTCGCAACAGAGGGGGAAGGTGAAGCAAATAGAGTGATCCCACAGATATCCTTTAAAATAAATCAAAAAACTCTCAATCCACATACTGCTTGCGCAATAAGGGACGAGAGTTGTCGTGGTACCACCCTAATTCACCGCCGTTTCGCAACGACAGTCTTAGCGGTCAATGAAGACCGAAGAGGATAACGGGTCTAAACCGATTGCACCTACTCCAATTTCAATGCAATAACTCAGGAGCGCTCAAGACCATTTGCCTGCCACCGATTCACACCTACCATCGGCTCTCTGTAAGACGAAGCAACGTCTTTTTTCCATCATCGTGTTTAACGTGACTAATTTTTTCATAATGTATCATGGCTGACATGAGCATGTCAATAGGCTTAAATGTTTTAAAATGTTTTGCAGATGTCTTTAGATTCACACATAAACAGAGTCACCATAAGTAATACAATAGTTAATATACCTATCACAAGAAGATGGAAAGTAAGCTGTTTGGTGAACTGAATTTTACTGCTTTAATGAAGTAATGGCACGGACATATAACCAGGACTTGGGGCAGGTCTTGAACCTAATTGGTTTTTTGGCTATCATTTAGTATACTATCCGATTGGACAACGTAATTGTTATCCATCAAATTTAACTCAAGAGGACAGACGCATCCGATGAAAAAATTCAAGTTTCCCAAGTTCAAGATTCAGAAGGCTGAGCCACAGCAGCTTACCGAGCGTTTGCTTTTAATCAATCTATACTTTACACAAGGTCTGACACTGATTATCGGAGTTGTATGGATCTTATTGCAGAAACGAAACTTGTTAGATGTACTCGCATGGCCTGACAATTACCAATTTATATGGTGGGGTCTGGGTCTTGCAGGAATAATGCTTGTTATGGACTTGGTACTGTCGTATGTTATACCTCAGGAAAGCATGGATGACGGTGGAATTAACGAGATGCTGTTCCGTGGGCGTCCGATCTGGCACATTGTATGTATAGCAGCCATTGTTGCTGTGTGTGAGGAATTATTATTCCGTGGAGCCATCCAACATGCCATCGGTCCTTACTGGACAAGTATTTTATTTGCAGTTATCCATATTCGTTATTTGCGCCACTGGATTCCAACAGGCTGGGTGTTTGTCTCAAGTTATGGATTAGGTTGGATTTACTTGCAGTCCGGCACATTATGGGCGCCTATATTATGTCACTTTATAATTGATTTGGTGTCCGGATTAGCGATACGTTTTCGGAGGGGATCATGAATCAGCCATTAAGTAGAATGAAGACATATGGCAGTCAGCGCCATCGTCAATCGGATAAAAAAGAGAAATCCGAGCGTCAGGTGGCTTCTCAAGTAAGCATCGTTGCTGAAACGGCAGCAGCTGCTGAGGTTGGCGGAATCACACCAATTACTTCCGTTTCTTTACCTAGATCACAGCGCAAGCCTTATACAGAAAAACTGGAAAGTCCAGTACTTCCTCAAAGGGCACCATCACGCTCCAAGAAAACGCCAAATACAACGGAAGAATCGATCCCCGAAGCGGGTTCGCTTCCTACACGGACAGAATTACATCCTTCACGTCGGTTAAAATTGAGCAAGAGGTTTGTCAATTCACTCATTTTTATTTTTGTCATGTTAACGATTAGTTTGGTTTGGTGGGGGGTTGAAGGGGCACCCGCTCTCAATACGTTTCTTCCCTTGCCGTGGTAATGCTTTTACTCGCAGGTTTAATCATTTTGATGGGAGTTTTACTGCTTTTTCATATGTGGCGTGAAGCCCATATTCATCTAATGATTGAAGAAGAGGTTGAAGTGCCTCATCTGCCAACATCCTTTGACGGGGCTAAGATTTTGTATGTATCCGACACGCACAAGCGCAAGCTGAAGCAGAAGAATCTGGCAAACGTTAAAAACAAAGTGGACTGGGTTCTCATCGGTGGGGATGTTGCGGAAAAAGGAATCTCATGGTCTTTAGTTAGACATAACATGAAAATTTTATCGAACATTGCTCCTTCATTTACGGTGTATGGCAACCATGACAAGAGGGCTGGTACCGCTCAACTTGCGCGAATCCTTCGGGAATCGGACGTTAGGCTCCTGCAGGATAATGTAGAATATCTGCAAAGGGGCAACGACAGATTGAGCCTGATCGGCATAGACTATCGTTCCAAACAGGGCGATGTATTACTACAGCAGATCAGTAACCGTTTTTGCAAAATTGCTATCGTTCATGATCCTTTGCAGGCCCTTCGCTTGGAAGAAAATGCAGATCTTATTTTAAGCGGTCATACACATGGCGGACAATTGGTTTTACCATTTTTCGGACCTGTGTTCCTGAGCAAAGCGTATCGTCCCGTATCGAACGGGTGGTACTCCCTGAAGCGAAGTCCGGAGGACATTTACCAAGAAGGCAAAATGCTTGTTAGCAGAGGATACGGTACAAATCATCTTCCTCTCCGACTAAGTTGTCCTGCGGAGATGCATATCATCACGTTAAGAGTGCCCGCGGAAAAAGCACTCACAGAGAAACAGCCTTGATCCATTGGATCAAGGCTGTTTTATTTTAATGCGCAAAATTACAATTTAACGAGCTTCCAATTCAATTGCACGCGGATCAACAAAGGAATAACCTTTCTTTTCGAGCTTGGTCAGCAACTCATCCAATGCTTCAACCGTCCATGGCAACTCATGCATCAAAATATTGCTTCCGGGATTTAACTGATCGAGTACATTTTGGATGACTTTTTCCGGGTTGTCTTTGGTGCTTTTATCCCAATCGAGAGAACCATTAGACCAAGTCATATATAACATGCCATTTTTCTTCACAGCAGCCTTCAGTGCATCATTTCCCGAACCAAAAGGTGGACGGAAGAATTGCGGTTCCTCACCAATGGTATCCTTCACTATTTTTTGGACATCTGTAACCTGTTTTGCCGCCTCAGCGTTGGACATTTTTTTGAGATCCTCATGATCCCAGGCATGATTGCCTACAATCTGACCCCGATCATGTATGAGTTTGAGCAATTCCGGATGGCTTTTCACCCGATATCCATTGACGAAACATATCGCTTTAGCGTTATGTTTATCTAAAGTGTCGATCAGTGAAGTAATCATTTTTTCTTCTTTGGGTCCATCATCAAAAGTTAACAAGACCACTTTGCTTGGGCTCGCTTCATCGTTTGGTTTAATATAATAATTTTCATTCATATGATACGTCTTTTCCACTTTCTCTTCTGTAGAAACCTTCTCCGAAGATTCAGGTTCTTCTTCTGTCGCAGTTGAATCTTCCGTTGAAGACTCGGGCACACCAGTTCCGGGTTCTCCTGTTTCAGTTGGGTTAGAGTTACCTTGCTCTTCTTGAACCGTGGTAGTTGATTCGCCCGCTGGTGTGGAATTATCAGATGTTTTTTCTTCCGCTGTCCCACAAGCTGACAACAGCAAACTTGCAGCAATGATCAATGCGGCGGTATGTCTAAACATGATTTCAACTCGCTTTCCTGTAATTATACGGAATGAGATCGCTCACTACCGCAAACACTAAATATGATTTTAACACTTGAAGGAGGTTGGTGTAATGAAGGCTTCATCGTTTTTTTGGGGCATTGTCATTGGTGTTGCAGCCAGTTCATGGCTGTCCAAAGGCAAATTGCCCATGATGTCATCGGGTTCATCAAGAAATATGATGGATCAGGCAAAACATAAGATGATGGAAATGACTTTCCCGGGTATGGACGGGTTCACAAGCAAGCAAAATCAACATGGTGAATCCCACAAAAATCCGGCAGCAAAGACCGCAAGAGCAATCACACCGCAGGAAAAAGAAGCGAATATGAGCATGCTCAAAGATTTTATTCGCACCAATCCCGATGTGAAGCATGAAGTTGAGCAAATTTTAAGCCAAACAAACACAACAGTACCGGGTTTATAAACCAAAACCTCCAATTAGAATCATCCACAGTCTTGATTTGCTGTGGAATGATTCTTTTTTTGTCGATTTTACTTCGTGCATTTAGAGGTATAAAATGATAACATAACTACATAGATTTATTTTCAGCACATATTGTTTTGTGCTTCATAATCTGTTATAAGACTTGCTTATAAAGGGGAGATCCTGTATGAAAATAGAACGACTAAGTCACGATAAGATACGGATTTTCCTGACCTTTGACGATCTGAGCGAGCGCGGAATACAAAAAGAAGATATGTGGCAGGAAATACCTAAGGTTCATGAACTGTTCACTGAAATGATGGATCAGGCCTATTCCGAACTTGGATTTGATGCCACAGGTCCACTCGCTGTCGAAGTATTCGCACTTCCCGCTCAAGGGATGGTTGTCATTGTCACACGTGGAAAATATGATCCGCAACAATATGGTTTAGGTCATGAAGATGATCTTCCTGAAGAAGTATATGAAATGGAAGTTACACTCGAGCAAAGCGATTCCATTGTTTATGCATTCAAGGACTTTGAAGTGCTCATTGAAGCTGCACATATGTTGCGTCAGCATGTTACGGATGCTGGGAGACTTTATTCCTATAAAGACAAGTGGTTCTTGCATTTGGAGCCAGATGAGGTAGATTCCACCAAACATGCGGCATTGATTGCCTTGCTTGCTGAATTTGGCGAAGGCTCCTCAGTTACTCCAGCAGTCATGGAAGAGTATGGTAAGGTTGTTATTCCTGCACAAGCGATTGATGTTATCTGCACCCACTTCAAACGCCAGGATTAATCTCTAGTTGTAATCGCGTCTTTAGTCAGAGGAGGGAATTTCGGTGCTTTTGTTTTCGGTCTTAGCGGCAGCAGTTGCTCCGGGTCTCGCCTTGTTAACATACTTTTACCTGAAAGACCGTTATGATTATGAGCCACTTCATATGGTATTGCGGGTTTTCCTCATGGGGATTCTGATGGTACTGCCTGTGATGATTATTCAGCGTGGCATGATGATGTGGCTCGGGGATAATCCTTATCTTGAGGCCATTATGATCTCAGGTGGTGTGGAGGAATTCGTTAAATGGTTCGTACTTTATCATATCATCTATAATCACACCGAATTTGATGAGCCGTATGACGGGATATTATATGCAGTCGCTGTTTCACTTGGATTTGCCACTGTTGAGAATGTGTTGTATGCCTTTGCGGGGAATGCATCCGTCTCAGCCATGTTCCTTCGGGCACTGCTCCCTGTTTCAGGGCACGCTATGTTTGCGGTAATCATGGGTTATTATATGGGTAAAGCCAAGTTTATCGGTGGTAAGAAAAAGCGGTGGTATCTGGTTCTTTCTCTGGTGTTACCATTTTTCTGGCATGCATTGTACGATGTCATCATGAACACCATGGTGAATCATTGGTTGTGGTTTATAGCGCCGCTAATGGCGGGCCTGTGGTATGGGGCAATGGGTAAAATCACACGAGCTAATAACCGTTCTCCTTTTCGTTTTGTGAAGCGGGAGGAAGAGGTTAAATTATAAAAATACGGACACACTGGTGGACATAAAGCGCATATTGCGCCTATGACTCCGGTGTGTTTTTATTTTTACAGATAAACTTCCGGGGAATGACCGACAGAAACGGAGATCGTTGTGATGAGAATTAAAATTAAAATCAGATGCAAACAATGCGGTGAACGATTTACATTACGAGGCAAGAAAGATCGGGGCCGGATTGAGACGGGATTCAAGCAGTGCCTATGTGATAACAGAGACCAGTTCGAAATTGAAGAAGAGGGCATGGCAACTGGGATTCAGCTGAATTAAAAGGAGGACCCAAACGCTACTTTAGCAGCCTGCTTGTGTAAGGACTGGAAATCGCATGCATAAGAGATCTTTCTTCGATCCACAATAGAGGTAGTGGTTTAGAAGAAAGGAGACTCTACCGATGTATAAACGATTAAGTTCAGTTATGTTTCCGATATTTGCGGTTCTGCTGGTCGGTGCGCTCGTGTGGGGCTATCAGGAGAATCAGGAGAAGAATGCAATTCTGATCAAGGCAGAGAATCAATATCAGCGTGCATTTCACGATTTATCTTTTCATATGGACAAATTGCATTCGGAGATTGGCAACACCTTGGCGGTTCACTCTACATCACAGGGGATGCATCGCAAAGGTCTGATGAATGTATGGCGACTCACCAGTGAAGCGCAGAATGAGATCAACCAACTGCCACTCACCATGCTACCATTTAACGAGACAGAGGAGTTTCTCTCGCGTATTTCCAACTTTGCCTATCGGGCGTCGATGCGTGACTTGACGAACGAACCGCTAAGTGAGAAGGAAATGGGCAACCTGAAAAAGCTGTATCAGAATTCATCCGAGATTACCAAGAATCTGCAGGATGTGCAGCAGAAAGTCCTGACGGACCGATTGCGCTGGATGGATGCAGAGACTGCCATGGCAACACAAGAGCAAACCATGGACAACACGATCGTTGATGGTTTTCGTACTGTAAACAAAAAGGTACAGGAATACCCGGAGCTTGATTGGGGTCCTTCCGTATCCAACATCTATGCAAAACGATCAGTCAAGAAACTGGACGGCTTGCCGGTGACCAAAGAACAGATTCAGAGCAAGGCTGCAAAATTCTCTGATGCGGATCGTAGCAAAATCCAAGTGCAGGAGAACGGCAAAGGAACAGACTGGGAGTCCTACACTGCCACGATTGATCATGCCAACAATGGCAAACTGATGATGGATTTCACCCGTAATGGCGGAATGCTGATCTCTTACAGTGATACGCGTCCAATCGGAACCAAAAAAGTGTCTCGTCAGAATGCCATGGCTAAAGCAGATCAATTTCTAATGAACAAAGGCTATAAGGATATGAAGGCTGTAAACTACGATGAATATGGTAATCTGGGTAACCTTACTTATGTGCGTAAGCAAGGGGACACCTTGATTTATCCCGAGAAAATGTCAGTTCGTGTAGGTTTGGATACAGGCGAAGTAACCGGCTTCCAGGCGAGTGACTTTGTTTACGAACATAATGACATGCGCAAAATTCCGAAAGCAACTCTTACGGAGCAACAGGCGCGGAAAAAGCTTAATTCGGAGTTCGAAGAAAATTATGTTCGCAAATCCCTGATTGAGAATGATTACAGCAAAGAAGTATTGTGTTATGAATTCGGAGGGAAAATTAACGGTTCTCGTTACCGGATATACATTAATGCGAATACAGGAATAGAAGAAGCGGTTGAAGAGATCAAACCGGTCAATGCAACCTCATAAAAAGATGGATAATTTGAATTTGAAGTTGAGCGAATAACTGCGGCAGACCACGATGTGGTCTGTTTTTTTCTTGTTCAATGTGAGAAAGGTCATGGTATAATAGTCCTTGTACATACGAAGATAAATACATAAAGTGGCGGTGAACAGCTTGTTTCCGAAAATAAATGAAATTTTATACATCCAGATTGCTTCTGCAGATGAAAAAGAGGAACACAAAGAGTACAAATCACGCATTGCAGATATGGATGACAGCAGTTTTCTGATTGAGGTCCCAATGCAACAAGGAAGCAGCCGTCTGAAAAGGCTCTTTTTCGGAGATGAATTGTCCATTTCATATATTACGGAGGATGGGGTCCGGCATTATTTTAATACCTATATCACGGGATTTGAGGAAGATGTGGTCCGTCTTGTCCGTATCCGCAAACCGCTTCCGAGCGATATATCCAAAATACAACGGCGTAGCTTTCTTCGTGTTCATGCAAACCTCGAATTGGCCATCCAGAGTGAAGATCTGACCCGTGCTGTCGGATTGACTGAAGATATTGGCGGTGGTGGATTGTCCATCTACGGCGAAACAGGTTTCTCAATAGCTGAAGGTCAAAAATTGAAATGCTGGTTGCTGGTTCCCTACCGGAATTCAACCATTGAACATGTGAATTTTGAAGCTGAAGTTGTGCGGATCAAAACCCTGGAAACCGGCAGACAGCTATGCATGCTCAAATTTATGCAGATTTCAGATTCGGAGCGCCAGAAAATTATCAAGTTTTGTTTTGAGCGGCAACTTGACTATCGCACGAAATAGGAATGTTCTGGCATAAAGAGAGGGAACTGCGGGTACCGTAATGAAAAAAACGGAGGTATTGCCTTGAATCGTCGTCATGCAACCCGCAGATATGAACGACTTTATTATGTTTTCTCCAGGCGAATGGAACGAAAGGTTACGATTCTGATTACAGTCCTTCTAATCCTGCTTGTGGTATATCAATTGCTGCTGTTGGTACCAGGCCTCAAAAAGAATTTGACCACCATTGACCGCCTGGAAGGAACGCCAATTGAAGTGCAAACGATGAATGATTACAAACGTCGTTGATTTGTCTGTTTTTGCATCCATGTGTAGAGTGTGGTATAATTTTCACGATGCAGGCAATGCCTGTTTTTTTATTGAGGTTTATCGTTTGAGGAGGAATGCCCCGTTGGCAAGCCAGAACACATCAGAGAACGGGAAAATGAACGTTGCAATTGACGGACCTGCCGGTGCCGGGAAAAGCACGGTGGCCCGATTGGTTGCAGAGGCGCTCGCGTATGTATACGTCGACACAGGCGCAATGTACCGTGCGGTAACCTTGCATATGCTTCGGAAAGGTATTACACCGGAAGATGTGACACAGGTACTTCAGGAAGCCCAAAAGCTGGTCATTGATTTACAACCGGATCCCGACGGACAGAAAGTGTTCTGTAATGGGGAAGAAGTAACCTCGGAAATCCGCTCCCGTGAAGTGACGGGAATCGTGTCCCGATATGCGCAAATCGAGGGGCTGCGTACGCAATTAGTGGATACTCAGCGGCAAATGGCTTTGCGCAAGGGCGTCGTCATGGATGGACGCGATATCGGAACGACAGTACTGCCCGATGCGGAAGTGAAAATCTTCATGACTGCCAGTGTGGAAGAGCGTGCGCTTCGCCGCTTCAAAGAACTGGACCCCTCTGAAGGACTGACGTTGCAACAGCTGGAGCGAGACATTGCCACCCGTGACAGATTGGATGAGAATCGGGAAATTTCCCCATTGCGTTGTGCTGAGGATGCTATCGTCCTTGATACAACGGAGATGAACATTCATGAAGTGGTTGACAAAATCGTATCTTATTGCACAATGGTCAGAGGAGAGATCGGTCTATGATTTACACATTTTGCAGCACATTACTGCGGATCATTTATACCATTCTTTTCCGCTTGGAGGCCGTTGGACGGGAGAATATTCCGAAAGAAGGCGGCGTACTTTTATGTTCCAATCATATTAGTAACTTCGATCCTCCAACCGTTGGTATCAAACTTCGCCGTCAGGTACGTTTCATGGCCAAAAGCGAATTGTTTGAAATTCCGGTACTCGGCCGAATTATTAAAGCCGTGGGCGCTTTCCCCGTTAAACGTGGAGGTGTCAGCAAGGAATCCATCAAAACCTCACTAAATATTTTGCGTGATGGTCAAGTGCTTGGAATCTTCCCCTCGGGAAGCCGTCACAATGATGGAGGTATCGGCAAAAAAGGGGCAGCGAGTTTTGCTCTCCGCAGTGGCGCTACAGTTATTCCTACTGCTATTATCGGTAACTACAAAGTTTTTCGTAAGATGAAAGTTGTATATGGAGCACCAGTAAGTTTGGACGAGTTCAAGGAAGACCCATCTGGAGAAGCTCTGGAGAAGGCGACTGAAAAGATTATGTCCAAGATTAACGAGATGGTGCAAACGGGCGTGCCAAGCAAGTAATGGCTTCGTCGGTAGCTGAGTGCATGTTTCCATATTTTTGAGGGAGACTAAAGTTTGAGCACTCAGTGATGAAAGTGTTTTGAACTCTGCTACAGGCAGGTTTGAATATAATGGGGTTTTTGAATTGAGGAGGGTATTTGACATGTCGGAAGAAATGAAAAATCAAGAAGCAACCCAAGATGAGTTGGATCAATTCGTTTCCTTGAAAAAAGGAGATACCGTAAAAGGAACCATCGTCAAATTGGAAGATAACCAAGCCTATGTGAGCATTGGATATAAATATGACGGTGTCATTCCAATTCGTGAACTGTCTTCATTACATGTTGACAGCGCGTCTGACGCAGTAGAAGTTGGACAAGAAGTTGAAGCTAAAGTTCTTAGCATCGACGACGAGAAAGAAAAACTCGTTCTGTCCAAACGTGCAATCGACAGCGAAAACGCATGGGATCAATTGCAAAAGCATTTTGAAGACCAAGACGTATTCGAAGTTGTTGTAGGTGATGTTGTTAAAGGCGGTCTGGTAGCAGACGTGGGCGTACGTGGATTTATCCCGGCTTCCATGGTTGAACGCCATTTCGTTGAAGACTTCAGCGACTACAAAGGACGCACACTGCGTGTTAAAGTGAAAGAGATCGACCGTGAGAACAACAAAGTGATCCTTTCCCAAAAAGACGTACTGGAGCAAGAATTCGAAGCAAACAAAGCTACAGTAATGGCTGGTTTGCAAGAAGGTCAAGTGATCGAAGGTACAGTACAACGTTTGACTCAATTCGGTGCATTTGTTGATGTGGGCGGAGTTGACGGTTTGGTTCACGTATCCGAGCTGGCTTGGACACACGTTGAAAAACCATCCGACGTACTGTCTGAAGGTGATAAAGTTAGTGTGAAAGTGCTGAAAGTTGACCCTGAAAAAGGCAAAATCAGCCTGAGCATGAAAGCTGTTCAACCAGGTCCTTGGGAAACAGCAAGCGAAAAATTCAATTCCAGCGATATCGTAACAGGTGTTGTAAAACGTCTGGTAGACTTCGGTGCATTTGTTGAAATCGCTCCTGGTGTTGAGGGACTTGTGCATATCTCGCAAATCTCCCACAAACACATCGGCACTCCTCATGAAGTGCTGAAAGAAGGACAAGAAGTTCAAGTTAAAATCTTGGACATGAACCCTTCTGAGCAACGTGTAAGCTTGAGCATCAAAGAAACAGAAGAAGCTCCAGCTCAACCACAAAAATCAGAAAGACCTTCAAGAAACAACGCTCCGCGTGAAGAAATCAACAATCCAAACGTTTCCTTGAACAATCAAGGTATGAGCACTACGCTTGGCGAACTGTTTGGAGACAAACTCAGCAAATTCAAATAAGTTAACAATGCATGGTTCTAAGTTATATACTGCATATTTTGCTGAATAACAAAAGCAAGATCGGCGAGCCCAAGGCGGGTTCGCCGATTGTTTTTATTGCGAGTAATTTGGCATGAAACGTTAGCCAAGATATATCTTTTTTGCTATGATGAGTATCGTAAGTATGGACAGGAGGAGTGGAATGTATGGCAAGACCCGTTGTGGCAATTGTCGGACGACCGAACGTGGGTAAATCCACCATTTTCAATCGGATCATCGGCGACAGACTGGCCATTGTGGAAGACAAGCCGGGCATTACCCGTGACCGTATATATGGAATCGGTGAATGGAACGGTAAACCATTTAGTATCATTGATACAGGTGGTATCGAAATTGATGGTGAAGATGTAATCTTAAAATCGATTCGGATGCAAGCAGAGCTCGCTATTGAAGAAGCGGATGTTATTGTATTCATGTGTGATGCAAAAGCAGGTATTACGCAATCGGATGAAGAGGTAGCAGAGATGCTCTACCGCTCAGGCAAGCCTATTGTTGTAGCCGTTAACAAAGTGGATAATATCGGACGAAGTGAGCTCATTTATGAGTTTTATGGATTTGGTTTCGGTGATCCTATTGGCGTATCCGGAAGTCACGGTACAGGTGTAGGTGATTTGCTTGATGCAATAGTGGAGAAGTTGCCAGAACTTGAGGAAGAGACTTACGATGAAGATGTCATTCGTGTAGCTCTGATCGGACGTCCGAATGTGGGTAAATCTTCACTGGTGAACGCTATTCTGGGTGAAGAGCGTGTCATTGTAAGTGACGTGGCTGGAACGACCCGGGATGCGATTGATACACCTTTTGAAAAAGACGGCCAACGTTACGTGCTGATTGATACAGCAGGTATGCGTAAGCGTGGTAAAGTATATGAAACAACTGAGAAATACAGTGTAATGCGTGCGATGCGTGCGATTGAGCGTGCAGATGTTGTTCTGATTGTCATTAATGGTGAAGAAGGCATTATTGAACAGGACAAGCATATTGCAGGATATGCATTCGAAGCTGGTAAAGCGTCATTGTTTGTTGTGAACAAATGGGACGTGGTAGAGAAGCATGACAAAACGATGAAAGAGTTTGAGAGAAAAATTCGGGATCACTTCCTGTTTATGACTTATGCTCCAGTCGTATTCTTGTCAGCCCTCACAAAACAACGCTTACAAAAATTGTTACCGGTTGTGAAAAGGGTAGCAGATCAACACTCGTTACGTGTACAAACACATCTACTTAACGATGTGGTGTCTGATGCGGTTGCAATTAACCCTCCGCCAACGGATAAAGGACGGAGAATGAGAATTAACTATGTGACTCAGGTTGCCGTTAAGCCACCGACCATGGTTGTTTTTGTGAACGATCCGGAATTGATGCACTTCTCATATGAGCGCTACCTGGAGAATAAAATCCGTGCAGCGTTTGACTTCGAAGGAACACCAATTCGCATATTTACTCGGAAGAAGTCCGACGAAAGTTAGGGGAGAAGTGTGTGATTTTACAAATCGCAGCGATTGTACTGAGTTATCTGCTCGGTTCGATCAGCTTTAGTGTCCTCCTTGCCAAAGCGATACGGGGGATCGATATTCGTCAGCACGGAAGTGGAAACGCGGGAGCTACCAATACATTGCGTATTTTGGGTAAAGGACCGGCAATTGCTGTTCTGTTGCTTGATGTACTTAAGGGTGTTGCAGCTGTATGGATTGGAATCTGGCTGAGCGACGGTTCTGCCTGGATTCCTGCACTCAGTGGTATAGCAGCCATTGCAGGACATAACTGGCCGCTTTACTTCCATTTTCGTGGAGGAAAAGGCGTTGCCACAGCCATTGGTGTTCTGGTGAGTCTTGCTTTCCTGCCTGCGTTATGTGCTGGGGTGATCGCCATTCTGTCTATTGTATTGACACGCTATGTTTCATTGGGGTCTCTGATTTTTGTAGCATTTACACCCATCTTTATCATGGTATTACCCGGATATTCAATGAATATCTTCTGGGGGAGTCTGATTATTTGTCTGTTTGCGTTCTGGAGACATCGTACCAATATTGCGAAGCTCGCCAAAGGACAGGAAAATAAATTGGGATCGAAAAACCCTGGAGGGGGTAAACGAGTTGTCTAAAAAAGTTGCTGTTCTAGTCGCTGGGAGCTGGGGAACAGCTCTGGCCAGTGTACTCGCCGCCAATCAGTTGGATGTGATGATGTGGACACGTGGTGAAGACCAGGCTAACGAAATCAATAACAAGCACACTAATACTCGCTATCTTCCGGATGCGGAGCTTTCACCACGGATTCAAGCAACAACTGATATGGAAGCTGCGGTGGAAGGTGCTATAGCTGTGTTAATTGTTGCGCCTTCATCAGCCATGCGTGCAGTTACGAACCAGCTTAAGGCTTATTACAAGCCTGAGATGTTAGTTATTCATGCAACCAAAGGTTTTGAGACAGAAAGCCTCAAACGGATGTCCACAGTCATTTCAGAAGAGCTTGAATGTGAAGAAGGACGTGTGGTTGTTCTTTCTGGCCCAAGCCATGCGGAAGAAGTGGTGAAGCGTTGTCCAACGACAGTGGTTGTAGCTTCACTGGATAAGGCATCTGCCGAGTCTGCCCAAGCTTTGTTTATGAATGCTTATTTCCGGGTTTACACGAATCGGGATATGATCGGTGTTGAGTTGGCGGGTGCATTCAAAAATATCATTGCTCTTGGTGCAGGTATGTCGGATGGTCTTCAATTTGGTGATAATGCCAAAGCCGCTTTGCTAACACGTGGTCTGGCAGAGATCACACGTATTGGTGTTGAGATGGGAGCAAATCCGCTAACGTTTTCGGGACTTGCCGGAATCGGGGATCTGGTTGTAACGGCTACAAGTCAGCACAGTCGGAACTGGAGAGCAGGTTCCATGTTGGGCCAGGGACAGAAGCTGGATGATGTTCTGAAGTCCATGGGCATGGTGGTAGAAGGCATTCGAACTACGCAAGCTGCCTATTTCATCTCACAAAAATACGGAGTGCAAATGCCAATTGCGGATCAGTTATATCACGTTTTATTCCAGGAGAGACAGCCGCGTGATGCGGTTGAAGCCTTGATGGGACGTGACCCGAAGACTGAAATGGAAGTCATGAAACTTGAAACCTGGGAGCAATGGCATTCCTGATTGTAATCAGCCTAAACGTACCTTGTGAAATAAGAAGCTTATTCACCTTTTCTGTAGCAGACTCATACTATACACATGAGTATTGCCGGAGGAGGGGAGACGAATGGGTAACAACATTTCCAAAGATGCACTGAATGCAATCAACAAGAAAACGGGTAAAACGATAACGGAAGGTGCCGTTAAGAAATTGGCAAGCACGGTGAAACCAACGACGATTCAGAATGAAGTTCAGTTGCGCCAATTGATCAAACAAGTATCCGCCATGGCGAAAGTTCCGGTATCTGAGGATACGGTTAAGGATATTGTGAGTGCGGTCAAGAAAAGCGGATTGAATCCGAGCAGTATGGAATCGTTAATGAAAATGATGATGAAAAAATAATAGATCACACCTGCTTGTGCAGGTGATCCAGTAAGACAAAAAGACGAGTCGGCTTCTGCCGGCTTGCTTTTTTGTCTTTTTTTTGGAAAGTTGAGCTGAATTTCGTGTTATAATGGTTGCAATTGTCACAGTGTCAGTGATGAATAATGGACTGAAGGGGAGACTGCTGGATTATGAGCGCAATGGACAAGATGTGGCTGTCATTGGTGGCCATCCTCATTATGGGACTATCTGTATTCCTGATTACGTTTGCTCGTGCCAAAACAAAAGGTATTGTACGGGGGATTCTTTCTCTGATTGCATTTTTGATTATGCTGATTGGCTTTTTCGGTGGAATCGCTTCTCTGACCTGATTTCCCATGCCTGAAAGATAACATCCGCATAAGCACATCATAAGAACTGACACAATGAACACGGATGAGGGGAGTGTGAGCCTATGGGGCCGCATGATACGGAGGGTCGGACAGAGCGTTATCCGGAATTACACGCGGCTTTGCTGGAAACGGCCAAAGCCTGGAACACACAGCCACAGACATGGTTACTTGGAGGAAGTTGTGGGTTGCTGCTTCAAGGGGTGGAGTTGCAACAGGCTCCGAGAGATATTGATATCTATGCGGATGTTGCTGCTGCTAAAGAACTTCACCGTAGCGCTCCGGGGGGAATGCTTGACGAGCCTACAGTGGATAAGACAGGACCGTATGCTTCTCTGCTGAGCCACTATCAGGTGGGTGAATGTGCGCTGGAACTGGTTGGTGGTTTCGAAATATGGGCTCGCAAAAGTTGGTACCGTATTGAGATTGAACATGTACTTGCTCCGCATGCACCAGTAGCACAAGTGGGTTCATATAGCCTGCGACTGATGCCGCTTGCGCATGAGCTTTTGTTTAATCTGCTACGAGGTCGTGAAGATCGTTATGTCCCCATTGCGAAACAGATGCGCGAGCAGCCAGATGCACATCAACCTATAATGATGCTTTTAAGTCAACAGAATGTCTGGACAAACCGCTTCAGAGCCGAAGTGGAAGAGCTTGTTGGCTTTACATGGCCCCAGTAGGTTGAGGGAGGAAAATGATGGACTATAAAGTTACTTTTTTACCTATGAACAAATCGATAGCGCTCAAACCAGGGGCAACACTTCTGCATGCAGCACGACGTGCTGGAGTCAAGATTACGACCCGATGTGATGGTAAAGCGGCTTGCCTGATGTGCAAAGTGAACGTGGATGAAGAACATCGGACGGAACTGTATCCACCAACAGATGCAGAAAAGCGCAAGCTGGGTTCACTGTTGGAAGCAGGTACACGACTGTCCTGTCAGGCCAAGGTGTGTGGATCTCTATCGGTTCATGTTCCAGAGGACCCGCTGAAGGCAGCCATTCGGAAACAACTGGAACGTCAACAACAGGAAGACGACTGGTTCTGAGTGTTATAACATTGATTCTCTAATGAGTTATTCAAGGAGGACACGAATGATTAGTAACAAGCCAAAATGTGTGGAAGGAAGCGGATGGCAGCGTCTGAAACATCAGACGGGCGGTCTGCTGTTATTCCTGTTGTTTGCTTTTACAGCAAGTGGTTGTATGTATCCATCCCAGAGCAATTCAGACCCTAAGATAGCCTATCGGGAAAGCGTGAGCCGCATCCAGAGTGCGGTCGAGGCATTTCAGCAAGATGAGGGAATTTTGCCAATCATTAATGCAGATATGGAAACGCCAAAATATGAAAAGTTCAGAGTGGATCTGCCCAAGTTGAAACAACTGGGGTATCTGGATGAAATACCAGGGACTGCTTTTGAAAGTGGTGGGAGCGCTTACTTCCTTATTCAGGACGAAGAAGTGAATCCGACCATTAAAGTGATGGATCTTCTGACCGTACAGAAAGTAAATGATGTACAGCGAATGGTTAATCAATATAAGTCCGTACATAACAATAAGCTACCAAGCGGGGAAGAACTGTATCCGGGGTTATATGCTGTGGATATGGAGCAGGCTGCTCAGGCAGGGAGTCCTTCCATTACGCTGAATAGTGTATATTCAGGTCAGGCGTTACCTTTTATGATGGATGCCGAAGGCAAGGTCTATGTAGATTATGCTTTTGACATTATGCAAGCAGTGGAAAAGTCTGACGTGTCTCCAGCAGAGACTGAAGATGTTCGGGATTTGCTGGTGGAACACTCCTACTTCGTACCTGTAAAATCGGTTTTCTACGCTTGGAAAAATAATGCGCCGGTTGCCCAGCCCATAAAATAAGCATGGTTGCAATTCAAATGATTTAGCTGTATGACCACCATGGCTATAATGGTTCAATAAGAGATATTCCAAATAAGGGATATCTCTTTTTTCTTTTGTCAGTATGAGCAATAACCGTCATAAAAGCTTCGCGGATCACATAAAGTAGATTGAAATAAAGACGCGCAGTCCGAGATCGGGGGATTCTCCTAATGTCATCACCTTAAGATAAAAAAACAAAAATACGCGTCATATTGCCGCATACGGATACATAAGATGATACTAGTCCAATTGCATGTACGAGTTAACGCCGCTCTCGCCGGTTTCATCAGAATGCAACGTTCGGCGGCGGACGACTTCCGGGCACTCACAAAGGCGGCTCTACCGTTGCAGGGATTTCAGTCTTCTGATTGAAAAAACGAAGCGGATGCTCTTTAGCATTTTTCCTTCGGAGTAATTTAGGGAGGGGATTTCATTGGAGAAAGTGGACATTTTTAAGGACATAGCTGAGCGGACCGGAGGGGATATTTATCTCGGGGTTGTCGGCGCAGTCCGGACGGGAAAATCAACATTTATTAAACGATTCATGGAAACGATCGTATTGCCTAACATCGCAAGCGAGGCTGATCGTGCCCGTGCAGTGGATGAACTTCCACAAAGTGCAGCAGGCAAAACCATCATGACAACCGAGCCAAAATTTGTACCGAATAACGCAGTCCAGATCAAGGTGGCCGAAGGGCTGGATGTCAATGTACGTTTGGTGGATTGTGTGGGTTACGCAGTGGAAGGAGCCAAGGGATACGAGGATGAGAATGGTCCACGCATGATCTCCACGCCTTGGTTCGAGGAACCAATTCCGTTCCAGGAAGCCGCCGAGATTGGTACTCGCAAAGTCATTCAGGAGCATTCCACACTGGGTGTTGTGGTAACAACAGACGGCACAATCGCCGAAATTGCCCGCAGTTCCTATGTGGAATCCGAAGAACGAGTCATTGCGGAATTAAAAGAAGTGGGTAAACCGTTTGTCCTGGTCATCAACTCTACTCGTCCTCGCAGTGAAGAAGCCCTGCAATTGCGCAGTGAGCTTGCTGCCAAATACGACATTCCAGTTATGACACTCAGTGCAGCGACCATGACGGAAGATGATGTGACGGGTGTACTTCGTGAAGTGCTCTATGAGTTCCCTGTGCATGAAGTGAATGTAAACTTGCCGAGCTGGGTTATGGTGCTGAACGAGACTCACTGGCTGCGCAGCAACTATGAAAATTCCGTACGGGATACCGTTAAGGATATTCGCAGACTTCGCGACGTGGATCGAGTTGTTGCTCAGTTCATGGAATATGAATTCATTGATCGCGCAGGCCTGAGTGGCATGAATATGGGGCAGGGTGTAGCCGAAATTGACCTGTATGCGCCAGATGAATTATATGATCAGATTCTCGTGGAAGTGGTCGGAATTGAAATTCGTGGCAAGGATCATCTGCTGCAATTGATGCAGGAATTCTCGCATGCGAAGAGAGAATATGACCGCTTCGCAGAAGCGCTGGAGATGGTCAAAACGACCGGATACGGCATTGCTGCTCCATCTCTCGCCGAGATGGCTCTGGATGAACCTGAGCTCATTCGTCAGGGCACCAAATTTGGCGTACGTCTGAAAGCAACGGCACCGTCCATTCACATGATCCGGGTCGATGTGGAATCGGAGTTCGCTCCAATCATCGGCACGGAGAAACAGAGTGAGGAACTGGTGAGATACCTGATGCAGGACTTCGAGAACGACCCGATCAAGGTATGGGATTCAGACATGTTTGGTCGTTCACTGCACTCCATTGTGCGAGAAGGTATCCAGGGCAAGATTGCCATGATGCCGGATAATGCAAGATACAAATTGCAAGAGACGCTGGGAAGAATCATTAACGAAGGTTCAGGTGGCTTGATCGCTATCATTCTGTAAGACATCAAAAGACCGTAAGGGGCATCCCCTCGCGGTCTTTTTTACTTGATTTCTTTATTTTGGATGAAATGGATAGGAAGAATAGTACTTTCGAAAAAACTTAGCGAGTTTTAGCTTTAAATTGCTAAAACCCATTTACATACTAGGGATTAGCCGTTATATTAATATTCAACTATTGTGATCGAGATCACAGAGAGTGGACAGGGGGATACAGAGATGAAAAGAAAAGAGACAAAATGGCTATGGTTGAGTGTGTTATTAGTATTTACATTGGCGCTGTCCGCTTGCGGAATCAAAAAAGAACCGGCAGCCACTCCAGCTTCGGGTGCATCAGATGATACACCAAAAACGGAAGCAGTTACAGGTCCTCTAAGCGGCAAACGGATTGCACTTATTATGGAATTCAATACAGGTACTTTCTCGCAGCAATATGTACAAGGTGTAAAAGAAGAAATCGAAAAATTCGGTGGAGAACTGACAACGTTTGTTGCCGATAATGACAAGGCAAAGATGGTATCCTTGCTTGATAGCGCTATTAACCAGAAATTTGATGCCATTCTCACGGATCATGGGGATTCCCTATTAGAGCCAGGCGTGAAGAAGGCAGTAGAACAGAATATTCCAGTGGTCGTGTTTGACGCAGCTATCAGTGTTCCAGGAGCTACTGTCCTGTCGCAGGATGACCAGAAGATGGCTGAACTGACACTGGAGCAAATGAAAAAAGATATCAATGGACAAGGTAATATTGTCAAAGTATGGGTAGCTGGTTTCGCACCGATGGAACGCCGTCAGATTGCATACGGTGAATTCATGAAAGCAAATCCGGACATCAAGGAAATAGCTACATTTGGTTCTGCACAGAATCCGGCGCTGGATACACAAGCCAAAATGGAAGCTATTCTCAAGCAGTATCCAAAAGGTGAGATTACAGCTGTATGGACTGCATGGGACGAGTTCGCCAAAGGTGCAGCGCGTGCGATTCAACAAGCTGGACGTGATGAGATCAAAGTGTATGGTATTGATATGAGTGATGAGGACCTGCAAATGATTCAGGATCCGAAAAATCCTTGGGTAGCTTCAGCTGCTGTTGATCCAACGGATATTGGTCGCGTCCAGGTACGTTATGCTTATCAGAAACTGAACGGGGACGAGACGGAAGATGCAGTTGTCCTTAACCCGGTCTATGTTCAACGTGAAGCTTTGCCAGATAAACAAATCTCCACTTCGGAACTGTCAGAGTTCGTTGAAGGTTGGGGTGGTAGCACACAAGGAATCAAGGACTGGATGAGTGAATACGGAATTACTGTTAAATAAGTAGCGTATGGGAAGCGCGCCGCAAGGCGCGCTTTTTCTACCATAATGAAGATGAGCGAGTCTGGATGAGAAATGGGATACTCCCGTATGGGAACGATTGGAGGTTAACATCATGAGCACTGCACCGATACTGCTTCAAATGGAACATATCCACAAGCAGTTTTCAGGTATTCCTGCACTGAAGGATGTGGATTTCTCTGTAAAAGGTGGGGAGATTCATGCGCTGCTGGGTGCCAATGGTGCCGGTAAAAGCACGTTAATGAAAATTTTGTCTGGTGCCTATCCATTGGATCAGGGGACGATTCAATTGAGTGGACAAGCGCTTCATTTAAGTTCTCCGGGAGACGCAAAGGCAAGTGGGATTCACTGTGTCTATCAGGAAGTGGATGCGGCACTGGTGCCACAGCTGACGGCTGCGGAGAACATCATGCTGGATCAGTTGGCTTCATCTGCTGGAGGTTGGTGGAAAAGTCCACGGAAGCTGAAACAGCGTGCTGTTGAGGCGTTAAAGCAATTAGGGGCGGACATATCCGTTCACCAAAAAGTGGCCGATCTGACGCTTGCAGAAAAACAGATGATTTTGCTGGCACGGATTTTGATTCAGGATGCCAAGGTGATCATTTTTGACGAACCGACTGCACCGCTGAGTCAGGAAGAAACGGATGCATTTTTCCGAATTGTTCATCTCTTGAAGGAGCGGGGTGTTGCCTGTATTTTCATTACCCATCGTCTTGCTGAAGTGACGGGTCACTGTGATCGCGTTACGGTTATGAGAGATGGGCAACACGTATTTACCAGTGAAGCAAAGGGACTGACGATCAACGATTTGGTTACACAGATGCTGGGCAAACCATTCGAAGAAGAGTTTCCGAAGACGGAAGCACCCGTGGGAGAGCTGTTATTGGAGGCACGTGGGCTTCGTCGTGGAGTGAAGGTTAAAGGTGTTAACCTCTCTGTACGCCGAGGTGAAGTCCTCGCTGTGGTGGGTCTGGTAGGCGCGGGTAAAACAGAAAGCTCTCGTTTGCTGATTGGTGCAGATCGGCTGGAGGGAGGCGAGATCCGGCTTAACAACCGTAATCTCCGTCTGTCTCAGCCTGCGGATGCGGCGGCTCTGGGGATTGTTTCTGTACCGGAGGAGCGACGTAAACAAGGAATCCTGATTCAGGAGAACGTGGAACGGAATTTAAGTCTACCTTTGCTAAGCCGTCTTAGTACATTAGGTTTCGTAAGCCGCAAGCGGGAACGTCTGAATGCAGAGTCATTGGTGAAACAGCTTGGAATTAAAACATCGTCCGTGAAACAGGAAGTGAAATATCTAAGCGGTGGTAACCAGCAAAAGGTAGCCATTGGTAAATGGCTTAATGCGGATGCGGATGTATTTATATTTGATGAGCCAACCAAAGGCGTAGATATTGGGGCAAAAAGTGACATTTTCCGCATCATTAATGAACTGGCTTTGGCGGGCAAGGGTGTAATCTATTTCACCTGTGAACTGGATGAAGGCATGGGAATTGGTGACCGAATCGCTGTCATGTGCGAAGGTGTTATCGTAAAAGAGTTCAAACGAGGCGAGACTAACCAAGAACAGCTGCTATACTATGCAAGCGGTGGACAAGAGGTGCAATCATGAAGGATAAATCACTGGATTTTGCGTTCCGTTACGGGGCGATTATTGTCATCATAGGTGTTATCGCATTTTTCGGCATTAAATTGCCTTATTTCTTTACGTACAGTAACTTGACCGATATTTTGGGCTCGATCTCTATCGTTACTTTTGTAGCGATCGGTGTTACGTTATCTCTCATTGTTGATGGATTTGATCTCTCGGTTGGGGCGACAGTCTCATTAACTACCGTCGTTACTGCTTCGTTAATGATTTGGTATCAACAACCACTGGCGATCGTCATTATCGTGCCACTGATTATCGGGGCTGTTATTGGTTTATTGAACGCTTTGCTGATCGTAAAATTGCGTATTCCGGATTTGCTCGCAACCCTTGCCACGATGTACATCATCGGAGGTATTCACAAAACGTATGCACAGGGATATACCATTTACAATCACATGCAGTTCCCTGATGGGAGCAAAGCTGCGGGAGAGATGGACCCGACATTCCTGCTTATAGGGCAGGGTAAATGGCTTGGTATGCCGATATCGGTTATCATGCTACTTATTGCGGTAATAGGTGTGCATATCTTTTTGACGTATACGAAATATGGGCGCCAGATGTACATTACAGGTGGTAATGAGGAAGCTGCACGGTTGTCTGGAATCAAGGTGAAAAAGGTGCGTACACTCGCCTATGTAGCCTCTGGAGTGTTTGCAGCAATCGGGGGGATCATCTATGCTTCCAAAGTAGGATCTGGGCAAATTGATGCGGGATCACCGTTGTTAATGGAATCCGTAGCTGCAGTATTTGTCGGTTTCTCTGTGTTTGGTGCGGGTAAACCAAATGTCATTGGAACCTTCATTGGTTCGGTTCTGATTGGTGTACTTGTGAACGGTTTAACGATGATGAACGTACAGTATTTCACACATGATATTGTAAAAGGTGGGGTTCTCGTGCTTGCCCTGGCGGTTACATTTTACGTCTTAAACCGCAACCGGACTTGAAATTGTGGGCTGTCTGTATTAGTATGAAATTTGTTCGGCGTCTGAAATGCCCGTGGTTTCAGACGACATTCTGCCGAAAATGACTGTTGACCGCAGGCGGAGATTTGTGTTCAGCGCTCAAGATGTACGTAGATTTTTTGCGTATGAACGTATATTTCGCTATAAAACGGAAACACAGTATAACATTCAGGACATTGATACAGGAGGTGAAAAACAAATGAACAAATCAGACTTGATTACACACGTATCTGAAGCGACTGAATTGTCCAAGAAAGATGTAACGAAAGCGGTTGATGCCGTATTCGAAGCAATCTCTGAGGCTCTTCAAAGCGGAGATAAAGTACAATTGGTTGGTTTTGGGAACTTCGAAGTTCGCGAGCGCTCTGCACGTAAAGGACGCAACCCGCAAACAGGTGAAGAAATCGAAATTCCTGCGAGCAAAATTCCTGCATTCAAACCAGGTAAAGCGCTCAAAGACGGAATTAAATAAGATTTCTACATATTCCATATGTCGACAAAAAGACCGTGACTTGTTCACGGCCTTTTCTTTTGCCCTTTAACGATGATTCTTGCGGTTCATTCGTATAAGGCGCAGGTTGACAAATGAAACAATCTTAATCATCATTAACGCTATCGAACTAAAGAAGGGGACATGCGTGATGGATCATCCAACCGGCAATGATTATATTGTAATTAAGGCAGAGGAAAATGGTGTCCAGGTGATCGGATTAACCCGAGGTCAGGATACACGTTTTCACCACACCGAGAAATTGGACAAGGGTGAAGTGATGTTTGCCCAATTTACCACCCATACTTCAGCTATTAAAATCCGGGGCAAAGCCACGCTGATTACCAAGCATGGACAGATTGAATCGGAGTAATGGACAGATTGAATACATTCAAATGAAGATTGCAGGCATAGCCTGCTTTTTTTCATTGTACAATGAGGTATGAGCCTTTACCGGACAGACTACACTAACAGGTAAAGGCAGGGAGGCGTATATGAAACCGCGGATGATTGTTACTGCTTCAATGCTGGCAACGGTTGCGGCGGTCTTTCTGCTTGTTGCGATACAAACCTTACATATGCGTACATGGGGCGGGGACAACGTACAGCCTGCCTCTGCATCACATCATCCAGTTCAGCTAACGAATGACAATCTGGTTGATGTGCTAAGTTCCATGCAACTATCAACTCCCATTGCAAGAGTGGAATGGAAGCAGTCCATTTTGAGACTGGACCTCAAAGTTAAAGGAACGGGTACAAGTTACACTGAAATCTATGAGAACATGGCAGCTGTGGCGGATCTTGGCTTTCGGAGTCTGGATAACGTGGATCAGGTGCTGTTGCGTGTGATGGCAGAAGATGAATGGATGCATAAACGACATCTGTTACTTGCTGCTGATATTCGGCGTGGAGAGTGGCCTCTGTATGCGATTGAAACATTACGGAACTGGAAAAGTGCGGCCTTTTCAGATGAATTGAAGGACTGGTTTCATTTGATGGAGACCGAACTCTGGAAGAAGCAATTCGAAATGACAAGTCAGGGGTAATAGAATAGCAGGATTCAGTGCGTGCCCGTTCAACATATGCTATAATATATAAGATTGTAGTGCAGAAAAGGTTTAACAATGTTAAGGCTCGGAGGCTGAGAATGAATTCATATCGCGTACCCCAACTAGCAAAGAAATATACGGATTACGACATGATTCGACAACATACGGAAATCCCATCATTTCCGGATAGCCGAGCACGTCTGTTGCAGGTATTTGTGGGCCGCACAGACGAAAAGGTGCATCAAGAGTTATATGCTCTTGCAACTTCGCTCGTTCAGTTGGCCATGGATACGCATGATCGAATCGATACCATTTCTGGTGAGCGGAAAGAGCAGGAGATGCGTTCACGTCAGTTGAATGTACTCGCCGGGGATTATTTAAGTAGCCGTTTTTATCAATTGCTTGCCCAAGCGGGCAGAATTGAAATGATTGGCAAACTCAGTGGTGCTGTATCCGGAGTGAACGCACGCAAGATGACGCTGTATGAACGGATGAAGAAGCTTCTCGTTTCGGCTGACGAATACTTGCGTGAAACGGTACAGCTGAGAATGCAGCTGTTTCTTTCATTTACAGGCATGATTCAACATAACGAAGAGTCTTTATGGAACAGCCTGTTGACCGAATTCAGCTCCTGCGAAACGATCGTGGAAGAACTGAAACGGATGAATGACGCAAAACAATATCTTCACAGCTATGCATATTGGCACATATACGAGCATGGTAATGACGATGAGCGCAATGTGTTGCGTCAGTCTGAATTGGATGCACGTGCATGGAACACTATGGTGCTGAAGCATAGGGTTGGCGAGGTTTTGCTGGACAAGCTTCGCGAGTGTACACACCGCATTCAACTGTTGTTGCAAGATGAGGAAGGGCGGATGGGCTTGCATGAGATATATGCAATTCTAGAGCCTTACTTGGCATATTTGCAGCCTTCACATGCGGCAGTAAGGGAAGATTGAGGGGGAGACAGACGAATGGGGAGCGGAGAGACCAAACCGAAAGAAGAATATGTCCATTCGGTTTTTCAGAGTATAGCCGGAAAATATGATGTCATGAATGATATCCTAAGTTTCCGCAGGCATAAGGCTTGGCGTAAATTCACCATGAAAAAGATGAATATGTCCAAAGGCGATACCGGTCTTGATTTGTGCTGCGGCACATGTGACTGGACGCTTGCTATGGCAGAGGCAAGTGAAACGGGGCACATGCACGGACTTGATTTCAGTAGCAACATGCTGGAGGTCGGCCAGACAAAGATCAATGCGGTGCAACGTCAAAAGCAGATTACCCTGACACAGGGAAATGCCATGTCACTTCCTTTTGAAGACAATTCGTTTGATTATGTGACGATCGGGTTTGGGTTGCGTAATGTACCTGATCTCAGACAAGTGTTGTCTGAAATGAAACGTGTGGTCAAACCGGGCGGTATGGTTGTGTGCCTGGAATTGTCCAAGCCAACATGGCAGCCGTTCAAAGGCATTTATTATTTTTATTTTGAGAAGGTTTTACCGAATCTTGCCAAAGTGTTTGCTAAAAGTTTTGAGCAGTACAAATGGTTGCCGGACTCACTGGCCATTTTCCCGGGAAGGCAGGAACTGGCAGACATTTTTGCAGAAACTGGATTACAACAAGTGCAGGCCTACCCTCTGACCGGAGGTATCGCGGCACTGCATATTGGAACCAAGGAGAATCAGCATGTTTAGGAAAATTCGCATCTTTTTAGAAATGATCAAGATTGAACACACGCTTTTTGCTTTACCTTTTGCATTTATGGGGGCGATCCTCGGCTCCATGGTAGTGAATGATACCTTCCCAAGCTGGATGCAGATCATGTGGGTATTGCTTGCGATGATCGGTGCACGTAGTGCGGCTTTTGGTTTGAACCGAATTATTGACCAAGCGATTGATAGCAAAAACCCGCGTACCGCGATGAGAGCCATCCCGGCAGGACTGTTGAAAAATGGGGAAGTTGTTATATTTGTCATTATCTCATTTATATTGTTATTCTGGGCCTCATCCAATCTTAATGTATTATCGATGCAGCTGTTACCTATTGCTGTGTTTATGTTGGTACTGTATTCGTACACCAAACGATTCACATGGTTATGTCACATTGTTCTCGGAATGACGATTGGTTTGGCACCACTTGGTGGCTGGGTAGCTGTAACAGGAACGATGGATTGGACAGCGATTGTGCTGTACGTTACGATTGTGTTCTGGACAGCGGGCTTTGATATTATCTATGCATGTCAGGATCTGGAATTCGATCAGGGTGAGGGTCTTCACTCCATACCTTCCCGTTTTGGCCTGGTTAAATCCTTGCAGATCGCTAAGTTCTTCCATGTGATTACTGCAATTGGTTTTCTTGCGTTATTGTTGATGACAGATCTGAGCTGGTGGTATGGCGCAGGCATGTTGGTGACGTATGGAATTCTGTTCTATCAACACTATATTGTATCGCCTAATGATATGAGCCGTGTTCAAACGGCGTTTTTTACCATGAACAGTTTGCTTAGTTTAATTGTATTTACGTTCACTCTGATTGATCTGGCGGTGAAATAAATGGTGCAGCAGCCGGACAATAAACGACTGGTTGTCGGAATTACCGGAGCGAGTGGCAGCATATATGGCATTCGATTAATTGAAACGCTGCTTGATTTGGAATATAACGTTCATCTGGTCATATCCAATGCAGGGTGGCGTGTACTGAAAGAAGAAATGGACTGGGATGTGACGAATCGGGACGCGGTGCTGGAAGAAAAATTCGGCAACCGTGCCGGTTCTCTGATCTATCATCCTGTGAGTGATATAGGGGCCTCAATTGCAAGTGGTTCTTATCTGGCCGACGGCATGGTTATCATGCCATGTTCGATGGGAACTCTTTCGTCCATCGCGCAGGGATCGTCGGATAATCTGATGTCTCGCGCAGCCGATGTTATGATGAAAGAGGGAAGAACATTGATCCTCGTACCACGTGAGACGCCTCTTCATGCAATCCATCTGGAGAACATGCTGAAGCTTTCTCGTCTTGGTGTACGAATGATACCGGCTATGCCTGCTTTTTATTACAAACCTCAGACTATGGATGAGTTGATTCTGTTTTTGGTGGGGAAAGT
This sequence comes from Paenibacillus amylolyticus, assembly GCF_036894225.1. Taxonomy (NCBI): domain Bacteria; kingdom Bacillati; phylum Bacillota; class Bacilli; order Caryophanales; family Paenibacillaceae; genus Paenibacillus; species Paenibacillus amylolyticus. The sequence goes on along the minus strand of NZ_CP145892.1, from coordinate 4,301,378 downwards.
GCTGGATAGCTTGCGCATCCCACATCAACTGTTTACAAGATGGGGAGAACCGGATGAACGGGGATAACGACTGAGTTCGATACAAGGCTGTTTTTTGCCAAAGTGTTGCTCGGTTTATTTGTCCCCCGAATCCCGGGGTATTGGTGAGCACTGATGGTGAGTCTTCATGAACCACAGTCTTGACCCATGCTCCGGCAACTTCTGTATTTTGTTTCAGAACAAGTCGCAGAGTTTAATTTTCGGGTGTCGGCTATGACATTCGGAGAAGAAAAACACGTTAGATTACCTTATAGAACAACACAAGCAAGAACGGTAAGCCGGGTTTTTCGTAATGCCTGCAGGCCCGACTTGCTGGAGGGGAAGGTAAGCATGAATTTATGGACTGACAATACGCTGATACGGGTGAACGAATGAAACTATTGGATATTTTCGGGTTGTTAAAAAAGGACATGGATTACATTGAGAAAGAATTGTATCGCAGTGTTCGAGGAGAACAGAAGCTGCTGAGTGAAACGTCACTTCATTTGCTCAAAGCAGGAGGAAAACGGTTGCGGCCCGTTTTTGTGTTACTTGGTGGGAAATTTGGTACATACGACATTGAACGTCTGAAGCTGGTTGCGGTTCCGCTGGAACTCATCCATTCGGCATCCCTCGTTCATGATGATGTCATTGATAATGCGGAGACACGCCGAGGCAAACCCACGGTGAAGTCAAAATGGGATAACCGGATTGCCATGTACACTGGAGACTATATCTACGGTAAGGCACTTGAAATGACTGCCGGATTATCCGATCCAGCGATTCATCGTATCCTTGCCAAAGCTATGGTACAGATGTCCATTGGTGAGATGGAGCAAATTCGCGACTTTTTCAATACGGGACAAAGTGTTCGTAACTATCTGCTGCGTATTCGCCGCAAAACAGCACTTCTGATTGCAGTTAGTTGTCAGTTAGGGGCATTGGCTACACGTGCGCCTGAGCATGTATCTTCCCTGCTGTATACGTACGGATACAATGTGGGGATGGCTTTCCAGATTCAAGATGATGTACTTGATCTGGTAGGTACTGAGAAACAACTTGGCAAGCCACCTGGCAGTGACATGAAGCAAGGAAATATCACTCTTCCTGTACTTTATGCCTTGGAAGAATCCGATCTGCGGGAACCTTTGCTTAAGGAGATTTCCCGTGTCCAGCATGAAGAAGGACGGGCAAGTGCATCGGATGCAATTGGAATGATTCGACAAAGTCAAGGAATTGCTAAAGCTGAAGCCCTAGCTGACCGATATATGAAGAAAGCGCTCGATGCTCTCGATCAGCTACCTAACATCAAGACGACCAAAAACCTGCGTGATATCGCTCATTTTGTGGTTAAACGTACGCATTAAACAATGTATGACCTTCGACTCTCAGATTACTCATACCCAAAGTTGAACAGAACTGTGAGATTCCTCATTGGGAGGATTTGGACATGTATGTTACAATCAGAGGGATTGCGTTTACATAGTGATTAACTTTGAACCGTGAGTGAGGAGTGAGCTGATGGATCGTACATTTTTGATGGTGAAGCCGGATGGTGTGCAGCGTGGATTGATCGGTCGAATTATTAGCCGTCTGGAAGACAAAGGATTTAAGTTGGTGGCAGGCAAATTGGTGCAGATGTCTGAGGATCAGGCAAAACGCCATTATGCTGAACATGAGGGTAAACCATTTTTCGATGATCTGGTTCGTTTTATCACATCTGGGCCTGTATTTGCCATGGTGTGGGAAGGCGACGATATTGTGGCGCTTGCGCGCATCGTCATCGGAAAAACCAATGTGAAGGAAGCAGCTCCGGGTACCATTCGCGGAGACTTCGCCAGCCACACACCACATAATCTGATTCATGGGGCAGATTCACCGGAAAGTGCTTCCCGTGAAGCAGCAAATTTCTTTGCTTCAGATGAACTGGTGGTATACGACAAGAGCATCGCAGCCTGGTTGTAATTATTAGCCAAAAGGGTGATACACGATGCTGGAGCAAGAACAACTACTAGACCCGGATTACACCGGATTCATTCGTAAAATCAAAGAGAGCACAGGCATTGATCTTGCTCAATACAAGGAAGGCCAGATGAAAAGAAGGCTGACCACACTTCGCAACAAAAACGGGTTTCATACATTTTCTAACTTTTTTGAAGCTATGCAGAAGGATAAATCATTGTTTTACGAATTCCTTGATCGTATGACGATTAACGTGTCGGAATTCTGGCGTAATCCCAATCGTTGGGAAGTGCTGCGGGACGAGATCCTGCCTGAGCTGCTGGGGTCCAAGCGTCGTGCTAAAGTTTGGAGTGCGGCCTGTTCAACAGGTGAAGAACCTTATACACTTGCCATGATTCTGGACACGATGGGCATTTTGAAGGACAGCTCCATTACGGCAAGTGATCTGGATGAAGGTGCATTGGCCAAAGCCAAGGAAGGGCGTTATATGGAACGCTCGCTTAAGGATGTGCCAAAGGAAACGGCGAACCGTTACTTCAAGCAGGATGGCTTGGTATACCGTATTGATGAGCAACTCAAAAATTCGATCAAGTTCATGAAACAAAATTTGCTGGTGGACCGTTTTGACGATGGGTACGATCTGATTGTGTGCCGAAATGTCATGATCTATTTTACCGAGGAAGCCAAAAACCTGTTGTATCACAAATTTGCAGCAAGTTTGCGTCCAGGCGGTATTTTGTTTGTGGGTAGTACGGAGCAGATCTTCTCCCCGGGACAATATGGTCTGGAGACAGCAGAGACATTCTTCTATCGGAAAAAATAATGATAATGGTTGTTCAGCCGTCTGAAGCACATGTACATGTGTTCAGGCGGTTATTTGTATACCAAGTACAAGAAAGCGCCGACTTTCTTGTCAAAGCCGGTCAGCTATACTATAATAAGCAAAGAAATTATGGGATTTTAGCAATGTGAAGTTTAACAGTTTAAAGGGGGAACGTATTATGAGTTTACGCTATTTAACCGCAGGGGAGACGCACGGACCCCAATTGACCGCTATTATTGAAGGATTGCCAAGTAATTTGACGATTGATTTTGAAGAACTGAATTTCCAGCTTCACCGCCGCCAAAAGGGATATGGCCGTGGACGCCGGATGCAGATTGAGAAGGATCAGGCGAATTTCGTTGGTGGTATCCGTCACGGATATACAACAGGTGCTCCGGTAGCGCTGGTTGTTCAAAATAACGACTGGAAACATTGGCAGAATATTATGAATATTGAGCCGATTGAAGGCAGTGACGAAGAGAAACGTCGCGTTCATCGTCCACGTCCCGGACACGCTGATCTGAACGGTGGACTCAAGTATAATCTTAAAGACTTGCGTAACGTACTGGAGCGCTCCAGTGCACGTGAGACAACGGTACGTGTGGCATGTGGTGCCATTGCACGTCAATTCCTGGCTGAATTCGGAATCAAAGTAGCTGGACGTGTACTTCGCATTGGAGAGATCGAAGCTCCATATCAGGACCTTCCGATTGATGAACTGATCGCAGTGACAGAAGCTTCCTCTGTACGTGTTACGGATGCTGAGACAGAGAAGAAGATGGAAGCCTACATCGACCAGATTAAACAAGAAGGCGATTCCATCGGAGGAATAGTGGAATGTATCGTTGAAGGTGTACCTATTGGTCTTGGTAGTTATGTTCAATACGATCGCAAACTGGATGCACGAATCGCTCAAGGCGTAATGTCCATTAATGCATTCAAAGGTGTAGAGATTGGTATCGGATTCGAAGCCGGAGTTATTCGGGGATCACAGGTGCATGATGAAATCATGCATACGGATGAACGCGGCTACCACCGGGCAACCAACCGTCTGGGTGGATTCGAAGGTGGTATGACAAACGGTATGCCAGTCGTTGTACGTGGTGTGATGAAGCCGATCCCAACGTTGTATAAGCCACTGCAAAGTGTCGATATCGATACAAAAGAAGCATTTACGGCTCAGGTTGAGCGCTCGGACGCTTGTGCTGTACCAGCAGCGAGTGTGGTTATGGAGCATGTTGTAGCGTGGGAAATTGCCAAAGCATTCCTGGAGAAATTCGGCGGGGATTCCATGGAAGAGATCCGTGCTAATGTTGCTAGTTATAACGCTCAACTGGAGAATTACTAATATGCGTCAGCTGACGGTACAGTTGGAGGAACGCTCATATCCGATTCTGATTGGCAGCGGTCTATTGGCACAAGCCCCTCAATATTTTGAGCAATATGGGTTGACCAAAAAAAGTCCGTTACTCATCATTACAGATGAAAATGTGGCTCCCAAATACTTGTCAGGTTTGGAGCAAACGCTGCGTACGGCTGGTTATACAGTCGTATCGGCGGTTGTACCCTCTGGTGAAACATCGAAATCCCTTTCGGTGTACCAGGATATGATGACCGTTGCGATCGAAGGCAAACTGGATCGGAGTTCTGCGATTCTGGCCTTAGGTGGTGGTGTCGTAGGTGATCTGGCTGGTTTTGTTGCCGCTACATATATGCGTGGAATCAAGTTTGTTCAAGTACCTACAACGATTTTGGCGCATGACAGCAGTGTAGGCGGCAAGGTGGCTGTCAATCATCCGCTGGCCAAAAATATGATTGGTGCATTCCACCAGCCCGAGCTAGTGCTCTATGATGTGGACACACTTCAATCCTTGCCGCCACGAGATGTATCGGCAGGGTTGTCAGAGATGCTGAAGCACGGGCTGATCCGTGATGAGGCTTTTGCACATTGGTGTGAGGAACATGCGGAAGAACTGCTTGCGCTTAATCCGGAAGCACTTGGATACGGCTTGGAACGTGGATGTGGCATTAAGGCGGAGATTGTATCCAGAGACGAACGTGAAAATGGAGAACGTGCGTTGTTGAACCTGGGACATACGATTGGTCATGCCATTGAAGCGATTGCCGGTTATGGAGAATTTCTGCACGGAGAAGCGATCTCGATCGGTATGGCTGGATCAGCATTGCTTGGTGAGAAGCTTGGTGCGCCAGCAGGGCTCTATGAAGATACGGTCCGCATGTTGCGTTCACTTCGCCTTCCAACAACGATGCCTGCGCATCTCGACACGGATGCATTAATGGAAGCGATGATGCATGACAAAAAGTTCCGTGAAGGTCATATGGTGTTTATCATTCCTGATCGGATTGGGGCTGCAAGAATTGTGAAGGACGTACCTGTGTCGGCAGTTCGGGACGTCATTGAAATGCTCAGGAAGGGAGAATAACAGCGATGGTCACACGGGGAATTCGCGGGGCTACAACAGTCACGCAGAACAACGAAGAACAGATTTTGAAGGAAACGGCAGTATTGTTGCAGGAGATCGTGGATCGCAATGAGATCCAACCGGAAGATATCTGCAGTGTGTGGATTACGTTAACTGGGGATCTGGATGCTGCTTTCCCGGCAAAAGCTATTCGCCAACTGGATGGCTGGGAACTCGTACCACTAATGTGTGCACTGGAGGTTCCTGTTAAAGGTGCCTTGGCGCAGTGCATTCGTTTCATGGTGCATGTCAATACAAACAAAGCTCAGAATGAAATCAACCATGTGTATCTGAACGGTGCACAGGCATTACGTCCGGATTTGGCAACACCTTCTGGTTCTTAAGTAGTGGGTTGTCAAACCGATCATAATGATGTATAGTGAGAACCAGTTGAGTAGAGTAGAGATTGAGCTGAGAGCAGCTGAGCTAGTGGAGTATATAGCAGAGTCCAGTGGGTGGTAACCGGGGCAACAGAAACCGGTCAACTGATTCACGGTACGTCGTGCTACGGAATAGGTAACAGGAACAGGGAAAACAAACGTGTCATAGGACATCTTTTGTTTTGATATATTTTGGTACAAACACAATCAATGCACTTTCCTATATTTTACGTAATATTGGAATGAGTAGTTGAAGTGTTATAACTGATATATTTTTCCGAATTGGATGATGTGAGATGCATCAATTCAGCGACCTGTGAATAATCCGACAGCGAAGTATAGGGACTTGTTATTTATGAAGCATCACCCTGTTAAATACAGCTTATAACCAAACCTCTACCTGATGGTAGAGGTTTTTTTGTACATTTAATTGTTTCTTCTCCCCCTATAAGTTCAACTAAACTTTTACACAAAAACGAAGAGGACAGAAATAACGTGAAGAAGCGAAGCGTGCGCCTTTATCACCGGTTTTTCCCTTTAGAAAGGGAATCAAAAAAATCTGGGGATAACAGCGATCGGAAGGTTGTTCTGTCATCGGAGTGCTCAGTGTAAACCTCTTTAGTTGAACTTACCTAAATCTGAAAGGACGTGATCTAATGATAACGCCAAACGTTAATCAAGTACTGAAAATGTCGAATGAGTATAATCTGATTCCGGTAGTCAAACGGATTCTGGCAGATATGGAGACTCCGATTCGAATATTCCGCCGTTATGCTGACAACGACCGGGCATTCCTGTTGGAAAGTGTAGAGGGGGGAATCCAATGGGCGAGATACTCGTTCATCGGTACAGATCCGTTCCTGATGATTTCGGCCAAGAAGGGCCGGATTGTTGTAGAAGAAGCAGGGAAAACTCGTGAATTGCCAGGCAAACCGATTGAAGAACTGAAAGCACTGCTGCGTAAGTATCGCAGTCCAAAAGATGATGAACTGCCACCATTCACAGGTGGGGCAATTGGTTTCTTCGGATATGATCTGCTGTCCTATTATGAGAAACTTCCAGCTCACGCGCTGGATGACCTGAATATGGATGACATTCGCTTTATGTTCTGTGACCAGATTATCGTGTTTGACCATGTGAAGCAGCAGATGCTGCTCGTTGGGAATGTACACGTCAAGGACGGTGCAACGGATGACGAGATACGTCAAGCGTATGCAGTGACTTCGGAGAAGCTGGAGCAGGCCGCAGAACGTTTGCAACAGCAAGGACCAGGGGAGAACCTGAATCCGCGTTCCATTCCGGGAGACGTGGAACTGGGGGATATTCGCTCCAACCTCACGAAGGAGCAATTTATCGGTAATGTAGAGCAAGCCAAAGATTACATTCGCGCAGGTGATATTTTTCAAGTGGTATTATCCCAGCGTTTCCACATTGATACGGAAGTTTCTCCGCTTCACGTGTATCGTGTGCTTCGGACCCTGAATCCATCACCTTATATGTACTACCTCAAAATGGATGATGAGATTATCGTGGGTACTTCGCCTGAAGCGCTGGTCAAGGTGGACGGGAATCGTGTGGAGACACGACCGATTGCAGGTACACGTCCAAGGGGGGCAACAGAAGCGGAAGATCGTGCACTCGCTGCTGATCTGCTCCAGGATGAGAAGGAACGCGCGGAGCATCTGATGCTGGTTGATCTGGGGCGTAACGATCTGGGCCGGGTATCCAGCTTCGGCAGTGTGAAGTGTGACATGTTCATGGAGATTGAACGGTATTCTCACGTTATGCACATGGTATCCAACGTTACGGGCGAGCTTAGAGAAGACAAGGATTTCTTCGATGCGTTTCTCTCATGCTTGCCAGCGGGTACCGTATCCGGAGCACCGAAACTGCGTGCAATGGAGATTATCGCGGAACTGGAGAAAGAGGCACGTGGTGCTTATGCCGGAGCAATCGGATACCTGGGTTTCTCAGGTAACATGGACTCCTGTATTACGATCCGTACGATTATTTTCAAAAAAGGAAAAGCATATGTACAGGCCGGAGCGGGTATCGTATGGGATTCTGTGCCTGAGAATGAATATGAGGAAACGGTTAACAAAGCTAAAGCATTGCTCAAGGCGATTCGAACAGCAGAAGCAATGTTTCCTGCCAAAGAAAAGGACAGCACGTTGAGACTGGCGAATGCAGACTATTTTGTCACACCAGCGGCCGCTAAGAACTGAGAGAGGAGAGACCGGAGATGAACATAAACCCAATAATGAATGAGAACCCTGTAACCCCTATTTCTGAGATTACTCGTGAGGAAGGCGTGAAAAATGGCCTGGCGAAGATTCTAGAGGGCAGCCATCTGGAGCAAGCCGAAGCAAGAGATTTGATGTACTCGATCATGAGAGGTGAGGCAACGCCGGCTCAAATCGGAGGTTTGCTGATGGCGCTACGGATGAAGGGTGAAACGGTAGATGAGATCACCGGTTTTGCTGAAGCCATGCGTGGTCAGGGCGGACGAATTCTAACGGATGGTAGCGGCTTGCTGGACACGTGTGGAACAGGTGGATCGGGTATTCACAAATTCAACATTTCCACAGCATCCGCCATCATTGCTTCGGCCGTCTCGGTTCGGGTCGCCAAACATGGCAACCGTTCAGCTTCAGGTAAAGCGGGTAGTGCAGATGTATTAGAGGCACTGGGTGTAAATATCCATCTGAACGGTGAGCAGGCCAGACAATGTCTGGATGATATCGGAATCTGCTTCTGTTTTGCCCAGGTATATCACCCTTCCATGCGACATGCGGCAGGACCTAGAAAAGAGCTGGGGGTTCGTACCATTTTCAATATGCTCGGACCGTTAACGAATCCTGCGGGAGCAGATCGCCAATTGCTTGGCCTGTATGATCGTTCCCGGACGCCGATGATTGCTGAAGTACTGAATCGTCTTGGTCTCAAAAGAGCGTTGGTTGTGGCCAGCCATGATGGTCTGGATGAAATCAGTATCTCGGCACCAACTCAGGTGTCTGAACTTCGCAATGGTGAAGTGCACACCTATGATATTGATCCACGTGATATGGGTTTGTCTTTGCATCCGCTTGAAGCGGTACTTGGAGGAGATGCGACACAGAATGCCGAAATTATTAAGAGGATCTTCCAGGGTGAGCAGAGTGCCTACCGCGATGTCGTTCTGTTGAACGCCGGAGCGTGCATCTATGTATCCGGTCTTGCAGATAGCATTGCTGAAGGGGTGACACTTGCCGCAGAAGCGGTAGATTCGGGCAAAGCTGCCGGGAAGCTTGAACAGTTAATTCATACAACGGAGGCGTATAGTCATGTATCTTGATCGAATCGTTGCAACCAAACATAAAGAAGTTGAAGTTCTTGCACAGACATTTCGCATGGATGAAGCTATCCAAAAAATCGAACAACTACCCGTAACCCGGGGGTTTGAACATGCACTATCAAGCGGACGCAATCGCAAACTCGGCCTTATTGCTGAAGTGAAGAAGGCTTCGCCGTCCAAAGGGTTGATCCGTCCGGATTTTCATCCGGTAGAGATTGCTGTTGCTTATGAGCGAGCGGGTGCAGACTGCATCTCCGTATTAACAGATGTGTCGTATTTTCAAGGGAGCAATGAGTACTTGCAGGCGATTCATCAAGCGGTGAACATTCCGCTATTGCGCAAGGATTTTATTATAGATGAACGACAGATTGCCGAGGCAAGATTACTGGGTGCGGATGCGATACTGCTGATTGCCAGCATTCTGACACCTGAACAGATTCGTCAATATCTGGAATTCGCCAAAAGTTTGGGGCTGGATGCCTTGATTGAAGTCCATGATCGAACAGAACTGGAGCAGGTATTGGAGATTCCGCAGGCAACACTTGTGGGCATCAACAATCGTAATTTGAAAACATTCGAAACCAGTCTGAACACGACACTGGATTTGATGGAATTGATTCCAAGTGGCGTTACCTTGATTAGCGAAAGTGGTATTGACGGACCAGAATCAACAGTACCTCTGATCCAGGCCGGTGTTCATGGTATTCTCGTAGGTGAGCATCTCATGCGCAAGGATGATGTCGAGGCGGCTGTATATGATCTGATGGGGCCCAAATGATGAATACTTCCATACACGATGGCACAGGCGACAGTATGTCAGAACTGAGAAACCCGCTGCCAGCGGCCGTAAAAATATGTGGACTTCAGGACGTTGAAGTGCTAAAATCGATGATAAACTTGCCTGTGGATTACATTGGTGTTGTTTTTGCCAAATCACGCCGCCGAATCGAACCCGAGCAGGCTGCTGCATTAAGAACGGTGTTGTTCGAATGGTCTACCTATGATCGGCCGAAGCTTGCGGGTGTATTTGTGAATCCTACGCTCGAAGAACTGGAACACATTATGGACATTGCTCAGCTGGATGTTATTCAACTGCATGGACAGGAGACTGCGGAATTTTGCCAGCAGGTGAAGCAGCGGTGGAATGCCAAAGTGTTCAAAGTTTTTTCTTTTCCCAAAGATGAAACGGGACCGGAAGCTGATGATGCAGCCATAAGGGCTCTTGATACTTATGATAAATTCGTGGATGCGATATTGCTTGATACCCATGATCCTCTATATGGAGGGGGCTCCGGGAAAACGTTTGCCTGGGAGCGAATCCCTGCCTATGCTGAATGGGCAAAAAGTCGCGAAATTGATCTGTTCGTTGCAGGAGGTTTGCAGCCGGACAATGTACAACAACTAATACAGACATATGCACCTTTCGGCGTCGATGTATCCAGCGGCGTGGAGACTGAAGGTGTGAAGGATATTGCCAAAATTACAGCATTCGTAGAAAGGGTGAAGCAGGCATGACACATCAATTGCCGGATCAACACGGGCGTTTCGGTCACTTCGGAGGCCGCTTTGTACCTGAGACACTAATGAACGCACTTATTGAGTTGGAGGAGGCATACAGCCACTTCTCTGAAGATGAGGAATTTAACAAGGAACTGAACTATCTGCTAAGCGAGTATTCTGGACGTGAAACGCCATTGTATCATGCAGAGCAATTGTCACGCCGATTGGGCGGACCGAAAATTTATCTGAAACGTGAAGATCTCAATCATACAGGCGCGCACAAAATTAATAACGCCATTGGACAAGGTTTGCTTGCCAAACGGATGGGCAAAAAGAAAGTTATTGCCGAAACGGGTGCAGGTCAACATGGCGTTGCGACCGCAACCGTAGCCGCATTGCTTGGACTGGAATGCAAAGTATTTATGGGCGAAGAAGATACAGAGCGTCAGCAGTTAAACGTATTTCGGATGAAGCTGCTCGGAGCAGAAGTGATTCCGGTGACGTCCGGAACACGGACACTGAAGGATGCTGGTAATGAAGCGCTTCGCTACTGGGTCAGCAATGTGGAGGATACGTTCTATGTGCTCGGATCAGTGGTTGGTCCTCATCCATATCCGATGATGGTGCGGAATTTCCAACGTGTGATTGGTGATGAGACCCGTCGTCAGATTCAGGAGATCGAAGGGCGTTTGCCGGATGTAATTGTAGCCGCTGTTGGTGGAGGAAGTAATGCGATCGGTATGTTCTATCCATTTATCGGTGATCAGGATGTGAAGCTTGTTGGTGTTGAAGCCGCAGGCAAAGGGGTCGAAACCGAGTATCACGCTGCAACGATGACCAAAGGCACGCATGGTGTATTCCAGGGATCTATGAGTTACCTGTTGCAGGATGAGTATGGACAGGTTCAGCCAGCGCATTCCATCTCGGCCGGACTTGATTATCCGGGTGTTGGTCCGGAGCATTCCTATCTCAAGGATATTGAACGGGCAAAATATGTACCGATCACGGATCAGGAAGCACTGGATGCCCTGCAACTCCTATGTCGGACGGAGGGAATCATTCCTGCTCTGGAGTCTGCACATGCGGTTGCCCAAGTTGTCAAACTGGCGTCTGAACTCACAGCAAATGATATTGTAGTCATTTGTCTGTCGGGACGTGGAGACAAGGATGTTGAATCGATCATGAAATACACGGGAGGTGACTTGGGATGAATCTGATGGACCAGACCTTCCAGCAATTGAAGGAACAGAATCGTACGGCACTTATTCCATTTTTAACCGTGGGAGACCCGGATGTGGACACAACGATTGATATCATCAAGGAGCTTGAACAGGCTGGAGCGGATATTTTGGAACTGGGTGTTCCCTATTCCGATCCGCTTGCAGATGGCCCAGTCATTCAGCGCGCTTCCGAACGTGCGCTGAAAAGCCAGATTACCATTCGTACTGTGATGGAAACCGCTGCAAAAGCTCGTAAGGCAGGTGTGAAACTGCCGTTTGTACTGTTCACCTATTATAATCCGGTATTGCAGACAGGCCTGGATGTATTCTTTGATGAATTGGTCAAACACGATATTAGTGGCATGATCATTCCGGACCTGCCGATTGAGGAAGCGGAAGAGATGCGAGAACGCTCAAATCGTGCTGGTGTGCATCTGGTGCCGCTTGTTGCACCTACATCTAATGCCCGGATTGAGCGGATTGTAACGGGCGCGAGGGGCTTTATCTATTGTGTATCATCCCTTGGGGTAACCGGAGAGAGAGCTTCTTTCTTTGATGGCGTAGAGAGCTTTATTGAGACGGTGAAAAGTCTGACAGACCTCCCTGTAGCGGTAGGTTTTGGTATCTCCAGTCATGAGCAGGTGGCACATTTCTCCCGCATCTGCGATGGCGTTGTTGTAGGTAGTGCCATTGTTCGTCAGGTGGAAGATGCGATTCCTCTGCTTGAAAATCCGGATACGCGTGCAGCGGGACTGTTGCAAATTCGCAACTTTGTGGCACAATTAAAGGGATAGAGATGTCCTGAAAGGACATCTTTTGGACACGTAAGGTGCACGCTGATTCGTGTCTAACATTATTTCAATAACAGGAGGCGGTCGGGTTGAAACCGAAATCCCAGATTGTCAATCTGCCTGTGTACCAGCCGGGCAAACCGATTGAAGAAGTGAAACGTGAACTGGGGCTTGAACAAGTCATCAAGCTGGCCTCCAACGAAAACCCGTACGGCAGTTCTCCTGCCGCCCTGGAAGCCATTACGAGAGAAATGACGAATATAAGCATATACCCAGACGGTAGCTCGGTTGAGCTGACGGGAGTTCTTGCCAAGCATCTTGGCGTTGAACGGAACAACTTAATATTTGGTTGTGGTTCCGATGAGATTATTGCTTTGATCACGAGAGCTTTCTTCTTGCCGGGTGACGAGACCATCATGGCAGATCAAACATTTTCTGTATATAAAAGCAATGCAGATATTGAGGGTGCCGTGTCCATCGAAGTGCCTCTGAAAGATGGCACGCATGATCTGAGCGCGATGCTCGCGCAAATTAACGACAAAACCAAAGCAGTATGGGTGTGTAATCCAAATAATCCGACAGGTACGATCATCTCCGAGCAGGAACTTACAGCCTTTATGGACCGTGTGCCTGCTCATGTGATGGTCATACTGGACGAAGCTTATTATGAATTCGTAACCGATGAAGCATACCCGCAAAGTATACCATTGATCGAACGGTATCCGAACTTGGTCATTCTGCGGACATTCTCCAAAATTTACGGTTTGGCTTCGCTTCGGATCGGATATGGTATTGCACGTCCCGAAATTATTGATTTGATTAACCGTGTACGTGAACCGTTTAACACCTCCCGTTTTGGACAGGTTGCGGCAAAAGCTGCACTACTGGATCAGGATTTTGTTCAAGAGTGCTCGAAGCGGAATGCAACGGATCGGGATTACCTGCAAAATGAATTTACACGGCTCGGGTTGTCGTATTTCCCTTCACAGGGTAATTTCATTATGTTTGACCTGAATATGCCTTCGGCAATTGCGTTCCAATCCTTGCTCAAACAAGGCATTATCGTTCGCTCAGGATTCCACGTATACCCAACTTACATTCGTGTGTCCGTCGGAACATCAGAACAGAACCGTGCATTTGTCACGGCACTGGAGAACACGCTGGCTGAGAAGGCGGTAGCACGCCCTTAATACTGGCGATGAAAGAGTGAGGACCCATGAAACTAAAAATTGCAATGATTGGTGTAGGACTCATCGGCGGTTCACTGGCGCTTTGCTTCAAAGGCAAGCCAGATGTAACCGTGATGGGCTACGCCCACTTGGATGAACTGAAGGACAAGTACATAGCGAGCGGTGTAGTGGATGATGCTACGCTCTCTCTGGAAGAAGCGGTAGAGGATGCCGACTTTATTTTTTTGTGCGTTCCCGTAGGTTTGCTAGAATCCTATTTCGAAAAGCTCTCCAAGCTGCCATTGAAAAAAGGATGTATCATCACGGACGTAGGAAGCACTAAAGCTTCCATTGCCGCTTGTGCCGAGCATGTGCGGTTGACTGACGCTTACTTCATTGGTGGTCATCCTATGGCAGGGTCGGAGCGTGCAGGCGTAGATGCGGCCTCAGCTGTGTTGTTTGAGAATGCATACTATGTCTTAACCCCTTCAGAACATGTACCTGAGGAAGCCTACAGCAGGCTGTCTGAGCTGCTTGCGTATACGCGGGCACAGATCGTGCGTGTGGAGCCTCTGCTGCACGATGACATCGTGGGGGCGATTAGTCATCTGCCACATGTTATTGCTGTTGCGCTTGTGAATCAGGTGCGTGAATATAATGAGTCGAATCCACTGTATAAAATGCTGGCTGCAGGTGGTTTTCGGGATATTACCCGGATTGCGTCCAGTGATGCGATTGTGTGGAGAGATATCTTGCTTAGCAACCGTGATGTACTGCTGGGCTTGCTAAAGGACTGGAATAGCCAGATGACGGCCTTTACGGATATGCTGGAACATAAGAACGGTGAAGGCATAGAGGAGGCATTCCGTCAGGCCCGCGAGTTCCGCAGTATATTACCAGAACGACGCAAAGGCATGATTTCGCCGTTATTTGATCTGTATACTGATGTCCAGGATGCACCGGGTATGATCGGTAAGATCGCAACTGAGCTTGGGGCGAATGATATCAACTTGAGCAACTTGGAGATTATCGAAAACCGGGTGGATGTGCCGGGTATTATGCGTCTGTCTTTCCGTCAGGAAGAAGATATGGAACGAGCCAAGACGTTATTGGATTCCTTAGGCTATCAAGTGTGGATATAAGACGAGAAAGAGGGCGAAAGCCCTCTTTTTTGTGAGGTTATATTGGAGTGGTTATTTGATTTTCAGTCACAGAAAAAAAGGATGTATTATCCTGATTTACCGAAAGATATAATTAATTCAAACAATTTTACTGAAAGTGTTGACAAAATGAAAACGTATACATATAATAAGGGTACAGTATGGTTTCTCTCCACTCCTATCCAATAACTGTATTGCTCCACGTGAGCAATGGCCGCTTATGTAAGCGGTCTTTTTTTTGTCTTAAAAAGTTTTGGGAAAGGCATTGATATGTTAATAATTACACTTGGACTTACATCCTCTATTTACATCTCCCTCCTTAATCTGTTAGGATACCTTAGATCCAATAAATATCACATTTTTGTAACCTTTTCGGTATATCGTCCGTCTATATAAGCAAGGGTTACCAAAAAGGCTCAAAATGAAGTCATGAACGTGAAAATGACCGCATATGAATGACAGGTCGGGTTTTGTGGATGCCAATGGATTTGCCAGGATGATGCAGACCGTTGTACAATAAATACTGTTAATGTAGAAACGTTGGGGAAATTGCCATTACATAGGGGAATTTGGCGGGAAGGCCAGTTATGGCGCTGAACGCTTTTTATATGCGGTGAGAACCGCAACTTTTTTGTGCCTGTTCGGTAATACATGGATAGAGTCGAACGGGGAGAAGCACATGGATGGGCGAGGAGGGGTCGCACTCAAATGACGGATTCCCAGTTGATTCGAGAGATCAAGGAAGGTAACCTGGAGTTATATTCCGAGCTGATGAGTCGTTATCAGCGTAAAATACTGGCTTTCGTATATCATATGTTGAAAAGTTCCAATATGGAGCTGCTTGCGGAAGATCTCTGTTCTGAGACTTTCTATAAGGCGTTCCGCAGTCTGCACTCTTTCCGTGAGGTGGATGCCTCATTCTCAACATGGTTATATACCATTGCGAGAAATACGGTACTGAGTGAGCTTCGCAAACAGCGTAGCGGAAATGTCCCACTTGAAGAGAGCGGGATTGTTCCCGTTGCTCCTTCGGAGAATACACCGGAGTATGCTGTACTACGCAGCGAGCGGGTGATGCTGGTTAGGGATGCGATTAACAATTTGCCGGAGAAGCAGCGTTCTGCGATTATACTCCGTGAGTATGATCAACTAGACTACCAAGAGATTGCGAATATTCTTGGGCAGAGCGTCAGTTCTGTGAAATCGCTATTATTCAGAGCAAGATCAAGCGTAAAAACTCAATTGGAACCTTATTTCTTCGAACCGGTGTACGAGCCATATGAAGGGATGAAGAACCGATGAATTGCAATGAAGCCCAGGAACTGTTTGCACTGGTCTGGGACTTGCCGGAAACTCATCCTCAGCGGATTGCATTTCATGCTCATCTCGCTGGTTGTGAAGAGTGCTCCGAGCAGTTTGAGGTCTGGGAAGAAGCTCAGATCTTGCTGCACAGCATTCCGGTTCCAGTGACAGAACAACAAGCAGAGAGAGTGAACCGTAACGTTATGGACCGGATCTACGCGGAGTCTCCATGGTTACTGCCGGAAGAGGTAAAGGTTAATCGTTTCTCTGCTGTGATCCGCAAGCATATGTCTTTGTGGATTGCCGCGTTCCTGGCTATTTTTTTATGCAGCTTTCTGTATATGGCAATGTTTAAGCCAGATGTATCAGAAGCTGAGCAAACCAAAGTTGTTACTACGGGTATCCTGGAGACAGGGGTTGCCGGAAGCGGACCATCGTCCTCTGGAATGTATCAGTACAACATGACTGGAGCGGACAGAGGAAGTATCATAGAACCTTTTGTTGTGAGCATGGGACCTGCTTATCCGCAGTATTGGATGGCCCTCTCTTTACTTGCAATAGGAATGGCGTTATTTTCTCTTGGACGTATGCATCGAACAACGAATAAACGCAAACAAGGTGCGAGTGCATAGGTAATAACCTTTCGTTCGCCGTGTGGAGAAATGAGGGATGTAAGTGCGAATCGGGCTTATTCGTCACGGTCTTACAGACTGGAATGCGGCGGGCCGTATACAGGGTCAGACGGATATTCCTCTGAATGGAGAAGGTCGTGAACAGGCAGAGCGCCTGGGAAGACGTCTGCTGACGGAAGAATACCAATGGGACTATATCATCACAAGTGGATTATCGCGGGCACAGGAAACAGGGGAGATTATCTCCAAGCTGTTGAATGTACCTTTGCTCAAGCCAGACGCACGGTTGAAAGAAAGGGCTTTTGGTCAGATTGAAGGTCTGACTTCAGAAGAACGGGTTGCCCGTTGGGGCCAAGCCTGGGAGACATTAGACTTGGGACAGGAGCAGATAGCGGATATCCAGATTCGTGCACTGGCGTTTCTGGAAGATCTATGGTCGGCCTATTCTGACCAAAACGTACTCATTGTCACTCACGGAGCTTTCTTAGCCAACCTTTTAACAGCTTTGTTTAAAGATCGGTATACAGAACGGATTGGAAACCTGTCACTGACGATCCTGGAAAAGGAACGTGATGACTGGAGTCCACTGTTATATAATTGCACACGACATCTGTCTTTGGACACAGCGAAACAACCTGAGTAATCCAACTTGGGTTGTTTTTTTTGCGTTTTATGGGGAAATAAAGACTGTATATGATTTCAAACCTCTCATTTTTCTTCTGATTGACCAACTCGGGGCATAGTATGGTTTAAAACATAAAAGATTTCCAAAAAGAGGTTTAGATTATGGGAATTCCGTCAACGATGTTTACAAAACCAAACTATTTCAGGCTCTGAATCAGTAGTCGAAGTAGTTAACGGGCGAGGCGATGGACCCATGAATCTAGCGGATATGCTTACTTTTGCCGATATTGGCCAGCTTAATCGAATAGCAGACTATTACCAATGTGAATGCAAGCCCAATTCCAAACATGAACTCATCCAGAGTATTCTCACTACATTGGGCAGCAGACCCTTTTTTGAGCAGCAGGTACGTCAACTGAATCAAGCAGATCAGCGCTTTTTGAACAACTTGTTGTTTGATCCTCGCCAGTATTATGGTATGGAAGAACTCATTGCCATAGCCCGTCAATCGATGGACAAAAAGGAGAGTGAGGCTGGCGCGAGTCCACGTGATCTCATCGTTCGCTTCAATAAGAGTGGATGGTTGTTCAATGGGACAACGCAGCAGACCAGGTATTTGTATCAGGTACCCCAGGATCTGAAATTAAGATTCAGGGATGTGTTATCCACACATCTGCGAGCAGGGATAACCAAAACAACGGAGCCACCCATGTATCGGGATGAGTATCATCTCTTAGCGGATGATCTCAAGTTGTTCCTGCAGTTTGTCCAGCAACACGAAATTGCCCTTAACGCTGAAGGCATGATGTACCGTCGCTCTCAACAGCAGATTATGGAGCATCTACACATTAGTGAGGAATTGGTGGGCAAAGGTGGATGGAGATTCGGATATGGCCGTTCCTTCAAGGATTACCCGGATCGTTTCGCACTTCTCTACGACTATGCATTTCACCATCGGCTGGTTCGTGAGGAGCAAGGCACGCTGAAGTTATCACCAGCTGGAGAAGACAAGCTGGGAGCTGAGAAAACAGCCGAAATGATACAGCTATTTAGGTTTTGGTTAAGATTGTATAAAGGTGCTATTCCCAATCTGTCCTCTATTGTGTATTGGACAGGCGAATGTGCCCAAGAATGGTCAACCGCCGAGTCGCTGTTTCGTCAGATCGGTCCGTTCATTCAGCCGTTTTACTATGATACGGCCGAGGCCATTTATGATAACAGAATTGTTAAAATGATGTTGCATCTTGGCATGGTCCGTATTGGGGAACATGAGGAAGGCAGGACTATACAAATGACAGCCTGGGGCACACGTCTTGCTGCATCCTGTCGCTCCATCTCAGGAGACATTACGCCTATTATGTTTGACAAGTGAAGGACAAGTTGCTAAAATCACTCCCAAATTAAGGAGTGATAATAATGATAATTCCATACAAAGGTCTACAACCTCAGTTACATCCTTCGGTATATATGGCTGAAGGTGCAAAACTGATCGGTGATTTGAGAATGGGAGAAGAGTCTTCCGTCTGGTTCAATGCAGTCCTGCGGGCTGATTTGGCTCCTATTATCATTGGAAAGCGCTGTAATATTCAAGATAACGTTGTCGGTCATGTCAATACTGATCAACCTTTGATTGTGGGAGATGATGTCTCAGTAGGACATACAGCGATCATTCATGGTTGTTGTATTGGAACAGGATCATTAATCGGCATGGGAGCCATTCTGCTGAATGGAGCCGATATTGGCGAATATACGCTGATTGGAGCCGGTTCTGTTGTTACTGAGAATAGTAAAATTCCGCCCTATACTCTTGCTTTGGGGACACCTGCCAAAGTGATACGTGAGCTGACTGATGCCGATCTGGAGCGGATGTCCAGAACTTCACTGGGTTATGTTACCAAAGGAAAAGAATATAGGAGCTCTTAAATCCGTTTTGGAGGTGCATCCTATTGGATAAAATGAAAGTTACGTATGAAGTCATGTTGG
Organism: Paenibacillus amylolyticus; assembly: GCF_036894225.1. Lineage (NCBI taxonomy): Bacteria > Bacillati > Bacillota > Bacilli > Caryophanales > Paenibacillaceae > Paenibacillus > Paenibacillus amylolyticus. The sequence goes on along the minus strand of NZ_CP145892.1, from coordinate 4,281,997 downwards.
GGCTGGCAGCTGAGATGGTTTGGGACGAAGCGCTTCGCAAACAGCGCAGCGAGAAGCTCTATTTGGAAATCGATAAAGCGTTAGCTACCGGAGACGAAGTAGCTTTCCGGAGTCTGACGGATGAACTGAGGACCATAAACTGATTAGCAAAATAGTTCCTTTCTGAGATAAAAGGGAATGCGCAGATGCGTGTTTCCTTTTTTTGATATGTGTAATTCCGAAATGAATGTCTGGATTTATAAGATATAGTCATATATAATATGGGAATAAAATGGATAGAGAGGGGATATAGGGAATTGAAATTCAGTGAGATGACTCAAGACAGCTGGGCTGAACTGCAACTCTATCTGGATACATGCCTTATTCCATACACAGCTCTTAGCGGTGAGCAGTCGCCAGTTGAAGCTACCGAGGCGTTGGAGCGGCTGAGAGATTTTCTGGATCTGGTCGAAATTCCTTTCAAAGGGAGAATCATGACTTATCCAGCCTTTCATTATGCTAATTCGGAATTGTCAATGACATTAAATTCCTTGTCCGAACAGCTTAAATCCTCAGGATTCAAATATGTGGTTATTATGTCATCGGATGGTCATTTGGATGGCATGGAAATTCCAGCTGCTGATCTGGTTTTGAGTCGGTCCGTCTTAACTCATGAGGTCGGAGAAGAAGGGATTGCGAGATTTATAGGGGAAAAGATACGAGAGTTGTGGAAAAAATAGTTTTTAGCGACAAATGTGACAATTTTACAACAATTTTTTAATAACGCTTACAATTGAACCTTAAAAATGTGTGACAAATTCTTGACGGTGTTCTAGGGCTACTATATGATTATGTATGTTCTAGTAAGTCGTGGAATTTATGAAAATGAAAACGTTTGAGAGAGTTGGCTGAAAAAGGGGGTTGGAGACAGTATGAGCAGTGAGCATGACCACGAAGCTTCATTGAAATTGCCAAGCCGCATGGAGATGTCACGCAGGCAGTTTTTGACGTACACGCTTGGTGGAGCTACAGCCTACATGGCCGCCGGTGCAATCCTTCCTATGGTCCGTTTTGCGGTGGACCCGATTTTGCAACATAAGGGAGAAGGCACCTCTGTCAAAGTAGCTGAAATCAGCAAAATTACGAATGAGCCTCAAGAATTCACCTTTGAACTTAAACAACAGGATGGTTGGTATCTGAGTAATGCATCGTTAGTGGCGTGGATTCGCAAAGACGAGCAGGGTAAAATTTATGCACTCTCACCTATATGTAAACATCTGGGATGTACAGTAGGCTGGAATAGTGACAAGCAATACCCTGACGAGTATCATTGCCCCTGCCATGGCGCGCACTATGACAAGGAAGGGAAGAATCTTGCCGTAGCCCCCAAACCGCTGGATGAGTACGTAGTCAAGGAAGAGCAGGGTTGGGTATATCTGGGCGACATTGTTCCGAACACCCGAGTGAATTAGGAGGCGTGAACGCAGATGTTTAAAAATGTCTATGACTGGATTGACGAGCGTCTTGACATCACGCCAATCTGGCGGGACGTTGCGGATCATGAAGTTCCAGAGCATGTAAATCCGGCTCATCACTTTTCCGCATTCGTGTACTGCTTTGGTGGATTGACGTTCTTTATTACTGTTATTCAGATTCTGTCAGGCATGTTCCTGACCATGTATTATGTACCTGATATTATCAATGCCTACGCTAGTGTGGAGTACCTGCAGACCAAAGTAGCCTTCGGCCAAATTGTTCGCGGCATGCACCACTGGGGAGCCAGTCTGGTTATCGTAATGATGTTCTTACATACGATGCGTGTGTTCTTTACAGGCTCTTACAAGGCACCGCGTGAAATGAACTGGGTTGTTGGCATGCTGATCTTTTTCGTCATGTTGGGCCTGGGGCTGACAGGGTACTTGTTGCCATGGGATAACAAAGCCTATTTTGCAACAAAAGTAACACTGGAGATTGCCAATACGGTTCCTTGGCTGGGACCGATTATTAAAGAATTCCTGCAAGGCGGTACGATTGTTGGTGCACAGACACTAACCCGATTCTTTGCCTTGCACGTATTCTTCCTCCCCGCTGTGCTTCTGGTGCTTCTGGTCGGACACTTTATCATGATCCGCAGACAGGGCATTTCGGGACCACTATAAACTGAGAAGGGAGGAATCGCAATGGCTCACGGACATAAGAAGGATGATGAGGAAAAGGTTATCTTTGTCGGTGATTCACGGGTCCGTAAAGGGGCGGGTTTCATTACCCCTCCTGATTACACGGCGTATCCCGGCAAATCAGAAGCCTTTATCCCCAACTTCCTGCTGAAAGAATGGATGGTTGGTGTCGTTGTATTGGTGGGGATTCTGGTTCTCACGATCTCAGAACCTGCACCTTTAGGCTATCCGGCCAATCCGAGCGCATCCGTAATTCCTATGCCGGACTGGTACTTCCTTTTTCTGTATCAGTACTTGAAGTATCCATACGCATCGGGCGATTACGTTCTGCTCGGGGTACTGGGGGTCAGCGGAGTTGCTTTTGGAGCTTTGCTACTGGCACCATTCCTGGATACAGGCAAGGAGCGGCGTTTCTATAAACGCCCAATTGCTTCATCACTGATGATTTTGTCGGTCATTTCTGTATTCTACCTGACAAATGTAGCGTGGACGCACTACGAGCATGAGTTGGAAGCAAGTGGACAGAAGCCTGAACATATTCAACGTGAAGAAGAAGCGCTTGAGAGGCGTGAACAGGGGCTCCCACCCGTTTCCAATGCACCTGGACAGCAAGAAGAAGTTGCGATCGTGGAACAGGATGATCCTGCAATGGAAACGTACAAGAAGGCTGGATGTATTGGCTGCCATGCGGCTGATATGAAGGGCGCAACTGGACCTTCGCTTCGAGGCATAGGTGACAAGCACAGCCAGGAAGAGATTCTGACCATTATCAAAGAAGGCTACAATGCAATGCAGCCTCAGTATAATAATGCTATTGCTCAAGGTGTTACGGATGAAGAGATTACTCATCTGACCGAATGGCTTGCGAAACAGAAAGCAGAACAGTAAAATCGAAATAACCAATGAAACCTGATCGTTTATGCGGTCAGGTTTTTTTGAAGTGTTTTTTTGGACAGCACTGTATCGTGCACAATATTGATGAAGGAAGGGGCAGGGAATGTGGCTTTATCGTATTTCTGGAGTAGAGAATTTCTAACCAATCGTTATTTCCTGTGGCTATTATTTTGGTGTAATGCGGTAGGAACGGTATACGGATACATCTGGTACGGAGAGCAAATGAAATTGACGCTGGCTGAGCAGCCGGTGTGGCAGATCGTATTTGTGCCGGATAGCCCAACAGCGAGTTTGTTTTTTACTTTAGCGTTGTTATGGGTGTTGTACCCACCGCGGTCCATCATTATCAAACGGATCGGACATTTGATTCAGGCGCTTGCCGTGGTCACATCTGTGAAATATGGCGTGTGGGCGGTGTCCATTATTTTCGCTGGCTGGATGCAAGGTGGTACACAGCACTGGCAAGACTGGATGTTGATTGCTTCGCATAGTGCGATGGCCATAGAAGCTCTAATTTTTGTACGCTTTTTCGGCTTCCGCTGGGCTTCCCTTGTCGTTGCAGGTCTTTGGACGCTGTTGAACGATACGATGGATTATACATATGATATTTACCCTTGGTTACCCGCATCCCTCTATGATCATGTAGATGGTGTGCGTAATTTCACATTCGGACTGACACTGGTAAGCATTCTGTGCGCGTGGCTGGCCTTAAGACAGGCGAAACGAACCTGATATCCGATCTTGAGCTTGTTCTAATGAACTGTCCCCCGCCATACATTGGTGGTGGGAGGGATGTCCATGAAGAGAACGTTTGGGATCAAAACTGGCTTACTGGTGGTATCGTTCATGGCTCTAATGCTGTGGACGAACTTAGCATATCGTGTATCCGCGCAAAGTGAAGCATTGAATTCGAATTCAGATCAGCAAGTGTCCACAAGCAATTCAATTGCACAACTGAATGAGGAAGCAGCTATATTGTATCGTCAGGCGCTCGAGAATAATATTGAAGAAGTGCGAGGAAGCATTCTGCGTATCAGTAAAAGTCTGGAGCATATCTCCTTTGAGGGACAAACAACAGTCGAGGGCATACACGCCTTGTCCGAAACCATAGTTGAAGTGAAACAAGCCGTTGTGAAGGTGAAAAATGACGATGCTTCTCTTCAGCAGTCCTCAGCCAAACTCAGACTTGCAGCAGATAGTCTCGCGAATCCAACCAAGCCTTTATGGCTTCAGTATTATAAAATCGTGAAAAACGATCTGGACGCTTTATCCGCTGCTACAAATCAAGGGCAAACTGCGGCCGTACTGGCAAACCGCTATACCGTTCTGGAGGAGCATTATGAGACGATTCGTCCTGCCGCACTGATTCGCCGTGAACCGTATGAAATTGCTCAGATGGACGCCTGGTTATCTCATACCAAAGGGCTTACCGCTGCCAAGCAACCTGATCTGGCTCAATTAAAGAGCATGGTTGGCCATGGGGAGGAACTGGTGAACAAGTTGTTTGGTCGCGAGAAGGACGAGAGTGCCTTTGTACCGTTTGTACAGGGTCCTGATCGCAGGGCAGCCGGGCTGCTCATTAGTTCGGTCATTGTGGCAACGTTAAGTTACGCCGGATACCGTAAGTATCGTGCGCAGCAACAAGGGATTTTTCCTTTTCGGCGCTAATGGGATATGAACTTGATGGATCCTGGTCTATAAGTGGTATATAAAAAAAGACCTCTTTCCACATGAACAGCCACGCTAACGGCTCTTCATGTAAAAAGAGGTTTTCTTGTAGTTTCTGTGTTATATCAGCTTTCTTTGAAACCTTCGCCATGTACATCGTGAACATCGCTGATGATGACAAAAGCTCTCGGGTCAATGGAACGTACAATGGTCTGCAATCTCCTGAACTCTTGCCTGGAGATCACGCAGTAGGCCATGTGTTTGGCCTGTTTAGAGTACGCGCCAATGGCTGGAATGAGGGTCACGCCCCGATCCATATCCCGTGTGATCTGGTCCGCAATCTCGGGTGCATGGTCACTAATGATCATAAATGCCCGGGCAGAATATGCACCTTCCTGAATAAAGTCGATGACTTTAGAGGCGATGAATACAGCTACAAGCGTATACAGAATTTTTTCTTTGGGGATGTAGATGAGAGAGAGCCCGATAATGACGAAGTCGATGCCCAGTAATACTCGGCCCATACTCCATCCATACTTGCGGTTGAGAATACGGGCAATGATGTCTGAACCGCCCGTCGTTCCGCCCCAACGGAATACAATGCCAAGGCCGGCTCCGAGGGTGACACCTGCATATAGGGCTGCGAGCAGGAGGTCATTCTCGGTATGTAATGGTTCAATCCAGCCCATATGAATCAACTTCTCAAACAACCATAGAAAAACGGTCAGTGCCCCGATTCCGATACCCGTATAGATCATCTGTCTGCCGCCCAAAATTTTGAGCCCAATCAGAAAGAGGGGAACATTCAGAATCAAGGTTGTAAGTGAAGGTGAGATGCCAAAAGCGTAATTAATCAGCACCGTAACCCCGGTGAGGCCACCTTCCATAAGCTGGTTGGGGATAATGAAATAGAGGAGCCCAAAGGCATATAAGGCTGTACCCAGTACGATGGGAAGAACCAGTTTAACTTGTATCCAGGTTTTGGCAGTGCTCATAAGATCCCTCGCTGTAGATAAATTAGAATGAAGAAGCAATCATTCCCATCTAGTATACCTGTTTATTGATTCTTTAAAAATGATTTGTCGCTGATGATGGTGGAAGTGAATCTAAATAACTGATATTATTAGGAACAAATACGACATCATTTCAAAGGAGAATCCGTTCTCATGGAGAAAAGCATCGCAGAAATGCAGCGTGAGGTTGATCAGTATATCTCCCAGTTCAAGGAGGGGTATTTCAGTCCTCTGGCCATGTTGGCCCGGATGTCTGAAGAGGTTGGGGAGCTCGCCAGGGAAGTGAATCATGAATTCGGCGAGAAGCCGAAGAAATCTTCCGAAGCAGCCAATTCCATTGAACTTGAGCTTGGAGATATTTTATTTATCACGATTTGTTTTGCGAACTCACTGGGAATTGATCTGGCTGAGGCGCACGATAAAGTCATGCATAAATTTAACACCCGCGATGCCAATCGGTGGACTCCCAAAAACACCGATTAGGCGTAGATTACATATGCTGTACCATCACCCGATCGGGGAGGGTCAGCTTAATGATGAAACCGGAAGAATATATGCAGCAGGCTTACCGCTGTATATTGCAAAATGATTTTGAGCAGGCGATTCGTTGGTTCGAGTCAGCCATTCACGCTCATCCAAAACATGCGGAGTTATATTATCGCTGTTCCATTACACACGCCCGCAGCAAACATCTGGTTCCAGCGCTTGAATATGCGCGCAAGTCGGTTGAATTGTCGCCAGGAACAGAAGAGTATATTTTGCATCTGCAGACGTTGGAAGCAAAACAATTGACCTCCAGAGCGAAGTTGCTGTTGGAGCAGGCCGGTATTGCAACACAAGAGCGCTATGTGGAAGCGTCTACGCTTCTGCAAGAAGCGGTCAAACTTGATCCGCTCTCAGTGGAAGCTCATGTTATGCTTGCGCTGGCTTACAGTGATTTGAATGAATTTGACTATGCAATTCAGGCGCTGCGTGAGGCAATTTTGCTGGATCCGCAGAATGGGCAACTGCATCAGATGTTACAGGAAATCAAGCAACGTATGAAATCCATCCAATAAGAATTCATTTTGCAAAGATTTCTTTCGAGTTGAAATGGATTCTACGATATGATCCAACATAGTGAGGAGATGCAGTCAATATGAGTGAAGTAATCAGAGTTGCCGTGATCGGAGCGGCTGGCCGTATGGGCCGTGAAGTTGTGAAATTGGTACTTCAGGACCCGGAATTGGAGCTTGCAGCGGCTGTCAACCGCTCCGGAGCAGGCACGGATGCAGGAACCCTTGTTGGTTTGCCAGAGTGTGGGGTGCTGGTGACTGATGATATCGAAATGGCTTTTGCCGAAACAAAACCTCAGGTTATGGTTGATTTTACAGTACCACAATTTGCGTTTGCACATACTGAGATCGCGATCCGTCATGGAGTCAGACCTGTCATGGGTGTTACTGGCTTCACGCCGGAGCAGATCGAACAGTTGGACAAGCAGTGCCAGGACAAAGGAATTGGAGGGCTTATTGCCCCTAACTTCTCGATTGGTGCCATTTTGATGATGCGATTCGCAGCACAGGCTGCCAAACATATGCCAAATGTGGAGATCATCGAATATCACGGAGATCAGAAGCTGGATGCTCCTTCAGGAACTGCGATCAAAACAGCAGAACTGATTGCTGCCAATCGGGAAGAACTTCGTCAAGGTAATCCGAATGAAGAAGAAACGATTGAAGGATCACGCGGCGGGTATTACAATGGCTTCCGAATTCACAGTGTACGATTGCCTGGTGTATTCGCGCAGCAGGAAGTTGTTTTCGGAGATTATGGACAGTCACTTAAAATTCGGCATGACTCCTACGAGCGCGCAGGTTATATGCCTGGTGTTAAGATTGGTGTGCAAAAGGTTATGGAGTATACAGGAATGATCTACGGATTTGACCACTTTATCGACTAAAGGAGATTGTCATGTTGAAAATAGCATTTATCGCCCATGATCGTAAAAAAGAAGAGATGGTTAACTTCGTGACGGCATATGAGCCTGTTTTTACGGACCATCAATTATATTCTACAGGAACAACAGGCCTTCGTATTATGGAAGGAACGTCGCTGAAGATTCATCGATTCGAATCAGGCCCATTGGGCGGAGATCAACAGATTGGAGCTTTGGTTGCGCAAAATGAGATGGATCTGATTATTTTCCTGCGCGATCCACTGATGGCACAACCTCACGAGCCGGATATTAATGCGTTGCTACGTCTTTGTGATGTGCAGGGTATTCCACTTGCCACCAATATCGCAACCGCTGAGATTCTGGTCAAGGCTCTGGATCGTGGCGATTTTGCCTGGAGAGAGCTGGTACATAAATACAAGCCGGAGGCTGGATTGAATTCGGGTGATTCCGAATGAGTCTGGATATTCTCATCTTTGGAGCACATGCAGACGATGCGGAGATTGGTATGGGTGGAACGATTGCCAAACATACCGCTGCCGGCTTGAAAGTAGGCGTGTGTGATCTGACTCGTGCTGAGATGTCTTCCAACGGAACAGTAGAGCGCAGAACCGAGGAAGCGGAGCAAGCCTCCCGCGTCCTCGGTCTTTCGTGTCGAACGAATCTGGGGCTTCCTGATCGTGGCTTATATCTTACGCCTGAACATGTACAGGCGGTGACGGCTGAGATACGGCGTCATGCCCCTCGGATGGTGTTTGCTCCGTATTGGGAAGATCGTCATCCGGATCATGTCAATTGCAGTAAGCTTGTGCAGGAGGCTGTATTTAACGCCAAGCTTCGCAACTACTTGCCGGACATGCCTGCCGTGCAGGTGAAGGAACTTTATTTTTACTTTATTAATGACATCGGGCCTACGGATTTGATTGTTGATATTACGGAACACTATGAGCAAAAAGAAGCATCATTGCTCTCTTATCGTTCCCAATTCGAACTGGGAGACGGAGCGGTCTCAACGCCATTGAATCAAGGGTATATTGATCGTGTAAGAGCCCGCGATTCCTTGCTCGGACAACGCAGTCTCATCCCGTTTGCAGAAGGTTTTGCTACAATTACACCTTACGTGGTTCATCAATTTGGCCCGGGTGCCCAATAAGCGATTTCACATTTTACGTTTAATGAAACGAAGGGTTTCATTATTCCATTGCATTATATCAACCTGCATGAAGCGGGAGATCAAAGGAGCGTCCACAGGATGGATAAAAAGCTAAAAATCGGCATCACCTGTTATCCGTCCCTCGGCGGGTCTGGCGTTGTCGCAACGGAACTGGGCAAATTACTTGCCGAACAGGGGCATCAGGTTCATTTTATTGCCAACAGTATCCCGTTCAGACTGGGTACGTTCCAGAAAAATATTTTTTATCACGAAGTTGAAGTAAATGATTATTATGTTTTCCGTTACCCTCCGTATGACCTGTCACTGGCAACAAAGATGGCTCAGGTGGCTAAGTCACAGCAGCTGGATCTGCTGCATGTTCATTATGCCGTGCCACACGCAGTATGTGCCTTTCTGGCGAAACAAATGGTAGGGGACGGCCTTAAAGTGGTTACCACGTTACATGGAACGGATATTACGGTTCTGGCTCAGGATGAATCTCTGAAGGATCTGATCCGTCTAGCCATTAATGAAAGTGACGCAGTTACTGCCGTATCACAAGATTTGATTCGAGAAACGGTCGAATTGCTGGATATTCAGCGTCCAATCGATCTAACCTATAATTTTATTGACAAACGAATATATTATCCGCGGGATGCTGCCAGTCTGCGAAGAGACTTTGCTACGCCTGACGAAAAAATATTAATGCACATCTCCAATTTCCGACCGGTGAAAAGAACTCAGGATGTGGTAGAGGTCTTCCGTCAGGTACAGGAGCAGGTTCCTGCCAAACTGTTATTTGTTGGTGAAGGACCTGATTTGCCGAAGATGCAATGGAAGATTAATGATCTCGGCTTGAATGATAAAGTTCATTTCCTTGGCAAACAGGATGACATTGCTCAGGTCATCTCCATGGCGGACGTGTTGATGCTTCCATCGGAGAAGGAAAGTTTCGGACTTGTGGCGCTCGAAGCAATGGCTTGTGGCGTACCCACGATCGGTTCACAGGCCGGAGGAATTCCGGAACTGGTCTTACATGGTAAGACGGGTTATTTATCCGCGATCGGGGATACACAATCCATGGCCGAGAACACCATCCGTTTATTGACGGACGATCGTTTGGCTGCTGAGTTCAGGGAAGCATGTCTTCAGCGCGCGCATCACGACTTTTGCAATGATGCTATTCGGCATGAATATGAACAGATATATTACCGGGTGTTGGGAAGGGAAGTTCCGAATCTGAAGCCGGTTTGCGGTTAATCATTTCTTTGACGAAATCATACTGTGCATACCACAACAGGCAAGAGAAGAGGTGATATGTGGTGGTTCAATGGACACAGGTAGATCGTGAAATGGCAATGCAAAGTGAGAATGTACTCACAACATTAAACAAACATGGCTACAAGGCATATTGGGTAGGTGGTTGCGTTCGTGACGAATTGCTGGAACGTGTTGTGGATGATATGGATATCACGACATCTGCTTCTCCTGAGCAAGTCATGGAACTGTTTGACGATTGTATTCCTACAGGTTTACAACACGGTACGGTTACCGTTCGTTCAGGCGGTTATTACTTTGAAGTGACCACATTTCGAACAGAATCCGAATATCAGGATAATCGCAGACCTGCTGCGGTTCAATTTGTTCAGGATATCAAGGAAGACTTACAGCGGCGTGACTTCACGATGAACGCTCTGGCTATGGACGTCACTGGGACAATCGTTGACCCGTTCGGTGGACAGGCAGATATCAAGGAAGAGCGAGTCAGATGTGTGGGTTCTGCGATGGAACGATTTGGTGAAGATGCACTGCGGATGCTCCGCTGTGTCCGGTTTGCTTCCGTATTTGATTTCAAAATTGCCCACAACACGTGGAAGGGTCTTGTAAGGCAGAAAGACCTGCTTCAACATATAGCAATGGAACGGGTACGTACCGAGATGGTAAAAATGATGTCTGGACCGCATCCTTCAAGAGGGTTGGAGCTGTTATACAGAAGTGATTCCCTTGCGCATATCAAAGCGCCGGTAAGCTCGACCCGATTTAACAAGATGTTGTTATCCAATTTGGAACAATTGTCAGGTCAGCATGTGTTGCTTCGTTGGTCACTCATCCTGATTGCTGGCGGTTATAGCAAGGATGAAGCAGATGTATTATTACGTCAGTGGACATTTTCCAATGAACATCGTTCTCGTATAACAGGGGTCCTCCAGGTGGAACAGTTGATTCATACTTCCGTGCAGGAGCCGAAGGATACGGTCAGTCTCCGTTCCGATTGGATCGTTACTGTTCTGGCTTGTGGCGTTCAGGCGGCGGATGATTGGCTTCGAATACAGTCTGCACTGCCAGCAGAATGGCGGAATCAGTCCGAACCGGCAGAAATGCAGGTTGTATTAGTACAAGAGCTTGCAGCCGAATGGAGTCAATCGATTCCTGTGCATGACTTGAAAGAGTTGGATATTACAGGGGAACAAGTGTTACAAATGGTGCAGCGCAAAGGCGGGCCTTGGCTGGGGCAACTAATGAAACATTTGTTACGAGAAACGGCGATTGGAACGATAGCGAATCAGCATGAAGCACTAAGTGCAGAAGTGAAGCGGGTGGTTCAAGATGACCAAACATGAAGATCTGTTACATATGTTATTAAATGCAGAAGGACGATTCGTATCGGGTGAAGAGATCAGCCGTAATCTGTCCATCAGTCGGACCGCTGTGTGGAAACATGTGAACAAGTTACGAGACATGGGTTATGAGTTTGAAGCGGTATCCCGCAAAGGATACCGTCTGGTAACGAAGCCGGATAGCATTGACGCTACTGGGCTCCAATTGGCCCTGGATACAACCGTATTTGGCCGTAAGGCTGTTTTGTTGGCTTCGACCCTGTCTACGCAAGGGGATGTTCTCAAGCTAGCTGAGCAAGGGCAGGCAGAAGGCGCTGTGGTCATTGCGGAAGAACAAACAGGAGGAAGAGGACGTTTCGGTCGACAGTGGTTCTCTCCTCCGGGTAAAGGGATCTGGATGAGTGTCCTGTTACGCCCTGATCTACCACTTCAGCATACGCCGCAGCTAACTTTATTAACAGGAGTGGCTGTATGTCGTGCCGTTCGAGCTTGTTCAGGAGCTGATGCGGGCATCAAATGGCCAAATGATGTGTTGATTGACGGACGCAAGGTATGTGGCATATTGCTTGAATCTACGGTAGAAGATCATGAAGTCAGATACTGTATCGCAGGTATAGGCGTTGACGTGAACTTTGATCCCGAGGATTATCCGGAAGATCTGACCACAATCGCTACTTCGCTCAAGATGGAGACGGGTCAATCCGTTGATCGCACCAAACTAACGGCTGCCATTTTGACGGAGCTTGAACAGTTGTATTTTTTGTATCAAAAAGAAGGATTTGGCGTGATCTCAGCTCTATGGGAGGCCCTGTCCGTATCGATGAATCGAGAGATTACAGTGACGAATCCTCATGGTGTCATTGAAGGGAAGGCAATTGGTCTTGACCCTTCTGGTGCACTTATCGTGGAGAAGCACGATGGAGAACATACACTAATCATCTCTGGTGAGATTTCCTGGAAATCATAAACAATTTGTCGAATTTTCACTGGTAAAATGAACATAAGACGTGAAGTTTGAGCAGAACTTTGGTATACTGTGTTCGTGAGGCGATATCGGCTAATGTAGACCGAATTGCACTCTCGTAACAGTAACCTTTGTTCTGCTTTGATGTGTTTTATATAAGCAGACCGCAGTGTAAGAATGAAATACGTTTAAGTGAGTTGTTGGATTCTGCTCTGAGCCGAAGAGGACCGAGACAGAAGGGACGATCGCAAGTGACTCTTTTTTGACTTTTCGGGACTTTTTAGTGGAAAACTAAAAGGTTTTTTTGTTGCGTTTATTTGAAAAGAAGAAAGGAGCCATGAAAAAAAATGGCGAACAAACAAGCGTTGAATATTGTGAAAATGAAAAAATATAAGCAGGATGGCGTGCCGCTTACCATGATCACGGCTTACGATTATCCAACAGCGCTCCTAGCAGAGGAAGCAGGTATTGATCTGATCCTGGTTGGTGATTCACTCGGCAATGTAGTACTGGGTTATAATTCGACGCTTCCGGTGACCATCGACGACATGGTATACCACACACGTTCCGTAGTGCGCGGTGCTGAGAAGACATTTATTGTGGCTGATATGCCTTTTATGACGTATCATGGCAGCGTGGATGAGACGCTTAAGGGTGTCCGTCGACTGATGCAAGAGGGGCATGCCCATGCGGTTAAAATGGAAGGCGGAGTCGAGATAGCGGACACCGTCAGAGCAGTTGTGCAAGCAGGCGTGCCTGTTCTTGGACATATCGGACTGACACCTCAATCGGTTAATCAGATTGGTGGTTACCGCATTCAGGGCAAGGATGCAGCGGATGCGAAACGTCTGATGGACGAAGCCAAAGCCTTGGAAGCTGCAGGTGCGTTTGGTATTGTGCTTGAACTGGTTACGGAAGAAGTTGCACGGGCGATCTCGGAGGAACTGTCCATCCCTACCATCGGAATTGGAGCAGGACGAGGCTGTGATGGTCAGGTACTGGTATTCCACGATGTGGTTCAATACGCCTCTCCGTATACGCCCAAACGATTTGTCAAAACCTATGGAGATGTGGGTACATTAATCAAAACCAGCATCGAAGCTTACGTGAAAGAAGTGAAAGATCGTTCGTTCCCGGCCGAAGAGCATGTATTCAATGCGGCGGATGGTGTTCTGGATCAACTGTACGGCGGACAACGCAAGGAAAAGGTGGGGAGTAACTCATGAAAGTATTACGGACAATCGCAGAGTTAAGACAGGAACTAAGTTTGAAGCGTCAAGCGATTCGGTCCAGTGCGTCTGTTGTAGGTCTTGTACCAACAATGGGTTATCTTCATCAAGGTCATGCAAGCTTGATGCAGGCAGCCAGACAACAGAGCGATATCGTGGTATTAAGCATATTTGTTAATCCAATTCAATTTGGCCCTAATGAAGATTTTGACAGTTATCCGCGGGATGAAGCCAGAGATGTGGAAACAGCACGCTCACAAGGAGTGGATATCGTATTTATTCCCTCTGTTGAAGAGATGTATCCACAGGCAACGCAAACGACGATATCTGTCTCAAAACTGACGGAGCGCTTATGTGGCGCTTCACGTCCAGGACATTTTGACGGAGTAACAACTGTAGTCTCCAAGCTCTTCAACATCGTACAGCCACAGCGTGCATTTTTTGGAATGAAAGACGCTCAGCAGGTTGCGGTCATTCAACAGATGGTGAATGATTTGAATATGCCTGTAGAAATTGTACCCTGTCCAATTGTTCGCGAAGAGGATGGTCTTGCTCTCAGTTCACGTAATGTCTATCTTAGCGCAGAACAGCGTACACAGGCCTTGGTTCTGTCGAAGGCACTGCGTGCAGCTCAGGAAGCCGCAGATACAGGTGTAGCTACTACAGCCGCAGATATCCGTCGTATTCTGCGTGAGCACATTGCAACCTCACCGCTTGCCGTTATCGACTACGCCGAGATTCAGGCTTTTCCAAGTCTGGAGCCGCTCACAGATCAGGAAGAAGTTCAAGGCCGTGACGATCTGCTCATCGCACTTGCGGTGAAATTCGGAAAAACAAGATTGATTGACAATATAAGGTTGCAAAAATCGGAGGTACTGTCCCATGTTTAGAACACTCATGAAATCCAAAATTCACCGGGCTACGGTAACGGAAGCCAACTTGAACTATGTGGGTAGTATTACCATAGATGAAGACTTGATGGAAACATCCGACTTGATGGAAAACGAGAAAGTGCAAATTGTGAACAACAACAATGGTGCACGTCTGGAAACATATGTGATTCCAGGACCACGCGGAAGCGGGGTCATATGTCTTAACGGCGCAGCTGCACGTCTGGTACAGCCTGGAGATAACGTCATTATCATTTCTTACGCCATGATGTCGCAAGAAGAGGCAAATACTCACAAACCAACCGTTGTATTTGTAGATGGGCAGAATAAACCTGTACAAACGATGAAACAGGAAGTCCACGCAACAATTATGTAATCGACTGGTAAGGAGAATGAAATCGGCCCTTGAAGCAAAAAATGAGTACAGGTCACTGCACTAATCCATTTTTTCAAGGGTGGGGATGCATCGATGTTCCAGCATGTTTTCGCAGAAATGAACGACATGTTAGATGAAATTATCAAGAGCTATCCTTCCGCTGAAGGCCTGAACAAACAAGAATTGCTGCAAAAGTGGAACTTGCTTAAGCGGATGAGTGACGGAATGCTGGATGAATGGCTGATGTTTGAAGAAAAGATGAGCCAGGTGAGAGAGCGGGAGATGGATAAGCCTGCTTCCCTTGAACCGGAACAGGAAGCTGTTACCGCTCTGCCTGAACTCCATCTGGAATGTTTCAGTCGAGGTCAGGGTTATTTCAAATTACAGATGTATCCGCAGGCGATCATGCAGTTCTCCCGGGTTGTGACCGACCATCCGGAGAGTGCATTGACTCGTTTTTACCTGGCGCTCGCGTATCTGAATCTGGAACAAATGGCGGAAGCCGGGACACATTTGCAGCAGATCATGTACCTTAAGGGTTCACCTCGCTTGAAAGGGCTTGTATGTAACGCCCTGGGCTGTATTCAAGCCAAGCTTGCGAATCCCGAAGCTGCATGTTCACTCTTTGCACAGGCCCTTCAGTATGACCCGACATTGACCGAACCACTGTACAACATGGAAGCTTGCAGGTTGAACAGGGGAAAATTGCAATATGCTAATCAGCTGACGACCCTTCATTAAGCGGGAATTCGGCGACAAAAAAACGGTGTTCCCTCCTTTGGCATAGCGGCGGGGACACCGCTTTTTTGTTAGTTAATTTTCAAATCCCCTTTTTTTTGCTATGCTGTAACATAGACTGGAATGGAAGGGACCGTACATTGCAATGAAATTTGCCGTATTGGATTTCGAAACAACCGGCACGCAGTCCGACGGTGAGATTATACAGGCCGGACTTGCCATCATAGATCATGACTACAGCATAACTCAAATATATAGTTCTTATGTGAACCCTGGTGTACCGATTCCCCCGTTTATTTCGGGGTTAACGGGTATTACCAATGAAGATGTGGCGGACGCTCCTTCACTCGAAGAGATGATGATGGAGATGGTTCCGCTGCTTAATGATGTGGTGCTTGTTGGACACAACGTCGCTTTTGATTTTCACTTTTTGCAGAATGCTCTTGACCGTTGCGGTTATTTGCCGTTCACTGGCCGCATTCTGGACACAATTGATTTTCTGAAGATCACATTCCCATCACTGGGTTCATATCAACTCGGTTATGTGTCTTCCGAATTCGGATTTCAACATGATCGCCCTCACCAGGCAGACAGTGATGCACTGGCGACAGCCTATGTGCTACTCAAGTGTCTGGATGAGTTAAAGGAATTACCGCTCATAACGATTCAGCGCCTCAGTGACCTGTTTGCACCAGAAGACAGTGACTTGGGTTGGTTTTTGGACGGAATGCGCAGTGAGAAGGAAGCAGAGCCGATTCAGGACCTGGACGGACATACCTATTATCGTCAGCTTGCTCTTAATGTAAGTGATTGGACCGATATTGGTGCACCACGCGATGAGCGGGAGGCTAACCCCCTCGATGGTGTAAGCTTCGAACAGTTTATGGACCAGGTTCGGGAGAATCTGAAGGATACACTGGATCATTACGAAGAGCGTGAAGCGCAGACTCAGATGTTCAGCAGTGTAAGGCAAGCCCTGGATGAAGAGAAACATCTCTTGATCGAAGCTGGAACGGGTACCGGTAAATCTCTAGGGTATCTGTTGCCTGCTATTTACGAAAGTGTGAAGCAAGAACAGAAAGTTATGGTTAGCACGCATACGATCAATCTGCAGGAGCAATTGAGAGAGCGGGACATTCCGATGCTGACTCAAGTGGTTCCGTTCCCGTTTAAGGCTGCTGTATTCAAAGGACGTGGACATTACCTGTGCCTGCGCAAATTTGAACACAAAATCAATAAACGTGAATTCGCCACACCGAAAGAGGATTATTTCACAGCTGCTCAGATGATCGTCTGGCTTACGCAGACCGAAACCGGAGATGATGAGGAACTTAACCTTAGCGGACGCGGAGGGGACTTCTGGGAGACCGTACAGAGCGAATCCGAATCATGTCTGGGAAGATCCTGTCCATGGTTCCGTAAATGCTTCTACCATCGTGCCAAACATGAAGCAGGGTTGTCTGATATCGTAATCACCAATCACTCCAAATTATTTACGGATGTGAAAGCCGCGCATCAGCTGCTGCCAGCCTATGAGAGTCTTGTGATCGATGAGGCACATCATCTGGAGGATGTCGCTGGTAAACATCTTGGAATGCATATGAAATATTTCACCTTGGTTCATACACTGACCCGCCTATTTAAAGACAGTCGTAATGGACAGTTGCCTATGCTTCGTTCGCAGTTATCCGGGCATGAAAATTCGGTGCAATGGGGCTCCATGGTGGATCAGATGTTCCCGCTCGCTCTTGAAGTTAAGGAGCTGTGGGATCGTATGAGCGATGCCTTGTTTGGTCTGTTGCCTGAACGAAGTGATGCTTCACCGGGAGAGACGGGGCAATTTTCACTGCGTCTGAAAGCATCTCAGAAACCTGCAAAATGGCAGGAGTTGCAGGATCTGGAGAACCAGATCTATGTGACTCTGGGTGATTTGGTTCGCAAAGGGGACAAATTGCTGCTTGAAGTGAAAGAGGATCAGGATGATTATCAATCGGATAGTCTGATCACGGACATTACAGGACTGCTGAAAGATCTGACCACATTGAAGGAGAATCTACGTTTCTTCATGCGTATGGATGATGCCAAAACGGTGTACTGGATGGAAGCCAGCGGCCAATTCCGCAGCAAATCTCTCCAGCTGTATGCCGTACCTGTAGATGTGAGTGCACAACTTAAGGATTTATTTTTTGATAAAAAGAAAAGTGTTGTGCTTACATCGGCTACGCTTTCGGTAGATAAGTCATTCCAGTTCATGATTGAACAGCTTGGCTTGCAGGAAGCGGCCGAGAACAATCGGCTGTTAACGTCGATGTTGCCATCACCTTTCAACTATCGCGATCAGTCACTTCTGGTGATTCCGCGTGATTTCCCGAGTGTGAAGGGAAGTGTGGGTGATGCGCACTTTGTTAATATGCTGGTGCAATCACTTGCAGAGACGGCAATTGCTACGCGTGGACGCATGATGGTTCTGTTTACTTCATACAAGATGCTGCGACAGGTCTATGATCCGCTGAAGGAGGCACTGTCTGGCAACGACATCTCGTTGCTTGGGCAAGGCGTTGACAGTGGAAGTCGTTCCAAATTGACTCGCAGGTTTCAAGATGCCAAAGCAACGGTACTTCTGGGCACAAGCAGCTTCTGGGAGGGTGTAGATATCCCGGGAGAGGCCCTAACCTGTCTCGCTATTGTTCGACTGCCTTTCCAGCCACCGAATCATCCGTTGGTGGAAGCCAAGAGTGAGTTGCTTCAGGAACAGAAGAAAAATCCGTTCATGAAACTGTCCGTGCCACAAGCGGTCATCCGTTTCAAACAGGGATTTGGCCGATTGGTGCGTACAGCAAAGGACAGAGGAATTGTCATTGTTTATGATACACGGGTGATTGAAGCGTATTATGGTAAATTCTTTTTGTATTCATTACCTGGTCCCAAAATGGAGCATATGCTCACGGAGCAGATGGTTCCACGAATCACCGAGTGGTTGGAAAAACCTGCTAATGAACAAAAATAATGGTTGTTTTGTTCGTTATATCATTGCATGACACTATCGTTTGGCGTTAAACTTTATTAGATATTTCCGTATCCGATTAAAGCAGTTGCACGTAAGAACTTATAACCCAAATTACAAGGAGCATTCTGTATAAAATGTCACGTTTATCTTTGAGTTTTATACAGAATGCTCATCTTTTCATCTATTATTTTATCGTGGCCTTGGTAAGGGGGAGCAAGAATGAAATCGGATAAAATTTCGGAAGCGGTGGTACGACGTCTGCCTGTATACTTGCGTTATTTGAACGAGTTGCATCAGCGTGAGGTGGCTACTGTTTCTTCTCAAGAGCTTGGACAGAGGCTGGATCTGAATCCGGCCCAAATTCGTAAAGACCTGGCTTACTTCGGTGATTTTGGTCGTAAAGGGATCGGGTATGATGTATCCTATCTGATCGAGAAAATTCGTCACATTCTCAAAATCGATCAGCAAATTAATGTAGCTCTGGTAGGAGCGGGTAACCTCGGTCAAGCCTTGTCCAACTACAACGCATATCTGAAAGACAACATGAAGATTGTTGCTGTATTTGATGCATATGGACCGAAGATAGGTAGTCAAATCAACAGTTTGACGGTAAAACCAATGGATGAATTGACGGAAGCGGTTAAAATGGAAAACATTCGCATCGGAATTATCACGGTTCCGGATACGGAAGCCCAAAATGTAGCCGATCAGCTTATTGAATCAGGAATTGAAGCGATCCTTAATTTTGCACCAACCATTCTAAAAACACCGCCGCATATCCGCATTCACCATGCTGACTTTACAACAGATCTGCTTAGTTTGGCCTATTACTTGGATACTGGAAAGGACGACGAGGAAGATGACAACAAATAGATGGGTAATTCACAATGGCAAATTTGCTGTTAATGAAGGCGGCACAACATGGAACGTGGTCCACGGATACATGGTTGTTGAGAATGACAAGATTGTGCATATTGGTGAGACATTGCCGGATGAAGACAAAAATTGTACCAAAGTGGATGGAAAAGGACTGTTCTTCCTGCCGGGTCTGATCAATACGCATGGTCATGCAGCGATGTCGTTGCTCAGAGGGCACGGAGACGATCTTGCATTGCAAGTATGGTTGCAGGAAAAAATGTGGCCGATGGAAGCGAAAATGACTTCAGAAGACGTATATTGGGGAACTTCGCTATCGGTGCTTGAAATGTTGAAAGGCGGAACTACAGCTTTCCTGGACATGTACGATCACATGGATCAAGTTGCCAAAGTTGTGGAGCAATCCGGCGTTAGAGCAGCACTGGCACGTGGTGTAATCGGGTTGTGCTCGGAGGAAGAACAATTGCGGAAGCTGGAGGAGTCGGCTGCGTTTGCGCGTGAGTGGAATGGACAGGCAGATGGTCGCATTACAACCGTAATCTCGCCACATGCACCATATACATGCCCTCCTGACTACATAGAGAAGCTTGTGCAGGTCGCGAACGACCTAAACCTTCCCCTTCATACACATATGTCGGAAACGCTTCGTGAAGTCGAGCAGAACGTGGCTGATTATGGACTGCGTCCTGTGGCACATCTGGAGAAACTGGGCTTTTTCTCTCGTCCATCCCTGGTTGCACATGCGGTGCATCTGAATGATGAAGAGATTGAGATTCTGGCCCGTCATGATGTGGCTGTATCCCATAACCCGGGAAGTAACCTGAAACTCGCTTCCGGTGTTGCGCGGGTACCTGCGTTGCTGAAAGCAGGAGTTACCGTGTCACTCGGAACAGACGGACCGGCAAGCAACAACAACCTGGATATGTTCGAGGAAATGAGACTGGCTGCATTGATCCACAAAGGTGTATCTGGTGACCCGACGGCAGTGCCAGCAGGCGAAGCGTTATTACTCGGAACGTCATACGGTGCCAAATCCATCTTCTTGAATAATACCGGAGCACTTCAGGTTGGCATGAAGGCTGATTTTATCGCCCTTAACATTGAACAGGCACATTTCTATCCACATACAGACCTGATCTCACATACGATCTACTCGGCTTCTGCCAAAGATGTTGAACACGTATGGGTGGATGGAAAACAAGTAGTGAAACATGGCGAATGTCTGACGCTGGATGAAGAACGCATTTTGCGTGAGTCTCAATTGGCATTTGATGGTCTGCTTGCTCGTTAATTGCAGGACAGCATCATAGGGAAAGGAAGTTCGGCTTTTGAAGAAAAAAAAGAAGTGGATATGGATTTCGCTGCTTGCACTGGTTCTGATTCTGTTTGGACTTCAGCGTTATTACGTTCATGTCACGCAGGACCAACGCAAGGAAGAAGCGCTCGCCATACAAGCAGCACAGGAGCAACTGGGCATTACATCCTATGATGAATTGCGTAAGTACATCTGGGGAGACAAAGAAGGCTCTGACAACATCTACTGGACCCTGATCGGCAAAAACAAGGATAACCAGGATGTTATGGTCTGGGTTAAGTTCGACGCAAACAATCAACCGGTTAAGGGTGCAAACGCTGTACACAGTGAGCTGCTGCAGAATGGCATGTCCGAAGCGCAGATACGCAATCGCTTCAGTTCTGAAGTTCCTGCCGGTGAGATTAAACGAATCATGCCCGGAGTTGTGAATGGAATATATGTGTGGCAAGTGTATTATAAAGACGGTACGCATAACCACTATCGCTTTTATCGTTTTAGCAACGGAGAACAGGTGGACCTGGTCTATACACTCCCGAACAGCTAGAACAAATAGAGCGACATAACTAGAGAATTAAAGAAATGAAAGAACCGGCAGACGGATATCCGACTGAACCGGTTCTTTGTGTTGTCTGTAAACATTTTTGATTTAAATAGTTAAAATTAATAATTTATTCATATTTTCGCCTTCGAAATTGTATATACGATGTGATATACTCAGATATGTACTCAAAGTTATATTCAAAACAAATAATCCTGTCGAAATTCTCGCAGGAGTCAATGTGCACATATTCGTATATACCAATAAGCCAGTAGGTTGGGCCAAAATCTGGGAGGGGTAATTCACTTGAAGCTAAAAGTATTGCCTATTGCTATAACTGCCGTCATTTCAGCCGTTGTGTTGTTTGGAGGTTGGTTTGTATATCGTCAGGTGGCTGTGCAGAATCCGATTGAAAAAATGGTAACCCAGTACGATGGAGTCAATGACGTTCAATTAACTATTAACCGCAATGACGTACAATTGAAACTTGATCTGCAACCTGATGTTGATTTGGGCAGACTGGTACAATATATTCACAAAGAAGGACAGACCCTGATTGGAACACGCTCACTAAAGTTGGATGTTGTGGATCATTCCAGTGAAGCACTGGAAAGTTGGTGGGGTGATGCGATGTTCACCGTAGCTCAGGCGATGGAGAACAAGCAATACACCGAGATTACACCAACGTTGTCAAAGATGGCGACGAATGGAATTAAGGTAAATACAGCGATGGATGACAACAATGTATATGTCAGTCTCAGAGACGGAGATGCCAGCAAGTTTATTATTCTGCCGCGTGTGCCCGGTCAGATAGGAGTGTGGCCTAATGCCTAAGTGGACAAAAGAAGTTGCCATCGGATTTTTTCCCGTATTGATTATTTTCCTTGCTTTTACTGGTGTTAATATTGTTCCGATCCTGATTGCAGCAGTGCTTGTCGGAGCTTTGCTGTTCATGATGCAAATGCGTGGCGGGATTACAGTAGGCGCTGCACAGGAACGTAAACGGAAGAAAAAAGGACCTTCCAAGCTTACTTTTGAAGAAATTGGTGGACAGGACAGTGCTAAGCAGGAATTGCGTGAAGCGCTTGACTTTCTCATCAAACATGAAGAAATCCGGAAGTTCGGGATTCGCCCGTTAAAAGGGATCTTGCTGACGGGCCCTCCAGGGACAGGGAAAACGTTGATGGCCAAGGCTGCTGCCCATTACACCGATTCTATTTTTGTAGCAGCATCGGGTAGTGAGTTCGTGGAAATGTATGTTGGTGTGGGTGCCAGCAGAATTCGGGATTTGTTCAAGGACGCGAGAACTCGTGCCACCAAGGAAAATAAGGAAAACGCTATTATCTTTATCGATGAAATCGATGTCATCGGGGGGAAACGTGAGGGTGGTCAACAGCGTGAATATGATCAGACCCTGAATCAGCTCCTGACGGAAATGGATGGAATCTATTCTTCCGATACGCCAAGAATTCTGGTTATCGCTGCAACAAACCGCAAAGAGATGCTGGATAGCGCCCTGACGCGACCGGGACGTTTTGACCGCCACATTCAAGTGGACTTGCCTGACAAAAAGGGCAGAAAGCATATTCTGGAACTGCATGCGGTGAACAAACCTCTGTTGAAGGAAGTTAATCTGGAGAAAACAGCGGAAGAATCATATGGTTTCTCCGGTGCACAGCTCGAAAGTGTGATGAACGAAGCAGCAATATACGCCATGAGAGACGGGCTGTTAAACATCGAACAGCGGCATTTATCCCTGGCTATTGATAAAGTCATGATGGGTGAGAAGACAGACCGTGAGTCGAGCGTGGAAGAGAAGAAAAGGGTCGCCATTCATGAGTTGGGACATGCCATTATGGCTGAACTCGTTCGTCCAGGCAGTGTTAGCCAGGTGGCACTTAGTCCGCGTGGTCAGGCGCTGGGATATGTACGTCATAACCCGCAACAGGAACAGTTCCTCTATACGAAGCGCTTTCTGGAAGAGCAGATCATGATTGCACTCGGAGGAGCAGCTGCGGAGGAAATGTACTACGGTGGTCGTTCCACAGGTTCACGCAATGACTTTGATCAGGCCACCAATGTTGTACAGACGATGATGGCTTCGGGGTTGACTTCACTTGGTATTGTGAACATGGATATGGTCACAACCGAGGAACTGATGCGAGAGAATAAATTAATTCTGCAAGAACTGATGGAACAGACAAAGCGGTTACTTGAAGAACAACGGACAATTTTCGACAATTCACTCGACATCTTGATTCGTGAGGAAGTTTTGTCTGGCGAGCAATTTCGTTGTCAATTTCGTGACAGTGCCCTTCTACCAGCATAATTTATTTATGCTGGTTATTTTTTTTTACATTTCACTCGTGCTAAGATATTATTATATGTTGGGTCGAAATTTGTAATTTTCGGCGAACAGGGTACAATAGAGAAATAGAGAACCGAAAGGATGGAGCAGAACCATGTTTTTCAAAAAAATAGGAGTTGTCGGCGGCGGTACGATGGGGCAAGGTATTTCCCAGATGCTCGCAGCCAAAGGACTTGATGTGCTTCTCGTGGAGCATACAACACAAAAGCTGGATCATGCATATGACATGATCGAAACCAATCTGGATAAACAACTGGAGAAATGGGCGATTACAAAAGCGGAGAAGAAGTTGATTCTTTCCCGCATTACCAAGGTAGCTCATTTAGCTGAACTTGGAACTTGCGACATGGTCATTGAGACGATTTCAGAAGATCTGGATGCGAAAAAAGCAGTATTCAGCCAACTGGACCAAGTTTGTCCAAGCAATGTCATTCTGGCAAGTAATACATCCACGCTGAGTTTGACCGAGCTTGCAAGCTCGACCAAATACCCAGAGCGTGTTATTGGTATGCACTTTATTCACCCGGTATCCCGGGTTGATCTTGTAGAGATTATTCGTGGACTTAAAACTTCGGATACAACTTTCGAAGAGACCAGACGTTTTGTTGAAGAAGTAGCGGACAAAAAAGGAGTCATGATCTATGAATCACCTGGATTCGTAACTTCCCGCTTGATCTGTCTGCTGATTAACGAAGCGTTGCATGTATTGCAAGAAGGTGTTGCATCTGCTGAAGATATCGATGATGCAATGCGTATCGGATATAACTTCCAGCATGGACCACTCGAAATGGCTGACCGTTTCGGATTGGATTCTGTTGAAGCTGCACTCGAAAGAATGTTCCGTGAATTCGGAGAATTGAAATATCGTCCTTCTACAGTCCTGAAGAAAATGGTGCGTGCAGGACACCTGGGTGCCAAAACAGGCGAAGGATTCTTCAAGTACGACAAGGATGGTGACCGACTGTGAAAGTACTCGTAATTAATGCGGGGAGTTCCTCGCTCAAATATCAACTGTATAATATGACTGACGAATCTGTACTGGCTAAAGGTTTGGTAGAACGGATCGGAATGGATTCCTCCATTCTGACACATAAACCGACAGGCCGTGAGGATGTTACAGAAGTTAGTGAGATTCTGGAGCATACAACAGCGATCCGTAAAGTCATTGATATTTTGACTCACAAAGAAAATGGTGTACTGGATTCTGTAAGTGAAATTCAAGCTGTTGGACACCGTGTTGTTCACGGTGGTGAAGCATTTAAAGAATCTGCATTGGTAGATGATGCTGCCAAAGCTGAAATTCGTCGTTTGTTCGACTTGGCTCCACTTCATAACCCTGCAGCAATGATGGGTATTCGTGCGGCTGAATTAAATATGCCTGGTGTGCCACAGGTAATGGTCTTTGATACGGCGTTCCATCAAACGATGCCGGAAAAAGCATATCTGTATGCTATTCCGCGTGTACTTTACAAAAAATATAAAGTACGTCGCTACGGCGCACATGGTACATCCCATGATTTCGTAAGCAAGGCAGCTGCTGAATATCTGGATCGTCCAGTGGAAGATCTGAAAATTATCACTTGTCACGTCGGTAACGGCGGTAGTGTAACAGCAGTTAAAGGTGGCGTATCCGTTGATACTTCGATGGGTATGACTCCGCTTGAAGGACTGATGATGGGAACGCGTTCTGGTGACCTTGACCCAGCCATCGTACCTTATGTAATGAACAAGGAAGAACTGAGCGTAAGCGAAGTGAACTCCATGTTAAACAAACACAGTGGATTGCTTGCGATCTCCGGAATCAGCAGTGACATGCGTGAGATTACGGAAGGTATGGAGAATGGTGATGCCAACTCCACGCTTGCTTTTGAAATGTACGAATATCGTCTGCGTAAATACATCGGCTCATATGCAGCTGCAATGAACGGTGTAGACGTGATCGTCTTTACGGCTGGTGTAGGTGAGAACTCCGTTGTACTTCGCCAAAAAGTATGTGAGCAACTCACTTATCTGGGTGTTGAACTGGATGAAGCGTTGAATGCCATTCGTTCCGGCGAACCACGTCGGATCACAACAGCGAATTCCAAAGTGGAAGTTCTCGTTGTGCCAACAAACGAAGAATTGGTAATTGCACGTGATACACACCGAATCGTATTGAATTCTCAGTAATCTAACTGTAAAGTAAATATAGAATGACAAGGAAGTGCAGAGGACAGGCATATGCCTGCCCGCTGCATTTTCAAATTCAGGAACCAAGGGGAGATATGGGCATGAATACGAATTGTGTAATTCGTAATGTGAACGAGCATGTGGGCGAAACCGTAACAATCGGTGCCTGGATTAACAACAAACGTTCCAGCGGTAAAATTCAGTTTTTGCAGCTACGTGATGGAACCGGATATATCCAAGGGGTTGTTGTGAAAAGTGAAGTTAGTGAAGAGATCTGGAACAATGCCAAGAGCCTGACACAAGAAAGCTCTTTGTATGTTACAGGTATTATTCGTGAAGAACCTCGCAGTGCGTCCGGTTACGAGATGACTGTTACAGGGGTTGAGATCATTCACCTGACTGAAAACTATCCAATTACGCCTAAAGAGCATGGTGTTGATTTCTTGATGGACCATCGTCATCTGTGGCTTCGTTCTACGAAGCAACGTGCTGTTATGGTGATTCGTGCAGAGATTATTCGCGCTGTTCAGCAGTTCTTTGATGGTAACGGATTCACACAAGTTGATCCTCCGATTTTGACACCATCGTCTGCGGAAGGTACAACGAACCTGTTCCACATCAAATACTTTGATGAAGATGCTTATCTGACACAAAGTGGTCAATTGTATATGGAAGCCGCAGCCATGGCTCTGGGCAAAGTATATTCATTTGGTCCAACATTCCGCGCAGAGAAGTCCAAAACACGTCGTCACTTGATTGAGTTCTGGATGATTGAGCCGGAAATGGCGTTTGTAGATCACGAGGAAAGTCTGCGCGTGCAAGAGAAATTTATCGCTCATGTCGTTCAGTCCGTGGTGAAAAACTGCCGTGCAGAACTGGAATCTATCGGTCGTGACGTATCCAAACTTGAAGGCATCGTAGCTCCATTCCCGCGTATTACGTATGATGAAGCGATTGAATTCCTGCATGGACAAGGCTTTGATATTCCTTGGGGAGAAGACTTTGGTGCACCGCACGAAACAGCAATTGCTGAGAAGTACAATACACCGGTCTTTATTACGCATTACCCTGCTGGAATCAAGGCATTCTATATGAAACCAGATCCGAATCGTCCAGAAGTTGTTCTCTGTGCTGATATGATTGCACCAGAAGGCTACGGAGAGATTATTGGCGGTTCGCAGCGTATCGATGATCCGGAATTGATGCAACAACGTTTTGAGGAGCACAATCTCTCGGATGAAGCTTACCAATGGTATCTGGATTTGCGTAAATACGGATCGGTTCCTCACTCCGGTTTCGGTCTGGGATTGGAGCGGACGGTAGCATGGATCTGTGGATTGGATCATGTACGTGAAACAATCGCATTCCCACGTATGCTCTATCGTCTGTACCCTTAATGCTTAACCGAGGAGCGTCTATGGAAGACACCACTTCCAAAGCTTGGTTGGATGGAGCAGCTTATGGCATGACTTCGGGTACAGCCCATCTGCCGTATGCCTTGTTACGTTTTTATCACCAGCTTGGCCTATCAGATGCAGAAGTACTTCTTCTGATTCAACTGCTAGGATTCCGTCAGGCAGAGTTCAATGAGTTTCCCACGCTTGAAGAGCTTGCGGCGCGCATGGGACTTGCACCAGAAGGCATTGCCAGAATGTTGCAACGTCTGATGAGGGATGGGTATATTGCTATTGACGAGCACCGTGACGAAGAACGGGACATCCAGTACGAGCGATATGATTTACATGGATTATATGCCAAGCTTGCAGCGTGCACTGCTGAAGAAGTAGCCGCATTCCGTGCGGAGCAGCAGAGTATCAATACAGCACGTCAAGATTCGAACAGTGTTCAAAAAGAAGAGGAAGAACGGAACATGTTCTCCATCTTTGAAAAAGAATTTGGACGTCCGCTCTCTCCAATGGAGTGTGAGACGATATCCGGCTGGTTGGATCAGGACCGTTATCAAGAGGAATTGATTCTAATGGCTCTGAAGGAAGCGGTTTTTGCAGGCAAAGTACATTTCCGGTATATCGATCGAATCCTGCTTGAGTGGAGTCGCAATCGTGTCAAGACCGTTCAAGACGCGAAGGCGTACACGCAGCGGTTTCGTAATGGTGGACGTTAATTCCAGCGTAGGCAGGGACAAGAAACAGGCCAGAAGTCATTCTGTGCCTGTTTTTTTTGGATTAAAGATTGGATGAGTGATCAGCAACATCAACCTTTCAGGCAATGATTTCATTTTGTTTTACAAAAATTTGATAGATCACGCAGGGGTTAACGCACAAGCTGTCGTCTATTGTATTGGAGAGGAGGGGAGAGTTATTGATGAAGCGCGCGTAATCGAACAAATCCGTCAAGGAGATACTTCCCAGATGCGTACTCTGATTGATAAATATAGCCAGCATGTATACCATGTGGCCTATTCCGTACTCAGGAACGATCAGGAAGCACAGGATGCAGCTCAGGAGGCGTTCATACAGATGTATAAGTCTCTCCCCGACTACCGTTCTGAAGGTTTCAAAACGTGGTTAACCCGAATTGCCTTTCACAAAGCGATTGATGCCAAACGCAAGCTGGGCAGACGAACTGCTGAGGATCTGGGTGGAGAAGAAAAAATAATCAATATGCCCGGACGGGATGAAGACGTTCTTACCCGTCTCGTTCGTGAAGAGCGTCAGGATAAACTTCGCGAACGAATTAATCAGTTGCCTGCTCAGCATCGTGACATTATCACTGCGTATTATCTAAGCGAAAAAAATTATGAGCAGATTGCCAGTGATGCACAGGTGGCTGTGAAGACTGTGGAATCCCGCTTGTATCGTGCCCGGCAGTGGATTCGAAAACATTGGAAGGAGGATGAATGGCGTGAGTAAACAGGAGAAGTATACCGCTGCGCAATGGACTGATTATATTGAAGGCCATATGAGTGAAACTCAAGCGAACCAAATGGAACAGCTTCTGATGGAAGATCCGGATGCGATGGACATCTATCTGGAAGCGCTTGGTATCCATGGAGAACTGCCTTCGCTACATGACCCAACAGGGTTTGCGGATTCAGTCATGCATCGGATTGAGGGCATTCAATCACCCAAGGTACAACGCAAACCCCGTGCTGGACGAAATCGGCGCTGGCTTGATCATAAAGTGTTCCATTACGCGGTAGCGGCCTGTTTGACATTGATCTTCCTCTCGTCTGGACTTTTTGACAAGGTAGCACCCTATCACAAGTTCCAGGATGGCGACCACAGAGGGTCTTTTACCGAGAAATGGACGGAGGCAGCCACTTCATGGCTGGATAACCTCAAGCCTAAACCATAAATAGTTTCGCATTGCCTGAAAAGAAAGGATGACGACTGTGCACTCAGATCGTAACAAATTACTCGCATTTCTATTAAACCTGATACCAGGTCTCGGTTTCATGTATTGGGGACGGGCTGCAAGGGCTGTGATCTATCCATTGCTTTTCTTCGGAACAGCTGTTGGCTCATTCATGTTAGCCATGGTCACTAATGAACAAGATTTATTGATTTTCGGTGCACTTTTTGCTGCTTTCTTCTGGGGGATCAGCATGCTGGATATGGTTATTGTTCTGCTCCGTACACCTTCTGCCCGAGAAGCACATTATAGGGGATACGGTGCGGCTTATGGAGCGCCTCCACACCAAGGGGCAGCCTACCAGGGAGCATACATGGGTCAGCAAGGGCCTATGGAGCAGATGAATGAAGATGAGCTGCATCAACATCCAGGTGGTGAATATGGCCATCCTGAGGGCCCCTATGGTCAACCCATGTACCGAAAAGGCAGTGAGGGTGAACGGTTCTTCACCATTTTGCTCTCATTTGTTCCGGGATTGGGACATCTTCATCTGGGATTGTTACATCGTGGGTTGTCGTTCCTGATGGCGTTCTTTGGTTCATTTGCCATGATGGTTTTTGTGGCTTCGATCACCAATGAATCCGTATTTTTAATGTTTCTGCTCATACTGCCCGTAATATGGGTATACTGCATGTTTGATGCGGTGCAGCACGTCCACCGTAAGCAGGCTGGTGAGATATTACAGGATCGGACATTATTCGAGGAATTGGAGATGGGCAGAGTAGCCGGACGACGTAGCAAAGTGC
Organism: Paenibacillus amylolyticus; assembly: GCF_036894225.1. Taxonomy (NCBI): domain Bacteria; kingdom Bacillati; phylum Bacillota; class Bacilli; order Caryophanales; family Paenibacillaceae; genus Paenibacillus; species Paenibacillus amylolyticus. The sequence goes on along the minus strand of NZ_CP145892.1, from coordinate 4,251,971 downwards.
TTGCAACGCTGCTATCTGCTTTTCCAGGTGCAGGTCATCTATATCTGGGATTACAAAAAAGAGGCATGCAATTAATGTTCCTGTTCCTGGGCAGTATCTATGTTCTGGACCTGCTTCACTTATCTGTGTTTCTGTTCATGATTCCGTTAATCTGGTTCTACAGCTTCTTTGACGGGCTACAGTGCTCCAGTCGTTATGGACGCGAGCCTTTGGTTGATCAACCGATCTTCAAGGACTGGGCCCGCCATCAGCGTCTGATTGGTTTCGGGATTGCCGCGCTGGGTCTATATTACCTGACGATCCGGCTTGTCATTCCACAGCTGAATGAGCTCTTCCCTAATGCATTTATGACATACGAGATTCGTTCCTATTTAAACACCGTCATTGTATCCTTGCTGCTCATTTTTGGCGGCTTGAAACTGCTGTTTGGCAAGCAACGGGGGACGGGTATCCAAAGTGCTGCTCATCGAAATGATGAGGGAGCAGACAGTCTCTTTTTATTCAAGGATCGGGATGATCGACTGTAGAGTGACCTAAAGATTATTTACACTGACACTACGATGACAGAGCAACCTTTCAATCGCTGTTATCCCATAACAGAAAAACACGCCAAGGGCTAGGTATATCAGCCTCTGGCGTGTTTTTGGTTGTACAGCTTTGATTTCGAATAAATGATTGCTATTTCGTAGCGCCCTTCAGCAGAAGTTGACGGTACATCACTTCGAACAAGAACTCGAACGCTTCCAGATGACGTTTCGCTTCAAAAGCATCCTTGCCCCACGCATATATGCCGTGGTTACGCAGCAAAATTCCTGGTACGTTGGCATCAAGTACACCTGGCACCAATTCAGCGATAGATGGAATATCTGCAAAGTTAGGCAGGACGGGTACACGAATCTCCGCATTTTCTTCCCAAATGTTGAAAGCCTTGATCAATTCGATTCCTTGAATCGGTACGTGTCCATCTGCTCCAAAGAATTCACTGATCAGGTTGTTAAACACAGTATGCACGTGGAATACAGCACCACAACCCGTCAAACGATAGATTTCGCAATGAATCAACGTTTCGGCACTTGGTTTCAACGTTGTTGTTTCAATTGCTTTGCCGTGTTTGTCCACAAAAAGAAAGTCTTCCGGAGTGCGAAGTGATTTGTCTTTGCCTGAGGCGGTAACCGCAAAATAAAATTGCTCCGGTTCAAAGTCTCCTACACGCATCGACAGATTGCCACTTGTTCCGGGGAACCAGTTACGACCGGCAAACAACGCTTTAATATCAGCCAGTTCTTCAAGGACCTGACGTTTGTGTTCCAATGTAATCTTTTCAAAGCCCATCGTTTACAGCACTCCTTGTGTTTGCTTCTGTTTCATATCTTCGATGATATCGTAAAAGGTAACGAATGGCACATGGTCCACACCAAGTTCAATACATTTATCCGTCAAAATGGAGCGGGAGTAGACGAGATCGGCAATTTTGGCACCCTCAAAATCTGTGAGACTGTCTCCAATAAGGATTCGATTGTATTGTTCTTCCGGGAAGGTACGAATGACTGTTGTTTTGCACATGCCGCAGCCATTCTCACAAGGAGGCTGGCAGGGATTTGGCCATTCAATCTTAATGGTTTCACCCGAGAAGTCAGCTCCGTTGCAATAGACATGATCCTGCGGGATATGAAATGGTGCGAGTAACGGTTCAATGAAAAAGTCCATACCACCGCTGGTCACATTGAATTCGATACCTTCGCTGCGAACGTAGTCAAGAAACTCGCTGAATCCTTCACGGATCCCCGCTTGTCCAAGCACAAATTCCACAATTTCATCTTTCTGCGATGCAGGCAACAGAGCAAACATGGCTCCAACACCTTCACGCAGCGAGATTTTTTGCTCAATTGTATCTTTCATAATCGCTTCAATGCCCTCAGGCTTGAAATGTTTCATGATTGCGACAATATTGTCCGAGAGCGTAATCGTACCGTCAAAGTCACAGAAAATGACTGTTTTTTTATCACTTCTCATCGTTCGCCACCCCACAGATCCAATGCACTTTTCAGCTCCGGATGCTCGGTTGCATACTGCGCGAGTGGAATGGAACGTTGAGCTGCCTCAATGGCTTGCAGGAATGCACGTCCGCCTGCCTCAGTGCCCATAGGATGTCCATGAATACCGCCACCAGCATTAACGATGACATCCGTGCCAAAGTCGCGCAAAATGAGCGGTACAAGGCCTGGATGGATACCGGCTGAAGGCACTGGCATACTGGTTCGTACTGGCAGATCGGCTGTCAGTAATTGCTCCGTGATCGCCATATTTTCTTCCTTCGGCATCGTAACCGAACCATAAGGAGAAGGGAAGAGCACCAGATCGGCACCCGCAAGACGCATCAACTGGCCTAGTACAACCGAAGCGGACATGCCGTAATGTGGTGAAGGATACAGTGCACCTGCAAGAGCAGGGTGAGCCATAATTGGCACATTGATGTCAGGATCACTGCTGAGTTCATGCAGCACATCATATCCGTAAGACAATACGTTGAATAACAGGGCATTGGCTCCTGCACCAATAGCGCGTTCAGCTTGTTGCTTCAGACGAGATGTAGGTCCTGTAAGATTGGTTGCATACAGAAGTTTCTTGCCGGTCTCCTGGCGTGCCTGTTCGGCAGCTTTCATGCAGACCTCGACTCTTTTTTCGATAGGTGTCAATTTATTCTCAAACAGAATCTCATCGTCCTTGATCAAATCAACGCCACCAAGAGCCTGACGAATAAATTGTTCACGCAGTTCATCTGCATCCAGTCCGATAACTGACTTAAAGATACTCATTAACAGTGGACGATCATGTACACCAAGCAGATCACGAACACCATTCAGTCCAAACTTGGGTCCCGGGAATGCACTCAGGAAGCCATCCGAGAAACCAAGCTTTGTAAGTTTAATTCGGCCATCCATTGAGATTTTGCCAAAGACCGTCACGAGCAGGGCAGGGATATCACGGCTGAAGTTAACATCAGGATATCCGATGGTAATATCGGCGTAACGCTCACCCGCAGCTATTCCTTCAGCTTCATTTACTTCTACGCTGATTACTTCACCCAGATGTTTCTGCATCGCTTCACGCTGGGCTTGCGGCAACTCAGTCCAGCTACCCACGGTCATGCCAATCGCGATAGACTGAGCCTTCTTGCGAAAGTCTGCATGATCATCATGCAGACGATATGTGGCTGTGCACATGTTATTCATTTTAAATCCCCTTCCAAAGCAGCTCCCATCTCCCGTGAGCGCTCTGCACAGCGGTTGACGGCTGCGATTACATTTTCAAAGAAATCTCCTTCGTCCAGCGTCTTCAGTGCTGCTTGGGTCGCCCCTCCCGGGGATGTCACATCACTACGAAGTTTCATCGGTTCCAAACCGGTTTGTTGTACCATACGTGACGCGCCCAGCACCGTCTGAACAGTAAGATCACGAGATTGCTGGCTGGATAAGCCACCACGAATACCTGCGGCAATCATGGCCTCCATTAAATAGTATACATAAGCAGGGCCGCTTCCGGAAATCCCAGTGAGCACTTCGAGTTTATCTTCAGGTACGATGGTTACGATACCAACCGCTTCAAACATGGTCATCACCGTACTACGCTGTTCATCCGTAATCTCCGCAGAGAAGGCAAGCCCGGTTGCACCGAGTCCAATGGTACTGGATGTGTTCGGCATGGTTCTCGCGATCGGTTGTTTACGACCAAGCAAGGACTGCATCGTGCGGATTGATAATCCGGCAATGACAGATACGATCAGTTGATCCGGTGATAACAGTGGCCCAAGTTCGCGCAGCGCTGCGGCAGCATCTTTGGGTTTCATACAGAGTACAATGACCGGAGTGGAGGCAAGGTGATCCAAGGATTGCGAGGCAGTTCCGGTATGTACAGCATAACGGGTGCTGAGCTCCTCCTGACGTTTCTGGTTGCTGCGGTTCAGCATCGTAATATCCTGAGGACGAACGACTAGGCGGGAGATCAGTCCGCGCACGATGGCTTCAGCCATCGCGCCTGCTCCGTGGAAAGTAATCTTCTGTTGTAGTAACGTCTGTTGCTCTTGACTCATATTTATCGTTCCTCCTATATAACTGTTGCTGGGATATTATTGACGAATCTGTCCATTGCCTGTAATCCGATATTTGGTTGAAGTCAGTGCTGGTAGTCCCATCGGTCCACGAGCATGCAGTTTCTGAGTGCTGATTCCGATTTCGGCTCCATAGCCAAATTCAAATCCGTCGGTGAAACGTGTGGACGCATTGTGATAGACGGCTGCTGCATCCACATCATGCATGAAGCGCTCTGCATGGGCTGTATCCCGGGTTACGATACACTCGGAATGTTTGGTTCCGTAATGTGCGATGTGCTGCATCGCTTCATCCAGGTTCTCGACCACCCGGATATTTAAAATATAGTCGTTGTACTCGGTCGCATAGTCTTCCTCGGTTGCCTCAAGGGCAGAAGGAACAAGACGGCGCACCGTGTCGCAACCTTTTAAGACCACATTGGCCTCACGGAATTGCTCGGCAAGAGCAGGCAGATGCTCTTCCGCGTATGCGGTATGCAGAAGCAACGTTTCCATGGAGTTACATACGGATGGACGTTGTGCCTTGGCATTGATGGCAATTTCGGCTGCCATAACTGGATCGGCTGATTCATCCACATAGGTATGGCAAATGCCCGCTCCAGTTTCGATGACAGGTACCGTTGCGTTGGCAACCACATTACGAATGAGGGAAGCTCCTCCGCGTGGAATGATGACGTCCAGCAGTCCGTTCAACTTGAGCATCTCATCTACGGAAGCACGATCTGCATCTTCAACCAATTGCAAAGCATCAGCAGGCATGTCTGTCGTTGTGAGTGCCTGATGCAGCACCTCCACAATTTTACGATTGGAGGACAGGGCAGAGGAGCCGCCGCGCAGAAGCACTGCATTACCTGTTTTAAGACATAATCCGGCTGCGTCTACAGTTACATTAGGACGAGCTTCGTAGATGATGCCAATTAGGCCAATCGGCACTCTTAATTTTTCAACATGTAATCCGTTTGGACGGGTAAATGTCTCTAACACTTCGCCGACTGGATCAGGCAGATCTGCAATCTGACGTAACCCTTCAGCAATGCCAGCAATGCGCTCCTTATTAAGTGCGAGCCGATCCAGCATGGATTCCGGCGTACCTTGTTCTCTGCCGCGTGCCAGATCTTCGGCGTTTGCCGTAATGATGGAATCCGTTCCCTTAATCAAAGCATCTGCCATGACACGCAGGGCCGTATTTTTCTGTTCTGTATTCAATCGGTTCAGCTGTGGAACCGCTGCTTGGGCTTTGCTGGCTTTTTCTCTGACTTCACTCATCGTAATTCCTCCTCATATATATAAAGTTAAAATTTTAACCACTATATAGCTTCATAGTTATTTTAACGTAATCCATTCGTCTCTATGAATAACCTCAAGTCTATGGATGCTAGCGAGTTGTTTCATCACTTCCCCACTGGGAAGTCCGGCAATGAGTCGAAGCTGGTCATCATCATAATTGACAATACCGCGACCGAGCAAGGTTTCATCCATTCCAATGACCTCTACGACGTCTCCGGCATGGAATGTTCCCAGTACCCGCTTGACCCCTACAGGTAGAAGACTGTGGCCCCCATGGACAAGTGCCTCTTCAGCACCATCATCCACAACGACGGTTCCCAGCGGAGTAGACATGAAGCCAAGCCACTGCTTTTTACGGGATAACGAAGCGAGTCGTGTCTCAAAGTAAGTTCCTTTGCCCGTGCCATCAACTGCCTTCTGCATATCTCCGGGTTCTTTCACACTTCCCACAAATACGGGTACGCCTCCACGTGTAGCTACCTTGGCTGCATCAACTTTGGATCGCATTCCGCCTGTGCCAACCGCTGAACCTGAACCGCCGGCAAAAGCGTAGATCTCCGCCGTGATCTCGGGGATACGGTCATAACGCACGGCAGTTGGATCTTTGCGCGGATCTGCGGTGTACAGGCCGTTGGTATCGGTAAGAATGATCAGATGCTGTGCCTTCACCAGGTTTGCAACCAATGCGGACAACAGATCGTTATCACCAAACTTCAATTCGTCCACCGACACCGTATCATTCTCATTAAAAATCGGAATCACTCGCTGTTTGAGCAGTTCCTCCACAGTCATGCCTGCATTACCCATGCGTTTACGACTGTGAAAGTCTGTACGAGTTAACAGAATTTGCGCCGTAGTAACGCGGTGCGCTGCAAAAGCCTGTTGATATGCCTGCATCAGTAATGCCTGCCCAACGGCCGCTGCGGCTTGTTTCTCATGCAGCAGTTTGGGGCGCTGAGGGTAACCGATCTCCCGGAATCCGGCCGCTACCGCTCCTGAGGTGACCAGAAGTACTTCATGGCCCTGATCAGCCAATGCTGCAATTTCTCCGGCAAAAAAAGTGATCGAACTGCGATCCAGACCGCCTTCTTCCGTTGTAAGCGAGCTGCTTCCAATCTTAACTACAATACGTGAAGTCATGGTTTCACTTCCTTAAACATGATTAATAAGTGCTTCTGGAGCAGGCTTTAGCGGGTACAAAAAAAACTCCCGCCCTTTAGTTAAAAAGGACGAAAGTTCGTTACTTCCGCGGTACCACCTTTATTGATGATTAGATCATCCGGCTTCATGCCCTGTAACAGAAGGCACTGTCCTGCACGTAACAGGCCGCTCAGGGGTAGGTTTCAGAGAAGAGCCGCGGTAAATTCTTTCAGCAGGGTGGAATTTACTCTCTGGGCGCGACTGATATTCTCTTACTGGTCCCGTCATCACGTTTCGTTCAATATTTCTTATAACATACCATGGAAACTTGGCATATGCAAAGGGGTTATGGTCCTGTAAATTACTTGAATAAATTCAGCTTACCAATCCGCTCGACAGCTTCGCTTAATCGGTTTTCATCACTTAACAGTCCCGCGCGCACATAGCCTTCGCCATGCGAACCAAAACCAATACCTGGGGCTACGGCTACCTTGGCTTCTCGCAGTAACAAGTCTGCAAATGAAGCGGAGGTATAACCGGCAGGTACAGGCAACCAGCTGAAGAATGAACCTGCGGGTTTCGAAGCTTGCCAGCCAATCGAGGAAAGAGCGTCATAAAACGTATTGCGACGCGATTCGTAGCGTGAAACCAGTGAGGCAACACATTCCTGTGAGCCAGTAAGTGCTTCCGTTGCCGCAGCCTGAATTCCACCGAAGAGACTGACATAGATATGATCCTGAAGCAGATTGATTTTAGAGACAATCTCTGCATTACCGAGTGCGAATCCAACACGCCATCCAGCCATATTGTATGTTTTGGATAACGTATAGAATTCAATCCCCACTTCTTTGGCACCAGGGGCTTGCAGGAAACTTACTGGACGATGTCCGTCAAATCCAATTGCACCGTAAGCAAAGTCGCTGGCAATGACGATTTGATTTTGAATGGCAAATTCAACCGTATCTTCGTAGAACGAAAGGGGTGCCGTTGCTGACGTTGGGTTGTTGGGATAGTTCAGGAACATCAGCTTGGCATTCTCCCGATCTTCGGCTGTAACAGCTTCGTAATCCGGCAGGAATGCGTTGGACTCCAGCAAAGGCATAAATGACATGTTTGCTTTGGCGAGCGCAACACCAGACCAGTAATCCGGGTAGCCCGGATCTGGAACGAGAACGGTGTCGCCGGGGTTAAGCAGGACCTGAGGTAACTGAACCAATCCGGTTTTGCCTCCGAACAGAATGGCTACTTCAGTCTCGGGGTCCAGATCAACGTTGTAATCTTCCTTATAACGTTTGGCGACAGCTTCTTTCAGGAAAGAGTGCCCTCTAAAAGGGGAGTATTTGTGGTAGAGGGGATTCTCAGCCGACTCTTGCAGTGTTTTCACAATATGAGGAGGTGTAGGTGTATCCGGGTTCCCCTGACCCAGATTAATCACGTCATGTCCACTTGCGATTTCACGATTTACATTTTGAACAAGGGTAGCAAAAAATTGCGTTGGCAGCTGTGTCATCACATCAGAAGTCGGTATCTTAAAAGCTGAACGAGCAGATGTATGGTCTGATTGGGTCATTATATTCATCACTCCGGTTATTAATAATGGCAAATAGTTCTCATTAATTTATCACGCAAATCCCGAGCTGTATAGAGGGAAATGCACTTGAATATACAGTACATAGGAGCAAAGAGCGGAGTATTGTACAAAATTGAAAGTACTCATTTAGTTTTGTCCATTGAGCTGAGAGAAGCCATGTTTTATGATAATATCCGATAATGATAATCAATATCATTAATTTCTGGCACAACGCACATGATATAGGGGGAGAAATAGAAATGAAAAAGGGCATACGAAATACGGGAGTATTATTAACGATCACATGGTTATCCATCCTGCTACTGGCTTGTGGAAATCAGGCTGCAACACCTGCTGCTGGCGCAGATGATTCCAAAGCAGCCACAGAAACCACAGAGACCCAAACTGCAACGAAAGAGACGAACGAGGGCGAGACCCGGATATTCAAAGACTGGACTGGCCATGAAGTTGAGATTCCTGTAAATCCGAAGCGAGTTATCTATCATGGAGAAGTTACAGGGGATCTGCTCGCGCTTGGTGTAGTTCCTGTCGGCATACTTCGTCAAGAGGGAACCGTATTTGATGATCAGGTTGCTCAGTCAGAAGATGTAGGATTTCCGATCAGTGTGGAAAAGGCGTTAGACCTGAATCCCGATCTGATTATTTTCTCCAACAGTGACGAGGCTCAATATGATCAGATCGCAAAGGTTGCACCCACGGTTACATTTGATTCGTTTGGTTTAATAGAAGATCGCATGCGTATCCTTGGCGATTTGTTGAATAAGAAGCAAGAAGCGGAGGAATGGGTTACGGCTCATCAAAAAGCGACGGAAGAGATGTGGACGCAACTTCATGAGAACGGATTAAAAGAAGGGGAGACTGCTTCGGTATTCACCATGTATCCCGGGAATCGTCTGTTTGTCATGGCGGGTGCAGGATTGCCACAGTTGTTATACGGAAAAGACGGGCTGAAGCCAACCGCGGAAATCCAGAAAGTATTGGATGAAGACATGGGATTTGTAGAGATTTCGACTGAAAAATTATCTGAATTTGCCGGTGATCGGATATTTATTCTGGATCCTGTGACCGACGATGCGAAGCAATCCACCAAGGAATTGCTGGATAGTACAATCTGGAAGAACCTGCCTGCGGTGAAAGAAGGAAAAGTATATCGTTTTAATATCGTAAAAGCTTCTAGTGATGCCCTTTCCAGGGAGTGGCTGTTACAAGAGCTGCCAAAACAGATGGTTCAATAATGGTGACGAGCTAGTGAGGCAGCAGTAACACCTTTGAGTAATGCAGTTATAAAAAAAGTGAAAGGGGCCTTCAACATTTCGTTGAACGCTCTTTTTTGCTGAATAAACTCATATCTGGATTATTAACAATCTCTAGCTTATAATCAGACCATACAGAATGATTGATAATCATTCTCATTTTAGAAAAAACGAGGTGAACCGACATGCAGGCTTTGGATGCCGATGGGGGAGCGTTGTTCTTTTCAGCATTCATGTTTCGGCTGGATCATCTGGTACGTCGAATTGAACCACCTGAACAGGTGATGCTGGAAGTTGCTTGCGAGAAACATGCGTTCCTGATCTGTGAAGAAGGGGATGGGCGTTTATATATAGGGCATGAACAGTTTCCGTTTACTACGGGATGTGTTTATCCACTTTCTCCGGGAGAGGGGTACCAGATTGAACATCGTAATAACTCGGAATTGAAATATATCATAATGGCTTTTGATGTTATTCATGTGTTGACGGGTGATCCCGAACTCTTTACCCGCGCTCTATTTGAGCACAGAAACCAATTGAATGGTTATCCCTATGCTCCGTTAAGTGGGTTGCTGGAGCAGATGTATGTCATTCGGAATTATAAAACAGATGCTGAATACAGCCATCTGAATGCACAGTTCCAAAAATGGATGGAGATGATCATTACCCGGTACACTTCTCCAAAGACGGAACAGAGTATGGAGACAAGACTACACAGCACGATTCAGTATGTGGACGACCATTATGCTGAAGAAATCACTGTACAGAAACTGGCACGACTTGCGGAGATCAGACCTGTACAATATACGACCCTTTTCAGACAACTCACGGGTCACAAGCCGCTCGATTATGTGAATCATGTTCGCATCAAACATGCCAAGGACTGGCTTCGCAAATCAGATGAACCACTTCGGGATATAGCGAGCCGCGTGGGGTTTAAGGATGAGTATTATTTCAGCAGGCGTTTTCGCCAAATGACCGGATTATCTCCTCGTCAATATGACAGATCGATTCAGCAGCAGACATTAGTACAAGATTGGTTGGGTCATGATGTGAATATTCCAGTAAATCCGGAGCGAATTATGTATTACGGAGATTGCGCTGGGGATATGCTGATGCTGGGCATTCAGTTGCTGGAAGAACGGACATATGACGCGGTCGCTCCGGTTAATGTGGAAGCCGCTGTTATCATGAAGCCGGACTTGATTATTTTTGATAGCAGCAATGAACAGCAGTATGAACAACTTTACCGGATTGCACCGACGCTTGCTTACAATTCACATGCCACTTTGGAAGAACGAATGCGCAGATTGGGCAGCTGGTTTGGCAGACAACCGCAGGTTGAACAATGGCTAACCTCCTATGCGGAGCGTACCGAGCAGATGTGGGCGAAGATCCATACTGTGATTGAAGAGGGGGAAACGGCATCCGTATTTACATACCATCGGGGTGCACGATTATTTGTTATGGGCAATATCGGTCTGGCGCCTATGTTATATCATCCAATGGGATTCAGGCCAGTGACCAAAGTGAAGGAAGCACTTGTGGCAGGCAGAGCCTATAAGGAAATCTCGGCTGAAGCGGTACGTCAGTACGCGGGAGATCATGTGTTTGTTATGCTGCCTGAGGAAGTTGTGGCAAGACAGGCTACAGAGATGCTGATGAAAAGTCCCAGTTGGCAGGCCCTTCCGGCTGTGCAGAATGGACGGGTATATCCTGTGGAGGAGTCAACATGGAATGTGGGTGATGCGCTCACGAGTGATCGATTGTTGACCCTGCTCCCTGAGTTGTTGTGTGCAAGTTCATAATAAAAACAGGCTTGCAGTCCTCAAGAGGATCAAGCTATGATAGCAGGTATTACGGTTCAGAGGAGTGCTTGTCATGACAGAAAAACAACAGGGAGAAATGCGTGTAGCCCTGATTCAGGGCGATATTCAACTCGGAGACCCTGAGGCTAATCATAAACATATGCAGACGTTGCTTGAGCGTGCGGTAGAACAATATCCGGATCTGGGGCTGGCTGTGTTACCTGAGATGTGGAATACCGGATACGCTTTGACTCAAATTCATGAACTCGCTGACCCGGAAGGCCAGAAATCTCGGGAATGGCTGTCTGCTTTTGCTCAAAAACATCAAATATCCATCGTTGGCGGTTCAATTGCTGAGAAACGGGATGGTCAAATATACAATACAATGTACGCTTATGATCGTGAAGGAAAACAGGTAACACGATACGATAAATTACATTTGTTCCGTCTGATGGACGAAGAGAAATATTTACAGCCAGGTGCGGAACCTGAAATTTTTGAATTGCAGAACGGTCTTACAGCGGGTGCTTCGATCTGTTATGACATCCGGTTTCCGGAACTTGCCCGCACCCTTGCTTTGAATGGTGCCAAGGCATTGATTGTACCCGCCGAATGGCCGAAACCTCGTCTGCACCACTGGCGTACGTTGCTTACCGCACGAGCGATTGAGAATCAGATGTATGTGATCGCATGTAACCGTGTAGGTAAAGGGGGAGAGACCGAATTTTTCGGACATTCCCTCATCATTGATCCTTGGGGTGAGATTGTGGCTGAAGGTGGCGAAGGGGAAGAGATCGTGACCGGAATTATTCGTCCATCTCTGGTAGATGAGGTTCGCGGACGGATTCCCGTATTTGAAGACCGTCGACCTGGCGTTTATTTTGGCGGAAAATAAAAACTGAAATGAAATTCTTCAGAAAAAGTGTTTATTCTTCCAGGACGCGGGTAATGATAACTATCCCGTCACCAAGGAGGATGATCAATCAATGGACAACCATGTGAAAGATACGCTCAGGAGACTGGAACAGGATAACACAAGGGAAGATCACTTAAGGGCATTCTTAGAGAATGGAGCAGGAGGGCTATCACCCCCTGATTCAACTGTTCAGGACGAAGGCCGTGTAATGAATCAGCAAAACAGGCTGACAAGCGATCGTAATTTGCGTAAATAAACCGCCAGACATGAAGTTTTCTTATGTACGTTTCTACGTTAACATTATAAATTAGCATTGTAGCTAAACAACTTAACAAGCAACATTGTACTGTAACCAGTTACTGTGATTGCAATGTAAGAACTCTATCCTGCGGATGCGGGAAACGAGTATAGGACAAAGGCTTGGCCCATAAGGGTCAAGCCTTTGTTTTGGTTCAGTATGAAATGTACCTAAAGAAATGTACCTATACCATAGAGCAATTTCTTAGTCTCCCTTTGACAGTTCGGCCACGGTTTGTTGAAACGTATGGATGAATGCTTCGGCTGCCTTCGACAGCACTCTGCCTTGACGATAAGCCACAACAAGTGTTCTGCTAGGAGTAGGCTCAGCAAGTGGCACATACACAGGCACGAACTCACTGCGCGGCGCACGGGCGATAAAGCGTGGAACCAGTGTAATGCCCATACCAGTGGCGACCAGCGACTGAACGGTTTCAATATTGGTGCTCTCAAACACAACTTGGGGATCAAAACCAGCCTGCTCACAGAGATCGAATGTAAGTTTGCGGAAGCCCTGCCCTTTTTTCAATACAACAAAGGGTTCATCCCGAAGTTCTTCAATTCGCACGGGAAGCGGATGTTTCGGATCTGCCCTGCGTGCCAAAGGGTGATTCGGGGGAACTGCCAGATCAATCTTTTCCTCTCCAATGGCAACATAGGCGAGACTTGGCTCTTGTAAAGGAAGAGATAACAGACTGAGATCTGCTTTGCCGCTTGCTGTCAATTTCTCAAGCGTAAGCCCGGAGTCTTCCAACAAGGTAACCTCAATCTCGGGATAAGCTTGTTGAAACGCAGGAAGCACGTGTGGGAGCAGGTGTGATCCCGTGATCGGCATGCTGCCCACAACGACTTTACCTTTGCGAAGCTGGGAGATGTCGGACATTTCCTGACGCAATAGCTCCACAGCATCTACGATCTTCTGGGCTTGCTCGACAAACGTAACACCTGCATGGGTTAACTCCACGGTACTAGTATTACGCTGAAACAGTAGTACCCCCAGTTCTTTTTCCAATTTGGATAATTGCTGGCTTAATGAAGGTTGAGCAATATGCAGCTTCTCTGCTGCCCGGGAGAAATTGCGTTCGGCCGCAATTTGCAACGTATATTGAAGTTGTCTGAATTCCATCGTCATTGGTCATTCCTTTCGTTATGCCACCATTATATCATTACAGATGAAGAAATCATTAATTTCGCTTAACCGCTTGCACTCCATCAGAAGAGTTGATATACTGATTTTGAAAACGCTTAATAAGAACCACTTACCCGGGTAAAACAAAATCAACGTTTTCATGTGTGCCAGTTTCAAGTGTTAGTACGGAACCATTTCAAATGTTCATATTCTTTTTCGTTTATATAATTGAATAACATTCATCCAACGATGGCGTGTTACTGTTCGGCAGGCAAGACCTAGATTGGGTGGGAAGAGTTTCTCTTTTCCTACCCTTTTTAGGTCTTTTTTTGTTCCCATCAAGAAACGGAGGTGCACCATGAATTACAAACAATTAGCCCAATCGATTATGGAGCTGGTCGGTGGCAATGATAATATCAACACGTTAATTCATTGCTCTACCAGGCTCAGACTTACCCTGAAGAATCCGGATATGGCGAAGACCCAAGAAATTAAGAGCCTTGATGGTGTTATTGGCGCAGTGAATAGCGGCGGACAATATCAGGTTATTATCGGTAATGACGTCGCGTACGTCTACAATGAACTTGCCAAGATGATGGATACTCGGCAATCAAACGAAATTCAGGAGAAACAAAAAGCGGATTATAGCCCCAAAGGACTGTTTAATACTTTTGCCAGTGTCATTGCAGGCATTTTCCAACCTATTATCCCAGCCATTGCTGCCTCGGGCATGCTTAAGGCACTTTTGCTACTGGCGACCGTGACCGGCCTGATGTCTAAAGAGAGCCAGACATATACCGTTTTGAGTGTCATGTCTGATGCTGCCTTTTACTTTCTTCCGATTCTACTGGCTTATTCCAGTGCAAATAGATTTAAAACCAACCCCTTTGTTGCCGTTCTGTTTGGTGGAATCATGTTACACCCGAATATGATTGGTCTGCTTGGCGGTGAAGATCCGGTGTCCTTTATTGGCATTCCTGTTGCATCCGTTCAATATGCGACATCCGTGGTACCGATTATTTTAACGGTCTGGTTCATGTCTTACATTGAAAAGTTCGCGGACAAGATCTCACCAGGACCAGTCAAAATTTTCCTTAAACCTTTGATTGTTATTCTCATTGTTGCTCCAGTTGCCCTGATTGTACTTGGACCTCTGGGGATGTATCTCGGAACGGGAATGTCCAACCTGATCTATTGGATTCAAGATAAGATTGGATGGTTGACCGTTGTCATTATGGCTATACTGATGCCTCTGGTTGTCATGTTCGGTATGCATAAAGTATTTTATCCCATTATTTTCGCAGCCTTGGCTTCACCTGGATATGAAACACTGGTGCTGGTCGCGATGCTGGCATCCAATATGGCGCAGGGAGCAGGCGCACTGGCGGTGTCATTCAAAACCAAAGACATCAAGCTGAAACAAGTCGCTTTGTCTGCAGGAATTTCAGGTGTATTCGGTATCACGGAACCTGCTCTGTACGGTGTACATTTAAGGCTCAAGAAAACGCTGATTGCCTGCATGATTGGCGCCGGAGTCGCTGGGTTGTTCGCAGGTATTGTGAATCTCAAGGCATATGCTGCCGTGGGTCCGGGGATTGCATCTATGCCTATGTTTATCAGTGAAGATCATATGAATATTATCTATGCGATCATTACCATGCTGATCTCTGCCATTGTCGCGTTTGTCGCTGTATATGTCATTGGATTTCAGGATGTTGTTCCAACAGCAGTGTCGATAGCAGGCAGTCCTACAAACAAAGCGAGAGGCGAATCTGAAATCCAGCCATCCAAAGGGATCAAATCGAAAAAGATCGTTTTTGCTCCATTGGAAGGTAAAGTTCTGCCATTAAGAGAGGTGAAGGACGAGGCCTTCTCGCAAGAAGCCATGGGACAAGGTATGGCCATTCAGCCAAGTGTTGGCAAGGTGTTTGCCCCGTTTGATGGTACCATTGAAACGGTGTTCCGTACCAAACATTCCATCGGTCTGAGATCGGTAGAGGGGGTAGAACTTCTGATTCATGTCGGATTGGATACGGTGAAACTGAAAGGCCAACATTTTGATGTAAAAGTGAACGAAGGAGAACAGATCTCTCATGGTCAGCTCCTGATTGAATTTGATCTTGAAGCTATACAAGCCGCAGGTTATGACACCACGACCCCTGTAATTGTGACCAATTCATCGGATTATCTGGAGGTGCTGGGCAATGAATCTTCGGCGACAACAGGACCGGGGAAACCATTAATTACGGTGTTATAACCCGCTGAAATATGAATGAAAGGCAGGCAGCCTGATATGGAAGTCATAAAAATATTGAATTCGAGCATTGTTCTTGCCAGACGTGGTGAGGATGACAAGGAAATTATTGTGATGGGAAAGGGCATCGGCTACAGGAGCAAACCGGGAGATGTCGTGGGCGAGGATGAGATCGAGAAGATCTATGTCCTTGAAAATGAAACGATCTCTTCGGATCTCACCGCTCTGATGAAGGAAACGCCAAAAGAATATCTGATTCTGGCTGATGAAATCATCTCCCATGCCAAACATACATTGTCCCGCCATCTGAGTGATCATCTCTATGTCGCATTAACGGATCATCTGTATATGGCCATGAAGCGATTCAAGGACAATATGACGATCCAGAACCGAATGTTGTGGGAAGTGAAAAAGTTCTATCCGCAGGAGTTCAGCATCGGGTTGCATGGTCTGTCTCTCATTCAAAAACAGCTTGGACTCTCCCTGCCTGAAGAGGAAGCGGCGAATATTGCCTTTCATCTCGTTAATGCGCAGCAGAATGATGACAATATGAATCAGGTCATGATGATGACCAATACCGTCAAGGATGTACTCAATATTATCAAAATTCACTATCAAGTGGAGCTGGATACACACAGCATCAACTATTCACGCTTTTTGACCCATTTGCAGTTTTTCATTCAACGGCTTTTTGAGCATAAAACATTAAACACACAGGATCATGAGCTCTTTGAACAGATCGCGAATAAATACCCGCAGGAAGAAGCCTGCGTACTGCTAATCAAGGATTATATTGAAGCTCGGTTTGAACATACGATCTCCAATGAAGAGATGATGTATTTGATTATTCATATCAATCGGGTCATGAGTCGCAATTGAGCAAGAATCAAAGAGTTACAGAGATAATCCAAGGAGGAATACACAATGACCAATACAACAAGAACGTTTCCAGAAGATTTTCTATGGGGAGGAGCGATTGCTGCCAATCAGGCAGAAGGAGCGTGGAATGTGGATGGCAAAGGTCTGTCTACAGCCGACATTGCTATCTATCGAAAAGGTGTAGCCAAGAGTGAGTATAAAAAGCATAATGCGATCAATGAAGAACAGATCAAAACTGCGATGGAGTCTAGCTCGGACAGAGAATATCCGAAACGCAGAGGCATTGATTTTTACCACCGCTATGAGGAGGATCTGGCCCTGTTTGGGGAGATGGGTCTCAAAACGTTGCGCTTATCTATTGCTTGGACCCGAATTTTCCCGAATGGCAACGAAACAGAGCCGAATGAAGCCGGTTTGCAGTTCTATGACCGCGTTATTGATGGCATGCTGAAACAAGGGATTGAACCATTAATTACGTTGTCGCATTATGAGATGCCGATGTATCTGGTGAATCACCATGGTGGATGGACGGATCGGAAAGTTGTCGAGTATTTTGTTCACTTTTGTAAAACCGTGTTCACCCGTTATAAGGACAAAGTGAAGTACTGGATTACATTTAATGAAATTGACAGCATTGTTCGTCATCCGTTTACGAGTGGTGGTATTGTTCCGGAGCGTTTCGAAAATGTGGAGCAGGCTGTATATCAGGGGTTGCACCATCAATTTGTAGCGAGTGCGCTCGCAGTGAAATACTGTCATGAGATCATTCCCGGTTCCCAGATCGGATGTATGCTGACCAAACTGACAACGTACGCTCATACATGTAATCCCGAAGACGTACTTGTTGCTTCCCGGGATAATCAATTCAATCTTATGTTTACGGACGTACAGGTGCGTGGAGCGTATCCGTACTTTACGAAGAGATTTTTTGCCGAAAAAGGGATTAACCTGGATATGCTTGAGGGGGATGAAGAGATTCTTAAAGTACACACTGTGGACTTTATCTCATTCAGTTATTATATGTCCCTGGTATCAAGTGTGGATGGCGACCGATTGGAGCAGGTGAGTGGCAATACAACTGGAGGGGTGAAGAACCCGTATCTGCAAACGAATGATTGGGGCTGGCAGATTGACCCGGTAGGTCTGCGCATCTCACTGAATGAACTGTATAGCCGTTATGAGGTACCTTTGTTCATCGTTGAAAATGGGATTGGAGCGGTAGACACGATTGAAGCGGATGGTAGCATTCAGGATGATTATCGTATTGAGTACTTCCGCTCTCACATGGAACAGATGCATGAAGCGATTCTGGACGGTGTTGAACTTCTGGGCTATACCAGTTGGGGAGTGATTGATCTGATTAGTTATTCTTCTTCAGAGATGGAGAAACGATATGGCTTTATTTATGTAGATCAGGATAATGACGGCAATGGAACACTGGAGAGAAAACGAAAGAAGAGTTTCTATTGGTACAAAGATGTGATTGCGAATAACGGTCTGTAATACAGTAGTCGGATAAGTACTCTCTATTAGAAGGCGTTGATATGATAATTTTCATTTCATAACAGAAACTAGCAAAGCAGCTCTGGATTCAGGGCTGTTTTTTGATGTTCTAGATAAAAAGCATTGACAGCGCAGAGGCGGGAACGTAGTATAAGACTTATATGATAATGATAATTGTTATCAATTGAAACCTCTGCGATGAGCAGTGGTTTATTTGTCTTTCTCTCATTATAGGTTAAACCTATTACATCTATAGATATTATATCTTGGAACAATGAAGGACAGGGTGATATATTTATGTCATTCAAGAGCTTCACTTTTTAAAGAAAACAGAGGCTCTTCCAAGGAACGAACTTATAATGAGGTGAAAATGATGAGTAAAAAAACGATGTTTGAGAAAATTTGGGAAAATCACGTAATTCATCAAGAAGAAGGCAAACCAAGCATTCTGTATATCGATCTGCATCTGGTGCACGAAGTAACTTCTCCACAGGCATTTGAAGGTCTTCGTCTCAGCGGACGTAAAGTTCGTCGCCCTGAACTGACATTTGCAACAATGGACCACAACGTTCCAACGAAAGACCGTTTCAACATTACAGATCCTATCTCCAAACAACAAATTGATACACTTTCGCAAAACTGCCGTGATTTCGGCGTGAAATTGTATGATCTGGACACGATTGATCAAGGCGTTGTACACGTTATGGGACCTGAACTGGGTCTGACTCACCCGGGTAAAACGATTGTATGTGGTGACAGTCATACGTCCACACACGGTGCGTTTGGCGCACTGGCATTCGGAATCGGAACAAGTGAAGTTGAGCACGTTATGGCAACTCAATGTTTGCAACAAGCAAAAGCCAAAACGATGGAAGTTCGTTTTGTCGGTAAACGTAACCCGGGTGTAACCGCAAAAGACATGATCCTCGCAGTCATCGCCAAATACGGTACAGACTTTGCAACAGGTTATGTTATTGAGTACACAGGCGAATCCATCCGTGAGTTGAGCATGGAAGAGCGTATGACGGTCTGCAACATGTCCATCGAAGGTGGAGCAAGAGCAGGATTGATCGCTCCGGATGAAACAACATTTGAATATCTGCGTGGACGTGAATACGTACCAGCGGATGCCAAATTCGATGAAGCTGTAGAGGGTTGGAAACAGCTTGTAACCGATGAAGGTGCCGAATTCGACCATGTGGTTGAAATCGATGTGGAGACATTGATTCCGCAAGTAACTTGGGGAACAAGCCCTGGCATGGGAACCGACATTTCTTCTAAAGTTCCAGTTCCGGCTGAATTGCCTACAGAAAACGAACGCAAAGCGGCTGAAAAAGCGCTTGAATATATGGGACTTGAACCGGGAACACCAATCGCCGAGATTCCAATTGATTATGTATTTATCGGTTCATGCACCAATGGTCGGATCGAAGATCTGCGTGCAGCAGCACAAGTGGCTAAAGGTCACACGGTATCCAGTCAGGTTACAGCAATTGTTGTACCAGGTTCAGGACGAGTTAAAATCCAGGCAGAACAAGAAGGTTTGGATAAAATCTTTACGGAAGCCGGATTTGAATGGCGGGATGCGGGATGCAGTATGTGTCTGGCGATGAACCCGGATGTATTGAAGCCAGGACAACGTTGTGCTTCGACTTCCAACCGTAACTTTGAAGGACGCCAAGGACGCGGAGGACGTACGCATCTGGTTTCTCCGGCAATGGCGGCAGCAGCAGCGGTTAAGGGTCACTTTGTGGACGTACGGGATTGGAATTTCAAAACAGAAGCAGCGATCTAATCTATAACAGACAGAAGGGAGAACGTTTAATATGGAAGAATTCAAAACATTACAAGGCATCGTTGCACCGGTAGACCGGGTCAATGTAGATACAGACGCAATCATTCCGAAACAGTTCCTGAAACGGATTGAACGTACCGGATTTGGACAATTTTTGTTCTATGAATGGCGTTTTGATGAAGAGGGCAACAATAATGCTTCCTTCGAAATGAACAAACCTCGTTATGAAGGGGCATCCATCCTGATCTCACGTGCCAACTTTGGCTGTGGATCTTCCCGTGAGCATGCGCCATGGGCGATTTTGGACTATGGATTCCGTTGTGTCATCGCTCCATCTTATGCAGACATCTTCTATAATAACTGCTTTAAGAACGGAATCTTGCCAATCAAGTTGTCAGAAGAGCAAGTTGAAGACTTGTTCCAACGTACAGCGACACATGAAGGCTATGAGATGAATGTAAATCTGGAAAACAAAACGATTACTGATGCATACGGACTGCATATCGATTTTGATCTGGATGAGCACCGTCGTCAATTCCTGTTGCAAGGATTGGATGATATCGGTCTGACTCTTCAACATGATGATGAGATCGCTGCTTACGAACAACGCCACGCGGCAAAACTGTTCGGTTAATCGTTAAAGTATTGCATAACAGAAAGCTTCTGCCTCGCCCAAGGGACCTTGTTCCCATCGGTGAGACAGAAGCTTTTTGTAGTTTCAGAAGTAAATTAGCTTAATAAGTCAGCTATACATAGAACTCCTGATTTTTCTTGACCGAATACTTCAACAGATACAATAACAGCTGACTAAATAGAGAACCTAAAAATCGATTATTGAGGTAACTCCAAAGGGTCGTTTTTTGTATTTTGAAAATAGACATAGATATAACAAGCCAAATGCACGAAATTCACAAGTGACCATACCATAAGCCATATGATTGGAGTTGATAGGGTAGTCCAGATGCCAAACCAAGGCAGCACACGTCCTCCGCCGATAAACGTAACCAAGGGGGACAGAGATAAGAGAATTAGAACCGGGATCAGTCTACCAACCGTGATCATAATCAATTTGCTGATCGTTAGGCGGTGGTAGTTCCGAAGTATGCGAGAATAGCCGTAGATGCCCCATGCAAGCGTAGCGACGATCAGCGCAATCATGATCATTTCCATATTCCGACCGTTTACAAAAGAGGTTTGGGGTTCCTGTCCCCTCATAATATCCGCTATTCCATCAATAAATGCCGAGTAATTCACATAAGCGTTTATACCAGAATTAAACATTACGGCAATGCCCATTTGCTCGTTCAAATAAACCTGTTCTTCGGACTTGTAGGTCCAGAAAATGCCGCTGTGGGAGATCGTTTGGCCGTTAGACGCATCTTGGTTTGCAAGCCAGCCCATGCCGTACGGACCGATCGCTCCTGAGGCATGATATTGTTTCATCAGCACAGGGGAAACGAGGCGGCCATTATATTGGGAAAGCATCCATAGGGACATGTCCTCTGCGGTTGAAACGATGCCGGCGGGGCCCTCAATGAACCAAAGCGGTTCGGATTGACTTATAGCGCGTCCCAAGCTCAGGTAATGTCCTAGCGGGATAGTATTATTCTCATAGAATTGCTGCGTTGTATTGACACTGAAGGTATGATTCATTCCTAACGGTTCAAAAATATGTTTTTTCAGATAATCCGAAAAGCGCTCTCCGCTAACACTTTCCACCAGGTTCGCCAGCAGCACGTAATTGGGATTATGATAGCTGTAGGCTGTTCCGGGGATATGGGCAAGTTGAACCGTGTTTAATAATTGGTTCGCTTCAGCCAGTGATTGGAATTGCGGAGTCTTTGTCATATCGGGATTAATCTTGTCATTGAGACCACTCGTCTGATTCAGTAAATGACGGACCGTGATATCAAGAACGTGGGGGTCCTGTGGAGAAAGCTCTGGAAAATAGGAAGCGTAAGTCGCATCCAAGTCGATCTGACCCTTGTCCACCAGCTGCAGAACGGCTAAAGCAGTAAAGGACTTGCTTAGTGAAGCAATGGGAAAAGGGGTGTTGCCCGTAACCTTCTGGCCGTCCGCCAATGTCCCGTAGCCTTTTGCGTAAAAGACCTCATCGTTATTGGCAATCGCCAGTGAAGCAGCCTTAATGTAATTGGTCTTCATGCTCCGATTCATATATTCGTCGATCTCCTGCAGCACTTCTGTCCTGTCTCTGGCTTCATTGGCGGATAAGGGGGACGCCCACGCGGTACATAACAACAAACAGCTAAATGTGATATACATTCTTTTTTTCAGTTTTAGCATGATAACACTCCTTGAATTCAAGATAAGGAGATGTTATCAGATCATTTTCAACTATTTATCAACTCGGGTCCCAATACTTGCCGTGACGCTTCCACCTCCGTTAGGACCGTTTGCAATCCGAAGACTACCTTCATGTTTTTCGCAAAACACCTTGCAAACGTAAAGGCCCAGCCCGCGATGTTCGCTCGCATCCCATACTTCGCCTCGGTAAAAAGGGAGCATAGCCTTACTCAGGGCTTCCTCAGAGAAACCAGAACCGTCCTCTGAGACGGTAATCTTCATAATGCCTCCCTGAACGTCATAGTGAACGTTCACTTGACTGGCTGCGTATCTCGCCCCATTAGCCACTATATTCTCGAAAATCTGCATGACCAGATAGGGATCTACATGTACTGAGGCATTATCATATTCCACGGATGAGACGAAACGTATACCGAACTGTTTCGCGATTTGTTCAGCGCTGCCATCCAGCAAAGCCGTCAATGAGATCGTATCCATCGATTGGAAGTTCAACGGCACATCCTCCAGCCTCTGAATGGAGTTCATGGCCTCTGCATAACTCTCCAGACGCAAGATGTGAAGGTTCATAGTATGGATCAGGTCCAGCACCTTTTCTTCCGACAACTTCTTCTCAGGAAGATAGGTGGCAAGAAGCTCGGCGTTTCCTTTTAACACGGACAGGGGTGTTCTCAGATCATGGGCAAAAATAGCATTGATCTGCTTGCGCTCTTCAACCGAACGCCAAAGTGTCTTAAGGTTTTTTTCCAATTGTGAGCGCATGTTTTCAAATAGCGTGATCAGCTCGCCCATCTCATCCTGGCTGTCATAGGAAATGCGGAAGTCTAGATCGTTGGCCGAAATGTTCTCGGATGCTCGTTTTAATAGCTCCAGCGGACGTTTTAGCTTCCATCTGTAAAATAGAACGGCCATGGTGACAATTCCAGTCGCTACGGTGAGCAGAACCGCCGTGACGAGGGAGGGCATCACCCAATCCGTTTCTCCGAAACGCAGCCGCAGGTTCTCCGCCCAAGCAAACTCCATAGTTATAACGGCAAGCACGGCAATGAGTGTGACCACACACAACAGCATAAAAGATTGTAGCAAGGACAATCGCTTTAAAAACAGGAGCCTAGTCATGAACTTGGCCATTTGTACCCTACTCCCCAAACGGTCTCGATTTGATTATCACAGCCGTATTCCTTTAATTTGTAGCGAATTCGCCGGATATGCTCTGCGATCACGTTACTGTCACCTTGCTCGTTCATGCCCCAAATCTTTTCGTATATGCGTTCCTTTCCAAACACCATATCAGGATGCGTGGACAGCAATTCGACAATATCAAACTCTTTTTTGGGCAGTGAAATTCGCTTATCCAGGTAGTAGAGCTCCCTGGCCGTATAATCAATGACCAATTCATTGTTAAACCTTACCGAAGATTTAGTTTGGATTCGTTGTTCCCTGCGTATATGTGCTTCGACCCTGGCGCCCAACTCGCGAATGCTGAAAGGTTTCAGGATATAGTCATCGCCTCCGGCACGAAATCCTGCTATTTTATCAGCATCTTCGATTCGAGCCGTTAAGAATAAGATCGGGCAAGAGACAAAGTCGCGAATTTTTTCACATAATTGAAGGCCGTTCTGTTCAGGCATGTTGATATCTAACAAAACGATATCGGGTTGTTTTTCCACTTTCCGCAGCGCTTCCCGGCTGTCCTTGGCTGTCATCACGGAATAACCGTTAATTTCAAAATAATCAGTCAGTAGCTTTCGAAGATCTGCTTCATCGTCCACGATCAGTATTTTAGGCATCAAGGCTCAGTCTCCTGTATTCAAGTATTTGAACTCAGCATAGCAAAAATGGATGAGAAATGTAATTTTAATATGATTTTGGGAACTGGACGAATGGAGAAAGTCAACTTTTTGCCACTCAGTTTCCGACTAAATATGACAACGTTGTAACCGGATGATCAGACAATATCTGATAAACTGATTAGTAGATTATGGAAGGTTACATATTGTCATTGATGTTACGCTGCAGAGAATCAGGTCGGATGTTCAAAAGACAAAAAGAATGGTGGATGAGGTATGAAAAAATGGTCGGCAGCAGTCGTTTTTCTTCTGTTCCTATGTTTATTCCCAATCATGGCCCATGCAGACACCACGCCCTCGATTGTACTCGACGGTGTAACCATTAACCAGCAGACGGGTGCACCTGCAGAGAATATCGGGAAAACGGTCATGGTTCCAATTCGAATTGTATCCGAGAACCTGGGTTATAAGGTGAAGTGGGAGAAGGAAACTCAGTCAGTCCAGGTTCAAAAAGGAAACAGCATGATTCAAATGACGGCTGGCAAAGATGCAGCTACAGTGAATGGAAACGTGGTGAACCTGGATTCGCCCCCACTGATCAAACAGGGAACTACGCTTGTTCCGTTACGCTTTGTTGGGGAAGGCATGGGTCTGCGTGTGGGCTGGGACAATGGAACCAAGACAGTAAGCCTATTTAGTATTCCTCCCGTAGTTGAAACGGAAGGTGACAGTGACCCCGTTGAGGCACCTGTCCCGGATGGTTTGACAGAACTTCAAGGCATCAGCTTCAGCGGAGATCGCTTGATTGTAGCAACAAACGGTAATATTAGCCCCAAAGTATCCAGTATTGGTGGGCCAGACCGAATTATTGTTGATCTGCCTTCAGCGACATTTTCTGAGGAATTCATTCAGGGACAAGCCTCTAACCCGGATGGGAGTGGACAGATTCTCGTTACGGATTCATCCATAGTTTCCAAAGTTCGGTATGCCATGTTCAGTAAATCGCCTTCTACCGTGCGTGTCGTTCTGGATATGAATCAGACGGCTACAGCCAAATGGTCTGTTGGAGATAACAATGTCTTGCTCGTTGACCTGACAGCCACGAGTGGAGAACCGACAAGCCAACCGGCAGTACCTACCAATGATGGCAAAACGATTGTGGTCATTGATCCGGGACATGGTGGTCGTCAATCGGGTGCAGTGAGTTTGTCAGGAGCTTATGAGAAGGATTTCAATCTGGCTGTAGGACTGAAGGTACAGGCAACCCTTCAAAAATACCCAAATATTCAAACGGTCATTACACGCCAGGATGATACAGAACTTTCGCTCAAACAGCGTGTGGATATTGCTGAATTGAATCAGGCAGATGTTTTTGTATCCATTCATGGAAACAAATTCACTACACCGGTACCAAACGGCATTGAAACGCTCTACAGTCGTAAAGAAAGCAAAACTTTGGCTGACGCTCTTCACAAATATGTGTTACCGGTAACAGGACTCAAGGATCGTGGGGTTAAAACGGCTAGTCTGCATGTGACGCGTGAAACAACCATGCCTGCTGTGTTACTTGAACTTGGTTTTTTAAGTAACCCTACAGATGAAGCAGTCATGCTCACGGAAGAATACCAGGACAAATGTGCACAGGCGATTGTGGACGGAATTGTTGAATTTTTGGGACTGTAAATTGAATTGTGCGCAAATATGAAGGTTAGGGTATTACGTTGTTTAGAGATGTATATTTGATAAATAAGGAAAAAAGAAGACATTAAAATGTAAAAAAAGCTTGATCTGACAACGTTTTTTTTCTGTTATGTTGGAATATATTCGCAACTTTTGAGAGCGAGGGGCGTCTAATAGGTGTCTGGTAATGCCCAAGCGGTCAGTCGGAGTTGGAAAATGACAACATGCGGCAAAAAAATATGAGAATGGTAGGGGTGAAGGATGAAGAAGTTCGGTTTTTTGGTACTGTTATTTGTCTTTGGGCTCGTATTCCCGGGCTATAGTCACGCAGCAACAGACACGAAAATTATCCTAGACGGTAAAGAAATCGTACAGCCATCGGATACAAAAGCGGAAATTATCAACAGCAAGGTGATGGTTCCGATCCGGGTTGTGTCCGAAAATCTTGGATATAGCGTGGAGTGGAAGCAGCAAACTCAAACAGTGACTATTAGCAAAGACAACACTGCCATGCAGATGATTGTTGGACAGAAGACGGCAACGGTGAACGGCAGTAACGTAAACTTGGATGCCCCGCCACTCGTGAAAAATGGTACTACGCTCGTACCTCTCCGATTTATTGGTGAGGAAATGGGTCTTAAGGTGGGTTGGAACAATACTACGAAGACGGTAACATTAGTTACCCAGAATTCAGGTTCCGGAAACGGGACAACCACACCTCCGAACTCTGGCAATGAAGGC
Organism: Paenibacillus amylolyticus; assembly: GCF_036894225.1. Classification (NCBI taxonomy): domain Bacteria; kingdom Bacillati; phylum Bacillota; class Bacilli; order Caryophanales; family Paenibacillaceae; genus Paenibacillus; species Paenibacillus amylolyticus. The sequence goes on along the minus strand of NZ_CP145892.1, from coordinate 4,225,478 downwards.
GGAGGATCGGATCAAGAAGGTCTTGTACTGGTGAACGGCATCAGCTTCAGCGACAACCGCTTCATGATTGCAACAAGCGGAAGTACGAAGCCGAACGTCTTCACGATGACAGGACCAGATCGAATCGTTATAGACTTGCCGAATACCGCATTTGCTGATTCGTTCAGTGAAGGACAGGCTCTAGACAGCAACCAGAATGGACAACTCGTCGTTAGCGGCTATCCGGATGTGTCGAAGATTCGTTACTCGTTATACAGCAACAGTCCATCTACAATTCGTTTTGTAATCGATCTGTCCAGTTCAAAAGGGTACAGTGTGCAAAATGATTCCGGACTGGTTATGATTAACCTCGACAATCAAAGTGGTACACCTGCCCCTCCAGTTGGTAATAATGGCAAAAAAGTTGTCGTTATCGATGCAGGTCACGGAGATCAGGATCCTGGGGCAATCGGTGTAACTGGTAAACGTGAAAAAGACTTCAATCTGGCAATGGCTCTGAAAGTGGAAGCCTTGTTGAAAAAAGAATCCAAAATTGACGTTGTGTTAACGCGCAGCGATGATACATTTTTGGCATTGAAAGAACGTGTGAAGATTGCACAAGACATAAAAGCGGATATTTTCATCTCCATTCATGCTAACAGTGGCCCTGCTGCTGCGAACGGTGTAGAGACATTCTATACACGCTCCAACAGCAAAGCACTTGCTACAGTGATGCACAAGTATCTTTTACAGTCTTCCGGACTGAAAGATCGTGGAGTGAAAACGGCAAGTCTCCATGTGACCCGTGAAACGACAATGCCAGCAGTTCTGCTGGAAGGTGGATTCCTTAGCAATAAGAGTGACGAAGCAGCCCTGTTCACTGAGAGTTTCCAGAACAGTGTTGCCAAAGGGATTGTTGCAGGAATCAAGGAGTATCTGGGAATTAAATAAGGGACAAGCCCTTATGTTGAGGAGGCGGAGTTAGAATGAACAAGAAAATATGGATTGCAGCCTTGCTGGTAACGGTTATGGCAGTTGCTGCTGGATGTGGAAGCAAGCCAACAGCTGCTCCGAATCAGACGCAAGGCGCAGGAACTGAAAACAATGTAACCGAGGTTGAAGGTGAAACAATTACCGAACCGGTAACTGCTGAGCCTGAAGAGAATACAACGCCTACAGAATCCACGGAGGAAGGCAGCTCAGAGGAAGCGACTACAACTACTCCGCCAAGCGAAACGTCTACGGAGAAGCCGGCAACTTCCGAAAGTAATGAAAAGAAAACAATCACTGTATTCTATACGGATGAAGAAGAACTGGAGTTGCACAAAGCTTCGGCAGAGATTTCATACGCATCGGATGATGCCAAATATAAAGCTGCCTTTGAATCACTGCAACAGAGCAAAGACGCTAAACTGGTTCCGCTGTGGTCTAAAGAAATTGAATTGAAGTCTGTTCAGTTCAAGGATGGAGCTCTTACGCTGGATATTCATATGCCAGATACGGCACGTCTTGGAGCAGGTGGAGAGTCTTATGCACTGGATGCTCTAAAACAAACGTTCTTCCAGTTTGATGAAGTAAAATCACTTGATTTACTGGTGGATGGTCAGCAGACGGAGAGTCTGATGGGCCATGTGGATCTTGAACATCCAATGACAAGATCCGAATAGGCTGTACAGCATGCTGTTGTACCGGGAATCCACGGAATATGGGTCGTTTTACATGAGAGAGGGGAATCATAGGTGACTTTTAAATATAACCATACATCACACTCTAAAAAAGTAGTATCAGCCGTGCTTGCAGGCATGATGGCCCTTAGCGCCGGCGGAGCTGCCATGGCAGCAGAATCAACAGAAACGGGGCAGGGTCAGACTGCTGCAATAACAAATACGGCTGCACCAACTGGTTTGTTCAGTGACATCAAGGTCGGATACTGGGCTGAGAAACATGTGTACAAACTGGCATATCAAGGTATTCTTCTCGGTAACAACGGCCTGTTCCGTCCAGGAGACGCGGTAACACAGCAAGAAGCTGTAACAATGGCAATCCGTTTTATGAATCAAGAGGGCCAGTTGAATACCGACACGGCTGCGGCATTACCGACAAACATGGAAGTGGGAAATTATTTCAAGCCATATGTCGCGCTGGCACTTCAACTGGGACTGATTGACAAAACGGAAGAATCAACGGTGGATGTATCCAAGACCTCCTGGGGTCAAAAACCAGCTTCACGGGAATGGATTACAAAATTGTTAATCCGTTCATTGGATAAGGATGCTGAAGCGAAGGCACAAAACAATCAATCTACCGGATTTGCTGATAATGCAAGTATTTCCGAAAGTGGTAAAGGTTATGTCAATCTGGCTGTTAGCTTGGATCTGGCCAAAGGTGTGGAAGGCAACAAATTCAATCCAACTGGTTCCGTAACCCGTGCTCAACTGGCTACCTTCTTCAGTCGTGGTGAATCATTAACGGATACAACGTACCCGAACACAACCACGGGTTATGTGACAGGATTGAAAGATGGGCAGATCACGCTGGTTGTGGACGGCAAAGCCGTTAACTTCACAGTGAACAGCAGTACGCCTTACTTTACGAAAGACAGTGAGACTCGTGCTTCCGCCACAGATGTGAAGCTGTATACAAAAGTTATGGTTGTAGGTTCTGCAGGTGGGGCTTCCTATGTGGAAGTTGTTGATGCTACACCGCAGGTGGAAAGTGTTGAAGGTACATTTGCACGTTCATTGTCTGGTAATAAAATTGGTATCTTTGTGGGCGAGAATTACGAAACGTATAGTTATGATGAGGCAACTGCATTCATCGATCAGAATGGTAATGCAATCAAACTATCCGATATTACGGCAGATAGCATCATCGAAGTACAGCGTGAGACGTTCTCGACTGACAAAAAAACAGTTGCTATTCGTGTGAAATCCGGCATTGTTAACAAGAGTGACAATGGCGTAATTGCTGAAGTATCCACTTCTGGCAAAACGATCAAACTTGTCAATGCAGCGGGTGCTACAGAGCAGTTTGCATACAATGACAATCTGCTTATCACATATCAAAACCGTATCATATCAGTGGCTGATCTCAAAGCCGGCAGTGCCGTAAAATACACTGTAAAGGACAGTGTTTTGCAAACTATCACATTGTCTCAAGGTGTGGAGCAATCTGTGCGCGGAACATTGGTTGAGATCGGTGGCAACCAGTCCACGTTAACGTTCAAACGTGAAGGGGGTTCCCTTGAGGCGAAACTGCTGACTGAAAAGCCGGAAGTTATTATTAATGGTATTCAGGATGCGACGCTAAATGATCTCATCACGGATGCAACGAACGGGGATCAGGTGGAGTTGTCATTGAACTCTGACGATCAGGTAACACGTATTCAGGTGATTGGACGTCAAATGGAACCTATGAACGGAGTAACGGTTGTATCTTACAACAGCAAAACAAAGGTACTTACCGTACTGGACAACAACAAAAAACCGTTTGTATTTACATTGGACGAAAAAACCAAACTGGACTACAATACGACCAAACCTACACTCGCTGGTCTGGAGTCGATTTTGAATGATGGTCGCAAATTGGATCTGACCTATGTGGGAACACGTGCGTTGTCCGTTAAAGTGATTTACAAGTATGAAGGTACGATCAGCAACATTGACACAACGGGCAGAAAAATCAGTGTGTTGTCTGGTAATCAGACGATTACAGTGCCTTATACTACCTTACCTACGGTTGAGATCTATAACAAATCGGGCGCAAGTCTGGGAGATTTGAAGATTGGTGACAAAGTGACCGTAACGCTTGGAGCAAATCAGGATGTAGTGCAGAAGGTTTCACTGAACACTGTGGCTCAATTCGAAGTGGTTGCCTTGGAAGCAAATAGTCGTATTCGAGTAAAATCCGATCTGTTGACAAGTCAGTTCTACGTGGATCAAGCCGTACTGACAGGAGAGAGTGGTCAGACGATCACGCCTTCACAACTGACAGCAGGCAACCTGATTAATGTAACGTTTGAAGGAGCTACGCCAAAAGCGGTTCAAGTCGTGAAGCGTACGCTGGCTGAAGTTACAGCGGTGGATGCTTCATCTGTAACGCTCAAGCAGTTTAACGGCCAGACTGAAACCGTGTCTGTTAGCGGTTCTGTTAAAGTCGTGAAATCTGGCTCCACATTAACTTCACTGACGAGTCTTACGGTCGGAGATCGTGTGGAAATGACAAAAGATACGGATAATTCCACACGCTTCAGAGTACTAACTGTCATGAGCAAACAATTCTGGTCTTATGATGGCGTTGGTAACCAAATTTTGGTTAAACGGGAAACGACAGCAGACACAAACTATCGTTTTGCACTCGGATCAAGTGTATTTGTTCACCAGGGTGACAATACTTTAAGCGTGCAATCTCTCAGAGATAATGATAATATTGTATTGTATCTCCTGAACAATGTTATTCTGGAGATTCAAAAACAGTAATCGTTTCTTTTCGAGGATCAAAAGAATGACCGTCTTGATACGGGATCTTTCCCGCATCAAGACGTTTTTTTTGCAAGCTTTTTGAGGTCCCCGCAAAGTACTCGGATGAAGCTTCGAAGTAAGGCTCCGCAGAGTGGAGTCATTTTGTGGGAGGTAGCTCTTCATGAACGCAGCGACGGTTAGACATATACTCGAAACTATGGAAGCAATGTTTCCTGATGCACATTGCGAATTAAATCACAGCAATGCATTTGAATTGACGGTAGCTGTCCTTTTGTCTGCCCAGTGCACCGATGAAACGGTGAACAAGGTAACCGCAGATCTGTTCCAGAAGTACAGAAGCCCAGCAGATTATCTGACAGTTCCTCTCGAAGAGTTGGAACAGGATATTCGGCGAATCGGTTTGTACCGGAACAAGGCCAAGCATATTCAGAACATGTGCCGAATTTTAATAGAGCAGTATGGCGGTGATGTACCGCAGGAACATGATCAGCTTGTGACGCTACCAGGTGTCGGGCGGAAAACCGCGAATGTAGTTGTTTCCAATGCGTTTGGAGTACCAGCAATTGCTGTAGATACTCATGTTGAACGTGTATCCAAGCGGCTGGCGCTTGCAGGTTGGGATGACTCCGTACTTGAAGTCGAAAAGAAACTAATGAAGCGCGTACCCCGGGACGAGTGGACTTTAACTCACCACCGGTTTATATTTTTTGGACGCTACCATTGCAAGGCACAGAACCCTGCGTGTCATATCTGTCCATTGCTGGACATATGCAGGGAAGGGAAAAAACGTATGAAAACGTCCCAAATCAGGAAAGATAAGGAACGTGTCACCACCCGAAAACGAAAAATAAATTAATGAGCAGAAAAGGATGAATAATCATGAAATGCATTTCCGTGTACACTGACAATTTTGAGGCCTTCTCCGATATCTTTGAACAAATCGTTGAACAGGAAATGGCTGAAAATGAAGAAAAAGAAGTAGAAGGCATCACAGTAAGCCACTCTGGCGACGTGCCTGAACATTATCTGGAGCGTATGTCCGTTAAACCAGAAGTTGTTGTTATGAGAGACAAAGGCAGAGACATTACAATTCTGCAACATGGACAAGTATTTGAAATCTTGCTGCCTTCCATGGAGAACGCAGTTTCATAAGAAGTGATTACACTATTGGTTCTGTTGTATTAATGTCATGATGATCGTTGTGGTTACGGTGATCGCATCGCATTCATGCAACAGACACTTGGGGTAAGCATTTGCTAAATACCGTGTATAAAACGTATTACAGATAAAACCGACTTGTTCGGTTTTATTTTTTTTAGATTATAGGACTTATACGTTCATTTATGTATATTCAATTCCAACCGTTCAAATTCAAACTTGATAATGTTAAAATAAATGTTGTAAAAGAGATAGACGTCGAAACGGATGTCAAATTAGAGGAGCCAGGGGGAAGGCCAGTCATGTCCAGAACAGATTACCCAAAAGAAATGGCCAAACCTCTGCTTCCGCTGCGTGAAGCGATGGAGCAGACAGGGGACCATACAGCCGTACAGGCTATAACGGATTTAATCAGCAAGGCGGAAATGAAACATCTGACGATTGCGTTCTGTGGTCATTTCTCTGCAGGCAAATCGAGTCTCATCAACAGTTTATGCGGTAAGCGGGTGCTGCCTTCAAGTCCCGTGCCAACTAGTGCAAATGTGGTATCCATACGTAATGGTAAGCCAAGAGCGCTTATTTATACTACTCCAAACGTAAGCGCTGACAATGGAGCGGGAACACTTGAAGTTTCTCCAGAGGAATTGGAGTCGTATTGCAAAAATGGTGGAGCTTATAGCTCAATTGAGGTATGGGATGATATTCCTCTGCTGAAAGATGATGCTGTCCTGCTGGATACACCAGGTGTGGATTCAACAGATCGCGGACATAGTCTCGCAACCCATTCAGCGCTCCATCTGGCGGATGTGGTGTTCTATGTCATGGACTATAACCATGTCCAGTCCGAGACAAACCTTTCATTTGCCAAGAGTCTGTCGGATTGGGGCAAACCGTTGTTTTTGATCGTGAACCAGATCGACAAGCATCGGGAGCGTGAGCTCTCTTTTGACCAATATACCGAAGGTGTCGAAGCTATATTTGCGGCCTGGGAAGTCAGATATGACGGACTGTTATTTACTTCCCTCCGCGACAAGAAGCATCGCTACAACCAGTGGGATGTGCTTCCGGAACTCATTGGACACATGATGCAAGAGAAGGAAGCGTTAATTACGCACAGTTTGGCAAGTTCGGCCAGTCATGTAACGGAGCAACACCTGACGAGAGAAGCCGAGAAACGTGAAGACGAAGAGAATTCCCTGCTGGATGAAATTGGTGGCAAGGAAGGAATTGAACGCTTGGAACGAGAGCTGGAGCTTCTTGATCAACAAGCAGCAGACATTCGTAACGGGCCTGCGCGAGTGCGTGAGAAATTCCGGGCGGAGCTTGAACCTCTTCTGGCAAATGCAAATCTTACACCTGCGGATATTCGTGCGTCGGCTGCTGCCTATTTGGAGAGCCGCAAACCAGGTTTCAGGGTAGGTTTATTGTTCTCAGGTGGAAAAACCGAGCAGGAGAAACAACGCCGTGCTTCTGAGCTGGTCAGACTGTTACAGGATCAGGCTTCCGGACAAGTTGAGGTACATATTCGTACAATGCTTAGACAGCTGGGTGAATCCCATCAGCTATGGGGAGCGGAGTGGGAGCAGTCGCTCAATACGGAACTGCCTGCTGTAGATGAAGCACTATTGGAGATGAAACGCAGTGCCAGTGCAGAGGTATCTCCAGAGTATGTGATTCAGTTCAGTAAAGATGTGCGGGGCGAGATTGAGGCCCGCTATCGCAGGTCGGCCATGATGCTGGCCGACCGCATGCTGGAAGCGCTGGCAGCGCGAGGCGAAGCCGCGCTTCAGGCGTTGGACGCCAGCCGCGCAGCGCTGCTGGCGCAATCCGCGGCGGCGGCGCGCTACACGGCGCTCCAGCGCAGCGCCGCCGCAGAGGCAGCAGGGCTGCGCAGCCTGCTGCCCCATGCGGGCCCCCTCCCCTCCGGGCTATTGCCGGAGGTGAAGGGCCCGCACGTGCCCGCGGTGCCAGAACCGGGCGAAGCTCCCGGTTCGCATGCGGGCACGTCAACGTCTGTGGCTGCGCAGCCACAGACGCAAGAGGCACCGCCAGCGCAGCGCGCAGTCGCGGCCGCGGTGCCTGGGCCATCGTCGGCGGCTGGCGCTGAACGCCGCCGACGCCTGGACGCAGCAGCGGCACGACTCGAAGCCGCTGCTGCGCTGGTGGAGCCGTACCCCGCCATGGGGTCGGCGGTACGGGATCTGCGTGCACGCGCGGCTTCGCTTGCGGGCGGCACGTTCACTTTGGCGCTGTTCGGAGCATTCAGCGCCGGCAAATCCTCCTTCGCCAACGCGTTGCTGGGCGAAGCTGTACTACCCGTCTCGCCGCATCCAACAACAGCGGCGATTAACCGAATCATGGCTCCTGCCGGGGGCGCGGAGCATGGAACAGCCCGGGTCCGCATGAAGACCCGGGACGCCTTCCAGGAAGACCTCGGCTATTCCTTCCGATTACTCGGACTGGGTGAGCCTGGAGCGGAGTGGCAAAAGCGAGTACGTTCCCTCTCACCACAGGATGTACACCCCGCTGGGCGCCCGCATTACAGCTTTTTACAGGCGGCAGCAGCCGGCTGGGAAGAAACAGCGGACCAGTTAGGTCAGGATGTGCTGGTGGATCTGGACGGTTATCGTAACTTTGTCGCAAACGAGAAAAAGTCCTGTTTTGTAGACAGTATCGATCTCTATTACAGTTGCGATGTAACTGAACAAGGCATTGTACTGGTAGACACACCAGGAGCGGACTCCGTGAATGCTCGTCATACGGGTGTAACCTTCAATTATATGAAGAATGCGGATGCACTCATTTTTGTAACGTATTACAACCATGCTTTCTCCCAAGGAGATCGCCAGTTCCTGAATCAGTTGGGACGTGTTAAAGATAGTTCTGCCATGGATCAGATGTTCTTTGTTGTGAATGCCAGTGACTTGTCTTCCTCTGAGGAAGAACTGGAGCAGGTTCTCGATCATGTGAGTACCCAACTGCGCAGTAATGGAATTCGGGCACCACGACTCTTCCCGGTATCCAGCATACTGGCGATGGAAGGCAAGATGGCAGGGGATTCGAAGCTGCTTGAGCAATCTGGTTTTAACCGTTTTGAGGAAGAGTTCAACCAATTTGCAGGCAGAGAATTAGCCGATCTTGCTGTAGGTGGAGCTTCCGAAGAGATGGCACGTGTCATTCAGCGGCTGAAGAAGCGTGCGGAAGATGCGGCTCAGGGGGAGGAAGTATTGCAGCAACGGCGGGATGAACTGGAGACGATCCAGGGACAGTCACGCCAGCGCATACAGCAACTTGCAGCAAGATCCATGAAGGAAGAACTGTCACAGGAAACAGCAGAATTGCTGTTCCATGTGCGGCAGCGACTTGCCTATCGCCTTGGTTTATTCATGGCAGAAGCATTCCATCCATCCGTACTTCGGGAGGATCGGGGCAATCTGAAGATAGCTTTTGCAGCCTGTGGACGTGAACTGTTACGTATGATTGCCATTGAACTGGAGCAGGAACTGCTTGCTACCACCCTCAGACTTGAACAGGCGGGTCAGACCTGGCTGATGAAGCAAGTTACGGAATGTATAGATGAGGTGAGGCAGTTATCAGGGGGCGTGGATGTGTCACTGCCACTGAACGAACGCTGGAGTACACCTGTGCTTGAAGAAGTTCGTCTGGAAGAACCGTCTGGATGGAAAAGCTATTTGAATTATTTCCGCAATCCGAAACAGTTCTTCGAAGGAGATGGACGTCAGCGATTACAGGAGGCACTTGATCCTGTCCTCAAACAGATGATCATTAAAGTTCTTCCTGCTGCGCAAGACAAACTGATTCAGTTTTATGACAACCAGATTTGTCAATCCTTGCAACACCAATCCCGTCAGTTGGAAGAACGTCTGGACGAGGCGGTGAGTGGAATTCAAGATACACTGGAGAGCGGAATTCCGGCGGAGCAATGGACCAGCTTGTCTTACCAACTGGAACAGATTGAACGCAGTTAAAATCACGGCAAAACGCGTATTCTCTGGAAGTCTTTGTAAAACAAAATGAATGATACAGCAACACATTGAAAATGTTGCGAAAATCAATCCAAAAAGGCCCCTGCCGAAAAGGCATATAGGGAGCCTTTTTTTGGTACGAACAACCTGAAATAAAGAGAATATTCAAACATTTGATTGAAAGGTGGGTATTTACCTTCGTTAATGCGTCAATAAGCTGAAAGCAGGCAGAATATGGTCTGTTATTCGCTTTGCCGCGAATGGGGTACGGTGATAAACTTCATAAATGTTCATAGTATTTTTGAACGACATAAGAGGAGGAGAAACATGGATGTTCTTAGGCAACTGCAAACCTTTTTTTGGGAAAAGCGAACGTATTTATTTGTATCAATCTTGTTCCTCGCCTTAGCGACCGCACTTGGGTTGGTATATCCGTACATGCTGAGGATACTGATTGATGACATTATTGTTCCGCGAACTTTTGAAGACGTTCCCATAATTGCCTTGACTGTGTTAGGTGTAGTTATTTTGAAAGCGGGAATGCAGTTTTTACATGGCTTTTTTGGAGGACGCTTGGGTAACTTCCTGGCGTACAGACTTCGTAATGCATGTTACGAAAAGCTTCAATTTTTATCCTTCCGTTATTATGATACGGCCAAGACAGGTGATCTGATGTCCCGCCTCACGGGAGATTTGGAAGCCATCCGTAACTTTATCGGATTTGGTTTCGCCCAGATTCTCAACATGGTTTTCATGGTCGTATTTGGCGCAATCATGATGATGACCATGAGTTGGCAGCTTACGCTGTTCACGCTCATATGCATCCCATTACTTGCCTTCGTTGCGCTGAGATTCGAATCCAAAATTCACCCTGCGTTTCAGGAGATGCGGCTGGCGCTCAGTTCACTGACAACAGCGGTACAGGAGAATATTACTGGCGTACGTACGGTAAAATCCTTTGCACGTGAGCCTTATGAAGTGGAGAAATTCTCCATACGTAATGAGCGTTACAAAACAAATCAGATTCATGCCGCAACATTGTGGAGTCGCTATTTTCCGATCATGGAGATTCTTGCTTCGGTGAGTATCGTGCTGTTGCTGGTGATCGGTGGAAGAATGGTTATACAGAAGACGCTGACACTCGGTGAACTCGTTGCCTTTTTCAGTTTGATCTGGTACATAATCGGTCCAATGTGGAACCTTGGGTTCCATATCAACAACTATACGCAATCCAAAGCTTCAGGTGAACGGGTGCTCGAGCTGCTGAATACGCCAGTGGATGTGGAAGAAACGCAAGATCCAGTCATTGTTGAGGCAGACCAGGTGAACGGCCATGTGACATTTGAATCCGTTACCTTTGCCTACGGCAACAAAATGCCAGCAGTAACCGATATTAATTTTGACGCTGCACCCGGTTCTGTAATCGGTTTCCTCGGGGGAACAGGGTCAGGTAAATCGACCATCATTCAGCTTCTAATGCGTGCCTATAACGTGAACTCAGGAACGATCAAGCTGGATGGCAAAAACATTAAAGACATAGGCATCCGCAGTTTGCGGAGTCAGATCGCTTCTGTTTTCCAGGAAACATTCCTGTTCTCATCCAGCATTCGTAATAATATTTCCTACGGGCTTAAGAACGTCACCATGGATGAGATCATCCGTGCAGCCAAGCTGGCCAAGGCTCATGACTTCATTATGGAGTTCCCGGACGGATATGACACGGTGGTTGGTGAGCGCGGTATGGGTTTATCGGGTGGACAGAAACAGCGGATTGCGATTGCAAGGGCTTTGCTGAAAAATCCAAAAATTCTGGTACTTGATGATGCAACCAGCGCCGTGGACATGGAGACAGAACACGAGATTCAGTCCGGTTTCCAGGAAGTTATGCGCGGCAGAACGACATTTATTATTGCACACCGGATATCTTCACTACGACATGCAGATGAGATTCTGGTGCTCGATGAAGGTCGCGTGGTACAACGTGGTAAACATACCGAACTCATTGAAGTGCCTGGACCATATCAGGATGTTTATAAAATTCAATATGCAGATTATATTGCCCGCGGTAAGCGGGAGGCTGGGGAGCAGGTGAATTCATGAGTGCCGAAACGATAGCAGACAGGCGCGAGGCAAAAGTGGCCTCTGAGAAGAAACTGAATGAACGATTTGTGTATCAGGATGATGAAATTATTGAAAAACCGTTTAACTGGAAAGAATTTGGACGTTTATTTGCATACATGAAACCTTATGCGAAACAACTGTTACCACTCGTTATTCTAATGATGATCTTGGGTACCATTACAAAATTGTCCGTACCTTTTCTGATCAGTCTGGCGATTGACCGTGCCATCGCACCGGCAACGGGGTTGCCAAGCATGACTATGCTTTATCTTATTGCAGGCTCCATATTTGTGTTGTATCTCATCCAGTGGGCTGCCAATACGTACCGGATCAAATTGACAAACATTATCGGACAGCGTGTTATTTATGACCTTCGCTCGGATCTGTTCAAGCATATCCAGAAGCTGTCCTTTAACTTCTTTGACAAAAGACCGGCAGGTTCCGTACTGGTACGTGTTACGAATGATATTAACTCCCTTCAGGATCTATTCACGAACGGTGCAGTTAACGTCATGATCGACTGCGTACAGTTGCTCGGGATCATTGTGATCTTGCTGTTGATTAACTGGAAACTGGGTCTTGCCGTGATCATTACGGTGCCAATCATGTTTATCATCTCGACCAAACTGCGGGTGCTGATCCGTCGGGCTTGGCAGGATGTGCGCATGAAGAACTCTCGGATTAACTCCCACTTGAATGAATCCATTCAGGGGATTCGAGTGACTCAGGCTTACACACAGGAAAAAGAGAACATGAAATACTTTGACAACATGAATCTGTCTAGCAAAAAGTCATGGGATAGAGCATCAGCGATGAACCAGGGCTTTGGACCGCTGATTGAGATTACCGGTGGATTCGGTACATTAATCCTTTTCTGGTTTGGTGCTTACCTGATTCAACATGACCAGTTAACCGTGGGATTACTTGTTGCCTTTGCCAACTATGTCGGCAACTTCTGGGACCCAATCAACCGTCTGGGACAGATGTACAATCAGTTGCTGGTTGCAATGGCGTCATCGGAGCGTATCTTCGAATTCATGGATGAAAAACCAAGTATTGCGGATAAACCAGGTGCCAAGCCACTTCCTTCTATTAAAGGAGATATCGCATTCGAAAATGTGGTGTTCGAATACGAGAAGGGCAGACAGGCGCTGAAAGGAATCAGCTTCTCAGCGGCTGCGGGACAATCGATTGCACTTGTTGGTCATACGGGCTCGGGTAAAAGTACGATCATCAATCTGATCAGTCGTTTCTATGATATATCCGGCGGACGTCTCACCATTGACGGACAGGATGTGCGGGATGTAACAGTAGAGAGTTTACGCAGCCAGATCAGCATTGTATTACAGGATACCTTCATCTTCTCGGGTACGATTCGTGACAATATTCGATTTGGACGACTGGATGCAACGAATGAAGAGGTGGAGGATGCAGCCAAAGCAGTCAATGCACATGAGTTCATCATGAAGCTGCCTGGCGGATACGATACCGAAGTAGAGGAACGCGGGAACGTATTATCCATGGGACAGCGACAACTGTTATCCTTTGCCCGTGCGTTGCTTGCTGATCCACGCATACTGATTCTGGATGAAGCTACAGCCAGTATTGATACGGAGACAGAGCTTAAAATCCAGGAAGCGTTGAAGGTGCTGTTGCAGGGAAGAACGTCCTTTATGGTCGCTCACCGTCTCTCAACCATCCGGAATGCAGATAACATTATCGTCCTGGATCATGGTGAAATTAAAGAAGAGGGCAACCATGAGCAGCTGATCCAAAAACAAGGCGTGTATAATGGATTAATTGAAGCTCAATACAGATTTTTGTGATGAAACCTACGGACGCCTGTTAAGCGTCTGAACACATATGAACTTATAACACTCTGGTGTTTTTTAGCCTGATCCTTCAATAATAAGTGCATCTTATTCATTGAAGACAGGTTAGAGGATAGCCGGAGTGTTTTTTTTATTCGTTAGTGTGGTATGTTATATTTTTGAAGAATGAAATCAATACAATCGTTCATGGCTGGAGGGAGATCAATGCAGATGGACAACAACGAAATAAATTCAAAGCATTTGGATCACCTGGATCATATGAATTTTAGGCTCCTTCACGTGAATTATACGAGTGATCCTGCGACGGAGTGGCTTCTGAGGAAACACTTCATTGAAACATACATGTTATTATTTGTAGCCAGTGGGCAAGGGTGGTTAAAGATAGATGGCAGTTTCATCGAATTGAAGGCGGGCGGACTGTATGTAGGCTTCCCGGGGCAACTGGTTGAGGCAAATGTGCATTCGTTGGATGAAAGAGGCGTGTATCACATGAGTTTTGATGTCATGTACGCACTGGAGCAGGAGGGTGGAACAGCCCTTGAAATGATGAAGCAACTTTTACGTAATGAAGTGAATGGCGAGGTCAGCTCATCTTCACCCGTTGCTGTTGGTGTGATCTGTCAGATGATTTACCACCACACATTGAAGAAGGATGGTTTGCAAAGGTACTATGGTCAGATTCGTTTTCAGGAACTGTTGTATACCATGTTTTACGACGTGGCCTTTACCGAAAAGACGGACCTGGCTTCACCAATTGAACATGTCAAAGGCTACATGGAGCAGAATTATTCGAAGAGATTAACCATTGAGGAATTAGCAAATGTGGCACGAATGAGCCCTCGACATTTCATGCGTTTATTCAAGAAAAGGTATGGTTACAGTCCAGTGGACTATCTAACGCTATACCGAATTAAACAAGCCCAGATCTTAATGAGAAATGATCACAGTTATCGACTCAAGGATGTGGCATCGTACGTGGGTTATCAGGATGAGACGTATTTCCGGCGTAAATTCAAGCAAATCTCTGGCATTCCACCAGCAGCGTTTATACGTAATAGCAAACAAAAAATTGCTGCAGTTCATTCTGTGAGCATTGGTATACTGCTTGCATTGCAGATCATTCCCTGTGCCGCGCCGGCAAGTCATCCGTGGACATACTATTACCGACGTAAATATGAAACGGACAAAGTTATGCCACTCGCAGAGAGTGAGACCACCTGGCTGGAACAGCTTCGATTAGTTAAACCTGATTATATTATTACTGTTGGGACGGAGTCTGAGGATTTGCAAAGACAGCTTCATTCCACTGCTCCTGTGTGTGACCTCCCGTGGGAAAAAGGAGATTGGAGAGAGCATTTGAGATATGTTGCAAGCTTTTTGGACAGGTCTGATATTGCAGAGGTATGGCTTCAAAGATATGAAGAGAAGGCAACGGCCATAAAGGACCAGCTTGAGGATTTCATACGAAAAGACAGATTAGTTGTACTCAAAGTTTATGGTGAAGCGTTGCAGATGTTAGGCCCAAGGAGCATTGCTTCCGTTTTTTACGTTGATATGCAAATGGAGGGTCCCGAAGGAGTTGAGACTTATTGGGAACGGGGCACAGTAACCATTAAGGAGTTATCTGTTCTCAACGTGGAAAGAATATTATTAATTGTTGGTGATGATGAGACATCCAGGCAGACATGGTCTGCTGTACGTAAGTCTGAAGAATGGCTTGAGTTGTTAGCGGTACAGAATGGCAGAATGGATATCCTTTTGTCGAGCGTCCTGCTGGACTACACTGCGTTTACTCATGAGCTTATGTTGGATGAAATATTAAAGTTATGGCAAGATCGTCCATAGCAAAAAGTCTGAATAGTCAATATCATACCTGAACATATTTTAATATACTTACTCCTATATCAAATGATAATGATAATTATTATTAATTAGACGTTGTCATAACTAAATGCCATATAGGGGGTACATAAAGAATGAGATTCAGATGGTTAACGGTACTATGCACCATGATGTTGGTGCTCATTATTTCGGCTTGCGGTGCAGCAGGCAACGAAGCATCCTCGAGCGAGGGTCAAGAAGCGGGTACCGCCAATTCTTCAACAACAGAAGCCAGTCAGGTGAAAAAAGTGAACACGGAAATGGGAGAAGTTGAAATTCCGGTGAACCCACAAAAAATAGTTGGTTTGTCCGTTGTATATCCAGAATTTTTATATTCACTTGGCATCGTACCCATCGCTGTACAGAACTACCATGAGGATTTTCCTTCTTACTTGCAAGAGCCATTCGCAAACACGATGAAAATGGGAATAGGAAGAACGCCTAACTTTGAAGCCCTCATGGAGGCAGATCCGGATTTAATTATCGCTCCTGACTGGTGGTCCAAAAAGGACTATGATCAGCTTACTCTGATTGCACCTACCGTACTTTTGCCACAGCGTGATGATTGGCGCGATGAACTGCGGGATATGGCCAAAATTTTGGACAAAGAAGAACAGGCAGAAAAGGTGATTCAGGATTTGGTGGATAAGGAGAAGGTAGCTGCTGCCAAATTGGATAAGCTGATCGGTGAGGAGACTGTTCTCTACATTAGAGTGATGGAAAAAGAAATCGTACTTCATGGGGAGAACCTTGACCGAGGAAACTTTGTCCATAAACGATTGGGAATGAATCCACTTCCTAATTTCCCGAAAGATCAAACTGCCATGTCCGTATCCTTGGAAGTACTGCCTGAATACGACGCAGATCATCTGATCGTTCAGCTGGATGATGAGACTAATCCGGAAATTAAAAAGAAATTTGAAGATATGTTATCTTCATCGTTATGGAAAAATCTGAAAGCAGTCAAGCAGGACCACGTCTATATGGTGGGTGGCAAGGAATGGTTCAATCTGGGAATGTCTCCACTTGCCGATGAATATGTCATTGATGATATTGTTGCTGCTTTTGAAGCAAAAAACAAATAAAGCAAACGGGTAAAGTTACATGTATCTCGAATTCATAACTAAATTAACAAGGTGTGTTTAAAATGAATGAAGAAGATATCTATGATGTAACCATCGTCGGAGGCGGACCGGCGGGATTATATGCGGCCTTTTATGCCGGGATGCGTGATATGAGAGTTAAGATCATTGACGGCAAAGACCAACTTGGTGGTTTTCTGCATACCTATTCCGAAAAAACTATCTGGGATGTGGGTGGCCTGCCACCAATGAAGTGTTCAAAGTTGATTGAGTATCTGGTTCAGCAGGCGAATACCTTTAATCCAACGGTTGAATTGAATTGCAAAGTAGATCGGTTCGCTCGACTGGACAACGAGATTTTGGCTCTGTATACTGCTGAAGGCGACATACACTATACGCGTACAATCATTGTTGCAGTGGGCCGCGGTATCGCAGAAATTCAAAAATTGGAGCTTCAAGAGCCAATGGAATGTGAGTATGAAAATCTTCATTACACCGTGCAAAATCCAGAATATTTTTCCGGGAAGCGTGTGCTCATTTCAGGAGGAGGCAACAGTGCAGTAGATTGGGCAATTGAACTTGCTCAACTTGCACGGAGCGTAGTGGTCGTCCACCGAAAAAATGAGTTTCGTGCAATGGAACGCAATGTTAGCGAGATGAACAATGTAACGGATGTTAGAACACCATATAGCATCACACGGCTTCATAATCATGGTGAACGTATCCATCAGGTTGTAATTACGCATATGGAGAGTCAGGACAATGTATTGTTAGATGTGGATGAAGTCGTAGTTAGTCATGGATATAAAAGCAATTTAAGTGATCTTGCCAGTTGTGGCTTAGAAATGGACGATGGAATGGTTCTAATGAGCCAACATGCGCATACGAACCTCCCGGGTATTTTTGCTGCAGGGGATTGTGCAACTCACGATAGCAAAGTCAGACTTATTGCCGGAGCCTTCAACGATGCGATTTTAGCTGTAAATAGTGCGAAAAAATACTTGACTCCAGATGCTCCCATGATGGCGTATGTCTCCTCCCATAATGAAATTTTCAGAGAAAAAAACAAGCAAATCCCAAGGTTCTAAACTTGGGGTTTGTTTGCTTATTCGTGTTCACTGTAATATTAAAATCTGCTCTTTTAACATTTCCTTAATTTTGGGAGGAATGGAAGGAGTATCGAATCTGTGAGCAGTAATTGTAAAATTTGATCGAAAAAACACAAAAAATCTTGTAAAATTCACAAGAAAAATAGGGAGCACTCTTGCAATCTTTAACCAAAACCCCGAAAATAGAGAGACAGATATAGAAGATTTCTCTTTGGGAGGATTGGAAAGAACATGTGGGGTGCTCCTTTTACGGCTCAAGCCAAAAAAATGCTGCTACTAGGCAGTGGAGAATTGGGAAAAGAGGTCGTTATTGAGGCCCAACGACTGGGAGTAGAGACGATCGCTGTTGATCGTTATGAGAACGCACCTGCAATGCAGGTCGCGCACCGGTCTTACTGCATCGACATGCTGGATGCCGAAGCTTTGAAACAATTGATCCGTAAAGAAAAACCTCATTACATCGTACCTGAGATTGAAGCTATTGCAACAGAAGCTTTACTGGAGCTTGAGGAAGAGGGATTTTGTGTAGTACCTACTGCCCGAGCTGCACGTCTAACGATGGATCGCGAAGGCATCCGTCGGCTTGCAGCCGAACAATTGAAACTTCCGACAGCTGATTACCTTTTTGCGGATAACCTGGAACAACTTCAGGAAGCCGTACGTGAGCTTGGCACACCTTGTGTCATTAAACCATTAATGAGTTCTTCCGGCAAAGGGCAGAGTGTATGCCGAACACCGGGCGACGTGGAGGATTGCTGGAACATTGCTCTTTCGGGGGCTCGTGGCAAATCCGTTCGTGTTATTGTGGAGAGCTTTGTGCAATTTGACAGTGAGATTACATTACTTACCGTTAGATCTGTATCAGGCACCGTATTTTGTCCTCCGATTGGTCATATTCAGAAGGATGGGGATTATGTCGAATCCTGGCAGCCTCATGCAATGACTCCTGAGCAATGGCAGCAAGCTTGTCATATTGCCAAATCCGTCACGGATGAACTTGGCGGGTATGGACTGTTTGGAGTGGAATTGTTCCTCACATCGGATGGTGTTGTGTTCAGCGAGGTATCTCCTCGTCCACATGACACAGGTATGGTTACAATGGTGACGCAAGACAGTTCCGAGTTTGCGCTGCATGTACGTGCAATTCTTGGTTTTCCGGTCACAGGTGTACATCTGTTGACACCGGGAGCTTCAGCAACGCTGAAGGCTAATGATGAAACATCTGACTTTACTGTAGGCGGGATTGAAGAAGCACTGGCTCTTCCTCGTACTCAGATTCGTGTATTTGGCAAACCTGAGACCAAAGTAGGACGCCGAATGGCTGTAGCCTTAAGTGCTGGTCAAGATGTTGAAGAAGCTCGTAAAACAGCGGTGCAAGCCGCTAATATGCTGAAAGTGGAGGTAAATCATGTCCAATAATGTTGAGGCCCCTGTACTGATGATCCGAGAGTGTGAGCTACGAGATGCTGAAGCGGTAACGGGACTGATGCGAGAGGTCAGCTATCCGACAACAACCAATGTCATGAAAGAACGTATTGAATGTTTGGAAACCAATCCAAACGCATGCATGCTTGTTGCCGAAGTGGATGAACAAATTATTGGTGTGATTGGCTTGCAATGTGTGCAAAGTCATGCCTATCCAGAACCTGCCGCACAAATTACTTCCCTGATTGTAGGTCAAGAACATCGTGGTGGTGGGATTGCCCGTCGTCTGATGGCTCGTGCCGAAGATTGGGGCAGACAGCAAGGTGGTAAACAACTGTTTGTCACGGGTGCAAACCGTGAAGTGACTTCAACAACGTACTCTTTTTATGAGCACATTGGTTTTCAGAAGAGAGGGTATCGGTTCAGTAAAGTTCTTCTATAGTACAAATAAAGTTTCTTCTATTGCATGGAAATTCTCATGATATCCTGATCTGCACATTCTTGTGTGGTGAATGATAAATAGATGGTGAAGCGACATTCGACTAGCATTTTTAGTCCGAATGTCTTTTTTTTATGATTTTGTCAACGGGAGTAGAGCCTTACAGGATAAGCCCTCAGACAAATCTGTAACACTCTAAAAAATGACAAAAAAGTTACTTTTCCATATTTTATAGGTTCACAATCTCCTGTCGAATTGATATACTGCTAGAGTATTAATTACAAAGTTGTAATAACTAATCTTAAGGAGATGAATGAATTTGAAAAAGAAATGGATGAAAACTGTCGTAACGAGTAGTCTGACAGCCGTACTGGCCGTAGGGGTAATGCTTCCTGCTTCCGCGTCTGCTGCAGATTCAACATATAAGACTATCACAACGTACAAAATTACAAGTACAGACAGCTTGAAAGCTTATATTGAGAAATGGCTCAAACAAAATGGATACACCGTATCCGAGGGGCAAATTGTAGAGAAACCTGCTACGCAGCCTGATCAAACGACGAAACCTGCTGAGCCGACAACAAAACCAACTCAACCAACAACAAAACCTGCTGAGCCTACAACTAAGCCTGAGCAACCGACTAAACCAACACAACCAGTTCAAGAAGAAAAACCGGAAACTACACCGGCTAAAGATCCTTCAAACACGGGTAACACAGGTAACACAGGTAACAATACAAGTAATAATGGTAGCGAAAGCACACAATCCGACTTTGCTACTCAAGTTGTAAAACTTGTGAACGCTGAGCGTGCTAAAGCAGGTTTGAACGCTCTGACTTCAGATGCACTTCTGGACAAAGTAGCTGTTGCTAAAGTAAAAGATATGAGTAACAATAACTATTTTGATCACCAGTCACCTACGTATGGTTCTCCGTTTGATATGATGAAACAATTCGGAGTAACGTACAGCTATGCAGGTGAGAACATTGCCCAAGGACAAAAAACACCACAGGAAGTTGTTACAGCTTGGATGAATAGTGAAGGTCACCGTGCCAATATTCTGAGCAAAAACTTTACGCATATCGGAGTAGGTTTCTACAACGGATACTGGGCACAAGAGTTTATCGGTAAGTAATCGATTTATAATGAAGAAAGTATGATTTTCTTTTCCACAAGGTTATGCCAGTACACAGTTCAAATCTGTGTATGGCATAACCTTTTTTCCGTAAAATGACATATAAAAAATGAATTCTGCGAATGCAGCGCCAAAGTTTGCAAATTAACGACAGAACATTTATGTTATTTAGGAATAGCATCATTAAGGCGTGTCTGAAAACTCCGAAGTAAGCGGATTTTCAGACACGCCTTAATGTAAAGTCATTATAAATTATAAAGCACCCGGACTGGTGTACATGAGTGGAGATGTGATGATGAAAAAGAAAAAAAGCCTGGATTCAGCACCATGGATCTGGAGAACTGTCAGTACAGTATCCATCTTGGCAACTTTGTTGTTGTTATTTGGATTTGGTTACGCCATAAAAGACGTGATTTTCCCCGAGGGAGATTCCGCATTAACTACAGGCCAGGAGGCAACTGCTCCATCTAAGGATATCGAGGGGGAACCGGCTGTCGTGGAAGATGGCAAGATTCGGATGGCCGTCATCGGTGATTCTCTGGCAAGAGGCACGGGCGATGATGAAGGACTCGGTTTTGTGAGACGTGCAGGGAATCTGCTTAAAGATAAAGGATATGACGTTCAGGTTCTTAATAATCTGGGTGTAAACGGTTTGAGAACAGATGCTTTATTGGAAAAACTCGATGAGCAAGGCGTACGTTACGTCTTACAACAATCCAATTTTATCTTGCTCTCGATCGGCGCAAATGATTTGTTCCAGGGAGGACAAGTTCTACAGGGGGAAGATCCGCCAACAGCAGAGCAGCTGGCAGCGGCTTTGCCGGAAACGTCGAAGCGCCTTCAAGAGATATTGAAGAAAGTAAAAGAAATTAATCCCGATGCGCAGATTGCGTACATAGGGTTGTACAATCCATTTGGCGATGTGAAGGAACTGGAGAAGCCAGGTAATGCAGTGGTAGCTGCATGGAACGATGCTGCACTGGCTATTTTGAACAATGAGGACAAGATGACACTGGTCCCTACATTCGATTTGTTTGAAAATCATCTGGGGGAGTATCTCTCGTCAGATCATTTCCATCCCAACGGACAAGGTTATGAGCAAATTGCAGTTCGGATTGCACAGGAATTCCAGGCAGATACACCGGCAGAAGGGAGCGGAAATTAAATGGCAGAGCAACTGTATGATTCCGTCCTATCCGTACAGAATCTGAAAAAGCGGATCGGACGCAAATGGATCATTAAGGACGTTACATTTGACGTAAAACCTGGTGAAATCTTCGGATTTCTCGGTCCCAACGGTGCCGGCAAAACAACTACGATACGGATGCTGGTCGATCTGATCAAACCAACAGAAGGAAAAATTAAAGTTTGTGGTTATGATGTGAATCGGGACCCTGAGCGTGCTTTGAAGTATGTAGGCTCCATTGTTGAAAATCCGGAGGTATATACATATCTGACAGGGTGGGAGAACCTGGAGCATTTCGCTCGCATGCAACCAGGTGTGGACAATGAACGAATTCAGGAAGTTGTAGATATTGTGCGTCTGGATCAGCGGATTCACGATAAAGTCAGAACGTACTCATTGGGTATGCGTCAACGGCTCGGTATTGCACAAGCGCTGCTTGGGCGACCGCGTCTGCTTATTCTGGATGAACCGACAAATGGTCTTGATCCAAAAGGCATTAAGGAACTTCGTGTCTTTATTAAGCAACTTGCCAGCGAAGGTATGGCTGTATTTGTCAGCAGTCACTTGTTAAGTGAGATCCAGCTTCTCTGTGACAGAGTAGCCATTATCAGTGCTGGGCGTGTGCTTGCTGTTGGAGGTGTAAGCGAACTGATTGAAGATCATTCGAAGTTGGCTATATGGCATGTTTCACCACTGGAGCAAGGCAAAAAAATGTTGCAGGATGCAGGCATTGCTCTGGTAGGTCGACCTGCGGATGTGATGGATGATACCATTGTTGCGGGCCTTGGTCCCAACGCTGTGGTTGCCGAGATGCACGAAGATCGAATTCCTGATATGGTGCAACAGATGGTTCAAGCTGGTGTACAGGTTGAAGGGGTACAGCGGATCCAGCCTACG
The DNA here is from genome assembly GCF_036894225.1 of Paenibacillus amylolyticus. NCBI lineage: Bacteria > Bacillati > Bacillota > Bacilli > Caryophanales > Paenibacillaceae > Paenibacillus > Paenibacillus amylolyticus. The sequence continues at coordinate 4,202,767 of NZ_CP145892.1, read as the reverse complement.
CTTGAACAACTATTCTTAAAAATGACAGAAGGTGAATCCATTGAGTAATATCATGCCGCTGATCCGCAATGAAACGATTAAGATGGTGAAGAAAAAACGGCTTTATATTATATTTATTGTACTTGCGGTCCTCGTACCGATGTTTACGTATGCCCAGATGAAATCTGCGGAGAATAATCGCGACAAGTTTGGCGGCGATTGGCGTCTTGAACTGCAACAGGCCATCACAGACAATCAAAATTCGCTCGGTAGCGATCGGGTACCTGAAGAGTACAAAAAATATAGAACAGTATATATCCAGCAGATGCAGTATTATCTTGAGAATGACATTAATCCCAAAGAACCGGGCGGTGTCACCTTTACGCGGGAGTTCATGAACAACGCGGTTGGATTGTTTATTCCACTGTTAATCATGGCTATTGCTTCAGATCTTGTTTCTGGTGAACGTACGACAGGTACGATTAAAATGCTTTTAACGCGTCCGGTTAGACGCTGGAAAGTGCTTTTGAGTAAATTAATTACGCTGATTATGTTTGTTTCGATCATAGTGGTATCAGCCTACATTATATGTTATGTCATATCGGGTGCGGTCTTTGGTTATAAAGGCTTCAACATGCCAATCTTCACAGGATTCAAAGTTGTGGGAACAGATGTCGATATGTCGGCAGTGCATGCTGTAGACCAGTGGCTGTACATGCTCATGCAGGCAGGACTGATCTGGTTTGTGAGTGTAATTGTGGCTATGCTTGCATTTATGGTATCTGTGCTTGTGCGCAGTACTGCTGCAAGTATTGTTATCATGATGGCCGCTTTGATTGCAGGAACAATCTTGACCAGTATGGCAGCGTCCTGGCAGACCGCGAAGTATTTGTTCATGGTTAACCTCGAACTTCCGAATTATTTGTCTGGCGGGTTACCTCCAATCGAGGGTATGAATTTAGGTTTTTCCCTTATTGTGCTTAGTGTTTGGGGCATTGCTTCACTCATTGTGTCATTCCTTGTCTTTACGAAACGGGATATCTTGAATTAAAATGGACAAGGATAAGAAAACATCTGTTTGCATTTTAGGCATTTTTTTAGTTGCAAGTTAAGAAGGGGGAGCATGAATGGTCGAGCAAATCGATATGTCGGCAGGTTCGACAGGCGGAGGACAGGGGTCTTCAGGCTACGACGCGGACGACATTCAAGTACTTGAAGGGTTGGTAGCGGTACGGAAACGGCCGGGGATGTACATCGGTAGCACCAGCACTTCAGGTTTACATCATTTGGTATGGGAAATTGTCGACAACGCTGTCGACGAACATCTCGCCAAATTCTGCTCCAAAATCGATATCACGCTGCATAAGGACGGTTCTATTACGGTTCAGGATAACGGAAGGGGAATTCCGACAGGTATACATAAAACAGGGATTCCTACTCCCCAGGTCGTGTTTACGATTTTGCACGCAGGCGGAAAGTTCGGTGGATCAGGATACAAAAAATCAGGCGGTTTGCACGGTGTAGGTGCGTCAGTTACTAACGCATTGTCCGAGTGGCTTGAAGTCGAGATTTTCCGTGATGGCAAGATTCATCGTCAGCGATTCGAGTATTGGAAGGACAAAAAAGGGATTGAACATGTCGGTGAACCGGTCTCCGGTCTCGAAGTGTTAGGCAATACCAATCGGACAGGTACAAAAGTTACATTTAAACCGGATATTCGGGTGTTCCAGAGCGGTATTCAATTTAATTATGATACATTGGCAGAACGTCTTCAGGAGATTGCTTTTCTGAATTCGGGTCTGAGAATTGTGCTCAAGGATGAACGTTCGGGCAATCAGGATGAATACATGTATGAAGGTGGAGCAAGCCAGTTTGTTGCTTTTCTTAACGAAAATAAAGATGTGCTGCATGATGTTATTCACTTCTATGCGGAGAAGGATGACATTGAAGTCGAAGTGGCAATCCAGTATAACGCGGGTTATACCGAAACGCTGGCTTCGTTCGTGAACTCGATCTCTACTCGGGGTGGCGGTACACATGAGACCGGATTCAGGGCTGCGTACACTCGTGTAATGAATGACTACGCGCGGCGTACCAGCATGATTAAGGAAAAAGATAAAAACCTCGAAGGCAATGATTTGCGTGAAGGTATGATGGCCGTCATCAGTGTCAAGATGTCAGAGGTTGAGTTCGTAGGTCAGACCAAGGATCAGCTCGGCAGCGCTTCCGCTCGAAGTGCAGTGGATTCGGTCGTGTCCGAGAATATTCAACGGTTCCTAGAAGAAAACCCGCAGGTAGCGCAAACGTTAATTCGCAAAGCGGTTCAAGCCTCCAGAGCCAGAGAAGCAGCCCGCAAAGCACGTGATGATATGCGCACAGGCAAGAAACGTAGCGAAAGTTCCAACCTGAACGGCAAACTAACGCCGGCGCAATCAAAGGATTTTACCCGAAATGAGTTATTTATTGTCGAAGGGGATTCCGCAGGTGGTTCTGCCAAACAGGGACGTGACTCGAAGATTCAGGCTATTCTGCCGCTCAAGGGAAAACCGCTCAATCCGGAAAAATCAAAGCTGGCCGACATTCTCAAAAATGAAGAATACCGCGCCATTACAGCGGCGATCGGGGCGGGCATAGGAACCGAATTTGCAGTTGAAGACAGCAATTATTCCAAAATTATCATTATGACCGATGCGGATACGGACGGCGCACATATTCAGGTGTTGCTGTTGACCTTCTTTTATCGTTATATGAAGCCTTTAATTGATGCAGGCAAAGTATATATTGCTCAGCCGCCATTGTACAAACTTACTCGTAAGTCTGGTAAGCTTGCGAGTGTTCGATATGCATGGACGGATGAAGAACTGGCTAATTATATGAAGGAATTCGGTAATAATGTTGAGCTTCAACGTTATAAAGGTCTTGGTGAGATGAATCCGGATCAACTGTGGGAGACAACAATGAATCCGGAAACTCGTGCGATGCTGAAGGTACAGATTGTTGATGCAGCAAAAGCAGAACGTCGTGTATCTACGCTCATGGGTGATAAGGTTGATCCGCGGAAACGCTGGATTGTAGAGAACGTCGACTTTACAGAGTACGAAGAATAGAAGGTGCTTGGAATGAGTCCATCAGAACAATTTATGCCGGCCTTTCTCGAAGAGGTCGTTGGGGACCGTTTCGGTCGCTACTCCAAATATATTATTCAGGATCGAGCCATTCCGGATGTCCGGGATGGGTTGAAGCCAGTACAACGGCGTATTCTATACGCCATGTACGATTCAGGTAATACGCCTGACAAGACTTACCGCAAGTCTGCCAAAACCGTTGGGGACGTAATGGGTAATTATCATCCACATGGTGACTCCTCCATCTATGAGGGCATGGTGCGGATGGCTCAGCCATGGAAAATGGGCCATATGCTCGTGGACGGTCATGGTAACTGGGGATCACAGGATGATGACCCGGCAGCGGCGATGCGGTATACGGAGGCCCGTTTGTCGCCCATCGCGATGGAGATGCTTCGCGATATCGAGAAACGGACGGTTCTGTTTAAGGATAATTTTGATAATACGGCCAAAGAACCGGTTGTATTGCCATCCCGTTATCCGAACTTGCTGGTTAATGGTGTCAGCGGTATTTCCTCCGGATTTGCAACGGAGATTCCTCCACACAATTTACGTGAAGTCATTGATGCTTCGATCGCTGTGATGGAGAAACCGTCGATTGAGCTGGACGAAATCATGATGTTTATGAAGGGTCCTGACTTTCCAACAGGCGGATTGATTATGGGCGGTGACGGCATTCTGGATGCCTATCGCACAGGTAAGGGACGGATCTATATCCGGTCCAAAACCGAGATTGAAAACATGCGCGGTGGTAAACAGCAGATCGTTATTACCGAAATTCCGTATCAGGTCGTGAAATCTCGTCTGGTTACAGCGATGGAGAACATCCGACTTGAGAAGAAGGTTGAAGGTATTGCCGAAGTGCGTGATGAGAGCGGACGTGAAGGTCTGCGAATCGTGGTTGAGTTGAAAAAAGAAGCGGACGCACAAGGTATTTTGGCTTATTTGCTGAAGAAAACCGACCTGCAGGTCACCTATAATTTCAATATGGTGGCGATTGTGAATAAAGCACCTCATCAATTAGGATTGAAATCGATCCTCGAGGCTTACATTGCCCATCAGCGGGAGGTTGTAACCTTCCGTACCCGGTTTGAGCTGGAGAAGGCGCAAGACCGTGCGCATGTGCTCGAGGGCTTGGTAAAAGCACTTAACATCCTTGATGAGGTCATTGCGGCTATCAAAGCGTCGAAGAACCGTCAAGATGCTCAAAACAACCTGATGTGGATGTTTGGATTCACGGAACGCCAAGCGGATTCCATCCTTACGTTGCAATTGTACCGTTTGACAAATCTGGAGATCAATTCTCTGGAGAAGGAACTCGGTGAACTGATGAAAAAGATTGCACAATTACAATCCATTCTGGATAGTGACCGCAAGCTCATCGGAGTCATCCGCAAGGAATTGATGGAGATTCGTGAGAAATACGGCATAGACCGTCGTTCTGCGATCCAGGGTGAAGTGGAAGAACTTAAGGTTAATCTTGAAGTACTTGTGAATGCGGAAGATGTATTTGTTACGTTATCCAAAGAGGGATATGTGAAACGTACAGGCATGCAGTCCTTTACACGTTCTGGTGGTGAACGGAGCGGAAGTGGTGTAAAAGACGGCGATTATATCGCTCAGGTTCTGGAAGTAAATACGCTTGAGAACTTGCTTGTCTTTACGAGGAAAGGTCAGTACTTCCTGTTACCTGTTCACCAGGTACCTGAATTCAAGTGGAAAGATCCAGGCACAGCCATTGTGAATGTCATTCCCCTTGCGAAAGATGACCGTATTGCAAGTGTGCTTGCTGTGAAATCCTTTGAAGAGCCAAATCACAGTCTGGTCTTCGTTACGCGAAGAGGACAGGTGAAACGAACGGAGCTGAAGGATTACGTTACCAAGCGTTCCGGTGCAGTTGCGGCTTGTAAAGTGGGCAAGGACGATGAAGTGTTATCTGTACATTTAAGTACAGGTGGTCAAGATATTATGTTGATTACAAAAGAAGCCATGGCGATTCGTTTCCGAGAGGATGAGGTTAATCCAATGGGACGTGTATCCGGTGGTGTTCGTGGTATTCAGTTAAGAGATACAGATGAAGTTGTATCGGCTTTATGGGTAGAAGGAGATGAAGGTGAAGTTGCCGTGTTGTCCGATCTGGGATATGGTAAACGATCATTACTTCTGGATTACGCTATACAAAGTCGTGGAGGCAAGGGGCTTGCCACATTCGAGTTCAAAGAAGGCAAACGTGTGAAACCGAATGGTAGCCGTATTGTTGGAGCGTTCTATTGCAAAGAGCAACGTAAGATCACTGTAATGACCAAAGAAGGCCAAGTGTTCCCGATCTCTTCGGAAGGGGTTCCGATTACAGAGCGCAAACATATTGGCAAGCTGATCGTTCATGTGGACAAACAGGACGAGATCGTTGAACTTCTAAGGGACTTCAATGAGAATCAACCAGCATCATCTTCATAAAAACAAACAAACGAGACTTTTCGCAGAACAGCTAATCCTGTCATGCGAGAAGTCTTTTTTTGTTGTTCGAAGGCGGATTAGAAGAGGGCATTCATGCAAAGTTTAACAACCTTCGTCGATTACGGTCGATCGCTAGGAAATTGAAAAAAGGCAGCAGGAATGCGGCTTTGGAGCGCGAAAACTTAAGCAGGTGAAGTGATAACTGGTTGCAGAGAGGAGCGATGGAAGATGTATAATTCCGATTTTGCCAAGTGCTGGTCCAGGTTGACCAAAGATTATAAATTGCATATGGATCAAGAGCTGGCACCCTCATTAACGGAGGCTCAGCTGGCTGTTTTGGAGGTACTTGAAGACCATCAGAAGATGAAACCTTCGGATCTGATTCCTTATCTGTCAACTACGCCAGCTGCTGTAACCATGCTGCTCGATCGAATGGAGAAGAATGATCTGATTCGCAGGAATCGGGATAATCAGGATCGACGCATTGTGTGGGTATCTCTGTCAGAGAAAGGAAGAATGGAGACAGAGCGGGGAATCACCATCCGGAATGAATTCATGAACTCTGTTCTCAGTAACATTTCGATGCACAATCAACAATTGCTGGTATATCTGTTAGGCAAAATGACAACACCCAAAACCAAAGAGCCTGCCTTATCTACTTCGGTATGATACCATGCTGATTCTTCTGAATAACCATAGGAGTTCCTGCTCGTTTCATGCAGGAGCCCTATGGTTATTTTATTTACAAATTACATATGCTACACACTGTGTCCAGGTTAGTTGGGTAAAGGCATGGCTGTAGCACAGTTAGTATGTCCTAATATTATTTTTGTGAATTAATATGTAAAGAGTTGACTATGTAAATATTTTTGTTATAATAAATAATTGTTCCCCTGATATTTCGTGTACGAAATATTATATTCCAAAAGTAAAAGGGTGAAACAATGACTGATACGTATGAAGTATTCTATATTATTAATTCGTTCCGCCAAGTGAATCAAATGCTTTTTCGAGCATTTTGGAATGAAAACAAGGAGATCGAGCTGACTTCGATCCAGTTTATGGTGTTATCCATCCTGAGGGAGCGTCCTTCCATTGGCATCAACGAAGTGGCTGAGCTATGCCATATGGGCAGCAGTTCCATGAGCGCTGTTGTGGAGCGGCTCGTCAAAGGCGAGTATATCGTTCGGACACGTTCGGATGCTGACCGCCGATCCGTTAAACTTCAGATTACGGATAAAGGGGAACAGGCCCAACAGGAAACGCACCATTTGTGGATGGAAAGAGTATCACCCATTCTGGACATATCGAAGGAAGACCTTGAGCACCTACTTAGAATTCATAGTCAAATGATTGAAAAGTTAGAAGGAAGAGAGATGAACAACATATGAGTACGACTACTGCTGCAGCTCCATCCTCAGCGATGGACAACATCAAGAAAGGCCCAATTGTAGCGGCATTGTTAATTGGTGCCTTTGTGGCATTCCTGAACCAAACCCTGATGAACGTAGCGCTTCCTAAAATCATGGATGACCTCGGCATCGGGCCAAACAAAGCCCAATGGTTAACTACGGGTTATATGCTTGTGAACGGTGTGCTGATTCCAATTACGGCATATCTGATTGCCAAATTTTCAACGCGTCAAATTTTCATTACAGCCATGACTCTATTTACCATAGGTACATTAGTCTGTGGTCTTAGTCCAACCTTCACCATTCTGATGGTAGGTCGTGTTATTCAAGCGGCAGGTGCAGGTATCCTGATGCCTCTGATGACCGTTGTATTCCTGACCATCTTCCCAATTGAGAAACGCGGTCAGGCCATGGGAACCATGGGGATTGCGATGATTCTGGCTCCTGCGATTGGGCCTACACTTTCAGGTTATGTGGTTGAGCATTATTCCTGGAGATTGTTGTTCTACATCATCTTGCCATTCTCTATTATTGCAACGGCAATTGGTATTGCTTTTGTCAAAAACGTAACACGTCAGTCCAGACCTAAACTGGATTATCCAGGTGTTATTTTATCTACACTTGGTTTTGGTAGTTTGCTCTACGGATTCAGTGATGCGGGTACCGATGGATGGGGCAGTGCAATTGTCATTGGATGTCTCGTCGTAGGTGCGATATCCCTGATTCTGTTCGTTATTCGTCAACTGACAACAGATCATCCGCTCCTTGAGTTCCGTATTTTCAAGTACAACATGTACACATTAACAACGATTATCAATATGCTCGTGACCATGGCGATGTTTGCTGGTATGATCCTGCTCCCTATTTTCCTGCAAAACATTCGTGGATTCTCACCAATTGAATCAGGACTTCTGATGATGCCCGGTGCGATATTGATGGGGATTATGTCTCCAATTACAGGTCGCATATTTGATAAAGTGGGCGCACGCTGGCTTTCGGTTGCAGGTCTTGCCATTACGGCAATTACAACTTTTGGACTGAGTCGCCTGGCAATCGATACTACCTACGGCTACATGATGTTTATCTACACGGCTCGTATGTTCGGTATGTCGATGCTGATGATGCCAATCCAGACAGCAGGTCTGAATCAACTGCCTCAACGTCTGAACGCGCATGGTACAGCGATGTCCAATACATTGCGTACAGTTGCCGGTGCGATCGGTACAGCCATTCTGGTTACTATCATGAGTAGTAAGCTCAAAACACATCTGGCGGATGCAGTGGCTGCTGGCCAAGTTGACCCTAATAATAAGACAGCGATGTTAGCAGCTACAGCAGATGCAACGATTTACGGCGTTAACTATGCATTCATCGTGGCTACTGGAATGACCGTGGTTGCTTTGATCATGGCGTTCTTTATTCGGAAAACAAAACCAGCTGTTGAGCCTGTTACTGTAGAACAGGAAAAAGCGACGGCTACAGCATAACGAATATCAGATAAAACCAAAAAGAGAACTCTAACAGTCGAAGGGGTAACCCTAACTGCCTGAGTTCTCTTTTTTTGGTGTGCGCGATAGGAGGAGAGTACTTTATTATTCGGGCTGGATCGTTGGATCGATAAGAAATACAGGATCGGGCTCATGACCGAACTGTTTGAGATTAATGGTTCCGTTCAGTTGAAACTCCACACCTTCGCTAATCAGTTCTGTTTCCTGCATCATGCGCGAGTGTTCGTCCGGTATGGAGATTTCTCCTTTTGCATTGACGACACGGTGCCAGGGCAGACGTTCCTTGCGGCTCATCGAGTGCAGAATACGTACGACTTGTCTCGCGGCTCTTGGACTCCCGGCATGGGCTGCAATCTGACCGTAAGTCATCACTTTACCTTCGGGAATCGCCGCGATGATCGCAACGACTTGTTTGGTAAACGGGGTCATCATGATGTCTCCTCTCTGTATTTTAGTTATACAGCTGAAAATATAAGAAAACGTGTCGTTCAGATACAGAATCTGAACGACACGTTGTATGGACAGATGTAACCTGATCCTGTGCACTTATAGAGGTTGTTCGATAAAACCGCTTTTGATCCCATCTTATCGGTATTGAAAACCAGTCTTTTTGAACACGTATTTATTGAGATTGTCCAAAAGCTTTTTGGTACACAGCGTCTGGCCATTCTGCCCAGGGGAATTCTCTTGCAGGCAAAGATTGCAGAATAACTTCTTCCTTAGTAACTGGATGAGGAAAAGCAGCAATCGCAGACCATAGAGCAATCTGTTGCCCGGGTTTATTCACGCTTGCGCCGTACTTCTGATCCCCGTACAGAGGGCAGCCGATTTCTTTCATTTGCACTCGAATCTGATGAGATCTGCCGGTGTGCAGTTCGATATGGACGAGGCTGTAACGGTCTGTCTCGCCGATAACACGGTAATCCAGAACGGCATCCTTACCGCCAGCCGTACCTTTAGGTACCACAGTAACGGTATTTGTACGTGCATCTTTCAGGAGCGTGTGTTTTAACGTTCCCTGCTGTGCAGGCAACTTGCCGTGTACAACAGCCGCATATATTTTACGGAAATGACGTCCCCGCACAGTCTCGGACAATCTCGAAGCTGCTTTAGAAGTCTTGGCAAAAATCATTGCCCCTCCAACAGGACGATCAAGTCGGTGTACTAACCCGAGATAAACATTGCCAGGTTTGTTGTATCGTTCTTTCAGATCCTGCTTAAGCAATGTAAGCAAATCCGGATCACCTGATGAATCTTCCTGTGTAGGTACATTGACCGGCTTCGTAATGCCTAACAGATGGTTGTCTTCGAACAGAATCGGAATTGCATCGTGATCATGCCGATGTTCTGACATGATTAAGACTCCCAACGGCCCAGAATACCACAAGGCAGATCAAGACCACTACGTGTGATCGGCAGACCAATTTCACCTGCAGTAATTTCACCACCGTACTGAGCAGACATCGTCATGGTCAACATGTTGCGCAGAACCGTAGAGGAAATGCCCGTAGTGTAGGAGTTAACCAGCATGAATAATGGATTATCCGACAAGATCGTCATACATGACTTCAGGAAAGGATATAGGTTCTCTTCCAGTTTCCATGTCTCTCCATTAGGGCCACGGCCATATGAAGGAGGGTCCATAATAATGGCGTCGTAACGATTTCCGCGACGTTGTTCCCGTTGTACAAATTTGAATACATCATCTGTAATAAAACGAACAGGGCGATCAGCCAGTCCGGATAATTGAACATTTTCCTTGGCCCATTGAACCATGCCTTTAGCTGCATCCACATGCACAACAGATGCGCCTGCATAAGCAGCAGCTACCGTTGCTCCGCCTGTATAGGCAAACAGGTTCAAGACAGAAATAGGGCGTCCTGCATTGGAGATTTTATCCATCATCCAGCTCCAGTTGGCGGCTTGTTCAGGGAACAGACCAGTGTGCTTAAAGCTGGTAGGTTTAATGTGGAATTTCAGGTTTTCGTATCCGATCGTCCAACGCTCGGGAATGGGCTTTTTCATATCCCAGTTACCGCCACCGGAAGAGCTGCGATGATAGTGACCATGCACCTGACGCCATTCATTGGTTTCTTGCTCAAGGGGCCAGATAATCTGTGGATCGGGTCTGCGTAAAATCACATCTCCCCAACGCTCCAGTTTCTCGCCGCCTCCTGTATCGATTACTTCATAGTCCTTCCAATTCTTAGCTACGTACATAATGATTTATCCATCCTTCAAAAGTCATTTGGATACTATTGTACAACAAAAAAGGGCTTGTACGCCAGTTGGGGGACGGGAGTGCGCCATATACTGAAAAACAAAGATAACCAAAAATTTAATTTGACAATGATAATCATTATCACATATGATTTTGTTAATCAAAAATTCATTCTTTCTTCATAGAGAGAATATAACATGATCAAATAAAGTGAGGGAAAAATAGATGGCTAAATTGTTAGTGGCTTATGCGAGCATGACAGGAAATACAGAAGAAATTGCAGAACTGATTGTGGAAGGAATTACGCAGGGAGGCCACGAGGCAGACCTGAAATCCGTAACGGATTGTAATGCATCTGATGTATTGGACTATGACGGATTCATGATCGGTGTGTACACCTGGGGAGACGGGGAGTTGCCAGATGAATTCCTTGATTTCTATGAGGAGCTGGATGAGCTTGACCTGAGTGGTAAGAGAGCTGCGGTGTTTGGTAGTGGTGACACCTCGTATGAGCAGTTCTGCGGTGCAGTTGATCTGGCGGCTGCCAAGCTGCAGGAGCGTGGGGCGGAGGTATCTCCAGAGATGTTGAAAATTGAATATAGTCCGCTTGAGCAGGAGAAAGAAACATGCCGTGACTTTGGCAAACGCTTCGCTGCTGCCGGATTACAGGTGTCCTAAAGATCATGTTAAGACATAATGTTCAGGCAGCGATGCCAGTCGGAAGGAATGATCTTCCTGGACGTCTGCTTGAAGATTACAGATTGGAAGAAATGCTGCGCAGCCCACATCGATTCATCCGCCCTGAACCAGTGTCTGAGCAGCGTCTTCCACTTCAATGGAGGCACCGTGTACAATATGCGGTGAGCCATGCGGTCAATGCTTTTTACAGTCTCGACCCCGATGTTCGCAAAGAGGTACCCGTACAGTATTTACTTGAGAAGTGGTGGCCCAGAAAGACGGATGGTTTCGAATCTGTTCTCCATTACTGGGATGTGAAGAACAAGATTACGGATGAATTGTCACTCGCCATTGCAATGAACGATGATTTGAAGCATCCAGCCATTCTTTTTGAACAGTGGAGAACGGAGTTACCTTCATTATCCATGCATTTATCGATGATATTTCAGGCGGCCTGGCAACCCGAAGGCTGGGATTCGCTGCTTATTCAGAAATATATGGTTGTCCATGATCCAAACGTAGTTGAGGCGTTTCAGCATATGGTCAGTGCATTCTGCTGGGAAGCCTTCGGAAAATTACCGGGTATGATCGAGATATACTGTTTGTTGGAAGGACGCAAAATAAGGTACATCCCTGGACGCCAGTCTCTGATACGTTCCATGGACTACATTCGCTTGATACGTGACAGCATGCCGCAAGCAGAAGTGGTGGAGTCAGAACAGTTTACGACGCGTGATAAAGCGCGCATACACGAAGAGGTAGATCGCTGGAGAACGGAAGCTATTGAACCGAAGAAAACATGGTTGATGTGAAGACAGTTGAAGGATAACAATATATCATGCAGATAGAGGAGGGAAAGTTGCCATGTCTACCGGTCTAGGTCAAGATATAAGCAGCGGCAAGAGACGTGCAGGAACTTGCGAATTCAGTCCGTTGCCAGTACCCCAGTCGGTTATACGAAAGTTGCTTGATGAAGCAGATCCTTCATTATATGTAATGAGTTCAGAACCTTGGAGGTTTATGTTGTTTGCAGGCGAAGGACGACAGCTTTATCTGGAAGCGGTCAGACAGAGCTATCCACCCCATCTGGCTGATCGCTACGGCGATTGGGCTACATATCAATACACGGAAGCAATTCCAACCCATCTGGTTGTCGTGGCGCCTAGAAATGCCCGTGAGGATGATCTTCTGCCGGCCAAAGCCTGGAGCAAACGCTTTAGTATTCTGGCTGCGGAACAGGGGTTGAATGCGGTCTGGAAGATCAATGATTATCAACAACATCCTGTGTTTATGAATTTAATGGGTTTGACAAGTGAAGAGAAGGTGCTGGGGGTATTCCATATCGGTTACGGAGACCAGCCTGCATTGCGGGATATGGATGCAAGCAGACCAGCCTCTGAACTGATGACGGTATATGACCATCTGGTCTAAAAAATGATTCATTAGTTCTCTTATTTGCTGGTGTTGAATAGAAAATCACGAACGAGCTGACGATTCGTCTGATCTTTGTTGTAGACGGAGAACAACCGATTGGATACGGTAAGGACATTGCCAAAAAAGAATCGTTCGAATTGGGTCTGTCTGCCCCCGAATGAACCAGATCCAAGCTCCCAGATTAGGCGGAACAGAGCGTTGCGTTCGTGAGAAGCCATATCGTTCCCTTTCAGATATATATTCAGTGAAGGAGCGATATCGGATTGAAACTCTTCTTCCTGAGGGATCATAATCATCCCGCTCGAACCCAAGAGTTGCAGAATTTCAATCATCTCAGGATAAAGTTTCGGAAAGAGGAGATTGGCTGCCATCAATGGTTTGGGTGCAGGTAATACAAATCCTCTTCCGTCTGGTATTGCACCTGCCTCCGCGGCCAAGGCCAATGCTTTTAACGATTCAAGACCTGCGAACACACGTGCAGATTTCTCTATAACATGTGCTTCCGTATTCAGCTCCAGCGTATCCGTGAGAAGCTGGATTGTACCGAGAACAAATTCCGTCTTGGCAATATAACGACACAATACCTGATGACCTGCGTGAATATGAAAGTTACTACCACTGAAGAGACGCGAGGACATTTCCTCACTTCCTGCAAAAAATATTCGTTCATGCGGAACGAGCACCCTGTCAAAGATGACGATATTGTCCATTTCTTCATATCTGGAACTCAGGGGATAATTAGTGTGGGATTCGGCTGCGTAGGTATCCCTGCATACCAGACTGATTCCTGGAAGATCATTGGGGACAGCAAAAGAGAATGCAAATGGATTTTCGTCATCAAATGGGGCGGGTGAAGGTGACGGATAGACAAATATCTCATCCGAAGTGGCAGCTTGTGTAGCCATCATGAATGCACCGCTAATAATGAGACCTTCCTCGGTGCGATCCACGACCTTTGCGGCAATAGCATCTTCAGTAGCATCCAATTGCCCTGAGATTTTGCTGGCATATGGCTGAATGAAGGCATGGGATAACGTGATATCATGATCACGGCAGTACGCATAATAATTTTTGAGATTTTCTGCATATTGGGGAGATAGTTCGTTCAGGAGATCGGCACCTGTGTAAAAGGACATTATGGCTGTATTCATGTAATCGGGTGAGCGACCAAGAAAGCCATGATGCACATTTGCCCAGATATTCATCCCTTCCCGTCGTTTACGGAGGTCGTCGGCACTGGTTGGAGGCAGGAAGGATATGCCCACAGGTTTGCCGTCTGCCGGGGAGGCATACGTCATCGTTTCTGCAAATTTAGGATCAGATTGTAGATCATACATGTACATCTGAGTCTCCATTAAACCAGCAAATGCTACATGTTCAGAGCGTTTTCCAGTAATAAGGTTACCTTTGTACCAGCAAGGGACGGACTGTGCATCAATTCGTTCGCGATACTGTGTGCCACTTTTAACAGGCATTGTTATTCACCTCTTGGTTCTAATCGTTCATGGGCATACTGACTTCTTACGTAGTGTACGTAGGTCATCTGTCCAATGTGCATTGAAGAGGTGAGAAGGATTTTTACAGAATAGGGCTTGATAATAATTATCATTCTTGTTACAATAGACAAAGAAAAAAGGAACCGGTAAGGGCTCCTTTAAGTGGATCAATTGAAATTACTTATTTTACTTCAAAAGTCTTGCAGTCTGTTTCAGCAGACTGACTTGCTTCTTTGGAACTGTGACTCACAATGTAGATCGAAGAAGCGTTACATTTGTTCTCTTGAGCCCAGTGACGACAGGAATTAACTTCACACAATACGTCTTTTGCCATGATTGTTAACCTCACTTTAATTGGATTACAGTCGTTGGTATAAAGAATCCGGATATAACAAGTTGCCGCTTGTTAATCTGGAAAATTTTTGCTCTCGTGAAATTCGGAGGGCTTTTTTGCATTATACACAACGATGCACACTTAGAATAGCAAATTTAATTGAAGCTTGCAACCAAATGCCCCCATCTGTGGCAAAATAGTGGACGTGCTGTGGTTATATTTGCAAAAAGGCAGTAGTATGATATTATTTAATAGTAATAATTACGATTAATATTCTAATTGATTCTATATAAATTGAACTAAACATAGGTTGTTCTGTCATCGAAGTGGTCATTGTAAATATTCATTAGTTCAACTTATATAACTTGAATCACGGACTGAAACTATAAATGAAGGAGCATGTGTATACATGAGCAAAATAAACCATATGAACCGGATTCCCCGCGCGAAAGGGATCGATATGGCTGCTTTTTACACGCCAAAAGAGTGTAGACGTAAAGCCCAGCATATTGTATTTTCCGTTGAAAATGAACGCATCATTAATGAATTCATCACCATTCTGGGCATGAAAGAGAAGTTCAGAGAGCATGATGTATCAATCCCCAACAAAATGGTCATGTTCGGGCCACCCGGTACGGGAAAAACATTAACGGCATCACATCTGGCGGAGCGCCTTGATCTGCCATTGGTTCTTGTGAGATTAGATGCGATCATTCATAGCCATCTTGGGGAGACGGGGAGTAACGTACGTAAGTTATTCGAATATGCACGAATGAATCCCTGTGTGTTATTTCTGGATGAATTTGATGCCATAGGCCGGACACGTGAGAGCAATGATGAAGTGAAAGAGATGGCTCGTGTCGTCAATACGTTGTTGCAATGTCTGGACGAATTCGATGGGGACAGCATTTTGGTAGCTGCAACGAATCTGGAAACCCAGCTGGATCATGCCATCTGGCGGCGGTTTGATACCAAGATGACCTACGGTATGCCTGATGATTCAAGTCGCAGATTGTATATCAGTAAGTTGGTGGGATCATTTGAACAGGAGATCCAGCTGCAAGATTACATATGTGAACGCTTGACTGGGTGCAGTTATGCGGATATAGAGCAGATCGTTTTGAAAGCAAAGCGGAAAGCAATCATTGCCAGTAGTGTACTTCGTAAACAACTGATCTCGGATGCTTACGATGAATACAGACCACGTGTATTAGAGTGTTGATTGCTTCCATCCTGGATAAAGAAACAAAGAACAACGTTGAACTAGCCTAGTCTCCTGAATGGAGTTCTGGGCTAGTTGTCATGTTAGCGAGGTGCGTTACACCTTAACGGCTGCTCCGTATGCTTTTTCTGTATTCATGGCTTCTTGTGTTGCAGTCCAGCGTGGCAGGCTTAATCTGAACATGCTGCCTTCCGGGCTGCTGGAGACAAGTGTCAGTTCACCGCCCTGTTCCTGAGCGAGTAGGCGGCTATATGTTAATCCTAGACCCAGACCGCGGTTACGACGTTTCTTGAGTTCTCCACGATAGAACCGTTCGAAGATTTTGGGTTGTTCTTCGGCTGCGATGCCTGTGCCGTGGTCTTTAACATCAACGTACAGCATCTGTTCTTCTGTACTTAGATAAATATCGAAGACGGCCTTCTGTTCAGGAGCTGTGGCATGAAGTGCGTTATTAAGCAAATTGACAATGATCTGCTGAATGCGGAGAGCATCCCCCATGGTAAAAAAGTTAATTGGAGGTGCGTGCAGCTGAACCTCTGGCATTTTGTCTTCATACGCAATCTTCCACTGATAGATGATCTCACCGACCAACAGTTTCAGATCCGTCCGTTCCTTGCGAACGGCAACACTTCCTGCAGCCATGGCGTTATAGTCAAGCAAATCTGCGACCATTCGCTCCATGCGTTCAGATTCCTTCAAAGCGATATCCAAAAATTCTTTACCTTCCTGTGGACTCACAACATCGTCACGTACTGCCATAACGAGCCCCTTGATGGAAGTTACCGGTGTCTTGAGTTCATGACTTACCCCTGCCAGCGAAAGTGTACGCCATTCTTCAAGTTGTTGGAGACGAGTGGCCATATCGCGAAATGAATTTACAAGTTCATTGATCTCACGTTCTCGTGTATTCAAGTCAAGACTCACATCATAATTGCCACCTCGAATCTGTTCAGCGGCATAGGCGACCTGACGAATCGGTCTGGATAACTTTTTGGACAGGAGATAGATTGTAAACCATCCACAGAGGATTAGTCCTCCGAGGATTAGAGCCACGAGCCATATCGTCTCTGGACCAAATGTAATGGATTGTTTGGACTGCATGACCCACACTTTGCCCAAGGTTTGATCGCCCTCGGATATGTTGACCGTTACACCTGCATATTTGTTGTTTCGCGGTTCAAGATAGTCGTCTGACAGTCGATAATGCACATCTTTTTGCTCCATTTTAGGCTGGGAAAAGATCAATTGATTGTTATTGTCCAAGATCATGACACAAAAATAATTATCTGTGTTGAATAGTTTCTCTCGCTTGGTTACCAGTCTGTCCAGATCGGGTGGAACTCGAAGCATATTATTCTCACTGGTCACTCGATCGGCAATCTCCAGACCAAGCAGTTCTGCGGTTTTGAGGCTTTTCTCAATGGAAGTTGTTCGAATCCAGTAGAGTGCCCCTGCCGCAATAATCGTGAACCCAATGCACAAAATGAGAAAATATCGCAGTGTCCAGTGTGACAGAATGGATATCGTTCGTTTGGGTTTCTTCTGTTTCAGTTGGCGATCCAAAATTGATACCCCATTCCTCGCAACGTACGAATTTCTCCCGTATCTGGCGACCAGTGGGAGAGGGCTTGACGTAGTCGTTTAATCGATAGATCCACAGCACGATCACTGCCATCATAGTCCATCCCCCATACCTGTTCAATAAGATGATCTCTGGTAAATGTACGATTCGGATAATCGGACAGGAAGAACAGTAACGACAGGTCACGAGGTGTGAGTGCAACCTCTGCACCGTTCAGCAGCACCTGTTTGGCAGCAAGATCAATGACAAGATTTCCAAAAGAACGCTTCTCTTTGCCACCTGAGGTCCAATGTGGATTACGGCGCAACACTGCATTAACTCTGGCAACCACTTCTTCCGGTACAAAAGGTTTGCTCATATAATCGTCAGCACCGGCATTTAGTCCGTTGAGACGGTCTGAAATGTCATCCAGTGCAGTTAGCATGATCACGGGACAAGCACTTTTTTCACGAATAATCCGCAGCAGATCCCATCCGTCCATTCCTGGCAGCATCACATCAAGTAATACAAGGGAAGGCGTTACGGTATCAAAAAGGGTAAGTGCAGTCGGTCCATCTGCTGCATGATGAACTTCAAATTCTGCTTTTCTCAGATAAGCAGCCAATACTCGTGCAATAGCTTGTTCATCCTCGACGATAAGTATGGATTTCAAGAAAAGCGTTCTCCTTTCGCTTTGTAAACTTGTACTGATTTTACATGAGCAAGAGCGTAAAGCCAATCCTGTATTACGAATTTCAAAAAAATATGTGACTTGTCTTATCTTGACTTCTTCCTGACACATTCAATTGATATGATTCACTCCAAGAAGCAACCTAAACAATCATGTACTGGAGGAAACATAGAGATGAACAAGAAAGCAAAAGCATGGCTTATTACAGGTGTAGCGGCGGTTGCCGTAATCGGTGGCGGTGGTTACTATATCACAAACAGTTACTTGGGCAACAACGTGGAGATTGAGCAGGTGCTTCCTGCGAGCACAGCGACTTCCACCACAGCTGTAGATAGCACAGGAACGGTTGTAGCCAATGAAACTGCTGGAGCAGAGCAACTGAACGGAGACTGGAGCATCAGCGAAGGTTCCAAAGTATACTTCTCCGTAACCACATCACAGGAGACCGTTAATTTTGTGGACGAGAAGGTAACAGGCAATTGGACAATTAATGTAGATGATGCTGCTCAGATGAAGGCAGAAGGACAGATCGAGATGGACGGAATTGATTCCGGGAATGGACAGCGTGATGGTCACGTGAAGCAAGCCGATTTCTTCGACGTTGCTACATATCCACAAGCTACATTTACAGCGACTTCATTTGAAGGGGTACCTGCGGAATGGCCTGTCGGTCAAACGGTTGATATCAAAATGAATGGTACCATTACAGTTAAAGGTATTGAAAAAGAAGTAACCTTTGACGCAAAAGCTGCTTATGAGAATAATGCAGTATTGTTGTCGGCAACATCGATGGTAACGTTCGAAGATTTCGGAATGGAAAATCCACACTCCGTTGTGCTCTCGACTGAAAATGATATCCAGGTACAACTTGAATTGAAACTTACTAAATAAGTGTAACAATGATCATATACCTGAAAATCTGTTCTGTTCTGCCTTAGGGTGGACGGACAGATTTTTTGCTTTCTTTTGCAAAATAGCGTGATCGATATAGCTCAAATGTAACTGTCACAGGATCATATTGTTAAAATAACTGCTGTTTCCTTTGGATAATGCCGTGTTACCCACCGCTATTAAGCGCTTACAATGAGGAGGAATCATAACATTCATTGATCCATGCACAATCAAACACAAAAAGGGGGAGATCAAGAGTGAACAAAAGGTACATAAGCGGGTGTCTGGTATTACTAATGCTGTTCTGTGATCTGGGGTTGATGGTTCGTCCAGCGGCTGCAGAAGATGCAAAAGTGAACGTGGCATTTAACAAGGTGGTTACGGTAAGAGAGGAAGATCTAGTGAATGAGGGGCAAAAAGAAAAGGCGGTAGATGGTGATGTGAATACTCACTGGAGTGCGAGCTCACCTACTTCTGAGAGTAATCCTCATTGGTTGACTATAGACCTAGGTGCGCCATATGATCTATCTGGAGCGGAATTGACTTGGAAGGACAAAGACCAAGTTGTAAAATATTTGATTGAAGTATCTGATGATGGTAACAACTGGTCAACTGTTGTGGACCAAACGACTAACGAAATAAAACAGACTGTTGCCAGTGAAGAGTTCCAGACCAATACACCTGTCCAGTATGTGAAGGTTACAATTCCGTACTATGCGGGAGCAAATTGGTGGCCCGGGATATCCGAGCTTAAAGTCTGGGGAAAAGAGGAAAAAATTGATCCAGCAACCATTACAAGTTACGATCCCGTTAAGGTCAATACAGTAGCTGGGGTTGCACCTGTTCTGCCAACAAAAGTGACAGCGAAGTATCCGAACGACAAATCTGGTTCGGTTCCAGTGGAATGGGAAAGTATCGACCCTTCAGAGTACGCACATGCGGGTAGCTTTACCGTGACGGGTGCAGTATATGGAGCCCCTGTTCAACCGGAGGCCACTGTAACAGTTGGAGGATATCGGACGGATTACGTTAGAGGAGTGGATATTTCCACGTTAACCGCCATTGAGGCTAATGGAGGGAAGTATCTGGATAGTAATGGCACTGAAAGGGACTTGCTTGATATCCTGAAGGATCGCGGTGTCAATTATGTGCGTCTTCGTCTGTGGAATGATCCACAGAAATCAGGGGGCTACAACGATAAGGACGATGTCATTCGTTTGGCCGAGCGCGTGAAGAAAAAAGGTATGAAAATCCTGCTGGATTTCCACTACTCGGATGAGTGGGCGCACCCGGGTCAGCAGCTTCGTCCCAAAGCTTGGGAAGGCCTTTCGCATGAAGAGCTGAAGCAGGCCGTATACAACTATACGTATGAAGTTGTAAGTGAGATGAAAGCCGCAGACGCTATGCCTGATATGGTACAGATTGGTAATGAGATCAACAGTGGTGTTCTGAACGGCTTGAGCAGCGACGTGGATTTTAAGCAAAATGTTGCCTTGCTGAAAAGCGGAATTGATGCTGTACGTGCAGTAGAAGGAGAGATCACCAATAACGCTGATACGGTTCAAATCATGATTCATCTCGCAGAAGGCGGCAAGGCGGATACGTTCGACTGGTATTTCAGTGAGCTGGAGAAAGGCGAACTGAAGTACGATATCATCGGACTTTCCTATTATCCGTTCTGGCATGGAACATTTGCCGATGTGCAGAACACCATGAATAAAGTATCTGACAAGTTCAAAAAAGACGTGATTATTGCCGAGACATCGTATCCATTCTCATATAAAAACGGGGATGCACACGGCAATATCATTGGATCGGATGAAGCGCTTCATGTTGGGGGAGCAACATTCCCTGCAACGGTACAGGGGCAATATGATGCTATTGCTGGCATTATGGATATGATTGCTGACGTGCCGGAAAACCGCGGAGCAGGCTTCTTCTATTGGGAGCCCGCATGGATTGCCGCCAATGTAGGCTGGATTGATTCCGAGGGAGATGCATGGGAAAATCATGCCATGTTCGACTATGATGAATTTCCGGGGAATGGTGGATACTCCTACGAAGGACGTGCCTTGCCATCACTGGATGTTTACAAACGCGGATTGGAGCTTCTGCCCGCAGACCGCCAGCAACTGGATGCGGCACTTACACGAGCCAAATCATTGGTACGGACTGATTTTACTCTGGATAGCTGGGTGACTCTGGCTCCGGCAATCTCGGCAGCGAATGATGTATACCAACAGGCATACACGCCGGGTGGGGTAACTCAATTAGATACAGATGCAGCGACAACAGCATTGGAACGTGTGATGCAGCAGATGCAGGTTATCACCCCGCAGCTTGACGAGCTCAGAGCTAAAATAGCGGAAGCGCGTACGTATCAGCAGGCTGACTGGTCTGCGGCCACTTGGGCGGTATTGACCAAAGCGCTGGAAGGCGCTGATCAGATCTTGAATGATCCAAGAGCAACACAGACGGATGCGAATACAGCGGTTAAACGTTTGCATGATGCCATTCAAGGTCTATCCAATGTGGACAAAACACAACTGCACCAGTACATTCAACAAATGCAGCAGCAGACTAAATCTTCCTATACACGCCGGAGCTGGTCTGTATTGGAACAGTCTTTGCAGGCAGCGATTCAGGTCCGAGATAACAATGCTGTTGTCCAGTCTGAGGTGAATTCAGCACTGAGTACGTTGAAACAAGCCTTTACTAATCTAGTCTCTCTGGAGGCTTTAACAACGGGAAAAACGGCAACGGCTTCAAGTAGTGCAGGGACAGGAGGCAATCAAGCCAACTCTCCTGAAGGTGCAATTGACAACAATCCGAACACTTCATGGGGAACAGACCAGAGTAAGGATAGCTGGTGGCAAGTGGATTTGGGTCAGGTTGCTAACCTCCGTAAAATCGAAATGTCGATGTGGAGTGGCGGCATCAAATATACGATCGAAGTGTCCAACGATAACAAAAATTTTGTGAAAGTAGTGGACACCACAAGTGATGTAGTTGTATCAACCGCACCTAGCCATTTACTTCCAGAAGGCACGGAGGGACGTTACATTCGGGTAACGATTAAAACAGGTCCCACATGGGTAGGATTCATGGAATTTGAAGCATACGGTACGTTCCCAGCGGACAAATCTGCACTGCAAACTACTGTAGATACCGCTGAGAAATTAAAACAAACCGAATACACGACATCAAGCTGGAATGTATTCAGTAAGGCACTTTCTGAAGCGAAGGCATTCATTCTGGATGTTGAATCTTCAACGCAAGATGTAAGCAATGCGGATCGTGCGTTACAAGATGCTGTGAGTAAGCTTGTACGTCAAGATGTAACACCTGGCCCTGGCCAGCCATCACAACCAAGTGTACCATCACAACCTTCCAACCCGGGAACAGCTCCTTCAACGGGGAATCCGGCTGTAACACCACCGGTTGAACCTGGTAATCCGCCAGTTAAGGGTCTAATAACGGTAAAAGGAACAGCAACCGGGAATGACAAGTATTCGATTCGTCCAGATGTATCTCAATTAACCCAGGCACTGCAATCCATGGATGCAGGAAATCGTACGTTGAAACTGCTTGCAGATGTACCCGACACAGCCAAGACAGTCACATTCCAGTTGGCTGCAAGTCAACTGGCGGCATGGATTCGTTCCGAGGAAGTGAAATCCCTGGATGTAGTTGTAGGACAGACTACCGTTCGTGTTCCTCTGAGATCACTCCCGCTAACCATTGCTGAGACTGAGGGAACGTTCGACATCGTAGTGGCAAAAGGATCGACAGATACATTGTCCACATCGCAAAAAGCAACGATCGGTAATCATGCAATTGTTGATGTGAATTTGTTAATGAACAATAAGCCATTGGAATGGACAAACAGAGCAGTTGAAGTTGCTCTATCCAATGTGGAGCAACCTAAGAAGAATGATGTAGTGATGGTTGTACATTCCATATCTCCAAGTGGAGAAATGAAACCTGTTATGTATTCCAAGTACGATGATAAGACCAAAACGATGGCGTTCAAACCGCTGGAATCCGGCAGTTATGTCATTGAAGAAGTTGAAGTGCCATTACATGATTTGCAAAATCACAATTGGGCAATCCAAGAGGTACAGAACCTCTACGGTAAAGGGATTATTTCGGGGATGAGCGCAACTCGTTTTGCCCCGCAAGGTGAACTGACCAGAGCACAATTTTTGCAAATGATTATTAAAGGTATTGGTGATACACGCCAGCCGGATCCATCTATTTCAGTCCCAACGGATGTGAAGGAAGGGCAGTGGTATGCCGATTCAGTACGACTTGGAATGGAAATGGAAATAATTCAAGGCCGAGCAGATGGAAGCTTTGGAGCGAATGAACGTATTTCACGAGAAGAAATGGCCGTCATGCTGAACAGAGCACTGAAGGTTGTGCAGCGTGAGGGTGCGACCAATTCTGTACAAGGAAATATGGTGTTTGTAGACAACGCCGAGATCGCAGCATACGCCAAAGAAGCTGTAGCCTCGATGCAACAACTTGGGCTGCTAAATGGCATGCCTGATGGCACGTTTGCTCCGAAAGAAACAGCAAACCGTGCACAGGGAGCTGTTGCAGTCGCCAGACTGATGGAACAACTGTATTAAAGATAGTTCAAAAAGCGCGCTTTTGATTATGAAGGATGATGCTTGGTGGCATTATCAACACTCATGAATAGAAAATAACAAAGTAGGTAAAGAGATCGGATCATATGATTCGGTCTCTTTATTTTTTGCGGAAAAAATGAGGTTCAGACTTCATCCCTTTCTCTAAATAGGCATATAAACATTTTGTTAATGTCGTATTGACAATATCGAGTTCATTTGTTATCATTTCGATAATATCAAAACGACAATATTAAAGAAATGGGGAATGATCCATGTTTGGATTCCGATTTGCGAAATTTCAGCCCAGTGAATATGTCATGAAAGTAAAAAATGGTGAGGTACAACGTCAAGGTGTCGGATTGTCCTTCTATTATTATGAGCCGACCACATCGGTAGTGGTTCTACCCGTATCCTCGGTGGATGTACCGTTTATGTTCGAAGAGATTACGGCGGATTATCAGACGGTTACTGTGCAGGGGCAATTAAGTTATCGCATTGTGGATTATTTGAAAATAACCCAGAGCCTGAATTACACGTACAATTTGCGCAAGAATCGGTATATCTCCGACGACCCCGGCAAGCTGGATCAACGGGTGATCACCACAGCGAAAGTACTAACCAAGAAACATCTGGAGCAAATGCCGCTGAAAGAAGCTATTCAATCCAGTGAACGGCTGGCAAGCAGCATGAAACGCGAGGTTGTGCAAAGTGAAGAGTTGGAGAAATTGGGCGTTGAGTTGATGAGTCTATCGATTCTGGCCATTCTGCCTAATAAAGAGACGATGCGTGCATTGGAAGCACAGGCGCGGGAAGAGATTTTGCGTCAGGCAGATGAAGCGCTCTATGTACGTCGGAATGCATCGATTGAACAGGAAAGACGAGTGAAAGAGAACGAACTGAACACCGAAATTGCCGTAGAGACGAAGAAACAGCAAATTCGTGAGACCCAATTGCAGACAGAACGCTCGGTGAAACAGAAACAAAACGAGATGGAGCAGGAGCAGCTTCAGTTTAATACAGCAATGGAGGAACGGAAGCAGCAACTGATTGAGTTAACCATTGCCAATCACAATGCCGAGGCAGATGCCAAAGCGTATGAGATTGCTGCCGTGATGAACTCATTGCAAAATGTACAGCCGAATGTATTGCAAGCAATGGCGAATATGGGCATGAATTCTGATAAGCTGATCGCACTTGCATTCCAGGAACTGGCTGAAAATGCTGGCAAGATTGGGCAACTTAATATCTCTCCAGATCTGTTGCAGGGATTGATGTCTCCTGCGCCAGGCAGAGATCAGGGAGGTCGAGCGAGATGAGATTAGGAAGAAGAGAGCAAGCAGAGCAGGCAGGGAAATCAGTACGTCAGCAGGCCACGGCAGATGATCGGATGAGTGAACACAAGCTGATTCTGGTGAAACGCCGGACCCGACTGGAAGAGCTGGTGGTTCGATATAACACGGTGCAGCAAGCTCAGTTCTATATTGAACGTCTGGGCGCAGACTTCAGTGATTATATGGAGGAAGACCGTCGTTATCGGCTATCTGTGCAGCAGGCACAGCAGCAACTGGGTCAATTGGGCCGCGTTCAGACGATTGATCGCGAACATGTACCCAATTTTATCTTTGGAGAGCAGGATATCGTGGTCGTGGTTGGACAGGATGGGCTTGTAGCCAACACCCTCAAATACGTAACCGAGCAGCCGCTCATCGGTGTGAATCCGGACCCGATGCGTTGGGATGGCGTGTTATTACCTTTTACCGTGGAGGATCTGAGCTTCATTGTTCCTGATGTCATTCGAAAGCAACGAACCTTGAAAGAAGTCACTCTCGCCAAAGTGGAACTCAATGATGGACAGTATCTATATGGTGTCAATGATCTGTTCATTGGTCGGAAGACACATGTGTCGGCGCGTTATGAAGTGCGTTTGGGTACATCGACAGAACAACAATCCTCTAGTGGTATTATTGTATCCACAGGCATGGGATCGACAGGCTGGTTCAAAAGTGTGCTGGCGGGAGCCACCGGAATTGTAGGCTCCGCTGCATGGCAGAACATGAATTCTGAAGCAGAGGTCGCTACAGCATCGGCATCCATTCATGGAAGCAGGCAAGAGCTGAATCATTTTAACTGGGATGCGCCTTATTTATATTTTTCAGTACGTGAACCGTTCCCGAGCCGGACGACTGCGGCCAATCTCGTGTTTGGACAGATCCATTCAAAGCAACCACTGCACATTGTATCCCAGATGCCAGAGGATGGTGTTATTTTCAGCGATGGGGTCGAGCAGGACTTTCTTGAGTTTAACTCAGGGGTGGAAGCTATCATTGGGTTGGCAGAGAAGAGGGGACGTCTCGTGGTCTAAACCTTTATTTTCAAGCCGTTTCCGACTAGAATGGGTAACTAGATGTGATACACTGACGTCAGGAAACGGAAAGAGGGTTAACGATGCAGTCGATATTGTTGGTTGAAGATGATGCCAAGTTAGCAGGATTACTGGCGGCTTATCTGACCCGAAATGGATTCCGGGTACAGGTCACAGATGATTTTCGTCATGTACTGGATGAATTTGTGGAAGTGAAGCCGGACCTTGTGCTGATGGATGTGAATTTGCCTCAATATGATGGATACTACTGGTGCAGGCAGATACGCACACATTCCATATGTCCCATTTTATTCATATCGGCTCGTGATAGTGGTATGGATCAGATTATGGCGTTGGAACATGGAGCGGATGATTATATTACAAAACCTTTTCAATATGAAGTTGTTCTTGCCAAAGTCCGTAGTCAGCTGCGCAGAGCCTATGGTTCTTACGCTGCTGTTCAACAGGAAGTGAAGGTGAAGAACGGTCCCATGATCCTTTATCCTGAGCGATTTGTATTGGAATATGATGAGCGTTCTACCGAGCTGACACAGAAGGAAGCGATACTGGTGGAAGCGCTGATGGCGAAGGCAGGGCGAGTTGTCAGCCGAGAAAAATTGTTAGAACAGATGTGGGAAGATCAGCATTTTATTGATGATAATACGTTGAATGTCTATATTACACGTGTTCGCCGGAAGTTGAAGGAGCTGGGTGCAGAAGAGATTTTGGAGACGGTTCGCGGAGCGGGTTATCGTGTGTTGGATCTGGATTCATCCGCACAGGGGAAAGGGAAATGAGACTTTTCCTGAAAGACCACCTGATGTTAGTCGGATTTTATGTGTTACAGATGCTGCTCGTTCCGTGTGTCTACTGGCTCTCTGGTGAGGGCCGTCCGATGAAGATTGTCCTTTATGGCATGCTGATCAGTATCGTGGTATTGATGGTTTATCTGGTCACTCGTTACTTCCAGTTGCGAGCATATTACCGTCTACTTCAACAACCACGCAAACTGGTAAACGAGCCTTTCCAAGCGCTTGGAAATTCGGGTGTGGCGGAAGCCATCCAGGAATTATTACATGAACTGGAGCGTAATCGGCAGAACGAGATGGGTCAGTTACGTACTAGCAAGGATCAGCAGGTGGTATTCATGAATCGCTGGGTTCATCAGATGAAGACCCCGTTGTCCATTATCCAACTGACCTTGGAAGATGTAGAAGATGAGACGGCGGGCAGTATTCAGGATGAGCTGGATAAAATGCGCAAAGGACTTGAAATGGTCTTGCATTCATCAAGGCTTGAACAGTTCGAAGGGGATTTTCGTGTGGAGCTGTTGTCTCTGCATGAGGTGCTTCGGAGTAGCATTGCAGAGAACCGACGTTTGTTTATTCGCAGAGGCATTACGCCGGATATCCGTATGGAGGGCGACCTTCAGATCTACAGTGATTCCAAGTGGCTGCGGTTCATGTTCACCCAGATTTTGACCAATGCCGTGAACTATTCCGATAGCAAATCAGGCAAAAAAGTGATCATTATCGGCTATAAACAGGAAGAGCGTACAATCCTGGACATTCAGGATGAGGGAATCGGCATCTCGTCTGAGGATATTCATCGCGTATTCAATCCCTATTTTACAGGTGAACGGGGCAGACAATATCACGAATCTACTGGAATGGGATTATATCTGGTTCGTGAGATCAGTGCCCGCCTGGATAACCGTGTGGAGTTGTTTTCGGAGCCAAATGAGGGAACGTTGGTCAGATTCAGCTGGATTCATTCGAAATATCCGAAGTAAAGAGCGCTTTGCCCATGGGCGAGGTGCTTTTTTTAATGGACAGAAGTGTGATAGAGAAGGCAGGGGAACAGAACCTTAAACGCGTTGTAAGGGAAGTTTAAGGTAATTCGATAGCACCGTTACGGGAGGTCAGTTAGGATAAGAATAGAATTAACGTATAAAGAATGACGGATTAGGAGGGAATTACGCATGGAAATGTTACAGGTATCAGGACTGAACAAAGTATATCAGGGCAAAGTGCAGACTCAAGCCCTTAGTGATATTCATCTGACAATCAAACAAGGTGAATTTGTGGGTATTATGGGCCCGTCGGGCAGTGGCAAAACCACATTGTTAAACATGGTCTCCACCATTGATGAACCCAGCTCGGGCAAGGTGCTGATTAATGGCATGAACCCGTTTGATATGAAAAAGAAAGAACTTGCCATGTTCCGACGTCGGGAACTCGGATTTGTCTTTCAGGATTTCAATCTGTTGGACACGTTGACTGTTGCTGAGAATATTGTACTTCCATTGACACTGGACAAGGTCAAACTGAAGGAGATGGAGAGCAGACTACATCGCATTACAGCGAAGCTTGGGATTGATCATATTCTGGATAAACGAGTCTACGAAATTTCGGGTGGACAGCGACAACGAACAGCCATTGCGAGATCCATGATCAATATGCCTTCGATTGTTTTGGCGGATGAACCCACCGGTGCCCTGGATTCTACGTCATCCCAAGCGGTCATGGAGTCACTTGAACAGATGAACCAGCAGGAGAAAACAACCATTATGTTGGTCACACATGACCCGCTTGCGGCAAGTTATTGCAACCGTATCGTGTTCATCAAGGATGGAAAACTGGCAGCCGAGGTACACCGCGGAGATAATCGACAGACGTTTTTCCAGCGGATCATTGATACTTTATCCTTCTGGGGAGGGAATTCACATGAGCTTTCCTCAGTTCGCGTTTAATAACATTCGCCGGAACGGGCGAGCGTATATTGCTTTTTTTCTAAGTAGTGTGTTTATGGTCATGATTTACTTCGCGTATGCGGTATTTATCTATCATCCATATGTGGCAGAGTTGCCAATGGGCGACACAACCGCTACGGGGATGCAGATCGCTTCGGTTATTGTGTATGTGTTTGCATTTTTCTTTGTTATGTATTCCATCAGTGCTTTTCTCAAATCACGGAGTAAAGAGTTTGGCATTCTGACCATACTTGGTGCAGAACCCGCACAGATTCGGAGATTGGTCATTTTGGAAAACATGTTCATCGGCTGCCTGTCCATTATTGCCGGTATCGGCGGAGGTATGTTGTTGTCCAAGTTGTTCCTGATGTTAACCACTCGTTTTATCGGGATGGATGATCTGCCCTTTTATTTTCCCGTGAAAGCGATTCTGATTACGATCGTGGCCTTTCTGTTATTATTTTTCTGCATTTCACTTTTCACATTGGTTTTTATCGGAAACAAACGGACGTTAGAACTTTTGACGGGAACCAACAAACCTAAAAAAGAGCCCAAAGCTTCATGGTTCTTCTCACTTCTGGGTTTTGCATTACTTACAGTAGGTTTTGTGGTACTCCGTAACGGGTTAAATGGCGGAACAATCATGCTTGCAGCAATAACAGGGATAGCCGGGACGTATTTTTTCTATTCACAACTTTCCGTGCTCATCATCCGTTTATTGAAGCGTAATCGTAAAACCGTATGGCATGGTACACGTCTGTTGTGGATCTCAGAGATGAGTTATAAAATGAAGGATAATGCCCGCATGCTCTTTATGGTGACCGTGGTGATTGCGATTGCTTCAATGAGTGCAGTTGTAATTTTGTCACTGGATCAGGAGAACCGGGAACAGTTTACAAACAACGATTTTGCAATTCAATACAACGTATTCAGACCAACAGAGCAATTGGATATGAGCGCTATTGATTCGAAACTTGAAGCCGCAGGCTTGGATTATCAGCAAGTCTATATTGAATATTTCTGGTCTGATGCAGATCAGAGTGCTGTCTCGGTTATGCCGCTTAGTCAATACAACCAATACAATCTGACACAAGGGAGAAAGATGTTCCAATTGGATACCGGGTCCGCTGTATTTGTGGATACCCGCAATGAGAAGGGTCAGGATCAGATAAAGCGCAACAGATTTCGTGATTATGCGAAGGGAGACAAGTTGACGTTGACTCTGAATGCTAGTCCGCTGGAAGTTAGGGTTACGGATACAGATATCGATCCACAGTTTGGAACCCTACTCTATGCTACAGGTGTAGTTGTCCTACCGGATGAGAAGTATGAAGAGATTGCCCAACAGATCAAAGATAATATGATATCTGGTAAATACCTGTATCAGATTCCTGCATGGGGTCATGCTGTACCTGATCGCCACTCTTCGGAAGCCATGGTTAGCGATCAGCTTCTATCCTCCGCGGATTCCATCCGAAGCAGCAACGCTTCAACGGATAACCAGTCTGGATATCTGACTACGCGGTACGGTGATTTTGAAAGATTCAGACAGGGTACAGCACTATTTACCTTCCTGGGCATATTTATCGGATTAATCTTCTCGATCTCTTCCGCAAGCTTTTTGTATTTCAGACTGCATACCGATCTTGAAGCGGATGGAAGGATGGTG
The DNA here is from genome assembly GCF_036894225.1 of Paenibacillus amylolyticus. Classification (NCBI taxonomy): domain Bacteria; kingdom Bacillati; phylum Bacillota; class Bacilli; order Caryophanales; family Paenibacillaceae; genus Paenibacillus; species Paenibacillus amylolyticus. The sequence goes on along the minus strand of NZ_CP145892.1, from coordinate 4,172,341 downwards.
CATTCTCTTTCAAAAATGGGTCTCAGTTTCCAGGAAATGAAACGATCATCCACCGTTCAGATTGCTATCCTGTTCTTTTTACCGATCGGAGTAGCTATCATTGAAACTTTGGTGGTGGTTAAGCCATTCCTGACTGAATTCGGTATTACCAATTATACGATGCCCGTGTTGACTGTATTTGGTGCCTTTGTACTTGCACAGACGTTTTATTTTATCATTATACGTTCGAGATATATCGCTTCTCTGCGCAAAATGATGGTGTAACCATCTTAGAAACAAACGGTCATGAGGACCGACCCATGATTTGTTCATTGCCCGTATTTTCTTGATTCAGATCAAGGAAACGCGGGTTTTCTTGCGATATGATGAATGTATTCACAGATTATATTATCGAGGAGGACGATTATCATGAGTATTACGTCATTGCAAGAAGTCAAAACATTCAGTGAGGACCGTTTCACGAAACGAGTTTTATTCCAACAGGGTGGTGGAGTGACCTTTGTCCTTCATTTTCTGCCAGGTCAGCAGCTTCCCGTTCATAAACATCCGGGCACAGACGTTATTCTGCTAGTAGTCGAAGGCACAGGCACACTTATTCTGGATGGAAAAGAACAAGCGGTGAAACAAGAGGATGTGATCCATTGTGGCGGTGAGGTCGAGTTCGCATTCCAAAATACAGGAGATCAGGAGGTTCGTTTGTTCGTGGTGTTAAACAAAGTGCCAGCAGCATCCTATGCAAAGGACATCTAAGATCTAATATCAAGGAATCGATATAATGATTCACTGATCGGCACTAATATAAGGGGAACTCTATTCTGGAGTTTCCTTATTTATTTTTATTCAAGAATACCTTGATCAAGTGTGGTTCCCATCGTAAACAAAAAGCATACCTGGGTCTGAGAGAACATCAGATCTTAAGTATGCTTTTTCGTATTCCGGCAGCAATTTGTTCATTCATCCGGTCACTGTTCATTCTGCCTAGAAGTATCCCAGCATTTCCTTGGCTTCATTTGACATCAGCTGTGGAGACCATTGTGGCTCCCACACGACTTGAACATCAATATCGGTCTTATTTGTATTTTCCTGCAAAACCCATTTCACCGCACCGACAATTGTATCGTGCAGCGGGCAACCTGGTGTAGTCAGCGTCATCCGTACATGTACCCGTTCAGGCTCTTCCCTTACTTCATACACCAGACCCAGGTCAACGATATTGACACCTAATTCAGGGTCATATACTTCCTTGAGACATTCCAGCAAATGCGTGGTTTGTTCCATCATGTTCACTCTCCAGTCCATTTTATTAACATTAACGTCTGAATACCAAAGCAATATTTGTTATATAAACGATGGAGACAAGAGACAGTATCGTTCCTCCAACCATCATGACCTCAGCCAGATTAATCAGAATTCCACTGACAAGCAAAAGGCTTCCAGCGACCATGGCGAGCATACCCCAATTGACATACCGTTCATTCAACATACCTGCCATCAGCGGTGTTCCGGGTCTGCCGGCCTGCTTGCCATATTTGTGGGTCCACCATAGAAAAGGCACGATTTTGGAGGCATAACCAAGTATGGTGAGAGACACCCAGCCCCCGAGATATACCCATCCAGACAGCAGAACAACACGTGGATGGAGCAGCAACTCAGTCCCTTGCGAGGAATAGATCAGTAGTGCAACAGCATATACAGCAAACGCACGACTTACATAGACAGACCAGCGAATGCCCGGACCTGGGTTACTTTTGTGCCGTTTCTCCTGAATTTGCTCCAAGTGATACACATAGAAGAGAAGGGCGGCGGTTAGAAGTAAGAGCGCAAGCCAGAGCAATCCTCCCTTGATACCTGTCAGAAATGCGACAACACCTGTAACTACAGCTGCATTCCACAGAACCAGGACCACTTTTTGCAGTCGAATGGAATAATCGTGGGACAGGTAGAACATGGGCAGCATTTTGTAACTGAAGCCGGTAATTAACATGCCAAACCAGCCGAAGGTTCCCATCCAGATATGTGCACCGAATAATCGTTCATGCAGACCATTCCAATCACCAAAGGCAAAATTCAGACCCATCAGCATACCGGATAGCCCGGTAAGAACCAGATAAAGACAGGAACACGCTGCACTGATTGTTACCGGATTCCACTGTGAGGCACGGAAGAGGGTAACGGCCATATTCCATCCGAACAACAGAATGCCCGAGAGCGCGAGTGTAGCAGAACCCGCAATCCAGATGACATCTGCACGGATGAAGCCGTATAACATGCCCACGATTCCGATACTGAACAAGAAATAATGACAATAACCAAGAAACAGACTGTAGATATTGGATTGCAAAATAACATGTATCAACTGATAAACGGCACCCATAGCCAGCATGGTTGCCCACCCGAGCACAAACAGATGGGCATGAAACCAGCCTTCGGGTCCTCTGAGTTCATCACCAAGCCAGCCTGTCAGCGAGAGCAGGGAGAATGCGTGATACATTACAAATCCAAAGATGCCCGTGATGATAAAAAGAAACGGCAACCTGGACATGGCCTTTGCCTCCTTACCCTTTTTCAATTCTCACTTTGGCCGTACCATCGGCTTGATCCTCAACCGTGAAGGGGCAACCGAGATTGTTTAACTCTTCAATCAAGAAGACTGGCACACGGTCATTATGAATCAGTACGACTTCCCCAGGATTGCAACGTTCCAGTGCGGCAAGTGTTCGCATCATGGGTTGTGGCGGTTCCAATCCGCGATTGTCCAGTATAACGGTGGGCGTCTGTAGAGATTCAAAGTTTTCAATCGCAACAGCTTGCTCCTCCGGATGGCCTTTGCATGAAGCTGATTCTTCGTCTGAACCGGGCTCAGAATCGACTTCCGATCCAGATAAAACCATTGCAGATAATGCTTTGGCACCGGTTTTATTTTTTTTGTGCACAAACGTGGTAACCCAGTGATCTGAACCTTTTCGTTCCGATGTGCTGGAGTATCCTTTCATCTTGAGAATACCGAGCAGGGGCGTTGGTTTGAATGGAGCATGGAGTACAAAGACATCTTCATGTCGAAGGCCTTTGACCGTGTCCATGATCAGTTGAAACGGCTCTAACTTTTTACTTAGATGAGGACGCACATCCAATTCGACAATATGGACATCAGATGGAGACATGTGCGTTCACATCCGATCCTGCACTAGCTACATCCGCCTGCTGTACCAACTGCAGAGATGATTCATACAGGGCGGCCATTCCACCGTACAGCGCATAGAAGAATGACTCCGGCGCATCGAGGGAGAAGGACAGATAGGCTTTGGGGTCCATGCCGAGCAAACGCTCAAAAAGTCTTGCACTGTCATAGGCGTAAAAACAGAAATGAGTATATTCGAACACAGGCATTTTTTCGTAAATGGTGATAATCTCTTGCGCATATTCCGCTTGCTCACGCTGTGCCAATTGAACCATGGTTGTGGCGTCTTCCAGCCGTAGCGTGATGCGAAGTGTAGTATCGTCAATGATTTCAACGTGCGCCATAGCCGTTCAGCTCCAATCTATAATTTACTGATTTTGACTTGGAAGGTTGTAGGACCCTGCTCAATATACTCCCAGTTGAAGCCATCGGGATGTGTGGATTGAAACTGGAATCGAAGAGGCTTTGGATCGTGATCGTTAATAAGCAACATGGATTCCTGTGGTCGCAAATGATCAAACGTTTCGAAAATAACTTTATGTTTCAAATGCGGTGGATACTCCGTGGCATTAATGGTTGCTGCGTATGTGTTCATGTGTCATTCCTCCAAATAGGGATAGTGTGGTGTTGCAATTTGATTATAGAAAACGTGAAGGGGGGGCTGTGTGAGCCTGCTCACACATTTTTTAATGTCATAGTCTCGCCTTATTTGAGTCAGAATCCTGTATGGAAATATTGCCATGGGCAAGCCAAAGCTAACAATATCCTGATACGCATATTGCTAATTGTGAATGCGAAAGAGACCTTAACATTGATTACGGTCGTTAAGGTCTCTTTGTGCACACACAGTTTAATGTAATAGCGTGGGAGAAAACAGTGTAGCTGGGTGCAGGGTGGTCACGTATCCCTTTGTTCCTTCAAAGCTTGCAAATCATGAATGATGATCCGGCTGCGATCCACTTCGAGCAAATTCTCTTTTGTAAGCTGGTTTAAAAGCCGATTCGCTGTTTCCCTTGTTGTACCAATAGAATTGGCAAACTCCTGATGTGTCATGGGCAGGTTGATGATAATCTGGTCTCCATGCATTTGTCCGTGCTGATCTGCAAGCATGAGAAGGAAGGAAAGTACACGATTGCGTACATCCTGACCAGAGAGCACCTGCAATTTATCCTGTAATTCTCTTATTTTATCACCGAGCACACGCATAATTTTGATCGCAATTGAAGGTGTGCTCAGCATTAATCGTTCGAAAAGTCGGACAGGTATGGCTAGTAGTTCGGTAGGGGTAATGGCTTCTGCGGTGGCCGGGTAAGGGTGCGCATTAAAAAAGCCGGTGTGTGGGAACATATCTCCTGTTTTGAGGAAAGAGACAATCTGTTCATGCCCGTTCTCATCGGTTTTATAAGCCTTTACAATGCCGGTACGGATGAAAAAGACAGCTTCTTTTTCGCTTCCTTCGCTGAAAATAACCGATTTCTTCTGAATACTTCTGGAAATGGCGATATCTTCGACTTGCTTTAATTCCTCGGGGCTAAGGTCCTGGAAGATGGGGAACTGTTGTAGAAACTCCGTTGTTGTATCTTTGTTTACCCTACTCATGAGAATCTCTCCTCTCTGTGTTCATAGTTCTGAACGACGACATCATTTCATCATAACGTGATTTTTGAACACATCAGGTGATATAGATCACCGTAAAGCCACATCACTGTTTTTGATTACTCAACCTGGGTTAATGGAATGATAGAATATGATTGAACAAGAGAGGGGTCGGCCCGGATGTGGACTGCATTCATGTGGGGCGGCATCTCTGCCTCAGCGGTTGTCATTGGCGCACTCGCAGCCTTGTTTCTGAAGATTCCCAAACGAGTTATTGGCTGGATCATGGCTTTTGGGACAGGAACATTAATTGGTGCAGCGACCTTTGAACTTCTCGGAGATGCGCTGAATGATGGAGGAATAATACCTACAGCCATTGGATTTACGGCGGGTGCCGTCGTGTATACCTTGTTTGACCTGCTCGTTTCTGCAAAGGGAGGGGCAGGGCGTAAACGTTCGGCAAATTCGGGAGACTCGAACCAAAGCGGGCTTGGGATCTTTGCAGGAACAGTAATGGATGCTATCCCGGAATCCATCATGCTTGGTGCCAGCTTACTGGCCGGTAACGGTGTCAGTGTGGTCCTGGTAGTATCGATCTTTGTCAGCAACATTCCTGAAGGTCTGTCCAGTACGGTTGGACTACAGGGCAAATACAGTCGTGGCAAAATCATATTAATGTGGCTTAGTGTACTATTGATCTCCGCGATTGCAGCACTGGGTGGATATCTGTTTCTGGAGCAGCTTCCAGAGGAGATGGGTGCAGCGATTGGTGCATTTGCAGGTGGCGGAATCATTGCCATGATCTGCTCGACGATGATGCCGGAAGCCTTTGAAGAGGGTGGGCCAATTGTGGGTTTGATTGCATCTATGGGATTGCTTGTGTCGCTGTTGCTGGATCTGTAGATGACAGAACAAGCTTCCGATCTATTGGTTGAATTTATATAAAAAGAGTATCCGAACAGAGTGGTTTCTGATCGGATACTCTTTTTTGCCAAAACAGCTTCCTCGCATCCACAAGCTTTCTTACCCAGTTCATTGGCTTCGGGCAGGCGATTCAATTTTTTCCCTAAGCTGCTCCAATTGCAGAATAAGGATGCAGTTTCCTGTAACCTGAAGCAGTCCCTGAGTTTGCATCATGGCAAGTTTACGACTAAGTGTTTCGGGTGTGATCCCGAGTAACAGAGCCATATCTTTTTTGAATACAGGCAAGCGGATCTCATGTTTTGCATGATTTCGGGTATGGAAATACAAAAGCAACTTGGCAATCTTCTGTTCCGTTGTCATCGCACTTAGCGAGCTGTTCCATTCATCTGTTTCACGGAGCAGCTTGGTAATGGCAAGCAGGAAATGATAAGCAAGCTTCGGATCGTGTTCAAGTAATTGGTCAAAGTCATGCTTGCTGATAGAGCAGATGGCCGAAGGCTCCAGAACTTCGGCGTTTGCGACATGTGGTTTTTGGTGTAACAGGGAATCTTGTCCGAAGAAATCACCGGGAAACAGAAACCGAATAATATGTTCCTTGCCATTTTCATTGTATTTGGATAACTTCACACCTCCCTGATGAACCACATAAAGCGTATCTGAGCGTTCTCCCTCCTGGACGACAACTTCGCCTTTGTTATATTTGCGGGTATGCAGAAGGGAGATCAACAAGACAGCTTCGGATGGATCAAGATGCTGGAACAGAGATACTTTGGAGAAACAGGCATCCTTCGCTTCGTGTGTACAGATCATCGTTTAATCACCTCGAATGGTTCAGGATAGGTATAGCCATTATCTATTGTCATGTCTCAGTGAGACATCGCGGGTCCACCATGATCAGTTCCATCCTTGGTCACACGCAGAACAGCGGCAGCTCCTTTGGCTACATGGTTGAACTGATGGGTTACAATCGCATAATCACCTTCTTCGGTCACGGTGAACTCTACGACAGCTCCACCACTTGCGGGAAGCATAACCGTCTGTATTCCATACTGGATGTTGCGTGGATTCCCATCGGTATACACACGGTCCATAATGGTACCCACAACGTGGAAGGATGAGACTTCATTGGGTCCTGCATTACTGACATAGATTCGCACCGTATCTCCTACTTTGGCTAACAGGGGATGTTTTATTAATCCATAATCATTGCCGTTAAATACGACATAATCCGGTTCCCCGTTCAAAAAAGCTTCATAATCATGCTCTTTATACCATTCACTCTGAACAAGAGTATACTCACGGTCTACCAAGTGATCGGAAGGGTATCCTGCTTTGGGATCAACAATAATCATGCCGTACATCCCGTTTGCGATATGGGCAAGAACCGGTTTAGTTCCACAGTGATACATGAATACACCGGGTGAGGAGGTTGGATAGGTGAACGTACCTTCCTTGCCTGGCATAACATCAATAAATTTGCTGCTGGGAGCAGCATGTACAGCGTGAAAATCCATGGAGTGAGGCAGGCTGGAATCTTTATTTTTCAACGTGAACACCATGGTATCTCCCTCGGTCACTCGTAGGACGGGTCCGGGGACGGTACCATTAAATGTCCAAGCGTTGTATATCACTCCTTTGGAGATTTCGACATCTGTAACCTGGGCCGTCATTTCAATATATACCGTAGTACCTTCTCTGCGAATGATCGGGTCCACCGGGGGTTGACTGATCGCAGAGGAGGAGGAGGAGACTTCATCGTGGTGAACAGGTTTAACCGTGTCGGTTGAACTACAGTGAGAGAGAGTTGCTGTGAATATAGCAAATACGAGTGACCATTTGTATACATTCAGTAAGGAGAACATAGTTGCACAACCTTTACTCAAGTGATGTTTTTCACAATCTAAAAAGCAGGTTTTCTTTCATTTCAGTAGTTATTTAGTTATAGATTACGTTATCGAGGTGGAGACGGGTGTGATGAGGCACACACTTGGGTATGTCGTATTAGAGGCATTTCCAACAATCTGTCTTCAATTGTTGTGCTGAGCAACGGAGTTTCATATAATTTTAGAGAGATGGATTGGTAAATGTTGAGTATTTTGACGCTGTGTATGTCGTAGTTTTAGAAGAAAGGTGGATACAGGATGAAACGTTTCGAAGATGAAGGTGCGTATAAGTATAGTTTCTATTCGGTCCTTCGACGGGGAGAGCGGATTGATGTGAAATGTCCCAAATGCGGTGGGCACGCTTCGATTGATCAACGGAATGGTCAACTGGGATGGAAGTGTTACGAATGTTACGCTCAAGCTTTTGAAGAACCAGTATATCAATATAAAGCCAAGGGGAATTGTGCTGTATGTGAACGTTGGTTTAACGTGGAAGTCACAGACGAGAAGAAGACGTCTCACCGATCGACGCATGTGGAATGTCCGCATTGTAGTTCTGTGAATCAGGTTGAATTACACGCCAAGCCGACATACCAAAGGTGTTTTTCCGAGATTTGTGCAGGGAAAGATCCTGTGTTCGGGCTGGAATTATACTTCCTGGATAATTTCAGAGGAAAAATAATTTGGGCTGTGAATCGGGAGCATCTGAATTATCTCATCGCTTATGTCTCCGCAGACCTGCGTGTAAAATACGGAAATATGCCTATACGAACGGCTTCACATAGTATTCCTTCTTATATCAAGGATGCGAAGAACAGGGATGTAGTTGTGCGTACACTGTCGAAGCTTCAGCACAAGACTGGATGAGACTGAAATTGAAGAGTTAAAGCCGCAAGGAGAGAAGAAATGAAACTACGAGTTAAACTTACTATTTTTGCAGTCATTCTGGGTATGTTGATGATTCCGGCTTATTTTATTTTACAGACATTTGGTGTATTTCAAAAAGAGACAGTATTATCTGACTATGCTCTGGCCGTTGATGTTAATGGGAAGTCCTATGGGGCCTGGCCGCTGATTAACAGTTTTGCAGCGATGGACAAAGAGGAAGATAACCGTCAGTTTTATTACCGAATTGATATGAATCATATCCAATACCTGTTTAATCTGGCCTATAAGGAGTATGATGTGAAGCCAGGCGGGGACAATCCGTATCTGGCTGGTACTGTAAACTATCAACGTACAGATCACAACTATGTACAGACCGAGAGACAGTATGAGAACGCCAATGATTTCACAACGGTTTTGAATCTGTATGATCAGGATGGGCAGGTGATCTACACCTACAATAACACCGGCAAGGGAGATAAACAGCTGGTAGAATCCATCATTCATCAGGGAATGAGCCGTAATAGTGGCGGTAGTAGCGAAGCTGCCCGCGATCCGTATATCAATATTACGGCGTTATTCCGTGACAAGCTGAACATCGATGTGAAACTGACGGTGGATGAGGAACACAAAGTGGTTACCATTCGAATGAACAAATCGGAGGCGAGATGATGAATGAGTATGGTGTACAACACGGACCTGCTTATCTGGAAGGATTAATTAGGAAGGAAGAGAACATAAAGTCCGATGAAGTGGAGTGGAAAGGCAAACTTCAAATGAGTGATGGTCATGATAAATTCCATATTTTTTATTATGGTGACTTGACTGAAGATGATCTGATTACCTGGCATGATTCGACACCTCTTCTTGTATATGCGGAGCATACGGTCACGGGTGAGCGCTATCTGCTCATTGATACCGCCAAGCACGGCTATGATGCTATGTTATGTGAGACCTATTCGGAAGACGCACTACATGACAGACCCCTTCGTCCTTACCTGGATGTTGAAGGTGAGGACATATTTGAAGTAGAGTTGACGGCTTACTACAATGTGCCTTGGGATGAAGAGTTTGGCGAAGATGTAGATGAAAATGGGGCATATGAACTGATTACGGGAGAGCGCATGCATTTTGATCAGGTCAAGCGTGATGGATATGATGCCTTTGCCGTTCGCATTCTGAATCGTAAAGGAGTATGGACTGAAATTGTACAGGAAGAACTGGCTTAGATCCTGAAAACGAATGAACCAAACTGAGATGGGAGATGTCGACAAATGTATATTGTATCCCGTGTACTTAAGCCGGTTCCAACAGAGGAACTGGATCACTTTGAACAACAGCACGGCATCTCGCTACCTTTATCATACCGCACCTGGATTGAGCACTACGGGGAAGGTACATATACGGGGTGGATGAATGTGCAGAGACCGGACCCAGAAGTGTTGAAGCCTTTTGTTGAATATGATTTTTGGATACATACGGATGATTCGCCTATAAGTCAGCATCAACTTGAGCAGTGCATCTCCATCGGCAGTTCTGTAGATGGAGATTTCCTTGCTGTTCATCCGGAAGTTGAGGGGCTGTTGTGGCTACCGCGTCATGATGAAAATATCACCTTATGGACATGCTCGGAGACTGAATTTGGCGAAACGCTGGACCGGATCTATTGTGGGTATTACCATCAGGATAAACCAATAACGCCACTTTACTTTGAGCCGTGGAATGAGCTGCGGAAACATACGTTTTACCATTTTTCAGGGACGGAACAGGGAAGCTCCATGAAGGAACTCGCCGATACATGCAAAACAGAATTTAAGTGGGATGCTGTGTTGGAGAATGAGTACATGTGCAAGATGTTCATGGTGTCGATGGGAGGATATTTACGATTTAACTATGCAGCTGGGAGAGAAGTTGCCCTGTTCTATGAAGAAAAGAATGGTGCGGAGGAGGCGACGGATAACGAAATCAGTATGTTCTTGCAGGCACATCATTGTACGGCATATGAATAGGGGCAGAGTGGAGGGACACCTATGAGTTGGTTAAAGGAAGACATTGCGGAACAATGGCGCAATGAAGGCAAGCGTTATGCAAGGGATGTCAATGCATTTGTCCGGAGAAGTATGCAGGGAGAGCAACCGGATGAATCCGAGTTGGAGGGAGACTCCAGAAGCGGAATGAGTACTGAAGTATTCCATATGGTGAGACAGGCCAATCTCCATGGTGATGTGGAGGTGCTTCGACATGAGCTACCCGCAGCGACGTGGCCATTGAACGAGGCGTTTCAGGCTTCCATGCAAGCGGTCAAAGTTGTAGGTTATCTGAACGAGGAAACGATTGTATGTAATACGGGGATTTTCACGGAGAATAGTCAGATATATACGATGGATCAGCACGGATGGCAGTTGATCTCTCCATATACTTTTGCAGGTTGCTCATCGGATGGACTTGACTTTGCGCTTGCAGGACCGGATGGGATTCGTATCATTCGTCAGCCAGATCGCAAGTTGGAAGGACAGGAGATAGCGACATATCAATGGGAAGATATTCAAGCCCGGATACAGTCGGCATTACCTCGGATTGAATCACTTGCGGACTGTGAGCATCCCGAACGGACACTTGAAGGACTTATACCTATCGATGAAGGCAAAGCACTACTCATACATTCAAGATACGGGATATATCTCGTCACACAAGCCCAGGTGACCTTGCTTCATCCCGATCTGGCAGAGATCGAAGAGTATGAGCTAGAGGATACACAGATAGATATGGGACATGCAGCTGTATCAAGGGATGGTAGATGGATTGCCTATGGCAGCCAAGGAAGCAATCATATGGTGATGGACCGCCAGCTGAACAAGACATACTCTCTCTATCCAGAATCGAGCTACCCTCATTATGCGGCATTCACCAGTAATAACCAGAACGTCTGGTTTAACGCATGTCATTTCTATAACGGGGTCACGATACTGGTCCCGCTGGAATCAATCGCAGGCAACGAAACGAAGGAAGATTGGCCAGTGATGGATGAGAATGCACGAGTGTATGCAGCAGTGGAAATAGAGGCGGGCATGGTGCTTGGGGATGCATATGGTTATCTATATTGTGTAAATGGCGAGGGTAAGGAAGTATGGCGTCATTTTGTGGGTAGTACGATCTATTCTCTCGCTGTATCACCAGAGCAGTCCAAGCTGGCAGTTGGTACATATGGTGGCATGCTGCATGTGCTTGATCTTCGTTCCAAAGAAATGGACGAGTACGCGATCGGTACAGGCACTCTTCGTGAGTTGGAGCGGTATGTGTTGTGGCGTGGAGAAGAACCTCTTCGCTGGTAAGGTCGTATTACAACCTGCAAAGGGGTGAAGGGATGGAACGTGAAGAGGCTGTAACGTTATTAAAATGTCACTCCTTTTCTTATGATGATCTGAGTCATCCCAAGATGGAGAACGGTTTTATTGGCAGTCTGCGGCCTTTCCGTGGACATTTGATTAAGGAGAATTTTCATGAGTTGATGGAGATACTGCGTGTTCTGGCGTCCGAACTTGCACGGCCTTCACTGGATCGGGAAGTCATGGCATGTCTATGGGGAATTACTCATATGGCCCGTGCTTGGGCCGTTGAACCCGAAGGCATGCTTCGCAGCAACAACCTCATTTCCGACGAACAGGTGACATTGATGGAACAATGGCTTAATTTGTTATCTTACGCAGTCATGATTCTAATTGAAGGCGGCGGAGAGGAAGAAGCGTTTTGGGAATATCATCAGTATCTACAAGAAGAGAAGAACTGAGTTAGGGGAGGTGTGGTGAGATTGGAGCCGAATGTATCATTAAACGTGCTAATGGACGAGTTGAATCACTTGTTAGATGAGAGAATACAGGATCAAGAGATTCGGCAATTGTTTGAAGAATATCAACATCGGGAAGGTGCATCCGAGGAAAGTCTGGATCTATTCGAAAAGGAGTATGGCGTCCGGCTGCCTGGCGATTTTCGTGCCTTTTACCAAAGGAAAGACGGTAGTGGCTACGGGTTGCATGTACTGTACCCGGGTGATGCCGAGACGGGCCGATGTACACCCTTTTATCTGATGTCATTGGAAGAGATTCGAGAGACCAAACAATACTTCTGTGAAGTGGATGAGAAGCTTGAAGAGTATTATTCTGCCGAAGAGATCAGCCAGCTGGACCCGGAGATCAAATCATACCTTTTCCATAAACCATGGATTCCTTTTGCAACAATTGCAGGTGGTTCACTGTATCTGATGCTCGATTTTGATCCAACGGCGGAAGGCACGTATGGGCAGATTATTATGTACGTGCACGATCCGGACTTTGTTTATTACCTTACACCTACCTTCACGGATCTCCTCAGCATGTCGAACCGTAATCTGAAGATGATGGATGAGATCACCTATTAAAATCCTGCACGATTAGACAATTCCTTCAATAATAAAGAAGCTGCCGAAGCAGCTCCTTTATCTGAACAAGTACTTTGAATGAGTTTAATGATTACCACTGGAAGAAACGATGTCCGTGAAATCCTCCGCCTGGAGGTCCTCCGTGTCCACCTGGACCACCCGGCCCGCCTCCATGAGGTCCGCCTGGATAGCCACCTCCTGGGAAATGACCAGGGTGTCCACCGGGGTAACCACCGCCGGGATATCCACCATGCCACCAAGGACCACCGATCGGATATGGTAGTGGAACAGGAACGATGGGCGGGTATGGATAGGGATAAGGGTAAGGATACGGTGGGGGTGACGGATAATAAGGGTAAGGATAACCCGCAGATTGCGGGGATGAAACTGAACCAGGGCCGTATGCCATGTAATAAGCCTCCAATGACTGGATTGATGATATCAGCCTATGCCACAGTGGTTTCAGATGATACAGCAGATTGAAGATTGATGAATAATGAGTAATGAGGGGGAACATATGGTAGCCGTAGCTTTTCACACTGATCCAAGAGGAACGGCCTATGAACTGTTGATTGACGAATTGATCGAGAAGACAGACCGGTTTGTGCTGGTTGATAGAAAGTATGCTGAGGAAGCTACACCTGAAAGAGTTACTACAGTGTTACGGAGATTGGATCCGTATTTGATTGAGAGCAGTACGATGGAAGAAATGATGATGAAAAGTGGCGCCATGTATTCAGAGGGGATTTATTACATATATCGTTGCACGCCGGAATCAGGGCAGATCCTCAAGGAGGAAGCCAACCGCTTTCATGACTGGTGTTATCCCTCAATGCCAGATGATCTTTGTTTTTTGAACGAGGATGGAAGTGACTACTTCTACACTGTTGCTCATGAGAATATGTATGGCATGCATATTACACAAGAAGAAGCAATTGAGCTAATGGAGCGAATCACTGGGTTATTTTTTAGATTAGATCGACATCAAGACATTCATTGCTTACTGGACGATGCGATTAGACATCAGACGGATGTGCTGAATATTAGTTCACATTACTTGAAAGAGATTCCGGAACGTATTCGGGAATTAAAGCACTTGAAACGTTTGACAATTTTTGAGCAGGATGTTTATACGCTTCCTCCAGCCCTTTTCGAACTGACATCATTGGAAGAATTGGAGATCATGACGGCGGATTTGGAAGGTATTCACCAAGACATTGGAAAATTGAAACAACTTCGAGAGCTTAGAATTTATTGCGGCAGTTCTTATCATGTTCCGACCGGATGGAAGCCAAAGGAGAAGTCGGATCTTGGTCTGAAACATATTCCAGCCGAGATTGGTGAATTGAGCGAACTCGTAACTCTGGATATAGGGTACTCGGGTATTTGTGAGCTTCCGCCTGAACTGGAGAAATTAAAGAAACTACGTTATTTGAGTGTAACTGATGGTTTGATCGAGGGAATGCCAGAGATGGTCAAGCGAATGAGTTGGCTTCAGAGTGTAAATTTGAACAGTACTCCATTAGGGATTAGTTGTGATGACATCTCCGACGAAGCAGAACTTTAATAGCCAATGAGCCCTGCTCTCGGGATGTCCGAGTCAGGGATATTTGTTATGCGAGGAAAACTTGGCGGAAATGGGCTCACGTATCTGGGCGCTGGGCATAAGCTGGCATATAGGTTATGACCTAAACCGAGAGCGAAGGGCAGGCGTTTTATTTTGGCAACCTCATACATGGATTACACTTTACCAACCACCGAATTTACTTACGATTTGAGCAATAACCCGTTATTCAAGAAGGATGAGAACAACTATATTAACGCTCTTTCCATCAAGCAGTTAAACACACTGGGCAATGCTTCTTTACTGGATATTTTCCTCAACACGGGCAATGTGGTTGAACCACATACGCATCAGAATGCAACGGAGTTGGTATACTGCATCAGCGGTGCGGCAGTTGTTTCCCTCATTAATCCATTTACCAACGAGCTTCTTCATTTCCCGATTACTCCGGGGCAGGTGGCTAACGTTCCTCAAGGCTGGTGGCACTATGAAGTGGCCACTGCAGATCACACGCACTTACTCGCAATCTTTGATGCACCGGTTCCTGAAGCGATATTTGGCTCAGACACCTTACGTCTTACACCTGCAAAACTTTTGGCTTATACGTACTGTCTGGATGAGAAAAAAGTTCAAGAAGCACTTGCTCCCATTCAAAAAACAGTGATTATTGGCCCGCCGGCAGATTGCCAGCCTTCAACTGCTCCTGTCTCTAACAGTGCTCCAAATGTGAATCATCAGCCTTACGTAATGCCTAATGTACAACCAAATGTACAGCCAAACATGCAACCCAACACACAACCCAATGTACAACCAAACATGCAGCCCAACAACCAACCAAACATGCAACCTTACGTGAACCGTCTTCCGTACTGGGGCACTTGGGTTGATCCACGTATTATTCATGAGCCGGGCTGTCCGTATTATAGAGAGCTTCCTGTGAATACGAATAATCAAGAGGAAAGATGACGTTCCTGAGGCGAGGTTTATCTAATACACATAAGTATTTTAGTTAAATTAGGTATAACAAAAGAAGCGTCCGCAAAGGAACGCTTCTTTTGTTGATTAAAGTTGTCTTCAAACCTGCTGAAAGCCGATGCATACCTGAACGTGTCCGGAGCATGGAGTGCTAACGAATCGTAGGCGTCTTAATCAAGGGTTTGAAGCGTGCCCAGAAATCTAAAGAATCTGTGACACGTTATATCAGAATAAACAGCCGTATGAAGTGTTTTTATCGGGGGATTTTGGGAAATAACGAGTCTGAGGTTCCTTACAATTTTAAATGAGGACCTAGAGGCCAAATAAGATGTCCTGAGTTCCTAAGAAAATTTTCAACCCATTCCCCAGAGACCGCAGGATAGTACTTCAAGACTTTTTAGGCGCGACATCCATCATCGATAGCTTGCCTGAGATTGAAGAACACCTACATAAGTTCAATTAAATATTCATTAGTTGAACTTATATATGATTTAATTTACGATGTGTAATTTCGTCCCAAGCCAAGCTCCGTTAACAATTGACGATAAGCAATCGAAGTACGGTCTGCGGGAATATGGGCCTCGGCATGCAGATCAAGGGGCAGATCCTCCGGTTTCTGTGACTCGACCATCTCGCGGTCTTCTTCAAATACCTGCAAGTTGAACTTGATTGTGTCTTCAATCGGAGCGTCTTTGTCAAAGTTGCGTGTGATTGGACAGAATAAACGTGTATAACGGGCAGAGATTGGCGAAGCACAATTCAGAATATTCAGCTTGTCGTCTCCTGGGAAATGTACCGTAAGAGAAGCCGCAAAAGGTGGGAACACTCGAAACTCACGCAGCCATTGGAAACCTTCAGGTGCAACAAGATCTTGCCCTTTGCCATAGTTACTTACAGTACTCCAATACTCCGCCAGTAACTCATTACCTTCGCGTTTCACTTTGTATTGGGGGACTTCGGTGTTGTTTCGATCACCAAACGTCTCGGTATGCACATAGGCAAAATGGGATACATCCAGGAATCCCTCCATTTGTCGTCCAGAGGAACCAGCAATGTCAAAGTTGGGTGGCAGAATATTGATATAATCCGGATCATCCCATCCAGGGAAGGAGGGGATCTGTTCTTCCGTTCCCGCCAAAGTGGTCCAGATCAAGCCATAACGTTCGACTGTCGGGTACACGATAAGTTTGAGCTTAGGCGAGATCTTGGAGCTTGGGTGCGCAGGTACTGCGGTACATTTTCCTTCACAATTATAACGGAAACCATGATAAGGGCAGACAATCTCGCCATTTTCTACCCAGCCTTTACTAAGTGGGGCCCCGCGGTGAAAACAAAGATCCTTGGCTACCACAATCTGATCATTACTGCGATAGAGAACCAGCTTCACATCGAGTAATTGAGCAGACAGGGGTTTGTCTGTTACTTCGGTTGCTTGGGCTACCGGGTACCAATATTGGGATAATACATGCCAGTCTTCAGCGGTGAACGTACACCCTCTAGGTAATTCGGAGGTCATTGTATGTTTTGCGTTGGAAGTTATCATAGGAAACACTCCTTGCTGATATGGATAAACGATTCTCTTTTTAATGTCAGAAAAGTTAACTTCATTAGCCGTATGTTACTACTCTTTTGGTCAAAATATCAATATATCCAACCTGCTTTTGGTTAAAATCACAAACGCTACAGCAAAAACCGTACATGAATACGGAAAAACGCGGATTTTTCTTACGTTAGATGTTAATTGTAGAAAAGAGAACAACCTTTCAGTATGTTTTTCCATTACTGATTATTAACTCCATGGAGGTTGTCCTGCCATCAGAATCTAAGTGTGAATATTCGTTAGTTGAGCAACTATTCTTGTGGGCATAAAAAGATTTTCGCAAAGAATGTCACAGATCCCAGCCTTCATTTGTCTACAGTATGTAAACCAAATGACGGAGGCGAATGAAAAATGAATTTAAGAACGAACTACAGAGTAGCGAGTCCAGGTGCTTTTAAAGCGATGATGGCAATGGAGCAATATATATCCGGGCAATTTGAAAATAAAGTATTGTATGAGCTGTTAAAAATCCGAGTGTCCCAGATTAATGGCTGCGCTTTTTGTCTCGATATGCATGCCAAAGATCTGATGAAACTGGGAGATTACGCGGATCATATTCTTTTGCTAAGTGTGTGGCGTGAAGTGCCTTTCTTCACGGATCAAGAACGTGTTATGCTGGAGCTGGCTGAGGCGGTGACCCGAATCTCGGAACATGGTGTACCACTTGCGTTGTACGATAAGGTCCGTGAACATTTCAGTGAATCCGAACTGGTGGATCTGATTCTGGCCATTAACACGATTAATAACTGGAACCGGATTGCGATTACAACTGGGATGTATCCGGGTTGCTTTAACTAAAAATACACGCACCATGCCAGGGGAGGCTTCTTATGAATTCTAATTTCCATGCCAATGAGCCAGAAGTGTCTTCTCTGGACGTTGGTGAGTTGTATATTCGTTATAAAAAATATGCATTTTCAATAGCTTACCGCATGTTGGGCAGTGTGGTAGAAGCTGAAGATATTGTGCAGGATTGTTTTGCGGGGATTCAGAGTACGTCTGCTCAGGATATTCGTAATCCCAAGTCCTACATCGCCAGATTGATTGTGAACCGAAGCTTGAATCTGCTAAATTCCGCTCGTAATCAGCGGGAAAGTTATGTTGGTGAGTGGCTGCCAGAGCCGATCGGTGACAGTGAAGAGGCGAACATGCCAGAGGAAACGATGGAGAAAAAAGAGCTGATCTCCTACGCCTATCTGGTCATGTTGGAGCGTCTATCGCCCATGGAACGGGCTGTTTTTGTCCTTCGTGAAGCGTTCCGATATGATTATTCTGAAATAGCGGATTGGCTGGGCAAAACGGAGAGTAACTGTCGTCAAATCTTTAGCCGCGCCAGACGAAATCTGCCTGAAAGACTTCCGCCGATCGAGCAGAGTGATGCGGATATGATAGCCAAAGGTGAATTGCTGAGCCGTTTTACAACGGCTTTCCTTCGTTATGACGTCTCTGCCATGCTGGAGTTACTGGCAGATCAGCCTGTATTTACAGCAGATGGCGGTGGCGTTGTGCATACGGTTATGAGAACAATGAATGTGCACAAAGGTGTGCTTGCACTCCTGACCTCACGTCGAGTCCTTACACGATTGCGTGAAAGGGAATGGGTACCGATGTGGATCAATGGCGAACTTCAACTCGCGTTGATGAAAGAAGGGCAGTTGTCCGAGGTACTCTGTTTGGAGTTGGACGCTTCCGGAGAGCGGATTGAGGGTGTGTATCTCGTCGTCAATCCGAACAAACTTACATCAATAGTGACTTAAACTCTTTGATCCAAACGTAACGACTTGATATATAAACTTAAAAGCGACAACCTCTGTCACGAGGATTGCCGCTTTTTTGGCATTCACATTTTGCGATTCAGCATCTGATTATTCACGGGCAAATTGTTGTTGAACAGGTTCAATGATTGCTCTGACTTCAGGTGTAAGCTCATCATTATTCTGATTGAGAACCAGTAAAATCTTTTCCATAGTGTCCAGAAGAACACTCTGCGTAACGGGCTCCCGGTAAGCCAAAGCTTTCTCGTAAGCCTGTTTCACCACAGGGTCCATGGTGCGAATTTCTTCATCCGTGTACCAATCATAAGCAGGCGTGTTGTCACTTCCGTAAAACAGATAATCCACAAATAACCCTTGCTTCACTGCTGATGTGCGATTGGAATTCGGGAAGTTGTTCAAAAAGGCTTCTTTCTCCAATGCACGCTGGATTAATTCGTTCCAAGAGATGATAATGCCACCATCTGAAGTTGTCATTTGGTTGGACTCGGTAGCCATAATATTAATGTACGCAGCAATATCAGCCTTAACAAAAGGCTTGAACTTTTGATATATCTCATAATTGATGATGGGGTAATACAAGCCTTCACTGGTTTCCAGTTTGAACCCGAGATCAGATGCTTCCTGTAGAAGCTTCTTCACGGTCGGATCTTTAATTTCTTTGAGCAGACGACTATATGTAAGCTTCTGTTCGTAACCAAGTTGTTCATGGGCTTGAGATATGGCCTGTTGAAATTGTTCCGTATACATTTGGTAGTCCATATTAGCCAATTTCACGTTCTGCATGTTCTCCAGTTGCAGCGTCATTAGTGTGGCCTGCCAAGGGTCGACTTTATCGATATGATTCATCAAGTATTTACGCGCTTTAACCAGACTTTCTGTGGACTTTACTGCTTCTGTTCGATAGGTTTGGAATTGATGATACACCGCTTTGGAAGCGGGGACAGGTGCAGCTAGTGTTGTTGAAGGTGTGAGTATTGCGCCAATGGCAGTACAGCCGAGAGCCATAGCCAGTAAACCAAGTTTAGCAGGTTGCTTCCATCTCATTTGTATACCTCCCCATTAATGAAGAAAAAGCCATTTGAATTCTCGTATAACGGCAGTTCACCCTATTTTATATGTATGATCCGTAAGTTGAATATGTACGGGTTTGTCTTTGATTAAACCAGTTTCTGGTAACCAAATCAAGAGTCTTAAGCAGGAAATGATTATAAATAACCAAAGAACAGCCCCTAAAACCCGCATGGGTTGAAGAGACTGTTCTGGGGAATCGGACTTTATTTTCTAATTAATGAAGTGGTTTATTGTTAATAGGCATCTGAGGTGCCCCGGTTGCTGGAATGTATGCCTGAAGCATCTGTTGTGTATCACTTGGAGTGAGTTGAGGTACTTGATAATACGCGTTGTTATTCTGAAACATGAAAATTTCGTAGGCCATCTCGATAAAATGCTGGATCTGTGAAGCGATGACTCGGCGAACCGTCCCATTTGTGATCTCGCTACAGGACATGCCGAGCAGACTCGCATGTGACTTGATCAGTCCCAGCATATGACCGCTAATCCCGGCATCCTTTACATCGGCCAAGCTCTGGTTAGGCTTTTTCGGTGCTGATGGCTTAAGGCCATATACCGGTGGTACCATGTTGGGGATCATATAGGTAGCTGTCTCTTGATGAGGCTTCTGTCCGGATGCAAAACACTCTGCTGTCAGATTGTACTGGGATAATATGAAATTGTACTGCCGGTCGAGAATGCCAATCAGTTCCTGGCTCTGCACAAATGTACGAAAGATCATGTATTGATCCAGCACGTTAATGGTGGAGGACAGAATCTCATGCACATCGAACATCTCATGGCCGCCATGATTCATGTTAGGGGTGACATTTGGATTAGCATTCAATGTAGGTTGTACTAAATTTTGAGGGTGCATCGAATTTGGATTCATTGTAAATTTGATTCTCCTTTGGTAAATGGTATGATTCTATATAAGTTGAACGAAAGAATATTTACACTTGCCACTCCGATGACAGAACAACCTTCCGATCGCTGTTATCCCCAGATTTTTAATTCGATTTTACAAAGGTGAAAATCCGGTGATAAGCTTATGCTTCCGAAGTAGCTTTCTTGTAGAAAGCTTTTAGCGAACGCTTCGCTTCTGTAGTTTGTTTCTGTCCTCTGCGTTCTCGTGCAAATGTATAGTTCAACTTCTATAGTATGCTTGGAGAGTAGTAAATTTATGTAATGTTAGCAGTATACGCACAAATAGGAACAGGTATGGTGGTGGTTAAGATGGAAGAGACCGATTGGGGTGTAGCAAAGGATTTGTTCGTCAAACATTACGGGAGCGCTATACAGATGCATCGAGAAGGCGTGTATGCGGACTATAAGCGATGGGACGTACCCCAAGAGTTAGAGGAACAATGGACAGGGGAGCGGATTCAACAATTAAGTTCCGAGTTGTCTATCATGAATTGGGATGCGGTGGATGAACTTGCGTTGATTGCCAAACATCGGACAGAACCAAGTATAATTAAGGCCATTACAGCATTTGCTTCAAGACAATTGAAGAGTGCGGACAGTATGGTTCGTCTCGTGTATGCTGAACGTCTGATTGAGCTGATCAAACGGTATGAATCCTCTCTGCCAATGGACAAGTTACGAGAGACCTATCAACTGACGATGGATTTGCTGGTTGATGTGGCGACTAAACCGTTGGTGCTTGATCCAGGCCATGAATTACAGCAGTATGGATTAAAGGATAAACGAGGATTGAATTTGCGTGTTGAAAAGAATAAAGAAGAAATCATCCGCTATTTTCGAAACTAATTGAATTTTATCAAGTGAGGTCAGAATCATTGAGAAAACTGAATTATATTCGCATATTTATTTTCCTTAGTGTGGTTACTATAGTAACGCTTGGCTTGTACTACGTAGCCGCAGATTGGCTGGATCAGCGTTATTTCCGCTTCCTGATCTGGAATCTGTTCTTGGGCTGGATTCCTTTTGTGTTCTCTTATGCAGCCTATCTTCTAAGTGATGTGAAATGGAAAGGTGCCGCATGGCTTGCAGTTGCAAGTGGTCTGCTGTGGTTGTTATTTTTCCCGAACTCTTCTTACATTGTTACGGATCTGGTTCATCTGACAGCGAGAAGTTCCCGGTATTATGGTGGGAACGGGGTGGACTACACGTATTGGTACGACTTAAGTGTTCTATTAATGTTTGTCTGGACTGGTCTTCTGCTTGGATTCCTGTCGATGTATCAGCTTCAGGAAGTGATCTATCACCGAATTGGACGCTGGGCATCCTGGATCTTTGTACTGGTTGGCAGTGCTTTGGGAAGTTACGGGGTATTGCTTGGACGTGTATATCGACTGAATAGCTGGGATACACTGACGAATCGCGAGACGCTAATTGAACTGATGCACGAAAGTGTAAGCCGTCCGTCTCTGGCGTTTTGCCTGTTTTTTGGCACGTTTATCACTACAATCTATGCCACATTGTATTATCTGATCAATACGAGGGCTCCCCGTGAAAAGAAGAAGAGTGCAGGAAGTCCCAACTCGGACCTGCAAGCGTTACGCTAACCTATGTTGTTTTGAGGAGATAGACTTACGGTAAAACGAGTGGAACAAGTGATTGAACAGCATTTGAGCATGCTTTGTCAAACTTAATCTTACGTTGTCTGAAGAAGGGTTATTTCCTTTTATAAGGGAGTAATCCTTCTTTTTATGAAAATTTGGCAGGTATGCAGGATATGACGAAGAATTAAGAATGAGAATGTGATGAATACATAGACAAGTAGGTGAACAACAAAATGTTGAATGCAGTAGAGCTGACAATAAAAATAGAAGAAGTCATGGAACGCGTGAATTTTTCGGGTGTTGTATTACTCCAGCAAGCCGGGAAAACCCTTTTGAATATGAAACGTGGTTATGCCAATCGTAGCGAAGAGCTTGCCAATCAGGTGGATACACGCTTTGGAATTGCATCTGGATGTAAGATCTTCACGGCAGTGAGTGTATGCCAACTGATTGAAGCAGGCAAGTTGTCTGCCGATTCCAAGCTGAACGATGTATTGGATGTGGAGTTTCCACTATGGGACGAAGGAGTTACCATTCAGCAGTTGTTAACACACACGTCAGGCATTCCGGATTATTTCGATGAAGAAGTGATGGATGACTTTTCAGAATTATGGAAAGACAGACCCGTCTACGCGATGCGGCGATTAAGTGACTTTCTGCCCATGTTTCAGCATCTGCCAATGAAGTCTGCTCCGGGTGAACGTTTTCATTATAATAATGCGGGTTTTATTGTGCTGGGGCTTATCGTGGAACAACATTCAGGACTGTCGTTTACAGATGTTGTGGAAGAGCACATTTTCAAAAGGTGTGGCATGAAGGACTCCGGTTATTACGTAACAGATCAGCTCCCGCGTAACACAGCTTTAGGGTATATCGATCATGAAGATGGCTCTTGGAACACCAATATGTTCTCTATTCCTGTCAAAGGTGGATCAGATGGTGGAGCCTATGTTACGGCACCGGATATGATTCGGTTTTGGGATGCTTTGCTGGGTCACCAATTGTTGAATGAAGAGTCGACACAGCAGTTATTAACTCCACATGCTCATCAAGAGGATGAAGAGTATTATGGGCAGGGTATCTGGATTGACCGCAAGGGAGAAGCGATTTTCAAATTTCATGTCATGGGGTTTGATCCAGGGGTGTCTTTCATGTCTTCCGTGTATCCGGACTATGACCTACAACTGGTTGTGCTCTCTAATCAAGAGTCTGGTCCGTATCCAATAACAATTGCTATCGAAGAAGCTTTGGCATGACGAATAACCCTCAACCTATGGTCAGGTTATGGCCACAAGGTTGGGGGTTAATTGATCGAACAGGAAAGAAGGACTGCCTGCGTTTATAACATTTTCCATAGCTCAGGGGCAATTAATCGAGGGAAAACATCCAGCGGAGGTTTCTCTTTCTTTCGTTTGTCATTGGTTAACACCGTAACAAGTTCGAGCTCTGGGACAATATATACATACTGACCACCAAATCCTCGCGCGTAATAATAATGGAGATTGGGTTGGTCGTCTTCAGCAGCAATATTTTCGGAGTCAGACCTTCCGTTCGGATAGACATCCACCCACCAATGCCAAGCATAACTGCCGTGATTCGGTGGAGTGACTGTAATGAAAGGTTGCGTCGAACGGGATATGAGATCACTTGAAATGAGAGGCTCACCCTCCCACATCCCTTGTTGTAGAAACAGCTGACCAAATTTCAACAGATCTACGGGTAACATTTTAAGACCGAATCCGCCGGTATGTACACCTTGAGGATCACTTTCCCATTCGTAATCCGTAATTCCGAGCGGGCTAAAAAGATAACGCTCTGCGAACTCTGCTACGTTCATACCTGCATTTTGCATCAGGATAGCGGATAGGATCTGTGATACTCCGGAGTTGTACTCCATATATGTACCGGGTACATGGCTTAAGCGTTGTTCCAATGCAAAATCCACCCAATGATCGGTGCGGGTCATGCGAGGGAATGAATTCTGCCCGCCGAACTCGTCCCAGTTGAATCCGGCTGTCATGGTAAGCAGTTGTTCCAGTGTGATCGAAGGTTTACGCGTATCAGGATCGGATGTCAACTGTGGAAAAAAGGTGGAGATTGGGGTTGATGCCTCTGGCAACAAGCCTTTATCCATCGCTATACAGATGAGCGCAGACAGCACACTCTTGGTACATGAATTGATTTTTGCAATATCGGTCGCAGCCTCTTGGTTGCGGTAGTGTTCGTACATAATCTCACCGCGTACGCTGACGAGGCAGCTTCGCAGATCCAGTTGCGGAACGATCTGTTGTAATTTGGGTGACAGTGATGAAGGATTCATAGTGTCCTTTCTGTACGGTTGATTTGTTATAGGATTTTGTAGAAATAGGTGTCCATTATCTTAGCATACTCACGAGGTAGGGCTCAACAAGCGCTACATTATTATGTCAAAGCAAGCATGCAAAATGCTATAACCTATGAAAGCTATAAGAATCATATGCGAATATTGCATAAATTCCCAGCATTGTCTGTCAATCTTATATAATTGTCATGAGAAGAGTACCAGACATGTATAAGAGAAAGGGGTCTGTGATGTGGGAAATATAATAGAAGAATTATATTACGGTAACCTGAGACCAGAGGAGAATATTGTTCCTAAAGATTCGGAGTATCGTTCTATTCATAAGGAGATTACAGCTTCTATCGAAAAATTTCAGAGAAAGCTTTCGGAGGATGACTTTAAACAACTCGAGGTATTGTTTGATATGATGGATCAAGTTCACTCTATACATTCAAAAGAGGCTTTTGCGAGTGGTTTCAAAATTGGGACGTTGATTATGATCGAGAGTGGATACTCAAGCTAATATTCTGGTTTTCACAACTTGTAGTTATATAGTTAACCTCTTTCCTATGAACATATGGAAGAGGTTTTTACTAATATGAATATGCCAATATAGGAAAAATATCATATGATAAATGAACTATGTTAGTGCGTATTAAGGTTAGAAATGGTAAAATATCAATGCCTAAACATGGAACAAGTAGATGAAAGATAATTAAATATAGGAAATAGTGTAGAATCAGTGTTTTAGCAAAAAAACTTTATAGTAAATTATAGTAATCTAATACTGAATTGAGGAATTAAACATGGCGATTATTGACGTAATTAAGTATGATGGCTCACCTGATGTGTTTGCTTGGAAACATCCCGAGACTGAACTGGGAACATGGACTCAGTTAATTGTGAATCAATCTCAACAAGCAATTCTTTTCAAGGATGGAAGAGCACTTGATATGTTTGGACCCGGAAGGCATACGTTGAGTACTGCAAATATCCCAATCTTGAACCGTCTCGTTAACCTTCCGTTCGGAGGGAAGTCACCTTTTGCAGCAGAAGTATGGTATGTCAATCAAGTAAGCGCATTGGATGTTAAGTGGGGAACGGCGAATCCGATTCAGATCCAGGATCCCAAGTATAATATTATTGTTCCCGTAAGAACATTTGGACAAATGGGAATTAAAATTTCGGATTCACGAAAATTTTTGGTCAAGCTTGTGGGAACGCTGCCTGAGTTTAACCAAGCTAATATGATTAATTACTTCCGTGGGTTGATTATCATGAATATTAACTCCATGTTGTCATCATATCTAATACATAGAAAAGTAAGTGTTTTGGAGATCAATGCATATATCGCCGAGATATCACGACATTTTGCAGATACGGTAGCTTCTACTTTTGAAGAATTTGGTATTGAGTTAATCAACCTGTATATTCACAATGTTAATCTGCCTGAAGAAGACCCTTCAGTCATTCGATTAAGAGAAGCGTTGGCACGCAAAGCTGAGATGGATATTATTGGGTACACATATCAGCAAGAACGTTCGTTTGATACGCTTGAAGGTGCAGCGAAGAATGAAGGAAGCATGCAGTCAGACATCATGGGCGCAGGGCTTGGTATGGGCATGGGGGTTGGTCTGGGTGGTTCTTTCAGTGGCGAGATGTCCCAGATGTCTAAAGTGATGTCTACGAAGGAAACGCCTGCAGTAAGTATATGTAAGCAGTGTCATCATCCGAATCAGGAGAACAGCGCTTTTTGCAGCAAATGTGGCAATTCATTAGCCGAAAAATCGGTAGCAACAACAGATTGCAACAATTGTGGACATGCCTTGCCAAAGGGAACCAAATTCTGTCCTAACTGTGGTGACAAATACCATGCATGTCCTTCATGTGGGGCGGATAATGCGGAGAACGCATTGGAATGTATCCAATGTCATCAACCGATGCCTAGCCCATGCCCAAATTGTAACCATATGAATTCCGGTCATACAAAATTCTGTGGCAACTGTGGCACAGGTTTAAGCTTGAAATGCAGTCGTTGCCAACATGAAGTAAAACCCGGCCAGAAGTTCTGTCTCGATTGCGGAAACAATCTGCAAGAAGGAGGACAGGCATAGTGATGGTAAAACGGAGTAATCTCTTGATTTTGGATGTCGTCTATTTAATATGCATGTTAGTATCGTCAATCGTTTCTTTTACGGTGTTTAATCAAGCGCTTTTATCGTTTTCTTTTTGGATGAATCTCGTTGCTTCTTATGTAGCGATTACGGCTATTTGGATCTACGCGCGGTTCATCATGCAAAATATGGATCGGTATAAACGGTTTGTTCCAGGTTACACAGCTTTAGGTGTAGTATTGGGTATTTATCTGATTTGTGTGATGATCTACACGTTGTTAACAGGTTCAGCAGATCATGCGCTTCGCTGGTTCGTATTGTTACACACGTTAACGATTGCGATCGCAATTATTTTGTGCGGAATCATTATGATCTATATTCAAAGTGCGCGCCGTCATGAAACAGATGAACATACAAAAATCGCAAACTTACAATTAATCGAAAAAGCCTTACAGCAATTGCTTCATACCATGGTGCAACATCCCGTCCTAACTGTGGAAGAGGAGCGCAAAACCGTTCAATCATTAATTGAACTTGTAAAGTATAGTGACCCAATCACTCCGGATTTCCTTGAGAAAAATGACCGCCAGATCTTGCTGGACATTGAATTGATGAACAGTGAGCTTGCAAATCAGTACGAAGCAGGGGAATTGGTAAATAGTGAACGTTTTGCTTCGCAACTATCCCAGTTAAAGTTCCGTTTGAAAGAGCGCAATCAACAGATCATGACAAGCAAATCATAAATTGCAGGAGGAAACGCGGTGAAAAGATTTTTTGGAATTATATTCATTATCCTTTCGTCTCTGACGATCTTGTTATCTTTAATATTAATATCCGAGGGAACAGAAACAGCCATTATCAGTACGATAATTCTTTTTATCCCTGGGGTTATCGTACTTGTTACGGGCATTAAAATGTGTGGTCGACCTAAATCTCGTTCTAACACTGATCAATACCATCACAATTCTAATGATAATCAATATTACGAAGATCAGCATAATGAGAAATATGAAGATAGAGAAGATGAACCTCAAGAATCTGTATCCGTGAATTGTTCAGGGTGTGGAGCCAAGGTAAAGGTATATCCTGCTTTGTCTGCGGATTGTGAGTATTGCGGAACGACAATGAGGATTTCGTAGTTGTAGCTAACATAAATACACTTTAACAGCTTTTACAGATACCTGTAGTGTATACCGCTAGGTATAGAGTGTTGTTTCTGGGAGGAATCGTGTTGTTAAGGAAGTTATTTGGACTCTTTTTTATGTTTTATGCCATTGCTATACCCATACGATTACTTATGGAAGAGAATTTCGTAGATCAATTGAATATAGTTCTTGTAGTTGAAATTATTATCGTTGAATTTTTATTTTTGTTTTTTGGTATTAAATTGCTTAGGAAAAAACGTGTTAAGAAAAAGCGTGGCCCTGAACGAAATTTTTATGGAGGAGACTATGGAGGTCATCTTGATCGCGAAACTCCGAATCCACGTACTTATTCAAGTTACAATAGCAACACCGTGAGTTACAGTAGTCATAATACAATTAACTATACAGAGATCAATTTTTCAGATAAGGAAAACACTGAAGAGAAAGCCGATGAAAAAGTTGAAGAGCCACAAAGGCCTGTTTCAGTGAGTTGCCCGGGGTGTGGGGCGAAGGCAAAAGTGCTTCCTAAGCAATCAACGGACTGCGAGTATTGCGGAACAACAGTTGTAGCAAATTAGAATGGTTCAGAATGGATACGTGAAGGGTTAAGCCTGATTCCTATGGAGTCGGGCTTTTAATCTCCACAATTTAGAATCTCTAAAAGACCCTTAAACGATCAAATCGTCATATAATTCCACGTGAGTTGCCTTAATGTAGTCCCTTTAATGAAACGTTTCGAATTTCACACTTATAATTAAGCCACATTATATTCAGTGTTTGTAAGCGTTCTATTTTCTTGTTTACGGAAATGGGAAAATTATGATAACATATACACGAAACGTTTCGAATCCATTTGAAGGGAGAAAATCATGAAAAAAGTAAAACAATTCAGCTTCATTTTAACTTTTTGTCTGTTAGCTAATCTAGCTTTAACTCCTATGGCTTCAGCAGGTGACTCAAGCAATTTAATTGGATTTCGAGCAGAATTGAAAGCGATTGCATATAAGACCTATACGTTTTTTGAGGACTATACGGATCAGAATACTGGCTTGACTTACGATGAAGTACGGCACACTGAAAACGGGATAGAAGAAGCTAAACGTACCTCGCCCACAAACATCGCAATGTATATGATGAGTACCGTTTCAGCGCAACAATTGGGTATTCTTTCTAAGAAAGAAGCTGTACATCGCCTGCAAACGACTATAAATTCCCTCGAAAAGTTAGAAAAGTGGAACGGCCTATTTTATAACTGGTATAACACGGATGACGGTTCGGTGAAGAAAGATTGGGGCCAATTTATTTCCCAAGTCGATAATGGCTGGTTATCCGCTGGTTTAATTGTTGTTGGGCAAGCCTATGAAGAACTTCATGGGGAAACAAGCAAGTTGGTTACAAATATGAATTATACTCCGCTATATGATCCTGAAGTCGGCCAATTCCGCGGAGGTTATGATGTGGCTAAAGGCGCGCTGACGGACCACCATTATGGGATGTTTTATACGGAACCACGTGTAGGCAGCTATATTGCTATTGGGAAAGGTGATGTTCCTCAAGATCATTGGTGGAAGATGTATCGCACATTACCTCAAGAATGGGATTGGCAAGCTCAGATTCCTCAAGGCAAATCCGTTAAGTACGATGGAGTGGATGTGTTTGAAGGAAGTTATGTATACAAGGATAAAAAGTTCGTGCCAAGCTGGGGAGGTAGTATGTTTGAAGCCCTTATGCCCGGTATGGTCATAAAGGAAAAAGATCTGGGTACTCAAGCTTTGGGATTGAACAACCAGCGTCATGTCGAATTGCAAATCGAATATGCCAAAGAAAAAGGGTATGCCGCATGGGGCTTCTCACCTTCTGCCACTCCGACAGGTTACAGTGAGTTTGCAGCAACACCGTTAGGTACCTCAGGTTACAAAGATGGAGCAACGGTAACAGCACACGCAACATTCCTTGCTCTGGATTATGCCCCTGAAGCAGTTCGAAAGAACATTAAAGCTTTAAAGAACTTCAAAATGTTTGGCAAATATGGGTTCTATGACTCAGTCAATGTTGAAACGGGAGAACTTGCAAAAGCTTATCTGGCACTGGATCAAGGGATGATTATGGTGTCGATCGCCAACTATCTTCAAGATGGCGTTATCCGCGATTATTTTCACAGTGATGTGATAGGGCAGACGCCAGAAGAATTATTGAAAAAAGAAGTGTTTTCCATTCAATGAAGGGTTGCTTTAGATTAGAGCAAGTTCACTAACGAAATGGGACGAAGATTAAAAGATGGGCGGAACGAAGCAGGGTATCAGCATGCTTCGTTCCGTTTTTGCGTTTACCACTGATAATGAAGTCGCAGATGGATTAGATTATGGAATTTATCCGGAAAAAAAGGCATTTACAATGGCGATTTTAAGACTTACGTTGTGGGGCATAAGCGCAAAGAAAGACGCGTACGCCTTCAGTGATGATATGTTTATTTTGTTCCTCATCTAATGTCCCGATTTTTCCCGGTTGATTAAATACCAATAAAAACGTTAATGCAGCGAAGTGCTTTGCAGCCATTTTAGGATCAATCACATCGAGCAGTCCGTTTTGTCCAAACGCTGTAAACCTTCTGATAATCCCCTCTTCAGTTGCGTTATCGAGCCTTTCAAAAAACGAGTTTGGCAGGTTGGCAGCTTCCACCATAACCAGACGGATCAAAGCCTTGTAATCTGCCGAACCGTTTGCAGAAGCTACGATTTGCTCACAAAATAAGATGAGCGCCTGCTCAAGATCTTCGAATTTCAAGAGGTGGTCTGATATCCCTTGCTCAATCATGACCAGAACCGCCGAACTGGATTCTTCCACAACGGCAAGCAGTAGATTCTGTTTGTCGCCATAATAATCATAAACTGTCCGTTTGGAAACTCCCGCTTTAGTTGCGACCGCATCGACACTGGAACGATCAAACCCTTCCGAAAGAAACAGATCTCGTGCCGCCGCAATAATTTTAGCTCGTTTGTCTGAAGAGCCTTTGCGGATTTTCTTGTTTTGCGTATGATCCATTCTTACGTTTTCCCCCTTATATGTGTATTTCAGAAATGGATTAGGTCCTGCTTTACAAACTACACTGTACGGTGTAGTGTAACAAATGTAGCGTATCAAATCAATGATCAAGGAGGTTTTTATTCATGAATACCATACCGTCTGTTGTTGATGTTTTCATTGTCGGGGCCGGAACCACAGGGCTTACACTTGCCTGCGACCTTGCCCGTCGAAACGTCAACCATCGTATTATTGAACGAAGCACCGTGTATAACGTTGCATCTCGCGCCAAAGGAATCCAGCCTCGCTCGCTTGAAGTCGTAGATGATTTGGAAGCCGTTCACTACATTGTTGATACAGGTGTTGTGGACTTACCTGTTCGTTATTATACCGCAGATGGCAGAAGTGTGAACAAGCCGACTATTACCGTTGCAGCCAGCGCCGAACTTGAGACACCCTATCGTGATCCGGTCTGGATTGCTCAATTTGATGTGGAAAAAGCGTTGCGCGACCGATATGCAATGCTTGGCGGTCAAGTTGAGTTGGGCATGGAAGCTGTAGGGCTTGTTCAGGATGTGGATGGTGTATCGGTAACGGTGAATACAGCACAAGGAGAAGAGCAAATTCGTGCAAGTTATGTAGTCGGCGCTGACGGGGGCAAAAGCAATATCCGCAAATTTATACACTTACCGTTGGTTGGGGAAACACATGATCATGAGCGATGGTATCTTGGCGATGTACGATTGGAAGGGTTAGATCGTGACCATATCCATATCTGGACTTCTTCGGAGGGGATGATCGGGGTGACCCCGCTGCCAAAATCCGATATTTGGCAACTGCAGGCTACAATTCCGGCAGACATTGATGAACCAGAGCAACCGTCGCTAGAGGTGTATCAAGCCATGTTTGACCGTCGCGCCGGGTCCGGACGTGTTCGGCTTACGGATGCTTCTTGGTTGTCCATCTACCGGGTCAACGTTCGTATGGTTGAATGTTACCGAAACAACCGGGTCTTTCTTGCCGGTGATGCTGCTCATGTTCATTCGCCGGCCGGTGGTCAAGGCATGAATACGGGAATACAGGACGCATACAACCTCGGCTGGAAGCTGGCGGCTGTCATACACGGAGCAGACACCGCCTTACTCGACACCTACGATGAGGAGCGCCGCCCAGTGGCTCAGGCCGTGCTCAAAGACAGCACTAAGAAGATGGGAGGCGTCATAGGAACGGCGACTGAAGGCGGAGGGTTGTCCCAATCCTTGAGCACCATATCCGACGATCTGACGAGCGGGCTTCTCATTTCCTATCGTTCAAGTTCGCTTACCCGTCCGTCTGCTCGAACAAATGCTACCCGCTTACTTCCTGGAGATCGTGCTGCTAATGCTACTGGACTACAAGGCACCGGGTTTGCAGGAAGTGTCTTTGACCTCTTGCGCGGCCCACACTGGACGCTTTTGGCTTTTGCAAACTACATCGATCCTTCTCTGAAGAACTTCACCAACGATGCACTCCATTTGCATTATATCTTTCCAGCGAAGGTGGAGGAGGCGGAAGGCATAATAGACACTGCCGGGAATGCTTATCGAATTTACGATGTCGCAAGTAAAGAACTTGTATTGATTCGTCCTGACGGTTACATCGCCTTGCGCACCTCCATTGATGATACCGCATCGATCCTGAATTACTTGAATTTGTATGGCTTATCATAGGATCGAGCGACCCAAGGTTCTGCCCGAGTCACATCGTCTTATTGAAAATAGAGTGCAAGAAATTCTATTCATGCAAAAAAGGGTCTTGCCATTTTCATAACAGGACCCTTTTTGAGTAAACTAAAAATCCCTCAAACGATCAAATACCTCATATAAATCCTCGTGATTGACCTTAACCAAATCATCTTGACGCAGTTCCAAATGCTGCTGTAATTGCTCCAGCAACTCCGTTAGAACAACATAAATCTCTTCCCGCTCAACAGTTTCAATAAAGCCGGTCTTGGCATCCATCTTGTTGAAGGCCTGTGTGTAGTTCTCAACCATGGAGACGAGCTGTTTGTGTATAGCTTCCTGATTGTTCAAATCTTGACTTAATTGCCGGATTTCCTTCAAGCACTGCTTGTACAATTGAGCTGCTTTTTTGGCGTGTGCCGCCTTGATGTGGTCCCGTCCATCCCAATCCCGAAATGGATTGTTCAGGTTCTCTTCAAGCCATTCCGGTTTGCGTGCTTTGGTGATTTCCATATCAAGTCCGGCAGCAACGGATTTTTTATATCTTGTTTTGATCGATCTGGCTGCATCGGCAGGCAGGCTGGTTAGCCACAGCGTAGCCAATTTTGGAATTTGCTCTGGATCAGGGAATTCTTCACCATTGAAGCCGAACAGGTCATATGTAGTGAAGGTCTGCAAATTTGCCAAATGCTGAATCGATTCTATATGGGATACATTGCCGGGTTTACCCCACAATCGTAACTCTGAAAGCTCAGGATAATACTGCACAAGTGGCTCCAGATGGAGTTCCGTGATATCTCTGATATACAGACCTTCAAGTCGTGAGATACCCGTAACCTGTGGCATGCCCGATGGAACATTGAGAGTGATGCATTTACCGTCTTCATAAGCCGCGATACGCAGATCAGGAGACAACTCTCCTGTGAAATTCAGACTTTTCATCTTTGTGTTCAAAATCAACTCCTTCAACCCACTGACATCCACAATAAGTCTGGTCAGGTGGCTCTTGCTGATATTGAGCATCGTTTGACCATGATGTATGATATGAAGTTCATTAATGAACGGGTTGTCCTCTATAGATGGAAAGATTGATTCCGTATATCCATCCATTTCAATATGTGTCAGACAAGGTAGCTTTGCGAGTTCGGCTACATCTTCAGAAGATGTAGGGCTGAAATCGCGGAGTGTACTCGTACTGCGCCGCATTACACGATCGCCAATCATCACTTCTTCGTCATCATCCGCAGCTTGTTTGAACTGCGCTCTTCGGATCGAATCGATACCTTCCCATTCACGCTGGAGATAGAGACTTTCTCCGATCGGCCAGCCTCCGCCATACGTATTTGTTTCCTCGGTGTAGAGAGGAGGGATGTTGCCTGCAAGCACATACTGTGAAGGAACATTAGCACTCACGAAACTATGGGCAAGTCGGTCATTCCAGAAATAGAAATTACAGATCAGCGGTTTCATCTGATGAAGATGCATTTCATTAGGCAGTTGATCACCAGTCCAATCCAACTGAAGGACGGAGGCAAGCGTGTCAGAAGTTTTACCCTCTGTTTCTTTCAGTCCAGTTACCTGGCAGGCTGTATATTGTTGTAATTTTTCGACGTACACGCAGTACACATCTCCAACATTGGGGATCATGTTATGCTCCTTTCGTTCTGCATCAATCGATGCTAAGCTACTTGTAAACCAAGTATTCTGTAGAACTAATAATAGATGAATTATATCAAAGTCATTCAGAGACTACCATTTTGGATAGAGTCGAATAGGCTTGAATACTTTTATAAAAAGGAACGATGTCTATGGATACAAGTATGAGCCGCAACAAAAAACTGGGTGAGTTTTTGAAATCACGGAGAAGCCGCATTCAACCGGAACAAGTTGGATTGTCAGGATCTCATGGACAGCGAAGAACACCCGGTCTACGGCGGGAAGAAGTGGCAGTATTGGCTGGTGTCAGTGCAACGTATTACACGTGGCTCGAACAGGGTAGAGAGTTGGCGGCTTCACGAGAAGTGATGCAGAGTATAGCGGATGCGCTCCGTTTAAACCTTGAAGAGAAGAGTCATCTGTTTGACTTATGGGACCCTAATACGGAACATGAATTCCTTGCTTCGTATTCACAACTGGAGCCAGGGTGGCAGAGCATTATTGGCCAGTTGACTCATCCTTCCTTTATTACCAATGAACGCTCTGAGGTACTTGCCTGGAATGAAGCTGCAGATACGAACCTCTTCAACTTCTCGTCGATGAATGTGAATGAGCGTTTAATGATGCGGATTTTATTTCTGGATACAGCGCTCAGGGAGCGTATGCACAACTGGGAGGAGTTCGCGCGGCACTCGGTAGCCGTATTCCGTACGTATTATGACAAGTATCCGAGTGACCCCGAATTTAGCAGAATCGTGAAACAATTGAGTGAAGAAAGTGTAGACTTCCGAACGATCTGGAACTTGCACCAAGTTGAATTCAAACAAGTCAATCGTGTCCTGCTTGAAACGACGGATCGGGCAGATGGCGTTGTGCATGCATACGATATCTTTTCCATGAATAATCTGAACAGCCAATCAGGCATTCATTGTTGTATTTACGTTCCTGTTGCCATATAGAAAGTTAATCAAACTGGTAATTTCTTTACTAGCATAAACAGAGTGTGGTTGAGGTCTCGGAAGTGAAATAGAATGAACTCAAGTTCGTACGTATCTAGTTAACGTTTCTATTTCAAGATGAAAAGAGGGAGCCACATGCTCAAAACAAGAACACTGGGAAATGATAAATTACGAATATCTGCGCTCGGCCTGGGTGTGATGATGATGCCGGATAATGACGAATCGGTACATACCATTCAGGGTGCGCTGGATGCAGGAGTTACCATGTTTGATACGGCGGATCTGTACGGAGCGTATGAAAAACAGCGATTTGGAGGGAATGAAAAATTGCTTGGACGCGCGCTTCAAGGTCGAAGATCCAAGGCAATCGTTGCCACCAAATTTGGTATAACACACACGCAGGGCCCAAAGGGAGATCCAGCCTACATCAAAAAATCAGTAGATGCGAGTCTCTACAACCTGGGAATGGATTATATCGATCTGTATTATCAACATCGTCCTGATCCGAATACACCCATTGAAGAGACTGTAGGCACACTTGCCGATCTGGTTCAACAGGGGAAGATTCGATATATTGGTTTGTCCGAAGCGCCAGTAGAGATCATTCGACGTGCACATGCTGTTCATCCAATTACAGCGTTGCAGACCGAATATTCATTATGGAGTCGAGAGCTTGAGGATGAGATTATGCCTGTCCTGCATGAATTGAACATAGGCTTGGTTCCATACAGCCCATTGGGACGTGGTTTCCTGACAGGTCAGATCCGTTCTATAGACGATCTCCCGGAAGATGATTATCGTCGTCACTATCCGCGTTTCCAAGGTGAGAACTTTCAGAAAAATCTGGAGGTTGTTGGATTGATCCAAGAGATGGCTAAGCAAAAAGGATGCACGGTCTCTCAACTTGCTCTGGCCTGGTTACTTGGAAAGGGAGAACATATCGTTCCGATCCCGGGGACTCGCAACCTGGAAAGAGTTCACGAGAACTTAGGGGCGCTACAGGTTTCGCTTACGGATGATGAGATGAACCAGATAGATCACATATCTCCCCAAGGCATTGCAGCCGGAGGCAGATTCCCTGGTAAAGTCTAGTTTGTTTATACAAGATTCTAAGAAACCTAAAGTTCAGGATTAAAAACAATATATAACATGTGTCAACGGTATTATCTTTCTATTCTCCGGCATACAGTACAACAATGAGATGTATGCCCAAGGAGGAGAAATGATCGTATGATGAATCCGATTTTACAAGCCCCGAATGTTCCGCTGGCAGCCGATTCCAATGCGGTTGTCAATTATCAGAGGGATTCACGCAACTATGTAACCCAGTTGTTTGGAGAACAGCTGCCGACCATTGCAAATGGGTTCTTCAACGTGTACTTAAGCAAAGGAATCATTGTGCAGCCACACTGGCACACCAATGTCACGGAGATGGTTGTGGTCATCACCGGTGAAATTACAGCGTCAGTCTTTAATCCGTTTACGCGTGAACGATTGACATATCGTCTGAAACCAGGTCAGGTTGTTGTATTTCCGAAAGGCTGGTTTCACTGGTTTGTCGCTGAGACAGATGATGTATATGTCTTAACAATCTTTGATCAACCAACGCCTGATATTGTGTTTGGAGCGGATTTCTTGGCAGCTACACCGCCGGAGGTGGCTCACCGCGCGTACTGTTTGGATGAAGAGGCATATACGAGAGCTGTTGCTTCCATTAAAAATGATGCGATTCTTGGCCCTCCAATAGGGTGTGATACGCAGGTTTCTGATCAATCGACCTCACCTTCCAAGACGTCCGTGTCACCATCCAATAAGCTGAAATCTTAAGTCAAGATTCCTTATTCATTATCAAAGTACACAGCCTGTAACTGGAGAATAACAGTTGCAGGTTTTTTTTATGTGTCGATGTAATAATCGTAAGAAGTCACGGAGGGGGTTGGTATTATATTAGAGAAAATTCATAATGCCTGAGTCAGTGTGTTACGTTCTCTGTTAGTATAGTATGAACATCCAACAAAAACGGAGGACTCATAAATGAACATGTCAGAAATGGATACGCTTGAAACTGCAATGAGTTATGCACCTATTTTGATGTTTGACAGAGCCGAACCCTTTTATCCTGATTTTGTTGGCATTTCTGTGTTGCATCGATCTGGGCCTTCACCATCGTTCAGACGGGATATTAAGTTTCCGACCGAGGCAGTACAATATGTAATTGAATATGCAATCTGGTGGGATTATGAGATTGGACATCTGTATGAAATGGAGCATGTATGGGTTTATGTGGGTCATGACGGAGAGGTAGTAGATTGTGAAGCCAGTTTTCATGGAAAGGTGCTGCGCGGATTGTTGAAGGGGCGGGTCAATGTGGTTGGACATCATGTATGTCTGTACTCACAGCCTGGCAAACATGCTTTCTCACCACTTCCGGTTGTATTTGAGTTATTGCCAAACCTGTATAGTGCAGCAGGTGCCGAAGCTGGATGTGATGGGCTACTTGTGAATGAGTTGTTTCAAGATTATTTTGAAACGAATGAACAGATCGATGCTCAGGTGGAGCGTTATCTGCAAACCAAAGCGTTTGTACCTACCATGGAGTTCGAAGAATATTTACTAAAACAGGAGATGTTCATGACGTGGGATAATCTGTTTGATATTATTCCGCACAGGATTAAGGACCGCTTAATTGAACTGGAGCAGTTATATAACACATAAGTAATTAGTTTTAAACGGGTTTTATGTTAATTTAAAGTATATTTTTTCGCTTCAAAACCAAACTTTGTTGATTCGGGTTTGGTTTTTTTATGGGGAAATGGACTCAGTATGAGTAAGTATTTATTAGACTTAAGTCTTGAAATGTTGAGTGTGTGCAGCAAAATACATAATTTTTACACATGGAAAATGATATTTGTTAGACGTAAGAACTATACAACTTCTTATGTAAATATAAGAAGATCATGTCACATGAAAAAATGTATGGAGAATGTATGTGTAAGTCAATGCAGAATGTTGATTATACGTATGCATGTAAATGTAAAAAGCAATTTAATAGGTAAAAAGTATAATTTATATTAAAAAGAAGATTCTTTATATCTGAAATAAAAATTCATAATAGTGCAAATTTATAAAAATAAAAATCTTCTATTCAGTTTTAATATATTTATGTCGAAATAGATCGTAAGTTGTCTGGAGCGCGACCTAGAGAAGGGTTTACCAAGCGTTATATACATAACTGGACACTACGATGCCTAGGAGGAGATTACATGAAGTGGTTTGGAAATATGAAAACAGCAACAAAGATTATCTCAGCGTTTTTAGTTGTGTCGATAATCCTTGCGGCGCTTGGCGTCTACTCTGTAGTAACATTGAGAAGTACGAATGAACGAATGCAAGAGATGTATAACAACAATCTAATCTCTGTCAAAGAATTATCATCTGCTCAGATTGATTATCAAAGAATGCGTGTGAACGTGCGTGATTTGAGCTTCGAAACCGTTGAAACCGAAAAAACTCGGATCACGGAGAACATCGCTTCGATCCGTCAGAGTGTGAATGATCGCCTGACCATCTATCGTCCGCTTGCAACAACCCCTGAAGAAATAGAGTTACTCCGTAATTTTGATGCGGAATATCCAGGATATTTAACAATGTTTGAACGAGCAACTAATCTGGCTGTCGCAGATGATCAAAGTGCCTTTAATACCTTCCTTAAATCTGAGCTTAAACCACAAGGAGACAGGATTGTAGAACTCCTTACCAATTTGATCGACCTTAATGAAAGTATGGCTGAACAGGCGAATATACAATCTCAGGCTGCCTATTCACAAGCATTTAAAGTAACGATAATTCTTGTGGTTCTGTCCGTACTCTTCAGTATTCTCATTGGATATATCATCTCTCGCTCCATTTCGAAGCCACTCATGGCCATGCTGGGTCTAGCTACAGAAGTTGCCAACGGAAATCTGACACTTAAGTCAGACATCTCCAGCAAAGATGAAGTGGGTCAACTAGCCGCGGCACTGAATCGGATGGTCGATAATCTGAAAGAGTTAATTAACAATATCGTGATGAACTCCCAAAGTGTTGCTGCTTCTTCGGAACAGATCTCAGCCAGCACACAGGAAATTGCGAGCACCAGCACAAGCCAATCCAGTGAGGCGGGAAATATCTCCGAATTGTTCAAGGAGCTTTCACTTGCCATTAACTCCGTCGCTGCAAGTGCGGAAGAAGCGGCTGAACTGTCCAACGATACGGTGAAGACTGCTCGTGAAGGTGGACTTGTTGTACAGACTTCATTGGAAGGTATGCAAGCTGTTAATACAAAAATGACTAAACTTGAAGATGATTCTCGTAAAATCGGTGACATCATTGAAGTGATTGACGATATTGCTGAGCAGACCAATCTGCTAGCGCTGAATGCTGCAATTGAAGCGGCACGTGCCGGAGAACAAGGACGAGGATTCGCCGTAGTAGCAGATGAAGTCCGGAAGCTTGCCGAACGAAGTGGCGAGGCGACCAAAGAAATTACAGCCATCATCAAAGCAATGCAGGAAAATACGAGACAAAGTGTACAGGCTGTAGTAGCCAGTGTTGAGCAGTCTTCCATGACTGGACAGGCGTTTGATCAGATCATTGATATGGTCAATAACTCCTCACAGAAAGTAAACGAAATTGCTGCTGCATGTGAAGAAGAAGCAGCCCAAGCCGCAGAGGTGATGAGCTCTGTTGAATCCATCTCGGCTTCCAGTGAGGAATCCGCTGCAGCGTCTGAAGAGACAGCGGCAACATGCCAATCTCTGGCACGTCTGGCGGAAGAATTGGCAAATTCGGCAGCTGCCTTCAAAACAAATTAATAAAATTGAATTGAGGGTGAATCGATGTCTTCACTTCAGAAGGAACAATATATTGAACTGTCTGTAGGTGCAGAGACTTGCGCCATTCGAATCGAAGAAATTCACGAAATTATTAAAATGCTTAGCATTACAGATATTCCATTTAGCCGCCCAGAGATCAAAGGGGTAGTTAATCTGCGTGGCAAGGTTGTATGTGTGATGAGTCTGCGGAACCTGCTGGGTATGCCGGATGAACCGGACACCAGAGCAACGCGTATTATCGTAGTTCGACATCAGGAAGAATATATTGGCTTGATCGTGGATCGGGTGAACAAGGTAACCACATATTCCGAAATTCATCCGCCAACCGGCGGATATGGTCGTAACCGTGAAGGTTTATTCCATGGTGTGGGTCAACAGGAAGACAAGCTTGTGGGCATTTTGAAACTGGACGAAATATTGGGCGGTTAGGGAGGTATATATGAATGATGGATTTGTCTGCCTACCGTGACATCTTTATCGAAGAACTGAATGATCAACTGGAACGTATGGATCAGTCTTTATTGGCATTGGAGCTTTCGCCATCTGTAGAACTGGTTCAGACGCTGTTTCGGGCAGCCCATACTATCAAGGGATCGGCATCCACAATGGATTTCCGTGAATTAAGCGACCTCACGCATGAAGTGGAGTATGCTCTTGAATGGGTCCGGGAGAAAAAACCGGAGATGACTTCGGAGCTAATTGATACGTTGTTCCGCTCTTTGGACGCCATGAAGGTACTTCGGGATCAGTACATTCGTGGGGAAGCCTATGCAGATTTTCGAGCAGTAGTAAGAGAAATAAAGGATTTAATTCAGACTCCGGCAGTAGTCGGAAAACTTATAATACCTCAATTGCAACCAGC
The DNA here is from genome assembly GCF_036894225.1 of Paenibacillus amylolyticus. Taxonomy (NCBI): domain Bacteria; kingdom Bacillati; phylum Bacillota; class Bacilli; order Caryophanales; family Paenibacillaceae; genus Paenibacillus; species Paenibacillus amylolyticus. Next base: position 4,131,297 of record NZ_CP145892.1, on the reverse strand, counting down.
AGAATCGATTATGGCACAGGTAGCTATTGTGTCAGGGAAGCAGTTATTGTCCATTCATGTTGTGCTGGAGCAGAAGTGCATGATGAAAGCGGCCAGATATCATATTTTACGACAACGCATTGAGGACATCTGTGGTACGGTTGTCGCTACTTCGCTCATGGAGAGTCAACCGGGCGCGCAGAATGAAGATGATCATTATGGTCAGTTCATCATCATCGTAGCAACGTCGAATGACCAACAGCAGCTTAAGGCAGAGCTGTCTTCAGACTCGGATATTCATATGCTGGAGATTAATCCATATCTGCTGGAATCCAATGAGGTTGCAGCGACGTCTGCACCACTTGAATTAATCTCTGAAACAGAGCAAACGAAACAAAGCTTTCCTACCGTAAATACAACTGGGCCGGATGAGAAAGTGAAAGCTGCTCAACCTACAGTTCGTGTGAGTGTTGAACGTCTGGACCATTTGATGAATTTGGTCGGTGAACTGTTAATTGATCAGACATCCCTTGCAGATCTGAGTGGATCGGGTGCGCGTAAGGAGTCTTCACCACTCATCCGGAGTATTAGTGGTGTATCCGATCATATGGGCAGGGTAATCAAGGAACTCCAAGAAGGTGTAATGAAGACACGGATGTTACCCATTGATCAACTATTCAGTCGCTTCCCGAGATTGGTTCGTGACCTATCACAGAAGCTGGGTAAGGATCTGGAACTGGTTATTCAAGGTGGAGAGACTGAGCTTGACCGGATGATTATTGAAGAACTGAGTGACCCGCTGATCCATCTCATCCGCAACAGTGCAGATCATGGCATTGAAAGTGCAGAGATTCGGGCGGAGAACGGTAAGCCGTCCAAAGGACGTATTACATTAACTTCGTTTCATGAAGAAAATCATGTTGTCATTCGTTATTCGGATGATGGCAAAGGTATCGATGGTGAGAAGATTAAAGCTTCCGCCTTGGGCAAGGGCATCATTAGTGAGGAACAGGCTACACGCCTAACAACACAGGAAGCTGTCCACCTCATATTTGAACCTGGCTTCTCGACGGCTTCTTCTGTCAGTGAAGTATCAGGACGCGGTGTTGGAATGGACATCGTGCGTAGTCAGATCGGGCGACTCAACGGCATCATTGATATTGATACGGAGGTTGGTGTGGGTACCACGTTTACGATTCGTCTACCGCTCACACTGGCGATTATTAAAGGTCTGTTAGTCAAAGTATCGGGTCGTGTGCTGATCTTGCCGATGTATAATGTTGCTGAGATTGTTCGAATTTCACCTGAAGATATTCAGATGATCCAGGGGCAACAAGCGATCCTGAATCATGGACGAATTGTACCTTTTCACCGACTGTGCGACAGGCTCAACTATCCACGAACAGACCGCAAATCCAAGACCATTCCACTGGTGATCGTGCGTTCCGTTGATAAAATTGCAGCTTACGCAGTAGATGAGATTATAGGAAATCAGGAAGTCGTTATTAAGACACTCGGTACGTATCTGGGAGCGATGAACCATCTATCTGGAGCAACGATCCTCGGTAATGGTAAGGTTGCCCTTATATTGGACGCGTCCTATCTGGTGAGTCTTTAATCGTTAGATAAACACAATTTTTATGCAGGCCAAAAAGCCTCATCATCCATAACTGGACGGTGGGGCTCTTTGTTGTACCTTTTGACATTGTGACCACTCAGGATTTGAAAATGAGATCCATAAACCGGTTGGCTGCCAGAGAGATCGGCATATTGCGTTTGGTCATAATCCCCACATGGGAAGGGGGGAGCGGGACATCAAGCTGAATTTCGAAGAGAGAGCCTTCCTCCAGCTCTTTGGATATAAATTCACGTGTGACATAGGAAATACCCAGTCCTCGACGCGCAAACTCAATCAACAGATCAACACTACCAACCTCAATCTCAGGTTTTAACGTGTAATTATAGCTGTTAAACAACTCAGTTATAGCCATCCGAACACGGCTGTTCCGGGAGAAGAGGATCAGTTGATGCTCCAGAAGCATCTCAAGTGTCATGATTTTACCCTTCAACTGAGCATAACGTTCCCCAGCTACAAAACAGTCCTTCAACTGAATACTTTCCCTGACTTCTAGCTGTGGATCAACAATGGGCATCCGAACAACACCAAGATCAATCTTGCCTTCTTTCAGAAAGGTGATGACTTCCGGCGTAGTTCCATGACTCAGATGTAGCTTGATATTAGGGTACAAGGTGTGGAATTCCTCTAGATACGCCAGCATGTAATGCTTGAACAGGGAGTCACTGCCACCAATCCGGAGTTCACCATTGTCGAGATTCTTCAGTGCGGCCATTTTTTCTTCTGCAAGTGAGATCAGAATCTGGGATTGTTCAATATAGGAGTATAGACTGGCACCTTCCTGTGTCAGCGCTACACCCTTGGAATTTCGATAAAACAAGGTAAGACCAAAGCTCTCTTCCAATTGCTTAATGGCATGACTGACGCTGGGTTGAGTGATATACAGTGCTTTCGCAGCCTGTGTCAGACTTCCCGTTTTGGCGGCCCAATAAAAGACTTTATATAGTTCGTAATTTGTAGTCATAGATGTGGTCTATAGCTCCTGTGAAATATATTAATTACTTGTATGGCTATAAAACGTATTATAGTGTAACTACAACAAAGAAACCAGAGTTACTTGGAAGGAGAACGGTAAGATGGAACCAACTACCATTGTTTTATTTGGTGCAACTGGCGATTTAGCCAAAAGAAAAATATATCCTGCCTTATATAACTTATATCTTGAGCAGAAGCTTCCTGAAACCTTCTCATTGATTGGTCTGGGGCGTAGAGATTGGTCTGATGAATTCTTTCAGGCACAAGTGGAAAAATCATTAAATGAATTTTCCAGACGCCAAGCTGATCCTGAAGTTGTGAAGTCATTTGTGAAAGCTTTCCGCTACAGTGTATTGAATATAAGCCATAAGGAAGATTATATAAAGCTGTTGGGATTAGTTGAACAAAGAGAAGCTGAACTTGGCATTCCGTCCAATCGCTTGTTTTATCTCTCGGTTGGTCCGGAATTTTTCGAACCGATTGCCGAGAACATTCAAGAAAGTGGACTGGGTTCCACAGAGGGATGGAAACGCCTCGTTATCGAGAAGCCATTTGGTCACGATCTACAGTCCGCCAGAGACCTTAATCGCAAATTAAGCGAATCGTTCACGGAGGAAGAGATTTATCGGATTGACCACTATTTGGGCAAACCGATGGTACAGCGTCTGGAGACGTTGCATCAGAGTAACCCAATCATGAAGGCGTTATGGAACAACCGTTACATCTCCAATGTGCAAATTACGGCGAATGAGACTGTAGGTGTCGAAGAACGTGCATCCTATTATGATCATGTTGGTGCAGTGCGAGACATGTTCCAGAATCATATGTTGCAATTGCTCATGATGATGGCGATTCAGCTTCCATACAACAGTACTTCCGAAAAAGTTGGATTGAAGAAAAAACACATTATGGAATCGATCCAGCCGTTACAAAAACAAACTGTGGGCGCAAACATCATCCGTGGACAGTATGCAGAAGGCAACATTCAAGGTAAACCGGTAAATGCGTATACTGCTGAACCGGGTGTAGCCGAGAATACGATGAATGACACATTCATTGCTGCCAAATTGCAAATTGATGATTTCTTCTGGCGTGGTGTTCCGTTTTACATTCGCACGGGTAAAAGAATGAAGGAGAAATCAACACGTATCGTGATTGAATTCAAAGAACCTTCAGGACAGACAAATGTGCTGAAAAACAAGGGTTCCAAGCCAAACCTGCTTGTCATTGAGATGAGTCCGGATCAGAGCATGACATTGCAACTGAATGCAAGTGATCCTGAGAATAAAGGTGAATTCAAGCCGGTTCATATTGATCTTTCTCCGGACAAAGGTGACCTTGCGGAAGCTTATGAGAATCTGATTCGTGATGCTTTGCTGGGTGATCCAACCTTCTTTGCCCACTGGGATGAAGTAGAATTGTCATGGGCATGGGTGCAGCCAATTCTGGATGCATTCCAGGAAAATCTGTTGCCACTTCACCTGTATCCTGCGGGTAGCTATGGACCGGTTGAATCAGATGTTATGCTTGAAGAAGAAGGTCACCACTGGTGGTTTGATGAGCCGGCGGATCAGGAGTCTGTAGTTACAAATAGCATACCCTTGGCGGTTAATGCGAATCTCTAAACCAAAATAAAAAATATATCTGGAGGTAATTTAATCATGAAATTTTTTATCGATACAGCTAACGTGGAAGATATCCAAAAAGCATACAAAATCGGCGTATTGTCTGGCGTAACAACAAACCCATCTTTGGTAGCCAAAGAAGGCGTGAAATTCGAAGATCGTATTGAAGAAATCTTGCGTTTGGTACCTGAAGTGGAGTCCGTTTCTGCGGAAGTGACACCAGATGCCCTTACTGCTGAAGAAATGATCGCGCAAGCAGACGAGTTGATCAAAATTAACAACAGCGACAAAAACATCACGATCAAATTGCCGATGACACTAGCAGGACTTGAAGCTTGCCGTTACTTGACCAAAAAAGGTGTGAAAACCAACGTAACGTTGATCTTCACTGTGAACCAGGCGCTTCTGGCTGCTCGTGCTGGTGCGACATATGTATCCCCATTCCTGGGACGTCTTGATGATATCTCTGAGGATGGCGTACAATTGGTTACCAAAATTGCTGAATTGTTCCGTACACATAACCTGGATGCACAGATTATTGCGGCTTCTGTAAGACATCCGGATCACGTTACACGTGTAGCGATGGCTGGAGCACATATTGCTACTGTTCCATTCTCCGTCATTGAACAGATCTCCAAACACCCGCTGACAGATCAAGGTATGGACAAATTTGCAGCTGACTGGAAAAAAACAGTACAATAATCACTGAATATATATTCGTTTCAACTTACAATAAAACTATATAAATCATGGAGCATTGGGAGGACATAATGAGTAAACAACAGATTGGTGTTATTGGATTGGCAGTAATGGGTAAAAACCTGGCTTTGAATATTGAAAGCAAAGGTTTCTCGGTATCGGTATTTAACCGTTCCCCGGAGAAAACGAACGATCTTCTGAAAGAAGCAGAAGGTAAAAACCTGACAGGTGCGTTCACTATTGAAGAATTCGTGGAATCCCTGGAGTCTCCGCGTAAAATTCTGATCATGGTGCAAGCAGGTAAAGCAACAGATGCAACGATCGAGCAACTGCTTCCTCATCTGGATCAAGGCGACATTATTATCGATGGAGGTAATGCTTACTTCCCTGACACACAACGTCGCAGTAAAGAACTGGAAGAAAAAGGTTTCCGCTTCATCGGAGCAGGTGTATCCGGTGGTGAAGAAGGCGCACTGAAAGGCCCGGCAATCATGCCAGGCGGTCAGGAAAGTGCTTATCAGTTGGTAGAACCGATCCTTACAGCGATCTCTGCCAAAGTTGGCGATGACGCTTGCAGCACATATATCGGACCAGACGGTGCCGGACACTATGTGAAAATGGTGCATAACGGTATCGAGTACGGAGATATGCAGTTGATTGGTGAAGCTTATCACTTGCTCAAATCCGTATTGAACGTTTCCGTTGAAGAGCTGCATGAGATCTTCACCGAGTGGAATCAAGGGGAGCTGGACAGCTACCTGATCGAAATCACGGCAGATATTTTCTCCAAATACGATCCAGAAACAGGCAAACCAATGGTTGACGTTATTCTGGACGCGGCTGGACAAAAAGGAACAGGTAAATGGACAAGCCAAAGTGCGCTGGATCTCGGCGTTCCATTGTCCATGATTACGGAATCCGTATTCTCCCGTTTCCTCTCTGCGATGAAGGACGAGCGTGTAGCAGCTAGCAAAATCCTGAATGGACCAGCGACTGAAGCGTTCTCCGGCGACAAAAAAGCGTTCATCGAGAACGTGCGTAAAGCATTGTTTGCAAGTAAAATCGTATCCTATGCACAAGGATTTGCACAAATGCGTGCAGCTTCCGATGAATACGGCTGGGATCTGAAATACGGTAACATTGCCATGATCTTCCGTGGTGGTTGCATCATCCGTTCGCAGTTCTTGCAAAACATTAAAGAAGCATATGACAAAGATGCAGAACTCAAAAACCTGCTCTTGGATCCTTACTTCCAAAACATCGTTGAATCTTATCAAGGTGCATGGCGTGAAGTTATAGCGGCTGCTGTAAAACAAGGTATTCCAGTACCTGGATTCTCCAGCGCACTGTCTTACTACGACAGCTACCGTACAGAGCGTTTGCCAGCAAACTTGCTGCAAGCTCAACGTGACTACTTCGGTGCTCACACATTCAAACGTGTTGACAAAGAAGGTTCATTCCACTTCCAGTGGATGGACACTAACGAGTAATTTTAATTTCGAAAATATAGCATTCCTGCAGTTGTCCTTGAATTTAATTATTCAGGGCGGCAGCGGGAATGCTTTTTCTCGTTAATGGTTCGAATTTGAATATCATCAAATTGTAATAAAATGTACGAATCTGGGTTTGGCAAACAGATGATCTGACCCTTCAACTACGTTATACTTGTTCAGACGGACCTGTGTCCGTAATGAAAATTCAGAATACAACTTATTGACGTGGAGGTTAGACCGGGCATGTTTGTATTAGCAGGTATATTATTTTTGGTCGTATACGGTTTATTAGTGTTCTACATAGGTTGGAGCGGTTGGAGTTGGATGAAACCAGTTGTGTCCGCCAGATTTCGATGGTTCTATATTATAGCGCTTGTATTCCTTGCCGTTTCCTTCATTTTGGCACGGGTATTTGGAAGCATCTCGTTCCTCGGTATTATCGGTTCTTACTGGCTGGCAATCTTCTCGTTGTTATTGTTGATCCTGCCCGTCGTTCACCTCACGATGTGGTTGCTTAGATTAACCCGTATTCCAAGACATCACACACAGAAATGGGCGGGAGTTGTTACGCTGGTGCTGTTAGTGTCCACAATGGGTTATGGAATCTTTAACGCTTACAGCCCGGTAGTCAGAACATATAATATCCAGATTGATAAAAAAGTAGAAGGTGTAGACAAGCTCAACATTGTCATGGCTGCCGATATGCACTTCGGACTTCTGTCTGGCCCTGCACATGCCAAACGCATGGTGGAGGAAATTAATGCACTGAAGCCGGATCTGGTGCTGTATCCTGGAGATATTATTGATGACAATCTGGATATGTACCGCAATAGCGGAATTGCCGATATTATCAGTGATATTCAGGCCCCATACGGCGTCTATGCTTCACTCGGGAATCACGATAAGTTCGATGGTCCGATTGAAGATCTGATTGCTGCGCTGGAGAAGAGCAACATGCAAGTTCTGTACGATGACAAGATTGTCCTGGATGACAAGATCACCCTAATTGGACGGAAAGACCGAACAGAGAAGGATCGGGCAGAAGTCGCTACTTTAATGCAAGGCACTGATTTGACCCTACCGGTACTTATGATGGATCATCAGCCGTATGATCTGGATATTGCGGAGCAGAATAATGTAGATCTGGTCGTATCTGGTCACACCCATCGTGGTCAGATTGCACCGGCTCAGTTCATTACACAAGCGATCTACGAGAATGATTGGGGTTATCTGCAAAAGGGCTCTATGCACTCCATCGTAACGTCAGGATTTGGATTCTGGGGACCTCCAATTCGTACTAGTAGTCGTTCGGAGATTGTACAGATTAATGTGACCTTCCAGCAATGATGAAAGGCCTTCGAGAGAAGGGCTCCTTATAAGCACGTCAAGCATAGATTGATGATACTGGCTCCGCTGTATGATGACAAGCTCAAATCGACTGTCGTCATAACGCGGAGTATTTCTTATGCAAATTTAGATGAATGCTGATTGATTAAGGAGTTTATATTAACATAAGACGGCTCGATGCCCGGAAATCGGAGCTTCAAGCCGCCTGTTTTTTTATTATGTAAATTAGTTTCTTACCCCTTTTGAAGGAATGGCTTCAAACGAATAAAATGCGCCTTTTGTATTGATTTTACCGATAAGCGTCGTGGCTCCTTTTTTCGTGAAGGTGTACTCGTTCTCTTGGATACGAACGGAATAACCTTTTAGCTCAATACCAAATATAGATCTGACTGTAGGTACAGCGATAGATAGTGCTTTGTTTTTGCTGAGCTTGGGCTTAGCAAAAGACTTTTTGAAATCAGCATCATTTTTCCAGTCGATACCTAATTCGTTGGTGACTTTCCATACCTTTCCGGTCTTGCTGCCGATATGTACGTAATTTAGATTGTCGTCATCCCTATACTGCCATAACATATCTTTTCCTTCTACGGTAAATAAGGTGTAATCAAAAGCTTTTACTGAGGGTACTCCAAGTGTTTTGAGTGAATTTCGTGCTATGTTTGTCATCCAGGCATAGGAATCTTCGGTTTTATATTGCAGAATTGCCGACATTTGATTATCTTTGTCCACATCGATGTAAAGTTGTTGACTTGGTCCAAAGATGACCCAGTAGTTTTGGAGTAAATGTCCATGGTCCTGATCATTGGCTTTGAAACGCCAAAAACCACTTTTAATGAAGATATCTTCATCCTCAAATGTTTTTAAGAAGGCATCAAGCTTCAGGAGCAGCGCATTATCCATGACTTTATTGAGATCAGCGGTATCATACATGATAAGGGTGGACGCGACATGATTTGTATCAGGATCGTATCTTTGTGTGAAATCTGCAAATCCAGTTCCATCTATAGTTCCGTTAATGACCCACGGATCAAATGATGTGTCTATTTTGATGAATTGAATGTTCTGTTTCCCCACGAGTTTAACTAGTTCATCACTCAAAAGTTGTTGTGTCTTCCGATCCAGCTGGTCAGCGGACATGTAATTCTCTATTAACGAGAGTTCATTGGATTTTGCGGCCAAGGTGGGCGGCGCTGATAACAATAGCGAGATGGCAGCAATGACGGCGGTAAATGAAGTGATTTTTTTCAAAGTGAATCCTCCTGATTAGTTTGGGTCATATTATTAGATATCAAAGGGTATATCGCATTTCAACATAACATAACATAAAAGGTAAATGTTTCATATGATCTAAAAAAGTGGAATAGAGCGGTATTATTTTTGGGTTGACACCGTTTTCAGGTTATGATAAATTATATCCGAGGCTTGTTACCGGTAATGCGGGCAAAACCACTATGGAAATGATTTTATTATTTCTGTTTTGGTTTTGCCCTTTTTTATTCCTCAAAAAAAACCAGGTGGGTCCATAATGATTATTAAACAGATATTTAATAACAATATTGTCAGTACCGTGGATGACAAAAATCAGGAACTACTGATCCTCGGCCGGGGAATCGGATTTAAGTTCAAAGCAGGCGATGAGATTGATGAAGAGCGGATTGAGAAGGTATTTCGTCTTCAGGATGCATCGATTTATGAGAAATTCAAATCCATCGTAGCTGAAGTGCCGATTGAGATTCTGCAGGCAACAGATGATATTGTGACACTGGCACGAACGCAATTGAACAAAACCATCAGTGACGGGATCTATGTCTCGCTGTCTGATCACATTCACTTTGCTGTTCAACGCTTGGAAAAAGGAATGATTACTCGTAATCCACTTTCTTGGGAAGTTCAGCACTTCTATAAGGCGGAGTACGATGTGGCCAGAGAAGCACTGACCTTGCTGAAGGAAAGACTGGATATTGAGTTTCCCAAAGATGAAATCTGTAATATTGCCTTGCATTTCATCAATGCGGAAGTCAATGATTCCATGAACGATGTCACCCATCTGATGCAGCTGTTGCAGGAGATCATGAATATCATCAAATATCACTTCAACGTCGAATTGGATGAAGATAGCGTCAATTATTTCCGCTTCATCACCCATTTGAAATATTTCTGTCAGCGTGTCATTACCCATTCTTCACATGATGATGCTGAGGAGTATTTATATGAAGTGGTTCGGAAAAACTATCCGGAGACATTCAAATGTATTGGCAAGATCGAGACTTTTATCCATAAGAACTATCAGTATGACATGACTCACTCTGAGCAGTTATATCTAACGCTCCATCTGGAACGTTTGATGAAAACCAAGCGGGACGAAAAGTCCACGCAATAGAATCAAATTACAACTGGATATCCTATGGGCTTGTTACTGTTCAATCAGGCAATACCCGAATGAGATGGCGCCATCCATATGCGCTAGATTCGTTCGGGTATTTTTTATTGGAAAAATGAGGAGGAAAACATCATGAAACATCAGGAAACGGCGCAGGAAATCATTAAAGCCGTTGGGGGAACAAACAATATTAACTCCGTTTATCACTGCGTCACACGTTTGCGCTTTGATCTGAAAGACAACGAGAAAGTTGATAACGGCTCACTCAAGAAACTGGATAAGGTCATGGGAACGAATATTTCCGGCGACCAATTCCAAGTCATTATCGGTAATGATGTGGCAAAAGTGTTCGATGCCATGGTGAAGGAAAATCCGGCAATCCAGCAAACTACAGAAAATAAAGAACCAAAGTCGGATAAAAAACAAAATGTCGTGCTGAAAATTTTCGAAACAATTGCAGGTGTCTTTGCGCCGATGCTTCCAGCGATTACTGCGGCAGGTATGCTCAAGGGATTACTTGCACTATTCGTGTCCGTAGGTTGGATGTCTGCCGGAACGGATACGTATCGTATTCTTTCAGCCATCGGTGACGGCGTATTCCACTACCTGCCTTTACTGATTGCAGTTAGCGCTGCTCGTAAATTCGGCAGTAACCCGTTTGTTGCGATTGCACTAGGTACTGCACTCATGTATCCAGACATGACAGCATTGTTATCTAGCGGTGAATCGGTTGGATTTTTGGGAATCCCGGTTACAGCAGTAAGTTATGCTTCATCGGTTATCCCGATTCTTCTTGCAGTATGGTTGATGTCCTATGTTGAGAAATGGGTTGACCGCGTTATCCCTGCTGCACTCAAGCTGCTGCTTGTGCCGCTGATTACCTTACTTGTTATGGTGCCGGTAACGCTGATTGCGATCGGTCCATTGGGTACATTTGTAGGTAGCGGATTGTCTGGCGGCATCAACTGGCTGCTGAATGAAGGCGGATTGATTGCAGGTATTGTTCTTGGCGGCGCGATGGCGCTCATTATTATGACAGGAATGCACTATGCACTTGTGCCGATCATCCTGAGTAATATCGCTACACTGGGCTTCGATAAATTCTTGCCATTGACCTTTATCTCCAATATGGGTCAGGCTGGTGCAACACTCGGCGTATTCTTCCGGGCAAAAGATAAAAAACTCAAAACCGTGGCATTGTCAACGAGCTTCACCGCACTCATGGGTGTAACGGAGCCAGCTATGTACGGGGTTAACATGAAGTATAAAAAACCATTTGCCGCAGCGATGATTGGTAGTGCAGTGGGTGGCGGATTCGCCCTTGCTTTTGGCGCGAAAGCGTATGTACTTGCGGGTAACGGTGGTCTGCCAGGACTTCCTTCCCTGATCGGACAAACCTTCTGGTATTCCTTTGGGGGTATGATTTTGGCCTTTATCGTGGGTGCAATCATGTCTACGATATTTGGTATCAAGGAAGAAGAAGGAGACGCAGAGGCGTTGGCTCAATTCTCACCGGGTGCTTCTACAGCACCAGCGAAAGTTGTTTCCAACGATGTTGCAACCGTAAATGTGGACGACATGGGCGATCCAACACCAACGAGTGATGCAGTAGCTGTTGCACCCATGACAGGTAAATCCATCCCGCTCAAAGAAGTCAATGATCCAACATTTGGTGATGAATTGATGGGTAAAGGTGTGGCATTTGTTCCAACGGTGGGCGAATTGGTCTCTCCAGTGACAGGTACCATCATGAATGTGTTCAAAACAAAACATGCGATCGTTGTCCGCAGTGATAACGGAATGGAATTGTTGATTCATGTTGGAATTAACACGGTGAAGCTGCGTGGACAGTATTTTGATGCACATGTTGCTACAGGAGCACGTGTACAGGCTGGAGACAAGTTACTTACATTTGAACTGGCCGAGATTGCAAAAGAATACGACATCACAACCGCTATGGTTGTTACCAATACGGCTGATTACAAGCAGGTTCTACCTGTGAAATTGGGCGAAATCACGATGGGTGAAGACGTCTTGAAAGCTGAGATCTAAACTGTCCGTCTTAGGACTAACAATATCAACAAAAGAAGGAGAGATTCGAATGATTAATCGACAAGGGTTTCCGGAAGGTTTTCTATGGGGCGGCGCTATTGCCGCTAACCAGGCTGAAGGTGGATTTGACGCTGGCGGCAAAGGATGGTCGACAGCCGACATGGTTCCTTATTTTGAGAAAAAGGACTACACCAACCTTAGAGAACTGATGCATGTTACCAGTGCAACGGTTGAGAAAGCAATGGCACATCACAGTGCAGAAGGTTATCCGAAGCGTTACGGGATTGATTTTTACCATCGTTTCAAAGAAGATATTGCGCTGTTCGCAGAGTTGGGCTTCAAGACATTCCGTCTGTCCATCAACTGGCCGCGTATTTTCCCAAATGGTTATGATGCCGAGCCCAATGAAGAGGGACTGCGTTTCTATGACGAAGTGTTCGATGAGCTCCGGAAATACGATATCGAACCACTGGTAACACTCTCGCATTACGAGATGCCTATGGCACTTGTCCTGAAATATAACGGCTGGGCTGGTCGCGAAGTGATTGGACACTTTGTGAGATATGCGGAAACCGTGATGAATCGATACAAGGACAAAGTCAAATACTGGTTGACGTTTAATGAGATTAACACAACGATTATTGAACCGTTCACAGGTGGCGGTATTATTGAAGACCGAGTTGAGAACACGATGCAGGCTTCTTATCAAGCACTTCATCATCAATTTGTAGCCAGCAGCCTGGTGACAGAGAAAGCACGTCAGATTAACCCGAACTTCCAGATCGGATGTATGCTTGCGCGTATGATTCACTACCCGGCGACGTCGAAGCCAGAGGATGTGCTGCAAGCACAGATCGATAATCAGCTGAACCTGCTGCATACAGATGTACAAGTTCGTGGTAGTTATCCAACGTTTATGGCTCGGTATTGGGCAGAGAACGGGATTACCATTGCCATGGAACCTGGGGACGAGCAGATCCTGCGTGAGCACACGGTTGATTTCATCTCATTCAGTTATTACACATCCTTGGTGTCCGCAGTGAACCCGGAGGAATATGGAGTAACTGGAGGTAACCTGTACAGTACGATCAAGAACCCGAATCTGGAGCGTACAGAGTGGGGCTGGCAGCTTGATCCGATCGGCCTACGCGTTGCACTGAAAGAGCTGTATGACCGTTATCAACTGCCATTGTTTGTGGTAGAGAACGGCCTTGGTGCCAAAGATACCGTTGAAGCAGACGGTTCCATCAACGATGATTACCGGATTGATTATCTGAGAAAACATATTACACAAATGAAAGAAGCCGTTATGGACGGAGTGGACCTGATGGGATATACCAACTGGGGAGCGATTGATATCATCAGTGCATCCACTTCGGAAATGTCCAAACGTTATGGCGTGATCTACGTGGATCAGGATGACAACGGACAAGGCACATTGAATCGTTATAAGAAAAAGAGCTTTGGCTGGTACCAAAAAGTCATTGCCTCGAATGGTGAGAACTTGGAATAGATTAATCTATAAAGGCACTCCGGGCGTAGCTGGTATTACGGCGCCGGGGCGCCTTTTTAATATGATCAGGTAGAATTCTCATCAACGCTATTGGCATTTCAAGGTAAAAAAGATGACTACATAACATTCTGGATGGTATACTGTGTTCGTATTGGGGGAGGGATAACCATGAAGAAGCCTATTATTGCTGTAGATATGGATGACACGATATGTCATCTGGTCAAGCGGGCTATATATCACAACAACCTCAACTTCCCGACCCATCCGTTGCGCTACGAGGATATGATTCATTGGGATACATCCCATTTGCGTCATCCAGAGAGCACGCATGATGTATTTTATGGTCGGCCGGGTCTGTTCGAGGAATTGGAGTTATACGACGAATATGTTGTAGATGAGATGCGAAAGCTGAACGATGCTTATGATGTGATTGTTGTGACGGCAGCAGAACCAAGAACAGTCGTTGAGAAGTGGAACTGGCTTCAGCAGCATATGCCTTTTATAACCGCAGAACAGTTTATTACATGCAAAAGAAAAAACCTGCTCGCTTTTGATTTGCTCATTGATGATGGAGCACATAACCTGATTCCCGCGCATGAGGACGGCAAAAAGGTCATCTGTATCCCACATCCATGGAATATACAGGAGCGTGAGCGATACAACTTTCCGTTGATGTCTTCATGGAAAGAGGCCAAGGCATACATAGATGAAGTGTTACAGGTTGTTGGTGTCTGAAAGTAAATCTTATTGTCCAGAGTGCTGTGCTCTGGATTTTTTGCGATAGGCGAGAGGTGTTTCGCCTGTTATTTTTTTGAATGCAGCATAGAATGAATCCAAATCCCGATATCCAACCAGCTCTGCAATCAGGCTGACTTTGTGCTGTGAACTCTTAAGCAGTTCACAGCTTTTTTGTATACGGAGGTGTTGCAGGTGGCCGCTAAAGTTCTGTCCGGTATGTCGCAGAAACATTCGCCCAATTTGCTTCTCGCTCCAGCCCGATACACGGACCAGATCAGACATTCGAATACGGTTGCTCACGTGTTCCTTGATATAGTGAAGGATGTAATCAAAACCGGTGGAATGATGCTCTTCATCATGATCCTTTTGATAAAGTTGTCTGTAGGTCATCAATACCAACTGGCTTACCAAGGTGTATAACATGGTAGACGAACCGATTCCCGGAACGGAGGATTCACGGTACAGCTTCACCATTAGTTCTTCAATCCGGTCGTTGTGATCCACAACGGATATATAAGGAACCTGATTTTGTTCCAGATCCATCAGATGTTGAATGATTTCTTTTTCCTGAATGATTGCTGTCAGCGTGTGGATCAATTCAGCATTAAATAAGCAATTATATATAATTAACGGATGCTCGGTTACGTTGGTGCTGACAGGACGAAAGACATGAGGAACGCCGACAGGAATGACAAACAGCATCCCCTTTGTCACCGGAATGACATCTTCACCGATATGATGAAAGCCCTTTCCTTCGGCAACGTAGCTATATTCAATAAAATCATGTGCGTGAAAAGGAAGCACAAAATCTTCAGAGCAACGATTGACAAAAAGTTGCAAATGATTATGCAGAAAGTATTCACTTTTCATGAGTTGTACAGATGAATTCACAAGCAACCTCCTCGCACAGATGGCTGAATCACCGGATGAAATAGTCCTGATTACCGGGTATTTAGGGCAACAGGATCGATATAATTATATCGTAACCCCGAATGGGAAGCCAAGATGGAAAGGACGATCTGCTAATGTTCAACGTTAGTCACCTTCGCTGTGAGTATAGAATTAATCCGATAGGCCTTGATGTCAAATCACCGCGTTTAAGCTGGCAGCTGCAATCCGATCGTCGGAACTGCATGCAATCCGCTTACCAGATTCAGCTGTCATTGACGGAAGATTTTGATGGAATTGCATGGGATTCTGGCGAGATAAGTACGGATCAATCCATACATGTGGAATTAAACCATTTTCAACCTTCTCCACAGACGCGATACTATTACCGGATTCAGGCATGGGATGATGCAGGAAATGATTCGGGCTGGTCCGAATCGGCTTATTTCGAGATGGGGCTTATGGATAGTCATAACAAGTGGCAAGCAGAATGGATCACAGCTCAACCATCAGATGATGGAGATACGTCATGCCCGCGTATGCGCAAGCAGTTTAATGTGAAACAACCTGTTACTTCTGCCCGCATATATGTTACAGCACTTGGATTATACGAGTTGCATATGAACAACACAAGAGTAGGAGAAGATTATTTTACACCTGGTTGGACCTCTTATCGTAAGCGATTACAATATCAAACCTATGATGTTACCCACCTGCTTCAGGATGGACAGAATACTTTAGGTGCTAATCTGGGAGATGGCTGGTACCGAGGATATCTTGGCTGGAACAAAGAACGGGAGATATTTGGTTCAACGTCCGCATTGCTGCTGGAACTGCATATGAAATATGAAGATGGTTCGGAGGAATGTATTCTATCCAATGGGGAGTGGACGGCTGCTCCTAGTGCCATTCGCATGTCGGACATCTATATGGGGGAGACGTATGATGCACAAATGGAGTCCGACTGGTCGGATTCATCTCAGACGAATTGGTCACCCGTGAACGTACTGGATCATCCCAAAGATATCATCGTTGCTCAGGAGAACGTACCCGTTACCCAAGTAGAACAGCTACAGCCAATCGCCTTGTTAACAACCCCACAGGGAGATCGTGTAGTAGACATGGGGCAGAATATGGTGGGATGGGTGAGATTCAGCATTCAAGGTGAGGCGGGTCAGACGGTTGAGCTGCACCATGCTGAGATATTGGATCATGAAGGCAACTTTTACACCGATAATCTTCGCGCCGCCAAGCAGTGTATTCGCTACACGTGCAAGGGGGATGGCGTGGAATCATTTGAACCACATTTTACGTTCCAAGGGTTCCGCTATGTGAAGCTGGTTGGCTTTCCGGAACACGTTCGTCTGGATGAATTCACCGGAATCGTACTGCACTCGAATATGGAGCAAACAGGTCAGTTCTCATGCTCCAGTCCGCTGGTAAACCAACTGCATCACAATATATTGTGGGGGCAAAAGGGGAATTTCCTGGATGTGCCGACAGACTGTCCACAGAGGGATGAACGGCTCGGATGGACCGGGGATGCACAGATGTTTGTCCGCACGTCCTCCTACCTGATGAATACGGCTCCCTTCTTCACAAAATGGCTGCGGGATCTGGAAGCGGATCAGGGAGAAGATGGAGGTATTCCATTCTTCGTTCCAGATCTGAGAGGTTCCACCTCAGAAGGGTGGGGAGACACCAGTCATTCCTCAGCCGCTTGGGGGGATGCAGCAGTTATCTGTCCTTGGACCATCTATGAGATGTATGGGGATGCCAGATTATTGGCCGAACAATATGAGAGTATGAAACAGTGG
The DNA here is from genome assembly GCF_036894225.1 of Paenibacillus amylolyticus. Taxonomy (NCBI): domain Bacteria; kingdom Bacillati; phylum Bacillota; class Bacilli; order Caryophanales; family Paenibacillaceae; genus Paenibacillus; species Paenibacillus amylolyticus. The sequence goes on along the minus strand of NZ_CP145892.1, from coordinate 4,114,155 downwards.
ATCGAGTATATTCATGTGCAGGGTGACAATCCGTATCTGTGGAACACGGGATTCCACTTTGGCGATTGGCTGGGACTGGACTCCAAGCCTGATAGTTATGTTGGCGCAACGGACACGGATTATGTGGCATCTGCCTTCTATGCCTATTCGGTTTCGTTAACTCAAAAAGCGGCTGAGGTCCTTGGAAAGACAGATGATGCTGAATATTTCAAGGAGTTGCACACAAACATTGTTCATGCGTTTAGAAATGAATTCGTGACTCCAGCTGGGAAAATTGCTGTTCCTACGCAAACAGCACATGTTCTTGCGCTTCAATTTGACCTGCTGGACGCGACTGCCCGCACTCGTGCTGTTGATCAATTGGCAAAACTCGTGAAAGAGGCGGGCAATCATCTTACTACAGGTTTCGTGGGCACACCTTATCTGAATCCGGTATTGAGTGATGCAGGTCTTCACGACCTGGCTTATACATTACTTTTTCAAGAGGATTATCCGTCCTGGCTATATCAGGTGACTCAAGGCGCAACGACCGTCTGGGAACATTGGGATGGGATAAAAGAGGATGGCAGTCTCTGGAGTGCTGATATGAACTCATTTAACCACTATGCGTACGGAGCGATTGGAGAATGGTTGTATCGTTACGTTGCCGGCATTCGGTCCGATGAACATCAGCCAGGATTCCGAATGGTGCATATCGAGCCGCAACCCGGACCTGGACTGGATTGGGTGGAAGCGAGTCTGGAGACGATGTATGGTCATGTTGCTTCAAGCTGGCACCGGTTGGCGGATGGTAAAATGGATATACGGGTGCATATTCCCGCCAACACGAGAGGTACGGTACGTCTTCCTGGAGCAGGTGCACAGATCGTTCTGGAAAAAGGGAAACCGTTGGATCAGTTGGATCAGATAAGTGGAGTTCAGGATATTCAAAACATTGGAGACGATGTTGAAGTCACACTTGGATCTGGAAGTTACCAATTTACGTACAAAGACACGGATGCGAAAAAGGATCGGGATGTTCAGGAGGCTACATTGACAGAGTCCGTATAATGATAGAATAAGTGGTAAGATGTACACTTGAAGAGGATCTGCACACACGCAGGTCCTTTTTCGAACTTGTTGAGAGTAAATTTGTAGTATTTGAACAATGAAAGGAGCATGACCATGGCAAAACCTGCATTCAAAGATGCACCTTTACGTAGTGAAATAGAGGATTTGGCTAAGCAACAGGATCACCACACATTGGCCTGTTGGGCTGCGGAGTGTGCGGCACGTGTCTTGTATATATTTGAGAAGAAGACGGAGGATCTCCGCGCACGTGATGCCATTGATGCAGGAAGAGGTTGGATCCGTGGAGAGATTGCCATGGTTGATGCACGAAAGGCGGCTTTTGCAGCTCATGCTGCTGCACGGGAAGCCGATCATGTCGCTGCCTCTGCTGCCTCTCGTGCGGCGGGACACGCAGCTGCAACGGCCCATGTCAAAGGCCATGCGGTACATGCCGCAACCTATGCAGTGAAAGCTATCTTTTATGACTCTCTGATGGAAGAACAAGAACGTCGTGTCTTGGAAGAGAGAACGTGGCAATATCAATATCTGTTGGGAGGGTGTAATGATAATGGGGAAAGAACACGTTAGATTAATTAAACCATCACGAGCATATAAGGAAGCGTATTTGGCATTTTATGAAGACTGGGTCAGAAGTGGAGAATTGATGGTACCTTGGGTCATTTCCAAAGATCCTTATGCGTTCGATGAGATGTTGGCATTTTTGCAACGCAATGAACAAGGGATCGACATCCCGGAGGGCTGGGTCAAAGACAGTACATATTGGCTGGTCACGGAGAGTCAACAAATCGTGGGTGCTGTGAATATAAGGCATGAGCTTAACGACAAATTGTTCAACAGTGGAGGACATATTGGATATGGTATTCGTCCAGGAGAGCGGCACAATGGCTATGGTTCCGAAATTCTCAGGCTTTCTTTGGAGAAAACGAGAGAGCTTGGAATCACCAAAGTATTGATCGTATGTGATGCGGTTAATGAGCCTTCCAGAAGGGTTATCCTTCGAAATGGTGGCATTCGGGATGAAGACTATGTGGAGTCCAATGGCAACGTTGTTGAACGATTCTGGATAGAGAATGTCGAATAATGCAGAATAATGATGAAATAAAACGAAAATAATATGGATTATGATTGTATTACCCTCGTGTGCTGATTAAAATGAAGCATAGAATCTGGATTGCGGCCGGAAACTATCATCCCATATCAGGCACAAGTGAGGTTATCTTTATGAATCAACCGGTTAATCGGCCCCGGCGAATTGAGTATCTGGATCTCTATCGTGCTTTTGCCATCATGGCAGTGGTAGCTATTCATGCAACTTCAACAGCAGTTGCGCATTACCCCAAGCATACATTAGATCATGATGTGTATTATTTCTGGAACACGTTTTTGCAATTTGCCGTTCCAGCGTTTCTGTTCCTGTCCTCCCTGGTCTTGTTCTACAACTACAGCTCCAAGGTGAATGAGAAGGGTTGGATGCTCGCTTTTTATAAAAAGCGTTTATTTAATGTATTTGTTCCCTATGTGGTGTGGTCCCTTATCTATTTTGCCATTAAACAGTTGCTTGCGGGCAAAGAACCTTTGACCCATGGTGTTCAATTTGCCAAACAATTAGTGATGGGAACCGCTCATACGCACTTGTACTTTTTTCTGATTATTCTTCAATTCTATGTCGTTTTTCCATGGCTTCTGTCCCTTACACGCCATCGTTTGTTTAATCGGTACTTGCCATTATTTTTTATTGCGGGCCAAGCGATCTTCTATGCTCTACATTTGCAGTTTCACTTCGAACGGACAGGAAGTTTGTTACCCAGTTATCTGATCGTGATTGGATTTGGCGCATGGGTTGGGTTGAACTTTGAGTGGGCATTGAACAAACTGTATACTCACCGTTATGTGCTCATAGCTGCGTTGTTAGGTGGAGGTGCCATTTTTATATATGGTAATGCTTATATCAAAACCGCTTTTGCTGCATACCCGGTTATAACCTATACCGTGCTGTTCCTGTTCCGTAATCTGTTTACCTTGTCAGCCTGCTTGCTCCTGTTGATCTTCAGTGAACGAATGGGCACAGGAAAACATACCGAGGTTCGAAAAGCTACGCGTATTCTGGACTCCTTGGGTACAGTTGCGTTCGGTGTATTTTTAATGCATCCACTCGTACTGCTCTTCTGGAGACGTGAATTCACAGATGACCTGGCTCGGCATTTCAGCGTGGGCATCATACTATCTTATATTGTGGCGCTCCTGGTCTCATGGATCTGCGCAATGGGATTGCGGCGGATGAAGTGGGGATGGGTACTGATCGGACGGTAAGTATAAATAAACATATGTAATTTAAGATAAGAGATTTCAAGCCCTCACGCCTTGAGGGAATCACTTGAAACCTCTTTTTTATTTGCCCTAAAGAAGGTATTATAGAGTTTAATGTCCATAAAATTGAATTAATGGAATGAACACTACCTTGTCAGGAGTGATCAACTTTGGTCCGCAGGCTGTGGGCAAAATGACGGTTGGGCAAGAACTGGAGAAGATAACAAAGCTTAAATTGTTTCATAACCATATGACCATTGAATTGGTGTCTCCTTATTTCAGCTATGGAACACCACAAGGCAAACGACTGGTTAATCTGTTCCGTCAAGAGATTTTTGAAGAAGTGGCGAAGAGTGATTTGCCGGGTCTGATTTTTACTTTTGTATGGGCGTTTGATTTGGCGAAAGACGGAGAGTACATTCGTCAAATCAGCGAGTTATTCGAATCTAATGGAGGACAGGTCTGTTATGTGGAACTGGAGGCTGATCCATCGGAAAGATTGGAGCGCAATAAAAGTCCGCATCGCTTGCTGCATAAGCCAACCAAGCGTGACATCGCGTGGTCTGAGCGAGATTTGCTTGATACGATGAAGCTTTATCGATTGAATTCGGAACCGGGAGAAATCAAGCATGAGCACTACATAAGGATTGATAACACACACAAGAGCCCGGATGAAGTGGCAAAGTTAATTCAGGAACGATTTAATTTGTAATCTGAGAAACGTCTAACTTAGCAAAGTAGATACTTTATATGAGAGGGGCACTACATCATCATGTACTTTGTTTTATTTTTGATCATAGGACTTGTTTTATGTTATCTGATCCCATTTGGTCCAATAGTGGCCGGGGGCATTATTTTTGCACTTGTTGTAGACCAATACCGCCAGACGATGCATATGCGTGATGATATCCGGGATATCAAGAATCATCTGGGGTTAATGAACAAAGGCGAGGCGCAAGAGTACGAGATCGATAAGCAATTTAAAGATGTCGATCGTTTGAGTTTAGAAGAAATGAACATGATTAATCGAAGAATCGAAGCAGAGCTGGAGAAAGAAAGCAAAAACAATAAACCGTGAATCCCTGTAAAATAATTCTTGATTTGCTCACTCCTGTGAGTATATTTACCTAGATCAGGAGTCATGCTAATTCGATATTAACTTTTTGTTGCACTGTGTAGAAATTTGTAATAATATGAGGGAAGCGCGTACAACATATCGGGTTGTAACTGTTGAATCAGGCAAAGCCGTATACCTTGAGAAAAGGGATTGGTTTGTCTTTTTCTGTATATTGGAGTGATAAAGTGAAAATCGAGAAGGTGCTGAACAATAATGCTGTAGTTGCAATGAATGACGAGCAGGAAGTTATTATCATTGGCCGGGGGATTGCTTATCAGAAGCGGGCGGGTGATATGGTTTCCGAGCAGCATATCGACAAGATATTTACTTTACAGAATGAAGATATTCAGGAAAACTTCAAGGCATTAATCTCAAGCATTCCTCTGGAATACATGAAAGTATCCGAGGAAATCATCGCTTACGCCAAATTAAAACTTGGCAAGAAATTAAATGAGAGCATTTACTTACATCTCACAGACCATATTCACTTTGCCATTGAGCGGTATCGCAAGAATCTGCCCATACGCAACGGTTTAATCTGGGAGACAAAGCAGTTATACAAAGAGGAATATGAAGTCGGAATGGAAGCGCTCAATATGATCTGTGATCAGTTTGGTGTGATCTTGCCCGAGGACGAAGCCGGTTTTATGGCACTTCACTTTGTCAATGCAGCTTTGAACGAGGAAATGCCCAACATCAAGAGTATGACGCAGGTCATGCAGGAAATCTTGACAATCATCAAGTATCATTTCAAGATTGATTTTGATGAGAACTCACTGACATTTTATCGCTTTGTGACGCATTTGAAGTTTTTCGCCCAACGTTTGGTGAAGGGAAAACATTACAAGAGCAACAACGATGATGAATTGTTCCTGATGATTCAGAAAAAGTATCCAGCAGCGCACAAGTGCTCGGAGAAAATCAAGAAATTCATTGAAAGCAACTACACGTATCAACTAACTGACGAAGAATTGATGTACTTAACGATTCATATTGAGAGAGTTGTGAATGCAACTTCTGAATAATCCCATAGATCAGCTTGCAGGGTTGCAACCACTAGGGCAAAACCTGAACGCTTGAATGACTGAACATACCGTTAACCGGGTGTTCCATACATTCAGATGTTCAGGTTTTTTTATTCTCTCCAATATGCTTTGAATCCGTGTCTAGCCAGAAAGGAAGAAAAGACTTCATGAAACACGAGCAATTAGCCAAAGACATTCTGTCTGGCGTTGGTGGAAAACAGAACATTAACAGCGTGGTGCACTGTGCGACCAGACTTCGTTTCAAATTAAAAAATGACAATAATGCCAAAACAGACGAACTCAAAAATCTGCCTGGAATCATAACGGTAATGCAAAGCGGGGGGCAATACCAGGTAGTTGTGGGTAACGAAGTGTCTGATGTTTATAAAGCCTTGTTACAGGTGGGTAATATGAATGCGGATGAACCGGTCTCAAGTGATGATTCAGAATCTTCCGGTAAAAAAGAGAGTCTCTTGGGTCAGTTTATCGACTTGATCTCAGGTGTCTTTACACCAATTCTCGGATTGCTAGCTGCAACAGGGATGATCAAAGGTTTCCTGTCCATGTTTACTTCTCTCGAATGGTTGGACCCGTCTTCAGGAACATATCAATTGTTGAATGCTGCAGGTGACTGTCTATTCTACTTCTTCCCGATCTTCCTGGGTTACACAGCTATGAAAAAATTCGGTGGATCTCCATTCCTCGGGATGGCTATCGGAGCATCACTTGTATATCCGACCTTATCTGGTCTTAGTGGTGGGGAACCGCTCTATACGCTGTTTGCAGGCACATTGTTTGAATCACCGATTCATATCACGTTCCTGGGTATTCCCGTTATCTTGATGAGTTATTCCTCATCCGTCATTCCGATTATTATTGCTGCTTATTTTGGAGCAAAGGTAGAAGCATTCTTCAAAAAGATCATTCCATCTGTTGTGAGAACGTTCCTCACGCCATTCTTTACAATTCTGATTGTTGTCCCTGTAACATTCCTCTTGATTGGTCCAATTGCGACATGGGCAAGTCAGCTGATTGGTGCCGGGGTATCGGGTATCTATGACTTGAGTCCGTTGGTGACTGGTATTGTTGTTGGTGGATTGTGGCAAGTATTGGTTATCTTCGGGTTACACTGGGGTATCGTACCAATCATGCTGCTGAATCTGTCCACACTGAAAGCAGATCCGATTCTGGCTATGATGTTTGCTGCTTCCTTTGCTCAGATTGGTGCTGTTCTTGGCGTTATGCTTAAAACGAAAAATACCAAACTCAAATCACTGGGTGTTCCTGCCTTTGTGTCCGGGATTTTTGGTGTAACTGAGCCTGCTATTTATGGACTTACTTTGCCATTGAAAAAACCATTTATTATGAGTTGTATTGCTTCTGCAACCGCTGGTGGTATTATTGGCTTCGCTGGCTCCAAAATGTTTGTATTTGCTTCAGGAATCTTTGGTGTTCCAGCGCTGATTAGTCCCACAGAGGGAATCAACTATGAATTCTGGATGGCCATGATTGCCACTATCATTGCTTTTGTACTAGGCTTTGTTCTCGTTTATTTTGTAGGATTCAAAGATCCTGCTAATCCAGAGGCTGCCAAACAGGCTCCAGAGCCAGTAAAAGAAGAGAAGGCTGCACTTGAGCCTAATCCAAACAATCGCTACGAAATTGCCAGCCCGATGACGGGTGAGGTAGTTCCTTTGCAAGAAATTAATGATGCTACATTTGCTGGTGAACATATGGGTAAAGGGATTGCTATTCGCCCAACCAGTGGGAGAGTTGTATCCCCGATTAATGGTGTGGTACAGACGATTTATCGTACCAAACATGCAATTGGACTTGTAGATGATCAAGGTGTAGAGATTTTGATCCATATCGGTCAGGATACGGTACAGCTCAAAGGTCAACATTTCACTGCACATGTGAAAGATGGGGATCGTGTGAGTGTTGGCGATCTGATCGTTGAATTCGATCTGCAGGCCATTATTGAGGCGGGATATGAGACCGTAACACCGATTATTGTAACGAATACGGCTGATTATTTGGACGTGGTTGCTACAACAAGTCGTGAAGTGCAAGAAAAGGATAAATTGGTTACGGTTATTGGTTAATTCTGCTTTAGTGCGTATTTTATTAATCTGAGCATTAGCTCTATAGAGACCACTTTGATGTTTTCGAAGTGGTCTCTTTTTTTCATTTTCGGTCACTCAAATGTATTTGTGAAATTAATAAAAATAAGTGTTGCAAACGTAGTTCAGATGTACTATGATGAGTTCAAGAAGTAAGCGCATACATCAATCGGATTGTAACTGTTCAATCAGGCAATGCCGACCATCCTCAGTTCAGAGGGTATGGAATGTAACTTACTTTCGTTATCCAAATAATTAAATACCAATGTGTACAGCCTTACAGGGTTGCAACCGTTAAGGGCAAAACCTGAATTGCTGAATAACACGACTGATTTCCGGACGATCCGGTATGTTGTGTATGTTCAGTGGTTCAGGTTTTATTTGTTTCAAAAGTCATGGGGAGTCTACTTAGAGAGGGAGAATTACAATGAGCAACTACGATCAATTGGCTAAGGACATTCTGGCACGTGTAGGTGGTCGCGAGAACGTAAATAGTGTATTCCATTGCGTAACAAGACTGCGGTTTAAACTGAAAAATGAAAGCGTAGCCAAAACAGAAGAACTTAAAAATCTGCCAGGTGTTATTACCGTTATGCAAAGTGGTGGACAATATCAAGTTGTTATCGGCAACGAAGTGCCGGATGTATATAAAGCAGTCGTTAAAGTAGGGAATTTCCCAAGTGAAGGACAAGTGGAAGAGGAAACGGACAACTCAGGCAAAAAAGTAGGGTTGTTCAGCCGATTTATCGACATGATCTCGGGTGTGTTCACACCACTACTCGGTTTGCTGGCTGCCACAGGTATGATCAAAGGTTTTAACGAGATGTTTGTAGCCTTTGGCTGGATAACTCAGGATTCCGGAACGTATCAATTATTGAAAGCAACGGGGGACTGTCTGTTCTACTTCTTCCCGATCTTCCTGGGTTACACTGCGATCAAGAAGTTTGGCGGTTCACCGTTCCTGGGTATGGCGATAGGTGCATCTCTTGTTTATCCGACATTGGGCGGTCTTAAGGCAGGAGATCCACTGTACACCTTGTTTACAGGTACATTGTTTGAATCACCTATCCACATTACGTTCCTGGGTATGCCGGTTATCTTGATGGACTACGCTTCATCGGTTATCCCAATCATTATAGCGACATTTGTAGCTGTAAAATTAGAAAGATTCTTCAAGAACGTTATTCCGAAAGTGGTAAGCACATTCCTTGTTCCCTTTTTCACCTTGCTTGTAATTGTTCCAGCGACTTTTTTGGTCATTGGTCCAATCTCCACATGGGCAGGACAATTGATTGGCGCGGGAGCTACTAATATTTATGAATTAAGTCCTATTGTTACAGGATTGATTATCGGTGGACTATGGCAAGTGTTTGTATTATTCGGACTTCACTGGGGACTGGTTCCGGTTGCATTATTAAATCTTAGTACGTCAGGCGCTGATCCGGTTATCGCAATGTCATTTGCTGCTTCTTTTGCTCAAATCGGTGCTGTACTTGCCGTATTACTCAAAACAAAAAATACGAAAATAAAAACACTCAGTGTACCAGCATTTATCTCCGGTATATTTGGAGTAACAGAGCCTGCGATCTATGGTGTTACGCTTCCATTGAAAAAACCGTTTATTATGAGTTGTATTGCTGGGGGGATCGGAGGCGGTATTCTCGGTTATGCAGGTTCGAAGATATACATGATTGGCGGACTTGGCGTATTCGGTTATCCAACTTTTATTAATAAAGAAACAGGATTAGACTTCGCGTTCTACATGGCTATAGTTGCTTCATTGATTGCATTCGTTCTTGGTTTCGTATTGACGTATGTGGTTGGATTCAAAGATCCGGTGGAAAAAGTAGCTGCACCTGCACCAGTACTTGATCCAAATCCGAACAGCAGATACGAAATCGTCAGCCCAATGGCTGGTGAAGTTGTTGCACTGAACGAAATTAATGACGTAACGTTTGCAGGAGAGCACATGGGTAAAGGGATTGCAATTCGTCCAACCAGTGGTAGAGTGGTATCTCCAATCACAGGTGTTGTTCAAACCGTATATCGTACCAAACACGCCATTGGTCTTGTAAGCGATGATGGTGTAGAGATGCTGATCCATATTGGACAGGATACGGTCAAGCTGAAAGGTCAACATTTTACAACCCATGTGAAAGATGGAGACCGTGTTAACGCAGGTGACCTGATTGTTGAGTTTGATCTGCAAGCCATTAAGGATGCAGGGTATGAGACGGTTACACCGATCATTGTGACTAATACTTCAAATTATCTGGACGTTGTAGGAACAAAAGATGCATCCGTTCATGAGAAAGATAAATTGATCACGATATTAAGCTAATTCAAACTAAGACTGGTTAAGGAGGAACTCCTCAATGAATGAAAAGTTTACAGCCTTCCCGGAGAATTTTCTCTGGGGAGGAGCAACCGCAGCGAATCAATTGGAAGGTGCTTATCTGGAAGGTGGCAAAGGTTTAACAACGGTAGATCTGATTCCGATTGGTGCCAATCGATGGAATATTGCTCTGGGTAACCTGGATTCATATGAACCAAAAACAGGGGAATTCTATCCTTCACATGAAGCCATTGACTTCTATCATCGATATAAGGAAGATATTGCGTTATTTGCAGAAATGGGATTTAAGTGCCTCAGACTTTCGATAGCCTGGGCACGGATTTTCCCTAATGGTGATGAAGCGGAGCCAAACGAAGCAGGCTTGCAATTTTATGATGATGTCTTTGATGAGTTATTAAAATACAACATTGAACCTGTCGTGACGATCTGCCATTTCGATGTACCTGTACATCTGGTCGAGACTTACGGCGGGTGGAAGAATCGTAAGATGATTGGTTTCTTTGAGAAATATGCGACGACGCTATTCAATCGATACAAGAATAAAGTGAAATACTGGATGACGTTTAATGAGATCAACATGTTGCTGCATCTTCCGTATATTGGAGCGGGAATTGTCCTTCAGGATGGTGAAAACAAAGATCAGGTTCTGTATCAGGCAGCACATCATGAATTAGTAGCGAGTGCACTTGCTGTTAAGGCTTGTCATGAGATCATTCCGGATGCACAGATTGGATGTATGTTAGCCGCTGGAATGGTGTATCCATACAGCTCTAATCCGGATGATGTATGGAAAGCCATGGAGAAAGATCGCGAGTCATTCTTCTTCATCGACGTGCAGTCGAAGGGAACATATCCAGGTTATACGAAAAGATTTTTCAGGGAAAATGACATTCGGATTGACATGCAACCGGAAGACGCAGATATCTTGATGCAGAACACGGTCGATTATATCGGTTTTAGCTATTATGCAAGCCGGTGCACCAGTACAGACCCTGAGATTTTGAAAGATTCGACAGAAGGCAATGTATTTGGTTCGGTGAAGAACCCTTATCTGCAAGCTTCCGAGTGGGGGTGGACCATTGATCCTAAGGGGCTTCGAATTACACTTAATCAACTGCATGACCGCTATGGCAAACCTTTGTTTATCGTAGAAAATGGACTTGGAGCAACCGATGTGTTGTTAGACAATGACTCCGTAGAAGATGACTATCGCATCGAATATTTGAATAGTCATTTTGCCGAGATGGCTGAAGCGATTCAAGACGGTGTAGAGCTCATAGGTTACACAAGCTGGGGACCGATTGACCTGGTCAGTGCGGGTACCGGAGAGATGAAGAAACGTTATGGCTATATCTATGTAGACCGAAATAATGATGGTACGGGCACACTTCGCAGAGTGAAAAAGAAGAGTTTTCACTGGTACAAAGATGTCATTGCGAGTAATGGCGCACAATATTTCTGATACAAGATGTCCGACGCTATAGAATAAACAAAGAGCAGTCTCGTTATTATGGGATTGCTCTTTGTTTATGAGGGGATGAATTTGACCCATGATGTGGCTTTCAGATATAATAGAAAAATTAAGAGAATCTTGTCACTTAAGAAGGGAGGAGCATCCACTCATGAAGAAAAAATCACTTGCGTTTATATCTTCGGGATATGGATACTCCACTGCTGTCTTTTTCTAGAATCTATTCCAAGGGTGAAGTCTGCCCAAAATCGGAAGAAAACTAGGAAATAACGCAGAAAAATCTTAAGAATGATGAGGTAATCCAGATGAATATTGACAAAATTACTAGAAAAAATCCAGAAAATATGCCAGCTCCTGTAGGTCAGTACACGCATATTACAAGAATTCCGAGGAATGCAGAGTTATTTGTGACTTCGGGTCAAATTGGAGCAGATCATAATGGACTCTTTCCAGAGAGTCTGAATGAGCAAGTCACGAATACATTTAATAATATTAAAACAGTGCTCGAATCTGAGCGCTTAGATGCTGAACATATTATCAAAGTGAACGTATGGGCAACCGAGGAAATCGATTGGGATTTCTTATATGCCGAGTGGGGACAATTATTTAGTACGGATTATCCTGCAATGACGATTGGATATATTACGGCGTTAGGTCTACCAGAGATTAAAATTGAAATAGAGCTTTGGGCAGCAAAAGTATAACATCGAATACTTTTTAACCAAACGAAGGAGCATCTCACTTACAGATGCCCCTTCGTTTTTTAATTTGTGAAAAATGGAAAGGATATGCCTGTGTGCAATCATGAGCGATAGTAGGTGTATTATGGCACCTGCAAGCTCTGATAAGCATTCAGTCGACCATATGTCCAGTAGATCCCGGAGCCTGATACTGGATCAGAAGCGAAACACAGCGCGTCCCGAATCTGAGCATTTGTTTTCCCTTGTGCAGAGAGAAGTGCAGCCACTCCAGCCACATGAGGGGCAGCCATGGATGTCCTGCTAAGGTAGGCATAGGAACCACCCAGGTATGTGGATAGAATGGTATCACCCGGTGCAGCCATATCCACCCAGGAACCATAGTTGGAGAAATTGGATTTGAGATCGGAAGGGTTGGTTGAAGCGACAGCAATCACATTGGGATACGATGCGGGTACGATTGGGAATGAAGTGTTATCATTACCGGCTGCGGCAATAATCACAGTTCCTCGATCCCAAGCATACTGTACGGCAGCTTGAAGGAAAGCATTTCCCATCGGCCCACCAAGGCTCAGGTTAACAACCTGAACACCGTTATTGGCAGCAAAGACAAGCCCGTTACCTACATTACCTAACGTTCCTTGCCCGGTGTTATCCAGTACCCGGAGCGGAATGATGGATGCGAGCGGTGCAGCGCCTGCGATGCCCACACCATTGTTGGTAACGGAGGCAGCGATCCCGGCTACATGGGTGCCGTGACCGTTCCCGTCCTCAGGAATGTTATCATAATCAACATAATCATAACCGGGGAGGAGCTTGGAGGCCAATTCTGGATGGTTTAGCTGTACACCGGTGTCGATAATGGCGATTTTGACAGAGCTGTTACTCTGAGTAATATCCCATGCAGCGGGTGCATTGATTTTGGACAGGTTATACTGATAAGGAAAGAAAGGGTCATTAGGAGTGAAGGATGCCTCAACGAGGTAATTCGGCTCTGCATGTTCAATAAGCTCATGATCTTTGTAATGTTTCAGAATTCTGTGCATTTTTTTGCGGGATTCCACACGGTACCATCCTAAATCTTCATAGGTCTCAGCGACCTTACATCTCCCTTTTTTGTGAAGGGTGTGCATCTCATCCTCGGTTGTACCTTCCTTGAATTTGACGAAGAGCTGCTTGGGAGCGTGAGGATGAAACTTGCTCTCGGCAAGTTGGTCCAGATAACGATACACGAACCCGATTACTAGCAAAATGAAAGCAAAAACACCTAACCATAACCACATGAGCGTTTATCCCTCCAATATGATTTGTGACACGCCTTATCGTATGCGAACTCTATCAGACTGCGCGGGCACTCTTGCAATTTGGATAGTAGTGTAGATAGATTGATAGGAAGGGATAAATTCGGTAAGATGATATGAAGAGAGCCGCTTTGGCATGAACAAGATTTAAGGCAGGGCCGAGAGGTAGCTCTTAATACAGAGGATAAGGAATGTGGATTTATTGACACAACTTCAGAGTATACCGACAGTCACACCAGTTCAGGCACATCAGATTCATGATGCCATTGATTTTGCCATGCGTGTACGCAGAGAAGTGTTTCCGATGATGGATCATACGAAATTGCCTGTAGACTTCGAGCAGTTCAGAGAACATTATCTGGACTCCGATGGTTCGATTTTTCTTGTTGCAATGATGGAGGATGCGGGGATCGTCGGTTCTATTGGGATATTACCATATGATGGACGTATCGAAGCTGTGGAAGGTCGATATGCAGATCGATCGGCTGCAGAAATAGTAAAATGTTATGTAGATCCCGCGTATCGTAGGTTTGGCATTGGTTCGATGTTGATGAACGAACTGGAGAACGTGGTAAAGGATATGCACTATACCACGCTGTATTTGCATACACATCGCTTCTTGGCAGGAGCCGTAGATTTCTGGAAACGCCAAGGGTTTACGGTTATTGCTGAGCAGGATGATGATTGGCAAACCGTACATATGGACAAGTTGGCATGTAAGTGACCATTGGAAACAGAACCGAAATTCTGACCACATTTTTGGAAAAAATGATTGATGATACTATAACTCTTGTATACAACAACATAGACATATACAACATACATGATGGGGGCTAGGCAGATGAACGAAACGAAGCGGAAAATTGTTTTTATTGATATTGATGGGACATTGGTAGATGATGACGGAAGCATTCCGTTGTCAGCACAGAAGGCTTGTAAACAGGCTAGAGAGAACGGACATCTGCTCTATTTATGTACAGGCCGATCCAAAGCAGAAATTTATGATTCCATCTGGGATGTCGGATTCGATGGTCTGATTGGTGCAGGTGGGGGTTATGTGGAGTTTGGCAAGGACGTGTTATATCACAAAAGGGTGACAGCGGAAGATGTTCGACATATGGTCGATTTCTTCAATGAAAACGGCATTGACTTCTACCTTGAATCCAACTCGGCATTGTATGCGAGTAGCAATCTTCAACCTCACCTGGAACGCCGTATCTATGGCGATGTGGAGAATGACCCTGTAGCCAGAGAGAAGAAGGAGCTGAAACCGCACCCGTTTATTGCCGGATTGACGTATGGAGAGGCTGACCTTTACAAGGATGACGTGAACAAAGTATGTTTCTTGGAGAGCTCAGCCATCCCGTTTGAGCGGATCAAGCAAGAGTTTGAAGGGAAATTCGAAGTCATTCAGTGCACTGTGCCGATCTTTGGTGAAGGAAGTGGTGAACTGATGATCCCTGGCATTCACAAAGCCATTGCGATCGCCGATCTGCTGAAGCATTTAGGCATGACCCAAGAAGATACATTCGCCATCGGTGATGGCATGAATGATGCCGAGATGTTGGAATTTTGTAACGTCGGAATTGCCATGGGTAATGCGAAGCCAGGTCTGAAAGCCATTGCAGATGATATTACTGGAACAGTAGAGGAAGATGGATTGTATCATAGTTTTGTGAAGTATGGATTGATTGAGGGATAAGATAATCCGATTCACACGAAAAAGATGGTAACACACATATCTGAAGGAATTGTCGTTGAACTTGAAATTAGTGTATTCAGATACTTAAGATAATGAGGAATAATAAGCATCGAATGATCAGATCAGAACAAAACAGGCATCTCCGTATTGGGGATGTCTATTTGTCATGTTCAGGCTTCAGTAAATATCCAGTGTAGAACTACACTAAATGCCCCGACACAGAGTCCAAAAAGGAGTCCAAAAATGATCACGAATTTCTTCCCATTCATAGGAATTGATAACCCTCCTCTTGACTTTATTATTGCATAACTCACAATGAAAGTTTATCATTAATTTTGAAAACAAGGAATTTATTGGTTTATGAGTGGCTGAATTAGTGTAGTAGATGAAATGTAATGTTGAATACATGGAGGATGCTGGATGAGTAAAGTAGCTCTGTTGTTTCCTGGACAAGGTTCTCAGGTGGTTGGTATGGGTAGAGACTTTTGGAATAACTTCGATGTGGCTAAGAAGTTATTTGAAGAAGCCAGTGATGCCCTTTCTTTGGATTTGAGAAAGTTATGTTTTGAAGGTAGCATGGCTGATTTGACAATGACGATGAATGCTCAGCCTGCACTTTTGACTGTTAGTGTCATAGCGTATCAGGTGTATATGCAAGAAATAGGGATGGAACCCGCTTATTTGGCTGGGCATAGTTTGGGAGAATATTCGGCTCTGGTATGCGCAGGTGTTCTCTCATTTCATGACGCCATTAAACTGGTAAGACAGCGAGGTATCATTATGCACAATGCAGACCCATATCAGAAAGGTACCATGGCCGCCATTTCAGGCATTCATTTAGATACACTTCAAAACATGTGCGAAGAAGTTTCAACAAAAGAACGTCCTGCCTGTGTGGCTTGTATGAACGCTGACCAGCAGTTTGTCATTTCAGGACATCGCCAGTCCATACAAGAAATTATAAAGAGAACTGAATCCAAAGGCACCAAACATTCTTTTTTAAATGTATCTGGCCCATATCATTCTCCCATGATGCAAACCGCAGCAGAACAATTCAAAGTTGAATCGGATCAATATCAATATGCCCATGCAAAGTACCCGATTATTTCCAACGTTACAGCAGCACCCTATGAGTCTGATCGATCTGTCGTGGATTATTTAACCATGCAGATGACGATGCCTGTAAGATGGTCAGAGTCTATGCTCTATCTGGTTGCAAATGGGGTTACTGAAGTTATAGAGTTGGGTTCTAAACATGTGTTAGTTAGTCTTATGAGTAAAATAACGAAGCGTATTATACCTTACTCGCTAAGTCAGCCTTCTGATTTACTTATGCTTACAAATACACATGAAAGAAAAAATAAGCTGTTAACAATTCGTAAAAAATGGTTGTCTGAGCTCATGGTAACCGCACTCATCTCCCGGAATTATAACCCTGATTCGATATCATACACCCAAACGGTTGAGCCATTATTCCACCAATTACAACGGGCAAAGGAACAAGTAAACAACAATGAATATGAACTTAGTGAAGAAGAGATAAATGATGCTCTACAGGTATGTCATTCCATTATTATAGCAAAAAAAATTCCATTGGATGGAACCGCGTTGATTGATGCAATCTAGTAATGCTGTATATTCTCTCGCAGGATCTGTAATACAGCGCCAGACTGCCTTGTTACAAGGCGGTCTTTTTTGTCGTTTGATACGTCTGAACTTGTTGAAACTCCAAACGTCAGGTAATAAATATGTCAATAACCCACAAATCAATCTCTATTTTTTACCAAAAAGTAACAATGAATTGATTGATTTTACATATATTTCTATGGTAAAATTTTGCTTGGAATATGTGTAAATAATTAGATAAGCATGTTAGAGATGATTCATTTGGAGGAGAGATATGTATACTAATCAGTTTCAAACATTAGTGGATATTATCCGCGACAGAGGTAAAATAACGGACCGAGGTATTCGTTTTATCGATGCGGACAAACGCGAAACTTTTATATCTTATCATCAATTATTTACTGAGGCAAAAGGGTATCTAGGTTATCTACAAGCCATCGGAATTAAACCTAAACAAGAGATTATTTTTCAGATTCAAGAAAACAAACGGTTTTTAGTCGCATTCTGGGCTTGTATACTCGGTGGAATGATCCCTATCCCTGTAAGTATTGGTGAAGATGAAGAACAAAACTTGAAAGTATGCCGTATTTGGAATTTGCTAAATAACCCTTTCATGATTGCATCTGAGAAGGTGCTGGATAAAATGAAGAGATTTGTTTTGGAACATGACATGCTTGATTTCCATCATCAATTAGAAGTCAGAACGGATCTGATCCAAGACACCATATACTATTATGAATCTATTAATAATATAGTTGAACCTCAGTCTGATGACTTGGCATTTATTCAATTCTCTTCTGGATCAACCGGTGATCCCAAAGGCGTCATGCTCACCCATCGAAACCTGATTTATAATACTTGTGCTGCTATTAATGGCACACAAATTAGTTCAAACGATAGTTTTCTCTCCTGGATGCCCCTTACCCATGATATGGGTTTGATTGGATTTCATCTCGTACCCCTCGTGGCAGGAATTCATCAGCACTTGCTCCCAACGGAATTATTCATTCGTAAACCGATTCTATGGATGAAAAAAGTAAATGAACACAAAGCAACCATACTGTCTTCTCCTAACTTTGGTTATAAATACTTCCTGAATTTCTTTCGCGAAGACAAAGCGGAGGGATGGGATCTGTCATCTGTAAGAGTCATTTATAACGGGGCGGAACCTATATTACCCGAAGTGTGTGATGAATTCCTAAATGTATTGTCAGCATATCACTTAAAGAAAACAGCCATGTTTACCGTATATGGATTAGCAGAGGCCTCTGTTGCCGTCTCCTTTCCCAAGGTAGAAGAAGAATTTACTGCGGTGTACGTTCACCGGGATCATCTGAACTTAGGGGAGTGTGTCATCGAAGTCGAGAAACATGCTGAACATGTGGCATCATTTGTTGCCGTTGGCGAAGCGATTGATTATTGCCATGTTAGAATTTGCGATGAGGAAATGAACAGTGTTCCCGATTTGGTTATTGGAAAAATTCAAATCAAGGGGGATAACGTCACCCAAGGTTATTATAACAATTCACTAGCAACGGAGAAGTTATTAACGCACGACGGATGGGTGAATACAGGAGATCTGGGTTTTATCATGAACGGAAAACTGGTTGTAACAGGGCGGGAAAAAGACATTATCTTTATCAATGGTAAAAATGTATATCCCCATGACATTGAACGTGTCGCCATACAATTAGATGATATTGAACTCGGAAGAGTTGCTGCTTGTGGTGTGTATGATTCGAATAGTCAAAGTGAAGAAATTATTGTGTTTGTCGTGTACAAAAAAAAGATCGAACACTTCTTACCGCTTGTTAAAGAAATCAAAAGACATCTATATAAACATGGGGGATGGAGTGTCAAAGAGGTACTGCCCATCAAAAAATTACCCAAAACAACAAGTGGGAAAATCCAGCGGTATCAGTTAGCCAAGCAGTATGAAGCAGGCAAATTCTCAACAGAATCTGCATTCATCCATGACTGGATCAAGAATGACAATGACAAGACAAAAGAAGAGGCTGCTGTTTCGGTTCGAGTCATAGAACGTGAATTAACTTCACTATTTTCTGAAGTGCTGGTTGGGAAAAAGGTTGAACTTGAGGATAGCTATTTTGATATGGGTGCAACTTCATTACAGCTGGCCCAAATCGCTGAACGTATAGAACAAAAATACGGAGAAGAGCTTGCTGTTACGGATCTCTTTACCTATCCCTCGATAACTGAATTGGCAGCATATCTGGCTAGAGGTTACAGCGAGACCATGCAAGTCAACAAAACTCAAGAGGATCATACGCCATCCAAAGATATTGCTATTATCGGTATGTCTTTGAATCTCCCTGGTGCATCAAATGCAAGCGATTTTTGGCGTGTTTTGGAAAATGGAACGCATAACATTCGGGACTACCCGGAAAGTCGGATAAAAGACGCAGCGGATTATATACAATCCATGCGAAGTGCAATGAGCGAAGTTCAATGGATCAAGGGTGGTTACTTGGATCAAATTGATCAATTCGACTATTCTTTCTTTGGCATAACCCCTAAAACTGCACAATTTATGGACCCGAATCAAAGGATGTTCTTGCAAACGGCATGGCATACGATTGAAGATGCTGGGTATGCAGGGGAAGGAATCAATGGAAGAAATGTGGGCGTGTACGTGGGATATTCCAAAGTTGGGTATGATTACGAACGGCTCGTGACGGCGAGTTACCCCGCAGAAACCAAAAATTATATCATTGGAAATTTACCATCTGTACTGGCGAGCAGAATTGCATATTTCTTGAATTTAAAAGGCCCGGCCTTAACGATTGATACCGCTTGTTCCTCCTCACTTGTTGCTGTTCACATGGCATGTAAAGGATTGCTCGCCGGAGACTGTGAAATGGCAATCGCAGGCGGCATTCGAACGGCATTATTACCGATAAGTATCGGACTGGATATGGAATCTCCAGATGCATTGACGAGAACGTTTAGCGAAGATGCCAACGGCACGGGATTTGGCGAAGGTGTTGGGTCGGTCATGTTGAAGCCAATGCAGCAAGCGATTAAGGACGGGGATCATATCTATGGTGTGATTAAGGGAAGTGCGATTAATCAGGATGGAAAGACGGTAGGAATCACAGCACCTAACCCGGAGTCACAGACCAATGTGATCGAACAGGCATGGAAAGAAGCCGGCATTTCGCCTGATACGCTTAACTTTATTGAAGCACATGGAACAGGAACAAAATTAGGTGATCCGGTTGAGTTCAATGCTTTGCGTAAAGCTTTTGAGAAATATACGGATCGGAAACAATTTTGTGCAATCGGATCTGCCAAAGCTAACATTGGACATGGTTTTGAAGCGGCGGGGATCGCTGGATTAATTAAATCTATTCTTATGTTTCAACATAGAAAGATTCCACCATTGGTTCACTTTGACAAGCCTAATCCCCTGCTTAAGTTTGAAGCTTCACCTTTTTATGTGAATCAGGAACTAATGGCTTTTGGTGAAAAAGAGGGTCCATTAAGATGCGGGGTTAGTTCTTTTGGTTTCAGTGGTACCAATGCACATGTGGTTCTCGAAGAATATGTTCCTTCCCCAACCGTAGATAAAAAAATGTCCCAAGAGCCTAGTCTATTTGTTCTGTCTGCTGCCACGGAACGGGCGCTGGATGAATTGGTCAGAACGTATCATGAATATCTAACCGATCACACGGATGTTTCCATTCAACAAATCTGTTATACAGCCAGTACGGGAAGGGCTAATCTGGATTATCGGCTTGCCATCGTAGTCACGAGTACACAAGAATTACTTGAAAAATTGAAACGAATTGCAAGCGGAGAGGGTAAACTGCCATATGTTTATTTTGGTTATGCCAAAAAAGACAAAACGCTTGTTAGCGATCATCTCTATGCTCGGGGAAAGGCAGAATCTTTAAATGAACTCGGTCAGTTATTTACACTGGGGGCAGTGATTGATTGGGAAAGGTTTTATAATCATGAAGTCATTTGGAAAATTCCATTGCCTCTATATCCATTTGAGCAGAAGCGCTGTTGGATTGAAGTCAAACATACGATACCAGCGGGACATAGGTCAGAGAGGAATGAGGTTCAAATGGAGATGAATACAAACGGTATTGAATTAAAGATTAAAACAAGCATCAGTCGTGCATCTGGTTTGAAGTTGGAAGAGCTGGATCATCAAGCTCATTTTCTCCAAATGGGATTGGATTCCATTATTCTTGTGCAAATTCAGAAGGAAATCTCAGAGCTGTTCCGTTTGAATATCCCGATGGAAATGTTTTTTGAAACCCTTACAAATATCAATTCCTTAGTTAAATATGTGTCAGAGAATATAAAACAACATGATGTATCCGAGAACATAAAAAATGAAACCGATCAGGAGCATACTGAACAACGAAATCTGGCATCTGTGAACAATATAAACACGGCAAAATCATCAGGGAATGTGTCGGAACAAATTGTGATGTCTGCCATTCAGCTCATGGAATCTCAATTAAAAAGTTTGAATGTGCTGTTAGGCGAGCAAATGAATGCTGTTCAATCGCCTCTTTTGGAGATGAAACATCATGAAACCCCAAAAGTTCAAGCTTCACCGGTAATGAATGAAATCAATAAAACCAATGAACCCAAAAAGATCCAACCGGATTCGGAATCGAAGGAAGAAAAAAAACCTTTTATACCGTATCAATCGTTGAAGATTCATGAAGAGAGTGGATTATCACCGCTTCAGAACCAGTATGTTGAACAGTTTGTAACAAAGTATACCGCAAGAACCAAAGGCTCCAAATTAAAAACAGGCCAAACACGTTTGGTTCATGCGAATAATCGCAATGTATCTGGATTTCGTTCGTATTGGAAGGAAATGGTGTATCCCATCATTTCAACGCGTGCAGAGGGATCTAAGTTATGGGATCTGGATGGGAACGAGTATTTGGATCTGACGATGGGATTTGGTGTAAATCTATTTGGTCATAATCCAGCTTTTATTCAAAATGTAATAGCAGACAGCCTCCAGGAACAATTGCCTCCATTGGGCCCTATGTCAGATTTGGCAGGAGATGTTGCAACAAAAATTTCCGAGTTGACAGGTGTAGAGCGTGTCGCATTTTATAATTCAGGAACAGAAGCTGTCATGGTTGCACTTCGTTTAGCGAGGGCAGCAACGGGGCGTTCCAAAGTTGTATTATTTTCAGGATCTTACCACGGTACACATGATGGCGTGTTGGGTGTAGCGAATCCTGGGGATGCTTTATCGTCTGCGATGCCTATGGCTCCTGGTATTGTAAATAGCGCTATAGATGATTTGATTATTCTTAATTATAACCATCCGCAATCCCTGGATATGATTCAGAACCTGGGTGATGAATTGGCTGCTGTACTTGTAGAGCCGGTGCAAAGTCGAAGACCTGATATGCAGCCAACACAATTCTTACGGGAACTTAGAGAGATCACGAAACAGTTTGGCATTGCACTTATTTTCGATGAAGTCATCACTGGATTTAGAATTGGTCTGGGTGGAGCACAGGATTGGTTTGGGGTTCAAGCAGATTTGGTTACGTATGGGAAAGTGGTCGGTGGCGGGCTGCCTATTGGTATAGTCGCGGGTAAAGCTGAATTTATGAATCCGGTAGATGGTGGAACCTGGAACTTTGGTGATGATTCTTACCCTTCCGATGCAGATAAAAAAACGTTTGTCGGTGGAACCTTCTGTACACACCCTCTTACGATGAGAGTGATGTTAACGGTACTGCAGTATCTTCAATCCGAAGCAGGAACTTTATATAAGGAATTAAATGAAAAAACAGATTATCTTGTTAAAGAATTAAATGTGTTTTTCAAAACAGCGAATGTACCGATGCAAATGGTGAACTATGGATCTTTATTTCGATTTATATCATTTGGAGATATGGAATTATTTTTCTACCATTTAATTTATAAAGGTTTATATATTTGGGAAGGTCGTAACTGTTTTATATCGACTGTGCATTCCATGGGTGAGATGGATACGATAATCAGAATCGTGAAAGAGACGATCCATGAACTACGCGAGTGGGGGTTTATCCCTGGTGAATCGCCTGTTTCGGAATATCCGCTCTCTTTAGAGCAAAAACAATTATTGTTAACTTCATTACATGGGGAAGATGCGAATGCTGCATTAAATCAGAGTGTTATTTTAAAAATGACAGGTGGAATAAAGCCTTCCACACTGGATCAGGCCGTGAATCAGATCGCACAGCGTCATGAAGCCCTGAAAACAGTCATTCATGCCGATCGTGAAACACAACAAATCAGATCCGTAATGGAATTTCAATGTACATGGTTGGATTTCTCGGCATATGCGGGTGAGGATCAAGAAAGGGAAATTTCCAATTGGTTATCTGCCGATGCAAATGAAGCCTTCGATTTACAGTCTGGGGAACCTCTATTTAGAATCACCTTGCTTAAAAAGGCAGCCGATCAATACCTTATGGTGCTGACATTTCATCATATTGTTGTAGATGGCTGGTCGATTGCTGTATTCATTCAAGAGTTGGAACATACCTATTCTGCTCTGGTCCGAGGAGTTCCGGTTCAATTACCTGAAGCCACTCCATTCCGTGAGTATTTAAGCTGGCAACGACTTGAACATGAAAAAGGGTCATTTACCGAAGGGATTCAGTTCTGGAAAGAACAATTTTCCTTATCCTATCCCAACATCACACTTCCAACGGCACCTTCCGATGATGTGCCCAAGGGATATGACGGTGAAAGATATTCCATCAAGTTGGATCATCAATTAACAGAGTCTTTGCGAACGTTAAGTATAAATAATAAGAGCAGTTTGTTTGTAACGATGTTTGCAGCGTTTTATTTATATTTGCATCAACTAACAGGGCAGTCTCACCTTGTCATCGGCGTGCCTACAGCGGGTCAGTCTCATATGCGAAAAAATGCGCTGATTGGCAACTGTGTCAACATTGTACCTGTTCACCATGCCTTGTTAACGAAGCAATCCGTTGTAGACCATGTTCTTCAGCTCAAGGAAACGCTGGCTCTTGTCATGAAACATCAGCATGTTCCATTGACCCTCGTATCCGAACAGCTTGCTCATATGACTGCACCGGATACCCGGATTTTATTCAATATGGACAGAACGATTCATCATCTCCAATTTGAAAATATCAAGACTGAATTCATGTCGTATCCGATCAAACATATTTCTTACGATTTATTTCTTAATATTACGGATGTTAGCCATGAATTGTACCTGGATTTTGATTACAATACCGAGCTTATTGGACCTGAGATGATGAAATTGTGGTCTGAAGGATTTAAGGGTTTGCTGCAAAAAATGGTGAGTCATCCAGAGGCTGAAATTTCGTCTTTGACGTTGTTCTCATCCGAGCAACAGGACCAATTACAGGAAATATATAATCGGTTTGTTACGGAGCGTCTACCTCACGTTAATCATACAGCCATATTCGAGTCTCCAGTCAATGACGTGGAGAAAAAGCTGGCTTTGATCTGGGAGGACGTATTATCCCTCGATCAAGTGGGGAGACATGATCACTTTTTTGATCTCGGAGGTAACTCGCTCAAGGCGACAGTAATGCTATCCAAGGTACATGAGCAGTTTCAACACAAAATTTCAATCGTTCAATTCTTCCAAAACCAACGTCTGAAGCAGCTTGCCAGTCTGATTACAGGCGAGAACGAGGAAACATTCATTCCAATCAAGGCATTGGACGTGAAGGAGTTCTATGAGACGTCAGCTGCACAACAGCGGATCTACTTTTTGGATCAATTTGAGCCGAATAGTGTGTTTCAGAACATGTGCGGCCATATTACGGTCACAGGAAATATCGATGAAGCTAAATTGATTTCGTCATTGGAACAAATCGTGCACCGTCACGAAGCTTTTCACACCAGTTTCCATCTGATGGATGGAGAGCTTTACCAGCGTATTGCTCCAACGATTGATTTTGAAGTGAAACGATCTCAGGAAAGTTCTGCTTCATTCGAACAACATGTTAAGGCGTTTGCCAAACCATTTGATTGCTCCAAAGCGCCATTAATACGTGCCGAATTCATTCGTGTAAACGATGATCATGCAGAGATTCTCATCGAGATGCATCATATTATATCGGACGGATATTCCGTTGGTATTCTTGCGAATGAACTGATCGATGTGTATGACGGAAGAAGCATGTCGGAAATTGAGATTGAATACAAAGACTTTACAGCTTGGCAGAAAGAATTCCTGGCGGGTGAGTCTTATAAGCAGCAAGAAAAATATTGGCTGGATCAATTCAAAGGAGAACTCCCGAACCTTAATCTGCCTACTGATTTTGTTCGGACACCTCATTTGACTTCGGCAGGTTCTAGATTGTCATTTGTGTTGGACGCACACTTGAAGCAGTCGCTGGAGAAGCTTGCGAAACAAACGGGAACTACGATGTTTATGGTGTTATTGGCAGCGTATAATGTGCTGCTTCATCAATATACGGATCAAGAAGATATGATTGTAGGCACGCCAACATCAGGAAGAAACCATCCGGATGTCGAGAATATGATAGGTGTCTTTATCCAGACGGTAGCGATTCGATCACAGCCGGTGGGGAATAAGTCATTTCGATCCTATCTCGAGGAAATTAAAAAACAATCCCTGGATGCATTGGATAACCAGGACTATCTTTTTGACAACCTTGTAGAGAATTTAAACACGCATCGGGATACAACCGGGACAGCACTTTTTAATACGATGTATATCTTCTTAAATACCGCGTTGAATCAACGGCAAGAACAGGATTGCAGCTTTGAAGTTAGAGAATTAAATGTTGGTGTATCGTTATATGATCTGATGTTCATCGTTGAGGATAATAATGAGTGTCTGGAAATGCACTTTAATTACAAGACGGAGCTGTTTGAACGGGATACCATCGACAGAATGAAAACACATCTGTTCAACATCCTCAGAGACATTGTGATCGAACCTGATATTGCCTTGTCCGATATTCAAATGCTGTCTGAACATGAGCAGGACGTTCTTTTATATGACTTTAATGATACCAACATAGAATATTCCCGAGAACAGACCATTCAGGAGTTATTCGAAGCACAGGTGGAACGGACACCTGATCAATTGGCTGTTAGTTTTGGAAATGAGCGATGGACGTATCGTCAATTGAATGAACGGGCGAATCAGTTGGCATATACGCTTAGAGCTGAGGGAGTGCAGCAGGATCAATTTGTAGGTATTCTGACAGATCGTTCGATTGATATGATCGTTGGCATCTTTGGCATTCTAAAAGCAGGCGGGGCGTATGTACCGATTGATCCGGATTCTCCTGAAGAGCGTATCCGGTACATCCTGCATGATTCGGGGGCAACGTTGTTAGTCACGCAAAAGCATTTGAAGCAGTTGGTATCGTTTAATGGAAAAATGATTGATTTGGACGATGAAGAAATCTATGCAGCTAATCTGTCGAATCTGGAACCGGCAGGGAATTCCGAGCAGTTGGCTTATGTGATCTATACTTCAGGCACGACAGGCATGCCAAAAGGTGTAATGATCGAACATCGTCAGGTTCATCACTTGGTTCAAGCGTTGTACAGTCAAGTTATAGATGATCAGCATAGCGGTTTGCATGTCGCTTTACTTGCACCTTACTATTTTGATGCATCTGTGAAGCAGATTTTTGGCGCACTGCTGTCAGGCCATGCCTTGTTTATTGTAGACAAGGACACGGTACTGGATGGACAAGATTTAATGAATTATTATCAGCTCCACCAAATTGATTTGACGGACGGAACACCTGCGCACCTGAAATTGCTTTCGAAGGCAAAAAACGTTCAAGGCATATCGCTAAAATATATGCTCATTGGCGGTGAAGCTCTTTCTCAGCAAAGTGTAAATGAAATCACATCATTATTTGCTCTCAATCAGATCACGGCGCCAGCCATAATTAATGTGTACGGTCCAACAGAATGTTGTGTGGATGTTGCGACATACCGTGTACTTCCAGAACACCTGGATACAGCGAATCAACGAGCTCACCTACCGATTGGTCGAACATTAGGAAATAATCGCCTGTATGTATTGAACAAACATGGCAAAGTTCAGCCTGTAGGCGTCGTAGGGGAATTATGTATCTCTGGCGATGGGGTTGGTAGAGGATACTTGAATTTACCTGAGCTGACAGCAGAAAAATTTGTACGTGATCCGTTTGTCCAGGGAGCGACAATGTACAAAACGGGAGATTTGGTGAGATGGCTTCCCGATGGCCATATCGAGTATCTGGGAAGAATGGATCACCAAATTAAGATTCGCGGATACCGGATCGAAGTAGGAGAAGTCGAAGCGGCGCTGTTAGATCTAGAGTGTGTGAAAGAAGTTATCGTCATTGCACATGAGGATGATCACGGGGACAAATCATTATGTGCATACTTTACAGCGGATTCCACGCTGACGGTGGGAGAGTTAAAACAAAGCCTCTCTAAGGTGTTGCCGAATTACATGGTTCCAGCCTACTTTATACAATTGGATCACATGCCTCTCACAGCGAACGGGAAAATCGATCGCAAATCGCTTCCGAGTCCAGAAGAAAACATACAAACGGGAAGTGAATATATAGAACCCCAAACTGGGGTGGAAAAACAGTTGCTGCCTATTTGGCAGGATGTGCTTGCCGTGAAAAAAATCAGTGTAAAAGACAGTTTTTTTGATGTAGGAGGCAACTCTTTACGTGCGACCAAGCTGGCCGCCAAAATCAATCAAAAGCTGAATATCCACATATCGGTAAGAAACGTCTTTGAATGGCAGACCATTGAACAGATGGCTCAATCTATTGAACAAATGGAACAGGAAGTATCAGTGTCCATTCCTCAAGTGGAGGAAAAAGAATATTATCCTATTTCTTCAGCGCAAATGAGAATGTACATTATGAGCATCAAAGCTGGCAAGGAACTCATGTACAACATGTCAGGTATGTTTATGTTGGAAGGATCGCTCGATCGGATCAGATTGGAAGAAGCATTCCAACAATTGATTCATCGTCATGAATCGCTTCGGACTGGATTCAAAGTCATACACGGGGAACCGAAACAGATCGTATACCCTAAAGTTAACTTTGGAATTGAATTGATCGAGTCAACGGAAGAAGAGATAGAAGATCGAATTGAACAGTTTGTTCGCACATTTGATCTCGGGCAAGCACCTCTTATGAGGGTGGGACTTATTGAACTTCAGCAGGAGCGTCATGTATTGCTGGTAGATCTCCACCATATCATTGCAGACGGACTATCCGTGCATCTTCTGATGACTGAACTTAGCCAGTTCTATAAGGGAGAGGAGCTGTCTCCTCTTCGAATTCAATATAAGGACTATGCTGAATGGCAGCAAATGCAACTTCATAGTGAGCGGATGAAAAAGCAGGAGAAGTATTGGCTTACTGTGTTTGGTGAAAGTATCCCGCTATTGGATCTGCCAACAGACTACGAAAGACCTGAAACCCTAAGCTATGCGGGAGATGTATTGGACATTGTTTTGCAGGAAGACATCTTTCCAGGCTTAAGGAACATCGAAGCACGGACAGGAACAACGTTATATATGATTCTATTAGCCGCCTATACCATTCTGTTGTCTAAATACAGCGGACAAGAAGATATCATCGTGGGCACGCCGATTGCAGGAAGGACACATGCTGAGCTGGAGCCGGTTATGGGGATGTTTGTGAATACACTGGCTGTTCGAAATTATCCTGCGGGGGATAAAACTTTTACGCAGTATCTGCTGGAAGTGAAAGAAAATATGTTGAACGCTTATGAGAATCAGGATTATCCGTTTGAAGAATTGATTGAGAAATTGAATGTAACCAAAGATGCTCGGCGGAATCCGTTGTTTGACACCATGTTTGTATTGCAGAATACAGATGCTTCAGAGATTCAGATGGATGGAGTAACCTGTAAGCCTTATGCCCCAAATACGAGAGTATCCAAATTCGATTTAACGTTGTATGTTACCGAATTGCAACACAAGTTAGAAGTGGCCTTTGAATACAGTACGATTTTATTTGAGAAAACAACGATTGAAACGATGTCACAAAATCTATTGGTCATATTAACAACCATTGCCAACGACCCTCATATTGAAATCAACAAGATTCAATTGGTTGAAGAATTAATAGATGGGGATACGCTGGCTGATCTAATTGAAGTAGATTTCTAAAATAAACTAAAAATATAAATGTGATCGGGGTGCCGTATGTCTATTTTTAAGAAACAGGAATCGTATTGGGCAAGCCGATTTGAAGATGATGATCATCTTGTTCATTTGCCTTATTGCAAGACAACCTCCAAACACCCAGACGATACGCAGCACCAGAATGATATATATAAGTCTATGTCAGCCGATGTTTCATATAAAATCAAGTCCATGTCGCGAAATGCTCCTATGGCCATCTATACGATACTATTAACGGGAGTTCAGTGTCTGTTATATAAATACACGAATGAAACCAAGATGATTATTGGTATACCAACGATGGAAGAAAAGAACACTGATCTATCGCTCTCGAATAAGGTTCTTGTCTTAAAAAATAATATCAATCATGTGATGTCATTCAAATCCTTATTTAATCAAGTGAAGACCAGTTTAACGGAAGCTATTCAGCATCAACGAATCCCTTTCAGAAAAATGGTTGAACGTTTAAATGTTCAGTATGATTCGAACCATGTACCTCTAATTCATACCTTGGTTTCGTTGAATGAAATTCATCCAGCCCTTGATGAAAATCACGTAAAAGCGGCGACAATGTTCCACTTTGATCTGGAGAACGACTCCATTCAGTTAAGATTAGTTTATGATGATGATCGTTATGATCGCGATTATATGGTACAAATTGTAGAGCATCTTGACCAATTGTTTTCCGTAGTTCTAAACCAACCTGATCTGGAGTTAAGTCAAATTGATATGTTATCAGAGTTTCATCGAAACAAGCTGTTATATGACTTTAACGATACAAGGGTGGGGTATCCACAGAACAAAACGATGCATCAATTATTTGAAGAACAGGTGGAACGAACACCGGACCATCCGGCAGTCGTATTTGAGAATAGACAGTTAACGTACAGAGAGTTAAATCAAAAATCCAACCAATTGGCCCGATTGCTTCAAGCTAAGGGGGTGCAGGCGGGTCAGTTCGTTGGCATTATGGCAGAGCGCTCACTTGAGATGATCATAGGTTTATTCGGTATTCTAAAAGCTGGCGGGGCATATGTCCCAATCGATCCGGAATATCCGGCAGACCGTATTAACTATATCCTTGAGGATTCAAAAGTGGCTTGGTTGCTGCATCAAAGTCATATACAGGAACCTGAACATTTTGCAGGGACATGTGTCATTCTGGATTCTGAAATAAATCACTATGAGGATCATTTAAATTTGGACGATGGAGCGATCTCCAGTGATTTGGCATACATGATCTACACGTCTGGAACAACAGGTCATCCCAAAGGCGTAATGATTGAACATGCCAGCATTGTGAATTCCCTGCAATGGAAATCGGATTTTTATCATTTTACCGGAGATGATCGGGTATTAATGCTGAATCCTTTCGTTTTTGATTCATTTATTACTCATTTCTTTGGTCCGATGATATCTGGCTCGACAGTGTACTTGTTAAACCAGCAACAGTGTAAAGATGCTATAGCCATCAATACGATGGTCAAAAAACAGCAAATCACGCACATCCAAAGTCCACCCAGTTTCTTGATGACGCTATTGGAACAAGTAAGCGCGGAAGATTGGGCATCCATGAAAAATGTGGTGGCTGCGGGAGAGAAGATTGTTCCTGCCTTAATACACAAATTGCAGCGCATCAATCCACGCATCGAAGTGTGTAATGAATACGGTCCAACTGAAAATAGTGTTGTATCCACAGTTCTGTCGATCAAGTCGGCAGGTCAAAATATCTCAATTGGGAAGCCTATTGCGAACAATAGAGTCTACATTTTAGGAGAACAGAATGAATTACAGCCTATAGGTGTTCAGGGAGAGTTATGTGTAGCGGGAGCAGGGCTATCCAGAGGTTACTTGAACCGTCCAGATCTGACTGCGGAGAAATTCGTGGATGATCCATTTGTTTCGGGAGCGAAAATGTACAAGACGGGTGACTTCGCAAGATGGCTGCCCGATGGGAACATAGAGTATATAGGAAGGGTGGATCATCAAGAGAAAATTCGTGGACACCGGATTGAACTTGGTGAAGTGGAGACGGCTCTTCTAAATAGTACCCAGATAAAAGAGGCCATCGTCATAGCCAGAGAAGATGAAACGGGAACCAAACAATTATGTGCGTACCTGGTAGGAGAGGATGCAATCACGATTGGGGAACTGCGGGAGGCGCTGTCCCAGCAACTGCCAAACTACATGATTCCGTCCTATTTTGTACAGCTGGATCAGATGCCGCTCACGTCTAACGGGAAAATCGATCGCAAAGCTTTGCCTGCTCCCCAAGAACATATGTTGAAGGGCATGGAGTACGAAGCACCCCGAACGATGGTGGAACAACAACTTGTATCGATCTGGGAAGAGGTACTTGGGGTTGAGAACATTGGGATTTTGGATAATTTCTTCGAGCTTGGAGGAGATTCGATTAAATCCATTCAAGTTTCTTCGAGGTTATATCAAGCAGGTTACCAGGTGCAGATGGATCATTTGTTTAAAAATCCAACCATAGCAAGCTTGATTCCCTATGTTCAACCCATAAGTACCCTGTCAGAACAGGGAATCATCACTGGAAAAGTGATGCTGACTCCAATCCAGCATTGGTTTTTTGAGCAATACAAGGTGGACGCCCATCATTATAATCAGTCCGTGATGTTGTATCGGAAAGAAGGTTTTCACGAAGCCACACTTCGCCGTGTATTCGATAAACTGAGTGAGCATCATGATGCACTTCGTACGGTATATCGCCTTACAGAACAGGGTTATGAAGCGTGGAATGAAGGGCAGGAAAAGGAACCCTTATATACACTTGAAGTGATGGACTTCAAGTCATTAGCAGATCTATCTCAACAAATTGAGAAGAAAGCAAACGAAATGCAACGCACGTTCACTTTGGAACGTGGACCCTTGATGAAGCTGGGCGTATTTCAATGTGCAGACGGAGATCATTTACTCATCGTTATTCATCACCTCGTCATCGACGGGGTTTCATGGCGAATTTTGATTGAAGATCTATCGAGAGGATATGAACAATTAAGTGAGGGAGAATCGATTCAACTACCGCAAAAAACGGCTTCATTCCAATTATGGGCAGAACAGCTTCAGTTGTATGCGAACAGTGATGCGATAACGCAAGAGCTAGCCTATTGGAATGAAATTGAACAAGCAACCTATAAACCGTTACCTACAGATTTCGAAGCGGATCATGCACTGGAAAAAGACAGTGAAGAGGTCACGATAGAATGGTCAGCGGCAGAAACGGAACAATTATTAAAACAAGCGAATCGTGCGTATAAAACGGAGATTAGCGATTTGCTGCTCCATGCATTAGGCATGTCTATTCACCAATGGACGGGCATGGATAAAGTGCTGGTCAATCTGGAGGGACATGGAAGAGAACAAATTTTACCGGATCTCGATATTACACGAACGATCGGATGGTTTACAAGCCAGTATCCGGTTGTACTTGATATGGAAGCAAGTTCAAATATGTCTCTTTTCATCAAAACAAACAAAGAAATGATTCGTCAAATCCCTAAAAAAGGGATTGGTTATGGTATTTTACGATATTTAAGTGCACATCAGCAAGAAACGCCCTTTACCTTGAATCCTGAAATTAGTTTTAACTATTTGGGTCAATTTGATCAGGATCTTCAGAATAGCGGGATGCAGATCTCTCCCTATCCAGGCGGAGCAACAGCAAGCGACAATCACAGAAGAAATGTTCTTATCAATATGAATGCCTTAATTGTGGAAGGCAAATTGACGTTGTCCCTTCGGTATAGTCGCACCCAATATCAAAAAGAAACGATGGAGCGAGTGGTAACATATTTTAGAGATCATCTGCAAGAAATCGTGATGCATTGTGTGACAAAAGAGAAGCCGGAATGTACACCAAGTGATCTAACGTTAAAAGGAATTACCATTGAAGAATTAGAAGGATTTGTTCAAGAATCGGAACACATTGGTGAAATCGAAGATATATATGCTTTGTCACCGATGCAAAATGGAATGTTCTTTCATCATTTGCTTCATTCAAAATCGGAAGCGTATTTCCTTCAAACTACGCTGGATCTTCATGGTCCGTTAGACGTCGAAGCTTTTACGAAGAGTCTGGATCAGTTGATGCAGCGTAATTCGATTCTCAGAACAAATTTTCATAGCAAATGGAAGAATGGACCTCTGCAAGTGGTATACCGTCATAAACGGAATGGACTAATATACGAAGATTTGCGTGAGATGAATGAAAAAGATCGTGAAGCATACGTGGCAGAATATACAAGAACAGATAAAATAAAAGGTTTCGACCTGTCTCAGGATGTCTTAATGCGTATTTCGATCTTGCAAACGCATGACCAAACCTATCGTTTCATTTGGAATTATCATCATATTTTAATGGATGGCTGGTGCCTGTCTCTTGTCATCCAGGAGTTGTTTGATGGATACTTTGCTATTCAGGAACAACGAAAACTGGAGGCAAAGAGTACGATTCCATACAAACACTATATTGAATGGCTGGACAACCAAGATCATGAAGAATCCCTGAAATACTGGCGTGACTATTTGCAAGGTTATGATGAGCAGACCACTTTGCCAAAAGAACATTCAATTACGAAGAGTGATG
This sequence comes from Paenibacillus amylolyticus, assembly GCF_036894225.1. Lineage (NCBI taxonomy): Bacteria > Bacillati > Bacillota > Bacilli > Caryophanales > Paenibacillaceae > Paenibacillus > Paenibacillus amylolyticus. The sequence continues at coordinate 4,080,526 of NZ_CP145892.1, read as the reverse complement.
AATATCATTCAGAGCATATGATTTGTACAATAAGTCAGGAATTAACCGGACAAATCGCACATGTGGCCAGTCAGAATCAGGTGACGCTGAATACGTTCATGCAGACAGCCTGGGGAATGTTGCTACAGATATATAACGGCAGTGAGGATGTTGTATTCGGAAGCGTGGTGTCGGGCAGACCTGCGGCGATTGTCGGAGTGGAGCGAATCATTGGTTTATTCATCAATACCATTCCTGTACGCGTTCAGACTCAAGGTAACGAGACATTTGCAGCGGTTATGAAGCGGAATCAGGAACAAGCTGTCGCTTCGCATCCACATGACACGTATCCGTTATACGAGATTCAAGCGGAAACATCGCAAAAGCAAAATTTGATTGATCATATCCTGATATTCGAAAATTATCCTGTACAGGGCATTATGGAACAGTTTGGGGATCAGGAGGAGACAGCTCTTCGGATTACGAATGTAGAAGCAGATGAACAAACGAACTATGACTTTAACCTGATTATTAAACCAGGCCAATCGATGAAATGCATGTTCTATTACAATGCTAACGTCTATGATCGGGCAAGCGTAGAACGCATTCAAGGTCACTTGATTCAGATGTTGGAGCAAGTGGTCAACAATCCTAATATTCCGATCCATGACATTGACTTGACTACAACACAGGAGAAAACACAAATTTTGGAACAGTTTAATGATTCTATGGCTGAATACCCAATGGACAAGACGATTCATGGACTGTTTGAGGAACAAGCGGCAAGAACTCCTGAACACGTTGCGGTTGTTTTCGAGGATCAACATTTGACCTATCAAGCGCTGAACAAGAAAGCCAACCAATTGGCAAGAACGTTGAAGGCTAAAGGCATTCAAAATGATCAGTTAATCGGGATCATCGCTGATCGTTCGCTAGACATGGTTGTAGGAATCCTTGCGATTTTGAAAGCGGGTGGCGCATACGTGCCGATTGATCCTGAATATCCGGAGGATCGTATAAACTACATGCTTGAGGATTCGGGTGTACATGTATTATTAATGCAAAGTCATTTGCAAGAACGCATCTCTTTTGCAGGAGAGGTCGTTTGCATGGATCTACCTGAGTCCTATCATGAAGATCATTCCAACTTGGGAATGACTGCTGCACCAACAGGCCTGGCATATGTAATTTATACCTCAGGAACGACAGGTAAACCAAAAGGGACATGTATTGAACATAAAAATGTGGTGCGATTGTTGTTCAATAGTAAAAATTTGTTTGATTTTAATTCATCAGATACATGGACATTATTCCATTCCTTTTGTTTTGATTTTTCGGTGTGGGAAATGTACGGGGCATTGCTCTATGGCGGAAAACTGGTTATCGTACCTCAAATGACGGCAAAAAGTCCGGAACAATTTCTACAATTGTTAAAAAACGAGCAAGTGACGATATTGAATCAAACGCCAACGTATTTCTATCATCTTCTTCAGGAAGAACTGGCGGGTCATGCAGCAGATCTGAAATTAAGAAAAGTAATTTTTGGAGGAGAAGCCCTCAATCCCGTGTTATTGAAGGAATGGAAGCTGAAATATCCATTTATCCAGTTAATTAATATGTATGGGATAACCGAAACAACGGTTCATGTAACGTATAAGGAAATAACCGACATTGAAATACATGCTGGAAAGAGCAATATTGGAAAACCAATCCCGACGTTGCAGACCTATATTTTGGATCAACATCAACGCATTCAACCGATCGGTGTTCAGGGAGAATTAGTTGTAGCAGGTGAGGGACTTGCCAGAGGTTATCTGAACCGGCCTGATTTAACCGCAGAGAAATTTGTTGATCATCCCTGGATTACAAAAGGGAAAATGTATCGCACAGGAGATGCCGCAAGATGGCTGCCGGATGGAAATATTGAATATCTGGGACGAATCGATCATCAAGTGAAAATTCGCGGTTACCGAATTGAGCTTGGCGAAGTGGAAACTGCGCTTTTGCAAATAGACTCCATTCAGGAAGCAGTCGTTATTGCCCGTGAGCATAAGGATGGTTCGAAGCAGTTGTGTGCGTATTGGAAAGGCGACAGCTCACTGACAGCGAAGAAAATCAGAATGGCATTATCTCATGAAATTCCGGATTATATGATCCCGTCTTATTTTGTTCAATTAGAGCATATACCGTTAACTTCCAATGGGAAGGTTGACCGTAAGGCATTGCCATCTCCACAAGAACATATGCAAAAAGGGACCGAGTATATGGCGCCGCAGAACGCTGTAGAACAAGCGATCGTTTCTGCTTGGGAAGCTGTGCTTGGTGTTCAAAAGGTTAGCACATCAGATCATTTCTTTGAACTCGGGGGCGATTCGATTAAATGTATTCAAGTTTCCTCACGACTGCTTCAAGCAGGGTATAAAGTGGAAATGAAGCATTTCTTCACCTATCCGACAGTAGCGGAGTTGAGTGAACACGTTACATCCGTGAGCACTATTTCTGACCAAGGGGAAGTTACGGGACAAGTGATGCTGACACCTGTTCAGCGCTGGTTCTTTGATCAAAATATGGTAGACGCACATCATTACAATCAGGAAATGATGTTCCTTCGTGAAAAAGGATTTGATATCCGCTTTATTCACAGCATCATGGATAAGATCGTTAAACAGCATGATGCTCTCCGCATCCTTTATCGACAAGCGCCTGAGGGCGGATATGAAGCGTGGAATCGAGGGGCAGACGAAGAAGGATTATACAGCCTTGAAATCGTTGACCTCAAAGCAGAAGCAGATCCTGCATCGTTCATTGAAAATAAAGCAAAAGAAATTCAGAGTGGTATGGATCTGTCTCACGGACCTTTGATCAAACTTGGGTTGTTCCAATGTGCTGAAGGGGATCACCTGCTTATTGCCATTCATCATTTGTTGGTAGACGGGGTATCATGGCGTATTTTATATGAAGATATTCAGACAGGGCAAGACCAGTTCTTAAGAGGTGAAGAAATCCAACTTCCTCAAAAAACGACCTCGTTTAAACAATGGGCAGAACAATTGTCGACGTTTGCAGACAGCCCGGCGATGAAGCAAGAGAATCCATACTGGAGTCGTGTGGAGCAGGCCCAGCTAAGCCCGCTGCCTAAAGATATGGATTGTGATGAGACGATTGGCAAAGATAGTGAAACGATCACCATTCATTGGACAGCTGCGGAAACCGAGCAATTATTAAAGCAAACACATCATGCGTACCATACGGAAATTAATGATATATTGCTAACCGCATTAGGAATGGCTGTTCATGATTGGACAGGCATGGGAGAAATCCTCGTAAATCTGGAAGGGCATGGTAGAGAAGACATCCTGCCAGAGCTGGACATTACGCGTACAGTGGGATGGTTTACGAGCATGTACCCCGTTATGATTACGATGGAGTCCGGGGCTGACTTATCAAGGAAGATTAAGGCCGTCAAGGAAGGACTGCGCCAGATTCCAACCAAGGGCATTGGTTACGGAATTTCGAGGTATTTGTCACATGGAAATGAAGGATTCAAGTTAGCGAAAAATCCCGAAATTAGTTTCAACTATATGGGACAGGTGAATCAGGATTCGGGCCAAGATGGCATTAAATTCTCGCCTTTTTCCAGCGGGCCATCCGTAAGTGAAAACAACAAGAGACCTTTTGTGCTGAATATCAATGGCATTGTTACAGAGGGTCGGTTGTCGCTGTCCATTAACTATAGTTTAAAACAATATCGCCGGGAAACGATGGAGCAATTGGCTTGTCTCTATAAGGAAGGTCTTAATAGAGTCGTTGAACATTGTGTAACGAAGGAACAAACCGAGCTGACGCCAAGTGATATTTCATGCAAGTCATTAACCATTGATCAATTGGATCAAATTGTGGAACAAACTGGGCACATCGGCCAAATTGAAAATGTGTACCCACTTACACCATTACAGAAGGAAATGTTGTACGAAAGTGAACGGAATCCGATTTCGGGCGCTTACTTTGTACAAATCATGTTTGATATGCGTGGAGATTTGGATGTTACCTCTTTTGCGCAAAGTTTGGATCAATTAATGCAAAGGCATGCGATATTAAGAACTAATTTTTACAGTGATTTCTTGGACATCCCTCTTCAAATTGTGTATCAAGAGAAGAAATTTGAATTTAACTATGAAGATGTAGCTGGCACAAGTGAGCTGCAACGTAAAACGTATGTTGACGAGTACATCGAGCAGGACAAGGCAAGAGGATTTGACTTACAACGAGATTCGCTAATACGTATGTCTGTTTTACGAACAAACCATGAGGAATACCGCGTCATATGGAGTTTTCACCATATTTTGATGGACGGCTGGTGTATGTCTCTGGTAAGCAAAGAGATATTTGAGAATTATTTTGCGATTCGGGAGAATAGAAAGCCTCAAGTGACTCTATTAACCCCATATAGTCAATTCATTGAATGGCTGGAACAGCAAGATCATCAAGGTGCAATAACGTATTGGACTCATTACCTGAAGGGTTATGAAGGACAAACGAAATTGCCTGGAGAAAAAATCAAACCGAAACATGAAAGACAGGATTCCAGAACGTTAAACTGTTATTTGGATGATGTACTAATCGAGCAAATGAAACAGATTGCGGAACAGCAGCATGTTACTCTTCATACGTTAGTGCAGACGGTCTGGGGTGTATTGTTGCAGCAATACAATGAAAGCAACGATGTTGTATTCGGAAGTGTGGTATCGGGCAGACCACCTGTCATTCCTGGGATCGAAAGCATGATTGGATTATTTATTAATGCGATTCCTGTTCGGATCCAGGCTCAGGTCGATGAGTCATTTATATCTCTAATGAAAAGGAATCAGGCACAAGCTGTGGAGTCACATGCATATGATACGTATTCGTTATATGATATTCAAAATCTGACCAAGCAAAAACAATCTCTGATTAATCATGTTGTTGTGTATCAGAACTTCCCGGTAGAGAACCGCATGGAGAGTCTGGGTCAGAAAGGTGAAACACCGCTTGAGATTATGAATGTTGGGGGTACAGAACATAATAGTTTTGATTTTACCTTGATTGTCAAACCCCATGAAAATATGAAGATCATATTGATGTATAATGCCAATGTGTATGACCCATCTACCGTTGAACAGATTCAAAAACACTTTATTTCCATGATTCAACAGGTGGTAAGTAACCCGGAAGTTAAAATAAACGAACTCGCATTGATTACGTCGAACAGTTATTAATGCACAAGTAATGGTCCGCTCTAAAAGTGAGTTTCCTCCTCACTCAAAGCGCTAACGAATCTGACGCGTCTTAAGAGGTAGATTCGATGTGAACGGCAAACTTTAACGAACCTCAGTAACGTTATTTCATCATATCAGGGTGTCAGAACCTAAAAAAAGCCCCAATCGACGAAATAACGTCTCTGTGATTCGTTACACCACAGACCTGTGCAAATCAGAGCGAATAGCGTGTACCAGGTTCATTAGAATAAAATAACTTTAATAAGGGATGTCCTCAGTCATGCTCATGACTTATGGCATCCCCTTTTTATGCTCCGTTAATGATGATAGCTGGAAAATTACTGTAGATGGAGAAATAAAGCTTCTTACGTGGTCGGAACAACATTGTGATCGACCTTTTAACAATTCCTCCCTTCTGACCGATATATAATAAGTACATCTACGTAATCAGAAAGTGAAAGGAGTGCAGAACATGGATATTGCAGCATTATCAATGGCGATGAGCCAAGCTTCAGTAGTGCAGTCGGCAAGCTTGCAAGTGATGTCGATTACAAAAGACATGGCACAGCAGCAAGGCCAGCAGATGGCGGAAATGTTGAAGTCAATGCCTGCTCCTCATCCCAATCTGGGTAGAAGTCTCGATCTTTCGGTTTAGTTGAAATTACAGCATGTGTTCTTATGTAACACCCATTGCAGCAAGCAAAACCCAAACAGCTCCAATTCGAATGAATTGAAGCCGTTTGGGTTGTTTTTTTTCTAAATACATTCCGAAATTATGATCTTTTTATTACAATCTTCTCAGCGAAACTTTGACAAGCTTGGCAATCTGCCTTCAAAGGGCAGTGTATCCTTCAATGTCCATAACTCATCGTAACTGGAAATCTGAAGATCGGCTTTGGACAAGTCCTGGTTGCCTGATCCCGGATTACGATATCCTATGCAGCGCATGCCTGCACTTTTGGCGGCCTGAACACCATTGCGCGAGTCCTCGATCACTAGACAATTCGAAGGAGATGCACCAATCATCTCAGCGGTGGTCAGGAAAATATCTGGTGCCGGCTTGCCGTTTGTAACTTCCTCACCTGTCATTCGCACCTCAAAGTATTGTCCAAGTCCGGTTTTGTCCATGATCAAATCAATCAGTGCACGTGGAGAGGAAGAAGCAACGGCTATGGGTATATGTTGCTCATGCAGCCAGCTTAACCAGCGTTCCACGGAAGGCATTGCCGTCAGATTCGAATGGGCGAGCATCGTTTGCATCACATTATGCTGATGATAAGCAAATATTTCTTCCAGCGTAGCTGTCAGTTGATGCTTGTCCAATACTTGTTGCCACATGGATTCCAGCGTAACTCCTACATAGTTATGATGTTCTTCATCAGTCACCCTTGCTCCAAAATGGGTAAAAGAGCTGCGCTCAATCTCGAAATAAATCGGTTCGCTGTCAATCAGTACACCATCCATGTCAAAAATGACCGCTTGAATGATGTCATCATTGGGGGCTCCCAGTCCGTTAGATTCTTTGTTCGCTGCCATGTTGTATTCCTCCTCCAGGATTGTGTATACATATATCTCTAATGTAATCCATTCATGGTTAACGTTCCACTTCAGAAACTGGAACCGCTGGATTGCAGCACAACTTTAATGGCATGTGAAGAGGCTTGAAGTGTGCGTCCCTGGATATCACAGCCAAGTGTGCGGAATGCTTCTTCGTAATCCTCCAACGGGAAGGAGTGGGTGATGATTTTTTTTGCCGGAATAATCCCTTGTTCAATCATATAATGTGCGGTTGCAAATGTTCCCAGAGAATCGATGGAACCAATAATTTTCAGACTGCGGTCCACAACTTCTTTGGGATTGAAGGATGTGTTTCCATCTCTCAGACCAACCAGCATCAGGTAACCGCCGCTGGCGAGCTGGGAAAGTACTTGTGTGCCCACAACGCCCGTTGTATCCACAATCATATCGACCTGCTGGGTTGCGGGTGACAGTAATTCTATGGCATTTTCGAAGGATGAATGAACTTCCCAACGATCAGGTGCAATGGAACCAGCAATGGCTAAGCGTTCTTCGGAGATGTCAACCAGACAGCCGGTAACCCCTTTGGAAGCGAGCGCGTAGCTGTACAGAATGCCGATCGGGCCTGCACCGAGGATGATTGTTCTGAAATTCGGCAGTAGATGAATCTGATTAATCCCCGTCAGCATACAGCTGAGTGGTTCCGTCAAAGTTGCTTCTTCATAGCTCACATGCTCCTTCAATTTGTACAAAAAACGATCCTCGGTCACATAATAATCTGTAAATGTTCCGTCAGCACTCACACCTGTCTCGGTAACAGACTTATGTGTGCAATGATTTTGTCTGCCTGTTCTGCACATGTCACACTGTCCGCAATAGTAGGTAGGGTCGATCACAACACGGTCGCCCGCTTGTAATGTCGTTACCGCAGAGCCAACATCAATGACTTCCCCGGCAGACTCATGACCGAGAATGACAGAAGGAACTGCATGATATTTGCCGCTGACAATACCGAGATCGGTACCACATACACCTGTCGCCCGAATACGAACCAACACCTGATTATCTCTTGTAATTTCCGGGACAGGCCGTTCCTCAAGCGCCACATCCCAAGCCGATTTGTATACCAATGCAAGCATGATATAACCTCCTTATAATAATAAAAAATATAAATATAGCGATTCATTTGAAAACAGTTTCAGACAAGATACGAAAGTAGTGAAGGGACGAAATTGATCCTGGAGAAGCGGAGCATTCGCCTCAAAGTTTTCAGAAAGCTGCTTCGAAAGCATACGCTATCAATGGATTTTTCCCTTGGGAAAGGGAAATCAAGAAAATCCGTGGATAACAGCGATCATAAGAACGATTCGTAACCGAAACGACCACTTCGAACAGTTGCATTGAAATGTTTTAATTAACGCTGGCAAGCACCGAATCCAGCCGCTCTACAATCTCAACCAGTTCGTCTTCGGTTGTGGTAAGGGAAGGCCGGACCTTAACAACGTTACCGAAGCCATATCTTGAACTTCTCAAGATCAGATGCTCATCTGTAAAAGCACGGTCAACAATGGCATTGGTTTTGAGCGTATCCGGTTCATTACCGTCACCTACAATCTCCAACCCCCACATTAACCCGACACCACGAGCTTCACCGATACTTGGGTATTTCATAGCCAATTCATGCAGCAACTCACCCAAAATTTCACCTTTGCGTTTCACCGCATCCAGAAACCCGGGTTCGGATACCACTTCCAAGGTGGATTTGGCAGCAGTTACGGAGATCAGATTACTTCCTGAGGTGAAGGAATGTTCGTGCTTTTCGAGCACATTCAACCGGGATTGCATTAATACCGCAGCAACAGGTACGCCGATCCCGCCAAGACCTTTTGCAAGGGTGATCATGTCAGGCTGGATATCAAACAGTTCGCTGGCAAACATGGTTCCGGTACGACCGATGCCTGTCTGCACTTCGTCGGCAATAAGAATAATATTGTACTCATCACACAGTTTACGCAGACGTTTGAAATATCCGGGAGGAGGAATGATATTGCCGCCATTTCCGAGAATGGGTTCGATAATCATGCAGGCGACTGAGCCGGAACTTGCATATTCTATCGCATCAGATATAGCTTCAACACATTGATAGCCACAGTCTCCATTTGAGGATTTGAATGGGCAGCGATAACAGTATGGGGCAGGTACATGCACCGCGTTAGCCACAGCCGAATTGGGGAACCGTTTCCGCCGGAAGGCATTTCCCGAAATCCCGGTGGCAAATTGGGTCTGCCCATGATGGGACAGATACAGGCTGATGATGTCTGTTGATTCGGTATACTTCTGTGCAATTTTGGTTGCACATTCGTTGGCAGTTGAACCAGTAATATCCCGCATCCATCCGGCATTAATGTCGTTTGGAGCATATTCGATTAAGTGATCAAGTACTTCATTTACGTACGGTTCGGTGAAGGAGGAAGACATATGCGTCAGATTGCCGACTTGTTCCTGAATTTTGCTGACAACATGTGGGTGATTATAGCCCAGTGACAGATTGAACGTGCCCGACACGCCATCCAGGTATTCAACACCTGAATCGTCAATCAACTTAATCCCTTTTCCGGCTATGAAGCGGTTGTTGGTTAAAGTTTGCATACGATTTCCTCCAATATAATGGTGTACTAGCTCGAACGAAGCTCAACAATCCGGATGATGCGGGCATCACCTCCCTTAAGAAACGATGTTTACATTTCCTTGCTATGTTGTGCGAGAGCAGTACGTACTGCATTATTTTTTACAGTCCATAGATGAGAGACCATCAATGTGAGCAGCAAGATCAGACAGAATCCGGCCAAAATCCAGATTGTATTCACGACAGGCCCTGTACTCATACTCCATCCAGTCACATACTGCAAGATGGCACCTCCAATACCACCCGATGCGATCAGGATACTGGTTGTCCGCTCGGTCATACCGGGAATCAGAACATTTGCGTAGACTAGTGCGATACAGAACAGCCCTGACATGAACAGACCGGTTCCGAAGATCAGCACATACGTTGCCCACTGTCCAGTTACAAATACCATAGCGACAGTAAACAAAAGCGTGCCAACCGTGCTCCAGATCAGGAATGGCATATAGTTGACGGCTTCCGCTATTTTCCCGGAGAAAAGACGACCGATGATCATCGCAATCCACAGGATGGAGACACTCAGCGATGCGACAGATTCCTGAAGGTGCAATCGTTCTACGAGAATGGAGGGCAGGAAGTTCATCAATCCCAGTTCCAATCCCATGTAGATAAAAAAGAAGATGACGAAGATTGTCAGCAGACCCAGATGTTTTCTCGAATATCGGGCTTTACCTGCTGCATGTGCCACTGTATTCTCACCAGCCTGTTCCAGATACAGTGCGGCTGGCTGGGGCATAGTAATCCACAGCAGCATGAGAACTAGTGACAACACGGCCACCGTATAAAAAGTAAGATGCCACAGATCTATCCAGATGAATAAAGCAGCGACAGCCGGGATGAGAAGTGCTCCAAGAGCAAAGAAGACATCCAGCTTGGACATGGCGACCGCCTTTTGATTCTCAGTGAATTCGATCGTGAATGCACCTACAGAGGGTTCGATGATACCTGAACCGAAACCTACGATAATTGTGAGAAGAAGAACTACAGACCAGGATGGCAGAAAACCGAGTACTATATAGGCGGCTACAATACAGATCAGAGCTAGGGTCAGCATCGCTTTTCTTCCGATACGGGCTGTCAGGGCAGGAGCTGCGATGACACCGACAAGAAATCCAAGAAACTGCAGAAATAACAAAAATCCGCCATCACTGTAACCGCGCTCATAATGTGACAATAAAACAGGAAGAAGTGCACCGAGCACAACGCTGGTTATGCCGATTAACAGATAAAAACCGCAGCTTAGAGCGAATATTCTTTTCAAAAGCCCGCCTCCTAGATGGATATAAATTTTATATTATGTAATTAATGTTTATTTAATATATAACTTATACCATAATTGTCCAAATGTACATGCTTATTGTTGTAAAATAATGTTAAATTTTGATGAAAAGAAATATTTCTCGTACTAAATTTTTTCTAAAACGATTTCGTGTCGAAAGGGTAGATATGATTCAATCCATATGACCTTTTAACAGGGTTTGGCATCTGTATTGATCGAGAATAGTTAAACGTGCATATATAAAAAAACGTTCCCTGTCTAGGTAGACGGGAAACGTTCTGATTAACCGTTTTATATGGTGATACCTGACTTCCACGTATCGCTCTTAAGCAGTCTGTACAAAGAAAATTCCATCGAATGGTGCGTGAGCAGACGCGGGCCCCTTTCGCAAAAATAAATAACCATTTGCATCGGGAAGACCCAATATATCCCGATAAGGCTCAGGAAAATCTCCGGAATATATTTGACACACCAGTTGATGTTCTTCTAGCAAATGGCCAATTCCTTTCACACCGTTTGGTAAAGTGGGAGAGAAAAATGAAAATGCAGGGAACTCCTGATCGTCTAACTCCATCTCAATTAAACGTACGCCGCTTAACGGAATGGGTGGAACGGGACATACGGAAGTGAGTGGACGCGAAGATACCGAGACATAAGTGCATCCGGCAACAATATTCTCGTTCCATTCCAGTTCATCTCCCGTATAGGTTACCTGATCCAGAAAATATTCGGAGGCGGAGTAGGTCGAGAAGACCGAGATATAATTATCTTGTGGTAAAGAAGGGATATGGACCTGCTGAGAAAGTGTATTGCAATTGATGGAGAACAGATGTAATAAAGGTTGCCCCTCAGGGTTGAGAGGCCAGTCGGAAATGTATGCAGTTTCTCCACCAATCCACATGCCAGAGTCTTGGTTTGGATCATCGGGGTCAACTGTAAATCGAGTAACTTTGTACATGAGAAACTCCTTCCAGAGTGTATTTTGGCATTCCTATGTAACGTTGTATGTGTTTTTATATAACAATTCATTGCTTCGTTTCAGTATAAATGAGATGATGTGGAATGAAAATCAGTACAAGGTACTAACTCATTGCATGAAGCGAATGAACATACCAGCATTCAAGGAACCAGTGGCAATACTATAGATGAGAAGTGGTGACACATGTTAATTAACAAATACATAAGTGAAACGGGATTCTGCTCCCGCAGGGAAACGAACCGTTTAATTGCGGCCGGACGCATAACGATCAATGGCAGGGTATGTGAAAAAGGGGCGGAAGTTGAACCTCACGATGTGGTACTCATTGATGGCAAGCAGATTCCTCGTAATGACAGCGAACCTGTCTACATTGCTTTGAACAAACCCATCGGTATTGTCTGCACAGCAGCAGAACATGTGGAGGGGAACATCATTCAATATATGAATTATCCTTCTCGCATATTTGCGATAGGCAGGCTGGATAAGGCATCTGAGGGGTTGATTTTGCTCACGAATGACGGAGGCATTGTGAACAAGATGATGCGTTCGGAGCATAATCATGATAAAGAATATGTAGTGACTGTAGACAAACCCATAACTGACGAATTCGTAAAGTCCATGTCTGATGGCGTTGAAATTCTGGACGTGGTGACCAAGCCCTGCGAAGTGTATAGGCAAAGTGACAATGTATTTCGTATTATTCTGACACAGGGTCTCAACCTGCAGATCCGCAGAATGTGCAAAGCCTTGGGGTATCGGGTCCTCAAGCTGGAGCGCGTGCGAATTATGAATATTACGCTGGATCAACTGGAGCGGGGACAATGGCGTCATCTGGAGCAAGAGGAACTGGAGATTCTGCTGTCTCAATTAAATGAGATAAAATGAATGACTTCTGCTCATGTCAACGGTGGTCACACACGATGTCCAGTTATATCAGTGAAAAATGAAGCAAACACTAACCCCTATGCGGATTAGTGTTTTTGTTGTTAAGCTTGTGTCCTGTTCGTTCTGAAATGTAAGAGCCAAATAGGGTTAAGAACGCACCGAGTACAATCACCCAGGTTATCTGTTCCCGAAGAATCAATGCAGATGACACAACAGTAATGACAGGCACCAGATAGATATATACACTCGTTTTGATAGCTCCGAGAAGATTTACGGCCCGGTTCCAGGTCACGAAACACAACGCGGAGGCACCCAGACCGAGGTAGAGAATATTGGAGAGATTGGTCATGTTCGTGAAGCGTCCGAGTTCCCAATGGAATTCGAACAGGAATAGAGCTGGTAGCATGAAGATCAGGCCATAGAAGAATACCTTGCGGGTCGCGCCAATGGTGTGATAACGAAGCTGGCCAATTTTCCGCATTAACACAGAGTAGATCGCCCATACCGCAGGTGCTATGAAAGCAAGCAGATCACCAATCGGATTCAGTTGCAGAATGAAGCTGCCGTTCAGTGCGATGAGTGTTATGCCGCTCAAGGCAATCCCGAATCCGATAATGAAGCGGCGAGTTAACTTCTCGCCATCTAAGAAGAAGTGTGCGAGCACGGCAGTGAAGAACGGGGCAATGGAGACAATAACACCCACGTTGGAAGCTGTTGTGTACACCAGAGCAATATTTTCAATAAGAAAATATAACGTCACCCCACATAGTCCTGCTCCAATAAATAACCATTCTTCTCTGAATGAGGCGATCCGCAGTGAACGTGGATAAATCAATAATAGTACCAAATATCCGATCAGGAAACGGAAAAATAGAATCTCCACTGGAGTAAAGTCAATCAGCAGAACTTTGGTCGAGACAAATGTAGTTCCCCAGATCAGTATAGTAAACAAAGCGAGTAGATGTCCGGTAGAGGCTTTAGTGTTTTGATGACCAAGATGACTTGTCATATGATGTTAGTGGTGGTTCGTTTCAACTCGGAATCATGATTGAAGATACGTCTATATTGCTTGGGTGTCAGGCCAATCAGTTTTTTGAAAAAATTCGTGAAATGGCTCTGGTCACTGAATCCTGTCTGTGCAGCTACTTCAATCGGCAGCAGACCTTGTTCCAGCAGACGTTTGGCTTGATTAATGCGAATCGTCTCCAGATAACGGTAAGGTGATATCCCTTTCTGGCGCGTGAATAAACGCAGCAGGTGGTATTTACTCATCTCCGTCAAATCGGCTAACTCGTTCAGTGAGATGCTCTCCATGTAATGAGCTTCTATGTAATCACATATGCGTCTGATCTCTGTGGTCACATCCTGTGTGGAAACAGGTGGTTCAGCATCCGAATAATCTCGCAGCAATTGATCCAGTAGTAAGAGTAACAATTCTTCTTTGCAGAAATCCGATTGCTCTTCCAGAATCATCTGATGCAGCTCGTGCAGGGAACCCACAAGTTCACTTTGACAGAGAACGGGGGATGTGAACCGTGGCAAGTAAGCTTGTCCAGTAATCTCTCTCACATACTCTCGCATAACCTCAGGCTGGACGTTGATACAGCGATAATCGAGGGTTCTGCCATCGACCTGTTCGCAGGCGTGCGGATCATGTGGATTAAAAACAATCATGTCACCACTATTCAGAATGTATTCTTCGTTGTTGCAGACGAGGTGTCGCTTGCCTTGCTCAATGAATCCTATGACGTAATAGTCATGAAAATGATTGGGAAACTTCTGCATAATGCCTTCAAATTGATAAGCTTCTAGCTGCAGATCGGTATCAAATACGACAGTCCGGACTTCCCGAGTCATGATGCACCTTCTTTCTGGTATGTTAACGTCATTATAGGTTGCAAAGAAGGAATTTTCTTGAACGATATTGCTATTGCTCGAAGTGTTTGGTCGGACAAATATCTCTAAAAACAAAATACCCGCAATCCCGGAGGGAAAGCGAGCCCTTTGCTAAGTATAGTTGATTCATGAGTTCAAACCTATATATAGGGGAGAAAAAATCTCTGGAACAATAAGGTATTGTTCTTAGTGTAACGTAGCCAGTGCTTCAGGTGTAAAAGCCTGTATCTCGGATAGGCGTCCTTCGCGTACTTTGGCAGCCCATGCTGGATCACCAAGGAGTGCACGTCCCACAGCTACCAGATCAAATTCCTGTTGTTCATATCGCTTCATAAGCTCGCTCATACCTGGATGTGTTGCTTTATCTGCTCCTGCTTCAGGCTCATCTGGCATACCCACAGAACCGACGGTAATGGTGGTTTGACCACTTAGTTTTCGCACCCAGCCTGCAAATCCAAGCTCAGATCCTTCAAACTCGGGCTCCCAGAAGCGTCGTGTCGAGCAGTGGAAGATATCTACACCTGCGTCAACCAGCAAATGAAGGAATTGTTCCAGTTGTTCGGGGGTGTCGAACAGTCTGGCTTGATAATCATTCATCTTCCATTGGGAAATCCGCATCGCGATAGGGAAATCAGGACCTACCGCAGCACGAACTGCCATTACAACTTCAACCGCGAATTGAGTTCGTTTCTGTAGGTCACCGCCATAGCGGTCTGTTCTCCTATTCGTTGTTTTCCAGAAAAATTGATCGATCAGAAAACCGTGTGCACCGTGAAGCTCAATTCCGTCAAAACCAATTCTTTGTGCATTGGCTGCTGCATCTGCATAAGCTTGAATCACAGTTGCGATCTCTGCCTCCGTCATGGGCGCACCTACTTGAGTACCTTCCATATCAACTCCCGATGGACTAAGAGATTCAGCTTCTGGGTGAGGTTGAGATCCAGAAGGGCGGGTAATACCCAAGTGCAGAATTTGCGGGAAAATCTTGCCGCCAGCTTCATGGACTTGTTTGACTACTTCAGCCCAGCCGTGAAGAGCTGCTTCTCCATACATATGAGGGAGCCTAGGCTCACTTGATGCAGACGGATGCTCAATAGTTGCACCCTCTGTAATAATGAGTCCAACACCATGCTCGGCACGTCGGCGATAATATGCAGCTACATCGGGACCTGGCACACCATCCGGGGAGAAGGCACGAGCCATGGGGGACATGACGATGCGCGAGGATAGGGTTAACTTTTGAACAGTGTATGGTTGGAACAGAAGCTCCGTAGAAATAACGTTATGTTGTTGATTACTCAAACTAAGCACCTCCATTATTATGCACCTTCAAGCGGGTACAAGTGCAATCTTAACAAGGTGTATAGGCATGCTCAACCAACAATCGAAGCATTTTGTTGCTTAAGCGAAAGACACGGATTATTGTATGGTGTCTTTGCACTTACTTTCACTTGTTGAACAATTAACACTTATCTATAATGAAGGAGTCTAACCAAATATTTTGTGTACAAAGGAGGATTGGGACATGTCTGGTGTATTGTCTCCAAACTCGAATGATCCGCGTGTAATCCGCACGCGTCAATTAATTCTTGATGCGTTTTTAAACCAATTGAATATTAAAAATTTCAACAGCATTACGATTCAAAACATTACAGAACAAGCCACAATTAACAGGGCTACATTCTACGCCCATTTTCAGGATAAATATGCACTGCTTGAAGCCTTTTTAGCGGATGCTTTTATGGAATATGTGACGAAAAGAGTGGACCCGGATGCCCGGTTATCAGCCGAAACCATACAGCAACTTATATTTTCATTATGTGATTATCACGTCTCAAGTAATGGTTGCATCAAAAAATATGAGACAGTTGCACCAATTATTGAAGAGAACATCAAGACTCAACTGGAGCAATTCCTTCTTGAATTATTGAGCAAAGTAGCGGGTGAAGTAGATCCCAAAACGCTGAAAATTACGGCAACCACACTAAGTTGGTCGATCTATGGAATGACGTATCGATGGAATATTGAAGGCGGGCAGGAATCTCCGGCTGAATTAGCCAACAGAGTGGTCCCTTATATGATGGGTGGATTGGAATTGTTGAATTAACTTTATTTAACGAAATTGCATTAATATTCGGATGGATATGGGAGGAATAACAAGATGTTTGAACATTTGGTTGTTTTTAAATTTAACGATAAAACCACACTAGCTAAACAGCAGGAATGGGTGGATCAATTGCTCGCGTTACAGGAACAAATACCGGGGATTGTCGGGCTGACCGCAGGGATCAATGCAACGGAAGAAACGGATCGTATCCAAGGTTACACGATTGGATTGAGAGTGACGTTTGAAGATCAGGAGGCATTGCGCGCCTATGGTCCACATCCTGCTCATCAGGCATTTGTAGCTTCCCTCGATGGTTGGGTGGAAGATGTAATTGTAGTTGACTATGCTATTTAAAGGCGCGAAATCAGAGGTTTAACCAATATAGGAGTTGAAGATTCCCATGTGTTTAATTTTATTTGCTTACAACATGCATCCAAAGTATCCGCTTATATTGGGATCAAATAGGGATGAATTCTATCACAGACCTACGGCTCAAGCACACTATTGGGAAGATCATCCTCATATATTGGCTGGGCGGGATTTGTCGAAAATGGGAACCTGGATGGGCGTAACCACAGAGGGGCGTCTGGCTGCTATCACGAATTATCGGGATCCAAATGAAGAGGTACATGCCAAGGGCTCAAGAGGAGATCTGGTTGCTGATTTTTTAAAGGGGACGTCCACACCTGAGCAATATATGCAACATGCGGAGCAAAGTCAAAATGATTATCCTGGCTACAATTTGTTAGTGGGTGATCCTGACGACCTCTATTATTATTCTAATGTGGGTAATGTTGTGATGAAGTTGAAACCGGGAATATACGGGATTAGTAATCACTTGATTAATACAGATTGGCCCAAGGTGAAACGTGGGAAAGAAGGGCTGGAGAAAATCATCCAAGGGGAGGACGAAGCTACCCTGACAGAGCAAATATTAGGTTTGCTGCAAATGGCAGACCCTTCAGTGGATGAGCATCTACCTCATACAGGTGTTCCATTGGAGTGGGAACGTTTACTTTCTCCCATCTTTGTTAGAAGTGAGAAATTCGACTATGGGACCAGAGCTTCATCCGTTGTTCTGATGAACAGAGAAGAAGTGTTTTTTACGGAGAGGGTTCACCAGAACGGAGAGGTAATGGAGCAACGTTTTAACATCAAACCTCTTAACACGACAAGCTGAGAATATGAAAGAAATGATGTTCAAACATTATGCATTTACATGAATCACTGAAGTTAAATCCAAAGTTCATGTTTCATTGCTTCTGAGTGTAAAGAATTGTTTGAATTTTCCGCGTTAACTAATATAACGCGACATAAACCGTTTGAGAGTACCTTTTGTGTAACACGCCCAATTTTAGTTGGGTTCTTTATCTCTGATCACAATTCTATGTTATGAATCATGGAACTTCCCTGAATAGTTTATATAATGTGAATCAACATAACATGATTTTGCAGCGGTTCTGTTGATTCTAATTTCAGGGGGGCAACATGGGATGAAAGAAACCAAAAAGATGAGAGTTTTTTCACTGGGAATTCAGCACGTACTCGCGATGTATGCGGGAGCAATTCTGGTGCCTTTGCTTGTGGGCAGAGCACTAAATCTGACTGCAGAGCAGTTGGCGTATCTGGTATCCATTGACCTGTTAACGTGTGGGATTGCAACATGGCTTCAGGCTCGGAAAGGGAAGTACTTGGGTATTGGGTTGCCAGCGGTGCTCGGAAGTTCTTTTGTAGCGGTGACACCGATGATTGCAATTGGATCGCAGTACGGAATTCCCGCCATTTATGGGTCGATCATCGCAGCAGGGTTATTTATCGTCATCTTTGCCGTATTTTTTAGCAAAATTGTCAAATTGTTTCCACCAGTTGTGATCGGTACAGTGGTAACCATCATCGGTCTTGCGCTGATTCCAACGGGAATTAAAAACATGGCGGGTGGAGCAAACAGTGAGAATTTCGGAAGTTTGGACAATTTGGCGCTTTCATTTGGTGTATTACTGTTCATTCTAATCCTGAATCGATATGCTCGCGGGTTTGTTAAATCCCTGGCTGTTCTCCTTGGTATTATCGTGGGGACCCTCATCGCAGCCATTATGGGAAAAGTGAATTTTGCCTCTGTACAGGAAGCCTCCTGGTTCCATTTACCTCAACCCTTTTACTTTGGATGGCCTACCTTTGAAATCGGCCCCATTATTACAATGATTATTGTAGGTACGGTGGTTATCATCGAATCAACAGGTGTATTTATGGCTTTGAGCAAAATCTGTGATCAACCGATCAACGAAAAAGATCTGGCACGGGGATATCGCGCAGAAGGTCTCGCGTTTGTTCTGGGCGGCATCTTTAATGCTTTTCCATATAATACATTTGCTCAGAATGTCGGTTTGGTTCAGCTCTCCAAAGTGAAAACGACCAATGTTGTTGTTGCAGCCGGAGGTATTCTGGTCTTTCTGGGACTCATTCCGAAGGTAGCTGCTTTTGCAACCATTATTCCAAGTGCTGTCCTCGGAGGAGCGACTGTTGTCCTGTTTGGAATGGTTGTCTCATCCGGGATCAAAATGCTGCAAAACGTCGACTTTGGCAAACAATCCAATCTATTGATCGTGGCTTGCTCCGTTTCACTTGGGCTCGGTGTTACTGCTGTACCCGATCTGTTTGCCCAGCTTCCTCAAAGTGTTCGGATTATTGTTAGCGATGGTATTATCACAGGAAGCCTGTCAGCGATCCTGCTTAATGTCTTCTTTAACCTCGCTTTGAAAAAAGGGAGCTTGCCAGTACAGCCTGTACAGGCTCAGGAAGCACATACGTAATCCTTGTAATAACAGACGTGTCATCTAGGAGTAAGTAAGCGGAATGGATCCAAGATGGTTTTCTGGGAAGTGGAATGCAAGACAATGATTCCACTTGGCAAAGAAACCTCTTGGATTTTTTGGTGCTTACGATTCATGAGGAATGCAAAAGGCATGCAAATATGCTAAAGTTTCATCAAGAACATTTAATATGTTCGTTTAAGTCAACAACCTCTTGAATTGAATTTCCATGCGACTACATAAATGAGCATTGGTTCACAAGGCTACAATATAACCAAGGGATATCCCTGGTGCAGAAAAGGAGTTGTGATCACCATGCAACAAGAAACGTTGAACAAAGGGTGGAACTTGGAGAATAGTTATGCGCAGTTACCGCAACCCTTTTTTACAAGTCAGGGCGCAGTGCCTGTTGAATCACCAAAGCTAATCATTTTCAATAGATTGCTTGCATCCAGCCTGGGACTGGATGTGGAGTCTCTTGACAGTGATGAAGGAGCGCAAATTTTTGCAGGTAATTCGATCCCGGAAGGAGCCGAGCCTTTGGCTCAGGCCTATGCAGGACATCAATTTGGCAATTTTAACATGCTTGGAGATGGGCGTGCTTTGCTGCTAGGTGAACAGATTACGCCACAGGGCGAGCGAGTGGATATCCAGCTGAAAGGTTCAGGGAGAACACCGTACTCTCGTGGAGGAGATGGACGTGCTGCTGTAGGGCCCATGTTGCGAGAGTATATTATTAGTGAAGCGATGTATGCACTGGGTATCCCAACGACACGCAGTCTGGCTGTGGTATCAACAGGAGAAAACATTATCCGCGAAACAGAGCGGCCAGGTGCCGTATTGACCCGGGTGGCTTCCAGTCATATCCGAGTAGCAACCTTTCAGTACGCAGCAAGATGGGGGTCTATTGAAGATCTTCGGGCGTTGGCTGATTACACGTTGAATCGACATTTCCCTGAGGTTGCCCAAGCCGAAAATCGCTATCTTTTGTTCCTTCAGGAAGGGATTAAACGGCAGGCGGCTCTCATAGCCCAATGGCAGCGTGTTGGTTTCATTCATGGCGTGATGAACACGGATAACATGGCGATCAGTGGTGAGACCATCGATTATGGTCCATGCGCCTTTATGGATGCTTACAATCCGTCGACCGTATTTAGCTCCATTGACAGACAAGGTCGCTATGCTTATGGTAATCAACCGTATATTGCCGGGTGGAATTTGGCTCGTTTTGCCGAGACGCTTCTGCCGTTGTTGCATGAAGATGAAGAACAGGCCGTGCAACTCGCTCAGGATGCTATCGCACAATTTTCTGAATTGTACCATCATCATTGGCTCAAGGGAATGCGTGCCAAACTGGGCTTGTTGGATGAAGAGGCCGAAGATGAAGCGTTGATCAAGGAGCTTCTTGAACTTATGGAGAAGCATAGTGCAGATTACACCAATACGTTCCTGGCATTGACCTTTGATACATTGGAAGGGACAGCTTTGTTTGGCACGCCAGAATTTGCTGAATGGCATGAGCGGTGGCAAGCAAGATTGGACAGACAGCAAGGGGAGAAGGAAGTCTCTGGGCAGTTGATGCGAACAAACAATCCAGCTGTCATTCCTCGCAATCATCGGGTTGAAGAAGCGCTTGAGCGAGCAGAGAATCATGGAGATCTTAGCGTGATGGAGAAGCTTTTGGCAGTTCTTTCAGATCCGTTTGCACACTCACCTGAACAGGCTGAATATGCCGAACTACCTGCACAATGTAATACTTCGTATCAGACTTTTTGTGGGACCTGATTGAACAGTAGGAATAAATATAAAGAGGCTGCCTTGGGCAGCTTTTTCATTTTTCATTCTGTCATCGACGTTACTTTATAGAGGCAGGTGCATTCATGTCCAACATGTTAAGCAAACAACAATTGGCAGACTTCCTTTTACAGCTTTTAGAGCGTACATCTTTCCCTAGGGAACAGATGCAGAACTATGTTAACCGCTTGTTTGAGAGCTTTAAATGGGATGGGGTGCCCTATGTAGAGAGTGGAGAAGATGCGTATATCGTTCGAATATACGAACGTGGTCTCGTCTCATTAGAAAAACGGGTGAAACAGCCGGATGAAGTCATCTATTGGTTGCTGGAAGATATTATTTTCACCGCGACGCATGTAGGGTTGTTGGAAAGACATGGCGTGGATAATAAAGAAACGCATTTGAACTACACAAATGAAGTGATGAAGGAACTGAACAGGGGTGTTCAGGAAGCTTTCCAGCAGATCGGTGATCCGTATTTACATTGGCATCAGACGGGTAAACGTCAGGAGTTAGAGGGCATGACATAAAAAAAGTGAGGTGTGTTACATGAGCGAGCATGATATTAATGATGTATGGTATGACTATGCTATGTTATTTGTCGAAAAAAAGAATGAATCTGAACAGGGCTGGGCATCGTTGACTTCGAACGAGCAGGACATTGCTGCTTTATGGCTATTAGAGGCGGATGTCTTTAATGGCGGTTTTATACAGTTTTTCTGCAACTGGGGGGAAGAGGTATACCGTTACGCGTTGCGGGCATTACATATCATTGGTGCGACTCAAGTCGTGGAGATTATAACGTCAGCATACGGCTGCATTGAGCATCTGAAAGAGGATGAAAGGCTTACTGAACTGTGGGATATTCCTAAATTCCTGACAAAGGAACAAGAGCAGCAGTTAGATGCGCTGGATCAGAAGTTTTGGAACAATGAGGATCAGATCGCGGAGAAAGCCTATGGTTATTATCACGGAAAATTGAACATGATGATTATATAATCTAGTTTCAACTATGCATCCGTTGTTCTGTTCGAAGATTAATACTTGGTCTTGCAATGACTGAAACGTTCGGCTATACTTGCTATAAATTGAATACATGAATCACGTTGATAGAGCGCAGTAGCGGCTTTGTCCCTGTTACAGAAAGTCAGGGGTTGATGGAACCTGATACATACAAGGGCTGCGAATTACACTCTGGAGTACTTGGGTAATGCCAAGCGGATGGGCAAACGATATATTGCCAAAAGTGGTATGGATAACGTGTTAAGGTCACGTGTTGTCCATGCAATTTGGGTGGTACCACGGTTATGATAATCGTCCCTGTGTCTTAATGAAGACAAGGAGGCGATTTTTTTGTGTCCAAAAAAGCCGTTCCAGCGTGTAATTTCGTAATTTAACGTTGATCATGACTGAATCTTGAGGATAGAAAAGGGGTTATACACATGATGAATATTATTGATGAACTACAGTGGCGTGACGCCATTAACCAGCAGACAGATGCAGAGGGACTGCGTGAGTTGACTGAAACCAAATCAATCTCATTGTACTGCGGCGTTGACCCTACGGGGGACAGCATGCATATCGGACATCTCATTCCATTCATGATGCTGAAACGTTTTCAACTGGCAGGACACCGTCCGGTTATTTTGATAGGTGGAGCTACAGGAACGATTGGTGATCCAAGTGGTCGGCAGGCAGAGCGTTCTTTGCAAACGATGGAGCAAGTGCAGGAGAATGTGGATGCACTGACAGCGCAGATGAAGAAGTTGTTTGTAACAGACGGTGATAATCAGGTTCGCATGGTGAACAACTACGATTGGACACACAAAATCAATGTGATTGAATTCTTGCGTGACTACGGCAAAAACTTTAACCTTAACACAATGTTGGCTAAGGATGTGGTTGCGAGCAGACTGGAAGGCGGAATCTCGTTCACCGAGTTTTCCTACCAGATCCTTCAATCACTCGACTACCTGCACCTGTTCCAGAACGAAGATGTACAGCTTCAAATCGGTGGTTCGGATCAATGGGGTAACATCACAAGTGGTCTCGATCTGATTCGTAAAAAAGAAGGATCAGAAGCGAAGGCGTACGGTCTGACCATTCCGCTCATGCTCAAATCCGACGGAACCAAATTCGGTAAAACAGCTGGCGGCGCAATCTGGCTTGACCCGAACAAAACAACACCATTTGAGTTCTACCAGTTCTGGGCGAATACAGATGACCGTGATGTCATTAAATACTTGAAATACTTTACTTTCCTCAGCAAAGAACAAATCGAAGCTTTGGCTGAAAAGGTAGAGACAGAGCCGCACAGACGTGAAGCACAGAAAGCACTCGCGGAAGAAATGACAAAATTCGTTCACGGCGAAGAAATGCTCGAACAGGCTAAGCGTATTACAGCGGCGCTGTTCAGTGGTGATATCCGTTCCCTGACAGCAGATGAAATCGAGCAGGGTTTCAAGGAAATGCCAACATTCGAAACGGACGGGGAAGCGAAAAATATCGTCGACTGGCTCGTAGATCTGGGGTTGGAGCCATCCAAACGCCAGGCCCGTGAGGATGTCACTAAAGGCGCTATCTCCATGAACGGTGAGAAAATCACGGAGCTTGAATTCACAGTGTCGGCAGAGCATGCCATTGGCGGTAAATTCATTATTATCCGTAAAGGTAAGAAGAACTACAGCCTGGTTAAACTTCAATCGTAGTTTCCAAGAATTAGAACGTAACACAGAGACGTATAGAGACTACAATAGACGCACAAATAGAGCTACAAATACAGAAACAAAAAGACCGCCTTCCATCTCTGTCAGGCGACAGAGGGGAGGCGGTCTTTCGTATATCAGGCCAGTGAGTGACCTATCTTATTGATTAACGATCGCTGTGATTTCTTCATCCAGATCAAGTCGCACATTTTCACGGTACGCCCGGATGTTGTATTCACTGTGCAGGTAACGAAGAATCGCTTCAATCATATTGGACTCCACCAGATATTGACTACGGCCTTGAATCCAAACTTCAGCGGAATAACCTGTATCTTCTTCCCAACTCAGTTCTACATTCACATCGGTTGGACGTACACCCTTACGTTCTGCCATATGAATACAGATTGCATTCACAATTTCATCCATGCTCAGAACCATAGAGATTAGTACCGTCCGTTTCTGTTACGGTCATCATCACGATCATTGCGACGGTCATAACGACCATCCGCTGCAGGTTTGCGACGATTGGAGATGGCTCTGAAGAGTGCCATAGCCAGCATAACAATCAACATAATTGCTGCAACGTTCACGAGCAATCCAAGGATGTTACCCAGAGCGCCCATGCCACCGAACAATCCGCCAAACATCATACCAGCAAGACCACCAAGCATCATGCCTTTCATGAATCCGCCGCCACCGCCGAAGAATCCGCCACGGTTCGTTGTAGCTGCTCCATTGCTGGAATTGTTATTCGTATTCGATTTGCTTACATTGCTGTCGGATTTCTTAGGTGTATTGCTATAACTTTTCGTACCGGATTTGAATCCGCCACCACGTCTTGCATCTGCAGAATCCGGATTCGTTACTCCCACTGTTGCGAACAATAATGTAAAGGCCATAAATACCATCATTAGATGTTTAACTCCGAATTTTTTCTTCATTGTAAAGATCGTAACCCCCCGATTAATTTGTTTGAATCGCCCAAAAATGGGCCTTACTCATGTAATACGGTCAACTTGCAGGAACGTTTCAAATTTTATTAAATTTCTGAAACGCTTGGACTTGGGTCTTGAATTGCAGCTTGGCCATCAAGCAATTGGGTAACCCAATGACACCATTCCAGGCCTGTTTGTGCGTGCATTAACCCTTTTTGTACCAGGATGTAGCTTCCAAAATCTCGGTTGCCTACACGAAGATTATCCTGAGGTATACGTGACTTCAGATCCTCGAAATAACGTATGCGTTCCATAAACCAGCTTTTACGCTCGTTAAGAATGCGTCTCATGCTTCCGTCTTCCGCTATGCCAACACACAAAATACGCAAATTAAATTCATCGCGTGTAACCGGTGCGGTAACAGGAGTAATCATCCATTCCAAGAGCTTTTCAATGCCTTTTTCCGTAACTGCGTACATTTTCTTGTCCGGTTTGTCAGACTGTTGTACCCAGCGGGAGGCCAATAACTCATCGTTTTCCATCTTGGACAGGAGTGGATAGATCTGGCTGTGTTTCGCCTGCCAATGAGGCTGGATTTTCAGCATCAGATCATAGCCCGATGACTCCTCGCGGGTAAGCAGCCCGAGTAATCCGTAGGAAAGTATGTTCATGCACATGTCTCCTTAATATTAGGGCTAGGTCAGAGAGAACAATCGTTTTTACTTTCTTTGACCGCTTTCATAAAAAGTGTACACTGAAACTGTATGGTTTGACAACCTGACAGAACAACTGCCTTAATTTAGACAAAAAAAGTGCGAACCATAAGGTCCGCACTCCAAACCATTTAGAGAGATGCCTGTTGTCCATACCCCTCAGCGACAAGATCAAGTTCACCTGTAGCAGAATCGATAACCATGCCGTGGACGGGTACATTGGGAGGAAGTAAAGGATGCTTCTTGATCACTTCCACAGTATGTTTTACCCCTTCTTCGACGCTGTCAAACCCACGCAACCATTTTTGCAAACGGATGCCAGAGTTCTCCAGAGTAGTCATGACTTCTTCCGATACGCCACGCTCAACCATATGTCCAATCATGGTCTCAGCGTGAAGGGAAGCCATACCACATTCCGTATGCCCCACTACCAGGACTTCATCTGCACCCAGTTCATAGATGGCGACAAGTACACTACGCATTACACTCCCGAAAGGCTGAGAGATAATTGCACCTGCGTTTTTAATGATTTTCACATCGCCGTTTTTCAAGTTCATAGCCTTGGGCAGCAATTCCACCAGACGTGTATCCATACAAGTGATGATAACCATCTTTTTGGTTGGAAACTTGCCAGCCGTATACTTTTCGTATTCTTTAGTCTCGACAAATGATTTGTTGTAAGTCAAAATCTCTTGAATGTTGTTCATGTCCATTGCCTCCTGTTATCCAATACGACGAGCACGGCCACTTGCATATGATGCAGCTTGTCCTACACGCCTTTGCTTTAAATAGTATTTCACGGTCAGCAGATGGAATTACTCCAACCCTTTAGAGGTTGTTCAAAAAGTCCACTTTTGATTACAAATCATGCCTGAGGGCATCATCAGCATCGAAGTTGAACGCCATTTCTATCTTCTCGGTAATGAAAACCAGACTTTTTGAACACGTATCTTTAGGAGAACAATGCAATTTTCATCTGTTAAAAGTTGATTATACGCAATGCAAAAAGTATCATCAATAGGGTATAACATTTTTTTTGAAGAGGTGAACGATAACAATGGATAAACAAACACAGGAACATTTGGAATCCTTCCGTAATCTGGCTCGTAAAATTAAGAGCTATCATGAAGCCATTGGTTTGCTTCACTGGGATCTGCGCACAGGTGCGCCGAAAAAAGGCGTTCCGACTCGTTCGGAGACGCTGGGTATGTTGTCCACCGAAGCATTCAAGCTGCAAACCTCGGCTGACATGAAGACTTACCTGGATGCATTAACGACTCCAGCAGTATTGGAACAGCTCGAAGATATAGATCGTCGTCTGGTTGAAGATTGCAAGAAAGAATATGATCGCAGTCAATCCGTACCACCTGAGAAAGTACAAGCATATACGGTGCTCACGGCCAAGTCCGAAACGGCATGGGAAGATGCCAAGCATAACAGTGATTTTGCTGGATTCTCACCTTATCTCACAGATATCGTTAAGCTCAAACAGGAGTTTATTGATTATTGGGGTGTGAAGGATACACGTTATGATACGTTGCTTGATATGTATGAACCGGATCTGACGGTTGAGAAAGTGGACGCTGTGTTCGCCCGCCTCAAAGCACGTTTGGTGCCTCTACAAGAGAAGATTAATGCTTCAGAAAACAAGCCAAATACAGAGTTCCTGAATCAGTTGTTTGACACCAAACAGCAGGAAAAATTCAGTCTGTTCATCCTGGAACAAATGGGCTATGACTTTGAAGCTGGACGATTGGACGAGAGTGTTCATCCTTTTGCAACGGGTCTTAACCCGGGTGATGTGCGGATCACAACACATTATCTGCAAGATGATGTAGCAAGCGCAGTCTTCAGTTCACTGCATGAGGGTGGACATGCCCTGTACGAGCAAAATATTGATGACAGTCTGGCGGGTACCCTTCTTGCCGAAGGAACGTCCATGGGGATTCATGAGTCTCAGTCCCGTCTTTGGGAAAACATGATTGGTCGCAGCCTGCCATTCTGGACACGCTATTACAAAGATTTGCAGCAGCATTTCCCGCAACTGAGCCAGGTTGAACTGGAAGATTTCTATCGTGCAATCAATCGGGTGGAGAGTTCACTCATTCGGATCGAAGCGGATGAACTGACCTATAACCTGCATATTATTATCCGATATGAGATCGAGAAAATGTTATTCAACGATGGTCTGGAAGTGAAAGACCTGCCAGAGACCTGGAATGCAAAATACAAGGAATACCTAGGTATTATGCCAACGAATGATGGAGACGGTGTTCTTCAGGATGTTCACTGGTCTGGTGGTGACTTTGGTTACTTTGCTTCGTATTCTCTGGGTAATATGTATGCAGCTCAAATTCTACATACATTGCGCAAGGAAATGCCGGAGTTTGATACCCTCATTGCCGAAGGTAATCTGATTCCAATTAAGGAATGGCTTACAGACAAGATCTACCGGTATGGTAGAAGTCGCACACCTTCCGAATTAATTGTTGCCATAACGGGTGAAGAATTGAACCCGGATTATCTGGCTGATTATCTGGAAGCCAAATATGCCGAGATTTACAAGCTGTAGGTATCCCCGTAAATAACATACTGAATAACATTTCGAAGAGCTGAAGAGTCGGGCAACATTGCCCGGCTCTTTTTTGCATTTAAGTTCTTAACCTTTTGTTGGGCATCGGCATATCCATAATAGAGAGAAACTGCTGAAACCAGTGAAGGAGGGAAACAACATGAAATACACGCCATGGTTCGTCCGGGGCATCGTTATTCTGCTGATTATCATTGTGGCGCTCACCAGCTGTAATAAGGAAGAGAATGAAGCCAAGATTACGATTGGCGAAGTGACTCGTTCGGTATTTTACGCACCGGAGTATGTGGCTGTGGCTCAAGGTTTTTTTGAAGAACAGGGACTTGAGGTGGATATTCAAACGACTGCTGGTGGTGACAAAACGATGGCGGCATTACTCGCAGGTTCGGTGGATATCGCACTGGTAGGGGCGGAGACGTCCATATATGTCTATCAGCAGGGAGCGGAAGATCCGGTCATTAACTTTGCCCAGCTCACCCAGACGGATGGTACATTTCTGTTCGCTCGTAACACAGAAGGTAGCTTCGATTGGGAGCAACTGAGGGATTCCACATTTCTCGGTCAACGCAAAGGCGGCATGCCGCAGATGGCAGGGGAGTTCGCACTGAACAAACATGGCATTGATCCGCAAAGTGATCTGGAGCTGATTCAAAATGTGGACTTTGCCAACATTGCGTCTGCTTTCGCTTCAGGCACGGGAGATTATGTTCAACTGTTTGAACCCCAGGCATCCATCTTTGAACAAGAAGGTCGGGGTAAGGTTGTTGCATCGTTTGGCACAGAAGGTGGTCTTCTGCCTTACACCGTCTTCATGACGAAACAGAGTTATCTTAACGACAATAAGGATATCGTACAGAAGTTTACGAATGGTCTGCACAAAGCGCAGGCATGGGTGGATTCCCATACGGCTGAAGAGATTGCTGAAGTCATTTCTCCTTTTTTCAAAGACATCGATCCAGTCATTTTGGTAAGCAGTGTGAACCGTTATAAGGAACAGGGCAGCTATGCAACGGATCCGATCATTGATGAGGAAGAGTGGAACAATCTGCTTGATGTCATGAGTGCCGCCGGAGAGTTGAAAGAACGTGTGGATTTGAATGCCATTGTGGATAATGCCTATGCGGAAGAGGTTACGAAATCAAAGTAATGGGGTATTCAGGAAAGGAAGTGAGCAGAATGCCTGAATCCGAAAGTGTGATCCGACTGGAAGGGATCTCTCAAGTATACGTCAGCGAGCGGGAAGCTTCCTTGGTGATTGAGGACTTGAGTCTGGAGATCCAAAAAGGAGAGTTCGTCAGTCTGGTTGGACCGAGTGGATGCGGTAAAACGACATTGTTGTCGATCATCGCCGGGCTGCTCACACCCACCCGAGGAGAGGTTAAGGTTAAAGGTAAACTCGTTGGCGGCCCCTCAGCACAGATTGGTTATATGCTTCAACAGGACTATCTGTTTCCGTGGCGGACCATTCTGGATAATGCATTAATCGGTCTTGAACTGACAGGCAGACTGGATGAACGGAGCCGAGAGCGTGTACGGGAACTGCTGGTAAGTATGGGATTGGCCGGAACGGAGAATCAGTACCCTTCAGAGCTTTCAGGAGGCATGAGACAGCGAGTAGCCCTGGTGCGCACGCTGGCAACCGATCCGGGGATTTTATTGTTGGATGAACCATTCTCAGCACTTGATTATCAAACCAAGCTGCAATTGGAGGATCTGGTCTCGGACACGTTAAAACAGTTTGGCAAAACATCTGTTCTCGTCACCCATGATTTGTCTGAAGCCATTGCGGTCAGTGACCGCGTCATTGTACTGGATCGCAATCCGGGCCGCATCCGTCGTGAATTTATCATTCCCGATGGAATTCGTAAATCTCAGCCGTTTCATGCCAGGGAGCAAGAAGGATTTAATGCGTTGTTTCAGGCATTGTGGAGTGAACTGGATCAGTCCGGGGGAGGTGAGGAAGACGCGTGAATCCAATGAATCCGAAGCAGGAAAAGCGTGACGAATGGATGGGGCAGCTGCATCGGAATCATATTCAGCAGGTGGCCAGATGGCGACATCAAGTGCTTGCCGTACAGTTATCTATGTTAGTATGTATGTTTTTGCTATGGGAAGTGGCAGGCAGACTCCGTTGGATTGATGTACTGTTATTCAGTTATCCGAGTAAGGTTTTTGCCCAGATTGGCAAGGACATCGCTAGTGGCGAGTTGTGGGCACATGTTGGGGTAACCGTAGGAGAAACGGCAGTTGGTTTTTTACTGGGAACACTGGTAGGAACCTTGCTTGCGGTTTTAATTTGGTGGTCTCCTTTTTTGTCCAAAGTGTTGGACCCCTATATGGTTGTGTTTAACAGTATGCCAAAGGTAGCACTTGGCCCGATCTTTATTGTGATGTTCGGCGCGGGTTTTACAGCGATTGTTATGACCACATTGTCCATCACGGTCATTATCACAACACTGGTGGTGTATAACAGCTTCAATGAAGTCGATCCCAATTATATTAAAGTCATTCGTACGTTTGGTGGAGAACGTTCCGAGATTTTTACAAAAGTTGTATTACCTGCTTCTTTTCCGGCGATTGTATCCACTTTGAAAGTGAACGTGGGCATGGCTTGGGTGGGTGTAATTGTGGGTGAGTTTCTGGTCGCCAAACAAGGGCTAGGTTATCTAATTATCTACGGATTTCAGGTATTCAACTTCACACTTGTATTATCGAGTCTGTTAATTATTGCCGCAGTTGCAACAGCCATGTACCAACTTGTTGTCTATGCAGAACGCAAAATGCTGGCTGGCCGCAGGTGATTTGGAAGTGTTTTACTCGTAATGTGACCGGGTATGATATGTATACAATTTCACAAGGGGTGTCACGTTGCCCGATACCGTAAAATCAAGTACCATATTTAGTATGATTATTCCGCGCAGATCCGGAATGAATGCGATGATTGGAGAAGAGGGCCTTGAGGTTCTGTCGCAACGATCTAACTTGCCAGCGTCCCTCATTCGGGGCGTGTTGCTGTGACCGGCATGCATGCGCATGTCGGTTGATGTCGTCTAGTTTACATTTGGATGAGACATACTAGTCATGATAAATGAATGAGGCGACGAGCTGGCTAAGAATTTTTTTGCAGCTTAGAGGAGATGGAATGTTAAATGGGTTTTAGGGTAATTAAAACTGCAATCGCCGCATTAATGGCTGTATTGATTGCAGACTGGTGTCGCTTGCCGGGACCAACATCAGCGGGATTGCTTGCCATTCTTGGCGTGGATGTAACGAGAAAACGAAGTATTCGCACCATATCGGCGCGGTTCTTTGCTTCCGTAGTTGGACTTTTATTTGCAAGTGTACTTTTTCACTTTCTAGGCTTCCATTATTGGGTGCTGGCGGTATACATATTGATCGCATTCCCGGCTATTGTCCGGGTAGGCTTCAAAGAAGGTATTGTTACAGGTTCTGTTGTGGTGTTTCGGGTGTTCGGCGGCGGGGAGATGGACGTGCATGTCGTCCTCGTACAAATTGCTTTGCTGTTAATTGGTCTTGGTTCCGCAATGGCGGTTAACCTGGCCTATATGCCGGCAGCAGATCCACAGATGCTGCGCATTCGCAAACGAATCGATGAACTCTTCTCGAAGATTTTCAAGGAATTTGCGGCCACGCTGCGTAATCCCAATGAAGCATGGGCGGGGAGAGAGCTGATTGAAGCAGATAAAGCGATCCTTGGCGGTATTGATGCTGCCAAGCGGTCTCTGGAGAATCAGGTGATTCATCCGAATGAGGAATGGAGTGTCTACTTTTATATGCGCAAAACGCAGTTGGACTCCATCCAGCACATGATGCATCTCGTATCCCAGATCTATCAGAAGATGCCACATGCAGAAATGGTATCGGAACTGTTCGATCAGCTTAGTCAGGATGTACTTACTGAATCCTACACCGGACGAACTGAAAAACTTCTTGCAGATGTGCAAGAAGAATTCAAACGTATGGAGCTGCCGGATACAAGGGAAGAATTCGAGATTCGTTCCGCAATTCTCCAGCTGTGCCGTGAACTCGCGCTGTATCTGAAAGTCGCGAAGAAGGACAAAGCGCCGTCCCCAATCTCGGACCGGTCCCAATCTACAAACGAATAATAGAAAATAGTTGTCACCCTAGACGAATGCCCTGCATACACTTGTAGTGAATGATTGTATGGAGGAGGTTTAAAGATGTCATTGAGTCATAAACATCAATGTAGAGAGATTATCACGAAGGCGATCTGCGGCAAAGGTCGTAAGTTCTCTACCGTAACACATACCGTGACTCCGCCAAATGGTCCGACAAGTATTTTGGGGGCTTGGATTATCAACCACCAATATGAAGCCGTATCAGCGGGTGACGGAATTGAAGTTATTGGTACTTACGATATCAACATTTGGTATTCCTACGACAAGAATTCTCAGACGGATGTAGCCAAAGAAACGGTCTCGTATGTAGAACATGTGCCTTTGTCCTATCTGGACCCGAAACACCGGACTTCCACAGTGGAGGTATCTGCGGATGCAACGCAGGAACCTAGCTGTGTGGAAGCCACAGTATCAGCAGGTGGAAGCAGTGTAATTATCCGGGTAGAACGGGAATTCGCTGTGGAACTCGTTGCCGAAACCAAAGTTTGTGTGAAGGTCTGCACAGATGGTTGCGGTGACTACGAAGACAAGGACTATGACTTTGGCAGTGCCGATGGAGATTATGACGATCTCGATCCCGATCTGCTCGACGATGAGCTGTGAGTTTGACGCCTGTATTTGATAACCTAAGGTATCATATGCGCCATAAGGCGCGGTGAAGAGGGCGTAAGCCCTCTTTCTTCTTAAATATTGAAAAATGGGTGGTAACGAGCCTCGCAATGTGCCTGGAATACCTTTCACGGGAAGGCTCCGCATTGCGGGGTTATTTTTATTTTAGTTGCATGATCCGGGAGGGGGCACGTAATGAATGTGATGGAACAAGCGGAGGAAGCGCTGCGCCGATATGAAAGGATGACTTCTGGAGAACGTGCAGAACGGTTGAAACAGGCAGGCATTGAAGTATTGTCACTGCACGATCGGCGCAAACGTGAACCAGGCTTGCGTGTACGCTATGACGTAGAGATAAGCTGTCTGCAGGCGATTCGGATCAAACGTAAGGATACTAGTGGCATGGGAAGGGCACAGGAAACTCTGTTGGAGCGTGAAGCGAGTTCAACCTTGTTCAAGCGCATAGAACGACTTGCGATCAAAACGCTGTATACGCTAGGACTGGATCATGGAGCTGTTCGAATGGAATCCTCAGGGAACGGCGGTTGTGCAGTGACTTCGATTGATCCATGTCCCTGGAAAGGGGTGACCAACCTTGCTACTACCTATAGGGAAAGCTGGAAGCAGCATCAGGAACTGCTGGATGAGGAAGTAAGTCACAGACCTATTCCAATACTCGGCATGGACCCGGAGTTTCTTCTGGTGCAGATGCCGGAATCCAAAATCGTACCCGCCTCCAGATTTCTTGAACGTACAGGAATGGCAGGCTGTGATTCCGTCACGATTGGTGGACGGCGCATATATCCGGTTGCCGAACTGCGACCGGCTCCCAGCTCCGAACCACGAGAACTGCTGGCTCATCTGATGAGGGCATTCGCAGCCGCTTCCCGCAGCATTAGTGATCACTCACTCATCTGGCAGGCAGGCGGGATGCCACAGCGTGGGTTACCTCTAGGCGGTCATATTCATTTTAGCGGGATGAATCTTACCGGGGAACTGCTTCGTGCACTGGACAATTATCTGGCATTGCCACTGGCATTTCTGCAAGACCCCCGTGGATCGGGAAGACGACCCCGTTATGGAGCACTTGGTGATTTTCGCCTGAAATCCTATGGTGGGTTTGAGTATCGTACGTTACCCAGCTTTCTTGTGTCGCCCCTTGTTGCAAAAGGTGTTGTGGCCTTAGCAGGTCTGATCGCGAGCGGGTATACTCAATTACGGCAGCGTCCGTTGGCGAAAGCTGAGGTTCATACCGCATTTTATGAAGGAAAGCGCGAAGTGATTAAGGAACACATCCCAGCACTCGTAGATGATCTGAAGAGGTTGGATGAATATGAACGTTATGAACGGTATGCTTCTCCGTTAATCCTTCAATTAAAACTGGGAAGAACTTGGGATGAGAGCCGCGATATTCGCAAACTCTGGAATATTCGGGCAGGTTCATGAAGTACGGACGTTTTTTTGATATAATAAGAAACAAGTCTTTTATGAGTAATAAGCTACTACGGAAGATATGGAGCAGCAACCTTTGAAGGAAGTGGCGATTAGCCAACACATAAGGCGGAGGCGTAAACACAGTGCCTGACCGTCTTATTGTCCTTCCAGGACGTGTTTCTTCCTGACATTATAGGAACGGGATGGAGGATATTCATCATGGCTCAGTATACGCCAATGATTCAACAATATTTGCAAGTGAAGGCCGAAGCACAAGATGCTTTTCTATTTTTTAGATTGGGTGACTTCTATGAATTGTTCTTCGAGGATGCGATTAATGCTTCCCGTGAACTTGAGATCACGCTGACCGCACGCAACGGAG
The DNA here is from genome assembly GCF_036894225.1 of Paenibacillus amylolyticus. Lineage (NCBI taxonomy): Bacteria > Bacillati > Bacillota > Bacilli > Caryophanales > Paenibacillaceae > Paenibacillus > Paenibacillus amylolyticus. The sequence continues at coordinate 4,045,810 of NZ_CP145892.1, read as the reverse complement.
GCACGGATGACAAAATTCCGATGTGCGGTGTACCTTATCATTCGGCTGACAATTACATACAGCGTCTGATTGAAAAAGGATATAAAGTTGCGATATGTGAACAGATGGAAGATGCAAGTGTAACCAAAGGCATGGTACGCCGTGAAATTGTACGTGTGGTTACACCCGGAACGGTAATGGAAGGCAAGACACTGGGTGACAAATCCAACAACTACATGGTGTGTCTTACAGGTAATCAAAATACGCTGGCGCTCGCGGCCTGTGATCTGTCAACGGGTGAGTTATATGTGACATCCGTACCTTATTCCAAGGAATGGCTCAAGGATGAAATCGGCATCTACGAACCATCGGAGCTGGTTGGGGATGTAGCGCTGCTTGAAACGGTAGAAGCCGAGGCGTCTCCAATCGGTCGCCCGGTGGTCTACACGTCGTGGACAAAAAATAAGGAAGATTTGGTCCGTCAGCAGTTTGGCGAGGCTGTGTGGGCAAGATTAGAGCCTGAACGTCAAGCGTGCATTGCACGTCTTTTCTCCTATCTGAGTGAGACACAGAAACGTTCTCTGGGGCAATTAACTCAAATCTCAACGTATGAGCCCGATCATTACATGATCTTGGACCCGTTTACCCGCCGGAACCTGGAATTGGTGGAAACTGTGCGTGAACGCTCCAAAAAAGGTTCATTACTCTGGTTGCTTGATCGGACCGAGACGTCCATGGGTGCGAGAATGCTGCGTCGTTGGGTCGATAAGCCATTGTTGCAAAAAGGGAAGATTAATGAGCGTCTTGAAGCAGTGGATACGCTGTACAACCAGTTTATATTGCGTGAGGACCTGAGGGCAGAACTTAAAGATATCTATGATCTGGAGCGTTTGGTAGGCCGGATTGCGTTCGGTAATGCCAATGGTCGTGACCTGAATGCGCTCAAGTCATCGTTGGAGAAAATTCCAGGACTTCGTCAACATTGCGCAGGATCAACTTCCGCAACATTGCAGCATATTGCCGAAACGATGGATGATTGCAATGATCTGCGTGAAGCTATCGGGCAAGCCATTGTGGACGAGCCGCCGGTATCGGTAAGGGACGGAGGTCTGATTCGTGAAGGGTACCATGAACGTCTGGATGAATTGCGTGAGGCTTCGGTTAACGGGAAACAGTGGATTGCGGAGCTGGAAGCGCGAGAGCGTGAGGCGACAGGCATTCGATCGCTGAAGATTGGATATAACAAAGTGTTTGGTTATTATATCGAGATCACCAAGTCCAATCTGTCCTCGCTGCCAGAGGGACGTTATGAACGTAAACAGACACTTGCCAATGCAGAACGTTACATTACGCCGGAGTTGAAGGAAAAAGAGACGCTGATTCTCGAAGCTCAGGACAAAATGGTTGATATTGAGTATGGGCTGTTCGCAGAGCTGCGCGAGCGGCTGAACAAAGAGATTGCAAGATTGCAGAAACTGGCTGAACAGGTAGCGGAAATTGATGTGTATCAATCTTTTGCGGTGATCAGTGCTGAGCGAAACTTTGTACGTCCTACGTTGACCGACGGTTATGATCTGGTTGTGGAAGAAGGACGCCATCCGGTCGTTGAGGCGGTTATGCGAGATGGCGCATTTATTGCCAATCACACGGCAATGACCAAGGAAGAGGCACGTATTCTGCTGATTACCGGTCCGAATATGGCTGGTAAGAGTACGTATATGCGACAGGTTGCTTTAATCTCCATTTTGGCGCAAGTGGGTTGTTTTGTACCTGCCGGTCAGGCAGAGGTGCCGATTATGGATCGCATTTTCACACGGATCGGTGCCGCGGATGATCTCATTGGTGGACAAAGCACATTCATGGTGGAGATGGCCGACATTCAGGTCATGACGGACAAAGCCACACCACGTAGTCTGATTATTATAGATGAATTGGGACGGGGAACGTCGACCAGTGAAGGTATGGCGATTGCTCAGTCTGTTATTGAATATGTACATGATATTATTGGCTGTAAAGCTCTTGTATCAACTCATTTCCATGAACTTGCTCATCTGGAGGAGAGTCTGGATAAGCTGGCCAACTACTCGATGGCGGTACAGGAGAGTGGTGACAAAGTTAATTTCCTGCGCAAATTGATTGCCGGGGCAGCCAGCAGCAGTTATGGTATCTATTGTGCACGCCTTGCAGGTCTGCCTGATAGCATTATTGAGCGGGCGAATGGACTGTTGCATGGGTTTGAACATGCGGCTGCTCAGGTAGCAGTGGGCAGTGAATATATCGGGAATGAGAAGCAGGAAGCAGGCTTGAAATTAAAAGGTGTAGAATTCCAACACACGGATTCAGAACCATTGATCCGGGAACACGAGATTGAGGAGAGTGCAGAGTACACACCTTCTATTGAAGATTCGGTTGGGAAGCAACATGCCAAGAAATCAAACAGCAAAGGACAGTCCAGCGCAAACCATTCGGATGTGGTTCAACTGTCCATCTTTGGAGATGATGAGCCGAATGTGGCAACGAAACCGGATGTAGTTGCGGTGGATAAACCAGCGCGAGAATTCATCCGTACGATGAAAGATATCGATGTCATGAATATGACGCCTCTTCAGGCGATGCAGATATTGAATGATCTCAAATTGAAGGCACAGCAATTATCCTGAGTATAAGGGAGGGGAAAACCTGTGGCGAAAATACATGTGCTTGATGAACATATTGCCAACCAGATCGCGGCGGGTGAAGTGGTCGAACGGCCTGCTTCAGTTGTCAAAGAGTTGCTCGAAAACTCGGTGGATGCAGGCGCCACCAAGATTGAAGTGACGGTGGAAGAGGGCGGACTCCTCAGTATTCGTGTCAAAGACAATGGTACAGGTATTGAGCCAGAGGACATGGAAACCGCCTTTTATCGTCATGCGACCAGCAAAATAGCCCATGGCCGAGATCTGTTTCAGATCACAAGTCTTGGATTCCGTGGCGAAGCCTTGGCGAGTATTGCCGCCGTGTCCAAAGTAGAGGTATTGTCGGCAAGTGACAATGATGGGCGGGGGCGCCGCATCGTAATTGAAGGCGGGAACCTTCGCACTCATGAAGACGCAACCTCACCCCAAGGTACAGATTTTGCAGTGAGAGAACTATTTTACAATACACCTGCCAGACTCAAATATATGAAAACGATCCAGACGGAACTGGGACATATATCAGATGTCCTTTACCGGATGGCGATGTCTCATCCAAACATTTCGTTCCGACTGCGCCATAATGAGAATGTGCTGCTTCAGACGTTGGGCAACGGCGATCTGCTGCAAGTGGTTGCAGCGATCTATGGGACAAGTGCAGCGAAAGCGATGCTTCCCATCCAGGGTGAAAGTCTGGATTACCGGGTGAGCGGGCTGATCAGCCTGCCAGAATGGACACGAGCGAATCGTAATGGTATGTCAACGATTGTTAATGGGAGATTTGTTCGCAATTACGGTCTCAATCAGGCGATTCTCAAAGCCTACCATACCTTGCTGCCCATCAATCGCTTCCCACTTGTCGTGGTGCAGTTGGAGATGCACCCCTCTCTTGTGGATGTGAATGTGCATCCGGCCAAGTTGGAGGTTCGCTTTAGCAAGGAACCAGAACTGTATGAATTTATAGAGACGACGTTGCGGGGTATACTCCGGCAGGAGGTACTGATTCCACAGGTCAAAAAACAGCAGATTCGACGTGGGGACGATAGTTCCTTTATCCAGGAACAATTCCTCTTTCCACGTGGTCCGCTGAAAGATGCATCTGATGCAGAAGGATATGGGCAACAAGGGCCACTTGGGAAACCTACTGCTGCACCGCTGAAGTTGGCTACCGAAGATGATGATCTGGATTTGGATGCTCCGGCTGATGTGACCACAGGACAGACAGTATCTGAACAGGGTCACTCAGTGCCGTTGCCCGAAGCTCCACCTGAGATTACACACCCCCCTGTGCAGTTAGAAAGTTGGAATGGGGATATTTTGCAGAAGATTGCTAGTTATGACGGGGGGCAGACATCCGCTAACGTGCAAGACGGCACTAAGGATGTAAGTACAAGTTCAAATACAAGTTCTACCGAAACTGTTCCCAAATCTGACCTCTCTTCTCAAGATGGTGGGGATCGTGGAGCAACAGAAAAACCGTTGGCTGAAGGCAAACCAGCTACGTATCGCTCCGAATCCGTAAATTCACCGGTTAGGGAAGCACGTTCATCGTATAATCCGTCTTCAGTTACGCGAAGTGAACGGACGTGGAAAACTTCAGGTCTTCCTGATGCCGCTAAACTTGCTGCTGCCATTAAATCAGATGCCTCCATGCCTGAATTTCCGGAGCTGAGTCTGATCGGACAGCATCATGGTACGTATTTGATTGCCCAAAATGACCAAGGTTTATATTTGATTGATCAGCATGCCGCTCATGAACGCGTGAATTATGAGTACTATTACGAGAAATTTGGTAACCCTGCCCAGGCCTCACAAGAGTTACTGCTGCCGATTACGCTGGAATTTACACCTTCGGAGACGGAAAAACTGAAAACAAGGCTGGCCTGGTTCGAACAGGCGGGTGTATATTTGGAACATTTCGGTGGACAGACGTTCCGCGTGCGTTCCCATCCGTTCTGGTTCCCCAAAGGGGACGAGAAAGACATTATCGAAGAAATGTCCGAGTGGGTTCTTAGTGAACGCAGCATAGATGTAGCCAAGATGCGAGAAGCTGCATCCATAATGTGCTCGTGCAAGGCGTCCATCAAAGCGAACCAAAAGCTGACCGATCAGGAAGCAGAGGTGCTGATTCAGCGTCTGGGTTCATGTCGTCAGCCCTATACGTGTCCACATGGGCGGCCGATTGTGATTTCATTTTCGACATATGATCTGGAAAAATTGTTCAAACGTGTTATGTAGCTATTTAGGAGGAATCTATGTATATTACAACCGGTGAAAAGGAAGCGTCTTTACTTGTGGAGCGGGCCCGAAACCTTGCTGAAACAACAGGGGGTACTTACGTGCGCCGTAATAAAATGTCTCTGCCCATGATGATTGAACACTATGAGGCGGAGGAGGTTCTGGTTGTACTCCAGGGTAAAGTGCGTCTATTTCGGAAGGATTCACCGTTGCTGGAGTTCCACCCCAGCATGGGATTTGTTCGTGCCAAACGTATATTGCGAGGAGAACCTGATCCACTGCTGGAGGCGGGGGCGGTGAATGAAGGGGATACCATCATCGATTGTACAGCCGGACTGGGCACGGATGCACTGGTGTTCTCGGTTGCAGTGGGCAAAAGTGGACGGGTGATTGCATGTGAGAGCTCTCTTCCGCTATATACACTATTAGTGGAGGGGATGTCTCAATATGAGACGATCAAGCCAGCGGTAAATGAAGCTTTCCGGCGTATTGAGCTGCATCATGCGAATCATCTCGATTTGCTTCGATCGTTGCCGGATCGAAGCTGTGATACCGTATATTTTGACCCCATGTTCCGTGAACCGATGATGGATTCAAGTGCTATACAGCCCTTGCGAGATTATGCAAATGCTCACGCGCTGGATGAACAGAGCATTATGGAAGCGAAACGGGTTGCCCGTAAACGGGTAGTCATGAAAGAAAAGCGCGGCAGCGCGGAGTTTGACAGGCTCGGATTTGAAATACTTGATCGGGCGAATGCAAAAACCCTGTACGGAGTGATTAATGTTGAAAGTGGAAGTTAGACCAAAACCTAAACTGCTTGTGTTGGTTGGACCAACAGCAGTAGGCAAAACAAGAATGAGCATTGAGCTTGCCCAAGCCTTCAATTGTGAGATTATCTCAGGAGATTCGATGCAGGTATATCGTGAAATGGATATCGGAACTGCCAAGATTACCTCTGAAGAAATGAAGGGTGTACCCCATCATCTCATTGATATCCATGAACCGGAGTATCCGTATTCTGTGGCTGAGTTTCAGGAGAGTTGCACACGATTGATTAGTGAAATCCACGAACGCGGTAAAATGCCTTTTATTGTAGGGGGCACCGGTCTGTACGTGGAATCGGTATGTTACGGCTTTCAATTTTCCGATAGTGGTTCGGACGAAGCGTTCAGGGAGCAACAATTCAGCTATGCTGAGCTAAATGGAGCTCAGGCCCTTCATGATCGACTGAGGGAAGTTGATCCAGTTAGTGCGGACCGTTTGCATCCGAATGACCAGCGGCGAATTGTACGTGCGCTTGAGATCCATCATCTCACTGGAGAGAAGTGGTCTGATCAGCTGGCAGTACAGAAGAAAGAGTCGCCTTATGACCTTCTTATTGTTGGTTTGACAATGGATCGGCAGAAGTTGTACGCCCGGGTAGAAGAGCGGATTGATCTTATGATCGAACAAGGTCTGGTGGATGAAGTGAAGTCCCTGTTGGAACGCGGAGTGGCCAGAGGTCATATTTCCATGCAAGGGCTGGGGTATAAGGAGATTGCAGCGTTCCTGCAAGGGGAAGTGAGTTGGGAAGCTGCGGTTGAGTGGTTGAAGAGGGATACACGTCGGTTTGCCAAACGGCAGCTTTCCTGGTTCCGCCATATGAAGGATATAGAATGGGTGGACATGACGGATACCCGGGATTTTGAAGGGAAATACAAGCAGATAAGTGAATTGATTACACAAAAATTTGATTGATTTAAGCGAATATTAGTATTCTTCTGACAGGCATCGATTAGGTCAAGATATGTAAACCTCTACCTTCTGGTCATCAAAAGGATAGAGGTTTTTACTTATCACTAGAACAGATGGTAGAGATTAAACATTCGCCAAACAACGAATAAATGTGCTTTAAAATGAAGAATTTGTCCCTCTTTTGCAAAACAGACAAGCGGTGTATAATGGATAAGTCTTCTATTTGTTCACCTCGCTAAGAATGGGGGTAAAATAGCAGACAAGGGGTTTTTGTGGATTATATGAAACTGTTCATGATATAATAGCACGAAAGCTACTCAGCGATATTGAATATTACTTGAACACGAATTCAAATGAACCAATGGGGGTACGGCTAATGAACAAGTCCATCAACATCCAAGATACGTTCTTGAACCAACTGCGGAAAGAAAATATTCCTGCTACGGTCTATCTGACCAACGGCTTCCAAATCCGCGGGACGATCAAGGCATTTGACAATTTTACGATCGTCATTGACAGCGACGGACGCCAGCAAATGGTCTACAAGCATGCCATCTCCACGTTCACGCCGCAACGCAGCGTATCGCTGATGCAGCAAGATAACAGCGGCGAAGCTTAAAAAAATTACGAAACCTTTTCACCAACCATTTCGTCTACAAGTATAGGTATTGAAACAGAGCAACCTGAATAAAGGGTTGTTCTTTTCATTCCGGGCAAAATATGTTTAATATATGCCTGAGCCTACAGACGATTAGAAATTATGCAACCGAAAGGGAGTCAGGAGGTAACATGCCAAACGATCCGTTGTCGAGGTCTAACAATCGCAACAACAATAACAAGTCACCCAAAAAAGCGAAGCCAAAGACCTCTAAAAAGAAAAAAATTACGGGTAAACGCGTTGGATGGACACTGTTTTTCACAATGGCAATCGCCATATTCTGTGCACTTGGCGGATATTTATTTATTATGGTGAGTGGTGAAAATCTGCTCAAAGCCAATAAGGACAAAACCACAATTAATGAAACTTCAAAAGTATATGATCGCAATGGCCAATTAATGGGGGAACTATCCATTCAGAAGCTGGAACCTGTCAAAGAAGACGATATTCCTGAGCTTGTAAAGCAAGCCTTTGTTGCAACGGAGGATAAGCGATTCTACGATCATCAGGGCGTGGATATCTGGTCCATTGGGCGTGCGGCGGTTAAGGACGTCATGGCTCGTTCCATGGTGGAAGGTGGTAGTACACTAACCCAACAGCTTGCCAAGAACATGTTCTTGTCCCGTGACAAAACGTTCTTCCGTAAAGCAACGGAAGTATCGATTGCCATGGCATTAGAGCGCAAGTACACAAAAGACGAAATCCTGACGATGTACCTAAACCGTATTTTCTTCGGTCATCAGCGTTACGGGATTAAAGCAGCATCTGAATTTTATTTTGGAGTTACTGATCTCAAGAGGTTGAAGTTGTGGCAAATCGCGACCTTAGCAGCTATGCCGAAAGGGCCTTCTGCCTATAATCCGGTGAGCAATCCAAACGACTCAAAAGCACGTCGAGGTGTGGTATTGCAGCTGATGTATGAACAAGGCTACATTACCAAGGCGGAGATGGACGAAGCAAAAGAGATTAACTATAATTACAAGCGACCAGAGAAAGACAGGAAGTATCAAGGTTTTATAGATTATGTGCTCCGTGAAGCTGAACGTGTAACAGGCAAAACGGAAGATGATCTGAATATCGGCGGATACAAAATCTATACAACTATGGATGCTCAGGCTCAAACAGCCATGGAAACTGCCTTCACAGATGATAGTCTGTTCGAGGCAAGTAAAGACGATCAACAGGTTCAAGGCTCCATGGTTATCATGAACCATGAGAATGGTAGCCTCGTTGCCCTCCTAGGAGGACGGGATTATCAGACTAAAGGTTATAGCCGTGTAACGCAGAGTCGAAGACAACCAGGTTCAGCTTTTAAACCGATTGTGTCTTATGCACCTGCGCTTGAATCAGGAAATTACAGTGCCAACTCGTCGCTGAGTAATGCGAAGCAATGTTTTGGTAACTACTGTCCTGGTAACTTGCATGGATATTCTTCAACGATCAGTATGACGGATGCCATTACGAAGTCGGAAAATATCCCTGCGGTTTGGCTGCTTGATAAAATAGGTGTTAACACAGGCATTAATTTTGCCAAGAGTGTAGGCATACAGCTGACAGATGAAGACAAAAACTTGGCGATTGCCCTCGGTGGTCTAAGTAAAGGTACAAATACACTGGAAATGGCGCAGGCCTATAGTGCATTTGCCAACCTCGGAGAATACCGACAAGCCTATGCGATTAAAGAAATCAAGGATAGCGCAGGCAAAACCACTTATAAACATGATAACTCGGACACAACGCGTGTTATGAGTGAGCAAAATGCGTATCAGCTCACACAGATGCTGCAGAACGTCGTTAATGACGGTACGGGACGTTCAGCACGTCTGGATCGTCCGGTAGCGGGTAAAACAGGAACAGTTCAAAGTGGTATCTCTGGCAACAGTGCCAACCGTGATGTATGGTTTGTTGGATACACCCCGGAATGGACTGCCGCAGTCTGGATGGGCTATGACAATCCGGATGCCAATCATATGCTTAAGAACAGCAGCAAGCTGTCGGCAGCTTTCTTTGCCAAAGTCATGGGAGATGCTTTAAAAGGCGTTCCAGTGAAGCAATTCAAAGCACCAGCTGGAGGGCAGGCACCTCCGCCAGTAGAAGAACCAGAAAAGCCGGCTCTGTCCGTTAGTGGGCTGAGTGGATCATACGATCCAAATGCACAAACCGTCTCCCTGAGTTGGACTGGAACGGGTGACGCGAGTACGCAATATCGAATTTATCGGAAAGAAACATCTGAAGCCCAGTTCACTCATCTCATTGATTCAATAGGAGCGACCAATGCACAAGATTTAAGTGCGTTGCCTGGGCTAACCTATGAGTACTATGTGACAGCTTACGACTTGGCATCAGGACTTGAGACGGATCCTTCCAACACCATCTCCTTGATGATTGAAGCGCAGGAAGTGCCGCCGGAGGAACCTGATCCTGGTATAGACCCTGGAACAGAGATTGATCCTGAGCAGCCAGGTACGGAGAATCCGGACAATGGTATACCCGATAATGGCAACTCGAACGGTAATAACGGTAACGGTAATGGAAATGGAAATGAAAATGGCAATAACGGTAATGGTAATGGTAATAACGGAAACAATGGCAACGGTGGTAATAACGGCGGAAACGGTCAACCTGGGGAAGGCAATACGACCCCACCTGGTCAGGGCACAACAGATCCTGGCGGAAATGGTGAAGGTTCCGATGACGGGGGCGTAACAACGCCGGGCGAAGTTGTAACTCCGGACAGCGGAACAAGTGGGGATACTGGAGGGACAGATGCACCTGCAGATTCCCAAGCTGGCACCGGCGGCTAAGCCAATGAATCACTAAATAGCTACATTATAGCTACATTGAAAAAACTGCTTCCCGGGAAACCGGTGAAGCAGTTTTTTTTGTGTTATACAAAACCAACTCTAATGGAAACCGATTTGATGAATAGGTGGGACAAAGCTTGATTTTGAGTGTAAACCTTAAATATGGTAAGCTGTAACTATTCGTAATACGTTGTGCAAGGGCGGGCCCAGAGCGCTGGAATCCATCAGGCGGACGTTATTACATTGTTCACCAATAACATCAGAGCAGGTCACGGACCTGTAGTCGGCAAAGAGGGGTTCGTATGAAACGGAAATTCGGGGATCGCGCGAACTGGCGCCGGATTACGAACCGACAATTCACATGCCGGTTCGTTCAATCCAAAATTTTCACAGGTTATATTACGTTGTACACCATACAGGATTTGAAAGAACCTCTGTGGAAAACTTATGGAGGCAGTACCTTCTGTATCGCAGATAAAGGTTATTCCTGGCTGCAATACTATCCGAAGGGAGAGCACTTTGTAGTTACGGCGATGTTTGACGATAAGGAACGGATTGTAGAGTGGTACATTGATACATGTCGTAGTCAGGGGATAACCGATCAGGGTGTTCCTTGGTTTGATGACCTGTATCTGGATGTCGTTGTATTGAAAGATGGGGAAGTATTTTTGCTGGATGAAGATGAGCTTGAAGATGCACTGTCACGAAAACATATTACAACGGGTGATTATGACTTGGCTAACAAGACGGCAAAGGAACTGCTGCATGCCATTGATGCACATGTATTCCCATACTTTCAGTTATCACTGAAGCATAGGCCGAGTTTGTTTGAGAACGGAGAGTTTCGAAAAAATATTCAGATTTGAGTCATCTACTTATCCGTAGAATTCTTCATGATCCTTCTAATATTGGAGCACCTGATAGAATACATTAATAATCAGGAGAGTTCAGCCCGATAAAATAGAGGTGATGGCGAATGAACGGACGGGTCATGGCTGCAGGAGAGCAACCAGGAGGCAGACCATCCAGACAAATTAATATTGTGTTGCGTAACCAGGAACCTCAGATGTTGGTCAAAGATGAAGCAGCGGCAGTACAGGCAGCCAAGAGTATAACCAAACATGCGCACTTCCAGGAGATACAGGGTGAATTGGAGCAACTGGTTGGACTTGAAAATATCAAAGACTTGGTGTTTGAGATCTATGCTTTCCTACAGATTGCTCAGATGCGTACCGAAGCAGGCTTACTTAGTGGTGCGCACGTGTATCATATGATCTTCAAAGGCAATCCCGGAACCGGTAAGACCACCGTGGCGAGGATCGTTGCCAAACTCTTTCAGAAGATGGGTGTGTTGAGTAAAGGTCATCTTATTGAAGTAGAGCGTGCGGATCTGGTTGGAGAATATATCGGTCACACGGCGCAGAAAACAAGAGATCTGGTCAAGAAGGCACTCGGTGGAATATTGTTCATTGATGAAGCTTACAGTTTGGCCCGCGGGGGAGAGAAGGATTTTGGCAAGGAAGCAATCGATACGCTTGTAAAATCAATGGAAGATAACAAAAATCAGTTCATTCTCATATTGGCTGGTTATTCAGATGAGATTGATTTTTTTCTTCAGACCAATCCCGGATTACCTTCCCGCTTTCCCATTCAAGTGGAGTTTCCAGACTATAGCATTGATCAGTTGATTCAAATCTCTGAGATTATGGCCAAAGAGCGTGACTATATTCTAATGCCACAGACCATACTCAAGCTAAAACAACATTTGCTTCAGGAAAAAAATGATTCGCTGCATGCGTTCAGTAACGCCAGATACGTTCGTAATGCCATTGAGCGTTCGATCAGGCATCAGGCGGTTCGTTTGTTGGAACAATACTCGGAAGGCAGTCCAGGAAAACTGGAGCTGATGACAATCCGTACAGAGGATTTGAACTTTGAGCGAAAGTAAGCGATAATATAGTTTTTACACCAGCCGGCCGGGCCAACCGGTTCGGCTTAAGGCATGCCATGGCATATTCGTGGCAATGTATATCAACGGATTGATTAAGTAATTAGAGGGAGTGAACATATACATGACAAATGGCACGCATGATACAGATATGGTCAAAAAAGATCGCGCCGTCTTGGTGAGTCTTGTTACGGATGATGTTAAACGTACAGGTATCAATCCTGAGTACTCTTTAGAGGAATTGGTGAAACTTGCCGAGACAGCTGGAGTGGAAGTGCTAAGTGTACTTTCTCAGAACAGGGAAAAACGTGATACCAAATGGTTCATTGGTAAAGGTAAGGTGGAAGAACTCCGTGCAATCGCGGAGGAGCTCGGAGCAACTACGGCTATTTTTGATCAGGAATTGTCAGGTGCACAGGTTCGTAATCTGGAAGAAACCCTCGATCTCAAAATTATTGACCGTACCCAATTGATTTTGGACATCTTTGCACAACGGGCCAATACTAGAGAAGGTATCATTCAAGTGGAATTGGCTCAACATAGCTATTTGCTGCCACGGTTGTCGGGTCATGGCAAGAACCTGTCCAGACTCGGGGGCGGAATCGGAACAAGAGGCCCAGGTGAAAGCAAACTGGAGACAGACCGCCGTCACATTCGTGGTCGTATCGATGATCTGAAACGTCATCTGGAAGAATTGACACGGCATCGTAAGTTGCATCGTGAACGCCGTAAAAAGACAGGTATTGTTCAGGTGGCCCTTGTTGGTTATACCAATGCTGGCAAATCAACTTTGCTCAAGCAGTTGACGGCTGCAGATGTGTATATTCAAGATCAGCTATTCGCAACATTGGATCCTACATCACGTACGATGGAACTTCCAAGTGGAAAAGAAATCGTACTTACCGACACGGTTGGATTTATTCAAAATCTACCGCATGATCTGATTGCAGCATTCCGGGCAACGTTGGAGGAAGTGAATGAGGCAGACCTGATCCTGCATGTTGTGGACGCCTCATCAGCTATGCGTGAAGATCAGATGCGGACGGTTAATACGATTCTGCAAGAACTTGGTTCAGGGGACAAGCCGCAGTTAGTCCTGTATAACAAAAAAGATGCGTGCACACCAGAGCAGCTTGAGATGCTTCCATTGGATAAAGACCATATTAAAGTAAGCGCATTAGACTCGGAGGATCTGCTTAAAATCCGTGAATTCATTCAGACAGAGCTGACAGGTGATACGAAGCGCTTCCGTATTCCGGCAGAACGTGGTGATCTTACGTCAGTACTCTATAAAATTGGTGATGTAGTGGATACCAGCTTTGAAGAGAATGATGTCATTTATGAAGTTGAATTGCAAAAAGGTGAATATGAGAAATTTGGTTATATGCTTGAAGAATTCATTGAATTGTAATATTCATGACATATTGATGTGATAAGTTACACGATAATGGATATTCGACGTCAGATTCGTGCTATGAAGGGGAATGAAGTAAGATGGTAAGCTTTGATTCAGAAATATCTGAACTTCAACGTCAAGTGGAGCGTCAGATTGAAGGACAACTGCAACAGATTGATCGGATCACAGATCACAATCAATGGAAGGTGATTCATGCTTTCCAACAGCGAAAAGTAAGTGATTTTCACTTTGCAGGTTCAACAGGTTATGCCTATAACGATCGTGGGCGTGAAGTACTTGATGAAGTATATGCTGATGTATTCGGCGCGGAAGCCGCGTTGGTGCGTCCTCATTTTGCTTCAGGTACTCATACGATTAGTACAGCTCTCTTTGGAGTTTTGCGTCCGGGTGACGAATTATTGTACATCACGGGTAAGCCTTACGACACGTTGCATAAAGTTATTGGCAAACCCGGTGATGGCACAGGTTCATTACGCGATTTTGGCATCGGTTACCGTGAGACGGCCTTAACTGATGAAGGTGGAGTGGACTGGGCAGCAGTTGAAAAAAACATTACACCGGCTACAAAAGTCATTGGGATTCAACGTTCACGTGGTTATGACTGGCGCTCATCCTTCTGTGTTGCTGAGATTGCTGACATGGTTACGCGTGTTAAAGCGCTTAAGGAAGATGTCATCGTATTCGTAGATAATTGTTACGGTGAATTCACGGAGGAACGTGAACCGACAGAAGTCGGAGTTGATCTGATGGCCGGATCACTGATCAAGAATCCTGGTGGAGGCATTGCGGAAACCGGTGGATACATATGTGGGAAGGAACAATACGTACAGTTGGCAGCTTATCGTCTGACAGCCCCTGGAATTGGGGGAGAGGTGGGAGCAATGCTGGGGACAACACGTGGCATCTACCAAGGACTTTACATGGCACCGACAATTGTAGGACAAGCTATCAAAGGAAGTACGTTTGCTGCTGCGATGTTTGCTGAATCCGGATTTGTAACCAAACCCGCCTGGAATGAAGCTCGCACAGATCTGATCCAGGCTGTTAAGTTTAGCTCTGCCGAGCATCTGATCGCCTTCGTGCAGGGGATTCAGCGTGCAGCAGCTGTGGATAGCCATGTGGTTCCTGAACCGTGGGATATGCCTGGTTATGAGCACCCTGTCATTATGGCGGCAGGTACGTTCATTCAGGGTGGAAGTCTGGAATTATCAGCCGACGCGCCTATTCGGGAGCCGTATATCGGGTATATGCAAGGCGGATTAACGTACTCTCATGTCAAATATGGCGTTTTGATGGCGTTACAGACTATGAAAGATCGTAAATTATTGTGAGTTTATCTAACACGTCATTGACACTTGGTAATAACTAAATGTACAATAGGGTGAAGAATAGATGACTGGAAGGTTGATGAACATGGGTGATGAAATCCGCAGAAATATGGCCTTATTCCCAATTGGTATTGTAATGAAACTTACGGATCTGTCTGCACGTCAGATTCGTTACTATGAGCAGCACAGCTTGATCGTTCCTGCGAGAACGTCAGGTAATCAACGGTTATTCTCTTTTAATGACGTAGAGAGATTGCTAGAGATCAAGGCTTTGATTGAAAAAGGAGTTAACATCGCGGGCATCAAACAAGTGATGAATCCTGTTTCAAAAGAATCCGAGGAAGCTACAGTTATCACGCCAGATACTGAAGTTAAACGCAGAGAGCTGTCCGATACGCAGTTGCACCGCTTGCTGAAGCAGCAGCTTGTATCAGGTAAGAGACCAGGACAAGTATCTCTCATTCAGGGAGAGCTTTCCCGATTCTTTAATAAAAACTAAATTCGCATAACTTGGCGAGTGAGGGGAAAACATGCACTTTTGGTGTGAGACTCCTTGACCCGTGGAACTTTCTAATGTACAAATATAACAGGCAAGCCAAATACGCAGATAAGAAAGGGAGAGGTTATAGTGAGTTATACAAAAGAAGACATTCTCCGCATTTCGAAAGAAGAAAACGTACGATTCATTCGATTGCAATTTACTGATTTGCTTGGAGCTATCAAAAACGTTGAGATTCCTGTGAGTCAGTTGACTAAGGCTCTGGATAACAAGATGATGTTCGATGGATCTTCCATTGAAGGTTATGTACGTATTGAAGAGTCCGACATGTACCTCTATCCAGATCTAGATTCTTGGCTTATTTTCCCATGGGTTGCAGAGAACCGTGTTGCACGTCTGATTTGCGACGTATATCTTCCGGATGGTAATCCGTTCCCAGGAGATCCACGTGGTATCTTGAAACGTAACCTGAAGGAAGCCCAAGATATGGGATTCACTTCCTTCAACGTTGGTCCTGAACCCGAGTTCTTCTTGTTCAAAACAGACGAAAAAGGAAACCCAACTAACGAACTGAATGACCAAGGTGGTTATTTCGACCTTGCGCCTACGGATCTTGGTGAAAACTGTCGTCGTGACATCGTTATCACACTTGAAGAAATGGGCTTTGAGATCGAAGCTTCCCACCATGAGGTAGCTCCAGGTCAGCATGAGATCGACTTTAAATATGCTGATGCTCTGAAAGCAGCTGACCAGATCCAAACGTTCAAACTCGTTGTTAAAACGATTGCACGTCAGCATGGTTTACATGCTACATTCATGCCGAAACCGCTGTTTGGTATGAACGGATCCGGTATGCACTGTAACCAATCTTTGTTCAAAGGCAATGAGAACGCATTTGTTGATGAGTCGGACGAGTTGGGTCTGAGCAAAACTGCTCGTCACTTCATGGCTGGAACTCTGAAGCACGCACGTGCGTTTGCAGCAATTACTAACCCAACTGTGAACTCATACAAACGTCTTGTACCAGGTTATGAAGCACCTTGTTATGTAGCATGGTCTGCTAGTAACCGTAGCCCAATGATACGTATTCCAGCTTCCCGTGGTCTGAGTACACGTGTTGAGGTTCGTAACCCGGATCCGGCTGCTAACCCTTACCTGGCTTTGTCTGTTCTGTTAAAAGCAGGTCTGGACGGAATCAAACGTGAGCTTTCCTTACCAACTCCAATTGACCGTAACATCTACATCATGTCAGAAGAAGAGCGTGTGGAAGAAGGCATTCCAAGCTTGCCAGCTGACCTGAAAGAAGCATTGAATGAATTGATCCGTAGCGAAGTCATCTGTGATGCTCTCGGCGACCACGCCTTGGCTCACTTCTATGAGCTGAAAGAAATTGAGTGGGATATGTACCGCACACAAGTCCACCAATGGGAACGCGATCAATATATTACTTTGTACTAATAGCTGAATTCCTTGTAACTACGGGGTTTTGAAGTATCTAGCCGGGGGACGTTTTGAGGAGATTGCACTTCTATTGAGGTTGCGTCCCCCAAACGTCCCCCGGTTTTTGATTCTCTGATCCAAAAATACGGGAAGTGTACTCTTCATATTTATCAATGTTACGCTTTTCTAGCTTTTTAGAAATATGAGCATACACATCGGATGTAATTTGCACACTGCCATGCCCAAGTTGCTCTTGTACAAATTTTATGTCAGCCCCAGCTTCAAGTATTACCACGGCATAGGTATGTCTCAAGGAGTGAATTGTTAATTCCTCACTCAAACCAGCCTTTCTCAAAATCCTCTTCGAAGCATTAAAGAGACTAGATTTAGGCATCGGACTACCGTCGTTTTTGCACAAGACTAGGTTTAAATCGTGTCTGTATATTGACTCCCCTAAATTGATCTTATTTTGATTCTGCCATGAAGCATGATACCTTAAATCATTAATAATTCCGTTACTTACACTAATTGTACGGGTAGAATTTTCGGTTTTTGTATCTCCGAAAAGTTCGTCCTCGTCTTCAGCTTGGAAATCGAGTGTTTCATCCACGCGGATCGTCTTTTCTTTGAAATTGATATCCGACCACTTTAAAGCGGCAGCCTCACCTTTTCGTAAACCCGTTTCAATCAGCACTTTAAAGAAAATCCAATAAATGTACCCATCTCCTCGAGCAGTATGAAGAAATTTGGGAATGTCCTCTGAATCAATGAATTGAATCGACTTTTTTTGTGCTCTCCTTTAATAATTGAACCTTTACATGGATTGCGTAATATTTTCCCTTGAATCAATGAATGCTCCATGGCTGAGTATACAGTAGAATTAATGATCTCGACCGTACGTTTGCTGAGCCCCTTTTTAAATAGAGAGTCCAAAAAGACCTGATACATATCTGGTTTTAAATCTTTGAGCATCAGACGCTTAAAATAAGGTTTGATATGGGTGTTAAGGTTGTTTTCATGTAGTTTGATCGTATTCTTTCGTACAACTCCTTTTTTGTAGTTATTTATCCAATTTCGAATGTAATCGACCAAAGGAATGTCGGTCTGTTCGAACCCTTGCTTTAGCTGCCTTAAAAATTCAGCAGCAGCCAATTCAGCTTCTGGTTTAGTTCGAAAACCAGCCTCGGATTTCTCTTTTTGTTGTTGAGTGAACGGATCGGTGTACTTTAACCGATACCTCCAGCCACTTTTTAATTTCTTGAAACTTGCCAATTTGATTCCTCCTAATAGAACGTTAGTTCCTTTTTTGTGTATGTAAAACCGCCTCACGGCGATGTAAGCGTAATTTTGAGCAGAGTAGTGAAATGTTCTGGGTTAAAGATGAAAAAGGAGAAAGAGCTTCAAATTAAAGCCGGAAAAGATATTTTAAAGAAATCATCAAAAAACGAGCCTTCGGTAACTAAGGCTCGTTTGTGCAGGAGTCATATTTGGCTCCAATAACTATGTTTGGATTAGTGCAGAGGTTTCTTGCGGAAAAGTAACTAAAACAATTCCACCCTATTTCACAGGATTTGACCATACTTTAGCTTTAAAGTTCTTGTCCTTGGTTCGAGACCAGAACTTGTACCGATTGCCGAAAAGGAAATGATCTGATTACCGATTAGATAAGTATTTAACTACTTGTCACTGCTCTAATTCATTAAGCTAGCGGGCAGTTTAGTTTAAGATTAACTGCGGCGAACCATATCATCGCTAGTGATAAAGCAGAGAATTGAACTGGATATCGCATCGGCAACGCTGAGTTTGCAGGAAGGAGCTTAAAGTATTCACGTACTCGATACATGTGGAGTGTCTAATATTGATGGTCCGTAAGGAATAGATGAGATGTGACAGTTTAGCTCAAACGACTTAATTGTATAGTGTTGACACTTCGCCCACTTGGAGTAATATGTTACTATTGAGATAGCATTCTATTTCCAATGAAGACATATTTTAGTTTGAATGTTATCTATGAAGGGGAGACACTATGACAATGTTCGAGATATGTTCTATACAAAGTCTATTTTATGAACAACGGCGGTTGTTTGTATAGAGCTAATAATATAAGTAACCGCTTAAATCCGGATAGTGATAATTGTTATAGTGTAGACTTTACTACCTTAAAATTCAACTATTTTAAGGAGCGGCTATCATGAGATATGTAAATGCCGACATCATCTTTCCAGAAGAATTACTAAATGAAATACAAAAGTATATTAACGGTGGATTGGTTTACGTCCCTAAATCAAAAGGTTTGCGTAAAAAATTGGAGTGAAAATTCAGGCAGTAGAAAAATTTTAATCTTAGAAATGATGAAATCCGGCGAAAGTTTCTCGATGGTGGCACTATCGAGAAACTTTCAGATCGATTTTTCTTTTCAAGCGATACTATTAAAAAGATCGTTTATACAAAATAATAGTTTAACAAAAGTCGCATTGGAAGAAATTCTAATGTGACTTTTTTGTGTATATTATGGTTTAAATTGTTTACTACATATTTTCAAGCTTTTACTATCGTTATAATAACATATAAGAGAAGTAGTTGGTTTACTTCATAAAACTGTAGGGGGATAACAAATGAATGATTTTTTTAGATTTGATACTGATGAAGAACGGCGGGCGTTATTAATCAGAGCAAGGAAAGTCGCTTTATCTGCAATTGGAAAGTATGACTTAGAATGGGATAACATCCAGTTTATTAAACTATCCGATACGATCACCTATAAAATTGAAACCAGTACAGATAACAATTATTTACTTCGCATTCATTCGGACCGATTAAGCAGAGAGGAAATTCGTTCGGAGCTCCTACTGTTACAAGCCCTGAACAAATCGAAAGATCTAACTGTACCAGAAGGGATGGCAAATTGTGATAGTATTTATGTATTGGACATCGAAACAGAGATAGGATATAGGCGCCCTTATGTAACGATGATGCGGTGGATAGAAGGTGAAAAAGCAGTAGGTGAATTTACAGATAATCAAGCATATAATATGGGTGTATTGATGAGCAGGCTCCATGCAGCGGCAAAGGATTTCAATCCACCTTCTGATTTTGTAAGACCTACTTGGGGAGTGGAAAGTTTTAAACGTGAAATGGCTAAGTTGGAACGTTATTATGAACGTTTTTTATCCGAAGAGGGGTGGAAGCTGTATCAAGATGCAGCTGAGAAGGTTGTATCCCAACTTACCACGATGCATCCAAGTGAACATAACTATGGGCTCATTCATGCTGATTTACATACCGGTAATATGGTTTTTAGAGATAATCAACCCTATCCGATTGATTTTGGAAGATGTGGGTACGGATATTATCTCTATGATATGGCAGGTACCATATTGGAGCTTTGGCCAAAACATCGATGGATGCTTGTCCAAGGTTATGAGAGTATTAGGAAGTTGGAAACGGACTATATTCGGGATCTGGAATGTTTTTTTGTCATGTTCATGATCGAGAACACCTGCCATCACTCCTCTGATCCAAGAGAAACAACCAGTTTAATCGATGAACAAAAGTATGCCCAAGCATACATAAGAGAATATTTAAATGGTAATCCATTTTTATTCGAAGTGATCGAGCCTGTAAATGTGGATTAATACTAACCGATACCGGGCTAAAATAATGATATCTTATGGTGATGATTTACAATAGGTCGCTGTTTAGAGTGTTTGTTCGTATCATCAAGTTTTAAAAACGTGAGCTATGACTTCGAGTTTATATAAGATCTACTTGTGTACTTAGCGCTGAAACTTTTCTGTTTATTATGAAGATTTATGCTTATTCATGAAGTTTGTCCGATCCAATTGTTCTTCAGCTTCTCTAGTTCCCCTTCATTTTCGGGGTGTATTTTGACAGAGCTGTTTGGGTCGTTTCGTGATTTTTTAAACTGGCATTGAGTTGGAATGAAGGCGACTCGAATTGGTGGGTCGTCTTTTTTCTTTTCTAGGGGCTTGATGGTTTGCGCCGAATGTTCAGTTCAGCGAGATGCCAAAAACGGTTGAGGCATTATGGAAGATCGAGCTTTTATATGGAAAGCATCCGTCCTATACGGAGCGTCCAGAATGGGTAGCTGTAGGAATGATGGGAAAACTTCTGATAAGAGATGATGGCACATGTCGAGAGAACGGGTACTGTATAGAACGTTATTTCTTTTTTTGTGTATGTAAAACCGCCTTACAGCGAGCGCAAGTTAATCAAAGTATCGAACAGAGCAGTAAAATGTTGTTGTTGAAAGATGTAAAAAGGAAAATCTTCGAATTAGTAACGGAAAAGATATTTTACAAGATAAATCAAAAAACGAGCCTTTGTATATAAGGCTCGTTTGTGCAGGAGTCATATTTGGCTCCGAAAGTTATGTTTAGTCTACTACATTTGTTTTATCGCTGAGAAAGTAACTATAACAATTCTACCCTATTTCAGAGAATTTGACCATACTTTAGCTTTATAGTTCATGTCCTTAGTTCGAGACCAGAACTTATACCTTGTACCAAGTGTCGGAATAGAGATGTGTCTAATCATTGTGCGTTTAACTGAAAATATCATTTAGTATCCTAGCGCATGAGAAGTTACATATTATTATATAGCAACTGCAACGCTGAGATAGGGAGTCAGATATTAAAAACGAAATATAGTACTGAAAATAGTTGTTGAGCAAAAGGGATTATACTGGTTAAAGCTATCATCATAAATATTATTTAAAAACTTTAAGGTATATAAGAGAAATTATACCAAATTTATGTCATAATATTTTGAGTTGGAAATACAATACTTGATTCTGTGAACAAGAGGTGAGAGCAACTATGAAAAATAGAAACATAACAGGTATTGTATTGGCTATAATCTATTGCATTGTTCTTTACTTTATTTTAACAGATTCTCCGCCTGGCGAAGCTCCAAATAATCCGTTCTGGGTTTATTTGTTTATTCCAATTGGTGCTATTGTGATTACATCTTTGTTTGATTACGTAATCAAATTCGATTTTTTTAGAAAAAAGAAAGATTAGAATTGAATGGAGGACTAAAATGATACAAACAATGAAAATTGCTAAAACATTTTAGCCGGAGTCATGCTTTCTACATCTATCTCAATTCCAGCATTCGCTCAAGATCAGGCAAATTCTTTCCCAGCACTTCAAGTGGAAAATAGCCTTTTAGAACTAGTCGAAAGTACAACCGATAATTCCATCACTTTTAAAGACGGTTCTACATTAATTCAATATGACAGCTATTATATTGCAACAGATTTAAATGGTAAAGATAAGTTAAAAATTACAAAAGTTGATGAGACTAAAGTAAAGTATGAAAATCTTCAAACTGGCGAAGTGAATTATGCTACAAACGAAATAAAACCTATTCACGAAGATCTCAGTTTCTCGCCACAAGCATTAGCAGACGGTTATGTATATAAAGGCAAAGTAGAAAATTCCACAGAGATAATATATGCAACTGCTTCTGCAATAGCAGGTATACTTGCTTCCTTTATAGGAGGACCTGTAGGTGGTAGAATAGCGGGCATACTTGTAAGCATCGGTGGTTATTATGTTTCTAAGGATGCACCCAGAGCCTATTGGGTAACAAAAACATATACTAGAGATGTTAAGCATAGTGATTTTAATGCGACTTTATTCATCAGGAAAGACCATCATTATTACAAATATCATGATTATACCGATTTTATTGATACCGCTTCGACAATCCAGACTTGCCAACCTTTTGGTTGTGGTCCAGTAAACGAGTATTAATTCTTTTATGTTGTGGGATAGAAAAAGCCGATTAAAGTTAAAATGTACCCTATAAGATGGACACTTTGAAAAAAGCCCATCTTATAGGGTATTTTGTTTATAATGAAAAAAAAGAGGTTGGAGCGGAAATGTTACGACGAAAAGATTACTGACAAAGAAAGAACAAGAACTGCTAAAACGGAATCCAAATGTAATCGCTGTTAGCGAAAAGGCGATTACGTACACCGATGAATTTAAGCGCCATTTCATTGCACAAAATGAACAGGGGAAACTGCCACGAGACATTTTTGAAGAAGCAGGCTTAGATGTTGAATGTATTGGTTTGGAGCGTGTTCGTTCTTCCGGAAAACGTTGACGTGCTTCGTATCGTGAAGCGGGTGTAGAAGGCTTACAGGATACACGTAAAACAAATTCAGGTCGCCCATCGGAACGTGAATTAACATTAGAACAAAAGATTGAACGATTAGAAGCAAAAAATCAATTGTTACGAGCGGAAAATGAACTGCTAAAAAAACTCGATCTACTCGAAAGGCAGATGTTGAAAAAGAAATAAAAGTGGCACCAGAGCTGAAGTTTGAACTCATTTATCGGACGATCTGAACGTATAAAATGAAACGGTTAATCAGCTATCTATGCGATGTTATGGAAGTATCACGTTCTGGATACTACAATTGCTTCTCTGAAAAATCAGTGCAGAAGCGTGTAGCTAAAGCCAAAACAGATAAGATTGTAAAGGCGTATCATTTTCGTGGACGAAAAAAAGGAGCACACCAAATCAAAATGACGTTAGAAAATCAGTACAAAATGACGTTCAACTTGAAGCGGATTCGCCGGATCATGAAGAAATTTGAGATCATCTGTCCCATTCGAAAGTCTAATCCAGCCCGTAGAATGGCAAAAGCAACGAAAGAACATCGCACTTGTCCAAACGAATTACAGCGCAATTTTAAGCCAGGCGAGGCGGGAAAGGTGTTATTAAGCGATATCACATATTTAACGTAAAAAGTCAATAAACGTGCGTATTTATCGACGATTAAAGACGCACAGACGAATGAAATTTTAGCGTATGAAGTTTCTTCTTCGTTAAGTATAGGAATTGCGCTAAACACGCTTCGTAAATTACAGAAGCATCGCCATTTAACCAAAGATGCGTTGATCCATTCTGATCAAGGCTTTCATTATACGAAACCACAATTCCAATCCGTAGTGAAGAAAATGGGATTAAGACAATCCATGTCACGTCGAGGCAATTGTTGGGATAATGCTCCCCAAGAATCGTTCTTTGGGCATTTTAAGGATGAAACGAATATCAAAGATTGCGAAACATTAGAAGAAGTAAAACGAGAAATTAAGAGTTATATGACGTACTACAATCATTATCGAGGGCAATGGAATTTGAAAAAGCTGCCGCCTGTAAAATACAGACAGCAGCTTCAACAAGTTGCCTAGTTTTTTTTCGAAATGTCCTTTACAAAGGGTACACTTTAGAATTCAGAAGCCTTCTTTTAGTATTGTTATATTTAATATACGTGAATTTTATTGTGATGACAAAATTACTCCATTTTCGTTACGTAACCTTCATAGTTTCCGTAATATAATCCGTTTGAGTAGGTAGTAGATGCTAGATTGAGTACTCCATACCAAACTCCATCAGCATAAGTATATGTCTTTGGAACATACTTCGCATCTCCATACTTATTGTTAGCATCTGAATATCTCACATATTTTTGCGTCGCCTGAATCGTAACACTTTGTGCAGTTACAGAACCTTGAACAGAAGATGAGGCAGAAGCAAGTGATGCTGGAACAGCAATACTTGCTACTATAGCAGTGAGCGCTCCAATTGTGGCTAGTTTCTTTTTCATGTAAATACCTCCTAAATTTTTTTGAATGAATTATAAAACTTTACTTTCTAAAAATACCATATAATTCTATGTAAAATTATGATATATATTACATTGTGATTTGTATTTCTTCCCCTACAGATCTACTAACGTAACTTCCAAAAATTCCTCCAACTGATTAAATAGTATATCCAATCTAAACAGATTTGGACGATCATGAAATGCAGCGGATGAGTGAGATACTAGATGACTTTTTTTAATAGAAGTAGTACAAGTTGATTTGATATTATTTAACCCTTTCTTCGAAGACAGCTCTCAGATGTAGTTGTTGGATTAAAATCTGCTCGTTGTGAAGTTGTGGCCGGGAATGGATAAATCATCTGAAAGCAAATTGCCAAAACATGTCCCCTGATTCTTCTTCACTTGCCCACGTAACATTTTTGTGTTTATCTGTGACCAAGGCTTACCTTTATAACAAACATATTCGTTCGTCGATTTAGATAATCGCAAAACTCACTTTTCATTAATATTAAACTGTCTGAAGCAAAAGATTTAAATCAAACTTCCTTAGAAATTCTGATAGCCATGAAATAGAAAGGAATACTAGCATTCACTCATTTAAAATTCCAACCATCGTTCAAATACATACAAATGGATGTTTCATTTGTATGTTGAAAGTTTCATATAGAAGAGGTATACTTTAATTAAATTTTAAACAATTTAATTTTAAATAATTAATTGGAGATGTTAATATGGATCAGGCAAAACAACTGGTGACAGATCAACGTACATTTTTTTATACAGGACAAACTAAAAATATTGAGTATCGGATTAATTCACTTCAACAGCTTAGAAAAGGAATTGAAAAGTATCAGCAACGGATTCAAGATGCACTTCGGGCAGATTTGAACAAATCAGAGGCGGAAGCTTACGGTTCCGAGATTCGCATTGTTCTGGGTGAACTGGATTTTGCATTAGAACACCTGCAGGAATGGGCTGTACCAAAACAAGTCCCAACCAATTCGGCTATGCCGGATGGGGTGAGCACCATTTACCCTGAACCATACGGAGTGGCTCTTATTATTGCACCTTGGAACTATCCTTTCCAACTGGCCTTTGGTCCACTGATTGGAGCAATTGCAGCCGGTAACTGTGCAGTTATCAAGCCTTCTGAATTAACACCAGCGGTATCTCGTCTGACATATGATCTGATTCAGGAGATCTTCCCTCAGGAGTATATCGCCGTTATGGAAGGGGAAGTTGAAGCCAGTACAGCATTGTTGAAAGAGAAGTTTGATTATATTTTCTTCACAGGAAGCACAGGTGTTGGTCGCATTGTTATGAAGGCAGCTGCGGAGCATTTGACTCCTGTAACCCTGGAGCTAGGGGGCAAGAGTCCTGCTATTGTCCATAACGATGCAGAACTGAAGCTGGTGGCCCAGCGTATTGTTCGTGGTAAGTTCCTGAATGCAGGCCAAACTTGCGTTGCTCCGGATTATTTGCTTGTACATGAACAAGTTCATGACGAATTGATCAATCTGATTGGCGCAGAGATCAAAGATAAATTTGGGGACGATGTGTTACAGAACGCTGATTTCCCGCATATTGTTAACTCGCGTAACTTTGATCGGTTGTCGAAATTCCTAACAGATGGCAAAACGCTGATTGGTGGACGTTCTGTACGAGAGCAGTTGCTCATTGAGCCGACTGTACTTGGAGATGTGAACTGGGAATCAGCTGTCATGCAAGAAGAGATCTTTGGTCCGATTCTTCCTGTATTTACGTACAGTGACCTGAATCCTATGCTAGATGAGATTGTTCGCCGGCCAAAACCATTGGCGCTATATCTCTTCACACAGGATGAGCAGCTGCAGGATCAGGTTCTGAATCAAGTATCCTTCGGTGGGGGATGTATTAATGACACACTTTCTCATATGACTTCACACTACCTCCCGTTTGGTGGTGTAGGAGAGAGCGGTATGGGCTCATATCACGGACAACAGAGCTTTGATGTGTTCTCGCATCACAAGAGTGTTCTGAAACGCAGTGAATAATTAGCCGCTAAAATAACATAAACATGAAAAAAAGAGGTTGTCCTGTTGATCAGGATAACCTCTTTCGTATTTCATTACATCTAGTTTTGTTACTCAAGTTAAATATTAATGAATATCTCGGAAAAGGCCAATGACTTTACCCAGAATACTAACATGTTTCAAACGTAAAGGTTCGAAGGTCGCATTCTCCGGTTGAAGGCGAATATGATCTTTCTCTTTATAGAACGTTTTCACTGTAGCTTCATCGTCTTCAGTCATTGCAACGACGATATCACCGTTATCAGCAGTTTGCTGTTGACGGACAATAACGTAATCTCCGTTAACGATTCCAGCTTCCACCATGCTATCTCCGACTACCGAAAGCATAAACACTTTCTGTTCGCCTACATAATGTGTAGGAAGAGGGAAGTAGTCTTCAATGTTCTCGGTTGCAGTGATTGGAACCCCGGCTGTAACCTTACCAACAACAGGAATACGTGCAACGCTATGAGCAAATTGATGAGAATGCTCAGATTCTTCTTGGCTCAAAAGCTCAATGGCTCTTGGCTTGGTAGGGTCGCGTCGGATCAAACCTTTTTTCTCCAAACGATCCAAATGTCCATGTACTGTTGAGCTGGAAGCCAGTCCAACCGCTTCACCAATTTCCCGTACGGAAGGAGGATACCCCTTCAACCGGACTTCATTTCGTATAAACTCCAGAATAGCCTGCTGCCTGCTGGATATCTTCGACATACCGTATCAACCCCATTTTAGTAACGTTTGGGAAAATTATAACATAGAACCTCCGTTCGTACAAACATAAGTTCTAAATAAAATAGCATTAAATCAGTGTTTTTTAGCTTATAGAACAGAAATTGTCCAAAAGTCAGAGCATAATACTGCAAATGTTTTGTAAAAGGACTTGAAATAAGATATTTCTCCTTCAAAAAAGAAGCGAACAATTGTTCTAAAAATCTATTGAACAAAACAAGTGTTCGTGTTATATTGATTCCAACAGATAGGAACAAACGTTTGGAGGCGGGTATTTAATGAGATATTCTACTTATCAAAGCATTTATGAACCAATGAATTCGGAACTGGTGAAGTCTAACATAGGGAACTACAAGAAGGTTTTAGCGCGTTTCAAGATTTCTTCATGGATGTTAAAGGTAGTCATTACCTCTATGATTATATTTATTGGATGCAGCACCGTTTTAACTGTATTTGCCGGCAATGAGAATGCTGTTCTGCCTGGAGGAAAGATAGCTGTTTCACAAGGGGAAACATTATGGAGTATTTCTTTGGAACATAAACCGACGAATATGGATACACGTATATATATAGAAGCAATTAAGAAAGTGAATCAACTTCATACAACTTCCATCCAAGTGGGACAAGTACTAGCTCTACCGCAATTTGCAGAATAAAATGCACATCAATGAGTGTTAGCGCGTGTCAGCTTGACAAGCAGCCTTTATAATGGCAAAGTTAATATGACTTTGTATTTTTGGAGGGGACAAGCTTGGATATAGATAGTCTGGTAGCACGCATTAACGAATTGGCTCGTAAGCAAAAGTCCACTGGATTGTCGGAGGAAGAGCTTGCTGAACGTGCCGAGCTAAGAGAGATTTATTTGAGTAATATTCGCAGCAATTTCAGACAACAACTGGATACCATTGAGATTGTTGATGATGAGAATGACAAAGGCCACCAAGGCAAACTCAAACACTAACGAAACCTAATGATATCATTATGATATTTAGGTTTCTTCCTGGTATTTTGAGTGTACAATTTATAGGGGGAAATGTAGGTTTGCAATTATGTAAGCCGATACAAAGACACATAAGGGGGATTCTCATGTCGCGTTCGTTCGAGAGAACGGTTAAGAAAAATTCCAAGCAGTTAAATCAGCAACGCAAAAAAAGTGGTCAACCAATCACAGGTACACCAGGTGAAGAAGTCTTTAAGGGACGCAGTCTTTTGTTCCCTATATTTTTGATTGGTCTCGCCTTTTTGTATCTGTTTATGAGCACGTTCCTTGTGCAAGCTCCAATGACAACTTGGGACTGGGTGACCATGCTGCTTTACGTATTTTTGGCAGTCATCTTCATGCTTCGACGTCCATACATCAAGATTAGCAGTAATCGGATTATAACGACGAAGGGTAATCGTGAACGTTCAATTGGGGTTGACGATATCGTCAAATTCAGAATTGAACCAGGTACAGTTGTTATCGAACATAACAGTCGCGGGAAAAGATGGGTGTTCACCAAGTTATTGAACCGTTACGATACAGATGCGATTGCAGAACGTTTGCTGAAGTTTGCAAAAGCACACCAGATCACCGTGGAAACCGTCGAAAAGTAATTATTGCATAAAGGGGTAGATGATCGGAATGGCGTTAAAAGCGATTTTGTTCGACCTAGATGATACTTTATTATGGGATGACCGTAGTGTTCGAGAAGCTTTTCATGAGACTTGTCTAATCGCAGCGAAAGAGACTGGGGTTAAACCAGAAGAACTTGAAGAAGCTGTTCGTAATGAGGCACGTGGACTGTATGAATCATATGAAACCTTTCCTTTTACTAAAATGATTGGAATCAATCCGTTTGAAGGCCTTTGGGCTAACTTTACTGGTGGGGATCAACCTGAGTTCCGTCAGTTGGAACAACTTGCTCCAGTTTACCGTAAAGAATCATGGCGTCGTGGCTTGTTGAAGTTGAGTATAGATCGGGAAGATCTTGCTGAACAACTGGCCGCACAGTTTGGAGTAGAACGGAGATCCAGACCTCATGTATACGAAGAAACGATGGATACCTTGCGTCAGTTACAAGGAAAGTACAAACTGTTGTTGTTAACAAACGGTTGTCCTGCTTTGCAACAAGAGAAGTTGGATGGTGTACCTGAATTGACTCCTTTCTTTGATGAGATTATTATCTCGGGTAACTTCGGAAAAGGAAAACCAGATCCGTCGATATTTGAACATGCTTTGAGTAAACTGGGTGTTAAACCCGAAGAGAGCATGATGGTTGGAGACAAGTTAACGACTGATATTCGTGGTGCTTTATCATCTGGCATCCAATCCGTATGGATTAACCGTGAGCATAAGACCAACAATGAAGAGTATGCGCCAGACCATGAAATAACACATTTATCGGAATTAAATCAGCTTATTGCTAAGTTCTAAGCGGAATCAGTTATAACATCTTTCCTCAGCACCCTGAAACATTGGAAGCTTCAATGAACGATGATGTCGTTCTTGAAGTTACCAATGTTTTTTTATTTGAGCTAGTTGAGTAAATTACCTTGTTAAAAGAGATCTCCATTTTTTTTACTAAAAGTTATTGAAATTAGGGGGAAGCTGGATTAGAATATAACTAACATACTAGTATGACTAGTATTTAGATTGTCATAAAGCAATTTCTTTTTGACTTACTTCATTAAATGGAAGCAGGGAGTTATTGCTTATTATTTTGATTTATTGTAAGCGCTTAATATTTTAGAGTATCTTCTTCCGATTTGGAAATCACACCACTTAGTAAGTGCTAATGAATGATGTGAAGCACCTTGGATTGTGTGATTCTACATAATACACCAAATTGATATCGCTTACATTCAGCAATTATCTATTTGGTAGTGGGGGTGAAGTTAAAGGAGTTGTTGTCTTCTACAAGAGGAGAAACGATGGAGATTGTACATGAATTACTCTTACTTATCAAGTCCTGGATCGGAGTGAAAACACATGGAGTCGGAAACCGCTAAAACAACGTTAACCATGACATCTTTACGTAAAGAGAGCAGATTACGAACGGCAGCAACCTTGTTTCGCAAAGACTGGCAGCTGTATTCACTATTAATCCTTCCCATCATCTATCTCCTTATTTTCAAATATGGGCCGATGATTGGTAATGTGATTGCGTTCAGACGTTTTGTTCCCGGGGGAAGTATATTTGGAGAAACGTGGGTTGGATTAAGATACTTCAAAATGTTCATTGAGGACCCTACCTTCTGGAGAGTATTTGGTAATACGCTGATGTTGGGCGGACTTGCATTGCTCTTTACATTCCCGGTTCCAATCATTTTTGCTTTGATGCTTAACGAAGTGAAGAGTAAACGATTCAAAAAGTTTGTACAGACCGCGTCATATCTGCCTCATTTTCTGTCCATCGTTATCGTTGCGGGTATGATCCTGCAGCTGACAGCAGTGAATGGTTCCATTAATGGACTGGTGGCTTTCTTCACCGGAGACAATATTCCTTTTATGCAGCGGGCTGAATGGTTCAGAACAATCTATATCACTTCTGAGGTATGGCAGGGTATGGGTTGGGGGGCAATTCTGTATCTGGCTGCACTGACAACCATTGATGATTCTTTGTATGAAGCTGCGCGTATCGATGGTGCCAATCGGTGGAAGCAAACGATTCATGTAACGTTACCAGGGATCTTGCCAACGATTGTGACGTTATTGATTTTGAACATGGGTAATTTCCTAGCAGTTGGATTTGAAAAAATCTTACTCTTGTACAATCCGCTTATCTACGAGACATCTGATGTGATCTCCACTTACCTGTATCGGGTGGGACTGGAATCCAGTAACTTCAGTTATGCTACCGCAATTGGCTTGTTCGAATCGCTGATCGGTCTGATTCTGGTGTTCTCCGTAAATGCCATTTCACGCAGACTGACACAAAGAAGCTTATGGTAAAGGAGGAGCACCATGCAGGAATCCAGATCTTACAAGGTATTTAAAGTATTCAATGTCATCTTTCTGCTGTTCGTGGTATTTATAACGCTCTATCCATTCTTAAATGTCGTGGCACAATCCTTCAGTAGTGAGTCCTATATTAATTCGGGTAAGGTTAGTTTGTTCCCAAGAGGATTCAATGTGGAGACATACAAGACCATCTCACGTGACAGCATGTTCTGGACGAATTATAAAAATACGATTATCTACACTGTAGTAGGTACGTTAATCTCCATGTTTATGACGACTATTTTCGCATATGCCCTGTCCAAAAAGAGGTTGATGGGTCGCAAGTTTCTGACGATGTTCGCCGTATTCACGATGTTCTTCAGTGGTGGATTGATTCCAAACTATGTGTTGATTAATTCCCTTGGGTTCAACAACACCATGTGGGCACTTGTTGTTCCTGGCGCAATTAGCATATACAACATGCTGATCATGAAGTCATTTTTTGAAAATATGCCTGAAGAACTGGAGGAAGCTGCCTCCATTGACGGTTTGAACACCTACGGGATCTTGTTACGCATTATATTGCCGCTTAGTAAAGCCGTTATGGCAACCATGGTGCTGTTCTACGCAGTAGGTCATTGGAATTCCTGGTTCCCAGCCTTTCTGTATTTGGACAAAAAAGAACTGTTCCCTGTCACCATTTATTTGCGCAATATGATTGCAGGAGCGACAAGTGGGGCATCTGCCGGTGCAACCTCAGCTGATAACCTGACACAGATTGCTGCCAATATTAAGTCAGTAACGATGGTATTAACCATCTTGCCGATACTCACCATCTATCCATTTGTCCAAAGATACTTTGTAACCGGTATCATGTTAGGGTCTGTTAAACAGTAATACGTAGCAGCTATATAAATTGAACTAAAGATGATTTACACGGAACACTCCGATGACAGAATAACCTTTTAATCGCTGTTATCCCCAGATTTTTTCGATTCCCTTTTTAAAAGGGAAAATCCGGTGATAGCATATGCTTCCGATGCAGCTTTCTTTCAGAAAGCTTGTAGGCGAGCGCTTCGCTTTTTATTGATTAAAAAGTTTTAAGGCAAGGTCAACTTAAACCAAATTCAGGGGGATAACCTAAATGAATCAAAAGCCACGTAAGTTTGTTGGTAAAATGGTGTTGGCATCAATGATGACCGTTGTTCTGGCAGCATGTAGCAGCGGTAATGGAGCAGGAGGTGACGTCACAGAAGTTCAAACCAAGGCAGCGATGGAGACGTACAATGTAGGGGATACATTCAAGGCGACTGAGCCGTTTAATCTATCGATACTGTATAGTGATCAACCTACCTATCCGTACAAAAAAGACTGGTTGCTTTTCGAAAAGATGACTGAAATGACTGGTGTTACACTTGAGCCAACGATTGTTCCTATGAGTGACTATTCTCAGAAGAGATCTCTTCTAATCAGTTCTGGTGATGCACCGCTGGTTATTCCAAAGACCTATCCTGGTGAAGAATCTGCTTTTGTATCTTCCGGTGCGATTCTGCCCGTTAGTGATTATATTGATTTGATGCCCAACTTCAAGGATAAAGTGGAAAAATGGGGATTGGAAGAAGAAATCGAAGGACTTCGACAGGAAGATGGCAAGTATTATGTACTCCCGGGTCTGCATGAAGAAGTATGGCCAGATTATACATTAATCGTAAGAACAGATGTTTTTGAAGAAAATAACATTGCGATCCCAACCACATGGGATGAACTGTATGACGCTGCAAAGAAACTCAAAGAGCTGTACCCGGATTCCGTTCCGTTCTCGGACCGTTTCAAATTTAATAGCACATTAGGTATTGCGGCTACCGGCTTTGGTACCAAGGCTGGATGGGGTTTTGGTAACGGATTGACGTATAAGGAAGATCAGGATGAATTTGTGTACACGGCTACTACGCCGGAGTATAAGGAAATGCTAACGTACTTTAACAAGTTGGTATCCGAAGGATTGCTGGACAAAGAAAGTTTCACACAGGATGATGATCAGGCTGTACAGAAATTTGTATCCGGCAAATCATTCATGATTAATGGTAATTCCCAAACGGTAGTGCTGCACCGAAATGATATGAACAAAACGCTGGGAGAAGGTAAATACTCTGTTGCGAAGATTACAGTTCCTGGTGGGCCAAAAGGGCAATTAATGTCTGGCTCAAGACTTGAAAACGGTGTCATGATATCCGGGAAAATTCAAAAAAGCGAAAACTTCAAAGCCATTATGCAATTTGTGGATTGGTTATACTACAGTGATGAGGGTCAAGAGTTTGCCAAATGGGGCGTTGAAGGCGAAACATTTACCAAAGAGGGCGGAAAACGTGAATTGGTAGAAGATGTGAACTACAATGGCTTGAATCCTAAAGGCACGAAGGATCTGCGTATTGACTTTGGTTTCTCTGGTGGAGTATTTGCCTACGGTGGTACGACAGATCTGCTGCAATCGATGTTTAGTGAAGAAGAGTTGAAATTCCAGCAAGACATGAAGGATACCAAGGAAGTGATCCCGGCAGAACCACCAATTCCTTACTCTTCAGAGGACCGTGAACGGGTGACACTTCTGAGTACACCACTGAAAGATTATTCGGATCAAAATACACTTAAATTTATCTTGGGTGAGCGAGACTTGTCTGAATTCGATACGTTTGCCAAAGAGCTGGATAGTCAAGGATTATCTAATTATCTGAAGCTGGCAAATGACACGTACAAAGCCTACAAAGAAAACAAGCAATAATATAGTTGATGTTGGCCAGATTACCGTTTCACACCGATATATAAGTGGAACGGTAATTTGTGCTAAGATGAATGAATACGGCTGATAGAAAGAGGTCTAGGCATGTCACTTAATCAAAAAATTAGAGGCTCGACCCGGGCATATTCATATAACCTGTTAAAAGAACGAATTCTTCACCTGGAACTTAAGCCGGGTACCAAGATTTCAGAGAAAGAGATTGCAGATGAACTGCAGGTGAGCAGAACACCCGTGCGAGAAGCATTCATGAAGCTTGCTGAAGAAGAACTGCTGGACATTATTCCCCAGAGTGGAACGATCGTCTCTCATATTAATCTGGAGCATGTGGAAGAAGGCAGGTTTATGCGGGAGAAGATGGAGAAGGAAATCGTGACTTTGGCTTGTGTTTCTTTTCCTGAAGAGTACAGATTTCGACTTGAAACCAACATTGCAATGCAGGTAGTCTGTATAGGGAAAAACAATTTCTATCGTCTATTTGAACTGGATGAAGAGTTTCATCAGATTTTGTTCCAGGGCACGGGTAAGCTAAGAACATGGAAAATGTTGCAACAACTGAATATTCCGTTTAATCGGTTGCGTTTATTACGTCTAGCGGAGGACTCCAACCTGGAGGTCATTATCTCCCAGCACAAAGAGATTTATCGTCTTATCACAGAGCGTCAGACCGAGCAAGCAGTTCAGGTGATGGAAGCTCATCTTAGACTCGTTGTTATTGAACAGGAATCGATAAAGGCGAAATACCCGCATTATTTTATATAATGCACCGATGTTGTATACTACTCTCCATATGCATATGCGAAAACCCCTGTTCAATTGAACAGGGGTTTTGGTTAAGCAAGTTGTAACACGAGAGTGTTAGGCTTGTTTGATAAATGTAGGATCAGGGTATGGATCTGCAATCCAGCCATCTTTTTCGATGAACAGACGTACAGCAATAATTTGTTTGTTCTCCATTAATGTGAAGAAGTGCGGTGTATTCTCAGGTACAGAGATAACGTCTCCTGGAGACAGTTCTACATTAAAGTAGCCCACATCATCTGTAGCTTTGATAACAAAGATTCCTTTACCAGCGACAATTGCACGGATCTCATCTTCAGCGTGGGTGTGGATCTCTTCGAACTTGGCGAGCTTTTCTTCGATATCTGGTGTTTGTTCGGACAGCGTGATGACATCCCAGATCTGGTATCCGCGACGTGCAGCCAAATCTCTGATTTCATAATCATAAGTTTCCAAAACCTCGGTTTTCTGTTCATCAGTTAATCCAAAGTTATTTTGCAGATCAGTGTTCAGTTTGGAAGCGTCCCACTTCTCATATAATACTTCGTATTTGTTTAAGAAATTTCGAACATTTTCGTCACCAGTGATGCGTTCGTTCGTATTTCGGATAACAATTTCAGCCATGTTCTTTCCCTCTTTTCCACTTGGTTTAATTGAATTATATCGGATTGCTTTGTTTTTGTCGATTCTGAAATTCCGTTCATATTCGTGCAAACCCGCCATCTTTCGGGACCAAACCCGATCTTTCACATTAAGTTAGTTTCTGTTAAACTAAGATCTAACGTTTTGCGGGGGTGAAGATATTGGATAAGATTAGTCTACACGATGCATTAAAACAACGAATATTAATCCTCGACGGTGCAATGGGGACCATGATTCAACAAGTTGATCTGACTGGCGAAGATTTTGGCGGCGAAGATCTGGATGGATGTAATGAAATGTTAGTGCTTACTCGTCCAGAACTGATCCAGCGCATTCATGAAGAATATCTGGAGGCGGGCGCTGATTTAATTGAAACCAATACATTTGGTGCCACATCCGTTGTGCTTGCTGAGTACGATATTCAGGATCGGGCACGCGAGATCAACCTGGAAGCAGCCAGAATTGCGAAAGCTGCGGTTGATCGTTTCTCTACACCGGAATCTCCACGTTATGTGGTAGGTGCGATGGGACCAACTACCAAAACACTGTCTGTAACTGGGGGAGTAACGTTCCAGGAACTTATCGACAGTTATTTGGAGCAAGCGCTTGCTTTAATAGAGGGAGGCGTTGATGCGCTACTACTCGAAACCTCACAGGATACCCTCAATGTAAAAGCAGGCAGCATTGGAATTCAGCAGGCCTTCGAACAGAGTGGTGTTACACTGCCCCTGATGATATCAGGAACGATAGAACCGATGGGAACGACCCTTGCAGGTCAGAACATCGAATCCTTTTATATATCCTTAGAACACCTTAACCCAATTTCGGTAGGACTAAACTGTGCTACGGGTCCAGAGTTCATGCGTGATCACATTCGCTCACTTTCCGCTATGGCATCGGTTGCCGTTAGTTGTTACCCGAACGCGGGTCTTCCGGATGAGAATGGTAATTACCATGAGTCACCTGACTCGCTTGCTCAGAAGATTGGTGCTTTTGCCGAACAGGGCTGGTTGAATATCGCTGGTGGATGTTGCGGGACAACCCCTGCACATATTCGGGCGATGCGCGATACACTTGCCCAGTACCCCCCAAGAGAAATGAACGGAACACATCCACCGGCATTGTCTGGTATAGAACCGATCTACATCGAACAGGACAATCGCCCATATATGGTCGGAGAGCGTACAAATGTGCTGGGATCACGGAAATTCAAACGCCTCATTGTAGAAGGAAAATATGAAGAAGCCTCGGAAATTGCACGTGCTCAAGTGAAAAATGGAGCGCACATTGTCGATGTGTGTGTACAAGACCCAGACCGTGAAGAGTCTGAAGACATGGTGAAGTTCCTTGAATTGGTTGTAAAAAAAGTGAAGGTTCCTCTCATGATCGATACGACAGATGCTTCAGTAATTGATCTGGCCCTCCAGTACTCACAAGGTAAAGCGATAATTAACTCTATTAACCTTGAGGATGGCGAAGAGAAATTTGAGCTGATTACACCGTTGCTTCATAAATATGGTGGTGCAGTAGTTGTCGGAACGATTGACGAACGGGGTCAGGCGATTAGTCGGGAAGACAAGCTTGACGTAGCCAAGCGCTCTTACGATCTGCTGGTGAACAAATATGGTCTCAAACCAGAAGACCTCATTTTCGATACGTTGGTGTTCCCGGTAGGTACGGGAGATGAACAGTACATCGGTTCAGCCAAAGAAACCATTGAAGGTATAAGAGTGATTAAGGAAGCGATGCCAGAATGTCATACGATCCTCGGGATTAGTAACATTTCATTCGGATTGCCTGAAGCGGGCCGTGAGGTGCTGAACTCAGTATTCTTATATGAATGTACCAAAGCAGGTCTTGACTATGCGATCGTGAACACAGAGAAACTGGAGCGTTATGCCTCCATTCCTGAAGAAGAACGCAGACTCTCCGAAGAGCTTTTATATAACACGAATGATGAAACTCTGGCGGCGTTCGTAGCGGCGTTCCGTAACAAGAAGGTTGAGAAGAAGGAAAAAATCTCAAACCTTTCATTAGAAGAGCGTCTCGCTGCATATGTTGTGGAAGGAAGCAAAGAAGGATTGCTGCCGGATCTGGAGCAGGCACTTGCCAAATACACAGCACTTCAAGTGATTAACGGTCCACTGATGCGTGGGATGGAGGAAGTAGGTCGTCTCTTTAACAACAATGAGTTGATTGTAGCTGAGGTGTTGCAGAGTGCGGAGGTTATGAAGGCTTCTGTAGCATATCTGGAGCAATTCATGGAGAAGAACGAGACTTCGGTTAAAGGCAAGATCATTCTCGCCACGGTCAAGGGCGATGTGCATGACATCGGGAAGAATCTGGTTGAGATCATCCTGTCCAATAACGGTTACCGGATCATTAATTTGGGTATAAAAGTACCACCAGAACGTATCATTGAGGCATACCGAGAAGAAAAAGTCGATGCAATCGGCCTCTCGGGTCTATTGGTAAAATCAGCGCAACAGATGATTCTTACCGCTCAGGATTTGCGAACAGCAGGTATTGATGTGCCTATTATGGTTGGCGGAGCGGCGCTAACACGTAAATTCACCAAAAATCGTATTCGTCCTGAATATAACGGAATGGTTGTATATGCGAAAGATGCGATGGACGGTCTGGATCTGGCGAACAAATTGATGAATCCCGTTTCACGTGAAGTGATGCAACTGGAGATGGAAGCAGAAAAAGAAGCTGATGCTTCAAGTGCTGTAGCTGTTCAGGCTCTTCCAGAGCTTACGCGAGTGGAGCGTTCGGATATTGCTGTAGATCATCCGGTACTTGTCCCGCCTGATCTGGAGCGGCATACGATGCGTAACTATCCTTTATCACATATCCTGCCATACGTGAACATGCAGATGTTGCTTGGACATCATCTGGGGTTGCGCGGTTCAGTAGAACAACTGATTGCTTCAGGTGATAAGAAGGCTACCGATCTGAAAGCAGTCGTGGATGATATCATGCAAGAGGCTGTTCGTGACGGGATTATTCAGGCGCATGCCATGTATCGTTTCTTCCCGGCTCAGTCCAGTGGTAATAGCGTCATTATCTATGATCCAAAGGACACCAGTAATATTTTGCATACATTTACGTTCCCACGTCAAAAAGTCGAGCCGTTCCTGTGCCTGTCCGACTTCCTGAAACCTGTTGAATCCGGTCAGATGGATTACGTTGGTTTCATGGTAGTTACGGCCGGACACGGTGTGCGTGAACTATCCACGGCGTGGAAAGATCAAGGGGATTACCTTCGCTCGCATGCTCTACAATCCGTAGCGCTTGAAGTAGCAGAGGGATTAGCTGAACGTGTGCATCATATGATGAGAGATATATGGGGATTCCCGGATTCTGCCCAGATGACCATGAAGCAACGTCACGGTGCACGTTATCAAGGGATCAGAGTATCTTTTGGATATCCGGCTTGTCCGGATCTGGAAGACCAAGGGCCGCTGTTCAAGTTACTACAGCCTGAGGATATCGGTGTGGAATTGACGGAAGGTTTCATGATGGAACCTGAAGCTTCCGTATCAGCGATGGTATTCAGCCATCCGCAAGCTAAGTATTTTAATGTAGAGAAGGCATAAATTCAGTAGAGTGTCAGGCAAAGCCCTCCGCATTGTCGGAGGTTTTTTGCTGGCAACAGAAAGAGGTGCGATCCAGAATGGAACTATATTTCCTGGGAACTAATGCTGGTGTACCTACGCTTCAACGGAATGTAACTTCCATTGGGCTACGCATGTTGGATGAGCGCAGAGCTTTGTGGTTGTTTGACTGCGGGGAAGGAACGCAGCACCAGATTTTAAGTTCTCCGCTTAAACTGAGCAAATTGGAGAAAATATTCATTACTCACCTGCATGGTGATCATGTATTTGGACTTCCAGGACTGCTTTCAAGCAGAGCCTATCAAGGTGGCACCACACCATTAACCGTATATGGTCCGCCAGGTACGGAACGAATGATCAGTACAACAATGGAGCTGAGCCAATCCCGGGTTAACTATGATCTGAATATCGTGGAACATACGGGCGGCGTCCTGTTCGAGGATGACAGTTTTATCGTGGAAGCTGCTTTGCTTGAGCATCGGATTGACAGTTATGGATACCGGATCACGGAAAAAGATCGTCCAGGAAGCCTGGACCCAGCCAAACTGGCGGAATATGGTCTGAAACCAGGCCCATTGTTCGGCCGCCTGAAACGTGGAGAAACCATTACGCTGGATAACGGTGATTCGCTTCGTCCAGAAGATGTATTGGGAGCGCCAAAACGAGGTATGGTGATCACCATATTGGGTGATACACGTCCATGTGACAACGTACAGCCACTTTCCATCAATGCAGATGTACTTGTACATGAAGCTACATTCATGCATGATCTGGCCGATACAGCGCATGAGTACTATCATAGTACTTCTAAGCAAGCGGCAGAAGCGGCTAGAGCAGCCAATGTAGGGCAACTAATCATGACTCACTTCAGTTCACGCTATAAGGATGAGGATCAACTTCAGCCACTTTTGGAAGAGGCGCAGTCCGTATTCCCGAATACCAGACTTGCAAACGAACACCAGCTTATTCCTGTTGTGCATCGCAAGCAAGAATCTTAACCCTGATTGCGAACCAGTGCACGGCTAAACACGTCATATAAAGATCCGGGTAATTGCACGGGACTGAGGGAGAGGAACTCCCGCGGTCCCTTTTGCAATCTGGTCAGAAAGCGTGTAGGATGGGCAATATGAAGAGGGAAATGATTCAAATTATTTTCCGGGAAAGCGCAGGAAATGACAAGCTTGTACAGAAGACGCGCGAGTTAAACCGTCGGTGTTCGATCCGGTTCGACTTGTTGCGTGCATATGCCAGCAAGCCATTATTTTTTGCCTGAATACATAGGTTCGCGGTCAAGTTCGAGGTAAATGATTAAGGACATGAAACGTTAATGGAATGAAGAAAGGAAGTGCTGTGTGTGATTAAGGCCTATCTGATTGACTTGGATGGTACGCTCTATCATGGCAGACATCGTATCGAAGGAGCCGATCAGCTTATTCGAACACTGCAAGAGCTAGGAAAGCCGTATTTATTCGTAACAAATAATTCTTCCCGTACACCACAAGGTGTGGCAGATCATCTGAACGGGATGGGCATACCTGCCGACGCGTCTCAAGTATGTACTTCTGCTGTGGCGGCTGCTGAATATGTTGCTGAAGAGTCCCCGGGTGCAAAAGTGGCATGTATTGGAGAAGCAGGACTGCTGCAAGCCATAGAAGAAGCAGGACTACAGCTGACGGAAGATGCACCAGATTACGTCATACAGGGGATTGATCGTGAATTTTCCTATCATAAACTGACCAAGGCGCTAAGGTGGATTAATGCGGGATCAAAATTCATCATGACCAACCCGGATCTGCAGCTTCCTTCCGATGATGGACTGACACCTGGGGCGGGAACTATTGGAGCAGCAATTGAAGCAGCAACCGGAGTTCATCCTACCGTTATTGGCAAGCCATCGAGTGTTATAATGAAGTCAGCCATTAGCCGGCTAAACCTGGCGTCTCATGAAGTGGCAGTGATCGGAGATAATATGCGAACCGATATTGCAGCTGGAGTGGCAGCAGGGTGTGAGACGCTGTTGGTACTTACCGGTGTGACAACACGGGATAATATGGATGGACACATTCAAGCAGCGAAGGCTCGACCTGATCATGTGTTTGAAGATTTGCATAAATTGATGGAGTGGCTGTCGCAAGAGGCAGACCAAGCTTCCAAAAAGGGGTAATGTACGATGCCGGAACTACCGGAAATGGAAAATTACCGGACCTTGCTGTCCGAGAAAATACTTGATCTACTGATTACAGGTGTGGTAATTAACCGCGATAAAACGATAAATACGGAGCCTGATCTGTTTATCAATGAACTTACAGGTAATCGCATTATATTTGTTGAACGCCGAGCGAAGCATCTGATTTTCCACTTGGCTAATGGCAAACGTCTGGTGCTGCACCTCATGTTGGGCGGTATGATTTTCTGGGGCACGGAAGAAGAACGTCCTGATCGTTCCACACAAGTGGAAATTCAGTTTGGCGATCACATTTTATTCTTTATCGGACTACGCTTGGGTTATTTACATCTGCTTACTTCGAAAGAAACCGAAGAGGCGATGTCCGATCTTGGACCTGAACCCTTGGATCGACGGATGAATGTGGAACGTTTTGCTTCTCTTTTGAAAGGTCGGCGGGGTACGCTCAAGACAACATTGGTAAACCAGCATATCATTGCAGGGATTGGCAACTGTTATTCGGATGAGATTGCTTTTGCTGCTGGTCTGAGACCAAGCTCCAAAACGCAGAACATCGCGACTTCACCAGAGTTGACGGAGCGTTTGTTCCATTCGATGCAGTCCGTGTTGCGCGAAGCAGCTTCTGAGGGCGGTTATATGGAAATGCCGCTGATGCAAGGGGATACGAAGACAGGAAGTTTTGACGAGCAATGTCGTGTATACGATCGGGAAGGCGAGACTTGTCCGCGCTGCGGGGGAACAATTGAACGAGTGGAAATTACGGGCAAGAAGGCATTCTTCTGTCCGAAATGCCAGCATGAGGCCTAATACCGGAATCGGGGCACATGTCAGCACCAGAGGCGGATTTCTTCAGGCAGCCAAGAGAGCACATGTGATGGGGGCAACGGCGTTTCAATATTTTCCGAAGAACCCGCGTAGTCTTGGCCTGAAAAGTCTGGATCTCAAGGATGCTGAGCAGTGCAGGGATTGGTGTGAACAGCAGGGACTTGCATCGATTGCACATTCACCCTATCCCACGAATCCGGCGTTGGGCATGACCCGTGGAGAGGCGGGGTTTCATGCTACAATAGCTTCTATTCGCAATGATCTTGAAATTTCGAATGCTTGCGGTTCTGTTGGGACGGTGGTCCATTTTGGACATATCAAAACAAACGATCCGCTGGAGGGTTATCAGAACCTCATTCATTGTCTGGATACCGCCTTGGAGAATTGGAATGGACATTCAAAGGTGCTGATTGAAAATCAGGCAGGTGATCATGGCCCGATGGGCACGACAATGGAAGAAATGATACAGATTCGCAAATTAAGCCGATATCCGGAGCATATTGCTTTTTGTTTTGACACATGCCATGCTTTTGCTTCAGGTTTGTGGTCGTCAGGCAACGAAGCGGCGATGCTCGATAAGGGCAGGGTGCTCGGGTATTGGGATAATGTTGCTGCTGTCCATTTTAATGATTCCAAATATGCGTCTGGTTTGTGTAAGGATAGACATGCGAGGATCGGACAGGGATATATCGGAAATGAATCAATGAAAGCATTGTTAAAGGCGCCTGAGTTCCAAAATGCGGTTGTTGTGCTCGAGACAGAAACGGGCGAAGATGGAACGCACCGTGATGATATAGCGCTCATGCGTTCCTGGTTATAATGGGGAGAGGAGCGATTGTATGCATGTTTTTTTGGATGACTATCGGGCATGTCCGAAAGGATTTGTTCTGGCAACGAATGCTGAAGAGTGCCTGATGCTGCTAAGAGAAGGTGACGTGGACATTTTGTCTCTGGATTATGAGCTTGGTCCGGATTCGCCTAATGGCGGTGAGGTCGCGGCATCCATTGTACGAGAAGGTTTATTTCCGCGTGAGATCTATTTGCATACGTCCAGTATGTTTGGGAAACGCCAGATGTACGAGATGTTATATAGCAATAAACCGGATTCGGTAACCATTCATAATGGGCCAATGACGGGTGAGGTCATGCTGCGTGTTGCCGCGGGAGAAGAAAGTTAATGAAGCCAATTACATCCAAAATGTTAATGCGCAGTGTATGGGAAGGCATGCCACAGGCTGTATTTATATATACCCCTTTATGTGGGACATGTGCGGCAGCCCGCCGTATGTTAGAGGTAGTAGAGCATATGCTGCCAGAAGGTATTTTATTGGAAATGAACATTCATGACATTCCTGAACTTGTACAACAATTTAAAATTTCAAGCGTTCCAGCAGTGATGCTATTTGACGGCCAGCAAGATGTTCCAAAAATGGTTTATCGGATGAGCTCTGTGGAGCATCTGCTCTCGGAGATCCGGAAGGCGGTGCTGAAATGAGTATAATCTCGATGGAACATGTCTCACTTAGACGAGAAGAGAATCAAATCTTGGATGACGTACATTTGCGCATCGAACAAGGCGAACATTGGGTTATTTTGGGTCGGAATGGTTCTGGCAAAACAACGTTATTGGAAATGATGAACGGATATATGTTTCCAAGCCAGGGACGTATTGAAGTACTCGGTAATTTGTATGGACAATGTGACGTCAGGGAAGTACGTAAGGAAATCGGTTATATCAGCCAAACGTTGATTGAGAAACTCACACCCAGAGATCCGGTATGGGAGGTCGTCGCTACAGGAGCTTATGCTTTTTTGCGTTTTTATCAGACAATTCCGGATGAAGTAAAAGCAAAGGCAATGAGTTTGCTGGATGACATGGGTTTTGCCAACCTGGCTAACAACCCGCTTGGAACGTTATCCCAAGGGGAGCGCAAAAAAGTCATGCTCGCTCGTTCATTAATGGCCGAGCCAAAATTGTTGATTATGGACGAGCCTTGTGCCGGCCTAGATTTATATGAACGTGAGAAAATGCTGGCTGAAATTGATCGTCTGCGCCAGCGTAACATTACAGTTGTGTATGTAACACATCATGTTGAAGAGATCGTACCTTTATTTACACATGTGGCCTTGATCCGCGATGGACGTATTGCGGCAGCCGGCCCCAAACATGAAGTTTTGACACAAGATACAATTAAGCATACGTACGATGTTCCGGTCGATATCCAGTGGGATAATGGTCGTCCGTGGATACGCGTACGTTCTGGAGGGTAACACAATTTGAGTACACAATCGTCTTGGGAAGAAGGCAACTTCTCCCGTTTTATCTGCACGGCCAATCATGGCTTTGCCCCTTATGCTCAGGAAGAGTTGCGCCGTACGTTTGGTGCGGTGAAGAGCACGGTACTCGTACCAGGAGAAATATTGCTTGCGGGTCTGCCTGTAGCGGAGGAAGAAGTTGCAGATAAGTTGTGGGCAGAGTATCCAACGTTTTTACGTCATATTCAACCTGTTCAGTTTCAGGAGAATACAGAAGACTCGGAGCAGTCTATTGAGAAATTGATTGCATTTGTGTTGAATCATAAGGAATTGAACGGTGCCTCTGTCGTGCTACAGGTACGGAAGACAGAAGGGGCCTTTTGGCAAGAAAATGCAGCCTCATTGAAGCAACTGCTAACTGAAAAGCTGGATGAGCTAGGCTGTGAATGGGTTGTACGTGATGCTGAATATGTCATTTCCGTATTTGCTGCGAATGATATGTTGTATGCTGGCGTATCCAGACCTGAACAGAACCTGTCAGACTGGAGCGGGGGGGCCGTACGTTTTCAAAAAGAAGATGGGCAGATCTCGCG
Source organism: Paenibacillus amylolyticus (assembly GCF_036894225.1). Classification (NCBI taxonomy): domain Bacteria; kingdom Bacillati; phylum Bacillota; class Bacilli; order Caryophanales; family Paenibacillaceae; genus Paenibacillus; species Paenibacillus amylolyticus. Next base: position 4,001,045 of record NZ_CP145892.1, on the reverse strand, counting down.
TGCTAAGTTCAAATTGCTTGAAGCCGAGCAAACGTTTGGCATTGACTTTACTTCATTTCATAAAGCACTTGATATCGGGGCTGCACCAGGTGGATGGACCTCGTTCCTGCTTGAACGCGGGCTTGAAGTAACGGCGGTAGATCCGGCGAAGATGGATGCAACGCTGCTGGCATCACCCAAACTGACTTTCTTGAAAAAGAATGCAGGGGATGTGCGCTTCCGCGAAGGAGAATTCGACCTGCTCGTATGTGATATGAGTTGGAGTCCGAAGCTGATGAGCCGACTTGTATCGGATCTTCTATATAGCCTGCAACCCGGAGGAACAGCGATCGTTACCGTGAAGTTATTGCATAAAAAACCGTTGGCAATGATTAAAGATGTCATCGATACGTTTGAGCGTTCGCGTATGCAAATTCAACGTTCCAAGCAGCTGTTTCACAACCGGGAAGAGATTACACTTTATATGGTCAAATATTAAGAGATCTAGCCTTGATTAAAGCAGCTTAAGGTATTATGAAATTGATTCGATAAGCTCATCAAATTTTGTGCTTTACAATCTGTTCCTGCCTGTACTATAATGATACCAATATTAACCATAACAAACCTGAGGGAAAGCATCCCGAAGCGAACAAAACCGGATATCCGGTCTGTTCTTCTTCGGTGAAGCTTTCCCTTTTTTGTTGTGTATTGAAGGAGGAATTGGTATGAGACATCCGGCCAGGCTGGAACGCGGAAGCCTGCTGGGAGGTAGATATCGTATCGTATCCATTCTGGGAACAGGCGGAATGAGCCATGTATACGAGGCGGAGGATCTGAAGTTGCCGGGCAAGATATGGGCAATTAAAGAAAGCGTAACGATTATGCCATATGAAGGCAGTATGGAGACGGAGGCCGCTCTTCTGACATCACTTCGCCATCCAAGATTGCCGCAAATTGTTGATTTTTTTGTCCCGGATGAAGATGGGTACACGTACTTGGTGATGGAATACATCGACGGGTTAACGCTCAGTGAGTATTTCAAGCAGTGTCGTGGGAAGATCCCGATGGAGCAGTTGACGGAGCTTGTACTTCAATTGCTGGATGTGTTGAGTTATCTGCATAATCTGAATCCACCTGTGATCTATAGGGATCTGAAACCATCAAACATCATGATCACGCCGGAACATGAAGTAAGATTAATTGATTTTGGCATCGCCAGAAGTTACAAACCGCAAAGTTCTGAAGATACCGTTAAGTTGGGAACCGCTGGTTTTGCCGCTCCAGAACAATATGGCTCGGGTCAGACCGATGCGCGTTCAGATCTATATGGACTCGGAGCATTGCTACTGTATCTTATGACAAGTGGTGCGTATACGGAATGGATTCAGGGTGTGGAAAGCTCTATCCGGAGTGATGTTCCGCGGACATACATCCCTGTGGCGAGAAGACTGTTAAGGTATAATGCCGAAGAGCGATTCCAATCTGCCGATGAGGTGCGGAAGGAACTGCTCCGAATACCCGGCGGAACAACGCCTGGTGGAGATACAACGATGACCTTGAATGGGGGAACAAGAGTTATTGCCCTGACTGGTGCTTCATCTGGTGTAGGGGTTACCCATACGGCTATAGCTATCAGTCATTATCTCGAAAGGCAAAACTTCAAAGTAGCTGTGATTGAAATGTCACCTCGCTCTCAATCCTTTGCAAGGATTCAACAAATCGCTCAAGCGGGTAAACCGGTGCCGGCAGGCAGACAGTTTGCAGTCGATGGTGTGCATTATTGGAAACAATCCGGGCGAGCGGATATTTTGTCTTTGCTTGGGGGGAGTTATCAGTTCATCGTGATGGATCTCGGTAGTGGTCAGGATCAGAACCGGCTGGAAGAATTCCTGCGTGCAGATCTACCTATTGTTATAGGCTCAGGTGCCGAATGGAGACAGGCGGAGATTGGTGCTTTTGTTCGATCACATCATCGGTATCCACGAGAGAAATGGATATATTGTCTGCCCCTGGCAGCAAGTGAGGCTGTTCAGCGCATTCGTAAAGCTCTGGATACATCGAGTGTATATGGTCTGCCGTTACATATTGATCCTTTTGACAAGGACGCACAGATGGATAAAGTGTTTTCTCATATTTTAACGCATATGATGGCACAGCAGCCCAAGAAACGTTCATTCTTTTCAAGAAGGAAAGTACATGATTAGAAGATTACGAAAGGAGAGCCTCTTTTGTCTAAATTAAGAAAACAAAGCCGTCAACTGATCTATGCCGGACTTATCGGAGCAGGAGCTGTAGGGTTGGTGTTTGGAGGATATGTTATTTACAATGTCAAAACGATGGGGGATGTCAGGTCAGCTGTAGAAGCCCGTTATTTATCGGCATATGAGGAAAAGGAAGCTGAATTAAAGCAACAATGGGATTCGGGAGCACAAGGATGGGTTACGATTCGGGATATTGAAGCAGGTGAACCGATATTACCGGAGGATCTGAAGCTCATTGCTGTTCCGGATGCACAAGCACCGCGAAACCTCTGGTCCAGTACCAAGCAGATGGAAGGCCAAGTGGCCAAAATAGAGTTGAAAAAAGGAACAGCCATTACCACCGAGATGGTGTATGAGGATGTACCGGCTCCTCCCGATTTAAGAAATCGAGAGCTGCAAGTTGTATTACTGCCGTCCTCACTTGTTAAGGGAGATATTATTGATGTTCGTATTCAATTCCCTACCGGACAAGACTATGTTCTCTTATCGAAGAAAAAAGTGGAACGACTCAATGCAGCTACCTTATGGATTACGATGACGGAGGAAGAAATTCTGTCACTCTCAAGTGCAATTGTAGATGCCTATTTACATAAAGCTTCAATCTATGCCTTAACCTATGTAGAACCACAGTTTCAGACACCTGCAATCGCGACGTATCCTGCCAATTCAGAAGTGTTAAAACTGCTGGAGAGTGATCCGAATATTGTTCGACGAGCCGAGCAGGAGTTATCCAGACAGGTGCGAAGTTCGCTTGAAAGTTCACTGGCCGCCTCCATGACAGCACCGTCAAAAGGGGTTGAACAGGATGTGGCACAATCCTCAGTTACATATAACAGTCGTCCATCATCAAATAATCCGGCAACGTCGGATGGAGTAATGTGGAATGATGGTTCAGGAAACGGAGCAGGAGCTAATTCTGGAAGCGTAAATGATCCTACTGATGCTTCACAAACAGAACAACAGAGCTTGCTAACGGGTGGAGAATAGAGCGAAATCCGAGGTTTAATTTAGAATAATTCAGATAACAGGGAGTTTAAGAAAAAGAAAGGAGTTGTAACATCTATGCATACATGGATCTTTGCGGGTTTATGTGAGAAGAATGATCTGATGTTATATCTTTGCAAGATACTGGCTTCGACAGGCAACAAGGTTTTGCTCGTAGATGGAACCTTACAGCAGAAGTATGGGTACGGTGTAGGTGACAGTCAGCAGTCTTTGCGAATTACGGAATTTGAAGGATTTGATATCGCTTGTCATTTTGTTACTTCAGCAGCAGTAGAGAATCATCTTGAAGTAAATGGCGAGCGATTGGATAGTTATGACTATGTGTTATATGACATGGAGACCTCGCATTTTGCTTCACGTAATCTCTGGCTAACCGCTGATGTAAGAGTCTGGGTGAGTGATTATGAGCGTTACAATCTGGAACGTGGCAAGGGCTGGTTGAAGCGGTTGCTTGAAGAACAGTCATTACCTGGTGAGCTGTCATTTCAGCGGCTCTTAATTAACGGGGTTGACTGCAAGCTTGAAGCTCGTTATCTATGGGCGTATCTGGAAGGCAGTCCATTTGTGTGGACAGGAGAATCCTTAGTGCTTCCGTGGGATGAGTTAACAGCTGCGGTTAAGCTTGAGAATGAGCATCATCGCCGAGTTCATCTTGGACCTCTGTCACGAAATTACAAAAAATCGTTGTGTCGCGTGGTCGAGCAGTTAACAGGTTGGGAAAGTGTTCGCAGTCGCCGTGCGATGAAAGAAGCAGAGAGGATGAGAGCATGAGCACCATTACCTTTTGGAGCCCTTTTGCAGGAACAGGTTGCACTTCAAGCACATTAATTAGTGCTTATGCGATGGCACTTCACTACAGGACAAGAGTGTTACTTGTTAATGCAGGCCTTGCAGGAACTGGCACAGAAGCTGCTCTACCATCCAAAGATACGGATTCAGCGGATTTTATGTTCTCCTTTGAAGAGGGTGGCTGGGATGCGATTGAACGGCTGCATTCGAGCGGCAGTCTGAATAAGCACAATCTCAGGGATTATACCAAGCCACTTCTGAAGGAAAGACTTGATTTCCTAACCGGAAGAATTGATGAGATGGAACGTTCCCCGCAGGAACATGGTGAGACTGTGAAAAAGCTGCTAAATGTAGCTAACGAGTATTATGATCTGGTTCTTCTGGATGCGGATCATGCTGGTGTTGATTCACAGTTCAAGCTGCAACAGGCGGACTATGTTGTAATTAATCTAGATCAAAATATGCGAAATCTGGAGTTGTTCTTTGAAGAGATCCTGCCAGAACGAATGAACAATAAGAATATACATGTTGTAATTAACAAATACGATTCGCATTCCCGTGCAACGCTTTCCAATATTCGGCGCCAGTTCAGATACAAAGGCACGATATCTGCGATACCGTACACAACCGGATACCTGGATGCAATGAATCGGCGAGATGTCGCTAGATACTTGCAGTTGGAAAGTTTGACTGAGGATAAGGATATTCGTAAAGGGAGTTTTGCTGCAAGCATGAGCGAACTCGCTCGCCTGATTATGGACGGTGCAGGTATGCGCACAGTTCTGAAGAGGCTGGAAAGGGGAGCCTGAACCTCCGATGCTCTGGAATACCATATGGATAAGTTTGATTTTGATTCTGTGCCTGACTTATATCTGGTTCAAGTATAGAACGTTTCTTCGTGAAAAGAATGCTCGTGTTCCTGAACAGGAATCATTCACGATTGACATGTTGATTGAGAAGGTGAAGAACTCACTTCATGAGCTTAGTCATAGTCAGCTCGCGGATGCGGGTCTGCATGAAGAAGAATATCGTCGAAGAATTAATCAACGTGCCGAGATGAGAAAAGCACTGAAGGGCTGTGTCTCAGGCAGTATCAGCGACAAAACGTATGTCAAAAATCTGATAGGGGATCTCCTGACCCGAAGCATAGGGCTGAACAAATCAAATGTAGATGAAGTTATTTTGTTTGCAGAACCAGATTTGTTGACGATCCAGGACCGATTCGAAATTGTATTTTATCTGTACCGACAGCAATTCGGTGTGGATGCACTCTCCCGAATGATTGATACCTACGATCTTAGCAGACTGAGAATGGAGGAAGGTACGGACGATGGAGGAAGTTATTATATTTCTGAGGAGGATATTCAGTATGTGTTCGAGTGCGAATATCGAGAGCTTGGATTCAGAGAAAAGACAGATATCATCGTTCAACGTATCTACCAACATTATAAAGGATTCTCGGTTGTTGATGAGATAAGGGACCAACGTATTGACGGCGTTAGTGGTGGTGTTAGCGGTATGCTTGATGCTGTTCATAATATGGGACTTCGAAAACCGGCATCATGGAATGATTTGCTGGATCAAGGACTGGAGGATAATGCACATGAAGAACCGCTTAGCGGCATGGAAAGTGTCTGGATTTTCTATAAAGGTAAGTCCATTCATCTATCCTTTCTGTCCTTCGGCAGTATTCGTGAACTGAAAAGGGTATGCCAGAATATATACAAATACAATTATCCCGGACAGTTGTCGGAAGCAAGTGGATACAAGGTGAACGAGATGAAAGACGGCTCCCGTGTCGTTGTTGTTAGACCTCCTTTTGCAGAATCTTGGGCGTTCTTCGTCCGGAAGTTCGATATTCCGAATGCTTCACTTGAACAGTTAATTACGGGTAACAACGCAGATCTGCCAATCACATTGCTTCAATACCTGATGAAAGGAAGCCGGATCACAGCTGTGACCGGGGCACAGGGTTCTGGTAAAACAACGTTGCTTATGGCTATGGTCAAACACATCTATGCATCGTACACCCTTCGGGTGCAGGAGATGGCGTTTGAACTTCAATTAAGACGGATCTATAGCAGACGTAATATTTTGAGCTTCCGAGAGACCGAACACATTTCAGGTCAACAAGGGCTTGATTTGCAGAAAAAAACGGATGGTACCGTCAATATTCTCGGTGAGGTTGCGAGTGATGAGGTGGCCGCTTGGATGATTCAAATGTCTCAGGTTGCCAGTCTGTTCACCCTGTTTACCCACCATGCCAAAACGTTTCGTGATCTGGTCTTCTCCCTCCGAAATTCCTTGCTCAAGACAGGTATGTTCCAGCATGAGCATATTGCTGAGGAGCAGGTTGTGAGTGTAATCAACTTCGATGTTCATATGAAGAAAGATGCTGAGGGACGAAGATATATCGAACGAATTACGGAGTGTCTTCCTCGTGCGAATCAAGGTGATAGCGTGGAAGAGAGGGCAGGTTTTACATTTCATAATGTTGTGGAGTACAGAGATGGAGCGTATGTTGCAACAGCTCCAATCTCCTCTGGAAGCATGGTGGATATGCGAGACCAGATGACATTACAGGATGCCGAGAAATTTGAACTGTTTATGAAGCAACACTGGGGTGATCAGCATGACAATTAAATGGATTCTGCTCCTCGTATTAAGTATTTGTGCAGGGGGTTTGCTGATTACACTTCTGGTTTTAAGTATGTTACGTCACAGAGGAGGTGGTTCAACAAGTCAATCCGGCGTGATTTTTGTTCCTAGCGGGAAGGGATTCAAAGGACTGGGATCAATCTTGTTGCAGTCCTACCGTCTTGGAATGAAAGTGCCATTGCTATCAGCTTATATTCTACAGGTGCAGAAACGTATTTCATTCCGCCATGTTGGGGATGAGCCTTCACTTCGCAGGCTGACGATGACAGTGGTTCTGATCATTCTTGGAGGTTATGGAGGCATAAGTGTCTTTCTGTTTCTTCTGCAGCCGGGTATCGCTTTTGTAATACTTTCCGTACTCTGTGCTGTGGTGCTAAATAGCCTGGTATTGGATATGTGCCTCAGTCGTATGGAAAAAAGGTTGCTGGTGCAGATGTTGGATCTCTTTGCAGATGTAAGGCATCGGTATCATCAGCATGGCATGGTTGAGGAAGCGCTCTATGAAGCTGCTGAGGCGGGTACAGGAGAAGCCGCGGAACAGGTAAGACTGATCTACGAAGCTCTGACCTCTCCAGATCCGAATGAAGCACTTGAGCGTTATTATGAAGTGGCTCCCAACCGTTTTCTCAAAGGATTCGCCGGCGTTTCCTATATGGTCATGGAGTTCGGGGATAAGGACAGGGCACAAGGCTCTATTTATCTCAAAGGACTTGGTAACCTGACTCAGGAGATCCATCTGGAGATTTTACGGCGTGATAAATTGGATTACCTGCTCAAAGGACTTAATATCATCGCGCTAGCTCCGGTATTGTTCACCGCTCCAATCGAACGCTGGGCCAGAGTCAGTTTTCCAACGATGGATGAATTTTATCGCAGCAAAATCGGTTTTGTAACTAAAATATCGATCTATGTCATCATCATTCTTGCTTATTTGCTTCTGCAAAGGCTCCAGCAATACGATGAGACACGTTACCGGGCAGGGCATAAGCATTCATGGTTGGATCAGTTTCTGTACAGGCAGACCTTCATACGGAAATTGGCGATGTTGTTTGCAGCGAAACCTGGCAGTGCACAGTACAGTCAAACGATACGGCTCATGAGGGAGAGCAGTTCAGAGTTGAAATACGAATGGCTTGCCATTCGTCGAGTGATGTTATTCGCAGGTTGTTTGGTCCTTACAATGGTGTGCATCTTGCTGTTGCACCAGGTTGAACGTAACCACATCTTGTATGATCCAATCCGCGATGATCGAATGTTTGGTGCAATGGCTGAAGCGGATCTCAGGAAAGCTGAGGAAAAAACAGCGTTGGATCAATCCGTGTTGGAAAGTGTAGAAATGAACCGAGGAGCTACATACGAAGAAGTCTCCAAAGCGTTACAGCAGTTATCTCCAGTTCAGTTAGACCATGATACCCAGAATGAGACCATCACGCGCATTATGCAGAAACTTGAGGTGTATAACAAGCAATATGTACGCTGGTGGGAAATGATTATAGCCATTCTCATGGGTGCAGCGGGGTACTACATGCCCGTATGGCTTATGTTATTTCAGCGGAAAATGCGAAGGTTGGATATGCGACATGAAATCTATCAATTCCAGACAGTGATTTCCATTTTGCGTGAGATGGACCGGATGTCAGTTGAAGAGATATTGGAATGGCTTAATCGATTTGCCGTCATTTTCAAGCGCCCGCTGCAAAAATGTTTGTTGCATTTTGAACATGGACCAGAGCTTGCACTTGAACAATTAAAGGAAGAGGCGGGCTTGCCCGAGTTCCAGCGACTGGTTGATAAATTGCAGCTTGCCCTTGGCAAAATCTCAATACGTGAAGCCTTTGATGATCTCGAGAGCATGATGGCATTTTATTTTGAACAACGCAAACAGGAGTACAGCAAAATGATAGATGTCAAAGCATCATGGGGGAGAACCATTGGATTTACACCTATGTATGCCCTTATCTTTTTGTATCTGGTTATTCCATTGGTCGGTATGAGTTTCTTGCAGATGAGCATTTATTATGAGCAAATTCAGAAACTGTAGCACAATTCATCTGTGTGACAGTCTGAAATAGTTTAATAACTTATAACTTGGGAGGATTTATCATGAACAATGCATCAAGCGCTTTAAAGGTGGCAGCAGGGATATTTTTAACAATCGCTTTGATCACAATTGTAGTTCTGTTGTTTATTTCGGCTCAGGAGGCAACCAAGACGGCCCAGAACAATTTTGCTGATATCCAAACCGAGTTGTCCCAGGCTGCATTTACGGTGTATGACGGAACAACCATCAGTGGATCTCAGGTAACCAACGCACTACGTAAATATGCGGACAAGGAACAGTTTGGTATTAAAGTGATTACGGGTAAAAATGTAGCTGGTCAATGGTACGGTAATCAGTTGAATATTTCTCAGGATCTCAATAATGCGGATTATGGCTCTGTTATTGGACCTGAAGATAAGGTGGGTATTATTAACCAAACCATGAGTGAAAAAGACAATCAATATGTAAATCCAAGTGGTAAATTCAAAGCCATTATCGTAAAAGACCGTTCTAACGTGGTAAGAGGGCTGATCTTCCAGCAATCCTGACAGGAGTTGGTATAACATGTCCCGGAATACACAGCATCTCATGTTGTTTTGTACGGCGGTTGTCCTTTTTGTGACAGCCTGCCTGTACGGGCAACAGAATGTTAAGATTTTATCAGCGGCCTTGAACGACAGAGTACAGACAACAGCAGGCATGGAAGGTCGGCTGACAACAACACTGCGTACCACTAATCCGTATCAGTATAATGGTGCGGAAGTGTTGCATACCGTGAGACAGATGACAGGCACAGGCATTCCTGTGGAGGTAGATGGGACTTCGTATGTGATCGATCCACTTGTCAGCAAAACAGCGACGATTCCTGTCCAGCTCGATGCCACCTACAGACCAGAGTTTATACGAAATGAAACTGGAGAACTGCTCAAGATTGTTTTTTGGAAGGAGGCGAGTGTGAATTGATTAATGCCGCATCCAAGCTGCTTGCCGTATTGCTCGCAGTCCTTCTGCTCTATGTGTACCCAGCTGCTGAAACAGCCGATCGGCAGGATGATATAGCACGTATGACGGCTGTTCAGAATGTAACACGTTTTGTTGATGCTGTCCGAACGAAAGGGTATATTTCACCTCGAATGTTGGCTGATTTTGAGGAGCAACTGGCCCAGACGGGCAATGTGTATGATGTGTCGATGGAACATTTACATAAGAAATATGTACCTCACTATATAGACCCGATGGACAATAACAGTTTTAACGGGACCTATGAAGTGGTGCAGGATGGATATTATGCAGCTCAGATTCGAGAAAGACTATTCCCATCCTCAGGTGTGATACCGGTTGATGATCCTGGCCGAAGATATACGTTGACGACAGGGGATTTTTTTACCGTGACGCTCCAAAATACAAATCGTACACCTTCCATGCTCATTCGTGAATGGTTGAGTGGCACGGTTCAGGCTTCAGCAGTATTTGTAACATACGGAGGTATGGTCCTCAATGAAGATTACTGAACTATCCATTGTATTTGTGTTGATCTTTTTCCCGCTCTTTTGGATCATCTCACTCCATACGCAAGATGCCGAGGAGGCTCAATATCTTGGCCAACGATACAGATCTGCACTTCAAACTGCAGTCATGGATGCAGGTGCAGTGATGCATCAAAATGAGAAGCAAAATGATGAAGCCGGTTATGATTCAACCAAGTTTGTTAAAGCCGATAAGGAACTTGCCTTGTTGACATTTACGCAGACGATGGCTTTGAATATGGGGATTCAGAATGATCCTGCAGCTATTCGAAACATGTTTAATTACATTCCTGCCGTAGTTATTCTGGATTATGATGGCTATTATATGTTGTCCACAGAAACAGAGTTGACAGGTAACCGTGAAGATTCTTTAAGGCAAGTGTGGAGTCCCAAGAAACCTTATACATATTCAGATTCTAATGGTAACAGTATTAACTTTACACTGGACGACTACGTATATGCCTTTGACGCAAGCGCAGGGAAATGGATTGAAGGATTTCAAAAAGAACTGGCCTCAAGCACACAGATTCCTTTACTTCAGAATACCAGCGTATTTGAGCAAGTTAGACAAAGCCGGATTGTGACTGCTGTACAGGATGATCTGGCTGATGTGATTAACCGCCATAATGAGTTTGCCAGAAAGAACGGTATTTCCTATACGTTTACGATGCCCCTGATTGCGCAGGAAGATTGGTACAACTCCATTAACGATACAGGGATTATGGCCTTTATCCAAGGTATAGGTGTGGGTGACCAAAAGATCAACAATTATGCGATCGGTGGAGGCAGACTTGTGAAGAAAACGGCCATCGTAGGTGGGGTAGATCCTTTAACGGGTATCAAGTACTATTACCCCTCCACATGTGGTAATGGTTACCGTGCTGAAGAGGTGTTTACAGACGCAAAACAAGCAGCTGCACAAGGCTATTTTGAATATAAATGCTCTAATCGTTAGGGTAGCCTGTATGATAAAATCATGTAAGAGGTTCCTGAACTGTTTACATTACTTTCAGAAAAGACGGGACCTGTGCTAGAATAGGGTTTCGGAACAATAACAAAAGTAATGTCTAATAGATAGGAGCAACCTCATCTTATGAGTTTATTGTCAGTAGAGAACGTAAGTCACAATTTTGGAGATCGCACGTTATTTAAAAATGTATCGTTTCGTTTACTTGCCGGAGAGCGTGTAGGACTTGTTGGTGCCAATGGTGTGGGTAAATCCACATTAATGAACATCCTTACCGGTAAATTGCTTAAAGATAGTGGAAAAGTAGAATGGACACCTAAGGTACGTTATGGATATCTGGATCAGCACACGAAGCTTACCCCAGGCAAAACTATTCGTGACGTGCTTAAGGATGCATTCCTTCCGTTGCTTGAATTAGAAAAAGAAATGATGAATATTACGGACCAGATGGCAGATGCAGATCCAGATAAGCTGGAGCAGTTGCTGGAAGAAATGGGCGATATTCAGGAACAACTGGAACAGGGCGATTTTTATCTGATTGACGTAAAAGTGGAAGAGATGGCCAATGGTCTTGGTTTGTCCGCAATTGGTCTTGATCGGGATGTCGCAGCTCTAAGTGGTGGGCAACGTACCAAGGTGCTTCTTGCCAAGCTTCTGCTCGAGAAACCTACAGCTCTTTTGCTGGATGAGCCGACCAACTATCTGGATGTAGAACACATTGAATGGTTGTCACGTTACCTGAAGGACTACCCGCACGCGTTTCTGTTAATCTCCCATGACACGGAATTCATGAATGAAGTCGTAAATGTCATTTATCATTTGGAATTTGCCAAATTAACGCGATATGCAGCGAACTATAACAAGTTCCTTGAGATGGCTGATATGAATAAAGCCCAGCATATTGATGCGTACGAGAAACAGCAAGAGTACATCAAGAAACAGGAAGATTTCATTCAGCGTAACAAGGCACGTGCTTCAACTTCTGGTCGAGCGAAGAGCCGGGAGAAGCAACTGGACAGAATTGAACGTATTGATCGTCCAGATGAAGCGGCCAAACCAACGTTCAAATTCAAGGATGCCCGCGCGAGCAGCAAAACGGTCTTTGAGGGCATTGATTTTGAAATTGGATATACGTATCCTTTGCTGCCTAAAATGACAATGACAATTGAACGTGGTGAAAAAATTGCCATCGTAGGTTGTAATGGTGTGGGTAAATCAACTCTGCTGAAAACCATCCTGGGAAAAATATCTCCACTCAGTGGAAAGACTTTCTTGGGAGATTATCTCGAAACGGCCTATTTTGAGCAGGAAGTTCGTGCTGGGAATATCACGCCTATTGAGGATGTGTGGAATGAGTTTTCACATTTGACCCAAAATGAAGTCCGGGGTCATCTCGCTCGCTGCGGGTTGAAAAATGAGCACATTACCCGTCCGCTTAACATGCTGAGTGGTGGAGAGCAAGCCAAGGTTCGTCTATGCAAACTCTTGATGCGTGAAAGCAACTGGATTCTGTTCGATGAGCCGACGAACCATTTGGATGTCACAGCTAAAGCTGAGTTACAGCGTGCCTTGCAAGAATTCAAGGGAACGGTGTTGCTGGTATCTCATGAACCTGATTTCTACGAGGGTTGGGTTACCAAAACATGGAATGTTGAAGAATGGTCTGAGAAAAACTAGACAATTCAAGCAACGCTTAATAGAAATGAACGGTGACAAAAAAATCCTTCTATGGTAACATAGGCTACAACTTCATATGAACACTAGGGGGGCCGCACGATGTGGCTGAGATGGAAGAATGCGATTCCGGACCCTTTGCACCTGATCTGGATCATACCAGCGTAGGGAAGTGGCGAGCGCGTTTCAGTGAATGACGTGAGCAAACGGCAATTCGAAAGAATTCAACCGTCTTGCTTAGTAAATTGAAACATGCAGTTGCGTGTATAACGTTATGGCTATAAGGTCTATAGCTTTATTGCACGAAATGAACTGTATGTATCAGTCAGTCATCTGGTCCTATAATTAATACGCAGCCACTCCCCTACGGGAGTGGCTTTTTTGTGTTTTCATAGCATTCACGCATGGAAGGAGATGAAAAGTACGGTAATTTCTCATGAACGTGTACACGGATCATTTGAACTGCATGTTGTATCTACGGGTGTAGGGAATCAAGCATCTTTTGTAAAAGTTGCAAAGGACGTTTGGCCATGGGTGGACTACATCCATATACGAGAGAAACAACTCTCGTGGCAACAAAAGATCGGTTGGGCTGAAAGTCTGCGTGGTGTTGGCGTTCCGTCTTGTCGCATCGTTATCAATGGTTCAGAACTGCCATCACAGAATGACATCTATGGCGGTGTACATTGGGGGCAAGAGGCTATACGTAACTACAACCCTGCTGTTATAAGCAATATCCAGCGAATTCGTCTGGGTGTATCTGTTCATTCAATCGATGAGGCAAAAATCGCTGAAGAACGGGGAGCCGATTACCTTTTCTTCGGGCATGTCTACTCAACCAACAGTAAGCCTGATCTTGAACCAAGAGGATTATATGCTCTGGCTGAAGTGTGCTCTGGTGTCTCCATTCCTGTCATGGCGATTGGGGGCATCGAACCGGGAAACATTCACGCTATTCGCTCTGCAGGCGCACAGGGAGTCGCTGTGATCTCGAATGTATGGGCGAGTGATTCCCCGGATCGGGCGGCTGCATTATTAAGGCAGTCTATCGTGGCTACAGAAAGTCTGAGGCGCTGAATCAAGGAGATGAGAGGATGAAAGAGATCGTTACTGATAAACCGGATAAAATTCATGCAGAAACGATTATTGTAGGAGGAGGCGTTGTTGGTTGTGCCATTGCGTATGAGCTTGCTTCCCGTGGACAGGATGTGCTGTTGCTGGAGCGTTCGGTGATTGCGGGAGGCACTTCTTGTGCGGCGGCTGGAATGCTGGCGGCAGATAGTGAGGATTTTGCTCATCCTTTGATGGCTAAGCTCGCCAGGCAGAGTAGACAGTTACTTATCGAGCAACAGGTGCTAATGGCTACACTCAGCAAGGTAGAGGTTGGTCTGCAACGTCAGGGATTCCTAACTCCTTTTCGTTCATACAGTGAATTAAGTAGTTACAAGGACAATCGGAAGTTTGCGTTGTCTGATTCTGCTGATGAGGTGTGGTGGGATCGTTCCGTTGTGCAACAGGAGGCATCATGGCTTAACAGAGATACGTATGGAGCCTATTACAGACCTTACGAGAGTGAGATTCTTCCAGTCCATCTAACGAAGGCATATGCTGAATCCGCTCAAGCATTGGGAGCACGGGTTATGGAGGACATACAGGATATACGTGTGCAAGCAAACGAACACGGCGTGCAGGGAATCACCACATCGATCGGTGAGATGAAATGCAAACATGTCATTATAGCGGCTGGATTACAGAGTGAAGAGTTGATGAGACATGTGAATCTGAGCTTGCCTGTGTGGTCGGTAAAAGGTGAAATAGCCGCCGTTCAGTTCTCAGATGAACATGCAGGGTACAGACCTGATAGAACGGTGTATGCAGAGGATATCTACATTGTTCCCAAAGCCAATGGAGAGGTTTGGCTTGGGGCAACCAGTCTGCCAGGCAGAACGGATTTGAACGTTTCTGTACAGGGTGTTCAGAAGCTGCTAACAGCGGCTACCCACTGGGTGCCTGGGATGAAGGAAGCACAATTTATACGAGCGTGGGCAGGCGTAAGACCGGCAACTCCCGATGGACTGCCTTATATAGGTGCTTGCAAGAGTATACCCGGGTTGTTCGCCGCCTTTGGACATTACCGCAACGGTATCTTGCTTAGTGCGATAACAGGCAAGCTTATCGTTGAGTTGCTCGCTGGCAAAAGCTCAGAAGAACTCGGAATTGAGGCGCTGAGCCCTGAGCGATTGAACAGAAAGGGAGTGGTGCAGTGAATATCATCGTTAATGGTCAACGGATGGAGATTGAAGACAGATTGAATCGTGTGGATAAATTACTCCAATCTTTTGATTTGCAAGTCAAGACTGTAGTTGTAGAGCTGAACAAGCATATTTTAACCCGTGAGTATCATGAAACGACGGCATTAAGAGAAGGCGATCGAATCGAGATTGTACATTTTGTAGGAGGCGGTTGATGATGTTGAACATTGGTAAATATACGTTTGAGTCCAGATTGTTGCTTGGAACAGGTAAGTTTTCGGATCTGGAAGTGCAAAGTCAGGCTGTGGAAGCATCTGAAACGGAAGTTTTAACCTTCGCTGTTCGTCGTCTGAATCTGGAAGAGCGTAACCAGAAGCATTTCCTGGATACGTTGGATCTGGATAAATACACACTTCTTCCGAATACGGCAGGGGCTTCCACTGCGGAAGAGGCGGTGCGGATTGCCGAGCTTGCGCGGGCTTCAGGACTTTGTGATATGATAAAAGTCGAAGTCATCGGAGATGGAATTACGTTACTCCCAGATCCGATTGAAACGTACAAGGCTTGCGAAATTTTGCTTGAAAAGGGCTTCACGGTATTGCCTTATATTTCAGATGATGTCATTCTGGCCAAAAGGCTGCAATTACTTGGCGTACATGCTGTAATGCCTGGTGCTTCTCCCATCGGAGCTGGCAGAGGCATCATCAATCCATATAACCTTGAGATCATCATTGAGCAGGCCGTTGTACCTGTAATTGTGGATGCAGGATTGCGCTCCCCAAAAGATGCTGCTTATGCGATGGAACTTGGTGCCGATGGCGTATTGTTAAATACAGCCGTATCTGGATCAGGGGATCCAGTGAGCATGGCTAAAGCGATGCGATTGGGGGTAGAAGCGGGTAGATTGGCATATGAGGCAGGCATGATTCCCGTAAAGCGTTATGCAGCAGCCAGTAGTCCGGTGGAAGGAATGGTTCATACATGACAGATCAAATAACATCTTCCGAGCAGGCCGATCGTTATTCCAGACAGGAACGGTACGCGCCACTTGGCAAGGAAGGCCAGGCCAGATTAAAGGGCAGCAGAGTTTTAATTGTAGGCGCTGGCGCACTCGGAACAGGAATTGCAGAAACGTTAGTTCGTTCAGGAGTCGGACACTTAACGATTGTGGATCGTGATTATGTGGAGTGGAGTAACCTGCAGCGGCAGCAATTATATGTAGAACAGGACGCGATGGAGCGGATACCGAAGGCAATGGCGGCGGAAAAACGTTTATCTGCCATTAATTCCACGGTTCATGTGGAAGGGAAAGTGTTGGACGTCAGAGTAGATGAGTTGGAAGAACTCGTTCAGCATACAGACTTGATCATGGATGCAACGGATAACTTTGATACCCGACTACTTATTAATGATATGGCACAGAAGCACGGTATTCCCTGGATTTATGGTGGATGCGTAGGTAGTTATGGTATTACCTATACGTTTATGCCCGGAGATACGCCATGTTTAAATTGTTTGCTGGGTGAAGTCCCTCTGGGTGGAGATACCTGTGATACGTCTGGCATCATACCTCAAGCGGTACAGATGGTAACGGCGAATCAGACAGCAGAGGCGATGAAGTTACTTAGTGGCAATGCAAATGCATTGAGACGTAAGTTATTGTCATTTGATGTGTGGAGGAACGAATACATATCCATCAATGTGGATGGTGCGAAAAAGAAAGACTGTCCTTCCTGCGGTACTTCGGCAACGTATCCATATCTTTCTGCGTCCAATCTGGAGAAAACAGATGTGTTGTGTGGCAGGGACACCGTTCAGATCCGACCTGCACGGCGCATGAATCTGGATCTTCAACATACATCAGATCGCCTGAACAGGCTTCAAGAAGGAAAAGTGGAATCCAATCCGTTTCTGGTTTCTTTTACAACAGGAGTCCATAGAATGGTCATTTTCCAAGATGGACGTGTCCTTGTACACGGAACAAAAGACACAGCTGAAGCACGTACGCTTGTCCATCGTTACTTTGGTTAAAGCAAGAAAGAAGCAAAGTCTGTTCCCTTAAGGGAATGGACTTTTTCATTTTACGGCATGCTATCTGTACCAACCATTGCTGCGAGCAGTGGGGATAGAGACAGGCCGGGTGAAAAAGAGTGAAAACAGCCATTTTGCTGATTGGAGCAGGAGAGCAGGTCAGCCTTATTCAGGATGTTTTATGTAGCGAAGGGTATGAAGTGCAACGAATGGAGTGGTCTGAACTAAACCAATCCGTCGAGCCTTCGTTGTTGCATATTAACCTGATCATCCTGGTAGACCGGGAAAAGGGGACGAAACATTGTGGCCAGGATCAGAAATTAGAATTAAAACGATGGTTAGATAAAGGTCAGGTTATACCTCTACTGGTTATTACTTCAAATGCATCTCCTCAGTTCATCGTGGAATGGCTGGATTATGGAGCTAATGACGTGATGGAGGAACCTATCCACATGACCGTAATGCTTGCCAGAATACGAAATTTATTGCGTGTTTTTGCGAATGCAACACCAGAGGGCGAAGAAGTAATTGTAGTTCATGATCTTAAAGTGAATTTGCGTTCAAGACGGGTAAATCGTGCGGGTGAATACCTGACATTAACACCAAAAGAGTACGAATTGCTGGAATTTCTGGCCCTGCATGTGAATGAAGCATGTACCCGGAGTGATATTTTGCGGGAAGTATGGGGATATGAGTATGCGATGGATACCAACGTTGTGGATGTGTATATCAAACATCTAAGGGTTAAGGTGGATAAGGGAAGAAGTGTGAAACTGATTCATACTGTGCGTGGGATCGGTTATATGTTGCATGATAAAAATTAGATTACTAGGTTAGTTCCATGAATCACCAGTTTAAAGTGTGGCAAAAAGAGGGTAAAAATAAAAGACCGGATAATAATCCCCGGTCCTTACTCATTAGCTATAATGTGAATCTAAAGTACACGACGAGCTTTAACATACGTTCTCTTCCAAGTACCAGAGTCCAGATCAGAGAGGGTTACGCCTGGAGATCCGTACGTATGCAGAATCTTACCATTTCCCGCATAAACGCCTACGTGAGTGACATTGGAACCGGTAGAACGGCTACCACTTGAGAAGAAGACCAGGTCGCCGACACGCAGATTAGCTTTGGACACAGCTTTACCTTCTTTGGATTGTTTCACGGAAGTGCGCGGCAAATCTACACCATACTTTTTGAAAATATATTTCATAAAAGAAGAGCAGTCAAAAACTTTGGTTGTTGTAGTTGAAGCACCAAATTTATATGGAGTTCCAGTAAATTGTTTACCATAGTTAACAATCTGTTGACCTGTGGATACAGAAGCAGTTGCTGCCTGTGCAACAGGTGCGTTAGTCATTAATACAGCTCCAAAACCTAGTGTAGCGCACAACCCGACGGTTACGGCCTTTTGGACAAAGATGTTTGTTTTCATGTTAGTTAGTACCTCCAAAATTCGTTTTCGTTAAGTTGCTAGAGCGAGTATAACAGCTTTGTAACAGCCTAGAAATTGGATAGGGGAGTGTAATCCCTTGCGCCACAATGGTTTGGGTATGTTTATTAAAATATGATTAAAAATGTCAAAAAATTAATCATTGACGAATGAAGAATAATGATGAAACAACAAAGACCCTTGAATATCAAGGGTCTTTATTATGTGTGAACCTATTTTCTTGATTGAATCACTGGTTACAAAAACGTAATAAATAACTATGAAGCATACGAATAGATTCAATCTTTGCTCTGAATAATCAGTAATAAGCCGCTATCAATAGTGACTGTACCGGAGGAGCCTAAAAGCTGGTTGCTTACACCCAAGGATTGTCCCATGCGTATGGTGGCTTGATCTAGTGGATACATAAAACCATCTAGAGTTATTCCTGTAACTTCATGAGTCAAGGGGAGCAGAGAAACATATTTATAGTCCCGGTGCTCAACTTCAGCTTTGGATGTGGTCAGTGTCATGTAGTTGTGCTTGTCCTGAATGGCACAGGAGATATGATGCTGCATCGCGCGAACCATGATATGTACATTGGCGAGTGTGTGATCCATACGTGTACCTGTAGCACCTAACATTAAGATATGAGAAGGTTCGTAATCTAGCGCTGTCTCAAAAGCCATTTCTGTATCAGTGAGATCTTTATGAACAGGGTCACATGTAATGAATCGAATGCTATTGTTACTTACAATAATACGTTCCTCTTCATTAATGGAGTCGAAGTCACCAACTGAAATGTGTGGCTGAATGCCGTGTTCAATTAAAAATAATGCACCGCGATCGGCCGCGATGATCATATCATCTTCTCGTATTTCCTGAAGTAATTCTACAGATAAGTTTCCGCCTGTAAAAATAATAATCCGTTTCGCCGTCATTTTATTTCATCCTTCCTAATTCAGAGAAAAATAGTTCATAGTCCAAATATAATGTTGGAACCTGTACAAATATATTCACCAAACCAGTATAATCCACAAAATGTGGTTGCACAATTTAAGTGCTCGCGGATACAATGGGTAGAGCGACATGGAGATGACTTGAAAAGTGAGGTTTGAACAGGTTGGACTTACACATTTTTGAAGTATTCAGCATTATAGGCACTATCGCATTTGCAATGTCCGGCGCTTTCGTGGCAATGGAAGAGGAGTATGACATTCTGGGTGTACTAGTGCTTGGACTTGTCACGGCATTCGGAGGCGGGATTATCCGGAATGTACTTATAGGTATACCTGTAACGACACTATGGAGTCAGGGATCACTTATTATGTTAGCCTTAGTATCTGTAGCGATTGCGTTTATATTACCTCTCAAGTGGATTAGTCACTGGAAGCGAACAGAGGCGTTGTTTGATGCAATCGGACTCGCAGCATTTGCAATTCAAGGGGCGCTGTACGCGGCGAACATGGGACATCCTATTAGCGCAGTTATCGTTGCGGCAGTGATGACCGGTATTGGTGGGGGCGTTATTCGTGATGTGCTTGCTGGACGTAAACCGCTTGTATTGCGTGACGAAATCTATGCTGTATGGGCAATGACAGCCGGATTTGTTATAGGTATGGGTTGGTTAACAACGAATGCTGGATTATTATTTTGTTTCGCGGCCGTTGTGTTCTTCCGGATGTGTTCTGTACATTATAAATGGAAACTGCCACGTCGTTCGCTTGTACCATCTGAGACCGGAAACGTCAGTCCTCAGCCGGAGAACATTGTGACACAGCCAACATCGTCGGTACTTCAAGGTACGTTAAGCAAGGGGGATTAATATGATTAATGTGTTGTTTGTATGTCTGGGTAATATATGTAGATCACCAATGGCTGAAGCCGTTTTGCGTCACAAAGTCCTTGAGAAGGGGCTTGAACACCAGATTCGTGTGGACTCAGCGGGTACAGGGGACTGGCATGTTGGTAAACCTCCGCATGAAGGGACTCGAAAATTGCTGGATTCGTACCGGATTTCTTATGCCAACATGGCAGCAAGACAGTTCGCCAGCGAAGACTTTACTCAATTTGATTACATTGTGTGTATGGATAATTCCAATGCAGATAATGTGCGCAACGTTCCAGGCGGAGCTGAGGCGGACATCATCAAGTTCATGGACATGCTTCCCGAGGAAAAACTCAGAGAAGTACCTGACCCATATTACACAGGCAATTTTGAAGAGGTGTACGAGCTGGTTAACGCAGGCTGCGATGTTCTGTTGAGTAAGATTGAAGCGGAACATTCCTTAGCCTAAAAAGCAAACGAAATTCATGCTTAATTTGTAATTCGACAAAGAAGCAGGATTAGAGCACTTAAAGCAAGCAGGATATCCTGCTTCTTTTTCAGGTTACAATTGTAAGCGGTATCATTAAAATGAAAAACAATAGCGGCATTTCAGCCGCCTGTTAAAGTGGTCCTTTTATCTTTCCTGGAGAAAATAAAGTAATGCTTCGGGCAATTCCTTCTGCCAAAAACCCCATTGGTGTTTTCCGTCTTTCTCCTGGTAGGAGACGAGGGCACCACGTCTTTCCAACAATTCTCGAGTATCCCGGTTTAATTGAACGAAATCATACGTGCCCGTGTCTGCCTCAAAATCAGTTTCCTGCAAACCAACAATCATCCAGATCGAGAGCCAAGACAGATCTTCAGCTGCGGCATAGATTTCCTGTGAAGCAGAGTAGAAGGCGCCAGACATGCTGATCACACGTGTGAAAAGATCCGGATATAACAGAGCAAGATGAAGCGAAACACTGCCACCGAGCGAGTCTCCGGCAAGAATGCGTTCCTGCGGAGATGGACGCACAGGATATTTCTCTTCTATATAGGGAATAATCTCTTCAGCGAAGCAAGCGGTATATGCCTTGAACCGATCTCCAAATGGAGCATATTCCTGCGTTCTCACAGACACATCGACCTGAACCCCTACAATAATGAAAGGTTCGGCTCCTTCGTCCAGAATAATTTGGTTAGCTGTTGTAGCAATTCGTCCGAAATTAAAAAATTCTTCGCCATCCTGACAATAAACGACAGGGTAGCTAAGCAATTCGTTATAGCCCGGAGGAAGGTAAATACGGAGCGTTCGCTTCTCTCCGAGATAGCGACTTTCAATCTCTTCCTTCACAATCGTGCGTTTCAAATAGCGGGAATCCGTCATAAAACGTCACCTTTCTCGGTTAATTTTTTGCATTCGACCGCGCAATACGGTAAGATTACCCTTGTGCGGGGTTAGGTCAAACACGCAATCATGTATTATGCTGTTATACCAATATTAAGCCCCTGTTATACATACAATCCGGTAGGAAACATAAAAAAAATACGGATTTCTTTGACGTATGGAGTGAAACAGGTGTATAATAATATTATAACAGCGGAACTTGATATTCAAATTTTTTGTTGAGGTGAAGAAAAAAATGAGCAAGGTTCCTTATGAAGTGTATACAGAGGATGTAGAAGCTCTGTCCGTGCTGTCTCCTGACGGCGAAATTGTTAACAAAGACATGATGCCTACACTTTCCGATGATCAATTAAAAGAAATTATGTACCGCATGGTATTTACCCGTACTTGGGATGACCGTGCAGTAAACTTGGGCCGTCAAGGTCGTCTTGGTTTCTATGCTCCAGTATCTGGTCAAGAAGCGACAATGGTTGGTAGTGAATTTGCAATTGAAAAAGAAGACTTTGTATGTCCTGGCTATCGTGACATTCCGCAACTCGTATGGCACGGACTTCCTCTTTATCAAGCATTCTTGTACTCCCGTGGACACCAACATGGTGGACAAATTCCAGATGGCGTTAATGTATTGATGCCACAAATCATCATTGGTGCACAAATTCTGCATGCAATGGGTATCGCTATGGGTTACAAATTGAAGAAACAAAAACAAGTTGTTATCACGTACACAGGTGATGGCGGTTCTTCTGAAGGTGACTTCTATGAAGGTCTGAACTACGCTGGTGTATACAAACTGCCTGTTATCTTCTTTGTACAAAACAATGGTTATGCCATCACTACTCCTTTTGCTAAACAAACTGCAGCTCTTTCCATCGCTCACAAAGCGGTAGCAGCAGGTATCAAAGGTGTTAAAGTTGACGGTATGGACATCTTCGCTGTTATCAAAGCTGTTCAGGAAGCTGCTGAGCGTGGACGTAACGGAGAAGGCGCAACATTGATCGAAGCAGTAACTTACCGTTTCCGTCCTCACTCCCTTTCGGATGATGCTTCCAAGTATCGTACAAAAGAAGAAGAGGCAGAATGGTCTGCTAAAGATCCTATCGCACGTTTCGCTAAATATCTGGAGAAAAAAGGTCTTTGGACTGAAGAAGATACAGCACGTGTGAAAGAAGAAGCAAAAGCTAAAGTAAATGAAGAGATCAAAAAAGCGGAAAAAACCGAGAAAATGACGATTTCAGGCTTGATCGACAGCATGTTCGAACAAACGCCTAAGCACTTGGAAGAGCAAAAAGCTGATTTCCAATAAGTTTTTTCCGATAAAGCATAAACATCCGCGACTTTAATGTCCCGGTATACATGTACGAATTCAAATGTGAACTGTCAATGTTTAAGGAGGAAATGAAGCAAATGGCACAAATGAACATGAAAGAAGCAATCCGTGATGCGCTTCGCGTGGAGTTGAAACGTGATCCTAACGTTCTGCTTTTCGGTGAAGACGTAGGTAATGTAGGCGGCGTTTTCCGTGTAACGGAAGGTCTGCAAAAAGAGTTTGGCGAAGAGCGTGTATTTGATACACCACTGGCTGAGTCCGCTATTGGTGGTCTGGCTGTAGGTCTGGGTGTACAAGGCTTCCGTCCGGTTGCTGAGATCCAATTCGTTGGTTTTATCTTCGAAGCCCTTGACCAAATGGTAGTGCAAGCTGCTCGTATGCGTTTCCGCTCCGGTGGAAAATACAATTCTCCAATCGTATTCCGTACACCATTCGGTGGCGGCGTAAAAGCGGCAGAATTGCATACAGATTCCCTGGAAGGTCTGCTCACGCAAACACCAGGTATCAAAGTCGTAATTCCTTCTAACCCTTACGATGCAAAAGGTCTGATGATCGCTTCTATTCGCGATAACGATCCTGTATTCTTCATGGAGCACTTGAACTTGTACCATGCTTTCCGTGCAGAAGTGCCTGAAGAAGATTACGTTGTTGAATTGGGCAAAGCGAACGTTGTTCGTGAAGGTTCTGATGTAACGATCATTACTTACGGTATGATGGTTCACACTTCTGTGAAAGCAGCAGATGAACTCGAAAAACAAGGAATCAAAGTTGAAGTTATCGACCTTCGTACGGTTAGCCCGATCGACATCGATACTATCGTTGCTTCCGTTAAGAAAACAAACCGTGCAATTGTTGTACAGGAAGCTCAAAAGAGCGCAGGTGTTGCAGCTGAAGTCATTGCCCAAATCAATGAAAAAGCAATCCTGCACTTGGAAGCGCCGGTTCTGCGTGTAGCTGGTCCGGACACTGTATATCCATTTGCACAAATCGAAGATACATGGCTGCCTAACCCGGCGCGTATCATTGCTGCGGTTAACAAAGTCGTAAATTTCTAATTTAATCATCTGACATGCCGCAAGGCGCAGTATGGTGATTCACACCGCAGCGCAAGCTGCACTGTAAACAGCCATTAGCCCCTTGAGTAACAGTTATTTGCATTAGCAGTAACAGTTGTTTCTTGGAGTTAAGGGTTGTTTTCAGGACTGAGCACATAATCAAGGAGGTTTTTCAGTTGGCTAAATTTGAATATAAATTCCCTGAATTGGGCGAAGGCCTGCACGAAGGCGAAATCATCAAGATGCACATCAAAGTCGGTGACAAAGTAACTGACGACGACATCATCATGGAAGTACAGAACGACAAAGCGGTTGTAGAAGTACCTTGTCCGGTTAACGGAACAGTTACAGAAGTATTCGCTAAAGACGGTCAAGTCTGCCACGTTGGTGAAGTTGTAGCGATCATCGATGCAGAAGGCGAACTTCCTGAGCAAGACGACGCTCCTGCTGGCGATCAAGGCGAGCAAGAGAAAGATGCAGCTCAAGGCGGAGCTGACACAAGCGGTTCTTCTGCAGCAGCTTCCAGCTCGGATGCAGCTAAAGAAGGCGGCAACAACAGCGTTCCGGCAGTACCTGCCAAAGACGTTCTGGCAACACCAAGCGTGCGTAAATTTGCTCGCGAACAAGGTGTAGACATCGCTCAGGTTAACGGCACTGGCAACAACGGTAAAGTAACCAAAGAAGATGTTGAATCCTTCAAAAACGGTGGCGGTTCTTCCGCAGCGGCATCTTCCGAAGCTCCGGCTCAAGAAGAGAAAAAATCCGCAGCACCAGCAGCTGCAGCTGATCAACACGTTGAAGAAGAGCGCGTACCATTCAAAGGTATCCGTAAAGCGATCTCTAATGCAATGGTTAAATCGGCTTACACAGCACCTCACGTTACAATCATGGACGAAGTGGACGTAACTGAATTGGTTGCTTTCCGTACTCGCATGAAACCAATTGCAGAGAAAAAAGGAACAAAAGTTACTTATCTGCCATTCATCGTTAAAGCACTGGTTGCGGCTTCCCGCCAATTCCCGGCTCTGAACGCTATGATTGATGAAGAAGCTAACGAAATTGTTTACAAAAAATACTACAACATCGGTATCGCTACAGATACAGACAACGGCTTGATCGTTCCTGTTATCAAAGATGCTGATCGTAAATCCATCTGGATGATTGCTGATTCTATCCGTGATCTGGCTGCTCGTGGTCGTGAGGGCAAATTGAGCGCGAATGAAATGAGAGGAAGCACAATCTCCATCAGTAACATCGGTTCTGCTGGCGGTATGTTCTTCACTCCAATCATCAACTTCCCTGAAGTTGCTATTCTCGGAACAGGACGCATCAGCGAAAAAGCAGTGATCAAAGACGGCGAAGTAGTTGCAGCACCTGTAATGGCTCTTTCCCTGAGCTTTGACCACCGTATCATCGATGGCGCAACAGCACAAAACTTTATGAATTACATTAAACAGCTGCTCGCTAACCCTGAGCTGCTTGTTATGGAGGTGTAAGATATGGTAGTAGGCGACGCTTCTCTCAATATCGACACATTAGTAATTGGTGCGGGTCCTGGCGGCTATGTAGCTGCCATCCGCGCTGCTCAACTGGGCCAAAGCGTATTGATCGTAGACAAATCCGAACTGGGCGGTGTTTGTTTGAACCGTGGATGTATTCCATCCAAAGCCCTGATCTCTGCTGCACACCAATATGAGTCTGCACTTCACGGTGAAGCTTTTGGTATCTCTGCTGAGAACGTAAAAGTGGACTTCAGCAAAACTCAAGAGTTCAAAAACGGCGTTGTTAAGAAAATGACTGGCGGCGTAGCTGGTTTGCTCAAAGGCAACAAAGTTGAAGTTTTCAACGGTGAGTGCATGTTCATCAACGAAAACGAAGCTCGTGTATTCAATGACCACGAGTCTCCGCGTTACAAATTTAAAAATGCAATTATTGCAACAGGTTCCCGTCCAATCGAACTGAAACCTTTCCCGTTTGGCGGACGCATTCTGTCTTCAACAGAAGCTCTGAACTTGCCTGAAGTACCAAAAAGCATGATCGTTATCGGTGGCGGATATATCGGTGCTGAGCTTGGTCAAATGTACTCCAAATTCGGTGCAAAAGTAACAATCATCGAAGGTTTGGATACAGTACTGCCAGGTTTCGATAAAGACATGACTAGCCTCGTGGCTAAAAACATGAAGAAAACAGGCATCGAAATCGTAACGGGTGCAAAAGCTGAAAGTGCTGAGCAAACGGATAAAGATGTAACTGTTAAGTACTCTGTAAATGGTGAGTCCAAAGAAGTAACTGCAGATTACCTGCTGGTAACTGTTGGACGTCGTCCAAACACAGATGGAGAACTGGGTCTCGACATGATTGGTGTTGACGTTGACGAGCGTGGATTTGTCAAAGTTGACCACCAAGGCCGTACCAGCATTCCTCACATCTTTGCTATCGGTGACATCGTATCTGGCTTGGCTCTGGCACACAAAGCTTCTTATGAAGGTAAAGTGGCTGCTGAAGCAATCGCAGGACAACCATCTGTAGTTGACTACAAATGTATGCCAGCTGTTGTGTTCACAGATCCAGAATGTTCCAGCGTAGGTTACACTGAAAAAGAAGCTAAAGAAAAAGGTTACAAAGTAAAAGCAGGCAAGTTCCCTTATGCGGGTAACGGCCGTGCTGTATCTTTGAACCACGCTGAAGGCTTCGTGAAAATCGTAGCTGACGAAGAAAGCGGCCTTGTATTGGGTTGCCAAATCGTAGGTCTGGAAGCTTCCAACCTGATTGCTGAGCTTGGTTTGGCAATTGAGATGGGCGCTACTTTGGAAGATCTGGCTCTCACAATTCACGCTCACCCAACTTTGGGCGAAATCGTGATGGAAGCTGCGGAATTGGTTATGGGTCACCCGATCCACATCATCTCCCGTTAAGATCATCTAAGCTTCGGATCCGTCCGGCATTATACGTATATCAGAAGAGACGAATGACGTTAACGCGTTATTCGTCTCTTTTTTCTGAGCAAGAGTCGAGAAATATAAGATACTCGTGTATGTGATATGATGAAAATTTACACGCTCATAAGTTTCAGTGAATTGATTTTATCCAACAACTCAATTGTGGTACACTGTAGTAATGATCAGTCATGATGTGGCTCCAAGCCAATCACGGTCTATATATTTAGTTAAACTAACCTTTTACACGAGAACGTAGAGGACAGAAAAAACCTGAAGAAGCGGAGCTAAAAGCTTTCTGAAGGAAAGCTGCATCGGAAGCATACGCTTCGCCTTTATCCCCGGATTTTACCTTTGGAAAAGGAGATTAAAAAAATCTGGGGATAACAGCGATCGGAAGGTTGTTCTGTCATCGGAGTGGTAAGTGTAAATATTCTTTAGTGAGGGGATTTCAACATGAAAAACTATCTCGATTTATTGCAGGATATTCTGAACAACGGCGTGCATAAAGGAGACCGTACAGGAACAGGAACACAATCTGTATTTGGCAGACAACTCAGTTATGATCTCTCCGAAGGATTTCCGCTGGTAACAACCAAACGAATTCATCTCAAATCGGTTATTCATGAACTGTTATGGTTTTTGAGTGGCGATACCAATATATCTTATTTGAAAGAAAACGGTGTGAAGATCTGGGACGACTGGGCGGACGAAAATGGGGATCTCGGTCCGGTATACGGCTCGCAGTGGCGTACATGGGAAGCCCCAAACGGAGAAAAAATTGATCAGATCGCCGCAGTCATTGATTCGATCAAAAATAATCCGGATTCACGTCGTCACCTTGTCAGCGCATGGAATGTGGCTGAGATCAATAATATGAAGCTTCCACCTTGTCATTTTGCGTTTCAGTTTTACGTTGCAGAGGGTAAATTATCATGTATGCTTACGATGCGTTCCGTGGATACGTTCCTCGGATTACCGTTTAACATCGCGAGTTATGCGCTTTTGACTCATATGATTGCCCAGCAATGTGATCTTGAGGTGGGTGATTTCATCTGGTCTGGAGGGGATGTTCACATCTACTCTAACCATGTTGATCAGGTTAAAACGCAGCTGGAGCGTGAACCTTATGCTTTACCTAAGCTGGTAATCAAGCGTAAGCCGGATTCTATTTTTGATTATAAGTTTGAAGATTTTGAGTTTGAGAACTATCAGCATCATCCGGGCATTAAAGCTCCAATTGCAGTCTAATTATGTGTTCAATCTCGACAAGAGACTTGGATTGAAGGAGTGTATTACCCTTGAGTATTGAATTGGTGTGGGCAATGGGGGAGAACGGTGTGATCGGATTAAACAATTCGATTCCATGGCGTTTACCCAAGGATATGGCCTTTTTCAAACAACGTACGCTGAACAAAACCATTATCATGGGACGTAATACGTGGGAATCTTTTGGTGGTAAGCCGCTTCCTCAGCGTCGTAATATCGTAGTGACAAGAGATCTGAACTACAAGGTGGAACAGGCTGAAATCGTACATACGATTGAAGAGGGGCTGAGTGTAACCAAAGGTGAGGAACTGTGCGTAATTGGGGGTTCCCAAGTGTATCGTGAGTTCCTGCCACTTGCAGATCGTCTTGTGGTGACCAAAATTCATGAGAATTTTGAGGGAGATACGTTTTTCCCTGAAGTGGATTGGTCCGAATGGGAACTGATTGAACAGATTGAAGGCGAACAGGATGAAAAAAATGTTCATGCGTATACATTCGAATTTTACGAACGTAAACGGTAAATGTGGCATAAGAAATTCCTGACTTCGGTCGTATTTGTATGATGAGAGGCGCTGATTGCGAAATATTCGTGAACAGCGTCTTTTCTTTATAAAAAAAATGAGTCACTTGTTTAAACTGGAATACATATAACATTAATATAACATAAGTAATTGGTATTTATGTATATTATACATACGGCCAAGCATTAAACAGTAAAAAAGTGTAAAAGTTTTGAGGTTTTAACGTTGTGAAGCTCTAAAACAGGTCTGATATTCGGAATTTAGAACGATTTATAGCAAAATATGTTGAATTTGATGACAAATTATCTGACATTCACTTAACGTTTCGACCTTTTATTTCTTTAACACACACCAGATTTCGCAGTTCAAAACCACATTTAACACCAAAATAAGGGTATTGACCATGGGTAGACTTGAAAGATATGATGTATAAAATACAAATAATTATGCGGATAATCCATTTAATATTCAGCACAGTAAATGCTACTATAATTGAAATATCTTCGAGAAGATTTTGTGATACAATAGACAAAAACTCAAGTAATGAGTAATCCATTTCATATAGAACCATGCACATGAAGGGATTAAGACAAGAACGGATGGGGGAAAACGTAAGATGTCTACACCTACTGGATTTATGGAATACAAACGTCAACTGCCAACAGATCGTGAGCCAGCGGAGCGGATTAAGGATTGGGAAGAGTTTCATAAACACATGGCTGAAGAAGAGCTCAGAACACAAGGTGCACGATGCATGGATTGTGGTACCCCGTATTGCCATACAGGTATAGATATGATTGGTGGCACGTCAGGTTGCCCCGTGCATAACCTGATTCCAGAATGGAATAATCTTGTATATCGCGGACTGTGGAGAGAAGCACTTGAGCGCCTTCACAAAACGAATAATTTCCCAGAGTTTACAGGTCGCGTCTGTCCAGCTCCTTGCGAAGGATCATGTACAGTTGGCTTAATTGGTCAGCCTGTTACCATCAAAACGATTGAAGAAGCAATTATTGAAAAAGGTTTCGAAGAAGGATGGGTGGTTCCCCAACCTCCTGAAAAACGTACGGGTAAACGTGTAGCTGTGGTAGGTTCAGGTCCAGCGGGATTAGCTACTGCGGCTCAGTTGAATAAAGCAGGACACTCGGTAACCGTATATGAGCGTTCGGACCGTGTCGGCGGATTGCTGATGTACGGTATCCCAACGATGAAATTGGATAAAAACGTAGTTCAACGTCGTGTTGATCTGCTCGAAGCAGAAGGCATTCAATTCATTACGAACACCGAGATTGGTAAAGATATTGCAGCACAACAACTGGTGGATGAATATGACGCTGTTGTATTGTGCGGTGGTGCAACGAAGCCGCGTGAATTCAATATTGAAGGTAGCGACTTAAAAGGCGTTCATTACGCAATGGATTTCCTGAATGGCAGTATTAAGAGTTATCTGGACTCCAATCTGGAAGATGGTCAATATCTGTCCGCTAAAGATAAAGATATTATCGTCATTGGTGGCGGTGATACAGGATCTGACTGTGTGGCTACATCGCTACGCCATGGTTGTCGTACGATCACTCAATTCGGTACGCATACACAAGCGCCTATGGAACGTGATCGCATTAACAACCCTTGGCCACAATTCCCGAACGTATACACACTTGATTATGCGCAAGAGGAAGCCAAAGCGTTGTTTGGTCAAGATCCGCGTGAATTCTCCATCATGACAACGAAATTTGTCGGAGATGATGAGGGGAACCTCAAAGAATTGCATACAGTACAGATCGAGCGTATTGTGGATGAGACTGGTCGCAAGATTTATCAGCCGATTCCAGGTACAGAGCGTGTATTCCCGGCTCAGATGGCCATGATTGCCATTGGTTTTGACGGACCGGAACAAACGTTGGTCGAGCAACTGGGACTTGCAACAGATCGTCGCACAAACGTTAAGGCACGTTACGGCAAATACAACACCAATGTGGATAAAGTATTTGCAGCAGGTGACATGCGTCGTGGTCAAAGTTTGGTTGTATGGGCAATTAATGAAGGCCGTGAGGCTGCTCGTGAAGTGGACAAATACTTGATGGGTGCTTCGGTTCTGGTGTAAAAGTATAGAACAAGATATAAATGACAACCTTCGCGATCAGCGAGGGTTGTTTGCTGTTATTTTAACCAATTTGACTACATATTTCATGTAAGTGTGAGCAATATCATTGCTTTTTAAGTGATAAAGATTTATTATTATATTATAATGATTATAAATAAGGATTAACTGAAACCATGAATCCCTACGATAAAAGTAAATTTCAATGAATATAAATCGGAGGTGCGACCTGCTATGGCAAGTAACCGGGACAAGTCCATTTCAGAACAGATCTTTCACATTAAAAATCAATTGGTTGAAAAAGGATATAAGTTAACACAACAACGAGAAGTTACTGTACGTGTATTGCTTGAACATGAGAAGGATCATTTTAGCGCAGAGGAAGTATTCCTGCTGGTTAAGGAGCAGTTCCCTGAGATTGGATTGGCTACCGTATACCGCACTCTCGAACTGCTGAGTGACCTTCAGGTCGTTGAAAAGATTAACTTTGGTGACGGCGCTGCGCGTTTTGATCTGCGAAGTACAGACGGTTCCCATCACCACCATCATTTGATCTGTACAGAATGTGGTAAAGTGGAAGAGATTATGGAAGATGGTCTGCTTCGTTTGGAACAACAAATCGAGCGTCAGTATGGCTTTGCTGTTACGGATCATCGTCTGGATTTCCAGGGTGTGTGCAAAGAGTGCAGACAAAAGCATGTATTAAAGGAGCAGGCAGCAGGCTAATTCATTTCGGGAAGGTGCTCCCGAATCCAAAATCTGATATAATGAGTTTCAGAAGCAAGGGGCTTCCGTCGGCGGAATGCCCCTTTTTGCCGTCATGCGGACGGTGAAGGAGGAGAGATGGACGGATGAAGACACTGGTTATAGCGGAAAAACCCGACATGGGTCGAACCATTGCCGCCGTCATAGAACCAAAGGCCAAGAACAATCGCACGTATCTGGAGGGTGAACATTACATCATCACTTGGGCGATAGGGCATTTGCTTGGACTGGCTGAACCGGATGCCTATGATACAAAGTACAAACGCTGGAATATAGCGGACCTGCCGATCATACCCGATCAGTTCAAGATTGTACCCAATCCGAGGACTAAAGATCAGCTTAAAATGATTGGAGAACTGGCAAAACGGGCTTCAGCGATCGTTAATGCTTGCGATGCAGGGAGAGAAGGTCAGTACATCTTCGCCCTCATACAACAGCAATTGAAGCTGCGTCAGCCTGTAAAGCGTTTATGGATATCGGATTTGACGGCAGAGAGCATTAGACGTGGTTTTGATGGTCTGAAGGATGCCTCTGAATTTGAAAATCTGACCCATGCTGCTCGCGCCAGAAGTGAAGCCGATTGGCTGATCGGGATGAATGCCTCACGGGCGTTTACAACCCGCCATAATGCATTGTTGTCTGTAGGTCGTGTGCAGACGCCGGTACTCGCGCTAATCTACGATCGTGAAATCGAGATTGAAGCGTTCCAGTCACAGACCTTTTATGAAGTAGCCGCCTGGTTTCGGCAGGAAGGTGTTGAGTACCGGGGACTGCGTCAGGGAGATAAGTTGACCGATGCGGAGGCAGCAGAGGCCATTGCAGCCAGTGTGAAGGGCAAGACAGGGCAGATTACCAAATACGAAGCGAAGCAGACGAAGGAGTATCCGTATCGTTTGTATGACCTGACCCTTTTACAGCGTGAAGCCAATGCCAAGTTTGGATATGGTGCCAAAAAAACACTGGATATCGCACAGGCCTTGTATGAAAAACACAAGGTGATTTCGTATCCGCGGACAAACTCCAACTATGTTACAGAACAGAATATTGAAGGTATGCACAAAACACTAAACCTGCTTAAAAATGGTACCTATAGTGAGCTTGCGCAGGGGGCCAAGCCGGAGCTTGTTCATAAGAATAATAAAGGGGTATGTAATCCGAGCAGGGTTGAGGATCACCATGCGATCCTACCTACTTTGAAGCGACCAGGTACCTTATCCAAGGATGAGCAGAACATCTATGATTTGATTGTCAGACGTTTCTTGTCTCACTTTTATCCTCCGGCAGAGTATAAGCAACATACCGTGCTCACCGAAGTGGAGAAACATCAGTTTAAGACATCTGTCAAAGAGCTGTTGTCCCTCGGATGGAAAGTGGTTCTCGGTTCTGGAGATCAGGAACAGGGCGGTGCAGGCAAGAAGAAGACCAAGAAAAACGGCAATGAGGAAGAGGAAGCTGAAGAGTGGACGGACAAGGCTTTTAGTGTGCAACCTGAATTGCCTGTTCAATGCACGAAGAGTGAGTTCAAGGAGAAGGCGACCCAGCCTCCCAAGAGTTATACCGAGGGAACATTGCTGAAAGCGATGGAGAGTGCAGGCAAGCAGATCGAGAATGAAGAGCTGCGAGACGCGATGAAAGATAGTGGCCTGGGTACTCCGGCTACACGTGCGGCTACAATTGAACGCCTCAAAAACGTAGGTTACATTACGCTGCAAGGGAAGAAAATGCAGTTAACGCTCAAAGGCAGAACGGCTATTGAGTTGATTCGTCGCGCGGGTGTAGATCTGTTAACTTCACCTGAGATGACCGGGCAATGGGAAAGAAGATTATATCAGATTTCCAAAGGTGAGGCGGGTCAGGACAAGTTCATGGAGAACGTCAAGAAATTCACCTTGTCCATCATTGAGAAAGTGCGTGTACAAGCTCCTGCTCCAGCAGATGCTTTTGGAGAAGATTCACGGGCAGGCAGGGGGAAAGGCAAGGGAGCCAGAACCCAGGCAGGCAATACAAGGACATCAGCCAAGACGGCTAGTGGCGGTTCAACTGTAAAAACGTCCCGTCAGACTTCGGCATCTTCATCGAGAGCCGGCAGTGGGAAAAATGCGACCACCAAGGCGCCGTCCTCAAGTGCGAGCCCATCGGGAGTGAGAGAGTTACTGGCACCTTGCCCCTCTCCTGGCTGCACGGGTCAGATTATAGAGGGCAAGAAGGGTTATGGATGCTCACGTTTCAAGGAAGGCTGTTCATTTGTGGTCTGGAAAGAGTATGCGGGCAAAAAAATTACCAGTACGATGTTAAAATCGCTGATTGAGAAGGGGAGTACACAAGTACTGTCGTTTAAACGAAAAGACGGGAGTATGGTGAAAGCACGTATTATTTTGCAGGACGTAGTAACAGGCAAATTATCTGGTGAGAAGCAGGATGCTTGATCTTAGTTAACAGTTAACATACAGCAAAAGGACCCTTATCCAAGGGTCCTTTTCTGTTGCTGCTGTTGTATATTTTCGTGTATGACTTTTGGTACCTCTTCCAGTGCAGTGATGGTATACATCGACGTTTCCGGATTAGGCTGAAGTTCTACGATGTTGTATTGCCATTCATTCGGTTGTTTGATATAAATGCTGTGAATTCCGGCTTTTACCGCAGGCATAATATCTGTGCGTAGTGAGTTGCCAATCATCCATGTTGCACGACGATCAAACGGACCATTAGACAGAATGCCTTCCAGTGCCTCGACGTTTTTGTGTTGTCGGATATAGATCCGATCATCAAAATAAGCCGAGAGTTTCATCTGATCAATCTTGCGCTGCTGAATCACGGTTTCGCCGCCGGTATATAAGTAGAGGGAGTGTCCAGCACCCTTGAGGTTCTCAAGCGTTTCAACCATATGAGGGTAGGGTTCAACCTCCTGATCGTACACACTCATACCCAACTTGCTCAGATAAGATTCTTCTCTGGGAGAGGTTAATCTGGCGAACTTGCCGGAGAAATAACGATAGGTATCAATCAAGGATTGCGGGAAATGATGACTCGCAAAACCAAGCTTGTTCACTCCGGTTACATCGATCTCCAGCTGTTTTTCCCGAATCTCTTGTGTTGTCAGAGAATGTCCATCAAACCACTCTTGCATATTCTCAAAGAATTCTCCCAAAATCAGGTTGAAGTACTTGTTGCAATATACGAGTGTATCATCAAGGTCAAACAAAATATGTTGTTTCATTATTTTCATGATCTAACTCACTCCTTGTAGCCAGTAAATCCACAATGATTCAACTAAATTAAATGCGAATATAGGATTCCAGGAACATATTTAATTCAGATACGCCATCCGGCCGAATACTGTATTTCTCTTTACGGTTACTTCCGAGCAGATGGGTCCGTAGCAGACCTGCGATGCGTAGCGCCATCACCTGGTCTTTGACTGTGTCTTCGTCTTTACCTAATTCTTCACACATCTCAGCGAGGGATTTGGGTTCATCCGATACGTAACGAAGCAGGCGAAGTCTTTCGGGATCAGCCAGCGCATGGGTAAAACGTAAAAGGCATGTTGGCGGCTGGTCTTCGTTCTCTTCAGGTGCATCTACGGGATACTGCATGATCATCATACCCTCATAGAAACAGTACATATTAATAGGACGATTGTGCACCGTTGGAAACAGGATGACTTCGTTCAGTCCCGGCATCGGTTCAACAAGAACGCCCGCTGTAGCATATTCAATAAGCAGTTCAGAGCCCATTTTATCAAGCAAAATGCGTTTTTCTTCGGCATCTTCTTCCAGCCACACACGCTGATCTTCGCTCATATTCTGACAGTAGTGTTCATCCCATAGTCGCAATAATGGGACATAGCTGTTCCGAATGCGCGTAGATTCTTCTATTGTAAGAGCCGGCAGAAGAGGAGACACACGTGCAAACAGGTCTTCCGCTGTCATTCCGGCAAGCATGTCCAGGAAATCACGATTCTCCGATGTATCATTTTGATAGGCTGCCCATGCAAACAAAACATCAAAATCATCAAAAGGCCAAGTGGCAGCAGGTGCGAGCGCAGCTCGTACATTGGAACTTAGTTTGCCTTCCACTTCCAGAATCCATTCAGGACCAATATCCAGATGCTGAATCCATTTTTTCGTGACATAAACCAGAAAGCTATTAAGCATTTCATATATCGGTGAAACATCAATTTTCACATGATAAGCCATATTGTTGCAGAATCCTCCCGTCACATCTAAATGTACGCAGCGACTTAAGTACGATTAGTGCGTGTTCAAAAAGTCTGGTTTTCAGTACCAAGAAGATGGAAATGGAGTAGCAGAGCGTAGGAAAACTACGTG
This sequence comes from Paenibacillus amylolyticus, assembly GCF_036894225.1. Taxonomy (NCBI): domain Bacteria; kingdom Bacillati; phylum Bacillota; class Bacilli; order Caryophanales; family Paenibacillaceae; genus Paenibacillus; species Paenibacillus amylolyticus. Next base: position 3,964,910 of record NZ_CP145892.1, on the reverse strand, counting down.
AGCAACGGACATTTCGGCTGAATTTCATCTTCGAAGCTGATGATGCCACTAGGCATGATTCGTAATCAAAAGTGAACTTTTTGAACAACCTCTATTATGGCTTGTTTTGCAGGGCGTTGTCCACTATAATGTTCAAGTCCGGGGCAAAGCCCCGATCTTTGAATAGCAGTTTAAAACCACATGTATAACATACAAAAGTCGTCAGCGATGGCGATTTTTCTTTGTGTGCTCGCAGGAGGAATGAATTCGTGTCATCGATTACTCGTCCCAAACTATCACACTCGACAGCCAACTATCTCATTTTGATTACGGTTATTGTGGTGGCGGGAATAAGTCAGGGGCTTTTGCTACCTGTGCTTTCGATTTTTTTGGAGCAAAAAGGGGTTTCACCAGGTTTAAACGGATTAAACGCCGCCGCGTTGTACATTGGCTCTTTTGCCATGACTCTCGTAGCGGAACGGTTATTGGGAGCATTAGGGTTCAAAAAGTTGATTGTAGGTGGCCTGATATTAGTCATGGTCCCTTTAATACTGTTTCCGTATTTACCAGATATTAAAATATGGTTCATATTGCGTCTGATCGTTGGGATAGGAGACAGCGCACTTCATTATGCGGCCCAGCTCTGGGTACTGCTTGTTACCGCTCCTGAAAAGCGTGGACGCTACATATCACTATATGGCATGTCCTACGGGCTGGGATTCAGTATTGGTCCGCTGGGAATTAAGCTGCTTGGCTTCGGTTATGCTGTCCCTTTCTGGGTTTTGTTCATCTGTATAGCAGCAGTGCTCATACTGGTATTAATGAAGCTTCCGGATACAAAACCGGAAAAAGCAGAGCATGGCCAATTGCCGGAACGTCGTTTCCGTCGAAGTCTGGCATGGGCCTGGTATGCACTTTTACCAGCACTCTTATACGGATATATGGAAGCAGGTATGAATAGTAACTTCCCCGTGTATGGGCTGCGTATTGGATTTGATACCAATCAGATTTCGTCGTTGCTTCCTTTTATCGGGATTGGAGGTTTGTTCCTTCAATTGCCACTCGGGATGATGAGTGACCGATATGGGCGGAAGAAGATATTGATGTTTGCGGGCATCAGTGGAGGAATCATCTTCATGCTGGTTCCAGTCGCAGGTACGCATTTCTGGTGGACGCTTGTATTGTTAACAATCGCAGGCGGCCTGGTCGGCTCCTTTTTCTCACTGGGCCTGGCCTATGCCGCAGATATTTTACCTAAATTGTTGCTGCCTGCAGCCAACGTTGTGGCTTCCTTTCATTTCACGATTGGAAGTATTATTGGACCGAATCTGGGTGGTCAGATGATCAACTGGATTTCACCCGGAAGCATGTTCACCTTGCTCGGAATCCTGTACCTTCTTTTCGGCTTGGCAGGTATATTATTTCGTCGTAAACCTGAGTTCGAATCTGTGTTAAAATAGAAGCTGGTGTTCGCATGGAAATTGATGTCCATTTCCGAGTACACTAGTGGTAGGGAAAAACATGGACAAGAGGAGACATCGCGATGATCAGAGTAGAGAACTTGAGTAAATCCGTTGGCGTGGACCGCGTTCCCGTTCTACGGGATATTCGATTTGATATGCAACAGGGTGAAATGATAGCTGTAGTTGGCTCAAGCGGTAGCGGTAAAAGCATGTTGCTTAAATGTTTGGCCATGATGGAAAAATGGGATTCCGGCCGGTTTACGGTGGATGGCGCCGAGATTTTGAAAGAAGGCTGGTCTGGAAAACGGAAAATCAAACGGGAATGGGCATACTTGGAACAAAATCCAGAATTATTTCCTAGACGTACGGCTCTTAAAAATGTATTAATCGGACGATCGGGTCAGACTCCTGTATGGAGAATGGTAACCGGTATGGTACGTTCCGATGATTATATGGGTGCTATGGATTATCTCGAAGGATTGGGATTACTTGATAAAGCACATCAAATAGCAGAGAAGCTCAGTGGTGGCGAGAAGCAGCGTGTTGCTATTGCAAGAGCACTTGCTCACGGTGCCAAAGTCGTTTTGGCGGATGAACCAGTGATTGGTCTTGACCCTCACACAGCAGATTCGGTGCTGGAAACGCTGCGCAAATTATGTGAAGAAGAACGTGCAACAGTCATTGCAGTACTGCCTATTGAGCTTGCTGAGAAACATGCCACACGGATCTGGGGATTGGCAGAAGGCAAGATTGCTTTTGATATTCGTGGACGAAGACTGACACAGCAAGAAAAAAACCAGATTTAAACTATTGAAAAGAGTGATGAGATTGTTTAATTCACGGTGGGGACGCTTTGTAGCAGCAGGAACTATGGCAATTATGCTTGGTTCTGTTCTAAGCGGATGCACAGTCATAAGTGACCCCAAGGGTTTGATGAGAAAACCAATGATGTCCACCGATAAGGAGAAACTGTACAACGTGGTTCAGGTTAAACTGCCGCCAGAGAGTACATTGATTCGTCCCAAGGATATGAATAATACTAGCATGATTCGGGTGGAAGACCTGAATGGGGATGGAACTCGGGAAGCGATTGTTTTTTATGAGACACCAAATGAGAATGTGCGAATCCATGGCATGATTTTGGAAGAGCAGGGAGGCACATGGGTTAAAAAACTTACTTTTGATGTGCCGGGAAATGAGTTGCAATCCTTTAAAGTATTGGATATTACGAATGACGGAAATCCGGATATTATTCTTGGTGTAAGCCTGCAGGAGCAGAAAGCCCTGACTGCATATTCCTACAAGGGCGGGGCACTGGAGCAGGTCTTGGGTGGAGTTCCGTATAATCAATATATCATTGATGATGCGCAGGGGAACACGCTGGATTTGAGCGGAGATGGTAAAAGTGATTTTGTTATCATTTCGCTGAACAACAGCGGTTTTGCAACGATTGCGTTATACCAGTACGAAGATGGCAGCTTCAAGGAAGTTGATCGGGTGCAGACCGATTATACCGTTAAAGAAGTTTATAATGCTCTGGGCGGAGAGATTGCCAAAGGACAGATGGGCATTGTACTGGATGCCGAGCTGGATGATCGGAGTTCCTTCTCGCAAATTATGTATGTTAAAGATAACAAGTTAGTCAATGCTTTCAAATCACCGGATCAAACGTATAGAGATGACAAAATTTTAAGCGGTGATGTTGATAATGATGGTATTATTGAGTTTGGGCTCAAAGAGACTCCAAAAGGTTGGGAGCATTACGTATTTGACTCTCGGTTGTGGTTTTACACCTATTATCAGTGGGATGGCAAAGATAGCAAGAAATTTGTCTCATTCCAATTCCGAGATGATGCTGATTTATTCCATCTAAATCTCAAGCCAGAGTGGTACGGTAAGATCACTATTGATACCAAATCGGAGAAGGAAAAATATATTCGATTTAAAATGATTGATACGGACGAAACCGTAGCAGAGATCAAATATTTCACCCTTTCCAAGTGGGAACAGGAGAAGGGTAAAAGCTGGAAGGAAATTACGCGTACCAAAGATCGGGTTATTGCTTCACGGGTAGCACAATCAGAGGCGGGTAAAGATGCACTGAGCAATACTTCTCAGCTGAATAGAAAGGGAGAACTTAATGAGTAAAGTACTTATTCTTGAGGATGAAGAATCCATCCGCAGTTTTATAGTGATTAATTTAAAGAGAAACGGATTCGAAGTGCTTGAAGCGGGTGACGGTCATGAAGCGCTTCGCATACTGCAGACAGTACCGGATATTGATCTGGCTCTGCTGGATGTCATGGTACCAGGTATTGATGGATTCGAGGTGTGTCGACGGATCCGTGAAACCAATGAACGTCTGGGCATCATCTTTCTGACCGCCAAAGTTCAGGAACAGGATAAAGTGTATGCACTCTCCGTTGGTGCAGATGATCACGTCAGCAAGCCTTTCAGCCCAACAGAGTTGATTGCACGTATTCAGTCATTGTTACGCCGCGTGAACGTGCATCGGGAAACTGCGGCAAAGGTTACGTTCCAGTCCGGGCCATTTTCACTGGACCTGATCTCGAAGCAATTCAAAAAACAGAATGAAGCCATTGAGTTGACTCCAACGGAGTTTTCCTTGATTCAGTTTTTCCTGGAAAAAGAAAATACACCGCTCAGCCGCGATGTATTGTTAGATCACGTATGGGGAAAAGAGTACATGGGTGATCCCAAAATTGTGGATGTCAACATTCGTCGTCTGCGTCAGAAAATTGAGAACAATCCTTCCGAGCCCGAATACCTGCAGACAGTATGGGGTCACGGGTACAAATGGAAGGGCCGGGAGCAATGATTAAAAAAGGCATTACTCGGCAGATCGTACTACATTATTTCTTTGTAGTTTTTCTCGCTCTGCTGTTGGTCGAATTCGTATTTATGTTGGCAGTTCAAAGGTATTATTATGAGAGTATCTACAATACGATTAGTACCCACATTTCTAATTCAAAGGACTTTTTCGAGCCAATCGCTCGTGAGAATACTACGGAGGATGGCAATAATCTGTCTAGACTCCTTGTGAACTTGGCATTGTCCAATACTGAATTGGAAATTTTGGATCTGAACGGGCGCGTATTGGCGAGTTCAACTGCTTTTGAATCTGACCGTGCTGTGCTACAAACCAGTGATATTATGCAGGCTCTGAACGGGGATATGGGACGCTGGATTGGAAGACAACCAGGTACTGGAGAATCCGTCATGGCCGTTTCACACAAGTTTGATCTGGGCGGCGAAAATACTTATGTTATTCGATATCTGACATCACTTGAAGATGTGAATTCAAAGCTGTTGAATATGGGACTACTCGCCGCTGCCGTCGGTGTTGGAGTGCTTGCTATAGTGTTGATCATCAGTATTGGTATGGCAAATTCCATTGTACGTCCAATTAACAACATCACCGCAGTATCTGCCCAAATGGCTAGAGGACGGCTGGATGTCAGGGTTAAGGGGAATTATAAGCACGAACTGGGCGAATTGGCATCAACACTTAACTTCATGGCACATGAGATTGTGCGGAGTAATCAGATCAAGGATGATTTTATCTCTTCGATCTCACATGAATTAAGAACACCTTTGACCAGTATCAAAGGCTGGAGCGAGACACTGGATTCAGGTGGTTATGATCCGGAAGAAACCCGTATCGGTATGGGTATTATCTCCAAGGAAACCGAACGACTGATTGGACTTGTTGAAGAGATGCTGGATTTCTCCAAATTGCAGCAGAATCAGATGAAGCTGGTCAAAGGAACGGTCAACATTCGTGAAATTGTACAGGAAACGATGTTGAATGTCTGGGCCAAAGCGGAACAAAAACAGGTCCATCTCAAGTTGGAAACGGACGAGACTCGTGCTTATAATGTCCATGGAGACGGTAACCGACTGAAACAAGTCTTCCTGAATGTTGTGGACAATGCGATCAAATTTTCACATGAGAATTCCTGGATCTTCTTGTCGGTCAAAGAGGAGAATGGTCAGATCATTGCAGCTGTTCAGGACACCGGTATCGGAATTAGTGAAGAACATTTAATTAAAGTACGGGACCGTTTCTTCCAGGTGAATCATCAAAATGGGGGAACGGGGCTGGGTCTTGCGATTACGCAGGAACTGGTAGAACTGCATGAGGGAACGATCACGATGCAGAGTGAACTCGGATCGGGGACAACCGTTACGGTTACGTTACCGGCTGTGGCTGAGGAGATGGGTCCAGAAGAATCTGTAACACAATCTGGTGATGCTGAAGTCACAGATGAGCGAACAGCAAGCGATACAAAATCAGATCTAGAAAAGTCTTAAGGTTTTAAAAGATAAGCGATTTTTCTATCTGATGATCGAGCATATACGCTTTATAATATCCATACCAACACAAAAAAAGGTGAGCCATCCAAGGCTCACCTTTTTTGCATATTCTTATGAAGAAAGTTCGCCAGTGCGCAGGCGTCCACTTTTCTCATATACTTCTTTCAACATACGAACAGGTTGCGTACGGACAGCCGGTTTGGCAGAGACGATCTCGTTAGGTCCAACGACCACAATTTCATCTGCTGTACCTTTAACGATTGCACCGTCCTTGATTATTGCACCTTCACCGATGATGGCACGTTCGATGTGAACCCCACGGCCTATGCGTGCGTTAGGCATAACAACACTGTCTTTAACCTCAGAGCCTTTACCCACTTCTGCACCGCAGAAGATAACGGAACGTTCTGAACGACCTTCGATTGCACAAGAGTCGTGAATCATGGAAGTAACATGTTCGATCTTTGTATGTCTTGCTTTGTAAGCACTTGGCTTGGAGCGCCAGTCGCGAGTAAACATCGGCCAGTTTTCTTTTTGCAGACTCCAGTCTTCCTCGTTGTGTAACAGATCCATATGTGCATCCCAAAGGCTCTTAACCGTACCTACGTCTTTCCAATAACCATTAAAATTATAGACAAAGAGGGGATTATTTTCGTTCAACATTTGAGGAATCACATCTTTACCGAAGTCATGGCTGGATTCAGGATTAGCGGCATCTTCCAACAGATGGCGTTTCAGATAATCCCATTTGAACATGTAAATGCCCATTGAAGCCAGATTACTTTTTGGTTCAGCCGGTTTCTCGGCAAACTCGGTTACACGCAAATCAGCATCGGCAGCCATGATCCCAAAGCGATGTGCTTCATCCCATGGAACTTCCATAACTGAAATCGTTGCTGCGGCATTATTGGCTTGATGAACCTCCAACATATCGCGATAATTCATATGATAAATATGGTCACCCGACAAAATTAGAACATTTTCGGGGTTTTGTTGATCAATATAGTCGATATTTTTATAAATAGCATCCGCCGTTCCCAAGTATTCGTCATTTCCTGTATGATAAGATGGAAGCAAGGATATTCCTGCCTCACTTGAGTTGCCATGTCCCCATGGTTCTCCTCCACCGATGTGATCGTGTAAAGATTCCGCTTGGTACTGCGTCAATACTCCTACAGTATCGATCCCTGAGTTTACGCAGTTACTGAGAGGAAAATCGATGATCCGGTAGTGCCCGCCAAACGGTACAGCGGGTTTTGCGATACTCGAGGTTAAAGGGGCTAATCGCTTCCCTTCTCCTCCCGCCAACAGCATAGCGATGCAATCTTTATTAAACATAATCGTTTCCCTCCCAAAATATTGTGCATTGTAGTACATCATTAACGCAAAGTAGAGCAGATGAAACGATTGTTACTGTAAAAATTCAGAAAAAAGACAACATTTTCTAAACCACCGCATTTTTCTTTTCAACTTGGCTAGACTGGGGTAATGGTTACTGTTATATCTATTTTCTTGAGAAGAAGGTGATCTCTTGGCCATTCAACCGTTAGCACACCCGGACATATTGCCGGAGCATATTTATTTATTTCATGAAGGTAACCTTCATCACAGTTATCGAATGTTGGGCGCGCAGCCTGAGACTTGCGATGGCCTTCGGGGGTATCGCTTTACCGTGTGGGCACCAAATGCCGTAGAAGTAGGACTGGCTCTGGACCGCAATGAATGGAAAGGCGAAAAGGAACCTTTATATAAGATACCCGAATCAGGATTTTGGAGTCGTTTTTTTCCGGAAATTAGCGAAGGAACTTTATACAAGTTCCGTATATTAACGGAAGATGGAACAGAATTGCTCAAAGCGGACCCATATGCGTTTCAAGCAGAGGTTCGACCTCAGACAGCCTCTGTCACCAGTTCAATCGAAGGGTACAAATGGAATGATGGAGCCTGGAGACGCAAACAACGTGCCATGTATAACAAACCTCTACATATTTACGAAATGCACATGGGAACCTGGAAGCGCAAAGAAGACGGAAGCCTCTATAGTTATCGCGAGATGGCTGATTTGCTTGTTCCTTACTTATTAGAAATGAAATATACACATGTTGAAATGATGCCCCTCAGTGAGCATCCATATGACCTTTCGTGGGGCTACCAAAACACAGGGTTTTATGCGCCAACCAGTCGTTATGGGCATCCAAAAGATCTGATGTATCTAGTGGATACACTACATCAGGCAGGGATTGGCGTATTGCTGGATTGGGTACCTGCACATTTTGCCAAAGACGCTCATGGGTTGCGTATGTTTGATGGTACGCCTTTGTATGAGTATGCAGATCCGATGTTAGCAGAGAAGCCAGGCTGGGGCACACTTAGCTTTGACTATTCGAAACCTGAGATTCGTTCATTTCTGATCTCCAATGCTTTATATTGGATGGAGATGTATCATTTTGACGGACTCCGTGTTGATGCGGTTACGAGTATGCTTCGGCTTGATTTTGAGAAGCAGCCAGGACAATATCGTACCAATGATGAAGGTGGTCTTGAGAACAAGGAAGCTGTGGCCTTTTTGCAGCAGCTGAATGAGACAGTGTTCAAATATTTCCCTTATGCATTGATGATGGCTGAAGAATCCAGTGCATGGCCAATGGTGACTTTACCTGTAGATGAAGGTGGTCTGGGTTTCAACTACAAATGGAACATGGGCTGGATGAACGATACGCTTGATTACATGGAATCTGATTTTCATGAGCGTCCTTCCAAACATCATTTGCTGACTTTCCCGGTCGTATACTCCTTTGCTGAAAATTATGTGCTACCTCTGTCACATGACGAGGTTGTTCATGGCAAAAAGTCACTCCTCGACAAGATGCCAGGAACCTATGAGCAGAAATTTGCCGGCATGCGTGCTTTTCTGGGCTATTTTATGACTTTCCCAGGGAAAAAGCTGTTGTTTATGGGTGGAGACTTTGGCCAGTTCATCGAATGGAAAGATGAGGATCAACTGGATTGGTTCTTGCTGGATTATGACAGTCACCGCAATTTGCATAAGTTTGAGCGTGAGCTGTCTAACCTGTACTTGAGCGAAAAAGCTTTGTGGGAGCTTGATCATTCCTTGGACGGTTATGAATGGATCACTCCGGATGATCAGGACCAGAGTGTCATTTCATACGTACGCAAAGGAAAAAAACCTGCGGATACACTCCTTGTGCTCATTAACTTTCAGCCGGTCAAGCGGGAGCGTTACCGGATTGGTGTCATGCGTCCCGGTATGTATACCGAAGTACTGAACAGTGACCATTCCGTTTACGGCGGTTCAGGCATTACTAATGATATGCAACTGCCTACCGAAAAGATTCCTTTTCATGGGCATCCGCATAGTCTCGAATTGGTATTGCCTCCGCTTAGTATCGTGATTCTAAAAAAGAACACACGTCGGAAAACGGATGAATCACCTGCGAGTATAACTTCCGTCAGTTCAAAAACGAAGAATAACAATGAAAGCAACACGCTCAAACCGAAGAGGAGGACAAAGGCATGAATATTCTATTTGCTGCTGCTGAAGTACATCCATTTATCAAAACAGGAGGCCTTGCTGACGTAATCGGTGCTCTCCCGTTTGCTTTGAAGAAGAGCGGGGCAGATGTGCGGGTGATTATGCCTAAGTACAAGGGGATTCCCGATGAGTATAAAGACGCGTTACAGCCCGTAATTACAACGGATGTACCTCTTGGCTGGCGCAGACCCTATTGTGGAATAGAAATGCTGGTTCATGATGGGATTCCAGTCTATTTTGTGGATAATGAGTATTATTTTGGGCGTGATGGAGTGTACGGTTATATGGATGATGGCGAGCGTTTCGCCTTCTTCAACCGTGCAGTGCTCGAAGTATTGCCACAGATTGAGTTCAAGCCTGACGTGTTGCACAGTCATGACTGGCATGCAGGAATGATTCCTTTGGTGCTTGAAGCCCATTACAGACATGATTCATTCTACAGTGATATTCGTACGGTATTCACCATACATAACTTGTTGTACCAAGGGGTATTCCCGCATGAGTTATTCAGTGATATCCTTGAGCTGGACGATCGATATTTCACCGTGGATGGAGCCGAATATTACGGTAACGTCAATTTCTTGAAGGCTGGAATTGTCTACGCTGACCATGTAACAACCGTTAGTCCAACTTACGCACAGGAAGTGAAAACATCTTATTACGGATACGGTCTGGACGGACTGCTTAGTTCACTTGGAGATCGATTCAGCGGGATTGTAAATGGCATTGATACCAAGAGCTACAACCCGGCTACAGACACCAAGATCCCGGTGAAATACAGAACAAGTCTGTCCAAGAAAACGGAAAACAAAATTGAGCTGCAAAAGGAACTTGGACTTCCTGTTCGTCCTGATGTACCTCTTATGGTCATGGTCACAAGGCTTGTGGATTCCAAAGGACTTGACTTGGTCTGCCGTATCCTGGATGAATTGTTGTATTATGATGATATTCAATTCGCTGTACTTGGAACAGGGGAGCAGTCCTATGAACATTGGTTCCGTGAAGCCGCGAATCGTTATCCACTTAAAATGTCTGCACAGATCAAGTTCAACGACGGATTATCCCGTCGGTTTTATGCAGGCAGTGATATCTTCCTGATGCCGTCCAGATTCGAACCGTGTGGTATTAGTCAGTTACTGGCTCTGCGGTACGGTAGTGTGCCTCTCGTAAGGGAAACAGGCGGTCTGAACGACACTGTGCAGGCATACAATGAGTTTACTGGAGAAGGGAATGGTTTCTCATTCACAAGCTTTAACGCACATGACATGATGAGTACCATTCGGCGTGCTGAGGAGATCTACAAACAGCCAGAACACTGGAAGAAAATTGTGAAAAATGCAATGGGCGGAGAATACAGCTGGAATGTCTCAGCTGAAGAATATATGGATATTTATCGTCGGATCACACTTGACCCTGTAAATTGATGTAGTCTTGAATGAGTCACAGCATATGATGCTGTGGCTTTTTCTCATCCAAAAAAACACTTCCAAAGTTCAGAATGAAGTATCATCTGAGACGGTGGAAGTGTTTTTCTTTTCTTTTATATGACTGTTTAGAATTTAAACCTCAGTTGTGTTGGATAGTTGCCGGATCAAGCTGTCTGTACAAAATGCGATACCCATAGGGGTCAAGCTTAATGTTCATCATTCCATCGGCTGGAAACACAGGCTCTTCAGTTAATGCATCTTTCCAGTCTTTTGTTTCCATGGGATGAGAAAGCGTTCGATCTTGAGGTGTATTGTTCATCCATACGGTAAAGTGAAGGTTGTCATCCACACGCTCGTAGACGATACAGGGATCATTGTGATCAGCCTTGAGGAATCGGAAGCGTCCTTTGCGCAGGGCTTCATTACTTTTGCGTAAATCAATCATCAGACGATAGAAATCATACAATTCTCTGTCTTGCTTGGCCGGGTCCCATTCCATACATTTTCGACAATCCGGGTCAGCATCACCACTAATCCCAACTTCGTCGCCGTAGAAGATACAAGGTGTACCGATATAGGTGAAAAGAAATACTACCGACAATTTTAATCGTCGTTTGTCTTCTCCTAACCGGGTGAGCAGTCGTAGGGTATCGTGGCTGCACAGCATATTAAAGATCACTTCGTTGGTTTGTTGCGGATAGCGCATAATCAGTGAACCCATCTCGTTGGCAAAGTTATAACCATCCATTGAACCACAGAAGAACTGAAGCACTTTGTCGGCAAATGGATAATTCATGACGGAATCAAATTGATCTCCCATAAGCCAGGTCAAGGAGTCGCTCCATACTTCACCAACAATATAGGCTTCAGGGTTCGCTGCCTTAACAATCTTGCGAAAATCACGCCAGAAATGGTTGTCCACTTCATTCGCTACATCCAGTCGCCACCCATCCAGCTTAATTTCCTTGATCCAGTACTCAGCTACATCAAGTAGATATGACTTAACCTCAGGGTTGGCTGTATTGAACTTGGGCATGTTGCCATAGAACCCAAATGTATCGTAGGTTGGTATACCATCCTTGATCTGAACCGGATATTCATTGATGTGGAACCAATCGGCATACTTAGAGTTTTTTCCATTCTGGAGAACGTCTTGAAAAGGAGGGAAGTCTTCGCTGCAATGGTTAAACACCGCGTCAAGCATGACACGTATACCCAGGCGATGACATTCTTCTGTCAATTGTTTAAGCAGGGCATTATCACCGAAATGGGGGTCGACTTTTTTATAATCAATCGTGTCGTATTTGTGGTAGGAATTGGCCTGGAATAACGGGGTAAAGTAAATGGCGTTCACGCCAAGTTCAGTTAGGTCATACAGATGATCCAGCACACCTTGCAGATCTCCACCAAAATAATTGTCCAACTCAGGTTTGCCACCCCAGTCATGCGTTTCTTTTGGATTCAGCTTAGGATCTCCATTAGCAAACCGTTCCGTCATGATCTGATAAAAGACGGCTTCTTTGGCCCACTCGGGCACCTTAAACACATCAATTTCATGTATATACGAGAACTCATAATATCCTCCAGTTGGATAGGGGATCTCATAATGAATTCCGTTATCCGCAAGAAAAACATCTTCTGAACCGGCAGTTATCCGAAATATATAGGTGAGACGTTTGAATTGTGGCTTGACGGCAGCTTCCCAATAATCAAACATGTTATCCGAAGCAGCCTTCTCCAATTGAATTTCCTTGTACGTTCCATTCCAATCGTACTTATCTCCGGTCAGTGCAGTCACGTATTGCACATCATTACGTTTGGTTCGTACGCGCAGATGTATGGTAGACGAATTATAAGCATAAGCCCATTTGTCACGAGGAACATGATACATGGCTTCGAGCAGCATGACAGCACCTCCTGAATATAGGATAAGTTATGAAAACCGGTCTTTAGAACACGCGCTTATAGTTATAATTAACCAAGTTAGCCAGCAAACGAATCACATTTACTGTAATATAATGTATTATTTTCATCGTTTTCAAAGGTTTCTTTCACAGCATTTCCAGCTTTGTGCTGAATATACTTACAGCTAATTTAGAAAAAAGGGTGCCCTGAACAGCTTGGAATTCAAGATTGTTCAGGGCACCCCTATATCATGTTGAAAGTGAATTTTAGCGAATAGTTTGCTCGAACTCCGTGCGGATGGTTTGAAGCAGCTCTGGCTGGCTCAGTACGTCATAGGCTGTTGTTGCAAGTGCCTTGGCTCCCAGAATCATGCCATCCAGCGCACGCTCCTGAAGTGCAAGGTCACGGAATGCTATGGAGTGCAGTGTATGCACCTCGTCTACAACACGAATGTAGGGATGAATTGCAGGACATTTCAGGGAAACGTTACCGATGTCCATAGAGCCGTGATCATTACCACTCACAATCTCTTCTTGCGGGATCCCAAGTTCCATCAGATTTTGACTAAACGCAGCTGAGAATGCTTCATTGGTAACCATCTCGTCATAGGACGTTTCATAGTTGGATGTCACCAGCTTGCAACCTGTCTGGAGAGCAGAACCTTCAGCGATCTGAATCACACGTTCTGTGAGGATATTCAGTTCTTTGCGAGTTGCTGCCCGTACATAAAATTGCGCAGAAGCATAGTCAGGAATGATATTTGCTGCCTGACCTCCGTTGTTGATCACACCATGAATGCGCACGGTGCTTTTCACTTGTTGCCGGAATGCATTGATTCCGTTGTACGTTTGAATGACGGCATCAAGTGCATTAATGCCTTCGTGCGGACTTGCAGCAGCATGTGAAGATCGGCCATGGAATTCAAATTGCACTGCATCAATAGCCAGCGAGCTGCCTGACTTTTCGTAGGCATAATATGGATGCGCCATGAGAGCGACATCACAGTCATCGAACAAACCTGCTTCAGCCATCGGAACTTTGGCACCACGTGTCTCTTCAGCGGGGGTACCAAACACTTTAATGGTTCCACCTACTTCATCCAGAATAGATTTTAGCCCAACAGCGGCCCCAAGACTCATCATACAGATCAGATGGTGACCACAAGCGTGACCGATCTCCGGCAAGGCGTCATATTCGCACAATAAAGCAATGGTAGGGCCGGGTTTGGCGGCTGAATAGGTTCCGATAAAGGCTGTCTCCAGACCGAGGATTGGAGCCTCTACAGTGAAACCGTGGAAGAGCAGTTCTTCTTTCAAACGGGCAGAAGCGAGATACTCTTCATTTCCCAGTTCGGGGTTGGCACCGATATATGATGAAATGGCTTTAAAACGGGAAGCATATTGATCAATAACCGTCAGAAATTGTGATTTGTTAGCTGTCATTAGTAAACTCCTTATGCAAAAATGAAAATAATTCATTGATTATATCATGTTTGCTTTATTTTTTTCAGAAACAAGTCAAGATTTGTATTGTCAAAATGCATTGCATAATCATGCATTGTACTTTATAATGACTCAGTCATCAACATGAGAAGCATACAAAGTATTGTAAGGGGAGAGAAAAAGGTTGAAATTAATAAGTCGTTACACCATGATGCTGTTGACCTTTGTTATTCTGCTGACGACTGCCGTTCCTGTGGCACTTGCAAGTGGAACTACAGATAATTCAAGCAGTAAAAAGCTGGTGCTCGGTACAAGTGCCGATTTTGCACCATATGAATTCCATAAAGTGATTAATGGCAAAGATGAAATCGTCGGCTTCGATATTGAGATCGCCAAAGAGATTGCCAAAGATCTTGGCGCTGAGCTTGTGATTGAGGATATGGGCTTCGACGGTCTTCTGCCTTCATTGCAGAGCGGGCGTGTTGATCTGGTGATTTCAGGTATGACGCCGACGGATGAGCGGAAGAAAAGTATCGATTTTTCCGACACCTATTATAAATCAAAACAAGTGATTATGGTTCGCAATGTGGATAAAGACAAATATCCAACTATGGCAGAACTTGAAAATGCGAAGATTGGTGTTCAGAAAGGCTCCATTCAGGAAACGATCGGACAGAGCATTCCAGGAGCGAAGCTTACTGCGCTGGATAAAATCTCGGATATCGTGCTTCAACTGCAAACAAAACGCATTGACGCGGCAATCGTTGAAGATACCGTTGCTGTAGGTTATCTGGACGATATCATTGGACTTGCTGCTGCTGTTCCGGACGAAGAGCAAGCAGAAGCGGCAATTGGGATTCGTAAAGGTAATACCGAGCTGCTAGCTGCAGTAAATGGAACACTGGAGCGACTGAAAAGTGAAGATAAAATCAATCAGATGGTGACGGACGCCAGCCTCTTGATGGCGGATAAAGCGAACAAATCACAAAATATTTTCCAAGTATTCTGGGAGTACAAAAGTTTCTATGCTACAGGTGTAGGATACACACTTCTGTTGTCTGCACTTGGGGTTATCTTCGGGGTAATTATTGGATTGATCATCTGTTTGTTCCGTTTGCATGACGCTGCAATCTTGCGCTGGATCGGTACGGCTTACGTTGAAGTGATCCGTGGCACACCGATGCTGGTACAATTGATGATTATTTACTATGGTTTTTCCCTGAGCTTTGGCATTAACTTCACTGCCCTTCAGGCAGGTATTATCACGCTTTCCATTAATAGTGGTGCGTATCTGGCGGAGATTTTCCGTGCAGGTATCCAAGGTGTGGATCGTGGTCAGTTGGAGGCAGCGCGTTCATTAGGTATGGGAAGAGGCGCCGCGATGCGTTATATCATATTGCCACAAGCCTTCAAAGCTGTATTACCAGCGATCGGTAATGAATTCATAACTATCATTAAAGAATCCTCTATTATCTCAGTTATCGGTATGGTGGATATTATGTATCAGGCAAGTGTAGTCAAGAACATTACGTACCAAGGCTTGAGTCCATTTTTGATTGCAGCAGCCATCTACTTTGTAATGACGTTCATTTTGTCCAAGCTGCTGGGACGACTGGAAAGGAAGTTGAGTGCAAGTGATAGACGTTAGACAATTACACAAATCTTATGGAAATAACGATGTGCTTAAGGGCATAAACGTGACGATTGGCAAAGGTGAGGTTGTCGTGGTCATCGGTCCTTCCGGTTCAGGTAAAAGTACTTTCTTGCGTTGTTTGAATCTGCTGGAACAGCCTACCTCAGGAGAGATTGATTTTGAAGGCGTGTCAATCACGGACCCCAAGCATAACATTAACGCAACTCGTGAGAAAATGGGCATGGTGTTCCAGCACTTCAACCTGTTCCCACACAAAACGGTAGAGCAAAACATTACGATTGCTCCAATTAGAGTGAAGAAACAATCCACTCAGGAAGCGGAGAAAATCGCCGCTGATCTGCTTAACACCGTGGGCTTGTACGATAAAAAAGATACATTCCCGAATCAGCTGTCTGGTGGACAGAAGCAGCGGATCGCCATTGCTAGAGCATTGGCCATGCAGCCGCATGTGATGCTGTTTGACGAGCCTACGTCGGCACTGGACCCTGAGATGGTCGGCGAAGTGCTGGATGTCATGAAACGTCTTGCAGAAGGCGGGATGACGATGGTCATCGTAACACATGAGATGGGTTTTGCACGTGAAGTGGGAGACCGAATCCTGTTCATGGATGGCGGGGTTATTGTGGAAGAGGGAACACCTGATGAGGTGTTTGGAGCACCCAAAAATTCACGTACACGTGATTTTCTTGCGAAAGTACTCTAAACGATGTGATCAAATAGCGTTACTGACTTCGAGTCGGTAACGCTATTTTTTATGGATAATAATGACGTATGGATTCGGAAAAGTAACTATTCTGTTACCAAATGTAAAGGAATCGGGTCAACCAAATTTTCTGAATTAACCAGTATTCTTACAAATGCTTACATGCTAAAAACCATTTGGTAAGAATTACTACAAGTTCAGGTTACAAAATTGTGATATATTGAACTCTGCCGAAACTTCCGGACAGGGAGTGCGGGGGATGTAACGATGCAGATTGTGCAGGGGGAAGATCTACGGCACACTGCTTGGGGTGAATTGGGTACATAACGTTTCAAATGTAACGAATAACCTATAGGGTGGGCTCCTCATCCGAATCCGACAACTAACTTCGCAGGCACAATGAGGGAGGAAGACCATGATTAACAAGAAACGTATAGCCAAAACAGCAGTAGCATTAATGACAACAGCAATGCTCATTCAAGCCGTTCCGGCTCACGCCGATTCAGTTCATGTGGCCAAAGAAGGGGATACCTTCTACACCTTATCAAAACAATATGGAGTAGCACTCAACACGTTGGTTAAAGCAAACAACGACATTTCGGCTTACAACATTTATGGTGGTTTGAAAATTACGATTCCCGGTAAGGCAAACAATGTTGCAGCCGCTGCGGCAACGGAGAGCAAGACCCCAGCCAAAACGGTTACCACAGCAAGTTTGGACGTTAACGCAGATAACAAAGTGGTTCAAGCCTGGGGTAAGACATTCGATTACAGCAAAGCTGTGAACGTAAAAGCAACGGCATACTCTGCAGATCCGTCTGAAAATGGAGGCTGGGGTGCAGTCGATTATTTCGGGAATGACCTTGAACTGGGTACGATTGCAGTTGATCCAAGTGTGATTCCACTTGGAACTAAAGTACTGGTAACTGGTCACAGCCATCCAGGATTGCCAAAACAAGCTTTTGTAGCCACAGCACGTGATGTGGGCAGTGCAATCAAGGGTCACCGGATTGATATCTTTATCCCGGGTAGCAAACAGTCTGTAAGCTCATTTGGTTTTCAGGATATCGAGCTGTACATTCTGAAGTAGAGAGAAAATAACATTTAAAATGAATTCAAACAGGGTGTCTGCCAGTCGCTAATTCGCGATTGAACAGCACCCTTTTAATATTCTCATTATTTGTTATCACGGTCATCCTAATCTTTGGCCTTTGGCAATCCCAGCATTTCGTCCAAAGTGACCAGTTCATATCCCCGTTTACGTAGTTCCTCAATAATTTCAGGCAGAGCCTCAATCGTACCGTTCAGATTTGATCCTACACCGCCTCCAGCATGTTGCAGAACGATGGAGCCAGGTTTCACGGCAGACAGGATGTTATCTTTCACTTGTTCCTTTGAAAGGCCTTTCCAGTCCAGGGAGTCTACGTTCCAGTTCACAATGCTATAGTGTTGTTTGGCAGCCCATCTCAGCTGTTCTTCATTAATGTCTCCATAAGGTGGCCGAATCATCTTGGGCGTATATCCCGCCAAACGTTGAATAATATCTCCGGTATGTAGAATTTGTTTACGAAAGGCATTCATCGACAGCTTACTGAATTCAGGATGATTGTAGCTGTGATTACCAACCATATGCCCTTCCTTAACGATGCGTTTCACCAGATCCGGATGTTTCTCAGCACGACTACCCACGATGAAGAATGTAGCTCTGACATTGTATTTCTTCAATACATCCAGCACTTGTGGAGTAAACCGTGGATCAGGTACATCATCAAAAGTCAGTGCAACCTTTTTTGTTGAAGGACCATTGGTTTTGAACGTATCGGCATATTTTTGACGTAACTGTCCCAATGTCAGTTGTTCTTCTCCAGCAGAATCCGAACCTGATACGTATTCACTTGGCGGGCTTGAAACATCCCGCGCTGAAACTGGAGCATGAGATCCTCCGAGAAAAATAACGATAACCATCAGCATAATGAGGCGTACGCGCATAATAACGGCCTCCTTTTCCAAAATGACGTTCTCCTTGGTATGCCCGGGGGTTCCATAAAATATGCGCAGTGTGAGAAGTTTCATTGCGGATTTATCTTATGATAGCCATAATTCCTCCATATATAACATATAGAAAAGGATAGGTGGATAGGATATGAGTACATATGATTTGAAATCCATACGTTTACAAGTGATTGAAGCAGGAGAGGATAAGGTTTTTCTCGTTACCGGAGGAAAGGCGCATATTGGCGCCGTAGCCACGTTCTACGTGGATCATGAGCGCGTAAGCGGGACGACGGTACATATTCCTGGGCATAAGGAACAAGAGCTGTGTGAGCGACTTGCCCGAAAGGCTGCCCTGCAGCTGAAAGTAACCGTTACGGTGATCATGGGTATCCATTTTGATTCCATCACGCGGATGCAGATCGACGAAATCGTGCAGACTGCAGAGAGGTTGATGGAGGATCATCTGAACAAAGATAAACGATCTTCCTGACATAAGAACCATTCAATGTTTTGATTTTATTTGCTAAAATTGAAACGAGTTGTAGATTGTTACGTATGTATGTTTATATACGATGTAATATCGACTAGGAGGAATAACATAATGTCCATTTTCAAACGTTTGCGTGATCTAACCATGTCTAACATCAACGCCATTATTGACAAGGCGGAAGATCCAATCAAGATGACGGACCAATATATCCGTGACATGCAAGAGGATTTGGAAGATGCGGAGAAAGCAGTAGCGCAACAGATCGCCATTGAGAAGAAATTCAAGCAGTTATTCGAAGAGCAGGAAGCTCTTGTGAAGAAACGTGAAGAGCAGGCGCATACGGCGGCACGTGCTCAGAATCTGGATTTGGCTCGACGTGCCCTGGAAGAGAAAAAGGCTGCTGAAGAGAAGATGGCTGAGTACAAAACCAGCTATGATCAAAACAAGGCTTCTGCAGATAACCTGCGTGGCAAGCTCGACGAGATGCGTAAGCAACTGACTCAAATGAAGAACAAACGCGAAACACTGGTAGCGCGTTACAATGCAGCAAAAGCCCAAACGGAAATCAACAAAGCGTTGAATGGGTTTGGCTCTGATACCGCAAGTGCTGGTATGAAGCGTATGGAAGAGAAAATGATGCAGATGGAAGCACAGGCCGAAGCAAGTAACGAAATGTCTTCCAAAGGAAAATCTTTGGATGAAGAGTTCGAGAAGTTGGGTAAAGATCAGGCTGTTGAAGACGAACTCGCAGCATTGATGAAACAGTACGATAATAAGAACTAATACCTTGGTTGTCAGCAAGGTTAACCAGCGGAGGAGAAGAGTATTTCTCCTTCGCTTTTAAATGCGGTTCATGTTGATAAGTGGGGGCTGTGTAAATGGATTTGAACATTTTGGCGATGCTGGTCTGGACCGGATCTGGTTCGGTTTTGCTGTTTGTGCTGATGTATGTTGGTTCACTGTTCACGAAATATAAGGATTTTGCTGAAGTTAAGGCCGGAAATATGGCCGTTACTACACGTATGGTTATGAAATTATTTGCACAAGGATATGTACTCGCTACGTCCATTTCTACGGCCGGTCACCTGGGAGAAGCACTGCTGGTCTCCGTTGTATCCTTTATCATTTTGTTGATTCTGGAGAGTGTTGTACACTTTATGATTCGCAAATGGGCCAATCTGGATCTGGATACGGGAATTCAGCAAGGGAAGACAGGGTACGGATTGTTCTCTGGCGCTTTACATATCGTGGGCGCACTGATTATTGCAGCTTGTTTATAAGATAAGGAACAGGAGTAATTCTCATGAGTGTATGGAAACGAATTAAAGGAATACTAACGAAACCTGAACCACCGCAGGCAGAGAAAACGATGCTTCAGCTTGCACCTGGTGATATCTGTGAGGTTTCTCTGGTCACTTATGAAGTCGTTGGTCGGGTACAAAATCGTGCTCGAAATGCAGTTGTGCTCACGCTACAGGATGGTACCGCATTTCGATATTTGCATATCGAAGAACGGGAACTCACACGTTACGCCCTATATACACCAATTGATGGCAGGCTTGATGCGCCTGATGAGGTGCCTACATTGCTGGACCTGGATGGACGCGCATATCATCTGGAGGAAGAGTATGGAGGCATGGTATCAACGGCAGGTAGAACTCCATATGGCCAGGCTGGAGAACAATTGGTATGGCAGTATCAGTCGGATGATAATATGCTTCTTCGCGTGGAGTGGCAAGACAGAAGATTTACACTGTATGAGGGTGAGTCCATTCTTCCTGCGGATATCAAAGTGATTCGTTCGAGCTAGGAGAGGTTCCAATGAAAAAACGCTTGGCACATGGATTAAAATTAATGCTGGTCCTCAGCCTTGTCATGTCTCTGTTGTCCGCGTGCGGAGCAGCACCTTCTGTTCAGGACACCTATCCGCTTGAATCGGTTAACGGCAGTGGTAACTCAACGTCCTATGTGTACCGGGCTTCGGACCGTACCGTTCCGGAAGTGGCTCAGGAATTGTCTGACCAGCGGCAACCGGATCAGATCTCGGCAGAGAACACAGAGCGTATGTTCCTCGTGTATCAGGACGAGTATTATCACCTGCAACAAGACCCGAACAAGCCGGAGGATACCTTGGTTGAGGTGGACTCCAAGGAATATGTTCGGCAGAACTACGATTCATCTTTTTTACAAGGTTACCTCACCGCTACATTAATTGGTAATTTGTTCGATTCTTTTGGCGGGCGAGGTTATGGCAACTATCGGGGATACACCAATAAAGATACGTATAAACCGAGTGCAGGATCTTATCGTGCACCAACAAGTAATGACAAGAAGCTTGCTCCACCTATTACTGTTGATCGGAAAGGTACGATTACAAGGCGCGGAAGCGATAAAGATTCAAGCGTGGGATCTGGCGGAGGATTATTCAACCGCAACAAGGATCAGAGCAAGGGAACCATTGATCGCAACAAGAGCAGTGGTGGGCTGTTTGATTCACCTAAGAAATCCTACAAAAAACCAAAAACCAGAGTGGGCGGCGGCCGAATTAAGAGGCGAAGATAATGATTTAATTATAAGCTTGGCTGCCCAACATATAGTTCAATCCAAAAAGAACAGGAAAAGGTATGACGGATTTATCTCTATCCGCGCATTTACCTTGGAGCTGTTCTTTTTTCTTTACGACTTGCGAACATGATTGGACTTGTGTACGCGGGGAATCGTTGTAGCAGGTTGTTTGCGAATCCAGCGGATAAATGGAATCATTCGTTCATCCTGTCTCAAGGATTGCAGATCAGTGAGACCAAGGGTTACAATGTCGCGATTGGTGTATAGCGAATGAATCTGTTTGTGACAGGGGATGCACAGGTTGGCCGTTGGTAGAAATGTTCCGCCCATTTCTTTGGGTGTCAGATGATGAACGGTCGTGTTCACAGGTTCTCTTCCGCATAATTCACATCGATTACTTATGATCATCGCCTCCCTTTGTCACTTATATTATGGGCAGACAAGATGCCTTTCATGTTGAATATAGATCAAGGAATGTTACACCTGTAAGAAATAAGATTTTGTCACAGGATTCAATAAGTGATGTACTTGTTATCTTACAATATTCGGGCTACACTTTCTTAAAGGATGATAGTCTTTAGGAGGTAAAAATACTTTTGAAAATGAACTCACATTCACATGATATGACAACTGCCAAATTCAATCGTACAGCTGTACAGGTACCGGATGCCCAGGCCAAAATAGCTGCAAGAGTTACTGTAGGCTCCATAGAGAAAGTTCATCTTGAATCTGCTCATGGCCGCACACTTGCAGAGACGATTCAGGCACCCCATCCGTATCCATTCTTCCGGAGATCGGGTATGGATGGATTCGCGATTATAAGTACAGATACCATAGATGCATCGAGTGATCATCAAGTTTGGTTTCGAGTAATTGATGAAATTCCTTGCGGCTACACTTCGGATCACACCATTGTTTCAGGTACGACGGCTCGCATCATGACCGGTGCACAGGTTCCGGAAGGTGCGGATGCGGTGGTCATGATGGAGATGACTGAGAGCAAGGTAGAGGACGGAGAACAGTGGATTGCATTGAAACGGCACATATTGTCGGGTGCTAACATCACCCCAATCGGACTGGAAGTCCAAGAGGGACAGCAACTGCTCGAAGCAGGAACGATCATCAGGGCAGGAGAGCAATCCGTGTTAGCTACTTTTGGCATAGCAGAAGTTCCCGTATTTCAACGTCCAAAGGTGGCGATATTCGCAACCGGTACGGAATTGCTTGATGTAGAAGAGCCATTACAACCAGGTCGGATTCGGAATAGCAACAGTTACATGCTGCGCTCTCTGGTTGTTGAAGCAGGTGGAGAGCCTGTGATGTACGGCTCTATTGCAGACGATGTGAATACGGCAAGGGCCAAACTGGAAGAAGCCATTCAAGATAATGATATCGTGGTGACCACAGGCGGTGTATCCGTCGGGGATTATGATATTATGGGTGAACTTGTGCTGGAAGAACATGTGGAGATGTTGTTTAACAAAGTGACGATGCGACCAGGCAGTGTGACCACAGCTGCTATATATAAAGATAAATTGCTTTTTGCACTTTCGGGTAACCCGGGGGCTTGTTTTGTAGGTTTTGGTTTGTTTGTTCGTCCAACCATACGTTCCATGCAGGCGGATGCTCATCCTTATATGGAAGAATGGACCGCGATCTTGGAAGAAGAGTACACCAAAGTAAACAATTTTACACGGTTCGTACGTGGACGCACAGAGATCCGCAACGGCATGGTGTACGCAATACCGGCTGCCGCCCGTGTAGATGAATCCAGTGTGATGATCACCATTAAGGACAGTGATTGCCTGATTGTTGTTCCACCTGAGAAAAAAGGCATTCCTGCGGGTGAGCAGGTACGTATTCTCAAACTGCCCTCAGGTCATGTGAGGTAGTGGTAGATGACTACAATGAGTGATGCAAAGCCACATATCATACAGATTGTTGGATACAAAAACACGGGCAAGACAACCCTGACAGCCGCGCTGATCGGGCACTTTTCTTCTATGGGACTTAAAGTAGCAGCAATTAAGCATGATGGACATGACCATTTTGAGATGGATCAAGAAGGAACGGATTCTTATCGATTTGGAGAGTCTGGGGCCTCGGCGGTGGTTGTTATGTCAGAGAAACGTACTGCGATTATGGAGCGACAGGCAACCAAGCTGGAGGATATGCTGAGCTATCTATCGGATTATGATTGGATTGTTGTTGAAGGATTCAAGGATGCTTCTTATCCCAAATTCGTGATGGTTCGAGAAGAGAAGGATCTGACCTTGATTGATCAGCTTAAAGGGGTAGTGGGTATAATCTCATGGTTACCTTCAGAGCAGTTTATAGAGCGGAGCACCGTAAGCAGAGATATAACATGGTACTCGGTTCATGAAACGGAGGATATAGCCAAAGCGTTGTTAGCAATGGTTGAAAGCAAGTGAAGGCAGAATGGTGAAGTCTAATCGTGGAAACGTCAAGAAGTGGGATATTATGGTCTTTACACATGATTGAATGTACAGAGAGCGTGATTGATCCCCTTTGAATATAACGTAATTTTTATTATGTAAACTAAATCATTTCTGCTTGTACTCTTCTCCTTGAATGATGCAAAAGAAACAAAAAAGCAGCAGACCTTTCTCGGATCGAAATCCTTGATGCGGTTTGCTGCTTTTATTATGTTCGGGATGTTACATCCCTTCGTCGGTACGACGTTCGATGGCTTCGGACATCGTTTTGTCGGTAAGGTGAGCATAGATCTCGGTCGTTTCCGTAGAAGCGTGTCCAAGCTGCTCTTTTGTTTTGTAAATATCATTTTGCAAATAATAGTCGGTTGCGAATGAGTGGCGTAATTTGTGCACGGTCAAGAATGGTTTGCCAAAACGTTTGGCGTATTTCATGATCATAGCCTGGATCGCTCTTTTGGTCATTCGACTGCCTTCTGAATCTCCGTTACGCAAAGCAATGAACAGACCTTTCTCCCGCTTGGGCGTACGGTAACGTGATTGCCGCAGGTTCATATAAGTCGCGAGTTCGTCCTTGGCCTGTTCCCTGAAATAAACGGGTGTTTTGTACGTCTCATCATTATTACCTTTGCGATAAACATACAAGAGTTTGTTGTTCAGATCGAGATCATCGACGTTCAGGTTCACAACTTCCGACACCCGTAAACCTGAATTGAGGATCAGGCTGGCAATGCAGGCGTCCCGTTCTTTGTTGATTTCATGGGAGTACAGGGCCTGCTTGTTCTTTTCCATATCAACAGCGTAACCTTCAAGGATATAGCCGATAAATTCCAGCAGTTCCTCTTCCTCCAGGATTTTACCTTTGAGTTTGGCAGCGGTGTCCTTGGGTTTATGGGTACGCTTGATCTCGATTTTGGCCATAATGTTCCGCTTCAGCAAAGGATAAAAGTCTTCATCTTCCGCAATTTGGCTCAGGTAATGAAAAAGGGAGCGAAGGGAAGAGAGTTTGCGAGATACGGTAATTCTGGAATTGGTTCCTTCCCGTTTGGTTGTAAGAAATAACCGATAGGCGGTAACCGAATCCATGCGAAGGACTTCCAGTTCAGTCAAGGTAACTTCTTTATTAGAGCTTGCCTCGGATAGCCCCTCTGCTCGCAACCATCCGAAGAAAGCTTCGTAATCTCTCAGATATTCGAGCAGGGTAGAGGGGGACAGGTCAGGCAGTTTGTAGTCCATGAATTGCTGAACGAACCAAGGCATGGAAGGTAGTTTGTCATCCAGCTTGCGTCGATCAATCTCTTTTTGCACGTTGGTCAAGTTCGACACCTCCATGTGAAAAACATATAAGATTAATATTCAATTTAATAGTATTCTATGCTCTAGTGTACCATAATTTACATGCTCACAGCTTGTTCACCAAAGCAGGCAGTAAGTAGGGTATGCTTCCTTGCCCTTCGGCGCGTAAACCTTTAAAGTAATTAGTATACGTAGAGCAGAGGAGGTGAACCGGATGAATATGAAAATAGAACTGGTTCCCCGGGAACGCAGTCAGGTGATTCGGCATTTAATGCAATTTTATTTATATGATTTTACTAAATACCTGAATATTGATGTGGACAGTAACGGCATTTTTCCGGAATATCCCGGTCTGGAGGCATTCTGGGCAGAAAAGGACCGCAAGTTTCCTTTTTTGATTACAAGTGATGGGGCACCTGCAGGGTTTGCTCTGGTGGAGAAATTGGAGCCTGGTAGTAAGGATAATGACTACTATTTGACTGAGTTTTTTGTGATGCAAAAATATCGGCGTAGTGGGGTGGGCACTCGGGCAGCATATGAGCTGTTCAAACGTTTTCCAGGAAGATGGAAAGTGACCCAGGTTCGTAACAATGTTATTGCACAGGCATTCTGGCGAAAAATTATAGGAGATTATACCGGAGGCCGCTTTCGAGAAAAGTTCCATCCGGAGCTAGGCAATCCAAGCCAGTATTTTGTAACCTGATTCCCATCGGGGTTTACCTACATATAAAGCATTCTGCTTGAATGCTGAAATAAAGAATCTGATGAAGGAGTGAGTGACATGAACGTACCCACATTCCATCTCGATGGACAGACAGCACTGGTGACAGGTGCAGGGAGAGGGATCGGAAAAGCAATTGCGATTGGACTTGCCCAGTCAGGCAGTGACGTTGTACTTGTATCCCGAACGATGAAAGAAATTGAGGAGACAGCCGCCTACATCTATGAACAGACAGGGCGTAAAGCGCTCGCTCTGACTGCGGATGTGACATCAAAAGAACAAATGGAAGAGTCGTTTCAAGAGGCAATCTCGGAGATGGGTAGTCTGGACATTCTGGTGAATAACGCAGGTATGAACATACGGACACCAGCACTTGAAGTAACGGACGAGCAGTGGGAGACCATCATGCAGACAAACTTAAAATCGGCTTTCTTCGCTTCGCAGTTGGCGGGTCTGCATATGAAAGAACGTGGGACTGGGAAGATCATTAACATCTCTTCGGTAGGCGGTCACACGGCTTTACGGACAGGGGTTGTATATGGCGCGACCAAAGCTGCGTTAATTCATATGACCAAAGTGCTCGCACTGGAATGGGGCAAGTATGGAATCCGTGTCAATTCAGTAGGGCCATGGTATTTCCGAACACCTCTGACTGAAAAACTGCTGGATGATCCCCAGTATTTGCAGGAAATTGTCAGCCGTACACCGCTACAGCGAGTGGGAGAACTCGAAGAAGTGGTAGGGCCGGTTGTATTCCTGGCATCAGATGCAGCGGGATACATAACGGGTCAGACGTTATTGGTTGACGGTGGAATGTCCATTTATGGATTCTAAGTAAATGAAGTTGGTTGTAGTTTAGAAAAGTGGGTGGCATAACCAACTCATGGGTAATAACATAAGGGAAGTTGAAGTTAATCTGTATTTCTATTTATCTGTACCCAATTCACTGAACTTGGAGGAAGATAACCATGGAAACGCGCAAGTACGGTAATACTGGCATGAACGTAAGTACACTTGGATTTGGCGGAGCGGAAATAGGCAAAAATGTATCCAAAACGGATGTAGCGACATTGCTGAATAGTGCCCTGGATGCTGGATTAAACGTGATAGACACGGCTGAATGTTACGGTGACAGCGAGGAATTAATCGGCGAGGTGTTGTCACATCGGCGTGATGACTACTATTTGTTCACCAAATGTGGACATGCTGCCGGGATCGAAGGTCCGGATTGGGATGCCAAAGTACTGGAGCAAACGATTGACCGCAGTCTGAAAAGGCTGAAAACGGACTATGTGGATGTTATCCATTTGCATAGCTGCTCCGAAGAAGTACTCCGACAAGGAGCAGTGATCGAAGTACTACAGCGTGCCAAGGAAGAAGGAAAAACCAGATTTATCGGATACAGTGGGGATACAACAGATGCGCTATATGCGATTCAGACCGGAGTATTTGACAGCCTAGAGACTTCATTAAATATCGCAGATCAGGAAGCAATTGATCTTACGTTGCCTGAGGCAAGGAAGAGAAACATGGGTGTCATCGCGAAAAGACCAATTGCCAATGCGGCTTGGACGTATGAAACACTTTCGGAAGAGGCATATCCATTTATATACTGGAAGCGCTTAAGTGAACTGAACTATGGTTTTCTGGGTGAAGATGCCCAGGCAGCGGTGGAAACAGCACTACGTTTTACGCTAAGTACCGAAGGTGTAGACACAGCTATTGTAGGAACAGCCAAGCCCAATCGCTGGCAGCAAAATGCTGATCTTGTGGCTAAGGGGCCACTCCCGCAGGAACTGTATGATGAAATTAGAGCACGATGGAAAGAAATCGCCGGAGCAGATTGGACTGGCCGGACTTAAATTGGAGATATTAGCGAAGCCGCCATATGGCGGCTTTTTTTATGACGCGTGCCCAGAGGCACGCATGATCTTGTTGGTGAAAGTCCAATCCAAGGAGGGGCCAAGCCACCTTGGTAGCTAGGATGCTTGCATATGGCGAAATCTGTGTGCAAAAGCGCATCGACAAAAGTACCTGTCAGAAACAGGGCGAGCAACAAGCCAGGCCGTAACATGAAGTGAATCCTGCCGCGTCGTCAAAAAGGCCCTGCAAGGGGGAAAAGAAGGTGCCGAGTCTCGGTCATATAGATGAAGGCCAAGGAAGCTGTGCAGAACTTGGAACAACAGTGAAGAACCTTCCGGCGTAAAGGGAGCGGCATGGTTTGAAAGATCATGCAGTGAACTGGGGAGACCCTCCCCCACACGGATTTTTTTTTTTTTAGGAATTCGTAAAGAGATGCTCTATAAGTCCAAAAGACGAAGTGAAACGTCTGTGGGAAGGGAGTCCGAGGGGCTCATAGTATCGAAGAACCCAAGGACAACATAACCTTGGGGAGGGAAGGAGCCCTGCTTTGTTTATGCTTTTGGAGGAGGTACGAGTGAGTGAATGCCAATCGGCTAATAACACCAAAGGAAAAAGTTCAACAACTCCAAGAAAAGCTAGGTCATGTGGCCAAGGAGAACAGCAAGCGTAAATTCCATGCCTTGTACGACAAAGTCTACCGGGGAGATGTCTTGTGCGAAGCCTGGAGACGAGTGAAAGCGAACAAGGGAGCAGCAGGAGTAGATGCCATGACGCTGGCAGATGTGGAGGAACAAGGAGAAATGAACGTCCTTAAGGACTGCGAACGAGCGTTGAAAGAAGGCAACTACCATCCGCAGCCTGTACGGCGGCACTATATCCCCAAGAAAGATGGGAAGCAAAGGCCGCTGGGCATACCCACCGTGCGCGACCGAGTCATACAGATGGCAACGAAACTGGTGATTGAACCCATCTTTGAAGCGGATTTTGAGGACGTATCTCTTCGGATTTCGCCCAAAACGAAGTGCGAAAGGAGCGCTGGAACGAATTCGGAAAGCCTGCAACCGCAAAGGGAATTGGGTAGTCGACGTCGATATCCAAGGTTACTTCGATAACATTAATCAAGAGAAGCTTATGAAATTGGTGCAGATGCGCATCAACGACAGGCGGATACTGAAATTAATATCGAAGTGGCTTCAGGCGGGAGTGATGGAAGAAGGAAACGTAAGGCGCTCCGATTTAGGAACGCCGCAAGGTGGTGTGATCTCACCGCTTCTGGCGAATATCTATCTGAACTATTTTGACCGACTATGGGAGAAACATGGAAGAGGTCTGGGAGAACTGACAAGGTATGCAGACGACTTTGTAGTCATCTGTAAAACCAAAAAAGGACGCCGAGCATGCGTATGAACACATAGGCAAAATTATGGAACGTCTGGAGCTAACCCTGCACCCGACCAAAACTCGCATTGTAGGTCTATGGACAGGAGACGAGGGATTCGACTTCTTAGGAATGCACCACCGAAAAACGAAAGCAGAAACGTCGCAAGGGAAGGTATATTACACCACACAGCAATGGCTAACCAAAAAGGCGGAAGAACGTATTCGTGGAGTCATTAAAGAGCGATTATCCCCACCGAGTATGCGATCTAGATCGTTTGCGGAACATGTGAAATGGCTCAATCCGAAGATTCAAGGGTGGAGAAACTATTACTACACGAGTTACAGCCAAAAGAGACTAGCTAAGCTGGATTGGTATATGTTGCAACGGTTAACACGGTGGTACGCGAAGAAGAGACAACGCAGAAAATGGATGGGTTCAATAGCTGAGGTTAAGTACATCGCCAGTCAATATGAATTAAAAACGCTATTGTAATCTGCATGCCCATGAATGACAAACATCGGAAAGCCGTATGAGGGAAAACCTCACGTACGGTTTGATGAGGAGAGGCTGGGTTTTGCCCAGCCTTTTACTCTAGAAACATAAAATATTTTCATCATATGAAAAATTCACAACAGAATTTGGAACAGAGGCTGCGAAAAATTTTAGTGGATAATGTCTATACGTCAGCCTAGCCCGAAAACGGGTGAAAAAGGATGAAAGAGGAAAAATCCCAGGAAATAGCCTTTATTTAAAACAATTAAATTTATAAAAAACGATAAAGCTATTGAGATAATACAAAAAATAGGCAGTGTGCGTTCGATATAAAAGAAATAACGATTTAATTTATAATATTTCAACATATGAAAAATTCACAATAGAAAGATCATTTTCTCACCTTAGTTACTATCGCTCATACAGCTACAGTGACACACCACCAAGTTTAAAAGGGAAACCATTCTAAGCGATTGAAGTCAACCAATTTTTTTACGAATTTTAATCAAATTGAAAATATATTTTTATGAATAATCTCTAAAAGCATACACCTTAAATTCATGATCAGAATAATTTTAACATATTAATTATTATGTAAACTAATAATAATTCTTTTGGCACTACAGACATAAAACCTCCATGACCTGTAAATCGTAAGGGGATAAGGTAGAAGGAGGAGCTTCATGAAAAGTCAGCAACACCGTAAAAACGACGACGAAAAATTAAGTTGGGTCAGCCTATCCTTGTTTGGCGCGGGTTGCACACTGGGAACGGGATTTTTCCTAGGAACCAGTCTCGCGATTCATTGGGCAGGCATATCCGTACTTATATTGTTGGTGCTGGCGGCGGCAGGTACTTACTTTGTATTTGGTGCGCTGGCACAGATGACCGCAGAAGATCCGAAGGAAGGCGCTTTTCGAACGTATGCGGGCGAAGCATTCGGACCTTGGGCTGGTTTTGGTAGTGGATGGATGTACTGGTTCTCTGAAATGCTCATCATGGGCAGCTCATTAACGGCACTTGGGCTGTTCTCACAATTCTGGTTTCCCAAGTTTCCGCTATGGGCATTTGTTGCGATCTATGCCGCTATAGGTCTGTTCATTGCTGCACTGGGAGCGAAGGGATTAACCAAAACGGAGAATATTCTTGCTGTAATCAAACTTGCTGCAACGGTTGCATTTATAGCTATAGCAGGAGCGGCTTGTCTGGGTTGGTTACCTGTAAAAGTCACACCAGAGCAATTGAAGAATGAATGGTTCCCGCATGGGGGGAAAGGGGTATGGACCGGTTTCATCTATGCATTTTTTGCTTTTGCCGGGATCGAGGTTATGGGTTTGATGGCAGCTAACCTGAAAGAACCAAAAGATGCAGTGAAATCAGGTCGAGTAATGTTATTATCGGTGAGTACACTCTATGTGATTGCAATTGCGTTGATCCTGTTGCTTGTGCCTTCAGTTCAGTTAACTCCAGATGAAAGTCCGCTTGTCAAAGCCATGGCAACCATTGGATTCACTGTTGTGGTCCACATTCTCAACGGAATTCTGATTATAGCCGGATTCTCGACGATGGTGGCTTCGTTATATGCCATTACGTCCATGTTGGTGAAACTCGCAGAAGATGGAGATGCACCAAAACTGTTCACGAAGACCTGGGGAAAAAAGGACATGCCACTTCAGGCATTGTGTTGCACAGCGGCTGGATTAGTTCTATCTACGTTGATGGCATTATGGATGCCCAAGAGTTTGTTTGAATATGTGACGACAGCAGGTAGTCTGGTATTAATGTATACATGGCTGCTCATCTGCATCACGTACATTAAAAAAATGAAGCCCGTGAAGTGGAATCGCATCAAAGTGTGGATTGCCATAGTATTAATTGTGGCTGCTGTGGCTGGGACAGCGATGGAAAAAGCCAGCAGAACGGGTCTGCTGGCAAGTGTGGGACTTCTGGTGTTCCTTGGCATCATCACGTATGTTGTTCATAAGGTACGTGGCTCGAAACCACCGCAGTCAGCACCATCCAAACCATAAGCAACTCTCTTCTCAGCAACTTTTGTGGATGTCGTACAACGGATTAATGAGTGCTTTAAGATTATTTCGTCAACTTGCCTAGGGCTTGCTTCATCCGCATGAATGGACATTTGGAAGGTGTCTGCTCATCATCAGGCAGGAAATATTGTTTCCATTCCAGATTATCCTGCTGACCATACCACATCAGCGAAGGGTGAGCAGGTACAGCATCATACGCAGCGAGACGTTTGCGAATTAAGGTTTTCATTTTACGGCCAAGAGGGGTGTTGTCATTAATGGATTCGAATACCCACCGTGGTTGAAAAGCAAACATGAGATAAGGAAAATGCCGGCTGGCTCGGAGTTCATGTGCAGGAGTTGCACAGAAACAAAAGTAAGGCTCTCCGCCAAAGCAAAACTCCCATGATGAATCATGAGGATCGGTTGAAATATGTTCTGGCCACGGCTCGGTATCGTGTGAACTTACCCGATTGAGCATTTGCCAGAATAACGTCTGATATTGCTCTACCGTTGTATGATCTTTCAGATCACTTGGCGTCTCACAGATCACGACCATCGAAGCGTAATGACCAGTGTCTCTGGAGACAGGACCATATTGTCTAAGCAGATCGGCCATATCTTCGGCAGCATGTTCAGATCGGGGGTCACACGTAAAGCCGTACCTCAAATGCCCTGACAGAAATCCCATTCGTCCAGGTACACACGGATACGTATTATTTTCATCGGCGATCATATCTGCAAATTGCGAATAAGCGTCCTGCTGCCAAGATGGAAGACGCTCAAACAAGGTGTTTATTTCGTCGGCACTATACAGCTCCGCCATTGATTCCCAACTCCATTCCACATGATACCGTTACAGTATTAATGTGGGGGAAGTTGGGTGACTGTCCAGCCTGATTTTGTTGTCAGAAAAAAATGGAACGTACAGCTTCGTACCCAAAATACAAACCAAATCCGATCAGGCAGATTCCCGAAATGATAGAGATCCAGCGCAATACATTCTCACTGCTATGTTTGTGGAATCGACTGGCCATTCCAGCCATAATGACATCCCATACCAGGATACCAATGAATATGCCTGAACTGTAGAGCAGCAAATGAGCAGTATCCGTATGTTTCACAGTTGTCGCGAGAATAGAGCCGTAGATCCCCAGCCAAAATAATATATTCAGTGGATTGGACAGGGCCATCAAAAATCCGGAAATAAAAGATTTTCGAACAGTTGCTTCCGCAGTAGATGTACCTTGAATGCCTTGCTTTAGCTTCGAGAGCGTTTCCACTCCCGTGTAAATCAGAATAAAACTGCCAAATGACCAGAGAAAAGAGCGCATGAACGGCGTGTCCAGAAAATGGGCAACTCCAAAATAAATCAGCAGCATATACACCAAATCTGCAAACATAGCTCCGAGTCCTAGAATCCAAGCATGCATGAATCCGTGGCGGGCTCCACGGTCGAGTTGGGCGGCGTTAATCGGACCGATTGGAGCGGACAATGATATTCCCAGAATGATATAACTGAACAGTACAGACATAAACACGTTCACTCCTTAACGGGTTCGATGAATTGTACCAGTTGTCAGAGAAAATGGGTACAAGTCATCGTATTCCCGCAAGGAGTGAATTAGAACAAACTACTTTTATCTCATACTGTGTCAAGGCCTTTTCATTCTGTTAAAGTTCCACATCCAATTGAATAGGGGTGCAGTTATATCCGTTGCATGAGCTTTCTTCACAAGGACAGGCGGAGAGCCCAATTGTGAGATCCATTAATGCCTCCATCTCGATATAATCACCTGCACGAGAGTCGGGAGCTACAACATCAATCTTGCCTTCACTGTCTACAACGGACTTCATAAACAGGTTGAATGGATAGTGTTGATCCGGCGGTAAGATTCCGAAGGGTTCTAGTGCCGTGTTCAAGTTGTGATAACAACTGGCATGATCCTTTTTGTCGTATAACACCTCATACATCTCTGGTCGACAAGCGGAGTTAAAGAAATCATGTACCCCAACGGTGTCACGGACAATCTTGAGTAAGGGTTGATATTGATTGGAATACACAAATTGTCCTGGTTTAATGCGATAAGTACGCAATACGTCCATTGTCACGCCGGGGTCCAAGCGATGGTTAGCATCCGTAGCATCGTATGCCACAAAATCAATGACTTGTTGTCCCTCCAGATCAGTTATGCGTAGTAAAGAACCCTTGTTTACTTTCAGGGCATATCCCGTTTTGGCTGGGATACGATAAGACTGTTTATGGCGCTGATTCGTATTCATCCGTCACATTCCTCCGCTACTTTTTGCTTTCAGTATGCGGAGCAGATGAAGCTTTCATGCACTGTTATGGCGCCGTACTCTACTCAGGCAGGAACATCCAATGGTGAATTTAAACACAAACCACATTATATGCCTTTATGCTGGGAACAGTGGATTACCTCTCATTCCGATCCAGAGGTCTGATTGTTCAAGCTGTCCAGCTAGATGTAATAACCAATCTTCACGTCCCTTGGTTGCCATCACTTGAACGCCCATTGGCAACCCTTCAGGTGTCATATGCAGAGGTACACTGATCGCAGGCTGGCCTGTCAGATTTGCGAGCTGGGTGAACGGTGTATACGTAAGACTTGGCTCAAACATTTCATAGATGAGTTGCTGCTGCTGGGTCTTGTCCAATTCACTAATTCGCATCAGATTACGGATTTGTTCGTCATGAGGCGTTAATTCACCAATCTTAGGCGCAGGAAAAGCATTAACAGGTGTGACGTAGAAGTCATAACGCTCGAACAAAGTGGACATCTGGGCTGCAGCTACATCCCATTCAGCTAAGCTATGTACAAATTCCGCAGCGGACACCTTTTTGCCTGCTTCAGCCAGAACCCAAGATTCAATCTCCATATCATCGGAGGTCAGAGCCCGGCCCAAGGATCGTTCCATGGAAGAGATCATCGCGGCCATCTCACCGCTGTTCATCATGTAATAATTCTCCATCAACCGAACTCCGTTGACGGGACTCAGTTTTTCTTCAACATGATGACCTTGTTCTTCCAACCAGCGCACGAGCTTGTATACAGATTCTTTGGCTTCTGCGCTGACAGGTGTACCCACGGGTGAATCCGTTGTGTATGCAATTTTCAGTTTGCGTTGATGTGGGTAGCTCATATCAGCCAAGTAACTGCCTGGAAAGAGTGGAGCATGGAACGCAGCTTCGGGCTGAATGACTTGTAACGTATCAAGCAATGCAGCACTGTCCCGAACCGAGCGAGAGAGGGCGAAATCAATCGATGCGCCTTGCCATTGACGACCAACTCCAGGCCCCACAGGTGTCCGTCCACGCGTTGGTTTTAATCCAAACAATCCGCTAAAGGAAGCCGGGATACGAATCGAACCTCCTCCGTCACTGGCTCCCGCAAGAGGAACAATACCTGAAGCTACAGCGGAAGCGGCACCACCACTTGAACCACCTGGGGAATGATTGATATTCCATGCATTGCGAGTTGGACCATGAAGACGGGGCTCGGTAATATTTTTTAAACCAAATTCAGGCGTATTGGTATGTCCTATGAAGATAAAGCCTGCATCACGGAGTCGAGTGACAAAATTGGAATTGCGTAATGCCCGATGCTCGCTGAACAAACGTGAGCCTGAAGTCAGAAATTCACCTTCCAAGGATTGCGAGATATCTTTCAGGAGCAGGGGAACACCGGCAAAAGGTTGTTCTCCAGGGAGAACCAAACCGGCTTCCTCCCGTGCGCGAGATTCATATGTACGAATAACCGCATTAAGTTGCGGATTCACTTCTTCAAGGCGTGCAAACGCCGCTTCAAGCATTTCAACCGGGGATACTTCCCGGGATCGGATCAGTTCAGCCAAACCTACGGCGTCGTAGGAGGTATATGAGAATGAAGACATCATGATCGTTCCTCTCTGAATATAATTCATCTGTTTATTCCATATGTCATCGTACCACCGGATTAGATAAAAGACAAAACATAGATGAATCGTAGTGCGATGATATCATACTCGTTATGAGGTTGGAGGGAAAAGAGGGGGATTTGCATTTGCGATATAGAAATAAAGCACAGGGTTAATAGCCCATATTGCTAATTGAGACAATGATCGAGTCATGGAAATAAAAAACCACTGCTCATCTAATTTGATGTGCAATGGTTTTATTTTGTATTTGACTATTTGTTTATATGTGAACCTCAGATATATCCACTTACTCTGTACGCAGCTTTGGTGCAGCATCGGCCGCAGTTGATGATCTTTCCTGCTGTCTGGAGATGGCGAAGAGTGCCACCCAGATCAGAATAAAACCAAGCAATTGCTCCCATGTAATCAGTGTACGGAAAGCAATCCAGTTCACCAACACACCCGCCATCGGGAAGCTAAGCTCCGCGAGAGTTGCAACAGAGGCTTTGGTTGACGACAGACCTTTGTAATACAACAGAAGACTGAGCAGTCCTGGTAACAATGCCTGACCGAGAATGTTGAGGATGACAGCGGTCTGTTCACCCGTTCCGGACGGAAACGTCCATGCCGCACCTTCGTTCCACGTCATAAAGATCAGGAGCGGGAGAGCAACGACAAAGCGCAGGGAGGTGACGGTTTCGTAACGCGCCTGACCCAGCATCAATCGTCCCATAACGGTTGAACCTCCCCATAAGGCAGCAGCCCCAAGGGATAACAAGCTTCCAGCATGAATCCAGTTGTCCCAGTTACCTAATGGCAATGTGAAGCCAAATGTAAGCAGGTACGTTCCTGCTAATGCTATGAAGAACAATCCACCGAAGCGACGAGGCAACGTTTCTTTCAATAACAGTTTAGCCAGCACGATAGCGAAGAGTGGTTGCATTTTTTGCAATAAAAGCACCGTATTCGGATCGTTATGTGTTAGTGCCATGGTGAACAATACCGTTGCGAGTGCTGATCCTCCCCATGAGATAAAAATCACGGCAATCCAGTGGCGAGCGCGCAGGTTTTTCAGGTCAGCTCGAAATTTCCACAGTACGGGAATGGCAATAAGACTGACGATGATATGTTCCACCAGTACAATCTGCGTGGATGTCATCGTGTTTAGCAAAATAATGCGGAAGAGTGGGTCGACACCCCATAAAGCGGCGCCGAGAACTACAAGCCAGAATCCGGTATTACTTCGTTCCTTGCGGTAAACCGTTGATGCTGCTGATGTCTTTTCCATATTCAGGACTCCTTCGTCAGAACACGGAATCTTCAGTTGGCAAAATCGACAAAAGCCCCCGTTTTGGTATATACCAAATAAACGGGGGCTCATCCAAGGACATGCGTCAGGAAAGAGGCCTTCCCGTGAACGGCATGTCAATGTGTTGATCTTCTCTCATCCGGACTGTACCGTCGGCCTTGGATTCACACCAAGTCAGTCGCTGAATGTCCTTCGTTAAGAACAATTAGCGAGTCGCGGGCTGGTTCCGAAGAACATCACCGCCGGTTGGGAATTGCACCCTACCCCGAAGATCCTATTCAATTATATAGTGTGTTGAACAAGCTGTAACATTAATAAGTTCATCTTATTCCTGTAAGCGCTAGCAGTTCAAGCATTTTTTTTAGAAAACGATTTTCCAGCTTCCTTGCTGTCTGCGAAGGAGCACGATCTGGCCTGCGTGATACACATCATGGAGTACCCAGCGAGCCAGTTCGTGTGCCCATTTCTCTTCGGAGTCCATATATGCGGCTTCAAGATCAGACTCTTGTAGTGCAGCTAATTGATCTCGCAACTGCTGGGCTAATCGAGTTGTACCTTGCATCAGTGTATTCCAACCAGCTGCATCCGTTGCATCTCCCGGATTCCCAAATGTGTATTCATTGGAGTCTACAGCAGGAAGGGTAGGCTCCTTACCTTGCATGCGACATAATAAGCGATGGTTGTAATAATACATATGGTTAACCAACTGCCAGATGCTTAATCCCCCTGAGGGTGGAATCCAGGCTGCTTGTTCTGCTGTAAGGCCCTCCAAGGATTTCGACAAAGGTACAATCCAATTACATTGATCCCAAGTATCATCCTTTTGAATAAGTAACACATCTAGTGCTGTTGTGTTCGTCATTGCCTTTTCCTCCTTGCGTATAATTGTGATAGGTGATGTAACTAGCTAAAACTGATTAATGAGGTTACACTTAATATAACACATCAAAGATGAGTTGTAACCTTCTTTGTTTAATTAGATGGTTACATAAACGGAGGTATATATGGACAGATTATGGACCGATTTTGTAAACAGCGATTATCACGATTGGCGTGGGGGAGATCGATCGGAGGACAGACTCGGGAAGGCGAGCTGGCAGCGAGATTTTCTGGAACGATGGCAACTTAACGCTGCTGTCCCTGCATCTCCAGAAGATGAGTTGTCGATGAGAAATTTCAGGAATGAATTGATAGCTCTTGGAGCCCGCTTGTCTTCAGGAGCATCATTAACGGATATAGAAAAACAATGGTTGAACGACGTTATGGAAGCAGGGCATGTGAGAAGAAGATTGAATACAATTGATCAGGAACTGAAACTCCAACTGGTAGCTGTGGAAGCTCATTGGCATCAGGTTATGGCTGAAGTAGCTGCTGATTTTGCTTTGACTTTGGTGGAGGGAGAAGGGGGCAGGATTCGGATCTGTGATAATTCGGATTGTCGCTGGATGTTCTATGATGATACCCGAAGCAGAACACAGAAGTACTGTGATGATAAGATGTGTGGCAATCTGATGAAGGTTAGAAGATTTCGGGCGAAACGCAAATCCCAAAATTGATAAATACTAACAATAACTATATAATGTATATATACTAGCGAAAAAATAGTCAGAAGCAGTACGGATTCGTAAGCAGGATGTGATCGTCTTTCAAACCAAAATAGATGGGAGATGTTTCTTGTGCGGACAAGTTATCTGTTGAAAAATGGCTGTGTGTTGTCGATGGATGCTAAAGTTGGACAGTATAAGAGGGCGGACGTTCTGATTCAGGATTCACTGATCATGGCGGTTCAGCCCGACCTCGATATTCCGGATGCGGAGATCATTGATGCTTCATCGATGATTATTATACCTGGGCTGGTGGACACGCATCGGCATATGTGGGAATCACTTGTCAAAACAGCTGGAACCAACTGGTCGTTACCAGTTTATTTGCAAAATCTCTATTATGGTGCGATGGGAAGCAAGCTCCGCCCACAAGATAGTTATATTGCCAATCTGCTCGGTTCCTTGGAAGCGCTTAACGCAGGAGTGACGACAGTAATGGATTGGAGCATGCCATATTCCCCTGACCATACGGATGAACTGATTCGTGGACTTCAGGATGCTGGCATTCGGGCGGTATTTGCTCACGGAGTACCTGGTGAGACGGACTACTGGAATCGGGATAGTCAACTCACATATTCGAATAATGATGTGAGAAGAGTCAAAGAACGTTATTTTTCATCACGGGATCAATTGCTTACTTATGGGCTTGCCATTCGTGGTCCGGAGTTCAGTCATTGGGATACAACCGTGAAAGAGATCGAGCTAGCACAAGAACTGGATGCGATCTGTTCCATGCATGCCGGATTTGGCAGTTGGGGATCTGTGGATCGCTCGATCAGTCACTTGTACGAAGCGGGACTGTTAAGTCCACGGGTGAATATCGTTCATGGTAACACCATGGGCATGGATGAATACAAAATGCTGGCAGATAGCGGCGCTTCCTTGTCGGTCACACCTGAGGTTGAAATGATGATGGGGCATGGATATCCGGCCACCGGCTATTTTCTTGAACATGGAGGAACACCTACACTTGGTGTAGATGTAGTGACGTCTACAGGCGGAGATATGTTCTCGCAGATGAAGTTTGCACTTCAAGCTGAACGATCCAGAGCCAATGAACAACTTTTGCAGCAGGGTGAGATGCCTGGTGAGTTGAACTTGCAGTCCAGCCAAGTACTGAGATTTGCAACTTCAGCTGGTGCCCAAGCGTTGGGATTGGAGCAGAAGGTGGGTACGTTGACCCCAGGGAAAGAAGCGGATCTGATCATGATTCGTACCACCGATCTGAATATGTTCCCCGTTCATGATCCAATCGGCGCTGTTGTGCAATTTGCCAATCCATCCAACGTGGATACGGTCTTTGTGGCAGGTAGACTCGTGAAGAGAGAGGGTAAGCTGTTGAATGTTGATCTGGATGCGATTCGTCATGCGGCGATGCAGAGCAAAGATTATTTGTTAACCCAATACAGGATGTCAGATGCAGAGAGAATTGCTTTCTCATAATTTACTTTTTCATAAAAACCTGAAATGAAGTCAGTTCGTATTTTTATATACACCTCTACCTATAGTAAAAAATAAAGGGCCGCATAATGATATGTGGCTCTTTTACATGCCTTCATATCGTGGAATTAGACAGGATAAGGTAGGAAGGGACAGCGAAAAAAGACGAAAAGAGCTCTCTTTTTCTTAACTTCATATAACAAGGTATATAAGATGTTTTTTACGGAAAAATAGGCTCATAAAAACTGCGCATAATATAAATTATACGCAGTTTTGTTTTAAATCCATTTTCATATTCATCCACGTGCAACAGATCATGATAAATTTCGCGGAAAAAGAACAAAATAAGTGATCCACAAAAATAAATTTAACCAAGCAACGCGATAACGTGTAGAATTCGATAGGTTTTTATAGGTGATCGATAAGATAGAACAAATGACTTTTTCAT
Organism: Paenibacillus amylolyticus; assembly: GCF_036894225.1. NCBI lineage: Bacteria > Bacillati > Bacillota > Bacilli > Caryophanales > Paenibacillaceae > Paenibacillus > Paenibacillus amylolyticus. Next base: position 3,924,444 of record NZ_CP145892.1, on the reverse strand, counting down.
AGAACAGATGGGAAGCCATCCAATCGCTGCTACATCCATAGCACATTCAAGATTCATGACGAGAGGAACATGACTATGCGTGAGAACAAACAACGATCTTCATTATTTCGTAAAAAACCAATTGCCTCAGCGGGTGATAACAGCAGTGCATTGAAACGGGCGCTCGGTCCGTTGGACTTAACCACACTTGGCGTAGGTGCCATTATCGGCACAGGGATTTTTGTGCTGACCGGTGTAGCTGCCGCAACGTATGCTGGCCCTGGCCTTGTACTGTCATTTTTACTGGCAGGTATCATATGTGCATTCGCAGCATTGTGTTACTCGGAATTTGCATCAAGCATACCGGCATCGGGTAGTGCGTACACGTATAGTTATACGGCTTTTGGCGAAGTGATTGCCTGGATTTTGGGATGGGATCTGATATTGGAGTATGGATTCGCAAGTGCGGCGGTAGCCAGTGGGTGGTCAGGATATTTCCAGACGTTATTGTCCGGATTCGGATTGGAGTTACCTCATGCGCTTACGAGTGCGTTCAGCCCGGAAAAAGGGACTTATTTTGACATCACGGCTGCGGTCATAACGTTAATTATTACTTTCCTGCTTACCCGAGGAGTGAAGGAAGCTGCTCGTGCGAACGGTATCATGGTAGCGATTAAAATTATTGTTGTGCTGATCTTTATTGGTGTTGGTGTCTTTTATGTGGAGCCAACCAACTGGCAGCCATTTTTGCCTTTTGGTATCTCAGGTGTAACAGCTGGAGCAGCAACCGTATTTTTTGCTTACATCGGATTTGATGCGGTCTCCACAGCGGCAGAAGAAGTTAAGCAGCCACAGCGGGATTTGCCGATTGGAATTATTGCGTCACTGGCAATCTGTACCGTTCTCTACATTGTTGTATCGTTGATCCTCACTGGGATTGTGCCTTATAACATGTTGAATGTAAGTGATCCGGTTGCGTTTGCATTTGAATTTGTTCAATTGAAGGGATTGTCCTGGATTGTATCTCTTGGAGCGATTGCCGGCATTACGACCGTATTGCTGGTCATGATGTATGGTCAGACACGTTTGCTCTATTCCATGTCTCGTGATGGACTACTGTCTCCGGTCTTCTCCAAGGTTAGTGGCAAGAGTCAGACACCAGCGGTAGGAACATGGGTTGCAGGCATTATCGTGGCTCTTTTCTCCGGGTTCATCTCGTTGGGACATTTGGCGGAGCTTACGAACATCGGAACGTTGTTTGCTTTTGCAGTTGTAAGTCTGGGCATTATTGTGTTGCGTAAAAATAACCCTGATCTCAAACGCGGATTCCGCGTTCCACTTGTGCCACTGATTCCGATTCTGAGTGCATTGGGTTGTGTATACTTAATGACACGCCTTGCAGCGCTGACATGGATTACGTTTTTTGCTTGGTTGATCATCGGATTAATTATCTACTTTGCGTATGGAAGGCATTACAGTCATCTGAATCCGGCACGCCGGATCTCGAGTGCTTTCAGAGCAAAGGATAAATAGATTAGTCGAGAACGTTTTTAACAGAGTACATCTTCATTTTTCCTCATTTCGTATCGCTTAGGCGAAGCGGGATGGGGATTTTTTTATATAGAAAGATAAAGGAAGATAACAGCAGGGGAAGGTTGGGATTTTCTTCATATATGGGTAAGTAATTAGGGACGTGACGAACTTAATCACGGGGGCGGGGTTGCGGCTAAGCCAAATATGAAATATATTTGGGGATGTGACATGCCATCAGACATAAGAGAGGGGATGTATCATGAACACACCATTACATACGAATTCAGATCATCAAAAAGCAGCTTTTGGATTTGCACTAGCTGACTCATCCGTACTTGCAGAGGCGCAATTAATTGTTTCACAATTAGGACGTGAAGACGGATTGCAGTTGGATATTGATCCGCAGCGCCTTCTGAAGGATGGACGTAAGGTATCTGTCATTGCACAACAGTTGGACTCACCGGTCAATCGTCAGGATGCCAATATCATCTATGGTCAGGAGCTGGCATACGTGCAGTATGCTGTTAACCTGAAACCGGATAGCTCAATCTCCATTGCATCTATTGAAGGCGTTGTACAGTCTGTTAATCTTGGTTGGTCAGTATTTACAGAGGGGGAATACGAACTTCGAATCTCCCTGCATATGAAAACACCTCGTATTGCTGAAGGTACACTCGAACCTGAACAACTTGCAATGGTTAAGTATGCGCAAGTTATCACCGTATATATATCGCTTTTCCCGGCAGAAGCAGCGTCGTTGAGTTCACCAACTCAAGTTGTGTGGAGCAGAAACCATCATGTGTTTGACTCCTATGGCAGAGGGGGATTTATTCTCGCTGACCTGCCTCGACTCGCTGAACGTGTAGAGGAACTGATGGGACCGGGGAACCATAATCTGATCGAACAATTTGCGGAAGGGGAACTGTCGGATACGTTGCTGGAAGAGGGGCTGATGGCAATTGCCTGGGGCGTGACTCCGTGGTGTTATTCACTCTATTCTGCACCAGATGAGCAGTCTGCTCGAATACTCGCCGTGGACAAGCTGGGCGATGAACCTGAACGGCAAGGGATCTACCGTATTGATCCGTCCATTCAGCAGTTAAGTATCGTACCTGCGAATGAGCTGGCTTATTGGCCTGGCTGTGTTCAGAACGATTGGCCTGTCATTGATGTGGCGGGTGAAGGCGAGACGTTGCACATGAATTTGTATACTCAGATCTGTGAATCCGTGAATGGGTTGCACGAGAATCCATTGCCATCGTTTGTACTTACTCGCAGTCAAGGCAAACCCGAAGCGATCATTCCGCTAATTGACGTTGTCATTGTGGATGAAGCGTAGAGCACTGTTCAACTTATAAAGAACCGAATCGAGGTGACGTAGACAGATGATGACCGAGGAGATTCAGGAGCAATATGCGGACGAGCTAGAAGCTTTTTACATATGGATGAAGGACGCCGGATATACAGGCCATACGGTAAAATCATACACCGGTGACGTGGTGGAATTCCTGGTCTCCATTCAAGGAAAGTCACTGGAGCAGGTCAAAAAGCTGCATGTGTTGTCTTTTCTGTCCCGTGCCCGGGAGCGTGGGGTTAGTGATGCCACGAGAAATCGCAAACATGCGGCGGTGAACTGTTTTTACAAGTCCCTCATTGAACTCGAATTGTTAACCAATAATCCGGCGTTTGGGATCAAAAAATCCAAAACCGAGAAAAACCGTGCGCCCGTTTTCCTTGATGAAAGTGGGCTGACACGTTTTCTGGAGTCGGTAGAAGGCAAGTATCGTACACGTAATCTGGCTGTTTTTCTATTGATGGGGTATATGGGATTACGGGTTGGAGAAGTGCATGCGTTGGATTGCAAAGACTATAATGCGGAGCGGCGTACATTAGATGTATTTGGTAAAGGTCGTAAATGGCGCTCACTCCCTGTACCGGAGACTGTGGCAAAAGTATTATCTCAAGCGATGGCTGAGCGTCTCGATCCTTGGCGGCCAAAAGAGGAAGCACTATTTGTCTCGCAGAAAGGGAAGAGACTGTCGATTCGCAGCATCCAGCTCATATCTACAGAAACCTTTGAACGTTTCCAGCAGGAATCACCAGCCAATCAACGTCAAAACTACTCCAGTCATAAGCTGCGTCACTCGTTCGCGACCATGATGTTACGGCGTGGAGCCGACTTGCGTACGGTACAGGAACTGCTTGGTCATGCATCGATTCAAACAACAACCGTGTACACACACGTCACCAGTAGGGAGAAAGAAGAGGCTATGGCTCTGCTGGACGTTAAACTTCCGTCATATTAGAAGAAAAAAGCCAATAATTAATCCAAAAAGGAGTCTGTCCAAGTACAGGCTTTTTTTGTTATTGATTTGGATGGTGGAGATTTAAACATAATTAATATTATGTAAACTAATATCTGAAATCTAAATAGGCCTATAATAGAAATCAAACAAAAGAACCATTCGCCTCTTCTCTTTAGAAGAAACAAATGGCCCTTTTGGCTAAGACAGATATCTTAATTTACAACTTTTAACGTGCTGAATCGTTCACGATATGAATGATTGCGCGATTGAATTACTCGAGTCCAGCGATCTGTTCTTTTAATTTGTTAGCAGAAGCCTGGAAAGCCACTTTTTCGGTTTCATTCAACGGAAGAGGCAGAATTTCGCGCACACCGTTGCGATCTACGACACAAGGAACGCCCAGATAAACATCCGATACACCATTGTAGTCTTCAAGGTACGTGGATACGTTCAGAACGGAGCCTTCGTTGCCGAGAATTGCAGCTACAATGCGGTCCAGAGCAAGGGCGATTGCATAGGAAGTCGCTCCTTTGGCATTAATAATCTCATACGCTGCATTTTTGGTACTGTCGAAGATATCCTGTTGTGTTTCTTCATCCAATTCCAGATCTGTTCCTGCAACGTTAGCCAGGCTCCATACCGGTACTTCGGAATCTCCATGCTCACCAATAATGTGTGCGTGAATACTACGCGGGTCGATCCCTTTATTTTTACCAATCAGGTAACGGAAACGTGCGCTATCGAGCAATGTACCTGAACCGATGACACGGGAAGCAGGCCATCCACTTTGTTTCCATGAAGTATAGGACAAAATATCTACAGGATTGGTTGCAATCAGCAAAATACCATGAGAATTCACTTCAGTAATACGCTCGATAATATCTTTGAAAATGCTTGCATTTTTCTTCAGCAGATCAATCCGGGTTTCGCCCGGCTTCTGGGAAGCACCGGCTGTAATAATAATGATATCTGCATCTTTGCAGTCGGAATAATCGCCAGCCCATACTTTCACTCCTCCCGTAAATGGAAGACCGTGGTTCATATCCAGCATTTCGCCGGTTGCTTTATCATGATTCACATCCACAAATACCAACTCGGACGAACGCTGTCTCAACATTAGCGTGTATCCCGTTGTTGTTCCCACCGCACCCATGCCTACAATCACGACACGACTTGGTTTCAGAGCTGCACTATTTGTCATGTTCATATCATCTCCTTTTTGGGTTATACTCCCATCCATATTAAGGGATTAGAGAATATAAAGCGAGTGTTGTCTATAAAATAGTTCACATTTCATGTCTTTTTACCAATTATTCCGTCGAAAAACAGTTTAGGATGAAATTAATGGCAATAAATGTGCGACCTATAGCCCAGAGTATGAGCTGGAAAAAGGGAGCGGGCCAACCATGAGTGGCCAATGAGCCTTTTACATAAGGTTTGTGGTAGAATAGGAGCAGTGGATTCTGATGAATCGTAAATAAAACGCCATAGGACAGGCATGCGCGCCTGTATATTGGATGAGAGAGGTGGAACCCACTTGCGTTCGCAATGGATTAAAATCGCGCAGACAGCATTGCTGTCTATAGGTATAGCAGCTGTATTGGCTGCATGCACCGACTCAGATCAACCTCCGGTAGCAGAACCTCCGCAGCAGCAGGAGGACGCCGGGAATACAGGGCAGACATTAACTGTCGTTCCCCCTGTGAACAGTACAGAATCTGCAGATATGGCCAAGTACCAAATACAGACCCGTTTGACCGATTTTCAGTTGCTCAATGACAACGGAGGATTGGCGTGGGGTGTGACGCGGAATGCGCTGCGTCTGTACTACACTCAGGATCAGGGAAAGACCTGGACCAATATTTCACCTTCGGAAAATGTACAATTTCCGGCTAACCCTAAATATGGACAAAGCATTTATTTTGTAGATCGTGCACATGGTTGGATTGTTCGTGAAGGCATGGGTGGAACAGATACCATGGTGCTTCGCACCAACAATGGGGGCGTAACTTGGAGCCTGTCTTCTCTGTCCAAAACGGATAAAGTGACTGCGATCTCATTTGTATCTCCTGAAAAAGGCTGGATTCTCACCACGGTTGATACCGCTATTGGTAAACAGGACAAGAAACTTTACTTCACCGAGGACGGTGGAATCACTTGGAACCGCATGTCATCCAGTGATGAAGACGGCAAACAGGAAGCAGAAGAGATTTCCAAACGTGGATACACAACGGGGATGACTTTCTCGGATCCAAAGCATGGTTTCTTAACAGCGCTTGAGTTCGGTACACCGAAGTTGTATGTAACATCAGACGGCGGAGAGAACTGGGATACTGGACCATCCTTTTTTGATCGAAAAAAATTCAACGGGTGTGGTAATTTCAGTGTTAGTTCACCACAATTTTTTGGACGTGAAGCGCAGTCAGCCTGGATATCAATGTCCTGTTCCCAAGGGGAGAGCACGACATTCAATGGATTCTTCACAACAGATGGAGGAAAGAGCTGGAAGCTGTCGAATTTCACTTTGAATAAACAAACGGGTGCGAATCGTAACCTTTCACCGGTATTTCTGAACGCTTTAGAAGGTTGGGCGATGCAAAAGGGCATAACCTACTACACCAAGGATGCGGGCAAAACATGGAGCGCTCTTCCTGCAAGTAGTGTACTGGAGAAAATTCTCGAAGACTATCCTGAGATTGTGAAGATGCAGATGGTTACCTCCAAGCTTGGTTGGATACTGGTTGAAAATACAGATGCCAAAAGATCGTTGTTATTGCAAACGGTGGACGGCGGTGTACATTGGAAAGTGCTTTAATAGTAAGGTGTTACAGATGTGAATAGATAGGGAAAAGTTGAGGAGCCTGAGGGTTCCTTTCTTTTTTTGTTTAGTTTGTGAAATAAATCACAAATAAATCCACTAGAAGGTGATATATTTAACTCAACAAGAGAAGGAGTGATGAAGATGAGAACCAACGGTCAAACTCAATTCACGCAGGCGGATGAATTAACCAGATATATGCTTCAATTATGCTACACATGTGACGATGCGAATCGTTGTACCACAGAGGAAGCAGTGAAGGCTTGCATGGCAGAACACGCACAGGCAGACCAGCCCGAACCAGCCGAAGGTGAAGATGTAACTCGCGGGTTTATGGATCTAATGTACGCATAGGCTTATGATTCACGGATCATTCACAGAGAACGCTCCTGCGGGAGGGTTCTTTTTGATTTGGAGAGAAATGTATACGCTCTAAATTCACTTCGCAAATATTGTAGCATGGGTTATTATAGAAATAATTAAGGTGAATCACTCAAAATGTGGATTTTTTTATTGACTTTATCTGAAAGAGAAAGGGCATGAAATTGTAGAAAGGACTAAACTATGAACATTCAAGATCTTCCAATTGAAATAAAAGAACATATAGGGGAAGTCCAGAAAATCACTTTTCCTAAGCAAGGTCATACTTCTACTGTGGCTATACTGGATACGTTTGATCAAAAGTACATCATCAAGAAAACAGAAAACGATCTTTATAATGAATGGTTATCCGATGAATATAAGGTGCTCCAATACCTTTACCATACGGGACTCCCTGTTCCAAAGGTATATTCATTTCATATTGAGGACACATCGAGATGGCTTCTGATGGATTACATTGATGGAATAAGTTTAAGAGAATTTCTCTCTAAGATGCCTGACCTCCAAAGTAAAGAAAAAGCGATTTTTAACTTTGGGCTTTGTTTAAAGAAAATACATGAATGCTCTTGTCCTGTTGAATTATTGAACAATAACACTCCTTGGTTAGATACAATGCTTAATAAAGCAGAATATAATCTAACTCACTTTGCTGTAGACGGCTCAGCAGAACTACTTCAACAGTTGAAAGAAGGAAGACCAAAACCAATAGAGAACACTTTCATCCATGGAGATTTTACTATAGATAATGTGCTAGTTAATGATTGCAATATTGTTGGAGTTATTGACTGGGCAGGAGCAGCTTATGGCGACCCAAGATATGATGTAGCATTAGCCATTAGACCGAAACATAATGCGTTTGACAATGAAAGAGATAGAGAAATATTTTATAAAGGGTATGGAAAGTTTAGAATAACGGATGAAGAATATAATTATTTTGAAGACGGGATATATAACTTCTTTTAGTCTGGCTAAAAATCATGTTCTTTCAGATTAAAAAATGTTCCGTTTCAGTCATTTGACTCTTGATCTGTTGAATGCATAGAGAGGTAAGTTCACACGAACACAACCGCACGGACTATCCACATAGCAACTAGCGATTGGGCTTAATTCGGAGGAAGTCCTGAACTCAAGATCGGTATACGATAACTTTAAGCAAAGGGATGAAATCTTATGGAATCTTCGGAAATCTTCAATATAGTTGAGTTAACTCTAGAGGGTTTGAAGAAAAGATTAGATAGTAATAATTCATTATTAATACAAGGTTCAACTGGTTATAGTGAGCCTGCAAGATTTACGTTTTATCCGGGTTCATCAAATCAGGAGATCGATTCTTTATTTGAAGAGTTAAATTTAGTTATACCTTGGGACTATAAAGCTTTTTTACTAAATCATAATGGAGCAGATCTATTCGTGCATCCCTTTTATGGAGGGGGCATCCAATTGTATAGCTTAAACATGATTCGACAGGTATACATTGATTATGATTATGTTAGCATGATACCGCAGGGTTGGATTCCAATAGGTTCGGATAATGGAGATATGCTTTTTATAAATACGAATGAATGCATTGATAGATTTTCTAGCTATTTGTATTGGACTGAAATGTTGTTCGTTGATAGCGCAATTAAGGTAAATATGAATTTTGAGAGATGGTTTGAAAGACTGATTATATGTAATGGCGCGCATTTCTGGAATTGGAATAATGAAAATTCTGAACGTTATTATAGGCATTTACAAGGACACATTGAAAATGTGAATAACTATGATGGCAAGAACTATACGCTCGCTTTGTCAAAGAAGGATTAATGACTCCGTATTAGAATAAAGAACTTCAATTCATATCCAATCTCTCTAGAAGGAGTCGAATAAATGAGCCCTCCAAAACATATCTTATCTGCCGCTGCAATCGTGATAAACGAACAAAATGAATTATTACTTATTAGAGGACCACGAAGAGGATGGGAAATGCCAGGCGGTCAAGTAGAAGAAGGAGAATCCCTAAGTCAAGCTGCGATCAGAGAAACGAAAGAGGAGTCCGGAATCGACATTGAAATCATCAAATTCTGTGGAATATTTCAAAATATCGAAAATTCAATATGCAACACATTATTTCTAGCCAAACCAATAGGAGGAGAATTAATCACATCAACGGAGAGTTTAGAGTCTGGTTTCTTTCCGATCGAAGAAGCCATTTTAAAAGTCGAATGGAAAAACTTCAGAGAAAGAATAGAGTATTGCTTAAAACCTGAGATGCAACCTTTTTGCATTGAGTTCAGTGATAAGAATAATATTTAAAAGTTTCCGGAAAGGAAGTTCAATCAATGAAACGAGTCGATGTAAATCGTCGGAGGGAGAGAAGAGATATCAAGACCAGACGAAATCTCTGAGATTGCATGGTTGGATATAACACAGGCAGATGAGCTTATGCCTTACTACAAGAATGGCTTTAAAAACTTACTTAATGGCAATGAGATTACATATTTCAACGAAGGTAACAAGTAATGTTCTGAATGTAGTGTATAAAGGAGGCTATCAGATGAACAAGTACAGTGTTTATGAAACAAACAGCTTTTATTGGGATACAAAAGGGAATGACTTTTTGAGAGCAATCGTGCTTCCACATTATGGAGCATTTATCTCAGAAGAAAAACACCAACTTTTTGGTGATGTCTCAGGATTAAAGATGTTAGAGGTGGGCTGTGGAAATGGTCAATCCTTGCAGTATCATGGAGACCGCAAAGCTGGTGAGCTATGGGGTATGGATATATCCCAGAAACAGATAGAAAAGACAGAACATCACTTGAGGACATACGGCATTTCTGCAACATTGATATGTTCACCCATGGAAGAGGAATGCGGTATTCCTACTAATTATTTTGACGCTGTGTATTCGATTTATGCCATAGGTTGGACAACCGATCTTGAAGGTACTTTCAGCCGAATCGCTTCTTATCTAAAGAAAGATGGTATTTTTATTTTCAGTTGGTCTCATCCAATTCATAGATGTGTCGTTGAAGAAAATGATAGATTTGTCTTCAATAAGCCATATTCTGATGAATCTTGGTATGCGATATCTCCTGATTTTTGTCAGGGTGAATTAACCTTGGCTGATCGTCAACTATCAACCTATGTCAATGCGTTAGCAAAAGCGGGATTTGTCATTGAACAAATGATAGAAGAATCCGATGAGGATATCATGCAATTACATAATAATAGCGATAGTCTCCTTAAAAGAGCAAAGATGTTACCTGTATCCTTTGTGATTAAAGCAAGAAAACGGTGATTAACTGAAATGAATCGGAAAGTGGGCTATGTTTAAATATCAAATGGATACTGCTACCTATGTATCGCTATTATTTATGGGTTGAAAGCAGATCAATGGAGAACGTAATAAATCAAATTTTATTTTAAAGAACTGGTGTGTTGAATGAACATTTAAAAGACATCTTGATGAGACGAAGGAGGCCACGAATTGTTTCTCAATGTATTACTTTGGTTGATTATTTTCTGGGTGATCTCCCTTTATTTTAGTTTTCCTAAGAAGGATCGCATGTACACAGACAATGTGCCAAGCACATATTACATTCAATCTTCAAATCGGTTGGATATGCAGAAAAACTACGAATGCGCTGCATTTTCCAGTGCGTTTGTCTTGAGACATTTCGGTTTGGAGTCCAACGGAACAAAGCTTTATGAAACCTATCCTCGCAAATTACTGGATGGGACGGTATATCCCAAAGCGGTCGTTGTTTTTTTCAGAAAACTAGGATATCAGGCAATGTACTTACGAGGAAATGTGAATACGTTGAAAAAACAGATCAGCCAAGGTGTGCCTGTTATTTTATTTATTAGAGTACATCCCAAACAACGTTATTTACATTTTGTTCCCGTCGTTGGTTATGATGAAACGCATTTTTACTTGGCAGAATCGTTAGACCACAAGATTAATTGTAATGAAGAATATTACAATCGAAAAATCAGCATAAATGAACTCAACATGTTATGGAGGTCGTGGTTACCTTTTTCTCAAAACTCCTATATCGTCGTACACCCGATGCAGATTTAAGACGGCTCTCTTTCAAGGGACAAGATATATTTCTTTAAACGAACTAATCTGCTTTATTCGGAACGTCTGCTTAGTTAAACCAAGCAACTCATGCCCAAATGGCATGAGTTTTTTTGAACAAATCTCCTCACGTAAACCAGCTCGACTCAATTAATGGTTTTGAACAAAATAGATCAAACGTATAGGCAGTTGCTACTGATTTTATTGTTTTACCTGATAATTAGCGGAGTTTTTTAGTTAAAATGGTTGTTCGTCCACGCATCTTTTCATCTACATACGTACGTTAAACCATGTCTATAGGGAGGTGTCCACACTGTGAGTCATTCAGAAGTGAAGAAACGTATGAAGAGAAAAAAGGCAACATTCCATCCGTGTAAAGTTAAAAGAAAAGAACGCCGGTTGAAAGTGGTCAAAAAGTTCGTTCAAGTAAAATGTCCCCCCTCCAGAAGTGAATATATCTACCCCTACTGTCGTTGGCCCAACAGGACCACAAGGTATACAAGGCGTACAGGGCGTACAAGGTATTCCAGGTAAACAAGGGGTTGAAGGGCCAACTGGAGCTCAAGGACCAGCAGGGGGGCCACCTGGACCACAAGGGCCTCAGGGACAGCCTGGTCCTGCTGGAGCGGTAGGTTCTCAAGGTCCGGTCGGGCCTGCTGGACCTATGGGAGCACAGGGGATTCCGGGAGAAGCAGGGGCCGTAGGGCCACAAGGTCCGCAGGGTAATCCTGGACCTGCCGGGGCAATTGGGCCTCAAGGTGTTGCTGGAGCAGTAGGCCCGGCAGGCCCAGCCGGTGCAGCAGGAGCAGTAGGCCCGGCAGGCCCAGCCGGTGCAGCAGGAGCGGTAGGCCCAGCAGGGCCAGCCGGTGCAGCAGGAGCGGTAGGCCCAGCAGGGCCAGCCGGTGCAGCAGGAGCGGTAGGCCCAGCAGGGCCAGCCGGTGCAGCAGGAGCAGTAGGCCCAGCAGGGCCAGCCGGTGCAGCAGGAGCAGTAGGCCCGACTGGTGCGACAGGAGTAGCTGGTCCAGCTGGAGCCACGGGAGGTACAGGTGCAACAGGAGCAGCCGGAAGCGTACTGGGATTTGCTGACTTTTTCGCACTGATGCCACCTGATAATGCAGCAACGGTTGCTCCCGGTACTGATGTAAGCTTTCCTCAGGATGGGCCGACAAGTGGAACAACTATCGCACGTACGGGGCCTAGTTCATTCAATCTGGCAGCCATTGGTACGTATCAGATTTTGTTCCAGGTGAGCATCAATGAAGCCGGTCAATTAATCTTAACTCTCAATGGGGCAGATTTGGCTCCTACTGTAGTTGGGCGAGCAACGGGAACGTCTCAGATTGTGGGTATGGCTTTAGTGCAGACAACCGTGATTAATTCTATTCTGACCGTTCGGAACCCGGCTGGTAATGCTACTGCATTAACAATCACGCCACTTGCGGGCGGAACAAGACCTGTATCGGCACATCTTGTGATCACACAATTAGCGTGAATCAGTTAACAGGCTAGCTAATTGTCCTCAGCTTTATTAAATATGCATCCACAAGGGTAACATGGGTTTGCTTGAACTGAGATAGCAGTGCTTTACCTGAGGCTGTTATCTCAGTTGGAGCGGATAATGGTACAGGAGTAACTACATATCGGATACTCTTTTTGTTTGCGAGGAATGGTGAAAACGTCACTACTAATTATTTTTTCAGTTGATAATATGATAAAATATTGGAAAAACATCAGAGGTGAGTACATGAAGAATGGACACTGGAGAAAAATAACATGGATTGTTGCGGTATTATTATTAATCATGGTCACGGCTTGCAGCAATAGCAAATTCAATCCAAATGAATTTTCAGAACAGGATCTGGCTGTGACGAAGACTGACAGTGAGGATAAGATTACGTATGGAATGAGTCAGGAAGAGGCGGAGAAAATTCTCGGCGAGGGAACATCAACGGGTGTGGGTGAATCCTATCAATACAATAACGGGATCACGATTGGTTATAGGGATGCCAAAGTCGTTAGTATCATCTTGAACAAGGACTCGAAAGGGTACTTTAAGACGGCTCGCGAGGCAGAGGCGGGGATGACACATCAAGAGATTCTTGATCTGTATGGCAAGGAACATGTTTTGGTCGAATCTGAACGTAATATCGATTATGCCTATCATATTCAGAAGGAAACATTCCTGGATGAGAAGTCGCTGCAAGCGGAAAAAGATGATCTGGCTATCTATCGTGCATCGTTTATGCTGACAAAAGAGGGACAGGTTAATCAGGTTATATTGTCGGATCAACGATTTGCAACAACCTTTAAGTAAAATATGGCTGCTAGGCAGCAGGGTATTAGATAATGAAATAGTACTTATTTTTCGTATGAAGCAACCCTTCGATATTCTGCCTGAGGGTTTTTCCCTTCAAATCGTTGGATTTCAATCCGGATAACAAGTTCCTTGTTTACGTGCATATACATTACAGGAGACGGGTCAAGACTCCGGCTGTCCTAAGTTGTATGAACGGAGGGAGAGACATGGGCATTGAATCATCCTGGATGTTTGATTTGTTTGGAACCGTCTTTCCGGTTGTATTTGTTCTGATTATAGGTATAGTCCTTCTGTCGATGGGAAAGGAGGTATGGAGGTGGGGACGCAACAACTCGGAGCCGCTATTGACCGTGCCTTCACGAATCACCAGCAGACGGATGAAGATGAGTCAGTCGCAATCTGAACCGGGCAGTACAGCACGAACGTTATACTACGTCACCTTTGAAGTAGAAAGTGGAGATCGGCTCGAATTCAAAGTCAATGGCGAAGAGTATGGTTTGTGCGCTGAGGGGGATGAAGGACGGCTCTCGTTCAAAGGAACACGTTATGTAGGCTTCGAGCGATATAATCGCGTATATTCTGAACGCCTACGGGGTTAAACTGAGCAGCTTGCGCCAGAATGGCGTGAGCTTTTTTTGATTATTTACTGGACAAGCGTTTCTTAATGGGCCTAACGTGTTTTTATATAAGAAGAGGCTTAATGAGATTATGATCAAAGGATCATTACCATAGAGGAGGCAATCAATATGTCATTTACAGATCAGGTCGTTGTTGTAACCGGGGCCGCTCAGGGAATAGGACGAAGTGTGGCTGAGGCTTATGCAGTCGCTGGCGCCAAAGTTGTACTTGCTGACTACAAGGAAGCAGAAGGGGCGGCAGCGGCAGCTTCCATTCGTAATGAAGGCGGAGAAGCCATCTTTGTCCAATGTGATGTTCGGAGCGAGCAGGATATTACGAATCTGTTTCGTACAACCGTGGAAGAATTCAAACAAATTGATGTTTTGGTGAATAATGCAGGACTCGCCAAGTGGAAGTCACCCTATGAGCTGACGCTGGAAGAATGGGACGATGTACTCAATACCAATGTGAGAAGTTGCTTTTTGGCGAGTCGGGAAGCAGCCAAACATATGAAAAGCAATGAACACGGGGGTGCCATTATCAACATGGCTTCTACCCGTGCGCTGATGTCTGAGCCGGATACCGAAGCTTATGCCGCATCCAAAGGAGCGATTGTAGCTCTGACGCATGCGCTGGCGGTCTCACTGGGCAAGGACCAAATTCGGGTCAATTGTATCAGTCCGGGATGGATTGAGACAGGAGACGTGGAAAAACTGAAAAAGGAGGATCATGAACAGCATCCCTCCGGTCGTGTGGGTGTTCCTTCGGATATCTCCCGTGCTTGTTTATATTTGTCTGATCCAAGCAATACCTTTGTCACAGGGACCAACCTCGTTATTGATGGAGGCATGACCCGAAAAATGATATATGAGGACTAGAACCGGGATTGAACCGGGCGAGCCCTAAGCTGTCCCAACTTCAGAGTGATAAGCCCAAGTTAAGCACTTGGGCTTATTTGTTTTTAATAACTCGGTTGCTATAATAAATGTGATTTTACAACAGTAGAGGAATGGAGGGAGTATATGTTCGGGAAACAATCCCGGAAGGTATTTTGGCTGTTACTGCTGATCGGAGGGATGATAATGATAGGGAATGAGTCACCTGCTGAAGCTGACGGCGCAGATATACGGGCGGCCTGGGTATGGCAGGCACAGTCTGTTAGCAACGGAGATGAGCTGTTGGCCAATGCAGCTAAACATAAGATAAACAGGCTGTACGTGAATGTAGACATGACGCTATCCAAGGAGGTATACCAGACGTTTATAGCCAAAGCAAGCCGTGCAGGTATTGCGGTTGAAGCGCTGGGAGGCGATCCATCCTGGGCACTCAGTGGTCGTGAAGGCCCCATGCTCAGATTAGCGTCGTGGGTAAGTGATTACAATCAAGCTGCTGAGCCCAACGAGCAATTTGATGCCATACATCTGGATATCAAGCCCTATGTGTTACCAGCCTGGAAAGAAGATGCTAAGCCACTGGTACAATCCTGGGTAGCCAATATGAATCTGTTATTTGAGCAAGTGAGACAGGATGGCGCAGTTGCAGTGAATATTGACCTGCCATTTTGGCTGGATTCCTACACCGTCACAGGAAATAGAGTTTCTGAGGATGCAGATAACGAACCATTGTCACGTTGGTTCATTGAACGAGTGGAGCATGTCACTTTACTCGCTTACCGTGATAACGCGCAAGGGAACAATGGTATTATACGTTTAATTGAACAGGAAATGAACTGGGCCGATACTAGCAATGTGAGCGTTACGGTTGGGTTGAACACCAAGCCCATGCCTGGCGAGGAGTTCACGACATTTGCCGGTAAAGGTGCAGCACAACTGGAAAGCGTTATTGAAGAAGTTGCCTCCGCATTCAGCGAACATAGTTCCTACGCAGGTTCTGCTGTACATGACATCGTATACTGGGGACAACTGGAGCCATCAGAACTGCCATCACCGGAGATTCCATCCAATCAACCAGAGATTCGGGGAACGTATATCTGGGAGGCCTCTCAGGTGACAAATGACGGGGGAGAGCACATACTAGCGTTTGCTAGAGAGCAGAATATTAACTGGTTGTATGTCCGTTTGGACCTGGATCAACCCTATTCCAGTTACCGCAGTTTTGTGAAACGGGCAAAAGCGCAGGGCATTGAGATCCATGCGATGGGTGGACACCCCATCTGGGGCAAAAAGGAGAATCGTCCACGCATTAAGCGATTGATTGATTATGTGAAAAACTATAATGCTGAATCCGAGCCGGATGAACGATTTGAAGGCATCCATCTGGATATTGAGCCGTACACTTTGCCAGAGTGGGAGAATAGTCGGGACACCCTGTTGATCGAATGGGCTGCCAACATTACATTTTTCCAGGAAGAAACAAAGAAGGACAGTGATCTCGAAACAAGCGCAGACCTTGCTGTATGGCTGGATAGCTTCGCTTTGCCAGGAAAGGATACATCTGTGGCTGAATTTATGATCCGTACACTCGATCATGTGTCGCTGATGGCTTTCCGTAACAACGCCGAAGGTTCCAATGGGATTGCTGCTGTTGTGAGTCAGGAGATGGAGATCGCGGATCGTTTGGGAAAAAGGTTGATGATCTCGGTCGAAATGAAGCAGAACCACGAAGGTCCTCACATTTCTTTTTATGAGAAAGGGGCAACGGAGATGGAACTTCAGCTTGCCAAGCTTCCGGATCTGCTGGCCGAATATCAGGCTTACCAAGGCAACATTGTTCATGCCTATGATTATTGGATTGAAGCCAAGCCTTAAACAGGCGAGTATTATAAGAAACGAGTTGCTTCGGGACTTCACCTTGGGTGAGGTTCCGGGCTTTTTTTTATGGAAAAAAGATGGAATCGTGTCACCGAATGGGCTCCTGCACAATACGATGTACGGTGATGAACAGCTGAAACAAGGGAGGAAACAGACTATGGCTGTTATTAAAGCCAACTCAGAGGACGTCAAGCTGCTGGCTAGGCTCATGAGGGCAGAGGCTGAAGGTGACGGCGATCAGGGTATGTTGCTTGTGGGCAATGTAGGTGTGAACCGGGTGCTGGTGGATTGTCTGGATTTTAAGGATATTCGCGATATCAATCGTATGGTATTCCAGAATCCAGGAGGCTACGAGTCAACACAGAAGGGGTACTTTTACCAACGGGCAAGACAGTCCGAGATTCGTCTCGCACAACGGGTGATCAATGGAGAGCGCATCTGGCCAGCGAGCAATTCATTGTGGTTTTTCCGACCTGTGGGCGACTGCCCACCAACGTGGTATGACCAGCAAAATACAGGACGTTTCAAAGCGCATTGTTTCTTCAGTCCGACAGGCGATGACTGTCCGGAAGTATATTAAATTTTGGGAGGAATCACAATGATTAATCAGCCTTATCAACCAACAACTCAAACACTGGGGCAGCAAGCAAATTCTGTGATGGGTCAACAAGCCAATTCTCAGGTTCAAGGTACGTCTTACAAAATCGGTAACGGAATGCCTGCCATGTCACCAACGCCAGGGATGGTATCACCAAGCTCCACAAGTGTACCCCCACTCGTATCCAGTGGTAGCCCAATGACACCAACGGGTGCAGTGATTACAACAACAGCTCCACAGTTTGAGCAGTCATACATTGAGAATATTTTACGTTTGAATCTTGGTAAATTCGGTACATTCTACATGACATATGAAGGCAACAAAGAATGGAACGCTCGCATATTCCAAGGTATCATTGAAGCAGCGGGACGTGACCATATTATCATCAGCGACCCAAAGACAGGTAGACGAATCATGCTGTTGATGGTCAACTTCGACTATGCTACATTTGATGAGCCGTTGTTGTATCAATATCCGGGCGTGGTAGGCAATTACCCGCAAGCTCCAAGCAGATAATCATTGGCACTTCATCATGTTGATTGATAACTGACATGTCACATGTCTAACACATACTGATTTATTTCGCTGTCCTGAATGTGGAGGTAATCCGCAGACAGGACAGCTTTTACATAAACATATATACGAAGGTTACTATAGGTTTAAAGTCATACGTAACCTTTTGGCGATAACATGGCACTTATACATGAATAGAACAAGCAGCATGCTTATATGAAGGGAGTCCATAGCATTGAATTCATGGATTGAAGGAGCGATGAAGGGCGAAACCGAAGCTTACGCACAACTGATGTCTCAATATCGCGGGATGGCTCTTGCTGTTGCCTACAATCGTTTAGGAGATACATTTTGGGCTGAAGATGTCGTACAGGAAGCATTTACTGAAGCCTTTGGCAATCTGTCCAAGCTGGAAGCTCCTGAGGCTTTTCCCGGGTGGTTCAAGGTGATCGTGGAGAGGCAGTGTTATCGCTGGCTAAGACGCAAGCAGCATACCATGATTCCAGTTCAGGAGCTGGAGCATGTATTCCATGAAGAGGATCAGTCGTATGATCCTGAAAAACAAGCGGTGCAAAATGAAATGCATCGTACGCTGCGTGATTCCATTACAATACTGCCATCATCGATGCGGATTGCTGTTGAACTGTTTTATTTGGAAGGATACTCACTCAGGGAAATATCGGAGTTCCTCGGGGTGAAGGTACCTGCATTAAAGAAAAGACTGTTCGATGCCCGATCCAAACTCAAGCGCTCTATGCCTGTAAGGGATCTGGTCTCTGTATTCAGTGACTTGTATGAAGGAGGAAAAGGATTGTTACACATTATGAATGGTGATCATGCTGCCAATCGTTTAAGAGAGAGTGGAATTCAGGGAGACATCCTGGTATGGAGAGAGTTGTACACGTTCGGCCCGGTAGCCAAAGAGATGGGAGATACGAAGGAGCGGCAGACTCGGGCATCCGTGTTAGAGCAGCAGTTGGGCATTCCACAGGCGGAATACTTGAAGATTGAGGAACTTGAACGCAAGTTGAACTCGTTTCAACAATACAAGGAAATTGTCTTATGGTTCGAATACGATCTCTATGATCAGACGATGTTATCGTATCTATTGCATTATTTCAAAGGACAAGCACTCCAGAATACAAAACTGAATCTGCTCTGCATTGACTCGTATCCAGAGATCGAGCACTTTAGAGGACTGGGACAGCTTACCTCCACACAGATTGAACGTCTGTCCGGCAGTTGGCATGTGATTGAGAAAAACGAGTTACAAGCCGGTGCACAGTTCTGGGAAGCCTATACGTCGACTGATTCCCGGCATCATCTGGATTACTTGCAGGCAGATACTTCTGCGCTACCCTTTGCGAAAGCTGCCTTTAAGGCACATTTGTCCCGTCTGCCATCTGTATCGAACGGTCTGGGACTCATTGAGCAGACAACACTGGAGACTATTAGAGCAGGTGTGGAGCATCCGTATCCATTATTTCGCGAGGTAGGAGACAAACTGCATATTCTCGGGATGGGTGATCTTGAATACTGGGCACATCTGAAGCGGATGACAGAAGGACCTCATGCTCTTCTTCAGATGAGCGGTGCAACCACTTTCCCTAATTTCAAGCAGCATGATGAAAAATTCCGTGACGGAATCCTGTCGCTAACGGAACTCGGAATTCAGGTGTTGAATGGAGAAGTCGATTGGGCATTGCTTAAGCAGGATGAATTCTGGATCGGTGGATTGCATAACGCAAGCGGGGGACGAGCGAAGTGGCGTTGGAACCCCGCTTCGGAAACCGTAGTGGAGATTGAGTCCACATCGTAATCGGCGGATAGAATCTGAGAAAATAACGTATTACAAAAAAGAGAGTATCCAGCCATGTCGAAGCATGAGCGAGGATGCTCTCTTTGGTTTGGTTAAGAATTAGTTATGTTTCTCAAAATGATATTCTCCTTTTTTAATAGTTTTTTGACTAGATGCATATCCATACAGTAAACTGTACATATTACAGTTTACTGTATGGGTATAAACTAAAGTGTAAAGGAGTGAGGTTATGAATCAGTACACTGCAAAGCGTATCTCAGAAATTCTTCAAGAAGATGATACTAAGATGAATCTGAGGACGGTTCGGTACTATACACAAATAGGCATGGTTCCTCCGTTAGAGTTGGTAGGAAATAAAAGAGTATACACCGATAAACACATTCATTATTTTCGAGCAATTATAACTTTATCAAGAACTGGTGAGAACTTAGCATCCATTCAAGGAAAATTGAAGCTTCTTTCTGTAGAGGAAGTGGAAAAAATCGGCCAATTGATGAGTTTATATAGCCCAGATCGTGTCTTGGAAAACGAAACTCTGACAATAACAGATGATGTTTCAATTACATTAAGTCCTCGAGTTTCTGCCGAATTAAAACAGAAGGTAATTGATTCTGTCTCACAGGTTTTAAGGGGGGAGTTTAATGATGCTTAATTTACGGTTGGCTAAAAAAAAGATGGAAAAAGAAGAAGGAATGAATCATTTATGGATTGAGCTCACCCATACCAATAATTTAAATGAAAATGCAATATTACGTATTCACCTCCCAAATGGTCTTTATCGAGGATTAAATTTGAATGGGAATTTTGAAACAGAAACAGGTGAAATAAAATTAGTGTCACGAGACAAAGACGTATTTATTGAGCTTTATACACAGTCGAGAATAGATTGTGATGAGGCATTGATTAATGTGGAATTATGTTATCAAAGTAGTCATCTAAATTGGAAAGGAATAAAACAGGACATAACAGTTCGCTTTGTAGATGAGGAAGATGTAGATGATGAGCATATCGATCATCAAGTCATTGAACGAGTGATGAAACTCGAAATTAATTCGTCTAGCAAGGCTGGCTCAGATAGTGAATTATTAGTTATCAGACCAAGGACTTATCAAACAAGGGACAGTGAGTATGCTTATCTTGAAAAGGACTATCGAATAAACTACTAGTGGAAGGGAGCGCTCAACGTATTTTATGAATGCGTAAACTTATTGATAATGTGATATGTAAAGCACAATAACAATGGGCAGGTGATAAAAATGGACCAAGAGGCAATCGAATATTCCATAGAATTCCAAGATTCTTATGGGATCATATACACTCGAGAATTGAGAGCTGAAAGTATAGCTGAAGCCAAAATTATCATTCAAAATAACTATCCTGATGTTGTAATTCGAGCAGTCACACGTATTACAGAAAATGATAAGTGATTAACTATCTAATGATCTGAAAGTTAATCACTCAATACAACTGAGAAAATAGGAAGCATAACGGCGTATTGAGTAAAAATTTTTCCGGGAAACAGCGTAATCGAGACTTTTGTTAAAGAAAAAAGGCGTTTGTGCCATTTCGTTGTCATAGGACACGGATTGACTGTGTAGTTTAGAATTATATAATAAAAGAAGCATATCTTTTTTATTCGACAGAAAAAGGTGGAGGTGGAAGCATTGGGAAGTTGAAATTGCATATGAGCGGCAGAATGGCAAATATCCTACATTTTCGAAGGAGGTGGACCTATTTGCCGAAGAATGACGGCGAATAGGATGAAAATTTGAGTGACCCCTTACCGAGTATTTTAAATTTAGTAATCATTGGTTTACTTGTATTAATGAATGGTTTCTTTGTGTCGGCGGAATTTGCGATGGTGAAAGTTCGTGGAAGCCGGATTGAGGCTTTGGTGGAAACAGGCAACAAAAATGCCATCTATGCTTCCAATATCGTACGTAATCTGGATGCATATCTGTCAGCTTGCCAACTAGGTATAACTTTGGCTTCACTGGGACTCGGGTGGCTGGGAGAACCGGCAATTGCACATCTGTTAGAGCCCATGTTTACCGCATTTGGACTGGGACCAGTCTACGTTCATGGAATCTCTATTGCCATTGCATTTGTGATTATTACGATCTTGCACATTGTACTGGGAGAACTTGCTCCCAAAACGATGGCAATTCGAAAGTCTGAGACGATCACGTTGTGGTCTGCGGCTTTGCTAACGTTCTTCTACAAGTTAATGTATCCATTCATATGGGCACTGAACGGTATGGCTAACGGCTTGTTGAGACTGTTCCGAATGGCACCAGCTTCGGAGATGGACTCCGCACATAGCGAAGATGAAATACGCATTCTGATGAAAGAAAGCAATAAGAGCGGTTTAATTGATAACACTGAATTAGCACTTGTTGATAATATATTTGATTTTACGGATACAACCGCCCGTGAAATTATGATTCCTCGAACGGAAATGATCTGTCTGAATGCCAATGAGTCCATGCTGGAGAATCTGGAGATTGCCAGTGAGAGTATGCGAACAAGGTATCCGGTATATAACGGAGACAAGGATCATATTATCGGCTTTATTCACATTAAGGATCTGATGCGATCCCAACTTACGGATACCATCTCTGTGATCCGGCCCATCCTGGCTGTGCCAGATACCACGCTAATCAGTGATCTGCTCAAACGTATGCAGCGTAGCAAGACACAGATTGCGATTCTGATTGATGAATACGGCGGAACCTCCGGCCTTGTCACACTTGAAGATATCATGGAAGAGATCGTAGGCGAGATTCAGGATGAATTCGACCATGAGCGTCCTGTCATTGAACAAGTGGATGAGATGGAATACTCTATTGATGGATTGATGCTGATTGAAGAAGTCAGCGAACGATTCGGACTGGAGATGGATCGTGCCGATTACGATACCATCGGGGGCTGGTTATACTCCAGAGTAGATGCCATTCCACCTGAGGTCGGTCAATCGGTTGAGTATGGGGGTTATGTATTTGTCATTCAAGAGACAGAGCATAAGCGGATTTCCCGAGTAAATGTGATTAAGCTGGAACTGTTGGTTGAAGAAGAAGGCGCGTAGCCGGATCGAAATTGTAACAAATGAAGCTGTATGGTGACGTAATGGTCATCGTACAGCTTTTTTTGCATGCTCATGATTCTTTGGGTGCATGAATGACAATATCGGCGTAACGATTCTCCGTGACCAAGCTGTTCTCGATAGAAATTCGCTTATAAGTGACGTAAACATTCTCTCCCGGAGCAAGATCATACTGGATATTCAGCTTTTTTCGAGTGGATTGGGTTGTTATCGGTGTCTTAATGGTGATGATGGCGTACATAGGCGTATCGACAAAAGTAACCTCGTGAGAATTGTAGTCCCCCACCTTAGTGGTGGATAACACGGGATTTTGCTTAAACTGGGTCAGGTGATCATTCACCATGCCAAGTGTTACGGGTAACACATAAAACAGAAGTACCAGAGGCAGAAGGCAGAAAGCAATCCCGAAAACACGTAAAAATTTGACATGGGAAAGGGTTCGTCCGCTCTGCTTGAGTAAAAGAAAAGCAAGGACGGGGGACAGTACAAGTCCCCAGATCATAAAGGGCAATACATAGCGTTCAATCCCCATGCTTATCCAGCTTTCCCGAGCTGTAGCCAAGAAATATATTAAGGTCCCTGCGGTAAGCGCACTCACCAAGATAACAAGCCAACGTTTGAACGAGCCGGAAACTTCGATATGTAGTTGATTCGGATTGGAGCTGTGACGATGCCTTCTGGATTTGAATTGAAATTTACTCAAGTTATACACCTCATTTGCAAATCTTGTTGGTTCATATGGTTTCGTGTATCCATTACCCAATACATACGGGCTGGAATAATTTAGGTTTCAACTATGCTGGAGATGCATGCAAAGATAAAAGACGCTGCCGACAGAAACATCGGAGCGTCTAATTTTTTTTTGAAACCTGTCACCCGATCCGTCCGTTTATACCCTTACACAAAATCAAGTATGGAAGCGGAGGATGGATCAATATGCGGAAAATGAAAACAAAGAGTGCAGCATCTATGCTAAAAATAACCCTTGTTGTCTTGTTAATGGTGCCAACAATCCTGGCTATACCTACGTCCGAACCAGCCGTTGCAAGCCCGATAATCAACGTGTCCTCTGGTGCCCTTACAGCTCCGCCACCGCCAGAACCATCCATCCATTCGCTTGCTACCAATTCCGAACGTGGACATATCTATCAAGCGGTCGGTGCAGTCATTCCGGGGGGTGGACTATCGGCTATCGTCAATACCAAGACCATGACATATACAGCAATGAAGACACTTTCCGTAGATTATCGACTTGAGCGCTGGACAGGAACAGCATGGGTAACTTTCAAAACGGGTTCCAACAATGCAACGAATACAAACTTATTGAATGCCGCATCGGATTGGACCGTAATGCCAGGATATTATTATCGCGTTACCAGTATTCATACAGCGTATGATGGAAGTGCCACGGAAACAAGCAAACATGTCTCTGGCACCGTGTTATTTTGATCTTATCGACGGGTGCTACCCGGAAACTTCTGCTCTTGAAAATCGTTGGCAATAGCAGTCATTTCTTCTTCCGAAAGGGTGCCAAACAGACTCATATTGTTGGAACCCATCATCCACTGAAAGGAGTTATAAGGTGGGCCGATATACATCAGTGCTTCCGAGCCATCCGCCAGCTTTACGGTGCTCATATCACGAAGCATGGCTCCTTCAATTTTCTCCCCAGGCATGACATAGATATAATCAAACTGGATAATCTCATCTTCTATGCTTTTGCCTTCACTGGTATATTGAACTCTCATTTGGTTGGACTCATAATAATCGTCTGGATTCACAGGGTTTTCAGTATCAAGCACGAGTTCGAATTTGACCTTGTTGAATCGCTCGGGAATGGCCTTGGATAACAGAAAGTCACCCATGAACCCTTCGCGTGCAATCTCTTCCGTAACAAGTACTGGACGAAACTGATGGCTCGATAACTCATACGAAGGTGTATTAAGAGCTTCTTCTTCTTGTACCTTAAGAATGTCGTCCAAGCTGGTTTCTGGTGGTGGAGGCGTTTTGGCTGTTGACGGATCAGCCCCCAGTTGGGTCGTACGATCCTCAATGATAATGGATTTCATGCCATTGCCCCAATCCTTGATGGATTGCACAAAAGGGGATACCGCTTGCGTACCGGACGGCAGGCTGAAAATAACGGCCCCGATAGTTACGGATGCAGCGACTACAACTGAAAGTCGCAAGGTACGTATTCTTTTTTTACGTAAACCGATTCTGTTAATTTCCCTGTTTACCTTCTGCCAGGATTGCCGCATGGATTCGGTATGGGAGGCGGAAGGGGCAGAGACGGCCTGATGGAAAGCTTCATCAAAAGCCAGGTCAAACGCAGCGTCGAAATATTCGTCTTCCAGCTCTGAATCGAATCGCTCCACGTTTTTATCGGACTTGCCTTTGCTCAATGCTTCCACCCCATTCCTTATGTAATTTCTTCTTAATACTGCCACGGGCTCTGAACAAGCGTTGCTTCACAATGTCTTCGGAGGTATCCAGCAGTTCGGCCATCTCTCGGTAGGAGAGACCTTTTTTCCACCGTAACTCCACCAGTACACGATATTCCGGTTTGAGCTGTCTGAGATAATATTCAATGGACTCTTCCATCATCTGCGTTTCTACCATGCTTTCCACGGAAGCTGCGGTCTGATTCATCGTCTCCATATCTATAAAAACACTATCCGTATCCAATTGGTTACGGTTATTTTTATTTTTTCTCAGATAATTAATAGCTGTGTTCCGTGTGACAACCTTGAGCCAGGCTTTCAGTTTGACCTCGTCTTCAAAGATGGGTTTGTTTTTAATGATTTTGATAAAAGCTTCCTGAATAATATCTTCTGCTGCAGCACGCTCCTTGATGATATAAACAATAAGACCATGTACCATATTATAATATTCATAATACACTTCTTCTTGAAGTGCAGAGCCTAAATTATGGAAATCTGAGGCTAGTAATAACTGGAGCCGATTGGCCATGATGTTCTCCTTTCTGGTGAACAGTCCACAAACATTGGTATCATTACATTTTACAACATAATATGGAAACGGTACAATGGGAGGTTGGTCAGGGAAAAACCAGATGAGAGAAGTGTGTATAACATGCGGGAAAGTTTGCTGAAAATTAATAAAAGGCCGTCTCGCCAACCATGAATACATGGTTGCAAGACAGCCTTTCGACTATTCAGAGAACATACATTACGGGAGATAACTCTCCGCGATCATTTAGAACGCCCAGTCTCCCTTAAGGAAGATGGCTTCACGTTCGCCGTTTGCCGTGATACCGTAGATGTCCGTCTCGGGAGAGCCCATCATGAAGTCCACATGGGTGATGCTGGTGTTCATGCCACGAGCCGCAAGTTCTTCAGGAGACATCGTTTTGCCACCTTCGATATTGAATGCATAGGAACTGCCAATCGCAAGATGGCACGACGCATTCTCATCATACAATGTAGTGTAATACAGGATGCCACTCTCAGAGATCGGTGAATGGAAGGGAACCAAAGCGACTTCGCCGAGGTAATGAGATCCTTCATCCATGGAAATGAGTCTTTCCAGCGTATCCTGACCTTCTTCAGCATGAAAATCAATGATACGTCCGTTCTCAAATGTGAGTGAAAAACGATCAATGATACTACCGCCATAGCTGAGTGGTTT
The DNA here is from genome assembly GCF_036894225.1 of Paenibacillus amylolyticus. Taxonomy (NCBI): domain Bacteria; kingdom Bacillati; phylum Bacillota; class Bacilli; order Caryophanales; family Paenibacillaceae; genus Paenibacillus; species Paenibacillus amylolyticus. Next base: position 3,897,971 of record NZ_CP145892.1, on the reverse strand, counting down.
GGTGCTGGACACTTTGCCATTAACGCCATGTTTGGCTGGAGCGGTGAATACTTCCTCTGTCGGGATATTCGCGACAAAAGGGGTGCCTTGCTCATTCACGCTACCTGCCTGCGCCCAGATATGACCTTCTGGAAGCTCGACAGTAAGATCCGTCCCTGGGGAGAGGAAATGTAATGCTTGATACTTCTTGTTGTTCAGGGCAACGGCTTTGGTCTCCAGTCGTTCAATATGCTGTTCCCAAGCCGCTACAGGGTCCTCCAGATCGGCTCTCACCGCAGCAAAAATGGCTTCCCACAACTGGCTAACCTGCTCAGCTGCCGGGAGATCCGGGAATACTTTGGCTGCCCAATCGGGCGAAGGACATGCCACACCCGTCCAGCTCATTTTATCCGCCTGTTGATACTGACGGTACTTGGCCATCGCCTGACCATATGTACGCTGATGGGTGGAAATCCGCTCCGGGTCAATACCTTTCATTAGGTCTGGGCTGGATGACAATACGGTCAGGAAGGCTGCATTATTGGCCGCCAGTTCTTCAAGCTCCGCTGCATGCCATTTCGGCGGCTCTTGGAAGGATTCCTCAGGGGCCATCTCAAACCGCAATCGATTGACGGTTTCATCTCCGTATTTTACAATCACCTGCTTGGCTCCAGCTTCATATCCCTTACGTACCAGCAAACGTACAAATTCAGCGGTATCAATCATCGCAGAGATGACAAATACTTGCCCTGGTTGCACATTAGCACCTACTCTTACAGCAAGTTCAGCGTAACGATCCAGTTTTTGTTCAAAACTTAACATATGAGTTCCCTCCAATTGTTGAATTTTTGACCTGTTGACGCAGGAAAAGAGAGGAGTAATCTCCTCTCTCCTAAATCACATCAAACGGGATTAGAATGCCCAGTTTCCTTGCAGGAAGATCGGCTCTTCCGCGCCTTCGGAGGTCACACCGTGGATGTTCATTTCTCCGGATCCAATCATGAAGTCTACATGAGTGAGGCTGGAGTTCATACCACGTTCAATCAGCTCTTCTTTGGACATCGTTTTACCACCTTCCAGACAGAAGGCATAAGCATTACCAATCGCCAAATGGTTGGAGGCATTTTCATCAAACAAAGTATTGTAGAACAAAATATTGGTATCGGAAATTGGGGACTGATGTGGAACGAGGGCTACTTCACCCAGATAGTGTGCGCCATCATCTATCTCGATCAGGTTTTTGAGTGCATCGAGACCTTGATCGGCGGTATAGTCAACAATTCGGCCGTTCTCGAATGTTAGTGAGAAACCGTCAATCAGGTTGCCGCCGTAGCTCAGTGGTTTCGTGCTTCGCACTGTACCGTTAACACCCGTTTTCAGCGGAGCCGTGAATACTTCTTCCGTAGGCATATTGGCAATAAAGACATGTCCTTGCTCATTCACACTTCCACCGGATACCCAGATATGGCCTTCTGGAAGTTCAATGGTCAAGTCTGTGCCTGGAGCTGTATAGTGAAGCTTCTTGTATTTTTTGTTGTTCAACAGATCAGCGCGGGAATCCAGGTTTTGCAAATGGGTTTTCCATTCGGCAACAGCATCCTGCTCACCGATCCGTACCGTTTTGAAAATGACATCCCACAGGCGGTCCACTTGTTGCGCTTCCGGCAGATCCGGGAACACTTTAGCTGCCCATTCCGGAGAAGGAACGGCCACGATAGACCAGCTGAATTTGTCAGCCATCTGATAAGAACGATATTTTTCGAGCGCTTTGCCGCGCACTTTTTGGCTAGTAATAATGCGTTCCTGCGCTACACCGTTCAGCAAATCTGGATTTTCAGCGATGACGTGCAGAATAGCGGCACCTTCTTCAACCAGTTCAGTCATTTCAGCTGCAAACCATTTCGGTTCAATGGAGAAGGCTTCATCAGGTGCAAGATCGTAATGAAGACGTGTAACGGTTTCATCACTCCAGTTTACTTTGACCAATTTCGCACCTTTACCGTAGGCTGCTTTGACAATCAGTCGTACAAAGTGTGCTGCCGAGATTGGAGCGTTAACCACGAGTGTCTGTCCAGGATGGACATTGACACCGACTTGTACAGCCAGTTCAGCATATTGCTGCAGATTCGTTTCAAAAGTATTCATGCTATTTTTTCCTCCAATGTGATAATAATATCGTAGCTTGTTGGCTATTATAGTCCTCATTACAACTATGTAAGGACTCAGAATGGTTCCTTCATTGAATAAGGTATACGTTGCTACGTTATATATTGTACAATTAACCAATAATAATTACCAAACCTAGGTTTACCAGAAATGTTGGAGACCGACTGTAGATGAAAGATTAAAGGAGAGAATGATTGTGAATATTGAAATTATAAGTGCTGAAATGCGCCGTGAAGGTGAAAAAGGATACGTGGGAAATACCGTTTACCGCACAGAAGGCGAAAAGTCAGTATATGAGATTACCTTCATGAGCAAGAACGGAAAAGACTGGGACTATAGCTTGCATTTCACAGAGCAATCCGGTGATGAAGAAGAGTTACTGCGTATGGACGAGTTGCTTGAGAATGATGACGATCTGTACAATCAATTGCTCGATGCTGCTTTGGAGGCATTTCCAGCTTAACTAGCTGAGATGTTCTTGTTCTATTGTGTTGTGTCGATGACTATACTAGACGGTGTATGCCCAAAACAGGGTGTATACCGTCTATTTTATTGGAAATGTTGAATAGATGATCCAGAAAAGGGAAGTCTACGAGATGAATGGAACCAGAGAGACAATCCGCCTAATGGGAGGTAACCGTGAATGGCATCTGACAATCTGATTACAGAAGGATTGACGGGACTTGAAGAAGTCGCGCCCGATATTCTCAGTCTACGTACACTATTCGTTAATGTCGTGTTCATCGGAGAGCCAGGAAGCAGGAACTGGGTCCTCGTGGACACCGGAATGGCGAGGTTCACAGATCATATTGTTCAGGTTGCAACAGAACGATTTCAAGGTCCGCCGTCTGCGATCATATTGACGCATGGTCACTTCGACCATGTAGGAACCGTTATTGAGCTGGAACAATTCTGGGGTGTGCCAGTGTATGCTCATCCGCTTGAAATTCCGTATTTAACGGGATTAAAAGATTACCCGCCAGCGGACCCTTCTGTAGGTGGAGGTCTAATGTCCAGGTTGTCATTTGCTTATCCCAATGAGGCAATCAATCTGGATGATCGGATATTCAGTCTACCCAAAGATCATTCCGTTCCAGTCGTATCAGGATGGGAGTGGGTTCACACGCCAGGTCATACGCCTGGGCATGTGTCGCTGTTTCGAGAAGCAGACCGTTTGTTAATTGCGGGAGACGCAATCATCACAGTGAAGCAGGAGTCGCTGTGGAATGTGTTGCTTCAGGACAAACAGTTGCATGGCCCGCCATCTTATTTCACAACCGATTGGCAGGCTGCTCATCAATCTGTCCAGTATATCAGGCACCTGGAGCCGAAACTTGCGATTACCGGGCACGGGCATGCCTTGAGCGGAGATATGCTGAGTGAATCCTTGAAGCGGCTTGATCTGGACTTTGAAGAGAGCACTGTGCCGGATCATGGCAAATATGTGGATTAATTGAACCATCATATGAAAGACAGCAGAGACAGCCGTAACGTATTGCAGCTGTCTTTTTCCTGTCTTTTTTGTTTTTCTATTATGAATTTGTTCTCTATCATAGATTGGTATTTTACGCTCGGGCATGATATAGTCGAGCCGTATAATATAACCTTAGTATGCAGGAGGTACATATAACGATGACACAGCAAAATGCAGCATTTGAAGAACAATTTGGAGGGATACCAGCCATTTGGCTTCGTTTTAATCAGTTTGAAGCGGCAGTTATTCCAAGCGTAGGTGCGAACCTCGTTGCTTTCCGTGATACAGAAAAGGGTTTTCGTTACTTGAGAGAACCGAATCAGGATCAGATGGATGAGTTTATGGCTGCACCTGCGGTCTATGGAATTCCGATTCTTTCTCCACCGAACCGTTATGAGGATGGACGCTTCCCCTGGAACGGTAAAGTCTATCAGTTGCCTGTGAACGAACCAGCTACAGGTAACCATTTGCATGGATTTTTGCATGATGCCGAGTGGAAGGTTGAGGGATACGGTTCTGATCAGCTGGAGAGTTATGTGTTGCTTAGCCAGGACGTGAAAGAAGGACATACATTCCATCAATACCTGCCGTTTACGTTTACGGTGACACTTCGTTACTCTTTGAGCAGCCAAGGACTTCAGCAACAATTGATCGTCCGCAACAACGGGACTGAATATATGCCGAATTTGTTTGCATTCCACACGGCGATTGCTGTACCTTTTGCACCGGACAGTCAAGCCTCGGATTACACGGCCAAAGTTACGATTGGACAACGTCGTGAATTGAATGAGCGTTCTCTGCCAACAGGAAAATTTCAACCGCTTACACCTGAGGAAGAACAATTGAAGAAAGACGGGGTTAGTCCGTTCTTTGCTGCCATGGATAATCATTACACTGCGGAACCGCAGAATGGACGTAACTATATGGAACTTACGGACAACCGTACTGGAGACAAACTGGTATATGATGTGGGTACATCCTACAAGCACTGGATGATCTGGAATAATAACATGGGTGGCGAATTCTTCTGTCCTGAACCACAGATGAACCTGGTTAACGCTCCTAATGTTGAAGGCATACCTGCAGAAGAAATCGGATTGATCGGTTTGGAACCAGGTGAACTATTCGAACAGAGTAGCCGATTGTATCCAATTGCGTCACAAAAATAATTCACGTTCATTTTGCGCTACGCTTACAATTTTGTCGAAAAGGTGAAAACCTGCTCGTAAATCATGTATAATATGACGAGATACACAAGCTTTGTAGAGACCCAAACCATCTTTTTGGAGGAGGACAAGCAAGTGGAATACCGCATTGAGAGAGATACGTTAGGCGAAATGAAAGTACCAGCCGACAGGCTGTGGGGAGCTCAGACGCAGCGCAGCAAGGAGAACTTCCCGATTGGCAATGAACATATGCCGATGGAAGTTATCCGTGCCCTTGCCATTTTGAAAAAAAGTGCTGCGGCCAGTAACCATAAATTAGGTAAATTATCTGCGGCTAAGTCCGATGCTATTGCTTATGCAGCAGACGAGATTATTGCAGGCCGAATTGATGACCATTTCCCACTGGTAGTATGGCAGACGGGAAGCGGAACACAATCCAATATGAACGTGAACGAAGTGATTGCCAATCTGGGGAACCAACTGCTGGAGCAAAAGGGCAAGGAAGAGCGTCTGCATCCAAATGATGATGTGAATATGTCCCAGAGCTCCAACGATACATTCCCAACGGCTCTGCATGTTGCAGGTGTTCTGGCTGTTGAGGATCAACTCTTGCCGGCCATTGCGGTATTAAAAGCCACTTTTGCAGACAAGTCGGAGGCATTCAAGGATATTATCAAGATTGGACGTACTCACCTCCAGGATGCAACACCAATTACGCTTGGTCAGGAGATCAGTGGTTGGGAAGCCATGCTGGGCAAGAGTGAGCGTATGATCCGTGAAAGTGTACAGTATCTGAAGGAGCTTGCAATTGGCGGTACAGCTGTCGGAACGGGCATTAATGCGCATCCGGACTTTGGGGACTTCACTGCCAAGGAGATTGGCAAACATACGGGGAAAGATTTTGTATCTGCACCAAACAAATTCCACGCACTTACAAGTCATGATGAAGTTGTGTATGCGCACGGTGCCGTTAAAGCGCTTGCAGCTGATTTGATGAAAATTGCCAATGATGTCCGCTGGTTGGCCAGTGGCCCTCGTAGTGGATTGGGCGAAATCCGTATTCCTGAGAATGAGCCAGGCAGCTCCATTATGCCGGGTAAAGTCAACCCAACTCAGAGCGAGGCTATCACTATGGTGGTTACGCAGGTCATGGGTAATGATGCAGCGATTGGTTTCGCGGCAAGTCAGGGTAATTTTGAACTGAATGTATTCAAACCGGTTATCATCTATAACTTCTTGCAATCGGTGCAACTCCTGGCGGACTCCATTATTGCGTTTAATGACAAGTGTGCCGTGGGCATCGAGCCTAATCTGGATCAGATTGAACATAATCTGAACAATTCGCTTATGCTGGTTACAGCGCTTAACCCGCATATTGGTTATGAGAATGCAGCCAAAATCGCGAAACTTGCGCATAAAGAAGGTTTGTCCTTGAAACAGGCGACGTTACAAACGGGCCTGCTTACCGAAGAGCAATTTGATCAATATGTCGATCCAGCCAAAATGATCGCTCCAAAGGCCTAAAATCAGCCGAAATGAGCAATATAGATCACTGAAGAGGACGACCTGCACAAGCAGGTCGTTTTTCTTATGATTACCGATGAACTTAATGCTTGTCAGACTATACGTATACATATAAACTACATATGCACCAGTTTTAATTTAATTATGGGATTCGTATATATTTGGAGGTTTCCGCGTTGTCAAAAACGAGAAGATTTACGATACGCTCCAAAATTTTATTGGGCTATCTTGTGGTTGTGCTTTTGTTTGGAGCTGTTCTGTTAGTGCTTACGGCCCAAATTAATGTGTTACAGAAGGAAAATGATTTTATCTCCCATCATGATCTGGAAGTACATAATCTGACCAACGCGATTGAAAAAAATGTCTTGAACATGGAGACAGGACAGCGTGGATTCATGATTACAGGTAATGAAAGTTACTTGGAGCCTTATTCCCAAGGCCTATCCCAGTGGAGTTCCAACTATGATCAGTTGAATGCTCTCATTAGCGATAATCCTTCACAGCAGCAGAGTCTGCAAAGCATCAAAGCTCATATTACACGCTGGATTGAGATCGCTGGGGAGCCGTCGGTGGACTTGAAAAAGCAAGGGGATCAAGCGAAAGTTGTTACATTCTTTCAATCTGATCCGGGTAAAACTGAAATTGATCTACTGCGCTCTCAACTTACAACCTTCCGTAATACAGAGATCGCTCTGACCGAGGCGAGGGTTACTGAACTTGCCAGACGTAGCTCCACACTGCTGACGATTATGTACACGCTGTGGGGTATTATTGCAGCATTATCCATTGTAGCCGCGATTGTGATATCCGGAAATATCGTCAAAACGTTGCGAGATGTTATGCAGACCATCAGTGATATCTCCAAAGGTGGAAACCTGAAGCAGCGGATTCAGGTGCGCACACATGATGAAGTGGGAGACCTGGGCCACGAAACCAACAAATTACTGGATGAAGTACAGGAACAGAATCGGGTCAAGGACCAGATTACAGGCATTGCCACACTCTTACAGAACCCGACCAATCTGGAAGGATTGTCCCGCTTGTTCCTGAACGAGCTAGCCATGTTGTTTGAAGTTCCCTATAGCGTCTTATATTACTGGAAAGACAATCGACTGCTGCGCTTGGCTGCATATGCTGGGGATGGAGAGAAAGAACGTTCGCTCGGTAAAGTGTCGCTTGCTCCGGGTGAGGGGCTTGTAGGTCAAAGTGCTGTGGAGAAGCGAGTTTTACGCATGAATGATCTGCCCCAGAACTATATCCGAATCTCTTCGGGTCTTGGGTATACATCTGCCACATCACTTACTGTAGTACCGGTCCTCTTCGAAGGCAGAACGATTGCGGTAATCGAGCTTGCTTCAATGAAGCCGTTGCAAGAGAATGATATGAAGCTTATGCAAGAACTGACGGATATTTTTAGTGTTTCCCTACACTCTACCGTCACTCGCATGGAATTACAGCAATTATATGATGAGTCACAAGTTCTAAATGAAGAATTACAGGCACAATCGGAGAAACTTCAGGCTCAGACCGAAGAGATGCTGTCTCAGACGGAGGAACTGCAGATGCAGACCGAAGAGCTTCATATGCTGAACGATCGTCTGGAAGTACAGAAGAGTGCTGCAGAGACATCAGCCAATGAACTTTCGGTTGTGGCAGATCAGTTACGAACAAGCTCGGGGTACAAATCCGAATTCTTGGCGAACATGTCCCATGAACTGCGGACACCGCTCAACAGCATGTTGATTTTATCTGAGATATTGTCTGAAAATAAAAATCAACACTTGAATAGTGAAGAGCAGAACTATGCTTCAGTCATTCACAAATCAGGAAAAGACCTGCTGAATCTGATCAATGATATTCTGGATCTATCCAAGGTGGAAGCCGGACAGATGGAAGTGGATTTCGATGATGTCTATCTGGGCAGTGTTCCTGAAGTTATGAACCAGTATTTCCTGAAAACAGCGGAACAGAAAAAAATAGATTTCCGAATTCAGCTCCAAAGTCCTTTACCGGAAACGATCGTGACGGATGAGATGAGATTGCATCAGATTCTCCGAAACCTGCTCTCGAACGCATTCAAGTTCACCAGTGAGGGTGAAGTTGCCTTAACCATCTCCAAAATGAGTCTGGCTCATCCTGAATTGAAAGATCAAGAGACCGACGTGATTGCTTTTTCCGTCAGTGATACAGGGATCGGAATTGCGGATAACAAACTCGTGCAGATCTTCGATGCTTTTAAACAGGCGGATGGAGCTACAGCACGTAAATACGGGGGAACCGGACTTGGCCTGTCTATCTCTCAATCGCTTGCGAATTTGCTGGGGGGTTCAATCTCGGCAACAAGTCGTGAGGGGCAGGGCAGCGTGTTCACGCTATTCCTGCCACTGCGAAGAGATGAACCTGAGACTATGAATGCATCGCGGTTGTTCCTGAATGAGGTGGCTACCACTACACCTGAGATCACTAAGCTTCCTTCAATCACTTCCGGACAATCGGATGTTTTATTGACACCTCTGGAAGAAGCGTTGCTCAGCGGACGCCAAGTACTTGTCGTTGATGATGATATACGTAATGTATATGCCCTGGCTAACGCCCTTGAGCAATACGGTATGAATGTCATTTCAGCGCAGAACGGGTACGAGTGTCTGGAATTGTTGGAGCGTGGAGGAGTCAAACCTGATATCATCATGATGGATATTATGATGCCGGAACTGGATGGTTATGAGACAACTCGCCAGATCCGTGAACGACTTGGTCTGACTCAGCTTCCGATTATTGCGCTGACAGCCAAGGCCATGAAAGAGGATCGGGAGAAATGTATTGCAGCAGGTGCTTCGGACTATCTCAGCAAACCACTGAATATCAAAGATGTATTATCCCGTATGAAATTATGGATGAATCACGAAACCATGGAAATCTGATCTAAAAACCTATGCCGATTACAGGAAAGTGCGCTGTAATTAGGTCATAGGTTTTATTTTTTTGCCGTGTAAGCTTTATTCAGAAAATTGATGTTATAATACTTAACAACAAATAAAAGTTGAACGCATAAATATGGATTTAATTAGAAAAACAATGCAAAATTTAGTTTCGATAACCAGATTGACATAACATTGTGTTATATATATGGGAGGTAGTGTCCATGCAACTTACGGTTAAAGAGGCTTTACAGGTGTACCCGTTGTCAGAGGCCAAACTGGTTGCGGGTGGAGAAGGGACTTCACGGATGATGAAATCCGTTAACGTCATGGACGCTCCTGATATCGCGGATTGGATCAAATCCGGAGAAATGTTGTTCACCACCGCTTTTATTATGAAAGACAGTGAGACGGATGCACTACGTTTGATGCGACGTTTGAATGAACGCGGCTGTGCAGGACTCGGCATCAAGCTGGGACGTTTCTGGCAGTCCATTCCCCAAGGTATTGTCGAGGAAGCTGATCGGCTTCGTTTGCCACTCCTTGAGCTCCCCTTTCAATTCACCTTCTCCGACCAGATGAATGCCTTGTTCAAGGCTGAACATGAACGTAGCAACCGTTTGCTGCATGAGGTTGTGCAAAAGCAGAAAAAATTAATGCAGTTTGCGCTGCAACAGCAGCCACATCGGAATGTGTTTGCCGAACTTGCCACGGTACTGAACTATCCGCTTGCCGTCATTGGTTCACGTGGGCATGTGCTGTATGGTAGTGAAGGCATTGCAGGGGATGCTGTAACCCAAGGCTGGCCTTGGAAATCCGTCATGCACCGAGTGAAATGGAATCAAGGGAGCTGTCATCGCGTACCGATTAAGCAAAATGATGAAGAGTACGGGTCGTTGCTTGTGTTTACGGATTCAGCCCTATCGCTTCGAGCAGAGGAAGAGCTGTTTCAACAGGCTGCCGATGTGCTGGCATTTTATATGGATATGACTTATCGCGAGCATATTAATCCGACCGTGCAAGATGAGATGCGTACACTGCTTTCACAGTATCTGGATAACAAAATGACTGTTCAGGAATTGACCACCTTGAGTGAGAACAAAGGTGTACATCTATTCCAGGGAACTTATCAGTGCGTATTGATTACACTTGAGCCGACTCTGTTTGCCGAGGGAAAGTTGCTTAAACAGATTCATCGCGAGTTGCAATACAATCCGCTGATGCAATTCACGGCCTCACAGCATTTTCAGATTGAGGATGGCATTCTGTCCATCTACACCTGTCCAACAGGGCGAGATTATGGAGAGGAGCTGTCAAGTTTTCTCTTGAGCCGTTTCGGTGATGTTCTGGCAGCGCAAGAAGCAAAAGGAGCACCGGCTCCGCGTTTCTGGATCAGCAAAATGAAACATGAGCCCAAATCGCTCCGTGAAGCATACCAGGAGTGTCTGGATACTCGACAACTGGCTCGTCGATTCGGCATGAAAGACCGTGCGTTGCAATTTGAAATGCTTGAATTTGCCTATGTGTTTCAACACGTACCGGATAACATCATGGAGAACTACTGCAACAAAGTACTTGAACCGTTACTTGCCAGGGACGGTGACCCCAATCAGGTATTGATGAATACATTGGAGTCCTTTATCGAAAATGATGGACTGATCAATGAAGCTGCCAAACAACTGTTTGTGCATCGCAACACGGTCACTTATCGGATGGAGAAAGTCGGCAGCTTGCTGCAAATGGACTTTAAGAAAACGAATGATCTGCTTAAGTTAAAGCTGGTATTCACCTTCCGCAAGTTCGTGCGGGACAAAGCAGCTGCAAGACCGCACAATGTCCAACTCTAGACCGCAAATTGTGCAACATGACAATGCTAGCGGGTTAGACCCCCAAGAACCGCATTCCGTTGATGGAGTGCGGTTTTTTCATGTTTGAGGACAACAAAAGCTGATCTTCCCGTGCACAGCAAACAAATCACAACTCTGATGTTATGTTATATTACAAAATTGCGTAAATATTGTTGTCGCGACATTGAACGGCACTTAGAATGAAGAACAATAATCCACAACAGACCGGAGGTTCTAACATGAGCGACTTAATTAAACTTGTTAACAACTGGTCTATCACACAGTTTGTGCATGCGTTTGGCGGCTTATTTGAGGAATCACCATGGGTGGCTGAGCGTTCCGGGCTTTCACGACCTTTTGATTCATTTGAACAGATGATGAAAGTGATGAAAACCGTGGTTCAGGCATCGGATGAACAGGTGAAGTTGCAGTTGCTTCGAAATCACCCGGATCTTGGAGCACGAATCAGCATGAGCAGCAACTCCGTTCAGGAGCAGGCTGGTGCAGGGCTGGATTCACTTTCACAAGAACAATTCAACGAAATTCAACAATTAAACAAAGTATATACAAGCCAATTTGGCTTTCCATTCATATTGGCCGTTAAAGGCCATACCGCAAGTTCCGTCCTCGAATCCATGCGGCAACGTCATCGCCGAGGCAGGGAAGAAGAATTCGAGACTGCAATGAAGGAAGTATTCAAAATTGCGGGCATTCGTTTGGAGCAGTGGCTTGCACAGATCGGTCATGAACATGAGTTCGTGAGCAAGCCAGCCACAGTGCAGCAGCGGACGATGTATTACGGCAAAGGGGATGTGTGGATGTACCGTTCCTACGCCAAACCGTTGACGGGTATCCAGTCCATTCCGGAATCTCCTTTTATGGGACGCAGCAATATTCTGTTTGGATTGAACATCAAGGTGGCTGTGCAGGGGGATGAATTCTTGCCTTCTTTTGCAGAAGGGGATAATTCGCTGGTGGTCGCAACCGATTCGATGAAAAATTTCATTCTCAAACATGCAGCGGACTACACAGGGGCGACGGTGGAAGGATTTCTTGCGCTGGTAAGTCGGCGTTTCCTGGAGACGTATCCGCAGATGAGCAAGGTTCAGATGACAGCGGACCAGATTCCGTTTGAAGATATACCCATTGGATTAGAAGGAAGTTATCGACCGAGTGCGCTCGTATTTCGTTATTCGCAGAATGATCGGGCGACAGCTGCCGTGGAAGCAGAACGATCAGGAGACTCGATTGAACTAAGCAACCATTTCAGTGGTGTAGCCGATCTGAGACTGATCAAGGTCAAAGGCAGTGAATTTGCCGGCTTTATGCAGGATGAATATACCACTCTTCCAGAGACATGGGATCGACCGTTATTTATTTTCCTGAATATCAATTGGCGTTATGAAGACCCGAGAGATGGCATGGACGATCAGCGTGGACGGTATGTAGCGGCGGAACAGGTCAGAGATTTGGCTGCTGCGGTATTTCATGAGTGTCGATCCGCTTCCATTCAACATCTGATCTACCAGATTGGACGAAGGTTGTTAAGTCGATTTGAGCAACTGAGTGAGGTTTCATTTGAGTCCAACAACCGGACATGGGAGACAGTGCTGGAGGAAGTGAAAGAGGGGGAAGGCAAAGTGTTTACCGAGCCGAGACCGCCATATGGATTCCAGGGTTTCTCGATGACAAGGGATGATCTGGGAGCAGACGGCCGTGACTCCGGGAAAGCAGGTGACGTCTAATGGCGCTGTCTGATGGACGAATTACAACTCATGTGCTGGATACATCCAAAGGCGTGCCTGCTGCGGGTGTTCGGATCGAGCTGTATACCCTGAAGAGGGATGGAAAACAGGAAAACAAGATAAAAGTGGCTGAGTCGGTGACCAATGCGGATGGGCGTTTGGATGCACCGCTGCTGGATGGAGGCAAGTTGGAGTCAGCCATATATGAACTTCAATTCCATGTCGAGAGTTATTACGCACAGCGTTCGTTGGAGGAGCTAGGCCAGGCATTATGGACGATTGTTCCGATTCGTTTTGCTGTATCTGATGCATCAAGCCATTATCATATTCCGTTATTGATTGCTCCAGGAGGTTACAGTACATACCGGGGAAGCTGAACATGCACACATCCGGTTCTGATTCAGGGGGAGGGTCATCCACATGACAACATTTGATACCATCATCCGGGGGGCCCGGGTGGTGCTGAGAGATCGGGTAGAGCAACTGGATATTGGCATTACTGGTGAAAAAATAACGGAACTATCCACGCGGCTGGCCGCTGGCGAAGCGACTAGAATTATAGAAGCTGAGGGGCTAACAGTGATGCCGGGTGTCGTGGACATTCATGTACACTTCAATGAACCCGGACTCGCCAGTTGGGAGGGATTTCGATCGGGTTCGGCAGCTCTTGCCGCAGGGGGAATCACGACCTATGTCGATATGCCGCTTAACGGCGTACCACCAACCACAAGGCCGGAAGCATGGGAGATGAAAAAGAAAGCAGCCGCAGACCAATCCTATGTTGATTATGCGTTCTGGGGAGGTTTGGTTCCCGGCAATCGTGAGGAACTTGCTCCACTGGCAGGGTTGGGTGCTGCCGGATTCAAGGCATTTATGTCTGAGCCGGGAGGCGAAGGGGAAGACATCTTTGCCAGAGCCGATGACCACACGCTATTGGATGGGATGCATGAAATTGCAACATTAAACCGTGTGCTGGCACTTCATGCAGAGGACGAAGGCATGGTTGCCCAACTCGGTGCAAAAAGCATTGCAGAAGGAAGGACTGAAGCGATGGATTATGTCCGGTCCCGACCTGTGGAAGCTGAAGTCATTGCCGTTGCCCGGGCGTTGCAATATGGTAAACAGACTAGGTGTGCGCTGCATTTTGTGCATATTAGCACCCGGGAAGCACTGGACTTGATTGCAGCGGCTAAACGGCGTGGGCAGGATGTCACTTCGGAGACATGCCCTCATTATCTGACGCTGATTGATCAGGATGTGGTCCGATTGGGTGCCGTAGCGAAATGCGCTCCACCGCTTCGCAGCTCTTCCGAACAGGAGCTGTTATGGGATGCACTGACGTCAGGATTAATTGATGTTATTGCTTCAGACCATTCTCCATGTCCGCCATCCATGAAACAATCCGATAACTTTTTTGAAATCTGGGGCGGTATATCCGGGGCGCAAAGCACACTGCTGATCATGCTGGAGGACGGACATCTTCAGCGTAATATCGACCTCCCGTTGCTCGGAAGAGTGCTCTCCCTGCAACCTGCCAGAAGGCTTGGTCTGGAAAGCAAAGGAGAGATTGCAGTTGGCATGGATGCAGATCTGGTCCTGATTGATTGGGAGAGAAGCACAAGCCTGAACACGGAGGATCTGCTCTATACGCATCAACAGAGTCCTTATGTGGGACGTACTTTTAACTGTCAGATTGCAGACGTATTTTGCCGTGGGCAGCGTGTTTACAACTCGGAATCCGGATTATCTCCTGTGCCTCTCGGGCAACACATTGCGGCTTACTCTTCGAGTCCCATCGAAGCGGGAACGGAGGAGACGCCATGACGGAGTCTGGAGTATACCGGTCATCCGGTACCAATAACGCACCTCTTCCTTTGCCAGACGTGGAACAGGTGGAGCTGCAAGCCATGCTTGACTGGCTGTCGACATATGGTACGGATGCACAGGGCGGCGTCACACGACTGTTGTATGACTCGGCTTGGTGTGAAGCACAAGGTGCCCTTGTAGCCAAAATGCAGGAGAAAGGGCTGTCTCCCGAATTTGACCAGTCCGGTAATCTGTATGGCACACTCAAGAGTGAGGGTAAGGAATCAGCGATTGGTGCTGAAGAATTACCGATTGTGACCGGATCACATATTGATACGGTGGTGTATGGCGGCAAATATGATGGTGCTTACGGTGTGGTGGCTGGTGTTCTTGCTTTGGAGTATTTACAGAAGCATTTTGGAGCACCGAAGCGCACACTTCAAGTGGTATCGTTATGCGAAGAAGAGGGAAGCCGATTCCCTTTTGCGTATTGGGGTTCACGCAGTATAACAGGAATGACGACTCTGGAAGATGTAGAGCATCTGAAGGATCAAGACGGCGTTACCTTTGCACAAGCGATCCGCGATGCAGGCTTTGGACCTGATAGTGCATATAGACCTGCCGCGAAAAATTACGGTGCCTTTATTGAGCTTCACATTGAGCAAGGTCAGGTTCTGGAACGTCTTGGACATTCGATTGGAGTTGTATCCGATATCGTAGGTCAGAAACGGTTTAGTATTACCGTTAGCGGAGAAGCGAATCACGCAGGAACGACGCCGATGTCTTGGCGCAAGGATGCACTTGCCGGAGCAGCCGAGATGATTACTGCGGTAAGAAGTATCGCATTGGAAGCAGGAGAACCACTGGTAGCCACGGTTGGGCGAATCACAGCCGATCCGGGTGTTGGGAATGTGGTTGCAGCACGGGTGGTATTTTCATTGGATATCCGCCATATCCGGCAGGAGAGTATTGATCGCTGCTGGCAGGATATGCTCCAGGCATTTAGTCGTATCGCAGCCGAGCAGCAGCTCGGATTGGATTGGGAAGAGCATCTATCCGTCACACCCATTCCCATGAACGTGCAGATGATCTCGGACATTCAGGATACCTGTGAGCAGGAGCAGTTGTCCTACTGGTTAATGCCAAGCGGCGCGGGACATGATTCGCAGATTTTTCAGCCGGCTTGTCCAACGGCCATGATTTTTGTGCCGAGTCAGGACGGTATCAGTCATAATCCACTTGAATATACAGCTGAGGCAGACCTGATGCACGGTTTTCGGGTTCTGGTCCGGCTACTCTATAAATACGGTTACGGGAGTTGAATGCAGATGTCCAACTATAAAGAGTTATCTCCGTCCTTGCGGACCATTATGACCCCGGGCCCCGTTGAGGTTGATCCACGTGTACTCAGAGCATTATCCTTTCCGATCCTGGGTCAGTTTGACCCGGAGTTCACATCCTTGATGAACGAGACGATGGCGATGCTGCGAGAGTTATATATGACAGATAACGAGTGGTGTTATCCAGTCGACGGTACATCCCGTTCAGGGATAGAAGCTGTGTTGGTCAGTCTGATCCAGCCCGGTGACAAAGTTCTCGTCCCGATCTATGGGCGATTCGGACATCTGCTGGTTGAAATCTCGGAACGCTGTGGTGCCGAGGTTGTCTTTTTTGAAACGGAATGGGGAACGGTATTTGATCCAGAAGAAGTGATCAAGGCGATTCATACCCATAAACCAAGTCTGGTTGCGATGGTTCATGGTGAGACTTCCACCGGACAGATGCAACCCCTTGCCGAGATTGGCAAAGCCTGTCGCGATCTTGATATTTTACTCGTTGTAGATGCTGTGGCTACCATTGGTGGGACTCCGGTGGAGACGGATGCGTGGCATCTGGATGCGGTAATGGGTGGTACGCAGAAATGCCTGTCTGTTCCTTCAGGGATGGCACCTCTCACATACAACAGTCGAGTGGAGCAGAAACTGATGAGCCGCAAAACAGTTGAACGCGGACTGCGAGATGCAACCAGTGCGAGGGCAGAAGGCCGCACGATTGCCAGCAATTATTTTGACCTGAGCCAATTGCAGGATTACTGGAGTTCAGCACGGTTGAACCACCATACAGAAGCTACCTCCATGCTCTACGGTCTTCACGAAGGATTACGTATTCTGCTGCAAGAAGGATTGGAGGCAAGGTTCCAGAGACATCTGGTGAATGAACGTGCGTTGGTTGCTGGAATTCAAGGAATGGGACTACAGTTGTATGGGGATATGTCCAGTAAACTTCCGGTGGTTACTTGTATCACGATTCCGGAGGGGATCGATGGTGAGTCGGTGCGCAGCATGTTGCTGAACGATTTCAGCATTGAGATAGCCAGTTCATTTGGACCGTTGAAAGGGCAGATCTGGCGGATCGGTACAATGGGATTCAGCTGCCAACGCAAGAACGTACTTCATGTGCTGGGAGCGCTGGAAGCTGTTCTTCTCCGTCATCGTCATGTACTACCTGCCGGTGAAGCAGTGCAGGCCGCATTGGATGTGTATGCAGGGAAGGAGGGTGCCTTATGTTAAACCAGATGCCAATCTCCAGAGAGGTTATGGTCACCTCTCCTCATTATCTAGCGAGTGCAGTTGGAAGTTCTATCCTCCAGCAGGGCGGGAATGCTTATGATGCCGCTGTTGCGGTCAGTGCAGCTCTGGGTGTGGTATATCCGCATATGACCGGACTTGGCGGGGATGCCTTCTTCCTGATTCATGACGGAGCCAGCCGTGAGATTACCGCCTATAACGGAAGTGGCCGCTCAGCCGCAGGCATTCATGCCGATACGTTCAAAGCGATGGGCATGAGTGCCATCCCTCAGCGCGGTGTGCTTAGTGCCATTACGGTTCCGGGAATGGTGGATGCATGGTGGGAAGTCTGGTCACGGTACGGTAAGTTACCGTGGGAGCAGTTGCTTGAACCTGCCGCGCAGTATGCGGAAAAAGGATGCCCTGTATCCCGGAATCTCCGCTTGTGGATGGAAAGGGATGAAGATTTCATTATGGGCCATACACCGCTGCGAGCGGTATTTGCGCCTTTGGGTACACTTTTGCAGGAAGGTGAGCTGCTGATCCAGCCTGATCTTGCTGCCTCCATTCGTCTGATTCAGACGGAAGGGCGAGATACTTTTTATACAGGAGAACTCGCGGATCGTCTGACTTCAGCTATTCGTGAGGATGGGGGCATGCTTGCCCCAGCAGACTTTGCAGGCCATCGGGGCGAGTGGGTGAAACCGGTCAGTACGGGGTATCGTGGCTATGAAGTTCATCAGATGCCGCCCAACTCGCAGGGATTCTCGATGCTGATGATGTTAAATATGCTGGAGCATACGGATCTGTCCTCTGTAGCACGTACCTCACCGGAATTCTATCATCTGATGGCGGAAGTGGTGAAAAAGGCGTTTCGTGATCGTGATCGTTATCTGACTGACCCGGATTTCAGGGATATTCCGCTGGATCATCTGTTATCGAAGGGTTATGGAGACCAACTGTGGAATGAGATTCAGTCTGCTCCACCTGTGGCACAGCCGTTTTTGTCCAAAACGATAGGTCAGGACACGGCGTATGCAGCGGTTGTTGATAGCGAAGGCAATGCCGTTTCATTCATCCAAAGCCTGTATTTTGACTTCGGTGCAGCGTATGTTCCGGGGGATACGGGGGTTATCATGCAGAACCGGGGGTCGTTTTTCTCCTTAGATCCGAGGGATGCCAACGTTCTGGAACCCAATAAACGCTCATTCCACACCCTCATGCCGGGCCTTGTTACACGAGATGGCAAACCTTATATGCTCGTGGGTACACAGGGGGGAGAAGGGCAGCCGCAGACACAATTATCTGTGCTTACCGGAGTGCTTGATTATGGGCTGAACATTCAGGAAGCAATTAGCCTGCCGCGTTGGGTGTATGGACGTACCTGGGGCGAAGAAGGCGATACGATGCGTGTGGAGAACCGATATCACGATGACGTATGTGCAACCCTTGCCCAATGGGGACATAACGTTGAAGCGAGAGCGCCGTGGGACGGCATTATGGGACAGTCGCAAGGCATTGTCATTCGTGAGGACGGCATGATTAGTGGCGCAGCAGACCCTAGAGGTGATGGTATGGCTATTGGATGGTAACAGACAGTGAGCGGAAGGTTAATCTGTCTTTGGAGTGCAAGTGTAAATATGTATGAGTTGTAATATATAGACAGACACAGATAGGGGAGATTGGCATGGGAACGATCCTGCTGAAAGGTGCACAGCTTGTGACGATGAATGCAGAAGAGGAAGTGTTCATTGGAGATCTGTTGATCGAGGATAATAAAATCAAGGAGATTGCAGCGCACATCGACATGCAAGCTGACCAAGTCATTGATGCTCGTGGTAAAGTGCTGTTGCCAGGTTTCATCCAGACGCATATTCATCTGTGTCAGACCTTGTTCCGTGGACGTGCGGATGATCTGGAACTGATGGATTGGCTCCGTCAACGTATCTGGCCGCTGGAAGCAGCGCATGATGAGGAGTCCGTGTATTATTCGGCAATGCTTGGACTCGGCGAATTGATCTCCAGCGGAACCACGACCATTCTGGATATGGAGACGGTACATCACACGGACTCGGCGTTTCAGGCGATGGCACAGAGCGGCATCCGGGTCATCTCTGGCAAAGTGATGATGGATCATGGAGACGAAGTTCCGGAACCCCTGCGTGAGGATACAGCAACTTCGCTACAACAGAGTGTGGATCTGCTGGAGAAATGGAACGGGTTTGGCGGAGGTCGCATTCAGTATGCTTTCTGTCCACGCTTCGTTGTATCGTGTACCGAAGAATTGCTGGTAGAGGTGCGCGACCTGTCGAATAAATATCATGTCAAAGTCCACACCCATGCCTCCGAGAATCGCGGAGAGATTGAACTGGTAGAACACGAACGCGGAATGCGTAACATCGTATACCTCGATCATATCGGTCTGGCGACCCCCAGATTGGTACTGGCACACTGTGTATGGCTGAGTGAGGAAGAGAAGGAGATCATCCGCAAACGTGGTGTCAAAGTCACTCACTGTCCTGGATCAAATATGAAACTTTCCTCCGGGGTAGCAGATATTCCGGATCTACTGAATCGGCAGATCGCGGTTGGGATTGGGGCAGATGGTGCCGCATGCAACAATAATCTGGATATGTTTCAGGAGATGCGCCTGACGGCCCTGATGCAGAAGATTCCTCATGGTCCAACGGTGATGGATGCTAGGACTGTATTACGCATGGCTACCATGGGCGGTGCAGAGGTGCTTGGCTTGTCAAAGGAAATTGGCAGTCTCGAAGTGGGCAAAAAGGCAGATATGCTGTTGCTGGATCTGGATGATTTCCACACGTACCCTTCCTATGAGACGGATGTCTATTCCCGCGTAGTGTATTCCGCAACACGTAGCTGTGTGGATACCGTTATTATTGACGGAAGTATCGTGCTCAAGAATCGTAAGATTCAGACGATTGATCGTGGCATTGTGCTGCGTGAGTCGGATAAGAGTATTGCAAGATTGATGAAACGTATCTGATCGAAGGAAGTTTATGCAATTCCAGAAAGGATGGAGACCGCTATGGAAATGCATGATCTGTGTGCAATTGCAGCCCGTGAAACGCGCTGCGTGCTCGCAACAGCGATTAAGGTAGAGGGTCATGCTTACCGTAAGCAGGGAGTCTCTATGCTGTTGACCGAGGATGGCAAAATGGTTGGCAGTATCAGTCCGGGATGTCTGGAGAGTGATCTTCAGGCCCGGGTGAGCCATGTGCTGGATACGAAGCAGATGGAATTCGCGGAATACGACATGCGTCCCGAGGATGATCTGTCCTGGGGTGAGACGATTGGCTGCGGCGGACTCGTTGTTGTGTTGCTTGAACCTGTGTGTGGTGAACTCCGAGATACGTTGCAGAAGATGTATGATTGTTTTCAATCCGGCGCTGCAACAGCGTTAACCCGAACGTTCCAAGATGATTATACGAAGGTTCAATATGGCTGGAAACGGATTGAACCAACGGGTACTCGGCGCCAGCCAATCTTGCGTCCTTCGCTCGTCCCACCTCATGATCGCGTGACGAACAATAATCCAGCTTCATTGCAGGTTGATGTACAACACAGCAGTGGTAATATCAAGCATGAACATACGGCATCAAAACAATATTCTCCCGACATACCTCGCCTTACGCTTGTGCCTGAAGTGGTACCTGTTTTGTCAAACGAATCTCACTCTTCCCATCTATCCGGTGATTCACAACATATCTCTGAGTCTGATGCTGAAATAGCGACAAACAACACGGTTTCAACGAATCCCTGGGACCTCCCGCAGCAACTTACTTCGCTGTACACGCCTAAACCTCGCCTGATTATCATCGGAGCCGGGAATGATGTTATTCCTGTTGCCAGACTCGCCCAATCCGCAGGATTCCGAGTAATCGTAGCCGATTGGCGAGAGTCCTTATGCACCTCGGAAAGGTTCCCAGAAACTGAACTTATACTTGGTTTCCCATGTGAGATCATGCCTCAGTTAAACGTAAACAACGGAGATTATTTGATTTTAATGAGTCACAATTTTCCCCGCGAACGTGAACTGTTGGAGATGGTAGTGGACTGTGAGTACGCGTATCTTGGCATCATGGGTTCCAAAACACGAACAGCCCGTCTGCTGGATGGCTTACCACCGTTGAAATATGTGCATTCTCCCGTTGGTTTGAGCATCGGAGCAGACGGTCCCGAACAGATCGCCATCAGCATTGTAGCGGAATTGATCGCATGTAAACATAAGGTTTCTTCCTTGAGTTCTGAGGTGCAGAGGGGGAGCGTTGCACATGCGAATGACGGGCATAGTTCTGGCAGCAGGTAAGAGTCGTCGCCTTGGTCGGGATAAACTCTCGGTTGTCATGCCTGACGGAAGGTCACTGGCTGCATGGTCATTGGAAGCTGCGTTGAATTCGGAGCTAGATCAAGTGGTCTGTGTGGTCAAACCGGAAGATTCGTTGGCATGGCTACCTGTAAAATGGTTTGATTCTGCTACGTATGCCTACCATCCCACAGCGAGACTTCGAATTGTGGTCTGTGCTGACTATGCCTGCGGCATGGCCAATTCTCTTCATTCTGGCGTGTTGTCCGCCATGGAGTACAAACCGGAGGGCATTCTCATGTTACTGGGTGATCAGCCTTTATTAAAAACGCAGGATATTAATCGGGTGACTACAGAACTGGCTACCCACAAGTTATGTGACTATGTCGCAGCTACCAACGGAGAGGGAGGCAAGCCGCCCGTTGCTTTTCGCTCCCATATGTTCGGCCCTCTGTTGTCCTTGCATGGAGATGAGGGGGCACGCAAGATTATGCGCAGCGCTAACTATTCAGGTGTACATGTACCACTGTCTGAGACTAGTTTCTGGGATGCGGATACAGAACCGGAATTGGAACGCATTCTGAGTCATGTATATGAATCGCAGCAGACAGACTAAATAACAGGAGAAGATTATTAACTATGTATAATTTAATTACATGATCAGGTCAGCCAGGCAGTCTGGTTGGCCTGTTTGTCTTCTTTTATCATGTGATGAAAGAGAGTCTATGTTAGCTTTCGATAGATCGTGATGCATCAAGCACAAATAAAACGCAGGTTTTATACATTTATCCAAAACGATGTAAAGGTAATTGACGTTGCTGCTGAACTCTCATATGATTTGAAGAATTATTTGAATCAGACGGTTGAATTTCCTGCCCAAGGAAGAGAGAGAAAGGGGATGCAGCGATGGTAACACCGGCATACGGTTCTGGAGCCATGCCATCGGTATGGCAGCCTGAGAATATGCAAGAACTGCAAACGTTAAGAAGAAGACTCAAGGGAATATGTTGTTTTACGGCAGGCGGAACATTGCTGCGAACCCAGTGGGAGGGCGGCTTGGTTCCAGCGCCTGAACACATGATTAGTCTGGGTTGTATTCCTGAAATGAGCGGTATATCTATTCGTGGAGATGAGATAGTCATTGGAGCCATGACCCGATTAAAGGAATGTGCTGCACAAGCGTTGCTGCATCAACTGCCGATCCTGCAAGAAGCTGTGAATGCAATTGCGGCCCCTTCCATTCGTAATGTGGCAACCATTGGCGGGAATATTGTGTCCGGAGTAGGGGATACGCTGCCTGCTTTGCTTGTATATGATGCGAAGCTGCAGTGGTTGACGGATAGCGTAATCGAGACCCGCAGCGTGTCTTCCTGGCTTCAGGGTGAACGGGATGGCATCCGTAATCCAGGGGATGTATTAATCTCGATTCATATCCCGATGAGACCGTCCTCTCTGCTTGATGCGGACAGTGAGCAGAGACATGCAGCACGAGAAGTTTCCTTTTACCGCAAGTTGGGTCGACGGGAGACGTTCAGTGCTTCGCTGGTGACGGTTGCGTTATACGGTGAGATTGATTTGGATAACCGCTGGACCAAGATTGCGATTGCGGCTGGTGGAGGCTCAGGCATGGCGATGCGACTTCTGGATTCGGAACGACAGCTTCTTGGTAGCGAAGCTACTGTTATGCAAGCGGCGACTCTTGCAGCTGCCGTGGCTAGCGAATTTACGACTTATGGCGATGCATTTGCAACGGAACATTATCGCAAACAGACCGCAGGCAACATGCTTGGTGCCGGGTTATGGGAAGCACTTCACGAATAGAAGACTTCGATCAAGCAAAGGAGGAGAGGCATCATGCTGCTGAATCGGCAACAGAGCGGGAAACGCTGGCACCTGCGGCCAGATGGGGCACCCAAAGTTACAGGCCAACTTCAATATCTTACGGATATGACGTTACCTGACATGATCCATGGCAGAGTATTGCGAAGCGAATATCCTTATGCTCGTCTATTGTCTATAGATACTTCGGAAGCTGAGGCGTTGGAAGGTGTCTATGCGGTTTTGACCTCCAAAGATGTGCCTGGTCTGAATCGTTTTGGCATAGCGACCCCGGATCAGCCTGTGTTCTGCGAGGATATTGTTCGTTATGTTGGGGACGCCATTGCAGCGGTTGCTGCGGATTCCCCGGAACGTGCGGCGCTTGCACTGGATGCGATCCGTGTAGAGTATGAGGAACTCACTCCGCTGAATAGTACAGACGCTGCATTGGCTCCCGGCGCACCAGAGCTGCATGAGCATGGTCCAGGTAATGTGCTGCATCGGACGGAGATTAAACGCGGAGATGTTGAGCAAGCCTTTGCCACGTGTGATCATATCGTGACAGAGACGTATTATACGCCTCGTCAGATGCATGCGTACATGGAGACAGAAGGTGGCCTGTTTGTCCCGGATGAAGAGGGAAGGCTGAATGTATACGCGGCAACGCAACATGGCTATAAAGACCGGATGCAGCTTGCACGCATTATTGGCTGTCCTGAAGAAGATATCCGGGTGGTGTCTTCACCGATTGGTGGTTCGTTTGGCGGAAAAGATGAACTAAACGTACAGCCCTATGGTGCACTACTGGCCTTGAGATGCGGACGTCCTGTGAAAATGCATAATTCTCGTAAAGAATCCGTACGTGCAGGGCTGAAACGGCACCCAATGAAGATTGAAATGCAGACTGGCATGAGTCGAGAAGGCATCATCCAAGCGCATCGTGTCCGTATAACAGCAGATACCGGAGCGTACGCGACACTTGGCGCACCGGTGCTGAACTTCTGTACCGAGCATTGCCTTGGACCCTACGCCATTCCAAATGTGGATGTGGAAGGTGTATCTGTATATACGAATAACGGGCTGTCAGGTGAGTTTCGCGGATTTGGCGGGAATCAGGCGATTTTTGCCATGGAAGGCCAGATGGATCGGCTTGCAGCAATCATGAACATGGACCCTTGGGAGTTCCGCAGACGTAATATGAGGGAAAAGAATGATCCTGGACCACTGAATCAACGCATTCTGGTTACGGATGGACTGTCCCAAGTATGGGAGGCATTGGATCGCTCCGAACTGTGGCAAAAACATCAGAGTCCCCCGGCACATCCTGCCCTGCCACCATGGATCAAACGCGGAGTCGGAGCAGCCATCGCCATGCACGGTGCAGGGCTGGGT
Organism: Paenibacillus amylolyticus; assembly: GCF_036894225.1. Lineage (NCBI taxonomy): Bacteria > Bacillati > Bacillota > Bacilli > Caryophanales > Paenibacillaceae > Paenibacillus > Paenibacillus amylolyticus. The sequence goes on along the minus strand of NZ_CP145892.1, from coordinate 3,873,239 downwards.
TATGGCATTCCAGACCCTGCGGGAGGCCGCCTGTCCCTGAATAACGAAGGCCAGATTGAGGTGGCGTTCAGCTACGAGGAATTCGGTCAGGGGCTCATTGCAACGCTGGAAATTATGTTATGTGATCTATTCCAATGCAGTACATTGGATCTCAGTATTATTATCGGAGATACGGATCGTGTGCCCCACAGCGGATCAAGTACAGCTTCACGTTCAACAACGATGGCATGGATGGCTCTTCAACGCTTGCAGACTCCATTTCGTTCCCGTGTTCTCGCTGTCGCGTCTGAAATGTCCGGCGTTCCGGCAGATGAACTGGTGACAGGGCCTGGTGGTATATGGCGTAAAGGCCAGCTTCCTGCCGAAAGTTCAGAAGCGGAAACAGATGTGCAAAGAACAGGAAAGAGCGAGAAGAAAGTAGCATTGGCGCTGGAAGGCGTAAATCAAACGTCTGAAGAAGCAGGAAAACTAGAGAAGGCTGAAAGAACTAAAGTGGCTGATATCGTTGCTGGAGGGACTGAAAGTGATCAAACTGCTGAAAGTAGTTATTTAGGTGCATCTCATCACCTGGTGAAAGAGGGAGTTTCATCAGGCTTTGTGGTTTCGTATGCCGAACTCGCAACGCAGGGCGAAGCCGATGAATGGATTTTTGATACAAAGTTTGATTACCCAACTACGCCAGACAACGTGGTAGGCGGGCATTATTTGTATACGTATGCGGCGGTTGCGGCAGAGGTGGAAGTAAATACGTTGACCGGAGAAACCAAGCTTCTTGATACGCGCCATGTTGTTGCGGCAGGTCCAGTTATCAACCCTATGGGTTATATCGGACAGATTGAAGGCGGCAGTGTCATGGCGCTTGGATTCACGTTAACGGAGGATGCGGTCATGCAGGACAGCCGTTATGTAACCACGAACCTCGACACGTATCTGATCCCAACCATTCAGGATATTCATACCAATCTGGAGGTTGAGGCTATTGAAGACTTACCCGAAGGTGATGCGTTTGGTCCTAGGGGGATCGGTGAGATAGGCTCCGTTGCGCTTGCGCCGGCCATAACAGCTGCAATTCACCAGGCGACAGGCGTATGGGTTAACCGTCTTCCTGTACCGAGGGAACAACTGGTCAGACCTTTAAATGTACCTTTGCAGGAAGGAGTGAGTCCATCATGAGTAAACCACTTGAGAATCACTGGACAGCCGTTGTGAATGGCGAACAGAAACATCTGGAGATCGCGCAAACGACCCGACTTGTCGATGTGCTTCGGACTCATTTGCAACTAACGGGTACCAAAGTATCCTGCGAAGTTGGTCGCTGCGGCGCATGTATGGTTCTGATGGATGGAGAACCCGTGAATTCCTGTCTTGTCATGGCTTATCAATGTGAAGGCAGTGACATTGTGACGATTGAAGGTCTGCACGGCGAGGAGAAAGGCACTCTGCATCCGATTCAACAGGCTTTTGTGGAGGAAGGTGGCTTCCAGTGCGGCTACTGTACTCCAGGCATGGTGATCTCAACCAAGGCATTACTGGATGCACATCCTGAGCCTTCTCAAGAACAGATTGAAACAGGATTGTGCGGGAATCTGTGTCGTTGTACCGGCTACGGTGGCATTATTCGGGCGGTACGCAAGGCAGGGGAACGCTGTGTGGTAAAAGAAACGTCTGCCGAGGAAACCGTAAGTTGAGGCGGGACGCAGGACGCAGACATAAGCAAGGGCAATTGAAGAAACATACGTGAAAAAGCATCCGAATAGGAATGCTTTTTTTTGTTGTTTATCAGTTTTTCTTTCAAGTGCACATCTAATGTGAGATGAAGTTTCATACGCTAAATTGATTAGATTATGAACCGTTTTCGTCAATTATCAACTCGGATGAGAGAAAGGAAATATAATGTTCAAAGTACTGGTACAAAAGAATTTCAAACATTCTCATTCACCATATATTTACAAATATTGGTGTGCGTGATATGTTTAAAATGAAAGCGCAACCATGAAAGGATTCATTGACATTTCATTATCATATTTCACTTGGGAAGGAAGATGGAATTGATGAAAAATTTGCTCAAAAAGGCAACCGCAATGATGCTGGCATTGGTCCTACTGCTTGGATTAATGACAGCGCCCGTTCATGCAGACACACCATTGTTCACCATCGAAAGCGAAGATGCTCAGCTCACCCCGGATCTTCAAGTGGTTACTTCAATCTATGGGCAACCCAAGCCCGGATTCTCAGGGGCCGGATTTGTCTGGATGCAGAACTCTGGCACATTAACCTTCACAGTAACTGTCCCGGAAACCGGCATGTACGCGATCTCCACACGATATATGCAGGAGCTCAGTGCAGATGGCAGGTCACAAAATTTAATCGTGAATGGTGTTACGAAAGGGGCGTTCATGCTACCTTACACGACAACATGGTCAGACTTCGATTTTGGCTTTCACAAGCTGAATCAGGGTGCCAACACGATTGAGCTGAAGGCTGGCTGGGGCTTCGCGTATTTTGATACTTTTACAGTGGATCATGCTGATCTGGATCCCCTGAATGTGCAGCCAGTTCTCACTGATCCTGAAGCTACACCTGAAACTCAAATTTTGATGAATTATTTAACGGAGGTATACGGAAACAACATTATTTCTGGTCAGCAAGAGATCTACGGAGGAGGGAATGACGGAGATTCGGAGCTTGAATTCGAGTGGATTCATGATCTGACTGGAAAGTATCCGGCTATCCGTGGCTTTGATCTGATGAACTATAATCCGTTGTATGGTTGGGAGGACGGTACAACTGATCGCATGATTGATTGGGTGAATAACCGTGAAGGTATTGCAACCGCTTCCTGGCATATCAATGTACCTCGTAATTTCAATACGTATGAGCTTGGGGACTTTGTGGATTGGAAAGAGGCGACCTACAAGCCAACAGAAACGAATTTTAATACAGCCAATGCGGTAATTCCCGGTACCAAAGAGTATCAATACGTGATGATGACCATCGAGGATCTGGCAGAACAATTGCTGATTTTGCAAGATAACGATGTGCCAGTGCTTTTCCGTCCGTATCATGAAGCAGAAGGCAACGGCGGGCTGAACGGGGAAGGTGCATGGTTCTGGTGGGCTTCGGCAGGTGCAGAAGTGTACAAAGAGCTATGGGATCTGCTGTATACCGAACTGACCGAGACGTATGGCTTGCACAATCTGATCTGGACCTACAACAGCTACGTATACAGCACTTCTCCTGCCTGGTATCCGGGCGATGATCAGGTAGATCTCGTCGGATATGATAAATACAATACGATCTACAACCGTTATGACGGTTTATCCGGCGTACCGAATGAAGATGCGATTACCTCGATTTTCTATAAGCTTGTTGAGTTGACGAACGGTACGAAAATGGTAGCCATGACGGAGAACGACACGATTCCAAGTGTGAAAAATCTTACAGAGGAGAAATCAGGATGGCTGTACTTCTGTCCTTGGTATGGCGAGCATCTGATGAGTTCTGCTTTTAATTACCCGGCAACATTGAAAACGCTTTATCAAAGTGATTACGTCATTACGTTGGATGAGCTGCCAAATCTAAAGGCTAACAATCCCAACCCCAGTGCATCCATCACACCTGGAAACGTTGAATTTGACAAATACACACCTAATCAAAGCGATAAAACCGTAACCGTGAATGCAAACGGCAATACGCTAACTGCTCTCCGGGCAGGCAACAATGCGTTGACCGCAACGACAGACTATACCTTGAACGGAAGCACATTGCTGTTGAAAAAAGCTTATCTGGCAGCCCTGCCAGTTGGTGAGCATTCGATTGTTCTGGATTTTAATCAAGGTCAGGACCCTGTGTTAAAAGTCAAAATTGTGGATTCAACACCGGGTACAAATGCTGTGATTTCTCCTGTGAATGCAACATTTGATAAAGCGACGAATTCAGCACAGGATATTACCGTATCTCTCACCTTAAACGGCCGTCAGCTTACAAGCATCACGAAGGGGAATGCTACTCTTGTATCAGGTCAGAATTATACGGCATCCAGCTCTGCTGTATTTCTGAATAAATCCTATCTCGCTACGCTGCCCTTGGGTCAGAATGTATTGACCTTTCAATTCAATGGAGGAAATAACGCTGTGTTAACGGTGAATGTGGTAGACAGCACGGTTACTGTGCCAGCAGGGGATTTGACGATTCAAGCTTTTAACGGCAATACAAGTGCATCGACCAACGGCGTATCACCCAAGTTCAAGTTGGTCAACTCAGGCAATTCGGCTATTCCGTTAAGTGATGTAAAACTCCGGTATTACTATACAATTGACGGGGAGGAAACTCAGAGTTTCTGGTCCGACTGGGCCAGTATGGGCAGTGCGAATGTAACGAGCCAATTTGTTAAACTGGCGACTCCAGTTGCCGGAGCGGATCACTATCTTGAAGTGGGCTTTACAAGTACGGCGGGATCACTGAATGCGGGCCAGAGCGCAGAGATTCAAACACGCTTTTCCAAAAACAATTGGACGAATTACACACAGACTAATGATTACTCGTTCAAGGCATCCGGTAGTCAGTTCGCAAACCATGATAAGGTTACCGGGTATGTGAACGGTCAGCTGGTATGGGGGATTGAGCCGTAAAGGTAGATAGCACGTTTAATGGGCTGGATCAGGGTTTGAACCTCTGATTCAGCCTTTTTATGGTGTAGAAGGTGTACACCGATTAGACGGAATGTTCTTTTTCACTTGTAGTATGTGACGACGTATCCACGTCTGTTAATATGCGATCTATTATCTTTTTCGTATGGCCCATAATGAACTGAAGAAGTACACCTGCACAACATACGGTTATCAACGTTCCAACCCCGATTGGCCCACTGAGCAGAAACGCCAGAATTAAAAATACAAGGTAAATCAATGTTCTCGATATAAATAAGGGTGTTTGAGTGATTTCATGCAAGATTAATGTTAAGCGGTCAATCGGAATGGGTGCAAAATTGGTCTGTAAATAAATTGCCGTGCCAATACTTATGATCACTAAACCAATGACAAAAGTCATTAATTTGCTGTACCAAACTTCGGGTGTGATCAAGGAATCAGATACATAAAGCCAGATATCAATCCCCACACCAGTAATGAATGCGGTGACGAGACCCAAAAACTCGGGTTTTTGCTGCTTCAAAAGCGAATTACATCCAATTAATAGGAAAGCAATGATGACCTCACAGCTACCTACACTTAGCCCAACATGATGTGACAGCCCTACCAGAAGTGCATCAAACGGTGAGGTGCCCAGTTCAGATTGGATGGTAAGGGAGATGCCAAGTGTTAAGATGAGAATACCTGCGACAAAAAGTACATATTTCAAATTCATTCAACCTCTTTTTTGATATTATGTTGCAAATACAACAAAATTGAGCTAAATTCAATGTAACCCTTTTTTAGTGCATTTGCAACAAACGATTAACTTGTTAAAGGAATGTGAATATAGATGACGATTCGTATAGAGATATGTACCATTGAACATGTATGTGAACTGCAGGAGATTAGTTATGAGACGTTTAATGAAACGTTTAAAGGGCAAAATTCACCCGAAAATATGAAAGCTTATCTGGAAAAGGCGTTTAATCGGGAGCAATTAGAAACGGAACTGTCCGTGGCGGATTCACAATTTCTTTTTATTTATGTCAACCATAAAGTGGCAGGGTACATGAAAGTGAATATCAATGAAGCTCAGTCTGAGAAGATGGGCTTGGAATCCTTTGAGATCGAGCGGGTGTACATCAAAAAAGAGTTCCAAAAACATGGCCTGGGTAAGGTACTGCTCCATAAAGCCATAGAGATGGCAACAGAACAACACAAAACGAATATTTGGTTAGGCGTGTGGGAGAAAAATGAAAATGCCATCGCATTTTATGAAAAGATGGGGTTTGTACAGACAGGAGCTCATGCTTTTTACATGGGAGATGAGGAACAGATTGATTTTATAATGACCAAAACGATACTGTAACGGGATCATCGAGGGAAAAGCTTGGGAGAAAAATGCTATTGAGCAGAATTCTTTTGAGCTTTTTTATGTTTTGCCAGAACCGTTGAATAATAAAATGAAGAAATTGACGAATTTTATTACATAACAAATATTATGTAAACTTATTATTTTCGATGACCTTCATAAGCTGCATCTATGGCTTTAGCAAAAGTTAAAGGCCTGATTAATACATAATTAGCAGTATAATTTTGCTCAATAATCGTGAAGGAAATAGGCTGATCTCAAGGATCATCAATACATTTTATTAGTTTATTTCTACGTTTGGACAGTCAGCCGAAAATCGTTTTAGTTCGTAGTTTGTTAGATAGCGTTACGTTCTTAATAATCAGTACATAAGTTGTATATATCTCATGTTAAAAGAACTTTTTGCGCATGAAACGGACGTGTTAATCCACCATGTTGAATTATTTAGTTTTAGAGCGGAAAATGGAAATTAAAATTAATATTTCAAGTGAGAAATCAGGTGGATTGGACTCTTAAAACAAGCCGGAAAAAGGAGTGAAATCGATCCATATATTAATTGGATAAATAAGGTATAAATCGTTCGAAAGGCGCTACTACGCCGATTATAGATCAATTTCATATGGATTTGCGATGGATTTAGTACCGCTTTCACGTTATGCTTTTGGAAATTGGAAAGGAAGTGGGAAAAATGGAACGCGAACTGGCGTTGGAAATTGTCAGAGTAACAGAATTGGCTGCGTTAGCTTCAGCACCCTGGATGGGACGAGGCGACAAGAACAGTGCAGATGAAGCGGCTACTTTGGCCATGCGCGCCATGTTCGATTCCGTGTCCATTCGCGGCACGGTGGTAATCGGTGAAGGAGAAATGGATGAAGCACCCATGTTGTACATCGGCGAGGAAGTGGGCAACGCTGAGGGCCCTGAGGTTGACGTGGCTGTAGACCCGCTCGAAGGTACAGAAATCGTGGCCAAAGGACTAAACAACGCTCTATCGGTTATTGCAGTGGCGGGAAAAGGTAACCTGCTCCACGCACCGGACATGTATATGGAGAAACTGGCGGTAGGGCCTGCGCTTGTAGGCAAGGTCAGCATTGAAGACCCGGTTGAAGTCACACTGGAGAAAGCCGCTGCCGCATTGAACAAAAACATCTCGGACCTCACTGTGATGATTCTGGATCGTGTGCGACACGAGAGTACCATCAAGACGCTACGCAAGGTTGGCGTACGGATCAAGTTTCTCAGTGACGGTGATGTTGCGGGTGCGATGGCACCGGCCTTCCCGGAGGCGGGCATTGATCTGTATGTCGGATCTGGAGGAGCGCCAGAAGGTGTGCTGGCTGCCGCAGCGCTATCTTGCCTTGGGGGTGAGATCCAAGGTCGTCTGATGCCTGCCAACGCAGACGAATTCCAACGCTGCTTGCAGATGGGAATTGATAATCCTTACAAAGTGTTAACGATGCAGGATATGATCGGCACAGAGGATGTCATTTTTGCCGCAACAGGTGTGACGCCAGGTGAGATCTTGGGAGGGGTACGGTATCTTGCAGATGATCGGGCCGAGACCGATTCAATTGTTATGCGTGCCAAAACCAAAACAATTCGGTTTATTCGTTCCCAACACTTCCTGCCGAACAAAGAAGTGTTGCACAAAGTAAGACAGCTCCAATCCACGCCAGAACCCTCGGATCGCATTCCGAGTCATGCGAAAACGATGGAGCAAGCTGAGTTTAGTCAATCCTCCGTTGATCTTGGCGTTACAACGACGTTGTGAGCTGCACTCCCCATAATTGAACAAACAGGATCAACTGAAATCGTTGTATTTAAGGTTGATAAGTAACTTGAACCCCTAAGATTACAGAGCATGAAGTTAATGAAAGTACCATCTCTGGCAAGATAATAATGAGGCTTGGATTAACCCAAACCCTCATTATTTTTTTGTGTTAAAAGCATTGACAACGGTTACATAGCATGAGAAAATGTACGCGCGTACATAAATATCGATTTTTAACCATTTTATGATTTAATGATGAGCTATATATGTTGAACTAATCATTTGCACGATAACGGAGAGGATAGAAAAAACCTGAAAAAGCGAAGCGTTCGCCTAAAAGCTTTCTGAAAGAAAGCTGCATCGGAAGCATACGCTATCCCCGGATTTTCCCCTTTATAAAAAGGAATCGAAAAATCTGGGGATAACAGCGATTGGAAGGTTGTTCTGTCATCGTAGTTCAGTGTAAATAATCTTTAGTTCAACTTATATAAAAGGGGGTGAAATTCATGGCATCTCGTAAAGAAGTGGCTGATCTTGCGGGTGTTTCCGAGGCGACGGTCTCCCGGGTGCTTAATAGGGTAGGCCCTATTAAAGAAGAGACACGCCGCAAGGTTCTTGAAGCTTCCGAACAGTTAGGCTATGTGCCCAGCGCGCTTGCTCGCAGTTTTGCCAGAAGTAAAAGCGGAAACCTTGGCGTGGTATTACCTTATGTTCCGAAGGCGCATCTGTTCTCGGCGTATTTCTTCTCGGAAATGCTGAGTGGGATTGGAAGCAAAGCCAGAGACAATAGCATGGACCTGTTGGTTATGTTCCGAACACCCGGTGAAGTGATGAATTATACGGATCTGTTCCGGCGTCAGAAAGTGGACGCCTGCATTATCCTTGGTGCCAGAGATGATCATGAAGAACTGGCGGCCATGCAGCAACTTCATCAGGAAGGACACCCATTCTGTGTCATGAATCAGCATTTTGAGGGCCAATCGTTCACGGAAGTGGATGCGGATCATGTGGAAGGAAGCAGACTTGCCATACGTCATCTTACGGATCAGGGGTATCGCAAAATCGCTTTTCTCAATGGTCCAGACAGCTATTCCAACAGCCAGGAGCGAATGGAAGGCGTTCGTCTTGGCCTGCAAGAAGCACGTATGGAGCTGGACCCGAGTCTATTGCTTAAAGGGAATTATAGTAGAAGAAGTGGTATTGAGGCGGCAGCGATTGTAGCAGATCGCCTACATGAGATTGATGCTGTATTTGCGGCCAATGACCGGATGGCCATTGGTGTCATGCATGGTTTGCGTGAGCGGGGAATAGGGCCTGCGGATTTTCCGGCATTTGTGGGTTATGACGACTCCGATGCCGCCGAGATGGCGGTTCCGCCGCTGAGCAGCGTCAGGGTTCCATTTTTTGAGATGGGTGAACTTGCAGTATCGAAGCTTATGCATGGGTCTGTGGGTGATACACATGAAGCGAATAACTCTGTTGTAGCGGTACCCAAATCTGCGAGAGCGTTGTTGCCTACCGAACTGATTATCCGTGCTTCTTCTATCCGTCAATAGTTTATTGGTACACATATTGAAAGACTTTTTATTATTCCAAAGGAGGAAATGATCATGTCAAATCGTCTTCGTGTCGGAATGGTTGGATACAAGTTTATGGGGAAGGCCCACAGTAATGCCTATCGCAGTCTGCCGATGTTTTTCCCGTCTGCTCCGTTGCAACCTGAGATGTCTGTGATCTGTGGACGTAACGAGCAGGGAGTGCACCAGGCAGCGAATCAGTTCGGTTGGTCCGAAAGTGTAACGGATTGGCGTGAACTGGTAAAGCGGGATGATATCGATCTGATTGATATTAACGCACCAAGTGATGCCCATAAGGAAATTGCGTTGGAAGCAGCTCGTCAGGGCAAACATCTGTTTTGTGAGAAGCCTCTGGCCCTGTCGCTTGCGGATTCGCGTGAGATGCTTCAGGCAGCTGAGGATGCTGGAGTCGCACATATGGTCGGGTTCAACTACCGTTTCTCACCAGCGGTGCAATTAGCGAAGGATCTGGTGGAGAGCGGACGACTGGGTAAAATCTATCATTTCCGTGCTTTTTTCTTGCAGGACTGGATCATGGATCCTTCGTTCCCGCTGGTATGGCGTTTGCAAAAAGAAGTGGCTGGCTCCGGTTCCCACGGGGATCTGGGTGCACACTTAATCGACCTGGCTCGTTTCCTCGTTGGTGAATTCCAGGAAGTCATCGGCATGAGCGAAACCTTCATCAAAGAACGACCGCTTGCAGCTGAGATGACCGGTCTGAGTGCAAAGGGCAGTTCGAATGCGGATGCACCGAAAGGAGAAGTGACCGTCGACGACGCTACGTTGTTCCTGGCACGATTCGCAGGAGGGGCGCTGGGCAGCTTCGAGGCTACACGTTTTGCAGCGGGGCATCGCAGTACGAACTCGTTTGAGATTAACGGCAGTCTCGGCAGTGTACGATTTGATTTTGAGCGGATGAACGAACTGGAAGTGTATTTCACAAAGGATGAAGAGGACGTACAGGGATTCCGCCGTGTACTGGCGACCGATCCGGCACATAAATATGCTGAAGCCTGGTGGCCTGCTGGACATACGATTGGATTCGAGCACACGTTCACCCATGAAATGCTGGAGCTGGTGACAGCGATCTCTGAAGGACGCCAACCATCACCGAGTTTCCACGATGGGGTCGCGTGTCAGGCTGTACTGGAAGCAGTAGAACGTTCGGTAACAGAACGGCGCTGGGTGACGCTTGAAGAGATGTGAGCAAGCAAGACAGTGACGTCAGAAATAAGGTTGAACACATAAAACTAGGCGAAAGCGAGTGAATAAACGATGAGTAAAGCACTGATTGTATGGGGCGGCTGGGATGGACATGAACCGGAGCAGGTAGCAGCGATATTTGAGCGTATTTTGAAGGAAGAGCAGTTTGAGGTTGAAGTCTCGAATACGTTGGAGTCTTATGCGGATGCAGAGAAGCTGCTAGGTCTGGATCTGATCGTGCCGTTGTGGACAATGGGACAGATTGAGCAAGAACTCGTCAATAACGTATCAGCGGCTGTTCAGAGCGGTGTGGGCTTGGCTGGTCTTCATGGCGGGATGTGTGATGCCTTCCGAAATAACGTAGACTGGCAGTTTATGACGGGTGGACAATGGGTTGCCCATCCAGGTAACGATGGTGTGGAGTATATGGTGAACATGAAGCGTGGCTCTAGCCCGTTATTGGATCATATTGAAGATTTTCAGGTGAAAAGTGAACAGTACTACCTGCACGTAGACCCGGCAGTGGAAGTGCTGGCAACAACTCGTTTCCCAGTGGTAACTGGTCCGCATGCAGCGAATGGGCCCGTAGATATGCCTGTTGTCTGGACGAAACGCTGGGGCGCAGGACGGGTATTCTACAACTCCCTGGGACATCATGCAGACATTGTAGACATGAAACCCGTGACTGAAATGATGCGCAGTGGGTTCAAATGGACAGCAGCAGGCAAAGAACTTGCCAAGAGTCGAGTAAGTTCAGCAACCGAAGTGTACACAGGTATGGCGGACAACCAGAACTAATGAGATTGTAGCTGGATTGCAAACGTAACTTCAGTGTTAACCATTCATCCTCAATGGATAAAAACCATTTCTGATCCACGGCGAAGGGAGCCCCAGGTATGAAAACAATGAAAGTAGGCATTATTGGCTGCGGTAAAATCAGCGGTATTTATATGGAAAACTGTAACCGGTTCGAGGTGCTGGAACTTGTTGCTGTTGCGGATCTCGACCGGAAACGTGCCGAGGAGCAGGCAGCAGCCTATAACGTGCCTAACGTATACAGCGTCGACGAAATCTTGGCTGATCCCGAGATTGAGCTGATCATCAACCTGACGATTCCTTCCGTTCATGCGAATGTATGCTTGCGGGCGCTTGAATCTGGCAAACATGTTTATGTAGAAAAACCGCTCGCGGTTACCCGTGAAGAAGGGCAGGCCGTGCTCGAAACAGCGAAGCGTAAAGGATTGCTTGTGGGTTGTGCACCAGAAACGTTCTTTGGTTCAGGCATCCAGACTTCACTTCAATTGGTGGAGGAAGGGGTAATCGGCAAGCCGGTGGCGGCGACCGCATTTATGATGAGTCGTGGTCATGAGCACTGGCACCCAGATCCGGAGTTTTATTACGCGTCAGGCGGTGGGCCAATGTTTGACATGGGTCCGTACTACCTCACCGCATTGGTCCAACTAATGGGCCCGATCAAGTCAATTGCAGGCATGACGGGTAAAGCCATGGAAGAACGGACGATTACGAGTGAGAAAAAGAGAGGTCAGACGGTTCCCGTCGAAATTCCAACTCACGTTACCGGTCTGTTACAGTTTGAACAGGGAGCCATTGGCACACTGATTACAAGTTTTGACGTATTTGGCGGAAGTGCATTGCCACCGATTGAGATATATGGCACGCACGGTACATTGCAGGTACCTGACCCCAACACCTTTGGTGGTCCGGTTCGTTATCGCTTGCTGGGTGAACATGAATGGACGGAAGTTCCGCTCCTTCCAGGATATCAGGAAAATACACGCGGCATCGGTGTGGCAGATATGGCCTATGCAGCACATAGTGGACGTGCACACCGTGCGAGTGGGGAACTGGCATACCACGTACTTGAGGCCATGTGGGCATTCCACGATTCATCAGATGAACAGACGTTCTACCAGATGAAAAGCTCGTGTCAGCGCCCGGCTGCATTGCCGGTGGATCTGCCATTGTATACATTGGATAAATAAGATAGCCATTATGACTTATATCATGATAAACAGCCCCTTTTCCTTCGAACAAGGAAAGGGGCTGTTTTTTATTAAATCAAAAAAATCTGGGAATAACAGCGCTCGAAAGGTTGTTCTGTCATTGGAGTGTCCAGTGTAAATAATCTTTAGTCCAACTTATATAGCCATTTATGGCTCAAATCCCGCCTGACTGATCCAGATCTCATCCTCGGCAAAACAGTCTTTCATCCGCTGAACTACAGTCTGATACGCATCTGGATGATACCAATGCTCCATCCCCACTTGCTGATAGAGCAACTCCATACCGAGTCGACGGGTGCGCTTGCCCTCACTGCCATCGCCCATGAAGTAATCGTCAATGCATACACGTTGAACCAGAGGTCTCAATATGGCTGCAAACTGTTCACTGCTGGGTAATACGGGAGCAATCGCAACCTGCGTGGGTATTCCGGCATCCCGCAACTGTTCCAATGCACGTAATCGGCCCGCAATTGGGGGAGCGGAAGGACTGAAATGCTTGCGCATATCGTCCAGATCCGTCTCTACCGTCATGCTGACCCGAACCCGGTCACCTAACTGCTGTAGCAGATCTATATCCCGGGTAACGAGTGGACTGCGGGTCTGGACTAATACGAAATCTGGAGGATGCTGTACCATCGTTTCAAGTAATGAACGCGTGATACACTCCTTGTATTCGGCGGGTTGATACGGGTCGGTACTGGATGACATGAACAGAGTAACTTTCCCTTTGGTCAGGGCACGTTGCAACTCTTTGGCGAATACTCGGGAGGCCTGTTGTTTCACATCAACCCACGTTCCCCAATCCTCTTTGCGAAAGAGAGAGACAGGCATCTGTCTGACATAACAATAAGAACAACCGAAGGCGCATCCTGTGTAAGGATTCAGTGTATGTGTATATCCATTAAGGAACCCTGTCCCCTTGTTGAGTAACGTTTTGGGTACTTTGTAAGTAAGATTTGTCTTCATAAGTTCTCATGCCTTTCGCGGTAGTGTGCAGGTGTGAGACCTGTGTGTTTGCGAAATACAGTAATGAAATAAGCTGAGTTAGGTATACCGACATGGCGGCCAATATCGGTGACGGTAAGTCCGGTATGTTCAAGCAACTTCCGGGCTTCGGTAATTCGTTTATCCTGAATATATTGAACCGGTGTGCGGCCTGTAATCCGCTTGAACACACGATGCAGATGATAAGGACTGCCATGACTTACAGTGGCAAGGACATCCAAGGTTAGAGGTTCGGCGTAATGATGTTCGATGTAATCCGTGATTCCGTATATCCACTCCTGATCAGGTACCCGCTCGCCTGTGGGCTTGCAACGTTTGCAGGGTCTGAACTTTAATGCTAACGCTTCTTCAATATGTTGAAATATCAGCACATTTTCAACTTTGGGTGCTCTGGATTTACAGGAAGGTCGACAGAAAATACCCGTTGTTTGCACGCCGTAATAGAATGTTCCATCATAGGAACTATCGTTGTGGATGATGGCATGCCAGTATTTTTCCTCTATAGATTCGGGCAGTATGCGATCTTGATCTCGACTTTCCACTGTGATCACCTCATCTCTAATTATACCCTTGATTCGAAGGGATTGACGAAGTTCTAACTTAAAAAGCAAGATATCAATATTTGGGGATATGGCCCCTTCCTTCAATCTGAACGAAATATGAGCTACAATATACAAGATGGAGTGGTTTATATCTCAAATGAAATTTATAGATGAAAGAGGTAGGTAGGCATGGTTCGTTTTGGCGTAGTGGGTACCAACTGGATTACAGAAAGGCTTCTTGAAGCCGCAGCACAGGTTGAAGGATTCAAATTAACCGCCGTGTATTCAAGAACTGAAGATAAGGCTAATGCATTCGCAGATAAATATGATGTTGAACACCGATTCACCGATCTGGAAGAGTTGGCGGCAAGTGATGTGATTGATGCAGTCTACATCGCAACACCGAATACGGTTCATGCGGAGCAGGCTGAGCTTTTTCTGAGAAACGGTAAACATGTATTGTGCGAGAAACCTCTGGCTGCAAATAGCGCCGAAGTTCGGAGTATGATCGATACAGCACGAGAACACGAGGTTCTGCTCATGGAAGCGATGAAATCGACCCTTGTTCCCCAGTTCAAAATGGTGCAGAAGAGCCTGCATAAAATCGGTCCTGTCCGCAAATACGTAGCAGGATACTCTCAGTATTCTTCGCGTTACGACAAGTACAAAGAGGGGATTGTCCTGAACGCGTTCAAGCCTGAACTCGCTAATGGGGCGTTAATGGATCTCGGTGTGTATTGTCTCTATCCATTGATTACGTTGTTCGGTGCACCTAACCGGGTTCAATCCCAAGCGATGATGCTGGAATCTGGCGTGGATGGACAAGGTAGTGTGCTGCTGGACTATGATGGGATGGATGCGGTCGTTACATACTCCAAAATCTCCAACTCTCATCTACCAAGCGAAATCATGGGTGAGCTGGGCAGCATCATCATTGACAAGATTGGCTCACCGGAACATGCAGAGATACGTTACAATGACGGTACGGTGGAGCAGCTCACAGTCGAACAAAACCATCCGGCGATGTATTATGAAGTGGAGGAGTTCGTGAATCTGGTTGAGCAGGGCCAAAAAGAGTCTGACATGAACACGTATGAACGCTCTTATGTTACGATGCAGGTCATGGATCAGATTCGAAAGCAGATTGGGCTTGTGTTCCCTAACGATTGATTCAAGCGCAGGAAAGGAAGCTGAGACGAGATGAGCAGAGATGAGCAGAGCAACAGTAAAGAAGTGCAGAAGAACAGTAGAGAAGATCAGCAGTCCAATGATTCTGGAGGTTTGGAACTGTCACAGATCGTTTTCATAGGAAGAACCTTCGAGGAATATATGAAGATGTTCAACTTAATGGTGGACGAGATTAATGGCAAGTCCATTCTGGATTGTCCAGGTGGAGCATGTTCGTTCAGTAGCCAGGCGCGCAAGTTGGGTGCTGATCCCGTGGCCGTGGATATTGCCTACGAACATGAGATCGACGAGCTTGAAGTAAAGGGATTTCAGGACATTGAGCATACGATGAAACAGATGGAACCCGTGCAAGGGATATATGTGTGGGATCAATTTGGATCAATCCAGGGGTTAAAGGAAGAACGAACTCGTGCCATCACAGATTGCATCGCAGATATGAGAATGTTTCCTGACCGTTATGTGGCGTCTGTGCTCCCGGATCTACCCTTTGCAGATGAACAATTCGATCTGACGTTATCCGCCCATTTCCTGTTTACTTATGCGGATCGATTGGATGTTGATTTTCATGTTGCAACCATAATGGAGTTGCTGCGTGTGACCAAACAAGAGGTTCGCATTTTTCCAACAGTGGATCTGTCTGGCGAACGTTACAAACACATGGATGAGTTGAAATTAATACTCGAAGAGCGTGGGTGTACGGTATCCGAAGAACCAACTTCATATGAGTTTCAACGGAATGCTCATACCATGCTTCAAATTGTTAAACATAATCGAACAAGATAGGAGGTTTTTTGGATGAATAAAGTACTTATACTTGGGGGTACACGTTTTTTTGGTAAACGTCTGGTGGATCACTTGCTGTGGGAAGGGAAGTCTCAGATCACAGTCGCAACTCGTGGTAAAACGGATGTCGACTTCGGACCCGAAGTAAACCGAATCAAGATGGATCGTGAAGACCCGGAATCTCTGGCAGAGGTTGCACAGACAGACATGTGGGATGTTGTGTACGATAATATTTGTTATTCTCCAGATGCGGCGAAAGCGGCATGTGAAGCTTTTGCAGGACGCACCAAAAGATACGTTCTGACATCCACACTCTCGGTGTACGGTGATCCCAGACCTGGATTTAAGGAAACGGATTTTGACCCGTATACATATCCATTGCAGTATGGAAGTGCAGAGGATTTTTCGTATGGAGAAGGCAAACGGCTTGCGGAGGCTGTGTTTTTTCAGGAAGCGGATTTCCCGGTTGTGGCGATGCGCATTCCCATTGTACTCGGGATTGATGATTATACGAGAAGACTTCATTTTCATATTAAACATGTGCAAAAAGGAAAACCGATCGGCATGCCAAATCCGGATGCGGAGATTGGATTTATCAATTCCACCGAAGCGGCAAGATTTCTCGCTTGGCTTGGACATTCGTCCATTACAGGTCCGGTGAATGCAGCTTCCAAGGGTGCGATTACGCTGTCAGCCATGATACATCTGATCGAGACGGTCACGGGCATGCAGTCCCAGATCCTCACGGAAACGGTGAAAGAGGACATGTCACCCTTCGGAATTGAGCAATCATGGACGATGGAGACGACCAAAGCTGAACAAGCGGGGTATACGTTCGAACCTCTGATGGACTGGTTCCCGGGACTCGTTCGTGAGGTCGCTCTTGCATTACAGTCGGAGCGGTAGAAATATCGGTCCGGATGGAACCAAAATGAATTCGACGAGCCTTAGTGAAACAGACGAACCAAACGGCTCGAATGACGGATTATTTCAGCGAATGAACATCCAACAGGGTGCAACCAGAGCGTAATCTCCGGTGCACCCTGTTTATGTTGTACATTTTTACGAATTTGAACGGGACCTAATTTAGATAAGTGGGACTAATCTTTTACACGATATTATTTAGTCAACTCACGCGCTTAACTCTATTTTTGCTCACGTGGAGCAGTAGCTGAAGCCCGTATGCGCAGTTCTGACGGTAGAATGAGGGTTTGGGCTTCGGAAGGGGACTTACCCTCAATTCGGTCAATCAGCATCTGTACGCCCTGAAACCCAAAGTCATATGCTGGCTGTGCAGCTACAGTCAGGAAAGGATCAAAAGCAGAAGCCAGATCCAGATCGTCGAAACACACAACAGAAATGTCTTCTGGTACACGTAGTCCCCGTTTGCGCAAAAGCCGAATGACCCCAATCGCCAGCATGTTGTTGGCTGCAAAAATGGCTGTTGGTTGATTTGGTTGAGAGAGTAGTCGATCGAGTCCCTCTACATCACTGAAATCCCGGTACCCGGTTCGAAGCACAAGCTCGGGATTGATATCAGCTCCGGCCTCTCGTAAACCCGCTATATAACCTTCCTCCCGCAGTCTGGCGGTAGAAACCTCCGAAGAACCATTGACCAGTGCAATGCGCCGGTGCCCCAATTGCACCAGATATCGGATCAGAGCAATCGCGCCTTCCCGGCTATCTCCAGCAATGATATCTGACGTAATGCCAGGTACGGTGCGGTCCAGAAAGACAAACGGAATGTGACGTTCCTGCAGCTGTTTCAGATGTTGGAGAGAACGATCTCCCGCTGGGGCAAAGAGTACACCATCCACACGAGTAGACAGAATCGCATCTACATAATCCTTTTCCTTTTTGTAATCCTCGTCACTATTGCCGAATAAAAGACGGTACCCACGAAGATGGGCTGCATCTTCAGCACCACGCGCCAGTGTTGTATAAAAAGGGTTGGTAATATCCGTAATAAGCAGGGAGAGCATCTGGGTTCGTTGAAGCACAAGGCTGCGTGCATTGGAGTTCGGGATGTAACCCAGTTCGTCGATCACCTGTTGCACACGTTCACGTGTCGCGGAACTTATACGGCCTGTATGATTAATGACCTTGGAGACCGTCATGGCGGAGACGTTGGCTTTTTTGGCAATATCGTAAATGGTAATCATTATAATCTAACCTTTCCGCAACATAGTCTTACCATTCTATAGGATAATGTCAATTGACAGCAAGATAGGCTCGTGCTATGTTAGGGTTACCGATAACCCTAAAGGGTTCTGAACGTCTTTACTACATAAACCATTTCGTTGAATTCGCTCATGCTTGTTCCATTTTCCGAATAGAGGAACTACATTCATAGCTAATTAATGAAGTGGTTTATTGTTATTTTTAAAAATATGTAAACGCATTCAACACTCAAGTAGTGCTCTTGATAATCTGTGTATGTAACTCTTGCGTGCCACCCGGGTATCGGTTGTATTTCCGTCATTATCTTATTCCAATCACTGCACATGGATCAGACAGAAGGTTTCTCAATTCAACCCAAATTCTATGAAACGAATTGAAGGAGGACATTCCAGTATGACACATCAGGATTATCGTTATAAACAGGCTTTTCCCAAGATTGGTATTCGTCCCACGATTGATGGAAGACGCAAAGGTGTTCGGGAGTCACTGGAAGAACAAACGATGAGGATGGCGACATCTGTTGCGGAACTGCTTGCAGCTGAACTGCGTTATCCTGACGGCTCCGCGGTGGAGTGTGTTGTGGCCGAGACCTGTATTGGCGGAGTGGCTGAAGCGGCCGCAGCATCAGAACTATTCAGCCGTTCCAACGTTGGCGTAACGATCACCGTGACACCATGCTGGTGTTATGGTACGGAAACGATGGATATGTCACCATCCATTCCTACAGCCATCTGGGGTTTTAACGGGACTGAACGTCCGGGTGCAGTATATCTGGCAGCGGTACTCTCTGCCCATGCACAGAAGGGGATTCCGGCCTTTGGGATCTATGGAGAAGATGTGCAGGACGGCGGAGATACAACAATTCCCGATGGCGTGCGTGAGAAATTGCTCCGGTTCAGCCGTGCAGGTCTTGCAGCCGCGACCTTGAAAGGGCAAGCCTATCTGTCTATTGGATCAGTATCCATGGGGATTGCAGGTTCGATTGTGAACGATTCATTTTTCCAAGAGTATCTGGGCATGCGTAATGAATACGTGGATATGAGTGAACTCACTCGTCGTATCGAAGAAGAAATCTACGACCCCGAGGAGTATAAGCTCGCACTGGCCTGGGTGAAGGAGAATTGTAGCGAGGGTCCGGACAACAACGCTGCCCATCTGCAAACGGATCGCAAACGCAAAGAGTACGAATGGGAAACCGTTGTGAAAATGACCCAAATTGTGCGTGACTTGATGGCGGGCAACCCAAGATTGGCAGAGCTTGGTTTTACAGAGGAATCGATGGGCCACCACGCGATTGTATCCGGCTTCCAGGGACAACGGCAGTGGACAGATCATTCACCTAACGGAGATTTTCTGGAGTCGATATTAAACTCTTCCTTTGACTGGAATGGCAAACGTGCGCCTTATCTGGTTGCAACGGAGAATGACAGCCTGAACGGGGTATCGATGTTATTCGGTTCGCTGCTGACGCATACGGCGCAGATCTTTGCTGATGTGCGTACGTATTGGAGTCCGGATTCAGTACAGCGTGTGACGGGGCACCAGTTGGAAGGAAACGCAAAGGATGGCATTCTGCATCTAATCAACTCTGGTTCGGCAGCCTTGGATGGCACTGGACAACAGTCCAGAGATGGTAAGCCTGTACTCAAGCCATTCTGGGAAATTACAGATGAGGAAGTTCAGGACTGCCTGAAAGCAACATCATGGAGACCGGCATCCGTAGAGTATTTCCGCGGGGGCGGCTATTCAGCGGATTTTCTGACCAAAGGTGGCATGCCTGTAACGATGACACGTCTGAATCTGGTCAAAGGACTGGGACCAGTGTTGCAAATCGCTCAGGGTTACACGGTCGATCTGCCTGAAGATGTGCATGATACGCTGGATCAGCGGACAGATCCAACCTGGCCATCCACCTGGTTTGCACCTGTTCTAACCGGAGCGGGAGCGTTTACTTCCGTATACGAAGTCATGAATCAATGGGGCGCCAACCATGGCTCCATCTCGTATGGACACATCGGTGCTGATCTGATTACGCTTGCTTCCATGCTTCGCATTCCGGTAAATATGCATAATGTACCTGAAACGGAAATTTTCCGTCCGCGTGCATGGGGATTGTTCGGCACAAGTGAGCCGGAGAGTGCAGACTACCGTGCTTGCAGTGTGTTTGGCCCGTTGTATCGTTAAAATAAAGTTCCATTCCTGTCAAACGCCATGTTCCTTGTGAGATGAGGTAACATGGCTTTCTCTTGAAAGCTGTGCTCAGAACTCGAATACGGCTTATCGCGTAGAGTTAAGGAGGCTTGAAAGAATGGGCGATCAAGCAACACATGTGCTTGCTGCCGATTACGGTGCCGGTAGTGGACGCGTAGTCCGGGGTTCTTTTGATGGAAACAGACTCTCGTTACAAGAAGTGCATCGATTCAACAACGAACCCGTGCAGCTGGGGGACGGATTGTATTGGGATTTCTTGCGACTTTTTCATGAATTAAAACAAGGCATTGTGAAAGGGACGCAAGGCGTCTCTCCATCAGTCCGTTCTATAGCAGTGGATACGTGGGGAGTGGACTATGGACTGGTGGATGGTGCGGGAAGGTTGTGCTCGAACCCACGTCACTATCGGGAAGCACGCAATGCACAGTGGATGGAAGAAGTTCTGCACATGGTGAAAGATGAAGAACTGTATGCCATGTCCGGCGTTTTGCCGCAGCAGATCAATACAGTATTTCAACTGCTAGGCAGTGTACGAGAGCAGGCCGAAGGTTTGCGTACGGATGTGCGCATGTTATTTATGCCGGATTTATTTCACTATTATCTATCCGGTCAGCAGGCTTGTGAGTATACGATTGCAAGTACTAGCGGGCTGTTGCATGCAGGCGAGGCGCGTTGGAATGAACATCTGATCGGGCGTCTCGGTATACCGGAAACATTATTTCCAAAACTCGTTCAACCGGGTACCGTGCTGGGTGATTTAACAAATGAGTTGTGCGAAGAGTTACGGACTGGACCGATGCAGGTAGTCTCTGTGGGCTCACATGATACGGCATCTGCCTTAGCAGCAATACCTGCGAATGATTCGGATTTCGCTTTTATCAGCTGTGGTACCTGGTCTCTTATGGGGGTGGAGCGTGATACACCTGTATTGGATGACCGAAGTCGTGCATTGGGATTCACCAATGAAGGGACGGTAAGTGGAAAAGTACGCACCCTGAAAAATCGTTCAGGCTTGTGGCTGCTACAGGAATGCAAACGGCAATGGGAGCAGGAGAATCAACTTTTTACACATGAAGAACTGATTCAACTGGCTACCTTGGCAACGCCACATCAAAGTTATGTATCGCCGGGAGATGGCGTGTATTTGGCGCCAGGAAATATGTCTGAACGAATACGGCAACAATGCAGTCTCACCGGACAGACTGTGCCTGAAACGACTGGAGCGATTGTGCGCTGCATTCTGGAAAGTCTTGCATTGGAATTCAGACAAACGCTGGATGAATTGCAGTTGATTACAGGTACAAGACCTCGTGTCATTCATATGGTTGGTGGCGGTGTGCACAATCGACTACTATGCCAGTTTACAGCCAATGCAGCCGGTGTCCCGGTGGTGGCAGGCCCGGCAGAGGCGACTTCAGCCGGGAATTGCATGCTGCAATTCCTTGCGCATGGAGAAGTGAGTAGCTTGGCCGAGGTACGGGAGGTCATGGCTGCTTCCTTTTCCCCCGAGACCTATGAGCCTGAGGATACAGAGCTGTGGCAGGAAGCTTATGAAAGCTACCAAAGTCTGAATCAAATCAAAAGGTAATGAACAGATTCAATGCAATGAGCATTGACGAAAATGCTACAAAGAAAAGTATGAGGAGTGGAGAGCAACATGTCTGAAGAGCAAGTAAGGGAAGAGTTGACGAAGTATGCATGTAGAGCAGTTGCCCAAGGCTTGGTGGTAGGACCCGGTGGGAATTTGAGCGCTCGCTCTGGGGGAACGATGTTGTTGTCTCCGAGCGGTTATGCACTTGAGGATCTGGAGCCTGACGAATGGATCGCCATTGATATCGAGACAGGAGAGACTCGTGCGGGAACAACACGTCCTTCTTCCGAAGTATTGATGCATCTGTACAGTTATCGTGTGAACCCTGATATCCAAGCCATTGTGCATACGCATCCGGCATATACGATCGCACTTAGTCTCGTTTTCGATGAATTGCCACACTTGTTCCCTGATCAGTCGGCATTGGTGGGCGATATCGGATTCGTTCCATATGTTCTGCCAACGACGAAGCTTCTTGCCGATGCAGTCTCAGCAAAGGTAGCAGAACATACGGCACTCATTCTCGTCAATCACGGATTGGTCACAACGGGTAAAAACCTCCGCGAAGCCTATTATCGCACCCAGGTGGTGGAAGAAAGCGCGAAGGTATATATGATCGCCAAGGCAGCGGGGGAACCCAAAGTGTTAACTGCTGAAGAATATAAGGAAATTCAATCCCTTGAAAGTGAAGCCTACCGTGTGCAGTTATTGCAACAACTCAAGTCCTGATACCTGATTTGAATATTAATGATTACATTTGTGATGTTAAAAGATTGCTACGTTAAGGGCAGATTGCATTCTCCAGATAAACGCTGGAATAAAGGATGTAAACTGCTCTTTTTTAATTTTTAATTTGAATTGAAAAGGCGCACAGTATAGCTGAGGGAATAATTCGCACTATTTTGATGAGAATTGTTGAAAATGTGATGTCTGCAAGGTATACTAACGTTAATCATCAGTGAGTAACAACTACGAAGAAGATTAAAAAAACAATTAAGTATCTAAGAGGGGTGAGATCAGTGGGTCCTGAGCTAAACGAAATGGAGTTGGAATACGAACTGTTAAAGCAGCTTCGAGACGCTAATGCTCCCATCGGGGCCAGTACGTTGGTTCATACTTTGGGCAAAACGTATGGTCTGAGTCAGGCAACCATCGGAAGAAGACTTATGGAGATGGATGTTGAAGGTTTTACAGTTCTGGAAGGTCGCAAGGGAAGAACTTTGACCGAACAGGGTCTGGATCGAATGAAGACGTTGGAAAAAGATTTGCAGCAACAAAGCGTGAACTCACAGTTAATTCAGATGCTGAACCATTCAGGGGAAAAGGCTCTGCTGGATGTTCTCGTTGCCAGAAGGGCACTTGAGCGGGAGATCGCTTCCCTGGCAGCACAACGTGCCTCGAAAGAATACATAGTACTGTTGCAAGCATCTATTGCCAACCAGCATGAATTGCTTTCCAAGAATATTATACCATACGAGGAGGACCGGGAGTTTCACAGATTGCTGGCTTATGCTGCGCAAAACCAAATTCTTCTGCATGCGGTTGAACTGGTATGGGAGACAAGCCGCGATTTTCTGGAAACCGCGTATATTCGCCGGAGAGTAGGAAGTGAATTAGTTGTGGATCATCAGCAGATTCTGGATGCTATTGTAGCGGGCTCTCCGGAGCAGGCTGAAGCGGCAATGGTGAATCATATCAACCAAATGATCGATGATGTCAAACGTTATTTCGCCATGCAAAACCAATAACATTCCTTAGAAACAGACCCGGTGATAAAGGAGTTGAGCTTGTGGACACAATCTACCGTCTAGGCATTGATATCGGAGGTACTTTTACGGATGCGCTTGTGATGGACCATCAGGGCAGGGTGATTGCGGCGCTGAAAACGCCATCGATTGCAGTAGCTCCTGAACAGGCGATTTTTAACGCACTTGATCAGTTGAAGGCGAGTGGCGTGAATATTCATGAGATTGATCTGTTTGTGCATGGAACAACGCTTGGTGTCAACACGTTGATTGAGCGAAATGGCGCAGTTACAGGTCTGCTGGTCACTAAAGGATTCCGTGACATTCTTGAAATCCGCCGGTTGCGACTTGAGGATACAACCAATCTGTATGGTGAAAAGACTGATGCGCTGGTACCGAGACATCGCGTTAAGGAAGTCGATGAACGGGTCATTGCGAGTGGGGGCATACTCCAGCCACTGAATGAGGAACAACTGTTGCAATCGGTGGATGAGCTGGTGGAGGATGGCGTTACCGCTTTGGCGATTAGCTTTTTACATGCTTATGTGAATCCTGCTCATGAGCAGCTTGCGGAAGATCTGATTAGGGAACGTTATCCGCAACTGTTCATCTGCCGAAGCAGCGCCATCTGGCCACAACAGCGTGAGTTCGAACGAACACTCGCAACGGCCATGAACGCTTATGTAGGTGAACGGATGGGGTCTTACTTCCTGCGTCTGCAAGAAGGGATTCAGGCATACGGCCTCAAAGCCAACTTGCTGTCGACCATGTCCAACGGTGGAATTATGACGGCTGCCAGAGCGGCTAATGAGCCGGTACGTACGCTTCTGTCCGGGCCTGCTTCCGGTGTAATCGCCGCGACGCATATTGCTGAACGAGCGGGCATTCATCAGGTCATCACATTTGACATGGGTGGGACAAGTGTTGACGTTGCCCTCATTGACAAAGAACCGAGTTATTCTTCTGAGAACAAGGTTGGAGATTTTCCTGTCATCATTCCCGCTGTTGATGTAACAGCGATTGGGGCTGGTGGTGGTTCAATTGCTTGGCTTGATTCCGTAGGCGTACTCAAGGTTGGACCGCGCAGCGCGGGAGCCAATCCCGGTCCGGCATGTTATCAGCGCGGGGGAGAAGAGCCGACAACCACAGATGCCTATCTACAGCTCGGTATCCTGCATGCTGACCATTTCCTTGGCGGACAAATGCGCCTGTATCCCGAACTTGCAGAGCGTACTCTGGGCAATCTGGGAGAGAAGCTTGGACTGAATGCCGAACAGACTGCGCAAGCCATTCTTGATGTGGCAACCGCCAATATGTACGCCCAGTTTTCTCCCCTCATGGCTCGCAAGGGCGTTGATCCCCGCGATTTTACGTTGCTCGCATATGGTGGAGCCGGCCCGATGCATGCTTTTCTGATGGCACGTGAGGTAGGTATCGGCAGAGTGCTGATCCCGCCATCTCCGGGAACATTGTGTGCCATGGGCTGCACGGTTGCCAATCTCCGCAATGATTTCGTTCATACGTTACACAAAAGCACCCAGACTCTGGAGTCTGGTGAATTAAGCTCTCTTTTTGCTGAATTGGAAAACCAGGGACATAGCTGGGTCGATGAGGAAGCCCGTGGTGGCGTCAAGCTGGACAATATTTATTGCCTATACAGTGCGGATATGCGATATGAGGGACAGGCCTTTGATATAGAGGTCACGCTGACATTGGAAGAAATTGAAGATCCCAAGAAGGCAGGGATTAAATTCCATACGTCTTACCAAAACGTGTTTGGCATTAGTCAGCCAGAGGCAGAGGTTATGTTTGTAAGTCTTAGAGCGACCATTGTTGGTGTTTTGCCTACCCATAACACTGCAGTTCCGGCAAATTTGCCATTCGATGAGAGTGAAACGGAAGCACGGATTATTACCTTTGACCATGTACAGCAGACAGCGAAGGTACTGAAAAGGGGACAGATTCCATCGGTGGATGCCCCCATTCCCGGTCCCATTATTGTGGAGGAATATGATACAACGATCTTTATCCCACCTGGATATAAGGTATACCGTGATGTTCACGGGAACGTGATTGGGGAGGTGGAAGCATGATCGGCGACAAAGTCTTTCTTGAGATTTTCAACAACCGGATTCAGGCTGCCGTGGAAGAAATGGCGAATGTCGTTTTGCGGACAGGATTCACCGCTTTTGTTAAAGAAACGGGCGATTTTGGAACCTACCTCTTATCTCCATCTGGGGAAACGTTCGGGTCGCCGCTGGAGACGGGTTACAATCTGTCCCTGGGCATCCCTGCTGCTGCGACCATTAACAGCATAGAAGACTGGAAAGAAGGGGATCTCGTCATATGTAATGATCCTTATTCCACTAAAGGCATGGTCACACACCTTCCAGACATTCATCTCATCAAGCCTTATTTTCACGAAGGGCGAATCATCGCTTACGGCATGTGCTTTGTTCATTCATCCGATGTGGGCGGCAAGGTACCTGGGAGCGTATCTCCCAGCGCCTACGATATTCATATGGAAGGCATTCGAATCGCACCAGTCAAGCTGTATGAAGCTGGTGTTCTGAACGAGCAGATCCTGCGCATGTTTCTGGACAACAGCCGAATTCCGGAGCAAAATCTCGGTGATCTCAAAGCGCTTATGGCTGCATTGAATCGGGGAGAGCAGCGGCTTGAGGAACTCATTGCACGATATGGCGTGGGAAAAATCCAGCAGGGCATCGAACATTTGCTGGAATATGCCGAGCTGAAGGCACGTGTTATCGTGCAAGATATCCCGGACGGTTCCTATGACTTCTGGGACTATCTGGAGAAAGGACCAGGGGGATATCCTATGCGGTTGCGTTGCAAGATGACGATTGCAGGCAGTGACATTCATCTGGACTTTAGCGGCACCGATCCTCAGGTCAGGGCTTCATTCAACATTCCTACTCACAACCAACAGGGGCATTACATGCTGGTGCCCGCACTTATTCGTTATTTCCGTACGCTCGATCCGACCATTCCTTGGAATTCGGGCATGATTCGCATGGTGCGAAATTACGCGCCGCCTGCTTCCGTACTTAACCCGGAGCCGATGGCAGCAGTTGGGGCACGTGCTGCGACCTTTATCCGGCTTATGGACGTCATCACGGGTGCTTTGGGAAAAGCTCAGGGCAGTATGGTTCCCGCGGCAGGAGCTGGACAAGCCTGCATCGTCATGATGGCGATGACCGATGCATCCGATGGCAAGAAAAAGGTTGGCGTGATTCAGCCGATCTGCGGAGGTTCGGGAGCTAGGCCGATGAAAGACGGAATTGATGGCATGGATTTTGCGGTCGGTCATCTTCGGAATATTCCTGCGGAAACGGTGGAATCCGAGATGCCTGTGTTGATCGAACATTATGGTCTTCGTGCCGACTCGGCAGGTGCAGGAACCTTCCGCGGAGGAAGCGGGATTGACCTGTGTGTCAGAATTCTAACACCGGATACTGTGATGACGGCCAGAAATATGGAGCGTATGGAGTTCCAGCCTTGGGGCAGACTCGGTGGCGGCGTAGGTTCACATGGAGAAGCGATTCTTAATGCTGGGCGCGCAAGTGAGCATCATCTGGGAAGAATTGATGAGCTACTACTTCAACCTGGAGAAACGGTTACGTTCCTGTCGCAAGGCGGAGGCGGATATGGTGATCCACTTGAACGTGACCCACGCCTAGTTCTGGAGGATGTAAGAAGTGGACTAGTATCCCCGGAGAAAGCCCTTGATTTATACGGTGTTGTGATTGACGGCCTGGAGCTGAACGAGAGCGATACCGAACAAATGCGAGGCAAGCGACCACGGCAGCAGGAGGAATTCGCCTTTGGCAAGGCGCGGGAGCAATTTGAAGACATATGGAGCGATGAGATGCAGGTAACACTGAATCAGGCCTTGCTGAATGCTCCGCTTGCACTAAGAGACTACCTGAAGCGTCAGACCATGGGCGTTGTAGAGGAGAAGTATAAGGATTCCCTAACTATAGATCCACGGGAGATATCCGACATTATGGAAGGTTTACGCCAGCAAATAGGGTTGCATTGATCAAGTGTATGGAGACTATATAGTTCTGTGTTATCGGTAAAACCAACTACATGGATGGGGGAATTTGCATGTTCAAATCCAACAAAAAACGCTTTCTCAGCCTCGCCTCTCTAACACTGGCTGGTACATTGGTGCTTTCCGCCTGCGGTGGAGCAGGCAGCTCAAGTAATACTGCCGGAGAGACCGACTCTTCAGGAGCAAGCGGAGACAAAGTTAAGCTGACGATGTTTATCTGGGCTGGCTCCAATCAGGATGTCGTTCCGAAAGAAGTGGTTGCCGAGTATGTGAACGAACATCCCAACGTTGAAGTCACCTTTGAGGAATCCTCCAATTCGGTAATGTACCCCAAGATGGTCGCAGGCAAGCAGGCTGATGCCAACAATCCGGTGGTTAACTTCGGTTACTTCAATGCAGATGCGACGGCAAAAGGATTGAATGATGACATGTGGGAGCCACTGGATACCAGCATTGTGACCAATATTAAGGATATTCCGGAGTCCTTCCACAAGCCAGACAATAAAGGTGTGGTCTGGGGCGTTTCAAGCTTCGCCCTGGTGTATAACAAAGACCTGGTGAAAACGCCGCCTACCAGCTGGAACGATCTATGGGATAACGAGGAGTTCAAAGGGAAAACTGCGCTCTGGGACTATATGTTCTATTCCTATATCTCCCCACTTATTGCTGCCAAAGGTCAAGAGATTGGCGCATCCTATGAAAATCCCGAGCCAGCCTTCCAGTTCTGGGCAGATCGTAGTGACCAGATTGGCACATTGGTTTCATCCAATGATCAGCTGAAGGCACTCCTGGAGTCAGGTGATGCGCTCATTGCCCCATTCAGTGCACAGGTTGCACAGACATGGATTGATGGTGGTTCTCCACTTGCCGTAGCGTATCCGAGTGAAGGTGCCATCTCCTTCCCATACACACTTCAGGTAGTGAAGGGCTCAACACCTGAGCAGGCACGTGTTGCAAATGAAATTATTAACGAGTTGTTGAGCGCGGAGGCGCTGTCACAATATGCAGAAGCAACGGGTACGCCAGTAACCAGTACGACAGCTGCAGTTCCGGACAAGTACAAGGATGATCCTTCATTCTCCGTGGAAACGCAAAGTAATGGTATTAATCCAGACTGGGATGTGCTTGCACAGAACAGCTCTTCCTGGAAAGAACTATGGGACCGTCTCGTGAAAACAAAACTTCAATAAAAGGATTGTTGCCAGGCACACAATAATTCCGGGTTCTGTTATGAACCCGGAATGGATGGGAGGGAATCAGAGATGAGCAGCGGACAAGAGACCATATCCATTGAAACAAGGGAAGTCACGAAGACTTATGGTAAGCGAGCCGCCGTTGATCAAGTAACACTCCAAGTGAAAAAGGGTGAATTCGTTTCCTTGCTTGGTCCGAGTGGCTGTGGCAAAACAACACTGCTGCGCATGCTTGGCGGACTTGAGCAGCCGGATCAGGGCACCATTATGCTGGGAGGTCGGGATGTTACTGGCATCCCGGCTTATGGACGCAATAGCAATATGATTTTTCAGCAGCTTGCGCTGTTCCCTCATATGGATGTATTCAACAACATTGCCTATGGCCTAAAGGTGAAGAAGTTACCAAAAGTCGATATCCAACGGCAGGTAGGTGAAATGCTTGATCTGGTCCAGCTCGGAGACTATGGCAGGCGTGCTGTATCCGAGCTGTCCGGGGGTCAGGCACAACGCGTCGCCATTGCTCGCGCACTGATCAACAGACCCGAAGTGCTACTGCTTGATGAACCTCTCTCTGCATTGGACATGCAGCTGCGTCTCGATATGCAGCGTGAACTGAAACGCATCCAGCGTGAATTCGGCGGAACGTTTATCTTTGTAACGCATGATCAGAGCGAAGCCATGAATATGTCTGACCGAATTGGCGTTATGCGCGATGGAAGGCTGCTGCAATACGCAACCCCTGATGAAATCTATGAAAGACCGACCGATAGTTTCGTGGCCAAGTTTATTGGAGATACCAATCTCTTTGAGACGGAATTACTGGGACATGATGTGAATGGAATTCGGGTGGAATGCTTCGGCAAGCCATTGCTGGTGAAAGTCAGTGATGGCAATGCTGTACCGAAAGCGGGAGCACGACATTCCTTATCAATCCGCAATGAGTATATTCGACTTGGAGAAGATGCAACTCATTGCCTGAACAAGCTGGATGGACACGTGATTGAAGCGGTGTATGGCGGAGCAAATATTCGATACAGTGTGCAGATTGCTGAAGGTTTTCTGGTTCAGGCCAGTGTGCTGCATCAGCGGGGAGCTTCACGTTATAGTCCAGGTGAGCCAATACAAATTGGCTTTGATCCAGAGGACGCGCTCTTGTTATCCGAACCCATTGATGACCGTGTACAGGGGGCAAGAATATGAACCGGATCGCGGAACGGATCGTGAATCTGTATTCCTTTGGAAACCGCACATGGGTAACCCGGTTGCTGCTTCTGTTGCCTGCGCTTGCTCTGATGGGCATCGTGTATCTGGGCGGGTTGCTGATCTTTGGCAGATATAGCTTTGATATGTATGAGAATGGAAAGCTTATTCGGGGCTGGGATTGGGGGGCCTATCGTGCGTTTCTGTCCGACCCTTATTATTGGAAGCTGATTGGCACAACGTTTCGCATTGCCTTCAAGGTTACGCTATGGAGTCTTCTGCTTGCCTATCCGCTGGCCTATTGCATTGCGGGTCTAAAGAAGCCTGGCATGAAGCAATTGTTGCTGCTGCTCACGTTTCTTCCGCTACTGGTCAGTGCCGTTGTGCGTTCTTACGGATGGCAGCTTTTGTTGTCCAAACAGGGCTTCATGAACTGGCTGTTCATCCGGTTGGGGCTTACCGAGGAAGGGTTCAGCATGATATACAACGAGACAGGTGTTGTTGTGGCCCTTGTCCATATTTTTCTGCCATTTATGGTCTTTCCGATCTTGAATGTACTGTCCCAAAGTGACGCTTCCTTAAAGGCAGCTGCTCAGGATCTGGGGGCGGGCAGCTGGAGAACATTCCTGACCATTACCCTGCCTTTATCGGCAAGAGGCATTGCAAGCGGGGTGCAGATTGTGTTCACGCTATGTCTCACCGCATTCACCACACCTCAGCTGATCGGCGGGGGAAGAGTCATGACACTTCCGGTATTTATATATCAGCGAACCTTGGACACCAACTGGCCGATGGCTGCGGTTGCCAGCCTGTTTTTACTTGTGTCTTCCATTGTTGTTTCGTTGCTTGTGAATAAAGGAGCAGAAATGCTGATGTTCCGTCGTTCCCGCAAGGGAGGTCAGGCGTATGGTTAAGTCGAACAGGGGCACCAAGCTGTTACTCTACATCTTTGTGGGTGCCGTAGCGATTTATTTGCTGCTGCCACTGCTGATGATTATGTTGACATCTGTAGGCTCAGGTTCAGCCAGCAAATTTCCCCCGGAAGGTCTAACCTTGAAGTGGTATGCCAATCTGAGTGAGCAGACCCAGTTTCTCGATGCATTCAAGAACAGCCTTATTGCTTCTACAGGGGCGGTTCTGCTGGCTTTGATTACAGGTACGCTTGCTGCGTTAGCAATCGTGCAATACCCTTTCCCGGGCTCGGGTATCTTAAGGGCATTTTTTGTATCTCCAATGGTTATGCCAAAAATTACGCTGGGTATTGCATACCTGATTTTATTCTCAAAAATGCATATTGCAGGCGGACTGTTTGCACTTATTTTGGGTGAAGCGGTCATTGTGCTGCCATTTGTGCTCACTATTGTTGGCAGTGCGTTAGCCAATCTGCACCCGGCTCATCGGGAAGCTGCCGCGGACCTTGGTGCTGGGCCGATACGCATTTTTTTCACAATTACGCTGCCACAGCTCCGACTATCCCTGCTTCTGTCAGGGTCAATCGCTTTTGTCTTCACTTTTGATCAGGTCGAGGCTGCACTGTTGTTGCTCCGTCAGGACAGCTACACGTTGCCAATACAGCTATTCCTGTATATGGAGAAATGGCAGGACCCAACGATAGCCGTGGTGTCTGTTGTTCTGATCGCGTTTGCGCTGGCTCTGTTTATGACGATTAAACTAGTGTTGCGCTCTGTACCAGGACTTGAAAGTTTGTTTGGTCGCAGGAAAACAAAAGGAGGACTGGATCAAAATGAATAATTCACAGCATCTATCCCATAGCTCAAGTCTGAACAGGGACCGGGCGGAAGAAGTGATGAAAACTCAGGGGCTAAGCGCCCTGATCGCAACAACTCCAGAGAACATTCAGTATGTCATCGGGTCCCAGCTGCGTGCAAGCAACTGGACCATGCAGATTTATGCGGTTTTACCTGCCGACAGATCTGCTAAGCCTTGTATCGTCATTCCAACGAATCGGTTAGGCGTTGTAGCCCAGTTCGGTATTACGGGGGTAGATATATTTGCCTACAGTGATTTCTTTGTGGAAGGTTCAATTGAAGGCAAACCTTCCACTGACGACATTGATCTCTTTTATTCTCTTCTGCAAACGACGGTTATTCATCCGGGTCCTGTTGAAGCACTCAAGGCTGCATTAAAACAGCTTGAGATCGAAGATCAGCCGATTGGAATCGATGAGATGCGGATCGCTCCCGATATTCTGGCTAGAATCAAGGAGGAGGTTCCTGACAGACCGGTAATTCCCGCATATAAGTTGTTCCGAGAAATCCGTCTGGTCAAGACACCTTTCGAAATCGAGCAACTTCGTCAGGCTGCCCAATTAAATGAACGGATTGAGCAGGAACTAATTGACCTGATTGCAGCAGGTGTTCATGAGAAGCAACTTGCCGATCATTATCGTCTGGCTGTGATGAGAGCGGGTGGAACTCCGGCAATGACAGCGGTAGGGGCAGGGCCACGTAGTGCGCTACCACTCATCGAAAATTATTTTCATATGATTGAGGTTGGAGATCAGATCCGTTTCGATCTTTGCCTGCAGCTGGAAGGATACTGGGGAGATACGGGCCGCACGGTTGTTGCAGGGGAACCTACCGCTTGGATGAAAAAACATTTTGCTGCGGTCAAAAGTGGATGGGAGACGGCACTTGAGACCGTGCGCCCTGGCGTCAAGGCGTCGGAAGTATTCCATGCGGCAGTGTCTCGCGTACAGCGTGAGGGGATTCCGCATTACCGACGTCAGCATGTCGGACATGCCATCGGGTTGGAACTGTACGATGATATAACCCTCTCCCCGGGTGACCAGCGGATACTGGAGCCCGGTATGGTGTTATGTGTTGAGGTGCCATATTACGAGCTAGGTGCTGGTGGGTTCCAAATCGAAGATACAATTGTTGTAACGCCAGATGGTTATGAGTTTCTAACCCATATGGAGCGGAAATTGTTCACTAAATAACGATAGATGGAAGGCTTCACTGACCGGCGATCAGACCACAGTCGATCCAAGAAGCTTTCTTACTGGGAAAGTTGGAACATCCATGATTCAGCAGGGAACTAAGACGTTTCGTAACATTAGCCTTGCACTGTTCGCCGGAGGTTTTGTCACTTTTGCTTTGCTCTACAGCCTCCAGCCCCTGATGCCTGAGATTAGCAACGCATTCTCCATTACGCCGGCACACGCCAGTCTTACGTTATCCGTTACAACGATCGCCATGGCACTGACGATGCTGTTCATCGGGTCCTTGTCTGATTCTGTGGGCCGACGCTTTATAATGACAGCTGCACTGGTGATATCTTCTGTTATTGCTTTGCTCAGCGCATTCAGCCCGGGATATACGGAGCTTCTTCTGCTTCGTATTCTCCAGGGTGTGGCACTCGCGGGGTTGCCAGCGATAGCCATGACATATTTGTCAGAAGAAATTGAACCTAGAAGTCTTGGTTATGCTATGGGCCTATATATCAGCGGCAATTCGATAGGAGGCATGGCCGGCCGTTTCATCAGCGGTGTGGTGACAGATTGGTTCAGTTGGCGCGCTGCTGTGGGGTTCATTGGTATTCTTGGACTGTGTGCAGCCGTTATTTTTTGGCTTGTCATCCCGCCATCCCGTCATTTTGTCAAAGCTGCACCCGGATTCAAAAATCCAATACCTCTTTTGTGGTCACAATGTCGCAATCCAAGGCTGTTATGCCTGTATGGACTCGGTTTTCTCTTGATGGGGGGATTCGTGACCCTGTTCAACTATATCGGTTTTGAATTAACGGGTGGACCCTATCATCTTAGCCAGTCTATCGTTGGAAGTCTTTTTGTGGTATATCTGATGGGCACGGTAAGCAGCACCTGGATGGGCAGGCTGGCAGATCGGTACGGCAGGTCACATGTGCTTGGAATCGCGCTGGGAATTATTCTGGCTGGTGCAGTCTGTACCGTTCATCCAGCGCTTTGGGTCAAGATTATCGGACTCGCCCTGTTTGCCTTTGGATTCTTTGGCGGTCATTCCATCACAAGCAGTTGGGTTGGACTCGTGGCTAATCAGCACAAATCCCAAGCCAATGCTTTGTATTTATTTTTCTACTATCTTGGTTCAAGCGTAAGTGGAACAGGAGGTGGACTGCTTTACAGTCATCTTGGATGGATAGGCATTGTGGGGATGATCGGTGTGTATGTTTTGATCGGTTTTGTCTTGTGTAATTTGCTTGTTCACAGGTTAAAGGGACAGGCTACATAAATCAACTTTTTCCGACAGCTATTGCATATCCTGAAATACCGAGTATAATACTTGGTAAATAGACGAAAAGGGGATGCAATAAACGATGAAAACACATGCTGAATTGAACTCACTTCTTGTTGACGATTATCTGGATCTCCTGAACATTGCGAAACAGCTAGGTGATGACGAATGGAAAGATGCTATTCTGCAAGCATTGAAGGAAGAAGTCGATGCGAATCATCATCTGGATTCCAAAGAGGTAAGACAGGATTTATGGATTCAATTTGAAGGCATTAATGAACAAATGCATGATCTGTTAATGCAATTGAAGCATGCCGACAGTCCTGAGGAGAAAGAACAGATTATTGAAATGATCTGGGGATTGAAAGTAGACCGTCATGCGATCACACGTAAACTTGAAACCATGAGCCGTGCCAGCGCTGGACATCAATAAGCTCTAGGTTGATTATACATTGAAAACCCGCGTGTTTCCTGGGATTATCCCCTAGGTCGCACGCGGGTTTTGTTTATGTTTTGAGTGTTATTCAACTTTTTGAACTACTTCTATTAAAACTGTTTTGCGAAAGTGCGTGCTTGCTCTATAGCTTGTTGCTTGATCTCATCTGCACGATCTTTATATTGATTATGCCCCTCAACAAAAATGCCATCAAGCTTCGGCACACCGAGGAATGACATGATAATGCTTAAGTAACGATGACCGGATTCCATCTGAGCCGCTGGGCCTT
Source organism: Paenibacillus amylolyticus (assembly GCF_036894225.1). Lineage (NCBI taxonomy): Bacteria > Bacillati > Bacillota > Bacilli > Caryophanales > Paenibacillaceae > Paenibacillus > Paenibacillus amylolyticus. Next base: position 3,837,984 of record NZ_CP145892.1, on the reverse strand, counting down.
CGGAATAAATGCCGCCGCGGGCCTGAATATGCAGTGCTTTTTTATCAGACAGCAGTCCGACAGGACCTTGTTCGGTATAACGAAATGTTTTGCCAGCTACGCAGATCGAGTCCACATAAGCCTTCAGAATAGGAGGGAACGAGAAGTTCCACATCGGGGTTACAAAAACATATTTATCTGCTGAGGCAAATTGATCCGATAGTTCATTCAAACGGCTTACTTTGGTCTGTTCTTCGGCAGTCAGATCACTGCCCGATTGCAGTTTGCCCCAACCACTGAAGACATCCGCATCGATATGCGGAATATCCGAACGATACAGATCGAGGTGAACTACCTCATCAGAAGGGTGACTTTCACGATAAGCATCAATAAATGCTTTGCCCGTAGCCATGCTGAAGGAGGTTTCATGATCATGAGGATGGGCAGTAATATACAATAAGGTAGACATGTAATTCTTCCTCTCTGTGCGATTCATGGGGGAACCGATGTTTGTTAGTAATAAAGCGACCGCAGTAGTATGCATCGTTTCCCCCGTTGTATACGTCAGAAAGGGATATGAATGGATTGATCATGATACTGAATTAGATGCTATATAGTGACCGGATACTCAATCCATGTATAATATACAGGACGAGTATTTATTTTCCAAAGACAATAGGATGAGTGAGATGAGCGCACATGGGAATGGACCTGGAGAAGCAACGATTAAGCATTGAAGCAGCGAAATTGTATTATCAGTCCGATTATAGCCAGCAGGATATTGCCGCAAGGTTGGGCGTGTCGCGTCCAACCGTATCAAGGTTACTTCAGTACGCCAAAGATCGTGGATATGTCCGGATTGAAATTATGGACCCGCTGGAGGATATCGACATCATTGCCGGAGAACTTAAGTCAAAATATGATCTGGATACGGCACTTGTGTGTTTTACCCCGTTGAAGAGTGATGAGGAAATACAGAAGCATATCAGTAAACGAGCAGCGGATTATCTTCAAGAGACGGTTCAGGATGCAGATATTATCGGGGTGACTTGGGGAACAACCATGCATGCTGTAGCACGCCAGCTTCGTCCCAAGCAGGTTAAAGGTGTCGAAGTCGTGCAATTGAAGGGGGGCGTAAGCCACTCCCATGTCAATACGTATGCCGCTGAGATTGTTCATTTGTTCGCTGAGGCATTCCATACGGTACCAAGGTATCTGCCGCTGCCTGTTATTTTCGACAACATTGAAGTAAAAAACATGGTAGAAGCGGATCGACATATCGGCAGAATCGTGGAACTTGGCAGACAGGCCAACATTGCTTTGTTTACCGTGGGTACTGTGAAAGAAGATGCATTATTGTTCAGGCTCGGTTACTTCAATGAAGAAGAGCAACAATTGCTGATGAACTCCGGTGCAGGTGACATTTGTTCACGCTTTTTCGATGCGGAAGGTCAGTTGATCAGTGAAGAGATTAACAGCAGAACCGTTGGAATTGATCTAGCGGAGTTGAGAAATAAGGAAAAATCAATCCTTGTCGCTGGGGGACAACGCAAAATTGAAGCCATACACGCCGCGCTCAAAGGTCATTACGCAAATATTCTGGTCACGGATCAGTACACAGCGCAGGCATTACTTCGATTTTAATTTCAAATGGATATGGATGACAACATCTGCCACGTAAAAAGGGCGGATGTTTTTGCTTTTTTAGGAAGAAAATATAACGAAGAAGAAATGTAAGTGTAACTATGAACAAAAGTTCAAGTTGATTTTTACATATGTTCATGTTAGTGTAAGTGTATAGAAAATAACTAGTTCAGATAAGGGAGAGATTCAATTGACTACACCACAATTAGCGAAAATGATCGACCATACGTTGCTTCGTGCGGACGCAACGCAAAGTGAAATGGCCAAGTTAACCGAAGAAGCGAAACAATACCAGTTTGCTTCCGTATGTGTTAATCCAGGCTGGGTTGCTTATGCTGCTGAGCAGTTGCAGGGTACTGGCGTAGATATCTGCACCGTTATTGGTTTCCCTCTGGGAGCATCTACATCGGAGACAAAAGCTTTCGAAACTAAAGATGCGATTGCTAAAGGTGCAACTGAAGTCGATACGGTCATCAACATCAGTGCTTTGAAAGATGGCAAAGATGATTACGTTGAACAAGATATTCGTGTTGTCGTTGAAGCGGCTGCGGGTAAAGCTTTGGTGAAAGTTATTATTGAAGCTTGTCTGTTGACGGATGAAGAGAAAGTACGTGCTTGTCAGGCAGCTGTGCGAGCTGGAGCTGATTTTGTTAAAACTTCTACAGGTTTCTCCACAGGTGGAGCAACGCCAGAAGATATCGCTTTGATGCGTCGTACTGTAGGTCCTGATGTTGGCGTTAAAGCTTCCGGTGGCGTACGTAGCCTGGAAGATATGCAAAAAATGATCGAAGCGGGTGCAACTCGTATCGGTGCAAGTTCTGGCGTGAAGATTATGCAGGGTGGTCAGTCTACATCTTCTTATTAAGCAAAAGCATCTTATCAAGAAAAAGCTTAATAAATAAAAGTAATGTTATATTCTCTGTACTTGGGCATTCGACTCAGGTACAGGGAATACAACGTACACTATTTTAAATAACGGAACTAATTGTAAGCGCTTCATAAGTTTTCTGAAAGATTACTGATAAGAATGCTTAAGAGCCCTTTGAGCTGAATTTTCACATCCGGCTTAACTACCTTCAAAGGAGAAATCAAATGAAATTTCTAATTGCCATTATCGGCTTACTCGTTGTTTTTGGACTGGCTTATATCGCAAGCAACGGCAAAAAGCAGATTCGTTACCGGCCGCTGGCTATCATGATTGTTTTGCAAGTTATATTAGCTTATGCTCTGTTGAATACAGGAGTGGGTACTTTTTTAATTGGCGGTTTCGCGACCGTATTTAAAAGTTTACTCGACTATGCGAATGAAGGTATCGCATTTGTATTTGGGGGTTTGACTACCGTAGGTGCCGAAAGCGGGGGGGCACCGTTCTTCCTCAGCGTATTGATGCCGATTGTTGTCATCTCCGCCCTTATCGGTATATTGCAGTATATCCGAATCTTGCCTTTTGTTATAAAATATATTGGTCTGGTATTAAGCAAAATCAACGGAATGGGCAGACTGGAATCATATAACGCGGTTGCTTCGGCTGTATTGGGGCAATCTGAAGTGTTCATTTCTGTGAAAAAACAAATTGGGTTGTTGCCAAAACATCGGCTGTACACCTTGTGTGCTTCGGCGATGTCCACGGTATCGATGTCGATTGTTGGTGCTTATATGACCATGATCGAGCCGAAATATGTGGTTACAGCTCTTGTACTGAACCTGTTTGGCGGTTTTATCATTGCTTCTATTGTGAATCCTTATGAGGTTACAGAGGAAGAAGATATATTGGAAGTACAGGAAGAGGAGAAACAGTCCTTCTTCGAAATGCTCGGCGAATACATCCTGGATGGATTCAAAGTTGCTATCATCGTAGCTGCGATGTTAATCGGTTTTGTTGCCTTGATCGCACTTGTTAACGGAATTTTCAGCGCGGTGCTTGGCATTTCGTTCCAGGAGCTACTTGGTTATGTGTTTGCACCATTTGCCTTCATCATGGGTGTTCCATGGAAAGAAGCGATTCAGGCAGGAAGTATTATGGCAACCAAAATGGTATCCAACGAATTCGTAGCTATGCTTAATTTGAAGGAGACTGCAATGTCTGCCAGAACAACGGGTATCGTATCTGTCTTCCTCGTGTCGTTCGCCAACTTCTCCTCCATCGGTATCATTGCTGGTGCGGTGAAGGGACTCCATGAGAAGCAAGGTAATGTGGTCGCCCGCTTCGGTCTGAAACTGCTTTACGGTGCTTCGCTTGTCAGCGTGCTGTCAGCGATCATTACTGGACTGTTCTTGTAAACCGGATTATTGGAAGGAGTGCTTAGGTTATGTCAACATTCAAAAGAGTACATCTGATCGTTATGGATTCTGTAGGGATCGGCGAAGCGCCAGATGCAGCAGAATTTGATGATTTTGATGTAGATACCTTCGGTCACATTGCACGTGAACGCGGAGGTCTGAAAATGCCTCACATGGCCAGTCTCGGACTGTCCAACATCAAAGAAATCGAGGGTGTCCCTGTAGCGGATGCACCTAAAGCGTATTACACCAAGATGCAGGAAGCATCCAGAGGCAAAGACACAATGACAGGTCACTGGGAGCTAATGGGTCTTTACATTGATACACCTTTCCGTGTGTTCGAGAATGGTTTTCCCGATGAGTTGATTCAACGCATTGAAGAGAAAACGGGCCGCAAAGTAATTGGTAACAAACCGGCCAGCGGCACGGAAATTCTGGATGAGCTGGGTGCAGAGCATGTTGAAACTGGCGCGCTCATCGTATATACATCCGCGGATTCGGTTCTGCAAATTGCAGCACATGAGGACGTTGTTCCACTGAAAGAACTGTATGAGATCTGTGAGTTCTGCCGTGAAATTACACTTGAAGATCCGTACATGCTCGGCCGCATTATTGCACGTCCATTTGTAGGAGAAGCGGGTAACTGGAAACGTACTGCGAATCGTCATGACTATGCACTCAAACCTTTTGGTCGTACTGTTATGAATGAACTGCAAGATGGTGGATTTGATGTGATTGCTTTGGGTAAAATCGCAGATATCTATGATGGCGAAGGTGTGACCAAGGCTGTTCGTACCGTCTCCAACATGGATGGCATGGACAAGTTGTCCGAAACGATGGATGAAGAGTTCACTGGACTCAGCTTCCTGAACCTGGTTGATTTTGATGCCCTCTACGGTCACCGTCGTGATCCGCAAGGTTATGCTCAGGCACTTGAAGACTATGATGCACGGCTGCCCGAGATTTTTGCCAAAATGACCAATGATGATCTGCTGCTGATCACAGCTGACCATGGTAACGATCCAACATACCGCGGTACAGACCATACACGTGAATATGTACCACTGCTTGCCTACTCTCCGCGCTTCAGCGAGGGCAAAAAGCTTGATCTGCGCAGCACATTTGCTGACCTTGGCGCAACCGTAGCCGAGAACTTTGGAGTGAAATTGCCGGAATACGGCACCAGCTTCCTGAAGGATTTGAAATAAGTTTTTCAAAAACTGGATAGGGGAGGTCGGAGTAGCTTAAGCTGCTCCGGTCCTGCCATCATAATAGACTAATTGTATAACTGGAGGAGATTCATTCATGAGTACACATATTGGAGCAAAACCCGGAGATATCGCAGAAACGATCCTTTTGCCAGGTGACCCTTTGCGCGCGAAATATATTGCAGATACGTACCTCGAAGATGTTGTATGTTACAACGAAGTTCGTGGAATGCTCGGTTACACAGGTACATATCAAGGACACCGAATTTCGGTGCAAGGTTCGGGGATGGGTATTCCGTCCTTCGCAATCTATGCTAACGAATTGATCAGCGAATATGGCGTAAAAAACCTGATTCGTGTGGGTACTTGTGGCGGTATGCAGGAGCATGTACGTGTACGTGACGTCATCCTTGCACAAGCAGCATGTACAGATTCCAGCATGAACAAACACGTATTCGGTGGTTATGACTTCTCACCAATTGCTACGTTCTCCCTGCTGAAAGAAGCCTATGACCGTGCAACAGCTAAAGGTATGAAGATTCACGTCGGTAACGTATTCAGCTCCGATTCTTTCTACCGCGATGACCGTTCCGTAACCGAGAAGTTGATGAAACACGGCGTACTCGGCGTAGAGATGGAAACAACAGCATTGTACACTATTGCTGCCAAGTTTGGTGTTAACGCACTGACCATCCTGACGGTAAGTGACCACTTGCTGACAGGCGAAGAAACATCTGCCGAAGAGCGTCAAAAAACGTTTAACGACATGATGGTAGTTGCCCTGGACACAGCAATCACACTGTAATTGTTGCATTTTATATTCATAATCAATTGATGTGGATCGAAACTTTTGTTTTAAGCACAGAGTGAAGGACCCGGAATCGATTCTGAAGAAGCAAAGCGTTCGCCTTTGTCTCCGAGTTTTCTCCATTGCAAATGGAATCAAAAAAACTTGGAGACAACAGCGATCTAAGGAACGATCCGGAGCCGTAACGGACTAACAACAAAGTGTTCAATACAATTAATACACACACAAGGAGAGATCATCATGAGAATGGTAGACATTATTGCTAAGAAACGCGACGGAAAAGAACTGACAACAGCTGAGATTGATTTTGTTGTTCAAGGATACACACAAGGAGAAATCCCCGACTATCAAGTCAGCGCTTGGGCGATGGCAGTATTCTTCAAAGATATGACAGACAAGGAACGCGCTGATCTGACGATGTCGATGGTGAATTCCGGTGAAACGATCGACCTGTCCGCTATCGAAGGCATCAAAGTAGACAAGCACTCCACAGGAGGAGTGGGCGATACAACAACATTGGTACTTGCTCCGCTTGTTGCTGCGCTGGATGTTCCTGTTGCCAAAATGTCCGGACGTGGACTTGGTCACACGGGTGGTACAACAGACAAGCTGGAATCCGTTGCTGGTTTCCACGTAGAGCTTGAAAAAGAAGAGTTCATTCGCCTCGTAAACGAACACAAGGTTGCAGTTATTGGGCAAAGTGGTAACCTTACGCCTGCAGACAAAAAGCTCTATGCACTGCGTGACGTAACAGCTACCGTTAACTCGATTCCACTGATCGCCAGCTCCATAATGAGCAAGAAAATTGCAGCAGGTGCAGATGCAATCGTATTGGATGTTAAAACAGGTGCTGGTGCATTCATGAAAACAACGGAAGATGCTAAAGAATTGGCACATGCCATGGTAAGCATCGGTAACAATGTTGGACGTAAAACGATGGCTGTTATCTCCGATATGTCCCAACCACTGGGTCTGGCGATTGGTAACGCACTTGAAGTGAAAGAAGCCATCCTCACCCTGCAAGGTAAAGGTCCAAAAGATCTGGAAGAACTGTGTATGGCACTTGGACGTCAGATGGTATTCCTTGCTGGCAAGGCAGATTCCTTGGAGCACGCTGAGGAGAAATTGAAAGAAGTGATCCAGAACGGTAAAGCACTGGAGAAATTCAAAGATTTCTTGGCAAACCAAGGCGGAGACGCTTCGGTTGTGGATCATCCAGATCGTTTGCCACAAGCACAATATCTGGTTGAAGTCCCAGCAGATAAAGACGGCTATGTTGCCGGAATCGTCGCTGACGAAATCGGAACTGCAGCAATGCTGCTCGGCGCAGGCCGTGCAACAAAAGAGTCCGAGATCGATCTCGCTGTTGGTCTGATGCTGAACAAAAAAGTGGGTGACCCAGTCAAAGCTGGTGAGTCCCTCGTAACGATCCATGCCAATCGTGAAGACGTAGCAGACGTCATCGCGAAGATCAAAGAAAACATTACGATTGCGGATCATGCTGATGCTCCTGTGTTGGTTCATGATATCGTAACGGAATAATACAATCAGAGAAGACGAGATGTAATCTCATGTCTGACTTAACATGAAAGCCCCGAAGCTATGTAATCCATAGCTTTGGGGCTTTTTGTCGTTGAGGTGCAAGTTGTTACTACTACTAGCAACTACGGGCTCTTTATTTTCTCATAAGCCATCACCGAGTCCGCATTGGTATAAATATAAGGCATGGATGGCTCGGCTACAGGTGTCACCTTTGTGGCGCGAATTTCAATCGTATCCTTACCATTCACCTGTGCTGAGCCGATGCTGCCATCAATTTGCACCCAGCTGTCTGTAGGGAAGCTATCCGCTTCGGGGATGTGAATCATCACGCCAAAGGGAGCCGCATCCGCTGGGCAACACATGACGAGAAATCGTCCTAGTGCAAAATGTGATTCATGATCCATGCTTTTGTCACGGTAGACAAACCCGGTTAACGAGATATCTTTGCCTGCAAATTGTCGCTGGAACATATCGATCGTACCGAGGGTTTCAGAGAAAATTTCAGGATAGACTCGAATGACCTGTTCTGCATACAACTTCTCCGCCAGTTCAGCGAATTCGCGGCTATACTCGTCTGGGGGAATGAATTGTACTTTGGTGACCGATGCAGACTGAACAGCCGTTGTTTGTTGTGTACGATCTTGTACAATCAATTGCGTTGCCGGATCAGGTAAAGGCTCTTTTCGACGAATCTCGGGAGGGACATAGGTGAGAGACATGCCTTTCTGACTGGCCATGGAGCTGCCGAGAGCCCGGTCAGGTAACAGAAATCCCAGCAACAAGGGTATAGCAATCAGACCATATACCATTGAGCTGCGTAGGAATCCGGAAGGTGGTGGATGCTCACAGTCGCAATGCACCTCGTTTCTACTGAACAGTCCATGCCAAGCCATGATAACGGCAATAAACAATAAGGGAACAGGACAGCATAATAGCAGTTTTTGCATGGTAGGAGCCAAATAATAATGAAGCGAATCACTTGAATTCAACTGAATAATGTACACTGCCACCCCGCCGATCCAGCCTGCACGGATCAGGTTATGCCATTGGATGACGTGTGACCTTGAAACAGGGACTTTTGTCATCGTATAGATAGTGTGGTTCATATATCATCACCTCATCTCTATTAATCGTCAGGATGAAAGTTCATGGGATTAACCATTCAGGCCATGAAGTATGTTGCTCAACCTTTATACCAGTAGGTTAATCAACCACGAGCCGGCAAAAACGAGCGTAATAATCGCTAGACTTAGACCAATAACAAATCGGGTACGGAAGGTGGAGAGTAGCATGAGCGTGCTTTTGAAGTCCAGCATTGGACCAAGCACAAGGAAGGATACCAGCGGCCCCAGTGCAAACGTATGTGAGAACGCAGAAGCCACAAAAGCATCGGACGTGGAGCAGAGAGACAATACATAAGCAAAACCCATCATGAACACGTAAGAGGCAACAGGACCATTACCAAGTGAGATCAGATCGCTGCGGCTAATGAATGTCTGGATGCAGGCTGTAATCAGGGCACCGATCACCAGATATTTGCTCATATCGACAAATTCATCTCCGGCGTGAATGAAGAAGCTGCGCCAGTTTTTTACATGGTTATGATCATGTGCATTTGCGTGCGCGTGAGGTTGCACCATTTTAAACCCAGGATGTGTCTTGACCTCTGTCACTGCGACCTTTGGCATCCGAAGAGGATTTCGACGGACAAACACATATACGAGCATGCCTATGGAAGCCGCTACAGCAAAGGCCAGTCCCATGCGGGCAATGGTAATCTCAGGATGGGAGGGAAAGGCAAGCAAAGTTGCCGTAAATACGATGGGATTGACTACGGGACCACTCAGGATGAACGTAACTGCGATATAGGCTGGCATGCCTTTGTGCATCAACCTTCTCACTACCGGGATCATGCCACATTCACAGATGGGGAAAATAATACCGAGTAGTCCTGCGACCAGCACACCGCCTATCGGATTCTTGGGCGTGAGTTTGCGGACCATTTCTTCGGATACGAACCACTGCATGAGCGAGGATAATAGCACACCCATGAGCAGAAAAGGTGCGGCTTCAAGGAAAATACCTATGAATACGGTTTTCATATTTTGCAAAGCTCCACTGTTCCATGTTTCCTTCAAGTCTGGAGCCATTGTGATCAACACGGGAACAAGAAATGTACAAGGGACCAGGAAGGACAGGAGCTTCAGATTGGCTGCCATTTTCATGAAACAGACCTCCACAACTAGGACTTTGCTAAAATATATGCTTGTACGTGCGGCAACATACATCATTCCTATGTTCTAATCAACATTTTTACGATTAATCAAGATTCTTCATCGATATGTAGAACTGGCGTGAACTGAAAGATCCTTTTCCTGCATGGAGTTGACAAAAGAAAGAGCATCAGCTAATATCATTAAATAGTAATAATTACGATTAAATAAGAGGAGGCAACAACCATGAGAGTCATTGTAACTTTAGCCTGTACCGAGTGCGGGGACCGCAACTATACAACAACCAAGAACAAACGTAACCATCCAGAGAGACTTGAGATGAAGAAGTACTCCCCACGTTTGAAGAAAATGACGATCCACCGGGAAACCAGATAAAATTTTTTTGTTATTTTTAGATCGTAATATTTACGAAAAGAGGGAATAGCATGATACTATCCTCCATGCGTGATGTTGTATTTGGATATGGCAAAGAGCCGGTCATTGATCAACTGTCGCTGGATATCCATGTGGGAGAGTTCATAGGCATCACAGGTCCCAATGGTTCTGCCAAAACGACCCTGTTAAAGCTGCTACTAGGGCTATTAAAGCCCTGGAGCGGCACGATACATATGAATCCGCAGAAACGTGGGAACAAATCCAATATCGGTTATGTGCCCCAGCAGGTGGCATCGTTCAATAGTGGATTTCCCAGTACGGTGAATGAGCTGGTCCGGTCCGGGTGTTACACCAGGCTGGGACTATTCCGAAGCTTCACAGCAGAGCAGGATGCCATCGTTGAACGCAGTTTGCGGGAAGTTGGCATGTGGGAATATCGGAATACACGAGTCGGTGAGCTGTCTGGTGGACAGAAGCAACGGATCTGTATTGCAAGGGCTATGGCTGGGCAACCGCAGGTTCTGGTACTGGATGAGCCAACCACGGGAATGGACCGCCACAACTCTGAAGGATTTTACAATCTGATGCGCCACTATGTTGATGCTCATGGGATAACGATTATTATGGTTACTCATGGACTGGAAGAGATGGGAGATCGATTGGACCGAACGATTACTCTGGAGCGGCAAGAAAGTGAGGAATGGCAGTGTTTGAGTACGAATTCATGCAACGTGCCTTCTGGGCAGGTGGACTGATTGGAGTCATCGCTCCAATTCTTGGGGTCTATCTGATGCTCAGGCGGCAGGTCCTTATGGCAGACACGTTATCCCACGTCTCACTCGCAGGGGTTGCGCTCGGTTCGGTCATGAATCTTAACCCGGTAATCTGCGGATTCGCCATTGCAATTATCGGTGCATTACTGGTTGAACAACTGCGGCGAAGTTACCGAACCTACAGCGAGGTACCTGTGGCGATCATCATGACTTCGGGGCTGGCTCTTGCTGTAGTGTTGATGAGTCTCAAAACCAATCTGTCCAAAACATTCAGTTCTTACTTATTCGGATCTATTGTCGCGGTTAGCGATATACAATTGTGGATGATGGCAGGAGTATGTGTCATAGGTTTACTTTTTTTCATCTTACTCCGGAGACCGCTCTATAGCTTTACGTTTGATGAAGAGACAGCTTCCATTGGAGGCGTTCAGGTGAGAGGTTTATCGTTTGCATTTGCCATTCTGACAGGAATGACTGTAGCTTCAGCCATGCCGATCGTCGGTGTGTTGCTGGTGTCTGCTCTCATTGTATTACCTGCTGCCTTGGCACTGAGAGTGTCTCGCAGTTTCACAGCAGCGATTATTGTCGCGGTAATTACAGGATTAATCGGTATTTTTAGCGGGCTCACAACATCTTACCATCTGAATACACCACCGGGAGGAACAATTGCACTCATCCTGTTGGTCATCCTATTGACTGGAATATCAGCGCAAAAGCTGATTGCACGATATAACCGCAAGCGTCACCGCAAAGAAACGAAATCACAGCACATCATTCTGGTCAACCATTCTAGGAGGAATACATCACATGAAATTCAGTAAAAAAGCTACGCTCGGATTGTTGTTTAGTCTTACACTTATCGTCGCAGGCTGCGGACAAAAATCCGCTTCTGATGCAAATACAGCTTCGACAGGCACTTCCGTTCCAGTCGAGACGGAAACTGCAAAATTAAACGTGCAGGTCAGCTTCTACCCGATGTATGAGTTCACCAAAAATGTGGCAGGTGATCTGGCCGATGTGCATACACTCGTTCCAGCAGGAATGGAGCCCCATGATTGGGAGCCCACACCACAAGATATTGCCAGCATTGAAAAAGCGGATGTGCTTGTATACAATGGTGCGGGCATGGAATCTTGGATTGATCAGGTCACCGGAAGTCTGAGCAATGCTTCACTCATTCAGGTGGAAGCGAGCAAAGGCATCAACCTTCTTGAAGGTGGAGAGCATGAACACCATCAAGAAGATTCAGAGGCAACAGAACATGACCACGATCATGAGCATGCGAATGAAGCGACTACAGAAGAACACGACCATGATCATGACGCAGAGGCAGAAGCAGAAGCAGGACATGATCACGATCACGGTGGACTCGACCCCCACGTATGGCTGTCACCTGCATTGGCTGTAAAGGAAGTGCGCAATATTGAAGCAGGTTTGGCGCAGGCTGCCCCGAAACATGCTGAACAGTTCAAGCAGAATGCAGATGCCTACATTGCTCAATTGGAGTCACTGGATCAGGACTTCAAAGCGGCTGTGACGGATAGCAAACGCAAGGATTTCATCACACAACACGCTGCATTTGGCTACCTTGCCAAGGAATATGGGTTGCAACAGGTGCCCATCGCAGGATTGTCTCCTGAGCAAGAACCTTCAGCAGCGCAGATGGCATCTGTCATTGATTTTGCAAAAGAGCATCAGGTGAAAACGATTTTCTTCGAAACACTGGTTTCATCCAAAGTGTCTGAGACGATCGCAAGTGAAGTGGGGGCCAAGACCGCTGTATTGAATCCGATTGAGGGACTCACCGAGGAAGAAATTGCGGCGGGAATGGACTACATTAGCGTGATGAGACAAAATTTGGAGGCTCTGAAACTGGCACTGAACGAATAATTAAAGATCAGTTTGATGCCTGTCACCGAAAAAGGTACAATAATACAACATGCTGAGGAATGGATCGCCATTCCTTTGCCTTTTTGCAAAGCAGAGAGCACAGGGATGTGCTCTCTGCTTTGTTGAATAAGGTGACCGGATCGAGGAGAACAGGAGGACACATTGCATGAATTTAAACGAGGAACATGAAGTGCTGTTAAGTGAACAGCCTGCCCATCTGTGGAGACGGCGTAAGCTGGAGCTGATGCACTGGACGGAACGTGATAAACATACAGTATCCGCGAAGAAAACAGAGATTTGGAACGGTGTTGAAGTTGATGCCGAACTTGTGAAGGCATTGTCCATACTTCAGAGTGCGGGCGTGAGGACGGAATTTTCATGTGCAGGGGTGAGTCCGCTTGATGAACCTGTCGATCATTCCCTTTATGCTTATGTTACCCTGATACAAAGTGAGGTTGCAGATCAATTCGTGCACTATGCTATCCGTCGGATGCGGAATCGACTGCTCGTTACGCTAGAGGCCGAAAAGGGCCGCTATGATCTATCTTCTTTTTTCATTGGACACAATCGGAGCTTCTGCTGGTGGATGGAGCACTGTGCCTTACAGTTCGGAAGCCGAAACGAATCGAGTGAAAAAAGCGTAGTATAAAGGATAGGCTTGTTTACTTGATTGTTTACTTTAAGGTAAAGGAGGTATACACGATTGAATAAGTGGGTCAAAACGATACTTTTTCTACTAGGCTCCGTCTTTCTTACACGATTCATCCCATTTTCGTCCTTGTTCCGTAACCTGGATACGATGATTCACGAATTCGGTCATGCACTAATGACACTGGTATTGTCCGGTAAAGTGCTGCGCATTGAATTATACGCTGATCATAGTGGTGTAACTTACTCTTCCATGCTGACGCCAGGCAGATCGATCCTGGTTTCTCTGGCGGGATATATCAGTGCATCACTGTTCGCCTTGCTGTTGTTTTACTTATACCGCAAAGGCTTGCACATGTGGGGACTTGGTATTATGACGGCTGTCGCTCTGGTGTCGCTCCTGTTATATGTAAGAGGGGAGTTCGGCATGTTATGGCTGACCGGGTTCATCGTACTGAACGTTGTCATTATGATTTTTGGTGCCAAGATCGTGAAGTACTATTATCTGTTACTGGCGTTTCTTACGCTGGAAGAGTCGGTTGTTAGTGCTGTATACGTTGGATTTATGTCCTGGACTCAGCCTTCACGGGCAGGGGATGCAGCGAATCTCGCTCAACAGACATTCCTTCCCGCGCTGTTTTGGGGCACGCTGTTCGCTTTGTTTGCACTGTGGTGTGCCAAGGGAGCACTCGGTCTCTTTTTCCGCAAAGAAGGTACTTCGCGATCGTCACGGTCTCGGGGATTACGAAGAGCGTAATGGATATAAAGTTATATCAAAGCAAAGAAGGCACTTCCTTTCTTCATAAAAGGATAGTGCCTTTTGTTTTTGGACTTACAATCTGATATTAAAGTCTGATATTAAAGATTATTGAACCTAATCTCCAAGATTATCCCATAACACATAAAAGTAATAAATCTCTTCCATAATCGCCTTATCATCCTCTGCCGCAACGCCGCCCTTGATCCGAGCAAGCGTGCCCAGAATATCATATATCGTTTCACGTTCCACACTGAACTGAATGCGGTTGACGACTTTATCCCAGGCCTTCATTGCGTAATTAACTTGAGACTTGGCTTCAGTCCATTTATTCCCCTCAACCTGTTTCTCTAACGTTTGTATAGATTCAAGCAAGCGATCATCGGTACCAAAGGGCTTTTTGAGAAAGGCTCCGCTAGCCATAATCGCAACGAATACAAGAATGAGGAAGATCGGAAGCACATATAACAGCCAGAAACGCGTTTTCATTCAACCGCCTCCTTGATGTAAAGAGTTTAGAAAGGCCCCTCATAATCGCCCATGTCGATTTTTTCGGTGATCTTATCCTTGAACAGATCAACATACAATTTGTCATTGGGTAATATGGCCGCAAAAGCAATATCCTGTATCGTGATGTTTTGCTTTTTCAGCTGCTCACTGAGCCAATTAATATCTTTGTGTCTTTCCTCCAAATTTTGCTTAATCAGCAGGCCATCAATGATAATCTCGGTCATCAGCTTGCTCTTGGGCGGGTGCATATGCATGTCTTTGGCGGTTACCGGTTGATTCTCAGGTTTCAAAACAACCGAGAGGCTACCATCCGGCTCCAGAATCGCATAATCCAGCGTTGTAATATCAAATACATCCTTTTGCCGCAGCATCATGGTCAATTCATCAAATTTGACTCGCATTTTACTCAGGTTCTGTTCAAGAATTTTACCGTTCTGGATGATCAATGTGGGATCAGAGTCCATTAGTTTGGAGATGGTGCGATTTTTCAGCGTAATATACTGAAAGATGATCGTAATGATTGTGAAAATGGTCAAGGCCACAAAATGAATCCACGCCTTGGAGGAAAGATCGGTTGCAAAAGTCCCCGCAATGGAACCGATTGTGATACCGTTAATGTAATCAAAATACGTCAAGTTACCCATCTGCTGTTTGCCCAGCACCCTTGTATAGATGATCAGGGTCAGAAAGGCAATAATAGACCGTACGGCAACAACCCATGTTTCTTCCATCATATATGTATCACCTTCCTTTAGTTCACCGTAGCTCTAATAAGAGGTTGTTTAAAAAGTTTGCTTTTGAACACGTATTATAACAAGCTTTTCCTATGCTGGAGGATCTTATGCTTGAACGCAAAAAACCGAAACCTGGGTATGTATCCCAAGCTTCGGTTTCATTAAATACCTATATTAGTTGAACTGATTCATTTACACGTTAATCGTTATACACCTGAATAGGCCATAAATCCGCCATCTACCGGAATGACTGTGCCAGTGACAAAGCCGGACTGCCTTTCATCCGCAAGCCACATCAATGTGCCAAGCAGGTCTTCCGGTTTGCCAAAACGGCGCATGGGTGTATGCGCAATAATTTTACTGGAACGTTCCGTAGGTGAGCCGTCTGGTTGCAGTAATAGATTACGGTTTTGCTCAGTCAGGAAAAACCCGGGTGCAATAGCGTTGACACGAATTCCGGATTCGGCCAGATGAACGGCGAGCCATTGCGTGAAGTTGTTAATGGCTGCCTTCGCAGCGCTGTAAGCTGGAACTTTCGTCATGGGAGATGGGGCGCTCATGGAAGAAATGTTTATGACAGTAGCGGGAACATCGCGCTCTATCATATGTTTTGCAAAGATCTGAGTGGGGATGAGAGAACCGACAAAATTCAGATCCATCACCTGACGAAATCCCTCTACACTTACATCGAAAAATGTAGTGACATCGCTCTTTTCCAGATCTTCCAATCTAAAAATTTCATTCGTGGTGTTGGCACTGGCGTTATTGCCACCGGCACCATTAATAAGAATGTCGCATGGTCCAAGCTGTTCCAGTACAGCATCTGCCGCCGCTTGTACACTATCGGCCTGGGTTACGTCACAGGCAATAGCAATCGCTCTGCCACCGGCAGCTTCAATCGCAGCTACAACTTCCTGCCCCTTGGACACGGTGCGGTTCAGGATGGCTACACTTGCACCGTGCCGAGCGAGTTCTTCTGCCATGGAGCGGCATAATACTCCAGCACCTCCGGTGATTACAGCCGTTCTGCCTTCGAGACGAGATGAGCGTTCATATTGACGTTCACTCATGCTTTTGCCCTCCTTTGCAGGGAATCCCAGACGCCCCAGAGATACATGATCCCCAAAGCCCGGTCATAGAGTCCATAGCCAGGTCGGCACTGTTCTCCCCAGAGATGACGACCGTGGTCGGGTCTTGCATAACCTTCATAACCGATATCGTGATAAGCCTCAACAACCCCTGCAATATCAACACTGCCATCCTGACTGCGATGTGAGGTTTCAATAAAGTCGCCGTTATCGTATATTTTTACATTACGAATGTGGGCAAATGGAATCCGATCCTTGAACTCGTGTATCATCCCGATAATGTCATTATCAGCATTTGCTCCCAAAGAGCCACTGCATAGTGTCACGCTGTTGTAAGGGCTATCATAAAGATTCAAATATTTCCGAACATTCTCCTGACTTGTAATAATCTTTGGTAATCCAAAGATTGGCCATGGCGGGTCGTCCGGATGGATGGCCATTCGAATCCCCAGCCGTTCGGCTGTAGGCATAATCTCTTGCAGGAAATAACGTGCGTGCTCCCACATATGATCCTCGGTTACATCCTTGTAGGCTTCGAACAGACCTGTTAAATACTGCAATCGTTCCGGTTCCCAACCTGGCATGGTGAGTGCGGAGTTTTCCGTAATGCGTCGAACGAGTTCTAGAGGTTCTATATCTGCAAGTTTACTTTGCTCATAGAAGAGGGCAGTTGAGCCATCCTCCATTTCCTTGTGCATATCCGTGCGAAGCCAGTCGAAGATGGGCATAAAGTTGTAACAGATGACCTTCACACCCACCTGAGCCAGTTTCTCCATTGTTTTAATATAATTTGTAATGTATTTATCCCTTGATGGCAGGCCCAACTTGATATCCTCATGGATGTTCACACTCTCAACGACATCCAGATGTAACCCGGCCTTGTCCGCTGCTGTTTTGACAGCGAGTATTTTGTCCATCGGCCATTCCTCGCCAGCAGGAACATCGTGCAGTGCCCACACAATACCTTCAACACCCGGAATCTGCCGGATATGATCCAGCGTTACCGTATCATTGCCTTCGCCGAACCAGCGAAAAACCATTCTCATCACGTTCACCTCATCATGAATAGTAGGAAGAAAAATTCAGTCATTGAAAATAGGACGGATATGTATCCTGCAGGACAGCCAAATCGGTGACAGTTAAATGCAAATGTTCCTGCATCAGTCGCTCTGCTGTGTCGGCATCATGCTGCTGAATGGCCTTGACCATAGACCGGTGCTGTTCAATCAGGTGATCCCACTGGTGGTCCGAGGACAGGCGTAACATGCGACTTCGATTCAAATGTACATTCATCTGCTGGATAACAGTCCAGGTGTTGCTTTTGTTGCAGCCTGCAAAAAGAGTGCTATGGAATTCCTCATCCAATTGGAACATTCGTTCATCATCCGGTTTGACCCTGCATTCCTGTTGCCACGCAAGGTTCTGTTCAAGAGCTACCATCTGTTCGTTCGGAAAGTTCTCGCAGGCGAGCCTGATTACGGCTCGTTCGAGCTGTTCACGCATGAACCGTGCTTCCTCAACGAGATCGACCTGAATCAGAGAGACGTATGTGCCGCGCTGTGGATACACTTCCAGCAGACCTTCCTGTGCAAGCCTTACAAAACTTTCTCGAACAGGTGTCCGGCTTACCTGGAACTCCAGCGAAATTTCCTTCTCAGAAATAGCTGTTCCCGGAGGCATTTTCAAACTCAAAATGAGTTGTTTCAGCGTGAAGTAAACGACATCTCGCGTTGAGTAAGATTGCTTATTATTCATGGAAGACATATTGCTCGCAACAGGCAACAAACCGGCTTTGGATGATAACTTTGGGGTATATTCCACAACTTCAACTCCTTCAATGACATACTACCATACTTGTATGGTAGTATGGAAGCGCTTTATAAGCATTATATTAAATTTAGTTGATGGTTCACTTGCAGTTCAAGTGATTAAAGAGTACAATTCAGTCATTAGGTTCGAATGTTTAAACCAACAGACATCAAACAGAGAAATATACGTAGAAATAATGAAGAAGAAATAGTATAGAGGTGAAACCATGGGACAAAAAGCAATTAGCGTTTTTCAAACCTGTATTCCGTTATTTCAGGTGTTAAGTGACAACCATCGTCAATCCATTTTGCTGACACTCACCGAGAAGGGCAGAATGACAGTGAATGAAATTACCGAACAATCCAGCCTATCCCGGCCAGCCATATCTCATCATCTCAAGCTGTTGTTAGAGAAGGGACTTATATCTGTGGAGCAGAAGGGCACACAGCGCTATTATTCGGCTTCATTGAATGCATCGGTGGAACTGCTGAAGGAACTGGTAGCTGCTTTGGAAGAAGAGTGTCTGTAGATTAATAGTGATAAAACATGCTTTTGCATGTGTCTTATAGGTTCGTAAGTTTAAACGCTTAATCAATAATGAATAGAGGAGTATGTATATATGACAACGACTATACAGGAAGTAACCAGTCAGGAAGTTGAACAGATTTTGGAGCAGCAACGACAGTTCTTTCGTTCCGGGGCCACAAGATTGGCAGAAGCTCGAATTGCCCGTCTGACCCAACTGAAGCAGGCCATTCAAAAGTACGAGTCCAGACTGACAGAAGCTCTCTATCAGGATTTGGGCAAAAGTGAGTTCGAATCCTACACAACCGAGATCGGATTTATGATGGACAGCATTACACACACCATTCGTAAAGTGAATAAATGGGTGAAACCCGTTAAAGTGAAAACACAAATGGCACTCCTTGGTTCGAAAAGTTATATCATACCCGAACCCTACGGGGCGGTTCTGATTATCGGACCGTTTAATTATCCTTTTCAACTCTTAATCGAACCATTGGTAGGTGCTATTGCAGCAGGTAACACAGCCGTGCTCAAAGCGTCAGAGAATACACCTGCGGTATCCGCTGTTGTACGTGAAATGATTGCGAGCGTGTTCGAACCGGCATACGTACAGGTACTTGACGGTGCTAAAGACACAACAACAGCGCTGATTAACGCGCCATTCGACTATATCTTTTTTACAGGCAGTGTACCGGTTGGCAAGATTGTGATGGAGGCAGCTGCCAAAAATCTCGTTCCCGTTACGTTAGAACTGGGAGGCAAAAGTCCGGTCATCGTTGATGAACAGGCGGATATCAAAGTGGCTGCGGAGCGCATTATATGGGGCAAACTGCTCAATACAGGACAGACCTGTATCGCACCCGATTATTTACTTGTGCATGAGCGCGTTAAGGAACAGTTAGTTACAGAGATGAAGGCAGCAATCGTGTCTTTCTTTGGTTCGGATATCCAGCACAACAAGGACTATGGGCGAATCGTGAACAAGGGACATTTTAAACGGCTGACGACTTTGATTGAGCGTGATCAGGCCAACGTGATATATGGGGGAGCTTCGGATGAGGAAGATCGTTTTATTGAACCTACACTGATTGATGCGGAGTCCTGGGATGCAGCAACGATGGAAGATGAGATTTTTGGACCGATTCTGCCGATCATTAGTTATCGTAACCTGGATGAAGCCATTGTAGAAATCGTAAAGCGGCCGAAACCACTCGCCTTGTATCTGTTCACTTCCGACACCCAGGTTCAGGACAAAGTGCTGCGCGAAGTTTCTTTTGGAGGCGGCTGCATTAACGATACCATCACACATGTAGCGAATCCACGTCTGCCGTTTGGCGGTGTTGGTCATTCTGGTGTTGGCTCGTATCATGGGCAGTACAGCTTCGAAACCTTCTCTCATCTCAAAAGTGTACTGAAAAAAAGCACCAAATTGAATCTGCCGATTCTGTATCCACCGTATGATAACAAGCTGAAGCTGATTAAGCGTTTGTTGAAATAAATAAGAAAGACAAACAGCCTGCTACTAGACCTATTCCAGAGCAGGCTGTTCCTGTCGGTAACGGGAGGGTGACATGCCGGACCAGCGCTTGAATTGACGACTGAAATGGGCAATATCCTTATAACCAAGCATGACAGCAATATTTTGAACGGACAGCTTCGGATTGCCCAGAAGAAGCTTCGCTTCATGCAAAACCAACTGGGATAATACAGCACGAGGAGACTGACCGAACACCTCCTTGAACACGCGATTACAGTGAGAAGAACTGATGCCCAGCTCTGCTGCAATATCATCAATGCCATAGTGACCGTTGGACTCGTGTCCCTGTTTGAATTGCTGACTCATCAGGCCTTGCAACCGATTACGAATCTGGTGGGCGAGTTCGATCTTCTCGTGTCCGTCGGTAAACCAGTGAGCTGCCTCTTTCGAGACCGCCTCCCACAGATGGCCAAATAGTTCAAATACCGCAGATTGCAGCTGCATACGCTGTACCATCGTATTTGCTGTTTCATCATCCGCAGATGACATCAATTTGCGCAAAACCGGCTCAATCTGCTGTGTAACCGGACTATCCGCACTGAATCGCACTTGTTTGATGCGCGCCAGCAACGATAGGAACAACTGATCATCAATGTCAAAATGCATGCAAAAATACGTGAATCCCTTGCCGTTATGGCTCTGGCTGGAATGAATGCTTCCCGGAGGAATCAGGAGCAGTTCGCCAGCCTTTTGAATGTATAGGGTACCATTCACCATCATGCGTTGCTCGCCTTCCGTGACATAATTCAATTCATATTGAGGGTGCTCATGTGCCGGATAATCCCAGTCCACACCTACACTTCGTAAATGAATGGCGAACAGATTGACCGTTGTTTGCACATCTGGATAAAAAACTTCATGGACACTTTCTCCCAAAGTAGGAGGCAAATACGTTGAAGACATGGAAGATCCTCCTTCATAAGAGGTTGTTCAAAAAATGTGATTTTGATTACGCACGTATATCAAATGGAATGTTTTTTTTGTAACCGCTTTAATCTATTATAGTCTATCAGCTTGATTTGGGTAAATATCCGATTGATTTGATCATGGTCGGAGGTGGAACCACGTGTTAGGATGGGGCTAATGAAAACGTATGCAACCATTCTGAGAGGGGTTATGATTCATGAATACGTCCAAATCCATCTTTTATAATGCACATCACGCACCGATTGGTGCTTTTGCGAGTTTTACACTGGGTTACAAAGGAGCCAGAGGCGGGCTGGGTCTTGAACTCGGCAAGCCGGCTGACCAGAATGTATATATTGGATTACAATCTCGCGATGGCGACAATTATCAGGCGCTTCCTTTTTATGAAGCTTCCGAGGATGAGAGCAGCCGCTATGATGTAGAGAAGCTGGAGAATGGGGACCCGGCGTCGACAAACGCGACCAAAGCTCCACAACCTCTTATTACGGCTTTTCGCGATGAAGATATTACCCGTGAATTTACCTCAGGTACGGATACGTGGACTGCTGGAGATCTGACGTTCCGTATCTACTCGCCTGTACGTCCAGTACCTGATCCAACGAATGGGGATCGTGAAGAATTAATGGATGCACTCGTACCTGCCGTATTGGTAGAGATGACGATTGACAATACGGAAGGTCAACAACCCCGCAAAGCCTACTTTGGTTATCAGGGCAATGATCCGTACTCTGCGATGCGTCTGATTGGGGGACCGGAAGGTGGCTCCATCACAGGTGTGGGACAAGGTCGACTTACAGCGATTATGTCAGCAGATGACGGACTGTGGCCCGCACGCGGATTTACGCTGGAGAAACTGTTGCAGGAGAAACATCGGGAGAATCTGGCATTTGGACTTGGTTCAACCGCTGCACTACTGATGGAGGTTCCGGCTGGAGAGAAACGTACGTATCAATTCGCAGTATGTTTCTATCGCGGGGGCATTGTGACGACAGGAATGGACACAACGTATTGGTATACGCGGTACTTCTCCGATATTCAGGCAGCAGGAGAGTATGCACTACAACGCTTCAGTGAGTTGACCGCATCCTGTGGAGAGGTTGAACAGCGCCTTGGATCGGCTGCTTTGACCGAAGATCAATCATTCATGCTTGCTCATTCCATTCACAGCTATTATGCCAGTACTCAACTGCTGGATGCCGATGGCGAGCCACTATGGGTGGTGAACGAAGGGGAGTATCGGATGATGAACACACTTGATCTGACAGCTGATCAGTTGTACTTCGAGCTTGCCTTGAACCCATGGACGGTGCGTAATGAGCTGGAGTGGTTTGTGAAACGATACAGTTATACGGATCAGGTTCGTTTCCCGGGGGAAGAGAAGTTATATCCGGGCGGAATCACCTTTACCCATGATATTGGTGTTGCCAATGTGTTCTCACGCCCTGGACACTCGGCATATGAGCTGGTTGGCATTGACGACTGTTTCTCACAGATGAGCCACGAGGAGCTGGTGAACTGGCTCTGCTGCGCGACAGTATACATTGAACAGACACAGGATCAAGCTTTTGTGAAAAACATGTTGCCTGTTATCCAAGATTGCTTCGAAAGTATGCTTAATCGTGACCATCCCGACGCAGAGCAGCGTAACGGTCTGATGGGTCTGGATAGCAGCCGTACCCAAGGTGGAGCGGAGATTACAACTTACGACAGCCTGGATGTGTCACTTGGTCAGTCTCGCAATAATATCTATCTGGCGGGTAAATGTTGGGCGGTCTATGTTGCATTGGAGAAGCTGTTCGCAACTGAGAAGTTGGCGGATCTGTCCCATCAAGCTGGACTTCAAGCGGATCGCTGCGCTGCCAGTATTGCTGCACAGTTGACTGATGGCGGCTACATTCCAGCTGTTATTGCAGAAAATAATGATTCTCGAATCATTCCGGCGATTGAAGGTTTGGTGTTCCCGTACTTTACAGGCTGTGAAGCAGCACTGGATGTCAATGGTCGTTTTGGACCTTATCTGAAAGCACTCCAAACTCATCTGAAGACGGTTCTTGTACCGGGAACATGTCTGTTCGAAGATGGAGGCTGGAAACTGTCCTCAACAAGCAATAACTCGTGGCTGAGCAAAATCTATTTGTCCCAGTTTATCGCTAGAGAGCTGCTGGGTGTGGAATGGAATGAGACAGGCAAGGCAGCAGACGCGGCTCATGTCAACTGGCTGCTGCATCCGGAGGAATCCTACTGGTGCTGGAGTGACCAGATCCTGTCTGGTGTAGCGGTTGGCAGCAAGTACTATCCGCGTGGTGTAACGTCGATTCTATGGCTACTCGAAGGAAAAGGGAATCACCTTGGGCAGATCTATGCCAGCAAGGAGGCGGTACAATGAGCCAATCCGTCATTCAATCTGCCTTGTCAGGTCCACAGTACGATGCGTGGCTGGGGTATCACTCCGAATTGCCAGAAGCGAATGGACTTGCCCAAAAGACGGCTCCTGCATGGAGCAAACTTATACTGGCGGAAGAGAACCATGGAGTGATCACAACAGCTCTGACCGAACTTTCACGGGGACTGGAGAGGTTATATGGCGTGAAACCGTCGGTCAGTCATCTGTCTGATGCTCAGGAAAATGAACGGGACAATCTCGCTTCCGCTCCCGCAATACGAATCGGCACTTGGACAGGGAGCGATTCCGTGGCTGGGTTGTTCAGCGAGACAGAGCGTTCAACTGTTCAAGGGGAAGGGTACATCATTCGTGAGACCGAGACCGAGGGTGTACTCGTCATTGGGTCAGAGACTCCCCAAGGTGTGCTCTATGGTGCATTCCATCTGCTTCGAGAGCTGACAATGGATCAAGGAAGTGCACATGAGGCGGATGACGCTGTGAATAAGTGGAGCTTCATTACAGAACAGCCAACCAATGCGCTACGGATGATTAATCAGTGGGATAACGTGGACGGCAGCATTGAGCGTGGTTACGCAGGAGACTCCATTTTCTATGATAACGGGGAATTTACGCTGGACTTGGTACGCATCCGGGATTACGCACGTTTACTCGCTTCCACGGGCATTAATGCCATATCGATCAACAACGTTAATGTACACCGCCGTGAGAGCCTGTTTCTGACGGAACGTTATCTTAGTGATGTGGCGAAGGTTGCCGCAGAATTCAGAGCGTATGGTGTTCGATTGTTCCTGAGCGCCAACTACGCGAGTCCAATTGAGATTGGCGGATTGCGTACGGCTGACCCGCTGGATGCGCAGGTACGGGAATGGTGGAATATTCAAACGGCCAAGGTGTACGCAGCGATTCCGGATTTTGGCGGTTACCTGATCAAGGCAGACTCCGAGAATCGTCCGGGACCATTCACGTATAACCGTGATCATGCCGATGGTGCGAACATGCTGGCCGAAGCCCTTCGGCCATTCGGTGGATTGGTTATCTGGCGTTGCTTTGTCTATAACTGCAAGCAGGACTGGCGGGATCGTTCCACTGACCGTGCACGTGCAGCTTATGACCACTTTACGCCGCTGGATGGGCGTTTTGCCGAAAATGTCATTTTGCAGATCAAAAACGGGCCGATGGACTTTCAGGTGAGAGAGGCGGTATCCCCGCTGTTTGGCGCCATGGAAAATACAAATCAGGTGATTGAATTTCAGATTACACAGGAGTATACCGGGCAACAACGTCATCTCTGTTATCTGGTTCCCCAGTGGAAAGAAGTATTGGACTTTGACACATACGCTAAAGGCGAAGGTTCAGAGATCAAGCGAATCGCGGACGGTTCTCTGTATAAACGGCCATACAGTGGCTTCGCTGCAGTATCCAATATTGGTGCAGATGCCTGTTGGACAGGACATCCACTCGCGCAGGCGAATCTATATGGATACGGGAGACTGGCGTGGAATCCGGAGCTGACCGCGGAAGAGATTGCCGATGAGTGGGTGAGACTCACTTTTGGGCATGAAGACGAAGTTGTGCGGCAAGTTACGGGCATGCTTTTGACATCACTAGATATCTATGAGAATTATACGGCGCCTCTTGGTGTGGGTTGGATGGTTAACCCGGAACATCATTACGGGCCGAATGTAGATGGATACGAGTATTCCAAATGGGGAACGTATCACTTTGCCGATTGTCATGGCATTGGTGTAGATCGAACCGTGAACAGCGGTACAGGATACACTTCACAGTATCACCCTGAGAATGCTGATCGCTATGAGTCCGTAGACACCTGTCCGGATGAGCTGATCTTATTTTTCCATCACGTGCCGTACACCCATGTTCTGCATTCGGGTAAAACGGTCATTCAGCATATTTATGATACACACTTTGAAGGTGTTGCGCAGGCGGAGGCGTTAGCCGAGACATGGAGACAGCTGGAGGGCAAAATCGACCCGGTTATTTTCAGTAAAGTTGCTTCATTACAGGACAACCAGGCCGAACATGCGAAGGAATGGCGTGACATGATCAATACCTACTTCTATCGCAAGAGCGGCATTGCGGATGAACAAGGTCGAACTATCTATTGAGTGGAATTGCGGATGCAGATGAACTTGGTAATTAGGAAGAAAGAAGATACCTTGTTTTCTTTGATGTACAATAGACAGCATGGACATACATGAGGAGGAGAACCGTATGGGACAACATCAACTGCCCGAGACCATGAAAGCTGCTATCATGACAGAGCCAGGACACATTATTATTGAGGAACAACCCGTCCCGCAACCGGCAGCGGATGAGGTGTTAATCCAGGTAATGGCTGTCGGGGTATGTGGCTCGGATGTGCATTATTTTGAACATGGGCGCATTGGCAGATTTGTGGTGGAGAAACCGATCATTCTGGGTCATGAGTGTGCGGGGATCATTGCTGCTGTTGGCTCGAACGTATCACGTCTCAAAACAGGGGATCGAGTTGCTATTGAGCCTGGGGTGACTTGCGGACGTTGCTCGGCATGCAAGGAAGGTCGTTATAACCTGTGTCCGGATGTACAATTTCTAGCGACCCCTCCGGTGGATGGGGCATTTGTACAGTACATGGTGATACGTGAAGATATGGTATTCCCGATCCCGGATCATCTGTCTTATGAGGAAGCAGCTATGAACGAGCCATTCTCTGTTGGTATTCACGCTGCACGCCGCAGCAAGTTGGCTCCGGGTACAACCCTGGCGATTATGGGTATGGGTCCCGTTGGACTCATGGCTGTGGCTGCTGCCAAATCTTTCGGTGTAGAGAAGATCATTGTAACGGATCTGGAGGAAGTTAGGCTGGAAGCAGCTCGCCGCATGGGTGCCACGCATACCATTAATGTGCGGAATGAAGATGCACTGGCTGTGATTCGCGAGTTAACAGGTGGTGTGGGTGTTGATACTGCATGGGAAACAGCGGGGAATCCAAAGGCGCTACAATCTGCTCTGTATTCACTTCGACGTGGAGGAAAACTTGCGATTGTGGGCCTGCCTGCACAGGACGAGATCGCACTCAATGTTCCATTTATTGCGGACAATGAAGTTGATATCTATGGCATATTCCGTTATGCCAATACGTATCCGGCAGGAATTGAATTTCTGAGCTCCGGCCAGCATGACGTGATGTCCCTGATTACAGATCGTTATTCACTCGAAGAGACACAGCAAGCGATGGAGCGCGCATTACACAATAAGAGCGGCAGTCTGAAGGTCATGGTATATCCGAACGGTATGTAAGAACAACCTGGAAGAGTCCTGCGGTATAGGACTCTTTTTTTGTTTTTTTTGCAAAAAAAGTATGGGTCAAGATCCCATAACATGGTATAATTCATGAAGATTTTAATATATAAATGGATACACACCATATTGGTGAATAAGTACTTAGCGAAAGGAACTGAAGGTTGTGAGAGTACATGAATTTATGATACACGCTGATTTTCATCGGGATGATTTGATGTCGGTATCTTCTCAAGCGTCACGTTTTTCCTCGGATATTATTTTGTCGTATATGGAGTCTGAGCATGAGCATCGTGTAGATGTCAAAAGCCTGCTTGGAATGGCGTTACTACCCATTCGATATGGTAGTGTTGTCAGATTACAGACAAGAGGCAGGGATGAACTGGAGGCTTTGGAGTACATGTTGAATGTACTGGAGAAAGGGACGGCTTGACACCTGATTAGGTGCAAAATCACAGATATCATATTTTTTTTAGCTATTCCTCAAAACCTGCTGGTACTTTGTCCAAAAAAAGAGTATAATAAAATGTAGTTTGATTCTAAAGAAGTACCCATATTAAAGGAGTGTAAATAGATTATGCCAAAAGTTGACATCCATCCAAAGACACAACTCGTAATTTTTTACGATGCAAGTGCTGATTTCAAATTCCTGAGTTCTTCCACGAAGTTCTCTAACGAAACTATGGAATGGGAAGACGGTAACTCTTACCCAGTAATCCGTGTGGACACTAGCTCCGCATCCCACCCGTTCTTCACTGGTAAACAAAGAAACGTGGATATCGGTGGCCGTGTTGATAAATTTAACCGTAAATACAACATCACCAAATAAGTTTGTCCATACATTACAAAAAAACCTCGGGATTTGTCCTGAGGTTTTTTTGTGTACATTAAAAATTAATTCAACCAATTATTGCGCTTACAACACATTCGGATGTACACTAGGAAACGAGTACGAACATATTGGAGGAGGAAATAGAGATGAGCAGCATCACACATATGGTAACGTTTACACTTTACGCGGGTAAAGATACACCGGAGGCCGAAGCCTTTTTGAAGGAAAGTTCGGATGCACTGGCTGTCATTCCTGGGGTAGAGCAATTTCAGGTTCTGAAACAGGTAAGTGAGAAGAATGAGTTTGACTACAGTTTCTCGATGGTCTTTGCGGATCAGGTTGCGTATGATGCTTACAACAATCACCCGGTTCACCGTCAATATGTAGAAGAGCGTTGGGAAAAGGAAGTCAGTCGCTTCCAGGAAATTGATCTCATTCAACATCATAATTAATAGTCTCCAAATATAGAAAAAAAGTTGAACTACCATATACAGCATTGAACAATGCTGTATATCTCTCTGAATAATGCGTAATTGATGAACAAAAATAGCATATTTACGAAATCGTTTTCGAACAAACGAATTCAAGGAGGTTTTCACTGTTATGCAATTGGATCTCTCAGGAAAAACGGCTCTGGTTACAGGCGCAACCGGACAGCTGGGGAGAGTCATCGCCCGCACGTTGGCAGCCTGTGGCGCCAATCTGGCTCTACATTACATAAATAATGATACGAAGGCTCGGGAGCTTCAAGGTGAGATTGAAGCACTTGGTCGTCAGGTTGTTATTGTACAGGGAGATATTACAAAGCAGGATACAGCATTTCGGATGCGTGATGGGATTCAGTCTGTCCTCGGCGGAGTGGATATCGTTGTTGCCAATGCGGTCATTCAATATGAATGGACAACGGTGTTGGAACAGTCTCCTGAAGATTACTTGAGCCAGTTTGAATCCTGTGTCATGCAGAGTGTGTATCTTGCCAAAGCTTTCATTCCACATATGCAAGATATCAGAGCTGGTCGGTTCATTGGTATTAATACGGAATGTGCGATGCAAAATTTCGCTCATCAATCGGCCTACACCGCTGGTAAGCGTGGAATGGATGGCGTATATCGCGTACTTGCCAAGGAGGTTGGCGAGTATCAGATTACCGTAAACCAGGTTGCACCTGGATGGACAATTAGCGAACGTGATCGGTCCAGTGAGCCTGGACATGATGAGGCATATACACGTACCGTGCCGCTGAAGCGCAGGGGTGAAGATCAGGAAATTGCCAATGCGGTAGCTTTTCTCGCTTCGGACCTGTCCTCATTTATCACAGGTGCCTATATCCCGGTTAGTGGTGGCAATGTGATGCCTGCTATCTAGTGTCTGATTGAATTCGGGGATTTCACATAAAAATGAATAAACTGAGTTTAACCGTAATCCGTTTGTCATTCGACAAGCGGATTTTTTGGCATTTTGCTGTGGCTGGAATAAAGGTTTAAGGGGCCGGATTTGTTTCATATATCCAGACATACATATGAGTTGGTTCGGTTTTCGGAAGATTGGGGTATAAGAATAGGTATATTAACCGAGTGGAAACATAATCAAAATGAGCAATTAAAGGAGACCCATCACTTATGAAAAAAACAGTCGCGGACGTTCTGGTTGAATCCTTATTGAACGCTGGCATCAAACGCATATATGGCATTGTTGGAGACTCCTTGAATGCGGTACTCGACTCCATTCGTCGTTCTGGGAAGATTGAATGGATTCATGTACGACATGAAGAAGTAGCTGCATTTGCTGCTGGGGCGGACGCTCAGGTCAGTGGAAGTATCGCTGTCTGCGCAGGTAGTAGTGGTCCTGGTAATATGCATCTGATCAATGGTCTATACGATTGTCACCGCAATCGTGTTCCTGTACTCGCCATCGCTGCACATATCCCAAGTGACGAGATTGGCAGTGAATATTTTCAGGCGACCCATCCGGAGTATCTGTTTCAGGAATGTAGCGATTATTGTGAAGTCATTACAACAGCCAAACAGATGCCGCGTTCTCTGACGATGGCCATTCAGACAGCGGTCGCACGGTCAGGTGTGTCCGTCGTTGTATTGCCGGGGGATGTAGCAGGACTTGAAGCAGTGGATCTGCCTGTGCCTGAGCATGTGTATCATGCAACCAATCCCGTGGTACATCCTTCTGAGCCAGAACTCGTGAAACTGGCGGAATATCTGAATGAAGGCAAAAAAATCACGTTGTTGTGCGGTGCAGGTTGCGCGGGCGCTCGGGAACCCCTCATGCAGCTCTGTGATCGATTGAAATCCCCGATGGTTATTGCGCTAAGAGGCAAGGAATACTTGGAATATGACAATCCCTATTCCGTGGGCCTTACGGGATTAATCGGGTATTCATCCGGTTATCATGCCATGATGGACTGTGATGTATTATTAATGCTGGGAACGGATTTCCCATATCGTCAATTCTATCCCGAAGATGCGAAAGTCCTTCAGGTCGACATTCAATCTTCCCATCTGGGTCGGCGCACGAAGCTGGATTACGGCGTATGTGGGGATGTGAAAGCGACCATTGAAACTTTACTTCCTTATCTGACAGAAGAACACAGTGACAAACATCTGCGTAAAAGTGTGGATCGTTATGTGAAAGTACGCAAAGATCTGGACGAGCTGGCCGTTGGAAAACCGGGTAAAAAGCCCATTCATCCGCAGTACCTGACCAAGGTCATTAGTGATGCCGCAGCTGAAAATGCTATCTTCACCTGTGATGTCGGTACTCCGACAGTATGGGCGGCCCGTTATATCGAGATGTCTCGTAATCGCAGGCTGCTCGGTTCATTCAGTCATGGTACGATGGCAAATGCCCTGCCACAGGCAATTGGTGCTCAGGTCGCTGATCCGGGCAGACAAGTCATCTCGTTGTCGGGTGATGGCGGTATTACGATGCTGATGGGTGATCTGTTGACACTGAAACAGCATAATCTGCCGATCAAAGTTGTGGTGTTTAATAATGGAGCACTCGGTTTTGTTGAGTTGGAGATGAAAGCTGCCGGATTCCTGGAATCGGGAACAGAGCTTGTAAATCCCAACTTTGCGATGGTTGCTCAAGCCATGGGCATGGAAGGTATTCGGGTTGAGGATCCGGATGAACTCGAAGGAGCTGTGCAGCGTGCCCTTCAGCATGATGGTCCTGTGCTGATTGACGTGGTGGTGAATCGTCAGGAATTGTCCTTACCTCCGAAGATTGATATCAAACAGGCGGAAGGATTCACCTTATGGATGATGAAAGCCGTGCTCAATGGACGCGGTGACGAAATTATTGAATTGGCAAAAACGAATTTGCTGCGTTAAAGTGTTTTGATAAGCGGATATGCACCGTTTGAAGTTATAGAGATACCGACTTAAAAAGTATTGTATATGTAAAAGAGGAGCATGCAACAAGACGTAATAGTTGTGTGCTCCTTCAATTAAAATGCTGAAAAAGTGACAGGTCATATAGTATGAATACATATTATATGATTTGTTTTTATGTCGAAAGTCTATTAGAATAGGTAAAGTCAGGAAGGTTTTATGCCATTTTTGACCTACATATTGCATCATTGCATGTAAGTACGTTTCATATCGTATTCATCGATCCAATCACAAGATGACACACACACATGGAGGAGATCAACATGAGTCACGCAGGAAAAGTAGCCATTATTACTGGAGCAGGAAGTGGATTGGGCCAAGCAGCAGCATTGAAGCTGGCTGAGAAGGGTGCATCCATTGTCGTTGTGGATCTTGTCGAAGAGACAGGTCTTGAGACGGTTAAGCAGATTAAGAAGCTGGGAAGTAAAGCTATTTTTGTACAAGCAGATGTAAGTAAAGCACCTGAAGTTGAGAATTATGTGAAAAAAACAGTCGAAGAGTTCGGACGAATCGACATGTTCTTTAATAATGCAGGTATTGCAGGTCCTGGTATTAAGCTGATCGAACATACGATTGAGCAGTTTGACCAGATCATTGATATTAACCTGAGAAGTGTATTCTACGGGTTGAAGTATGTAATTACTGAAATGCTCAAAACAGGTGGAGGTTCCATTCTGAACACGGCCTCCACAGCCGGTATTGTTGGTGTACCTGCAGTTGCACCTTACGCAGCAACCAAACATGGCGTGGTGGGCTTGACGCGTACAGCTGCGATTGAATATGGCAAGGACAACATTCGTGTAAATGCGATTGCCCCAGGTACAATTGAGACACCGATGGTCATTCAGTTCGGTAAAGACAATCCTGAAGTGTTCAAGGCAACTGTTGACAGCATTCCATCCGGACGTCTGGGCAGACCGGAAGAGATCGCGAATTTGGTTTCCTTCCTGCTTGGAGATGAAGCGCCTTATATCAATGGTGCAGTATATCCGATCGATGGTGCAGTTACGGCCCAATAAGAGTTCTGCTTATCGGTAATAGAATAGCCGTTAAAATGGTTAAAGAGAGGCCACTGTATACGTACAGTACCTCTCTTTTTGGTTTGTTTTTTGTACTACAAATTCATATCATGCAACGTTGTGCGATGTATTGGTTTGTGTACTTTTGAGAGGTGCTGAACGATACGAGCCTATAACGATGATGACGGCAACAGCAACCCCGACAGCGCCAATCCAGGTAATGGATGATAATGAAACGCTGCTGACCGCGATTCCGCCAATACCTGCGCCGGCAGCCATGGCTAATTGCATCACCGAACTGTTCAGACTTAGCATAATGCCAGAGGATTCCGGAGCCATGGTGACCAGGTTATATTGCTGAGTTGGACCCGAAGACCAGGCGGCAAAAGACCACAAAATCAGAACAAGGAAGACAGCGAGATGAGAGCTTGCCGTTATATTTAACAGGACCAGACTTACGATATGCAATGTCATGCCTGTGATCAACGTACGTTTGACACCCAAACGGTCAGCACTGAACCCTCCAACTTTTGAACCGATCAGACTTGCTATGCCAAATGCGAGTAAAGCTGAACTGAGTAGTGCTTCGCTCATTCCTGAAACGGATACAAGGTAAGGTGAAATGTACGTGTAGGCAATGGAATAACCACCTAACCAGAAAAATGTCACCAGCAGTGCCAGTACAATTCGTGGCTGTTTGAGCAAAGACAGTTGTTTCTTCAGCGGAACAGGCGCTTCTGCTTTGGAAGGCGGAATGGCGGCCGCGATTACCAGCATGGCGAGAACTCCAAGAACGGCGATACCGGCAAAAACAAGCTTCCAATCCCAAGATGCAGCTACAAGCCTTCCGAGCGGAACGCCAACGATCAAAGAAGCCGTAAATCCAGTGATTACTGTGGCGATTGCACTAGCTTGTTTGCCCTCAGCCGCTATTTGAGAAGCAACCGTTAATGCTGTGACAACAACAACACCCGCGCCTAAAGCCATCAACACTCGTGCTGCGACGAACAGTCCATAACCCGGCAACAGGTAGGCAAGAACATTAGCCACAACGAATAGACCGAGGAAGTATAACAACAGCTTGCGACGGTCCCAGCGCGAAGTCAGTGCAATAATGACAGGTGTACCTAGCGCATATACGAGTGAAAAAATCGTAATGAGCTGTCCGGCAGCGATTAAAGAGATATTCATCGTATCTGCAATGCGATCCAAAATGCCGGCAATGACATATTCGGACGTTCCTACAAGGAAACTGACCAAGGCAAGAACATAGATTTTGAGCGTAGAAGACATGGAAACATAACCTCTTTCTGATTATTATTATATTTTTAGAAATATAGAAATAAAGACGATAGAACAAGATATGAATGCTCTGGATGCAAACCATCTGCACGAATGGTCACGATTGGTAATGTTACAACCTAGATAATGAATATTGGTATAAGCGTAAACTTAGGTGACCTAGTTTTACTAATAAATATTGTACATTGTTTCAATATTTCTAATTATATAGAAATATAAATCAAATTTTTTATTTATTTAGCAGATAGGGAACAAACTTTTGTGCGGTCTCCGTGTTTAGGCTGTAGTAGATATACGTACCCTTCTTCTGCGATGTGAGCAGGCCGCAATCGGATAGCTGTTTCAGATGATGAGACAGAGTTGATAGCGCAACCGTAACAAGGCGGCTCTCCAGATCAGCAGGACACAGGTTGCTTTCGCCCGATAAAATCTGAATGATTTTGTAGCGTGTTTGTTCGCCCAGCGCTTTATGAATTTTGACAACTTGTTCAATCTCATTTGAGTTTGATTGCATAATGATCGGTCCTTTCGTCTTTATTTCTTATTTCTAGTAATATAGAAATAACAGTAGCATATGTCGTTTGAAAAGTAAACTCTCGGACGAAGATTCCACACTTTCTACTGCGTCTGTGTTAACAGCCGAAAGTCTGGAGTAACTTCTCCCGAGAGTTATGTGAGTTGTATATTACCGATCCAGAGAATCAACATAGTCTTTGGCTTCCTTCAACGAAAGACCTCGGGCTTCACGCAGTCGTTTGATCGCCATAATTTTTTTCCCTTGTTGTATAAGTGTAAGCAGTTCCTGATCCAGATCCGTTTGGGCTGGTTGGCTTGTGTGGGAAGGAGATGCTTCCTTCGGCGACAAGGTGTAATTGAAGTCGGAGCGCGTGCCTGTGGTTGAACCATTCTCCAGACGCTCGACATCTCTTTTCAATTCATTCAATTGGCGTTGCAGGCTGGTGACTCTGACCAGTAACACAAAGATCAGAAGCAGCAAAACGATCCATACCAAGGTGTTCATTTCCATGATGTAATATGCCTCACTTTCATTTATTCATATTTAGCCATTATTTTAGTTGAACCGGGATTTCCTTGACACCACGAATATTCATACCGGGTCTCCATTCCAGTTCATTCACATCTGCCTGTAGCTGCATATTAGGAAAACGATTCAGAAGTGTGCTGACTGCAATCTCACCTTCCAGACGAGCAAGCGGTGCTCCTAGGCAGAGATGAATGCCTTTGCCAAAAGCCAGATGCGGACTCTTCTCACGTGTGATATCGAAAATATCAGCATCCTTAAACTGCTGTTCGTCCCGGTTGGCGGAATCAAGCGCAACAATGACAAGATCACCTTGAGCGATACGTTGTCCACGGTATTCAATATCTTCCAGAGCCCAGCGGGATGTGCTGAACTCCACCGGTCCGTTATAGCGAAGCATCTCTTCAATGGCATTGTGAATAAGCTCGGGCTGGTTGATGAGCAGTTCGCGTTGCTCCGGATGCTCCAGCAGGGCGAGAATCCCATTTCCGATCAGATTCACGGTTGTTTCATGACCGGCAATAATTAATAAGGAGACAACGCCAAGCAGTTCTTGTTCAGTTAATTGCTGCCCGGATTCTTCCGCAATGACGAGCTGGCTGATCAGATCAGTGCCGGGATCTCGGCGAACTTTTGTAAACCAGGCCGTCAGGTAATCCGTAAACTCCCTGGCATGCTGCTCAAACAGCTCGGCGCTCTCGGCTATGGAAGCATCAATTATCGTATTGGACCAGATGCGGAATTTGTCACGATCCTCAAGAGGGACTCCCAGAATTTCACTAATGACAATGATGGGCAGCGGGAAGGCAAAGTCATCGATCAGATTCATTTTTTCCTGTGACGGGAGGTTGTCCAGCAGTTCATCAGCAATGTCCTGAATATGGCTCCGCATGTCTGCGACCAGTTTGGGTGTGAATGCTTTCTGCACAAGTCCCCGAAGACGTTTATGATCCGGTGGATCGGAGAACAACATATTATTGGAGAAGATGCTTTGATTATCAGCTCCGTAACGTCGGACCATATCTTTGCTGAAGCGAGGATCTTTCAGGATCTGGACTGCATCCTCGTATCGCGTAATAATCCAGCCGAATTCCCCGTGAGGAAACATGAGTCTGAAAACAGGCTCCTCTTTTCTTAACATTTCATATACCGGGTAAGGGTTGTGTGTGAATTCTTTGGTAAAAAACGCTGGCTTTGAGGACTCTTTGGGTTCATTTGGGTTCAAATGCAAAATCTCCTCTCATATTCCTGCATAATACCTGCACCCTCTATATATTCAATACACAAGCTTTTGAAACCTTGTTTTTGGTCCATATGGATGATAGAGCAGGAAAATAGAGGAAGATGGAAGAAGACATGGTAGAGAGAATCGGTTATTATGCTTGGTAAAAATGAAAATGAGGTGAACGCTGACATGTCTTACGCACAACTTCCTTTGCATCATCACCAGATTCCGGCAAGTCGAATGGTTCTTGGCTGTATGCGGTTTGGGGGTGAATGGGATGGGTTCCCCATTACTTCAGATCTTGTCGTAGAAGGTCATCGAGCGGTAGAAGCAGCTATTGAAATCGGCATTAATCACTTTGACCTGGCGGATATTTACACACGTGGTAAGGCAGAGCATGTCTTGGGACGAGTTTTATCCGAAACTCCCGGTTTGCGTGAACAGATCATTATACAGTCGAAGTGTGGTATACGTCTTGTGGGTGATGATGAAGGGCCACAGCGTTATGACACCTCAGGTGCACATATCCTGGCGAGTGTGGACGGTATCCTGGAACGGCTCGGAATCGGATATCTGGATATTTTGCTGTTACATCGTCCTGACCCACTTGCCCATCCGCAAGAGATTGGAGAAGCACTGGCTGAGCTGCATCATTCCGGTAAAGTGCGCCATTTTGGTGTGTCCAACATGGGTTCTGAACAGATTCGTCTTCTTCAGCTTCATAGTAAAGTACCTCTGATTGTGAACCAGTTAGAGATGAGTTTAGACAAAATTGGATTCGTAGAAGCTGGTGTGACGGTAAATCGTCCTCAAGCCAGAGACAACGTGTTTCCCTATGGCACGATGGAATATTGTCAGGCAGAGCATATTCAACTGCAAGCTTGGGGTCCACTTGCTCAAGGGCGATTTACTGGCAGGGTAGTTGAGGGACAGCGCGCGGAGATTGAGCATACGGCTCAACTGGTTGATCGAATGGCTAAGGAGCGTGGAGTTACACCGGAATCCATCGTATTGGCTTGGTTAATGAAGCATCCAGCAGGGATTCAACCTGTCATTGGTTCGATTCGACCAGAACGTATTCTGGCCTGTCGTGATGCAACGAATATTGAACTTACCCGTTATGAGTGGTACGAGCTGTATTCGGCTTCGTGTGGGCGTAGAATGTAAGTAGAGT
The DNA here is from genome assembly GCF_036894225.1 of Paenibacillus amylolyticus. Classification (NCBI taxonomy): domain Bacteria; kingdom Bacillati; phylum Bacillota; class Bacilli; order Caryophanales; family Paenibacillaceae; genus Paenibacillus; species Paenibacillus amylolyticus. The sequence goes on along the minus strand of NZ_CP145892.1, from coordinate 3,801,011 downwards.
CTTCTGAGAGATTGGTTAGTTTCGATCAAAATTCATAGATGTTGGGTGAAATTTGGACATATAAGAAGACACAGGCTGCTGATGGCCTGTGTCTTCTTTGTAATAATCGGCTTCATTTGGTTGAAACACATGATCGAAAGTTTAATGAATCCTAAGGTCATATGACCTACAATGCGTATACATGGGTAATAAGCATGCTGATTCGGATCCGAAACCAGTGTGTTGGCACGGTTGTAAGGATGTTTCACCTTCATATTTGCGCTAGAGGCTATGTCCATGGACTTAGGAAGAGTGCTGATAAGAAGGACGTTTCAACCATTTTTATCGTTTTACAGGGTAGTTGCTGGAGTGCTGTGATAAAATGATAGGAATAAGAACATACGATCTGTTTATGTGAGAGGAGACACCTTGACGATGGAGATGCTTAAACCACCCGCCGAGACATTATACGAGGTTGAATTACGCGCGCTGCGAGAGGAAGATCAGGGGAAACGTCCCCCGAACTGGCTGTTATCTCCCGCCTATGTGCGCGATTTTATTATTGGCAGGGATAAGCCCGCGTTATTAAATGGAGAAGAGATCACGATTACCCGCAAATTCTATGGCAATGACGTGTTAATTGAACGTGCAGTGGTTACTCTGGCAGGCAATCGAGGATTAATGCTCGTGGGAGAACCCGGGACAGCCAAGACCATGCTTAGCGAACTGCTGACCGCAGCGATCTCCGGTACCAGTCTAAACACGATTCAAGGTACAGCAGGCACAACAGAGGATATGATCAAGTATTCCTGGAATTACGCCATGCTGCTTGATAAAGGCCCTTCGGAAGCGGCACTTGTGCCATCACCGTTATATAACGGAATGAAGAAAGGCATTCTTACCCGTTTTGAAGAGATTACACGTTGTCCGGCTGAAGCACAGGATAGTCTAATCAGTATTCTCAGTGACAAGGTCATGAGCATTCCTGAACTGGATGGTGGTGTACTGTTTGCCCAACCCGGATTTAACGTCATTGCTACAGCTAATATTCGTGATAAAGGTGTTAACGAAATGAGTGGTGCATTGAAACGTCGGTTCAATTTTGAAACGATCAAGCCAATTCATAACGTAAAAATGGAAGCCAAAATCATTGAATCCCAGGCACGAAGCCTGTTATTACATAGTGGAATTGATATTGATATTAACCCGGATGTGGTTGAATTGCTGGCTACAACATTTATGGAACTGCGCACCGGCATGACACGGGAAGGGTACAAGCTTGACACCCCTCAAGCATCCATGAGTACGGCGGAAGCGGTGTCTGTCTATGTCCAGAGTGCGATGACTTCCTATTATTACGAAGATAAAGCTATTGGGCTGGATCGGTTGGTGCAGAACATGCTGGGGACCATTGCAAAGGAAAACGACAAGGATCTGTCCATTCTCAAAACCTATTTCTCCAAGGTCGTAAAAGAGCGTTCCAGAGAAGAGGGAATGTGGAAGGACTATTATGAGGAGAGAAAATGGATCGGTTAACAGCAGTTCTGGACCCTGATGTTGAGCAGTTACAATCCTTGTTCGAGTCCCAGGTATATAACCTGAGTAATCATACGGTTTATTATCCAATACGACACCATAGCCCTGCATGTTCATATCACTTGTTACGATTAATCGGGGACTACAAACCGGATATTATTCTGATCGAAGGACCGGAGAGCGGTAATCCATTAATTTCGGTGCTGAGTGATGAGGAAACGATACCTCCTGTCAGTCTGTACTATACCTATGAGAGTGAATTGAAGAGAGAAGCTTGCTATTATCCGATGCTTCGGTATTCGCCTGAATATGTAGCTTTGAAAGAAGCAAAACGGCTGGACATTCCGGCGAAGTTTATTGATTTGGACTATCAACACTTCTCCAATCGTGCATCCAAATCCGGCCAGACAGAACAAAAGGAGATCTCTATTCAGGACGAAACCTTGCTTGCGGGGTCTGATTTCATTAACCGATTATGCCAAAAAACAAACTGTCGCAGTTTTGATGAATTGTGGGAAAAGGTGTTTGAAATTGGTGGTCTGGAAAAATCCACTCAGGCATTCGTGCAGGATGTATTCACGTATTGTACTTTATCCCGAATGTGCTATTCCACGGAACGATTACAGTCTTCAGGTGATCTGGCAAGAGAAGCACATATGAAACAACATATTCAACAAGCGGTGCAGGAGCATGACCGTGTGCTTGTCATTACCGGTGGGTTTCATACGTATGGACTGTTGATGTCAGAGAAACATGAATCGGAATTGGAACAGCCAGAAATGAATAAACGACATACAGACCAACGTTTGGATGGACAAGGTAAACCAGGAACGTCTCAACAAAGTGCGGTTAATCCAGATACGGTTCACCAACAAATGTACCCGATGGTCTATACCTTTGCTGAGGCGGATCGGCTCAATGGATATGCGAGCGGCATGCCTTATGTAAATTATTACGATCAGATCTGGAACCAGCTGCTTCGCAAAAAGAGTACACCGTATAATCTAACGGCTCTGGACTTGTTATCCCGGCTGATGCGCCAATTACGGGATGGTCACGAACATGTATCAACGAGTGATGCGATTGAGGCGTACAGCATGATTCAAGGTCTTGCCGGGCTTCGGGGTAAAAGGGAAGGCGGCGTCTATGAGTTGATGGATGCAGCACTCTCTTCCTTTGTGAAGGGGGAGCTTACCTTGGCGACCGATAAACCGCTGCAAGAGCTGCAGCAGTTATTGACTGGAGACGTAATTGGAAGCGTGGCTCCCAATTCATTCAGTATTCCTATCGTGGAGGACTTCAAGGCTCGTTGTACAGAGTACAAACTGCAGATTCGTACAACAGGTCAACACAAGAAAGTGCTGGATCTGTATGCGAAACCGGAGCATCGTCAGATAAGCCAATTGATTCAATGCATCACCTATCTGGTTCCGGAATTCGCGAAACGGCAATCGGGGCCGGACTGGATCGCAGAGCGTGATATGAATCTTGTTCGCGAAACCTGGGTTTATATGTACTCATCCCGCATTGAAGCCAGATTGATAGAGAACTCTCTCTATGGTGGAACACTTGCCGGGGCCGCTACACGCAAAATGGAAGAACAGATGCAGGAAGTACCGGATCATCATAGCGGTGAACTTGCCCGACTCATGCTTCAAGCGTTACTCATGGGGCTTCAGGACACTGCGATGAAACTCTATGAACAGGTCCGCTCAGCGCTGAGAACGGACGGGAATTTTATATCCTTATGTAACAGTCTGCATGTCTTGAACCGAATTCGTCAGCACCGCAGGCTACTGGGACTATCTGACGAGCAACATCTCCCTGACCTGGTATCCGAAGCTTATAGCAACGCCGTGGACAAGTTGTTACAGCTCTCCAGAGCCAATCCGGATGAACATGAAGCCATTATTCAGGGATTGAAGTTGCTAGCTATGCTCGCCGAGTCATCAGAGGGGTCTTTTCAGGATGAGACATTCCGAATACATCTGAATGAGCTTCTGTCGGATCACCAGCTTCCCGCTCAGCTGGAGGGTGTGTGTGTGGCTATTTCCTCAGGGCTTGGTGACAGGCCCAGGGATGAGATTGTTGATCGTGCTCGCGGATATATCCATGGTACACCGGATCAGACCCGTCAAACGGCACTTTTTTTACAGGGAGTATTCACTGTAGCACGTGACGCTTTTTTATATGAAGATCAGCTGTTATCCGAGTTGAATTATCTGATTGAACAGTTATCCTACGACGACTTCATCAGTATGGTACCGGAATTAAGGCTGGCATTCACCTACTTTACACCCATGGAGACGGGCTTGATTGCTGAACGGGTGGCGAGTCTGCATCAGGTTGAACCAGAGGAGATGTTGAGGCCTGCGGTGGATGAGCAGATGCTGATTCAGTCCAAAGCATGGGACGAAGCGCTTCGAAAGGAGTTTGGCGCATGGAAGCTAATATGAATGAAGCGAATCGGACAACGGACGAAACCGGAGAAATCAATGAAAGTTCCAATCCGGATGGAAGCAAACGAGGGGATCAACATTCTGCTGAAACTTTAAATCGGTGGCGTCTGGTTCTCGGTGAATCGGCGGAAGAAGGGTTGTGTAATACAGACCAATACACTTCTGCTGAATTTCAATATACGGAAATCGATGAGATTCTGGGGTATCTCTATAACCGTGAATACGGTGAAGAACAAGGTTATCGAAAAGAGGGAGGACGCGGTGCGTCTAACCTGACTGTACCGAAATGGCTGCACAAGGTCAGGGATCTATTCCCCAAACCAACGGTCGAAATATTGGAAAAACAGGCGCTTGATCGTTATGGGCTGACAGAATTGTTAACGGACAAAAAGTTGCTTGAATCCCTTGAACCCAACATGAATCTGCTCAAGAACATTATGCAGTTCAAAGGACGGATGAAAGGTGAGGTGTTAAAGAGCGCCAAGGATATCGTGCGAACCGTGGTTGAAGAGCTGCGTAGTAAGCTGGAATCTCAGACCCGAGCGAGTATCATGGGCAAGCGCAGTCGCTATACCTCGAGTTCAGTACGATCTTTGCGCAATCTGAATTTCAAGCGAACTATTACCAAGAATTTGAAGAATTACGATAAAAACAAGCGCAGGTTTGTGATTGATCGTCTGTATTTCGACGGGAATATCCAGTCCCATAACAAGTGGAACATCATCATTGGTGTGGACGAGAGTGGCAGTATGCTGGATTCAGTCATCTACAGTTCGGTGATGGCCAGCATCTTCTACCGCTTGAATGCGCTTCGCACGAAATTATTCATATTTGATACGCAGGTTGTTGATCTGAGCGATAGACTGGAAGACCCCGTAGACGTGCTCATGAATGTACAGCTCGGTGGGGGGACACATATTACCAAAGCGTTGCGATATGGCGAGACGTTAATCGATAATCCAGGCAAAACCATCTTTATTCTGGTCAGTGATCTGGAGGAAGGGTACCCGATCGCGCAAATGTATAAAGCCTATAAAGATATTATCGATGCAGGATGCAAGCTACTGGTTCTCACCGCGCTCGATTTTAACGGGGATTCAGTCTATAACAAACATGCCGCACAGACATTAACCAATATGGGGGCACATGTAGCAGCAATTACGCCTAACGAACTCGCGGATTGGATTGGCGAGATCATCACTTAAATTCAAGGAGGAATGTGTAATGCTTACCGCAGACCGCGCAGTTGAAACTTTGGTGGAGAAATTCGCAGTAACTTGTTCAAACGAGTATTCATTAAAAACAGATCGCAGCTCCGAAATTATCGATTACGTCTTGGGAACGACAGACAAGTTCCCGGATATGATGGGAAATTCGAGTCATTATGTGTATCAAACGATTGATCTGCTCATGAAGCTTGCCAAAAAAGACAATGGAGATATCTTTTACCGTGCCGGGGCTATTGTGATATATCTGGAATCCAATTATTCCAAAAGAAATTCATGGAGAACGGATGCCTTTACTGTCTGTATGGGAAATGACTCCGAAGCCTACGGATTAAGCGGGAAGAGCAAAAGTGCTGATCGTATGGATGGATTGTTGTCCCGGTTGGAGAAGATCAAACAGTTTGCAGGCGAGAACGAAATTCTGACTGAATTAAAGAGTAAATTAAAGCGTGCCCAGTGGCTTTTTGATTCCAAAAAAGCGGACAGTCAAGGGGATTACCGGGATGTAATTAATGCATTAATGCTGCTGCAACTATATTCAAGACTCAGTGACACGGCTTCTCATCTTGCAGAGGTTCAATCTTCTGTTCAATCGTTACCAGTGTTGTTTCAACATGTGATGGCTAATGATGCAGATAAGTTGCGGGACGAGCTACATACGTTGATTGAACCTCTAGTGGTCAGTAATATTCAAGGAAAACATAACGGATCTTCCCAAGAATTGAAGGATGAATTCCTCAAGGAGAAGCGTAGTCAGCTCATAGCTGAACTGTATCCCAATACGTCTTTCTCTTCAAAAGAGCAATGTTCAAACACAGTATTCCATCAAACTATGGTACTTGTGAGTGGTGCCTTGTTGTACCTGATTAACATTAGTGGAGGTAAACAACGGTTCCTTGATACAAATAGTGAGATTGGGCATGTTTTGCTTCACACAGTACATCAATTACATGAGATTTATCCACTTGAAGTTCGCCGTTACTTGCTGAGTATGGACCCTAGAGCAAAGAGTCCAAATGATCTGCTTGCTGGACTTGTGCCTCTGGATGAACCTTATCAGTTGGTTGAAATGTTGCGGGACGAGCTTAATTCGTACACGGTATCTTGGAACATGTTACATTCCGCGATCGCGAATCGTCCTGAACAAGCGATTCGAGCATACGAGATTATCAAACCGCCATTCCTCAAACTCTGCATTCAGAAATTCATGGAGGATCAAGGATTGACATTGCCTAATGCGGAGGGGTCACTGGAGCAAGCGGTATTTAACGCTCTTCGGCATCCTTTGGACGGGGGACGTCAAGGACTTGCGATTGCAAGATACTTAAGTGGGGAAAACACCCTGGAGGAATATTGGGAGGACCCAAATAGTCGCGGGTTGTTTAATCAACTGAATCGGGATAAGAAGCGTGTTCACAACCTCATTAGTATTAGTTTTCTGCCCTTGGATTCGGAGGCGATGCGCAGGTTCGCAATCCTGACTACTCATCCCGATTGGACACTGGATATTATCTCGGACATGTACAATTCATACGCTTTTAGTGGAGAGCAGCTGCTTCAACGTTACGGGCAAGACCCTGAGGTGCAACGTGAGAAATTGCTAACCAGCCTGATCTCACTTAATGGCATGACCGACTACAGATACAAATCGATGCCGCATGACGAATACCGCCGAATCATTCAGCAGAATCTGGACTATGCACTGAAACAGTACAAGAAACTGCCAACAGATACACGCATTTTAATTCTGGAGATTACCTTTGAACAGCGTGATGAGTTATCGAAGAAAATATTGGCCGAAGCGATTCGTGCCGGATTGCAGGATTCTTCCAAAAAGGCCAACGGCGTGGCGTTAGCGGAATTCAACCGAATTCCTGATCAGGACTTGTATACGCTCATATACCTCTCGGAGAAAAAAGTGGCGATCAAAGAAATGGCTCTGACTGCAATCCGCAGTCTGGAAAACAGCAAGGAACTGTACGGTGAACTTTTGAAGAAAGAGAAGTCCGACGATTGGAAGAGCTTGATCCAAATTCTGCTAGATACCGCAGATCTAAGTCCAGAGTATGCCCATGCTGCACTCGCTGATCAGGCGGATGCCAAAAAGTTGTCGAGACTGAGCTGGTTGTCCTTGAAAGATCTCCCTTCACTGATACGTATTGAAGACAATCAGCCTTTAGATGAACGGATTAAGCAGTATGCTTTGGTCCAATCATTGGATCATACATCCGGTCCTAATGAACGGTTGAATGAATTACGAGATTACGTAAGTGAGGCATCGCTCGCTCGTTTTGCAAGTGAACTGCTTCAGGTCTGGATTCAGGAAGGTGCTCCTGCAAAAGAGAAATGGGTGATGTATGTATCAGCACTCTTTGGCGATATTCACATTGTGAATATTCTGGCTCCGCAAATTAAGGAATGGACAGAAAACAGTCGTGGCGCGATTGCAGCAGATGCTGTAAAAGTGCTCGCTTATCTGAAAGATCCATCCGCTCTTATGGCGATTGACAAGATCAAACGTGGCGTGAAGAACCGTCAGGTGAAAGGTGCAGCAGAAGAAGCGTTGCAACTTGCAGCCGATAATTTGGGACTTACCTCGGAACAACTCGAAGATCGGCTGGTCACCACACTTGGTTTTGATGAAAAAGGAACCATGCAGCTGAGTTACGGAGAGCGTTCCTTCCTGGTTAAGGTTAATGGAGACTTACAAGTCGTTGTCTTAAATGAAGAAACGGGCAAATCCGTGAAGAGTCTGCCTGCTCCTGCACAGAAAGATGATCCTGAATTGGCAGCGCAGTCCAAGGCACGTTTCACACAGCTGAAAAAAGATCTCAAATCCATGGTTAACATTCAGGCGCAACGTCTGGAAGAGTCATTGTCCAAGCAACGTCTGTGGTCTGCCGATGAGTGGAAAGCATTGTTTGTACAAAATGTAATCATGCAAAAATTTGCTGTTGGTCTGATCTGGGGAACGTATGAGGATGGCGCTCTGATCAGCACCTTCCGTTATATGGAGGACGGCACCTTCAATTCTGTGGATGAAGATGAGGTCGATCTGCCTTCGGATGCGCAAGTGGGACTTATACACCCGTTGGAACTGGATCAGGCAACGCTTGAAGGTTGGACAACGCAGTTGGAGGATTACGAGATCAAGCAGCCATTCGAGCAATTGAATCGTGAGATTCACCAGCCAGAAGATGAGGATAAAACGAAGAATGAATACGATCATCTGCCCGAGTCTGATTTTTCACCAACGGCTTTCCCCAAAGCACTGGAGAAATACGGTTGGATCAAAGGACCGGCACAGGACGGCGGCTGGTATCATGAATTTTATAAAGAGTACGGAGATCTTGTTGCGGAATTGCAATTCAGTGGTACGAGCATCACGTATTACGAGGGTTTGGATGACATTACCCTGGAATCCCTTCATTTCTTCAAACCGAATAACAAGCAATATTATTACTATGGTGACAACAAATCCATTGCTCTAGGCAACGTTCCAGGTCGCGTGTTCAGTGAAACGATCTACGACATTCTGAGAGCAACGGGGCGTTGATGACGTGAATGGATTCAAGGAAAAATTCCGGATTTTTTCGAAGCTGTGTACGGAGGATTATTTGATTCGGTATGCCAACAAGGGGTTGTACAAAAGGTCTTTGAAAGAGTTGGACAATGGTGTAAGTGTAACGTACACATGGAATGCATCATCTGTGAGTTGTCAGCTCAGTGACGGGACACAATGTACGCTTGAAAATACGCTGGATCATTGGGAATGCTCCTGCCCGGCCGATCATATCTGCAAGCATGTGCTGATTGCAATTCTGTATGATCAACGGGAATATACGGCAGAGGATTCAATGAATGCAGACGAGAAGCATGTGCTGGATAAGGACTCAGGGATATCGGATAATGATCCGTTGGATGTATCAAAAGACGTATCAGAAACAGAAACAGAAACAGACTTAGTATCAAATGTGGACGATCCAAGCGAAATTCCGCATACGGTATCACGTGAGATCGAGTCTCGCTTCCGCTGGATGACGGAGTCTGACCTTACAACACTGATTAAATCGTACAGTTCTTCCATGATTGAGGAAGTTGTTTTCCGACTGAGATACCCAGAGGAAATTAAGATCATTGAAGATTCACTTCTTACGGTTCATCTGACCATCCAGAATATCGAGGTGTCTTTTACTGAGGAACCGAACCTTGCCAAAGCACTATGTAAGGTGCAGCAGACAGCCGGGAAAATGGCCAAGCTTGAAGCTTTGCTACGGTACCGGAACCTAAAAGGCCTGGATGATACGGATGCATTAAGTGGACGGGTGTACGAGGCCAAGTTCTCTCTTCAGACAGTGCAGGAATGTCGGGTTATGCTGGCAGGATTGTTGAAGACGGGACTGGCCCGCCTTCCTCAGTCCTATATGGCACAACTGGAGACTTTGGCAATTGCAGCTCATAGTGGCAATCTGCCTGACATAGAACGCAGTTTACGAGGGATTCAAGGAGAACTACAGTTGTTTTTTAACAGACATATACGTTTCTCCATGCAATCCATGTTGGATCGGGTAAGCAAGCTGTATCTTGCACTCCAGGTTCTTGAAGAAGAAAAGGCATCTGTCATTCAGCAGAGTCAGCTCATTGGCAGTTTTCGAAGTAAATACTATACGGTGCCTTCACTTCACCTGTATGGACTGGGAGCTGATGCGTGGGAGACACGATCCGGTTTCCGTGGAATCACCTATTATTTCTATTGTTTCGATGATGAGGAAATTTACACCTATAGCGATGTACGTGCTGTATATTATGATGATCAGCAGTTCTCATATACAGAGCATTATGGTGCATTCACACCATGGCTGCCTAATCTGACCTTTCGCCAGTTCGTCGGTGAAGAAGTTCAATTCCATTCAGTTAAAGTGAATGAAGAACGCCGGATCTCTTCCGGGGAAGGTGCCAAGCTTGCGATTTTGCCACGAACGGGTGTGGAAACGTTGAATCTGGGCAAAACCATGCAAGATGTAACGACTGTACTTCAAGAGGAATCGCGATCGTTCGACTTGTTTGCTGCTCCCAAAGAACGATTGGCTGTAATCAAAGTTGCTCGAATCGTGGACCATAACTTTGTCAAACAAACGCAGGAGCTTGTCCTGACGGTTGAGAATACCGAAGGGGAAAGATTGGCACTCACTCTCCCGTATTCATCTGACTGGCAGGCGATGATTCAAAGACTGGAGTCAGGATATGGTTCCCAATCGCTTGAACACTTCTATGCCTTTGTGCGTGTGGAACCAAAACGGATTAGCCCAATCAGTTTCCTGAAGGGTCAAACGGTGCTCAGTCTAAAACTGGATATCGGTAATGGGAGGATGGGCAGACTTGGAAGAATATAATCAGTTCATGCAGAGAATTAACGGCTGGTCAGAAGAGTTGCTGCTGCGCGGGTTATCCCAGTTTACGATCCGAGATATTGAGGTACTCGAGCAACTCGCAGCGGAATCCTCGCGGCTGCAGATGAGTTTCCTGCATGAGTTGTTGAATCACCTCATCAAGGAAGGACGTAGCGTGGCTCTTGGACAAGGTAATGAAGAGTTGCTGTTATTTCAGTATTGTCGTCTCACCCAATATGTACAGCTCAGTGTGCAAGAAGAGGCGTAATATTAGTTAGCAATCCAAGCGAAGGCACATGAAGCGATATGATGTAATAAATAAGATATAGTATAGAATATAAGAAGATTTGCGGAAGACCACAAGGTCACTGCAAATCTTTTTTTATCGTGGAGTAAGTAAAAGTCATTTGTTAAACGAATATAGGTACGAAGCACAGATCAACACGAGTATTCGTGATCATATGAGCATGGAAGGGAGGGGACATCTAATCGTGGAAGAAGAACAGATACGGAAGGCAATAGCGAATCGTGATCCTGAAGCCATGGAATGGGTGATGAACCACTACGCAGGTTTGTTATGGAAGATTGCTCATTCCATCCTACATCATGCATCGACAGAAGAGATTGAAGAATGCGTAGCAGATACATTTTTTGCTTTTTGGCAGAATCCGGATGCATTCCAGTCTGGGCGAAGTAGCCTGAAAAATTACCTTGCAACAATCACAAAACATAAAGCGATTGATCGCTACCGGAAACTTAATCGAAGAACTGAGCTTACATATGAAGAGGAGATTCATTCGGTGCAAACGGATGATTTGTTGGTTCAGATGGTCAGTAAAGAGACATATACGGAACTTAATCAAATGATTGAATCTTTTCCAGAACCGGAACGTGAGATTATGAAACGTCGGTTTTACGAAGGACAGAGACCCCATGAGATATCAGAAGCATTGTCCCTACACGTTAGGCAAGTCCATAACAAGCTTTATCGCTCCAGGCAACGATTGAGGACATGGTGGATGAACAGGAAATAAAGGAGGGGATCAAATGCGAAAATCCGAAAAAGAATTCACTGAGCAGAACCTCTTTAATATTAAAAAGTTGTTCTATGATAAATTGGCGCTGAATGAACCACCAACCGTTACGAGATCAGATTCATCATTTTATCCACCTGTATTATATCCATCCGCTCCATCCGCACAGACCAAGAAGTCCATGAATAGGAGAAGAAAGTATCGCAAAGCCATCTATGTTCCTGTAACCGCTGCGTTATCGTTATGTCTTGTGACAGGGGCAGCTGCATCGGTGGGCATCATTGACCTGCCTTCTATTCTTCATTTTCTAGGTGCAGATCGGATTGGCATTCTTCAGCCTGTTCATCAGGTGAGTGAAGATCAAGGGATTCGAATGGAGGTTATAGGTGCTGTCAGGGACGGAGATACAACGGAAATCTATGTTTCATTATCGGATCTGACGGGTCATCGCATTGACGATACACTGGATGTATATGATTACAGAGTAACCGGAGGTAATGCAAACAACGCTCAGATTATTCATTATGATGATGCGAATCAAACAGCTATTGTCCGATTCCTCATTCAAGGAAAAGTCAGCAAAAATCGGATTACCGTTCAGATCAATACGCTGATGTCAGGTGCATCTCGACAAGATGGTTACAACGTACAAGTGGACTGGAAGCAGTTGTTACAAGAAAAGCAAAACAATAGTTATGAAATCATGGAGCGAGATCGTATAAGTGGCTTGGGAGGTACAACCGATATTCAATTGGAAACCGATCCAATTCCCGTACTGCATCAGGATGTAACGAATGTCCCCGTTGAGGGTATTGATTGGATGCATATTTCCAATATAGGTTTTGTGGAGGGCAAGTTACACATTCAGATTAATCCGAATAATGAGATTGGCGAGTATAATCATGGATATTTCTACTTCACGGATGAGCAAGGTCGAAAGCTCGATATACCTGAATATTCCATTAGCTATGGACATTATATGAAAGATGGGGTCGGGTACGGAGGAGATTATGAGGAGTTTGTGTATGATCTGTCTGCTGTTGACGATTTAGATAAGCTGAGACTTCAAGGCAGCTTTACGAGTATTAGTGAAGTTGTGCGAGGAAATTGGAAAACTACTTTTAACTTGAGTCAAAATGCTTTGAGTAAAACAGGAAACATTCAGCTTGATACAAATGGAGGCTTACAGGCAAATGTTACTCTTTCCCCGGTTGGTGTCACACTTACAGGTGAGGCACTGAGTATGATTCGGATGGAGGATCTGAGTATTGAAGTGCACCTGAAGGATGGTACAAAGTTGACTGGCGAATCCGGTTTCCTCCAGCTGGATCAGGATCTCATTAAGTGGATTTCCCCTAAGACCATTCCGGTGAATGATGTGAGCTACCTGCTAATCAATGGAGAAAAAGTGACTTTGTAAGAAGAATATTTAAAAGGTGAATCAAAGAATCGGGGAATAAGTGCAATCAGAAGGTTGTTCTGTCATCGGAGTGGTAAGTGTGAATATTCTTTAGTTCAACTTATATAAAATGAATTACATGTCATATCCCGATTTATGACGCATACCATTAGGCGAATGCGGTCATAAGGGAGGAAACTGAGATGTCCATGAGCGAACCGCTGTTAACGCAGATTGTGAATCAACATATTCCGGCTGGTGCAACGGTCGTCACTATTGATAAACCTGTTCAACATCCAGCGATCTATGCGGCCGATCTTACCGGTGACGGTATGCCGGAGATTGCTGCAGTCTATCAGTTGAATGGTGAGCTGTATTTGCTCATTCTGAAATTTGTTCAAGGACATTGGATCAAGATGGCACTAATTAAGGGATTGGGGTATGGAGTGACTTTAATGACCGCAGCCCCTGTAACTTCAACGGCTAGGAACAATCTCATTATCGGTTGGCGGATTGGTTCTATCTGGTCTAAGCTTGCCGTATATGAGTGGACGGAATCCGGGCTCAAAGATCTGGCGCCTGACGATCTATACTATAGCTATGCAGAGATTATAGATATGCCTGGTCCGCATGGCCGAGATGGGAAAGTGGAGATTGCACTCTGGATACATGACACAGGGGAAGCCTATCGTGTGGAGATTATACGATGGCAGAATGGGAAATGGGTTCCTGCACCGGACGTATATGCAACCTATTATCCCAAAGTGGTGCAATATTACGAGCAACTAACCCAACAATATCCTGATTATATCTTTTACTGGTATTACCTTGCGGATGCTCAGTACCACGCGGGCCAGTATCCGGCAGCTCTCGCTTCAGTTCAGAAGGCACTCAGCTTCCCGGAAGCGTATCCTTCCAGAGAGGTACTACAAGAGTTGGAAAAGAAAATTAAGCAGGCGATGGTCCCTATAAGCCATGCCCGGGTAACGACATGGTTATATCCAATCTCCGTTCGAACCACGAGTGGGACGCGTTGGGGGTATATGGATGCACAAGGCCACATTCGGCTTGAGCCGGTACTGGATGACGCGCAAGAGTTTCAGCCCAATGGATTGGCTGTGGTTGTGAAGGGTGGTCGTGCCGGCGTTATTAACCTTCAGGGACAGTATGTCGTTCAACCTGTATACGATTCCATCAATTCCTTTTCCGAAGAACGGGCGATAACAATTGATTCTCAAGGATTTAAGATGATTAATGAACAAGGTACAGTCCTGACCAAACGGGCGTACCCGTATATCTCGAATATGAACGACGGTCGAGCATTATTTTACGATTCTAATCCTGGTCAGGCAGATGGATCGGTGAGTCGGTATGGTTATTTGGATGCGTCGGGCAATGAGGTGATACCTGCACAGTTCGCTTCTGCGAATGATTTTCAAGATGGTAAAGCGGTTGTGCAGATTAAGGACAATGAATATGCACTCATTAATCGCAATGGTCATCGGCTCGCAACGTATCCATATGCCTATGTGGGACCACTAGGGGATGGACTGCTTGCTTTTCAAAAAGAAACCTCGGGCAAATATGGGTACATCGACGAACGGGGTAATATTCGTATTCAGCCCAAATTTTCATCGGCATTTCCTTTTAACAACGGGCAAGCGATCGTTAATACAGCAGAGGACTACAAATCGATCTACGGTGTTATTAATACGCAAGGATCGTTTATCATTCAACCCGCCTATAATGACATCCGCGAACTAGGCGAGCATCGTTATGCGCTGGGGCAAGCGATTAACCCGGAGCAACCTTATATCGGCTCAGTGTATGCGATTGCAGATACCAACGGTAGAAGGCTTACGGAGTTCCTATATCGCGAAGTAGGCAATTACAAAAACGGCCTTGCTTCCGCATCGGATGGAAGACAGACCTATCTGTTGGATTTGAGTGGAAGACCTGCCGCTGGGTATCCCCATGTAGAAGGTTCGGGTACGCTGGAGGTCGTGGCACCAGATCTGATTAAGGCCTATGTAGACCAGCGTTTATCGTATGTGAATCGGGCAGGACAGATCATCTGGCGGCAAAATACAATCGTTCCACTTCATCCACCGTACCGTGTACGCGAAGAGAAGTACAAACCAAACAGGGACTACCTCGTATATTATCCGCAGGTGGAGGGATTAACGAACCAAGCGGAGCAAATTGCGCTGAATGCCAAGTTGAAGCAACTCTCTCAGGTTAAACCGATCCCTGCCGATCAGCAGCTGGATTATACGTATACAGGTGATTTTGATGTTACGTTTTATCAGCAACAATTGCTGCAACTGCAACTCACAGGTTATAACTACCCGGCGGGTGCAGCGCATGGTATGCCTACGATGATCTATGCGATCATTAATCTGACAAATGGTCAGTTGTATGAGCTAAAGGATTTATTTAAACCGAATAGTGACTATGTAAAAGTGTTGAGCCAGATTGTGGGGGATCAGATCAAAAATGATCCTCAATACTCGTATGTGTTTCCGGACACCTATACGGGGATTAGTGGGGAGCAGCCGTTTTTTGTCACAGCGGATGCTCTTCATCTCTACTTCAACCCGTATGATATCGCACCCTATGCGGCAGGGTTTCCAACGTTTACGATTCCTTTTGTCCAGATCAAGGATATCATTAATACAGAAGGTTCGTTCTGGAAAGCTTTCCATGAGTGATTGAGGGTACAGCCAACATTTTAACGAAAATATACGCTAGGGACGTTAAGGCACAAAGACAGCGGATTTTTCCTGCTTTAAGCAAATGTCCGCTGATGCTTAGCTTATATAACAGTCAAAATGTTGGCGCTACCCCATATAGAACTACTATAAATCAATCATTCCATCCTTTACATACATCAATCCACTCTGAATAACTAGAGTATTTTTCTAATTGTTCTATTGTAAGTTCAATAGCACTATTGCTACTCCCGCAAGCTGGATAGATTGTCTCAAAACGTTTTAGAGATATGTCTAGATAAACAGAAACATCATTTTTAATAGCAAATGGACAAACACCTCCAATGGCATGACCAACCATATCAATGGCTTCATCAGGAGAAAGCATTTTTGCTTTTGTTTTGAAATACTCTTTGAATTTTTTGTTATCCACTTTTGCATCCCCGGCAGCAACTACTAAAACAGCTTGTCCATTCACCATAAAAGAAAGTGTTTTTGCGATTCTCTCTGGCTCACAACCTAATGCAGTTGCAGCCAAATCCACGGTTGCACTAGATACTTCAAATTCGATAATTTCAGAATCCATACCATATTGTTTAAAAAAATCTTTTACTTTTTCAATTGCCATAATCATCACACCTCATTTTTAAATATTTTCTAGAAGATTATAGATGAAACTTGCCTATGTTCTTGGGTAAAAAATCATGTTGTAAATGACACATGGTTCTTGATAGGGATTATTATAGGAATGAAAAACATTAGCACGAAAGCGGAGTGCTTGATTTTCTTTTAGAACAATTTTTTTTGTGTTGACTACCAGCTCTAACATACCTTGTACCACAAAAACATATTCTTCCACACCATCAAGGTGCCTTTCAGATGGATGGTGACATCCAGGATCAAATTCGATATAAAATATTTCAACGTTACGGGTAGGGTCAAAAGGAAAAACAGGAAATGCTCTCATTTTTCCATCATTTTCAATGATAGCGTCTTTGGACCGTGTATCAACCACATTGCACTCATCTTCTAGCTCTTCCAATAATAAAGATAAAGGAACTTTTAAGCCCACTGCGATTTTCCAAAGAGTTGTAATCGTTGGTGAAGACTGTCCTCTTTCAATCTGTCCAAGCATAGGCTTACTTACATCAGTAAGTTTAGAAACATCTTCAAGTGTAAGATTTCTCGTTGCTCGTATTTCTTTTAACCGTTCTCCAATAGTTAATACTGGCGATTGCATTGCATCACTCCTTTTGTATGTTATAGCATTATAAAATTTAATATAACATACTTATAGTTGAGTTCAATAGGCGGCAGTTAAATGATGTAAGTAACTACTTCACATATTTATCCATACGAAATGGAAAATATTACGGGAGTTACAGATCAAAGAAGTCATATTTATCTATACAATCAAAAACGAAAACTTTCTCCAACAACAATTTTCTTTGCTTGGCGAGAATGTAAATACTTCACCAGTCATTCTCAAGTTACGCGACGAGGTCATATGTCCAATAGGGCTTATAAGATGCTGTGAGACAACAATAATCCGTGATGAGGTATTATTGCTCCGTGAAGAGGTAGTGATCATTCAGGGCTCTATGAGATATTAATGTGCGTATATAGCACTGCGCTATATTGAGAATGATTATTAATATCAGGAGGGATGAGATGAACAACACATCTGAAGTGTCGGGACTAATGCAAGTAACGAAGGAGCGCAAAGGTCTGCTGATTACTACAGCAAGTATCTTCTCGATCCTGGCGAGTCTGTTGCAGATTGTTCCTTTTGTCGGAGTGTATAAGATCGTCGAGGAACTGCTAGCGCATGCGGGCCAACCATCTGCCATGGACAAAGATTTGTTGATCTATTGGGGGATGGTCGCGTTCGTAGCCCTGATTGCAGGGCTTGTTGCGCTCTATATCGGGGGGATGTGCTCACACATTGCTGCGTTCAACATTTTGTACCAGCTCAGAGTGAGACTTGCGGAACATGTTGCCAAAGTACCCATGGGGTATCACACCCGGACGGCAACCGGTGAGCTCAAGAAGATCATCGAAGTCAGTGTGGAGAAAATCGAGAAATTTATCGCCCATCAGTTGCCGGACCTGGTAAGTGCGATCGTTATTCCACTGATGCTCTTGGGATATCTGTTCTGGCTCGATTATCGCATGGCGCTGACGCTTTTGGTTCCGATTGGAATAGGGTTCTGGCTCCAAAGTCGCCTTTTCCGCAGCGAAAAAGGCCGTCAGGCTTATCGTGATTTTCAACTTGCCATCGAAGAGATGAATGCGACGGGTGTTGAATACGTGAGAGGTATGCCGGCAGTGAAAGTATTTGGCATTACAGCTGATTCGTTTCTAACGTTCAAACAGGCGGTGACGCGGTACCGGGATATTTCGTTGAAAATAACTGATTTGTGTAAAACATCCTACGGGCTGTTTTTTGTAATTATGATCTCGTTATTTACCTTCATCGTTCCGGTGGGTATTCTGCTGTCGAGTGGAAATGCAGGCAATCAGTCGTTTGCGATCACGTTTATTCTGTTTCTAATCATTACCCCGAGTCTATCTGCTCCGTTATTGAAGTTAATGTATCTGGGTAGTGGGATGCGAGAGATTGTGGAAGGACAGAAACGGATAGAATCGGTGTTTGCCGAGTCGGTTGTACAAGAACCTGAGTTGCCCAAAGTTCCGGATACATATGAGGTTGCCTTTCGTCAGGTATCTTTTGCTTATGAACGTAAGGAGAGCGAAGCATATAAACCTGTACTTGATCAGGTTGATTTTGTAGCCAACGCAGGAGAGATGACCGCACTTGTCGGACCTTCTGGTGGAGGAAAGTCAACCATTGCGAATCTATTGCTTCGTTTCTGGGATGTACAGGAAGGTGAGATTACGATTGGTGGAATTCCGATTCAGGAGATGGGTACGGAGAAACTGATGGATACCGTGTCCTTTGTATTTCAGGATGTACATCTGTTCTACGATACAATTGAAGAAAATATTCGGATGGGCAATACATCAGCTTCACGACAGGACGTTATAGTTGCGGCTCAAACTGCTTGCTGTCATGAATTCATTGAGAAACTGGATGCCGGATATGACACCCAAATCGGAGAAGACGGTACGTATCTATCTGGCGGTGAAGCACAGCGAATTGCAATTGCACGAGCACTGCTTAAAAATGCTCCCATTCTGGTCTTGGATGAAGCGACGGCCTACGCGGATGCAGAGAATGAACACAAGATCCAGCAAGGTCTGGCCCAATTGGTTCAAGGCAAAACGGTACTGATTATTGCTCATCGTCTAACAACGATTCGTGCAGCAGAGCAAATTCTTGTGATCCGGCAAGGGACAATTGCTGAGCGTGGGACACATGATCAATTGCGTGCATTAGGCGGAGTATATGAGCACATGTGGCAGGCCCATATCAGTGCGGCTTCCTGGAAGCTTGGAGGTGCAGGACGATGAAGAATTATTTATACAATATATCTGGGGGTAACCCGCGTAGTCTGCTTCCTTCGGTAATTGCAGCGATTCTGGACGGGATTGCAAAGATTGTTCCTGCGGCGCTGCTTGTGGACATATTCAATACGATATATAAGTCTTTTGCTGATCCGGACAAAGGACTGGATATCAACCGAATGTGGGTTGTATGCTGCATCCTGTTTGCCTGGCTTCTAGTGGAGTATGCAGCTTATGCTTCGCTCTATGACAAGACCTATCGGGCAGCATACAGCCTCGCGGCCTCAGGAAGGTTAAAGCTGGCCGAACATATTCGCCATCTGTCGCTAGGATTCTTCGGAAAACGTGATCCTGGGGATCTGACGAACCTGATCCTGAGTGATTATGGTCAGGTCGAGCATACGATCTCTCACAATCTGTCGCAGCTGATCAGTGCGATTGTGCTTCCGGTACTTGCTTTTGGCGGACTTCTGTTGGTGGATTGGAGAATGGCCGTAGCCATGTTTGTTGCGGTTCCCTTAGGTGTGGCTCTGTTATGGCTTACGGATTCCATTCAGGCACGACTGAGTGAGAACCATGTTCGAGCCAAAAACGAAGCCGCCAGTCGACTTCAGGAGTATCTGAGCGGTATTCGTGAGATTAAGGCCCACAATATGGGGGGCAAACGTTTTGAACGGCTGCGTCGTTCTTTTGACGAATTGAAATCAGCTTCCATTCGGTTGGAAGGTATCATGGGACCGATGATCATGGGGGCGATGTTGCTCGCAAGATCAGGGATTACGTGGATGATTCTGGTAGGCAGTTATTTGCTTGCAGGCGGTGAGTTGTCGTTACCGGTATTTCTGTTGTTTTTGCTGGTGGGCACGAAGGTATTTGAACCGTTAACGGTTGTACTGATGAGTTATGGGGAGATGCGGTACTCCGCATATAGCGCAGGGCGCATTATGGATGTGCAGCAGGAAGCACCGATGGCAGGAAAGGGAGATATACAGCCTAATCAGGCCATTTCGTTCGACCAGGTGACCTTTGGATATGATGATCAGCAGCCTGTGTTGAAAGACTTGTCGTTTACGATTGAGCCGCATACCATTACTGCCTTGGTTGGCCCATCCGGTAGTGGTAAGAGTACAGTCACACGTCTCATTGCCCGCTTCTGGGATGTACAGCAAGGAACCGTTCGCATTGGCGGCAGACCCGTTGATCAGATGGACCCCGAGAAGCTGTTGCAGGATATCTCTGTGGTCTTCCAGGACGTGTATCTGTTCCAGGATACAATCGGCAACAACATTCGTGTAGGGAAGAAAGACGCTACGCAGTACGAGATTGAAAAGGCAGCACGCAGAGCTTGTTGTCATGAATTTATCTCCGGTCTGCCTCAAGGGTACGATACTCTCGTTGGCGAGGGTGGATCGACGTTATCTGGTGGGGAGAAGCAACGGATCTCCATTGCACGTGCTTTGTTGAAAAATGCATCGATCGTCTTGCTCGACGAAGCCACCGCTTCACTTGATCCGGAGAACGAAGCCGCGGTGCAGCAAGCGATTAATGAATTGGTCGCGGATAAAACGGTTATTTTGATTGCACACCGATTAAAGACCATTCAGAATGCCGATCAGATCCTTGTATTGGACCATGGTCAGCTCGTAGAGCAGGGAACACATGCGCAATTGTTAGATTACTCAGGCATCTACGCTCGTCTATGGCAATTACAACAGGATGCAGAAGGCTGGCAGGTAAAAGTAAACGGATAATGAGTTCGATGAGATAGATAAAGTAACTGAAGCAAATAAGCCTAATGTGGCTAATGAACTGACATAAAAGGAGAATGACAACGATGTTTAAACGAATTCCTGTATGGATTGCACTATGTTGTATGCTCACCTTGGCGGCCTGTGGAACGACCCAGACCACCAGTGAAGTGGCCAGCTCCTCAGAGGGAACTGCACAAGCAACGACCAAAGTGATTACCAACCCGAATGGAGAAGAGATTACGATCCCTTTGAATCCAGAGCGCATTGTTGATCTATCCGGCTCTACAGAAGAGCTACTGATCATTGGGAAAACACCTGTGGCCACGATGAGCGCGGATTACGGTAACCCGGAGGAAATCACACCAACCATTAAGGATCATCTGAGTGCAGATATCGTTAATCTGGGCTGGTATGGTTCACCGTTTAGCATTGAAGCAATAGCAGGAGCCAATCCGGATCTGATCATCTTGGGGAAGGATTTCAACACGGATCAATATGAAACTTTATCTAAAATTGCACCTACAATTGCATTGCCTTACTCTTACTATGATTGGAGAGAACGCCTGACATTCTTGGCAGATACGTTTGGAGAAGAAAGCAAGAAAGATGAATATCTGGCCAAGTATGATGCGAAATCTGCAGAGTGGAAACAAAAGCTGGAGGCGGCTGTACATGGTGAATCCTTTGCCGTAATTGAGACATATCCAAACAACCTAGTCATCTATTCCAATAAAGGGGCAGCTGAGATGTTATACGGTGAATGGGGCCTCAAGCGCACAGAGGGGATCCCTGATCCAGAGGGCTGGGGCGGTAAACAGATCGCACTGGAGGCTTTGGCTACCGTTAATCCGGATCGTCTGTTATTAATGGAGAATAGCGAGAATAAGATGGTAGACAGCAAGGTTTGGAATAACATGAACGCAGTGAAAAATGAAAAGATCTATAAAATCTCCAATGTCGATAATTACAATTATTCGTACACAGCGATGGGGAGAATGGAGCTTATGGACCGTTTGGGTACGATGATTCTGGAAGGACAGAAGTAGTCGTTGGATTAGAGCAATTGAAACGATAGATTAAATTTAACTTTTAACAGAACCTAACAACGCCTATGTTAATTGTGGAATTGTGGAATTTGTTCGAAATCATGTAACTTGAGCGGTTCTGGCTGCGTTTAGACATTGGGGTGATCTGATGTTGGTGAACGCGGTTCAACGGTACATGGTATTAGGACTTATATTTATAGGGATAAGCTTGACTGCATATCTCGTTCTTGAAAGGGTTGAAGGGTACCATATTACAACGACAGAGTATTACGGCTTACGCAATGCAGGGGGATTAATATATATTCTTTCGCTTATCCTGGGATTCGGTCACTATTTAGTCGCTTTTTATGTTGTTATTATTAGCCCGATCTCATGGTTGTTGCGGAAATATGTATGCTTTCCTATGGTGAGAACTTTCATCTATATGATTGGGTTTGGATGGGGCGGGCTGTGGGTTTTTGATCTCATGTACAATCCATATTTCGTGAATGGATACCATCTGAACCGAATGACATCGATATGGATATTTGCCATCGCCGGTTTAGTTTATGCCATTGTGGAGAATAAGATTTGGCGAAGAGGGCAGATGCAGAACGAACAGAAGGCTACTTAACAAATGTTGAGTAGCCTTCTTGGTTTACATAATTATTATGGTGTTTTCATTAGGGGCTCAGTTAGAAAGGATTATGTAAGAGTAAGTAGTTAGTGAACATGAACAGCGGTTAAGTTAATTCGATAGTTTGTTATAAAATTCACAAAGGATGCAATTAAAATGAGTTAGGAGTTTTATCGTAAAAAGGTAAAATTTTCTGTTATACTATTTGGGTTGTGTACATAAAGTTAGATATTTTAATGAAGGGAGTTCATGAAGTAAATTAGCCATTTAGTTTAAAATTGTAGTTTGGAGGAAAGCATTTTGTATAAAGCAGGTTTTTGGATTAGATTAGGAGCAGGTGTATTGGATAGTCTTATTATTTCAATTCCGTTAGTGATTATTGCAGGTGTGCTGACGGGTAACTTTGATACGGATGAGCCGATTGCCAAGCTACTTAGTGCGTTATACTCAATTTTATTACCAGTTTACTGGTATGGTCGAACCATAGGCAAACGCATATGTGGAATTCGAATCCGCCAATACGATACACACGAACCGCCAAAAATTGGTACGATGCTGATGCGAGTTGTTGTAGCTGGACTTGTGTACGTATTAACTTTGGGTATCGGAGTTATTGTGAGTGCTTTTATGGTCGGTCTGCGTGAGGATCGACGTGCGATTCATGACTTTGTAGCAGGAACAGAAGTAGTTTGGGACTAATTCGAAAAATTAGTTTGGGACTAATTCGAAAAATATAAAGAATTCGCTGTACAGGGGTAAAAATCACTGTGCAGCTTTTAAATCATTAGTACTGTTTCACAAAACTCGTATTTTGTACATATGTATATAGGCCTTTCTTATATATAAGTAGTTTTACTTTTTTTCAACCACGTTGCCATGATCCCGTCAGGCTCTTCGCCACGTCTTTCCCGCATTAATTGATAAAGCCGGTTGAACTGAATTACTCCTTGTGCCGTCGAGACATATGGGGTCCAATAACTAAGCCACCGCTTTGCCAATACGGGTTCAAAAATATCGAAGAATAGAAATCTCTGGTAGTCCTTATTAAAACCAGGTACCGAATTACCTTGTATCTCATTGATATCCAGTAATGGTTCTTCCAGCCCGTCTACCATTTATACCAACCTCCCTCCTACGGTTTCTCAGTATTCCTAGTGTTTCATCTCCCATATCCGACTCAGCTATCATTTGGGAAGTCATACCCTGATTAGTACACGTTTGGGCCTCACTGGCTTCTCCACCCAGGCGGGAATATGAGCCGATCAATCTGACAAAAAGGTGCTCAGCAATTTGCCCACCGAATTCAATAGGTCTGCCTCCAATCTCAATATCACCAACAAGGAACTCTTTGTTCAAAGGCACCTCATACACAGCTCTTACCGCAAACCCTGGACCACCACGCACTACCTTCCAATAATCTAGTGGATCGCTGTTGTCAGGTGAAGTCCAACCACTTGTGTTCGGCTCAGACATGTAGAGCCCGACAGGATTCTTCAGAGTAATCAGTGCACCCTGTCGTGCCAGTGCATTAACTTCGCCACCGATCAGGGGGTCACTTGCCCGCTTCTCAATTCCATATTTAGCACAACGTATTAGTTCATTCTGATCGCTAATTATCGCTCCTTCACCATTTTTCCGAAGTTTGGTCGCATCAGCTGCCAAGTTAATCTCAGCACTTAATGTATTAGCAGGGTGCGTCATTGCTCCATGACTCGTATTCCATTTATTCAAAGGATCATATTGGCCTTCTGGGAACAGATCATCGTGCTGTACATTAGGAGAAACATATTGGCGGTATAATTCAAGAACTTTCTGTTTATCACCAAGAGCGTTAATTCTCCAATTCATAGATGAAAATGGGTGTCCATGCGCCATTGCCTGCCAATATTCTGGACCCTCGCACGTAAATGTCACTCTTTTAATTTTATTACTTTCTTCGTCGTATTCCACAAACCATTCCAAATACTCGTCATGAATTCGAGACTCTCCTGGTGCAGGACGTTTGTCGGCAGTTGCCATTGCCTGCCTCCATGTTAACATTGAATCTTCAGATAGGATTTTGGGGAAAGCTGGCCATGCAATGGTCGCATCTTCTGACGCATCAAACATACTTGCCCCCAAAGGATTATAGAACTGACTTTTGCCTTGGCTAAGTACATCTTCATTTTCTTGAACAGCAGAAGTGAATACTTCATTGATGTATTCACTCCATGCCTCAAGCTGATTTAAAATATTGTTATAGTCATCCAAATTACCTGGCGGATCAAAGCTAGCAAGAACCATATAAAATGCTTCCTTTCCTCAAAGATGGCTTAAGCCTTAGCAATCCACAGACTACTTTAAAATTGCGCTGTAGCAAAACCTTGATGCTGATGAAGTGATGAAAATACTGAATGATCCAGCGGCAATTGCCGAGGCACACGCAGAGTTTGCCCAAGTACACCGCCTTGGAGTAAACAGCTACCCGACACTTCTTCTCCGTGATGGAAATGAGTTTATTTCATTAGGCGCGACGATGAATATAGAGGAACTTGAAGAGGGTCTAGCTAGTACAGTTATTGCGAAGCAAACTAAAGGGGATCAATGTACACTGGGTAATAAAGAAGGCTGTTGGTTAAGCAAAAAGGGATCTATGATATTGGATGACCCCCCTATCCGTTATTCTAAATAGGCAGGATATAGGCAATGTTAAGTCATCATGACCACCCGTTCACCGAGTGGTCATGATGGTTTCTTTATGTTATACATCATGGGAAAATCATAGTTATTGGTAAATTTTATGTCCCTCCTGCTGTTCTGCAAAGTAAAGTTCCATCGGTGTGATTGCATGATTTTGTCTGAATTTATTCTTGTACGTTTCAAAATTCCAACTTTCCAGAAATTTCGTTGCTGTAACATGTCCTGATTGCAGTAAGAAACGCTGGTCTTCTTCCGTCAAATTGAACTTCGTCGTTGTTACTTTTCCAGTAGGAATAAACATCGTTCGTTCTTCCGTATGTTCATCTACATGTCTTTGATCGTGGGCCTGTAACATCGTTTTGAATATTCCTTTGAGTAAAGAAACCGGACCGTTGATATCCATAGATTGGGCATACGTACGCTTTTCTGACAGCCGGAAGCCAAAGGTCGGCCACTGTGGAATCCCCTCCACATCAAAGAGCCAGATCGGAAAGTTACTGAGCATGCCTCCATCCAGCATATAATACGGTTTCTTCTGTAATGGCGTATGCCATAGATAAGGTTTAAAAAAGAAAGGCAGTGTTGTGCTCATTCGCACAGCTGCAGCAATTGGAAATTCAGATGCTTTCAGTCCGTAATGAGGCAAATCATTAGGAAAAACGACGATCTTACCATTACTTATATTCGAGGCGATAATGGAAAGCTTTCCTTCTGGAAGATCTCCAAACGTTACAATGTTCTTACGTTTCAGCCAATCTGTCATCACTTGCTCTAAAATGTGATTGCTATAGATTCCAGAGTCAAATATGAATGGAAGGGTCTTGTTAAACAGAGGCAACCTGCTTATTCCTGTCCGTCCCAGCAGCTTAGTATAATCTAGCGAGCTCATCAAATTCCGAATTTCAGCACTGTTGTAACCGCAGGCTAACAATGTCGCAACAATCGCTCCAGCTGAAGTACCTGCAATTTTGTTCCAAGTATAGCCTCTAGCCTCCATCACCTCTATGGCTCCCACAAAAGCAATTCCCTTGACCCCCCCGCCTTCAAAGACTGCATCTGCCTTCACCTGAATTTCCTCCTTACAAAATGAAATATTTCCTGGTTATTATTAGCTTTGTAAATTAAACTATTCACGTTGAGGATATGTTTGTTATGCTTGCTTCCCCCTTCAATCGGTTAACCCTTGTGCCGAGCGATCCGCTCAATTCCTCCCCAACGGCTTCAAACAGCTGTGATGGCAGACATACCCTCAAGCGTATAAGGAATTTTCGGGCGTTGTCCTGACATAAGTGTTCTGGCGAGGGCTTAAAAATCCAGTGTAGTGTGATGGCTAAAATAGGTAGATAAGTTTGTGTCCCGATTAAAAAAAAAATTACCCTGTATCCTTTTGCCACCAGCATCTCACAAAATGGAACAGTCCATCGGATCATTTGTGTTCCCAGCCCGGCAATCAGCAGAATGGTTCCATGCTTTTCATCGCTATAACTGTCATAAGCAAGATCAATACCGTTAACGTTTAACATATGGTCATATAAGGCAGCATGCAGCACGGTATTACCAAACCGCCATAGTAACTCGTTCATTAGATCCATACTGCCGTCCTCATCACATTTCTTACGGAACTGAGGAACATCAGTAAATGACATTTGTAAATCCTGACTCACAAGACAAAACGCCGAACATCTCGAAAGCTCCTCTTTGTTCTATCCAGTAATTTATCTCGACATCTCCTCTTATTGAGATATGAAAGGACATTCGAGGATAGGCTTTTAAGGAAACGCCTTTATCGCGCGCAGATATCGGCATAGTCCCAAGGAGATTCTTAAACGCCGGTGCGAACGCTTCCGGCGATTGGTATCCATATTTCATAGCAACATCGATTACCCTCGCATCGTTTGCCTGCAGTTCAAAAGCCGCTAATGTCAAACGACGACGTCGGATGTGCTCGGATAACGTGATTCCTTTAATGAAAGGGAACATTCGTTGAAAATGATAGGTAGAGCAACAAGCTATCTGCGCTATTTCATCATATGAGATATTGTTCTCCAAATTTGTTTCGATATTATCGATTGAACTTTTCATCCTCTCCAACCAATCCATCGTTCTCCCTCCCTTCGAGTTAAATACTATCGTAAATAAAAAACTTTCCTTGCATTTCCTGCACCAAATTGTCAGCATCGTTCGCATCCCCTGAAGACCAATCCCAACAAATCTTGTCTAATTAATTTCTCCTAAGAACATGTTCTTGTCCAATACGGCAATCGGTACAAGTTCTTGTCCTTGGCTCGGGACAAGAACAATGTTCCATTGCCTTCCTCTTCTTATCTTTTTGCCACAACCAAGAGCCGTTAATCATCATTGCACTGATTAACGGCTCTGTAAATTTAATCTCTTCACATATGCTTCAACTGATTTTTGTAATACTTTCTTTTAATCATCCTGGATGCTTCTTCTGATCAGCATCGCAACAGATTGAGGTGTATAAAATATTACGTTTGGGCTTTCATGTTAATATGGGCAAACGTATTTGTCAGCCAACACTTCTTCATTTTCTAAATAGTGATATTCGATGGAACTTGATGAGTTCCGGATACAAATAGTTAATCAAGCGAGGTCTTATATTAATGTGGCTTTTATCTCGCAATAGAAGATCCATCATAATACTATTTAGGTGACTGTCTAATCCAAAATGACACAATGCTCATTTCCTCAGCTTGGAACAAGAACTTGGGTTCCTTAAATCAAAAAAGCTGCTATAATAGCGACTTTGAATGGAACAATGTTTTTGTCCTCCGACATTGATCTGAGGACATTGAATTATACATCTCAAAGTCTTTTGGAGTTAAAAGAAGACCACATATAGAGATTCTCTTATGTGGCCTGCCTTGTTTCCCCTCAAGTATTTATTTAGCACACATACTTGAAATGTTTTTGTCATACTGCTTCATTAAATTAACACGCGAATACTACCGATCAATTAATCAAGGAAATACCCTGCCCCATTATTAGCAATAATGTCTTTGTACCAATGAAAACTTTTCTTTCTGATTCTTCGAAGCGTGCCAGAGCCATCGTTGTTTTTGTCGACATAAATGAACCCATACCGTTTTTTCATCTCGCCGGTACCGTTACTCACAAGATCGATCGGTCCCCAACTTGTATACCCTATAATATCAACTCCGTCTTTTATTGCTTCAGCAATCTCTGCAAAGTGAAGATCTAAATACTTAATGCGGTAATCATCTTCAACGGTATCATTATCCAGAAGAGTATCTTTTGCACCAAGTCCGTTCTCTACGATAAATAATGGTTTATTGTACCTCTCATGTAACTGGTTACAAGTAATCCGCATGCCCTTTGGATCAATTGTCCATCCCCATTCTGAGGTTTCCAAATAAGGGTTTATTACAGAACCAAACACATTCCCATCTGTGTAATTCTTCAATATTTCAGGATCAGCACTGGTACAACGGCTCGAATAATAGCTAAAACCAATGTAATCCACTGTATATTTCTTCAAAATTTCCAAATCTCCAGGCTCAAACTGAAGTTGAATTCCATTCTCGATGAAAAAGCGTTTTGCATATCCGGGATACTCCCCTTTAGATTGTACATCAATCAAGAGGTAGGACTCTCGTTCCATTTCCATAACTTCCCAGTAATCTTCTGGATTACTACTGTATGGATACACATTTCCAGCTGCCAACATACATCCGATCATGGCGTTAGGAATAATTTCATGACAAGCCTTAACCGCCAGAGCACTTGCAACCAGTTCATGATGCGCTGCTTGATACAGAACTTGTTGTTTATTCTCTCCTTCTTCAAAAATAATGCCAGCTCCTGTATAAGGCAGATGCAATAACATATTAATCTCGTTAAATGTCATCCAGTATTTCACTTTGGTTTTATAGCGTTCAAACAATGTTTTGGAGTATTTTTCAAATAGCTCAATCATAATTCGGTTTTTCCAACCGCCATACGTTTTCGCCAAGTTCACAGGTAAATCAAAATGACATATAGTAACGACAGGCTCAATATTATACTTCAGAAGTTCATCAAACACGTCATCATAGAATTGCAATCCTGCTTCATTCGGGGTTACATCGTCACCATTGGGAAAGATGCGAGCCCATGAAATCGACATTCGAAACGATTTGAAGCCCATTTCCGCAAAAAGAGCGATATCCTCTTTATAACGATGATAAAAATCGATAGCTTCGTGTGAAGGATAAATCTCGCCTTCCTCGGGTTCAAACGAATTTAAGTTACCCATCGAAACCTGATCACGTTTAGGCCCCTTCGGCATCAGATCAATGGTCGTTAGTCCCTTACCATTAGCTAGGTATGCCCCCTCAATTTGATTGGCAGCCGTAGCACCACCCCACAGAAAACCATCCGGAAATTTATTGATTTTATTAAACATATCCAATTACCTCCCTATTTTTGTGCATATACTTTGAGTAACGGTTCTTTTTCATCTACCCTGTCATTTGCAATTCCTACAATGTCGTGATACATGGACGTATTTGTAATAACAATGGGGGTTACCATTTGATAACCGGCATCCTGGATCGCCAGCAAGTCGAACTCTACAATGACATCCCCAACCTTAACCCGATCCCCATCTTTCACGAATGAATTGAAGTGCTGACCTTTTAACTGAACGGTATCTTGTCCAATATGAATGAGTATTTCTACTCCATCATCACTGATAAGGCCAATAGCATGTTTCGTACGGTAAATCGTTTGTACAATGCCGTTTACTGGAGATACAACACGTCCCATTGTAGGGAGGATGGCTATCCCTTTGCCCATATACTCTCCTGCGAAAGTTTCGTCCTTAATATCTTGGAGTCTAACTACAGTACCTGTCATCGGACTAACGATTTCAAAGGGTTGGTCATTTAATAGACTTGTATTAGGAACGAATTCTTGTTTTTCAGCAATATTGGTTGATATCGTCTCTGTTGGATCTTTAAAACCAATAAAGTAGGTTAAGACAAACCCAAAAATAAAGGCGACGGCAGTTGCAATGAGTGACATATAAAAACTGAAATCAATACCGGCTACCTTATTTACAAAGTTAGGATAGCCGAACACACCGAGGCCTCCAAGAATGTAAAATTTTGACCCAGCATACCCCAAAAGACCTCCACCGATACCTCCGGCAATACAACTCATAATGAATGGTCTTCTTAAGGGTAAAGTTAAACCATATATAGCAGGCTCCGTGACGCCAAAAATCCCAGAAATGAATGCTGGTACACTCAATGCTTTTATTTTTTGATTTTTAGTTTTGATCAGAACCGCTAGAACCACACCGATTTGCGCAAATGAAGCTCCAAAAGAAAGCGCCATAATTGGATCTGATCCAAGTGTTCCAATATTCAGCAACGCGATGGGGATGATTCCCCAATGAAGTCCAAAAATAACCAAAACCTGCCACATGGAGCCTATTATTATACCCGTTAAAATAGGGCTAAATCCGTAAATTTCAGTAGCGCCCGCTCCAATTAAATTTCCTGCCCATGTAGATATGGGCCCTATTACCAAAAAAGTAGCAGGGACAATGATAAGCATCGTAAAAAAGGGAACCAAGAACGTTCGTACCACTTGTGGTGTAACTCTTTTTAGAACTTTTTCTAATTTAGATGCAGAGAACGAAGCTAAAATGATGGGTATGACTGAGGAGGAATACGTCATTAAAATTACTGGCAGACCCAAAAACGTAATATGAATTGGAGATTCAAAAATTGTCCCTCCAAACAAAATGTATTGAGGGTCCCCTTCACTTAAATTCGATAACGTTGGGTAAACGAGTGATGCCCCTATAGCCATTCCTATAAAGGACGACCCACCAAATTTTTTCATTGCAGTGTACCCTAAAAATACGGGGAAGAAGTAAAATAGGCAATCTCCAGTTGCTTTTAGCACTTGATACGTTCCAGATGTTTCCGAAATCCATCCAAAAGACAAAAACAATTCGTTGAACCCTTTAATCATTCCTGTCGCAGCCAACAAACCAAGTAATGGTTGAAAAACACCTGAAATCATATCAATAAAACGATTGAAGATATTTCCTTTGGCTGTTTTATTTTCATCGGAACTTAAAGTCTCTTCACCCTCTACAGACCAATTTCCAAGTTTAGTGATGGCCTTATATACATCCGGAACTTCATTCCCTATCACAACTTGGTATTGACCGCCACTTTGCATGACCGTAATGACCCCAGACAGTTTCTTTAATTCTTCTGTTTGGGCCATTCCTTCGTCCCTTAATTGAAATCGCAATCGTGTTATACAATGAACAACGCTGTTAACGTTTTCAACACCGCCAACTCGAGACAAAATCTCCTTGGCCAACTGATCATAATTCATGAGTGCTCTTCCTCTCTGGCTGTGACTTTGCATCAAAAAAACTGTATGGCTGTCCAGTGGATAGACTCTAAACATCATTTCCATGCTGAAGTTCAGCGTTCTGTTTTTTTGCACAACGACGCTCAATTCTGCAAGGCTATTTTAGTAATTTCAAATTTGTCAACAGCCTTCAAATTTTGTGAAAAGTTAGCAAAAAGTACGTCTTTTCTGGCCAGAAATGGTATTGCCTGATTGAACAGTCACAACCCAGTTGATGTACAAGCTCTCTTTGCGGACAATAATAAAACACTTTTTTCAAAAAATGCAAGTGTTTTTTTACTAGGACTTGACTTATAAAAAGGTATTCACATGACCATACTTACATTTCATATATGAAAGAAAATTTAGTTCACATATTCCATATGAATTTTAGAATATTTGCTATACAAGCACATTACTATGTACTCAACTGTTACTGAAGGTGTAGGTTTCCTTTTGAATTTTTCTCCTCATTCTCTGTCACAGGTTATTGACAAGAACAAACCTTTGCTTTTATACTGATACCGAAATGAACGAAATACTAAAACCCGATGGATGTGGATTTTTCTAGAGAGTGATCTCTATTTTCGCCACACGAATGCCTATGCGCATTTGTGTGGTTTTTTTGTATGCAAAAAAGGAGGAATATTTATGAAATTATGGCATTATGCACTTATTGTATTTTTGGGAGGCTGTTGTTACGGCATACTTTCCACATTTGTTAAACTGGCTTATAACGCTGGCTTTTCAACACCAGAAGTCACTGGCGCACAATATTTCTTTGGTGCAGTTTTAAGTTGGATATTTGTGATCTTTGTCAAAAAGAGAAGCCTTACTCTCAAGCAAATTACAAAACTTCTATTATCCGGAATCCCCTTTGGACTGACAGGTATGTTTTATTATCAATCACTACAGAGCATAAATGCTTCTCTAGCTATTGTCTTACTATTTCAGTTTGTTTGGATTGGAACATTATACGAATGGGTCCTTCAGAAGAAAAAACCTACCGGGGGCAAACTAATCTCGATTGGTGTACTGCTTTTCGGTTCCGTACTAGCGGCTAACGTCTTTTCTCAAGGAAATCTCTCGTTATCGTGGCAAGGAACAATTTGGGGACTACTGGCTGCTTCAACTTTCGCTTTATTTATTTTCCTCAGTGGTTCTGTTGCGAAAGATACTTCGCCCGTATTGAAAAGCGCCCTTCTTTCAACTGGAGCTGTTATTACTGTCTTTGTGGTTTTCCCTCCAACCTTCTTATTCAACCTGGATGTGCTGGCAGGATTGAGTCCATATGGATTAGTTCTCGGAGTTTTTGGCGTTGTATTGCCTCCACTTCTGTACTCCATAGGTATGCCCCATATCGGTTCAGGAATGGGTACAATTATGACCGCATCTGAATTACCCATGGCCGTTATAATGTCTTCTCTTGTACTAGGAGAATTTGTAGGTTGGTCTCAATGGCTTGGAGTGATTATTATTTTATGCGGTATCTCATTTAGTAGCATAAGACAAAGAGGATTAAGACCACAATCTTCTATGAAGGAATATACATCTCTTTAGACTTAGAGATGTAAAGAGAAAGCTATTTGTGAATTCTATCGTTACACATATAGCAATAATCCAAAAATTTCAGAACAAGACTTGGAGCATTACAAGACTGTTTGGAACTTGCCCAGTTGTACTAGTAAACGAAAATGAACCGTTTGGTTCCCTTCTAGCGATCAACAAGGTAATATGTGGAAGAATGATTTAATCTTGTTTCTGGGGGTGATCCTACCCAACATCGAGAATTTGTTATGATAGCTGCTAAGTATAGGATACCAGAGGAGCGCGCACTAACATTTTATATACTTCTAAGGAACTTTGCCCGGTTGCAACTCCTCATGTTTGTTTTGTATATGCGAGTTCTTCTGCTCAAATAGTTTAATGGCTGACAGATTAAACGTGCCCCAGCGCCTATCTACAATTTGTACATTAAGGAGATCAATCGCAATGTACAAATTGATGTTCCTGTACCTGTTATCTGACCGAATCAAAACACTACATGTTGAACTGCACTAACGAACAAATGAGAGTAGATCTATAATAGAAGAAAAAATTTAAATCTTGTCCAACAATCACTGATGTTTGCATCATTCTTTATAAAGAATGGTCATTAAATTGTTTGCAAAAAAGTACTAATTCTTATTTAGAATAGATAACTTTCTTTTTATATTTGAAGATGTTTTAAAAGAAACCTTATCTGCGAATATATATTGATTGCGGTTCCAGTTTTTCGTATCGCCATAGTTACACTATCCTGAGCGATAGATGCATGAATTAGCTAGGGAAAACCGATTAGCTATTTTCCTAATCGTGCCATATTCTTATCCCTCGACAACTCTTGTTCCATTTTGGGACCAGAATACAGGGTTATTTCAGATTAGATTTTGAACATAAGTAAAAGGGTTTCGTTTTAGGAGCTCGTATACCCGTAACCCTTATAAATTTCATGGCTCCAAGTTTCTTTTGACAAGAACTTTATAACTATACTCACCTTTGACAGCGTCATTTTTTTCAGCAATGGAACTGAGTTCTTGGTTTCAGAAAGCGAATTGTGCTTTTGTCTCGCCATAAGTTCTGTCATGATACTATTTAGATATTCATCTAATCGGTAATCGGACTATGTTCTTGTCCCTCGACATTTTTCTGTTTCCCTTTCTTCGAGAGTTTAATTTAATTGAAAGCAGCTAGTTTGGATTGCCTAACGGGCTAGCGACTGCATTGGCAATATTTACTCATTCGAGATTTAGA
The DNA here is from genome assembly GCF_036894225.1 of Paenibacillus amylolyticus. Taxonomy (NCBI): domain Bacteria; kingdom Bacillati; phylum Bacillota; class Bacilli; order Caryophanales; family Paenibacillaceae; genus Paenibacillus; species Paenibacillus amylolyticus. The sequence continues at coordinate 3,766,525 of NZ_CP145892.1, read as the reverse complement.
CCATCCAAACACTAGCCGGAACCTGCCTGCTATTCGTAGCGAACCCCCAATTAATGAAAGTCGAGAAACGGTACAAGCAAAAATACACCCCCTAGAATTTCATCGGCTAAACTCAGGGGTTTAATCCAATGTCTATTCTAGGGGGTGAACTTCATTTTCAAATGATGAAACTAAATTCTTCATCTTTTTCTTGCGACATTCTTGATCTCTAAAGCTGGCGTTTTTTTGTTTAGCGCGCTTCATGCATTCGTTGTAGTAGCTTCTCCCCTCCCATTTTATATGTAGCATCAATGTTTAATTGTCTATTCCATCAAATCTGTTACTGCACCTCTTGAAGCAGAGGAAACTAATTTAGCATATTTGGCAAGTACACCGGATTTCACTTTCAGTGGCGGTTGTACCCAAGCTTGCGCTCGAGCGGCCAACTCTTCTTCTGGCAATTCAACCTTAATTTCCTGAATGTCGCTATCGATGGTGATAATATCTCCATTTTGGAGCAAAGAGATCGGTCCACCTACTTGTGCCTCAGGGGATACATGGCCAACTACAAATCCATGCGAGCCACCCGAGAACCTACCATCTGTTATGAGAGCAACTTTCCCACCGAGACCTTTCCCTACAATGAGTGCTGTAACGGAAAGCATCTCAGGCATACCTGGTCCACCCTTCGGTCCACAATAGCGTATGACCAATACGTCCCCTTCTTGAATTTCATCATTCATGATCGCTTCTGTCGCTTCATCTTCGCTATCGTAGACCTTTGTCGGTCCGGAAAACTGTTGTATCTTCATGCCTGACATTTTGGCAACAGCGCCTTCAGGAGCTAGGTTTCCTCGAAGCACAACCAGTGGTCCATTTGGTTTAAGCGGATTATTGAGTGGACGTATAATCTCTTGATCATTCTGTAGTGGAGCAGCTTCCGCTAAATTCTCCGCCAACGTTTTACCAGTTACGGTGAGGCAATCCCCATGAAGTAATCCCTCAGCGAGCAATAGCTTCATTACCCCGGAAACACCACCAATATCATTCAAATCCTGCATGACATACTGACCACTTGGCTTCAGATCTGCCAAATGAGGAACACGCAAGCGAATTCGTTCAAAATCATCCAAGGTTAAATCCACTTCTACGGAGTGCGCAATAGCTAGCAGATGGAGAAATGCGTTGGTTGATCCCCCTAGAGCCATAACAACGGTGATCGCATTCTCAAATGCTTTCTTCGTCATAATGTCTCTTGGGTAGATTTCCTGTTCAAGAAGTGAGATGACCTGCTTACCGGCTGCTTCGCATTCTAATGCTTTATCCGCTGAGATAGCTGATGTCGAAGAAGAACCAGGCAAACACATACCCATTGCTTCTGCAGCTGCGGCCATCGTATTAGCGGTATACATCCCCCCACAAGCCCCTGGACCTGGACAAACACTGCATTCGACCTTATGCAATTGTTCATCTGTTATTTTTCCATCTTGATATTGCCCAACGGCTTCAAAAGCTGAAACGATATCCACTTTTTTACCGTCGAGATTACCAGGTTGAATGGTTCCTCCATATACATAAACAGAAGGAATATTCATCCGTCCAATAGCCATCAAACATGCAGGCGTATTCTTGTCACACCCACCGATTGCAACAACGCCGTCAAAACGCTCGGCTCCGGTCACAATTTCAATCGAATCAGCTATAGCTTCCCGACTTGGTAGCGAGAACAACATCCCGCCATGCCCCATCGAGATCCCATCAGAAACGGTAATCGTATTAAAAATTAGTGGAGCACCGCCGTTATTACGTGCGCCCCGCTTAGCTTGCACCGCTAAATCATTGATGTGCATATTACACGGTGTTACTTCACTCCACGTACTTGCTATTCCGATCATTGGCTTTTTAAAATCCTCATCTTGAAATCCAACTGCACGCAGCATCGCTCTGTTCGGTACCCGGTTAGCACCTTCACTGATTACCTTGCTTCGAATGCGAAGATCTTTTTTATTTTCCATGTTTCTTCCCTCATTTCAAAGTATTTCGTTCAGTTCCTGCATCGGTCGAATAAAATTTTGTTTCATTAAATTATGGGCATCGTTGCTATTTTTGCCTTCAAAAGCTTTAATAATCTGATCATGTTCTTCAACTGAAGCTAGTGTAGCCGTAATAGGTTGTTTTAAAAATACGTATTTAAATCGCCTAATGTGAATCTGAAGAGATGTATTAAATGTAGCTACATAAGGATTATCTGAGAGCTCCACAATATAATTATGAAATTGCTCATCCACCTCCATAGCCTGATAAACTTGTCCATTTTTAATAGAACTTGCGAATTCCAAATTTATGGATCTTAGTTTCTCGATCTGTTCTGGAACAATAGTTTGGGCGGTGATTTCAGCAGCTAAGGCCTGAAGAGCAGCCATCGTTGAATACATCTTAAAAATATCGTTTTTCTCAATATTCGTTACTTTTGTTTCTTTTCCTGGATGCATAGACACGAGGCCTTGAACTTCGAGTAACTGAAATGCCTCCCGAATCGGTGTCCGGCTGACTCCAAGCGATTCAGCCATTTCCGCATCAATAAGCTTTTCACCTGGTTGCAGTGTTCCATCAATAATCCATCGTTGAATCTGAGAAAAGGCTCTTTCTTTTGCGGACATACGGACTGGTAAGGAAAAATCTTTAGGTATTGGCATTGTTTTCATCCTCAATACAATTATTCTTATATGCAATATATCGCATACACGATCGAGAAGCAATTATTATTTCATTTACGCGCACAATTAAGTTTATCCAGATAACTACCTGTTTTTATTGAGAGTCTGAGACAAAAAAGAGAACTATAATTTAAGAGTCTTTCTTTGAGAAATGTTACATTAGTAATATATTTTAATGTGAATGTTCTTATATAAAATTATTTGCTACTAATGAGGGCTTATGTACTTTTTACTTAAGTACACATCTAATCGGCAATCGGACGATGTTCTTGTCCATTACGGTAATCGGTACAAGTTCTTGTCCTTGGCTTGGGACAAGAACTTGGTTCCTTAAATCAAATAAGCCGCTAAAATAGCGACTTTGAATGGAACAATGTTTGTGTCCCGCGACATTTGGTGATTCTATAATCTTGCCTTCTGGTCATCAGTAAGTTATATTTTCGGATAGTTGAACACCTACCGTCAGCTCAACGACTTGAGCATACTCGATGTGTCGTTTTCTCAAGGATTTGTAAGTGCTATTCTAAAACCAAGATCATCTATTTTAAAATTGGGCATGCTTTTCCTTCTACTCGTAGAACCACAATTGTTCTCCACTTCAGCCCAACTGCCTCCCCTGAAAACTCTATAGTTCCCATATCGTTCAGCATCATATAGATCCCAGCACCATTCCCAGACGTTACCGATCAAGTCATAAAGTCCCCATGGATTAGGAAGTAACTGTCCTACTTTATGAACAGAACCATTGGAATTTCCTTGATACCATGCAATATGATCAATTCTTGCATACCGATATCCCGTTGATCCTGCTTTACACGCATACTGCCATTCAGCGTCTGACAGTAATCGAAATCCATTCGCTATTTTGTTAAATATTGTGTTCTCACTTTCGTTTGTAACTGTGTAACATTCCATCCTGCCAAGCTTTCTCGATAACTCATTACAGAAAGTAATAGCATCCATCCACGAAACTTCCGTAATTGGCAGCTTACTCACAATCGGCTCTATTTCTTCTTCATGCATGATAAAATGATATAACTGCTGTGTTACGGGATACTTCATTACATGGAATGGCTCTATAGCTTCAGTCCACGTTATAGTCTTTTTACTACTTCCTGGGTTAGATAAAGTGTAATCAGTGCTAAGCCATTTATCTGTATTAAGAAAATCGCGTAGTTCAATTGATCCGCCTTCTATGGGTACCATCAAATCCATTATTTCTTTTAGAAAACGTGCCTTTTCACTTCCGTACTTTTCCATATCTTATCCCCCCCCCCATTCTAACTTACCGCCAACCAAATTCGACCCAGAAACTGTATTATCCTGCTTAATAGTTGCTAACGACGATAAACTCGTCGATACTTTTAGTGTGGTTCACCGCGTCTAATCTTGAAAGTATTCTATCCGTTAGTTGAATAAAGCAACCAATCACAATGATCGGTTGCTTTTTTTTGTTTTATTGAGCTAACGTTTCCCGTTAGCTTAGTCCACAATAGCTAAAGGTGTTTGGTACAGTTATATAATTGGCATGCCCACTTGTTGTTAGTGTATGTAAGAATGGTTATAGAAGTATTATCTATATACGTTTTTTGGAATTGTTGCGGCAAAAGATGTTGTAATGACAGCCCAATCCATGCTCCATGACTTATAACTAATATTCTTTTATCAACATATTCTTTAATCAGTTTTTCGAGAAAAGTTAGACCTCGCTTTGCGACCATTTTGAAATCTTCCATACCAAGATTTTGCTCACGCCAATTTGCTCCCCAACGAGTGATACGCTCTTCCTCGGTGGTGCCCTCAATTAGCCCGCAATTAATCTCTCTAATACGTTCATCAGTGAATACGGGTACTCCTAAACATTGCTGAATAATTTCGGCAGTTTGCCTAGCTCTCGTAAGATTACTGGAGAATATAACATCCCATTCTTCGCTTGAAAGTCTTTTTGCCAGTGCAGTTGCTTGCGCTATTCCTTCTTCGTTTAGCGGTATATCAGATATTCCTTGAGCCTTGCTAAGAGTATTCCATTCAGTAACCCCATGTCTAATAAGACCTATTGTGGTCGCCATACCTCCCCCCTTAATGACTACAATTTTCCCATCATTGCCTAAACAAATAGTACCACATATTGGAACTATACTGCCCGTTAGTTTAATGAATTGAAGGGCAAGATGACGATTAGATACAGGCCTAATCGGTAATCGGACTATATTCTTGTCTTTTCCGACAATCGGTACAAGTTCTTGTCCTTGGCTCGGGACAAGAACTTGTACCGATAAAATAAAAAGCCGCTAAAATAGCGACTTTAATGAGACCATGTTCTTGTCCCTCGACAGCAATATTACGGTTGAACGCAAAGACCGCTTCTCTGGCTTTCTCAAAAACTCCATCGCTCTTCCTGCATGATCTCGCTCGATTACCTTGTATACACGGGACGGTGGATAGGAAGAAAGGATGGGATCGTCCTTCCATAAGGAACCATCGATGGGCATTCTGGAATGGACGCCAACCTCCTTCCAATGCTGTTCTACGTCCGCAGGCTTTTGAATGCCTTCCAGCCCTTAGTTTCGGGCTAGATGTTTTTGTTTTGTCAGTAAAAAGTATTTTCGTATAACTTCCCCGTATGCGCATCAAGCACTTCGGGCGTCCGCTCGTGCTCGCTACCAATCATTCGATACACTAGTTCGTACGGGGCCTCTTCCGCCCTAGTATTGTGCATCCGTTCCCATTGCAGACGCAGCTTGGCCTGTGCCGTCCATCGGAGGATGGCTGTCTGGTAATCAAATGAAGGCACGGTCTCCAGCTTCTTTAACTGTTCTGGCCTTATGGAGGGGGACATCAAACTTTTGACCCTCCCATTAGAGCGGTCAACAGCTAGTTGATAGCATTCATCCCTGACAGATACGTCTTGAACATATACACCAAAGCGAATGATTTCCAAACGATCTTCGTCGTCGGTCTCTTCAGTTAGAAGCTTGAGATACGGCAACATTTCGGCTGCTAGTCCTCGAACATAGTCCATAGCTACTTCTATACATGCGTCTCGATCCCAGGTTAATGGAGCTAGTTGATCTGGCTTACCATGCGAAACAAAGTCAATCAGTTTTCTGGATTGGCTGTCTACTCGCGCCTTGACTGCTCCCTCCATCTGATCAGCCCAATAGGCCTTCCAAGACTGGTCATTCTTGGCTGGACGCTCTTCATTCTGTTGCTTCCACACCATCAACTTGGTGTTCGAGCCAATATTGTCGTCTTGTACTAACTGAAATTGGTCGTTGTCTACGCCAATCCACTCTTCTAGGCTTCGTGCGGGCGGGAACTCACCTGGCCACTCGTCCAGAGTTCTTGGGTCAGAGGGGACAGCTTCTGCCCTATAGGCTGTCGGAACTTCCTCCTGTGATGATGCAGTATAGATTAGCCCTCTACTTCGGGGGGCGTAAACAAGATGGACCTGATCGTCACCATCCGTGTACACGGCTTTGTCCAATACGCAATATTCCACATGTAGCAAAAAATTCGCCTTCATACACGCCATCTGTTCCTCTTCTGGTGTGATCATGGTTGGGAGTGCTGGCCCTGGAACGGTTCCATAGTACCTAAATCCGACCACGCGACCGCTGGGATGAACCATAATCAGGCATCCCGTCTCAGGAAGCGGCAGCCCCATCGCCTTCTGCTGTCGTGTGTACACAAACATCCCTTCCATCCACTCCATCTCACAATACGGAAAATCACGCAGTGCGCCGGGATAATGATCTTCCAGGAATTGCTCTGCCTGCTGTTTGAGCTCCTCCTCAGATATCCGTGTCTCGTTGTCCAATGAGGCCCAGGAAATGGCATAGTCTAGCAAGTTGCCGTCCCTGGAGAGCGTGGCAGAAACGGCGTCATCACTCCCCGTTTTAACCCATAAGAATCCCGCTTCTCCCTTCCCTGTTCCCCTCCCGGTGTTCTCTTGATAGTCATTGACGATCAGATCATAATCCGGTGAAACGGCAAACTGGTGCTCTGCCTGTTGTCTTAACTGCAGACGTAATGTATCCAGGTCTCGTTCGAGAAAATCTTGAGCCATTTCCTTGCGCAAATGTTCCAGCCCCTTCCGTAATTGTGTTTTTACAGTACCTAATGGCATATCCAGGAGATGGGCGATTTGCTGCTGGGTCAGGTCCTTCTTATATTTTAAGAACAGGAGCTGACGCAGCTTCGGATTCAGACTGGCCAATGCACGCTCCAGATCCAGGGTTTGATCGATATCATTAACGACCAATGGCTCTTGCGCCTGCGGGTCTTCGCTCAGGTGAACACGCTTGGATTTCTTCAAATGATTGAGCGCCCGGTTCACCACAATTCTGGTAAGCCAGCTCTCAAACGCTTCGGCTTGCTGCAGCGTTTGCAGTGACTCATAAGCCTTAACCAAGGCATCCTGAACGATATCCTCCGCATCTTTGGACTCCCGTACATAATGGCGAGCCACTCGGTGCAGCTTATCCGTTCGATCCTTTATAAGAGATACGAAGGCATCGTGATCTCCGTTTTGTGCGGCGTTGATTTGTTGCTGTGCATCGATCATTGTCGTTCACCTCCTGTTATATAGACAGTTAACTCGGGGGTTTGGATTTAATTAATGTAACATTATTCTTATAGTTGTTCCCAAATAAGTGCATATGCTGATTATTTAGATATACACCTACTCGGCAATCGGTACAAGTTCTTATCCTTAGCTTGGGACAAGAACTTGTACCGATAAAATAAAAAAGCCGCTAAAATAGCGACTTCAATGGGAATATGTTCTTGTCCCTCGACAACTCGCCTCAATTTCTTTAGACAATACATTTGTTTGTTCCCCTAGATATTTCAACTCGTTAGTCAGAACTGTTGTATCGTCGCCTAACCGAGCCATAACTGATACACTTACAACATTTCGAACATCAACATCATTACTTAAAGCCATTTGTTCGATAAAACCCGAAAGTATCACAAGTATTTTTTCCTCACTTTTGGTTAATTCATGGTTAATTTAAGTGTGAACAACATTTTTATAATTTAACGTTATCTCTTTCCTCTTTAAGCAAGGTTAGTCCCACTCAACTCTTCGACTTATTTGTTAAACTATCCTGCCCTTATGATACGGTTCGAAGTATTATCTGTAGAGCGAAATCGAAGGCACCCAGTAGGGTGCCTTCGATGTTCTAACTGTCTCTCTTTGGCAAGTTGGATAAACGAACTCAAATCCATCAACCAACCTTGTTGGGACACTCGTTCATTGTAAAGAACGTGCAAGTGCTGCAACAGAGCCGCGGAAATCGGGTCTGCCGTCAGCCGTCCACAAAAGCGCTGTCACAAATGTATGGCGATTCGGATCGTACAGTGGATCTCCTATAATGTTCTTGTACGTTCTTGCGTGAAACACAAATAGCGTCTCTTCGTCGTCCTCTGACACCGTGAAGGAATTATGACCGGGACCATACATTGAGATGCTCTCATCTGTCGAGAGAACAGCTGTTTGCGACTTGCGCCATGAGGTGGCATCGAGCAAATCAGCATCCGCATCGGCTTCAAGTAGGCCCATGCAATAATTGAAATCGGTGGCGCTAGCCGAGTAAGAGAGGAATACCCGATTACCCTTGCGAAGAAATGCCGCGCCTTCGTTCACTTTATAACCAATGATCTCCCAGTCATATTCCGGCATCGAAATCATCGTTTGCGACCCAGTCAGCGTCCACGGATTGCTCATTTTAGATATATACAGATTAGAGTTACCTCCGATGTTCGGATCCTTTTGTGCCCATACGTAATAACGGCTGCCATTATGCTCAAAGGTAGTGGCATCGAGGGCGAAGCTTTCCCATTCGGTACGAACCTGCCCTCTTTCCATCCAACTGCCTTCGAGCGGATTGTCATTTTCATTCTCTAGCACGTACATCCGATGGTCGAACAAGCCTTCATTCGTTTCCGTCGTGTGTGCGGCAGCGAAATACACGTACCATTTGTTATCAATAAAATGCAGTTCTGGTGCCCAAATATTAGCACTAAGGATACCAGTCTCGCGCTTTCTCCAGATCACTACAGGAGTTGATGTAACAAGCTTCTCAAGGTTCTGGGCTCTACGGATTTCAATCCGATCATACTCCGGAACGGATGCTACGAAGTAATAATAACCATCCGAATGTCTATAAATAAAAGGATCAGCTCTCTGTTCAATTAATGGTTGAATGTCGTGTGACGCTCGTTGTTGGATTTCCATCTTATCACCTGTTTCATCATAATATAGATTACCCTTTAACAGCGCCTGCAGTCATACCGTCTATGAAATATTTCTGAAAAGCAATGAATAGTATGAAAATTGGAATGATGGAGAAGAAGGAGCCCACGATCAATAAGTCATAGTTATTGCCATAAGGAGTTAACAACGTTTTCAAACCGATTGGAAGTGTATATTTACTCTGATCTCCCAACACCATGAATGGCCACAATAGATTATTCCAGCTATTCATACCATTCAATATGGCCATTGCTGCAAACGATGGCTTCATAATCGGCATAATTAGTCTGAAATAAATCGCATACTCGTTTGCGCCATCAACCCGCCCAGATTGAATAATCTCTTTGGGTATGCTTCGTAGATATTGTCTGAAGAAAAATATTGTCGCGGCATTGGCTATACCGGGCAGAATGATTGCCGAATAGCTATTCACCATTCCCAAATCATTAATTAGGCTGTACAAAGGAACCAGCAGTATTTCGAAAGGCACCATCATAATGAGCAAAACACATATAAAGAGGAAGTTCTTACCTTTAAAATGATATGCTGCAAAACCATATGCAACAAATGCGCTTACAAAAAGTGTTAAAACCACTTGAACGATTGTTAAAATCATACTGTTCCAAAACCACACAAAATAATCATGTTCTCCAGTAAACAGAAAGATGAAATTATCAAAACTCATGATTTCAAAATCCAAACTTAGGTTAAGACCATATCTAACTAATGATTCACCTGGTTTAAAGGAAGATAGGGCCACTGCGTAGAATGGGATCATAATTATAACGAATAGTATAATGAATAAACAAATAATTACTATTCTAGAGATGAAATCACTCCTCGTCTGACTTCTGCCCACTTTAATCCTCCTCCTTTTTGAACATTCCACTAAATTTCAACTGCGTTAAATTGATAACCATAGCAATGATTAACAGAACGATACCAACTGCAGCTGCGTAACCCAGCTTATTCTGCTCAATCCCTTGTCTATACAGATATCCAACAATGGTTAAGCCAATATTTTGGGGTGATTTGTTACCGTTGAACATCATCAGGCTCTCGGTAAACATTGCTAAACCTGCATAAACACTAATTGTGGTAACATATACCGTGGTCGGCTTCAATAATGGCATTGTGATCGTTCTAAACTTCTGCCAAGCTGATGCACCGTCAATTGAAGCAGCCTCATAATATTCATTGTCAATGCTTTTCAAACCCGATAGATAGTAAAGCATATTAACGCCTGTCCATCTCCAACATGCGAGGATTAACAGTGCTGCCATACTCCAATTTCCGTCTTTCAAAAATTTGATAGGCTCTACACCAAATAGACCTAGGAAACTGTTCATTAATGAACCTTCCATCTCACCGAATGTAAGGCGGAAAATGGTACCCGCAACTGCGACAGATGTCAATGCAGGGAGAAAGAAAGAAGATTTAAAAAACTCTCTTCCCATCATTAACTTACTGTTGATCATAACGGCGAATAACATGGGAAAAGGAATCAACAGCACTAAGGTTCCTAACATGTACACAACGCTATTTTTAATAGATGTCAAAAACACTTTATCAGTAAGTAATTTCGAATAATTTGCTTCACCAATCCATTTAGGATCCTGTCCCAGCATCCTATCTTGAAAGCTCATTACGAATGAATTTACAAGCGGAAAAAACCAGAATATCAAAAATATGAGTATAAATGGCAATACAAAAACATAAGGTGCAACTTTTTGAGAGTATACAAATTTCTTTATCATATTCTCAATCTCCCTTGACTATGGTTAAACCTGCCGACCACTGTACCTGCCGACAGGTTTAATCAAATCATTTACTTATTATATTTATTTCAATTCTTGTTCAATTGCTGCTTGTGCTTCATCCAATGCTTCCTTCACGTCTTGACCATCTTCAAAGATAGCATTCAAAGTAACCGTATTGAATATATTGCCGATGGTTGGTGAAGCTTTAACGGACTTAATCGCTCTAATTTCGTCTTTGATTTCATTCAACGTATCAAATGCATTTGTTTTAAAGTATTGGACGTATTCATTTTCAGGGTTTTTCGTAACTGCATCATCTTTCCATACTTCCATGTTGATTGGGTCAAATCCAAGTGTATTCCAGATTTCTGTAGTAGCTTCTTTCGAAAGCTTAGCAAAGGCTACAAATTCTTTTGCCAACTGAACGTCTTTACCATTCTTAGTAACAACTGTGCCAGTACCGCCCAAGCCAACGGAACGAGGATTACCTTCTTTGAATACAGGCAATGGAGCTATTGCATACTTACCTTTAAGGTCTTTCATTTCGTTTACAAAGCGGGACATGTACCACTCAGGCATCAATGCACTTGCGTAGTTGCCTTTGTTATATTCACCCTTTGCTTCTTCTGTGTCGGGTTGTCCGCCAGGGATCGTATGAATAACATTGTTCTTCTGCAGATCGACTAACATTTCATACGCTTTAATCATTTCAGGCGAGTTCACTTTTGGATTACCATTTTCATCTGTAAAATCGGCATTTTGCTGAGCTAGTAGCAGCGATGCTTGCCACGAAGCTGATGTATCAGCAGTACCTAAGTACTTGCCAGTCTTTTCGTAAACCTTGATACCTGCTTGTTTGTAATCTTCCCACGTTTTGATTGTCTTGTAGTCAACACCTGCTTGTTCGAGAATTTCAGTGTTGTAGAAAGCAAGCGTAGCACCTACGTGATAATCAAAGCCATAAACCTGATCGGCTTTGGAGTAAATCTCGACACGTGAAGGAACAACAACATCTTTGTATGGTGCAAATACATCATTCAAAGATTCCAGGGGAACGTTGTCACCTTCCAAGAATTTAGGGAATTGACCAAGCTCAATATCCGCGATATCAGGAGCACCTTTTCCGCTTGTAACTGCCAATAAGAGCTTGTTGTGCATATCATCGTAAGGCATAACCGTGACATTCAACTTAATCTGTTTGTCTGGGTTCTGTTGGTTCCATAACCCCAGCATTTTATCCAAATGCTTGCCGTGCAAATCTGCGAATGTCCAAAATGATAATTCTGTTGCATTCTCACCGGCATTAGCGCCTAATTGTTGTGTTTCCGTTTCTGAACCAGAAGGACTACCACATGCAGTAAAAACAAGTGACATAATCAGGAGAGTAACGATGGAGATTAAAGCACTGCGTTTTTTCATTTGTTCGTCATCCTCTCTTTTTTGTTATGCATTTGAAAAGTCGGCTGACTAGTTAGTTCTGTTAATTTAAGCGGTTACAATCCATCTTGGCACCACCATCCTTAACATAATTCTAACCTTTCAAAGAAAAGACCCCTTCGCAACAATTTCTCAGATTCCATATTGTAAGCGCTTTACATGCCGTATTATAATATATATGAAATAAGCTTTATATAACCAATTGATTATAAAATCATAAAGTTTATGGGGAGATGCTACTCTTTGAAAAAGCTGGCGCTCTACAAACAAATTCGAGAAAACATTATACAGAAAATTAAATCAGGGCAGCTTCGGCCAACGGACCGCATTCCTTCTGAACAAGAACTAATGGACGAATTCAGAGTAAGTAAAATAACCGTCAGGAACGCCCTAACCCTACTAGCTGACGAAGGATTAATTATACGCGTACAAGGCAAAGGCTCATTCGTCTCTTCTAGTCTTGTTGTTTCTAGCATCAATTTCTCGCCATCCCCAAGCAGCGCGTGCTCCATGCCGCTCATCGGCTTCATCATTCCGACGATGAGAACCCGTGTCATTCAGAAGCTCGTTGACTACACGGAACACTTCCTACAAGAAGCCTGCCTCAGCATGGTACTAAGCATCACGCGCGAGTCCTCCTCTATCGAATCAAACGTCATTCGTACACTAACGGAGCTCGGTGTGAAGGGGTTGATCGTTTTTCCAACAGAAGATGAGAAGTATAACGAATCATTACTGCGTCTGTCGCTCGATAAATTCCCGTGTGTGTTCATCGACCGCTATCTGCGCAACATTGAGACGTACACCATTACATCCGACAATTACGGCGGTGCGTATAAAGCTGTATCCCATTTGTTATCCAAGAGTCATCAGCAGATTGCGCTCATCTCACCTGAAAATGCCAATACAGCCGTCGAGGATCGCACGCTCGGCTTCGAGCAGGCGTACACAGATCAAGGCATCTCGATTGACAAGAGCTTGTGGTGTCACATCCCTCTCGACATTCTACGCAGCGAGCAAGCATTGGACTATGTAAGCAACTTCTTGCAGAACCACAGTGGAATTTCGGCAGCCTTTTCCTTGACTGAAGAAACAGCACGCCTTACATCCGCCGCTATCAGTCTTCTGAACGTTCACTCAAATATCGACTTGCTATCTTTTGATAATCCACATCTTTCAGGCGTAGCTTATGTGCAGCAGGATGAACAGGAAATGGCACGAACAGCCGTAAAGCTGTTACGTGAACAAATGGATGATATCTATTCTCCTAAGAACGCAGTTATTCCCGTGCAACTCATCTTCCCTTGACACGACAAACGTTGCAGCCTACACAATGATCTTGTCTTCAGCTTGGGACAAGACTTGGTTCCTAAAAACAAAAAAAGGCACCTCTGTGGAGAGATACCTTTACCTATATTATCCGCAAGACATGTTTCTGGCTGAGCAACGGATAAACATTGAATAATGCTGCAGATTTCAAACACCATAAATAAATTTAGTTGTCATTGTATACAGCCTCCCTTTTTCGCAGTACCACTACGATATCTGTCTGAGGTACAAATAAGTTATAATTCGTTACATGCACTTGTCTCGTTTCGGTTACTGATTCTATCTTTAATTCAGGAGGAAGACAGCGCTCTATGTGAGTAATTAATGTTTCTTTGGTAAATCTCCAAATTACACCATCAATCGAAGAGTTCGCCATATAACCACCGTCCGTTACAGAACCTGAGAGAGACTTGAGAACAACCGGGTCCGCAATAATGATAGATCCACCGTCACGTAACAGTCTGCAGCTCTCTATGAAGGCTTTTTTGTGATAGCGAATGTGATGAAAGCTTCTTGCAAACAAAATCATATCGCAGCTATGATCAGGTAAAGAAGTCGGTTTATCAATGAAAGCATGGATATAAGAATTAAACCTTCCCCACTTCTTTCCAAGTTTTAGAGCATTTATATTCGGATCCATGTTAAGAAAACGAACATCCTTCTGCTTGCGAAGATACTTGTTCAATAAACCTGTACCACAGCCCACCTGAAGAACATCGCCCTTTAAAGGGGGTAAAACTTTGTAAACATTACGAGGAATAGGAAAATTTTGAACGTACATGGCCAATTCGTAGAAAATCGGATAACGCTCTTGCAATCGAACCAATTTACTGGTGTAGAAAGGATTCCGCTTTTTGTGACGTTTAAAGTCCCATTTGTTCAAATAGTAGACAGGGGTTAACAGCAAGAACAGAATAATAAAGACACTTTGGACGCTATAAATTCCAAGTTTACTAAAACGATCATTGGAATTATGAGACATCATTTGTTTAGAAGTATTCAAAATGATCACTCCCCTCTCACAACGCTATAAATGGTGTAGAACCTCTTTAACATAATAAACGAGTATTTTTTGACTCCTTCACCCCCGTCCATTTGAAGCTGACAAAAGAAGAGCCGTTTACGATGATGCATCACATGTGTTTCAACCACTGGATTTGAAAGAACAGGTTCCGTTATATATTATGAACTGTCTGTATAAGCCGTTTTTGGAGAAATCATTTTTTCGTGGAGGCCTCAATTGGACAATGTTTGTCGAGCGGCGTAACGAATTTCGCAACGTATTCTAACAAATGTTACATCAACAGGAGGCTGATGCTACGCCTTAATTAGCTGCTGCTCAATATCAATCATAGTCGTCTTGGTTTGGAATGGTACAATGTTCTTATCCCTCGTCTGAGCATCGAAAAAGCCGCCCACAGGCGACCTTTTGAGCAAGAATACGATTTTCAATTTGAAGTATGATCATCAGGACGATGGATCATATAGGTATGCAACATGTTCTTCGATCCAATCAATTTGCCTGAATCCATAGCCGGCCATCGTTTGCTGCACATCCAGCACCTCTAATTCCGGTGCCTACCAAGGCGTTTTTTTCGTTTCCATCGGTCGTCCCCTCTTTCTGCAAAAACTGGAACCAAGATGCGAGCACCCTTACATAACTTGTGCGATACAAACTTTTAAGATACGATATGTATCTTTGTGAAAATTATAAGACACAATACGTATCTAAGTAAACAACTATTTCATCCCTTTCTATGGGTTAAGTATTTCCCTGTAGCGCTACTGACCCAAGTTAAAGCCCACTCTCCTCTAGATAGCTTTTTTATTTTGATACTCATCTAATCGTTAATCGGACTATTTTCTTGTCCCTCGACAGGAAAAGAAGTTCCCTACTAAAACTCGTCGACACGCGCTTCACGCACTCAACTGGATAAAGCCATTAGGATATATGTGTGTCAACAAAATTCTAATTAAACATAAAGCCTTCTCTCCGAAGGAAAGAAGGCTTTATGTTTAATTAAGATAAATTTATTAATTCAATCAGTATACTGCTGAAGTATTCTTTGTTCAGCAGAGATTTTCTCCAAGTTTGAGTGAAACAACTGATCCTCCTCCTATCAAAAAAGCAGCCCCGTCAGGAGCTGCCTCATGTATTATGCCTTATATTGTAATCTTATCTGTTTCCGCTAACCAGCTAACTTACTCCGCACCCGGATAAGGATTGATCTTCTGGATCGTTCCATCTTCGTTGTAGTTCAGCTCCGAATATTTAACGCAGCGCTTGTGGTTGACGCCTTCCGACAGGGAGCTGTCGTGATAGAACAGATACCACTTGTCTTCAACTTGCACAATGGAGTGATGGGTTGTCCAGCCGATAACCGGAGAGAGAATCTCGCCCTTGAACGTGAATGGTCCCATCGGGTTCTTGCCGATCGCATATACGAGCTTATGCGTGGTTCCTGTAGAGTAGGACAGGTAGTAATAGCCGTTATATTTATGCACCCATGGGCCTTCAAAATATCTCCGTTCCTCATCCCCAGCCAGAATCGGATTCCCGTCTTCATCGACAATCGATATCTCGGCAGGCTTGCCTTGGAAGGACAGCATGTCGTCGCTAAGCAGTGCAACTTGCGGTCCAAGCGCCGGCTGGTCAGGAGCAGGTCCTTCTGCATCTGGCACGAAGCTGCCAGTCTGCCATTTCTCCAACTGGCCACCCCAGAGTCCGCCGAAATAGATGTATGACTGATTGTCGTCATCCACCAGTACGGCCGGATCGATACTGAAGCTGCCTTCCATATAATTCGGTTGCGGCATGAATGGGCCTGCCGGAGACTCTGATGTTGCCACACCCAGACGGAAGATGTCGTCATGATCCCGTGCCGGGAAAAACAGGTAATAGGTATTGTTCTTATAAGCGGCATCCGGTGCCCAGAGCTGCTTGGAGGCCCACGGAATATCTCTCAGATGCAACGCTTCGCCGTGATCAACCACCGGGGAATCGAAGTTGTTCATCGAGAGGACATGATAGTCTTCCATTTTATACTGGTCGCCGTTATCGTTGCTCGGCTCGTCATGATCGAGGTCATGGGAAGGATAGATGTAGATTTTGCCCTCGTAGACATGGGCGGACGGGTCAGCAGTGAAGATGTGGGTTACGAGCGGTTGGTGGGGCTTAGGTAGTTGTTGTTGATTCATAAGGCATCTCCTTTGGTATTGGAATAATAAAATACTTCATGTACGGGATTACGGTAATTCATTGATTGCACCCTCAGAATTAAAAGCAAGCGTTTACAACCTCTAATGTTATTGTATAAGCCCCGCTTATTCTTTCCTAGTACACATAATAAAGATCTTCCCCCGAAAAAATGTACAATTCCCGCCCATCTCATAATTCTTATATTCTACAATGAAGTGATGTTTTTTGCGTTGTCTTGTCATCGGTACAATTTCTTGTCTTTGGCTCGGGACAAGAAATTGTACCGAAAAACAAAAAAGCCGCTAAATTAGCGGCTTCTTCATCTCTTTCAAGCGTTTCTTAGCACAAAATATATGCCTAGTTCTCAAGCTCATCTACTTGGTTACAACTGTATGTTATGACCTGCTGAAATCATCACCAATGTTAAAACAGAATGGTATCGGGGGTAACCCCCTCAGGATACTCTTCTTCCCATACGTTTTTCTCTACATAGGCCTGGTACCACATCTCTGCAATTACATCCGGATCATTAATTGCGCCGGTACCTGACTCCTTGATCAATAAACCTAATGAGCGGTGGCCCACAAAAATCCCTTGAGCAGACAATGAAGTATGAAGATTAGCAACATAATTGCGTAACCCTGCAAGAGCAATACCGATATTCCCCATCATGGACACAGGGTACATGGCGGATAATCCTGAGGTAAAGAGCAAGGCTCCCTCTTTCCTAGCGAGCATATCAGGGAGAACAGCATTGACGACATGGATGGCACTAACCACATTCGCCTCAAATGCATCCCTGGCGTTCTCCGCCGTTAACTCCAATACAGAAGTGGGAGGATAATTGCCTGCTGTTGGACTGAATTCCAACACATCAATCTGACCATACTTTTCTTTCATGTTGGTCATAGCCTGTTCAATCTGTTCCTTGTTAAAAATATCTGCTACGAAATAAGATGCCTCGATACCATCCGCTTTCAGTTCATCCACCATATCTTGCAGTTTTGCAGCATTTCTTGCAACTAATGCCACTTGGAAGCCGCGCTTGCCAAAGCTCTTCGCAATAGATAATCCTAATCCCTTACCTGCACCAACAATCGCCAGTGTTTTCATTTATGATTCTCCTTTTATGAATGAGTTAGTGAGTTCAATTGACAGTTGTAATTGTAAAACGTACAATTAAAAGACTCAATGGTCGATATAATTCAATATGTTAAATAAACATCACTTTTGATAAATTTGACTATTATTTATGGAGGGGAAGCACGAATTGGGTAAAGATAAAGTCGATCTGCGCATTCTCAAAACGCGGAAAGCCATTAAAGAAGCGTTTCTGAGATTAGTACAAACCAAAGGCTATGAACGAATTACTGTGCAGGACATTGCCAAAGAAGCGATGATAAATCGCAACACATTTTATTTGCACTATGTAGATAAACCTCAATTCATGGAGAAGTTATTTCAGGAAAACGTGGAGAGTTTAAATGCTTGCTTAAGCCTGGAAGTGAGTTCAATTCATGAGATGGATAAAGATATGTTTGCTACCATGTTAAAAACGATTTTCGACGATATTGAAGCCAATATGATATTTTTTAAGACAATGATCACTCAAAATATTTATCCAAACTTCTCCGTATACTTGAAAGAGGCTTTTAAAACGATCATTTTTTCGGGAATCGGCGATCATCGCCACGATGAGAAGATAAAAATTGGCATCGAATACATGATATCTGGATTGGTAGGAGTAATTTGTCTCTGGATAGTTGAACCGGAGAACTACAGGGTAGATAACTTTATCGAGCAACTGAGTGAAATTCACTATTCTAACATGGTTGACTTGCTGAAGGATACTTGATAATAAACTAGTATGATCTGAACAGAAAGGCTATTCTTGCCGAATCTGATCTGGCTCGACTCCCTGCTTAGATCTGTCAGAACTAGGCAGGCATAGAATAATGTTTGCAGTCAGATACGAAGATAACGGTACTGTCCTAACTCCGGCGTTCTCAACGCTTCCAAGTACCATGAGCCTGTCATGAATCCACATGACAAAAGCTACGTGGCTATAATGCGAGTCCGATATACTTTGAATCAACTTGCTTAATGGGTAATTTCCACCACTACAAAGCAGAATATCCCCCGTTAAGTATAAATCCTCATACATCTTCATATTTGGACACGAACATTTGAATTACTACCTCTGCCAAGAAGCCACAATTCGTGTTCCTAAGCATGAGCGTGAGATACCAAGAGCAATCTACGAAACCGACATCGACGAGTTCGTAAGCACATATACGCGTCCCGATGGTTGGCGCAGATTGATTGGTCTTTACCGGAAAAACGTTATTTCTAATAAAAAAATCGTTATTTACGCGAATTCTTAAATTCATGTGCTTTTTTCTTGCCACATGATCTTCATCATGATGCTATTTAGATAGATACCTAATCCGAAATGACACAATGTTCTTGTCCTTAAAACAAAAAAAGCCGCTGTAATAGCGACTTTAATGGAACAATGTTCTTGTCCCTCGACAATTTCGTTCTGTTTTTGTTTTTATAAGTTCCCCTTTCTTGCTTTTTTTAGCGATGTCACTCTTCGATCGAATTCATAATAACTTTAAGCCTTGCGAAGCATTTGTCTCTCGCTTAGATGTGAAAGCATATCCTTCGTCATGGCCTTCAGGTCGTAGCGAGCATGAAATCCCCATTCTGTTTTCGCTGCCGTCGCATCAATGGAATGCGGCCAGCTATCGGCAATCGCCTGTCTCTTCGGATCAACGTCATAATCGAGGATAAAGCCGGGAAGCTCATCCCGAATCGCTGCAGCGATCGCCTCCGGATCCACGCTCATTGCGGTGACATTAAATGAATTTCGGTGCATCAACCGGGAAGAATCCGCTTCCATCAAATCGATGATAGCGTTCAGGGCATCCGGCATATACATCATGTCCATGTTTGAGTCCTTGGCGATATAAGATGTATACCGGCCAGCCGTCACGGCTGCGTAATAAATTTCCACGGCGTAATCCGTCGTTCCTCCGCCGGGAGGCGTCATATAAGATATCAAACCCGGGAATCGCAGCCCCCTAGTATCCAGGCCGTATTTGTGAAAATAATAATCACAAAGCAGTTCGCCGGACACTTTGTTCACGCCGTACATCGTATTGGGCCTCTGGATCGTATCCTGAGGGGTATTGTCTTTCGGAGTCAAAGGACCAAAAGATCCAATGGAGCTTGGAGTGAAAAATTGGCAGCTGAGCTCCCTGGATATTTCAAGTGCATTCATCAATCCGCCCATATTCAAATTCCAGGCAAGCAGCGGTTTCTCCTCTGCGGTAGCCGACAGCAGTGCAGCCAAATGGATGAAGGTATCAACTTCGTACCGCTTGGCGATTTCGAACATCGCCTTATCATTCGTCACGTCCAGCAGCTCGAATGGCCCCGATCGGGTAATTTCGTGGGCTGATGACCTGAGATCCGTAGCAACGACGTGATCCGCACCATAAATTTCACGTAATTTAACAACTAACTCAGAACCGATTTGACCCAGTGCTCCGGTCACCAAAATCTTGTTCATAAGACATTCCTCCCGAAATGTACTCCCGCGAATGCAGCTAAATCAGCTTCATTTCCTTGCCAACTTTCTCATAAACGGAGATCACCTGGTCGAGCATCTCCTTGGTATGGGCAGCTGTCGGCATGTTGCGTATTCTTCCGGTTCCTTTCGGAACCGTCGGAAACAGGATTGCCTTGGCGTAAACACCTTCTTCATAAAGCCGTTTGCTGAACTGTTGGGTGGTTACTTCATCGCCAATGATACAAGGTGTGATCGGCGTTTCGCTTTGGCCTACATCATATCCAAGCCGGCTCAAGCCATTTTTCAAATCATTGCCGTTCTCCCACAGCTTCTCGATCAGCTCTTTGTCATTCATCAAAATGTCGACAGAAGCGCTGCAAGAAGCGATTGCAGCCGGAGGTAGCGATGTCGAGAACAGAAACGGACGGCTTCTCAGCTTCAACCATTCGATCAGTTGTTTTTTACCCGCCACATAACCGCCGACAACGCCAATCGCCTTGGAAAGAGTACCAATTTGAAAGTCAATGCGGTCGGACAATCCAAAATGCTTCACGGTTCCCGCACCTGCTCCGAGAACGCCCGAACCGTGGGCATCATCCACATAAGTAATCAGATCGAATTCTTCTGCTATTTTCACGATTTCAGGCAGCTTTGCTATATCACCATCCATGGAGAAAACCCCGTCGGTGATGACCATAATTTTATGGTATTGACCAGATTCCTTGGCATCTTTCGCCTGTTGTCTTAAATCATTCATATCCGAATGCTTAAAGCGAATCACCTTGGCTCTCGACAGGCGGCAGCCATCAATAATCGAAGCGTGGTTCAGCTCATCTGATAAAATCGCATCATGCTGGTCCATTACCGCGGATATAGCAGCCATATTGCAGTTAAATCCCGATTGATACACGATAACGGCTTCCGTTTTTTTGAAACGGGCCAGTTTTTCTTCAAGCTCAATATGAAGATCCATCGTACCATTAATTGTTCTCACAGCCCCTGCGCCTGCCCCGTATGTCTGCGACGCCTTAACTGAAGCATCAATCAGGCGGTGATCTGTTGCCAGTCCCAAATAGTTATTGGAAGACAAATTGATTAAGGACTTTCCGTCGATACGAATAACAGGACCATTTGCACCCTGCAGCGTATCGATGACGTTATATAGACCTTTAGTCTTTAGATCTTCGATGTTCGAACTTAAAAATTGGTCCAATGCTTGACTTGACATTCCATTCCCTCCTCGATATACGAATGTCCTCGTACAGGAGACACAGTATTCTTCGAAAAAACCCTGTTATAAAAGGAAATAAACTAAATTCAATGTATCATCATTTTTATTTTTTGTACACATGTGGCGGACAAAAAAATAAAAAAATCCGCAAAAAAACATAGCGATTGCTTCCCCATTCTCGGAAGCAATCGCTACTAAATCTTTGCTATACTTTTTGTTACATTCTATACTAATTCATCATGTATTAAACTATTATTATGCAATGAGAAACTCTATTTCAACCTGTGAGGTGATTTGATGAACAAGATTTTAGCGATCTCGATTTTGGGAATGGGTTTAACAGGTGCTGTTTTAATCATCTCAATTGCTCTGTTGTTTAACCCCCCAATAGGAAGTGTGTTGAAGATGGTTACTGTTGCTTCAACATTATCTTTTATTATATTTGCTGTTTCGGCTTTGATATTTCGTCGGCGATTAGATGATGAAAATAGTGAGTAGTATATTTATACTTCCTCGATTTAGGACGAATGCTTCGCAGTTGCAATCCTAACAATGTTTCTGCTTATCTTCAGAAAATAATGAAACATGCATCCCCCCCTACAAGCACCCATGCTAGAAAATAGAATCTTCTGTTTTAAAATATATAGAAGCAGCGGATTTATATCCTTATTTTTCCATAACAGTCCAATATAGTTGTACCGTTCTTCCTGTTCGATCCGTTGTTTCTCTGTGTAGAGCGTTTGAATGGTTCTACAAAATCACTTCTACTAAGCCTACAGCATGTAAGATACTCAGCATCACCAAAATTACCGATCGGACTGTGAAAAATAAAAACATCACTTTGCCGGGCAACACCTACTGTTTTCCCTTTATATCCAGGTATGTGATCGCTGACCTGCACTTGGGGCGTCCTAGTCTACGGAGGAGCCCTTTTTCGTGATTTAAATACTCCTACGTAAACATATACAAAAAAGGATCGTTAGCATTTCTGCAACGATCCCTGTCGTCAGTCCGCTAGTTGAAATCAGCAGATGATCAATTTGATGCCTTATTAAGTTTGATTAAGCTAACGTTTCCCGTTAGCTTAATCTCGACAATAGATCGCTTTCTTTGTAACGATCTCTCTTAAGCTTTTAGATTCTATAGGATAGCAGTGGATTTAATCTTGAGTTTCTTCGAATAACTCTCTGAGCATCCTATCCTTGTTATTCACAAACTCTTTCATAATCATATAATGGTCGGTTTCTTCCAATACTTGGACTTCGACACCATCTGGCTTTAGATTGTAAATAATCGAATCTGGATATGCCATAAGGATTGGGGAGTGGGTCGCAATTATAAATTGAGAGTTTTGCAAAACAAGTTCATGGATTCGTGTCAGCATCGCCATTTGGCGAAGGGGAGACAATGCAGCCTCAGGCTCATCCAGTATATATAATCCCTTCTCCCCGAACCGATGAATGAAAGTGGAAAAGAACGACTCTCCGTGCGATTGCTCATGCAAGGACTTCCCACCGTAAGATTCTATAATAGGGCGAGCGAATGATGGTTGGCTGTCCAACTCATCGATCGTCGTGGCTAAATTATAATAACTCTCTGCCCGGAAGAAGAAGCCATCCTTCGGGCGTCGCGGACCTCTGATCAATTGTATATATTCATATAAGCTCGAGTGAGTAGCCTGGGTTGAAAAGGAAAAGTTGATCGTCCCACCCTCCGGGTTAAATCCCCATGCGACAGCAATGGACTCCATCAGTGTTGATTTGCCCATCCCATTTTCACCTACGATATAGGTTACCTTGGGGTGAAAATCAAGAGTATTTAGGTTTCGAATGACCGCCAAATCAAAGGGGTAACGATTATAGGTGGGTACTTGTTGCCGCTTAAGCTGAATTTGTCGTAAATAGGGATGCTGTATATTAATATAGTTCACTCCCTTTTAAAACTTTGATCGTTATGCTTACCTTTTTTTGGAAAACACTGACTGATGTTTGTCTCAAGCTTTAGTTTACTCCATCAAACAAATAATACCATATACCGAAAATAACCTGTCCGTAAATCGATATCCGGTAAACATTCACCTCTCTCCACTGCTTTGATCTAAACCTTAAATTTCTCTCGCATAATACATCCACAGTGCAAAAAATACGATTAAAACAAATAATAAGCAAGTTAGTAAGGTATAGAATATCAAGGGATTAAAGAAACCGGCGATCACGGAGGCAATGCCCATACCAATGAGAATGATTGCTGTGCTGAGTGTGCCGGCTCTCTGGAGTATCATTACACTCCGCTCGTCATTCTCCTCAATATACTGCTTCTTCAGCTCGGCTTCATTATTACTGGCTTTTATATACCTGACGAGGAAAAAAGCGACGGCCACTTCAACCCCGATAAAAGCTCCTGTGTGAAATCCCTTTATAAAACTAGGTAAATCGGGTAGTCCACCTCGGTAAAATATAAGTCCTACATAGATCAATAGGGTAGCAGTCGCTACCAGTGACAGTACGTTTTTGCGAGTTTTTACTTTAATCTTGTACTTGTCCATTTACATTTCCTCCACTTCGCTGAAATCAAAAACATCTTCAATGGCGAGTCCAAAAAAGTTGGCAATTTTGTAAGCAAGAATAAGGGAAGCCGTGTATTTTCCCCTTTCAAGAGAGGTAATGGTTTGCCGGGTAACACCAACAATTCGTCCCAGCTCTTCCTGTGACAGCTTATGCTGCTTACGCAGTTCTGCAATTCTTGTCTTCAAGTGATCACGTCCTTGCAATGTTTACTTTGCATTTTTAGCATAGTTCACTTTGCATTATGTGTCAAGTACACTTTGCATTATTACTTGCATCTGAATGTAAAACAAGCCAAGCCTGTAAAAGGAGGGCTTGGCTCGTGGGAATGGCCACTAACAATCCTGTTAGTATTTTTCAAGTTCTGTCTTTAAATCCTCAATTAGTATATCGACTTCTAATACAGCAGAATCAGCATTATTTAAGAATATTGAAGGTTTAAAACCCTCTTTTTTTAAATTGGGTAGAAAATCGTCTATGAACTTGTACAAATCCATACTTTTACTTGAGTAAATTTCCCAACCATCAGTTGCACAGTATTCCGCGAATTCTTTCTTAGGCCAAAATGGAAGTAATTTATTACCTTTATCATCTTCAGTAACTGACCAACCATTCTCATAAAGCCCCCACACTTCTTCTGAATCCACTACTTTTTTGATGAAGTATTCATAACGAATATTTGCAGGGAGATTGATGACTGATTCAAATTCTTTCTGATTCATATTTCCTCCTAATGATGTTGTCCTTCGACAAGAGTTGCAGCCGATGAACTACATTATCAAGTCTAAAATTAAACGACCGATTCCCAGGTAGAAATATTGGGAATCGGTCGTAAGCCAATTATAGAGTATGAGATTTCAGGATCTCCGGTTTGCCCAGCATCTGTTCCATCTGATCTTCATTCGCTCTATCCGAAATCGCAAATTACTGTTCTTTATACACGCGTACATAATCTACCTGCATAGTCGCCGGAATATCGGAGGCGTTCGGGGTACGGCCGCCGTCAAAGTTTCCGCCGACTGCCAAGTTCATAATGAGGTAGAACGGCTCATCAAAAGGTGCATTCGGATTATTCGGTGCAGCTGCGGAATACCACTGCTCGTTAGTGACTTTATAGTAAAACTTGCCGTCTACATACCATTTAATATTGTCCTCTTCCCATACTACTGAGTATACATGATAATCATTGGCAAAAGTTTGCCCCGCCGGGAAGTGATAATCGCCGCCCGAATACTGGTTCCCGGGCCATTGTCCACCAAAGTGTATGGTACCGCTTACTGATCCAGGCAGACGGCCTCTCGCTTCCATAACATCAATTTCACCTGATGCAGCCCAAGTGCCGTATGCTGAATCTTTTGGAAGCATCCACAGTGCTGGCCATACCCCATCACCTGTAGGAAGCTTGGCACGAAAATCTACTCTGCCGTACTTCAAGGACAGTTTATCCTTGGTGTTAATCTTTCCCGAAGAATACTGTGCATACCGATTCGGGTCTTGTGGGAAAGATTTGCTGTCGTTCATGGCTTTGATATTCAGATTCCCGTCCTGTACATATACATTTTGGGTGCTGTTTGTGTAGTGCTGCAGTTCTGCATTTCCCCATCCCCAAGTACCGGGATCGTTATTGAGATAATATCCTGTTTCATAGTTCCATTTACTTGTATCCAGCGTAGTTCCGTTGAATTCATCCTGCCAAATGAGGTTCATGCCCGCGATTGCCGGGTCGGTTGGCGTTCCGATTGAGATATCCTCTTGATCGGATACATCCGGACGCGGAGCATTTGGATTGCCGATGAAAGTATAGTTGACGAAGTTGTTGCCAATATTTCCACCCGCCTGTCCGTTCAGCGGATATCCGATACGGATCTGCATATTTTCTTGGATTGGCTGGAACCAAAGACCATAGATATAATCGGCCCAGTAACCCCACTGGTTGGCATCGGACATATTGTTATACCCATTACCGGAGTATGCAAATTTGCTCTGGCTGGAGTTACTCAAATCAACCCATTGCCCATTCATGTTAATTTGGTATACAAAATTGCCCAGTTCCTTGGCGATTGGCGCCCCTCCATCAATTTTGGGAAGCGGAACCCCAATGGAACCATTCGCATCTGCTGTGAAGGTTGTTCCTTCGTATGGCGTAATGACATATGAATTTCTTGTAGGTTCATTAAACGTAATGGTATAAACAAGATTAGTCGAAGAAGTCTTTGATTCCAATTTGACATTGATCGACTCCGTTACGTTAAACCAGTACCCACCGCCGCCATCCGTGAATTGGCCAAAATTGTGATCGTAGATCCAGCCGCTGGCTGCATTATTGTCAATATCAATCCAGGTGCTACTGTTTACAGGTTTGACATACACCTTCAAATCATCCGCAACAGCTTCATAAGTGACCGCAGGATTATTGTTGAACGTTGGATATGTAAAGCCTGCACCGCCTGTGAAACTTGCTGTGATTTGTGGACCTTGTGTCGGATTCATCGCTGTGATGGTTGTTTTGTTGATGTTTTGGAATACAAGTTGATACTCCAGCTTAACACCATTCGCTTTGGAGTATAGCTGAATCTCGGTTGTTGCGGAGAGGGTGAACCAATAACCATTGAAGCCGCCATCGCTCCAGTGCCCCCAGTTTTGGTTATAGATATAACCGCCTGCCTGGTCGATATCAACCCAGTTGTTGCCCACTTTTACATTAACGCCCACATCACTGTGAACATCATTCCATGTCGCGGAGCCTCCATTGAACTTAGGCATAACAAATCCGTAGCTGGCCTTGCCAACCCCTGATTTTGAAATAACAGGCCCGTCTGCTGATGAGAAGTACTCCATTGAGGTTACGGTAGTTCCCGCTGCCTGAACCTTTGAAGCTGGCAGTATGCCAATACTAGCCAGCATCACAACCACAAGGAACATACCGAGTCCCTTTTTCATAAACCGTTTCGCCGTAAAGTGAGATGGTTTCATAATTGCCCTCCTTTAATAGAATAATAGCTTTTCCCAATACATGTGCATTAAGGAAATTGCTTACATAGGGGAATATCTTTATTCTATCGAATAGGTTAATTCGCTGAAAAGGTACAATTGTTTTTGTGGTATCCCATTTTTTTGGCTTTTGATTCAATCTGCCTTCTGCCGCATCATCTGTCGGTACTCTGTGGGTTGGATCTGCATCACAAGTCGGAACGCGCGTGTAAAGCTTTTGTAGCTTTCATATCCAACCATAGCAGCCACCTCAACAATTTTATGATCGGTTTCGGCGAGAAGCCGCCGCGCTTTATCCAGACGCACATCTCGTAGGTATTCAGCAAAACCTTTACCAATATTCTTCTTAAACAGATTTGAAAAATAGGCATAATTAAGCGATACATGATTGGATACCATCGCGAGGTCCAGCGGTTTGTGGTAACTCTCGTGTATAAAACGAATGGCTTCATTTAGATCCTGCGAATGGCGATAGTTGCACTTATAGTCATAATATAACTGATTCAACCGAAGCAGCTGCTGTTGCAGTGCTTGTATATACTCACGCATCCCTTGATAATCAAAGAGATTACGCAATGATTCAAGGTCCAGCACTTCTTCCCCCATATAAGGGTGGATAACTCGTTCGTATTCCTCCATCATCTGAACAGTGGCGGCGCAGAGCTGTTGGGTATAGCGAATAGGATAGCGTTGCAGCACCTTTTTGTGAAATATTGCAGAAATACCCTGAGTAATTGTTCCGCTGTTATCTGTTCCAATCGACTGGAACAATTCGTATAAGTCTTC
The DNA here is from genome assembly GCF_036894225.1 of Paenibacillus amylolyticus. NCBI lineage: Bacteria > Bacillati > Bacillota > Bacilli > Caryophanales > Paenibacillaceae > Paenibacillus > Paenibacillus amylolyticus. The sequence continues at coordinate 3,738,696 of NZ_CP145892.1, read as the reverse complement.
ATAGGGAAGTTGCCACTGCTGTTCCATATGCTCAATATGTGCTGGGAAGATACTATACTGATCAGGAAACAGGTAACTGTGGCGATAGAGCTCAAGCACTTGGGTATAGCTGTCGGGTAGTTCTTTTAACCCCTGAATCGGGTTAGTCATGGCCGTTATGGCATTGATCTTTCCTTCCTTGAGCGCTGCAGGCAAAACACTTGGATCTATGGACGCATCCACCGCAAGGATCAGGTATGGGCGATGTTGCAGGCAAATACAACTTTGTCTGCCAAACACACGATAAGCAATGGCTTCCATGCTATGGGCGCTGCTGGCTCCGGGCTGGTTCATGCAAACTTCTTCCCGCAGCAGGGCTAGGCGATAATTACGCCATAACGCATCATTTTGTTCCTCAATCTGAAGGATCCATGCGTCATCACTTAACGCACCTTGCATAAACATTCTTAATTCTTTACGATCGGTCTCTTGGGCGAGGCGGGATACACGCTGCATATTATGCGTAAGTGCCTGCCGTGTCTGGATCTCTTGCCATACATGCTCCAGGGAATGTTGCAGATCCTCTCGCTTCAAAGGTTTGAGCAAGTAACCCTTTGCACCAAGCCCGATCGCTTTTTGGGCATATGTAAAATCACTATAACCGCTGATAATGAGGTATTCCACATCCAGGTATTCCTCTTTGGTTTGAGCCATGAGCGTCAACCCATCCATATCCGGCATCATAATATCGGTAATCACGATGTGAATGCAATGCTGCCGCAATAGGGACAGCGCCTCAATCCCGCTCACGGCACAGTATATGTTGTTCAGCTCCAGAGGAAATTGATGCAGCATGGCCTGCAGGCCGTCACGAATGTGTTTTTGATCGTCCACAATCAGGATATTAATCATGCTCTACCACCCTCCAAGATTTACATTTTCCCAAGGCAAGCGTATCGTTACGCAGGTATATGCACCTTGCACACTATCAATCCAAAGACCGCAATTCTTGCCATAATGAAGCTGCAACCGCTTATTCACGTTTTCCAAACCAAGTCCGTTCCTGCTAGTCACCATCGGTGTATCCGATTCGCTCCGCAGTACTGCCTGAAGACGGTGTAACATCTCAGGCTCTAACCCCACTCCGTCATCTCTTATGTTAATGAAAAGCAGACTGTCATTCTCCACAGAAAAGGTAATCTCTATAGATACCCTGCCGCCTGAAGGTGCCCCGTGATGAACTACATTTTCAACGATGGGCTGCATACACATCTTGGGAATGGAGTAGCGAAGTATCTCCTGAGGAAGATCGGCCGTCATAACGATACTGCCGCCTTCCATAAAGTTGATAAATTCAATATAACTTTGGATATTGGCAAGCTCCTCACGAAGAGCAACGGTATCGCTACGCCACTGCATGCTGTAACGTAGCTGGGAGCCCAACGACACCAATGAATTGGCTATAGCAGGCTGCCTCTGTACCTCTGCCACCATACGGATCGATTCCAGGGCGTTATATAAAAAATGAGAATTAATCTGCGAATGCAGGGAATGCAACTGTGCGTTTTTGGCAATTAACTGTTTATCCACGACCTGTGTCATTAGACGTTTGACCTCATGTAACATTTTATTGTAATTCACCGCCACCTCATCGATTTCATCCCCTCTTTCGTTCTCATCAAGGCCTGTATCAATCATTGCATCCAGCTCGCCTTTCCGTACCTGACGCATGGATACCAGTACGCTGTCCAACCGCCGGAAAATACGCCGCGTCGTTTGGGATACGAGTAGCATAATCAGCAGCAATACACATAATGTAATCGTTACCACAAATGCATACCAACTGCGCGGCCCCTTCATCAATGCCTGATGGGAAGCAATCTCGACCACATAAGTGTTCAACGGAGCGATGTATCGATACAATGCATAGAAGCTCTGACCACCCACCTTAACCAGAAGTGGGTTTTCCTGCGGCACTATATCCAGCTGGTGATAAATACTGCCAAGGATCTCCTCCATCCCCTGCCCGTACTTCTCAGAAAACTCATGCTGGGGATTGTAAACATACTGGGGAGGATCACTTGCGTTCATCAATACCGAAAAGAAGTCCCCCTTGCTCTCCTGGAGCAGGTCGCTGAAAAACATGCTGTGCGGGACTCGCACTTCCATAATACTAGGGCGCTTTTGTTCCTGCCCTTGAAGGCGAACCAGACGATAGTAGGATAAAGTGTGTTCACCATCCCTAAAAGAAAATAAACGGTAAGCCGCACCACCTTCGTCCCGTAGCTTTATCCAATAATCCTGCGGCCAAAATTTCTTATAATGATAGATTTCAGGCCAGATTTCATACAAGTTTGGGTTATCAACGTAAAAGCTAAGCTCACTGATCATCGCATTGCTTTGAATGATATTAAGCATTTGCTCAAACTGGTTCTGCTTAAACTTCACCAGACGCAGTCCATCCACAAGCATATTGGAATGAATAAAATCCACAAATGACTTTTGAGTAAGGGCTGTATTGGAAGCGTTCTCAATCATGTCCATTCGTCTGCGCAATTGTTCATTCAGCCATGAAACGTGGCTGTTGCCCGTTGCCATAGCATCCTTATATAGCTGGGTTTCTTGCATGCGGATATACACAAAGGATATCAAAATAACAGGTATGGCAATCATCAGGCTAAATGCCAGAAACAGCTTTTGGGATATACGGGCATTGCGATATAGCTTCCTCAATCTCGTTAGTAGGTATTTCATTCTAATGTATTCACCACCTTTGTTATACCATATATTACTAGTTAGCTGATAATTAACAATGTAGTAGGAATGGTTATCTGGCTATCTTGGCTTTCCGCAGTTCCAGTTCAGCTTGGCGATATTCCATCACCTGGTTAAAGCCGTAGTTCACACGACGTATCAGAAAATTCTCAAAAATTTTGTCAAAGGCAGCTTCATCCTTCGCTGTAATCAGTTCTGGCAGTACTTCTTCCCAATTCTGAGAAATACGTGACCAGGCTAACGCTATATCGGAATCCCCTATAGGATCTAGTCCCTTATAGATGCCGCTGTCCAGGTCGGCCTGTTGGTTGGCGAACTCCTCCATTTGCTTAATGGATGGGGCATTCTCTGGTCTCCACTTGTTAACGAAAGCAGGGTTTCGCAGCATCCAGTAGGTATCCATAATGCCATATTCCTTTTCCAGCCGCTCCCTATCCGTGTCATGCAACTGAACCATTGCCGCTGTCAACTGCGGTTTGCCGTTCTTCATCTCCCAGGTTTCACCTTCTTTGCCCAAAAATAAATCCCTTTGGCCTTCTTCGCTGGCCAGATAGGTCAAAAATCGAATGGCCCGTTCAGGGTTTTCCGTGGATCTGCTAATCATCGTAACCATCCAGCCATCCATGCTGCCGGGAAACAGTTTGGCGGATTCCCCCCTGCTGCTCCGGGGTCCATCTACAGCGATATAGTATGAACTCTGATTCGTAAGGACTTCCAATTTCGAATTGAGGTCCGATATGTCTGTCCATTCCCGAATCATCATAAAATATTGGGCATGGTTGGTTTTTTCCTGCACCTGCGCACTGGAGTCGACCAGAAAATCAACATTAATCAGGCCCTGCTCGTAAGCGGTACGAAATGTTTTCAGCCACTCCATATAATCGGGATCTGTCATTCGGTCGTATACTTTACCGTTCTGTTCATGGGGGATCGCAAGCAGATTTTGCAAATATTCGGTCAACCCATAGGATGCATTCCCCTGTGCCCAAAACGGACTGATCAGCTGACCTTTATAAACAGAATATTGATTCTTCAGCAGTTGCAATGCATTTAAAAAACCTTTTGGTGTGGTAAGGTCCGGTTTGTCCATCGACTCATACAGATCTTTACGTACGAGAAAGGTTTGGTTCGCTCCCGTCAAGCCGGTTGAACGCATCTGTTCGGGACTGTACGCATCATTGGGAATGATATAGGTATGGCCGTCTTCCTGCCGATACCATTGTAGAGCACCATCACCTGCTACCTTGTAAAAGTAAGGATCATACTGGTCGGCTAGCTCATCCAGGGCATAGACGAGATTACTCTCCCGAAGTTTGTTAACCGCACTCTCCCAGGAGCCGATGGTTATCAGATCCGGCAGACTACCGGTCGTCAACATTCGTGATAACATCTCGCTTGGTTCACCAGTTGATACTTCAAATTCGATATTGACCCCTGTTTTTTGGGTGACATATTTGGAAGTCAGGCTCTCACCCCAAGTGTGCCCGTACCATTCGGCTCCAACGAACCACGTTAGATTCACGGGGGTGGTATCCAGCTTCCATGACGGTTCTTCCAGATTCAGATTAAGGCTCTGTATCTGCTCCGTGAAGTCAGCCTTTGTCGAAGCACCCTTATCTTCCGATTGCTCTGACTCAGAACAAGCAGACAAGCCTGACATCAGACTCATCATCAACAAGGCTAAAATAAAAGGACTTCGAAACATAAACACCTGAGCGCCTCCTTTCTATACTGGCCATCTCCATCCCCATCTGCACCAGCATTCATACTAGTGGTGGTACAACCGATTTTACTACCCTTGGATTAAAATGGAAATGGTTTAGTGGACGATTCGCAGATGATCCGCAACATTCCCCCTAACGAAACATAACTTGTAATAAATCAATGGAAGGGAGACCAATTCGTGTATTTAATCTGGATACTTATTGTCGGTGGGCTAATTGGCTGGTTAAGTGGAAATCTGATTGGACGGGACGTGCCGGGAGGCGTACTTGGAAATATCATTGCTGGCTTTGTTGGATCGTGGTTAGGGTATGAACTGTTGGGACCGAGGGGGCCTGTGGTGGGTGGATTTCATATCATACCCGCGATCGTCGGGTCAATCATTGCTCTCTTGATTTTCTATGCTCTGGCGCGCGCTGGAGCGTTTCGAAGACGTTAAAAAGGCGGAGACGACAAGTTTTACCCAATTGATTGGGTATTGACGTAAAGCTTCTTTCGCCACCGTTGCATCATCTTCTTCACAAAGCGTAGTTTCCACCCGGTAGTCGAATAAAGCCGCCGATCCTGTTGATCGGCGGCCTCCTTTGGTTTTATGGAAATTAGAAACCACCTCTAGAATGAATGATTTGTCCGGTGATCCATTGAGAATCGTCGCTTGCGAGAAAAGCAATCAGACGGGATACATCTTCAGGAAGACCGATCCTGCCCATCGGAAATCCCGGTAGCAAAGATTTTTTCACTTCTTCCGACATCCAACCCGTATCGGTAGGACCGGGATCAACCGCATTCACAGTAATGTGAAACGGAGCCAGTTCAGCAGATAGACATTCGGTAAAGGTGGAGACAGCGCCTTTTGTTGCGGCATAAGCGAGATTGCCAGGCATCGGCCCCTTACCTTGACCGGACGTGAGGTTGATGATCCGGCCGCCGCAAAGGTCCTGATGGACGGCCAGTTCAACCTCCAGCATACGCGCAAATTCGGCCGATAGCATGAATGTACCTCGAATGTTCATTGCACAGTGCGCATCGATCAATGATGCATTTAATTGACGGAAATCAGCTGCTACACTGTAGGTAGCGTTGTTGACGAGAATGGTCGGCAGCCCGAGAGCCGATCGGCATGCATCAAGCAGTTGCGCTGGAGAATTGGGATCGGTAAGATCGACCTCCATATGCGCTGCCTTAACGCCATAGGAGCGAAGTTCTTCGGCAAAGAGATCCGGCCAGTTTTTGTCAGCATCCCCCGGATTCTCTGTTTTATCGTAATCGTACAGATGGGTATAGAACACATTAGCGCCTTCTTGTGCCAACGTGCGGCAGACAGCGGTTCCAATACCTCCGGGGCGGCTTGTGCCTGTCACAATAGCGGTTTTTCCGTATAGTTTGGTCATTTTATTACCTCCGTTTAATAAGGGAGGGAGAAAACCATTTTTCATTGGAGATGGAATTATCCTAGGTATAACAAAAAGCGGATACATCAAGTATCCGCGCCCGGGTTTGATTCAAACGGTTCCTCGCGTCCCTTGAATGATTGCGGATCGGCATCACAAACCAGGCGTGTGGTTATAACCAAAACACCAAGTCGTGCGATCCAGTTTAGATAACCATTACAAGGAAGTCCACATTGTCCGACGAGTCCCCTTTCCTATATCTCCACTTCAAATATTACGAGTCAGACTCAATTACTGTCAAGATAAATACATGGGATTACATTTCCAGTGAATTGGTTGGGTGGTCAAGCATCCAGCTAACCTGCAGACTGTTCACTTTTTTGAGAGTAACTTTATGTTCGATTTTTACAACTTCAATTCTTACAACTTCAATTCATATCGTATATCAGGTAAATTCTCTTCATTTTCTTGTCCTCTACCAGTAATTTCAAACCCATTATTCTCATAAAATTTTTGGGCATCTTTATTCACTTCAAATGTATATAAAGTTAATTTTCCATTTGCTTGTGCTTTTGCTTTATTAAGCAAGGTTCGCCCTATTCCATTCCCTTGATAATCAATATGAATATAAAGTTGGCTTATCTCAGTTTCACTATAGGCAATCATTCCAACTACTTTTTCATCAATTAACGCTAAATCTATTTGATACTGTTTAGATAGTATATGATTTAAAAAATATAGATGGTTTTCGAAGCTATGGGTTTCAGCCTGACCAATTGCCCGTTCCTTACTATCTCTCCACATTTTCACTGTATGTTCAGCATACTTGGGATTATAGTTAGATATTTTAATTTCAAGTTTGTTCATTAATATACCGCCTTAAATAGAAAGATTTTTAAACGATGCAGTATTGACTTGAAAAATATCTTCTTGATCCAGGATTTCCGTTCCATTGTAAGTAATAATTCCTGATGAGAAATCAATGTCATCAGTGTTCTATGGCCACCATTTACCTCTTCTGCCCATCTATTATATGCGTTCATTAATTCTGATCAGTAATTTCTTTAAGATTTGCTTCTCCTCGTCATTAAGGGCTTGAAGGATTTCATCCTCCACTTTTTGAAATGAGTTATTGAAGTCTTCAATCAAGTCAACCGCTTTTGGTAATACGTAAATATTTTTTTGCCGTTCATTATTGGCCGGGATTTTACGTTCGATGAAACCTTTTTGCTCTAGACCTTGAAGCATGCTTGTAACGCTTGCCCCACGCAGATGAAACCGATCTGCAAGATCCTTTTGAATAATATGATTATCTTGATTCTCATAAATATAATCGATTACTTTTCCTTGTTGAGAACTTAATCCTAGCTCTTTTATACTCTCATCCGCTCTTTTCTTTAACTTAAGACCGATAATTTGAAACAAATCCATATAAGGCGTATCTTCTCGGGAATGCATGACCGTCCATCTTCCCCTCTGTAATTGTTAGGAATCTAATTGTAAGTAGCTAAAATATACAGTGATCCCAGTAGGCTTGTCAAACAAAGGTTAGACTATTGACTGTTAGGTATCTAACAGTTATACTCCGAAGTGTTGAATCACAAACACATTAGGAGGAGTTATGATGGAGAAATTAAATCAGAATGCTGGGTTAGAAGAAATTACGGCGATTACAAATGTACGAATCTTTGATGGATATCAAATTATTGCTCCCAGACATATTGTCATTAAAGGGGTGTCCATTATTTCAGTGGGCGGAGACATCCCAAGTGACGCAACAATTATCGATGGAGAAAATGCGACATTAATACCCGGCCTGATTGATGCACATGTCCATACCTCAATTGGTGGATTACGAGATGCCTTAAAATTCGGTGTTACAACAGAACTCGAAATGAACGGCGATTTTACTAAAAGAGGGCGCGAAATTCAGCTAAAAAATGTGGATGACATCGCAGACGTCCGATCTGCTGGGACAGCGATTACCGCTCCTGGTGGGCACCCAGATGAATTACTACCTGATGGAGATGAAATACCTGAATTCGTATTAAAGGAACTAGAGAAGTTATCGGAGGAAGACCGGGAAGCAATGTTAGCCGCCTACGCTCACGATCACGACGAAATACCTCAAGTGACGACGGTTGATGAAGCGATCAAACATGTGCATACCCAAGTGGAGAATGGATCCGACTATATTAAGATCATGATTGAAGAGGGAACGGTTATGGGTGCACCCGGCCTGCCTGTTCTAAGTGATGAGATTCTAAAAACAGCCGTTACTGAAGCCCACAAGTTCGATAAGTTGGTCATTGCCCACGTTTTGACGGCTCTTTCATCGAAAGCAGCCATCGATTTTGGAGTCGACGGTTTGGGGCACTTGTTTATCGACAGACCCGAGTACACGTCCGAATTGGTTAAATCCATAGCAGATTCTGGAGCTTTTGTTACACCGTGCTTGGTGTTAAATTCATCGATTATAGGTAATCCGGCATCAGAATTGGCTAATGATCCACGAGTTCATTCCAAATTAAGTCCGGATTGGATCGATATCTTGAACTCAAGCTTCAATACATTCCCACAAGGTAACATGGAGAACAGCTTTAAAAATGTGATGGATCTTCACCGTGCCGGAGTTGATATTCTTGTAGGGACGGATGTCGCACCGGTTCCCGTTCCGAACCTTGGTGGCCTTGCTCATGGGGCCAGTGTTCACCACGAAATGCAGCTGCTGGTGAAGGCTGGGTTCACTCCGATCGAAGCTCTTCAGTCGGCTACTTCCAAACCGGCCCGTTGCTTTGGTCTACAAGATCGTGGCCGGATTACCGAAGGTGCACGTGCTGATCTTATTCTTATAAACGGTGATCCGATCACTAATATTTCAGATACTTTGTCAATCAAATCTGTGTGGTTCAATGGTTCGCAAAAACTAGGCTAAAACTAGTAGTTTATATTTCCTAATTGTAAAATCACTAAGAAGAGGGAGTGCAAAATGCAGTCCCTCTTCTACTTTAATCTAATTATGCTTTTGGAATTGCCCCTATTTGTTGAAGCAAGCCAAGCATATCGGGTTGACCATACTCTTCAATAATTTGGCCATTAGAGATCCGATAAAAATTCATTGCATTTACTTCGATTTTTTTGCTCGTTGGTGGAAACCCGAGAAACTCTCCGTCTTGTGTGCCCTTCATGACAAAATGAGCTGCTACTAGATCCTCTTCTGCTACCAGCTCCTTAACAGTCCATTGTATATCGGAAAAACCAGATCTCATCATATGAATTATGGAGAGATAACCACTTGGACCATTCATTGGTTCTTTTTGCATAGGTACATAAAAAACAGCATCTGGAGCAATCAATTCTTCAGCAAGTTCCTTGCTTGCCGTATTAATGAAGTTCGTGAAACGATACATCAATTGTTTGTTTTCTGTAATCGTCATATTTAAACCCCTTTCTATTTTCGTGAGCATATACCTTCATTAAAATTTTATCTCTACTTTAGATAATTGGTAAGTAGGCACCTTAATGTTGCATAGGAACCTTTTTGTAACTAGTATTTTATCTTTAGGTTGCAGAGCCAATAAACTGATCTCTAAATGCTGTCTCCAAGAATTCAAGAACGTTAACATATGATTCAAAAAATAGTCACTCAGTTGCATAAACTCTCTTGCAAACTCCCTCCTCCTTTCATTTGATTTTTCATCGACAGAATTATAATATAAGCAATGTATTGATTTTGAAAGTAGGCACCTTTTTGTTATATAGGAAACTAATAGTAACTATTGGAGGCGATAATACAGTGATTTCAAAAAAAGAGTTGCCGTTGTGTCCCGTCGCAACGACAGTTGGATTGATAGGTAACAAGTGGAAGTTATTGGTTATGAGGGATCTTTTGAAGGGAACTCATCGATTCGGAGAACTTCGTAAAAGTATCCCGGAGATCAGTCAAAAGGTTCTCACTGAAAATTTACGTTCAATGGAAGAGGATGGAATTGTCATTCGTACTGTTTTTGCAGAAGTCCCTCCGAGAGTCGAATACAGCTTAAGTGATTTAGGAAATTCACTGAAGCCAATTATATTCTCTATGGAAACATGGGGGCTCGGGTACCAGAAACTCAATGATGAACTTCCAAACGATATTCATCAGAGTGAATGATGTCAAATTGTTACTCCACGGTCATTTCAAAATAGAATGAATCCCTCTACATCTTCAAGTTAAATCAATGGAGGACTCATACGTCCTCCATTGACTCGTATGAGAGAGTTGATCTTCGAACACCAGTTTCTGCAATATTTCTAATTGCATGAAGAAAAAACGGGCAAGATCCTCATTAAATGAATGGCTATTTAAAATCAAAATGGATATGCACTGTTTTTGGATACATGAATAATTTCAGATGGAAACCTTGCCTTAAAATATTTTTCGACTTTCAGATGAATTCTTTTCTCGTACCATTTCTCCCAGCCGTTCGCCTCAAATAATTGTGGCATCCCTAACCGCTTAGATCTCATCCCCATTTGACCATCACCAATCAATAGCGTATCAATCCAAATTCGATCAGTTATGCCTTGTAACATGTTAGCGAAATTAGGTGAAAAAGGTAGCACAGGGGAGATAGATACTTGTGTATGTATCCCTGCATCCTTCATCTTTTTCAAGGCTTTGACTCTTAAATCTATTCCAGGAGCATAGGGCGAAAAAATTCGTTTCACATCTTCGCGATCTGTCTCGATTGTCATTGAAACCAGAATTCGACATTTTTCCTTTAATTTCAGCAGTATATCAAGGTCTCTGGCAACCAGGGGGCTTCTAGTTTGAATTTGAAGTGAATCTGGTGGGTTTTTATCCATTTCTTCTAATAGGCTTCTTGTAATGTTTGCCTTCTGCTCTACAGGTTGATAAGGATCTGTGGCTGATGACATGAATATACTTATGGGTTTATTTTTACGTTTTAGAAGAGAGACTTCCTTTAGATAGTTTTCTGCTGCATTTTTCTTGACATCCACCCACGATCCCCAAGGAATATCCTTAAACTTTTGAATTGGCATTTCTCTGACGTAACAGTATTCGCAAGCAAATGCACAACCCGTATAGGGATTTAGTGAATGAGTAAAACCAATATCTAGATAACCTTTTACTTCACTTAATATTTTCTTAGACACAATGTCTTTGATTTCAATTGGCATGACGCTACCATCCCCTCAATTACTTTTACGCCCACTTCTCCTCTTGAGTTTTATCTTAAAATTTCTCATGCTACTTGAAATGACGACTTGAAAATTACGTCCCGCAAGCGAACCGGGAAATTGGGCATCCTACTGATTTCTCGACTGTCTTAAACCTGCTGCTATTCCTCCTCCTTCGTGGCTTTTCTTTTGAATGTCCTTACTGAATACAGGGGCAGATTTATAATAATGAAGTTTTTTATCTTTGACATCCAAACATAGTTTACTCTGCCTCTTTATTTATCTTTTTTGTGATTCCCGGTTTGCCGAAAGATCTGCTCGTATTTGTTGCCGCACCCATAAGTTAGACTCTTATTTTCTATGTTCATGTGGGCAATTCAGTAATATCAACGTTCATATGTTCAGTAAGCATTAAGGTTACATCTACTTTCACTTTGCTCCATAATAATGTCATTTTATGAATGTAACCTCTCACCGAATAATCTACCGTTAAACTCAGCTCAGATCTCACTTCATCTATGATTTTTATATGATGTTCCTTTAGCCTTTGTTTTGATTTGTACATCTCTAAAGCAATTTTCTTTTGGGTACCGTCCAGGTAGTCAACATACACAGATTTCATTTTGAAGTTTGAAGCGTATATTTTATGCTTATCTACCTCCAGAGCACCTAAAAGATAAGGGAGCTCTAGCACCCTCTTCACGAGTGAAAGTTCCTCGAAAGTCTGTCGCACTTTATGCGCCTCCTTCTTCAAGTTTCACAGCGACCAATTGATCAAAATCGACCCATTCAAATCCATTCTCCATTTCAATTTTGATTTTCTTTCCAAAGGTACTGACTGAAGTGACGATCCCGTGTATATCCCGATTGCCTGACTCAGTAAATATTTCAAAGGTGGCTTGCAATGTATAATTGAGCGACATATCTATATTTTGTGTAATAATTTCCCACTCATCTTCATGGATCAGCGGTTTCGTTAGATAATGAACTTGAGTACGATGCTGTATAATTCGTTCTTTATGTTGAGGAAGCATCATGCGGCTCGATTCCCATAATCCATTGGCCTCCAGTTTTTTGCTCATTTGTAATGCCCCCCGATTTTAGATGCTCGATCGATCGCTTGACCCGCAGCCGTAATGGAGCTCGCTCGTAGAATGGCAATGTCGCCAAATCGATCCTTAATGTCGTCCATCACCTGATCAATGGCCCGTTTCTGCTCTTGATCATCAAAAAAAGATAGTTGATATGTATCCGCGTTGGATAATTGAGACAGGGACACGCCTACACGGCGCACAGGTTGCCCATCCCAGTGTTGATGAAATATGCGTTTGGCTATCTTGCATACATCAATGGTTATGTTTGTAGGATCAGACAGTTTAACCTGCCTGTGAAAACCAGTGGGGTGGTCAAAATCCGCTCCAGACACACTTACGGACACGACACTACCCATCAGTCCCTTTTGGCGGGCTCTTCTGCATACTTCTGTGCAGATATCGAGAATAACCACTTCGATCTCCCAAGCCTCTGTGAAATCTCTAGGCAAGGTCATTCCGTTTCCGATATCTTTTTGTGTACTGTGCGTGTTGACGGTTACCGGCGAATTGTCGAGTCCATTTGCGACTCGCCAGATGACTTCTCCATTAACACCCCACTTACTTCTTAATTTGGAAAGAGGCGTATTCGCCAAGTCTCTAATGGTTCGGATCCCCATCTTCCACAGATGTTTTTCCATTCTTGAGCCTATCCCCCACATATCGCGGATGGGCTTATCTCCAATATGGAGGTGTAACTCCTCTTTCTTTAAGTGGAAAATACCCCCCTCTGCTTTTTTAGCGATCATATCGCAGCATAATTTACTGATGATTTTGTTTTCACCAATGCCAGCTCTCGCGTAAACGCCTGTTTCATTATAGATTTTGTCTTGAATTTGCTTGGCCAAATCGACTGGATCATTACCGAATAGATGCATAGACCCTGTAAAATCAGCGAATAATTCGTCTATACTGTACGGTTCGACCAGATCGGTGAACTCTTCAATAATGGACATGATTTGAGTGGATACTTCGATATATTCTTGCATGTGTGGTCTCACAATGATCAGTTCAGGGCACTTCTGAAGAGACTGCCAGAGTGGTTCCGCGGTAGACACACCCTTCGCTTTGGCTAGTGGACAAGCGGCAAGGATAATTCCAGAGCGTCTTGCGGGGTCTCCCGCAACAGCTAATGGTCTATTTTGGTATTGAGGCATTTTTGCCTTTTCGACTGAAGCATAAAACGACTGCATGTCGATGAGCATAATAGTTCGCTGCTTAGCCAACACTGAAATCACTCCTGTACATTTGAGAACGTATGTTTGTATATATTATAGACCGAACACACGTTCTTTATGCAAGAGGTAAATATTTATAATTAGCTTTTGAAAACCCTTGGACACCATAATGAACTGTAGACTGGATATTGTCAGCCACTTTAACCATCCAAATAATTAATTTTTAGTTTTATTATTGATGCACAAAAAACCAAGTACTTGTCTCACAAAGTGATAAGTACTTGGTCTATTTGATAGAATTTAAAGATTGGATCATCTTTCGTTCGATTGCAAATTATATTTCCAAATCCAATCTTTCCCCGTTGGATTCAATCACCTTTTTATACCAGTGGAAACTGTTCTTTTTACTTCTTTTCAGGGTACCACTGCCCTCGTTATCCTTATCTACATAAATGAATCCGTAGCGTTTCTCCATTTCGCCAGTTGAGGCACTAACGATGTCGATGCAACCCCAAGCCGTGTAGCCGATAAGATTAACGCCATCGAGGATAGCTTCTCTCATTTGTTCGATATGATCTCGCAGGAAATTGATCCTGTACGTATCATGGATAGAGCCATCCTCTTCGATGACATCAACCGCTCCCAGACCATTTTCAACGATCATTACAGGGATTCTATACCGATCGTACACATGATTGAGTACGTAACGAAGTCCAACTGGATCGATTTGCCATCCCCAATCATTTGCCTTCAAATAAGGATTTTTGAATCCACCAAAGACATTCCCCTGGGTCTCATCACCCTCTGGGCGGGTACCCACTACATGAGATTTGTAGTAGCTGAAGCTATAGAAATCAACACAGCCTTGTTTTAGCACCTCTACGTCTTCTTCTGCCATCTCAATCTGAATATTGTTCTCATTAAAATATCTCTTGGCAAAGTCAGGGTATTCCCCTCTAACTTGCACGTCGCTGCTCAGCATATTGTTAATCTGATCCATTCTCAGAGCCTTCAACATATCTTCCGGTTTACATGTACTTCCGTAACCATGACTATAATTAATCATACAACCGATTTGGAACGCCGGATTAATCTCATGAGCAAGTTTGACCGCTTTTGCACTTGCTATAAATTGATGATGTAAAGCCTGGAATCTTAATTGCGTACTATCCACAACCGTATTGTTAAATACACCACTATCATCAACTAATAATGCCCCTGCTATATATGCACCTGCTGGAACAATTAAACTATTGATCTCATTAAATGTAATCCAGTACTTCACGACATCCTTGTAACGGGTGAAAATGGTCTCACAATACCGTACGTAGCAATCGATCATTTCTCTGGAAGCCCAAGCATTGAATTTCTCAGTTAGCGCAAACGGAGCTTCGTAATGTGAGATGGTAACGACAGGTTCAATATTATACTTTTTCAGTTCACTGAACACCTTGTCGTAAAATTGAAGTCCTGCTTCATTTGGCGTTACATCTTCCCCGTTGGGGAATATTCTGGACCAAGCAATGGACATTCTGAAGCATCGAAAGCCCATCTCTGCAAACAGACGGATATCTTCTTTGTAATGATGGTAAAAGTCTACTGCCTCATGGGAAGGATAGTTTACGCCCTCCTCAATGTGTTTAGTGATCCGTCTTGGAATAGTATGCGTTCCACCCGTCATCATATCTGCTGTACTTGCCTTTTTACCATCAATGTTCCAGGCACCCTCGTATTGATTCGCCGCTGTTGCGCCGCCCCACATAAAAGAGTCTGGGAATACGGTTGTGTTCTTCATTGGAAATTCCTCCTTATATGATCTTAATTAGTTTTTCCCCGATCGTAATCGATGGTTTATCTATACCAATTACATCTGTAAAGTCATCTGAATTCGTAACAATAATAGGTGTAGTCAGATCATAACCTTTGGCGGCTATTGCATCTGTATCGAATTCGATAAGTAAATCCCCAGCTTTTACTTCATCACCTTCTTGTACATGCACCTTGAAATGTTCACCTTTCAGCTTCACCGTGTTCATGCCGATATGAACGAGGAGTTCAGCGCCATTATTCGAGCTAATACCCATTGCGTGGAAGGTAGGGAATACCGCGGATATGACACCATCGGCTGGTGAAACAAGCTTTCCAATTGTAGGTTCAATGGCGATCCCTTTTCCCATAGCTCCAGTTGCAAAGGCTTCGTCCTTTATTGTTGATAACTCTAGAACTCGACCAGTCATTGGTGCTGTGAGTACATGTTCAGAAACACTAACAACAGGCACACGGTTTGTTGAAGATGAATTGGCTGGTGTTCGTTGATCCTCTCCATCCTCAGGCACATCTTCAAATCCTAAAATAAGCGTCATCAAGAAGGTAACAACAAAGCCAATGACCAGACCAATTGCCGCATGGATTAGGTTCCATGGATTATCAGTGATAAATGCTGGTAACGTAGCCAAGCCGGCAATGCCTAGAGCAGATCGAGCTACACCGAACAAGCCAACGTATATTCCGCCTACAATACCACCAATGACAACAGCGATCAGTGGTTTTTTTAACCGTAGATTTACACCAAACAATGCAGGTTCGCTAATTCCTAACAGCGCAGTTACGCTAGTAGAGTAAGCAACTTGTTTAAATGCTTTATTTTTGGTTCTTAATGCGACCGCGAGCGCAGCTGCACCTTGAGCTATATTGTGTACGAGCATACCTGGGCCAACAATGCCATCGGTTTTTGTCTGTGCATAAGCAGTGAGGACAACGGGTCCCAAACTATAGTGCATCCCCGTCAGAATCAGGAATGGGAATGCCCCGCCGATAATACCAGACACTAACCATCCTGCGTGTGTATTGACATAGGATACAGCAGAAGCAAGGTAGTTACCGGCAATCGCACCCAATGGTCCTAGAATAATTAATGTTAGAGGCGCCATAACAAGGATTACAACTAAAGGTTTCAAAATGGATTTGATCACGGAAGGAGAATACTTTTCAGCAAATCGTTCCACATATGACAGGATCCATACAGCTAGAATAATTGGAATAACGGAAGAAGAATACGTCGCTTGTGTGACAGGCAGACCCAAGAACGTAACAGGCTCACCTGCAGACATCAATGCCGAAAAGCTAGGATGTAACAAGATACCCGCAATGGTTAACGCAAAACCCACATTAGCTTTAAGTTTAACAGCAGCACTCCAAGCGAGCAGCATTGGCAAGAAGTAATAAGCCGCATCCCCGACGAAAGTCATAATCGTATTAAATTGACCGTCAAGGTCAACGAGATCAAAGGTTTTCAAAATAAGAAGAACTGCCTTAATCATGGCACAACCGATCATCGCCGGTAGGATGGGTGTAAAGATTCCGGAAATCGTGTCCAGAACAGTAGAAACTTTTCCTTTTTTCACAGTTGGAGCATCATTCTTGCTTGTAAAGTTCCCTAGCTGCGCAAGGGCTTTATAGACGTTGTTGACCTCATTACCAATAATGACCTGATACTGACCTCCACTACTGGCAACGCCCACAACTCCTTGTACGTTTTTCAGTGCTTCGTTGTTTGCAATCGACTCGTCTTTTAAGTTAAAGCGCAGCCTGGTAGCACAGTGTGTAACACTTTCAATGTTTTTTTCACCACCAACAAGTTTTAGAATGTCGGTAGCCGTTTGTTCATGCTTCATTTTTGTTCCCCCTTCAATGTATTATTCTACAAAAAAAGACCTAGAGTTCTATCGAATATAGATATGCTCTATACACGATGGAACTCTAGGTCTTGCCTGCATCACCAGTAACAATCCTAGTATAGTCATTATGGAGCGATGATGGGTCAATCCCTTTCTTCATCAGTCACCCTTTTGATATGAACAGTTAAATACACCAATTCGTCTTCGGTTAATTCTTTCCCATAGTCTACCCGAATCAAGTGCGCAATTCTTAGACTACATTGGTACTCTAGCTTATATTTTTCTTTAATAATATTGAGGAAATCGTTATCATTACTTTTCATCACCGTATTGTTAAACAGACGATAGGCAAAAAACTTTAGATGCGTGATCAGTCTGGAGTAGTGAAGGGAGCTTTCGTTAAAGTGAATTTTGAACTGATAACGAATAATATTTAAAACCTTTTGAATCAATTGTGTCATCTTCATGGTATCTTCCATTTCAGATCCGAGCTCTGCATTGACAATATGAAGCGCAATAAATCCAGCCTCATCTTCAGGCAATGTAATGTTGAATTCTTGATTAATCATATCCAAAGCCTTCAAAGCCACTCGATACTCATTGGCGTAGAATGCTTTAATTTCAGACAATAACGCATTATTGAAGTTCATTCCCTGTTTATAGCGTGATACGGCGAAGTTAATATGGTCTGTTAGCGTCAAATATATATTTTCATTCAGCTCTTTATCCAAGGACTGCTTGGCATATTGAATAATACTATCGGACACACGGATGTACTCCATCGGAATCTGCGCGAGCAGGGCATATAATTTGCCAGTTACATTTTTGGACTTCAGGAAAAATTCTTTCTCAATCTTCTCTGTGTCCACATCGTCTCCTTTTTTCTTCTGAAAACCAATGCCACTTCCTAGAAGCATCATCTCTTGGCGTCTTTCATTTACAGCGCAGACGACATTATTATTAATAATTCGCGTGATTTTCATACGAATCTCCTTTTAAAATGAAACGTTAACAGAATTTAGCAAATAAAAAAGACCATTAATAGTGCACACATGGTAATTAAACTCTACATGTTTGCATATTAATCGGTCTTGCCTGCTGATCAGTAACAATCCTGATTATATTCATTATTTACTTGTACGATTATCTTAGTGGAAGGCGTTAAATTTGTCAATATAGTCATTTGGAGTACTTTCTATAACTTAAAACGATCAATTAAAATTATACGTTAAGCGTGCCGCTAAAATAGCGACTTCCATAGGAATATGTCCTTATCCCTCGACATTTTATTGTTGAATGTTACTCCATCCGCTTACATCACATTGTCCATAATCATTATCACCCACAGCAACCATCGTACCATCCGATTTCAGTCCAATCGTATGGGCACACCCCGCCGAAACAGCTCTAATTCCGTGCCAGCCACGTACATCACATTGGTGATGTTTATTCGAACCCGCAGCAACCATTGTAGCGTCGGACTTAAGACCAACAGTATGATAACTCCCCGCTGCAACTGCTACAATATCGCGCCATTCGCTTACATCGCATTCGCCATTATTATTTCTACCCACAGCCAATACCGTGCCATCCGATTTGAGCCCAACCGTATGAAGATACCCCGCCGAAACAGCTAATATATCGCCCCAGTCGTTTAAGCTACATTGGTTATATTTATTGTTACCAACGGCTGTTACCGTTCCGTCTATTTTTAGACCAACTGTATGCCAGTCACCCGTCGTGACCGATACAATATCGCGCCAGTTGCTCACGTTGCATTCCCCTTCATTATTTCGCCCGACCGCAACCACGGTGCCATCTGATTTAACCCCAACCGTACGGCACCAACCTGCCGAAACGGTTACAATATCGCGCCATTCGCTTACATTGCATTGGTCATGCTTA
The DNA here is from genome assembly GCF_036894225.1 of Paenibacillus amylolyticus. Taxonomy (NCBI): domain Bacteria; kingdom Bacillati; phylum Bacillota; class Bacilli; order Caryophanales; family Paenibacillaceae; genus Paenibacillus; species Paenibacillus amylolyticus. The sequence continues at coordinate 3,719,794 of NZ_CP145892.1, read as the reverse complement.
TTCCAACCTATAGCAGTTACCGTACCATCAGATTTAAGACCAACGGTATGTGCATTACCGGTGTTCGTAGCCATATGAACATTACCCGCTGCAACTGCGACGATATGGCACCAATCGCTTACCTTACATTGACCATATTTATTATCACCCACAGCTATTACTGTTCCGTCAGATTTAAGAGCAACGGTATGACGACGACCTGCCGCTATGGTACAGTTACGGAACCGTTTCGTCTCAAAAACCGCTTCCTTCCGTGAATTGTAGTCCATATCTTCCTCCTCTCCACCAATTGAAAATCCTCGTTTAGTTCAACTGTAAGTCATAAAGTTTGTTGTTAAATCGCACTGTGAAAAAAGAAAGGCTCGTACAGACAGGAGATTATTACTTCCCTGCCCAATACGAGCGTCTATGTCATATTGCACTCAAACGGTTGATCCGAATGTGTACTTTAGCAATCGTTTCATTTCATGTAGCGATAGTCTAGTAGATCCTTCAAATTTGAAATTTTCTGCAACAGCTTTTCTCCGACATTGGTTTCCCTCACCAGCTTCCGCGCCAGTTCTTTGTCCACCAATCTTTTTAGAGATAACACGTCCGTTCCGTTACATAACACATCTTCTTTTGAATTAAATTTCTTGTGGGCAACGAGCTGCATGCCAAAGGAATTGTACAACAAGGTATATCCGGCAATGCCCGTTGTGGATTGATAGGCTTTGGAAAAACCGCCGTCAATCACGATCATTTTTCCGTTTGCTTTAACAGGGCTCTCTCCACTAATTTCTTTGACTGGCGTGTGCCCGTTAATGACATGTCCATGATCTGGATTCAAATCAAACTCCTGCAAGATTATTCGACAGATATCTTCATTTTCACGTAAATGGTAGTAAGGATTCTTTCTCTCTTTATGTGCTTCTTTATCTTGGATAAAATACCGTTCAAAAGTGGTCATTTCTCTCTTTCCAAAGAGCGAGGAACATTCTCCTGTCCAGATGTACCATACCATATCCGTCGCCAGATCTTCTGTCTCTTCCGGATGCGCAAAGGCGTAACGTAAATAATCTTCAAAAACATCAAGCAATTGACGGCCCGCATATGTCTTGTCTTCAATCTGCATTTCTTCCATATTTCCTTCTTCATCCAAAGGAATACAGCCGTGGATTAACAAATTCCCGTTGTATTTTAAATAAAGGCTGCCCTTTTTCATGAGAAAATTCATATGTCTGGCCATCTTTTCGGAATGCTGAACGGAAAACAACAGCTTTTCCATCACCTGGCGTTCTTCCTCAAGCAATTGTTCGGGCTTCTGCGGATTTACGGTTGCGAAACAGGTGTTTTCCAGGTGGTACGTTTTACCGCAGATGTTGATTTCATTGTTGTCGTAATCAATCTGCTCCAGCAAAAGTCTTTCAGACATATTAAAGTATGGGCGTCTCTTGATAATCGGGCTTTCAAGTTTAAACTGAATCATGGCAATGGCTTGGTGAATTTTGGTGATCTGCAGAATTTCCTGCTCCGATACATTATGTCCAGCCTGTAACTTAGGTCTGAAGGACGGATTGTCTTCATAATATTTCTCCGCGAGGTTTAGCAGTGGGCGCAGATTGATTCCGTATACATCTTCAATGATGTCCAGATTATCGTATCTGGCGCAGATTCGAATAATATTCGCAAGGCAGACCAGAGAACCTGCGTAGGCTCCGATCCAGAGGACATCATGGTTCCCCCACTGTATGTCTACAGAATGGTAGTTGATCAGTGTATCCATAATTTTATCGGGGTACGGCCCCCGGTCATAGATATCTCCAACCACATGAAGATGGTCAACCACCAGGCGCTGTGTCGTATAAGCAAGGCCGATAATGAGATTGTCCGCCTGGCCCAAGGATATAATTTGCCGATATATTTCCTCGTAATAAGGATCCTTATTGTTGGTCGAATCCGTCTTGTATAAAAGCTCTTCTACAATATATACATATTGCTCCGGCAGAGCTTTACGCAATTTTGAGCGTGTATACTTGGAAGAGGCATAAGAAATAAGCTTAAGCATGTGTTCAATTGTTAGTCTATACCACTGGTTCAAAGCCTGTTTATTGCTCAGTTCCCCTATAACCAGCTGTATTTTTTCTTCAGGGTAATAAACCAACGCCGCAAAATCATTGATCTCTTGATCCGTCCAAACCTCCCGGAATAATTCTTTGATTTTCTCTTTGACGGTACCCGAACCGTTTCGTAGTACATGCTGAAAAGCCTGAAACTCCCCATGCAAATCACTGACAAAATGCTCGGTTCCCTTCGGGAGATTGGAGATCGCTTCAAGGTTGATGATCTCTGTTATGATTTTTTCTTCCGTATCATATTTCTCGGCCAATAAATCTAGAAACTGCTCATCCAAAACAGATGTCCCCCTTCAAGGAAGTATGGTGTTGTATAGCCGGGTCCAAAAGCTTTAGACCGATATCAAATTACACTCTGTACATGGCATTGATTATATGATAGTTATCAGCAACGCCTTCCCCAATCATACTCCAGTTCATCATATATGAACAAATTTCATTGAATGGATTTGAATGAAACAATGTTTGTAGTTATTTTAGTATTTTACACAATGAAAAATAAACGATCTATTCTGAGAATTTGCTTGTTTGAATTCCCAATCACCATATGTTTTAATTTTTGAAAAACCGATTTGTTTCAGCGATTCATTGAATTCTTCTTGATTTCGAAACCTCAGCTGCATTTTTTCATGAACTAATACTTTGTCTGTTTTGGTATTTTTTACAATTTCATAGAAAGTGTAAATATCTCCCTCAAACCCTTCATATTCTGTATAAATTTCTAAAGGATCTCCGCTTAGTCTATCTTTAGCTAAGTCAGGAGTTTTGTCCTTCTCCCATTCTTCCCATACTTTTACCAAAGGGTTTCTTGTATCAAAAATAAAGTGACCCCCGATTTTTAGGGATCGGAATACGTCTGAGATTACTCGTTTCCAGCTGTCATCTGTAAGAAATACCTGTGCAACATTCGCTGTCATAATTACCGCATCATAGGTATTGGTTTGTAAATCTGCACTATCACCTATAATCCATTCCACACTTTCAGAATTATCTTTACTTCTCGCTACTTCAATCGCTTCTTCATTGGGATCTATAGCGGTAATTTTATAACCGTACTGAACAAGATGAGTAGTCCATCTTCCTGTTCCACAGCCCAGGTCAGCTATAGATTCTACTTGTAATCTCTTTAACAATGCAAGGAAAAATTCATCGTCTTTTCCCCAATGGTTAATCTGGTCATATACTAATGGAATCATAAATAATGTCTCCTCACTTTCAACAGCATTTTACTGTGCTCAAGAGTTTGATGTCTCGTACATAAGCTATACGGTTTTATTTTCACTCTGTGAACCAAAAACTTCCCTAGTTGCTTCTATAAAAGATAACATGATTGGTGAAAGCCACTTGTCTTTATGCCACAACATCTGTGTATATACCTGCAAGTCCGGAATTTTCCAGGGGAGGACAACAAGTTCTCCGCGTTCAACTTCAGATTCCGCGACGATCTCCGGAAGAAAGGCAATACCGATTCCTGAAATTGCACATTGTTTAATGGCTTCAGCACTTTGAAACTCTAAATATGTAATGCTATCAATGCCCTCTTTCTCAAATGACCGATCAAACATCGTCCGATAGGGACAACCCTTCTCATTTGTCAGGAACACTTCATCATGAAAATCTTCCAATTGCAGCACAGTTCGTTTGGCGAGTGGATGATCTGGAGCAGCTAACAATCGGAAATGTTCTTCCAGCAAAGGTTCCACGGAAAGTCCACTCGAGCGAATAGGTTCATCCAACATATAAACAATATCCGTGGTCCCCTCAAAGAGCGTTTGCTTGAGCTCTTGATTCGGAACTGAGCGGAAAATTAAGCGAACTCCCGGATGCTGCGAACGAAACCGTTGGAAGACAGGTGGAAGCCGATAGGAGCAAATAACCTCATTCGCACTTATCGTTAAGGTTCCACTTAGTTTTTCATTATCATGGACAGCACTACGAGCCTCGTCCATTTTTTCGAGAACGCCTTGGGCGTGTGTTAAAAAGCGTTTACCCGCAGTTGTGAGCGCGAGTTGCTTGCCCAACCGATCAAAGAGGCGAACACCTAGCTCATCTTCCAATGCTTTAATTTGCATCGTGACGTTAGAAGGAACGTAGCTCAGCACTTCTGCTGCCCGCGTGAAATTCAATGTTTTTGCAACCGTACAAAACGTATTCAGTTGACGCAATTCCATCCGATGATCCCTCCTTCATCTTTCAATTTTATTGATTACTATCTTGAATTCTATTCACTTTTATTGAGAGTATCACAGCTCTATACTGAGTACAAGAGATCACAGTGAACCTGTGGTGTTTCATTTTGAAGGGAGCAATTATACGATGGATTATGAAATTTTTAATTTGGGTGATGTACTCTTACAATCAGGAGTGACGTTACCAAACGCTTATCTCGCTTATCAAACTTACGGAAAATTAAATGAACAGAAAGATAATGTTATTGTCTATCCAACGGCTTTTGGTGATCAGCATATTCAGAATGAATGGCTCATTGGCAGCGGGATGGCACTGGATCCAGAGAAATATTTTATTATCGTTCCGAATTTGATGGGCAATGGACTCTCTTCCTCTCCCAGTAACACGCCTCCTCCATTCGATCGGGCTAACTTTCCACAGGTAACCATCTATGATAACGTACGTTTCCAGCACCAACTGCTGACCGAAAAATTCGGTATTCAAAAGATTGCTCTCGTCGTCGGGTGGTCGATGGGCGGCATTCAGGCATTTCAATGGGGGGCAAGTTACCCGGAGGTGGTTGAACGAATCGCACCTTTCGGAGGCATCGCCAAACCTTGGCCTCACACATTTGTGGTCCTGGAAGGCGTGAAAGCTTCACTGCTATCCGCAGTCGGCTTCGACTCAAGTAAATTAAACCAACTAAGTTCTACAGACATGCGTGCCGTTGGTCGGGTGTATGCGGGATGGGGACTATCACATGCGTTTTATAGAGAAGAGCTATACCGTGAGATGGGATTTGACATATTGGAGGATTTTGTAGCTGGTGTCTGGGAAAATAGCTTTATGAATATGGATCCGCATAATGTTCTGGCCATGTTATGGACAGGTCAACATGCAGATATCAGTGCAAACCCCTCCTATAACGGAGACTTTGATAAAGCACTTCAGAGCATAAAAGCTTTTGCCTGTATCATGCCGGGAAGCACGGATCTCTTCTGCACAGCGGAAGATAATGAATACGAAGCTAAGCGTATACCTAATGCTGTCTTGAAACCAATCCAATCGATCTGGGGCCATTTTGCCGGTCGTGGAATCAACAGTGCCGATAATCAATTTATTGATGACAATCTAAAACACTTGTTGTCACTTAGCACTAATGAATAGATCGTCACTTGCATTGGGAATTCAGTGAAGAGAAGCGTTGATCTTTCGGAGGGAGAGCTCCCCCCAAGCAGTGGTGTTGTTGAGTGATGATGTAGAAATGAAGGAACCAGCAATAATGAAGTTGAGGACCTTATTCCGATGTTTCTTTTGCATCCTCTGCCAGTCTCATCTCTATGGCGTTCATCTTTAGTTCCACCGGATAACTCACTCTGGTTGCCATTACAAACACACCTCCAAGATGATCTTGAAGGTGTGTTTGATTAATACATATTCCTAATGATTATAACTACAATTAAGTAAGTAAAGTCATCGCCTCTCTTGTGAATGGAACCAGATCATCAGTACGTCCTTCTTGAATTTTCTTAACCCATTCAGGGTCGACTAGAAGAGCACGACCTACAGCAACCAGATCAAACTCATCATTCTGAAGTCGTTGTACCAATCCCTCGATACCGACGTTACTTGCGCCTTTACCTTCTGTGAACAGACTTGTAAAGTCACCATCAAGACCAATCGATCCAACAGTGATTGTCGGTTTACCAGTCAGTTTTTTGGTCCATCCAGCAAAATTCAGATCAGACCCTTCGAATTCCGGCTCCCAGAAACGGCGTGTGGAACAGTGGAAGATATCAACTCCAGCTTGAACCAACGGTGCGAGAAGCTGCTCCAGTAATTCCGGTGTTTCAGCCAATTTAGCCTGATAATCATCTGTCTTCCACTGAGATAAACGCAGTACAATAGGGAATTCCGATCCCACTACTTTACGGCAAGCCTCAATCACTTCAACTGCAAAACGTGTGCGAGCCATCATATCTCCACCGTAACGATCCGTACGAGAGTTGGTTTTCTCATACAGGAATTGGTCGATCAGATAGCCGTGTGCTCCATGGATTTCAACACCATCGAACCCAACGCGTTTCGCTTCTGAGGCTGCTTTTGCGAATTCCTGAACGATTGTAGCAATCTCAGCTTCCGAATAATCATTAACATGACCTTTGGCTCCCATATGCCAGATCTGTGGAATAATTCGACCACCAGCTTCATGTACTTCAGATACAACATGTGCCCAACCATTCATTGCAGCTTCACCATAAAAGTGCGGCACATTGGCTTGATTGGATGCATCCGGATGATTAATTATTGTCCCTTCTGTCACAATAAGCCCCACTGCGTTCTCTGCTCTGCGGCGGTAATAGCCCGCAACATTCGAACCCGGGATACCTTCCGGAGAAAATTGACGCGTCATCGGCGCCATCACGATCCGATTGGATAACTTCAAGTGACCTAACTCTATAGGTTGGAACAATGCTTCTACGGATTGAGAATAATTCATAATAACCTCCACATATTTCGTTTTTTTTATATAAATTGACCTAGGAGATGTTAAACAGCAATCAGCCTGGTTAACAGCTAGACGTTATTTCCAAATGAATCAATACACGATTTTTCTCGAAAAGCCCCACCTCCTTCAAGCTTTCGTGGTGTATTAATCCGCCTTCAATTATTTTTGACTTCGTAGTCAAGAATTTCACAAAAAAAAGATCAAGACATGATCATGCCAAATGAAGTACGCAGAACCGTCTCGATCTGTTCACGGGATGAACCTGATTTCTCCATAACTCTCACACCAAGAATGGTGTTATTTAGATAAGATGCAAGCTCTATACTCGTATACCGGTTGGAAATTAACTGTTGTTTCTGGCCACTACTTATGATCTTCTCTAATACCAGTTGAATCTCTTCTGCCATGAGCTCAGCTTCGCGTGTGACCTGCTCGTCATCTGTTCCGAATTCGAGTGATGCATTCACAATTAGACACCCTTGGCAGCTAGTTTCATCGTCTAAAAGGGAATATCGTAAGGTATCCAGTTTATCAACGGGAGACGAATCCAGGGCTTCAATCTCTTTCAGTTTCGCTATAACCTGTTCACGGTAAATTGCCAGCGCCTTCAGAAACAACGATCGCTTGTCTTTAAAAACACAGTACAAACTTTGCTTTTTGACTCCTGTAGTACGCGTAAGGTCCTCATAAGAAGTTGCTTTGAAGCCTTGATTCCAGAACACTTCCATAGACTGGTGTAATACACGATCGACATCAAATTCTCTTGGTCTGCTCATGGGATTAATGTATCAGTTATTGACCATGCAGTCAAGAACTGATCATTTTACATCCTAATCTCTACGGTATTTTCCTGCAGGTCCATTGAATGCGGTCTAACTCTTCCGGTAAGCAACCTTGTGAAAAGCATTGATATAACGAAACAGTGCTTCACCATCATCAGGCACATGCGTACTTGTATCCAGTGGTAGCATCATTGCCTGATACGGCTCTGGCACCATTCTATATTGATGGACATAGGAGGTTAGGATGAACCCGTTGCGTTGCCAGAACTGTATGCGTTCCTGATGAGCCTCTGTTGTCCCGAACTCCGCCTCGATAATCATACCTTTGATCCGGTGCTCTCTTAACGCCCAGGCTCTGAGCTGCTCTAGCATCCAGGTCCCTATGCCCCACCCACGCAACTTCTGTTCAACCGCGAGGTAATCGATGATCAGGATGCGGTCCGCAACCTTCCCCTCCAGTCCAGTAACAGCCATCGCAACCACTTCTCCATGATGCACGCCCGTGTGTAAATAACCAATCTTCCGGTCCAGCATACTGCGCAGAATCGCTTTTGTCTTAGCGCCGCTTTGAAAAGCCTCATGATAGATTCGCTCCATCCGCGCCCACAATGCTTCATCCCACTCCTCTATAGTCGTAAACTCTAATTCCAGCATCTCATTCGCCTCCAGCTTTAATTCAGATTTATCGTGATTCAAGACATGTAAGAGATATTCCTTCCGGTTTAATGGATTATGATCGTATCTTGTGCATGAAGGCACTTCACCATCGAAGGCCTGATAGCCATAAAATTGGGACGGGTTCGACCTCTTTTTTCTGCGATCGTACTTCCTTTGACGAATTCTGCGATTCTGAAGACTGTAGCATGTCTTTAATCTTAAAAGTTTATGTTTTTATCGTTCGCATACCTGGCGTACATTCGCAAAATTCATCTATCCTGCCCGTTAACGTAATGAAAGCTGCCGACACAGGCAGCTTCATTTTCGTCGTTTATTCAATTATAGTTTCTACGTTAGCGTAATAAAGCATTAACTTTTAATATCTTCTTTAGCCTTTTGTCTATATCGAATTATGGAAAGAGGTAAATTAACTACTCCAAGAATAAAAGAAGAGCTAATAGATATCCATTGAGATATTGAAGGATAATTTGGTTTTCCGTCTCCTACAGGTCCTATTTTGGGTTGGTGGCTATCCCACAAAACATATAAGAGACCAACAGCAGGTAACAATATGCAAACTACACTTGCAACTATATGTAACACATACTTGTTCAATCCTACCCCTCCATTTATTGTATTCATGTCTTGAACTCTGTTTATATTATAACGTTATCTAAAACGGGAAATTACACTAACCTACTCCTTAGTTTAACAAAAAATTTTCTCCTATAAGATATTTCCTAAAATAGTTTTCAATAACTGTTGGAAAATTTGCCGCTAAGGATTGTTGTTCATTTGGATTTAGAGAATGGAATGCGAAAGTCCTAATGAATGACCAAATAAAAAATGCTTCTAAATAACTCGACATAATTTTCTTCCAGTTGATTTACTTTGCTATACGATGAAATAAAATAAATAAAAGCCATAGCCACAATTCGAAAAATCTATAAGTTGAGGAGTATCGTCATAAAATACATAGTTACTCTCATGAAGGTCAGAATGAATAACTCCCCAGTTACTTGGCAAACGTTTATAATTTTGTATCACATCTGCTATTTTATGTGCTGACTCTTCCACATGAACAAACACTTCACTTGAGATAAGCTCTAAATTTACTAACCGTTTTAATTGATTAAGTGAGCCGCCATTAAGAGAGCCAAATTTTCAGTTTCATTACTTGTTGGCTCTCTTTGAAGTACGCTTTCATGAATCCAATGATGAATAGTCACCATGATTGTATTTTCGCTAAGATCAGTTGAGATTTTTGTTACCAGATCACCTTGAAGATTTCTAACAGGTACAGGTATGACAAGATTTGTATCTTTAACCAAAGCTTCAAGCCAAATAAGCTCTGATGTGATATTCCCTTTTGATTGAATGGAAATCGTTGAGATATGGATTTTGATAAGAAACTTTTGATGATCATCGTTGGTCTGAACAGATGTTAATTCCACCCATATATCCACTAAAATCGATTATAATTAAATTTATATTCAAGTCGATTACCTACCCTAAGTTAAAAAGACATAGTGATGCATCGCATATGCTCTAAAGGTTATAGAGTTTTCAAATACATACTTATGTATAAGAGGGGGAGAATGATATGACGATAATGCCTGTTATAGTAATGATCTTTGTATTTGTACCTACCATTGTACTCATGGTAAGCATGCCTTATTTAACAAGAGAGACGATTAGTTTTGGGGTCACCGTCAGCGCTGTACAATTTCACAGCGAACCTCTGCGCCAGATGCGGAAGTTATATGTTAGGATTAGTGCTACCTTGCATACCATCCTATTCATTGTTTGTATCATCTGCCTAATATACGGTGATGAACATTCCAAGCAACAAAGTTGGATCATTGTCACTTATTCACTCGCCATGGTCGTAATCTCCCTAGTCATAAACATTAGCTATCATTTCAAAATGAAAAGTTTACTACCTATGCTGCCTATTGCTCTTGAAACATCGATCATGGCAGTGGACACTGGTTTTCGGAAAAGAAACATTAGCTTGTCTAGTAAGTGGTTCCTCATCCATGTTTTCATTATTGTTGTTGGTATTGTAACTGTGTTACTCAACTACGAACTAATTCCTGACCAGATTCCGATCCATTACAACAGCAGTTGGAACGTAGACGGCTATGCAGCTAAATCTTATAGTTCTGTGTTTATGCCTACGATAATGCAAGTGTTCTTATTACTTGTGTTCATATTTGAGAATTGGAGTATTCGCAGAGTGAAGCAGCAGGTTCAACCCACTGATCCGAACCGTTCCATCAGACAAGACGTAACTTTCCGCCGTACTTGGTCAGGTTTTATGATTACAGCAAGCTTCTTAGTAGTTATCCTGTTGTCCGTCGTGCAACTAAATATGATATCTCTGCTTAACATCAATTTCGCTATTCCCATTGTCCTAATCATAATAGCCTTTATCATCCTATACGCCTTAGCCTTATCGTTCTGGGCTGGTCAGGGCGGAAGCCGATTGGAGCAATCGGCAGATCGCTCCAATTCCAGACCTGTCCATGATGATGATAAATGGCTATTAGGTATGATTTATTTCAATCGCAAGGATTCAAACCTAATCGTCGAGAAAAGGTTTGGAGTCGGCTGGGGATTAAATTTCGGTCACCCCGTATGCTGGCTGATTTTTCTCGGAATTATCGTACTGTTAGTTGTGGTGTAACAAGGCTTGGAGGTTAGTACTCGCCTCAATCGGTACATAAATGTATGCGGAAACCGTCAATAAGCTTGACGAGATCGTGTCTACAGCTTCATTCGCTGTGAACTTAATCCCATCACATCAAACTTTGGTGCAGTTGGACCTACTATCATTGGGTTAATGAGTTATGAATCATAAAACAAAGAAAGCAGCTGATCACTTGGGTCAGCTGCTTTCTTATTGTTATAGAAGGTTTTATACATCGTTAAGAGGCATGTAACAAACGAAGATGATACAAGTGTTTATTTATTGCAAAGATTTTTTCGTTTGTTTTCTTTTAGATAGAGAGTTATCAAGCAACGTTGTTACGATGCCAATCACAAGGGCAAGCGCGCCGATCCATGGGATGTAGTTCAACAAACTGTGGTTGACAGCAATACCCCCGATACCAGCTCCGGCAGCCATTCCAACTTGTCCAATCGCGCTATGCAAACTAAGTACAATGCCTGAAGCAGCGGGAGCGAGACTTATAAGCTGAAATTGGATCGGCGTACCTGAGGACCAGGCTGCTATTGCCCAGAAAATAAGTAATATATATAGAAGAAATATGGATTGGCCTATAAACGGGAACAACAGTAATGCAGTGGCGTGGAGTATCATTCCACCAGCTAGGGTACGGAATGTACCCCATTTATCTGTACTGAGTCCTCCTATTTTGGAACCAATAGCACTAGCGATACCAAATATAAACAGGGCTACCGTTACACCTTGATCACTCATGCTAAATATATCAAGGAGATACGGTGAAATGTACGTAAATAAAATGGAATATGAGCCTAACCACACGAACGTAATCAGTAACGCTGCTGCGATACGCGGTTGCATGATGAATTTAAACTGATCACGCAAAGGAACAACTTCTTCAGCAACTACTTTGGGTATGATCAGCAGCGCTAGGAATAAGAGAATAAGTCCTATTACTCCAAGACCAATAAATATGATGTTCCAATCATAATGGGAAGCTACAACCCTGCCTATGGGTACACCGATAACTAATGCCGTACTATTTCCCATAATAACAGTAGCAATTGAACTGCCTTGCTTTCCTGGAGCAGCCAAAACCGCAGCAAGAGTAAGGAGCGTAACCTGAATAACACCGGCACTAAGTGCTGAAATAATTCTAGCTACGATAAGCATCTCATATCCTGTTATCGTTGCAATTAAAATGTTAATAACAGAGAATACAGTTAATGCATAAACTAAGAGTTTTTTTCGATCTAATTTAGATGTGAAAGCAATTAAAAAAGGAGTACCTACGCCAAATGCTATAGAGAACACTGTAATTAGCTGTCCAGCAGAAGAAACTGAAATGTTGCTAGATTCAGCAATTTTGTCTAGGATCCCGGCAATAACATATTCTGATGCGCCATTAAGAAAACTAATTACAGCTAATAAATATATTTTCCACATATTTTTCAACAATTGCACCTTCTTATTTCTGTATTTCTAGAAAAATAGATTAATTAACTATTCACTAAAATAAATATTTTACATTCACTCATCTGGGACAAAACCATTTTCTATATAAGACCCTTCTATTGAATTAGTAGCTAAAGACCTTCCCACATTAAAACATCCGCTAATCGAATGGTTAGACTCATTTGTGTGTTCCACCTTTCAGTGTTAACTCCGTAAGAGATTTCTCCATATTCAGAGTATTCCTACTTATCGGTCTGTAATAAATTTTGTTTTGCAAAACTTATGTTACTTTTATTATTCAAATAAATATATACATTTTGGCATTTTAGTTTGAATTAACATGAGATCACATTTGTTACTCAAAAGTAACGCAGTGTTTTATTTTATTTAAAAACGGCAGCGTTCCAGAAATAACTTGGAATCACTGCCGCTATTAATAACATCAAATTAGGCTTTGACTGTGTACATCAATTCTTTTTCATTAATTGTGGTACGCCCAGCCGATTGGACATCGGTATATTGAACCATGTTCGTAATAATGACCGGGGTAATCATATTGTAACCCGCTTTTTCGATCTCTTCACGGTCAAATTCCATCAATAGATCACCTACGGATACTTTTGCTCCTGCCTGAATCTTGGGCGAGAAAAATTGGCCTTTCAGCTTTACCGTATCAATCCCGATGTGAATCAGCATCTCTGCGCCAAGATCACTTACGAGACCAATAGCGTGACCACTCTTAGAAACAGAGAATACTGTGCCGTTAACTGGGGAAACTGCACGTCCTTCTGAAGGTTGAATGGCAAATCCTTTACCCATCATTTCTTCTGAAAAAGCAGGATCTGGAACTAGGCTAAGTGGCTTAACTTCCCCACTCATAGGGCTGAATATTTGTTCATCCTGTAATTTAGTGTCTTCAGCTACTGCAGGTATAGTTGCAGACGTTGCTGATAGTGCAGGTACCTCTTCCTGGAAGCCCAGAAAATAAGTAATTACGCTAGCTACAACGAATGCAATGAAAGCAGCAATCAGTGCAAAGAGCAGGTTGCTAATGTCTGGACCGACATATGAGGCAGCTCCCGGAAGACCTACAGTGCTAATGAAATAGGCTTTAACCGAAAAGGCTCCCAGAAACGCCCCAGCGACTGCGCCCCCAATGAGCGCTGCAATAAATGGTTTTTTGAATTTCATGTTAATTCCGTACATGGCAGGCTCCGTAATTCCCATAAGAGCGGTCAGTCCTGTAGAATATGAAAGTGATTTGGTTTGGGTGTTTTTAGACTTGAAGCCCACACCAAATGCAGCACCACCCTGGGCCATATTAGCTGCGAACATTAACGGAACGATAAAATCGTAACCAAGTGTTGCAATCGAACCAACTGCAAGCGGCAACAGTGCATAATGCATGCCTGTAATAATCAGCACAGACATTGTGCCACCAATCAAGATACTTGCCAAAATGGATGCGTTATCAAATAACCATCTGATACCCCCAGATAAACCGTTTCCAATAATGCCACCCAGTGGCCCGATCGCGATCAAGGTTAGTGGTACCATGATGAGTAACGTAACAGTTGGTACAACAATCAGTTTCAGTGAAGAATGAGTGATGCGGTCAATCGCTCTCTCCACGTAAGCAGCGATCCAGATTGCAATGACGATGGGAATAACCGATGATGCATAGGATGTGGCAATAACCGTAATGCCTGCAAACGAAGTATTACCCTCTTGAAGCAACGCTGTAATGGTTGGATGCATGAGACCAGCCGCTAGTGCAGCACCTACATAAACATTGCTCCCCATTTTCTTCGCAGCACTAATGGCCAGAATAATGGGCAGGAAGTAGAATGCGCCATCGCCAACCGCAGACAAAATGATATAGGTTGAACTTGTATTCGTCATCCAACCAAGAGCCACCAGAATGGACACGATCCCTTTGATCATACCTGCGCCAGCAATTGCTGGCAGGATTGGCGTGAACATGCCCGATATGAAATCAAATAATGCGCTGATCGGATTCCTTTGTTTCTTTCCGCCTTTTGGAGCACTCTCTGCGTTAGGCTTCATGCTCATATTGTTCACTAGTGCTTTGTACACTTCGGAAACTTCACTGCCAATAATCACCTGAAACTGTCCACCGTTTTCCGTTACACCCATAACGCCAGGTGTGTTTTTTAACGTCGTTCTGTCTGCTAGATTGTTATCGTTTAGATTGAATCTGAGTCGAGTCATACAGTGCGTAACTTGATCGATATTCTCTTCCCCACCAACCAGTTTGAGGATATCTTTGGACAATTGTTGTTTATCCATGATGTAAGGCTCCTTCGACGTATATTAAGGTAGTAAAGCTAAAATTTTGAGGATGGCAAAACAAACTCATTATGTTTTCATATGACAGCTATTGTGACATTCTTAAGCAGACTAAGGAAGCTCAACAAGCTTGAAACTGGAACTAGTTAAGGGTAGGTTGGTTTATTCGTTGCCACCTTCGTTCTCTGACCATGGACGCGTTAGCCAGTTATAATGGAAGTGCGAAACATATGTTATAACGTCATGTTACTCAGAACAGAGAAGAAAATATATATTGTTTAAGTGTTTAGTTTCCTTTGACACGAAATGATTTTTGTAACAAAAATGTAACGTGTTGTTTTTTGAATACAGGTAATGTATACTGCCTAAGCAGGTTACCTATTATTTTTATTATGGTCTAAGGGAGTGCATATCCATGTTCACCAGTGAACAAATCTCATCCTATAATGAATTGGAATTATCTTTATATAACTATATTTCTCAGAACATGGAAAAAGTGGCGTACATGCGGATTAGAGAGCTGGCCGATGAAACTCATGTATCTACAGCCACCATTATGCGATTTTGCAGAAAGAATCAATGTGAGGGATTTTCGGAATTTAAAGTAAAACTTAAGATGCTCATTTCCCAAAAGGGTAAACTAACGAAGCAGGAGTTAAAAAGTCCACATCATGCTGTGTATGAGTTTTTTGAACGTTCTCAATCTCCTGAATTGGAGGAAAAAATTCAAACGGCAGCAAAATTAATTGCTAAAGCCAGTAGCGTCATTTTTATTGGTATCGGGAGCTCCGGAATAATGGGTGAGTATGGAGCCCGATTTTTCTCAAATCTAGGGATATGCTCCGTGTACATAAAAGATCCTCATTATCCTGTTCATATCAAAATGCAAAAAGACAGCGTTACGATTGCATTATCTACGCGAGGTGAAAACCCGTATGTTCTACCTTATCTCCAACGGATCAAGCAGGAGCAAAATAAAATTGTGGCGATAACAAACAATCGCCAATCCACCATGGCTAAAATATCAGATGTGAATATCCCTTATTATGTAAAAGAAGAGTATTATGAATCCACTAACATCACCACTCAGGTTCCTGTTGCGTTCCTTTTAGAATGGCTGGGACGAGAGGTTTTCAAAGAAATGGTAAATACAGAATTAGAGCTATGAGAGAGAACTCGATCTTTTTATAAACACGCACCAGAAAGAGAGCCCTCTAGGCTCTCTTTTCAGTCTTAATGACTCTCTATGGGAGGACTACGTTAGACGCTTTCCATTACTTTTTTTCCTCGTGTTGCTGCAATTTGCGTCATAATCATTAGAATGATGATCACAATCATTCCAATCATAGCAGGTGTGAAACTATTGGAAGCATCATGAATCCAACCCAGCAATATTGGACCCATCGCTCCAATAACATACCCGGCAGATTGCTGCATCGCTGACCAGGAAGTTGCATCGTTCACATTGGTTGTAGAATCAATCGGTAACATCAGGTTTAAAGTGAACAAGCCCCCTGCTCCAACTCCAAAGAGTACAACGGAAACCATCGGTATGAAATTCATCATCAATAAAATCAAACCAACAATCATGAACAGAGATTCACCAACCATCCATACTCTTCTTGAAGGAAAGTTCTTCAATAATACAGGAAGTACAAAACTAATTGGGATTTGGATGACAACAAATATGGTCAGACAAAGCGTTGCATAGGATTTGCTATACCCCATTTCCTGAATCATTAACGGGAGCCACGCTGTAAAAGAATAAAACAACATAGCCATTAATCCAAATGAAAGCGTAAGCGTCCATGCGCTTCTATTTCCCCAGGGAAGTTTAATTTGCGGACGTTCTTTTCGTTCACTCACATGAGCAGATTCAGATCGCGGCTTCACCATGATCCACCAAATGATCGCTGCTACAAAGGCAATTACTGCCCACCCTCCTACTGCTATCTGCCAAGAATTGAAGTATGCTTCTAAAGGAATGGATACCATTGAACTGACCGCAGCCCCTACAGTGATTGCAATACTATAGAGTGCAATCATAGATGGAACATGATCGGGAAAATATTTTTTAATAAAACCTGAAGTTAACGGGCCAATCGAAGCGATCCCGATACCTACGATTAATGCAGATAAAAGTAAAACGAACGTAGACTGTGTAAATAGCCGAGTGGCTATTCCGATTCCCACCACAATCAGGGAATATCCAATAATTCGTTCTATTCCCCATTTCCCACTTGCTTTGACGGCAAAAGGTGAAAATACGCCCATACACAGTACAGGTATAGAAGTTAGCAAACTGGCTAGTGCAGCGCTCATCCCCAGATCTTCCCGAATCGTATCTAGCAGCGGAGATATAGAATTAATAGCTGGGCGCAAATTCAATGTAGCAACAAATAATGCAATTATTAAAAACATTTTTTTTCTCATATTCTGCTCCCTAATCGTTCAAATATCAATATTAAACTAAGAAAGAGCCGCTGACTGGCGGCCCTTTCTTAATTTATTCTGTAGGCCTGTACGCTAATCTGTAATAAACGTATTTCCAACATCAGCAGCTGTCGCTATTCACGAAACAAGCTGATCCCGTTGCTCTGAATGACATCCTTATACCAGTGGAAGGACTTCTTACGATAGCGTTCCAATGTTCCTGAACCATCATCATGACGATCCACATAGATGAATCCGTACCGTTTTTTCATTTCTGCAGTTGTTGCACTAACCAAGTCAATACAACCCCATGTTGCATAGCCCATTAATTCAACACCATCTTGGATGGCTTCAGCGACTTGAAGCAAGTGCTCCTTCAAATAATTGATGCGATAATCATCAATAACTGTTTTGTGGCCATGCTCGTCCGTGATCAGTTCATCTACGGCTCCTAATCCATTTTCAACGATGAATAATGGTTTCTGATAACGATCATACATCGCATTCATGATGTACCTTAAGCCTTGGGGGTCGATCTGCCAACCCCAATCACTCGCGGCCAAGAGCGGATTTGGGACACCACCAATCAGGTTTCCTTCTCCTTTAATTTGCTTGGCAGGATCAGCCGTTTCACAACAACTTTGATAGTAGCTAAAGGAAATAAAGTCAACGGTGTTTTTCAATATTTCTTCGTCGCCAGGTTCAAAATGAATAGTAATCCCGTTATCTTTCAAATAACGTTTCATGTAGCCTGGGTAGTAACCACGCACATGGACATCCGTGAAACCTGTATTCTTATGATCAGCTTCCATCACTTTGATCATATCATTAGGGTCAGGAGTCAATGGGTAAATCGGCATAGCAATGACCATACAACCAATTTTGAAATCAGGGTTAATTTCATGCCCTATTTTAACCGCCAGAGCACTTGCAACAAACTCGTGGTGAACCGCTTGGTACAGATCCTGTTTGCTAAGTTGATCCGCATGCGTGTTAATCCCGCCGCCCACAAATGGGTGTTCCAGAATAGAATTAATCTCGTTAAATGTAAGCCAATACTTCACTTTGTCTTTATATCTGTCGAAAATGGCTCGCACATACCGTTCATAGAAACCGATCATTTTTCGATTCGCCCAGCCATCATATTCCCTAACGAGATGTAGAGGAGTCTCATAATGAGAGATCGTAACTAGAGGTTCAATTCCGTATTTCCGGCACTCGTCAAAAAGGTTGTCGTAAAATTGGAGGCCTTTTTCGTTTGGCTCAAGTTCATCCCCTTTGGGGAAGATTCTGGACCAGGCGATAGACGTGCGGAAAACTTTGAAACCCATTTCGGCAAGGAGTTTAATGTCCTCCTTGTATCGATGATAGAAGTCAATTGCGATTAACTTCATATTCTCCTCTGTTGGTTCTGTTGTTGGAGGTGTCTGAATGCCGTGCGGCATGATATCCGAAATGGATAGTCCTTTCCCGTCCTCTAGATATGCACCCTCAATTTGGTTCGCAGAGACGGAACCGCCCCACAAAAAACCATTAGGAAATTGAAATGTTTGACTCATTTAGTAAGCCCACCTTTCTTTTAAACCTTCAGCTGATCTGGATAAAAAACGAATCCCGCTTTATCGGTTTTTTTATCATGTATTTGTTTGCACAACTTATGCTACATAGATTAATTCATAAAATATATGTTATTTCGTATTTAGTTCAAGGTATCACAGATTCACATTTGTAACATAAAAGTAACACAGTGTTTCAAAGGGTTGCTGCATGCTAGCTCGAGGGTAACTTTACTTTTAATAAGCGGAATGGCTCCGGTCAAACAGGGTGCAGCCTCCTCACTTGCGAGCACCGTCACCTCGTTATTCAATTGTACGTCCTCATTCAAACATGAAAGAAACCCAAGGTCTATGAATCACCTGGGTTTCTCGACTATTAGTTGTGGTGGTTGTACTCACCCCTACACACAGCTTTTAAGTTGTTTTATTAGCTCATCGCAGGCTGAAGAGTTTCCAGCAGTTTCTTAATCTCTTCATCATAGTCCAGTTGGAATAATGGAATTACCTCATCTAATTTTTGCTGGTACAATTCCGGATCCTGGATACGAAGCGCTGCTCTTAATTCCATTTCTTCTTCTGAACCATTGTCGTTCAAAATCATGTCCAGGACATCCGCTTTGAAATATTCACTTGGAGGAAGGATCAAAGCATTCATCAGGAATTGCATAAAAAAGAGATGGTTATCTTTTTCCTGATCCGCTTTTTTCATCGCTTTCTTCGTAAATAAGTTGATATATTTCTGAGCAAAATCCACTCCTTTCAGTTCATAAGGCCCACCATGTTCTACCCCTCTCCAACGCAGGTCAGCCACGGAACTAAGCCACCAAGCCGGATCGATGGCCTGCTGCATACGCAGCAATACGTTCCGTTCAAACTGCGGATCGGGATGCAAGCGCTGTGCTTCCAAACATTTTCCTATAGTCTCAGCTTCGATCGCAGCAACGGTGATGCCTTGTCCATGAATTGGATCAAAGCTGCAAAATGCATCACCAAGGACGAGTAAACCAGAGGGCCAATCTTCCATGAGTTCAAAATGCTGACGAATAGACTCGGATATACGATATCCGCGCGGCCCTTGCACAGGCTCCAACCGTTCCATCAACTCCACAATTTTATCTGAAGCAAATAGATGCTTGAGTTGTTCTTGAAACTCCTCTGGCTGAGTTGAAGGATACTCCTCTCCTCCAGCATTGAAAAGAATGAGTCCAGCGATATCATCCTCAATGCGCGTAAATATGCCTGCACGAATACCTTGCTCAGGATCTGAATCAGACATCACGAATTCATTTGGAATAGAGGATTTTATTTTGTAATAACGAGTGCTATAACCAAGAGATACCTTTAGCACTTCTGGTTCTGGCACATTCAACCTTATTTTATCAAGCCACCTAATCAATTTGGAAGAACGTCCTGAGGCATCAATAACCATATCCGCTGGAAGTTGGTCTTCCCTTTTTTCACCGCTTCTTTCTTTGGTATAAATGCCTGTAACAGCATGCTGGTCTTCAGATACGATGAGTCCGGTAACTTCCATACTTGTTAAGAAGCTTATATGAGGGATATTTTGGATTCGTTTGCGCAGCACCCATTCCAGCAAAGCTCTGCTGCACGATGCAATTTTTAATGAAGAAGGATCCTCTTTGTTAACTAATGTACCGTATCGATTAGTAACTATAAGCTTCTCATCGTGTGAAGAGATCGCTCCCAATGCTATCAATTCGTCATTGTATCCTGGGAAATAATGTTCCATAATTAGCGCGCCGCGTGGTTGTACACGGTGTGGATGAAAAGATTGAGGCACACCCTGTCGGTTATTTGGCTCCGAAGGGAATTCATCCCTCTCAATCACACATATTTCCTCATAATAATCAGCTAACATTCTTGCAGTAATTAATCCAGCAATCCCTGCTCCGATCACCACAGCTTTTTTCATGTCAGACACCGAAGATTCATCCTTTCTAGAAATTAGATTTTAATCTACACTTGTAGATCAATCAAAATATTACTTATAATACCAATATATAATCAAAATTTCTTTTATAGTAAGAATCAATATAGCGATGGCATATAGTTAAACTACGATATGGAAGTGGTGTAGATGAAAATCAATGAAAAAAAGCTTGATTTAAGAGTTGCCAGGACTCATAAATTGTTAATTACGGCCTTTAGAGATCTGTTATCTGAGCAAGGCAAACTATTCAGCAATATCACGATTAATGAGATATGTGATAAAGCGATGGTTCACCGTACAACGTTTTACAAACATTTTGAGGATAAATTTGCGCTGTTATCCGCTACCCTCACGTGGGTTCTTCAGGATTATTTACAAATGAGTATAGAAGATCGGCTTCGGCAGCCCTTGCAAAGCCTATCTAGATTCATGTTGGAGAATTTACTGGAGCCGATTGTTCAAAACCAGAAGAATGACAAGGGATTTACTGACTTTTTCAAAAACTATATCGGAGATATATCCAGAAGAGATTTTCTGGAACTAAAAAGAAGAGGTAAACCATTTTCACCCCCCATAGAACTCTTAGCCGAATATCATTCAGGGGTCATTAGTTTACTTGTCACGTGGTGGATATATCATCTTGAAGAAGATGTTACGGCAGGACAGATGGATGAGTATTACTATCAAATGGTTAACGAGAAAATCATGTTAGACTAGCATGAAGCTCACTCTACGCGACGTACCTAGCCAAGTTATCCAGCCTGACCTATTTTCACCACCAGAATAAGAAGGTATCTTATTGTTGAGATAAAATAAAAACCGATGGGCATTTTACTTATGTAAAGTCCCATCGGTTTCTTTAGTTTTAGGATAGTTCGGTTGAAGGCCACAGATGCTGTGAATCTAAAATATAAGTCGATAAAATTATGTCTACTGATCAAAAAAATGGGTTACTATGTAGCAAACTAGCAATGGTTGCTTACCAGAGGCCTATGAAGTAACAACCACCTATATTCATCTTACGAGTTATATTCATTGTAAGCATCTTCAGTCGTCTGCACGTTCTTCAGATACACGATCTGCCCTGACTCGTTCACACGCATAATATCTATACCCGCCTTCGCATACACCGTGCCATCTACTGCTTGCCCGCATACTGCCCAGTTAGTTCGATAACTGCCGTCGGGCTGAAGAACCCATGCATCCCACATATGTTTAATGTCTTTATTGTATTCATAAAAAGTCTTAATAACCACCTCGAATCCTGTACGACTGCTACCGTTTGAAACAATTTCAGCATTCTGCGTGAACAGGGATAACAAGTCCTTCATAGCCCGATCGTCAGTGCGAGATGCATCAAACAAGCGATAATAATTATTTAACATCGTGATGTTTGCATCGGTGTTCAGAGAGTTGGTAGTATTGCCAGCGGTAAGGCCATAAATTTATCCTTTTCAAATTGAAAATTCAGATCTGTTAATACTTGTTGATTACCAAAAAAACTCTTCTTAAACTCTGAAGTACCAATTTCATTTCATTCGGGGTCATTGAACAGTGCATACGGTGGGCGTGACTAGGCGGAAAGTTGTGACTGTGAATGTCTTCTCTTCAGTGAAGAAATCTCGTTTGGTAGTGAAATGTAAAAACTTCATAAATTCCTTCGTTTTTATACGACTCCTTCTTCATTTGCGTCCTGTAGTATGTCTTACATCGGGATAACGAAGGAGCACAACGAATGAAGAAAACGATGATGTTAACCTTACTCATAGTCATTACGGCAGGAATGATCTGGTTCAACTGGGGGCTTGTTAGGACAGGTCAGAATCAGCCGGACTCTACATTTGGCACCAGCGGCTGGCAGGAGAATAGGCTTATTGCACATGCATTTGGTGGAGTTAACGGGGCTAGCTACACCAATTCTTATGAGGCGTTTATAACCAATTACAATAGAGGGTACCGTTTGTTCGAGGTTGATCTGGTGCAGACGACGGACGGGAAACTTGTAGCCAGACATGATTGGTCGCAGAAGCTACAGCCGGATTTGGCCGCTCATCGCGGACGAAACGTAACAACGCTTCAGTTTGAAAACTCGCTTATTATGGGAAGATTCCACCCTCTTACACTGCCGGACATACTGCAGCTGATGCAGCAATATCCTGATTTTGACTTAATTGTGGATACGAAAGCAGGCAGCAAAGAGCAAATTCAGCAGCAGTTTGCGCATCTAGTCAATGAGGTTCAACGTACGGATCCTGCACTGCTCAACCGGATTATACCTGAAATTTTCAGCCCGGAAATGTATGACACGGTTATGGGAATCCACCCCTTTCCAAACAAAATATATTCACTTTACAAAACTGGCGCCTCCGCCGAAAGTATTGTAGAATTCGTAAGGGACAAACAACTGACAGCGGTTGCCATGCCTGTATACCGTGTGTATCTAAACCCCAATTTAGTTCCAACACTACATAAGTTTGGGGTAAAAAGCTATGTTCACACCGTCAACAGCAGACCGGTTATGCAGATTCTGTCCAGGTTCGGGGTGCATGGATTTTACACGGATCAGGAAGAATCACCAGCGGAGCTGATGCTTGCAGACGCTCCCCCAGGCCATGTTGAATTTTCGGAATACATGAGTTCCGGATTAGTAAATATAAGAAATATCGTGATGAAGGTGAGAAATAATGGCTATAAATAACATTCTTGTTGTAGACGATGAACCGGAAATTCGAGAAGCGCTCGTTATTTATTTGAAAAGCGAAGATGTGGATGTATTAACTGCCTCTAACGGATTGGAGGCGCTGGAAATTCTTGAACAAAAAACCATTCATCTTATTATCATGGACAACATGATGCCACAGCTCGATGGAATTAAAACGACATTTAAAATTCGTGAAAACAAAAATATACCGATCATTATGCTTTCCGCCAAGTCAGAAGATAGCGACAAGATTTTGGGACTCAACGTTGGGGCTGATGACTATATTACGAAACCGTTCAATCCTCTAGAGCTGATCGCTAGAGTCCGATCTCAGCTGCGCCGGTTTACGAATTTAGGTTCCTTCCAGTCAAACGGGGATGAGCTCATTCAAGTAAGAGGACTCGTGCTGAACAAAAGCTCGAAGACTGTTGAGATAGATGGAGAGGACGTCAGATTGACCCCGAAAGAATACAAAATTTTGGAGCTGCTGATGGAGAACAAGGGCAGAGTTTTCTCAATCGAAGAGATTTATGAGCGCGTGTGGAATGAACTGATCTTCACTTCAGAGAATACGGTTGCCGTACATGTGAGAAACATTCGTGAAAAAATTGAAATCAATCCCAAAGACCCAAAATATTTAAAGGTGGTATGGGGAATTGGATACAAAATCGAGAAAAAATAAAGCCGATCGGAAGGTTCCAATTGACCTTATTGTCATCATTGTCGCCGCGATTTTATGGAGCCTCGTACTCATAAACAGGTATTCATACACGGGGTTGAGTCTGAGCTATTCAACTTCAAGTTACATCCAGGCACTGCTTGCCATTATTATTCTTTGCCTGCTGGCAAGCAGACTGTTTCTTTATTTTAAGGCACCCCATAATAGTCGTTCCTTCTGGCATGGCAGTCTGCTGATGGATTACTTTCATATTTGGAGAACCGGTCTTAGAGCCAGTTTACAAAACTGGAGACTAACGTTTGGCCTCATCATGATGCTTTTGCTAACCGCGATGGCCGGCATTTGTATTTGGCAGGCAGTCACATATTACGGACAGGGGTGGCTTCTACTTTATTTGTTGCTCTACGTGTTGTTCTTGGTTCCATATATACTTTCCAAGCTTAGAAGATTCCTCGCCATTATCAACGGGAGCAAAGAGATTGCCGAAGGGAACATTCAGAACACAATTCAGGATACCGGCAAGGATGATCTATCCAAGCTTGCTGGCTATATTAACAATATGAAAGCCGGGTATCAAAGCGCGCTGGAGAATCAGATGAAGAGCGAACGGTTAAAAACAGAGCTGATTACCAACGTATCGCATGATTTGAAGACCCCACTTACTTCTATTATCAACTATGTTGATTTATTAAAAAAAGAAAATCTGTCTACAGAGACCACCCGATCCTATATTGAAACCCTGGACCGGAAGGCGCTACGGATGAAGCTGTTGATTGAAGACCTGTTCGAAATCTCAAAGATGGCCAGCGGTACAGTAGAGCTGGATATTGAGTACGTCGATGTCGCGACATTGTTGACACAGGCGATTGCCGAGTCCAACACCAGTATGGGACAAGCGTCGCCTGTGATTCGGGAGAGGATTGCGAAATTCCCGATCCATGCACATTTGGACGGCAATAAAATTTGGCGTGTATTCGAAAATTTAATTGGTAACGCGCAGAAATATTCGCTTCCGGGAACCAGAATCTATATTTATTTGGACGAGTCTGATGATCTGGTGCTATTCAAAATTCAAAATACTGCTGCTTATGAGATTGATTTTGCTGCGGAAGAGTTGTTCGAACGTTTCAAAAGAGCAGATGAATCCCGCCAGACAGAAGGCTCCGGCCTAGGGCTGTCCATTGTGAAAAGTATCGTTGAGCTGCACGGCGGGGAGATCAAAATCGAAATTCATGGTGATCAATTCAACGTTATTCTGCATTTGCCCAAGCAGCGCTTAATTTAAAAGTCCTAAAACTACGTTAACCCTCAATGCTCCTTTTCAGGAGTATGAGGGTTAACTTTTCATTTTTATCAGGTATTAAAGGTGAATCGTATGAATGGCTTACCAACATCGATTCCTAAATATTAGTCCAAAAGGCTGTAGATCTGAATGCTCTCCACCTTGGCATCCTTGATATGGAACGACATCACATCCACATAATTGGATGGCTCGTAACGGAAGTCATCCTCCTCATTAGGGGCTCCATCACCAAGCAGTTTCCCCTCAGGGTAGGCGTTTTTGAGTGTATCCAGGCTATCTCCTGCTTTAATGTTTCGCACTGTCGCGTACTTAGGATCTGTGATTTCGATATGAAAGATGGAGTCTTGTTTTCCCTCTGGTATACTGATTGTTTTAATCTCCAGACCAGGATACGTATAGACCTTTTCTGTAAAACCGATTAACGTATCCATGTTGGTTCCATCGTCGGCACTGTACGTATGAGATTTCAGGTTATCCGGTTTGCCCAGCATCTGTTCCATCTGATCTTCATTCGCTGTATCCGAAATCGCAATGGTGTGCTCATTATAGACAAAAGCAAGCTCCTTCAGCACCACATTACCTTCCTTCTCCATCGAACCTTCTTTAATAGCTTCAGTACCCTTTTCTTCCGAACTTTCGGAAGCAGGCGCAGGAGAATTGGTTGCTCCTTCGCCTTTGCTCTGTTCATTCGCTGTGTTCTGTCCGGTTGCTGGGGGCGTAGCATCATTGGACTGACAGCCCGCTAATGCCACCGTTAGTAGAGCACCTAGTACGATAACACCTGTTGCTTTGTTTATCAATTTCATCATGATCCCTCCATAAATGTGTGATTTGTTCTTATGAAGTGATTATAAATAAAACATTTGTTAGTCTCATAACAGAAATGTACCAATCTTGTAACGTTAATTATTTACCCGCGTGTTTCCGCACGGGGCAACACAATCGTAACGGTTGTTCCTTCCCCGATTTGACTTTCCATGTCAATATAACCATTAAACCGCTCGACAATCTCCTTGCAAATAGAAAGCCCAAGACCTGAACCGTTCGCTGTGCTAGCATTTTTGGCCCGGTAAAAACGTTCCTGCACTCGCTCCAGCTCCTCGCCCGAGATACCGATACCTTGATCACGTATCCGTATAACTACCTCGCTTGGCGTATGTTCCAAATTTAATTCGATCAGCGATGGACTGCCGGAATATTTGATGGCATTGTCCACAACGTTGGCGATTGCATGGGACATCAGCATTGGATTCACGTTGGCGTAAACTCTTGTTTTACCCTCATCATCCGGTTCTTCCTCCGCCTGACTAACTCTGATCTCTATCCCTTTATCCTTAGCCTTGGCACCCATACTCATTGCAACTTGCTGAATCAGTTCGTTCATCTCCGTTTTCTCGACTTCCAGTTCGTTAGAACCAGCCTTGTCGAATCGGGATAACAACAACAGTTCATTAATCAAACGTGTCAGCCGATCTGATTCCTGCAGCAGGTGAGCATAGATTTTTTGCAACTCCTTGTCCTCGTTCTCCCCTTCAACCAAGTACTGAGAGAAACCACGAATGGCTGCCAAGGGTGTTTTTAACTCGTGAGATACGTTGGAGACAAATTGTTTCTGGTACTGAATGTAATCATGAAGCTGCCGCCCCATGGAATCCAGTCCATCTGCCAGCATGCCCAGTTCATCCTTCCGGTTGAGATGAACTCTCCGAAACTCCTGTCTAGAGAAACTTTGCGCAGCGCTAAGCAACAGTTTAATCGGCTTGGTTGTGTTGCGGGCAATCCACAGGCTGGATAAGGTAATCAGCACAATAAATCCGCCTGCACCCGCAAACAGAATATAACGGATTTGATCCATAATCGCATAAAAGTAGGAAATGTCCTCCACGAACTCATACACATAAGCGTTTTCGTAGAATTGATCCTGAATGGGAGTCGCAAAATAAAGCAGATGATCTTCCGTTACGGTGTAGGCATAACTGCCGCTCAGTGCTTTCTCAATATTCTTTTCAAAAATAAGAGGTTTGCCATCATTAATGATGATGCCATCCGCAGCCAAGCCCAGCAACTGCTTGGAGCTGTCATAGATACGTACTTCCTTGCCCGAAGCTTTCAGCTTCTCTAGAGCAAGTCTGACAATTTCCTTGGTCTGGGGGTCTCCTGAAGATGACCTATGCTGTGATAACACCTCACGGAAGGACAACTCGGACAGATCCGCTTTCTCCATCATCTGTTTCTCAATGGTAATGAAGCTGTAGTAATCGATGGCTTTATTCACCGCAAAAATGATGATGCCAAAGGACAGCACGGAGAAAAATAAATAATTCAGCAGTAACCGGGTTGCATACTTCAGGCCTCGCCACCTCCAAGTTGATAGCCAAATCCATAGATCGTCCTGACATACTTCGGTTCGTCGGCGTTATCCTCCAGCTTCTTCCGTAATCGCATGATGGTCATATCTACACTGCGACTGTCTCCCATAAAATCATATCCCCATCCGATCTGCAGCAGTTCATCCCGGGTAAAGATTTTGTCTGGCCTTCTGAGTAACGTTTCCAGAATTTTAAACTCTTTGGCCGTTAAAGACACGGGTACATCGTTTTTTAGCACCCTGCGGCTTTCCAGATCAAATGTCAGCTCTTCATGAATGATGCGTGTAGATTTCACTTCTGTTCCTTCACTTGATTCCTCCTTGCTCTCGTTTCTTCTCAGAATGACCTTGATCCGTGCGAGCAATTCACGGTTGTCAAAGGGTTTGGTCATGTAATCTTCCGCCCCTAGCTCTAGTCCCAACACCTTGTCGATTACCTCGTTCTTGGCAGAGAGCATGATCACAGGAACGGCACGTTTCCCGGTGATTTCCTTGCACAGGTCATATCCGGAGCAGTCAGGCAGCATTAAATCAAGCACCACTATATCGGGTTGAAAAGAGTCGAGCAGCTGCAAGCCCGTTTTGCCGTCCTCTGCGGTCTGCACATCGTAGTTTTCTCGCCTTAGCACCAGCTCAATTAAATCTCGAATTGCGATTTCATCATCAATGACTAGGATTTTCTTCAACTGTACACCCCTATCTAGCCTTGTTTTCACCAGCTTCAATCAACTATTAACCCATCTTAGCACAGACACTTTAGATTCCTCCACCAACTGGAAGGTGAGGTATATTCCACTCAGCCCAACATAACTTGTAATAAACTCGAAGAAAGGAGAACAATCCATGGATCTGCTTTGGGTACTCATTGTTGGTGGACTTATTGGCTGGTTAAGCGGCAACTTGATTGGGCGGGACGTACCGGGCGGTGTACTTGGGAACATTATTGCGGGTTTTGCGGAGCCTTCCGAAGACGTTAACATAGAGAGGCGGAAACCGATCCCGTCGTTCATTAGTATGGGATAAACATAAAAGGACCTAAAGCATTCATCGATGGAAGATGAACACTTACGGTCCTTTTTTTATTTTTGTACTGATTTCATCCATTGTCGTGTTTTCGGAAGATTGGTTTTTGGCGGTTATCATCCCCTGAGCCAAAAGACACATCCACCATCCTCTTCATTTCTTTTCTAAAGTGCTTTGACTAGTTTGTTTTATCTAATTCAAGCCCGCCGTTTATCTTGCTTCTTATGTTTCGTCATGTTGTTCAGAAGATACTAAGCGATGAGCTGAGACAAGTTGTCCGGCGGCATCCTTACCCCAAACTGAAATTTGAACTTGTTGTTCTGCTAAACCGCTCGTTGTAAAGACAAATTCAAAAGAATTAAAATCTGCATAATAATTTTTGGTTAGGACTTGATTAGGATTTATAGAAACTAACTCAAGTACATATAGTGTTCTTGTTCCATTCAAATAATAACCTTGAATCAGGATATTCGAGCCATCGACTAAGTTGCGATTATCTATTTTGATCGTCAACTGTTGTGTCGGTCTTACATTATCTACAGGATTATTTTCTATCGGTCCGGTGGATAAAATCATTCTCTCTTACCCCTTCCCAACATCTATTGTGCATCATTATGACCTGAGGTTTTACCAGCTCTCAGCAACTCTAAATACCACATCAACTATATTTGAGCCTGCCCCACCAATATTTGATACAGCTAATGTTACGACCTGATTTTCAGGAAGCGTGAAGTCCAATAGTTCTGATGAAGCTAATATTCTGGCAACACCTGTTCCGCCTCCTGTAACACCTTGAAACACTACTTCTCCTCCGGTAATTGTTGTAGACGAATTGTTTACCAACAAAGCTGTTTCACTATCGGGAATGATCGTTGTAGCTGTTGGATAATTAATAAATGCTCCATCGAGAATTCCACCCACAAGTACTTGATAACTAAGATCTACGGATGAGATAATGTTTATTTCTTCTAGATCCACCTGAACAGAGTTCGTTCTAGCTGATCCCGAAGGGAAGATTGCTTTTCTTGTAAATGATAGTACGGGTGTTAGTGCTGATGTGAGATTGGTAACCCTCCTCCTTTCCGAAGTGACTCTAAAGGTGGGATTATATTTTCCGATAATACTATATTGTCTTCCTCCAACAAAAAGGGTATAGGTTTCGGCAGTTCCGTTATTATCAATTTGTGCTCTTATGGGAAGATTGGGGTCAATAAAACTCGTTTGACCTGTTGGGGAGAATCGGTGGACGGTAATTACCTCTTGAGCTAAAGTCGACGGATTAGGAATGACCACTCTAAATTCGATTACTCCATACCCATACCAAGTAAATACGATTTGAAATATATTCCCTTTAGATAGATTTAGTGTCGCTCCGCTTAATCCAGTACCATCCAATGGGTCCACATTCCATGAACTTTGAGGAAAAGTTGTATCGGAGCCTCCTCGCCGTATGGCCACGAATACATTTGTGCTATCCACTCCAAAAAAAGCCCCGTTCTGATCGTCAAAGAATCCCCATCTTCCAATCTGATTACCTATCGGCAGCATAGGTATTCGAACGCCGATTCCGGCTTCTCCTGCGAATCCTGGCTCGTATCTACCTCGTAATACACTTTCTAGAATGGCTGAATCTATTCCGTTAGTGGTATTGCTTAGATTAAATTCCGTTGCATCATTGGTAACCGTACCATCCCCAATGGTTGTAACGGAATCTCTTAGAATGGATAGACCATATGCAGATGTTAACTCCACAATTGGGGTTTTTTCCGATACAATTAGCTCATCGTATTGCGAACTTATATTGGGACCCACATTTGAGATTATAATATCCGACAAGTTAGTTCCTCCTTCGCAGGAAGGGAAAAGTGAATTCCCTCCTTCTCCTATTACTTTTTACCATTCTTCAGTAAGACTGAAGGTGGCCGTAACAGGATTAGTCCCCCCGCTTAAATTCGCTACGGCTAAAGTCACAATTTCAGAGTCAGGTAATTGGAAATCCAATAATGAAGCTGAAGCTGATATTCTGACACTTCCCGCAACTCCGGCTACTAAGCCTTGTAATAGGACTTGACCATCCGCAATTGTCGTTAGTGTGTTGTTAATTAGAAGAGCTGTTTCCGAAGTTGGAATATTAGTCGTTGCTGTTGGAAAGTTTACGAAGCCTCCATTAATCGTTCCGCCTAATATGATCTGATAATAAATATCATCTGTAGTTATAAGATCAATACTTTCTAATTTGACACTCACTGAATTTGCCCTACCTGAACCTGGCGGGAAGGATGTCTTTCTCTGGAAAGACAAAATTGGTGTGAGTGACCCTGTTGCTGTTACAGTTCTCCTTTCGGAAGTAACCCTGAAAACGGGATTATATTTACCCAATATACTGTATTGTCTTCCTCCAACGAATAAATTGAGTTCTGATTCTGTGCCATTATTAAAGATTTCCGCACGTAGCGGAAGATTAGGATCGGCCAGACTGGTTTGCCCATTGGGAGAAAAGCGATGAACGATAATTACTTCTTGTGCTAAAGTTGAAGGATCAGGGATGACGACTCTAAATTCGATTACTCCATACCCGTACCATGTAAATACGATTTGAAATATATTCCCTGTAGATAAACTAAGCGTTGCGCCACTCGGACCTGTTCCATCTAATTTATCCACATTCCAAGATGCTTGAGGAATAATAGTGTCAACACCTGCTCTTCTGATCGCTACAAATATTCCATTCACTACGCTCTGCCCAAAGAATAAGCCGTTCTGATCGTCAAAAGCGCCCCATCTGACCACTTGGGCCCCTGTCGGTGGAGCCGGCAATCGAACTCCTATTCCTATTTCTCCCGCTAAACCTGATTCATACCTTCCTCTCTCCGAGCTTTGAAGAATAGCAATGTCAGATCCGGATATAGTTGTAGTTAATTGAAATTCCGTATTATTACTTCCCACTGTAGCATCGCCCAATGTTAAAACAATGTCTCTTAGGTTGGATAAGCCATATACAGAAGTCAACTCAATAATCGGCGTTTTTTCGTTGGTTCTTAATTCGTTAAATTGAGAGCTAACATTGGGTCCTACTCCCACGATGGTCGCATTAGGCTCAATCGTACCTGGGGCTCCCGTCGCTCCTGTGACTCCTGTAGTCCCAGTGGGTCCTATGGCTCCTGTAGCTCCCGTTGTTCCTGGGGGTCCTGTTACTTCATTTGCGCCTAGCAATTCTGAAGATACAATGCGATGGGGAATTACAAGTTGCCCTTCTACATTTTTTCCCCAAACCGAGATTCCCATCTGATCTTCTGCTAAACCGCTCGTTGTAAAGACAAATTCAAAAGCATTAAAGTTCCCATCATAATTCTTCGTTATCACTTCATTTGGATTCACATTAATGAGTTCGTGTACGTACAACATTCGGGCTCCGTCTAGATAATATCCTTGAATCAAGATATCGGCACTATTGATTAAATCTCGATTATCCATTTTAATTGTCAGTTGCTGCGTTGGCCTTACACCACTGACCGGATTATTCTCAATCGGTCCGGTTGATAAAATAGCCATAAAATTTTATTCTCCTTTTTTTCCAAATGATTAGAGGCAGAAATATTCATCCACCTCCACCCCTTTGGTTTTAAACTAACAAAATTTAGGATCTAATCTTCCACTCCGTTACTGAACCTGAATAATCGAAACAGAACCATCTGTAAGTGTAGCTGTTGCCGATCCATTATAAAGAAAATCGATTGTAAGCGCAGTTGAAGTAGCATCAGCTAAAAACGTACCCGATACACTTACATTCGCATCTAAAGTTCCTGTAACTGCTCTCCCTGAAAACCGACTTTGAAATACGAGGTTAGTTCTTGGTGTGACCGTAACGTTCCCAACTACAGAACTCGTTGCTCTAAACGTATACGAAACCAAATAAATGTGGCCTATTGCCAGTACAAAGGTTGTACTTGTAGGATGCAATATGTTAGTGCCATTAATAAATACAGTCGTATACGAAATAGCTGTCGCATTTGCAACAGAAGGTACGCTAACATTAAATAATCCATTTTGTATTGTGGCATTTGCCCCGGTTGCACCTGTGCTCCCTGTTGCCCCAGTTGAGCCCGTTGCACCTGTTGCCCCACTTGTGCCTGTTTGCCCAGTCGCACCTGAGATCCCCGTGGCCCCAGATACGCCCGTTGCGCCTGAGATGCCTGTGGCTCCGGTTGCACCCGTGGCCCCAGTCTCGCCGGTTACGCCCGTGATGCCTGTCGCTCCAGTTACCCCCGTTGCACCAGTTACCCCGGTTACGCCAGTGATGCCCGTGGCTCCCGTTACGCCGGTTACGCCGGTTGCACCAGTTTCCCCGGTTGCACCCGTGATGCCTGTGGCCCCAGTTACCCCCGTTGCACCAGTCTCCCCGGTTGCACCCGTGATTCCCGTGGCTCCGGTTACGCCCGTTGCGCCTGTCTCCCCGGTTGCACCCGTGATTCCCGTGGCTCCAGTTACCCCCGTTGCACCAGTCTCCCCGGTTGCACCCGTGATGCCTGTGGCTCCGGTTACGCCGGTTGCACCGGTCTCGCCGGTTACGCCCGTGATGCCCGTGGCTCCCGTTACGCCGGTAGCACCAGTCTCGCCGGTTACGCCCGTGATGCCCGTGGCTCCCGTTACGCCGGTAGCACCAGTCTCGCCGGTTACGCCCGTGATGCCTGTGGCTCCGGTTGCGCCGGTAGCACCAGTCTCGCCGGTTACGCCCGTGATGCCTGTGGCTCCGGTTGCGCCGGTAGCACCAGTCTCGCCGGTTACGCCAGTGATGCCCGTGGCTCCCGTTACGCCGGTAGCACCAGTCTCGCCGGTTGCGCCTGAGATGCCTGTGGCTCCGGTTACGCCCGTGGCTCCAGTTGCACCTCCATCGGGGCCTGTATTCCCTGTAGCTCCAGTTACGCCCGTGGCCCCAGTTGCGCCGGTTGAGCCTGTGATTCCCGTGGCTCCATTGTCTTCTAACAATTCTGAAGATACAATACGGTGAGGCGTTACGAGCTGTCCCATGGAGTTTTTTCCCCAAACTGAAATTTCTACTTGTTGTTCTGCTAAACCGCTCGTTGTAAAGACAAATTCAAATACGTCTAGGTTTGCAAAATAATCTTTTTTTATGGCTTGATTTGGATTTACGCTAATTAATTCGAGTATATATTCCGTTCTGGTTCCGTTTAGGTAATAACCCTGAATCAAAACAATTGCATTCGTAACCAAATTTCTATTATCAATATTAATAGTCAGCTGTTGTGTTGGTCTTACACCACTGACCGGATTATTCTCAATCGGTCCAGTTGATAAAATGGCCATTTATTTCACCCCGCTTTCTTTACGTTTTAGGAACAGGAGAGAAATTTGCATTCCTTATATCCTAATCCTTCTCTCACTCCTATAGACCGACAATTTCAACGGTTTGGTCATCCGCTTCTCTGTGCCGCATATTTGTATCCATTAATGTTGTGCTTTTATTTTTTCATTAAAGGGAACTAATTGACTCTGGAAAGCACTTGTATCTTTTTTTACAACAAAAAAAGCCGCTAAAATAGCGACTTTAAAGGGTATTCGTTCTTTTACATCGACCTGAACCGTTCGCTGTGCTTGCATTTTTCGCCCGGTAAAAACGTTCCTGCACTCTCTCCAGCTCATCGCCCACGATACCGATACCTTGATCACGTATCCGTATAACTATCTCGCTTGTCGTATGTTCCAACTTCAATTCGATTAGCGATGGACTGCCTGAATATTTGATGGCATTGTCCACAAGGTTGGCGATCGCATGGGACATCAGCATTGGATTCACGTTGGCGTGGACTTTCGTCAGAAGCTTATCCTCCGTTTTCTCGACTTCCAGTTCGTTAGAACCAGCCTTGTCGAATCGGGATGTTTGAACGGTTCAAGTCTGATCATGACCATCTATGCCCTCCTCAATGGTACTGACCCGTGACATGTTCTTGCGTATCTTGCAGCATCTTGGCAAGCACAACGATCTGTCCTGCGTGATATCCGTAGTGTGCCGATACCTGGATAAGCAGACGACCGATTACTCTTGTATCGTAGGTTTCTTCAGTACACCTATTCGTTCGGTGCATTCGATTCCAATCCTCACGGTCATAGCGAATGATAACCTCTCGGGACAAATCGTCGTTTGATAACGCAGCTAAAACATTTTCCGATTCCTTTCTGGTTTCCCGAAGAAGAAGAATCAGCTTTTCTCTCGATATTCCCCCGTCCTTCGTGAATTCAAGGGTTCGCGTCCGGATGAACGGTCTGTTGCCGATCGCGCTAACGAAATTCTGATATTCGTTACCTGCCAAATGCAAACAAAGATTACCGACGCTATTCATGGAGCCCTTTATTCTTATCCAAATGAGTTCATCATTCAGCAAGTTCAAACTCTTCTCGATACGGTCAAGCTGCTTGTTCATGTCTTCCATAACGTGTCTGATCAGTTCAATCATGAACATCCTCCCAATTCTCGGTCAGGCGCAAATAATCTTCAAGGGTTACATGCGCGAATTCTCCAACTTGAATGGAGAAACCTGTCAGTATAAAATGAACGACTCGCAAATTTATCATCGTCGTGACCCACCTCCATCTGCTCTATAGAATCCATGATAATGAATTGCCCTTCGAGTGTAAAATGAAAAATACCAGCCAATCGGGCGTTAGCCATACTATTTTCTTCGATGATACTACCGGCTGTGCCAGCTAATATCCTGGTAAAACCGTTACCCCCTTCCATTAACCGTGTCATAGGATTAGCAGTCCCTCTCTGGGAGCGATCTCTCCTGCTATCGCCGCTTTTATTAAAGAGACGCAAAGTTTGCTTACATAAATCTCTTAAATCGTAATCGGTACAAGTTCTTGTCCTTGGCTCGGGACACGAACTTGTACTGATAATATAAAAAAGCCGCTAAGATAGCGACTTAATGGGAATATGTTTTTGTCCCTCGACAGTTGCCTATTTTAACGTTTAGCGGTTTTTCCCAGTCTTCTTTTTTAAAATGTAATGACAATCTTACCTACAGCGTGGTGAGTTTCACTCAAAGCATGTGCATCATAAATCCCCTGCCTACTAAACGGGAATGTTGCCCCTACAATTGACTTTATCTTGTTCTCTTCCATCAGATCTGCCATTCTCTGCAATTGATCACCATCTGGCTGTAGCCATATCCCCTTTGCTAATACATTGTGAGACTTAGCAGTATCATGATTGGGTTCACCAACAATGGTAATCAGTCTTCCGGTATTTGGCTTAAGCACCTTATAGCTATTCTCAGCTACTTCTCCACCCATCGTGTCAAACACTAAATCTATATCTTTTAGAATTTCTTCAAAATTTTCCTTTTTGTAATCAATGACCTGATCAGCACCTAACGAATAAAGAAGTTCATGATTTTTTTCACTTGCTGTTGTAATAACATGAGCGCCGGCATGTTTTGCTAATTGAATGGCATACATACCTACACCACCAGCTCCAGCGTGAATAAGTACGGTTTCACCTTCTTTTAGATCGCCATGAGTAAACAGTACCTGCCATGCTGTTAAACCAGCCAAAGGTACAGCCGCAGCCTCCTCATATGAGATTGAATCAGGTAGTTTTGCCAGAAGGTGCTCATCAACTGCTGTATATTCAGCATACGAACCGAAACGTGTTGTATCGGGACGACTGAATACTCGATCTCCAACTTTCCATTTGCTAACGTTTGAACCGATTTCAGTTATGACCCCGGCTACATCCCAGCCTAAGATAATAGGAAATTCCCAATCATACATTTCTTTTAAGTAACCCTCTCTTAATTTCCAATCGATTGGATTAATGGATGTAGCCTCTAATTTTACAACCACTTGATTGGCTTCTGCCCTCGGTTTATTCACTTCCTGCTCAATTAACTCTTCTTTACTTCCATATTGATTAATCACAACTGCTTTCATTTTTGTATCACTCCTCTAAGCTAATAGCCTTTTACGTGCTATTCCTGATTATTTATTTGTATCTAGTCACTGAGCGTTCATGCATATTATCCTTACTCATTTTTAAACAACCAGGATAAAATTATGCAAAAGTTAAGTTATAATCGTTAGAAATGTTGCTTTTATTGTTATAATTTTACATAAAAAAACTATTGAAATGGACTTAGTTTTCGATTATATTTGACTTATCAATAATTGACTAGTCAAACATTGATGGCTCAACAAAATATAAAGGGAGAGTAACTATTATGAAAACATACCAACAAACAAACGATTTTAACGAAATTATTTATGGACGCCGCTCCATTAAGACATACGATTCATCGGTAAAAATCAGCAGGGAAGAAATGACTCAAATCATCAATGAAGCTAGCACTGCCCCTTCCTCCATCAACATGCAGCCTTGGCGCTTCCTTGTGGTGGATACTCCAGAGGGAAAAGAAAAACTCGTCCCACTGTCCCGCTTTAACAAAGAAAAAGTCGCTCAAGCTTCTGCTGTCATTGCTGTGTTTGCAGACAAAAACAACTTCGATTATGCAGAAAACATCTATGGAAAAGCTGTTGAGCATGGCTTAATGCCACAAGATGTCAAGGACTTTCAGTTGAAGGCATTCAAACCGATCTATAACAACATGTCCGATGCTGAAATGAACGATGTCATAATGCTTGACGCCGGTCTGGTTTCCATGCAATTGATGCTGGTTGCCCGTGCACATGGGTATGATACCAATCCAGTCGGCGGTTATGAAAAAGATCAAATTGCCGAAGTGTTTGGCTTGGATAAAGAACGTTATGTACCAGTCATGCTACTGACAATTGGAAAAGCTGCAAGCGAGGGATACACCTCCTACCGTATGCCAGCCGAAGAGACCACGTTTTGGGCATGATTCAAAGCGATAGTGTGAGTAGTCTCCACATTGTGATATAGTTGCCTTTAGTTGCTGAATGTCTTGGAAGGAATCTGCCCTTGTTACCTGAAGCTTTTCAAGACATTCTGCACCATTCAAGGAGGGGCAAACATGAATTGTTCGCTGGAACAAGAAACCTTATTAATATTACTTAAAAATATAAGCAATCAGTTGAAACCTAAATTTGAACGTTGTACGGGGATCAGTTCCTCACGATACGTTCTGCTGTATCATCTCTATCTTCATGAAGAAGTTACACAAAGCCATTTGCAGAAGGCCATTCATATTGACAGTGCCGCTGTTACACGCCATTTGAAGCAACTGGAAGCAGACGGTTTGGTGTCACGAAGAAGAAACCCCGACGATCATCGGGAAACCTTCGTCCGGTTAACAGAACAAGGGCTAACGCATATCGCCAATTTCAAACAGGATCGAAACCAGTTTCTTCATCAGATGATACTGGATTTCAGTGAAGAAGAAGTTGCAATGATGACCGACATGCTTACTCGCATGCAATATAATCTGAAGGATCTGTAAATTTACGATGACAGTCAGCCTTCTTCAGATTTCTTTTCATAAATGAATAAAACTAGTTAGATGAGATGATACAATATCTCAGATAAACAAGAGAATATAGACCATATATTATTCATGCAAGATCAAAACAAACCGCTGAGTGTTTCATTACATGGCGGTTTGTTTTAATTTATCAACAGCTAGCTTTTCGAAATATTACAAGTTGGACTAGCACATACTAAGGAAACAGTTGGCTGAAGCTTACATAATGGAGGTCTCATCATGGTATTTACAATCACAATTATCATCGTTGCACTGTTTGCAATATGGGGAGCCGTCGCTCCTGATCAGCTAGCGGATGTGGCTAATGTTGCCTACAACTTCTCTATTCAGAATTTTGGCTGGTTTTATTTGCTAGCGACACTGTTCTTCCTGATCTTTGCTTTTTATCTGGCGTTCAGCCGATTTGGCGGTATTAGGCTTGGGGATGACGATGATGAGCCGGAGTATTCTACGGTTTCCTGGCTGTCCATGCTGTTTAGTGCAGGTATGGGCATTGGGCTGGTTTTCTGGGGAGTTGCTGAACCGCTGTCCCACTATTTATCTGCACCTGAGGGGGCGGTACCCGAAACAACGCAAGCAGCCATACTTTCAATGCGTTATTCCTTTTTCCACTGGGGGCTGCATCCTTGGGCTATCTATACCGTCATCGGTTTAGCGCTTGCTTACTTCCAGTTCCGGAAAGGATACAAAGGGCTGATCAGTTCCACCTTTATTCCTCTGATCGGTGAGCGTCTTGCTGCTGGCTGGCTTGGTAAGGTTATTGATATTCTGGCGGTCATATCCACCATCTTTGGTGTTGCGACCTCGCTTGGATTGGGTGCTCTTCAGATCGGCGGGGGTCTGAATCACTTATTCGGTATTCCTAACTCGACTCTGTCTCAGGTTGTCATTATCATAGTTGTAACCGTACTGTTTTTAATCTCGGCAACCTCCGGTCTGGATAAAGGTATTAAGATTCTGAGCAACGTCAACCTCGTTATAGCTTTGTTATTGATGTTGTTTGTATTGGTGACTGGACCGACTTCTTTTATATTTGACACATTCACAACAACCCTGGGCAGTTACATGCAGAATATTATTAACATGAGTTTGAGACTGACGCCGTTCTCAAGAGAAACCTGGATTGGAGCATGGACGTTATTTTACTGGGCATGGTGGATCTCGTGGGCTCCTTTTGTCGGCACTTTTATCGCAAGGGTATCCAGAGGAAGAACCATAAAGGAATTTGTAATTTACGTCATGGTTATTCCAAGTCTTTTCGGATTTATATGGTTCTCCGTCTTTGGCGGAACAGGACTTCACATGGAATTGTTCAATGCCGCTCATCTGGCGGAGGCTGTCAAGGAAGATACGACAACCGCTTTATTCCTTATGCTGGAGCAGTTGCCTTTGGGCACGATCGTGGCATTCATCGCCACAATGCTGATCATGATCTTCTTTATTACGTCGGCTGATTCAGCTACCTTTGTACTGGGCATGCTCACTTCAGATGGCAAACTGGACCCAAGTACAAGAGTGAAATTAACCTGGGGAATCATGCAGTCCTCCATCGCAGTAGTACTGCTAATCAGCGGGGGGTTAACTGGCCTCCAGACGGCATCCATTGTAACCGCATTGCCGTTCGCTATTGTCCTTATCGGTATGTGTTTCTCCCTGCTCAAGGCTCTAAAGGCAGAGGACAAAGAGCGCCGTCAGAAGGAAAAACGGCAGCGCCAAAAGCTGAAACGACTGCTGGAGGAACAAGAAATCTCGCTGAATGAAATTTCCGGCAGGTAATATCTGCCTTGCCCTGGAACAAAATATAGTAGATCGTTTGGCCAATTCACTGCATTGTTTTCACTTTTAGCTGTGTATACCATTTCAACAAGTTGCAGAACTTGCCGAACATTCAACCCTCTCTAAATCAAAAAAGCATTGAATCTCTTCCCTCCTACATTACATAGGCTCTCGTGGGGGGTGAGACTCAATGCTTTTAGTGTTTATACCCGGGGATAAAAACAAATTACAACGATAACGATCTCAAATCTTTAAATCGCCTTCTCATCTCACTCTAAAATTGTTTTGAGCATATTTGGATACGAGAAAGACAGCGCTGGATAGATAGGCTAAAGTTAACACCGTGATGACAGCCGTTAGTCCCCATAGTGTAGGACCTAGAAACATCGCCACAACAAAACTCAATGAAACAAGGCCGTTTACGAATGAGAAAAGAGGACTGTTGGTTTCCAACTCCGTTGTGTAGGGTTGAATTACATAGTATAACAACAGATGATGTACTGAGAAAAATACAGCCAGTGCAATGGTTATAACCCAGATAGGAAGTAGCAAACTGATATCCTGTCCTCCAGTTAATACAAGTATAGATACACTTATTACAGCTGCTAAACAAGAACCTAACGTTAGATTTATCCTTAATATACTTCTAAACCTTAACAGAAAATGCTTCTTCGCATGCTGACGGTAAAATGGATAGCGCATCAGCGGCTTATCAACATGGTAGAATAGAGCCTTACAAATCTGGCTGCCTACGGTCAGATTTAGCATGACCATAATGATTAAAGGTGAGAATCTTTCAATTGAATTTAGTGAAAGATGATCTTTGAAAATGAGTACCAACAAAGGTAGGAGTATGCCTATGATTATAATAGCCAATAAACGTCTGTGGAACGGTGCACGGAGGAGAGCGGTATGCCTGGTAACAAAAATTTCGTGTAATTGCTCGTATCCGTTTTTTTCTACTGTGCGCTGATCGTTGACATGAAGGTTAGACGAGGTTGGCCTGCTAAGATCATGTTCTTTTGACTGAACCATTCTCTGTTGAAAATCAGCCATCCGTATTTCGGGATTTAACAATGGATCAGCATGGTTTGTTACTGCGCGCACTGCAGATGTGAAATCCGTATGTTTTAGTAAAATATACCCACAGATAACCCCAGATAACGATATCAGTATCAAAAGCCCCGGTTGATCAAATATCACAGATCCAAATAGAGGAAGGTTCAGTTTTGTGAAAGGAAGGTAAGCAAAAGTCAGTGCCAGCAACATGCTCAGACTCGTAGCCCATGTTTTCTGTACAAGAATAATGCCTTTCCATTTAAATAATGCCAAATGTAAAAATTCACATATCACTCGCCAAAAAGTCATCATTCCCACAACCAGCAATGCATGAGTAATTGAGAATTTAAAGAGTACGGCAACCAGAGTCATTGCAATCCCTTGATAGAAGAAAAATGTCGTATACCGATAAAATAGCGTAGCTCGCATAAATTTGGTTGGGATTATCCGCATAAGGCGTATAGATGTATACTTCATTTTGTTTGATTCCAACACTTTTGCACTCGTTACCCCAGCCATTACGCCACTTATGCAAAAATACATGTGAAGATGAAGGTTAAAATGCTCCGTACGATTAACATCTTCCGTCCATAAGAGCATGGGCAATGCAAACATTCCCCCGAAATATAATAAGCTTTCCAATAAACCAGCGACAAATAATAAAATAACCGCAATTGCACCGATGGTACGTTTCGTCCGAAAAGCAGCATAAGTTTGTTCACTGATTAAATGACCTACAAACGGTAACTTTTGCGTGAAATAGATCAAACGATTGACCAGCGTAATCATCTGTAACTGCCATATGCGAGAAATTGTACTAATCATTCCCGTCATCGGCGTTCTCCTTCGTACTTCCATATTGGCTTTCATCCCGTAATAATTCAATTACCTGTTCTTC
Organism: Paenibacillus amylolyticus; assembly: GCF_036894225.1. NCBI lineage: Bacteria > Bacillati > Bacillota > Bacilli > Caryophanales > Paenibacillaceae > Paenibacillus > Paenibacillus amylolyticus. The sequence continues at coordinate 3,677,886 of NZ_CP145892.1, read as the reverse complement.
AAAGTCGGGCTGAGTAAGGATTTCGGGTGAAATCCGTGTTAAACTCCCATGATTTAAAATAATTAACTCATCACACAGATCAGTTGCCAATTGCAATATATGGGTCGAGAAAATTAGGATATGATCTTTTTTTAAATCACGTAACAATTGTTTCATCTCACTCGCAACGATGACATCAAAGGAAGTTAATGGTTCGTCCAACAGAATCACTGTAGGTTTTGTGAGTAAAAATAACAACATTTGAACTTTATTTTTCATTCCATGCGAGTAATGTTTAATGAGCTTATGTCGGTCATCCTGCGCAATGTGCATCATAACAAACAGGGCATCAATATTGTTTCCTCGTCCTTCAATTACATCTACGTTCACATCGATGAAAAAACGTACAAATTCATATCCCGTCAGAAATTCTGGTAACAGTGGCAATGAATATACGTATCCTACATCATCCATTTCCAAGTCACGCGATTTTGATTCGTTGACAAGTTTCATTTTGCCGCCATCCACTTGGATCTCGCCACCTAAACAATTGAATAACGTTGTTTTTCCGGCGCCATTGCGCCCAAGAAGGCCATAGATCTTTCCCTTTTCAAATTGAAAATTTAAATTAGTTAATACTTTTTTTTCACCAAAACTCTTCTCTACATTTTGTAAGACCAATTCCATTTATTTGTTCCTCGCTTTCAAACCAATTCAATATTTGTTTACCTGAAAATTCAATAAAACCAACCATGCCATTGTTCACATTTTTATTCATATCCGATAATTGTTTAGTTTTCATCCGTATCAATCCCTTCGATTTTTTTTCATAAAAGGATAAGAATTAATATCCCTTAATAGGTGAATCGTCTCACTTGACCAATATAACTAATCTTGGAAATAGACAATCACACTAAACTAATATTCTATTTCGAACGATATAATTCCTTGTATTTACATATAAAAGAGTATTTGATACAACACTACAAACGTCCCCCTCAATATATTAATGCGTCATCTAAACAGCTTCCGGGTTAATCCCCGCAGACGTTAATTTAGATTTGGTTTGATGTAACTGTTCCAAACTCACTTTCTCCATTTCGTTCAGATATTCTTCTAATCGGACTATGTTCTTTTCCATTCCGGTTCAATAGAACGTGATGATATTTTCTTGATAAAATTGTATTAAAAGGATAAAATGACGAGCATCAACGGTTTTATTCGAAGAATGGTATAGCTTATGAAAGGTGGTTTAGCAATGAAGATTCTCATAGTGGGCTATTTTAGCGAGACCTCAAAATCAAATATTGCAAGGAGTTTTCCGCAAGACTGGAACGTTGTAATTGTTCCGCCCGGAAAAGAAATGCTGCATCATATTGAAGATTGCCAGGTAATCATTCCTGAACATATTAAAGTGGACCACAGCCTGCTTTCTAACGCAAAAAAATTAAAATTGGTACAGACAGGTGCAGGATTTGATAATGTGGATGTCCCTGCCTGTACACAGCGCGGCATTTGGGTGGCCAATGCTGGAGGAGTGAATGCACAGGCAGTGGCCGAGCACGTCATGGCACTGATATTGTCTTATTATAAAAACATACCGTTTCTTGATACTTTCATGAAAAACAAGATGGATGAAAATCAATTGGACTATACAGGGAGTGAGTTAAAAGGAAAAACGATTGGAATTATCGGTTTGGGTGCTATTGGAAAAAAAGTAGCTGCGTTTTGCAGGGTCTTTGACATGAATGTGCTGGCGTATGCGAGAAATGCCACTGTACAATCTGATGGTTTTGTGAAAATGACGGATTTTGATACTCTTGTAAGCACATCGGACATAGTCAGTGTACATGTACCCTTGAATCAGCAAACCAAACAGCTGATCAACAAAGCGGCATTCAAAAAAATGAAAAATACCACTCTTTTTATCAATACAGCCCGCGGAGGCATTGTCAACGAAAGAGACTTGATTGATGCATTAAAAAACGGGGATATTTCAGGCGCATGCCTGGATGTGTTTGAATCTGAACCGCTTCCTATTGACAGCGAGCTCCGGAATCTGGGTAATGTGATACTTACTCCCCATACAGCAGGAATGCCTGATGTTCGGAAATTTCATAAAACAAGATATGCTTTCTTTATAAAGAATATAAAACGTGTAGAAAATGGTGAAGAGCCTGAAAGCAAGCTCAATCAGTTATGATGTTTTGGTGCAGGGGTACCTTTCCCCGTGTACCGATAAAATAAAAAGTCGCCTAAAAAAGCGACCTTGATGGGAGTATGTTCTTGTCCGTCGACAAAAAACATCTCCGAAAATATAGTATCATATCTTCAGAGATGTTGTCCTCCAACAGCTTGTATATTATTATCTTTATTCGCTATCTGGTTTATTGGCCTGCTCTTCATATATGAATGGATAGACTTCACTTCCGAGCAACATTCTTCGTCCTTGGAACTCATCATACAGATTGATTCGAACTGTCCCACTATTTATGATTTTGCTTAAGTTGGTATTCAAGTTCATGAAGTATGATTTATTATTGCCAACGGTTAAATCGGTACCAAGTGTTAATACCTTCTCTATGGATTTCCCGCTCGGGTCAATGACTTCCATAATGAGCTTATGGTCAGTAGAACCTGTCTCATAATCTCCATTTCTTAAGAGATCATAATAAATAACGATATTAAGCATATCTTTCGCTGCGCTAAGCGTTCCCTCACCTCTCGTAATGTTGAGCTGATACGGAAACAATTCCACATGTTGCAGATTCGTTGCTGGTTGTACAACTCTAGGGCTAAGTGCTAAACGAACAGTATTAATAGAGCCCGTGAGTTCATCCCCCACATCTGCCATCTTTCCATTCGCAACCCCTTCTCCGACATACAGTTCAAGCTGCGAAGTATTCACATTTAGTGGAAGCTTGCTCCAGACCGTCACCAGGTTTTTCCCTTTCGGACTGGTTTTGGCGGACGATTGGCTAACCTCTGCCTCAAAATACTCGTTATCTGGTGTTTTGTAGTAAGCAACTAACTGTGACTGCTTGGATTGCCGTTTTTCCTGGTTGGTCATTTCCAGTTCCGTGTACATTAGATTGGACTTAGCGTCATGGTAAATGGTGGTCAAGCGTTCACGGACTTCTGATTTCTTGCCCGGAGTATGGATGGGATAAGAGTCGCCTGCAGGAACCAGGCTCATAGCGTTGTTGAACGCGTTAAAGTTCAACGACAGAAATTTAGTAATGTCCTCGCCTGCTGTTTCCTGGAGCTCAATTCGTAATTGATTGAAATTATACGAATACGGTATGTTGGCAAGGATATAGAGTTCCACGGTTTCATTGGGCGCCAAGGTCGTTTGGTTATCCTGTACCACGATTTGGCCTGTATTACTGAGATCCCGCATTCCAGCATTTATTGCTGCTTTTAACATAGGCAGCTGCACGGTCGTCGTTTTGGTATTACGAATGCTGATTCGGGCTACGATCTGATCTTTATCTCCCCATGGCAGCCGCTGATATGAGCTAAGCTTCACGCCAAATGTCCCGTGACTATTCTCGATGATATTCTCTGAGCCCTGATGGCTTTTGCCTTCCTGAGCATATGGAATTTTATAAAGGGCCGTCGGGAAGCTAATCTTCCCTTCCGTAGCAGGCTCCGTCAATTGCAGTTGCAGCGTATTCTGTTTCATATGCAATGGCACATCTACATCCAGATCGATAAGCTTCTCCTCCATCGGCTTCAGCGTTTGTTGGTCAAATGCCTTGGCATTCACCGGAATGCTATAACCTTCATCCGTAATGATAGAAAGTTCATAAGCTGGCAGCTTCACAGATTTTTCACCGAGATTTTTAATGCGGAATTGAATATTCCATTTGCCAGTATTGTTCTCAGTATATACAGAAGCATATTTCAACTGGGTTTCAATCGTTTGATGGTTCACCGAAATTTTTCTGATGCCATAATCCGGCACAGGCTTATCAGCGGTAACAGCTGGAAGTTTGAAGGTTTTTACTGGTAGCATCATGTTCAACGTTTCGTCTTCTTGCGTAAATTGCATCGTCATAAGTTCTGTTTTAAGGTTGGATGGAACCTCTGCCAAATAATATATCGTTCGTTTCTGCCCTGGCTGGATCTTGAAATTGCTCCCTGTATCATCCTCAGGCACAAGATCGAATACTGAGCCCCCGGCCGATTTCAGTTGTGCTTTATATCCGGGATCGCTTAGTACCTTCTTGCCCCCGTTTGCAAATTGAACGGCCACTCTCATGTATACTTTTCCATTATGATTCATTCGCTGCATCCGGTCCGCCTTGACCGTGACTGGCTGCTGTTTCATCATGATCTTGGTGCTTTTGCCCTTCACTACAGCAACATCCGGGGCTGCATCGGGAAGGTTGAACGATTGCACTGGGATTTGGATCTTCAATACTTCATCTTCCTGCGCAAGCTGCAGAGTCATGCCATGTGTCTTCATCGTGGAAGGTATCTCAGCCCAATAACTGATGACTCTGCTCTCCTGAGACTGAAGTTTGTAGCCGGAGCTGGCTGAATCGGGTACAAGCTCAAATGTTGAACCGCCCGCTGACCTTAGATATGCTTTATATCCAGGGTCACTTAGCATCTTGGTTCCTCCGTTCGAGAGCCTGAGTCCTAATTGAACATACACTTTTCCATTAATTTTATACCTCTGCAAGGTATCCACCTTGGCTGTGACAGGAAGATTATTTATTGTAATCTTTTTGCTCTTACCTATCGGAATTATAGATGAGTACTGAGCAGGAATCGTGAATTGTCCCAGCTTTTTCTGATAATTAGCGCTGTTAAAATCCCATCCGAACATGGAAATTTTGATCCCGTTGACCTTTGTCGAGTTTCCAATGTTCGCATAGTATGTCACAGATAGGCTGCTGTTCGCAGGCACCGTTCGTTTATCAGCATCACGGGTCACTGCTTTTCCTTTTATAGTCGTACCACTCGGCGTAGAAATCTTGGAAAAATAATCGATAAGATCCACCCTGTTGCCGCTGCTGTTACTGTAACGAAGCGTATATATGAGAATACTTCCACCTGGCTGAGTAAAAACATCCGTCCCGGTCAGCTTTACATGGACGCTCTGCTTCAACGAAACTGAGCCCAGTTGATCTAATGTCAGACCAGACGCGGCTACAGCAGATTTGGAAACGAGGTGATCAGCCGTGGATGCCGCGTATACGTCAAGGGCCATGAAATGACCCAACACGGCGGCACTGAGTAGTATTGTCACAACTGTTTTTTTCGGCCTATACATGAATCTACCTCCCTGTATAAAAAGACATTTGCCCGCTTTTCATTCTGTGAAGCAGGAAGCAGCGCACGAATGCAGGCTGCTTCCCGCCATTTACCTATTCGTTTAGATAAGTTGTGACCCGGTTTTGGATCAGTTTGGCTACTTCCTCGGCAGTTTTCTGTCCGCTAAAGAATGCAACGGACTCTTCTCCGGCAATATTTAACACTTTAACATCCAGATCTACATATTGATCGGCGGATTGAACAATTTGTTTAAACACGGCGAACTGTTCATCCGATACTTTTGCCATCTCCCCATTTGGAAGCTTGTATTCGCCATTTTTAACTTTTTCTTGAAGATCATCAATTTTCTTTTCATTCATGGATTTAAGCATCGAGAATCCTTCTCGATCTTGTAGCATTTGCACTTCTTCCGACAATAAGAAGCTGATGAACTTCCAGGCTTCATCCTTTACGGGCGATTTAGCATGGATTGCGAACTGTTTTATAGTAGCTACTCGCGAGCCTTTTCGATCTCCGGTTTCTCCCGCCTGCGGTGATTGCAGTAGCTTGGGTTGATCAAAAAGCATGTAGGGACCTTCGATAAAATCAATTGGCGACGTAATTGACGTGGAATTGAACATTTGATTGCCCGGCTTTGCTTCTTCCGATGTCACAATCTTTTCCTCGTACATTTGTTTAACCTGCTCGAACAGATTCACAAATTCGGTAGAATCGAATGTTGCCTTTTTGGCCGAAGGATCGACAAATGCAGCGTAGTTCTCAACAAGCATCTCCTGAAAGAGGAGTTCGGGCGGGTAGGACGCTAACGCATAAACCTCATCGGTACCGCTTTTCTTTTGGATTACTTCTTTTGAAACCTTCTCAAACTCTTTCCAGTTCCAGGTCTTATCATCAAACTTAACATTAGCGTTGCTCAGCATTTCCCCATCTCCTACAAATGCTCGTAACATGTACCCCAAAGGTACGGTATACATTCCATCATTCACCTTCAAACCGTCCAAAATATTCATTTGCAAATCGTCTTTATCCAATGTCTGATCTTTATTGAGCAAGTCGTTCATGTCGAGAAGAACACCTTTGCTTACATATTCTTTGAATGGGAGGTCATCAACTTCAATGATATCCATGCTTTTTCCCGATAACATGGCTGTATTCATAGAATTCCGATACTTCTCGTAGTCCCCTGATCCCCATTGTTCTCCCGTCTTATATGCATTGATCTGCAGATCGATGTCCGGGTATTTCTCTTCGAACTTTTTCTCCACTGTTTGATAGAATGGGGTCGACTCTGTCACAGAAAGGGTAAGGATTGTTTTTCCATCTTTCGATGTCACTTTATCCGCTGTACTACTTCCCCCGGAACTGCATGCGGTTAAACTCGTGATAAGAACCCCCATAGAAAGGATCAAAATCCACTTTTTCATTGTATAATTCCTCCTGAACTCTTCTTATTGTTACGTCTCACTATTCCAAGCGGATACGGTCGCCATCTTGCAGAGGCTCGCTACTTTTCAGAATGATCTTATCCTCTGCATAGATGATGTCGGTTTGGATCATCGTTTCTTTGTCATTCTTCTCGCTGGACTCAATCTTGACTTTGCGAACAACAAATACATTACCGAGTGCCCCCGGCTGCTCCTCGACTACAAAAACATAAGTGTCTTCCCGGTCCTGATGAATAGTTTCATTGGAAACAAGCAGCCCTTGATCGAGAGAACTTTTCTCGATTTTAACCCGAGCCTGCTCACCTCCCTTCAGTTCGGCATCGAGGAGCTTAATACGAAGGATCTTTTGAGGGAGGGTTACCATCCCCGCTCCTTCATCAGATGCTCCCTCTATAAGTGGCTCTGCATTAATGATTTCTTCAATGATGCCGTCCATGCTGTTGGCTTGCCGCTCTTGATCTGTATCTACCTCTACCTTGATCCGCTCTCCGATGGATATCCCTAACCTGGACAAACGCTTTGCATCCGCATTAACCTCGAACTTGTACCCTTGCCCGCTGTTTGAGACAATGATATCTGGCTCGCCTGCGGAAGCCAGTCCTTCTACCGCGTTCAACTTCGTTATAATACCGTCGAACGGAGCGGTCAGTACCTGATCTTTGGTCAGTTGTTCTCTCATTTCGTTGATCTTGCGCTCCTGCGCAGCAATATCAAGTTTGCCTTTTTCAATTTCACGTTGTGCGCTGCGCAGCTTAAGTTCATCTTCTTCGAGGGACGATTGGATGAACTGGTCCTGAAGATTCTGCTGCTCGATCTTCTGCTTATCCAGATTTGTTACTTCAAGTTCAATTTCTTGTTTTGTCGATTGACTATCATAGGTGATGAGCTTCTGTCCTTTCTTTACACGATCGCCTTCTTTCACAAGAATCTGCTGAGTCTTCCGCTCGGTTGAACCGGATAACTTGGCTTCAGCGATCGGCTGAAGGATTCCGCTACCTTCAATAACTAACTGGATGTCTCCCATTTTTGGCTGCTCCGTAGTCACTTTCGGTAAGGTCAGCGATTGCAGCGTATTGCTGAACAATGTGAAGAGCAGTAGCAATCCCATAAAGCTTATGAACACGACTAGAATGATTCGCTTTCGTCTTTGCTCAACAGCCCCTGTATTTAACTCCATATCCTTTCTTCTCCTCCCAAAACCAGCACTGAAAAGTTAACCTTTAACTCCGGATAATTGAATACCCTCAATGAAATACGACTCCGCATACAGAAATACCATCACCATCGGGGCCATATAGAGCATGGATGCAGCAAAAGCAATACCCTTGTCACTCTGATTAATCGTGGATAAAAAGACGGACAGCGGCTGCTTGAACGGGTTGTCTAAAAAAATAAGAGGCTGTTCCACCATGTTCCAATAATCAACGAAGAGCAAAATCACAAGTGCGGCTAATCCTGGCTTGATCATCGGAACAATCATCGTAACAAATATCCTTAAATGTCCTGCTCCGTCCATTTTGGCAGCTTCAATATAGGCGTAGGGAATGTCCAGCATGAATTGTCTGAGCATAAACACGCCAAAAGCTGCGAAGATGCCAGGAAGAATGATGGCACTCGTACTATTCAGCATCCCAAGCATATCGACCATAATGTAATTGGGTACCAGCGTGACTTGGAATGGCATGAGCATCGTCATGACATATACCAAAAACATAGAATCCCGGCCGCGAAATTTTAGCTTGGAGAATGCATAGGCAGCCAGAGCCGCAACAAGAGTCTGACCTACAATAATCGGTACGACCATGAACACTGAATTCCAGAACATCATCATAAATTTCGGGTTGTCGATAAATACCTTCCCGTACTGTGCAAAGGAGACCTTATCCGGAATCAGCTTCAGGTTTGCAAATGCATCGTCTCTACCTACGGCTGCTTCATTCATTTGCCCGATGAGGCCATAATTGATCCCAATTTCCTGTTCTGTCATCATCGAATTTGTGAATATAATCACAATTGGTGATATTAAGATCAAGGCAATAACACTCAGGATGAATGTTAATACACCATTTTTCAATATGTAGACTATTCGCACAGACTTTGCTTCACCTCCTACTCCATGTACTGCCGATGCCGACGCTCCATCGCAAACAGAGCTAGAACGATCAGCAGTATACTGACAAACATCAAGGATGCCGCTGCGGTTAGTTTCTGAATGTCGAGTGATATGAACATATTATTCATATAGTGCTGCATCATGTAAATACTGTCATGGGGATAACCGCCAGCAATGAGATACGTTTCCCGAAACACTTTAAATGAGTTAATAATGGACATAATCACTACAAAAAACATCGTCGAAGTCAGATAAACCAGTGTAACACTCCGAAATTGCCGTAAACGACCAGCACCTTCAATTCGAGCCGTTTCGTAGTAATCCTTCGGTATTTGCTGAAGTCCGGCAAGGAATAAAATAACGTTGTAACCTATGTTCTTCCATATATAGACCATAATCACGACTATACGTGCCGATTCGGATTTCATCCAATCCACCCGTCCGTATCCGAAACTATCCAGCCAGGCGTTAAGGGACCCGTTCCAATCAAAAAGGATCTGCCAAATCATGATGATCGAGGCGGTGGGCACAACAAGCGGCATCACATAAGCTGTTCGAAGCCATTTTTGGATATAGACATTTTTATGTAGAAGCATCGCGAGCCCCAATGACAGCATGATCATAAGTGGAACACTGATCGTACTGAAATATAACGTGTTGGAAGCTGCTTTGAGGAAAGAAGCACTTCCGAGCAGCTCACGATAATTATCGAGTCCCACAAAATGACCGTCTACCGAATGGCTCATAAACGAATAATACACGCCCATGGCAAACGGGATAAGGTAAAAGAGTGCAAATCCGATGCCGCTTGGCACAAGGAAGAACATGGCCGCCGAAGCATCCTTACGGAGCCATTTTTTCATGGTTTTCTAAATTCATCCTTTCACTGTTAACTTTAGTCTTTCATTCTGTTTCCTGTTTTGCCTCCCTTCCACTCATTTTAGAAAAGAGTGTTTAAGAACATAGTGGTAAGATATTAAAAAATTCTAAAGTTTCTTACTGATTTTGCGGTTTCGTGAACAGCTTAACGAATTAAAGGGCAAAATAACGATTAGATACGCCTAATAGGCACTTGGTAGAAGCTCTTGCCCCGCGAAATCACTTTACTTTTTTTCTATTCTTATTTCATCTAGGTCTGCATTTTTTCAATGCATAATGATAAAGAAAAGAACCTCAGCCGGGTTAACCGAGCTGAGGTTCTTTTAACTTTCTAGAAGGTCTCGCGTATGCTTTATTTAATAACTTCAACCTTTTTATCCCCTGCTGACTTCGCTACTTCTAACGTTGTTACGCCAGTAGCCAGCATAGAAACGATTAAAGCTGCACTGAGTGCTGTGGACATTTTCTCTTCTTGACCATAATCATACCTCCTATATTTATTATGTAATAAGCGGCTCAAGACGATGACGAGCCGAGGTTTTCCATTTGGAGTCTCATCCCATCATATCCACCCCTACAGCAGTTCAAAATGAAGTTGAGTCTCAGGTAACTTCGTATTTCCTTTCCACTGATTTGCACCGTATCCCAATTCCAGAACCGCAGCAATGCGCTCGTTACTCAGTACACCAAACATTTCAGTACGGCTCGGGTCGTACATCCAGTCATGCAAGGTACAGCGCACACCCAGACTTTGCTCATGAGCCAGCAAGCGGAAATTCTGAATTAGGCAACAGACAGCTGCAAAGTCCTCTTCCCGCTTATATTGATCCGCCTCTTCCTTCACCAAGACCAGAAGATACGCAGGAGCCTGGTTCTGTAATCCCTGCATGATGTCCCCATACCGGTTATCAGCAAAGATAAATCGCCACGGCTCTCGGAGGCCATCATTTGGCGCCCATACGGCATGATTGAGCAACTCAAGGATTAGGTCCTGCGATACCGGTTGATCCAAAAACTCAATCGGACCGTCCATGTCTCCTTCCAAATCTGACAATTTCATTTTCTTATCCTCCTCTTCTATGTAGGCTGCCCTCGCAATACGGTCCACTTCTGCTCGGCTGGTGTCCTTTTCCGACTTCTTGGCGCTTTGTCGTAATACCCTATATGAAGAATACCAACAAATCTTTCATCCTCACGTAAGCCAATTCCATTGAAGAACCCTTTATGCTGAATCATGGACTCTGTATCCCACAACATTCCTAACCCTCGTTCCCAGCCCAACAGTTGGAAGCTCTGCATCACCCCACAGGTAGCCGCATAATTACGGTCATTGGTCAGACGATTCGGTCCTACAGTCGACATAACAATGACGTGGGCAGGAATATCGGTAAATCTCTTTTTAAAAACATCCAGAAGTTTCCCTGGAATCAGCTTGCCGAGCTTGCTTTGTGACATCTGTTCCAGCATGCAGTCCACCAACCGTTTGCGTGCTTCTGGAGTTCCGGCATATACTACACGCCATGAGCCAGACTCAACAAATGGTTGAAGCCGTATAGCCTTACGCAGTAGTTCAACAACCAACTCCTGGTCCACCGGCGTAGAGTTACATTTACGAATACTCCTGCGCTCCCTGATCAATTCCGCCAGACTCATATGCTTCACTCTCCTTTGTTCTATCTGGATTCAATATTTATACTGCTGTCTTGTAGAAATTGATGGATTACTTTTAGCTCCGTTTCCGAATATTTGTCAAGAGTACGATAGAAGCGCTCAGCCTCATGTATATGCAGACGTTCATGCAATTCAAAGATTTTTTTGCCTTGCGGTGACAACCGGAAATAGCTCTCCTTTTTGTTGTCGTTCATTTTCGTACGTTTGACGAATCCTTCCTCGAGCAGTTTGTTGCCAATTTTGGTGATACTTGCTTTGGACAAGTTCATCGCCTCGGCAATACCCGTGTTGTTAATGGGCTCATGCTTGCCTATGCAATCTATCATATGAACCGCGGTCAAATGCTGAGGGATTTTCTCGATGCTTTCACGCTGGGCGATACTTAGGAAATGCTCGATTTCTGTATCCTTGTGGTTCTCATACACATGTAAAAAACGGATAAATTGGTCATAAAGCAACTGTTTTGTTCGATCTTTTGAGATCATTCTTTGATCGCTCCTTATTTACTTGTAAACAAAAATATTCTTTTAAAAATAGAGTTATTCTAAATAAATTCTTATATTTAGTTTACTGGTTAACAATATATCATGAATGATAATGCTTATCAACTATATTCTCTGACATTATGAATGATGAGTTTAGAGTACTAAACCACCAGATTAATGACTTTAGCCCTCACACGTTTAGGCTATTGGCCATATCCTAACTTGGAATTGTAAGTAACGATTAAAGGGAAGGATTTTTCAATGTTCCCCCAACAACATTTGAAAAGAGGTCATGATATGTCTTATTTACCTTATTGTTATAATTGTTATTAGTATAACTTTGATTTACGACTAATATATTGCTCTACTCTCTTCACTTTTTCTAAGTAGATTCGTCCCGTAGTTCCCTGAAGCCATGCACCATTACCTGTCCAATTAACATCAACCGCTCGATTTAAATCAAAAATCCGCTCCCAACTTTCTTCTTTCGTCATTTCTAGTATCCCCTTATTAAACTCACCTTCTTCATGTTCATTATCAGAGCAAAATCCATTGTTCAGTACCAGGTTCCATCTATCAAGATCTGATATTAGTACATCTGTCTCCTTGAGATCAATGGTCAATCTTACGCATTTAGTTCCTCCCTCAAAATGTCCGGTAGATCTCATATCCGGCTTTTTGATCCATAGCCAGATTGGATACTCACCTTTATAATTAGGTAATATTGTTTTCATTTGTTCCATCATCCATATGTATTGTTTTGGAAACATTAAGTGTTCAGAGCTTCCCTCCAAGTAACCTGTTTCTTGAGCTTGTTTCCAAACCTCTAATGTCTGCATACTCCAATAAATCATTTTCTTGGGTACCTCCTTGCTTTAAATTTCTCGCCAGTCTTCCCCATATTCTCTTTCTAACTCATCTTTAAATTTAAAGTATAGATCTTCAATTTCCTGATATACTTGCTCCTCTCGTAACTCCAAATCATTGTATCTAGCCTCGATCAAATAAAATAACAGAGCCTTTTCCCTAAATTTTAATTCCATCTTACGTGTCTCCTTATAAAATATAGTTCAACTAAGATAAGTTTTGGATCTCTCTAAAGTACAGATAAATCATCTTTTTTGCTTAATTCCTTAAACAAGTCCCGTTGCTCACCATATATATTCTGAGTTGGCGTTGCAAGCTACATTCCCTTCTCTTTGTATCATGCCGCTTGTCCTTTCTCTTTTCTATAACTGATTGAGCCTCAAAGATAAATTCCATATAACACATCGTAACGGTTTCTAGCTGACATGACAAACTGTGAACAAAAATAGCCGATCACGTTGGTCGACTGCCTTTTTCGTTTTATTGATCTCATGTTCCCAGTTAGCTTAACGCCTGTACCCGGTCTACAACTTTATGATTACGGTCTAATTCTTCATTTCATCGAACACAACAGATCTTGTTCGTTTCTCCGCTCCATGCGTTACTGTCTTTATATGGACAAATATGTAGTACTAATAAAAGAAGGTCCTCACGTCCATCCGTACTAAAGAACAAAATGAGCTCATACGTATGTAGCGCAAAGAACAAATCCTGGACGTCGCCGTGCCCTCCTACTTTTGCACCGGACTCGCCCGACTCGCTATGCAAGCTATTACGAATGAGGCCTGATACGAACATGATCATTTTAAAAAGTGATTATGAAATCGAATCCATCCGTAAGGCATGCCAAGTGGTGGCTGAATGCCATCGTAAAATTGCCCAGGTACCTGCACGAGGTGCCAATGTATAATTGGTAATTGCGCACCATGATCTTGTCCCTCGACATCAATTCATAATGATAATGAAAAAACCTCAGCTCGGTTAACCGAGCTGAGGTTTTCGCATCAGGTGCTCAATATGCCCTAATTGGGACGATATAGTCGCACCTAAGCTTCTTCATAGTAAGGTCACGCTTGTGCTTTAATAACTTCAACCTTTTTATCACCTGATGATGCCTCTAACGTTGTTTTACCTTGGATAGCGACTATCACGCCAGTAGCCAGCATAGAAACGATTAAAGCTGCGCTGAGGGCTTTGGACATTTTCTTCTTGACCATAACCATACCTCCAGTGTCTAATTACAATATTTAACTTTGTTGGGTAATCCATCGGGTGATTGTATTATAACCGTACTGACAATGATTGTAAAAGGATTTGTTCCTTCCTCCGGTTGCCCTCTATTGCGACTGAATATGCCAGTGAATTTTCCGTGGTTACATAAGAATCTAAATAACCTAAAAATGGTTTACAATTACGACATTAAATGTTACATTAATTTGAAATTGAGTAATTTAATAGATTCGACTGGGGTTAAGGATCTGGGGATTACGAAACTGAGGCAGTGTTTGCCGTTTGACAGTCTGGTAAGTATGAATATGACGGTGGTTCTAAAACACCATTCATTCAACATTAGGAGGATATTCTAATGAAAACAAAATCACTAAAATTAATTACAGTTGGTGTGACTTGTGCTTTAGGGATTGGAATAGGAGTTTATGGCTGGGGAGCTGCATCTGCCGATACTAGTCCCTCTAAAGATCAAATGGAAATAAAAATCAATGATAACGGTCAAACATATGGTTCATTTATTTATCATGATGAAACAGAATTAGATCTAGTTAAGGCTTTTGGTGTAGACGGAACTGAAGGTTACATCAAGACTTCAGATATGAATCAAGATTTGCCACAAACTCCCGAAGAAGCAATTCAGAGTATGAATGAACCAAAATTCGATAAGTATATAAACTTGTACGATAGCAACGAGAATATTATCGGAAAATTTCTACTCACTAGTTCAGATGATTAACACTAAACTATACTACTCCCCCAAAAAAAGGCTCTCCATGATGATTGAGGGCACTTTAAAATGCCAACATTTATAAACAGGATACCCACCTCATTTCTGAGAAGGGTTATTCTGTTTTCTTTGCTCCTTGATCGGCTTCCTCGTTATCTACCGCAAAACCCGATTTTTTAATTTGCTCGAGCTCTTTAATAAAAGGAATCATCATTCAAGACACCGATAAAGATGGTTTGGCCAGTTAATGTCTTCAACTCGTCAGCAACTCGAAGAATACCTAGATTAAAATTAAAGTTTAAACTATGATCTTGAAGCTTACTCATTAAAACACTACAATGTCTTTGATTTCAATTGGCATGGCGCTACCATCCCCTCAATTACTTTCAATGAATCTCCCACGTAATCGGTTAATTTGACGATCACACTATGCATATCTTCTACAAAGTAATGGTGCGATCTATATTCTCTGCAACTCCTTCGGGATGATCTCTATTACGTCAAAGCAACGTTGCATATAACTTTTGTTCATTACATACGCCCTCTGTTTAACCACCTTTCGTTAAATCTTAAAATGTCTCATACTACTTGAAAAGTAGGCACCTTTTTATTAGATAGGAACCAGAATGTAACTAATGGGTGTTAACAACAAAACAACCGTTTCAAGAACGATTGTTTTGTTGTTACATTGTCATGAGAGATTAAACTATTGTTTTGTAATGTTGAGTTATCGGTTCCTAACACTTTAAATTAACTTTTTCTCTATATCAAAAAGCTTAGAAATGCGGGGGAATAGACGAAAGGCATTGCCATAAGCGATCGCCTTCGCGTTTTCTTCGCTGACCTGCTGTGCTTCATGGAATACCGACTCCCGCTGTATACGAAGGACGCTGTCAGCTGGCCAAGGTATGTCCGCTCCGAACAGAATCCGATCAGGCGCAATCAACTTTTGGATTGTGCCGAGGTTTAACGTGGAATCATAATAAAGGTGGTCCAGTTTGGCTATTTCAGCTTGAAATTGTTCCGGTGTTGTTTCAACCTGAATCGAATCTTGCCCGATGGCGGCAAGCGCAATTCTCCATTTGATATACGGCACCATGCCCCCTGTATGGGGAAGAATGAACGTAATGGATGGATATTGGTCGAAAATGCGATGAACAGCCATCGTAGTGACAGCCCGCGTTGTATCGAAGGTGCCCTCAAGCAATGCAGGACTAAGCCCAGCGATTTTTTGCGGTATGAGGATGGGATGCAGAAACACAACAGCACTGCGCCGATCCAATTCGGTTAACAATTCGGTGTAATCTGGATGGCTTAAATATTTCCCCTGATAACTTGTCAGCATTGCAACACCATCCATCCCGAGAACATCAAGTGCATACAATGTTTCTTCCATGGCTGCTGCGGGATCCGGGAGTGGAAGCGTTGCAAACGCACCATACCGCTCAGGATGAAGTTGAGCATACGATGCGAGCTCTTCATTCATTTTACGTGCCAATGCGTTGGCAGAAGATTGGTCGATGAACGTCAGGTCTGACGGGGCTGAAAGGAATGAAAACGAGATGTCACATACATCCATTTTTTGCATCCCGATCTCGGGCGTCCACTTCGGCATAAAACTTGGAATCTCCATTCCCAACTCCCGCTGCTTTCGTTGCATTTCTTTAGAGATGATATGGTGGTGAACATCAATGACAGGATTAAACATGCGTGATCAGCTCCTTCTATTTATTTTCAAGCCATTGGTTTAACTGGTTTTGCTTTTCCGTCAATATTTTCTCTACGCCTGCATTCTTTAGTTTGTCGAGATAAGCACCCAGTTCTGACGGGTCAAAAGTTCCTGTCTGAAAGCCTGCATCATACTGGTTTTGGACGTTGGCCACCGAGGTAATTTGTGTTTTGACCGGATTGATGTCGAAGCTGAAACCCATCGCCCTTGATTTTACGGCACTCTCATTTTCGCCCCTCAAGTGCTCCCACATGTCAGGATCGTTCCCTTCCCATATATAGGACAGGAAATTGTTCCCCACGGCATATTGGTTTGAATCGTATCCTGTTGCAGTAACGCCATCCGGCTTGCTGATCAGCCCATTATCACGCTGAACATAATGCTTGCCTTCGATCCCATTCGTAAACAGATTAATGACTGCTTCGTCCGAGTAAAACAGTTCCAATACTTGAATCGCCTTATCCGGCTGCTCACTGTTCCTTGCCAAAGACATCATGTTGGAAGCTACGCTATTTCGCGTCATATACGAATCCTCAAGGGGGACGCATACAAGTTCAGTCCCAGCCGCAAGTGATTCCGAGTAACATTCATTGATATTCCGGATATACGAGAAGGCTTTGCCTGCCTTGATCAGATTGGAGCCCGTTTCCTGTGACGTTGCGACATCTTTGCTGAAATAACCTTTTTGATACCAATCACGCATCAGGTCAGCCATTGTGGAGAACCGCGAAGTCGCAAAAAGGTTCTGCACGGTGAAGTCCTCCCCGCCAAAATCCAGTACGCCAGGTGCTGTTCCCAATGGATCAAAATTCAGCATGGCTTGTCCGGGTGTTTCCTGTGAGTTATAGCTGACAATCGGCGTGACACCCGGCTCCTTGTCCTTGATAAGCTGCAATACAGCAGAGATATCATTCCAGGTTTTTATGGCGCTAAGGTCAATAGCATGTTTATCGGCAAGCTCTTTGTCCATCACAAAACTGGGGGAAAGTGCCCAAGCTTTAATGCTGGGAACGCCATATGTTTCGCCATTCATCTTCCCGGCTTCTGCGGCTTCCTCCGGAACAGCCTCCAGTATCTTTTTACCAGTTTCATTCAACGATTCGTCCATGGGCAGTAACTGCCCCCTGCCGATTTGGGATTCAAGGCCGAACCATACGCTGGTATACACCAGATCCAGTTTCTCGCTGCCCGCCAGCATCAAGTTCATTTGATTGGCATAGTTCGATCCATTAACAGGCAAGAGCTTCACGGTGGCGCCTACCTTTTCCGCTGTAATATCACTGATGGCTTCCTGAATTTCCTTAACATCTGTTACATCCCCAAAAGCTGGATACGTCATGACCACTTCATACATGTCTGTTGCTGAAGCTTTTCCAAGTTCTGCCCCCTCCTTACTGTCTGGGTTTCCGCATGCCGTCAACAATAGAGGGGCCGCACAAATTAAGGACATTACCTTTATGAAACCCACAGGCAATCTTTTTCTGAACATCTTCATTCACTCCCCATATTTGCTTTTGGATAAGACATCTTGGATACGAAGCATAACTAACCTTTTACGGCACCAATAGTCAATCCCTTGACGAAGAACTTCTGGAAAAACGGATACGCTGCGATCAGCGGCAACACGCCGATTACGGCAATAGCCATTCTCACACTGCCGAGAGGTACGGATGAGACAACTGCTGTCTGACCAGACAAACTGCTTTGCTGCAAGTACTGGACATCAGACAACATTCGATTAAGCAGGTTTTGAATGCTGTAGAGGCTTCCGTCATTGATGAAGATTAGACCGTTAAACCAATCGTTCCAATACGAGATCATGAGCATCAGACCAATGGTTGCCAGGCTTGGAAGAGCAAGCGGGAGAACGATTTTGCAATAAATAACCCATTCGTTGGCTCCATCCACATAGGCTGACTCCACGACTTCGCCGGGAATTGATGTGGAAAAGAAACTGCGCATCAACAAAATGTAGAACCCGTTGGTCAGTAAATTCGGGATGATTAGCGACCAGATGGTATCTTTCAAATGGAAGAGGTCCGTATAAACCAGGTACATCGGCACCAGCCCCCCATTGAAAAGCAGGGTGAAAAATACGAAGAATGACAGGAACGAACGAAATGGAAGCACATTTCTGGATAGCGGATAAGCGACCAGGGTTGTGATCAACAACCCAACGATCGTGCCCACGACCGTGATGAACGTCGTAATTCCATACGACCGCAGAATCAACGAATACTGATTAAACAGATACACATAAGCATCGAAGCTGAATTGAGCCGGTAATAAACGATAACCATCCCTGATAATGGCTTGTTCCTCGGTTAGGGAAGCGGATATCAGAAGTATAAACGGAAACACTGCAGCGATTCCCATCATGATGAGCACGAGGTGAACAGCCATTTGATATATCCTATTTGAATACATGTTGTCCTCCCCCTTAGCTAAAACAGCGCCAAATCCCGGTTTTTGCGACGAACGATCGCATTGGTCGTTAATACTAACAGAAAACCGACAATGGACTGGTACAGTCCGGCAGCGGATGACATTCCGAAATCCCCAAAAGTCATCAATCCACGATAAACGTATGTGTCAATGACATCGGTAGTCGTTTGCAGTGCACCCGAATTCAGCGGAACCTGATAGAACAATCCGAAATCGGAATTGAAGATGCGTCCCACTGCAAGAAGCACCATAATGACCATCGTGGGTTTAAGCAGAGGAAGGGTAATGCTCCAGACTTGCCTCCACTTGGATGCCCCGTCCAGCGTAGCGGACTCATAATATTCTTGGCTGATACCTACGATTGAGGCCAGATAAACAATGCATGTATAACCGACGTTTTTCCACAGATATACGACACTTAATATAAAGGGCCATTTACCGGAATCCGCATACCACGACACGGGGTCTATCCCCAGTAAAGGAAGCACGTAATGGTTGACGAATCCGTTTTCCTCGTTGAGCAATGCCAGAACCAAGTAAGCGACAATGACCATCGAGATCAGATAGGGCAGCAAAATGATGCTTTGGTACAGTCGGGAGGCGAATCGCTTCTTTACCTCGTTTAACAATACAGCCACAGCTATGGAGAGCACTGTTCCAAGCACGATAAATGCGCCGTTGTAGAGTAACGTGTTACGGGTAATCACCCAAGCATCCTGCGTTTGGAACAGATAGGCGAAATTATCGAAGCCTACCCAGTCACTTCCCCAGATTCCTTTTGCAAAATTGATATCTTTGAACGCAATCACAATGCCGAACATGGGCAAGTAATTGTTGATGAACAGATAGACGATGCCTGGCAAAATCATGACCAATAACAGCCCATGCTTTCTGATGTTTTGGATGCGGTTTGCATGGAAACCTCGACGCATGTCTCTCTCCCCCTGTTCGTAACAATGATGTTTGGTTTGTGTAACTCCTCCAACATCCCTCCTATTCTATTAATGTCAGTTTATGTGACTCAAAATTGTTCTTATATGAATAATACGATGTAAGTAAGCCTCAGTCATTGGTGTGATTCACTAAAAAAAATGATTTCATTTGGATTATTACACCAAAAGAAAAGCCTGTCTAAATTTTAATGTTATGTATTATCACATTCACTGCATTAAGCAACGTATTTTAAGCCCTGTGATCAGCCTTTTCATGTCAAAAAGCAACGCACCCGAAAAAGGATGCGCTGCTTCATGTATAATTAAAGATTGTTACGAATGGATGGCTGCCATCTGTCTGCTGTTGGGAAACATTCGACCACCAACAAGCACACCACCCGAAAATACAGCTTCGCGTGGAGGTGCCGCCGCCAACGCATGCATCGCATTTATGGCATTTACCAACGAGAAAGTACCTCGTTCACCCACTTTTGGAGTTAATGGCGCATTGGAAATAAGCTTGTACGTTTCTAGCAACCAGAAGTCCTCCACCCAACCGGATACTTCAGCGAGACGTGACCCACGGGAGAGCATATCTCCATTTCCGAATGGGCTCCACGAATCCAAAATGTTATCGGAACCGATATGCACGGACACTCCCGTTTCCATCAACAGTTTGATGGGGGGCATGGGCCTGTCAATGGGCACGCTCGTCATGATGGCTACGCCGGTCGCACACAACCTTTCCGCGAGTGAGTGCACCTCTGTTTCCCCAACCTGGCCCAAACAATAGGCATGGCTTACCGCGGTACGGCCGGACATACCGGCTTGTTCTGTCAGTTCGGCGAAGCGGCTGATCGTGTATATTCCGAGATGACTCGGGTCATGCAGATGCAAGTCGATGCCCGCAGAGAATTCTGTCGCAAGTTCAAACATGGCTTCCAGACTGGCATCCACTCGGCGGTCCAGTCCGGCCGGATCCACGCCACCAACATAGTTGGCTCCAGCACGAAGCGCTTGCCGCATGACGGAAACGGAGTCGGATCGAAGCAGGCCTTGCTGGGGAAACGCCACAATTTCCATATCGATGCGTCCCCGGTACATCTCACGCACTTCCAAGACCTCCTCAAGATGAGAGAGGCCAATTTGCGGATCCACGTCAACATGTGTGCGGATTGCCGTTGTACCTTGGGCTAACATTAAATCCAACATTCGTTTCGCACGTTCTCCCGCCCCGGTTGGTAGTTTTCCCAACATGTTTTTCTCAAATTCCAACTGGCCGGGCAGCGTGACAAACGGCTGCAAAGACTTCCAGGGCTCCCCAATAAAATGCTTGTCCAAATGGGTATGCATATCTGCCAATGGCGGTACATAGTGGAGCCCGTCCGCGTCAATGACGGTTGTCGCCCTACCGGCAATATTTACAGATGTGAGATCCGCATCCGTTCCGGCAGTCTCAATGCTGACAATGAGTCCTGTTGCTTGATCAATCGTTAGATCAAACAGGTTTTCCGACCATTTGACATTTTTTACGAGTGTTAAACCTTTCTCCATAACTCCATCCCCTTACTTCATAATTAGATTGTTTCCATCCCATCCGACAACCACGGTAATTCCAAAGGTTTTGAGTCGGTACAAGCTACCTGTAATCCCGATTTCCAGACCGTACGGGCCTCCGGTTTATTAAGCAGAACTTCCCTTTCCGACCGCTCTCGGAACAATACCATATCGGCCGGAGCGCCAACCTTAACGCCATAATTATCAATGCCTAAAGCCTGTGCTGCGTTATGCGTCAGCATGTTGGTCAAGATGAGCGCATCCCGTTTGCCACCCATGTACGAAGTAATCGCCAATAGCCAGGCAGCCTCAATTGGGTCTGCTTTGCCAAACGGCGTGAATGGGTTGCGCACATTATTGACGCCAATTGCCACATTCACTCCACAATCCTGCAGCAGTTTCACGGGAGTCAGACCTCTATGATGTCCTTCGGAGCCTTCCCTTCCATTCAAAAAGAGGTCCGTCATCGGCAGCGTAATGATGCTGATTCCGGCAAGACACAGGAGCTCTCCGATAGCCAAAGCTTCGTGTGCAGGGAGGGAACCGAGCGAGGTTACATGTCCGGCGGCTACATGCCCCTGCATTCCTGCAGCAATGGCCCTTTTTGCAATTTCCACAACGGCACGGTCATTGGAATCGACCGAGAAATCCGCGTGAAAATCCAGCGGTTTTCCGTACTTCCCTGCCAGACCAAATGCAAAATCCAAGTGCTCCCCCAGGTCTGCATCTTGATACGTGATTCCTCCAATCACATCGGCTCCCATACGAATGGCCTCTTCCATCAGCCCAGCAGTCCCCGGACTCTTGAACACCCCTTCTTGCGGAAAGGCAACTACCTGTAAATCCAGTTGATGTTTTAAGGATTGTTTGAGACGAAGAGCAGATTCGACAGCTCTGAGTCCAAGAACCGGATCAACCTCTGCATGGCAACGCATATGGGTTACACCATTCCTCACGGCTTCTCGAATGACAACCAGCGAGCGATGATATATGTCCTCCATGGTGAACGAACTTTTCAGTTTGGATGTTATCCGAATCGCGTCCTGGAGAGACTCCGCCTCTCGATCCATGGAATCCAGCAAATATGCTTTTTCCAAATGAATATGCGGCTCGACCAATCCAGGTAGCAATAAGCCCCCTTTGCCTTGCACTACACGAGAAGCTTCGGTTTTCCTTTCCCCGCATGGCGTGACAAATGTAATCTTGCCTGAGAATATCCCGACATCCATTCGCTTTTCATCCCCGGAAATCACCGTATCTGTGATAAGTAGATCAATCATTACATCCTCCGTTCATGTACGCTTTTATTACACGCAAGAAACACTTTAAGCATAATTCACTCCTTCTGAGAAATCATTGGATGAAAAGGATAAAAATAATTAGCAATCTTGGATGATCAAACCAAAGATATTTACTCCACATGATCGTAGTGTTATATTACTTAACAATAAAATAACTTGTTCCAGAAAGGGATGGGTCGATGTGCTGCTGACAGATTTGCTGAAAAACGGCATTTACGATGATGCCAGAGTGATTACGGGGCATAAGGGGCTAGTACGTGAGGTTCAAACGGTCAACATTATGGACTGTCCGGATATCATTCACTTTCTAAGGCCAAACGAGCTCTTGCTGACCAACGGTTTTTTCATGAAACAGCAGCCAGAGATGTTTATTCAACTAATCAGGGACATGCAACGTCTTAAGTGCTCCGGGTTGGCCATCAAAACCAAGCGCTTTGAACTGCCAATCCCTGATGAAATACTTTGGGAAGCGGATCAGAACGAATTTCCCATCATCGAAATTTCCGATGTCCGTCTATCCCTTGGCGAAATTTTGCAGCGATCGACCAGTGTGATTCTGAATAACAAGAGTGACGAACTGCAATATGCACTCAGCATCCACAAAAAATTCTCCGAGATGATCATGCGCGGCAAAGGAATTTCCAGCATTATCGATTCTCTGTCCAAACTGTTCTCATCCCCAGTCATCCTGTTAAACTACAAATGGCAAACCATCTCCGCTTCCAACCAGAATATCAGTGTTGCTGAACTCACTGCAGCCGCTGTAAATACACTTCAAGACTTGTCCGATATTTCTAGTCCCACTTCGTTGTGCTTCATCAACCCATCAGTCCGAGAGCGTTGCTGCATGCTGGTATATCCAGTAAAAACTTACCGCCACGAAGGCTATTTGTTATCCTTTCATTCGCCGGATCAATGGACTGGCCTTTTTGGTCTGACGCTTGAGCAGGCCTCCAACGTCATTGGAATGGAGCTGACCAAATCACAGGCTGTCAAAGAGCGTTCCCGCAGGCACAAAAACGAATTCTTCTCCGATCTGATTGAGGGATATATCACTTCTGAGCAGGAGGCGCTGAACCGTGGCAAGAGATGTGGGCTTATCAAGGGGCGTGCAAGCGTCGTGCTGACCATGCGTAATGACGAGGTGAATCACATGCATCAAAGATTTCCTAATCACGAAGGTTCGGCGCCTCCGAAAGGAGATAATATCACGGAGCAAGAGGAGCAGTACGAGCACATCAAACGTGTTTTTGGTGGGTTAGATCATTCCTTCGTCATGTTTACCAAACATGATACCTACTGTCTTCTTCTATCTATTCCTGAGTCGGGATGGGATGAGGCAAAAATCACCGAGCAGCTGTCAGGAATGCTTAAAGAGCTGCATCATGAGACTGGACTGAGTCTGTCGATCGGCATTGGCAAACCTGCATCAAATGTACTCGGCGTTCGTCATTCTTATACAGAAGCGGTTAATGCATTGCAATTCGGCTACTGGCTAAAACGAAAGCAATTCGTCCAATCTTACCAAGCCAAGGACATCGGATATTTATTCCACATGCTTCCCCACAACGAACTGAAACAATTTTACGACGCGACCTTAAACGGACTGCTGCAGATTGCAGACGAACATGAAAAAAAAGAGTTACTGCGCACCTTAAACGCTTTTTACGATACACAATGCCAGCTTGTCGAAACATCCAAGCAACTTTTCGTTCATCGAAATACGGTGGTGTATCGACTGGAAAAGTGTGAAAAAATCCTGGGTGTGAAACTCAAAGATCCAACTGAAAGCTTACGAATCCGCATAGCGATAGCCATCGAACCTCTGCTAGGACAAGATTAAAAGAAAAAAGCCGCTATAATAGCGACTTGAATTGAACAATGTTCCTGACCCGCGACACTTCTTTATTGGAATAATTATGAGATACGCCATCATGGAATAAATTTTGATTATTTTGCTAATGTCCATTTTTGTCGATCAAGTGATGGATTCAGTTCACTTAGGAAAAGTTCGGTCCCATCTTCCGATACTTCTAATGCTTTTTGATGATGAGCTGAAGTAATATGAACTGATCCGTCTTTGTTCTCGTGAAGGAGCCAACGCTGGTTGTTGTACCCTAAGTAATGATATAGCTGAAGTTTGTTTTGCCCTATATCCAGATCAAGCGTCTGCCCGGTCGTAGTACGAATCGAATACGAACCTGCTTCGTCACCTGTCGGAACAAATACCCACTTCTGGACGGAAGCTGCACTTGTATCTTGCAAGGTAACCGGCTCCCCGTTGACAAGGTTAGCTGTGTAAATGGATTTCTGTGTTGCGGTATTTACAAGGCTGGACTTGGTGATGTTTGCAGGTTCGCTGTTGCTCACATTGACGTTCTGATAAGATGCGGAGCCGCCAAATACATTCAGTCCAAAGTGCCCTTCTGCAAAAATACCATCCATGATATCTATGACTTTTTGACTGTTTACGTGAACTACAATATGCGGACCATTCGCTTCTATTTTCACCTTATACGTTTGACCTGGCTGAATGAAAGTTGGTACTTTTGCAAGAACCTGACGTTCTTCAAATCCTCCATTGATTTTATAGAACAGACGGATTGCCTTCATGTTAGGGTCTAGATTCAGATAATAACCACTGCGACCATCTTCGCTAGCCCTGAACAAAATAGAACCTGCCCCTCCTGTTTCACCGAGCATCATGTCTGCTTCATACGTAAAGTTCCCAGCCTTCTCTTTGGCAATATAATTCGCATCGCTAAAATATTTACCACGAATCCCATGTTCACTAACTAACCATGAAGCAGCAGACAGATCTTTAGTCCATCCACTCAGGTTTGTCCGGAACTCGCCACCTGAGACTTTAACGAGCACACTACTGGATGCTTTACCATTCGGAGTAGATACAGTGACTGTGGACTCCCCTTCTTTTTTCGCCTTAATAACTGCGTGTGAATTGTCTACCAACTCTATGGCTATTACTTCGTTATTACTGGAATTCCACTTAAGCGGTTGAACGCCTAGACCCGGGCCATACTCGACCATCGCTTGCAGTGTATCCGACTCGCCTACCCCCAGTTCCCGAACGCTCGTATTCATCTTTATTTGAGCTTTTGAAGGAATGTCCTCATTCCAGACAGATTGAAGTTGATGCACTTTCAAGGAAACAACGTTCACATTCCCACCTTTCACGTAAAAACTCATGGCTCTACTAGCAGGATCCGGAAATATTACATCTGAAAAGACGACTTTGCCGTTGTTACCAAAGGCTTCAACAGAAGATTCATCCACAAGAATACGCATCTTGATCCGATTATTCTCCATTTGCGTAGGCGCTTCATGTTTCTTACTAAATAGGTTAGAAAAATCCGTTTCACCGGATGCAGTTCGGTCCACAAACATATTACTATCGCTTGCCTTATAACCCACGACCGTCTTCTGATTTGCACCCTCACGAATGTTAAAGCCAAACTCGGTCGCTGTGCTGGTTTCAGGGATTTCAATTTCAGCTTCAATTTCGTAAGCACCTGAAATAATACCTTTTAGCAGATTCCCGGAAGAAGGACTCACCGACTTGTTAGAAGCAGAGTACAAAGGTTTACGCAGTGATTCCAATTCTTTGATTGGACTTTGCGTCATCCGAATTCCATCTTTGGTTGTTACCAATGATACTTCTCTCGGAATGGTTAGTTCACCTTTCCAATTGGACGTTGGGAAAGCGAACGGATAGTCCCAATTCGTCATCCACGCCATCATCACTGTGCGATGATCAGGCATGTTAGCGAAAGACATCGAAGCGTAAAACTCTTTACCGAAATCTGTTCTTAGTACCTTACCCGCCGGATTATCGTTCACGAATTTACCATCAGCTGTTAAATGACCGATAAAATACTCGGCATCTGATCCGCCTGTTTTGGGATTCGCTCCTGTACTGATCATCATAACCCACTTCTTCTGTGACGTTCCGTCTACCGGAAGCTGGAACAAATCAGGGCATTCCCATACGCCTCCGCGGACGTAATCCCCATATCCCCAATTATCTGTAAATGTCCAGTCAAGTAAGTTCGTTGACGTGTAGAAACGAATATGATCTCCTCCGGACACAACCATAACCCAGCGGTTATTCTCATCATCACGGATCACTTTCGGATCGCGGAAATCCCAATTCCCAGCTTCATTTCCGCTCTTACCCGGGTTCTCGATCACAATCGGGCGTTCCTTCGAATACTCCCAAGTGCGACCTTGGTCTTTACTGTATGCCAGACCTATACGCTGGTTCCCATTCGGGCTATCTGGGTTAAAGGAAGTATAATATGCAATAAGGCCCCTGCCTCCTGAATCTCCGAATAAACCAGATGCATTTGTCATATCCGCAATAGCCGACCCAGACCAGACATGTCCGTGATCATTCCAGGGAAGTGCAATCGGAAGCTGTTTCCAGTTCAGCATATCTTTACTTACCGCATGCGCCCATGTTCCTCCATCCTGGTGAAAGAGATGATATTCTCCTTCGAAGTAGACAAGTCCATTCGGATCACTCGCTGAACCACGTATTGGCGTGTAATGATATTGTGGACGATATATCTCATTGTAATATTGGCTCAGTTCCGTCACATAAGTATCCTGAAAGTAAGCCGTCCCCTTTTTTACGACGATTCCGGTACTTCCACTCCTGTAGGTTGAATCTTTCACGTCAATCGCGGCCGTAGTGTATCCGTCCAGGAAGACCTGAATTCGATCTCCTTTTGCCTTGATTTCCACATGATGTTTGGCTCCCATCTGACTCGGATAAGTACGTTGCGAACTGGCAATTACTGTTCCTTTTGTATTCGTCAAACTTACACGGACCTGATCTCCTTCCTTCGTAAGAGTAGCTTCATAACCTTCAGCTCCATCGGTTGAAGATCGAAATGCGAGAGCTGCAATAGAATCAGGACGAAGGGTAATATTCCCTTCATAGACCATATCAGTCGCCTCTTTGTTATAGATTTGCTGTGCTATGCTCCCCTGTTCTACCGTCCCTCTTTTACCGTTGATATCAGGTTGCCATTTTCCCTTGCTAGAAATCACCGTCCCCAAATTACCTTTCAGATCGCTCACCACGATGTTCGAAAACAAGGCGGATCCATCCCATACATGGAGTCCAAGCTTTCCGCTTTGATACGAAATGTCCTGAACATCAATTAATGGTTTATATTGATTGCCCCAATATACTTTTAGCGAGGAACCCACTGCCTTCACTTTGAGATGATAGATTTGCCCCATTTCAACAGAAACTTTACGCTCCTCCTTTAATTTCCCATCTCCATTTCTTGCATCTCTTAACCGAATCAGACCTGCGTCCGGAACGATTTGCAGCATGTACGAGCTAAATCCATCCTCATTAGATCGAAACAACAATGTTGCATCCGCCTTCGTATCCCTG
Source organism: Paenibacillus amylolyticus (assembly GCF_036894225.1). Lineage (NCBI taxonomy): Bacteria > Bacillati > Bacillota > Bacilli > Caryophanales > Paenibacillaceae > Paenibacillus > Paenibacillus amylolyticus. The sequence continues at coordinate 3,649,812 of NZ_CP145892.1, read as the reverse complement.
ATCATGACATCAGCTTCATAGATAAAATCATCGGACACTGTCTCTGAGATGGCCATTACATTTTCTTTAGGGTGCGAAGTCAGCAAGATTCCTTCTGAAGTATCCTCTAATCCACCTTTTCCTTTCACTTGCCAGCCTATCAGATTGGTATTTGGTTTGGATGCGCTTTCAAAAATATCAAGCTCCTCCTTTGCCTGTTTATTTGTTTCCTGATCAGCAAGTACAGCACTAGCCGCAAATGATTTAGATGTAAAAATCCCGTTTGAAGTCAGAGTTAATCCCGTTGCCATCAGAAGACATATTGCGAATTTAGATTTATCTTTCATTCCATACCCTCTTTTCTAATAATATTGTGAAGTTGGTTCAAATTTAATTGGTTTTGGACAACCAGTTCAGTTCGGTTGATTTTCCCAAATGCTTACGAGATCATTGATTTGAAGCGACACGACCTTTAGTTCTCCGCCAATGGCATAGAGTTCCAGCCCTCTACTTCCCAAGTCGGGGAAAATCGTGTCTGAAATGATAGTTGTCCCATTGTTGCCAAAGATCTCTACACTTGACCAATCAACATAGATGCTCAACTGTATCCGTCTATACTCTGGCTTCATAGGGGCCTTGTGTTTTGTAGCAAAATCGGGATGGAAATCAACAGCGTTTGACTTCGTTCGATCGACAAACAACTCCTCATTCAAGACATTATATCCGATGACTGTCTCCTGGTTGGAAGAGGAAGACTTTCGCACCTTGAACCCAAATTCTATTGCATTACCGATTTCGAATTCCGCAATAATTTCCATCTTTGTAGCAGAAACATCAGACAAAACGTTCATATCTGGTTTAATCGTAATGTCTTGTAGAGACAGAATTGATCTTCTAAGTTGATTTAACTCACTTATGGGTGCTTGAATTAAGCGAAGTCCTTCCGAATACGTCCTGAGCTGAATCTCTCGTGGGATGGACATATGGCCACGCCATTCTTTAGAAGGAAGAGTGGAAGCATAACGCCAATTATTCATCCAGCCGACCCAAATCTTTCGCCCATCCTCATTCGGTATACCATCCCAGGTCACGGCCGCGTAAAAGTCAGATCCGTAATCTATCCATTGGATTGTATCGAATGATTCCAATGTTTCATCTAGTGTAAAAACCTTACCATCAAAGTGACCTATAAAATACATCATGCCAGAACCGCCTGCGGGTGGTTCTGAATCGTTTGGATTTACGCCATTTCTATCTCCGACACTTAGTGTCAGAATCCATTTAGTGGTATTAGGGTCCTCATCCACTTGGAGTTTAAAAACATCAGGACATTCAAATATTCCACGATGGATGCCCGGAATATCAGAACCGAAACCGCTTGCAAAAGACCAATCCTTAAGATTCGAAGATGTGTAAAATTCTACACGGTCGCTTACAGCAAGAACCATTACCCAGTTTGAAGATTCTTCATGCCAGAATACCTTTGGGTCTCGAAAGTCTAGCGTCTCCGTGGGGAATAAAACAGGGTTACCTTCATATTTTGTCCAGGTTCGACCTTTGTCCTTGCTGTAAGCGATGCTTTGAACCTGCGTTTTACCGGGTTGAGCGTTGTTACCATTATTCGTATAAATTGCAACCAATCCTGATCCTGCTTCGTTGAAGAATCCGCTTGTATTGTTCTTATCGACTACCGCACTTCCCGAAAATATCGCTCCATCTTCCCCAGGCGAGATGGCTGGTGGGAGTTCATCCCAATGTACTAAATCATTACTTACTGCATGCCCCCAATGCATTCTGCCGAAGTCAGGCTGCGTATCATGGGGAGTATATTGGTAGAAAAGGTGATATTCTCCTTCGTAATAAACCATTCCGTTAGGATCGTTAATCCAATTTCCCTTAGGGGAATAATGTATTTGCGGTCTGTATTCATTTTTATAAATAAAGTTTTCTGGACCTTTGCTGATACTATTTTCACCTGATAGATGTACTTTTTTAATTTAATTCACGCTCCCTTAAGGCTATTTAAAATCTAAAAAAAGTAATTTGCATTCCTTATTAACAAAATAAGCCACTCGTTTTCATTTGTCAAAGTATTTTTGTTTAAATGAACATTATTTTTTTATGTATATATCTATCTTAGTTTACATTTGCACAATTTATGATTGATTATAGAAAAAAACAATTTTTCACTTAAGTTGACTTAATCATTTTTTTATTGCTTTAAACCTAATGGTTTACAAATGTAAAAATGGTTACATCTAAAATTCTCTTTACTTGTTCAACAAAATATTCGTTAGTATTAAACCCAATTTTATCGATAAAACAAAAAAAGCCGCTAAAATAGCGACTTCAATAGGTATATGCTCTTGTCTCTTAACATGTTCTAAATAAATTAACGGCTCGCTTATGCTTTAACAACTTCAACCTTTTTATCCCCTGCTGACTTCGCTACCTCTAACGTTGTGTTACCTTGGATAGTGACTATTAGGCCAGTAGCCAGCATAGAAACAATTAAAGCTGCGCTGAGGGCTGTGGAAATTTTCTTCTTGACCATAACCATACCTCCGATATCTATTATGTTGTAATAAGCGGCTCAAAGAACTATGATGAGCCGAGTGTGACTAGATATTACAATATTTCACTTTTTTGTTGGGTAATCTACCTGGTGATTGTATTATAACGTACTGCCAATCATTGTAAAAGGATTTTTTCCTTGTGTACAATTCCCGGACTTATTACTACCTGGAACGTAAGGTCAATGATTCATATAATGGGCATATAGTTGCTCGAAGGTTGTAAAATGTTCGACTTTTCTGCCGACCTTATCATACTCTTCTAGATAATCATCCATCACTTCAAGGAGCTTCTCTTTCATAACTGGTAAATTACTGGCATCAAAGTACTGCATAAGATCATATTTCTTGGTTCCTTTCTCCATGGCCATTTCATCAAGATACTCATGTGCTCCAAAGGCTGAAAGAAAGACGTAGGAAGCATCGTTCGTTGTAACACTGTTCAAAATTTTATTACGGTAGTTGCACCACAGTTCTTCGTATGTTCCTCCAAGATTATCAAAGGTCGGAGCCGGTTTAACAATGAAGTTATCACACATCGTGCTATGTAACCTCGTAACGCTATTCAACATATTAAAAGATGTGATTCGGATATCTTCTATGGTATGAGCTTCGATGATTGACATGTATAAGGATTCGAGATCATCCGGAACATAACGAAACGAACGTATCTCTTCCAAATATCGCTTGATCCCTCGTTTGATGTACGTGTTATTCATGCTGACCAAGGCATTGACTAGATTGTATAGAACCCCAGCAGATGCATATCGCACTGAACCGATATCTTCACCAAGCATCGTATCACTGTATGCTTGCTTAGCCAGATCGATCCATTTATTTGCTCGATTAAGACACACTTCTCCTATCGGATTCGCAAGTGCATCAAGAGCTTTTTGCTGGAAGTCGTTCAATTTCTCCAAATCCTCAGGCTTTGCATAGTAGAGTATTTTCAGGTCGGTTAGGCTCGATACGTTGGGACTCTCCAAGGTGGATTGCTCTTGTATTCTTGAATCCCATGGCGTGCAATAGATGTCATACCCAACGTCGTCCAAGATGAAGCAGTCAGATATTTCCCATCCCTTTTCTGTATTATTAATGATAATTAAATCAAGATCGCTCTTCTCGTGAAAGTCCTCGGTGCTAAATGAACCAGTAAGCCCAATAATGGCGATATCCTCTAGAAAATCTCTTTTTACACGTTCAATCACCATGTTAATGAGCAGTTCATTTTTGTCCAGCAGTTTCTTTTTTATGATTTCGTTCATTCGTTACCCCTCTTTGTATGGTCCGGCCGTCCTTTATCACAACAACCATAACTTGAGTCTATCGATTTAGAGGTGCGGTTACTATGTATAAGATGACTTAAGTCATCTTTGCACAAAATCCGCTAAACCGTCGATACGACGAGTTAGCGGATTTCACTAGTTCCTTGATTAGTTTTTTGTATAGACTATTTTCTTTATGCTTTCGCAGGACAAGAAATACCGATCCGCTAACTCCTCTATCCTGACTCCATTGCGGAATAAGGATTTAATCTCAGCGTTTCGAGCAGAGACCCTGCTCTTGCTCTCTGTTTTCTCGCCCCATTTCAGGTGCGCCTCTTTGGGTTTTGGGATATAAACCAATTCCCCTTGAACGTATTCCTGAATGATACGTAACAATTCTTCTGGAAAAATAGACTCGGCTTTTGAATATTTCATGGGCCTCACTCCTTATTTAATAGATCAATAAGGTGCAAAGCCAGTTAGTGGAATATTACGATTCGTCGTTGGCAATGTGATTATTCCCAGGCTCTATGCAAAGCATTGCCATATCCTTCACTGGCTTTGCATAGAGCCGTACCATGTAAGAATCCTACTCCGATTGTTTTCAATAGCCTCACCTCCAGAAAATAGATAGTTGCTATTTGCTTATTATATCAGGGCTTGTTGTTCAAATGTTTAATCATGTATTTTTGGGCTAACATGTTCTGATTATTCTGTACTCACCTTGATTAGCTGCTCTCTACTTTACCAGTGAACTCAAGACTCCAGCCTCCATGACATCTCCCAAAAATCAAGTTCAAAGCGACTGCACATCACGAAAATATCCTCCATCCGTTGGTACGTTCCCTCGCTACAGCCTTCTAATAGCTTATCCGTTAACGTCACTAGGGATTGATTGTTGCTGTTGTATTCAGAGGAAGCATATCCTGTGATCCACTCTCCGTAAAAAGGATGATCAGCTGCACCTGGCTTTTGGGCAAGGACTTGACCAATCTCTGCATAGCTCCATGAGCAGGCCAGAATGGATACAAGTACTTCTGCTATGCCTCCCGCATGGGAAACAGAGAGCATATAGTTAGTATAGGCTGCATTTTTCAGGGCAGGTTTTACCTGGAAAACATGATCCTCTGTAATTCCTAATCGCTCCATATAAGAACGATGAATTTTCATTTCACCATTCAGGATGTTATCTACGTTTTCACTAAAAAACTGCATCAATTTGGGGTCGTGCGACTTGACAATACCTAGTGCAAATACGCGGGCATAATCGAACAGGTACAAGTAGTCTTGCAGCAAATAATAACGAAATTGTTCAACCGTTAAGGAACCATCTCCGATTCCTTTAACAAAGGGATGCTCAAGACATTCCTTCCACACAGGCTGTGCTGCCTGATATAGTCTCTCTGAAATAGTCAACATGTGTTCCTCCAATTCATAATGTACGTATTTAAAAACAAAAAAACGAAACATCCATAGGATGTTTCGCAGACAAATACACTAAAACAAGGGGGTTCGCATGAGCTACCCAAGTAAAGCGTTTCATCGTTGCATCCCTACGTTGGCATTATCCAAATCAGGTAAGGTCGGTTTAACACCCTCTCAGCCGGTTAAGGCTCCCTCGCAAACGGTTGTATGTAGTTGATTACTTTCCTATTCCCATAAAAGATAAAATAACATCCATTTAGTATATCAAGGGCTGTTAAATATAGTCAAGGAAGATTGTATCGCCCCTCATCACCTTTGGTGACGTATGTAAACGATGAAAACCATCACAACAATGGTTGAGTTTCAGCCACTGTTATGATGGTTTCTATTCTTGCAACTACTGCCGATGGTTTAATGCCCGAGTTTGTTCTTTCCGACAAAAGTGAGTATTCCGTACTGGGAAGTATTTCTCCAGCTCTCATTGGTCGTATCATTCCACTTGGCTACGCTCTGCTTACCTCCGCCCTGGTTGTCGTTAATTTGGAGCTCGAAACCGAGAACATTTCCTGCTTTGGGCGTCAATGATTGTAAATGAATTCTGGCTTCTACGAGATATCCTTTATTTGTTTTCTTCACAGCACTTACAAGGCGTCCAGGTGAGGCACCCCCTGCAAAGGTTCCCACATTGTCTGCACTGATTCTGAACTGGGCATCATCATATTGAAAATACGGTGTGCGCTGGTGATTCTCGTCCAGGAAAATCTCAACCGAATCCTGATCCCATGGGTTGATACTATCTGTAATGATGTTTGGATCAGTGACGTCGATCAGCAGGTATAGATACTCACCTGACCACATTGCGCGAGCCACTGCCTCTGCACCTTCGCTCTGGTTCAACCGTTTTACTTCAAATGGTGCAGCCTTATTCCATGATGTGTCTTTCTTCCCATCAATCTGAACAATCCCTTGCACAGCTTGTGCAGATTTGGGCATAGGGGCGAGTTGAATCACGCCGTATTTGCTTGTATCCTGTTCCTGAGATTGTGTTCGATCATTCCAGTACAGTGGATTATAAGGTTGTGTCCCACTTGAACCGCCATCAGTCACACGGATATCCAATCCGGCTTCATATTCTGATCCGACTTGGATACCACCCCACGGAATGGACAATTCAACCTGATATCCGGCTTTGGTCTCGCGTACACGATATGAACGCTGCTCCACACCCTCAGCTTTGCCCGACCGCTTAATGATTACATGTCGGTCATCTGCTTCATATGAAGTGGTCTTGCCATTATTGAGATCAACAAAGATATCTACTCTGTCATTCACATCTGCCTTCGCATCCTGAACATCCACGAGGATATACAGGTTACTATGATCCCATAAGGTGCGGAAACTGGCTGATCCCGTAGAGTCACCCTTCAGTGGAGTAGACACCGCTTTGTTCCAGAGCGGATCTTGTGTCTGTTTTTTGATATCCGGTTTACCCGAAAGTGAGACGGCTCTCTGCGTCAACACAGGCAAACTGGATTCATCCACGAGTCCCCAGTATGCCTTTTTGGCCTTCAGGGCTGAATCAAACAGCATAGCCTGGTTGTTGTAAGACTTCTCATCTTGGAGTCCCCATAAGGTAACTGAAGAAATGTGGTCTTTGTGTTTTTTGTACAAATCCAACAGTTCCTTATATCGATACGCCTGCTTTACTGCAACTTCATCGGACATCTCTTCACCAAATGGAATTCCGCTATCCACATCCAGTTCCGTGATCTGAATATCCAATCCAAGTTCGGCGAACATGTTGATCGTTTTTTCAATTTCCTTGATGGACGGGGATTCCAGGTTATAGTGGGATTGCAAACCCACACCATCGATGAGCCCTTTCTCTTTCAGTCGTTTGACCAACTGATACATATGCTCTCTTTTCTCAGGGATTTCCGTGAAGTATTCGTTGTAATATAATTTGGCATTCGGATCGGCTGCACGAGCGAATTCATAGGTTTTCTCAATGTAATCCGGACCGATTAGTTCATAAAAGGGACTTTTACGTAAACCGTTGGCATCACCATTGCTATCCGCAATCGCCTCGTTTACCACATCCCAGGCATAGATCTTACCTTTGTATCGGGTCATGACGGTTTCAACGTAATCCTGAATCCGGGCAAGTAGTAATTCTCGACTCGCAGGGTTACCCTGAGGATCCTTGAACATCCACTCTGCTGCATCAATATGCCACAACAACGCATGTGCGCGTACGCCCATACCATGCTCCTCGGCGAACTGAACATATTGATCGGCTGCCTCGAACTCATAAACATCTTCGGAAGGAGACATGTACTTCGGTTTCATCTCATAGGTTGCGGTCAAGCTGTTAAAGTGCTTTGTGAGCAGTTGTCCATATGCGCCTTCCAACTGCCAGCGATACACCGCTGCACCAATGGGGAAATCATCTTGATACAGGTCCTCCAGAGACCGAATATCTTCTTCAATCTCCAGTTGCTCGGCCAGAGTAAATGATACATCATCCACATAGAACGATAACGTATCTACGCTATCTTCAGAGATGTAGGGTGTTTCGATGAACAAATTCAATTCAGTGGGATCATCACTATACTGAAATTTTCCGGTGATCTTGTGCCATGTGTTCCATTCTGCTTTGGCAATCTTCACGCTACCGATCGGGTTCCAGCTTTCGGCAGTTGTTTTTTTATATGTGGTGAGCTGTAGTGTTTGATCCGTGGTGGGCTCCTGAGTAAGTCTTACATATGCCGCAATTTCGTACTCTTGGTTACGCTTAAGCAGATCCTTCATGGATAACATCGGTCCATGATAGGAACGCTCACGGTTGGCGACCAGCATACTGGACTGACCTTCGTGTGCCTCCTGCTGTGTCACTGTCAGCCTTTCGTTACCTGTACGTGGAGTCCATCCCTGAAGTGTACCGTCTTCAAAGTTTGTACTCAAATGACCTCCCTCCACTTCCGTAACTGCCTTGGCTGCATGTGAGACATTCGAAAATGGAAGCATGGCGAGTATCAGCACAAGAACCAAGGCTGCAATATTCCATTGACGTAACCGTTTCATACAATTCCTCCTCTTGATTGGGTCTAAGTATTTCTGAACGGATTAACATCCAGATAAATAGATTATAGCTCTTTGGATAGCGCTTACATATAATAAATTTACAATAATTACAATAAAATGTTATCACTTGGTAATCCCGTGTGAGTTTAGGAAGCTGGAGTTCGTTCGCAAGGGATATCAAAAAACCGCTACATATTTGCAAAAATAAAAGACCGTTTCCCGATAAAATACGAGAAAACGGTCATCGTTAGAAAGTATCTTTTTTCCTGTCTGCTAACAGGCATATAAACTTTGTTTTATAATCGTCCCTCGTGACCCTGATCCTCCTGCACAATTCGAGCTATGTGAATCATCAAATATAATAATTCCTCGTTTGATATGGAGATATCCAGCATATTCTGCACGTAGGTTTTAATCATCTCCGCGCATTTGTATTCAAACGGATGCTCCTTCACCATGTGTTGAAATATAAAATCTTTCGCCGAATTGCCCAGACGTCCTTCTTGTAAACGCTGGATGAAGAATTGCAAATGTGTGACAAGTCTTACATAATGAATGGAATTTTTGTTCAATTGCATATCAAAGGTGTATTGTATCAGGTTAAAAATATCTTTTAACATCTTAACGGATTGCACCGTGCGCTCCATATTCTGCTCATGTGTTTGGGCATTCACGAAATGAAAGGCGATATTCCCTGCTTCTTCCTCCGGCAGTTCAATATCCAATTCTAGATTCAGCATCTGAACAGCTTCAACCCCCAGTTCGAACTCGACAGGATGAAACCTCTGGATCTCCCATAACATGCGATTCTGTAATGCTACACCTTTTTTCCATCGTTCAATGGCAAATGACAAGTGATCCATAAGCGTGAAGAAGATTTGATCGTCAAGAGACAGCTTTTCTTTTGCATTGGTAATCAGTTTGTTTATGACATTCACATGTTTATCTGGCATGTTTTCGATGGTTCGTACGTAAGCCTGGGCAGACGGATTATTTTGCAAAATGAATCGTTTCTGGATGTGTTCTTCATCCAGTCGCTCGCCGACTTTGCCTTTGAATGCCAACCCTTTTCCCATGACAATCATTTCTTGCCCCTGTTCATCTTTGATCAGAAGCAAGCTGTTATTTAATATTTTGATTACTCTCATGCATTCATCACGATCCTTTATTCTTTCGTGACCGCCTGATCCGAATTTCCGATACATCTGCCATTCTGTTTAATGACCTCTTGATACCACGAGAAGCTTTTCTTCTTCAAACGCTTCAAGTCTTTCAGATCCTGTTCACCGCGGTTTACATAGATCATTCCATAACGTTTCCCATACCCCTGATGTGTGCTTACCAAGTCAATAACGGACCAAGGGCAATAACCAATCACATCTACTCCATCCGTTAGAGCCAGTCTGATCTGTTCCAGATGTTTCTCGATAAAATCAATCCGGTACGTATCGTTAATGGTGTTATCTGCCTCAAGTACATCCGGGGCTCCAATACCATTTTCCGTAATTAGAATAGGGAGACCATATCGTTCACATACCTTACGCAATGTCAGCCTTAGGCCAACCGGGTCAATGACCCAACCATATTTCGTTTTTTCCGTATAAGGATTCTCCGCGGCCCGGTATACTCCCTGCTCGCCAAGCATAATTTGCTGATCACCCGCACGAGCTGTAACATCCGACGCATCGCCCATACTGGCGGCAATGGTTGCCGTCGAGTAGTAGTTGATTGCTACCAGATCGGGGCGGCCAAACTGGATATCTTCCATGTCACCCTGCTCAATAACCGGCTCGATGCCGCGTTCCTGTAAATAACTCCAGAATAATGGATTATACCGTCCCCACACCGATAAGTCGAGAAAACCCCATCCACGAATCGTCTCCCAGTTATGAGCAGCGACTGCATCGGCTGGTCTGGAGGTTGCCTGGTACATGGAAGTCATGTTTAAAGCAGGTCCGATCTTACCTTGCGGGAGCATATCATGAAATAGTCGCATCGTTCTGCCTTGAGCTACAAACATGTGATGATTTTGCTGATACAGTTCCTTATTGGATGGCAAACGCCCGCCTTTTGGTGTACCAATAGCACCTGGATGAAGAATCATCGTATTTTGCTCATTAATGGTCAACCAATATTTCACTTTATGCCCGTAATGCTCAAACAAGATACGCCCATACTCGACGAAGGCATCGATCGTCCCCCGGTTGTTCCATCCTCCGGTTTTCTCAAGCTCGTAGGGTAAGTCGAAATGGTACATGGTCACAATGGGCTCAATACCATGGAGCAGCAATTCGTCAATTAATTGGTGATAAAAATCGAGTCCCTTCTCATTAACAGTCCCTGTGCCTGAAGGCAAGATTCGAGTCCATGCAATTGAAAAACGATATGCTTTGAGGCCCAGCTCTGCAAAAAGCTTCACGTCTTCTCTGAACCGGTGATAGTGATCGCTCGCAACCGTGAAATCGGCGGTTCCAGCCGGATGATCACACATATCGATGACGGACAGGCCTTTGCCATCTTTGTTCCAGGCTCCCTCCACTTGATAGGCCGAGGTAGACCCTCCCCATAGAAATTCATTGGGGAATGGTTTGATCTGTTGATATAACATCTCAAGCACTCCTTCATTTTAAATGTTGATCATGATATATGACGGACCATATGAAGTATCGTATTACGTTTGTTACGAAAGATGGATAATGGTTGCTCCAACCTCCACAGGATTCTGCTTCTCCAGCTTAATATCCGAGAAACGATCCGAATTGGCGATAATGATCGGGGTTATGACTTCATACCCTTCTGCCTTGATGGCATCGATATCAAAGCGGATCAACAAGTCACCCCGTTGTACGCGATCCCCTACTTTAATGGAAGAGTCAAAATGTCTCCCCTTTAGGTTGACGGTATCCACTCCAATATGAATGAGCACCTCTTCTCCATCATAACCGTTTAATTTGACCGCATGTTTGGAGTCCATGAAAGCCGTAACTTCACCTGCGATTGGTGCATACAGTTCTCCTTTGGCAGGAATAATGGCAGCACCCTTACCCAGTAATCCCAAAGAGAAGACATCGTCTGGTACACGGTCTAGATGGACTAATTCCCCTTGCATCGGGCTGGCGATCGTAAGTGGACGTAATTCATTTTGGCTCGGTACATTTGCATTTGTTATTGTAGAAGACTGTGTGCTTGGGCTGTTGTCTTGAACAGGCTGCCCGGAAAGTGTCTTGTCATCGTTAACGTTGGTAGTTCCTTCTTCTTCATCTTCCACTGGATCTTCAAAACCAATGATCCATGTCAGAGCAAAGGTAACGATAAAAGCGATCATACAAGTCACAATGGCATGAACGATGTTCATCGGATTGCTGCCAATGAATGCAGGTAACGCGGCAAGCCCTGGAGACACGAAGGCATAACGTACTAATCCGGTCAGACCAGCGTATATCCCTGCTACACCACCACCGATCATTGCGGCAATTAAGGGTTTCTTCAGTTTCAGCGTTACACCGTACAAGGATGGTTCCGTGATGCCCAGCACAGCGGTGAAACCGGATGAAGCAGCGAGCTGTTTCAGTTTTTTGTTTTTGGTTTTCAATGCTACAGCAAGGGTGGCCCCACCTTGAGCAATATTGGACGCGAGCATTCCGGGACCGTTGATCATTTCATATCCATTTTTGGTCAGTTGGCTAGTTGCAATCGGCGTCATGGCCCATGCGGTACCTGTTACGATCAGGAATGGTTGCAAAGTTCCCATTAACAACGGAATCAGCCAACTGGCTCTGGCATTGATCGCTTCTGCACCCATCGCAACCAGATCATTCAGGTACGTTCCGAAAGGCCCAATCGCCACCAATGCAAGTGGTGCTGTAATCAATAGTACAATCATTGGTTTCGTGAAAAATTTGATCATTGAGGGCGATACCCGATCCGCGAAACGTTCAATATAGGACATGAGCCAAACGACGATAATAATCGGCAGTACGGAGCCCGCGTAATCGGTTAGTCGAACTGGCACACCGATGAAAAACACGTCTTTTCCTTCCGCCATCAGGGCGCTCCATCCCGGGTGTAATAACACGCCGGCAACTGTCATCGCCAGAATGGGACTTGTTTCAAATTTAATGGAAGCTCCATAAGCCAGCAGAATAGGCATGAAATAAAAAGCCGCGTCCGCAATGGTATTAAGGATATAGTAGTTTTGGCTTTCCGTCGTTACGAGGCCTGTCAGCACAAGTACGGCTAATATCGCTTTGATCATACCTGCGCCAATGATTGCCGGAATTACCGGAGTAAATGTTGTTGAGATCACGCTGATGAATCTGGAGATCCAGCTCTGTTTTTGCTTTGGTCCGTTATTTTTGCCAGAATTCGATTTGGAGTCCGCACTTCGGGTAGCCGAACCCATCTGCTGAGTGATAACTCGGTAGACCTGCTGCACCTCATTGCCCACAACGACCTGGTATTGTCCACCATTGTTCACAACGGTAATGACACCTGGAAGTGCTTTGAGTTTTTCTGTCTCCGCTTTGGAGATGTCGTGCAGTTCGAACCGAAGTCGAGTTGCGCAGTGCGTAAGCCGAGCGATATTCTCTTTCTTCCCAACCAATTCCGTTATCTCTTGTCCCAACTTGCGATAATCCATACCAATGCCTCATTTCTGAATTTGGATATAAAAAAGACCAAAACGATATGCCCTCCCCTACTCACATAAGGAAAATGCAAAATCATTTTGGTCATGCCTGCTTTACCAGTAACAGCCAAACACTGCTAATATTCAATTCGTTATCGATGTAAACGTTTACTGGATCATAATATCACACAATAAATTAGTTAGCAATCACTTTATTCGACATTTTTCTGCATTTTAATTTGCTTGATTCGACTTGATTATTAGCAGCCTTCTATAGGCTTCCACCCATTCCCCTTCTCATTTGCCTACATACAATACATTAGACTAATGAACAGGAGTGATGTGATATGACATTTTTACCTCCTTTTGGACCTGGTGGAGGGTTCGGTGGCCCTGGGGGTCCCGGAGGACCAGGAGGACCCGGCGGACCAGGCGGATTTCCTGGTCCGCCATCGTTCCCCGGGGGTGGAGGCGGCGGACCACAAGGCGTGCAGGCACCTACAGGGCCGCCACCATCATTCATTCCACAGCAACCCGCTTCGTTATATGCGGTAGATCCAAGAGCCATATCCGGCTGCCTGTTTCGTTACACATATATTTGGCCGGATCGTGGTCCCGGCTTCTGGATGTACCCGGTATTTGTAGGTAGAAATTCGGTGGCTGGCTTCCGTTGGAATGGCTTCTTCTGGCTATACACCGGCATTGATCTGCAGCGAATCAGCTCGTTTAGCTGTTTCTAGAAGTAAATCCCCCTATATGCGGATTAATCCACATACAGGGGGATTTAGATTTATGGAATATTCACCTTGTCTAAAGCAGCTTAATCAGCTTTTCTAGCTCATCAACCAAACTCTTTGCAAGTTCAAAATTAGTATCTTTTAAAGCCAATTCAATTTTCATTTCAACAGACTTTTTCTTTTGTTCATTTTCTAGATAGTTTTCATTAAAATGACTCGTATAAATCATCTGTCTGAATTCTTCTATACTCATTTTACTAATCGTTTTGTCCTCGATAATTAAAACATAATCCATACCATTTACAACCGAATAGAAATCATGAGAAATCATGATAATCGCACCTTTGTAGTCCTCAATGGCTTTCTCCAATGCGATTTGTGTATAGATGTCCAGATGGCTTGTCGGTTCATCTAGGAGCAATACGTTGGCTTGACTGGCAGAAACTTTAGCCAGTTGAAGCATATTTTTTTCTCCACCAGATAAAGATTCAATCTTTTGATCAAGGATTTCTCCTTCAAAGCCATAGTTTGGAAGATACGATCTAATTTCATCATACGTTTGAAAGCCGGAATCAATGAATTCATTTAGGATGGTATTCGAATCTTTTAGCATTTCGCCTTGAACCTGAGATAAATAGGCCACTTTAACATCAGCATTTATTTCAATGGCATCCTGATTATTTTTAAAGATTTCTCGGAGTAAAGTCGTTTTCCCGGTACCGTTAGGACCGATCAGGGCTACTTTATCTGTTGATTTGATCTCAAAGTTCACATTTTCCAAAAGCAACTCGTCAAAGGAAACGTTATAGTTATTGACGTTAACCACAACGGTGTCTTCCATTTCCTTATCGATTCCAAAACGGATATTCGGCTGTTTGATATCGACAAAGGGTTCTTTTATTCGACGTGCTTCCAATCTCTCTTGAAACTTGACTCTGGCTTTTAACGCTCTTCCTCTGGAGGCTTCCGAATTATACGTGGCGATCTCTCTAAGATTGTCGATGATGTGATCGTATCTCTCAATCTCCTCAGCTTCAGCAACTGCGATTTCTTGCAGTTCGATCTTAGACTGAAGCAGTGAGAAGTTATAATCGATATATCGCCCGTCAAACTCTTGGAGCTCTGTGTTTTCAAGGTGTATGATTTTGTTGAAACAATGGTTCAACAGATACCGGTTGTGCGTAACGACCAGCAGCATTCCCTTGTGGGTGTTAATCAATTTTTTTAGCGCGTTCAGGTTTTCAAAGTCTAAAAATACATCGGGTTCGTCCATAATCATGAAGTCTGGACGATTCAGCATTTCCTTCATCACTTGAATAAGTTTGAATTCCCCGCCGCTTATGGCGGATATACTAAGATCTTTGAGCTTCATGAGGTTGGCAAGGTTTAACTGTTTATTGATGTTTTTTTCGAAATTATCCCCATCCATCGCCTCGAAGGCGTCCAAAGCCAATTGAAGCTTTTCCATCAGGGAATCCATATCCGATGTGGTGGCCATCTCCGCATAAATCGCTGTAATTTCATCTTGTATCTTGATGAATTCTTCTGCGATATATTCAAAAACGGTCATTTCTTTTGTTTTATCTACTTGCAAAAACTGACTCACATACCCGATTTTGCAATCGGGGTCTATCTCTAACTTGCCCTCGAACAAATATCGTTCCGGATCCATCAGGATATCGATCAATGTACTTTTTCCACTGCCGCTTGTTCCGATAAAAGCACAATGTTGTGCCTCTTCAAACGTAAATGAAATGTTTTTATATAGTTCCTTTTGTGGAAATGAGAAGGATAAGTTTTCAACTTTTATCATAGTGTTACCTTTCTTTATAACTAAATTGGTGGCTAATATTAAATATATTGTCGAACACAGACTTTTAGAGTAACACTGTTTACCACCAAGTACAATTGATTTTTAGCCCTTACCCTCACTTTGAAACTCTAATACTGTCTATAGAATGATGGCTAGTGGACGGTGGTTTCTTCGTAAAACACTACTGACATACCGTTGTCAGTAGTGTTTTTGTATAGTTGGAGTAAGCAATTGTAAAGGAGTAAAAGTAAATGCGAAGTGTTTTTGGTCCAAAATGTATTACTTATTATAGGAAGGATGATATCTCGTGAATTTTGCTTCTGTGCGCATCATTACTGATGACGTGGATCGTCTTGCCGAGTTCTATGAGAAAATCACGGGTGTTTCGGCGGAACGCCCTGCACCTGTCTTTGCCGAACTCGTTATGCCATCGTGCACTCTGGCGATCGGCCACTCCCAGACGGTGCAACTGTTTGGCGCTGGTTCCGCTGTGGCGGCCAACAATCGTACAGTCATAATTGAGTTCCACGTCCACGATGTTGATGCCGAATACGAGCGCTTGAAGCCGTTTGTTGATGAGTGGGTAAAGGAACCTACTACAATGCCGTGGGGGAATCGTGCTGTGCTGTTTCGCGATCCTGACGGTAATCTGGTTAATCTCTTCACGCCGGTGACCGAGGAAGCAATCCAACGGTTCAGTGGTAGGCTATAAAGGACAGTTGAAATGAGCTCACCAGAGGGAGGCATGCTTTCTAACGATCTCAATAAATGCTTCTACTTGGGGAGAGATCCACTTGTTTTTGGGATACAGCAACTGTGTAGCTAGATTTTGTTTGTACTGCTGGCCTGAAAGTTTTTCCTCCTTCAGCTCCTTCTCTACCGTAATTCGAGGTAACAAGGATATACCCATACCGCTCAATATCGACTGTTTCACAGCTTCAATACTCCAGAATTCAATATTGGAAGTAATCCCTATCTGATACTCCTCAATGCATTGTTCAAACAATGTGCGATAACCACAACCTCTTTCGGTAAAAAGTAAATTGCTTCGTACGATGTCGCGTTGTAGCTCAAATGAATTGGGGTACAACAGCATCATGGGCTCCTCAGCCAATTTCTCACTGTACAGATTGGGATCATGCACCTCTGTCCCTAGCATGAAGGAAATATCACTTTTACCTTGCATCAAATTCTCTTTATATTGTACGGAATCTAATTGGTGCCATTCGATATTGACATGGGGATGCAATTTTTTGAACTCTTCAATAATAGGAGGAAAACGATAGATCAACAACGTTTCCCCAATACTGATCACGATATTACCCGTTAATTCACCTTGTGCAGCAGTCACTTCCTTAATCATGTGATACAGGTCAAGCATTTTCTGTGCATGTGGCAACAATTTTTTTCCGGTCTCCGTTAAAATAACCCGCTTACCAATTCGATCAAATAAAGGGTAGTTAATCTCCTCTTCCAACGCCTTAATATGCAATGTAATTGTAGATTGCGCGTATCCAAGATGTTCAGCAGCTTTGGTAAATCCCTCGTGTTCCACAATTGTAATAAATGTGACCAAATGACGTATTTCCATCATTGGCTCCCTTCTTTGTAACATCATTAAAACTGATCGTTTACATATAAACTATCAATTTAACTAATGTAAAGCAATCGTTTATATTCAATGTAGCTCATTAAGAGCCCATTTCATTTTTAATCTCAATCGTTTATGGAAGGGAGTAATCACTATGCAAACAGTAGCAACGTCATCCATCTTGATTAATGGATATCGAATCGCTTATGAGCAATACGGAGAAGGCTCTCCCATATGGCTCCTTCACGGAACACCCTCTTATAGCTATGAATGGAGAAAAGTAATACCCGCGCTGGTTCAAAAAGGGTATAAAGTCTACGTACATGACCTTCTTGGATATGGAGCATCCGAAAGACCACTCGAAGCAGATACTTCTGTGGCAGCACAATATACGCTGTTTAGTCAGCTTTTAGACGAACTCGGAATGGATCGTTTACATGTCGCAGCCCACGATCTAGGTGGAATTGTCGGAGTCCAACTGGCCTTGGAACAGCCTGAACGTGTACAATCGCTTACGTTACTCAACATGCCCAGCTATGATTCGTGGCCCTCACCAACCTGGAAGAAAATTATCGAAGAACAGCTTGAACAGGTTGAACAAATGTCCCGTGCTGATTTTGATACCATGCTAAAGAAACAATTATCCATGGCAGTGTATAATAAAGAGCTTATGACTGGCAATGCACTGGATGCATATCTGGAACCCCATACAGGTTCATTGGGCAAAGCCTCTTTTTTCTCCCATCAGGTAGCTCATTATAATGCAAAATATACTGAATCCTATGGAACAGATTTACCCAAGCTGAAAGTTCCCGTTCAAATTTTATGGGGGGAAGAAGACGAATGGCAGCCCCTTATGTACGCAAAGAGGCTTGTCCAGGATATTCCCCATGCCTGCCTACATGTCATTCCCAAAGCTGGTCATTTCGTAATGGAAGATGAGCCGGGGCAATGTTCTGATTATATCGACCGTTTCTGCAATAAACATCCGTGAGTAGGTTTGTATATTGAACAGAATCTCTAAGAGAAAAATTAAGCGCTCCACTGGCATAAAGCTGGTGGAGCCTTTTTTTGGTTAATGGCAAGGTGTCCTTGCATACTGTTAGTTTATAATCTGCGTATATGTATATACAAATTTAGGATTAGTCTTCATTTCCCCCTTCAATATTACGATAAATAGTATGGGGTTATACGAATAGCCATATTTACTTTATTACATCCAAGGGGGAACCGTACGTGAAACAGACTCGCAAAAAAAAGATGGATTTAAGGTTCAAACTGTATTTGATTATTCTGGTTCCGCTACTGGCCATGGGCGGTCTAATCATATGGGCAACCATCGACTCCAGTGAAAATGCATCATTAATGACCATGCAGCATAACAATCAGCAGCTGGCTGTGAATACCGCCTCTCAACTAGGTCAGGAGTCGGAATTAATTAAGACATTATCTTCTCCTGCTTCAGAGGAGAGCAACGAATATAAAAGTCTTAGGGACGAACTCGTTAAAGTTAGGCTTCAATCGGGAGCCTTGTATGTTTATATGTATAACAAAACTTCGGACGGGTGGATCTACACCGTAGATGGAGCGAATTGGGACGATACGGAATATAGTCCTTACGGCACTGCAATGGAATTCAATCCCCAGATTCAGGAACGCTTGTTACGCGGTGAAGTCGTCACAACAGGCATTGTAGATGATCCAACTTGGGGACAGCTATTGTCCTCCTTTACACCAATCAAGGATTCGCAAGGTGCTGTCATTGGCTATCTGGGCATTGATATTTCTGCTGGAGCAGTGAATCAAGTCTCCGCGACATCTGTGAATAATGCTTATCAGACCATTATCCCGATTTTTGTGGTTGTACTGATTCTTTCTTTGGTCATGATGTTATTCGTAGTACGAGGTATTCTTAGACAAGTACGCGATATTAAGTCAAGTCTCGAGCAGGTTGCTGATGGGAATCTCAAAGTCGTATCCACACACATGTCCAATGATCAACTCGGTGACATTAGTGATTTGATTAACATCATGGTTGCCCAATTGACGAACATTCTGATGGGAATACAGCAAGGTTCAAATACATTACAGCAGTCATCAAAAGATATTTCGGAAACCGCTCAGACAAACCAGCGTCAGAGCGAAGAACTTTCCAGAGCGATTGAGGAGATTGCCATAGGTTCAATGAAACAGGCTGAAGAGACAGAACACTCCGTCCAGCATTCAGAGAATCTGGGCAAAATAATGGATGAAGTAGGTTCATATGTGAAACAGTTTACTTATACTTCAGAGCAGCTATCTTCTGTTCAAGTACAAGTTACACGTGAACATGAGGTTCTGCTTGAGAAGGGCAGAGAGAATGCCAAGCGTGTTGAGCATCAACAGGATATTTCCAGGTCTCTGACGACTCAATCCGAACTCGCTTCCTCTATTAGCGGTCAAATTCACAACATTTTAAAACAAACTCAAATTCTATCCCTGAATGCTTCAATTGAAGCTGCCCGAGCTGGAGAAGCGGGTAAAGGCTTTGCAGTCGTTGCAGGTGAAATGGGACAGCTCGCTCAACAATCCGAACGTTCGATCCAAGAGATTGATGAGATCCTGGGTTCATTTGTTCAAGAGATACATCGGATGGGCAGTCATTTTGATGCAAATATGGTAGCTGTTAAGGAACAGGAGAAACAGATCGCTGATTGTCTCCAGGCATTTGGACAGGTTAGCCGCTTATCGACCGAAGTGCATGAGTTGGCTCAGAGTTTAGACAGCCGGACGATGGACATGCACTCTATTCGTCAGGAGTTGGAACAGAATCTCAGTTATATTGCTTCCGCAACCGAGGAAACTTCAGCCATGGCCGAAGAAGTCACGGCTAGTGCTGTGGAGCAGCAGCGATCGGCAAACGAACTGTCGAACATCTCCGGGGAACTCGCTGGTCTTGCAGGCAACCTAAAATCATATTCCGATCAATTTCAGATCGAAGTCACTAAATAAGTTCCCAATCTTGCTAAGGGTGTTGTTAGATGACAATTTAGAATCGCCGCCGGAAACATAACTTTCTTGGAGCGTTAATTTTTCGGAGGACTCAGGGTTCTGATCAGCAGCTTCCACCAACGAATTAGGAGATTCATCACGTTGACTTAATAATGATTCCTCATTTATAATTCGAACATTAAGAGCCTGCCAGACATGACTTACCATGGATGCCTGGGATATCGATCTGTAAACAAACTCAAACTCAACAGTGAAAGATGTGAATGCATTATGGTTAAAGAGAAATTATATTACGGTAAAGATATCGAGGTTATGTTTAACTCGGATGTTTGCATTCATTCCGGTATTTGTGTAAAGGGCCTTCCTGCTGTTTTTGATTTAAGCAAGCGTCCTTGGGTTGATCCTGATGGTGACACTTCGGAGGCCATTGCCCGGCATATTGACACATGTCCAAGCGGAGCATTGACGTATAAGCTTCTGGACGGTGAATATTCAACAAAGAAAGAGGATGAACATGCATAACGTAGAACATGAACCTGCCAATAAAAGATTTCTTATTCAAGATAACGGTGACATTGCTGCGGTGATGACCTATGTAATCTCGAGTCCAGAGCTATACATCATTGATCACACTTTGGTGGAAAATGCTTACCGAGGACAAGGGCTTGGCGATGAACTTATCAAAGCTATGGTGGAATACGCGCGGGAAAACGGTATTAAGATTTTACCTCTATGTCCGTTTGCCAAGGGACGTTTCGAACGTATCTCTGAATACGCGGATGTTCTCCATCAATAAAACTAATAGTCGCAGTTGATTTTCATGTGATTACACAACAATAAAAGGCGCCTATATCATTCAAACCATGATATAGGCGCCTTTTTACGTATCCTACTTAAACTTTAACGCTTAATCCAACAATGGTTTCAAACGGTCGCAACATCAGTGGCAGCATGCCATTCTCATAGTTGGTAAGCCAGATCTCTGAGAAGTCGAGGCCAAGCTCATCTTCCTCAAGCTCCACCATGTGTTCAGAAAGATTGATTACTACCAGCACCTGTTGATCTGCCAGTGTACGTGTATATGCATATACACTCGGATGATCCGGCATCAGAAGCTCATAGATACCATAAGTCAATGTATCATGCTCTTTTCGCAGCTGAATCATTTGTTTATAAAAGTGAAGGATGGAACCTGGTTCCTGGAGTTGTTTCTCTACATTAATATGGACGTAATTGTCATTCACTTTTAGCCATGGCGCACCGCTGGTAAACCCGGCCTCTTTGGCCGAAGACCATTGCATCGGCGTTCTGGAATTATCGCGACTCGAAGCCCAGATGATGTTCATGATCTCCTCATGCGACATCCCCTCATCGCGTTTGATCTGATATAAATTCCGGTCGGCTATGTCGTTATAATCCGCTATGGAAGGATAAGCTACGTTTGTCATGCCTATCTCTTGCCCCTGATATATAAAAGGGGTTCCTTGCATGAAAAAGTACATGGCTCCAAGTGCTGTGGCACTTTCATACCAATACTCCGTATCATTTCCCCAAGATGAAACTTTACGAGGCTGATCGTGATTTTCAATAAATAAAGCATTCCAGCCTACGCCTTCCAGTGATTTTTGCCACTTGGTCAAGACGTTTTTCAATTTGGGAACATCCAGTTGCCTGTCTGTACTGTTTTTCCAAAGGTCCAGGTGTTCGAATTGAAAGACCATATTAAATTTCCCTCTGACTTCACAGATCCAATCCAGCAGATCTTCTTGGTCCTCCACCTTAACTCCATTTGCTTCCCCAACAGTCACGACGTCATATCTGGATAATGTATTCTCTTTCATTTCTTGCAGATAACTCTGGATTCCCTTCACATTCATATGCTTTTCAAAAGAGGAGATGTACTTGACGCCTTCTCGGATTGGCATGTCCAAGAGGCCCTCTTCTTTGTGAATATGGCTGATGGCATCCACACGGAAACCATCAATCCCTTTATCCAGCCACCAATTCATCATTTCATATATGGATTTCCGAACTTCCTGATTTGCCCAATTCAAATCCGGTTGTTTCTTGGAGAACAGATGGAGATAGTACTGTCCGGAGACTTCATCATATTCCCAAGCAGAACCGCCAAAGATGCTCTCCCAGTTATTTGGTTCGTCTCCATTCTTCCCATCTCTCCAGATGTACCAATCCCGTTTGGGGTTATCCAGCGAAGCTCTGGATTCAATAAACCACGGGTGTTCGTCACTTGTATGATTGATCACCAAGTCCATGATGAGTTTCATGCCGCGTTGATGAACTTCATGCAGCAATTGATCAAAGTCCGCCATCGTGCCGAATTCATCCATAATGGAACAGTAATCACTGATGTCATACCCATTATCATCGTTGGGTGACTTATACATCGGACAGATCCATATCAGATCAATACCGAGATCTTGAATATAATCCAGTTTAGATATGATCCCCTTGATGTCACCAACCCCATCTCCGTTGGAATCCATAAAACTTCTCGGATAGATTTGATAAGCTACTGCTTCTTTCCACCATACTCTTTTCATTGAATACAATCCTTCTTTCTTGAGAACTGAACATTATATAACGTATTTTGCTTTAATCATGGATAAGGTACATTCTGGCTTCATATGGACGCAATTCGCTCTCCGAGAGTTCACCTGTATAGTTAGCTATCAAAAGCTGATAGGACCCTGTTAATTGCTCCTGAAGCGGAAGTTCAGTCGTATATCCTTGGAAATTGCATACCACAAGAATTGTCGTACTATTCAACGTTCGGGTATAAGCAAACACGTCTGGGTTCTCTGGAAAGATCAGCTCATAATCACCATATACAATGACTTCATGATCTTTTCTGAGTTGGATTAACTTCCGGTAATAATGGAATATGGATTCAGGGTTATTCAAACTTTCCTCGGCATGGATATGCTTATAATTTGGATTCACCTTAATCCAAGGTTCCCCTTGTGTAAAACCCGAGTTATCGGAAGTATCCCATTGCATAGGTGTGCGTGCATTATCACGGCCCTTGGCGTAGATCGACTCCATCACGCTTTGTTCAGGATAACCTTTCCCCATTCTTTCCTTATAAAAGTTGAGCAATTCAATATCCCGATAATCCTCGATAGCGTATTGGAAATTCGTCATACCCAATTCTTCACCCTGATATATGTAAGGCGTACCTTGCATGCCATGAAGAAGGGTAGCCAACATTTTAGCCGATTCAACTCTGAATTCTCCATCATTTCCCCAACGAGATACGATACGTGGCAAGTCATGGTTGTTCCAGAATAGACTGTTCCAGGCATCACCCTTGAGCTCCGTCTGCCACTTGGACAGCACTTTTTTTAATGCCATCACATCCAAAGGTTTAAGATCCCACTTTCCTTTGCCTTCTTGTTCATCCAAGCTGATGTGTTCAAATTGGAAGACCATTGAAAACTCACTGCCGTCTGGATTGCTGTACAGTTTGGCGATTTCCGGAGTGGCGCCCCATGTTTCTCCAACGGTTAGCAGGTCTTCCGCTTTTTGAAACGTCTCCTTGCTCAGTTCCCTGATATATTTATGCAAATTAGGTCCGTTTCCCGTAATCTTCAAATCCGGTTCTTTACCGATTAAGTCGATCACGTCAAGGCGAAAACCACCCACACCCTTGTCGATCCACCAGTTAATCATGTTGTATATCTCCTGCCGGACTTTGGGGTTTTCCCAGTTGAGATCTGGCTGTTTTACGGAAAATAGATGTAAGTAATATTGCCCGATCTCAGGCACCCATTCCCAGGCTGAACCACCAAAGGTGGACCCCAGGTCGTTTGGAGGTGTTCCTTCAACACCATCTCTCCAGACGTAGTAGTCATGGTACGGATTGTCTTTACCTTTTTTGGCTTCTTGAAACCAGGAGTGTTCATCCGAGGTATGGTTCAACACCAAATCCATAATGATTCGAATGTCTCGTTTCCCGGCCTCCTGAATTAATGTTTCCATATCTTCCAAAGACCCAAACATCGGATCGATGTCCTGATAATCTGAAATATCATATCCAAAATCATCTTGAGGAGACTTGCACACGGGTGATAACCAGATCGCACCAATGCCGAGTTGCTGCAAATAATCCAATCGGGACACTATGCCCTCCAAGTCTCCGATTCCATCACCGTTTCGATCTTGAAAGCTACGTGGATATATTTGATATACAACGGTTTCTTTCCACCATTTTTTATTTTCCATGTTCCATTCAACCTTTCTAAGGTTATTCTTTGACCGATCCTACGACAATGCCCGTCACAAAGTATTTTTGCAGCAAGGGATAAATCAGCAATAGCGGGATAACAGCGACTACGATTTTGGCTGCATTCAGGTTTTTGTTCGATATTTCAGTCAGATTACTGAGTTCGCTGGAATTCGTGCCGGCTTGAAGCAAATCGGCAATATTCACGTTAAGGGACTGAATATAGGTCATTAGCGGGTAGTTGCTAACTTTGGTCATATAGATCAAACCGCCGAAAAAGTCATTCCACGTACCCACTATACTGAATAAGGCGACTGTCGCCAGTGCAGGAATGGATACGGGAACATACACTTTGAACAAGACCTGGAGCGGATTGGCCCCATCGATGAATGCTGCTTCTTCAAGCGCTTTAGGTACAGCGGAGAAGAAATTCATCACGAGAATGACACTGAATATCGGGACAGCGCCTGGCAGAACAAGTGCCCAGATCGTATTCAGCATATCCAGGTTTTTGATCAGAAGGTAACTCGGAATCATGCCTCCACTGAACAACATGGCAAAAATCATGATATTCATATAAATGTTTCTGCCTTTAAAATCTCTTTTTGATTTGGATAGCGGATACGCCATTAAAATAATCAGAATCATGTTGAGCACAAGAGCTAGCGCAACACGTAGAACGGATATACCAAAGGAGCGCCAGAACTGTGCATCTTCGATAATTTTGGTATACGCTGCTGTTGTGAAATTAACTGGAACGAGACCTACTGCGTTCGCGGATACTGCCTCGCTGCTGCTGAATGAAATGGCGACGATATTCCATAACGGAAGAAGGCAGACCAATGCCAGCATGATGACGATGGCATAGATGGCAAACCGGCCAATTCGATCTTTTAAGTTTGCAGAATAGGACACAGGTTTGGCCTCCTTAGAATATTTTTCGGTCCGTATATTTTTTGGCCAACTGGTTGGCAGACATGAGCAAAACAATACCGATGACGGACTTGAACAAGCCAACTGCCGTACCGAAGCTATACTGTCGTCCAACGAGACCGATCCGATAAACATAGGTATCCAGAATGTCGCCTGACTCGTAGACAACCGGGTTATACAGATTATAGACTTGGTCGAAACCGGCGCTCAAAATGTTGGTCAAGCTCATTACGCCCATGAGCAGAATAATAGGTAACATGCCTGGCAATGTAATATGCCACACTTTTCTCCACCAACTGGCTCCATCCATTCCTGCTGCTTCATACAACCCAGGATCAATCGACGTAATGGCAGCCAGATAGACGATAGAACTGTAACCAAACTCTTTCCATACGTCTGTACCAATAATCAGTGGCTGGAACCATGTGTTGCTGCCAAGGAAATTAATATTTTCGAGGCCAAAGAACGCCATCATTTGATTCACAATGCCATCCAAACTGAACATGTTGACAACGACGGATGCCAGTACAACCCAGGATAGAAAGTGTGGCAGATAAACAATCGTCTGCACGGATTTTTTAACGTATTTGATACGAATTTCATTTAATAAAACAGAAAAAATGATGGCCATCATCGTTCCGAGCAGAATCTTGCCAATCGCAATCACCAACGTATTGCTGACGACCTGCGCGATATCCGGAAGCTTGAACATATACATAAAATGCTTCAGGCCTACAAATTCGGAGCCAAACATGCCCTTGGCCGGTATATAGTCCTGAAACGCCGTAATGATGCCGACCATAGGAACATAGCTGAATACAAGCAAAAACAAAATGCCCGGAAGCATCATCATATGGTACATGGCACCTGGGCCGAGCCGCCCTCGCGCTTTCCAATTCCCCTGTTTCATGGATGAACCCCTTTCCTGAAGAAAGGCTGCGTATCGCAGCCCTTCCACTGTTCATGGATATTATTGTTTCGATGCGATCTCGTCTTCAATTTCCTGAATGACTTGATCACCACCTTGTTTCTTCCAATTGCTGACGAATGTATCGAAATAATCGAGCGGTTCTGAACCCGTTACAATTTTGATAAACGATTCCTGCTCCAACTTTGTCAGATTGGCCCACGTCTGTTTCATGCTTGGTGTAGTGCCAGAGAAAGCAGGTGTCATCCATACAAATTTGTTTTCTTGTGTCAGTTTGTCGATCAGTCCAACACCGTTGATCCGCGAATGATATTTTGACCAAGCAGTCACATCATCCGTATCCATGTCGCTCAAATAGGTTTTGATGCTTCCGATATTGTTCTTCGATTCGGTAGTGCGAACCTCATCCAGGCTGATCTCTCCTTTAATCCCGCGAACAACGTCAGAGTAATCATCCAACAGCGATGTAGCCGAATTGACTTCGATATTAAAAGGTCTCGTGGAACCGTCTACGCCGGTCTCCTGATACTTGGCAGCTTCCGGCATGGTTGCTGCGGCATCTTTATCATTGGCCAGTTTATCGTAGAACAGGTTTACAATCTTAACCGCCAGTTCAGGGTGTTCATATCCCTTTCTCACCACGATAAACTGATTGGATGGGTTGGCATGCGCCACGTTGACCTTGCCATTTGCATCCTCCAGCGTATAAGCCGAAAATTTCGCATTTTTATCCATCTGTTTTGCACTGATCAGTCCCCAGTCAGGGATATGCCACGGTCCAAAGGCGATACCGCTTTGGCCATTGGCGTAGAGTGCGGTAATATCATCAAACGTACGGGTTCCGAATTGCGGGTCAATGATGCCATTCTTGAACCAATCTGCCATGGTGCCCAGCATTTTCTTCGTTTCTTCTGTCGTGGAACCATACACGATTTTGCCGTCTTCACCATTCATCCAATATTGCGGGAAGGCTCCCTCGGTTGAGGCCACACCCAGCATCGTATAAGCAGAGCCATTATAATCTGTTGTATTCATCGTGTTCACAAATGGAATACCTACCGGGTTCCCGGATTGGCCAGGATCTCTTTTCAGGAATTCCAGCGCTGTTTTCTCCACTTCATCCAGTGAAAGGGCACCGTCTCCGTCTGCATCCAGTTGAATCCCCAGCAGATCCAGCCAATCTTGACGAACCCAAACCATCGTTGGTGCGGAATCCAGGGAAGTCGCCGGAAGGCCCATCAAACGTCCATCAATCGTTGCATTTTCTAATGCACGTCCATCATAGGAATCGTACATCTGCTTGATGTTATCCGTAGCATATTGATCGTAAATGGACGTCAGATCCTCAATCAGATCGTTATCCACCAGTTCTTTCAGTTCATCTTTGGAATCAACACGCATCATGTCAGGCAATTCCCCGGATGCAATGGCAAGCGATACTTGACGACTATAATCTTCACCATTGGCTTCAAATTGATCTGTAATCTGAGCGTTAAACGTGTCTTTGACCAGCCGAGTATATGCGTTGTTCTCATAGGTATCACCAGCCGGCAGTTTTGGGTTGGCTGTGGTTACCCGTCCCATGGTTACGGTGATTTCGTCTTTATAGGCACTGAACGGATCTCCCGGCGTTACCTCATATTTGCCTGCTTCCTCTGCAGTAGGAGGATTGGAAGAGTCTCCACATGCCGCTAGGGCTGCAACCATCAAGGCGGACATGGACAGCACGGCCAGACGCTTTGTCATCCGCTTGCTTTTCATAGACCATTTTGTTCTCATCTAGTTCGATTCCCCTTTATTCTGATGTTCAATATATTTGTTTGCGCTTTCATTATAAAATGAAGTGAAGGCCAATCGAGATAGGGATTACACGTCCGTTTGGATAGAGAAATGGTTACAGTTTTCAGTCCGTATTATGAAGTATGGTTAACTTGTGATCATTTACCCTACCTACTGACCAACATTTGTCTATCTACCCCTCTTCTCGATCAAAAAACAAAAGCCGGCAGCTCCTAAAACAGGAGACTGTCGGCTATTTATTTCCTCTACCTAGCTGCCGATATTCGCTTGGCAGAAGACCTGTCAGTTCGCGGAAAATCCGGCTGAAATATTTTTCATCCGAATAACCCACTCGCTCCGCAATCCAGAAAATCGTATTATTCGTATTGAGCAAGTACTCTTTGGATTTCTCTACCCGGATGAAGCGGGAGTACTCATTAAAGGTTTTCCCCATCAAATCTTTGAAACATTGACTGAAATAACTTCGGCTGATATTGAGTTGTTGGGAGAGACCTGAAGCTGTATAGGCCTGCTCCAAATCCTGCTGCACGATCATCACCGCTTTTTTCACGGCATCGATGATTTCCTGTGAGTACGAAGTCTGTTCATCAGCCTTTCGAATGCTTGCAGCAGTCTGTTTGATCCATTCTTCAACCTCGTACCAAGACTCGAAAGAATGGATCATCGCGATTCTTCCAAGCGTAGTTTGGGCAAAAATACGGTTCCATTCCATCACGATTGAGTACAGCAATCCCATCAACTGACCTTTATGTAATCGTAAGGATATAAACTGGTCAATGAGTTGGTTATAGTAACTCTCATGGTGGGTCCATGGGGTTTGGAACCAACTTTGTTTAATCCGGTCAAGGTCCTCATCTTGCGGTTCATTTGAACATGTATCTTCCTCATTCATGGAAATGGTAATGACTTGGTTATTGGGGTTGTAAACATAGAATAAAGACGACTCTGTATAACTCATAATCCAGTTTTTGATTTGCGACCATGTTCGCTCTTGTACATCAGACAAAACTAACAACGTACACTGGGGAACTTGATGCAGGCATTCCTTCAATTGATGAAATAGTTGATCCTCTTCGGACGGGGGTGCAGCCCACATGCAGCTATTACGCTCAACCTCCCACCTTATCTCATCTTCATGCGCAGTTAACTCCGTTGGCCACTTATGCTCTGATTTCCGCTCCTGTGAAACAAGTGCATACACATTTCGATAATGGACATTGATTTCATCCAGCGAAGGCATCTTTCTTATGGTGCTTGTCAACCCGTTAATTCGGGTATGAATTCGTTGCAGAACATGTTCGAATTGCTCTTTCTCCAGCTGCACTTTGGCTATATAATCGATGGCTCCGAGTCTTAGTGCTTCCTGGATATAATCGAAATCCTGATGCAGTGTTAACACAACGATATGAAGTTCGGGATAGAGCTGCCTCGCAGCTCGCATCAGTTCGATCCCTGACATGACGGGCATCGCAAGATCCGTTAGCATCAGATCGACCGGTTGGGTTTTCAGAAAATCCAGTGCTTTCGCCCCGTTGCTTGCTTCCCCTACAACCTCCATGTCGAACTCGTTCCATGGCATCGCAGAGCTAATACCTTTGCGTACCAGCTTATCATCATCTACAATCAATACCTTAATCATGCCGAGATATCTTCTCCTTTAATAGGCAATACGAGCAGTATGCTTGTCCCTGTTCCCAATTCACTCTCAATCACCAGTTGTGCTTGGTCCCCGTACTGTGCTTTCAACATGCGGTGAACGTAATTGAGTCCGATGCCCATCCCTACTTTTTGTTGTTCAGCTTCACGATTGTTCAGCAGATTATGAATGGTTTCCTCAGTCATACCTGCACCATTATCTTGTATCATAATGTTCAACGTTGAAGTGCATGTCACTTCAATCTGAATAAAACCTTCGTCACTTAATCCATGATATAACGAATTTTCAACCAGCGGTTGCAGAATAAAGCGGGGCACAGCAATTTGAAGCACTTGTTCATCTGCAGTAATGCGGACGTCAAATTCAAAGTCATAGCGAATTTGCTGCAAAATCAGATACTGTCTTAACGCATCGATCTCCTCTTCCATGGTGGATACTTGCCCTAATTTGCCTAGATTGTAATAGAGCAGCTTGTTCAACGATTGTACCAGCTTGTCGATCTCCCCTTGTCCGTTCATGACGGCCAGCCAGTGCACCGTATCGAGCGTATTCATCAGAAAGTGCGGGTTGATCTGATAGAGCAGCTTTTCCACTTCCAGGTCTGCACGAATCTTCTCTTTCTGCTGTACTTCCTTGAAGAGGTCACCAATCTGATGCTGCATGTTCGAAAATTCACCCAACAGAAAATCAAATTCGGGAATCTGAGTGCGAGCTCGGCTCCCTTTTGTTTGTGGATTTTTGGACATTCCATTGATCTCCGAATGGAACAGACCGAGTGGTTTGTACACCATCTTCCACAGGAGCCAAGCGAGAAACACGGTAAAGCCGAGGAAAAATAAAGCGACCAGCAAAATTTGAAGCAACCACTGGTTTTTCTCCTGTTGATATTGAGACTGCGAAATGACCGATACGACACTCCATTTCTGTGAGGAATCCTCCTTGAACCAGTGATACCCGCGGGATATTCCGTCCTTGGCAGGATCGACCGTTAAGCTGGTGAAATTCTCCCCTACCTTCATGGCTTCCGGTATTTCGCTGTACACAATGTTGCCTTCACCATCCAGGATGAGATGAGATAATGCGCCGTTGTATTGATTGTAACCCAAGATATCTTGAGTGAGGCGAAAGCCTGATTCTACGTAAATGAACACGTCGTTCCTCTCGGATAGTTGCACTTTGCGCATAGCAGACAGAACGAGTTGATCATCAAATCGGTTCATACTCATATGGGGGCCATAGTACTTAATGCCATAGGTTTGGAAGAGCACAGGCAGAGACTCAGGAGAGAAACGATCCTTGATCGGAAAGTTGCCGAACTGAGTAGTACCTTCTTTTTGAAAGTAATATAGGGTCAATCCGATATTAGGATTGGTGAAGGTCACAACACTTAACTCGTTTTTTAATTCGTCCCTGGCCTCAATCAGTTCGAAGATATCGGAGGACGGATTCAAGAATTCATCCATTCTTTTGCCTAAAGTACCCCTGTAAGATAATTGTTGCGTCACATGATTCAGATTGGTGATGGAATTCTCCAATGAGGATGTCACCTGCTGTAAATTGCTACGGATACCATCATCGATCTTATTTGCGAAAATGGAGTCGATCGTATAATAAGAAATCGCAAATATACTGATAAAGGGGATAAACGCACTGAGAAAGAACAGTAAAAATATTCTTTTTTTAAGTGTCATGGGAACCTATTCTCCTTCTGAAAATGAAACAGCAAGCCTCCTGCGTATGGAAGCTTGCTATGGATATACATACAGCTATGCCGGTTATCGTTTTCTCCATAGGCCTCGTCCAAGTCCAATTTCCTTTCATCATTATAGATTGATATTCAAATAAGTCAAACGCTTTCATACTGTGCGCATATAAAAAGTGCTACTCCTCAAAATGATGAGGAATAGCACTTTTGTATGCGTACCTTACTTCAGTTGTATCACTTCTTGTTAATGGAATGCTCGAACATTTCAGTCTACTCTCGTACCGTCACATTTAATTTGTGTGATCTGGTTTCCCCTGAAGAATTACGAAGTACAGCTTCATACTCGTAGATTCCAGGTACCCTTCCAGAGATTGAGGTAACCGCAGACTGTGCAACAGGAGAATGAGATTGCAGCGATTGTGTGTCAATCAATACTCCATTTTCGTAAAGTTCGTATTCGGTTGCGTTTGTTCCCCACCACAGATTCATGGTGACATTATAGTTGCCGTCACCATCCCAGTTGTCGTTCGACAGAACAGCTTGCCCCGGGGAAGCATCCGTGACGATGACTGTCAGTGGAACACTCATGGTTGAACCCAGTGCATTGATCAATTCTCCAGTATAGATATAGGTGCCATTTTTCTTTCCAGTAATATCAACTTGAACAGATTGGGCGGACGGGGATTGATCGACCAGAGAAATTTCTTTAATCAATTCACCATTCTCATACAGCTTGAACTGATTGCCGTTATTCCCCCACCACAGATTCATAGTGATTGTATAGTCTCCGTCTTTGAGCCCCGTGACGTAACCATTATTATCAGATAACACCGGAGTACCTGGGGCACCGTTTGCAAGTGGCGTTGTCTGATGGAGCCATTCCTCCCACTTAATCAGCACACTTGTCTGCTCATCCGTAAATACGGTTCCTCTAACTGCTTGAACGTCATTAGCGTAGGCTGCAAGCAATTGACGCGCTTTTGCTCCTTCACGATCGTTTGCTGCCTGTTTGGCCTGCTGTAACGTGTTTGTGAGCTGATCAGCAAGAATGCTGGCATTAGGATCGATCGATTCATCAGCAAAGGTGTTGGTCAGATTAATCAGGCTGTCGAATGTAGTAATAACTGCAAAACTATATTCTACCGTCTGTTCCCACCCAGCCAAATCGGAGACGGTTGCCGTAACCTGGTTCAGTCCGGGTTCCAATGTATACGCAGGAGTGTCGAGAAGCACACCCTCTGGTTCTTCTACACCGGATACCGAATCGGAGGCTGTATAGCCAATTTCCACCTGCTGATCAATGGTGTACTCGGTTTGACCATGAATTTCAATGGTTGGAGGTACGAGATCAATGGATATGGACAAAGACTGTTCACTCTCTTTGTTACCGTCGACATCGACACTCCAGTAGGTGATGGTATGTGTACCTTCTTCAGTTAGAGTCAACTGTGTACCACTTACCGTTTCGCCACCATTAATTTGATAATAGGTCCCTTCAATATCGGAATCTTCATCGCTTGCTGTGAAGGTTACTTGTGCCGGAGAAGTATACCAGCCGTTCTGCAATTCTCCTTCCACAGTTGCCGTAGTATGCGGGGCCTCCTGCTCCGGAGATTCTCCTTCCAACGTAACAAAATCAGATAAAGGTATATTCAATTCCTTCACAAGGCGTGCTACGAGTTCAGACACCTTGATTGCACCGTTCATTTGCAAATGTGTATTGTCTTCCGTTGTGCCTACCCACATGAATATCGATTTGGTTCCTTCTGTGCCAAGCTCCTGGAAATGCTCCCAACTGGCTTGGTTCAGATCGATGATAAGCGTTTCCGTTTCCTGCGCCGTTTCTTTCATCGCCTGTACGTATTCCGGGAAGCTTTTATTTAGCACCTCTCCGGTAAAATCACGACGATTCACTGGCGTGACCAGAACTGGAATTGCCCCTCTCTGCAGAGCACCGTTAATGTATTCTTTTAGATATACCTTAAATTGCTCAGGCGTAAGATAACGCTCTGGACGTGAAGGTGTGGAATCATTATGAGACCACTGCATGAACAGATAATCGCCTTCTTGAATGTCGAGTAAAATATCGTTGAGATATCCACCGACCAGGAAGGTTTTGCTGCTCAAACCTCCAACTGCCCGGTTATCAATACTGACTTCATTTGGATCAAAAAATCCACCTAACGTTTCTCCCCAGCCCGCTTGCGGACGGTAGTTCTCCGCGTAATTGGCCACAGTGGAATCGCTGGCCAAATAAATAACAGGTTTATCGCTTGCACTGTGATCTGGCAAACGCTCCAGCTTCAGCGCATTGATCTTCGGTGCATTTCCGGTGAGATTGAAGTTAAAGACCCCATCGATCAGGGCAATGTCATACGTGATTTCTTTGAATTCGCCCTTGGCAATGCTTGTAAGCGGCAGCTTTGTCATCTGTTCTACAACGACATTTGCGCTGGTCAATTCCTCCGCATCCCCGATGGTCATCGTTACCCGGTAATTCGCCGGCTCCATTTCCACCAGGAAAGAGGTACCGTTTACTCGTGTGAAATCTTCCTTGAGCAAATCTCCGGTTTTCCGGTTCTCATCTTTGGTGAGTGCAGTATCGGCAAAACCGTACCCGTTGCCTTCAATGTACGCTCTTTTGGCATCTACCTTGATGTATCCGTCGGCTGCGCTGCCGGCACCAAAGTCAAATTTGTATTCACTTGTCTCTTCGCTCGGTTCACTTGTCAATGAATCCTTCGCAACAGTTAGCATGTTAAACGTATGGTCAACTTGAGCTTGCGTGGCTTCCGTATTGAATATAGCTTCCGCAGCTGCCAAAGCCCGGTTCACCACGGCCTTCGATGCATCTGTATAATCCGACAGATTCAGTGCTTTGATCTCATCGTACAGAGCGATTAAGGCCGTCTGATCGCCACTCTCCGAAGAGAGCTGAGTGCCTTCAATCCGCACGTTGTCGATCTGGGTAGTCCAGTTCAACGTGCCTCCACCGCCTTTTCTCGTTCCCAGGAACCGCATGGATCTGACGTTGTCCGCATATGCACCGGAACTCAGCGAGATATCTGCAATCGTTTGGGTAACTGTCGGATCGGCTAGGTTCGTTAATGTCAGATCCAATGTCTTCTCGGCAAAATTAACGGTTGCATCCACATTGACCCACTGGTTCTTGGAAATATCTGTAGCCGTTCCCCCTTCGGGTATGGCTGTATCCCCTGTGCCGTAGTCTGGGTTATATGCACCGACAAAATAATGAATTTTGGTGCTTCCGGTTTTGGTATACAGCGTGAACAGGGCATTTTCGTTAGAATCCTGTATTGTGAGGTGACCTTCTGATGGATAGGCACTCACATTACCGGATTGCCAGTCAAAATTCACGTTCACTTGATCGCCGTTTACGGCATCGAACAGACGGAATACCTTGGCCCGATTACCCGATCCGGAACCCGCGACGGACAGTACCTTATTTCCAGACTGTTCAACAACGGTTCCTGTCATGGTTCCTGCAATACCCGTGGCATTGACCATCGCATATTGGTAGTTGGCAGCGTCGCCTTCAAAGTCCTCCTCATATAGCTGGGCTTCCGGCTCTGGTTCTGGCTCAGAAATATCCGGGTCGATGACCAGTGATGAAATGCTCAGCTCCATGTCTTTGACTGCACCAGCAACGAGTCCGGCTATTTTCTGCGCACCATAGCTGCTGAAATGCGTATTATCGTTGATCCCATTCGGGTATTTTGGATATTCACCCGGATTAGCATACAGGAACACTTTTTCCGTAGCTGTATTTCCAATTTTGTCGTAGTAAGCAATACTCAACTTGCTGAGATCAATCAGCGGCACGTCCTGCTCTTCAGCCACTTCTTTGGCAGCCTGCACATAGGCAGGGAAACTGACGTTGAATTCCTGAGTCACTGTATTGAAATCTCTGCGTCCAACCGGAGTCAGCAATACCGGTGTGGCGCCGCGCTGTTTGGCACCGTTTACATAACGAGCCAAGTAAATCTTATAGTCCTCCGGTGATGCGTAACGGTCCGGTATCCCTGCACTCGCGTCGTTATGACCAAAGGAAATGAAGAAGAAGTCCCTCGGCTTAATTCGCTGCAGGATCGTATCGAGACGACCGTCTACCATAAAGGATTTACTGCTTCGGCCACCGATCGCATCGTTCACGACGACTGCCCCATTGGAGAAATAACGTCCGAACTGCTGCCCCCATCCTTCTTGAGGAGCCTGCGCTTCACTGTAAGATTGCATGGTTGAATCACCAGCCATATAGATCGTCGTTGCCGCACCAGCCGCTTTCTCTGGATATTTCTCGATGATGACGTCTTGGATGTCTATGGCTGTACCCGTGAAGAGAAGATCGAGCTGTCCATCCACCAATGCAACATCATAGGAATACTGCAGTGGTGCTCCTGCTTTCACATTGGTTAAGGCGAGCTTCTGGACGAATTCGGATTTGACTCCAACGTTCGAGTCTTTTTTATCATTGCCCAATCGCAGCGTCACCTTATAGTTGGCATTTGGCAGGTCAACAGCAAATGTCGTACCTGTAGCGACCGAGACCTGGTTTGCCCCTACCGTAACATCACTTGTATCCTTGAAGCCGTATCCCGGATCTTGTGCGTAGAGCGTATCCTGTATGTTCGTACTTCCTGACGCAGTCTCTGTACCGAAATTAAAGCGGTAGACCGGCTCCAGCATTTCAGCTTCGCGGGTCAGAGTCAGATCGGCTTTAGGGAATGCTGTAGCTTCCGCTCCAAGATAAAAGCCGGTATGAGGCGGCTGGTTGTAGGCTACATTTTGCCAGGCTACGCCAAGTCGATACACAGGGTCCTGCATCAGCGTAGGGATGCGATAGTCTGAAGGAATGGTCGTTGTGTAGAGACGATACTCCGAACTATCTTCGCTCCGCAGCAGAAGCTCCTCACGCCAGTCGCCCAGAATGTCCGCCTGAAGTGCCGGATTGCCTTTGGTATGGTTGTTCGTTAACGTACCGGTCGCCCGGAAGATTTCATTCAGCTTTTTGTTTTGGTAATCCCACTTATAGATGAGTGGAATACCTTTGGCTGTGCTATTATCCCACTCATGGTCCAACAGCTCCCGCTGAAGATCTCCATCCCACCAGATGGCGAAATTGGCGGTTTTGGGCCCTTCCTCCACAGTGTAGATAGCCTCTCCGGCTGCTGAATAGGTATTGGTTACAGGTACACTTTGCCCGTTGGTAACGGTCGTGGCCCATGATTCGTAACCTGGATAGTTCGGATCAATGTCCGCCGACATCCCGCGACCGGTGTCAAAACCTGTTTTCTCACCCCAGAGGATTTCACCTGTTGCTGCATCGCGCATCTCCAGTCCGTATGCCGCATCCGAATGCTCATGCACGCTTACGACCTGATAGCCCTCCCGGTTCGGATCGAGCTGGCCGGCGTGCATGGCGTCACCGTGGCCGAGTCCAGTGCTGTACAGCAAGCTGCCGTCATCATCAATGGCCAAGGCGCCAAACATAATTTCGTCCTTGCCGTCCTTGTCGACATCCAGCACACTTAGATTATGGTTTCCCTGTGATTGATATTGTGATCCTGCTTCGTTTGTGTCGAACGTCCAGCGTTTGACGAGTTCCCCGCCAACATAATCATAAGCAACAAGCACTGTGCGGGTATAATAACCCCGGCTCATCACGACACTTGGCTTCGTACCGTCCAGATAAGCGATGGCGCCAAGGAAACGGTCTACACGGTTGCCATAGCCGTCACCCCAATCACTGACGTTGCCTCTTGGAGGATCATAGTTCACGGTAGATACAGCCGCGCCAGTCTCACCGTTAAACAGCGTGAGATATTCTGGACCTGAGAGTATGTATCCGCCGTCGTTGCGATAATCCTTCGTGCCGTCACCAATGACCGTGCCTTGGCCGTCCTTTGTGCCGTCCGCCGTCTTGACAACAACCTCGGCCTTTCCGTTGCCATCGAGGTCATACACCATTAACTGCGTATAATGCGCTCCGGCGCGGATGTTGACACCCAGGTCAATCCTCCACAGCTTTGTGCCATCCAGTTTGATAGCATCGATATACACATTGCCGGTATAACCGGCCTGCGAATTGTCCTTGGAATTGCTCGGACTCCACAGGAAAACAATTTCATATTCGCCATCCCCATCCAAGTCAGCTACGGAAGCGTCACCTGCATAATAGGAGTAGGTTCCACCATCCTTAGTCCGGCCATCGGCCGGTTTATCGAGCGGAATAGGCAGATAATCGTTATGCCAGACCGATACAACCTCCGGCTGCATTTGCTCTTTGCCTGCAATAACGGTGGAGATCTGATATTGCGAGCTGTCGAAACCAGTGGTGTCCACATAGTTCGTCACATCGCTTATGGGCGATGCGTTCACTTTGATTCCATTTTTATATATATTAAAAGCGATATCATCTGGGTCGTTGTTCAAATACCTCCAGCTTAGAAAAACGCCGTTGTCTACAAGAACCGCAACCAACCCCCGGTTAAGATACTCTGCTTGGCGACCCGGCAGGCTGCTTGATGACTCTGCACGTATTGGCGCCGGAGGGACAGCCAGTGAAATAACCATAAGGAGTGCTAAAAAAGATACAAACATCGATTTCTGGATGGAAACAGTTCTTCGGATCATTCGATTAACTCCCCCTTATCTAAAAATTCATTTTTAGAATCATCAGTTCGATCCTGCCCAGCTTGTTGTCATATGAACACAATTTACAGCCACCTCCTTTTTATGTTACCGCTTTCATTTATCTTACAGGTCTAAAAAAAGACAGACAATCTAAAAAATGTGACGTATTATATAAGATAATTGACTTTTTTAGGAAGGAGATGAAACGATGGTTCATACGGTTTCTTATGCTTTTCGTAATGACGATACATCAATCATGACACTGGACTCTATTGGATGGCAGATCGTTTCTAGCGAGGAATATCGTTGTCCAAGTGATGATAGACCGGACCCGGGGCACGTCGTTTTTCAATACACGCTTAATGGCCAGGGTTATCTGGATATTGACAATCAAACGCTCCCTTTACCGAAGGGACATGCCCTACTTGTCAAAATTGCAGGAGAACATTGCTATTACTATAAACAAGAGAACAACGAACCATGGGAATTTATATGGATCAACATTCGCGGGGATGAAGCTAACCGAATTTGGGATATGATGCATGATAATGAGGGACATGTCATTCGACGAAACGCGGACTCTCCCTTGATTCAAGAGTTATGGCAAATTATCCATTTGATTCATCAAGAGAAGGTTACGGACAAGTATCGCTTGTCCATGCAAATCTATCGGTGGTTGCTTATCCTGGTACAGACGAGTCGGGATGCGGAGAAGGATATCGGTGCCCTATCCATAACAACGATTGAGAAATGTAAAAAGTTCATCCGAGAGAATTATGCATCTCCATTGACGTTGGATCTTCTAGCCAGCCATTGCGATATCAATAAACACTACTTGTGCAGGTTATTTCAGAAATCCGAGAAAACATCACCGCTAGCCTATCTCAAAGACAGACGCATTGAGGTTGCAATCCGACTACTCCGCACAACGGAACTTCCGATTTCTCAGATTGGTCAACAATGCGGGTTTGAGAGTCCCAGCTATTTCGGCAAAGTTTTTCGGCAATATATGTCCATGTCTCCCAAAGAATATCGCTTGAATAAGTTAGAGTTTCCTTATGAGGCCATCTATTATGAATAACCGAACCGCCGTTTGCTAGTCGTCTTTGGATTGGGAACTGCTCTTATACCAATACAATAAAAAAAGCCGCTAGAATAGCGACTTTTAATGGAAATATGTTCTTTGTGTGCTTCGATATTTGCTGCACTTATTGAGCGGTGTATCCTCCGTCTATGATCAGGCTATTTCCTGTCATATATGAAGAATCGTCGCTAGCTAGGAACAGAACGGCTTTGGCCATCTCTTCTGCTTGACCCAGACGTTTCATTGGTGTTGCCGCTGAAAGTGCTTGTTTGCTCTCTTCCGGGATAATCGGTGTATCGATAAAGCCTGGGCAAAGGGAGTTCACCCGAATATTCTGCTCAGCATACTCCAGCGCGAGCGAA
The DNA here is from genome assembly GCF_036894225.1 of Paenibacillus amylolyticus. Classification (NCBI taxonomy): domain Bacteria; kingdom Bacillati; phylum Bacillota; class Bacilli; order Caryophanales; family Paenibacillaceae; genus Paenibacillus; species Paenibacillus amylolyticus. The sequence goes on along the minus strand of NZ_CP145892.1, from coordinate 3,610,361 downwards.
CGAGTCAGGTTCACAACGCCGCCTTTAGCTGCATTGTAGGCTGCAGAGCCAGGTGAACCAACCCATCCGTACATGGAAGCCGTGTTGACGATTGTACCTCCACCAATTTTGAGCATTTCGCGAATCGCTTCACGTGCAACCAAGAATACGCCGTCCAGATCAACATTGACTGTATTGCGCCATTCGGTATAATCAAGCTCATGCGTAGGATGAACACGTCCGATTCCCGCATTGTTGAATACGATATCGACTTGACCAAATGCTTCTACGGTTTGTTTGAAAATCTCAGAAACCTCTTCTTCACTTGTTATGTTTGCTTTAATAAAGAGAGCCTCTGCTTTAAGCGCTTTCAGTTCCTGCTCAAACGCCTTGCCTTTTTCTTCATTTAGATCCACCAAGACCACTTTAGCTCCTTCGGAAACGAATAAGCGAGCTGTCGCTGCGCCAATCCCGGATGCTCCTCCTGTGATGACTGCAACTTTATCTTGAAGTTTGCCCATGAATAAATCCCCCAGTATAATATTTTGAATAACGCCTATATAAATAGTGCTATATGATGTTTACAAAACTAATTCTATGCTTAAAATTGTAACAATCCAATCATTAAGATGTGACCAAGTGTCTACCTCGTAGACACTTTATAAAACTATGTCTATATTTATAGGAGTTTTTTTGAATGAATAATGAACTTATTGTGACATCTCAACATCGTAATCGAACCAAGGAGCACCTAAAAACTGCTCTGATTCAGCTCATTAAGAAAAAAGGATTCCATGGTGTTTCTGTCAAAGACATCGTTGATCAGGCGGGTTATAATCGCAGCACGTTTTATTTACACTACCAGGATAAATATATTCTCGCCGAAGAGTTGTTAATTATGACACTCGAAGGATTGAGGGGCGCAGTAGGCAAACCTTATTGGCACGGTCAAAAGGTTTCAACAAACAAGCTGGATGCCGAATCTTTTCAAATCGTGGATTATATCTACGAACACCGTGACTTCTTCGAGTTGATTCAATACGATGATACGTTACCCGGTTTACATACAGGCTTTCCACAAACCATACTCAAAATCTATCAGGAGCAATTTGTCTTTGAGACGATCAACAACTCCCCAGTGAACATGGACTATTTCAAGTACTATACCGCCTACGGTTTTTTTGGACTACTAAACAATTGGATATTAAGCGGATATCGTGAATCACGCGAGGCATTTATCAAAAACGTGATTGAACTCACCAAAACGCATATTCACTCTTTTCATTATGTCGGTAACACGTTTGAATCATGATCTCGAGTAAGTTGATTTGTGAACATCACGATGAACGATATGTCTGCCTTAGATAACAGGCTAGTTGCAGATGGAGCAGATGCTCCTGATTACTCAGGGACATGCCCAGACACCAACAGGACGCAAAATCACAAGGGATTTACAGCACAAATAAAAAAAACAGGCATGCATTTACACGAGAGGAATAAAATCCTCAAGGTACATGCATGCCTAAGTGAAAATTAATTAGATACAAGCCCAAGCGGTAAACGGACTATGTCCTTTTCTCTAGACCATTGAACATAGACTACTCTATATAAATTAAATCATTATAATACGGGTCCCATTCTCCAGTTACAAATCTAGCAATGACTGCTTTTTCTAAACTAACAGGTGACCAAGACTCCAGTTCGGAGGCAACTTCAATCTGTGAAGCACTGGGATTTTCAGTCACAATATCACCCTTATGATCTACCAATGTATATCCATCTTCAGTTTCCTCTTTGTACATGGGAAATGTCATCCTAGGTATTGGAGCATTACCAATCACTTTCCAGATACCATCTTCAATCCTGGAGTTTACAGTCTGTAATAAGAAAATGATTGGATTAGAAGTGATCTCACTTACTGTTGGGTGTTCCATTGATATCAAATCAAATACAATCATACAATCTGATATTCTTCCTTCAGAAACAACTTGTCCATAACAATTCAAATCCTGATTTAGTTTTATTGAGAAGACATCTCCTATCTTCACCGAAACTCTTTTTTTCATTATTTTATCCTTTACTATTTCTTTTTTATTCGACCTAGTCTTCTAAGTGGAAGTTTTAACAGCGTATTAATTATTCAGGGTTGCAGAATACTTTTCAGTACCAGTTTTATTAATTAAAGCAACTTCAAAATCAGATACCCATGTAAGTTCACCTAGATGTTCAGCATAGGCAAATTCATCTGGTTGTTCTGATATGACCTTCTCTAAATGTACTTGCGTACCATCACGTTGTAAAATAGATAGGAATATATCCATGCTATCTACATTATGATGACAAATGACTCTAGCATTGTACTCTTTATTAGGGCTCTTCACGTCTTTTTTCCAAGTCCATTCATTTACATAATCTAACTCCTCTATTTGCAAAGCTATCTCCCTAAATGGATCAATATCCCAATTATTACGTAGAGCAAGTTTCTCTATGCCTTCCATTAGCAGGCGAAGCGTAGCCTTTTTTTTCTCCAACTCATTTTTTCCACTAAAGTCATTCAAACTAAATTGGATCGGTACCGAACACACACCAGAATCGTTAACAATACGTTCATCCGTAATGTTTTCTACACAATCTATTAGGACTTTCCAACAATCTTTCGTTTTGTATTTCCCCAACAGACGTTCATACATCGCTGTAATACAGCGAGTTTCCAAACTAAAAGAGCGTCTTTTCCATTTCCAATTCAACGCATAATCTAATTTTGTTGCTTCGTTGTACTCACATTTTTGTTTTTTTATTATAGATTCAATATTTTCATCATCTACAATATACGGTAAATCCAAATTGAGTTCTTTTAGATACATCTGGTTCTCTCCTTAGATTACTCCCGATGGTTAGTGCATTATTAACTTCTATCCAAACTTGAAGCCCAATTTTTGAAGCAATTAAGCATTTCTTCTAAATTTTTTGCTCCCCCTGCACTGTGAAACACTCCATCTCTCACGATACAGTAGAACCAATCTTCTTCATTTCTCTCTTCTTCAATCGAATCAAATGGCACATCTTCTAAATAGGTATCCGTCAAATCGATTTCGACAGACCAACCAGGATTATCCACCGTATCAATTCGCACACCGTATGAATGCTCCCAATCACCGTCACAGTTTTCATAATACCAGCTTTGAATCCATTTTAGGATATCCATCATCGTGACCTCTTTTTTTGTTTTTTCTACTCTAGGGACTTATTATTTAAAGGAATTCTCATGCCATGTTGCATACTTTTTTCGTATGAATTACCTTATAGTAATAATTTGCTTTTTTTACGTAGGGTATACTTAAAAACAAGGGGAAAACTTTATTTCAAATCAAGGAGGTCATTATGAAAAAAATAATATTGTTTATCTTCATTAGTATGATTATACTTTCGGGCTGTTCTAACAAGGATGAGAAAGAGAATTATCCAGTTTTCAAGGGCACTGTAGTATTTAAAACAGATGAAAATGACAAGTACAAATTCCTTGTTCTTCAAAATGTAAGTAAGGAAGACCTGGAGAATGGAAATCTTGAGGATTTTATAGAATTAGCACAAGACCAGGAAGCTTCGTATTATTTGGTCAATAGAGAAACATATGAAACAATTGAGGTAGGGCAAAGAGTAAGAATTACTACTGGCTTTGACCAACTAGAACCCTCGCCACCCATTAGAACGGTTGTGAGTATTGAACAAATCAATGATTAAAACTTATTAAATATGAACTATTTTAAGTTATGTATCATTCTCTCATTCGAAATATATTTCCCCAAATGATAAAAAGACCTTAACGTTTTAAAGCAAAAGTAAGGTCTCTTTATCATTTTAATTTCAAGATCAGAGTTGAATCACGTGCAGTTAAATCCGACCACCCGGTTCTCTCCTTTTATTACGCGATAAACCCTCCCGAAATTCAGGCAAATCAATACTAAGGCTTTTGAGGTTTTTTAATCATCTCTACGCCGTCAAAGGTAAGGCTATCAATATCCGCATCCTTTTTCAACATATATTTATCAAAGAACGCCTTTGTATAAGAAGTGATAATGTTGCGCTGTTCCATCGCGTCCCGGGTTCCTCTGGATGCTTTATCCGTAGTTGTAAACAAGGAATCGGAGAAGTCACCATGGACTACATTATCAATAATGGCAAAGTAGGTGTCCTTGCTGTTGGATTCAAGAAGAAATGCATTCGTATTATAGGCAAGTACAGTGCTGAGCTGCATGAAGGGTTTCTTAAAATGACTATCCAAGGCACCTAACATATTACCGTCAAGGTTTACAGCGCCGACAAATCGGTCATCGTCACGGCTAACAATTGCCGCTGTCGTTCCTCCAAAAGAATGTCCGAACACACCCATACCGAGATCAAGCTGCAATCTGCCTTTAAACATAGATTCCATGTCACCTGTATTCATTTTGTACAAGTTATCTGCAACATATCGAATATCCTCGCTCTGTAAAACGGCATAGTTAGCAAACTTGACTGCTTCAGGCGCGGAAGTTAATTTGCGAGCAATCTCAATAGCTTCTTCTTCCTCAAGCTTCTCTGTCACAATTTCAGGTGGGGTTAGGGTGGCCGCTTCCATTCCGTATTTCGTTACTTCGTCCATAAATTTCTCTGACATACCCATCGTTCGTCCATCTTTAAGTTTGTACACGCCACTTTCGGCATGGCCGATGGATACCACAATATAGCCGGCGCTTGCCAGGTCTTGTGCGAACAAAGTGCCTTGCTGTGGGTAAGCGCCTGCGCCATGAACAAAGAATAAAACCGGATATTGTTTTTCCTTTTCAGACAAGGCCAGATCGTCGTAAGACCATGTCTTGAAATTGGAATCAAAAAGCTGCTCACCACCCGCGGTGCCCCCTAATCTAACCAAAAGCTCATCCCTCAGTGAATGAAACTCCGGAAATGCATACTCTGCCGTTGGTTTGCCCTCATTGCTGTCGGACGGATAGAAAAATAATGCTGTCAGTTCTCTTTCTGATTGGTCTGATGCTGTGTACTTGAAGTCCATCTGTGTACGCCCGACCGTATAACTTCCCATTGGTTTCGGAAACTCATTCTGTGCGGAAGCAACGTTATTTTCAGGTTTCGGAATTTCCTCCTGTGTTGAAGTCCCGCTATTAGTGATGCTGCAAGCGGAGAGCATGGTCAGTGAGAGAACAGTTGCTAGAATCGTTGTCAGTCTTTTTTTCATCATTTCTCCTCCAATTTGTATTCATGCAACTATCATAAACGGATGAGAAAAATAAAAAATCGTACAAAAGGGCAAGACCCAAGTGTACGATCGGGCAAATCTATGAAATGTTTGATTATAAATGCAATATTCCACGCTCTACGGCGACGGCGACGGCCTGCGACCTCGAATCCACACCCAATTTATTGTAAATACTCGTTAAATGAGTCTTTACAGTCCGTTCGGATATGCCCATATCAAAGCCGATCTCTTTACTTCGAGAGCCACGGGCAATTGCTTGAAGCACGATCAGCTCTTTGTCTGTAAGAGATATCCTCGCGGAGGATGACTCTTTCGCCTTTTCTGATGTCTTGTGAGCAAATACTTTCTCGCTGATCTCCGGAAGTAGCAACGTTTCCCCCCGCATCGCTGCATCAATCGAGCGAAATATCATCTCTCTTCCCGTGTCCTTTAGCAAATACCCTTTAGCACCTAAAGCCAGCCCGCGGATCATCATTTCATCCTCGTTATATGTAGTCAAAATAATGATCGGTATATCCATTCCTTTAGCTCTGAGCGCTGTCATGGTATCCAGGCCGCCCATTTCAGGCATGTTTAAATCCAATAGAATTATGTCCGGATTGTAAGTATCTACCCGTCGAATCGCTTCCTTACCGTTAGATGCTTCTGCAATTACCTCGTACCTTTGATTGGTTTCCAGGATCAGCTTAAGTCCCTCCCGAACGACGAAATGGTCGTCCACGATAAGAATCTTGATAGTCATGCGTTGGTTTCCTCCTGCTGTAATGGGATGCGAACAGAAACTTGGGTTCCTTGCTTTCCGCTTTCAATTTCGATCTCCCCGTCCATAATTCGAGTTCGTTCATATAAACCAATTAAACCATAACTACCGGATTGTCTCTCGATGAGGTTGGTATCGAACCCTATTCCGTCATCCGTTATGTTTAGCTCGACTTCCTTTTCCCGTGCAGCAACCACGATTTCTACATTCGTAGCATTAGCATATTTAGCTGTATTGGCCAAGCATTCTCGGATGATATGTAAGCTATGTTCGAAGATCAACTTCGGCACCACCAGATGGGGCATCGATAACCGAGTGACAACACGAATCCCTGTTATATGTGAGAAATGTTCAGCCTCTTCCTTCACTGCTTTAGAAATATCTATGACCTCTGCAGAATACGAACGCAAGTCGTCAATTGCGCTTCTCGCTTCTGAAAGCGTGCGCTTTGCTTGGGCTTTTGACAACTGAACAATCTCGTGGGCACGATGGTTATTATCATTTTCTAAATGCGCATCCACGGCATCAAGCTGCATGATAAGACCTGCCAGCCCTTGTGCAAGGGTATCATGTAAATCACGGGCCATCCTTTGACGTTCATTGGCAATCGTTAGCTCCTCCACTTTCCTGTGCGCTCGTTCCAATTCACGTAAAAACGACTGGGTCCGCAATTTGGCACGAACTTGTTTATAGAACAAAGCAGCATAGCCGATTACGAAAAACATGATGAAGAAGAGCGATGGTACTGTAGATGGCAAATCCTCGGTAGTCCCGAGCCAAACCAGGGAGGCAGAAAACAAGGTACAGTAAAAGGTACATACCAGAAGCACCTTCATCCGTTGAGCGTATACGCCAATACTCTGACCGGCCAAAGCCGTCAATAGACTTACAAAAATGAGAGAATGAGCATTAGGCATGAATAACGCACACCCCCAGACAATACATCCTTGTGTCACAAAATAAATCCAGGGTCTTCGATCGACAACGTATCCTGCATACCAATGCAGCAGAACGTGAACCAGAATGAGAGCTGTAAACATCATAAATTCAAACCATGTGGGCAACATCGGTAGCTGGGAGTACAATGCAGAAAAATAAATCAGAATACCCCAGATCAAAGCAGGCAGACGAGAATCACGCAGAACATTTTGAATATCAGATCGGGAGCTTGTATACGGTTTGTCTTTCGAATAATCACTCATGCTTGATCACCTCTATCAAGTACTATCTCAAAACAATCTCTCTAAACACAAAAAAAACGGTACATTACTGTACCGATCTTTGACTCACTCCATCTATGTTAATGTACGAAGTGTCTCGAAGTCCAGCCCCAGCAGAATCGTCACAATTCCACGCAGCCTTACCGCCCCGCACTATCCCATCATCCATTTCTTCTGTGAGCATGTATTCCTCTATTCTGCTGCTATACTACCCAATTTCATTTCATGGTCCTCTGCTCCTTCCAAAAAGACCATCACATGTTTTCCAATACACCAGCTACATGCTTTGTTTCTTTATATTTAAAGTAATCAAAATCGGCATGTTTTCGGGTTCCACCTAGATCCTGCACACAAAGACCGATATAAGTTCCCGTAAACCGGATATACTCTGGAGATTCATCGGACAGATGTGTGATATCAACCCACTCGCCTGCTGTATTCCAGGATGAATCAGTATTTAACGCATAATAAAAGCGGGCGCGATCTTGATCCACCACAACCTTTAAACGGAGCGTGCTCACCAACTCTAGCGGAATATCCTCCAGCAGTTCGTCGTATACCCCGTATTTGGACTGAATGATCCCCAGGCAGAGCCCTTTCTCTTCATGATAAGTTACACGTAAGTAGAGATAGTCCTGGGTATCGTAGTACAAAATCAATCCTGCCATTTGTTGTGGATGGTCCGGCGTAAATTCCAGACACGTCTCGACTTCACACTCCAAGGCCTGAAGTCTCCGTGCGATCATGCTTTGCCTGTGCGTTGAACTCATCGACTCCATGCCGTGCAAGCGTAAGTAACCGGGACGTTCCGTCAAGCTGAGCCAAGTTGAATCGGGTGGAATGCGAAGTGTATTCCAATCATGCAGAAGCTCAAAGTGATCGAAATGATCCATTTCAGCAATCGGCTCAAACGGATGGGACTGGATCATCGGTGCAGGCACTTGAACCTCCGGATATCGGTCACCGCTCGCAAGTCTCAGCCAGCCGTCCTCACTCCACGTACATGGCTGAAGTGCGGTCTCACGTCCAAGAATGCAATATTTGTGCTGAACGGGTCGTCCGACCAGATGAGCCATGTACCATTCGCCGGTATGCGTTTCGACCAGACTACCGTGGCCTGCCTTTTGCAGAGCTAAATCTGGTCTGCCGTATGAAGTGAGGATCGGATTGACAGGATCGACCTCATAAGGACCTTGTAACGTACGGGAACGTGCTGCGGTAACCGCATGCTCATAACCGGTTCCACCTTCAGCCGTAATGAGATAATAATAGTCGTTGTGTTTATACAGGTGGGGTGCTTCGGTCAGGCCTAATTCTGTTCCCTTAAATATGTTAACGGCCGGTCCGATCAGCTTATGTTCCTGGACGGAATATTCCTGAAGAACGATGCCTGCAAACCGATTTTTGCCCTTACGGTGATCCCATATCATATTGACCAGCCATTTACGTCCGTCTTCATCATGAAACAGGGAAGGATCAAAACCGCTGCTGTTCAGATAAACCGGCTCGGACCAAGGTCCCTCGATATCCGTTGCTGTCACAAGGTAATTGTGGGTATCTTTAAAAGCGCCTACCCGGCTTTTGACATCGGTGTATATCAGGTAAAACACACCGTTGTTGTAACTAAGACAGGGTGCCCATACGCCTCCGGAATTAATGTTGCCCTCCATGTTCAACTGCGTTACACGAGTCAGCGGAGAAGCGATGGGCCGCCAATGAACCAGATCCCGGGACTGGTGAATCCGTACACCAGGGAACCATTCAAAGGTGGAAGTGGCGATATAATAATCCTCCCCTGCTCGGCAGATGGACGGATCGGGATGGAAACCGGGAAGGATGGGATTGGTGATCATTTTCTTGGTCTTATTCATGGAAGAAACCTCCGGTATGAAAGTAATGATCTGTACAACAACAGATACACAAAAGGTGGATATCAGTACCAGCCCAGCGCTTTTTTGCCGGCTTCCAGGGCGGTTACGATCCGCTCGACATCATATATATTCCCTCTCCAAGTCCCACCGCTGACCGATTGCAATGCAGCCCAGAGCTTTGTATCATCCGGCAAAGCTTCATCAGGCCTCATATCTGGATGAAAGGGCCTTTGTGCCAGGATGAGAGCACCTTCTTCCGGCGAAAACTCCAGATCGCCTTCTCCGACAAAGTTAATGCTACCCTCCAGCGTGTTACGATCAACCGTGATGTCAATCAGGTCTCCGTTCCGCAGCTTGCCAATCGGTCCGCCTGCCAGCGCTTCGGGGCCAACATGACCAATACACGCTCCGGTGGAAACACCGGAGAACCGGGCATCCGTAATCAGTGACACGTATTTGCCAAAAGGCAAATGTTTAAGCGCAGATGTAAGCTGGTACGTCTCCTCCATTCCAGTTCCCGATGGACCTCGCCCGAGAAGCACAACAACGTCGCCAGCCAGAATACCTCCGGTCTTAATCGCATGGATCGCCTCACGTTCAGTGGTAAACACCTTTGCTCTGCCACGATGACGGTATACGCCATGCTCATCCAGCACAGCAGGATCAATAGAGGTAGATTTGATGACAGAACCTTCTGGAGCGATATTCCCGGTTGGAAATGTTACAGTCGATGAGATTCCAAGCCGCTGAGCGTGTTCTACACTCATGATGACACTGTCCGGATCGATGCCGTCCTGCTCTTTTAACTGCTTCCGCATGAGATGACGGCGTTCCGACGATTCCCACCAGTCCAGTACCTGACCCAATGAAGTACCTGTAACCGTTGGTACAGACTCATCCAACAGACCAAGCTGTCTGAGGTGTAGCATGACCTCCGGTACACCTCCTGCCTGAAAGACACGTATGGTCGGATAAAAGATCGGTCCGTTTGGCAGGGCGCTAACCAGCCTTGGAACATTTTTGTTGACCTGTATCCAGTCCTGTACCGTGGGTACGGTTAAACCGGCGGCATGGGCAATCGCCGGTATGTGAAGAAGCAGATTGGTCGATCCGCCAAACGCGGCATGAACGGTCATCGCATTGCGAATGGATGCATCGGTGACAATGTCTGCCATCCTCATCCCCTGTGACTCCATATGGATGAGTGCACGTGACGATTGGCGCGCCATTTCAAACCAGATGGGCTGCCCGGAAGGTGCAAGCGCGGCATGTGGCACTGTCATACCCAGTGCCTCTGCTACAACCTGGGCCGTAGCCGCGGTACCTAGAAACTGACAGCCTCCTCCCGGTGTAGCACAAGCTCGACATCCTAAATCCGACGCCATTTCCAGAGAAAGTTCCCCGTTGACGTACCGTGCACCAATGGTCTGAATTTTACCGGCATCCTCTCCGTCGGTAGGCGGAAGTGTGACGCCACCGGGAACGATTACACCAGGCAATTGCGGCATGCCGGCAAGTGCGAGCATCATCGCTGGAAGACCTTTGTCACAAGTGGCGACACCAAGCACGCCTTTACGAGTTGGCAGCGAGCGAATCAGTCTGCGAAATACCATAGCGGCATCGTTCCGGTACGGAAGCGAGTCAAACATGCCGGTTGTCCCCTGTGATCTGCCGTCACACGGATCGCTGACATATCCAGCAAACGGGATTCCTCCCCGGCTTGACAGTTCTTCTGCGGCAGCCTTCATCAGCAGGCCGACCTCCCAGTGGCCCGTATGGTAACCGAGTGCTGCGGGGCTGCCATCTTCATTGCGTATGCCACCTTGTGTACTCAAGATCAGAAATTGTTTTCCGTTCAATTCCCCGGGCTTCCAGCCCATTCCAACATTCTGGGACATGCCGAACAAGTCGCCGCTTGGAGCATTCCGCAGCAAATCATCCGTTAAAGGTAGACGTCCGGCAGCCCCTGGAGCATGTGCTATGATATCGAAGCAGTTGGACGCGGTCTCTCCCATAATCGACGTAATCTGTTCGTACATGATAGCCTCCCACAGTTTATGACTTCACAAAGACCGTTTTGATTGCCGTGAAAAACTCGATAGCCGCTTGCCCCTGTTCTCTGGAGTGTGAACTTGACATCTTCATTCCGCCAAACGGAGCCTGCAGCTCTACGCCGGCTGTTTCTGCATTAATTCTGACCAGTCCTGCATCCATGTCCCGGATGAAAGACAACATGGCTCCGACGTTCTGTGTATAGATGGAAGCACTCAAGCCATAATCGCTATCATTAGCCGCTTCGATCGCTTCCTCCAGGGAATCTACCGCAATCAAGGCCAGAACCGGGCCAAAAATTTCTTCCCGGGCGATGGACATATGGGATTCGACCCCTTCAAATACGGTCGGCTGCACATAGAATCCCTCTTCCAGTCCCGGACCGTCCCCTCTTTTTCCGCCAGTGAGCAGAACGGCACCTTCATCTTGGCCTTTTTGAATATAACTCAGCACGGTATTGAGCTGTCCTTCGCTTGCACATGGACCCATCCAGCTTCCAGAAGACATGCCGTCACCCAGCCGAATTTCCTGGATTTGCGAGAGCAGCTTTTCTTTGAAGGCATCGTATACTTTTCGTTCAATAATGACCTTGCTGGTGGCCGTACATTTTTGCCCGGTCGATTTCAACCCACCGCTGATCGTGGCTTCCACAGCCAAATCCAGGTCAGCGTCAGCCGCGATAATAATCGGGTTTTTCCCACCCATTTCAAGTTGATACTTGGCCCCACGTGCCAGTGCTGCGCCGCCGACCCGTTTGCCCACTTCATTGGAACCTGTGAACGTTATTCCGCCCACATCCGGATGCTCAGCAAGTGCAGATCCGATCACTGAGCCTCTGCCGCATACCAGATTAAGAACGCCTGCCGGAATGCCCGCCTCTTCAAAACACTCCATTACTTTAGCCGCAGTGACCGCAGTTTCCTGAGCAGGCTTCAACACAACCGTATTGCCGTAAATCAAGGCCGGAGCCGTTTTCCAAATCGGAATGGCTACCGGGAAATTCCAAGGAGCAATAACCCCAACAACGCCAAGGGGTACGCGAGTCGTAAACATCAGTGCTTCGCTGTCCGTTGATGGAATGACATCCCCGGTTTTTCGCATGCCTTCTCCGGCGTAATACCTTAAGATTGCTACACCGCGCAGTGTCTCTCCTTTAGCTTCTGGGAGTGTTTTGCCCATTTCCCTGGTCATCGCCTCTGCAACTTCATCGGCCCGGCGTTCCAGCACATTGGCTGCTTGAAATAGATAGTTTCCGCGTTCCGCGCCCGATAACCTCCGCCAATCTTTTGCTGCTTCCTTCGCGGCTGCAACAGCCCGGTTCAGATCCTCTACGCCTGAGGTGGGTACGTAGCCAACTACCTCCTTCCGATTCGCCGGGTTGATGCTCGGTTCGGTTTCACCGGATGTCGCCTTTACCCATTCTCCGTTAATGTAATTGCTGTATGTCTGCTCTACCTGAAATGTGGTCATTGTATTCATCCTCCTTGTACATTAGTTTGAAATGACTGGATTAATAAGTGTCCCGATATCGCTAATGGATATTTCAATGCGGTCCCCTGGTGCAAGTGTAAAATCATTGGGTGGCACGATGCTAGTACCTGTCAATAACACCGTACCGTCAAACAAATCGTTATCTCTGGCCAGAAAGGAGACCAGCTCATCGAGTTTTCGGTTTAACTCACTTGTGCTTGCCTCGCTTTTGACAACTATTTCACCTTCGCGATATATTTCGCAGACGATGTTGAACGCATATGGATTCTGCACCGTTTCCGCTAGACGAATGGCTGGCCCTATCGAGCAGGAATTGCGCCACATTTTTGCTTGCGGTAGATATAGCGGATTCTCCCCTTCAATATCGCGGCAGCTCATGTCATTGCCAACGATGTATCCCACAATGCTGCCATCCCCGGAAAGCACCAACCCCAGCTCCGGCTCAGGGATCTGCCAATTGGAATCGCTGCGAAGTGTGACAGCCTCATTGGGCCCGACGGTGCGGGCTGCTGTAGATTTAAAAAAGATCTCCGGCCTTTCGGCATCGTAAACTTTATCGTAAAAGGTCTTTGCATCCAGCTTGCCTTCCGTTGCTTCATAATTTCGCGCTTCCCGGCTGCGCTGATAAGTCACACCCGCCGCCCATACTTCCGGAGCTTCCAATGGAGTGATTAGATGTAAGGAAGTCCAATCGTCAGTTAACTTGTTTAACGGTTTAAAAGCGCTTTCAACAAGTTGAACTGGAGAAATCCCCTGCTTTCTTGCTAGATGGATCAAAGTCATAAAATCTGCTTGTGGCAAACGATACGCTTGTTCATCATCCGTAACGGCTGCCAGCCACTTCTGTTGTCCGTCCAGAAATCGAATAATTCTCATTCAGGCTTGCCTCCATTTTTCCCCATCGGGTTGATAATACTACCATAGCACCCGCTATGGTTCATGACGATGTTCTAATCACTCCGACGATTTACCCTTTTCACGCATTTTTTTCTGTTAAGATGAGGTTAGATCCATTAAACTAAAGATAATTTACGAGGACAATCCGATGACAGGATGTTGGCATATAGAATAGTACAAGGGGGTTGGTTTGCTGTGACCAAGCTTTCGGATGCTGTGTATTTAGGTCGTCTACCCGATGTTCGCATGTCTTTTCAATTATTGGGGCTGCATGCAAGAAAGGTAGATTCCAGCTGGACTTATCCGTCTCATGAACATTCAATGTATGAAGTCCACTGGATGATGGACGGGCAGATGAACATGGTTGTCAACGGGCAGTCTTATCGTCAGTCGGTTGGTGACCTTCTGTTCATCCGGCCTGGTATGACCCACTCTTGCACCGGAGCCGGACCGGAGGGGTTCACTTATTTTTCCGTGCATTTCAGCATACACGATACATCCTTTTGCAGAGAACTTAACCGTTGCAAAGACATCTATTATCCGGCAAATTCGAATTTGGCTCTGGGGCTCTCCCCTTCCCTGTCTACCTTGTATAGTTTGGCTACAGAGCATTTGTCTAGCTCGCTATCTTCCTCCAAACAAATGAAGGTACACGCCGCCGTGTTTGAACTGCTCGGTTCCCTGGTCGGTCAGTTATCTCAGCAAGCATCCGTTACGTTGTCGAGAAAAGAAACCATTGCCCATCAGATTGCTGAGCACATTGAGGATTCGGTAAGGTATATCCATCTTCACGGGGAAATTCAGGAGAGCGATCGAACCTGGATTCAGGACATTGCCAAATCGCTGAGCATAAGCCCGTCACAGGTTAATCGTATTTTTCGGGAGGTATACGGCATCGCTCCACGCAAGTTTCTATCCGAAACCCTTCTGAACGAAGCGCAGCGGCTGTTAAAGCAAACCGACTTGAACATAGACCATATTGCGATGATGCTGGGGTATAAGACCAATGCGCATTTCAGCCGCCAGTTCAAGCGGTGGACAGGCATCGCGCCAAGCGAATATCGCAGCCATTCGCAGCAGGCAGGAGAAGCCAACGTTGTGGATGACTAAAAGTTTAATCATAACCCCCCCAATTGTCTGAGCCGCATAGGCTGATCGGTCAACAAAACAGCTACTGGATGACCAGCAGCTGCTTTGTTTTGTCTGGATTGCTCAGATCATGTGTTTGAGGATTACGCTAAAATAAATGATGCAAGGCTTGCACTTCCAGAACCTCTGTACGTAAAATACAAAGCCTGTATACCATCCGGAATGGTCATCTCGACTGAATAGGGTTTCCAATGATTGGTGAAATGTACCGGGATTGTACCCAGGACAGGACCGTTCCATGCGGTTTTGACCTCAAATACCCCGTGACAATATCCCCGTACCTTGATCGAGACCTGGCGAATTCCTCGGCAATCAAAGTATTTAAAACCTGCCGTTGCGGATTCAACCATATTGGCGATATATCCGACTTCTTCATCACCGTCTCTACCATCCTGGGTGATCTTTGGAAAGCGGCTGTCCAGCCAGGCTCCTGCCCCGAAACCTCCAGTGTACTTCTGATCATCTTTGGTCAAAAGATTACATGCAAGATATGCGGGGTACTCGCCTTTTCCTTCAAGCGGTCTCCCACTTGGACCAGAGGAGGTCATTTCCACCTGAGGAATGCTGCCGTCCTCTTCAAAAGATATCTTCTCAATACAGCCCTGCCGGTTGAATGCGTCCCCATTGGTATGACGGTGATAGAAGACATACCAGTCTCCGTTGATCTCCACAATGCTGCCATGGTTATTGCCTCCATAATACATGGGTTTGTCAGTAGGTTTGTAGGAGTCGATATGGAGATCACAGTTGCTTACGATGACGCCCTGATATGTAAATCCTTTATTTGGAAATCGACTGGTGGCATAACATAATTCATGCATAACGATGGAGGAATACACCAGATAGTAGGTATCACCTCTCTTCCGAATGGAAGGCGCCTCAAAAAATTCATGGCCCTCATAACCGCTGCCCTCACTGTAAGGCTCGCTCGGTGCTACGAATATGGGTTCTTCTACAATCGTCAGCATATCCGGACCTAGCATCGTGGCCATCGCGCCATGTCTTGATTGGTCTCCGGCCGCACAGAAGCCGGTATACAGATAAGTGTGCTGTCCTTCAGTCATCACGCCGGGATCGAACTGGGGCTCGTCCCCTTCTCTTTCGCCCAGACGAGTGCCGTCGCCATATTGTACATAACCATAGAATTCATATTTGCCAGCAGGTGCATCACATACAGCCACCGAAACAACGGGTACCTTATCGAGCACATAATACAGATAATACCGCCCATCAGGACCCAGCGTAACATCTGGCGCATACAAGCACATATGGCCATTCGGATTCAACGGGTCATCTGTTTTTCGGTAGATCACCCCTTCATTTCTCCAATTCCCCAGGTCATTCACCGGTGCAGACCAGCATACATAATCGTTCAGACAGAAGGCATGTCCGTTAAAACGGTCATGTGAACCATACACATACACTCTTTCATTGAATACATAAGGCTCACTATCAGGTACGTACTCCCAGGATGGAAGATATGGGTTGAACCCCTGCTTGTTCATTCCAGCTACACTCCTCATATAATTGTAATAGTACATTCGTTCTATGAAATAAAGATAACTCTCGTATAATAGAAAATAGCTTAAGTAGTGTATGGGTTATTCTTTTCTACAACTTAAAGATAAAGGGGAAGAACCATGACATCTATTTTTTACGTTGAATGTGACGCGGTACATCAGAATCATTTTGTTTTTGATATCCCTGAAGGGCATGATGCCTGGTTATTAGTCATTACACAGACCCCTGCCCAGTTTTGGGTTGATGGACAACTTAAGGAATACCCGGCTCATTGTGCTGTACTTTTCAAACCGTATCAAAAAATATATTATCGGGCTTGTTCAGAGCGCTATATAAATGATTGGATTCGTTTTGAAAGTGATGAACCGTTTGTAACCGATACCTCCCTTCCGCCAGGCACACCTTTCCCACTGGATGATCCGGAATACTGTCATAAGCTGTTCCAATTGCTTGTTGCAGAGCATTCTTTTCAGAACGATTACCGGGAATCATCCATCAATTGCCTGCTGCGAACCTTGTTCAATAAATTGCTTGAGTCTTGTGTCCAAGAGGATATTAGTCCTCAGCACTATCCTCTGTTGAAGCTTCGAACGGCAATTCATAACCATCCCAGCCATCCTTGGACAATATCAGAAATGGCGAAGATCATAAACGTCAGTCCGGGGTACTTGCAGTTGATGTACAAGAAATCGTTTGGCCTCTCGTGTATGGAGGATGTTATTCATAGCAGAATACGTTTGGCCAAAGAATATCTCAGACATCATTTGTATACGGTTGCAGAGATTGCCGATCGATGCGGTTACCGTAATGTCGAGCATTTTTGCAGGCAGTTCAAACAAATGACCGGTTCCTCGCCTAAACAGTTTCATAAACGACGTGAAGGTGTCCCGGCTGACTTAACAGAGTTGGGATATAAATCTCACTTTTAAGGGGGATGTGCTTTAGATCAATGGAAAAATTCCCACTCTGTCCAATGGGCGTTTACACATACCTTAGCCATTCAATCGGTATAAACGTCATCGAGGTTGTTAGCGTTCTCTGCTGTCATTTTAAGTTAAGGTTTTAGACTGTATGATGCAATGACATATTCTCAAGCATGATTGATCAATTATCATATTGTGATACCTTATAATGGCATCTTATTTTTTGCATATGCAGCCGCGCCGATCGTTCCTGCTTGCCCACCTAACTTTGCTTGTACGATAGGACATACACCGGATGAGAGATGCAATGCATGATTTTTAACCGTGTCACGTACTGTATTCAGCAAGCGGTCACCGGCTGCCGACATTCCTCCACCAACAATAATCACTTCTGGATTGAACAGATTGATTACATTGGAAAGACCAAATCCAAGAGTCTTCCTGATTGGAATCCTGCAGCTTAACCCCATTTCGAACTTTTTGGATTATTTATCTATACTTATGTCTCCAAACAAAAGAAGTCACTAATTTAGTGACTTCTTCTGACATAAAGTTTCCTATTATAAATTTTCTTTAACTTAAAAGGTTCTGATTCATCAATCCTTAATTAAGGGTTCTATTGGGATGAAGAGCACGAGCCATTGCATCCATATAACCCTTAACAGTACGTTGACTCACTTCTGTTTCTGGAGCAAGAATTTCGAAAAGGTGGAAGCAACCTGGATAGAGGTGAAATTCTACATCCACACCTGCTTGTGCTAATCGTGCCACATACTCCATCGTCTCGTCTCGGAATAGATCGAGCTGACCTACACAAGTATAGGCTGGTGGCAATCCGGCCAAGCTCTCTGCTCTCGAAGGTATTGCATAAGAAGAACTTCCACTGATATCGTTCTCCTCACCAAGGTACATATTCCAAGCAGCCACGTTGTCCGTTCGGTTCCAGATTGAACCCTCTTCTGTAATCTCATGACTAGATGGCGTGATGTTACGATTATCTAACATCGGATACAATGGCATTTGGAAGATAATAGACGGACCTCCTTTATCACGTGCCATCAGCGCGAGTGCTGCTGTCAGTCCTCCGCCACCGCTAGCACCGGCAATCGCAACCCGATTCACATCAATGCCAAGCATTGCTGCTTCCTCCGTCATCCATACCAATCCAGCATAACAATCTTCAATCCCCGCAGGATAAGGGTGCTCAGGAGCGAGCCTATAATCGACTGATACGACAATACATTCTGCTGTCTGAACAAAACGTTCGCACAATTTGTCGTCCATATCTGGATGTCCTAACACGTACCCACCCCCATGAATCCATAACATGGCTGGTAGTAAATCATTCGTTCGTTCGGCTGGCTCATAAATTTTGACCAGCATCTCACCTCCATCCCTCGGAATTTTCCGGCTAGTTGTGTTTACATGCTCTGATTTTTTCACCGATGCAGCCGATACTAAGTTTCTGCTCCACTCTAAATTTTTCTCCAATTCAAACCCTGGAAATTGTGAATATACCTCTCTTAATTCTGGTAATATACGTGTCTCAATACTCATGATAATTCCTCCAAATATAATAATGAATTCGTTCATTTATGTTTTTTAGTTAATCCTTATCTCATTTCAGCTTCCCACTTGGAAATTTCCTCTCGTACTCGCGGTGCAACCTCTTTACCGAGCAGTTCTATAGCCTGCATTACCAACTCATGTGGCATCGTGCTTAAGGGAACATACATCATGAAACGTGTAATTCCTACATGCTTGCGCAGATGAATAATTTTTTGAGCAACTGTTTCCGGATCCCCTACATACAACGCACCATCAGAGCTGCGGGCAGCGTCATAGCTGGAACGATCGTAATATGCCCACCCCCGCTCTTTGCCGAGTTTATTCATGCCGTACTGAGTGGACGGGAAAAAGAGTTCTGCGGCCTTTTCTGTATCTTCTGCAACAAATCCGATAGAATGTGAACCTACCCGAAGCTGTGATACATCATGACCAGCATGAGTTGCCGCCTTTTTATACAGTTCTACAAGTGGCGCAAATTTCGTTGGATTACCACCGATAATTGCCAGAACTAGTGGCAGACCTAGAATTCCAGCACGTATGGCAGACTCCTGAGTACCTCCGCTACCAATCCATACAGGTATAGAATTCTGAACAGGACGCGGGTATACCCCCAGATTATGTATCGCTGGTCGATGGCCTCCATTCCATGTTACTTTCTCGGATTCCCGTAATTTAAGAAGCAATTCAATGTTTTCATTAAATAAATCCTCGTAGTCATGCAGGTTATAACCAAACAGTGGAAAGGACTCAATGAAGGAACCTCGACCCGCTATAATCTCGGCACGTCCATTGGAGAGACCGTCAAGCGTGGCAAAATCCTGAAACACACGGACAGGATCTGCTGAAGATAGGACCGTCACAGCACTTGTCAATCGAATCCGTTTTGTGAGGGGCGCGGCAGCGGACAACACCATTGCTGGTGAAGATGCTGCATAATCATCACGATGATGCTCACCTATGCCAAACACATCAAGTCCTACCTGATCTGCAAGGACGATTTCTTCCACGACTTCTCGCAATCGCTGTGCGTGACTCATCACAACTCCGGTCTTAGTATCAGGCTTTGTTTCTACGAATGAAGTAACACCTATTTCCATAATTAATCTCTCCTTAGATTTTCTTTCCTTAAGAGGAATGCTCAAGACAACGGATTAAAGCCGTCCAATCCAACTCACCATAACCATGGGTAATTCCTTCAGAGAGGTGTTGATGAATAAGCTGACCTAAAGGTAGTGGAGCTTGAACTGACTTGGCTGCCTCGATAGCTAATGCAACATCCTTTAACCCGAGCTTCATATTAAAACCGGCTGGTTCAAACCGCTGTTCGGTCATGATCGCGCCATAGTTCTGATATACCGGAGATTGAAAAAGAGCATTCACAACATCGATATATCGGGACGGCTTAATACCGTGCTTTTCAACCATGAGCTGCGCTTCCGACAAAGCTTCCAGCATTGAAGCAATTAGAAAGTTAACGCCTATTTTGACAATGTTACCTTCTTCGCCATGATCCCCAATCTCAAATATCTCTTGACTTAGTACTGTTAACATGGGAAGTACTCGTTGTCTTGCATGTTCCGGACCAGCTAAAATAATGCGCAATGTAGCTGCTTTAGCGGCATCCGGGCGCCCCATTACGGTGGCAGACACAAAGTGCTGGTGTCTCTCCGCATGCAAAGCGGATAATTTTCGAGCCAGATCTACGCTGATCGTACTGGCAGATACGTGAATTCCATTTTCAGATAATCCGTTCAGAACTCCATGTGGTCCCTCGACAATCTCTCTCAAAGCAGCATCATCAGATAACATGGTAATTACAAGATTGCTTTCTTTCGCTGCCTCTAGAGGTGTTTGGACATACCGTGCTCCCTGTTTTATTAATGGTTCAGCTTTTTCAGGGGTCCGATTAAAGATGACTAATTCATACCCCGCGTTCAACAGGTTTTGTGCCATTGGAAGCCCCATATTACCAAGTCCAATAAACGATACCTTCATTGGTTGCATCTCCTTATTGTTGATGGAATGTTTCGATAACGGAATGAATGTTCCAGAATGATTAAAAAAATTATGGTCTTGCAGATACTTTTCAAATGGCACCTTCAAAATATGAGGAATATAATAACGGAACAATCATTCCAATATTGCTAAAAAAAATTATATCCCTGCAATTACAAAGCTAATCATCTCTTTTGCACGTTCTGGATTTTGACCTGTTTTGGCCATAATATTTATGCTTTGATGTAAATTCAGCAATAAATAAGACAATGTTTTGATATCTGTTGTTTTATCTATCTCTCCCGATTGTTGGCCCTTTTCCAAAAGCTCGCAAAATGCTTGTTCCAAATCCGAAAAACTAGTCTGTATCAAGACATTTATCTGTTCATCTGGTGACTCCAATGTTGTTGCTGTATTTGTTACAAAACATCCGCCCGGTAGGCTGGTATCGTATGCTGAAGCAATATGATACTCAAAAAATTGAAGAATTCCTTCTCTAACGTTGGACGCTTGTTCAAGAATGGTCTGTTTATTGGAACTCCCTTTTTTATAATGCTCCAGGGCATCTCTATACAAGGTTTGCTTGTCGGAAAAAGTATCATAAAGGCTGGATCGGCTAATGCCCATCACTTCCAGTAAATCCGGTATACTAGCAGCCTCGTATCCTTTTTTCCAAAACAACAGCATCGCTTCGTGTAACGCTTGATTTTTGTCAAATTCTTTAGTCCTGGCGATAAGTAACACCTCCCGTTTCAGAAATATAACATATCTGAACTGATCAGTCCAGAAAAGAATCTTGCCGGTTGTTAATCGTTATTAAAAATTTATCCATTGAATAATATATGAGCTATATTTTACATCTAACTCCAAAAATATTAACTTTGTTATACACCAAAAAGATCTCTTGAGCAGTGAATGCTGAAGAGATCTTTTTATTTTACTTATAAGCAAGAATTACCCATCACTGAAATTACACTGGATCTGGAGTTCCAGTTCTGCTTCTCGATTTCTTAAATAGCAGTATGGCAAGAAGTAAAGCAATTCCTACAGCTCCAAACCCCAACCAATTTAAGTACAGGACAGATGTACGACTGATCACAATCCCACCTAATCCAGATCCCAGTGCAAAACCAAACTGGATAAATGACGTATTTACGCTAAGGGCAATGTCGGGATTACGAGGTGCCAGTGTAACCAGATATAGTTGCTGGGCCGGAGATATGCTCCACGTTGCTAACATAAAAATCATTAAAACCAAGATTAACATCATAAGATTAACTCCAGCTAGAGCAAACAAAAGCAGAGTTACGCCTTGTAACAGAAGGCCTAGACAAATTGTAAACTTTGATCCCTTTGCGTCTGCCAATTGTCCGCCCACTTTTGATCCGACAAAGCTGCAAATTCCCGCGAGAAACAGAACACCGCTTATCTCGGTCATAGTAAGAGTGGATGTGGCTTGCAAGAAAGGCGTAATATACGTGAACAGTGTCGAATAGCCGCCGATATACAATAATGTAATAAGCAAGGCAGTCAGAATGAGTGGATTTTTTAAAATGGAGAGCTGCATTCTGAGGGTGATCTTTTCTTCCTCTTTGATTGCCGGAACCTTTTTGTAGATAATAAGTAATGGAAGAACACTTAACAATCCAATGAATATAAATAGAACTCTCCATCCAAACATTTCACTAAAAAATGTGCCCAATGGGACACCGAGCACTAGCGAACTGCTTAGCCCCATCAAAATGATGCCGATGGCATTGCCTCTTTTTTCTTTTTCAACCAGTCGTGTCGATACGGCCATCGCTACTACGGTAGCCACTCCTCCGCTAGCACCTTGAATAATTCGCACCCATAGTAAAGTTTCGTAAGAAAGGTCAACAAGCATAAGTCCGTTGCTGGCAATAAACACACTGAGGGCAGACAACAGTAACTTCTTGCGATCCATATTTATTGTAATTGCAATGAGAATCGGAGCGATAATGGCCGCTGCCAGAGCGAATACAGTCACCAGTAAACCCACTTCGGAAGTAGATACGCTCAGGTCTGAGGCGATCATTTCTATGACTCCTGTAATAATGTATTCAAGGGTTCCGATCAGAAAAACAGCTAATGCCAAGATATATATAATCCATTTATTTTTCACTTTAATCCACTCCGTCTTCTCTAGTTATCTATTTAGTATTGGAATTTGTATTTCTATAAACTGTACATCTTGTTCTTGAGATAAGGGTAAATATAATTCCCTACCAGCTCCGTTCTCCTTGATCTGATAGTTATTATTCTCAATCCATGTAGCTAGATGAACACAGGCTTTACAGGCAAAGGTGGCATTGGAACGATAAGCTATGGTGGCCATCATGGGCTCGGCAGGAAGAGTCCGCCGTTGAAATGGGTCGGGAGGTGATCGCAGCTCACAGGTTAAGAAGTAACCTATTTCAAACTCGAACTCTTCCTCTTGTCCTGCGATTTCTTTCCACAAAACAACCTGAGGTCCGTCGATCAGTTGGCGCATTTCTTTTGTTAATGATTGATCAAACTGATGAAATAAACTCGGGATATCCTCTTCCCTCCCACAACCTGTCTGAAAAAGAAACTGCCGAGCACCTTCCTCTTTGATTCGGATTTCTTGCCCAGTTTCGACGTGCCCCTCTTCCTCTATAAGCTGCATGCGTTCCTCAATCCGGACGAGTTTGGCTTGTTCCGTATCGATAACCTGCTGAATTTCGCTTCTTTTTAGCTTAAACATGCCTTGAATATTCTCCAATGTAATATGCTCCTGTAACAGCTGTGTGATTTGTGGCAACGTGAACCCCAATTCTTTATAAATGAAGATTCGGTTAAGCTCGAGAAGCTGATCTGCGGAATAGTAACGGTAACCCGTATCGTGATCTACCTTTCTCGGCTTAAGTATGCCAATCTGGTCATAATAACGCAGTGTTTTTAATGAGACCCTACTTAGCTTGGAAAACGCACTGATTTTGAACAACATATCATCTCCAATCTTTTAACATAATGCGAGTATATAGTTTCCCGTACAGGGGAAAGTCAAGGGTGTATATGCTTCTCATTTGCCTAGCTAAAATCAACCACCGTCCTTGTCATCACTCTATGTTGCTGTTAAATGTAAGTCAAAGAACCGTTTTTGAATGAAACGTTCATTATTTTTGAACAAAAAAATGCCACTCATCGTGGCATTCTCTCGGTACGCATTCAATTATCCTGCTCAGCATTACTAATTTTTTTAAATAAACAGATTATGATTGGCTTGTGATGCTTGTCCAAGATAGTAACCTACGCCACCAATTTTGACTTGATCTATTAATTCTTCACGCTGAATTCCCATTAAATCCATGGACATTTGGCAGGCAACGATCTCTACTCCTTGTGTAATTGCGCTCTCAATCAATTCCTCCAACGACGGCACATGATGTTTTTTCATCAAACCACGGATCATCTTCGGGCCTGCTCCAAGCATATTCATTTTGGACATGCCAAGCTTCTGGCTCCCGCGAGGCAGCATCATATCAAACATACGGCCGATCATAGTTTTGGATAACTTCTGCGGTTGCTGCTTACGAATAATACTCAATCCCCAAAAAGTGAAAAATAGGATTACTTTCCGTCCACTCGCTGCTGCCCCATTAGCAATAATGAGTGAGGCGATCGCTTTATCCAGATCACCACTGAAAACAACCATCGTGCTGGCAGGATCGCTGATGGGGGAATCCGATACGGGTTGTGCTGTATTTTTTACAATGACAGACTCAATCGTACCGCCTTTCAGTCTTTCCAACTGCAAGATTGTGGAACCCGACATTGTCGCCCATGCTTTGACATCTTCATAGAATCCTGGATCGGAAGCTTTCACGCGAAGGGTTTCCCCGTTCGAGAGTTTATCCATTTTCTGCTTAACCTGAATTAGCGGACCAGGACAACTTAATCCACAGACGTTCAACTCATGATCAATACGTTGCGGCTGTGTTAAGGAAGTGGGAATAGACTCCTTTTCCTTTGCGTCTATCACAGGATCATGATGATCTTGTTTTGCAGCAGAAAATGGAGCAGGCTTAAACTGGGCTTGACGGTATGTTTTATAACCACCACTCAAGTTTTTTACACTAAAACCATGCTGACGCAAAATTTGCGAAGCAGTGTAACCACGTAAGCCGACTTGACAGTATAGCCAGATTTCTTTGGATCGGTCTAATTCATCTAAACGTTGACGAAGTTCATCAACTGGAATAGAGAGTGAATCCGGAATATGACCATTCTGATGCTCAATTTCACTGCGAACATCCAGAAGTATCGACTGCCCCGGCTGACGATCAGCCAGTTGATTATAGGTGAACGTCTGAACACGTCCGGTGATCATATTCTCTGCTGCATATCCAGCCATATTCACGGGATCTTTGGCAGAAGAATAAGGTGGCGCGTAACTCAGTTCAAGCTCTGTTAAATCCCGGACATGTCCTCCGAAATGAATGGCTACAGCAATATCATCAATTCGTTTATCCACTCCATCATAACCGACTGCTTGTGCGCCTAAAATTTTGCCTTCCGGAGTAAACAGCAGTTTAAGAGTAATTGCACTTGAACCCGGATAATACGATGCATGAGAAGCAGGGTGTACGATAACGGTTTGATAGTCCATGCCGAGACGCTGTAGTGTTTTTTCATTACTGCCTGTCGTCGCTGCGGTCATTCCAAATACTTTGATAATGGACGTACCTTGTGTTCCTCTATAGGTAGAAGGAAGCCCTGCGATACGGTCGGCAACAATACGACCTTGTTTGTTGGCAGGTCCGGCAAGTGGTATCGTTGCCTTCGTACCATGTATGGTTTCCGTTACTTCGATGGCATCCCCAACAGCATAGATATGTGGCACACTACTTTCCAAGGCTTCATTTACGATAATATGTCCACGTGCACCCAGCGAAACTCCGCTATCTTTCAAAAAATAGGTGTCCGGCGTTACGCCTATCGCAAGAATAACCATGTCAGCTGTCAACACATGACCATCGGCAAGTTCAACCCCTATGCCCTGCTCTAGGGAATGAAATCCCTGAACACGTTTGGAAAACAGCAGGTTTACACCATGATTCTCCATTTCCTGTGCTAATGCGGCTGCTAACTCGGTATCATAGGGTGTGAGTACTTGTGCGTTCCCCTCAATCAGGGTTACATCCAGACCAGCTTCCTTTAAATTCTCAGCCATTTCCACGCCTATAAACCCACCGCCTATTACGATCGCAGATCGGTTGTTAGACGAACTTACCTGGTCTTTGATCCGATCAATATCTGGAATACTTCGTACGGTATAAATTAGTGGATTGTCCTTGCCCGGCAGATCGGGAATGATCGGTTTAGCACCTGGTGACAATATCAACTCGTCATAACTTTCTTCATATGCACCGCGCTCCTGGGACTGTATCTTAACCACTCGCTTCTGCGAATCGATAGCTATAACCTCACTTCTTGTACGCACATCGATACAAAAGCGATCTGCCATCCCTTTTGGCGTTTGCACCAGCAGACGCTCTCGATCATCGATTGTGCCACCTATATAATAAGGTAATCCACAATTGGCAAATGAGATATAGGGTCCCTTCTCAAAGATAATAATCTCGGCATGTTCATCCAGACGGCGAAGACGTGCAGCTGCAGATGCCCCTCCAGCTACACCGCCAACTATTAGTACTTTTTTGCTCATGATTCACAATCATCCTTTTCAAATAAAGTTTTAATAATCTGTTCAACCCGTTGATCGGCAAGCACATAGTTCACTTCAAGACCATTTCGCTCCGTAGCAACAATACCTGCACTACGAAGCTTCTGGAGGTGTTGTGAGACTGTTGATTGGGGAAGATCCAGACATTCCTGCATATAAGAAACATTACATTTTTTTTTCATCATCAATCCCCGCACAATGCATAAACGAATGGGGTGAGATAAAGCTTTCAGCAGATTAGCTGGTTCATCGAACTGTTTAATGTTATTGCTGTCAAAAGCGGGAGTGTTCAAAAGTATTCCTCCTAAATCGTTATATCGTAATAATACGATTTATTGATTCGTCTGTCAAATGTATTCTGGAATTAATGCGTTTAATAAGTCGCATACCCGCTCAACCCTACGGCTTTGCTTGTTCCAGGTGGATGATAAATGCCTGCCAAAACCGCTAAAAGCGACATTTGACAGGCATTCATGCTGTATCAAGCCTTCATTAAATAGCGATTTAATTGAACATCTTATGTTAGAGTATGACCGGCTGAATCAGTCCGTACTTACCAAAAAGAATCGGGTCCATACATATTTCGCGGTGATACCCCTTTCCAGATGAAAATCTGGATAGTGGCGTTACAAAACGGTGATAGGCAATCCGTAGTTGACCGGTTTCATTTTCATTAAAGATACAGTGATGACCTGTTCCCAGCATGCTCTTCTCCACATTTTTGCTCAGGATTGGGTATCGATAGGTAATTGGACCATATAATTGCTCTGCCGTACCATAATTCACATGATAGTCTTCGCTACCTGTGTCATCACAGGACCATGTAAAGTGGTATAGTCCACCCTGCTTCAACACGGTTACCGCCTCACGAAAATCATGCAAGCCTGCCAGATTGCTCATTGTGTCCTCAACGACACTTATCATGTCTTCACCAAGCTCCACAATGGCACCATGTCCATTGCCAAATAGCAGATACGGTCTTCCATCATCTTCGACATAGATGGAGGGATCAATAGCTTGGCCCATAGTAATGCCCAGACGTTTCAACTGCTCCATTGTGATTAAAGGCTGCGACTCGGCCAGAAATGGACCAATCGGTGTATCTGCTACAGCAACGCCAATGGCACTGTCGCCGTTCAGCATTTTGCCGCAGAAATAAAAATAGAACTTTTCGTTACGGTTGGCTATTGCCGGTGCCCAGGCATTACCGGTTGCCCAAGCTACATCCTCTGTTCCCAGATCAAGGATAACACCTTCATCTTGCCAATGCTTCAGGTCTGAAGAAGAAAACACTTTGAACTGTGTCCCCGACCACCCCTCGAAGCCATCTGTGGTGGGATACATATAGTAACGATCCCCAAACTGTGCGACATCAGGATCGGCATATTGTCCGGGAAGCACCTGATGACCATCCCCAAAAGCCACGAGAAGCCGGCTGCACTCCTCAGCTGTGATTGGCAGGACACTTCCATGCCGCTTTTGAGTTGATCCCATATCGAATTTACCATCAGGGACGATTCGGAATTCTCCACTTCCCAGATCCGTAGTCAGCAGAGGAAGATAACCCTTGCCTTCAGCAAATCGATCAACAATCAGGCACCATTCCTCCCGGTCATTGAATTTAAAGATTTGAGGTCCCTCCACACCTGCCATAGCCTCCAGTACCGGAGCTTGAAGTGTAACAAATGCCCCTTTGTCGAGAGAGTCTCCTTTTTCTACCCGTATGTTTTTGGTTGTTTCATCCTTGGAGTATCGATAATAAGAGCCATCCGCAGGAAGAATCGTTGTATCAATAATATGATTATCACGCTCAATGTATTTTTCCGATGCAGAGAACGTACGAAAGTCTTTTGTACGAGCACTGTATATTTTTTGTTTTCGTTCTTGCTCCTGAGGTTCCTGCGTCGCAGAAGCCCAGAATACAAGAAACTCATCTGCCATTTCATCATAGACAGCTTCCGGTGCCCAGACACATCCAGCGCCCTCAACACCTAGTGTAACGTTCCATGGGGATGACCAGTTCACGAGATTGCTGGATTCCCATATAATTACGTCACGGCTCCCGGCATTAACAGCATGACTCCATCCTTTGCCGCTTGCGATGCGGAGATCCGTAGCAATCAGATAAAATTTATTATCCTTGACTGAACGAACCAGAAACGGGTCCCGTACCCCCTTTTCTCCAAGGTCGGAAAACAGCACAGGTGAGCCGCCATTAAGGTCCTTCCAGTGAAGACCATCCTCGCTATAGGAGAAATAAACCTGCTCTCCGTCTGGTTGTTCGCCAATAAAATGTACAAAGAGATACCCATCATAATTTGGAGTTGTTTTGGTCAATGGTAAAGAGCCTCCTGAAAATGAAATTGATTGTATACTAACAGTAATATAAAAAATGAAAGCGTTCTACTTATGTTGTATCATACTTCAAAAACAGCGGAATAAGTATATTTTTGTAATCTCGTATGTAGAAGATCATGTGAATCTATCGCAGGAAATATATTGTCCTGATTGGAATGTTTGACTTGCTCCTCATGCAAAGAAATTAAAGTTATCGCCGTATATTTGTTTAATTTACATCAGGTATACAAAGTTCTTGGTTTTCATTTACATATAAATGCTAACCTTCTTAATGATGAACAAATGAATATAGATTCATGCATTCATTTTTGTTGTTGAGATATTATGAGGAGGAATCATTGTGAAATTATCCAAAAGAGTATTACCAGCGGTAGCGCTGACTCTGGCTGTATCGGCTTCTACTCTCTTGTCTGCAGGACAAGCAAGTGCGGTTCAAGCTGTAAGTGTGGAGAAAAAACAAATCAAGAACATCATCTTCCTCATTGGGGATGGCATGGGGACCTCTTATACTTCCGCCTACCGTTATATGAAAGATGATCCTTCGACGAAGGGCATGGATAAAACCGTATTCGACCCTTATCTGGTTGGAGCACAAATGACCTATCCGGATGATGATAAACAAAATGTAACGGATTCCGCTTCCGCGGCAACGGCCATGTCCGCGGGCGTGAAAACATACAATGCGGCCATTGCGGTTGACCCTGAGCAGAAGGAAGTCAAAACCGTACTTGAGCAGGCCAAAGAAAACGGGAAAGCCACCGGACTCGTGGCTACATCGGAGATCACTCATGCCACACCAGCTGCATTTGGTGCCCATGATATCAGTCGAAAAAATATGGATGCTATTGCGGACGATTATTATGATGAGTTGATTAATGGCAAGCATAAGGTGGATGTACTTCTGGGTGGAGGGAAATCCAATTTTGTACGTGAGGGTCGTGACCTGACGAAGGAGTTCCAGAAGGCCGGTTTCAGCTATGTGACGGATCGTTCCTCTCTCCTTGCTGATAAGAATCAACAAGTTCTTGGACTGTTTGCGGACGGAGGGCTGGACAAGTTGATTGATCGTACTGCTGCAACTCCATCATTAGCTGAGATGACCAATACAGCGATTGATCGCCTCAGTTCGAACGACAAAGGATTCTTTCTAATGGTCGAAGGCAGCCAGATCGACTGGGCAGGACATGATAATGATATCGTTGGCGCGATGAGTGAAATGGATGATTTCGCAGCAGCATTTCAGGCAGCTATTGATTTTGCCAAAAAAGACGGTGAAACACTTGTCGTAGCTACTGCCGACCACTCCACGGGCGGACTTACGCTTGGAAAAGACGGAGAATACAACTTCTTCGTAGACCCAATCAAAGCTGCACTGCGCACACCTGACTTCATGGCAGCACAAATTGCAAAAGGTGCTTCGGTTGAAGAAACACTGAAAAGTTATCTCAAACTGGAGTTGAAACCTGAAGAGATTCAATCGGTGAACGAAGCAGCCAAAAGTGCGGATGTAACAAAGATTGATAATGCTATTGAAGCGATTATTGATAACCGTTCATATACCGGCTGGACAACAGGTGGACATACAGGTGAAGATGTTCCGGTCTATGCCTACGGTCCGGCAAGTCATCGCTTCGCCGGTTTGATCGACAACACAGATAATGCCAAGATCATATTTGATATTCTCAGCAAGCACCAGTAAAAAAAATCCCTAATAAATTTCGGGTAAAACTTTGAAAAAGCTTAAGCCCTTGTCTCCAGTTGTTGCCGATGGAGACAAGGGCTTTTAATTGATCATTCGTGTACTTGACGAAGTGTTATATTATCTTCCCTTGACTTTTAATACATTCTTTATACCAGTAGAAAGAATCTTTTTTAACTCGCTTTAATGAACCCTTTCCATCATTGTCTTTATCGACATAGATTAAGCCATATCTCTTTTTCATCTCTCCTGTTCCGGCACTGACAAGGTCTATGCAACCCCAAGGAGTGTAACCTATCACTTCAACTCCGTCTTCCAGAATCGCTTTTTTCATCTCACTCACATGCTGTCTAAGGTAATCAATCCGATATGGATCATGCACTGACCCATCCTCTTCGAGCGTATCCACTGCGCCTAAACCATTCTCTACAATAAATAGCGGGATCTGATACTTATCATACAGCCAGTTTAATGTAATCCGGAGACCTACCGGATCAATCTGCCATCCCCATTCACTGGCAGGCAAGAGCAGATTTTTATAACCGCTTATTTCATTCCCCTCACTCTTGTCCTGATCGGTTGGATTAGCCATAACGACAGAGCTGGAGTAATAACTGAATCCGATATAATCTACGGTTCCTTCTCTCAGAATCAATTCATCCTCAGGAGCAGTTTCAATTTCCAATTGATGCTGCTTCAGGAACCCATAATATGAGCGTGGATATTTGCCTCTGACATGTACATCGAGAAAGAAGTAAGCTTGTTGAAGTTTTTTGACCTGGGCAAGCACATCATCAGGGTCGCATGTAGCTGCGTATGATGTTGGATGAAGGAACATGCCGCCGATCATAAAGTCTGGGTTGATCTCTTTACCAAGCTTGACTGCTTTGGCACTGGCTATCAGCATATAATGCGCAGCCTGGTACATGGTCTGAAGTTTGTTTTCCCCATCGTTCCACTGAATACCTCCCGGCTTCCATGGCTTGCGCACAATCATATTGATTTCGTTAAACGTCATCCAGTACTTAACCCTTGTCCGATATCTGGTGTAGACTGCTTCGCAGAAGTTTAAGTAAAAGTCAATCAATTTACGATTGCGCCATCCCCCATATTCCGTCACTAGATGATATGGCATTTCGAAGTGAGATATGGTGACTACTGGCTGAATCCCGTATGCCAAACAGGTGTCAAACAAGTCATCATAGAATTGCAGACCTTCCTCATTCGGTTCCGTCTCATCTCCGTTTGGAAATATCCGAGTCCACGCGATGCTGGTTCGAAAGCATTTGAATCCCATCTCATGAAACAACTGAATATCTTCCTTGTATCTTGTATAAAAATCACTAGCCTGATGACTAGGGTAATATACATTTTCCTCAATTCCCTGTGTAATTCTTCGCTCCAAGCCATGTGTTGCTGCTGTCATGACATCTGCAACACTGACTCCTTTGCCGCCCTCATTCCATCCACCTTCTAACTGGTTGGCCGCTGCAGCGCCTCCCCAAAGAAAGTCATCAGATAATTTACTCATATTAACCACCTCTAAGCGTGAATGCGTAACAATGCTTCGTTTTGGACAACCCGATCCTCAGCAATCTGCTCAACACTCTGATATTCAAAAGTATTCGATATAATGATGGGCACGACCGTATCAAATCCTGCTGCCCGAATAGCTTCATGATCATATTCGATCAGCAGATCTCCTTGCTTAATCACCTGATCCTGCTGCACATAAGCCGTGAAATGCTTTCCTTTCAACTTGACTGTATTTATCCCTACATGAACAAGCATTTCCACACCCTCATTCGACATCAGTCCAATGGCATGTTTGGTTGGGAACAGCGATACAACCTTTCCGTCAAATGGGGCGTATACTTTGCCGTCGATTGATTCAACTGCAGCACCGCTCCCCAGAGCAAAGATGGGATCGTCGATTTCAGTTATATTTTTAACTATCCCGTTAATTGGAGAGCCAACAATCATTGTTCCGGTTGGTCGAGTCAAAGCATGAGATTCTGAGGTCGCCGCACTCGCATTAGCGGCAGCAGAACCATCTGTTCCATTGCCAACACTTGCAGTAACTGGAGCTGGAATCTCTTCTTCAATTCCCCAGATCAAGACGGCAACCAGTGCAAGCGTAATGCTGATTGCTACCCCGATAATGATGTGTATATAACTGTCAGCGATATAGGTTGGCAAGGCCAGGATACCTGGCAGAATCAGAGCCGTTGCTCCTCCACCCCAGAAATTGATGTAAGCTGCTCCGATACCTCCTGCAAGCATCGCACAGATAAAAGGACGCTTGTACTTAAGGTTGAATCCGAAGATAGCCGGTTCGGTAATACCAAACATCGCCGTTACACCACTGGATAAAGCACTGGATTTGCTCGCTTTATGTTTCAATAAGAGGAATACACCAATACATGCCCCGGCTTGAGCCAGATTTCCAGTCAAGTTTGCAGGTGAAATTACCGAGTATCCATATTCAGCAATCAGCTGGCTGTTAATTGGAGTAATCGCGTAATGCATGCCAAATATAATTAGAAGGGGTCTGAATGTTCCAAATAAAAATGCACCAATGACGCCATTCACCGTATACAAATACGTTACAATTTGAGCAACTCCACTGCCGAAGTAGGTTCCTAAAGGTCCGAAAACAATTAATCCAAGTGGAACCATAATGAACAACACAATCATTGGCACAAACAAAATTTTAAACATATCGGGTATTCGCTTATTAACAAACCGGTAGACGTAGCTCATCACCCAAACCGAAATAATAATCGGAATGATCGTTGATTTATAGTTCACGAGCAATAATGGAAGGCCGAAAAAGCTTAAACTGGTAACACCCGTCTCTGCCACTTTTGCTGCACCTTCCATAATGGTGGGATACATGTAAGCCCCGGCAAGGGCCACAGCCAGATATTCGTTGGTTTTGAACTTCTTGGCCGCGCTGACTGCAAGGAAGAAGGGGAAAAAATAGAAAATAAGATCGCTAATCAGACTAAAGGTTTGGTACGCACCACTTGTTGTCTCAAGAAGATTCATTGTCGTCAGGATTGCAAGCACAGACTTCACCATACCGCACCCAATCAACACTGGAATGACTGGCCCGAATATACCTGCCACCGTTTCCACGACTCGGGAAATCACATTCTTTTTTTGTTGTACTGCTTTCACTTCAATGTCCTGATTTTCCAAGTCAAGCTTTTCACTTACTGCGTCAAAAACGCTTTTCACTTTTGCGCCAATGATGATCTGTAACTGACCACTGTTAAACTGGGCTCGCAGGACACCTTCCAGTCGATCAAGCGCTTTCAAGTTAACCTGAGACTCATCTTTTACGTTGAATCTCAATCTGGTTGCACAATGCGTGGCATACGTAATATTATCCTGTCCAATGTTAGCGATAATCTCCTTAGCCAATTCCTCTGTTTTCATATGATTCCCCCGCCCTCTTAGCTGTCTTTACTTGCCTCCGGCAAAGTTGTATAACATCTTTTCACGTAGGCCTGATGTATCTTTGCCGAAGATTTCTGCAATTTTGTATGCAAATGGATAAGGTGTTGCAGGCCCTTGGCTTGTAACGAGATTCTGGTCAGCTACGACGACTTCATCCTTGAAGATGCCGCCAATCAATTTCTCAGCGTACCCTACATAACCTGTTACCTGTTTGCCCTCAATGACCTTTGCATCGGACAGTACCACCGTACCGGAACACATTGCGCCAATGTACTTATTGTTCTGATTGAAGTACTGCACCATGTCAATCACATCCGGATTTTCCTTCAGGTTTTGTCCACCTGGGCGGCCTCCCGGCAGAACGATCATGTCATACTGCTTTACTTCTTCGCCAAAAGGTTTGTCTGCTTCTACAAAGATGCCGTGCATGCCCTTAACCAGCTTATCGCCAAAATAAAACGTGTCACAGGTTAACCCAGCTCTTCTCAAAATATCAACAATCGTCAGCGTTTCGCCCTCTTCGTAACCTTCCGCCATCAATACTGCTACTTTATTCGTCATTTCAGTTCCCTCCTATTCAGCATCAAATGCATTGAAATAAACCATACGATTTTTGACAGCCATACTGTCTCCGCCTAAGGCATCCACTAATGCAAAAGCGAAAGCATAAGACGTCGCGGGGCCGCGGCTTGTAATCAGATTTCCATCTTTAACAACAATATCTTCTTTAAAAGTACCGCTGGTTTCAATTTTCTGATCATAACCTACATAAGCTGTGAAATTTTTGTTCTCCAACACACCTGCTTTGGCTAGTGCAAGAGGTGCCGCACACATGGCTGCTACATATTTGCCGGACTGATTCATTTCCTGAATAAGTTGAATTACGCGTTCATCATCACGAAGATTAGCGGCCCCAGGCATTCCTCCAGGAAGTACGATCATATCGTAAGTTTTAACATCTTCACTGATGAGCGCATCAGCCTTGACCACGATGTCATGACTACCACGAACCATTTCACCCGCTGTACTAATCATGTGACATTCGATATGTGCTCTTCTCAAAATATCAACAATCGTCAGTGTCTCACTTTCTTCAAATCCTTCTGCTAATAGAACTGCAACTTTACTCACGCACATAACCTCCTGTTAATTATATTTTGGAGCAGACATTTGCATATTGCTCACGCTTACACCGCTATGGACATCGTGAATACATTCATAATTTATCATAGATATTCGCAACCCCAAAGCACATTTAGATTGCTTGTATGTAACTAATAGTTGCAGTATGATGATCTTTAACCGTGTTGCATCTATAGTGTTTACATCAGAGTCACACAAAAGATTACCTCAGGAGGTATGCATGCTTAATAACTATAAATATTTTTTGGTTCTGTCCGAAGAGTTAAACATTTCCAATGCAGCGAAACGACTATATATTTCCCATCAATCACTCAGCAAATACCTAAAAAGCTTGGAAGAAAAACATGGTGTTGCGTTCTTCGAAAGAAAACCTAAAATTGCGCTGACAGCAGCGGGAAAAATTATGCAAGATACGCTACGTCAAATTGAGCTACTGGATCAAAATATGGAGAATCAACTTACTGATCTTAAAGAGGATAAGTCAGGCACGATTCATTTTGGCATTACCGAAGGCCGCTATCCCATTATCGTGCCGAAATTATTAAAAGAGTTTTATGCCCTGCATCCCAAAGTGGAGCTTAAAATTCATCGTACAACCTCACCGCAAATGCAGGAGATGGTGTTAAACAATTCACTGGATCTGTTTCTCTCAGGTGTGGACAATATCGTAACGCAAAATGTAAAGTATGAAACAATTCTGCTTGAGCAGATGTACATGGTAATCTCGGACAATTTGCTCAAGCAGTATTTCCCTGATCAATATCCCGAGTGCATCGAAACATTTAACCAGGGTGCGGATTTGAGTCTGTTTCAACATGTACCCTTTGTTCTGAATAAGAAAAACTTCAATTCCCGTATTTTGCTCGATAAACATCTCGCTGAACGTAACATATCCCTGCATTGTATTAACGAATTGACGCAACCGGATATCCATCACCTTTTGTGTGCTGAGGATTACGCAGCCAGTTTTTCATTAACGATGTATCTTTCAGGGATTCATGCATTGAATGAGTCTAATCATACGAATTCTCACCTTCATGTATTTCCAATCGCTGATTTTTCTTATCTTCACCCGCTTGCATTGATCTATCACAAATCTAAAATTTTCCCCTCTTACGTAGAGGATTTGAAAAAAATAGTCAAACGTTATTGCACCCCTTCATTGCATCAAAGCAATTGAATCATATTGGCGTTCAATTACTTATGTGCATACAAAAGTTGAGTTAGTGCAGTTAACTTGTGCTTGAGTTCAACATGATGCCAACTTTATATTTTTGTTATGTAAACTTCCCGTGTATTTGCGGATTGAAGTCAAAATAACGAGGTGAACTGTTGTGAATCATATGATTGTAGAACTTGCTAACTACGTAACCCGTCTTCAATATGAGGATCTCTCCGAGAGGGCTATCGAAGTAGGTAAACAGGTAATACTGGACTCTTACGGTAATATGGTATTTGGTCGATACTCTGAAACAAGTGAACGCATTTTGGAATATGCAAGATTGGCAGACTCTATTATTAAAAATGAAGACTTGGTCTCATTGATTGGTGAACAGGATGTTCGCACTAGCACAGATCATGCTGTCTTTATTCATACCATGATGGCACGTTGTGCAGATCTGGATGACGGCTATCGCCACGCCATGGGCCACCCTGGATCTGTGCTTGTTCCGCTCCTGCTAAGTATGGCTCAGCTTCACCGAAACGATGGGAAACAGATGATCACCGCCATTGTTGCGGCTTATGACGTATATGCTCGGTTAGGCGAAGCGATCAATCCATTTATGTACCGGGAAAGAGGATTTGATGCTACCGGGGTATGCGGCGCTGTCGCAGCAGTAGCCTTGGTAAGTAAATTAACAAATGCAGATTCCAAGCAGACCAAGGATGCGATGGGGATTGCTTCTCTGTTCACAGGAGGTTTAATTGAATATCAGAATGATGGAACTTCAGGGAAAATTTTATGCAGTGGCTGGGCGGCATTGACCGGATTAAGAGCCGTGAGACTGGCATCCTGTGGTTTCACGGGTCCTGATGCAGCTTTGGAAGGAAAATATGGATTCTTCCAGGCCTTCAAAGGAACAAGCGGGCATTGTGACACAAGTCATGTGCTGGAAGGACTGGGAACTGATTTTAAAGTGACTTACATTTATTTCAAACGTCATGCCTGCCAGCGTGGATTACACGCCACTCTGGATGCTATGTTGGAACTTCGCGAAGACTATAGTTTAACACCATCCAAGATCAAGTCTGTTGATGTGAGGACCTCTTCATTTGTATATCGTCTGACGAATCCTAAGCCTAAGACCGCAATCGGAGCACAGGCCAGCACACAATTCACTTCAGCCGTGGCTCTCAAATACGGTCGTATGGACTCAGAGGAATTAATATTCAATAGCTTTACCGATCCGGAGGTTCAGGAACTGGTGCAAAAAATTACAGTAACCCTGGATGATGAAGTGCAGCAATATCTGGCTGATCATCCAACTCATTTTTGCGCTGCCCATGTTGTTATAACAACACATGATGGCAATATATATGAACGGTGGATGCCTGTACCTCTAGGCGATATGGAAACTCCGTTTGGCTGGAATATGCTTGAACAGAAATTCAATCAATTTCTTTTAGAAACACCATTTAATGGAACAAAACAAGAACGATACGAGTTTATTCGTAATCTGGAACATATGAATCATGTGGATAAGCTGCTCCGTTTTTAAACGAATTTAAACTGCATTAATGTAAGTTTACTAAATGCGCTAAAAAAGGTCGCTTACCCTTGTTGGATAAGCGGCCTTTTTAACGTTTGGACTCACACAAGCCTATTTCGAATTTGCTAATATGCATTATATCCCATGGAGTTGGTTAACTTATACAACACCACTTGTATTGAAGTGAGAGAAATCCGATAAATGCTGATGCGGCTTATAGTGAAACTACAGAAGTAACAAAGCTTTGGAGGAAAATGGCATGTTAGGAAACATTCTGTTGGGTATGGTCATTCCCATTATATTGGGTGTATGGATTCTGCGTCGGAACTTTACAATCCTTATTCTATATTATCCACTTGGTGTGGCTATTTCAGCATCCATCAACAATATCGGATTTAATTACTTTTGGAATATTATGCCAAATACTCATAATCAATCCTTGGCTGCTCTTCCAATGGATCTTGGAGTCTATCCGATCGCTGGTTGCCTGATGATGTATATGATTTCAGAAAAAGGCGCCAAGCCATGGTTGGCGATTCTTGTTGCATCATTGTCGCTGACATTAATCGAATGGGTTGCCAAAATGATGGGGCATGTCATTTATTTTAATGGATGGAACATAATTTGGACCTTTGTGTCATACCTCCTGCCATTTGTTCTTGCTTATGGTTACAGTAAAATATTGAGGTATACCAAGTGAAGTTTTACTGAAGCTTTCCACTAATAAGGCAGGACAGATGATATGGGTTAACGCTGATGGGCATACGTGCATATCTTAACTCATATTTGTCTTGGAGGGATTCTTAATGTATGTGGCATATCCTTATGGTTACAGGTACACTTTTACTCCGGTATGGGCAACATCATCAGCCGAAGCACTTGAATTAATCAAAACGGC
Organism: Paenibacillus amylolyticus; assembly: GCF_036894225.1. Taxonomy (NCBI): domain Bacteria; kingdom Bacillati; phylum Bacillota; class Bacilli; order Caryophanales; family Paenibacillaceae; genus Paenibacillus; species Paenibacillus amylolyticus. The sequence continues at coordinate 3,571,678 of NZ_CP145892.1, read as the reverse complement.
TGTGCAAGGAGAACGAAACGATGAGGTGTTCTATGATTCACTGATTCAGTTGTCGCCCGATGCCAATCAGGCTGCCATCATCACGAGCATCCGCAATGATGAACGAGGACATAATCAAATGTTCCGCCAAATGTACAAGGATCTGACAGGTCAGGAGATTACGGGCATAAGCAGTGAGCCGGTTGAAACGGTCACCTCTTATCTTGCCGGACTGCAAAAGGCGTTTCAGGGTGAATTGGCGGCCGTGGAAAAGTATAGAAAAATATGGTTTGGTCTCCCTTATGGCATATATAAAGACACGGTGTGGGGGATCATCCTGGACGAACAGAAACATGCGGATAAATATAACAATCTGATTACCTACAATTTGCCGAGATAGTCATGTATGGGATAAACAACGCGCGTATTCTTTTAAAAATGAAAATTGAAATCAGCAAAAACCAGTGAATAATTAAAGCTCACTGGTTTTTTTGCTTTGCCGAGTCGCTCTTTTATAATCCTGAGTTTAAATGCACTCTTCCAACGTATCAGGTTCCACATGAACGTGAACGGTGTATACGTCATGTTCCTCCATTAACTCGTTCTCCACGTCTGTACAGATATCGTGTGCTTGTTGAAGATCCAGCTCAGCATCAACTGTTATGACAACGTCTACTACAACGTTATTGCCATAGTTCCGCGCTCTCACGTCTTTAACTGTCTCTACGCTGTCAATTCCGGCAATCGTTTTTTTGTACTCCTGAATCAGTTCAACATCAAAACCATCCGTCAGATGATGTGTGGCTTCCTTGAAAATGTCCCAAGCGGTCTTGCAGATCAGGAAACCTACGATGACAGCCGTTACAGGGTCCAGCCATGGGAGGCCGAACTGGGAACCCACGATCCCAATGACCGTACCGGTGCTCACCCAGGCATCGGAGATATTATCTCGAGCTGCAGCCATGACTGCCTGACTTTTAATACGAGTAGCAAGTCTCTTGTTATAGCGATAGACCAGATACATGATAACTGCGCAGAAAATGCCTGTGTACCCAGCGATGATATCCGGAGATTCATGTTTACCCTGAAACACAGAACCAATGGCTTGAAACAGTACTTGTAAACCTACTGCCATCATAATGAAAGAAGCAACAAGTGACGCAACGGTCTCTGCTCTCCAGTGACCATATGTATGATCTGTGTCGGCTGGTCGTTGGGCAAGCTTCAAACCGATCAGTACAGCTATTGAGGCCACAATATCGGTGGCATTGTTTAATCCATCCGCCTTGAGCGCTTCTGATCCGGCCATATTGCCAACGATCAGTTTTAATACGGTCAAACATATGTAGGCGATAATGCTGATGATAGCTCCGCGCTCCCCCAGCTTTAGATTATCGTATTTAAGTTGATCCACATGATATCCTCCTGCAATCTTCAATTCAAGCACGTGTATGATGGTACCATTGAAGATTTGTGTGGGTCTAGAGAAACGTTTTGAGTGTGACGAAACATAATCTGAACGCGGCAATTTTTTTACAAGAATCCAAAAAAGTTGGATTTGGCAAACTTAAGTGATTAATGGGTGGTAAGAGGAAGGTGGCCGACTGCCTTCCCTTGTAAACACACTTTCTTGCACTTAGACAAAAAGAGCCAAATGGATCGTTTTGATCCACTCGGCTCTTAGCGTTATTTTACAATAATTTGTATAACATCACTTACCGTTGTTCCACTTCCATTCATAATTCACTGCTCTGATTCAGAAAGTGTCGGTTCAACTGGCGCTTCATTGGCAAGCGGCTCCGAATCATTTGAATGCCGTTCGAACATAACTGCGTCAACCCTCGTATAGATCATATCCGCAGGAAGCGTTGGCGGGTCTACCGTTGTAGGCGTAACCCTGGTTAATCGAACATACTCGCTACCGTCGCCCGTAAAGTCGAACGTCCCCAGATTAACCCAACCCGATGAGCCGACCGTTGCATCGATATAGGTGACCTCGGTACCCGCTTTATGTTTCACTTCCACTTTGACATTGTTATCGTTTGCTGTCGTATGGACGAGTTTATAGATCGAGACCGTATATTTACCTTCTGGAAACTCGCCTTTCCACGTTGCTGATGAGCCTTGAACTGTTGAATAGCGGGATTTAACCCCAATTTTGTATCCAGCTAAATTGCTTTGGCTCCACGAACCTTCTGTCGTGTATAACCCTGTTGTATTTGTACTGTCCACGATAACCGTTAGGTCCCTGATCGTGATGTTCAAAGGTGGTGTGGTTAAGGTCACTCCGTCAATCGTAACCGTAGCCCATACCTCAATGTGATCCGTGTCTCCATCAAGATTAAGAAGGGTCAACACCCCACTGCTATTCACTTCGGCCAGATCCGTACGATCAACGAAATACTGCACATCGGCCTGTGTAAGATCACCGACCAAACCGTTATCCAAATAACCGGTTACGCTCAGTTGTGCGGTTTGAGTCATCTGCAGTTCCTTCCGATCGGACAGGATCACAGCAGACTCCAATTGCGGTACCCTGTTTGGGTCCACCCACATGATTGCATCGGCAACGACTCTGGACTTATTGGCCTTATTGGTTAGTTCCACGTACCCGCTATCGCCTGCAGCAAAAGGATAATCCCCCAGGTGCACCCAAGTACCATTCGCTGTTGTCTCATCAACTGTCACCGTATCGGAGCCGCCGCTATGATAAACGGTAAATGAGACATTTGTTGCCCAATTTTCACTCGCAGCCGTGATTTGCGGAATCTTATAATACACACTGTAAGTGACACTTTCTGGAAGCTCAGGCCGCCATCTCATTTTACTTGTCGCTGTGCCGGTCGTAGATTTGGCATACACATAGTTATCATAATAATAATCGTTAGCCGTCGTATCCCTTATCCAGACGCCTTCTGTCTCCGCCTCCGTATTATCCACGATGATGGTTGAGCTATCCTGCCCATCGGGTTGAACTGGAGTTTCCGATACCTGATCCGGCAGATAGAGTGTCCGCTTACGGGTCTGTTTCCCCTCCGATTCCACGTAATACGTGAAAGTTTGGGATAAATCATTCACTCGTATCGACCATTCCATCGGATAGATCGTATCTGGGATGGTCGTGTACGTGGCCCCGCCATCCAAGGAATAATGGATTGTCGCTGGTTTTGTCGTTTTGGCCTGCACATAAGCATCATAAACCGTTTCGTCGGGCTTAACGATGAGCATGCCTTTAACCGCATCAATTGGACTGTGGGTATCAAAGAAATAACTTGCATCCGATGTATCTGCCGTTCTGACCTGATGTAGCGGCACATTAATGTTAAGTCCTTCTACAATGATCGCGGTGATGCCCTTACCTGAAACCGTGGCTTGAATGATTCCACCACTCATTACCGTTTGCTCTGGTGTGCCATTGTCGCGGATGATCGTTACGGTATAATCCTGCGCCGGATTGAATCCAATGATATGTTCGTTTAATTCAATTGGAGTCTGAACTTCTTCTGACGATGCGTTGCTTAGCCCGATGTAAAATTTATCCCCGCTCTCACCCGTTATCCAATTCAATTGAGGATGGTTGGTCTTAATAATCCCCTTGGGCATCCATAGCCAAACGTCGGAGTTACCATAAAATTGACCTGGTTTATTCCCATAGAGGTGATATTTAAACCATAAAAAATTCGTTTCAAAAACGGAAGGAAACGTAATACTGCCGTTTGATTTCAATGATTGTTCGCTGATCAAATAATCCATCGTTTGCCCGAGCTGCCCCGGGATATGGTGATAATAGATGGATGTAGCCCCGCTGGGGCCTTCCAGAGGAAAGTCTGGTTCAAGTTGACTAACGGCGAAACCCTTATAATAATAACCTGGATAACTGGAATATCGTCCAATAACCGCATTATGAGCAATATCCTGCAGCAGTTCATCCCCTGTATAGAGCGACAATCTCAGCATGAACGGAGCTTCCTGAGCATTCATCCGATAATAGCCGGTTGTACTTCCTGCTTCAAACGTCAATCCGCTCGGTGAAATAAGCCAACGCTCCGCTTGAACACCTCCGGCAATATCTTCGGGAAGCTTGAGTCTCGGATATTGAAATTTACCACTTTCCGGCCAATGGAACGACTCGGCGTAATTATATGTCTCCGGCTGAGGAATTGTAACGTTACCTTCAGGAACTGGACGAGCAACAAACATGGTCGCATAGCGTTTGGCTTCTTTATAGGCGGCATCCAAGTATTTGGGATCCTGAGTTTCCTCATATAGCTCCAAGATCTCCATCCACAGCTTGCTATAATAATAAATGAACTCATTTTTACTCACATCGACTGATGCAGGCGTATCAATATGTTGCGCGATATAACTGTCGGCTGCATCCTTCGCAGCTTGCAAATACTGTGCATCTCCCGTCATCCGATACATCATCAGGGGCTGAATGACAGGCCCGCGGTCTTTCTGATCCGGGTCACGTACGAGGTATTCTTCCTGTGCCAGCGCCCCAATACCAGCTGTAGTGCCCATCATCTGATTAACAGCCGCTACGCTTGAAACATCAAATGGCAGAGTAGCCATTTTCCATAAGGAAGGCACACCGTATACTTTCTTCTGCGTTGGCGACCAACCAATACCATTTCGCGATAGGCCATACTGGACGGACGGCAGTGCTCTCGTATCGTATAGCTGGTCATCCCCAGTTAAATAATAAGCTCCCAAAAGAACTGCATTTGAGCTTGTTCGGACGCTATCCTCGTTTTCGATATCTATAAAACCCTTGGCACGGCTCCACCACCCGCTGGGTGATGGGACATAATTCACAGAGTCGTCCCCTTGCGGCTCAATTTTAAGGAGATCAATCATATTAAACATCGCGTCAGTAAGCGACTGATCTGACACATTTTCCCGGTATGCCGAATAATCGTACTCATTGCGAAGAATATCCACGTAGGACTCATATAGATTGCTTTTTTGAGCGATTAGCCCCATATGAAATTGATACGTGCTTTCTGCGGTCATTTGCGAATAAGTCCCTAATTGAGGGGCATACAGGATTGGTTGCACACTGCCTTCGTTGTTGACCAGGCTCATGCCAAGCCGTTGTTTCGTCACACCTCCCGTCGGTTCAAATTCAACCGGAAGCTCTGCCGAAGGTACAAATACGCCATACGTTAATGGATTTCCCGAACCATCTTTTTTCTCAACCAGGCTCATCGGAGCGCTCAGCTCTCTTAAACTTGTTGATTCCACTGTACCTACCATTTTGGCATGTGACCGGAATCCATTTAACACTTCATTGATGCCCGAGACTGCCTCTGTTGTGAAGGACTGATATCCAATCACATAATTGCCATCGCGGCGAGGCGTAAAGGCAAAAGAAACATCTGGTTTATCCCCTGCCATGGACCAGTTCACTTCAAAATCGTAATCACTGCCATGCGTAGAATCGGTCAATACCGCCGTGTGGCTGTCGGGAAAATGGACCCCGTCGAATGTAATCCAGCGTTTGTTCATCGTATCATAGTAATTGGTTCGGCTCCCCGCATTCCCGTCCAATAAAACCCATTGTTCCTCAAGTCTTTCCGATTCATTATTGATTGGAACCCAGTTCCCTGTCTCTGTGTTTTTGTAGAACATGTCACGCACGATGGATTTACCTTCATCCCATGCCGCTTCATAGAAGGTCGCCTTATAGTTATCATTTTCGATGCTGCCTTTCTCTGTGTAACTGAGATTTGTTAATGTGCGGCTCCGCAGCGGGGGCAACGGTGGTGCCTGTTGACGGATATTCCCCTCGAACTTGACTGCATCAGCCCGCGTAATAATTGTACCCGTAGAAGGCTGTGTTCGAGTCAGCCTGACAAATTCGCTATCATTACCACTAAACTCATACTCCCCCAGATCTACCCATCCAACCGATGGACCTGACGAAGGTCTTAGATCCATAAACTTAACATCCGTAATCCCGTTATGAACAATCTCAATTTTCACATTACTATCTGCTTTATCCGCCCAATCCAGCTTATAGAACGATATTCTCGCCGTCCCTGCTTCCAAGCGTGGATTCCAGGTGATGCTTCTACCTACAGCGTCTGTAAATTTGGAACTGGAATTATTGTATCCCTTCACTCCCGCGCTTGTGCTCCAATATGGAGCAGAGAATCCGTTATTAGCGTTGCCGGAATCAACCGTAACGACATGATCAATTGTGAGGCTTCCATCATCAATGATGATTGTCTTATGTGGCTCTTTCTGCGTTATATTCCCTTCGAACTTGACCGCATCCGCGCGTGTAAGGATCGTGTTTGTGGTGCCGGTAGAACGGGTCAATTGAACGAATTCTTCACCAACTCCAGAAAAATAGTACTCTCCCAAATCAACCCACCCTGCTGGAGCGCCAGATGAGGGTCTTAGATCCATAAAGACTACATCCGTTGTTCCATTATGAACAATTTCGATTTTTACATTGCTATCAGCCTTATCCGCCCAATCTAGCTTATAGAACGATATTTTCGCCGTTCCTGCTTCCAAGCGTGGATTCCATGTTATCGTTCTGCCTGCTGTACTCGTATATTTGGTGCTGGAAAGATCATACCCCTTCACCCCTGTGCTTGTAGTCCAATTCGGAGCCGCATATCCATTGTTCTTGTTACCCGCATCAGGTGTCACAACATCATTGATCTTGATACTCCCGTCATCGATGATAATCGTCTGATAAGGTAAGGTCTCCGCATAAGCGGTCCTTATTCCGATCAGGCTGGAAGGAACTACGACCGTCAACATGAAAACGATGAAGAAAAACAGCTTCCTTTTGACCATACAATTCACAGCCTCTCCTCATAATGATAACGCTTCCAAAAATGAGTTACCTTTTGCTCTAATGATCGTAAAAAAGCACTTAACCTTCCCTTCTGCCTAATCCCGCTCTGTCGTTTTTATCTTAGCATGTTAGATTACGGTGATATTTCTTTCATTTTAAGAATTTCTTATACGATTTTAAGTAAAAAAAGAAACCTACATCCTAATTGATTGCTCAGTAGCAGTCAGATAGAATATAGGTCTTCCAAGTGTTGCAAGAGGACTTATCAATTATAAAGGCGGCTGCACCAATAACAACTTTCCAAGCTGAATGACGGTTTGATCATACCAAGCTGGATGTTGCCGAACATGTTCCATACCTCGTTCATTGCCACTTGCCTCAAACACGGCCGCTTTGTCAGTTTTCTCGTGATCGATCTCGAAGAGAACTGTATGTTTCCCATTTGGTAGCTCCGGCAAGAAAATATATTGATTTCTATTATGATCGTTGTAGAGCGTGAATCGATCAATAAGGAAGGGTTCTCCTCCATCCACCGACACCTTCAATCGGCCAGAATCCGGCCCCCCGATATCAAATAAGCCGATGTGGGTTCCCTCAAACTCCACTGTGATCGCCTCTCCGGCATCAACTGCTCGCCATAATCCGGGGAACAACCAATCATACTCACGCACTAAAGGAAAATCATCAGAGGTCATGTAAGACCACCCTGCGGAAAAATGAGTAAGACGATCCAGTGGCAACATGGTTGCATACTCCCAAGGATTGGCCGGGACCAAGGGGTCCTGCGGCAAGTGATGTTCGACTTTTCCCACGTGATCTCGAAGTTCTCTGATTTTCTCAAACGACCGGGTGATTGTATCGGTGTAAATCTGATGTCCTTTGGGGATCGTTGGATGGATCGAATCATGCGTGAAAATAACTGCTCCGGGGATGGATACGTCTGCCCTTGAAGTAAAAATAAGCTTTCCATCCGAAACCAATTGACTGACCGCTACGCCCAGATGAATCGAAGGAATGCCGTAATAGTCGGCGACTTCCTCTTGCATAAGAGCGCCCTTCTGGTATTCGCCGGATTGAAATGAGGTCAAATCCCGCTCCTTGATCGTATATACAAACAGGATATCGATAAACCGGCTGCGCTTGCGAATCTGTCGGACAATGCCTTCGATCCGCGCCTTGGATTCGGGCACTCCGCCATCGTTGCCAACGAATTCAACAAATACGAGATCAGGCTGATGACGAAGCACATCTGTCTCTAAACGGGCGCAGCCGAGGTCCGATCCTGTCCCATCAATGCCTGCGTTCACAGCGTGGATATCGGCATGGGGATATTGCCCTCGCAGCCAATCCGCCGTCATGACCCTATATCCTTTCGAACGTGTATTACTACCGCCGAAATAAACGATGGTCACGGTTTCACCATTTTCCAACTTCTGAATGACATTAGGTAGCCCTCTTCGTGGGAAAAATTCCTTCATCACGACTTCACCCGCCCTCACTTAGCGTTATTAGGAGCATAAAGTTTTACAGCAAACACTTCATAATAAGGCGAACCATACGTTGCACAGAAATCAAACCGGATGTGGGTTACACCTTGTGCAAACACCTGATGTTTGTTCAACGAAAGATAATTCCCACGGACTTTAGTTACACTCTCGGTTCCGTCTTCTAAAGTTAAAGTCACATCATAATCTTGGATCAACGACTCGATTGGATCATCGAAATGCTCCAAATTCAGCTGCGAATTGAAAACAAGATGGATTTCATCCAGATTCTTGGGGCTTGCAAAACCAAATTCCAACCATTCCTGTCCTTCCGTACGTTCCGAAATCCAGCTGTTCGGCAGACCATAAGGTCTGGAGAAGCCGTTGACGACATTCGCGGGATTATACATATCCTGGGATGGTAGCAGATCCTTGAAGCAAATGCTCTTATTAAGTTTCTTCAGCCTGGATGGCTCTTCCGGTCTATAAAGGAAGCTCACCGCTCCAGTCATTTTCTCTTCATTGCCATACACGGCAAGGCTCGCTGTACCTTCCAATACGATGTAGATTTTGTCGTTTTCTGGCTTCTTGCAGTTGAGGTCCAGTGTAATCCAGTCATCGTGACCCGCTGAAATCACCAAGTTGTAGCCCTTCAGCTCGCTGGTGGGAATATAGTTTTCCTTTCGATCCCCACCAAACAGCTTCACTTGCAACGTTTCCGAATGCTCGGATCTATTTTTGATTTTGATCTGCACGCTTTCAACCACGGGTGTCTGAATCGGCAAGACCAAACATAACGCGTTCTCCAAGGAGATCTCTTCGGTTGTATGAAGATGTTCATAGCTTCGCTGAGACGAGGCACGAATCGTTAATCCGTCTGCGAAATAAGGATCTAACGGCTCTTGAAGCCCTACAATTGTTTGCCCGTCTCGAAGCAGCTGCGCCTGAAGCTCACCCATATGGGCTTTGACGATGGCCGCGGGGTCTGTATCATATTTTACGCATAACGCAGCAGCCGTTCCTACCGCCTGCCCCATACAACCACAGGTTGCCATCACCCTTGTAGATCCAAAAGCCACATGTGTAGCGCTTATATTACGGCCAGCGAACATGAGATTAGGAATATTGCGTGAAAATAAGCTGCGAAACGGGATATTATACAATCCCGGCACAAAATTCCATGCTGTAGCCGGCCCTTCATCGTAGATGCCTTTATTTGCATGCAGATCCATATACCAGCCTCCGACGGATACCGCATCTTCGAAATGAGTCTTTGTTGTAAGATCGTTCTGAGACAGCATGTGTTCACCTATAAACCGTCTCGACTCTCGCTTTCCCGGAATCGGGCATACATAATCCAGGATGAGATTGTCTACATCATCAAACTCACCGCTATTTTTGATATAATCCCAGATCCCGTACACCAATTTCCGCAGTTCCAAGGCGATGTCTTCATTATTCTTGATAATATCCATATGTCCGCCGTATTCCAGCCACCACAATCCGCCAAGCCCGTTGATTTTCCTTGGAAAAGACCGATGGTTTAATCCTTTTCTGATACTATCAAAAAACTCCAGCTTCGTAATATCATACGCAAAGCCTGGCCTTTTGTAAGGAACGGCATAGTTTACGTCACGGGCTTGAAACAGAATCGTATCGCCCATGGTGTAATGATCCGCCACTTCTGGAGCGAGCTCCTCCTGGTATTCATGCTTCGCCTCTCTTCCCCATCGGAAGTGAGCACCTGCTTGGTATCCAACAATTCCATCCCCGGAGCAATCGATGTAGGTTGAGCTTTCAAAACGAAATTTTCTTTCGGAAGCTAGTTGAAGGCCCTCCACCCATTGAATTCTGCCGTTCTCCATGCCTGTTTCATGCACACATGTATTCAGGAATAGAGAAATGTTGGGCTCATCATAAACCATGTCCAATAACACCGTATCCGAAAGTGAAAGCATAAGTTTTTTGTTGTATAACGGGTTGTAATGAAAGATCTTCAGTTTGAGTTCTTCCACCAACCCGCCCTCGCGAGCATAATAGGATGGACTGTTTCCGAGATATGCAGACCCATTGATATGAACTCTGACCTCGCTGCTCGCATTTCCACCCAGAACCGGCCGATCATTGATAAGTGAAACCAGGAGTCCTTGGCGTGCGGCAGCAATGGCAGCACATATCCCGGCAATTCCTCCACCTATGACGGTTACATCTGATTTCATAAGCTCCATTTTGATAACCTCCATGATTAGATGCTCCTATCATGGTAATGGTTTTGACCCCTTTTTTTTTACAGGATTTTGCGAAAAAATCATACATTTTTTTGTATCCTTATTTGAATTCCTACCGTGTCATTTTTATCCGATATTGCTTAGGTGTATCCCCCGTATATTCTTTAAAAAGTTTGCAAAAGTACCCTTCATTGACGATGCCTACTTCCTCGCACAATTCCAATAATGAATAATCTCGAACGTTTAACAACTCGAGGGCGAGATGGATTTTTTTACGGTTAATGTAGCTGATCACGCCTTCATTCATTGTTTTTTTGAATAAGCTACTAAAATACGATGGTGCTAAATTCACTTCCTCGGCAATTGCCTCCAACGTTAAACGTTGTTTCAGGTTTGTCTCTATATAATGCATAGCACTCATAATTTCAGCACGATGTAATAGTTGGCCCGCGTGTACGTATTCAAATGTGAAGTCGCCAATATAGGCGAGCTGCTCCTGAAATGCCATAAATTCCATGGGGAAGTCTGGAACTTCCGTGGCCATCTTATTCCCTGATTTAAATTTCACGGTAATGTCTCTGTACAAATCTCTAATCATTGGCGCCATGATGGACTTGTGGATTTTATGGTCCGTAATAAATTGCGACAGATCGGCAAGTGCATTGTCCAGCTCTTCCTTGGAAATCTTTCGTTTCAGCCGTATAAGAAAATCAGCCAGCTTCTGCTGAAAATCTGCTTTTTTGTCATTATGATATTGGAACCGATGCATCGGTGTTTTTACGACTTTTTCGGTATGATAATAGAAGTCTTCACTCACATTTTTAGCTTCCGTGTACGCCTGTTTGATCGATTCCCAGCCTCGATGCGGACTTCCAAAAGCGACAGACACCCTTTTATTCAAATATTGATGCAAATGAGAGATGATCTGCCCTCCCAAGGATAGGCAAGCATATTCCGTTTCCATATCACTGCGGTTATTTTCCCAGGATAAAAAACCAATAAAACGATTATCCGACAGATCCGCAGCTACCCCACTACTACCATTCATCACTGTTTCTTCGATGATATTTGTTATCGCATACTTCAAGATGTTTTGATCTGCGGCCGCGTATTCGTTTCGGAAACTTTCGTACGTATTCATCTCAACGATGAAGCAGCAATAGTTGGCTTGAAAGAAATGAAACTGCATGCGATTGGCAAAATCCGATGCCCGATGAGAAGGAATTTCACCTCGGATCAATTCGTTAAAAAATTGCTTGCGGACTCTGTATTTATTTTCAAGCACGGATACGTTTAACGAATGAAACTCCGCCTCTTTTTTCTCAAACTCATTTAAAATTCCGGCTGCCTTATCCAACGCTCGATTCAAATCGGCTTCCCGCAGCGGAACCTTTACAATGTACTCCAATACGTTGGCTTGAATCGCCCGCTGAGCGTATTCGAAGGATGAATAGGCGGTCAGAAGTATGTATTGGGTATGGGGGAGCTCTGCCTTGAGCTCCTCAATCATGGAGATGCCATCCATACGCGGCATTACAATATCGGATATGACGATATCCGGTTTAAGTTTTATGATCTCCTCGATCCCATTCAGCCCATTATTCGCTTTGCCCACCAGAACAAATCGTCGATCCCTATGAGAGAGTTCATTAAAAAACAATTCCAATCGCTGAATGATCAGGTCTTCATCGTCAACAATGAAGCAGGTATAGTCTCTCCCCATTATGCATCTCCTTTTGGCAATTCTGCCGGGAATACAGCGCGTATACGGGTTATTTCCTTAGGTATGCTAATGATATCCAGCCCGAATTGATCTCCGTAGTGGAGTCTTATTCGCCCATGAATATTATTCAGTCCGATTCTTTTCCTTTTTACTTCCTCTTCACTCGGTTCTGAGATTAAAATATGTTTTATTTTATCAGCTGGAATTCCCTCTCCTTGATCAATAACTTCGATGATGACGATGCTGTCCTCCCTGTACGCATGAATCGTAATTGGCCCCTCAATTCCCCCTCCGTTATAACCATGGAAGATACTATTCTCCACAAGGGGCTGTAGCAGCATTCGGAAAACTGGGAAATCCATCAGTCCTGCTTCGATATTTTCAATCAAGTGGAAGTTTCGGTTATACCGAATGTTCTGGATCTCAATATAGTCTGCTACATTGCGTAATTCCTGGCGTAGGGAAACCTTCTCTGAAGCGTCGTCTATCCCGTACTCCAATAATGAAATGAGCGACCCGATCACCACATCTACTTTCTCTATTTGTCCGAGACGTATCACATTGCTGATTGAACCAAGTGTGTTATACAGAAAATGTGGGTTTATTTGAGACTGTAACACTTGGATTTCCAGCTTCCGCTCAAGTTCATTATGAAGCTCGGCCCGGCGAATCAGTTCCACAATTTGCTGTAACATACGATCGAATGCTCGTGAAAGATCTCCAAACTCATCGTTTCGATTAATGGTTATTGTTGTTGTGAGGATGCCTTGCTCTACCTGCTTCATTTTTGTTTTGAGCGTATAAAGTGGTTTTCTTATATATTTGGCAACCAAAAAAGAAATGAACAAACTTAAAAGAAGACCTGCAGCGAGCAACTCGAGGTAATAGGTTTCCAATCTGGACAACGCTGCTTTTAAGCGTGATTCATCGTTGATCGAGATGATGGTCCAGTTGAATTTCTCCGTTGGTTTTTTCAAAAGGGAGACCGGAATACCATCGTTGGTAAACAGTTGAAGGTTTGTTTCTGTCGTATCCAGAATTTCTTCCGCTGACGTCTCTCCGATCGAAAAAGAATGATCTTGAATATTCAGAGGTCCTTTATTTTCAGAAAATCCGGCAATGATCTTACCTGACGCAGTGATCAGAGCCAGATTCATTTGTTCCTGTTTATTAATCTTGAACAAGGTTTCTTCAATGGCATTTAGATCCAAATCAACCGCAATGGCCATAGGAAACGGAGCACCGTTCAGATATCGAACCATCGTAACGGTCCAGCCAGAATACTTCGATTTGTAAGGTTCACTAACAAAGGTAGTCCTTCTATTTTTGTCAGCCGCATCAAATAAAGGTGCTCTTTCAGATAAAGGTTCATCGAATATTCGAGTAGGTGTACTTCCACCTAGAATGGATAAATCGCTTTTGATCAAATAAATATTACTGACATAAATACTGTTGAGTTCATACAGCTCTCTTAATTGCTTTTTAATCACTTCGGTATTGTTAATGTTGGCTTTCACTGATGTTTCAACTGAGAAGAGAATTGTCTGAAAGGAGGAAAAATTAACGGTAAAATACTGGTCAACCTTGTCTAGTATTTGATTGGTGTAAAAAATGTCATTGGTTCTTATTTCCTTTTGGACATAGCGATAAGACAATTGGCTTATCAAGATGATGCAGCCTAATACAAAGGCAAATACGATAAAAAATAATTTTAAAGGCAAGCTGATTCTTCTTCGCATCCATCATCTTCCTTTTAGTTCCGTTTTAAACTAAGAATAGCATATGCTAATAAAGAGAGGGGCTATGAATAGCCACTCTCTCTTCGTTTATTTTTACTTGATAAGGCCGGCTTCTTTAAATTGCTGGATTGCTGTTTCCTTATATTTCTGCATGTCAAACTTGGTATCCAGCGTCTGAAGGAAATTGTCCCAGTTGGAAAGAGGCTCTTTGCCCGTCATAAATTTAACTAAGCTTTCATTAATGAAACGTGTGCGGTCAGCATCCAAGGTATCGCTAGGGTCAGGGGTCAATAAATTTCCGGGCAGCGTTGGCCCCACATATTGCTGATTGTCCTTGAAAGCTTCCGCTGTCTTCGGATTCTGGAAGCTGAAGTACTCTGCATCATCACCACGGCGTGGCATTCTATAATGATCGACCCACAGGTACTTCTCTTTCATTTCCTTTGATAATTCGGAGGTTTTATTTTTGATCTTGCCGTCTACGACATCCCAATGAATCCCTTTGATTCCGTATGCAAAGTTCGGATAGGCATCCTCATCCGTAAAGAGATAATTCAGCATGGATAAGATCCGAATGATTTTGTCCTCGTCCGCTTTTGCGGATATGGCCCATGAATTGCCTTGGAATGATTTTCTCTCTACAATTTGATCCCCGTAAGGACCTTTCATTGGAGGAATAACGATCCATTCCGGCACCTCGCCACTAATTTCTTTCATTTTCTGTTGATAATCCGGTTCCAGTCTACGAGCATCTCTGATCATGAAGCCAACTCTACCCTTAAACATCTTTTGGTCCAACAGATCAGGCGAATTCATCGTCACCCAGTCTGGGTCAACTACCTTGGCTGCCATCATTTTATTAATGTAAGCAAGCGCCTCTTTCATTTTGGGATCGATAAACAGAAATACCGGTTCATTATCTTTTATCTCAACGGCTGAAGGAGGGTTGACGCCAAACATCCACATCAAGCTATCAAAGCCGTAGGTTTGCAGATTGCCTTCTTTATTCATACCGCCGATGAATCCGTACGTATCGTTTTTGCCATTCCCGTCCGGATCTTTCTCTGTAAAGGCTTTCATAACTTCGAACAACTCATCAGGTGTCGTTGGTACTTCCATATTCAGCTTTTTCAGCCAATCGTTACGGATAAAGAAGCTTCGACTGATACCGTTTACATTATCATAACCTGGAACTCCAATGGTTTTTCCTTGATAGGACATTGCCTCCCATGAGTCGGTGCCAAATCGTTTCTGTAGTTCAGGGAATTGGTCCATATACGGTGTCAAATCCGCAAGAACTCCTTGGTCGTAATATTGCGCAAGATCAGCACGACTTTTCAAAAAGATCAAGTCTGGAATATCCCCGCCTGCAATGAGTGTATTCAGTTTGGTTGTTGCTTGCCCAGCCTGAGGAATCATCATCTCCAAGTCGATGTTCATCTCTTCTTCCAACATTTGGCGTTGAATATCTTCATCACGTGGAGGTACTGGAGCAGCAGCATTAAAAGTGCCTTGGTTAAACATTGAGATTTTCATTTTGGTTGCAAACTGGCCAGACTGGCCTTGTGAATGACTCGAAGTTGTCGATGTAACTTCTTCATTTCCCCCACATCCTGACAATAGCGTTCCAAGTCCTAAGATTGCCGACAGAATAGCAAATGAAATCTTTTTACGCTGCATATTGACCTCTCCTTTGCTTGTATATTATCACGGTTTCCCCGTAATAAGTTAGGTTGGAACACCTTTTATCCTTTAACGGATCCCAGGAGTACACCTTTGGTAAAATGCTTTTGCAAAAATGGATAAACGATCAATATCGGGACTGTAGTTACAACTACTGTAGCCATCTGCACAGCGAACGTACTGACAGCCCCGGAATTGGCGAGCGAATCAGCGCTTTGAGTTGCAACGTTAAGCAGAATGTTGCGCAAAATCACTTGAAGTGGCATGTAGTTGGAATCATTGATATATACAATAGCATCAAAATAACTGTTCCAATGCCCGACTGCGTAAAATAAGGAAATGGTGGACAGGACGGGTAAGGACAGGGGTAAAATGATCCGCCATAACGTCTGAAGTTCACTGGCACCGTCTACCCTCGCTGATTCCTCAATTTCACCAGGTAATTGTTCAAAAAAACCTTTGATGATCACCAGATTAAATGCACTAATGAGATTTGGAATAATCAATACCCAAGGACTGTTTAACAATCCCAGAGAGCGGATTAGTAAATAAGTCGGAATTAATCCCCCACTGAACATCATGGTAAACACAATGAAGAGTAAAAACGGACTTCTTCCGGGCAAATATTTTTTGGATAACGGGTAGGCCGCGATTACTGTAAAAAACACATTTAACGCAGTGCCTACAATCGTTCGAAATAACGTAATTTTATACGCCTGCCAGATCCCATGCGAGATGAATACTTCTTTATAGGCCAGAAAGGTAAAGGATTCTGGTATAATCACAATCCCTCTTCTTAATACTTCCGATTCTGGCGTTACGGAGACAGCAACCACATATAGAAAGGGCAGCACGCACAGTAGGGATAACAAAATAAGAATTACATAAACGACGGTTTGCCAGACTTTTTCCCCGATTGTCATATGGATCATTCTAAAGACCACCTCACCAGATTTGCCCATCGAATTTTTTGGCGAGCTTGTTTGCTGCCAACACTAAAGCAAATCCGATGACAGCTTTAAACAATCCTACAGCAGTAGCCAAGCCAATCTTAAGACGCTCCAACCCTTCCCGGTATACCCATGTGTCGATAATATCGATCTTCTCCTGGTTAAAGGTGTTGGCAAACATGAATATTTGGTCAAAACCCGCATCCAGGATATGGCTTAATTTAAGAATCAGCATCAGAATAATGACTCCTCGAATACCGGGTAACGTGATATGCCAGAGCTGTCTCCATTTGGATGCACCATCCATTCGAGCCGCTTCATACAAGCTTGGATCGATTCCTGCCAAGGCGGCAAGGTACAAAATCGCCCCCCATCCAATATCCTTCCATACTTCAGATAAGATGATTAGCATTCTGCCCCAGACCGGTTCCGTTAGAAACGAGATGGGTTCAACACCAAAATCCTTCAAAATCATGTTAAAGAGACCATCCCCTGGGGCTAGTAAGGCTACCATAATTCCATACACAATGACCCATGATAGAAAATGAGGCAAATAAGTGATAGTCTGTACGATTTTCTTAAACCATTGGCTGTAAACTTCATTGAGGAGTAAAGCCAGCACGATGGGCGCGGAGAAACCGAACAATAGCTTATACAACGATATGATGATCGTATTTTTCATGATGTCCCAGAAATAAACGCCGTTCATAAAATCGGTAAAATTTTTGAATCCCACCCAAGGGCTATCCCATAGTCCCAAAGCCAGGTTGTAGTTTTTAAAAGCAATCATAATTCCCGCCATAGGAATGTATTTGAATACGGCAAAGTAAATTAAAGCTGGTAATAAGAGAGCATACATCACTTTGTGCTTTTGTATCGTCCTTATCCATGTCTTTCGCTTTTTGGAGATGGGAATGGCGTCCGCTGCCAATTTTGCTTGCATTTCATCACCTCGTCTTTGTTTGTATTTGTATAATAGCATCCGCCTATCGGATAAATTTCTGAAATATCAAGAATTTCTTATAAGATTTTAAGGAAGTGTGCCTGGCTCGTTCCAACAGCTAATCCCGGCAGGTGAGACAAGAACTTGTTCTACTAAAATAAAAAAAAGCCGCTATAATAGCGACTTTCAAATGCCGTATTTATACTTCTCCCCAAAAAATCTCAGTTTCATAATCGAATTCAACAATACCCTCTTGATTATTTTTATCAAATAAATTACGCAGTTCTGTCATCATAGGATCGTAATTTGGATGCCCGGGTACAGGGCTGTAAGAAGATGATAACAACCGGCCTTTCAATCCCTCGAAATCAAAATCCTGACTCATTCTGAATCGCATTTCATGCATTGAACCTTCCTTGAAAAAAGAGAGAAGCATCGCCTGAGAAATATTCTTATGATTAACTTTTTCGTAGTCGGTTCCATATGTATGGAGCAGTTGATTGTACTCTTCACGAAATGGAGTACCGTTAGTAAGACGTGAATTCCAGATGAGTATTACTCTCCCACCTGGCCGTAGAATTCTGCGGAACTCGATTTGGGCTGCGGAGCGATCAAACCAGTGAAATGCCTGAGCACAGACAATAAAATCAACCGACTGATCAGGTAATCCTGTAGATTCTGCAGAACCTGATGTACTCTGAAATTTCGGATTACTTTCTAACATTTGCTCGGCGGCTTCCCGCATTGCCTGATTTGGCTCCACCGCGATTACATAGCTTCCGCGTTCCAGAAGTAGTTTTGAGATGATGCCAGTACCTGAACCGATGTCTGCTATATTACTGTTCACACGTAAACCAACGACGTCGTACAAATAGTCAATAGCCTCTTTTGGATAACTCGGGCGGTATTTCAAATACGAATCGACCCGGCTCGAAAACCGTTCTCTATTGTTCATCGATCGTCACGCTCCCATCACTATTTTGACATCCTATATACTGGCTTCAGTAATAGCTTCAAAATCTTGCTGCCCCAAAAAGCAAATACCGTCGTTCCGGTCCATGAGCTGCGCTTATCTTGGCTGTATTGATCGTTGATCATATAAGTCCGAGTCGAAATAGGACTCTTCAGACCGAACTGTTCCCATTTCTCGGGATCATTCGAACCTCCAAGTTTTCTAAGCATATTTGCCGACTCATGATCTATTTTAGCCGGAATTTGCTCGAATGCTTGGGTGATTTGCGTATGAAACTCGTCGAGTGGGTTACGACTGGTAATGCTCTCGAGATGAATGCTTTCACGAATGTAAGAAACGTATGCCAGATGGTCAGCCCAGAACTCGTCGATATAAAAAAGCCGTACACGCCGCTCCGATGGACTCATCAGTCTCTCAGCTTTCAAAATTCCGAACCGTTCTTCATATAGAATTCGCCTCTGATCCTCCACCATATCCGAATAACCGTTCAATTCCCGCTGAATATCGAAGTTTTGACCTATAATAACGCGCTGGATATGCTCGATTTTGCTGTGAAGCGCGGGATCATCAAGAACCTCGTCCTGATTTGGGGCGCGAAACAGTCTATGAATGCCAAAGCGAAGCATCAACTCGTCCTCCAGGCTAATATAAAATACGGAAGACCCAGGGTCACCTTGGCGGCCGCAACGTCCGCGCAACTGGTCGTCAATCCGCATGCTTTCGTTCACATATGTACCTATCACGTATAATCCGCCCAGTTTGGCAACCACTTCTGCCTGTGCGGGATTACCGCCGCCGAGACGAATATCGACGCCGCGCCCTGCCATATTCGTAGATACCGTTACCGCGCCTATTTCTCCCGCTTTAGCGATGATTTCAGCTTCTTTTGCATCGTTTTTTGCATTCAGAACCTGGCAAGGTACGCCAGCAACGGCAAGCGCCTCCGCCAGCATATCAGATTCCTCGACGCTTGACGTACCAATAAGAATGGGGCGTCCCATCCTATGGACGGAAGAGATTTCTTGTACAAGCGCCTTATATTTGGCTTCTTTATGGGTGTAAATTCGGTGTTTGTGGTCGATCCGTATGTTTGGCTTGTTTGGCGGTATTTGAACGACTTGCAGCGCATAGATATCCTCAAATTCCATTGCTGAAGCATGCGCCGTAGCCGTCATTCCGCAAATTCCCGAATACAGGCTAATAAAATGTTGAATCGTGATCGTGCCGAGAATTCTCCCACCGGCCTTCCACTGCAACCCTTCTTTTGCCACCAGCGCAGCTTGCAGCCCGTCCGGCAAATACCTGTTCTCGGCCACACGTCCGGTGTGTTCTTCGATTAGCTCGATTACACCGTCCCTGACGATGTAATCAACGTCTTTTTTTAATAACGATTCCACATGCAGCGCACAATTCAATGACGTTAACCAATGACTGTTATGGCTATCGTACAAATTGCCACATCCCAGCAGCAACTCTGCTTTTGCAGCACCCGCTTCATTCAAGTAAACGTTCCGCTGGAACTCGTCAAAATCGTAATGCTCTCCTGGCTGCAGCTGCCGGGCCACTTCTGCGAAAAGAACGCCATCACTTTTGGAAGCACTCGAATCGCCACTAATGACTAACGGCACTCGTGCTTCATCAAGAAGCAATGAATCTGCTTCGTCGACGATGACGTAATGGAAAGGGCGATGCACGGTATCAGCTTCATTAAATGCGATTGTGTCGCGCAAATAATCGAACCCTGCTTCTTTAGCTGTAACATAGGTTATGTCCTTGGCGTAAGCTTCCCTTTTCTCGAACAGGCTCATGCCCGCTTGAACCGAGCTTACCGTTAACCCGAGGAAGCGATAGATCGGTCCCATCCACGCCGCATCTCGATTTGCCAAGTAGTCGTTAAAAGTAAGCACATGAACGCCTTTGCCTGTCAAAGCGTTGAGATAAACAGGCATAACAGCAGAGAGTGTTTTTCCTTCACCGGTATGCTGCTCGATCAAAAATCTTTCGTGCAAAGCGATAGCAGCCATAATCTGGACATCATAAGGCTGTAATCCGAGTGTTCTCTTCGCAGCCTCGCAGACTAAAGCATAAGCATCAACAAGTAGCTCATCCAAAGACGTGCCTAATCTTGCTTCTTCTTGTAGCCGAAGGGATTCCGCTTGCAGGTGCTGATCGTCCCAAGTTTCCAAATTCCGTTTCCTTATAAGCTCCACTCTGTCTCGATAATCTTTCAACAAACGCCGGGTATCGCGCTCTTTGAATTCACGTATCAACTTGACGACTACATTCATCGGATTCTGATTCCTCCTTAGTAGAAATAAGTTGTGAAAAGAAAAGACTCCATATGGAGTCTTTTCTGTCGATGATTAACGTGCCACTCAAACTATTCGTTATAAGAGAAACCTACATTACTTCTCCGATGGGAGTGGTGTAAAGAGCAGATTGACCGGCAGGTTGCTTCCCGGCGCGGCAGAGAATAGAATGGTTACGCTCTCTCCAGTTGACCCGGTGCGGTAAAGCACGCTTTGTTCACTTGAATTGGCAACCGCAACGTTACCATCGGCAATCGATACCAACTGATTGTTCACCAGAGCTACTCCGGAGTACTTCCCTCCACGAGGGTTAAAGGAGATAAGCGTACGCGGGGCAACATTGGTCAGCGTGATTTTGTACAATACGCCGAAATTACCCGCATTGGATGCGTCTGTGTAAGCCATCGGATCTGTTCCTACCAGATTGGGATCGCTTGAATTGTCACCAAGTGGCAGACGGGCAGGTTTGATTCCCACGTGCTCATCGTACTTTATAATGCGAGTCGCATTCGGGTACGTACCCCGGTTGTGTACTCCGTCACGATCCAGCACAGGTAGCAATGACAAAGCCTCGAAAGGATCTTTATTTTCTTCCACCAGGATAACGTTATAGTCTAAGGAATAATCACTATAAGCGTCCGAATAGAGGGAGATTACTTGTCCTTCTTTCATCGGCGTTTTATTAAGTTCTGTCAAAATCAGTTTGCTTTCCCCAGGTTGAAGGTACTCTTTCTTTTGATCCGCTCCAGTCTGAATCGACTTGAACCATTTATCAATAGACAGTTTCCCAGCTACGGTAGCATACGGTGTAGGTCCGGCAAAGCCCATATTCTGTTGTTCAAATACGGCTGGATTCGGATTGTTATTGGTTGCAATCACATACATTTTTACTCTTTTGCCTGTATTGTTCACGTGGTGAATCATGAAACGGGTCTGCCCCGAAGATGATTCTTTATATACAATGCCTTCCGTATTCACAGTTTCCGGACTGTTACTGCGGATCAGCAAACTTGGCTCATCCATGTAAGTATAAGGCACTTTCTCCATCGTAGTCACTTCGCCGCCGTTAAAGGTGAATTTCTGTCCTACCGGCGTGAAGAGTAAATTAAAATCGGTAAATGAATATAAGGTCTCATTGGTTATGGTGATGACTTTGGAGTACGTGTTCGTAGCACCGTGATTGTCAGTTACCGTAAGAGTCACGGTTTTTGGACCCGGTTCAAAGAACGCAAGTGAATTGTTCTCCCACGCCGCTTTAACAATATTATTTTCATCATCTGTACTTTGGTCTGTGTATGTTATTTTTTCGCCCATTTTATACTCTTCTTTATCCGTGGCGAACATGGCTACAGGAGGAAGATTAGGAGCCAAAACTTCAATCGTAGTTGAATAGGGATCGCTCCATTGACCATTGGAATCCTGTACTTGATATGAAATCGTATATGTACCTGCTTGATCAAATGAATCCTGGCGACCAGTCCAGCGTTCGTCAACGATATCCATTCCATTAGGTGAACTGGAAGAAGTCACGTAGTCTACTTGATCACCCGCAAAAATTTCCTTTTGGGAAATGGTAAAGCTTGCAACAGGTTTTGTATTAAGATTCAACACAACCGTTTTAGCCGACTGATTCACTTTATAGGTGATGTTCAGAGCTTGAGTAATGGAAGTTAACGGCACCATGAATGTACTTTTTTGCTGATAAGCAGGGCCTTTCATCGTTCTGGTCTCTCCATTTACCGTATAGTCCTTGCTGTTAGTTTTGAATCGGAGTTCATCTTCACCACTAATAATGATGGTTTCCTTGGTTTTGTTATCATATTTGACGCCATATCCCACACGGTCAACCAGCGCACGGATTGCAACATAGGATACACCGTTTTTTACAGCCATTGGCTGTCCAGCAAGATACGTTTTTCCATCCTGCTCCATTTTGTTGCTATTCATGTACAACGTCAGATTTCCACCTGCTACTGCAGGAGACGTCCCATCAACGGATGGTTGCTCTATCTGAGCAGGCGTAGCTGGCGTTTCAACCATCTCAGGGGTTTCCTCTTGAACTACAGGTTTTGTACCCGTTTCGTTTGCAGGGGTCTCTCCCCCATCCAATGCAGGTTTCTCGCTATCTGTTTTGGGTGTTGCCTCAGTGCCGGTTGAGGTTTGAGTGTCCTTGGCTTCAGTGGGCGGAGTATTGATAGATTTGTTATTGCTCTCCGTCTTCACTTCACGCTCTGCAATCGGCTGCTCTTGCTGTAACACCTCAACTGATTCTACATTGGCTGTGTTTACTGACGCGATGTCACCTTGCGGTGCTGATTGCGCATTCACAGAACCGACTGCAAATGCTTGAAAAACGGCTAAAGCGGTAAAAATGGATAATTTCTTCTTCATATTCATGTGTTGTCTTTGGCTCCTTCTACTCTCTAGTAATGTATAACCCCTCAAAAAGTCATAGTATTAGACGCTAGATTTAGGAAAAAGTTTCTAATTGAATTGTAAATTATGGATTTATGTGCAACTATTTTTTCAATGTTTGGTTATAAGTTCTTTGAATAAGAAGCGCCTATTGCATAATAGTCTTGATTTTGCACAAGATAATTCATGTCGCATTTTATAAAGAGGTGGATCAATGACCCCAACCAATCAGGCTTTTTCTGAATTAAAAATGAATATTTCTTATGTGGAACAGTCCCTCTACTGTACTGACGATTTGAAACAACAACAGCTTCTACTTAATGGTGTACAGAGTGTGCTTCTCTATATCGATTCACTTGTAGATCAGGAGATCATTCAAACACATGTCTTAACAGCACTGAATGGCCAAGCTCATTCGGAAATCTACCCATCGTTCACCACTTTAGAAAGTCGAAAAGATACGGATCTGCAACGTGGAATAGATTCACTTATTCAAGGGAAAAGTCTTTACATAATCGATGGGTACCCGGAGTTTTACATTCTTTCTACCGAGAAAATGTATGTCCGAAGCACAACCGAACCGGAGAATGAAGGCGTTATTCGAGGGCCGCACAATGGATTCGTAGAGCAGCTTTCGGTTAATTTGAATCTGATCCGTAGACAAATTATTAGTCCATCCTTAATCGTTCGATATTTTAACGTCGGCGAGAAGACACATACCAAAATTGCAGTTGTATATCTCCAGGACTTGGCCAATCCGGAGTTAGTGAACGAAGTAAAAGAGCGAATCACGTCCATATCTTCAGATATGGTGCTCGCTCCAGGTTTTATTGAAGAGTTTATGGAGGATAACCCCTTCTCTCTGTTTCCCCAGCAGCTCAATACAGAAAGACCTGACCGGGTTATTGCCAACTTGATGGAAGGACGTGTCGCCATACTTGCGGAAGGAAGTCCTTCAGCTCTTATCGCTCCAGTTACGTTTTTTGCTTTTTATCAAAGTCCGGATGATTACCATGGTCGCTGGATTGTCAGTTCCTTTTTACGGTTAATTCGCATGATGAGTTTTGTCATTGCTTTTACATTACCTGCTGTTTATATTGCAACCATCTCTTTTCACTCCGCCATTTTACCGATCGAACTGGCACACACAATCAAGAAATCATTGCAGAACATCCCCTTTCCTGCACTTGTAGAGGCAATGTTGCTTGAACTGATCTTTGAAGTATTAAGAGAAGCCGGGGTCCGACTTCCCAGCCGAGTGGGCCAGACCATCGGCATCGTTGGCGGTTTGGTTATCGGAGATGCTATCGTTCGTGCGGGGCTTGTATCCTATACAATGATTATTGTGGTTTCACTAACCGCTATCTCGTCGTTTTTGGTGCCTTCGCATGAGATGAGTTCGGCAGTCCGTATTCTCCGCTTTCCAATGATGATTGGAGCGGCGCTTTTTGGATATATCGGCATCGCATTTGGTCTGGTGATTCTAACCATTCACCTCTGTAAGATGGAAAACTTCGGATCGCCTTATTTTGCTCCAGTGGCCCCTTTCCGATTAGCTGACATGAAGGATGTATGGATTCGATTTCCCATCTGGGCGCTTCGCGGGCGTCCTCATGATGCCCGCCCGCAACGGCTGAATCAGCAGAAGTTCTCTAGGAGTTGGAAAAAACGTGAATAAGGAAACAACAATCACT
This sequence comes from Paenibacillus amylolyticus, assembly GCF_036894225.1. NCBI lineage: Bacteria > Bacillati > Bacillota > Bacilli > Caryophanales > Paenibacillaceae > Paenibacillus > Paenibacillus amylolyticus. Next base: position 3,546,741 of record NZ_CP145892.1, on the reverse strand, counting down.
CGGGGACAACTATTCTTGCTCATTTTGAAATTTGAGATCGGTGTAGATATTCTGTCCCTCCCTTACCGTATACACCTTATCTCTAAAGGCGGAGGATGGATTTCTGTTTTTCTTGGAGGGTTCCTGATCCAACTTGTCATACTGTTGTGCTGGCTTTTGATGCGAAGATTCCCGAGTTCATCCATTTATGACATTGTAACGCTGATTACGGGGAAATGGATTGGCAAGTTGCTGATCATTGCATACGTTGGATATTTCCTGTTAATGGGCACTTCTGTTCTGGTGAACGGTTACGGTGTGATTAACCGCTGGATGCTGCAGGATACGCCTCGATGGGCTATATTAGCCCTCTTCTTGTTCAGCAGTATCTATTTGGTTCGGCAAAAATTACGAATCATTGCGCGAGTACTTGTACTCATCTCCTTTTTGGTCTTGCCCATGATGGTATTGATCAGTTATGGACTCAAGGAAGTTAATCTGTTATATCTTTTGCCTTTAACCGAAGCAGGATGGCCCAATATCATTAGTGGATCAACCGAAACATTAATGGCTATGTTTGGATTCGAGTTTTTTCTCGTTGTGTTTCCTATGGTTGAAGGTAGCAGCGGTGGCAAACTCAAGTCTGTTGCTTTAGCAAGTGCTGTAGTCGTGGTGTTGTATGCATTCACCGTGTTCATTTGTTCAACGGCGTTCAGCCCCCAGCAACTTGACTTAATGCCTGAACCGGTTATTTATCTGCTCCGCTCTATCCCACTCGGGACAATGGATCGGGCCGATTTCCTGTTCCTCCCTATCTGGTTAATTTCAATTTTTGGGGCCATATGTGGCTATTACTATACGGCATCCTATGGTATAAGTTATCTCTTCAAACAAAAACACCATAAAAAAGCGGTGCCTTATGTCGTTCTTGCTTCTTGCATAATTGCGTATCTGCCACAACAGAAGGAAAAACTTGAGTTAATTAGTACGATAGCCAACAGATCGGCATACTTTTTTCTCATGATCCTGCCTCTGCTCCTGTTGGTTCTATCTTATATAATGAAACGAAAAGAGAAGATGATATGAGTAAACGGGGGAAAATCCTCATCCTGCTGACCCTGCTCATGGTGATGACGGGATGTTGGGATCAGGATAGTTTAAAAGATGCAAGACTGGCTAATGCTTCGGCGTTTGACATCACCTCAGAGGGTGAAATTAAACAGACGCTTGAAATTGTCGATGATTCTGAGAGTCAACAAGGGAGCAACGGTAATGAAGTCCACTCAGGCACCGGGAGATCCGTCCGTCAAAGTACGGATAGAATTCGCGCTAAAGTGACTGGTGATATCCGGTTTTTTAAATATGGGATGATCTTATACGGCAACAAACTCGCACAAAATGATATCTACCCCTACCTGGACGTCTTATATCGGGAACCCGATTACCCAACCTCACATGTGAAAATTGCGATTGTGGATGGCGATGCCGGAGATCTGTTACACCAAAAAAAAGTTGGCAGCATATTGATTGGTGATTTTATTACGAAAAAAATTAAGAGTCTGGAGGAATTATGTATTTTTCCGGAAATGACGTTAGAGACCCTTCTCCCTCCCATGCTGGATCCGGGACAGGATTTTACACTGCCTTATCTATATAAGGATGGAGAGGAGATTGATGCTCGGGGAATCGCCCTGTTTCATGGGCAAAGATTCAATGGGAGTCTTACGACCGAACAGGCTCCTCTATACATTATTATGAGTGGGAAATGGAATAAAACAGCGCGTTTTGTCAAAAAGGTCCACCCAGGGCCTTCCAGCAACCCGCGGAACTATGTCACTTATGAAGCAAATATCGCACAAATTAAGCGCAAACTTGCGGTAAAGGTGGCAAGTGATAGCCAAATTGATGTGAACCTCCGTATCGAACTTCCAGTAACGATCGTTGAGTATGCAATGAATCATCTTCAGGAAAAAGACACAATTGAACGTCTGAACCGCAAGTTAACCGATGACATGACTCAGGACGCAGAACAAATTATCAAGACACTTCAGCAAAGTGGTTGTGATTCCTTCGGTATTGGCAGACATTTAATTGCCCATTACCCGAACTTATGGAAAAGCCTAGACTGGAATAAAGAATATGCCCAAGTTCGTTTTCACCCGGAAGTAAAGGTTACAATAGTCGGCAGCGGCGTTTTAAATTAATAACATGCTGTCGTGCAATTGGGAAAGCTCTCTTCCATTTGGAAGAGAGCTTTTGACTGTTGACTTAAAAAGAAGGATTTCCTAATACCTCTAGTCGTTAAGAAGCACTTCAGTGGAAAGTTTTATCGTGCCTGGTTGAGTATAACTTCGGCAGTGAAGCTGAGCTATAAAATAGGTGAAAGAAGACGTGATATTCCTTCTTTAAATTTGATAATAAGGGACCTATTTCTATAACGATCAGAAGTAAGTTCTGTACTTAACTGGCTATCTTGATGAAACAATTCTTGAAGTTGTTTCGCAACTCGCTCGTCATATACAATTGCATTCACCTCAAAATTCAACCTAAAGCTCCGGGAATCAATATTCATCGTCCCTACTGAAGCGACTTCTTCGTCTACTACAATGGTCTTTGCGTGTAAGAATCCATTATCATACAACAGAATCTTGGCTCCATAGTCCAATAATTCACCAGCATACGCCCAAGTCGCCCAATATACAAACGGGTGATCGGGCTTATTGGGAATCATAATGCGCAGATCCACCCCGGATAGCAGTGCGATTTTACATGCATCCATAAAAGTGCTGTCAGGAATAAAGTAAGGCGTTTGAATATACACACTCTTTTTGGCATTTACTATAAGCTTGATGTACATATTCTTCAGGTGTTCCACCTGTGAGTTAGGACCACTAGACACAATCTGAACCGGACTTGAACCATCAAGCCTTGCTGTGTTGAAGGAGTATTGTTCGTAACTTACTTGATCGGATTTGCTGGCGTGTTTCCAATCCAAAATAAACCTTCCTTGAATATGATTAACGGCATCCCCGTGCATTTTAAAATGTGTATCACGCCAGTATCCAAACTTTTTATCCATGCCTAGATACTCATTTCCCAGATTAAATCCGCCAATATAAGCAATCTCCCCATCAATAATACAAAGTTTTCGATGATTTCGATTATTCATACGGAAATTTAATGGCCTAATCAGTGACGGGAAAAAGACCTCTACTTCTCCACCCGCAGAGATCAGTTCTCTGAAAAACTTCAATGAAAGTTTCTTTGAACCAATTTCGTCATAGAGAACTCGCACTTTTACGCCTTCTTTAGCTTTTATAGTTAATTCATCTCGTAATTTCTTCCCTAAGGAATCCGGTTGAATAATGTAATATTGGATGTTAATCTCTTTCTTGGCTTCCTTGATATCAGCAAATAAAGAATCAAATTTCTCTTGTCCATCATCGAAGATGAATATCTCATTGTCATTGGTTAGGATTGCATTGGATGAAGTCAGATTCAATTGAATCAGGTCAGCATATTTCATGAGCAGGGGGTTGTTTTCCTTACGTTGCTCCTTCAATGTCACTAACTGGTTCTCGACAATTAACTTTAGGGAGTTTCTCTCTTCAGCTGAAAGTCCGTAGAAATTTTTCTTTTTGAGGTTACGTCCCAGAAAGAGATAAACGATAAAACCTAAAATAGGAATGAAGTAAAATATCATGAGCCAGGCCCAAGTATAACCGATGTCTCTCCTTTCAAAAAACAAAAATACCGCTGAGAGTAATATGTTTATAATCATAACGAGCGAAAGTATCAGCGTGACCATACTGCTATATCTCCTGCCTTCCATTGACTTTATGTAAATAATAAAAAATGCTTATTACTTAGCTGTTCTCGAATGAAGCCGTCATCACAAAGAATATGATAACATACTTGAGGAATACTAAATCTATTAAATGATAATCACTAGACATCGAACTAAAAAAAGAATCCACTTCCTATAAAAGAAGGGATTCTTTTGCATTGAATATTTATGCTTTAGTTAATTCCTTACAACAGGAATCCACATTTCACCATATACCAAACCATTTTTCTCTCCCATTTCAACTGTTGTATTTGGACCGCCAACATAGGCATAATCTTTTTCTACGGGGAGGGCTTGACCAAAGGCAATGCCAGTAAGCATATTATTGAGCGCATCAGCCGTTTCAGCTTCGCCCTTCACAACCAGGTATTCTCCCTTAGGAAATTGGATTACTCTCGTTGCTTCTGGCAAAGTTTCTGCTGTCATGACACCAGCATAATGCATCATCTGGTTATTTACTGCTTCGTTTACTGCAAAAATGTAGTCGTTTGTTGCCAGAGACTTTAGTTTGTCCAGGCTTCCATCCTCTTTCACCGTGGACCAAAAATCCGCCTTCTCCTTGCTGATGCCAACATAGTCTGTATAGTCGCTCTTAAGATCCGTTCCAATACCTAACACGATAAAGCTCTCTTTTTCTTCGAAATGATAATTACTCATGGTTTACACCGTCCTCTTTCAATTTTCAATTGATTTGTGTTTTCACTTGATAGGTTTATAATAACCTTAAATCATGTCAGAATATGATACTGTTTAGGGGGCCCAATGAAAAAAGTTGAACGCATAAATATCATCACCCGGTATATCAATAACCGTGCCCACTTTACTATCTCTGAAATCATGCGAGAATTTAACATTTCTCGTTCAACAGCCATTCGAGATATCAGAGAAATTGAAGCCATGGGAATGCCACTTGTCGCTGAAGTTGGGCGTGACGGGGGTTATTTTGTCATGAACAACTCCCTCCTGCCCACGGTACGGTTTACCGATAATGAAATCAAAGCGTTATTCATTGCTTTTATGGCGACAAGAAATCAACAGCTTCCTTATCTGAAGAGTCGTCAATCTTTGGCTGAAAAATTATTGGGCCTTATCTCAGAAAATCAGCAAGATGACCTTGTACATTTGAATCAAATATTGCTTTTTGAAGGAACCAATCCCCATAATCCAGACTTGCTTGATCTATCAGACCTGCCTCACCCTACTTTGGAGAAACTCATCCAAATTCTTCTTATAGAACGTTATTTGTTAGTTACTGTCCAAGAAGAGAAGAAAACAAAGTCCTATCCCATCGTTCTCTTGCACCTTCATCATCAAAAAGGCCATTGGATCATTGAAGGTTTTGACTTGGAGGAAGAAAAAAGACGAATCGTATCCGTTGACAACCTCATCCATGTCGAAGCATACCCGGCGAAAAAAAGACTGAGTACAAAAAAGATTGTAGAACAACTCAAACGAAATACGCAGGAAGAAGTTATCAACCTTGTCCTGGAACTTGGTCCAAAGGCGATTGCGCAATTCAAAAAATACCATCCTTTAAAGTTTTCAATTGCCTATACGAATCCATACCAAACGACTGCCCTCCTAAAGGCATTTATGAATGTTCATAACTCAGAAGAGTTAACCGAAATCACCAATTGGTTGCTTTTTCTAGGAAAAGATATCAAGGTGAAGGAGATTCCGGAAGAAGTTCTGGATGCTGTACAAGAGAGATTAAGCTTATACCAAATGAAGCAGTGAGCATCCCCTCTTCCCTAGTCTCTCCATTATCTAACAATGCCTTACCTGAATTCAGGCTGAGGGTTCAGTACGGAAAACCAAAAAAAGCCGCTGTGTTAGCGACTTGTAATGGAATCATATTCATTCATGTCTCACGCCAATGCTTGGCGAGCTGTTCCTTCTATACTAGAAGTCAGCATTAGACTGGGCATGATTAGGTGTATGCTGCGGGACGTTTTTAACGAGTAGGAAATAAGTAACAATCGCAATGATACTGGTCATTAATAAAGTGAGTCCTAACGGGACGGCAGTGTCCTCACCCGCGATGCCGACCAGAGGAGCAACCAGTGCACCCAGAAGAAAAGGAACAACGCCGAGCAGTGCTGCTGCACTTCCGGCCATCTTAGCTTGACTCTCCATGGCAAGTGGGAATGCCGCTGTAGACGTAATGCCGATCGAGCATACGAAGAAGAACAATGGAATCACCAATGCGAAAAGTGGACCATGAGCCAGGGTTACGACCAAAGCAGCCACACTTGCTATTATAGCAAGCCATAGTCCCGATAATAGCAGCGTCTGCTCAGGGATACGTTTAGCTAGTCGACCCACGATTTGAGATCCGATGATCAAGCTGATGCCGTTCGAAGCAAATAATATAGCAAATACTGTGGGTGTAACTCCATATATATTTTGGTAAATGAATGGGGTTCCGGCTACATAAGCAAAGACCCCTGCCGTCATGATTCCCTGTGCCAGCATGTAACCAACAAACTTGCGGTCACGCAGAAGCATTCTGTAATTACCCAATTGCTGTTTGAAGTCAGGAACCATACGTCTTTCGACGGGGTGTGTTTCTTTTAAGCTCCACTTTGTCATGATTAATAAGAAAATCCCCAAGAATGAAAGGCAGATAAATACGCCAATCCATGTTGTGAAGGAAAGAACCCCACTTCCCGCAATCGGTGCTGCCAAAGGCCCCAAATTCCCTACAAGCAACAGCAAAGAGAAAAATTTAGTGAGTTCATGTCCACTGTATAGATCTCTAGCTATCGCACGGGAAATGACAATTCCAGCTGAAGCCGCAAATCCTTGCGTGAAACGAAACAAAATCAATAGTCCGATATTCGGAGCAAAAGCACATGCCAAGGAACAAATAATGTAGGCTGCCATACAGATCAACAATGGTCTACGTCTACCGTACGCGTCACTCAAAGGACCCATAACAAGTTGTCCTACACCCAGTCCTAATAAACAGGCAGTAAGGCTAAATTGTACAAGTGATGCCGTTGTATTCATATTTTGTGCAATCTCCGGAAAAGCCGGTAAATACATATCAATCGTAAATGGACCTAATGTAGAAAATAAACCTAGTAGTATTGCCAGTCCAAAAACATTCCAATTCGTGCTCTTCGCCATAATAAATAAAATCTCCAATTCCTTATATAATTTGCAAGCCTAATCGAGTATAAGACATAGAGTTAACTGTAGGTCAAGTCTTAAGACTATTAAAACCAAAAAAAGCCGCTTATTAAGCGACTTTGAATGGAAAACTATTTAAATTGTGTAACTCCCCCGGCCTGAACCCATATGACTCATGATCATTTCGGCAGCTCGCTTGTAACCGCCAGCCTGCCTTAGAGATTCACCAATGAGGTAAGCCTGCCGTCTATAAAGTGAATTGTGTAGCACTTCTGTTAATGCCTGTCTCAAATTAGTTGCACTGAGGTTATGTTTATTTAAAGTAATACCCGCGCCGAGCTCCTGTACCCGATTGGCGACAAGAGGCTGATCCGATGTTAATGGAATCATCACCATTGGAACGTTATAATATAACGCCTCACTTGTGCTGTTCATTCCAGCGTGTGTAATAAAAACATCGGTATGCTGCAGCATGTCCAACTGGGCAATGTATGGCTTGACGATAAAATTAGGTGGTATTTGATCAGCCAGCGGCTCCATATCCGTGTATTTTCCTGAAGATAAAACAACATTCACGGGTAGATCCCCTAATGCTTCAAAACAAAGCTGATAGAAATCCAAATTTTTATTTAAAATCGTACCCATAGCAATGTACACGGTTTGCGGGTACCGTTCACGAAGCAACTCAAACGAGAAGGTCGGAGCATCTTGGCGTGTTATGATCGAAGGACCCGTGAAAATAAAACGATCATCCAGCTTTTCTGCCTGCGGCTGAAAATAACGGCTGGTGTAAACGAGCTTTAACTGACCTGTATGTGCCGGAATCTCTTCCATGGCTGGAATACTCACTTGAAGCTCTTCAGATAATTCCGTTGTGATCTTCATCGTAGCCTCATAAAGCTCCTTCGTCTCCGTCTCATTCAGAACTGAGCTAGACCCCAGAGGCTCCACAAAAGCAAAGGACGCAATCGAGCACACCGCAGGAATTCCCAGTTTTTCTGCAAGAATAGTCCCTCCCCATCCCATCAGGGAATCAAAGATCATATAATCGAACTTTTGATCCTCGATCACCTGCAGCACATTGGGGATGATCCTCCGGATAATACCGCTTACCATCATATAAATGAACTGATAAGAATGCTTGTATTCCTGGGGTTTCAACACCGGATCATGAGAGAAGGCATCTTGTGGAAACGGATAGGTAATGATCTGGGCACCGGTTTGTTCAATTCGGGAACGATACTCCTCCGTGCACACATAGATGACTTCCTCACCATTGTCTATCAACTGAGTAACTAATCCTAACGATGGATTCACATGTCCTTCAGCTGGAGTAATGACTACTAATACACGTGCCATCTTACCCACCTCCCAATGCAATTAGTCCCCCCGTTCTTCGTGATGTATTTAACGACGCGGTCGTCATCCGTTACATGGAGATGTTATCCTTCACTTGGTTGATTGGATGATGTTCTTGATGAACGAGTTTGGTAATTCGTAGTGATGCCAAGAAACTTAACAAGACCCATAATAATTGCAGTGTTAACACGATCAAAACACCTGTCGATATGCCCCACTGTAAAGTTTCGGACAAGGCAATCAGAGCGCCACCAACTCCAATGCTTACGCCCATGTAGAAGGAATCCACAAATTGCAGATTCGCGGACATTTCTCCCTCTTTCCTGGGCAAGGCATGTTGTAAAGCAATGGCTGCTGTTGTAGGGTTGGCCAATCCAACACCGAACCCTGTAATCATTTGTGAGAGAAGGATGAGTATAATCCCACCGTCCGTCAAAATAAGAGCCAGGATCACAAGCGCAGTTCCAACGATCATAATCCCAATGCCCGTCATGACCCTGCCCTTTCGGGCACGACCTTGATCTCGTGCGTCAAGCTTGGCTTGTAACCACGCTGCGGCGGACCAGCTAAGAGAACCTGCTGCTACAATGAGGCCAGCAAGGTCAGCTGATAACCCCTTCACTTCGGTTAGCGCCAAGATCACAAAACTTTCCGTTGTAAAATAACAAGCAACATATAGCCCTCTCGATACCAAAGTAGCAGGCAATCCTTTTTTCACCGAAAAAGTCCCTACTGGCAGCAATTTACGCATTGGTGTGATCATGATGACTATTCCAGCCAAAGTGAGTACTATGCCTTTCCAATCGGTTATCATACCAAGTCCTGTGAGTAACAGCCCCGTTCCAACCGCAAGCAGAATCGCATACATAATCTTTGAGTCGGTTGCTCGCGCTGGACCTGACAGATCTTGCTGAAGCTGCAAATTACGGAAAGAACGGAATGTGAGACTGAGCGCTATTCCAATCAAGGGTAAAACGATCCAGAAAACATATCGCCACGAGATGTAGGAAGCAATAAGGCCTGCTGCATAAGGTCCGATTAAGGTTGGTAGGACAAATGCCATAGAGAATGCGGCCAGGATTTGAGTACGAAGTGTATCTGGATAATGTAACGTCACACAGGTATAAACACATGTGATCAGGGCTCCCGCTCCAAAACCTTGAAGGGCTCTTCCGGCAATAAGCATGTGCATATCGAAAGAAATAGCGGAGAACACAGTTCCTAACACAAAAACACTAAAAGATATCAGCATGGATGTAAAAACGCCGCGCTTGTCAATCTGCTGACCCATAACCAAAGTTCCAATAAGCTGAGATAACAAAAATGCGCTAAAAATCCAACCGTATAAATGAATACCCTCTAAACTTTGTGCCATTTTCGCGGCAATCGTTGTGATAGCCAGTCCTTCAAAAGCTACGGTTGCCAGAACCAGCATAATCCCAATTGTAGGCGCCCTGTACTGAGCATCAAAAATCCCAATCTGATTGTTGTTTGTCTTCCACACCTCCATAATTTGATGGATATTATGGTAAAATAAACCTTTTTACTCCCTGAATATACATGAAGTGTTATACTTTGTAAAGTTAAATGTTTAAAAAGTAAGATTATGGTCTAGAATAGGGTTCCCCATGTTCAATAGGAGATTTTGCTTGAAAATATTCCATCTTCATTACAGTCAATTTGGAGAAGTTCATCCTCCAGGATCCAGGCATCTGTTTTTTCAACAAAGAAATGAAATCCTCCAATGGATTGAACCAATGCGGGATCGACCGGTGTAGCACTCGCATTTATGCCAATTGTAAAAGCATCGGAGCCTCCTCCGACATATTTTGCGTAAATCCTTACATATTGGTCCTCTTCCAATTCCCATTCATTCTTAAATGAATCGATTGCTTGGTCAGATATTACAAATGAGATCATTGCTCTGCACTCCTTCCTTCAGTTCAGTCACATTTTTTCACTTCGCCACGATAATTGGCCATTCTGAAACTGGCCCCGCATCCACACGAAACTTTGGCATTTGGATTATTCATGGTGAATCCGCCTAACATTCCGCTCTCTTCATAGTCAATCTCAAGACCATCAATATATGGAATACTGTTCGCGTGAACCAATATCTTAAATTGCTTTTTATTTAACACAATGTCTTCTTCTGCCTGCTGTTCATCCACGATAAGGGTATAAGATAAACCACTGCATCCCCCTTCATCAACGCCTACTCTAAGAAAGGCATTTTGGATATCCGCACTTGATAAGATCTCAACGATTTTGTCCGATGCTGTATCACTGACCTCAATGATCATCTTTAGTCCTCCCGGTGGTATCATTTTGAAATTCGGTATCCCAGTCCATTAGACAGGGTATGAATGCTGCAAGAGCAGCTCCTTTTGGCGTAAGTTCATAAATAATTTGTGTAGGGCGTGTCCGTATTGTTCTTTTGACCAAATGATCATGTTGAAGACCCTTTAAACGTCTGGAGAGGATCATTTCGGAAATGGAAGGAATGTTATCGAATATTTCACCAAATCTCTTCGGGCCTTGAGACAGAGCACATAAAATATGGATCGTCCATTTCGTTCCGATGATGCGATAAGCTGTAAATAGTTTATTCGGATCTTCAGTGAGCAATGGTCTGTACACCCACTTTCTTATTCATCTGCGTGGTGAAATCCGAGTGCTGGCAATGATACTCGTGACGATCAACAAGAGATGGAAACCCATGGCTACAATTAAGCCGGATTGAAGTGACATACCGCCAGCCTGACACACGACAAGTATGGAACCACCAATGCCAATCACTACACCAGGTGTAAAAGAATCTGCAAATTGCAGATTTGCCGAGGTTTGGCCCACGCCTTCTTCCCCCGTTTGGGAGAATGCGACAACACCACTAATCGGATGCGCCAATCCAATACCAACTCCTGCAATGATCTGCCCAATAACTGCGATGGTAACGGTCACAACAGGTACCCAAAATACGATGGCAATCCCTATGGCAAGTAACAATACGCCAAGAATAATTCTCATATGACGTCCACTGCCCTGATCTGCCGCATCCCACCGTCCTTGCAGATACGCAATGATACACCAACTTAATGCAGCACTCGCCACAATTAATCCGGCCTGAGAAGGTGTAATTCCTTTCACATCGATTAGAGCCAATACCAAGAAATTCTGTGTACTAGTATAGGCAGCGAAGAACAATCCACGTGTTGCCAAAATAGCTGGCATTCCTCTGCGCAACGTAAGTGTACCCTTCGGTAGCAATTTACGGAGAGGAAATATCATCAATACGAAGCCGATTATGACTAAAACAAATCCCATAATGCTCGGGAGCCTACTTAGACCAACTAGGAAAATCCCTGTACCCAACGTTAAGAGTAACGCCATCCAAGTGGATGAAGATCCGCTCTCCCCTCCCGTCTTCTGCACTTTCAATTTCCTAAAGGCAGGTAAACTAAGCAATGCTGAAACCACCAGCACAGGTAAGATCCCCCAGAAAACAAAGCGCCAGGACCACTGATCTGCGATAACTCCTGCTACATATGGACCGAGCATGGACGGAAGAACATAGGCAGTACCAAATGCTCCAAGAATTTTGGCACGTAACTCATCCGGGTAACTTAACGATATAGCTGTATACACACAAGTCATCATAGCTCCGGCACCCAAACCCTGTAGAGCCCGTGATCCTATCATGGTATACATGTCGCCTGCGGTTGCGGCAGCGATCAGCCCTACGATAAACAACAGAAGTGCAAAAGTGAACGGTGCTGCAGGCCCTCTTTTATCAATGATTCGACCGACGACCAGCGTTCCGATAATCTGCGCAAGCAGATAGGTACTGAATATCCATCCGAACAGGCTAAGGCCGTTCAAGTCTCCAGCAATTGAAGGAGCAATGGTGGTGACGGATAAACCTTCGAATCCAACGGCCATCACTGACAAAATAATTCCTATGGTTAGTGCAAAATAACGCGGGCTGAAAATACTTTGATGATTAGACGACATGAAATGTGACCTCCAAGAAAATTGGTATGTATACATCGTATCCGGATACTTAGTAAACATTTTTGTTTATAATGTCTAAGCTACAGTTCGGCTTTGACTTTGTCAACATTTTTGTTTAAAATGTAGTTAGTCATGTAGACTCAGTTGCGTCACAAGGAGGTGCACCATGAGCGGAAATCAAACTAAAAAGGATGTCTCGACCAGTACCCGGAGAGCAATTATCAATCTGTTAAAAGAGCGCGGGGGAATGGATGTTGTCACTCTCTCCTCTCAGTTTTCGTTATCCGGAATGGCTATTCGTCAACATCTGAATGCGCTAAAAGGAGAAGGATTGGTCACCACTGTGGAAGAGGCCCGTCCCATGGGTCGTCCCACCAAGTTATGGATATTAACTCCCGCGGCTAATCGTTTTTTTCCAAGTGGATATTCGGATCTATCCGTCAGCCTCATCAATTCGATGAAAGAGGCTTTTGGTACTGAAGGGCTGGACAAGCTGCTGGATGTTCGAAATAAAAATATGCAAGAACAATATCTTCAGCATCTTGGCGATTCATCAGGAGTTAGAGAGAGATTGGAGAAATTGGCCGAAATTCGCACCAATGAAGGTTATATGGCCGAGGTTAAGGAGCAGGATGATGGTAGTCTCCTATTCATTGAGAAGCATTGTCCGATCTGTGAAGCGGCCGCGGTATGTACCGGGTTATGCAAGAATGAGTTACATTTATTCAAAACAGTTCTAGGTGATAATGTTCATATTGAACGGGGAGAATACATTCTAGCCGGAGGAAGAAACTGCGTATACACCGTTAGACATAATAAGCCATGACCAAAAGAGCAACCTCATTGGAGATTGCTCTTTTGGTTTGGGTTTTGAACTGATTAGAAAGATGCAGATTTCTTTAAATCATCCTTCATTATATTAGTTATTTCTAACTCTTACATAATCGTATGTACACGATTATGTAATTTTGAATTGAGGTAGAGTATAGTAAGAGTGTTGAAAATATACTCTAGGAGGCTACAGCCATGTCACAAAAAATCTGGATGAACCTTCCAGTGAAAGATGTTGTGAAATCCACTACCTTTTTCAATGAGATTGGATTCCATGGGGAGAATGTTGGCAGCGAGAGAGCCCAGCTTGTCATAGGCTCAACAACGATTCTTCTGTTTCCGGATGCAACATTTGAGAAATTTACAGGTGCCAAAACCGCAGATACTTCCCATAGCGCAGAAGTGATATTTTCCATTGGTGCTGACAGCAGAGAAGAAGTTGATGCTTTTATTGAAAAAGTCGAGTTAGCTGGAGGAACCATCTTTGGCAAGCCGGGTGAAATAGACGGCTGGATGTACGGCGCGGGATTTGCCGACCTGGACGGTCACCGCTGGAACCTGTTGTATATGGATGAGAGCAAAATGCCGAAACGGTAATGTATAACGCCTTCACTACGTCCGCCTCTTATCCTCCAATTTTGGAACCCTCGAATCGGCCAGTCATGGAGATTCTGAAGTAATTCGTTACGATACTAAAGATAAGGAACACGATTCCTCCAACTACAATATATTGTGTACTTATTCCAGTTACGATTAGTCCACATACACTAGCACCAAGTGTTGTTCCCAGGTTGGAAGAGGTTAGAAAGATCCCATTCGACAATTCGGGTGCCTCTGGTGCTGCCGATACCACCCAATATTGAGTGATATTGCCCCCTATGCCTCCTATGATCCCCCAGATGATAATAAGGAAGGCTGTTGGCACACTGAATTGTCCGAAGGTGAACAACAAGATGTATACCGTTATTAATGCAATGGGATACATCTTGATCGTTCTTAAAGGGAAATTAGCGAGCAGTTTCCCTGCTATCATGTTCCCAACCATATTGGCCAAGCCATATAGAAATAACAACACACTGACGGTGTTCCAGTCATATCTTGTTACGGTTTTCAGAAACTCGGCAAGGTAACTATAGACCCCAAATACAGCTCCGTTCATGAAAATCACGCCAGCAATGGATAGCCACATCACGGATCTTCTCAATACATACAGATGAGTACCCATAGAGATTCTTTTCGTAACTGGCATTGAGGGCACAAAAAGAAGTGTTGCTACAAATGCGACGATCGTTACGACGGCAAAGAACAACATCGCATAGAACAACGATGTGCTGGTGGCAATCAAACTCGAGAGGGGTACTCCAAGTACCATGCCTGCCGACACGCCTACAAATACTTTAGCCACTGCCTTCGGCGCTTCTTCCTTGGGGACTGACGCCGCTGCGACCGTAAATGCCAATGAGCAATAGACCGGATGGAAAAAAGCCGGAACGACACGTGCAATGACCAATACCGTAAAGTTTGATGTGATGGCGGAGACCAGGCTGCCCACAATAAAAATGCCAAGTACAAACAACATGACATGCTTGCGGTTCATGCCCGAAAATAATAAGGGCAAAATGGGGCCAGATATAGCAACCGCAAGCGCAAAAAGACTCACGATAAAACCAGCGGTTGAGATACTGACCTCGTAATGTTCTGCAATCAAAGGCAAGATTCCGATTACGCCCATCTCCGTATTTAAAATACTGAATACACCAAAGGTCAGAATGAATACAAGCAGGTGATTTCGTTTAGTTGTCATATGCCATGGATTTAGAGAGATCCCGGTAAGCATTGATCTCTGTCTGAAGGTTGGCAATTTTCTGCTCTGCAATGTCTATCGCGTCGGCTTCTGCAATGAAGCGTTGCGGCGGTTGGGCCTCGTCAATTGCCGCCTTTACTGCGGCATGTGCATCAGCATTCTCGCAAACATCTAATGGGACAACCATTACATTCTCGGAATCACCAATCGCGCGAACCACTGCATCGGGATTCCGGCCGGTAGCAACAACCTTGTGTCTAGCATTTAAAGCAGCCTTAGCAATAGTTGTGCCCATACCTCGACCAGCGCCAGTGATAAACCATACTTTTGTCTTATCCATATCATTCATTCCTTTCATTTTCTTCTCCAGTTGCCTTGCTTTTTAGTTTAGCGTTTATACACCACATAGCAAATACTCATATCTTATAACAAGTTATGCTTGAAAGGCATTTCTGTAAGGTTTATTGTAGAATATAAAGGATAAAGGAGGAGTTACTATGGAGATTAGAGTATTGCGTTATTTTCTTACGGTCGCCAGAGAAGGAAGTATTACACGCGCTGCTGATTTCTTGCATGTTACGCAGCCCACCTTGTCCAGACAATTGAAAGACCTCGAGCAAGAGTTGGGAAAGAAATTATTTATTCGCAGTAGTTACAGTATTGTTCTCACAGATGAAGGTATGCTTTTAAGAAATAGGGCTGAAGAAATTGTGGGTATGGTCGATAAATTAGAGGCAGAATTTGAATCAATGGAAGAAACCATAAGTGGAGATATTTATATAGGCGGTGGAGAAACGGAAGCCATGAAACAGATTGCAAGAGTGGCAAAAGAAGTTCAGAATAAATATCCCAATATACGCTATCACCTATACAGCGGCAACGAAGATGATGTAACTGAGCGGCTTGACAAGGGACTCCTTGATTTCGGTATTCTAATCCAGCCAGCGGATGTTTCCAAATATAACTATATCAATTTCTCCGACAAGGATGTTTGGGGAGTGGTTATGAGAAAAGAAAGTCCACTCGCCTCCAAAGATACGATTCGATCTACAGACTTATTACATGTTCCACTGATCTGTTCACGACAGTCGATGAAGCAGACATTTTCGAAAAATGAGTTTGCGGATTGGTTTGGTGAAGATTTTGACAAATTAAACGTCGTAACTACATACAATCTTGCATATAATGCTGCCATTATGGTTGAAGAAGGCATTGGTTATGCATTAACACTTGATAAAATAGTGAATACGTCCAGTGAAAGCGATCTTTGTTTCAGACCTCTAGAGCCAAGACTTGAATCTGGGTTAAATATCGTTTGGAAAAAACATCAGGTCTTTTCGACTGCTGCGGATTTGTTTTTAAAAGAAATTCAGGCTAAATTTTAGACTGATAAAGGGATTAACGTTAGTATAAGAAGAAACCCACCGGAGTTTAATTCTCGGTGGGTTTCTTTATGACTTGTTCAATCCCGAGCAAAATAAGCTTCAAGCCGAACTCGAAAGCTCCGTCGGTTCCCATCACCTCAAACAGACCGTTCTTATACATCCTGCTGAAAAGTCCCGCTTCCTTCTCACTCATAGAGTCCAGAAGGTGGATCATCTCTTCACCCTGAAGTGCTTCCTGGTCCTTAATAACAGCAGATATATTGCGCTGATGCTGATAATCATCCAGAACGAAGTAGAATACATAGTTGACCATTGTAAGAACGGCCTGTAATTTCTGTTCTTGCTCTAATGGCGTTGATTCCATGCAGAGCAACATGCGGTTGGTGAAGCGGATCATGTCCGGTTCATGGGGCAACGTCATCATCATGAGCTGTGTGGAGCACGGGTATCTGCTGAGCACACTCCGTACCGTCACCGCAAGCCCCTCCATCTGCTCCTTCCAGTCCCCTTCAGTATGAAACTCGTCCAGAATAATTTTCGATATCTGGTTGGCCAGACGCTGGTAGAGCGTCTGCTTGCTCTTGAAGTACCAGTATAGAGATGGAGCCTGAATCCCCAACTTGTCTGCCAAGCGTCTCATGCTGAATTTCTCGATGCCCTCTTCCCCGAGAAGCTCCCACGAAATTTCCAAAATCTTATCTTCCGAAATCTGAGGCTGTTGTTTTTTCATCAGTATCCGCCCTTTTATCTAACAGTGTAAGTTTTTGCTTTACAGGTTCATAAGTTCATGATAACATCTAACACTGTAAGGTTCAATCTAACGGTGTTAGATTAGATCAATATTAACGAAGAAAGTAGTGACCCACATGGATGCAGAAAACCTCCATTACTTTGAAAAAGCACCAATCGCCAAAGCCGTAGCTCATTTTGCTGTCCCAATGATGCTAGGCACGTCAATGAGTGTTATTTACTCCATCTTGAATGCCTATTTCCTTGGCACACTGGGTAATACGGCAATGTTAACCGCACTCGCATTAACTTTACCTTTATTCGCGGTTATCATGGCCCTTGGTAATTTAATTGGTATAGGCAGCGGCACATTCATCTCCCGTTTGCTGGGAGAGAAAAAAGTAGATGATCTGAAGCATGTATCTTCATTTGCCTTTTACAGCAGTTTAGTTCTCGGAATTATTGTGATGGCCGTTGGGCTCCCGCTGATTGAACCAATCGTTCATGGGCTGGGGGCAACGCCAGAGTCCTTCGGATTTACGAAAGAGTATGTCACGATTATGCTTATGGGTTCACCCTTCGTCATCTTATTCTTCACCCTGGAGAATATCGTGCGCTCAGAAGGTTCAGCAATGACTTCTATGACCGGTATGATTCTCAGTGTTGTTATAAATATTATCCTTGATGCATTATTCATTTTTGTCTTCCATTGGGGTGTGATTGGCGTTGCATCTGCTACCGTCATCTCCAACTTGGTTGCGAGTGCATTTTACGCTTACCATATGAGTTATAAGAGCCAATTCTTAACCGTCTCCCTGAAATGGTTCAAGGTGACCAAGGACATCCTGAGCAATGTGTTCAAAATCGGTGTTCCCGTCTTTGTTATGAGTGTCTTCTTGGGTGCAATGTCGCTTATTCTTAACCTTTTTCTTGTCGAATATGGGGATCAGGCCGTTGCGGGGTATGGAATATCATCACGTTTACTGCAATTTCCTGAATTTATTCTGATGGGCTTGTGCGAGGGAGTTGTGCCGTTGATTGCCTTCTCATTCACAGCGAACAAATTACGTATGAAACAAACGATTGGATTCACGATCAAAGCTATTTTGGGCTTAGCCGTCATGTTCGGTGTTATCGTTTATCTGATCTCTGACCACTTGATTGGTTTATTTACGACTGACCCGCAATTAATTGAAATGGGTAGCTACATTCTGCATGTAACCTTCTTATCCTTGTTTATTACAGGAATGACTTCTTTGTTTATGGGGATCTTCCAAGCAACAGCCCAAGGAACCGCCGCGTTTGTTATGTCCATAATTCAAGGGATTACACTAATTCCTATATTGTATATCGCTAATCAAATGAATGGCTTTCATGGAGTGATCTGGTCGCTCGTTATTGCGGATGCCGTGGCTTTCCTAGTTGGGGCCATTATGTTATATGTTTTGCGGACCAAATTGCAGCCGGATCTGGAACATTTGGCACAGTAGTTAACATATAACACGCAAAAAGGCAGGATAAGGGCGCTCCCTGACCCTGCTCTTTCATTTCGAAATGACAATTATCTATCTGGTGATACGAAGTGATCGTAAACCCTCTGTTATAAGGAAAAAGCGGTCAACATATGTTCTATTTCATCCATATACCCATCCACTGTAATGCTTCTCGGAGCAAACAGAAATCGTAGTGATTGTTTCCATTCCGAGCCTGCAATAGAGGTTGGTAACATCGAATGTTCTGTATTAGAGAAGATTTTCACATGAAGCAAGGAAGATGGCTGAATTCCTTTACGGTATGCTTGCTCTGTATCAACAATGTCCACATTCACATCATCTTCTCCAAGTAGAAGGAGTACAGGGGTTTTGAAATGATGTAAATCCGCCGTGGCATCTGAAGCAAAATTTTTCTTTATGAAGTTCCAGCGTTCTTTGGAAATCAGATCATGCTCTCGAGCAATCTTGGTGTACTCTTCATATCTGCCATGTTTCTTTAAAATCTCTTTAATCTGGTTTTCATAATCGACCTGATTTTGAATCTCCTCCGTGGAATGACCGTCTTTCGCCATTTGGCTACGTGTGTTGTATTCTCCCTGTTCCAACCAGTTTATCGCTGGTGATACCAAGATACTGAAGGCGAGATGTTCTTTCCCAGCAAGCTTAGGAATCACCCAGCCTGCTTGGCTGGCACCCCATACGCCTATTTTGGAATCATCAATGTTGGATTGTTCTTTCGCCCATGCAATAGCTTGCTGTGCCTCCACAACACGATCATCCATGCTTTGATCTAGCCAGTTTCCCTCTGAACCCCCGATTCCCCGTTTATCTAGCGACAAGGATGCATACCCGATCGATGCCAGTCGCTCCCACAACGGTTTGTATCCCTCACCATGAGTAGAGTCTATCGGACCGTCACCGTGAATAAACAGTACTAGACCTAGCTTGCCTGAATGGTTTCTGGGTAACGTGAGCGTACCTGTTAACTTACCCTGTGGAGATTGAATTTCAATGGTTTGTTCCTCCATGTCAAAATCACTTTGATCGACTATGTTCAGTCCTGCACCAACCATCAGTAAGATTGCCACAATAACTGAGATGTATCGTTTTTTCCAATTAAACATAACTATCTCCTTTGTAAATCATGTAATGCCATTGGTTTTCGCCTAAGAGCAGGCCGGTCAGAAAGCTGTTTGTGCTATACTGCTTGCGAAATTGATAGCGTTCATATAATTGTATCGCTTGATGATTCTGACTTGCCACATGCAAGCTAAGAGATGACATTGATTTGGATTGCAACATATATTTCTGTGCCCATTGAAGCAACTGCGTACCAATTCCCTTGCCTTGGTGCTGTGGATGTACAACCAGATCTTCCACATAACATTCGCCTAATGTAGGAGTATGCTTCAGCAGATGTAAACCAGTTATTAACTGAAGCAGTTTCCACATGCCAACTCTATTGCAGTGGCTCCACCAATGAGGATTGGCACGAACGCTTGTTATTGCTGCTCTGTTATCTGCTTCCTTCCATTTCAAGCACATGGTGCCAACAATCTCCTCATTTTCACGAGCAATGATACGAAGAGTACTTTGTTCCATGGGCGGATGATTGAGCAACTGTTCAAATACGTAAGCCAGATCAGTTATGGACAATGAAGTGATCTTTTGAAATTTGTGTCCAAAACCATAAGCCATGAGTTCAGCAACAGCTTGATGAAACTGGGGACAAACGGGTTCTATCTGAATGGAAGTTGTCACTGTGTGCCTCCCCTAATCGATCATTTGTAACAACAGCTCATAATGAAGCTTTTCTGGTGTGAATAAAGATAAATAAGATTTTTCTACCATAATAAGTGGACCGTGATACGTATAGCCCTGGTGTTCTGCATAAGCATAGAATTCCTTGATATGTTCTTTGAGTTCAGCTTCAATTTGTACATATACATGACGAGAAAAATATTTTCCTCTAGGCAAAACTAAATCGTTCGCTCCCTCCTTTTGTGTATAAATTCCTACGGTGTCCGTCTCATCGTACGCATAATGGATGTCGGCTTCAAATAAATTGGGAATGTTTTCTTTAAGTTGGATCAGTTGCCTTGCTTGCAAGTACTCTTGCGCTTCCATATGGAACCACAGGGATAAGTGAATCTCCTCACGAGTATCAATATAATAAGTCACTTGATCCTCATCACGTGGAATATGATCTTTCTCCTGCAGCAACTTGCTGATAAGGTGCTTTGTTTGCTGAAGCTGAGTGATGGCTGCTTCCGTGTCTGCTAACGCTTGGCGAAATAATGATGTGATTTGAACGGTTGTCAGGTTACTCAAACATTCCTTGATCATTTGAACAGACAGTCCCATTTTGCGAAGCAATAAAATATGAGATAGACGGTAAATTTCATCTACCCCATACATCCTGTAATGGTTTTCTGCTATATAAGCAGGGTGTAACACCCCTTTTTCTTCGAAGTATCGAATTTGATGTACAGAGACTTTCATCAGCTTTGCCAGCTCACTAATCGTAATTTCATCACTCAACCAATTCACCACCTTTGCTGTTTTTCACATTACAAGCATAAACCTTAGGTCTGACCTAAGGTCAAGTCTTTATTTTAGCCTCTCCTGATAACAAAAAACCACGGCACCAGATTCGGTACCGCAGTTTATTAATCAATCATCCTATTGGATTTGTTTCATGTAAGATTTGAATTCCTCGGCAATTTCTTTGTATTTCGTATGATGCAGGTAATGTGAACCTTCCATTGGGATCATTTTGCCCTGCGCGGATTGTTTGGCTTGTGCTTCATGTAACGGAATCCACTGCGGGTTTTTCTCGTTATTGGATTGAACAAAGAGAAGCACTGGCAGATCACTAGGATACGTGAGTTTTTCTCCATTTTTGAAATTGGAACCCAGATGTTTAAGCTCATTTACTAATGTCGGATTTGTCGAGACTTGATTCGAAATCAACTTCATCTGTTCTTTGGTATGTTCATCATAGTCAAGTGATGCATATGAATCACCACTCACTTTATTGAGTACTCTCATTAAGCCTGATTTTTGAAAGAATTTCATTAAGTTCAAAGGTAATTTAACATCCATGCCAGGTTGATTCGGAACACTGCTATCGATCCCGACAAAAGCAGAGACTTCATCCGGATACGTGTTCACATAAGTCGCCGCGTACAGTCCCGTGATGGAATGCCCCATCAGAATATAACGATCTATACCGAGCTGCTGTACAGCTTCATGAATTTCACTAACAATATTCTCGGTGGTTCTCTCCGTTTCGGTTTGGTCACTTAACCCATAACCGAAAGGCTCAATCGCCACAACTTTGTAATCGGAAGTTAATTCATCGATTAACAATTTGAAATCAAGTACTGGTGACGGTGTTCCTTGTCCGGGAAGTAACACGATGGTTTGTTCGCCGCTACCTTGAATGGATACATTCATATTTTTCCCATCAACATTGACATATTGGCCGTACGATTCGATTTTCTTTTTCTCTGCCCCATTACTTATCGTATGAACGACAAACGTGATGCCCATGAACAGCACCAGCGCTCCGACAATACCACCTATTATTTTCAACCATAAGTACCGTTTTTTACGGCCCTTAGTCCCCGTTGTTGTTACATCCACTGCTTCTGCCATTTCCATCTTCTCCTGTCGTTTATATCTGTAGAGCCGCTCTTGCGACATAGGTATAGTGTAACCATGAAAGATGTCCCCTTCGTGACGGGAATATGAACGGAGTATGAACTACATAAAAAAAGAGAGCTGCTTGTTGAGAGCAGTTCTCCATAGGATAAGACAGTTTTAGTGGTCCAGGAACACAAGTTGAATGAAGAACAATACCGCAAAAATGTAGAAGATTGGATGAACATCTTTACCTTTTCCACGAAGCAGCTTGAGTACCGGATAAAAGATGAAACCTACGCCGATTCCTGTCGCAATACTATGCGTCAACGGAGTAAGGATGATAATCAGGAAGGCAGGAAATGCTTCTTCGAGATCATCCCATTTGATTTTGCTAATGACGTTAATCATAAAGTACCCAACAATAATCAGTGCCGGTGAAGTGATCGCCGGAATACTTGATATTACACTTACGATCGGTGTGAAGAACAAGGTCAGCGCAAGCAGTACACTTACCGTTACCGCTGTCAGTCCCGTTCTTCCTCCTGCAGCTACCCCTGTGCTGGATTCGATGTAAGCCGATGTTGGACTTGTTCCGAGCAAAGCACCTGAGGTTGTTCCTACAGCATCTGCCAATAATGCGCCACGCGAGCGTGGGAATTTACCATCCTTAAGCAATCCTGCTTGTTCAGCAACGCCGAGCATCGTGCCCGTCGTATCAAACAGCGTGATCAGCAGGAACGTAAATATGATCGTATACAAACCATTCGAGAATACACCTGCTAGATCCAGTTGCAAAGCCGTTGACGCGAGGCCTTGCGGCATGGATACAATCGATTCCGGCATTTGGAATAGTCCCATGATCCAGGCAAGTATCGCTGTTACCACCATTCCGATGAACAGGTAACCTTTCACATTATAAGCCATCAGCACAACGGTAATAATCAATCCGATAATGGTCAGATAAGCCATTGGCTCAGCCAAGTTTCCGATCGTAATCAAATTCGATTCTGAATCGGCAATAATCCCGGCATTTTGCAAACCTACCGTTGTAATAAACAATCCGATCCCTGCGGTTATGGCATGTTTTAAGCTAGCAGGAATTGCATCTAGCAACATGTAACGGAATGAAGTCAGTGATAAAATAATAAACAAAATCCCTGCTATAAATACGGCTCCCAGTGCAACCTGCCAAGATACGCCATACCCGGCAACTACGCTATAGGCAAAGAATGCATTCAGGCCCATACCCGGCGCAATGACGATTGGATAATTGGACCATATTCCCATAATCAGAGTTCCCACAATACTTGCCAGTACCGTTGCTATGAATACTCCGTTAAAGTCCATGCCTGTGCTGCTGAGTATTCCTGGGTTTACGATAACTATGTATACCATTGTGAAAAATGTTGTAACCCCTGCGATAATTTCTGTGGGGATGGTCGTGCCTCGTTCTTTAAGTTTGAACCATTTGTCCATGGTAAAGCCAGCCTCCAACTTTCAAATTATACTCCAAAGCTAAAAACAAAAAATCCTAATCTTCATATAGGATTGTAATATTGTCGCTCCTATATTCGTTGTTAGGATTTAAAGATTCAACAGCTAAGCTCTAAACTAAACATAAAGATACTCATATCTGTTATTAACCTGAAGTCCATTTCGTATTCTAATTAAAATCACATGCAATGTCAATGAATTAACGATTTGTTCACAGTTATTTACGAACTATTCAGACATTATCTCTTGTGTTCATTCGTTTTTAGAATAGAGTAAGTACGTATCGCTCAATGTCTGCAATATATGAAGAAAAGACTGCCAGCAATGTTTACTGACAGTCTCTTGCTTAATTCGTAGTAGGTTTCTCTTCATATTCGCTGGATAATTCTTTAAGCGATTTGATTTTGCCATGGGGATGCTGTTCTTGCTTTCGTGACTTCCAGGCAGCTTCTTTTCTTTTCTTCTGGTCAGCCATACAAGATATCCTCCTCTGGAAACTGAGATGTATACTACTTCTTTATGATGTCATTTCTGGACAACTTTATTCTGCATGCATAGGTAATAAGAGAATTAGGCAAGCATATAAGACAATATATAGAGAATTCAGAAGTTAATTGGCAGGACCCAGATTAATCAAGCTGACCTCGGATAATGAGACGGTTGTGTTGCCATCTTGCTCACCATCAATGTTACCCAGATCAAATGAAATTCGAGTATTCGCATAGCTGTCTTCTGTTGCATCAAATGTAAACGTGAACTCCTGTTCTTCTGGAGTCAAATCAACTCGTGCCCCAAAGAACCCATGCCATTCATAGTTGGCAGCGGCATCGACCCATCCAACTCCCAAACCCAATTTTCTGGACTTCTCCGCTTCGGCTTTAAACGTTAATTTATATTTAAAACCTTGCTGTATGCCAAATCCTTCATTGATGACTTGACGATCCCATGGATGCTGGCCTGCATGACCAATCTTGGCTTGAAGCTGTTGATTGCTAACTTGCATCTCAAGGTCCGCTGCATTACCATCCGCGTGGGTAAACCAACCTTCTTCACCTTTGGAGAAGTCCCCATTGGGAATAAGGTTAACATGAGCTGGCTGACCTCCTTGATCTGCATTCGGATTAACTTCATATAATTGGACGTTATTGATGTGAATCGAGTGTTCACCTGTAGATAGCGGATATCCTAATCCAAATGCAAGCATAGCTGCCGAATCGGAGCTATCCCCCATAGTGAAGGTGTAACTATATGACTTTTGATCCGCGGTTAATTCCACTTCTTCTTCAAAATACTTCACAAAATCCCCTGCATTCTGAGAAAGAACCGCTTGCATGGATTTAGGACTGGAAGCAGATCCCTCGAAGGTAAGTCGGTACGTTTTGTTTGCATCAAGTTTGATCTGACCTTGTTGCAACAAAGCATCCCACCAATGTTCACTTGTACCAGGCAATTTAATCGTTAATCCTACGCCCTCTTCATGTGAGGCTGTCAGATCATTAGGAGTTAGCTCCCAATGATTCAGATCAGCTGTTAGCTCACTGTTCTGAATTTTGTTTTGTGAAATATCCACCCAACGTGTATTATAATCTGCTCCTTCAAAATTCACATAATAGGGTTTACCTGCTGTCAAGTTGACCCCTGGAAAATACACCGTTTTATATGCTTGCCATCCACCCGTGTCTCCGAGACTCAGGTCTGATTGTGCAACGGTTGTACCTTGTTCATCCTGAATGCTGAACTGAACCTTGGAATCACTTTTTCCACTGGCCATTCGGGCAGACAGAACATATACTCCGTCGTGAGCTACATCGATTTTATATTGCAGCAGATCTCCCTGATCCATGTAACTGACATGTTTTCCTCCTTCTACGGAGTCCTCCAGTTGTAAGCCCTGCATCATCCAGGCTTCGGTTGCAGGAACATGTGCGTAGCCATTCACTGACAGAGGTTTGCCGCGTTTCGTCAGACGAACATTGTCCACATATACCTTACCTTTAGAACTGCCGAATAACAGTTTTAGCTCGGATTGTGCGATTGATGCTCCATCTCCAATGATGATTTCTCCGGTGAATGTTTTCATTTCTTGGTTCAAGGAGAGGTTTTGTCCTTGATGAACCTGTACCGTATGCCCATTACTGCTGACAACATCAATGTCGATACTTCGCGGTGTGTCTGCCTTGGCATCTAAGGAGAAACCATACGTTGTATTCGCTTCCAGTTTCAAATCCGGTTGGTTCACCGAAACTTGTTGTGGGTCATTATTCGTTTGAGTAACATCAACAACCAGCTGACGCTCCATAATTGGGAATTTCGAAAAGTTATTTACACTTATATTGGCTGCCGCACTGTCCTGAATGCTGCTTGACCAGAATCCCAGACGCTCCTTGCCTTGATCGAATGTGCCATTGTAAATAAAGTTGCCATCAGGTAGCGCGTTTCGTTCGACAGTTAACGGATCAGCTTCACCCACCTCGATCAGCCTGACATTGGCAAACCAAACGGTTGTATCATCCAACCCCAGATTAAATTCGAATCTGGCATTGTTATCCGTGCCATCCCGCATATTGAAGGTATAGTCATAGGATTGCCAATCTGTCGTGAGTGCAAAGGTGTTATCACCCGAATAATTGGTCCAGCTTTTTTCAAATTGGTTCAGTTTGGACATGATTGTACGGTTAGCAGATGCTTTCGCATCAAATTGTATCTTGTACTTTTTGTTTTTCTTGATGTACATCGGCATCTGAGTGAGTTGAACCGAGTAGTTTTCAGTACCCGATGCATCAATGGTAACTTCTGCTGCTTTCCCTTTCTGCTCATCCGTTACAACTTTGACACTGCCAGCTCCATCAGCATTTGTGATGAATTTCCACTGAAGAGGCACTCCATTGTCTTCAGACCCTTCCGCAAAACGTTCATTGTATATTTGATTGCCATCGGCTTGTGGGTCACGCTGTTGCACAGGCTCGATGGGATTTGTTGTTACATCAGGCCATGTGTCTAGATTTTTGTAAGAATATACTCGCACAAAATCAACATTCATCTTTTCGGAAGTGAAGTTGCTTTCAGGTGCCCCCGGCCAGTCTCCTCCAACTGCCAGATTCAGAATCAGATAGAATGGACGATCAAATGGTGCAGGGAACGTATAATACTCGGGTTGGCCGGCGGCCTTCGTTTGCCAGTTGGTCACTTCATGATGCAGCTTTCCATCCACATAGAAACGAATCATACCCGGCAACCATTCCACCTGGAAATCGTGATAATCGTCAGCGAAAGTTTCTCCCTTCGGAAGAGTAAGACTTCCCTGATCATGTCCATGGGAGCCGTCAGGCTTCACACTGTCATAATGCAATGTGCTATATACCTTGTTATTACTCTCTTTGCCACCAATTAGCTCCATAATATCGATTTCTCCAGAGGCAGGCCATCCACCATAATGTGCTTCATCTGTTGGCATCATCCATATGGCAGGCCACATGCCTTTATCAATCGGAAGCTTCGCACGTACAACTACTTTACCGTAGGTCCAGTCGCCTTTTCCCATGGAGATCAGTTTGCCAGAGCTGTAATCTTTACCGTTTTTCGGACCCTTTTTTGCTTCAATCTGCAACACGCTTCGATTCTGATCTTTTGTAATGCGAGTGTTATCCGGGCTGTAATATTGCATTTCATTGTTATAAACGAGTCCTGTATCCTGCACGGTCCATTTGGAAGCATCAATCGAAGGCCCGTTAAACTCATCATTCCAGACCAGCTCCCATTGATCATGCGGAATCGTTGTTGCTGGAACCGGTTTTTCGCCCGCAGGATTGCTTGGTGTTGATGGTGTAGACGGTGATTGCCCGTCTGGAGAAGATGGTGTGGGTGTACTTGTCACATTTGTTGAACCACCAGGCTGCGATGAAGCAGGTTGTTGGGCTTCACCCACCATGGATGTGCGCAATCCTTGTTTTACTTTCTCTCCGTTGATCACAACATCATCGGCATCTACACTCAATTTTTGGATTGTACCTTTGGTATCCATTCGAGTCTGACTCGCTTCTGCATGAATATTCATGGAATCAATCAGGCTGTTTGAAGAGATCTCCAGAATGGATTTCTGCTTTACATGCATCTCCTGAATGTTGCTTTCTTCCGTAATGGCAATTCTGACGGGTTCCCCACGTTTGTCAACGACTACTCGCTTCAGCTTGGAGTTGTTAATGTTGATGGAATGACTGCCTCCGCCTTTAATGATGACACTTCCTGTAACAGTTACGCCCTGAAGAACAACAGATCCCTCGCCTATGCCTTCTGCCAGCAGTAGATTTCCATTGACAACCATATTTTTCAACGTGATATCCGTTGATTTAATAATCAAGTTGCCATCTACCCGAGACTCATATGTTCCAGGAGTGCTTTTTACATCTGCAATCATCGCTGACAGTAACTCTGCCGTCTCCGCTCGTGTAATCGAGGTTTTAGGATTTAATTTGCCTTGGAAACCTTTAAGAATATTTTCGTTCACCAGATAGGTAAGCGCTTTCTTTGCATAACTAGAAATATCATCTGCATCCTGAAATTTCAATTGTTCACTTTCTTCATTTGTAGCCGCTGAAAGTTGAAAAGCTCGATCTACCATCACCGCTGCATCTTGGCGTGTAATCGGTTGTTGTGGTGACAGATGTTCACGGTCTGTCCCTTCGATGATGCCAGAACCATTCGCTCGTACCATCACGTCATAGTACCAATCGTCTGAAGTCATATCCGCATATGAACCAGTCGCCGCATTACCGGTGAAACCAAAGGCCCGATCCAGAATCATCACGAATTCAGCTCGGCTAATGACCTGACTGGGCTTGAACGTACCGTCCGTATAACCTTTCAATAAATTCAAGTCTTGCAAACGTGTAACTGCAGATTGTGACCAATGCCCGGTCAGATCTGTATAGGGAACAGAGAAGTGCAGGCTTTTCGCCTGCACATTTCCCACCTCCGCTTGACCCTGTACACTTTCTGCTCCAGCAGTTGCTGGATAAACGAGAGAAGCCATTAAACTCCATGCCACCATACATGCCAGTCCTTTTCTCATCCTTCTTCCTCCCTCAGCTCAGTTATCCTTGCATTTGCATAGCCTATTCCTTAACTGCTCCAATAACGATCCCCTTAACGAAGAAACGTTGTAAAAACGGGTATACCATCAGGATCGGAAGCGCGCCGATAAAGATCTGTGCTGCGCGTACGGTTCGCTGCGAAATATTCTCTAACATGGAAGGATCGACGTTGATTTTGCTGAGATCTTGCTGAACGATAATGGTCTGTAACAGAGAAGCAAGTGGATAATTTTTAATATCAGACATATAGATCATGCCGTCGAACCAGGAGTTCCACTGATACACCATCGTAAATAAGGACAAGGTTGCGATAGCTGGTAGAGACAGTGGCACGTAGACCAGAATCAACGTTTTGATATGACCTGCTCCATCCAAATAAGCTGCTTCCTCAAGTTCTTTGGGCAGACCGCGGAAGAAGTTCATCATGAGAATAACGTTCCACACGGACAGTGCGCCAGGCAGAATAAGCGCCCAGATTGTATTCATCAAGCCAAGCTTCTGGATCAGAATGTAACTTGGAATCAAACCACCGCTAAACAAAATGGTAAATACGAAAAACCACGTATATAAGGAGCGACCTTTAAAACTGATGTCTTCCTTCGACAACGGAAATGCGGTTAAGAGCATGATGACCATACCAATGATCGTCGCAATTACAGTCCGTTTAAGTGATACGATCAAGGAGTTGATGAAGTTTGAATTCCCGAATGTTTTTACATATGCGTCGGTTGTGAACCCGATGGGCCAGAAGGTAACCAGGTTTGATGATGCTGGCGCCATACTGCTGAATGAAACAGCCAATATATGAATAATTGGTAAAATGCAGAGTATCGATAATATCCCAAGAAAAGTATAGTTAGCGATGCTGAATATGCGGTATCCTTTTGTTTTATAATACAAGCCCTTTTCTCCTCTCTAGAAAACTCGATAATTAGCTAGTTTGTAAGCCATTCTGTAAGATATAACAATCAAAATGGTAGCAACCACAGATTTGAACAACCCTACTGCTGTGGCAAAACTCATCTTCCCGTTCAGAATCCCGAGTCGATATACAAAGGTGTCAATGATGTCGCCTTTGTCATACACAAGCGGATTGTACAAGTTGAACACCTGATCAAAACCGGCGTTCAGGATATTGCCGATAGAGAGTGTCATCAGTACGATTGTAATCGGCATTAATGCCGGAATCGTAATGTGCAGCGTCTGTTTAAATCGGTTGGCCCCATCCACCTCGGCAGCCTCGTAGAGCGCAGGATTAATTCCTGAGAGAGAAGCCAGAAATACGATCGTACCAAAACCAAATTCTTTCCACACATCACTGAGGATCAGCGTTATCCGGAACCATGTACCGTCTCCCAGGAAGAAGATCGGTTCTCCTCCAAAGGCTACGACAAGCTGGTTGACCATGCCGCCCTGAGGAGACAGGATATCGAGCAGAATACCACCGAGAATAACCCATGATAGGAAATGCGGTAGATACACAAGCGTTTGACTTACTCTCTTGAATGCCGTCAAGCGTACTTCATTGAGCAAAATGGCAAACAGGAATGGAGCGAATAGTCCTGCGATGATTTTGAAAAATGCAATGACCAGCGTATTCCAGATCACCTGACCTACGTCCGGATATAAGAATAAATATCGGAAATTGTCCCAACCCACCCATTTGGATTCAGAAAATCCCAAGTATGGTTTGAAATCCTGAAAAGCAATTACAATGCCGCCCATCGGTATGTACTGAAACACCAGTGCCAGTAATACAGCTGGAATGAGCATCATATGCAAGGTCCAGTTCCGTTGCATATTCCAGCGCTGTTTTACCCTGGTGGAGCGCCGTTTATGCGGCGTTTCTAACGTATGTTCCTTCACTCCTGCATCCCCCATGTTCTAAATTTTGTATTTTACAAGTCATCGTGAACTTGTATATTAAAATTATAGCAATGGAAATTTGTGATCTATATCCTAATATTGCAACAACGATATCAATATTTTAATAAGATTAAGGAGGTTGGACTTTGTTCACACGCTTGAATGTCTTTACCAAAATTACACTGCTGTTTGTGATGCTGCTTATTCTGGTGCTGTTTCTCTATACATACTCGAACCGGGAAAGCGTGCGTGTTATCGAACACGAGATTCAAAACAATACGATGAATCATCTCTCAACATTTGCTGATTCAGTAGAATCCAATATTTACCAACTGTCATTGTATGGGATGTCTATTGGGCAAGATTCGAGTATTCAGGAATATCAACGTCCCGACTACAAGGACATTCCCTATGAACGTGTGAAAGTTGGAAGCGCCATTCTGGAGAAAATGAATCTGTACAACGCAGCAAGCAAATGGCATTCGACCATCACACTATACTTCCCAAGGATGCAAAAAGTGATATCAACGGATTATTATGCTTACATTCCGTACAGGGATGATGAATTTAAGGAGCCTCTCTCGCAATCCTGGACCTATGCCGACAATCAGTTTATCTGGTACACTACCGATCCAACGACAGCGATGGCGAGACCTGGCAAAGCCAGATTGATTACCAAAATCAGTTTTCCAGTTCATCACTTAACTGCACTTCTTAATCAAAACAAGTTAAATAATAAAGGTGACCCGTTCATGTTCCATCCCGATTATGGATTAATCAGCAATAGTTCTGGAAAGGAGACCTTGAACGCAATCCTGCCTTCCCTGAAAGAAGCAAAACTGCAGGCCAGCGGTGGCTTCAGTACAACGTTGAACAAAACGGAATATTACGTTTCCTATATTCAATCCAAGAGCCTGGGCTGGTATTATGTTGACTATGTGCCTATGCAGCAAATTTTGAAACCGATTACGAGTAGCCGGAATCTTTTTTACGCTTCAATTGCCGTTCTGATCGTGATGAGCGTTGTTGTATTATATACACTCTACCGAAGTGTGCAGCTTCCACTCTTACAGTTGGTGAAAGGGACAAATCGCTTGTCCACCGGGGACTTTTCCGTTCGGCTTCATCATTCTGCACGCAATGAGTTCAGCTTGTTATTTGCACGTTTCAACATCATGGCTCAACGAATTCAAGAATTAATCGAGAATGTATATGAGGAGAAATTAAGAAGTCGGGAAGCCACGCTCAAACAGTTGCAATCGCAGATTAATCCGCATTTTCTATATAACTGTCTGTTCTATATCAAGAACATGGCCCGAATGAAAAATGAAAAGGCCGTAGTAGCCATGGCACTGAATCTGGGAGAGTATTACCGATACATAACCAGGTCCGAAAAGGATCAAGCCACGCTTCGTGAAGAGCTGACAATGGTCAAAAATTATTTAGAAATCCAGTCACTTCGTCTGGAACGAATGCATTTTACAATCGACGTGCCCCATGATATTTTAGATAAAACAGTTCCCAGACTAACCCTCCAGCCTATTATTGAGAACGCTATTATTCATGGTCTGGAGCCCAAATCGGTAGATGGTGAGATTAAAATCTATGCGGACTGCGAGGATGATGTGTACACAATTATCGTGGAGGACAGCGGGCTTGGCATGTCTGAGAAACAACTTGATCATCTGAGAGATAATCTTCTTAAACCGCTGGATGAGAATATGGGATGTGGTACATGGAATGTCCATCAGCGTTTATCTTTTCTGTACGGTGAAGGATCTGGACTATCTTATGATCATTCTTCAATGGGTGGGATTAAAGTTAACATCACGTGGCACGACAATACAGACAAGTAGGTGAACGACCCATGCTGCAAATATTATTAGTTGACGATGAACGTTCCGTCGTGGAAACGCTGGCAGAGACCATTCCGTGGGAAAGCTGCGGGATCGGTACAGTTCATGAAGCATTATCCGGTGCAGTAGCGCTGGAAATTATGGACAACCACGACATTGACATTGTAATTACGGATATACGTATGCCCGAAATGTCAGGCATTGCACTGATTACAGCGATTCATGAAAAGTGGCCTCATGTGCAGACGATTCTGTTATCAGGTCACGCCGACTTTGAATATGCGAAACAGGCCATTGCGCAGGAAAGCTTTGATTACTTACTGAAACCCGTTAGTGATGAAGATCTGATCGAATCCGTGCAACGTCTTGTTCATCGAATTAAAGAAAAGTGGGAAACCGCAGCATCTCATCAAAGAGCCTTACACGCCTTTCAGGATCATCTGCCATTGCTTCAATCCACGATGTTGCATGAGTTGCTGACTGGAAAAGTCTATGATCAGAAGACGCTGGCAGACAAGCTTGATCTGCTGGAGCTCCCCTACTCCGTAGGAGAAGATCTCGGCATGTTGATTATCCGTATGGAGAAACATCTATCCGATATGGCGCACGGCGACCTGGCCCTAATGGAATATGCGATATGTAATATCATAAGTGAAGTGATGCATAATCATTTTCATATCTGGCACACACGGGACGTTCATGATTACATTGTTGTTCTGGTAAGCATGAAACATTCCACAACGATGAGTTATAGCAGGAGTGAGACGCCTCAGACATTGCTTGAGCAGTATGCTGCCCAGATTCAAACCAATGTTCAGTTATACCTGAAAGGTGCAATCTCCATTTCCGTCTCCAGTTGGGGCAAGTTTCCCCACGAAATTGGAGAACTCTATGAGCGAACGGTTATGTCCATGCGTAAACGGATGGGTCAGGTGCAAGGTTTGTTTGTCACCGCTTCCGATGAAACGGATGCCAACCCTCTACATACGATCAGGTCGCTGTATCAGCCACCAACGTTGATTAGCCTGCTCGAAGCTGGTCGCTTTGAGGATGTGGAACAGAAAATCGAGCACATTTTTGAGGAACTGCTGCATTCCAATGAACATCATGATATTGCTGAGTCAACTTTTGAGGTGTATTTTGCTATTGCGGGCGCGTTTGCGTACATCATTCATAAAAATGGTAAACAAATCTCTTCTTTGATACCAGCAGAGTCCTATCGTTACTTTCAAGCTCCCAGCTATTCCACTGCGCAGCAGCTACAGGACTGGTCCGTGCGTACACTTCATTACATACGAGATGATGCTGAACAAGAGCTTAGAGACAATCACAGCACCATTGTGCGCAGCGTCAAAAGTTTTGTCGACCTTCATCTGGCTGGAGATGTATCACTGCCTGCAATTGCCGACCATGTGCATCTGCACCCAGTCTACTTGTCCAAGGTATACAAGGCGGAGACAGGTGAAGCACTTACTGCCTATGTGTACCGGTTAAGAATGGAGAAAGCAGCCTATCATTTGCGAACATCAACCGCCAAAGTGTTTGAGATTGCAGAACTTGTCGGTTACAACAATACCGCATATTTCATCCGAGTTTTCAAGAAATTTTATGATCTTACACCGCAGGAATATCGGGAAAATCTGCCGGTTTAAGAGAGTACACAGACCAGACTTGACGTTCTAGTAATCTCTCCGGTTTCCCCTTCTCCATATCAAATACAAAAAGGCATTGCCGGAGATCTTCTCCTGCAATGCCTTTTTGGTGCTTATGTGGCCGCGATGATTCAATTCAGCCAGCCCTGCGTCATCCTATTTTCCGCTTTTCACGGAATCATACCACTCGTTAACTTCTTTCGTAATCTGATCTCCGCCTGAAGACTTCCACTTCTCAACAAATGAGTCGAACGCGTCCACAGAGGTTTTGCCATATACAATTTGAGAGAAGGTATCCTTCTCCATCTTTGTCAAAATGTCATTGTTCATCTGCATCGTCATTGAAGGTGCACCGGTAAACATTTGATTGAACACGATATCTTTTTGATCCAAAACAATCTTGGCTGCATCAAGCATAGGTACTGGTACACCTGATTTGATTTTCTTCTCAAACGGTGTAGTTGCTTCTTCACCGCTTGCCAGCTTGGCAAGTGTTGTCATGCTTAGATTTGGTATTCTCGCTCCATCAAAAGTCAACGTGTACTTCTCGGGAGCATAACCACCCGTAAGACTTGCATCGGTAGATGGTTTCCCATCTACCATAACCCAATCGTATCCTTCCGCAAATCCATGCTCAAACTCATCGCCCTCTTTAGGATTTGCATAGTGATCAAAGAGATAGTTCTGATAGGTGAAAAAGGCTTCCGGATTTTTCATGTCTTTGTTAATTAGAACTACGCCATTTCCGTTTGACGTACCATGTCTTCCTGCTTGACCGTTTGGACCGGAAGGAATTGGATACGCTTTGTATTCAGCCTCAGGATTGTTTTTCTTCACATCCTCCAGCGGCCAGGATGGCATCCAGTGTGGACCCACCACAATACCTGCTTTTCCGGCAGTAAATTCTTCAGCTGCTTTTGTCTCGTCATACACGCCGGCTTCTTCCGGGATATACCCTTTGCTCATCCAGCTCTGTAATTTGGCCAAAGCCTGTTTCGCACCAGGTGTAACGGAACCGTATTCAAGTTTTCCGTCCGCCGTCAGATTCCATTGGTTTGGCATTGTACCATAAGCGCCAAATACCCACCCAGCTTCAGACATCCATGTGTTCAGCCAGTTCTTGAAGCCAATGGTGAGTCCGTAAGTGTCCTGCTTCCCATTGCCATCCGGATCTTGATTCGTAAACGTTTCCATAATGACTTCAAGATCATCTATAGTTTTAGGTGCTTCCAGATTGAATTTCTTCATCCAGTCTTCACGGATCCACATGACAGGATCACCATTATAGGAATAGTCCAAAATCGGAATACCGATCTTTTTGCCATCTTGCATGTATGGATACCATACGGAAGGATCTTCGTTTACGGCTGCTTTCCATGTGTCGCTGGCATATTTGTCAAACAACTCGCCCGCATCGACAAATTTTCCGGACTCAATCAATTCACGCACCAGATTGAATTCGCCGCGATACGAAATAATGTCCGGCATGTCTGCATTGGAAGCCAGTGACAGGCGCAGTTTCGTCTCAAATGCATTATTGGTGGATGGAGATATCCACTGGTTTTTCAACTCAATCCCGAGTTTCTCCTTGGCCCATTTTGTATGGACGTTGTTATCCTGATCCTCGCCTGACTTAAACTTCACGTCTGGACCCCATGGTCGTAAATACGTAATGGATACTGGTGGATCATACTTCCCATTTTTGAGCTCCAACGTTGTCGCTGGTGTACTTGATTCAGTTTTCTTTTCGTTCCCGTTACTACACCCACTCAAGGCTGCAGATAGGGCCAATACACCGATCATGACCAAACTGCCTACTCGTCTCTTTTTACTTGTGTCCAACTTCGTTCCCCCAGTCTATGTAATGTTGCTTACAAGTTAATCATAATGAATTTTTGATATTTATGCCCATACTAATATTGCAACATTTATTGCATTAATTTAGGATATTGGATATTGAATACATATATTGAATAAATACAATGCCAGAATATAGAAAAAAGCAGCCGCTAACGGCTGCTTCAGTCTGCTTAATTACTCGTATATTTGACCCAATCGTACTCTGCATAGAGCGGATTAGCCCCATTATAAGGACCGAGCCAGCTATCTACTCCTGTTCCATTCCACAGGTTCATCATGATTTTTCCGGGTGTTTTAGGAATATTGCTGGTTGCCGTGTGTTTCAATACACCATCAACATACCATTTGATATGTCCCGGCTGCCAGTCAAATGCGTAAGTATGGAAGCCCTGGGATGCATCAAACCCTAGATTGATAATCTTCTCATGATTACCAACCCCATTGGTATAATAATTAAACTGAACTTTGGTTGTGTCTTTTCCTAAAAATTCGATATCAATCTCATCCCATTGGGTGCCATGTGCAGGACCTGTGTATGTGAAAAATGAGGAAACTACACCTGTGTTCTTGGCAGGTTTCATACTGACTTCATACAAGCCGTACCCATACGTATTCGTGGTACGATACTCTCCGCAATCAAACTTGTTCTGTGCAGAGCTGGTCAAACCAAGCTTAAGCTTGCCGTCACTTGTAAAATTAACATTGTTAGCCCTCCACGTACAGTTAAACATGTTCCCATTGGAATACCCATCCGCTTTTTGCCACGTACTTGCGTTAAAATAGGTTAGAGGTTCCCAGAACACATAACCCGCGAAAGCGCTTACCGAAAAAAACAAAGAGATGACACCAGTTACCGCCAAAGTATACCAAGACTTCCTCTTCATCATACACCTCCATGAATGATTCCAACATGTATAATCAGCGCAATAATAGATAGCGCTTACATGGTTGGTATTTCCATTTTATCCGGAAGCATGGTGGTAAACTATAGCAAACT
Organism: Paenibacillus amylolyticus; assembly: GCF_036894225.1. Taxonomy (NCBI): domain Bacteria; kingdom Bacillati; phylum Bacillota; class Bacilli; order Caryophanales; family Paenibacillaceae; genus Paenibacillus; species Paenibacillus amylolyticus. The sequence continues at coordinate 3,509,705 of NZ_CP145892.1, read as the reverse complement.
TTAAAGCAGAGATATTCAATTTTTAAGATCTTCGTTCTTGAATCTAATCATGTTATGTTAAGACTATGCCAGTTTCATACACGTAAGATGGATTGAATGAAGCGCCTGCCCTTCAGCATAGAAGGAATCAGGCGCTCCATGAAAACCATTTTTACATATATCTCAACATGTTTGTTTCTTTATTCACCCTAAAAGGGTTCTATTTCGCACCAGCTCGTACCAAAATGTCTTCAATTTCTTTGAAGCCATTATTCTTCGCATGACTGAGTGGTGACACCCCATCACGGTCCGATATGTTTACGTCTGCTCCGTGGTCAATGAGTAATTGTATCGTCTCCTGCTGCCGAGCATTGCCATCGTTAAGAATGATCGCTTCGAGTAGTGCTGTCCATCCCAATTGATTCACATGGTCCACATCCACCGAAGTATGAGTCAGTAGTTCTTGCACTACATCCACATATCCATGCTCCGAAGCTGGAATAAGTGCTGTCCCTCCATATCGATTCGTTATCGCTGGGTCCGCTCCCGCCTCGATTGTCAGCTTCAAAATATCCAAGTATCCTTCAGCGCCAGCATACAGAAACGGGGTATTTTTCATATCGTCCTGTATATTCACATCTGCCCCCGCTTCAATTAACACTTTAGCCGATGTTAGATCATTATTGTAAGTTGCAATCATTGTAGCGGTTCGTCCACTCTGATCTTGAGCATTGATATTGGCACCTGCTTGAATCATTTGTTCGATGCGTTCAGTATCGCTGTCCTCTACTGCCTTGAACAGCTGTTCATCTGCTGAAGTCATGGCCTTTTCCTCCACGTTGGAGTTGTTTCTCATTTCAGGCACGCAACCTTGAACGATCAACATACTGCTTATCAGGACAACGATAATCAGCGTTTTACTCATACTGCCTCCTTTACTCCAGTGTCAAGGTGACCGAAGAAGCGATACTCCAATCCCCAACTGGGTTTATTGTATACGTAGTAGCCGGAGTCAACTTTCCATCATTTGTTAGGTCGAATACACCCGTCGCACCTTTTCGACTTGAATATTTATAAGTGGCCGTCAGAACATCCCCGCTAGGTGAAGTTAACGTTACACTTCGACCAGAGAACAGTTCATCCCCAGGGTCCTGGTCAAGTGTAACTTCAATGGAGGTTTCGCTCACTGCTTGAGCACTTGCAACCGCTAGTGGATCAAACGATTTCGCCGTAAATGAAGCATTTTCGATGTTGGCCCAATCCGAAGAAACCGTATATGTGACACCTGATTTCAGCGTTTGTCCCTCAGGCAAACGGAACTTCGGTTCTTGTTTACCGTCTGTGGATTGCGTGAACGGAACATATCTGGCAACGATAGGCTCGCCACCTTCTGGCGTAATTACAACTTGTCTTGCCTGCATGGAAGAGATGATCTGAACCGTTTTGCCTCCTGCTTGCTCTTGATCATTCAGCACGAATGCATTAGCTCCTCGACCACCGCTGTAAGCCGAAATGATGTAACCATAATCCACGACACTGTTCACTTGCAATGCTTCAATCTCGAATGTATCATTCGTTACTTGACTAGCCGTTGTCATGTTTATTTTCGTACCACTGCCTTCAAAGGAACCAGCGTCTTGGCCTTTGTAAGTCAGGTTGTACACTTCACTAGCATCTTGTACGGACGTTGGAACGATGTAAGTCGCGATTGACCCTGTTTTCAAACGGGGCATATTGGTTAACGTCAACCCGCCACTAAACGCAAAGTCCGTTTGTGCCTTGGCAAAAGCTTCATTCGCTGCTGTCAGCGGCTTGTCAAAAGTTACAATTAACGTAATGGCATTCAGTGATCTAACGCTCTTGATTTGAGCTTGCTCCGAAGGAATAGCTTGGTGTGCAGTTTGCAACAGCACTGCTGTTTCGCCGCGCGTTGCTGTACCGTTCTCGGAGTAGAACTCGCTCATCCAATGGTGAACGGACTTTACATCACGTTGCATCGCTTTGGATACGACCTGTTCGAGTTCAGCATCCGACACTTGAGTTTGCGGATTGAATTGTCCATCGTTAGCCTGCATGATGCCAAGTTCAACAAGCTTTGACGCATATGGCGCATACCATGCATTCGGATTCACATCCGTCAATTCTACGGTTTCTCCCGTCTTGCTCTCCAAATTAAACGTTTTGAAAACCAATGAAGCTAACTCCGCACGGGTAATTGCTCGATGTTCACCCATAGATTGATCTGCATACCCGTTCATGATCCCCAAGCTATTGAGATCCTTGATAGCAGCTTCAATCTGTTGTTGATTAAGCTGTGTGGCTGTTGCTGCAATGTTAGTAACGTATGTAGCTGCATGTACTTGATTCGCAGTTAACGGGAACACTGCTGTACCTAATGCAGTTATGGTTAGAAATGTAGCGATTTTGCGGGTTGTAGAATTCATGGTTGAATTCCTCCTCTATAGGTTGTAGTTGCCTGTATCTATAGAATAGAGGACAAAAAGAAACTCCCAAGGCTAAAGTTATTAACAAAATATAAACTGGCTCTAAATTTTCACGAAACTTATGCAGTAAACCGGTAGCCTGCACCCCAGACGGTTTCAATATACTCCGGATTTTTGGGGTCTGTCTCCAGCTTCCCCCGCAGTTTGCGAATATGGACGGTAACCGTTGCAATGTCTCCGGTGGAATCCATGCCCCAGATCCGCTCGAACAGTTCTGATTTGCTGAATACACGGTTGGGATGACTCGCAAGAAATACAAGTAACTCGAATTCCTTGGTTGTAATCGCCACCTCTTCTCCATTAACAAAAACGCGGCGTGATCCTTTGTCAATGTGAAGCCCGCGAATGTGGATTTCATCCTGCTCAGCTGGTTTGTTTTTGCCAAGTAGTCTCTCGTATCGGGTCAAATGAGCCTTTGCTCGTGCAACCAACTCACTTGGGCTAAACGGTTTTGTAATAAAATCATCCACTCCCAGATTAAATGTCCGGATCTTATCGATTTCTTCCTTTTTCGCGGAAACGACAAGGATGGGCACCTCTTTTACCTCACGAATGCGCCTGCAACATTCGAATCCGTCCAGTCCCGGAAGCATCAGATCAACAATGATCAGATTATAGTCCCCCTCCAGTGCCTGCTTCAGACCTTCATCTCCAGTATGGCAGAGATCCACGGAAAATCCGTTGAGCTCAAAATAATCCCGTTCCAGTTCCGCAATCGTTGTTTCGTCTTCAATGATCAAAATGTTTGCCATTACTCATTAGTTCCTCTCTTCATTCAGCCGTTTCAGCTTGATATATATACTCGTGCCATCATTGGGCTGGCTTTCTGCCCAGATAAAGCCCCCATGTCCATCAATGATTTGGCGGGCAATTGCTAACCCGAGCCCACTTCCGCCCGTTGAGGAATTCCGAGATTGTTCTGCACGATAGAAGCGTTCAAATATATAAGGCAGTGCCTCTTCAGGTATTCCCCTGCCATTATCTTTAAACGCCATCGTAATCCAGTTCTCATCAGCTTGAAGTGTAATCTCGAATCGTTTATGTTCATTCTCCATGTATTTGAGTGCATTATCCACCACATTAACAACGGTACGTTTTAACTTCTCCGGATCCACAGCAGCCATAGCGGGACCAGACAGCTGGTTATTCCAATCCAGGGCAACACCTTTATCCTCCAGATCATATCTCAGCTCTTCGATGCTATCTTCAAGGAAATCAGCGAGATCAACTGTCTTGAACAGGAAAGGTTCTTGGTTCAAGTCGAGCTTGGAATACAAAAACAGTTCATCCACCAGCTTATCCATGCTAACTGCTTTGGAGTGAATGATATTAACATAACTCTCCATTTTCTCCGGAGTATTAGCCACGCCGTCACGAATACCCTCAATATACCCTTTGATATTAGTAATCGGCGTACGGAGATCATGCGAAATGTTGGAGATAAGCTCTTTGCGGTTCACTTCGTCCTGCTGACGTAACGCATAGGAGAGCTGTAATTGATTCCGCATGCTCTCAAACGCTTCGCTGAGTTGACCAACCTCGTCATTAGAGTTTAGCTGAAGTTTAAAGGATAGATTACCATCCTTGATATGTTCGGCTGAACTTCGTAGTTGATTCAAGGGTTTAATGAAGCTGCGCGTGATCCAGCGGAACAAGAGCAGATTTGCAATGATGAGGACGCCAATAAGCAGGAATGACATCACAGGCAGCAACTTGCGAGTAAGCTCCGCAAAGGGGCTTCTCTCACGAATGACAAAGATACTCCCCCGTTCCCCATCTGAATATTGAAAATCAAATTTTGCATACGCGTAAAATCGCTCACCAATATTGAAGGTGCTCCGAATCTGATAATTGTTAAGATCATAGGCAGGCAGTGCTTGCTTCAGTTCTGGCTGGTTGAAGGTCAGCGATTCGAAGATCTGACTATTCTCTCGTCTGATGTAGAGCCCTGACTTCTCAGCTCGAAGCTTCATATCATATTCACGCAGCAAAACCTTGTTCTGCAGGTCATCAGGGTCATTTTTGGCCAGAAACTTCATCTCTTGAAAGATCGATTCTCCCTGTTCAGTCAGGGGGTTGATCTGATAATGTACCTTGTATATATCACGGAAACTCTGTAGATCCCCTGTAGCCGCAATCGTATACAGACTTGCCGTAAGCAGGATGAACAGTAGACTTATAACGAGCATGCCCGTGAAGGACAGCAGCATTTTTATTCGAATTGACATGGGTTCCCCTTCTCAAGCAAACAATTGGATTAGTTAGTGCACATGTTAACACAAGATGGATTCTATTGCCCATATGTAAAAAAGAGCTTTCTTTTTCATTATATATATTGACAGTGATAATCGTTATCAATAATGTTGGTGTAAGGTACACAACGATTTATCTTAGAATGACCGGCAGACACTTTTGAAATGAGGTACGTAATGTGAAAGTAGACGTTAATCAGTTAGCAGCGCATTTTGCACACATTCCTTTTCAAGTCGAAGGAGTATATCGATATGCTAGAAATCCAGGGGTTCCCCAGGCTGACTATACCGATTCTTTTCCTGGATTTGTATTTCCTCTTACAGGAAAAATACAATTTCAATTTGATGGTACACCCTATATCTTTTCACCAGGAAAAGTTGTACATGGGGGCGCGAAAATGAAACTGGATCAAACCGTGTTTCATAGAACGGACTGGGAATATATCCTCGTTTTATACCGGATATGTAGTTCGGACCTCGAAGAGACAAGCTTTTCCAATCAGCATTTTGAATTATCAACGGGTCAGTCTCCACGTCTGATCGAATTAATCACGCGTCTTTGGCATGTGTATAACCAGCATGGAGGTATTTCAAAGTTTCAGACCGAGATGCTATTTCGCGATGTACTGAATGAGACTTTAATATGTGTTGATCATAGGCAAAATAGTTGTGAATCAGATGTTTTATTTGAACGGGTCTCTACCTATATCCATGAATACTATGATCAAAGTCTGACTGTCGCATCGCTTGCAGAACAAAATAACGTTAATCGAAATCGACTTTCCTACGTGTTTAGAAGACATGCAGGTATGGGTCCAGCAGAATATGTATTGAAATATCGTATAAACATGGCACAGCAAATGTTATTGGCAGGTGATGCGTCTGTACAACAGATTGCCGAGACCGTTGGCATTACTGACCCCTTTTATTTTAGCAGAGTGTTTAAGAAACAATGCGGTATTTCACCTACGGAGTATCGTCTGAAGTTCATCAATAATCCATCCTGATTTCAATAGGCATCCATGTTATACAAAAGCTTAGATCAGTATACTGAACATATAGGATTAATACACAGGAGGAATGACGATGCACTATCAAGCTATTCAATTAAATGAGGAATTTTCGAAATTAAACGATCTTTGGTCTCCGAAACTCATTGGTGAAATGAATGACTATCAATTTAAGATCGTTAAGATTGCTGGAGATTTTGAGTGGCATGTTCATGAGGAGACTGACAAGTTATTTTTTGTGCTCGAAGGGGAAATGATAATTGATTTTCGTGATGGGCAAGTGAAGATTTCCAAGGGCGAGATGTATATTGTGCCTAAAGGAGTCGAGATCAAGCCTTCCGCCGAAAAGGAATGTCATATCATGTTGATGGAGCCTGGAAGCAAGTAAACACTGGCGGGACTAAGGCCGAATAAGCGTCAATTATTTGAACCAGGAAGTTAATTTGTAATATCAGAGAGCCGATAACCGCGTAATAGGGGTTATCGGCTCTGCGTCTGTACGGCTAGCTCATTGATATGAATTAATTGACATATATTAATCAGTAGTCTCTCGGTTATGTCACTTGTTGCTAGTCTTCCTGATCAATTCCACACCATCGTATGCCAGACTTTCCACACTTGCTGCCTTCTGCAGTATGTAATGATCAAAAAAGTTCTTCGCATAGTCTGTAACAATATTTCGCATCTCCATAACATCCCGTTCGCCTCTGTGTTCCTCATTAACACTGGTAAACACGATGTCACAGTAATCTAAATGTGCAACACGATCAACTGAGAAATAATAGGTTTCCATGCTATTGTTAGCGCCAATAACCGCATTCATATTATAGTTAGGTTCACAAAACAGGAACAAGAAGGGTTTCTTAAGATCGCTGTCAAGAAGTCCAAACGCACCGCTATCCAAGCCAATCCCGCAGGCGAACCGGTCGTCATCCCGGCAAACCATCGCCGTCGTAGGCCCTCCATAGGAATGTCCGACTATACCCATGCCGATGTCAAGCAACAATCTGCCCTTAAAGATGGAATTCAGCTCTCCAGAGTCCAGTTTGTAAAGATAATCGGCTACATACCTTACATCTTCTGCCTGTGATTCACTATACTCTGTTATCTTGGAAAGTATCGGTAGTGCAAGCACGTTACGGCACATCTCAATGGCAGTTTCATCGTCAGGACGCATCTCCATCTTACCAGCCAACGCCAGCATCTCCGGATCTTCACCAAACGCTGTAATGACATCCGAAAAATCCTTGGATACATTAAACAGGCGCCCATCTTTACGTTTATACATCGTGCTATTCTGATGGCCGATGCTTACCACAACATACCCCATGCTTGCCAAGTCTGTACAAAGCACTGTACCCCATTCTGGAGATCCGCCCCCGCCGCAAACATAGAATAACACTGGATAGCGCTTTTCCTTCCCGGAAAGAGCAAGGTCGTCGTAACACTGGGTCTTGATATCTATAGAGAAAACATCCTTCAACGCGGTGACAAGTGGCTGCTCATTAAACATCTCGTAGACTTCAGGAAACATGTACGTTGATGTAGTCTTACCTTCGCTACTGTCAGACGGATAGTACACAAAAGCGGTCAGTTCTCTTTTGGAGTAATCTGATGCCGTGTACTCAAAATCCATCTGGGTTCGACCGACAGTATAGCCGCCAATTGGTTCTGGAAATACGTCATAGGTTTTCATTTTATTTCCCCCTTAAGATCGCTAACCATTTCAGAATATTTATGATCTTCAAGCAGCCCATGACCCATAAATTCAGCAAAGTACTTGCTGATCTTATGTTGCAGATTAGAGTCCTTAATATCGAATTCCCTAAAAAACAAGATTAAATTAAGCTGCATTGACTCAAACATAAAAGAAATCAGGTCGTCGTCAACATCCGGTCGGAGATATCCATCAACCCTCATTCGGCGTAAAATGTCCTTGATCATGGGGAATGACTCGCCCTTTAACACATTCACATATACTTTCAGCAAAATGTCCTCAGGAATATATGAAAATGTTTTAGTCAGTTTGATTTCCAACTCATTCAGTGGCTCGGTCACCATGCCATTAACGTTACCAAATAAGCCAGTAAGGAAATAGCTGTAAAGGGAATCTTCATTACTGTTACTGAAGTATGCAGCTCTTTTCTGGGTCACATTACGTATTAAGTGACAATAAAGGTCATCTTTGTCTTCAAAATACCGATAAAATGTTCCGGGGTGCATGGACAAACTATCCAAAACCATCTTCATAGTTATATCCTCGTAAAGATTATCAACAAAAAGATGCATAGCGCTACTCGATATTTCCTCGCGCCTTGCTTCGTCTAAACGAAAGAAAGTATTTTTTGGCATAGATTACTCCTTAATTTATAGTGTGAACTGATTCACACTATAACGATAATACATTCACAAGTCAAATCGTATTAAAATAGAGTGTTCACTCCATTCTCGCTATCATTCAGGCTGACCGGGAACAGCTTTAGACAGGAATTTGGTCCCTGATAACAAAAAAAGCCGCTAAAATAGCGACTTTTAATGGTACTATGTTTTTGTCCTTGGTTTCATTACAACCCGAGATCATCAGCGAGTCCTTCAACACCTGTGAAGATGGAATCCCCGTAACCCCAGAAGTTGTTGAAATCAATAATGTAGATTTTTTTGTTTTTAACTGCGTTAATGTTTTGTACCTGTTTGTTGGCAAGCAGCTTTTCAATCGTCTGCTCAGGATCAATACCACCTGCATACCTCGAAATAATCATTGCATCTGGATTAATCTCGATTAACTTCTCCAGACTGAGTGTGCCAGTTTCATTAATCAGCATATTATGCATATTGATTAATGACATTGCACTTTCAATAAACGTATCACCATTTCCGTTGTAAATTCCAATGGTTCCATCACCATTATCCGAAAATGATGCATAATTGATCGTCTCAGCGCTAGCTCGGGCCGACAAGGCATTCTCGCGTGCTTTAAGCGTCTCAATATATGCCGCTGCATTGGCTTGTACGTTGAATATCTCACCTAATTCAGTAATATCCTGATACAGACTATCTAACGATGCATCAGGAACACTGGTGCTTTGTACATATGTTTTGATCCCCATATCATTCAAGCTGCTTACTGTACCAACACCCCAGTCCGCATCCTCAAACAATCCACCACGCCCTACAACCAGATCAGGCGAAGCGCCTATGGTCACTTCCTTGCCTACATAGCCTTCAGCAAGCACAGGAATTTGTTTAAACTCGTCAGCAATATCTTCAGGTACACTACCAAACAACGCAGCCACTCCAACAATTTTGTCAGTCAAACCAAGGCGAATCATCAGCTCGGCTGCACCCTGGGTATTGGCAACTACTCGTTCAGGTACCTTGTCAAACGTTTGATCCTTCTTCACCCATGTGCCGTTCTCTGTTGTATAGTTTGAAACGGTTAATGGATACGTTGTTTGAGCAGCACCTGAAGCGTCTGCATCCGATTTCTTCTCATCTGTTGCAACATTTTTCGCTGCTTGCTGCGAGTTATTGTTTGCCTGATCGCTACCATCACTACTATTGGAGCAGGCTGCAAGTACAACAACAAGTGCAGCAATAAAACAAAATAACATTCCTTTTTTAAAGCGTGTAGACATTTAATTCTCTCCCTTTTGAATCCTTAATTTTTTATTTATGCATTATGTAAAATAGTTATTTTCAGTATACAGCAAATGTCGAATCTCGTAAATGATAATCATAATCATTCTCAATTGATAAGAAAATGGACATTCTCCTCTCCGTCTTTGCTTTTACTTTCGTCAAGAATAACCAAAAAAGCCGATCAATTTGTATCCATTGATCGGCTTTGTTTGATACTATTTATTCTCCAGTTGTTCTATCTGCTCTTACCAACCGCGGTTGGACATGCGATCTTCTGGAGCCAATTTAGAAATTTCGATCCCTTTCATCGGGGCGCCCAAGTTTTTGGATACTTCAGCAATCAGTTTGTAATCGGTGTAATGTGTTGTAGCTTCAACGATTGCACGAGCGAATTTCTCAGGGCTATCGGATTTGAAAATACCTGATCCTACAAACACACCGTCTGCTCCCAGGTGCATCATTAATGCTGCGTCCGCCGGAGTAGCTACACCGCCTGCTGCAAAGTTAACGACAGGAAGTTTTCCATTTTCATGAACTTCGCGCAGCAACTCATAAGCTACACCCAGATTTTTGGCTTCAGCGTACAGCTCGTCTTTGGACATATTTTGCACTTTGCGGAGCTGGCTGTTAATTAGACGCATATGACGAACTGCCTCAACAATGTTGCCCGTTCCAGGCTCACCTTTTGTACGAATCATCGATGCACCCTCACCAATACGGCGAAGAGCTTCTCCCAAATCTTTGGCTCCACATACAAATGGTACAGTAAACTCATGTTTATCGATATGGAACACTTCGTCTGCAGGCGTAAGAACTTCACTTTCATCGAGATAGTCCACACCTAGGGATTCAAGCACTTTGGCTTCTATGTAATGACCGATACGTGCTTTGGCCATAACTGGGATAGATACAACCTTCATAACCTCTTCAACGATGGTTGGATCTGCCATACGAGCTACACCGCCAGCAGCGCGAATATCGGAAGGTACCCGTTCAAGAGCCATAACAGCTGTTGCCCCTGCCGCCTCAGCAATTTTAGCTTGCTCTGCATTCATAACGTCCATGATGACGCCACCTTTTTGCATCTCAGCCATTCCTCTTTTTACACGATCTGTACCTGTTTGCATGATTGTAGTCCTCCTAAGTAACTTTTGGTGGTTTTCAATAAAGGCATCGCTCTAATCTATGATTTAGTATAGAATGAGAATGGTCATATAAAAAGATCCAATATTTTTGGTTTTTATTGTACCACTTCAATGATAACTCTGGAGGTCCTATGCAATTTCATGTAGCTTACAGTTCATATTTGAACCGAAAATATACGAAGATGAAGGCTCTCTATCATGCCATTCGTGATGCAATTCATGAAGGTAATCTTATACATGGCGAGAAGTTACCCTCTACTCGAGAGTTAGCCGCGACGTATCACATTTCCAGAGGAACCGTGAATCAAGTCTATGATACGTTGACTGCTCAAGGTTACATTCATTCAGAGCATGGAAGAGGAACCTTTGTTGCTTATCAATTGGACTTAAGCAATGATGCGTCCACCGAGAAAGCTTGTACCCATCACTTATCAGCCTGGGGAAATCGTATTCAGCAGTTTGAACAGCAGTCGATTCAAAGAAATGCACCAGCCAATGCTCATACACATGATTCCAGAATGAATAACGACGAAGTGATCGACTTTAGCAAATATCAACCTGATTTCTCCAAGTTTCCTTACGATGAATGGAATAATCGATTGTATGCAGAGATAAGGCAGCGTGAGCATCACCTGAAAACAACTTCTGCCATGGTTAGTTCAACCGGGGATCCAAAATTGAGAGAAGCCATTGCTGCCTATCTTCGGAGGATGCGGGGCATTCAAGTTGATCCCGATCATATTGCAGTAACTGCAGGCTCCATGCAAGCTATAGCTCTACTCACTCAATTACTTGCAGATCCTGGGGATTATGTAGTGACAGAGAGTCCTTGTTATGTCGGGATTTCTAAAGCCATATTGGCTGCGGGTGCAAAGTTGATTGAAGCTAATCTCGATGGTCAGGGCGTTGTGCCCCAGGACTGGGAAGCACGTATGATGTTTGTCACGCCGTCACGACAATTTCCTACTGGTGAAATGCTCAGTCTGGAACGCAGACAAACCTTGCTGGACTGGGCACAGCGAAATGATGCCATGATTGTTGAGGATGATTATGATAGTGAATTCCGATATCGCGGAATGCATGTTGAACCACTGAAAACACTCGATAAAGCAGGACGTGTAATCTACCTGGGTAGCTTTACCAAAACCTTGCCTTTAGAAGTACGACTTGGTTATGTGGTTCTTCCCCCTACCTTAGCAGATACCTTTAGAAAGGCACAGGCATTATACGAGCCAAGACCCGTCAACCTGATCGAACAACGGGCATTAGCTGCATTCATGACAAGTGGTCAATATGAACGTCATCTGCGCAGAATGAATCGATTATACAGTCGGAAATTCCATCTGTTACTCAAACTTTTGAACAAGCAGCTCTCTACATGGTTTGATTGGGTGGAGAATGAAGCGGGTCTCCACGTGTTTGGCTGGTGGCGAGGTAATGGGACCACTTATGAGGCCTTTAGGGAATCAGCTCGGTCACAAGGTGTGGTATACTCAGAAGTCAGCAGTTCAACGTCTGTTGGTACGAAGTATGGTATCTATTTGTCTTTTGCACATTTGTCAGATGAACAATTACAGGAAGGCGTATCCAGATTAAAAAATGCCGTTACAACTGCATTGTGAGGTAAATCGTCTCCAAAATGTAGTACAAGAAGATCATCATTCGGAAGAGGGGCGATCGTTATGAATTGGTTAAATGAACTTTATAAAATAAATAAGCAGGAACCGGACAAGGAAATCGAACGTTCTTTGGTTAACGCCATCTTCCGAATATATGACCGGTTCCCCCGAATTGGCCTTAGAGAGCGGATCGGACAGCAAGAAATGTCTCTCGATATCGCCGATGCTTATATCCATGGGCATAATGCCATGATTGAAGCTGGTGTCGGAATCGGTAAGTCTTTTGCGTACCTGATCCCAAGTCTGCTCACGAATCAAATGTCTCAGAAACCAGTCATTATAGCGACATCCTCCATTCAGCTCTCGGAACAGATACATAAAGATTTAAGGATTATTGGTAGTCGATTGGGATTCTCAACGGTTCGCTCCGTCGTGGGAAAAGGCATGGGTCAGTATGCCTGCCGAAGTAGAGCAGCGGAATGGATCAATCTTGATGATGCAAACTCCTCCGTGTCTACCCTTGCGCAGCGCATATTAGATTATGAAATCGATGAAAGAGCCGATATTAAAGCTGGGGTTAGTGATGCTGAATGGTCCCACGTTTCCGTGAATGATTGCAAATTTGAACGTTGTCATCATAAAACTGCATGTTTGTTTTACGACATGAGAGCGAAATTGAATGCAAAAGCTCACGAGATTGATTTTATTATCGTGAACCAAGACTTGCTCATACGGGATTTGATGAAGAAAAAAGAAGGAACCAAGAGCATCATCTAGGAACAGCCTGCTCTGATCGTCATTGATGAAGCGCATAATCTGGAAGCAAAAGTTCGGGATGCCAGAACACTTGAGTTCACTTATCGGGGAATTTCCCGCATTCTGGATACCACGGTGCAGCTTCTCACGAAGCAGTCCGGGGATAAAAGTCTCTTCTCACAATCCAAGTCCATCAAAAACTGCGCTGAGCGCATCTTCAAACAGGTAAATGCGGATTTGCTCCACCATGCCAAGCAGGATAACGACCGAATCAAAGTGTCGGAAATCAAAGGAATACCGTTAAACCAAGTCTTAAACGATTTAAAAGATCTCAGTCTGCGCCTTTCCATTTTGACCTCCCGTCACGAGCGGGAGATCGATGACGCTTTTGAAGCCATCAACGGTCTTATCACCCTCATTCGTGTCTTATCTGAAATTGAGGACAACTATCTCTTATGGGCAAGCAGTCCCCTGGGAGTAGCCACGATCAGCATCTGTCCCAAAGATATAAGCCAATTTCTGAAATACGCTTTATTTAATGGCAAGGTACCTGTAATCCTAACATCAGCAACGCTGTGCCAAGGCGGGGATACGCTGGAGGAACAATATTCTTATATGACGCACTCCCTTGGTTATAAGGGAGGTTTCTTAGAGCGCCACCCCTCCCCTTTTGACTACACCAACCATGCCATGATGTATATTTCGAACAAAGTTCCCTATTACCACCACGATCAGCGCGAAAACTATCTTGAAGCAGCGTACAACGAAGTGGTTCAACTCTGTAATCTAACTCAGGGAAGAACAATCGTTCTTTTTTCAGCAAAAGAGGACATGAAATACATTCACAAAAAGTTGATCTCAAAGGCTAATGAATACACATGGGCACTCCATGTTCAAAAAGAGGGATCATCACAGGACAGTGTCATCGCTGATTTCAGGAAAAGCAAAGGTGTCCTCCTGGGTACTGGTGTATTCTGGGAAGGTGTGAATATCGAGGGGTCTGACCTGTCACAGGTCATTATTTTCCGGCTGCCCTTCCCTGTTCCATCGGATCCTGTTTATGAATATAAGGCATCTGTAACAGAGAATCCGTTCATGGAGGTGTTTGTACCGGACATGCTTCTTCGATTACGGCAAGGAACTGGACGCTTGATCCGCAGTGAAACGGACCTTGGCATACTCAGCATACTTGACTCCCGTCTCAGCGCAGCGGCTAAAAAGAATTATCGGGAACAGGTGCTGGACACGTTGCCGTTCAAAAAAGTGACTGAGGATTTTGAGGTTTTAGAGAAGTTTGTCCAAAATAAAAGGATACGACGTACGGATTAGAAGTGGTATAACCAAACGCTATAAGACTGCTCCATTTACATGAAGTAGCCCTTCCACCTATCAAGCGGAAGGGCCAATTTCAATGCTGGAAGTAAGATTTATGCTACAATATATTCCAGATCTATGATCACAAAGGAGGCATTACCATGGTTGAAAGACCAACTACAGATGAATATGCAGCTTTTTATGAAGGCTATATCCAGCTTGTTCCTGAAGGTAACATCATCGAACGCTTAGAGCTGCAAGCCAACATCATACCAACTTTGCTCTCTTCATTGACAGAGGAGCAAGCAAATTATCGGTACGCCGAAGACAAATGGAGCGTGAAAGAGGTCATCGGCCACCTTTTGGATAACGAACGAATTATGAGCAGCCGATTGCTTCGCATCGCCAGAGGTGACCAAGCGAATCATCCCGGCTACGATCAGGACGTGCTTATGCAGAGCCATCCCTTCAATGCGTATACCGTAGCTGATTTGAATGAAGAATATGCTGTCACACGTCGCTCAACCATTCTTATGCTCCGTCGCCTCACCCCGGAAGCATGGCTCTGTAGAGGGATCGTCAGTGATAATCCTGCTTCAGCTCGATCGATTGCATTTGTTATGGCTGGACATGAGCTCCACCATTGTTCAGTACTTCGCGATCGCTATTCGTTGGATTTGAAATTATAAAATTCATTCAAAAAGACTTTGAACCTGCATTCGCTGTAGGAACAAAGTCTTTTCTCATCAGTCGTTTTATCGTTCAAATTATGCGTTCAAAATGAATCAGATGTGCGTCCTCTCGCAAAGATAACGTGGAATAATCATTCAGAATCGGAATGTCCCCATTGAATTCAATGGGTAGTACCACATAGCTGGATTGAAAATAATCCGATCCGTTCCAACGATCCGAAAAGTACAGGTACTCCTCCTCTGATCGCTTCAGCACGAACGCTGGTTGCGTTTGATACGTCGTTTCATCGCCAAAATCGCTGAGCATCCCCCATGGACCATCCATCGTATTAGCCATCGCGTATTTCCCTTGATTGGGAGCCCAACCCGTGCAAAATGAGGTCACCATATAATACTTCCCTTTCCGTTTGAAGACGGCTGGCGCCTCCCGATATTCCCCCTGCCACAGCTTTCCGATAAGACTTTCGACATTAAGGTAATCCTCCTGCAGACGATAGATGTGCAGGTCCGCATTGTCTCTGGCAGCTGAAATAAAATACGCTGTCCCGTCATCGTCCTGAAAGAGCGTGCAGTCACGCGACATATACCCGTACGGATTAAAGCTGCCATGATACACGAAATGACTATCCGGAGAATCCGATGTGGCAATGGCGCATGCGGCATCGTTGTAATGGTTACCATTCTCATAGTGAGCCCAGAGTACAAACTTTTTGGTCACCGCGTTGAAAAGCACTTTAGGCCGTTCGAGATTTACTTTTCCACCTTTATCGTTCACTAATGCCAGATTTGTCCGAACTCGAATGGGTGCAGCTGGTGTAGAGGTCGTCAAGATATGGTTTCGAAACTCCCATTTGAATAGATCTTTGGAACGGTAACAACTCACATATATATCCTCTCTACGATCTTCGCCATACCAGTAATAATAGTCGTCTTGGAATAACATATGTCCACCATGGGCATGGATCGGCTGACCGCTTGAATCATTCCAGATGCCACCATTGGTTAATTGATTATTCACACCGTTACCTCTCTTCTTTTAGGAACATATCGTTAATTGGTGTCCGATCCAAATACCTTCACTTCCCATAGTCTTGGCGTGTACCAATTGTTGGGATTGTTATGAAGTGCCGCATTTTGCATATTAATTCGTACATACCTGGCAGCAGTGCTCGATAGCGTATCTGATGTGAAACCGTAAGATGTATTATTGGTTCGATCCAATGCCACGGTCCAGTTTACATTATCCGTACTGGTCTCGATTTTGTATTTGTAATAACCTTCGGAGCCTTTTTGCATCCACCAGGAGATTTGCACATTATTCAACTGTTCAACAGAGCCGAGATCGACCTTCCACCAATGTGGCCAAGAACTGCCTGTACCGACCCATTCGGTTTGATAGTTGCCATCATTAGCATTACTTGCCGGATTTGTTCCAGTAGCCGTTTGGGCTGTTGCTGGTTTACCTTGTGACAGCAGTTTTCCATTTTGAACGGGAACGACAGCATCATCGCTTGTGTTATAAAGGACTTGATCAAAATAATCATAAAATGCGTAACCATCAGAGAACCAAACGGGAAGCAGTCGTTCCTCTGTTGTTCCATTTTGCGTACCTGCCCAGCCGAACATCCAGCGATACGCAACCATAACCACGTTGTTGCCCGTATCTGGCTTCACCCGCATGACGGAACCCGACTGCGCCGAGAAGGTTGACGTGTTGCCAATCGTCCGTAATTCAGACCAATCTCCGTCTATGCTTGTTGCTGATGAATACAGAGGGATACTCGGATACCAACCTGCCGCCTGGGAAGAGAACAAATAATAAATGCCATCTTTTTTGATCATCTTGGGCAGTTCCCTGTGTTGATTTTGATAAATAACAGAAACTTGATGATCCACATCCAGCCAATCGGAGGTTAACTTATATAAGATGGTGTCCGAATTATTATTGGCCGTAGAGATCAGATACGCCGAATCATCGTCATCTTTGAAAATGGAGATATCCCGGGATTGGTTCCCTTCCGGTCGAAAGCTTTTGTGAAATGTAAAGTCTTCTCCAGGCGTGGCCGAAGCCACCGATACCCTCGCAAGTGTGTAGTCTGTACTGTTTTCATAGTGAGCCCAAAAAACAAACTTGTTCGTGGGTGCATGGTAGAGGATGTTGATGCCTTCAAATTTAGAATTCGCCAGATCGGGATGATCTGTGTAGGAAAGGACCACTTTGTCGTTACCGTAGGTGAAATCATCTGTTGACGTCTGTTGAATCATTTCGCCAAAACCGCCTGATGACTTTTGCACGAAATTGAATCTGTAGTAGGTGTCTCCAACTTTAAGTTCATTCGGGAGCATAAGCGTTGATTGCGTTGTGTTATCAAAAGTTGTGAGGTCCTCTGGAAGGCTGTAAGGGGTATATTCTGGCGAGGCAGCGGAGGTTAACAAGGAAGTTCCGCCATATGCCTTCACTTGATACTTGTATGTGTTACCTATATTGAGTTCATAATCATCCGTCGTTGTACCTGTTAAGGTCTGTAATAACGTATAAGGCGCATTGTTCTCTGATCTGTATAACTCGTATGCAGTCGCTCCCTGGACAGGTGCCCAATGAATTTTGGCATTGGATACTTCGGATTCATTCTTCAGGACAAACAGTGTTGCGGCGATCTTGGTCTCTTCACCAGCAGCAGCGTGAACGGTTTGAGCTGAGGACGTTAAATGCACTGTTAACAACATCAATGCAATGACGATAGCCATCCACGATTTACCTTTGATCATGTCTCATCATCTCCTTTTTTTAGAGGACCAACCTTCCTGTTGCCGGAAGGCTGGTTCAGGTGAAACTAGACTTTATTTCAAATTCATCAGTGTCATTACATCCGTCTCACTGGCTTGGTTGTACCATTCGTTAACTTCTTCGATCACGGTGTCTCCGCCTTTTTCATGCCACTGTTTCACAAAGGTATCAAATGCTTCAAGCGGCTCATTGCCATATATGATTTTGGTGAACGTCTCCTGTTCCATGGTGGTCAACTGTTCCCACACATTTTGCATCGTTGGCGTTGGTGGACCGTTAAACTCATTTGGCAGTAAAACATCTCTGTTTTCATACGAAATTTGATATCCGTCCTGCGTCGTTTGATCCTTCGAGGCGCTCTGAATGAGGACACCCGTGTCGGCTTTAACTCCATTCGCCAGATCGTAGTAGGATTGGCCGGGACCATCAACACTCGGCGTATTTTTGGTAAATGCCATTTTCCCAACGCCCTGCACAGCCTCTAATGGCGTATTAAATTTCGTTGGATCAAAAGTGACTTCGTCGTTAACGATATCGTAATCGTATCCTTGAGCGTAGCCGTATTTGAACTCTCCCGTGCTGAACGCTGCGTCGTACATTTTATCGTAGTACAGGAAGAAGGCTTCCATGTTCTGAAAATCCTTGTTAAACATGAACACACCATCGTTCAACTGGGCGGATTGGTAGGTCTTATCACCGTTCACACCTTGAATGGTCGGATAAGCACTAATTTTTGCACCATCCACATTTTTCTCTACGTCCTTCACACTGTCGTACAGCCAAGGACGACCAATGATGATACCAGCTTTCCCCTCCGTAAAATCGGACAGAGCATCCCAGGCCCCTTGGGTGGCCAATTCTTTGTTCAAGTACCCTTGTGCATACCAATCGCGTAACTTGGCAAGTGCCTCTTTGTTGCCAGGAGCCACAGATCCATAGGTTAGTTTGCCATTGTCGTTATGCCATTGCCTTGGAAGATGTTTGCCTGTGTATGCGCTGAATATCATGACTGGATCGCTGACCCAGCCCGTGTTGTAGGAATCTTTACCTGAAAAAGTAAAGCCGTATGTGTCTTTCTTGCCGTTCCCATCTGGGTCCTCATTAGTGAACGCCGCGATGACTTGTTCAAACTCTTCAATCGTTGTTGGCGCTTTCAAATCCAATCTGTCCAACCAATCCTGGCGGATCAGCATGACTTCGCCTTCCGTCAGATTCGGCGCAATCGCCATCCCGTAGACCTTACCCTCTCTAACCACTGGATTGAAGGTGGTCGGGTATTGTTTGTATATTTCTTTTATCCGGTCAGGCATGTAGGCTGAGATGTCTTCTGTAATCTCCTTGACCTGCCCCGACTCAATCAGATCATTGACCAGCATGGTGTCATAGACGGGCAGAACGTCTGGTAGTTTCTCGGAACCCGTCAGTGCCAGCCGCAGCTTGGTATTATATTGTGAAGCATCACCTCCCAGCAGGGTGGTTTGGATTTTGATACCCAGGTTTTGTTCGCCCCAGCGGGTCAATACATTGTCATTCAAAGTCTCACCGTTGATGTACTTTCCAGCATTTTCATCCTGTTGTTTGGCTATGGTGATTGTAAACGGTGGATCATATTTTCCGTCTTTAAGCACCGATGCCGGTGCGGTCTCGGAAGCACTCTCCCCTTTGCTACAGCCAGCCATAAGAACAGCCGACAGCATAACCATACTTACCATTTTCCATAAATCAGTTCTTTTCTTCATGGAAACATGCCCCCTTCACTCATACTCAATTTGTTTTCTATATAAGTTCAACTAATTGCCTATTTACACTGGCACTCCGATGACAGAACAACCTTCCGATCGCTGTTATTCCCAGAATTTTTGATTCACTTTTACAAAGGTGAAATTCTGGAATAAAGGCGAACGCTCCGCTTCTTCAGGTCTCTTCTGTCCTCTACGTTATCGTGTAAATGTTTAGTTGAACATATATAGCGATCCAATTTTTCGTCATCCTAACTATTCTTTGACGGCTCCTAGTACAATTCCCTTCACGAAATATCTTTGTAAAAAAGGATAGACCAAAATGATCGGCAGCGTACTGACAAAAATTTGCGCTGCCTTGATGCTCTGTTCAGACATGGCTGCCACCTCAGACTGGCTCATCGCCATATTTTGCATATTGCTCTGCACAACGACCGTCTGTAAGAACGAAGCCAACGGATACTTACTTGCATCCGACATGTACAATATCCCGTCAAACCAGGAGTTCCAGTGCCCCACCATAATGAACAAGGATACGGTCGCGATGCCAGGCAGAGATAATGGTAAATATATTTTGCTGAGAATTACGAAAAAGGACGCTCCGTCAATGAAAGCTGCTTCTTCCAAGGCTTTTGGAATCGTTTTGAAAAAATTGACGAGAAGAATCAAATTATAGGCACCGAAAGCGCCCGGTAACACAAGAGCCCAGATGGTATCCTTTAATCCAAGGGCTGTGATCAATATGTAAGAAGGTATCAATCCCCCCGAGAAGAGCATGGTAAAGATAAAAAACCACATGAGCACGTTACGTCCCCGGAATTCCTTGGACAGGGCATATCCTGCACAGGTAAGAATAAACATGCTGATGGTTGTACCCAATACGGTTCGAGTGATGGATGTTAGCATGGCACCGTTGAAATTAGAATTGTTGAACGTTTTTACATAGGCATCCACGTTGAACCCCACCGGCCAAAATGAAACCATATTACCGCTAATGGCCGCTTTGCTGCTGAGCGATTGCGCCAATAGATGAAGCAGTGGTAGGAAACACGCCAGCCCCGCCAGTATCATAAACGCGTAATTAAAATAGGAGAATACTCTATAACCTGTCGTCTTATGGTACATGATCCCTCTCCCTCCTTGTTAAAATATTTTGTAATTGGCATACTTATAGGCCAGCCTGTAAGAGACAACGATCAAGATCAAGCTAATCCCCGATTTGAACAATCCTACTGCTGTCCCGAATCCATATTGCCCGTTTAACAAGGATGAACGGTAGACATAGGTGTCAATGATATCTCCCGTACTGTAGACAAGCGGATTGTACAGATTGAAGACCTGATCAAAACCCGCGTCCAGAATATTTCCCAGACTCAATGTAGAAATGACGATGATCATGGGCAACATGCTAGGCAAAGTGACGTATCGAATTTGCTGCCGGCGTGTGGCACCATCGATCTCGGCCGCTTCGTAATAGGAAGGATTAATTCCCGCAATGGTCGCCAGATAAACAATCATGCCGAAGCCAAAGCTCTTCCACACATCGCTGACCACAACCGTGAATCGAAACAGATCAGGATCACCCAAGAAGTAAATGGGATCGTTGCCGAAAACCTTTGTTAAGATGTGGTTGATTCCCCCGTCTAATCCGAGAATGTCAATCATCAACCCTGCCACAGTAACCCAGGACAAGAAATGCGGCAGATACACCAGTGTCTGTACACTTTTCTTAATGCCCATATTTCGGATCTCACTCAGCAGGATAGCCATAACGATCGGAACGATAATACCAACGATAATTTTAGAAACGGCAATAATTAACGTATTAACGATCGCTTGTGTGGCTTCTTTGTACTGGAAAATTCGTTCGAAATTATCTAACCCGATCCACCGTGAACCTGTGATGCCCAGCCATGGTTTGTAGTCCTGAAATGCCATGAGTAAACCTACCATCGGGCCATAAGAAAAGATGCAGACAAACACAAATGCGGGAATACACAGTACGTACAAAGGCCAGCTTTTCTTAATTTCCTTTTTGAATGAAGTCCGCTGGGAAAGCTTTGTTTTTTTAGCGGATCTGACGGGCACAATCTCGTTAATGTTGCATACCTCCTCTATGATGGCTTTCGAAAGCGATCCTTGAAGATAAGCTTAACAAAAGCGCTTTCACTCCAAAATGCCAAAATTTCAAGATCATCACCCCGCCCTGAAGCAGTTTAAAACCGCTTTCATTTCTCGCTGTTGCTGCCCTTCCGCTTTTCGAAGGTTTGGCTTATATTAAAGTTAATCCGATCTGGATTTTAAACTTCTGCGTTTGACGATATGAAAGGAAACACATATGATCAGAAAAATGTATATGAAGCGATTCATCTATTTCTTTGTTTTTTTTCTGCTGCTGACGTTAAGTTTGTTTTTCGTGATGAATCGATTGAGCTCCAAGACACTTGAAGAAAATCTGATTGGCGCTTCCAAAAACCAGCTTGATTATGTGAAAGGCATATTAGACGGGATTATATACGAAGCTAACATGTACGGGGTTCAATATGCTGCAGACAGTGATGTCCGATTTTATCAGAGGCATGTTATCGAACTGAGCAATTACGATTCTCAAATGAAGAAAAACGATATTGTTGATCGCTTGCGGCAAACGCTCCTCTCCAGTCGATCGATTGAATCGATCGGCATTTACTGGAAGTCTGAAGAAACGTTTCTGTCCACCAACAGTACGCCGGAGGCAAGACTTCCGTTCAAGGATGTTCATCAACGGGGATGGCAAATCGTCGGCAATGGCTTGTATTACTTTGCCCTCTACCCTTACATCCAAAAACCCGGACAAAATGAACCGACTCAGTACGTCGTTGGTGTAAAGCTGAATACTGATTATTTGAAAAATCTGCTGAAAAAGGCTGTGAACAACAACAGCTCAAACGCTTTTTTTTGGTTTAATTCCCATCAGTTATGGAGTGAGAAAGAAGTCGACAACGATCTATTGAAAGCGGTTACTGAAATGATTTCTCCACAGCCGGAGATCACTTTGAAATATGATTATCACACCAAGTCGGACGATTACTATGTTCTTTCCCGATATATTGAATCAATCGACGCCTACCTGATTACATATACACAGACGAATGATTTTCTGCAACCGTTTGACCGCAACCGTAAAGTTTTTTTTGCTAGCATTTTAGCCGTTTTCACGCTTGGTCTGGTTGTGATCTTTACGTTTTACCGGAACTATTACCGTAATATTCGTTTGTTGGAGCGGAAGTTTTCACAGGTCGAACAAGGCAATCATAATACTCGTATTACCGAAAATACGGATAGAGAGTTTTACAGCCTGTTCAGAAGTTTTAATCATATGGTTACCGAGATCCAGGATCTGTTCGTATCCTTGAAGACTGAAACGGAACTAAGACGAAGTGCGGAACTTCAACAACTCCAGGCTCAGATCAATCCCCATTTTTTGTACAACAGTTTGTTTTTCATCATGTCGGTGGCTCAATTCTCACCTGATTCTGTCATGCGCATGAGCAAACATCTGGCTGAATATTATCGTTATTTAACCAAATTGGACCGGCATGAAGTCACGCTGGAAAGCGAGCTTCAGTTTGCGGAACATTTCCTGATAATTATGGCTCTTAGCAAAAAAATGGAGTACAGCATTGATCTGCCGCCTGAACTGTCCTCCATTCCCCTCATGCCGCTGATCATCCAGCCAGTGGTTGAAAATGCGATTCAACATGGCATTGAAGGACAACAAGGTGCCCATCGGGTGACGATTGAAGTAAAACAGACGGAGGCTGGAATAACGATCAAGGTCTCCGATGACGGCAAAGGTCTTTCGCTGGATGATATCCGCAGCCTAGAGGCTCGGCTTGAGAGCGATACCCCGTCTGAAGGAATTAAAGGCGTAGGGCTCTGGAATGTAAATCAACGTCTGAAAAATACGTACGGCGAACGTAGCGGGTTACATTTTACTACTAATGATTGGGGCGGCTTGTCCGTGCTGCTGCTCATCAGCATTCCCGTGGTGAAAGGAGATAACTAATGCGATTATTAATTGTGGATGACGGACATTATGTCGTTGAATACATGAAGCACTTGCTCGATTGGAACACCTTTGGCATTGATCAGATCGAGACGATGACCAATTCGATTGAAGCCCGAGAGATGTTGACTCAAAACCACATCGATATTCTGATCACTGACATCCGAATGCCTGAGGTGTCTGGTATTGATCTGCTTCAACATATCCACCAACATAACTTGCCAACCAAAGTGATCATCCTTTCCGGCTACTCCGAGTTCGAATATGCGCAACAAGGAATCCGTTTAGGTGCGCTCGACTACTTGCTCAAACCTGTCGACAAAGATGATGTGGAGAAAGCAATGTCCAAAGCCATCAACAATATTACAAAGACACGGCCCGCTCAATCTGTTGCATGGGAGAACTTCGATGGATTGGAGTATCTGCTTTCACTTCTTGGTCATAACGAGACATTAAGGAAGCAATATGATGCGTATACTGAATTTTTAGGGCGTCGTCGTATGTGCTGCTTCAAGCTGGAGGGTTTTACACAGGAACATGAGGATGCTATAAAACATGCTGTCGGAGACAAATTGGATCGTCTCGTTTGGAATGCGGGAACGGGACTGTTCGGTCTGCTTCCGGAAGAAGCTGCTGGGGAACTGACCATCCAACTGGAGCAATCGGTCGCGTCTCCTCCATTTTTGTTGACTGATCGAAATGTGACCCGACAGATGTTCTACAGGTTCTTTCTTAATGAGGACTTACACTCAGAAGACTTCAATGGCATATTCAACCATTCTCCGTCATGCGGTGATTGGGAGTCGGCGGGAAATATCATTAAAAAATATGATCAAATCCATCTCCATAAGCAAAAAACAATCTTTCTCATGGAGACCATTCTATATGTATATCTGACGGATAAGGATCGCGATCCCTCTGAAACCGTGGAGTGGATATTCAACCAGTTACACTATCCTGATGAACTATCCTCAACTCTCATGGATCGGGTCAGTCGGATCAGAAACAACAAACAGATGTCCATTCAAACCATCGTTGACAAAGTACAAACGTATATCGAAGACCATCTGTCACATGGCCTTAGCCTGGACGAACTGGGGAAAGTTGCACATCTCCATCCCGTCTATTTTTCCAAACTGTTTAAACAGGAGACGGGCGAAAATGTGTCAAACTACATTTCCAGGAAAAGGTTGGAGAAGGCTTCTCAATTGCTTCAAGATTCGGAACTCCGTGTAGCCGACATAGCCCAGATGGTTGGTTACCGAAAAAATCAATATTTTATCCAGTTGTTCAAAGTGGAATATGGAGTTACGCCCTACCAGTACCGCAGAAATATGATCCATCAATGAGAGCGAATAAATAACTTCATCAAATTGATATAAAACGGGTTGACCATGTAGCCATTCGGACTTACGGAATATCTCTTACCCGTGTCCAACCGTCGTATTTGTTCCATTTCCTTCTCATTCAACTCAAAGTCGAATGTTTCTTTGTTCTCTTTTATCCGTTGAGGATTCGATGATTTGGGGATGACAATAATTCCGCGTTGCAGATGCCAGCGCAAAATGACTTGCGCAACCGATTTCTGGTGGCAAAGGGCAATTGCCACCAGCTCCGGATGCTCCAGCAGCGCTTTGCTTCCCTGCCCCAACGGTCCCCAAGCCTCATGCAGAATCCGATGTCGAACCATATAATCATGCAATTCGTGTTGCGGAAATTCCGGATGGGTCTCGATCTGATTTACCATCGGCGAAATCCGGGAATGTTTCTTCAGATGCTCCAGATGCCGGATCTCGAAATTGGCTACACCTATAACTTTGATTTTACCTGCGTCGTATAACTCTTCCATCGCCTTCCAGGCGTTCACGTATTGAGGACCGGCAAAATGAATCAAATACATATCGAGATATGTTACGTTCAGCTTCTGGCAAGTCTGCTCGAACGCCTTTTTCGTCGCACGGTACCCCAGGTCTGTCGTCCATACCTTGGAGGTAATGAAGAACTCCTCCCTGGGAATGCCGCTGTTTTGGATGACCCGACCTAGCGCCGCTTCATTACCGTAAATTTTGGCCGTATCGAAATGGCGATAACCCATTCGAATAGCCTCCTCGACAGTCCTTTCGAAGGTCCCCCCGTCTTTGATCTTATATAGGCCGAACCCGAGTTGAGGAATGTCCACTCCGTTTGCCGCTGCGACTGTCTGATTCATTCGCAACTCCCCCTCCCCGTTTTTTCTAATTGTTGTTCCGATGCTTGTTCTTCACATTGCGTTAGCAACTTTTCTATCTCGTTCACCAGGTTTTTCAACAATTTCAACTTGCTACCGGAGTCAAGGCTGTAATAGTTGAGAGTTCCTTCTTTACGAACACTTATTATCTGTGATTCTTTCAATATTTTCAGATGATGTGATACGGTCGGTCGGGAAAGATGAGTTTTCATCCTGATCTCTCCTACGCGCATGCCGGGTTTTTGCGGCCCTTGAATCAAGGCTATGAGGATGGCTTGCCGGGTTTCGTCACCGATCGCATTCAACACCTTCTGATTGTTCTTAAATTCGATAGCAATCGTGGTCGCAAGTTCCTGATCCAGGTAAATCATCCCCTTCCATTTAGAATGTGTAATACTTTTGTAGATACAGCCTATCACAATCTCGGATTCGGCTGTACATCGGGAAAGAAATTCAAGAACCTATTTTTTCCACGTCTTAAGAATACATTAGCAAAAGAAGAAGCCACCCCTGACGAATGGAGTGTCTTCTATTAATGGTTGTTATTTTTTTAAAAAGGCGTGAAAATTCCAATCAGTTGTTGAAGTAATGAGACTGTTTAAGGTCGGGAATCAGTGCAGGTTGCACTGGCCGCCATCCCATAAGTTCCTGAGTTGCAATGCTTGATCTCGGGATATCGAGCGATGCGAGTGTGCTGAGAAAGCCAAAATGGGCATCTGCCTCTTCGCGTGAAATGCTGACTACAGGTACGTTCAGCTGCTCACCAATAGCACTCGCGATGTCGCAAAATGGCACTCCTTCATCTGCGACCCCATCTAGTCGTGAACCAGCGGGTGCCTTTTCTAACGCCAGACAATATAGATGCGCGGCATCAAGGCGATGCACAGCCGGCCAGCGGTTGTTCCCCTCTCCCACATAGGCTGAGAAGCCCTTAATCTTGGCAATATTGATCAGGCTCGGCACAAATCCTGTGTCACCCTCACCGTGTACCGATGGACAAAGCTCTACAATCGATGTACGCACTCCACGCCCTGCCAGCGCTAACACTATGTTCTCCGTTGCTACTCCATTCACATGTGTGGTGATTACGAACGGCTTGCCAGATCCTTCAAGTGCCGCCCCCATCGCTTCTACGGCATGCAGATCTGTTGTGAGTGCTCCAGCGAAGTTCGAGAAGTCGTGATGGAATGCCAGATGAATGACGCCATCCGCAGCAGCTGCACCACTACGGAGGCTGTCAAGATCGTTGATGTCACCGCGGTGTACTTCGGCCCCGGACTCTTCTAGTTTCGCAGCACTACTGTCTGAACGAACGAGACCGATGACCTGATGCCCCCTTTCAATAAGTTCCCGGGTAACAGCGGAACCGATGTAGCCTGTTGCTCCTGTTACGAAAACGCGCATCCTGAAATCCTCCTTAAGTTGCTCACCCTCATTGTATAACTATGATCACCAAGCAATGGGTCCATCCTCATCTGAGAATGTTCCTGTTGGGCCATCCGCTCCAATCATCGCCAGCCGGACCGCTTCACGAGCCCCTTGTTCAACACTACGAGTACCAGCAAAATTATTAAGCGCAGTCGATGTGAAGCCTGGACATGCCGCATTGACCTTGATGTTTGTTGATTCAAGCGCAAATGCAAAGGCAAGTGTCACCGCATGAACAGCTGATTTTGATGCCGAATAGGCACCAAACATCGCACGATGCGAGTTTTCGGGAATAGAGTTCCAGCTAAGGGAGCCGCCGGTACTGCCTATGTTGACGATACGTGCTGCCGGGGCCTCCCGCAAAAGTGGCAACATCGCCTGCGTAACAGCAATAACTCCAAAAACATTAGTCTCATAAACTGTACGAATATCTTCAAGCGAAGCAACGGTCAAAAGACCACTCGCTGCGCCACCGTTCGGAAATGGTTCACCCGATCTGCCTGCGTGCGAGATCCCCGCATTGTTCACGAGTACATCGAGACGACCAAATTCGTTCCGAATACGTTCTGCAGCAGCAGCGATGGAGTTTTCATCTGTAACGTCGAGCTGGAGAGCGTGTGAATCTGAACCGATGCTTTTTGAGGCAGTTTCTCCATTCTCGAGGCTACGAGATCCAACGAGCACGGTGAATCCTTGTTTCGTGAGATCCTTCGCAATTTGAAGGCCGATACCTTTATTAGCCCCGGTGACCAGAGCGACAGGTTTATCTTGCATAGTTATAATCTCCTTTTTTTGTGATTGGTGGGTCTATATGAACTAAGTTGACGCGTCAACCTTGGATCAAATTTAGCACATTGAAGTTGACGCGTCAACCATGTTATTATGCTCCTATGGATAAAAATGAACTTAACGAAGAAGAAATGCGAATATGGCATATGTGGAAAGGTTCCTTTCAAACCATCTTCGGTCGTATCGTCAAAGATATGGCCGATCACTCAGGATTGTCAGAGGGTGATTTTGGAGTATTGGACCGATTAGTCCTTTTTGGGGATGGTAGTCTTCGCCAACAGGAATTAGCCGACTCTATGGACTGGGATAAAAGTCGATTATCTCATCATCTGAAGCGTATGGAAAAACGTGGACTCGTGATGAAGAAACCATTAGACAACGATCGTGGAGTACAAGTAAGTATCACTTCTTCTGGAAAATCAATGTTAGATGATGCCCGTCCCTACCTCTCCAAGGCAATACGCAAACATTTTTTTGAACAATTAACCGAACAAGATATCGAGTTGATTACTAAACTGGCGGAAAGGACAAACTCAAGCTCTTAGCGTCTTATCTAGCCGCCGTCTCGACCACGTTTGTTAAAGGTGAGCTTCTAACAAACGTGGTTTTGGTTTGTCAACCAACGTAGAAGGTATATGAAAAATACGTGTCACTTTGTGAGGATTTAAGTTTTTGTTCTCAACATCTAACATGCCATTATCTGGTCACAAATCGAGATGATGGCCTCTACCTTGTAAACAATTAAAATCGTGCTATCCTTAATGATGAGGTGGATCAGATGGCAAATATTCAAGAGATTGCACGTCTTGCAGGCGTTTCTACAGCAACCGTTTCAAGGGTAATTAATCGACATCCTTATGTAAGCGATTTAACAAGAGAAAAAGTCTTGAACATCATTGAGCAATTGGATTATGTCCCTAATTCGAATGCAAAGTCCTTAAAAAATGGAGCGACAAAAGTCATCGGTGTTATGGGTGTTACTTACAATCCCCTTTTGATGTCACTTGTCCGTTCATTCCACATGATATCCCAAAAATACGGATTCAACATTATGCTTTTTATGACAGACGGAGATCGTGATAAGGAGCTTGTAGCGCTTGAAATGTTACGCAGTAAACAGGTGGATGCCCTTCTTTGTCTGGTACGGACGATTGAGTGGGATATCATCGAATCCTATACGAAATATGGGCCAATTGTAACATGGCAGCGTCTTACCAGCGACACCATACCGTCCGTATTTATGGACCAATATCAAGGTTATACGCTGGGTCTCGAATATCTGTATGCCAGAGGTTATCGTAAAATTTTGAACGTGTATTCGTCCAAAGGACAGAATACCTTGGAGCGAATAAGAGCTTATGAGGATTTTGTACAGAAGCATGGGTTGAAGAACACTGGCTTTCCGCAATTTCATAATAAAGTCACCATTCATGATGGTGAGGAAATAGCGCGATGGTGGATAGAACAAACGGACAAGCCGGATGCCATTTCCTGTTCGACTGATGAGGTAGCAGCAGGTATTTTAACGGAGATTCAACGCTCGGGGTTTTCGGTTCCGGATGATGTGGGAATCATGGGATTTGATAATACAGACAGCGCTCACCTGCTGGATCTGACAACGATCCATTACCCCGTGGATAAACAAGCAGAGAATGCCTTTAATATTATTATGAGTATGCTGGAAAATTCGGCATCCAATCTTCATCCTCTTCAGTTTAGACTGATTGAACGAAAATCTACATAAAACAACATCCATCCTGTTAAAAGAAGAAAAGAGCCCATTTGAGATCATGAGTTCTTTTCTCTTCCATCCCGTTAAACTTCATGAACGAACAACATTCAGGCCTGTCCCTATATGAGGGACAGGCCTGAATGACTTCAATCTCTAAATAAATTATTTGTGAAATTGCGGAAGATGTTCTTTATGCGCTTCCAACATTTCATCTAAAACTACCTTAGCAATGTCACCGCTGGTAACGAGCGGATTAAGTGTGAATGCTTGTAGAGCGGTTGCATAATCTCCTGTGACCGCTGCTTCGATCGTCAGTTCCTCCATTGCCTTCATCACCTGCAATAGCCCTTTTTGTGCGGACGGGAATGCGCCAAAGTGAACAGGCTCTGCACCATGGGCTGTAATGATACTTGTAACTTCGATGGCACTGTTATATGGTAGATCGCTAATTGCTCCGCGGTTCTGTGTGTTGACTACCATATGCGTTCCCTTGTTGTTATATACAGAATTAATAACTTCACAAGCTGCGTCGCTGTAATAAGCTCCTCCGCGTTTTTCCAATTCCTTAGGCTTGTAATTCAGGTTAGGATCTTTATAAAGTTCAAACAAACTTTCCTCCAGGCGTTTCACAACCTGCCCGCGAGTTCCTTCGCCATTGACCGCTTCTACTTCCTCTTCAAGCATGCTGTCGGTCATGTAATAGTACCGGTGATAAGGACAAGGCAGCATACCCAGTTGGAGAATTTGCTCATACAAGAAACGCATGCTTTTTATATTTTCTACCATTTTTTCTGGCTCGGCATCAGGACCGTAGAGCTTTTCGATGGCCT
Source organism: Paenibacillus amylolyticus (assembly GCF_036894225.1). Taxonomy (NCBI): domain Bacteria; kingdom Bacillati; phylum Bacillota; class Bacilli; order Caryophanales; family Paenibacillaceae; genus Paenibacillus; species Paenibacillus amylolyticus. Next base: position 3,479,214 of record NZ_CP145892.1, on the reverse strand, counting down.
GTTTAGTTAGCTCTTTACCATCTCGGTCATAAATTTTGTGCCAGTGAAGGTGATTAATACCGGCAAATTTGAAGAACAGTTCCTCTTCATTTTTTTCCAGAACAGCAGCTTCATTCTTGGAGGAAATAATCGGAACATTGCACAAACCAATGACCTTCTCCCATTTACCATATTGGAGCACAGCTTCCGTTACCATTCCCGCAGGGTTCGTGAAATTGATTAACCAAGCATCTGGGCAAAGTTCCTTCATGTCCTCAACAATTCCAAGAACAACCGGAATGGTACGGAATGCTTTGAACATCCCACCTGCTCCGTTGGTTTCCTGACCAATCATCCCATGGCTAATCGGAATCGTTTCGTCCTTAATACGGGCTTCCAAAAGGCCGACTCGGAATTGGGTGGTGACAAAATCGGCATCGGCCAACGCTTCTCTTCGATTAAGCGTCAAGTGAATATCACAGTCGATTCCCGCCGCTTTTACCATCCGTTTAGCCATGGCTCCTACAATTTCAAGTTTCTCTCTTCCTGCTTCAATATCTACAAGCCACAATTCACGTATTGGAAGTTCATGATGCCGTTTGATAAAACCTTCGATCAATTCTGGGGTGTAACTCGATCCGCCGCCAATCGTCACAATTTTTAATCCCTTTTTCATTTTGAAGTCCTCCTTGTTCTATTGTGTTCTCAATTTGGACTCTATCTTGTGTAATGCATTACATGTCAAGAACTTTTTTTATGGGATTAAATGGGATTAATTTGTAACTTGAAACCGCTTTATCACTTGTGCTATAGTTACCTCAAATAAGGATTGTGACCGTTGATTCGGGCAATACCTAAGAAAGTTTGAATGCCGTTAACCAATTGGCGGCGTTTGAACTATCTTAGGTTTTTTTTATGCATATTGCAGAAAACAAGGAGCCGATGCACATGATTATTGAAAAAGTATTAAACAATAACCTTCTGCTGACCCGCAATACAAAGGGGAAGGAAGTCATCGTTATGGGTAAAGGCATCTCCTTCCAAAAAAGTGCAGGTGATGTGGTCGATGAACACAAGATCGATAAAATCTTCCATTTAGCCGAGCATGCATTTGCTGTAAAAATGGCTGAACTGATACATGAATTACCCGCCGTTCATTTCGAAGTTGTGAACGAGATCGTAAAACACGCCAACCATGTACTTGGTACTGAACTCAGCGACAATATTTATCTGTCGTTAACCGACCATATTAGTTTTGCCATCCAACGTAAGAACAAAGGTATGGAGATTAAAAATGCCATGCTGTTCGAAATTAAACGTTTCTATAAAACGGAATTCAGTATCGGATTGGATGCTCTGCAGTTAATCAGCGACATGATTGGAGTTTCGCTCGGGGAAGATGAGGCTGGTTTTATCGCCTTACATGTCGTCAATGCCCGACTTGACGGCACTGAAATGAAAATGACGATAAAGATGACTGAAATTGTCAACGAGATTTTGAAAATCGTCACGTACCATTACGGCACTGTTCTTGATGAATCGAGCTTAAATTATTCGCGTTTCTTAACACACCTTCAATATTTCGCCATGCGCTTATTGCGCCACGAGATTCACCAAAGCGGCGAAGATTTTTTATATCAGCAGGTGAAAAAGACTTATGTCAGAGCCTTTTCTTGCACTTGCAAGATCAACGAGTACTTAGAAAAAACGTATGTACAGTCCTTAAACAAAGATGAATTCGTTTACTTAACCATTCATATCCAGCGGCTTACTGAACGAAGCACTTTATAGCCCTATTTCTTTCAAGCTAAAACTTCATATACAACACATTAGATAAAGGATTGTGACTGGTAAAGCAGGCAAAACCTGGACTGATGGCAAAATGATTTTTCTTTTTATTTTGCCACGAGTTCAGGTTTTGCTGCTTTTTGGAAGTGAAACGATGTAAGCCGGCACATCAGGAACGAACAGCTCACAACCTGAGATCAATTACCCATCATGAAGGAGGCAATATGCTATGAGTAATAAAGACAAAGAACTGTTCATACGTGTTATTGAACTTGTTGGCGGTGAATCTAATGTGAATGATGTATATCACTGTGCAACCAGGCTTAGATTCACCCTGAAAGATCATACAAAAGCGAATGAACAGGCGTTGAAAAATATAGCTGGAGTCATCACCGTTGTGAAAAGCGGCGGTCAATTTCAAGTCGTCATCGGCAATAACGTGTCCAAAGTTTATGAAGGAATCATGGAGCACACCAACCTTCAAGATGGCGGCAGCAAAACGGATACTAAAGAGAATGCAGAAAAAACAGGAATATTCGGAAAAACCGTAGATCTTATTTCCAGTGTTTTTTCCCCGCTGCTCAGTGCGCTAGCTGGAGCTGGATTGCTCAAAGGTCTGGTTGTTTTGTCTGTGGCGCTCGGCTGGCTAGATGACACCTCAGGAACTTATCTAATTTTAAACGCGGCATCAAGCAGTGTATTCACCTTTTTGCCCATATTTTTGGCAGTTACTGCCGCAAGGAAATTCAAAGCTAATATGAACGTATCCTTGGCTATTGCAGGAGCCCTGGTCTTTCCGACCATTTCCGCTGCGTTTAATAGCGGTCAAACTTATGATTTCTTAGGCATCCCCATTGTGCTTGTGATGTACACTTCCACCGTGTTTCCAATCCTTCTGGCGGTGTGGGTTCAATCTCATATAGAAAAATGGTTCAACTCGATTATTCACCAGTCTATCCGCAATATTCTTGTGCCGATGCTGTCGCTTCTAATTGTCGTCCCGCTTACCATTCTTGCTTTTGGACCGATCGGCAACAGTGTTAGTCAGGGGTTAGCTAGCGGTTTTACCTCACTCATGCAATTCAGCCCAATGTTGGCAGGAGCAGTCACTGGTGGTTTCTGGCAGGTCATTGTTATCTTCGGACTTCACTGGGCTTTTCTTCCAATTACACTTAATAATCTGGCGACAATAGGCTATGACTTAATGCGGCCGATGTTGACCGCAGCCGTGCTGGCTCAAGCCGGTGCTTTGCTCGCCGTTATGCTGAAAACCCGCAATTCACAGCTTAAAACCCTTTCCGGATCTGCTACGATTACTGCGATTTTCGGAATCACGGAACCAGGCATTTACGGAGTTACTTTACGATTGAAAAAACCGTTCATTTACGCATGTATTTCCGCAGCGATCGGGGGCGCAATTATCGGAGTCGGGGGTGGTCGGGCAGTCGCTTACTCACTTCCCAGCCTGCTCGCTTTTCCTACTTACGTGACAACGGGGTTCGCCTCGGTTGTGATCGGTGTTTCCGTATCTTTTGTCCTGGCTTTTCTACTCACGTTGCTACTTGGATTCAAGGATCTTGAGGCTACTGTTGAGGAGCCGCAGATTGAAACTTCTGGACAGGAAAAACAAGCGATTGAGCCAAGTGAATCTCGGTTAAACAAGGAAATCATTGTGAGTCCGCTTAAAGGCAGTGTTCAGCTACTTGAAGATTTGCCCGATCCCGCCTTCTCTTCAGGTGCCATGGGACAGGGGCTTGTCATTGAACCCACTGATGGAATTTTGGTATCGCCAATCAATGGTGTCGTAACCACCGTATTCCCTACCGGTCATGCGCTCGGTCTGACCACGGACAGTGGCATGGAGCTTCTGATCCATATTGGAGTGAATACGGTAAAGCTAAAAGGACAATTTTTTGAGAAAAAAGTTAAAGAGGGCGATCGGGTTTCTTGCGGGCAACTGCTTGTAGAGTTTGACGCGGAGCAAATCCGGACAGCCGGTTACATCACTGCCACCTCAGTCATCGTTACCAACTCCGCCAACTACTTGGACGTGTTAAAAACTACTGAACAGGAAGTGAAGCAAGGCGATTATCTAATGTCGGCGGTAGTCTAACGATTGGAGATGGATTACCTGTCGGTAATTGAACTATTTTCAGGTTATATAACTGTCTACTAATTCACTTATTCCGTGTGATCCAAAGAAGCCACTCCGGCAAAGGAGTGGTTTTTCTCTGGATAGCACTTTCCGTTTATTTATCAGCTACAATTGTAAATTCCCATGGAAGTTTTCGGTTTGCCAATCACGATGTCGGATGAAACTCTTGGACCAGTAGGCATCTCTGACTCCACGCTTAACTAGATAATACCAAACGCCTTGTTTCATGAAGACGAAGCAGTTTTGTTGTGATTTTTTACATTTCTAATCTATATGAGCGATTAGCTAAAATTGCTCAAGTATATATAATCATCAGTACATCTACCAATTTTCAAAAAACTCTCTTTTAGTTTTTTAGAATTGGCATATCCTTAAGTAAATTTTTTAAGTTTATAGCATCCCATGGAAGATGTTCTGTGATACCTAGTCCAACAACCGTAGTTAACAAGCTAACTTCTTGTATTAAAGTTATCAGCTCTGTAAGTTGCATCGTACCCATACGAGTATGAATTTTGTCAGACAGCGGCTTAGCAAATGACAATGACCTGAAAATCTTCGGATCAAGTACATCCAAATCCAAATGAATTACTACGTATTTGATTTGATTTTCTGAAATCCAGTCCAATATTGGTTTATTATTATCCTTTAATTCGGCGCTAGTTGCTGAACTAATAGATAACCTAGAAATAAGTTCCGATTCATGTTCAGTTGTTTGAACAAGTCCCGCTAACATAACGTTCTTCGGTAAGAAAGGCTTTTTAACCTTTTGAGAAAATTCTGGCGCTCCCTCACCTAACAGATTTCCTAATATATGAGCATGCCCGTTGGGCGTCACCTCTGGGGTTGCCACGTCAGGATGTGCATCGATCCATAATAGTCCAACTTCACTATTATAACGCTCATTTAAATAGGCGAATGGCGCTTGTTCAACCAAACAATCCCCGCCAAACATAACTATTCGATCGGGTTTATAAGCTTCAATTAAATGAGTTGCTGCATCCAGTTGATTCAACAATTGGTTCTTACCTACGATTCCTCCTAAAATACCTTCCTCTGTGTGGAGAGTCATATCTTCACTATAGGATACAGGTACTTTAACTGTCTTATGATTATTGTTTTCTGGAGCTAACCATGCTAGGAGCTCAGCTCCAAGAATATAACTTGGTTTGTTTCCTCCCTGCCACTGGGGCATTAGCATGCGTAACGTTTTAACAGTTTTATTATGAGTCACTTGTTTGTTCTCCTATCTAATACAGATGTAGTTCTTATGAATGCTACTAAGGAGACTAACTATATGAAGAAAGTGCTTCTGTTCCTTAATATCGATGGTCCCTTTCATTAAGCGCATACTTTTGAAGCATTAGCATCTTAATCGTTAAGGATAGGCATTTTCTGAAGTAGTTGTTTTAAGTTTATTGCATCCCATGGAAGATGTTCGGTTATCCCGAGACCAACTACATCAGTGACATCACTAACTTCATTGATCAATTTTGCTACCTCAAAAAGTTGCATTTTCCCCATAGGAAAATCAATCTCTAAGTCTGATAACGGATTTGCAAAGAGCAATGATCTGAAAATTTTCGGGTCAAGAACGTCCAGATCCAAATGAATCACCAAATATTTAATCCTATTCGTTTCGATCCAATCCAGCACAGTTTTGCTACTTTCTTTTAATTGAGAACTGGACGCTGATTTAATTGATAATCTTGAAATTAGTTCCGATTCTTGGCCAGTCGGTTGATCTATTCCCGCGATCATTACGTTCTCTGGACGAAAAGGCTTATCTACTTTAGCAGCGAATTCAGGAGCTCCCTCACCTAATAGATTACCCAATACATAAGTATGACCATTGTAGTATTCTTTTGGTGTTGTTATATCAGGATGCGCATCAATCCAAAGTAATCCCAACTCACCACTGTAACGTTCGTTTAAATAAGCGAATGGGGCTTGCTCCACTAAACAGTCTCCTCCAAACATGACAATTCGGTCTGGTTGATATGCTTTGATTAAATGATTTGCCGCATCAAGTTGATTTAATAATTGCTCTTTTCCCACAATATCACCTATAATACCTTCCTCTTTTTCCAAGGGGGTATCATCGCTCATTGAAACAGGTACTTTAACGGTTATATGCTTGTTATTCTCTGGAGCTAGCCATTCAAGAAGCTCAGCTCCAAAGGAGTAATTAGGATTATCTCCCCCTTGCCATTGAGGCATTAACATACGCAACGTTGTCGAATTTTCTTTGCTTTTCATGATCTTTTCTCCTTTACATCGAGGTACAATTTAGTATACATGAGTCACATATTATGAATAGTACGCACTTTTATGATAGGTACTTTCCAAAAAGATAGTGTGTAACTTATAGATGAATTCCACAGGCGGTATCAAAGGTTCAGGCATCTTTCGTTGTTATCTGAATAAGAACGTTAAAATCACTTTGAAATGGATATTTCCCAATATTAATTAGTATATAATTGCAACCCACTAATTGAATGTCTGTTTTCTACCTTAATTGCCACAGGTCATCCGTTTAAAACGACCTATGGCAATACTATTATTGCTCAATAAGTTCTGAAAGCCATTTATTTGGTGTCGAGAATGCATACCACTGATTGAGAGCTCTACACAGATAGTATGACATCCTCAGTTTGAAATAATTGAGTAAAATACTTTTGTCTGTTCCCATTAAAGGATTTCAAAATTTTTGATCGTTGCATCTGGTCGCAGTATCTTATCCTCTCTCATCTCAGCTAGTAGCTTACCTTCTTTAACTTTAGTAACCCAATCGTGGTTAGCTAGAGCTCCCTTTCCTAATGTCACGAGATCAGCCTTATCATCAGTGATGATTTCAGATGCTTTTAATGGATCTTCAAGTTGACCGTTGGCAATGACAATTTTACCTGAAAATCTTTTAGCTAGTTGTACCAATGAAGGCCCATTCTCTTCGAAAGCAGGCTTCCATGCCTTATATTCAGTCACATGAATGTAATCAAGCCCGGTTTGCCCTAATCCACCGAAAATGACTTTAGCATCTGCTTCACCTCCACCCCATTTATGGATATAGTCATTGACTTTGGCTTGAGAAATTCGAATACCTACTGTAAAATTCGGTCCAACGGCTTTACGGACTGCAGATGAAACTTCAATTAAAAGCCGTACCCGATTTTCGGTCGAACCGCCATACTCATCTGATCGTTCATTAGTGTAGTCGGTCAAGAATTGATCAAGCAAGTAACCATTGGCTCCATGAATTTCAACACCATCAAACCCTACTGCTTTTGCCCGGATTGCTGATTCCACAAATCCCTGAATCACTTGTTCGATATCTTGCTTTGTTGCAGCTATCGGAGTAGGAAATTTATCAACTCCACCATAGAACGCCAAAGGATCTCCTTTAGGTTGCACTTCTGAAGGAGCTAGGTTATGGGAACTGAAGCGATTTCCTTGAGAAAGTGCTCCTGCATGCTCAAGCTGAACTATAATTGCAGCATCCGCTTCATGTACAGTATCCACGACTTTTTTCCAAGCAATAGCTTGTTCTTCATTTATCAAGCCAGGTTGGTTAAAGTAACATTGACTGTACAATTGATCTGTGTATGTTCCTTCTGTAATGACAAATCCAAAACCTCCACGAGCAAAAGACGCATAATATTCAGCCATCTGCTCCGTGGCAAGACCTTCCGGAGTAGCACTCGTACGAGTCATTGGAGCTACTCCTACACGATTTTTTAGAAAGTTATAACCAACGTTGACAGGTTCAAACAATTTATTTTTTTGTACCAATTTAACCATCCACCTTTAACAATTATGTTTATATATCTTTCAGAATATGAACATTATAAAATGAATGAAATGAACAGTAAAATTGATGTTATTGAATCTTTAGTTCATTAAAAATGAACTCACTTTAGGAGGGTATCTATGGAACTCCGCCATTTGATTACATTAAAAACTATTGTTGAAAAAGGAGGATTTAAGAAAGCAGCTGAACATCTCGGTTATGCTCAATCTTCTGTCACGACACATATTAAAGAATTGGAGGAAGAGTTCGGTAAGCCTATTTTTGATCGCTTAGGTAAACAAGTTGTGCTCACACAATACGGACATCAATTTCTGCCGTATGCTCATAAAATTATTGAGTTGTATACGCAAGCACTTACTTCAAATGATGAGCCCTCGGGAAATTTGACACTAGGTATTTCGGAATCCTTAATGATCTGTCGCATACCTTCTTTATTGGTTGAGTATGGTGAGAAATATCCGCAAGTTAACCTTTCGCTCAAATCACTTGACTACCAAGATGTCTCTCAAGCTGTTCAAAATGGTGAGATTGACCTGCTTGTTGCCTTAGAAAAAGAGGGATGGGGAGCTCCCGAACTACACTGCGAACGTTTGGTGAGAGAAAAAATGGTCCTTATTAGTCCCCCTCATGAGAAAAACCATGCAAAAGGAACTGTGTTATATACGGAACGTAGCTGCAGTTACAAATCTGTATTCAAGGATTACATCAATTATAAAAAAGTCGATGTTATGAACAGTATAGAGTTCCAAAGTATCGAAGCGATTAAGCAATGTGTGAAAAACGGACTAGGCATTTCGATGGTTCCTTACTTTTCTGTCAAAGAAGAATTAAAATCCAAAAAATTTCAAGGCGAAGAAGTTGAGTCTGACCGCCCTACAATATCCACATATTTGGCATATCACAAAGATAAGTGGATTTCACCTGCAATGAAACAGATGATTAATCTAATTCAAAAACACGCAGCTAATTGGGAATAGCTCTCTTTTGAATAAAAAGAAAGTCAGCTATTAAATATAATAGCTGGCTTATTATTATGTGCATAATAGAAACTCCTTACTCAAAAAATCTTGGGATATCTACTAAAAATAAGTGTTTCATCTTTCACATTCTTGGACATCAGGTCTCGCATCCATAATCTTTTCCAGATTCGCTGAGTCACTACCCAAGTCAATAATCTGGGCAGGACAGGCGTAAGGCTGTAATGTAGCAAACTCCTTCATTGCTTCCACCCCACTGGTTGATGCGAGTGGAGGCCTATTCAAAGCAAAAATTATCTAATCGATCATTGAAATAAGTTCTTTCCCCTCAACCCTTGAGATAGGCAATTACATGGATTAAACAAAAAAAGTCGCTGCTTTAGCGACTTTGAATGATATTATAGAACCAATGACTCAAACTCTTGAATATCTCATCTCCAGCAGAGTATTCTATGAAAAATATTTCCCTGAGTGTAGATCTTCTATTTCTTGAGAAAGTCTTTTAGTATGTAACTTCATAATTCTCCAACCTCCATACTTACACATACTCACTGTTCTTTTCGTTTAAAAAACATCTTGCCAACCATAAGTCCCATAGCCGATGAACAGATCAGATACCCAAAGAACAAGAAAAGTAAATAAATAACATGAAGATCTGCAGGAATCTGTTTCAAACCTTCAAACCAAGCAAAACGAAAAGGATAAAAGATGACTACCCAAATGATCAGCAAGAAAAGAAGAAAATTAATTATTTTTAGCACAATAATGATCCTTTCAAGCTTGAGTGGAAACAGTTGAATGTATATGCTTCATCTTTCATTTCGCATTACCTTACCACTGCCCGCACTATATTAGTTAGCTTATGTATTAGGGTTGATATGTTGAATCTATAAATAATTACTAATTATAACAGGAAACATTAGGAAGATGATCGTTACGGCATAAAGAAGCCCTTTCTTTTGGTGGAACGAGCTTCTTTTTGCGTTTCACGATAACACTTTATGCTTACTGAACACCAGGCGCGTTTTCATTCGTAGTTAAATTTGATCTTTTCTTCTTTCTTGGCTGCCCTTTCCAGGACAGATAAGTCCAGATCCGTAGGATATACTCGACAGGTCCATTGCTAAATTTCTTAAGATATAGCGGACTGAGCCACAATTGAATAACGTAGACAGCAAGCGCAATAATTGCTCCGATAAACACGCCAGCACTTCCAAACAGTCCCAGGCCATATCCATAGAAAATTGTTGTACAGATTACGCTCTGCATCAGATAATTCGTCAACGAGAGACGGCCGACCGCCTCGAACCTGCCCATCAGGCTGAAACGGTGGTTTCCAGCATACAACAGCGCGAATGCGTATATGTATCCGAGTGCAAGCAACGCTCCTCCAAGCGTCCCCCCGATTCCGATTCCGAGCCAACCTTCCGCACCCAATTGTGGTGCCAATACACCGTATGCTTTGAGTATCAAACCTACCGGAATCAATAACGATGCCCGGCGAAGATATATAGCTCGCATCGTTTGGGGATCGCTAAACGTGCCTATTCTGGCAGCGTGCATGCCGAGCAGGAACATCGGCACCGTCATGAGTGGTGCTAACATCAGGGCTATCAGGGCAAATGACAGCTCCAAATCCCCGCCGAATGGATCGCCGTTATTACTGAAATTCCTGATTTCCGCGTATGTGCCGTTGCCGTATACATCCTGACTTTGAATGATGTAGTTCTCCATATTAATGGACTCAATCGCCAGCGGGTTCATCGGATTAGATGCCGGGAGACCAAGTATGCCCGCTCCCATGAGTAGCAGTACCGCCCATATGAGTAGCGTTTTGGGCTTCCGATTAAGGAACATGAGCAAGAAGAAACCGAGTACACCATAAAATGTAAGGATATCCCCTTCCCATAGATAGATGATGTGCAGTAATCCGATTCCAAACAGTAGTAGAAAACGGCGTGCCAGATGACACTTTGGTCGTAAATCTCGTGATTTTAGGCTTTCCGAGAGCTTAACCATTCCAAAGCCAAACATAAATGCAAAAATCGGCATAAAACTGCCCACCACAGTGATCAGCAGGAATGAGAGGAAAGCCTGATCTGCTCCGCCAATCCCGAACAGTTGGGGTTTGCTCTGGCCATACATTCCATATTGGAAAGCCAGCATATTCGCCAGTACAATGCCGACCAGACTGAATCCACGCAGTCCATCAATGACTTGAACGCGCTTTTTTGTTGTGCTCAATCAATCACCTCTGTCTATAACATAAAGATCAGATCTAAATATACGTTAAATCCTTCCATAATTTCAACATAAATTAATAAGCGAACGTTTATATTTTGATTTACTTTGACGTACCAATAAAACAAAAACAAAAAAAGTCGCTAAATTTAGCGACTTTCAGTTTGAACACCTTAAAGAGTGACAATAATCGGACCATTTTTAGTAAGGATAATGGTATGTTCTATTTGAGCTACATAGCTGTTTTTAGTAACAAAGGTCCAGCCATCTCCAGTTTGGACTACTTCTTCTTCTGAAGTTGAAATAAATGGCTCGAATGCGATAACCATACCTTCTTTTAACAATTCATCATCCGATGGATCATTATAATTATAGATGTGGTCAGGTGCTTCGTGTATTCCACGTCCAACACCATGTCCTGTAAGGTTTTTGATAACCGTTAATTCATGCTGTCTAGCAGTTTGGAATACGGCTTTTCCGATCCCGCTTTTTTTGGAGCCCGGTTTTGCTTTTTTTAGACCTGCTTCAAATGCCAATTTAACAACGTCGCATATTTTCGTTAACACTTCTGCACCTTCGCCTACGACAAACGAGAGTCCCGTATCTGCAAAATAACTGTTCTTGGAGCCCGACACATCAATATTGACGATGTCCCCTTCTTGAATAACCCGATCTCCCGGAATACCATGTGCCACTTCTTCATTAACACTAATACAAGTAAATCCCGGGAAATTATATTCACTTTTTGGAGCAGAAACTGCGCCAGCTTTCTCAAAAAGCTCTCCTGCCAAATCATCAAGTTCTTTAGTCGTTATGCCTGGGATGGTTCTTTGAACCAATTCATCTCGAATAGAAGCTACAATTTTGCCAATTTCCTTCAAGCCATTAAAATCTTCTTCTGTTCTTGCGATCATTTTTTCTACCTCACTGTCTTTTATCATTAAATGATTACATAAGTATTTTTTTAATCGAACATTAGATAATCATATCCAAAGCAGCAAAGCTTCGCAACTTTTTTATCAAGTTCTTTATCAAGTTCCCTGATCAAAATCCGATGAGTTCAAATGCTGTCAGTGAAGTTGTTAAAGTTGATAGTATTCCATTAACTCGGATACAACAGCAACAAGTCTGTCCTTCAAACGCTGTGGTTCGATGACTTGAATGGACTTCCCATAGGATAGGAGAAAATAGGGGACGTATGTATCAATTGATTTTTCATCAAATAAAAAGATGGCTTGATTAGAAGTCCGCTCTTTCAGATAATGTCCCATAAACCAATGCAGCCCCAAGTCATCCAATGCCTCTGATCGGCCTTCGATAACCAAGGAAATTAACCCCTCTTTCCCTCCTACATCAGGTAATAAACTTTGCAGAAAAAATTCACGAGCAGAAAAGGCTTCCGAACGCTTAAAGCGGAGCGGAGTAAGCTTGATTCGCAGAATACGATCTGCCCGAAAGCTGCGAAATTCATTTCTCAAGTGGCAAAACGCAATGGTATACCATTTATTATTCCAGTAAACCATTCCATATGGGTCTATTACTCTATTCTTGGGTTGTTCCTCACGGCTTCTGCGATAATCAATTTCGACAGAGCAATCATTAGCCACGGCTTGCTCCAATTCCGCCAAGATCGTCTGAACGGATGGATCTCCCATGCGATTGATAACGTTAAACCCGTCTAAATGACGGCGAAGTGTGTTTTCCTGATCCTGATTTGTATACATTTTCAATTTGGATGTTGCATTGTCCAATGCCTCACTCAAAGGGTATCCAGCTTCTTTTGCAAACACAGCAGCTTGGAGAAGTGCCTTTTTTTCATCAATATCAAATAACAGAGGTGCTTTGATATGCTGATTCAGCAAGCTATACCCTCCGTTGTGACCCGTATCGGAAATGATCGGTACTCCACTGGCACATAATGTATCAATATATCGATATACGGTTCTTATATTGATTTCTAACTTTTCGGACATCTGTTTTGCAGTTACTTTGGTGCCTGAATTCAGCATCCATAGAATGGCTAACATATTATCGTTCTTTGGCATAACCTGCATCCTCATCTTCAATTCATTATTGGATATCTCTACATTATATCATTCCAACTTATTTTACATAAAACAACTGCGTTGGGCGATACTACCTAGAAATATATTCTCCGGTTTGGAGCGAAGGCCAAATGAAGCAATCCACATCTAATATTAATACCTCCGAGGTAATTATTGTAGTTATCAATTCAATACTCGGAGCTGGAATTCTAACACTCCCTCGCACAATTAGTAAAGCAGTAGGGACACCAGATGTATGGATTTCTGTCATTTTATCAGGATTAATTGTAACCACAATCAGCATTCTTCTTGTAACCTTGTGTCGTAGATTCCCCGGTAAAACGGTATTCGAATTTATACCCGAAATCACAGGTCAGTGGATTGCTTATCTATTGGGACTTTTAATTATCGTGTATTTTGTTGTTCTTTGTTCATTCGAAGTTAGAGTCATGGCCGAAATTACAAGTATGTACATCCTTGAGCGCACGCCTACTTGGGTCACCATTATGGTCAGTTTGTGGATTGGTATTTATATGTTAACGGGTGGTCTTAAGGTCATCATCCGGGTCTTTTCAATTGTGTTGCCCGTTACGCTTGTGTTGTTAGCGCTGGTTTTCCTTTTAAGCAGCAAGATGTTTGAAATTAATAACCTCAGACCACTTCTGGGCGATGGATTCATGCCTGTGTTGAAGGGTCTTAAACCTTCGTGTCTCTCCTATTCTGGATATGAAGTTTTACTCATCATCACAGCTTACATGGTGGACGTGAAAGCAAGCAATAAAGCTGCTATATACAGCATACTTAGTTGTACGATCATATATTTGGTCACGATTGTTACCGTTGTAGGAAACTTATCTTTGCCAGGAATTCAAACACGAATGTGGCCAACGTTCGACATGGTTCGAAGTTTTGAAATTGAGGGGTTTCTTTTTGAGCGATATGAATCACTGTTCATTGTGTTTTGGCTGATGCAGATCTTTGCAACCTATGCTTTTAAACACTATTTTGCGGCAATCGGGATCCGAGATTTGTTTCGTCTCAAAAATATTACGAGCATACAATTCGCCATGTTGCCAGTCTTGTATGTAATTGCTTACTTGCCTAAAAACCTGGAGGAAACGTTAGCTTTGGGTGATTTTCTTGGCAATATGTCCATTTTTTTATTTGGCTTGTTACCCCTGCTACTGCTGATCATTAGTTTTGTTCGTAAAAAAGGCGGGAAGCAGGCTTCTAGTGAAGCACTTAAGACAAGCTGAATGTTTGGTTCTTATTGTATGTAGACAGTACAAAAAAGAAAAAAAGCCGCTAAAATAGCGACTTTAATGGGAGTATATTTTCTTCATTATTTATTAAAAGTAACCTTTTCTGTACCGCCTTCAAAAATGATGGATGTGTCCCGCGGCTTCGATTCCGCAATTTTACGGCCGCCTCTGTAGGAATAAAGTACGCCAGCTTGTTTGCGAACAGCCTCATATTCGTTCTCTGCTTCAAGTACGATGAAGTTAGCAGGTTTACCTTCTTCAATACCGTATACATCCTCAATGTGTAACGTTCTTGCGCTGTTTTTTGTAATGAGGTCGATCGAATTCACGATCTGGTCGTAACCAAGCAACTGCGAAGCATGAATCCCCATGTGCAGTACTTGCAGCATGTTGCCTGTACCGAGCGGATACCATGGATCGAAGATGTCATCGTGACCAAAGCACACATTCAGACCTGCTTCCTGCAACTCTTTGACACGCGTCAGCCCTCTTCTCTTCGGATACGTGTCGAAGCGTCCTTGCAGGTGAATGTTAACCAGCGGATTGGAGACAAAGTTCAGATCAGCCATCTTCAGCAAACGGAACAATTTGTACGTATAAGCGTCATTATATGACCCCATCGCTGTTGTGTGGCTTGCCGTTGTGCGTGAACCCAGTCCACGTTCGTAAGCTTCCTTGGCAACGACTTCAACAAAACGGGATTGCTCGTCATCGATTTCATCACAATGGATGTCGATCAGACGGTCGTATTTTTCGGCCAGATCAAACGCAACTTTCATTGAATCAACGCCGTATTCGCGTGTGAATTCGAAGTGTGGAATGCCGCCGACCACGTCAACGCCCATTTTCAGTGACTCTTCCAGCAATTCTGCCCCGTTTGGATAAGAGTGAATGCCTTCCTGTGGGAAAGCAACAAGCTGAATGTCCATATATGGAGCCATTTCTTCTTTTACTTCAAGCATCGCTTTAACTGCGATCAAGCTTGGATCGGTAACGTCCACATGAGTCCGTACATGCTGGATGCCCTGTGCCAATTGCCACTTGAGTGCCGTTTTGGAGCGTGTTTTGACATCTTCATGTGTCAAGAAAGCCTTGCGCTCCGACCAGCGTTGGATGCCTTCGAACAGCGTTCCGCTTAGATTCCACTCCGGCTCACCTGCAGTGAGCGTTGTATCGAGATGAATATGCGGCTCAATAAACGGTGGCAGCACAAGCGATCCGTTAACATCCAGGACCTCTTCATTCTCGGTCACTTCCAGCGATTGTGTAATTCGTTCAAACTTTCCGTCTTTCACAACGATATTCCATAGTCCTTCTTTACCCCGCAATTTTGCGTTCTGTATAATCATTTATTTTCCCCATTTCTTTGGTTTCTTTGGCAGGAACAATCAGCATCAAGACGATATAGGCCACTGCTGTACCAAGTAGTGCGTTCAATGGTGTTACGCCAGGAGCCAGTTGGGCAAATGCAACGCCGATGGCCCAAGCCACCATCGCTACCCAGTTTACATTTTTGAATGACATGTCGGCAAATGGCTTATAGTTTCTACGTTTCACAATGAAGTAATCTGCGATAATAATTGCCCCGATCGATGGTACCGCCGCGCCCAGTACGTTTAGGAAACTGACGAAGTTGTTGTACATCCACATGGCGAATACGGTACCCACGATGCCGTTTACGATGACGAAGAATTTCTTTGAGATTTTGGTGATGTTCGCAAAACCAAGACCCGAAGCGTACAGTGCATTATCGTTGGTTGTCCAGATATTCAGGCCCAGAACGATGATTGCCGGGATGATCAATCCTTGCAGGAACATGACCTCCGAGATATCAGCCAGGTTATAGGCCATTGCGCCAACTGCACCAAACAGAAACATGAGTGAGTTACCCAGGAAGAATGCAATCACTGTTGCAGTAACTGCCTGTTTCGATGTCCGGGAAAACCGGGCAAAATCGGGTGTCAGCGTTCCGCCGCTTATGAATGATCCAATACAGATCGTTAATGCTGCCGCCGCGGTAAGCGACTGAGTCGGCGTGTAATCAAGCAACCCTTGCAGACCACCCAGCGAACCTGCACCTTCGAACATGGAGTAACCACCGAGAATGGCAATCGCAGGAACCGCGATATATCCGAGAATGACGAGTGACTTCATGCCGAAAATGGCTGATGCTGTCATGGCAAGTCCGAACACGATAATCAACAGGTACACGTTCCAATCCATGGCTTTGGCGACTGGAATCGCGAACATGGCTACGCCTACTCCGAACCATCCGACTTGTGTGAAGCCTAGCAGGAATGAAGGCAGAAACGACCCTTTTGCGCCGAACGCATATTTAGCGAGCAGATGTGTGGACAGGCCCGTTTTGGCGGCGATATGTGCCAGTGCCCCTGTATAGATACCGAGCACCAGATTGCCTGCAAGCACGATGCCAATAAACTCCATGAACGTCAAGCTTACGCCCAACGTGCCTCCTGCCAGCATGCTTGCTGAGAAAAATGTGAAACCGAGCATGACGGATAACGTCTTCCAAAAGTGGTTTCTTTGCGATTTCGGCACAGCTTGCCATGAAAACTCTTGATCTTGTTTGCTCATCAGAATACCCCCAACGTAAAGTGTATCTGATACCAAAAAAAGCAGAAAAAAGAGGCTACTCGTCAAGTTATACACTGACAAGTAGCCTCTTTTTGCATCATAATCCGCGCGAAGACACAGAGCATCCCATGTCGGGATAAGCCCTGATTCTCGCGTGATTATGAAATCCGCTGCCCTTGCCAGCCTCTCTGGACTGAATTAAAGGTACCAGTATTCAATTACATACTATTATTTTGGAAAAACCTGCAGTTGTCAATGTCATTATTATCCAAAGGTTATTAATTCCTTATACAGCAAGCTGTTTTTGATCACGCATACTCCGATGACAACACACCTGCGGATTGAAAACAAAGCAACGAACAAATAGATGCACGCATTGACATTTGTACAAATAAATTCACTGCGTTTTTTTCATTGTAAGACGCTGAAAAGGCACCTATAATTACGTTGTAATTGATAATGGTTATCAATGAGAAAAAGAGAACTCAGGGGGAAACAATGATGAACAGTACAATTAAGAAACACCTATTCATATGGGGAGCATGCTTCCTTCTTCTATCCGTCCTTGCAGCATGCAGCCGTTCGGAAAGCGCCCCTTCACAAGAAGCTGTGAAGACCAACGAACAAACGACAAAAAGCTATACAACCCAAACAGGCGAAGTGATTGAAATACCCACTCAGCCGCAACGGGTGATCTATCTTGGTTCAACACTTGGAGATCTCCTGGCCATGGATATTTCCGTCGTTGGAGCCAATCTGATTCATGCTTCCGAAAGCTATATTGTAGACCGATTAGAAGGTATTGATGATGTCGGAAATCCTGGTGATTTGGAGGCAATAACAGCCTTGCAGCCTGCCTTGATTTTGAATGGTTATAACCAAGATGCTGACCGAAACACCGCTTTTTCGAAGATTGCGCCTACCATTCCGTTCAACTCGGCGTTACCATTTACGGAACGCGTACGCGAACTTGGCAACATTTTTGGCAAACAGGATGAGGCAGAGCAATGGATCAGCAGATTTGATACAAAAGCGGAAGCGATGTGGGACAAGCTGAATGTGGCAGAGGGCGAGACAGCGACCATCTTCTTGCAGTTAGGTAAACAGCTCTATGTGATGGGCAATCGTTCATTGGGTGTAGTCTTGTATCAAGAGCACGGATTTGCAATTCCACCAGCAATTCAGCAAAACATTATCGACAAGGAGCTAACATTCGTCGAACTTTCGGAAGAACTAATGCCGGACTATGCAGGAGATCATCTCTTTGTCCTAACGCTGGATAATGACGAAAGTCGAGCTGAATCTGATCGGTTGTTACAGAGCACACTATGGAAAACATTGCCGGCCGTTCAGCAAGGACACGTTTACACAGCATCAGCCGATTGGAATACCGACAACCTACTGGCACTGGAGCAATTGCTTGATGAACTACCGAAATGGATGAATCAATAATATCGCATAGATAACGTCAAAAATCCTCCAACCCCTTTGGGTTATGGAGGATTTTTGGATTTTGTAAACTTCTGCTACGTGTAATAATGTCTGCAACGAAACATTATCTAACGTGTAAAATGTGGTAAACTAGTAATTGAGAATTATTATCACTAGATCGGAGTGCTCCAGAATGCAAATGGCTTCCCTTTACATCCAACTGCAGCAGCATGATCTGCTTCAGCTCACACCACTGCAGGAAACCAATCATCATAATCCGTCAATCAAGAGCAACGCTGCCAATGAATATACATTGCTTATTGCTCTGGATCATGGAATTCGGGTGTTAACAAACAACATCTCCCAAGATCTGAGCCAAGGCAGTTGTATTCTGCTCCCTACTCAGCAATCCTACATTCTCCAAACGATAAAAGAGCAAGCGCATGTAGCCCGGTTGACCTTTCTTTCTTTTCAAGTGGATCAGTTGACTCTGCTTCCGGCTTGCCCTCCTCTTATTCTGGGCTTTCCTTACAGGCTGTCTCTTTCTACTATAAAACTTGCGTTTGCAAGTGAAGACTGGATTTCTCCGCTGCCTTTGCAATCCAACAAGCAAAATCGGTTGCAGGAGAAGAAATTCACGCCTACGCATCATTCAAAATCAGCAGTTACTCAGGCCCGGCTGCAACTGATACTTAGCCTGATGGCTCAGCTAGAAAGCGCTGCTCCGCCAGTGCAAAATGATCAAGCGGTACAGCGTACACTCAGCTATATGGAGCAGCACTACAACGAGGATCTGACCGTAGAGCTTTTGGCGGAAATAGCCGGCATGGTTCGATGGCAATATAGCAAATTGTTTAAAGTGATTACTGGCAAGAAGCCGACCGATTACCTGGCAGAGCTTAGAGTCAAGCATGCCAAAAAGCTATTGTCCAGTTCTAGCGATACCTTGCGTGAAATATCCAGACAAGTCGGTTTTAAGGATGAGTATTATTTCAGTCGGCGCTTTCATCAGCTCACAGGACACCCTCCACGGGAATACGCCAATATACTAAGACGTACCAGGCAAAGAACGATAACCGATTCCCTCGGCAGGCAGATTTCGCTCCCTGATGTGGCTATACGAATCGTGGCCACAGGTACCAATACCCTTGGTGAGTTGCTTGCTATAGGTATCCGTCCAGTCGGTGCGGGTATAACTACAATGAAATCACAAGTCATATATCGGAACAAACTGCTTCAGATCCCGGACATTGGACTGCAAGGCGCACCGGAACAAGTCTCCCTGCTGAAGCCTGATCTTATCCTGCTAGGCAACTATAGTGAGCAGCAGTTACCTCGACTGGACGCCATTGCCCCTACCATCGTTTATCGCGAATCAACCAGCACTTTTGAGCGTCTTCGTTATATTGCGGATCTTTTCGGCCGAAGCAGAACGGCTGAACAGTGGATCGACCGCTATAAGGAAAGTGTCAGGAGGATACGGCGACAATTGGCGGATGATTATATTGCAGGAGAACGAGCAACTGTCTATCTGTTGCTGGGTAAGAACATATATGTTATGGGACAGACGGGATTTGCCGCTACCGTGTATGAATCACTTGGCTTTCGACCCACCGAATCCGTAAATCAACTGATCATTAATGGCAGACCTTGGATACAAATTGATCACAATAAAATCACACAATACGGTGGAGACCGAAACTTCGTGATGATACCTCAGGAGGAGATGAATGTAAATATACCTTCTCCGCTCCAAAGTTTGGTTGGCATGTTGTTACCCAGTAAAGTACATATAGTAGAAGCTGGCTGGAACTACGATGATCCCCTTACCCGTGAGAGGTTATTGACGATTCTACCCTCTATTTTTGCTAAGGATGGACTCACACCGCTGCTAGCAAATGAAAAAAAATAAACCGTGAAGCACGGTTTATTTTTTCGAAAGATTTTCACCATCTTACGATATGTGTCCAACTACCTCTGGTAATACTCTTTCATATTCCTTATATAAAACATAACGATTAACACCTCTGGAAGAGTTAAGTGCTTCATGCGCGTGCTGAATAGCGGTATCGCGGTTTTCTGCTTTGAGTTCAATACCCACGAGCAATGTTGATCGCATCCACTGTTTTTTTATGGATTGAAGTCTTTCACGCGCATCTTCACTTTTCCCGTCTTCCAAGAGTAGAATGGTTTCGTAATATGTACGGTAGTCCGATAAGCCGATATGAGGTACAGCTTGCCGAATGGCAAACATATCCTTGCGATATAATCCGTAAGCTGCCTTGAACTGTGCTTGTGTTGTTCTTCGCTTATATTTCTGCATAATTTGCTCCATAACTAGTTCTACCTCATCATCAAGTCTGTTTGCAAGAACATAAATAATGTATGTCCCAGGTGTATTTTGCTGCTTTGATAAAAAGCACTCTAAACGATCTATGCGCTTATCAAATACTAAAGGATAAAAAACATGCTTAATAAAGGCGATAAGAATGGTAACGACTACAACCCCCACAATCAGAAATAGAGGATATTCGTTTATTTGCATAAACAAGACAAACATCAATACAACCAAATAAAACGTGAATTCCCACCAAGAGTACCTCATTATGAATCTCCTTCGAATAGTAAAATAACAAGCAAGTTATATTATATCAAAATTAATTCCCCTTTTTGTATAATGTTAGGAAATAAAAAATACGAAAAACAGTCTCCTCGTCTTAAATTTAAACCTGACAGGATTTACTGATACAACAAAAAAGCCGCTATATTAGCGACTTTCAGTTGAAATAATTGAATTTATTTTTGAACACTTAATAGTTTTTCAAAAGCTTTTATGTTCGTGTCAAAATCAGGAACGGTTTGAGTTTCTTCAGCAGATTTGACCAGTTTTACAACTAAATCATTATAAGGTGTCGCAATTCCCGTACCTTCTGCCCTGCTTGAAACAACTCCGTTAATGTAATCAATCTCCGTTTTGCGGTTTTTCTCCAGATCTTGAAGCATGCTTGCTTTGAGCAGTCTGGAGGGCTCCATCACGTAACGTAATGTTTTCACCCGTTCAGGGATATCTTCTTTGCTGTTCAGTTCGAGTGAAGCGATGTCGAATCCATTCATTTTAACCAAGGTAACCCCATTGGCGCGAGCAACTTTAATCGTCTCGTCCGCAATATGAGCTGCACTCACAATGCCGGCTTCATGATCAATAATGTCTCCGTATTCCCCATTCAATGCAGCGGACAAACCACTGAATGCATTGTTGATCAGCAATTTGGACCATTTGGTTCCAACCAGGTTATCGGAAATATGAGTTCCACCCACAAGGTCCAACACCGATTTCACACGTTGAATTCGTTCGGTGATTTCACCATTTAATTCGCCAATCTGAAAAGCATACTGCTTAAATTGAGTGTACTCGGTAGTCAGACTTGATACACCTGGTTCAATGAACGTAGCGCCGAATTCAACGGAGCCTGCAATAACACGTTTTTCACCCACGATGGACGCCACTTTTTCTTCCGGAATCCCGTTCTGCAAGGAACACACCATACTGTCTTCATTCAAGAATGGAATTAATTCCTGAAGGATGGAATCGTTGTAGAGTTGTTTGGTTAAAAGTAACACGAGGTCATATTGTCCTGATTTCTGATCAGGAGTAATGGCTTTTACTTTGGCCTGAAACTCTGTGGTACCCGTCACTTTAGCACCGGTCTGATTTAAAGCATCTACATGTTCTTGATATGCATCAATTAACTCAACGTCCAGTCCACCATCCGCAAGGTATGCACCTACGATGGTTCCCAAAGATCCCGCGCCTACAATTGCAATTCTCATTTTATTTTTCCTCCTTATTTTTCTTCCAGGTAGCTATATACAGGTTGTGCAGCGTTTAAGGTTAGGTTGGTAAGGATATGAGAAGCTGACACCACTTCCAACACAGGCAGATCTGCAAGAGGTGCCAACGCATGTTCGAACAGTTGAAGTCGGGCAGGTCCTGTCCAAGCTTCCTTCACTTCGATGTCCGTAATTTGAGTACGGATCAGATCACATATTCTTAAATTCCCGGTATAGTCGGTAGCAATCTTAATCATAAAATTAGGTCGGCATATTTCACGTTTGGCGAACTCTTTATCCATCTCCACATGTTTATATCCCATCGTTGCCGTGGCTACACGCAGCGTTCCATAATCTAGTGTGCCGACAAGTGTATCTGAATCGGTATACAGCTTGGGCGCACCCAGCTTTTTCGGATAGGCGGTGAGCTCTCGACCACTCGCAATCGCGGGGAAATTGTCTACGTACATCGAATGCACATAATCGCCTTCCTCCCCATTGAATTGTACAGGGATAACTTGTCCAGCTTCTGTATATGCACCCAGTCCAGAAACATCTGGCATCCACATCACTTCGAATTTAACCAGTGGTTCAGTAATTTCGAGAGGTTCTGGTACGGCTGCCCGCAACGCTTTTTCATCGGTCCGGTAAATAATATTCAAATATTCACGATTCACGAATTTGTACGGTGGCATTGGATATGCCGGAGCTGTTAGGGGTGTATTCAGATTTTTAGCTATGTTATTCACATCGATTTTCATCAAAGACACCTACCTTATGTTTTGGTTCTATATAAGTTGAACTAAAGATTATTTACACTGACACTACGATGACAGAACAACCTTCCAATCGCTGTTATCCCCAGATTTTTCGATTCCCTTTTCTAAAGGTGAAAATCCGTTGATAGCTTATGCTTCCGATGCAGCTTTCTTTCAGAAAGCTTGTAGGCGAACGCTTCGCTTTTTCAGGTTTTTTCTGTCCTCTCCGTTATTGTGTAAATGAGTAGTTCAACTTATATAGTCATTTTTGTTATTTAAAATTTGATCTGTATCTCATAAAAAAATTCTACATCAATATTTAAATTTAATATAATACATAATAAGTACTATATATATTTATCAGAATAAATAAGGAGTGCGAATGAATGGAATTGCTTCAGCTCAAATACTTTCAAACCGTTGCCTATACTGAACATATCTCCAAAGCAGCTGCACAATTGAATATTGCTCAACCTTCCCTAAGCTTAACGATTAAAAGACTTGAGGATGAACTGGGTACCCCCTTATTCCACAGGAGAGGAAGAAACATTCAATTGAATTCCTCAGGTGAGATTTTATTGAAGCATGTAAACCGGATTTTTATTGAAATTGAAAATGCAGAGATGGAGATTAAAGCGGAGGAACAGCAAATATCCAATACGATCAGGATCTCGATTACGAATACTCGGTTCCTCACAGGTCTCATTAGTGACTATATCAACGGTTCCCCCGAAACTAAGCTTCATCAGGGTATTGGGACACGCAGTGAAATTATTACAGGTTTGAAGAAAGGCGACATGCATCTGGGCATTACGGGACATCCGATTCAGGATGAGGAGATTGAGAGTGTTGTTCTTGTTGAGGAGGACATTGTTCTGGTTGTACCCACGAATCATGCATACGGCGGAGAGACAAGCGTCTCACTAAGTGTTGTTGCAAACGAGCCCTTTATTTCCCTTGCCGATAATAAGGAGTACAGCCGATTTACCACCATGCTCTGTGAAAAAGCAGGTTTTCTGCCCAATCATGCATTTGAGGTCGATTCTCATACCCTGCTTGAAATTATCAGGCTTAATCAGGGTGTTGCATTACTTCCGATCTCCGTGTGTAGAGCACTGGGGTTACGTTATGTAAAAATTGCTGATGATTCAGCGAGATATCCAATTAGCCTCTCCTGGGTCAAACAAAAATGGTTATCTCCTGCTGTAAGAGAATTCCGTGATTTTATTACTTCGTACTATGAAGACCATGCTGGCTTGTTTAAAGTGGAGTAGGATTTCTTGATACATGACAAACGATAAAAACAAAGACCACGTTAGTCCCATGGAAGGGACCGACGTGGTCTTTGTTCGTTATCGTTCTTAGCTATACTGCAGTCTATCCTTATACCAAACATCCGGAATCATCTTACGCTCCAGTTCCAACAATTCATGGATGATCTTGTCCGCGTCACTGATGGAATTCACGAGCGGGTCGGTGAGCATCGCCCTTCTCAGCTTCTCGTAGCTCTGTTCCAGAACAGCTTCAACCGTAAGCTCATGCGTATCCAGTACAAGTTCTTGCATCCCTCTTATCCCACGCGGCATCTCGCCTACATGGAGTGGTTTCGCCCCATCCATATCTACATCGCACAGTAGTTCCAGGAATGAATCGTTATTCATATTGGTTACCGCGCCTTGATTGAGCGTATTGATGAAGAATTTTTTGCCCAAGTTCCCTACCATATTCTCAATGATGTCGGTCGCATGATCTGGTCCGAAGGTGCTCATATAATCGGCAATCGGGATGTTCCCTGCAAGAAAGTCATCCACCTGCTGCCACATCTCATCGTGACGCTGATATCTGTCCTCTGTCTCCCAGATCGATAATGGGGGAATCGTGTCCGCAGTTTTGCCAAGACCTTGCCAATACCGAACGTATTCCTTTGTATGCGCCGTACAAGTGGGAATGATTCCGAAAATATCATACAGTTCATAGGTAATCGCATCGTTAAAAAGAGCTTTTGCGCCGCGATCACCGCCGTTGTTCTCCTCACCTGCCAGCTTGCGCATGGCTTCTGCGATCGTGGGCATCACATTTATTCCTTCATACTCGGCTCTGAGCAGCCAAGTGAAATGATTGACACCTGCGATACGAAAATCGAATTTCTGGTCTATTCCTGCGGTAAACTGGCTTGTATTTTTGATGATTCCGGCTCGTACGGCATAATAGGCTTTCTTATGCGGCATATGATGACTATCGCACAGCGCAAACGATTTAAGCTTCGGAGCATATCGATGTAATGCGATGCCATGAACGGTAGACGGGTTAATATAATTGATCACCCACGCATCTGGACACAGCTCCTCTATGTCTTTGGCGCACTCCATGATCACCGGTAGTTCCCGCATCGCGCGAAAGATTCCACCAGGGCCAATTGTATCGCCGGAACACATACGAATTCCATACTTTAGAGAAACCTGGCAGTCAATGCCCCGATATTTCACCGATTCTTCCGCAAAGCTGAGCACAACGAAGTCGGCTCCCGGTAGTACCTGTCTTCGGTCCACTGAACCCTCAATCTTTAGGGATGCGTTGTTCTCCTTGGCGACCATTTCCGCTAATTTCACCATTTTCGAGAGCCGTTCCTCGTCCGTATCCACCAAAGCCAGCGTTCCCTGATTCAAATATGGGGAGTGTACCATCTGCCAGATGGACTGCCGACCAAAAAACAGGCTGCCCGCCCCAATAACAACTACCTTTGGATGCTGAGTACTTGTAGCATTCATTAATAACCCCTCCTTTTAACGATATAAGTTCATTATAGGTGAGTGGGCTGGAATCGGAATGTGTGATAGTTTTCAAAACATGTCATATCGTACGATAGTTAACAAGAGATAAATCCTTTGTTATGATAGTCAAAAATGAAGGATGTCATAAAGTAGAGAGGAATGAGTTGGATTAGATGCATACAGGAACTGTAAATATGAGTATACTCGACGAACTTTCGGAGTATATCACACTTCGCATGAGCTCTTATTTGGAACAAACACACGACAGTAATTGGACGGAGTACAAGTCTCATTCCGATTATGATCTGTGGTTCATTACAGCTGGCTCCGTGCTAATTACCATCGATGGAATCGAGCATATGGCGAACCCGGGCGACGTCGTGTTTTTTTATCCGGATATGCCCTACACGGCTTCCACGACCGGAGAGTTGTGCCGATTCGTATACATGCACTTTGATTTCAGCATCGCTGAGCAGAAGCGGATTCTCGGCGAGTTTCAGCTCCAGGGCATCGTACTTGGCAATCTAATTCATGAGGAATCAACACTGTTCACCTCGTCCTATCAAAGATTCAAGCAGAGTAGCGGCGCTTCCGCCAGTCCACTTTATTTGAAAGCCTCTCTACTTCTCGTCATCGCCAAAATTTTGGAATTACATAGGCAAGGGCTGTATCAGGGTGAGTTTCTGAAAGACCGAAAACCGAGGAAGATCGAAGGAAGTCTGGAAGTTCTGCAGAATGTCTTCCCATACGTGGATGCAAATCTGCATCGTGCCATCCGAGTTAACGAACTTGCAGATATTGCTGGCGTCTCTGAGAAATATTTTATTTCTTTGTTCAAAAAAATTCTCGGTATTACACCGGGGCAGTATATCAATCAGATCAAAATGAACCGGGCCAGAGACTATCTGTACGAGAAAAAATATACGATCCAGCAAATTGCCGGATTTCTGGGTTATCCCGATCCCTTTACGTTCTCCAAAGCATTCAAAAAATTCTACAACGTGCCCCCTTCCAAATTTGAATAACATACCGCAGACAAACAAAGAGGCAACCGGTCGATCCGGCTGCCTCCCCACTTGATGAATCCTTGGTTATTCAGGGTTTAGTTTACGTACAGGTCCCTTCAGCGTCCCTCATACTCAAAAGGAGCTTCAGTGGAATACATCTCATGGAAAAATCCTTTATACGGTATATCCTCTTCCAGACATTTAATGAGATACAGCAGTTCTTCGTTAGCTTCCGGTTCTTCGCCAGCACGCTGCATTTCCTCAAATTGACCTAGAATATTCTCCAAGAGAGTGACTTGAATAAATAAAGGCAGCTTCTCCAGCATCGAATCTTCGATCTTGGTTTCGGAAGTATATCCAGCGAGAGCGGTTTGGAAATAGTCATCCATGAACTGTTTGCGTTTATCCTCATTCGGCTCAAATTGAATCCAGCCGACGCCATGTGTCCATAGATCTGCCAGATCATACATATACCAACCGAAGCATGAATTATCAAAATCATACACGGTGATCTGACCGGTATCAAAATCAATCGAGTAATTCCCGTCATTATAATCAAAATGGATCATGCCGAATGTCTCTTGGTTTGTATCCAAACCTTGTAAGATATTCAGAAGCTCAACCATCTTCTCCTTAAGCAGAGGGAATGATTCAGGTACCAGATTATCGATATATTCACCGCTGTAATTGTCAATCAAATGATGCCGGCGATGGACGGGAGTGTACCCTTTCGATAGTTGATGCATCCTGCCCAGAACTTTACCGCTATTATAATAGTATTCGCTAAGTGGAATGCCTTCCCGGTACTGATAATGGTTCTCTACCAGCAACTTCCCTGTGGCCTTCACAAACATACAGATAAAGAACGTATGCTCACCATAAGTGACCTCTTCTAACAGATCGCCCTTTTTCGAGCTGACTACATTCGAGACACTTGCACCGTGCTCAAATAAATACCGGACATACTCCAGTTCGGCAATGTAATCTTCACGCTTTCTGTCAGGCAAAAAAGACACTCGGAGAATTAGCGATTCACGTCCATCTTGCTCACAGGTGTAAACGACATTCCGTCCACCCTCATGAGGCGGAATAAGCTGAATGTTGTAACCCTCCAGGTCAAACAACTCGGATACCAATGCCAATACATGCGTATTGCTGATGTTAACAGCTTCGTTAAAATTGATAATAATCTCCTCCAGTAAACATTGTTTGGACGGTTTCCCGCACTGCAATGTCCACAAAAGGAATCTCTGTAACGCAAATATCCTTCTGTGAACCTAAAGCAAAATCACCTTGTTAGACATTTAAAAACGCTCCTTTTTGTTCAGATGGTTACATCTTATCCTAATATTCCACATTTTACTAGCCAAATTTATAACTCAGCAGCCTCGTAATAGTACCGTATCAAAATGTCCTGATCGTAGTTGCCAAACCCTTTCCCGAACAACGTAAGTCCACCTCGACCGGGCACCCCTTCTTCCGGTCTTAATCCAAACGTCCAGTAAGTGGATGAATCCAGCTCCAGATCATGGATACGCACATCTGAGATGCGCTGGCTATCCATAAACGTCCCTTCTCCGTTAATACGTAGCACCTTCAGTACACCATACTGGTTGACGTCCAATTTCCACCATAACGGTGTATGTTTGCCCTTCCGATCTCCAAAATCCCCTGGGCTTGTCCAGGTTCCGAGGTGATGACCATTAAGGGAAAAACGGATGTCGGAAGGCCAGTTTTCATTAACTTGGGGTGCTTCCGAACTGAGTTCGAGTGAAATTTCAATTTCCTGGAGACGCTGTTCTGTATTCAGATAATTGGGAATCTTATATTCCAGAAAACCTCGTGCCAACCAAAGAATACCTGCATTGACCCGATCCGGGTCCATGAAGCAGGCCGGGGTATCATAATGCCCAATCATCTGCGTTGTTGTTGCAATGCCACAGGTGGGCCAGGCTTCGTAATCCGTATACTGACCAACCGGAATAGAGACTTCATGATAAGGAGCATCAACTGGTTCAGGGGAGAGATTGATAGTCATAAATTCTTGCAGAATAAAGCAGTATTTATACGTTCCACCGTTCTCACGCTTCATGCGGCTGCCTACGATGCCCGCTTTCTGCAATTTGCTCACATGTGTACTAACGATGGCTTTGCTCAGATACAGCTCTTTGGCAAGCGCATTGATATGCATCTCCCTGTTTTGCAATAATAAGCGAACGATATTTAAACGGGCCTCGCTGGCGAGCGCCTCATATATGATCAAGGATGTGGCATCCGTGCCAAGCATCATGAACTTCACTTCCCTATCTCTATAGAATCCATAATTATTGATTTAGAATTCGTTATTTAGCGAACCCTGCGAAATAAACTTGCTCAGCATAATAGCATTATGATACACATTAGATAACAAATCAATGAGTTGATTTTGCTTTTATGCGAACTCATTGTGAAATGAAGTTTCTTACAACCCTAAAATTAATTCTATGGAGGTTTTCCCATTGCTTACATCAAAAATGCTTATTGATAAAGACTTTCAGATTGCGGAAGTAGATCCGCGTGTCTATGGTTCATTTATAGAACATCTGGGACGGGCCGTATACGGCGGCATATATGATCCAGGTCATCCCACCGCAGATGCTCAAGGTTTCCGTCAGGACGCTATTGAAGCGATCAAGGCTTTGAATGTACCCATCGTTCGTTATCCGGGCGGCAATTTCGTATCCGGTTACAATTGGGAGGACGGCGTTGGTCCGGTAGCGGAGCGTAAACGCAGACTTGAACTCGCTTGGTGGACGATTGAAACAAATGCGGTAGGAACAAACGAATTTGCAGATTGGGCCAAACTGGTTGGAACCGAAGTCATGATGGCTGTAAATCTGGGTACTCGCGGCATTGATGCGGCCAGAAACCTGATCGAATACTGCAACCACCCATCTGGCACATACTGGAGTGATCTGCGTATCTCTCACGGTTACAAGGACCCGCATAAATTCAAAACCTGGTGTCTAGGCAACGAAATGGACGGCCCTTGGCAGATTGGTGCAATGACTGCATATGAATATGGCCGTATTGCCAATGAGACCGCTAAAGCGATGAAATGGGTAGACCCGGAAATTGAGCTTGTGGCTTGCGGAAGTTCCAGCCGTGACATGAGTACATTTGCAGATTGGGAAGCAACCGTGCTTGATCTCACCTATGAAAATGTGGACTACTTGTCCCTGCATCAGTACTACAACAACAATAAAGACAACACGTATGACTTCCTGGCGACATCGCTTGATCTGGATCAATTTATTGATAGTGTGGCTTCGATCTGTGATTTTGTACAAGCCAAGAAACGCAGCAAAAAGAAATTAATGCTGTCTCTGGATGAATGGAATGTCTGGAAATCCATCGGCACAAGCCGTATGGAAGAACGGTGGCAGATTGCGCCTCCAGAGTTTGAAGATGTGTATACACATGAAGATGCACTAGCTGTGGGCTGTTATCTGATTACCATACTCAAGCACGCCGACCGTGTAAAAATGGCTTGCCTTGCTCAGTTGATTAACACCATTGCACCAATCATGACGGAAAATAACGGAGCAATCTGGTTCCAGACGACGTATTTCCCGTTCATGCACGCATCCAACTTCGGTCGTGGTACGGTGTTGCGATCCATCACAACTTCACCTAAATATGATTCCAAAGACTTTACAGATGTGCCTTATCTCGAAGCGATCAGTGTGCATGATGAAGAGAACGGCACGATCACAATCTTTGCGGTGAACAGACATCTGGATGAGAAGTTGGAACTGAATGTGGATCTGCGTTCCTTCGGCGAAACCACATTTGTGGAGCATATCGTATTGGAGAACAACGACTTGAAAGCCACCAATACCAAAGAAAACCCACGTAACGTTGTTCCTCACAACGGCGGATATACAACGGTTGACCAAGGTAAAGTGCAAGCAGTCTTGAACAAAGCATCATGGAACGTGATTCGCCTCGAAACCAAACAGGCTTAATAAGAGCGGGATAGAGTTTTCTCCTACTCTGCAACATCAGCATTGTTTTTCGCACCGCGTGTAGCTCCCTGCGCGCGGTGCTTTTTGCTGTATGATGGCAAACGGCCCAACTACATAGTTCCAAAGTTAGAAGTGTGGCGCGTATTTGAAACCTCATTTTTTATTCCTCGCAACGAACGAATTTAACGAACACAGGGAGTCTTATTTAACCCGTTTCGGGCGAATTTTAATTCTAACGAACACAGGAGAAGCTATGTTGCAGAATCAGCCCCCTTTTTCATACTATCTCCTACATTTTGCAGCGAATAGGATTTGTCATGTTCGTTAGCATTTTAATGGCTTGATATTGACCCGAATAAGGTTTCTGAGGTTCGTTAGCGTTGAGCAAGCATGCGAAATCGAGCTGGTTCGAACCCCATTTACAGCATAAGCAAATAAGCCACCCTCCGTTTGCCGTACGGAGAGCAGCTTGCAGTTAAGCATCTAGCGGAGAAGATAAGGAACAGAACAGATCAGAAAGAGATCAGATCACCCAACATACTAGCAATCCTTCCTTCCCAAATGCAACGAAGGTTGTGTTCTATTTCACGATTTTCATTTCAAGTATTATCCTTGTTGTGCTTCCTCTTCAACTTCGGTTTCAGCCTGAGCTGCTTGGCTTGCTGGAGTCATCAGCCCTTGAACTGCCCCCATAAATGGCTGAATCTGCTTAATCATGCCATACCCCATTTTAACCACAGGTGTAAACCGCTGGATCATGCCAAACAACCGCATACCCCCGCCTAACATACCTCCAATTGAGCCTGCACCGCCAACTCCGCCGAAGCCACCTAACAACGAGCCTAGCATAGGCATGAAAGAGGATACCTGAGCTGACCGAGACGATGAACGAGACATCGACCGGGATCGTACCTGTGACTTACGAGTGCTGTTCACCCGTTTACGTTTTCGAGAGGATGCTGTTTTTCTCGTAGCCCCTGCTTTAGGTTTGGTTTTGCGAGCACTGCCTTCAGATGAGGGTGCTGTGATTGCGGCCTGAGTAAGCTTTCCTCCCCCGGTAAGCACTACGCCTTCGCTGTTAACGCCAGAGATGTACCCGACGTACGTCTCGCCATTATGAAGAGTCACGCAGACTGGGCGATCCTTCAGCCGTTTCACCCGGACGTGTATTTCATTGGTCTTAGCCATGGAATTCACCTCACTTGACTTGATCTACTTCAGTCTACGCAATGGGTGGACGACTTGCCTGTGCGAATAACACATCCGTGTGCCAAAAGCAGGAAGATTCTAACACGGCTCCTGTCTCAGATATGCTCAATATACATCTCATTCAAAATATGACCCATACGATATGTGTGCTCTGCCAATTCAGATTTCACATATGATTCAATATCAGTCTTTTCGAGATTGTACATAACCTCCATTTCTTTAGAAAAAAGAAGGTGTCCCTCATTGATTTTCTGCTCCAACGAGGTTATCTGTTTGGGTTTCAGATCACCACCAAGCACCTCCTGAAGTGCTTGCACATATGTTTCAAGAGAACGCGCTCCGACAATTTTCATACCCTGGTTCTCTTCATTCACAATGATAATGGATGGGAAACCTCTAACTCCCAAACTAGCCACACTCTCAAAGTCTTCCTCTAATAACTCTTGTGCAGATTGCTGTGCAGCCGCCTCAACCACTTCTTTACCATTTAAACCCAGTTGATTGACGATATCCGTCAGCACATCATCTTCTCCAATATTTCGATTAAATACAAATACGGCTTCACGCGCACGTCTTAAAAAGTCCTGCTCTTTCCCAGGGTGTGTACTCTGAATGACCTTAAATACGCGAGATGGCGGATAGGAAGAAAGTATTGGATTATCATGCCATAAGGAACCGTCGATGGGCATGCGTGAATGTTCACCCACTTCCTTCCAATGCGCTGCAACGTCCGAAGGTTTCTGAATCCCGTTAGCGCCATCCGAGAAACCATTCCAGTTAGCCAGTAGCCCACCCATTTTGATTTGTAGCGTAAAATAATGGCCGTATTCCTCAATAAACCGATGAAGCACAGGCTCAAGCGCCCAGCAGTGAGAGCAGATCGGATCTGTTGCGTAATATAGAGTTATCCTTTTCTCAACATGATTCAGATTGATTTCTTGCATCGCCTCTTCCTCATTCACACCACATACGCCTGTTTCCAGATCACACATCATTGATTCGTTACTCACGTTTATCCCGCCTTTATATTGTCTTATGAATTGATTTTCTTGTGTTAGTTTGATTATAATGTCTACAATCTTCTGAACAAGTACGATTCTTTTTCTGACTTAGTATCAAAAAGTATACTATTGGAGGGTATCAAGTGAAATACGACTTTAATTTCGATCAGTTATGTCCAGCGACTTATGCATTTCAGGTCATTGGAGGCAAGTGGAATCTTCCGATCCTGGCAATCCTCAGTGAAAATGACTGTATACGTTACAATGAATTAAAAAGAAGACTGCCTGGCATTACCGGAACGATGTTAACGAACTGTTTGAAAGATTTGATTCATTCCGGCATCGTGCATCGGGAGCAATATAACGAGGTGCCACCGAGAGTGGAGTATTCGCTCACAGAATCAGGCAAGGAATTGGTTCCTTTAATTGAATCCATGGTAATATGGGGTCAGAAAAATATGACAGCAGGCGTGAAGCAACAAGAACTATAACTCCTGGCCTAGTGTAACCCCTTATCATAGATGTTCATTTTTGAATCGCTCTGTACACTTTGTTCAACGACAAAAAGGCTATTTCACTGGACCATCATGTCCTTTGAAATAGCCTTTCCTTTATAAATACAAGACGGCCGCTTGTTTACGACGTGTGCACATCTAACTATTCAGGTCGTCATCTTCCTCATTTCCTAAATACATAACCGTTTTTTCTCCATCAACCAATCTAATGATCTGCTTTCGTAATTTTGAAGGAAATAAAGGTAGTTCGTATATATTTTTAATTTCAAGCCATTCAAATTCCACCTGATTTTCGTCACTTGGCAGAATAGAACTATCTTGGTCCATCAAACCTATGTACTCGCATAAAAAAACAAAATCTACACGATGAAGAGCTTCACCATATACACCTTCAATGACAAATTCCAGTGATAACGGTTCTACATCTATTCCGATTTCTTCCGCAACTTCACGCTTCACAGCATCCGTCAGGGTTTCACCTGCATTCTGGCTCCCACCAGGCAGAATGTAGATGACTTCATCATTATCATCCTGCTTCATTGCAAGCATTCTCCCGTCTTTAATGATCAATGCTTTTGCAGAATTTCTAATCTTTCTCTCCATTGCTAATCCCCCATATATATCTGTATCATGTTGTTGAAGGTTGATTCCATTTAACATCACGATCTCCATGAAGAATAGTTTAACACATACATCTAAACAAATTCTGAACAATCAAATCAACTCACTCTTGGCGACCTCCATGAAAGCAGCCATGGACGGAGAGATCCATTTTTCCCGATGCCAGAGCATTTGCGCAGAAAAGGATACATCTGATAAATTCCACGGCAGAGCAACCACTTCCCCATCGCTCAACTCTTTCTTCAAAGCCATTTCAGGTAATAAAGCGATCCCTAGACCAGCCGCAACACATTGTTTAATGGCTTCTACACTATGAAACTCCAGCTCTGTCAGAGCATCTGCACCTTTCTTCGTTATGGATTGGTCAAAATAAGTGCGATACGAACAGTTCTTTTCGGTCAGCAAAAAATGCTGTTTGTGGAAGTCATCAATGACCAACTCGGAACGCGATGCTAACATATGATCGGGAGAAACCACCATTTGAAAGGTCTCATCCTTTAAAAACTCTGAGTGAAGGTCTCTGGAATTAATAGGCTCATCCAATACAAAAACGACATCGGCATGCCCTTCTCTCAGACTTGATTTAAGCTCTTGCCCAGACAAGGGGCGGAACAATAACCGCACACCAGGATAGTCCGCTCGGAAGCGTTTGAACAAGGCTGGAAGAAGATATGCACACAGCACTTCGTCTGCTCCGATCACAACCGTTCCCGCCAATTCTCCGTGCTGACTGGATATGCACTTTGCTTCCTCTACATCGTTTAATATCTTAGTGGCATACGGCAGAAACTGTTGGCCAGCATCCGTTAACACAACCTTTTTGCCTAATCGATCCAGCAATTTCACCCCGAGCTCTTCTTCCAGCGATTTGATTTGCATGGTTATGGTAGACGGTACATAGCTCAATAATTCAGCAGTTTGACTAAAGCTGCAGGTCGATGCAAGTGTCCAAAAGGTTTTTAGCTGGCGTATTTCCATGAGTCAGGTACCTCCTAAGTTCAAAATAAATGAATGATATGTTCGATAACGTTTCGTTGAATTGATAATAGACGTAATGTAGAGTGAAATCAAGTTATTACTATTTTATAAGGAGAATCAATCTATGAACAATTATGAAACATATAACCTTGGAGATACATTACTTCAATCGGGACAACAGCTCCCTCAAGCCTTTATCGCTTACAAGACCTATGGAAACTTAAATGCGGCAAAGGACAATGTTATTGTTGTCCCAACATGGTTTGCTGGAATTCACACAGATAATGAATGGTTAATTGGAACAGACAAAGCACTGGACCCCAGTCGTTATTTTATCGTTGTGCCCAATATGTTAGGTAACGGGTTATCGTCTTCTCCAAGTAATACCCCTGCCCCATATGATAAGAACAACTTCCCTATCATCTCCATGTATGACAATGTGCATGCCCAACAAAAACTCATCACTCAAAAATTCGGTATCTCCAAAATCAAACTTGTTGTGGGCTGGTCTCTAGGAGCCATGCAGGTTTATCAATGGGGAACTAGTTATCCTGAGATGGTCGAACGTATTGCCCCCTTTGGCGGAACAGCTAAGAGCAGACCCCATACACAGTTGGTATTCGAAGCAATGATCGCGGCGTTACAGGCAGATTCGAATTATAAAAATGGTAGATATGAGCGCCCTCCGGTTGCCGGTCTCGCAGCGATGGGAAGAGCTTATGCTCCATGGGGGTTTTCGCAGGCATACTATTTGGAGAAATTGTATCAATCTGAGGGGTACGACTCCTTGAAATCTTATGTAGAAGATTACTGGGATCAGGTATTTCTTCCCTTCGATGCTAACGACTTGATTACCATGTTGCGTACAGGAATCTATGGAGACATTAGCGATAATCCCGTAGATGACGGCAACTTCGAACAGGCGTTAAGCAAGATCACTTCTCCTGCACTCGTTATGCCAGGATCAAGTGACTTGTTTTTCACGCCTGAAGATAGTGCGTATGATGCTCAGCATATGCCAAACGCGGTGTATCAACCTATAGAGTCCAAGTGGGGACACTGCTTTGGAATCGGAGCAAACGAAGAGGATTCACTCGTTATCGATCATCATCTAAAGCAATTTTTGGAGTCATGAGTAAAAAAAGAAGGAGTACAAAGTAAAAAAAGTGCACAAAGCTCATTAATCTTTTCTCAGCTACAACTCAAAAGTAAAAAAAGATACCGGTTCTCGTCAATAACCTTTATATCCCGTTCCCCCTTTCTCGTTTAGAATATTTTCAAGTAAGCGTTATTGAAATATGACTGATAAGGGGGAAAAGAAATGAACAAGAAAACGAAAGCCTTAGTCTTGTCTGTGTGCATGTCAACCTTATTACTCGCAGCCTGTAGCAATGGAAGCGGTGCCGATAAAGGTTCAACGACGGACACGGATTCCAACGAGGCTGGAACGACAACCATTCACACCGTAACATCAGAATACACTTCAGCAAAATATCCAAAGGGCGACGATATCACCAACAATGTATGGATTAAGCGATACAAAGAGAAGTTTAATATCAACGTCAAAACAGACTGGGTCAGCGATGAGTACGATACAAAACTCAATTTGGCTATCGCATCGAACGATCTTCCTGACGTATTCAGAGTTAATCCATCACAACTGAGACAGTTAGTCGAAGCAGATATGGTCATGGACCTTTCCGAGGTCTTTGATCAACACGCTTCAGATCGTCTCAAAGGTTACATGGAAGCAGATGCAGAC
Organism: Paenibacillus amylolyticus; assembly: GCF_036894225.1. Classification (NCBI taxonomy): domain Bacteria; kingdom Bacillati; phylum Bacillota; class Bacilli; order Caryophanales; family Paenibacillaceae; genus Paenibacillus; species Paenibacillus amylolyticus. The sequence continues at coordinate 3,442,476 of NZ_CP145892.1, read as the reverse complement.
AGTTACGAATCTGGAAAGAAGGACGGTAAGCTATACGGGATACCACAGATGCACTGGGGATTAATTGAACAACCAGACTTCATCTGGATTCGGAACGACTGGAAAGAAGAATTGGGAGTCCAAGATCCGAAATCTGTGGAAGACATCAAAAATATCGCACTAAAATTCATGGAGAAACACGGCGGTTATGGTATAGCGGTAGACCAATCGTTGGATTACCTCAACCTGCTGGCCATTGCATGGAATGCGCATCCGGATATGTGGATGGAGGATAGCACTGGAAAACTCGTGTACGGCTCCGTGCAGCCTGAGATGAAAAATGCGCTGGCTGAGTGGTCAGAATGGTACAAGCGAGGCATTATTGATCCGGAATTTGCAATCAAAGACTTTAATGCGATGAACGCGGATATTGTAGCCGGCAAAGTGGGAATGCAACCTTATTACCAATGGTGGGGTTATAATCCGGGTGTCGACACAGTATCCAATCTGGGTAAGGACGCTATCTTCTACCCTTATATCATCCCTACCGTTGATGGAAAAGAAGCCAAACAATCCATTTTCTTCGCCAACAACAATTATATCGTTATGAAAAAGGGATTTAAGAGCCCTGAAGAAGTGATCAAAATTTTGAACGACTACGCTTATATTGTGGATGAAGGCAATGGCAAGGAATCCACAGAAACGTTATCCGCCTTGCTGGACAACGATATTGCCCATGTTGTTGGAGCGTTCCGTGTACTTAATCCGAATTCCGATTACGAGCAATTTGAGGCGGTCTCCGCTGCCCTTCAATCCAAGGATACCAGTGGACTCACAACTTCGGGTATGTGGCAAAAATATAACAACAGTGTGGAATTCATGGAGAATGCAACCCCAGGAGCAGTTGGTGATTATTTGCAACAAGGGGCTCCAAAGAATGCGTATGGTCTTGCCAAGAAAGTACTGGACAGCGAGAACTATACAAAGACGGCCTTATGGGGTGTTACGCCAGAAATACTTTCAAGCTACGGAACAACCTTGGATGATATCCTGACCGAAGGCTTCACCAAGATCATTATGGGTAGCGAAAGTATCGATTATTTCGATGTTATTGTCCAGAATTGGCGTGCAGCCGGGGGCGATGACGCAACTCAGGCAGTTAATGAAGCCTACGGGAAGAAATAATCTCGTTTGTCACAAAGAGGGGATGAGGGTCATCCCTCCCCTTTATTTGATAGCGATTACATTTGGCGTACAAGGAACGGAGGAATACGAATGCTGAGAAAATGGCAGCAGCAGCGTGCTTACCATCTCATGTTAATTCCAAGCCTGGTCTTGGTCTTCATCTTTTGTTATATCCCTTTCTACGGACTTATTATTGCATTTCAGAAGTACAATCCGGGCCTCGGATTCAACTCGCCATGGGTAGGATGGGATAACTTTACCCACATATTTAATCAGCCGAACTTCGTAAGAACGATCTGGAATACATTGTACATGTCTGTCTTTAAGATTATCGGTGGTATAATCGTACCCGTAATTTTTGCATTACTGCTTAACGAGGTACTACACAGTGGAATCAAACGTACATTTCAAACCCTTGTCTACATTCCGAACTTCCTCTCTTGGGTCATTATGGCTGGCATCATGCTGGATATCCTTAGCTCCGACGGCATTATCAATACATTTCTAAGTGTATTTGGGATTGCACCGATCTCCTTTCTTGGCACACCCTCTATTTTTCCTTGGACGATGATTGTGAGTGACATATGGAAAGGTTTCGGGTTTGGCACGGTTGTTTATTTGGCAGCCCTGACCAGTATTGATCCGGGACTTTACGAAGCCGCGGTGATCGACGGAGCGAAACGGTGGAAACAAACCATCTACATTACGTTGCCTCTACTCATGCCAACCATTGTTTTAATGACCGTACTTTCACTTGGGAACGTACTCAATGCTGGCTTTGACCAAATCTATAATCTCTACTCCCCTGTTGTCTATCAGACGGGTGATATTATTGATACCTATGTCTACCGTTTAGGAATTCAACAAGCACAGTATTCAATTGGTACCGCTGTCGGGTTATTTAAATCGATCATTTCCAGTGTTCTCGTTGCTGTATCGTACATCCTGGCTTACAGAGTGGCTGGCTATCGTATCTTCTAAGAAGGAGGAACTTACATTATGATCTATGATAAAAGTATGAGCAGACGTGTGTTTCTTATCTTAAACTACACCATACTGCTTCTAATCTCTCTCCTATGTATCCTGCCGTTTATCAACCTGCTGGCTGTTTCATTCAGCAGCAGCGCGGCTGTATCTGCGGGGAGTGTTACGTTCTGGCCTGTGGAATTTACGACAAAAGCCTATGAATTTGCATTAACTGGAGGATCATTTTTCTCCTCTCTCTGGGTAGCCATTCAACGAACCGTTATCGGAACGGTGGTGAATCTGGTTCTGATCGTACTCACGGCTTATCCCCTCTCCAAATCCAAACAAAAATTGATGGGGCGTAATATCTATATGGGATTTTTCATAATAACCATGTTATTCAGTGGAGGTCTAATTCCAACCTATCTGGTAGTCGTCAAAATGGGACTGATCGATTCCATATGGTCTCTGATCCTGCCTGGGGCCCTCCCCGTATTCAGTATGATTATCCTCATGAATTTCATTCGGGGGCTGCCCGAGGAGATTGAAGAATCAGCAATTATCGATGGTGCTGGGCCTGTACAGGTATTACTTCGTATTCTACTCCCACTTCTCAAGCCCGCTCTCGCTACGGTTGGGTTGTTCAGTATCGTTGCCCACTGGAATTCATGGTTCGATGGCATTATCTATATGAACAATCCAGACAATTATCCATTACAAAGTTATCTCCAGACCCTCCTGCAAAGTTTTGAGCAAATCATGCTGAAATCTGGGTCAGATTATACGCAGCTGTTGTCCATGATGAACGCCAGAACGGGGCGCGCCGCTCAGATGTTCCTGGGTGCCATTCCGATTTTACTCGTGTACCCATTCTTGCAGAAATATTTCACCAAAGGTTTGGTGTTAGGTAGCGTCAAAGGGTGAACAAAAGGGCTTGCAGTTCATACTGCGAGCCCTTTGTTTATATCTAAACTTATTTTTATGATCGCTGTACCGTATTATGAGATGCTTAAGTGGAAACATGAATGACTATTTGGCTTCTATGATGGCAGGCAGCAGAATGGAGAAAATGGTACCTTCACCTATTTTACTCTCCACCTGTATTCCATAGGATTTCCCAAAATGAAGTTGAATCCGCCGCTGCACATTATGCAATCCAATCCCATTCGTTCCCGTACCTTCACCGGATTTCTCTTCCATTAAATTCTGCATCGTATGATGATCCATACCGACGCCATTATCGCAGACTTGGATCACAACTTCATCCAGCTGTGATTGAATCCGAATGGTGATGATTCCGTCTTCTTCGAGTTCAGCGAGTCCATGAAATATTGCATTCTCCACAATGGGCTGTAGAATCATTTTGGGCATGCGATAATTTAGCAGTCTATCCTCAATCTCGTATCTCATCTGAATACAATCGTAGTACCTGACATTCTGGATCGTTACGTAATTCGTTATATTATCAAGTTCCTCACGAATGGTTACGAGGGTTCCATCGGATTTTGTTGCATAGCGAAGCATCGAGATTAGTGCATCGGTCATTTCCACGATTTTGTCTGCCTGCTGCATCGAGGCAATCCATTTAACCGACCCAAGGGTGTTATACAGAAAATGAGGCTTGATCTGATCATGGAGCGCACGCATCTCGGCCTTGGCTTTCTCTATTTCTTCCTGCTGCATCCGTTCGACCAACCGCTTCAATTCGTGTGACATTCTGTTGAATCGAATGGATAAATGTCCAATCTCATCTCTTGATCCAATAGGTTCAACTTGTTCAAACTGACCTTTCTCGACTAGAGAAATATTCCGTAGCAGTTTTTTAATGGGAGTTGTGATCACGTGAGATAAAAAGATGGATATGACGGCAGCAAAAAGAACAATGACGATGGCAAGCGTCACCAGATTACGGCCCAATATTTTGCCATCAGCAGTCAACTCATCCAAAGGCATATATAAGTAAGTTGTCCATTTTTGCTGACTTAGGGGACTGGTCACCACGACATTTAGTGCTTCAGGCGGACGAACGTTGTCCCGGAACAGTGTCCCGATTAATCGTTCATTCACGTTATATACGATCTTGTCATCCTCATCAACAATCATGAATCTGGAGCGCAGCCCTTCCTGCAAGTTGCGGTTGACGATTTCAATGAATTTGATATCAATGCTGACAACAATCACGCCAAGCAGTTTTCCACTAGTCACATCATGAATTTTGCGAGCGTGTGACACTGCCAGTATTTTATTCTCCAATTGCTCGTCGATTCGCGTTGTGAGGGTAATGGTTCGATCCTTATCATGCATGAACTTTTTAAACCACAATTCGTTTGCTACTTTGAAGTTTGGATCAATGGGTTGATGTGGACTGACAAAAAGGTCTTGCCCCCCGTTCATATTGTAAAGGTAGATGGAGAATACGCGATCTTTCATCATGATGTAATTCATCAGAATATTGTATGCGGCAATCTCATGTTGTTCATCACCCTCTCGCAGGAAATCCTGGATCGGAAAACTCCCCTCATGAGTCGCAGACAGATTGTCACTAAGCCCATTGCTGGCGAGCAGCGAAATTTTCTCAATCTCCTTGAGGAACTCATCAATGCGAATATTCGTCTGTTTGGCCAGATCGTTTAGCAACGTTGTATAGTTCTGTGCCAATAAACGCTCTGAGGAGTAATACGAGTTGATTGTCATCACCAATACCGGAAGGATAATGACCGTCATACAGATCACCATAATTTTGTACTTGATTCGGAAGGGCCGAACATGCTTCATATGCTGCACCTCTATTCACCGATTACATTCATCCCTGCTGTAATTCTCGATATTCCTCAGGAGTGACACCTACCGATTTTTTGAAAATCTTACTGAAGTACGTGTAATTATGGTAACCCACCTTTTCTGCGATTTCATACACTCTCATTCCTCTGCTCAATAGATACGCCTTGGCATGTTCAATTCGAACTCGGGTCAAGTACGTAATAAAGTTCTCTCCTCGTTCCTGTTTGAACACACGGCTGAGATACGACGGATTCACACTAATTTGGCTAGCGATACTTTGCAGTGAGATATCTTCCGCATAATACTTGTCGATCAATTCAGTGGCGAGATCGGTGTAAGTGCTTTCCTGTTTGATTTGGGAATCGGTTTGGAAGTAATACGCAATATGAGCAAGCATATCTTGGTGGATATCCTCCCAATACTCCCCCTTTAGAACGATTTCATAGGGTGATTTTTCTGTTAAAGAAGGTGCACCTCTTTCCGTAGCTCGGGATAGATGAGAATGTATCGTTTCCATTACCATGATATATTGCTTGCGAATGCTATTCTCATCCGCTCGTAGCTGTTCCAGATTGGATCGGATTCCTTCAAGGAACTCTTCCGCCTTTTTGTTGTCTTTGCTTACCCATAACTTCAACAAATCTCGTTCTTGTTGCGGGCTTAAAGCCCCCTTAACTTCATGTCGATCTGGGGATTGAACCATATCATCGTAATACAACACCTGGTTGCTTCCTGTGAAGAAACTCTGTTGTAGAGCCGTTTCTGCCTCTTGGCAGGCCTTCCTGATGTGAAGGAATCCGGAAGTCATTCTACTTACCCCAGCCGTGAGTGATAGATTCATAAAATCCTTGATCGAAGACAGCAATTTATTACATAGTTTATTTAAGTCGGCGTGTACAGATTGGCTCTCAGGAAGTACATTGACGATCACCCAATATTCTGAGGAACTTTCAACAAAAATCTCTTTCTCCCACTTCGATGGAATGATCTCTTCCATAATATTAAGAATCGAAAATCGGAGCAGCTTTTCCCCCTTCTCTACATATTTCCGCTTTGCATCCTCGTAATAGTTCACGATGAACTTCATGACAACCAACTGGTCCGAACGTATACGAAAATGCAGTTCTTCCGCTTTGGTGACGATATCCTCCTCACTAATGAATCCGCTTACAATATCTTGGAAGAAACTATCCTTTAGATATCTTAGGCTCTTGGAATAGTCCTGTGTTATAGAGGGTGTGTTGGTTGGGTGAACATGTTCACTTTGCAGTTTCTGTCCAACCGTGCTCAGGAGGTCAATAAGGGAGGATTCGGTGATCTCACTTTTAATCAAGTAATCTGAAGCGCCAAGTTTTAGCGCCTCTTTCACATAATGAAATTCGTCAAAATTACTCAGGATGACATACTTACAGGTTTTCAGTACGCAGGAGGCCTCTTGTATAAGTTGTAGCCCATCCATAATCGGCATTTTAATATCTGTAATAATTAGATCAGGCATCACTTCAAGCGCAAGGCTTAATGCCTCTTTTCCATTTCCTGCCTCTCCAACAACATAGAAATTATACTCTTCCCAATTCAGCATGGAACGAATTCCAACCCGCATGAGCAATTCATCATCTACGATCATCAGTTTATACATGCGTATCCCCCAACATGAACCATTTTTAGATATTTTACCATTAAACGAACTGTTGCAAAGATGTCTAGCGAACCTTATTGAATTGCGGGTATCATAAATAACACTTTTACAGAACATACGTTCCTGTTATAATCAGATTATCATATTTGGTGTAACATAACATGCCCGTCTGGAAAGGATACATATCATGAATTTATACAAGTTTGAATTAACGGTGAACGGATATCTATTACGTGTTCATTTCAGTGCATCTGAAGAAAGTGGATTGAAATGGTGCAAACGAGTTGCTTCTGAATTCCAGAATAACGTTGCCAATCTGGAGATCAAGGTTGATATACATAAAAAGCAGAAACAAAAGCATGCACGGGATTATCACGGAAAACCGTATCTGTATGATAGGACACTAAGGAAAAAGCCGCTTGCGAAGAAAAATAAAACGGCTGAATCATCTGCTGTTATGTAAAAGCGTTTAAAAGACTTTAAGATTTTCCTCATATAGGCTAACTGGTTGGAAAGCATTTTAATTCGGGTGTTCTCCGCTATGCCGAACATTTTAGCGCCTCAGTATACTCTTGTCCTTCCTGTCCTTCCTTTAAGACAAAAGATAAAAGCTTGCTCCTATGTGGAACAAGCTTTTATCCGTGTCAGTTGTACTATATGCCAAGAAAGATTGTTGTTCACCGTTTAGTATCTCTCTGATTCCTTAAATATCATATAACGATGGACACCTCTGACAGCCTGCATTGCTTCCTGTAATAGCTGAATCGCAGTTTCGCGTTGTCCCGCTTTTAGTTCGATCGCTGCAAGAAGCGAAGATCTCATCCAGACCTTGTTAATGGATTTCAAGTGTTCCCTCGCCTGCTCACTTCTTCCTTCTTCCATAAGCAAATACGTTTCATAATATGTACGATAATCCGATCTACGCATATTCTGCACCGCAGTACGAACAGCTACCAAGTCGTTGCGATAGGAGCCGTAAGCTGCATTATATACTGCTTGTGTCCTTTTATTGGTGTCCTCATTTCTGATGCGCTCTATTGTGTGTTCCAATTCATCATCAAGTCTGTTTGCAAGAGCGTAATAGATATAAATCTTTGGGTTATTCTCCTGTCTGCGTAGAAAAGCCTCCACGCGCTCCATGCGTGTTTCCCAACCCAGAGGATAAAAAATACGAATGGTAAACATGATCAGAGTAGCGGTGAGAACAACTCCAAGTATCCAAAACAGAGATTGGTCATTCATCTTCATGTACACAACAAATAAAAATACGGCCAAATAAAAAACAATATCCCACTTATATTTTCCCATCTTCCATCTCCTTTATAGACATAAAAAAACTATTATATCAAAACAAACCCCAAGGAGTATATCCACCGCATCCTTTGGGGTTTAGTTAAATTTATAAAAATTGATTTATTGAAGTTTTCTTCATTAACGACAATCGACAGTATTGTCTACTCAATAGACTAGATTCTTACGCCCGGGCGTCTCCAATCATTTGTCGTTCAATTTGTTTCATTTCATAAAAATAGCCTTTTTGCTCCATCAGCTCGGAGAAAGAACCTGATTCTACAATCTTGCCTTGGTCCATGACCACAATCCGATCCATCTCTTCCAATCCAGTCAGCCGATGGCAGATCAGGAGAAGTGTATCTTCGGCAGCTTGTGCAAGAAGATGCTGCAATACACGTTGTTCTGTGACGTAATCCAGTGAAGACGTCGGTTCGTCCAGAAGCCATAACCGTCCTTTGCGCAGCATGGCCCGTGCGAGAGCCAGCCGCTGCTTCTCACCATCCGACAGGTTCTCCCCTTTTTCATAGACCATGTCGGTCAACAACTTATTCGGCAGTTGGACTTTATCCAGCACAGCCGACAGTTGTTCATCCGAATGTTCTTCTCCATTCAGCAACAGGTTGTCCCGGATGGTTCCCCGGAAGAAGTGGCTTTGCTGCAACACGACATTCGTCCCTTGCCAAATGCTCTCTTCATTCAGTTCCTTCACCGAAACATCGTTTAATCGTATATCGCCAGACGTTGGTGCGCGCAACTTGAGTAACAAATCAATAATCGTTGACTTGCCTGACCCGCTCGGCCCGACAATCGCTGTTTTGGAGCCTGCTGCAAGTTGTAGAGATAGCTCCCTCAGCGCCGGTCTCCATTCCCCTTCATATTGGAAGTTAACACCGGATAGGTCAATCGAAACCGCCTGATCGGCTGAAATTTCACCGCTTGGCTGTACAGGTTGCACATCGGAGGTTGGCACCGTTTCCGCCAGTCGCTGAGCGGCGTGTTCGCTGTCCTGCTTATATAGAGGCAATATAGCCATTGCGGCAGCTTCTTCGAACACGGTCTGCGTGGCCAGGATCAGCATGGCGAGGAATACACCTGCAAACGCTCCATTCACAATTAAAAAGGCGCTCAGTGCCAGCACTCCCCATGTAACAAGATACGTCACAAAAACGTGCATAGACTGCCCGCGCAACAGGTGCGAAGCGGCTTGTTTCTGCTCCGTTGCCAATGCAGCGGAAGCCTGCTGAAGCTGTTGCTCACGCTGTTCCAATTGGCCGTATACTTTCAAATCCCTGAAACCATACAACACTTCGGTCACTTCCGTGGACAGCAAGGCCCGTTGCTGGCGGACACGTCCGTGTATTTTTCGCTGACCTAACAAGACAATACCTGGTACAACAAATGCCGTAATCAGCATACCTAGTACTAACAAACACGCAATCCAGATCGAAAAGGCCGAAGTGAACAGCATGGTAGCCAAAAACACCATAACGACCATGATGGGTGGATACGCGACCCGCAAAAAGTAATTTTGCAAGCTTTCCACATCACCCACGATCCGCGCAAGCAGATCCCCGCTTCGGTTTTTGTTCAATATACCTGGCGTTACCGGGATCAGTTTGGCAAAAAAGGACGTCCGCAAACGGCTCAGCATGGAGAATGTTGCCCTGTGCGAATACAAGCGTTCCCCGTAGCGACTTGCCGCTCGAAGGAAACCAAGCAGTTTGACCATGGAAGTGAGTACAATTAAGGTGTACAGCGGTGGCGCAAATACCGTTTGCGATATCATATAACCACTCGCGGAAAAGAGAGCTACCCCTGCTATGCCGGCGATAAATCCGCCCAATATCGAAAGCAAGATATCCTTGCGCTCCTGAATCATCGCTTTTGACAGAATCGTCAGCTCATTCATGCTAACCCTCCTTTCCGTTGTACATCAACCATCTCCGCATATTGAGGCAGACGCGCCAGAAGTGCTTCATGGTGTCCTGAATCCACCAATACCCCACTATCCATAAACAAAATGTTGTCCGCATGTTGAATTGTATATAAACGGTGTGCCACCGTAATCATCGTTGCCGTTTTCGCTAATGCCGCAATGGATTGTTGCAATACCCGCTCGGTGTGTAGATCCAGTCCTACGGTGGGTTCATCGAACAAAATAACAGCTGGTCGCTTCAGAAAAGCACGTGCCAAAGCAAGTCGCTGCTTTTCCCCACCAGACAGCCCCCGGCCACCTTCACCAACAAATGTGTCCAAGCCCTGCTCCAATTGAGCAACAACGCCAGCAAGTCCTGCTTCCTCTGCCGCCTGCTCAATTTCAGCTCTGGAGACGTTCCGACCCGCGCCAATCGCTATATTTTCGGCAAATGTACCTGCAAAAATATACGGATGCTGTGTAATATAGCTAACACGTTCAAACCATGCAGCCTCATCATGTTGCGAAAGCTGGCTTCCGTTAACCAGAACCGCTCCCGAATCTGGTTTCAGTAAACCGGCAATGAGATGAAGCAACGTGGTTTTACCTGAGCCGCTTTTGCCTACAATAGCAATCTGTTCTCCCGGTCCAATCGAGATCTGTCCTGTCTCAAGTCCAAAGGAATCAGGTGTGTACTGGAATCGGACATCGTTCAGTTCAATGGTTGGTGGCATTGTTATCAACTCGGCACGAGCTGTACGAAGCTCTTCCGTCTTTGTAATTGCATCGACATCGGTTAATTCGCTTTGATCCGGTCCTTCTTCAGGCTTCGTTTGTGTGCTCTTGACACTAGTGTCCGCGAGCATCTGTTCCACCTTGCGAATGGCCCCCATACTGGTTCGCCCGCTGTGAAAAGCCGTTCCTGTATTCTTCAACAGACTGTAAAACTCGGGAACGAGTAACAACACAAGAAAGGCCGTGTGGAAGCTCATCGATTTGAAAACCAGTAATTGAATAGCCAGTTCAAGCGCGACAATACCAATGCTTAACATCACGATCGATTCCAGCATAAACGTATTTGTAAATGCAATTTTCAAAATGCCCATGGTGGCATCACGATATCCCAGACTGCTACGTTCAATTTCCTGCTGCTGACGTTTAGCCCGTCCGAATATTTTTAACGTAACCAGCCCTTGAAGCGAATCCAGAAACGTACCGGAAAACTCAGCCAGTTGCGCGTATTTTTCTTCTGATTTGTTCTTTGTCTTGAGCCCAACCAAGATCATGAACAGCGGGATAAACGGTGCCGTAAACAGCATAATCCAGCCTGTGTTAGAGTGCTGCGTAAACGTAACAACCAGAATCAGAATCGGGATCATCGCAGCTTCCATCATACGCGGCATGTACTGACTGAAATAACTGTCGGCCTCATCCACAGCATCCAAAGCAACACTGACCTTTCCTCCCGTCTGTCCACTCAGGGTTGAAGGCATGGAAGCGCGGGTCAGGTTCTGCAACACAGATGCTCGCATATTTGTCTTGGCGCGTGCTGCCATATGCAAGCCCACTTTCCCATTACCATACGACAACAGTGAACGTGCGGCCATAACAGCCAATAATAGGACAAGTAACAGGATCACTGATGAAAAGGAAGCTTTCTCTACAAAGATTCGCTGGACTGCTTCAGCCACCAAGGTGGCCTGGCTTATAATAGCTACACCAAGGGCCAGCGAAATGATGGCAAGGAGAAGTCTGTTTTTTCGTTGTAAAGACATTTGCTGCGAGATCAGATTGGACTTGCCTCTCCTCTTCATTGAACGCTCCTCCTTTATTTTTTCCCTTTCACATAATCCGCATCAAACAGGAACAGTTTGAAGACCAGGATTAGAGAAGGAATTAACAAGCACAGACCACCGATAAACACAACGACGAGTGCAAAGCCCATTGCAGGTGATGTGGCGCTACTCTGAATGGTGATGTATGGATCGAGAATGTAAGGATATTGCCCAATCCCGTAAGCGAAAAAGGCTGTGAGAAATTGCAGCATGATGCATATAAAAGCTAAACCATAACGCCGTCCGTTATATAACAGCCACATGGCAATCATGAAAAACGCAACAGAAAGCGCCAGCAGCCACCATAAATCCATCATATTTTGAAAATGACGCTCATTGTGTTGACCCAAATATATAAATGCAGTCAGCGCGAGAATAATGGTCGGTGTGCTCCAGAACAAAGCATAGTTCCGCATGAGCTTCAATGCCGAATGATCCTCTGCCCGAGAAGCGTAAAATGTGAGAAATGACCCGCTAATGAACAATACCGACACGATGGCCAGTCCAACGATGCTCCACGATAATGGATTCGTAAATAGTGCCCAGTAATCCAGGGAAACGGTATCTCCCTGCTTCAAAATAAAGCCACCTTCAGAAAGGGTCAGTGCCACTGACAATGACGCTGGAATAAGCAACCCTGTAGCTCCATATAAGAACAAATACACGATACTTTTTTTGGAACCATAATTTTCGAAAGCATAGAACGACCCACGAATGGCAAGTAAAATGACGGCAATACTTCCTGGAACAAGCAGCGCTGAGCCATAATAATAGGCCGTGTCCGGGAAAAATCCAACGATGCCAATATAGAAAAAGACAAAGAATACATTGGTGATCTCCCAGACAGGTGATAGATAACGGGAGATCAGACGATTAATCAGATGATCCTGCTTTGTCAGGCGTGCATAAAAGGCAAAGAAACCTGCTCCAAAATCAATGGAAGCTACAATAAGATAGCCGTACAAGAACAGCCAGAGTACCGAAATACCAATTAATTCATAACTCATCAGGCCTGATCCCCTTTCTTGGCTGATTGATCATGCTTCTCCTTCAACCATTTCTCCATCTCGAGTTCAGCAGGATTGTTATTGAACAACCGTCTCAGTACGACGACACACATAACGCCTAGCAGGATGTAGAGAAGCAAGAAGACGAAAAATAAAATTCTCACACTTGGTGAAGAAGTAGCGGCCTCTTCTACCCGCATATAACCTCGGATGATCCATGGTTGCCGCCCGATCTCTGCATAGAACCAACCCATCTCAACGGCCAGAAAAGCAAGCGGTGCACTCAGTGCAACCATACGAAGCATCCACTTGTTAAACTGATTACGTTTCTTCCAGAATACAAACAGGAAGTACAGACTTGATATAGCAAGCAGAGCGAATCCAATACCAGCCATTAGATCAAACAAATAATGCACAAGTAAGGGCGGGTGTTCATCTGGTGGAAATTCGTTCAGCCCGGTTACCTCGGCGTTAAAGTCTCCAAAGGCAAGGAAACTGAGCAGTTTCGGCAAATGAAGAGCGCCTATAATTTCATGTTCTGCATTCAGCCATCCCAAAAAAATCAAATCCGCGCCGCTTTCCGTCTCGAAATGCCACTCGGCAGCTGCGAGCTTCTCCGGCTGATGCTCAGCCAAAAACTTGGCAGACACATCTCCAGCTAAAGAATTTAACAAACTGAATACCAGCACAACGGCCATCATGAGATTCAAGCCTTTTTTGTGGTAGGCCGACACTCCTTTTCTCAGCATCGCAAAGGCTGCTATTCCTGCTAACAGAGCAGCTCCTGTCAGATAAGCCGAGCTTAATACATGGAACACTTTGGAGAACGTCGCTGTATTCAGCATCGCTTGCACGGGGTTCACTGCCATGAATTGACCTGCTTCCATGACAAAACCTTCAGGCTGGTTCATGAATCCGTTCACTGTTGTAATAAAAACAGCAGACATGCCTGCCCCGGCGACAATCGGAATAGTCAGCAACCAGTGGATATACGGATTTTTGAACCGATCCCACGTGTACAGATAAATGCCCAGGAATATTGCTTCAAAAAAGAATGCAAATACTTCCATAAATAGTGGCAGTGCAATGACATTCCCGGCCAGCTTCATAAAATTCGGCCATACCAGGGCCAACTGCAGTGATATCGCTGTACCTGTCACAACACCAACAGCCACAGAAATGACAAACCCTCTGGACCACCTCTTTGCCATAAGTATGTAATGGTGATCCTTCTTCCGAATGCCGATGAACTCTGCAATAGCAATCATCAAAGGTACGCCGACACCAAGCGTTGCAAAAATCACGTGGAACCCGAGCGTCAAACCAGTCACTAGCCTGCTCCATAAAACCGTATCAATAGCCATTCTTTGTGTTGCCTCCTTTCAAACTCTGTTCAATTTAGAAACATTCAATATCAGATTTGGCCAAGCTCAATGCAGAGTTGCGAAAAATTTCACAAAGTTAGGTATGACGATATCTTGCCACACCTATAATGCGTTTACTCCTGTAGGCCCCCGATAATAACAAGCATTGGATGCCTATTAAAATCTGATATTAATGCACTTAAAGTACTAACCAAGCCTATTAATCAAAATTATTATATCTTTATTTTTACCTAATTCAATCAAAGACACGTGTTCTACCCTAAACGTTCAAGAAAGGATCAACTCTTTCTGACAACTTGGTGAAAATCAAAAAATACACCCAATGGAGCTATTGATTCATTGGGTGTAAACGTGTTATTGCACAGAAGATTCTCTATTTTACTTTCTCCGGACTCACCGCACCTGCCTCGCGACGTACGCTCATGATGATCAGTGATGCAGCTAATACCGTAAGGATGATTCCAAGCTTCTGAAATCCTGTCACATTGAATGTATCCCCCATAACAATTCCAATCAATAACGACGATAAAATGGTCCCCAGGTAGCGTGATGTATTAAAAATACCCGATGCCACTCCGATCATTTCTTTCGGTGTGCTTTTAAACAGTGCTGCTTGCATGCCGACCGCGTTTAAGCCATTACTTATTCCAAATAAAGCTAAAGCAACAATGATTATGAAGATTGGAGAAGTTTCATTCATAACAACGATCAATATAGATCCAAATGTCATTAAAGAAGCGGATACGATCAGAGCTGGCCGTGATCCTGATCTGTCAATCCAGCGTCCTGCGATCGGAGCAATAATGACTGAACATAACCCCAAAGCTAGCATGCTCATTCCTGTATGAACTTCGTTGAGATGACGTACCTGCTTCAAATACGTAGGAACTCCAAAAAAAAGTGCGTAAAACAGGATGTTCACCAGCATGTATTGCACATTCACCCAAGTCATCTCCGGATATGAGGCAAACGTTCGCAGAGGGATAAAAGGCGTGGCTGCTTTTAATTCATGTCGGAAGAACATGACGAGTGCGATTAACCCGATCCCCCCTGTCAGCAGATGCCATGTTGAAATATCTCCTGTGG
Source organism: Paenibacillus amylolyticus (assembly GCF_036894225.1). Lineage (NCBI taxonomy): Bacteria > Bacillati > Bacillota > Bacilli > Caryophanales > Paenibacillaceae > Paenibacillus > Paenibacillus amylolyticus. Next base: position 3,427,405 of record NZ_CP145892.1, on the reverse strand, counting down.
AATTTACTGAAAGTAAACCGATGAGCAGAGTCACCAAAGCTACCGTAAACATCAGGATACCTGGTGCGTCAATTAACGCAAGCCATTGCCGAATGGACATGTGACCAGAGATAGACGGAGATTGCTCGTCCTTCGGGATTGTTTTCCAGGCGAACCAAAAACTCGCCAAGACAAACGGAATATTAACGAAGAATATGCTGTGCCAGTCCCACCAATGAATCAATACTCCACCAATAAAAGGTCCAATTGCAGCCGCTCCAGAAAGGAATATAGCCAAGGTGGACAAGGCGGAGGCTTGTTTTTCAGTCACGTTCATTCTGACAATCGCCATTCCGACGGCCACCATCATGCTTGTGCCAATTGATTGAACAATCCGGAATACGATGAGCCACGAAAAACTGGGAGACCACGGAGCTAACATGGACGATACAAAAACAATAACAAGACCCATGAGGAAGATCTTCCTGCGGCCAAACAAATCACTACACTTGCCCATGACGGGTTGAGCGACTGCACTGGCAATGTAAAATGATAAAATAATCCACGAAACGGCTGTAAAATTAAGTTGATACACTTGTTGTAGCCTGGAGATTGCCACCGAAATCATGGAGGAATTCAACGGATTCAACATAATTCCGAGTCCAACAGCTAACATCAATCCTTTATTTCGAACGTTCATTGGTGCACCTCTCTCTCTTCTGCTGTTATCTTACTTGAACGTATTCATTTATTCCAACGCATTATATGTTATGATTTGATGAACTAGAAGGAATGAAGGGATGGTGCAAATGGAGCTTCTTCAACTAAAATATTTCCTGACGGTGGCCCGATGCGAACATGTTACGGAAGCTGCGGGAAAGCTGCATGTCACGCAATCCTCCCTGAGCAAAACGATACAACGATTAGAGGACGACCTTGGAGTCCCTTTATTTGATCGAATCGGGAGAAAGCTGCGACTAAACGACTTTGGAAGAACATTTCTTCAGCGAACTGAAAAAGCCTTATTTGAATTGGAACAAGGAAAGCGGGAAATCGCTGACCTCTCCAACCCGGATCAGGGTACACTGCAATTGGCGGTGACTACGGCGAGCACATTGCCAGGTATACTGCGGGAATTCCGGAAAAACAAGCCGGATATTCAGTTCCATGTGCAAATGGTCTCGTTAGAAAACATGTCCAGACTTCTGCATCGGGGCGAGGTGGACTTTTGTCTCTCCTCCCCTCCGATTGAAGGTGACGATATCAAATGTCAGATACTATATGACGATCCGATTGTAGTCGCTGTTCCTATGGGTCATCGATATGCAGACCGAAGCAGCATTCAATTAACAGAGCTTAAGGACGAGTGGTTTGTTGGGGTGAAGCAAGGGTATGGGGTTCGTGATATGGTAGATTCCGTATGTCAATCCGCTGGTTTCCTACCGAAGTATGTATATGAAGGTGATGAGCCTGCAAGATTAACCGCCCTTGTGGAGGCGGAGATCGGTCTCGCGTTTATACCTAGCACAGCCAGAAACCCGCATGAGCGCATTAGATATCTTCAGGTAGAGGAACACCAGCTCGTTCGGGAAATCGCTCTACTTTCGCATAAAAACAGGTATATTTCCAAAGCCGCTTTAGAGTTTCGCAGCGTGGTTATGGACTATTTCAGTGCTATGCCATGAGCATAAATTCAATCCAAAGGAGATGTCATTTTGATATTAAAACCAGAAAAATTTGATCATACTTCAGAGACAGAACGGCTAGTCATCCGACCATTACAGAAAGACGACTATGAAAATTGGTTATATGAGTTTGAAAACCGCCATCCCTCCCAACACCGCCATGATAAAGGGAAAATGGATATGAGTGAATGTACACTGGATTGGTTTCATGATCTGGTAGATCGACACCAGGAGTTAGCGCGTACAGATGCGGTTTATGTTTTTGGAGTATTTAGAAAGCAAGATGGTACACATCTGGGTATGATTGATATTGCTACCTTGGCAAGGGATCATTTTCAATGGGGAAGTTTCGGATACACGATCCATAATCAGTATTGGCGAAAAGGTTATGGGAAAGAAGCAGTGAACGGAGCTCTTCATATTGCATTCGAACATCTGAAATTCCACCGCATAGAAGCTCATATTAATGTGGATAACACCCCTTCCATGAAACTGGCAGAGAGTGTTGGTATGGAATTCGAATGCCTTCGTACAGGGTTTATACACGAAAATAATGAATGGACCGATCACTTGGTGTATTACAAAAATTCTATTTAAACGGTTCATACAACTTACTCTAAAACAAGGGAACTCCATATCATGAAGTTCCCTGTTTTCTATGTTTGTTGAATATTCTTCTTTTTGCGATGAAGGGTTACTACTCCCAAACTAACTGCTGAAATCCATAATAGGATTATTGCATTACTCGAAACTAATGATTGTACTGTTTCTAGTTGCAATAGTTGTGTAAGTAACCTTCCTTCATACGGTGAAAGTGTGGCTCCCAAGTTATACGCGATCAGAACAATGGTCGTACCCAACTTTGCCATTTTGGCGATTTGTTGTGCAAAAGTATGCAATAAATAGGGCATTATACAGCGGAATGAAAACCCGATGATCATTGAGCAAACGGTAGTAAGCATGATACTTTGCGAGATCGTCGTAACGAACATCGAGCTTCCAAGTAACAGAATTGATAATGGAACGATATAGTTACCGAGTGATTTGTGTACTTTTCCAAAAGAAAAACCGGCAACAAAAGCTCCCAAACCTATAAATGCAATCATGTTGCTTCCGTTTGTCGCAGTTCCGATATTTTTTTCCAAAATCAAAGGAGTAATCTGTAAATTATAATTGATGAAAATAGCTACTATTACAAATAATAAGAGACCATAGCCAATCATGACTTGAAGGGCTTTTTTATTATTTGTGTGGCTTGGATTCGTGGTGACCTCTTCTCTTCTATTAAGCTCTTTTTTATCAGAAGGAACGAAAATCAGGAATGCAATGAAAATAGGAAGTGCCAGGGCGTAGACATAAAATGATGTGTGCCAGCCCATTTTCAATAGTTGACCAACGAGTAGTGTCAGACAAATGCCTCCTAATCCCTCAAAGGCACTTTCTAAGCCAATTACGGTTGCTTGTTTACCTGGATTTTTATGATACATATCACTGATCATCTGAATGATGAGCCGGTTAAATAAACCTACACCTAACCCAAACAAACAGCGAGAAATGAACAGCAACGAAAAAAGGTCATGATACAATGCAGGGAATACTCCCGCAATGAGAACAAGTCCTAATCCAGTTAGTATAGTTGCTTTCTTCCCAATAAGAAGTTCAAGTCGATTAGCAATTAACACACCAAGAATGACAAATAATGAAGGTATGGTCGTTAATAATCCTACGTGTGTTACCGATATCTCTGGAAAATCATTGGTTATTGCAGGAATGTTAGCGGCAATCACTGGACCTGAAGAAATTAATAACGCAACGGACAATAAAGAATATGTTTTAAGCTTCTCCATGTATATTATAAAAAACCAACTCCTAATGTTTGTTTTTGCTCCATATGGCCAGTAGTTAGCCTAGATGCTGCGATAAATGGATAAAGCAGTAACGCATAAGTCGCTGACTTCATGCGTTACTGCTCAGTCGATTAGAGTTCTTTGCCGTTACTTTGAATAACTTTTTTGAACCATTCAAAGGATTTTTTCTTGCTGCGTTTCAACGTACCATTTCCAGCGTCATCTTTGTCGACATGTATGAAACCGTATCGTTTACTCATCTCTCCCGAACTTGAGCTTACTAGATCAATGCAACCCCAGGACGTGTAACCCAACAACTCTACGCCATCTTCTTCCACTGCTGTTATGAAAGCTTGGATGTGTTGACGCAAATACTCGATTCTATAATCATCCGCAATATATCCCGTCTCATCAGGAGTATCTATCGCTCCTAAGCCATTTTCAACGATGAATAGTGGCTTTTGATATCGGTCATACAAGGAATTCATTGTAATTCTTAGACCTTCAGGATCGATTTGCCATCCCCATTCACTCGTTTTCAAATGAGGATTGCGCAGTGTCGGAAACAGGTTAGCTGCCGTTTGTGTGTTTACTTCCGGGTCTGCACTGGTTAATCGTGAACCATAATAACTGAACGAAACGAAATCAACCGTATTATTTTTCAAACATTCCTCGTCCCCGTCTTCCATGGCTAAATGAATATTCATTCGTTCTAACATTTTCTTGGCATAGTTTGGGTATTCTCCTCGGGACTGTACATCGACGAAGAAGTAGTGCTCGCGATCTCTTGTCATGGCTTTCCAGACATCATCTGGTGCACATGTATACGGGTAAGTGTTGGCACCTGCTAACATACAGCCAATCTTAATTTCCGGGTTAATTCTACGCGCAATTTCAGTTGCTTTTGCACTTGCGATCAATTGATGATGAGCCGCCTGATACTTCACAGCATCCTCATTCTCACCTTCTTCAAACACTAGGCCTGAGCTGCCAAAAGGTAGATGCAACAGCATGTTAATTTCATTAAAGGTAAGCCAATACTTCACTTTATCTTTATAACGGGTGAAGATCGTTTCACACAGTCTCTCATAATAATCCACCATTTTTCGACTTCTCCACGATCCAATAGTTTTCACCAAATGAATAGGGACATCAAAATGGGTAATGGTGACTAACGGCTCAATGCCATACTTCAAACATTCGTCAAATACATTTTCATAGAATTTCAAACCCTCTTCGTTGGGTAACTCGTCATCTCCATTAGGGTAGATCCGAGTCCATGCCAAAGATAAACGGAAACACGTAAAGCCCATCTCTGCAAATAAAGCAATGTCTTCTTTATACCGATGATAAAAATCAATAGCCTCATGACTCGGATAAAAATGTTCTTGATCACACTCCAACATTTTTAACTGTCCTCGCATGACAGGAACACGATCTTTCCCTGCCGGGATTACATCAACTGTGGATAGTCCCTTGTTGCCTTCTGCATATCCACCTTCACATTGGTTAGCAGCAACTGCCCCACCCCACAAAAAGTCTTTTCTTAAAGTCATTAAAACACACTCCTAACCTGTAGTTTTGTTAAGCTTTGACAACCAACAATGTATTGTTAAAATCAATATTTTTGGGACTAGTCTCTGCGATCACATCCGAGTAACTATACGAATTGGTTACAATGACGGGCGTTTGAGTGACATATCCTTCTTGTCTAATTTTGTCCAGATCAAAAGTCAGCAAGGTCTGTCCTTTTGTAATTCTCTGACCTTCTTCAACGAACGCTTCAAAATATTTTCCGTTCAGCTTTACCGTATTTAAGCCGACATGAATAAGAATTTCGACTCCTTCATCGGATAATAGTCCAATAGCATGTTTCTTAGGAAATAGAGATACAATCATGCCATCAAATGGAGCAATGACTTTCCCCTCGCTAGGTTCAATAGCAATTCCTTTACCCATTGCCTCTGAGGCAAACGCTACATCTTGTACATCCTGAAGTTGAATAAGCTGACCTTTAAGTGGCGTTGCAATAACAGAATCTTTAATTGTAATGACTTCATCCGCAACCCCACTCACTTCGTTCGCATTTGAAACAGTGTTCTGTGAAGGTGCATCTTTTTCATATTTCAAACTGAGTAAATAGGTAAGCACAGCAGTTACGACAGTTGTTATAACAAGTGCGATCAAAATGTTATATAGATTCCAGATATTTTCACCAATGTACAGAGGAATCGCCGGGATTCCTGAAGCGCCTGTTGCGTAACGAGAAACATCCATTAGCCCTGCAAAGAGTCCCCCACTGGCAGCTCCAATCATACCCGCGACAAGTGGGTATCTCTTCGGTAAGTTTACGCCGTAAAGAGCTGGTTCCGTGATGCCCATCAACGCTGTGATCCCACTGGAAGCAGAAATTTGTTTTAATGCTTTATCCTTGGTTCTCATCCCTACAACTAATGCCGCAACACCTTGACCTATACAATTGATCATCGCCCCAGGACCGAGGATATTCTCATAACCTGATGTGGTGATTTGAGCAATGGATAGAGGCACAATATTATGGTGCAGCCCAAACATAACCAGTATTGGCCAGAAGGTTGCAACCAGGAAAATAACCAGCCAGCTACCATGTGCGGCCAAGAAGTCAAAGCCCATCGCTAAATACGTTCCGAAAAATGACCCCAGTGGTCCCAACACGGTTAAGGCAAGAATTCCCGTTACTAAAATAGTGCACATGGGAACAAAAATAACTTTCACTGCATTCGGAATGATCCTTTTAAACAACGATTCAATATATGATTGTGACCAAACTATTAAGAGAATTGGAACTACAGAAGAACTATAAGATACAAGAGTTAGCGGGATTCCAAAAACACTTACGTCAGACCCATCCAAACGCAATTGTGTCAAGTTGGGATGGAGTAAAACACCGGCTAAAACGAGTGCTAAGACGGGACTGCATTTTAGTTTGTTTGCAGCTGAAAACGCCAGCAAGAATGGTAAAAAGTAGAAAATAGCATCTGACATAAGACTTACGACATAGTAGGTTTGGGAATCTTTTGAAATCCAGTTGAACAAAATAAGTAGAGCGAGTAATGCCTTGATCATACCAGCCCCAGCTATAGCAGGGACAATCGGACTAAATGTCCCCGAGACGAAATCGATTAATTTCCCCAAAATACTAACTTTCTTAACATCAGTTGGTTCACCCGATGAACTCGCGTTAGGTTGAAGATGCTTGATCACTTCTTTGTAAACGCCTTCAACATGTGTGCCGATGACGACTTGAAATTGTCCGCCGCTCTCAACCGCATCAATAACACCGTCAAACGATTTAAGCGCTTTTTGATCTGCTTTATTAGTATCATTCAGTGCAAATCTAAGCCTAGTCATACAGTGAGTCAGAGTGGATACATTCTCACTACCGCCCACTTTCTCTACAATATCTTGAGCCAACTTCTCGTATTTCTTGCTCATCCAATAATGCCCCCTCTTGTTGTTGCCATCTAAATGAATGAGACCAAAAGCGCTCTAAATAACTTCTCTTTGCAATAAAAAAAGCTATTTATCTGAAATACATAAAGGCTGCATTCATTACACCTTTAAAATATCATCTGATAAACAGCTATAGCCAATACCTATAATTCATACTTTATTATGCCTGAAAGGCATGCCTGATATGTTCCAAAAAACGTACCTCCGTTTGACTGAATACCTTATGTTTTTTCCAGACAATCACTGTTGGAAACTGAAGTTCCGGTTGAAAAGATCGAAAGCATAATGTGTCAGACTGCTTCATTGCAAGCGCACCCTCAATACAGATGGCCGTCCCTAACCCCTCCTCTACGAGGTTAAGTATGTTAGATATTAAATTATAGGTCGCAACAAAGTTTAAATGTGCATACTCATCGGCAAACCAGCTTGCAATCTCATTCTGTACGACAGATCGGCTGGATATGAGCAGAGGCACTCCGGCTAAATCGGTTGAAGTGACATATTCTTTCTGGGCAAGAGGTGATGAGGTCTTCATAAGGACTCCCCAGCGTTCCTTCTGGGGCAGTCTGATGAAATCGTATTTCTCAATGTGAATGGGCTCTAACAAAATGCCCACATCGAGCAGTCCTTTATCGATTCGCTCCTTTATATCATCCCCCGTTCCACTATAGATGTGATATTTAACCTGCGGATACTCCATATTGAAGTCTTTTAATAATTGTAAAATAACATTGGACGTTAATGATTCAACACTCCCGATCGATATGGTTCCTCCAACCAGGTTGTTCTGATCTTTAAACTCTTTCTCTGTTTTATCCGCAAGTGTGAGAATTTCTTCTGCTCTTTGACGTAGAAGCATGCCTGCATCTGTAAGTGTTATTTTACTTTTCCCGCGTATAAACAATTGAGTTTCTAAATTTTTTTCCAGATCAGCCAACTGTCTGCTTAACGTTGGCTGTGTCACATGTAAGATCGTTGCAGCATGTGTGATATTTTCTACTCGAGCTACTGTCAAAAAATATCGAAGTACTCTTAACTCCATAATTCCTCCTGATTTACGTTCATTTAAGTGTCTACTGAATCATTCATTTCTTTACTATACCTTCCTGTTAACCAGAAGAAGACAGTTGATTGGGATAATCAACTGTCTGTTGCTTCAAATAAAGAAGATTATTTCTCTGGAATGATCTCATTAACGCAGGCTAAAGCATTTAGTGTTCGAGGAAATCCCATGTAGGGAAGGCAGTGAGTTAGAGCGGTGATCATGGTTTCTTTATTATTGCCAACATTGATGTTACCCTGAACGTGTGCTTTGACTTGACTATCCGCACCTCCGAGTGCACTTAGTATACAAAGAGTAAGCAGCTCTCGTGTTTTCAGATCCAGACCACCGCGGGTATAGAAGTCACCAAAGCAAAATGCTGAAAGATAGTCCTGGATATGCTTCTGATTTGACGGGGCATTTTCCCGGTTTTTCTCAATAATATCGCCAAAAATCTCTTTTTGAATACCAAATCCTTTGTCAAAGCGATTATCTTCTTCAACCCGTTTTTGACTTTCAAGAGGCAGTGCAACATTTCGCTCTTTGAACACTTCATTCATTTCCGATATGGCATTTAAGGTTTTGGGGAATCCCAAATAAGGTGCGCATTGATAGATTGCTTCTTGGATCTCCGTTGGAGTCAACCCAACATTTAGCGCTGCACGAGTATGTGCTTTGAGCTGTGGCAACGTTTGATTAGTAGCCAGTACGACCAAAGTAATAAGCTCACGTTGCTTATCGTCAAGAGTACCTTGATCAAAAATTTCACCAAATATGAAGCGACTTAATATGTCCTGAAATTCAGGATCTGTAGCATATGCCGCTGGAACTCCCTCGCCGAATAGCCTTTTATATGTTTCCTGGCTTTTTTCGATTCGATTCATATTCATCTAACCTCCTGTTTCTTTTTAGTTAAAACTAGGTGTACCCATTTTACATTGAAAGAGGAAAGAATCCATATCCTATTCATATCATTTTATTGCCTAATCCTATCAAATGATTGTTTGTTGATGAAAAAAGCGAACAAAGCACTTGCGTGCCCTGTTCGCTCTTCTTGGTGCAGCCATGTTACTGTCTTCGCCTTACTCGCCCAAGCTGTCCCAGAATGATTGGAACGCGCCTTTCTCCACTTCCAGGAATGCCGGAACATTACCATAACGAACCAGAGCTTCTTCACCAAACAGAACCAGTGGGACCTGCGTTTTGTCTTCCAGCGTGAGATAGATGATCTTGCGATCTTCCTTCCCGTAGAGGTTCTCTTCCAACTCCGGGCTCGTTGCGATCGGTTTGGCAGCATTTAGCGATGAGATAAAGCTGTCCAGTGCTTCATCCGCTGCTAACGGTTGAAGCTGCTGCAATCCATTGTTCCAGCTATTAAACGTCTCCCATTGCGCCGAGGCGATGTTGCCTTCGAGATGAAGCTTGCCGATCAGGTCGGCACCAGTACCAATGGTGATCCCGTTGTTCTTGTCGAATAACTGAGCATACACCTGACCATCGATCTCGGTGTAAGACATGATGCGGAAATCCTTGTCGTAGCCATTGACCGCATAGATGTCCGCTTCGCCAATGTTGGAAGCAAGCTCCGTATATTTATCCTGGCCGCTCAGCTCATCAATGCCGCCAGTGGTGGTACCCAGTTTATCCCCCCGCAGGCTGAGTGCATTTGCACCTTCAAGCAATGTTGGGGACTGTGTATATACGCTTCCTCCATATACAACCAGTTGCATCATATCAGCCATCGCGCCTTTGCCCTGTGAACTCGGCAACTCCATCTTCGGAATCACGATCGGGTCAAACGACGCGCCTGGAGTCACCGCTGCCACCTGTTGTGTTGGTGTGGCTGGTCCATTGAATTGTTGCCATACACTTGGCGCAGCCAATCCAATGCTAGCAGCGATAACAACACTTGCTGCAATGTATAATGGTTTACGTTGACGTTTTGGTCCCTGATGTTGCGTGTTTAAGGATTGCTCTACCCGTTTTTTCATTTGTTCGTTTGTTTTCATATGATCCACCGCTTTCTTATAGTTTTGTTTGAATTGTTCTTCGTTCATTACAGTTCCTCTCCTTCCAGCTCCAGTTTTAACAGCTGTCTTCCTCGTTTCAATCTCATTTTCACTGCTGATTCGCTAATCTCCAGGATCTCGCTGATTTCTCGGATCGGATAATCTTCGTAATAATACAGATGAACCACCGATCTATACTTGACGGGCAGTGACAGCACAAGTTCGATCAGCGCGTGATCTTCAGGGTTGTCTGTTGTAAGAGGATCGACTCCCTCCAGCTTGACCTCCCGTTTGCGCCAGCCTCTGCCTAATAAGGATTTGCAATGATTGGTGATGACCCGAATCAACCATGCTTTTTGATGCTCCGCATCGTTGAACGTAGGGGCTTTTTCTATTAGTTTGATGAAGGTATCCTGAGTGGCTTCCTCCGCGTCTTCTCGTCTGCCGAGGTGCACCATGGCAATCCGGAACAGCGTATCCGCGTATGTCTCATAGACTTTCATCACATGATCGCCCAGCTGGGGCACTGATCGCTGCATGGTTGGTATGCCCTCCTTTATACCTCTAACACTCTTACGGACGGCATTTGGTCACATTTTGTTTTAGGATTTTTTTACTGGTCCATTTCATTCAAAATGCAAAAAAAGAAAGCAGCCCCATGGAGAGGAGTTGCTTTCTTCATCTTCGTCTTTATTTTCATATAAAATGCATATCGTTTCACCGATTAGAATTTCTTCTGTAAAAGCTCAATGTTGTCTTCCAAACTGCTGTCCAAGCTTACGCCTACCTTCTGCAGTTTGTTTTGGTAATATGCTTTTACATCTTCCCATTTATAGTACGGATAGGTCTTTGTTTCAATCGGGAACGCGATCTCTTCTTCATTTCTAAGCATTTTCACGAGAACATCCTTACCATTGGAATAAAGAATCCATTGAATATTTGCTCCCATTGGTGAGATAACCGAGCCATTCCAGTTTTGGGTCACGTCCTGCGGTTTGTCGATACTCACATTAGCTCCGGCGATATCTAGGAATGAAGATAGTGGAATGATGGTTTCTGCGTGAGCAAAACGAAATATACCAGCCGTGTCTTTCTGCTGAATGGACTGGTCGGTAGACACGATCAACTCTTTGACCAGAGGTGCAATGATATTTTGCGGCAGATCCGTTGAGGTTAAAGATGGACCTTTTTCATAGAAATCATTGATATTGTCAATGCTCTCGTACCATTTTAACTGATTAGCCGTGAAATACCGCCCGAATTCGAAGTCACCTTCTCCTTTAATATTCGAAGAAATGATGTAGAGTTCATATAGATTAGAAGCAGCCTCGGTTGGGTTGCTGAGCTTCACTTTTCCCTTCTCATCTTTCAGTTCAAACTCTCCAGCGTTCAGCCGTTGATAAAAGTCTTCAGAGAAAAATTGCAGAAGGACCTCTTTTGCATAACGCGTTCCAGTGCTCTGTGTGACATAATCCTCGTATAACTTAACCCAGTCTCCATCTTCTACGTACTCATTATACTTTGTCGCTAGGTCGTAGGGCCGTAGATAGGGGTCTTTCCCTTCTTCAAAAGCTGAAGCCAGAATGTCTACCTTGTTATCTCCCAAGCTTTCCTTTAACCCGTCAATAAACTGATCTCTGCTCTGCGGCGTTCGATCTTTGAAGGTTGCTTGTGCAATCACTTTTTTATCCGATGTAAAAAGTTCTTTGAAATTCTGCCCAACTCTGGCCCCTATTCCTTTCAATTCTTCCCCACCCGTAGTGGATAACAATCCATAATGATCTTTTTCAACCTTCATCAGATTGCCAATTTCCTTCTTCAGCTCTTTGCCCAGATTAGTGATCTGCCCGTCCTTTTCAGCGATGTCGAGCAGTTCAAATAACGTCTTGTCGTACTTGGAACTGGATAGATGTCTGGAACCATGTCTCCCTATGTAGTTAATAAATATGGGTTCATATCCAATAGGAGCTTTTGTGTAACTTGTTTCCTTAAAAGGATATGGCGTTTTGGTACCGCGGTATCCCTGCTGATCATCCATTTTTTGTCCAACAAACACCGATTGGGTGTTGTTATCCCAGTCTACCTCTTGCCCCAAGGCTTCACCAATCGCTCTTGCAGGTACATAAGTGACCCCATTGTAGAGAAATGATTCGCCTTCCACCCTTTGTCCGTTCACAACCACATTAGCCGATTGTTCAGAAACTTCGATCATGCGTTTGGAGCCTGCACCATAGACGTCAAACACACTTACGGACGTTAAGATGGCGAGTGATGCTACTGAAATCCCGATTTTTTTGATCATCATAATGAATAGTTTTCTCCTTATTCCGCCTGATATTGGTTTATTTTCGCTCATCATACTATAGGTGAGAAGTGTCTGCGCCGTATCCATCCTATGTTAATTAATTGTAAAAGAGTACATATAAATATTGACGTAAAGTCTCATACGACAAAAGGAGCCGCTCCTTAGCGACTCTCGATCTGCATAACCGGCTATCTTGCTCCGAGACACATGAACAAAATAGTTATCACATGTCTCGCACTATCATAGCGCCCTATATATTTTTATATCTATCCCTGACTCCGTCGGATGACCTTCTCCAATAAGTGCCTCACGGTTCAAGAAGGATAAGGCTTTGCTGTCTGTAATCATTTTGGGGGAAGTACGAAATAAAGCAGTTTTCAGCGTTTTATCAATATTTCCGTTATTTTCGATATAAATTTTGCAGGAATGGCCTGCGTTGTCGGTTCCTTGGAGCATGTATCTTGCCGATAGCGTATGCGGACCACCATTCTTCCCGATGATCTGCGTATCTACTCCTCCACCCAACACAATTCCCTCAAAGTACTTTCCGGTTACGCTGCCTGTAAAAGTAATCATGACAACCGAATCATCTTCGCTATTCTGCAAATCAAATGATTCTTCGATGTTCACATGTACCGTAAACAATTCCTCTAATTTCACGTGTTCCCACCTCCATATGAATTCAATTATAACTCTACTCACTAAAAAAAAGATTTACATATTTCCTTTAAATCATTTAAAATGGTTTACATAATGTAAAGGTTAACAAGTTGTAAATGAAGGGGTTAATGACGTACATGAGTACATTACCAAAATCAGTTCGCTTTCCACTGTTCATTCTGATGTTAAATCTGTTTATCGCTTTATTGGGGCAAGGGATGCTTATCCCCATATTGCCGGAGTATTTGAAGCTTTTTCATGCGGGAGGCACAGTAGCAGGATTTTTAGTTGCAGCCTTCGGTGCCGCTCAATTCTTCTTTTCCCCTCTCGGGGGACAACTGTCTGATCGATTTGGACGCAAAAAGTTGATCATCGCAGGTATGTTTCTGTCTGTCATTTCAGATATCATATTTGCGCTGTCGACGTCATTGCCGTTCCTCTATGTCGCACGGTTTATCGGTGGAATAAGTCTCGGTTTAATGGTTCCTGCCAACCTCGCATATGTCGCCGATATTACAACGCCAGAGACACGTGCAAAAGGTATGGGCTATTTCGGCGCAGCTATGAACTTGGGGATGGTTCTGGGACCTGGTCTGGGCGGTCTCATCGCCGAGATGGGCATTCGCATGCCCTATTTCTTCGCAGCGGGGCTGGGACTGATTGCGGCCCTAATGACGTTGCTATTGCCTGAGACACTTCCCCCGGAGAAAAGAACGGTCTCCATCCGTCTTCAAAAAGGAGATCACTTGGGCAAGAAAATCTGGAGTTCTTTTAAAGTCCCCTATTTCAAATACTTGATTGTGTTGCTTGTCATGACCTTTGGTCTCATGAGTTATGAGACAGTATTCGCGCTTTTTGCAGAGCAAAAATACGGATTCGACGCTGCAACAATCTCCATCATTATTACTTTGGGCGCGATTATCGGTATCGTTGTGCAGATCTGGCTTTTAGATTGGTTCGTACAGAGAATCGGTGAAGTTAAGTTGATCCGTCTCTCCTTAATAGTCACACCCATAGCTTTATTGTTAATGTTAATTAAGGTCAACCTAGTTTTTCTGCTGTTCGCTTCTGCCTTATTCTTTGCCTTTAATTCGTTTTTGCGGCCTTCGGTCAGCACGTTAATATCCAAAAATGCAGGAGATCGGCAAGGTTATGCATCGGGTTTGAATACTACATTTTCCAGTCTCGGAACGGTGATTGGCCCGCTGATCGCAGGGCTATTGTTTGACAAAAACATAAACTTCCCGTATATTTTTGGTGCAATTATGCTACTCGCTTCTCTCGGACTGACCTTGAACGCATTTCGTTCGAAGAAAGGACAATTGTATACAAGTGAATGAAAACTGGCATCAACAATTGGGAAATAAACATCGTGATGATTTGATTGCAGCAGGTAAGGAGCTTTTTTTGAAATATGGATTGCTCCAGGTGAAGATTAAGGATGTATGTACAAAAGCTGAACTTAGTAGAGTGACCTTTTATAAACATTTTCAGTCTATGGATGAGCTTCTTTTAGCCATTCAGATGCAACTGATCGAACATTTAACGGATGAGGTTAGCTGTGCATCAACGAAGGACTTGAATGGACGAGAACAACTCAAGGTCATGTTGAATGCATGGGTTGTTTATGCCCAGGATCATCCAGACTACATCCGGTTTATTCAATTATTTGATATCAACTATGAGATGTATGATTTTAGTCCTGAATTAAGAGAAGAGTATGATAAGTTCAACCAGAACGGGAAAGAAAAACATTTCCTGATGGGCGCTTTATCCCAAGGCGTTGTTGACGGGAGTATTAAGAATCCATCCCCTCCGTTAGATCTGGCTCAGTTTATCTTCACAACGATGATGGGCATGCTCCAGCGCATGGTAACTATTCGTGCTGCTCATGATAATTCATTGGATATGCGGATGACGGAGCAATTTGTGAAGATGCTGCTTCATTTTGTTTGTAGCGAGGAAATACCCGAGTGATGGTTTGGTAGATGGATCGATAAAACAAAAGTTTGAAATAAAAAACGGATTCCGTATGCTGGAATCCGTTTTTTTGCTTCATTAATTAAGCGTTAATCCGTTAGTACGGGCAACTGTCCTACAGCTTTCAGTTGACCAAGCAATACTTTGATCCCGGCAGACGTATTGGGTTCCTGCTTCCCATATACAGCAATCCCCGAGCGCACGTTCTGCAAATAGATCATCTCGTATGGGTTACCGAGTGAAATCAGCGTGTATCGCTGACTACTCTTGTTCATCGCATTAATCAAGGTTTGATACTCACTCCAACCGAACTGGCTGGCCACGTTACGGAATTGGTAAGAAGCAAGAATGACATAATTCGCCTTGCCAATTGCCTGGAGCGTTTCATTCATTTTGCCTTGACCAACAAGTGATATTTCAGTCTTTAACGACAGGTTATTAGCGGCTTGCAACAGTTGTTTTTCAAGCTGTTTCGCCTGTTCCTGCTCGGCTGCAACAATAACAACCCGGTCGCCTTGTTTAATTGGATCAGGAAGCACACCTTCGCGACTGCTGAGTACAGTGACCGCTCGCTCTGCGATTGTCTGCTCCACTGCTCGGTGTGCCTTCGATCCGATGATACCTTTAAGCTTAGTTAGCTTTTGGGCAAGAGTTTGACTGTCTTCAAACAAACCATATTTCGCTTTCATCTTCAAGATTCGTTTCACAGATGCATGTATGGTTTCATCCTTAATCGTTCCTTTGTTCACCGCGTTCACCAGCGTTTGATGGGCCGCTGCTGAATCTTTTGGCATAAGGATGATATCAACACCTGCGGAAACGGCGCGTTCCACCGATTGATTCTCCCCAAAATGCTCTGCAATTGCATTCATGGTAAAGGCATCGGACACAATGAGACCTTCATATCCAAGCTCTCCGCGAAGAAGTCCTGTCAGTACCTTTTTCGATAAGGTGGCAGGAATCGGCACACGTTCACCGTCCTTGAGCGAAGTGACATGTTCGTTGTCTATGGCAGGGAAAGCAATATGCGCGGTCATAATCATCTCTACCCCATTTTCAATCGCAGCCCGAAACGGTTTTAATTCGACCGCATCAAGCCGTTCTCGGTTATGGGCAAGCACAGGCATACCAAGATGGGAATCTACCGTTGTATCTCCATGTCCCGGAAAATGCTTAACTGCCGCCATCACCCCTGATTGCTGTAGCCCTTTTATTGTTGCCAGACCAAGCCGTGTCACCAAATCCGCATCCGAGCCAAACGACCGTATACCAATGATGGGGTTATCTGGATTGCTGTTGATGTCCAGCACTGGCGCAAAATTAATCTGCAGTCCCAGTGCCTTCAGCTCCTCCCCTGTCAGCTGACCAGCTGCTTCGGCTAGTGTTGCATCTCCAGTTGCGCCAAGCGCCATTTGACCTGGCAGGTTCGTACCGCCTGGTATTCGCTTAATAACGCCTCCTTCTTGGTCGATGCTAAGAAATAGAGGAATATCACCTGCTTCTCTTTGTATATCATGTGTGAACGTTGTAAGCTGCGTCACGTCTACAATATTTTTGTCAAAAAGAATAAGTCCGCCCAAGTCCTGATCATGGATCGTGCGTTTCAGCCCCTCATTAACGGTCGTTGTCGCTTTACCATTCCATTGCCTAATGTCGGGCATAAGCATCTGACCAACTTGCTCGCTTACCGTCATATAGGATATCAGTTTGTCCCAATCTTGTGTCCGAATGGCCGCTTCACGTTCGAAGCGAATTACTCTCGCCATAAATACGGCATATTCAGCACGCGTGACAGCTTGATTCGGACGGAAGGTGGCATCTGAATAACCGCCGACCAAGCCGTTTGAACTCATAATAAGAATGGGTGCTGCTGCCCAATGCCTGTCCGTGTCTGTCCATTTTGCGGCGTTCTTACCTTCCACGAGTGCATATGCCCGTGTAAGGAAGGCCGCAGTCTCTGCGCGGCTAAGTGGTGCGTCCGGATGGAAAGTTCCGTTAGGAAAACCACTTGCAAGTCCATTTTTAGCAGCTATCATGATTTCTCGATGGAAAGGATGTGTAGTTGGAACATCGGAATAAGTTGTGCCTTCCACTGCTCTTTGAAGCTGATCTGAATAGAGCTCGCGCACCATAAAAGTGACAGCTTGTGCCCTTGTCACAAGTGCCTCTGGCTTGAAGATCCCATTGCCGTATCCGGCTACTGTTCCCCGTTTCGCCATATACGTGATGCCATCCTCTGCCCACTTTGAATACTTTAGATCAACAAACGTTTCTTCCGCAGCTGCCGTTCCCACCCCTATAAGCATAGAGCCAACAACGGCACCAATAATCGTCATCCATTTTACATGCATTTGTTTCACTCCTGTTGTATTCTATGGATGAATAGACGTTACTACGGTATAGTTTGTTGCGTTTTCATACTTCTATGAAATTATTCAGGTCATGACTAACCCTTTACACCGCCAATCGTCATGCCCTGTACAAAGTATTTCTGTAAGAACGGATACACCATCAGAATAGGAACACTTGCAATAATGGTCATGGTCGCTCGAATCGAGGTTGGTGTGACCGCCGTTGCATTGCTTTCGGCAGACTGATAAGCATCACTTGCTGATGAAGTCGCTGAGGTCGTCGAAGTTTGCAGAATCTTCATCAATTCGTATTGCAATGTGCTTAATTCTTTATTGGAAGAGTTGTACAGGAATACATCGAACCAGGAATTCCATTGTCCCACAGCTACAAAGAGTGATACGGTTGCCATTGCGGGAATCGTTAGCGGCAGGACAACGCGGATAAATGTCGTGAACTCCCCTGCCCCGTCAATACGGGCTGACTCCAGAATGCCTTCAGGAAGACCCTCAATAAATGAACGGATGACGATCATATTGAAGACACCGATTACACCCGGAATGATATATACCCAGAAGGAACCGATCAATCCAAGGTCTCGAATCAGCAGATAACCGGGGATCAACCCCCCGCTGAAATACATGGTGAATACAAAAAACATCGTAACAAACTTGCGAAGCACAAATTCCTGACGACTAACCGTATACGCGAGCATGGCTGTACAGAAGACGGACACCACGGTTCCAATGATCGTACGCAGCGCCGAGATCAGAGTTGCGTGATAAATATCGGATTCGCCAAAAATGTATTTGTAGTTGTCCAGTGTCCATACACGAGGCCATAGATATATTCCACCCCGAATGGCATCGTTTGCATTATTGAAGGATACGGCAATCATATTAACAAAGGGATAAATCGTCACAATCATCAAACATACCATGAAGATGATGTTAAAAGTGTCAAACGCTCGATCCCCGGTGCTGCTATTCCGCAAGCGGGATGTGTTTCCTTTACGCATGGCATAGGCCTCCTTTTAGAATAGTCTGCTCTCTCCCATTTTTTTCGCTATATAGTTCGCTGAGAAAAGGAAGATGAAGCTGACCACCGTTTTGAATATGCCAGCTGCTGTACCTAAGGAAAAGTTCCCCATCCCTAATCCATATTTGAGTACAAAGATGTCCAGATTCTCCGAATAGTCCATATTCATCCCGTTACCCAGCAGATATTGCGGTTCGAATCCGGATTCAAGAATACTTCCCATGTTCATGATCAACAAGATCACAATAACCGGTTTCAAGCCAGGCAGGGTGATATATAACATCCGTTTGAAGCGACTGGCTCCATCAATCTCGGCAGCCTCATATTGCGCCGGATCAATTGCCGTAATTGCTGCCAGATAGATAATGGTGTTCCAACCGACATCTTTCCAGACCTCAGTTGCCCCCAGAATACCCCAGAAGTATTCTCCTTTCCCCATCCATAGTACCGGACTGTCAATCAGGTGAAGCTTCATCAGCAGCAGATTGATAATTCCGTCTGGTGACAGGACTGTTAATACAATGCTGGAAGCAACAACCCACGAGATAAAGTGAGGCAGATAACTGACGGTTTGCACAAAACGTTTAAATATGACATTTTTCAGCTCATTCAACAAGAGAGCCAGCGTAATTGCTGTCACAAATCCCAACACCAGTTTAATGGAACTCATAACGAGTGTATTTCGCAGCACCCGGTAGAAGGTATTGTCTTCAAATAACGTACTAAAATGTTGCCAACCTACCCATTGCTGATCCGAGAAGGACCTTGCCGGTTTGAAATTCTGAAAAGCCATGGTCCATCCCCATAACGGCAGGTACTTGAAGATAAAAGCCCAGATGACAAAAGGAATACACATCCAGGCAAGCGTTCGTTGTTGCACAAGTCGCTTAAAGAACGAGTGTGCTCTGGTTCCCTTCGGACTCGAGGCCGGAGGCGTCGAGTTAAGGGAGACATTAGGTTTCTCCACGGTGAACCTGCTCCTTTCCTGTGCTGTTATTCATGCGAGGAGAAGCCGGAGTTTATGCTCTTTCGTCTTCTCCTGCGCATGTAACAGTTTGTTTTAAAGAGGTTGTTGAAAACCGGTCTTATTGAACACGCACTTAAAGTGTTCGTATTACCATTCTCCTGCAACACGATCCTTCACAACTTTGGTAATGGTCGCTTCATAACCAGCTTTATCCAATTTGTTCAGTTCAGCCATGTAGGCATCCCACAATTTATCAAAATTCGATGGTGCTCCCAAGATCATTTCCGGCAAGTATTTACGTTGCAAATCATCCGATTTGGTCGTGAAGATCTGTTCAGGTGATCCTTGCTCCAATGCGATGGACCATGCCGGGAACCAAGGCCGCTCTTCCGGTTTGTTAAACAATTCACTAAAGGTTTGGATACCGTAGGCTTCAAGGAATTTCTTATCTCCCTCGGTGTAAGATGCAGCGGCCACTTCCGGCTGGTTGCCAGGGCTATAAGCGTTACCATCGGTTAGTGTAGATTCACCGCCATATTTCGGCCAGTCTGTCCCAAAGTAGGTGAACCCGAATTTACGGCTGAGCTCCAGATCATCATGAGCCTTGCGTTGATCTTCATTTACATAATAGAATCTGCCCTTTTCATCCACACTGTACGTCTCATCCTTGATTCCCCATTGCACCAGAACCTGATTCTCTTCCTTCAGCAAATTATCGAAATATTTGATGATACGAACAGGGTCTTTGGCATTCACCGAGATACCTGTTGCATAGTTGTTGACAAAGCCGGGAGGATCCACATACTGATCCTTGATTCCTTCATCAAACACAATCGGAAGTGGAGCGTAGCGCTTCTCATCAATGCCTGCAGAGAGCAAGTTTTTCGATGCATCCCCAATCTGCCAGCCATAATTGAAGTATCCTAACACACGACCCGAAGTCAGCTTGGCCAAATACTGGTCTTTGTTCATCGTAAAGGATTCCGGATCAAGCATGCCTTGAGCATTGATTTCATTCAACTTCTGAATCCATTTTTTCTGGGCATCTGTTCCGGCGACAACTTTTGCCTCATGGGTAGTCATGTCGACCATGACACTGCCATCGTTCGGATAACCGGCAAGATGCATCGCTGGATTTTGCAGTGTGAAGAAGTTATTAGCCACACCCGCAAGTGACACAAATCCGATTGTGTCTGCACCGTCGACAGTTGGATGTTTTTCCTTATAATCCTGAATTAGATCAAAATATTCATCCAGTGTAGTGATCTTGGGATAATCAAACTCTTTGAGCACAGATCGTTGAATCCAGAAAGCTCCTCCGCCCACATTTGGGCTACCTGAATACTCACCCTGATTAGCCGTATAAGGCAGGGCATAGATTTTTCCATCTTCGGCATTTTTCATTTTATCGAAATATGGTCCATACACCCTTTTGATATTAGGACCGTATTCCTCAATTAGATCATCCAGCGGAATATAGGCACCTGCATCCAGTAACTTGGACATCTCACCACTGGAGCTAATGACATCAGGATAGTCTCCACTGGCAATCATGACACCGGCTTTTGTAGCACTATCACCTACCAGATATTCCATCTTCCAGTCCACACCCGTCTGCTCTTGCAACGCTTTACCGATGGTAGTTTCGCTTGCCAGAACATCCTTCTTGCCTGGAGAGAACATGTAATACGAGAACGTGACTGGACTGTTCTCATCATCACCTGTGGCTGAAGGCGCTGATGACGAACTGTTTTGACTGCACCCAGCCAGCAAAGCTGTTAGTAATACAGCTAAACCCGCTGTTCTAAATTTTGGTTTTAACATGTGAATATTCCCCCGTTCCGTGTTTTCTCTCGTGGATTACACTCACCATTTGCCAGCTACACGATCCTTAACTGCCTGTGTTATCGTAGCTTCGTATGTTTTCTTGTCGAGTTGATTCAATTGACTCATATATTCATTCCATGTGTTCTCGAAAGTGGAAGGCGAATCCATAATCATTTTGGGTAAATATTTCTTCTGGAGGTCTTCTGCCTTGGTGATAAAAATCTGTTCAGGAGAGCCCTGCTCCAGTGCAATAGACCAAGCAGGAGACCAAGGACGCTCATCCGGTGTGCTGAATAGTTCTGTGAATGTCTCCACACCATATTTCTCTAACAACAGCTTGTCACCGTCCGTGTAACTAAAGGTAGCCACTTCTGGTTGGTTGCCCGGTCCATAGGCGTTGCCATCCTCCAGCACGGAGTTATTGCCGTAACGAGGCCAGCTGTAATTAAAATAGTCAAAGCCGAATTTACGACTTAATTCCGGATCTTCATGTGCCTTGCGTTGGTCATCATTTTCAAAGTAAAAGCGACCCTCATCATTCACACTATACGTCTCGTTCTCAACACCCCATTGAACCAGAATCTGGTTTTCTTCCTTGAGCAAATTATCAAAATATTTAATAATTCGCACAGGATCTTTGGCATTTACGGTAATTCCGACACCGTAGTTGTTCACAAAACCTGGCGGGTCCACATACTGGTCTTTGACACTGTCATCAAATACGATCGGTAGAGATACGTATCGTTTATCGTCAATACCAGCCTTCTTGAGGTTGTTCGTTGCGTCTCCAACTTGCCAGGAGTAACTGAAATATCCCAGCACCCGACCGGACGTCAACTTGGCGAGATACTGATCCTGGTTCATTGTGAAGGATTCTGGATCAAACATCCCCTGTGCGTTAACCTCGCTCAGCTTCTGAATCCATTGTTTCTGATAATCAGATCCGGCTACCAGTTTGGCTTCATGACTCTGCATATCCACCATCACACTGCCATCGTTTGGATAACCTGCCAGATGCATAGCCGGATTTAGCAGGGTGAAAAAGCTGCCCGATTCACCAGCAAGTGTGGCGAAGCCGATGGTTTCTTTTCCATCGATCTGCGGATGCTTTTGCTTGTATTGCTCAATCAAGTCAAAATATTCGTCCAGCGTTTTGATCTTGGGATAGTTAAACTCTTTTAACACAGCACGCTGAATATAAAAGCCGGTCTGAAAATTAGGCTCTGACACATAACCGATGTTGGCAGTGTATGGCAAGAAGTATATCTTTCCATCCTCCTGTCTGAATTTGTCCATATAAGACCCGTATACCCGCTTGATGTTAGGCCCATATTGATCGATCAGTTCATCCAGCGGGATAAAAGATCCTGCATCCATCAATTTGGCCATTTCACCACTGGAGTCGATGATGTCGGGGTAATCCCCACTCGCAATCATTACACCTGCCTTGGTTGCACCGTCGCCCACCAGATATTCCATCTTCCAGTCAACGCCTGTTTGCTCCTGTAGCTTCTTGCCAATGGTCGTGCTGCTTGCCAGAATGTCCTTCTTGCCACCGCCAAACGTGAAATATTTAAAGGTGACCGGGGTGTTGTCATTACTGTCAGGATAGGAGGCTTCCGGGCTGGCTTTATTACAACCTGCCAGGGTTACAGCCAGTAAAATGGCCAGACCTGTTATAATGTTTTTTTTTCTAAACATGTAGCAAATGCCCCCTTAAAGTATTGTTTGTGTCTTTAAGCCTTCTCAATATATCAAGATAGCGCTTTCAAAGTTACCCATGAAAGTGTACCTCCTACTTTGAAAAGTATATCCCTCGTATTTAGTCGCCTGGCATGGCTGATGGATCAAGTGGAAGCTTAATTTGGATACGCGTACCTTCTCCTTCCCATGTCTGGATGTCGAATGTAAAGTGATTTTTATAACAAAGTTTTAAGCGACTATACGCATTTTTCATGCCAACATGCTCTCCCATATCGGTGTTTTGATCCAGGTAACTTAACAACTCTTCTAATTTTGCTTGTGACATCCCTATACCGTTATCCGTTAGTCTGATATGGAGCTGTTCATTTTCCATTGAAACAAAGAGTTGAATGATGCCTACACCCGGAGATGACTCAATTCCATGAATACTTGCATTCTCAACAAAGGGAAGGATAACCATCTTGGGGATTCGGTACATCAGTACCGCAGGATCTGCCTCAATGGTATATTGGAGTTTTTCTCCAAAGCGGTATTTCTGAATTTGCAAAAAACTCTCGATGAGTTCCAATTCTTCCTTCACTGTCACATCATTCTGATTCCAACTAATCGACTTGCGGAACATCTTGGCCATGTTATGCACGATTTTGGCAGTCTCTTTCTCACCTTTGATGAGGCTCCGCATACGTACCGACTCCAGCGTATTAAACAAAAAATGTGGGTTGATCTGACTATGGAGCGCATGAAGTTGTGCTTCCTGCTGCTTCAACTCCAGGTCTTTCTTTTGGATGTCGGCGAGATATACCTCATGAATCAGGTTATGGATCGTCTCGGTCATTCGATTAAATTCCATCGTGAGTTGACCTATTTCATCTCTTGCATCTTCAGGCGGAATCGTCTGGAAATTCTGTGTTTTTACTTTTTTCATATGTTTTAGAATACGCACCAGCCTGACATGGATGGATCTGGACATCGCCGCGATGATAATAGAAGGCAGGACAAAATTAATGCAAGCCAGCCATACGACGAAGGAACGGGACTTCCGCACCTCCTTCAACACAATTTCTTCATCCATCACTCCATGCAGGGACCACCCTTCCAGATAGTTAATACCTGTATACGTAATCTCAAAGGGAATCATTTTGTTTGGAAACTGGATCTCGCTGTAACGTTTCCCTATCTGAGCTTCTTCTGCTGTAGGATCATTTGAAAATTGGATGTGTCCCCCCGGATCAAGAAGATACACTTTTCCATCAAATCCGCTGTTGTGAAAATACTGCTTGATCATATCCATATTCAGGTCAATTTTAAGTAACTGCTCTCTCCCCCCAGTGTCCAGATTGTCGAGCCTTTGAACCAGACTTAACATCTGATCCGATGAGATCAATGCCGGATAAGGGGCGGAGTATGCCTGAAATTGAACGTACCAGTCCGAGTTGCGGACATCGTCAGTTAAACGATCAATATAACCGGAAGATAAAATGGTAGAATTATCGGTATACACTTGATACCAGCGAATCCCCTGATTCATTTGCCCGGAGAATTGCCCTTTTAGATAGGAATTATAAGCGTCAATGTACTCAAAATGACTTTGAAATGAACGGGAGATGGTGTCGTTGAATACAGGGTCAGTATATAACGAATAAGAGAGACCGACGCCCTGATCAATGGTTACCCGCAGGTCGTTCTTCAGATTGTTCAAGGCCATGCCAGCATCACGAGTTTTCTGACTACGAATATTGGCGGATGTGACATTGTAGAACACCACATTGGTAACAACGATGGGAATAAACACAGATAAGACATACATAAGCAGTAGCTTATCTCGAAGCTTCATGTAATTCAGGTTCCATCTTGGCATTGTGCACCTCGCTGCTCATTTGCCATAAGGAGATTGCGATACTCTGTAGGTGATAACTTAACTAATTTCTCAAACTGGGTTACAAAATAATCCGCATTCTGAAATCCTACGCGTGCAGCGACCTCGTACATTCTCAGATCCGTTTGGCGCAGTAACTTCTTCGCCTCTTGAATCCGCAGGTTCAGCAGATAGTCATTGAAGTATTGATTGTAACTTTTGCGGAATAATCGCCCTAGATAAACGGGATTCATGTAGAAGAGCGCAGCAATGCTTTTGAGATTGATGTTCTCGGTATAATTTGCATCAATATATCGTTTGATCTTGCTGATATCTCCTTTGGATCGCTCCATTCGTAAATGAGAGACATAATCCTCGGCTTCCTCCAACGCGATGAGAAATGCATTCTTCAATAGTCGTAAATTCCAACCTTCATGACTTTGTTGTGCGAGCTCCTTCAGCTGCTGCAACCCTTCATCATTACCACCCATTTCATGGACCACAGCGAGAATACCCGTTATATAACGCAAAAGAGAACCCGATACAGCCTGAGAAGAAAATCGATTCATATGAAACAATTTAAATTTCTCTTCTACAATCTTGTGATACGCTGACCTATTCCCCTCTTCCAGGCTCAGAATTAATTGATCCACCTCGTCCTGGTATACATTGAAAACAAACAGTGGTTTGTCCTTGATCTCCGTATAACGTACGACACCACCAGTTTCAGCATATTTATGCTTGGCTGCTTCTTCAGCCGCCATAAGGGATTGTGTGACATCACCAATTTCTTTGACGAGTGTTCCTGCGTAAAGACCGATATCCAGGTTGAACCTTTTGCTCAGTGTTATATGAATATTATGCAGGTTATCCTGTAACGCCGAGCCTCCTTGATGATGATCAGGCCACAACAGTAATAAAGCAAACATGCCGCGTTGTTGCTCACTGATGAACATTTTGCATAAATTACTCTCCAGAGAATGTACTGCTTCACGTAGCTGTTCAATCGTAATTTTAATTGCATCTAATCCGGTCTGAAGTTCAATCAAAGTCATGAGCAGACTAGAGTTACGATTGATCCCAAGCATCTCGGCATATCGATGTTCATCCTCCTTCTGTACATGGCCTTTGATCACATCCTCCAGCATGATGTTACTGGCCTGTCCCTCAGTCAAAAGAATATGTTTTCTTTTATTGCAAATCAGATTAGCTGACTTCTGCAACGTCGCCGTCAGTTCTTCATCATCAATAGGCTTCAGGATATAGTCATGAACACCGTACCTGATTGCCTGCTGTGCATATTTGAAGTCATGATAACCACTGATGATAATGAACACAGGTTCGAGATGTGGCATTTTCTCTACGGCACGTATCAGTTCCAGTCCATCCAGGATTGGCATACGGATATCTGTTATAATCACGTCTGGTTGCAGGCATTCAATCAGATTTAATGCTTCTACACCGTTCTCTGCCTCTCCGATAATCTCCATATTAAGATCCATCCAATTTATGAGTTCATACAGCCCCTTTCGTATATACATCTCGTCATCTACCAGTAATACTTTTAACATCCGTGTGTCCCCTTTCCTCCAACGAAAATAAACCGCCGGTAGCGTGTCTCCCTATCGGCGGAATCTAATATGGTGACTGTTGTAGTTATTGCATAATACATTCATTCATGTCGTGCATAATCCCAATAGTCGCCAACGAGGCCTTCAATGATCGATCCACTGGCCCATGGCATCAGGCAAAACCAGGTGCTGGCTGGTGTACCATCCGCATATTTTTCAGTGACCAGTCCTTCCGAATGACAGAAGCGTTCAGACATCCATCCTTTTTTGCCATAGCCGAATTCTTGATCATAACGATTATAGGTCTGACAACCCCACCCGATGGTGTCCATCATACGTTGACGAACATAATTCTCTTCCCGCTGTCCAACATAATACAACAGCTCATCCACTAGATTGCTGGACATGGGGTGAATATGCGGATTAGCTACTGAAGTAACACTTCCCCCAGAACTGGACCAGCCTAATGTACTGAGTGGAGGAATCTTAATAGGTGAGTTGTAACAAAATTTGAAGCTGAATTCATAACTGATCGCATCTCTCATGTGATCTAGATACAGCTCGTCACCGGTCAACACGTGCAGAAACCGAACAGCTTTGATGTAAGCCAGAATGCCTTCCGAATCCACTGCCTTGTCCGCATCCAGTGGAGCGCCGTAACATTCCATGTGTTGCACATAGGTGTTGTAATAGTGGGCTTCACTGCGTCTGAGCTCATCCAGAGAAGATTCATCATGGGTTAACCAACAGTAATATGCCTTGGCAGCAAGACACCAGACCCCACTAAAGGCATCATATTCAAGACCTGCTCCGGTCCGCTCTGACAAAATGGTGGGATATTCTCCATCCGTATTTTTCGTGCACTCCAGACGATCAAGTACTTGCTTGACGTAAGCAAGCCAATCATCATGACTCACATTTCGAATGCGCTTCTCATAATCGTAACTTTTCAGAATGTAGAACATCGCTTGAGCTACAAGGTAAGAGGAATGTCCTGGGGTACGCATGCCGTCGAACCACCAGCCTTTAACACTCCATATCCCATCCTGATAGGCGTCATACGGAAGTCCGGATTCGGGATTCATGGCATTCTCGATAATATTGGTAATGCAGGATAACGCCTGCTGTCGCATGGGCTCATTATTCAGGCGCAGTGCGGCCATAAGCATTGGTGCAGCGATGGTCATACCATTTGTCCAACTGATTGAGATAATTTTGTTGTATCGGTAGCCACCGGTTTCAGCAGCATCTTCATATACAAATGTAGAGTAATGACGATCCTCCGGAAGCCAGGCATACTCATAGATGGCATTGGACAAATCCGTTACCGTTGTCTGAGTGTCACTTCCTTCTCCTGGTTTTTCGTGATACCTCTTATAGATTGTTTCCAGTGCTGGATTGATGCCCAGTTCTGATTCAGACTCGTAGTTATATAGTTCAAGTGTGAGCCCAATCGATTCACCTGCCGCAAGTTCAAAACAGTTTTCTCCAAGGGCAGCTCGCTCATGGACAAGTCTGGATTTGATAAATAACAACGGAGCATTCTCATATCCCAACGTATATCCGACCGTACCCTTTTTAATAGAACATGTGAATCCCCCATATTGCACAAAGTTTCCTTCCATTCCTGGATACCATTGCTGCTTCTGGTTTCCTGTATTGATCCAGTAGGGACTTGCGCTTAGACCAACAATCCGACCTTCATCATAGATAAGTGCAGCTGGATGAGACAGACGATCACTTCTTACCATCCACCAGGGTGATGAAGGACGAGAAGGACTGCCCTCCCTTAGCCTGGGGAACTCATTTGGAACATTCTGAGGTGCTTCGCCCCGGTTGCGGCCATACATAAATGCAGGTAAAAAAAACCTCGGATTCTGTTTGTCCAACGGCATTTCCACATGAATAACCCCTACCCAGGCATTCTGGCCCTCGTTGTAAATCTGAATGTCGGCTTGCCATGGGTCTTCTGCACTGCCGTTCCCGCTTGTTACTTTTACGCTAGCTTTGAGAGCATGCTTGTCCAGTGCCGTGTATTCTACGGTGTCCTGCACTTTACTTCTAGCCGTGAAAATCAGATCCATCTTTTCCTCCAATCGCGTTGTACACACCTGAGTGGAAACGCTTGCAATTATGTATCCATCATGCTAGGATGGTTACATTTTATAGGTTCACGTCTGCAATTTCATTGCACAAACTGCTATATTTATTGCGCGAAACGACAAGGAGGTCATATATCTGATATGAATGAGACTTCAGAATACCTGTTTGATCCAATCCAGAATGAGCTGTTGTACCTTCATCGCACCACCACGTATAATATGGGAACGTTTTATCATCGACATAATGCATATGAACTCTACTTGTTTCTTCGTGGCAATGTGAATTTCTATATTGAGAACCGTTGTTACCATTTGCAACGTGGAGATCTGCTCGTTCTTAACCCGGAGGAGATGCACCGTTCCTTTGCCTTGGACAAAAACGAATATGAGAGAATTACCATAAATCTGAAAAAGTCATATCTGAACCGCTTGTCTACTTCAAGCACCAACTTATCCGCATGTTTCGACTACCGTCCCAAGGGTAAGGGTAACATCGTACATCTTGAAGAGGACGAACTTCAACGAGTGCTACAATTAGCTGACGAGCTTGAACAGTATCTCTCATCAAGTGACTATGGAGCGGATATTCTGGGGAATATTTTGATTACACAGTTACTCCTTCTAACAAATCTAACTTTTCAAAATACGGATTTTGTTGCAACGGATATTATGCCTGAACTAGTTCGAAACACGATGGATTACATTGAATGTAATCTGACGAGGCAACTGACGCTCGAACAATTGTCAGAGGCTATGTTCACGAATAGCAGCTATATTAGTCGGCAATTCAAAAAGCATACCGGACTCACGATTCGAGCATACATTCTTAGTCGCCGTATAGAGCTGTCGAAATCTTATTTAATCGAAGGTTTAAGTATTACAGAGGCCTGTTATCAATCCGGTTTTGGAGATTATGCCAATTTTATTCGCAGCTTCACCAAGCAGGTAGGCACTTCACCTGGTAAATTTGTTAAATATGGAAGTCTTCTTTAAACATTGCATTAAGCAAAACACGCCAACTCTTGCCTATATCTTATATTATCTCAGCCAAAAAAAAGAGCGAAGACCGGCAGTTTTGTCAGCCGGCATTCGCTCAGGTAATCAGTAAGTTCTTATTTGTTATTCCAGTCGTATCCTCTTAGTTCAATTATTGAATTGGGGCCAGGAAAGGTTAATTCTATCTTTTGGTCCAGATAGGATACGGTTACTCTTGATTCTGCAATAGAGCGAATTCTGGTATTGAATAGACGACCATTATTCCATTCCAGATCTATTTCAAATCCGCCACGAGCCCGAATACCACGAATATATCCTTTTGGCCAAGCTGATGGCAAAGCAGGTAACAATCTGATTACTTCGTTATGACTCTGAAGAAGCATCTCTGCTATCCCTGCAGTACCTCCAAAGTTCCCATCAATTTGAAATGGAGGATGGTCACAAAACAGATTGGGTAACGTGGAGGAACGTAGAAGTTCCACGATGTTATCGTGTGCAAGTTCCGACTCCTCTAATCGTGCCCACATGTTGAGAATCCACGCCCGGCTCCATCCTGTGTGTCCACCACCGTGTTCCAGTCTTCTGTCGAGTGTTACACGAGCTGCCTTGGCCAGGTCAGGTGTTGATTGCAACGTAATTTGCGTTCCAGGATGCAAAGCGAATAAATGGGAAATATGTCTGTGACCAGGTTCCAATTCATCATAATCGTTACTCCACTCTTGGATCTGGCCATGTTTGCCAATGGAGGTCTCCGGTATTTTGGTTAAAGCACCACGGAGTAATTCTCCAAATTCCTGATCCTCTTGCAATATTCGGGTACTTTCAATGCAACGCGTGAAGATTTCTCTAATAATCTGATTGTCCATTGAAGCACCAAAACATAAAGCCCCCGACTCTCCATTATCTAATATATAGCGATTTTCCGGTGAGGACGAAGGACATATCACCCAATTGCCGGTAGGATCCTCTATTAGATAATCCAGAATAAACATAGCCGCATCTTTCATCGTGGCGTAAACTTTTTTGAGAAATTGAACATCCTTATTGTATTCGTAGTGGTCCCATAGATGTAATGAAAGCCATGCTCCTCCCATAGTCCAAAAGGTCGATGTCATGCATACATCCTGCGGAGCAGCGTCTGCCCAGATATCCGAATTGTGATGAGCAACGAACCCTTTGCATCCATACATGGTTCTAGCGGTTTCCTTTCCCCGGACTTGCAGTCGATCTATAAAATCAAATAATGGAACGTGACATTCAGACAGATTGCAGCTTTCTGCAGGCCAGTAGTTCATCTGTGTATTAATATTAATCGTATATTTGCTATCCCATACAGGAAGCATGTCTTTATTCCATATCCCTTGAAGATTTGCCGGTAAAGAACCTGGACGACTACTTGAGATAAGCAGATAGCGCCCAAATTGAAAGTATAGACTCATCAGTTCCGGATCATGCTTACCAGCTCTAAGCCGTTCAAGGCGCTGATCGATTGGAAGTTCGGAACATATCACATCTTTATTTTCATCTTCGAGATGTATATCCATCTTTTCGAATAAGGATTGATAGTCCGAGACATGATTGGCGAGCAGTTCGCTATATGGTTTTGTTGAAGCGGCCTCAATTCTTCGGAGGCACTCCACTTCGAGTTGTTCCTTGGGTACTCGGAAATCCGTGCAAGCCGTGATTAGAATAGTCGCTGAATTACCATTCTTCAGAGAAAGCTGACCGCTTGAATAATGAACCTGCCCCCCTTCAGATATAAGGCGAATCGCACAACAAAATCGGATTCCTTCTTCTCCCCCACTTCTTCCCCGAATGATCAAGTTATTCGTTCCACGCTTCTCGATCCGGTCCAGATAGGATTGGAAACCAACAGGATGCTTAAGAATATCTGAATAGGATGTTGATTCCAGAACAGCTCCCCTGCCAAAAACAGTGGAGAAAGATAACTTTCCAGGCACGCTAGATTTGAGATGAACAACGAGCACTTGATCTGGGTAGCTAGCAAAATAATCACGGCTGTAAATGGATTGATCTGCGGTATAATGCACGTTTACCTTGCCTTGTTCCAGATCGAGATGTCTTTGATATCCATTTAATTCATGTTCACTGTGATCCATAGCGATATAGAAGTCCCCTAATGGCTCATAATGCCTTTGCCCGTCAGGAACACCTACCAGAGTATCTGCTGCGAGTTCTTCTGCTTCCCTAATCTTACCGTCAAAAATCAGGCTTCTGATCTGAGATAAAGATTCAAGTGCTTGAGGATTATTCCGCTGCATCGGACCACCATACCACAGACTATCTTCATTAAGCTGAATTCTCTCGATCTGTGTTTTTCCAAAAATCATGCCTCCAAGAGTTCCATTTCCGATAGGTAATGCCTCTTCCCATGTTCCAGCAGGTTGATTAAACCAGATATTTTTGGTCTTCACGTTAAAACCTCCAACGAATTATAATTCCTCACATTTTTCATGTTTAGTGTGTTCCGTTTGTATGTTCTTTCAGTGTACTGTAATCTCTTAAGCAACTAAATGAACAAAATTAACTTGAATTATCACAATCTTATCCCAGTACAAATTCTTTGTTCTGGACAAGTAAGCATATCTATTGGCAATAAAAAAAGCCGCTATAATAGCGGCTCTGTTTCGTTCATTTATTTAGCTTACGTGAATCTTGGCATAAGTTATAAGATATTTCGCTCCATTTGTTGCATGAATTGCCTCAATATCAGCCGATCTTCCGAAGAAATGGATTGAAGTAGTTTCTCTTGCTGCTCTCTCCATTTATGCTCAACTGGTTTTTCTAATTCTTTGCCCTTATCGGTTAGAAAGATACGCATGATCCTTGCATCCTGTACATCACGCTTGCGATATATAAATCCGTTCTGCTCCAGTGATTTGACCATGTTTGTAACCGTTGGTGGTTCGCATTTCATATGTTCACTTAGTTGCATCTGGGTTACCCCATCACCCAACCACAGCCGATACAACAGATTATCTTGTCCTACATAGAGATTAAGTTCCCGAAGAGATTCACTATAATTTCGACGCATTTGGGAGGAAATTCGATCTAAAGACTGTCGAATTTCACAATCTACTGTATCTGTCATGAACGATCCCTCCCTAACATTCGAATTATATTTAGCAGACTAAATGTATCATGGAGATATACAGGTGTCAATTCACCTTAGTGTCGTCTTTAAGGGCCTTTTCCTATCCAAGTTTCACCCGAAAGATTGGTTTAGTCCTTATTTTTTGGCAAAACCTTGCTTGTTCAAATAGGCCATCATTTGCGGTTGAATACTTCTCTCGAGGTGATCCTGGATATGGTCACTCCATCCTTTTACTTTTTTTACGGTGAAAGGGGCTCTCGTCGGACGATTTTCATAATACTTCAGCATGGTCTCATCATAGATTGCTAATTTCTCTTGATCCATTGGTTGGTATTGATTATCAAGCAATACCATGGATTGAGGGAGTCGAGGTTTCAGTTCCGGCTTATCTCCAGCTGGATTACCGATACATAACCCCACCAGAGGGATAACATATTTAGGTAAATTCAATACGTCAGATAGTTCGCTAATATTAGCTCTGACCGCACCAATGAACACTCCGCCAAGTCCCAGCGATTCAGCCGCGGTTAACGCATTTTGTGCCATCAGGCCAGCATCGAAAGAACCAATCAACAGAAATTCAATATATTCAATATCCACATCCGGAGCGATTTCATGATTTCGGTTAAAATCTGCACAGAAGATCCAGAATTCGGCCGCTTCTTCAATATAGGGTTGATCGACACACAGATGTCTGAGTTTTTTTCGAAGTACTGGATCTGTGATGCGTATAATGGATACCGCCTGCAGAAGACTGAACGATGAAGTTTGATTTGCTGCCTGAAATATTGCATCTATTTGTTCCTCAGTTAGGGGTTGAGATGTGTAAGAACGAAACGATGTATGGTTATGAAGCAATTCGAGTGTGTTATTCATTAAAAACCTCTCCTTTATTCGTTGATCCCATGTTCCTGCAATCCGTATTCGTAAGGAACGCCCATATTCTCGCGTAGTGTTTTTCCTTCATATTCCTTATGAAACAAACCGCGTTCCTGCAAGATAGGTACTACCTGATTCACAAAATCTGCAACGCCATCAAAAGATACATCGGGCACGACTGAGAATCCGTCACATGCTTCAGCCAAAAACCATTCTTCCAAGAAGTCAGCAACCTGTGTCGGGGTGCCTGCAACAACCGGATGATAGTTGATGACCCCGTGAGCGAGAACATCCCTTACAGAGAGTCCTTTTTTTAATAACTTTAAGGCTCTCGGAGAACGTGGGTCCATGGGGTTGGCATATGCATTTTTCAACAAGTCTGGCGCTAAAGGTTGATCTATATCTACGGAGTTTACCGATAAGGGTAAACCAACCATGGAGCCGAGGTAACTTACCCTGCTAGGGATTTCCTGGGGATTAAAGCTCATAAGCTGTTTCCGACGATCCAGAGCTTCTTCCTCCGTTGAAGCCAGAGAAAACATAAAACCAGCAAACATTTTGATATCATCGGGGTTTCGACCAAAACGGGCAGCACTTTGCCTTATGGCTTGTCTGTGTTCACGGGCAGACGTAATATCATAAGGATTGGCGTACACTCCCGAAGCATATTTCCCAGCTAATTCTAATCCTTCACCTCCTCCCCCTGCCTGGAAAATCACTGGCTGCCCTTGCTCAGAGGGCGGAATGGGCAAAGGACCACGAGATGCATAATATTGACCCTGAAGGTTAATAGGCTGGATTTTGTCCATATCAGCAAATTCCCCTCCTTCTACATCTAACGTCCAAGCGTCTGGTTCCCAACTCCCCCACAAGGCCTGAACAATTTGTATGCTTTCATGTGCCTTGTCATAGCGCTCTTGGCGATTTTCAACCCTGGCATCGAAATTAGCAGCCGCTAGGGGATCGGATGTGGTAACTGCATTCCATCCCACACGTCCATGACTGATAACATCCAGTGCTTTGAACTGACGTGCAATGTTGTAGGGATAATTAAATGTTGTAGAGAGGGTAGCCACAAGCCCGATGTGTTGTGTCTCTCTTGCTACTGCCATCAGTGCCAACATGGGGTCCATAGGAAACATAGGTGTCTGTGGGCCTAAATTATTGGATAAGCCTGGAGTGTCAGCGATGAAAATCATTTGAAATTTTCCTTGTTCAGCTAATTTAGCCCGTTCTACATAACTATCCATATTGGTGTAAGCTGCAGGATCCGTGCCAGGCATTCTCCATGCGCTAAATTCGGCTCCATAACCCGAAACCATCTGTAAAGCCAGTTGCATTTCACTTCTTTTTTTCATAACGTTTCTCCTTCGTTCTGGACAGGCACAGATATTTGTGCCCTTACTATAGCGTGAATATATTTAGCATGCTAAGTATCTGGATGGATCGGATTTTGTTCCGTTGAGTGAGGGTTATAGATATTGACGTTCACCGGTCTGGGCTGATTTCTCGACGGCATCCAGTAACTGATGTAGTTTCACCGCATCCGCGAAATTAGGTGCTAAGGTAGTACCTTCTTGAATATCTTTGGCAAACTTACGATAAGCCTGAGCCATGTTCAGAACAATTCCGGAGTCGTTATATAAAGAATGTGGAGCCGAGTAATAGGCATCGGGAATGGGTAGTTCACAAAGCTCGTTGTCCGTAGATCCTGCACCGCGTAATTGGTGTGATCCGAATTGAATGGATGCCGGGGCGCTCAGCACAATCGTGCCATTGTCTCCGAAAATTTCAAGTGTGAGTCCTGTCTGATGTTTAACTCCACCTTGAATATGAACGCTGGCTGCTGCATCATTAGTCAATCTTCCTGTAATCATGATCTGATCATCCGTTGTTTTCTTGATGACTTTCTGAATATCTACCAATTCAACTTCTGGAAACTGTTGAGCTGTGGTGGCAGACAATTCTGTAAAGTCCCCAAGCATGAAAGTGAAGGCATCCAGATTATGTCCACCTACAATGGTCAGCAAGTTCCCTCCAACTTTCCGATCAAACAAGTACGCACTCGACTTATCACCAACGCCACCCATGCCATCAATGGAGATCTTCAGGTTGGCAGACAACACTTTACCGACATAACCTTCTGCCAATATATCTTTTACATATTGAACGGCCGGGGCTTGTCTAGCCTGTAATCCAATCGCATTTGGCAGTTGTGCGGACGTTATCCATTCCTGCATTTCAAGCGCTTCCTCTGTATTCGACCCCAGTGGCCATTCACAATAGATTGGTTTGCCAGCAGGCACGACGGCTTTAACGGCGTTATAATGTTCCTTGACATTAATACTGACAACGACCATATCCACATCAGGATGCTGAGCCAACTCCTCCATATTATCAAAGCCGTGATCTGCATTGAAAGCTTCTGCGCTTGCCTTTGCACTCACCATATTACTTGTCCCAACCGCTGTAAGCTCGAACTCATCCAAATGCTGAATAGCTGGAATATGTGTTCCACTCGCCCACCCGTTATTAATGGATGCCCCTATGATACCTGTACGAATTTTTTTACTCATTGTTAAACATCTCCCTTGTTAAAATTTACAGTATGATCGAATATCGGTTTGTCTCCAGCCCTTATCAGTCACTCATTTGTATGATATATTTATTTAGCTTGCTAACTATTCAATCGAGATAACATTAATTATTCTTTCACACTTTAGGTAAACTGAAATTGTTTTGGTGTTGACACCATCATAGGTGTATTTGTTTTATTAGCAAAGAGGGCAATTTAAATGAACATAGTACATCTTTTTGTACCTTTGGATCAGGAGTGATATGAATGAGAGTTTGCAACGAAGGATTTGAACAAGAGTTTATAGATGGAAAAAGTGACATGTACGCCATAGCTTTTACTCAGAATGTCCTTTCTGGGCGTTGGAAATATTTTATCTTATGGTACCTGAAAGACGAAACACGTCGATATACGGATATCAAAAAATTCCTTGGAGATTTGTCTCAAGGCTCCCTCACAAAGCAGCTTAAAGAGTTGGAGAATGATGGTGTTATTCAACGTGATGTATATCCGGAAGTTCCTCCGCGAGTTGAGTATTCGTTAACAGACAAGGGAATGAAGTTACTACCGATCCTTGAAAAGATGGAGGACTTTGGAAAAGAATACGGCTAAGCAACTTAATTGAAATGGATAGCTTAACCCAAAAAAGCCGCAATTTAGCGGCTCTTTTACTCTGAAAAATTTCTATTCTACTTTATAATCAGTAACTACATCAAATTCTCCAATAATATTGTCTCCTTCTACATCATACAAATGAATCGTTCGAACAGTACCATTCACTTGTGTTTGTGCCAAGGCTTCTTCGATGGTAGTGATTTTAGGTGTAAGATCTTCAGCTTTTAGATAACCCTCGATTCCATTGGTGCCAATTGCAGCAATCAAATCGGGTTCAACCCCAATGATTGGTTCAGATAATGCTGAGCCATAGGTATCGCCCTGTGAATTGACATCATATTTAGTTTGAAGCAATAATTCGTGAATCGTTTCCGATGTTTCAGTGTTGTTTTCAAATAAAACATTTGATGAATTTACGTTCGATAACTTTAAGTTTGGCGATTTGTATCCAGTATAACGAGTGTATCCATTCCCATTATAGAATTCACCAACGTTCTGAGCATAATACGTCGTTTTAGTCGTTATTCTTGGAGAGTAGACAAAAAAACTAGAGGTTTTCGACGTATTATATGTCATGGAACTTGAAGCTGTTAAGCTTCCGCCAGATGTGTACAATCTAGCCATAGCTCCCATATATCCATTTGGAACACTTGCTGAAGCCTTCACTGATGCAACGGCTTCAGCAGTCGTACCTGTAGTGAAATTTCGAGTCCATACTTCAGATGTGAAAGTGTACGTGTGTCCCTTAATTTTGGGTGTACTATACGGTGAAGATGCAGTATTAGCCAGGACTGTTGAAGATGCCAAAAATAACGATAGAATACAAATCATTACCGTACTAACTTTCTTCGTTTTTCTCTTATTCATAGTTTCTCCTCCTCATAATAAAAAATATTTGGATTATAGTTTCAATCTTTAATCCCTCTCTGTAAATATATTAAATTTATTGTAATAATTAGATTTATTTTCCTTTTATATCATAGCACTGTTCCAGTTTTTTTGAAATAGATTCGCTAGTTTTCTTGCCTTAACATCAAAGACATATTTTTGACACCTTGCTCCGTAATTCACGAATCGCTCCTTTTCAGCTCTGCCATTCGATGTGGGTCTCTTCCTTATGGCTGGATGTCTTATGATATATTATATTAACAGGCATCGAGCACATCCATGGTTAGTAGCAGTTGTATCAGCTCTCATATTGACTATTGTAGAGTGGATCGCCAAAGATTACGGAAAAGTGTGGTATTTTAATAGATGGTACATCATCTGGTCTTACGCTTCGTATTTTAAACCTATGGTTATGGCGTATGTATACAGTTTGATCTTCTACAAAATGTTCAAACCACGTAACCCTTCATAAAGTATGTATTCTCAGCCAGCATAGGCAAATCAATAGGTTTCCATATTACTTATCTTTGTTAAAGGGGGGATGATATGTTTTTCTTCTTTTTCTTTCTGTTGCTTGGAATGATTGGTTTATTCTTTGGGGTTAGAGCACTGAGACGACCTAATTCATGGCCTTTTAATCGTACGAAGGATGAACTTCATGAATACGATATGATGGGCATCAAGTTTAGAGGCGTTTTTCTCCTTGCTTTTGGTACTGTTCTGACTATCGCCTCTTTCAGACTTCTTCTTATTTAAAATCCAAAAAAGCCGCTAATATAGCGGCTCTCAATCGGGCCTTACTCTGGTCCCGCTCAATATCGTGGTATCAACATTAATCTATGGTTTAATAGTAGCTTGCTGACCATCAGGAGCCACCGACTTATCGTTCGTCTTCACACCCCTGCGCTTCTTGTACCCTTTAAATATGAAATACCCCACTATGATTAAGATAATCGGCATTCCGTACAGTAATAGAATTAGAAACTGAACAGCAAAAGTACGATTATCGACCCATCTATTACATTCAATATGCACACTCCTTTATAAGTATTACTGGCTGAATGATTACTACATTACTCAATAACTACTCTCTCATCTTCATATGTAAAAAAATATTATTCATAGAAAAAATGTATTTTTTCTTATGTTAATTGTATAGACAAATAAAGTTGCTATTATAGCAACTTTATTAAAAGACATTTTTAGATTTCTTAAGCATTTTCAGGTTCATAAATTCCGTAACCATTCTTGCCATTCTTTTTAATCTTGTACATAGCTCCATCCGCATGTCTCAGAAGTTCGGAAGGCTCCTGTCCATGCTTGGGAAATAGGCTGATACCAATACTCATCGAAAGGTTGATATAGTTTCCGGCAATTTTGAAATGGGTACTGAATGCAGCTTCCAATCTTTTGGCGATGACTTCAGCATCGTGATCATCTTTCAGATGGCTTAAAATGATGAATTCGTCCCCGCCAAGCCGAGCTACAGTGTCCGCACTTGGAATTGTTTCACTTAATCGCTTTGCCATTTCCAGCAACACTTGATCGCCAACATGGTGTCCATATGTATCATTCACTTGTTTAAACCCATCAGCATCCACAAACATGACGGCTAGTTTGTTATGGTTTCTTTTGGCATTACTGATGGCCCAGGCAAGACGGTCATTATAAGCAAGACGATTAGGCAGACCGGTAAGTGGATCATGCAAAGACAAATGCTTGCTGATTTTCTCGGAGATTTTGATTTTGGCGTACTCCGTCTCCAGTTCTTTGATCAGATTTTTAAGTTTATATACCCTGGTATTGGTGTTAGTCATGTCAGTAATCTGAATAAGGGCGTAACTCCGATCTTCATGATAGAGCGGTTCAACATGCATATTTTGTCTGAATAATTGTTCATCCTCTCCTTCATTAGGAAGAATGAACGCCTTATGTAAAGCGCTTGAGCAAAATCTGCTCTGTCCATGATACAGCGCATTTTGCAAAATATTTAAATACATGTTCGACTTAAACCGTGGGCAGATCTCAAGCAGATTCAAGCCTACTACCTCTTCTACATTCTTGCCAGTAAAGCGCTCCAACCAGGCATTCCACACAACAATTTTTAAATGCCTGTCCACGATCATTATTCCCATATGGGCTTTGTTCAAAGCTTGTGAAATAAGATTATCCATTGCCCGCCTCCAACAAAGCGTCCATTTTGGCCAGCAGGCTCGATATGGAGTTCATACTCAGTGCTATGACAATGATACCTGTCACATCCGTATCGGCAAGTAAAAACGAGGTATGTAAAACCAGGACATAAACTTCATTCTGAAGCAATATTTGTTGATCGGAATTGGTGACATAGATCAGTTCAATATCAGGCAGGACGTATTCCAGTTTGATCTCCAGGAAGTTACCGAATTCTCCAATAATGGCGTTAAGCAGGACATTGCTAACTTCCTTCAAAACGTCCAAATCCGTGTCCATCAGGTTCGGATCGTTCGATATAACGCTCTCACCCAGTTCTCCAAGACAGATGTTTGCCAATACTTTAGCCTGCTCAACAGGAAACATCAGAAATGCTTTTCCCTGAAATTCGTATCCAAACTGTAAAGATGACCTAAACAGGTGACCTTCACTAAAGAAAATATTGTATCTTCGATCTCCAGGATCAACATCGGATATGGAGATTAGTTCCACTTCCGGAATATTCAAAACGATACGCTTGTCTACAATCTCTGACAACATGTTAGCCGCTTGTCCCACGTAAACGTTCACTAGTTCAGTAAGCAAATCCTTCTGTAAATCATTCAGCATGATAGGCCGCCTGAATCAGTTGAATCATGGTAGTTGCCTTCTCTGCGGTTAACGGTTTATTCAAAAAACCAGAAATGCCTAACATTTCAACTTCATCCCTAGTTGTCTTCTGAATATCTGCAGATAAGATAATAATTTTGACATTGCTATCCGTTTCTCGAATCATTCGAAGCATTTCTTGTCCGTTCAAACCAGGCATCAGCAGGTCGGTGGTTATAAAATCAGGTTGAAATTCCTTGAATAGGTTGTATCCTTGCTCTCCATTGTTAGCAATCTGAATCTCGCATTCTGGAATATGATCAACAATCAGCTTTGTAAGTAATTTCTGTACGAAAATGGAGTCTTCCACGATTAATACTTTCATTTTCTCTTCAGTCTCCTTGATAAAATGGTAAGAGCTCGGGATGGTCAGGCGCTGTGGACAGTTCTTGATATAGGGCTTTCGCGCGCAGTGGCACCCTGAAAAGAGACTGACTGGTGAATCAAGTAAATATAAATTATAGTAACTTTAATTTAATTGTCAACAACATTATTGAATAAGTTCGATTCGTGTGCAATTGACATACTAAGGTCCGCCGTTTAAAAAACATAAAAAAACGGTCACCTAGTGACCGTTTTTGATCGGTTATCTGGAACTGCATTAAGTTTACTCTTTTACCCCTCCAAGCTGCAAGCCATGAACGAAATACTTCTGCAAAAATGGATATACAACTAAGATGGGTAATGCGGCAACAATCGTAATCGCTGCCCGAATAGATACAGGTGTGACCATGTTACGCGCAGCACCAAGATCTGCAC
This sequence comes from Paenibacillus amylolyticus, assembly GCF_036894225.1. Lineage (NCBI taxonomy): Bacteria > Bacillati > Bacillota > Bacilli > Caryophanales > Paenibacillaceae > Paenibacillus > Paenibacillus amylolyticus. Next base: position 3,386,325 of record NZ_CP145892.1, on the reverse strand, counting down.
CATTGGCAACGGCTGCACTGCTGTTGGAATTCATAGAAGATGATAATAGTTTCATCAACTCATATTGCAGCGTGCTCAGGTTTTGTTTGGAAGATGCATACAGAAACGTATCAAACCAAGAATTCCATTGACCGACTGCAATGAACAGTGCAACAGTAGCGAGAACCGGTTGGCACAGCGGTAGAATAATGGAAATGAATGTTCTGAAATCTCCAGCACCATCAATTTTGGCGGATTCGATCAATCCCTCGGGTAGTGTCTGGATATAGGTTCGAATAACAATCATATTAAATGCACTGATCAGCCCAGGAATAATGTACACCAGGAAGTTGTTTAACAAATGCAAATCTTTCATTAGGAAGTAAGTTGGAATAAGACCTGCACTAAAATACATCGTAAGAACAACTGTAATGGTAATGGGCTTTCGTAATATATAATCTTTTCGGCTTAGTGTGTAAGCCAGCATGGAGGTTAAGAATAGACTTAAAACTGTTCCCAAAACCGTTCTCGCCACAGATATACCAAAGGCGCTGAAGATGGTCCCTCCTGCAAATACTGCTCTGTAGTTTTGATCTGTCCATACCCGAGGCCACAGATAAATCCCACCCCGGATGGTGTCATTACCGGCATTGAAAGATACGGCGAGTGTATTCACAAACGGATACAGGGTAACAATCGCGATTGCGATCATCAGTATACCATTTAACGTATGGAAGACAATCGGTTCAAGCCGAGATTTATTGATTCCCATCTCTAGTCCCCCTTATATTAATCGGTCTTCCCCGAGCCGTTTGGAAATTGAATTCGCCGCAAAGATCAGCGTGATACTAACTACTGTTTTGAAGATACCTGCCGCAGTAGCCAAAGAATAATTCCCGATCTGTAGTCCGTATTTCAGGACAAATATATCTATCGTCTGTGACCAGTCGACAACCACACCATTACCTAACAGATACTGAACCTCGAATCCAGCTTCCAAAATCCAGCCCATATTCATGATCAGCAAAATGATAACAATGGATTTGATTCCGGGTAAGGTCACATACAGCATTTTCTTATATCGGTTCGCACCATCAATCTCTGCCGCTTCATAGAGGGAAGGATCGATAGACGTGATGGCCGCCAAATAAATAATGGCATTCCAGCCAACTTCTTTCCATACATGGGATGCGCCTACAATGCCCCAGAAGTATTCCGGAACGCTAAGCCACATGATAGGTTCTTGAATGATATGCAGCTTCATGAGTACCACATTCACAATCCCACCATCTACAGATAGTGAACTTGCTACGATACCTGTCACAATAATCCATGAGAGAAAGTGAGGTAAATACGATATTGTTTGAATGGTTCGTTTATATAACTTATGTTTGATCTCATTAAGTAAAATGGCAAATATAATTGCTGTCGCAAATCCGAGCACCATATTGATGACGCTCATCGCAATGGTATTACGAAGCACGTTAAGAAATGCATCGTCTGTTAACAAAAACTTAAAGTGTTTGAGCCCGACCCATTCCTGCTGCGTGAAACTCTTCGCAGGACTGTAATTCTGAAAGGCCATAACCCAGCCCCAAATGGGATAATACGAGAATACGAGAATGTACGCAACGATGGGCAATGACATGAACATGAGTTGTCTTTGTCCGCGCAATCGTTTTAACAGTGGTGCTTTGGGAACGACTGTACTGGTGGTTTGCTCTGGTATGGCTCCAGGCGTGTTCGCCATCTTTCACTCCTCCTATTGGCTTGCAGCGACTTTAAGGATGATGTCCCCGGAAGGCACTCGCCTGAGTAATCCTTTGGTTGATACCTTCCGAGAGAATCATTGCCGCATTTTTTTATTTAACAGACCAGTTCTCGATTCTCCATTTCAGTTGATCATTAATTCGATCTTCATAGGATTTAACATCGATCTTCTTGTAAGCGTCTACATATTCAGTCCAAATGTTATCGAACTCATTCGGTTTTGACATGATTGCTTTAGGCAAGAATTTCAATGAAGTGTCTGTCATTTGTTTGTTCGCTACCGCAGCATCAGAGCCTTCTTTCAGATCGACCTGCCATGCTGGATAGTACACTGGATTTTCTGGTGCAGGAGAGAAGAAGTCACTCCACGTTTTGAAGCCGTATGCATCCAGAAGTTCTTTATCTTCCGGTTTGAGGTTGTCATAGAATTCCTCAGGTTGGTTGATCGCTCCAATTGCATTGCCATCTTCAAATGTTCCTTCAAGCTTCGGTGCAGCAGCGTAGAAACCTTCAGCTTTGTTAACCAATCTCCATGCTGGATCATCCTGCTCTGTCCGTTGCTCTGGTGTACGATAGAATCTTCCCTCTTCATTCACTTGATAGTCTACACCCTCTTCACCCCATGACAAGAGCTTCTGGTACTTCTCGTCCATAAGCTTATCGAGGAATTTGATGAGTGCGACAGGGTCTTCGGCATCTTTACTGATACCAAAACCATTGTTCAAGTTAATGACCGGACGATCCAGATAATGATCTGTGATACTTGTATCATAGACAAGCGGGAAGCCTACGTATGTCTGGCCAATTTTCCCCTGTGCTACGAGTGGGTCTTCGCCGGCTTGGAAATTCCAGTGCTGGTCGAACATACTAAGCACACGTCCCGAAGAAATTTTGGCCAGATATTGATCGTAGTTCTGAACAAAGGCTTCTTTATCCAGCAATCCCTCGTTGTACAGATTGTTTAGTTCCTTATAATACCGTTTGGAGATATCTTTGTCGGCAAAAACGGTTGCGACTCCACTATCATCTACGACTACGCCCCCGTCGTTGGGGTGACCCGTAAGATGTTCAGGTGGGTTAAGCAAAGGGAACGTCCGCCAGTCTGAAGCCAATGTAGTGAAACCAATCGTTGGTTGACCATCAATAGTTGGATTCTTGGCTGCATAATCACGGACCAACTTTGTGAAATCATCCAACGTTTTAGGAGTTGGGTACCCGGCATCCTTCAGTATGGACTTTTGGATCCAGAATGCAGGACCAGAATAATAGTTACTAATGAACTCTCCTGTATACACTCCATAGTTAGGCAACCAGTAAATATGTCCGTCACTGGAATCTTTCATCCGGTTCCAGTCTTTACCGAAATGTTTCTTCAGATTAGGTGCATGCTCTTCAATGAGATCTTCGAGCGGAATAACCGCACCCGCTGAGACCAACTTGGTGTCTGCTGTGATCAGATCCGGGAAATCACCCCCGGCAATCATAACGCCCAACTTCTGTTGAAGATCACCTACTAGAAACTCCATCTCAAGATTAACGCCGAGTTCATCCTGAATCTTCTTGTAGATTCGGTTATCTTTAGCTGGCGCCTGATTTGGCGTTCCGATAAAGGCCGAGATGTTCAGTACCTCTTTCCCATCCTTTGTAGTCGCTTTCTCATTGTCACCGCTGCATCCTGCCAGTGCCAAACTCAAAGCCAGAACGAGTGATACGGAACCCCAAAGCTTCTTTTTCTTAAGTCCCCCCATGTACTTGCCCTCCTTGGAAGTGGTATGTCTTACTGTTTTTAGTATGAAGAAATGTATGCGGTTACAAAATATATACATTTAAGGTCTACCCCCCTGTAATTGTAGGTCTTATTCAGGAGGGGTTCTTCTTTTTCATGGATCAATTCGCATACTTTTGCCTGTATTCTACTGGTTTCATGGCTGTTCGTTTTTCGAAGTGTCTGAGAAAATGCTGGTAACTGCGGTACCCTACTTGCTCCGCAATCGCACTGGATGTTTGATTCGTCTGCTGGAGCAGACGCTTCGCTTCTTCCATTCTTAGATCATGTACTACCTCGATTACACCCTTACCATACTTTCGCAAAAAGGATTGCCCTAAATGGACAGGATTCACGTAGAATCGTTCTGCGAGCTCCTGGATCGTAAATGTCTCCCTGTAATGCATCTGCACATATTCAGCAACCGTCGCCTGGATGCCACCCATTTGCCTCTCCCGGAAAATTGCCAGTGCTGACTTGCATTGTAAACAGAAATGTTCCAGATTGTTAGCAACCTCTTCTATATTTCGATGGCCCTTCTCCAGAATTCCGCTCGCCAATTCGTTCATTAGAGCATTAGGTTCTCCTCCTAATTCTCTGCACAGGGACAATCCGCGGAATATAATATGGGTAGAGAAAATATGTACAATCTCTGGCGCAGCCTTCATCTGTACAAACAGTTCAAAAGCACTCCGAATCGCAGACGAGAGTTCCTCCACAGAACCGTTTTCAAGCAAATCGCAAATATGGTCCACCTCTGACAGCGTTTCCGGATCAAACTGCCAATTCTCCAGCTGAATATCTTCGGCAAACAAAAGACGCTCTTGATTAAAAAACAAATAACGCCCAACTTCCTGAGCGGAGCGGAAGGATTCAGATAAATGCTCCAGTTTGTTGACCGTTAATCCAACCGCGATATGAATATCTCCGCAGCCGTTATGTTGCATATTATTCATCAAACGCTGGGTAAAAGCTTTAATTGCTTCAAACGTCTCATTTCTATTATTCGTTTCCTCCCCCCATACAAGCCCCAATGAGTCTCTTGTTCTGTCTATCACATAACAGCAAGTTGTTTCTTCAGCCGTTTGTTCGACTACTGAACAGACTTCCTGAATATCTCCCTGAAAGGCTATCCGCAGGTATGCCCAATGGGACTTGTTTAAACGAGGACGTATCTCTGACATCTCCTCCTCCGATATATTTTGCTTATCCTTAATCAGTGCGGACAAAAACGCTTTGATCCTTTGCTCGTTTGCATGTTCCCTTATACGCTCCTGGGTTTCACGCTCCTGCAATTGCATACGGAGACGGACCAACATATCCTCTGCTTCTGTACTGTCAACCGGTTTGGTTAGATAGTTGGAGACACCTAATCGAATAGCTTGTCTGGCATAATTAAAGTCACTGTATCCACTCGTGATGACAAACAGCACAGACTCATGTTCCAATCGTCGTGCTTCTTCTACAAGTTCCAGCCCATTCATCACAGGCATACGAATGTCTGTCACCACGAGATCAGGTCGATCTTGTTCCATCATCCGAATGGCTTCCTCACCGTTGGCGCACACGCCTCTGATTTCGAAACCATACTTTTCCCAATTGATCAGAAGCTGTAACCCTTCAATGGCATAAGGTTCATCATCGACTAACAATACTTTATACATGAGAGTTTACCTCCTATTTCCTCTGTTCCAGCTTGGAGATCGGTATACGGTACCCTGCAATGGTTTCCTTTCCAGGTACACTGCTTAGATCAAATATCGCATTTCCTTCATAAAAGAGTTCCAACCTGCGGTAGACATTGCGGAGTCCTACATGCTCGCCGTTCCTGGGTCTTTCAGAACGAATATCTCGCAGGAGCTCGGTTAATCTCCCTGCATCCATACCGATTCCATTATCGATCACCTGAATAACCAGTTCAGAAGCGTTTCGACTCGCCGTTATCTTGATCTGTCTTCCATTTTTTCGCGCCTGCAAGCCGTGTTTGCAGGCATTTTCGACGAGCGGTTGAATACTCATTCTGGGAATGAGCAACGAAGCAGCATCAGGATCAACCTCGAAGGTGTAATCAAACAGCTCTCCAAAGCGAAACTTCTCAATCTGGAGATAAAGATTCGTAAATTGCAGCTCTTCTTGCAAAGGAATCAGATTGTCAGAATGACTGAGCAACTGTCTCATCAGCTTGGACAGACTTTTAATAATCTCAATTACTTCCGTATATCCATTCTTTGTACTAACGACTAGCAAGGCATTCAATGTGTTAAATAAAAAATGGGGATTCATCTGACTCTGGAGCATGGACAATTCAGTCCTCACTTGATCCAGCTCCAGATCTTTTTGGCGGATTTCCAGTTTATATACGTCATTAATCAGCGTATGAATTTTACCAATCATGATGTTAAATGTACGAATAAGCCCGCCAATTTCGTCGCGGCCTTCGTGAATTTCAATCAGATCGAATCGTTCGTTACGAACCTTCTCCATATGTCTGGATAACTTGCGAATCCGATAGTGGTAGGAACGCAAAATAATGTAGATCAATACAGAGGGGACCACGATACTTAATGCGAGCAACCCCAGAATTGATTTAAAGGCTTCTTGCAAAAGGTGGTCAAGGTGACGCGTTTCGGCAACTCCAATCAATTTCCAACCCTTTAGGTAGGCTAGATTCCCCAACGATTTTTCGAGCGTGTAAGCAGAATCTCCAGATTCCTTGAGCATTGATTCATTATCAAGGGGGGATAAGTCGGTTTCGCTGAACTCCCCACTTGAAACGACAGTTCGATTGTTGCTGTCCACCAGTCGCAGCTGAAGACTGTCTGATTCACGATTTAAAATGCTGTACACCCGGCTAAGTTCCAGATCAATCTTGGAATACTTGTTGTAATTAGCATAGGAAGTATAGGTATCCATTTTGCCAATCACACTGATTCTTCTTCCCGCGTTAAATCCGGATGGCTCAATATAATCAACGACAAGAATGCCTCCACTGGTGGATTTCAGCTGTTTCAATCCAGGGAGTACATTCTTGTCTTTCATCACGATATAATGACTACCCGTCTGAATGGTATCGTTATCCGTATAGATACGCACCTCCAGAATATTCGCTGACATGTACCGTGTTAATTTATCTCGCAGGAATGCATGGTAGACGTTGTAATAATCCACGGGGGAGTGATAGGTCCGATCCAGTGCCTCATAGAGCGAATCGTCTGCTGCAATAATTCGGCTCAGGGCAACGCTCTCATCAATCATGCCTAGCAGTTCCCCCGCAGCCCTGTCGATGGATTTACGCAGATTTTCCTGTTCTCTAATCTTGATATCCGCAGAGGTTCGTTCATAAAAGAAGATATTAATCGTTATTACAGGAAGGAGAATACTAAGTACATAAATAAGCAGAAATTTGGATCGGAGAGGAATATCATTAACCTTACTGAACATCCAGAATTTATGACGCATATAATCACCCTTGGTTTTTGTTTTTATAGACTGACGGAAGCTCCCCTGTATGCGCTCTGAATTTTTGGGTGAAATATTCAGCATCATGATATCCTAGCCTGAATGCAATGTCAGTGATCTTCATATTGGTACGTCGCAGGAGTTTACGGGCCTCCTCAACACGAAGCTGGTGCACATAGTCACTGAAACTGACCCCCATCTCCCGCTTGAACTGTTGACCCAGGTAGGCAGAATTCACGTGAATACGATTAGCTACATCTTGTAATTTAATTTTACTTCGATAGTGTTGCTTCAATTCATTCACTGCTTCTGCAACAAGCCCTCCCGTACCCGTCTTTTGGTTCAATTCAGACTGGGAAAGTTGCTTGGACAGTCGAACACACAGGTCTTGCAATGTGCCGGAAGACCAACTCGCAGCCTCATGCCAATCTTTTTCACATAGTATTTCTCTGCAACCCTCTCTTTTTCCATATTTACGTAGCAACTCCCCATGGATATATCGGATGACATGATGTATCCATTCCAACGAAACCTCTGCTTTCTCACTTTTCTCTAACAGTGCACTCACTGCAATATCGATAGAATACGTATTTTCTGCTTCAATCAACGCCAAGATCTCTTTGGAGATGTTCATCATTTGCTCTAAATCATATTCTTCGCTTATTAGATATTCATTAAGATGATTCTCATAGGCTTCATCTGTAACCATGACTCCATTTTGCTGTTTTTGCTCATTTCTGCGTTTGTCCAGAGGTTCAATCATGTCCATAAGGATTTGATGAATCTCCTCGGCAACAAGAGGTTTAAGCACGTACTGATCGACCTGATACCGTATGGCTTGCTTCGCGTAATTAAAATCGGAGTATCCTGTAACGATAACAATTTTAGAGGTATAGGCGAGATCTTCTCGCAAGGTGTGAATCAAACCAAGACCATCCATAACAGGCATTTGAATATCCGTGACGACAAGATCCGGTTCAACCGAGTTGAATAAAGCAAGTGCTTCCTCCCCATCTGTTGCCGTTCCGCAGAGTTCATATCCACAAGCTCGCCAGTCAATCATTGTTCTCCATCCTTCTAGCATAAACGGCTCATCATCCGCGACAATGACCTTGTACATTAGCTCACCTCACTTTTGTCCTTGATCAGCTGCATGTATTTTATCTATATCAATAGGTAGATTCCAGTTGTTCTGAAAACGCTAAACAGCAGAACAACAGCAGGATTGTTGTCTGCTCGCACAACTTTGGAGAACAAAATTTCTACCAGTCTCATCGTCATTTATCAATAACATAGAACATGGTTCCATCGGACCGTACTATAAGAACGCTCCGATTGTAGCGAAGCGCCGGGTTAACAATTCAAGTGTAACGCTTACATTTTTGTACAACAACCTGTTAAACTATAGGTTTTCACCCGACAAAGTATAGGTTTAGCTCAGAAGTAATCTATTGTCAGTAGAAAGATTTTTCATTCTCCACGTACAATACGGAATCCTTGATCGGGACCAAAACCATTTGCATCAAATTTGCCTCGAAATGATATTTCATTGTTATTGACACCGCCGATCCAGCCTCCGCCTTTCACAACTCGCCAAGTTTGATTTGGACTCTCCGAATCGCTGTACCAGTCCCAGCACCATTCTCTCACATTCCCAGACATATCATAGATTCCTAACTCATTCGCCTTCTGAGTTCCGACTTTTTTGGTTTGATTACGATTGCTCTCAATAGCGGGCCAGCTCCAGTCACCCGTCAGAATGTTCTCGCCGGCATTTACCCAGTACCAAGCAACTTCATCAGGATTGTTACTTCCGCTGTATGTGTAATTTAAGCTCTTTTGACCTCCGCTTGCAGCGTATTCCCATTCTGCCTCTGTGGGTAAACGGTAACCGTTGGCGTCCTCGTTGATCGTTACATTCCATTTTATAGTGTCATTTTCATTGTGATTATTCGTGTCCTGGTTGTCTTTATCTATATTGTAATAAGGTTTCAGGTTTTCTTTTATACTTTTTTGATTACAGTATTGCACTGCGTCATACCAGCTGACCATTTCAACAGGCAGGTCATCTCCCTTGAAGCCAGAAGGGTTTTCCCCCATAACCTCCATCCATTCTTTTTGAGTTACTTCGTATTTGCCAATATAGAAGGAATCCAGCGTTTCATTCCTATCGATCTGACTCGGCTTACTGCTCTTGAAGGCTCCTCCTTCGACGAATACCAAGTCATCGCTTAATTTCGTATTACTTGCTGAACAAGCACTTAGACTAACAACTATAGCGATTAAAGTTAACCATACCAGCTTCTTCATTCAATTATTCTCCTTTACTAGCTTAAATCCGGCAACGTCGAGGTCCGTTAGTCTGGAGAATAACGTTACTCAACGCTACCGGAAAATTGAATTTCAAATGCAGGTGCAGAAGTTGAACTGCATCACATCATTTTTACCAAACCGTCACGTTTGCGCTTCCGCTACTTTGATAACCTTCCGTTGCCATCACCTGATAGGACCAGCTGTTGCCTAAGTACATCCCTTTGCTCGCCCATGCATTCACATGATTACTGAACGTGATGGTAGAATTGACTCCGATTGGTTTCTTGGTCTGTCTAACACTCCAATACTGAGGGAAAGTCTGAGTACCATCAATGGAAGGTGCATTGTATCTCATCGTTGTATAGATGTCATATGTGCCGCCATCACTAGTCATCGAGCCCTTATACGTTCCGGTAGGACGATACGTTCCCCAGCTATCCACCACGTAATATTCAATTAGAGCGTTTCTAGTCCAACCATAGAAGGTGAGATAGCCGTTACCTGAAGGAGAGAATACGCCGGCATTATAATTGACCACTCGATTAGGCGTACCGTATGTCCACCCTTTCCCGACAACAAAGTTCCCGGTATTTTGCCAATTCACGCTGTAATTCCCGCCCGATCCATTCACGGCGTTGACCGTTCCTCCACCATCTGTCCAATTTTGCCAATAATCTGTTGCTGCGCTCGATGTGGCTGCGAAGACACCAAAACTCATGGCAGATGCGAGAACAACGGTTAACAATTTTTTGCTAAATTTAAACATAGATTATACCTCCTGATATTTTAATAGATTTGGTTGATGCTACAATCCGATATGAATGTTCTTCAGCAAATTCACTTGAAAAGACGTTGCGAAAACAAATACAGATCGTTCTTCCACACGGGCCAATCATGTCCTCCACTTTCCTCATGCCAAATATGAGGTACTCCGTGTTGCGTCAAATATTGGTGAACCCCAAGACTAATCTCTATAAGATTGTCCTGTTCACCGCAAGAGATCCATAACAGCGAGAGTAATGAAGGCGCTTTCGAAAGATCAGGGACAAGCAGCTCCGGACTTCTGGTATTTGGGGCTGCGGAGAAAGCACCGATCCATGCAAAATGGTCTAGATTACTTAATCCGATATTTAAGGATTGACCTCCACCCATGGATAAACCAGCAATCGCCCTTTTATCCCGGCTTTTATGCAAAGGGTAGTTCGACTCCATGTAAGGTATCATATCGTTGAGCAGATCGGATTCGAACCGTTTAAATGCTTTGATTTTCTCAGGTTCAAACAGGTCTCCTTCGGCTCGGTCATTCGACATAGCGCGACCGTTAGGGAAAACAATAACCATCGGTTCAAGCAAATTATCGCTGTACAGATTATCGAGAATAATTTGCGGAGAACCATGAGTATGCCATTCGGTTTCGTCTCCACCAATACCATGCAAAAGAAAAAGTACAGGATACATCGTTGTCGAAGAAAATTCTGGTGGGGTGTACACCATCGCTTTACGGGAATTGCCAACCGTGGTGGAAGGATACTCTACCGTCTCCATGACTCCACGTGGTATATTCTCCCGATACTGGTCATATCCCGTTACTGCTGGTGAGATCAATTCCATTCTCTTTTCCTCCGAACATATGAGTGACTATCAGTCTTCAGTTAATCCACATAGCCAAAACCCAGAATAGTGAAGCATTTATGTTCATGGCCTTCCGCCATTTCGATCTCGATGGAGTGCTCCCCCACATGCTCTTCGTTAAGCAGAAGTGTGGCATGGCAATGGGTCCAGTTCACTTGACGCGGATCGACTTTTTGGACAAATACCCCATCTACCTTGATATGTGCAGTTCCGAATTCATCGTTACCAGAATCCTTGAAGATCAGAATGAGGCGTTTGCACTGCAAACTTATCCGAAAGCTACTCTGATCCTCTTTTCCCTCTCCTGTACGCATCCAGTTGTTGGGGAACTGAGGTGTACCATAGTCATGAGCATCCATCTCAGCCATCTGCAGATCCGTGTCTGTTTTACAAAAAGAGCCTGCATCGATTCGGGCAATGTGATTGCCGTTTTTCCGATCCAACAGCTTCACATTAACAAATTCATTTCCAATTAGCGGAGCTTTTTCAATATGATGATCTTTCTCATCCCACTCAGAACGATTCGTCACGTCGAACAAATATTCCAAACAATCGGCCATAATTCGATGCCCTATGTTAGTTGGATGATATATATCATGGAAAAATTGCTTTTTGGAAATAACGTTGCCTTCACCTTTTGTCTTGTTGAACTGTTCTACGACAGCATCTTTCACACTTACCATTGGCAGATCATAATGCCAGCCTACCGGAGCGAGACGATCCTGTAGATTCCAGTCATTTTCGAATACACTGAATAACAAGATGACCGCTGGCTTGTTATCGGCAGTAAGTGCTTTGAGTACCAGACTCTCGTAAGATTTACCTTGGGTTTCATCATCTGCGTCATTGACTGCGAATTCGATTATGACAATATCCGGCTGAACGGCACCTCCCCTCAGCACATCACGATCATAACGTACAATCCCCAGTTCTGAAGGAGTTCCACCCACACCTGCTTTAATCAGATGAATCGGACTATCTTTTGAAAGCGCAAACATAAACTTGAACGACTCATAAGACCGATAAGCGTAACTTTGGAGATGAATAGGTACTGCACCAGCACCATGGGTAATGGAGCCTCCAATATAAGCGATAACGACAGGTTCGCCGTTTTTTGCCTTCTCAATGGCTCGTTTTAATCTGACATTATTTCCTTTGTTCAGAAGAGATCGGCCAATCATGTCGCGATATCTAGGTGACTCAAAATCAATTGCGGGCTTGACTGCCGACGCTGTCACTCCAACTGGATCGCGCGGTGCAGTGAATTCCGTGTTTTCACCTGCATCTCCTGAATCCTGGAGCATAAATCATCATCACATCCTTCCGGTTAGATTCTGACCATCCTCAAATAACTTTTAAAGAATCACAGCTTGTATTATTAGATCAGATGTGATCCTTCTCCCAAAGTGTATCCCTTACATAATTTTACAACAACCTGACAAAGTATAGGATTTTAACCAATATATCATTTTAATTTGAGTACAATGACAAGCAGATCAGAACACCTATAATTTTTCATGTAAACGCTTTAATTTGTATACTATTTCCATGTTATAATTTTGAAAAACCGCATTGATGAAGGAGGATACTCATGAATATCACGGGTCAAGGCGCGTGGGATACGGGTACATATACAAATCTGTTCTTGAAGCTAGGCTACGATGAGAATGAGATCACGAACAGATTGGAAGAAACATGGAACGAGCTGTTTTATGGCGATGACAATACTCGAATATATTACCCTATGGGTGAGGATAAGGGTTATTTGCTGGACACCGGTAATCTCGATGTTCGCTCCGAAGGCATGTCCTATGGCATGATGATGGCTGTTCAGATGGACAAAAAGGAGGAATTTGATCGACTCTGGAATTTCTCACACACGTTTATGCAACATAAAGCGGGACGTTATAAAGATTATTTTGCCTGGCATTGCAAGCCTGACGGAACCCGACTCTCACAAGGTCCTGCTCCTGATGGTGAGGAGTTTTTTGCCATGGCGCTTTTTTTTGCATCCAACCGCTGGGGCGATGGGGCTGAACCTTATGATTACAAGGCACAAGCCCGCAAAATCCTTCGTGCATGTATACATCAAGGCGAAGACGGCGAAGGCGATCCCATGTGGGACCCGGAAACAAAACTGATCAAATTCATACCAGAAACACCGTTTAGCGACCCATCCTACCATCTGCCTCATTTTTATGAGCTATTCGCGAAATATGCGGATGAAGAAGATCAGCGCTTCTGGAAAGAAGCGGCGGCCGCTAGTCGTGCTTACCTTCATACAGCCTGCCATCCCGTAACCGGATTATCACCTGAATATGCGAACTATGACGGCTCTCCGGCTCCAATACAGCCGCATGGTGATTTCAGACATTTTTACAGTGATGCCTACCGTGTTGCTGCAAATATAGCGCTGGACTGGGAATGGTTCCGCAGGGATCACTGGCAGATCGAACAATCCAATCGGATTCAATCCTTCTTCAGTGATATTGAAATGTCCGATTATCGTCGTTATACAATAGAAGGTGAACCTTTCGACGAACCTTCACTGCATCCTGTAGGTTTGCTGGCTACCAATGCCATGGCTTCACTGGCTGCGGAAGGTCCACATGCTGACACATTCGTTCGCAAGTTCTGGAACACACCTTTGCGTCAGGGAGAGCGACGTTATTACGACAATTGCCTGTATTTTTTCAGCATGCTCGCTCTAAGCGGAAGATATCGCATGTACTAAACTAAGGGAATGTGCACGAGCTGTTGAACCTGCCCTGTGAACGTTTGGCTTGCAGCACAGGTCCAATCACTGAATTTTAAGAAGGATGCAATGATATTACGATTTAATCTATATCAATAAAAAACGTTCCCGGCTCGCATATGTTGACTGCGAACCGGGAACGCGTTTGGTTGTGCAAATACAGGCAGTAACTTTTCCCGCTCTGTATGATTCAGATACTTTAATTATTTGGAAACGGAAGAAGTATCATAGGAAGACTGCATAATCTCCAGATATCGATTAATGTTCAGTCCCTCCAGGCCTTTCACATATTCATCCCAATCCTTATCCAGACTTTTGGCGCCAGTAATAAATTGCAGGGCGTTCTGATCGATGTAATCCTTGAGATTGGTCTGCATCATGCTGGCTTCATCAGCTTGGGACGGATCTACCCACAATGCCCAATGAGGGAAAATCTCTTTTGGTTCCTTGCCCTCCATTAACAATGTCGCCTCATAGAGACGTCGCTCACCACCATCATTGGCATAGATGTCTGTCCCCTGTACTTCGGAGTCCCGGTATGCCTGATAATGATTGTACTGACTCAATGCAGCCCAACTGTCATTACGAGGTTCTTCTCCAGAAGGAAGCGGAATGGCTTTGTATAACGGCTCAATCTGATCATTGAGCGCCACTTCTCCTTCTTGTGGTTTGCGCCAGCTTACGCCCTCTTCTCCCAGATATGATGCCATGGTTCCTTCCTGGGTATAGAGATAATCCAGCAGCTTTATGGCCGCGATCTGTGTTTCCTCACTGGCTTTGTTTGTCAGTACAAAAGACGCTCCGGGATCAATCGGATAGTTGTACGTAGCATAAGCAGCATGGGGTCCCTTCAATGGAGGGATGGGATTGTAATCATTCCCGTAAGGAGAACCTTCGGCAGTGGTTACGAATAATGATGGATGCATCGCTGCTCCCGCACCGAGAAGCTGTGCATCAGCGTTATCTCCAATTTTTTTGAAGGCCCCGACGTTTTGGGTAAATGCCCCTGGATCAATCAACCCTTCATCGTACAGGGATTTAATATAGGCAAGCCCTTCTTTCCACTCCGGTTTGTTCACTACGGTCTCCACTTTCCCCTGATTGACAATGAGATAATTCCGATCGTCGTCATAGATAAAACCGTTCATCAAGTACGGAATAATGTGCACACCGAAATTTTCAGTCGAACCGCTTAGCGGTACTTCGTCGGCTTTACCGTTCCCGTTCGGGTCTTTCGTTTTAAATGCCCGAAGCATTTCCTTAAATTCTTCTGTCGTCGTGGGTTCGGTCAGGCCTAGTTGTTCCATCCATTTGGTGTTGACCCACATCTTGTTGGGGTATGAACAGTGAAAACATTCATTCAGACCCGTCAGACCATAGATATTTCCGTCAGGAGCAGTGTTCATGGCCCGATAATAGTCATTGCTCTCAAGTACTTTTTTAATATTGGGAGCATGCTCCTCAATCAGATCATTCAGCGGCAAAATAACCCCCTGCTGACCAAACTTCAACAAGTCTGTCTGGGAGAAACGATCTACCCAAGGGATGAGCAGATACAAGTCCGGATAATCACCGGAAGCCAGTGAAATCTGTCTTTTCTCCGCTGCACCGTCGAATGGAACCGTAGTCCAGTTGAACTGAATATCAAACTTCTCTTCCATTTTCTTCGTGAATTTGTTAGTGGACAGGTTGGTATCCGAACCCTGGTGAGCAAACACATTAATGGCCGTCTTGCCTGACGGATCGCTGCCTTCCCCGTTCCCCTTATCAGAGCTTGAACATCCGGCAAGTACCAACGAGGTAAACAGCATACAGGCAAGAATGATGAATCCCGCTTTTTTCAATATAATCCTCTCCTTCATGAATAATAGAAAAAATGAACTTATCCTTTAACTGAGCCAATCAGCATACCTTGCACGAAATACCGTTGAACAAAAGGATAGATGATTAGCACCGGCAAGCTGGCCATCACAATTAACGAGTACTTCATGAGTTCAGCCATCTGCTGCTGTTTGATCATTTCCGATGCATCCATGCTCCCCGTACTGCTGTTCAGAATAAGAATGCTGCGTAATATCAGCTGTAGCGGATAGAGCGACTGTGATTTCAGATAGATGAGGGCGTCAAAGTATGCATTCCACTGACCGACAGCGTACATAAGTGACAACACGGCGATAATCGGTTTGGCGAGTGGCAGGATAATACTGAAGATAAACCGGATGTCACTGCAGCCATCGATGTCTGCTGCTTCGGACAATTCTTCCGGTATCGAATTCTGAAAAAAGGTACGGGCAATGATGACTTGCCATACCCAGACGGCATTGGGAATCAGCAACGCCCAACGGGTATCAATCAGTCCCATGGTTTTGACCACCAGATAGGTAGGGATCAAACCGCCTGAGAACAACATGGTGAAGGTAATAAACATCATTAACGAGCTGCGACCAACAAACGTTTTTTTGGATAATGGATAAGCAATCATAATGGTCAGTGCCACGCTGATGAAGGTGCCGCAGGCTGTATAAAAAAGGGAATTGGCATAACCGGTAAGGACTTGATCATTCCGCAATACAGACTTGTAACCGTCAAACGTCAGGTCAATGGGCCACAACCAGACTTTTCCCGAGGAGACGGCAGCAGGGCTGCTGAGCGAAGAACTCACAATATATATCAAGGGATACAGCACGGCAATCAGCACCACTGTCAACATGAAGTAAACAACCGTTAT
Organism: Paenibacillus amylolyticus; assembly: GCF_036894225.1. NCBI lineage: Bacteria > Bacillati > Bacillota > Bacilli > Caryophanales > Paenibacillaceae > Paenibacillus > Paenibacillus amylolyticus. The sequence goes on along the minus strand of NZ_CP145892.1, from coordinate 3,369,924 downwards.
AAATACGCGGTCTCCCCAGGATTCACGAATCGTGCTGCTGCTCTTGATCCGCGAACGACCTGCATTTGTCTGTGTGTTAGGCATGGGTTGATTCTCCTCCTTTCGCTCCCGTTACCATAAGCTTGTATTGGACAGTCGCTTGGCGACCGCGTTTACGATTAATAACAGAATCAGGTTAATCACCGAGTTGAACAGGCCAACCGCAGTAGCGAAGCTGTAATTGGCATTCAGCAATCCTATTTTATAGACATACGTGGAGATGATCTCCGAAGCAGACAGGTTGAGCGGATTTTGCAGCAAATATATTTTTTCGAACCCAACAGCCATGATATTACCTACACTCAAGATCAGAATGATGACGGCTGCCGGAAGTAGTCCAGGCAGATCAACATTAATGATTTTCTGTATTCGGTTGGCTCCGTCCACTTTGGCGGCTTCATACAGGGATGGATCAACACCTGCCAGAGCAGCCAGATAGATCACAGCCGAGTACCCCATTCCCTGCCACACATCGGAGAATACGTAGATGGATCGAAACAGTCCGGGCTCACCGAGAAAATTCACCGCTTCGAAACCAAGGGCACCTGCAATCGTGTTGACAATACCCAGCCTAGGAGACAGAAAGAGCATAATGATGGAGACCATAACAACAGTAGAGATGAAATATGGAGCATATGTCACCATTTGTACTGTTTTTTTGAATCGTATGTTTTTGATTTCGTTCAGCGCGAGCGCCAGTAATATAGGAATCGGGAAACCAACGATCAGGCTGTAAAACGAAATGTAGAGTGTGTTCTTGATCAGCATGACAAACGCCGGATTTTTAAAAAGTAATTCGAAATATTTGGTTCCGGCCCATGGACTGCCCCAGATCCCCTTGATGACGTTGTAATCTTTAAATGCCAGGACCGCATTCACCATGGGTACATACTTGAAAATAATAAAGTAAGCAATCGGTGGCAGGATCAGCAGATATAGCTGCCAATGTCGCCTCCAGCTTCTGGATAATGCTTGCTTCAAGGCAAACGCTTTACTTGGTTTCTTCACGGACTTTGATTCACTGGTCATTGTGGTTCTCAGAATCATCCCCCCATTCTTGGCTCCAAATTGTGCTGAACTTCAGCCCAACTTGGTAGCGCTTACTTTTTGAGTAATCATAAGATTGCGCTGGGGATGCGTAAAGGTACAGTTACGCTGAGAAAGTACAAAAAGCGAATATAGTTCCCGAGAAACAGCCTACATTAACCGCTATGAACGTCCATTTTCCGAAATACACTCGGAGAAATGCCGCGTACCCGCTTGAAAGCTCGGCGGAATGAATGTGCACTGTTATACCCGGTGGCCTCCGCAATCTCGTCAATGGTCTGACCAGTGGAGTGCAACAAGTTCGAGGCAGCATCAATGCGTACCCGTTCTACATAATCGGAAAGATTCTCTCCCGTATGTTCTTTGAACAGTTGGGATATAAACTTCTCGGACTTGCTCATGTGCTCGGCAATCCGATAGATCGTCAAGTTTGCATCCCCATAATGTTGTTGGATAAAACAAATCATTTCGCTTACAGTATCCGCATGTGCTCCTGCTCTTCTTCTCTGGAAATCACCGCAGATGTCTTCCGTTAACCGTTTGAACTTTGCACGCAGCGAAGTAATCGTTTCTGTCATCTGAATGGATGTCACCCGGGTTTTATATTCCTCCAGCAGGGAGGCATCCAACTTGAATTTTGGTTCGTCCAGCTTCAGAAAAGTCCCCTTCAGCTCCATGATGAACTGCTGTGTCATCTCGTAGGACAGTTCCCGCTCCTCTAAATTACGAAGAAACAATTGCTCCAGAATACGTACCGCCTCTTCAGGCTCCCCGACTTTGATTGTGTTCAGCAGGCGCTGTTCAGACTCAATCGGATAGTAGAACATTTCATTTTCCTTCATCGTATCTTCAAATCTCACCAGATGATCTGTTCCCATATGAATGGCATAATCCAGAGCTTGTTTGGCTTCGTCAAAGGAACGCCCTGCATCATTCCAGACCTCGTAAGCTCCACCTGTGCCAATTGTTGTGGATATCCGATGCTCCCGGTAGATCACTTCCATCAAGGTGTTCAGCTCTTTTTCACATCTCCCTATAGTTTCATTCAGTTGGTTCTCATCCAATGGACAGGCAAAAGCGATCTGGTCTGTTCCCCAATCCGTGATCAGCAGCTGCGCATTCCACTCTGTAAGTACCTGTTTGATGAGCAGCCTTGCGACACCCAGTTCATGGATCGTTTCTTCACTGTCCGGATTGGCATATCCGTTTACCTTCACTAAGCCTGCCAAGCCCTTGCTGCTATGAAGAGAAATGTGCGCCTGGGATGAGATAACCTCCAACTCAAGTGAGGTATAGACTTCTCCCGTTAACAAACGTTTGATAAAACCGTCTCTCAATAACGGAATCTGCTCATTCATGGCGTTTTTAAGTGAGTCATTATTAGCAATGAGATTGTTAATATGGCTTGCCAAAAAATCATATTCATTGCCCCGTCTGCCTGGGGAATCGGTGATTTGTTCCCGAAAAGAGGCCAACAATCTGTATACGGGTGCACTATTCCGATAGGCCAGAACCAGCCCGAATAACAGTCCCAAGGCAATGGTTGCCAAAGTAAAGACCAGCGTGACTTGTTTGATTTGGTCCGCTTTTGTCATGAGTGCTTTCTCCGGAATCCCTGCCATGTAATTCCATCCATTTTGACTGGACTGCATCGATATCAGCAGCCGACCATCACTTCCAGGCTGTACATTCTGCACGTTCAGCTCCGTTTCCGCAGCGTTATCTTCTCTCTGGCGACTCTGTGCCATTTGCTCGGCTTCGGCTTGTTCAATGCCATGGGAGAAAATGATCTGTCCTTCCGCATCAGTGACGAGAGTCCAGCCGCCATATTGATCCACAATATTTTGAGTAAGGCTGGCCATCTGATCCTGATCAATCATGACACCAATCGTCGCTTGCGGTTTGTTGAAGCTGTTCAAAGGCAGAGATTGCAGAAACGTAATGGCGGGAACGTCTGCAAGCACAGTGCCGAGTATTTCACGTTTATAGTTTCGAAGCGGTATGATTTCATTAAAGTGTGGTTGTTTGAGAATTTGGTCATGCCATTGTTCAAACGACATACCGTCCAGCTGATTGGCAGCATAATAATGCTCTGGACGATAATACACAGTTCTTGGTGTGATGATGGCATTGTAGTTCGGAATGTGAATGAAGAAATGGGACAAGTAATCATTGGTACTGCTGTACATGGAGAGGCTCCGCTGCATACGGTTCATACCGTAGACATTGTAGAGATCATGCGGCTTTGGGCCAGCAATTAAATTTTGCAAATCGGGATTGACGGCAAGCTGCCTGGTAAAGGCTTCAACTTGAAGAAGGTTACGCTCAATGATCTCTTTCCCGAGACTCAGCGACTTCAAGCTGTTTTCAATGGAACTGGAACGGGCCGCTTCAATAGAAGCTCGGTAAGAGGCATATCCCGCAATTTGAGGAATCATCAGAATGACAAGATACGAAATGAGGAATCGGCGGAACACGGGTGAAAATTTGGACCATAGGAGCTGCATATGTACCCTCCCTTTTTTTATCGAGCGCTTACATTTCTCTGTGTTAAGGTAGCTGTTCAATGATACACCGGGCATTTCTTCCTGGTGAAGGTACAACTTCTTCCTTATGGTACATTTACATACTGTAGCGTACAATGCTTGCATGAAAATAATTGTTGGTCTGCGGGTTAGCGCACAAATATAGTTGTATTTTACCTTCGCATGACATCCATCACAAAGTATCAAAAATAAACGCAAAAAACCTCCCCAAGACATGGAATGACTTGAGGAGGTTTTTGTTTAATGTTGTGCTTATTAATTGCTAACGGCAACAAATTTCCATTGTTGGTTTGTAGCACCTGTGTAGGTGTTCTGCTGCAGCAAGGCTCCATCCGAAGTGGAAGCGTTTGCCACTTCAATCGCTTTATTGCTGTTCACGTTGATGATACTCCAGTACCCGTTACCAAGATCGTTGACCTTAAAATGCTGAGCGGTTGTGTTCAGATTGCTCATGAGTTGAACCGCTTCCCCATTGGTGAGGGTACCGTTGCGAATATCGATGACTTTGTCCGGTGAGTTCACACTTGTCAGTGTATAGTTGCCGCTGCCGATCGAGGTCAGAACCCACTTCTGAGGGTTACCGCCCAGATCACTCCACTGCTGGAGCTGAAGATTATTTTCATTTTGACCACCAGGAACATCAACAACTTTGTTGGAATGCCGGGCTACGATTTTATAAGTTGCACCGGATACAAGACCCGTTGTCGGTCCGCCGCCTTGTCCACTGCCCGGGTAAGTCTGAGCACGTTCATGGTACCAGTTGAACAGGAATCGTCCCATGGCACTCCGTGAAGCATCTCCATCCCATTTCAGTCCAGCCGTTGGGTCGGCAAAGGAGCTTCGTGGTCCTTCACTTAGAATGAATCCGTTCATATGAGCTGCAATGCTGACATTACCTGATGCGTTGAAAATCGTTTTGGTATTGGTGCCAAAACCTTCATTGCTACCATTAAACAAGTTCCAATAGGCCGAATCGCCAGGTTTGTTTTTGAACCAGGTTACCTCGGTAATATTAATCGGATATTTGTCAGCAGCTGCCTTCACGTTGGTATTCCACTGGTCTTGCAGGATAGAGAAGTTGTCATATGCGCCATAACCAGGGTACCAGTGAACCGCATATCCATAGTTATTGAGCGGATCAGTCAATGGATGGCTTGCCGTCAAGCTGTAAAATTGGTTGTATCCCAGACCTGCCGCCCAGATGACGTTGTCCGCACCTTTGCTACGAATTGTTGAAATCATGGAATTTTGGAAATTACGCAAGTCATTCCAGTGATCCACAAAGTCATTTTCCCCGTTGTATCCACCCCAATGTCCATTGGCATAGGATTTCACCGGTTCGTTGATCAGTTCGAAGTGAACGTTGTCTGCACTTTTGATCTCCGGGCGTGAAGCGAGATAACCCCAGATTTCGTTGAATTTTTGCAGGTTGGCAGGTGTTGTTGCCTGATCATCCTTCAGTGTGAAGTCCAGTCCCAGGACAACATAGACACCTTTTGTTTTGGCATATTGAATGTACGGAATAATTACATTTTGCGTAACGGTCTGCACACCGGCAAAGTTATATGTACCAGCAGCCACATCTCCCATGTCCTGACGATCGATGAACAGACGCACCTGATTCATATTCCAGCCATGATTGCTTCCGTACTTCGCGCTGGTGTCAGCAAAAGTATCGGTAATGTCTTTCAGATAAGCCAGTGTAGCTGCATGACGGTTATTGCCGTGCAGATTGAGATAATAATTGCTGTCCTGATATGTCCAGTAGGCACCTGAGGGTTGATGCCAACCGTTCAGTAGCACAGGCTGGTTGTTGCTGTTCACCAGGTTTTTGCCGTTTACGTGCAGCTTGCCCATCGGCATGCCCACCCATGCTTCGGCACGGCTGCCTCCCCATGGAGCAATTGTGATCAATAAAGCCAGAATGAGTACAAGTTTACAAGATGTCATGAACTTCTTCACTTTAATTCCTCCTGATCTGATATATTGCCTTGCAATAATGCGAGGTATGCTCCGTCAGAGTATCTCTGAATCAAACAGATCGCTCAGGGTCGGCGCCCGCTCCCGCAGCCCGTTCCACACCAGCAGGGGGATCCTGCGCAGGGAAGGATCGCGGTTCTGCTGTGAGCAGACGTTCATGAGATCGTTACATGCCCCCTTTTCACAGATGGAATGTTGCATGAAGTTCCTCCTCCCTCTTCCAGTCTGATCCCACTCCAAACGTACAGAAGAACTTAACTTAACCGACGATTCCCGTACGCTCTACACTCTCTACGAAATATCGTTGCACAAACAAATAGATGATGATCAAAGGCAGAATGGCAAGAAGAATTCCTGTATCTTGGATCATGCTCAAATAGAACGGATCGGCCTGGGAAGCTGCACCGTCAGTAACCTGCTGGGCCAGATTATACGGAAGGGACGATAACTGAGTCGACATGACTTTACTTGAAGTCAGATAAGTCGTCGTATAAAAGCTGTCGTTCCACTGCCATACGAAGGAAAACAGCATGACTGTTACCATGGACGGAATGGCATTGGGCAGCATGATTCTTGAAAATGTTCGTCCGATGCCCGCGCCGTCCACATAGGCCGCCTCCTCCACTTCCTTCGGAATACCTCTGAAGAATTGCCGGAAGATAAAGATGTACAAGCCGGCCTTAAGTGAATTGGCCGTAATCGCCGTCAGAATAAACGGCCAATAGGTATTAAGCAAATTAACAGGTTTGCCGGCTATAAGCGTCATAAGCCCCATGAGATCAAAGCTTTTCAGATTCAGGTATACCGGAATGAGAATGGTCGTTGGCGGTACAAGAATCGTCAGAATTACACCAGCAAACAGCCAGTTGCTTCCCTTGAATTTCAGTCTGGCGAATCCGTATCCTGCAAGTGCACAGGATGCTGTAGTCAGCAGTGTAGTCGTTGCAGACAGGGCAAACGTATTAAACAGCGTTGCCCAGTAATCCATTACGCGTATCGCCTCTTTGAAATTGTCGATGGAGAAGTTCTGTGGAATCCACACCACCACTGCCGAATACAGATCACCTTTAGCTTTGATGGATGTGGAAACCTTCTGAAATATGGGAAACAGGATAACGAAGGAAAGCCCGGTAATCAGAACGAATCGGATCATGGCCCACAGCCAGCCTTTCCAATGCTCCAGCGATAATAATCGTGATGTTGTCACGTGGGACACCCTCCTTTCTAATCTTGATAGAAGACTCGCTTCGAGAAAATGATGTTTACGATAACCAGAATGATGGCAATGGCCAGAAAGTAGACCCATGCCATGGCAGAACTTAATCCAAAGTCAAATTTGACGAAGCCGGTATCCCGAATCAGTTCCGTCATGGCGTTATTGGCAAACGAGTCAATGATTGTATAGATCGCATTGACAAAAATAAGCGGGCTGACCATTGGGAACGTAATTTTCCAAAAGGCTTCATAACCCGTTGCCCCTTCCATCTTCGAAGCCTCATACAGTTGAGGGGAAATCGTCTGGATCCCTGCCAAAAAGATCAAAATCTGTACACCGGATTGACTGACGATCTGATAGATCCGATCTACGGCGCTGCTCAGATACGTAACGATCCAATCGCTCACTCCGGCGTTAACCATCAGATTTTCGAGTTCAAATGTCCCGAGTGAGCTTCCACCTGTGCTACTCTGATTAACCGCTTCAATCAGGCTGGTGCTCTCCAGTGTCATAATCACTCCCGATGCCAGAATAACGGGCAGGAAAAAGATCGACCGCGCTACAGCCCGGCCCCTGAACTTCTGATTCAGGATGACGGCAAGGAACAGACTGAATATAACGATAAGCGGTACGTTGATGAGCACGTCTGTGATCGCCTCAATTAACGCACGATTAAAGCTTGTATTGACGGTCATCGCCTGAATGTAATTGGCAACACCGTTGAACTGAATCGCTATGCCTTCCGCGTTAGCCTGAATTGTACTCATGCTGTATCGCAGAGAGGCTAACAGCGGAATGAAGAAAAACAACACAAAACCAATGAGCCAGGGAAGCACGTAGATTACGCCCCACATGGCTTTCTGCTGAGCATACGTACGACTTCCCCATTTCCATTTCAGGAGCGTCTTCAGAGCTGCTCACCACCAGTCACATAGCTTTGGGCTTCCACTGTATCGTTGTCAACTTTTACAGGGAAGTCGTTATAATTGACGATTACGAACCCGCCACCTTCATATGTTGTCCGGAAGACGCCCTCCTCCAGGGATTCATGGGACATCATGGAACGTCCGGCAAACGGCTGGTTCACCTGGTTCACCTCGTTGTAGATCTCGGCAGCCAGATCGATCCATTGTTCATAATTCGCCGCGTAGAGATCATCATAATCCGTTTCTTTCACAACATGGTTTGGCGCATTGAACCATGCAAAGTAAGGACTGGCTCCATATTCAATCAGCTTCAGCACATATTGCCTTGCATTGGTATATGTGGAGAGATTGTATGGGGTCCCAGTATAACCGATGCTGCCGTGTACAACGAGCTGATAGAACGGAATCTCTTCATCCTCCAGCTTGAAACGACTGCTGGTCATCGGCGCATCTGTCAGACCAGTTACATACGGCAGGGCATAAGCATTCCCGCCTTCAGCAACAAGCGAGCCAGCCTGCTGCCCGATCTGTTCAAGTACCTTCTTCACGGAGCCAAGCGCTTGTGTTCGGTCCACCAGCTTTTTCGGATTCATATCGCTGTTTAACTGAGCTGCCAGATCATTCAGGCTTAGTGAGAGTCCATCCTTTTGAAGGGACCTCAGCTCATCTAACATGTCTGCCGTCACGTCCTCCAGCATGTTGGGCGAAAGCACATAGGATGGTGAACGATCCCGGTCCCGCCGCTGGATGGCCTGGTTCATCGGATACAAGACCGCCGGTTCCTGAGTTAATGTGCGTGAAGCTTCCTTGGACGGTTTAAACCCTTTTTTGGATTGCACATTCAGCAGAGCGATATCGGGATAGAAGCCGATGCCCGCTTCTTGTGTGTATGCGCTGAAATCCCGCAATCCCTTTTTCCCGCCTACCGCGCCATCTACTTGGATGGAATCCGGCAGTCGATGATGAAGTCCACCGTTAAGCCATCCCGCATAGCGTACTTGAATATTGGATACCTTCTTCTCCGTCAAGGCGGAGAGAATGTTTTTGGCTTCATCAAACGTGGTCAAAGCCTCCGTTGAATCATACGGTATGCCCAGCATATGCTGCCTTGTTGTCATGCCGCCGAACAGTTGCAGATAAAAGGGAACGTTACTCTGCTCCTTGCTGGCATTCAGCTCGGGAAGCCCGCCGCTTTGCATCAGATAATCCCGATAGAGAGATGCAAGCCCTGAGTACGAGGCCTTATCCGCCCCCACAAAAGCATATCGAACGACGAAGTCGGACGCGGTCGGTTTCTTCTGGAATTTCGGAAGTGTACGAACCATATCACTTGCCTGAAGCGTCACATCGCTCTTGTTCACCACATAGAAGCTGGGATATACGTTGTTGTAACTGTTCAGTTTGCCGCTGATATCGGCATTCACAACTGCAACGGCATCCCCTTGTTCAATAATGCCCAGGAAAGCTCCCTCTTTCCGAATCAGTCCAAATACCGGCAACCTGGCTCTGGCTTCATTCGAACTTGCTTCCCGTAGTTTCATGGTCATATCCGGTCCGTATATATCTTGTTGATAGGCAGGATACTGCAGCTTGCCATTGTTAAAATGGATCAGCGCTCCCGAACCGTCCGGCACCAGTATGGATCCCTCTTCTTCTGAACCCCCAGCCCCGAAATAATCCATTACAGATATGCTGTTGATCGGATATTCCTCCGGAAAATGAATGCCTGAGGACGGAACACGTACAAGCAGATCCTCTCCATCCAGCTCGTATTCCATCGTCAGCATAAACAGCCGTGGTCCACTTCGTTCCTCTTCAATGCCAAACTCGGCATGATCCTGAGCCAGATCCTCCGATGTGTAACCGGCTGTGTCAAAAGCCTTCAAGGCCCGGGACAATTGCAATCCTTGCATCGCCTTATCAATCCGGACGTAAGCGCCTTCATCCTTGTCTTCCGCATAGCCGACCTTCAAGGCCCGTTGCCCGGCCTTGTCTAGCTGTGCAAGCAGCCTTTGTTCAAATCGCTCCTTGCTGATCTTCATCGGCAAGTCTTCTATGGATCGCTCAGTGCTTCCAAACTGGTAGTGGACCCGCACGCCGCTTGGCAGCACCTCGTAGCTTATCTGCTTGTGTGCAACACTATCCGTGAAGGAATTCACGGTGCTGCTCTGTCCGAGGCTGTTGAAGAAGCTGAGCTTCGTTTGTGATGACAATAGGTCTTTATTTATCCCGGCTGCAACCCCATCCTGCTCACGATCTGCAGGATTGCTGCGCCAGATCTGGCCGCTCTGCGTGTGAATCACTGCAATCTCGGCAGTCTCTTCGTTAATGAACAATTGCAGCACAGCATTCTGCGCAATGCCTACCATGCCGGGAAGGCGGACATCGCTGAACGATGATTTCAGTTTCTCTCCGGGAGGCAGGGAGGGAAAGTCCGTCGAATCTGCGGCAGTCACTGTCTCGTGAGCGAGCGGTGTTGGCGAGAATTGACAACCGCCCAGAAGCAGACTGCCCGCGAGCAGCATTCCTGTTATTTTTTTGGCTACGGTATAATTCATAACAAATTCCTCCTCCCTTAGCCCCGAAGCACTAATTCCTGATAGATGGTTACGACAAACGATACAATCTGCTGTACAAGACTGAAGAATAACAGGCACAGAAATGCCATAAACGCCATCGCTACAAGTGTCAGCAGCATCGTGAGCACCGTTTTGGCTGGTGTGTACTGATGAACCGTCATATTCCCCACAAATAACAGATATACAGTCCATGCAACGGCGAGTGCATTGGAGAAATAATAAAAGGCAGTTTCCTGCGCAGAGATCACAAGACTCAGCCAGATCCATGGAAAATGAATGAGTAACAACGGTACCAGTGCAAAACACGTTGACATGAAAATCTCGGAGAACTTGCCTTCCCCGTCCATCAATGTGGTTAACGACCAGTTAGCCACACACCAAAACAGTACCGGTATAATGACATATAACATTTCGAGCAGACTGTTCAGGTACTTTGGATTACTGAGATTAATGAGAAAACCGCTGTACTGGGCATGCAAAATTTTGGTGATGACCAGAAGCACCAGGATCATGAAAGCAATCAGCAGTGAGTTTCTCTGGTTCCGTTCATACTTCAATTCCCAGTATCCGTCAAACGGATGAAAAATCAGATGCAGCGGGTACTGGTATAGTTGCTTACTTGATGCCTGCATTCGTAGTCCTCCTTTTCTGCCTGCGAACGATGATGACGGTGACAATCGCAGCGACAGCCAGGAATATACCGGACATCATCCATGAAAAATGCTCACGCATCAGCTCTTTGCGGTACAAAAGAAAAGCTTTGGAATATCCTTTGGGCTCCATGCTGCGCTTGAAATATTTCGCAGACTCGGCGTATTCCTTCTGACGAAGCAATGCTTTGCCAATTCCCGCATACGCATATTCCAAGTTAGCGTTCATCTCAGCAGCTTGGGCAAACAGCACCGAAGATTGATCTTCATCACCGTTATAGTAGCTGCGCACCGCTTCGTGGAGTGTACGTCCGTATTCAGTTGTTTGAAAGACGGTGATTTCACCCAACGCTTTATCCAGAACTAACATCCGGTCTCCCGCGCGTTCCAGGGCAACAGGTGTATTAAATTGGCCCAGCCGGTTCCCGATGCCCCCATAAATATGGAGCAGATATCCGTCTCCATTGTAGGTAAAGATTCGGCCCTTGCTGGAATCCAGTACGGAATACATGTCACTGTCACCCACATCCACATCAATCAGGCGGGATGGCCCTGCTTCTTGGGTATACAGCAAATCACCCTGCGGAGTCTGATAGCCTTCTCTGCGCAAAATGTCTGTACCCTGGGCATTCAGCTTCTTGACCGGATCTTTGCCGCGATCCCCGCTAGTGGCGTAGATGAAGCCCTCTTCATCCATATCCAGATTGGTAAATTCCGTTGGAGTGAACATCACCATCTGGCTCCGCTGCTCCCGTGTTGCAAACCGTTTCCACAGATACTCCACCGGGTCCACCTGAACTCTGTTCGCTCCAATGAAGGAAGAGAACGTACCATCGGCGCTGAACTCCATGAATCCATCAAATACGCCTTCGGCCATGACGTAGATACGCTCCCCTTTGTCCATAACAATCCGCATCGGTTTAAACTGGAAGTCTGCTTTTAACAGATCCGATTTTGGTTCAGACACGATCTTGACCAGCTTCCCCTGTTCATCCAGATGCACCACCCGGTGATTATCCGAATCAGCGACCAGCAGATGGCCTTTTTCCGTGACGTACAATCCCTGTGGATTTTTAAAATGATCTTCCTTGCCTTCCTGCTCAAATGAATCAATCGTCCGTACCAGCTTGAAGTTGCGATCCATCTCAATGATGCGGCCATTGCCCGAATCGAGCACAAAGACGTGCTGATTGGCGGTAACATGCATGTCACTTGGCTCTTTCATAGGAGTTGTGTTCAGCTTCTTGCCGGTGATAATGGTTGTTGCCTCATATGCCGCCGGTGAAGGAACTGCGTCACCCCAGAAGGAATAATGATACGCATCCGTTTTACCGTCTGCATTCACGTAGGGCGCCTCTTGAACGAACAACAGGAGGCAGATCATGCCCATGATGATCGATTTACGTTTTTTCCATGTGCTTCTCCGCACCTCGCTGCCTCCTTTCTACTCTTTCATGCCCGAAGTGGCCATCGTCTGCATAACACTGCTCTGAGAGATGATAAACAGAGTGATCGGTACGATCATCAGCAGCAAAGCAACAGCCGCACCTACACCAGCTCTTGCAATCCCTCCCTGCACAATCTGACTGAGCGCATAATGCAGCGTTTTGAGATTTTCACTGTAAATGAAACTCCCGCCATCCGTTCCCCATAACGCTGGAAACTGCAGGATCATGAGCGTGAGCCATGCCGGCTTCACATTGGGCATCACGATGCTCCAGAATATCCGGTATTCATTGGCTCCGTCGATTTTGGCTGCCTCCAGCAAAGCATCGGGAATCTGCTCCATGAACTGTTTCATCAGGAAAAGTCCCAGTGAGAACGCAAGTGATGGCACAATAATGGACGCATGAGTGTTAATCCAGCCAAGCCAGGACATGACCATGTAGTTCGGAATCGCCGTAACATGCGGCGAGAACATCAGGGACAGAATGACAATGGTGAACAACACTTTGGAACCCGGAAAACGATATTTCGCCAGCGGATAAGCTGCTGCAGATGCAAGCAGGATATGCCCCGCTGTGCCAAGTATCGTAATGAGCAAAGTGTTGGCAATATAGCGGGATAACGGCACCCACGAATTGCCCATGAGATTGATCAGATCGGCAAAATTCTCCGTTGTCGGATTGTTCACCCAGAAGCGCGGCGGGAAAATAAACAGCTCATCCAGCGGCTTGAATGCATTGTTGACAGCATAGATGAGCGGAAGCACCATAAAGGAGCCGAACACGCCCAGCAATGCAAATAACATCAGGCTGACGGTAAATGACCGATTAAGCCTTTTTGGCATGCCAAACACGGCACGTACTTTGCTGGTCATCGTCATTCACCTATCTTTCTAAGCATTTTTTGCGTGAAAACGTTTGTACCCAGCATCAGGGCAAACAGAACCGTTGCGATGGCCGAGGCATAGCCCATCTCGAAACGAATGGTTCCGAAGTCCATCAGATGTGTGACAACTGTGTGTGCCGCATAGTTTACGCTCGGGAAACCTGCCAGTGCGATGGAGATCTCAGCTACGGCGAAGGAAGCGGTAATCTGCATTACCGCACCAAACATCAGCTGCGGTCTCATCGAAGGCAAGGTGATGTACCAGAGCTCCTGCCAGCGATTTTTGATCCCGTCTACGGTTCCTGCTTCAACCAGAGAACGATCAATGGTTTGCAGTCCTGCAATAAAGGCCAGGAAGCTGGTTCCCAGGCTCAGCCACAGCTGTACAATAATGACGATTGCCAGTACATACTTCTCGTCTGCAAGCCATTGGATCGGTTCCAGTACGACGCCAAGGCGCATCAGGAATCCGTTCATATACCCGTAGCTGTCACCCGAGAAGATGATCAGCCAGATGAAAAAGACGTTGCCCGATATGGATGGGGCATAGAAAACCAGCGTCATGACCGCCCGAATTTTAGGAGACAGCTCATTGATGATCCACGCAAACAAAAAGCAGGCTATATAACTGAGAGGGCCTGTAATTACGGCAAAAAGCAGCGTGTTTTTGAGCGCGATCAGAAATACGTCATCGTTCAGGAAAAGCCGGGAATAGTTCTGCCAGCCGACAAATCGCGGCAGCTCCAGCATATTGAAGTGAAAAAAGCTGAGCCCGAGTGAAATGCCGACCGGAATGACAGTAAACATGAAAAAAATCAGCATAAACGGTGCCATCAATACGTAATAATGCCTGCTGAGATACAGATCCCGCTTCAATAGGGACCACCAGCCGACCTGGCGGGTATGGACGGCAGGAGCGGCGGCTGTCTTGGTAGTTTTAGCTTGCAACCGTTACCCTCCCTTTCCTCTATTTCAGATTAAATTCTTTGCGTTTCAACTCTATTTCATCATCAATGTACAAGACATAATCCGATAAGGCTTCACGCGGATTTTCATTTGCATTGACCACCTTACGGAAGGCGTTGTCCAGATGTCGTCCCGTGAAATAACCTCCAGGAAGCTGCGGGATTCCCTGTACCCATTCCCATTGTTTCTCGAGATTTTGATAATCCTTCACAGGCCAAGGCAATTGCTTCAAGGCTTCGATATTGGCCGTCGGGTAACGGGCAGCCGCTCCCATAAGACCTTCCATTTCTCTCCCGTATTCAATCTGGGTCTGCTCAGCAGTCCACCACTTCATGAACTTCCACGCCGCTTCCTTGTTGTCAGCATTTTCGAGCATCATCACCGCGCTCGTAGCGCTGGCCACTTCATGCCGTATGGACCCATCCGGAAGCTGTGTACCCGGAACAATCGTAAAGTCCCAGAGATTGCGGATTTCCGGAGCCATAACTGTCAGCATGTTATACGTGGTGTAATCAGCAATTCCGATCGGCATTTCCCCGGTACGGAAGCGGTTCGGAAAATCGGCTTTGAGCGGAAACTTGTAATTGGTATAAAATTGCGTCCAACGTTTGAACGCGTCCATTGAAATCTCTGAATCCAGTGCACTTTTCTTCTGGTCTTCGGTGTAGAACGTTCCGTCATTCTGATATAACAACATCGCAAAGGTTGAATTCGGAACCAGGTTGGCATTGTTCAGCGTATCCTCAATCGGCAGATAAAACTCCATGTTATGCTTCTGCAGCACGGCGATGGCGTTATATACGTCTTGCCACGTTTTTGGCGGTTCGAGGCCCAGTTCATTCAGAATATCTTTGCGGTAAAAGAGCATTGGAAAATGCTGTTGCTCCGGAAGGGCATATACCCCGTCGTTGTATCGGTAAGGCGTCAATCCGCTTTCACGGAACCTGCCCGAAATTTCCTCGAAATCGGGGAACTGACTCAGATCCGCTGTTGCATTCCTCATCGCATAGTTCACCGGAATGTCTTCGCCCATCTGCATAGCTACATCCGGTCCTTCCCCCGAGAGTGTTGCGGGCAGCAAAATATTAGGCGGAACGAGACGTAACTGCACGGACACATCCGTATCCGGGGTAAACGAATCGTCGATCATGCCTTTCAGTACTTGGGCCTGATCTCGTCCAGTCGTGATCCATACGGTGATGGCATCCTTCTTTTGTTCTACGTTACCAATACTGTCGTAATCTTCGGTATACGAGGCAACATATGCGCCCAGTTCGTGCTTCACCTGCTGGACGGTGCTCGCTTCCGCTTTTGGCAACGATTCACCCGGCGGAGATACGACAAGGTAATCCAACGTAATCGGCTGTTCACGTACCGATAGAATCCATGTGCCGAGACCACCTACGTTAATTTTGAACGTATCCAGCCGTTTGGGAACCGTCTCTGGTCTGGCCGCCATATCTTCAAGCTGCAATACCATGGCGTGAAGTACGGCCACTTTGTCACTTTGCTCACCCGTGGCCTTTTCCAGGTAATCTGCAACAGAGCGCAAGGTGTCAGCTTGTCGTTCAAACACGTCCGTCATCTCCGGAATACGCCGTTCCAGTTGGTAATCCCGCAGTGGGTCTGGACTGTTGGAGGTAATCATTAATATTTTGCGATACATCTCATTCAGTTCCAGCACGCTGGATTCCACGGTCCGCAGCAGCGGAGCGATGTCGCCAAGTGTAACCGTCATTCGGATTCGGTGTTTCCCTTTTTCAAGATGAAACTGATATGGCTGATCCTCTCCCGAACCCAACACCTGAGTTTGCCAGGCCGGGCTGTAGTTAAATCGAATGCGTTTCATTTCCTTAAACGGAACTTCGCCGTTAATCGTCAGACTGCGGGTGGCATAGATGCCACGCAATTGATCCTGTTTCACCTTAAGCGCCAGTTGATACAGTCCGTCTTCAGGCACGTCAATTTCCCATTCAATCCATTCGCCCGGCAGTTTCCAGTTAATGCCCCCGATGGCGTTCATCCGAATTTTCGATACATTATAAGGCTCGAGTGAAGGACTTGATCGGTCCGAGATTGGTGCCAGTGTAGGAGATGATTTGCTAACAGCTTCCTCCCCCTGAACTTTCAGCATGACAGGAGCCGATTGTTTCAAGCCGAGTGAGGCATAGGTTTGCTCCAGCTCTGCATAGGAAGGAACTTCGCTTTCTTGATATAGCTCAATATAATCGATCGCCATGCTTTCTCTTAATGAAGTGAGCGATAACTTCTGACTGCCTTTTTCAAAATAAAACTGAAACGGTTCCTCAAAGTACCCTGCGCTGTCCTTGAAGGAAGTCAGCTGCCATTCGGGCTGTTCCACTTGTCTTGGTCTAAGCTCGTTGCCACGATCGTCCTGCCGGACGTTGTCCTCGCGATTCCCCCATACCCTGTCAAACAGAAGAATATCGGCCCCTCTGAACGGGACCTTACCATTAAGCTCAAGCCTGCGTTCGATCCCGGAGCTTTTGCCTTCTACGGGATAATAGTGAATGCGAATGTTGTACAAACCGCTCACTTGAACGGGAACATCCCAGCGAATGGTTCCAGTTTCCGGCGTAATTACGGCATTTCCGTCTAATCCGGCGTACCCTTGCACAACCTCAAATTCCCCATCCTCTGCCTGAACATAAGATTCGCCTTCGATGCGTACAATTTCATCCGGTTTGGCCGTATTGTCATGAGCAGTCAGATAATGCTCATAACTGAATGAATCCTCGGTTCCCGATACCGCCTCAAAGTCCTCAAGCGCATGTACCGTTCCCGGATTACGATCCCGCGATGGATATAGTGTCCATATGGAGAGCACCAAGGCCAGGACAAGCACCAGGATTAGTCCCTTTTTCTTACGTGACCGCATGTTTGAATGTATCCCCTTTCCTGTAAGCGTTGAGAGAACTGAACGATTGACTAACCCGGACAGACCGCACCTTCACTGGTGCGTTCTGCCCGTGTAACGTGATACTTATTTGTAAACCTCATCAATCGCAGCCTGGAAAGGAGCCTTGTATTTCTCGATCAGCGTAGATACGGATACCCCTTCTTTGAGTTCCCCGTCAAAATCCCAGAACGGCAAGGACGGGAATGTGTTATGGTCGAGAACCAACATACCTTCCGCAACCTCTCTGGCGTTGTTGATATCTGCTTCATCGGTCAGATGTGTCTCCAGTGTGGATTGTCCCGGATACTCATAGATCGATTCGATCTCATTAATTTTCTCCCAGATGTACATCAGTTGTTCCGGATTCTCTACCGCTTTTGGAATCGTTATAGCTTGGTAACGTGACTCACCGGAGTGATATGCTGTTGCACTTGGACCTTTTGGAAACGGTACAAAACCAATATCGTAGTCCTGCATATCCGTCATAATACCTTCGACTTCGTACATGGCACCTGAATACATCAAGGTGTTGCCTTGACGGAAGAACGTGGATGGCTCTGTCCAATCGCCGCCCTCAGAAGCTCTGCCGACCTTCTCGGTAGCCAGTTTGGACAGGAAGTTCAACGCTTCTTTTGTTTTTGGATCTTCCAGGTTCTGCTTATCCTCTTTGGTCAGAGAAGCCTCGTTGGAATACAGAATCGGTTCCAGCAAGCCCGTTTGAGCGAGTCCCCAAGTGTCCAGCTTGCCATCATTGTTTCTATCCTTGTTCGCTTGCTTGGCAACACTGATGAACGTATCCCAGTTCCATTCATCGGCATCCACATACTCCTGAAGTGGCTTCAAGCCGAGCTCTTGCATGAGTGTGCGATTATAGAAAATTCCGTTGATAAACGAGGACTGGTCCTCGGTAAAGCCGTAACCTTTGCCTTCATACTGCATGTATTCTTTGGTTGTTTTCTGATTAAATACCTTGTCGTTTTTAATATAATCATCCACCGGCCATAACAGATCCTGTTTGGTCAATGCCGGAATGGCATAGTTTTTGCCCAGTCTCACCAGATCGCCAAGCGGTTCACCGGCCATCAGGGAAGCAACTACTTTTTCCTGATATTCACCAAAATCGATGGAAACATATTCAATATTAAAGTTGTGTTTTTTCTTCAGCGCTTCGAGATTCTCAAGGCGTTGAATATTGTCCGGGTTGTTCCCCTGTATTTCCATGTCCCACCAAGCAACAACCTTGATGGTTCTGCCGCCCATGTCAAAGTCCATTTCTGGCGTGGAATTTTCATTCTTTGGCTCGGTTTCCGCGGGTTTTTGTTCCTCCTGTGGTGTTGTCTTTTCCGGCTCGGGTTGAGCGGTAGGTGCAGAACTGCATGCAGCAATCACCAACAAGACCGCAAATACCAGGCTCAGTAGCATGAACTTGTGTTTTCTCATCGTCTTCCCCCCTGATTGTCGTTTGCTATCACAGTGTATCGTTCAAATGAAAGCGCAAACAACCTGCCGAAATACAGATGTTTACCCGGGCTGAATATAGATTTGCGTAATTTTGCACGAGCAAAGTGCATTATAGGTTTTAATTGGTAAAGAAATGCACTGTCTACAAAAATATGCACATTGTATGCGCTTTCTTTTATTACCATAATGAAATTAAGTCAAATTTCAGTTAATCTAGCGCATTACAATTCAGCAGAAGGTGAGGTATTGCTTCATGTATGATATTTTACTTGTGGATTTCAGCCGTCGTTTGTGCGGAGAGTTGCAACAGATGTTGCTACGGAGCAAAGCTCAATATACTATCGCAAATTGTGTGTTCTCATCGGCCGAGGCTTTGACCGCATTGTCAGAACGAGACTTTTCCCTTGTTATGGTACATACAGAGAGGTTTGATACCGCGGGGCTCTGGTTATGCAACGACATTCGAAAAAAAAGTCAGATACCTATCCTCCTGATGGGTGGAAGAGATCACTTCAGGTTCGTACGCAAAGCCCTGACGTATCAGGTAAATGATTATCTCCCGTATCCTGTTAGTCCTTCTTCTTTACTTAACAGTCTGCATGGACTTAGATCCCACCTTGAAACCGACCCGGCACACAAAACGTCGTCGTTCTTCAAAACACCCGTTCAAATGAACGGTAAACCCATGCACTCCAGTCATGTTATTCGTATCGTTAAGGCCTATGTACGGGATCATCTGAGTGATGAAATCACGCTGAAGAAGATCTCTGACATGCTTCATTTTAACTGTGCGTACCTTGGACAGAAGTTTAAGCTGGAAGAGAAGATGTCTTTCAATGATTATATGCTCCAGCAACGTATGGAAAAGGCACAGCAGTTGTTGTCTTCCACGAATCTGCGAATATATGAGATTGCTATTGAGGTAGGTTATAAGGATATTGATTGGTTCTATAAAAAGTTCAAAGCGTATGCCGGATCGAGTCCCAATGCTTATAGAAGACAAAAAATCCACACGGCCTAAAGGTAAATCGCCGAATCGGTTTGTTTATCAATTAGAT
Organism: Paenibacillus amylolyticus; assembly: GCF_036894225.1. NCBI lineage: Bacteria > Bacillati > Bacillota > Bacilli > Caryophanales > Paenibacillaceae > Paenibacillus > Paenibacillus amylolyticus. The sequence goes on along the minus strand of NZ_CP145892.1, from coordinate 3,350,205 downwards.
AATAACCACAAAAAAACGCAGGATGTATTCTACTTCCTGCGTTTTTTTGTGGTTGTTTGGGTTTGGTCAATTCCAGAGTATTCACCGTTAACGTACCAAAAGGGATTCCCGGTATTCTTGGGGAGTCATTCCCGTTATTTTCTTAAAAAGTCGGGTAAATGAATGGGCAGCCTCGTACCCCACTTGAAGTGCGACCTCACGCACCATAAGATTTGTGTTCTGAAGCAATTCTTTGGCTTTCCGTATTCGGCAGTCGTCAATGAACTCTGACACGTTTATTCCCATTTCCTGCTTAAAGAATCGCGACAGATAGGATGGATTAAAATGATGGAGTTCTGCCAGTCTCACCAGAGAGAGATCTTTCTCCAGGTTCTCCTTGACGTAACTGCATAAGGAATGAATGACAACGTTAGCGCGTTCCTGTTCATTTGATCTTTTGTAGCGGACTAATTCATCAGCAGCACGATATAGAAATTGTACTGCATCCTTCATGCAGGTATACTCCCCTAAGTGCAGCAAGCTTCTTTGATCCGGGATCTTCTGTTGAAGACCCCAACGATTGATCGTTGAATGCAATAATAAGGCCAGATTGTAGTATGTCTCCATGGCACGTTCCATCGTAATATCCTGTTGCATCAGTTCTCCTGCAAGCTCCTCAAATATATCGTAAAATGGCTGAATTCGTCCCGTTTCCAAATATCCTGACATAATCTCGATCCGGTTTGAGATCCGCATGGATTCTTTGGGTACATCAGATGAGAGATCATTACGATGGTCCGTGAGTACCATGGATACACCATCCCCAATTTTCATCCACTGGAGTAATCTCAGACGTTCATATTGTTTGGTTAACTCGGACCAATTGCAACTGCGACTACTTAATGAAAAAGCAATGGATACGCCGAGTGAGACCATGCATGCTTCCTGTACCAGTTCCAGTGTACCTTCTAGAAATCGCACAAGTTTATCATTTGTCATCTCTTCCTCCTGCTTCGGCTGAAGCAGCCAGATCGTATCCCCATAATGGTCCGTTACACTTGCGCACACTGTACGTTCATTCATCAGAGAAGAGCCGATAATGCGCACAGATTCTTGAACTTGTGTGAGGTCCGAACCTTTTTCTGGCAGATTATTGAACCGACCCAGTATTAGATAAACAGGCGAGTTGATCTGTAATCTTATATCTCGTTTGGATAATTCGTCCTGCATATGCATAGTAGAATCTATAACCGCTGTACAGTCTTGAAGTAACTTCCGTAAATACTCTTTTTGCTGTATCAGTGCAAGCTGCGAATTAACTTTATGAGAATGTTCCAACAACTCAACCATGCTGTGACTTTGCCGGATCTCTTCCATCACATCTTCTACAACAGACATCACCTTGTCATAACCTTCCGTTTTGAGCAAATAACGCACATTAGCCATCTGAAAAGCTTGATATGCATAATCAAAATCGCTATGTCCTGTCAGAAAAATGACGCGACAATTCGGCCAACTGGCTTGAATCCGCTCTGTCAGTTCCAACCCACTCATACCCGGCATACGGATGTCCGTTAGAACAATGTCAATTCTCGAACGTTGCATCCAGGACAATGCTTCTGTTGCAGAGTAGGCCTTACATACATCAAGCTGTTCGGGTATATGTCTGGCGAACGTTTCATAGAGACTATCCGTAATAATCTCCTCGTCATCTACAATCAAAAGTCGATACATTCGTTTTCCCCCTCTTTCCACTGGATTCGAATTGTGACTTTTAACCCTTGTAGTTCACTTCTGGATAGAAAAAGCCCACTTCCTTCTCCATACGTCAGGACCAGACGTCGATGAATATTTATTAACGCAGTCATTTCGTCTGTACCTCCGTCCTTATGCAAGCGTTGTTGAAGAGTTTGAATGTGTTGCTCTTCCAACTCATTACCATTATCCTCTACGGTGATCTCGGCATATGAACCTTCCATATTAAACCCAATAATTAGAAGACCGGAGTCCGTATTCTTTTCAAGGCTGTGTTCGTAGGCATTCTCAATAATAGGTTGAATAATGAGTCTGGGAACTTTAATATGTTCCATCTCAGCAGGTAGTGGCCCAAAATCAACTTTGATTCGTCTGGAGAATCGTAATTGTTGAATCTCTGTATAGATTCGTGAATGCTCAACTTCCACTTTCAACTTCACATGATCTGTTTCATTCCGGGTAATGAACCTGAAATACTCTCCAAGCATGTTCGTGAATTGCTCAATACGTTCGGTTTCTCCTGTCCTTGCCAGTGAATTCAGAATAAAGAAGCTATTGTACAGAAAATGAGGATTAATCTGCGATTGGAGCTGTTTCAACTCGGCCCGCTGCATCATCAGTGTTTTCTTAAAATCTCGATCGATAAGGGATTGAAGATTTTCAATCATTAGATTGAAACGGGTGTAGAGGAAGCCAAATTCATCCTTTCGGTTATGCGCAATGGGGACATCAAGCATGCCTCCCTCCATTTTTTTGAATCTTTTCACCAACAACAGCAACGGGATATGAATCAACTTGTAACTTGAATAGAGATACGCCGTGATGGCAACAAATGATGTAATTGCAAACAGCCAAGCCCAATGATAGAACTTGCTAAGTGGCTTGGTAACAATTGCCTCGGGGAGATATGTAGCTACGGATAAGCCCAGGGAGTCCATATGCAACTGACTAACATGGTACATGGTGTCCCCCACCTTCATCCGAAAGCCATCAAGTGTACCCTTTACACTGTGCTCACGGTAATTCGCGAGAATAACATTAGCTTGATGTTTATCTGTGATGGCATGCCCCGTTTTGTCCTCAATCAGAAAAGTTGAACTCTCCGGGTACAAATTAAGCCGTGTGAGTTCATTCTGAAAATGGTATGTATCCAGCTCCACTTGAATGACAAAAAGCGGGGGTTCTCCTCTCGTGCCTGTCAATCTGACAGCACTTAAGTTCAAGGCGTCCTCTTTCACCGTGAAACGTGTACCTTTTCCTTGCATGCCTGAACTGAAATATAGGTAAGAACTTTTATCGAAATCATCGATGCCTTGGATCGCGGATATACTCTTGCCAACAGAAGGGATATGTACATGAACGTTTTTGATATAAGCAGTGCTGTTCTTGAATGAAGCGAGTCGTTCAGTCAGGTAATTTAATGTATCACGCCGCTCAACCTGATCCATCATGTCCCAGAGAATGGCCAGACGATTGAGTTTTCGATCCTCAACGATATCAAACTGCTGTAATTCCATCCATTCTATCTCTCTGTTCAATTCCACCACATATTGGTTCAACCGTCTTTCCGTTGACAACGATATTTCCTGACTTGCATTGTCATAACTCCAATGATACAGATACACGCCAAGAAGAATAAGGGGGAGTACAAATACCAGATAAGTGATTATTAATCGCGCAAATATACTGTTAAACCATGATTTAGCAGGGATCTTGATCAATACATTCACCTCCAATGCCAAAGGCTGAGTGGGTTCCTTGTAAGAATAAAGTGAACATTAGCGCTCCTTTGGCTTGCTGGCGCGAAACCACGCGTTAACCTCCGATGTGATCTGATCTCCCCCCAGCTTGCGCCAGTTCTCAACGAATTGATCAAACTCATCTATCGACCTGCCTAGAATAATGTTCATATAGGCTTCAAGCTGAAGATCCCGAAGAATAATTTGTCGATCAACCATTGTATCCGTAATTCCGCCCGTGAATTGATCATAGAGAAGTTGGCCGTTCTTCTCGTAAGAATCTGCAATGCTAAAAGCACCCGAAGGCCCATAGGTTTGTTTCCAACCCCAGCCGCTCTCTACATCTTCCAATTCATAGGCCACAATGCGTTTGTGAATGGCGAGAGCTTCATTCTGCAGAGCCGAGAAGTCTCCTGTACTTCTGGCATCACGAATTTGTTTGTATGCATCTATATTTTTATTACCGGGAAAAGGAGTTACCGGTGAAAGCATCCACACAGCTCGGGAGTCGTCATTGTAGTATGTTTCATACTGTGCCTGATCCCCCCAGTTGATGTCCAGATGCAGATTCATGAGCTTTACAACAACTTCCGGATTAGAGAATCCCTTTTTTACAGCAAAGTATTGCCCAGTGTTGGAACGTAGCGGTACGAACAGGCTCCGGTCCGACTTGGCAACAATGGGATATGCCTGCCATTCTACATCTATATCTGTATCTTTATCACGGGTGCTCTGAAGCATAAAGGATGTCCACTGTTCGCCGTAAAGCATCCCTATTTTTCCATCTTGAACTAGACGAAACGCCTTGTTTCCACTTTTATAACCAAAATCCGGATCAAGTTGGCCTTCACGATACAACGTTTGCAGTACTTTCAGAGCCTCCCGAACTTCAGGCTGTATACCTCCATAAGTGAGGTTTCCTTCTGCATCTTTAACCCATATATTAGGGTAGGCACCGTAGCCGGACATGAACCCTGCAGCTCCCATAACTGGATCCCATAGATGGTTCGTTAGCGCAAGTCCGTACGTATCATGCTCTCCGTTCCCGTCGGGGTCCTCCTCTGTAAACGCTTTCGAAACCTGGAGAAGCTCTTCCATCGTTTCAGGCGGCCGTAGCCCCAGTTGCTCCAACCAATCGGTTCTAATCCACAGGTACTGCGCTGTCTCAATGGAGGAAGATGATTCGGGAATAGCCATGAGTTTGCCATCAATGGTTGCCGCATCAAATGCGCCTCTTCCCTCCGCCTCCAATATACTCTTTGTAAGTGGGGAAGCATACTCTTGGTACACATGCGTTAAATCTTCGATCATTCCAGCGTTGCTCAGTTGTCTAAGTTGATATGGATTAACTTTCACCACGTCTGGAAAACGTCCTGCAGCAAGGGATACACCCAACTTCTGATTGTATACATCTCCCTTAGCAGTCCAGTCATAGTGAATTTGAATACCTAGCTCTTTCTCGTACAAACGAGTCCAGCGATTATCCAGTATCGTCTCACCAGGTAACTGACTAATCATGCGCTCAAGGTCATCTCCCGTTTCCCTGACAAAAGAGACCACGATGGGAGGAGAATACCTCTCAAACGTAGCGGGAAGTTGAATCTGCTGCCCATCTTTCTGCGGATGATGTTGTTTGGTATTACCTTCGGTATGACCTGCTGGTATGGATACAGCAAGGAACAGAATGAAGGTCCATCTTGTTATGTCCAGACATCTCTTATACATGACGACATGCCCCCAGTTCGGTTTGAACAACTCTCTTCTCTCTGTCAACTTTAATCCATATCATTGTACAACAACTTGTACTCATTGAATACGAAAAGCCGCCATTGGGCGGCTTTTCGTATCTTTATTGTTTCTCATCAGGATTAATCATACGATATTCAAAATTCGAAAAGTCAGCTGTTCCTCCAGCTATTTCAGTTGAATATACAAACAACCCCGTTCGACAACCCATAAAATGATCCAGTTTATATATCATTTTGTGGACAATCCCTATATCTTTCCATTCACCCCCATCGAAATAGGCAAACGAGCACTCATCCAGATTGTTCTCAAAATTTCCGAATGCTTTTAGTTTAACTACTGGATCTGATACCGGGATACGTTCATGTTCAGTGGCTGGCTTCTGGTCGATCAGATTGCCAAATATGGTGGAATCCTCACTATCTCTGGCATGCATGACCAAGTAAAACTTGCTATCCTGCTTCGTAAGAGCGATCATACCGTACGAACCGATCAGAAAGCACAACCCGGCATAATCCCCATCATTCAGCCGACTGCCGTCAAGCGTAACTATTGCTTCGCAAGCGGGCCCCATTGAACGCTGGGTTAGTGTGTTGACCGCAAACGTCAGATTTGGGCTGATCTGTCCCGTTCGAACACGATACACCCCCGATTTCTCTGTCACGGACCAAAGTTCATGATTAGGTGTATGATTCCATTGCCAAAAATCACGGAGGCGGATGCTTCCATCTTCCTCGGGTTCATAATTGAAACTGTCGCTACCCACTAACGGGTTATAACGGTGCTCTGGTCTCGTGCTCGGGATATCAATCTGCTTCGGCGCTTTGCTTGCAAAGACCGGTATACCTTGATCAAAGTGTAGCGGAACCAAAACAGGAACCCGGCCAACAGCCCCATGATCCTGAAACAGCATTGCATACCAGTCTCCATCCGGCGTATCCACGATACCGCCCTGAGCAACACCTGAATTGAAATAATCCATATCGTCATTAAATACTTCTCCACCAGTGAAGACATCTTCCAGAGAGTCTGCCATATAAAACGCCTGTGTTCTACGTCCGGAAGCTTTCGTGATATGAATCAGGAACACAATATATTTACCATTGATCTTGTAAAAATGTGCTCCTTCATAACCAAGGTGATGAGGCTGCTCGTCTTTTACAATCAAGCGATGCACTCCACCAGGTCTGGGCCCGGACAGATCAGAGCTTAATTCGGTCAGATAGATCTCGGTATTACCGTACACGAGATATGCTCGTTCATCATCGTCAAAAAATAAGGAGCAATCATGGTAGAACCCTTCCACGATCTGTTTCTTCCATACTCCCGAGATGGAGGTCGACGTATACAAGTATGTCTTACGGGTATCATTCGCAACAAAGATCACATAGAACATTCCTTGATGATAGCGGAGTGATGCAGCCCACATGCCTTTACTATAAACGTGATGACCATCCACCAGCCGTTGTGCAGGTGTATCGTCCAATGTGTCGTATACATATGTGGCTACTTCCCAATGGATCAGATCATATGAACGCAGGATGACACATCCCGGCATCATATGCATGGTTGTACTGACCATATAATATGTGTCATCTACACGAATAACATCAAGATCCGGGTAATCGGCCCAAATAATCGGATTCGGATACATGCTTTAATTACACCTCATTTTGTCTATTAAACTTCCATTCTCTTAAAAGGATGGTTGGGCTGTCTGTTGAACTTTTAAGCTTAATATACAAGTCTTGCACACCTTTCGCACCCGTAACATTAGTTGTTAGTTCCATCCATTGAAGAGATTCGGTTGCAGGTGGAACAATGATTTCTCCAATTAACAGTCCGTCTGTACGATCAAGTCGAAGTTCTAACGTACCTTCGGTTCCTTGATTCGCAATCGTGGCTGTGAAGGTTGTGGGTCCTTCACTTTCAAAGTCCACCTTCGATATAGCTATCCAGCTGTCATTTTGCAGTTTAGCGGAAATCATATTCGAATCTGATGCAGACATCTCACCAGAGTCAAGATATTGCTCTGTTGATACTCCGCTACTCCATCCAATCGTTGAACCGCTTACCCGCCCATAAGGATCGAAGCATTTGATTTGATCTACGCCCTGATAATCGGCATGTACCTTCTTGATCTTACCCGTGGCCTCATCATGTTCGACTCGATTCAGATGCGTTGAACGGTAACCTTCGGGAATATCCATGGCTTGGCATAATGTCTGGGCATGATAGGCAATGTACCATTGATCCGATAGTTGAAATATAGCATGGTGATTGTTGCCGCCAATATCAAAAAAGTGTCCTGGATTCTGGAGTAGCGTACCCTGATATGTCCATGGCCCCATTGGCTGAACACTGGTCATATATGCAATCTCACCAGGTGGTGGGCTGTCATCTGGCCGATCACCCTCAATAAAATTGGAACAATACGTAAAGTAGTAACTATTATTATATTTATGTATCCCTGAATCTTCAAACATATAAGGCGCCTGAATAACCTTCGCTTTGCCAACAACGCTGATCATATCGTCTCCCAATCGCATCACTCTTGCGGTATCCGGTCTTTCTGCTTTCCCCTGTGGAATACCACCACCGAAATAGATGTAGGCCTGATGATCATCATCTACAATGACAGCCGGATCGAATAGCCAGGTTACTTCCTCCACTCCCGGAGTCTCTCTTGTAATAAGTGCTTTTCCTATAGGGTCTATCCACGGACCTACAGGTGTTGGTGCAGACAGTACACCTATTCCACTGGCATTGTTGGCGAAATAAAGAAAGAAACAGTCCTTGCCATCCAAGATTCGATGAGCAGCTGCCGGGGCCCAGGATTGCGAAGCCCATGTTGCTGCGCCTTGAGGACCAGCAACTCTGATCTCTCCATGATCGGTCCAGTTGATTAAGTCATCCGATGAAATGACCGTAATCCGGTTGATTGAACTGTAGCTGTTTTTCTGAGGAAGACCGTCCTTATCATATTCCAGCTTATCACTAGTCATATATAAGTAGACTCGATTGTTAAATACTAAAGCATAGGGATCGGCTCCAAATTTGTGGGCCACCAAAGGGTTACCGTTGGGACGAAGCTTTCCAATCTCCCCTGGAATACGCTCCAGATTGGCAGCTTGGTCTTGCTTTTGCTCACCAGCTTGTGGTGTAGAATGATGATTCATCAAAAGAATCCCCCTATAATCGTTTTTAGTTGTGTCTTTTTACGAGAAAGCGTTTGCAATACAAAAGGTATCATGATAGGATGATTACATTTTAAGGTAAGCTGAGTACAATTTCATTGCGTTAACCGCTCTATTTATTGCGTGAAATGACGGGAGGTACTTCATGAGTGGATCCTCTGAGTGTTTTTATGATCCCATCCAGCCTGAGCTCTTATATCTGCACAGCGTAACGAAGTATAAGCTGGAAACGATCTATCATCGCCATAATGCATACGAAATCTACCTGTTTCTTCGTGGAAACGTTCACTTTTATGTAGATAATCGATGTTACCATGTACAGCCTGGTGATCTGCTTGTGATGTCACCCGAGGAGATGCACCGAGCCTTTATTCTGGATGAATCTGAGTATGAACGAATTACAATCAATCTCAAAAAAACATATCTATTTCAGCTTTCCACACCATCAACCAATCTATCGTCATGTTTTGACCATCGCCCCAAAGGAACAGGCAACATCGTACATCTAGACGACGATAACTTGAAGCAGATGCTGCAATGTACAAACGAACTGGAAGGATTGCTTGCTTCCGATGCTTATGGCACCGATATCAAAATAAATGCAGCCGTAGCCCAATTGTTGGTCATGATTAACGTCTGGTTTCATAACAATTCCTTTGTTCCCAATGACATTATGCCTGAACTGGTTCGTGAAACCATGGATTATATTGAAACACATCTGAATCAAGACATAACACTTCGCAAACTTGCCGAAGTGTTCTACATGAACAGTACTTATATCAGCCGCCAGTTCAAAAAGCATACTGGATTGACCATCCGTTCCTACATTTTGGGTCGTCGTATTGAACGGGCCAAATTCCACCTGTCAGAAGGAATGAGTATTACGGATGCATGCTTTCAATCGGGCTTTAGTGACTATGCCAATTTCATTCGCAGTTTTACCAAAATGGTCGGCATCTCCCCCGGTAGATATATCAAACAAAGACGTGATGCAATGGAATCACTGCCAAGATAATGATGAGCTCATTTAATGTAAACTAAAAAACATCAAGCCATCCTGCATGGCTCGATGTTCTTTTAGTTCTTGATATACTTCGGATCTGCAAACAGTGCATTACTTTGATTATATCCGCAAGTTAATTGATCTCTTTACCCGTCCACAATCGAACGCGATCTTTAATCCACTCCGTATACTGCTGTTCCATGGCTACTGCACCTGCATTATCAAGTTCGGTAATCATATTGTCATATATGCCTTCAAAGGCACTTGGAGAGGATGTAATCGCTTCGGCGATCCGTTTCTGAATAATATCCTGCGTTTTCTGGTACACAACGTTATAATCCCCGCTATCCGAAGGAATCGGCATATTATAAGCAGCGCCCCACTCTTTCACCGGAAACTCCTCTTCGGAAGGGAACAAGTCCTTCCATGTAGTGATGCCATAACCTTTCAAAGCTTCTTTTTCCTCATCAGAATAACTTTGCTGTATCTGTTCAGGATAATTCGTTGTATAGTAGTTATCCGTTGAATCTTTGACGCCATCCCCGTAGTGAGCACCAAAAATGTAATACAAGCCTACTCCAGTTTCTTTGGTGAATGTGTTATTGTCTTTGTTTTTACGTTCCTGTACATCGGCTGGAATGGTGCGAACACCGTCTTCCACGTTATATTGCTCACCTTCAACGCCCCAGTTTCTCAATACTTGGCCTTCTTCAGAAGACATCCAATCCAAAAATTTGATGGCACGGACAGGATCTTCACAATCGACTGTTATGCCAATGCCATAACCATCAAAGCCGATATTTTGGAAGTCTTTCCGCTGAAAACTGTCATCTAGCGTGACCGGATAGAAACCGTAGGTCATATCGTCTTTTCCTGCACTTTTCAAAGCATTTTCCGCATCACTGAATCCCCAGCTTGGATCAAGCAAGGATAACACGCGACCACTGGCGATTTTGGACTTATACTGGTCATCCTTCTGAACAAAACTGTCCTTGTCCAGCAAGCCTTCATTGTACATCTTGTTCAACCACCGGAAATATTCCTTCTCCTCGGGACGTTTGTAATGCAGAACGGCTTCGTAGGTGTCCGGATTGATGAAATATTCACCATCTCCAGGTCCTCCAGTAGACATGACAGCGGGATCAGTAACAGTGATCATTCGCCGCCATCCATCTGCACTAAGCGTCAGCGGAATTGTGGGTTGGCCATCATCTGTGGTCGGATGTTTCTCGTAATATTCACGTAGCACTTTTTCGAAATCGTTTAAGGTTTTGATCTCAGGATACCCAAGTTCCTTGACTACACGATGTTGAATGGCGGTACCATTCGTCGCATCAAAGCTGACCTGATCGATCGCACCATTCGTTGGAATCCAATAGATTGAAGGATCGTCATTGCTGTATTTCAACCGATTGAAGTGCTCACCGTAGATCTTTTTCAAGTTGGGGGCGTGTTCTTCGATCAGATCCGTCAGATCAATCATTGCCCCGGCATCAACGAGTCTGGTCAAGTTCCCTTTGGGGAAAATCAAATCCGGATAATCACCGCTTGCAGCCATCAAAGAAATACGGTCGTTTCCGCCTCCGCTCGAAATATCGAATTCAGCATCAATGCTTACACCGGTTTCTTCCGTAATTTTCTTCCCTACCGCATCCTGCATTTTGTTCCAGTTGGGACTTGCATCTGCGCCGAAGAAGGTAAATGTGATCGGGCTGTTGGTGTCACTCGTATTTGATTCGGAATTCTCTCCAGCATTTCCGCAACCGGCGGAAACTAACACAACACTTGTTACGAGACATGCTCCTAGCACTTTTGATACGGCTCTCATTATTTTTCTGCCCCCTAAATGATGTTAGTCGTAATAACCAATCCAGACATTACGATGGTTCACTTTGAAATAGTACACGCTTACATATTCAACCGTTAGTAAACGACTACAACCCTGCCTACCCTATTCCATGTTTAAAGTATAAGGAAGTCTAATCACCCCAACCTTGATTATTAAGCCATGAAAATAGCATGATCTAGACATAAGTCTCAGTAAAAATGTGAAGACCAAAAAAGCGATGGTTGCCCATCGCCTCATAAAGCCAAACCAGCTTTTCAATAATATAACTCCAACGTAAATCCTTGGATTTCTGCTTCAACTTCCCGCAACAATTCCATGACTTGATCAGCGTAATCTCCAAGAATTTCTTTACTTTTCTCGAACCCAATCCATTGAAAAGTAATCGGCATGCTTACAGCCCCAGTCAAGACATCCCATAGAGCGTCCAAATTGCCTCCATAGCTCTCGTCTAACTCAAGCTGGTTCTGCAAAATTTGATGAAGCTCTTCCTTGCTGTGAAAGTCGTTTCCGTTAATCTGAATGATGCTCATATCATTTCCTCCGTTTATTTTAACTGTTCAAATGACTTGTAATGATCTGTCGTCTGGTAGATTAGACCGTCATTCGAGTATAGAATTCGGTCGCTTCCGCGCCGTCCTCCTGAGTAATTTATATCGGCTTCGTACCATATGCGGCCTTTTTTCTTGGGAAGTAGTCCTTCCCGGTTTCCGAACACGTCGCCGCCAATGCTTTTGCCTGGAGCAACTTCTCGCAGGTTACCTTCACTTGGTTCCCAGCCCAGTTCTCTGGCCTCTTTCTTGGTAATGTAATTTGGTGGGAGTTCATTGTGCTCCGAGATATAGTCGGCAACCTCATCAAATCCCATATCCTCCGAAACTTGAGGTGATCCAAGATCAAGTACAGACTCTGATGTACAACCCGAGAACAATAATGCAGCGAGGATGATCACTAACATGTAAGCAAATTTTCTGAAAAACATAATCTTTTCTCCTTTTGATGTTCTTGCTCTTGCTGTCTCCCGTTTTGGTGCTAATTCGATGACAATGCTTCTAATGTTAACGATTTGTGGTAATTAAAGCAATTCTATAAGCCTATTATGGAGTTGAAATTCAATCCATAAAAGCAGTTAACCCTGCTCCATTGAGGCATACTCGTATCCTTCAACAATCAGGACCACCCGTCCAACGGGTGGTTTGCTCTTGGGGTATAACCCCCTGTTGCCAAACTGCGCCTAAAGACGCTAGCCTGACAGCAGGGCTGTTCAGGCTCAGTGTTGTTTGTCACTTTCACTCACCAGTTAAACTGGTTTTACTTCTTTTTGCTCCGATTACTGCTGAATGGATCTTCGTATTCTTTTACACTCAGCTTATCTAACGCTTGATCATGTGCTTCTTGTTCATGAATATATTTTCTTACCGTTGCTTCATTTAGACCCACTGTACTCACATAGTACCCTTCTGCCCAAAACTTTCGATTGCCGTATTTATACTTGAGCTGGGCATGCTTCTCGAATATCATTAGCGAACTTTTTCCCTTTAGATATCCCATGAACGTGGAGACAGCTATTTTCGGTGGAATCGCTACCAACATATGAACATGATCGGGCATCATATGACCTTCTATAATTTCTACTCCCTTGTACTTACATAGACGTCTAAAAATTTCGATTAAGTCTTTTCTCACTTGATTATAGATTTCTTTCCGTCTATACTTCGGGGTGAATACAATGTGGTATTTGCACATCCACTTTGTGTGAGCTAGGCTATAGCTCTTGTTTGCCATCTAAGACCATTCCTTTCTTTGAGCCTGAACATCTCAATTTTATCGGAATGGTCTTAGTGGTCAAACCCTCGATTCCTCCACCCGCATAGCGGGTGGTTTTTTGTTTCGCGCGTTACACGCACTCAACTGGCTAAAGCCATAACAAAAAAAGCCGCTAAAATAGCGACTTTAATCGTACCACGGATCATTACCGTTCAACACATTAATTTATTATATTATATTATTTTAATTTATCTATCCAGTTCCCTAATGCTGCTACAACCTCTTCCAACTGCTGTTCTTCCGCAATAGCAGGCTGATTGTCCCCTTTTTGCATGCCGTATGAGCCAAATTGACCGTGATTTCCACCCTCAATACTCACATATGTCGTTTTTTCCGGAAGATTTGTTTTGGAGTTCTCCCATTCTTCCCAGTTAAGTACTCCGTCGTCCGAGCCTGTAATCTGTAAGATAGACAAGTCCGTATTCTTCAAACTACCCCCTTCGTCTGCATAAGAAGCCAAGAAAAAGACGCCTTCCAACTTCTCCTTGTGCTCCGCAGCATACCGTGCTGCAAATGACCCTCCCAACGAATGGCCACCAATAACAAACGCTTCGTCAGGATGTTCCTCGATAAAGGAATCAGCCTTGTTTTGACCGAAAATCGCCAAGTTTATTGGCATGTTCGCGATATATACGCGGTGACCCTGTTCTGCCATTTCTCTGGCAAGTGGAGAATAACTTTCAGGTTCAACCAGACCACCTGGATAAAAAATAATATTCGGTTTGGTTATCTCTGTACCCACGGGTTCAAATCGGTAACCGTCCTTAAGCTTGGCGACATTAACCTGAGCATCACTTGTCATCGCCGTTTCAGCTCGCTCAGAAGGACTATACGTAACCGAATTGAGATATACGTAAACGCCGGCCACGATGATAACGATGGACAAGATGGTCCACATGATTATTTTTTTCCATTTGTTAGTACGTTGTGCTGTTTTCAACCTTAAAACCACCTTAGTATGAGGATAATGATATGTCTTATTTAACTCTTCATAATTATACTTACCGGTAAGTATAATTACAAGATGATTTTGCTTACTATCGTTATTTGTCATAAAATATTCATGGAGGGAAGTCTAATGACAGAAAAATCACCTAAACGATTGCCTGGAAGACCCAAACATGGCAACGATGATATCTCAATTCAGCAAACCATTATTCAAACCGCTTCACAGTTATTCATGGAGTATGGCTACGAAACAGTCACGCTTCAGCAAATTGGCAAAACATGTAGCGTGTCAAAACCAACCATTTATTATCATTTCACCAGCAAACCCGAGCTTTTTAAGATTGCCTTTACAACGATGTTACAGAATGTGAGCCGGTTAACCTCGCATATCCTTGATCAAGCCGAGAATCTGGAGTCGGGGCTTGTGCGTCTGGCAGAGGCCAGACTGGGAAATCCACATGCGGAGATTGAAACCATGCTCAGAGAAGCTGAGCCTTTTCTTGAACCAGCTCAAATTCAGGATATACGCAACGCGGAGCATCAGATTCATGAAGTGTTAGCCTCCCATTTCCAACGGGCAATGGATGAAAACAGACTGCGAACGGACGATCCATTTTTCCTCGCAGAGACTTTCTCGACATTGATGTTAATGGGTAACCGGGAAGATAACCTGCATAAATATGGTTCCAATCTTTCATTGGGCCAGAAGCTAGTAAATATTTTCATTCGCGGAGCGCAGTAAAACTGAACTGATTATGTATTAGTAGTTAGTTTACATCTTTAATTGGTCAATCGCTTTATCCATTCTGCTCGAGACGAGAAATTCTACCTTATATAAGCATGATAAGCGCAAAGGAAGGTGTAGTTTTGGAAATTCTAACATGGCAAGAGGTTCACTTGATACTTCCTCTTCTCATAGAGATCAAGAATAAAGCTGTATTTGTGTATTCCGTACTTGAGCAAAAACAACAAGGAACTGTATACGTAAACAACAAGCACAACATAACCTCAGCCCTGATCACAAGCTGTGGTGGTTTTTACTGTCTACTGGGGACGGCTAGCAATCCAAAATTTAATGATGACGTCATTCGATTTTTAATAAACAAAAAGAATCATATAATAGATTTTTATGCACTGGCACTATTTTCGGAAGATTGGATCGATTTACTTGATAACTATGAATTACCGAACGCAAAGAAAATCAAACGCACATATTTTTCGTTCAATAAGATGAAGTTTACCGAGAGATACCAAGGAGATACTCTCACTTTAGGTAAACACTTTAAACTCGTAGAATTAAATCCATCCATTGCAACGAAGTACATTAAGGATTTTTACTCCTACTATTCAATTGTATGGGACTCTGTACCGCACTTTATTGCTAATGGTATTGCGCATTTTATTACTCGAGATAGTGAAATTGTTAGCGTCTGCTCTTCCCCATATGTAGGTGGTGGTTATGCGGAGATCGATATCATCACACTTGAGGAACATAAGATGCAGGGATTGGCTACAGCTGTCGGCGTTCGGTTCATTCAAGAGTGTATAAACAAAGGATTAGTACCGAACTGGTGCTGTCACGCCGATAATATTGAATCATTACATATGGCAAACAAGCTTTGTTTTGATAAGATCGAGGAGCAACCAATGTATTGGTATAATGCATAAATGTGCAAAATTCAGGGCAACAAGGAGAGCTTACATGAATATCCCTAGAGGAACCTATGGGTTTCGATTCGCGGAAGACAAGGAGCTCCAACTGTGTGTACTGTATGCGGCTGGATGTGATTCAATAACCGATCCTTCTTATCATTGGGATGGACTCGAACGTTCGGACGGGCCTCTTCTGTTATTCCAATATACAGTCTCGGGTGAAGGTGTATTTGAGTCGAATAATCGCATTCATCATGTTACCGCAGGACAAGCTTTTTTGGCAGAAATTCCAGGGCCACATCGCTATTACTACCATTCAGCATCAAAAGAACCTTGGGAGTTTCTGTTCCTGCTGTTCAGGCCCACTCTTATTCTGCCCCATTGGAGAAAATTTCTTCGTGAAGCGGGAGAAGTTCCCTATCTTCCCGCTGATTGTACACCCATCCGACTGTTGCGGATGATCGTGACTGATGCGGCGGCAGGCAGAATCACTGATCCTCTGATCGCATCATCCAGCGTATATCAGTTCATGACAGAATTGACTCGATTACAGAAAACAACATTGCACAACAGGGAGAATTGGTCTGAAAACATTCAAATAGCCGTTGAATACATAGAAAACAACTACTCCAAGATGATCAGTATCGATCACCTAGCGGAGCATGTTTCCCTTTCCAAATATCACTTTATACGTCGCTTTTCCTCCAGTACGGGCTTGACGCCAGGTGTTTATCTAACCCGTGTACGTACCGAGAAAGCAATGGAACTGCTGCGCGGAACTTCTCTTAGCATTGAAGTCATCGCCGAGCAAGTCGGGTATTCCAGCGGAAGTTATTTTATCAAAGCCTTTCGCAGCATAACAGGCGTTACGCCAGGTGAATTTCGTAGTGGCGGAGAAAGCCTTGTGTACCGTAAATTGTTCTTCGACTAACCGCAATATTTTGCTATTCGAGACTCAACATTACTGTAGATATTAATAAAATCCTTTATTATGATGAAGTGAGCGAGAGCAATAATTAATCCATAAAGGAGCATTCCCATGAATCATACACTTGCAGCATCAACTCCACCGCTTGGCTGGAACAGCTGGGATTGTTACGGCGCAGCCGTTACGGAAGACGAAATTCGTGGCAACGCCGAGTACATGGCAGAACATCTTAAAGACTTCGGCTGGAGCTATATTACGGTCGACATTCAATGGTACGAGCCTTTGGCCAATTCTTCGCAATATCGTCCGTTCGTTCCACTCATCATGGATGAATATTCGCGGCTTATGCCTGCCGAGAATCGGTTTCCCTCCGCTGCAGGTGGACAGGGATTCAAGCCATTAGCCGACTACGTTCATAGTCTGGGGCTGCAATTTGGCATTCACATCATGCGCGGTATCCCACGTCAAGCTGCACATGCTGGGACTCCGATCCTGGGAACAACCGCCACTGCGCGCGATATTGCTCATCCGAACTCCATCTGTCCCTGGAATACGGATATGTATGGTGTTGATAGCTCAAAAGAAGGCGCACAAGCCTACTACGATTCGCTTTTTGAACTGTATGCACAATGGGGCGTTGACTTGGTGAAGGTTGACGATATCGCTGCTTCAAGGCTCTATGACACCCATCAACCTGAGATCGAAATGATATCCAAAGCGATTGAGCGATCCGGTCGGCCCATGGTACTAAGTCTCTCTCCTGGCCCTGCTCCGGTGGAATACTCAGAATTCTTGGCTGATCATGCCAACATGTGGCGTGTCACGGACGACTTCTGGGACCTCTGGCCACTGTTATTGGATATGTTCGACCGCTGCCGGACGTGGCAAGGCGTTCCCAAAGCAGACTGCTGGCCAGACTGTGATATGTTGCCTTTGGGTCATATCGGTATCCGTTCTGTAGACGGTGGTGGAGCAGATCGCTGGACTCGGTTCACACCTGACGAGCAGTTGACGATGATGTCACTGTGGAGCATCTTCCGTTCCCCGCTCATCTTTGGTGGTGAACTGCGAGATAACGATGACTGGACACTATCCCTGCTAACTAATCGTGAGGTTCTGCGAATGCATCGCGAGAGTTACGGAGCCAGAGAAGCCTTACGTAAAGAAGATCTTATTGTGTGGACTGCCCAGCATACGGATGGTTCCTCTTACGTCGCTGTGTTCAACATCGGTGAGAATGCTCTACCTGTGGATCTGTCCATTGATGAGGTGGGACTGTCCAGCATTACCGAAGGTACCGAATTGTGGAGCCGAGAAGCAGCCGAATTTACGGAGAATTCCTTAGTTACTACTGTACCTGCGCACGGTGTGCGTCTCTATCGGTTTTCCTAAGCTTGCAAAAGAAAAAGAGAGGTCTGTCGTTCATTAGACAGACCTCTCTCTCATTTCATCAGTATGTATCCATGGCTTGAACGGCCAGATGAAATGCTTTAATCCTTCTTTCTAGAAGAGTCTTTTGTGGGCTACCTTCTTTGGAATTGGCATACATGCCCTCTAGAGATGGGAACAATCCCATCAAGACAAGACGAGCTTCTGCGATATCTTCCTCCGTGTAGGGATGAGATTTCTGATTCCATACCTTTTCCAACAGTGCTAGGCCGATGTATAAAGCTTGGAGACGTTTCTGTAACAATGTTGTGTTATTCCTTTTCTCAGTCATATTCACTAAGGCATTTTCCGATTTGCGGATGGTTGATTGAAAGGCTTTAATGGATTGCAGTTGATCTTCTTGTGACACGTTTTCCATAGAGTATAGACCTCACTTTCTTGGCTTAGTTTGTTCGGTCTTTCTATTAAATCACCTCATAAAT
Source organism: Paenibacillus amylolyticus (assembly GCF_036894225.1). Lineage (NCBI taxonomy): Bacteria > Bacillati > Bacillota > Bacilli > Caryophanales > Paenibacillaceae > Paenibacillus > Paenibacillus amylolyticus. The sequence goes on along the minus strand of NZ_CP145892.1, from coordinate 3,331,713 downwards.
ATAACAAAAAAAGCCGCTAAAATAGCGACTTTCAATGTATTCATTCTCGATTCAGTGCTAGAGTACCTTTTCCAAAAAGCTGATCGTCCGTTCATTCTTCGGATTTCCAAATATCTCTTCAGGAGTGCCCTGCTCGACAATATAACCACCGTCCATGAAGATCACACGATCAGCTACTTCACGGGCAAAACCCATCTCATGGGTAACAATCATCATCGTCATGCCTTCGCTCGCGAGGTCCTTCATAACACCGAGGACTTCTCCTACCATCTCAGGGTCAAGCGCCGACGTCGGTTCATCAAATAACATAACATCCGGATTCATAGCAAGCGCACGAGCGATAGCTACACGTTGTTTTTGTCCACCTGACAGTTGTGTTGGGAAACTCTCTGCTTTATCAGACAGACCCACACGCTCAAGTAATTTGAGTGCTGTATCACGAGCCTGCTGTGCATTTAATATCCCGAGTTCTCTGGGCGCAAACATGATGTTTTTAAGCACACTAAAATGAGGGAACAAGTTAAAATGTTGAAATACCATGCCAATATTTTCGCGAGCTTTGTTCAGGTTGGTTTTAGGGTCATTCAGGTCCTGATCATCCACGATAACCCGGCCTGCCGTAATCACATCTAATTGGTTAATGCAGCGCAAGAAGGTACTTTTTCCCGAACCGGAAGGCCCGATGACACAGACAACTTCTCCTTCGTTGACCGCCACATCAATTCCCTTGAGGACCTGATTCGAGCCGAAACTTTTTTTCAAACCTTCAACTTTTATTTTAGCCACGACGAACCTTCACCTCCAGATAATCAGCAATTTTGGTCAATGTGATAATGACAATCAGGTACATAACCGCAACCGTTAACCATATGTCAAAAGAGGAGAACGTTCTTGCAATAACGATTTTACCCGATTGTGTCAACTCTACGAGACCAATAACGGACAAGATTGACGTATCCTTCAACGTGATAACCATCTGGTTAATGAAGGAAGGAATCATAACCCGCACTGCCTGCGGAATGACAATCTTTATCATCGCTTTGCGATAAGGAAGTCCCAATGAACGAGCTGCCTCCATCTGACCACGATCAATCGATTGAATCCCGCCTCGGATAATCTCGGTTACGTACGCCCCTGCATTCAGACTAAGTGTCAGAATAGCCGCCAGGAACAATGGCATCGTGAAGCCCATCGCCTGTGGAATCCCGAAATAGATAAAGAATGCCAGGACAATCAGCGGAATACCGCGGAAGATATCTACAAATACAGTGGCAACACCACGAAGGAATTTGTTCTGTCCCACCTTCATGAATCCGAAAATCAGACCGATGATAAACGCAAATAACAGGGATACAATCGTGTATAAAAGTGTTTTTCCCAGACCTTTAAAAAGTGCAGGAAGAGATTTCTGTATTAACTCCCAACGCCCCAGATTTGCGACTTGGGAATTCTCTCCAACATATTCTTCGATAATGCGCTTGTACTCACCGTTTGCTTTGATATTCACAAGACCAGCATTAAACATCTCCAGAAGTTCCTGATTTTTACCCTTACTTACCGCAAATCCGTAGGAAGCTCCGTCTTCTTTGGCGGTAACGATTTTCAAACCATTATTCTGCTTTACCCCATATCTTAGAACGGGTTCATCTTCAAAACAGGCCACCGAGTTACCGGTCTTTACATCATCATACATTTGATATGATTCATCGAATGGGACAACGGTAAAGCCATATTTTGAGGCGATGGACTCAGCAAAGCTGTACCCTTCTGTTCCCGTTTTTACAGCGACCTTTTTACCACGAAGATCTTCGTAACTTTTAATGGTATCATTATTGGAACTAATCCCCATAACAACGCCTGAATCATAATATGGCTCTGAAAAATCAAATTTCGCTTTTCGCTCATCCGTAATACTCATCCCTGCGATCACACCATCGACTTGATTCGCCTCAAGTGCCTGTACAGCTGCGTTAAATCCCAGGGATTTGATTTGATACTTGAAATTTTGATCTTTGGCGATGGCATCCAGCAAATCCATGTCGATACCAACAAAATCACCATTCTCATCTTCATATTCGAATGGAGCAAATGTGACATCAGTTCCGATAACATAGGTTTTACCGGAATCGGACGCTGCGGCAGCGTTCCCTACCCATCCTGATAGACCGCTCACCAGGAGCAGCATCAGTGAAAGTATAAAAAATGAGATCTTCGTTGTTTTCATGTGTCCTCCCCGTCTCGGTAATGTCCGAATAATCATTATTTTCTTTGGAATCGGTATTACGGTTATGCTTATTGTCGATCTTCTGCCCATTTGATTGTTATTATTTACTGTATATTAACAATCAATGCTTTGCCTTTCCACTTGCAACATTTTCCTCCATCATTTTTTTCCAACCAGTAAAAGTCCTTTTAATACTTACCCTTTAAGTAAGCTTCGCGAAACCCAATATTACATTGTGAATCTGAAAAAAGTTACATTTACTTTAAAACGTATTATTTAAAATTTAAAACTCAAAAAAGCCGCGATTTCCGCGACTTTTTATTGTACAGTTTTTTATAATCTATTAATTTGCTCTGGTTGTCAATACAATCTCGAACTTCGAACCAGCTTCACCCGCGAATACAATAGTTCCGTTCTCAGGCAACACAATTTCGTTTTGTCCACTGACCACTGTATGATTAATGCCTATGCCAGCTTGGTTATATACAGCAAATGCGCTGTTTGCAGACATCTTGACCTTCATTTCTTTACCTGCAGCTGATGCTGGAATCGAATACCATGTGGCATGACCATTCGCCTGAATCGTTGTCTTCGATTGTTTTCCTGCATAGATCGGTTTGATGACGTCTTGAGCAGCATAAACGTTGCCTCCAGCTGTAACATATTCCACGCCATTTTCCTCATAGAAATTAAACTCCATCGTGTCACGGCCCGCCAATCCAGGAATTTGCAATTGGTTCACAGCTTGGTTAGCTCCAACGATTTTATTCGTGTAGACATAACCCGGCAGCTCATTAAAAGTATGAATGGGAATCATCGGCATCGCTGCGTTGTACAGTGTTGATGTGTATTTTTCATTGACCAACACGTAGGCTTTGCCTTCCCGTTTCTGCCATGCGGCCTTTACTTCTTCCGACAATTCATTGGTTTCAAGCTTTTCTGCCTTATATTCAGAGGAAGCAACTTGCCCAAGCCCAGGAACAGACTGATACGAGTGAGACCACAAATATGTGTTCCCGTTGACTTCCTGAACGAACTTCAGCTTTTCCGTAGCCGCATCATTAACAAATGATCCATCAGCGGTGTACGTATAGGTCTGATCAGAACTGTTAGGAGACGACAGATTAGATAGCGTTAATTGCCCATCATCTTTTACGTCCAGCTTCATTAACATGTTTGCCCCACCCGCGTACATGCCTGTGTGCTGTGTAAGTTCCTTCGGCATGGTTGTTTTCATCGGTGTATCATGTGACTTCTCCGGCTTACGCTCTGGAATGATATTCTTCTCCTCAAGCGCACTAAGCAACAGCTCAGTTGCCAGCAATTGATCCGTTGAACTATGACCACCCGAAGAGGTTACGGCAGCAGCCATATTATACTCCGGAAGTACAATCAATGAGGAATGATAGGTTATTGTATTGCCACCTTTGCTTACTGCCTGGATGCCGTAATCATTAAAAGGAAACAGGTTCACGCTGTCCCAGCCCAGGCCGTAACCAATAGAAGAATCGCCTTCTTCCGGCCACATGCCTCTCTTGTATTCTTCTTGCTCCATGGCCTCTACGGATTCCTCCGAAAGAACACCTTCAACCTCACCTGTAAAGATTTTCGAGAACTGAATCAGATCTTCAGCGGTGGAATAGATGCCTCCCGAGGCAATCATATTTGTAGTCTCTAATGGGAGTTGCTCCTCATCCGAAGGGGCATATGTTGCTGCCATCTGGCTGAAGTCCACAATATCCTGCGGTGTTTTGGTATGCTCCATACCAAGGGGTTCAGTTATGTACCGGTGCATGAAAGTTGTGAAGTCCTTGCCGCTGACCCGCTCAACCAGAATTTCAGCTAATGTAAAACCGTCATTACTATACACCGAGTATGCGCCAGGATCGGCCTTCAGATGTTGCGTCGCCAATTGTTCCAGTAACGTATCATGTGCATAGGTATCATTATCTCCAAACAGTATTGCACTGTTACTTGACGTTCCTAGAAGTCCGGATGAATGATTCAGTAACATGCGTGGTGTAATCTGTTGGTAACGCTTGTCTTTCATTTTAAAGTCCGGAATATACTTCACGACAGGCTCATCAAGATTGATCTTGCCCTGGTCCACTAGCTTCATTACGGCGGTTGTGAGCATCATTTTGCTGGTTGAACCAATACCATACATGGTATCTGAAGAAAGCGGGATGTTGTTTTTCAGGTCGCTTTTGCCTGCCTGACCGGAGATCACAATCTCACCCTCATCCATCAGTGCGTACTGCACACTTGTCGTAGCGTATGATTCAGTGAGTACCTTGGCCTTTGCACTTACTGCCTTTTTAGTTAGATCATACGTAGAACTACTACCGTTACTGGTAGCGGGTGTGGCCATGGCCGACATTGGGGACATCATTGCAAACACCAAAGTTATGGCGGCGATAGACGTTCGTTTCTTTCGTGTCAATCTCATCTTCTCCTGTCTAGTCTATGGATTGGGAATCTCTGTGTTCGTACTCCCGTAGTGTAACCGAAGATGATGAACTGTCTGTGGCTTGAATATGAATCGAGTATGAACCAAGCAGGACCGACCGAAATAAGTTGAACACACGGTAAAAATCGCTTTAGTCCAGCTTTGTTTTGTTTGCAAATTAAACTTTTGCTATAATGGTATATCAATCAATGGAGTGCCAATAACATGGCTAAATACATGAATAAATGCAATCCATAATTCAGCATGAGTAATGGAGTTGAAGCAATGCTAAAAGTTAATCGGAATGACCAACGCCCGATCTGGCAGCAACTTTTGGATCAAGCGATTCATAATATCACAACCGGGAAATGGCAACCAGGCGAATTGCTACTCCCCTCACGCGAACTTGCTCAATTAATTGGTGTTTCACGCTCAACCATACAGATTGTGTACGAGGAATTATTCAGTCGAGGGTATACGATAACCTCCCGACGAGCCGGGACAAGAGTTAGTGATTGGACATATGCACCTCGTTCATCAGAAGGCGTCACGATGCAAGGGCCTATTCCGCCCGATCTGCCTACACTAAACGAATCGATTGGTCATCTGCATAGTTGGTTTGGCAATAGAGACAATCGCAAAATAGAAATTGATTTTAATCCCCACGAGCCTTATCTGGATGAAAGTTTCACAAAAGCCTGGAGGCAATCTTTTTTACAAGCTTCTACTGAACCCAATCTGGATCTTTGGGCTTATGGTGATGCCAGAGGGTTATTGGCGTTAAGAGAGCAGATTCAACGTTATTTGTCACTTGAACGAGGCATTCATATCGATGTTGATCAAATCTTGTTAACCTCAGGTGCACAACATAGCATTGATTTAATTGCCCAGGCTCTCTTAAGTGAGGGAGACAGAGTTTCGGTTGAAGATCCCGGCTTCCCTGCCGCTTGGATGGCGATGAAATACCGCCGGATGCAAGTCGATCCCGTTCCGGTTGATGAGTATGGATTATGTGTAGATCATATTCACCCACAGACGAAACTCGTATTTGTCACACCTTCTCATCAATGCGCCGTTGGTGTTATTATGTCGGAGCCACGCAGGCAACAATTGATGCACTTGGCAGCTCATCATCGATATTGGATTGTTGAGGATGACTACGATAGCGAATTTAGGTACCGTGGAGATCCACTTCCAACTATATTTAGTCAGCAACCTCAGAATACGCTTTATATGATGAGTTTTTCTAAAATGGTTGCACCTGGCATTCGACTATCCGCTATCATCGGCCCCAAAATAGCCATCAATCGCCTTACCCAAGTTCATGAATTAACCTATCGTCATCTGCCGATTATGGAACAATTAACGCTAACTCATTTTATTGAGCGTGGTCATTTTATGCGCCATATGAGAAGAGTTCGGAACATATATCGACGCAGACACGAAGTCATGACCAAAGCCATTGTTGCTTCTGGGCTAGGCTCGCGATTTACATTAAGTGGTGTGGAAACGGGATTACATATGCTTCTAGAATCTGAAACGTCATTTGACGAAGAAGTGCTGACGAATGCTGCCCTTGATCAAGGTGTACGAGTGTATCCGCTTAGTAAATATTGCTTGGAGAGTCATCGAAAAGGATGGATATTAGGTTTTGCGAAAGTGGATGAGGAGCAGATTGAGGAAGGCATACATCGGCTTGCAAAGATTGTATTATGATGGAGAACATGCTCTCCAATCGGATTCGAAAGGATGTTTTTTGTAATGAAAATTTTAGTGTTAGGAGCCACCGGACGGGTTGGAAGTCATTTCGTCTCCAATGCCCTACGTTCCAATCATCATGTAACTGCACTGGTTAGAAGCCCGGATAAGGTACAAATCAACGATGACAATTTCATTCTGCATCAAGGAAACGCTCTAGTCAAAGAGGATATTCATCACGCCATACAGGGTGTGGATCTCGTTGTTAGTTCCTTAAGTACCGATGGAACGACTACATTATCGCAATCCATGGGACATATTGTTGAGGCTATGGCTCAGGAGCGTATCAAAAGAATCATTACCATTGGTACCGCAGGAATATTGGAAAGTCGAACGGATTCTGGCTTGCTTCGTTTTCAATCCCCTGAGTCCAAACGTAAGTCCACGCGAGCAGCTGAAGAGCATCTGGAGATGTACAACATTCTCAAGGCTTCAGAGTTAGAATGGACCATCGTGTGTCCTACCTACTTATTTGATGGAGAATCTCTTGGTAAGTACCGGGTTGAGCGCGACTATTTGCCTGACGGTGGAACTTCTATATCTGTAATCGATACTGCGGAGTTTGCTTATCAGCAATTAATGTCTGATGAGTATGTACAGTCTCGTGTAGGTATAGCCTACTAGGGCTGTATTAAGTTTCAATATAAACAAGCACATTACGAGCCTGCAATTGTTATCCATTAGGAACAATTACAGGCTCTATTTGTGTCTGCTGTTGAGCTATTTAAGTCCTTCATATAGAGAAAATTGCGAAGTGATTTCACGGACACTACCTAATATTTGATTTTTCACATCCGAGTTCTTTGGATTTTTAAAAGCAAGCCCTATCAGCTGAGCAATTTCTTTCATTTCCCTGGCTCCAAGCCCTCTTGAAGTCATAGCCGGAGTTCCAAAACGAATACCGCTTGTAACCAAAGGACTTGCCGTATCGTGAGGAATTGCATTTTTATTCGCCGTAATCCCTACTTCATCCAGTAAAGCTTCGGCTTCTTTGCCTGTAAGGCCCATAGTTCGTAAGTCAACCAACACGATATGATTATCTGTTCCTCCCGATACAAGGGTAAGTCCTTCATTCATTAAAGTTTCTGCCAATACGTTGGAGTTATTCAGAACACCTTCAATATATGTTGTGAACTCGGTTTGCAATGCCTCGCCTAATGCCACCGCTTTCCCCGCGATAACGTGCATGAATGGCCCGCCCTGAGTCCCCGGGAATACAGCTTTGTCGATCGCCTTTGCCCAGGACTCCCGGCACAAAATGGCTCCCCCTCGTGGTCCTCGTAAGGTCTTGTGTGTGGTGGTTGAAACAAAATGGGCATGTGGTACCGGGTTAGGATGCAAACCTGCCGCAACAATTCCTGCTATATGCGCCATATCTACAAAGAAAAGAGCTCCCACTTCGGCGGCAATCTGGGCAAATAATTCAAACTCAATGGTCCGCGGGTATGCACTTCCACCTGCAACAATCATGCTTGGACGATACTTATAAGCAAGTTTACGTACTTCGTCAAAGTCAATGCGGCCCGTCTGTGCATCGACACCATATGGAACAAAATTGTAAAACCTACCTGAAAAATTAACAGTACTTCCGTGTGTTAGATGACCACCCTGGGATAGATTCATGCCAAGGATTGTGTCCCCAATCTCAACCGAGGCAAAATATACTGCCATGTTGGCCTGAGAACCGGAGTGAGGCTGCACATTCGCATGTTCAGCGCCAAAAAGTGCTTTAAGGCGGCTATTTGCTATCTCTTCGACTGTATCGACATGCTCACACCCGCCATAATATCTTCTGCCCGGATACCCCTCCGCATATTTATTGGTCAATACCGAACCTGTTGCTTCCATCACAGCTTGACTTACAAAATTCTCTGATGCAATCAGTTCTATCTTATCCCGCTGCCTTCCAAGCTCTTGCTGGACAGCCATTCCTATTACTTTATCTTGCTTCTCCAAATGTTTCATGAACATCTTCCTCTCCATATTACGGTTATTTATTCGTTCCAAGTTGTTTTTTGGGAAATTTACTATTCATCAGTAGATGTGCCATCATTCCTGCAAACAGTCCCCAAAATGCACCACCCACACCAAGCAAAGTCACATTCGCTGCTGTCGCCAAAAACGTAATCAATGCAGTTTCACGTCCCTTAGGGTCCGTTAATGCATTGGCAAGACTGCCACCGATCGTTCCAAGTAAGGCTAATCCCGCTAATGTTGCAATAAAGGTAGCAGGAAGAATCAAAAACAGAGCAGCCAATGTTACGCCAAAAATGCCGACAAAAATATAAAAAACACCACAAACAATACCTGCAATATAACGTTTGGTTGAATCCTCATGTGCATCCTTTCCTGTACAAATCGCTGCTGTAATAGCTGCCACATTAAAAGCATGTGATCCGAATGGGGCTGCAAGAAGCGAACCCAAACCTGTTACAGCTAAAATAGGATTGGCACTTGTCTTGAATCCATCATTACGCAAAACAAGCATTCCGGGCATATACTGCCCCGTCAAGGTAATAATGAACAGCGGTAAGGCAACGCCAAGTAAGGCGTTTAACGAAAACGCTGGAACAACAAATACAGGCGATGCTACAGCCAATTGGATTGTACTGAAGTCTGTTTTCCCCATGCATATCAAATAAATCAAACCGATTGCCAATATGCCAACAATGGCGTAACGGGAAGTAAACCTTCTTAGCACGATATAGCCTGCAAACAGTACAATCACAAGCAAAGGATCTACCTTCGCCCCTCCAAAGGCCGAAATACCAAACTGTAGTAAAATACCGGCTAACAATCCGGAAGCGATGCCTGGGGGAATAAGTCGAACGAAACGTTCAAACATGCCTGACAAACCTAAAATAATAAATCCGACTGCTGAAATCATGTAAGCGCCAATAGCTTCTGGATAAGGGGTTACCGCTAATGCTGAAACGAGAAACGCCACACCCGGTGTAGACCAGGCTGTAATAATCGGTTCCTTATATCGATAACTGAGCCAAATTCCCGTTACGCCTACCCCAATCGAGATGGACCAAATCCAGGAAGCGGTCATTTCCGGGCTTAAACCAGCCACTTTTGCAGCTTGAAAAACAAGGATAAACGTACCCCCGTAATTAACAATTACGGATATTAAAGCGGCGATCACCGGAGATATCAAATCACGGCCGCGTAACGAAGGGGATGCTGTCTTCATATTTAACACTACCTCTCACTTAATCATCGATGCGTGTGTTTTCATTCCAGTAATACTCGTCCGGTAAATAGCGTTGACCAAATACACTTGTCCCTACACGTATCATTGTAGCTCCTTCTTCAATGGCGACTTGGAAGTCACCAGACATACCCATCGATAAAATATCCATTTCTACGCGTGGAATATTTTTCTCTTTAATCTGTGTACGGATCTGGTTTAACAATCGAAAACAATGTCGTGTTTCTTCGTTTGTCGCATTCAGTTTTCCAATGGTCATTAGACCTTTCACGTTTAATGTCTCGAATTGAGACAACTGTTCTACAAGCTCAACGGCTGTTTCTGGAGAGGCACCAAATTTACTTTCTTCGTAGGACGTATTAATTTGCACAAGAATGTCTAAGGTCTTATTCTCTTTGAGAAGCTGGTTATGTAACGCTTGACCCAGTTTTAGACGATCTACGGAATGGATGAGAGTAACATATTTAACTACGTCCTTTACTTTATTTGTTTGCAGATGTCCGATAAAATGCCATTCCACCTGCTTGCTTTGTTCCATGAGTGGGAATTTGTCTCGGAGTTCTTGAGCTTTGTTTTCTCCAAATAGGACCTCACCTGCTTGAATAGCTATTTGTAATTTCTCTAGCGGTACCGTTTTGGTCGCGAGCAACAACTTGATGTCCTCTATGTTGCGACCTGAAGCCTGGCAGGCCAATGCCATTTGCTGTCTTACAGCTTGAAGATTTTCTTCTACTAGATGTTTCATGTCAGCCACCTTCTTTCTATTCCGAACAGGATTGAATCAATGAGATTAGCTCCTCCTTATGTATTGTGAAGACTGTGTGGAACGTCATGCTAGTATAGCAACGCATGGATTGGATATACATATCCAAAAATGCTATTTTGGAACAGTCCAAAACGACAAAGTAGACATTAATTCAATTGGGGTTCCTTTAATATGCTTTTAAAAGTCAATAATCTGATTGATGTGATGCCCCCACGCTTCTTCCAAAATGAAAAAAGCCGCTAAATTAGCGGCTTGGTTTAGTTCTATGTTCATGTCCAAGAAGATACATGTTTTATGATGATTTACTCATTCACATTTTCCTTCGTTACCAGCTTCAATTCAGCGGGAATCGATGACTCCACCTGCTTGCCACTGAGCACATCCAGAGCTGCTTGCAACGCCAGTTGGCCAATCAGTATAGGCTGCTGAGCGACTGTTGCCGTCAATTTCCCATCCTGAATGGATTTGATTGCATCATCATTACCATCAAATCCGATGACCGGAATGTCTTTACCTGAGCTTTGAATCGCTTCAATTGCACCAAGTGCCATCTCGTCATTATGGGCAAATACCGCTTGTACGTCTGGATTACCTTGTAGCAAGTTCTCCATGACATTTAATCCTTTGGAGCGATCGAAATCAGCAGATTGTTTGGAAACCACATCAAGTTGCTTGTCAGCCACTTCATGGAAACCTTTACCCCGTTCTCTTGTTGCGGAAGCACCAGGCACACCCTCAAGTTCAATGACTTTTGCTCCCTCACCCAATTGTTCCACAAAATAATCAGCTGCCATGCGTCCACCTTTAACGTTATCAGATGCCACTAGTGCCGCCACTTCGCCTTTATCTGCGGAGCGATCCAGCGTGATCACAGGAATGCCCACACTATTAGCGGATTGAACCGCTGTGGAGATCGCTGCAGAGTCCGCGGGGTTAATCAGAAGTGCACTAACACCTTGCTGAATGAGATCATCCACATCATTGGTTTGTTTCGCCGAATCGTTCTGCGCATCCACCACGATGACCTGTATTCCCTGTTTTTTGGCTTCAGCCATTACCCCGTCCTTCAGTGATACAAAGAATGGATTGTTTAGTGTAGATATCGACAAACCTATTTTCTTCTGTCCGTTACTTTTGTTTGGGTTAGGTTTCGCCCATTCCGGTGGCTCCAGAGAGCACCCGGCCAGAACGATGATCATCAGCATACTTATGAGTGTTACAGTCCACTTTTTCATATTCGCTTCTCTCCTTATGCTGTTTTCTTGCGGTCCAGCAGGACAGCAATGGCAATGACGATACCTTTTACAACCATTTGATAAAATGAGTTTACTTCAAGCAAGTTCAATCCATTATTCAACACGCCGATAATCAGAACACCGATCAGTGTACCAACGATGCGTCCGCGTCCTCCAGCAAGACTTGTACCACCCAATACAACTGCTGCGATTGCATCCAGCTCGTAGGATGTACCTGCCGTTGGTTGCGCTGAATTCAAACGCGATGTCAGAATTGCACCTGCCAGAGCAGCGAGCATACCTGTCAGGGAGTAGATCATAATTTTCACGCGATTAACTTTGATACCCGAGATAATGGAAGCTTTCTCATTACCGCCGATGGCGTACGTTTTACGACCAAAAGCCGTTTTATGCAAAACAATCCACAGAATCATGAAGGTAATCAGCATCGTGATTGCAGGTACCGGAATGCCCAGCAGGTAACCGCGGCCAAACAGTTGGAACAACAGGTTATCCCCGAGTCCTGTAATTGGATTACCATTGGTGTACACCAATGTCAGTCCTCTGAATATCGTCATGGTTGCCAATGTAGCGATAAACGGAGCCATTTTACCTTTGGTAATCATTAGTCCGTTCACCATACCCATGACACCACCAAGTGCTACACCAATAATGATGGACAAGATCGGATCGAGACCAGACAACATCATATTTGCCACAAAAGCACTGGATAAAGCCAGGATCGAGCCGACCGACAAATCGATTCCACCCGTCAGGATAACAAACGTCATACCGAAAGCAATCAGCGCATTAATCGAGACTTGACGCAATAAATTTAAGATATTAAGCGGTTCCAAGAAACTTGGATTCAACACCGATACGATGAGAATAAGAATGATTAAACCGAGCAGCGGTCCTAATTTTTGTATCACACTTGAGAAACGGAAGCCGCTTTTAGCCGTTTTGTTTTCCTGCATTGTTGTCATATCACTGTCCCCCTGTGGCCAATGTCATAATGTGTTCTTGTGTTGCTACTTCCCTTGCAACCTCGCCACTGATGTGTCCTTCATGCACAACTGCGATTCGGTCGCTCATGCCAAGCACTTCAGGTAGCTCCGACGATACCATGATGATTGCAACACCGCGGTCTGTCAGTTCATTCATCAATTCATAGATTTCGCGCTTCGCTCCAACATCCACTCCGCGGGTAGGTTCATCCAGGATAAGTACGCTTGGACCGATACCAACCCATTTCGCGATAACCACCTTTTGCTGGTTACCCCCGGATAGATTCCTTGCTGCCGTTTCGGAGGATTGTGTTTTGATCTGTAGACGTTTGATCAATGTATCTACGAAGTCTTGTTCTTTCGAAGCTGAAATGAAACCTTTGTTTGAGAAACTGAACAGATTCGTCAACGCCATATTTTCTCGAATAGAAAAGTCTAACACCAGCCCCTCATCTTTGCGGTCTTCTGTAATAAACCCGATTCCATGTTTCACTGCATCTGCCGGTTTACGAATGTTCGCTTTTTTGCCGCGGATGAAGATTTCACCGCTATCCAACGTATCCAAACCAAAGATGGTTCTCATGATCTCTGTTCGTCCAGAACCCATGAGTCCTGAGAAACCGAGTATTTCCCCCGCTCTCACGGTGAAGTTAATATTCTCGAATAGACCTTTGCTACTTGCATTCCTTACTTCGAGGACAACTTCACCATAAGAAGGATTCCGGACAGGATAACGCTCGGTAAGTTCACGACCTACCATTTTCCGCACCACTTCATCAAAGCTTGTCTGCGGAATAGCTTGTGTGTCTACCGTTCTTCCGTCACGCATGATGGTAATCCGGTCACAGATCGTGAATATCTCCTCCATTCGGTGAGAAATATAGACGATGGATACGCCTTCCTTCTTCAGCGAGCTGATTACACCAAACAGCTTCTGGATCTCACGCTCCGTAAGTGCTGCTGTTGGCTCATCCATAATGATGACTTTGGCATCTGTCATTAGCGCTTTGGCAATCTCGATCATCTGTTGTTGCCCGACAGAGCACTCTCCCACAGGACGTTCCAGTGGTATGTCTACGGAAAGCTTGGCGAACTGTTCTTTGGCAAGCGCTTTCATTTGTCTTGTGTTGAGCAATCCGAATGATGATGTCATTTCCTTACCAATAAAGAGGTTATCCAGCACCGTCATTTCAGGCCATACATTCAGTTCCTGATGTATGAATGTGATACCCAGTTTCTCGGCTTCCTTCGGACTTGCAAAATAGTTTTCTTCTCCGTCTATGCTGATGGTTCCCTGATCACGCTGATGAAGACCAATCAGGATATTCATCAGTGTGGATTTGCCGGCTCCATTCTCCCCCATCAGGGCATGAACTTCACCATCTTTTAGTTCAAAATCCACTCCGCTCAGCACCTGATTCGTTCCAAACGCTTTATGAATGTCTTGCATCTGAATGTGCATTACGCAACCTCCTTTTAACCGAAATGGACTCCCGATTGTAAAATGCAATTGGCATAGGGTGTGGCTTCACCTGTGCGGATAACAGCTTTCACCTGCCGTGTTAATGCTTTGAATTGTTCGTGGCTGACGGAAGCATCGATTGCTTCTACCCCGAATTTCTCTGTGATGAATTGCATGGCTACCGGATTGCCTTCGCAAATCTCTTCAGCCACAATGACTTTCTCAATGACCATATCTTCAGCGATCGCTTCCACCACTTCGCGAAAACTTGGTGTTCCCAGTTTGAGGGCCAGATCAATTTTGAGTACCCCGTCCGGTACCGGCAGACCTGCATCCGCAATCGCAATCATGTCCGTATGGCCCAGATCAGACAAAATCTTGGAAATGTGACTATTCAACATGCCATTTCTTTTCATTACAAGCTCTCCTCTACTTCATCACGCGTCGGCATGCCGCCCTGCGCTCCGAACTTGGTGACGGACAACGATGCAGCCCGATTGGCGAAGCGTATACTCTCTTGCAACGCTTTTCCTTCAGCCAAAGCAACTGCAAATGCGGCGTTGAACGTATCCCCTGCCCCCGTAGTATCAACAGCCTCAACTTTATAAGTTGGGACTAGAATTTCCTCAGTGCCATCAAAGTACCGTACACCTTTACTGCCCTCCGTGATGAACAACTTGTTTGGATACTGACGTAATGCCTGTGCCGGACTCATGCCCTGAAACAAAATCTCGGCTTCATGCTCGTTCGGCGTGATATATGCGGCATTGTCGATCACTTCTTGCGGCAATGTTCTCGCCGGAGCGGGATTAAGCAGTAGCGGTGTTCCGAATTCTGCACACAATGCACTCACATGCACAACCGTTTCCTCCGGAATTTCCTGCTGAATTAATACGATATCTGCATCGCGGATCACTTCAGCTGCTTCATCGACATATGCAGGAGTGACTTCCCGATTCGCTGCTTCAACCACTACGATACTATTATCACCTTCTGACAGAATGATATGAGCCGTTCCACTTTCTAAATGTGTAACCGGTTTCACATTTTGCGTATTTACAGCATTTGCTCTAAAGTTCTCTAAAATATCTTTGCCAAAAGCATCGTCGCCTACCCGGCCGATCATCGCAACATCGGCACCCAATCGTGCAGCAGCAACAGCCTGATTGGCTCCCTTACCTCCAGGGACCGTTTTGAAGCTATCGCCAAGAACGGTTTCACCCGCCCCCGGCCGTCTTGACGAAGTAACAACCAGATCCATTGAACTGCTTCCAATTACACATATTTTAGCCATCTGATCTCACCTTTCTCGTAGTGCCCCGTTCGATGAAACTCACGGGCAACTGTATGTTTTTATTCTCTATTGCAGCTTGTTCCACAAGCTGGATAAGTAATCCCGCCGCTTCTCTTCCCATCTCGTATGCTGGCTGACGGATGGTGGACAATGCCGGCGATAACAGGCTGCTCATCGGAATATCATCGAAACCAATCACTTGTACGTCATCAGGAACCTTTCTTCCGATTCGTGATGCCTCATGCAGTACTGCCATGGCTGCGATGTCATTGCTGGCAATGACCCCGTCTGTGTCCGCATACTTCCTGAATAATTCTTCAGCCCATACACTTGCCTCATTAAATGAAAATGAGGTCGTCTGGATTACCCGGTAGTCTAACTCAGCATCACGGATGATTTCAATCGCCCCTTCAAAACGATCCTGAGCGGGTCTGATCTGTGACGGTCCCTGCATAACTGTGATCCGGCGACTGCCGCGTTTGATAATCTCCCTTGCAGCTAGTCTTCCACCTTCCCTACCGTCCGCATACACGGATGGACGATCCAGTGAAGTTCTGTCCAGAAACACAACGGGAATCTTCAGTTTTTCATATATCGAAGAATGAGGGTAGTTCGTTGAAGAGATCACACCAACCACGTTGTTCTGGATAAACGTCTGGATGTAATCCTGCTCCTTCCGTTCATCCTCATCACTATTTCCAAATATCAGTCTGTAATCCTGCTCCTGCATCCGGTCCTCTACGCCGCGGGCTAACTGCGGGAAATAAGGGTTCGTAATATCCGGCAACAACAGGCCAATCAGTTTGGACTTGCGTTTATATAATGAGCGGGCCACTTCATTTGGTGAAAAGTTAAGCGCCTTCACAGCATTTTCCACTTTCTTGCGTGTGTCCGCATGAACATAACCTCTATCATTAATGACTCTGGATACGGTGGCAACAGATACGCCAGCCAGTTGAGCTACGTCTTTAATTGTTGTCATAAGTTGCTCTCCTCTATGTGTAACCGGTTACAGACATTAAATTATCATATTATTTTTAATTTGACAAGCGTTTTCATTCTGGAAATTTCTCCAAGTATACATAAAGTGCACTAGAATTCATCTATATCATGGTTTCTTCCTGCCAGGAGATTGATACTTCATAGATGTAAAGAGCCATCACTCGATTAAAACGGAGAGTGATGGCAACAGATCAACATAAGAATCAGCAATCTCCTGAACTTAATTAGCCTTTAATTAACAAATTAGATAGTACCATTTTCGAATAAATCAATTCATAGCGTTTATTTTATAACTCCCCATAAACTTCATCTGTAACAGGTTCCAACCATTCCGGTGTACCTGCAGTGATCGCAATGTGTTCAAACCAACTATCTTTAGCGGCCCCATGCCAGTGTTTCACACCATCATGAGTCACAATAACATCGCCGGCTTTGAGGAATTGAGCAGGTTTTCCTTCTTCCTGATACCAACCTTCCCCACCAGTCACTAACAACAGCTGAAATCCACCGCGATGGATATGCCAGTTATTTCTGCATCCCGGTTCAAACGTAACATTCCCAACACCCACATTCACTTTGGGATCAGCAACCAAGGATTGGAGATAACTTTGCCCTATGAAATATTGGGAAAATGCTTCGTTTTTTTCTCCTACCGGGAATATCACTCCATCTTTAACTTCTTCATGTTTAGCCATTTCATTTCCTCCAATGTGATCTTATTGATTAATCCGTCCTGCTCCTATGTTGACCTAAATATGATTACACACATACGTGCGATATCGCACATTCGTGTATAATATAAAGTAATTGCACTGCCTCTGCAAGGATCAAATGAACTCGATCTGTGCCTTATGGCGCAAGAAGACAACATTTGTGCAATTACTCTTTGGAAAGAATGGTGATTACTATCGTTTCTATCACAGATCGAAGAATACTTAAGTCTCAGGAAGCGATCAAATCCGCTTTTATCAAACTCATGAACGAGAAACCTTTTGATACCATTACGATGCAAGATATCTCTGATAATGCAAATGTCGGCCGCAGAACGATATACCATCACTATTCGGACAAATTTGACTTGCTGGATAAATTAATTGAAGAACATATCGATGAACTAAGAAGATTGTGCAAGGAAGCATCCGATCTGGATTTTATAGAAAGCAATGTACTTTGGTTCGACTATTTTGAAGTTCACTATTCATTTTTCTCGGCTATGTTACTGAGTAAAGGAGCCCCTTTTTTCCGCAATCGCTTCCTTGCTCTCGTCATTGAAGAACTGGAGGATGAGGTGAATGTAACGGAGGGGAAAAATAAAGGACTAACAAAAGAAGTGATTCTCACGTTCTTTGGTACAGCAATCGTGGGTATCGTGGAATCCTATTTCACCAATGGATTACCCCGGCAACCTCATATTGTCGCAGAACAAGTTGGGATTTTATTAGAAAGGAATCTATAACATAGACTCCTCATGAACCGTTCCTTCTTTATAATCTTACCAGCCGAGGAGCAGTTTATTAATTATCATTACAAACATTAGCGATATGTGATATGGTCAGTGAGGATATTAATAGATTCATACATACATATGTACATGAAATGTGAGGAGAAGATCGAAAGTGATAGAGAGAAATACCCTTGAGAAACCGAGTAAATTTAGTGATCCCATTTTTGTCATGCTCGTGGCAAGCCTGTGTTGCTTGTTATGGGGAAGTGCGTACCCATCCATCAAACTTGGATATATCGCGTTTAACATTCTGCCGGAAGATATTGCTTCCAAGTATGTATTTGCCGGATACCGGTTTACACTGGCGGGCTTGCTGCTCTTGCTCCTGTCTCGTATCGTTAGAAAAGACAAGCTCCAATTGTCCAAGCCGCAGTGGACTAGCCTCATCATGCTAGGTATATTGCAAACGGGTTTGCAATATATGTTTTTCTACGTCGGCGTAGCCAATACGACGGGTGTCAAAGGCTCCATTATGAACGCAACTACAACCTTTTTTAGTGTTGTTCTAGCCCATTTCATCTATAAAAACGACAAATTAAGCAGAAATAAGATCGTTGGTTGCTTGCTCGGATTCGTTGGTGTAATCATCGTAAACTTCCATACGGATCTGCTTGCTTTTTCCTTTTCATTCACAGGCGAAGGGTTCGTTATTATAGCAGCACTTGTTTTTTCTGTTACGGCCCTTTACGCAAAACGTCTCACCGCCACCATCGATGTTCTGATCATAACAGGTGTCAGCTTATTCGTCGGGGGACTGGTACTTACGCTGTTAGGTCTATCACTCGGCGGTCGTGTCACCCATTTCACCTTGGAATCCACCAGTAACTTAATCTACCTGGCTTTGCTGTCATCTGTCGCATTTTGTCTATGGAATATGCTTCTCAAGTACAACAAGGTCGGAAGAGTGTCTGTCTATAACTTCCTAATCCCTGTATTTGGAGCTTTATTATCAGCGTTATTCCTGGGGGAAACGATTCTAGAACTGAAAAATCTGGTCGCATTACTGTTCGTGTCAGTCGGCATTTATTTAGTCAATCGTGTACGTTCTGTGCAGAGCTCTAATAACACTCCAATGAAATAGACTACGCGTCCACTTCCATGGATAACAAAAAAAGCCGCTAATCAGCGGCTTTTTTTGTAAGTTCATACGAATACGTTCAGTTCTCGCTATGTTATACCTTAATATATATTCGTAAAGTCAATTAAGTCTTCTTCTTCCAAATAATTAAAAACTATAGTGTGCTTACCCAGCTCATATTCCATCTCATAACCACCCACAACTTCATTATAATATTCCGAGGTGGGTTTTCCCATCCATCGTTTCACATTCCATGGTGAGAGATACTGCTTTTCATTGTAAAGCTGGATAACCGCAATACGTGATTTCTTGCTAAGCTCGTGCATGTATGAATCAAACCCGATGCCGAATTTAGAATAATAATAGTACGCTCCCCATTCCCCGTTTGAACGAGAATTGGGTTTCCCCAATTTTTTTTGCATTGCTTGAAGCGTCATACCAATCTTGATGTCCGTCCGGCCTGGCAACACACCCTTTAAAGCGGCTTCCTTCAGGCTTTTCAGGTAAGCGCGATCGCCAACACCCGAGTTCGGCCAATCTCTTGAAAGAAGGTTACGCGTATCTTCCAACCGCATTTCCAATTTATTCACATTCAACTTAAATGTATCGAATTCATAGACAAAATGAATATTGTTGTAATTTTTAAATTGTACTCGAGCACCTGAAAGAGTACGTATCCCACCATCCCTGATGGCGTAGAACGAGTCTCCCATTTTTTTCCCATTGTTCTCTACATACGTTACACGACGCAGTTCACCGGAACGAACTATATACGTTTTGACTTCATTCATATTTGAAGTTCCCCAATCGGTGATCATCAGCATGTCTGGTGTACTGGCCTCTTTGCTCTTCACAACAAAGTTCCAGGTTTGAGGCAAAATAATCGTACTCAGATCCAGTTTTGCTGCCTGAACAGTTCCGTATGCTGCACCTTTTTTCAGCAAGGCTGCACGATACGTTCCTGAATAACTCTTGTCGCCTTTTTTATTGTTGGTCCAACCATTTTCTTCGGTCAGCGTTCTCTTCTGTTCATCATAAGCGAAAATATAAACGGTGTAAGCCGTTTGTTTGGCATCACGAAGCGTAAATGAAAGCCGGCTCATACTTTCGAGCTGTTTGGCGGAGATTTGCTCTCCTTTGGCAGCGGCATTGGGTGGTAGCAGAAGCAATGCACTCAGAACATAGCCGATTAAAGTTAGTAGGGCCAGAGAAGCCCATTTTGATTGGTGCTTAGGGTGTATCATTGTTGACTCTCCTTTGAGTAAAAAATAAAAATCTAGTAGCTCTTTTCTAATTATGAATCGTTCACAATCTCAACATTCAAACAGGTACTTGCTAGCGTGTAATCTTGATCAAACTATGTAATTAATTTAGGTTCATGTTCAATAAGCATATCCTCCTACTAGTACTATTTTCCTAAGAATGATAACATACCCTTTCTAATAAAGAAATAACAATCTAATTAATAGATTTCGATCCATATAACATAAAAAAGCCGCTATTTAGCGGCTCTTCGAGTAACTTCGAATACGATATGATTTATAGACAGGAGTAAACCACATTACGTAGGCGTCGTTGAACGTATGGCTCCTGACTGTTCAGCAGGTGCTGTGCATACATAACTGTAAGCTCTGAATCCGGATCAATAATAGCCATACAACCAGCAGCGCCGCTCCATCCAAATTCGCCAATTGGACTCAGTGAGCCGCTTGCTGCTTTGGAGATATGTGTGCGAACACCCAGTCCATAGCCGTATCCATACATATGATCCCAGGAATAATCAGCACGAGTCATCTCGTTCAGGTGGTCCGTTCGCATCAGTTCCACTGAAGCTTGTGACAGAATGCGCACGCCTTCGGGACTCGTACCATGCCCAGTAAGCGCGTTCAGTAAACGTGCATAATCGCTAACGGTTGATAGTAACCCTGCACCGCCGCTTTCCAGCTCCGTACCCACACGGAATCCATTGCCGTCCAAACGTACAGCCTTTTCAAGCTCATCATTGTAAGCATACTGTGGAATCAGACGTGTCTGCTGCTCATCGTTCAGATTAAACGCTGTATCGTTCATGCCAAGGGGTCCTGTGATTTCGTCCCGCAGATACGTACCAAAGCGTTTGCCACTTACCACTTCCACCAAGGCTCCTAACACATCATGGCACATGCTGTAATTCCAGTGTGTCCCTGGTTCAAACAGCAACGGTTCTTTCGCAAGCGCTCTCGCGAAGTCACGTGTTGGCAATGTTCCATCGGTGCTTTTTACAGCTTCTTGAATGCTTGGACAACCAACGTCATACGAGAACCCGGCAGTCATGGTGAACAAATCACGTACTGTAATGGCTCTTGTCGCCTTTTCCAGTCGGATCTCCCCGTTCGGCATCGTTTTCTTAACCGTCATCTCAGCGTACTCTGGCAGATAATCAGATAAGGGATCGCTTAACAGCATTGCCCCTTTCTCCACCAGTTGCAGCCCTGCCACGCAAGTCATAATTTTGGTCATGGAGTATAGATTGAAGATCGCTCCATCACCGATAGGTGTTTTCTCTTCCAGATTGGCGTATCCATTACGATAATGGAAAACGGTATCATTTCGATGCATCACCAGCACCTCTGCCCACGGTACACGCCAGGATGTAATGCGGTCAATAAATGAAGCAAGCGGTTTAAAGTCCATTTTTTCCCGTCCTTCTATGTAAAATCGTTTATCATTTTGCGATGTGGTACATGTTCCCTCCCACAATCGACATATTATTAATATACGACCTTTTACAACGATTGACTACCATCTATATTGCTTCAATGATCGTAACAGGAACAGCTGGTTAACTGAGATTCTCTTCCTGTAATACAACAAGCCAGACAGATGATCTGTCTGGCTTGTTGTAATTTCATAAGTTCGTCTACAATGAGCACGATATTGAATAAGTTGGATTACAGTCCTTTCTTGCCATAGTCAGTCAAGAATTCTACGGTTTGAGGATCATAATGTGAGAAAAAGGAGCTTGTTCCTGTATCCAGTGCTGCTACCTTTTCCATATCCTCCAAGGTCAATTCAAAATCAAATACATTGAAGTTCTCTTCCATTCTATTTTTGTTGACCGTTTTCGGAATAACAACCACTCCTCTTTGAATCAAGAAACGCAGAGCGACTTGGGCCGTCGATTTGTTGTATTTTTGACCTACTTCATGCAACGTCGCATTCGTGAATAAGTCATTTTTGCCTTCCGCGAATGGTCCCCAGGATTCAATCTGCGTATTATATTTTTTCATGATCTCATGTGCCTCTGTCTGCTGATTGAACACATGGGTTTCAACTTGATTAATTGCCGGTACGACTTCGCTGAACTGAACAAGATCGATATATCGGTCCGGATAGAAATTGCTTACTCCGATAGCTTTGATTTTCCCCGCTTTATATAACTCTTCCATAGCTCGATATGTTCCATAATAGTCATTAAACGGTTGATGGATCAGGACCAGGTCCAGATATTCCAGTTGGAGTTTCCGCAGAGATTCCTCTATGGATGCTTTGGCTTTTTCATACCCTGCATTTGAAATCCATACCTTGGTCGTGATGAAAAATTCATCTCGAGGTACTCCGCTTTTTTGAATAGCGCGGCCCACGGCTTCTTCGTTACGGTAGGCTTGTGCTGTATCAATAGAACGATACCCAACGCTGATTGCATCAAGCACACATTTCTCGCATTCTTCCTGATCAGCAATCTGGTACACACCATATCCCAAAATAGGCATCTGAACTCCGTTATTCAACGTAACATATTCCATCGAGTGACACTCCTTGTTAGTTATAATTTTTTGAGATTTACAGTCTAATAACCTTAAACTATACTTAGGGTATCACCTTCGAGTAACTCGAAGTCAATCTTTTTCTATCATTTTTCATTCCATACTTGAAGACATAAGGAGTTTCGTCATGTATAACGTCAAAGAAGTCGCCAAACTGCTCGACCTTTCCGAACATACGGTTCGTTTCTATACAGATAAAGGGCTCGTTCCAAATCTGCAACGCGACAAAAACAATAACCGTCTTTTTGACGAAGAATCCGTAAACTGGCTTACGGGTGTAAAATATCTAAAACAGTGCGGTATGTCTGTGGAACAAATTAAAGCTTATGTGGATCTCTGCCTTGAGGGGAACTCAACCATACAAAAGCGCTATGAGATCATTTTACGGCAGAAGGAAGCCGCGTTTGCTCAGTTGGAAGAAGCCCAACAACGAGTCCAATATATGATCAATAAAGCAGACCATTATCAGGATATTATTAACTTAATCATCCCAGATGATACCAATCCGGGACATTGGAACAAAATGAAAGCCTGACTGTTACGCAAAATTCAAAGATCGCCAAAAAAGCCGCTAATTTAGCGGCTTGGTGAGAAATATTCTATGAATTTTTGAACATCTGATAGTACGTTACTAATGGCAACTAATGCTGTTGCGCGTCTTCTCCTGCCACCGAGACACAGGTCAATAACTCTTCTGCTGGAGTACGAGGACGAGGCTTGGGAATCTTATCCTGATCAAAGTACCCCAGATGAAGTGTGCCAACAATTCTCTCCCCTGCTTTTACACCTGTCTTGGCGTAGAAATCAGGGTCAAAATTATATTCATTTGTCTTCCACACTACGCCGATATCCTGCTCCCATGCCAGGAGTTGAATATTTTGAATAAGGGCAGCACTAGCCCCCACAGCATCTTCCCATACCCGTTGTCTCGGATCAGCCTCAATCACAACCAGCAGATGGGCTTGGATAGATTCGCAATAGTCCTTTTGCAACTTCTCTGTCCAGCGCTCCCGCTCATCTTTGGAAAACGTATGTAGCACCGCATCAGCAAATTGCTTCCGACCTTCTTCTACAAATAATATGAAGCGCCATGGCTCTTTACGGGAATGAACAGGTGCCCACACGGCCGCTTCCAGCAAGTGCATGATCGTTTCTTTCGCCAGCGGTTTGCCATTGAACTGACGAATGGTTCTTCGTTCACGAATGAGCTTCTCTACGACGGACGTTTCCATATGCATTAATCCTCCTGTCTAGTTTCCTTATTTATTGGGTAAGGAAATTTACCGCTTCGTCGATAATCTTGCTCTGTCCAATGGGTCCTCCCGGACCTTGGAACCACAAGCCGTAGTCAACGATGTAGACATTGTTGTTTTTAACAGCATTCAGGCTTTTCCACACTGCTGTTTTTTGCAATTCTGTCGTTTCATTCTCGTCTGATGACAACAGGAAAATATGATCGGGATTAATCGATGGTAACGACTCCATGGAGATTACTTTCATTGAATCTGTCGGGTCAGGTATGGATACAGGAGGTGTCAGGCCTAGATCGTCGTACAGAACCTCATAGTTTCTTTTACTGTAATAACGCACTTCTTTATCGGATAAACGCAGGAACATCACGGTCTCGTCTCCGATGGATTGCTTGATTTTCTCACGGGCTTCTGCAGCTTTCTTTTCGTATTCTTCAATGACCTGTTTGGCCTGATCCGTCTTCCCTAACATATCTCCCATATGTAACAGGCTTGTCTTCATACGAATAATACCTTGCTCGTCCTGCAGCTTCTCTGCCAGCAAGGTAGGGGCAATTTTGCTGAGGCTGTCATAGGCATCACTCATGAAATCCTGACCGATAATCAGGTCTGGCTCTGCCGCCAATATGCTTTCGTAGTTGGGATCAACCTGCCAGCCCAGATTTTCTTTTCCTTGTAGTTGATCGGACAGGTAGGTAGGAAACTGATCACTCCCCTCCTCATTACTGGATGCTGCCTGGGGTACAATACCGAGTGCTAACAAATAGTCAGTTGCAGCCGGGAACAACGAAATAATATGCTGAGGATCACCTTTGATGACAGTTTCTCCCCAAGGATGTTTAACAACACGCTCCTGTACTGCTGATTCGGTGGATTGCGCGACTTCGGTGGTTGGAGCATTGTTACCGCTTGTTCCATTACTGCTTGTTGCTGAACTGCCCTGAGAAGGGGAACAGGCTGATATTAATAATGTAAGGCTGAGCATCAAAAGCAATGCAACGGGTTTTCTCGATCTCATAGATGTAAGTGATTCTCCTTTTGAGTTGTATTGATAATAATAATCATCATCAATAGGATCATAACCGCGATGCATGGGACTGACAATGGACAATTCTGATTCTTGGATAGCATTATTCTGACCGGTTGGCAAGGCGATACATTTTTGTTTGAACCGACCTGGTGAAAGGCCAACATACTTTTTAAATAAACGATTAAAATAGATCACATCCGGAATGCCGATTGCCTCAGCAATCTTCTGAAGAGATGCATCTGTGTGCAACAGCAGCTCCTTGGCTTTGTACATCCGTATCCGAGTTAAATAGGTAATCAGACTGCTGCCTGTCTCTTTCTTGAACGTTCTCGACAGATGCCCTGCACTGCAGTCCAGAAGTTCTGCGAGCGGATCGACCATAACGGGCAACATGTAG
This sequence comes from Paenibacillus amylolyticus, assembly GCF_036894225.1. Classification (NCBI taxonomy): domain Bacteria; kingdom Bacillati; phylum Bacillota; class Bacilli; order Caryophanales; family Paenibacillaceae; genus Paenibacillus; species Paenibacillus amylolyticus. The sequence continues at coordinate 3,306,237 of NZ_CP145892.1, read as the reverse complement.
TTCTCTTGAAGATAACGAACGGCTTGAGCTACCAGATCAGGCTTGGCAGTCTCAATTCCTTGTGCACTTAACTGTCTCATTAATTCATTAATAAATTGATAAAATAACGTCTTTACCTGAAATTTCGAGAACGCATCCGTCCGTTCCCAATGTTGCTCTATTCTTTGGACTTTATCATATAAGTCAATGGGATAGCTTGGGGCGAAAGCATATTGCACGTGAAACGGGACATGTTGCCTGAGCAGAGCTTGATTCTCACGAGTATTGGATAACGACAAATTAGCCCGATAAAACATCAAATAAAATTCGAATGAATCCTCGTTCAGGGAGATATTCATCCATACCCCCTTGCCTCCATGTAAGACTTGCATCTGATCGATCGCGTACATCGTGTCATCCAGCGTAATCGTTGCATTGCCGCGAACTGTATATATAAAACCGCTAATTGGAAATCGATAGGCATGGATGGGTTCGCCAGCGCGCACGACGACGTGACGCACTTCCCATATTTTAATTGAGGCCAGATTCCATAACTTCACATGCTCTTCTACGTGCATCTCTTCCTTCACCTTCCACAACCCATTAAGTTAGCAAAACATCAGCAAAATCAGCTGATATTTTCACTTTTCTCCATTCTATCGATAATCATTCTCAACTACAACATATATCTTCCTATTCGATAAAATGCTACGCACGAATAAGCCGATCCAATAAAGGATCAGCTTAGGTTGTAACGTTTTAGACTTCGCCGCGTCTGTTCTCAACCGATTTCATACGGTTTTGATCATCTGGTACCCGGTCAACACTGAACTCTTGACCAGCTTCAACCTCACCATGACCTGAAATATTTCGCGAAAAATTAGTGAACTGTCTTTTTTGCTCATCCAGCTCGTGTTTTTGCTTCAAAAGCTCTTGCGGGTCCTGCTTTGTCACTATGCTAACCTCCCATACATACTTGAAGTCATGCAATTTAATTCGTACTACAGAAGTTTTCCATAAGAGAGCTGTACTTATGCATGAATATAGATGAGATGGATATCGTTCCGTTGTTAGTACAGCTAATTTATCCAGTTAAGAGACTAGTTTCAATCCTACAATACTGACGATAATCCCACTAACGATAGCCAATTTCTTTGCATTTTTGGGCTCTTTGAATACATACATCCCTAATAGTACACTGCCCGATGCCCCAATACCTGTCCAGATTCCATAACCAATGCTGATTGGGATCTCTCTCAAAGACAGGGAAAGAAAAATGAAACTTAATGCCAGAAACATAGCGAACATCAATGTATGTTTCAATTTGGTGAATCCATCTGAAAGTTTCAGAAATATTACACCGCCAACTTCAAATAAACCAGCTAAGATCAAGAAAAACCAACTCATATCTATACACCTGCCTTTGGTTTAGGTTCATTGGAAACAAATTTCAGACCGATGATGCAACTGATTAATATCATGACCAGCACGATTTTGATTGCACTTACGGAGTCCCCCAAAAAAATCATTCCCACAATTGCGGTTCCAAATGAACCAAGTCCGGTAAACACCGCATAAGCCGTTGATACAGGAAGTACTTTAGTGGATTTTGCAAAGAAGTAAAAGCTGCCAATCATTAACATAACCGTGGGGATTACGATCTCGATTTTCGAAAAACCATCGGAGAATGACAAACCTAATGCCCAACCTACCTCTAAAATCCCTCCAAAAATAAGGAATAACCACGCCATAAAACATTCTCCTCTTCTGCATTCATGTTGTTGTTTTGTAATCAACATTCACATTCAATAATGATAGTAATTTGTATCATTTGATATAATAATAAACCATCTTTATTTTAATTGCAAATTTAAATATTCGTATCAAACTAATAAGAAAATCCGCCTGTTAAAACTCCAAGTTACGCTGTGAACATACAAAAAAAGCCAACCAGAAGTTCCTGGTTGACCAACTACGTATAAGTTAATTTTGTTTTTCGGAATCAGTGAATATCTTTCTTTTTGAAATTACCACCTCTGACTTCAGCAACATCATATACGACTACAAAAGCAGTTGGGTCAATTTCGTGAATGATATCTTTAATTTTACTCTCTTCCATCCGGTTAATGACACAAGTAATTTCCTTGAATTGCTCATTAGAGTAGCCACCGTAAGCCTCGGTATACGTTGCTCCACGGCCTAAACGGTCCCGAATGGTTTCAACCATAATCTCAGGTTGATTCGTAATAATTTTAAACGTTTTGGAGCCGCTCAAGCCCTCTTCAACAATATGTATTACTTTAGAAGCAATAAAATACGCAAGTCCTGACAAGATCGCGCCTTGCAGACCAAACACGGTAGAAACGACAATAAATACAAACATGTTGAGGAACAGGATGAGATCACTGGTTCCAAAAGGTACTTTTCGCGAAAGGAGTACAGCCAACATATCTATGCCATCCAATGCCCCGCCATTACGTAATGCAAGTCCCATACCAAAACCGATGATAATCCCGCCGACAACCGTAACAAGCAAGGTATCACCTTCAATGATGGTTGGTATATGGTGCATCAGACTGGTGCTGATTGCAAGTGAAGCAATACCGATGATCGAATATAACGCAAAGCTTTTTCCGATTTGCTTGTACCCGAGCCACACAAATGGAATGTTAATAATCCCGATGAGCATCCCCAGTGGTAATCCGAACAGCTGTGATCCTACGATACTCAGACCTGTGACACCACCATCTGAGACATTATTCGGGATCAATATGGCTTCCAGGCCATATGCCGTTATAAATCCCCCAATGATAATCAATAATACTTTGGAGAGGATCTTTAACTTGTTTGACTTTTGTTTTCTGTTTTGATGCATTGCATTTCCCCCTTGATGAACAACCGATAAAAAACAGTCTATAATAAAAATCACTGTTTTGGCAATAGATCGTCATTTGTGTGTGTTACTTCATTGTCCGATGAGCGCCCGATACGACGAAATTTTATGCTCAAGCATCTTATCTGCTGTGTTAAGTATGTGCATCTGTTTTTGAATCGACTCTTTATGCTCCTCCAGCAGCTTCAAACGATCCGCCGCCGTATGCTCCCCTTCCTGAAACAAGGACGCATACTTCTTAATGGTAGCAATGGGCATCTGAGTCTCTTTTAATTTAATTACAAATTGCAGCCACTTCAGGTGTGACTCGTTGTACCGCCTGTCTCCACTGGCATCTCGGAGAGGAGTTACAATCTGTTCCTTCTCATAATAACGCAACGTATGTGCACTGATATGGAGTAATTCTGCAACTTCACCAATGGTATGCATGGTTAACCTCCCCTCCATTTTCCCGCTTGACTTAGAGTAAGCTCTAATCAGTATAATCAACTCGTGGTCACATCACAATAAAAAATGAAATCAGATCCAGGAGGAATTCCCATGAAATATACAGTGATTACCGGTGCCAGTTCAGGCATTGGATATGAAGCGGCTTTAGCTTTTGCAGCTCGTGGCAAAAATATGATTCTGGCAGCACGCAGAACCGATGAATTGGACAAGTTAAAAGCAAAAGTAGCTGAAATCAATCCTGATCTGGATGTTGTCATTCGTACAGTGGATCTGTCGATTGCCGCTAATGTGCATGAATTCTATGAGAGTCTTCAGTCTTACTCCATTGAGACGTGGATTAACAACGCCGGATTCGGAAATTTTGCTTCCGTGGGCGAACAACATCTGCCCAAGATTGAACAGATGCTTCATCTAAATATAGAAGCTCTTACGATTCTTTCTTCCCTGTATGTACGTGATTATGCAGATGTTGATGGCACACAGATCATTAATATCTCCTCTGGTGGTGGATATACGATTGTAGCCGATGCAGTAACCTACTGCGCAACCAAGTTCTATGTAAGTGCCTTTACCGAAGGACTTGCGCAAGAGTTAAAAGGTAAGAACGCAGCGATGCAAGCCAAAGTTCTCGCACCGGCTGCAACCGAGACTGAGTTTGCGAAACATTCCTTTAATGTAGACGAGTTTGAATATGAAGGCAGAGTTCCCAAGTTCCATACGGCGGAACAAATGGCTGGATTTTTGCTAGAGTTGTATGACAGTGAAAGTGTAGTCGGCATTGTGGATGGGTTGACGTATGACTTCGAACTAAGAGAACCGATCTTTCCATACGCTGCGAGAGCATCCTCGAAACCACAAAATTAACCCAAAAACTGAAGTCGAAGCTAAGTCGGCTTAATACCGGTAAACATTCACCTAACCCCACTGATAAACATCATTGAATCTAATCGTTAAACTTCAGTTAACGTTAAAAAGGGAACCTGTCTCCAGGTTCCCTTCTTTGTATTTATTTTCAATTCTATATTAATACTTACTATAAAATGAAGTAATTATGCCAGCCTCATTTTGAAATCCTGATATCCGAATTCGCGAACAACTTCGCAATCGCCGTCTTTTCTTTTGACTGCAATCGCTGGAAGCGGCATGCCATTAAACGTATTGGTTTTCACCATGGAGTAAATCGCCATGTCCTCGAATACCAGACGGTCACCTTCTTGCAAAGGCTGATCGAATGAATAATCCCCAATCACGTCACCGGATAGACAGGTCTGTCCACCTAGGCGATACAGATGAGCCTTCTCGCCCACTTCTCCCGAACCGATCAGCGGCGGGCGATATGGCATTTCCAGCACATCCGGCATATGACACGTAGCTGAAGTATCCAGAATAGCGATGTCCATACCATTTTTATGGAAGTCCAGCACAGAGGTCACCAGATAACCCGCGTTCAGCGCAACAGCTTCTCCCGGCTCCAGATATACTTCCAGGCCATAATCGTTCTGCATACGTTTGATGCATGCTTCCAGTCTTGGAATATCATAATCTTCACGTGTGATATGGTGCCCACCGCCGAAGTTAATCCATTCCATTTGTGGCAACCATTGTCCGAACTTCTCGACAACAGCATTCAGCGTAGTCTCCAGATCGTCGGAGTTTTGCTGACAGAGTGTGTGGAAGTGCAGTCCAGAGACACCTTCCAACAGGTCTGCATCGAAATCCTCCAGTTTCGCGCCAAAACGCGAACCCGGAGAACACGGATCGTAGATCTCATGTCCTTCTTGGGTGGAGCATTCAGGGTTGACGCGCAAGCCGACCTTACGGCCAGCTTGAAGCGCCTTATCCTTGAATTTTGCAAGCTGTGAAAATGAGTTGAAAATAATGTGGTCGCAGATGGAGATAATCTCGTCGATCTCTTCTGCGCGGTATGCTGGAGCAAAGACATGATTCTCTTTGCCCATTTCCTCATGGCCCAGACGCGCTTCATACAAACCGCTTGCCGTTGCACCGCTCAGGTATTCTCCAATCAGCGGATACATCGCAGTCATGGAGAATGCTTTTTGAGCCAGCACGATTTTGGCACCTGTACGCTGCATAACACCGTTCAAGATTTTCAGGTTTTTCTCAATAAGCGCCTCGTCAACAACAAAACATGGTGTCGGTAATTGCTCGAACCGCATTTTAGCGAACAAGCTCCGATTCTTTAACTTCTTCTGGCAGCTCATCAACGAGTACCGGGTTGAAGTCTTCTACCCATGGGAGGCCCCATTTGTTCAACTCTTCCATGAATGGATCCGGGTTGAACTCTTCTACATTATATACGCCTGGTTTGTTCCATTTGCCTGTCATGACCATTGCTGCACCGATCATTGCTGGAACGCCTGTTGTGTAAGAGATCGCTTGGGAACCCACTTCTTTATAACACTCTTGGTGATCACAGATATTGTAAACATAATATGTTTTGTCTTTGCCGTCTTTTTTACCTTTGAAAATACAACCGATGTTTGTTTTACCTACAGTACGTGGTCCAAGGGATGCTGGATCAGGCAGTACTGCTTTCAGGAATTGCAGTGGAATAATTTGTTTACCTTCATATTCAATAGGCTCGATTGAAGTCATGCCTACATTTTCAAGAGCTTTCAAGTGAGTCAGGTAGCTTTGACCAAATGTCATGAAGAAACGGATACGTTTCAGACCTGGCATGTTTTTTGCCAAAGATTCCAGTTCCTCATGATACAACAGGTACATGTCTTTCTCGCCCACTTCTTTGAAGTCGTAGACACGTTTGATTTCCATCGGCTTCGTTTCGATCCATTCACCATTTTCCCAATATTTTCCGTTCGCAGATACTTCGCGAATGTTGATCTCAGGGTTGAAGTTGGTTGCGAACGGATAGCCATGGTCGCCGCCATTGCAGTCCAGAATGTCGATGTACTCAATTTCGTCAAAGTAGTGCTTCAGGGCATAAGCGGAGAATACGCCAGTCACACCTGGGTCAAATCCACTACCGAGCAATGCAGTGATGCCTGCTTGTTCAAAACGCTCTTTGTAATCCCATTGCCAGCTGTATTCAAACTTCGCTGTATCATGTGGCTCATAGTTAGCTGTGTCCATGTAATTTGTTTTAGTTGCAAGACAAGCATCCATGATTGTCAGATCTTGATACGGCAAAGCGAGGTTCATAACGATATCCGGTTTAACTTCGTTGATCAGAGCGATCAGTTCGTCAACATTGTCAGCATCAACTTGTGCTGTTGTAATTTTTGTTTTTCCGCCGTCCAGCTTGGCTTTGAGTTCATCACATTTTGATTTTGTACGACTCGCGATGCAGATTTCCTCAAAAACTTCGCTGTTTTGAACGCATTTGTGTACTGCCACGGAAGCAACGCCGCCGGCGCCGATGATTAGTGCTTTTCCCATTTTACATTCTCCTATCCCAATATGTATTTTTTTAAAAATTGGTTTAATACGGTGACAACAAGACAACAAAAAAAGCAAGGTGAAAAATGCTCGCAATCGCGCATCATCACACTTGCTTATCGATATACATCATAAAAAAGACGTGAAGTCTCCATGACCAAAAAAGTTCACAAGAACTCCTTTGGCGGAAAGCTTCTTCATGTATATCAATATTGGATCAGAGTCTATATAGCAAATAATTCGCCTTTACCACTCTTATTGACCGTTTCACAAGTTGATGTGCAATTGCACTGGTTGTAAAGTAACCAACTTATAAAATTTGAGCTTTGAACTCAATCAATAAAGCAACATAAGTTGCCAATCGGCGTTTGACCCGGCTGTCCGTATGGCCTTAACTTCCTGGTGAAGTGGTCAAAATTATCTGCTGGAAAGCTCTAATTCATATTGATAAATTAACTTCCCAAAATCACAGGTCTTACACTATCAGACGTCGAAAAAAAAATCAAGCAATAATTTAAAATTAATTTTTTGATCTGATTACGCGTTGGAATGAAATTGATATCCTTCGAAAACTTTTAAGCCTTCTGTGTTAAGTAATTTCCCTGTTACTTCAGGCTTTTGAGGACTTTTGTCGAATACTTCTTCACACGAGATCATGATGTTGCCGCCAGCAATTTCCGCTAATAGATCATGGGCCAAATTGTTCGTTTCCTTCTTTGCGAGCTTGCAGAGCAATCTCAATGGCTTTATGCATGAATTGTTCATCTTTATTCATAAGGTTTACCTCCACCACAAAAATTATGTATCCCACTTTATCTTTTACATTAAGCAGTGTTCAATCCATTAATATGTTTCTTGTTCATTCCATTCTATCATCTATACAAATAAAGAGTATGACGAAAATTCGTCATACTCCAATGGGTTACACTAAGTTTATCTATTAAAATTTTACGGGCAATGCTGCCAATCCCTGTGATGACAAAGCAGAGTGCCAATGAATCTCTTCCTGAGGAATACTGAGCTGAATATCCGGTAGCCGACGTAAAAGCGTAGTAAACGCCACGTCCCCTTCTACACGAGCAAGCGGAGCGCCAAGACACATATGAATGCCGTGTCCAAAGGCCAAATGCCGTTTTATTTTGCGTTCGATATCCAACTCTTCGGGGTCAGTGAACTGCTGCTCGTCCCGATTCGCTGATTTCAGAAGGGGAATCACAACATCTCCCTTTTGAATCAATTGTCCATCCAGCTCCGTGTCCTGTGTTGCATAACGAGGACCTGAGGAAGTCGCGGGTCCGTTATATCGTAACAACTCCTCCACCGCAGAAGGAACCAGGTTCAGATCTTGTTTCAGTTGTTCCAGTTGTTCGGGATGGGTCAGAAGAAGATAAGAACCAGTTGCAATCAGATTGGAAGTTGTCTCATGTCCGGCAAATATCAATAACGTGATCATGGATATTAATTCATCTTCATTCAGTCGATCCCCCTCTTCCTCAATCGCAATCAATTGACTGATGAGGTCATCTGAAGGTTCTACTCGTTTGTTCGCCACAAGTTGTGAGGTGTACTCTGCGAATGATCGCAAGTGCTGCGCTACGGCAGGGTCCTGTTTACCAAAACCAAGACCTTTGGCAATGGCTTCAGACCATACATGGATCTGAGGTCGGTCTTCCTGAGGTATACCCAACATCTCGGAAATAACGTTGATTGGGAAAGGATAGGCATAGTCTTTTACAAGATCCATCTCTCCTATTCCTTCGAATTGGTCAATCAACTCATCGGCAATTTCCTGGACGCGTGGACGCAGGCTTTCCATATATCTTGGCGTGAACGCTTTGGAAACCAGGCTACGCAGTCTTCGGTGATCCGGTTCATCAACAAAGAGCATCGACTTTCCGGTAAAAAAGGTCTGGGGTTCCGATGAACCAAGCTCACCTGAGAGATTCTTTCGAATATCATTGCCACTATCAATAGAGTTCATATCTACCGTAAATCGAGAGTGATCTTTCAGCACTTCCATGGCGACGTCCATCCGAGTTACAATCCAGGTTTGCCCTGCTCCACCCATTGGATTAGGAATAGGGACAACGGAACCTTTGGCACGCATCTGTGCAAACATGGCAAATGGATCTTTACTATTTTCTTCGCTAAACAAATTAAATTCTACTTTTTCTGATGTCTGGTTATTCGAGTTATTCATATAAATCTTCCTTTCGAAGTGAAGTTATTCAAATCTATGGAAATATATGTTCATTCCGATTATATACTACTCGTATATTTAATTTCAAATCTAATAGTTTGAACAGTAAAAACATCTGTTATAACAACAAATAATTAATATACTAATAGTACATTAATAATAACCACAGACATAAAAAAGCAAAAAAAGAGGTCGGCTACGAGCCAACCCCCATATTAATTACGTTGCTTCACCAGTTCCAAATACCACCAACAGGCTTCAGTCAGTCTATTGGCTTCAGATTGAAACGCACTGGATTTGTACTCTTTGTGAAACGCTTGAAGCACCACTTCGATTACAGGAATATTTAAATCCTCTTGATCTTGTAATAGCGCTAAAAGCCCCTTCGAAAGTTGCTTGAATGATGCAGATTCCTTGGATTTTTGTACACGGTTGTTGAACTCATCCAATTCGATCAATATATTATCGATGTCCAGACCCATATCATGGTTACGCTCATCGGCATTCAGGAAATAGAGAGACTGAAAGTCGAAAATATGTTCATTTCTCTGATGCATTGTTCTTAGGATCACTTCAATGTACGTTAATACTTTGGGAACCACTTCGCTCCATACCGGTTTTGGCGTATTTAGACTTCTTGATGTGTTGGCAATCTGATGTAATATGCCGTAGCACAATATGGCCCCTTCGTTGGCATATAAGCTAATATCGTTCCCGTAAACCTGAATCAAGCGTGTGGACAGCCATTTTAGGTGAACTGTAGCCAGTTTGGCTGAGTTGATCTCCCCGGAATAAAAACCCGTCCAATATAATTCCCATACTCGCTCTTTATTAGGTACAGACATAGGAATCGCAATCTGATCTACGAGCAGGTCATAATCCGATGTATAGTGATTTTGTTCAAGCTCTTTACGAATGAAAACATCCTCTTGCATACGCTGATCAATAATTGAATATAAACAGTCTTCTTTGGAACTGAAGAATTTGTAGAATGTGCCTTTGGATACACCCGATTGATCCAGGATCATCTGAATTGTTGTATTTGCATAACTATGCTCTAAAAATAGTGCAAGTGCTGTTTCCAATAAACTTTGTTTACGACTACTCATATCTCGTTATCGCCCCAAGTTTTTCTATTGATTTTAACATTCATTCCTCAGGAGTTGAAGCATTGATTCGCAGTATAGCTGTCATATAAAATAATTGCACAATGAGTAAATTTGCACAATGAGCAACTTGTTTGTTATGATAAACCTCACAAAGTGCATATTCAGTATGTGTGCTCTTCTTAAAAGAATTAAACCATAGTCATTGGTGTTGGAGGTGAACGCATAAGCGGAGAATAATGATCAAACGAAACTTGAGACATTTGAAGAAAGAAGCAACTGAAAAAGCACTTGCTAGTGCAGCATTTGAACTTACCCTTGAACATGGGCTTGATGGCTTTACGGTTGAAGATATCGTGCATCAGGTGGGTTGTTCCCGCAGAACATTTGCAAACTACTTCACATGTAAGGAAGAGGCAGTAGCCAGAGGCGCAATATCTGTCCAGAATACAACGGAACTCGAAGAGTTACTTACCGAATTGCCCGACAACGTCTCCTTGCTTGACGTACTGTATAATCTGATCAAGATGCAGCTTACAACAGAACTAATAGGAAGACTTCATCAGCTACTATCGCTATCCCAGACCTATCCCGTGCTTGAACCGCATTACCTTGGAGCCATGCACCGGATGCAGACGCAGGCACAAGATACCTTATTAGACTTATCTAACGGGAAGTATGACGAGATCTATACTTATCTTTTGATCAACGCACTATATGGAACAATACTGCCATTAATTGATGGAAGACTCAATGTGTTACTGCCCGGACAAGTCATTACTGAAGATACCAAGCCCGGTGTTTTAACATTCGATCAATTTTTGGAAACCACGTTTAATCATTTACGGGCAGGATTTGAACATGCCAACCATCCACATTCATCATAGAGGAGTGTAAAATAGAGAAATGTCTACATTATTATACAGAGTGGGGAAAACCGCTTTTAGCAAACCTGCCTATTTCATCATTGGCTGGGTTTTAATTCTGGGAATTGTCATCTCCATGATCAGCATCAATGGTATTCACATCAGTTCCGAAATGAAGATTGAAGGCACAGAGTCACAGAAGGTTCTGGATCAATTGGCAAAAGAACTGCCTGCCGCCTCCGGCGGTCAAGGAAGTGTTGTCTTCAAAGCTCCAGACAACGAGCGTTTGGATACGCCTGAACGTTTGGCGGCCATGATGAAAGGTGTTAATGAAGTTTACGGATTAGACAAAGTCATTAACCCTGCGGACTATGCAGCTGAAGCGGGTAATTCGGGTGCTCAGGCGGAGATGGCTCAGAATGCTCAGGCTACTGATATGGCGCAATCCGCAACAACCACGCCTCCTCCCTATGGACCTTTGATGGTGGATGGTGTTCCTGTACCTGGAATGCTGATCTCTTCGGACGGCAGCATTGCACTGTTCCAGTTCCAATTTACAATTGAACAGTCTGCCATAACACAGGATGTATTTGATTCCGTTATTCAGTCCATTATGACGGTAGAGCAAGGAACCAATATTAAGGTGTTGCCGGGCGAAACGCTCAAAACGGTATCGATTGGAGTCGGCTCGGCAGAGATTGTTGGACTGGTCATTGCTGTCATTGTATTGCTGATCACCCTTGGCTCCGTTGTTGCAGCAGGTCTGCCTCTGATCACTGCACTCCTAGGAGTTGCCATTGGAGTTGGTGGTGCGTTCTCCATCTCCAAATTCATCGAAATGCCTAGTGTCACTTCCGTTCTAGCTCTAATGGTTGGATTGGCTGTTGGAATCGACTATGCGCTCTTCATTGTTAATCGCCAGCGTCGAATGATCATTGATCAAGGCTTGAGCGCAAAAGAAGCAACGGCCAGAGCCATTGGTACATCGGGTAGCGCAGTATTTTTTGCCGGATTAACCGTCATTATTGCACTGTGCGGTATGCTTGTCATCGGTCTTACATTCTTGTCTACGATGGCTTTAGTCGCAGCTGCCACCGTGCTCATCAACGTATTTGTTGCTTTAACCCTGTTGCCGGCTTTACTGGGATTGGTAGGAGAACGCATCTGTTCCGCCAAAGCTCGTGAGAAAAGCGCGAAACATCCTAAAGCCACTAACCACGGAGTCGCGAACAGATGGGTGAAATTCGTTATCAAAAATCGTTGGGCTACCATTATCGCCATCATCGTCATTCTTGGTTTTGCCGCGACGCCGATCACCAAAATGGAAATGGGTATCCCCGGCGCTTCCTCAGCGAATCTGGATACAACTGCAAGACAAAGTTATGATGCCATCTCCGAAGGCTTCGGAGATGGATTCAACGGACCCCTTATTCTGGTCGCAGAGCCTAATCAGTCTTCCGCAAAAGTTACACCGCAACTCTTGGGCGGTCTGGTGATGGAACTTCAAGGTCAGAATAACGTTGCACAAGTCACACCACTTGGGATGACAGAAGATTTGGCTATCTTTAGTCTCATTCCAAAAACGGGTCCTAACGATAATCTCACTAAAACACTGGTCACTGATCTACGCGCGGCTGATTCCAGCATCGCACAGACCTATGATGTGAAACTCGGAGTTACTGGACTCACAGCTGTTAACATCGATATGTCCGCCAAACTGGCGCAGGTGTTCCCTATTTATGTAGGCATCATCATCCTGCTCTCGCTGATCATCCTGTTACTCGTATTCCGTTCGATTATCGTTCCAATTAAAGCCACCATCGGTTTCCTGCTTAGTATCCTGGCTACATTCGGGATCACCACTGCTGTATTCCAATGGGGCTGGTTGCATTCGCTCTTTGGTTTCGATACCGGTGGCCCGCTGCTGAGCTTTATGCCGATCATCGTAACAGGTATCCTGTATGGCCTGGCGATGGACTATCAAGTCTTCCTTGTGAGCTCCATGCGGGAATCCTATGTGCATGGTCATCGCGGGACCGAATCCGTCGTTCATGGGTACAATCAGGTAAGTCGCGTGGTTGTTGCCGCAGCAGTGATTATGGTCTCTGTATTTGCAGGATTTATATTCACTGACGATGTCATGATCAAACAGATTGGTTTCACTTTGGCGGTAGGCATTCTGATTGATGCTTTCATCATCCGTATGGGCTTGGTCCCTGCCATCATGGCTATTTTCGGAGACAAAGCTTGGGCACTTCCAAAATGGCTGGATCGCATTCTGCCAAACCTGGATGTTGAAGGCGAGAAGCTGATTGCTTCCCTGAATGCTGAAGAGCATGCCAACACGAAGTCTGGATTAAAATAATCCTGCCAATAGAACGGTAGATACCATGATTACTTTTACAACTATATTCACCAATACAAAGACCTCCTCTGTTTTTATAAACAGGAGGTCTTTTTTTCTTTTTCACATTTTATGCGGTGATGTCTTCAATATGGATAGTATAGCGTGGGGATTTAGCAGCATTAACAAACGCCGCAAATAACTTCTGACTGTAGTCATCTACTTTATAGCTGTACTCTGGATGCCACTGCACAGCCAAAACAAACGAGCGGTTTGGCATGACCACGGATTCAACGAGTCCATCTTCAGCGACGGCCACAGCAGTTAACTTATCCGATAACATTTTGATTCCCTGATGGTGGTAGCTGTTCACTTTTATCGTATCGGTTTGCAAAATATCGTATAGGATATTATTTTTCTCAATATGTACATCATGTACAAGATCCGTATACGGCGGACTTTGCTTATGATTAACGATCTTGTTCCCATGAAGTTGAAGGCTAGTGGGAATGTCTTGATATAAAGTTCCACCCAACATAACGTTAAATAGCTGCAGTCCACGGCATATGCCAAAGGTAGGTTTATCAAGCTCAATTACCTTTTGTAATAATATCGACTCCATCATATCGCGTTCAATACACAACTCTCCACAGGTAACCTCTGCATGCTCATGATACAGCTCAGGATTGAGATCATGTCCCCCGGTGAACAGGAACCCATCGAACTGATTAGCCAGCGTTGCTATGATCTCGATATCCGTTGTCAAAGGTAGCATAAGTGGAATCCCACCTGCTCCTTCTATGGCGTTCATATAATCTGGAAGCATCCAGTAACTTTTTTTGTCTGTATCATACAAAGGCAGAACACCGATCATCGGCTTTTTCATGGCATTACCTCCAAGCTTTTCATTCATTTTATCAGATCTCTTCATATATAAATTCACTGAATTATTGCATTATCCTACCTCTATCATCTACGAACCCGTTACATCCGGAATGCTGGAAAACTAAAAAAACAAACAAAGCCGTATAACAGCGACTTTGTTTGTAGTTCATATACCATATATACGCATTCATGCGTTTAGTCTAGACAGCATCTCATCTAAGCTGCTTTTACAGTGGTTGCTTCGTCTGAATTCACTTGGATGGAACGCTGGCATATCAGGGTAACGACAAAAGCCAGCAAGGCAAGCATCACAGCAACTGGAGGCACCCACTGGAGACCACCCATATTAACGGCAATTCCCCCGACACCAGAGCCTAGCGCTATACCCACATTGGCCGCCACAGGCAGGAGTGTAGATGCAAATGCTTTGGACCCCGGCGCGATCGATCCTGACACATCAAACAAATATAACTGGGATGCCGCGCTCATGGAGGATGACAGACATCCAATCAGGAACAGAAACGCCAAGCCCATCCACACATTAGAAACGGTAAAACTCATGCCAAGGAACAGGATGGCTTGGATGACGAAAAGTCGCTTGAGCTTGGGCAGGAAGTCACCCTTGGCTATTTTGGCACCAATCCAGTTACTCAGGATGCTACAGGCTCCATAGATCAGGAGTATGGCACTAATCCATTGTACTGGCACACCCATCGTCTCACTCAGGAGTGGCGTAATGTAAGTAAAAACGACGAAAATACAGCTGTTTCCGAGTACAGGGATCAGACAGGCCAGCAATATCCGTGGTTTTAAAAAGAGAGACATCTGATCACTGAACGAACCTGCAATCGTTGTTGTTTGGCGTGGCAGAATACGGAACATGAACACCAGCGGCACAACCCCTATGCATGCTGTAACAACAAACGTCATGGACCAGCTTAGATGTTGTCCGATAAATGTACCGAGCGGAACACCTAGCACATTAGCGATTGAAAATCCGCCCAAAATCCAGGCGATAGCTTCCCCTCTTCGCTCCCGGTTCACTGCGTCGCTTACGATCGAGATCGAAAGCGATATTGTAAGTCCACAAGCAACGGCCGACACGATGCGAATGGCCATCAGAGAAGAGAACGTTGTTGAGAACACGGTCAATAGATTTAATGCTAACACGATTGCAAATCCGATCAATATGGAACTTCTTCTGGATATTTTGGCCAAGAAAGCCACAGCAAATGGTGTACCCACTGCGTATGCAATCGCAAAACCGGAGACAAGCATACCCGCGGCAGCAAGTGATACTTTCATGTAACTTTCAATTTCCTTCAACACACCCACGATAACATACTCGGTTGTTCCCAGTACAAAGCTAACAAGCGTAAGCGTTAAAATAAGTAGGTTCTCTCTATTTCTAGTCATAAATCAATACTCACTAATCCTTTCTATTGTTGCAAGCGCTTCAATTCTGTCTACGATCATTAATTCATGTATTTTCTGCTTTCCCATCCCTTCACTTTCGATATATAGTACATTTTGGATAGTGAAATTGTACTGTCAGATATACCATGGCGACAATCAAGGTTGTTGTGGTTTTATTGCAAAACATTATATATGTTGTCATTTCAACACAGACTTTCATTACAGATTCTGAAGGGAAGACATAGATGAATACACACCACGAATTCGGCCAACGGCATCCAAATCGAGATTGCACCATTATTTATGTAGGAAAACTGGCCGACAATCCCCATTGGAGCTTTCCGACGCATAAACATGACGATCTGCATGAGATTATCTACGTAACTGAAGGCAAAGGATTGTTCACCATTGACGGTACCAAACACTGGGCCCAAAAAGGGGACATGCTCATTTATAACAAGGGTACTCTTCACGAGGAGAAGTCCAATCCTGAATTCCCGTTATCCACCTTTTATTGCGGCTTTCGTTTTGCAGAAGGCACCCAGACCCTTGAGGATTGGGTCATCCCTCCCTCTAACAATCCGATCATTCGAGCCAACCGATATTCCGATGAGCTCCATTCGTTAATGCAGACTCTCTTCAATGAATTTTCAATCCGGGAACATGGATACGAGTCGATCTCTGGGCATGTCCTGAAAGCAATACTTCTGATCATCGACCGGCAGTCCCGTCAACAGCTTCCTAGTGGGGAGAGCGTTGAGAGCAATACCCTCGCTGAGAGCATTAAAGACTATTTGGATACCAACTATCGGCAAAACATTAAGCTCAAAGAATTGGCAGATCAATTTCATATCGATTTTTATTATTTAATTCATATGTATAAAAATCACTATGGCACTTCTCCTTATCATTACCTGATTCAACGAAGAATGGGTGAAGCCACCCGATTATTAGTCTCAACCAACAAAAAAATATGGGAAATTGCCAAACTGGTCGGTTACGATAACCCCAATTACTTTACAATTTTATTTACCAAAACGGTTGGTGAATCACCACGAAATTTCCGAAAAAAGAATCAAAAGGATATGTTCGGGGATGAGGTGTCACATTCTTACTAATCGTACTACATGCAGAAAGGCGCTCCATTAGGGGAGCGCCTGGTGCTTTACATGTCTCTTTACATATTTCTTTACACATTTACTTACTTCTACTCTAAAGCTTAAAGCGGCGAACCAATTCTTGCATGTTCTCAGCTGTTTTGGAGAGCTGTGCAGATGATGCCGATATCTCCTGCATTGCCGCCATTTGTTCTTGGGCTGCTGCTGAAGTTGTCTGAGCACTATCAGCCGACACTTTAGAGATATGACTCATCGCGGCAACGGTAGCCGACACTTCTTCCGTACTGGCTGACAACTGTTCTGAGACAGCGGAAATATCCTGAATTTGATCCACGATATGTGTTGTATACTGTTCAATGTTCGATATGGTTGCTGAAGCTTCTTGGCTGATCCGCATACCTTCACCGACTTGATTACGAACTTTATCATTCATAAGAGACGTGGATTTCGCAATCAAATCAAGCATTTTGCCAATGGTAGCGCCAATCTCGTCCGCACTTTGTTTGGATTGCATCGATAACGTTCGTACCTCGCCTGCAACGACAGCAAAACCTTTGCCGTGTTCTCCTGCTCTTGATGCTTCAATAGAGGCATTCAGTGATAGAAGATTGGTTTGCCGAGAGATATCCGCAATCGCTTCATTCATTCGATTGGCTTCGGCGGAGAGACTGGACAGCTCATTAATCAATGCCGAGGTTTCTTCAACAGCTCCGAGAATATGTCCCATTTGTTCTCCGACCTGGTTTATCGTTTTCCCACCATTAGCAACAGCGCGCTCCGTCTCTTCAGCCGAATCCACAATCGCGCTCGCAGATTCTGCAATTGAACTGATGCCTCTCGCCATCTCTTCTACGGCATTCGCGGTTTGTTCCGAATTCTCCGCTCCAACGATAGCTGATTCCGCAGTCTGTTGCATGGTTTCAGCCACATGTTGAACCGATTGGGTGGTTTGTTCTGTACTTTCCTGAATCATCTGGGAAGAGTGACTTAACAACGATGACGTCTGGTGAAGTTCAGCAACCACTGATTGAAGGGAGATGGTCATTTGGTCAAAATCATTTGCCAATATACCAAATTCGTTTTCGGTTTTCAGATTCACTCGTTCAGACAGATTCCCTTCGCTTACGCTGCGGGTTGCCTTTCGCAGTTTTTGCATAGGTACAATAAAAGATCTCAGAATGAAGAAAATAATTACACCGGCAATCAATACAGATATAACAATGACCGTTAGACTCGATACCATAATGGGTTTCGCTGCGGCGATAAAATCTTCATGGCCCATCAAAGCAATGACATTCCAACCCGTCAAAGCATTAACACCGTTATATACCTCCAGATCATACGCCAGATCCGTTCTGACAAATTGAGAAAATGCCATCGGTTCATCGGAATTTGAAGCCGTATTTGGATGGACTGGAATTCCCTCGATGAGTGCTCCGCCGAGCTCTCCTCCTCCACCTTTTGCAATCGCACCGGACCAAGCTGCAATCGTTCGATTGGAGTCCACTACAATCAGACTTCCATTACCTCCGACATCCACATATGATAACGCTTTTGCTAATGGCTCCAGATCAAGTTTAATACTTGCTACACCTTGTTCATTTGACAGAGCTTTTGAAATCTCTACATAAATCTTCCCGGATACCGGATCTTTCATAATACTCGAAAAATAGAGTGATCCATTCTTACTTTCACCATTAGAATACCAATCTGTGCTACGTGGATCATATGTTGCATCCTCAATTGCTGGAGAAGATATATTACTGCCTTGGTCGTTGCCTACGGTTATGGCAAGAATATCAGGATATGTATCAGCTAATTGGTCGATTCCTACTTGTACCGCTTCGTTGTTCGCCTGACTGGGAGCGGAACCATACATACTGTCGATATAACTCAATAATGCTGCTTTTTCCCCCACCAGATTGTTAATATGCTGTCCTGTCATCGTTAATATTGTATTGAGGGGATCTGTCATTTTTTGTTGTACTTGATCTTTGGCACTATGATACGAGAAATATCCGATAAGTGCAGTGGGGATAATAAGTACCGCAAGGAAAGCTGCAATGAGTCGAGTACTCATTAATCGTAAAACGGCTCCTCCTTTCTTATAAAATGACCTTTTTTCACTTTCCTTTTTCAAGTTCAATCTTCCTCTCTTTATTCATTTTTGGTAGAACTAATCGGCCAGTAAACGCAAAAAAACCCATATATATGCACACCCAAAGAAACTTTGAGCATGTATATACATAGGTATTGCCTGAATGAATTCAGTAACAAGCCGTATTTGTTAGTATTATAGCACAAATAAAAAGGGTTTGTTAACTATGATTGGGTCTTTATACCAGACATCTGTTGTTTATAATCCGTAGGACTTAGCCCCGTATACTCTTTGAACACCTTCGAGAAATAGTGCTGGTCGCTAAATGAAAGTAAATCGGAAACCTCCTTAAACTTCATGTCGGGTTGACTTTCCATCAGTCTGCAGGCCTCCTGAATGCGAAGCCGGGTGTAATACTGGACAAACGTAATTTGTGTTGCATTTTTGATCACTCTGCTGACGTACGACGGGCTAACGTGAAACTTCATGGCAATGTCGTTGATAGATAATTGAGAGTATTTATTTAGTTTTACGTAATCGTCAATCTGTTCAAACAGGATCGCCTTGCTTTTTCGAACGTGGGATTGCAGCATATCGAAGCACTGTCCCGTCCATTCCGCCAGTTCCCGGCAAAAATCGGCATAGGACTGTGCCTGGGCGAATTGTCTTGACCGAAGCTCCAGACCCAATCTCATGCCCGACCCCTGTTCCTCGTACAGATGAGCAAACGTGTCTACAATCAATCCAATAAACCGCTCCACCTCGGTCATATGTACATTTTCCTCTGCCCATCGATTCAGTAATTCGGATAATTTAAGAGCAAACCGTTCTTTCTGCCGAGCCTGTATCATCTGTACAAAAGCAGATTCCTGCACCGGATCCAGACAGCCTGTCTCGGATCTGGCCATCGACACCGGATTCCCGGTATCCAACACTATTCCTTGTTTCAACCGTTGCTGCTCAGACAAAATCGACAACATGCGGTGATAGAGCTCAGGCAGATTACCAGACTCAGTGAATAGAAGTTGTCCTCCAATGATCGCATCGATGTCATGCGCAACCAAATGCCGTCGCAACGACTCAAGACATTCATGTACGGAAGAGTACACCTCAAGTGCACTCTTGTTGACAAAAGCGATAAATTGATATGAAGTTTGACTGGAGTAAACACGACAAGGATGGAATGCAAAAAAATCCTGCACTAAACCCTCAAGTTCCACCTGCACCCATCGTTCATGCCCTGCGGTAAAAGGCTGTTTGCTCATAATGATCATCATCTGGCTGAATAAAGGCGGAAACTCCTCCCCTTGTTTGGGCGTAGTCTCACACTGGGGATGAATGATTTCCTGCAAATCCAGCAGTTCCTTGGACATCTGTTGATCAAGTTGGTCAATTACCCGACTCATGACTTCTTCAAGCGCCTCTCGCTCGACAGGTTTTAACAAATAGTCAAACACTTGCAGGTTCAATGCTTTTCTTGTGTATTCAAAATCGCTATAACCGCTAATCAAGATGACCTTCAGATCCGGGTTGGCAATTTTGGCTTGCTCAATCAGGGACAGTCCGTCCATTTTCGGCATTCGTATATCGGTCAACAGCAGATCAATCGGTGACTGCTTTATCGCCGCCAAGGCTTCCTCTCCATTTGTTGCCGTAGCAGTTACACGAATCGGGAAGCTCAGCGTTTCCAAGAGCATTTTAATATTACGTAATATCGGTTTGCTATCCTCAACGATCATAACGTTATACATCGCCTATACCCCCTTGCTAGTAAAAATCTCTCGTCAGTGAGCCGATGATTTGAATCGTTGCTCCATGTTGCTCTTCCGCATGATTGTTAAATATATTAATAAAAAGCCGGTTGTTATACATTAGTTTGAGTCGATTGACACTATTGATAATCCCCATGTTACCAAGGGCTGTTCCACGATCAGCAGTCTGGTTCATTCCGGAACCCGATGCCTGAATATTGGCTAAAATCTCCTGGATCTTATCCGGTGGAAAGCCCTCTCCGTTATCTTTGATCTCCAAAGCCCATAATCCGTTATATTGCTTCACGGTAATCTGGATACGCCAAGGCGGCGCGGTGTTGGCAAAGGCATGTTCAATGCAGTTTTCCACAAACGGCTGAATGACCAACCGTGGCAATCGGATTTCGTTCGCCAGCTCGTCTGCACAGATGTCCCACTCCAGGTCCTCTTCGTACTTTTGTTGTACAAGGGACAGATAATGTCTCGTATGTTGAAGCTCCTCAGCCAAAGTCACATGCGCGTATGGTGAAGAGACAATATAACGCAGACTGTCTGAAAGATGTTTGCACATATCCGATACAACTTTGGTCTTCCCCTCTTGGGCGGCAATACTGATCAGGTATAAGACATTATGAATAAAATGAGGTGCAATCTGGGCTTGCAGCGCCGAATTACGCGCCTTTACTTCTTCATGAAGCGCCGATTTTTCCCGGTCAATGGATTGCTGCAGCCTCTCCATCAGATCCTGAAAGGCTTCGTTAAGTAATAAGAGATCGTTATTCTTCGGCGTTTCATCCACTTTCAGATTCATATTGCTGTAGTTCATGCGCCAGATCTGACCGCGTAGCTTACGGATAGGCAGCAGCAGGTTACGTGTCGACAGGAAGATATACACAAATGAAACCAGCATCAGTGCTGTAATCAGCAGAATGGACATCGTCTGAACCGAATGGATCGAGCCTAGAACAGATTTTTTGGGCGTTATGATATACGTGATCCAGCCTGTACTGGGTGAAGTGGAATGCGTGATATAATTGTCGTTTTTGTCCACATCCAGTCCCTCGTCTGATGCAGGCTTTGTCCAATTGGTAAATGTCACACCCGCTTCCGAACCTGTCATCTGCTCGCCTTGTTCATTCAGAATATAGACTTCGCCAGCGGTAATACCCTCTGTTAGGTTCTGTATATAGGCCTGTTCCATCTGGATGCTAAGATAACCGTACACCTTGCCGTTCTGATCATTGATCGTGCGCACAAATGAGATCGTATCGTCTTGACGCAGCAGAACAAAACCACTTTCCGTCCAATCTCGTCCGACCTGACTACTCTCCATCATGGTGTTCAGGATTGCGGGAGGATTACCCGAACCCAGATATGATGTCAGGAGAACCCCGTGATTGTCGTAGATGGACATGTCCTTGATATTCATGCTCGGCCCGATGGCCTGAAACATGATGTCTTTGATGATCCGAATTTGCTTCAGTCTTTCATAGTTACTATGAGCTGAGGAGCTCTTGTCCATGGCTACAAATATATTTTTGCTGGATAATATTCGCTGCGACATCTGGTTCTGTTGTTCTACGTATAGATCAACTTGCTCTCTTACCTTCGTAGCTGTAACGAGCGTATCCTGCTCTGTTTTCAGTTTGAGCGGGCGGACAACGATCACATTTACATACACGATAAAACAGCCCAACACAAACAAAAGCAGAGCCAGAAATGTAAAAAACACCTTTGTCTGCAAACTGAATTGAGTTGCTTTATGTATGAGCTTTGCCATTCTCAGAGATGCCCTCCTGTTCTGACATGATGTGAAATCCCTTATATTCATGTCTACTCTATCACGGTATTTCATGAAATGATAGCGATTTCAAGTTCAGGATTTTACACATCAACGTTCAAGCACAGACATGTACCGGGGAGAGAAAAGAATCTATAATCGGACTTGTAAACGGATTCACTAAACGTTTCAGAGGGGGATTTGCATTGAAAACAATAAAAAGAAAAAAGGCGTTTTCTATTATTCTGGCCAGTTTATTAACGGTCTCGTTAACCGCTTGTGGATCAGGAGGTACGGATTCCGGCACAGCTGCTGGCGGGGACAGCAAGAGTGGCAAAGTCACATTGGAGCTGGCAATCTCTAAAAGTTCTCAGGACTCTGCCTTCATCCAGCAGGACATTCTTGATGCATTCGAAAAACAAACGAACATTCGCGTTAATTTGCAGCTGATTCCAGCGGAACAAACGACAACTGTACTGCAAACCAAACTGGCTGTAGATGAAACGCCTGACATTATTCAGTACAATCTGGCGAGCGCAGTCACAGACCTGAACCTTGAACGTAACTTCGAGATTCTGGATAACGAGCCTTGGGCGAGCAGAATTGTGAACAAAGACGTCCTCTCTTCTGGTGGCCATCTCTACAGCTTCCATGTCAGTCAAGATACAGGGATGCAAGGGGTCGTTTATAACAAACAAATCTTTGAAGAACTCGGATTGTCGATTCCAACCAACTACGAAGAATTCCTGGCAATCTGTGAAAAAATCAAAGCAAGTGGCATTACGCCTGTATTCATGCCTTACAAAGATGCCTGGGCTGCCAACATCTGGCCTGCTGCAGCTTTTGCCGATTTTGTAGCCAAAAATGAACCTACGTTTTTTGATGACTTGAACAGCAACAAGAAAAAATGGTCTGATATTCCGGAATTCAAAACATTCCTGGAACAACAATATGAAATATACACCAAAGGTTACACCAACACGGATGTGCTTAGCGACAGCTATGACATGGCCGTAGGTAAATTCCTGAACAAGGAAGTGGCCATGATGTTTATGGGCGATTGGTTAATTGAAGGCGTGGCCGAGCAAGATCCAAATATGGAACTGGGCGTATTCCCGATTCCATCGTCGGATAATGCCAGTCTGGGTGCAAGTCCACTGGGCGGACAACTGTTCATTCCGAAGAAATCCAAACATCTGGATGAAGCCAAACAGTTCCTGGACTATATCGCTTCCAAGGATGTCGCGCAACAGATCGTCGACTCCAAAGGATACGTATCCAATTTCAGTGACGTTACTACACCGGAACTTCCAGCCTACAAACAGGATATTGTAGACAATTATATTACGCCGAGGAAAACCGTGCTGACAACGGATGCATACATGCTGGTTGATCGCAGCGAACTGTACCGATTATTGCAGGATCAATTTGCAGGCGGATTGTCACCGGAAGAAGTACTGAAATCCTGGGATGAGAAGTTCAGTCAGCTGATGCAGGATAAAGGTGTAGAAGGTTTCTAAAGAGTGAAATATAAGGCAGCATAACAGGATCGACCGTTATGCTGCCTGGCTATAACGGAGTGTGAGACATGAAAAGGACTAAAAATCTGTACTCGTATTACATGATATTTCCCGCACTGATTATCTACTCCATCTTTTTCGTTGTGCCTGCTCTCGCCGCTTTCTATTATTCATTCACGGATTGGCGGCTGGATCGGCTGGAGCTGAAGTTCATCGGGTGGGATAATTTCGAGAAAATTTTCTCGGACAAAACGCTTATTCTGGCGCTGAAAAACACGGCAATATTTGCGATTGTCACCGTCGTTGGCAAAAATGTCATCGGCCTATTGCTGGCCGTAGGACTTAACATGCGACTAAGAACAAAGAACCTGCTACGCGCGATCTTCTACTCCCCTTCTATTCTCAGCATCCTTGTGATCAGCATTCTGTTCACTCCCATGTTGCGTACCGAAGGTACAATCAACAATTTGTTGGAATCCGTAGGATTACATTCGTTAAGCCAAGCTTGGCTTACTAACCCATCGATTGTGATCTGGACGATTGCCATCGTCTCGATCTGGCAGAGTGCCGGGTTCCAGATGGCCATCTATCTGGCGGGCCTGCAGTCCATTTCTCAAGAGTATTACGAGGCAGCCAAGATTGATGGCGCAAGTTCGTGGAGAAGTTTTTTCAAAATCACACTTCCACTCTTGCTGCCCGCGATTAACATTAACCTGATGCTGACATTGATCGGTGGACTCAAAGTATTCTCCGAAGTATATGTCATGACCGGTGGTGGCCCGGGTAACGCTTCACAGGTGGTAGGTACAATCATTCTGAGATCTTTCGGCGAAGGCAACTGGGGACTTGGTACCGCGGTCAACACCCTTCTGTTCGTGGTCGTTACCATTATCGCTATACCGCTATTGATCTTCATGCGGCGTAAGGAGGTTACGGAATAACATGGGCTATACACGCAAACTCGCCATCCGCAACTATATCGTGGAAGGTTTCCTGATTCTGGCCTCTCTTATCGTTCTGTTGCCGCTTGTCATTCTGATCTTTGGTTCTTTCAAAACCAGCGCCGAAGTGCTTAGCTTCTCCCTGAGTTTTCCGGAAACATGGCAGTTCTCGAACTATGTTCGTGTCTTCCAGGAAGGTGGTCTGTCGCGAGCGTTCTTCAACAGCATTTTGATTACTGGCGTATCTTCCATCATTAATATCGTCGCTTCTTCGGCAGCGGCATTCATTCTGGCACGTCGGGAAACCAAACTATCCGGCACGATCTACATGTATTTCTTCATGGGACTGATTGCGCCAATGTCAATTATTACGACCATACGGGTTGTACAGGGATTGGGATTCTACGGCAGCATCACAAGTGTTATCCTGATCTACGCCGCGTTAAATACAGCTTTCAGTGTATTCTTGTATAGTGGATTCATCAAAACCATTCCACGAGCGCTGGACGAAGTGGCATTTCTGGAAGGAGCAAGTGTGTTCGGGGTGTTCTTCCGCATCGTCACACCGCTCATTCTGCCCGTTAACGCAACGGTAGCCATCATGGTGTTCATGTCCGTCTGGAATGACATTACAATTCCGGTGTACTTCCTGACAGACAGTTCCACATGGACGATGCCACTGTCGATCTACAATTTCTACGGCAAATATAGCCGGGACTGGAACCTGATCTTCGCCAATCTCGTGCTTACTTCCCTGCCTGTATTCATCCTGTATCTATTCGGGCAAAAATATATTGTCAGCGGCCTTACTGCCGGTGCAGTTAAAGGTTAAACCTCATATTCTCACCGTTCTTGAAGGAATGGAATTAGAGAATTCATGACAGACTTAACCCCCACCAGATCTGGCGGGGGTTGTTTTATTTATAGCGAGTAATGTATCTACACCTCTCTATTTTTGAAACAATTGCGGGTAAAGGGCAGCAACACCACCAGCAAGACCCTGTTGTACATTCCGACTAGTATCATCAGCAATAATTTCGTAGAGATCCGCTTCAATGGAATCTATTGCAATTTTGGCAATATCCGTTGGGCTCGTTTTTGGTGCATCGATACCTGCCGTCATATCCGTATCCATGAACGCCACGTGCAATCCGGCAACGCTAACGTTCTTAGGGGCTAATTCGAGACGTAATGCATTCGTAATTCCCCACTGAGCGGACTTTGCAGCTGAATATGCTCCTGAATTACCAAGGCTGAGCCAAGATAGAGCAGACAGGATATTCAGTATCGAACCTCCCCCATTCTTCTCTATTACCGGTGCAAACGCACGAATCATTGAAAGCGTACCGAATACATGTGTATTGAATTCCAAGTGAATATCGTTCAGCTCACCCGTGAGCAGAGAAGCACCCGTAGCGGAACCGGCATTATTGATTAGAAGGGTTACATCACTAGCTATCTCAGCTGCAGCCATGACAGATTGTGGATCCGTAATATCGAGTTGTAGTGGAATAGCCCCGGGCAGATCAATGGATTCAGGGTTTCGTGCCCCAGCATACACTTTGGTTCCCCTCGCCAGCAGTTCAAGAGCAAGCTCCTTGCCCAACCCTCGATTAGCCCCACTTACAATAGCAACTTGTTTGGAAATATTCATTTATTATTACTCCCTCTCATTGAGAATGTATTCATTTTCGAGCTGTTATGGGAATGATCATTCTCATAACTCCCAATATCAATCTATCACATCGGGAACGATCAGTAAAGAATAACTTTTATGATTCATGTCTTTAGTAAAAGAAGATGCCCGATAACCTTTGAAATAAGGCTCCGAGCATCTTTCTATGGTCCTTCATTTAAGATGGATTTACTTTACTTATGAATTACGTTCTTATGTCATATAGATTCGCAGGTAACGCCTGCACAAATGGTGACCAGTCACTCACTGTATATAGATGAAGTCGGTGCATCGCTCGTGTGCAGGCCGTATACAGAAGCTTGCGATCATATTCTTGGCTGTAAGCAACGGGTGAAGCATCATAGACCAGGACAGCATCGAACTCAACGCCTTTGGCGAGATACACAGGAATAACCATGATTCCTTTTTCGAAAATCTGTGTGTCCTTTGTTATGAGCTGCAACCCTTCGCCGCCTTGACTTTGCAACCTTTCATAGGCGTCACGGCTTTCAGCCGCGGTCTTTGTAATCACAGCGATGGAATCAAACCCCTCCGCCTTAAGCGCGGCGATGTCTGCGAGAATCTGCGCACCACGCATCTTTTCGTCCTTCAATCCTGTTAAAAGAGGCTTCTGATCTCCCCTTTCAAACGGTCTAATCTCTTCTCCCCCTGGTAACATCTGTCTCGTGAATTCAACAATCTCTTTGGTTGAACGATAACTGCGTACGAGCCGTATCAAAGTAGTTTCGCCTTCTCCATATAGGTGAACCAGTGGCGAGTTGGATGCTGCCAAATCCGTAGCCTGCATAAAGATCGCTTGCCCGAAATCCCCCAGCACCGTCATGCGGGAACGAGGAAACAGTTTCTTGAGATATTCGTATTGAAACGCCGAATAATCCTGGCCTTCATCGACAAAGACATAACGAATCTCTGTGTTCGTCCGGACGCCTTCGATCATCTCTTTTACATATAAATACGGAGTAGCATCCTCATGGAACAGCTTGTTCTGAAGGATCATTGCCTTGGTCTGTTTACAAATCTCAGGCCAGTGCTGTGGGGGGATTGCCCCATTCGTTTGTTCCCGATAAGCGGTCTCATCTACAAATAGTTGTTCGTATATCCCTTTCACATCCACGAACTGAAATTTCCGCACACTCTTTCTTAAAGGTTTAAACATGTCTTTCACCAATTTCTGACGAAGCAACTCCTCTTCCCGCACTCCAAAGTTAAAGGCACCCTCATCTTGCACTGCCTTGTTATTTCCGTTCTCACGGGCTGCATATTTTTCCGCCACATCAAACACAGGCTTTTCTTTGTGCAACATGCGGAAAGCTTCCATATAATCATCTGTGTCCAGATAATTCAACTCCTCCTGAACCCAGTCTGCTTCCCGTTCCAGACGTTCCAGCGAAACAAGTTCTCTCAGCAACCATTCCTGCAAAAGAAGAATGCGGTTGGACAAGGTAAGATTTTGATCCAAACTGTAGAATTGAGTCTTGATTTGGTCTGAACTGATGAATTCACGTCCCCGAAATTGAATGCCGTTAAACCGCATCCCCTCTCTTCCTAACCACTTACCGTAGTTTTGGAGCACTTGCAGGAATGTCTCGGAAGCTTTGTACTTGATCGCCTCCATACGAGCTTCATATCCCGGAACATTCTGAGCTGTCAGCACATATTCAATCTGATCAAAGGCATCCTCTGGTCGGATGGAGGAATCCAGCCAATAATTCAGATATTCCTGAAAAGTTGTCTGCTGCATGTTCTCTTCGCCAAGTTCCGGGAGTACGGTCGAGATATAACTGGTAAACATCGGATTCGGCGAGAAAAGCACAATCTGATCTGCTTTGACGGTCTGGCGGTGTTTATATAGTAAGTAAGCGACTCGCTGTAACGCAGCCGACGTCTTACCACTGCCAGCTGCCCCCTGAACGATAAGCATTCGGCTTCGGTCATCACGGATGATGGCGTTTTGTTCCTTCTGGATTGTTGCTACAATGCTCTTCATTTGTGAGTCTGCACCCTTGGCGAGCACTTGCTGCAACAATTCGTCACCAATCGTCTCAGTTGAATCAAACATGCTATGAAGTTGCCCATGTTGAATCTGGAATTGACGCTTGAGCTCCATCTTTCCTTCGATTCGTCCTGAAGGTGTGTCATAACTTGCTAGCCCGGGAGAGTGATCATAGTACAGACTTGCAATTGGCGTACGCCAGTCATAGATTAGAAAGTTCAAACCATCTTCATCCATGAAGGATGATACGCCGATGTAGATCTGTTCAGTCAATGTCATGCCTTTTTCCTTATAGTCGAAACGGCCAAAATACGGCGTTGGAAGCAGTCTCTTTGTATTTTTCCATTGTTGTGTTAACAGCTTGTGCCCGCGCTCCCTCTCGGCCAACACTCTCGACTGCTGATTAATGGTATAGAATGCATCTTCAAAATCCGTGTACGAACCGGTATTAATCGTCACTTCTTCCCAGAACCGTTTACGAATTTCGGCAGCCTGTTCATGCAGTCCGGCAACCTTCGGTTCTAACTCGTCGAGTCGTGCCTGAAGCTTGTTCCTCACCTGCACTAGTCTTTCCTCTTCCAACTTCCATTCCACTGTTTTATCCATGAATGAGTCCACTCCCTTTTCCATTTATTAGGGCCAAAAAAAGAGCATTGACAAATCGGAATGTCGGATGTAAAATTAAATTAGGAGAAATAATGATTCATCCTTTACATTCAATATAACTGTCAATTGCGCTATAGATTATATCATGGCCTTTTTTCACGTTCAATGCTTTTTTTCGTTCTGTCTGAGTTGAACAATAATTTATATTATATAAGGTGTCCCTCGAGCTACACTAGGGGCATCTTTTTTTGTGTCCTGGGCACGGTTCATATCCTGAATGCGCTGTAAGCTATACACCCCTTTATAAATTCGATAAAATGAACAAAACATGAGTTGATGCTTTTGGGAGGTATACATAAATATGAATATAGAACCTGTGGAGGACCGGTGTCCTGTTGAGTTTGCAGTCAATATGATTGGTGGGAAATGGAAGTTATTAATTATAAATCGGCTCATCCGCCATTCAACAATTCGATTCAATGAATTACAGAAAATGCTGGACCCCATCACGCATCGCACGTTAACCAGGCAATTACGAGAACTTGAAGAAGCTGGTTTAATAAACCGTGTTACCCACCCTGTAGTTCCGCCTAAAGTCGAATATTCCCTTACAGAAAAAGGACAAAGCCTGACTTCGATCTTGTTTCAGCTAGGCGATTGGGGATCGAAACATATGTAAAACGCCTTCCCATAGTATCCCAATGGATACTTTATATCATTAATGTGCGTACTTACGCTCCTATTCTAAATCCGTTATGCTGAGGTCAATGCTGAGTGTTAACTCATTCATTCCAATCACATATTGAAAGGAAGTTATTGACCACTATGACACAGAATGATCGATTTTTAGTATATGGAGCATCGGGCTCCCAAGGCGGCGCTGTCGCTCAATTACTCGTTCAACACGGTTGTGAAGTTCGCACGATTACTCGAAATGAGGCAACAGCCAACACACTGAAGGAACAAAACATTGAAGCTTTCATCGGGGATCTATCAGATGTGGAACAGCTCCATACGGCGCATGAAGGTGTAAGTAAAGTCTTCCTGAACCTGCCGGTGGAGTTCAATCCGGATAAGATCAGACAATATACTAAAAATGCAATTGATGCTGCTATACAGGCAAACGTTAAATTGATTGTAGTTAACACAGGTACCTATGTTCCTGACCCTATCACCCATTCCAAAGGAATTGAATTGAAACGTGAAGTTATCCACGAATTGCAGCAAAGTGGTCTTCCATATATCATTGTGGAACCCATTGTATACTTGGAAAACTTCCTGATTCCCGGAATACTGAACAATGGCGTTTTGGCCTACCCGGTACCAGCAGACAAGCCGATCTCCTGGATTAGCTTAAACGATGCAGCTCAATTCCACTATTATGCCTTGACTCATTCGGAATTGGCAGGAAGCATTATCCCAGCCCCCGGATTAGAAGCCCTGACAGGTACACAATTAGCGGAACAATTCAGTGCTGTATTAGGTGAAAAGATCAGCTTCATGTCTCTTCCTTTTGATCATTTTGAAGCAGCGATTCAGCCTTTGTTGGGAAGTGAGACAGCAGCAGGTCTTAAAGGATTGTACCAATGGATTGATGGGCATACAGATCTTCTTCCACGGTATGAAGAGTTAGATGATAATATCAAAGCCAATCTTAAATTAACCAAAATAAGCGATTGGATTCATCAAACAATGATTAAATAATATTTTATGAACAAGCCATTTGAATCTCCAACGGAGAAACGAGTGGCTTGTTCTTTTTATATGAGAACTTTAATGGGCTCAACTGATTCAAATTCAGAGATTCTGATAGGATTAGGCAAAACTTTGATAGAAATGTGGTACAGGTTGTTCCCTTCGTTATGACATAATAATGTGTATATAGATCACCCTACAGGTGGCAATAATAAACATTAGAAAGGATTTGAACATGACATGGAATATACGAAACTTGGTAATACAGGCTTGGACGTATCTCGATTTTGCCTAGGATGTATGGGATTTGGGGATGCCAGTAAATGGGTTCATGAATGGGTACTGAATGAAGAAAATTCTCGCCCGGTGATAAAGAAAGCGCTGGATCTAGGCATTAATTTCTTCGATACAGCGAATGTATACTCTCTGGGTACAAGCGAGGAGTATCTTGGTCGGGCGTTAAAAGATTATGCAAATCGGGATGAGGTTGTCATTGCTACCAAAGTACACGGACAAATGCATCAAGGACCCAACGGTTCTGGTCTTTCCAGAAAAGCCATCCTGAGTGAGATTGATAAAAGCCTGAAACGATTGGAAACCGATTATGTGGATCTGTATATCATCCATCGTTGGGACTACAATACGCCTATTGAAGAAACCATGGAAGCCTTACATGATGTGGTGAAGTCCGGTAAAGTGAGATATATTGGCGCTTCGGCCATGTTTGCATGGCAGTTCCAAAAAGCATTACATGTAGCAGAGAAAAATGGTTGGACCAAGTTTGTCTCCATGCAAAACCACCTGAATCTCATCTACCGTGAAGAGGAACGAGAAATGTTGCCTTTATGCAAGGAAGAAAAGATTGGTGTGACTCCCTACAGTCCTCTTGCTTCAGGCAGGTTAACCCGTGACTGGTCCGTATCAACACTGCGATCCGAGACAGACAAAATTCAGAAATCCAAGTACAATGCGACAAGTGATGCGGATCGGCTTGTTGTTGAACGAGTTGCATCCATTGCAGAAAAATACGGTGTCCCTCGTACACACATTGCACTTGCGTGGTTGCTGCAAAAAGACACTGTAGCGGCTCCAATTATCGGTGCCACCAAAATATCGCATCTGGAAGATGCTGTAGGTGCTCTTTCCGTTAAGTTGACCTCAGAAGACGTCTCATTCCTTGAAGAGCCTTATGTACCTCACCCCGTAGTAGGTGCTCAATAATCGCTTAAGCTTAAAGTACAGAAGACCTCCTCTTTCCGCATCCGGAAGTTGGGGGTCTTCTTTTTATATCGCGATTTATTTACGCCAGAATGTTGAACATTCTGCCTTATCCGCTATATTGAACTCAATCATTCTCTCAAGTAACGAAAAATCAATCTCCTGTTTCCACTTCATCCGCACCAACTCTTTGGTGTGATCATAACCCGCCTGTGTGATCTCTTCCGAAAAACGATTAATTCCTGCCTTCTCGGGAGCAACAGCCAAGTGTTGCTTGGATACACTAAAGCCAATAATAAAGGTCTCATGGTCGGTAAACATCGGTTGATTCCAGGCTATTTTTTGTTTTAAATTCGGGAATTTTTCAGTGACCCAGTTCAAAACTTCTTCCGTTCGTGCCTGGTGTTCCGGGTTATCGATGCGTGCTATAAATTCTGCAAAGGTCTCCATTAGTTTCCCCCTATAACAAGAAATCTACTACTTATATTGTCCAATTCAATCTTATTCTATCATGAATATCAAATTCAAAAACCCTTATCTGCCGATAACTCAACAAAAAATGAGCAGCCTGCTAGACTTTAAATGTTTTCTTTTATCCAAGATCGCAACTGATCAGCATAAAAAGCGCGTTCATCTGGATCGGACGGAGAACCATTTGTCACATAAAGTTGATCATTCACGTATCTAGGGTAAACATGGAGATGATAATGCCACACGTCTTGATTGCCAGCAGGTTCATTATGTTGCCGTGTCGAAATCCCATCACATTCATATGTACTTTTCATTGCAAATGCTGTAAGCTGAGCCGCACGGTGAATTTCAACAGCGTAATCCGCAGGGAGTTCAAAGATGTTCTCGAAATGTTGATTCGGAACAATAAGAACATGTCCTTTATTGTTTGGCCACCATTTGCCCGCTATAAATGCCGTTACCTTTTTATTTTGATAGATGATATCCCTTTGTTTTGTTCCCTGATCAGGTCGCTCGATACCCCAAATACGACAAAATGGACATTCGTACCCTTCCGGCTGATGTGAAAATGATACTGTCATCTTTCTCATTCCACTCCCTTCATGTTTACTTCACTAGTTATTAGACGCAGGTATCTTCTGTTCGTTGCGAAAAGAGCACGGGTTGTAGAATGATCAGCAATTAACAAACTGAAAAGCAAAAAGCAGCTGACCTTGGCGGCGGCTGCTTTCTACTATCTTTAACTATCACTATTGCACACTTCACAATTACATGGTGCTGATATCAATAACAAAGCGATATTTCACGTCGGAAGCCAGTACACGTTTGTATGCTTCGTCAATCTGATCGGCGGAGATGACCTCAATGTTAGGTGCAATATCATGTTCTGCACAGAAATCAAGCATTTCCTGTGTCTCACGAATGCCACCAATCATGGAACCCGCGAATGAACGGCGATGGCCGATGAGTGAGAATACGTTAACAGCTAAAGGCTCTGCAGGAGCACCCACGTTCACGAGTGTACCATCCAGTGTGAGCAGTGAGAAATAAGCGTTAATGTCAATATTCGCACTTACCGTGTTAATCATCAGATCAAATGTGCCTGCAAGTTTCTCGAATGTTTCCGGCTCGCTGGTGGCAAAGTAGTGATCTGCACCAAATTGCAGTCCATCTTCTTTTTTGCTCAAGGATTGGGAGAGAACCGTTACTTCCGCACCCATCGCATGTGCAATTTTGACAGCCATATGACCTAGACCACCCATACCTACAACGGCAACCTTCTTACCTGGGCCAGCTCCCCAGTGATGAAGTGGTGAATACGTCGTAATACCGGCACACAGCAAAGGTGCAGCAGCATCAAGTGCAATGTTATCAGGGATGCGCACGATGAAATCCTCTACGACAACAATGTGAGTTGAATATCCACCTTGCGTAGGCTCACCGTATTTG
This sequence comes from Paenibacillus amylolyticus, assembly GCF_036894225.1. Lineage (NCBI taxonomy): Bacteria > Bacillati > Bacillota > Bacilli > Caryophanales > Paenibacillaceae > Paenibacillus > Paenibacillus amylolyticus. Next base: position 3,272,345 of record NZ_CP145892.1, on the reverse strand, counting down.
TCTACACCAGCGTAAGTAGGAATATTTCCTTTGAGACAGTATTGCTCTTCACCTTTGCGGCAGTTATCACACTCGCCACAAGAGTCAACCATACATCCGACTCCTACTCGATCACCGACTTTATATTTGGAGACCCCTGTTCCTACATCGGTTACAATCCCGGCAATCTCGTGTCCAGGAACAAGTGGATAATTCACAGGGCCCCATTCACCGTGGGCAGTATGGATGTCAGAATGGCAGATACCAGCATATTTAATCTCAATTAATACATCATTAGTATCCAGATCACGTCGTTTAATTTCAGCACTTCTGAATTGTTGGTCTGGTCCGTCAACGGCTCTGGCTTTAGCTATAATCAATGGGATAACCTCCTAGTAATTTAAAGTTCAAAATAATCTTACTCCCTCTAGTTAACTCTAGGTCAAATGTTTATCTTATTTTTTTATCTCCAACGTACTTTGACATCCAGTAATCCAACATGGTAGAATTCACTCGGATCATCCTAGAGTTAACTCGAAGTCTACCCCCAGTAGAAAGGAATTTTATGAAAATGACCTATTCAATCGGTGAAGTTGCCAAAAAATTAGACCTTACGGTATATACATTGCGTTACTACGACAAGGAAGGACTCATGCCTTTTGTGGAACGTACCACGAGTGGAACACGTTTGTTCAAAGACTCCGACATTGACTTTTTAAAGATCATCCAATGTCTGAAGATGACCGGCATGCCTATTAAAGACATTAAGGACTTTATTGAATGGTGCTCTGAGGGGGACTCCTCGCTGAAGCAAAGATATGACATGTTTACGGAGCGAAAAGCTATTGTGGAAGCACAAATGGAGGAACTAAGAAGAACCATGGAAGTCATCGAGCACAAACGCTCCTACTACGAAACAGCTTTGGAGGCTGGGACCGAAGAGATTCACAAAATTAAACCGATGGAAAATGCCATCACCAATTAATGGTTCATACTTTCTATTTTCTAAAATTAGCGCACAAAAAAGTAGCTTGAAGTCCTCTAACGGATTTCAAGCTACTTTTTTGGGTATGTCTCTACTCATCATTTTTCCAAAAGTTTCATCGTTACATGGATAATACGGTTTAGTTTTTCTTTTTCCGTCGAGGTTCTTGCCATGGCTCTGATGCCGACAGAAATATTGTGCAGGTACTCTGCCATTTCCTTCGCATCATGATCAGAAGAGAATTCTCCCTCCCGCTGCCCCCATTGAATGATTTGCTCAAACATTTGCTCTGCTTCATTAAATGAATCAAGAGATCGTGTATCCACGTCCGGATCGCGTGTACCAAGCTCTACGGCGGAGTTCACGATCAAGCATCCCGATGGCGTATCCTCTGCTTCACTGATCATAACTTCGAAGATTTTATGCAGTGCTTCCACTGCCGTCTTGGATGCCTTGATTTCTGCAAGTAATGTGGTGCTGACCTTACCTCTGTAACGATCCATTGCCTGCAAAAACAGCGAATGTTTGTCGTCAAATGTATCATATATACTTCTGCGATGAATTCCCATATGCTCAACCAGGTCACTCATCGACGTTTTCTCGTAACCTTGTTCCCAGAAGATCTTCATTGCTTTATCCAATACTTCATTCACTTCAAACTCTTTACTTCTAGCCATTCGACTTCCCTCCCAAAATCAATCTAACACATCGGGAACGATCAGTAAATAAAAGATGCAGATACCCTTCTCATTCTCATCTGATCATGTATTAGCTGAACCGTAAGTGTATATCTTCTGTACTTGTTGTATATCATGACCTGTGTACTTGTGATTATGTAACCAGCAATCAGAATGTCTTATCCATTCACATCAAATGTTTGCCTATTCCTATCCGTTTTCTACCGCCTTCGGTCAATATAAGATAGAATGTGATTATTATGTTGTGAGGAAAAAAGGAGAACTTTGCATGTCTGATCAAATACATGAACAACAAAACGAATTAGCCACACTCATTGATCGTTATTCTGACAAGGATGGGGTACATCCTACGGCAATCCCTTCATTATTTCTAATCCGTGAATCGGTTGTTACTGAACCTATATTTAGAGTGAATGAACCATCCTTTTGCATTATCGTTCAGGGTGAGAAAGAGGTCCTGCTGGGACAGGATCGTTTCCGGTATGGTCCAGGAAGTTATATCGTGGCAACCGTTGACTTGCCGGTTAGTGGACAAGTAATTCAAGCCTCGTCTGAGGCTCCCTATCTGGCCCTGAAACTTGAATTCACATCCAGTGAGATTCTGGAGGTATTGAACCATTCCGATTTCCCAGCAAGACCGCGGAAAACAACGAGACGTGCCATGTTTGTCAGCCAAGCTGAGCCGTCTCTGCTGGATGCAGTCTTCAGGTTAGCCCGTTTGTTGGAGGATCATTCAGAAGATATCCCGCTGCTCGCTCCTTTGTTCAAAAAGGAAATTCTCTATAAAGTTCTGAAAGGCCCACATGGGAATGCCCTGGAACAAGCTACCATGGAGGGCAGCCATACCTATCGAATCAGAGACGTTATTGAATATATTATGAATCATTCTGAGCGGAATTTTCGGGTTGAGGAATTGGCGGATTTGGCAAATATGAGTACTGCCTCGCTACACAGACACTTTAAAGAAGTGACTGCCATGAGTCCGATTCAGTTTCAAAAACAATTGAGGCTGCAAGAAGCGCGCCGCTTGTTATTATCCAAGTCCACCGATGCAGCAGATGTAGCATTTCAGGTAGGTTATGAGAGCCCTTCCCAATTCAGTCGTGAATATTCTCGCATGTTCGGATTCCCACCCAGAGAAGATATTAAACGCCTGCGAAGTAAAACCGATGAGACCAGTACCATCTCTTGACTGGTTACTGGCTAGTATCGTTCCTTTACCTCGTCTAGTTTAACCTCAAAAAGGACTCCTTCTGTTTTGACAGTCGGAGTCCTTCTCTTATGCAAGGATTAATGAAGATCTTTAATCGTTACATTAAAAACCAGTTGTATATTGTTTTGGAACGTCCGTTGTCTTGCGCAAAGCAGACGCAGCTTCCAAGGCCCAGTAAGGATTTCTTAACAGCCCTCTTCCGACTGCAACGAGATCAGCTTCTTCATTTCCGATGACTGCATTTGCCAATTTCGGGTCATCCAGCCTTCCAACAGCAATCACAGGCACATCAAGAGCTTCTTTGATTGCTTTAGCGAGAGGTACTTGATAAGCTGCGTGAGTTCCTGGTCTGCCCGATGCACCAATAGGTCCCTCTCCACCAGATGAGATGTCAAATACGTCAACGCCTGCCTCTTTATATGCCTTGGCAAACTCGGAACTTTCGTTAATGCCATAGCCACCTTCGACGTATTCTTTGGCTGAAATACGCATCATCAAGGGCATATCCTCGGGCATCTCTGCCTTTGCAGCCTGAATGATCTCCCGGCCGAATAGCGTTAAATCTTGACCATATTCGTCTTCTCGCTTGTTTGTTAGTGGAGAATGGAATTGATGAATCAAGTAACCATGTGCACCATGAATCTCAATTGCATCAAATCCCGCTTTTACAGCACGAGCTATAGCACTCCGGAATTTTTCTACCATTCCTTTAACTTCATCCGTTGTGAGCGCTCTAGGTTGCTTGGAATTCTCATCAAAGGCGATCGCGGACGGAGCTACTGGAACTTCAGCATCTTCTGCTTTTCGGCCCGCATGAGCAATCTGGATACCAACCTTGGCACCATAACTGTGACACGCATCGACGATCCGCTTCAGAGCCGGGATCTGTTCATCAGACCATAGTCCAAGATCATAATCTGAGATCCGGCCATCCGGCTCCACATCTGTCATTTCAATGATAATGAGACCTGTTCCTCCCACGGCACGACTAACGTAGTGCATATAATGCCAATCTGTTGCAATACCATCTTTTCGCTCAACTGAATATTGGCACATTGGAGCCATTACGACACGGTTTTTAAGCTCTAGGCTTTTAAAAGAATATGGACTAAACAAATCTGTCATCAAAATAAAACTCCCCTTTTCATGAATCATGAATAATAAAAATGCATGCGCAAGCATCGAATTAATGCCTACAATTAATAACTCCGTATGATTTAGAACTCACATATATCTTTTACCTCATCACATAAAGACATTCAAATCCATGCTTTCGCAAAATACGAACAGCCTTTTTGGATTGAAGCATACCAGGTGACATTATAATTACGTTATCTTCTCGAAGAAGGTATTTTTCCCATGTGAAAGCAAGGCGTCCCAACGAGATGTTAATCGTATCCGGAGTAGGATTAGCCATATAATCCGTCGCATCTCGAATATCAATCACTTTATACTGCCGAAAATCACGCTCTTGTCTAAGAAATACTTGATAATCTATATATTCAAGATTGCGCACTGGCCAAAATTGACGTACAACGATGAAGATACCTAATATGAAGGTCAAAAGCATCAACATAATCATTGTATAGCCCTCTCTTAACTCATCAGATATCGTCGAAAATTTTGTTTTGGATCAAAGCCCACTCAATGCCTCAGATATTGTATCCTCACCAGCGATTAGATCAAATGAACGCTTGTAGGTATTCTTCTCACTCAAACTGGCCAAAATCACATGAGCTACATCTTCACGAGCAATGTTACCGGTTGTGATATTCTCAGCAGCAGTAACTTTACCTGTTCCAGGTTCATTCATTAGAATCCCTGGACGTATAATGGTATATGTTAATCCACTGATCTCTAACAATCTATCAGCATAGTGTTTCGCTGCATAATATGGAAGGATGTTATCATGCCAGTTCTCACGATTATTGGCTTGGATCGCACTCACCATGATAAATCGATCAATACCCGCTTTTTGAGCCGCTTCAATGGTTTTCCCGGCACCATCCAGATCAATCAGGAGTGTTTTATCATATCCCGTTGTACCGCCAGAACCAGCTGCAAATACAATGGCATCACAACCCGTTACAGCAGCTACAAGTGAGTCAACCGTACCTTCCAAGTCGGCAAGCACCGTTTCCACACCCTGTGCTGCAAATGAATCTACCTGTTCTTGTTTTCGTACCATGGCAAGAACGATGTGTTCTTCACTATTCTTCAAAAGATGAATAAGCTGTTGACCAATCTGTCCATTTGATCCTACAACGAAGACCTTCATGTTCAATACCTCCTTTATACAAAATCACCGCATCCATATTAAATTCATGCGCATGCATTTAATTTAACGGATATATTAATGAGTGTCAAGTCTTCTTATAGGGTAAATGACTACATTACCCTATATTCACCCTAGCCTTAGAACAATTCTTTAGTGAGGTTCTCTAATCGAGTCTCAAATCCATCCTGTTCCAATTCAGTTTGCAAGACCTGATTAAACGTTTGAAGTGCTTTCTTGTATTTATTCTCTCCAAGCTCCGTAATTCGAGTGTAAATGCCACGCCGGTCATCTTCACATGCATGTCTTTCCAGAGCCCCACAGTCTTTGGCTTCCATCCTAACGACGAGCCTGGAAGTAGCACTTTGGCTCAACCCCACCAGATCTTGAAGTTGCTGTAGGCGTAATTCCTTACCCTCCGCATTATATATGAAGTTTAACACATAAAATTCCTTCAAAGATAAGTCATATTGTTGAAGCAGAGCTTGTTCCAGCTTCTCGTTCAGATGGGTATGAATGTTAGAGAAAGCCAACCAAACATTCAAACGTTCACTCTTTTGCTGCAATCTAGATCACCCCACTTGATATTTAATGTTCATCAGCTGTTATCCTATTGTATCAAGCTTAATTACATTGGTCAAAATCCATCCAAGATCGACGTGTATAACATCCTAAGCATATAAGAAGAGCATTTCCCCGTCTTGTAACGACATTTGGAAATGCTCCAGTATTACCATTTATGCAGTCTAATCTTACTTCGCGGTAAGCAGGCTATCGGAAATAAATTGTAGCTGACCTTCCAACGTTAACGGATCGTTGTACGAGTCTGAAGTCGGATCAAGCTGGAACACATGATTCGCCTTCACCGCAGGCAATTTTTTCCACAATGTATTATCATATACGATCTTTGGATCGGTTGTGTCTCCCGACCACGGGCTGGTGAAGATGATATCCCCCGCATACTCCGGTAATAGTTCCATGGAGATCGAAGCCCATCCAGTTCCGCTGTCAATCGCTTCAGCTTGGGCCTTGGCCGGTGCCTTGAGATCAAACTCCCCGTAAATAATTTCACCGCCTCGACCATAGTTATGACCAAATACAAATAATCCTTTGGCGTATGGATTCAGTATGGAAACGGTACGATCTCCTACAGCTTCCTGAACCTTGGGCTTCAGTTCGTTGATCTTCGCTTCCCATTTAGCATTCCAAGCTTTCGCTGCGTCTTCTCTATTGGTGAGCTTACCCATTTCAAGCATTAGATCCTTGAAATTTCGCTTACCATATGCAATCTGTACAACAGGCGCAATCTGCTCCAGCTTGTCGATGCCCTCTGTTCCAGTGTACACGATAAATAAGTCAGGTTTTAAACTGATTAGTTTCTCTGGTGTAGGCTCTTGACCCAGATCACTTGTGCCCGCCGCTGCAAGTTGATCCTTGATATATTTGTTGTCCATCGCTCCTGATAAAGCGCCGACTACCGGTGCATCCAGAGCAACAAAGTAGCCTGTCGAAAATGATGTCAAATCAATAATGCGCTTAGGATTCTTCGGTACCTGTACTTCGCCTGCATCCGATTGATATGTAACAAGTTCCTCTTCGGCAGTTGCCGTTGATTCAGCGGGAGAAGCTGAATCCGAGTTCGTCTTGGTTTCTGTCTCCGCAGCCGCATTCGTACTGTCCCCGGTTGTACTATTGGTCGTAGCAGACTGACCACATGCACTAAGTACAATCAGCAAGATAAGTGCCATCATGATCCATATTGATTTTATCTGTTTACGCAAAATAAACCCACCTTTTCGTTGATATTGATAATCGTTATCAACGATATCATGCTCTGCAGGATTTGACAAGCTATGTTTATTTCACCCCCTCTATGAACTCTAACTTGCAAGTCACCAAGTTAAACAGCTATCATCAATAGAGTAAACCATTCACTTTTTATTAAAAAAGAGAGTTTTGAAAAGCCAATGAAACGTAATCAAGGAGGAAAACATGGAAGAGATTATATTGTGGTTAAAGTATTTGTTTTTAGGTATTGTTCAAGGTGCGACGGAGCCAATCCCCGTCTCCTCAAGCGGTCATCTGATCATCGCCCAGAAACTTATGGGCATCAAGCAGAATGGATTGTCATTTGAGATTTTAACAAACACAGCATCACTTATCGCTATTATTTTTATTTTCCGGGAAGATATCAAAAAGTTGATTATTGGTGCATTAGGTTACCTGCGTACTCGTAAAGAAGAATATCGAGCAGACTTCATGTTTTGCTTATACATAATTATTGGTACGATCCCTGCTGCTGTCGTTGCAGTCCTGTTCAAGGACCGGATTGAAGAAATCTTCTCATCCGTATATACCGTTTCCATCGCGCTATTAATCACCGGGGTTGCCTTGTGGCTTATTCGTAATCTTCGTGGTCGCAAGCAAGACGGTGATCTGTCTACGAAAGATGCATTGTTGGTAGGTCTGGCTCAGGCGGTCGCTCTTATTCCGGGGATTAGCCGCTCAGGGGCAACTGTAATTGCGTCCATCGCTGTTGGCATGAAACAGGAAACAGCTTTGAAGTTCTCCTTTATGCTGTACATTCCCATCAGTATTGGCGGACTTATCATGGGGGTATCCGACATTGCCAATGATCCGAATCGATCACAACTGGCTATCCCTTATCTGATCGCATTCATCACGACACTCTTTGTCACGTATTTCTCCATGAGATGGTTTATGGGCATTATGGCCAAAGGCAATCTGAAATACTTTTCGTATTACTGTTTTGCTGCAGGAACATTGTTACTGATCTTCTTATAAAAAATAGTCCACACACCAAAAGGAACAACCAGCGATGGTTGTTCCTTTGTTGTATAGTGGCAGAACCTTAATGACCTATAGCAAGAGCTAGACGGTCAGGCGCGTAGGCTTGTTGCTTCTGTTAACCAGCTCTGTAGCCGCGAACATAACACTGAACAGAATCAGCAGGATCAGGGGTACCATTGACATTCCCCATTGGCTGGCTATAAGTCCCATACCTAACGGGATGAGTGTTGAACCTGTATAGGCGCTGGCCATTTCAAGTCCAATTACACTTGGAGATGCCTTCTCACCGAAGCGTTCCGGTGTCGCATGAACAATACTCGGATAGATCGGTGCTCCGCCCAATCCCACGATAAATAAAGCCCCTGCGGCAATCCAGTAAGGAATCGGCATAACCAGGATAACTAATCCGAAGCATCCGACGATTCCACCATATCTGATGAGATTTTTGCTGGATACATGAGTCGAAAGAAAACCTGAGATTACACGTCCCAAGATAATGCCAATGAAAAATAGAGAGGATAGTGCTGCGGCAGTGCCTGGAGAAACTCCTTTGCTAACAATGAAGAAAGAAGCCATCCACAGACCGGCAGCAGTTTCGGAACCGTTGTAACAGAGCATCGCAATCATCGACATTTTCACGCCGGGGATACGTATGGCCTCACGGTTGCTTACGCGTTTCTTCTCATCGCCTGAACCCTCTACTCTTCCCTTCTCAAAAATCTTCCATAGAGACAAAGTTGATAATAAGACCACCACGATCCCAAGCAAAATCAACGCTACAGTAACGTATCCTGCACGCCAGTTGTTTGCTTGATTCAGCCAATATGCCATAACGAGTGGGCCTGTCACTGCGCCAATTCCCCAGAAACAATGCAACCAGTTCATATGCTTGGCCTTGAAATGCAATGCTACATAATTACTTAGTGCCGCATCCACCGAACCTGCACCTAAGCCGAGAGGGATCGCCAGAATCAGTAAAAACACAAAATTCTCAGAAAATGAGAATCCCAACAGCGCGATCGTTGTTGAGAGGATACTGAATACTGTGACTTTACCCGTTCCGAACCGGTGTAACAATCGGCTGGCCGTTAGACTGGACACTACTGTACTAAATGAAATGATTAGCGATATGTAACCAGCCATTTCTGTTGTCGCATGTATATCGTTTTTCATAACGGACCAGGCACTGCCAAGTAAAGCATCCGGTAATCCCAGCCCTATAAATGCGAGATAAATAATGATTAACAATAACGTGACCATCTGGGTGTCTCTCCTCAGTTTGTTTAATTTCTGATTCTCGTCGAACCACCCATATAATAATATTGATATTTCTATCTGTAATCTTCCTATATTTTGACTCCTTATATCAGTATTCTGATATATTCTGGCGACTTATTACCTATATCACTGGTTCAGGATAGGTATTTCTCCAAGCAAATTCTTCAAGTTAATGGCATCCCACGGCATATGCTCAGTTATCCCTAATCCAACTACATCTGTTTCTTCAGACAGTTCTTTGATCAGATGAAGCAAGTGAGGTATTTGCATGGTTCCCGCTGATGAAAACACATAAGGTTCCCCTGGTTTGGCGAATAACAATGAGCGGAACATGTTGGGATCAAGCACATCCAGATCAAGATGAATTGCCAGATGTTTGATACCAGTCTCTTTAATCCACTTCTTAATCGAATCCATGCCATGGGTTAATTCTTCAGTTCCAGCCGTTCGGATACCCAATCTTTGAATCAGTTCGGTTTCCTGTTCCGTGGGGGTTGTCAACCCGGCCATGAAGACATGTTCGGGCTTCAAGGGGACACTCACATGTTTGGCAAACTCCGGATCGCCTTCCCCAAGAAGGTTTCCGAGCGGTAAAGTATGACCGTTGTCATAGCCCTCGTATCTAACCAGATCACCATGTGCATCAATCCATATCAAACCCAGTTCTCCGCCATATCGTGCATTTAAATAAGCAAACGGGGCTTGTTCAACCAAACAGTCACCGCCAAACATGACAATGCGATCGGGCTGGTGAGCTTGAATAATATGCTGGGCAGCCTGCAATTGCTGAAGTAGATGTGTTCTGCCTTTTATCCCGTTCTCGCTTACCAGAGATGTTCCATCATAAGCCTCAACAGGAACATGAATGAGAGGTTGATCATTGTCAGGTGCAAGCCATGCAAGCAGCTCCGCTCCAAAAGAGTAGTTAGGATTATCTCCACCTTGCCATTGTGGCATAAGCAGACGTATTGTTTTTTGAGTCATCGTAAATCTCCTTTACTTCAAAGTAAGGTTAGTATAAACTGAGCCCAAACAAATAAATAGTACGGTCTTTTATGATAGGTACTACCCGGAAGGATAGTGTAAATGATGAGTATGGCTGAATACCACGGTAAAGTTAAAAACATTCAAGATACCCCTTTTGGATATACGTTGTCTGTTATTGGTGGTAAATGGAAAATGGTGATTTTGTATCTTCTGGCAGAAAACCCACCTGTCCGTTTCAATGAACTAAAAAGACAGATCGGCGCTATCACGTATAAAACGCTGAGTTCACAACTCAAAGAATTAGAAGCAGATGGTATGGTCGAACGGAAAGAGTATCCCCAAGTCCCTCCTAAAGTCGAGTACCGTCTGACAGCCAAAGCTGAAACGTTATTGCCCGTTTTGGAAGGACTATGCGAATGGGGTGTCCAACATCAAGAACCTTCGATCAATAATAGCGCAACGGATTGAACGCTTTTGTCTATATTTCAGATGAGATAATTGGAGTAAATGCAGTATGTAAAATGCAAAAAGTCGCCAATCGGCGACTTTTTACTTTTATATTCGTAGAATTATACTTTTTCGTGTATCAGATCTTTCTGGTAGGCCAACACTCTGTCCCAATTTCCACTGAAAACAGGAATTCGATAATACCCTACACGCTCATACAGCGCTGCAGCTTCTGGTTGCAAGGGACCTGTTTGCAGTTTCAGATTCGTATAACCAAGTTCGTTCGCAAGACGCTCTGCCTCGGCCAATATAGCCTGGGCAATTCCCTTACGGCGGTAACCACTGCGTGTATACATGCGTTTAACCTCTACAGATGTATCATCAAGGGGTCTAAGTGCTCCGCAACCGACCGGATACCCGTCGATCCTGGCAACGATAAAAGCCGCACGTGGCACCTCAACGTCTGACAGTTGAAATCCCGCCGTTCCATCACCGCCATATAACAAACCGAGTTCTTCACTCAGTTCCTTGATCAATAGTAGCGAATCCTCGCTCCGAATATCTTCAGCTGCTGCATGCACGATATATGTCATCCCACATACCCCCTTTATCTTATTGGACTTATTGGTTTAAATGATATATCTAAATTATCATTCCCAACAGCAAGCGTCAATTCCCCCATTCATTGAATATTTCTATAAGTACACCCTATAAATACCCGAACGTATCTTATTGCCGTCTTTATTCGTTTACATAAGAAATATAAAGAGCAACGATGTATATGAATTTAAATTCTTGGAGGTCTGATATTATGGAAATTTCAAAGGGAATAGCGATGCTACAGCTTGATTTTGAGGGGAATATAATTCACCCTGTTCTGATATGGGATGAAGAAATGGTTGTGTTAATTGATACCGGATTCCCTGGACAATATGACGATTTGCGTATTGCACTCGAAAAGGCAGGCGTGCCGATCAACCAACTTAAGGCAGTGATTTTGACGCATCAGGATGTGGACCATATCGGCTGTCTTCCCGAGATTTTGAAAGAGTGTGGCTCACAAGTTAAGATATATGCGCATGAGCTGGATAAGCCATATATTGAGGGACAGCTCCCTCTTCTCAAAGATGGTCACCTTGAGCATCCTCCAATGGGCAAAGTAAATGAAACGGTGACTGATGGTCAGGAACTGTCGTTTTGCGGCGGAATTCGCGTTATTCATACACCTGGTCATACGCCAGGTCATATCAGTCTATATTTGATGGACAGCAAGACGCTCATCGCCGGAGATTCAATGTACAGTGTAGACGGCATGCTTGGAGGCATTCATGAACCTACTACGCTGGATACAGAGACTGCTCGAATCTCTTTGAAAAAGTATATCGAACTCGACATTACATCTGTGGTTTGTTATCACGGAGGACTAACTCATAGGAATGTAAATGAACAGATCTCAGAGCTATATAAAATGAACTAACGAATAGTATGCTACCGATGTAGCTTCTTGCAGAAAGCTTGTAGGCGAACGCTCCGCTTCTACAGGTTCTTTCTGTCCTCTCCGTTTTGTGTAAATGTTTAGTTCAATTTATATAGTTATGGGTTTATTAATTGTTTGGCATACTGCAAAATGGCTGTAGCAGCACGAATTCGCAGCTCTTCTTCTTCACTGTGTAACGCTTCTCTCAGCACCTGGAGAGCTGTTTGAATCGTGGCTTCATCTACCCCTGTTGAGAGAGAGTTCGTTGCTTCGGCTGTTATGCTGACTGCAAGACCTCGATCCAGCTGTGCTTGTGATATGGGATACTCAAACTTCGCAAGGATGGCTGAATCATTTTGCAGTGCCTGCACTTTGTCATTCAGCTCCGCGAGAGGAATACGACCCAACCATGTAACTCCGCGACGGTGACAGATCAAGTCCTCTTCAGAACCAGCGGAATCGTCGTAATAATAATCCCCGATATCCCCAACATACGTCCATTCATCATCGCTAATTAATATATAATCTCCATCCTGCATGAGGTTACCAAACATATGTAATGTCGCGAGTGTGCTCGCCAATTCTGCTTCATCCAAGGGGTAGTGTTGAACCAACTGTTCCTTCCATAGCTCCGGAGGGGTATGCTCCAGATCCCCTGTACCTGACCAGGCGATTCCAATGTAATTATCCTCCAGAAATGATGCTACTCTGTTGATTCCGTGCACAGTCGACTGGATATGATACAGATTCATGCGTACCGCCTTCCTTTCAATCATTCGTATGAACATAGTTCACCATTGTAACATTAGTGATGTCTATTTCAAACGTAATGACTTCTTCAAGTTCTATACTTCATGCTGAACACGCCTTTGGATATAGCCTCAGGCTATAACTAGGTATAATTTAATGGAATTACATTATAACTCCGGATCTGTGATAAATTTTGTGTAACATAAAAGCAGAGGGGTTTTAAACGATGACAAAAAGTAGTGTATTGGGATATCCGCGTATTGGTGCTGATCGGGAATGGAAGAAAGCGTTGGAAGCGTTCTGGGCAGGCAAGCTGGAGGAAACAGAATTTCACGCACGTTTGCAAGAGATCCGCATCGATCATTTGCGCAAGCAACAAGCAAAAGGCATCGACATCATTCCGGTGAATGACTTTAGCTATTATGATCATATCCTGGATACAGCTGTGATGTTTGGCATTATCCCTAAACGATTTGCTTATGATGGTGGTTCCGTTCCATTGTCCGTATATTATGGCATTGCACGAGGAACGAAAGATGCCGCAGCAAGTGAAATGACCAAATGGTTCAACACGAACTATCACTACATTGTACCTGAACTGGACGGGGCTTCCCCAACTCTGACGGAGAACAAACCACTTCTCGCTTATCGTGAAGCAAAAGAAAAACTCGGCATTGAAAGCAAGCCGGTTATCGTTGGACCGTTAACCTTCCTGAAGCTCTCCAAAGGCTATGATAAATCCGAGACAGACGCTTGGTTGGACCGCTTGCTTCCACTTTACACTCAATTGCTTCAAGAACTTGCGAGCGAAGGCGTTCAGTGGGTGCAGGTCGACGAACCTATTCTGGTAACCAAATTAAGCGATGAAGACGTACAGCGTCTGAATAAAATATATAAAACATTTGCAGCAGCCGTTCCAGGTCTGAATATCATGCTGCAAACGTACTTTGAATCTGTCGAAAACTACAACGATATTGTTGCACTGCCAGTTCAAGGTGTAGGACTTGATTTTGTACACGGACTCTCTGGTAACACACAATCTATTCGGACATCCGGTTTCCCGGCAGACAAAGTGCTCGGAGCAGGTATTATTGATGGACGTGGGATCTGGAAAGCTTCCCTTCAAACAAAACTGAATTTGCTGAATGAATTAACTGAGTTCGTGACACCTGAACGTATCATCGTGCAATCATCTTGCAGCCTGCTTCATGTGCCGGTAACGACAGACCGTGAGGCAAAACTTACATCTGAACTGAAGAATGCACTTGCATTTGCAGATGAAAAGCTGGATGAGATTGTTCTTTTGACTACAGCCTTATCTTCACCAAGTGCAGAGATTACCGCCAAAATAGACGAAGCAGAGCTTCCACTTCAGGCGCTTCAGCAATCCGAAGATCGGAACCGTACCGCTGTACAGAAAGCCGTTGCTTCCATCAGTGTTCAACAGCCGGAGCGCTCCCGTCCTTTTGCAGAGCGTCATGAAGCCCAACAGGCCAAATGGCAATTGCCACTCTTCCCGACAACAACGATTGGTAGTTTCCCACAATCTGCTGAAGTCAGAAAAGCACGTCAGTTGTGGCGTAAAGGCGAATTGAACAACGAGCAGTATGCTGCCTTCATCCGGGAGCAGATTGATATCTGGATTAAGATTCAGGAAGAGATCGGAATTGACGTACTGGTGCATGGTGAGTTTGAGCGTACCGACATGGTTGAATTCTTTGGCGAGAAACTTGCAGGTTTTGCCTTTACACAGTTTGGCTGGGTACAATCATATGGTTCCCGTTGCGTGAAGCCACCTATTATCTTCGGTGATGTTGCATTTACGGGTGAAATGACAGTGGAAGAAACGAAATATGCCCAATCGCAGACAGAGCGCCCTGTTAAAGGCATGCTGACTGGCCCGATTACCATCATGAACTGGTCATTCGTACGCGAAGACATTGCTCGTGAGCAGATTGCTTATCAATTGGCGTATGCGTTGAGACAGGAAGTCGAGGCACTTGAACAGGCAGGCATTGGCATGATCCAGGTTGACGAGCCGGCTGTTCGTGAAGGGCTTCCGCTGAAAGAAAATGAACAAGCCGATTACCTGGCTTGGGCGGTCAAAGCGTTCCGTATCTCTACATGCACAGTGCACGAAACGACGCAAATCCATACACATATGTGCTATTGCGAATTCCATGACATGATTGATTCCATTGAAGCTATGGATGCAGATGTTATCTCCATTGAGACATCCCGTAGTCACGGTGAACTGATTCATAGTTTTGAAGAAAATACGTATGAGCTCGGTATCGGTCTTGGCGTATATGATATCCATAGTCCACGTGTTCCAAGTGTGGATGAAATGAGCAGCATGATTGAACGTGCCCTGCGTGTTCTTGATCCGAAGCTGTTCTGGATTAACCCGGACTGCGGATTAAAAACCCGTGGACAGGAAGAAACGGTAGCTTCTCTGCGTAACATGGTTGACGCAACCAGAATCGCTCGTAACAATCACGCTTCAGCTGCTGTATTGTAATCGGCTGCGAAGCAGGATAACTTCAAAAGTAAAGCCGGACACCCCTTCGTTAAATGGGTGTCCGGCTTTTTATATGGTTACTTTTTGTAGTTATATTTTGTAGTTACTTTTAACGTAAATTCATTTCACTTGTAACATGACAATCTCTGGCGTTCCTGCCCCTTTTCTCACCATCCAACGCTTACAACTAGATACTATCTTTCAGCCATTGCTGCAATGGTGTATCTTCGGTCAGTTCACCGAGCAGTATGTGACGGAACTCCCCATCCTTATCAATAACCATTGTTGCGGGCAAACCCGTTATACGATACATACCTGATATGTTGCCCGTCACATCAATGATCACCGGGAAATCAAACGCCTGCTTATCCATAAACTCACGAATCGTGCCCTTCGATTCCCCCACGTTAACAAACAGGGTTTCCACGTCATTCTGATAGTCCTGAGCAATCTGGTGAACAATCGGCATCTCCCTTACACAAGGTGTGCACCATGAAGCCCAAAAGTTAATCATCACGGCTTTGCCCCGATAATCGGACAGGCTGACCTGTTCGCCTGCTGAATTAACCGCTGTGAACTCAGGGGCCACGGCACCAGCTTCAATGGCGTTACCTCGCTGAGATTCGGGTGTCGATACATTTTCGAAAATAGCCCATGTACCAACTAACAATGCGATCACACCAATCAAAATTGTAAGTGTACGTCTGCTTTTAAAACTTTTTTTCTGCAATAAACTCACCTTCACTTTAAACCAAGACTTTGATGGAATGCTGCATGGAGCGAACCGAATTGATCACAAAAGTCGTGAGTAGAGCCCTCTCCAACATTACGTCCATGATTCATGAATATCACCTGATCCGCAATGTCGTCTGCGATCTCCAGCTGATGGGTCGAGAACACGACCATGTGGCCTTCCTGTTTGATGCCCTTGAGCAGCTGAGTTAATTCCTGCATCCAGAATGGGTCCAATCCATTCGTTGGCTCATCCATGATGAGCAGTGGAGGTTTCGACAGCACAGCCTGGGCGAATAACACACGTTGGCGCATGCCTTTGGAGAAGGTCGTAACCCGGTTTTTCTTTTGATCCTCCAAACCTACCATGGTCAGTACTTCCTGTACTCTCTCCTTGGGAACTTTCCTCAGAGAAGCCCAGAACAGAAGCATTTCCTCCGCACTCAGTCCTTGATTAAATTGATAATCGTCCGGCATATATCCAATCTGCTCTGAATAACGCTTGCGCTCCTTCAACCATCGCACATTGTTCACCGCAACCTCACCGGAGGTAGGCCGAAGAATTCCTGCGATCATACGCAGCACCGTGCTCTTTCCTGCACCATTCCCTCCACAGAGGGCAAGCACTTGGCCTGAAGTAATGCGAAAGGAGATATCCTCAACAATTGGTTGCTTTTTAATGGATTTGCACAATCCCATCACTTCGAGTCCCACCTTATCCATGAGAACGCCCCCTCTCCCAGATCGCATATACCGCCAGGACAGAGAAGGCAATCCAGAATAGGCATATCCCGATGAAGATCCAACTGCCACTTGGTTGCTGCACCCACTCCACCCATCGATAATATTCTGGTCCAAGAATGGAGCCGCCTCCCAGTTTGATGACTACAAACAATCGCACCAGCTCGGCCGGATTGATGAGTGTTAGCATAATCAGCAGAGGTTTCACCCATAGATAAGGCATCAGTCCCAGCACAGAGAGCAATAACGTCGGCCATCCAATGACAGCGAAGAACCATACGGTCACGGATATGGTTAAAGCCTGCCACCGATTGCGCGACAACGAACCGATAAATAGCGCCAACGTCAGGAATAACAACACCAGTCCACAGGAAAATACCAGAAAAAGAAGATATGTCACGGCATCCAGTGGATTCCCGATTACTCCGCTAATGACCCCCATCAGGCCGTATCCAAATGCAACAATGGTAATTAAAACAATCGACAGCCCAAGATACTTCCCAACAATAAAAGACATCGTGCCGATGGGATACGTGGACAGCAGCTGCCAGCTACCGTCTTCCTTTTCGGATGTTAGTGAGAAGGAACCGAGGAACAGTGTCATTAATGGTAAGAGGTAGAGAATGAGATTCAACATGGAACCTGTGGTGCCCGAATACCCTTCGACCAGATTCTGCGAATTCAGAAGTAACAAGCTTAAGCTAAAGGTACAAAAAAGGATCAGAAACGAATACGCCCAAGGATTGCGAAATCCCATTTTCACTTCTCGTCTTGCAATCTGTATCATATCTGACATCATTGATCACCATTTTCTATTGTCATACTTAGTGGCCTGACTCTTCTTTCATCTCACCTTCCTGATGCATCTCATTACCGTCTCCTTCTTCACCATGTCCGTGCTCATCATGCCCATGTTCACCCATCATGTCCATATTCTCTGTGTTCTGTTTCCAGTCATGAGAGGCAAGATCCTCAGCGGTCATAATGGTTCCAACACCTTGCTCTGCAATGAAAGCTTCAGCCGAGGGCTTGTCCTTAAAGTTAAGAATTCCATAGGCCATAGGCGTACGCAATGAAGCGTCGTATACATACGTGGCTTTGCTGTATTCAATCCATTCCTTGTCATTGTAATCACGTACATAGTCCATGCCGATGTTATCTGTGCCATTTTCTGTTTTCCACTGGTTCATGCAACCGATGTCATCGAACTTGTAATTTTGGCCGTCTTTCGTAGTGAGCTGTGTTGCATATGCATCGTCCTTCACCTGCATTTTACAGATCGCACAGATATCCACGTCTTCATTGATCGGCAATGCCGCGTATTTTGTTCCGCAAGCGGTTAACAGCACCATGCCAAACATAAGTACCATAACCATGGACCATCTTCTGTTCAAACTTTTGTTCATTTTCGTAATACCCCCATATAGATGATTATAAAAGTTGCCATACCCAACAGAATTAACCCGAACAACCACACCACATTGGAATCTGTAGCACTTTCTACTGACATGTGCAGATCAGATTCCGTATCCATGCTCATTCGTGGCGATTTGTCGGTAGTCCATTGTTCTCTGCCTTCTGTAAACAACTCACTCAGAAAGACCATACCCGGTGATTGGAAAAAGAGCTGATAGGCTGAATTTCGACTGACCAGTTGCTCATAAAAAGGATTAATTGCATAGGAGATTTCACTGATCCCATCCCGATTCAGATCGAGCCCCTGAAAAGAGTCCCAGTAGTTCTCCATCAGGACATTATTCGGGCTATCCAGTGCCGAAGCTTCAATGACATTAGACACCAATTGGTTGCGTGTAAACTCATTAGCTTCTGCCAGAACAAGCTGTATGCCAACAAAATTCCGAAGCACCGCATTGCCATGGATCTCATTGCCCGATGACTCTGCTATATTCATGCCGACACGATTACCCTCCACCACATTGTTGTGAATTGAGGATTGATGCACGTCATACAACAAAATCCCTTGGGAGTGAACATTGGTACTCTGTTTGCGAAAAGAATTGCCCGATATGACCGTATTCTTGACGCCCATAATCATGGCACCTGTCATGTTCTCCTCTCCGGTATTGTCCATGACAGAAGAGCCGTCAATGTACATACAGTGGATGCCGTACCTTGTATGTAACAGCCTGTTATTTTGCACAGTAGACTTGCGACTGTTCTCCAGATAGATTCCATCCCTCATGCCGATGATCTCATTGGCTTCAATGAAGCTATCATGGGAGTTGTACAGATCAATGCCATTGCCCTTCTGGCCACTGGAAGCAGAATCAGACCCGGCCCACGTAATGTTGTTCCGCTGAATCGTTGCCTGACTCGAATTCCGGATGATCATCCCATACCCTTGGGTCTCAATGTGCAGATCTGTGATTTCACTGTTTTTCCCTTCAACCTGAATCGCTGCAGTCTGTTCATTCGTATCATGTTCAATTGTAAAACCGCTCAGTTTCACCCCATCCGAGTGAATCATTATCGTAGAGGTGGCTTCCGTATTAACAACTATGACCGTAGGATCACCCTGAATGGTGATGTTTTTGTCAATCGTCACGGGTCCAGAATAACGACCTGATGCAAGTTCAATGACTTCTCCAGGTGCAGAACGGTCAATCATAGGCTGAAGGGGAATGAGCTCACGATGTCCGGAAGAGGCCATGACTGCACCGTGCGGAAGGGATAGCAGGAGCATCATCATTCCGATTAGAAAAATTAAACCTGTAACCCGACTCTTCTTACAACTGTTGAATGCACCCAAGCCTGCCCAAGGATTACTCATGATTCAAACCGCGCAATTCCGGCTTCTTGTTACAGTTGCTTATTGCTGTGGCAATGTATTCAACGGGTCTTACATTAGTCCAAAATATACGTTGGTTGTACACACCATCCCTCCATTCCACTTAAAATCAACTCTCCATGTTCCTCATCCATTGAAGCAACGTAATAAATGAAGCGTTATCACAATCCTGATCATAGTGTACTTAAAATGATATTTATTCCATATAGCTCAATTAGGCTATAGACGCAACATTTTTGTGTCGATATTGTGATGTAAATCAAAAAAAGCCGCCATATAGGCGACTTCTAAGTAATATATTATTCAAATGGATAGGTCCAAAATGTTTCTCTGCCAAAACGTTTCTTGATTTCTTCATTATTCAGCTCACGATTCCCTACAAGCTCTGCTGCCTGGAATTGTGAACGATGGGCACGAATGGACGCCATTTTTCGATCCAAAAATTCGGATACGTCAACAAATACATCCGGTTTGCCAATGTACTGTTCCTGATTATTAGCGAACGCAACGCAGTGAACAATCGGACGTTCATCCACAGGAAGTTTAGTGATTGTACGTATAACAGCGGCTCCCGTTGCATCATGATCGGGATGAACACTGTAACCCGGATAGAACGTAATGACCAGCGTAGGGTTCAACTCTTTAAGTAGCGACATGATGGTATCTTCCAGTAACTGTGGGTCTTCGAACTCCAGCATTTTATCGTGGAAACCCAGCATTCTCAGGTCCTGAATACCAATCGCTTCAGAAGCTTCAATGAGTTCCTGTTTACGGATGGCAGGCAACGTCACTCGGTTGGCAAATGGAGGAATCCCCATATTGCGCCCCATCTCGCCAAGTGTTAGACAAGCATAGGTTACATGGGCACCGCCATCTATGTATTTGGCTAACGTTCCCGATACAGAGAAAGCTTCATCATCTGGATGTGGATATACCACCAAGATGCGCTCATGCTCGTTGTGTGTAGTATTCATGGTTATTCAATCCTCCGCTTTCATCAGAACATTTCTCGGCTTAATTGTAACGCCACAACTAGTTTACCCTGGCTGTCGTGACCGGCGAGAATCAGTCTTTCTTGTTCCTGCTCATCAATATGTGTAAGTCCTTCAGCGTAAAGCCATCCCTGCGTTGTTTTCAGACCAACACGGTATGGACCTGTACCTGAAATGGACCCCTGCGTATATCGTATGGCCGCATTAGTAATGAATGCCGATGCTGGATGTTTTGTACTGTCCATGTGTTGTGCGTAAGCACCTGACGTAAGTTCTAGATGTACGTATAAGTCCTGATCAGCAAGATTATTGATCCGGAGCTGAATATCTTGAGGTTTAATTGGTTGCATAGCGGCCTCCTTGTCTAATGTAATTGTACGAACTTCATTTTAACATAACCAGAAGAGAATATACATGGAGTGACCCTGTCGCCTATTATAGAGCGTTCTCATGATGATTCAAGTTTGAAAACAAGAACAGATTTGCGTGGTTTTTTCTCTTTTTATTCATGGATCATATCTATATTATGAAGTGTAGGCAAAAACGCCCGTGATGAAGAACCTTAAATTTTAAATGAATCTTGCTCCAACATGTTTGGAAAGGAGTTTAACTCGACTTGAAATCTCTAATACAACTACTTCATTTTGGCTATCATCAGGCCATGAGCTGCATATTTCCCGTAGCGATCTTTGGAACACTGGCCCTGTCCAGCGTAATTCCTATTCCTTTCCTTCATCGATATGATGCCATTCTGCTCGTATTGCTTGCTGTGCAGTACCTGATGTATCGAAGCGGCTTGGAAACCAAGGATGAAATCAAGGTCATCTGTGTATTTCACATTATTGGCCTGGTGCTAGAAATCTATAAAGTATGGATGGGATCATGGTCATACCCTGAGCAAGCATACAGCAAAATCCTGGGTGTCCCTCTTTATAGTGGATTCATGTATGCAAGTGTAGCCAGTTTTATGTGTCAGGTGTGGCGAAGACTGCGGATGGACATGACCGGATGGCCTGGTTTTGCACCTTCGATGCTGCTCGGAGCAGCCATCTATATTAACTTTTTCACTCATCATTTTATGCCCGATTTTCGCTGGTGGCTGACGGCGCTTGTATTTATTGTCTTCTGGAAAACCTGGATTATTTACCGGGTACGAGCAACGACCTATCGAATGCCCTTATCGCTTGCTTTTATCATTGTCGGATTCTTCATTTGGACTGCTGAGAACGTCGCTACATTTTTCAATGCCTGGAAATATCCTGATCAGCATGATGCCTGGCAACTGGTTAGCTTTAGCAAAATTAGTTCGTGGTTCCTGCTGGTCATCATCAGTGTCATCATCGTTGCGCAGCTCAAATATGTGAAGGCCAATCGAACCGCAGATGATTCAAAGTCCAGGTAACTATTTATTCTCTAACCGTAAAACAGCAACAATCTTAGACTCGTACCTAAAGTCTTCGAATGCCGCTGTTTTTTACTGGAGTTCTATTTGAGATTATTCAATAAATAATGAGCCAAAGCCATCTGCCTCTTCAATGTCTTTGTTGATTAAGAGGCTCTCCTTTTCATCGTATGCTTTGATCGTATAAGGAGGATTCGCTGATGAAGGCAGGAATGCGTACCAGATTTGTTGGTTCTCACCTGCATCAACCAGCTTCACATCGAAAGTGGCGGGCTTTCCATTTTGCTTGATTTCAACAGTTACACGTTTGATAGTGGAGTCTATAATGTCACCAAATAACATCGGAAACGGGGCCGATATTTTTTCCAATTTCGGTATGCTCATATAATTCAACGCAAACTTGGATTCAACTGATTCATTAATGGAATATCCTCCACCCCATACCCATTTCCATCCGAAAATGTTCTTGCGGGTATACTCCATCTGAAGATTACTGTTGTTTTCCCGACCCTTTTTGTGCGTAAACAAAATCATGCCCCCGTCCACAGCCTCCTGATGAATGAATTGGGAGGTATAAGATTCACCTCTAAATTCTTGAACGGCCCCTTGAGGACTGTTCGCTATAGGAATATGTATAGGTTCATTCAATCCCCAAACTTTGGATATCCGTTGATCGGCTAGCCCGCCAGCTCGTTCATTCATATACATATATGCCAAGATTGACAGGGGCGATAGTAAAATTACCATTGCAGTGATTAGCAGAATTCTCCTGTTACGCTTGATTATCTCCATGTACACTCCTTATGATAACGATGAAATATTAAATATAATCACTCTTATATTACCATAATTAGCATATGAGTTCTTGTTAAGTATAATTCGGACAATCAAAAAAGGCCGCCATTGGCGACCTTTCAAGTCATTCATCGAACCTATTCTCCCAGAAAGATTACTTCGGTTTCCAATTCAACTTGGAACGTATCATATACTTTCTTCTGAATAAATTGGATCAGATCCATATAATCCTGGGCAGTAGCGTGATCCACATTTACGATAAAACCTGCATGCTTCATGGAGATTTCAGCACCTCCGATGCGAGTGCCCTGCAAGTTACAATCCTGGATCAGTTTACCGGCAAAATGTCCCTCGGGTCGTTTAAATACACTTCCACAAGAGGGGAATTCAAGCGGCTGCTTGGATTCTCTCAGGAACGTTAATTCCTTCATTTTGCTTGCAATATCTTCCTTGTTTCCTTTTTTGAGCCCGAATTCGGCCTCCAGTATGATATAGTGATCCATCTTGAAGAGACTATTTCGATAACCAAACTTCATCTCTTCTCGCGGGATTTCCAACACTGCGCCGTCTTTGGTGATCACAGTCGCACGTTCAACAACATCGGCGATCTGACCGCCATAAGCACCCGCATTCATGTAAAGTGCGCCCCCCGTGCTGCCGGGAATACCACAAGCAAACTCCAAACCGGTCAAGCTATGCTCCAAAGCAAGTCTGGATACATCAATGATATCTACGCCGCTTTGCGCAATCATGCTGTCCTCATTCACTTTAATTTGATCGAAGTGGCTAAGAGAAATCGTTACTCCCCGGATGCCCCCGTCTTTAATAATGACGTTTGAGCCTTTTCCAATGACCGTCAGAGGTAACTGATGTAAGTTGGCAATTTCCACGATTTTAGTGATTTCGTCTATCGTTGTTGGATGGATGAGAATATCTGCGTTGCCACCTATTTTAATAAACGTGTGATTTTTTAGTGGTTCATTGAATTTCACTTTTTCCAAAGGTATCTGATGCTCAAAAATATTCATGATTTTCTCTCCCTGAATTCATAAAGAAATGATTGCACCATCGCGAAAATGAGATGCTCCTTCTTTATTATATGCTAAATAGGAGATTTTGTTTGAAATTATGTTGTTTTCATTATAATTAATCACATTCTCTTTAGATTTTGAACTTTTCGTGAGTTCCTGCATGGAAGCGAGCTGTTGCTCTGTTGCCACAACTACATGATTATGATTATGAGAGTTCTATGTCTGTTTGAGTCAGCTTGGCTGATAGCTCCCATAAACGAATAGCTTGCTCAGGGTCGATGGCATACTTCTTGACCCCATAGAAACCTCCATCCTCTGGAGCCATTTCACTGATGTCACAATCCTCACAGTAGACACCGCCTTTTCCCTCAAGTTGAGGAGAAGTTGCTGCCCAGACTTGCGTCGCTGCCCCCTGCTCAGGTGTTTTGAACGCAGGGTTGGCCACTTGTCCAGATTCATCAATCCAGCCCAGAGCAATCATTTCCTCTTTTGGCATATGACGCTGTAGTGGTGTCATAATTCCGCCTGGATGAACTGAGAAAGCCCGTACGCCGTGCTCTGCACCTCGACGATCCAGCTCAACGCTGAATAAAATTGTTGCTGTTTTGGACTGTCCATATGCAGGGAATTTCTCATAGCCATGTTCAAATTGGATGTCATCCCAACGAATCGGTGAGAAATGATGTCCCGCTGATGCCAAGGAAACAACACGTGCTCCCCCCTGACTTGCGAGTGCAGGCCATAACAGATTAGTCAGGGCAAAGTGGCCCAGATGATTGGTTGCAAATTGAGCTTCCCAGCCAGGACCAACCCGCGTCTCCGGGCAAGCCATGATGCCCGCATTAAGAATCAGCATGTCAATGTTCCGATCACTCGCCAGAAACCGCTCGGCAAAAGCACGAACGCTGGATAAATCAGCAAGGTCCAATTCATCTATTTCAACACCTTCCAGACCCGAAAGTGCTTCCTTCGCAACCGCTGGACGACGCGCAGTCACCACTACACGGGCTCCCGCTTTCACAAGCGCACGTGTCGTCTCCAACCCCAGGCCGGAATATCCACCCGTTACAATAGCAAGCTGTCCTGACAAGTCCAGTTCCCTCAATACATCCTCCGCTGTACTATTATGGTTGAAGCCAGAGTCCATTTTATGTTGTAAAGTTCTAGTATTATTTTCCTGTGTCATTCTGTTCATCTCCTTAGTAATATTTCTACTTCTTCAAAGTCTACACCCTAGAGCGTACTCTAAGTCAAATGGAAGTGAATACATCACCTGCAACTTCTCCGTACAATCTGTAAACGTAAAAAAGCCGCCAGTTGGCGACTTTCGTTGAAATGATTATAGTCATCCACGTTACGAATCACCCTGAACGGTGGATAACGAAACAAGGACCGGACTGGCGAAATCAGAGGCCTCTTCTCCTTTTGGATTATGAAGACGGAATAGAAATGCTTCCTCTTCTTCTGATTTCCAGACCATATAATCGCTAATGCCTTCTTCACCAGAGGCCTGAAGATAAAGCTTGGCATGACCAAGCGGGTGTTCTACCAGTTCTCCACTATAATCAGATACCTTACCGGCTTTTACTAATTCTTCTTTACCTGCTGTCTCCAGTTCTGCCAGATTATAATCCGAAGGCAGTGGTTCAATATCCACATAATAGTCAGCGTTACTAGTCAGTGACAGACGGCCTTGAGCAGCATCAAATGTGAATTTCTCGAATACGTACAAGGAAAATCCTTCTCCTTGTTGCAAGGTCGCCTCTAGTGATTGATTGCCATCTGCGGTCAACATTTCAAAACTTGCGGTCAGTGGACGCTCCGTTTCATTTGCTTCTTCTGTTTCAGATGGTTGTTCATTTTCTGTTGAAGGTGCTGGAGCAGGTTCACCTACTGGCATTGATGGTTGAGGGCTAGGCAAAGGTTCATTACTACCAGAGCAAGCTGCAAGTGTTAGAACTATAACGATTAAGGAGATACTCATCATAATAAAACGTGGTTGAAACATCAGGTTCATTCCCCCTGTCTATATTCTGCGCTTACATGTTATTACCCATGGCAGAGACTCGGAATCCATAGGTCCAACCTATGAGTTTATCCATAATCGCTATTTCCCTAGGGTCAGGGAAGAACCCCCGATACGGACACCTATGACCGTCAGCGCTGGTTAGAAGCGATTCATCAAAGTGGTTTGTCTGAGGAAGCCATCTCGGCTTCAATAGAAAGACGCAAGGTGGATATCAATGCCACGCTGGAGGATCAATTGGTGTGGTTGGAGGAAGCGGGGTTTCGCGTGGCAGATTGCATGTACAAATACTTGGACTTTGCGGTGTTTTATGCGCAAAAATAAAAAAAGACCGGATTATGGGCAGCTATGCCATGATCCGGTCTTCTCACATGATTTTCGTTTAGCGGCATATGCAGGTAAATCACTTATTTCAGCGATGCTGGCAGCTTAACGCCGAGAAGTTTGCCTTCGGTTTGGATGATGATCATTCCGTTTGTCTTTAACGTCGTGTTATGCAGATCTCCACCGGTGGAGACGCGGAAGACCGACTGACCCGACATCATGTTGAGGACAAGCAGTGTGCCGTTACGTTGTGCTCGATACATCCCTTTGCCGTAAACATCAATCTGAGAAACGGGGGCATCACCATGCCACTGAACCTCCTGACCATTAGCCAGCTTGATGCCTGTAAGTTCTCCCGTGTAACCGTTTTTGAAGATCAACCTTTCCTGTGTAACGCCAAGCCATATCATATTTTCGCCGTAAGGACGGTGAAAAGTTCGAAGTGGTGCGGTTCCCGGATTGCTTGAGGTCAACGGATACTCCGCTATCGCATCCCCTTGTAGAATGTATAGTTTGTCTTTATTGGAAAATATCCCTCCATACCCATTCACATACGGTGGATCCCCCGGCATGGTCCACTTATACTCCTGACTTCCTTTTAACACACCGGTCTTCAGATTGTACACATTCACTTTCCATTTACGTTCTGGTGAAGACTCGTCATTTTCCAAAATCGAAGAATAGTAGTCCGCTGAGTATACAAGACCGTCTTTGATCTGAATAGCTTCCCCCTGACCAAAATGACCCCATAGCTTCTTGCCCGTTTTCTTGTCATATGCATTAAGCTGTAAGGATGTAAGTGCCCCTTGGACAAAAAAGGTTCTCAGCACCACACCATTAGATTCTCTCAGATACTCAGTACCATTACCTTCACCTAATGGTTCATCTGCTTCCCAGCGCAGTTTGCCTGACTGGATATCCAGTGCAAACGTTGTACTCCCCTTAATCACGTAGAGGGTATCCACCGTTGGAATCAGAGCTTCCGTACGGTTATACGTATCAATCCAGGTGGATGTACCTGACTGCCATTTTGCTTTGCCTGTCTTCGCATTCAAGGCATATGGCTTGTGATCAATGGTCAGTCCGTAGAGAATCCCGCTTTGATAGGTAATATAAGGAGTCAGTTCTTTGCCGTAAGTCCACAACCGTTTACCTGTTGTCGCATCAAGTGCAATCAGCTTCGATCCAGCAAACGTGAATACTTTTCCTTCTTCTGCGATCGCATTAACTCCAACATAAGTCTCGTTCATATTCAGATAGTTATCTACTTTCGCTGTCCAAGAAGGTTTCAGTTCAGGTACAGTGATTCGTTGATACGAATACCAGTTACGGATGGATACATCCGATGCTTCAGCATGTGCCTGCGATGGCAACACGCCGATAACGCCGTGAACCATCAACATTCCGGCAGTAATGCCTGCAATGATGGGTTTTCCTGCTTTTCTTTTCCATTCCTTATTCATTTGACGTTTATGTATATTGACCATGGTAAATCCTCCTGTTATTAAAATCCTGAGATATAACTACATAAACATAACGTGTGATGGGTCCAAATAGTTACCGGATTGTTAAATTATTCAAAGAAAATATCAAAAAAGCCGCTACTAGGCGACTTCTTGATAACTGTATTTTTTCGGAGATAAGTTGCGAACGTGACTCATTAATGAAGTTTCTACTTTACTTTAGTTGAATCTGGAATACATCACCGGAGTCCCCACCAAAAACGATAAAACCACTTTTCGGGAGTTTCGTCGATTCCTGATTGGTTGCTACAGAGAAGTCAACCATTTCCCCTTTATCATTATACACTGCATAACCTCCGGTCTTGGGAGAATCCACCGTGATGGATTTGTTACCCGATCGGGCGTCGATCGCATACCACCGGGCTTGACCGTTTGCCGGAATAGTCGTAACTCCTTTTTTTCCACCAAAGATTGGAGTAATCGCCTCCTCGGCAATGTATTCCTGCCCATCCTGGAGCAAAATCTCGGCGCCATTCTTTGTGTAAAATTGCAGATCAAACGCGTCTCTTCCGTTCATTACAGGAATCTCGGCGATATTCTCTGCATGATTGGCATCCATGATTTGCGTGCCATTGGCGTAACCATGTCCGGCATCAACAGACAGGTTCTTGATCAGCATCGATGGAAGCAGATAAAAGATCGACGTTATTTTTTCATCCAACGCGTAATATTTCGAGCCGTCACGAGCTGTCCATTTCTCTTTCGTTGCTGCGTCAAGCGCATTATGATCCAGTTTTTGATAATCATACGTGTTCATTACCGTTTGGCCTATGCCGGGTAACGTAATCATACCCTGAACTTTAACATATACCTTGTCATTACGTTCCTTCACAAAACTAGCTTTCACACTGCCATCCGCACTTGTAAAATGTTTGTCGCCTGTGTACACATATTTCTGCTCTGGAATAATTCCACCCAACAAGGCTGGCAGTTGCATCTCACCATCCTTAATCGTTATATCCAATGTCTCTCCTACCGTACCATAGAGACCGGAGTACGCGCTTAATTCTGTTGGCATCTTCACTTTGTCGGGTGACGAGAAGGTCTGATCGGGTTTAACCTTGTCAATGATGCCTTGATCCGCCAGAACTTCCAGCAGCACTTTGCTGGCAAACATCTGATTGTAGATGGAAGATCCGCCAGATGATAGAACCGCCATTGAAATATCATGTTCGGGTATAGTGATTAACACGGCATGGTACAACATGGTATCCCCGCCTTTGGCAAGCGCGGTAACCCCATAATCGCTGAAAGGTGCAAGATCAACCGAATCCCATCCCAAGCCATAATTGATCGTATTTTGCTCATCAGATACCCATATGCCCTTACGATATTCATGAGATTGCATGGCCTTCACAGCAGATTCGGACAGAATATCCGGTCTGTTCCCCATTAAAACCTCTCCGAATTGACTCAATTCTTCTGCGGTAGAGTACACTCCGCCTGTGCCGATAATGTTTGCATTTTCGGTAGGCATCTTCATCTCAAGTGTAGGCCAATAGGTTTCGGATAATTGCGCTCTGTCAAAGGAATCTAGTGGTGTCTTCGTTGATTCCAACTTCAACGGCTCGCTGATGAACTTGGCGATATATTCGCTGTAGCTTAATCCACTCACCCGTTCAACCAGGATTTCAAGCAATTGAAAACCGTCATTGGCGTAGACGGAGTATGCACCAGGTTTGGATTTCAGTTTTTCGGACTGAAGTTTGAGCAATAACTCATCATGATTGCGGGTGTCATTATCTTCAAACAACATGCTGTTTCCATAATGTGTACCGTAAAGACCGGATGAATGATTCATCAACATGCGCGGTGTGATTTGAGTATAGCGCGCATCTGCCATTTTAAAGTCCTTGATATACGAAGTAAGCGGCTCATCCAGATCTATTTTACCGGAATCAACCAGCTTCATGGCGGCTGCCGTAACAACCATTTTGCTAACCGAGCCTATGCCATACATGCTATCCTTGTCTATTGGCTTCTGTGATGCCTTCTCGTGCAATCCGACACTATCTGATAAAATATATTCCCCTTCATCCATGATCGCATATTGCACACTGGTGACACCGTAGTTTTGCACCATCTCCTTGGCGATCTGCTCCGCCCGTGCCTCAATCGTACCGCTGTTATTCGCCTCTGCTCTGACATCTGCCAGCGGTGTAATTACAAGCACCGCTGTACATAAAAGACTAATTAGTTTCTTCATCCTATGTCCTCCCTCAAATGTTCTTATGAATGAATTCATCATATCCGGGAAGAGACTGATCAAACGAAAACGGACCCTGAATGGAAAAAAACAACCCCTGAACGGCAGGTTCAGGGGTTGTCGGTGTGGAACGGAAGCACGACCATGTTGTTAAATTTCCGATGCTGATGCTCAATACTCATATGTCCACCATATTTCTCGCACATTCGCGATATATTGGTTAGACCGATCCCATGGTACTCCGGATTGGGCTTGTCACTTTTCAAGTCAACGATTGGTTGCTCCACATGATTCATAATCTGGATGACCAGTGTAGATGATGTGGAGTGAATGGCAATGAGGATGTATCGATCTTCGGCCTGTCTAACTTTCTTGGAGGCCTCAATTGCGTTATCAAGCATGTTACCAAGCACCACACACAGATCATATCGATCGATCTGGATATGTTGCGAGTGGAGCTGGACTTTGGTGTCGATTTTGATCCCGTTTGCCTGCCCCATAGCCAAGGTATTTGTAACGAGTGCATCAATGACCAGATTACCGGAGTTCACCCGCTGGTACGCACCTTCAATGGTATTTAATGTTGACTTGATATGGTCACCTGCCGCTGCCAGTTCGTTACGCTGGATACATTCATCAATATACAGAAATTGCTGATTGATATCATGGATGATGGATTTAATGTTTTTGAAACTGTGAACGGTCTTCTCATAGTTGGCATCCTGGTAGTCCATCTGACGCTGTAACTGGGTATTTTCATGCGCAAGCTGTACCTTTTCCACCATATTATCGAATACATAAACAATGAACACGTTGAGAAATAGAGAGCCTAGTACGGAAAAGACGTAGAATATGTTTTTTTCACTATATATGGAGGCCACATTGATCTGATAGATCGTAATAATGGGTACGATGAGAAACAGCAAATAATAACGATAATGCACGGCAAAACTTCTGCGTTTGGCCACTAGACGCACAATTTGAATAACAATGAACATGATACTGCAACCAACCAGCATCACTTTGGAGAGAATCCAGTGGTTTTCTCCGTTGAACTGTTCCCATGAGATGAATTCTGTGGATTCCAAAACTCCGAGAATATATACAGCTATCGTATTTGCCATTGTAATCAGAACCGCATACAGGATGGTAAAAACAAGCTTGATTTTGAACTCCACCTCATAGGACTGTGCCAGACTGAAGATTAACAGCAGAGCAACAGCAGTAGAAACGATATCAGAGAAGGAAGAGACCAAATAAAAATAACCCAACATGACAAATACCATGAAATAGATCGCTCTGCGCGGCTTACGCCTGGACTTGCCCAACACAGAATCAAAATAAAAATTCGCCTGAAATGCCATAAGTAAGGTCACAAAAATGATGGAAAAGATCATATAGGTACCCATATCATTGAATCCTCATGATCATATATTTGGTGTAAGCATCCTTGATTTCTTTGACCTTGGATCGACCTATGGGCAGTTCCGTTCCATTCAACATAACGACCTGGGTACCGGAAAACTTCTGAACATGCATCAGGTTGATGATAATCGAGCGATGAATCTGCAAGAAACCATGGTCTTTCAAACCTGTAGCGTAGCTGGATAAAATGCCTTTGGTCTCATGTACATTTTCCTGTGTCACAAAATTCAACTTGTTCTTGATCGTTAAACTTTTGACGACCTCAATCCAGAGAATATCATCATATTTCAGCAGCAGTTCATCATAGTCTGATTTGATTAGTACATACTTTTTGTCCAATGCCTGAAAATATCGACACAGCTTAATCATCTTTTCCTCGAAAACTTGCGGCTGGATTGGCTTGATCAGATATTGAAAGGTGATGACATCAAAGCTCTCCACCATATATTCCGGGTAACTGGTCAGAAACATAATCTGTACATCCAGAAACTTCATGTTCCTGATCTCTTTAGCGGTCTGAATCCCGTTCATTCCGCCCATCTCCACATCCAAGATGAGAATATTGAATGTATCCCCAACCTCTCTGTAGTGTGAGAGCAATTGTTCACCAGATGTGAATAGGCTAATTTGAAAATCAAAATTGGTTTTTAGAGATAAGGAGACCAGCATGGATTTCACACGTTCTCGTTGCTGCTCCTCATCATCACAGATTGCAATATTGAACATGGGGGAACATCCGCCTTTCATCGACATCGACTCTGAATTTCACTCTCGAATATACTATTTTAGCATAGGTTTCGGAGTCGAATGGGGATGAAAGGCATTATTCCGACCCTAAAACGCAGATCAACAAAAAAAGTCGCCACATTGGCGACTCTTGAGCTTGTAACCTTCTCCAGCATTCCTATGAAAAGTCCAGTCTGTTATTTTGTTTTTTTGGGCACAGCATGACGGTAATACCGTATTACCTTGCGATACATCGTCTTGTCCTTTAATTGATTGAATATATATGGGTCAGGTTTGACATTTACTTCAATAATCCAGGGTTTCAGACTATGGTCAAGGCCGATATCCACACCGATTTGCTTAAGATGCGGGTACTTTTTTTTCATATGACGAGCTATGCGCAGGCTAAGCTCATTCATCTCTTGAACCAGTTCATTCCTGCGTTTTGTGGATGCATGTGATTTTAGCAGCTTGTGAATATCCATCGGTGTACCACCACTATGATAATTGGTTACGATTTTCTTTGGATGACCCAGTCGCCCGATGATTCCGGTAGCTTCCCAATGTTTGGTCGGGCTTAGCTGTATCATGACTCGAATGTCAAAACGTCTGTTATTGTGCTTAAGCAGATGGATTCCTCTCTGAATCAGATAACTTCTTTTATTCACCAGACGAGTCAGACTGTTATAAAACGATTCAAAGCTGTCAAACGTCAGGCGTTTTTGCTCGATCTGATAGACAAAATGTTGATGACTTTCCATCTCGGCCTTAATAACACCCATCCCGAAAGTACCTCTCTCGGGTTTGACATAGACCATCCCATATTTGCTGATCATGGATTTCAGATTCGTTTTGTTATATTTCTGTGTGTCGGGGATAAACGGTTTAATTAATTCATTATTAATGATCAATTTTGTTTTTAACCACTTGCTTCTTAACGGCTGCAACTTATCAACTCCCATGTCGTAAACTCTCCCTTCAGCAACCGCATCAAAGCCTGCTGTTTGATCAAGATCCTGCAAGCATTATATGTAATACCGATAAAGGAACCCTCAACAAAAGCCCCTATTCGTAAAAATGTATATTTGCACATGCCCTGACCAAAACACTTTTGCACACATACCATATAATGAGTCATCACGATTTGTGCAAGGAGATGAGTAGATGTCCGTCCAGCCTGGAATCCGGTTGAATAATGCGCCTAAGATTGATGTTCTTATACCAGCGATCGAGAAAGATTTGGCTACCCTTCCCCTCGTCATCGATAACATTCGCCGTTATGTAAAACATCCCATTGGAAGCATATATATTGTTTCTCCGGTCAGCACCAAGATCAGAAAACTTTGTTCCCTTAAAAACTGCATTTTTGTTAATGAGCGATCCGTTCTGCCTATAACCAAAAACGACATACACTACCAGTCCTCCCGATGGAATCGGTCAGGCTGGTTATATCAGCAGTTGCTCAAAATGAACGGAGATTCCATTGTGAAGGCAAAGTACTTTCTAGTCATGGATGCAGATACCGTACTGATTAAACCTCATTCATTTCTTGTAGAAGGCAAAACAGTCTTTTACTGCCGTGACTGGAGCCAGCCGGAATATTTCAATACCTACCGCAAGTTGTTAGGCATGAAAGCTCCGCGTCCCCGCTCTTTTGTCACCCATTATATGCTGTTCGACAAATCGAAACTCGCTGCCTTAAAACAGAAAATTGAAGCGGTTCATAAACTGCCATGGTACAAAGCCATCATCTCCAATATCAATAAGAAAAAGCAGTTTGGTTTCTCCGAGTATGAAACGTATGCCAATTTTATGTATACGAAAAACCCAGGCAGCATGGTCCTTAGAAGTTCCAAGAATAAAAGTCTGAATGTGAACGCTTCTTCGTTAAAAGAGCAACAAATCCGCAATCTGGCTCTTAAATATCGTTCTCTTTCCTTTCATAAACGGAAAATCTATAGTAAAGCTCCCTGAGCTTAAGGAGGAAGCCCATGCATATCGTAATGCTGTGCGGCGGCTCTGGCAAAAGGCTCTGGCCGTTATCCAATGAGCTTCGCTCCAAGCTGTTCATAGATATACTTCCATCACCCGCTGGAGGTAGGGAATCCATGATCAGCAGAGTATGCCGCCAGCTTGACAGTTCATCCCTAACGGATTCAACACTCATTATTTCACATCAAGATCAGGCTAATATTACGGCACGACATACTCAAGGCAAAATCCCAGTCATTGGGGAACCTTATAAACGAGGCACTTTTACTGCGGCGGCCTTAGCGACGTTATATCTGCAATCCTTCCGAATGGCCAAAGATGACGATGTGATCTGTATCGCGCCAGCTGATGTGTTCGCAGGTGAAGATTTTTTCAGCAACTTCCAATTACTGCCGGACATATTGAAACATTCTCAAGCCGAAATCGCTTTAATTGGGACAAGGCCTACACATGCTTCAGAACAGTATGGATACATCCTGCCGGGTGGGGAAGAACGTAATGCTTATGCGCCCATAACACAATTTATAGAAAAACCTGAAGCCACCATTGCTGAAACGCTGCTACAACGTGGGGCACTATGGAACTGCGGTGTGTACGCGTTCACCGTCGCGTTTATGATATCCCATATTAAAAAAATGGGGCTTCCGGTTCATTATGATCAATTGTCGTCCCTGTATGAAGCGTTACCTGAACGCAGTTTTGACAAGCATGTTGCAGAAAAGGCACAGCGGGCCGTAGTCCTGCCTTATAAGGGAGTATGGCAGGATATCGGAAGCTGGGATACGCTGTGCGCACAGTTAGATACCCATGTAATCGGACACGGTGGAATCTCGGGTTCTTCCTCCGATTCCTATATTATTAACGAGCTTCCCTACCCCATCCAAGTCATTGGCGTGCCAGGTATTATCGCTGCCGCAAGTCCGGATGGCATTCTCATTGCCAACAAAAATAATTCAAATGAAATTAAAGCTCAATTGGGTAACTTGCCATTAAAACCGATGTATGGTGAAGCAACCTGGGGCAGTTATCGTGTCATTGAGAGTTCGTTAGACGATGAGAATACAACTGTAACCACATTAAACATAACGGTTCTACCGGGCAAACATATCGGGTTGAACTGGCATAGAACTGGGTGTAGAGCATGGACCGTGCTTGCAGGCAGTGGGCAAGTGCTTGTCAACGGAAAGGTCATGCAAGTGAGTATGGGCAATCAGTTCGTGATTACCAAGGAGAGTCTCTTTTCTATTCTGGCTGAAACCAGGATGGTGATCCTTGAGGTCCGGATCGGAGTAACAGAGGAGAAAGACAACATACTTTTTGAAGAAGATTGGAATGTAATCCTAAAAAGTGCAGGTTCATTTAACGCATAATGAGAGAATGAACCGATTCAATCTGCATGTCTTATAGCCCCTTCCATACGCGGAAGGGGCTCATTGGCATAATTAAGGGAAACCTGACACTTCTTCTCCCAACATCTTAGTTAAACAACTTGCGAAGTTCCTCTACTTCCAGACGTGCAACTGGCTGGTAAGCGGAACTTTGTACATAATGCTGGAAGCTGTATAACAGCTGTCTGCCCTCCAATGTAGTCATCAGACGCTCCAGATTCAGCGCTCCCATCAGCACTCTCCCCTTCCGGACCCGACACTCCATCAACAGGCCGAGCTTGTGGTTTCGCTCAAAATTATCAATGGTCTGCACGATCGGATTCAAGTCTTTATCCAACTCATCCAAGATGATCGATGACGACTCGGACACGATGCTCCACCACGGATAAGTTGAGTGCTCCTCTGAGACAAAATGTTCGAAGGCCGGATGATCCTGTTGAATTAACAAGCCCATTGTGCCCACAGGAACTTCTCTTTTCATATTCTCCGAGATGGATCGGAACATAGGGTAAGACCAGAAATCGGTGCTATAGAAACCTTGGATCGCGTGTTGAAGCTGATTGGGATTCGGGAAAAGTAAAATATCCTCGCCCTGCTCAAGCAGCGCCAACGCCTGTTCCGAGAGTTCGGTAAATAGATTCAAACCGCTCAGGTCCACTTCCTCCTGACTCGGGTAGATCCACAGGTAGTAAGACTTACGGATATCCGTACCCGGAATAGACAGTCTAAGTTCCACTTTGGTCATATTGGAGACTTCAGGAATGCGAATGCTGAGATCCGCGACATTCACATAGTGTTCTCCATGGGTCGCTGGCAGGTCTGCTTTCCCTTCTGTAAGGGTGGAATCCTCACCATGTAGCTCCCACTTCAGATGACGTCCGTCCAATGCCTGTCTGCGGAAGTAACTTAGTTCAATGCGTGCTTCGAACAATTCACCCGCTTGATAATTATATTTGGGGAATCTCGCCAACAACACAGCGTCGGAACAAAACGTTCTCCACTCCTCAGGTGTAATCATGCCTTTGGAATCCATGAATGCGTCCAGTACACCCACCAGCGCTGTTCCCTGACCACTGAAATCCTGGAGATCCAGCAGCTGGAACCCGGCTAGTTGCTGCGAACGAAAAGCAGCTTCCAGTTCTTCCTTGTAACATGCGACCGCGAGTTTACCAGAGGCTCTGAAGTATGCTTCCGCCAGATGTCCCAGTCCTTTGGCATTCAGACGCTCCCGAAACACTTCGAAATTCTTGGCTTTGAGAGAACCCGTATACTTGTTGATCTCCTCGAAATTAGGAAACGTGGCGTACTGTCCAATTTCATGCGAGATGATTGGTACGTGTGAGACAAGTTGGTCACTTCCAGCTTCGGCCTGCACTGTTTTGGAACCTGTCCCATACTGAATCTGAATCTCTTTGTCCCCAGTCTGACCAGAAGGGTCAGCATCGCTGCCTTGCTCAGGTACAATGTTTGAATCGTAATCTTTCAATGTATTTGGCAGGTCGGTCTGCACGTGACCGAGCGGAGCATCACACATCGCATATGAACCTCTGAACAGGCGCTCTTTGGAGAAACGAACCCCGCAGAAGAATTCACTTTCCTCCAGAATGTCCGGCACAAACTGAAAGTTATTCGAACCTTCGGTGTATAGATGACGATGATCATATGCTTTGTATGCCTTCAGGATCGAATTCAATCTGTCCTTGCTTCCCCATAGTTCATTCCCCATCGACATCATGACAAACGAAGGATGATTACCAAAAGCACGCAGCATCGCAAATCCTTCGCTAATCAAGTAATCCTGCTCGGCTTGATTATGCCCATCCGAAGATTCATCCGTAATCGTTCCCCAGAACGGAAGCTCAGGCTCCATGTAGATGCCGAGCAGATCCGCTGCAATAAAAGCAGCCTCCGGAGGACAACAGGTATGAAAACGGTAGTGATTGATACCGTAGGACTTGGAGATAGCGAGAATACGAACCCATTCATCCACATCTGTTGGCGCGTATCCCGTGAGCGGAAAGATCAGCCCGTCATGTTTGCCTCGAAGAAACGTTTTTCGACCATTAATGGTGAATTTGTCTCCAGCAGCCCGGAATTCCCGTAATCCCGTCCATACTTCGGTGGAATCCAGCACTTCGCCGTCCTGATCTTGCAGATGAATATGAAGTTGGTACAGGTTAGGTTCATCATCACTCCATAACATCGCATCTTCACCAATCTTGTACGTCAGCTGGATTTCCTGCGAATCCGGGGCGAAAATCTGTTCCTCGGTCGTATACACCGGATCTGCACTGACTGCAACAGCCGAAACCACGATTCGTGCTTCTTGCAGGTCACCAACAAGTGCTGCCTTGATCTCGAAAGATCGAGTCGCAAGATCGGGATAGACCTGAACATTATCCAGGAAAACACGCTCGAAAAATTGAAGTTCCAATTTCCCGGTGATGCCGTTCCAATTCGTCTGTGTGTCTTCGGATGTAAGGTGACCCCCTTTGGTTGGATAATTGGTATTGTCCACACGAATCGTAATTGTATGAGTCCCAGCGGTTAACCCTGCCTCAATCTCGTAACGGTGAGGTGTGTTCAGACTGTTTTGCTTTCCCCATTCCACCCCATCAATCCAGACTGTGGTAACTCTTGTTCGTTCCAGATGCAAGAAACAACGTTTGCCAGCCAAGTGTTCGGGAATTTCAATCTCTCGTGAAAACCAGGCATAACCCTCGAATAAGTACTCATCCGTCAGCGCACCGATTAACACATTCTCGTTTTTCTTGCCCTTGGCCGCATGAGATGTAGTATTTGGCAATGTAATAACGTCTGAGAAATTCAGACCACGTTCCACCTTATGTTCATCAAGTTGGAGTTTCCATATGCCTTCCAGATTTATTGCTTCTATCATGATAGTGTCCCCTTTTAGATTCATATAATCGATAAAAGTAATCGCTTCCAATGAACAGAAATCGTTTTCGAAAAACATACCTGTATTATAAACTCGATTGACGCCCTCGCATAGATCATTTACAAATAAAAAAGCCGCCAATGCTGGCGACATCTTATGGATACATATCCTGTATCCTGAACAATTTTAAAATATGGTGGGAACCATGCCCCCGTCCATCCGGATGGGAGAGCCTCTGAAGGCTGAAGCATATGGGCTGCATACAAATGCAGCGAGTCTGCCTATTTCACTTGGCTTGATGAATCGCTGTAATTCGGACTGTGGCAGATTACTCTTCATAAAGTCTTTCTCTTTTTCCTCAAAAGTCAGTGCCTCATCAGGGTATATGCCCTCAATGATTTCTTGTACGTTTTCGGACAGTGTTGGACCTGGCAGGATCGTATTGATCGTAACCTCGCTCCCTGCTGTCAGTTTGGACAAACTTTTGGATAATGACAGCAGCATTGACTTGGTCATGCAATACTGAGGCATCTGGCCTGAAGGCATAAGGGCTTCTTCACTTGCAATGAAAATAATACGTCCGTCATTGTTCTTCACCATTTTAGGTAAATAAAATTGAGACAAGCCATTGGCAGCAAGTACATTAGTACGGAAATATTTCTCCCACACTTCATCATTTATGTCTTCATAACTCATGATTTCATATATACCCATGTTATTGATTAATATATCAACTTCAGGAAATTTCTCGAATAAAGCTTCGCGTTGCGCCAGATCCACAAGATCAGCGGTAGCCTTTTGCGGAGAGGTCTCCGGAAAAGTAGACTTGATTTCACGAACGGTTTGTTCCACCTCTTCATCATTACGTCCATTAATCAGAACATGAACACCTTCTCGAGCGAGTTCTATAGCAATCGCTTTACCGATTCCTTTTGTTGATCCTGTAACTAAGGCTGTTTTCTCTTTTAGTCCCATATCCATCCTGCATTTCTCCTTCTTGATTACAACTATCCGGCAGCTATTTCTTGAAAATTGCCAACAGCTTCATACACCGGGTAGATATAATATTACGCAGTCTGAGGGGCCTAGTAACTAGCACTTTACGCCAGAATTATTGCCTTACACGCCAATTTGAAGGTGTATCCCCTTCCCAGGTCTTGAAAGCACGATAGAATGAATTCTGATCTTCATATCCAACCAGAAATGCCACTTCTTTGATATCGAGTGAAGGATCTGCAAGGTACTCTCGGGCCTGCTCACGTCTGGCCTCGGTTAATAATTGCTTGAAGTTTGTGTTCTCCTCCGTCAGTCGCCGCTGCAAGGTACGTTCACTCATGCGAAGCTCTTTGGCGACCGTCTGGATGTCAGGGCGCTTTCCTGTGAGGCTGCGTTTCATAATCCATTTGACCACTTCAGTAATGGAACGATTGCTCTCTTGTTCGTCCAGCGACCGATCCAGTGCCGGGGTCAGAATCTCCAGTAACTCCTCGTTATACGATAGAAATGGAAGACTCAGATCTTTCCGTTCCAGCGTCAGCCGATTATGGTTAGAATTCGTATCAACTCGGCAGCCGAAGTAAGCCTCAAGGGTGGCTACGTCACCCATCGGTTGGGAGAACTCAACCCTTTTGGCAGTCAAAGGTTGTCCTGTGCTCCTCCGTCCAAGTTCGATCAGAAATGCCAGCGTAATACCAACCAGCAATGGCGGACCTTGTTGCTCCTTATGTAACCATTCGAGTTCAATGAACCATTCCTCCCCTGCTTCGGTAATCTGCAAACTCTCGGGAGGACACATTTGCTTGTAACGCACCATGCGATTCAACGCATCTCGATAATCACGAGCATGGTACATCGCCAGTACAGGCGGAGGATACTTCGATATTTCATATCCGGTTGCAAGTTTGATGATGCCCTCGGCGGTGTCCCCATTGAGATCAGAGTAGGCCTGCCAGATTGCGAAGTATTGAGATCGGGTCACTACAGGTTTATTTATTGTCTCAAGAGATAGTTGTGCTGTGCGAGCGATGTCGTCAGCACCAATCCCTAATTGATGTAATCCAGCCCAAAAGCCTGGATGAACTTTAATCCGATCATTCGGTTGAGGTTGCATGTATGCAGACTCCTTTAACTTGTTTCATTTTTATTCTGATTTCTAATTATAGAACGGATGCACCTATTTTTGAATCTTACCTCAGTGAGCCATTTCCGGGTAATACGAAAACACGACTGCCCATGAATGGTCAGTCGTGTTCAAGTCAATCATTCAGTATATTATGAAAGAATGCACATTTTGTATGTTCAGCTACTCATTCAACGCAGTTTTGATCAGGGCATTCACTCGTGAGTTAAACAGCAGACCAATATGGGATACGAGGGAAACCGAAACGTTGTTCGCCCCGTTCAAACGGGAAAGTGCCGGGGACACAATCGTGTCACTGGTGGAATAGATCGAAGTCACCTTTATTCCACTCGGAGCTGTCGTTGTGGTCAATCGATTAGCCCCGCCAAGGGTAATTAACTTATCCACTTTGGAAGCGCCTCCACGGTTAAGTATGTAATAGAGACTATTAGCTCCACCCATGCTATGAGCTATAATATTGACTTTTGTATGACCCGTTTGGCGTAGAACATCATCTACGAATCGACTAATTGCTGCGGAGTTCAACAGCTGGTTTCCTTGTTTGCTAGGAAGGTCAATCGCGAATAATTCGTCTCTTGTCCACCCTTGGCTACGCAAATAACTCTCAATTGCTGTAAAATTGCTATCTGAACCGGTCAATCCATGTACCAATACAATGGGTGTACGTGCCGTAGCTGCAGAAGCCTTTGAACTCGATCCTATTCCAGTTATGGATAAGGCAAGGATCATGCTCAGGAATACAACAAGTATTAATTTGGTCTTTTTCACTTCATTACCCTCCTGTAAAATGTTTTATATTCCATATATTACAATCTAACATATGGAATATAAATGAATCTTTAGTCTCATTTTTACAGGGATGTTTAAAGTATACTACAACTAACATCATTACATTTTATTAAACTCTAGTTCTCTACTTCTTATCCTTCAACGATATCTGCACGTAGATCTGTTGCAATCTCAATCATTTTGGGTACAATAGCTTCGTTAGAAATAGCTACATACAGATCCCCCATGTACAAACGAAAAGCAATCTGTGCACCCTCAAGGTCCCACATAAAAAAGTCCCCCTCAATGGTCATGGTGCTCTCTGCTCCTACAATGTTAAGAACCGGTGAATAGGTAAAATCGGGTTGGGATTCGAAGTAGAGTTTGCACTCTTCCAGCGAGATGGATTGTTCGGCATTACTATCTTGCATGGATCGGGTAATTCGAAAACGCTGATTCATTGATTTGCCTCCAAAACTTTATTAATATATACATGTTACACAGCATTATATTTTCTCATTTCCGTCTTCCACTGTCAAAACCATACATGATCGATTCTTCAAATTCATATATACTGAATACAGTGCACAACGAATTTCTACAATCAGGAGGAGTCAAATCAATATGTTAAAAACAGAATTCATTGATGTACTATCCATTGTCTCACATAAATTATATGATTCGGCTGCAAACGTTATGGACACGGCAAGCAGGTTAATTCCTGCAAACACGTTTTGTATTGCCCAGTTGGATCATCTATCCACCAAGGTTCTGAACGTATATAATCGTGACAAACTCATTCTGGGTGAGGGGCTGGTCGTTGATAACGCCGAGTCATACTGTGCACTTGTGACTGAACATTCCCAAGGCCCGTTAGTAATCAATAATAATCTAACACATCCATTAACCAGACATATGGACGCAACCGAATTCGTAGGTGGGTGTTCATTTGTCGGTGTGCCTATACATAATGAGAACGGAGAAATTTACGGCTCCCTTTGCTCATTTGATCAGGATTTCTATTCCTATCAACAAAAGGACGTGGATCTGCTTCTCTCCTTGTCTTCCTTTTTCACGAGTCTTCTTGAGATGGAAACAACTCTGCAACAATTAAAACAGGCGGAAGAGACC
This sequence comes from Paenibacillus amylolyticus, assembly GCF_036894225.1. Lineage (NCBI taxonomy): Bacteria > Bacillati > Bacillota > Bacilli > Caryophanales > Paenibacillaceae > Paenibacillus > Paenibacillus amylolyticus. The sequence goes on along the minus strand of NZ_CP145892.1, from coordinate 3,229,874 downwards.
GCTGCAAAAGTGCTTGAAGAAAAGAAAAATTTGCTGGCCGTTCTCAGCCATGAAATCCGGACGCCAATGAATGGTGTTCTTGCAATGGCCAATCTGTTGCAATCGACCAGGCTAAGTGAGGATCAATCGTTATATGTTAATGTCATTGAGTCAAGTGGCGCCAGCCTTCTGTCGATGATGGATCAGATTCTGGACTACTCCAAAGCAGAAGCTGGTGCGATCTCTCTGGAGATCAAGCCCTATAGTGTCACTGAAACAGTTGAACATGTATTACAATTATTCTCTTCTGAAGCACAGAAAAAAGGAATTAGGTTGTACGCAGAATATAATATTAATGATCATCTGATGCTTATGGGCGATCAGCACAAAGTTCGTCAGATTTTAATCAATCTCGTTGGGAATGCGCTAAAATTTACGGAGACAGGTGAAGTATGCATCTCTACTGAGGTATCTGCTGATACAAAAGGTACTCTCCATGCATCCTACGAAATAAAGGATACGGGCATCGGCATCCCGCAGGACCGTCAGGATCTGTTGTTCAAATCCTATTCCCAGATTCATGGTAATTCAGGAAAGTATGGCGGAGCGGGGCTTGGCCTGTCCATCTGTAAACAACTCGCTGAATTAATGGGTGGCATTGTATGGCTTAAAGAGTCCAGTCCTATGGGCAGTCGGTTTGTCTTTAATATCTCCAGCGCTGCACCCTCCGTCCATGCGAAAATCTGAATGATGAATATATTATTCTATCTGAAACAGATAGGAGGTATATACGTTGACTCAATTTCTGGATGCAAGATCATCGCAAAATGCTGCGTTGTTTAATTCCATTTCCATACCGATTCCAGTGATTTTTACGCCACAATTATTCGGCCAGATTGGTCTCATCACCGCTGGAGCCGGAACCAATCTAAGAGTTTCATTAAAAGGAACCATCACGGTGCAATTGCCGCGTGCACTTTTTATAGTGAGGATTACTGTGGTAAGAGGAATAATCGCAACCGATCCAATTGTATACTCGGGAAACCACACATATGGTCTGAATGGTCTGCTTAACCCTGAAGTGATTGTCTTCTCTTCCACTGACTATAACCCACCGCTTATGCCTCAATTAACCTATACCGCATTTATCAGCACAAACCTGCTCGGTACTACTCGGGTGGGACCCGAGAGTTTCGACGGATATGTCGTTTCAGATTGAACAAACACGTACAACCCCATACCTCTAATCGGTTTCCCGTAGATTAGAGATATGGGGTTGTTTTTACGATAACATAACTATTTTTAGAGCGAGCTATTAATCAGAGACCACAAATCCATCAAAATTCTCGGGACCAACGCGGATTGTTCCCAGCAAGTTGGAGCTTACAAAAGCAGTGTAAGTTAATTGTGGTAAAATCGGTGGATTAAAATCATTTCCAGAGAATGTAATTACTTGTGGTGCCAATACACTTAAACCAAATGTGGACGTTGCGGAGTAAATAACCGGGTCCGTTGACAAGGTACCTCTTACAACGGTAATCGTTATGCCCACAAGAGCTAAAGGTAATTGTACAGAAACCGTCCCTTTAAATTGAACTCTGGGATTGGCTCCTGCTCCGGCAGTTTGCAGACCAATTTGACCAAAGAGCTGTGGGGTGTTCAGGAATAATATTGGAATAGCTATTGAGTTGGCCAAACTGGCATTTTGTGATGTTCTTGCATCCAGAAATGTGCTCATCAATCTACCTCCTAATGTTGGGATAGGATAGTATATTCGTAGCGTACTATTGTGTTTGGACTTCTAGCCAACAACTCACCAATGCTATCATTTAATTACACTATGGTCGGAAGAATCTATTAAACAGCGATATGATATATACGACTAAATTCCGGACTCTTATATTGGAACGATATGAAAATTTTGTTATGCTACATATGTTAGATTACTAGATTCTGTTCAAAATACGATTCTACTATTATGTACGGAGTTGGAGGACACAAACGATGCTTATTAAACGTGTAGGGAAAATCGCCGCGGTTACTTTAATTGCTCTCTCTATTCTTGGAAGTACCCCCAATATCGGTGGAGCCTATGCTGCCCCGGCCATTTCAGTGCACTTGGATGATGTTCCCCTGAAATTTGATGCAGCTCCACGTATTGATAAAGGTGTCACTTACGTTCCGTTTCGGACAGTCGGTGAAGCCCTAGGTATCGATATTACCTGGAACAGCAAATCACAGACTGTAAAAGCGACAAACACTGTGAAAGGACAAACTACCGAGGTACTATTACAAGTTGGCAGCACCACAGCGACCGTAAATGGAAAAAAAGTTACACTCGCAGCTGCACCCGTTCAGCGGGAGGGCCGCGTACTTATTCCACTAAGTTCGTTCAGTAACCAATTCGGTGTACAAGTAAGCTGGAATCAAGCAACCAAGACGGTCTCCCTTGTCTCCCCACAACGCGAGATGCACCTGAGAGCCTTCTATGCATTGCAATCCTTTCAAGAAAAGGACCTTATTACTTCCATGAATTCCGTAGCCTTTGGCTGGAGCCGCATTGATCGTGAAGGCCAATTTACGCTCCAAGGGGATGAGTACCGCCTCCCTGCTGCTGCGGGTGATATTACACCGCAGTCTATCGTTGCTGACGCAGCAGATCAGCAGATCCAACCACAGCTCATGGTGTACGCATTGGACGGAAATGGTGAACTGACCAAAGTTCTGAGCGACAGCAGCCTGCGGCAGAAATCGATTGAAGGCATAACTGCTGCTGTCGCAGAGCATGGTTTTGGCGGAGTTGTTCTGGATTTTGAAGGACTGGGCTTTAAACTGGATGCGGTAGAACAACAGAAGCTGCTCAATGCTTACGTGAAACAACTAAAGAGTTCCTTGCCCCAGGACACAGCTTTATCTCTGGCGGTACCACCGCTAAATAGTGCTTATAAAGGTTATGATTACAAAACACTTGCCTCTATTGCAGATGATCTTATTATTATGGCCTATCAGTATAATCCGGTTGGCACCAAATCTCAGGTACCTGAGCCAAATAGTCTTGTGGATCAAGCGATTCAATTAGCCATACAGGCTGGTGTACCAAAGAGCAAGCTTCTGCTTGGTATCAGTCTAAGCAGTGAAACGCCCTCCTCTGTTGATGATAAGCTGGGTCTCGCCAAACGTTATGACCTCAAAGGAGCCGCGTTCTGGCGTCTGGGTCTGTTCCGTTCCTACAATACGAAAATGGAAGATGCCGTAAATGCTTCTGTGATCAAAGAGTAAACTTTCTAACTGGCTACAACTTAAATAAAAGAAGGACCAAGCCTCTGGTACGCAGAGACTTGGTCCTTCTTTTTCCCATCATCTTATTTTATAAATTTATCCACACTTCCAAATATAAGCTTCACAAACTGGGTAGGACCAGGCAAACGGGGCTGAAAGAGAAGAATGATCCCAATTACTGCCGCCACAGCAGTAAATCCCGCGCTCACTATTCTGGCTCGCTTCTCTTTGCTGCTCTTCCACTCTCCATACACTATCGCAGTCGCCAGCATCAATATTCCAAGGATTGAGCCTAGTTTCATGCAATCACCTCTCTTCCAGGCTTGTACAGGAACCGATTCTGTTCAACTTTCGTCCTCATTAGGTATCCCCTGTGGTCCTGTTGATTTTCCGGTGCGTACTACATGTGCATCTACGTTGACTTGCACGTCCATATCAGGATAGATGGTTTCCCAGTTCTTCTCCTGCGCCTTCCATTGATGCGGGTAATATCTGCGGAATTCAACTGCGAATTTGAAGAAATCGGAGCGCAGCTCTTTCTGGGACATGTCTAAAGCATCATGAGCCAAAGATGTGAGTTTAGCCGACCATTCCTTTTCCAGTTTAGTTAATACAGCGGGATCCGTCAGATTGGCATCCGTCGTATTTAACACCACTTCTCCCCTGGTTTGGATGTCGACCTTCATACTCCACTGTTTGTTTACAATTCGCGGCTTCAAGGAGGTTTCATTTTCAATGAGTCTTATCGAAAAAGAACCCTTTAACGGCTCAAACTCAACGGGCATGATAATGCTGTTCAGTTCTTTTGCAAGTAGTAATACACCTACGCTTAGTGGTTCTTTGACCGTCTTGACATAACGATCCTTCTTATACATACTCAGACCTTTCACATATGGCGTTGTCGTCAGTTTATCCTGATCGGGCTCCGGGGGTAAGATTAACATGCGAGACAAAATGGCTGAACTGCTCGGACCTTCAATAGATTTAGCCAGTTCAAGCGCAGTAACACGTGTACCTAACTTCAAATTGGCCATCTCACGTAACGATTCAGCAGAACTTCGCTCCAGTGGATCAAGTAACGCAAGGATATCTTTCGCAGCCTTATCGCTGGAAAAGACATATGCATGCTCCCTGAACTGAGGGTAACGCAGGAAGAAATCGATATACTCGCGGATACCGCGTTTGCCGGCTTGCTCACTGATGATTATGACTTCGCAGTGGCCCCAGAACATATTCCGGGGAACTTTACGTTGTAACCGATTCAATGCCTCGGCAATTGTACGTCCTTCCGCTGTTCGAATCATTGTTACCCCGCTTGGACTGCCTCCACTCCCACTGCTATCTCCTGCACTCGCCTTTCGCGGAATGAAAATCTGTGAAGTCAATTGTACTTCACCATCTTCATAATCTATCCCTGTAGCCAGCACGATAGCCAAATCGTTAATCTCGATACGATCCCAACATCCACTTAAAAGCACACAACACAATATTGGCATTAGTAGTACTCTAAATATTCGCAAGTGCTCCTCCCCCCATCAATCAGGTGTTCGCTCGATTCTTCTTCCGAAAATGTGCCCACCCTTTCTTCAGCCATGCAACACCGTAGATCATAGCCGGAAGGATTAATAAAATGCTGATCGTATACAAGTTGGCTGAAGCACTAACCAAACTGGAAACACCAGATCCACCGGACACAACCCAGTAAGCAAATACCATGCACAGAAACGAAAGTGGACCAACCACAGGTTTGTAGTCCCGCAAACCAAACCATTCCGCGGTTGATGTAGCAAAGATATATAGAAAAACGGAAATTTTAACGAAAATACCGAAAATCCAGATGGCAATAATAAGGGATTCGATATGTTGCAGAAAGTCCGCAATGGTTATGTATCTTGCTGCGATCATGACTGGAAATACAAATGTATCCGTCAAATCACCAATTAAAAACAGGCAAAACAGATTGGTAACTGTCATCGCAGTTGTTGTAAATACAAGGGAACCCAGCATGACCCGGGTTATTCTTTTTTTTTCATTCACATAAGGTAGCAGAAAAGCCAACACGATATATTCACTAAACCATGCAGCAGGTGCAGCAGCCCCCGTAATAATGGGAATTGGACCCTTCTCCATAAAAGGAAACAGCTCGGCAGGATTCAGTTCACCAATCAACAATATAAAGATCAAAGCCAGCAGAACGATCAGCAGGGTAACAAACACCTGAGCGGTTCGTCCGACAACTTCAATCCCAAGTCTGACATTAATCGCACATACAACAACCATCGTACCCATCACAACAAACAAAGGTGTACGCGGAAGTGCATTATTAACAATGAATTCACCGTATTCCCGAATAATCAAGCCCGTCAGGTGGGGCAAAAAAGCGATATATATCAGACCGAATAACTTGCCTGGAATCCGACCGATGATCAATACACTGGATTGAATGAGCGTTTTTCCAGGGTACAGACGATCAAGTCCAACGGAAATACCAATAGCAGCCAATCCAACGATTGAACCTATAATTGGAGTCATCCACATGTCATGTCCTGCATAATGCATTGTAATTCCAGGCACAGACAAGATAGCCGTCGCGAGAATGGCGGGAAAGACCATAAATGCCAATTGAGTCACCGATATTTTCCCTTTGTCAGTCAACATATGTAATCCCGCTCCCTTGTTTGCTCGAATGTAGATTGTTCTAGTGTGGTTTGTTCCTTGGGGATGGACGCCACCACACATCCTTAAGTTCCTTAGCCATCGTAGGTGCTACCGGTGAGAGATAAGGTGTTCCAAATGAACGAAGACTGCTTAGATGAATGACAACCAAGATGACTCCCAACATGACACCCGTGAGTCCCAACGTTCCTGCAAGAAACATCATGGGAAAACGTAGTAGACGGGTCGCGATGCTGGCAGCATAGCGAGGGATCATGAAAGAAGCGATACCGGTAATCGCGACAATGATAATCATGGGGGCTGAGACAATTCCGGCACTCGTCGCCGCTTGCCCAATAATTAAGGCGCCCACGATACTGACCGCTGATCCGACCTGCTTGGGCAATCGGACGCCAGCCTCACGCAATGCTTCAAAGGCAATTTCCATAATGAGCGCTTCCACCAGGGCAGGAAAAGGGATCTCTTCTCTCGCCCGAGCAATACTGAGAAGTAATACGGTAGGAATCATCTCCTGATGAAACGTCGTAATCGCTACATAAGCCGATGGAAGCAGCATGGATAAAACAAAAAAAATGTATCGCAGCCAGCGTACAAAAACACTCATGAACACATTTTGATAATAATCTTCGGGGGATTGTAACATGGAAAAAATAGTCACTGGCGCGATAAGGGTAAACGGTGTTCCGTCAACGAGAATAGCAAAACGACCTTCCAGCAAGTTGGAAACAACGACATCCGGGCGCTCCGTCGCAATCATCTGTGGAAATGGTGAATATCGCTGGTCAACAATGCCTTCTTCAATGTACTGACTCTCCAGTACGTCTCGGAGCTTTAAATCGCCAAGTCGTGTCTCCACTTCCTTAACAAGTTTGGGATCAATAATCCCCTCCATGTATACAAGTGAAATACTGGTGTTTGTACGATCTCCCATGTTACGTGTATGAATCTTCAATGCAGGTGTCTTGAGACGTTTGCGCAGTAAAGACATATTCATGGTCAACGACTCTGTGAACCCATCCCGTGCACCACGCACGGTCGATTCAGCTAACGGTTCTTCCGTTGAACGATTTGCAGCTAGGTATAGAGGGTATGTAGTTCCTCCTATTGAACCATCCAGCAGTAACAGAGCTTCTCCTTCAAATATGGCCTGTACTGCCTGAGTAGTCGTTTCAACTTGCTTAACAGAAGCTAGGGGAACTTGCGCAGCTTCGATCCCCATTTCCTGAAGGGGCGTTAGTACCTGGCGTTCCAGCCGCTCCGTATCGCATACACCAACACAATATACGCATAATGCTGATGTAAGACACGCCGTTTGGAATGTATGAAATACAACGTCCGAGCAACCCGCAAAAACGGAGCGTAACATTTCTTGATCAATAGCAAGATTTCCGGTTAATGGCAGGTCCTGTTGTGTTATCGCTGATGTGTCCATGACGCCTCCCCTTTCCGTAAACGCTCCGTCCAGATATTCTCAGTTAAAGGTATCCTTTACTTATCAGATGGGATATATACGCAAAATATAGAATGCCAAAAAAGCCGCCCTCATGAGCGACTCTGATGATATAGAACGCTATTGCATTCCTATGAATTCGTTGATCTTGCTCTTTGAAATTCCCTATTTTCTATTGATCGCTATCCTTTCACAGCACCCAAAGCAACACTCCCAATAATCTGTTTAGAAAATATAGAAAATACAATGATAATAGGCAGGATTGAGATCGCTACACCCAAATACAAGAGTCCATAATCCATCCCATAGTACCCCTGCACTAGCGCAACCAATACCGGAAGTGGATATTTATCCAGGGAGAAAAATAGCACCAGCGGTGTTAGGAAATTATTCCATGATCCGATAAACGTGAATATGCCAAGGGCGGCGATTGCCGGCCCCAGAATAGGCAGTACAATCTGATTGAACGTCCGGAACTCACCGGCACTGTCCACCCGCGCAGATTCAATAATCTCATCCGGGATGCTGCTCTCCATGAACTGTTTGATAAAAAATACATTAAACGCGTTAGCCGCAGCAGGCAAAATAATTGCGGCATAACTATCCAGAAGTCCCATCATGCTGAATAGTCGATATACGCCAATCAGAGCCAGTTGACCCGGTACCATCATGGTTGCTAACAGAAACAGGAACAACCCGTTTCGTCCTTTGAATTTAAATTTGGCAAATCCATACGCAGTTAAGGCCCCAATATACAGAGATAATACGGTCGATGTTCCGGCAATAAATATGCTGTTGGCAAACCCACGCCATATGTTGATTTTGGATACCATGTTCAGATAGTTATCAATCAAAAATGACCCAGGGAGAAATGTAAACGTCGAAGCAATCGTTGCATTGTTATGTGTGGAATAGATAAGCATCAGATAAAATGGAATAATGCAGAGCACGGCAAGACCTGTCAGCAACAGATAGATGATGATTTTGCCTGCCGTCAGGCCCCTTGTATTGGCATATTGCTGAATCGCCGCATTTGGTTGTTCAACTGATTTTGCAGTTTGCATAAGAACTCCCCTCCCTATGAACGGCTCTTCCGCTTGGTCATGATGAAGGATGCAACGGACAACAATATGATGATAATAAACAGGCAAAATGCGATGGCAGCGCCGTAACCAAATCGTGTGCTCTGAAATGCTACATTATAGAGATACATAATGCTCGTCATGGCTGCTCGGTCAGGACCGCCATTGCCGTTGGTTAGTGTAAATGGCTGATCGAAAATCTGGATGCCACCAATAATGGATGTAATCATCTGAAACAGAATTATTGGACGGAGCATCGGCACGATAATATGGATGAAAATATGTTTCTTTTTCGCGCCATCCATCTGTGCAGCTTCCAGCAATGAAGGATCAATGCCCTGAAGACCTGCAAGGTAGATGACCATGGAATAGCCGAAGTATTGAAAAAACAAAATGGATGATACAATAAGACGCATAAACCAGGGGTCATTTTTCCAGTTAATTGGATCTTGTATTATGCCGGTCTGCACCAAAAAATGATTCAGTCCGCCAGACTGCCAGTCAAAAATCAAGCTGACAAGCAATCCAAGTGATGCCGCCGTAACGATGTTGGGAAAAAAGTATACCGCTCTGAAAAAGTCCCGTCCTTTGAGCAGCTTATCATTCAAGATAAAAGCCAACACAAGTGAGATTGTGAGCTGTGGAACTACAGATACGCCCCAGATGAATAACGTATTAAACAAGGTTTTGTAGAACAACGGATCTTGTAATACGGCAACGTAGTTACCGATCCCTACAAAATCAGGTGTCGTGATCCCATCAAAGTTGGTGAAACTGATGTAGAGGGAATATAAAATGGGATACAGCCCAAAAGTGGTGAAAATAATAAAAAACGGAGCAATGAAGTAGTAGCCGTAATGGTCCTTACGAATCGTTTTGGCAAACATGTTCTATCCCCCCAGTTATCATCGGATGTGTATATTCAATCGCTTACTAATCCACTTCCAGCTCCGGAAATCTCAAGGTGACATCACGTTTGATTCGCTTTACGACTTCTTCCTTGGTCTGAATGTCCTTATTGAGATATAACTGGAGTACAATCTTGTAGATATCATTGTTAATCGTGGCATCATATTTGGTGCGTTCGTATACAGGTACCCGTTTTGCAGCCTCCGAGAAAAACTCGAAATGCTTTTGTCCTCCCAAATAAGATGATGAGAGAGACGGGGCAAGTTCATCATTCACAACCATGTTGCTGGTGAAATAATCCTGTTCTTTCGCTAACTCGGATAGAAAATCGTGGTCAAAATTATAGAACTCAATAAACTTCCAGGCCAAATCCTTTTTCTCACTTTTACTGTACATCGCGATGTAGGTTCCACCTGAACTAAAGGCTGACGGTCCCTGGGCTAAGCCCCACATGCCTTCGGTATCCGGAGCGTTTGCCTTGAACGTATATTGCAAACCCCAGGTTGCCCCGGGATAGAACATGACCTCTCCTTTTTGCATGGATGCAGCGTAACCGGCACTTCCATCTTCATACTCGGCAAGTACATTCCGCTCACGTGCTTCACGTACAAGATCGAGCACTTCCAAGTACGTTGGATCGATAACAAGTTTGCCGTCCTTCACCCAAGGTATACCATCATATGAATTCGATATAGCATTCCAATTCGCCAATGCATGTACTTTATTCCCGCTAAGTTGCTGTACCTTCTCTCCAATCTCGAAGATCTTCTCCCATGTATCGATCTGTGAACCCACCTTCTCAGGATCATCGGTGCCCAGATATTTCTTCGCCAAATCCCGACGATAGTAGATGCCCCCTGGTGTTCCCTGATAACCTATTGCTCTGACATTTCCCTCACTGTCCTGTTCATTGGCCTGAACAAAAGCATATTGTTCCTGGATAAGTTCATTGGCGTTATACGGCGAAGCTGATAGATTCTCCAGATATGGAACGTCAATCAGCTCTCGAATATTCGCATTTTCAATCATAAATACATCTGGAGCCTTCGAGGTTGTCTGTAGCGCAGATTTCAGCTTGGTGATATAGAAATTACCGGGGATGTTGACAAAGTTCACTTTGATGTCAGGATATTTCTGTTCGAATTTTTCGATGGCGTACCCTGCTTCATCCGTAAAACTCCACACGGTAATCTCCTGTTGCTTGGTTTGACTCGATGGACTGAACTGACAACCAGCTAACAACATCGCTGCACATACAAATACAATAGTTGGCTTAAACCACTTCTTCATAGGCCCCCTCCTTCAAAAAGGAAACGCTTACAATTTATTAGAGTATATTGATTTTGGAGAGGGCTTTCTCCACAAATATTGTGCATTAGCCTCCATATTTTGTGATATTCGTACGATGTTTCTTACGAAATTCGGAGGGTGTGCAGTCATTATATTTTTTGAAAAGACGATTATAGGAGTTAACATTGTTAAATCCGTGTCCGATCGCAATCTCCAGAATCGTATCCTGACGGAACAATAAAGCCCACTCGGACTTGATAATTCGAAAATGATTCAAGTATTCCATCAGTGTTACTCCCTTGATCTCTTTGAACAGCTTGCAGACATGGAACTTGCTGAATTTAATATGTTCTGCCACCTGTTCCAGCTTAATGGGCTCAGCATAGTGCTCCTCCAGGTATTCACAGACCGATTCAAGGAATTCAAATTTTTTGGAGGAAGTACATGCCCATCCTGAAGATGAAGATTCATCGGTGGTAACCGGTACTTTGGTACGTAATAAAAGTATGATGAGATCATACAACCTGGATACCATTAACCATCGGTATCCCGGCTTCTGATTTTTCTTCTCGGTAATGATGTCATCTATATATTGAGTCAGATTGCTCTGACTTCCCGTATTCGAGGGAATAACTGTTGTTTTGTTGAAAAGTTGTCCGAGATCCTGAATTTCGGCTTCGGTCGTGAAACTCCCGGTTAACAATTCGAGTCGGAACAAGATAATGGTCAAATGTTCGGTCCCCGGCAAAAAGCAGTGCACATCCCCTGGTTTGATCAGCAGCACATCCCCCTTTTCCAACTCACACACGTGGTCGTTCACGCCAATTCTGGCGCTCTTACCATTGACGAGAACCAGTTCAACCTCATCATGCCAGTGTGCAGCATAATTGAACTGATTTCCTGTATGAATTACCCGAATGGGAAAACCTTCTTGCATATGGCCTGTCTCCAAAAAAGTGGGTACGCCCATCGTATCAACCTCCATTTATTTCCAACGCAAAAAACTCCTCGTCTTTATATTATGCATAAATGGCTACTCTCCTTTCTTTTTAAGTATTTAAATTTCTATTGAATGCAAAAAACTCCTCAACTCAGGTTGAGGAGCCGAACAGAATCACGTTCCACGCATTGGATGTCCAGTGTATATAACGTCTCTACGATCTCTCCGTTCAGCAGTTGGAAGAGAACATGACCTGCAAGCTGGCCTGCATCCCTCTTCGGCTGACGAAATGTGGTTAGAGGTGGATTCATGTATTGAGATGCAGGTATATTGTCAAAGCCAATTACGGATAACTGCTCAGGTATTGAGATATCATGCTCCCTGAAGGCTTCCAAGCCGCCGATCGCCATTTCATCATTTGCAAAAAATACAGCGGATGGCAGCTCTCCTTCAAGCAGTTTCTTGGCTGCATTGTAGCCATCTTGCTTCATGTATTGTCCGCCAATTTTCCATTCGGGGTTCTCTTCGATGCCTGCCTCCTTCAAGGCTTTCAAATAACCTTGATAACGATGGAGATTACATTCCGATTGTGACGGGCCACTAATATAAGCTATTGTCCGATGCCCTTTATCGATCAGATAACGGGTAGCCAAGTAACCGCCTTGCGTATCACTCATCAAAACCTTTACAATATGTTGAGCATCCAGATCCCGATCCATGACGACAATCGGAAACCCTGCTTCAGATGCTTCAATCAGCAACTGATCTTGAATATTCTGAGCGATAACAATAGCTCCGTCAATTCTTCGTTCACGAATGTAACGATGGGCTGTCGACTTCTCTCCACCCAACGAACTACATACGATCATATCGTATCCATGACTCATAACGACGGTTTCTATTCCATTCACCAAATCCGAGAAATACGGGCTGGACATGTCATGGACAATAATACCAATGGTTTGTGTACTATTTCGTTTTAATTCCGATGCAGGACCATGCCTAACGTAATTGAGTTGACTCGCTGCCTCAAGCACTCGGATTCTTGTCGGCTCACTTACATTCCCTTTATCGTTGAGTACGCAAGATACGGTCGAACTGGCTACACCAGCCATCCTAGCTACATCTTTAATCGTTGTCATCATATATACTCCTCAAAGACAGTTTCATCTGTTTAGTCCTTCATGGCAGTAACACAGCAATACACACGGGATAGTTCACTAGCATTTTAACACGTCAGTCCAATCATGTCTCTTAGCAAAACATCAACTACGATAAAACATATTAAAGAAACCGAGGTGCCTTCATGAGATTTAGTGAATATGTAATAGGTCAGCGCTACGAAACCACAACCTTGGCATTATCCAAGCGTGATATTATTGAGTTTGCCACAATCTATGATCCACAGTACATGCATTTGGATGAGGAAAAGGCCAAGCAAGGCCGATTTGGCAGTTTAATTGCTTCTGGCATGCAAACGATGAATATCTCCTTTAAATTATGGATTGAGGTTGGGGTCTATGGAGAGCATGTCGTGGCGGGCACCGGAATGAATAACATTCAATTCCTGAAACCGGTCTTTCCGGATGATGAACTTCATGTCATTGCAGAAGTCATTGGACTGACTCCCAGACGAAAAGGAAACGGGATTGTCACGGTGCTGCTGAGTACTTTCAATCAGAAGAATCAGAAGGTATTTCAGGCAGAATTAAGTGCATTAATCGATAATTAGGCTGAGAAAAGGCCCAAAAAAGCCGCCAATTGGCGGCTTTTCGTAGATATATCACATTGCAGCATTTTTAAGTGTTATAACCTTTCAATACCTGCCCCAAAATCTCTACACCCTTGACAATCTGTTCGTCTGACGGGGTTGAGAAATTAAGTCTGATGGCATTACAAGGGTCTTGCTCGTTCACCAGGAATGCATTTCCCGGTACAACCGCAACCCCTTGAGCTGCCGCTGTCTTGGCAAAATCAAGCATGGGCACATGTGCTGGCAGATCACACCAGAGGAACAGTCCACCATCCGGTTGGGTATAGGTAATGGACTCACCCATATGCTCTTGCAGCTTGTCCATCATCAATGTTGCTTTTCTCCGATAGACCTCACGAATACTGTTAATGTGCCCCGCGTAATCATACTCTGTCATGAACTTGTATGCCAGGATCTGTGGAAGCATGGCTGTATGTACGTCTTCTCCCTGTTTGGCAACAACCATCTTCTCCACGACTTCATGGGGCGCTTGTACAAAACCAACGCGCAGTCCCGCCGACAAAATTTTGGAGAATGATCCAACATAGATGACCAGACCCTCATCATCCATAGACTTGATGGTTGGCACATCGTCTCCATTGAATCGAAGTTCTCCGTACGGGTTATCTTCCAAAATCATCACGCCATACTTCTTAGCCAGCTCGTATATGGCCTTACGTTTTGCAAGACTCGTTGTTACACCGGTAGGATTCTGGAAACTTGGGATCACGTAGATCATTTTCACATTAGGCTCCGTTTGCAGCGCCTGTTCCAGCTTCTCGATATCCATACCGTCCATCTCCATCGGAACACCTGCAAGCTTTGCACCGGATGCCCGGAAGGAGTTCAGGGAACCGATAAAGCTCGGGCTCTCACAGATAATCGTGTCCCCTTCATTACAGAACACTTTACAGGCCAGTTCAATCCCCTGTTGTGCTCCAGATACGATGAACAATTGATCGGATGGTTTACCTGTATCAAAACCTGTCTTCAAATGTTGAGTCAATGCTTCCCTGAGGGGAACATATCCTTCCGTAATCCCATATTGCAGAGCTGTGACGGGGTCATGCTCCAGAATGGATTGAGTGAATGTGCGAATCGCCTCAATAGGAAAGGTTTCAGGAGCAGGATTTCCCGCGGAGAATGGAATCACATTTTGCCCCGAAGAAGCCTTCAGAATCTCACGAATAATGGATGGTTGCAGTGCTGCGATACGATTGGAAAATGAATAGTTCATCTTAAATAGTGCCTCCCGACATTTCATCTGAATTAACTCTCTATCATTACATTAAATTCTATTATACGAGCATTTCCCGAATTTCCAAACTGTCTCCACAAAATTAATGTCTGTACGCCAAAAAAGAGGCCGCCGTCAGCAACCTCTTTCGCATAAGTATTGAGCAAAATTTCAGCCTGTTAGCGCGCTGCGTTCATCTCGGATAACCGTGTGGCCTTCACAACATAAGCGGCTAGACCAGGGATCATCCGAGCCAGACCAGGATAGAATTTATTGGTCTTGGCAAAAGCCAGCTTTTGGATTCTTCTTGCGCGTCTGAGCAATTGGGTGAATTCGCGGCTTGCTTCCAGCGTGTAATTACTCTGCCAATCGGCATGTTCAATATCGCCTTGCAGGTACTTGTCAGTCCACCTTGCACACAGGAGTGAGGAGCGAAGGGCAATGGACATTCCGTCTCCACATAAGGGCGGTATCATCAGCATGGCATCCCCAATATGCGGATATTGGGACCACGGCTCAGGAACGTTGGACAGATGCAGCGGCGCAATCGACACTTGCGTTCCATCTACAGGTTTTCCCTCGGCTAAACGGGCCGCCAAACTCACGTTTGTCAGGGATGCCGCCTGTAAAATATCGTTTACAGACTTGCCACTTCCCTGTACGGTATCCAGTGTCAACAATGCGGCAACATTCACAATGCCATCCTCAATCGGAGAAATTCCCACGTAACCACCCTCGCAAAAATATAACTCTACACGTGCGGGAATCTCTATCCCGCTGAAGTGGGACTTAACGCCAACGTATACAGTTTGGTCCCGCAGATCAGGTGCGGAAGCCATCCCGCGCGGCTTTTTGGTCCCATGTGCCCCGATAACGGCTTTGGCTCTGTAGCTGATCCGCTCATCTCCCTGTTTCACCTGAACCTCATAACTGGCATCCTCAAGCTGCTCGATGCTCGTTATGGTCGCTTTGGTCACAATCTGGGCTCCGGCCTCCAGCGCCTTCTGATGCAAAATCTGGTCAAGCTCATATCGACTTATGCCATATGCGAATCCCGGCAGCGGTGCTTCAATCACTCCGCCTTGTGGCATAACGATTTTGGCATGATCCATGATGCTGGGTTTCTTCAACTGGTCCAGAAGGTGAATGTCCAGAACTTCTAACATCTCCTTGGTTTCGGGTGACATGAACTCACCGCAGGTTTTGTGCCGCGGGAACTCCTGGCGATCCAGCAAAAGGGTCCGATGTCCTTTTCCTGCCAGTTGCATTGCACATGTACTGCCGGCAATTCCGGCTCCGATGACAATCACATCTATCGATTTCGACATGTAAGATCACCTGCCTTTCGTGGGAATAACAACAGAGTATCGGAATAATGGCTTCCATTCATAGGTCATCGTATCATGATTGAGACGTTGTTTAAGTTCCTTCCAATCCCTCCCTGTAAAACCTTTGGCTACGGAAAGAGGCCCATCATGACGAATATAACGATTGCGCGAGATCATCCGTGTAGTAATCCAGACCGCCTTATAGGATACGGGATGACGGTGAATATCATTAATAACGACACCGTATTTGGATGCTCGCAACATATGAGAAACCATATCAACCAGTTGATCTCCGTCAAAATGATGTACAAACTGGGAGCCTGTCACGATATCTGCGGAAGCATCCGGCAGTTGTGTAAGATCGGCACGCTGTACCCGAACTCGGGGTTCGTCACGAAATAGTTGTCTCGCTTCCTCACACGCTTCTTCCGTCAGATCAACCAACGTAATTTCCAGCTGAACACCCTGACGATCTGCCCATTGCAGTAGTTTCTGGTTCACATCCCCTGAACCTGCCCCCACATCCAGCAGGGTCAGCTTATTCGGCTTACCGACTGAGTTCCACAACTTCTCTACACCAGCCAGAGTTGGGCCAGGTGCTGCAAATATTTTGTTAAGACGTCTCAGATGTCTAAGCGCTTCACGCAGCTCCTCCCCTCCCAGAGAGAAGTCATCCATCAGTTCATCTTCCTTGGCTCGAATGGACAATGTTCTAAAAAAGGACATGATCGTGCTCCTCCATCACTGAAGATAATGAGGGGACATAAGTGAATTTCATCAACTCTGCGGTGAGTCCCGGTCCAAATGCCATGGCTACACCATCCGTAGAGGATTGACCCTGTGCCTTCATGTCCTCACGCATCGCATTCAGTACAAACAGAATGGTATTGGATGATAAGTTACCATACGTTCTGAGGACATCCCTGCTATACTTCGTTTGCTCGTCTCGCAGCTTCATTACATTCTGCACAGAGTCCACAATCCCGCGTCCTCCCGGATGAATGGCCCATAGTTCAGGAAGCTGTTCACTTTGCAATAAGAGACGCAGTTCCTCTTCCAGATGAACACCTAACAGCTTCGGAATACGAGGGGATAGATACAGGTCATACCCCAGATTCCCCACCTCCCAGGTCATATCTTCAGTCGAATCCGGAAGAAGCACAGAATAACCCGTTCCCAGACTCAAAACATTCTTGTGCTGAGATTCTGGTGTGCCCACTACACAAGAAGAAGCAGCGTCTCCGAAGAATGAAGCTGCAAACAGCGCTTCCCGATCTTGTACAGGCTGAAAATGAATGGTGCACAACTCTACACAGACCACAAGGACCTGTGATCCGGGAGCTCCCTGCACCACATCTCGTGCCATCTGAATGGCTTTCAGCCCTGCGGCACACCCCTGAAAGATTAGCGGCAGTCGATTAACTCGGGCAGACAAACCCAAATGACGGATGAGCATAACATCAAGACCCGGCAGATATTGACCTGTGCAGCTGACCGTGATGATATGTGTGATGCTCTTTGGAGATACGCCTGAATCCTCCAGGGCTTTCTCTGCAGCCTCAACCCCGAGCGGAAGCGCCTCTCGCTTGTATGTATTCATTCGTTCTTCGGTTGTCGGGATGTCTGATCGCTCACCAGAGGGCAGATAACGGCATTCTTCGAGTGAACCCAGATAGCCCGGTTCCACGGTATATCGTGTTTCAACACCACAGGACTTGAATATTCGTCTGGCAAAACGGGCCAAATCTGGCCGATCCTGAAGAGAAGAAGCGATTAGTTCTGCAATATCTGACTGTGCTACGGGGTGAGCAGGTAGAGCCGTTCCCATGCCAAGAATCGCGATATCGGATGGACTGTTATATTGGTTCATAATAAACCTCCTGGTATTGGTCATTATTTCCTCTAATTTAACAACTCTTACCCTTAACGATATCGTTATAATCTCAATAAGGCTCCTAATCTAGTTTATTAACACATCTGCAAGCTCAGAAGCTTGGTTTCAACATGCCATTGAAGCAATTACACCAATGAACGAAAAAAAGCCGCCATTAGGCGACTTCAAGGTAACTATATTCCTTCTAAGCGTCATTCTGATACACGTTATTTGGAAAATGCTTCTCTGATCTTGTCACTCATCAGGTACCAGGCATCCTCAGCCATCTGGAGATCGCCAAAATGCGTAAATCCATGAGCGGCTCCCTTATACTCCTTAAGTGTCACCTTCACACCGCTTGCTTCCAGCCTTGCTGCATATGTTCTTGCTTCTTGGGCCAGTGAATCTTTCTCCGCGGTAATGATCAATGCTTCTGGAAGTCCCTCTACTGATGTTGCAAGCACAGGTGAAGCCAACGGGTCTTGCGCCTCTTCTGACGTTTCAAGGTACATAGCATTGAACGTTCTGGCGATATCGGCTGGAATGGCTTCTGCAAAACTCGGTTTCTCGGCCGGATCTGTAGCCACATCCAATACGGCATAATCCATAATTTGCAGAACAATTGGCAGCTCGCTACCTCGTTGCTGATTCAGTAAACACACTGCTGCAGCAAGATTACCACCAGCGCTATGTCCCCCAATAGCGAATAGAGACGGGTTAACCGAGAAGGATTGCGGGTTGGCATGGACCCACTGTACAACGTCGTAACATTCATGAACCGCCGTTGGGAACTTGTGCTCTGGTGCAAGACTGTAATCGATATTAACGACCACACAATCAGATCGATCAGCGATCAAGCGACACCATGGATCATCCATCTCTGCTTGTCCCAAGATGAAACCACCCCCATGCATATTAAAGAAGACCGGCAGAGGCGCGGAATGGTCTCTATCCGGTGTATACACAAGTACACGTGTATCACCTTTATTTGTAGGAATCATGACTTCTTTTACTGTGACTGCATACGTGGAACTGGGTTGAAGAGCTGCACCTGTACCGACGACATTTTGACGCATACGTTGTACCATTGCCAATTGTTGTTGTTGATCCATAGATATCACTCCTTTAGTGGATTGCCAATACGCCTTCTTCCGTTGTCACTTTAAGTATAGATGACACTCGTCTATTCCGTCATGTGCAAATCATTTGATATGTATTGATCAACATGCTGAAACGTCAACCAAAATTACCTTCCCCTGCTCTTAATGCTTCAATGTTAACATTCAGTGCCAGGAGATTGGTTTGGGTCCGTGCTTGTTTCCTTTTTTTTGTGGAACATCATCCAGACCCCCATCAAACAAAATAAAACGCTGCACCCCATGCCAAACAAGCTACTGGTTTTTAATGCAAGAGGTGAGCCTTGCATGGTAAGTAACGTCGCTTGGGTCACCACGATGGATACCATCGCATCGGTGAAGTTAATCATTTTCAATGTAGATATGATCGGGTTATGGAGATGACGGTTCGCCCAGGTACCATACACGGCAAAAACCAGCTTGGTAAAAGCAACTGTAGATACGATATACACGATGTTACCCTCATATATGAAGGCATCGCCGATTAGATACATTCGCAGGCAGACCATCGAATAGGACACGCCTAGTAAACACAGGAACAGACCTCCGCGCTTATATACCGTAAGTTCTAATCTATATCTTTCTTCGGGAGAGTCCATTCTCTTGGTAACTGTATATTTATGGAGCACTTGTCCTTTTGCCACACACAGAATCAGATAATATACAGCATTTGTAATGAACCATCCCGAAAGCAGATATATGCCCAGGATTAACTTGCCTATCCCTGTTACCGCATTGATAACAAGGGAAGCCACATTAAACAAGGCTGTTCGATCTTGTTTATTTCCAAGGTAATGGAACCAAATGGACTTCAAATATGTCTTCATTTTCATAGGATATTCATTCTGTTAGAGAAGCAGACCATTAGCCTTTTCACCTACCTCTTAAATGTCAATAACATGATGAATGAGGTGTAGAGAAAGTGGTATACGTTCTCCTCATTCGGCCAAAGATTCCCGAACGCTTTTTGGAAGGGATTTAATAACCATATCATAAGAGTGATCGATCATGACGTAGACATCTTCATCGGATAGTGAACCATCCAGCGTAATGGTATTCCAGTGTTTTTTGTTCATATGATATCCCGGTTGAACTGCTTCATGCTGCTCTCTCAGGTTCTCTGCAATAATGGGATCACATTTTAAGTTTAAACGACAGTTCTTTTCTTTGTTTTCAAAAATAAGCGCGAACATCTTACCCGCAACTTTAATCGCGACTGGATCAGGTCCAAATGGATAATCCTTGGTCGCACCTTTCTTCTTCAAACTGTATTCAATCATCGTATCCTTCAAGTCAGTACCTCCCTTTCACCAGTGGACGATATAATGATACCGAATGTAAGTTCGTATGTAAATAAGCTCGTTGCACATAAAAGCACATAACAAAACCTCCCCCAAATGAATGGAGAAGGCTTTATCTGGATTTATTTAACTCTTAATTGGCTCTATCATTCCTAGTTTTGCTGCTGCGGCTGAATGAGCCATGGTTTGATTTACTGCTACTGCTGTTTGATCTACTGCTATTGGGTCTACCGTCGTTTGAACGACTACTGTTTGATTTACCACTCTTGGCAAACCATTCGGATTTGGGCTTGCGTGCCGGGTTAGCTTTGGACTTCGCCGGTTTGCCTGCAGCCGATTTGTTGAACGAAGGTTTACTGCCTGATGCTTTGCTGGTTTTATCAAACACAGGTACACCTGTCATTGGATACGGATGACCTTTCACTTCAGGAATCGTCTTTTTGATTACTTTCTCGATATCCTTCAGGAATGGAAGTTCATCCTTCTCGCAGAACGATATGGCCATCCCGCTTTTGCCAGCTCGCCCTGTACGTCCAATACGGTGAACATACGTTTCCGGAATGTTAGGCAGGTTGAAGTTAATGACATGTGAAAGTTCCTCTACGTCAATTCCTCTTGCCGCGATGTCCGTCGCAACTAATACACGTGTTGCACCACTCTTGAAGTTGTTCAGTGCCCGTTGTCTCTCGTTCTGAGACTTGTTGCCATGAATAGCCTGTGCCGTAACATTCGCTTTGGCCAAATCACGTGTAACCCGGTCAGCGCCGCGCTTCGTGCGTGTGAACACCAATGCCGTGACGATGGATTTATCCTCCAAAATTTGGTTCAACATATGTTGCTTCTTGCCGTTCTCCAACAAATAAATAGACTGCTCAATGCGGTCTACCGTTGAAGAAACCGGTGTGATTTCTACTTTGACTGGATCAACCAGCAGGGTTTTAACCATTTTGGTGATTTCAGGAGGCATCGTAGCTGAGAAGAACAGCGTCTGCTTTTTGTTAGGCATTTTGGCAATGATTCTTTTCACATCATGAATGAAGCCCATGTCCAACATCCG
The DNA here is from genome assembly GCF_036894225.1 of Paenibacillus amylolyticus. Lineage (NCBI taxonomy): Bacteria > Bacillati > Bacillota > Bacilli > Caryophanales > Paenibacillaceae > Paenibacillus > Paenibacillus amylolyticus. The sequence goes on along the minus strand of NZ_CP145892.1, from coordinate 3,208,584 downwards.
GTCTGCTTCATCCAGAACGAGAATCTCAACCATCTTCAGATCAATACGTTTCTGGTTAATCAGATCGTTCAATCTGCCAGGCGTTGCGATAATAATATCTGCACCTTGATTCAGCGCACGCTCTTGTACTTTTTGCGAAACGCCGCCAACGATTGCCGTACAACGAATGTCCGTATACCGGCTATATACCTTGATGTTATCCGCGATCTGAATCGCCAGTTCTCGTGTTGGTGTCAAAATTAATGAGCGAATATGTCGTGCGGACTTCGATCCTTGCCCTTTGGATCTTTCGCTTAATAATTGAATGATCGGCACTGAAAATGCTGCCGTCTTGCCTGTTCCTGTCTGTGCACATCCCAGCAGATCTCTGCCAGCTAATACAGCTGGTATGGCCTGTTCCTGTATAGGGGTAGGATTAGTATAGTTTGCTTTGCTTAACCCTTCCATAATAGAGGGGATAATATTTAAGTCCTTAAATGTCATGTTGTCTCCTTCATTTACGCACATCTATCAATAAGACGCATCTTTTATTTCACACGTAACGTATAAGGATACCATTAAAAACGCAATTTGTACATTATCTTTTTAAAATCACTTTGTTTAACTGACCAATTTAAGACCAACTGCCGATCCGAGCACCATAGCGATAAACAGAATTCGTAGGGCATTTCGAGGTTCTCCATAAAACACCATGCCCAGAATGGCACCACCGGAGGCTCCGATTCCCGTCCATACGGCATATGCTGTCCCCATCGGAAGAGTTTCCATTGCAATGGACAGGAACATGAAGCTTAAACCAAACCCGACTACCAATAGAACCAGTGAAATGAGATTACGGTCTTTGTGCAACTTGTTTATCATCAGCACTCCGATCATCTCAAATATACCTGCCAAGATAAGAAATACCCAGTTCATTATAGCTGCACCTCCTTATTCTTCTCTTTACTCAGCATTTTAAGACCAATTACGCCGAGTAAAAGTACACCAATCAGCACCATTTTTCCGCTTTGAACAGTCGCATTAAACAGAACAATCTCTGCAAGTACCGTACCAGCGGTACCCAGGCCAACGAATACGGCATATACGGTTCCCACAGGCAGTGTCCGCGAAGCTGCAATCATCAAGGAGAAACTAATGATAATTGCAACCAACGTAAACCCCCATTCCAGCAGACCACTGGCATGTTTCAATCCAATGACCCAACCCACTTCAAACAACGCAGCAATCACAACCGACATCCACGTTTTATTCATTCTTGTAACACTCCTTCTCTACTACATTTTTTGTACAACCCGTAAGGTACATTAGCGAAAAAACAAAAAAAGCCCGGGAAACAAACTGCATGTAGCAGTTCATCTCCCAGGCTTTTATCCCTCCGTGGCACAACCAACAGGTTGCGGGTTTTCTCTCGGACCAGACCGACACATCCATCGCGGAACCCTAGAAAACCTGTTTTTATTCTAATGTGTCTCCAATTATACACACTTCCACTATCTTGGCAACCCCGTAAATGTGATCACGCCCTTTATTTGATAATCAAACCCATTAATCCCACAAATGTGGCGGCTTGATGTGGTGAAATCACACAACCGTTGAGATCTTCCATCGTCAGCACCAAGGAGTCAAATTCGCAATCGCTAAGATCCAAATCCTTCAGTTTGGTGCCTGTTAAGGAAGCTTGGTCGATGTTACATTGACTGAACTCCATTTTTTGCAGTGCCAGATAGGCAAAGTCCGCACCAATCAAGGTACTTTCTGAGAAGGAGACCTGTTTCAGATGGGCAAAACGGAAATTGCTGTAGTCGCCTAGACCATGAAGGAAATTGACATTTTGCAATCGGCTATTGGAAAAATCAGTTCCGACAAACTTGCAGTTATGCCATTCGATTCGATGCATGAAGGCACTAGAGAGATTGACATTGGAGAAGTCACAGTGTTCGAACCGGACATCGGTGAATTCAAATTGTTCCAAGGTAGACTCCGAGATTGTCACATGTCTAAATACAACATTTTCAAAGGAAACCTTACTCGCTTCCTGTTGATCCAATGTAATGTTCTCGATCAGTTTGTGTTTGTACTCCACTTTGGATTCCAGGAATGCAATCGTTTCCGGTTCGAGCAACTGCTCCTGAATCTTGGGTTTGTCCATTTTCATCCCGTATTCCCCTATTCCTTAATAGCTACAACTCGCAGTCGGCTTCTGTCCAGATACCACTGTCCATCCCGCATCAGTTGTGGCTGTACTTTTTTCTCAACAGCTTCCATAATAACATCCTGTTCCGCAGGTGTGATACCACTGAATAAATACTCCGCGAAGCTGGTCAACCACTTTTTGGCACCTGGCTTGAACGGGGTAAATTGATCCACATGCTGAGCCAGACTAACTCGAAATCCGTGTTGCTCCAGAAGATTAGCATATTCGCCAATGGTCGGGTGATACCACGGATTCCGTCCTTCCCATTTGTATCCACGGGCATCCAGTTCTTCCTGTACCGCTGTAATTAATATAGCCGTGTTACCATTTGCAGCAAACTCAGCCACGAATCGCCCGCCCCTCTTGAGCGCTAACTGTATTGATTGTACTACAGCTGGAGCATCCTTTATCCAATGCAGAACGGCATGAGAGAAGACCGCATCAAACGGTTCTTCTGTCCGATAATGACAAGCATTTGCTACTTGAATATTCATATCAGGGTATTTCTGTTTAGCTTGCCTAATCGTCTCTTCTGAAAAATCTATACCTGTTGGCAGTGCTCCTCTGGCTGCAATTTTGGCTGTCAGATCCCCATTGCCACAACCCACATCAAGAATACGTTCACCTTGGGATGGCTGGAGCAATGATAAGATAGGTGTTTCCTGTAACGTCGCAAAAGGAGCGGAATGACCACTCCACGATTCGTTCGTTTGACCGGATGAATGTCCGTTATTCATAGATTATAATCTCCTTCTGAATTAAGGATCTAATGTATCTATAATAACTTCAATATAAAGGAACTGTCAATTCACTCATCAGATCACTATAAAAAAAGCCGCCGAATGGCGACTTTAACATTAAGAATTCGGATCAACTGAGATTTTGTTCGCCCACATATTCCATATTTCATACTCTCCTTGAATTTGTTCTGTAAACTGATGTTGTCTCGACCTCTACGGTAACTAGCTCTAACCAGCATGTGAAGTATATCTCTCGATGTACAGAATTTTCTTCATACTTGATCTGTGATTCGAGCCTGTCAATCAAAATTTGCCTCACATGGTTTGATAACCACTTCATCACCTTACTCACCAACTTTTCGAATAAACTTTAATCGCTTGGCTCTGTTAATATACTCTTAGTATGCCGAGTTATAGATACCATACGGTATATCAATCGTCTTAATTGATTGCCTGATCCTCTCAGGCACCCTTTTGGTTCTATACGGTAAGCTTTATAATATTACCTGATTGCTTCCATGAATCTCTCAGTCATCGGGCAGATTATCAAGGCATCCTCTGATGCACCCTACTTAAGTCTCAAGCTCGAATTCAACGAGAACGCCAGACGAGCCATGTTTGTAGGTCAGATGGAATCGTCCATTCAGGATGCTGTACTCCGACTTGTTCGATTGCTGGATACGCCGGGAGAGATTCCATTTCTGGCTCCGTTGTATTCACTCTCTATCTCACAACTATCACACCAAAGGCAAACCAAAAAAGGACAACCACAATGAGCCACAATGAGTTGTCCTTTTTTTCAGTATCAAAATTCTGCGTAATATCTTTTGGAATTTTCAAAATACTCGTATTTATGAGAAGGAAATCGGAACTGTTCTCCTTAATTTTTGAACAAGATTAGACCAATGCTTCGACCCGTTCTGGCACGTGGATCTCTTCGTGCAATAATTGAGTGATATCACGAGTCAGTGCATCCACATTCTCTTGGCGAGTTGCCCAGCTGGTGCAGAACCGTACCGCACTGTGTGTAGCGTCAACCTTTTCCCAGAAGGTGAACGTATAACCGCTGCGTAATTTCTCAAGCAAACGATCAGGCAGAATCGGAAACTGCTGGTTGGTTGGTGAATCGTACAAGAAGCGTACTCCCTGCTGTTCGAGTGAGTCATGAATTCTCAAGGCCATATCTATGGCATGACGAGAAATATCGAGGTACAGACCGTCTTCGAACAACGTTTCGAATTGGATACCCAACAATCTGCCTTTGGCAAGCAGGCCACCTTTTTGTTTGATCATATAACGAAAATCTGGTTTTAGTGCATCATTCAGGATAACAACCGCCTCTCCCATCAATGCGCCAATCTTGGTTCCCCCGATGTAAAACACATCACACAAGCGTGCAAGATCAGCAAGTGTCATATCGCAATCGCGTGAAGCGAGTGCATATCCAAGACGTGCTCCATCCACGAAAAAAGGAAGACCATATGCTCTGCTCACTGTATACAATGCTTGCAGTTCTGCCTTGCTGTACATCGTTCCATTCTCCGTTGGTTGGGATATGTAGACCATTCCTGGTTGAACACAGTGTTCCGGAGACGACTCATTCATGTGTGCACCGTAGACGGCTCTAACCTGCTCAGGCGTGATCTTTCCGTCCTCGCTTGGAACTGTGAGTACCTTATGTCCCGTAGCTTCAATAGCTCCGGTTTCATGAACCGCAATGTGTCCCGAGGACGCAGCAATCACACCTTGATATGGACGCAAAATAGAGGCAATCACCGTTGTATTTGTCTGTGTACCACCAACCAGGAAATGAACATCAGCTTGCTCATTGTCACAAGCCTGACGAATAAGCATTCTCGCCCGTTCGCAGTGTCCATCCGTGCCATACCCGCTCGTCTGTTCCATATTGGTTTCCATCAGTCTTTGTAAAATGCGTTCATGCGCACCTTCGTTATAATCACATTCAAATCGTATCATCGTGTTGTCTCTCCTGCCTTCTTGTTCAACTTCTCTTGTATGTTCATCATGGAGGTGTATACCTCTTGAATCTCTTCTTCATTCAATTCTTGCATCAGCTTCAGGATCTGTTGATCGGATCGGTCATTCAATTGGGCATACAGTTCCTCACCCTTGGCTGTCAGACGAATCAGACTGACCCGGCTGTCGGCCGCAGAATCCACTTTCACCAGCAGTCCTTCCTTGGACAGCTTGTTCACAATTCGGCTCATGTAACTGCGATCAATGGTCAGTGTATCTACCAGATTATTCGCAATGCTCTCTCCCCGAATTCCAATCTCAATAATGACTCGTACTTCTGCAAACGAATACCCTGTTCCGAGAATATGTTTATCGAGTACACCGAGTATGTTGGTATAAAAACGGTTAAAACGTCGCATGTCAGCGAGTATATCTGGATTTATGTACTGAGAGTCGATGTCAAACCCTCCTTTTTAGTGGACATTGTCAACATTATAATAATCACGTTAGTGGACGTTGTCAACATTATATTTTACATAGCATTTTATAACTTCATTTTTAATATCCAATCAATAAAAAAAGCCACGCATATGCGCGGCAAGGTTTACTTGTTTTAGTACTTTATCCAGATACTTAGTCAGCTGCTTAAGTTTCTATATAAATTGAACTAAACATTTACACAAAACGGAGAGGACAGAAATAACCTGAAGAAGCGAAGCATTCGCCTACAAGCTTTCTGCAAGAAAGCTACATCGGAAGCATACACTATCCCCGGATTTCCCCTTTAGATAAGAGGAATAAAAAAATCTGGGGATAACAGCGATCGGAAGGTTGTTCTGTCATCGGAGTGGCTAGTGTAAATTCAATTTACATGGATTAAGAGTGACTATATTGCACCTGATGAAGACGGCTGTATATCCCTCCAGCGGCGACCAATTCCTCGTGGTTGCCCTGCTCAGCGATACCATCTGTGTTTACTACGATAATTCGATCTGCATTCTTGATAGTTGTCAGTCTGTGTGCAATCACAAGTGTAGTTCTGCCCACCGACAATTCAGCGAGTGATTGCTGGATCAGTGCTTCCGTTTCCGTATCCAGCGCTGAGGTTGCCTCATCCAGAATAAGAATGGGTGGATTTTTCAAGAACATACGAGCAATAGATAACCGTTGCTTCTGTCCTCCGGACAGCTTGACTCCACGCTCGCCAATGACAGTATCCATACCATCCGGCAACGTAAGAATCAATTCCTCCAATGAGGCACGACGGGCGGCATCCCAGATTTGTTCATCCGTTGCACTCAGATCACCATAAGCAATATTCTCCTTAATGGTACCCGAGAACAAAAATACATCCTGCTGAACGATTCCGATATGTTTGCGCAAGGATTGAAGCTTAACGTCGCGAATGTCCACACCATCTACAGTGATACGTCCCTCTTCTACCTCATAGAATCGGGGCAACAGGCTACAGATTGTCGTTTTACCTGCACCCGAAGGTCCAACAAAAGCAACCGTTTCGCCTGGTCGAACAGACAGACTGATATCACTTAGAATTCGCCGACTGGATTCATATCCGAACGAGACGTTCTCGAAGCGAATATCACCTTTCACACTTTCGAATTCAACGGCGTTTTTGCTATCCGCAATCTCAGGTTCTGTATCAATGATCTCCAGATAACGCTTGAAACCAGCAATGCCCTTTGGATAACTTTCTATGACGGCATTGATTTTCTCAATCGGGCGGAAGAAGATATTAGACAGAAGCAGGAAGGCCATAAAGTCACCCATATTGATTCTGCCATCGATATAAAACCAAGCCCCGCTGATCATGACAAACACCGTAACCAGTCGCATCATCATATAACTGACCGAGATACTTTTCGCCATCGTTTTATAGGCAAGCAGTTTGGTTTTACGGAAATTCTGATTGTCCACTGCAAAAAGTTCTTTCTCATGTTCTTCGTTGGCGAACGATTGCACAACACGCATACCGCCGACGTTGTCTTCAATACGCGCATTGAAATTGCCGACATCTCCGAAAAGTCGCCGATACGTCTTTGTCATCCGACCACCAAATACGATAATCACCCAAGCCATTATTGGGATAATGATAAAGGTAAGCAGCGCAAGCTCCAGATTAATGTTAGCCATCAGCCAGAACGATCCGATTAATGTCATTACTGCGATGAATACATCTTCAGGCCCATGGTGAGCAACCTCGCCGATATCATTCAGATCATTCGTAAGATGACCAATTAAGTGGCCTGTTTTACGATTATCAAAGAACCGGAAGGACAGCTTCTGCAAGTGAGCGAACATCTTCTCACGCATGTTGGTCTCAATGTTAATGCCCAGCATATGTCCCCAATATGTAACTACATAGTTCAATACGGTATTAAGTGCATAGATGGATAACAGCACAACACAGGCAAGCATAATGAGAGGCCAATCCTGACCTGGCAACAATTCATTAATGAATTTGCTGACGGCAAGGGGGAAAGCCAACTCCAGAAGACCTGCGAGTACAGCGCATCCAAAATCAATCAAAAACAGTTTTTTATAGGGACGATAATACGAAAAAAAACGACGAATCATACTTATTCACTCTCACTCTCCAGATCCTTATTGGGGTTTACATCTTCATTTTGCAGCTCGAAAAGATGGACATACTCGTCGATGACCTGATCAATAGCTTTTAACTCCCCACTGATCACCGGGCGAATATGTTCATACTCCTCCTGTCCAAGTTGTCGGACAAGCGTTGTTCTCCGATTCTGCATTTGTTCCAGAAATACAAGAATTCGGCCGCGACGGAATGTCTGCGCACCACGGCCCCGTTTTCCCTCATGTTCACCATGACCCCTTCCACGTCTGGAACGTTCACCACGTTGCTCATTGTCACTCATATCGCGTCTCGGACGCTCACCTTGACGTACACTTCCATCCATCTCTTCGATAGGACGATCTCTCATTTGTGCCACCCCCATTACGTGTATACATACGTATACAACATATTCATGTATACGATTGTATACGTGACAAAAATAAGTGTCAACCTAAATTTTCCAATAGAGTAACTACGCTTGTATATTCACCATCTTCTTAACAGAAAAAAGCCGCGATTTCGCGACTTTTTTTGTTGGCGACACTATTTTATCTCACTCATAAACTTTCTATATTCTTGAACCATTTCTTTGGATCGGGTGTGATGCAAATAATGTTCTCCCTCAAATGTCATCACTTTTCCATGCACAGAATCTTTGACTTGCTCTTCATGCAAGGGTATCCAGCCTTCTGTTTCCGTATCATTCGCTTGTAAGAAGAAAATCACAGGAAGATCTTTGGGGAAGGACAGGTTCTCAGCTACTTTGAAATTAGGACCAAAGTTCTCACCTTCATTCAGGTTGTTCGGATTAAACGTATTTTTGAGTGAAAGTATTCTAATTTGTTCTCTGGTCTCATCATCAACATCGGGTGCAATCAGTTGATCAGGGGCCAGTTTCATTAACAATCGGTAGAATCCTGATTTTTTAAGCAGTTTGTACGTTTCGGTTGGAAATGGATCATCATTACCTCCCTGCGTTGGGACGCTGCTCTCAATTCCGACAAATGAACTTACTTCGTTTGGATATTTGTTCACATAATCCAGGCCGTATATCCCTGAAATGGAGTGAGCCATGAGCGTGTAATTATGAATACCAAGTTGCTGTAACGCTTCATGAATTTCACTAACCATATTTTCAGTGGTACGCTCTTTTTCAGTAATGTCACTTAATCCATAACCGAAAGGCTCAATGACAACGACTTTGTAAAATGGAGATAGCTCATCAATAAGCGGTTTGAAATCAAGGGCTGGGGCAGGTGTTCCGTATCCAGGAAGCAATACCACCGTTTCTTTGCCTTTTCCTTGAATCAACACATTCATGTTTTTCCCGTCAACTGCTACAAACTGACCATAGGGTTTTATTTTCCCTTCTTCCGATTTGTTGCTAAATACATTAACAATAAAAACAGTGGCAATAAATAATGCAAAAGCGATAACGATGGCTCCGAATATTTTGAGCAAAATGATTAATATTTTTTTCATCATGATGGTTCTCTCCTGTTGAGTTCGTTTGGTGTTCAGCCGTTTGGAAATCCATTCATTTTATTTTTTTAATGAAATTTCGAATTTGGAACCAACCTCACCTGCAAATACAATACGGCCGTTTTCTGGTAAAACAACATTATTCTTACCGCTGACCACGCTGTGATTAATACAAATTCCGGTCTGGTCATAGACAGCAAAGGCTCCATTTGCAGGCAACTTCACTGTCATGACTTTTCCTTTCGCAGTAGCTGGTACCGAAAACCATTTGGCATATCCATCTGCTTGAATGGTTGTTGCGGATCGTTTACCCGAATAGATTGGTTTCACCATTTCCTCACTAGCGTATACATAACCTGAAAATGTAAGATACTCTCCTCCGTTCTTTTTGGAGAAATGAATGTCCATCGTATCACGTCCGGCAGTACCCGGAATCTGCAATTGATTGGCTGCTTCGTTGGCTCCAATAATCTTATTATTGGACATATATCCCGGATTCTCTTTATTCAACTGAATAGGCAGGATCGATGTAGCATTAAGATAGAGCATTGATGTGTATTTCTCATTCACCAGATAATATTTTTTACCATCGCGCTTTGCCCATGCAGCGTTAATCTCCTTGGATAATTTATTGGCTTCAAGCTTCTCCCCATTATATTCTGAGAAAGCCAGCTGTCCGAGTCCTGGAACGGATATATAAGATCGTGACCACAAGTAGGTTTTCCCATTTTTCTCCACAACGAATTTCAACTTGTCTGTACCTTCGTTATTAACAAAAGTACCATCTGCTGTATAGGTGTATTCTTGAGCCGGATTACTCGGAGCTGCAAGTGAAGATACAGTCATTTTTCCAGCCGTATTTATTTTGATCTTCATAACCGAATTATTGCCGCCATATATACCTGCATATTTGGATATTCCTTTAGGCATATTTGCCTTCACAGGTACGCCAAATGATTTTTCCGGCTTCCGTTCTTTAATAACGCCCTTTTCCTCAAGTGCGCTGAGTAATAATTCATTGGCAATAAAATGATTGGTTAAGCTTGACCCGCCTGAAGAGATAACGGCTGCAGCCATGTTATATTCCGGGAGTACCACTAATGAGGACTGATAAGATAACGTATCTCCGCCTTTCATAACGGCCTTAATGCCGTATTCGTTGAATGGGAACAAGTTCACACTATCCCATCCCAACCCGTAAGACATCAGCGTATCGCTATCCTCTGGCCACATGCCTCTTCTGTACTCTTCTTGCGCCATAGCTTTTACAGACTTACTGGAAAGAATACCATCAACTTCTCCCGTGAAGATTCTTGAAAATTTGACCAGATCTTCAGCGGTGGAATACAGACCTCCAGTACCGATGATATTATAATTCTCTTTTGGAAGTGGTCCCTCATAAAAAGGGGAATAGATTGCCGCCATGTCTGACGGATTAACCACATCCTGTGGTGTTTTGGTATGTTTCATATCCAAAGGCTCCGTGAAATACTTGTGTATAAATGCGGTATAACCAATGCCGCTCACTCTTTCGACCAGAATCTCAGCTAACGTAAAGCCATCGTTGCTGTAGACTGAGTATGCGCCGGGATCTGCCTTCAGGTTTTGATTCGCCAATTGCTCCAGAAACGTATCATGTGAATACGTGTCATTATCTCCGTACAATGTGGCATTGCTGGTTGAGGTACCCAGAAGACCGGAGGAATGATTCAGCAACATACGGGGTGTGATCTGTTTGTATCGGTTATCTTTCATTGTAAAGTCAGGCATATAGTTCACAACAGGTGCATCCAAATCAATCTTGCCTTCGTCAACCAGCTTCATTACAGCGGCCGTAAGCATCATTTTACTGGTTGAACCAATGCCATAGACGGTGTTCGAAGTAAGAGGTACCTTGTCGTTTATATCGTTCTTGCCCGTTTGACCGGACACCACAATCTCTCCACCATCGATGAGCGCATATTGCAGACTCGTCGTACCATATGTCTCGGTCAGCAATTTGGCTTTTTCGATCACGGCTTTCTTTGTTGTCTCATACGTAAGGTTGCTGTTGTTCATGGGAGCCGGTGCGGCCATTGCAGACATTGGGGCAAGTATCGTCAGCATGAGAGTCACAGCAGCTATAGTATTTCTCTTTTTTGCTGCCCTCACACTTATCTTCAGTTTTGTTACCTCTCTTGGTTTCATTCTTGCATCTACTCCTGTCTTCATCATTGTGTTAAGCCACCTTAACGTGGGCGCTAAAGACAATATAACAAACCAAGATGTCCCCCTAATGACTGCAGCATGAACGGAGGATGAACAGGCAAAAAAAGTTTGCATCATCATACGCAAGGAGGTTTATACAGGGCGTCATAGCTTTGAGAAGGCATGAAATCCAATCACTCTGTGGGTGTTGTGATTGGCAAGATGACTATGAAGGTCGTTCCTCGTCCATATTCGCTCTCCACCCGGATGTCCCCTTGATGAAGCGAGACGATCTGCTTTACAATAGCTAGTCCCATACCGCTTCCTTCATATTTCTGACTGTGGGAACGATCAGCTTTAAAGAAGCGGTCAAATATACGCTTTTGGTCTTCCGGGAGAATACCAATACCCGAATCCGATATGCGGATCGTCACGTTCTTGATATTCTGTTTGATCGTGACGTTAATTCGGGCACCATCTTCGGAAAATTTGATGGCATTGCCGAAGATATTGATCCACACCTGATTTAACTGGTCATGATCGGCCGTGATTTTGGTGGGCTGCAAATCAAGATCGAACTGAATGTTACGGGCCGACCATTGGGGTTGAATAGCGACGATTACTTGTCTGATCTGTTCATCCAGACTGAGCGTGGCGAGCCGCATTTGCAATGATTGAGATTCAAGCAAACTCAGCTTTAGCAGACTATCACTTATTTTGGACATTCTTGCAGTTTCAGTGATGATAATATCGAGATAATCGCTTCTTTCGTCATCCGGGAGGTCTACCTGCTTGAGCGCTATAGCAAAACCGGAAATGGAAGTGAGCGGAGACTGAACTTCATGGGACACGTTTGCTACGAATTCCCTACGCATCTGCTCAAGCTGCTTTAGATCGTGCATCATTTCTTCGAAACTACGAGCCAGAGCACCTATCTCACCCTTTTGTTTAATATTAAGCTTGACATTGAAATCTCCGGCAGCTATAAGCCGGGTCGCTTCTGTCAGCTTTTTGATCGGTCTCACCAGAAACATAGCCGCAATTAGTATCAATAGGCTTCCTGCTATTAACGAACAAATCATAAAAGTTAAAACAAACTTGATGAGAAATGAGGTGGAAGAGGAAGTGAGGGGCTCTACAAACATTGCTTTGCTTCCCATTTCAGTTTTTATCGGCAATCCCAAGAAGAACGTATCGATCCCATTGAATTGGACCCTTTCCCCATCCAGCACTTTCTTCACTTGTTCCGTCGTCACCGGGAAAGGATGTTGTTCTTTAAGTTCTCCGTAGGATTGGAATTGATCCGTTGCTTTATAGATTCGAATGTGATAGGAATTGAGTTGTTTCATTTCACTTATAAACATTTCTGCTTCATGTAACGGCAATGTCTCGTAGATGCGGACGATATCCTGGCCAAAGTCAAGCAAGGAGCCTTGTAAGTTTTCGTTTAATTTATCTTGAAATATCCAGGTTGTAGCAAGAAAAGAAAGGATTGTGCCCCCAATCACGGAGACCAGAAAGGTCAGGACTACACGTGTATAGAGGGAGCCGGTCACTCTTGCACCTCTAGCCGGTAGCCAAGTCCCCGCACCGTTTCGATACGAAAATCGGAGATAGCTGCGAAACGTTCGCGTAGACGTTTAATATGCACGTCTATCGTTCGATCATCGCCAGTATAATTAATTCCCCAAACTTGATCGATTAATTGCTCCCGCGTATAGACTTGTCCCGGTAATCCAGCAAGTTTATACAATAATTCGAACTCTTTAAGCGGCAAGGTGAACGACTCTGTACCCCTCAGGACCTTATAAGTCTGCCGGTTCAGAATAACGTTTCCTAATTGGATGGTCTGCGTTAATCCTATACGGTATCGTTTCAACAGTGCCTTGACGCGAGCCATCAACTCAAGCGGATCGAATGGCTTCGTCATATAGTCATCTGTCCCGAGCTGAAATGCTTGTACTTTCTCCCAGGTCTCGTTTCTTGCCGTCAACATTAGTAACGGAAGATCCGGATTGGCTCTTCGAAGTTCCTCGCATAATGCCCAACCGTCCATGACTGGCATCATAATATCAAGAATAACCAAATCGACTGGCGTGGAGGTATAGATAGCCAGGGCTTCCTTTCCGTCTACGGCGTTGATGGTTGTAAATCCGTCGTTGCGCAAAAATAAACAGACGAGTTTGCGAATGTTCGCATCGTCGTCAGCAACCAATATCGTAGGCATCGTTTCCACTCTCCTAAAAAAGAATAATTCTTCAGTTGAGTAAGAGCGAAGATTTCTAACTGAAGTGACAAACTAATTATAGTTAAATTGAACAAAAGCAGCCGATTACTTTGATCGGCTGCTTTCTTAGTTTCTTTCATAAAACTAACTACGGCACAACATCTATTTTAATGAAATTTCGAAAGTGGAATCCACGTCACCTGCAAATACAATGCGGCCGTTTTCTGGTAAAACAACCTCAGTCTTACCGCTGACTACGGTGTGATTAATACAAATACCCTTCTGATCATATACGGCAAAGGCGCCAGTTGCAGGCATTTTAACCGTCATGAGTTTTCCTTTCACCGTTGCTGGTATCGAAAACCATCTGGCATATCCGTCTGCTTGAATCGTTGCTAGAGATTGTTTACCCGAATAGAGTGGTTGTACCATTTCCTCACTGGCGTATATGCTACCAACGGCTGTAATGTACTCTACTCCGTTCTTTTTAGCAAAATAAATCTCCTTTGTATCACGTCCAGCCAGGCCAGGGATTTGCAGCTCCGTGACTGCTTCGTTTGCTCCAATAATCTTAGTATTGGATACATACCCAGGCGTCTCTTTGTCCAAATGAATAGGGAGAATTGGTGCCGAATTGAGATAAACCGTTGATGTATATTTCTCATTCAGAAGGTAATATTTTTTACCTTCACGTTGCTCCCATGAGGCCGTAATATCCTGGGATAATTCATTGGCTTCCAGCTTCTCCATTTTATATTCGGAGAAAGCCAATTGTCCAAGTCCTGGTAAGGATATATAAGATCGATACCACAGATAAGTCCTTCCATTCTTCTCCTTAACAAATTTCAACTTTTCCGTGCCTTCATCGTTAACAAAAGTACCATCTGCTGTATAGGTGTATTTTTGAGCCGGATCACTTGGAGCTGCGGGTGTGGATACAGTCATTTGTCCAGCCGTATTCATTTCGATCTTCTTAACTGAATTATTGCCGCCATATATACCTGCATTCGTGGCTATTTCTTTAGGTATATCTGCCTTCACTGGAACACCAAACGATTTTTCCGGCTTCCGTTCTGTAATAATGCCCTTTTCCTCAAGTGCGCTGAGTAATAATTCACTCGCAATGAACTGATCTTTGGCACTTGTCCCACCTGATGAGGTAACGGCTGCAGCCAGATTATATTCCGGCAGTACGACTAATGATGAGTGATACGATATGGTATCCCCACCTTTTGTTACTGCCTTGATACCATATTCACTGAATGGGTACAGATTTACACTATCCCACCCTAATCCGTAAGATATAGACGTATCGCCACCCTCTGGCCACATGCCTTTTTTGTATTCTTCTTGCGCCATGGCTTCTACAGACTTATCGGTAAGAATGCCTTGGACCTCTCCCGTGAAGATTTGTGAAAACTTCGCAAGATCTTCAGCGGTGGAATAAATGCCTCCAGTAGCGATAACATTATAATTCTCTTGTGGAAGCTGACCCTCATACATAGGAGAATAGATTCCCGCCATTGCTGACGTGTCAACCACATCCTGCGGTGTTTTGGTATGTTTCATGTCCAAAGGTTCCGTAAAATATTGGTGTATAAAAGCTGTAAAACTCATGCCGCTAACACGTTCAACCATAATCTCGGATAACGTAAACCCATCGTTACTATACACCGAGAACGCGCCCGGATCTGCCTTCAGGTTTTGACTTGCCAATTGGTCCAGAAACGTATCATGTGAGTACGTATCATTATCCCCGTACAATGTGGCATTACTGCCCGTGCCTCCCAGCAGACCGGAAGAATGATTCAACAGCATGCGTGGTGTGATTTGTTTGTAGCGATGATCTTTCATCTGAAAATCAGGTATATAGTTCACAACAGGCAGATCCAAATCCACCTTGCCTTCGTCAACTAACTTCATAACAGAAGCTGTGAGGAACATTTTACTCGTTGATCCTATGCCATAGATCGTATCCGGCGTAAGAGGCACCTTGTTGTTTTTATCGTTTTTGCCCGTCTGACCGGACACCACAATCTCGCCACCATCGATAAGGGCATATTGCAGGCTTGTGATTCCATGTTTCTCAGTGAGTAACTTGGCTTTCTCCATCACCGTTTTCTTGGTTGGTTCATACGTATGATCACTGCTACTTGTAGTAGGCGCAGCCATTGCAGACATTGGAGCTAACATGGTTAATGCCAGCGTTAACACGGCGATTGAAGTGCGTTTTCCCTTTTGTCGTCCCATTCACATCATCTCCTGAATTTTAAGTGTTTTGGTTATTTGATTTCTTCTGGGTCTACAAATTTCACCTCCGGATACAAGTCGTTTGGTCCCTGAATGAGATCTCCACCCGTTCCTTTCAGTTGCTTGTTAAAGAAATCGAGTACATATTGATTTACGATGTTTGATCCTCTTTTACCATTGATATCTCCTGTGATACCGGACAGTTTAACCAGCTCTGAATAGAACTGAAGGTCCGTGAAATTGAAGTGCTGGGTTCCTTCTACATAGATCACTTTTCCCCCATGATTCATAACATTTTTCATAATGTGCAGCTCATCTGAAAGAGATTTAGTTACTTCATCATCCGAATTTCTATCTATTTCAAAGTTGGCGAACCAGTCTTCAAAACTTCCCGATCGGATGAACATAAACGGCTTGTTTATATCATCTCTATTTTCCACTTCATATAGTGACCCATCCATATTAACCCCGGCCTTGATTCTCTGATCTAAATACGTTGCATTAAACGCGGTTGCACCCCCAAAAGAATGCCCCATCGCGCCGATGTGATCTAGATCGATTTTCCCTTTAAACTGACTTTCGATTGCACCTGAATTCAGCTTTTCGATTTGATCGATTACAAACTCCACATCTTTCGTCCATATACTCCCTGTTTTTGTACGTTCATCTAGTGTAGTCGTGCTTTTTTTATAATCCGTTACACGGCCATCTGGAAAAAGAGTAGCAAAGGTGCTATACGTATGATCGATGGTGACCACGATATACCCATGACTGGCCAGATTCTCGGCCTGTGATACATGTAGAACTCTACTGGTTCCCATACCATGAGATAGTAGTACCACGGGATAAGGATTTGTAGAAGGTAATATTTCAACATTTTCATAAGAGTTGGTTTGACTATACTTCAAGTAGTCGAGCAAAAATTCGGGCAGTTTTAAAGAATTAGAGAAGCTCTGAATATACTTTTTGAACATTTCTTTATCTTTTGGAAACAGCGTGTCACGCTTGTTATTATTGCTGTTTTCAGTTGGGTACCAAACTTGAACCATTAGTTCTCTCTTATCGCTTTGATCTTCAGTGAAGATTTCGTCTCTGTTCTGGTCTGTTAAATGAAATGTTTGAGTACCCACCTTCTCTGGACCATCAAGCTTCGGCAGATTAAAAACAGGTAAGTATACAGACAAGACGGTAGAACCAACAAGCAGAATAACGATTAAGGAAGATAAACTATATTTCAAGAACTTCCCTATTTTAAGATCCGCCATCTTATCGGAATGTCTGAATAAAACGATGATTATGAATAGAGCCGTCATGATATATACCAAAAGCAACTGCCATCTGTATCCCTCAACAAACAATTGAACTAATAATATAACGCTACTTCCTATACCCAAACCCAAACCTATTTTCTTTGCACTTCTTTTAATAAATAGTAGGTCTATGAGTAACGCGAAACAGGATAGAACTAACAGTATCTCAAATAATCTCAATTGAATTCCTCTCTCTCATCACGGACTTTTACAGAATTATTATTTCGCTTCGTTCATGAATGCTCTAACATCTTCAGCTATTTCTTTGAATAACGTATGGTGCAAGTAATGTTCGCCATCCATGGTGATTACTTTCCCATGTACTGAATCTTTGATCTGCCCTTCATGCAGCGGTATCCATCCTTCTACACCTTCATTATTCGCTTGTACAAAGAGAAGAAGTGGCAGGTCTTTAGGGAAGGTTAAACCTTGAGCTCCTTTAAAATTGGAAGCAATATGGTCCATCTCATTCAAAGTCGTGGAACTGTTCGAGTTTTTATTCGACAGCATGTTCATCTGCTCTACGGTATGTTCATCAAATGCGAGTCCAGCATAGGGGTCACTACTAAATTTGACCACCAATCTTTGGAGACCTGATTTTTTAAGAAATGCGAACGTTTTAGTAGGTAATTTGGCATCCATACCCGGTTGTGTTGAAACACTGCTATCAATTCCGACAAATGCCGTGACCTCATCCGGATATTTGTTCACATAATCAATGCCATAAATGCCTGCAATGGAGTGACCCATGAGCATGTACTGATGAATATCGAGTTGCTGCAGAGCTTCATGAACTTCACTTACGATATTCTCTGTGGTTCGTTCTTTTTCAGTAGCATCACTTAACCCATACCCGAATGGCTCAACCGCCACAACTTTGTAATATGGTGATAGTTCGTCAATGAGCAGTTTAAAATCAAGCGCTGGTGCTGCTGTTCCAAAACCAGGCAGAAGTACAATCGTTTCCTTGCCTTCACCTTGAATGAGTACATTCATATTTTTCCCGTCTACAGATACATGCTGACCATAGGAATCTATTTTCTTGGCCTCTGAATTACTACTGATCACATTGGTGATATAAACAATACCTAGAAATAGAATAATGGCGATTACGATTGCTCCTACTATTTTCAGTATCATGTTTCTCACTTTTTTGGCCTTTGATCTATTCTTTGTTTTCTTTTCCGCTGGCTGCGTCGTCAGTGTTATCTTCTCCTGTCCTGAACTGATAGTTCGATTGTCTTTTTTGCTGCTAATGAAATCTTATCCAATGAAAATGTACTCCCCGTGACGTCAATATGAACTGAATATGAACAAGCCAATTCATTTATATTTACTGCTGCGTCATAAATCCCCTGAATTTTTCAGCAATTTCTTTGGCATGGGAACGATACAAATAATGATTTGCTTCCAGCAGCACCACTTCACCACGCACAGAGTTCTCTATTAACTTCTCGTGTTCCGGAACCCAATTGTCTGCTGCCGGATGATTCTTTTGAACAAAGAAAAGAACCGGAAGATTAACAGGGAACGTTAACTGTTCAGCTGCTTTAAAATTGGAATACATGCTTACAATCTCGTTTAATTGAGTTGAATTAAACATGTTCTTTTGTATCAAAATGTTCAATTGTTCTTTGGTTTGTTCATCATACGGTAGCCCAGCATATGGATCATCACTCATTTTCAATTGCAAACGTGGGAAACCCAAGTTACGGTACCATGTAATCGGTACGATTTCTGATGCTTCAACCTTCTGTTCACTAATCGCTGGAACACTGCTATCCAGCCCGACATATGTACTTACTTCATCTGCATATTTGTTCACATAATCCAGACTATAGATCCCCGAAATGGAATGACCCATGAGAATATACCGATCAATATGTAGACTTTGCAGCGCTTCGTGGATTTCACTTACGATATTTGCTGTGCTGCGTTCCTTGTCAGTCTGATCACTCAATCCATAACCAAAAGGTTCAACCACAACGACTTTATAATAGGGGGATAGTTCTGAAATAAGTGGCTTAAAATCAAGTGCAGGTGACGCTGTTCCAAAACCCGGCAGAAGTACAATCGTTTCCTCGCCTTCGCCTTGAATGAATACATTCATATTTTTCCCGTCTACGGATACATGTTGACCATACGGCTCCATTCTTTTTTGCTCCGAATAACTACTGATTTTATTAACGGTATATACGGTAGCTACAAAAAGTAGGATTACGATAACGATTGCGGCAAACACTTTAAACAAGATGTTTAACACTTTCTTTATTTTGCTTTTACTTTGTACTTCATTCTCTGCTTGTTGATTCACATTCATCTGCTCCTATCCTCATCTGTATATTGGCCTAACAGGCTGCTAATAAAAGCCTAACCAACGAAGATGTACTCCCCATGACCATAATATGAACGGAGTATGAACAAGCAAAAAAAATGCCATGTGTAACATACAAGGAAGCTTGCATGTTACACATGACATGATAATTCGGTCTAGATACTCCGATGGATATTCTAATTCATTCACCTATCCTGTGAATCTAACTATCGGTTGGTGGATGGATGGGCAACGTGATCATAAAGGTCGTGCCTTGACCAGGTTCGCTTTCCACTTGGATGTCACCCTGATGAAGGGAGACGATCTGTTTAACGATAGCAAGTCCCATACCACTCCCGTCATATTTGCGGCTGTGGGAACGATCTGCCTTGAAAAAACGGTCGAATATACGCTTCTGATCTTCCAGGGGAATTCCAATGCCCGTGTCGGATATTCGAACAGTCACATTTTTGAAGTCCTCTTCGATACTGACTTTAATCATACCGCCATCCTCGGAAAACTTGATGCTATTTCCGATGATGTTTGTCCATACCTGATTTAACTGATCGTGATCAGCCGTTACCTTCACGTTCTCCAAATCAAGCTCGAAATGAATGTTGCGCCCAGACCATTGCGGCTGAAGCGCCACGATGACCCGCCTGATCTGTTCATCAAGGCTTAAGGTGGTGAGCCGTACTTGCTGTGACTGCGATTCAAGCAAACTCAGCTTCAGCAGGCTATCGCTCATTTTGGACATTCTTTTTGCTTCTGAGATGATAATATCCAGGTAACGGTTTCGTTCTTGTTCTGAGAGATTTACTTGCTTCAGTGCTGAAGCGTAACCGGATATCGAGGTGAGCGGAGACTGAACCTCATGCGAAACATTTGTAACGAATTCCCTGCGCATCTGCTCCAACTGCTGAAGATCATGCATCATTTCTTCAAAGCTGCGGGCCAATGTACCAATCTCCGTCGTTTGTTTAATGTTCAACTTGACGTTGAAATCTCCAGCTGCAATCCGTTTGGTCGCTTTGGTCAATTTTTTGATCGGTCTAACCAGATATACAGAAGCAACCACAATCAACAAACTTCCTACAATCAAGGAACAGCTTGCAAAAATCAAGCCAAACTGGACCACAAAAGAGGCTGAGGGCGGTGAGAGTGTTTCTAGAAACATCGCTCTTGTACCCGTTTCCGTCTTGATCGGTAGCCCCAAAAGAACGGTAGCGATACCTTTAGGTGTGTCCTGCACAACCCCTCCGTTTAACACCTTCTTGAGTTGATCCGTCGATACGGGGGATGATTTATGTTCGTTAAGCTTCCCATAAGACTGGAAATTGCCCGTTGCATCATAAATTCGAATATGATACGAATCAAGTTGTTTCATTCTACTAACGAATGATTCTGCTTCATCATCAGGCAGCGTCTTATAAATCTGCACAACGTCCTGGCCAAAATTGCGTATGTTAATTTGAGCATTTTCATTCAATTGATCTTCGAACATCCAGGTTGACATAAAAAATGAAATAATCGTGCCTGTGATGACTGACACCAGAAAGGTCAGAACAACACGAATATATAAGGATCTGATCATTCATAGACCTCAAGTCTGTACCCTAGCCCACGCACCGTTTCAATCCGAAAATCAGGTGTAGTTGCGAATCGTTCGCGCAGGCGTTTAATATGTACGTCTATTGTTCGATCATCTCCCGCGTAATCAATACCCCATATCTGATCGATTAATTGCTCACGTGTATAGACTTGTCCTGGTGTTCCAGCAAGCTTATACAGCAATTCGAACTCCTTAAGTGGTAACGTAAGCGACTCTGCACCTCTCATCACCTTATACGTCTGACGGTCCAGAATGACGTTGCCAAACTGGATTGTGTGTGTGGAGCCGATTTTGTATCGTTTCAGTAATGCTCGGACACGAGCGGTCAGCTCTAATGGATCAAATGGTTTGGTCAAATAATCATCCGTACCCAGTTCGAATCCTTTCACCTTCTCCCAAGTCTCGCCTCTCGCCGTCAGCATGAGTAACGGGAGGTCGGGATTGGCTCTTCGGAGTTCTTTGCACAGTGCCCATCCGTCCATGACAGGCATCATAATATCAAGGACGACCAGATCCACTGGAGTTTCGCCATATATAGTGAGAGCTTCCTTACCGTCCGCAGCTTCCACTGTTGTGAATCCATCGTTTTTGAGAAATAGACAGACGAGTTCACGAATGTTCGCATCGTCGTCTGCAACGAGTATAGTAGCCATATGTTTTTTCTGTCCTCTCCGTTACGTTTAAATATATAGTCCAACTTGTATAGTAAATATTAAAACATCTTGCTTATAGTATATCCACAGCAAACATCGTATGTTCTTTCAACGTTCCCTGGATTGGCACAGGCTGTGACCCATTCTCCTTGAATCCTGCTTTTTGAAGGACACGGATGGAACCTGTATTATCGGGCACAGCGCCAGCTTCGATTCGAGTAATTTCAGTTTCGTGTTTGGCAAATTCCATTACACATTGCAGGGCTTCGCTCATATATCCTTTTCCTTGATGCAGAGTATCCGTCACATAACCAAGGATCCATTTTGGGGTAGAATCCAGTATGATCTCGAACAAAGAAATTTCACCGACGAGTTCATCCGTTGTATGTAGAAAAATACCAAAAGAATAGCGATTTCCTTCTTCTCTCTTCTTGTTCCAGCTCTCAATGAGTGACCTTTGCCCTTCCAAGCTGTAGAAAAACTCGTCCCGATCACTTGCTGATATGTTCTCGATTTCCGCACGATTGCGAACCTGTAGATCCAGAAGCAATGAGGCATCATCCACATTCCAAAATCTCACATAGATACGTTCTGCACTATATTTCATCACATTATTCCTCCTCTATTAACGTTAGATGCAATTGTAGCATGATTATATCAGGTCATTATAAGAGTACGAGCGAATCAACGAGAATTGTTTCGCCAGGAAATGAGGTGAATATGGCATATCATTACGCAACCAGGCAACGATGGTTCCAATCAGAGCCGAAGAACCGTACCATATTGCGATTTCTTTGTGAATGCCGGATTCTTCGAGTTCATCTTCCATCTCTACCCGATCAATTTTGGCTTTGACCAGCGTACTTAACAATTTGAGCAGTCGTTCGGTAAAAATCGGTGTGCGCTTTGTAGCAAGAACCACCTGATAGAACGAGGCATTCTCTGCAAAATGTTCCAGTAACTTGACCAGAACAGGCCAAGCCTCTTCCGTCCTTTGTTTCTCAAAATGAGGGGCATATTCATCCACGATCCGTTGAATATTCTCGATCATCTCGTCGGCCATCTTCTCCATCATATCCGTAATATCACGATAGTGCAGGTAGAAGGTTACCCGATTGATCGTCGCTCGTTCGGCAATTTTGTTGACTGACAACTTCTCAATATCCATTTCCTGCAGCAATTCAACAAATGCACCTCGAATTAACTGACGTGTTCGCAATATTCTTGGGTCCACGGCTGATTTCTTCTCGTCTTTCACGTGTATCCCTCCTATCAAATTTTAAACATTACAATTTTAAACAATCAGTCGTTTATTTTTGATTTACACAACAAATTCATTTTATTTGTAAAATAAACAACGAAAACACGTCATAACGTAAATTGTAATCTGTCCGAATATGTATATAATTCAATAAATACAATGTAAACTATACAACACGTTGTAAATTTAGTCACGTGTGGATTGAAAGGATGAAAAGGATTGAGTCAGGCTAGAGTACAAGAAGAATTATCCGTAAAGAAAGGCCCCATCCTGTTTATCATGATTTTGGGAGCCTTCCTTGCAACGTTGAATCAAACGATCATGAGTGTTGCTACACCGGAACTGATGGGTGATTTTAACATCTCCGCCGCAACTGCACAATGGTTAACGACAGGTTACATGCTGGTGAACGGGGTGCTTATCCCCATTACGGCCTACTTCATGCAACGCTTTTCAACCAAGCAATTATTCCAAGCTTCCATGTTTATTTTCCTGATTGGTACTATCGTATCTGCTCTTGCAGATAACTTTGGCACACTGCTGACAGGACGTATGATTCAGGCAGCGGGTGCCGGCATTATCATGCCGCTCTTAATGCACGTTATTTTGACCTTGTTTGCTCCTGAAAAACGAGGATCTGCAATGGGTATGGTTGGTTTTGCCATCATTTTTGCCCCTGCAATCGGGCCTACCCTTGCCGGTTATATTCTCGAGAACTACTCTTGGCAAACGATGTTCTACGGCATGATTCCATTAACTCTTATTGTCATTGCTTTTGCGTTTGTATACCTGAAGAATGTATCCGATCGGGTCAACACAAAGTTCGACACAATCAGTGTGGTGCTGTCCACGATCGGATTTGGCGCATTGCTCTATGGTTTCAGCAGAGCAGGAAGTCTGGGATGGTCAAGTGCAGAAGTTCTTATCTGCATTGCGGCTGGGATTGTTTCTCTTGCCCTGTTTACATGGAGACAGCTCGTTTCTGAAACTCCGCTGCTTGATCTGCGGGCATTCAAATACAACATGTTCTCCTTGACCACGGTCATTAGTATCGCGATTACAATGATCATGTATGCTGACATGATGTTGCTTCCCTTGTATCTCCAGAACGCACGTGGTTACACTGCACTGGAGTCCGGATTATTACTCCTTCCGGGTGCTCTTGTCATGGGCTTCCTGATGCCAGTAGCCGGAAAATTGTTTGACCGATTTGGAGCGAAATGGCTCGCCGTTATCGGGATGGTGATCACCATCGTGACAACAATTGGATTCATCGACTTAACGGATTCAACCAGTTATGGTTACCTGGTATTAATGTCTACCGGCCGCCGAATTGGTATGGCTCTGCTCATGATGCCGATTCAGACTGCGGGACTTAACCAACTGCCACCAAGACTTGGTGCACACGGTACAGCTATCTCCAACACCGTCAGACAAGTGGCTGGTGCTGTAGGCACTTCATTACTCGTAAGTGTCATGACCTCCCGTACAACAGCGCACGTACAGGATATGATGGCGACTGGTGCAGCCAATGGTCTCAGTCAAAAACAGCTTGCTACAGAATCCATGATCCAGGGTATCAATGATGCTTATGTTGTTATCATCGGTATCGCTGTTGTGGGATTGGTCCTTTCCTTCTTTATCAAACGCACCAAACAAGCCAAAGAGGAAGAAATCAAACAGGTGGTAAGACAAAAAGTTTCCATGAATTCAAATTAAGGTGTCCAGCCTCATACTTGCTTGCATAACAAAGCGGCAGATCAAGACGTTTACGTCTGATCTGCCGCTTTTTAGGTTGTATCCCGTATGAACCTTTCCCTCTACCCAACGATCTTCACTGGCAGATGGGTCAACGACTGCCCCGGAGCTGAAGTGGCCAGATTATTCTCCAGATCAAAGGACTCCACCGGTTCAATCCGAGCAATCTTCTCCACAAATGCTGTCAAGGCAATGCTTAGTTCCATTCTTGCCAGCGGGGCCCCTAGACAAAAGTGTGGGCCATTACCAAAGGTAAGATGTCTTTTGTTATTCCGACGATGAATATTCAGCTCAAAGGGGTCTTCAAACATCTGCTCATCCATATTGGCTGCACTCATCCAGGAGATGACAACATCTCCTTTTTTCAAATCCACTCCGAGCAGTTGATTATCCTGCTTTACTGTCCGATGCCGCTTGGCATTATGGAACCTATAACGAAGCATTTCTTCCACTGCGAGCGGAACCCATTCGGGGTTCTGCCTGAGTTGGCCATACAAGCTCGGGTCATCGTAGAGGAAGGAATAGAACGTATTTGAAACCATATGACTCGTTGTCTCTATACCGGCTCCAAGCAGAAGCATGGTCGTGCGAACAACCTCATCCTCCGTGAACTTCTCCCCCTCAACATCCACGTTCAACAGATCGGTAATGATATCCTCACCAGGATGAGTCCGTTTATGAACCACAATAGGATACAGGAATTGATAATACTCTTGAGCTGCAGTTTGCTTTTTCAGTTCACTCTCCTCAGCCGTCTTGGGATTGATGGGTTGAAACAGAATATCTACCCAGTTCTTGAAGCGATGGCTGTCTGTAAGAGGGATGCCAAGCAGATCGGCCATAACCATCGAAGGCAGTGGAGCGGCCAACGCTTGAACAATATCAATGGTCGTATTTGGCTCAATATCGGCTACCAGTTGCTCTACAATGTTGCGAATTCGTGGCTCCCAGTTTTTCAGACTACGCGGTGTAAAAGCAGCGGATAACAACGAACGACTTTTTTGATGACGGGGAGGATCGATACTTGATATGTTTAATTTGTCTGGAGGTGTGCCTTCATTGTTCTTTGCTCCAACGGCAACGGTCGTCCGGGTTCCTTCGGCCGAAAAATACTCATGATTACTGAGGACCTGCTTCACATCATCGTATCTGAACACATTCCATGTGTCTGTATCTTCGTGATAATACACTGGATGCTCAGACAGCATTTTTCGAAACCAGTGAAGTGGGAAAAACTCTTCAGATCTGGACTGAAACCCCGTGATGTCCTCAACACGTATCACTTCTTTATACATTTGGAATCCACCTCTCAGCATAGTTTCGTGATTGGTTACATGGGTACCTGAATTGACAGTTCAGCACCTGATTCCATTTTATACCATTCGTTCATTTATTGATATAAACCATTTGAACCAAATCAGAAAAACCCCTTAATATAAGGGGTTTTTGTTTTATACGTATCGTATATTATTTCTGTCGATGTCTCAGAGAGGTAAGCCATACGAACCAATCAATCGCCTAGTTTCGCTAATGCTTCCTGTAGTTGCTCCAGTTGTTCAGACAGGGTTTCAATCAAGTTCTTCGTTTGGCTTGCCTTCTCCATTAAGACTTGCTCTTCAGAATTGTCTTCCGATGCATTCCTGATTGGTGATGACTTCAATTCCGACAATTCGCTTTTGTATGTTTCTTGTTTCTCCAAAGCTATGCGCAGTTTTTCTTTTGTCGTACCGATCTGATGCTCCAGATATATGATGTCGGACGAGTTCGCTCCATCGGATACACGTTGTGAATATGTCATGACTCACCTCTTTCAATTTCATCCATTGCTTTGCCAACAGTGTAGGGCTCAATATCGATATCCAGTTCCATGCCTAGAGCTAGTTTCGCCAGTTGACTCCCGATAAAAGGACCCATGGTCAGTCCAGAGGCTCCAAGTCCATTCGCGGTAATCAGACCTTGCCAGCCTGGAACAGCCCCCATTACTGGCAGAAAGCCAGGTGTGAACGGACGGAACCCAACTCTTACCTCCTGAAATGTGCTATTGGCTAGCCCCGGCGCCAGTTCCAGACCTTTATTCAAAACTTCCTGCATGCCCCCTGCAGTTACTCTTGTATCATAACCCTCCACATCATTTTCATGAGTGGCACCAATCACAATCTTCTGTTGATCAAAGGCCAGCAGATATTGATCAGAAGGTGGCATGATCACAGGCCAGCGGCCTGTATCCTCCCCATCCGTGACATGTAGATGCATAATTTGTGCCTTTTGATAATGCACTTTAAAGTGTATGCCGAGTGGCTTCAGCAGTTCGTTGGCCCATGCACCTGCACAGACAACGACTTCATCTGCCAGGAAACGCCGATCATTAATACTCACACCAATGACCCGATCCGCTTCGAATTGAAGCGTGGCGTCTCCATGGATCACTTCCGCTCCATTTCGCTGTGCAGACCGGATCAAGGCATCGCGCAGCGCCCTTCCATCTATACGTGCAGCACCGCTGATATGTACCGATTGAAAACGTTCATCCAGTAGAGGAAAACGATCACGGGTTTCTTTGGCATCAAGAGGTGTAATGTCGCCAATCTCCGGCGCAGCTGCTTTGCGAAGATGGGCCCGCTCTTCCATCTTATTGATTTTGTCCACATCCGTATGAATACTAAGCGCGCCCACTTGAGCATAACCGGTTTCCGTTTCTCCTTCGGCTTTAAGCTCCGCTATGATGCCCGGATAGAACCGCGCACCAGCCTTGGCGAGCTGATACCAGTCCTGATTGCGACGCTGTGACAGCCATGGACAGATGATACCGGCAGCTGCATCCGTTGCCTGTCCTATATCTTTTCGATCTACGATGATGACCTCTGCGCCATGTTTGGCTAATTGATAGGCTGTTGATGCCCCCAGAATACCCGATCCGACTACGATGACTTTCTTCATGTTTGCATCCCTTTCTTTAATCACTCATTCCTTATAGCGTATACCGTTTCGCATTCTGTTGGCAAGGCAGGCCGTACTTTTAGATCCATAAATAGAGGCTGATCAGACCACAGTTCATACTCATTCATCCAATAAAGAATTGTTGAAGCATTTATATGAAAACGTTTTATATATTGCCCGTCATTCAATTAAAATTATTCCATTTATGTAATATAATTCTTTCTAGGTTTCTTTTAACGCTGTAACCACGCCACTTACGCACATGATCCTTTAACGAAAAGAGGAATAACACGACGATGCCGAAACCTAGTATGGGGAATCCGATGGATACCGATATGCCGCTCATGATTACAGGGCAAAACCAGTTGACCGTTGATGAATTGATGAATTGGAGCGACCATTCACGGGATTACAGCATTGTACAGTGCATCGGAGGAACAGGGCGAATCGCAGCAAAAAATCATGAATTTTCGATCAAAAAAGGGACCGCTCTCATTTTGTTCCCGGAGGTAACCTACCGTTACCACAATCTGAGTGATTCATTACGATTTGATTGTCTGTCTTTCAATGGCTATTTATTGCCACGGTTCTTGCATACCTTGCAGATCGGGGAGCTGCGCGCCTTCAAGCCGGATGGAATGCTTCATATCCTGTTGCGTGAAATTACGTTGGCGCTGCAGTCCCGGCACAAGGATCAGATCTGGCACGTCTCCGCATTACTGTACATGCTTTTGGTCAGATTAACCATTGAAGGTGAACGCTATAGTGCTTACGAACGTTCTGATGCCCGATTAAGATTGGATGAAATCATTACTTTTATCAAACAAAATTATCATCAGGATATTTCTCTCCCCATGTTGGCTGAGCAGATGGACGTTACCGAGCAGCACCTCAATCGGATATTCAAAAAAGAATTTCAAATGACTCCATTGGAGTATCTGATGCGATATCGGCTGTTGAAAGCCAAGGAAATGCTCATCGAAAATAACGCTACGACCGCTCATGAAATAGCCAAAGCCGTTGGTTTCAACAGTGCCAGTTACTTTGGATCAGTGTTCAAAAAATACGAAGGGATCTCCCCTATCGAGCTACGCAAGCATTATCTGGATTAAAGCGCCTCCATATCAATCTCGGCCAGCGAGGATAACCGCAGTTCATGCATGGCGAATTCCAGACCACGCGTTACCTCGTTAGGTACGATGATACACCGAATACCTGCTGCATTGGCTGCCTTCAAGCCATTAGGTGAGTCTTCGAACACAATCGCTTCGGAAGCCTCGATCCCAAGACTCTGGAGAGCAAGAAGGTACAGTTCAGGGTCCGGTTTCACTCGCTTTACATCCTCGGATGTATGAACGACTGTGAAATAATCGAAAATGCCTAATTTCTGCAAGTAACCATGCACCCAGTCCCGTGTGGAGCTGGAAGCAACCGCAAGCTGAATCCTCTTTTCCCTCGCAGACTGAAGCAATTCATACACCCCTGGAAGAATGGCGGCCTGTCCCAAATAGACTTCGTATTTTTGTTCAGAGAGCAGTTTGATATGATCATGATCTATCTTTTTTTGGAGTGCCTGCTCTAGATATAGATATGGATGAAACTCCTCAAAGGATGTCCCCACATTTTTCGACCAAAGCTCCAGACCAAGTTCCACTCCGTGCTCTTCATAAATATCGCGAAATGCATAATACCAGGGTGTCTCTGTATCGACAATAAGTCCATCAAAATCAAATATAAATGCTTTTACCATGAACCTGTTCTCCCTCCAATGATCGGCCGGGGGAGCGGATTAGAAACGTGCGGTCAAGTCCGGATGAGTAACGTTCACCGATAAAAAGTGACACGTACAGCCCGTTCCAGTCGGCGACTGAACAACTAATCCAGCTCGAAGTTCCCCTTGTATCGGCATGCCGAAATAACGAATTAGTTTCCACTCATCCCCATCGGGTGAATAAAAGAATGATATGCAGCCCTCTACTTTGCGTATACGCAGATAGGGATTAGGTACGGAGACTTCCACCGAATTACAATCATCCGATGAACCATCACGTGTCACCACCGACACGATGGTAGGCACTTTGCCATCATACTCAAAACAAATTTTGCACCAGTTAAGATCATCCGCCATCACCATAAGGCATCCGGAATCATATTGATTTTTCATATCAACGGTTAATTGGGTTGTGATTTCGAAATCGCCAGGCACAGGCATGGACAAGAAAGGAGCAGTTGCACGAATATGCTTGCCCGCAGGGTCCTGGAAAAAGTCGGTGTCCGCCTTCGCTTCCACCAGCACACCTCCCTGATCGGTATAGGACCAGCTTTCGGGCTCGTTCATCCAGCTCCATTGCTTCCGTGCTTCTGTTGTCATTACGTTAGTCATTTGTAGCAGCCTCCCAAGTTAAAATATGTTCTAGAG
Organism: Paenibacillus amylolyticus; assembly: GCF_036894225.1. Classification (NCBI taxonomy): domain Bacteria; kingdom Bacillati; phylum Bacillota; class Bacilli; order Caryophanales; family Paenibacillaceae; genus Paenibacillus; species Paenibacillus amylolyticus. The sequence goes on along the minus strand of NZ_CP145892.1, from coordinate 3,178,658 downwards.
GTAGTTCTAGTTTTTTTCTGTACTACATATTCGCTCCAGATACAGTAAACCCCTTTTTCTACATATTTTTGTAAGGTTCCAGCACTTGGGAGTGCTTTTGCGGATCTGGCAGGAAAAACATAATGACCATGAGTACAACATATAGACCAAGAATGACGCTGAATAACAGTGTTGGATTGTGATGGTAGAGCAGGCCCGTCAGGTAACCGGATGGAATGGCTGTAAGCGTCATGACGGTCTGCACGGCCGAGAACATATCGGCTTTCTCATGCGTACCCAATCGGTTCATCAGCAGGGAATCCCGGTACGTCTGCAAAATGAAGTTACCCGCAGCAAGCACGATTAGCGTGAGAAACAACATCCCTATATTCCCCACAGGGATCAATAGAAACAGAATGGCTCCGACCGTGCTAAGCACGATGGAAAAACCAACATACTTTTCTTCCGAACGCCGTTTCAGTCGCGGAATGATGACCAGATAGAGCAGCATGACGGTCACCGCGGTCACGACCGGAATAAAAGAAATGACACGGTCATCAAACTTCAACTGTTCCTTGAAGAAAATGACCTGGAAGAAATTCAGCTGCAAAATCAGATTGGATAACACCGTGATCAGAATAATCGGAAAAAGTCTCCGTTTGTAGAACGATTTTCCAAACAGGCGCAGACTGGAACCCAAGCTCTGAAGCACTCGGGTTTTACTATGCAATCCCATAAGTTCCTTGCCGACCTCGGTCTCATCCGTGTATCGGTTACGAATGAAAAACATGGCGGTCATGAGGATGCCTCCGACAAAGTAAATGCTGGCGAGTGTAGGCACAATACCATAATCAGCAATGACCACCCCGGCAATAGGCGTGAGTACACCTGCCCCTGTAATAATCATGTTGAGAATGGCAAATACCTTGGATCGTTTGTGTTCCTCCACATCCTCTATGATCAGACAGTTAAAGGCGACCGTTACAAACTTGGATGTTGCGTTCAGTAAGTAGGCGATCAGGAACAGCCAGAAGTTCTGGGAGAAGGCCCAGATGAACATGGGAACACTCCAAGCAAGCAGATCAAAGATCAGTGTTGTTCGTTTCCGGCCCAGCTTATTCGTAATGGAACCCGCAAACAATTGAAAGATAAAGGCAAAATAAAGATTCACCGAATTGATTAAACCGATTTCTATGTCCGAAAGTCCGGCTTCCTTCATATATAAAGGAGCGTAAAAGAGAACGATCGTGCCCGGAATGGCCCATACCGGTTCGAGTAAAATGGAGTAGCGTGGATTCTTCGGCAAATCTTGAAGCAATTTCAATCGATATCCCTTCCTTCTGCGGTTTTCACCGCTGCGAATTCAAACTTCTCGCAGCGGCAAACCCCCTAATGTCTACATGCTTATAGGATAAGAGCTGTTTTGACCGAATTCATCGGCAACTTCTCTCCAGTGTGCATGTCATAACCAATCGTTCCATTAAAGGCCTGTTCATAATCACTCAGCAGTTCCTTGGCTGTCACCATCTGTTCCAGTTCCGGGATGCTTTGGGCAAATTTCAGTGCTGTACTGATCATCGAGTGATTAGCCACCGCGCCGATGATACTAATGCCATCATTAATCACGGCTGTTGATTTGAACGTCACCTCATAGCTGTCGTCATATCCCATAGGAATAATTTTTCCGCCTTTGGCAATCAGCTCAAATCCTACATGAAGTTGGTTACCAACCGCGTCCACTACAATATCAAACTTTTTGTTATTATTGATCTCGTATACTTTATCCAGTTTCAGATCCTGAGGATAGAACACATGATCCGCGATCCCTGAAGCAAACTCTTTGCGGTATGGATCAACTTCCGTGCCTACGGTAAGCCTTGCCAATCGTTTGCTAACAAGCTGACACAGGGAACCGATTGCTCCAGAACCGAGGACCAGTACAGAGTCACTTGGCTTAGTCCCTGCTTTCATGAACGTCTGAAGTACACATCCCAGTGGTTCGATCATCATGGCCGTTTCCCAACTCATGGAATCCGGGATGGCATAGATATACTTTTCGTCCCCGACAAAATATTCAGCAAAGGTTCCGTGTGTCGTCATCCCTACTTGATAATCATCAAAATTCTCGCAGTAGATGAACAGACCCTCACGGCAGTATGAGCAGGTACCGCAAGATTGCGTGGGATCAACCAATACCCGATCACCGATCTTGAAACCACGAACGTCGTCGCCCACCTCAACCACTGTGCCTACGCCTTCATGACCAATGATCGTTCCTTTATTCGCAGGCACTTTGCCTTTGACAATATTCAGATCTGTACCGCAGATGCCGGAACCATAGATTTTAATTTTCACCTGGTTTGGCTTTTGAATGGTTGGCTCCTCAATCTCCTGGTAAGTCACCTGTTTGAGATCCTGATATACGAGTGCTTTCATTGAATAATTCCTCCTAGTCGATTGTTGATTATGATCTATGGATTAAGCTTCAAACGTTTTCGAAAGTTGCATCGCATGAAGATGTTCCTGCTTCTGAATCTCTTTCCAGTCTGACAGGATCTGCAACAGCGCTTCCTCGACCCATAGCAATTCTTCCCGTGTATGGGCATCAGAGAAAATAAAGTATCCTTTGGTGAAAATGCCGAAGTGAGCCATTCTCTTCACCATGAACTCGCGGAAAGGATCGGTTTGGAAGTTATCTTCAGCCAAGGATTGAATGCAGAAGCTTGCATAAGTCCCTCTCACTTCCAATTGATCCGTCAATCCGAGTAACACAAGTTCAGATTCCAGACGATCCATGATCCGGGTTGCCGGATCACGCCAAGTCGGCCATACTTTCGCATTTTTCATTAATCGTTCACAGGCAATAGCTGCCGCGAGCGCTGTCGTTTCACTGGAATGGGCATTACTGAATCTGACCTGTCCTGACAAAGACATCAAGTGCTCAGGCCCCATAACCGCTGCGAGCGGTAAACCGTTGGCCATACCTTTAGAGATACAGAGCAGATCAGGCCAGATGTCATATTCTCCTGCTGTAGCCTGCTTGCCCATTCGAATACCGGAAGTTACCTCATCGAATATGATAATGATGTCCAGAGACCGACATAGGTTTACGGCTTCCTCCAGCGCATCCTTTTTCCACTCGTTGGGGCATAGAACAATACATGCGATATCCTCGGGAGACGCGGTAATCTGAGCCTCAATTCGCTCCGTAGTAGGCTTGTTGACCCAGATCGTTGAACGCTCGATATCCACCGGGATGCCACGTTCTTTCGTCTGGCCACCATAATAACCGTAGGCAGACCAGTCGTGCCACCCATGATAAGCTGTCGCAATAACCTTGCTTTTGCCACTAGCGGCACGGGCCAGACGCACGGCCCCACTCACTGCATCAGCACCACTCTTGGTGAAGCGCAGCGATGGATAACGCCCCTCGAACCGCTCCAGAATCAACTCGGCACATTCAAGCTCGATGTCGGCAGGTAAAGAAAAGCTTGTCCCTTTTTTCAACTGGTGAATGACGGTTAATTGGACTTCATGTCTGGCATGGCCCCATGGCGCCGTACCCATGGCCATTTCGCAATCCAGCCATTCATTCCCGTCGATATCTGTAAATCGGGAGTTATAAGCCTCTGCACAACATACGGGTGTATGGCCCGGAAATAAACGTTCAGGTGCTTTGGCTAAAGTGCTGCATCCGCTCGGAATTACCTTCTCGACTTGTTCCAACCACTCCAGATTACGGGTAAACCGTACGGCACGATCGAGCGTGCTCTCTTTTTCTTTCACCTTAAGTACCTCCCTGTTTATTTTCGTTGTGAGTGTATTACCGAACTTTGGTTCCAGGCCAGCATCCATCGTATATGCGATCCATTGTGATCACATTGCCATACAGATCAATGATCAGATCCTTGGCTCGATGAGCATGTCTCATCTCAATCCAGTAGCGGTTCTCCAGCAAACGGGCGAAATTGTCCACCAAAAACAGTAACCGGTTCTCACTATGAATCAATTCCTTGCCCAGTACCTGTGGCAGCCAGATGGCCCCGTTGGAATTAAAGCGGTTTGAATAGTCCCGTACTTCGGCTACATTTGCAAATTCGGCTTCCTCCAGCTTGGTCCAGAATGTATCGGCATCACTTCGAACCTCGGCAAGGTCAATGCCGACAATCGGCAGTTGCTGGTTTTCCTCTTGGCTTTCCAGTTGTGCTTTCAGATGACTGAAAACGAAGGGCCACACATCAGCCTCGATTTGACCGCCCCACTTTTTCCAGAATCGTGCCAGATTGTTCTTCCGGTTGAAGTTGCGGTGAATGCCGCTGCTGCGTTCCCAGTGATATGCTTGAATATTCGGATTAATGACCGTATCGTATCCGGCAGCTCGTGCCCGCATCTGATAATCAAAGTCCTCGTATCCGTTAAAGAATTTCTCATCGAGGTTGCCGATGGTCTCATACACCTCCCGCTTCATGCCAAACATGGCAAACACCACCAGTTGAACAGAGAAGGTTTCTTTTGGGATATCATCAGGTGATGCGTTCAGGAACAGGTGTCGGCCGATGGTGTCCGCAAAAGCAATGCCGCAATGCTGCACGCCTCCTGTTTGCGGATACAACAGAACGCCCCCAATCATGCCAATCGTAATATCGCTATCCAGTGTCTCTTTCATCATCGGTTGCCAGTTCGGTTGAAGAATGGTGTCAGAATCCAGGAAGAAAATGTACTCTCCCTTGGCTAGGCTCAGTGCGCTATTAATCGACACGGCGCAACCGAGTGGAAAATCATGCTGAAGAATCTCGATGGTCACACCTTCTCTTACTTCTTGCTTCAGTTTATCCAGATGTTGAAAGACTGCTGAGCCGGAACCATCGTTGATGAAAATAATCTGAGTGGATGGGCTTACCGTCCGGAGTAGCGAATCTGTGAACAGGTTCAAAATGTTATAGTCCTGGTTGACTGGCACAATAATGGTGTAAAGCATGGAATCCCTCCTGATTTGGGTTGATGGAATGAGTACATAAGCTGATTCGAACTGCACAATTGCTGGTGTTTCTGTCCGGCCCCCTCACTTGAATATTTTGTCTTTATTTGGTAATGATTTGAATCTACTAGAAATTTATATCATTTTTTGTAAACTGAAAATCTTAAATTCTGAACTCTGTTAATATTTGAATATGTGAGAAAATCAAGTTTTTGCAGCTTGCGCACTGAGAAACGCTGTTGTGAACGCAAAAAAAACACCCTCAAAGAGTCTGTGTATCTAACGATACAGTTGATTCTTTGAGGGTGTTTTCGTATTAAAATCTATTGTTTTTCATTGGATAGACCCTGACCTATCGCTGCTTAAATCCATGATAAAACGTATCCACCACAAGCGCAGGGGCTGCTTTTCTCGCGATATGACCACTTACAACCTGCTGCCACGTCAGGAACATGATGGAATACAACACATCGACAATCCAGGTTTTATCGAGATCGGAGCGGAAATAACCTTTCTGTTGTAACAGACCGACCGCGTGTAATACAGGTTCTCTCAGTTTCAGATCTGCTCCCTCAATCTCGGGATTATAGTTAATGGTGGTGTCATGAGCCAGAAAATAAATTTTGTCGCCTAATGGAATCAACGCCTCGATCAGCTCAGGTATGTACTTTTCACAATGCTCCTCATCCAGTTGGATTTCTTTCATGGTCTCACTGACCACCTCGATTGCGCGTAATCCGAGATATACCATAAGCTGTTCGCGGCTTTCCACGTATCGATGTAACGTAGCGATTCCGATTTTTGCAGATTCCGCAATTTCATTCATGGAAGCATTCGGTTTTTCAATCAGCAATTTGGTGGCCTCGTCCAAAATGGAATGGAGCCTGGTTTGTTTGATTGTTGTCATTTCCTTTTTCATTGGTATTACACCTCTTGGCGAATTAGTCTACAATTGATCTAGTCATCCATCAAATGATTGGATGAGATTATAAAATTATAGCATACTTCCTCACGAGTAATACTAAAAGCCGCCATTTGGCGGCTCTTAACATGGTTATCTTTCACGTTACTTACAGTTCGATGATTCTCGTTGCAATATTTGTACAAAATTCACGATCATGCTCTACAAAAAGCAGGGTTGGCGAGTATTCCAAGAGTAAATCTTCGATCTGCATACGTGAAATGACATCTACAAAGTTGAGTGGTTCATCCCAAATATGCAGATGAGCTTTCTCACTAAGACTTTTAGCAATGAGCACTTTCTTTTTTTGACCTGCGCTAAACGTTGAGATATCTTTCTCCAATTGCAGTCTGGAAAAATCCAACTTTCGAAGTATCGATTTAAACAGGCTTTCATCAATCCCCTGTGTGGCCGCATACTCAGATAAATGCCCTCCGAGATCGGACGTGTCCTGCGACACATACGAGATTTTAAGCTGATGATCCTTTCGGAAAAGACCTGTATAAGGGATATCTTCACCACAGATAAGTTTAAGAATGCTTGATTTGCCAGATCCATTTTTACCGTACAGGGCAATACGACCCCCGTTTTCAACCGTGATACTGACATTCTTACACACCGTATTGGAGCCGTATGATATCGACACATGTTCCAATTCAACAAGTTCCTGCTTGTGAAAATCCAGCTGATGAATCTGTAAACGTTCTGCACTCTCGATGTTTTTGAGAAGTTTGGATTTCTCTTGAATCGCAGATTGCTGCCTTTGTTCGATATTTTTGGAACGTTTCATCATTTTGGCAGCCTTGTGCCCAATATATCCTTTATCCACCTTGGAACCGGAATTTCTCGTACCATTTTTGGTTTTTTCAACTTCATGCGACCATCCACCGGTCCGTTTGGCTGAATCGGATAAACGCTTGATATCCTTTATTAATTTCTCATTACTCGCAAGTTCAAACTGATCTTGCCTTCTTTTATTTTCCCACCAAGCGGAGAAATTGCCTTTCTGAATCTCGATGTTACTCTTATTGATGGAAAGGATATGGTCCACGCTGTGATCAAGAAACGCCCGATCGTGAGATACCAAAATAAATCCACTCTTGCTGCCAAGATAATTACTGACGATTTGTCTTGCATGAAGATCAAGATGATTGGTAGGTTCATCAATGAGCAGAAATCGATTATCCTTCAGGAACAAAGCAGCCAGCATCACCTTTGTTTGTTCTCCGTTGGATAACGTATCAAAAGGCCGATACAACACATCTTCTGACACTTTCAACAGGTTAAACTCGCGCACAACTTGCCAGTGTAGATATTCAGAATGAATCTCGCCGATGACATCAACGGTCATGGCTCCCTTATTTTCTACCTGGAAAGGAAAGTATTCAAAGCTAACATTCGCAGAGATATGTCCGCTGTATTCATATTTACCAAGCAACAGATTGAGGAAAGTCGTTTTGCCTCTGCCGTTCCTTCCGGTAAAACCCAATTTCCAATCGGAGTCCAACTGAAAACTAACATTTTCAAATATATTATCGTAACTGCCTTCATAAGCAAAGGTCAGGTTGGTAACGTTGATTAAAGACATGCATATCATCCTTTTTATGTGAAATATAAAAGTAAACTGACGGGATTTCACCATGGAACATGGCATGGATTCCCTCACTTTAATATTTGAACATAATCAGAATTTAGATTCGCTTATACAATAAAGAAACCTGGCGATAAACCACTCAGCGCCAAGTAGATCTATGCATAGGAGGACAAAGTGCCGGATTCTGATTAGTCATATTGTGAACCATGCCACTTTTCATGTTCGTTGACAGGTCCACATAAACATCCACAACCTCTAATTCCGTCATCACTCCATCACCCCTTTGAAAACTCACAATTTATTACAGAAAACTTAACATGGAATACGACATGGGTCAAGGCGCCCTTCTCCCATGTTAGCGCGTAAAGATTAATATAGATATCCTAAAAAATCGAGTTCTCCTTCTTCCCATGGAAGGGTTCCAACTTCTTTAATCATTAACCCCTCCACCTTTTGAGTCCCAACTCCAACTGTGGTTAAGGTTTCATGATCAATTTTCAACCATTTGCATGTGTTGCTTACCGTTTTGAATCCATTTTTGTTATACAATTCCTCATGATCCGCAAATAAAAGGACAAAATCAACACGCACTTTGGCCATCCTTTCTACTTCGGAAATTAACAATGAAGCGATTCCCTGAGAGCGAATAGCCGGAGAAACACACAAATCGATTATCCCCAACACTCTTATGGGTTTTCCATTTAAATTCATCATCCTGTAATCAAGTCCTACATGCCCAACTAATTGGTTATCAGGGGTAAATGCTAACACTCTGCCCTGTGGTATTTGCTTAAAAAACAATCTGTCTTTTGGATAAACTTCCGGAAAACTGGCAACAAGTAATTCTTGAAGTAGAGTTGACCATTCTTCACTTAGATCCACATCATATGTTTTAATTAATTTCAGAAAAAACCCTCCTAAACCAAGTGATTCTGTCCTTTACTTTCGTTATCTACCTTACGGAAGGTAGGCATCCTCTACCTCAACTTTTCGTTCATTCCCCATCGCAATGTATCTTACGTTAATGACATTTCCTTTCTGAAAATGGGGAATATGTGTGATTGGAATATAAGTCTCTACAATTGTTGGGAAGGTGCGGCCGTCAACTTGGGTTACAGTCAGATCCAATCGCACGCCAGGCCTTCCATCCCTACTGGATGATGTCTGCACAATATCATGAATTATTGCTTCTGTTGGAATTCCGTCCATCAGAATGCTCTTGCGAAGGTGATGTTTCTCTTTATTGTTACGTAGCAGTTTAAATGCCATAATCGTAGTGATTGTGCCTGTTATAAGCCCAAAGACAATAATAGCGACAATAATAATTAATGTGACGGTCATGATAACCTCCTTTTAGTTGAAACTTATGTTAACTACTTCTTGTTTAGATCTCTTTTTCCTGCCTATTCTCTTTGAATCGGAAAACCTCAAAGTCAAAAAAGCCGCCTTAATGGCGGCTTCATGCTGTGTATGTTCAACTCAACTTAGTCTACTTTCGCACCATACGAGCGCACAAACATAACGGCTTGTTCGCGATCCAAACGTACGCCTTTGATATCCAGTGATTTCAGATCGATTCCTTCCAGGTTAGCCCCTCTAAGATCGGCCCCTTGAAGCTTGGCTCTGCTTAATACAACTCGGGTAAGATCACAGTCTCTCAAATCCGCTTTGGTGAAATCCGTGTCCGTAAAGTCAGCCTCAAAGAAACGAATTCCTCTCAGATCCTGTTTCCCCAAACGTGTATGTCTCAGATTTGTATAGGACCAATCGCCGTGACTTAGTGTGATGCCATCCATTTGCGCACCTGAAAAGTCTGAGCCTGTCATCTTGCAGGAGCTGAATTTGGAAGCAAAGAGATTTGCACCACCGAAGGTGCAATTTTCAAAAGCCGATTCCGTATGAATCGAACCATTCATGGAAGCCCCTTTGAAGTCACACTCGATAAAACGACAGTTACTCGTTTCAATTTCTTCCATAGAAGCGTTCATAAATGTACACTGCTTGAAAACACAACTTATGAGTTCTCCATAGCGCAGATCACGTCCCTCAAAGTGTACTGCTTCATATTCCTGATCCTTATATTGATACACTGGTTACACCCCACATTGTATATTTCTCCGTCTTTCTTCATTAAAAGAACTTTTTATACTATACCACACCCCTGTCAAGCACCTGCTTAAACACCCACAAAAGTCAAGTTACTTTTTTTATGAGAAAAATCTGAAAACTAAAAAAGGAACGCATAAAGCGCCCCTCCAGCTCACACTTTTAACTGTTCCAATGTGGGCTTATATATGTGAAACTCTCCAGTTAGCTACTTGTTCTATTCCTATCAGAAAGCATTACACCAGTTTTTTGGACATCCTGTACAGGGATAACGAAGGTTTATTGATTTCCCCTACTCTCTGGTATCCCAAACGCTCGTAGAGTTTAATAGCTAGTAGGTTTTCCTTTTTAACCGTAAGTGAAGAATTGGACAGACCTTGTGTTATAGCTTGCTCCTCAGCAAAATGAATGAGCTGTGTCCCTACACCAAGTCCTCTGCTTTCAGGCAACGTAGCCAATGTTCCGATGTGGTACTCGTCGTTCTCCGCTTCTTTTAATGTCACCATGGAGTAGAACTCTTTCCAGTGTTGGAGATTATACTTAATCAAGCTCCATTTCCGAAGTTCAAACAGCTTGGAGAACGTTGGCAAAGCAAGTTTGTTCATTATAGTAGTCGGATAACACATGATCATGCCCAGCGTTTGGTTATCCTTTTTGGCTTCATAAGCATATTGGTGACTGAATCGGTTCTGATTTGAACGCCATAACTTGTTAAATGTTTTCTCTATAATGCCTTTGTCCTTGGTACCTGCAAGCGAATAGGCCATATATTCAAGTGCCATCTGATTTAGTTGCCCGCCGACTAATGATTGTGGACTGGCTTTTGTTATGGAAATCTTATTCATCGCTGTCACTCCTCTAGGTAGCTGAAATTGGACTAAAACCTCGTAGCAGGTTGGTTGAATGATAACCCCTCAACGATCACATTCACCGTATCAATGGTTAATCCGGTCAGCTGTTCCACATGTAATCTCACATTGTTTTGCAATTCCCTGCAGACTTCATGCACTTTTGTTCCATAACAAACGACAACCTTTACGTTTATCTCCAGTCTTGATTCTACCTTGCGGATATCTATGCCATTTTGTAGACTTTTCCCGCTCCACTTTTTGGTGATGCCTTCTATAAGTCCTGTCGACATGGAGGAAATCTCACTGGTAGTATTCGCAATCTTGCCGACAATTTTGGAGATCACATCATCCGATATTTGAATTTTTCCCAAAACATTTTGAATGGACATCCTAGGTCCCCCTCTTTACACCCGCATTTTTGATAGATAATAATATCATTTAATTTAAATATAAATCATATAAATTCAAATTTCAACTTTTGAATTGAGTCATCCTCATTTCTACCTGTACATAGCAAAAAAACCGCGATCATCGCGGCTTCTTCTAGTCATACTATGGGAATTTTAATTGAATACGGACAGGAATGCAGGAAGATAACTCGCTATCTGTTCTGCCTTCTTCTGCCTGCTCTGTTTCTTCTGCTTGTACGATCCACTGCCTACCGATTAACGTTTGCAGCAATTCAATCTCTTCTGCGGTCAGACGAATATGCTTCAGAGACAACTCATCTTGAACGTAATCCCGATCCACCTTACGGTCAAACCGGAAATCGAGCAATCGTTTCAACCCGTTAATATGCAAAAACTTGAACTCATAACCTTGACGTATCGCCTTTTCCCAATCGTCTCCGATATCAGCTGCTGTCTGTAGTCTTTCATCAAAATCCATCGCGGATTCCTTAACCAGAGGCAACAAACGGGAATAGTCTCGACGTTGTAAACATTCAATAATCACTTCTTTTGGTTCCCCACTTGTCAGAACATTCTCTACAAGAAGCCCTACAGGAATGGACAGCTGAGTTCGACTCATTGCTCGCCCTCCTCATTCCCGAGGTACTGATTGAACCAGGCATTCACCTGTTGGAAGCTATCGATCCGAAGTGAAGGTTTACCGCTTTTCAGCAAACTGTGGTTGGAACCTGGATAACGAATCAGTTTGGTCTTTTTGCCATATCGTTTTAGCGTAGTATATAATTCCTCCGCTTGCGCAATCGGTGTCCGATAGTCCTGCTCTCCGTGCATGATCAGAAGTGGCGTCTCAATGTGATGTGCATGGGCAAGAGGTGAACGGGACCACAGGAATTCAGCGTTTTCCGCCGGATTACCACCAATGACTCCCTCAACATAGGAAATTCCGATATCACTCGTCCCATACATGGACAACCAGTTGGAGATACAACGCTGGGTTACAGCCGCCTTGAAACGGTGGGTATGCGCTACAATCCAGTTGGTCATCACTCCTCCATAACTGCCACCTGCCACACCCAGACGTGAAGCATCAAGGAAATCGTATGTAGCCAGGGCATAATCAACAGCTTCCATCAGATCCCGGTAATCCCCTCCGGCAAAGTCGCCACGGCAAGCTCTGGCAAACTCCTGACCGTATCCCATACTTCCGCGAGGATTGATCCACAGCACAGCGTAACCTTGCGCAACAAGTGTCTGCATCTCATGACTATATGTTCCCGTATACATTGCGTGGGGTCCACCATGAATCTGCAAAATCAGTGGCAGTTTCCCATTGGTGTCACGTATTGCCGGTGTGGCTAACCAACCTTGAAGCGGCCATCCATCAGAGGACTTAAACTCTACACGGACTGGCACATTTACAGCCAATTCAGCCATGAATTCATCATTTCGCCGGGTGAGTCTGAACATTTCACCACTGTCGATATCCACGCGATATAACTCTCCAGGGTGTTCATCCGTCAACGCAGCGATAACCAGGGACATACCATCTGGCGTTAAGGTATACTGATACACATCCTTTTCACCAGCGCCCGTCACCAATTGACACGCCCCATCTTCTTGAATGCGATACACGTCCACATTCCCGTTATCTGTTCCGAGTACATATACACCACGTTCTGGATGATGGGCATCCGAGATAGGAGAAGGTGACGCACCTGCCGACTTCATATCTCCAAGCGCCGCGTTACCAATCTGCATATCTAATTGAGGTGCGATTGGCCTGGGTATACCTCGATGAACGGGAACAGCGTATAAGCTGTTGTGGCTCCCGCTTCCATACTCACGATCACTGGCGATCAGGATCAGCTGCTGCCCGTCGGACGAATAGGAGAATTGGCTTATCGCCAGACTGGAATCCGTCACTTTGAACAGATCACTTTCTCCCAATCGAATGCTGTATACATCGGTAAAGTAAAGCAGATCCGCATCAAGTTCCTCGTCCTCTACTTGCTTCGAAATGAAAGAAAGCTGCTTGCTATCTGGCGACCACGCCGGAGCGCTGATATTCCATAGCCCGGAAGTCACCTGCGTGATTTCCCCGCTTTTGATCTCATATACAAACAACTGGCTGTATTGACCATCCCACCAGCCAGCCCCTTCCGCCTTCGGCGTTGTACGCTCGAAGACTTTACCTCGCAGCTCAGGTACAGACTCCTGTTGGACGTCTGCTTTCTTCTGTTGGTCCTCCGGTTGTACTTTGCTGGTAAACGCAATGTACTGCCCGTTCGGTGACCAGATATAACTTGAAATTTTACGTGCGGGAGATATCAGCATGACAGGCTCTTTTTGATCTGAATGGAGCGTCCATAATCCTTTGCCCCCATCCTCTGAGCGAATGAATGTGAGCTGTGTGCCATCCGGCGACCAAGCAGGTGAGGAATCTTTTGTTCCATCCGAAAGTGCAATATCTTCATCACCATCGAGCGAAATCCCTCGAATTTGCGTGTTATATTCGTTTTTATCCTGATCTATGGTCTGTTCCACATAAGCCACTTGTCCCTTCGGACTGATCACTGGCTGACTGATCCAACGATAGTGATTCAGATCCTCCGGCATAATTGGTCTTTGATTCATAATGATGGCTCCCTTCTCCGTTTATTTATGGGTTGTCTCCGTACGTGGATCAAGCACATCACGCAGCCAATCTCCAAGGAAAATAACACCGAGTACGGTAAATGTAATGGCTAGTCCCGGGAATGTAGCGACCCACCAGCTTGTTGCAACGTATTGTCTCCCATCACTGAGCATCCCTCCCCAGGATACATCGGGTGGTTTGATACCCAGACCCAGGAAACTGAGTGAAGCTTCCATAATAATTGTCGTGCCGACATTCATACCGCAGATGACGATAAAGGATGAAAGGATATTCGGCAGAATGTGTTTCAGAATCAATCTTCCATTCTTCGCGCCAATTGATCTGGCCGCATGAACAAAATCACGCTCTTTGATACTAAGAACCTCACTTCTTACCACACGAGTGAATGGAACCCAGTTCGTCACCCCGATGACAAAGATCAACGTTGTAATACCCGGGCCAACAATTGCCATTACAACAAGCATGAACAGAATGGTCGGAATCGCCATGAATGCATCACCTACACGCATGATTACGGCATCCACCCATTTCCCATAGAATCCGGATACCAGCCCCAGAATGGCGCCAATGATTCCTGACACAATTACGGCACCCATACCCACGATTAAGGAAACCCGGGCACCATATACAATGCGGCTCCACATGTCTCTACCCAGATTATCGGTACCCAGCCAGTATTCGGCCGTTCCGCCCTCAAGCCATGCTGGTGGTTTAAGTCGGCCCAGCGGATTCACCGCTGCCGGATCATGACTCGTCAATAGAGGTGCACCTATGGCAATTAACACAACCAACAATACAAGCACAGCACCAAACATTCCGGTCTTGCTGATGATCAGTTGTTGCCAGATATAACGAAATCCGGTTGGTGCACGCCCATTGTCTTGTTCCTGTTCTGTACCCGGAATTGGCATTTCATTGCTGCCTGTCATATGATTGCACCTCCTTCTAGTCGTATTTGATGCGCGGATCAAGTAGCCTGTAAGCTACATCCGTCAAGATGTTGATTACTACAACGATAAAGGCAATGACAAACACCGCTGCCTGTACAATCGCCATATCATGTGTGTTGACTGCAACGACCAGCAACTGACCCAGTCCAGGCCAGGAGAATACCGTTTCCGTAATCAAAGTGCCCCCGATCAGACTTGTAAACTGCAAACTCATAATTGTCACGACCGGAATCAATCCGTTCCGAAATGCATGTTTTACAATGACAACCATCCGGCCAAGCCCCTTGCTGCGAGCTGTTCGAATATAGTCCTGGTTGAGAATCTCCAGCATGCTGGAGCGAATCAGTCGGGTCATCTGCGCAGCCAGTCCAACACCAAGTGTAAAGGCCGGCAAGATCAGATGTGACAATCCTCCGCGACCAGATACCGGCAATACGCCCAGCATGACGGAGAACAAGAGGATAAGCATAATCCCCATCCAGAAGTTTGGCATCGCCTTACCAATGACGGATATTCCTGAAATAATGAGATCGGTAAACGTATTGCGTTTGACAGCTGAAATGACTCCAAGTGGCACAGCCATAAGTACAGCAAAAAACATGGCGGCTACAGCCAGTTCAAAGCTGGCAGGCAATCTCTCCAGCACAAGCTCTAACGCAGGCTGATTGTAGCGAAAAGATTGACCAAAGTCTCCCTGTATCGCACTGCCCAGAAACTTCACGTATTGCGTATATAAAGGCTGGTCCAAACCAAGTGCCTGCGTCAAGACAGCACGATCTTCAGCGGTAGCCGTTTCAGGCAACATTAGCGCAACCGGATCACCGGTGACTCGAACCAAAATGAACACAATTAATGAAACAATGAACAGCACCGGAATGATCTGCAGTAGTGACTTAAGTACGTATTTGCCCATTCCTTGTTCACCTCCCTTTTAAAAAAGAACGGCAGGAACATGGTTATCCAGTCCCTGCCGTTCACGGCCTATCTTTTCAATGACCGGTTGTTATACCCGATGTTACTGTGCAACAGGTGTAATCTCGTCAGCATAGAACATCTCGTCACTGCGTGGCGCGAAGTTCACTTTAGCATTTGTTCCGTAGACACCTTCCATTTGGTACAGATATACGGCTGGGCGTTCTTCAGAGAAGATCTGTTGTACTTGCTGATACTCTTTCTCACGAGACGCAGGGTCCATGTTCACCAATGCCGATTGAAGCAGTTTCTCTACTTCAGGGTTGTTGTAATCCGACTCGTCTTTTGCTTCTTCCAACATATAACGATTGTAGTTATTCGAAGCATCGAACAAGGAGTTACCAATACCAATCATGAAGATTTCTTTGAATGATTTGGAGCTGTAACGTTCACTGAATGCACTTGCTTCCAGGACATCCAGATTGATTTTGAATCCGGCTTGTTCCAGCATTGCTGCAACAACTTCAGCCTGTTCTTTGTACTGTGCGGAAACGGAGATGGTCATCTCGGCTTCACCTTCCGCATAGCCAGCTTCTTGCAGCAACTGTTTGGCTTTTTCTTGATCATAAAGTGATGTTTTGTACAATGAAGGATCAGCACCGAAGTTGCCTGGTGTTACGGATGTGCGGGTTACGATACCTGCTCCGCCGGCAATGCTGTCCACGATCCCTTGTTTGTCGATAGCCAGGTCAATCGCTTCACGTACTTTCGGATCAGCTGTGATGCTGCCTTCTGTCTGACGGAAGATCAACTGGAGCACACGTTGGATTGGCGCTTTGACAATCTTCTTATCTGCTTCGCCTTCGATCCGGGCAATGTCAGTGGACGGAATGGAAGACGCAACATCCACACCACCAGCAAGCAATTCGGATACACGTGTGGAGGCTTCAGGAATAACGCGGAATACCACTTCATTCCATTTTGGTTCACCGTCGAAGTAGTTCTCGTTTTTCACCAGTTCCACACGATCATCTTTGGTCCATTTACTGAACTTGTAAGGGCCTGTGCCTACCGGTTGTTTCAGGAAAGTATCGAATCCTTTATCCGCAATATATTTTGCTGGCAGAATGCCTGCTCCCATTTTGGACAAACGGTTCAGGAGCAACGGATCTGGACCATCTGTGATAATATCTACGGTATAGTC
Source organism: Paenibacillus amylolyticus (assembly GCF_036894225.1). Lineage (NCBI taxonomy): Bacteria > Bacillati > Bacillota > Bacilli > Caryophanales > Paenibacillaceae > Paenibacillus > Paenibacillus amylolyticus. The sequence continues at coordinate 3,162,057 of NZ_CP145892.1, read as the reverse complement.
ATCCACCACTTTAACTTCTACGATATTTTTGAAATAACTGTTTTGTTTCAGTGTCTCGTCCTTGGCTACGCGCTCCAGCGTGTATTTTACATCTGCTGAAGTGAATGGATCGCCATTGTGGAAGGTAACACCTTCACGCAGCTTGAATCTCCACGTTGTATCATCAACCTGATCCCATGATGTCGCAAGTCCAGCAACTTTTTTCTGTTCACTGTCATTTTTGATCAGATAATCAAAAACGTTGACCAGAACCGCCTCACTGGAGGTGTTGTTGTTGTTGTGCGGATCGAAACTCTCAATATCTGTTGCTGCAGCAACGGTCAGTGTTGTACTTGCGCTTCCACTGCCCGTTCCTTCTGATGCGGAACCATCATTCGTGCTTGTCGATTTTCCTCCGCAAGCGCTGAGTACCATTACGACTGCCAGTAACGTTATCCACAAGCCTGTCCATTGTCTTTTTTTCATTGTGATTGCTCCCCCTCAGAAGTTGTATTCCGTGCCAAAAATTCAAGTGCTACTGCAGACAACATGCCCACACCATAAGGCATCGCTGTCTCATCGAGATCAAACATGGGATGGTGAAGTGGATAACGAGTACGTTCCTCATCATTCCCAGATCCTAGTCTGAAAAACACACCCGGAACCTGTTCACAATAAAAAGCGAAATCCTCGCCCCCTGTAGAAGGTTTGATATAAGTCCATCCCTTCTCCGCATTAACCTGATCACAAGTCTCTGTTAGCAGGTCAACCATGCCGAGATCATTCACGACAACAGGGTATCCATCGCCGTAGACAACTTCGCATCCAGCTCCAAAAGAATCACAGACCCCTTTAACAACCTGCTCGATCAAAGCTGGCATCCGCTCACGAATGGCAGGTGAGAGTGTACGAACCGTACCGATCATCTCCACTTCGGGGGCGATGGCTGTTCCCATATAACCTCCCGTGATTTTGCCAATCGTGACTACTGCCGGTTCAAGTGGATCAACCATCCGACTGACGATATTTTGCAATGCGGTGATGACCTGAGCGGATACCGCGATCGCATCAATACCCTCATGCGGACGAGCTGCGTGCCCACCCTTGCCAAACACCTTGATAATCAAGGGATCAGCTGATGCAAAAGCAACGCCCTGACTTACACCCAAGGTTCCCGTGTTCTGTCCAGGTGTCATGTGTAATCCTGCGATGGCATCAACCTTTGGATTCTCCAGAACACCGTCCTGGATCATGGCTCTTGCACCTGCAAGTCCCTCTTCGGCTGGCTGGAAAATAAATTTGATGTTGCCTGATTTCGGTCTTCCAAGACCAGTAAGCAGTTGGGCGGCTCCCATCAGGATGGAGGTGTGAGCGTCATGTCCACACAGATGCGCTTTGCCTTCCACTTGCGAGCGGTATTCCACCGCTTTTTGATCCTGGATTGGCAGAGCATCCATGTCTGCGCGCAAGGCAAAGGTTGGTCCATCTGTCTCTCCGCGAAGCAGGCCTGTAACCCCGGTCTGTCCGACATTGCGTGTAACTTCCAACCCCAGGCTTTCCAGATGCTCAGCTACGATAGCGGATGTGCGATGCTCCTCATAGCCGATTTCCGGATGCTGATGTAAATCTCTGCGCCAAGCACTTAACTGGGCTTGTAGTGGCTGAGCCAGCTGTATTAGTTCTGAACGATTCATTTGCTGTCATTCCCTTCATTTTTGTCCGATTCAGAAACCAAACGGGCATAGATTGCATCCGCTGAGAATTCGATATGCCTTTTCATCGTCTCCTTAGACTTGATGCTATCATGGGCTTTCAATGCTTCAAGAATCTCCATATGTACACCGTGGTTGACGGTACGTATCCGGTCATCATAAGGCATCAGGTCGAGAGCCGGATTAATTTTCGTCCGAATCTGTCTGACGGCTCTCTCACAGTATGGATTCCCCGAAGCCTTGGCGATGGTCAGATGAAATTTCACATCCAGCGCCCTGAACCATTCCCTTGTGCAGTCTGGCTCTATACTTTGCTCCATGTAACCCTCAAGCAGCTCCAGTTCGCCTGCGGTGATCCGCTCAGCAGCGAGAAAAGCTCCCTCCGGCTCGATGATGGTTCGATATTCGAACACCTTCAGCATCTGTGACCAATCCCGTTTAATTTCTTCTCTGGTCCGTTTATGCGAATTGGCTGTCAGAGGCAGTACAAATGTTCCGCCTTTGGCACCCACCCTTTTCTCAATCAAGCCTTTCTCTTCCAGTGAAGAGAGTGCCTCACGAACGGTAATCCGGCTTACGTTAAAAATCTCTGCCAGATCTCGCTCGGCTGGAAGCTGTTCTTCACTCATTAATTCTTTCAAAATAATGGCTTCTTCCAGTTGTTCCCTAATGAACTCACTAACCTTTTTGGTGGATACTTTCTCAAAACGAAATGAAAACGTACTGGACATCTAAACACTCCGATCTGTATATGGTCTAGACCTTATACCATTAATATAATTCCGACTAAACTTATATGCAATACTTTTTTTCAAGTAAATTCATATTTTTTTTCTAATCACCTCCAAATTGAAGCATTTTGGCACAAAAAAGACGCATCTACACGCAGCAGATGCATCTTCGCTTTCGTTATTTGACGACATACGGGCACTACGATTACAGACTATAACTTTTTATTAGCATAGGGTCTGAAATCCTCTGTAACCGCAAGTTTTTTGCTTCCCTCCAGGTAAAAGCTGTCATCCGCTCTCCAGGTATGACTCTTTTTGTTCTGTCTGCGGTGATAGACATAATTGTAAGGAGAGGTCGCGTACGCTTTGAATCCTCTTTTCCTGCATTGTCTCAGGAAGGTCACATCTTCCCCTATTGAACGGTCCGTGAAGCGGACTTTTTTCAAGATCTCTCTTTTGAATAAAATAGTGCCCCCTTGAACAAATTCAACCGGTTTATTTTTTTCAGCAGGAGATCTGACCAACAATGTCTTGGATGCGCCCAAATAGACGAGGCACGAATGTTTACCCACAATATCACTTTTGGTCCGTCTAAGTTCTCTCACCTGCTCTGTTAAATAATACGGCGAATAGTAGTCATCATCATCAAATTTGGCAATCAACGAAAAGCGTGCCCTTGTCATGCCAGCGTTCAGGCTTTGTCCTAGGGAAATGCTCTCCGGAACTTGATATACATGAACATTGGCAAGATTCCGAACCCGGTTTTGGTATAATGCCAGATTCATACTGTCATGATTCAGGACAATGATCAATTCTTTGCTTTTATAACGCTGCCGATTGTAATTTTGCAGGATGTTGTCAAAAAATTGCGGCCGATTGGTACATACAACAATGGAAACACCATGACCCATTTTGTGTTTAGTCAAAACATACCCTCTTTTCAGCTCATTTTTCTCTCATCATATGTGCCGAAACAGAGTCTGGTATGGACCAATAGCTAGTATCCAAAACACCAAAAACCCTCTGCCCCAAATAACAGGACAAAGGGTTTTGTAATCTATTGTTTTAAGCCTTTTCTATGCTTCGCTACCGTTATTCAAGTACACAGCCTTGCCTGTGCGAGCAGATTCATAGAGTGCTTCCAGGATTTGAGATACAACCAGCGCTTGTTTCGGTGTAACGACTGGCTCCTGATCGTTCTCAATCGCTTCAATCCACTTTCTCATCTCCACATCCGGTGCGCTCTCGCTCTTACCATCGTAGAAAGCTACCCCGCCTGCACTCAGTTCAATCTCATTGGTGTATAGACGGCTGAATTTCTCACCATTGATGCGCAGTCCGTTCTTCATATCCGCACCCGCTTCGCTACCGCTCAAGCTACATTTCGCCTCATCCACATCCAGTGAGTTCAGTGCCCAACTGGATTCCAGCATGATCGTTGCCCCATTCTCCATCACAATCATGCCAAAGGCCGAGTCTTCTACGGAGAATTGTTTTGGGTCCCACGGGCCCCAGGCATTGGCCGCATTTTCACGTTGTGAAAGCTCATGATAGGTCGTACCCAGCACAACTTTTGGTTGATAGTTATCCATCATCCAGAGCGTCAGATCAAGTGCGTGCGTACCAATGTCAATCAACGGGCCGCCACCTTGTTTCTCCTCATCCAGGAAAACACCCCAGGTTGGTACTGCTCTACGTCTAATCGCATGTGCTTTGGCAAAATAAATATTACCCAGGTCACCCGCTTCGCACACCTTCTTCAAGTACTGACTGTCTTCTCTGAAACGGTTGTTGTATCCGATGGTCAGTTTTTTGCCGGTACGTTCTGCCGCTTCCAGCATGAGCTGTGCTTCAGCAGATGTCTTCGCCATTGGCTTTTCACACATGACATGTTTCCCCGCTTCCAGGGCAGCAATAGAAATCTCGGCATGAGAAATATTCGGGGTAAGTACATGCACAATGTCCAAAGACTCATCCTTAAGCAATTCCTGATAATCCGTGTAGACTTCGGCTTCAGTAGTGCCATATTTCTGTTTGGCTTCATCCGCACGTTCCTTAACGATATCACAGAAAGCCACCAGTTCAACATTATCTAATTTACTCAGACTCGGCAGATGTTTGCCATTCGCGATTCCACCACAGCCAACAATTCCGATACGATATACTTTACTCATATATATTCACCCTCACTTAAGTATTGGTTGTTTCATTTTACGAAAAGCCGACGGGGTCATCCCCAGACGTTTGCGAAATACAGCATGCAAATAGTTGGCATTATTGAATCCTGAAGCAAGAGCGATCTGTTCAATGGATACGTTACTTTCTTCCAGATTGCGGCACACGGCGCGCAGACGAATATCCTCCAGCACACGGCTGAACGGCATCTCCGGCTGTACTTGGTAGAAAATTCGCTGCAATTGTCTGCTGCTAATATGAAGTTTCTCTGCTACATGTTCCAGCGTGACCACTGTAGGGTGATTCGCCTCCATATATTGCACTGCATACTCATAACGATACACCGACATATCCCGCACAGGGGCTTCCGGTCGATTCCCCCCGGTGTCGTATGCTCGCACGGTTTTGAGTAATATGCTGATAACCAGTTGCTTGATCGACGTATAATAACCTAACAATTTCTGATCACATGCCTCATAGGCTTCCAAAAAACAATGCATCGCCCGATGATAATCATTCACCGGAGTAAGCGGAAGCGTTCTCAGCTTTTCCATCGTTTCCTCGGATTCTGCTGCTTCCCAGGGATCGACATGTTCTCTTGGCTTGTGAACGATATCCACATGAAGACATAGTTCATCCATGTCCTCTTTAGCATCAGCCTCCTGATAATGAACGACACCTGGTCCAGTCAAATAAAGCATACCTTCCGAGAGCGCATGTGTCTGATCATCCAGAATAACTTTACCTTTACCTCTCGGGATAAAATGAAACTCAAACTCCGCATGATTATGGAAATCCACAACTCGGCCCGCTGGAAAAGAAGTCAAATGAAATCGCATCACGCGAATCTCATAATGTCCCCATACCATTAGAATATCCAGTCTCTCCAGGAGATCCTGCCGTTCAAGCATTTTCTCATAAGGATACAGGCTCAAGATTGCACACCTCCTTAATAAAAACTAACCCTTCAACTCTTTCAGAGTAATTCTGCGCCCTTCTTTGGCAGAGAGATTCGCTGCTTCCATCAAACGGGTCAGCTCCATAGCGATCTGCACGTTTTCAGTTGCATCCGTATCATTCTGTATATGTGCAACCCATTGATTGAATGCGCTTTCTCTTTGGTCTGCCAAAGGAAGTTCAGTCCACTCTTGATACTGTCCCTGTACTGCTTTCGTGCGAATCAATAGTTTTTCATCAGGTGTTCCGTACAGAAGCGTACCTTCCGTACCATGAACCTCAATCGTAAATGGAGAATGGCTGTTCACAAAACCGGCTTCAACAACGCCGACTGCTCCAGAATCCGTAAACAAGGTTGCAACGGCATTATCTTCCACTTCTTTACCTGTAATATATCCAAAGTTCGCATTAACCGCTGTTACTTCCTGACCCAGAAACAGTTTGGCGAGATACATTGGATGACAGCCCAGATCAATCAGCGCACCGCCCTGACAATCCTTCAGATCATAGAAGTGTTCAGGCAACCAGTTGGAAATTGCTCCATCATGCGATAAACGCGCTCTAACATAAGTCACTTTACCAAGTAATCCCTGGTTAAGGACATCCTGAATCGTTAACGTATACCCTGCATTCAGTCGAGGTAAGGATACTGTCATCTTGACCTTGTTTGCCTTTACCTCATTAAGGATTCTATTGGATTCCGCCTGTGTCGAAGCAATAACTTTCTCCGTGAAAATGTGTTTACCTGCTTTTGCAGCAGCGGTGATCACTTCTTCATGAATGCGGGTTGGCGCATCTATAATAACGGCATCGATGTCATCCTTGGCCAACATATCTTCGAGTGAAGCATAGAATGGTACGTTTAAACGTTCAGCCGCTTCCTGACCACGCTTGGCATCTTCATCCCATACAGCGGCGATGACTGTATCCTCATGTTCCTGTGCCTGCTTGATGTAATCCCATGCGTGAACATGCCACAAGCTAATTTTTCCAATTCGAATGGTCACTGTTATCTTACCTCCATACTATATAATATTCTGACATTTATCTATAAGTTATCACAGACTTAATCTATTTTTAATAGAAACTCGCGACAATAAATGTATAAAATCACGACATTAATGTTATTAGACATTTATACACTTGCCCAAATCCCTGATATATTTTACATAACGGAGCACACAACAAAAACCTCCTGCCCACGCTACCGTGAACAGGAGGTTTCTATAGTTATGATGTTCAAAAATCAACTCACCGTAACGCATAACCTTGTGTAACAATCTTGTACCCGGATACCGTCTGGCTTTGCCCCTCCAACGTGTCCTTAACCCGTTCCAGCACATCGCTCTCATAGACGGAGGCACATTCGAATCCAGTTTGTACGTTCAATTCAACCGGTTCGGAGTTCAAATTATACCAGCGAGCAATCAAATCTCCAGTTTCCTCTGCGATCTTTAATGCGGAGAATGCCAGTGTCGAACCTTGCGAATTCCACGCTAACCATTGCTTCGACAGAGGTAGTTCAACCTGTTGCCCATCAGCTCCAGCATGACCTTCTTGCTCAAATGTATACGCAAGTGTCCCTAGCTGTACAGTCGTCCACGGAATCGGATACACGTATGCGGATGCACATGCACCTGACTGTGCCGCATCGCCCGCAAATGGAATAATAGCATATTCCACACTCTGAGGTCCCAGACATTGGGCTTCCGGTGTTTCAAACACACCCCAATCTCCCAACTCCGAAGAGGCACGCAGCAGCGTAACCGCAATCGTACTGCCCTCTTCATGCTGTAAAATCTCGTATTCATTCAGCCCTTTGTTTGCAATCATCAAGCCATGATCGCCATCGGTCACATGTACAAATGCCTGCTGATGTTGCGCATTACTCGGATTCACCCATTCTTTGGCCGGTGTATTGGAACGTTTGGCAATTTCAAAGATGGAATCTGCATAATGATCCTCTGTCACCAGTCCGGATGGAAAGAGTGCGCGCAGTCGATGATCCTTGGCCTGATTGTTAAAGTCAGATTTTACCTTGACCATATTACTACCCGCTTCCAACGTATACGTTGTCGTAATCACCAAGGGAACAGTGTTCTCGACTCGCTGTGCCTTCCGTTCTGTAAAAGGAACCATTTGGCGCTTCTCCAGCTCGAACAGTTCATCTGCTCCAGCAGGAATATCCCAGCGTAATACACTTTGCATAACTGCCCGATACGGAGACTGCTCCACAATCCGCAGGTCCGCCTTCAGATGCTCCGTGTTCAGCGTTGTCTCTCCCTCCGGTTGACGGTAGACATATTCATTGCCGATATCACCGGTATTCTCATATGAATTTAATCCCCTGTATACAGCACCGGAGACCTTATCTTCAATCGTTGCCGTACCATTCTCTTCAACCGTCACCCGCAAATGACCGTTCTCCATCATCATTCCCTGCACCTGGATGAGTTCGCTCGTATCGGGCACTTCAACAATCTCAACATTCTCTGCTTGCTTCTCTACTGGAATGAGAGCATAAGTCTTATATCCCAGCGAAGGTACATCCACCGCCTGGAAAGTCACTCTTAATTTACGAGCCATATAAGGTTGTCGGAAACGATCCTTCGGAAGTTCATAGCCAAAATGTGCACCCAGATCGTTAATTTCTGCCGAATACACTTGTCCATCCGAATCGACCAGCTGATACACTGGTAGTGCATCTTTTTCCACCTTCTGCGCAAGTGCCTGAGGGTTAGGACCTTCCGGTAAAAATGCTTTGTCCACAATCAGATCCATCTCAATGATTCCATTTCGATTCCACCCACTCGTGTTGAACACGGTGAACAGCACCGCTTCCTCTCCCCAAGCCTCAGCAGGTTGCACACGAATGGACTCAGCAATCGCCTGCGCGCTCTGGGAAACCAATTTCTCTGCAAGTTGTCTGCTCTTGGCAAAGCGGGTCACCATCTCACGATGAACCTCATCGACACTGCATCCGCAGATGCTATCATGTGGGTGGTTCTGCATCAGCATCTTCCATGCATGCGTCAATAGATGATGCGGATAATCTTTTACCCCGGCTATATGGGCCATGGCGGCCAGTGGTTCGGCTACTTTTTCAAGCAACGTCTGCCCCTGCTGGTTCAACTGTTTCAGATAAACCCGTGCGGATGCCGTATTCACCAGTGTTCCCCAACCATCCGTGTGCTGACTGCGAAGCTCACCCTCAATGGTCGCCAGATGCTCAGGGACTTCCTTCGTAACCGCCTCAATATAATCGTCAAAATTGGAGTGGATAAATTCCACGTCAGGGTACAACGCAGCTGCTGTGCGTAAAGCCTCTGGCAGATCCATCTGGATCGGCTGATGATCACAACCATTCATGAACAACAGATGGGGAGTCGAGGCAAACTTCTCGGCATCCGCCAGATTTTTATCCCAATAGGCTCGGGCTTTCTCCGAATCAACCGGAACTTCCATCCCATTGCAGTACCAGTTCGCGAACAAAATGCCGAGCACTTCCGAACCATCCGGCGAACGCCAGATCATCTCAGAATAGGGAGATTCATAACTGTCTGCATCAACCACGGCATTATTGAATCCCGTAGGCTTCACCCCACGCCCGAAGATCGCGTTATGAATATCCGCCTGTTGCAGAATCTGCGGTGCCTGTCCCATATTTCCGAACGAGTCTGGGAAGTATCCCGTCTTGGATATCACACCCAAAGGTCGAGCATCACGATGACCGATGAGCAGATTACGCAAGTTGGCCTCACTGCTGGTCAGAAACTCATCCTGTAACACATACCATGGGCCAAAATGAATGCGTCCTTCACGAATATAACGGTCGAGCCTCTCCTGTTGTTCGGGCCGAACCTGCAAATAATCTTCACGAATAATCGTCTGCCCATCCAGATGGAAATAGCGATATTCGGGGTCCTGATCAAGCGTATCCAGAAGTTTATCCATCAGCTCAATGAGCAGTACGTGATGGTGTTCATAAGGCATATACCATTCGCGGTCCCAATGGGTATGCGAGATGAGATGTGCCGTCTTTTTGGTTGTCATTTTGCGTACCTCCTGTCATTAACCTTTAGTTGCCCCGCCCATGCTGAAGCCCTTGGACATGTAACGCTGGGAGAAGATATATAGCACAACCGAAGGCATTGTATAAAGTAGTGAAAATGCAGCCAACCTGCCGTATTCAACCATACCGTGGCTGCCGAAAAATTGATAAATCGTGACCGATGCCGGAAGTTTCTCCGGTGTCTGGAGCAGGATGTATGGCACGAAGAAGTTGCCCCAACTTCCCGAAAAGGTAAATATCGCTATCGTTGCAATACCTGGCAACATCAGCGGAGCCACGATTCGTCTCAATCCGTTCCATACGGACGCTCCGTCAATCCATGCCGATTCTTCCAGATCAATGGGCACCGAATCCATGAAATTTTTCATCATCCAGATGCCGTAAGGAAGTGAGGATGCGGTCAGGAACAACATCGTGGCGATGATGCTATTTTGCATTTTGAAGAACAGAAACATCTGAAATACCGGAACCATCACGGCAGTAATCGGTAGAGCTGTCATGAACAGAATGGATAACAAGAAGCTTTTTTTGAATCTCATTTCATAACGGGATAAAGGATAAGCAGCAAGGACAGATACCAGAACAACCAGTATCGCTTGTCCTCCCGACAGAATCAGGCCTACACCGAATGAACGAAGATTGCTCGAATCCCCGAGTACATCCTTGAAATTTTGAATGGTCCAGGTACTGGGCATTTTGATGCCCTGTTGCGCATTCGGGTCAAATGAAGCCAAAATGATCCAGAGCAGCGGCAATAAAAAACTGAGCCCTAGAAAAACTAGAATCCCGTACTGGATTTTGCGTTGAAGCCCATGTTTGACCATAGGGATCGAACCTCCTTCATGGTTACACTTTCACTTTCATGGATCGCATGTAGAACAGGCTGGCGATAATACCGATGAACAACAGAACCAGAGATATGGCTGTGCCGTATCCAAATTGATAGTTCACAAAGGCCTGGTTATACATGAAGATCGGCAAGGTTTGTGTTGAAGTACCCGGGCCACCACCGGTCATCGTATAGATCAGCGTGAACACGCCCAGTGTCTGTAGGGTAACCAACATCATGTTGGTCACGATGGACCCTTTTACCATTGGAATCGTAATGTGTCTGACAATCTGGAACCCGGTGGCACTGTCAATAATCGCAGCTTCTTCAACTTCCTTCGGGATATCATCCAGTGCCGACTGATAGACCATCATTGAAAAGGCTGTGCCGTGCCAGATATTCGCGATAATGACACTCACCATAGGGAAACTGAACAACCAGGAGACTGGATTCGCTCCAAACCAGCCGAGGATCTGATTCAATGAACCATTGTCACTGAAAAAGGCAACCATACAGAATGCCACAACAATCTCGGGTGTCACCCAACCGGCAATGACGATGATGCCGATGACCCGACGGAACGTCACATTTTTCTCCTTCATTAGAAGAGCCAGAATGAATCCAAGCAATACCTGACCAATCACTGCGGAGAAGATGAGAAAGACCAGCGTACGCCAGACACTAATCCGGAAGTCCGGATCATGGAACATATTAATGAAATTCTGGAATCCGACAAACTCCAAACTCTTGGCTGCCGCCCCAGTCAGAGCCATATTCGTAAAGGCAAAACAGATCGTCAGAATGATGGGAACAATGAAAAACACAAGTAATAACAGTACGGAAGGCATTAGAAACAGAAATGAACCTGGTGCTTTCCTTTTCATAAGTCACTCTCCATTCGAACCGGAAAAAGGGGAGATTGTGCCTCCCCCTCCGAATATATCGATATCCTTATTTCTCTTCGATGCTGTCCGCGCCAAGGGAACGGGATACGTTGTCCTTCAATTGTGTAACTCCCTCTTCCGGCGTCAGCTTGCCAGAGGCAATACTCTCAACAATGCTTTGCAATTGTGCGGATACCGCTGCATATTGATCGTTCGCTGGACGGAAGTGGGCCACATTCAAGAGTTCCTGTGCTTCTTTGGTATAAGGACGATCCGTATAACCGTCAACTTCTGTGGAATCATTACGTGGGCTGAGGCTACCTTCCGCTACTACGCGTGCAGTCGCATTTTCCTTATTCATCAGAAACTCGATAAATTTCCAAGCTGCTTCCTTGTTCTTCGCCTGTGCAGGAACAGACCAAGCCCATCCTCCAGACATCGTAGTTGCTCCAGGTTCTTCCCCGTTTTGTGTTGGGAATGGTGCAAAACCTATTTTTTCTTCAACGTTGGCGATTGGAACAGTACCGTTCTCGGCCCATGTCGAACCTGCCCAGCTACCATCTACAGCCATCGCCAGTTTGTCTTGCGGGAACTGTTGCTGGAATGCAATACTGCCAGCTTGTCCATTCAGGGCAACCTGCATGGTTGGACCTGTTTTATCCGTGTTAAACACTTGATCTATGAATTTGAAGGAATCCAGCAGCCCCGGGCTGTTCACGACCCATTTCTTGCTGGTGTCGTTATACAGCGTGTCCGCCGTACCATAGAGCAGCATTTCCAGTGTTTGCATGGTGACACCTTCACCGTTTGCTTTGCCCACGATCATATTAAGTGGTGTCACACCCGGCAGTTTTTGCTTGATCGTACGTGCTGCTTCGAGCACTTCTGCCCAGCTTGCAGGTTTGAACGGAACTTCAAGTCCTGCCTGTTGAAACAGTTCCTTGTTGTACCAGATTCCGCGTGTATCCGAGGTAGCCGGAACGCCGTACACTTTGCCGTCTTCTCCGGTAACCCCTGCCTTCAGGTTGTCGATGATGTGTTCTTCCCAATCGGGCCATCCCTGAACCTGTGTATCCAGCGGCTCCAGATATCCCGCAGCAGCATCGGATTTGATGATGGATGTATCTTCAGCAATGACATCCGGTGCCGTATCCGGGGATTTCATTTGCAGAACCATTTTGGACGTATAATCGCCTTCACTTGCCAGTACAGGCGCAATGTTGATTTTGATATCCGGGTTTTCTTTCTCGAATTGATCCACCAAGCCTGATTGGAAGAATTTCGTAAGTGTATCTTCAGATCCTGAAGAACGGAACGATACAGTTACTTCCTTCTTGCCATCACTGGTTGTGCCTGTGCTTGAGCTTCCGCCCGAACAGGCTGTAGTAAGAATGAGCAAGGATGTCATAACTGCTGCTACCGGCATTTTCAATGATATTTTTCTCATGATTCGCTCTCCTCTTGTCGGAATTTAACGAACTCCGAACGTTATGATGTATTCGCAGGTTATCTCTTGCTTCCCTATCTATTTCTGTACGCGGAATCCGCAATAATCCATAATCAGTTCACTAAAGAGCATGTTGGACCATGAAAACCATGGACGTGTATATTCATGTGGATTGTTGGCCGAAAAACCTTCATGGGTCAGTCCGGTATCCGCATCCGTCTTATGGATGAGCTGAAGCAATCGTAGTTTTTCATTGCGATCCTCTGTAGTCAGCCCCTGCATCGATAAAGCGATATGCCAGATGTACCCTTCCGGTGTATGCGGACTACCGATTCCCGCTGCTGCTGTTCCCTCATAAAAATACGGGTTGTGCGAGGAAAGAATGAAACGGCGTGTATTCTGATACACCTCGTCGTTCTCCTCCACATATCCGAGATAAGGTAAAGACAGCAGGCTCGGCACATTGGCATCATCCATCAGATTGTGATTGCCTTTCCCATCCGTTTCGTATGCATATATGGTTCCATATTCCGGATGTTCAACGGTGCCATAATCCTGAATACCTTTGTTGATCTGTTCCTCCAACTGCTGAGCAGTCGCTGCCAGCGTTTCATTCTCGAACACCACTTCAGCAATTTCCTGTAGATATCGAAGCGCCACAACGGCGAACATATTGGATGGAATCAGATAACCATATTCACAGCGATCGTCGCTGGGACGGAATCCCGACCAGGTCATGCCTGTATAGACTGTTTCAGTACCTCGTCCCTCTCGGGTGAGCGTATCGGTTTCGGGAGCATCCAGACGTTGGAATGTGTAGGGTGATTTCGTCTCATGATGCTGTTCCACTTGCCATAACTGCATGATGATCTGGGATGCTTTACGGAACGTATCATTGAATTGAGTTGTTCTTCCCGTGTTCTTCCACAAGAGATAACTGAGCTGAATCGGATAAGCCAGTGAGTCGATCTCATACTTCCGTTCCCAGATCCAATCATTCATCTGCGTCAGGTCTTCCTGATGTCCTTTTCCACTCTCCGTCTCATTAAAAGCGTTTGCATACGGGTCCAGGAGAATATATTTCAGTTGACGTTCAACCAGTCCAGCGATCATGTCAGCGATATCTTCATCCTCTGAAGCGAGAAGCAGATAAGGTCTGACCTGAGCGGCAGAATCACGTAACCACATGGCAGGGATATCTCCCGTAATCACAAAAGTTGTTCCATCTTCTTTGCGCTGAATTGTGGTTGCCATCGTATTGGTAAAACAATTTTTAAACATTTGGTTGAGTTCCGGATGGTCCGGCATACGTTTGTTAACCTGATCAATCATGTCGTATATCGAGGGAGAAATTTCTTGATCATCTCTGGGTGTCAGCATGTTGTCCTCCTATTTAATCCAGTTTGTTAACCGCTTTCATCATCCTAAAACGAATATAATGTTATGTCAATATATTTATTTGTATATTAGCATGTTATTTTAATTTGAAGACACCAAATAATATACCATTTAAAGCAATTCTCCCCATTTTATCCGCACCAAAAAGAGGCCTCGTTTATACGAAGCCCCTGATTGAACACAATGAATATTAAGTTGTTATAATTAACCCTTTTGTTTCACCATACTCGTTGACTTCCCCTTCACCAATCGGGCAGGCAAAACAACCCTGTTCACTGTCATTTCGTTGTTCTGCATACTTTGAAGCACCATCTCGAATGCCTGTTTTCCCATATCAAACTGGCTTTGTCTCATATGGGTTACACGGCTTCCTTCGGCAGCGTTTGGACTGTCAAAGCAAATGATGGACATATCTTCCGGGATTCTCAGACCAAGCCGATCCGCTGCCTGTTCTGCAAGTAAAGCAATATGATACTCCGCAGCAAAGAGTGCAGTAATCTGGGGGTATTTCTGTAAATGTTCCACCAATGTCTCCACATCACGGACCTCGACTTGAGGATCAAACACACTTGGCAGTGTCGAAAGAAAAGATTCTAACCACAGTTCCCTGTTCACCAGAACTCCTTGATCATTGTGAGCCTCAATAATGCCTTCAATTCGTTCTTCAATGGGTGTAGTGTTCGCCGGAGGCTGCGTCAGAAAAGCGATGTGTCGGTGACCGAGATCGAACAAATAATTCATCCCTTCTCGCGCCGCGCCTACATTATCCGTACTGACAGATGAAGCTGGAATGCCTTTCAAGTACCGGTCAATCAGGACAAACGGGAATTTGTTAACGACCAGTTTTAAAATCTCATCGCTGAAATATTCACCCTGTGCCGGGAAAATAATCAATCCATCCACACCCAGTTCCAGCAGTTCCTGAATGCTCTGTTCCTCCTGCTCGGGAATCCCGAAGGAACGTCTAAGTACGAGAAAACAATCATGCTCTCGCGAAGCTTCTTCCATACCATATAACAGTTCTGTACCATACATATCACTGAAATTAGTAATGACCAGACCAATGAGCAGCTTCTTCTCTGGATCTTTAACCGAAGCAAGCGGAGCAGGTCTGTTAGATCTTTCTTGTAACATTTCTGCTGTGTCGGCTACAAAAGAACCCCGTCCCGGCTGACGAACAATTAATTGTTCACTCGCCAGCATCTCAAGTGCTTTTTTAGTTGTAATCCGGCTCACTCCGAATTCATCACATAATTCCTTTTCCGAAGGAACACGCTCACCCACTTGATATTGATGAAGCTGTATCCGTTCACGCAAGGATTCAAAGATCTGTTCATACATCGGCTTGGATGCCGAATCTTTCCCCAATACAAGCACCTCCATAAATACCCATACTTCTCATGTTCTACATCCTAATATATCATGTTATATCATTAATGTGAAGAAAGGAGACAACTCACCTGCTGTCATATGAGAGCAAAAGAAAAAGCATCCCGATGGATGCTTCATTAATCTTAGGCGTCAGTTATGAATCGAGACAACAAAAAGCCGACAAGCCCTGATACCTCGGCTTATCGGCTTCTTGCTTAGATGGTCAAAACGCAGTTATCATCCAAGTCATACTTTGCATAATTAAGGTTGCAGACCCTCAGCGGACGGTGGACTCACTTCCGTTCCATTCTCTTCAGGGCTCGAATCTGGTTCTGGAACGGATTGTTCTTGTGCTGCGCTGACGAACAATCGTCCAGCTGCTTCCGCCTCTACTTTGTTGCCTGCTGCATCCTGAGCGCGAATCACAATGACTCCACCATCCAGAACAAGGGATGAAGGTGTTGTGTACGTACCCGTATAACGACCAGGTTCAGTCTCCACCAATGGAATCTCTCCTGCCCCTTGGGCATTCAGATTCAAAGGTAACTGAATACGGAAAGATGCTTGCAGACCAGGTTTACTATCAAATGAAACGGTAACACTCTCCCCTGATGTGATTCGAACATCTTCAGCCGGAGTAATATTCGTAAGTTCTGGCAACGCCGTTTCCACATAGACGGTGCGGGTTACGGTTGTTTTGTTACCAGCGATATCGGTTGCTGTAATGGTTATTGTGTTCTCGCCTTCATTGACCAATACACGGTGACTGAAACTTCTGTCTTTACCCACTTGTACGGTTTGTCCGTTAACGGTTACCTTATCGAGGAATTGTTCCACGACATTACCCGTTACGTGAACCACTTCTGCATTGATGCGATCCCCTTGAGCTGGCGTGAGAATCGTCAATTGTGGTTTGGTCTGATCCAGAATAATGACTACGGGGAGTGAACGGTCCGTTGTTTTACCGTCTACCACTGCCTCCGCAGTAATCGCATTAATGCCAGAACGGAGCTTCACACCGTATGAGAACTTCCCATTTGCCACCGTTGTGGTGCCAGCCAGATCCTTGCCGTTGTAGATCTTGATCTGAGCTCCAGATGCCGGAGACGTTCCCGACACAGTGAAGGTCGATTGATTCGTATACGTGTTTGCAGGTACTGTGAGCACAGGTGCATTTACCGGATATCTCACGACTGCACGAATCATGTAATTGCCTTCTTCTACCGGTGAAGTACTCCATGCTCCGCTTACACGCTGCCAGCTTCGACCTGCATTTGGACCATCCTCATCGGTAGCGAGTCCCGGAGCGCTAGTTCCAGCTAAACTCTGTACATACACGATATAGAAATCACCCGTTACAATGACCGGTTCTGGGAATTCAACGGTTGTCCATTGATCGTTACGAAGTGCAGTACCGTCAAATGGTCCAGCCAGTTGCCGTCCCGGAGCTCCGCCCGCACCCGATGCATCATATACGGCATATTGGAACGCTGTGCCTCCAGGTACAGGCCATTCGGTGTTCCAGAATCGGAACGATGCACCTGTCAGTTGAGCGGTCTCCAGCTCTGGTGTCATTCGAACTGCCCAAGCGTTATCCGCAGCATTAAAAGCTCGTGCGTTCTCTGCTGTTCCATCATCATAAGCAATTTCCCCAGGGAAACCGATGAATGGTTTTAAGGCAACATTTGCCTCAGCCGTACCATTACCAGGGACTGTCACAGTAACGGTTTTACTGTAATAATCTGCAGCCCGGATGGATAGGGTATAACTTCCTTCCAATACCTGAATATCGAAGCTGCCATCTGAACCTGTGCGAACTTCACCTACATTCGCATCTTCCACCACGAGAACGGAAGCATCAGCCAGTGGTTGTCCTGTCCGCTCATCCGTTACTACACCTTCAATCTGCCCATGCGGAATTGCTTCCAGATTAAAGTTGGCTTTGGCTCCATTGCCATCTGTAATCGTCACCTGCTGAGTTCGAGGATAATATCCATATGCTTCAGCTTTTAACGTGTAATCACCTGCTACGTGTGTGAAGTTATACTTGCCTGTAGCTGGATCTGTCTTCACCGAACGTCCGGTTTCCAGTACGGTAACCGTTGCACTTGCAGGCAGGCTTTGTGGATTAACCGAACCTGTTCCTGGTTTTTCAACTTCAGGTTGTTGCTGTTTCGTTTTGTTAAATTCCGCTTTGTCTGTCCGCGAAATTTTGTACCATGGATTATCATAGGACGGTTTTGGTTTGTCATTGTTAAGCACAACCGCACTGTCCTCCGTTACCGTCTCTGCAGCAACTCCCAGTACACGGAAATCATCAATGAACCAGCCTGTCTTCACAACACTGTTATCTGAGGTCAGGCGGAACCGGAATTGAACTTCATTACCGGTAAGTGCATCCAGATCATAAAATACAGGTGTCCATTGTTTACCGTTGGTACTATGTGAGAATTTGTCCAGTTCTGACCATGTGGTTCCACCATCCTTGGTGACTTCCACATACCCGTAATCGTATCCACTCTCAATCTCGTACCAATGATTAAACGTAAGTGTTCCTTCGGACACATCCGTCAAATCAATGACCGGAGATACGAGTGAATAGTTGGAGCCACTCTCGTACGTATTGTCGAGATCAGTCGCCCAGACATTCGGTGGAGAAACCGCGCTGGCAGGTCCCGTTACCGGAATACCGCGTTCCCACTCATCTTTGGTTCCTGAATGAGTCCAGCCATTATCATCACTGCCATCGAAATGATCGATGTAGATATCCTGAGGCACCTCTACTGTAATGGAGACCTCATTCGATTTGTCGCTTTCATTGCCACTATAATCAAGTGCGGCAACGGTATAATAATACGTCGAATCTGTCACCGTAGCCGTATCTGTAAACGTTGTTCCTGTTGCAGTTCCAATGGATTCATAACCTGCACCTGCGGTTGTGGAGCGATATACGATATAGGATTCGAGATCCTCATCGCTCGGACCCGTCCAGCTCAAGGCTACATTACCAAGAATATCGGCCGTCGCAGACAATCCGGCAGGAGCACCCGGAGCAATCTCATCCAGTTCTTCTACAGCGAAATCATCAATGTACCAGCCAGCCTTTTGCAATGAATTATCGCTCGTCAGATTGAATTTGATGAACACCTGCTGTCCCGCGTATTCGCGAAGATCCACATATTGTGTCTTCCAATTGCCACCTGTACCCGTGAAGGTTAACAGTTCTTGGAACACATAATCGCTATCCTCGGAAGCGATGTATACCTTGCCGAAGTCGATGTTATTCTCCAAGTCATACCAGTGCTTGAAGGATAACAATGCCCCTTCCGGACTCTCGGTGAGATCAATTGGCGGCGCAAGCAGATATGCATTGCTATTCGCCACATAAGTTCCTTGCAGATTGGTTGCAATCACCTTGTCACCGGAGTAGGCACTTCCAGGACCACTGCTTGGTGCTCCCCATACCCAGGTACTTCCGGTTCCGCCAGTCGTGAATCCAAGCTGATCTTCTTCAAAATCCTGAAGGTATCCTGGCTGAACACCATTGGACACAGCCACTTTGTATACCTGACTTTCGAATCCGTTGTTACCGTAGTCGTTCACACGGATATAATACTCCACACCTTGCGGTTCAATAAGAAAAGCAGGGATTGTCGCTGTATACGTCCCATCTTTGTTATCTCCAGCAATCCGGTTCATCGGTAGATAAACGTACTGGTTGGTGCCTGTCGTTTTGGCAAAAGCCTCGACGGAGACTACTGCGACGTTATCTGTCACATGAGCCGTTAGTGGTATATCAATGCCTGTAAAGGCAGAATTAACAGGGGTATGTGCCAGTACTGGCTCTTCCAGATCATCTCCGGCCGTAACCACTCTGCCGGATACCGTGCCAATTCCTTCGAGTACAGACCCCACAGCATCAAGGGCATTAATAATGCCGTGACCGTAGCCGTTATTAGGAGATGTCGGATACTGACTATCCGTTCTCGGCGTGGCTGTATCTGTAATGATCTGCTCCAGCTGATCCACCGTAAGGGAATGATTGGCCTGAAGCAGCAGTGCAGCAAGTGCAGTTGTATGTGGGCCTGCCATGGATGTTCCGTTCCAGCCTCCCTCATATACTCCGCCCGGAACTGATGAACGGATATTCACACCAGGTGCAGATACTTCCGGTTTGATCTCACCATACGGGGATGGGCCCAGCAGGGAGAACGAAGCCAGATTTCCGTTGATATCGGTTGCTCCTGTAGCAAAACTTTCAGGATAGTTGGCTGGGTTAGCAACAGAACCAGGTCCGCCCGGGTTACCCAGTCTCACATTTCCTGCGGAGAATTCCGGGAAAATCTGAGCATCACGCCAAGCTTGGACCATAGGACGGAACCATTCATCCAATCCTGCGCCTCCGCCCCACGAGTTGTTAACAACATCCGGTGCAAGTTCAGGATGCAGATTGCCTTCCGCATCCACCGGAGCGATCAACCATTGTCCGCCATCCAGAATAATGGCATCTGTTGTTTCCGGATTGAATATCCGTACACCAATCCACTTCGCACCGGGAGCAACCCCGATCTGGTTGGTACCATCTGCTTCGGAGCCAACCATCGTACCCATCGTGTGCGTACCATGCCCGTCTCCGTCCGCAGGGAGGGAAGCATTACTGTGCGGATCATACCAGCTCAGTTCGGGATCAACGATATTGCCCGAAGCATCCAGTCCCCGCCATTTGCTGCGAAGCGCCGGGTGGGTATAATCCACACCGCTGTCCAGATTGGCAACAACAATCCCTGTTCCATCGATGCCCCGATCCCACACGGCAGGCGCATTGATGTAATCCAGGTTCCATTCCACGTTCTCTGTCGCAAGCTTGTCCTTTGCAGCAGGCTCTTTGTCTTTGTCTTTGACACCGACTGAAGAGTCTTTAGCTGGCGTTTGGACAGCATCTTTGCCTGGTGCCGCATTCGCCGGTTCTTTACTCACTTCGGCTTTCTGTAAGTATCTCGTCTCATTCGGTAGAATCTTCTCCACCTCAGGCAGCAGCGCAATCTGTTCCATGACTTCTTTGGTACTCGTTACTGCCAGTGAATTTACGATAAAATAGCTTTTATATTCTTTGACCTTACCCAGGTCAACTTCCTTTTCCAGATAAGTTTCCAATGGATATTGTGTACGCGAGGCCGTTTCTCGCAGAGAGCTGACAACCGAATTACGAACGGACAGCTTTGTGGCTGAAGCCGTTTGTTTGGCGATGGTCGCCTTTTCAAGGGCCTGTTTGGAGACTGCTGCTGTATCCACCTGTTCCTTCATTTTCACCAGATAGGTCACATATTCACTACCATCAAATTCTTTGGTCAGCTTGGCGTTTACTTTGGACTCCGTAACTTTGGCAAGTCCAGATTTCATATCCAATTTGGATGATGTGGAGTTTTCAGCTGAAACCGGATGAATGATCGAAAATGCAAGGAGAAGCGAGAGCCCCATGGAGATGGGCTTGCGTAACCGATTAATCTTTATCAAACTTTTCCACTCCTTTTACCCGGTTTTTTAATTTAGTCTGGTACATATGCCCTTCTCTGCAGAATGAAACGGTAAATTACCTTTATTGCGTACGAAATAGATACCCTGGATTTCACATAAAGCCTCACCTCCTTTACAGGTCTGGTTAGGGAACAATATGAGTCAGAAGAGATAACAGATCAGTCTATGATTTTTTACTTGGAAGTTTAGGAGATTGAATGAATCAGATTAAACCATGTGAGTGAATAGTTTGGGTGTTTGAATAATGCAATGAGAGTGAATGTCTATAAGCATTCATGTGGAAGGGTAATCTGGAGCGTTAGCAGAACGCTTGCTAAGGAGTGGTGGATATGACTTTCGATCGTGATTCGAGTGAGTGCTTAAACATTTTAATTACATATAATAGTCGATTAGGAATTTAATTGGATTTTATTGGTATAGTATAAAGTCATTATTCGATATACACAAGCACTATATTGAAAAATATAGAAAATAAGTCTATTTAATGCTTTTATGTGTCTGATGTCGCTTACGTATTTCAGCTTATTTTTCGTATTTATGCATTATTTTGATGAATAATAGTTTGTAGTAGTTCTATATAACCAAGACCTGACACTCAAAATTTCAAATCAAGAAAAAGAACGACATGAGAACTCTCATGTCGTTCATCTCAAAATTTATATCTCATCATGTAATGTTCACGCCGCCACTTGCATACCCGACAACCGTATTCACAAGTGTGAGTCCGGCTGCCGTTGCCGAGAACACCAGCAGCAGACGTGTCTGTGCAGTCACAGGTATAGTTAATCCGGTTGTTATGCCATTGGAGATACTACCCAATGCAATAATACCGGTGAGTGGAGGTGCCAGTGTAACAACCGCCCCCGGAACCGCAGTAAATGCATTATCAGGAGTAGGTGAACTGAATAATTGCGCAGTGATGGTCACCGTTGAACCAACTAAGGCCAAGGCTGCTGTGGTACTGAAATAGGCAGCAATCGAAGTTATAACGCCATCCCGTGGGACAGAGAATGCAAAGTTAATGAGTGGTCCGACAATCGTTCCCGTTAAATCAATCGTGCCACCCAGAATGCTGACTCCTGTTGCAGAGCTGCCGAAACCGATAAGGCTTGTCGTTCCCACCAGTCCACCAAGAATCGTTGTTAATATGGCAGGCCCGCCAGAAGCAAACGGTATGATGGCGCCAGAACCCGTAGCCCCAGTAACACCGGTGCTGCCAGTTACTCCCGCAATCCCAGTTGCGCCGGTAGCCCCGGTTACCCCTGCAATTCCCGCTGCACCCGTATCTCCTGTCACACCCGTTGCCCCGGTAGCCCCTGTGACTCCCGCAAGTCCAGCTGCCCCGGTAGCCCCGGTGACTCCGGTGGCTCCTGCTACGCCAGGATCACCTGTTGCTCCTGTAACGCCCGCTGCCCCAACAGCTCCTGTACTCCCCGTTACACCTGTCGCTCCTGTTGCGCCACCTGCTGGGCCTGCCGCACCCGTTGCTCCAGTAACACCTGTCGCACCTGCTGGTCCCTGGGCACCAGCAGCTCCCGGTGTACCAGCTGGACCTACACCACCCTGAGAACCAGCAGCGCCAGCCGGGCCTTGTGGACCAGGTACGCCCTGAGGACCCGCAGGTCCTGCCGGACCTTGACTGCCTATGTTTCTAAGCCCTGTTGTGATAGCCAATTCGGTCGCCCGGATCAAAATGACCAGTTGATCTTTCTCAGCCGAATCGATATTCCCCTGTAAAATGACAGATAGGAGCACATCCAGCAATTGCTGCAAATTGGTTCCCACACTGATCGGAGAAAATGGAACGGCCTCTGCAGATACAATGGTAAGCTCCAAGATCGCTTCGAGATCTGCCTTGGTTCCCTTTTTCAAATCCGAGCAATGAACCAGAGCCAGTAATTTACGCAGTACCTCAATCAGAAGTGAAACATTGTGAGGCGTGGGATTGGCAAAAACCTGTACAATTGCTCCCTTCAACTCACCAATTAATTTGAGAAGGAATTCGGCTTCTTTGTCAAAACACTTATGATGGTGGTTATTGTGATGATGATTGTGGTGGTTATGATGGTGCTCGTGATGGTGTTCTTTGTGCTGCTCTTGGGGATGGTCACAGTCCTCAGCTTTTTTTTTCTTAAATCCGCTCCAACCATATCTGATGCGTTTCTTTGGTTTCATCTTTTTTGCAGATCCTCCTTAGTGAGTCTCAATCAATCCATTACAGGCGAACATCACTGGTTTGATGATATCAGTATATTAGCAAGCAAGAATTTCGTGATTATTATATAAGTAAATTTCCGAATTACAGTTTTCAGCTTGGAGGAGCCTCCATTATCATGAAGAGGATTTTGCATGGAAGTCAGCCTTATGTATAACCCAACCAAAAGAGCGCTATCCGATGAGTACAATACTCCTAGATGCGCCCTTTTTATATTTACAGTATTTAATTTATCTTTGTTGATTAGTCCAATTTAATTTTGAAAACAATAGGCGCATTACTTTTCACAGTTGTCGTTGTGATCATCAGTGCGTCCGCTGTTCTCTCCCATTTCGGTTGTTCCTCGTAACCAAGTACCTGAATATCTTGAATGCCCCCTTGAAAATGGTGAGAATTTTCCTTCAGGGATTTAATCTGCACCACCCCGTTATCTGGATAGGCAAGAACCGTGGCATACAGATCGCTTTCTTTTAACGTAAACCGTATATCTTCACTCGTAAATATCTTCGTATCCCCATCCGTGAATTGCCCTTCCTTCACCTCTGTCGGACCCTCGCCAAACGTACGCCAGAATGACGTGTCATAGATCGCTTCCCCATTCACTTCCAGCCACTTGCCAATGCTCAGCAAAATCTCACGATCTTCTTCCGGTATGCTGCCGTCTGCTTTGGGTCCAATGTTCAGCAGTAAATTTCCGTTTTTGCTTACAATATCGACGAGATCCCGAATGATCTCTTCAGCCGTTTTATAGTTATTATTTTCCGTATAACACCATGAGTTTTTAGCAACAGCTGTATCCGTTTGCCAAAAATAGGGCTTAAGCTCAGCGAACTGTCCCCGCTCCACATCCGGAACGGCACTACCAAACATGTAGGCCTCATGTTTATAATTGATAGCTACAGGCACGCCCCATTCTTCGCCTTTGTTATAATAATAGGCAGCAAATTTTTTAAGATAGGGTTTGAACGCAACCGTTTGAATCCACCAATCAAAATAAAAGACCTTTGGCTGATATTGATCGACCAGTTCACAGCAGCGAATCAACCAGTCCTCCAGATACTCCTCGGTTGGAGGTGAGTCATACAAGTCGAAGTGATCCTTGGGTTCAGGCATGGCAGGCCA
The DNA here is from genome assembly GCF_036894225.1 of Paenibacillus amylolyticus. NCBI lineage: Bacteria > Bacillati > Bacillota > Bacilli > Caryophanales > Paenibacillaceae > Paenibacillus > Paenibacillus amylolyticus. The sequence continues at coordinate 3,137,630 of NZ_CP145892.1, read as the reverse complement.
ATAGAAATCCCCACGCTCCAGAGGTTCCTTAATATCTGAATCAAACTCCTTCCCGTGAGACATGAAGAACCAGTGCTCGGCGCGGTGAGACGACACGCATAATGTCAGCCCCTGCTTCTCGTATGCAACCTTCATCTCACCGAGAAGATCCCGTTTGGGGCCCATTTCATATGTGTTATAGTGAGAGATAGAGCTTTTGTACATCTGAAAACCATCATGGTGCTCAGCCACAGGCATAACATATCTGGCTCCAGCCTGTTTGAATAACGTTGCCCATTCGTCTGCATCGAACTTCTCTGCACGAAACATCGGAATGAAGTCTTTATATCCAAAGTCCTTATGAGGTCCATACACCTCAAGGTGATGTTCATAAGCTTTGGTCCCTTGTATGTACATATTTCGCGAATACCATTCGCTATCATAGGCTGGTACAGAATATAGCCCCCAGTGAATGAATATGCCGAATTTCGCTTTTGGGTACCATTCGGGTACTTGGAAGGTGCTAAGCGAACTCCAGTTGTCCTTGAAATTACCGCTCTCAATCGTTGCTTCAATATGTTGCAAATATTCGTTTTTGTCCATGAGATGTTCTCATCCCTTCTGTTATTGTCTGTAGTTGTATTGTAGTGCTACGGCTGAAAGATAGACATGCAGAACACTAACTTTTAGATGGACAATAATAACCTTGTATGGAGATGAAAAGTATGAATCATCAAACTTTGCTTACGAACTACCTGTCCAATCTCCAAGTCGAATTATTCATGGTCAATTACAATCGGTGCGATACGGATTGGCGGGATCTGGATTACACGCCCGATTACAGCAAGTTTTATTTCATATGCGAAGGTGAAGGTTGGCTCAAAATTGGGGATGAGGAGTATTACCCTGCACCTAATCAACTTATTTTAATGCCAGAGGGGATCCAACAGTCCTACTCTGCCATTAATGACCGTCCTTTTCTCAAATATTGGTGTCACTTTAGCGCAAAGGTTGGGGGAATCAATCTGTTCCAAATTCTGAAATTCCCACACATCTGTACGATAGATCAACCTGAGTTGATTCAAGCAATCTTCAGCAGTATCCTTACATATGCAAAATCCGATGAAGTCTATGGCCATATGATGGCCAAGAGCAAACTAACCGAGCTACTGTCCCACTATATAATGAATCTGGATCTGGATCAGATCTCTTTTATTAACGTGCCTGTCATGGAGAAACTGTCCACCATTCTGGCTTATATTGATTCCAACATCGAAGAGAATATTTCGGTTCAGGATCTGGCCCAGATCGCCTACATGCATCCGAATTATTTCATTCGATTCTTCAAGCAGCAGATCGGTGTTCCTCCGATCCTCTATATTACTGGCAAAAAAATCGATAAGGCCAAGGAGTTGCTGGCCTGCACCCCGAACACAATAACCACCATCGCCGAGCATCTCGGTTTCAGTGATTTGTATTATTTCTCCAGACAGTTCAAAAAGCATACAGGGTTAACTCCAACGGAGTACCGCAAACAACAAACGGGACTTACAACGAAACATGGTCTATAAATAAACTCAAAGCAAAGAGAGAGTTCCCTCATTCGGAACTCCCTCCTATAGACTTGTTTCTGTTCGATTCATGCTGAGTTACTTTCTTGAGTTCTCTCAAATAAGCATAACCATAGTTTTGATCCGGCTCAAGATATGCCCCTTCCGCCCACTCATTCCAGGCATTAACAAAAAGATATTCACTTTTGTACAGCGTCCTCGCTCGTTCCATCTGTCTGGACAGATACAGCCCAAACTTCTCTGGGGTGGCCCCGAGCGTACTCTGTCCGTCAACACCTCTCCGCGGTGTATTATCCCAATTGACAAAAGCACCTGGATAAACAATTTCTCCGTTACGGTGTGGTGTTCGTTCGAGAATGGAGGACCATACCTTGTCGTAATTCACAGCAATATGCTGCTGTCCCTTGATATTCATTTCGATCCAGATTCCATTCATATGTCCATGTGCAAACGTATAATGCGGTTCAAATTCCATACTCGCATCAAAGATCTGACCATTAAATGTAGGGAATCCACCAATGGTCTGCACAAAATGAATCCCTTTCAGGCCATGCTTCAAAGCCAATTCACGCCAAAACTGAATCATTTCCTCACATTGCGGAATACTGGCTGGTCGATAGATCAGAAATAATGGCTTATCTTCCACTCGAATATATCGTTTGTCCTTAAATACTTTTACCAGATAATTAAAATGTTCTTCCCAATCCTCTCGATCCCCATAGTTCTGGGCCATGAGAACATCGGATTCTTGCCCATCCCATTTTCTTGTCCATGTCTCATTGGCCCAGGACAAGCAAAAAGGAAAATCAGGCTCCCCACTTTCCAAAATTTCATTCACTGGTTTTTCCAGCAAACGCTTGCCTTTGAACCAATAATGATAATAACAAAATCCATAAATGCCATGTTGTTTAGCCGTTTCCGCTTGCCAATTTCGTACATCTGGATCGGAAAGATCATAATATTTCCCCTGAAACGGCTGCTTAGGCTGATGATGACCCGAATATAAAGGCGTGGCTTTTCTTACATTGGTCCATTCAGTAAAACCGTCCCCCCACCATCGGTCGTTCTCCTCAATCCGGTGAAATTGGGGCAGATGCAGAGCAATTACCTTCAATCAGAACTCCTCCAATGCAGCAACTTGATGCAGCCTACGCTCCTGTGATTTTTGGGATGATTTATATGAAAATGATATCCAGCAGTCGCAATGTTTTTTGTAGATGGGATTGATTATATTTCATGTATGCCAGAGCATGGCTAGCGGCCAGTCTCCTTGCATCAACACTCTGCCAGTAATGTTCAAACTTCAGAGTGAGTTCTTCACAAGAGTTGTATTGTTGAAAGTTACTAAGGTCAATCCCGTTGCTCTGATTCACAGATGGTCCTATGAGCTGAAACGTCCCACATGCGGCAATTTCCATCACGTTTTTGATTGATTCGCCACGATGAATAACCAGTTTACTTCCGTTATATAACATCTGACGAGCTTCATTCGTATGAACAGGCTTGAAATCCCCGATCTGTGCCCAACCCTTTCCATCTACCCGAACCTTTTTGTTATCCAAAAGACCCGATTTGGCAACAGCGGTGACGATGCCATCCGATTCTGCATCCCCGATGATATAAACATCCGATTCGTACTCCGAGGGAACAGCTTGCGGACAGAATATATGTGGATCAGGCGGCATGAACAGTTCATGACTACCAGTGCTTCCCATATGATGCTGATCATCGCTTATTTGGGTTGAATGTTGTGTAAACACGTGATCAAAAATCGGTAGAATAGTTTCGCTTTGGTTCACATGTTGATCGGCAGACAACCAGATGGCCTTCTTCACGGTTGATGTCCTTAATGCTGTAATATTCTCATCCGGCAAGTTTTCTTCGCTTCCGATGACCATAATTAGGTCAACATCATTAGAAGACAAGCAGGCTGACACGGATTCGATATATTTAATCTCATTCACATTTCTCACGAGATGTTTCAGACTCTGTTCAATCAGGACGCAATGTGATGACATTTCTCGGTCATTACAAGGAGTGATAAGAAGCACATTTAACTCCTTATAGATCACTTTTGGTACTTCTCGGGTAGGTATGCTTCCCACCTGCATCATTTTCAGCCATTGCTGATTCAGTTCCAATTGCTGTACTTCCATATGTTTACGCATGGATTTGAGTTTCCTGTTCAGAACCACATTCATCTGTCTCAGGAATAACCGGTTCGCATCATGAACTGAACGTTTCTTTTTCGCGGACTTAACCTGCGTTCTTGACTTCTTTTGGATAACAAACCCTCCTGTTCCATGCGAAAACATTCTCTGCCTACAATATGCACGAAATAGTGTTTCGCTAACTCTTTATCTGCAAAAGGGGCTTTATCCCAAGTATATAATGTGTAGCCACCCGGATCATTCCAGATCTTGTCCTCATAGAATATAAGAATACTATATAGGAGATGATATCTTTGCCAACATTTGATAGCATCCTTGTCACCGGTAATCAGACCATTAACCAAGATCTGCAAGTTAATGGTAATCAAACCGTTGGTGTCGATCTAAACGTCAATGGCAGTCAGACCATAACAGGAAGCCTTCAAATCAACGCCAGCTCCTCGATTGTCAACCATTTGGGTGTAGGCGGAGTGATTGAAGCTGGAGATAGCGTTAAGGCCGCTACACAATTAATGGCACTTAATCAACCTACTCTTCCAGTCTCCCTCCCCGTTTTGCAACAATTCAGATATTACAATCCTGGTGTTGCAGGTCAACCCGGTCTGGTCTTAACAGGGACTGCTGGCAATCAATATATACTGTTCGTTGATGAAAGTAGCGGGACACCCCATCTCGCCATTCAACCCGTATAATATAACCCTGAATCAGATGAATTTCACCAAAAGAAGCGATATCCGAGTACATTCCGGATATCGCTTCTTTTGGTTTCTTTTCTGATGAAGCCTACTTATAACTCCATCTATTTATTAATCTGTGATCAATACGGACAAGACACTCTTGCTTTCCAGCTGGAACTTCATCAATACATCGTCGCGCAGCTTAACCTGTATGTTGCCCGTTTTCTCCCCATCATTGAAGAGGACTACAGCTACGGAACCATCGGCATTTTTAAAAGCCACAGAACAAATTCCATCATCACTGGATGTTGATTCGATCCGAACAGCCTTCGGGCGGATCACAGCACTGAAATGTGCCAGGGCATAATAATCAAGTGTATACGTAAGTTCCTTTGTTTGCTGATTCACCTGTACGATCCCACGACACGTACTGCGGCCAAATCCCGGAACGGTCGGCCCGTTGTTCTCATCAAGTGCCATATTCCAAAGTACAAAGGACTTGCTGTAATTGCGAAGAATCTGAATTCCCGTTCGCATCACATTCGAGAAGGCCTGTTCAAATGGCGGAATCCACTCTCCACCCGAACCTTCAGTGAAATGCACTTCTTTACCTGCAAAAGCTTCATAAACCTTCGTTTGAGCAGAAGCATCGCCCCCGTACCAATGCCAGGCTACACCATCCACTTCCTCTCCCGCTTGTTCAAGTACGGTCAGGGGATAGTCCGGTTGATCCCAGTTGTGATCGTAACAGAGAATCTTGGTTTGAATATCGTTTTGCACAAAGGCTGGTTTGAGATGGTTTTTGATAAAATCTGCTTGGGCCTCGGCTGGCATCAACATTCCGGGATAGTGCCCGGGTTCATAGAGCGCCTCATTCTGTGGTGTGATGGCATGGATCGGTAATCCATGCTTGCCATACGCTTGAATGTATTTCACGAAATATTCAGCATAAACGGGATACCATTCAGCCTTCAGCTGTCCGGTGATCATGGATCCGCTCGTTTTCATCCATCCCGGTGCACTCCATGGTGAAGCAAATAGCTTCAGTTCAGGGTTCAATGCCAACGCCTTTTGCGTTAAAGGAATAACGTCCCCTTCATCATGTGCAATACTAAATTGGGTTAATTCCGGGTCCGTCTGCTGTTCGGGCATATCGTTATAACTATATACCGTTCTCGCATAGTCCGAAGCCCCCATTGGATTACGGATGACTGACAGCCCAATCCCTTTCTCTGAATGGAACAGCCGGGTCATGACCTCATCACGCTGTTCCTCATTCAAGATTTGATTAATCAGATAGGCGGAAGAATCGGTAAAAGAAGCACCAAATCCGTCCATCTCCTGATACGTTAACTGATCATCCAGATGGATGGTCGTTGTCTCCTTATCAGCATCCAGTGGTTTCAATTGCTCCTGGGATAGAGATACGAACAACTCTTCTTCACCCGTGGATTTGTACATTTTAAATGTAGTCATAGGATTCTCCTTTGTATTTCTATTATTGAATTCCTAATTTCTCTTTGTTCAATTTCATCTTTTCACTGCGTACCTTCACAATCTCTTCCCAACGGTTCTCACCTAAAAATGACTTGTAAGAAGCCAGTGCATTGTCATACGAGGCATCATCCTTGGAACGTACCATACTGACCAGCGTTGTATTCCACTTCGTATTAATTGCTGACAACGCACGAGCTTCAGGTGTACCTTGATCCGGGCTAATATTCTCCAGAATGAAGTGTGGTTTTAGCTTGCCTTTGCCCCACTCCTGCATCTGTTTAATCGCTTCTGGAAAAGCATCTGCACTGAGTGCTTTGTGACGGTCATGACCAAAGAACATAAATTCACCCATCCGATAATCCTTTTTGAATTGATCCGCATTATTCAGTTGCATGTCTTTCACTGCTGGTAGCAGTTCTACACTACCGTCGGCTTTGGTTTGGTAGGTTTCCCCCTCGATCCCGTAATTCATAAGCGTCTGTCCTTCTTCACTCAGCAAATATGTGAATATCTGAATGGCCTTGGCCGGATCTTTACAGTCCTTGGAAATGAAATTGATCATCCACCCGGTTATTCCGGATTGATTCAATGTTGGTGCATTACCTTTGGTACTCTGCGGTCCATCGATAGCAACATATTCTTTGCCTGGATTGGCACTCATGTAGATTTGCAGATTTCCTCCTTGTTGAGGTGTACCGTCAAGCAGCATGGTCGCATATTTACCGGACTTCACTTTTTCCTCAAAAGCGGTTCCATCATCGGCAAAACTGTCATCACTGATATTGCCGTCTCTGTACACGGTGTTCAATGTTTTCAACCACGTGAGGTAATCTTCATCCAGATTACGATCATAGAATTCTCCATTCTCGTTCTCAAGCGGAACACCAATGAAGTCTTGCAACGTATCTCCGAGTGAACCCGTTCCTTCACCTACGGCATTAAAGCCGAATGGAATCAGCGCAGGGAACTTCTCCTTGATCTGTTTCATCACACTCTGGAATTCTTCTGGCGTTCCAATGATCGGACTACCCAAAGCTTCGTACACATCTTTACGAATGATAAATGCGGTTTTGGCTGGAATGTTACCACTATCATAATCCTCTTGCGTATTGGAATAGTTCGGGTATCCATAGGTTTTACCATCCGCCAATTGGAACCAGTTCAACGTATCGGCAGCAGCAACTTTATTGAAGTAAGGATCATATTTCTCGGCCAGATCATTCAGCGGCATAGCCCAGGTTGCAGCTTTTTGTACCACAGGAGAATTGGAGTCAAATACGGTCAGCAAGTCAGGCATATCTCCACCTGCGAAAAAGGTATTTAACTTGGTATCATCACCCGTGATGAATTTAATATTGATGTTCAGATCCTCTTTGATTTTTTTGGTAACAATGTCCTTGCCAAAATCAGTGTTCCACCAGTCAGCATTGACGTACCACGTCAGGTCTGTAGGCTCTTCCTTTTTATCCAACTGCCATGCCGGCTTTTCCGGGTCAACCGTATACCGATCTTCAATGGATACCCAGTTCCCTTCACTGGAGCCCCCCGATCCACCACTGCAACCTGTAATCATAAGTACGGCTGTGAGCAGTGTTGCGAGCAATTTAATCCCTTTTTTGCCTGATGCCTTATTCAATTTCAACATATTTTTGTTCCTCCTCAAAATGGGGTATTTGTTGCTCCTATTCCTTGACTGCTCCGAGCATCATTCCCGAGATAAAGTATCTCTGAACGATGGGATAGATCAGCACGATAGGTAGTGTCGTAATGACAATGGTGGCTAGCTGCACGCCTTTGGTCGTTGTTTCTATCACAGCCGAACCCCCGACATTTTGCATGGATTGTGTCTGGGACTGAACTATAATCTCATACAACATCATCTGAAGTGGATACAGTGACTGATCGGTAATGTATAACTTGGTTGTCATGAAGTCGTTCCATTGCCCCACCCCATTAAATAGCGCAATCGTAGCCATGGCAGGCATGGAGAGTGGAATGAAGATTTTCAGGAAAATATGCCAATCGCCTGCGCCGTCAATCTTGGCCGATTCTTCCAGAGAATCCGGGACATTCCGGAAGAAATTCATCAGAATCACGACATCATAGAAGCTGAATAACGCCGGGATAATGTACACCCAGAAGCTGTTAAGCAGGCCAAGTGATTTGATTAACAGATACGTCGGGATCATACCGCCTGAGAAGAACATTGTAATAACACCCATGGCAACGTATAATTTACGGCCTCTTATGTACTTTTTGCTCAGACCGTAACCAACCATGGCACAGAAGAACACATGTGTAACAACGCCGATCGTTGTTTTGGACACCGATATGAAGAAGGCCTGCCAGATGCCCTGATCATTGAATACAGCTCTGTAATTCTCCAGCGAGAATTCCGGTGACCAGAAGATGAACCCACCTTCCGCCAACGCTTTGCCTGAGCTAAAGGAAGAGATGATGACATTCCAGAGCGGAACCAGAATAACGATCGTACAGATGATTAACAAAATCATATTTAAGGTATCAAAGATCCGACTATCGAGATCTTCTTTTGCCACCTTTCCATTCACGCGGGATGCCTCCTTCTACAACACAGATTGATTATCGTTTAATTTGCTTGTGATTTTGTTTGCCGTGACGAGCAGAATGACAGAGATGATGGACACACCCAAGCCAACGGCCGTTGCATATGAAAAGTCACCCTGAGACATCCCCATACGATAGACGTACGAATTGATGACTTCCGCTTTGTCGCGGTTCTGGGAGTTCATGAGAACCAGGGTCTGATCCAGATTCGACCCTAATAAACCGCTTACAGTTAAAATCAGATTTAAGCTTATGATTGATTTCATATTAGGCAATGTGATATTCCAGATCTGTCTAAGACGGCTTGCACCATCAATTTTGGCCGCTTCATAATACGTAGGATCAATCTTTGCCATGATCGCCAGATACAGAATCGTTCCCCAACCTGCTTCTTTCCAAATATCCGATAACGTTGCAATCCACCAATACTTTCCTGCATCCAGCAAGATGTTCTGCGGTTGCGAGATCACTCCCAGGCTAAGTAACAACTGATTAAATAAGCCCGTTGTCGAAAACCAGGTGATCAGCATTCCCCCAAGTACGATCCAAGACAAAAAGTGAGGTAAATATGAAACCGTTTGCACAAACTTCTTGAAGCGTCCGCTGTTTAACTCGTAGATCATGATTGCGAGAATGATGGGAATGACAAACCCGATACCTAATTTCAAAAAACTGATCCCCAGCGTATTCACGACCGCATCCCAGAAGTATTTGTCTGACAAAATGATTCTGAAATTATCCAGCCCTACCCAAGGAGCGGTAGCCAGCGTATCAATGACCGTGTAATTTTTGAAGGCAATCGTCAACCCGTAGATTGGGATATAACAGAAAATAATCATAAAAATAATGCCCGGGATAATCATCGACTGAATCTCCCATTGTCTTCGATATTCCACTATGAATTCTTTAATCCGTTGTCCGATGGGTTTCTTCCCATTGGGACTGATCGCATTTTTACCGGTTGAAGTCTCTACGGCTAATTTATCCACGTTTTTTTACTCCCCTCCATCATGCATACATGTTTATAAAAACGTTTTTATTTTTCGACATAAAAAACCCCTTTGTTTATATTTATGTAAAAAAAGACCGGAGAAGAAGCTGAGTCAACTTATGTACGGTAGTCTTTCCGGTCGATCTTCACATGGCTTGAACCTCTAACCACCAGCTCACCCGCCAATTTTTGCGCAGCCCCTTGTTCTTTCTCCTTAATCATACCCACCAGTTGATTGATTGCCAGGATACCCTGTCTTGCAATTTGATTTCTTACCGTTGTAAGCGGTGGAGAAAAATACTGTGCGATATCAATATCGTCAAAACCCACGACACTAACATCTTGAGGCACTTCAAAGCCCTCAGACTTCAACGCATGCATACAGCCAATTGCACTCAAGTCATTCCCTGCAAGAAATGCATCAGGCCGCTTGCCGGGGTGCAAATGAAGAAAAGATTTTATCGCACTATACGTGCTCTCCTCCTCAAAATACCCTTGTATAATGTAATCTTCATCGATTGGAAGCTGGTATTCATGCAAGGCAGCCAAATAGCCGTCTCTACGCTGCACACTGTCAAACATCGTGTCCACACCCGAAATATAAGCAATTTTCTTGTGCCCCAGCCCAATTAAATACTTGGTTGCTTCATAAGCAGCCACATACGAGTCAAAAATGACACTTCCCATCGTATCACTCTGATAGACCCGATCCAGAAAAACCGCCTTGATCTTGTCTTTCTCCATGGCGATAATATCTTGCTCATCGATCCGAAGCTCTTCGTAGATAATGACACCATCCACCCGCCGACCCAGAATATTACTCATAATAACGTGTTTATCCTTGGTCACAAATACATTCAGCCCGTACCCAAGACGATCACATTCGCGAGACATCGACTCGACCAGCTTATAGAAATACGGACCTGATACACTTGTGGTGAAAAAACCGAGCATTTTGGTTTGACCGGACTTCAACAGCTTGCCATTCAGATTGGGCACATAATTTAAACGCTCTGCCACCTTAAGAACATGTGATTTTGTCTCCGGGTTCAAGACATCCACACCATTCAAGGCGTTGGAGACAGTAGATATGGATACGCCCGCTTCCCTTGCTACATCTTTAATCGTTATCTTAGCCATAAGTTTTGTTCCTTTACTATAAAAACGTTTTTATAATGTTTAAATTATCATAAAACCGTTTTCATGGCAACACTTTAATTTGTAAGTTCAGGCATGATGCACTTTATTCATAGCTATACGCCACTGCTGGCGCAAAAAACGGCTCATGTATGAGCCGCCGTTCGTGAAGCTTTAGCTTTCTTATTACTCATCCTGGATATACATGGAGTAAATCTGTTGCAGCTGCTCTTCCAGACGTTCCAAGCGAACAAAACGATCCGCTCGAATATATTCCTTCTGCTCCACAAGCATGATCATTGTTGGAACGGTAAAAATAAGAAACTTGGACGCAACCTCTTCCACTTCATTAGCATTAATGTGACCCAGGTATACCGATGGATAAGGTTCAAGCAACGCCCTAATCTTGGGGAGTAAAGCGTGACATACACTGCACTCTGGACGAGATACATACAAAAAAACCAATTCATGTTGTTGAATAACTTCTTCAACCATTTCTATGGATGTTAACTCATGAATATCTTTCATAGAAACTCAACCCTTTCGATCATTCAATAGCTTGCTCATTTAAACTTTTTCTTTTCAAGTATAGCCTATATGCGTTAGAATCAAATGGAATATATCCCCATATGAAAGAGGTTATGGTATGAAAAAATCATTCTTATTTCTGTTCACTACCCTGGTTGTTGTTACTTCCTTCTCGGCGTATACACCTGTGTCGAATGCCTCAGGCGATATTGGAGTCAGCTTATTGTCCGATCGTCAGCAAGGTACAGTAAAGTAGAACTTGTACAGAAAGTAATAGGCGACAATTCGGATAACATCTGAATTAGTCGCCTGCTTTCATTTATTCTTATTGATTTTTATTTCCAATCTCTCTTCCGAAGATAAGATTCGAATACAAAAGTTCCAAACGGCAGTAGACCGGCGAGTCCACCCATCAGCCAGCGTGTTATCTTCCACTTTTTGACCAGAGACAAATGCACTAGTGCAATAAGATACAAAGGAAATAAAATACCATGAATCATGCCCATTACGGCTACAGCGGAAGAGATATCTGCAAAATATTTCAGAGGCATAGCAATAAAAATCAACAGAAGTAAGGATACGCCCTCCCATATGCCCGCAATTCTGAATCGGCCTGTCACTGTCTTCATAAAGTCCATTCTCACCTTTCCCGCTAATCGTTTGTGAAATATGTAACTTGTAACATGATACAAAAACCTCACGCCACATCTCTGTACAAATATGTCGTTCTGAAGCTCATATTCAGTATAACGTATGACTCCGATTTGAAGATGCTTCAAATTTGAATAATTATTGAATCCATAAAATCAGATTCCAACATCAGTCTTATGGATTCAAGTCGTCTCACGCTCAATCAGCTGGTATGTCAGCTGTTCGGTCTGCAACTCCATTTTACCCAATACGGCCCACAATTGATGGAAAGCCTGGGTAGCTTGCTCCGCAATCGGATTGTGTATGGTCGTGATTCCAAGAACACGGGAAAGCTCGATATCATCAAACCCCACAATGGCGAGTTGTTCCGGTACCTGAATATTCCGTCTGCGTGCTTCACTAAGAATGCCGATGGCTGCATAATCATTTGAACATAATACGGCCTGTGGAAGTTCTGGCCCCTCAGCCATTCTTCGCATTGCTTCTTCGCCATCGGAGGAGCTAAATACGGAATATTGATATGCTTCAGTCCACACATGCAACCCTCTGCTCTTCATGAAAGATTCATAGGCTTCACGGCGGCTCTGGGTATTCAAACTTTCAGCCCTGCCAAATGCATTTGCAATTCGGGTGTATCCTCTCGAAACCAGATGCTCCAGAGCTAACTTATACCCTTCTGCCTGATCCATAGCAACAGACGGAATCTCGTCATTCCCCATTCGCTGCCAGGAGACAATCGGACCGTATTCCAAATACGCCTTTAATTTCCGAGGATCATTAACACAAGCAATAATAACTAGCCCATCGACTCGTTTACTGCGCAGATCTTCGAAAGCCTGCAATTCAATCTCCGGATCTCCACGGGATGTATAGATAATCGTCTGAAACCCAAAATCCATGGCTGTATCAATGAATTGATTCATGAATGTAAGAATGATCTCACCTGTGGTAGAGGTCACAATTCCAATCTGCTTTGTTTGCCCTGTAGATAACGATATCGCATTCCGGTTGGGAATATAATTCAACTGTTTCATAATATCCGTTATGATCTGTCTTGCTTCATCACTAACATGCGGAGAATGATTAATCACGCGTGACACCGTCGCTTTTGAGTAACCGGACCGCTTCATAATTTCATCAAACTTGGACATCGGAGACTCCCTTCTTGCTAACGAACTATAGAATAATAGTATGCATCAAATCTGGGTCAAAAGTAAAACTTGACGTGTAACCCGTTACAACGTTTAAGCTTTTTTTATGTCATACATGAATCATCTTAATATCAATTTGATGAATGGAGCGATACACATGAGTAATCATACTTATCAATTCCCGGAAAATTTCCTGTGGGGTGGCGCAATTGCAGCCAACCAGGCTGAAGGTGCATACAATCAAGGCGGCAAAGGATTATCTACTCAGGATGTAGCTCCCAAAGGCATCATGGGTCCAATCACGGAAGAACCCACTGAAGATAACATGAAACTGATCGGTATCGATCTGTATCATCGCTACAAGGAAGATGTGAAACTGTTTGCCGAGATGGGCTTCAAGGTATTCCGTACTTCCATCGCCTGGTCCCGGATTTTCCCAAAAGGGGACGAGCTGGAACCAAATGAAGAAGGTCTTCAATTCTACGATGATCTGTTTGACGAGTGTCACAAATACGGGATCGAACCACTCGTTACGCTATCCCACTATGAGACACCTCTTCACTTGTCCAAAGAATACGACGGCTGGGTTAACCGAAAAATGGTTGGATTCTATGAGCGTTATGTAACTGCCGTATTTAAACGTTATAAGAATAAAGTGAAATACTGGCTTACCTTTAACGAAATCAATTCGATTCTTGAAGCACCCTTCATGAGCGGTGGTATCTACACGCCTAAGGAGAAGCTTAGCAAGCAAGATCTGTATCAAGCGATCCATCATGAGTTTGTAGCCAGTGCTTCCGCTGTGAAGCTCTGTCATGAGATCATTCCTACGGCACAGATTGGTTGTATGATGCTCAGTATGCCGACCTACCCGCTGACACCAAATCCAGACGATATGATTAAAGTCATGGAATTCGAACATAGCAACTATTTCTTCGGCGATGTACACGTAAGAGGTCGCTACCCTGGTTATATGAAACGTTACTTCCGTGAAAATGGAATCGAGATTCAGATGGAAGCTGGCGACGAAGAAATGTTACTGAATACAGTAGACTTTATCTCTTTCAGTTATTACATGAGTATCTGTCAGACAGCAGACCCGGAGAAACAAATCGCAGGTGAAGGTAACCTGCTTGGGGGTGTACCTAACCCTTATCTGCCAGCAAGTGAATGGGGATGGCAGATTGACCCGCAAGGATTGCGTTATGTGCTTAACATGTTCTATGACCGTTATCAAAAACCACTGTTTATTGTAGAAAATGGTCTTGGTGCTGTTGATGAATTGATCACGGGTGCGGACGGCGAGAAAACAGTTGAAGATGACTACCGCATCCAGTATCTGAATGATCATCTGGTTCAGGTTGGTGAAGCTATTGAAGATGGCGTTGAAGTTATGGGTTATACATCATGGGGTTGTATTGATGTTGTCAGTGCGTCTTCTGCCCAGTTGAAAAAACGTTATGGCTATATCTATGTGGATCGTCATGACGATGGATCAGGAACACTCGAACGTTATCGCAAGAAATCCTTCCATTGGTACAAAGAAGTGATCAGCAGTAACGGGAAAAGTTTGCAGCGTTAAGGTTTTTTAAGCAAATGTAACAGATACATTCTTCTATCCCCCAGACATATCACATGAAAAAGTGTCGGTTATACGATACCTTGACATGTTTTCTGTCTGGGATTTTTTTTAAAAAAGAAACACCCGATGATACACATCGGGCATTCTCAATAGCGACTATCACGTTGTTCACTATTTATTCTTCACTAGATGTTATTCACTAGGTCCCTGCTGTACTTTGTTTTGTCTTCTTCCGTTATCTTGCGAAGGACCCTGCAAGGATTACCCGCAGCAATCACACCAGAAGGTATACTTTTGGTCACTACGCTCCCTGCGCCGATGATCGTATTATCTCCAATCGTCACACCGGCAAGAACTGTCACACCGCCACCGATCCACACATTATTGCCCACCGTGATGGGTCCAACGATCTCCAGACCTTCATTGCGCTGCTCAACATCATAAGGGTGACCTGCTGTATAAAATCCGCAATTGGGAGCAACAAAAACGTTATCTCCAAAACTGATTTTGCCTCCATCCAGCATGACAATATTATGATTGCTATAGAAGTTCTCACCAATTTCAATATTATAGCCGTAATCACATACAAATGGCTGTTCAATCAGGAAACGATCCGTCGTTTTCCCCAGCAGTTTCTTGATTAACGCTTCTCTTTCATTGATCTTGGCTGGATGAAGCTGGTTATAATCGTAACAAAGTCCTTTGGCATGTAAACGCTCTTCAATTAACTCTTGATCATAATTGGCGTTATACAAGAGCCCTAATTGAGATTTCTCTTTTTCAGTCATCATTTCGTAAGCACTTCCCATCTTCTATCTAAAATAAGTTAAAGCTCAATCTCTCTAATAATTCTAGCAGGATTACCGCCCACAATCATATTATCCGGAACATCCTTTGTAACCACAGACCCGGAAGCAATGACCACATTATCTCCAATGGTAACCCCCGGATTAATAACGGCTCTGCCACCAATCCATACATTATTGCCAATCGTGACTGGCTTGCCATATTCTGCACCCGTATTGCGCTCATGCGGATGGAGTGGATGAGTAGCCGTATAGATATGTACATCTGGTCCCATTAAGCAATGGTCTCCAATACGCACTTCACACACATCTAATATCGTACAGTTAAAATTGCTATAAAAATGATTGCCTACATGAATGTTATATCCATAATCCACATGAATATTAGGTTCCATGCCCAGGTGTTCACCTGTAGATCCCAACAGTTCTTTCAATAACTTGGTGCGAAGCTCACCGTCCTTTTCCGTCGTTTGATTGAACGTCCGCGTCATTTTCCTTGCATACTCTCTGTCCTCAGACAATTGAAGATCCGAAGCCATGTACAGCTCGCCATCCAGCATTTTTTGTTTTTCCGTCTTCGTAGTCATGATCACCGCTCCCTCAATACACATCATGTAATTAAACATTAAGTAATACTTTTAAAAACTCTTTTAATTATATAGATTAGTATGAATAAAGCAAGTTTTGCTCGATATGAAAATGGTTAATTTCACTGACGCATACCCTAGCGTATCAACAATAAAAAAACCTCTACACCCATTAGACTATGGGAATGCAGAGGTTCAAGCTTTTGTCCAATTTCTTTATTCTAAGCAACCGCCTGAACGGTTTTTTCCTTAACGCTAATGGCATAGATGGCAGACACCAAACCAAGCAGTATCAGAACAGAACCAACCCATCCAGTATTTAGAATCGATGAGTGATCGATCACCATGCCGCCGATATAGGTACCCAGTGCAATACCTGCATGGGCAATACCTGAGTTGGTGCTGATTAGCGTTTCGGCTGTTTCCGGCGAAGTTTTGATAATGAGACTATTCTGCACAGGCGTAACGGTCCAGCTCAGTGCACTCCAGATGCTTAACAATAACAAGAAGGCGATCAAAGGCAATCCCACACTGAACGGAATGACAGCCATACTCACGATAAAGGGAATCAGCACAATGATAATGGCTTTAGCAGGATGCAGACGATCGGATAACATGCCACCGATGCCTCCACCTGCAACAGCGGCGATTCCAAACATCATATAGATAAAGGTGACCATCGTCGCACTGGCACCCAGCGTTTCTTGCAAGAATGGCGTGAAATACGCATATAA
The DNA here is from genome assembly GCF_036894225.1 of Paenibacillus amylolyticus. Lineage (NCBI taxonomy): Bacteria > Bacillati > Bacillota > Bacilli > Caryophanales > Paenibacillaceae > Paenibacillus > Paenibacillus amylolyticus. The sequence continues at coordinate 3,120,982 of NZ_CP145892.1, read as the reverse complement.
AGTCAAATGACCCGCAAGCACAAGCAAAGTTGTAGCATGGATTGCCAACATTTTTGGATTCCACAGAGCCGTAAGCTGTTTCTTCAGGGATACAGCAGGAATAGGCTGCACACGATCCATCGCAATCCAGATGGCCACCATAACCACTGCTGTGAGAATAGCGATCAACATAAACACCTCACGCCAGCCTGCCAAGTTACCTACAAAGATTCCAAGAGGTACACCCAGGATAAGTGATGCACTACCTCCCATGGTAATGATGCCGACGGCGCGTCCTTTATACTGTGGTTCCACAATGCGAGCTGCAAGGGTCAGGGAGAGCACAAAAATAAGTGAGCCCGTGGCGGCTCCGAGCGCTCTGCCCGCCATCAGCATATAAAAACTGGAACTAAATGCAGAGATCAGATTACTGATCAGAAAAACAAACAGCGTACACATATATACCTTTTTACGCTCGAATCTGGCCGTCATATTTAATAAAATCGGTGCAGACAACGCATAGACAAGTGAGAAAATAGAGATTAAATACCCCGCTTTGGCCAGGGAAAGATGAAGATCCGTAGCAATCAGGTCCAGAATTCCGCCCAAGATCAGTTCAACGGTTCCGACCACAAATGCTGCGATAGCGAGCACATATACTTTCTTATTCATTTTTGAATCCTCCTCAAAAAGTTACAACTACGATAGTAACCCATAAGAATGAAAGTTTCAATAGTTATTTTCATGATTGTTTTCAAACAAAGATATAACAAAAAAACTATCCTCCGAGAGAATAGTTTTAATAGATCAACCTGGTGAGCAGTTTCTCGATTTCAGCATCCTGTAACAGTTGGTCACCGTATTTTTTGGTAATCTGAGTAAGGGCAACATCATGGTAGAAATAATCAGTCATCGCTTTGACAATCGGTTTGGACATCGTCTTGATCGCTCGCCATGAATCGTGCTCCACACCGGCAAACAGCAAATACGCATGATCCACAATAAGCAGCTGTGAAGGTTCTGGCGCATCAAGCAATGGAATCAACGAGTATATCCGGTTTAAGGATGTCTCCATTCCCCCAACGGCAAGCACTTCAACGTACACGCCCTGCTTTTCCTTCTGCTCCAGCAGTTCACGATATTTCTCCATTCGCTCATTCCAGGCCAGAAAAAGAATCGATGAATCTGCTTCCTCGATAAGCTGTTCGATATTCGATGCGATGGAAGACTCATCTTTTAACGTCCAGATATGTTCATCGGTGAATGTACGTTTGATTTTGTAACTCTTCAATTCCTCAATATCTTTCTCAAAATCAGCTTTAATCTTATGAATAATGGACTGAAGATCCACAGCCATATATAGTTTTTTCTTCCCATCCATCGTTGTCAGCACCGTTCCCTTGTCGATCAGGCGATTGAGCACTTCATAGATTTTGGCTTTGGGAACGTTGGAGTAATTTACAATCGATGTGGCATCAAGCGGTTCATCCTGGGCAAATATAGCCTCGTATACCTGACTTTCATATTGTGTAAACCCGAATTTCTGCAACATGGTTTGGATCGGCGCATCCCTTCTTAGTGTGTCTGGTCTATCTAGTTTAGACGCATGAACTTCCCATGTCCAGTTTATCCCACGTGGCTATGTCCGATCCCAAAAGCGCTGCTGGGTCATCGCTTGAATGAATTGCTCTGCAAACGCCGCAGGCTGCTGTTCCACAATGACGCCAGGTTTGCCTATAATGCCGACCGGCTGGATCACCGCTGCACCCGTCGGTGTAGCACCGATCGGTTTGAAATGATTGTACGTTTCGATCGCATAGGATCGGGTGTATTTCTGAACATAATCGTTTTCCTGCTGTCCTCCAACAATGAACAGACCATCATATACCAAGGGTGAGCCGGTCAAAAAGCTGTCGTCCACCTTGAGCTCCACATTCCCTGTTCCACGTACCACACCCTGTCTTTCATGTACAATGACCGGTTGAAGTCCCGCTCCCTTAAGCTCTTCCAAAATGTATTGTGTGCTCGGGCCATCGAACCCTTCCCCAACAATCACTCCGACACGCAATGTCTTGGGAGAAAACACCGTATTTTCCATGCTGAGCGCAGGTGACGACTTCGTCACTGGAGATTCAGGGTCGTTAGGTACATTGACTCCGAGTTCCACGGCCAGAATAGTCGCCAGCTCCGTGCTGATATGACCTAACATATTGACAACCTGCTGACGAATGGAAACATCCTTTACCTTCCCAAGTTCAAACGTGAGTGCTTGAATAATATGGCTTCTCTCCAAGCCTGTCATGCTATTCCAGAATAGACGTGCTTGCGAGAAATGATCCAGGAAGCTGGGTGCCGTTTTCCGTTCTTTAAGACCTTGCACTGGGGAAGGATATGTCACAAATCCCCCTTTTGTTCCCGGCACAGTATAAGGTGAGTTATTGGCAAGCGAATTGTCATGATAGGCGACTCTCCCCTGATCAATGGTATAGCGAGAGGCTCCATCTCTCTGGTTGTTATGTACAGGGCATATCGGACGATTGATCGGCAGTTCCTGATAATTTGTGCCAACCCTCGCCAATTGAGTATCCGTGTACGAAAACAGTCGCCCTTGAAGCAACGGATCATTGCTAAAATCAATGCCACGTACGATGTTCCCTGGATGGAAAGCAACTTGTTCCGTTTCAGCAAATACATTTTCGACATTGCGGTTAATCGTCATTTTGCCAATGATTCGCACCGGAATGTCTTCTTCAGGCCATAATTTCGTTGCATCCAAAATATCAAAATCAAACTTGAATTCATCCGCTTCCTCCAAAACTTGTATTCCGAGTTCAAACTCGGCAAAATTGCCCGCATTGATGTTCTCCCAAAGATCCCTGCGATGAAAGTCCGGATCAGCACCTCCTAGCTTTTGAGCTTCATCCCACACAAAAGAATGCATGCCAAGTACGGGCCTCCAATGGAATTTCACGAATCTGGATTTGCCTTCATTGTTCACCAGTCGGAAGGTATGTACTCCAAATCCCTGCATCATTCGAAAACTCCGTGGTATCGTGCGATCCGACATAATCCACATGACCATAGCAGCCGACTCCTGGTTATTCGCAATGAAATCCCAGAAGGTGTCGTGTGCAGTAGAGCCCTGTGGAATTTCATTGTTAGGTTCCGGCTTTACCGCATGAATCAAATCCGGGAACTTAACTCCGTCCTGAATGAAAAAAACAGGTATATTGTTGCCAACCAAGTCAAAATTGCCTTCCTCAGTATAAAACTTCACGGCGAACCCACGTACATCCCGATTCGTCTCGTTAACCCCTTTGGAACCAGCAACTTCGGAAAAACGCACAAACAGCGGTGTTTTCACTCCTGGATTCTGAAGAAAATGAGCCATCGTTAACTCTTCAAGTGATTCATATAACTCAAATTCACCGTAAGCTCCATATCCGCGAGCATGCACAACTCTCTCCGGAATGCGTTCCCGGTCAAAGTGAGACAATTTCTCACGCATCAGAAAATCTTCAAGCAGCGTGGGTCCGCGATCCCCCGCTTTTAGCGAGTTGCTGTCATCTGATATTTTAACCCCTTCGTTGGAAGACATCTCTTTCCCGTTATTGTCCCGAAGAAAGGTGTTTCTTTGCTCAATCTTTTTATTCTCATCCATAGGTTCCTTGCTCATCCCAATCACCTCCAGAATATATGTATGGGATTGAAAATGCATTTATGAGTATCTGTTATACCTATGAATTGTTGTGAATTCCACAGGCACTAGATATAAATGGAAGGTGTTAACCCCATTTATTGCTCATGACGTCTTTTGTCTAGCACCTTCTACATCACATTGTCATTTACTATAAAGAATCTAATAGAAAAGAGATGATTAGTATGGCTCGTGTCAATGCTGTTCCGCAACCGGATCTGGTATTAATCTATTGGTCAAGAAATCCCCTCGTCCCTGGTTCTGCGCGCAGAATCCAAAGTGTACGTGTGATTGGCAATACGTCTCCATGTACATTCACACTGGTTCCCGGTGCACGGCTAATCAATGCACTGAACTGTTTGCTGGACAATGATATTGGATTCAAAGTGGTCTACCGCCATAAAACGTCAGCAATCAGTGGCGTTCTGTTATTAAAACGCAGATAATCAGACCCAAAGAAATGGTGCCTTCCTTTAGGAGAGCACCATTTTTTCGTTCTTTGATCATCAATGGACAGATTTCGAACGCCAAAAAACCGCGATATACGCGGTCTCTTGTTCACGATATGAATTTAATTCAGAATATCCATCACCAATACATTCACTGAATGAGCTGTTAAGTTAACGACCACCGATGTATCCGACAGTGTAATCTCCTGTTCTTGGGGAACCACTTTCTCATCATTCTTCTGATTCACATTCGGAATATGCACCAAATGATCCTCTCCAGTAAGTGTGATCAGTCTGGCTGAAGCATCCACCTTCAGATCCTGAAGGCAAATCCGGGTTGATTTATCTACACCATCTGCATTCACCAGTTTCACATACACATGCCCTGCGTCCTTCGTAACAGAGTGGAATACTTCCCGGTTGTATGCTTCCAGCTTGTAATCCAGAACCTTGCTGGTATTACGTCCGTCTGTATAGGAGCAAACCAGATTTTTTCCTGTATCTCCACCATAGTTAACCGTAATTGTATAATCGGTTCCATTCTCGAGTAGTTCATAGTTGGCCGCTCTCAGGTTACCTGCTGCCGAACTGGATGAATAGTCTCCCAGTGTATAACCCTCAATCCCTTGTTTGTACACCTTCACGCCTGTTGCGTTCCCCCCGTAACTGATTGCGTACTCAATGACATCCTTGTTCTCGGGCGAGATATCCGTCAGTCCCACGCCGATGTAAAAACCATCCTCACCTGAAATTCTTTCAGCCTCAACGTGAACTTGGTAGTTGGTCCATTCGTCATTCAGCAGATACAATCCATTCAATCCACTTGATTGTGCCTTCAAAATGAGTCCTTTTCCTGCGGTTAACGCATATCCTTCCGATCCGGGAATCTGTCTCCATGCCTCACTAGGCTCTGTACGTTCCCTGAAATCTTCATCAAACATCAAACTGCTATCCACATTGGACGTCACTGTAACTCGTTTCACCACGATGTCTGCATGACCCGTTGCAATCTCGATACCTCCACGAGGAATGAGATTCAACGGTTTGCCTTTGCTATAGGTGGAGAATGAAGTCTCAAGCACCTGATCCCCTACATATTTTGCAAAAAGTTGCTGTACATAGTAATTCGGTGTATACCACACGGTTTCATCATCAAACCAGATGCAGTCTGGCGTCCAGCGGTAAGTACCGTCCGTTAGTACTTTGTTGAACAATGGCGCATAGGCAGCCAAACGAACAACGTCTGCATTATTTTCAAATCCTGTCATGATCGCAGCTTCTGCGACCGCACCTGCCAGCGTGTTTTTGTCCGTGGAAGCATATTCTCCCACAAATACTTTGGATGTTTCTTTCCAATCGATACTTCCGTCTTCAAGATAAGCCCGGTCATAGTAGTTGTAGCGATCTACGTTATTCAGCAAATATTCATTGGATCGGTAGTAGTGCTCATCTGCAATAGTGTCCATGTAATTGTCCTGATTCTCATACCAGGTTACCGTCTCCTCAATCACCTCAGCACCATCTGCAAAAGCAACCTGAGCTGACCCGGTGAGGTTCCCACTGAGGAATTTCCATCCTTCTTGGTACGCATCATCATCCGCCTGAGCTCCAACCGTCGAGATAATGTGCAGCTCATGATCAGGATAGTTCTGTTTCATGTACTCATCTATCGAACGTTTGAATACTTCGAAGTTGGCAAAAAATTCAGTGCCCCAGTTCTCATTTCCTACGCCCAGATAACGAAGATCAAACGGTTCAGGATGTCCCATCTCGCTTCGTACCGCTGCCCATTCGTTGTGTTCAAAGTCTGTACTGAGCGCAAAGTCAATCAGATCTGTAAAGTTGCGGATATAATAATCTCTTAAAGCGCCACCCGCAGGGTGAGCATAGTCCGAGCGTGCCTGACACAACACACCGCAAGCCATGACTGGAACTGGAGCGGCATTCAGATCTTCCGCCAGTTGGAAGTACTCCATATAACCAAGCCCCATCGTCATCATGTAACCCCAGACATTATAATTCTCTTTGCGGAGCTCAACCGGACCCACAGAATCCTTCCAGTCATATACGTTATCCCAGATAAAAGATCCCTCCGAGATACATCCTCCCGGAAAACGCAGGAACTTCGGATGCAGATCTGCGAGTGCCTGGATTAGATCTTTTCTCAATCGATAGTTCGGGTTACCTGTGTAGTTAGCATGTGCCGTAGCCGATATTCCCTCTTCTGTCGGATCAGCTCCCCATACATTCTGAGGGACTAGGGACACCATATCGATGGAGATGTCACCTGCAAACGTAAGTGCCAGTTGACCAAGTACAGTCTCCGTTCCGATCAGAGACAAACCGTATTTCTTCCATGTGTTCCCGCCTTCAACATGCAGTGTTACCGAATCACTGATGGAAGTGTCACTTCCATACTGCAATTGAACAGTGATCGTTCCTGCCAATTCTGCTTTTGCCCATACGGTAAAGTCATATGATTCACCCTGCTTGATGGACATGGCACAATGCTGGTTGGAGTCTGAGAATCCACGATTCCAAATCGTAGCCCCATCCTGAACCGTTACATAATAAGCATTTACTTCAGGGTCTTCCACGTTAAAGTGAACGTTTAGTCCATCCGTATGCTGTACGAGCATTTTCTCCGTATCGCCTGACCAGGCGAACAAAGGCTCACGATTTCGACCTGTCGAACAACCACACTCTCCAGAGTCATGCGAGTACGTATCAAATGCAAAAGATTCAAATGATCGATTCTGAACAAGCTCTGCATAGATTCCGCCATCTGCCGCGTTGTTAATATCCTCGTAAAAAAGTCCATACATGACTTCACTGATATCAGCCACCTTCTGATCTCCATGGATGGTGACGGTATAGGGAGCTACATGTGCTGGCACAACAGACACGTCAAAGCTTCGGCTCAGCTTACGATCACCTCTGTTCAGAAGCGCACGGAGCGTAACCTCTTGTGCTGATGTGATCACCTGAACCTCTCCGTTCTCAGACAGAACTTCTGGAGCACTGGAGCTCCATTCAACAGACACTTTACCACCCAGCAAGTCTGCGGGTAATGATACATTCTTGGTGATGATTCGGTTGGGGAAGGACAAGTACTTGTCCGCCGCAAGCTTCACAATCGCTTCATCTGTCAGTGATTCACACATCACTTCAATGACTTCATCCATGGTGAGCGCTGCCCCATAGATCCGAAAGTCGGATAACGAACCTGCAAAGTCCACATCCGCTGCATACTGGGAACGTCCAATATAATTCTGGCTATAATTCTCAGGATCGGTGAACGAATCAAACCATTCGTGCAATTTGGCATAATTGCCACTGGATGTCTGACTGATCGAACCGTCTGCCGCCTTCTCCCCATTCACATATACAATCGGACCCGCACTGCTCAACGTTCCCCCTTGGCTACCTGCCACGGAGAGCGCAATATGCAGCCATTCTCCACTTGCAACTCCTCCACTTGGGTGGACAACCAGATTATCGCCGGCATATAACGTTCCCAAGAGCTGACGTGTCAGAAACAAATACGGCCCCTTCTCCCCTTTGCCAAAGTCAAAAATGCGTTCCCACACATTAGACCCCTTGCCCAGAAACACCCAAGTGGCAATCGTGATTCCCGTGTTATCGCTTACATCACGAAGCAGATTCGAGGGTAATTGCAGATAAGAAGTTCCATTCGCTCCCCCGTTGAAAGTCACCGCCGTTCTGCCTTTCAACTCGGATATCACAGGCGGGATCTCGCCTTTGGCTATACCATCATGGCCCTTACCGGAGCTGTCCTTCCCGATCTGAACGGTATCTTCAAACGTGTATTGTGCAATTAATTGATTTTGATATGTGCTCATGTTCTTACCTCCTATGTAGTTGGGAATTGTCGGTTCACGCTTTTAATTCGTATTAATATAAAATGATTGATAAATATTTAAATACATTTCTTAAACGTAATAATATCGCATCATCGCTCTCCATTTCAATCCTAAATTTGAGAAAGACAACTGGTTTATTTGAATGTAATGACCTTTATCGGCTCTTCCCGTCTCTTATTTATTTTTCATTTTACTCTTATAAACATTAGATTTATGGTTTACAAACATATAAATCAATTGATAATATAACAAATGAAAGCGCTTGATATAATGAAATACTCAAAGGAGGTCTGCCGAACCTTTTATCGTGTGTTGCCAAGTATCGGTTGATTTTTCATTCCGGGAAATAGGAAAGGGGAAACGTATGAAACGTTATTGGGTTCGCGTACTTAACATTTCTGTACTAAGCACCACTTTACTTACTGCAACAACTTTGGCACCGGTCTCGGTGTTCGCAAATGGTTCAGGGGAAACCGTGGGTAACTCGCAGAGTTCCACCACACCTATCGCTAATCCTGCTCCAACATTTAAAAATGTTTCCGTTCATGACCCTTCTGTCATTAAGGTGGATGATACGTTTTATATTTTTGGTTCACATCTGCAAGTGGCTAAGTCCAAAGACTTTTTGAACTGGGATCTGGTCGCCTCCGGCGTTACAGATAACAACCCTGTTGTCCCCAATGTAACCAAGGAATTCGCTGAAGCGCTGGAATGGGCGCAGACAGATACGTTATGGGCAGCAGATGTCATTCAATTGGCGGACGGCAAATTTTATATGTACTACAATGCTTGTAAAGGGGACTCTCCGCGATCAGCGCTCGGCATTGCTGTCGCAGACAATATCGAAGGCCCTTATAAGGATCAAGGCATTCTGTTGAAATCCGGCATGTGGGATCAGATTAGTGAGGATGGTACCATTTACGATGCAACGATTCATCCCAATGTGGTTGATCCGGATGTCTTTTATGATAAAAACGGCAAGTTATGGATGGTGTATGGCTCGTATTCCGGAGGGATTTTTATTCTGGAGATGGATGCAACGACAGGTAAACCACTGCCGAATCAAGGTTATGGCAAAAAGCTGACCGGAGGCAATCATAGTCGTATTGAAGCCCCTTATATGCTCTACAGTCCCGAAACCGATTATTATTATCTGTACCTGTCTTACGGTGGACTAGGTGCTGATGGAGGATACAACATTCGTGTTGCTCGCTCCCAAACACCGGATGGACCTTTCCTCGATGCGGAAGGAAACGATATGATCAACGTTAAAGCGGACAAGGATAAACCGTTGTTTGATGATCGTTCTATTGAGCCTTTTGGAGTCAAATTGATGGGGAACTTCCTGTTCGAGAGACAGATCGGTGATCCGGGCACAGGCCTAGGTAGCGGCTATGTATCGCCAGGGCATAACTCTGCTTATGTTGATCCGGAGACTGGCAAACAATTTCTCATCTTCCATACCCGCTTTCCAGGGCGTGGTGAAGAGCATGAAGTTCGCGTGCATGAGATGCATATGAATGCAGATGGTTGGCCCGTTGTTTCTCCATATCGCTATGCGGCTTTGGGAGAAGTTACCACGCAGCTGACAACTCAGGAGATCGCTGGTCAGTACCAATGGGTGAATCATGGTAAGGACATCACGGCGGACATCAAGCCATCCCAGACCGTTCAGTTCACGGCAGATGGGCAGATTCATGGTACCGTGACAGGAACATGGAGTCTTGGCGCAGACAACAAGGTTCAGATCACATCGAATAACGTTGAGTACAAAGGCGTTTTCACACATGAATGGAATTCGGAATCTCAAAGTACGGTTCTGACCTTTAGCGCGCTCTCATCCTCCGGAATTGCCATCTGGGGAAGTCAAAGTGTTGAACGGAGTGATCAGGACATTGTAGATGCGGTGAAAAAGGACCTGAGCATTAGCAGTACGGATCATGTGTTCTTCAACCTATCTCTGCCTACCAAGGGAACAAGTGATGCAGAGATTACGTGGAAAAGCTCCAATGCTTCGGTTCTATCCACTACAGGTGTAGTACAGCGACCTCGCGCCGGTAAGGGAGATGCCAAAGTGAAATTAACCGCAACGATTCGTAAAGGAACTGCGGTAAGCTCCAAAACGTTTAACGTTATCATTCCACAGCAAGCGGTAAGCCCATTGCTCGGGGAGTATACTTTTGAACACAAGAAAATTGGCAAAGTCGCACAGGATTACAGTAAAAACGGATATCACGGACAAGCCTTTAACGTGATCAGTTCTGCTGCTAGTGGCAAAAATCAGGCTGCTACATTCAATGGGACAGACAGTTACATTCAGTTACCTGGACTCATTACAGATACAACGGATTTCACGTTTAGCGCCTGGGTCAATTGGGACGGTGGCGGATCCTGGCAGCGTATTTTCGACTTTGGAAATGGTTTGACAAGGCATATGTTCCTTACTCCCTCCCAACATAATGGGGCATTACAATTCACCATTCATAATGAGGGACGGGATCAGAGCCTGATTGCAGCAAATCCGCTGCCTTCCAAAGAGTGGGTTCATGTCGCTGTAACCCTTCAGGGTGATGTGGGTACTCTGTATGTGAATGGTACATCGGTTGCAAGCAACTCTGAGATTACTTTTAACCCGAAAGATCTGCAGGTAACGGAAGCTTATGTAGGCAAGAGTCGTTATACGTCTGATCCGTTCTACAAAGGCAGTCTGGATAACGTAAGAGTGTATGATAAAGCATTAACAGCCAAGGAAATACAGCGTCAGGCTAAAGAAAAGCCATAAGTTAGAGTCCTATCATAGGCGTTGGACTCCATAGCGAACAAACCTATAAAGCAGCCAATGTTTTGAACTGAACCCTTTGTGAGACACGACACGACTAACGAGGGAGTTGCAGTTCATTACATCAGGCTGCTTTATTGTCATTCCTTTCATGTATGCATTTATTCGTTCATCGTTCGTTACATTCACAGATGGATCTTTGCATCTCACTTCGAATAATGAATGACCATGTTGAATTTGTTCGTCTTAGCACCGGAGTTAACGTAGGCGTGAGGCTTGTCCGCTCCAAAACGGATCGACTCCCCTGAACTCACCGTATAATCTTCCGCCCCTACTCTAATCGTAACTTCACCTTCAAAGACCGTAATAAACTCTTCCGTACCTTCGATATGCGGTTCAGCTTTCAACTCAGACTTGGGGTCCATCTCCATCATATATATTTCAAAGCGGCGTCCTTCTTCAAAAGGAAAATGCGGATAAATCCGAACCCTTCCCTCATCCTCCATCAATACTTGAATATCATCCCCCGTTACAACGGTTGTATCTGACTTCGGCTCGTGAATCAAAGCAGTAAAGGAAGTTTTCAGGCCATTAGCAATCTTCCATACGGTTGCAATGGATGGATTGGATTCACCACGTTCAATCTGACCAAGCATGGTCTTGCTAATACCAGACATTTCGGCGACCTTGTCCAGACTGAGTTTTCTTTGTTCCCTAAGCTGTTTCAGGTTCTGAGCAAGAATACTGTTAATGTTTTTCAAAAATCCATCCTCCTCATTTCATAATTTTGTTGTGCTATATAACGTACATGTTGTACAATAATAAAGATCGTACGCTATAACGTACATTTGAGTTCATTATATCACACAACTAAGAAAACGTGGAGGAACCATGAACATTATACCTTTAGTGACCTATGCAATCATCGCTTCATTTACACCCGGACCCAACAACATCATTTCCATGACGCATGCCAGAAATCAGGGGTTCCTCAAGACCCTTCCGTTTATTAGTGGAGTTGCAACCGGCTGCCTGCTTATTTTGTTTCTGTCCAGTTATTTCAACCTTATTCTTCATCAATATATTCCCAGGATCGCACCCGTATTGAACGTGTTAGGGTGTGTGTATATGCTCTATCTGGCTCTCAAAATCATGCGAAGTAAACCTGCAGATTCGCAAGAAAACAAGGTTAATCATTATTCATTTCTATTTGGGTTCACCCTGCAATTCATCAATCCCAAAGTCATTCTGTATGGGCTTACTGCCATATCCGTTTTTGTTCTGCCTCTTGGGCAGTCCCATGTTCATTTAATTGTATTTTCCTTGCTGCTCACCTTCATCGGTATTAGTGCCAATATGACCTGGGCGTTCGGTGGCATGTTATTCCAGAGCTTTTTATTAAGATACGAGCGTCCTGTTAATATCGTCATGGGTATGTTGTTAATTTACAGTGCACTATCAATCCTGATGTAAAATGTAATAGAAAAAGCGTCCACTCATTCAATGAGCTGAACGCTTTTATTTTTTTATCCTAATTCCGGTCTCCACCATGGATGTGTAGGATAATCCTCCGTATGAAGCACAACCTTCTCGCCGATTTTGGGAGTTGCAATCTTAACATTCAAAGCATGTGCAGCCTTCGTAATCCGTTCGACTGGTTCATTCCAGGCATGATAGGCAAGCGTAAATGCGGCCCAATGAATCGGAATAAGCAACTTACCCCCTACATCCAAGTGTGCTTGCACTGTTTCTTCCGGCATCATGTGAATGTTGGACCAACGCTCGTCATATTGCCCACACTCCATCAAGGTCAGGTCAAATGGACCATATTTACTGCCAATTTCCTTGAAATGAGGACCGTATCCGCTGTCCCCACTAAAGAACACCTTCGTATGTTGTCCAGCGATAACCCACGAACACCATAAAGTAGAATTACGGTCGAATAATCCTCTGCCAGAGAAATGTCTTGCTGGCGTGCAAGCGAATGTTAAACCTTTGAACGATAACTCATCCCACCAGTTATGTTCGGTAATCTGTTCCGAAGGCACACCCAGTTGAATCAGACGACGACGTACCCCAAGCGGTACGATAAATCGCTTTGTTTTATCCTTCAATCTGCGAATGGAGTCATAATCCAGATGATCATAATGGTCATGCGATATAATGATTGCATCCAGCGTTGGGAAATCCTCCGGTTGAATCGGTAGATTGGTGCTGTATCGTTTGGTACCCACCCAGGATACGGGGGATGGACGATTGCCCAGCATCGGATCAAAGAGCAATCTGTGCCCTTCAATTTCGAGTAAAAAAGCCGAATGTCCGAACCATGTAACCTGTGGAATATCGGATGCACTGAAGGTTTCAGCAGATTCACATATCTCCATAGGCATTACGCCCACTGGCCTCCGCTCTACATTGCCACGCATTGAATCTCTCAATATACTGATCAGGGACTTGAAGTTCATGCCTGCCGATGTCGGGAGCTGATTTTCGTATTTTGTCATTATACATACCTTCTGTTCTATATAATCAATCTAGGTTCAACTTTTGATTAAGATATATTCAACTATATCAGTTGAACTACACATTAACACTAGAACGTAGAGGACAGAAATAACCTGAAGAAGCGGAGCGTTCGCCTTTATCACCAGATTTTCACCTTTATAAAAGTGAATCAAAAAAATCTGGGGATAACAGCGATCGGAAGGTTATTCTGTCATCGGAGCGAGCAGTGTAAATATTCTTTAGTTCAACTTATATCGTAGCTATATATTAATTCATTGGCCGTTGATATACAATTTTCACTAGAACACGCCCATTCCCCATGATCGGAAATAAACTCAATTAAGATAGAATTAAGACTCTGTTTTCTCTCCTATAAGATTGGGCATATATGATAGAGAAAATACATGGAGAGTATGTGAGAGAACATGAAGAAATGGCGTAAAAGATTAGTTAAGTTTTTGATATTTGACCTCGCGGTAATTCTGTTGCTTCTGGGTACAGGCGTGATCTACCAACAAGTGGGTTTAAGGCAGGATGCCAAAACACTCGTCCCCCCTGGTAAGTTGTACGAAGTCCATGGAGACAATATGCATCTATATACTGGTGGAGAAGGCGATGTAACAGTCGTACTCGCCTCTGGCTGGGGGACCGCTAATCCCTATGTAGATTATTATCCATTATATGAAAAGCTTGCTCCCAACACAAAATTCGCTGTATATGACCGATTTGGCTATGGATATAGCGATCAGACCGATAAGAAACGTGATGTCGATACCGTAGCTGAAGAATTACACGAGTTGTTGCAGGTATCTGGACAGAAGCCACCTTATGTATTAGTTGGACATTCGCTCGGCTCGCTGGAAACCATCCGTTTCGCACAAAAATACCCGGATCTCGTCAAGGGCATCGTCATGATTGATGGCGGAAGCCCCGAATATTATTCGAATGACGATGACTCTTTGGCAGACACAATTGGTGGTTTTGCGAATAAATTCCGTATCCAAACCGGACTATTCCGCCTCTCCATGCAATCTGACATGGTTGTCGAAACTTCTAATGCCAATCGTAATGAACTGAAACTTGTACCCGATGATCTGAAAAAAATGGATACAACTGCGCTGTTGCACAACTATGGTAATGTGAACACGTTGGATGAATTACGTGAAATAGCTGCCAATGCCAAAGTGGTTGTAGATCACAAGCAAACCTTACCGTTTCCACTCACCATACTGACGGCTGATTACCTTGGTGCAAGTGAACCCGAATGGGATAAATCACAATTAGAATTCAAATCTTGGTCAGATGATTCTAAACAGGTAACCATTAAAGATACCGATCATTACATCCATCAATATCGCCCGGACCTCGTTGCGGAAGAGATATTGGCCCTGGTGAAGAAGTAACGTACACCCTGCTAAAGTAAGGCTATGTTATATCATAAAAGAAACCCCAAAGATTCTCTAATATCTTTGGGGTTTTAAGTATGAGATTTATTGTGCTATCGCCAGTCTTGGCCGTTGGGACCTGAAATCGCTGAAAGCTTGTTCGATCTCTAATGAAGTCAACTGGTGACGATAAAAGTACTGTTCCATCCCCTCCATTTCGGTACGATCTCCATTGTAGATGTTATCAATTTTCCGAATGACCTGGTTATATAAGCTCTCACGTCTGGCGTTCACAGGCTCACACAACCATAAGTTCGTTCTTTTCACATCACCTGTCTTGGTCCAGAGCAGATTCTCATAACGGATGACATCCCAGTCCCAATATCCAGCATGAATCTGCTGAAGTTCCGTCGTAAACATATCGTATATCAAGTTGGGAGGAAAGTGTCCATAGGTTACACGGTACTCTTTCAGTTTGAATGCTTCAATCCACTCTGTCAGGGTGTACTCCCCTGGTGAATACGCATACAATTTAGGTGCATAAGAATTACTCTGCAATGCCCTAAGTGCCTCACTTTCTATCTCCCCATCCAATTTTGCACGTGAAGCATATACCTTGAGACAATAGTCTTGCAATCTATATACAACCGAGCGATTACTAATAAGCGAAGCCTGTAGAGTGAGATGGCCGTTTTTTTCGTAGTGCAACAGCATCTTTTCAATGTTATTACCAATGGGATTGATGATGATCATAATGAAGTCTCCTTGATTAAAAATAAAATATAAACCGTTTTCGAATTGGTTAAAAATTGTACTATTACATTCTATATTACCCTTTTATATTAGTATGAACATATACAATTTTGCCGTAACATGAAGTATTTGCTCTGAAATTCATTCTTTAAACCGCCGTATTCCGGCTACATTTTTACTCTAAAGGCTGTAACCCGTTTCACGTCAACACCAAAAAAGATAGAATAAATTACGCAAAAAAGCGATGCGTCCTTAAAGTTAGGGGCACACCGCTCTTATACAATATCTAATTATTATTGTTAGTTAATGGATTAATGCATAGGACCTTGTTGTCCTGGCGTTGATCCTACTTTGACCCGTTTCACAAAGAGTGAAGTAATCAGACCGATAATCGACAGAACTAATGCGAATACAAAAGCATTCTGTACACCTGACGTGAAACCTGCCAGTTGATTTTCTGGACTTTCCGGATTCGCCACTCCGCTCAAAAAGCGGGATTGTCCTGCGCTCAGTATACTTACCGCAACAGCCGTACCGATCGCTCCGGATACCTGTTGCAATGTATTCATGATGGCAGTACCGTGAGGATAATACTCACGTGGCAATTGGTTCAGACCATTCGTCTGTGCAGGCATCATAATCATCGAGATTCCGACCATCATGAACACATGCAGCGTAATAATTTTGGCCAGTGTTGTTGTAGGTGTAATTCCAGTGTACATGAAGAGTACAACCGTTACGACAGCCAGACCAATAATCACAAGCCACTTCGGACCAAACTTGTCAAACAGTCGGCCCATGACCGGAGACAGTAAACCATTCAGCAGACTACCCGGCAATAGAACCAGTCCGGCAGTTAACGCTGTAACGGCCATACCTTGTTGCAGATACATTGGCAGGATCAGCATGGATGACAGCATCATCATCATACAGATGAATATCAGGATCAAGCCAATCGTAAACATCGGATATTTGAACGCTCGCAAATCCATCATTGGCTGTTTCATTCTCAACTGACGGATACTGAATAACAGCAAGGACAACACACCAATAACGAGAGTGGCAACAACGACCGGACTCGTCCAGCCTCCGCCAGTTTCTCCATGTCCCCCTGCACTACTGAAGCCGTATACGATACCACCAAAACCAAGGGTAGAAAGGATAATGGACAGTACGTCAATTTTGGGCTTGGTCAATTTCGAAATATTTGGCAAGAACAACAAGCCGCATACCAGTGAGATAATGAAGAACGGCAAGGAGATCCAGAAGATCCAATGCCAGCTCAGATTAGCCAGAATCAGACCGGAGATACTCGGACCGCTTGCTGGTGCAAACATAATAACCAAACCAATCAATCCCATGGCAGCACCACGTTTTTCAATCGGGAAAATAACCAATATGGTGTTAAACATCAGTGGCAACAATAGCGCTGTACCTATCGCCTGCAGTACCCGTGCCACCAACAGAATTTCGAAGCTAGGTGCAAGTGCAGCAACAAATGTTCCTGCAATCGAGAAAATCAAAGATGTTGTAAACAGCTGTCTTGTGGTAAACCACTGCAACAGCATACCGGATACCGGTACCAGGATTCCCAACACAAGCAAGTAACCTGTAGTTAACCATTGAATCGTTGTAGGACCTACTTCCAGTAGAGCCATAAGTGGCGTCAATGCCACGTTTAATGCCGTTTCTCCAAACAGACCAATAAAGCCGCTCAGCAGCATTGCGAACAAAATCGGAAATACCTTGTATTGCTTTGTTTCTTGTTGATTCTGTGCAGAACCAGCCTTCATGGAAACCTCCACGATCCCATCCTCCTCAAACGTATCAAACTTTCTTTTTCTCTGTCTCTTGGTATAAATTATTGAATCTGTTTGGCGTTCTTCGTCACAACCGACAAATACTCAGCAGCCGTCAGCAGAGGCTGTTTATCCTGATTCGTCAGGCTGATAATCAGTGCTCCCTCCATCAAAGAAATGATCAGAAGTGCCGTCTCCCGCGCCTTCTCTTCACCAACGCCATCCAGAATCAGATGTTTCTTAATGACATCCTGCCAATCTGCAAACACACCCTGACATGCAATACGCAACTGCTGACTAATACACGATGTCTCCACAGCTGCCCAGAAGCTGAATGGCAGAAATCCGGTAAACCCGGCTGCTTCTGTTTCATGAGCCAAATCATGAATAAATCTCTGAATGGCATCCCCCGTATTGTCGTGGGCTGCAAATGTTTTCTCAAATGTCTGCAAGATATGTTCATTGGCTTTTTGAATACACTCGTGCGCGAGCTCTTCCTTGCCTTGCGGGAAATAATGATACAACGACCCTTTCGGCGTACTACTCTCTTTGATGATCTGATTCAGACCGGTCGCATGATATCCTTGTGAAAAAAACAGTCTCGCTGCTGTGCTGACAATAGACTCTCTAGCATTAGACTTTTCACTCAACGAAAGCCACTTCCTTCAAATAATTATAACAATCGGTCTATATAATTAGACTCGTTCAGATAAGGACTGTCAATCATTTTTATTTCAAATTTTAATGTAAACGCTAACAGTTCAGGAGTGAGAAAATGAACCGAGCGACGGCTCATGGTCAGATCATCATAACAGCCGCTAATTTGGAGACAAAGCTCCAGATTAAGCGGCTGTTTGTTAGCTTGAGTATATTAAGGACTGTATATTAGTAGATATTGGAGTCATCTCCGTCTTAATGTACCTCCTCATGCACAGCTTTAGGAGGTTCACTTGTTCGTTTATTACCTGCCCACACGTCTTGCACGTAGCGTCCTTCGGCCTGAAGCTGAATGAGCCAGTCTTTCGCTTGCTGCATCGTTGCTCCCTGCACCTTCTGATATGCTTGCTGTAAAGTCTCTTCTACCGCAGGGGCCATCTGGCTTCCATCCCCGCATACGTAGAGTTTTCCTTTGCTCATCAGCATGTGAATCAACTGTTCGGAATTCTCCTTCATCAGATGCTGTACATACGTTTTGGGCTTGCCATCCGCACGAGAAAAAGCAGTGTGTAGTTTAACGATCCCTTCTCGCTCGTATTGTTCAAGCTCTTGACGATATATGAAATCTGAATCATTCCTGCACCCAAAGAACAGATGCGCTTCACTTAGAGACAAACCTCTCTGTTTCATAACAGCTCTCGCCTGGAGGAAACCTCTGAATGGTGCTACCCCCGTGCCTGGTCCCACCATGATCATCGGAACATCAGCCTCTTCCGACAGATGAAATTCGGATTCAGATGTACGTACAAACATGAGAATATCTTCTCCGGATGAACAACCAGCGAGGTACGATGAAGCAACTCCCTGGTATTCGCCTTTGCCACTCCATGCAGGCTCTCTTACTACCGATACGGTTATGCTTGCTTGCTCGGAATTCAGACTTGGCGAGCTGGATATTGAATAATATCTGGGCTTAAGCGGAGGCAATAGTTCAAGGAACCTTTCGAAAGGCAACTCACACGCCTCATACCTTTCTAGCAGGTCCAACATGGTGATTCGATTGGCAAGAATATCATCCCTGTAGCTGTTTTCATCCAACATGCCTTCCAGTTCACGCTTATGAGGTGGACATATCGTATGATTAGCTAACTCCTGCAACTGTGTTCTGGAGACTGGTGTCTGCAATTCCACACAATAAGCGAGCAACTCATGAATCTTGACGGGTCTGTTCAGTGGTAGGTGTGTAAGATGGCTGACGTCCGAAGTTAATTGGATCGGAGTATCCCCACGTAGTCCGAACCGACTGAGTATCCGATCCACATTCTGCTTCGGATTGCTAGGCAACACGCCGAGATGGTCGCCTTCTCTATAATTCATGCCTTCAGGCAGTAACACTTCGATGTGACGTGTGCTTCTTCCACTTCCCAGCGCCTGAAGCTCTTTATTGACTACAACCGTGGCATAGCTGGCATCATAAGTTCGTGCAAGAGGCATATCCGTTTTCTCGCGGACAAACTCCATTTGAAGTCTGCTGGCGCTTGGCTTCGAGGATTTGATTGCTTCCTCGCTAATCCCCAAGACACTCAACACCTGAGGCCACAACATATGCTGCCACGTCTCGACTTGTTTCTCCATGTCACCTCCGGCATCGGCTTCACCGCGGGATAACAGTCTTTTACCTCCCCATTCTTCAAGCCTCTCATCTATTAATCGAGGAATGCTCTGGTACGTCCCGGACCAACTCCGATCTCCACAGCCCAGAACGGCATAGTTTACATCCCGTGCTTTCTCTGACTCTGTTCCCTTTAACCAGTCTACAAATGCCGTAGCATTTTGCGGAGGTTTACCGTTATACGAAGCTGTGACGATAAGAACGACACCTTGGCGGGGAATGCGGCCAACACACTCATTCAGAGTGGCTGCTTCACTTGGGATTCCATACGAACGCCCTTTTTCCACAAGCTCTCGGGCAATGCCTTCTGCCGTTCCCAGATTGGAACCATATAACACCAGGAGCGAAGGCTTACCATCTGCTTCAACGGCCAGGATTTCTCCCCTCTGGCTGTCAATTGCTATATTTTTATGAACAACAGGAGCAGGTTTCTCTTCCACAGATCTGGTAGACTTATTCATCTTTTGTGACACTTCACGCGCTTTCACCTGGATCCGGAAGTCTCCCGGCTTCAATGTCAGTGTCTGTTTAACATCTAACTCATAGTTGCTATAATCGATCAGCTCAAAATGTTTGAGGACCATGCCAAGCACAAGTGTTGCTTCATATAAAGCAAACTGCATGCCGATACACGCTCTCTCCCCATTACCAAAAGGTTTATACGCATGATGAGGCACTTTCGCCGTATCTTCAAATCGCTCTGGACGGAAAAGTTCCGCATCCTCTCCCCATGCCTCTCTGTCACGGTGAAGCTGGGGCAAAAGAATACTGCAACTCTCCCCTTTCTTCAAGGGATATTTGCCACCTATGACGGTGTCTTCTTTGGCATATACATCAAATCCCGGGGCTGTTGGCCAGAGACGAAGCGATTCACTAAGAATCATGCGAATATAAGAAAGCTGAAGAATTTCCTCGTACTGTGGTGAGTCACTGACCAATATCTGATCCACCTCGTCATACGCCTTTTGAAGCGATTCCGGATTTTTCAGTAGAAAGTAAAGAGCAAAAGATAATAAACCACTCGTGGTTTCATGTCCGGCAATGAGAAACGTAATAATCTGATAACGGATGTTCTCATCATCTAGCATTTCGCCAGTCTCCGGATCTTTGCCATTTAACATACGTGCGAGCAAGTCGACCTCTTCGGGTGCTGAACTCGCTTTACGTTCCTCTATAATCTGATCTACCAGAGAGAACATCGTCTGAATATCCGCTTGGAACTGTCGTTTGGTTTTCACCATAAGCAGATTTTGAATTTTCAAACGTGAACTCTTTTGCATAGCTTCACTTAATGCCCGAACCATGCTTTCAATAAAAGGACTGTGGTCCTGTCTGTAAAAACTGTTAAATCGATAATTGAATCCACATAGTCCAATGGTATCCAACGTAAGGCGTGTCATATCATCCGCAACATCAATCGTATCGTTGGAATTGAGGCGTGCCCATTTGTTGATCAACTGTTCGGCAATATCAACCATCATCGGATGATAACCTTTCATGGCCTGTTTGCTGAAGGTGGGAAGCAGAATGTTGTGGGCCTTTTTCCAATTGGGCTCCGATGTTCTGCTTGTAAATAAACCATCGCCTCCAAAGGCACGTACATTTTCGAGTTCATTGTATACAAATTTGTCAAAACGGGACACATCGCACAACTCAGCGACAAGATCTGGCCCAGATACGATTAAACCGGAATAACCGGGAACGGTAAGTCGATATATTGGTCCATGCTGTTCAGCCAGAACGCCTAGCGACAGCGTTGGTTTATCTTTATCAATTAAGGGCAGATTGCCAAGTGGTCCATACATTTTGGGTTGTGGAATGTAAGTTGCATCACTCATGATGATCACCTCTTAACTGTACGCCGTAGAGCAAGGTATTCGTTAGCCATATGATGGCTGTTCTGCTTTCATTCATAAGTGATCTCTCCTTTGAAGATTATATAAATGATAGTAATATGTATCATTTGATAATACAATAAACCATAATTGATTTAATATCAAATTTTCTTCCGGCTGAATTACTTTTAATTGAACCGTTCAACGTTTAAATTGAATAACAACAAATAGAGGAATGCATATGCAATCCCCTACTTTATGAACCAATGACGTTATGATTCTATGACGTTTTTTAATGTATTCTAATGATGTCTTGGCTCATCCCACTTCTCGAAATTCAATTCATTATTAATGCTTACCGCAGACAAAGCTCCCAGAGACGCAGCCGTGATTGCCTGATATATCTCGGATGCTACATCACCAGCACTGTATACACCCGCTATGGATGTTTTGCCTGAAGCATCAACGATAACCGTTCCTGATTCTGTAATTTCACAACCGATGGCCTTTGGCAGTTCTGATCCGGTAAACAGTTTCGGTTGGAAGAAAACTCCTGTGCAAGGAATCGCTGTACCGTCATTTAGTACAACTTGCTGTACCATCCCTTCTTCAGAATTAATGGATTGAATCGGTGCATCGAATACAGTAACATGATGCTGCTTCAGCTCTTCACGGTGCTCATCGGTTAAGGAATCTGATCCATTCGTACAGATCGTATAACGTTCTGTCCAGCCGGATATGACTTTTGCCATATGTAATGCGTTAACTCCACTAACGATGATGACCAGCGCTTGGTCTCTTAACTCCCATCCATCACAATATGGACACACAAACGCACTTTTACCGTAAACTTCTGTTAATCCGTTAATATCCAAGGGAAGGTCTTTCTTGCCTACCGCAAACAAAATCTTTTTCGTGCGATAACTTGCCCCTTGTGTAGTTTTAACTACAAAATCACCATCGCTACCTGTTATCGCAGTTGCCGTATCGGATGCAAATTGAACTGAGGGATACGCTGCAATCTGATCTTTGGCAGCTTTCCGGAATTCACGTGGACTTGCCCCATCTCTTGTCACAAATCCATGAGTCTCCCTTGTAACCCAGTTACGCGGTGTCTCATCATCAATGACCACAACGTTCTTGCGGGCCCTGCCAAGTACTAGAGCTGCATTAAGCCCCGCTGGTCCTCCACCAATAATAAGTACATCCAAGAGTTGATTCATATTACTCATATTATTCACCCTTTCCAGACATTTAATATCTCTAATTAAATTTTAAAAATAACCTCCGCTTTCTCTTAAGAAAGTAATATCGGAGATTTACAAGAACACATTTTAAACAATACTATTAAAGACATCTTATATCTACAATAAACAAAACCTAACCATTTTGCAACATATATCTTTAACTACGTTCTTCAATCCAATCTGTGTGAGTTGAATAAAAGATTATTTACACTTACACTACAATGACAGAACAAACTTTAATCACCGTTATACCCGGATTTTTGGATTCTCTCCTGTAACACAGAAATAATTATTTAACAATTAAAAACAACCTTGTTTTTAAATTGTTCACAATCAAATGACATTATTTTAAATACTAAAACGTTAATTAAATCACATAGTGTATTGAATGGTATAATAGCGACATAATATACAAGTATAGATATAGGAAGTGAGTTCTTGAAAACATTGAACAATGGTTCACAGACCAATATCAGCCTGGAGTATAGCTCGATTCCGAAAGTATTCTTCGATACGATCAAAATCGGAATCATCAAGTCCAACCTGATCGCCATGTTTGCGGGTTTAAGTTTGGCTTTATATGTATTTGATGCTTCAATCTTAGCTAATATTGTACCAATCATCCTTTCCTTTATTGGATCTTCTCTCATTATTGGAGCTGCAGGGGTGTTTAACAACTTGTATGATCGTGATATTGATGCGATCATGGAACGTACGAAGAAACGGCCTACCGTTACGGGACGCGTAGATACCAAGTCGGGTCTAATTCTCGGTATTGCAATCACCATCATCGGGGGCATCATGTTGTACATCGCTTCCCCATCCGCTGCTGTATTTGGTATTTTGGGTCTGTTGCTTTACGTGTTCCCTTACACGATGTGGACCAAACGTACAACGATCTACAACACGGAAGTGGGAAGTCTTTCGGGTGCTGTGCCTCCACTCATCGGTTGGGCAGCCATTTCACCGGAACTGGGTCATTTCGAGATCTGGGCATTGGTCGTTACGATGCTCTTATGGCAAATGCCTCACTTCTACGGGATTGCGATTCGTCGTTTTGACGAATACAAAGCTGCTGGTGTTCCCATGCTACCCGTTGTTAAAGGCATCAGACGGACATACATTCAGACAAACGTGTATCTGGTACTGTTACTGATCTCCAGCTTTTTATTCTGGCCGATGAGTCCATTTGTCGCTATTGTGGCATTTCTGGTTAGCTTGGCTTGGCTCATTCTCAGTGTGGCTACCTTTGACAAGAAAGAAACAGAGAAATGGTCCAAACGGATGTTTATCTTCTCCATTAACCATATCACTATTATCTTCCTGGTCATCATTGCGTATTCCTTGATTGCTCAGATGATGAGATAATAATATTCCATCTTTCCACTCGTTATAACGATAAAAAGCCTTACAGACTGTCCTCTTTCAAGGAGTCGTCTGTAAGGCTTTTTGTTTTTTTATTATCTTTTCTAAATTTTCAAAGCTATCCAACTTTGGCGGGGGTTTGTTCCCCTTGCCACAGCAGCTGCATCTCTTCATTGGTGGCAAGCAATTCGGCCAAACTTCCCTCGGCTTCAATGCGTCCATCTTTCATCACGATAATGTGATCTGCTTTGGAAAGTGCTGCCCTGCGGTGAGAAACTGCAATGCAGGTGACATCCGGCTCTTGGAACAACCCTTCCCATACTTGTTGTTCTGTCTCCACATCCAGTGCACTGGACAGGTCATCAAAGATAAACAGGTCCGCCTCCGTCATTAACATGCGTCCTGTGGCCGCGCGCTGAATCTGCCCGCCTGACAGCATCACCCCTCTGGGACCAACCGGGGTCTCAAGCCCCTGATCCAGATGTTTGATATCCTTCTCCATCACAGCCAGACGAATGGCTTTTTCAAGGGCTTGCTCGGTGTTCCCCTGTTTGCCTTGGACGATATTTTCTTTCAACGTATCACTGAACAATCTTGGCACTTGAGGGGTATACGCGGCTCTAGGCGGCATCAGGAATGTGGCTGGATCAACAGCCGCTCCATTCCAGTGAATGTCCCCTTTTTGTTTGGGTAACAGTCCAAGAAGTGTGCGTACAAGCGTTGATTTACCTGATCCGATCCGTCCCGTAATAACAAGAAATTGTCCGCGTTTCAGACGGAAACTGATCTCTTTTATGCCATTTTCAGAATTCGGATATTGATAAGTCAGCTTATTCACCTCAAGAGATTGCAACTTCTCCTTAGGGTCCCTCTGTTCACTTACAAGTTCCGGCGGATCTTCATACAGATAGATTTCCCTCGAATCCATGATCTGGTCTTCTTCCCCTGGGCGGAATAGCTTACGCATACGATCATAGGATACCTTGAGCCTTTTATGCTGAAACACCATATAACCAAACAGTGAAATGCTAAATCCGATATTGGCCAGATAACTGGTGAATAAGGCAAAATCACCTACGGTAAAGTTCCCTGCTTTCATCTCAGCTGCACACATCAGTAGAATCAATCCGGTACAGATACTTAGAACATGCTGATTCATCGATCTCATCCACTGCTTGAACAGATTGTCTCGAAGTGCAGCCTGGCGACGATCTTCATTCAACTGGTTAAAACGTGTAGAGACATTCTCTTCGGCCTGACCCAGTTTCAGGGCTTGCACGGCTCCAAACGTTTCCGCAATAAAACTGGTAATTCGCCCAGTCGATTCTCGATTAACCTGTGCATATTTCCGAGCCCGATTTCCGGACAGGTTGTTAAGTAAGGTAACGACCACCAACGGCAGCACGGCAACCAATGTGATCTGCCAATTAATGTTCGCCATAATGACGATAGACACAACAGCAAATACAAGACGTCCCCAGAAGTCTACCCATGATTCCACATACTCGACGACTTCATCCACATCATCCCGAAAGCGACTCATCGCTTCCCCTGGTGAAGCCGGAAGATTACGTCCCGGCCAGCGCATGATCGCTGCGAGCATGTTGGTTCGCAAAATCGCCTGAACATGATACAGATACGTAACCCATGCATAGAAGGCTACAAAAAATGTGCCCACCCGTGCCATTCGGACCAAAGCAATAAAGATAAGCGGCACAGCAAGCCACATGTAGTCATTAGAACCCGCTGTTGTCCGATCAAAAAACCACTGCATCCCAATACCAATAGCTAACGGCAAGGAATGAAATATACACCATAACAATCCGTTGATTATAAACAACAAAGGCCTGAATCGAAACAAACGGCCTATAAATCCTGCTACAGTCATGCCAATTCCTCCTCTCTGCCTGTAATCAGCAGTCTGGCATAGTGAGATGCCGGGTTATTGGCAAGTTCTTCTCTCGCTCCAAACTCCAGTACCTTCCCATCACCTAGCACCATAATCCGGTCAACTTTCTCCAACGTAGCCAGTCGGTGAGCAATAATGACTCCAGTGGATCGTTTCATTAACTGGTCAATTGCAGATTGCAGCATACCTTCGGTCGCAGCATCCAGACGTGACGAAGGCTCATCCAGAATAACCAGACTTGGTTCGGTCAGGAATACGCGGGTTAAGGCAAATAACTGTGCTTCCCCTGCCGACAATGAAGCTCCACCTGCTGCCAGATACGTATCGAGTCCTTCTGGTTGTGAATTAATCCACTGGCTAAGTCCAAGGCGATCCGTCGTTTCCTTGATCATCTGATCCGATACATCCCCATTGAACAGGGTCAGATTGTCACGCAGCGTGCCATCAAACAGCTGTACATCCTGTGTCACCATACCCACCCGGCGATAGAGTGCTTGTAACGAAAGCTTTGTGATATCTGTTCCACCTACACGGATCGTGCCCCGATCCAGATTGTACAGGCGGAGAAGAACACGACTAAGACTCGACTTACCGCTACCTGTGCGACCGATGATTCCCAGACGTTCCCCAGGCTTAATGGCAAAAGTAATGTCCTGCAATACCGGTTTATCCTGGTTATAACTGAAGTGCACCTGACTGAATTCCAGACCAAGTGGTCCTTCCGGCAATTGCTCCTCTGTGCCCTCTTCAATCTCACTCTGCATGGACAACAGCTCTCTGGAGCGCAGCATGCCGGATTTTGCTTTTTGAAACTCCTGCACCTGATCTCCAAGCATCTCAATCGGATCATTCAGCATCTGCGTATATTGATAGATCAGAAATAATGTTCCAATACTAATTAGACCTTCCATATAATAATGCACACCCAGTAAAAGTACCGCAGTGACCGCCAGAGCGAACAGAACTACTGTGGTATTCCACGGAATAACCCGTAGCAGCCAGGCTTTTCTCCCCTTACGGAATACCGTGCGCATCGTGCGGTAAAAGCGGTTCATCACATAGGGCACATGACCATTCGCTTGCACATCTTCAATCCCGGCAATGCGTTCTTCAATTAATCCGAACAGAGAGGCACTTGCTGCCCGTTCATTTTTGGAAGAGTCCACGCCTAGATTTCGGATGAAGACCATGAACAGGATCGATAATAATGTGAAAACGGTCATCACCAAAGCAATAGGCACATTAACACTGAACATGAATCCGAGAATTCCGGCCAGCAGCACAAAACTCCCGATCACTTGCACAATGAACATTGCGAAAAAATTGGAGATACTCGTTACGTCACCATCCACACGTTCAATCATCTCTCCAGGTGTTTTCACATTATGAAAACGCATATCAAGACGCAGGCAGTGCTTCAGCAGATCTCCGCGCAGTTGATTCGTGGCCCGCCAGGCCACGTCGTTCCCCAAATAACTGACCGCTACCGTGATGAGTTGATTAAACACGGCAACAACCAAAAATATTCCTGCGAGCTGAACAAGATTGGTGAGGACTCCCCCACTTGCTGCTGTATCAATAAATCGTTTAATAATCTGTGGATTCAAAAGCTGAAGCCCCGTTGATGTGAGCAACATGATTAAAAGTAAGGCCAGCCGTCCTTTAACTGGTTTTAGATAACGCAGCAGCCATGACATGGAGATTTTCTCTGTTTTGGGCACAGGTCCCACCTCTTTATAGGTTTATTTAATTGTTCTTGGCTATTCATATTTGTTGATGATCTTAACGACAGCAAATTTGCGATCACTAGGATGAGTCATACATAATGACATTAAAATCGGGATTTCCCGCCCATAATTGATATGTAGAACGTAAGTTGACCATTGTACATTCTCCTTTTAACAAGTTAGTTTTTTATAAAATAACGCTCCAAACGCTCCTTTCCATGTGAACAAATTGGGTGGAATGCATGAAAAAAAGCCATAGATGAACTAATGTTCATCTACAGCTTGTAGCCAAAAGAGATCGAATGAAATGCAAAGCATTTCCCGTATCTCCTCTGCATCGCAATAATGATGAGCGTCCACGACAGAGGTGCACAAACATGACTGTCCCAACGCGATCATTGCAAAAAAATTGGATTAATGTCACTATGCTCATGCGTATTCAGTTATCGATTCGAAATCTGTATAGGCATAAACATAATCATCATCCCACCCGTTTCACATATTTGTTGTTTATTGTATTCGCTGGACTAACATCCGTCAAGATAATTTTAACTGAATTGTTATTTAATTCTTGCCATTAAACTTTTCAAATCTCGCTACATACTTAATGATGTAGGCTCTGTTTGCTTCTCTCTAACAACAAGACGTCTGTGCGCTATCAGAAGAAAAGGTACTCCCAGAGCAGTCGTCAGCGCAATCGGTAGAAAAACAGCGAACCCATTCTCCGCTCCAAATTGACTTAACAACACCCCTCCCATGACAGGAGCAATGACACTACCGATATTATTGAATCCGATGGTACCGAAATACGTTCCTTTCCATTCCGGCTTTGCAATCCGGTCAATGAGCATATCCATCATGGTGAACAACAGCACTTCCCCAATGGTAAATAGTATGACACTCATCATCATCATGAGTACACCTTCAGCAATTCCGACCATCATCAGACTGGTTGCAACCAGCAGGTTACCCACAATCAGAGGAACAAGCGGTGGAAAGTTTCGGAAGGTTCGCACAAGCGGATACTGAATAATCAGTACCGTCACGGCATTCAGGGAAAGCATGTACGAGAACATCTGACTTCCATTTTCAAAGATCGGGCTCCTCGCCAAGTACTGTGCCAACGTAGAACTAAAGTGCCCGTAACCCAGAACACAAAATGTGGTACCGATTAATACTGGCAGAAACACCCGGTCGCGACCGGTGGTTATGAGTGCTTCACGCAAACGTGGTGCGGTTGCCTGATGACGCTCTGGCAGATTGGCATGCTGTAGCTTGAATTGCAGAAATAATACAAGTCCATAGGCTATGTATATCAAGCCGGAAATCACAAATGGGAACGTTGATTCAGATGATCCCAGCTGAAATCCGATAATTGGCCCAAAGACCACACCAAGATTAACTGCAGCATATCTGAGGTTGAACACCAGCAATTTGTTCTCCGGAGAAGTAATATCCGATAACAGCGCTCTGGAGGTGGGCTCAAATACTGCGCGGCATAATCCGTTTAACGTATTGGCAACAAAGAATACCCATAGATGCTCTGCTGCTGAAAAGATAAAAAACACACCTGCCCAGCTAAATACCGAGATTAACATCACAATTTTGCGACCGATCCGGTCCGAAATATAACCTCCATAAAAGCTGACCATAACACCTGCCAGCGAGCTAACGGCCACAGTAATACCGGTCTGGGTCGGTGTAGCATCTAACACACGTGTCAGATAGATGGATAGAAACGGGATACTCATTGACGTCACAAGACGTCCAAACATGGTTCCGATAATGATCGTCCATGCCAAGGGGTGAATCTGCCTTAAATATTGCTTCATGCGAACTTCTCCTATTCTTTCTAAGTGCTTCAATGCGGGGTGATTTAACAGCCTCTTCTAATGAGTGTTCAAAAAGTCCGGTTTTCAGTACCGAGAAGATGGGATGAAGCTAGAAATGGAGTAGCGGAGCGTAGGAAAAACTACGTGAGCAACGGACATTTCGGCTGAATTCCATATTCGATGCTGATGATGCCTTTAGGCATCTTTCGTAATCAAAAGCGGACTTTTTGAACAACCTCTACTAATGTATAATTGTAAGGATAAAAGGGGGAAAGAAAAGTGTAAACATATGATCACACTTTTCACCTTTAATAGAGGAGTCATGACCATGGATACCCTACATACACACTTTATAAGGCTCGCCGGCGCTGAACAACTTTCATTCAAACTTCATGAACCTGTAGCGGTAACGATCGATAGCCTGTCCGCTGCCTTGTGCTGCACCCCTCGTAATGTGAAATTCATTCTCAGAAAATTGGAGGAGCAAGGCTTTATCCATTGGCAGCCTGGGCGTGGTCGTGGACATCATTCGGAGTTAACGCTGCTGCGTAGCATGAATGAAGCGTTGGAAGCGAGTTTTACCGAACTTTTGGGTAAAGGCAAAATGAAAGATGCCATTGAACTCATCGGAACCGTTCAGATGGATGATACATTGCGAGAACAGCTCATGCTCTCCCTTCATCAACAGATGGGATTTCACGGCCACGATGAAACTGCCTCTGGTCAGGATATCCTGCGCATCATGAGGTCACGCCAGTTAGGTGGTTTGGACCCAGCCTTTGTTTATACTGCATTTGAAACCTACCTATTAAGCCAGGTCTGTAATACATTGATCACTTATGACGCCAAGACAGAATCATTCCTGCCAGCACTGGCGCACATGTGGGAGTGTAGCGAGGACCATCGCTTATGGACCTTCTATCTTCGCAAAGGTGTACGTTTCCACAACGGCCGTATCATGACGTCCCGGGATGTGCAAGCGACGTTGCAACGATTGATTGATTTACATAGTCCCTCCATCTGGTTATATCGGGATATCGAACGTGCGGAAGTAGCTGGTGATTACTGTATCAAGTTTGTTCTACATCGTCCTAATCGGTTTTTCTTACATCTGTTCAGTTGTATTCGGATGACAATCCTGCCCTACGATTACAATGTAGCCAATACATTGATAGGTACCGGTCCTTTTCAGATCTCTGAGCTGAATGAAGATGTGCTGGAGCTTACCGCTTTTGATGCGTACTACGGTATCCGACCACATCTGGATCAAGTGCATTTCTGGTTTGTGCCTGACCTGAGTCCAAATGATCGCTATTATGAGCTACCGGGTACAGATCGATTAAGTCTGGCAACAGGCTGTGATCAGACGAACAGCATCAATTATCCGGCGCTGGGTTGTCAATATATGCTGTTCAATTTTCACAAGGAAGGCATCCATCATCATCCCTTATTTCGACAAGCCCTGCGTATCGTCTATGATTCGGTCGCGCTTGTCAGAGATCTCGGCGGGAATCGGATCACACCGGCCAGCAGCTTCCTTCCTTGGAAAAGTGCAACCCAAGACTGGACCGCTTCCTCTCTTGAGCATGCTCGTGAATTACTGCATAACTGTGGGTACCAGGGTGAGACGGTAACATTATCGTATAAGCATAATAAGGATGCAGACGTTGCGGAGTGGATTCAGCGTCGTGCAGCGTCCATCGGTCTGAACATCAGCATGCAGGCTGTTGTGGATTACTTCAACTCAGAGGAAACCACAAACGCGCAATTGATCCTCGCTGAAGAGATACTGGAGGAAGATTGGCAGTACGGCATGATTCATTTTTTCAAAAACCTGTCCAACCATTTTCATATGTGTATGTCTCCTGCATTCCAGTCTCTATTGGATGACAAACTGGATCATTTTGCAAAGCTTCATCGGGCAGACCGTACTGCGCTCCTGGATGAAGCTGAAGCCTTGCTACGTGATCACTGCTGGATCTTGCATGGATGTCACATGAACAAGCAGGCTGAACTGGATCAGAGCATCTTTGGCATGCAGATCGCAGAATTCGGATATATGGACATCTCCAAATTGTGGATCAAAAATCCTTAGAGATTTGTGCATAAAAAAGATGCTAGCTTATTTATGATAAGCTAGCATCTTTTGCTCATGAATCCATTTTCAGGACACTCAGAGATTATTTTTGATGTAATAGGTCTCCAATGCTTGCATAATGGACTCGATTTTGATCGGTTTGCTGACATACGCATCCATGCCTGCCTTCAAGCAGTTTTCCATGTCTCCTCTTACGGCATTTGCAGTTACCGCAATAATGAATGGACAACTCTCGGGGGGCAAAGCATTTTTAATCGCTTTTGTCGCTTCAAATCCATTAAGCCTTGGCATATGCACATCCATGAAGACAATATCATATGAAGTGTGTTTGACCGCCTCGACTGCCTCAACACCGTCCACCACATGATCCACGAAATGCCCTTTTTTCTCAACGATTCTGCTAAGGACGAGTTGATTCACCTCATTGTCTTCTGCAATTAAAATCCGTAAGGCTGATGTTCTGCTCTTCTTCTGCTGTTGATCCAACCTGTTGCTCTCTTCACCGTTATTTAATTTAAATTGGGCGGTAAATATAAATATTGTACCCGGTTCATCCGATTCCTCGATCCAGATCTCACCCTTCATAAGCTCCACCAGTTTCTTGCTAATGGCAAGGCCAAGACCGGTACCTTGAGGTTTGCGGGTCATAAAATTCTCCAGTTGGTAGAAAGGTTCAAATAATTGTTGTTTCCTCTCAGCCGGAATGCCAATGCCCGAATCTTTTACCTGAAAATAAAGCTGCACGTTATTGTCGCACTGCTCCTTAACTCCCACTTTAACTTCTACGCCGCCTTCTGAAGTGAATTTGACCGCGTTGCCGATGATATTGGTAAGTACCTGTTTAAGACGATAAGCATCACCATACACCGGAGTTGGAATGACATCTTCTACGCACATGCGAACATCCAGCTTCTTTTCACGAGCCAGCGGTTTTACGATTTGCACCGTCTCGGTCACGATCTCTACGAGATCAAAAGGATCTTCTACCAGATCGGTTTTGCCTGATTCGATTTTGGAAAAATCAAGAATATCATTAATGATGGCCAGCAAGGAATCTCCACTCTTCTGGATGATTTCGATATATTCCTTTTGTTCCCCACTAAGTCCAGGAGTATCCAAAAGCAAATCCGTCATCCCAATTACACCGTTCATAGGTGTGCGGATTTCATGACTCATCATCGCCAAAAATTCACTTTTGGCCTTATTCATTCTCTCCGCTGTCTCTTTGGCTACCAGCAGTTTTTTCTGCTCCGTAATATCCTTCGCAATCAGGTAAAACCCGACATTGGATGTATTAATAATGATTGGAGCAAGCGTAGCCAAGACTTCTGTCTCAGATCCATTCGTGTGCCGAACAGCGTTGATCTCCTTTTCAGCCATCTCATAGTTACTGCCCAGAATCAGACCCAGATTACTGGCTCCGATAAATCTGCTTATGCTTGTACCGATCATTTCAGCCACGGGACAACCCGTCATTTTCACCGCTACTGGATTTGCATTCATAATATTACCATTCATGTTAAACGAGATAATGGCGTCATGATTGTATTTCTTAAGCGAAGTGTATCGCTCCACAGATTCCTGCAATTTAAATTCGATGCGTTTGCGTTCAGTGATATCCTGTAGTGTTCCGTTCAGCTGAACTGGCTGACCATGCTCATCAAGCGTAATTAATCCACGCAAGTGAAGATACTTCTCATTCCCATCAGAGCTGATGTGTTTGTATTCAAAATCGAGCGGTTCACCCTGTTTTCCCCCTGCAATATGTTTTTGTAAAGAGGTTATATCTTCGGCATCCATAACATCAAAAACATCACTTATACGATATGGTTTGCAGGTGCGTTCAAGTTCAAAAATCTCAAAGATCTGATCTGAAAATGTAATACGGTCTAAGACCATATCCCATTCCCAACTACCAATCAAGGCGATACGTTCAGCCTCTGCACTGATATCCTTTTGTTTTTTTCGCTCTGATATATCTCGTCCAATTGTAAAAATCTGCTGTTCATGCTCCGCATCACCAAAGACCTTGTATGTGGTTTCAAACCAAAGATAATGCCCGTCTTTATGGCGGACTCTAATATTCAACAGATTACCTTTAGTCAAATCCATCTGTGAGATCCGTTCCAGATCTTGTGGGTGAAAGGAAGCATTATTGTTTTGGCCAATGACTTCTTCCGGGGAATAACCTAATATTTGTTGGACTGACGGTGAGCAGAACCGACAAACTCCCTCTGAATCGGCAATATAGATGATCTCCTGAGCATGATCCGTAATAAGTTTGAACATTTCTTCACGATGGAGGAGTTTTTGTTCAGACAGTTTACGATTGGAAATATCAACAATATGGCAAACGGAATAAAGCGGTTCATCCGTAATTTCGCTTCGAACCAAGGAAACATGTATTGAACACCATAAGATGTCACCATTTTTATTAATGTAACGTTTTTCGTATTGATTTTCTTTTGATTTACCTTCTTTTGATTTACCTTCAAATAGCTCATAACTACAGATCATATCTTGTGAGGAATCATCCGGATGTGTAATATCCTGATACGTGAGATCCATTAATTCATCACTTGTATAACCTAGCATACAACAAAAAGCAGGGTTCACTTTCATCCATTGCCCTGTTGGAGCAACGAGTGCAATCCCAATAGGCGCTTGGTTATAGATCTGTTCGAACAATTCGTGATGATCGACCTTTTGAACCTGCATTGTAAGTTCTCCTTTTGGCATAGACTCCATGTAAAGTTTGTCGAAATCTAAAATTTTTACTGATATAAGATGTTCTATAAAAATTAGTCAGTTTTAAAACAACAGTACCTGCTTAATACCCAAAAATACAGGAGTTGAAACAAATCTTTTCAAGAAATTTGTGTCTACAAAGTCAAACAAGGCCTGGAATCCATCCATATGGAATCCTGACCTTTGTCGTTATATATCATAATAAGTCATACGCAACACGGAATCGTTAGTTAAATGAATTAGCGCTCGCGACCAACAAGATAATCCAATAAATGTCTCAAAAATGGAATAGGTTTCGGCATCTCGTTCAATGCATCTGTAGCAAGACAATAATGCTCCCACATCGCTTTCTTCGCGCCTTCATCACCCAGAATAGACACAAAGGTTGAATTGTTGTTCCGCTCATCCTGACCTGCAGGTTTCCCAAGAATGAGGTGATTTCCCTCGAAATCCAGCAAGTCGTCCTTGATCTGGAAGGCGATCCCCGCATGATAAGCGAACTTTTTCAGCGCAGCCATCTCCGGTTCCTTCACTTGGGCAAGTATCGCTGGCATGACCAGGGCAGCTTCGAAGGCAATGCCAGTTTTGTAAAAACAGATCATGTTCAACTGCTCCAGCGTCAATGCCTTGCCTTTGGAATTCAGATCCATGGCCTGCCCCATACACATATCCTCTGCTTTTTCAGCCGAATACTGGATGAGTCTGAGCACGGTCGCCGCATCAAAACGATTCAATGAGGATTGCTCTCCAATCGCCTTCTGGATAAGAAATAGACCGGTTAGCTCTGCTGTGGCACTATTGTGCACATGGTGCAGCGTTGAACGTCCACGTCTTGTCGAAGCATTATCCTGCGTAGGCAGATCATCAAAGATCAGGGAAGCGGTATGCATGTACTCCAATGATCTTAGCAGCGGAACGATGGATGATTCATGAAGACCATACTCGCGCACGC
Source organism: Paenibacillus amylolyticus (assembly GCF_036894225.1). Classification (NCBI taxonomy): domain Bacteria; kingdom Bacillati; phylum Bacillota; class Bacilli; order Caryophanales; family Paenibacillaceae; genus Paenibacillus; species Paenibacillus amylolyticus. The sequence continues at coordinate 3,085,710 of NZ_CP145892.1, read as the reverse complement.
CCATAACCCAAGTTAATATCGGACGTAACCTTTTTCCGTCGCCTTGCAAACTGTAATTGGCTGCATCGATCAGCGTTTCTTTCATCTCATGAAGGCCACCGGGCTTCGCAATCTGCAACTCCACATTAATCTGTTCGCGAACCGTTCGAATGGTCTGTTTGAACTCCTCTTTTTCCTGCTTGTCATTTTTCAATTGAAGCACAACCTGATCCCGTAACAATTTATCAAGGAAATCAACGTCATCTGCTTTTCGCACCATCTGTTGAACCAGTTGATTGAATTCAGGCTGCCCAGAGGCAAAGATCGTCATCACTTCATCATATTTTTGCTGCCCCAACCGTTCTTTACAACGCTTCAGCCCGTTAATGGCACGATCCAGTATGACCTCACGGGTCTTGGCATCCGAGTTGTAAACATCATGGATTAGATGAGAGATGACTGCCCAATACAATTCATATGGATTAATCAAATCGGGACGCAAATCTCGATACTTCAAATAGTACGTATATGGAGTTACTGCCCCTTCTTCCATATCGTCAAACATATCGGCAAAATCATCAGCCAACTGATTATATATCCCGTAATAGAACGTTCGCAGATCAAATCCTTCATCCACCGGTGCACTGAGAACAGACCGGACGATTAATCGGGAAGAAGAAGATTTGATAATAATCGGAATGTACAGTTCTTCATTGCTATAATTCGCATTGGCTAATTTCTTGTTGCGATCGATCTCCTGAGACTGAAAGAACACATAGGATTGCTCTAAAAACGTGCGCTGTTTCTCTGGATGCTGGTAGTTCTTGATGTACTCAAATGCTTCCCGAAGCTCGGAATGTACATATTCAATTACTTCAAGATTGCTGCCTTTCCAATCTCCCAGATCAGGTACGACCCCGGTAAGAAGTGCATCGCGTATCATCAGGGAATATTGTTCTTTTTCTTGAACAGTCAAAGCTTGAGAATCCAGCAGATCATCCACAAATGGATACGTCAAACCGTACGAATAACCAAGTCGGATCGCCGCATCAAATCTCCGGGCACGTTCTTCAGGTGGTGTCTGCTCATTCATCTCATCGTCCACATGAAGGACCACGCCAAGAATGATCTTGATGAGCTTCCGTTGCGCCTGCTCTGCATCCAGCTCCTTCGGGATGTTGGATGCTACATTCTTTAATTTGTTCATCACCCAGATGACAGCCGTTTCAATGTGCTCCTTCTGTCCCCATCGGTACAACGCAGCCAGACTGATATAATCAGGCTGTCCTTTTCGCCCAGTAGCTGAGCCCATAAAGTATTTTTTAGTATTCTGGACAACGTTCTGAATTCGGGCCTGCGTACCCGGAGAATCAAGGGCTTGCCCCAGATCTCGCATATAAATATAGGAGATACTCCGATCCAGGTAATCATCCAGCTTTCCTGTAGTATTCAGCCAGTGGATATATCTATGAACATCCCGAGGATCCGGTTTTCTTTTGCTAGGTGATAAAAGAGAAAGCCAGGCAAAACGATGAATATGTTTCTTTTGCCATACATGAATATCTTGGGTAAGTGCTGTGGTATACGTATTATCCATAAGTTGCTGCCTAAGAGAAGTAAAATACTGAGATGCTTTCTGCTCAGCTAGCCGATATCCTGCATCAGCCTGTTCTGTAAGTACGTTATTCATAGGGTGGATACCTCAAATTCTATTAATGTTAAACATGTATCCATGAAAGGAGATGAGGTGCTCCATGGACGAAAACTGAACTCATTTGATCGTGTATCCAACGCTTCAGCTCATGTTCATAACCTTTATACGGCGATCCAACCGTTTGGTTACGAAATCGTCATTGTTCATTTCTACATACGTGATTTTACAGAATGGAAGACCAGACTTTGACCGCTGTGATGGCGATAAGTACGATTAATGCATATCGAAGTACCCTCACATTGATCATTGAACTAACCCGTGAACCAAGGGATGCTCCAAGCAGACTGCCGATCACCGTATAGATGATGGGTTCCATCGGAATGTCTCCACCCGTAATTTTCCCTATAACGCCGCCGATTGCGGAGATAAATACAATCGCCAGTGAAGAAGCAATCGTCGTTCGTACGGGGATATTGAGAATCGTCAGCATGATAGGAATAAGGATAAAGGCACCACCCGCACCAACAATTCCTGATACAATACCTACTGCAAAAGCCGTGCCTGCTGCAATCCATCGGTTAAACACCAGTGGAGCTGAGGTATCAAGCTTTCCCTTTCCGGGAATCAGCATAAGCACAATCGCCATGATCGCCAGAATGCCATAGATCAGATTAATAATCCTTCCGTCCAGATGACCGGATATGAACCCGCCGATCAGACTGCCAGCAAGAATGCTGGAGCCCATGTACAGCACCAATCCGCGGTGAACGATCGCCCCACCACTTCTACCCGTTTTTACTTTTCTCCGGAATGCAATCACACCAGCAAGTGAAGCGAAAAACACTTGAAACATACTAATCGACGATACCTGATGTGCTGAGAACGGCTCCAATCCCACCCAGGATGGAACATATAACAGTAGCGGATAATTGATAATGGCCCCACCAATACCCAACAAACCGGAGAAGAATGAACCGACCAGACCCAGTATAAACATGATGACAAAAAGCAGAAGATCCATCGGTTATGCGCTTCCTTTCGTGTAATATAAATCTCATTTCGATATCACTCAAAAGTGCTATACACAGCGAATATTATCCGTTATAATAAAAACCAAGTAAATTAATCCGAAATGAGTGATTAAGCATGTTTAACGTGTTGAAGACTCTTTTTGAAAATAAATGTCCACAGTGCAATGAAAAATTACAAGTTCATAACGATGCGTTATGTTCAACCAAAACTTGTTCTCAATGTCATTACAAAGAAGAGAGTTATGGCTCTCTCGGAGTTCGAATTGTATATGACACACCACAAAATGATAAAAAGATACAACCTTGTTAATTGTATCACGATCTCTGAAATTTCGGGATGATTCGACAAACTTATTTCCATCTCATATGCCATGATTACTTTATAATGAAAATACAAAAACGGTGCAAAACGAATTAATCGTTCTGCACCGTTTTTTTTCTGTTTTTTCGAGATGAGTTCTCTTAATTTTAGAAGGTTATTTATTTGGTTTTGAAGCTGAGGAATCCATCATCTACGGCTACAGTTGTACCATTAACTGCACTGGCTGCATCACTGAACAGGAATGTAACCACACTGGCTACTTTCTCCGGTTGAATGAGCTCTCCACGCATATGTTGAGTAGCAAGCGCATCCTTCATGGCTTGGTCATCACCCAGAATCGGTGTTTCGATAAAGCCAGGTGCTACACCAACTACACGAATTCCATGCTCAGCTAGTTCCAATGCACCGGATTTGGACATCATAACAACAGCAGCCTTGGCTGCGTTGTAGTTGAAGCTACCTACTGCAGCAACACTTCCATAGATCGAAGCTGTATTTACAATAGTACCTTGTACATTTAATTCAACCATTTTTTTCGCGCCATAATACATACCGTAGTATACACTGTGCTGATCTACATCAATGACTCTGTGATAGGATTCCGGGTCCATCTCCAGAAATGGCTTCACAAGTCCAATACCTGCGTTATTGAAAATACCGCTTAACGTACCATATTGCTCTACGGTCCAGTCGATCAGGGCTTTGATCTCGTCCCCTTTGGATACATCCACTTTGTACGCGCCCGCTGTTCCGCCTGCTGCTTCAATCTCTGCCGCAAGCTTCTTCGCTCCGTCTTCATTGTAGTCAGCGACAACAATAGTCGCACCTTGATCCGAAAGTTGAAGTGCTGTTTCTTTACCAATACCACTGGCTCCGCCTGTAATAATGATTACTTTTCCATTGTGTTGAGTCATAACTCAGCTCTCCTTTGGCAAAATAGTTTTAGGTGCAGTTCTAAACTTATAGTAAGTAACTATATTTTATTAACTTATATACTTATCATACGCCTCTGTCCCAACCTTGTCAAACCATAGATCATCTTCACATAAATAAGAGATAAATGTCATATACATCTCCTATTTACATGATATAGTCTAGCTCCTGTAATATTAAATATGCATGAGTTTTCGGAAAATAAAAAAGCGAGCATAACGGTAATTCAATCATTCCGATATCTCGCCCTTCTCAAGTATTCGATTCCAAACTGGATTGTCTTAATGTGGTAAGATCAATTCAATTTATTCACCCTGAAGTCCGCTAAGCGGATCTTTCAAATTATTGATGTTGGTGATCAGTTCAGGAATGCCTGTCTTCTCCCAATTTTCTGCCGTAAAACCTTGCTCTGCAATTGTATTCTCGAAATTGTTCACGACTTCTGTTAATTGCGTATTATAACTGACCAGATTCTCATGAATGCTCTCTCCTATTGCAGGTGCAGTCAACTGAGAAAATTCGCTTGCCTCTGCTTGGATCAGATCGATTTTCTCCTGAATCTGCGTTGTAACCTCCGGATTATTCACCGCACCCGATGCAAGCTCTTGCAGATCAGCCCCGGCGGTTGATACCTGTTCTATATAATCAGTAGCCCCACTCACATAATTTAAACTTTGATTAGCTTGTTCCACGACAGAACAGGCTGAAATCAGCAGAATACTTGATGCAATAAGGCCTGTCATCATTAATGTGTGCTTTCTTTTTCTTATGAACATGATCATCTCCCCTTCTCCTAATCGGAATCCTTGTTCCAAGTCCATGATACCTGTTCAGACTACTTCATTGCAAATGGGTCTGCAGCCAACATTATTAAGATGTATAATAGTAAAATCACACGGTAAAGGGATGTCATGATTATGCTTCAAGCCTTGAACCAACGCTTGAACCGCATCATGCCACTGATTACCCCAATCAGTATTATTATTGGCGTGTTATGCGGGAGTTTTCTTTCTTCTTATACCTTTTTATCCCCTTGGCTTTTTGCGTTCATGACGTTCGCTGGAAGTATCAGTCTTGGGATACGGGATTTTGTGAACGTGCTGAAAAAGCCGTTCCCCCTGTTTGTATGTCTGTTTATTTTGCATTTGGCGATGCCTCTAATTGCTCTCGGTATGGGTCATCTGGTTTTCCCTACAGATGCGTACACCATAACGGGCCTTGTTCTGGCAGCCGTGATTCCGACAGGAATAAGCAGCTTCATCTGGGTTAGTATCTATCGGGGCAATATCGCACTTACGCTTTCCATCATCCTGATTGATACCATGCTTGCTCCTTTTGTAGTGCCCGGGGTGTTATCCCTGTTAATCGGCACCAGTGTTACACTGGACACAGCAGCCATGATGAGCAGTCTGTTCTGGATGATTGTTGTACCATCCCTGCTCGGTATGCTGCTGAATGAGTGGACCAAAGGCGCCATTGTCCCGGTCTGGGGACCAAGGTTGAATCCGTTATCCAAATTGTTCATGGCATCTGTCGTTGCGATTAACGGATCTGTCGTTGCGCCCTACTTGGCTGATTTCAACTGGAAGTTGGCTGGTCTTGCGGTCATCATTATTTTCCTGGCATCATTCGGTTATGCGCTAAGTTACTTCATTGCTCGATTGTTGGGTTGGAATGAAGCCGATCAGGTAGCCCTGGTGTTCAATGGAGGTATGCGTAATATCAGCGCAGGTGCAGTACTCGCTGTTTCGTATTTTCCGCCACCTGTTGCTGTCCCGGTTGTGCTTGGCATGGTATTCCAGCAGATGCTCGCTTCCCTGACAGGTTATCTGCTCGGTCGTCGCTCGCAGCTTCTGCATAAGTCGGATAAGACATCCGCTGCCTAACAAAATATTGGATGATTAAAAAACGCCGACAATTGGTCATACCCCTGTCAAGTAGACAGATGAAAAAAGCTATGCTGCCAGCGCGCATCGATATTCAATCGGTGCGCGCTGTTTGAGTTTGGCTTGAAAGCGTCGGTAGTTGTAATTGTACACGTAATCTTCCACGGCTTGTCGAATCTCGGCTTCTGAATTACACTGGATAAGGTACAGCTTCTCTGTTTTGAGATGCGAAAAGAAAGATTCGATGCATGCGTTATCCAGGCAGGTTGCTTTGCGAGAGTGGCTGCCTTTGACGCCGAATGCTTCTAATCGTGAGTTGTACACCTGAGACGTGTATTGGAAGCCCTGATCCGAATGGAGCACGGCTTCCGAAACGTCTCTTTTTTGTGTCCATTGTTCCACCGTATCCAATACGAGCTGAACATCGTTCCGTTTAGATAATTGCCAAGCGACAATTTCGTTGTTGAACAAGTCTTGAATCACAGACAGGTAAACAAACGTGTTTCCATCCGAAATATAAGTTATATCCGTCACCATTTTTTGCTGAGGTGCTGTGGCATGAAATTTGCGCTTTAGGCGATTCGGATAAATCACAGATGGCGTATAGCTGGACTTCTTCCGCTTCTTGCGAATTACCGATTGGATCGATAGTTCCCGCATGATTCGCCATACTTTCTTGTGATTAACGTTCAGACCAGACTCCCAGAGCGCCGTTGTCATGCGAGGATAACCAAACTCTCGATTTGCAAAATGAATAGCCATCATGTGCTCTTTGATCTCACGCTCACGGTCTTGTCTTGCGTCTCGCTGTGGCTGTGTTGCTCGCCATTTGTAGTAACTGGAACGGGGTATTCCTGTAATCGATAATAGGCGTGTAATGCCATGCGAGCAACGCAATTCGTCTATGATATCGTAGTTCTCCCGTTGGCTTAGTGCTTCTCCTTTACTAGATTTGGATACCGCTTTTTTAAATAATCTACCTGTGCTTGAAGGTAGTCCCGTTCCTCTTCTACACTGCTAAAGGCAGTACGAGGCCGTCCTTTCAGTGGATTCGGAACATTGTTTTTTCGCTCATCGAATGCTTCCCCGTTTTTCCATTTTTTTACCCACACCTTCAGTTGTGAACAGTTTCGAATTCCTTCGCGATCAGCGACCACCTTGTAACTTGAAGAACCTTCGACATAGGATCTAACCGCATTCAATTTAAATTCTTCGGTATACGTGTGAAATGTTTGTCCTTTTTTGGCCATAAAAATATCCCCTCCAAGTGTCACTTGAACCCTCATGATAACATGAAGGTTTTTTCAAGTGTCTACTTAAAGGGGATAATACCACAATCATGTCGGCGTTTTTCGTCACTATAACCCTCTACTGTAATTTCTGCCGTAGTCTCTGTAATTACTTTAATCTAATCCTACCCATTATACGCTCCCTGCCCACAATAGAAAAAAACCATCAACGAGTGATGGTTTTCATCTGTTCATTCTTTTCAGAAATCTGTTGCTGCTCATGATGCCTTTATGCTTATTTCGGTTGAATATATCCTTCGGCTTTAAGCAGTTCTGCGATCAGAACCGCACCACCTGCCGCTCCGCGGAGCGTGTTGTGGGACAATCCAACGAATTTGTAATCATAGAGTGAATCTTCGCGCAGTCGGCCTGTGGAGACACCCATTCCGCGTTCGATGTCACGATCCAGTTTTGTCTGTGGTCTGTTCTCTTCTTCAAAATACGTAATGAACTGTTTTGGTGCACTTGGCAGAACCAGTTCCTGTGGACGACCTTTGAACTGCAACCAACGCTCCAAAATTTCGTCTTTACTTGGTTTTTTCTCGAAGTTTACAAACACAGTAGCCAGATGTCCATCCGTTACCGGTACACGAATACATTGTGTTGTAATTAATGGAGCCGATGCTTTGACGATCTCATTATTTTCGATGCTACCCCAGATCCGCAGCGGTTCCTGCTCACTCTTCTCTTCTTCGCCACCGATGTATGGAATGACATTATCAAGCATATCAGGCCAGTCCGTAAAGTTTTTACCTGCTCCCGAGATTGCTTGATACGTGGAAGCCACGACCTGAGTCGGGTTGAACTCACGCAAGGCGTGCAGTGCTGGCACATAGCTTTGAATCGAGCAGTTTGGTTTTACAGCAATAAATCCGGTTTTTGTGCCCAGACGTTTGCGTTGAGCTTCAATCACATCCAGATGTCCCGGGTTAATCTCAGGGATTACCATTGGTACATCTGCTGTCCAGCGGTGAGCCGAGTTATTGGACACGACAGGTGTGCCTGTTCTAGCGTAAGCTTCTTCGAGCGCTTGAATTTCATTTTTTTTCATATCAACCGCACAGAAAATAAAGTCAACCTGGCTGGCAAAAGCCTCAACCTGGGAAGCATCCTGAACAACGATTTTTTTCACAGCTTCCGGAATAGGAACTGCGAGTTTCCATCTACCTTGTACGGATTCTTCATATGTTTTACCTGCCGAATTGGCGCTTGCAGAAATAGCTGTTACTTCAAACCATGGATGTTGATCGAGCAGGTCCACAAAACGCTGACCCACCATTCCCGTTCCTCCAACGATACCAACTTTCAATTTTGCTGACATTCAATCATCATTTCCTTTCGGTTTAAGTGATTCTTCTCTTCAAATCAATTTCATAACTCACCAAAACGTATTATGAAATTGACTTCCTAATTAACACTATTCAGGCAATTCCAAAGCGTGTAGTCACAGCCCCGGAAAAACCAAAAAATCCCATCCCCAAGACAATAGTCTCAGGGACGAGATTGAACTCTCGTGGTACCACCCAGATTCGCCAATATGTCACCATATCCGCCTCTTCAAGTAAAGGTTTACAACCATCTTGCTAGCTGTAGACCGTTCATACTCTAGCTCTGTAACAGGAGCTCCTGTCACACCATCCCTTAATGCTAAGTTCCGATGTGCTGCTCTGAGTCTTTATTCAATAAAAAGTTCTTTACTCCTTTTCAGCTGCCGGAGCTCTCTTTGAAAGAATGATTTTTATCTACTCGTCTCTTCGTCGCATTTGATATTGCGATTATAATATCAAAATTACTGTGATGAAGTAAACACATTTTTTTAGATCATAGAATTTATATGTTTCCAGCGGAGCTGAACCATTCAATTATCGCAAGAAAAACTTCAGCTAAACGGTCTGTCTTCTGTGAAAAGTACGTGGATAGACTTTTTTCTTATAAATTGCTACTAATGGCTATTTTCTTACTGCTTTTTGGCAACCATCGCATACGTTCCCAGTGGGCTCCCAGGCCCCAAGGCATGATATGTCCTAAGTAATTTCAATTCGGAAAGAAGAAGTGTTTTTACTTTGTCCGAGATCGGAAGCAGTTTCAGTTCCACAGGTGCTTCTGCCAGTGTCATTTCGGTTTCCCAGCGACCGTCCTGCAGCTCAGGAGAATGGATCGAAGTCTCTTCCTTCATCGTCCAGCCTGCCGCAGAGACAAGCTCTTGGATATCCTCCGGTGTAAAAAGCGTGCGCACATTGGAGAAGCTGTTCTCCTTGTAACATTCGACCTGAGACTGAATCAGAACGGATAACCAATGTGAGAGCTGGCTCACATCTGTAACTCGCGCATCCCATTCTGCAAAACATAACTGATGTCCCCACGTCCTAACCTTGCTAAGAATCTGGGCGAGTTCGTCAAACGATTTCAAGTACCAAGAACAATGGGAAAGTACGATAACTTCAAACTCATTCTCGGCGAATTGAGCCTGATCACTTAGAATGTCAAAATCATAATCCATTCGAATTCGATCACCCAGCGGAGATTTCCGCAGCTTGGCTGCCGCTTCGCCTACGGTCAGCGGTGCACCATAATCCTCTGGTGCAATATCTACACCATGAACGTACCCTTGCTCCCCCACCAGATGTGCAAGCACGGCCGTTGTATCTCCTTGACCACACCCGATTTCCAGAACGCGGCTGCCTTCCTGTATCCCCCAAAAGAGTCCCAGTTTCATCCGATGCTCAGTCTGAATGTACTGAATGGCGGCGTTGTCCTCCACGTCCATATACTTAATAAGGTCCCTGATGATAGATTCATTCATGATTCCTCACTCCTCAAAGAGCAACTTGAACTTCTTGCTAATTGTAGCGTTACTGGAATAATTGTACAACGCTAGAGCCTATGACAGAACCACGGCACGGAGGAGAACCCGTCCTACAGCAGATCTAAACCTCTGCTACATAACAATCCCTATGCCCACTGGGTTGCAAGCTTCTGAAGATAGGGTGTCAGCATGGGCTGTAATTCCTTGCGCATCAGTCCGATCTCCAAGATTGCCTGAATATATCCGAATTGATCGCCTATATCGTAGCGACGCCCCTCCAGTTCAAGGGCCAACAGTTCCTCCGTCTGACTTACTTCTTTCAAGGCATCCGTTAACTGATATTCCCCTCCAGCACCTCTCTCGATCTGATCCAGAATAGGAAAGATGGAAGGTTTCAGAATGTATCGTCCCATTACAGCTGTTCGGGATGGCGCTTCTGCAAGAGAAGGTTTTTCGACCAGATTGGTGATCAGGTGAACCCGGTCCTCTGAACCATTCGAATCAATAATGCCATATTTGCTCACATTTGCCGCGTCTACCTGACGGACACCGATGATCTGGTTGCCTGTCTTTTCATAGAGATGAACCATCTGTGCAAGTGCAGGCGGATCAGACACCATTATGTCATCTCCCAGCAGTACAGCGAAGGCATCATCCCCTACAAATTGCCGTGCACACCCAATGGCATGCCCCAGACCCAGTGGTTCCTTTTGACGAATAAAATGAATATTTGCCATCTCGCTGATGGCCTGCACCTCTTCCAGTAAAGACTGTTTGCCGCTGGCATATAAAGAGTGTTCAAGTTCAACCGATTTATCAAAATGGTCCTCTATGGATTTTTTGTTGCGTCCAGTCACAATGAGGATATTCTCAATGCCTGATTGCACTGCTTCTTCAACAATGTATTGGATGGCCGGTTTGTCTACAATCGGTAACATCTCTTTGGGCTGTGCTTTGGTCGCTGGCAGGAAACGGGTTCCGAGACCCGCTGCCGGAATAACTGCTTTTTTAATTCGCATATCATCATACACTCCTTTCATTTGCTTCTTATAACCAATATTGCACGCTGTGGGCAGCTAAGTAGCGATACGAAACACCCAATATCTGCTGGCCATATAGTTCAGAATCATCCCTATCAAGGTCGCCAGGATTTTGCTCATCACGAGACTCCAACCCAGCATGTCGTGCAAACTCATCAGAATGAGAGCGGATATAGCAAGAACGATGAGATTGGTGATTAGAAAACGAACAAGTTTCGCTCTATCGCCGGCCCCTCGTGCCGTATCTCGAAAAGTCCACCTGCCGTTCAGCCAATAACTGTTCGCAACACCGCAGCTGTACGAAATTACTTGAGCCATCAGAACCGGTACACCGACCACTGCAAGCAAAGCAAACACCACCGCGTCTACTGCCGTATTCGCAACACCCACAATACCGAACTTGAAGAGTGTCACTAGACGCTTAGTCATGATGAGCAACTCGAACTGTCAATTGGGATTTTGCTTGCTGGCCCTCGGCCTGCACCACATCTCTCACAATGTATAGCGGACGCGCCTTGGTCTCATCATAGATGCGGCCAACGTACTCGCCCAGAATACCCAGCATGATCAAGATGAATCCGTTAAACATCAGCATGATGCTCACAATGGAGGGCCATCCCTTAATCGTTGAATCCGTAAATATGGCCGAAACAATAACCGTTAACATATAGATGAATCCGCCAACCGACAGGATCGCACCTACATAACCTGCAAGCTTGAGTGGTTTATGCGAGAATGAAGTAATGCCATCCAGGCTAAGCTTCAGCATGCGTTTCAGCGGATACTTTGTTTCGCCTGCCAGACGTTCATCGCGTTCATATTCAATCGCAGTCTGACGAAATCCGACCCAACTTACTAACCCGCGCACAAACCGGTTTTTCTCCGGAAGACGTTTCATCTCATCACATACTTTGCGGTCAATCAGGCGAAAATCTCCGGTGTCTACCGGGATATCCGTATCCGTTGAAGCACGAAGTACACGATAGAACAGACTTGCCGACCATTTCTTAAAGCGAGTTTCCCCACTTCGTCTGGTGCGACGGGCATATACGACTTCATAGCCCTCTTTCCATTTGGCGATCATATCCAGTATCAGTTCGGGAGGGTCCTGCAGATCCGCATCAATAATAACAACCGCATCCCCCACTGCATAATCCATACCAGCTGTTATCGCAATCTGATGTCCGAAGTTACGGGCAAAATCTATCAGCTTCACACTCTCGTCCCAACGGGCGTAATCACGGATCATCTGTGCACTTCGATCCACGCTGCCATCATTAACAAACAACAGTTCATAACTCTCTCCTGTGCTGCCCATGACCTTCTTCAGACGCCGATAAGTCTCCTCGATCACCGCTTCCTCGTTATACATGGGAATAATAATGCTGTATCGGTACGCGTTAGCCATGTTAGTCCCCTCCCTTTTCCAATGGACTTCGTTCATTCGAGATATTCATTTCAGTTTATAATTTCACTTCGTACAAGGTGGTCTGTCCGCCGAATCCAAATCCGGCTCTGTTTCCGGTGTCTCCGTTATCCATGGATCCGCTGTCGGTGCCTGTCTGCCATTCTGACGTTGGAATCTCGGTTCCGTGTTCTTTGATCCAATCGCTAATATCCGAGTTCCCTCCGCGGCCACCCATGCCACCAACCATGAAGTATTTCACTTGCCCACTCTTGACGAGTTGCTCCAGTTCCTCCGTTGTGTACACCGGGTCTGACCCGGAGAAACCTCCAAGCGTAATGACCGCTGCTCTTTCATCGATGATATAAGGCGCTGCCTGATTATAGTCCGTAGTAGCGAAGAGATACGTTTCGCCTGTATTGTGCTCTTTCAGATAATTCAGTGTAGCTGCATCGACTTCTTCGTTACGGTTGCCCATTCCGCCGCGTCCACCCGTTGAAGGCATTTCTGTGCTTTCTGCACCGTTACCCATCGGCATGCCCATTCCTGCTCCACCAAACATACCATTGGAACCAGTAGGTCCTGCTGCCGGAATCATGCTGTTGCCACCATAAGTTATTGGGGTGAATGCCCAGTAGATTGGACCGATCAGCATCACCATGAATCCCGCGATAATGAAGCCCTGTTTCCATTGATGTGTGCGATGAAGCATAACGACCAGGATGATCGTGATCAGAATGCCTGCGATCAATTCACTAATGGACCAGCCTGCACCAATCGTATCGTTATACGCCTGCATGATATACCAGCCGAACAGGGTCGTCAGCAGCACGGACACCGGAAGCAACCATGCCTGCCATCCATCGCGATCACGATATGACTTCCACATCGCTACAAATCCTGCACCAGTCAGCGCCGCAATTGGAGGTGCAAGCATAATCAGATAATATTGATGGAAGAAACCTGCCACACTGAAAAAGGCAGCAACGGGAATCAACCAGGCCAGCCAAAACAAGACTTCCTTGTGTTTGTTCGTAATATTTCTCCGTCTTAATCCTGCAAATATGGCAATGCATCCAAGCAGCACAACAGGCAGAAGCCAGCTGGCTTGACCTGACAGTTCAGTCTGGAACAGACGCAGAGGACCTTTTTCCCCCGTACCAAACATTCCGCCCATGCCTCCGCCGAAATTTCTTCCATTTGGCATTTCCATATCATTCGGCATCTGCCCGTTCGGGAAATTGCCATTCGGCCCATTCATGTCACCCATGGCGTTCAAGCCGTTCGAACCATTCATATTATCGTTATCCGGTGCATTGACATCTTGCCTAGCGCCAGGAACACCACTGTCTGTCTGATTAGGACCTGAAGACAAGTCTCCTCGATTGCCACGATTATTTCCCTGTCCCATACCATTTGGTATACCTGCGTTACCTGCAGTATTCTGCTGACCCGTTAGGCGAGCCAGTCCATTGTATCCAAAGGCGAGTTCCATGACCGAGTTTGTTTCACTGCTACCGATATAAGGCCGCTCGTCTTCGGGGATAGAATCCACAGTGACCGCCCAGGATAAGGAAACCACCGCCAGAACCGCTGTGCTGCCGATCAGCAGGATGATCTTCTTTCTCCATTTCGCCTGAAATGCAAGCAGATAAAACAAGTAAAAAGCCGGGAGAATCATGTAGGCTTGAAGCATTTTCATATTAAAGGCTACGCCTATTAACCCAAAAGCAACCAGAATGCGCCAAGTACTGCCTTGTTTGCTGCCTTTGAACAAAAACCATGAACCCAGCAGTAGTGTAAACACCAACATGCTGTCAATATTGTTGGTCCGGCTGACTGCCGCCACAACAGGCACAGTTGCCATCGCAATTGCCGAGATTCGTGCTGCTGCAAGACCATATGTAGGTTTCACCATGAAATAGATCAGGAGCACCGAACCAATTCCCGCTAATACCTGCGGCAAAATAACGCTCCATCCGTGCAATCCGAAGACATAGGCAAAGGCCGTCTGGATCCAGAAGACAACAGGTGGTTTATCTACAGTGACCGAGCCTGCCGAGTCTAGTGAAGCATAGAAAAAGTTATGGAAGTTGCTGAGCATGCTCCCAACGGCAGTCGTATAATAGGAATTGGCATATTGATCGTTCCAGATGCCGTACCCATTTAGAAATGCCGCCAGTAATACAATCGGCAGAAGGACAAGATCCATCCTTCTTTTGGTGTTATTCAATGTTAATCACTCCTTCAAAGTTCTTCATGTCTAGTATTGTGACATGCCAAAATAAAGCTGGGATGAGTGCCCGCTGAATGTTGTCTGAGGATAATTCACAATCCTTTCAGCTAAATTTCAGTTTGGCAAGCGATAATACTACATACAGTCCCTCCGAAGTGAGGGAGAAGTCTAGATGAAACGGGCAAGGAGAGAAAGCACATTATGAAGCTTAGCAGCGGAATTAAAATACTATTGGCTGATGATGAACCACATATTTTACAATTTCTAGAGCTTGGATTAAGCAATGAGGGCTTCGATGTGCGCACCGCACCCGATGGAGCGGCTGCGCTTGAGTTGGCGCTTGAATTCAAGCCACATATGGCTATTCTGGATGTCATGATGCCAGAGATGGATGGATTCGAAGTGGTCGAGCGTCTTCGTAAGACCGGTGCCGAGGTTGGCGTAATTATGCTAACAGCGAAGGATGAGGTCGAGAATCGGGTTAAGGGCCTTTGGTTAGGTGCTGACGATTACATGATCAAACCCTTTGCCTTTGACGAGCTGCTCGCCCGGATTAAGGCCAGACTGCGGAATCAATTTCCTTTATTAATAGGAGCCGTCACCCACGGTCCCTTCCGAATTGATGATCAGCGCAAAGAAATCACCTATCAGCATCAGGTCTTGGAGTTATCTCCTACCGAATACGAACTGTTAAAATTTATTGTGCTTAATCATGGAATTGTACTTAGCAAAGCGACCATTCTGAGCCGGGTTTGGGGGTATGATTTTGGCGGGGAAGAAAATATTGTGGAGGTTTACGTTCGTTCCTTGCGCGACAAACTCGGGGATAAAGAGCATAAACTCATTCGTACGCTTCGGGGTGTCGGGTACAGGGTGGATCTCTGATGAACTCGCTGCCTAAGAAAAATAAACTTCGTATGAGACGTCTCCACCACTGGATATGGCCTCGTTCATTACGTTCTCAATTGCTCTCACGTTCTCTGTTCGTGCTTGCTGGGCTGTTATTGTTAATCGGTATTCTGCAATTCTGGATCATGGAAAGCTTTCTCTACCGGAATCAGGCAAAAACCATGGAAGAACAGCTCATGTCCATGCCCCCGGTTTGGCTCGGTATCCAGTCACGTAACGGCTCTTCCAACAATCCTTTTGGTGGACAGGTAGGAAACGGGTCTGGTAATCGGGTGTTGTTTATTCCTGACCGTTCACTAGCCCTGTTTGATAACCAAGGTACGTTCGAGGATGTTTTTGGGGAAGACGGTCTGAAAGCCCCTCAACTATCATCCGCTGAATATCAGGACATTACAGATGAGTTGAAAGAACAAAAACACATTCCCTATCGGATCGTCACGGATAGCCAAGGGAATGAGCAATTGATTGTATTTGCTTCACCCGGTCCACGCAATCGTGGCTTACCGATGGTCCAGATGGGCACGGCTACAAAGCCATTGAGAGACTTGATTATTAAACAGCTTCTGATCTTCCTCATGTTATCGCTGTTGGCCATGGTAGCCGGTCTGATTCTATACACTAAGGTATTACGCCGGACGCTGGTTCCCCTGTCCAATATGGTGAATAAAGTACAGCAGATCGACGCAGGCAGCCTCGCAGAACGCATTCCCGTCGTTCAGGGACAAGAGGAAGTGGATCAGCTTGCAGTTTCATTCAATGGCATGCTTGAAAGGCTGGAGAACTCGTTTGAAGCGGAGCGGGAATCGAAAGAGCAGATGCAGCGTTTCTTGTCTGATGCTTCTCATGAGCTTCGTACCCCGCTCACCTCCATTCACGGTTTCATTGAAGTTCTACAGCGGGGTGCAGCGACCAATCAAGTTCAATTGTATAGAGCACTGGACAGCATGCACGGCGAATCCGTACGAATTAACAAGCTGGTTGAAGATTTGCTGTTACTAACCAAGCTGGATCAGGCTCCAAAGCAGGAGCGGGAGGTCATTCAGCTAGACAGTCTGCTGCTCGAAATGCAACCACAACTCGCTATGATGGCTCCACAAAGATCCATTCATCTCGATTTGACGGCTGAAGTATATGTACTGGCTGACCCTTACAAGCTGAAACAGGTTGTGCTGAATCTGTTCCATAACGCGGTGCAGCATACCGATCCTGAGCATGGAGCCATCTCCATAACGTTATATGCCACGTATCATAAGGCTGAATTATCAGTGAAAGATAACGGCACAGGCATTGAACCTGAACATCTGCCCCATATCTTTGAGCGATTTTACCGCACAAGCAGTTCTCGTTCGCGCAAACAAGGTGGCGCAGGTCTCGGTCTAGCCATTACCCGCTCGATTGTGGAGTCGTATGGCGGAAAAATTACCGTACAAAGTCAGGTAGGCTTGGGAACTGAATTTATGATTTTGATGCCGCTGCATAAGACTGATGTCTAAGCTGAGCGTCGGCTGCAAGTAGGCTTTACGTTGGCTATAAGCAGCTCTACGTAAGATCTACTTGATCATTACGTGAGCTCTAGTCAAGCTCTCCAAACTCTGCTTTTCTTCCATTTTAATTTTGGCTTTTCATTGCATGACAAATCCCCCACTCATTTCGGTTTAGAAATGAAAGGGGGATTCTTTTTTATCCGATTGATAGAGTGCAGAGTAAGTAGTAGCTCAATTGGTCTCAGGCTTTCGCACTTTCAGGCTAACGAATCTGAGACGTCTTATTCAAGCATTTGGAGCGTCCACAGAGATCTAATGAACCTGAGCCACGTTATATTAGAATAAACAACCGTTTACTGCGTTTTTCTCAGGGGATTTCGGAAAATAGCGTGTCTGATGTTCCTTACAATTTAAGAAGCGTACCTAGAGGCCGAATAAGACGTTCTGAGTTCGTTAGAAAATCGTCTAGGCATTCACTAAAATTAGCCAGGATCAGCTATCTTGGACCTCAAGACTTTTGAGACCTTGGTACCCATCATCGTATAGCTTACCCTCAGTTTGAGTTTGAAGACATTCTCTAAAATTCATCCCGATCTATTACTGCTTTTGGCAACGGTGGATTACCAAGGGTACACGCCATTCTCATCTAGGAATTCTCCGTTATGGCGTTTGCCATCCGTCGCATAGCGCACGATAATCGCAGCGCCGGCTTCTTTTGATTTACCGCCTTCGGCATTGCCATTAAGATCTGTTGATGTGAATCCGGGCGTTACCGCAAAGACTTGCGCCCTGCTGTTTTTCACTTCATAAGCCATCGAAAGTGTCATGGCACTGTTGGCCGTTTTGGATGAGTTATAGTCGAAGGCATTTAAAGTAAATTCTGCATTTTGCATATGGTCCAGAGAAGCCATATCGGTTGATACATTAATGATTGTGCCTTCATTATCTTTGATTAACGGGAACAATCGCTGATTCAAACGGAAAGTGCCGAAAAAGTTCACTTCGAAGGCGTTCCGCAGATCTTCCTCTTTAGTATCCGTAAATGAATGAGAGAAAGCACCCGGCATACCCGCGTTATTGATCAAAAGGTTTATTGTGGGATAAGTATTGTGAATTGTATCGGCTGCCTGTTCAATGCTCTTCAAGTCGCTCATGTCGATCTGTACAAATTCTACATCTAACCCCCTGGAAGTTAACTCGGAAACAGCTCTTTCACCCCGTTCAACACTACGTGCGCCAAGGATAACTTTCCAACCTGCTTCACCCAACTGCTTTACGATTTCATATCCAATTCCTTTATTTGCTCCGGTTACAAAGACAGTCTTTTTCATGCAAATCCTTCTTTCCATAATTTGATTTATATTTAACAATGTTTAAGTTACTATGCTACACTTAGTGTAGGTCAAATTATTTTTATAAAAAGGGGGATTCACATGTTAACGATTGGAGAAGTAGCCAAAAAAGTTGAAATTTCCATTGGAGCGATTCGCTTTTATGAAAGAAAGGGACTGCTGAAACCTGCTGCACGAAATGAGCAGAATAACCGTCTTTATTTGGAGGATGATCTGAACTGGCTGGTTTTTATCAAATGCCTTCGTGAAACCGGGATGAGTGTGGAAGACATCAAAAAGTATTATGATCAGGTCAATGAAGGAACCTCCACGCTGAAGGAAAGAACCAAGCTGATTGAGGATCAAAAGCAAAAGTTGCTGAACGATATCGAGGAGAAAAAAGCGCAACTTGTTCATTTGGACAACAAACTGGAGCGCTATTATCGTGGAGAAAATTATTAGTATATGCCTTATGCGATAGATTAAACTTTTGCATTTTATGTAAGGGAGCACGTATCCTAACAAGGTTTCCTCAGTAGCTTCTTAAAATAAATACAAAAAGATCAGGCAGCCAGCAATAACTGTCTAACCTGATCCGAAATTTTGATATTATAGCGAGTTCAATAAGGTTAAAAGTTCAATCAAAAATGACCTTCGCGCTTACACAGTTGATAATGGTTATAGGGTTCATCCTCGATCTCGATTAAATTTAACCGTTCAAAATTACATTTCTGTATCACTTTATTGGATGCTTGATTGGTAGTCAATGCGATGGCATTTAACACTTCCACGTTTGTATGTTCAAACAAATACTTCGACATTCCGTTTACTGCCTGCGTTGTATAGCCGCGGTTCCTGAAGTGTTTCGAAATACCGTACATAATCTCCCGATTGGGTGCTGGCAGTTCGTCCTTGATCCCTGAGCAACACCATCCTATGAACTCATCATTTTCTTTGAGTACGATAGCCATACGTAAACATAACTCTCCGATATCCCCTCCGGCCATCACAGCTTGTTTAAACCGTTGATTCTCAGGGATTTCATATTCGGTGAGCCACAGGGTCCTCTCTTCAATCGTAGCGTTCCATCCCGGTAGGAATTCATACACCTCAGGTTGCCACGTAATTTCTTGCAGTTTCTCCAAATCTTCAATTCGATACTCGCGCAAATAAATATCCTTGCAATCGATGATTAATTCATCAGTTTGTATGGGTTGGTTCATAGTTCCTCCTACTACACACTTAATTTCAGCTTATTAGCCTTTACTTCATACAAGGCCCTCTTTTTCCATAAACTCGTCTTTGGTTAATCCAAAGAGGATCAGATCCTGGTATTTTCCATCCGTATAGATCACCTGGCGACGCACACCTTCCTGTACACATCCAAGTTTTCTCATCATCGCTGCGGAAGGTTCATTTCCTTGGAGTACATAATCATTAAATTTGTTGAGCCTGCGCTCAAAGAAGGCATACTTCAACAAGATTCGAACGGCTCTGGTCCCGTATCCTTTTCCTCGATGATCCCTGTCAATTTGAATGCCAATGCTAAAGGTACCGTTCCTTTCATCAATGCTGTTCAGATTTACACCTCCGACATTTTCACCATCCATATTTACAATTGTAAACATGATCCGCCCTTTGGCTAAAGAAAAATCAGAAAAGTTTTCCGTGAAACTCTTCGCTTCAACATGGGTTGGCGGCAACTCTACTGCACACTCCAATAACCGACGGGCAGGAGTATCAAAGCGGTTATAATAATGATCTTCCCAGTCTTCTTCACGCAAAGCACGTAATCTGATCTTATCATCCTGCCAAAAATATTGACTATAATCGATCTCTCTCATTCCAAGTCCCCCCGCATATTCAACCAAATTTTTACTTCGAGCTACACATATAATAACCCATAATGTGGAATTGGAGGAGCTTTTGTTTTCATTAAACACAACGAAAATTGCCCCCGAACAGGACAATCCTGTCGGAGGCTACGCTTTATTTTATATCAAAATCCCTTTACGACTCTTCCGTATATTGAGGTTTGGATACGTTATCCGGAACCGTTTCGTCAAAAACATCCTGACCTGGATAATCCCGTACTTCCCCCTCGTGAAGCTCATGATTTTCATAATCAAAACGATGTGCAGACCGCTGGTCCACCCGCCACGGAGAACTTTTCCCAAGAGACTCGGATAGTAAAGATGAACCGTAAGGGCCCTCCGGGAATTCTTCGAGTGTGATATCGTTTCGCTGCGACTCCACCGTAGACACATCGGTATATTCTTGCCGTTCTTCACGCAAAAACTTATCTTTCATCGTTTATCCCTCCTGATCCACTTCAGATGACCAACGTCCACTTATTGTGAGCGAGGACAAATGCATTTATGCATGATCTTTGGAAAACACTGCGTTTATTGTTCTAATCCATCGTCATATTCATCACCGGATTAATCACGTTAATCATCGCCATCACAATTAGCGAATCCATATTAATAGTACAAAAACAATGAGGCCAGCCATGCTAAACCAGGTATCACGTTTGGACCATACCAATAACGATGAACGTCCTCCAAGCGTAGAGTGCTCTCTAACTTTACGCATTTCCATCGCAATGGTCATATCCTCTGCACGTTGGAACAGTGCCATTAACAAGGGAATCACCATCGGACCTAGGTCACGAATTCGCACGGTATTTGGTCTTAATGCTGCCTTTCCACGTGCTCGTACGATCAGTGAGAATCGCTGCCACTCACTCCAGATCATCGGGATAAACCGAAAGATTAACGATACAGCAAGAGCAAACGAAGCTACGGGCAACCTGATCTTTTTACCGATACCGAGTACCCAGTTCAGCCCTTCTACCATTCGCCCATAAGGTGTCGTCAACGAAAACCAAAGGCTTGCCAATGTGACGATAAACAAACGATACACATTCAACAAAGTGCCCTCCGCCTGACCCAGGGAAAAACCAAAGTGCAGACCGCCTCCCTCTGTTGAAAGGGTTGTCCCAGATAACGCCGTTGAGATGATGAAAAAGAATAATAATGGCTTCATTAATTTCATACATCCAGCCAAAGTCTGACGCGGAAGCACGGCAAGTGCTGCTACTACCGGCACCAGTGTTAACGTCAATCCCAGCCATTGCTGTTGAATCATAGCTGCGGTGACCAGCAAAATATACAAAATCCATTTCAGACGTGGGTCCATGACGCCATATAATCCGCCTGAATGAGTCAATGTGTTCGGAAGAAGCTTTGGATCATCTTCAGTTTTAACGGACGACAGCTTCAGTGCTTTTTTTTCATACTTCATTACATCGCTCTTGACTTCCATCGTTACCGTCCCTGATGCTTCTTTCGATCCGTTCTGAATCCCCACCTCAACTGACGTGGACTGAACAATACTTTCAGCCATCTCTTCTGCCGTCATCGCGGTCAAAGGCAGCTCTAGACCCGCTGCTCTTAACTGCTGTGCTAGTCTCATCGATGGTGGCAGTCCAATCCCTGTCTGCTCCAGCAGTTCAGGTCTTTTGTGAAGTTCTCTCGGCGTAAGATCAGCGATTAGACGGCCTTCCTGCAACAACAATACTCGATCCGCACAAGGCAAAAATGTATCCAGATCATGGGTTGCTACCACACCCCCACCACCTGCCAGACGATGTTGCTCCAGTACATCCAGCAAAAGCCCGACACTTTGCGCTTCCAACCCGGCGCTCGGCTCATCCAGCAGAAGCCAGTGTGGGTTGGTCACACTTCCGAGAGCAAGTCCAAGCCTGCGCTTCTCTCCCCCACTTAGAGCAAATGGCGACCTGTCCAGATGAAAACGCCGGTCCAACTCCGAGGATACTGGCGGGTCCCACTGGTTCAGTGCTTTTGTGATCTGCTCTTGTTGCTGTTTCTCTGAAAGTCGATAGGGACGCAGAGAATATGAGAATTCACGCTGAATACTTCGGGCAAACAGTTGCTGTTCCGGAAATTGAAACAATAGTCCCGTTTGCAATAAAATCGACTGCGGCACTTTTCCTTCTTTCCAGAAAGGAGTGCCATCCAATGTGATACTTCCAGTATCGGGCGGTCTTAGACCAGCCAACGTCTGTAGTAAAGTCGTTTTTCCTGAACCCGTACAGCCCAGCAGCAAGGTGATTTCCCCACTGTTCAACTGTACACTCACATCTTCAAGCAGTGCACGTTTGCCCGATGCCGATGCTTCTATACGTATATTGGTTAGCTTGATCTCCAACGTGCGACCTCCTTGGCCAATTGCTCAGGTCGCAGTGGCATGGCTTCTGGCATCATATCTTTTTGCTTGAGCAATAACGCAGTTTTTACAGTAAAAGGAGGGTCCAATCCTAACCGTTCACAGGGGGATAGCTGCTCATTTTCCCTAGTAGCCTTCTCATTCAACTCTGTTTCATAGAAAAAGGACTTCGGCTCCCCGTCGTACACACTACATCCACTCTCCATAGCAATGATTCGATCACACAGGGTTGCTTCCTCCAGATGGTGCGTAATCCAGATCACCGTTGTACCCCGCTGGGTAATCTTCTGAACAATGGCTTCCATCCTGTCCCTTGCTCCCGGATCAAGCATGGCTGTTGGCTCATCCAGAATCAATATATCCGGTTTGGCTGCGAGTGCTACAGCAATATTAAGCAGTTGTTTCTGTCCACCGGATAATTGTGAGACAGCCTTCTCCGGGGGATATTGAAGTCCTACGGTATGTAATGCATCCTGCCTGCGCTCCAATTGCTCTTCTACAGAATCCATCAATGGTGACAGCGCAAAATGAAACTCCTCTTCAATCGTATCGCCAAGTACCTGTGCATCCGGTTGCTGCAGTACACCCCGAACAGTAAGTTCATCCGAAATATTCCGTACCCCTCCCGATAGCGGAACGAATCCGATCAGTAGTCCAGCAAGTGTGCTTTTCCCACTGCCATTCGCTCCTACAATACTAATCCATTCTCCTTGGTGCAGCGTAAGTGAGACCCCATCCAGTGCTTTTCTCACCTGACTACCTTCGGAAGCATAATGCACTCGAACATCTTCTAATGTAATTATAGGCAGGTTGCCTTGCATCGTAAATTAGTCCTTTCCCTTTCTATTGTTATGTGGTACGATCCTAATCGTTAACCACATTTAATTAATTGGTTAACAATTATATTACCAAAATGGAGAGGATTGTTCAAACATGAAATTATCTTTGCGAGGCATTGTATTCAGCGCACTTATGGCCGCAATTTTAGTACTTTTTGGTTACATAAGCATTCCCATTGGCTTCTCCCCAGTACCGATAACATTACAAACTTTGGCTGTCATGCTGGCCGGAGGATTACTTGGTCCACTCTACGGTTTTCTAAGTGTCACGATGGTTGTTCTGCTCACCGCTCTTGGATTCCCCTTGCTGCACGGGACCGGAGGATTTGCAGTACTTCTTGGACCTACCGGTGGATATGTGATGATGTGGCCGTTCTCCGCATTATTGATTGGATTGTTGCTTGCACGAATCAACATCAAAGGTATAACAGGATTCATACTCGCTTTTGTTGTATTTGAACTATTTGGTTCACTGCTCGTGTATGTCTCGGGGGTCCCTTGGCTTGCCTATGCTTACAAAATGGACATACCTGAGGCCATGATTCAAGGGTTTTATCCTTACATAATTGGGGATCTGATCAAAGCTGTATTTGCTGCCATCATCATTGCGCCCGTGCGCATGGTTTTCCCACCTCAACGTCTCACAGGTAACATGCATTCCACGGTTATAAAAGCGGATTCTTAATAGAAGCTACATATCCTATTAGATCACAAGCCTCCATATTCTAAAACAAAAACAGCCAAAATCACTTTGGCTGTTTTTGTTACTTCTCTTCCTCGAAGGTTATTCTATCATCGGAGTGATCCGTGTAAATCTTCTTTAGTTCAACTTATATATTCACCTGAATTAATTGGCGCTCTGTAATATGAAATTGTTGATCCGCTGTATTTTCAACAAACCTCTGATCATGAGATACATACAGAATCGTCCCTTCATACGCCTTAATAAAACGCTCCAATGCTTCCAATGCATGCATATCAAGAAAGTTCGTCGGCTCATCCAACAATAGAATGTTATATTGTCCAAGAAACAAGTGACATAATTGAAGACGAATCGCTTCTCCTCCACTTAATGTCCCAACATTCTTCAGCAAGTCATTACCTGTAAACTGCATCGCATGCAACGCACTTCTCAGCTCAGATTCCTCATATTCCGAACGATTTTTCAGGAATTGTAATACGGTCTCTTTTGTCGTGAAACGATAGCTCATTTGCTGAAAATAACCGAGCTTTGCTTTTGGAGACATTGTGATGTGATCCCCAGCATGGAAAACATGGTTAAGCAATGTACTTTTCCCGCTGCCATTGGCTCCGGTTATCGCTATTTTTTGTTTTAATGGAACCTGAAAACTTACATCCTCCAACAATATGTGGCCTTCTACCTCAAGCGTAAGGCGATCTGCCATAATCGGAAATCGATTGTGCAGCTCCAGTGTCTTTGGCTGACGGAAGATCATAGGCCGATCCTCTTGCACCGCTTTTACCTCATGAAGTTGTTGCATACGCTGTTCAATCGCTTTGGCTGCGCGGTGCACCGCTTTTTGACTGGTGCCTTTGGATTTGGTTTCAACCATACGGTTTGTTTTTGCCTTGGATTCTTTTTTGGACATGCTTCCGGCCTGCGTTATTTTCTCGGCTTTCTTCATCTTTTCCCGGGCGGCCAGCTCCAATCGTCTTTTCTCCTTGGAAAACTGCTCATGGGCCTGGTTTTGTTGTTCACGCTCCAGCCTCTTCTGTGCCTGATAATCACTATAGTTGCCGGAATATACGCGAACCTCACCTTGATGGATTTCCCAGATCGTCGTCACCAGTTCATCCAGAACTGCACGATCATGACTGATCAGTACAAGCGCCCCATAGTAATAACGCAATTCATCCAGCAAAAATGTAATGCCCTCTTGATCCAGGTGTGTTGTTGGTTCATCCAGTAACAGTACTTCATGATAATGAGTGAACATTTGAGCCAGTTTCAAACGGGTTTGTTCTCCACCACTCCATGCTTGGTCGTGTTGAGGTATCGCTAATTTACTGAGTAAAGCCCCGTCAACTTCAATACTTTCGTTAGACTGGGGTGGTTCCACTTGTTCCAAATAACCAAACTCTGCAAAACGTTTTACCTTTCCGGCTGTTGGCTGGATCTGCCCCGCAATGAGTTTCAACAGTGTACTTTTACCCTGACCATTACCACCTACTACACCAATGCGATCCAGTTGATGCACAGCCAGTCGCTCAATGTTCAGTATTACTTTATCCATATAGGTCATCTCAACCTGTTCTAATTCAAAACATATCTTTTCCATATTCGCTACCTCCGAAATAAGATTTATTTCGTATCGATAGCGAAGCACGCTTCTATCGATACGAGCTGATCGTGCCAGCTCGTATCAATAGAACAGTAACGTCATCATAGCGGTTACCTCCAGTAGTTTGTATTGAGTGCCTTCACCTAATTATTTACCTGATTAAGATAATCAGAAGAAAAACAAAGAATCACAGGCCACGGCCTGTGATTCAACGTAAACGGGAAAGCGAGTATAACACTTATTTTAAGGTCAGGATGATTGAAAATGACAGACTGATCCCGTTTACTCTGAACCGATAGTCAGAGCCTTTGAACGTATTCAATTACCGATTCAAAGGAAGGAAGCGCAGTCTCATTGCATGTGTCATGTTCAATAATCCACCTTTCATTATCATGTATAGATGTACAATTCTAATTATAATTTTCCAATTCCACCATGTCAACGGAACGATGAAAACACTATACCATCAGATTAGTACATCAAACTACTTTTGTTCCTGGTCATTACCGCTACTTAATTTCAATAGAAGTTCCTGGCTATGAACCTGACCTGTAGCCTGTGGAATTACTTCCTCGTAGTTGGCGGAATTCGTTACGATAATCGGCGTTACTGTGTGATAACCAGCAGCCTTAATCTGTGCAATATCGAACTCAAGCAACAGATCTCCCGCTTGGACCCGATCGCCTTCTTTGATATGGGAAACAAAATGCTGCCCATCCAATTTAACGGTATCAACTCCCACGTGAACCAATATCTCAGCACCGGTGTCTGATACTACAGCCAAGGCATGTTTTTTCTTGAATGCAACGGTAACTGTGCCGTCAAAAGGCGATACAACTCTGCCCACAGTTGGCTCAATCGCGATCCCTTTACCCATTGCTCCCGATGCAAAGGCCGGATCTGGAACTTCCGACAATTCAACAATCGTTCCTTCGATTGGGCTAAATACATTTTCGTCTGAAGCATTCGTTGCACGAACAGATTGCTGAGCGGATGTCGTAGGTTCGGTTTTTGTTTCTTCTTCGACCGGATCTTTGAAGCCCATGATGTACGTCAGTACAGCCGAAACAACAAACGATACTACGATACCCAGAATCAATCCTGGGAAACCTTGTCCGCCTGGTCCGTAGAAGATTGGCAAGGTCAGTAGTCCCGGTGCGCCAGATGCAAATGCCAATGTGCCCGCTTGACCAATGATAGCTCCACCAACTGCACCACCGATAACTCCTGCAATGAATGGACGTTTCAGTGGTAATGTTACCCCATAGATGGCCGGTTCCGTAATACCGAACAAAGCCGTCAACGTGGATGATCCCGCCAATGTTTTCAGTTTTTTATTCTTGGTTTTCAACATAACCCCAAAAGCAGCACCCGTTTGGGCAAAGATCGAAGCTGTCGCAGCCGGTTTAACCCCATCCTGTCCATACACTGCAACGTTGTTGATAAATACTGGGATCAGACCCCAGTGTATTCCGAATATAACGAGCAGCTGCCAGCTTGCACCCATAACAGCTCCAGCGAGCAATGGACTGAATCCAAAAGCGGCAACAAGCCCGGCTGCAATTCCATTACCTACATATACGCCAAATGGTCCGAATACCAACAGTGTCAGAGGTACCATAATCACTAGCAAAAATAATGGCGTAACAAAGTTTTTCACACTATCGTGAAGTGTTTTATTAAAGAATTTCTCCAACTTGCTCATGACAATGACAGCTAAAATGATAGGAATAACTGTAGATGAATAGTTCATCAAAATGACAGGGATACCGAAGAAATCCGTTGGTGTTCCCTCTGATTTCAACGCGACGATGGACGGATAGATTAGCGCTCCTGCAATCGTCATCGCGACAAACATATTTCCTTGGAATTTACGTGCTGTTGTAACCGCTAACAACAGAGGCAGGAAATAAAAGAGACTATCTGCTGCTGCATACAGGATTGTATATGTTGTTTCTGTCGTTTCCAGCCATCCAATATTGCTTGCAATCAACAATAACCCTTTTAGAATACCGGCTCCCGCCATAACACCCAGAAGTGGTGCAAAGATGCTGGATATGATATCGATAATACCCCCGAGCCCTTTGGCTGCTTTGCGAGGTTTTTCTTTATCAGTCGAATCGTCCAGAATGTTACTGATCTGTCCAATGGCACTATAGACTTCAGGCACCTTGTTACCAACAACCACCTGGAACTGTCCTCCGTTTTCTTTGACTGCGATGATGCCTTCTGTTTTCTCAAGTTTGGCTTTGTCTGCCTTGGCATCGTCCTTCAATACAAACCGTAATCGTGTTGCACAATGAACCAGCGATTCCACATTTTTCTCACCGCCAACCAGTTCTACAATCTCTTTGGCCAGTTTCTCTTGACTCATGATCTGCACCCCCACTTTTTCTCAAACAGGCCCTTTACCGATTTTTTTGCACGCAAAAAACCTAAGCCTTGAGCAAGGGGACACAATGGTCCTGACCTTCTCATGACTTAGGTTTTGCCTGCATAACCAGTAACAATCCCAGTTAAATCGTATTCAATTCCTGTTAATCACATATTATTATAATAAAACCATTTTTGTCAACATTTAAATATTATCGATTAACCACTCGTTCGATATGAACCGTCAGATACAATTTTTCTTCATTGGTCAACTCATGGTTGTATTCCTTTTTGACAAACAACTCAATTTTCTCCGTACACGCTGCGGCATCTGGATGTTTCTCCTTAATCATGTTATAGAAATGATCATAGTTGTTGTCGTAATGCGTACCACTGAGCACACGCTGGGAGAAGAACTTCAGATGTGTGATAAAGCGAAAATAACTGAGAGAGTCCTCATCAAATTCCATTTTGAAATGATATTTCGCTATATTAATAATCTGCTGGATAAACTTCGTAATGTTCATCGTTGTAATAACTTCTTCGTTCATCTCTGCGTTAACAATATGAAGAGCAATAAAAGCGGCTTCATCGGGTGGAAGCTCAATATTCATTCGGGTGTTGATCTGTTCCAGCGTCCTCAGGCCGAGTTCGAATTCGGACTTGTACAACTGTTTGATCTCCCACATTAATGCGTTCTTGATCTCCACGCCTTCCCGATAACGTTCGATGGCGAAGTTAATATGATCTGTAAGAGATACATAGATGTTCTCATTCAGCTTTCGGCCCAGATTCTCACATGCATACGTGATAATCTCTTCCACAATTTCAATCAGTTCCATCGGAACTTCCCGCAGCAGCATTTTGAAATTATCGGAAGTTTGTTTGTTTTTCAATGCAAATACTTTCTGGATGCGGGTCTCGTCTACTTTATCCCCCGGCTTTTTCTTAAAGGCAATCCCACGTCCCATCACCACAAGCTCTGCTCCATCCGCCTGATAGATGCTAATGACGTTATTGTTGATAACCTTTGCTATTTTCACTTCAATCCCCCCGTCACGTTCCACTCTCTTGGCAGTTATACATCGTTTTTTGGGCATACAAAAAAAACCTGAAGCATCACAAAATAAACAAGACATGGTGGTCTGCTTTTTTTGGTGCTTAGGTTTTGCCTACTTCGAGTAGTAACAATCCCAGAAACGATATAATTGCGTCAAGTATAGCGCGAACCTGACTATATGTCAACGCTTTCAATGTGAGGAAAATCGGAAGTTCCGTGAATTTATGGTCCTTCCGATTGTTTGATGTCTGAACTAATCCAATTCACCTTTTTGACTACGCGTCACCCAAGTTTGTTCCGTTGGATTCGATCACATTTTTGTACCACTCAAAACTCTTCTTCTTCAGTCGTGTCAGCTCACCTTGACCTTCATTATTACGATCCACGTAAATGTAGCCATACCGTTTTCTCATCTCACCTGAGGAGGCACTTACAATATCAATAGGTCCCCAGCTGGTGTAACCGATGATGTTCACTCCATCCTGAATGGCCTCACCCATTTCAGCTACATGTCGTTTCAAGTAGTCAATCCGGTACGCATCATCCACTTCACCTTCCGGTGTAACCTCGTCATTGGCACCAAATCCATTCTCAACAACAAACAGCGGCTTCTGATAACGATCATGTAGTTGATTGGCGGTAATACGGAATCCTTTGGGATCAATCGTCCAGCCCCACTCGGACTTCGCCAGATATGGATTGGCTACCGAGCCAAATACATTACCACTGGTCATATTTTTGATAACTTCCGGATCGGTACTGGTTGTACGACTTGAATAATAGCTGAACCCGATATAATCTACGGTATGATTCTTCAAGATTTCCGCATCACCCGACTGCATAACAATGTTCAATTCGTGATCCTTGAAGAAACGTTTGGCGTAACCCGGATATTCCCCGCGTGACTGCACATCGATGAAGAAATAGGACTCTCTATCTTTTTCCATGCCCTGGAACACATCTTCCGGATTACAAGTATACGGATAGAAGCTTCCTGCGGCGAGCATACACCCAATCATGGCACCAGGAATAATCTCATGACATGCCTTGACTGCCAATGCACTTGCAACCAGTTGATGGTGAGCAGCCTGATATTGAATTTCCTTGATGTTATCCCCTTCATTAAACGCCAGCCCCGCCCCAAGGAACGGAAGATGTAACAGCATGTTGATCTCATTAAATGTCATCCAGTATTTCACCTTGTCTTTGTACCGAGTGAATACCGTTGTAGCGTATGTCTCGAAAAGAGTTACCAGTTCACGACTTCTCCAGCTGCCATACTTCTCGATCAGATGCACAGGCACATCAAAGTGAGCCAATGTAACCACAGGTTCAATGCCGTTTTTCAACAATTCATCAAATAGGTTATCGTAAAATTGTAATCCGGCTTCATTTGGCTGTGCATCTTCTCCTGTCGGGAAAATCCGTGCCCAAGCAATGGAGACACGCAGTGCTTTGAATCCCATTTCGGCAAATAAAGCAATGTCTTCAGGGTAACGGTGATAAAAATCGATTGCTTCATGCGAAGGATAGAACTCGGTAGCAAGCGGCGTAAAAGCTGGAACATTGCCTTTCATAATGCTTCTGCGGTTCTCTCCTGTTGGCAGCAAGTCAACAATACTCAGCCCTTTGCCATCTTCCAGATACGCGCCCTCCGCCTGATTGGCAGCAATGGCTCCACCCCACAGAAAGTCTTTGGGAAATTTAAAATTCGTCATCATCATTCTCCTTCCAAATATGTAATTCAGCTATCCGCTCCAATCGTAAGAAACATTAAAAAGACAAAATATTTAAGTTGAACTACACAATTACACATAAACGGAGAGGACAGAAAAAATCTGGAGAAGCGGAGCGTTCGCCTTTATCACCGGATTTCCCCTTTAAAAAGGGATTCAAAAAATCTGGGGATAACAGCGATTGGAAGATTGTTCTGGCCGCGCAGTCGTCTCGTGTAAAATCGGTTGTTCAACTTAAATAGAAAAAACCCGAACCAGCCTGGGTACACGATTACGTGTAAACAAGCCAGCTCAGGTTATGCCCATATCGGTAACATTCCCAGATCATGATTATGCGGATTGGATAAAACTTTAGCAAGAATCAGAACAGTTGTCAACTTCTTGAAACCGGTTTAGCTTCGGATTGCCCACTACGATATTTGATAGAACGCAGCACATGTGCCGCCAAGAATCATCTGTTGATCTAGTATAGGTAAGGCATTAATGTGAGAATTAATAAGACCATATACTTCAGAATACGTAGCTGAAACGTTGCTCACAGGCCAGTCGGACCCAAACATTAACCGTTCTGCACCAAAGGCTTCTATGGCGATATTCAGATAGGCTGTAAAATCCTTTGGATTCCAATTTACCCAGTCTGCTTCCGTCACCATCCCTGAAAGTTTACAGTACGCATTAGGTTGTGCGGCCAATGACTCAATCGCTTCTTTCCAGGGTGAGAGTATACCTGATTTTATGTCGGGTTTGGCTAGATGATCAAGTACAAATCGCTGTTCAGGAAACGTCTTAACCAGTTCAACGGCATAAGGCAGTTGCTCCTTGGATACCAACAGATCATAGGCCAAACCATACTCCTTTAGCAATGAAATTCCGCGCTGAAAGTCTTCTCTCAATACATACTTCAGATCAGGTTCATCCTGTATGACATGTCGTACGCCCTTCAGATACGGATTGGACGCGAACAGTTCAAGCTGATTCCGAACTTCATCCGAACAAAGGTCCACCCATCCGACAACACCTTTGATACATTCATGCCGATCTGCCAACTGCAGAAGCCACTCGGTTTCTGTCAGTGATTGTCTGGCTTGTACCGCAATACATCCATCCAGTCCGGATTGGACCAATAAAGGTTCAAGAGCTTCCGGAAGAAAAGATTGACGAATGGTTTTCATCTCTTCGCCAATCCATCCGTATTCGGCGACATTGTATTCCCAGAAATGTTGATGTGCATCCAGCTTCATATTAGATCCCTCCCAGGGTATTTAAATCTAATTATCATTAAAAAGCAATCACTGATTTTCACATGATTTTTATTCCAATTGTGCAGGTATTGTCGTATATTAAATCATGATATAGTAAATTACGAAAACGCTTTCAGTACATAAATCGGTGGTGATTCCAGCATTAGACAAGTGAACTTTTGTTTGCGTTGAGCTCTATTTCCACCCTGCTTAACCGCTATTCATGTTCAACCATTCTCTATTCGAAGGAGACTATATTAATGAAAAAAAACCGCAAATCAGTCCTATCTCTTACGCTTGTGACTGCCCTGATTCTATCTCTATTCTCCTCGGCTATGGCTTCAGCTGCAACTGACAACAGCGAACAGGCCAATACCTCACCCGCTCCAAGCAAAATGCAGACCTACGTGAACGCCATGGAGCCTGGCTGGAATCTGGGTAACTCTCTTGACGCCGTTGGTGAAGATGAGACAGCCTGGGGCAACCCGCGCATTACGAAGGAACTAATTCAGTCGATCGCAGATGAGGGCTACAACAGTATCCGTATTCCTGTAACCTGGGAAGCCCATATCGGTGACGCACCCGACTACACAATTGATTCCGCTTACATGAATCGGGTTCAAGAAGTAGTAAACTGGGCCCTTGATGCGGATCTCTACGTCATGATCAATCTTCACCATGATTCCTGGCGCTGGATCAGTTACATGGAGAAAGACCATGACAATGTGCTTGCACGTTATAACTCTGCTTGGACTCAGATTGCGGACAAATTCAAAGATGCATCCGATAAACTCATGTTCGAAAGTGTTAACGAACCACGTTTCTCCGAAGGCGGCACAACAGATGCAGCGATTGGATATCGCATGCTGGACGAGTTGAATACTTCTTTTCACAAGATCGTAAGAACTTCGGGTGGAAACAACGAGACACGTCCTCTTGTACTTCCAACGATGCATACCTCTTCCGCTCAACCTGATCTGGATGAACTGAATAAGACCATTCAAAAATTGAATGACACCAATATTATTGCAACCGTTCACTACTACGGGTTCTGGCCATTCAGTGTGAACATCGCAGGTTACACCAAGTATAACGAGGAAGTACAGAAGGACGTTACCGACACTTTTGATCGGGTATACAATGCTTTTACAGCGAAAGGCATTCCGGTTATCGTTGGTGAGTATGGCTTGCTTGGTTTTGATCAACACACAGGTGTCATTGAGCAAGGCGAAAAACTGAAATTCTTCGAATTTGTTGGACAATATCTGCGTCAAAAACAGATGACAACGATGTTGTGGGATAACGGACAACACTTCGGTCGCACAAGTTTTACTTGGTCTGATCAGGAATTGTTTGATACCATGAAAGCCAGCTGGACAGGTCGCTCATCCACAGCCGAAACGGATCTCGTATATCTTAAACAAAATGAAGCCATTCAAGATAAGAAGGTAAAACTCAATCTGAATGGGAACAAATTCAATTCGTTGAAAAATGGCACTACCCCTCTTGTAAGAGGTAAAGACTATACGATCAAAAAAGATGTGCTTACGTTAAAATCCAATCTGTTAACCAAATTGACAACCTCTGGTGATTTGGGCGTAAATGCCACACTCACGGCTGGATTCAATGAAGGTGCTGACTGGAACTTTAATATCATTAAATATGACACACCTAAGTTGAACGATGCAACAGGTACAACCAGTGCATTTGCCATTCCGACTACGTTTAACGGGAACCAACTGGCAACGATGGAAGCAACATATGCAAACGGAGAAAACGCCGGTCCACAGAACTGGACTTCGTTCAAAGAATTCTCCTACACATTTAGCCCAGATTACGAACGTAATGTGATTGAGCTGAAACCTAACTTCTTCAATGAAACCAATGATGGCGAAATCACGCTTAAGTTCCATTTCTGGAATGGAGATGTGCTGACGTACAAAATCACGAAAAATGGAACCAGCGTTGTTGGTGTAGCTTCATATTAGTTATAAGGATTCCCCACTTAATCTATACCCGTGGGAACCACGAAACGTTCTGTCCAGAGCCTACGGCTCGGACAGAACGTTTTTCCTTTTACTTCAGATATTCCTTCCACATCCATTATGAATGACCGTTCACAATAAAAACGAAACATTCCCACTCTGGCTATGAATGACATACGTCGCACCAAGCCCTTTATATACAAGACCAACTGGAGCCTTGTTACTGGAAACGACATAGAGATGTTGCGGATACCAGCTGTGACACAACTGGATATCCTGGCAACATTGAGGCAGATTATTCTCGAACACAAATGCATTTGTGACCATATATTCGGGTCGAGTCTGTTGCATCCCTTCCGTTTCTTGAATATAACGCACAGGAAATGCTACGAGGGTTTGAAGTTGTTCCCGTTCCTCTTCACTGTGTACAAGCACAACGAAGGCTAATCTCTTTTTCAGTAATAAATCCACGAAATTCATCCCCGCTGCACTGTGTCCTGCTGATACAACAATCATTGCTTCATCCATTGCTGTCTACCTCGCCTTCACATCAGATCCTGCATATATCATCTCAAGTACGTTATGTGCGAATCATAGTCCTCTGTCTGCCTTTCCGCAATTGAACCGTATCCGATTCAGAACCTTCCTGATTGATTCCAGACCGTAATCCTGTTCATATCTTGTATAATGCACTCTTTACTCTGTTATTCTCCCTATTTCTCGGTCAATCATAAGTGATTCAAGAAACCTGATTAACCGAGCCATAATTGAAGATATATCTCTTTTTAATCGCTTACATGCACAGATTCAAAGCAAAATGTCTTAATACTTTAGCTAAAAGTAATGCAAAAAGGCAAAGGAAACCTGATGATATACCAGTTCCCTTTGCCTTGTATGATTTGTATTTTTCTACATCCATGTTCCAGTACATTTCTATTTCAAACGATCACTTATTGTGGCTCAGTAAATTTCACTACCAGCACCGCTTCTCCATTGGCTTGCACACGACCGGTTGAGGCTGCTGTAACAGTTGCTATCATTTCGTTTCCACTTGGGATCAACACAGGTGTAATCAAAGGTAGACCCGCAGCCTGAATGACATCCATGTCAAATTCGATCAACAATTGACCTGCAGTTACACGATCTCCGCTATTCACATGTGCGGTAAAACCGTTTCCTTTCAGTCCAACCGTATTAATTCCGATATGAACCAACATCTGTACACCTGTCTCATGCTCCAGAATCACCGCATGTTTACTCTTGTTCATGACATGTGCGATGACACCATCAAACGGTGCATATACTTTGCCTTCTGATGGCTCGATGCCAACGCCCTCACCCATATGTTTTTCCGAGAACGCCGGGTCAGGAACCTGCTCCAGAGCAACGACGGTACCGTTCATTGGCGAAGCGATTTCGAGAAAATCTACCTTAGGACGATTGCTTGTAACGGCATCGGTAACTGAATTAATACGCGGATTAAATTCCTCTGCTTTAAGTTCAGTTGATGTTACTCCACTGTTCTCATGGCTCACCGATTCTTCTGCGACCGGTTGATCCTTATATCCGAAGAACCAGGTAAGTGCAAATGCAATCGCCATGGCAACCACGTTGGACAAGATATACAACGGCAGTTGGCTGTTCAGATAGAGCAGTGTACCGGGAATAACCGTTACAGCCATGCCTGTACCCTGCAGATGGAACAAGGAAGCGATGAAACCACCTACACCACCACCAACAAGTCCCATAATAAATGGTTTCATATAACGCAAGTTAACTCCGAAGATCGCTGGCTCCGTAATGCCCAGAAATGCGGACAAGGAAGAAGGTAATGCGAGTGCTTTGAGTTTCATATTTTTGGTCTTCAGACCGACTGCGAGACAAGCCGCTCCTTGTGCTGCCATGGCACAGGTAATGATGGCGTTGAACGGATTGAATCCCGTTTTCTCCAGTAGCTGAATCTCCAGGAAATTAAAGATGTGATGTACACCGGTAACAACAATAATCTGATGGAAGAATCCAATGATAATACCTGCAATGCCAAACGGAAGATCCAATACGGCAGTTGTTCCATGCAGCACCCACTCTTCTAGGGAATGGAATACGGGACCAATCGCGAATAATCCAAGTGTGATCATAACCGTTAACGTAATAAAAGGAGTCAGAATTAAATCCAGTGCCTCGGGTACCCGTCTTCTTAGTACCTTCTCAAACTTGGCTCCAATCAAACCTACAAAGAACGCAGGCAGAACCGAACCTTGATAACCCACGACAGGTATAAAACCGAACATATGCAGCGGCTGTGCTGATCCATCTGCCACCGCGTAAGCATTGGGTAATGCAGGATTGACCAGCATTAGCCCCAGTACGATACCAAGTACTGGACTTCCGCCAAATACGCGGAATGCGGACCACGCTACAAGTGCAGGTAGAAATGCAAATGCCGTATCCGTCAGGATTTGAGTGAACAACAGGAAATTGACCGAGATATCATCCGGTGTTGCACCGAATAACGCCAGAATTTCATTCTGGGTAAGTAATCCGCGCAATCCCATGAACAGTCCTGTAGCTACCAGTACGGGAATGATGGGTACAAATACGTCACCAAACGTGCGGATAGCCCGTTGAAAAGCATTTCCTTCTTTTTTCCCCTGACTCTTCACATCTTCCTTGGACGTTCCTTCGATGCCCAGCTTCTCAACCTCTTCAAAGATTCGATTCACTGTTCCCGTACCAAAGATAATCTGATATTGACCTGAGTTGAAAAAGGCGCCTTTCACCTTCTCAATATTCTCGACCGTTTTCTGATCAATCTTTTCTTTATCTTTCACCATGATGCGAAGACGAGTTGCACAATGTGCAAATGATGCGATATTCTCTTTGCCCCCGATGGCATGAATGACTTCTTGGGCAATCCGTTGATTCTCCGACATGTTATCTCATTCCTCTCACGTAATACTTAATAATTCCATTGAGTTGCTTCAAAATCAGCTTTGCCTCCGCGTGCAAAGAAACGAATGTCCACGCTGTCCCGGCTTGGGAAAATGCGGCTGGTAAAGACCTCTTCCCCATCGTTCACAAAGATCTCGACCGAGGACGAATCTACGAACAGATGGAACTTAATCACTTCCGCAGTAAGTGTGCACTGCCGTACAACGCCATTCTGCTCTGCCAGCTCGGTACCAGACATGGTCCGATCCAAGACAACTTTCTGCTGAATCCGATCATACAGAAGAACCGTTTTTTCAGTTCCATTTGCCCGGAATTCGATGCCTACAACCTCTGCTTCTATATGGCCTATCTCACATATCAGTTCATAGGCAATCCCATTAAAACCAGTGAAAGATCGACTCTCATTATCAATTGTTGCGCGAACATGTGTACCTTTATCCTGCTGACGTAATTGGACCATCTCTTCAACCGGTTGTTGAATTAACTTGCCGTCACGGAATGACAATTGCCGAGGAATGGTCAGACAATGAGCCCAGCCACTATCGTCTGTTGGATATTCCAGATCGGGAAGTCCCATCCATCCAACCAGAATACGTCTTCCGTCCGGGCTCTGCATCGTCTGCGGCGCATAGAAGTCGAATCCACGATCCAACTCCTGAAATTCATCATGATTGAACTCTCTCGTCTGAAGATTGAGCGGCTCACCGATCAGATAACCGGATTGAAAAATATTCTGATAATGATCTCCCGCTGCATCTAAGCCTTGCGGGGAAAAGACAAGTACACCTTTCCCGTCCATCTCCATATAATCCGGGCACTCCCACATGTAACCAAAGGAGGTTAATTGCGTACGAATTTCACCAAGGAACTCCCAGTTGTTCACATCAAAGGAGCGATACAGCACTGTACATCCCGTCTCGTCTGTTCTCTGCGCACCAATTACACAATAATACGTGTCTCCTTGTTTCCACACCTTGGGATCTCTGAAGTGTTCCGTGTATCCGGCTGGCACAGACGAGATCACGGGATCATTCAGTTTGGTTACTGAACCGCTTTCATCCATAACTGCCAAGCATTGATACGGATGTCTGACCCAATCCTCATCTCTGGTATTGCCCGTGTACAGCAAGTGCAGCTTGCCGTCTTTTTCAATCGCACTGCCGGAATAAGCTCCGTGTGAGTCATACCTGCCACCCGGTTCGATTCCAATCCCGACATTTTCCCAGTTCACCAGATTCTTCGAGCGGGTATGATACCAGTATTTCATGCCATGTTCTGTCCCAAGTGGAAACCACTGATAGAACAGATGATAATAGCCTTGATAATATGCAAAGCCGTTAGGATCATTAAGCAGACCTGTTATCGGCTGAATGTGATAACTTTGTCGCCAAGGACATACGGATATCTGTGCTTCAAGCTTCGCAATCTCTCCAGGCTCCGCTTGCTCAATTCGTCTGTAGCGTTGCTCTCTAGTCATTTTCATAGCTGTTCTCCATTCCTTGCTTATATAAGTTAGACCAAGAAATTTCACACTGAGACTACGATGGCAGAACAATCCTCCGATCGCTGTTATCCCCAGATTTCCTGATCCCTTTTCTAAAGGGTGAAATCCGGTGATAAAGGCGAACACTACGTTTCTTCAGATTTTTTCTGCCCTCTCCGTAAATGTTTATTTCTTATTTAACTTATACAAAAATCAATTACAGGAACCGGTTCCATTCGACGCAAAAAAATAATTCCATGGCATTAGTGCCTGCCCGTGTTCGCATATCCGCATTGGATATTCATAATGGAACCGGTTCGATGGAATTATCATAAAGGATGTTTTTATAATTTGTCAACGCTTTCTCGAGGAATTAGTTCTACGTCGAGTGTTGTTCGTTCCTCCACCGACTCGCCTTTGACCAGACGAATAATATGATTCGCCGCTACTTTGCCCGCCTGCAAATAATGATATTTCACAGTCGTCAGCGTGGGGTGAATCATCTCCGTAATATCATATCCGCCAAATCCCGTAACAGACAAATCTTGCGGTATGCGGATTTTATTGGAGAATGCAATCTTCATCACACCCAGTGCGATATTATCCGTGGCCCCTACAATGATCGTTGGTGTGATTTCTTTCAGAATGGCTTCAGCGGTAACGATGGCTTCCGACATCTTAAAGCTTGTCTCATAATACTTCACTTCACATCCACCACACTCGGCGATTGCTCGCTGGAACCCTTGTTTACGATAGATTCCTACCGCCCGATCCTTCTCGCTAACCCCCATATACACGATCTTGCGATGACCCTGTTCGACGACATATCTGCCCATCTCATAACCTGCTTGGTCATCATTGTGAACCAGACTGTGCAATTGCTCATGCTGCTGCCCTACCAATAACACCGGAATCCGTATATCCTCAACGGCCTTCAGATGTGCTTCGGTCACTTCAGCAGCCAGCAGAATAATACCCGATACCTTCTGTCGTGCAAAATCATAGATAGCATCAATCTCGCGCTGCATGTCCTGACTCGTGTTTGCGATCAGCATCTGATACTGATTACTCCGCAGTTCTTCATCAATTCCGATCAATGTCTGTGATGTTGCAAAAGAATCAAGACGTGGCACAACCGTACCGATGATACTGGTCTTCTTAGCCTTCAGACTCTGTGCAAATGTATTGGGAACATAGTTGTATTGTTTGATAATGCGCTCAATCTTCTGGCGTGTATCCTCACTAACCGATCCGCCATTCAGGAAGCGAGAGACCGTGCTTTTTGCCACACCTGCCATCTGAGCGATATCAGAAATCGTTTTATTCATAAAGACTCCTCTTGTTTCTGTTAGCTATATAAATTGAACTCAAGAATATTCACACTTACCACTCCGATGACAGAACAACCTTCCGATCGCTGTTATCCCCAGATGTTTTGATTTACTTTTTCAAAGGTGAACATCCGGAGATAAAGGCGCACGCTCCGCTTCTTCAGGTTCTTTCTGTCCTCTACGTTCTCGTGTGAATGTTTAGTTCAATTCATATAGTTTACCTTTTATTATACTTCGAATCGCAAACCCATGGCGAATTTGATTCAACTCCATTTATCGCGCATCTATTGAACATTCCCGATGTAATAGCAAAAGCCCGATATCAATGTGACGTTCATACCAAAGTATGATCCGACATTCATCAGGCTGTTAAGCTTCCATATACACGTTTGCACAGACCATTAGGGCATGGATAATCCCTATCCCTGCTGACTCAGACCTCAATAATAATTGGCAAGATCATAGGTCTTCGCTTCGTTTGAGCGTAAATATAGTGACCAATCTCATCTTTCAGCTTTCTTTTGATCACATTCCACTGATTCACCCCAGCCCCGGTCAACTCCCCCATTCGGTTTAGAACCAGCTCATGAATCTCATGCATGAATTCTTCCGAATCCTTAACAAATACAAACCCTCTGGAGATAATTTCAGGTGACGTGACCATCTGTTTTTCCGTTTTGCTCAGTGTAGTCACAATCACCAGCATGCCATCGGAGGATAGTTGCCTGCGGTCACGCAGTACAATATTGCCGACATCACCCATGATCAGACCGTCTACGAGACTATTTCCTGATGCAATTTTGGGACCTAGCGAAGCAATGCCGTCTTTGTACTGGACCATATCCCCATTATTCACGATAAACACATGATCACGCTCTATTCCTACGGATTCAGCAAGCAGTCTGTGTTGATACAACATGCGAAACTCACCGTGGATCGGAATCAGATAATCCGGTTTCATCAGGGTTAACATCAGTTTGAGTTCTTCCTGACTGCCGTGTCCCGATACATGCATCCCAGCTGCACCACTTGAACCATATATCACACGTGCTCCGAGAACATACAGGTTATCAATTACATGTGCAAGATTTCGTTCATTGCCCGGAATGGCTCCGGCAGCAATAATGACCGTGTCCCCGGCGTTAATTCTTACGTGAGGATGTTTACCGGATGCCAAACGTGACAATGCTGCCATCGCTTCTCCCTGGCTACCGGTGCATAATACAACAACTTGTTCTGGTGGAAACTGATCCGAATCGATAGCTTCAATCAACAATCCGTCAGGAACTTGCAAATACCCCAATTCACTGGCCACCGATACCACATTCACCATACTTCTGCCCAACAGTGCCAGTTTGCGGCCCGTCTCGAATGCTGCATTCACAATCTGCTGTACCCTGCTGACATTCGACGCAAAGGTCGAGATGAATACTTTTTGTTTTGCACGGATAAAGGCATCCAGAATGTGATCTCCCACAACACGCTCGGAAGGTGTAAATCCCGGTCTTTCTGCATTGGTACTCTCGGAGAGCAAAATATGGACACCCTGTTTGCCAATCTCGGCCATACGGTGCAGATCAGGGAATGGTCCATGTACAGGCGACATATCAAATTTGAAATCTCCGGTATGCACAACATTGCCTGCTGGGGTCTGAAAAAAGATACCAAGACAATCCGGTATACTATGACTGGTTGCAAAAAAGGAAACCTCGATCCCTCCCAGCGTAATGCTGGAATGAGCATCGATCGTATGCAAGTCGGCCTTGCGTAGCAACCCATGCTCTTTCAGTTTAAGTTCGATCAGCCCACGAGTGAGTCTGGATGCATACACCGGGATGTTCATTTGTTTTAACAAATACGGAATGCCACCAATGTGATCTTCATGTCCGTGAGTAACCACAAGACCCCTTACTTTATCCAGGTTCTCCAGCAAATACGTTACATCCGGAATGATCAGATCAATACCAGGCAATGTCTCATCGGGAAACTTCGAACCACAGTCAATCACGATGATGTCCTGATGGTACTGGATGAAATACATATTCTTCCCTATTTCATTCACGCCGCCAAGTGCAGCGATATAAAGTTTGTTGTGGGCTAGATTCAACTCTGTTATTCCTCCTCTGCGTGGCAATCGTATACGATACGGATCTATATTCCTAGTATGGAAGCAATCGCCTCAGTTATGCATTTCAGCGTGATTATGCCAAAAAACCACCATGGAATTTTCATTCCATAGTGGTTTATACGAAATATAAATGCGGTTACACCAATGATTTATCACGCTGTAGTAATACGTCTTGTTCATAGGTTTTGATATCGGTGATCCACTTTTCACGGACTGGAACGCCTTGCTGAGCACAATAGTAGTCCCAGATCGACCCAAACGGATAGGATTTGAACTCTTCCGTTAAGGCAAGACGCAACGTGTAATCCCCTTCCAATTCGGCTTGTTTCAAGGCATCCACTGGTTCGAGCATCGCTCGGAGAAGGGCTTTGATCGTGTTGCGAGTCCCCACAACCCATGCAGCTACACGGTTAATACTTGCATCAAAGAAATCCAGTCCAATATGTGTGGTCGCAAGCAGATCATGTCGAACCAGTTCACGGGCAATTTCCAGCAGTTCATCGTCCATGATTACCACATGGTCACTGTCCCAGCGCATCGGGCGGCTTACGTGAAGCAGAATGCCACTTGTAAACAAAGACAAGGACGACAGTTTATTAGAAATAACCTCTGTTGGATGGAAATGACCCGCATCCAGGCAGATTAACGTATCATTTTGCAAACCGTAACCCATATAGAATTCATGAGAACCCACCACATATGCTTCCGAACCCAGACCAAACAGCTTACTCTCTACCGCATCCAGGTTGTGCTCCGGGTTAAGTGGTTCACCGAATACTTCATCCAGCGATTCTTTGAGACGTTTGCGTGGTGTCAACCGGTCAACCGGATTATCTTTGAATCCGTCCGGTACCCATACATTGGTTACACAAGTCAGACCAAGCTGTTCCCCGAAATAAGCACCAATCCGGCGGGATGCCTTGCAGTGATCAATCCAGAACTTGCGAATTTCAGGGTCTGGATGACTGAGCGTGAACCCGTCACTTGATTTTTCATGGGAAAAACATGTTGGGTTGAAATCCA
Organism: Paenibacillus amylolyticus; assembly: GCF_036894225.1. NCBI lineage: Bacteria > Bacillati > Bacillota > Bacilli > Caryophanales > Paenibacillaceae > Paenibacillus > Paenibacillus amylolyticus. The sequence continues at coordinate 3,042,700 of NZ_CP145892.1, read as the reverse complement.
GACCAAGTCCTTGTTCTTTGGCCCATTTCACCCAGTTCTCATAATGCTTTGGCTCAATCTGATCCAGTTCAACCTGCTCGTCTGTATCCGTGTAGATCGCGTGTAGATTGACCTTATGTTTGCCAGGAATCAGAGCAAAAGCTTGCTCCAGATCGTTACGAAGTTCTGCAGGGGTTGTCGCAGCCCCCGGATACTGACCTGTAACGGAAATGCCCCCTGTTAGCTCTCCATCTTTGTTCAGAAAACCTTTGACATCGTCGCCTTGCCAGCAGTGTACGGATACTTTGATCTCCGCGAGTTTGTTCAGTACCTCGTCCGTATCAATTCCGTGCTGGGCATACAATGCCTTGGCTGCTTCATAAGCTTGCTTGACTTGGTTATCCATCCGCAAAAACCCTCCTATTTTAACGTGTAAATGCTGCCGGTACACCGCCATCAATGGTCATCATACAACCGGTTGTTTTTTCGGATTTCGAAGAAGCAAAGAATGCAATTCCTTCCGCAATATCTCTTGGATAGATATTCACGAGCAAAGTCGTCCGTTTGCGATAATACTCTTCCAATTGATCCGGTTCAATCCCGTATGCCGCTGCTCGTTCATTTCTCCAGGAACCGTTCCAGATCGCTGAACCCTGTAGAATGGCATCTGGAAGAATCGTGTTGACACGAATGCCATACTCTCCACCTTCTGCTGCAATACAACGTGCCAGATGTGCTTCCAGCGCTTTCGCTGAACTGTAAGCCGAGGCACTTTTACCTGCATACACCGAGTTCTTGGACCCGATAAATACCATGCTTCCACCAATACCCTGCTGTTTCATCAGCTTGAATGCTTCGCGAGCCACGAGGAAATACCCTGTACCCAGAACATTCATATTCAGGTTCCATTCTTTCAGGGATGTTTCGTCAAATGGGCTGGATGTCGCCAATCCGGCATTGTTCACGATGATATCCACTCCGCCATATTGCACCGCAACATCAGCATAAGCGGATTGAACGGCTTCCTCATCGGTTACGTCCATTTTCAGCGCGTAAGCACGATTCGCACCGTACTGATCATTGATTTCCTGTGCTACTTTCTGTGCGCCCTCCAGGTTGAGATCAGCAAGCACCACATGTGCGCCTTCAGATACCAATCTGCGTGCTGTTTCACTTCCGATACCGCCTGCGCCGCCTGTAATAAACGCCACTTTACGGGAGAATTCGGTTTCTGCTGGAGCCAAAGACAATTTGTACAATTCCAGCGGCCAGTACTCCACATTGTAAGACTCGTTTGCACTAAGTGATACGAATTGGCCCAAGCTAGTAGCCCCACGCATAACGGCAATCGCTCTGTGATACAACGCTCCGCTTACTTGGGAAAGCGCCCAGCTCTTGCCTGTGTTGATCATGCCCACACCTGGAATGAGGATAACGCGTGGTGCCGCTTCGAACATGACATCACCTTCGTTTTTGTTGCTCTCAAAATACTGTTGATACTGCTCTTTGTAGGCAGCCACACCTTCTACCAACTTGGCTTTTAAACCTTCAATATCTTCCGCATCCGGTGTCCAATCGATGAACAAAGGTACCACTTTGGTATGTACCAGATGATCCGGGCAAGCTGCACCCACCTGTGACAATTCCGGTGAATCTGCTCCGCCCACAAAAGCAAGTACGTCCTCTTGATCGTCAAAGGACAAAATCATTTTTTTGCTATCCGATACCGCTCCACGAATTGTTGGCATTACACGTGATACGATCTGACGACGAACCTCTGTTGCAAGTGCCGGGTGTTTCACACCACCAAACAAACTTTCTTCGTTCACCCGTGCTTCGATGAATGCTTCTGCTTCGTTGATAATCTTGATCGTTTGTGCGTAACATTCCTCGGATGTTTCTCCCCAAGTGACAAGTCCGTGTTTTTCCATCAGCACGAGTTCGGCATTGGGATTCGAGAATACGCTTTCAGCAATCATTTTAGATAACGTAAACCCTGGACGAACGTAAGGTACCCATACAAAACGATCACCGTAGATCTCTCTCGCCAATTCCTTGCCGTTATGCGCACAGCACAAGCTGATAATGGCATCCGGGTGCGTATGATCCACATGTTTATATGGAAGAAACGCATGCAGAAGAGTCTCGATAGAGGCGCGCGGGTGCTTGGCATCAATCATGCAATGTCCCAGATATTCAACCATCTCTTCATCCGACATGGATTCACGTTCAATTAATGGTCGAATGTCTTCGAGCCCAAGTCCGGTAAAATGTTTCGCTTCCATGGAACCCAGATCAGAGCCGCTTCCCTTCACATACATTACTTCTACATCACGACCACGAAAATCCTTCACTGTCGTTTTGGTAGACGTATTACCACCGTAGATGTTACATACACTGCGATCAGTCCCAATCAGATTGGATCGGTAAACCAACTGCTCAAGTCCTGTTGTTCTCTCAGATGCCTGCGATGCATTCCATAAACTCTGTACCATTTGTTTCCCTCCGATAATGTTTGTTTTATTCCTAATCCGAGTTTAACATCTTTGTTTTATTTTGAAAACAAAATATTTTAAAACAAAACGGAAATATTCAAAAGTCATTATAGATTGAACTATTTTATTAAAAAAACACCCTGACGAAACCGTCAGAGTGTTCCTGTTTCAACGGCGGATTAGAAAATCCCCGCTTTTTGAGAAGTGTTTTTAATTCCATAGGTATCATTAACTACGGTGTTGCCAAAGCTCGTTAAGCTTCCGTTCGGACCTGTGGCCATGTCCAGATAGTTTAGACCAGAGCTGTTTCCGTACCAAGACCAGGCAAGCCAGCCTACCCCTTTTTCCTGACCATATCTCATAATGGCATACTCGTCCACATCACCGTTTGTGTGATATCCCCCGAATTCACCAATGATCAGAGCCAATCCTTTGTTCAGCACATTCTCCATATTGGCTTTGACCGTTGCAGCATCTTTGCCAGCATACTCATACATATGAATGGAGAAGACCGTATTTTTTTGAGAATCGGCTACAAATACACTTTGTCCATAATCCACGATGGATTGAGGGAACTGCCCCCATCCGGCTGCATCCACAATGAGCGTATTTTTAATTCCCGCATTTCGGAGTTTCGGAATGGCTTTTTTGTAACCATCAGCCCACGCACTTCCATTCCACGTTCCATACCATTCATTGGCGATATTAACGATGACCCGATCTTCTTTGCCAATCAAAGCTTCCTTAATACTAATCCAGTAGTTCACCGCCGCATCCAACGAATTATAGTCATCTTTCCCTGTAGCGTCATGCACCTCGAGTACAGCTATCATTTTATTTTGGTTAACCACATTAATAATATTTTTAACAGCGTTCAGATCATCTTTGGTGTACAGGCTACCATTCGAAAGAACTATGCGTACCGTATTGGCACCTGTTTTGGCGATTGCAGGGATAGCGGTATTCAAATCATTTTTGAACCAGGAATGTCCGTGATTAACACCTCTCATGACAAAAGCCTTGCCTGTGGAATCGTATAACTTGTTACCGCTTACATAAAATCCTGTAGCAGCAGATGCTTTGGGTGCTGCACTCCCTAATACCATGAACATGAGTGTAGCAATAACCGTGAAGATTGTACACTTTTTCAGATTAACCATTCGTTTGGAACCTCCTGTATTTGTTTTTTTATTTCAATTAACCTTGCTCTAGGCAAGAAGTTAACTAAAATCGTTGGTAATGGAAGTTTTTTTTATTAAATAAATAACAAAAAACTTTATATAAGTCACGTTATTTAGTTTAAATAAACTTTATCGTTAAGGTTATGAAGTTATAATAAATTGAAAACGCTTACCAGTCAAGATCTTTTTACCATGATTAGGAATCATTTGTTTTTACATAACACAGCAAAAAAAGGTTCTCTCCCCTCACAATCGTTCGGAGAAAGAACCCTCTGTATTATTAACTAAAGTTAACTCTTGTTTATCTGTTATTTTGTTTAACTCCTGATTTAGACTAAGTGTCTTCTCTAACTCCCGCCAATACCAAACCAACCCGATACTGTGGTCTCACCCGAATTTCATTAAACTTTCCAATCTCCACGCCCTCAAACCGCTCCACATAAGCCTGATTCACATAACTCTCAGTCGTCCCTTTTCGAATTGGGGTTATAGACAGACGAAGCGCGTGATCAGCCAACAAATGACGGGATTGCTTCAAACCAAGCATCCAGCTGTGTCCATAGTGAATATGATCCGTTAACATCTGATGATGAATATGTGCTGTTGCAACGTCTCCTTCATAATCAATCTCAATCCACACGTCATCTACTTGTTCCGGCCACGCTGTGTCCAATCTCAGTGTTGCTGCATACTCTTTCGGATAATCAACCTCTACAGCAGGCTCGTAAGGAGAAACTTGGAATGTATACGTACCGAATATTCCCTGCTTCGACTGGGATGACACAGCATATTTCGAAGCTGAAACATGCTCTGGAGCCGGATAAAAGGATACCTCCATCTCTGGTTGCTCCACAGATGTACATAGGAGCATCTCATTCTGTACATACAGATGACTGCTGCTAATTACAAGCCTTTCTTCTCCGCCCACACGGAAACGGTAGGCATGTAATGCCTCTTCACGGGTTAATGTAATGATACGTATGATTATACCGTCCGATGTTGTAATCCCCAGATGATGGTCCTTGCCGGCAATCGGATGTATCACAACTTCATTCCCCTGCTCTGATATTGTACCTTCGGGCATCTCCACATTTGTAACAGAAGATGCATCAACAACATACTCAGGCGCCATGCCTTCATGGGCATAAAAGACAGCCGTAAGCTCCTGATTTACCATAAATCGGGTCAGTGGCTGAACGGTAGCACTAATGATCTTCATTCCACTCAGATTCATATGGAAAGGCAGAATGGTTGCCATGCCGGATTTCAGCTGCATTGTTCCTTCTCTTGGATAAAAAGCAGTCCCTTTGCTGGTATGCAGTTCCAATTGTATGTCTCGATCAGGCATCGCCACATGATCCTGATAATTATTCATGAACAGGAATCCCGAGCCATCTTGTTGGCGAACAGACCAACGCATATCCATCGTGTTCTCCGGTGTTATCGCATGTTGACCATCCGGTACAACACAGCCCATTGGTGCAAGTAACTCACCGTATCCTTCCAGGAACATGGACAAGGTACGAATGCGGTCATACGATTCACCAACACGCCCAAATTCCCCGAGTGGCGATTGGTAATCATACGTCATTTTCGGCAATGCCTGCTCGTTCATATATGAATTTTTGCCTATCGGATTGGTCCCCCCGTGATACATATAATACCCAACCAGATTGCTGCCGTTCGCAAGTTTCACAATGGTCATCGCCTCGACGCTGTCCGCATCAACGACCGGACGAGCGTGATAACTGACCTGCATGCCTCCAGCAAGCTCGCAGTACGCAGCGGGGTACTCCAGACTGTCATAATCCACTTCTTCCACAGGATTCATATGCAGATCCCGGAATAAATACTCCCGGCTTGGAGGCTGATTGGGAATCCATGGTGTGTACGCATAACCCGCTAGCATAGGCAATGTTCCTTCTTCAGGCACCGCAGCATTGCCCCAGGCCGTGGCAGTATAGAACATCGGCTTCATACCGACTTCTTCGGCAATATCGCGAAGCATCTTCAGATGTTCTCGTCCATCCCGACCGGAGGCAATGTATTTTTCGCGGGTATATCCCCAGGCATCCATGGGTGCGCCAGCGTGCATATACTCATTTTCCAACTGTACCCCGATAACAGGGCCACCCTCCTGATAAAAACAGCCGTTGAGCTGACGGGCAATCTCCCGATATAATCGCTTAGCGTAATACAGATATCCTTCATCGTTCGACCTGACTTCGAATGGATAACTGAATAACCAATCCGGCATTCCACCATTACGCACTTCCCCATGACAGAATGGACCAATTCGTACGATCAGAGGCAGCTCATGTTTGCCACACAGATCCACAAAGTGCCGCAAATTAAGATTTCCTGACCAATTGAATTCGCCTTCCTGCTCCTCGTGAAAATTCCAGAAAACATAGGAAGCGACAATGCTCACCCCGCCTGCCTTCATCTTCAGTAATTCTTCTTCCCACTGCAAGTAAGCGAATCTGGAGAAATGAAACTCACCTACCACGGGAATATGGGGTTTAGCATTACGAGTCATATAATAGTTTGTAAAATCATACGATTCCCCTCGTGGGCTTTTGCCGCCACTGCCAGTCATGCGACCCACACGAATCTCTTTATCTTCCGCATCCAATATAAAGCGAATATGGCTACCTGCTATATTATCATTCATGGATTATATAACTCCTTCGATATAAATGGGATGTGTTGAAACGATTATCAATTATCGATGGATGATTGCCCCTTGATGATTCGGGTTTTTCTCCAGTACCCGCTCCAACTCAAGTTCAGCTTCACTTATCCGCCCCAACCCCAGAAGACCCAATGCCCGCATATACCGGCAATGTTCTTCATTTCGCTGATCTAAATCGTCGTCGAATACCAGAAAATCGGGCAGAGATACCGCAAAATAATCCATTCGGATATGATCATGCATATGTCTTTCCGCATAGTCAATGAGTTTGTTAAACCGTCGGTTTGCTTCCTTCACATTGCCAAGCTTCTGCCAAGCCAGACCCTGATAATAGATGGATTCCGGCGGTTGGTCATTATAGAACATCGCGCTTGCCGGTTCGTTCAAACCGATGGATGCTCTGTGGAAATTCTCCTCTGCCACCTGATTCTTCTTCAGTTGCTGGTAGGCACAGCCAAGATAAAAGTAAACTGGATTGTCTCCGGCTCCCTCCAATTTACCTTCACCTAAGTTCTCCGGGTAAACCAAAGCCTTCTTCAACAATTCCAATGCTAGTTCAGGTTGTTGTTTCTCCAGATTTTGCTTTGCCAGTTCTGTCAGTGCCGTAACATATTGTCCTGTTACCTTGCCTTCTCCACCCTCCCATGGATGAAACCGCCGGGTCTGAAGGGCATTCCATGCTTCTTGATGACTACCTTGCATATTCAATAAAGTCACCCACTCGATATACAGATCATCACGGTGGTGAACCAACTCCATATGTTGTTCCAGCAATTTGACTCGATTCTCGCAGGAATACCCTATCTTCTTGTGCAATTGATCCAACTCGTAGAAGATTCGGGCATCCTGTGAATCCAACCGGAAAGCTTCCTCTAATGATGCCAGTGCAAGATCGGGGTGATTCAGCTTGTTATAATAAGCCAGTCCCAGATTCCGATGTAGAGTCGAATATGCAGCATCCAGCTCGCGTGAAGTTTCCCAATGGGTAATTGCTTCCTCGTAGCGTTTATGATCATATAACCAATTTCCCAGGTAATAGTGAGCACGCGCATCATTCGAATCCACTGCCAATGCATCCTGAAGCACAATGAATTCAAATAACGTATTAGGAAAACAATAATCCGTTGGAGCAGCTTTCCCCTGCTTTTGACATTCCCGGGCCTGCTCCACATCCCCCAGCTGACGATACAAGTAAGCCTGAACATAACCAACCATAGGATACGGCTGTGCAATTTCGGATTCAACATAAGAGAGTACCGTCAGTGCTTCTTCCCACAATCCACAATCAGCGTAGTCTGCGGCTAGATTCAGATAATTATAAACGTCTCCTCGCATCAGACGATGGAAATGCTCACGTGTTTGCCCCGCTTGTTCTCTCTCTGAAGGTGTAGTCGCTCCGCTATAGATCAGGACTAATTCATGTGCAGCTCCAAATTCAACCGGGTCCAGTTCCAATGTCTCACGCGCATATTGAATGGCCCGTTTATATTGACCCAATCTACGTAACAGAGCCACCTTCAGATGCCGAGCCTTATAATTTCTGGTGTTACGAATCAGCGAACGTTCGATGTGATCCAACGCTTCGATGTCCCGTTGTAACGCCGTATCGATCTGAGCAAGCATGTAATAACCTGTATCCTGATACTGTGCAGACCATACGGCTTTATACAGGGCTGCGTAGGCTTCTTCCTGTTTCCCCTGTAGTTTCAAACTCAGACCGAGTTGGCAAAATGCTTCACTATCATATGGATTCGTATTTTTCCACGTCAGCGATTGTACGGCCTGTCTGAAATGCTTCTCTGCATCTTGAAACAACCCTCTACGCAGCAGCAATGTGCCATACGCTATGTTTAAACGAATATCCGTTGCATCACGCTTCAAACCTTCCAGATAATAAGGTTCCGGTTCATACGTGGCATGCCGATATTGTTCCAAATGAAGGCCCGCCAGATATAGTTGTTCATTCGTACGAATCTCGGATGGTAGCGGGAGTGGTGTGGCCGGGTCTGGGACTTCCTGAATCTCAGAAGGTTCAGGTTGATAGGCTACAAGTACTTTTCCTTCCGCAGTTCGAACACTTAACTTCACCTGATGCCATTCATCTTGTCCGCTCCACGGGAATGAAGATTTATATAGTTCCGTAGGTGAGATATTACATCTCTCATGGAGATATACCGTGGTTGGTCCTATCACTTCAACGGTCACTTGTTCAAAAACCGACGTCGCATATACCATCACGGTTACCATTCCGGTCGTTTCGTCCATTTCCAGATTAACCGCTGCATCAATCGTTGCATTTTTGACCATACCAATTCCTTTATACGGCATAAAATACTGCGAGAATGATTTCGCTTCATAGGGCTGTAACCACGTAAAATCAGGCTGATTATCAGTGTAGATCCCGGTCATTAATTCAATATAAGGTCCATCCTCGTCCGTTAACTGACGATCCCAAGCTTGCCCGAATTCCCCGTTCCCCCAGGTCCATTGCTTCTTGCCCGGAGAAATATGATGATTGGCTACATGCAACAAACCCGCCTGAACCCCGTGGTCATAACCCCCTACAAAATTATAATCCGACTTATACGCCATATAGGATGTTGGAACCGGTATGTTTTTATATCGTGAGATATCCACACCTTCGGAATAGTCCATCTTGTAATAGGTGCCGGTTGCGATAGGAAAGCGGGATACGTCCCGTTTTCCGTGGTCCAGCACAGCCGTTACATCAGGTGGAAACACGGATTGCGTATGATCGTTGACAGCTACAGCCGGGTTGGCCCACCATAGAAAAGTTTGAGGTGCGCTGGTGCGATTGTATACCTCAGCATGGATTTCAAGATAGGCTTTGCCGGGATGTAATGTGAAGCCAGCGGTCATTTTGGTACCATACATGCGGTCAATCTCACCCACCCACACGGTAGCGCTTCCATCTTCATTACTGCCAAATGTATAATCGACTGGACCAAATGTGTTGGGCCGGTGATGCTGTGGCCAGTTGAATTCAATTCCACCGGAAATCCATGGCCCTGCCAGACCCACGAGCGCAGGTTTAATCACCCGGTTATAATATACAAAATCGTAGTTGTTGGTCCGATCCAGCGCACGATAGATCCGTCCACCCAGTTCGGGCATCATCTCGATACGTACATATTCATTTTCAAGAATAATTAATCGATACGACTTCATTTTGGCCTCATCTTCAATGCTGTCGATTACAGGATGCGGGTACACCTTACCCGAACTTCCCTGGTAGATTCTCTTTTCAAGAAACATCGGATTTTTGTCTGGTTTACCTGTACCATAGGTTGGAATATCTCTGGTTTCTTCCCATATGCGAACATTTGATGTCGCTGTCACGTGATTCAATTCCCTCACTCCTCGGCCTCGTATATATTGTGATCATACGCTCCGACATGCAGAAAAAACATTGACATTAAGCGGTTCTTGATGGACGATCTTCGGATTCCCCCATAACCAAAGAGAGTACCGCTCCACTGAATAATGCAGTGAAAGGTACTCTCTGATCGATCTTGATTAACTTATCTGCGACGCGCAAAATCCACAAATCTGAACTTGTCCGGTCGATGCCTCGACTCCGTATACTGAAATTGACTGGCATCCTCCAGGTAGACCTGGCTCCTCACCACAACTACATTGTGGGACCCTTCAAGGTCCAGTAGTTCCCTGTCCTCAGCGGTGGGTTCTTCCACCAAAATCTCTTTTTTGGCAAACGAAATCGAAAGCCCCAGCTCTTGCTCAATGTACTGATAGATGGAATCATTACAGATCTCTTTGCTGAGCCCAGGAACAAGCCGCTGGCTAATATAATCTTTGTCCAGTATGACATGCTCTCCATCCACTTTGCGCACACGTCTGATCTCCCAGACCTGTTCATTCAGGCCAAAGTTAATTTTTTTGTGCAACGCCTGATCCACCTGTTGCTCCTCGAAAACCTTCACATACGTTTGAGCACGATGTCCCATTTTTTTGGCCAATTCCTTGAAGCTAACCAGACCTGAGATGGGAAAATCGATCTTGCGTATATCCAGTACAATCGAGCCCTTGCCTTGAATCTTCTGAATATAACCTTCTTCATACAACATTTTCAATGCTTTGCGAATAGTCTCTCGAGACGTTTGATAACTTTCCGATAGATCCAGTTCCGATTGAAGTAACGTCCCTGCCTCAATCTCTCCGGTCCGAATACGATCTGCAATATCTTCATATATCCGGATAAATTTATTATTCATTATTCATCACCATTGTTCATTACCCTTTTTTTATCATATTGGCAACCATTATAGCATTAAAAACCAATCAAGCGGTAATGTCGTTACTACCGATGATTGCAGTATCACATGTAAGAATCAATTCAATCTAGATATGACGATCAAACGCTGACGCTTTCTCCACTTGATCTGTACGGTTCTCATCCATAACTTGAATCAGCTTATTTAAACGGAAGATCAGCGCTGCAGCTTCGGATCTGCTTAAGTGCTGCATGGGACGGAAGCTGCCGTCTTCATATCCGGTAATCATGTACAAACCTGCAAGTTCCTGCACTTCTTCTTTGGCCCAATCAGATACATCAGTCTGGTCGGTAAACGCTCTTGGGGAAGTCAGCGGTTCCGGTCTGATTTTACGAACAACATTTGCTATAATCTTGGATGCCTGTTCCCGTGTCACCAGCGCATGTGGAGCGAATTTGCCGTTCCCCATGCCTTGAACCATCTCATGATGAACGGCTGCCTTAATCTCAGGAGCAAACCAATCCTCATCGTTCACATCCTTGAATCCATGTTGTTCATTAACCGTTGTGTCCACACCCATCAGACGCACGATTAATGCAGTGAACTCCGCACGGGTGATCGGACGGCGTGGCTCGAAGCGAGTTTCACTTACACCTTGAATGATATTTTGTTCCGCCAGCCAGGTGATCTGATCTTTATTGAATGTTTGGCTGATATCAATAAATTTGATGATTTTTTTCACAGGTACATCAGGCTGCTCAGACGGTTCTGGTTGTGAACTCACCTCATCGGCTTGTTCCGATGTACCGTTTGGACTCGGGGTTGCACCGCCACCGCTCCAGGAGGATGGTGGATACGGAAAAGTCATGGCTGCTGCCCGTTTTCTTTCACTTTTTTCACCTGCTGAATTCTCCGTCCATACTTCCACCTCATAATGCTGCTCGGCATTCAGTCCTGTCCATACATGACTGCGCTGCGTGCCACGGTAGATCTCACGATCTTTATGGGTGATCACAATCACCTCATTCATTGAATCCAGTTCCCAAGTTAGCTTAATCGTACTTGTGCCTTGCGCTACGGCTGCAACTGTCAGATCCTCGGAAGGCAACGTCTCGAATTCCGGAACCAGGAGCGCCTCACCCTCCCCTGCCTCATTAAATGGAACAATTGCAAAGTCAGTATAACGCTCTGCACTGATTAATTCAGACACATGTATGGATGTCTCCGTTGTTGTTCCCACAAGCTCTTCATTTCGATAGATTCGATAACCCGCAGCACCAGGAATCAGTTCCCATACGATGTCTGCACCATACATGGAACGCCCCTCTACTACAGGAAGTGAAGCAGCACTACCGGGCAAAGTCATGGCATGAAGGTAATAACCACCATCACTACTGCCCGAGGCATTCATGGTCTTCACTATATAGATATAGTTCACGCCCGGTTCGAGTTCCTTGTCGTCATAGAACAGTTCGTCTGCAGGAACACGAGCAACCTCCACACCATCACGCTCAATGATAAACAACTCGGCACCTTCGAACCGGCTCTGTTCCAATAGAAGACGAATGTGGTCCTTCGCCGAATGATACTCCACTTTGACCGGAGCTGCTGGCTTGGTCAGGACAGAATACGCCAGCTTCTCCGATGCATCTCCTTGATCATTCTCTGTGTAGATTTCAATCGAGTACTGTTTGCCTGCATCCAGTTGATCAACAATAAACTCTTTTTGTTTGCCTCGGTATACTTCTGTACCATCCAGTAATATAACGAAAGTTTCGTTCCCATAAGGGAAGTTCCATTCCAGTTTGGCGTGATCTGTCTCCGGATATATCTTCATTTCCAGTGAATCCACATGAGGCAAGGTGTAAAAAGGAGTCACGATCATTGGACTTCCTGAACCAGCCGTATTATAAGGAATAATCTGTACCTGATCATATCGGGTTGCACTCTCCAGATGAGTTAATCTCACCTCTGTGATATCCCCTTCTTCAATCGTGGTGAACATCTGATCTCCGATACGTATGTTATTTCCCTCCGCACCTTGTACCTTTGGCCAAGAGATCAATCCCTCCTTTTCCCCAATCATGCTTGCATGTAAAGGTTCGTTTATGGTCGCAGGCAACGTTCGTAAGTAAACTTCGAAACCGGAATCACTCTCTCCCGTTGCATTGGATGTTTTGATGGTATACGTGTAATGCTCTCCTGGTGTCAGTCCCTGATCTTCAAATGAAGCGTGATCTGCTGGAACCTTTGCGACTTCAACGCCATCCCGCATAATAATGAATTGCTCTGCTCCCCGTGTGGAGCTTCCAGTCAGGTCCAGTACCGCAGTCTGATCTGTAATGTGGGTTATACCTGCCGTCTGAGGTGATATAGGTTTCGTTAAAACTTGAATCTGAATAGACTCTGACCGATGACCATCTTCATTAATCGCAACAAGTTCGAATTCATACGCTGTGCCATCCAGCATGCTATTGAGATGTACAGAGGGTTCAGACACGCTCTGTATATCTCCCGTTACCCGATTACGAATCTCATATGCAGCCGCTCCCTTAACAACATCCCAAGCCAGATCCACCGCATGTGTTCCGGCTTTCACTGTTATACTTTCTGCAACCAATGGCAACGTTTGAGTCATTACACTGAAAGTAAGCGGCGCACTCGTTCCACTCGCATTGACTGCCCGAATTACATAAGTGTATTTCGTTCCTGGCGACAGATCCTTGTCTACAAATTGGGGTTCACTTGAATCCATCTGAGCGATCTCTCTTCCATCCCGTTCAATGACATAATGATCTGCCCCTTGGACACCAGTGTTACTGAAATCCAGACTTAGGCTGTTTTTTGCCACATCATATACTGCAACCTTAACGGGTTTCTCAGGCAAAGTCAGCAGAGATACATCCGTCGCTTCAGAACGAGTCCCTTGTCTATTGACTGCCCATAGTTGATAGCGATGCCACGTTCCACCCTGGAGACCTGTAATCGTCGCTCCATTCTCCATTCCTCTATAGATCTCCTTGCCATTCTGCTCAATCACGTATTCAGAGGCACCTTCCACGACAGACCAAGAAACTTTTGCATGATGTACTCCTGAATCAACAAGTACTTCGGCAGGCGACACAGGTTTGGACAATCGGATGAGCTGAGCTGTTTCACCTGATCCAGAAGCATTCACAGCCTGAACTTCCAAAGCGTACTCTGTACCTGGCAACAATTCCTCAGCCGTGTAGGCCAGTTCTGATGTTCTGCCCACTTCTGTTCCATTGACTTTCACAATATAGAGATTCGCCGTATCTATAGCTTGCCATGCAAGTCCCATACTTGTTTCACCAGTCGATGTGACATTCAGTCCTTCCGGCCTGCTAGGTAAAGTAAGAATTGTACTACTGGTGGATGCACCGTACCCGGCAGCATTGCCCGCCTGTACTTCGTAGGTATACTCACGACTGCTTGACAGGTGGTGAACTGCGAGTTGTGTATCTGATATCTCATGGCTATTTCCATCGATGACCACCCGATATTTCGTTGCCCCAGCTACAGGCTCCCAGCTCAAGATTGCTCCCTGTTCAGTTACTTGAACAACGTGAAGTCCCGACGGGCTTTCTGGTAACGTTGTTCCTGATACCGAACTGCGCATCCCCTGTCCACTTCCGTTCACTGCTTGTACATCCAGTTGATAAGATGTTCCTGAACTCAGTCCCGCAAAGTTCCATTCTTGGGTTCCGGCAGGAACCGTTCCCGACTTCTCTCCATTCAACCATAAGTCATAACGATCGGCTCCACGTACTGTTTCCCAATTCAGACGAAGGCTCCCTGTGGAAGCATCTGATATCTGTAAGCCGGACACCTGCCCAGGTAAAGTCTTGAGCAAAGGTAATCCTGCCAACGGTCCTGGTCCTGTCTCATTTCCGGCAATTAACGTATAGCTGTACTCCGTTCCGCTATCCAGACCCGAGTCCAGATACTCCGTCTGCTCTCCTTCATATATGGCTGTTCCATCGCGTGAAAGACCATAATACGTTGCAGAAGTCACTGTCTCCCATTTTAATGAAATATCATGCTCCTGAATTTGAACGGCCATAAATTCACCGGGCACTGCCGGCAGTGTGAGAAATCCAGTTCTACTACTACCACCTGCTCCGCTTTCATTCATTGCCGTTACCGAGATGTTATGAATGGTTCCTGGAACGAGGTTGCTGACATAGGGAAGGCTGCCAGGATCAGATACCGTCTGATCAAATACGATTGCACCGTCTGAAGTAGTCGCAATAATGCGGTAAGCATCTGCTCCTCGTACTGGATCAAATTGAATTTCGGCCAAATTGGGCTGTGAATCTACTTTTCGAACGTGCAACGTTCCGGGAGCTGCCGGGGTAGTTAATACTTGAACGCTTACTGCATCACTTACTCCGGTATGGTTTCTCACTCTAACTTCATATTCATAGACCTGACCACCACTTAGGGAGTGATCGATTACACTGTGGTTAGGATAATCGAGTGTCCATGACTGCCCTGTAGTTTTGTTCGTTATCTCATACTGATATCCATCGGTATACCTTTCCCCAGTTGGCAAATCCACTGTAAGTTCAGCTGAAGTCTCAGCGATCTGTGTCGTTTTCACATGAGTCGGTTGCTGGGGCTTGCGTTGAATATGGTAAGGTGATGATGTTGTCTCATATGTATTCCCTGCTCTGTCCATGGTTTTCGCATGGATGTACCATATACCTTCCGATTCGATGGATATTTTATGCTGGTCAGAGCGGGCTTCAAGCCAATGCTCCGGTGATTCTGCACTGTTCGTAACTTGATAGAATCGTTCCCGTTCCTGAATGCCTGAGTGGGCATCGGCATACTGAATGGTAGTGGATATATCTATATCCGTCCAAGCATGTCCGTTCGGTGCAAATGTAATCGTTGGAGCCATCTGATCCACATAGGCGATTCGACTCACTTCCTTGCTTACATTGCCAACAGTATCCCTTGCTCTAGCCCGAATGGTGGTAGCGCCGTTTGTGCTTACTGTACCCGTATTGCCTGCAATATAAGGAGCATCGTTCATGCTGTATTCATAGGATATCGCTTGTTCATCCACACTTCCAGCGATAGTGAATTGCACATGTTCTTTACTCCATCCAGAAGGGCTTAAACTAATCACCGGCTCGGTTGGAGCTGTCGTGTCAATTCGAACTGTAGCCTGAGCGGACGTGCTTATATTGCCTACACGGTCAAGTGAGCGTGCATATACGATCGTTTCTCCCTCATCGGTAACCGTCACTTCGCCCGTGTAATCGATCCAGGGACCTTCTTTGTTAAGTCGATATTGGCTCTTGGCAAGCCCACTGCCCGCATCTTCACCACTGTTTATTGCAAAAGTTACATCCTCATTCGTCCAATCCTCTTCACTTAACGCAATCGTTGGTTGCTCAGGCCCAGTCTTGTCGATTCTGGCTGTTGCCGAAGTGGAAGCACTGACATTGGCGGCCCGATCAACACTTCGTGCGTAAATCTCAGTTATCCCTTCTTCACTTAGTGTAAGAGGAGCCTTATAGTCGATCCATTCTCCCTCACTTCCCAGCTTATATTGTGTCAGACCAATGCCACTCGCTTCGTCCGTACCCTCCGTTAATGTCACGATTACCGCCGCTTTTGTCCAATCGGGCGGATTCAGCGAGATGACAGGTGGCGTTGGTGCCGTCCGATCTACTCTGGCTGTCACAGCCGTTTCCTGTCCTGTATTACCAAACGCATCAATACTGCGTGCCATAACAGTTGTGTTTCCTTCACTGCTTACGGTAAACGGAGCGCTATATTCACGCCATTCTCCTGCCGGACCAACTTTTACTTCAGTCTTCTGAGTTCCGCTCAAGGCATCCTTTCCTTCTTCAACCGTGATGAGAACATCTTCCTTGGTCCATGAGGATGGAGTGACTGTAACGGAAGGAGCAGTTGGACCCGTTGTATCTTTAATCATCTCTCCAGCGGATATAAATGGGGTCTGTATCCCTTCACCATTCAGTACCGCCACAAGAACTTCATATTTTCCATCCGCGAGTCCGGTCAGGGCAAATTCTGTACGTGTGGAAGTTGTTGTTCCCGTTGCGAGGACTTGCCCACCTGGACTGCGTATTTCCGTTTTGTAATGAGTGCCCGCAGGATTGCTATTATTATTCCAACTCGCTGTAACAGAGTTGCCTGATTGTGTCACAGCCGCAGCAGCGGGTGGATTGGCCAATGTATATTTGGTGGATGGACTGGAGTACCCCGTGAAGGAACCACTTGAATTTTTGGCACGTACAGCAAAAGAATAACTGGTATTCGGAGTGAGCCCTCTCACCTGCCGACTGTTTGACGCACCTGTATCCACGATCTGATTCGTCGTCATATTTTTCAGTTCATACGTTACGGATGCATCATTAGCCTTCTTATCCCAGTTCACCGTCAAGTTATTAGGGTCAACCAGTGTATACGTCGGCGTTCCAGGCACAACAAAACTTCTAACCGTAAAGTTAACGGTTCCTGCCGAGGATACTCCACCTTTGTCATCCATGACCCATACTTGCAACGTGTGTGTGCCATCTGGCAGGGTGCCAGGCAATGTGTAGTTAGTGTTGAAAGACTGATTTGAACCCGTCGCGGTCATCTGGGTCAAAATGTTCTCAGACCCACCATCAATGGACCATTTCACGGTCAACAGGTCGCCTACATCCGTATCTCGCGTTGTACCAGAGATCTGAAGTTGCTCGCCTTTGTAATACGTTTGCCCCGAAGAAGGAGCCGTTAGGGTAAATGAAGGTGGAACGTTCTGAGGGCCGATTCCCACGATCGTTGAAAATTTGCGTGAAGCCTGATTCGCTGTTGCTTTGGCATTCCACCAGAATTGCGCTGCTGTATCACTAGCCGTAACGGTCTGGCCTGGAGTGAATGACGAAGGTGAAGAACCCCCTGTTAGCTGCGCATTGTCCGGACCGCTGTACTGTCCCATGTATATGCGATCTGCATTCACAACATTGTACGTATTCGCATAAAAAGCCGTGACCTGAACGCCGCCGCTGTAATTGCGCCATCCATTCTCTATGACTTCAAACGGAGATGCATCATTGCCATTCACCATCGTATCCCAATAAAATGTTCCACCCAAATTCAGTGCCGATCCGCTGCGGTTGATGGCTTCCAGTTCAACCTTCATATACCCACCTTGTGAGGTAGCATTAACGATAGATACACGCAAAATATATTCGACATTGTCCTTTTGCCGGGACATCTCAATCACATTATTGTTAATTCGGTAATAATTAAGCGGCAATGTTTTGAAATTCACGGGTGATCCATTATGGTCGATAATCGTAGATACATTCCCTGTATCACCACCGTAAAATACATTTGTGTTTGGTAGTAATACAATTCTGTATTTACCATCACTGTTCATCTCCACTTTCACCTTGGAGGACTGTACAGCCTTCATGCTGGACGTATCGGATACAATCCCGATTGTTTCAACCGTTTCAGCCATTACCGTCGTTGCGCCCCATTCAAGCAAAAGGGCTTGAGGTGATAATAACGCAAATGCCAATACCACTTTGGTTAATTGTTCCGCTTGTTTTTTCACACGTTTTCCTGATTTCTTCAACGTCTACTCTCCTTTTTGGCACACAAAAAAAGGAGGCACCCCAACAAAGGAACGATGTCCTAAGTTGGGGTGCCTCCCCTAACAAGTGTCATTTTTTCTTGATTATAACGATTAAGCGCATGAATGTAAACACTTGATCATGAACGCCTTACTTGTCATTTCTCATCTCTGATCTTTAATAACGCTTCATCCAGTGCGCCAACGACCTTGTCACACCATACATCAAATTCCAGATCTTCGGTCTGTAATTCAGGATGCGCCAGAATGTGCTCAATCGTACGTCGAATGCCCTGATCGGCTCTTGTCGTTGCTACAAATTCCGGAACAAGTCGCTTCAGCTTGCTGTTATCAAACACAACAGTATTGGCTTTGTCACCCAGCAATCCGCCGCGAAGATCCTGATCACTGCATGCGGCCAAGAACTCAGAGGGTACATGCACCGCATGAAGCTTAACGCCCAACACACCAGCTATAATCTCATGAATCTGATTCCAGGTGACGGATTCATCTGAGGTGATATGTACCGATTCGCCAATGGCATGGATATTTCCCATCAGCCCGATAAACCCTTTGGCAAAATCAGTATTGTGCGTAATGGTCCACAGTGAAGTGCCATCTCCATGGATGATAACGGGTTTGCCTTCACGGATACGCTTGAGAACCTGCCAGCTGCCTTGAGCACCATGAACACCGAGAGGTACCGATTTGTCGCCATACGTATGGCTCGGACGCACGATGGTTACAGGGAATCCGTGCTCTCGGTATTGTTTCATCAGATAGTCTTCACAGGCAATCTTGTTGCGAGAATACTCCCAATATGGATTCGATAAGGGCGTCCCTTCCGTGATCCGGTAATCAGCCAAAGGTGTCTGATACGCCGATGCTGAACTTATAA
Source organism: Paenibacillus amylolyticus (assembly GCF_036894225.1). Lineage (NCBI taxonomy): Bacteria > Bacillati > Bacillota > Bacilli > Caryophanales > Paenibacillaceae > Paenibacillus > Paenibacillus amylolyticus. The sequence goes on along the minus strand of NZ_CP145892.1, from coordinate 3,023,572 downwards.
AAATAAACTGCTTGGTTTTATCCTTGAACAAACGGTAATCTCGCTCCAATTGAGACGGTACAAAAGCGATAAAGTCTGCCACAACATCAAATTCCAGATCAGCTATCAGTTCCGCTACAAGTGCCTCGTCATTAATATCAGCTTGAAGTACCTTGACTTCTGCTGGTAACTCATCGTTCCGATTGCCGCGATTAATTAAATAAAGTTCACAGCCTTGCTGTGCGAGCATCTCCGTAATGGCCGTACTGATGGTGCCTGTCCCTCCAATAAATAGCGCTTTCATTTCGCCACCTCCTGATCGATTTTACCCACTTTTCCATGATATCACGCACCAAAAAAAGGAGCAAAGCTCGGTGACCCGAAACCTCGCTCCTTCTGCTTATACGACCTTAATCGTTGCATATATCATGTACATGCCGCAATGGATCTCATATTCTCCCTTGGGCAGATCTTTGTCGACCGTATAATAATTGGGTCCCTTTTGCATGTATAGATCCATGCCAAGCTTTTGTGATCCCACTGATTTCACATGTGTCACCGACCGGGTCAGAATAAAGTTGATTTTGGTCGGTACGCCAGCTTTCACCTCGATAACGTCTGGTCCAAAACCATCGTTGCTCACGTCCACATCAATGACTTCATATCCCTTCAAATCCTCCGGAGTCTCAGCTTGTGCTGTTACCGCACTTCCCGATCCGGGGGATACGTCTTTGCCCATAAAATAAACCAAAAATGATCCAAGCAGTACAACAACGGTCAGACCCAGCGTTAACCAAGGCCATGTTTTTCCAAACCAGCTTTTCATATAAACACTCCTCATTCGATGTCCCATCAATATTCAATCAACAGACGGATGTATTCTTTAAGCATACCTGATTCGCATGACAATGAAAATGACCCCTCTGGGCTATTGCGATTGAGCAAAAATATTTCAATAGAAAAAGCCTGATTTCTCAGGCTTATCTACGGGTATTCCCGTTCATGATTCGCAATATTCCTTTTCGTATTAATTAGGAATAGATCGGTGTATTCCGACTTCGTCTCATGCGTAATTTATACAACTCTGGCAGGGCTACACCAATGAGCACAATAATAACTCCGAACCATTGCAATCCGCTGACATGCTCATGGAGCACGATTGAGGATAACAAAACTGCAATTGGAAGCTCCACTGCACCCAGGATTCCGGCCATGTCACCACCAATATGCGGAACGCCGATAGCGAACAGTACTGGTGGAATGAATGCCCCGAAGAATCCAAGCAGCAATCCAAATACAAGCAACTGGCTCCAGATCAATCCGTTAAAGAGGAATGTCGGTGGGAACAAAATGCACAGTAGAATCAATCCGCCTGTAACCATCCACGCACTACGAAAGGCTGGATGCGCTGAAGGAACCGCTTTGCCGCTGAACAAGACAAACAGGGAATAACTTACGGCTGCCATTAGTCCAAGAGCAATACCCAGACCGTTGAACTCACCCAATCCTTGTTCCAGGAAACCCGCTGCCAGCAAGGTTCCACCAAACAGAATGATCAACGTCAGGAACGTGACTTTGTCTGGACGTTGACGTTTGCTTATCGCCTGAATCAATACGCTAATCCAAGTGAACTGGAACAACAGGATAATGGCAAGTGAAGCCGGGATATAACGTAAAGACTGATAATACACGAGACCTGTAATTACCGTTGGTGTTCCAGCAGCCATCAATATCAGACGTTGTTTCCACGTCAACCGCTTGAATACCTGTGCCACGGCTCCTGATGCTTTGCCATTTGCCTGTGACTTACGTTTTGTTCTAAATTTTGTGTATAGCGCCAGCATCCAGGATAGAAGGAAACCCGTGATCAGCTGTGCTCCCACAACCTCTCCAAGTTTATATCCTTCGCCGTACGCCAGAACCACAATCGTGGATAATATGCCATAGCTCATCGCTCCCGCGAGAACGGACAGATAATATTTCATTGTGAATAAACCTCCTGATGATAAGAAAAATACGCCTGCATGTTGGTTCATGCCAAGGTCACAGACACCATCTAAATGCAAAAAATCCTAACTACGAGCAAGGAATACATTGATTCCTTGGCATCGTAGTTAGGAAGTATAGGCTTCCCGTAGAGACCCTCGCCCTGTGTACACTTTCGGCCTGCGAGGTTATACGAAATGATATATGCAATTTGATGTAATTCGTGTGTGACGACTTTTCATATATTACATGGGAGGTGAGATGGTGTCAACCCTATTCCGTATAAAAAGTTAAACTAAATTATTACACCGAGTCGCTTCGATCGCTGTACCATTCTTCGAGTACTCTAATTACGTAAAAACGTCATGTCCGATTGAAGCCTGAGGAGTCCCACTCCAATGTTTGCTGTAAACCTGCCTTCAATCCTTCCAGATCCAGCCCATCTACGGCAAAAGCCTCACGGATCAAAGGCGGCGCGACAAATTCATCATACTTGCCCAGATAAGGCGCTTCATCTTCAGCCAGTAACGCAGATGCGTCTTCAGCCGTTCGACACTCACTCATGATCTCGGCTAACAATGTTCGTTCGTCGACCTTGCCGGACACTACAAAATAATATGGCTCCATGGGCACAACCGAACGCAAGGCAAGTTTCTTGGACAGATTATGCTTCATCAGGCGCTCCAATGTACGGAATGATTTACTTCCAACCCAAGGAAGAACATACATCGAATCTCCCCCTGCCGGAATCACGACCTGCTTTAACAGTCCGCTTTCACGAGCTAGGCGGCGCGCCCGTTCAAGTCGATTGACGGCTTGTGGTGACAGGTAAGGATAGATGGTCGAGTCGGACAACACTTCACGCATTTTCTGTACTACCGACGTATGAATATCTCCTCCCGCTCCAAGCCATAACGTATCTACCTTACCTTTTGCAGACTTCACATACACAGCCTTGTGCTTGTGATCGACCTCTTCCACTTTCCACAGTTTGCCTGCGAGCGAGAAGCAATAGCCAGGTGGGGGCACTGTTGTAATCGAACCAATCTCTTCCGAGCCGTTTAGTACTTTATGTTCCTCATCGTCTTTAAACACGGCGTAGAAGCGATAATTATTCACAATTTTCTCACCTGTCAGACCGATGATCAATGTTCGATCCTCTGTCCATTGCAGATGATCCGTCTCAATGAGGTAATTCAGGAATACCTGATATTGATCAGGTCTGATCAACGCAAATGGGGCCAGCGAAAGGATGGCTTCCGCAAGATCTCTCGGCTCCGCCTCCCCCATACTTTTCAACATGCTCATCGTCTGATGGTAGAGCACACCTATGGGCATTTTGCGAGCTTCAAGAGGTTCGACCCACTTGGTTTTTACATAGAGCTCAATAACAGCAATCGCACGCATCAACGTCCACGGCATACGTGCTGGCAATTGCGCTTCCTCATCCTCTTCCTCCGGACATACAAAAAGCATCTCCGATGCCATGTCCTCTCGTCTCCCTGAACGTCCCAGACGCTGTACAAAGCTGGACGCACTATACGGTGCACCGAGCTGAACCACACGTTCCAGTTCGCCCAGATCGATGCCCAGTTCAAGCGTGACCGTTGCCGCAGCAACCGCAGGTCCCGATCCAGTGCGTAGGGCAGCTTCCGTCTCTTCCCTCAGCATAGCCGAGATACTTCCATGATGCACATGGAACACATCACGCTCTTGCCTGCGAGCCGCGACTCGCCGCATCTCAAGAATGGTGACTTCTGCATCCGTTCGGCTGTTGGTGAAGATCAGCGCTTTTTTACGATGTGTGCTCTCATAGATGAAGTCGTAGTACGCTTTGCGTGCGTTATGAAGCTGCTCCGCCTGCTCCTCGTCCTGTGCATCTGGAAAGGAGAAATGTTCCACCCGCAGTCGCAACTTGCGACCGCCCGGGGAAGAGACCACATCCACCCCCTGCTGCGTTCCCGCAGCAAGCCAGGATGTAGCCGCATCATAGTCACTAAGTGTAGCGGACAAGCCCACTCTTCGCGGTGCGCAGCCAGCCATACGCTCGATTCTGGCAAGTTCGCTGAGTACTTGAATGCCCCGATCCGCTCCCATGAAAGCATGCACCTCATCGATGATGACATATCGCAAGTCATGAAACAGCGCCGGGATTGCATTCGGTCGATTCATGAGCAGACCTTCCAGCGATTCTGGCGTTATCTGGAGCACACCGGACGGATTTTTCATCAGTTTTGTTTTCTCCGCCTGAGGTACGTCCCCGTGCCAATGCCAAACCGGAATATTTCCTTCGGATAACAGATCCTTAAGACGTTCGAATTGATCGTTAATCAGGGCTTTCAGAGGTCCAATGTACAAAATGCCAACCGATTTGGAAGGCCGTTCATACAGCTCGGTCAATGCAGGAAAAAAAGCCGCCTCCGTCTTGCCGGAGGCTGTTCCCGCCGCAATCAGCATATGATGCGGGGTATGAAAACAGATATTGCAGGCCTCAATCTGAGCAGGACGAAGCGATTCCCATCTTTTTTTATATATAAATTCCTGAACAAACGGAGCCAGCCGATAGAACGGATTATCACTCATAATTCAAACTCCGCCAGAAAGTCGTCCAGATCATCTGTATTCGCGGAAGCATCTGCCCCTTTACCCGTTTCCTGAGGTTTGGCAACCCGCTCGCCAAGTAATTGAGTATAAGTCACTTCAGGATTCTGGTGTAACGTATGCAGAACATCCATAAAGTCTCGTACCACTTCACGCGTGGTCAGCAATTCATCCGCACCCAGCCGGTTCACCGCCGTTTGCATAAAATCAACCAATTGTTCATCCGTCAGACTTGCGCTGTATCCAAAATGCAGGGCATGAATCTGCCGCAGCTTCTGAAGTAAAATCAGAATCTCTTCATGCGATAACATCGCCAGCTTCAGGATCGGACCTGTGTAATTCGCATACGCTTTGGCTGCATAACGACCATCAATAAGCCTGGAGCGAAGCGCTTCATAGCTGTATAATCCGCGCCGTTCATCCTCCACAAATTGCGGTGTACCACCTACAAATATGCCCAGGTGCTCTGCCTTACCCTGCATCGTATCATTGAACATGGTCAGCAATTTCTCATAGTTGCTTTGACGGGAGACACTGTTTGTAATTTTGTACAGATTCACCGCTTCATCAATGAACAACAGCAATCCTTTGTAACCAATGCGCGCTGTGAATTCAGACCACAATTTGAAGTAGTCATACCAGTTATCATCGTCAATAATGACCCCAACAGCGAGTTCTTTTTTCGCTTCCGTTTTGGTTGCAAATTCTCCTCGAAGCCAGCGAAGCGCCGCCTGTTTGCGATCATCATCAGCCAGCTTGTACCCGTTCCAGTACGACGCCAGTACTTTGGCAAAATCAAAGCCGTGAACCAGATTCTGCATCTCCCCCGTCACCGCATAGATCTGCTTCTCTACTTCCAGCGGCAGAGCGGGATCATCCGGGCGCAAGTTCTGACTCTGCATCGTGGACTGTTGCAACCCTGCGATCCATTTTTGCAAAATCGGCTCCAACGCTCCCCCATCCGGGCGTGTGCGTGTAGACAGACGAGTCATCAGTTCGCGATATGTCGCAAGTCCCTGCCCTTTGGTTCCCACCAATCGACGCTCAGGTGACAGATCCGCATCCGCAACAACGAAGTCACGATCCATCGCATAGTTACGAATCATTTGCAAAAGAAAGCTTTTACCGCTGCCGTAACGACCCGTAATGAGTTTAAACGCTGCGCCTCCCTCGGCGATATTATCCATATCCCGCAAGATGGCTTCCACTTCCGGTTTCCGACCAACAGCAATCTGCTCCAGTCCTATGCGCGGGACAACACCAGCTGTCAATGAATTTACAAGCGCGGTGGTCAGCCGCTTTGGTATTTTAAGTTCTGTCACTGCGTATCACCTCTTCACATGTTCGAACACATCTATATAATCAGGAACAATCCGATCACCATCAATCAGAAGATCACCGATCGTTTCCATAGCCACATCATTAATTTCATCCAGCAGAAGCGTAGGCATCGTTCCATATTGCTCAGCCAGACGCATCAGCTCCGTATCTGGACTTGCGCCAAGTAGGACATGAATCGTTTGCACCTGCTGAGGGGAGAGTTCATTGGCAAAGAGCAGCCATTCTTCATCCAGATCAGCCTCAGCAGACTCGTCCCACTGCAACCTAATCGATTCTACTTGCGCTCCTGTTGCAATCTCTACTGCAGATGGCTCCGACTCCATAGAACCTTCAGTTGGAGTGATCTCATTCCTTGCTTCCAGTACATCGAATGGATTACTTGTAACATTTGCGCTATTAACCTCTTCATCCTTCACTTCAGAAGGGTGATCATCCTCAATTGTAAGCGCCAATCGCACGTACTCACTTTCCTGCTGTAAAGACGCCAGTTTCTCTGAATCAATACGAATCATCGGTTGTTCCACGGACTTCGCCTGTTCGATCGCGTATGTTTTGTCCAGGTATCGCTCAATCAGATTTGCAAGTTCGGGTTCAAGAGTCTGTCCTCGCAATCTGCCTCTGAATCCGAGCAGTTCACGAAGTTTATTTTCAGTACATCGATAGATCCGCGTAACCATCTGCAGAAATTCAGCCTGTTCACCTATGGGCATATATCTGAACGATACCGATCTTCCATAGATCGAATCATCATAGACTGCTTTGCGAAACAGAATGCGCTCCATCGTGCGTTCATCGTTAGGATCACACTCAGGCAACAGTCCAACTTGTCGCGTACGTTCCAGGTACGAATCAACCAAGGCCACGACCCGCGGGATGTACTGCTCCATCACTTCTTTGCCGCCATCTCTGTAGAATTTACTGAGCGTAATATCGTAATCATAGTATCTTTGCAGCATATTGAGCGATATATCCGATACATTATCCTGTAAAATACGTTGCAGCTCCCTATCCAGCATCTCTGCTGGCAGGTATCCGCCCGAAAGGCCCATGACCTCGGATAAGGACATTTCCATCTGATGGACCAGCACATAATCGACCATCCACTCTTGCATATATATATTTAATTGGGGCAGCCGTTCACGGTAGTTCACCCATAGCTGCTTCAATTGATCATAACCATCCTGAGGATTCTGCCAGCCAATGCCGTTAATTAACTCGTAGATATGAACAAATAGATAGGACAGATCGGTATCCGGGTATCTCCCCTGACGTACTTCCTTCCTCCAAAACATATACCACTTGCGCTGGGCTTCATTCATCACGCCATACGTTGGCCAGTAACTCATAAAGGGAACCCACGGGGATACATCCCCCTCCATCTCTGCCCACTGCTTTGCTTCCTCTACAAAACGTTTCTCTGAGGACAATATGCCTCCACGATGCTGCATCGTATCATGTGCAGACTGCACAATGGTTGAACGATCGGGAACCGGAACTGTTGCTGTTTCAGGTTCTTCACTCAGATCTATCTCCATAAATTCCAATTGTCTTGAGTTGTCTTTCATAGAACGTTATCTCACCCTCCTCCAAGACAGAATACGAACAAGTGTATCCATAGGGATCATTATATCACTTGTCCTGTGTCTGCGGTGACGAAATTTAAACATTCCTGGACACAAAAAAGAAGGCATTTCTGCCCTCTTTTCATCATGTCTATTTAACTCTTTTCAAATAATGATTGTATCGTTTCAAATCGAACGTTGCACAGGCGTAATCACACGACAATTGCGCGATTTTTGCCTTCACTTTTGGCTTGAGCCAGCGCTCGACTCGCTTTTTCGATCAGTTCGGATGCATTGGAATTCTCATCTGGTACCTGTACTGCACCACCGACACTAACAGTGACGACTCCACTCGGACCGGATGATTCCCTTTGAATCTGTAGAGCCAGCACATGTTGTCTGATCTCTTCTGCAAGTTTAGCTGAATATTGTGACGTTGTGCTCTTCAATTTCAGCATAAATGTGCCTCCGCGAAGACGAGAGATCTGCGCCTCATGCTGTTCGCTAACCACCGTAAGCACCTCACCGATCCATTGCAGACACAAGTCGCCTCCTTGAAGGCCGTATGCTGCATTATACGAACGGAAATCATCAATATCTATAATGAGCAGTCCAAGACTGCATTTTTCCTGTAAACAGTCATCCCAGTCATCTTGAAGCTGTGACTTGAACACTGTCTGGATCGGCATATCCGTTAACGGATCAGTCCTCAGATAACTCTGCAGCTGGCTCGTCGTTTCGGTGTAATTGTCCTGTTCATGGTGAGACGTTCCACTGTGCAGTAGGACCATCACAGATGGCTTACCCGCATGCGTAACAGAAGCAAGTGTAATTTCAAGCAACAATGAGGTACCTGCTGCTGTGGTGAAATAGGACTGGCTGGTAATCAAACTTGTGTTATTGTGCTTTAATTCCTCAAAATTCTGTTGCAACGTCACTCTCGTTTGCTCAGGTACAAACGCCCTGAAGTCCTTGCCCATCAGGTTTTTGGAACTCTCGAACCCAAGCAGCTCGGCAGCCTTCGTATTACAGTAGATAATCTGACCGTCAGTCAAAGTAAAAAATGCCACGGGCGAGTAATCCATTAACTGCAAATAACGCTGTTCATTTTGTCGCAAAATACGAGCATTCTGCAGCGCTTGTTCTTCAGCCTGAACCAACTGGTTCTCTGTCTGCCGACGTACAATGGTTTTGAGTAAAGGTAACACGCTCAGCTCTTTGGATGTCCAAGGATACGAAGTTGATTTTACAACCTCACGCCATTTCTCGAATGATTTACGAGGAGATAACCGCATGCCATCATCTGTCTTTAACACTGCCTTCGCGGGGTCACCCGCCCAATCAACAACCTGGACGACCTCAGGTCGGAACCAGAGCATGTAGTTATGCTGTCCAGGCGAAATGGCAACATAAATAACTCCGGAAGCCTTATCCTGATAAGCTTTGGATGTTTCATACTCTGCACTCAGCTTCGACGTATGATAACTATAATCCTCGGACTTTCCTGCAAGCCAACCTGCCAGTTCACGAATCTGTCCGCTGTTCGGAGTTTCACCATACAACAACAACTTGTCCTGGTAACAGATTGCTGCTCCGGCAGCACCCATCAGGTTTAACACCGTCTCTTCTTCTCCCTGTAATTCCTCAAGGACTCGGGTAGGACTTGTGTTACCGATAAATATGTTGGCAATTCGTGAAGCGGCTTCACGTGATTGGATCTCTGCTTGATAATCATCGAGTTGCTGACGCTGGAACAATTCATTCGAGAAAAACGCACCCAGAAAATTGCACAGATTCCGTACGCGATGGGGTACATATCTGGCCGAATAATGATGACATGTGATGAGTCCCCACAGTTGATTGTTATGAATAAGCGAGATCGTAACGGTCGCACCTACACCCATATTATGCAAATATTCGATATGAAGAGGAGATACGCTGCGCAGGACCGAAAGACTCAAATTTAGCGGTTTGCCTGTGAGCGGTTGGAGCATAGGTACAATCTCGACGGGTTTATAATCGACATTCACAATGGTTCGCAGCCAATTGCGAAGATACAATTCCCGAGCCTGTTTTGGAATATCCGAAGCCGGATAGTGGTGTCCAAGGAATGGTTCGAGTTCTTGTTCACGTGCTTCAGCAATTACTTTACCGTTCCATTGCTCGTCAAACTCATAGATCATCACCCGGTCATAACCGAGCATTCCCTTCACCTGTTCAGCCGCAATCTGACTTGCTTCCACGCGACTATCTGTACTTTTGATCCGACCAAAGAAACGGGATATCCATTCAAAGTCGGTAGTCTCCATGTCCTCTTTTTCATAAAAAGGCTCAATTTCCAGAATAAGCAGACCTTCACTTTCATGAAGAACAGAAGAAAAGATCCGGTCTTCACCGGATACCTTAATGGTCAGATCCATGTAATGCAAATCAGAGGTTACAGCTGCATTGAAGCTGCTAGCCAAAAGTTTGCGTACATCTTCCTTGCCAATCAGATTTTCCAAAGGCATGTCCAGAACGTCTTCATAGGCAATACCCAGATGGTCCTCCGTATTTTGGCTACACTGAACTATTGTTGGCGTATGACTGGTATTGATGGCCAAAAGAACACCATGAGGTTGAATAAAGCCGGGGATATGAATGGGTTCTTTATCACAGTTATTCAGATCTATAGGATCATTCGTGTAAGTCCCCTGATGAAGCAGTGTGCGGTTTAACAAATTTTGTTCTTTCTTGGACTTCGGTTCGGCCATGGCCAGGAAAATCCCCTCTCATGATGTTATATAAGTTGAAATAATGATTATTTACATTGCACTACGATGACAGAATAATCTTCCAATCGCTGTTATCCCCAGATTTTATCGATTCCCTTTTCTAGAGGGAAAAATCCGGTTATAAGCGTATGCTTCCGATGCAGCTTTCTTTCAGAAAGCTTTGGGCGAACGCTTCGCTTTTCCAGCTTTTTTCTGTCCTCTCCGTTAGGTGTAAATGTATTATTTCAACTTATATAGATACCTTTTAAATGTGAAAAAATCTGCCCTACAGGCGTTTGGGTTGATGAAAGGGATGTTACTTGTCCGTATTAATCCACTGGTCCAGTAGTCGGAAAGTCTCTGATGCACTATGCACCATATTGTCATGATCTTCTGGAGCACTGATGGACTGCTGCAGCAACCCCGTAAACTCGCTCCATCTTGTTCTTGTCTCTGAGCCGTAAGCATTGAAATATTCCAAACCACGATCAGCCTCAATGGGCAGGAACTGCGACAAACGCTTGGTCATGATTTGTCCACCGTTCGTGGACCCCTCAATTACATACAGGTATCCAAACAAACGGGCAGGTGTTGAAATATCCGGCAGTTCTTCACAGAGCGGAAGTTGGCTGATTTCCTCTTCACTAGCACCCAGATTTCGTAAATCTTTCTCCAACAGTCCAGCCTTGCCTCTAATCTCGATATCCAATCCCGTACTTCCCCAGAAAGGCTGTTGTACAGCCTGATCTTCCAGCGGTTTCAGGAATCCATAAAATTTCTCTAAATATGTTCTATATTCTTCTATTGTCACAGTTTGATTCATAATGGCTTTTGCATAAGGGTTCTGTTCTACTTGTCTGTGATAATGAGCTGTCTCGCTCTTCAGACGTTCCATAATAGTTGTTGCTGTCATCGTAGTTATCCCCTTTCACAATCTGTTACAAGCAAAGACTCTATGTAAGTATACTTATTCTTGTTTGAGAAAACTATATGAATCCACATCCGTAAACAGCCAATACATTTCTCCGTTGTTATCTTAACTGACTGTAATCTGTATGTTTTAGTATTAACCGAAAACAATAAAAACGACCCTATAATCTGGAAGGCAGTAGATTTCAGATGTCAACATGGTACACTAACTTTATATCCTGTCATTGGAGGAATGCATTCTATGGATCTTACAGTTCAAGACGTTGTACTTCATCTCACAGATAACATTGAATTGCCGGAAAACACGGTAGATCAGCTCATTACGGGCTCCCTTGATCGTAAGGTCAAAGGCATTATCATTGCTTTTATGCCCACACATTATGTTATTGAACAAGCCATACAGGAAGGTGCAAACTTGATCATTGCGCATGAATCCCCCTTCTACAACCATCACAGTCATACGGATTGGCTTGCAAATGATTCGGTTTATGTGGACAAAAGAAAGTTGATCGACGAAGCAGGCATTTCCATCTATCGATGTCATGATATCATCCACCGCTTCCAACCAGATGGCATTACTGAAGGACTGATTCGGGCATTGGGGTGGTCCTCTTATGTAGAGCAACGACTACCGGAAGCAGACGTCCTTTCTTTTCCGGAAGGACGCACCGCCCAAGCTATTGCTCACCATGTGAAAAGTTCCCTAGGCATCGATTATGTACGCGTTGCAGGTAATGCGGAAATAGTCTGTAGACGCGCAGCGGTACTGGTAGGTTTTCGTGGTAATGGACATGTGACAATTCCCTTGATTCAGAATGAGCAATTGGATCTCATCATTGCAGGAGAAGGATTTGAATGGGAAACACCGGAATATATCCGTGATGCTGTGCAACAAGGCAAGTCCAAGGCAATGATCATGATGGGGCATGCCGAGAGCGAGGCTTCGGGAATGAAGCTATTAACAGACAGGTTGGCAGAACGTTTTCCCGAATTGTCTGTTCGTTTTATAGGCGAGAAGCCTGTGTACACTGTGATCTAATAGGATCATTTGATTTGTATGGAGAGGATCACGATCTTCTAGCTGATTGCTTCTAATTTTCATTGCCTATCCTACCCTGGAGCTTTGGATACTTTCTATGCTCCGGGGACGCTGGGCAGACTCTCGTTTCATTTCTTGGATAGCTAACGAACCTGACACCCTCTATTGAGCGAATATTTGCCGATTTTCAAAAGTAACGAATCTTAGACACCCTATGCCTCCATTCCCCCTGTTTTACCGCCCATTTCTACCCAACATAGCCCATTTAACGTCGCTGAGATTCGTTAGATTTCTCAATTCAATCGGATCAGTACAATAAGGTGTCACTGGTTCGTTAGATTATGATGAAAAATGAGTACTGAGCACATATGCCACGCATTTCTTCAAGCCCCATCTGGATTTCCCGAGTTCTTTATTGTACTCTAGATGCTGTGACTTCAAAGCTCAGGACATTTGTCCTTGGCGTTCAGAGTTAATTTATCATTTAATAATAGAAGTCGAAGTGATTGAATAAGGAGCGTACATATGAGAGGAATTATTTTTGCATTACTGGGCGGCGCGTGTATCACGCTCCAAGGGGTTGCCAATACTCGGATTAGCACCGACATGGGTACATGGCAGGCCGCTACGATTACACAACTGACGGGATTCATCTTAGCGGCGCTGATCCTAATGTTTGTTAGAGACACCAACCTTCAAGGACTCAAACAAGTAAAACCTATGTACTTGGCTGGAGGTGCTTTTGGCGCCGTCATTATTTTCAGCGAAGTGACGGCCATTCAGCAAATTGGGGTTACATTCACGATCTCGGCTCTGCTCATTGCTCAGCTGTTCCTGACTTTTCTGGTGGATAGTAACGGATGGTTCGGCGTGGTTAAACAAAAGATGAAACTGCCGCAATTTCTAGGCATTGCCTTAATGGTGACTGGTGTCATTATTATGAAACTATAGTTTTTGGAGAAGGATTGAAACATATCGTCGGGGGTGAATCACAGCGTGCAAGAGATCCATAACGAGCAACAATTAATACAATATCTGAAGCAATATCAACTCGAAACTGTATTTCACGAGCCCCTGCGTACACATATGACGTTATGCCACTTTGAGAAGTGTGAACTGATCTGTCGTGAAGGGGAAACTTCCGAATATTTGTACGTACTGGTCGAGGGTAAAATCAAGATTTTCACCACCTCCGCTCAGGACAAAACGCTGGTGCTTTGTTTCAAAACACCGCTTGAAGTTGTCGGTGACATAGAGTATGTCCGTGAAAGCGATATTGTTAATACGGTTCAGGCCGTGTCACCTGTGGTGATGCTTCGCATTCATTATCAATGGCTTGCTGAGCTTGCCAGCGATTATGCACCTTTACTTAAATTTTTGCTTAAAATCATCTCTCACAAATTCTACATTGACTCGAATTTTTCCAATTTCAACCTGATGTATCCCGTTGAGGTTCGTCTAGTCAGCTACCTGCTCTCCATCTCAACAGAAGAAGCGGGCAACGTCGTTCATGAAGAGCTGGACGCGTTCAATCTGACCGACATCGCGAATCTGATCGGCACCAGTTACCGACACCTGAACCGGGTCATCCAGAAGCTCTGTGCAGACGGGTTAATTGAACGACATCAGGGATTGATTATGATCAAGGACCGGGCGGGTCTACGTGAAATAACAGGTCACAACATTTATGAATAAGGAGTTCGACAACCATGTTAATCACAGGTATTTCGCTTGCACTACTGGCAGGTGCACTTGTCAGTCTGCAAACGATTTTTAATAGCAAAGTCAATGAACGTACCGGTTCATGGTCTACAACAACGATGGTGCTTTTCACTGGATTCATTGCTTCGTTCCTCATCTCTCTGCTGGTAGAGGGCAAGAATACATTCAGCTTTCAGCATATGCAACCCTGGTACTGGCTCAGTGGAGCCATCGGCGTTGGCGTGGTCTTCTGTCTCGTGCAAGGGATGAAGCTGCTTGGTCCCACGTATGCCATCTCAATTGTGCTAACATCCCAACTGAGCTTTGCTCTATTGTTTGATTCCATGGGGTGGCTCGGTCTGGAGCAAATTCCTTTTTCGTGGAATCAGCTGCTTGGTGTACTTGTCATTGTTGGGGGAATTATATTGTTCAAGTTCGGTGGGGGTAAATCGGAAAAATCAGAGCAGTCCCCTGGAACACTTCAGTCTGACTCATAAACAAACAAAAAAAGAGTGTCCGTCCAATCCCGTAGATTGGTCAGACACTCTTTTTATACAATCAAACCACATATCGTTTCGTTCTCTTATACGAACTCTACGTTATGGTAAACTTGCTGAACATCTTCAAGGTCCTCAAGCGCATCGATCAGTTTCTCGAACTGAGCTTGTGCATCCTCTGGAAGTTCAATATGGTTTTGCGCAAGCATGGTCAGCTCGGCTACTGTGAACTCAGTAATACCCGCAGCTTTGAATGCTTCTTGTACAGCGTGGAACTGATCCGGTTCTGCATATACAATTACAGCATCGTCTTCGTCCACGATATCACGTACATCCACATCTGCTTCAAGCAAAAGTTCCAGTACTTCCTCGGAGTTTTTGCCTTCTATACCAATAACCGCTGTTGGATCAAACATGTAAGCAACAGAACCACTGACACCCATGTTGCCAGCGTTTTTGTTAAACGCAGAGCGCACTTCAGGCGCTGTACGATTCACATTGTTAGTGAGTGCATCAACGATGACCATCGCACCATTCGGTCCGAAGCCTTCATAACGCAACTCTTCATAGTTCTCATCCCCGCTACCTTTTGCTTTTTCCATCGCACGATCAATGATGGCTTTGGGTACATTATACGTTTTGGCACGTTCCAGCACGACTTTCAGTGCACGGTTCGCTTCCGGGTCCGGTTCGCCCTTCTTGGCAGCTACATAGATCTCAACGCCGAATTTAGCGTAGACCCGGCTCGTGTTTGCATCTTTTGAAGCTTTCTTTTCCTTGATATTATTCCACTTACGACCCATATCGTTTCCGCTCACTTTCAACATTTAATCTGCTTTCTACTATGCCATTATATCTTGTTGAGCGTACTTCAACAAGTTAATACACACGAAATAATGGGAATAACTGCGGTGATTATCCATCTCCATTTGAAGATTAGCTTCAGTTTATCCTCTCATAAATCTCTCAGCAGCAACTAACGTTACCTCTATTCACTCCATATATAGCAGACAAGAAGCACCCCATAAAGGAATGCTTCCGCCCTAAATCAGTCCTAATTTCAGTTATCTTACTCGGTCAATTAAGCGTGAAATTGTCGACCATCCAACACTTCAGGAACATAACCCGCACGAATGACAAAGTCTCCGAAATGTTCCCCTTCATTGCGCTCCTTGGCATACTGATTCACCATTGGAGTTAACGTGTCCAGAATCTCAGTTTCACCAATGTTTTCTTTGTACAGCTTATTCAAGCGATGTCCAGTGAAGCTGCCACCGAGATACATATTGTATTTCCCTGGTGCTTTACCGATAAATGAAATCTCTGCCAGCATCGGTCTTGCGCATCCGTTCGGGCAGCCGGTCATCCGAATGACAATTTCTTCGTCTCTCAGCCCGGCTTCGTCGAGTACAGGCTCCAGTTTGTCGATCAGGGACGGCAAGTAACGTTCGGACTCAGCCATCGCAAGGCCGCAGGTCGGAAACGCAACACAAGCCATTGAACTTCTGCGCAGCGCTGAGTAATGTGCACCATCAGTCAGGTTATATTGCTGAATGAGTGCTTCAATCTTTTTCTTTTTCTGGCTGCTAATATTACCGATGATTAGATTTTGGTTCGCAGTCAGACGGAAATCACCCGTATGCACTTTGGCAATTTCACGTAAACCCGTCATGAGCGGATAACCATCAACATCCTTTACACGACCATTCTGAATGAACAGCGTGTAGTGCCATCTGCCATTATTACCTTTTACCCAACCATATCGATCTCCGTTAGTCTCAAAATGATATGGACGTGCCGCATCCAGTTTCCATCCCAGACGGGTGGTCAGCTCTTCGACAAACCACTCCACACCACGATCATCCAGCGTATATTTGAAACGAGCATGTTTACGAACTGCACGATCTCCATAATCACGCTGAATCATAACTGTTTTCTCTGCAACATCAATCATTTGCTCCGGCGTACAGAAACCAATGACTTTGGACACCTGAGGATAGGTTTTGGCATCACCATGAGACATCCCCATGCCGCCTCCTACGGAAACGTTGAAGCCTTGCAACTTGCCGTTCTCCACAATAGCAATAAAACCAAGATCCTGTGAATAGACGTCCACATCATTGGATGGTGGTACAGCAATACCGATTTTGAACTTCCGTGGCAAATACACTTTGCCATAGATTGGTTCAACTTCTTCGTCCGAGTCCTGGGAATCAACCACTTTCTCTCCGTCCAGCCACAGCTCATGATAAGCCCGGGTGCGAGGGTCCAAATGATTGCTCACCTGACATGCCCACTCATACACTTCAGCATGCACATCAGATTGATTCGGATTCGGGTTACACATCACGTTACGGTTTACGTCACCACATGCAGCCAGTGTGCTTAACAACGAATCGTTCACTTCGCGAATGGTGTTTTTAAGATCCCACTTCAATACGCCATGCAGTTGGAAAGACTGACGTGTGGTCAGACGAATCGTCTCATTCGCATATTTATGTGCCACTCTGTCCATCATCAACCACTGCTCCGGGGTTACAATCCCACCGGAAGCACGCACACGTAACATGAATTGGTATGCAGGCTCCAGCTTGGATTTGTGACGCTCATTACGCAGGTCACGGTCATCCTGCATATAACTACCGTGGTGTTTCATCAGACGGTTGTCGTCCTCTGGAATAGCCCCCGTGATACGATCAGCCAACGTTTCGGTCAGACTTCCGCGCAAGTAATCACTTTTGATCTTTATATCTTCCACATCGCTATTCGTGCGCTGTGGGTTAAGTAAGTTATTATAAACCATGCTGCTTTCTCCTCTCGTCTCTGCGGGATGGTGCAATCCGGCTGGGCCGGTGATTAATAGACGTCCCGCTGATAACGTTTCTCCTGCTGTAACCGTGTCAGATATTCCGATGCCTGCTCAGGCGATAAACCGCCTTCTTGTTCAAGAATCGTGGTGAGCGCAGCATGCACATCATGTGCCATTTTTTTCTCGTCACCACAGATATATACGCTTGCACCTTCCTGAAGCCACTGGTACAGTTCTTTGCTGTGTTCCAGCATGCGATGTTGTACATACACTTTCTGTTCCGTATCACGTGAAAAGGCTACATCCATCTTAGTGAGCACACCATCTTTGAGCCAACGTTGCCATTCCGTCTGGTACAAGAAGTCCGTGGCGAAATGCTGATCTCCGTAGAACAGCCATGTCTTGCCCTCTGCTCCTGTTTCTTCACGCTCACCAAGGAAAGATCTGAACGGCGCCACACCTGTACCTGGGCCAACCATGATGATCGGTGTATCCGGGTTCTCAGGTAGCTTAAAATTCGGGTTATGCTGTATATATACAGGCAAGGTGTCGCCAGCTTCGATTCGTTCAGCCAGATGTACCGAGCATACACCGTAACGTTCTCTGCCACTTGCTTCATAACGTACCGAACGAACAGTAAGATGAACTTCATCCGGGAAAGACTTCGAACTACTCGCTATGGAGTATAGACGTGCCGGAATTTTGCGAAGAGCAGCTACAAATTCTCCGGCAGGAATCCCTTTCAGATTATAATCATGAACCAGATCCAGCAGATCACAGCTATTCATGACCGTGCGGAATTCGGAACCATCTGCGAGTAACGCTGTCAGGCCACTCCCAGGATTCAGTTTCGCAAGTTGTTCCACGACCGGTTTCGTCACAGCTGTAATTTCAAAATAACGCAGCAACGCTTCTTGAACAGATGCCTGATCGCCATTTTTATTCACGGTCACGCGTTCATCGGCATTCCATCCCATGGCTGCAATCAATTCATCTACAAGGCGCGGATGATTCTCAGGGAATACCCCAAGGCTGTCACCTGGCTCGTAATCCAGGCTGGAACCTTCCAAAGACAACTCAATGTGGCGTGTTTCACGGTCCGATCCTCTGCCATTCAGATTGAGATTCTCCAACACTTCAGCCTTGAATGGATTCGTGCGATCATATTCGGATTCCCCGCCGCTCACCGCAGCTGTAACAGCCTCCGTGGTTACCGTACTCGCAGCAGCAGATGTACTGCTTAAGGATGCCAGTACTTCATTCATCCACTCTGCAGCTGCTTCATCAAAATCAACATCACAGTCCACGCGTGGTACAAGGGCTGTACCACCCAACTCCTGCAACCGATTATCGAAGTCCTTACCTGTCTGACAAAAGAACTCATAGGAGGTATCTCCCAGAGCCAACACCGAGTAACGAAGTCCTTCAAGCTTCGGAGCCCGTTTGCTGTTCAGGAATTCATGCAGCGGAATCGCATTATCCGGTGGTTCGCCTTCGCCATGCGTACTGACGATGATGAGGAGATTTTCAATTTTCTTGAGTCCGTTCGGTTTGAAATCTCCCATCGATGACAACGTTACCTGAAGACCTTGCTCTTCAAGTTTCTTGGCCAGCTTTTTCGATAGGCCACTGGAATTCCCGGTTTGTGAACCAAAAAGCACGGTAACTTCCCGGGATACTGGCGGAGCACTGACAGGTGCAATACCTGTAGCTGGTGCAGCCTGTACCAGGTTAGCTGGAGCTGTTATTGTCGCGCTTGCCTGAATTGCTGCAATATATCCGCTCAACCAAGTACGTTGTCCATCGGTCAATGTAGGAATAAGACGATTAAGCAGTTCAACTTGTTCTTGATTAAAAGGGCTGTTTGTCACTTGAAGTTCCACTGTTTGCCACCTCGCGCATTGCTTCGATTTTAATTCCGACTAAAATCATCACATTAATTTAATTTCTTCTCTCTAAAACCTAACACACCGGGTGTTGAGGGTCAATTTCAATGATTTTATAGCATTTATCAGTTTCGCTGATAAAGGACAAAAAACAACAAAAACCCTCCTTTTCAAATCAAGGACGGTTTTTGTTTTAATTTTAATTTGGCGGCCAGCTCAAGTTGAAGTTGAAAGTGGAATATAGTCACTAAAATGATCTCCAAGCACTCTGCTTTTATCTCCGTATACTCTGTCCAAGTGATTCTCTCCCCATAGACATATGCGGTCAATGATGTCCTGTAGTGTCAAGCCGTACTCTGTCAGCTCATACTCTACCTTGGGCGGAATCTGAGGATGAATGATCCGATGGATGATTTCATTCTTTTCCAGTTCACGCAGCTGCTGGGTTAAGACCTTCTGGGTAATGCCAGGAATGGCTCTGCGAAGTTCGCTTGTTCGTTTTTTACCTGATATCAGCTGATGCAGAATAAGAATCCTCCATTTTCCACCGACCAGTTCCAGCATCGCCTGCACACCACTCTCATATTTTTTCATTTCTTGTTCCACTTGTACTCCCCCATAATTCACATATATGTATATCCGTTATTAAAAGTAACCGAAGAACCCCAAAGTATCTACAGCACTCTCAGGTGCGTACTTCTCAAGAAGATGTCATGAAACTTATAATAACATTGGTCAGAATGTTTAACCAAAATAAAAAGAAAAAAGGATGGTTACTCCTACATGAAAGTTAAACTGGTCGTTACTCACCCAAGACAGGATTCCCTAACATTTGCCGTGATGAATCGTTTTATAGAAGGTATGCAGGAGAATTCCCATGAAATCGATATCCTCGATCTATATCATGACGGATTTGATCCACTATATGATGTAGAAGATGAACGAGACTGGCAAAATCCCGATAAACAGCATGCCCCTGTGATTCGCAAAGAGCTGGATCGTGTGCTTGCGGCTGATGCCATTGTATTTGTTTTCCCGATCTGGTGGTACAACGTCCCCTCCATGCTCAAAGCTTATCTGGACAAGGTATGGAACATGGGGCTGCTGAACAAGGCAAACTCCAAAAAGGCACTGTGGATTGCGCTAGCTGGAGGAACGGAGGCTTCATTCCATAAATACGACTATTACAACATGATCTCCAATTATCTGAATAATGGGATCGCAGGTTATGCAAGAATGCAGGAATCCCGAGTCGAATTCCTCTATGAAACCATTTCAGAATCCAAAGAACATATCGAAGGCTTGCTTGAGCAAGCATATCAAATCGGCAAACATTACAATTAACAATTCGCAGATATTACAGATAACAACTGCAAAACGATAGGAGGTTACTTGTTCGTTGAGTAACTGACTTTTCGCCCATGACGGGCGTACAATCAAGAAGGCTTACTCCAACCTGGGTTCCAGGTCAAAGTAAGCCTTCTTTTTCACACGCTATGATTCTGATGTATCATCATTTATTCCATACCAGTTTGCTCATCAACGCATATAACAACGTAGCCGATTCGGCTCGGGTCGCTTCGGCAAGTGGTTTCACCTCACTGTTGTAGCCGTGGGCGATGCCCAGATCCACAAGTAATGCCACACTATCCCGGGCATAGGAGCGAATCTCCGAAGCGTCGCGGAAACGAGTAAGGTTATCTGTTGCAGCTGTCTCGGAGTCAACCAGTCCAGCCGCCGCAAGTGCCCTCACTGTCAACGTCATCATCTCTTGACGAGTGATCGTGGACTCTGGCAAGAAGCGCCCGTCACCAGTACCACTGGTGATACCTAGCGAACGCGCAGCTGTAACTGCTTCGTAGTACGAAGCCTTTTCGTTTACATCAGAGAACGCATTCCCGGAAGAAGCATTCAAGCCCAGCGCAGTCATCAACCACTGCATGTATTGGCCGCGGGTCATCTCCTGTTTTGGATGTAACTGCGTGGAATCACCACTTGCCTCAACATCAATTACACCTCGGACAGCCAAAGCCTCCATTGCTTTCTTGGCCCACTGCACTTCTGCAAGATCTGTGAATGTCTGCTCCACAGGCACAACAGCATAATTTCCTGTGAGTGATGTTACGGAAAATACAAGCTGCCCGCTTTTTTGATCGTAGTAACTTTGCGGCAACGGGGTTGTCACACCGTTCGCCCCAATGGCAAATGCTACAATCCGATCCTGCTGAGCATTTTGTGAGGATTGGAAAGGCAGACGAAGTATTAACTTGCTTTCCGATGGCCATGGTTGACCATCCAGTTGAAGTTCAAGCTGGACTCCATATTGCGTGCCAAGCTGATCTGCGACTGTTTTCGGCAGCTCCGTTCTGACCAATCGGATTAACGCAATACCGTCACTAACCGCATCTTTCGTTAACAGTGTCGCAGGAAGCTCCAACGTCCCCAGCTCAGTTACGATGTTGAACACATGTGATTCACCTTGATCCAACAACGCAGAGACAGGCAGAGACACTTCATATGCAGTTGCTCCCGAGACCGGCTTCAGTCGAAGTTCAACCAAGCGCTGACCCGCTTCTGTTGTAGGCGCAACTTTGAAAGCCTCTTTGATGGTGGAAGCATCCACGTTGGACTGCACTACACCCTTCTGATCGGACTGTCCCTGCAACTCCAGAACAGAACGGTCCTTCTCCGGTTTAGGTTGTGGTACCGCATTCTCTGAACTTGGGTTACCACTTCCTGATTGTCCGCCATTGCTGGATGAACCAGAACCATCTCCTGGATTTCCACCAGAATTGCCTCCTGGACTACCGCCCGAACCAGGGTCCGTGCCTCCAGGGGAAGGAACAGTTGTCGGCACCTTCACTGTCAACGGTATAGTCAGGGCTCTACTGTCGTCAGAAGTTCGAGTAATTTCCAACTCCAGGGTTACTGTTGTTTCCTTAGATGGTGGAACAATCGTTCCATCGGTTTGAATGACCGACGGTGCCGAACTGGAAGCGATCTTCACCGTGAAACCTTGCGGCACGGATGGTAACTTCAGTTTTTTCGCACCTGCCGAAGGCTGTTCCAATGCTGCAATGCCTGAAGCTACATTGGCAGCGCTCTGCTGAACCGTGTGCACCTGATAAGCGGAAGATATGCCTTTTAAGGATTGCCCCGTCGCATCAAAAGCTTCGACTTTGTAATAATATTCTGTGCCGGGGTTCAGTTCACTGTCCGTGTACTCCCGTCCATTGCCGTTATAGACCACCTCGTACTCACCTTGCTCACGATCTGAGCGGTAAAGCTTGTAGCTTGCCGCACCAAGATGAGCATCCCAGTGAAGCGTTGCGCTCGTTGAATCCAACGCATCAGCATTAAGGCCAGCACTATCATTTGCAGGTGGCGCGGCGTCAGGTTTAACGATCATAATCCAGCTAATCATCGGGTCCTGCGATGCCGTATTGCGCACAGTCAACTCCAGCTTGTTTTCCAACACGCCGATGCCTTTATGGGCTCTAACACTGGCAGGCGTAAAAGTAACTGCTCCGGTATTGGTGCCATTGATGATTAAATTCGCTCTGCGCGATGTATTGGTCCACGGATCGTTGAATCCGGCGTACACATCGTATGACCCGTTTGGCACATCAAATCTATAGGTTAAGTCCGTGCCTTTAGGAGAATTGCTGACATTGCCACCGTTCAGATAACGTACGGTCGAGAATATATCCCCGCCATTCGAACCGGATGCCAGTGCATCTGCGCTGACATAACCCCAATTACGTCCCTCAGCCGGAGCGTACATCTGATCCGCAGTTTCCGGGTTCGCAAGCGTTCCTTTCATATAAGCACCCATGAGACTATAATCAGCCGTTTCGTAACCTCCGCTATTCACGAAATAGAGTGTATTCTCCGGAATGACATTTACGCGAACTGCCTGCTTTTTGTTGTTATATTCCGGTGTCGTTACCTGTAATGTGAGCGGTCCTGGCTTGGCAAAATCCTCTGCCGTCATGGCCCGGTTATCAATCGTCCATACTGCTGGCGTTGATACCAGTGTTCCACCGTCGCGCACATTCAATGTTGTTGGCAGGGATGGTAATTTGCCTAACGCCACGGCTTCTGGCAACGGATCAGCAATATCTACCTTGCCCATCGAACTCAGCAGATCAGGTGTCCAGCTGTTATACCACTTGATCGCGATGTCGGAGCCTATTCCAAACTCAATTGGCAAGAACACGTATTTTGCAGCATCATTCGAGAAATTGCCACCATTCCACGTATCCCCCACGTAAATGAATTTGCCTTTTTCCGGATCAACCGGTATGACAGAAGTCGTCTGTGTGCCAAATGCTTTGCCTGGATCGGGATCACTCGGCAACGTGCGCACGAACGGATTGGTCTGTGTTGACCACGGGCCAAAGATGTTGTCCGCCACCGTCACTTTGTTTTCGTTAGGGGCCCAACCGGAAGCTCCGGAAGTCAAAATATAATATTTCCCCTGATACTTGAACATCGCCGGTGCTTCACGTTGCCCTCCCGGGAACACACGCACGTAATCGACGCCGTATTCCGCCTGATAGGTGGAATCTCGTACCGGATTGCCTTTGTCATCCGTTCGTCCTTCCTTATGCCACCCTGTTACGTCACTGTAGTCTTCATTCAGTTTGGAGATATACAGCGTCAGGTTTTCCTCACTGGAATAGATCAGATAACCGGTACCGTCATCATCCTTAAACAACGTCATATCACGTGCCATACCCCGGTCGCTTGGGAAGAAATCTTTCTCCCCTTCGGGAGCTCTGTCCATCCGGTAACTCTTCTGATACACAAAAGGCCCTGTTGGAGAGTCGCTGATCGCATAACCGGCCCGTGCCTTACCATAATTCGCATTATCGTTATAGGGGTCTTTGTCGCCATCCATGTGAGCCCACATCACGTATTTCTTCGTTTTGTCGTTGTAGATGACCTTTGGTCGTTCAATAATCCGTCCTTTGCGGATATCTGCCCAGATATCCACGCGGTCTTCACGCCCCGCATACAATTCGGAAATCAACGGGTCATTGTCAAAATCATCCATGGATTGAAGTGTTGTTAAAGCCATGCCTTCATCCGTCCAATTCATCAGATCCTTGGATGAATACACACGCACACCAACAGCTGGCCATCCGCCCGTGTGGTATTCACCATACCAGTAATACATCTCCGTCTGTTCATCATAGAAAAAGCCTGCCCCATGCGCATCAATCGGCTTACCGTCCAGATCTGGCCACAGTTGCCCCGGTGTAATGCTTGTGCGAACTGTCGCAACACCAAGCGGTGCGGATGCTGGAGAAGTTACGCCGTCCACGGTCGCCTGAATGATGTAAAAATATCCTGTGCCCATCGTCAGACCGCTATCGTTAAACGTGTTTTCATTGCCACTATAGACCTGCTGATACTTACCCGTAGCACCGGTTGACCTGGACAGGGTATACGTTACATCAGATCCAGGCAGGACATTCCACCCCAGAGAGATTGATGTATCCTTCACAGCTGTGGCAACGAACTCTGCTGGAGAGTCAATAGAGTATGTCGTGGCTTCTGCAACAGTAGCCGCTGACTCCCCAGATACGTTATAGGCCGTCACACGATAGTTGTAGCTGTTGCCAGGCTCGAGTGCATTATCTGTGAATGTGAGCCCTTTCCCTTCATAGATCTGCTCATATTGCTCACTGCTAGCTTCGGCCCGAACCACGCGATAACCAGTTGACTTGTCCACAGCGGACCAAGATAGCTTCACGCTTGTGGCATTGAGTGCCTCGGCCTTTAATTCGC
The DNA here is from genome assembly GCF_036894225.1 of Paenibacillus amylolyticus. NCBI lineage: Bacteria > Bacillati > Bacillota > Bacilli > Caryophanales > Paenibacillaceae > Paenibacillus > Paenibacillus amylolyticus. The sequence goes on along the minus strand of NZ_CP145892.1, from coordinate 2,998,692 downwards.
CAGGAGCCTGTGGTGCTGCGGCTGTCGTCCGAACTTCCAGCGGAGCAGTCCATAATGATTCGGTTAGGCCTCCGTATTCATAAGCGAGCCTGTAATAATACACCGTATCCCCGGTTAATCCTTCATCCATGTGTTCCAAAGTTCCGGTACTGGTTACCAGAGAATAACCGCCTTCAGGCGTAGAGGAACGGTACAAGCGATAGGCTGATGCTCCCGCGATTTCAGACCATTGCAGTGAAACCGAAGAAGCCGTCTGCTCAGCAATAGAGAGCTGAATATCGTTCCCAGGCGGTTGCTCGGCAATGGTCACGTCATCTGCATGTACCGACTGCCACTTATTCCGAATGCCCACAGTACCTGACCCGTATGTAGGATCGACCAGATCAAATACCAACCGATCGGAGCCGTTTTCCGCGATATACCCGCGAATGGTGGTACCTGATAACACCACTTTGAGCGTGTACCATGCATCTTTGGCAAAAGCATAGTCCACCGTTTTCAAAGTTGTGTCTGATCCGTTCACCCGTTTGGAGAAAACGAGTTTATTATTGGGAACCTGCATTTGAAAATAGTAAAAGTTGCTCTTATCCTGAAACCGCGGCAATATTCCCGGATACCCCTGACCGGCTCCCGTGTAAAAGCGCATGGACACGGTCATGTCCGACATGGAGTCTCCAGTAGAGATGACGCCTTCATTGGTATCGCTCTGGAAAAGCGTAAAGTTGGACGGATCTGTCGGGTCAGCGAACACTTCCCAGTTGCCTGAGCTTACGTTCCACGCGGGTGATTCCGTGAAATTCCCATCCGAAAAATCATCCTGCAACAACGTGGCGGGTATACTGCTCAGATCGGCATACGCCTTACTCGGCAACATCAACGGTCCCGAAGACAGCGCAAGTGTTGCAGATAACATAAATATCATGGGTTTCCTGAGTTTATCCAATGTTCATTCTCTCCTTTGGCGTGAAAGATGAAAGCATGGTTCTTGTATGCGCGGTGTTGTTGTTCAGCCTATCCTTAGCAACCAGTGGTCAGTAACGAGCTCTTGTCCACCTCCTTATTTTAATGAAACCGGTTTCATTGGAGCGCAAAAAAAGACCCGTCTTCCCTTCTAAGTGCAATGATACTCATACGGAATACCGTGTTTTCTTTGCCCCTATGCAGTGAAACAGGTTTTTAATATATAAATGTAATCGCTTTCCTGAATTATATTATTGCCTTATTCAAGCTGTCAACTGTGAATTGGGCTCAAACATTTTTCGTTAAAACCACGCAAAAAAGGCGCGAGTTCTGCTTGTTCTGCAAGCAAAATTCGCGCCTTTTCTCACGCTTCGAGCTTGTTCGCAAGCTCGTACATGATTCGTAATCAAAAGCGGACTTTTTGAACAACCTCTATTTAGAATACCTTTGTTGTCCACGACTCACAGTTCCACGTCTCCGTAACGACATCACGGTAGAATTCCGGTTCGTGGGAAATCAGAAGAATACTGCCTTTGTAAGCCTTGAGCGCACGTTTCAACTCTTCCTTGGCATCAACGTCCAGATGGTTCGTCGGCTCATCGAGCACAAGCAGGTTGGTTTCATTATTGATCAGCTTACAGAGACGCACTTTAGCTTTCTCGCCACCACTCAGTACAGCTACCTTGCTCTCAATGTGTTTTGTAGTCAAACCACATTTTGCAAGTGCAGCACGCACCTCGAATTGGGTATACGAAGGAAACTCCTGCCAGATCTCTTCAATACACGTATTGTAGTTGGCATCCTTCATCTCTTGCTGGAAGTAACCAATCTCCAGATGTTCACCACGTTGAACGGTTCCTTCCAGAGCTTGAATTTCACCCAGAATACTGCGCATCAGGGTTGTTTTACCAATTCCGTTCGCACCAACGAGGGCAATCTTCTGTCCACGCTCCATACGCAGATCCAGTGGTCTGGACAACGGTTCGTTGTAACCAATCACAAGTCCTTTGGTTTCAAAAATGAGCTTGCCGGATGTTCTTGCATCACGGAAGTTGAACTGCGGTTTCGGTTTCTCCTTGGCGATCTCAATGACATCCATCTTGTCGAGTTTCTTCTGTCTGGACATCGCCATATTACGTGTAGCTACACTTGCTTTGTTCCGCGCTACAAAGTCCTTGAGGTCAGCGATCTCTTGTTGTTGGCGTTTGTAAGCCGACTCCAGCTGCTGTTTTCTCATCTCATGCACTTCCTGGAAGTGATCATAATCGCCCACATAACGAGTTAGATTCTGGTTCTCCATGTGATAGATCAAGTTGATTACACTGTTCAGGAACGGAATATCGTGAGAGATCAGAATAAAAGCATTCTCATATTCCTGCAAATAACGTTTCAGCCATTCGATATGCAATTCATCCAGATAGTTCGTAGGCTCATCGAGCAGCAAAATATCGGGTTTTTCTAGCAGCAGCTTGGCAAGCAATACTTTGGTACGCTGTCCACCACTCAGGTCATTGACGTCTTTATCCAGACCGATATCCGTCAGACCCAGACCACGTGCGGTTTCATCCACTTTGGCATCGATCATGTAGAAATCCTGGTTTGTCAGTGTATCCTGAATCGTACCCACGTCTTCAAGCAGTTGTTCAAGCTCCTCCGGTGTAACATCGCCCATTTTGCCATACATATCATTCATTTCCTGTTCCATGTCAAACAAATACTGGAACGCGCCGCGAAGTACGTCACGGATTGATTGGCCTTTGTTCAATACAGCATGCTGGTCCAGATAACCAACACGCATCCGTTTGGACCACTCCACCTTGCCTTCATCCGGCTGGAGTTTTCCTGTAATAATGTTCATGAAGGTGGATTTACCTTCACCATTGGCCCCGATCAGACCAATATGTTCGCCCTTCAAGAGGCGGAATGAAACGTCGTTAAAGATAGCACGGTCACCAAAACCGTGACTTAATTTTTCTACATTTAATATGCTCATTCATGACACCTTTTCTATATAGACTTAATTCTTTGTATATTATAAGCGTTATATCCTGCACAACTCAACGCCATATTAAAAATTATTGCACCTTTTTGTCTGAAATTTGCCTTATATGAAAGTATGGGTTAAAATTTTGCCTTAACGAATTACTATTATATAGAACGGAGCTCTTCGAAGAGCATCAGGTGAAGATTATGATTGAAGTGAAACAATCCAAGTTGGGTGATGGTGGTGAGTTTAACCGCGGGGTATTTGCTACCGTTGATATTGCCAAAGGAACGCTTATCCATCAGGCACCCGTTGTGCCTTACCCAAATGAAGATCATGAGCATGTCGAAAAAACGATTTTGGAAGATTACGTGTTCGAATATGGGGTGAATCATACCGCGATTCTGCTCGGCTATGGCAGTCTGATCAACCACTCCTATGAACCTAACGCTACTTACGATATCAATTTTGATAACCACACCTTTGACTTCTACGCGTATACAGACATCAAAGCTGGCGAAGAAATCGTGATCAATTACAACGGTGAGGAAGACAGTATGGACCCGTTATGGTTCCTGGACGATTACGAGGAGCGTATGCTGGAGTTCAATAAGTCCAATTATGATGAGGTTGAAAAAGAGACCGAACCCCAGTCCCTGGATACGGACACCAGTAAATAAACGTTAAACTCAAGTAAAGTTCGCAAGCACTCTATTGTATGTGCGAAAAGAACTCACTGTACCCGGTGAATGATGAAATGAGTAACTGGAGACTTTTCACAGTCCAAAGTTTAAACACACAAATAAGCAAGTCCTCCGTTAATGGAAGACTTGCTTATTTGTGTTGTCTTGCTTTCTAAGCCAGATACACCTGTTCATGTTTTATTGTTTATCGTGCATCTTAACTTGTTTTAATCTGTAATCGGCGGATCTGTATGCAAGTCTTGATCGGGTGTCGTGGATCTCCACTTGGTAAAGGCTACCTCGAACCCTGCACGCTTTGGTGAACACAGAAATGGACCTGCATGTTTGTTCGTTGGATAGGCAAACCGTGCAACCCGAATCGTACGCCAAGGATGCTCATCTGTGCGTGCACGAATGACAACAGCCTCATTACTGTAGGAGGCTCTGATTGTTACGATTCGTCCACCCCACTCTGGCACAGGAGAGAGTGACCAATCCGAATATGTATCCGTCACGACGGCTCCAACATGTGCCACACCATCATTGACCTCAACTCCGGCCTTGATCCATTGGTCTTCTCCGTACCATAACATTAATCCCGCTTGGTCATATAATTCGGTGAATGAGCTTAGATCAAACGATACCTCAATCGCTTCCGTTCCGTCCCATGGAGCAAGCATGGCATGTCCATCCCGATGACAGAACCCGTAGAATGTGTTCTCCCAGAAGTCACTGCCTTCCCGAGCTTCCACAACGAAACGATCCCCATCCATCCGTGCAGCAACGGGTTCCTTAGTCCACTTGCCTTCATGAAGCCCAATAAAATCCGATGACATCGTTATTTTCATCCTTCCTTCCATCCCAAAGGGGAGTTCATCACCACTTCATCACTTCTAAATTAAAGAACCCAGATCCGATGCAGCAGTAGGATATGCAAAATTCATGGTGTTTAACTGATCGATAGTCAGATTGAACTGAATCGCCATTGCAAAAAGGTTGATCAATTCTTCTGTTTTGCTCCCGAGCACATGCGCACCCAGAATACGCCCGGTTGATTTGTCGATCACCACTTTGGCCATGGCAAATTTTTCATGAGTTCGCTTGTAAGTATACCATTTCGACATATCATTTACCTGCACCTCGTAGCCCTCTTTCTTGGCTTGTTCCGTGCTCATACCTACAGCTCCAAGGGCAGGGACAGTAAACACAATGGAAGGCATCACCTTATAATTAGGTTTGTGTTGATTTCCCTCCAACAAATTGAACGATACAGCCCGGGATTCCTGACCTGCTAACGGGGTTAAAGGCAACCCTTTTGTATCCGTTACATCGCCAGCAGCATACACTCTCGGATTACTTTCACTTTGCAAGTACTCGTTCACCGTAATCCCCTTTTTGCTGTAGCTGACGTTGGCTTTCTCCAATTCCAGCCCATCCACATTAGGAACACGCCCCGCTCCATGAACGACAAGTCCGCACTGCCACTGGTGATCTGCACCATTACGTGTGCCATGAACGACATAGGCGTTCCCCTCTTGCCGTATGGACTTCACCTCCGCGTTCAAGTGAACATGAATGCCGATCTCTTTTGATTTTTGCAACAAACATTCTACAAGCTCCGCATCAAACGACTTCAGAGGCTGTTCACTCCGATGCAGGATATGGACTTCCGTCCCGGCTCTGGCCGCAATATGCGCAAACTCAAATGCAATGTATCCACCGCCTACCAGAACTAATCGATCCGGCAGCTGTTCCAGATCCAGAAAGTCATCACTATATAGAAGATGCTCCGAGCCCTCAATCTCAAGTGGCGCAGGTCTTGCACCGGTAGCAATCAGAATGTGTTTCCCATGGAGCACTTCTTCTCCAACTTGAATATGATTTTCATCGACAAATGAAGCTTTACCATGGAACGTATCCATTCCGGCCTGTTTGAATTGATCTTCACTTGCTCTAGGTATGCTCTCGGTAAAGGTGCGTTTAAAGGCCATAAGTTCAGACCAGTTGATGGTCGCCTGTCCCTGAATTCCTTTCCTTTGCATCCGTTCATTCCAGTCAATCAGCTCAGCCGCTCCAGCCAGCACTTTCTTGGGATCACAGCCACGCAGTGCACACGTTCCGCCGAACTCACGTTCATCAATTACAGCGATTTTCCATCCAGCTTCAGCGCAACGGGTAATTACAGAGCTTGCCGCGCTTCCTGTGCCAATCGCAATCAAGTCATACGTTTCTTGTGTCATCATGGTCCCTCCTCATCCTTTTGGTACATCTATTGCAGTGATGCCTGAAGTTGTTATAGCAATCCAGTCTGTTTAAGGTACTCTGCTGCAACCTGTTCAGGATTCTCTCCCTCTACGTTCACGTCATAGTTCATCTGACGCATCTCATCATCCGTAATTTTGCCAGCAAGCTGATTCAGCACCTCAACCAGTTGTGGATATTGATCTGCCGTTTCTTGACGAAGCATCGGCGCGCCTTGATACGGTGGGAATAACTCCTGATCATCCTCCAGCACAACGAGTTCATATTGTCTCAACTCACTGTCTGTGGAGTAAGCATCAACGAGATTGATATCTCCGCGCTGAAGAGCACCATAGCGAAGCTTGGGTTCCATTGTTGCAACGTTCGGAAATTCAATCCCATACTTTTTCTGTATGCCAAGGTATCCGTCTTCCCGATCCGAGAATTCCAGCGTGAATCCTGCCTTGATCTGCTGCTCAACCGGTTTGAGATCCGAAATGGTCTTGAGATTGTATTGATCTGCGATGCTCTTTGGAACGGCCAACGTATACGTATTGTTGTAATCCATAGGGTTCAGAAGCACCATGTTGAACTGGCTCAGCATTCCATCTCTTGCCTGTTCGTACACCTCTGTCCGATCGGTGCTCACAGCCGTTTCCTTCATAAATTCGGAGATCGCTGTCCCCGTGAATTCGGGATAGATGTCAATATCACCCGACTTGAGTGCATTGAAAAGGAATGGTGTTTTGCCTAATCCGGGTTTTAGTTCAACGGTCAGGTCTGTATCTTTTTCGATTAACAATTTGTACATATTAATGAGAATTTCGGGTTCCGCCCCCAATTTCCCGGAAATGACGAGATCCTTCTGTCCACCACGTGCCACGAAGGGAATGGTAATCACAAGTATCGCGATCAGAGCTAGCGAACCCAAGGTAACCAATGTTTTCTTGAAGGATAACCGCTGGAACTGACGTAATAGTACATCAAACAAAATCGCCAGCAATGCGGCCGGAATGGCTCCAAGGATGATCAATGCGGTATCGTTCCGATCAATGCCCAGCAAAATTAATGCACCCAAACCTCCTGCGCCGATCAAGGCAGCAAGTGTGGCTGTTCCTACAATCAGGACCATCGCGGTCCGAATTCCGGCCATAATAACAGGCATCGCCAGTGGCAGTTCCACTTTGATTAGACGTTGCCAACTATTCATGCCCATCGCATTCGCTGCTTCCACCATGGAAGGGTCAACTTCGGATATGCCTGTGTACGTGTTGCGGAGTACCGGAAGCAGCGCATACACCACCAGTGCAATGATTGCAGGAAGTGTGCCTATGCCGAATAACGGGATGAGCAATCCGAGAAGCGCCAAGGAAGGTATCGTCTGCAACACAGCCGTAACCCCAATAATCGGTTCAGCGACTTTTGGCTTGCGTGTCAAGTAAATACCAAGCGGAATAGCGATGAGGACAGCAAAGAACAATGCGATAAATGAGATCTGAATATGTTCCAGCAGAGCAGACAACAACTGACCTTTGCGCTCACTGAATACCTCCGTGAATCTACTCATGTCCTTCACCTCGTTCCTGTAACTGATCAGACCAGTATTTCATCAGATCAACTCGACTGATCTCGCCAATAATCTGGCGGTTACGTTCAACCAGCAGATGGTCATGGTAAGCCATGATATCAACTAACTCCGTCAACGTAATGGATACAGGAACGGCGGTTTTAGCTGATTTTGGCACATGACCCGGTGAGAGTGGTGACATGATGGATTCGAGATCAAAATCAGATTGTGAACTCGTATCGGTGTTAGGACTTCCAACAAATTCACGTACGAAATCATTCGCTGGCTGTCGGATCAGTTCTTCCGGGGTGCCTACCTGCAAAACCTGTCCATCCTTCATAATGCAGATGCGATCCCCCAGCTTCATCGCTTCCTGAATATCATGGGTGACAAACACAATTGTTTTTTTCATCTGACGCTGGATATCCAAAATATCATCCTGTAATTTCTCCCGACTCATTGGATCGAGTGCACTGAACGGTTCATCCATCAAAACTATCTCGGGATCGGCAGCGAGTGCACGCAACACACCAATTCTCTGCTGTTGTCCTCCGGATAACTCGGACGGTTTACGCTCACTGTACGTATCTCCGTGCAAACCCACCATGTCCAGTAACGTATGTACACGCTCCTTAATTTGATCTGACTTCCATTTTCGGAGTTCAGGAACAACTGCAATATTTTCGGCAATTGTCATATGCGGGAATAGTGCAATCTGTTGCAGCACATATCCTATATTCCAGCGCAATTCGTGAATGTTGTATTCATCGATTGGGCGTTCATTAATGCGCACTGTTCCATCTGTTCGTTCAATCAGGCGATTGATCATTTTGAGCATGGTGGTTTTGCCACATCCACTCGGACCAATCATGACAAACAGTTCTCCCTTGTTAATGTTGAGGTTAACCTGACGCAAAGCCGTTGTTCCATCAGGATATTGTTTTGATACATTTTCGAACTGAATCATTCGCTCTCTTCGCCCCTTTATCTAGGGCGTGTTTCAGACACGCCCTAACATTCATCTTCATCTATTTCCCCAAAAGTGTGTTCGTATAATCACTGCTTTCCTTAGTGTCCCTTGTTAGGGAGAGATCCATATTCGAATCAACGATGTCAACATGCTGGTAGACATGCAAAAAGACGGGCACTAGGCACCGTCTTCTCATAATATGAAAATGTTTCTTCCATTATTTCCATACTTCCATATGATTCTGAATAAATTGCTCGAATGAAATCGGGTTATTCCCCGTTAATTTTTTCACCGTATCCGTCGTTTGATCTTCTCTCCCCTCCTCACGGATAGGCACATCCAGTCCTGCGAGGGCAGCAGCGTATTCTTCTGACATTCCTGCGCGAATCATGATGTTCCTCAATTTATCATCGGACAAAGATTCATGCTGGATGGACTGACCCAGTACACGGCTCAAGACGTCTGCAACCTGTCCATAGGACAACGTCTCCGGCCCTGTAATAATATGCTCCGTATTATGAGGAACAATATCCGTCAGAGCATGGAACGCAACTGCCGCGATATCATCTGCACTAACAAATCCAATTTTCCCTTCACCCGTAGCACTGTATATTTTCCCGAGTTGTTTTGTCGTCTCCCGATGCGGTCCCTCCGTAAAGTTCTCCATAAAATAGGAAGGCTGCAATACAGCCCACTCAGGAGCATGGGCTTTTATATACTGATGTACTTTGCCAAATATAGGACCCTCTTCATCAATTGAAGCACTGCCAAGTAAAACGAATCGCTTAACGCCGTTCCACAATGCTTCCTTGATGAACGGAATGATGACGTCTTCTGGGTTCATATCCATGACTGGCATGACAAGGTACACCTGATTCACATTTTTCAGCGCCAGCGCATATGTCTCGGAATCATACCAATCAAAATAGACATAATTATCGGCAGAACCAGAAAGAGATGGTTTAGTTCTTCCTGCCAAACGCACCGGATAATGATGCTTTTGAAGTATGGCCGCAACACGGCTTCCTGTCTTTCCATTAGCTCCGGTAATAAGTGTCAACGGTTTATCATTGATCATGCTTGTTTCCTCCTAAGTCCGATTCGAGTACGACCATCGGATTCCAATAGTCTTTATAATGTGTAATTTTTCCATTAGAGTGGCTCACTACAGAGATGTACGTTTGGTTGTATGGCTTGCCTGTAACTAATGAACGCCCTTTACAAGTAAATTCAGCCACAAACTGTTGTTTCGTGGAATCAGCCAAGATCACCGGTTCAGAAAACTGCTGAATTTCAATCATCCCCAGTAGATTATGAAGATGATTCGTAATTGCGGCTTTGCCTTCCAGTTTCTGAGGATATCCTGCTGGTGCATATGGGAATTCGAAAATAGCGTCAGATGTATATAACTCCAACCATTGTTCCAGTTTTCCCTCCAGTAGCAATTGAGTAAATCCATGCATGATCCGATACGGTATACTATTGCCCTCTTCCAACTGCTGAGATTGTGTCATCCTTATTTCCTCCTTCAGTTTGTTTGGTGTTTTTTTTCCAGACCAATCGGTCTATAATAGTCAAAAAATAAACGCCCTAAGCGTCCATTTTTAAGAAAACGTAAAGAATTCTTACTCGAATCATGTAAAACGTTAATCCATAGCCCTTAGGGTCATCTGGACAAAATCTCGCAGCGCTTCTGTACTTGCACCGCTCTTCGCCGTAAAGGTCAATGAGAGTCGGGAATAATTCAGAAAACGGGCAAGACCGGGCAATTCTTCCTCTGCATGCCTCAGTTCGCCACTCCTCTGGCCTCGTAACAGCGCAGTATGAAAAACATCTTCCATTTGTTGGTTAGTGGTTTGAATAAAGGCCGCGATTTCGTGATTTTGTGGTGCCTGTTCAACCGCGCTGTTAATGATGAAACATTCATTACGACGTTCGTTGTCTGTCAACACGTTAACCGCTTCGTTGAACAACTCCGTCACGCCTTGCCTCACACTTGTACATTCGTCTAATAGTCTGATTCCCGCTTCTGTCTTCTGCTGAATATAGAATTTAAGAGCAGAGACAAATAAATCATGTTTAGTTCCGTAGGTGTCATACAGGCTTTGCCGCGCAATGCCAAGTTCACTCAGCAGTAAGCTCAAAGATGTACCTTCATAACCGTACGCTCCAAATACAGACGTTGCTTTTCTTAGAACGGTCTCCGTGTCAAACTCCTTGGCTCTTCCCAATTTCAGACCTCACCTCCCTATTCATTAACTAAAGAATACCTTTTCCAGACTGATCAGTCAAGAAAATAAATGCTTTGATTTTTGCCAAAGTGGTATAATGGGAATAGAAGCTGAATGAATTCTTTTACCACTTACAACCATGACCACATATAAAGGAGTGTACCTATATGTATATTCAAATTACAGATTTGGCTGCCAAACGATTAACGGAAAGCCTGAATGACCAACCTGGATATTTCAAAGTGATCTATGACTTGGAAGGTTGCGGATGTAACGGAGTTATCGCTATTATCATTGCTGATGAACTTGCGGCTCTCGACGCGCAGATTGAAACCAATCTGGTGCCATTCTATGTTGATCCGAAGCAGCAGCTAAACCTTGAACAACACATGAAGCTGGATACAGAAGAGAATTATCCTTCTTTCAAATTAAGCAGTGATTCTGGTGTGCTCAGCGCCAACGTTCGCGTTCGTGACACCCGTGCAGTAACTGCGGGAAGCTCCGGTGGATCCGACGCCTGCATGCTATAACACAGTCTCCAGCATACTTGAAGTAATCTAGCATTATCTCTCTTTACATCAAAAGCCGTTGCATCTAATGCAACGGCTTTTTTAACGTGTTTTTGTTTATATGCCTCTATCAAAGTTGCAAAAAAGACTCTATAAAAGATGAACTAAACATTTACACGAAACGGAGAGGACAGAAAAAACCTGAAGAAACGAAAGTGTTCGCCTAAAAGCTTTCTGAAAGAAAGCTGCATCGGAAGCATACGCTATCCCCGGATTTCCCCCTATAAGGGGAATTCAAAAAATCTGGGGATAACAGCGATCGGAAGGTTGTTCTGTCATCGTAGTGTCCAGTGTAAATATCTTTGGTTCAACTTATATAGCAAACTTTGTTTACAACTCGGAAACAATTGGAGAACCTATGGATATAATCCTCTAGTATACTCGGTATATAGATTCATATATTCCGAGGAGGAACACACATCATGAAACCTTTTACTCGTAAATCCATCATATCTACAATTCTCGTAGGCTCTGTTGTAGCAGGTTCTGCCTTTACTACGTTTCCCATCACTTCAAGCCTGAATCCCGTCGCGTCTGCGGCAAGCTCTAGCTTCACTCAATTTCTGCATGATAATGCACCTGGTCGTACGATCAAAACGATTAAAAATGTGGCAACCGTGACCAATGTGTCCAGTACAGTTGTGCTTGTCAATAAAAAGAGAAATCTGCCTTCAACTTATGCACCTCAAGATTTGGTTGTACCTAATATTCCTTTTAGCTTCTCAGGTTCCAGTCCGAAGAAACAGATGCGTAAAGTGGCTGCAACCGCGATAGAGAAATTATTTGCCGCTGCCAAAAAAGACGGCATCGATATCAAAGCGGTGTCGGGCTATCGCTCGTATGCGACTCAGAAATCGATCTTTGACCGTAATGCCAGCATCAAAGGTGAAGCTGTTGCCAATAAAACAAGTGCTCGGCCAGGACAAAGCGAACATCAGACCGGTCTAGCTATGGATATCTCCAGCGCTTCGGCTGGTTATGATCTTCAGCAAAGCTTTGGCAACACCAAAGAAGGCAAATGGCTGAAAGCCAATGCCCACAAGTACGGATTCATCATCCGTTATGGCAAAGATCAGGAGAAATTGACTGGTTACTCCTATGAGCCATGGCATGTACGTTATGTAGGGGTGTATATTGCTGGTGAGATTACCAACCAGAAACTTACGCTGGAGCAGTATTTGGAACGTGCTAAATAAGGCAGGTTTGAACCCAAAGCTTCGACAGTTATTAGATCAGATAACAGATGCGTTACTATAGATAACATGACTGAAGGAGAAGATGGGGCCGCAACTGGCCCTCTTCTGCTTCAATCTTTCATTTACACCCCTCATCATGTCCCAACGATTTTTCTAAAGACCAGTGGCAGTCTCTTCAGACCTTCTGTTCCAGCCCAAGAGCCTACGCCAGCAAGTATTACATTATGGCACAAATAAAGTGCGACATTGTACACGATAGGGCCTAGAATAATCTCCACGACTACAAAACGTTTTAACGTCGAAGATTGGATCACATATACCCGAAATTCATGAGGGTCATGTCCTCCCATATACCTTGCGATCAATGCTTTCATGAATCACCTCTAGTGTTTTATTTTAGCGTATGGCAGACAATCCTTGTCTTATTCTAAAATAATACTTACATAAAGTAACTAAGTGTGTTATAGTCAGTTTATAAATCATACATAAGCGAGGGAAACTACCATGAGTGAGTTGGAGAATCTAGTCAAAAACCGTAGATCGGCCGTTATTTTTGAAGAAGGAATTGAAATTTCGGATCTTGAACTGCAAGAAATGTTTGCCCTGAACAAATTTGCACCATCTGCCTTTAACCTGCAACACACGCACTATCTTGTAATTAAAGACGAGGAACAGAAAGAGAAAGTCTATGAAGCATCCCAGCAATATAAGGTAAAAACAGCTTCTGCGGTCATCGTGGTATTGGGCGACGTCAATGCGCATCATCATATCCGTACTATTAACGAAGGCCTGCTGAACCTGGGCGCTCTTACTCCGTTCCAATACGAGCAGGAATCCCAAAGTGTCACCGAGTTTTACGAATCTCGTGGCAGATTCTTCCAACGTGAGGATGCGATTCGCAATGCCAGCCTGTCTGCCATGCAATTGATGCTGATCGCTCAGGATCGCGGTTGGGACACTTGTCCAATGATTGGTTTTGACTCGGAAGAACTGCAACGGAGTCTGGAAATCCCTAACCATTACGTACCCGTTATGCTGATCACCATCGGCAAAAAGTCGGAAGCCAAACAGCGCCCACGCGGTTACCGTAAACCGATTAACGAATATGTTAGCTTCAACAAAATGCACGCTGAGTAACATATAAAATGACAAACTAGTTCAATGATAAAACAAAAAGCCACGATCTCGTGGCTTTAATTCGTTCGAATAGGTTTCATCCTATCCTTTAATACGATTCATAGATGAGTCTTTCAGACATTTGAAGTCTGCCGTCAAACTCCGCATATAGACAAAGTCGACCAGCAGGAGTATCGCTTGCGTCATACCCTACTTTAAAGTGACACCTTCCTGAAATTCCACTTCAGTCATAACCAATTCATTCACATCCTCATATGGATGGGCTTCTCCAATGAGTTGAAGTGTCCGCTACTTCAATGACAGGAGTGAGCACTTCCATAGCTGCTTTGGTAGGTACACTTGCTGTAACTACAAGCTCTCTCCCCTTATACGGCACGGTTACAATATAATTGATCAACGAAACATTGTATTGAAAAGTTCCAACCCCCGGCACCACACAATCCGGTTCTGTAATCAGGTTGTCCGCATATTGAAGTCTCTCCAACATGGGATTTTGTTTAGAATCCCGCTCCGCAAGTTTATTTTACGAGCAGTAGAGCTCTTCCAGTTGTTTATTGTGAATGATGTCCAGCTTCGTGATGCGGTTATTAAAACATCTTAAAATTTTTCAATGCTGGATTATGGCTGATATCCAACGCAGTTAAATGATTATGATTACTTGATTTCGACAGACCAACCGGGATTATCCACTGTATCAATTTTCACATCGTATGAATGCTCCCAATCACCATTACAGTTCTCATGATACCAGTTTTGAAGCCATTTTAATGTGTTCATCATCTCTACCTCTTCTTAGGAATCTCATCTGGTCTAGCTGGTCTAACGCTCCTGGTATTGATTTACCATTAACATGAGGTGTTGGTACATTTTGTTTTGTTAATTTGTTGATGTGACCCTTCCCGATTAGTGATCTTGATTGTCTCAATTTTTCTGCTCTATATAACAAATACCAAAACCTAAACGACCATTCCCCCGTAGAATACTGAGAGAAAATTCATTTAGTGCTTATACTATTAGTAACAGTCTAGCTTAAACTAATTTTGCATATAGAGCTTTATATCAATTTATATATAAATTTTAAACGAACAAAGTTAACTTGCACAAATTTTGTTAACATTCAAATGTTTTCAAATTAAGTAGAGAAATATATCAACCCTATCTAAGAAAAAGTGTTAAAATATTCTAAGAATAAATTATATAAATCGAGGTGAAAGAATTTTGAAGAAAAAAAAAGCATTTTACGCATATTCTAGTAGTAGTTCTGAACACATAATTAAAGCTATCGCAGAAATTAATGAAGTATCTAATGAAGTAAACATTACATCATGGGAAGATTTTTCAATCAGTGGTAAACCCATTATAACTAACATTTTAAAAGCAATTGATGAATGTGACTTGTTCATGTGTGATCTGACGTATTTGAACAATAACGTATTGTATGAGCTTGGTTATGCAATAGCTAAGAAAAAGGCTATTTGGATTTCAGTTAATTCAACCCATACTAATGCTGCTACCAACTATAAGATGTTTAATCTTATTACTGGAATTGGGTATTCTGTATATCAAAATGCAATTGAACTTCAATCAATTTTTTATTCAGATATTCCTTATGAACATACAGATAAGCCAACCATAATTTTCAATGATCCTGATATTAACCGTAATCTCTTATACTTAAAGTGTGAGGCAGGGACTAGTTCTTCTAGCTTACTACATACATTAGTTCAAGAAAAATCCAAGCTTCCAGTAAAAATTGACGATCTTTCTGAGGCAATTCAGCCACTAAATTGGTACCTTAAGTTTCTCCCTCATTCATTTGGAGTGATTATACATTTCCATAAACAAAATAGTGAAATTGAAGGAGAGCATGATTTGGCGCGAAAATCAATGATAGCAGGTCTTGCAAAAGGACTTAAAATTCCTTTTATATTACTTGCTCATCATCCTTTTGTAGCTCCTCTTGATTATCATGAAGATGTTAAAACTCACTCCACTCCATCTCAGTGTGAAGAGATTGCTAGAGAGTGGTTGTCACCTTTAATTGATGAATACCAAACTATGGTGGACGAACATAAAACCTTCAAAGCTGACCAGTCTGCAGTTGGTCAGTTGAACAACCTAATAGTTGGCGACTATGTAGCAGAAAATGAGTCAAAAGATTTAACAGAATATTTTCTCGAAACTGCAGAATATAATGAAGCACTAAAAGCCCAACAAATATTATTCGTTGGACGAAAGGGAACTGGGAAAACAGCAAATTTAATAAAACTTAAGAAGACTCTATCTGATGACAGAAGGAATTTTGTAGTGTCTATTCAGCCACAAGGTCATGAGTTTGAGGGTGTCCTTGATATTATGGAACAACTTCGTGCTAACTCAGAGCAAGGAAATTTTATTGAGAGTATTTGGAAATACCTTATATATACTGAAATTTCAAAACAATACTATGAATGGCTGGATAGTCAGCCTTTACATTACGAGAAGACAAAGGCAGAAGAAGAGTTTGAATTATATGTTAGTAACAATTCTCGAATTATAAATGCAGATTTCACATTGAGATTAGAAAATGCAGTTAAGGAACTAAAAAAAGTTAACGTCGGAGACAGTATTGATGAGCAACGAAAAAAAATAAGCGAATACTTACACTCTAGTATGCTTACACAACTAAGAAGACACTTAGGTTCTACCCTTCAAAGAAAGGAAGGTGTAAAAATATTAATTGATAATTTAGATAAAGGTTGGAATGATAGTGCAAATCTTAGTAGTTTAAGCGATTTATTATTAGGATTGCTTAATGTTGTTCAAAAAATCACTTCTGAATTCCAAAGAAACACTTATAAACATGAGCCTGTAAATGTATCATTAATCGTATTCTTAAGAAGTGATATCTTCTCAAGAGTAATGAGCTTAACACCCGAGCGGGATAAAATCGCAACTAAACATCTAGATTGGACGGATTCACAACTATTATTTCGAGTAATTGAAAAAAGAATTAATTATAGTAGTAATGGAATTACTAGCCCAGATTCATTCTGGAATGACTACTTTTGCAGTACAGTAAAAGGAAAACCGCTAAGAAAGTATATACAAGAATTAATTATACCACGACCGCGAGACATCATATTCTTATTTAAAATGGCACTTCAAGAGGCTTTAAACAATAACCATAGCAAGGTAACTGAAGCAGATTTCATTGCGGCAGAATATGCATATTCTGAGTATGCATTTAGTTCTTTGCTTCCTGAGAATGGAAAGAGAATAAGAAACTTAGAAGCTATTCTTTTTGAATTTGCAGGGCAATTTGAAATAATCAACCATGAGGAACTATTGCATTGTATTACTATGGCTACGGAAGCTCCTAATGAATTAATAGAGATATTATGTGAAATAACTTTTATCGGTCAGGAGACAATGCCCAATAAATTTGAATTTTTCAGTGAGAAGAGACCTTCCCAAATTACTAATAAGCTAGCTCAGAAATTTGCTGAGCGCTCAGGTAAACCTAAAAGGTATAAAATTAATCCTGCATTTCATGAATATTTAGGAATATCAAAAGAATAAACCATATTTTGGTCTTTCACCTTATATCATAAAATATAAGTGAGTGTTTCGTTAAACGGCCGAAACAACTTGTTAAAATTTGAACTTTACTCCTTTATTAGCTATGTCTTACAAAGTAATAAATTCAGTTTTCAAGGTGATTCTTAAGTAGTACCATAATGAACGGCAAAATATAAGCCACAGGTCACCTCAATAAAAATATTATAACTTGCTAAATCCTAGTCTCTGACAGAAATCGCGAAGGTATTATTCCATGTAATTTTTGATGAGTGTCTTTTATCTTAACTTTTGATGCAAGGAGCCCTACTAAAAGATGAAAAAACCAACCATTTTTTTTAGCCATTCTAGTAAAGATAAGGAACCAATGCTTGAAATCAAAACCAAATTGGATTCCATTACTGGTGGAGTACTGGATATTTTCCTTTCAAGCGATGGTGAAAGCATCCCCTTTGGAAGTAACTGGGTACACAAAATTGAAGACGGTTTAAAGCACGCTTCAGTGATGTTTGTGTTTGTGAGCCCTAATTCAATTTCTAGTAGTTGGATCTATTTTGAAGCAGGTTTTGCATACTCAAAAAGTATTGATGTTATCCCTGTAGGAATTGGCATTGATGTAGCCCTTTTAAAAGCACCTTTAAGCTTACTCCAAGGATTCAACATTACTTCAGGTGATGGGCTTAATAATTTTATTTCAGTAATAAACAAAAAGTTCGAATATCGCTTTAAAGAGAGTTTTTCAGATGTTGATTATGCGAATATGCTTGCTTATCAGAATGGATCGTCTGTATTTGATTTGCGAGATGTTTTTAATACGATTCATTATGAATTGCTAACAGAGTACGGGGATGGGAACGGCGGAAAAGTTACATATAACGTCGAATTGTATTTCGAGAACATAAAACAATACCTTATTACGCACAATCTAAGGTACGCATACGCCCCGAATAAAGATAAGTTAACTATTCTAGTGTATGGAATCAAAATAATCTACACAATTGGGAAAAAGCAAGATGAGAAAGGTTCCATATATCAAAGTGAACTGGGTAAAGTTACTTTTATTATTTCTCCTTATAATTTCGAGAAATCATTCAATCTGTTTTTGGAACTCTCTCAGTTATTTTCGGAAAAAGACTGGATTTACCTTAAATTCGGTACTAAACAAGGATATTCTTTCATAACGCAAGACGAGCATCTAGCTTCTGTCTTCTCTATGTATCCAGATGAGTTCGGATTTGCTGAGGATCGTGTTGGAGTCTTTACTTATCTTGATAAAGATATGAGGTTCATAATATATGACCAAAATAATAGGACTTCGAGAGAAAGAAAATATATTCTTAATTTATCCTTTAATCCTCATAATATAGTCTACCGTGATATTCAGAATTTCTTATATTCGTTAGTTCAAAAAGAGGTAATTCATAATCTTAATCAGAAATAATATTAAATAATTGGCTTTTTAGTAGCAGCACAACACATAGAATAATTTTTTTGACAATATTCTAAACTAAGGGGTGATTTATGGATATTCTACAAGAAGAGTATATCAGCCGGAGATTAGAGGGACAAATCAATTGGTATGACCGTATGAGTATGTCTTGCCAGAGTAAATATAAATGGTGGAAAGTTGGAGAAATTGTTGCAGCTACTCTTATACCAGTTTTAACAAGCTTAACAACCAACAATCAGTGGATTGTGATTATAATTGGTGTGTTGGGCGCAGGTATAGCATTTGTGGAGGGCCTTTTAAGTTTGCAAAAATACCATGAAAATTGGATTGAATATAGAAGTGTATGTGAAACACTTCGTCAAGAAAAGTATATGTTTCTTACTAGGACCGGAATTTATAGCGTTTCAGAGACTCCATTTCAACTATTGGTCGAACGGGTTGAGAGTGTTGTTTCTAAAGAAAATGTTAATTGGGCCAATTTGCATTCTAATGAACAAAGAAGTCAATACCAGAAACCAACAAATTCTACTCAGATTGATTTGACGGATCCATGATATCATGGAAAACTTCTATTTTACGTAGTTTTCATGAGAAAATATAGGCTCCAAAATTTGAAGATTTACTAAAAGGCGGGCCTTATCTGGCTAGATAAATAACAGGTACTTCTAATTATTTGTTGCTTCCTACTCTCATTCGATTCCGGTATGGTATCTAATCGCCTTTCTAGCATCATATGTTAATTAAAAACGTACTTGTTAGAGTACGTCGTTACTCAAACTAAAACGTGTAATTCTTTTAGTAATGCTTCAGCAAACTTGATAATATCTTCTTGCTGTTCATCCGTTGCATTTTCCATTACTGCTGTACATGCAGGCTGCAGATTTAATAAGAAAAGGATATGTATTCCGATTGCCCGTGCTATTACCTGATGCTTCTCAATTTCATCCAAACATTCTTACAGATAAATGCTTCTGTACCATTTACATACAGCTGCAATCCCCAGGACAACTCCCTTAGGCAGATCGATTGGATCTTTCATAATCAGAATTCCTTCACCTGTGGCAATGCTAAACAAGTCACCTGATTTATATTGGTTGACCAACGCCAACGCTTTATCCAGTATATATGATGTTATCATAATATCCCGCTCCCTATGATCAATGTGGCTTTTATTTATAGTACTAAAGGATCTTGTGAATAATGATTGAAGTTTTAAACGCATAATTTATCTCTCGCCTACAAGGACTATTTTATTAAATCTGACTACACTATTAAACATATTCCTGTCCAGATAAACACCTATTCGTTAGGACACCCCCCCTTCTATCGAGACGACATCAATAACAAAATGGTATTGGTACATACATAAAATCCTTACAGAATGCAGGTTATTAAATTTTGATCTTCCAACTTTTCTGCATACGAAAATGGATAGGCAAAAAAAAAGAACCTACTACAGTAAATAGGAACTTAGAACTATAAATTTAATATTATGTACTCTCTCTCTAACATCTAACGTTACAGAAACTTGACTGATACTTATTTAGAAGAAGTACTTTTTGAAACGATTGAAGAAGATTGGTTCTACTATATTGTAAGGGTTGATGTGTTTCACGGCGCTGGTGGAGCAACAAATTTAGAATATATACTAGATTGCTTCAAAGATTGGTCTTCAAATCAGGAGTAAAACGAATTCCCTCCAGGTTCACACAGCTTGTAATGTCCAGGTAGGATATTAATTGCTAGCGCTTATATTAGCGCATTTTGGAATGTAATCAATTGGAGCGAGGTAAATAAGCATTACGAATTGGCAATCAAACAAAGCATTGATTCCAACTTCATCATTTCATAAATTCAAGTCTTCAACTATGCTGCTAAGCGTATGACCAAAAGGAGAAGAGCAACCTCATTAGAGATTGCTCTTCTCCTTTTTCACTACTCATATTAGAAATTAAAATGCCCAGTTGCCTTTGCGGAACACCGGTTCGATCGTACCATCCTGTAACTCACCATCGATATCCAACTCAGCGGAACCGATCATGAAATCAACGTGAGTCAAGCTCACATTGCATTCATGCTTCAGCAACTCTTCGTTAGACATCGTTGTGCCATCTTTCATGTTGAATGGATACGCACTTCCCACAGCCAAATGGCAGGATGCATTTTCGTCAATACCCGTATTGTAGAAAATGCGATTCAGGTTGGAGATTGGGGAGTCATGTGGTACGAGTGCGACCTCACCCAGATAACGTGCTCCTTCATCGGTGGCAAACAGGTTCTTCAAATGCTCTTCACCGGATGCTGCCGTAAACGCTACAACCTGTCCATCCTTGAATGTGATTCTCATCTGGTCTACAAGTTGTCCGTTCAGGTTCAAAGGCATGGTACTGCTGACATATCCATTCACTCCGCTGCGTTTAGGCATGGTGAATACTTCTTCAGTTGGCATATTGGCAACGGTGTATACACCTTGTTTATTTTCGCTACCACCGCCACCCCAGATGTGGTTGTGGACCAATTCAATTTTCAAATCTGTACCTGGCGCACGGTAATGCAGGCTCTTATAGTTCTTTTTATTCAGGAGATCACTCATGGTATTCAGGGTATCCAGATGTTCTCTCCAATTTTGTACGGCGTCTCCGCCATCTACACGGTTCATTTTGAAGATCGTTTCCCACATCACGTTGATTCGGTCTTCTTCCGGGATGTCGGCAAATACTTTGTTCGCCCAGGCCTTGGTCGGTGCTTTGATCAGACACCAGCTAATTTCATGGTTGCGTGTGTATTTGGCATATCCGCGACGTGCGTGTGCAGCTGCCTTGGTAGCACGGGAAACGCTGTCGGAGTCAATTCCGTTATACAGTTCAGGATCTGGAACTTTGATCGTCAGGGTAGCGCCGCCTGCTTCTGCAAACTTCTCCATCATATCCGCTTTCCACGCTGGATAATAGTCAAAGCTGTCATTGGAACCATGCTCAAAACGACTGCGGGTAATGTTGTCGTCATCGAAGTCCACCTGTACATAGTTTGCACCAGCCGCATAGGCTTTTTGCACAATCAGACGTGTGAATTCAAGCGTTTCGATGGGGGCAGTGACGAGCAGATCCTGTCCTTTTTGAATATTCACGCCAACTTTAACAACTAGTTCTGCGTATTGTTCCAATGACTTTTCAAAGGTCTGTTCAAATTGACTCATGGTTGTGTTCACTCCTGTTTCATATATTATGGCATGGTTTGCAAACTTGGGATCTGTTGAGTGGCCGTTACAGCGAAGGATCGTTCTTTAGATCGTCGTTGTCTCCAAATTTTCTTCATCGTATTTTTCAAAGGTTAAAATTCGGAGACAAATACGACCGCTTTCGATTCTGCAGAATCGATTCCTTCTCTTTCACTACGCAGGCACAATCCCCAAAATTCCATCTATACAAAATGATCTAACTATTACGTTTTTCTTGTTCGCGCAGTTCGATCCGGCGGATTTTACCAGAGTTGGTCTTTGGCAGATCCGTAACAAATTCGATCTTGCGTGGATATTTATAAGGTGCTGTAATTTCCTTGACGTGGTGTTGCAGTTCACGCATCAGTTCCGGTGAAGCCAGTGAATCGTCTCTCAACACGACAAAAGCTTTTACAATATTGCCACGGATCTCATCCGGACTTGCAACCACCGCACATTCCTTCACACTGGCGTGTTTCATGAGTGCTTCTTCCACTTCAAATGGTCCAATCGTGTAACCCGAACTGATGATGATGTCGTCACTGCGACCTTCAAACCAGAAGTATCCTTCTTCGTCTTTGCGTGCACGGTCCCCTGTTACAAAATAATCGCCACGCTGACTCGCTTCCTTCCGTCCCTCATCCTGATAATAGGACCGGAACAAAGCTGGCATCTCTTTGTGTACCGCGATATCTCCTACTTCACCCGGAGGCACAGGTTGTCCCTCATCGTCAATAATTTCAATCAATCCAGGTGTAATTGACTGACCCATCGAGCCAATACGTACAGGCGCATCTTTGAGACTGCCGATTAACAACGTGCTCTCGGTCTGTCCATATCCGTCCCGAATAGTCAGGTCAAAATGACGCTGGAAGATTTCAATAACTTCCTGATTGAGCGGTTCACCCGCTGAAACAGCACTGCGCAGATGAGACAGGTCATAATGTCCAAGATCATCTGCTTTGGCCATCAACCGATATTCTGTTGGTGTACAGCAAAGGACATTAATCTGATGTTCCTGCATCAGTTCCAGATAACGCTTGGGCTGGAATGATCCATTGTAGACCAGTCCAGTCGCGCCTCTTCCGAGTACCGACAGGAACGGGCTCCAGATCCATTTTTGCCAGCCAGGTGCAGCCGTTGCCCATACGGTATCTGAAGGTTGAATATCCAACCATAATGAAGAAGCGATCCGCAGGTGGGCATATCCCCAACCGTGGCTATGTACAACTCCTTTGGGATTACCAGTTGTGCCCGAAGTATAAGCAAGGATAGCCGTATCATCACGATGAGTCTCCACCGCAGCCATCTCTTCGGGTTGATTCTGCATTAACTGATGCACATTGACCCAACCTTCAGCAGGTACGCTAACTTCTTCATTCGGTGATGCCACGATGCGATATGCCAGTGACGGCAGATCCGCGTCCATCTTTTCCACTTCTGAGGTCGTCTCGGACCATACAATAACAGCCCGCGCCTCAGAGTGACGCAGACGATATTCCAGATCTTTTGCCCGTAACATCTCGGAGGAAGGAATAACGGCAATCCCCAGTTTAAGACAAGCAATATAAATGACATAGGCAATAATACGGCGTGGTACCATGACCAACACCCGATCACCCTTCTCTAGTCCAAGTTCACGCAAACCTCCAGCAAGACGATTCGCCTGCTTGAATAATTCACCATACGTGATCTCTTCCAATTCTCGTTGATCGCTGAGCCATCTAAGTGCAATCCGGTCTGATGGATGATTCTCCATCTCGGATGTCAGGTTATAGCTTTCAGGCGAAATCCACTGTTCAAAGTTCAAATGGAGCCTCTCCTTCGTAGTTCAATTGTAAAGCTTCTATATATTATACCCTAAATCCTAGGACCAGGTGCTATGAACTAGGTTCATTCTGAAAAAATAAACATAGGTCAATTAATGAACTATTATAATAGATCTTATCCTATAAAGAAAATGACATATACAAAATGGCGCCTTCCTGATTGATCAGGTAGGCGCCATTTTCATTCTTCATTTATATTACATTAGTTTTACCTAACTATAATTTTCACACAGCTGTACTGTGTACGTTACCACGGATAATTACCCATTCCGTCCAAAATGCTTTCGATCTCATTCAACTCTTCCGTTGTCAGATCCGGTGCCTGAAGGGCAGCCATGTTTTCTTCAATCTGGGACACACGACTTGCACCAATCAGTGCAGAGGTTACACGGTTCTCACGCAAAATCCAGTTCAGAGCCAGTTGAGAGATCGTCTGACCTCTTCGTTCAGCAACCGCCTGAAGTGCATCGAACTTGGCAATCCGTTCGTCCGTGTAAGCTTCTTTTTTCAAATTGCCTGTTGGATTGGCTCGTTCTTCCTTGATCTTGTCGACATATTTATTCGTCAACTGACCGCGGCCAAGTGGACAGAATGCAATGGAACCTACGCCCTGCTCATCCAGTACGTCCTGCAAACCGTCTTCAATCCAGCGATTCAACATCGAGTAGTTTGGCTGATGAACCAGACATGGCGTACCCAGACGACGGAGAATGGTTACCGCTTCTTGTGTCTGTTCTGCATTATAATTGGATAAGCCCACATACAGTGCTTTACCTTGCCGCACGATATGATCCAATGCCGTCATCGTTTCTTCCAATGGCGTATCCGGATCTGGACGGTGATGATAGAATATGTCCACATAGTCCAACCCCATCCGACCAAGACTTTGATCGAGACTGGCAATCAGGTTTTTGCGGGAGCCCCACTCGCCGTAAGGTCCATTCCACATATGGTAACCTGCCTTTGAGGAGATGAGCAGTTCATCCCGGTAAGGACGCAGATGTTTTTTGTAAATCACGCCAAAGTTCTCTTCCGCTGATCCTGGAGGTGGACCATAGTTATTCGCCAGATCGAAATGGTTAATTCCGAGGTCAAAGGCACGCAAAATCATTTCTTCCTGAATATCCAATGTACGGTTGCCACCAAAGTTCTGCCATAAACCCAGCGCAATTTGCGGAAGTCTGATTCCGGATTTGCCGGAACGTACATATTTCATCTCATCATATCGTTGTTCACTCGCAGTATAGGGCATCGTTATTCTCACTTTCCTGTAAGGTTTGTTGAATTCATTTTCATCTTAGACATTTTCCTGGATAAACGATATGGCATTTCACTTTGAACATATGGAATAATGATTGTTATCTATATATACTAATGTTAAATAATTAATCTTTTCAACTATTTAGTATGTTAAAATGCAAGATGAGACGAAATCGTACAGGAGTGAATACCTTGATTACGTATATGTTCAAGAACAATCATTTTCAGGAGCTTCAGCTCCTACATTATGGCACGGAAGCCTGTACACCAGGTCACCACTTTGGCCCTGCCATGAGAGACTATTACAAAATTCATTATATTTTGAATGGCAAAGGCACCTTCGAAGTCGGTGGCAAAACATACACCCTGCACAAAGGCCAAGGATTTCTAATCGTTCCGCATTCTGTTGTTCATTACGAAGCAGATCAGGATGACCCATGGGAATACAGCTGGGTTGCTTTTCAAGGCAGCAATAGTTCCTCCTTTTTACAGCAGGCCTGTCTGTCGGAGCATCACCCGATCTTTGAGCTGGGCAATGAGGATGACGAGATGCGATCTTGCCTGCATCGAATGGTCAATTCCCGCAATACCCATAAAGGCTGGGAGATTAGCATGACTGGTTTACTTTATCAATTCTTCTCTATTTTGATCGATCAGGCCAATTCAGAGCATCTTCAACCCATTCAGGATTATTCGAAGGAAACGTACGTAACGCAGGTAATGGACTTCATTGAAATGAACTATGCCAATGCCATTACCGTTCAGTCCATCGCGGCCCATGTCGGTTTGCAGCGCAGTTATCTGTGCTCTCTCTTCAAGGACCAGATGGGAAGCAGTATTCAGTCGTATCTAGTTCATTACCGGATGCGCAGGGCAGCCGAACTGACGCTTGATCCCGGTCTGACCATTGGTGATATTGCCCGTTCTGTGGGCTATAACGATCAATTGCTTTTCTCCAAAATGTTCAAAAAAGTGATGGGTGAAGCTCCCACCTACTACCGCAAACATAAAACAGCACCCTCCCAGTTAAGTTGTTAATTGGGAAGGTGCTGTTTTTGCCAATCGTTTATCCTATAAACGTTATTCCTTACATTCTTTTCATTGGTTTATACCGTCTCCGGCATGGATATGCCAACAACTTGCACTTTGATTTCATCGACCATAACGCCGGCTAATTGCTCTACAGCCTGTTGAACATTATGTTGAAGTTCACGGCAGACCTCGTGCATTTTGTTGCCATATTGAATGTTGATGCGCAGCTGGATGGTTGCCTGATCGTCTTTGACGTGTACGTCAATCCCTTTTTGCAGACTCTTGCCGCTGATACTCTTGGCAATCCCTTCAGTCAGTCCAACGGACATAGAGGATACACCAGCCGTTGATTGAGCGGCCATCCCCACGATCTTGGATAACACATCGTTCGAGATGTGAATGGTACCCATTTGAACAGATTGAGGTGCGATATATTCAGGTTCATTGTATTGTTTTTCGATAATTTCAGACATGTGCTCCACTCCTTCGAATAATTAAATTCTATGCATTCTGCCATTTGTCCTTGAAGAACATGTTATAGATTCGAACCAAAAGAATTTTAACGATCATATAAACCGGGATAATAATCAGGATGGCAATAATTCCACCCAGGTCGCCTGCACCCAACACCAGAATGATGGTCGTGAGCGGGTGAATATCCAGCTTTTTGCCGAATACGTACGGTGCAACCAGGTTGTCCTGAATCTGCTGAGCAACAAGAATAATAATCAGAGACCAGATGGCAACTGATGGTGATACCACGAGACCCATGATCACAATAGGTACGGACGACACAATCGCTCCGATGAATGGAACAAAGTTCATGATGACCGCAATTACCGTGAGCAGTAATGCGTACGGCAGTCCAATGATCAAGAAACCGATATACATCAGTACACCCAGCGCCAGATTCACCAAAACTCTTCCCACAATAAAACCACTCAACGCCTGATCAATCTCAATTACGACTTCACGGCTGTCCTTTTGGAAGCGTTTTGGAGCGATATGTGCCAATTTACGACCAAATTTCTCGCCTTGTAACAGCATATAGAACAAAAGGATCGGTAGTGTAAACAAGATGATCGCAAAACTGGAAACGAGTGAGAAAAATCCACTTACATAGTTAGTTACAAAGTTAAATCCTTTGTTGATATACTCCGTGATCTGGGAGAAAGGTGTCGAGCCCTCAGGGAACAAGGCCTGAATGGCACCATTTTGCTCCAGCTCTCTCAGCTGTTCACTTAATGAATTAATTAAACTTGGTGCGTTATCAACCAGATTGATCAGTTGCTCACGTAACGATGGCCATAAACCAATGATGAAGAACACTCCCAGAATAGCAATAACCAGATAGATTAGCAAAATACTTAGCGTGCGATTTATTTTCTTTTTCTCCATATAATTCACAAGCGGCCTTAGCAGATAATAAAAGAACACCGACAACATCATTGGCACGGTAATGACCGTGATCATGGTGACGAGCGGCTGAAAGATGAAGCTTACACGTGATAATAAATAGATATTAACCAATATCAGCGCCAGTGCAATACTGAACCGGACAAACGTATTTACTTTGAACAAAATATTTCCCCCCACATGGACATTTCTTCTCTTATTTAATTTGGAATCTCAATGGTAAACACGGTGGTCTCTCGCCCACGCCGGGAAAGGATCAGCCGTCCGCCCATTTTCTCCGTATTACGTCGTGCGATGGACAAACCAAGTCCGGTGCCTCCGGTCGCTGTCCGCGCCTCATCCCCTCGTACAAACGGGTCAAAGATCGTTGACCATAGTTCTTGAGGTATGCCCACTCCGTTATCTGCCACCTCTATCACCACATGGGTATGAAGCGGAATGAGTTCGACCCGCAGTTCGGTCCCGATTGGATTATAAGACAGAGCATTGGTAATCAGATTCTGGATGACTCTGGATAACAGCTCCGGATCGTACCTCGCGTAGATCACCTCATCAGGAACAAGTACATGAAGGACAAACTGTTTCTGTTCAATCTCCCCATAAGTATCTGCCATAATTTCGCGCACGAATTCTCCAATCTCTCTTCTCTGAATATGCATGCGAAAATCGGGCGAATCCACCTTGAGCAGCTCCAGCATATTCTGTATCATGCGTGCAACTTGAACGGATTTGTTATAGATGTATCCCAGATATCTTTGCTGCCTGTCCTTGTCCTCCCCACGTCCTTCCACCAATGCCTGCGCATATCCCTGTATAGATGTTATCGGTGTCTTCAGATCATGTGATAAGTCTACAATCAGTCGCTGTTTGCTCTCTTCGGCGTAACGTTTCTCCGCAGAAGTGTTCTCAATGACGTCCGCCATGTAGTTGAAGGTCTCACCTATCTGGACAAATTCCCTCTCGGCTGAGATCGACATACGTGTACTATAATTTCCTTGTATCATCTGCGTAAGACCCGAGGAGAGGATACTGAGTGGTTTTTTGATTCTCCGTGCGACCCAGTAGCTGTAGACAAAGATCAATAATAAAACCAAACCGATGCCAATCATAATGTAAAAGGATAATGGATGTTTCAGATTAGTAATCAACTGATTATCATTAATTCGCACGCTGACCAGATCACGTGGGATTTTGAGCAATACATACGCTGCCGCTCCTTCTGTCGAGAGAGGAGTGATCGAATAATAGTATTCCTGGTCACTCCGATTTTCCAGTCCATCATATAGATCAGCTTCACTGTATTGCGTGATCGCATCTTGCTTGTCTCCCACATGATGAATGACATTGCGATTCGCATCCAGAATTTCAATCCAGCCCCCGCTATCCTTGAGACGTTGAATCTCTGTGTCTTTGCCTTTCGACACCGAACCTCCACCGGAATAAAATTCGTTCTCCAGCTCCTCCACATACATGTGGGCTTCAACATTCAGATTCGGGTCTACCACCTGATCCGAAATGCGAAAATCCACGACATCAAGTGAAACCATAAGGTACACAATCAATACCAGTAACAGCAAAAAGAAGTTGAACAGCAAGAAGTCCAAAGTCAGGGATGTCTGCAACAGTCGCTTTTCTCTAGCTTTCCATGGGCGCTTCAATTTTGTATCCAAGTCCCCTTATCGTTTTGAGATATTCCGGTTGTCTGGAGTCACGCTCGATCTTCTCCCGAATGTTGCTGATATGTACCATAATCGTGCTGTCCTCGTGCGCATAATAGTCGCCCCAGACCGCTTCGTATATTTTTTTACGGGTGAACACTCGGCCAGGTTGATCAAGCAACAATTCCATAATTTTATACTCTGTAGAGGTCAATGTTACAGGACTTCCTGAACGAAAAAGGATACATTGGGATCGATCCAGCGTCAGCTCACCTAATACCAGATTCTGTTCTTTCGCTTCGGGGATCTCCGCTGCATCAAATTGATTAACTCTTCTGAGCAACGCCTCTACTCTGGCGACAATCTCAAGCGGGTTGAACGGCTTCGATATATAATCGTCTGCCCCAAGTCCAAGTCCAAGGATTTTATCGTGATCCTGACTTTTAGCGGATAGGAACAGTACAGGCATGTGATATGTGGCTCTGATCTGTTTGATCAACTGCAATCCATCCATTACAGGCATCATGATGTCCAGTATGACCAGATCGATCTGTGTTGAACGTATGCTTTGTAATGCCTCGGCTCCATTCACCGCAGTTTTAATGGTATAGTCCTTCTCCAGATATAGTTGAAGCAGTTCAACAATCTCTGGTTCGTCATCTGCAATTAATACGGTGTATCTCATGTTATTCCTCTCATTTCCTATACTCTATGCCTATCTCTACATTATTACTATATACTACGTCTCTTAATTCAACCTAAATCATTTCTAAAGATAATCTAAATAAATAGAAATAGAGCCCTGGCTCAGACCAAGGCATTAACTAAAATAGGGCTGTTTTCAGCCTACATTCAAACTTTTCGTTCTTCATTCAGGCTTTTCAATCTTAGATCAACAGCTCAGTCCTTAAGCGAGCGTAGCCACGGCTCCACTTTTCCGAATAAACGTTCCTTGTCATACTGCACATATTGGTTCGCCCGATTGCGCACGGGATCACCCGCGTAGAAACGTTCATATAGATCATGCCTTGCTCCGAGTGGACTTCCGGTCAGCTCCCATGCGAGTTGAAAGAGTCGAATCTTCTCCGGGGCTTGCATCGTTACTCCACCAAGATATTTGCCAATCATGGAACCCATCATTTCATTCATCTCAATCGTACCAGAAGGAATCTGAATCAGACCACCCGCAGCAGTGGTCTTCAAAATCTCCACCGCGCGGGGATAATAGCGATTGCCCAGATTACGTGCGGTTTCAATATATTTGAATTCCGGCAGCCAGTTGCCAAATGCGTCCGGCTTGGACTGTGCTTCAGCAGCAATAATCAGTCCCTCGATAGTCTGCATCTGACTGATCAGCTCTCCAAGTTGTTCCTGCACATTCAGGAAAGAGTCCACCCCAATCTCCTTGGCAATGGATGAGGTCACGGCTGTAATAAACTCCAGTTTCGAGTGTAATCGAATGACACTCTGATGGTAGGCCAGACTGGCCGAAGCTGTATTGCAGCGAATCTGCCATACGGCTTCAGGGTTATTGTGCAGTAATACACGTTCCCAGGGCACAAATACATCGTCAAAAAATAATACAGCATCCATCTCATCATACTGCGCACTGAGTGGATGTGATTTATCTGTATTTTTTGTGGCAAAAGATTCACGACACATCATGTGCAAGCCCGGACTGTCCGCGGCTACAATTACCATATGGGCCAGCTCTGGCAGGTGGCCTGGAATTCGTTGAACGGGATAAGCAATGATATCATCGGCATAAGGCGCGGCTGTTGCCACCATTTTGGCCCCGCGTATCACAACGCCCTCTGTATTCCTTTTGACAATTCGCAGCATGGCATCCTCATCTTCACCAACAGGCAAGGAACGATTAATCTGCGGGTCACGCTGGACAATTGTCAGGAATGCATCGTTTCGTTTGGCTTGTGCAAAATAATCCGATATTTTGTCTGCAAATGCCGGGTCATGTGATGTCATTTCATGTCGTGTTGCATACCAACCGGTCAGCCTGGATCGGGCATAATCAGACAATCGGCTCATCACCCCATACGTCCGATCGGCCCACAGCCGAAAAGCATCCGCCCTGCTGTTTACGTCAGGAAGTGAACGAGGCACAAGAAAAGAGCGATGCACGTAACTTCCCGTCTGTTCGTCCCAATAGGCCACGGTTTCCCTTGTCACCGGGTCATCCACCAGATTGAACAATCCTTCTATGGTTTGAAGTGTTCCCTGAAAGGCCTGATGCCCAGTTACCTGGATACGCTCTCCGTCCAGCCATACATTCCGCTCATCATTCAGCCGTTGAATGTAAGCTTGTCCACGAGACATCGTGATACTCATGATATGTCCTCCCTCTCAGGCACCGGCCTGACATTTCTGTAACTCCATCCTTCTAACTGCTTGAGAAACTATGTAATGATACATTCTGTATCTAATGAAATAGTACTGTGCCTTAGCTAGAAAAGTCAACAGACACCGAGCGATCAGTCCGGTGTCTGTTGGGCCATGCTATTTTAGACTAATTTGGAATACATGTGACGCAGATACCGCCAGCGCACGAGTGCAAAATACAAAATCTGCATGGAAGCAAATACCAAGAAGATGCGCAGGCTGTATCCAAAGACCGAGAAATCAACCAGTTGCTGCAACGCCACAAAGGCAACCGAACTGTGGATGACCGCCACCAGAATCGGCAGGAAGAACATAAGCAATAGCTGCCTTGTTACGATCTTACGGAGTTCGGGACGACTCAGTCCCATTTTGCCAATCATGCGATACTGCGCTTCATCCCGTTCTAGATCTGCGTAAAGTCTGAAATACGTGAAACTTGCTGCAAAGGTGAAGAAAACAATGCCGATCAGGCCGCTCAAAATTAGAATGATGCCATTGGTCTGCTTGGAATTAAGCCAATCCACCACAAGCGCGCTGACCTCGTAATAACCTTTTTCGGAATGATCATCTTGAATGGATTTGATCAATTCAGGAGCAAAGCTGCGTGTACCCATCCAATCTTTCACGATAAATTGTATCGTTCGACTCGAATAGAAACCTTCAGGCATGCCAACTTCCTCGTTGTACGCAGGTCTCATCTTATTAAATAATTCGTCGGTTACGACGTAGAGATAAATTTCATATTGAAAAGGAATTACAATATCGGTACCAGGTGTCGATAGCTGGACAGGTACGCGCTGATTATCAACCTCCAGATTGATCTTTCCTCCCGAGGCTCCTTTTTCAACCTGTTCACGGTACTCCTTGCGCATCGCCAAATTGCTTGGTGTCATAAATGACTCATCGATTTGTTTCAACGTACGTTCTTCATACCCCAGTGCCTTCGCAAGACGGTTATAATCACTCAGTTTGATAATATTCCCATTATTATTTTCACCTATAGGAGCATAACTGCCCTTCACGTAGGGAACTTGATTATCAATCAACGTTTCTTCAATCTGCCGAATATGTCGCTCGGAGTTTGGAGTATACCAGTTATTCATATAACTGAATGCGTACGGATTCGACATGGACGACAACCCCGGGTCAGCAATAGCAAGCATGGTGCCAATTCCCGTAAATGAAGAAGCTGAAATGATACTTACCATGAAAAACATGATGGCGTTATCTTTCATTCGGTAGGTAAGTTCAGATAGGAAGAGCAGATTGGTTTTACGGAAAAACAACCTTGGATTTCTTTTCAGTGCCCGAATGATGTATACACTGAGCTGTGTGAACAGGAAGTACGTACCTGCAATAACAACCACGACACTTGCAAGTAATAACGGAAAGGAGAAGCTTATCCATACAAAAGTGAATACTCCTGCATAACCCCCGCCAATTAACAATACCGATAACAAGGCGAGCAGACGTGATGCTTTGGGTTCCGGTTTCGGTTTTTCCTCTGATTTCACAAGGTCAATGAGAGTTCCTTTGCGGATGAGCAAGGATGATGACATCGCGATCACAACAAACAGCAGCAGAAATGCACCTGCCGTCAGGGCAATGCTTTTTAGCGGAAAATAGAATCGAAGGCTGTTCTCAACAGCCAGCATGGAGCCACAGATCAGCAGAATCAATTTGCCGAAAATAATTCCGAGTCCGATCCCGGTAATGATGGAAGCTAATCCGATACACATGTTCTCCATAAACAGAAGCCGGTTCATCTGTTTACGTGTCATGCCAATGATCAGGAAAATACCAAATTCCTTCTTGCGCGTCTTCAGGAATGAACCAACGGAATAGAGCAGGAACAGGAATGAAAAGATGAATATAATGATCTCTGCAATCATAAACCCCTGATTCGCAAGCAACGTAACCGTCCCACTTGATCCCTTTAAGCCCGCTTTCAAGTCGGGATGGAACAGGAGCAATGCGTAAGTAAAAAAGATCATAACAGAAAATGTACTGCTCAGAAAATGAGCCAGATAAATTCGTTTGTTGCGAACAACGTTATTAATGGCGAACTGGCGAAAATTCATGTCCTGAACCTCCCATTAGGGATAATACATTAATAATCTTCTGGTAAAAGGCTGCGCGATTATCGCCGTAGTGAATCTCATTATACAGTTTGCCATCCTTGATAAAGACAACCCGACTGCAATAACTTGCAGCTACTGCATCATGAGTGACCAGCAGCATCGTAGCCTGATCCTCCTGATTGCGCGTTTCGAGAATCTCCATCACATCTCTTGCCGCCTTCGAATCCAGGTTGCCTGTTGGTTCATCGGCCAGAATCAGCTTCGGGGAATGGATAAGCGCTCTGGCAATGGCCGTACGCTGTGCCTGTCCTCCTGATATCTCATATGTCCGTTTGTTCAGAATACCTTCGATCCCCAGCTTGCTTGCCAGCTGTTCAACACGAGTGTTCATCTCTGCTAGCGAAACACCGTCAAGAGTCAGTGGCAGCACAATGTTTTCCTTGACTGTCAGGGTATTTAACAGATTGAACGATTGAAAAACAAATCCAAGCTCTTTGCGCCGGAACAGCGCGAGTTCGTCCTGATTCAATTCAAACGGATTCTTCCCTGCAATCCGCAGTTCGCCTGATGTTGGATGATCAATGGTTGAGATCATGTTCAGCAGTGTTGTTTTGCCACTACCGGATGGTCCCATGATGCCAACAAACTCACCTTCCTGAATACTGAGGTCAATACCTGATAACGCTTCATAAGATACGATGCCTTTGTAGATTTTACTGATCTGTTTCACAGAACAAATCTCCATGGTTACAACTCCTTAGTGATGTATGAATTCAAAATCAAGTTACATTCATGCTGTGTGCATGTGTATTGTGCGTGGCCTTTCCTGTACTCTTCTGACTACAGTCTATCGAAGTTTTGGCCATTCTCCTATGGTTTAACCTTTCACCAACATGACAATGTTGTAAGGTTGCATCATGAAAATCAAAAAGACGCCTTCGCCCCGATCAGGCAATAGACGTCTATACTTACACTTACACTGTAATATATACTCCACTCACACTTTTTCAACAAAAATACAGACCTCACGTCCCAATCTTATCTTCAACCTGTCACTTCAAGAGTTGAATGTAATTCGGACAGTCGTTCCTTCGCCGTACACAGATTCAAGATCAATCCGATGATTCATCCGTGTTAACACTTCTTTGGCAATATACAGCCCCATGCCTGTGGACTCTTTGAAATGCCGCCCGTTCTCCCCGGTGAAGAAAGGTTGGAATACCCGGTTTAGATCAGACTTCGGAATCCCGATGCCCTGATCCTGCACTTCCAACATGATAGAGCGTTCCGCTTCATATGCACGCACATAGATCTTCTGCCCGTTGCCCGCGGAGTACTTGATTGCGTTCGACAGTAACTGTACCAGGACAAACCGAATCCACTTGGCATCGGATTGTACAACCAACGAAGGTTCTATATGCATCTCTGGATAGACGTGATTGCGAATAAAGAATCGCTTGAGTTCATGGATCGCCTCTTCCCCAGCGGTCCTCAGTATCACGGGTTCCACACTGAAATCCTGCTCGAAGGTATCCAACCTGGCCACATACAGCACAGTCTCCAAACCTCGCCTCATCTGGTCCGCTTCCTCCCGAATGCTTACGAGCCGAGGATCATCATCTTCCTGACCTTCCACGGTCAACTCAATGACGGATAACGGTGTCTTCATCTGATGGACCCACTGGTTCATGAACGTCAGATATTCTTGCTGCCGTTGTTCCAGCCGATGAAGATGAGCATGATACTGGCCGTATTGTGAATCCAACAACTTCTCCAGCGCCAGTGATAAAGGACTTGTTTCGTTCAAGGGTACAAATTCCTTCAGCGAATCCATCGACCGTGACATCCGGGTATAAAAGGAGCGATGTGAATAATAACGATACACCAAATATCCGATGTATAAAAATAATCCCAACGCTACGGCATAAGCAGCCGTGACCCAATCGTTGTAACCGTCATACCAGAACACCGCAACAACGGTGAACAAGATGGCAACAACCCAGCACGTTAAAGCGAGATGTTCTCGTATAAACAATCTCATGATGGTGAAGCGGCCTTCCAGGTATTGTTCAATCGGTAACCCGAACCTCTGACCGTTTCCAGTGCGTCCGTAATACCAAGTTCGGCTAATCGTTTACGCACCCGAGTAACGTTTACGCTGAGTGTATTGTCATCCACAAAAGAGTCATCCCACAGCTTCTCCAAGATTGTCTCTCTGCTCACCAGCTTGGGACTGCGGCGGAGTAACGTTTCCAGCAGAATCGTTTCCTTCTTCGTCAGCTGTACTTTGCGATCACCAAGCTGAATCTCCAGTCTTTCCAAGTACACGACCAAACCGTCCAGTTCCACCTTGCGTTCTTCATCACGAGCAGCATAGTCCCCATATACCCGGCGCAGCTGACTTCGAATTTTTGCTATAACAATCTCATGCTCAAATGGCTTCGTAATATAATCATCCGCCCCGTTCTCCAGTGCCATGACCTGATCCATCTTCCCACTCCGTGCGGAGATAAACAAAATGGGGCATGTAGACAGCGTACGAATCTGGCGGCACCAATAGAAACCATCGTAACTGGGCAAGTTGATATCCAGAAGTACCACATGTGGCTGTACCTGCTCAAACTGTTGCACAATCATCTCAAAATCCTCGACCAGTACGGCCCGGTCCCCGTAGCGTTCAATATGTGATTTCAATAATCCCGCAATCTTGGGATCGTCCTCTATTATCATAATGGTATACATTATTGGATCTCACCTCTGGCAAAATCATAACACAGGATTTATTATCTAGCATCGATTTGCTTACGCCAATCCACAATATCTGCATTCAATTGCTTCAGGTCTCCGGAAGCTTTCTGATCATCGGATAACTTGTATTGTTGCTTCAATGCCAGGATACGATATACACTTTCATCAATTCGGGACTCGGTGATTTTGCCTGACTTTACTGCACTTATTAGCGTATCAAAAATCGTCTTGGCACTCTCATAACTGTGAGCTACCAACAGAATGTCACTTCCAGCTTTGACAGTTGCTAGGGCTGCCTGGTCCAACTTGTAGTTCTTCGCGATTGCACCCATACTCAGGTCATCTGTGATGACGACACCATCATAATTGAACTTCCCGCGCAAATGTTCACCTATAATGACATCCGATAAGGAAGCCGGATGATCCGGGTCCAGCTTCGGGAACAAAATGTGTGCAACCATGACCGCCTCTACCTGCTCCTTCACTGCGGCCTGGAACGGAATCCATTCAAGCTTGGCCAGTTGTTTTTCCGTTTTATTCACGACAGGGAGATCGAGATGGGAGTCCACGGACGTATCACCATGACCCGGAAAATGTTTCACTACCGGAATAATGCCTTCACTACGTAATCCCTTCATCTCTGCAATCCCCATACGTGACACCAGTTCTGCCGAGCTGCCGAATGAACGATCTCCAATCACCGGGTTCTTCGGGTTACTGTTCACATCCAGTACAGGCGCGAAGTCCATATTAAAACCCGCAAGCTGAACCTGTCTCGCCAACAATTCGCCCATCGTTTCAGCAAGCGCGCTGTCTTTCGTCTCGCCTACTTTTCTACTGGAAGGAATGGATTCCACCGTCTCTGGCATACGACTGACTTTGCCGCCCTCCTGATCCACACTCATGAAGATCGGTACCGGGTTGGACTGATTTACTTCCTTGATGGATTGTACAAACTTGGCTGTTCCCTCAAGTGTCGATACATTGTTGGCATAGAAAATAATGCCCCCTACCTTTTGATCCGTAATCATCTGTTTGGTTTGATTATCCAACGTTGTCCCTTGAACACCGGCCAGTATCATCTGTCCAATCTTCTCTTCTAACGTTAATGAACTGAGTTGCTCCTGCACCGGATCGACTTCTTCTTGCGGTTCCTCTTGCACTTCTTCCTGCGGTGGAACGGTATTCTGCTCCGGCGATGAGGAAGATTGCCCTGAGTTAGAGCCAGCGTTCGATCCGGTATTCGAGTCCGTTGAGGAGGAAGGTTTCTGTGCTTGGCCACATGCCGATAAAAGCAGAACGATCCCCAGCAGAAGACACATCATATGCAGTGGTTTTCTCCATTTATTGTTCGAGTTGTACCTATAGTTGTGCAAGGATATTCATCCTCCTTATGTAATGTCATCTTGGCAACCCTTGGGTTCAGGCCTAACCTTATCATAAGGTGGTGGATTTTCAAAATGAGCACTTCTGAGGATTGAATCGTTGTGATGACATATATGCAGCGAAAAAAATGGTTGCTATAGAACCTGAGATGTGGAACTTAATGGTGTTGTGACTAGGCGCGTGTGCGATGTATGTGGAGAATAAAAAGGAGTAACGGTGCAGAAAATGATTTTCTATTGTGAATTTTTCATATGTTGAAATTATTAGTATAGACAAATCGAAAAGCCGCCCAAAGGCGGCCTATTTGTTCGTTTTTGTTTTACTTTTCGTTGTAAATCGTTGCCGTTCAGTGTTAGTTCACCTTTCACCAAACGTTATTAGGCTTCTATTAATGGAGTGTTTGCAACACTTCTGTTGTAAATGGAATGATTTCGGATATGCGATCTTCACGAACTTTGGCAGGCCATTCCGGATCACTAAGCAGAACACGACCCAAGGCGATCAAGTCAAATTCATTGTTCTCCAACTTCTCATTTAATTGATCCAAATGGGCATCACCTGTTCCCTGGTTCTCGGTTGCTCTGTCTACGAATTCAGCTTCAAGACCTACCGATCCAACGGAAATAGCTGGTTTACCCGTTATTTTTTGCGTCCAACCCGCAAGATTCAGCTCAGATCCTTCGAATTCCGGTAACCAGAACCGGCGTGTAGAGCAATGGAATATATCCACGCCAGCAGTACTAAGTGGGGCCAAGAATTGCTCCAATTGTTCTGGCGTCTCCACCAGACGTGCCTCATAATTCCCCATCTTCCATTGGGAGAACCGGAGCACAATTGGGAAATCAGAACCAACCGCCGCACGACAAGCTTCAATCACTTCAACCGCAAATTGGGTTCGCCGTACCAAATCACCACCATAATTGTCGGTCCGTCGATTCGTCTGCTCCCAGAAGAATTGGTCAATCAGGTATCCATGGGCTCCGTGCAGTTCAATGCCGTCAAACCCGATTCGCTGTGCATCCGCTGCCGCTTGGGCAAATGCCTGTACAAGACCTTGAATCTCCTCTTCCATTAATGGTTCACGTGATGGTTCACCTGCCATGCTAACCCCTGACGGACTTACAGGCTCAGCTTCTGCGTTAGGCAAGTCACCGGAACGACGTGCTGTACCCACATGCCACAATTGTGGCATGATTTTGCCACCCGCTTCATGTACTGCTTTCACTACATTAGCCCATCCTTGCAACGAATCTTCACCATGGAATAATGGAATACTCGCTCCACTAACCGAAGATGGATGATTAATGCCTGTACCTTCCGTTATGATGAGCCCCACTCCACCTGCTGCTCTGCGACGATAGTATTCAGCAACTTCTGGTCCAGGTACGCCCTCTGGTGAGAATCCGCGAGTCATGGGTGCCATAACGATTCGATTAGACAATGTTAGCTTGTCCGAGGTGAAAGGTTTGAATAATGCTGAAGGTACGTTCATAGTACATTGCTCCTTTGCAATTGGAAGTGTGGAACTCCGCATCCACATGAAATGCGACATGCTTTTGTATATTGTAACACGTGTAATCCAGTTGACTGGTTTAGGATTATTTCTCTATCCATTTTATAGTTTCTTAATTTTATTTTCAAATTTTCGAAGTTGGGCGTTCAAACTACTCTTATAGAAAAAAAAAAGAAAGCTACCTTACGGCAGCCTCTGTTGGATCACACTACCGAAGCAGTCTGATATACACTCTACTACATCTTAAAGTATTTTCCCGGTCACCAATAATGTGGATGTAGCATAGTATATAATCCATAATCTTCCTTCCAATTTAATTAGCATTCACGGGGATATCACTGCGATTCACTCGAAGCAATTTCCCTGATGAAGTTGATAACACATCCGGATCGGTACCCAGACCAAAGTAGAAGTCACCCTCGTTCTCTTCGAAAGACTTGGCATACGTGTCCTGGTTAAAACGTAAAATCTCATTCCATGTGGTCAGATCCGTTGATTGGTAGACCCGATTGATATACAGATTGGCACTTTGACGAGTGTACGTAAGCACATACACCTTGCCATCACGCAAAAGCACATCGGTTGGGAGCGCCTTGGCATCCGGGAGATTAACTCGCCTTGCCTGATTGATGTCGGTCATGACATTCAAAGATTTGGGCAGCAGCTGCCCATCATTAAACACGCCACCTGCTATATAGAGCAACTTGTTATTGAAGTTAACATTTTTGCCTATTTTATTATAAGGAATCGTGCCCGTTTGATAGGTTAGTCCAGGCAGCATTTTGTTACCATAGATGACAACATCCCGTTTCTCAAGATTTTCATTAATCTCCAAAATATTAGTTTTGTCATTCCATATTTTATTGGCAGGATACATCATGCCAGATGCATATAACTTGCCATTAAGATGGAACATGGTATAAGCCCGGAAACCAAACGTATTAATAGTCGCATATTTCTGCCAAGTTTCACCTTCATTATGAGAGATTAGTATGGTTGGTTTGGACTCCGTACCCAGCGCGGCAAACATCTTACCCTGATACGATGCCAAATCGTATACGTGTACACCCAGCGGCAGATTGCGATATTTGGTCCACACCTCTCCATCCAGACGATAGAAGTTACCCAGTTCCCACTGTTCACTATCGGAATCATTGCCAGGAATATATAACTTGTCGTTTAGTACTCTGTAGATATCAATCTGTTCCTCATCCACATACATCTTCGTTGATGGCAAGATGCTCGGGTTGCTGTTCGTCACCGACTGGGTCTTGAATTTTGCATTCGCTGTATCATAATAAATGACTGGAATAGGACCTGAATTAGGAGCTACGCCCAGATTGCTACTATTTCCGTGGCCCAAATATATCTTGCCGTTGTACAGTTGCATGTCCCAGACGTTATTAGCATATGGTGTTTTGGTAAAAGGTCTGCCTAGCAGTTCGATCTTCGATGTTACATCGGCTGAACTGATCGGTGCATTCGACACCTTGGCAAGGCCACGTTCCGTCGCAGGGGGTTGACTCGTTGACGTGGTGTTTTTTGGCTTGGAGTTCCCCATAAGCATCCAGCTCATTCCTGCGACAATGGTCAAAATTACGGCTGTCCATTTTGTATGTCTCTGCATGTCCGCTTCCTCCTTCATTTTTTCATCATCATTACCTTCACACCAAGATGATACAAATTGTATCTTTTTATACTATGTAAAACCACCCGCACATGCAACAAATTCCGCCCTATTTATACAAAAAAAGTAGACAATCACATCTGTTGATGTGCTGTCTACTTGTTCTTACTGTCTGTGATTTCTATTCAGCTTTTACCAAAATCTTAACCTGATTTTTCTCTTTCAACAGTGCTTCAAATCCATGCTCTACCACTTCATCCAACGTAATTCGTTTGGTCACCAGCTTGTCAGCCGGGAAGAAACCTTTATCCATCAGACTGATAACCGCCGGGAACACATCGCGATAACCAATAATGCCATTAACTGTACGTTCTTTCATGACAATTGAGTTCGGGTGAATCGGCGCTTCCTGTTCAAAAATACTGACGATCATCAACTCTCCACCAATACGTGTCGAATCGATGGCTTGTTGCAGAACACGTGGAACACCGGTTACTTCATAGGCTACGTTAACGCCACCTTGTGTACGTTGATGGATCTCTTCCACGACATTAAACTGCGTTGGATCAATCACAATGGCACCGAGCTCTTCGGCTTTTGCTTTCCGTTCATCCGATAACTCCACTACATAAATATCCGACGCTCCCGAAGCTTTAAGCGCTTCGATGACCAGTAGTCCGATTGGGCCTGCGCCAAACACGGCTGCCGTATCTCCCACTTTCAGCTTGCTTTGGCGCACAGCGTGAAGTGCTACAGCTGAAGGTTCAACCAACGCACCTTGCTCATACGAGATTGAATCCGGAATGGCATGTACCATATTTTCTGCAGCAGTTACATACTCGGAGAATCCTCCTCCGCCTCCAGCGAGTCCAAGGAAACCCATCTGATCGCACAGATTGTATCTGCCCTGTTTACAAGCTTCGCAGTGTCCACATGCATAGATGGGTTCTACCACAACACGATCGCCCGCCTTGAAACGCGTAACACCTTCCCCTACTTCAACCACCTGTCCTGAGAATTCATGCCCCATAACTATAGGCGCTTGTTCCCCTGTTAGCGGATGCGGTGCTTGAGCGGGAATGAAGATTGGACCTGCTGTGTACTCGTGCAAATCACTGCCGCAGATACCGCACCATTCCACTTTTATTTTGACCTTTCC
The DNA here is from genome assembly GCF_036894225.1 of Paenibacillus amylolyticus. Classification (NCBI taxonomy): domain Bacteria; kingdom Bacillati; phylum Bacillota; class Bacilli; order Caryophanales; family Paenibacillaceae; genus Paenibacillus; species Paenibacillus amylolyticus. The sequence goes on along the minus strand of NZ_CP145892.1, from coordinate 2,956,823 downwards.
TTCTTCAGGCTGAGGTTCATTAATATTTTCGAGACGTAAATCTTTGACTCCATGCCAACGTAATGCTTTCATTAATTTCATCTCCCAGATCATAATTTGTGATATAATAGGAAACGTTTCCGTAAATTAAATATGTCACATTTTAGATACGCTGTCAAACATATTTCTCCACTAATATGGCTATTTCATGATCATATCGAGTTCACTTAAGAATGCTCGCACTTTAATTCAAGTGATCTTAGCGGTATTACAAACGATGTAATCCTTGTTATTAACATATATCATGGCAAATATTATTGTAGTCCCATTGAAATTTAATCAGGCGTTGCCATAAATCTGGCCCTTTCACGGGATACTTCATTGTTCAAATGTTATAATCAAGTTATATAACTATCGTGAAGTTCATACATATCCCTAATAATTCGGAATCGTTTCCGTTAAAGTGAGGTAACCGTACATTGAGGAAAGAACAGAAACTTACGATCAAGGACGTTGCAGAGCGTGCCGGCGTGGGCATCGCTACCGTATCCCGGGCCATCAACAATTCAGAAGGCATCAGCAGTAAAACACGGGATAAGGTGATGCAGGCCATTGAAGAACTGGGGTTTGTACCCAACACCTCGGCACAGAGTCTGAAAATCCGGCAAACGCACCAGATCGCTCTTGTTGTACCCGACATACGAAACGCCATCATTCCGGAAATCTCCTGGTCTGTAGAGCAAACGGCGAAGCAACATGGGTACCATGTCGTCCAGATCAATACGGCAGGCAATGCCAGAACGGAGCTTGAAACCATTCGTAATGTCAAAAAATTGCATGTGGATGGACTGATCTTCATGCCTCTGGCGTACCCCAAAACGTTACCCGGACTGATTGATAAGGCGCCGCTCCCTATCTCGATGATTAATTACGGCAAAAAACTGGAACCGGGTATGAAAGCGGATATCGTCTCTCTCTCTCAACCTGAAGGCAAATTGGTAATGGAACATCTGTTCAAGATCGGTCGAACTCGAATTGCATATGCGGGAGCACCGAAGGACATTATTGAAGAACGCTTTCGTGCGTATGAGCAAGCCGTAGGTCACGTGGACATTTCTCTCGTCTACTTTGGTGAGGACTTTTCATTAAATACAGGTGCCAATGCTGCAGATTATTTCTATGGACTTACGCATATGCCAGATGCTGTCTATGCCATTAATGATATGGTTGCCATCGGATTGGTTAATCGGTTCAAGGAGTTAGGGGTTCGTGTACCTGAAGATGTGGCTGTTGTGGGTGTGGATAACAATCAATGGACAACCGTCACGTCTCCTCAGATTAGTTCCGTGTCCATTATGGGCGAAGAAGTCGCCAGACTTGCTACCGAGCTGTTGTTAAAACGGATTCGGGAGATGAGCACGACCGATTACGAACACATCCAATTTGAACCACGCTTAATCGTTCGTGAATCAAGCGTCGCCATGATTCATTCCTCCCAGCGAGGACAACACAGTTAAATTTGGTGAGGGGTATGGGCATTAGGATAGAATATATTTTACGGCTATCCCTTTATTTGTCCTGCTACACAGATATACTAAAAAGGTGTTGCTCAGGTCTAACTCTTTCCTGGCAGCACCTTATTTGTCGTTGATTCTATATAACTATAGCAGAGTCATACTCCGCATACGTTCATTCTAAGAAAGCAGTTGCCTGATCGGTGTTCCCTTCAGGAACATCTCTATATTCTCTACGGTATGATTATAATAGATCTCATAATTGCCACGAGTCACATAACCCAGATGCGGTGTTGCCAGGACGTTGGGCAATGTTCGCATCACATGGTTAACAGGTAGCGGTTCCTGCTCATATACATCCAGGCCTGCACCAGCAATCACCCCACGCTGCAATGCCTCCACCATAGCTTCCTGATCGACAATGCCCGCTCGCGACGTATTTATTAATAGCGCACTCGATTTCATTTGTTGAAATTCGGCTTGTCCGATCAGATTCCGCGTACGATCACTCAATACCAGATGAATGGATACGATGTCGCTCTGTGCAAGCAGTTGCTCCTTGGTCTCGCACCAGATCACACCATGTTTTTCGGTTTTTTCACGTGTTAGATTCTCGCTCCAGGCCATCACATTCATGCCAAATGCTTGTGCGATCTCAGCCATGCGAGTACCTATCTTGCCCAAACCAAGCAATCCAAGTGTTCTCCCATGCAAATCCAACCCTACAGTGCTCTGCCAGTTTCGATTGGAGCGAAGTGCATTATTTTCCGTAACCAGTTGTCTGGACAGCCCTAGAATCAGTGCCCATGTAAGCTCCGTCGGCGGATTAGAGCTTCCCTCGGTTCCACACACAATAATTCCGTTCTTCTCTGCAGCCTTTAGATCTATCGACGCGTTGCGCATACCACTTGTAATCAGAAGTTTTAGATTAGGGAGCTGCGAAATGACCTTCTCTGGAAACGGTGTACGTTCCCGCATCAGAACCACAATATCGAAATCCTGCAATTCCTGAATGACTTTTTCTTCCGAGCCCATATAGTTGTTGAATGTCTGAATCTCCACCTGATCCATCAACGGACCCCAGTCCGCCGACGTCAGCGCAACGTTCTGATAATCATCCAAAACGGCACAGCGCAACTTCGTATTCATTTCTGATCTCCTCCTATATCTGCTCAATTCTTAAATATATTGTAGCAACTCCGCATCACTTTAAACAGAATAAATCCCTATTACTGCAGCAAAGACAGCGTAACTTGGATGCTCTGCTCTACAAATAAGCGGTCTGGTCCTGATTTCATCAGAACAGTCAGTCCAATCATGGATACAACCAGAGACTGTGCGACCGCACTCGCGTTCATGTCAGTGGACAACTCCCCGCTCTGTTGCCCTCGTTCTATCGTTTCTTCGAAAAGAACACCCAAGTACATCTGATGCTCCCGTGTAAGGACAGCGAATTTGGGATCATGTGGAGCCAGCTCAACCATCGTATTAATACAAAAACAGCCATGACTAGGCTCGGTCACACTCCCCTCTGCTCCAATATGTTCAAACAATCCACGAAAGGCTTCCCGCACGGAGGAGCCCTGTTGAAGTCTGGCTCTGACTTGAGCCGCATGCTGAGTGGTATACCTGCGAAGTGCTGTTTCGAATAATTCCTTTTTATCGCCAAAAGCCGCGTACAGACTGGGACGTTGTATTCCCATTGCGGTCGTCAAGTCATTTAAAGATGCCGCTTCGAACCCTTTGCCCCAAAACGTATGCATCGCTGCATCGAGTGCTTTATCCGTATCAAATTCCCGTTGTCTAACCATACAATTCACCTCTTTATGTATCGATCAGTATGTTTATATATTTTAACCTCACTCTTATTACAAAGTCAAAACCTAATAACCAGAAAGGCGTGTTTAGCTATAAATGAATCGAAAAATCTGGAATTGAAGCGATCGCATCGTTATTTATCGTCGTATTCTCTGGTAAATAATCTTCAATTTAACCCTCACCCATTTCTCTGTTGACAAAATTCACGCAAATAAAGTATGTTTATCCCGAAACATAAAATACCGATCAGTACAGAATAGAAAGGTGACAAATACTCATGCAAACTTCTTCTCCAGATGCACAATTATCCAATAAGGATCGTCCTGCCATGTCACGGTTAGTTGCTCTTCTTTTTGCCGTGTGCAGCGGACTTGCGGTCGCCAATATCTATTATGCTCAGCCTTTACTGGACTCCATCGCTCAAGAATTCAGCCTCTCTCCATCATCCATAGGGATCGTCATCACAGTGACTCAAATATGTTATGCCTTGGGGCTGTTCCTTCTTGTTCCGCTTGGTGACCTCTTAAATCGTCGCAAGCTGATTATCATTCAAATGCTCTTCTCTGTACTTGCACTAATTCTGGTAGGCACCTCACAGTCCAGCTCCCTCTTATTCACGGGCATGGCTGTCGTCGGTCTACTCGCGGTCATTACGCAAACGCTCGTTGCCTTTGCTGCACACTTGGCAGCCCCTTCCGAACGCGGTCGCATTGTCGGATTGGTAACCAGCGGGATCGTCATTGGCATTTTACTTGCACGAACGGTTGCAGGTACGCTGAACGATTGGCTCGGGTGGAGATCGGTGTATCTCTTCTCCGCCAGCCTTACATTACTCGGAATTGTCGCCTTATATCTTGTTCTCCCAAAGCAGCAGTCCCCGCAAGTGAAACAAAGCTATACCCAATTACTCGGTTCCGTCTTACAACTGTACCGTGAGTTGCGTGTGTTAAGAGTACGAGGTGTGCTGGCCATGCTGATTTTTACAGCCTTCAGCATCTTGTGGACTTCCATGGTTCTGCCACTAAGTAGTCCTCCACTGTCCCTGTCTCATACAGTCATAGGTGCATTCGGTCTCGCAGGAGCGGCGGGAGCATTGGCTGCTGCCCGTGCAGGTAAACTTGCCGACCGGGGCCTTGGGCAGAAAACAACCGGTGTCGCTCTTGTCATTCTGCTCTTGTCCTGGCTGCCCATCGGTTATGTCCATCATTCTCTCTGGTTTCTGATCCTGGGTGTTATCCTGCTCGATCTCGCCGTGCAGGCCGTACATGTTACCAACCAGAGCCTGATCTACGAAGTTCGCCCCGAAGCACAGAGCCGCCTGACGGCAGCTTATATGATCTTTTATTCCATCGGCAGTGCAATCGGCTCCATCGTTTCTACCCAAGTGTATGCATGGGCGGGCTGGACAGCCGTTTGCTGGTTAGGTGCTGGTGTTAGTGCAGCAGCCCTTGTGTTCTGGATGATCGATCGTTATATGCATCGGAATCTCGATCGTTGAATTAGTCCAGTTTATTCCACACCACAATAAAGAGAGTTGCCAACGGACCAAATAACAGGGAAATCAGAAACCAGTTCCGACCACTTCTGTTTTTTCCCTGAGCCAGTCCGGCATTAATCAAGGCAAGTGTGCCCCAACCTACAAAATATTCATTATCCATCAAATGTCTTCTCTCCTCTATCCATTCAATTCTGGCTACTGTTCAAGTATCACTTTGAGTTTACGATTGCGATCCTCCAGAAATGCCTGCATGTATCTCTTCAGCACAAGTCGTTCGGTTGCCCATCCCAGCAATCCAAGTGGAGCTTCGAATCGAAGTGTGTCTCTCATGCAAGTCATCTGATCCCCAATTACGCTGAAATGATGTTCATGTCGCATGCTCTTGAAAGCCCCTTTCTCCATCTGATCCACAAAGAGGAAAGGTCGTTCGAACTGCACAATTCGGGACTTCAACTTCTGTCTGACCCCAAAATGAGTAGCCTGAAATGTAACGGTATCCCCTGCTCCAATTCTTCCTGTGGTTACTCCTGCAACTGCTCGCTCTCTTGTATGTTGCCAGACGGTCTGAGTATGTACATCAATATCCCGGGCATAGTCAAAGCATCGTTCAATCGAGGCATGTATCGTAATCTCGGTTGTCACTTCAATCATGGCGATCGCTCCTTGGCAGGAAAAATAAGGTCTTTGCAAAGTATACGCTTGCTTCCTTGGTCGAACAACACATCTAGGATGATATAACAAAAAACGGGTCCCCTGTCTTCGTACAGGAGGCCCGTTCTCAATATAAGTAAGGAATACAGATAATACTTAGATTAAATAAGCAATTCATCAATGGCAAGCGTACGCTCTTTGGAGAGATCGCGATATTCTTCAGACTCCACTTTGATGAGTGGTTTGAAAATATCAGATGTATTGTTCATGACAATAACACCTTTTTCTCCATTGCTGAGCAGAACTTGTTTCCCGATGAAATTAGGAAGCAAATGTTGCATCAATGCCTGAACCGGTTTTTCATTCAGTTTACCAAATCCCATTCCATAGATATCTCTAAGGTTGTTGATCAGATTTGGATTGCTTCCTCCGTGGTTCCCGGATCTCATGCCTATATAGATATCCGCTACAGATACAATCTGTGTATATGGATGAATTTCACTTTTCTCAAGTTGCATCGGATAACCCGACCCATCTTCCCGCTCGTGATGCTGCAGAGCAACCAGTGCTGTCGCTTCATCCGTCATCGAATTTTTGATAATTTCATGGCCATATATAGTGTGACGCCGCATTTCAAGCTGCTCATCATCCGTCAACGGTTCTGTTTTGTTCCGAATCCGGTGGGAAACTTTGCACTTTCCAATGTCATGCAGATAACCACCGCGACTAATCTGATAACTCTCCTTCTGAGAATATCCAAGCCAATTCGCGAGGTAGAATGACAACAATCCTACCTGGATTGAATGTGTATAGTTATTGACGTCATCCCGCTCCAGCATCATCAGGAGATGAACGACATCTTTCTGCTCATCCAGTCCCTCAACCATCGGTTGCAGTGCATCATCCACCATGGTGGCGTTGAACTTGCCAACGGTCAGAGCTTCGAGAAAAGCATTTTGATAATTATGTACAGTCTGAATAAATTGGGACTTCAGCTCTTCTTCAGGCGGTTCTTCCTTCGTAGTTATCCCCGAAGCATGCTTTGCGGCTGCTGCAAAAAATTCTGCTTCAGTGATTTCCTCTTCGCGTGATTCAATATCTACATAATCTACACGGTGCTGCATAAGCAAGGTGATATCCTCACCTTTGATCACAGTTCCCTTCCCGAGAACGTGTAATCCTGCATCGCTGAATGTATCCGCAGTTAGACGGTCTCCGTCTTGCAGGTTCATAATATGGATTCTCAAATCGGTATTCCCCCTGAACAATTCATTATAGTAACAGCACCCAACGGAACGGGGCCACAAAAATACCTATACTTCTTTATATCGTTATAATTCTTCATTTCATACATAGTTCAAACGACCTTAATCACAATGGTAAATACGAACGCCTAAGACTTTATCCTCACTCCAACATCCAAATTAGTCCCGGTTTTAAACTTTTACACACTTTTGTGCCTCATTGCCGTATCAGAGTAAGCCAAAGAAGTTCAAACGCTCCGTTTGAACTTCTTCAAGACATCTCAAATTAGATTTTGATCGAACCCAGACTAGCACCTTTAACAAAAAATCGTTCAATGCTCTTCTCTACCGAAGCATCGGGAATCAGCGGTGGTGCCTGATGGGGTTTGGTACGCGCATCAATAATAACCTGATCACAACCCCAATGCTTGTGATCATATCCGCTATTAACCCCATACATATCATGTGAAGGGTTGCTTCGAGTAAAGGTTGCCCATAAGAAGTTGCTGAGGTTAGCACTCAGGAACGAACTGTCGTCACATAGAATGATCATCGGACACGAGTCCAGACCTCCCTGTTCTTTCAATAGAGACGTGAATGCTTGCATCTCCTGTGCTGTATCCGCATAACTCGTAAAGGCCGATGTCTGGATCGAAACGATACCCGGCATGATGAGCTGTGCATTCTCATAACCACGAATGTTTTTCAAAGACTCCGGAACTTCCGTACACAACTCTCGAACCTTGTCGCCATATGCTGCAAAAACGACCTTGCTTCCGCTGTTCAGTCCTGTACCCGAATAATCGAGTGTATCAATCGTTGTATGGGTATGGAAATGAATATCCCGCTGCATATCCATACGCTCCAAGATATAGGTCAGGAATTCAACTTCCTTGTGGGTATCCAGAGGTTGCTGATCCTCAGCAGTAATAAACAGGTACTTCGCAAGACTGAGCTGACCCGTACCCAAAATACGATTGGCAATCGTAAGCAACTCTGTCGGCTGCTTCACCGCCTGATACGGCGTGTAACGTTCACTGCCGATGGCAAACAGTAATGGATGGACCCCTGCCGCATCGACCGCATGCACTTCTTTGACACCTGGAATCTCCTGTTTGATCGCGTCTCCAGTAATCTCATGAATCAAATCACCAAACGCCGTATCCTCTTGCGGTGGACGACCAACAACTGTAAACGGCCAGATGGCATTAGGTTTGGCATAGACTTTATGCACACGCATTAGCGGGAATTCATGTGTCAGACTGTAATAACCCAGATGATCACCGAACGGCCCTTCGGGTTTTGTCTCACCTGGGTAGATATCACCCGTGATGACAAAATCAGCATCATTACTGATGCAATATCCGTCCTTGTAACTGTACCGGAAGCGACGTCCAGCGAGCAAACCGGCAAATGTCATCTCACTAAGTCCTTCAGGCAAAGGCATAACCGCTGAAAGTGTATGTGCAGGTGGACCCCCAATGAAAATACTCACTTTCAGTGGTTCTCCCTTTTTGACAGCTTTGGCTTGATGTATACCAATTCCGCGATGAATCTGATAGTGTAACCCTATTTCCTTGTTCATTTCAAAATCATTGCCATCCAGTTGAACCCGGTACATCCCCAAGTTCGAATTCATGATTCCTGGTTTGTCTGGATCTTCCGAATAAACCTGTGGTAACGTCACAAATGCCCCACCGTCCATAGGCCAGTGTTTGATGAGTGGCAGATCCGAGATTTGAATCTCTTGCGCGGACACCGGCAAGCTTATAGACTTCTGTTTTGGCAGCGCCTGCCACGCAGCAAGACCTGTTTGGACATGCTGAAATGGCGTCTTAAGCGCCTTCATGGGATCGTCACGAACTGCCATGACCCGTTGTACGCCTTCCAGCGTACCGCGGAACATGAACTTGCTTCGTTCCACCGTGCCGAACAGATTGGATACGGCCTGGAACTTTGAGCCTTTTACATTTTCAAATAACAAAGCAGGGCCTTTAGCCTCGTGCACTTTCATGTGGATCGCTGCCATCTCCAAATGAGGATCAACCTCTTCTTTGACCCGAATCAAATGACCGTGCTGCTCCAGATCGTTAATACAATCTTCCATGTTGCGATATTTCATTGGATGGCTCCATTCTCTGTATGATTAAATTAATTAAGTTCATAGATTCACACAATGTCTCTTCTATTTTATCAAATGATCCACTGCTAAACAAAACTATATGTGAAATTTTGTCGCAAATACAGATATCAAAAAAAGCAATCTGGCAACAATCTGAATCCTGAACACACAGGAACCGATTGTTACCATATTGCTGCTCTCTATTTTCTGGCTTTCCTTAAGATGTAGGTGTAATGGTCGATCTGGGGATCGTGACAATAAACTGTGTACCTTTTCCCATTTCGCTCTCTACATCAATTGTACATTGATGCAATTTCAAGATTTTAATGACAATGGACAAACCCAATCCATTCCCTCGAAGCGAGCTGCTTCGCGCTTTGTCCACCATGTAGAATCGATCAAAGATATACGGGAGTGCTTCCTCAGGTATTCCTTGTCCAGAATCTCTAATCAATACCTTCACAAATGAAGATGACGTCTCAATTTCGACATGAATGGTACCTTGTGGACCGGTGTATTTGATCGCATTGTTTATTAAATTTTGCCAGACCTGATCAAACAAATCTTTGTCCACTGTGATCTCGCAGGGCAACAAATCCAATTCGATCTGTATGTCCTTCTGAGCCCACTGCGGCTCTGCCAGTAAGATCGCCCTTCTTAATTGTTCATCTACCTGGAATGTGGTGAAATGAACCGGATGATGCTCTGAATCCAGCGAGGCTAGCCGAAGCAGATTATCACTGAGCCTCGATAAGCGCAGCGTTTCTTCATAGATAATATCCAAATGCTCTTTCTGCTCTTCTAATGGAATAACACCATCTTGTAGTGCTCTGGTGAATCCTCTAATTGATGTGAGCGGAGATTGCATTTCATGAGAGACGTTGCTGACAAAGTCATCACGAACCGAATCGATTTTTTGCAACTCACTGGCCATATGATTAAAGCTCTCCATCAGTTCGCCAAACTCATCCTGATTATTATGTTTCAAGCGAACCGACAGGTCACCTGATGACATCTCCTTCGCTGCAACCGTTAATCTCTTAATCGGTTTCACAATGTACCCGGACATGAACAGGATTAATAAGCTGCCAATCACCAGAACTGTTAATAGTGAGGTTAAGAGCGTGTTTCGCAGTGTATGAAAAAGAGAGGAGAAATCGCTTTGAATTAGAAATGTGCCGATCCCCTCGTTTGTTCCAGGAACACCTATGGTCGCGATTCCATCTTTACTGGACAGAAAAATGGCATCCGTTGTACCCGTTTCAAATAACGAATGAACTTTGTCCTCTGGCAAGGAAGATAACACTTCACTTTGTTCATTCACGGGAGTGATATTTAAGCCGTAGCGAGCAAAGATACCTAAGCTTGATTGTACTTTTTCCGGATCATCGATCAGGTTAATCAGTGTAGCGAGATCTTGAGCAAAAGTAACCATAAACCGATTCGGTGTCTTTTCCTGGGACCCGTTATTTATCATAAAGGAGAGAATCAAACTCACCAGAACAATCCCGATAAACGTAGCTACGATGCGAAGTCGCAGGCTTTTCCTAAACATTTTCATGCCCGCTCCAGACGATATCCAAGTCCTCTTATCGTTGAGATCACTAGCTCAGGTACAGGTTCAAGCCGTTCCCTTAACCGTTTGATATGTACGTCAACTGTACGCTCATCTCCTTCGTAATCGATGCCCCATATGTCATCTATAAGCTGTGTACGTGTGAATATTTTCCCTGGCGAACTCGCCAGAGAAAATAACAATTCACATTCCTTCTTTTTCAATTCGATAGTTTGTCCATCCGAAACAACCATCAGATTGCCCAAATCAATCGTAACACCGCTGATCTGAATCATGTTTGATGAACTTTTGTTATATCTTTTCAGTAACGATTTCACACGCAAGATTAACTCCACAGGATCAAACGGTTTAACCAGGTAATCGTCTGACCCGGCATTAAATCCTCTGACTTTGTCCTTGGATTCTCCCTTGGCAGTCACCATCAGGATGGGAATATCCAGATAAGACCGGATATCTTCCGTCAGTTCAATACCGTCTATTCGCGGCATCATCACATCCACAATCGCCAGATCAACTTTCGTATGCGAGAGGATATCTAACGCCTCTTGACCGTCTGGCGCTTCCAGCACGGAGAATTGATTCTTTTCAAGATAGATTCGGATTAATTTGCGGATATGGGAATCATCGTCCACCACCAGAACTGTGTTCATGTAGCCATTATCCTTTCCAAAATTGATATTTATTCGTATCGTAAGGATTCCATCGGGTCCAGCTTCGCCGCTTTTGATGATGGCATCAAACCAGCCACAATACTAATCGCTGTACTTACCACAAGACCGAACAAGATGTAATATCCCGAGAGATTAATCAGTTTTGCTCCAAACGCATTGTCCAAAAGAATGTTTAATACATAACTGATGATCACTGCAAAGATTACCGCAATAATACCACTAAATACGCCTAATAAGGCAGATTCGGAGAAGAATATGCGCTTGATATCTTTCTTTCTTGCTCCAATGGCCCGAAGAATGCCGATCTCCTTCGTCCGTTCCACGACACTAATATAGAGTACGACCAGTATCATAATACCGGATACGATCAACGAAATGCCTGCAATACCCGCGAGTACAATGGAAGCCATACTTACATATGTGGTGATATTCTCCATGACCTTGGCCATTTGGGAGCCTGCGAAACCAGCGTTTACAGCAGCTTCATTGATATCATTTACATATTTCATATCGGTTGCATAGGCGTTAACTTGAATTGGTCCAATCGTTATTCCTTCGTCCGCATACATTTGCTCCAACGTCTCTGATGAAATGTATCCCGGGGATTGCTGCATTGGAGATCGTGGATCTGCCGCTTCGTAGATCCCTGAGATCGTTACTTCTTTCTCCAAAGTCACTGGTTTATTATTACTATCCATCTCATTGATATATAAAAACACGGACTTGCCGATCATGGTTTCAGCTTGATCATTTCCGCTTAATTGTTTCGCTGTATCGAGAGGTAACAGCATCTGATTTTCTACCGGCAGAACACCAGTTGTCATCAATGCTGGATCAAAAGCATCCGTTAACGTTGTTAACTGTGTGAGTCCTACACTTTGTTTTTCATTCACCATCGTGGATTTGCCTGTAATGGTCGTGATCGTCTCTACATGATCCACATTAGGAAAATTGCGAATCGTCTCAACATCAGCTTCGGTGAACGCTTCACCTGGTGCCATCAAGGCCTCGGGGCCTTGCATATCCTTGGCTTCTTCACTCGGCTTGGTTATATCCACGAGCAAAGGGTCCATACTTGAATTGATTTCGTCATTCATATACGTCGTTATTCCATTCCCCAAGGAGAGCATCAGGAGTACGCTTAATATACCTATAGATCCACCCAATGCTACCAATACATTACGCTTGCCGTTGAGTTTCATATTTTTAAGTGCCATCTTGAATGAAGCAAGCAAGCTCAGGCTCCGGGAAGAATCCTGACCACTCTCGTAAACAGCCGTAGAAGGATCTTTCAGGTGAATATCGTCACTAATGCGCCCCTCTTCAACCTTCACAATACGTGTACCGGAGTCAGCGACTTTCTGCGAGTGAGTAACGGCAATCACCAGCATTCCCTTTTTGGCTATACTGTCGAGCAGAGCGAGGATTTGATCTCCGTTTTCCCTATCCAGAGCACCCGTCGGTTCATCTGCAAGAATAATATCGGGATTGTTGGATAACGCCCGTGCGATGGAAACCCGTTGCTTCTGACCGCCAGATAACTGGTTGGGACGTTTGTTCAGATGATCCTTCAGTCCCACCTCTGTCAATATATCTACGGCACGTTGGTTGCGATCCTTCTCATTGGTATCCGTCATTTGCATCGCAATCGTCACATTTTCGAGGACAGACAGATGCGGGATCAGATTGAAATTTTGAAAGACAAAGCCGATATTATTCTTCCGATAATCATCCATTTCCTTCTCTGTCATGGCACTTAAGTTCTTGCCACGAACAACGACGTCCCCTTCATAGTCGGAGTCCATACCACCAATGATATTCATCAGTGTCGACTTACCGCAGCCAGATTCGCCAAGGATGGAGACAAATTCCCCTGTCTCAAAACTTAAGTTCAAACCGTGGAGTACCGGAACTCTTTCTTTTCCATATAAGGTGTATGATTTCTTCACATTTTTAACTTCAAGTATTTTCATATGGATCTCTTCCTCTCCTGATCATGCACGATATCTATCTATTTGATGTTCATATCGTAACAAATCAGTATGAACTGATAATGAACTGGACCATTGCACCTATAACAGGTTCGAAGAGAACTATATGCAAAAAAAACACCTACAGCTTGCTTGAAACAAATCATTTCAAGTAAGTGTAGGTGTCCAAAATTTGATTAGATTAATCCCGCTTTTGCAAGTAACCTTTTCACAATCGCGGCTGACTGTGCACGACTAATGTCTGCATCTGACATCAGTTTACCATCAGCACCTTGTACCAGCTCTTGTTTAATCGCCGATGCAACTGGCTCTGCTGCCCAAGCCTGTACTTTAGCGCTATCGCTGTATGTGCTCAGCAGACTTGTTGTCTCCGACGCGTCGGCCTGTGCCAGACCGACCAGTTTCATCGCACGTGACACAATAGTCAGCGCTTCAGCACGAGAAATTTCGTTGTTCGGACGGAAGCTATCGTCAGCATAACCTGAGATCAGGCCGTAGGACACAGCCGTCTGAACCTCATCCTCATACCAGCTGCCAGTATTCACATCCGTGAACGATGCCGCTTCTGTACTGCGCGGGGAGTGCAGACCCAAACCTCTTAACAGAACAGCCGTAAACTCTGCCCGCGTAATACTCCGGTCTGGCGCAAATACGTTCTCACCAGTACCTTGTACGATCAGACGGGATGCCAGATCCTGTACGTCAACACGACTCCAGTGACTTGATACATCGCTGAATGTTGCCGGATGATAGATCAGAGCGTAAGTGCTGTTCGTCAAGCTGTTAATAATAGCAGAATCTTGTCCATTACCTTTGATAACCTTGGTCGGTACATGCAGAAGGCTGCCATCCGGCTGAAGCACAACTCCTGTCGTGATCTTTGAACCATCGACACCTTCTGGCAAAGTAATGGAGCGCTCTACATAAGAGTTGAAACGATCTACATTAACTTGCTGTCCATTCCAGATCGCTTTTACTTCAAAATCAATCGGAGCTGCGATCACCGTTGTGTTCTCCAGCTTATCCGCTGCAGCCTGAATTGCTGTTTGTTTAGATGTGGCACTAGGCACAATAGCGATTTGGATTGTGATATCTTCCAATGGAACCGTGCTTCCGAATTGGTTCAGAATCTGATCCACCTGAATCTGGTTAGCTGGAAGTGTGTACGTACCGCTATCAGTCTGAATGACAACTTCGGCATTACTTCCTTCCATTGTTTTGACCAACTTGCCGTTCAGTTCACCAACGACCGCACCCTTGCCAGTACCTGTAATAGGCAGCAGAAGCGTTTTTAGTCCACTTCCAATCTGATTGATGACTTTTTCATTATCCACATGAACCGTGGTGGTAACCTGATTGTTTACCGTTGATGTGGTGGCCGTTGCAGATTGTTCCTGTTTCTGACCGTTCACATAGATGTCTACACCTTTGGTTACCGCCGGAGTCGATGGAACTGGGGTAATCACGGGTGAAGTTGGCGATACACTTCCTCCTCCTCCTCCACCCGAAGAGTTACCAGGATTCGGTGTAGGTGTCGAACCAGAATTGTCGCCACCTGAGTTTGCTGCTGTAATTGTGATTGTTCCACCGGACAATTCAGTGTAACTCTGATATTCTACATTGGTAAAATGCCAATGTTCTGAATCAGTTTGATCTACGGATAGCTGTTTCGTTCCAGGCGTCGCATTGCTTTTGGCTTTGATCTCCATATCAAATAATTGGGTTTCATCTACAATTGAATGGTCACCCCCAGTAAAATCAACCCAGATGATCCGTACCCAGCCTTCCGCATTATTAATTTGGTACTGGAAGTCTGCTACACCATCTTCATTTGGGGATGTGCTGATGACGTTGACAGATTTAGGCGTGATCCGAACAATTTCCAGTGCAGACGTATCATAATCAATCTGCATATTATAAGCTTTCACCCCGAAATGGGATTTTTTCAATGCAACAGGAACATGAACCGTCTGCCCTGCCTGTACACTAACATTTGCAAACTGCACCTGTGATGGTTCCGCTGGCTCTGCTCCTGCTACACTCGGGAATACGAGTGACGAGAGTAGCGTCAGTGCAATGAGACCTGACATTGTTCTTCTGATTCTTGGACGTTTCTTTTTCGGTTGAAACATGTATTAGCCTCCATGTGTGTATCAATTGGTAGAATGTATGGTAACGATAGAAAAAATATTGTTATTCGTTATCTGAATTAAAAATATGAATTAATCAGGGCGTTGTATTTTTTCTTTTCCAACAATGTATACTCGTCTAGGCTCCGTATTCGTATCCGAAGTGGAATGAGTAGTCACTTCGAGCACAAGATAATGATCCTCGTCCTCAGATGTAACGGTATGCTGTTCTCGTGTCTCCCCTTCTATTGGAACCATATCTTCTCCTGAAGCTTCTGTTGCGCGGTACCACTGATAAGAAGGAGTATTAATGTAATCCCCATCAACATCCATTAAATCATAATCAGTGGCAATTGCGTTCTCCATGTAATCCTTCAATTGACCATTCAACACATAAGGCGCATCGTCCACTTGTTGGAAGGTCAACACATAGTCATTGTTTTTCGCGCCAAGTGTTTTGTTGGCATATCCGTTTAACAACGCATTCATATCCCCCAAAGAGGGTTCCGCATTACGATCCACGTCCATTCGGTTCATCTCTACGTAGGTAAAGCCGCGGCGACTTAGCATGTTACGAAGATATTCCAAAAGGTCTGCTGCATCCGCAGAATTCACTTTTCCGTCTGCATTTACATCCCCTTTTTTACTAATGTGAAGTTCAAAGTTATCCGTAACCGTTTCTGGTACATCAGATACTGTATATTTAGCTTTCAATTCGATATTGATTTTGCCGCTCTTGTAAGGAATAACCACCAATGTACTTGTAGGTGTTGGCATATTTTCATCTTGTCTTGTTTCTACATACACCTCAGCTATACTGCTATCACCTGAACTGGCTGTGAGCATATTAAACTCATCGGATCGAAAATGTGTACTTAAATTGATTCTAACTATATTGTTCGTTACCTCGATGGGTACACCGGACACAAAAGAAGGATCGTTTTGTTCTGATGAATAATTTAACCAATGGATACCATCGTTAAGAACAGGTCGTGAAATGTTTATTACCGGACCAATTGCTCCTGCGTTAGCTTGAGAAAGCGTTCCACCTATAGGCAATGCAATGCCCAACCCGAGTGCAGTCAACATGCTTTTTTTCAATATCGGCTTAAGCCGTTTTTTGTTTTGTTTCCCCTTCAATTCATGTTCCTCCTCGTGTACATTTCAAATTTGAACAACTACATGCTCAGTATAACGAGTCATTCTGAACCGATTCTGAACAGGACCATGGAACTATTTCCAGTTGTAATTCGACAAAAAACGCCATGGAGTATGCCTCCATAGCGTTTTGAACACAAATCATTTTCCAGTTCGGATCATATTCACCTAAAATTAAATTCCCTCAACAATCCGTTTGGCTCTAACCTTCACCTCACGGTAAAGTTCATCCTCATCGATCGTGAGCAGCTTTCTGCCTCTCATGAGGATCTGACCATTCACAATCGTGGTGTCCACGTCCGCCCCATTTACGCTGTAAGCCAGTAACGATTCTACCTCATGTACCGGTTGAAGATGTGGTTTCGCCAGATCGATCAGGATCAGATCAGCTTTGCACCCCACCTCAAGCATCCCCACTTCATCCTGTAGACCAAGTAGACTAGCACTTCCGCGTGTAGCCATGCTTAGTACGTCCTTGGCTGGCAAGCGAGTTGGGTCGCCATAATCCAGCTTTTGCAGCCAGGTCGCGGCTTTGATCTCCTCGAACATATCCACGGTTGTGGCACTTCCCGCTCCATCCGTTCCGATTCCAACGTTAATTCCCTGAGCCAACATCTCGGTAATTGGAGCAATTCCACAGCCCAGCTTCAGATTGCTGACTGGATTGTGTGCTACACCGCCGCGCATGCCCTTCAATCTGCCGATGTCCCTGCGATTGAGGTGTACACCATGCGCAAGCAACACATGTGCCTGTTCGAACATACCCGCCTCTTCCAAATACTCCGTCGGAGTCAAGCCATAGCGCTCACGAATCTTCACAACTTCTTCCTTTGTCTCAGCCAGATGAATATGTAGCGGGATATCCTCCTTGACAGCCAGAGCAATGACTTCACGTAGTGGCTCCATGGGACAAGTGTAGGGTGAGTGGGGTCCATACATGGTTGTAATCCGCCCATCGGCCGCTCCAGACCAGCGTTGCACAAGATCGATCGCTTCCTGCAACCTGCGTCCCCCATCATCCTCCATGAATACCATCCCACGTGTAAGCGATGCCCGCATACCCGTTTGCTTAACCGCTTCTGCAATCTCATTCATATGAATGTACATATCCGCAAACGCAGTGGTACCCGAACGGATCATCTCGGCGATGGATAACTTGGCACCCCAATAGATGTCTTCCGGGTTCATCCGTGCTTCAGCAGGCAGCATTTTGCGTTCGAGCCAGTCCATCAGCTTCAGATCATCCGAGAATCCCCGGAGCAGACTCATCGGTGTATGTTGGTGGGCATTAATCAGTCCTGGCATGGCAACCTTATTGCGTCCATCGATAATCTCATCTTGGGGGTGAGGCACAATGTGATCAGCAATATGAGTAATGCGATCACCCTCAACACGAATATCCCCCGTAAAGGGGGCATCGGCATCTTTCATCGTTAGGATCGTAGCTTGCTGAATCAGTATACTCATTACATTCACGGCTCCTCTGAATTGGTTATGGTTCTTGCCATATCCGAGGGTAAGCCTTCACGTAACGGCAAGGTCAAGTCATTTTAATTTTTGGATCGTCATCTTTCTGAAATGTTGTATAAACGGTTTCGGGTCGATTTCGACCATATATGGATATACTCCTGTGCTTGTGTGCAAATAGAAAAATCCACCTTCATCACCCATACGGCGAAATGACATATCAAACACTTCCGTGATGTTGAACTCGCGGTATTTGGTCACGATTTTATCTGAATACAGAATCATGGAGCGGGCATTCATCTCAATCTCTTGGGCGAGACCCGTCACTTCTCTCTGTACTTTGTAATAAGGTAATACAGCAACGCAGTTCATGATCTCCCTCCATTCATGCCATGATTATTGTTCCATCATAGCAGATCGGAGGTTCTCAGCAAAAGAACATGAAACTAGGTGATCTTGGTCGTCACCTTTAGTGGCGTATGAAGTGCATCCTGAATGTCTTGCAAAGAGAGACACTGTTCAATATGAAACACACCATGTGGCAACTCTGTTTTATACACACGTTCTGCCACGGCTGCAGCTACAGCTGCTGTTGCATCGGCTTCCTTTGCACCGACCAGTAGTTGTTCGACGCGGATTTGCTCACCATTTTCCCATCCTACGGCATCGACCTTGACTGCATACATCGGTTCTCCCCCAGGAATAAGGCCAAATGCCTTAACCGTTCCATTCCGAATAGACGGGATACGCAGTAACGAAAACAACCCTGCACGTTTGGAGATTGCCATAGATCTTGTGATCCAGCGGGAGTCCAGACAGAGTCTGGTAGATACGGTTGGAATACGTAACGTCCGAGCAACCACATGCTGATCCGAAAAGTTAAATCGATAGGCCTTCCGCTGCCCAAGTTTTGCTCCAAAATCAATACGTTTGCCATCTCCGAAACTTTGTACCTCAGCAGGTTTGCCCTTTTGCATCACTTGGTAGGTGGCATTCATCTGATCAACGGTCCACTCCACGGCAGCTTTTCCGTGCTTCTCACCAAGTCCCAGCATTACGGTAATGTCTGCTTCCTCCACCTGATCCATATGCATGGTCGCTTCGCGCACAAGCAAATTAGTCACTCCGGGTGATAATCCAACGCTGAGGATCGCGGTCGATTGGGAACGTTGCATTTTGGTGTGCAACTGTTCAACCTGAGCGAGAAAATCATATTTTGCAGAAATATCAATATAGTCGGTTCCGGCTTGTGCGCAGGCTTCAACAAACCGGGTATCGCTCTGATCCACACACATGATTACCAACTTCACAGACCGTAACATTGAAGGCTCCACAGGTTTTGTTACATCCAGTTGAAGCGGTAGCACAGCACCACCTGTAGACCTGCTGAACTCTTCCGCACGGTTCATGCGTGTACCCGCAGCCCATACTTTACCCGGGAACAATTTCCCCAGTTGAGTACATATCATCTGCCCCACTTGACCATAACCACCAACCACCCAGATCTGATCTTTCATAGGGTTCACGCTAGTTTCGAATTGCATAATACCCCTCCACCCAGAACGCCCCGAAGTAACGTGTAATATGTGAGAAACCGCATTCGGTCAGTAGCTGAGTCATCTCTTCAGAGGATATTGGATCGGATTCACGGCCCAGGGAAGCAGCAAAGCGCTCCCACTCTTCAGGAAGGACGCCCACACTCAACATATGATCCTTCCAAGCTTGCATCATGATTGGATGTGCAGGTGAACGAAGATCGGCATTTACAGCCGCAATGATCAGTGGTGCACCCGGTTTAAGTCTAGCTGCGAGGCTGGTCAGAAACGTTCTCTTGGCCTCCATCCCCTGAAGGAAATGTAACATGAGCATGCTTGTCGCCCCATCATATACAATATCCTCCGGCAATTCTTCAACCGTGACAGGTTGCAGTTTCACTCTGGAACCGATGCCCGCTTCCGTGACTCGTTTCTCAGCAAGTTGCAGCATGGGCTGTGATGGATCTACTCCAGTCAATGTCCAACCGGCATGACGTGATCCGAGCAGAGCAATCTCTTTTCCCCCTCCCGCACCGGCAACAAGGATATGAATATCGTTGTTATTCGCGAAAGATGCTGAAAGCAGCCGTTCCATTAGATCATGCATATGAGAATAACCCGGAATTTTCAGGGCTATCGATTGTTCGTAACGATGAACATCTGCTGTTTCCCAGCTCATCGGTGATAGATTGTGATTCATGGACACCGCACTCCTCTTGAATTGAAGTTAGACTTGACTCGTTGTTCGTCTAATTTCATTATAGAAGGATACGGCGAGCCTACAATCCCAGAACATTGGGATATGCGCACAGAGAGAGGAGTAATCTTGTTGACATCACGTATTGATCGGAACCACAGACTTATCACTTCTCTTGAAAAAGGAACCTGGACCTCACATACCTATCGGGAAGCTGTTCTCAAGCAGATCCATACGGTTGTACATTACGACGCATACTGTTTTACTACCGTTGATCCTCTGACTCTTCTCTCCACAGGAGCCGTGACAGAAGATGGCATTGAGGCCATTCATGATCGGTTATTCATCAATGAATACATGGAAGAAGATATACATAAATACGCTGAATTAATTCGCAGCGGTGAGCATACAGCTACACTTCATACGTCCAACTTACAGCTTGAACAAAGCCCTCGATATATCAACATTCTTCAGCCAGCGGGGTTCGGTGATGAACTACGTGCTGTATTGGTTAGTGGAGACTCTTGCTGGGGATATCTGACCCTATATCGTAAGACAGAAAGTGCTGTCTTTACAGAGGGGGAGCGGTTGATGATTCAGTCCTGGACCGCTTCTATTGCATCGATGCTGCGGTCCACGAGCTTGACACTGATCGATGAGATCACGAGTGGCAGTCCTGAGGAACCCGGAATTTTGATCACCTCAGACACGTTCCAGCTCTTATCCCTGAACGCCTCCGCTCAATATTGGCTGTCCCAATTGCGCATGCTGGAACATGTAGGGCCTGATGTTCTGCCCCGTCCGGTACGTGCAGTGAGTTCCCACCTGCAGCGCAAGAATCGGGCAGAACTGGTCGTGGATACTCAGATCGCTCCCGAATCACCCTCCAAAGTTTGCATCCAACTTCCGGATGGGCGTTACCTCATACTTCATGCTAGTCTCATGCAACAGCTTACAGGGCCGAATCAGATTGCTATCCGTTTGGAGCAGGCGATGCCACAGGATTTACTGCCCTTGCTCGCTGAAAGCCATGGATTATCCAGTCGAGAGCGGGAACTGCTCGGATATGTGCTACGCAGCTATTCGTCCAAGGAAATTGCTGCTGCGATGCATATTTCCGTCTACACGGTTCAGGATCATTTAAAATCCATTTTCGCCAAAACCAAGGTATCCTCACGTCGCGAGCTCATCTGGTATTTCGTTTCCCGTTTTCAGCTGTCGGATGAATCTGCCATATAAATCTTGAATAATTCTCCAGTATCAAATTAACTATCAAATGAGAAAAAATCAAAAGATGCCAATACGATATCCTCGTAATGGCATCTTTTTCTATAGCTATTGTTTAAAAAGCATAGCGGTAATACAGGGTAACTTCGATGTTTGAACTTTTGATATCGTGCATTCTGCTTTAAAATGCAGCGCACAGTCCTGCCAAACCGTTTTCCACAAAAAATTCCGACTATATTATTGATTGTGTTATTTGGCTTTTGCTAGTAAATAAAGAAAATATGGAACACTAATAACTGTAATAACGATTCCTGTTGGCACATCTCCTACGAGGCTAACCGTGCGCGTAATCGTGTCAGCCAACACCACGACTAGTCCCCCAGCCAAGCTGGCAGCCGGAATGAGCAATTTGTGATCGGGACCGACCAGTTTTCTGGCCATATGCGGAGCGATCAATCCAACGAAAAAGAAGCTGCCTCCCACAGCTACACTGCCAGAGGATAAAGCAACAGCAGCGATTGACAACCCCAAGAACTGTCGCTTCACGGAAACACCAAGCCCCTGTGCTGTCTGATTGCCCAAATGGAGGGCATTCAGTATGCGAGCCTTGTAAAAAATATAGCCGAGTAAGATCAAGACCCATGGTGTCAGTATGGAAATATAACCCCAATCATCGCCCCATAGGCTTCCCGCCAGCCAATACAGCATGAAGTTCATCTGCGAATCATCCAGCTTGAGTGTCAAGAAGGTCGTCAGCGCCCCGTACCCGCTTCCTAGCGCGACCCCGGTCAAAATCAAACCGATTGGCGAGATGTCTCGTCCGCGGCGATACGATAATAAGAAGATCAACCCCGCCGCCAATAGTCCGCCAACAAAAGCCAACAGAGGCAGAGCAATAAAGGAACTCTTGCCTGTGGATGCAATGAATACAACGAAGAACAGGACAAACAAACCCGATCCCGAACTAATACCCAGTGTCCCCGGACTAGCCATGTCATTACGCAGCAAACTCTGCATCACGACACCCGCCGCTCCCATTCCCAGACCTACCAAGATCGAAAGTACAATTCGTGGCAAACGAAAATCAAAAACAATCAGATTTTGCTTATCGGTACCGTTTCCTATGAGAACGTTCAGCACTTCTAGCGGTGAAAGATTCATTTTGCCAGAATTCATGCTAATGATCGCAAACACAAGTATGAGCACCATAAGCACTACATTGATGATAATGCCTCGTTTCATCGTATAACGCCGCTTGATCATTCATATTCCCTCCTTTGTCTTCGAGCCAAGAAGAGAAAATACGGCACACCAATGATAGAAAATATAATGGCAATCGGCGTTTCGAACGGTTTATTGATCAAACGTCCAGCCAAATCAGCCGATACGGTCAGCAACGCACCATATAAAGCCGCTGCCGGAATAATGTATCGATAGTCGACACCTACCATATATCGCACAATATGCGGGGTGATCAGACCCACAAAACCAACAGGGCCAACGACAACAACAGCCAATCCAGTCAGCACAAGTACAATAATTGTCGACAAAATCTTGACCAGTCCGCTACGAATGCCGAGTCCACTTGCCACATCATCTCCCAAACTGAGCAATGTAACGGAAGGGGACAGCGCCAGTGCCAGCAGTATACCCCCAACAAAGAGCGGTGAGATAATCAGCAATTCTCCCCATTTGACCCCCGCTGTGCTACCCGCCGTCCAGAATGTCAATGCTCGCCCCAAATCATAATTGATTGCCAAGTACTGACTGAGTGCGCCAAACAACATTGAAATAGACAGACCTGCCAGTACAAGCCGCTGAGGCGTCATTCCGCGATTGCCCAGTGACGCGGTAAAGTAAGTCATACCGGTGGCGATCGCTGCTCCCAGACAAGCGAACAACATCATCTGCCAATACGAATAACCCGGCAGAAAGGCCAGGCATAGTGCAATTGCAAATGCTGCGCCAGAGCTAATCCCCATCAGCCCGGAGTCGGCCAGCGGATTACGCGTTGTCCCCTGCATGATAGCGCCACATACCGCAAGGCTGCACCCAACGATCAGATCAGCTACGGTACGCGGGAGACGCATGGTTTGAATAATTTGATGTTCAGTGAGCATTGGATCAAATCGGAAAATAGCCTCCCATACCGTTGCTAACCTCATATCAGCAGCACCAAACATAATGGATGCCGCCGACATGAGAACCGTTAATCCAAGCCCTATTACCATGTACATGGTGAAGTTCATCGCCCCACGGCGTTTTTGTTCAGGCTTGCTTTTCATCTCGTTTCCCTTTCATCACCTATTTACAATCCAAACGAATATGGATATTAACGTCCATAAATTCGACTGGTCATGTTTGAAAATTTGGAGTGCTCAATTAAAATTTCGTTCTAACTCTTATTTAGCTAATGCTAGCAATTGACTAACAATATAATCAATCAATGCACTGGAAGTCATTACGTCGGTGGACCAAGATAGCGAAGAATCTACCTTTACGATCCGATCATGTTGAACAGCAGGTATGGCATTCCACACTGCATTATCAGCAGCAACTGTTCCATCTCCTAAGAAGATCATATAATCCCCCGAGTAAGCGGGTAATACTTCCATGGAGACATCGCCCCAATATTTATCTGCATCGATAATATCCGTTTGGACTTTTGAAGGTGCCTGCAATTGAAGTTCATCGTAAACAAGCTCGCCAACGGCATGCTTGGCTCCAGCTATGTAGTTACTTTTATCACTGAATTCTCCAACCGTAATGGTTACATCGGATAGGCCCGCATTCTGAAAAGCTAGCTTTGCTTCTTCAATTTTTCCGGTATAAGCATTCAAAACATCCTTAGCCTCTTCCTGTTTGTTCAAAACATCGCTAATAAATTGTATCCGCTCTTCTGTAGTCATATCACCATAGGGAACATAAATGGTGGGGGCAATTTTGGATAAATCATCATACGACTCATCGCTCCATGCCAAAATGATAAGATCCGGCTCAAGCGTCATGATATCTTCCGGCTCCATGGCTACTTTTATGGAGTCTGTAATCTGGTTAGCATAAACAGGCTCTGTCTCTCCCCGTGCAGCTCTAGCAACACCTAAAGGAGTTACACCTAGGGCTACCACATCACCAACCAAATAATCGACTACAACTCGCTGAGGATTGTTAGGTACCTCAACATCACCCTTAACTGTGGATATCGTTCTGGTCTGCGAGACTGCTTCTGAAGCTTTTGTCTCCGACCCTTCTTGTTGTGTCGCCTGCTGTGTCTGCGCAGGTGTTGTATTTGCCGTTCCCCCATTATTCGCTGGCGTCCCCGACGTACATGCCGTCAATAAGAGCATCATGCTTATCGCCGCCGCCAAAATCATTTCTTTACTTCTTAATGTTCCAAACATCGTTGATTCCCCATCTCTATAAGACTTGACTAGACTCGCTAGTTCCCTCTCATCGTAAGGGAGATGAGAATCATTATCAATACCATCAACCTGCATGGATAGTGCGTTTATTTTCCGATAATCACTTGGTGTCATCTTGTAATGCTTCTTAAACATGCGGAACAGGTTTTTCTCATCTGTGAAACCAGCTCCTGTTGCGATTTCTTTAACTGTCGCTTCTGTATGTTTCAAGTCATGACAGGCAGCTTCAATCCTTCTCTGAATGAGATACTCCTGTAAGTTCATCCCTTCCCTTTTTTTGAACAAACGCGTCAATTGTCCACCACTGATCCCAAACATATCGGCAATTTGTTGAAACATAATCGGCTCCCTGTAATGTTTATCGAGATATACCTTGGCAGAACAGGCTGGATCTGGCTGGAGATACCGAATCTCACCACCCTCCAAATCCCTGTACACCTCATGAATCAATTGATATAGAAAACTTTTGGCCTGTAGCTGATCCATCGCTTTGCCACGTTTCCAGCCATTCATCATTCGTTGGAACCAATCACGTAGCAAGATGGGATTACTTGGCGTATAACCAAACTGTTGAACAAATGGATTTACTTGCTCCAGTAATTGTTGCAGATGTTTCTTGAAAAAGAGAGGTGATTCTGCTCTATAAAACACCATAAAGGTCTTCACCATCTCCTCTTTAGGCGTAATACTGAGCAGGCTCCCCTTCCCGCCGTGAACTAAACCGAAGCGTTCCATTGCAAATGTGGTTTCATTCAGTTGGATTTGCGCTTCACCCCCATATGCATAGATAAACATGCTACTAGGCATTTTATATTGCTCCAACGGGTATTGTGACGCTACATTCTGAAAGCGTACATCTATTAATGTAATGATCGAACGTGTCCAGATACTGGCCATCATATCAATCATCTCTGGTGTAAATCCCTGTCTTGCTTCTTCCTCTTGCATCTACCCGCACTCCTCGTTTCACTTTTTCCAATGTATACATCACTTAATAATTGATATTGATTATCAATATCACATTTGATCAGGTAAGTATATATCATTAAGTGATATTGGGAAACAGGCAGTGGACGTTATGCTTTCCATCCGCTTTCGTAAAAAACTAAAAAGGAACACCTGATAGTACAAAAAAGAAGCCTGATCCATATGGATCAGGCTTCTTCATGATTTTTATTGTATTTAACAAGATTACGTAGTCACCATGTTTCTCTTGTCACCTGCGACCAAATTTATTAAGACTTTGCAGGTTTCCGAGAAGGTTTGGCGGAGCTGGATTTTTTATTCTTTTTCTTACTTACTTCCACAACCACAGGCTCCTGTGGGTGCTCCACCGGGTACATTTTGCGGAACAATAATGTCTGTAGTACCAGGAATGAACCCCCAACTGTCCAGTAGAGCGGCATCGCTGCCGGAGCTGTAAGAGAAAAGAATGCCATCATCAATGGGGAGAGATAACCCATAATGGCGAACTGTTTTCGCTGCTCAGGCGCCATATTGGCTTGTGATACCTTGGCTTGAATCAGATATATGACCGCAACCACCACAGCGAGTACGTAGTCCGGCGCTCCCAGTTTGAACCACAGGAACGAGTGGGAGGACAACTCCGGTGTAAGTCGGATGGCTGTGTAAATACCTGAAAGTATAGGCAACTGAATGAGCATCGGCAAGCAACCAATATTCAGCGGATTGAACTTATGTTTCTTGTATAGCTCCATCGTTTCCTGAGACAGCTTTTGCTTATCAGCAGGATCATTTTTGCCTTCATATTTTTTCTTGAGCGCATCCATCTCGGGTTTCATGGCGTTCATGATGACTCGTGTTCCCTGCTGGGACTTGGCTTGACGCATCATCAAGGGCAACAGTGCTAAACGAATGACCAGCGTAATCACGATAATCGCGACCCCGTAGCTTCCGTTAAATATGGTAGCAATATGCTGAATCAGATACGACAGTGGAAATACAATGTAGTGATTAAAAAATCCCGGTGTCGATGAAGTAATCTCCGACACGTTGTTGCTGCATCCGGCAAGCAGCATGACTGCAAACAAAATGACAATCAGGCCATAGATCCGTCCCTTGCCCGATCTAAAAGTGAATCCCTTGTTAGTCTTATGTTCCATATATATCCTCCTCGTTGATTTGTTGACCAATCGTTCAACGAGGAATGACAATCTGGTTCATCTTCATCGGGCGCTTCTCTTCGTCTAATCATGCGGCTCCAGTCTTCCTGTCTGTGCTGTCTGTCCAAACACAGGGCGGGAAGTACAGGTTCAAGTCCACCACCGGCGCCACCTTCCATCCAGTACTCTGTCATGCCACAATGAAGATGGGCAATATAGGCATAACTGACGGTGAAGATGAGTCCAATCGAGAATAAATATGGTAATAACTCCTGCAGTTCAAACAAGGGATTCACCCCCTTTATAGGTTAGTTTTTATATTATAACACTTACATATTGTTTTTGCATAAATCCGTACGTGAAAACAACTACTATTCAGCTATTCCGTTCTCAATTTGGACATTTCTAGCTCAGCTCGGTGTCTCGCCACGTTATAAGAAGGCCATGAACGATCTGATGCATCCTCGTCCAGGTAGGCTTGACGTTCCAGCATTTCCCTCTTAAGATCCGGATACTCTTCCTGAGCAAACTCTCGAAGTAACGGAACTGCATCTGCCGACAGACTTGCCAGATAGGTTGCATCAATATTGCCAGTCTGATGATAACGTTCAATATTCAGCTCGGCAATCCGTTTATCCATGCCCACATAATTGATAGCAACATATGCAGTGAGCGCAAGCACAATATACCAGCGGATCAGCGGTATTGACGTGTACCGTATACGAAGGCCAGCAATCAGCAACAGGAGTGCGAGGAAGATCATGAATGCGTGTACCAGGAAGCGGATGTACGTATATCCATATGC
Organism: Paenibacillus amylolyticus; assembly: GCF_036894225.1. Lineage (NCBI taxonomy): Bacteria > Bacillati > Bacillota > Bacilli > Caryophanales > Paenibacillaceae > Paenibacillus > Paenibacillus amylolyticus. The sequence goes on along the minus strand of NZ_CP145892.1, from coordinate 2,929,196 downwards.
CTGCTCATACAGATTTAGGCGCATAAACGCGGAATACAACATAATTGCTGAACAACTGACCAGAATCAGGAGAAGTACCTGATGTACGATGGAACCCGCTTTGCCACTCGAACGGGTATACTGCAAAGCAACAATAAGAATAAAGAAGTTAATACCTGTGACGAGAATTAACTCTGCGAATCCACTTCTTGCATAGTCTGCGTAAGACAGATCTACCGGAAGATGCCCCTCTCCTGCACCAAACAGATACGAAAACTGTACAAGTACAAACAAAACGTACACACAGTTAATGACAATCAGCATCGTCCCCACAATGATGGGGTCCAATCTGAATGGTTCCCGCTGAACCGGAGTGCGTTCGGGCTCGGGTGTAATCTTATTGGTAACCTGAACTTCAGTGGCCGGGTCCACAGGAGAGAATATATAGGTCTGATCACGCTTATCAACCGTGGATACTACTCCATTTTTCCAATGTGCGTTCGCTCTCTTCTCTGCCTCATATTGCATTGGCTGTACAAATCCCCATACATAACCAAACAGCAATATACCTGCGATGACAATCCAGATGATTCTTGGTATCCCTGGAGTAAAAGCCAATTGATTCAGCCACTCCGGAAAACCGGCTAAATACTGATTAAAGACCCCGTCAGCGGAGGAAAGTAATGCAACGACTACAATGAGGATAGGCAAGGACGCCACAAGACCAATGAGTACTTTGAAAACAACTGTTTTCTGGGATTTGCCCATGCCACGCCCACCTGCTCTCACAGCAATGGCAGCAACAGTCCCCCAATGACGTATGGCTTGAGGCAGCATGTGGTCAATAGCCGTACCAATCAAACCAATCTCCCACCACTGCTTCTGTTTTCTGCCCATCAGATACGTCATATGTAAGATAACTACGCCAGGTATGACCAGAAAATTAAGAACATACAGCAGTTCATTGTCGTATAACAGAAACGTTAGCGACAACAATAGCACTACAGCCGCTACAAAAGCATCAATGAACTTGAAAGACCTCATGCGATCCCGTGCAAACAGATACATGAACACATAAAAGAGAATTACAAAGATAGGATACGATACGCCAATCTCATTACCATAGAATAAATACTGGTGAATGATCGCCAGCATCCATGCAGACAGTAGCGTGATTAGAGCGCGTTGCGGTGAAGCCATTATTTTATCAATCATGGGAAAAACCTCCATTAACCTTTCTATGCTATATTCTAGATGATAAAATAGGAATATAAATAGAAATTAAAATCGACAAAACTTCTTATTTTAGAGGAATACGTCAGAGTTCACCTCCAGGAGGGAATCAACACTTGAAATTACATCAGCAATATCTGCTGTTACATCGTCATTACGGTCACCATACAGAACATGAACTTACACTCGCCGATCTCGCTGAGTTGCTAAATTGTACACACCGCAATACGTTAACGATTGTCAAAAAGATGGTTGCCCATGATTGGATTCGTTGGGTTTCCCAGCGTGGCCGGGGTCGGCGTTCTTCACTGACCTTGCTTGTTCCGGCTGATCAAATCGCCGCAGAATATATGATGCAGGCCATGAATCGCCGGGAGTTACAGGAAGCTGCCGAGCAGGTGAGCGCATTCTCCAGTTCAACAATCATGCAGGATCATCTAAACCAGTGGTTGCTTGGGTATTCAGGACATCATACGGAAGCCGGCACCAATAATGAGCAGATTGATACGCTTCGGTTGCCCCTGCGCCAACAGCTTCATGCCCTTGATCCGCTGTTCATTAATCTATTAGCTGAATCCTTTGTTACCAGCCATGTCTTTGACGGGTTGGTTCAGCGGGGTGAACAGGGAGAGATCCTCCCATGTCTCGCTCATACCTGGGATGTCAGTGCAGACCGAAAGACCTGGATCTTTTATTTGCGAAAAGGTATTACATTTCACGATGGTCAGTTGTTGACAGCCCATGATATTGTTCATACGTTTGAACGGCTGCAATCTACAGATCGCCGGACACTGTACCGTGATGTAAGTAAACAGATTCTATCTATTGAAGCGGTCGATTCCTTAACCGTGTGTTTCCAGCTTAAAGATCCTCATGAATTGTTTTTGTCCTTCCTGACAACAAGTCGTGCGGCGATTGTACCCTCACCAGGAACAAACGAACATAAGATGAAGCATTCGGGTGATGTACATGGGATGCAAAAACCTGTTGGGACGGGACCGTTCAAGGTCACCGCCTGGGATGATCACTTGTGCAGACTTGAAGCCTTTTCATCGTATTTTCAGGGTAGAGCACATATGGACCGGGTAGATATCCTGCAAATTCCGTGGAGTGCCTCGGCAAAAATGGACGATAGCCAAGATATCGAAACTCCGTTTTTTCATCTTGTTCATAATCCGTCTTCGTCTGCGGGTGCAGACTGGACACAGATTAGTGCAGGTGTAATGGTTCATAAATTACTCACGTGTAATACACAAAAAACCGGACCGTTAAACGATCCGGAAGTAAGAGCACACCTTCAGTCATGCCTTGCTGGAATGTATAGAGATGACGGACATGCAGATGACTCTGAAGTCATGGAGACTGATTTTAGTGCGGTGAATACCGGGATGGTTGACCCGGAGGGATTAAGAGATATTACTAAACGACTTACTTCGTCTACTCCCATCTCACTGCAAATTGCGACCATCCCACAGTATCGCAGGGATGCCCAACATCTGGCGTCCATACTGGAGCTGTGCGGTTTCTCCTGTACCGTCCGTACTGCTACGATGGAGCAGTTCAAAGGAAACTTGAGGTTGGAATCTGATCTGATTCTCTTCTCTCTCATTCGGGACAGGGACGAAGAACTGCGCAGGTATGATCTTTACTCCACGTTGTCTGAGCATCTGGAAGATTCTACTCGTATAACGATCCATGAGATCTTGCAAACCATCGTCGCCTCTCCCATCGCTGCGGATCGAACTCGTGAATTAGACCGCATTGAGCAATTTTTGGTTGATCAGAATTTACTGTTCCATTTATCCGAAAAACCAGTAGAAACTGCTTATCTGCCTTCCGTGCGTGGTCTATCTTTCAACAGCCAGGGCTGGGTGAACCTGCGTCATATCTGGTTTCCTTCGCAGGTGATGAAGTGAGATTGTTATGGATTGTGCTAAAATAAGCAAATGATATTAGCTCACATCTTACACGCACTTGCACCATACTAAGGAGGCATTACATTCATGAGCAAACTAATTTTCTTTCTCGGTGGGGCCGGAAGTGGCAAGACCACACTTGCCAAAGCCCTTTCCCGTAAACATAAAGCGGCTTTCTTCGATATGGATATTCTGCTTCGTCCCGCGGCTGAGGCAATCATGACCCTTCAGGGACTTGATCCTTCCGACCGAGATTCGCCTGAATACAAACGGCTGTGCCGTGATCTTGGGTATCGCATTACGATGGACGCCGCTCTGGATAACGTACAGTTGGGTATCGATACGATCGTTGTGGGGCCATTCACCAAAGAAATTGGAACTCCCGATTGGATTGCTCAGGAACTTGCACGAATTGGACGTTCCTTGGAAGATACGGATGTGCGGGTGGCCTATATTTATCTGGAGAATGAAGCATTGTACCACAAACGGATCTCTGCAAGACAATCCCCACTAGATGAATGGAAGTTAGCCAACTGGGATGCCTTCACAGCTTCTCTCGTCCGTAAAGAAATAGCCTGGCCGCTCCCTGCTTCATCCGTCGCTTATATTGATAATTCCAGTGATGATCCTGCGATTGCCTATGCTGAACTTGAACGACGGATGTACGCGTAGTTTTATAAAATCTACGTCCCAATTCCTTTGCACTATGTCGCTTTGCATGGAAAATAAAAAGACGAAACAAAAAGAGGTATTTGTCGAGATCCCCGTTGGGTCCATCATGACAAATACCTCTTTTCATATATTTAAGATCATTCCAAACTCACTCTTCATCCTCCACAATTGCGGGATCACGCAAAAAGGTTTGCGGAAGTCCTGCCATAATAAGTGCGTACTACGGAATCGCCATTACATTCGAACTGATAGATTATAGATGTACTTAAATGTAAGAGAACGAACATATCTGAACTCCAAAGGAGAATTTCATGAAATCTCACGTAGCAACATGTCCAACTCGACAACAACAACACAACTACAAATCAAATCCTAATTGGAAACGTGCTGTAGTCAACATCCTCCTGATTGCATCTCTGAGTTTCACCGCAATAACCAGTGTATCGGCAGAGAGCAGTCTCCCTCTTCTTCAGGTAAGCCCTCAGGAAACTGAATCGTTCATCAATCAATTCTTCGCCCAACCTGAAGTGAAGTCTGCTCTGAAAGGTGCGGTAGTCACCGTTGTTCACAATCAACAGATTGTGTTTAATAAAGGATACGGTTATGCCAATGTGGAAAAACAAATCCCAGTCGACGCCGACTCCACTCTATTCCGTGTAGCCTCCATCTCCAAAACGCTGACAGCAACCGCTATTATGCAATTGGCGGAGCAAGGTAACGTAAAGCTTGATCAGGATATCAGCGCATACACAGACGGTTTACATCTGACCAACCATACCGGAACAGCGTTAACATTGGAACATCTGATGACCCACACCAGCGGGTTTGATTTCACAGATGTAGCAGCTACAGACAGAGAACTGGAAAGTTCTTATCCGCTTGAGCAATTCATCCAGGACAACAAACCGTCCGTTGTTCGCAATCCAGGAGAAGTTTTCCGTTACGACAATTACGGCTATACACTCTTGGGCTACATTGTTCAGAAACAGTCCAAACTTCCGTTTGAGACTTATGTACAACAGCATATATTCAACCCTCTTGATATGTCGGATAGCCATTTTACACTAAGCAAAGACACGCTGAGTAAACTCGCAACTCCTTATGGCGCTGAAGGACAAGAACTTCCGCAATATCCCAATGTACCGGACAGCTCCCCTGAGGGCGGATTCATTACAACTGGACGAGATATGGCTCACTTTATGCTTGCGCAGCTCAATCAAGGTTCGTACCAGGGTGCACGTATACTAGAACCGTCATCCGTCCAAGCGATGCAAACGTTGGATGTCTCCATACACCCGGATATACCTGGAACAGGTTACGGATTCGAATCCACCTATTCGCAGTATAATCATGGACGTAAAGTCGTGAGTAAAGCAGGCGATCTTGACGGATTCCACTCCAATCTGTGGCTGTTACCTAACGAGAAGACTGGACTATTTATCGTCTCCAACAGTGATGGACCAGATGTGCGAGAAGCGCTTTTCCAAGCATTTATGGATCATTTTTATCCAAACAACAAGACGCATTATAGTGATTATAGCGTACCCAAGTCTTCACTTCGTACCTATGAGGGACTATATCGGGATATCCGCTTGCCCGCATGGTTGTATGATATTTCAGCAACAGAGAAAGGTCTTCAGGTTATAGATGCTTATGGCACTCACACCTTAACCCCCGTTAAGGACATGCTGTTCATGGATGAGGACGGCAAGCTTGCTGGTTTCAAAAAAAATCAGTCAGGTGAAATCACGTATTTCTATTACAACAAGTCAGATAGCTGGTCCGAGAAATTACCAGAAGCCAGACCTTATGAAGATGTGCCAGAAAACCATCCCTATGCTCCGTACATCTATCGCTTAACACAGATTGGCCTGTATCCACAGAATCAATCCCTATTTGAACCAGAGAAGCCGGTTAGTCGTGGGGAGTTTGTAGCACAGGTTGTGGGCGTAAGCGGAATGTCCATTTCAGCTCAATCTCCAAAATTTAAAGATACCCAATCAAGTCCCTATGCCCCCTACATTCAAACAGCGCTTGAACTGGGTATTGTGCAAGGTAATACCCGTGGATTGTTCCATCCTGACCAAGCCATAACAAGGCAAGAGGCCGCGATGATCATATCAAGAACGGCACAACAACTCCTTGGCGCACCTGTCGTAACTGCCGATCTCATCGGTTCACAGGATCGTTGGGCTGAAGAAGGTGTCCAGTTTGTGGTTGCTCTAGGTCTCTACGGTCCGGAAGTATCCATATCCAGCACCGGTGCTGTGGATTATAGATCAAAGCAGCCTATGCTCAGGCAGGAATCATCCGTTTTGATGTACAAAATGTTAGGCACTCTGCTACATTAACATAGAGTGATGCTCGGCAAGCCATGTCATTGCTACATGGCTTGTTTTTCCACTTCATTTTACCAATGATGCATTTTATAAGAACGGATGATTGTACCATGCGACTAAAACTCTCATTACATAGATTCATGAAAACTAAATTTAATTTCGTGTGGTTTGTAACGATGTTGTGCTTTATACTGACTGCCACGTATATCCATATCTCTTCTTTTATGAATCCTTATATCGGACTTTCGTTAACGCCAAATGCCTCCAATTCTTGGGTAGTACATGATGTAGATCCGCAAGGGTTAGCTTATACATCCGGAATAAGATCGGGTGACACCATTATCTCGCTGGAACCCAAAAGAGAAGTCCAGTTACTCCATCAAAAAGGTGTATTCTTAGTGACTGAAGCCTACACCATCGGCGTTGAGACTTCTCGCGGTCAGGCATCCGAACATACCATGAAGCCTGGACCACGTGAATGGTTTAACATCGGCTTCTCATCCATTGTAGAATTATTGCTGTTGCTGACCGGAACCTATGCCTTCTTTAACCAACCCGGTTCACGAGTGATGCGTCTGTTCTACCTCCTTAACCTGTCCATGGCCATATGTATACTGACGATATACACATCCCAGTTGCCTTTATCTAATTATATTCTGGCCTTTTGTGCGGCATGGTTACCTTACTGTCTAACTGCTTTTTATGTGTCTTTTGTATTCCGTACCCGTCTGCATCGTTTCCGATGGTTATTAATCATCAGCAGATGTATTGCCGTTGCCTACTCTACCGGCCTTGCCTTTCTGTACATCAAGCAGTGGATGATGACCGATGTTCAGTTCAATCAAGGCATTACTACCGTCAGTACTCCTGTTGCACCGTCTGGTCCAACCAATCTGCTTAACTTTATTCTTTGTGCAACCCTTCTGATCTTAATCTGGATGACATGGGTTTATCGTAAAAGCTACAATCGCAAGGAGCAGAACCAGCTATTGCTCATGTTAACAGGAATACTTGTTAGCCTGATTCCCTTCATCATATGTTTTGCTATTCCAACCCTGCTTCAAGGTGAACCATTATTGCCTGTAGAGTACACATTAATTGGATTTCTGCCTTTATCATGGATGTTCACTTATGTACTTGTACAACGGAGTATGCTTGACTTCAAACTGGTTATGCCAAGATTGATGATTCATGGACTATATGCTTTAATCGTATTTTTACTGTTTCTGGCTGCTTCTCACCTGCATTCGTTAATTCATATCAGCTTGCTGTTTGTCTCGTTTTTGCTGATCACTTGGGTGTATCAGTACACGCTCACACGCTCACGCAAGAAAAACAAACTTAACAAAGACTGGCTGGAACACCAGCAACTGCGGTTGACTGTGCGAATGGCTGAGCAGCAAAACATGCGGGACATGATTCACGTGTTTACCGAGATGTTCCACAAGATGCTGGATATTGAAGGTGTAATTGTCATATGGATTGATGATAAACACAGATATTCTCAGGAAGGTACAGGGATTTTTACTTCCATTCAGAATATAGATAACCAGGCGTTGGATATTGAAGTTTTACGACAGAAAGTTGATTTGGCACAGGTTTGGGAGCTGTCAGGTGAACCCACTACGGAGACGATAGGATTTCTGGGCATTGGTCACAAAAAAAATCGCACCCTTTTTTCAGCAGAGGAACAGGATATCATTGATAAAGGCAGGCTGGAAGCAATTCGAATGCTCGTCAATGGCAGACTCTTATCCGATCTGCAGAAGCGATATGAATACCGTGTAGACCAGACAGCTCTTCATGAACACCAGATACGCCGTCATCGGCAGTTCAATGATATTATGATGGAAGCCCAACAGGCAGAGCGTATGAAAACCTCTTATTTCCTTCATGATCAACTGCTTCAAAATCTGATTTTCCTGTCTCGTGATTTGGAGGAATTACACGATACCGGAGAGACGCATAAGGATCAAACGGCTGTTTGGCTGGAGTGCCTGTATGCTTCCCAAAGAGATATACGCCAATTGTGTGATGATCTCTACCCTCATATTATGGATCGAAGTGATCTTGAGGAAGCGTTGCAATGGCTCATCCGTACACTTCAAATGCAAAGTGGCATCAGAATGGAACTAAACTACAACGCCCTCTCTGAAGAGTTGAAGCACGAACCTCTGAAGTCCACCGTCTTTCGGACGATCCGCGAACTTATCATGAATGTGATGAAGCACGCACAGGCGTCGTTTTGCTATATTCAGGTACATACAAGGGATACTGACTTGATTCTCCAAGTAGAGGATGATGGCTTGGGATTTAATGTTCATACCACATTTGATACTGCAACAGGGCACTTCGGTTTGATATCCATACAGAGCAGCATTCAACATCTCGGTGGAGAATTCACCATACATTCCAGCCTTGGCAAAGGAACCTCAATCAACATCCGTTTGCCTTTAACCAAAGGAGCAACTGAACAATGAGCGAACCCATTACAGTCGTACTACTTGATGATCACCCCCTGGTCATGGAAGGTCTCAACAACCGCTTAAACCGCGAACCCGGCATACAGGTAGTGAAGACATTCAGCGACCCATTTCTTTTTTTATCCGAAGTAGAGGTGTTGCGACCAGATGTTGTTGTGATGGATATCCGCATGCCCCAGCTTGACGGGTTCGAGGTTGTTAGAAGATTGAAAGTTCAATACGGGTTATCCGTCAAAATTATATTGTTATCCGGATACAACTATCACGAATTCCAGTTAAAAGCTTATGATCTGGGCGTCCATGCCTACTTGTCGAAACAAGCAACGTATGGACAGATTATCAACGCCATTCACCAAAGTATGTTGGGACATGTTCTTATTCCAGAGACCATGTTATCCCCTAATCTGGAGGAATCACTCACAGCAACTGAACGGGAAGTGCTTAACCGCATTGCACTGGAGATGACCAACAAGGAGATCGCACAGGATCTGGCGATCAGTCAACGTACAGTGGAGTATCATATAACCTCTATTACGCAGAAATTTGGTGTGAAGTCCAGAATTGGTGCTGTAGTCAAAGGCTATCAGGCAGGGATTCTCGGTGACGTAACACTCCCTGAGAAACGGTAAAAACATGTACCCGTTTAAAAGAACAACAAAAGAGCGGCAGAACACCCTGTAATACAACCTGAGGTTTGTTCTGAACCGCTCTATCTGTTGGTTAACTTTTCTATAAGGTGCATTCATGCTTGATGCGTGTGCTCCCTATCCGCGCTGACGCGCCGCATGACGTTCAGCAATACGAGCCGTGATTATTCCATGACTCTCATCGATTTCTTCCGGTGTACACGCGGCTTTCAGCTCATATACTTTCACTGGCGAACGATCAATGATATCCAAAAATGAATCAAAAAAGGTCATGTCTTTACTATGAATGTATGGACACCAATGATCTGCCAACCCTACAGTTTCATGAATATGCACGCCAACCACGTGATCAATCAACGCGTTAGCCTGTCGTACATTATCGTACAGCCCCATTCGATCCATCATCATGCCGTGACCAATATCGTACCAGAGACCAAGCGGTGCGCCCTTCATTTGTCCAATAATCGTTCCTGCTTCGTGCAAAGTCGGCATCTGATAACAGCGTGAACGGGTCTCAATACCGAAATTCACCCCGTATCCTCGCTGCTCCGACAAGTCACATACCTCTTCCAGACTCTCCTGAATCCGGCTCAGGTAATGTGCGCTGCCATCTTCCCGTTTCTCCAGCATCTCTTGCCATAAAGATTGATATGCCGGTGAATCCGGTCCTTGATCGTGGTATATCTTTTTCAACGCTTCATCTATATTGTATTCAAACGGAACCTCACCGGGATGTACAACAACAGCCTTGGCACCATAACGATGTGCGTACTCGGCTGAGCGAAGTAACAGTTCAATCGCCCGTTTGCGGCGCGGCTCATCATCGAATCCAAGCAGGACGGAATCCGTCCCGTAATCAGGGTCAGCCACATGCGGGAATGTATTATGCACACTGGATACACCGATCTCGCCCCGTTCAATCATCGGTTCTATCGTCTGCAGCATCTCTTCCGTAACGTTATAATTCAGCTCAACTTGTTTGAATCCAAGAGACTTGATCTCCTCGATCATGCCTTGTCCGGTCGTATGACGTTTGATATTCCAACATGTTGAGAATGAATATTCCTGTTTGTCCGTATACATCATTGGTCCTCCTGTCTCTCATTCTATCGCCCATTCATATTCCATTTATCTCTATCTATATAAGTTGAACCAATACACTTTATACTAGATCACTCCAATTGCAGTACCATCTTCTGATCGCTGTTATCCCCAGATTTTTTTGATCCCCTTCTCCAAAGGGAAAAATCCGGTGATAGCTTATGCTTCCGATGCAGCTTTCTTGCAGAAAGCTTTCAGGCGAACGCTCCGCTTCTTCAGATCGGTTCTGCACTCTTCGTTCTCGTGTAAATGTTCAGTTCATCTTATATACCTATTTATTCCTCAAACCGTTGTCTTCACGAAAAGTCAATTCAAATCTCATCTTGTTTGCCGTCTTCCCAGGCACATAACGATAGATGATCTCCGCATGATTCACGTACATTAACACGAATGGTTCAGGTGCTTCAGCCTTCACGGTACACGCAAGTCCAGGGAACTGCCATAACACTGGTGTAATGTCCTGCTGACGAAGGGATGGCCCTCTGATTTCAAAATAAACGTCGATCTCTTCCGCCGTATCCAGCTCCACATCAATGGTTAACGAATCTGGCGTGAGGTCCGCATCAAACGTTATTCCGCGCAGATGGCTGTTCCACCCCTCGCCTACCTCACGGCGGATCAAGCGAAGATAATAACGCTCCCCCGTCTCTGTCTGCCAGTGGATCGTGGCTGGATGCATCTGTCCATTCGTATTCACACTTCCCGACATGGCCCCGATCATCCGATCCTCACCAATCCAGGCTTTGGCTGTACACAAATTCCGATTGGACGTTGGATCATTGCGCTCACACAGTTCCACGAACTGTTTCTGCACAAGCCGATCTTCTTGATGAGCCTTGAAATACGGCACGGCTTCAGCGGGCACATCCACCCCAAGGAGCGCAATCAGTGGATCATGGCCTGACTCACAGTTGATTCCTGCTAGATATTCATACCCTTCTCCAAGCAAGAGATAGATAAAAACACCGATCGAACTATGCTCTCGCATCTCCATGTCGTACGCCCGAGAGAACGGGCCGGAGAGATTCTCCAAGTTGGCATTATAATATAGCGCAATGTTATTCCACAGCCCATTTTCAATCCGGTGTCCAATTTCGATCAAACGTTCCGTGAGTCCATACTTTCGATACATGCCAAGCACGGACAGATCCACTCCGTAATACGTTGTCGTATTGAACTCGGCGAATGTACCGTCGTATTGTTCGAACTCCTTCATCAACCCCTCCGCCTGTTCATCCGAATGCTGAATCCAATCTGTTCGGTTCAAGCGATGGCCGTAGTAGTGGGTAATGAAAATATGCATCAACTCAATATTCGTGTTCATTGGAATTACGTCGGATAACCTGCGTTCTATTGACCCTTGAACAGCCAGTTCCATCGCATGGTCCATCCGTTTCATGAGTGTCTCCGGCATAAGTTCGGCGAATTCGGCAGTTACGACCACACAGACACAAGCGATAAACTCGCGCCAGTTGGGATCATAACTGATCCAGACCGGTGGCAGAACCTGATTCACTGCCGAATGAAACAGGTGCTTCAGTTGCTTGGGATCTGCGGCCTCTGTGAGCAGAGAACCCTCGTCCAGTAGTTTATGGATAAACTGCGCAGACACCTTCTCAAAGGTGCGTTCCAGGAAATAGGCCGTGCCTGGCGCAAAAGATTTCCAAGCATAGTGACCCGCTGGTGGATGCACATCAGTTGGTCGGGTCGCGAAGGTTCCGTGATAGATCTCATCCGGAGCGTCATATTGAACATCGAGCACCTTGTGGAACACTCGTATCGCGCGTTTCACATCACCAGGCTCATTTCGAATCAACAACCCGAGCGCATAATGTGCACTGGCTCGTGTGCTGTGCTGCGATGAATCCTCTTCTTCGAAACTACGAAGCAGATCCACTTTCTCGTCATAAAAGCTATCCATCATCAACATGGACTGATTTATAAGATACTTTTGCTCTTTCGACATCTTCTCTACCATTCGTTGTGTCATGTCATGTGACCTCCCGAGACTATAGGTGTGTGTTCAAAAAGATCAGTTTTCAGTACCAAGAAGATGGAATTAAGCTAGAAATGGAGTAGCGGAGCGTAGGACAACTACGTGAGCAACGGACATTTCGGCTAAATTTCATATTCGATGCTGATGATGCCACTAGGCATCATTCGTAATCAAAAGTGAACTTTTTGAACAACCTCTATTAACCTTTTACAGCACCTACCATTACGCCACTGATAAAGTACCGCTGCAACCACGGATACACAAGCAGGATCGGTAACGTGGAGAATATAACGCTGGCTGCTTTCAGACTCTCAGGCAGGACTTGAACAGCACCAATACCTTCGTTCTGCATCAGTTCTGTAATCTGGTTTTGCTGAATCATCTGATACAATTTCAATTGCAAAGGGTATAGTTCAGGCTTCGTAATATACATGAGTGCATCCTGGAAACCATTCCATCGTCCTACCGCGTAGAATAAGCTCAGTGTCGCCATAACCGGAAGGGATAGTGGCAAAATAATGCGCATAAGTGTTCCAAAGTGGCTGCTTCCATCAATGCCTGCTGCTTCTTCTAGACTTTCGGGAATACCTCTGAAGAAGGTAATGAGGATAATCATATAAAACGGACTAATCAATCCAGGCAGAATAAGTCCCCATGTGCTATCGAGTAGATGTAGATTTTTGATCAGAATGTACTCGGGGATAATGCCGCCACTGAAGAACATCGTCACCACAATGACAAGCATGAACCACTTGCGCCCTTTCAGATTGCTCTTCGCCAGTGGATAAGCTGCTGCAATGGTCATCACCATGCTTAGCACCGTACTCAGGACGGTCAGCCAAATGGTATAGATGAGGGAACGAATCATTGATCCATCTGCAAATACCTTGGTATACGCCTCAAACGATAACTCTTTGGGGAAAAAGGAAACTTCTCCTGAACCGATCGACCGGTTTGAGCTGAGCGAGATCGCAATAATATGAATGAATGGTGCAAGACACACCACCATCGTAATGATAATAAGAATGACGTTTACCGTGTTGAATATTCGATTCGCCGTGTTTTCAGACATCTCACTCACTCCTTACAGATCATATGTGAATCAATCCACTACATAATGCTCTCATCGGTTAATTTCTTGGACGTATAATTTGCTCCGAGTATGAAGACAAGTCCAACTAATGCCTGGAACAAACCTACAGCTGTTGCGAGCGTAACTTGACCAGACTGTAAACCGACACGATAGACAAATGTGCTGAGCACATCCGAGTATTCACGTACAGCCACGTTACCGATTATAAACGGTCGGTCGAAGCCGATAGAGATCATGTTGCCGACATTGATGATCAATAAGGTAACAATCGTTGTTTTGATGCCTGGCAAGGAGATGTGCCAGATTCTGCGTAGCCGACTTGCTCCATCCACTTCTGCGGCTTCGTAGAGTTCCCGGTTAATGCCCGTGAGAGATGCCAGATACAGAATCGTACCCCAGCCTGCACTCTGCCACACGCCTACCGCAAGATACGTAAAGAGCCAATAGTTTTTGTCTGAAAGGAAAGGTAATGGATCAAATCCCATGCTCATCAAGATATTGTTAATAAAACCGGATTGTGTACCGAATACCTGAAGTACGATCCCTCCAATAATGACCCACGAAATAAAGTGAGGAATGTACAGTAAAGTCTGTGCCAACTTTTTGAACCAGGCCTTCTTCAGCTCGAACAATAAGATGGCTAATATAAGTGGTGCCGGGAAGGAGACCAGTAGATCCAGCATGTTAAGCACTAACGTGTTGCGTAATGCCGTGTAGAATCCCTGATTTTGAAACACTTCTCTGAATGCATCCAAGCCAATCCACTCACTACCGGCGATCCCTTGAAAGAAGTTAAAGTCCTTGAACGCAATCTGCACGCCATACATTGGCCCATACTTGAAAATAATGAAGTAGATCATGGGCAGTAGGAGCAACGCATATAGTTGCCAGTTTCTGCGGAAATAGATGCTTGTTTTCATATACCTTCCCCCCATGTCATTCAGGATTCTTCATCAAGGCGATGTTGCCATCGCCCTAATGAAATCCCTGTTCTTTGTTGTCATACACATTAGATGTGATCTCTACTCTACTTATTTCATCGCTTTGTAAGCTTCTGTACGTTCATCCAGGATTGCTTGACCACCGCTCGCCATGTAGTCCTTCATCATGCTGTCATACGTAGCTTCAAAATCAGCGGGTTTGGAAATGGTTGTTTTCACGAAAAACTCCATAAACTTGTCTTTCAAGCCGTTACCGTAACGTGCTTCTGCGTCAATCGGTTTGGAGAAACGTATCGGTTGAATGGTGTCCGTGTTAGAGATCGCTACCGACTTGCGCATATCATCCCGATACTTCGACTCTACCTGTACGACATAAGCCTCTTCATTTTTCTTGTCATCTCCAACGTATTTACCATTGACGATAATGGCAATGTCACCGGAATTATAGATACGACCTGCGATTTCAGGAGAAGCATCATCTTTGATCAGTGGAACTCCATCCACGAGCTCATAGTTCTCGTTTTCAACACCGAATTGCAGATCGAACAGGTTGTTGCCCGAAGCCATCCAATCCAGATACTTCATCGCTGCTTCCGCATTGTTGCTTGACTTCGGAATCATGACATACATCGCATTGGGTGCATAAGCCGGTTTGGCGAATTTGCCTTCGGAGTTTTTGAATGCATCAATCGGTGTCATCACTGCACCCTGTTGATTGGTTTGCAGGTTTTTGTACGTACCGGAGATATAAATCTCCCCTGCATCCTCGGTGTAGAATCCAACTTTGCCGTTAGATACATCTTCCCACAGCTTTTTCTTGTCTTTGTCGAGTCCAAAGTCCTTGCTCATTAATCCTTCATTATAAAGTGTGTTCATATATTTTAGGGCTTCCTTGAAACCAGGCAACAACGTTGGATAGTCATTAGAACCCAGTTGTTGCGTTAATGTATATTTCTGTTCTTCCGTCAGCGGTTCAATGAATGACCAGATCAGTGGTTCATATTGAGCCGAGGCAATGGACATCCCCATAGGAATAAGTCCTGTGCCAACCTTACCCGGATCTTTTTCCTTGAAGGCCTTCAGTGTTGTATGCAGCTCCTCAGCTGTCTCAGGGGAAGGCAATCCAAGTGCATCCAGCCAGTCCTGACGAACATAGGATGCGTACTTGCCAAGTACAAGACGTTTACCTGGAACCGCGAACTGTTGTCCATCGTATTGACCGTAGGCCAGCGTTTCATCTCCCAGGAACTTCTTCAGGTTAGGACCACTTTGATTGATCAGATCCGTAAGTTCAGTCAGACCTCCTTGCTCTGCATACCGGTTGAATGTTCCCGAATCGTAGGTAAAGACGATATCAGGTACTTCAGAGCCACTCGCCATCAGAACGTTAAGTTTCTGTACTTCCTCCGAGCGTGGTACCGGAACAAACTGAACATCGATGTTGTTTGGATCACCAAACTTCTCTTGAATGAAGCGAGTCAGATAACTGTCCGAAATGGTGTAGCCCGCCGGTGTGTTTCCCCGGTCGAAGATTTCTACTTTCAAAGTCGTTTTTTCCCCCGAACCCGTCTCTCCTGATGAAGATGTTGATTCGCTTCCTGACGAACATGCAGATAATAATAGAGTGAATGCTGTTACCACTGCGAGGATTGAACTTGCCTTGCCTGCCTTACGTCTTTGAAATAATCTCATTTGACCTTTCCCCTTTCGCACACTCTCTGAATGGATTCACATGATTGCCACTCCACTTTGTTCATCCCATTTTGTTGCACCTGTGAATGTCACTAATCATTACATACGATCTGATGTTTAGACAATAAACTATTTTCAACATGTGAAATTCACGTTTTTTACGTTAAATACCGCGATGTATAAACATATTTCCTGACAATATACAATTTTCACACCTTTAATGTTAACTATAATAACATATTATGTTGCATTCATTTTGATTTCTCATAGACAATCTGGCATCACCCATCTTGCAATAATCTTTTTTCCATTAAATCTCTCTTCAAAAAATGAAAAAGAGACCACATCTTATGTGATCTCCTTGTTTAGCAACACGTGTAGAACGATTCCACGACTAATTCCTCGGCGGAAGATTAAACTTCATTTGACCAAACAACGTATCGATGGCATTTCCCGCAAATTGATCGATGACATGTTCGTTGGTCGTGTCCGTATGTTCCAAAATCAACACATTATACTTCTCATCATAATGCATTCCGCCCAAAATAAATCGTACTGGAATGTTCTGAGCTGCCCCTGCCTTCGAAATGGCCTGAATAAGTTCGGATTCATGCCTTTGTTGACTTGTCGTGTAGGTACCAACAGGTATAGTTATCGTATATGACGAGTCATCTACATGAAATGTAAATGTGTTGTTGCTTGCTGTAATGGTAACCCGTTTACTGATATCTACCGATCCCCACACTTGCTGTCCATATTTGTACACCATCTTCAACTCCTGCCCTATTAATCTATGAATTGTCATAATGCTAGTATAGGACATTCGTAAAATTCCTTAACAACATACCGGCTACACTAGCCTAAGATCGTGGTTATACACCCAAAAAATCTCCTGTTAAGGACGATAAGGGACAAAACCTTATTGCCTCATACAGGAGATTTCATTGATATCTCTAAGATTATTGGATTTCACCCGATACTCGGATGTTCTAACACGTGCAATTCCGTTATTGATCCCCTTGTTTTCCACCCTGCTTGCGGTAGTCTCCTGGTGTCACGCCCATAATCCGTTTAAATACTCTGCCGAAGGAAATTGCATTGGCGTATCCCACTTGAAGAGCAATATCCTGAACAGCCATATCGGATGCAGACAACAGACGACAGGCCTTTTCGACCCTCAGTTTCACCAGAAAATCAACAAACTTCATCTCAAACTCTTCCTTGAACAAATAACTCACATATTTGCCCGAGATTTGGAACCGATCACTCAAATGTTTCAGCGACAGATCCGGATCATCAAAATGCTCTTCAATATATATCCGCAGCTCGTTGATCATCGCGCGATGACTTTTCGTTTCATTCACAGATACATAATTGCGATAAACTTCTTTAAGCCACTCCTGCAAAATCTCTTGAATGCCCTCGAGTGTCTCCACCTGCTGGATATCACTGCGAAGACGAGTCAGGATTTCCTCGGCAAATTGGCTTTGCAACCGCTCAGACAGCTCCCCGAATTCACGGGACAACATCTGGATTAACGCCTGCAGCAACATGCGAATATCGTTATCTGTAATCTGATCTTCATTAAACGCAACAAACATCTGATCCAGCTGCGTTCGCCAACCATCGCCGGTTAGTCTGAATTCACGGACAAAGTCCGCGAGCATCTGCAAATACTTGTACGATTGCAGCTCAATACGATCCGGCAGTTGCTCACTGAGAACGATCGCATCTTTACCAAGGGTAAGTCTATGTTGCAAACCCGCATCTGCACTCGCATAGGAACGAGTAATCTCCTCCCAGCCCGATACGGTTCGTCCAATTCCGAACGTAAACCGTAGGCGGAAGTTTTCCGCAATCCACATATGCATCTGCTTAGCCAGATCCATAAGTAATTCACGGTCCAGTCCTTCCTGCTCATCCGATGCAATCACCACAATAAGCCTGCGGTTCCCAAACCATTCAGCCCAACCGCCGAACTGGGTCTCATTCTGCACAAGTTCTTCCACTACGTTCATAAGTGCAATCTTCAGAATATTCTGATTGGTCGAGAGATCGTCACCATTCATCTCCGCAATGAGGACTGCAACACTCTTCGGTTCCATGAATCGTTCCTCTAGCGGTTGCAGATGGCGAAGTCGCTGACGGAACGAATCCATTCGCTCCCCTTCCATCAGATCAACAAGCAACTGTCTGCGATGAATCAACAGGTTTTCATGATGTTGTTTCTCATAGTCAACCGTTTGAGCAATCAGATGTTCCAGCGCACGGTCGATGAGTGCCAGTTCATCTTTGACGGATGGAGTTGCTTCATTCTCCTCGGCACGTGGCTGTAACGCCTGAATTCGATTCATGATCAGCTGGATGGGGCGTGTATTTCTGCGAGTAATGTAGATTAGTCCCGCCACCGCACCAACAATCGTTAATAAACCAATACCGATCCACACATAAGAAACAAGGGATACCCATGAATACAGCTGTCCGGATTGAATACCACTCTCGAAGACCAGACCAAGCTTGTCCGCAGTCACACGATTAAGGATTTCACCTGCTGAAGGGTCCATTTGATGCGCGGTATAGATCAGATTGTCGCTCTTATCCCGAACCTGAAGAACAGATAACTTTTCATTGGTCATGTTATCAATCTGCCGTTCCACTGCATACATGCGGATGGTAATGACGAGCAGTCCTTCCCCGCCCCACGGTAACGGAAGCCACTTATTCATGCTAATCACCTGTGAAGGTACGTCGAAGGAACGTTCCTTATAATCACGTGGCAGGTTCCAACCGAGGTTCTCCCGATCTTTCAAGGCTTGCTCAATATAGGCATGATCTTCGAAATCTTCCAAACGCATCATGCCTCTGGGCGTAAGAATCTGGGAATCGGACATGCGATAGAGATAAATGGATTGAATCATATCCTGCTGATCCAGCATACGTCCCAGCCCACTTGCCGCATCATAGATGAACTGACTCGATAATTGTCCCTGTCCAGCTTCCAGAAAGCGACTATATGTTTTGTTTGCACCAATGTCTTCAAGCAACCGAAGTTCAATGTCGCTTAGCGAGCGCTCCAGTGTATCCACGATATAGCGGGTGGAGATCATGTCGGCTTTTTGTGTTTCGTTACGTGAGAGTTCGTTGACAATCAGGAAGGAGAGAAAGATCAGAATGGAAATCGTAAGCAGAAAAATAGGAAAATACGAATACATCAACTTGGTGTGCCAATTCCGCTTCAGATTTACTTTCATAGGCTCCAACTCCTTCCATCTCTATTCTAATGAGTATGCTCTTCTCTGTTCTTTGGCCTGCCTGCTGACGATATACAGAATCACTGATCCTAGTGCCGCACTGATCGTGCAAGCCAGATACATCAGTGATGGACCGCCGGAATCGAGTAAATATCCGTTAAGCATATTACCAACAATTCCGCCCAGGCCAGCAAACACCATGTTAAATAAACTTTGTCCTGTGGCCTGCATTTCCCGTCCCGTAACCGAAGCCACATATTCCACTGCTGCGATATAAAAGAATCCGAAGGATAACCCATGCAGCACCTGAACGCCAATCATGACCTCAGGTGTCGGCGATAGCCATTGTATCCCCCAACGTAACATATACGCCCCCGCTGCAAGCAGCATCGTGCGTTCATGCCCCCATTTTCGGAGTATGAATGCCGCTGCCAACATGGATGGAACATTGGTAATCGACGCAAGCAACAACGCCGTACCTGTCATGGTCACAGAACCGCCAGCCATCTGAAATGAAATAACAAAAAAGGAGTTAAACGCAGTGAGCGTTTGGTTAACCAGGAAACAACCTGTTAGAAATAGAAGGAATGTCCGGTTTCGGAGCAATCTTGCCAAACCTACGGAGAAGGTTACCGAGGACGAGGATATACTCGTCTGCCGGGGAAGTGTACTTGCCAGTATAGCGCTCAGAATGTTAAACAGGAGAAATGGCAGCCATAACATGTGAATGGAAAACTGGGAGAGATACATCCCTGCGGCAAATCCACCAACTCCCGTTCCTATGCTGCCGAAGAGTCGGATCATGCCATATGAGGTATTGGCTGCTCTCGCGGCGGTAACCGCATAGGAGTCAGCCACGGGTATTTGAGTCACTTGGAATATAGTGCATAAAGTATAAATCAATATTAATATAAAGTACACTTGAATATTGTAGAAATACGCTAACGATGCAGGAACAAGCAGGCTTATCACGAGTACGAACCGTGTCTTTTTAAACTTATCTACCAGAATTCCCCATATAGGTTGAAGGATAATAGATACAAGTGTGCCAAACGCCATAATAAATCCGGTTTCTTTACTGGAAAACCCTTGTGCTACCAATATGGGATTAATGTACGGGTTAAACATCCCCCCGGCAAGCCCCATAAACAGATATAGGCCCTGTAATTGGAGTAAAACACGTTTTGCATCATTGGAATCGGCTTTTATTTTCTCTGTGTAAGCCTTCATATGTCTACTTCTCATCCGGATCTCCATCCTTTATTTCTGTAGTTGCTTCGCCTATTCTCTATTTTTAAGTGCGTGTCAGACTGGACTTGATTGCAGCCAATGCCCCGATTGCTCCTGCTTTGTTCCCCAGTTCAGCTACAGCTAAAAGTGTAGGCAGAACAGTGTAACGTTGGAGGCGTGTGCGCACTTCGTTTAGATAATAGGATGGGTTGGATGCAGCCACGCCACCACCGATCACTATAATGGAAGGATTGAGTAAAGCCGTAATATTCGCCAGACCTCTCGCCATATAACGCATGGGTAGTTCCAGAATCTCCAGGGCAGCAAGATCACCCGACTCCGCTGCTTTGAATACATGCCTGGCTTCAATCTGTTCCGCTTCCCCTCCTGCCAGACTCATGATCAGGGATAAGGAACTTCCCTTTCCAGCAGCAAAATAACGCCTCGCCTGTTCGGTAATTCCCGTACCTGAAGTCACTTGCTCAAATACGCCAAAGGAATCCGCATCCGCAACGTAACCGGTATAAAGCCCTTCGTCTCCTGCAATGAAATGCCCAATCTCACCTGCTGCTCCATTCTGGCCGCTATAGAGCTGTCCATTCAGGATAAGAGCAGATCCAATGCCTGTTCCAACCGTGACCATTACACAGTGTTGATGTCCCTGTGCTGCCCCTTGATCATATTCTCCCATTGCCGCCATATTCACATCATTATCCAACATGATATTCCCGCTGTAATACTTCGCAATAACAGGGCGAATATCTAGCTCAGGCCACTGAAAAGCGGGAGCATTTCGCAGTATCCCCTCCTCTTGCAGAATCACACCAGGGAATCCCAAGCCTGCACCTTTAAGTTGATCCAGACTGCATCCAACTTCGCGGCAGAATGTTTCCAGTTCAGCGAATAACCATCGGAAGAACTCATCCGGCTGATCACTGGCAAGCGTAGGCAAGATCCGTTCATGAACTTCATTTCCAGCCTGTTGTGATGACAATAGCATTAATGTTTTGGTGCCTCCAATGTCAATACCTGCAATCCAGCCGGATGGATCACCTCCAACCGTACCATCCTGATTGGTCTGATAATTATTACTTACGTTTTTCACGAATTCTGTCATGCCTTTTCCCTCCTCACATGTTGTATATCCAATCTCTTATTCCATGGCTTCCTGCTGAAGGTTCAGCATCGTTTGTTGTATGGCTACCTGTACCGCGCCAGTGACAACAGCCTGCTCACCAAGCTTGGAACAGATTAACTGTGGTTGCACGGGGAATTGCTCAGAGATGATCTGCCTCAGTAAAGGCAATAACACATCACCGTTCCCTCCTACACCTCCGCCAAGCACAATGAGATCTGGAGCAAGCACAACGCTAATCTGACGCAGAGCGGAAGCAATCTTCTGGCTGTATTGTTGTAGAATGTCTAACGCCTCTACTTCTCCACTGCGCGCAGCTTCAAATAACTTCTCGGGAGTCAGGTGTCTGTGAAGATCATCTGCACCCGAATCAGCAACTTCCAATAGTTCATCATGCTGATCTAGATAATCTTTCGCCAGTTGCATCAGACCATCAGCGGACAGCACTTCCTCCAGACGTCGGCCATCGTCCACCAGTATCTCCGCGATCTCTCCAGTTAAGCCACCTAAACCTCGAAGCAGTTGGCCATGTACCATGATGCCAGCGCCTGTCCCTGTACCGATGGAGAAAAAAACAAACAAGGGATATCCTGCTGCTGCACCACTCCGATACTCCCCAAGCGCTGCAAGATTCACATCATTTTCCAGAATTACTTCACAGGGAAAAGTTCCTGACAACGATTCTAGAGAGAAAGCTTCTTCCAGACCCGCTAACGGGTCCACAATACGATGGATACGCCCTGATTCAGGCAGCACTACGCCTGGTATACCAAACCCGATGCACTGAATCTGATCCCAGTTCAGATGATTCTCATCAAGCAGTTCGTTCATATGGCTTCGAAGAAGCTCCAACATCGTCGCTTCTGCTCGCTCATAAGCTTCTTGAACAACCATGGGATATGTTCGATAGGCAATGATCTCTCCATTCAGATCGGATAATGCAATCCGAATACGTGTTGCGCCGATATCTATACCACAGACATAATAAGCCGTTTCGTTGAAACGAATGAGGGTTGCTTTTCGACCCTGAGCGTTGTCAGCTGGCCCCATTTCCCTCACCAGATTACGGTCAATCAGATGTTCGACTGCCAAAGATACTGTTGGTTTACTGAGTCCGGTCTGACGGCTGATTTCCGCTCTCGACATGGTTCCCTGAGTTATGAGGGCATCCATAATGAGATTTTCATTCAGATTGCGGATATACTGCGGTGTGCCAGCCATGTTATCGCCTCCTCTTATAGTTAGTTAGGTTTATTAACAAATTGATTAAATTCAATATATCATCGTGTTTGGTAGGTGTACAGCTTTTTGTCATTGCACTCTTTTAGTAGAAAGTTTTACTAGAAAGAACCAACCTTCACCTGTAACACAAAAGCCTAATAAAGGAATTATTATACAATAATAGACGTTTATACATTTCCGAAACAGTGACACGCTCATAGAATACCTTATCACGATCAGGGAGGTTTTAATATGTATAGAAAACATCATAAATGTCATCATCCAAGACCAAAGTGTTTTTACAAAAAAATTACGAAAACTTGTGTTACCAAAGTGAAATATGTCCCTACAAAGTGTAAAAAACACTGTCATGTCACTGTTGAATATTGTGGAGTCAAAAAAAGAAGACATTACTAATACTCTTTTGCCCTTCTCTTCGGAGAAGGGTTCTTTCTTATTGAACTAGATTAATACCGGATACCATTAACCTATCAAAAAAGTTGCGGTGATATTTCACCGCAACTCCTTTCTTCCTTATATACATATATTCATCAAGTTTTAGAGAGTTCAATAAATCCTTCACCGAAAACATCACGCACGTCATGAATGGTGATAAAAGCAATCTCATCTTCTGCTCGTACAATCTTCTTGAGCATAGAAACTTCCTGCTTGCTAATCACAATGTATAGAATTTCTTTCTTATTTTTTGTGTAATAGCCATGACCGGACAGGACGGTTACTCCGCGATCCATCTTCTCAATGACTTGCTTTGCGATTTCATCCTGTTTGGAAGAGATAATCATGACTGCTTTTTTCGGATTGAGCCCTTCAATAATGAACTCCATTGTTTTGGTTCCGACAAACAGCAAGACAATTGTACACATTAATCCTTGTGGTCCAATGATGAAGTATGAGGAGAAAGCCACAATCAGATCGAAGAACAGAAGTCCGTAACTGATATTCCAATCCAGATATTTGTTGGCAAGTCGGGCCAGGATCACTGTCCCCGCCGTTGTGCCTCCCACTCTAACAATCAAGCCAATACCAAGACCGGCAAATAATCCGGCAAAAATGGTATTGATCCAGAGTTCATCCGATGCAATCGTCCAACTCTCCGTCAGATGCAGGAACAACGAATTGAATACCACTGCAATAATCGTATATACCGTAGTCGTTTTATCAAGAAACCGATATCCCACAATTAACAAAATACCGTTCAGGATCAAGTTCATCAGTCCAGGGGACCATTCAAACAGGTAATACAAAATAATCGTGATACCCGTGACGCCGCCTTCAGCCAAATCGTTCGGGATGACAAACAGGTTCACCGCCAGTGCAAACAGAAATGCACCTGCCATAATAAATAGGATATCCGTAATTCGTTTCTTCATTATGCATTCCATCCAATCCATCAGAAATCAACCTAATCGACCCGTCTCATAAGTTGTCATAACCACTCAAGGATAGATTTTACCATGCTCTCAACAAAATTTGTATACATAATACAAATTGTTGCGTAATTTGTGCAAAGGAATTTGTAAAACCTGCTCTTCTGTCTTCTGCATAGCTATTGAGTATCATACACCCATGACAAATGTCATGGTCCGTCATTGATATTCATCATTACAGAAGGCTGACGTTTATGACTTACTGTCATGTTCGGATTGTTTTACAATGATAAAAACGCTTCCTACAGGAAAGTCTAGCGGGAAACGCCAAGTTGTAGCTGATTACAGTTATAACGATTGAAGGAGGACACAATTTTATGAACAGATCAAAAGAAATGGCCTTAAAAAAAGAAGTTACCCCTTACGAAAAAAATGATCTCAGACTAAGTATCCGCCAGTTAATCAATACATTGCTCCCGCTCTTCTTGTTATGGGCTGCAGCTTACTTTAGCTTATCGGTTTCCTACTGGCTGACCTTCCCGATTGCCTTGGTGGCATCCGGATTTGTACTTCGGACCTTTATTATTTTCCATGACTGCTGTCATGGTTCATTCTTCAAGAGCAAACGCGCCAATGATATTCTCGGTACCATTACTGGTGTATTAACAGTGACACCCTATCAGCAGTGGAAAAACGAGCATTCTATCCATCACGCAACAAGCAGTAATCTTGACAAACGTGGTGTAGGTGATATCTGGGTTATGACAGTTGACGAATATAAAGAAGCTTCTCCTTGGGGTCGTCTCTTCTATCGGATTTATCGTAACCCGTTTGTATTGTTTTGTATCGGACCCATTTACGTGTTTCTGTTGGCTTACCGTTTTAACCGCAAAGGTGCTAGACGTAAAGAACGTATCAATACACACCTGACTACCGTATTGATCGTTGTGCTCTATGCATTCATGTCCTGGTTAGTCGGATGGCAGGCTTTTGTAATGGTGCAAGCACCTATCTTCTTCTTCTCCGGTTTCTTTGGTATCTGGCTGTTCTACGTTCAACATCAGTTCGAAGAGACGTATTTTGAACATGAAGATGAGTGGAGTTATGTAAAAGCAGCTGTTGAAGGCAGTTCTTATTACAAATTGCCAAAATTATTGCAATGGATCAGTGGTAATATCGGGTTTCACCATGTGCATCACTTGAGCCCACGTGTACCTAACTATTTCTTGGAAGAAGCACATAACGCAACACCACCTTTGCAAAAAGCAACGACTATTACACTACGTTCCAGTCTGGTTGCCCTGCGCTTCCGTCTGTGGGATGAAGATTCTAAACAGTTTATTAGCTTCAGACAGCTCAAAAAGCTATCCCGCAAGCCGTATGTTCAACCGCCTATCCGAGTAACCAATCCAGCGGGTCTGACAGAGAAGCCTTAACTCTGTCGGATTCGTTTTCTTGTGTTCAAGCCATAGTCATGCTACAGTCATGCTAAAGTTGAGTACAAGTTTGAGGAGGAGAATTCCATTCAAAAGTGGATGCAAAATTTTTATAAAAAAACAGGGTTGAACCTTTATGTATGGCTCGCCTTTTTCATCCTGCCATTCTATTTTATATCGCAATATTCTAAATTATGGACGATGGTAACCGGCATCATCATTATCCTCGTTTTCTTCGTCTGTTACCTGCTCGCCTTCATCACCAAGGGCTGGCAGGTGTACATGTGGATTGGAATGCTTATTGCCATATCCATTACGATGACGATCGCCTATGATTATGCCTACTTCTCATTGTTTCTTGCTTTCTTTATTGGGAATATTAAAAATAAAGCCGGTTTCTTCACTCTCTACTCGGTGAACCTGGGAGCCAGTTTCGTAACCATTAATTACGGTTTCATTAATCAGAGTTCTCTGTTGGTGAGCCAACTCCCGTTTGTATTCATCAGCTTAATGGCCTCCATCCTGCTTCCAATCAGTACGTATAACAAAAACAAAACTGAACATTTGGAAGGCCAATTGGAGAATGCGAACAAGCGACTTGATGATCTCGTAAAAATGGAAGAACGCCAGCGTATCGCTCGTGACCTGCACGATACACTTGGACAGAAGCTCTCTCTGATCGGTCTGAAAACCGATCTGGCGAGACGGCTGCTCCGCAATAATCCCGATCAGGCCGAGATTGAATTGAACGACCTCAGACAAACGGCAAGTACAGCTCTGAAGGAAGTCCGGGAAATGGTCACCACCATGCGTGGTACACAATTGGTCGATGAACTGTTCCGGGCGGAGCAGATTCTGAAGGCCGCTTCGATTGAATTTGTGCTGGAAGGTAATCCGAAGTTACAGGATACGTCACAATTGAATGAAAATGTGCTCGGTATGTGCTTGAAAGAAGCTGTCACGAATGTCGTCAAACACAGTCAGGCAACAACCTGTACTATCATCATTAAGGAAACACTAGCGGATAATGTAGTAACCGTTCAAGATAACGGTGTTGGAATAGAACGAACTCGCAAACAGGATCGGCGCGGAACAGGAATTTTGGGCATGAAGGAACGACTTGAATTTGTGAACGGTTGTCTGGATATTCGCTCTGCGACAGACATCCCGGGTACAGCGATCATTATTCATGTTCCTAAACTCGTTCGCAAACCGATAAAGGAGGCAGAATCATGATTAGAATTGTAATCGCGGAAGATCAGCGCATGATGCTCGGCGCCTTGTCCTCCCTCCTCAATCTGGAGGAAGATATGGAAGTCGTCGGACGTGCCAGCAACGGCCAGGAAGCCCTTGCCCTTGTCCAGGAGCTTGCACCAGACATCTGTCTGATGGATATAGAAATGCCCGTGAAAAGCGGCCTTGAAGCTGCAGAAGAACTCAAAGGAATGAGCTGTAAGGTCATTATCCTGACCACTTTTGCCCGGACCGGATATTTCGAACGTGCCCTAAAGGGAGGTGTCCGTGGTTACCTGCTCAAAGACAGTCCAATTGAAGAACTTGCCGAGTCGATCCGCCAAGTTATGAATGGCAGACGCATCTTCGCTCCCGACTTGGTAGATGAAGCTTATGTAGAAGAAAACCCACTGACAGAACGGGAGAACGCTGTACTAGGCCTCATGGCAGATGGGAAAAACACCAAGGAAATCGCCGGGCATCTGTTCATTACAACGGGAACGGTGCGTAACTACATCTCCATTATTCTCAACAAGTTAAATGCCAGTAACCGCATTGAGGCCATCACTCGCTCCAAGGAAAAAGGGTGGTTTAAATGAAAGTACCGCTTTAACCCATTGAAACAAAAATAAGCATGTACCCCGGCTGCATAAGCTGCGATAACATGCTCAAAATAAAAAGCTTGGCCCAGCAATTTCTTCCTGGGCCAAGCTTTTTTAGGTGTATCGTAACAATCCCACGCTCATTTCTTCTACATTGCAGGATAACCGTAGAATACTTAAGGTTTCACAGATACAACCATGCCAAGAGCTTCTAACGGCACTTGATCGGTCTTAAGCTGATGAATTTGGTTACCGTCCTGCCATGAGATCGTTACATGAACAGACTTTCCACCACTTGGATATTCAACCTTGATATACCCTTTATCTTTGGGTACTGGCAAGGTATGTGACTCCAGGTACTCCACCATTTTCTTCGCTATGCCCGGATTATTCATTTCATCTTCGGATACCGAACGAATTTCCAGCGTCCATCTACCTTCTTGCCAAGTCAGATATTGACTGCCTGCGGCACCTTCACTCATACCTTTGATACCATGTCCCAGATCCACAACCATATCTGCTGGAATATCTTTCAGGTCCGTCTCAGGGAAAATTTCTGACTGATTCGGGTCCTTATAGGTCTTCACTTCATAGGAAGCCCGTACAGGTATCTTACTATCGGATGCAGATAAAGATTGATCATTAATGGCAACAGACTGAGTGGTAGCGTAGAAGTTTACCTTAAATGCATCCGCAGTATTGGACAGTATTGCCGCCCCCAAAGATGTACCCTTGTCCAATGTGAATGAAGTGGGTAACGCTGCATCCTTCATCTTCAACTGGTTGCGAACTTGCTTGATCACATCATTCACACCTGATTGACCAGTGGCAACTTGGTTGTCATTTGCCTTCGATCCTGATGTGTCTTCATTATCTGTTGTGCCCGCATTTTCTTTGGTTCCTGTTTCATTTTCATTAGAGAAATCAGCACCACCGCTGCCGGTCTCGGTCTGCTCCCCCACTGTTGTCGTTGGTGAAGAACTATTCTCTGATGATGCTGTATTTGAATCCGGTCCGCCACATCCTGCCAGAGCAAGTAAAACCGCTGTCGTTACTGGAATCGTGATCCATAATGGCTGTTTCTTCATGATGTGTACCTCCTTCGTTGTAGCCAATCTAAAAATTCAAAAGATTAACGCTTGTCGTTCCAGAAGTTAACCGGCTGCACTTTTTTGCTTAATACTTCAAAACGATACCCCTCTGCCTTCAATGTTTTCAATACTTGCGGTAATACTTTCAGCGTTGCTTCCTGGTCGTGCATAAGCACAACAGGTGTTGTTCCGCTCTTTTGCACATTGTG
Source organism: Paenibacillus amylolyticus (assembly GCF_036894225.1). NCBI lineage: Bacteria > Bacillati > Bacillota > Bacilli > Caryophanales > Paenibacillaceae > Paenibacillus > Paenibacillus amylolyticus. The sequence goes on along the minus strand of NZ_CP145892.1, from coordinate 2,900,308 downwards.
GATTTGCTTCATTACACTGTTATAGACTTTCTGGTGATCCTTCTTGTATTTCCAGTCTTCCGAATCGACATTCCAATCCCATAGATGGAATCCACCCTGGCCCAGCAGTACATTACGGAATGCCGGTTTGAGATAAGGTTTACTACCATATGGCGTCCGAACGAGACTTGTTTTAACTCCGGCAACCTTGTTCAGACTTGCATTGGCCTGTTGCATCTCTTTCAATCCGCTATATGCAGATTTATAGAATTTGCCTGGAACGTGAGTCACACCATGCAGACCCAATCCATGCCCGTCAGCTACGATACGTTTGGTAGCCTTCTGAAATTGCTCCATTTGAGGTCCCAGCATAAAAAACGTTGCCTTCGCATGATATTGATCCAGAATATCCAGTAACTGACCCGTATGAGCGGTTGGCCCATCATCAAACGTCAGGTATATGATTTTGGAATTTGCTTTGCTTGCACCATCCTTGGATGCAGCTGATTTGGCAGATACCGACTGCGGCAATAATAGTGGAATGATTAATAAAATAGCAAGTGTGACCATGATAGATTTACGAATATGTAGCATAATTAAAAGTCTCCCTTGTGTGTTATATTTCCCCGGGTGTCCATGTTTTTCTACCTTCATCCCTTGGCGATTAATCCTAATACTATCAAAGATAGTGGCTCCTGTTCTCGCTCCAAAGGCTACGGTAGAGTTACACTTTTGTCAGATAAACCTAAAATTTAATACGAATTTGATAGATTTGCGCAAAATAAGATCCCACCAGGATAGATCAATTGTGACATATCCTCTATTACCCACATTCAGAATTTTGATAGACCTTTACTCCAATTCAAGTAAATCTATACAATCATTAAATATCGTTGCATGCAAAAAAACCTGCACAAGTGCAGGCTTCTTTGTCTTCAATCAGCATACGGCATCAAACCATCATCCCTTGCAAGGGGATTGCCCCCATTGCTTTCAGGATCATTACCTCATGCTGTATGTAAATGGTGTTTTGACGCTGGAATCTTCTCGACTCCCTACGTGCAATTTATTCAGTTGGAGCAGTGAACGAACGTTTGCCAAACTCGGCATCCAGCATGTAGAAGGCATTGCTGTCTTTTTCAATGCGGCGCAGCTTCTGAATAATATTGTCAAACAAAGCTTCCTCTTCAACCTGCTCATCAATGAACCATTTCAGGAAATACATCGTTGCATGTTCACGTTCATTCAGAGCGATGTCAGCCAGATTGTAGAATTTTTTCGTGTTTTGCTGTTCATGAGCATAACCATGCTCAAACACATCCAGCATCGAAGCATATTCATTCTTCGGTTCTGGCAAAGCCTCAAGTGTGGCACGTTGCCCACGATCATTCAGGAATTTGTATATTTTCATGCCATGGAATCGCTCTTCTTCCGCTTGCACGATGAAGAAGTTCGCAAATCCATCCAGACTTTTGCTGGAACAATAGGCTGCCATAGCCAGATATACATGAGCGGAATAAAACTCAAAGTTCATCTGTTCATTTAAAGATTCTGTTAACGTTTGGCTCATAATCAAAACACCTCTTTCTTTCTCTAGGGATGGTTATATTCTAACATAACGTAAGCAGGACTTACACCGATTTTCTACAAAATTCGCCAAGGACTGAACGAACAAAAAAGCTCTGCCGCGATGGCAGAGCTTCTTTCATTCTTTAGAGATATGCAATTATACCAAGAACGCTTTGGAGATGATAACCAACAGGATGAACAGAACCAGAATGGCACCTACAGAAGTGAAACCTCCGTATCCGTAGCCTCTTGTTTCTCCACCTAATACTTCGCTCATTGACCGTACCTCCTCTGCAACAGGTATGGGTTATCTTATGCAGGAAGAACGACTTTGACAGGGCGGATGCCCTAATTATTCAGATTGCTGTTTTTTTCGTTCAGTACCGGGGAGATTGCACACGCATGATATCCAGAAAAGGTACCTTCGCTGTGAACTCTTCTTCGGTATACTCTACATGCACGAGTCGTGTACGGGAGTCCATTTTGACGATGACTCCTTGCACCTGATCTTCTTTGCCCCATACCGTCAACAGTACTTCCGAACGTTCCCGAAAAGCTTCAACCAGCTGGTTTCCCAACTCTTCGAGTTCAAACTCATCCCGTGTAGGTCTTTTTGCTACTTTTGCTTTTGCCAATGTGGCTGCCTCCTCTACTCCGACGTCCCGATTCCACGGGTTGATTGCCGAGTTCATATTCAATTAGTATACCATTCATTTACGTTCGTGTAATCTCATGGCAACCAGAATGAGCAAATTCCTCAGGCAAGTTACCGTTAACCGTGATATCTCCTATTCTTCTCTATACTCCACAATGATGCTGTACTCATTCGATCGGGTTTCGCCAGCCCGTTTTTGTCCATTCCATTCATACGTGTACCTGGCAATCAAGTCTCCTTGCAGCGTCCCCACCTTCTCAGAAGCTAACTTCGCTACATACGAGATGTTCTTTTCCGTTCCAGGCTCAATCACGCCCACATGCAGAACCCGTGGTGTGGAATACTCTGATATGCTCAATTGAAGCTCACCCGTAGCTTGACCAAGCCATCTGGCACCCTCAGGTAAAATGCTCCCAAGTTGTACACGTGCCGGCAAATTACCCGTATTCCCCACACGTACCTGAAAAGTGACGGTACCTCCCTGCTCGACCAATGTGGGTGTCACTTGAACGTAAGCCTGAATTATCGGCGCTTTCAATTCGACCACAGCTTCATTGGATGTAATCATCCGCTGCACTGACCGTGAATCTGGCAATCGAAATGTATACATCAGGCTAGCATGATTCACATACCTGTAAGCATCAGGTATCGATTCATCTCGATCTGGAAGTTTCGCTTCGAACTGAATATTCAGAACCGACCGGGCTGTCAACGTCCCCAGATTAAGACCTTTAGCCAGGTTGGTTCCGGGACGTTTAACCCCATTCCAGCGCAGACTGCCTTCGACAAATGTCACACCTGTTGGCAGTACATCCAGGAGAGTTCCATCCACCGCATAACTGCTTGCATTGGAGACGGTAATATTATATTGGACGGCATCACCCAATGTGGCCGTTACCGGGAGCACACTTTTCACCACAGAGACCTGGGGCTGTATCACTTCCAGAGTAACCTGATTGGAGTAGACCGTCTCCTGCTGTCCTGCCGAGATATATGACAGTACAGCTACACTTGATATTCCGTTTGCATCGCTTCCCCCCGTAACCTGAACCCGATATTGTATCCTAATTGAGCTTCCGGGTAAAATCTCTCCAAGTTGTATGCCCGTATCAGGCGTTACTTGTGGCGCAAACATTTCATCTACGATGACACTCGCAGGTATAAAAACAATGCCCTGTGGCAAAGAAATCGTTACTTGGGCATTGGTGGCTGCAATAAAACCCGGATTGCTCACGATGACGGTGTACATGACAATATCCCCTGAGAAGGTATAGATGTGATCCGCCTGAAAGGAGATCTCCAGCCGGGATGAGACCAGATTGACCTCCACGATATTGGATTGTTCCATACCTGTAACCGTTCTGCCTTCCGGTGTCAAAAACTCATAGTTAACCTGTGCCTGATTCAGCAGCTTCAGTGTCTCAGGTAAACGCAAGATTACAACTTGGAAGTGGTATCGCAACGTGGCTCCGGGCGCGATTTCAGCTGGAGGCAATCCTCTCTCCGGTGATGCTCCCGGTAACGGAATACCATCACGCAGTACACTGTTGGGAAGCAGTGCCGTCTCTGCAGATAGCTGATCCAATAGGTACACTAGGGCCGTAAGATTTCCGGTGTTAACAATTTCAACACGGTAGATAAGAGACTGCCCCAAGGCAGCCTCCGTGACATTGCAGACTTTTCTGACTTCAAGCCTGGGGCCGATCCACGGTGTTACAACCGTATTCGAATAGGATACCTGTTCCAGTTCAGTCGCACCCGAGCTGAATCGAACCAGGGACTGATTCTTTAGCCAGTGGGACAACGGACCGGAAGATTGGCTCATATCACCACAACCTCTACTCTGAATGTAACCGTAACGGAAGCACCCGCAGCAATCGAACCAAGCGTGATGCCTGTATTCGGATTCCCTGTTGGTCTTGGCACACCATCCACCGTAACACTTCCTGGCACAAATACTGTACCGACAGGTACCGGGTCAACCATGACCACATTATTAACCACTTCAATGCCGCTATTGGTTACTACAACCGTATAGGTGATTACATCACCAACAACAGCATCAATGGCACTTGTACTTTTGGCAACAACAACATTTGGTGCAGATACCGGGATAACCAGAACATTCGAAGATACGGTCCCCGTCAACAGACGGCCATCGGGTGGACTAAATGTATAGTTGGCCACCGCCTGGTTAACCAGTTGCTGATCCTGTGGCAACGTATCTACAGTCACTTCGAGGGTAACCGTTACAATAACCGTACCTCCGGACGGTATGGTACCCACAACGATACCCGTCTCTGGATTGGCACCTGGCTGTGGAACACCATCAATCAGAACACTGTTGGGAAGCAGTACGGCTCCATTCGGTATATTGTCCGTTAATGTCAAACTTGCATCAAGATTCCCGCTATTGTTAATGGCAAAAGAATAGGTGATGGTGTCACCAATCGTTGCATTGGAGGTGCTCCCTGTTTTGGTTACGGCAATAATCGGCTGATAGATTGGTGTTACAACCGTATTGGAATACGCTGCTCCCGAGAAAACACCCGATGTGAAACTTACGGAAGACTGACTGCTCACTTGTGGTGGTGTTGGAAGCGTATTAACCCGAACTGCATACGATACCGCTATCGATGCTCCAGGGGCTAAACTACCAAGGGCTATGCCCAGCGCCGGGTTTGCCAAGGCCCGTGGGACGCCGTCCACCAGAACACTGCCTGTAACAAATGTGGTGGCTGGGTTAATCGGATCGGTGATCACAATGTTGTTTACCGGGTCAATTCCTTCATTGGTCACAACCATCTCGTATACAATCGTATCGCCCACCACAGCATCAATCACCGGAGTGGTCTTCACAACGCTGACATTCGGAGCAGATACTTGAATGTTGAGTGAGTTGGACGTAATCGTGCCTCCAAGCGTTCTTCCATCAGGTAATGTATACGAAAATGTCGCAGAAGCCTGATTGGTAATGGACTGGCTCAAAGGTAACGTCACAATCACAACGGAGAAGGTAACTAGAGTTGTTGTGGAAACGACACCAAGCGGAATACCCGAAGCAGGATCTGCACCTGGTGCAGAAGCCCCGTTAATAATAACGCTATTTGGAACAAACTCTGTTCCTGCCGGAATGGTATCCGTTAACGTGACAGATGCCCCATAGTTCCCGGTATTGGAAATAGCGATGCTGTACACAACGGTATCCCCTACCGTTGCTATCGTCTGATCTCCCGTTTTGACTGCAGCCAGAATAGGTTGAAAGACCGGAGTTGTAACCGTATTGGAGAATGTGGTCGCTGAGAAAGCCCCTGATGTAAAGCTGACCGTGGACTGATTGTTTAACACTGCACTTGCCGGGAGCGCCGTAACCTGCACACTAAATACAACGGTTACCGTAACGCCAGGTGCGATGGAACCAAGCGTTATTCCCGTAGAAGGATTGGCACCAGGGCGCAGAACACCATCGACAAACACGCCGGTTGGCGCAAGAACGGTACTTGTCGGCACTGCATCCGTGAAAACCACATTGTTGACCGTTGCAATTCCGTTATTGGTTACAGCGATGCTATACGTTACGATATCACCAACGGATACCGCCGTTGAAGTTGTGGATTTGACGACATCAACATCCGGTGCCGATACGGTAATGGTCAACACATTGGATAGAACAGACTCCGTGATGTTTCGCCCATCCGGCAATGTATATGATAGAGCCACCGAAGCCTGATTCACCAGTTGTTGCGGACTTGGCAGCGTATCAACAACTACTGAAAAGGTAATGGTGGTCGTAGCTCCGGGAGCCACATTACCTGCGGGGATGCCCGTTGCTGGATTTCCTGCTGGCAGCGGTTGACCGTTCACAATAACGCTATTTGGCACAAGGATGGTTCCGGCTGGAAGGTTATCTGTCAGGTTAATCTGGGCTCCATAGTTTCCCTGATTGCTCACGGTTATCGTGTAGCTGACTGTATCCCCAACGGTAGCATTTTGTGTACTGGCTGTTTTTTGTGCTGAAAGAATAGGCTGGTACACCGGAGTGACCACGGTATTTGAAAAGGTTGTGCTTGAGAATGTACCTGAGGTAAAACTGACCGTAGAGCGATTGCTCAACTGATCACTTGGCGGGATCGCGTCGATACGGATACTGAATGTGACCGTCGCGGACGTTCCGGGCCCCAATGTACCAAGGGGTACCCCACCTGCCGGATTGGCTCCGGGTTGCGCAACCCCATTCACTGTGACACTCCCTGTAACAAAAGAGGCTCCAGCTGGAATCGGGTCTGAAAACTGAATATTGTTCACCGGTGCAATTCCGCTGTTGGTCACCAGAATGGAATAGGTCACCGTATCGCCTACCGTAGCCGCAGTGGAAGCTATGCTTTTGACAACAGCGACGTTTGGTGACGAGACCGGGAACGTGAGTGTATTCGAAGTGGCTGAGCCAGTCAACGTCCGCCCATCTGGAGGTGTAAATGTAAAGGATGATGTAGCAAAATTGCTAAGCTGCTGTGGGGATGGAAGTGAATCCACAACAACGGCAAACGTGACAACAGCCGTCGCCCCCGCTGCTACAATGCCTACCGGAATACCTGTTCCTGGTGTTACTCCCGGCTCTGGCACACCGGATACAACCACACTGTTGGGTACAAAAGTAGTCGCAGAAGGAATGTTGTCTGTGAGAGTAACATTTGCTTCCAGATTGCCAGCATTGCTGACCGTTACCGTGTATACAACCGTATCACCTACAGTTGCATTTACGGTATTTGCTGATTTGACAAGTAAAATCTGCGGTTGTATGACCGGAGTCTGAGTGGTATTGGACGATGATGACCCTGAAAATGAACCGGATGTGAAGCTGACCGTCGACTGATTGTTAATCTGCGAAGGAATCGGCATGGTAATCGTCACCTCAAAAGTTACGGTAACCTCGGCTCCTGGAGCCAACGTACCGATTGGAATGCCGGCGGTCGGATTGGAGAGCGGGAACGTAGTCCCGTTCACAATGACACTTCCGGGTACAAATGGGGTATTCGAAGGAAGAGGATTGACATATACCACATTATTAACGGCTACTGTGCCGTTATTACGAATAACAGATGTGTATCGAATGACATCTCCGACTACGCCGTACTCTACATTGTCACTGTTGACAATCGTAACATTGGGCAGAGACACTGGAATAGTGATGGTGTTTGATGACGAGAGACCGGCAATCGTTCTCCCACTTGGGAGTGTGTAGGCAAATGAAGCAACCGCCTGATTAATTAACTGCCTTGCATCTGGCAAACTGGTAACCGTCGCAACAAAGGTGACCGTTGCACCTGAGCCCGCAGCAATCTCTCCTAGACTGATACCCGACTCCGGGCTGACTCCAGGTGTAGGTACGCCATTAATAATGACACTATTTGTGCTGAATACTGCTCCTGCTGGAATGGGATCTGTCAAGGTAACCGTTGCAGCTATGTTACCTGTATTGTTAATTTGGATGGTGTAATTAAACGTATCGCCTACAGTCAAACTTGTTGTACTTGCTGACTTCACCACTTGGATCACTGGCAGAAATATGGGGGTATTTACTGATATAGAAGAAGAAACACCGTTAAAACTGCCTGATGTAAATGCTGCATTGGCCTGGTTACTAACCAAACCCGTAGATGGAACGGAATTCACTCGGGTCTGATAGGTCACAGTTACGCTGCTTGAGCTATTCAATGAACCCACTGCGATTCCCGCAACGGGGCTTGCGCTGGGAACAGCAGATCCATTAATCGTGACACTACCCAGGACAAATTCAGAGCCGGATGGTGCATCCGAAATCACCAGATTTTGTACTGCACTAATTCCTGCGTTTGTTGCAACAACGGTATACGTAAGCACATCTCCAACTGTCGCATCTGGTGTGTTTACTGTTTTACTAAGAGAAATATTGGGAGCCGATGCAGATATACGAACGATATTGGATAAGCTGCTGCCTGAGAGATTCCTTCCACTTGGAAGCTGGTACGTATAACTTGCTGTCCCTTGATTCTCCAGTGTCGGGGGAGTCGGAAGTGTGGTGAGTGTAGCGCGAAACACCACCGTAGCCGCAACTCCCGGCAGGAGGCTGCCCAGTGTTATTCCGGTTAATGGGCTTGTTCCAGGACGTGCAGTACCATTCACAGTTACCGAATTCGGGACAAACGTCAGCCCCGCTGGAATCGTATCCGTCACATTCACTTGAGTCGCTATATTCCCACTGTTCGTGACCACAAGTGTGTATGCAATCTGATCCCCCAGTGTCGCATTGGTTTGGCTTGCCGACTTGTTGATACCAACAACAGCTTGGTATACAGGGGTTGTAATGGAATTGGAGTTGGAAATGCCCGTGAACGAACCAGAGCTATAGGACACTACCGCTCGATTAACTAACGAACCTGAAGCAGGCAAAGACTGCACATTCACCTGAAACGTTACCGTCGCAGAACTTCCGGCCGCCAATGTCCCAATAGAGATACCACTGCTCGGATTCGCAGACGGTACAACAGTTCCCCTTACGGTTGCACTGCCGGGAACAAAAGTTATTCCAGCAGGGAGCGCATCTGTAAGTACCACATTGTTAATCACCTGAATACCGCTGTTGGTAGTAACTACGGTGTACGTGAAGGTCTCCCCGACAGCAACATCGGTGACTGATGCTGATTTTACCGTGGTCACATTGGGCAATGTTACCGGAATCGTTAAGGTATTCGAGGCGATGTTTCCCGTGATCGTCCGACCATCAGGTGAATTGAAGGAATAAGAAGCTGTCGCCTGATCCACAAGAGTCGGCGGTGTCGGCAAGCTTGTTACAAGTACCTGAAAAGTCACGGTATTGGCACTTCCTGCCGCGAGGCTCCCCAGATTAACGCCGGTAACCGGATTGGCGCCAGCAATCACATTTCCATTCAGACGAAAGCTGCCTGCTACATATGAGCTACCACTTGGAATGTTATCCCTCAATGTAACGTTAGCAGCAACATTCCCTCCGTTGTTCACTTGCAGTGTATAGGTTACCAGGTCACCCACCGTGGCATTGGTGGTACTCGCCGATTTCACAATGGACAGGTTTGGCGAATAAACCGTAAGGGTGGAGTTGTTGGACGGAATAACTCCGTTAATGACCGGCCCCCCTGCTACACTTTGAAATGTAAAGGCTGCATTGGCCGAATTCACCAGTTGCAGGATGCTTGCATCCTGACCGATGAGTGCTCGATAGGTTACAACAACACTGCTGGATAAAGTTAACGAACCCAGCGGAATGCCTGCCGTCACATCAAGTGTTGGACGGGATACACCTGCAACCGTGACACTACCTGGAATAAAGGTAAGACCTGCAGGAAGTGAATCGGATAAAACAACACTGGCCGCACTCGCAGTGCCTGCATTGGTGACGGTGACCGAATATAGAATACTATCCCCGGCAACTGCACCGGCGGCGACCGTTGCCTTAGCCAATGTGATTTTTGGTGCATTAATATCAACTTGAATTGCATTGGCGTTGACAATGTAGGCATCCCCCGAGGTCGTTAATGTCAACACCGCAGATGACTGGTTATTGATCAGTCTTGCTGAAACATCCACATTGGTAATATCCCAGCCTTGACGTCCACCGATAATATTTGTACCTGGAGCTCCGTTGATCTGATTTCGTGTTCCAAACGTTCCTGTTGTATTAAGCGCTCCGGTATCTCCGTTAATCTGAGAGGCAAAAAAGTTCGCAGCTAGATTATTGGGCCCAGACAAAGCAACCGATGTAGCTGAGGTAGGCCCGAATAATGCCTGGTCACCGGTCCGGTTCGCGTCGCCCTCCTGTGCACTGAACAGTATTCTTCCTCCCAATACACCGGAAAGGGGCGTTGCAAATCCAGTCAGTGTGGTAACAACAGGTGGTGAAGTGGATTGAACGAGTACGCCCCCTGCACGCAAAGACATGTTGCGAAAAGGCAGATTGGGATTCTGATAAATGACTCCAAGTGTCCACCCCGCATGATTGGCCGTGGAATCATTTGTAATAACAATAGTCCCTACCACTGCTCCGGTGATATATGTACCTGCTCCCCCATTTTGTACAAGTGTGGTCACATTAGCGGAACGTACATAGCCAGCAGCACCGCCCCCCAGATCGAATTGATTGTAGGTAAGTGGATCAGGGGTAACACTGGAAGTCCCTGCCGGTGTAATAAACGTAACCGGATTGTTGATGGCAGCACTCAGGTTGACTGTACCATTAATGTAACTTCCGCCCCAGATCAATTCTGCATACAGAACGGTACTTCCAGCAGGTAGTGTAAGAATGGCTGCTGAACTGTTGCTCTGATACAGGCTTGTCGTTCCCAGTGGATAGGTGCCGTATTGGAGGCTGGTGTTGGTTGTGATAAAACCTCCAATACTATCCTGTGTTCCGGGTACTCCCGCTGTTTCCGAACGACTCAGTCCAAGCGTATTTCCTGTAAATGTAATTGCTCCCGTAGCATTAACGGTTGAACGAACGACAAGAGGAATGAAGATCACCTCCCCTTCATCAATGATTTCCTACATATGGAACGGAGCCATGTATATAGTCTATGAGTGTATTGTTGAGTTTTGTTTGTCCTCCATAAAAAGTTTGTGACAACTCGAAACTTCTGTGAGTCTTGTTCTCTCATAACAGTTAAATACATTTGCGTTTTGTTCATTGTGATTTATAATTATCATATACGAGAGTAATTCTGTCGTACCATTATGATGCAGTCAGCGGTGATATATGAAAGGTTTCCATACGCACAATAGTCACATTCCAACAGAGTACGAGTTCAAACATTCCAAATGGATTCAAAAAATGCTTCATGCCTACTGGGTTGTTACGATTGCACATTTCGCCATTCAGATTGGCTGTTTCCTGTTTCTGGAGTACGATCGCACACCTACAGATTTCTTGATGAATGTCCTCTTCTGGCCTACGGCCGTCAGTAGTTCATGCATTTTGTTCGCAAGCTGGGTTGATCGGCGCTTCAGTTCATATTCCTTTTACACCATGTCTATAGCCAGCACGGTTATCGCGTGGACGATTATTCATGTCAATTATGACATTCGGATTATATTAGCAATCTGTCTGTTGCCCATCTTTGCTTCGGTGCTGTTCTTCAGTAAAAAAAGAGTCTGGATTGTCTTTCTGATGCAGATGACTGGTTACTTTCTGGTTTTGTTCGATCCGGCCTACCGGTTGTACCTGTCTTCATTTGACATGGTATCCATTCCTGCTTTTCTAATCCTAGGTACATATGTAGCACAGGTTATCGTAACCAGCGGCGTTGAGGTGCTCGATGATCTTCAGGCCAGCATGCTTGCCAAGCAGGACCTTATTGTGCGAAATGCCATTATGACCAAACAGTCCAAAACAGACGGTTTAACCAACCTTTATAATCAAAGTTCATTCAAGGATTATTATGAAAAAGCATTTGAGTATGCCAACAGTGGCATGAGTCTGCATCTGGCCCTGATCGATATTGATGACTTCAAGTCCATTAATGATACGTATGGTCATCGGGTTGGAGACATTATTCTGGAGAAAGTGTCCCTGATCATTCAGGAAACCATTACCTCAAGTGATATTGCAGCACGGTACGGGGGCGAAGAGTTCGCCTTATTGATGTTTGAGCAATCTTTCAAGCAGGCTTATGCCTTGGTGGAACAGATTCGTCAGAAGATTGCCCTGATGGGCCATCTGGAACTTGAAGGAGCTTCCATCACGGTGAGTATCGGTCTCAAAAGCTACAGCCCTAATCTAACCAAAGACAAATTGTTCGAGGAAGTGGATGCCTGTCTGTATGCCGCGAAACGAACAGGTAAAAATAAAACCGTAACATCACTTGATCTGACTTCATCCTTGGCAGAGAAAATATAACTAAAAAAGTTGTGCTGTACACCGGAATTCCGGTTTGTACAACACAACTTTTTTTGGGTCTGAATATGATCAGCAGGCCGATCTTTTTCATACATCTATGTTCTCATTCCGCCCATTCCCAGCGATGACGATTTTGCTCCAGCATCGGATGCAGGTATTCGGACGATCCGTCAATGATGAGACGCAGCTCTTTGATCCAATCCTTGAAGGAATCAAATGAAGCAAACATATTCGCCATCTCTATCGTCAAATAAAGAAAGTGAGGGGCTGGATATTCCGCAGTGATATGGCGCAGCGCGCTATCCACAGGTGTATATTTCTTTCTCTTGCCCTCAAGCCCCTCCACACGTATACGTGAAGTTGGATGTTCCCGCCGCCAATCATGCAGGCGGTCTTCTCTTTTGTAATATGCCTGTATCGAATCCTTGCTCATTCGTTTAAACGTGCTCTCGTGTAAAGGATACAACACAAGCTGTATGAATGAACGGGTATCTACCGTTGCAGCGGCGCGCTCGAGTTGCTCATCAGTCACATGTTCAAACGAGTCATAAAAAGTCAGTGTGCCTTTGCGGCTGGCCGCCGGTGGCTCATAACCATAAGGTACAGATGTATATTTTCCAGACATTTCACCCCTCCTTGTTTATACGCACATTCGCACAAAGGTGATTGGGATAACCCAGCTCATGTTATTATACGCTAACGATCTTGCTTCAACTCGGAATAAAATGTCATTCTGTTCTTGCCTGCACGTTTGGACTCATACAAAGCTTCGTCCGCCATCCGAATAATCTCACTTGGGTTGTCGCTGTTGGTTGGATATTCGGCACCTCCGATGCTACATCCAATTCGAATTCGCTCGTATTCGATAATAAACGGCTTGTTCAAGCTTTGAATGATGGCTTCTGCATAAGCCATGGCTTCTTCCCTCGGATGACTTCCAACAGACTGAAGTACAATCAAGAATTCATCTCCGCCCAATCGGACTGTTATACCCTTCACCTGACCAAGAGCAGACAGTCGCTGCGCCACTTTCTGTAAAAGCACATCTCCAGTTTGATGTCCAAGTGTATCGTTGACCCGTTTGAATCCATCGAGATCCAGATAGAGAAAAGTCAGCGTGTGATTTTCACTTTCGGTCTCCAAAGACTCCTCCAGATACACTTCAAGGGCAGTGCGATTCGGCAGTCTAGTTAACTGATCAAAATGCGCCAGATTCTGCATCACGACCAGCTCTGAGTTTTTATTCATAAGAGAGGTCAGCATATCCCGAAGCGAACGGGACAACACTTCAATCTCCTTAATCCCCTTAATCGCAGGAATCTCAAGCTCTTCCCCTGCACGCAGTCGATTGGCTACTCTGGTAAGACGCACAAGCGGGGCAGAGATCAGACGTGAGACAACCCAGCCAATCAGTGCAAACAGTACGGTAACGGCGAGTCCAGACCACACATTAAACCACATCAGGTCAAACACAGACGCAAAAGCAGATGACTTGACTTGACGAATGACTACGGTCCAGCCTAATCCGGGATAATCCAGATGACCCTGGCTGTAGGCAAACCCTGTCACATATTCATTACCATCAGGCCACTTCTCAATGGACCAACTGCTTTTGTTGAGCTGGGCCTCTTCGATGCCAGGCAATACCAACGGTTTACCGACCCATTCCTTCGGCCCCAGCAACACTGTATGTTCCTTTTTGCTAACGATAAAAAACTCAATGTCCTTTTCTTCCCTTTCCAATGGGGCAAGTACAGATTCCTCGACCTCCTTCGCCCATTCCCAGCTTAAATGTGCAGCGAGCACACCTTGAATCATTCCTTTGCTATCCTTCAGCGGAAAACTGATATCGACAAATTGCAACGGCTCTCCCGTTGGATTCGGAAGTAGCTTGGCAAGAAGTACTGCATTATGCACATCTCCAATGAATTTACCCTTGATTCCCTCCTGATACACAGGTCGCTCTGATAAATTTTCCCCAAGCAAGATACCATCCGTAGCAGCTAACACTTTTCCCTTCGGGTCCATGAATCCAACCCATGAGAATGAGGGAAAGCTATCTTGTAACTGATCCAGCAGCATCTGAATCTCATCAGGTTGGAATTCATCTTCCAACGAAGCCATTTGGCCCAGCAGGTCCAGTTCACCCGCACGAGCGGACATGAATCGATCCAGCTTGTCCGAAGCCTGTGAGGCCGTGCCTGTAAGCGAGTGACCAATCTCAGTCTCTACAGCAACAAATGACTTTTGGCTAAAAATAGACCCAATCGTCAGGGTAACCAGCAAGGATAACACAGCAAAGATGACTGTAAGCACAGTTCTAATTTTGAATGACATTACTTCCTCCATTACACGGTGAAACCATCTTGCTTCTCAACATAACTATGCTGTAAAGAGTACACGGAATGTCACCTCGGACGTGTCTCAAAACTCGCTGAAGTGCATCTTTTACCGCCTTTTCGCCCCCTGCTGCGTCACTTTCCCTTGACGTGCCCCGGCACGCCTGCGGAAAACTTCCTGGCTTGGAACGAAAATTCGGCAAAATCTGCTTCTTCGGAGTTTCAGACACGCCCTAATCGTTTTCATATTTATCGGAACTTGGGTGTTTTTTTATTATACATGCCCATACAATATTATACTGAAATCTTCACCGTGTTTCTTCCATTCAAAGAATAGACACGATTCTGTATATACATACTTGGGTTATGAATATAGAGAGCAAGCATATCCTTCAAAGGATCATGCGCCTGTATGTCACAGAGAGAGTAATAGAAATACTAAACATTGGGGGTGTTATGTTGAGCCTGCTTCATGTTGCTGTTATTCTGCCTTTTGCCGCTGGCATTCTTCTTGCCATGCTGCATCGTTTCTTCCGTAAATTACATTTGGGATGGCCGGTTCTCCTTGTCCCGGCACTATTATTTGTATACTTTGCGAGTCTCATACCCGCTGTGTCACAGCGCAATACCGTATCCGGAAATATCCCATGGATTCCTTCACTGGACATTGGATTTAATCTGTATCTGGACGGTCTGAGCCTCATGTTGACACTGCTAATCACCGGAATCGGTGTCCTCGTTGTTCTCTACTCCATCTTCTACATGGATATGAAAGAAGCGCTGAACCGTTTCTACCTGTATCTGTTGATGTTCATGGGAGCCATGTTGGGCGTGGTGCTGTCTGATAATATGATCGTGCTCTACGGATTCTGGGAATTGACCAGTATTACGTCATTCCTGTTGATTGCATTCCATTACAAACGTAAAGCCTCGACTTCAGGAGCACAAAAATCATTCCTGATTACGGTATTTGGCGGTTTCGCCATGCTTACCGGATTCATGATGATGTATCTCATTACCGGAACATTCAGTATTCGTGCAACCATTACAGGATTGGGTCAGTTTCAGGAAAGCGCACTATTTCTACCCGCACTTATCTTGATCCTGATTGGAGCTTTCACCAAGTCAGCTCAGTTCCCGTTCCATATCTGGTTGCCGGATGCCATGGAAGCTCCGACACCTGTGAGTGCCTATCTTCACTCAGCCACCATGGTCAAGGCCGGACTGTACGTTGTAGCACGGTTTACACCAATCTTCGGTGGACAGGGACTCTGGTTCTGGCTCGTTACCGGCGTTGGTCTTCTGACTTTGTGTTATGGATCATTCCTGGCGGTGAAAAAAAACGATCTCAAAGCGATTCTTGCCTATTCGACCATCTCTCAACTTGGTCTGATCATGTCCCTCTTAGGGGTTGGATCTGCTGCTCTCTACTTCGGATATGGCGAATCCTCTGCGATGTATACTGTTGCAATAACCGCTGCGCTACTTCACCTGTTTAATCATGCAACCTTCAAGGCCGCTCTGTTCATGGTCGTAGGGATTGTTGATCATGAAACGGGTACACGTGACATACGGAAGCTCGGTGGACTTGCTTCATTCATGCCAATCACATTCACCGTGGCATTGATCGGCTCACTTGCCATGGCGGGTATCCCGCCCTTCAACGGATTCCTGAGCAAGGAGTTATTCTTCCAGGCGATGGTGGGAGTCACGCATCTACGAATCTTTGGACTTGGGTCCTGGAGTGTTCTATTGCCGGTATTCGCTTGGCTTGCAAGTGTGTTTACCCTGATCTATGCGCTTATTATCGTGTTCAAAACATTCCTCGGTCGTAGCCAAAGCGAGATCCCTGCCGAGAAGCTGCACGAAGCGCCCGCTGGCATGCTCATTCCGCCTGTTGTTCTAGGTGTTCTTGTCGTTGTATTCGGACTCTTCCCGAATCTGCTGGCCGGATCACTGATTGAACCGGCAATGGCCGCTGTGCTTCCATCCCTCTTGAATGGGAATGAGCGCTTCGATGTACATTTCTCCCTGTGGCATGGATGGACTCCGGAACTAATCATGACAATCGGAGTTGTAATTCTCGGAATCACTCTCTACAAGCTGTTGCCACGATGGAGGAATATTTATGAGCATTATCCACAAGGATTAACAATTAACAATATGTACCATGTTGTGCTGGATAATCTTCAGCATTATGCACGCAAATGGACGGAAGCCTATATGAATGGCTCGGTTCGTAATTATCTCGTTTACATTTTCTCATTCACGGTCGCGTTGCTGGTCTATGCCTTCTTCCGTTCAGGAGAAAATATTAGCTGGAATCTGCAGGGCAATGCACCTTTCTCATTTTATGAGGTGGTACTGCTAGTCACGCTCATCGGTGCTGCAGTTTCGATTCCTTTTGCCAAGAACAGACTGTCGGCAGTCATTATGACCGGAGCGGTTGGTTACCTCGTAACTCTGCTATTCGTACTCTTCCGGGCGCCGGATCTGGCGTTAACACAGATGATAGTCGAGACGGTATCTGTTGCACTGTTCCTGCTATGCTTCTACCATCTGCCTGAGCTTCAACGTGGCAAATCAAGCCGCAGTTATCTCACGGTAAATATGATCGTAGCGATTGCGGTCGGGATCGTGATGACTTTTGTTGCATTGGCTGCAAGCGGAACAGCCTCACTGGACAGTATTTCTACCTTTTTCCTTCAGGAAGCGTATGACTCGGCTGGTGGTAAAAATGTCGTGAACGTGTTGTTAGTAGATTTCCGTGGCTTCGATACATTATTGGAGATTATGGTGCTTGGCGTTGCTTCGTTATCCATCTACTCCATGATTAATCTGAACCTTGAAGCAAAAGATCTCGGAGCCCGCTTGAAGTTTCGTAAGAAGGATGAAAGTCAGGATTCCGAACCTGCTCTGGATGATGAAGCGGACAATACGAAAAAGTATGGTAACCGGGAACGCAGCTCATCCTCGTGGGATACTGTCCCCTTGCAGAGTAATGATGTATTGCTGCAAACGACCACCAAAGTTGTTGTGTTCATCATACTGACGTTTGCCATGCACCTCTTCTTTGCAGGTCACCACAATCCGGGCGGAGGTTTCATCGGCGGCTTGGTCACAGCGGCAGCGCTCGTATTGATTGCCCTGGCATTCAGTACAGATACGATACGCAAAGCGTTACCGGTTGACTTCCGTATGCTAACAGGAATCGGATTGGGTATAGCTTTACTCACGGGTGCGGGTTCATTTATATTCGGAGTCCCGTTCCTAAGTCAAACCTTCGGTTATTTCGAACTTCCTTTGCTGGGAGAGACAGAACTCGCTACAGCCATGCTGTTTGATCTTGGCGTGTATCTCGCTGTCCTGGGTGTCACCATGACCATCATTCTACAGATCGGGGAGGATCGCTGATATGGAAATATTGATGTGTGTAGCCGTTGGCATTCTGTTTGCGGTTGCCGTCTTTTTAATCTTGTCGCGGAGCCTGCTCCGCATCGTACTTGGCATGTCCATACTAACCCATGGCGTGCATCTGCTCTTGATCACCATGTCACGTCTCAAAACTGGGGCACCACCGCTGCTTGGGGAGATGGCTGAACGTTATGTCGATCCTCTTCCTCAGGCTTTGATACTAACTTCGATTGTTATCAATTTTGGACTCACTGCGTTCTTCTTTGTTCTCTCCTATCGTTCTTATCTGAAGCTGAGAACAGACGATATGGAAGAAGTAAGGGGGCGCCCATATGAATAATCTCGTCGTTCTGCCCATTCTCTTGCCTTTGATTACAGGTGTTCTGGCTCTGCTATTTTTCCGAAAAATAAATATCCAGCGGATCATTAGTGTCATTGGACTTTTGTTTACAGCAGCGGTCTCAACGATACTCATTACGCGGGTAGCTCAGACTGGAGTTCTAACGCTTAATATGGGTGGATGGGCACCTCCCTATGGTATTGTGCTTGTTGCGGACATGGTATCGGCGCTACTTGTCGTCGCCGCTTCCATCATTGCACTGGCGTGTCTGCTGTATGCGTTCCGCAGTGTGAACAAGGAGCGGGAAGAGCACCACTTCTATCCGTTCTTTCATTTTCTAATCGCGGGAGTTAACGGTTCATTCCTAACCGGAGATCTGTTCAATTTGTTTGTCAGCTTTGAACTGATGCTCATCTCTTCCTATGCACTGATCGTATTGGGAGGTACGGAAAGACAGCTTCGGGAAACGATCAAATATGTCTTGATTAACATCGTTTCTTCAGCTCTTTTTGTCGCTTCCATCGGCTTCCTCTATTCCATAACTGGCACACTGAACATGGCAGATTTGTCCGTCAAAATTGCTGAAGTGGGACAGAGCGGAGTCATTACCTTAATTGCTGTTCTCTTTCTGATCGTATTTAGCATCAAGGCCGGACTGTTCCTGTTCTTCTGGTTGTCGGGCTCTTATGCGGCACCACCTGCTGTCGTCACTGCATTGTTCGCAGGATTGCTTACAAAGGTTGGCTTGTACGCGATTGTGCGAACATTCACACTGATCTTCTATCATGATCCTGATTTCTTCCATGCACTAATCGGATGGATGGCTGGAGCAACGATGGTCCTGGGTGTCATCGGTGCGATCTCATACCGCGATGTAAACAAGATTCTCATCTACAACGTGGTCGCAGGTGTAGGGTTTGTCGCTTTTGGTATGGCTGCGGCCAGTCGCCCTGCACTGGAAGGTCTGCTCTTCTATATGCTGCATGATATGTTGATCAAAACATTGCTCTTCCTGCTCGGCGGTGCCTTGATCGCTGTTGCCGGAACATCCAAACTTGATAACATGGGCGGGCTAATCCATCGCTATCCGCTGCTAGGCTGGATGTTCTTCATTAGCGCACTTGCCTTGGCAGGTTTGCCGCCATTTAGTGGATTTCCAGGGAAGTTGCTTCTCTTTGAAGGAGGCTTGCAGGCAGGCTTGTATGGTCTCACCGGCATTGCGGTGCTTTCAAGCTTGTTGATGTTATATTCAGTACTTCGTATCTTCATACAAGCGTTCTGGGGCGAACCACCTGCCGGGGTTACAAGACGCCCTTACGCGGTGAACGGCCTTCTGATTCCTGCCGGAATTCTGTTTGTATTCATCATCGTAATGGGTGTGGGGGCTGAAGGCATGTTCCAATTGACCTCCCGCGCAGGCGATATTCTACTGCATCCCAATATTTATATTGATGCCGTATTGAAGGAGTAGATGTCTATGGCCTTTCAGATTGTACTGAATCTTATCATTGCTTTTGTATGGATGTTTCTGAACAACGCCTGGAATGGTGTTGGTTTTCTCATAGGTTACCTGCTCGGACTGCTTCTCATCGGGGGGATGCGCAGATTCTTCCCCCAACGCTTCTATGTTGTGCGAGTCTGGGCCATCTTCAAACTGATTACTCTGCTGTTCAAGGAACTGGTGCGAGCCAGCATTGAGGTTATACGCCAGATTATCAAGCCTAAGCTCGATATAAGGCCCGGTATTTTTACGTATAAAACTCAATTGTCCTCGGATTGGGAAGTTACTCTGCTCTGCTTACTCATCTCATTGACACCAGGTTCTCTGCCGCTTGAGATCTCGGGTAATCAACGCAAACTGTTTATTCACGCACTGGATATCAAGGATGAACAGAAAATGAGAGATGATATCCAAAATACATTCGAAAAAGCAATTATGGAGGTGACGCGTTAATGTTATCCTCACTGTTGTTCATCTCATTGCTCATTCTCTCCTTGGCCATTCTGGGTTGCTTGTACAGGGTGCTGCGGGGACCATCCATGGCTGATCGGATCACGGCACTGGATACCATCGGTATCAATGTGATTGCCATCGTTGCCGTTCTGTCGATGATGCTGCAAACTCAGGCCTATCTGGATATTATCTTGCTGATTGGCATCTTGGCTTTTCTAAGTACAGTGGCATTTGCACGTTATATTGAACGGGGGGCGGTATTCAAAAATGATGGAGATCGTTAAAGTAGCCGCTGAAACCGCTATAGGTCTACTCGTACTGCTCGGTGCACTACTCAGTGCACTCAGTGCATTCGGACTTATTCGTCTGCCTGATGTATATCTACGTGCCCATGCCGCAACCAAAAGTATGACACTTGGAGTGTTCTGTGTATTAAGCGCTACATTTTTCTACTTCTGGTATTTCGATAACTATATCAGTGCCCGCTTGTTGTTAGGTATCCTGTTTGTATTCATCACGGCTCCGGTCGCCGGACATCTGAACGGACGGGCCGCCTATCGCACAGATGTACCGCTGTGGGAGCAGAGCGTGCAAGATGAACTGGAACCCTTGTTAAAAGGGAAAAAAGTGAACCATGAAGCCAAGGATATGATGGAGTAATCCCCAGTCTAGGCATAACAAATACCCCCGAGGATCAGCCGCCCGTTTCGCGGCATGTTCCCGGGGGTATTTGTTTATTTTGCATACACGGATCATATCAAGCACTGATTATGCAGACTGATTAAGTAGTAAAGTCAGAATCCATTCAGTCCCTGTCTTCTCAGGTCCGCAGCCACAATACGTGCAAGCTCCGCAGCCCCTTGACGATTCGGATGCAGACTATCCCCTGTCATATACAGAGCAAGTGTTGCTGCTGGACCAATGGACGTGAAATAAGCAGAACTTAACTTATTCAGTTCAACCAGGGTGACTCCCTCTTCCTGAGCGAGTGCACGGGTTGATTGATTGTACCAGCGGTTCTCCGCTTGATGCACATTGGCTGTATTAAAATCTGTTGCCCGGCCCTGAGGCGTGGAGAGGATAACCGTTGCTCCTTTGTTCTTCGCCTTACGTACCATATCCCGCATAATCTCTTTGAACTGCGCCTCCGTTGTATTGTTCTTGGCATTGGTATCGTTAATTCCGAATTGCAAAATAAAATAATCTCCCGGCTTGATATACTTCAGAATCGCTTCCATCTGACCATCATCGCGGAAACCTCTCGCAAATTGACCACTTGCCGCCATATTTCGAACCTGGAAGGTGGCATTGTTCACATAGGACGGAAACAACTGTCCCCAACCTCCTTGTACACTGCTACCTAGCGGATAGTAATTGCAAACTGTTGAGTCACCACCAATGTAGATCGTGCGGTTGGTAACGGTTTGATTGGATAACTTCCGGATTTCAAGTGCACTAAGTGTGAAGGCGGTGCCTGTCTTTCCTTCTGTAACCAGCAGGTTTAATTGCCCGTCAGTCACCGGAATTTGAAACTGGTCCGTTGCCCCGTTGCCCGTCATATTAATGATCTGGTAGACACCTTCTGCAGCCACACTCGCTCTGGCAGTATTGCCCAGGACCACTTTAACTTCATATAGGCCATTGGACAGATTCACATTGAAGGTATTGGTGCTCTTGGTGCCGTAAGTCAGAAACTGCACAGCGTCACTCTTAACCCCGCTTCCTGAGGCAGACACATTCCTCATCTGTGCAGGTGTGTTGAAGCCATAACCTTTTGTAGGCGTATAAGCATCTCCTGCGGACACGCCTGTGTAACCGCTCTCAACACCACCCGAACCAAAGTCAAATCTGTAATTGTCCGTTGCCGCTTCGGCGACTTGCCCTCCACTGCTTCCCAAACCGATGCCCATTGTACTCGCAAACAGAACAAAACAGAGCAGAAGCTTTACCGATATTGACCATTTCATCACTGAATTCTCCTCTCGAATCAGAATTATATTAGTTGACGATCCTCAGTTTCACAGAACTTGGTCAAGCCAGTCATAAGCCTTCGCTCCGCTAATCTCATGTCCACCGGTAAAGAAATCCGCATCCAGTGATTCTGCTGCTCCCGCCTGCTCATATATATGTGTCAAACGGGCATACGCCTCTCTCGCTGCATGGATTGGGAACACCTGATCATCACTTCCGGCTTCAATAAAAAGTGGCCTAGGCACAATCAGGCCGATGAGATCCGGCAATTCCGCTTCACGCAGGATACCTGGCACATAGTTGTCCAGACAATGGTTCCGATCCAATATGCTGCCCTGGAATGTATTTGCATAACCGCTTACCACAGTTGCCCTGAACCGTTCATCCAACGCGGCTGTAAATGCGGTCACCAGCCCACCGCCCGAGATACCCATGCTTCCAATTCGCTCCAAATCCACTTCTGGCCGAGTCGATACATAATCCAATACACGTGTTGTTTCATACACCCTATGACCGGCGAGGGTCTTCCCCACCATGAGCAGATGCGTAGCAATCTTCGTACAGGAGCTTACCCCTGGTGGCGCATCGCGGTCCTCTTCCAGTCTTCGATCACCAAATCCGAGCAACTCTGGAGCCGCAACCACATAACCACGCTTCACAAGAGCTACTGCAAAGTCCTTGTGTAATCCGGGCTCTCCTGTCCGTAGTGACCCATCCGGTTCCATGCCCGATATCTCTCGGCTACCATAGCCATGCCCATGACAAGCAACGATAGCAGGTCTCTTTGTATCAGTAACGCTTCCATCACCAGGAATTAATAAATATACAGGCATGCGAAGTCCTGCATAGGTCGTGATTTCAATCCGCTCCCGAATATATCCGTCACAGGTAATGCGCTCCAGTAAGACAGGATTCAGTGCGGCCGCCATCGTGGGAAAACCGCCCAGCCGTTCTTTCACACGTGTACGTAACTGACTGCGCCATAAATCCAGGGGGTGATCTGCATTATACGCGGAACGACCACGAAGATTCGTTTGTTGTTGTAGATAGGCTTCAATATCAGACATGGGCCTGTGTCCCTCCTGTTTTTCGTAGGATAACGTAGATATAAGACTGTTATATGGAATTAATCCCATCCATTATAGAACATCTAGGTCACCCATGAATTGAACATGTTTGCCTGTTTTGAATGGAATCACATGATTTCTAGCCAAAAAAAGGATATCTCCAACCTGAAGACAGGTTACGGAAATACCCTTCATTTCATCTGACCTGGCAACCACCAGTTCCACCTGCCCATTAATTTCATCAATGCAGGTACCAGTATTAGACGGATTAATGTAACGTCAATCAACACCGCTGCCGTGATTCCGATCCCTAACTGCCTCACACCTGCGACTTCAGCAAAAGCAAACGGCACAGTCACTGCAAGTAGAATTGCCGCTGCGGAGGTGACCAGACGGCCTGTAGAAGCCAATCCCTGTTGGACAGCCACATCGCTGTCTCCGGTTCGTCTATACACTTCCTGGATACGGCTCAGCATAAACACACCATAATCCATGGATATGCCAAACACCAATCCTGCAATGAATACCGGAATCATAATGGCAATGGCTGACGGCTCCATGCCCAGATGTCCTTCATTGAACACCCACACCAATATGCCAAATGAAGCGGCTAAGCTGAGCAGATTCATCAGAATTGCCTTGATTGGAATGAGCATCGATCGGAATGCCGCCAGTAACACAAGATAATTGGTGACCACTACAAATACCAGCACTTTGGGCAGTTGACTTGTGACTTCCTGCATTATTTCATACTGCTTGGCAGCTTCCCCACCATAACGTAGTTTTACGTTGTTGAAACCCCGTGTATGATCGCTATTCCTTATTCGTTCAAGCCAACCTGCAACCTGTTCCGAACCAGGCTCCCCGTGCACGGTGGCTATCAATCGTATGGAATGGTCAGAGACGGTTGAACGCAGCCATGTCGTCCTTGTTGACTCCTTGCCTTCTATGGAAGGAGTTAGCGCCGACGGTGGAATTTGAAAAAGGCTCTGCGAGTCCGTTTGATTCGGCTGTAATAGGCCCCATGGTGAAACAATGCTCAATACGTCTGAGTCCTGCAGTAGTTGACGGGCTTTGTTGTGGGCCATCTGCCAGTGAGAGGAAGTCAACCGTTCCTGCTGTCCGCCAATCACAATCTCGATGGCGGAGGTATTCTTTTGCCCCAAATCATGTTGCAACTGCTCTGCTGCCTGGCGGGAGTCCATTCTCTCTGGCAGTGAAGAGGCATCCGGGACGGACAGTTCCAGCCGGGTTACTGGATAAACACACAGGAGAAGCACAACCGTACCTCCAATGGCCATACGGACGGGTCGTTTCATGACCATTGCTGACCATCGATGCCAGACCGAGCGTCTGGGTAACCAATGGACTAACTTTCGCCTGAATACCCGATCCGCAGACAGTGACAGCAGAGCTGGCAGCAGCGTAACATTTAACAGTAGCGACAGGAGCAGAACAATAATGGCCCCCAAGGAGACACTCAGAAACATCGGCAGTCTGATCCAGAGCAGACCCAGCAGCCCAAGGAGCACGCAAGCTGTCGAGAACAACACCGCTCTGCCTGCTGTACGTAATGTTCGCTGAAGAATCTCGCTCCGAAGAACCTCGCTCTGCATATCCAGACTGCTGCCTGTAAAGTTAACTTCGCCTTCATCTTCATAGGCCCGCTGAACTTCTTCCCTGTACCTGCTCAGGATGATCAGGGCAAAGTCTATACTCAGTGCCATGCCCACCATGGGAATCACATTAATGATAAAGTTGGACAATTCCAGATGATAACCAAGGAGTGACGTGACTCCCATCGCGGTAATCACAGCACTGATCCCCATCATGACAGCAATCAACGCGGCATATAGCCCCCTGAATGCAAAACACAAAACGATCAGGGCAATCGGCAGGCCCACCATCTCTGCCCGTTCCAGATCACGAAAGCTCAGATGATTGACATCCTGCTGCACGACTGCCTTTCCCGTCAATTGCACCGTACCTGGACCGTCTGTTGCCAACACGGCGCGCAGCTGCTCCAGTGGGGGACCCATCTGATGCGCGGGCACATCCATTTTCACAAGGGCATATGCCCTTTGGTCTTGCAGCGTCACCCTTTCGCTAACATCCAGAGGGGACGTGATAGAGGTTACCGCAGGCAACACTTGAACCTGTGTCAAACGATCCTTGATCCACTGCCGGAACTGTAACGGCGAGGTATTTTCCTTTTTCTCAAACACCAGAATAACCGGATCAGCGGGAGATCCGAATTCATCCTCCAGAACAAGTTCAACCGCTTGCGCATCCCCGTGAACCCGTTTTAATCCGTGATCTTGAACAATGTCAGGTAACTTCCATGCCCAGACCGCTGACATCCCGATGATAAATACCCAGCAGAGAATAATGAACCGCGGATATCGGCTGATGAAGGCAGCAAGTCTGCGATAACCCATACCTAAGCTCCTCTGCGATCAGATTAGTCATTCGATTATGTTCATCGGTAAGATCGTAAGCACATTCATACACTTACGGTGTATATCTCCTTCACTCGGGTTCGCGAACTATTGAATGCCATGATTCACAGGTGTTCTGTTCGCAATGGGGGCAGGGATGTATGTAAAAGGAAGTAACTCTGCCGTCAGTCCCGGGCCAAAGGCCAGCGCTATCCCACTGGAATGCTCTTCCTTCTGTCTGTAATCCTCACGGATGGCTTGAAGAACAAAAAGAATCGTCACGGACGACAGGTTGCCATAATCCCGCAGGATGTTTCGGCTGTAGGAGACCTGCTCATCTGTCAACTGATACAGCTTCTGAACGGCATCCACGATGCCTCTGCCTCCCGGATGGATCGCCCATATTTCCGGTAAACCGCTCCCCTCCAGCAACCGTTCTACCTCTGGACCGAGATGCAAACCAAGCAGCTTCGGAATCTGTGGTGACAGGTAGAGATCAAAGCCTGTATTGCCGACTTCCCAGATCATTTCTTCTGCACAATCCGGGAGCAGCGTTGAGTGCCCTCGGCCTAGTCGAAAACATTCATTGCGGTCTGTTCCGGACGCACCAATAACACAGGCAGAGGCGCCGTCTCCGAAGAACGATGCAGCATACAGGTCGTCCCGTTTGGCAGATGGCTGAAAGTGAAGTGTACATAGTTCCACACACACGATGAGAACTGTAGCCTTCTGATCTGCCGTTACAATGGAATTCGCCAGTTGAATCGCCTTCAGACCGGCTGCACATCCCTGAAACACCAGTGGAATCCGGTTGATCTGCGGTGACAGTTCAAGCTGTTGGATCAGCCGAACATCAAGTCCGGGCAGGAATTGCCCCGTGCAACTCACCGTAATGAGATGTGTAAGTTCCGAGGAGGTTACGTCTGCATCCTGAAGGGCCTGTCCGGCCGCCTCGAGACCAAGTGGAACAGCAACGGCTTTGTATTTGCCCATACGCTCGGATGTAGTCGGAACCTCGTCCGCATTGGTAAAGGGTAAATATCGGCAAGAATCAACAGGCTCAAGCAGATTCGGTTCACACGTATACCGAGTCTCCACACCGCACTGATTAAAGATCCGTTTGGCCCATCTTCTCGCATCTGGCTCATGTTCCAGCGCTTGCGCGAGACGGGCAGATACATCCTTTTGCTCAATACGGTGGGCAGGCCACGCCGTTCCTATTCCCATAATACTTGCCCCAGTAGTTGCCTCAAGCTGGTTCATCGGCTTAACCCCCTTATAGTACCTGTTCAAAAGTAGGCTTTTTAAACAACCTATATATAAAATAGGTTCATATGACATGTGTGCAGGATATAGTACAAGTCTATTCACTACCTGTCCTGTTTATGTTCATATTAACAAGCAAAGGCGGACAACATATGCGAGTTTCGCACGTGCTGTCCGCCTTTGCTACCGGATTAAACCCGTTCCTATATTACATATTCGATCTGTCAGAACTACTCAGGCCGAATTATCGTGAATCTCTCCCCAAGCTTGGCATAATCATTACCCGCCAGTCGGCTGACTGGTTTCAAATGATCCATCAGGATATAGCCCTTGTCCGGATTGTAGACTTGTTCGCTGAAATGATACTGTACAATACGTACCAGCAGCAGGTCACTCACCGGTTTGCCCTCATCATTCGTGATGGGAATGTGCTGATACAGCTCACACTCCATCCGAATGAGTGCTTCCTGAATTCCTGGCACAGCAACCTTGGTACTTGGCACTGTAGTCAGTTTTGTCCGCTCAAGCTCACTTTCGTGGGGTTCCAGTATGGCTGCTGTCTCATTCACTTCTGTTATGATTGCTTCATCACAGATATGCACGACCAGTTCTTGATGAGCAAGCACATTACGTGCAGTATCTTTCATGATACCGTCTTTACGTGCAATGGATATGGATAACAGCGGTGGGTCCGAACTAACCACATTAAAGAAACTAAAAGGCGCTGCATTAATTACACCATTCTTATCTGAAAGTGTCGTCACAAAAGCAATTGGACGTGGTACCACCGAACCACTCATCAGTTTATAGTTGTCTCTTCCCGTTATTTCACGTGGATCCAATGTATACATATGTAAATATCCCCTTCCATGCTCGTGTAACAAGTGTCAATTTCACTTCAGGACACGATAACACACTCATATTTATTATATATCGTAAAATGCTAAATTAACAAAAAAAACTCCCTGGTGCCCTGCACCAAGGAGTTTGAACATGCCATTTCGTATTGGCTATTTCTTATTTAACGATGCTGTTCTGAATGTCTTCCATAATTTGAAGGTTCGCTTGAACTCCGCTGTACAACCAGCTACTGGACCGGGTGAATTCAAAGACATTACCTGTCTTTACAGCAGGAATGCTCTGCCATACGGCATCTTTCAGCGCTTCTGAGCCTGCTCCCTTGTCACTGTTCACCAGGAATAGATAGTCTGTGTCCATTTCCGCGATCTTCTCCAATGAAATCTCAGACCAGTTACCCGTTGCCTTCGCAGATGCTTCCTTCACAACATTAGGCTCTGCAAGTCCAAGTTCGTTGTACATCACTTCACCACTGGAAACATTGTTGCTTACAACATAAAACTTGTTATTGAACAACCACAACGCTGCGGCCGACTTTGTTCCTCCAGTAACAGCAGTTACTTTTTCTTTGATTTCCTTTGCCTTGGCATCATAATCGTCAAGCGCCTTCTGCGCTACATCCGATTTGTTCAGAAGCTCGCCGATCTTGAGCAGAGCCTGACGCGAGTCCTTGTTGACCTCATCTCCGAGTACATAAGTAGGGGCAATTTTGTTGTACTGTTCGTATTTCTCCCCTTCCACTGTACTTTCAGAACCCATAATAATCAGGTCTGGTGAGAAACTGGCCATGGCTTCAAAAGGTAGATCACTTGCAATACCAGGTATGCCATTCAGATCATTTTGCAGATAATCCTGCAAACCATTGCCGTTGTTGATGGACCACTGTGCCGCTGGCTTAACACCGAGTGTAACGAGATGGTCTTCCAGATAAGACGCGATGACACGTTCAGGGTTAGCCGGGATGGTTACTTCGTGTCCCATTGCATCTGTTAATGTGCGCTCTGTAGCGACTTCTGTTTGTGTCTCAGTCTCCGTTGTTGTATCGTTCTCTCCTGCTGCTCCATTCTCTGCAGGCTTCGCTCCACACGCGGCCAACCAGATGGACATAACCATCACCGTAATTAGAATCATGATCATCTTTTTATTTCTCTTAAACACTTGATATATCCCCTTTCAATTCATTATGAAAACCTTATTCGGCGCTATTGTGACAGATATCAACGTTCAAAAATATTGACACTATTATTGATACATATAATATCCGTATGTACATTTGTCCGATTCCATTGACAATGATAATTGTTATCAGTTCAGTTGTCAATTCGATTTTGCTCTGCGCTATAAAGTTGAACTACAGATTGTTTACACTGACACTACGATGATAAAACAACCTTCCAATCGCTGTTATCCCCAGATTTTTTCGATTCCCTTTTCTCTAAGGGAAAATCCGGTGATAGCGTATGCTTCCGATGCAGCTTTCTTTCAGAAAGCTTTTAAGCGACCGCTTCGCTTTTTCAGTTTTTTTTTATCTTCTCCGTTTGGTGTAAATGATTAGTTCAACTATATAGATCATATAAAATCTTCTTGGCGCACTCACATATAGGCGGATGCCGCCATATGCTGAATGCAGAATACGACGACAGGAAGGATGTTCTGTACATGTATTACGAATATAACCCTTATCTAAGTTATGGAGAAGACCGTTCCTTTCAATTGCCTCCACTGTTCCCAGGCGGTGGCGGCACACCGGGTGGTCCGACGTTTCCTGGTATACCTGGCGGTCAAGGCCCCTATCCTCCATACATTCCAGGCGGAGGACCCGGTCCATATATCCCCGGAGGCATTCCAGGTACAATCCCGGGTACAGCACCGGGCGTACCTGCGCAATTGACTCAAGGCAATCTGCCCAGCCTGCTTAGTGCCTATCCTCGTCCGGTAGGTCAGCCTCCGGCAGAAATGCTTTTTCTGTATAACCTGATCAAAAGCAGCCCGGGTCTGCTCCCGCTCTTCCTCCAGCAACAGCCGCAAAGTCTCACTCAAGCTGTGCAATTTGCACAGACTGGTGCAGCGGCACCACGAGATAACGAAGAACGTGCGCTGCCCAACTTTTGCTACAACCGATGGTCCCTTGTCTTCACATATAATGATGTCTACCTGATGTGGCCTGCGATTAATCTGTTTGGTTTTGTGGTGGGGTACTTCTATCCATTCCTCACGCCAGGTATACTGTCCAATACACAGATTTTGTTTGCGCTCTGCTAAACCTGTCCTTACCTACAGCAAGAGCCCCACTTGGAAGCATAATTCCTTCCAAGTGAGGCTCTTTTTCGTCCTTTTATCCAGATGCACCTTTACATTACTAAGGCTCCATAAACGCAAGGTGTACAGAATCAGTACATTTAACTCAACACTTGATCGTTCTGGCGCTTCCTGCCTTTACTGACCATTAGGAAGTAAATCACCAAGGCACCGAGATCCGCACACGCAATAACGATTCCCATTGGCACAGCTGTGCCTTCTCCCCCGAGACCTACGAGGGGAGCGACAATACCTCCGAACAGGAACGTCATCACACCAATAAGCGCAGAAGCACTGCCTGCCGACTTCTCCTGATCGGCCATCGCCAAGGCGAAGGACGCGGTATTGACCAACCCAACACTGGATACCACCAGAAATAACGGAATCAGTACAGAGATTAGATTACCTCCAGCCAGAATGGCGATGAGCAGAGATGTTCCTCCGAGCGCCGCGGTTAGTAGACCCGCGATTAACAGGCGAGTCTCTGATACCTTTCCTGCAAGTCTGCCGGCAATCTGACTGGCCAGAATAATGCCTAACCCGTTAATGGCGAAGCATACACTGAACATTTGCGGGGATACCCCGTATATTTTCTGAAGCACAAACGGCGAACCGGATATGTACGCAAACATGCCAGCCGCTACGAAACCCTGAGTTAACGCATAACCCATAAACTGACGATCCCCTGCGATTTGGCGAAACGTAATTAATGTCTGCTTCAATCCTCCGCTTGATCTGCGGTTGGAAGGCAAGGTCTCTCCAAGACCGAAAATGACAGCCAACAGCGTCAGTATTCCGATGAGGCTAAGCAAAATAAATACGCCGCGCCACGACGTATACGTCAACAATTGTCCACCAATGATTGGTGCAGCAATCGGGGCTACGCCGTTAATCAGCATTAACAGAGAGAAGAACCGTGTCAGTTCCGGGCCCGAATATACGTCTCTGACGATTGCGCGTGAGATGACAATCCCTGCTGCTCCAGCTACACCTTGAATGAACCGCAGCACAACAAAAGAGCCCATCGTCGGGCTGACTAGGCAAAGTATGGAGGCGATAGTATAGAGCACAAGCCCTGCAATGAGCGGTGTTCGCCGACCACGCACATCACTTAGAGGTCCAGCAAGCAACTGTCCAACCGCAAGTCCAATCATACACGCCGTCAGACTGAGTTGAGCATACGATGTAGATGAACCAAACTCATCAGCCAGCGTGGGCAATGCGGGTAAATACATATCCAGGGACAACGGCCCGAAGGCCGACAATGTCCCCAGAATTAAAGCCATCCGTACACGAGATGTGGAGTTTGTGTTCAATGAAGCTGTTGTACTTTTCATCAAATACTACTCCCCGCTACCCAGCAGCTTGAGCAGGTTGGACGGCAGTGTGAACTGCTGATTGTTAATAATAATACGGCGCAGTTCTTCTTCATCCCGCTCATTATCGGCGTCCTTAATCTCCTGAATTTCCCGGTGAAGTCGCTCCATCTGTTGATCCAGCGCATTTGCCGAATCTGCCGCACTCTTTAACTCTCTCGTCAAATGCTCGGGAACATCCTTATTGTATTTATAAAAAATCTTATGCTCCAGACTCGCCCAGAAATCCATCGCGATTGTACGGATCTGGATCTCCACACATGCTCGTTCCTCACCATTGGACATGTACACAGGCACTTCCACCAGAAGGTGAAGGCTTTGGTAGCCGTTTGGCTTTGGATTCTCGATGTAGTCTTTGACCTCCAGTACACGCAGATCACTCTGGTTGCACAGCATATCCTTAATGCGATAGATATCCGAGATAAAGGAACATGTAATCCGTACCCCGGCGATATCCTTGATATTTTGCTTGATGCTCTCAAACGTTAACTCATGATTTTTGCGGAACATCTTGTTCATAATGCTCTCAGGAGATTTCAGTCTGGACTTTGTATGCTCAATTGGACTGTAATCATGCAAAGACTGGAATTCTTCCTTCAGGACTTCAATCTTGGTCTCCATTTGATCCAGAGCAAATTTATAGATCATCATAAATCTGGTAATTTCATATTTGAATTTCTTGAATTGATCGATTGGATGTGGAGCGTTCATCATGGCTTTCTCCCTTTCTTTCTGCACACTAAAATTAGTTTTATGAATATGAGAACAAGCGGTCAATCCACATGTCTCCTGAACCATTATAAATCATATGGAGCCAATAAACGAATTTCTCACATTTGGGCTGGCGATTCAGCCTGGAAGGTATGGGAACTTATTTTACGCGCATCCTATAGAAGCATCCCTTTCATTTGGCCCGCAATTATTAATAAAAGAGGTGGATTTTACTGCTCTATCAAGTGACATATTCATCCGATACACTTCGGGTTAAAGCTTATTTATACCTGCCACAAGGTTGTTCATTACCTGATATCACGACATATGAAACTTCTCATTCCGGCTCTGTCTCCTCTGCCTTTCCGGAATTCGCTTCAATACATACATCTCTACATTTGCAACCACTCGCCAGCCACTACCCTTCTGCCAGAATGCATGATATCGCTCACACACAGGAACAGTGGCCTGTGCTGATCTATTGTCGCGGCGGACTTGGCAGCTATGGCGGGGTAAATACCGTTTGGCTTGAGCAATTTGTACATAAAGGTTATATCGTGTTCGCCCCATCCTATCGTGGCAACGAAGGCGGTGAAGGTCGTGACGAGTATGGCGGGAAAGATGCCGAAGATGTGCATGCCGCTTACCGGTTGATACAGCGTTTACCCTTTGTTGACCCAACTCGCATATCGTTAATGGGGTTCTCCCGTGGAGCCATTAATGCTGTACATACCGCAACTGCCTATAATGAGGGACCGGACAAAGTACATAAGTTAGTTCTTTGGAGCGGTGTCTCCGATGTGGAACGCACTTACCATGAGCGAACCGACCTGAGGCGCACATTGAAACGGGTGCTAGGTGGTTCCCCACGCACGGTTCCAGAAGCTTATCTCGCCCGTTCTCCCTTGTCGAAAGCGAACAAACTATCTTGTCCCGTGCTAATCATGCATGGTACATCAGATACACAAGTGAATTATAGTCACGGAACCCGAATGTATCACTGGCTTAAGCGGCGAGGTGCAGACGTCACATTTCACGCTTATGGCGGGCAGGATCATCATTTTCACGAGAAAATACATCAGTCAGCGGTGAACAATATGTTTGATTGGCTCGCTGCACCTTAAGTCTTGCGCGAATGAATTTCATTTTGAAGATGCATGGGTTATGGCTGTATACTGGAGGGGCTACGTTTTTTTGAAAGGACGGATATGATGAATCAAAGCACCCTCCAAAAATACGCCATGTTGCTTCTCTGCATGTCTGCCGGAATGGTGGACCTGATCGGATATCTGGGACTAGGGCATGTGCTCACAGCTAATATGACGGGAAATATTGTACTACTCGGTATTGCTATTGCCCGTGCGCAGGAATTTGTCGTGCTGCGGTCACTGCTTGCTCTCATTGGTTTTATAGCCGGCAATGCCATTGCAGCACATATGGTTGGACATGTGCAGACCAAAAATGGCTGGTCCTCTAAGGTCACAGCCGTATTTACTGTTGAAAGCATATTGCTCCTGCTGTTCGCGATCGCCATGATTAGTCCATTTTCAGAACAACTGTCCTATCTGTTAATTGTCATCCTAGCCGTTGCAATGGGGATGCAAACAACTGCGGCACGCCGCATTGGCATTGCTGGCATCTCAACAACCGTGCTCACCAATAATTTGGCCGCTGTGGTCGAGGATACCGTAAACATCCTCAAAAAGCTGCGACATGCCAATATCCGATCGTTAACCAAAGCCTTGTCCACAGACTCCTACCTTCGTGCAGGTGCTGTTGTCATCTATTTGATCGGCGTCATTGCAGCCGCATTGTTATTCCACCGTGTGCCCATGATTGCAGTCTGGATTCCTGTCCTGATCATTGGCGGCGTAACCCTATACGCCCGATTACATGCATGGGGAACTTCACAACAAAGCGAAAGTTAATAATAGAAGAAGTACCCTGTCCATGTTCAAGTGGCTGTTCAAAAGTCCACTTTAGGATACTGAAAAATGGTCTTTGTGAACATGGACTTTAAGTTATTTTAAGTACAATCACGCTATTTATTTCATCAAAGCAGCTTCTTGGCGGATAAGCTTGACCAGATGCTGTGCAGCAGGTGATAATACCTCCCCGGCTCGTGTACATACGGCAACCGTATTTCTCAGCTGTACACCTCGAACAAACACACGTGCCAGCCTGCCTTGCTGCACATCTTCGTTCACAACCAAAGAAGATATAAAGTTGGCCCCATAACCTGCCATCACCGCACTAATCGTTTCGTTCAGCCCGTTGAACTGAAGCGCAATGCGGGGAGCGGCCAGGTTATTTGTTGTGCAAAGGGAAACGAGTCGCTCACGTGTAGCACTGCCTTCTTCGCGCATGATGAACGGTTCTGCCATCATCTCATGCAGCTCGATTTCTTTTCCCGCATACGGATGGTCAGGGTGCACAACAAACCACATCTCATCGTCAAACAATTCATCCCATTGGACACCTGCATGTGTAATGCCACTTCCACCATACACTGCAATCTCTGCCTCATAACGAAGTAATTGGTCAAAAGCCATCCGGGTGTTGGTTGTGCTCACAACAATCTCCACATCCTCGTGCATTTGCTTAAACCGAGCAATCCAGCCCGGCAACAGAAAATTTGAAGGCAAGTAGGTTGCCGTAAGACGGATCAGTCCTTTCTTGCCTTCCCGAAAATCCTGCACAAAATTCTCGACATCCTGCTCCAGCATGAACAGACGTTCCGCATAACCTGTCAACTGTATCCCCGCATCCGTGAGCACCAGTCTTCTTCCCTCCGAAACAAAAAGCTGGATTCCCAATTCACGTTCAAACTTCTTCACCTGAGAAGATACCGCAGGTTGACTAATATTTAGTTCCTCTGCGGCACGAGTGACCCCGCCATATCTCACGATGGCATGAAATAATCGTAATCCATGCAGATTCATGTTTACACCTCTTCCACGTCAAATACATAATCTAAAGTTATATTATCATACATAATATATATTTTATTTATATATCTGCTCCATTTATAGTTGAAATATGAAATCCAATACAAGGAACAAGGAAAGGAACATGTGAACATGAAAAATATAAATACGACCAACCTACAGCATACCTGGACTCAAGTCGACTACTACATGAATGATCTGCTGATTCCATCAGATTCCCTACTGGAACATACACTGCAAAGCAATGCCGAAGCTGGACTCCCTGCTCATGACGTAACACCAAATCAAGGAAAGTTACTTCAGCTCCTGCTGCAAATCCAAGGCGCATCCCGTGTACTTGAAATCGGCACATTGGGTGGATACAGTACCATCTGGATGGCAAGAGCGCTGCCTGAACACGGACGCATCGTCTCACTGGAATCGGAATCACACCATGCAGACTTGGCCCGAGCCAATCTCACACGAGCAGGACTGATGCACAAGGTTGACCTGAGAGTTGGTCCTGCCCTAACCACCCTTCCCGATGTTCAGGAAGAATACAGGGAACCGTTTGATATGATCTTCATCGATGCTGACAAACCGAGTAATCCCGATTATCTGAGATGGGCCCTGCGACTGACTCGGCCGGGGAGTCTTATTATTGGTGATAATATCGTCAGGGACGGTGAAGTGATCCGCACAGACAGCACAGACCCCAGAGTTCAAGGCGTTCGATCATTCCTGCAGTTGATCGCGGATCACCCTCGGCTTGAAGCTACAGCACTGCAAACGGTCGGTAGCAAAGGTTACGATGGATTCGTCATTGCTCGTGTAATTGATGCCTCTGAACCAAAATAAACAGTGGTCAATTCTTCCGCAAATTCCCCTTTCCTGTTAAACTGGAATCACTGCACAGGCAGACTGGGGGGAACCACTTGAGAGTTTTACAACATATTAATGATGAAATTCGCGGCTGGTCCCGCAATATTCAACTGTTTTTCCTGGCTAGCATTCTGTATCAGATCGGAAATGGCATGTTCTCTGTCTTGTACAATCTGTACATTCAGGGTCTGGGCTATAATGATACAATGAACGGCCAGATTGTAAGTATTCAATCACTCGCAACAGCCATTATGTTTGTTCCTATCGGTCTATGCGGTGATCTATTCAGCCGCAAGCGATTACTCATTACCGGGGCGTTATTCAGCGGAATCTTTCTGATCGGACGCTCCTTCGATTATTCGGCTACAGGACTGATTTGGTTCGCGGTATTCTCTGGCCTTTTCGCTGGGGTATTCCAAGTATTGGCCATTCCTTATCTGGCGGAAAACGTCAAGAAAAGCCAGCGGCTGAAGATGTTCAGTTATTATTCATCCCTTGTGCTCGCTTCCCAGGTTCTTGGTAGCCTGGGTG
This sequence comes from Paenibacillus amylolyticus, assembly GCF_036894225.1. Lineage (NCBI taxonomy): Bacteria > Bacillati > Bacillota > Bacilli > Caryophanales > Paenibacillaceae > Paenibacillus > Paenibacillus amylolyticus. The sequence goes on along the minus strand of NZ_CP145892.1, from coordinate 2,863,829 downwards.
GCGGCGTATTCGCAGATTTGTTACATACAGTAGGACTCGCCAAAGTGACCGGATTGCAGACGGTTTTATTTATCGGTGGTGCAGCAACACTGGCTGCATTTATTCCACTGTTATTTGTAACCGAAGGCAAGGCTGCTCCGCAGACAACAATTCCGGGGCAACCCGTTCTTCAACCCAATGCGGATCTAAAAGAAAGCTCAACAAATACCCCAAGCACGGACGATTCGATCACGAAGAAAAAAGATTCCCTACTGATTGGTCAGTTTATAGTGACTCAGTTGTTAATTGGATTAGGTTCCGGACTGGTTGTACCGTATCTGAATCTGTATTTCACCAATCGATTCTCGGTTTCTCTGAGCGGCATGAGCTTACTAATTGCACTTGGTCAGATTATGACGATTGTATCCATGCTGATTGGTCCTACCTTGGCGGCAAAGGTCGGAAGCGTAAGAGCCGTTGTCATTTTCCAGGTCATGTCGCTGCCCTTCCTTCTATTAACAGGCTTCACCAATCTGTTGTTCATCGCTTCGCTCAGTTTCTTGTTCAGACAAGCATTGATGAACGCCGCCAATCCCATTCATTCAGCCATACTGGTGGATCGGATCTCGGACAAACGCCGCGGCATTGCCAATTCACTGATGCAGACCTCGTTCATGATTGGTTGGGCGACCATGGGACCCGTTCAATCCTATCTGGTCACCACGTACGGAACGTATTGGGGTTATGCGATCACTTTCAGCATCACAGGCTGTCTATACGTTATTTCATCACTGATGTACTTTGTAATGTTCAGAGAACCCAAACCTTCCGCTACGGCTCTCGCAGGATCTTAATGAGTTGAACACTAGCAGTCTGGTTGTTCCGCAGATAACGCAACGTATCTCATCATCAGGAGTGATCACACATGAACATGAATCCTTCATTAAACCTGAATGCATACCTGAATCTCATACCACCTCATTCAACCGGTAGGCTAAACGGATGGAACTGATGCGCAAGCTTGGTTCCCACGTTGTCTTTCGGTTTTTTCTTAGTCTGGGTGTCTCTGTTCTTGGCGGATTGCTGTTCACAGTCATTCATACACCGATCCCGTGGTTGCTCGGGCCAATGGTATTTATGCTGCTTGGCTCCCAAGTCGCCAAATGGCCGCTCATGTGGCCTGCCTTCATTCGGGACTATGGCATTCTGATTGTTGGTTATTCGATTGGACTCACCTTAACTAAAGAGGCACTGCACGGCATTTTGCTACAACTTCCCATGATGCTTCTGATGACCTTGCTGTTAATCGGATTGTGTGTAATTACGGCCTACATCGCTTCAAAGATAACCGACTTTGACTTCCCCTCCCTGCTGGTTGGCAGTATTCCAGGAGGACTATCCCAGATGGTGTCCCTCGCAGAAGAGATGAAATCTATCAATCTGACGCTGGTTACCTTTTTGCAGGTGACTCGGCTGATCATGATTGTCTTCTGTGTTCCGTTCCTGCTATTCAGTCCGTGGTTTGAAGGTACCGCAGGTGGAAGTTTGGATCATCCGTTCATTGACGTAGCAACGTGGGGTACCCTTTTTCCCGAGATTCTTCTCTATGCTCCGCTCTGTGTAGCTGGTGCATGGGTTGCACGCAAACTCCGATTTCCGACGGCCTTTATGCTGGGTCCCATGATTGTCATGTGTGTCGTTCAATTAAGCACAACGATGCATACGCCCAGTCTGCCAACCTCACTCTTAAACGTATCGCAATTGATGATTGGCAGTCACGTTGGACTGATGCTCAAGCCGGAACAGTTGCAACGTAAGACACAGACAGTGACCCTAGCCGTGATTAGCAGTGTACTTCTCATTGCTGGTGCGCTTGGATTGAGTTATCTGTTAATGAATGTATTCTCCCTCTCGGCGGCTACCTCACTACTCAGCATGGCCCCTGGCGGGATGGATCAGATGAGTATCATGGCACATGAAGTGAATGCCGATCTTTCGGTTGTATCCGGGTATCAATTGTTCCGCATCCTGTTTATCTTTTTCATCGTCTCTTCCGTACTGAAGATGATTCTTGTACATATGTTAAAAGAAAAGAAAGCAGAGCCCTCACTTCAATGATCATATTTTGTCTGATCCCATGCCAAAGAGAGTATCCATTTGATGTCACATCCTGCGGATACTCTCTTTTATTTGTACAGACTCATCTTCAACATTTGGCCTCATTCAATTTTAAGCATAATGACTACTTATGAATAAATTCGGTTGTACATCCAGCCTACAATGCCCACCGTAACCACTGTTGCCCCAATAATAAATGCATAATAGCCAATCTTACTTTTGGACTCCGAAGTCTGATGGTCATAATAATCCGAGTTACGTCGGTAAAACCCCATCCATAACTCTCCGATCATATTCACAACAACCAATACAAAACGTTTAACAAGCCCCAATGTATTCGCGTCTCCTCTCTCTGATCGACCTTCTTCCCTATTAAGTATAATTATCCCAATTCATTAAAACAACCTACTCATATTACCTTCGGTGCAGTTTCTTGCTCCAACCAGGTTAGAATATCAAATGCTTCCTGATCGGTGCTACCACACATCTCTTCCTCAGCTTGCAATCCACTGCATACCGCAGGACGCTCTTTTTGGCCAAAAATTCCGCAGCGATTATCATCCGTAAGCTGCACACAACGTACACCTGCCGGCTTGCCATGAGCCATGCCCGGTATGGGTGACGATATGGAGATCGCGATGCAACATGCGGCACAGCCTGTCCTGCATTCCATACATATTCCCTCCTAATTTCAATAGACTTACACTACATGTTCAAAAAGATCGGTTTTCAGTACCAAGAAGATGGGATGAAGCTAGAAATGGAGTAGCGGAGCGTAGATAGAGCTACGTGAGCAACGGACATTTCGGCTGAATTCCATATTCGATGCTGATGATGCCATTAGGCATCCTTCGTAATCAAAAGCGGACTTTTTGAACTACCTCTTAATTATGAGCGATTTATCCAGGTCCAGGTTCGTGCCAGTCCCTGAGCCATTCTCCGATTCATACTTCGATTGGAAAAATACCCCCCATGACTTAGCGGGTTCCAACTCATAGCCACGCCGCCAGAGTTCACTTCAATATCTTCTTTGACCGCTTTCTCATAAGCGGGATCAATGGGGCGTAACGGATAACCCAGAATATCATCCCGATCGTAGAAGTTCACCCACTCCCCTTCCAGTCCGGCATAATACTGATTCACATGGGAAGAGGGCACCTGAATTGGGCAACTAAAGTCATGGTAACGTAAACTCCATAAGGGCAGGGTTGTACCAAAGGAGTAAAAATTGGTCAGCGTATCCCCCCGCTCCAGAGCCGAGTTAACATCCACAACCTCAGGAACACGACTGGACGGATATTGCAGATCGTAGAAGAAGTTACTGGCGATTACGGCGCCCAAACTATGGGCAACCACACAGAGCGGAGCTTCCGGTCCATTACGCTGTGCAAGGGTATGCATCGCCTGATTCAACGTTCGATGTACGGCATCGTAGTTATGGCCTTGATTTTCCACCGGTTGATAAGCAACCGCATCAGCCAGGTAATGGATGACAAATCGGCGCAACGCCTGAAAGTTCAATCCCGGTGAGCTGACGAGCTGTTGAAAAAGCGCCTCTTCCCGCTCCTCAAATACATCCGCCCAATATACAGGTTCGATATCGAGCATCTGTTTGGAGGCTCCAGGCAAGACCATTACCTTGTCCAATTCCTTATGCAAACAAGCAATCAGCTTGTCCGCGTACCCATCCTTCCGCATACCCAGCCCATGAATGACCATCACCGCAATACGTGTCATGGCTCTCCTCCTCATCGATCTAGGAACTCTTTCTCCACCATATGAACACCACGACTCGAACATGCCTGAAGCTTGCTTTGTCAGAAGAACCTTTCCAACCACCATTATTTTAAAAATGTGATTCTTCCATTTTATATACAGTTTACCATGATCGTCATGAAAATAACGACCATACAGCAAAAAGGAGCTGCGCATCATGCAGCCCCTTCTTGTTGTTGTATTCAATTAACCTTTCAGATGAACCTTCAACACACCATTTTGATTAGATGTAACATCACCTGTCGTGACTTCCACCCGTTCAACCATATCCTGACCATCTGGAATGATAATCGGTGTAATCAGCGGGTATCCCGCATCTTCAATTACCTTACGATCAAACTCCAACAGCTTTTGTCCAGCTTTTACATGCTCGCCAGCTTCCACATGCATGTTGAAGCCTTCACCTTTGAGGGATACTGTATTAATCCCGACATGAATCAGAACTTGTAATCCACTCGCGTGTTCAAGAATCACCGCATGTTTACTTTTGATCACATGAGCTACCTGAGCATCAAACGGGGCAACAACCAGGTTGCCGGAAGGTTCAATCGCTACACCTTCACCCATCTGTTTCTCGGCAAAAGCCGGATCAGGTACTTGCTCCAGTGATACGGCCTGGCCTGTTAATGGCGCCATGATTTCCAGTGTATTCACGGCTTCGTCCCCTACTTGAGCTGCACTACGTGTGCGCTGGTTTGGATCTGTTTTTGCAGTTGAAGAGGTAACACCCGAAGCAGACTGCGATGTAGCCGCTTTAGGCTCATTAACAGTTTCATTGCTTGCACTACGATCTTCTTTTTTCAGTTTGGCTCTTCCAAAAAGGACGGTCAGTACAAATGGTACAACCAGGACAATCGCCATGCCGATGAAGAAGACACCCCATTTGTTAGGGAAAATCGACAGGAATCCCGGTACGCCACCTACACCGATGGAGGTTGCCTGAACATTATTCATCGTCAGCAGCACACCACCAATTGCGGAACCGACCATACCAAAGATAAACGGATAACGGTAACGGATATTCACTCCGAAGATCGCCGGCTCAGTTACCCCGAGGAAGGCCGACACCGAAGACGTTGCCGCAAGTCCTCTCATTTTCTTTTCACGCAGGACAAGCATCATCGCAAGTGCCGCCGAACCTTGTGCGATATTGGACAATGCCAGCATCGGCCACAGGAACGTACCGCCTTGACTACCAATGAGCTGAACATCGACCGCGAGGAACGTGTGATGCATACCGGTGATAACCAACAAAGCGTATAGACCACCGTAGATCAGACCACCCAGCGCCGCGTATGAATCATAAACATAGATCAAGCCGGAAGTAATTGCATTCGCAATGGCAAATGTAACTGGTCCAATGATCGTGAAGGCCAGGAATCCGGTAATCAGCAACGTGACCGGTGCAACGACCAGCAGTTTAATTGAATCATGTACCCTTTTGTTCAGGAAAATCTCCATCTTTGCAAGCAGATACGCCGATACCAGTACCGGCAGAACCTGCCCTTGATAACCGATCTTCTCAATCTCCCAACCGAACAGATTCCATGTTGGCACCGTGCCATTATTCACGGCATCAGCATAACCATATGCACTCAGCAGATCGGGATGTACCAGAATGAGACCAAGCACAATCCCGAGCAACGGACTGCCGCCGAACCTTTTTACAGCTGCCCAACCAATTAGAGCCGGCAGGAACGTAAAGGCTGTACTCGCGATTGTATTAATGATGGACGCAAGATCCTTCCAGGCTGGATAGACATCCACCAGTGATTTTCCATCAAAGAAAATGCCTGGACCTGTCAGAATATTGTTAATCCCGAGCAAAAGACCTGCCGTAATGATTGCAGGCAAGATCGGAATGAAAATATCCGAGAGTGTTTTGATCGCTCGCTGGATTGGATTTTGCTTTTTACCAGCAACCGCCTTCACATCATCCTTGGAAGAACGATCTCCCCCGGTAATCTGAATCATCTCATCATAGACTTTATCTACCAGACCAGGCCCAATAACGACCTGGAATTGTCCTTGGGAAGAGAATTGTCCTTTAACCAGATCATTCTGATCCAGACTTTCAGTATCCACTTTACTCTCATCGTACAAGGCAAACCGGAGTCGTGTAACACAGTGCGTAGCAGCTTCAATATTCTCTTTGCCACCGACTGCCCGGACGATCTCCTCAACCTGTTTTTTATCGATTGCCATAGTGTCACTTCCTATTTATAAAATGTGATTAGTCCTGTTGTGGCACAAGCCACATATAGGATGCATACGGACTGAGAGAGATTTCCTGCGTCAGCGCAGGGGCTGCCTCCGTATTTCCTATGAGTAACTCTACTGATTTGCCTGCAATGTGATCATTCCAGACCGCTTCCGGAAGCGAGAACGTGACGTCTCGTTTACTGAAGTTGGATACAACAATCAGAGTTTCACTTCCATTGGTCCGTGCGTACGCGAATACATTCGGGTGTGCATCGTCCAATCGTTCATACAGACCGTCGATCAGCACGTTAAGCTTTTTACGCAGGGCAATCAATTTGCGGTAGTGATAGTAGATCGAATCCGGATCAGCTAGTTGCTGTTCCACGTGAATGGACGGATACCGCTCATCCACCTTCAGCCAAGGTGTTCCGGTAGTAAATCCGGCGTTCTTACTTCCATTCCACTGCATCGGTGTGCGGGAGTTGTCCCGGGAACGCTCTTTTACGATGTTGAAAGCTTCTTCAGCGGATTTGCCTCGTTCTTCCTGAAGCAAGCGGTACATGTTCGTTGATTCGATATCGCGGAACTCGCTAACGTCATTCCAGACTGGATTCGGCATTCCGATCTCTTCACCCTGGTAGACATAAGGCGTACCTTGCATGCCGTGTATCGTTGTTGCAAGCATCTTGGCACTCTCGGCACGATAGTCACCATCATCGGCGAATCGGGATAGCGCCCGCGGCTGATCATGGTTATTCAGGAACAGTGCGTTCCACCCTCCACCGGCCTGCATGCCTGTCTGCCACTCACTAAAGAGCTGCTTCATCGCTTCAAAATCATACGGCATCAGTTCCCACTTCTGACCATTCGGATAATCCACTTTCAGGTGATGGAAGTTAAACGTCATTGAAAACTCGCGGGAAGCCGGGTTCGAATATTGGATACAATGTTCGAGTGTTGTGGAGGACATTTCCCCTACAGTCACCATGTTGTAAGGCCCGAATACTTCTTCGTACATCTCGGTAATGTACTCATGCACACGCGGTCCATCCGTGTAGTACTTGCGTCCATCACCGGGTGACACGCTACCATCATCATCAGGGAAACGCTGGTCTTTGGAGATCAGGTTAATCACGTCCATACGGAAACCATCCACACCCTTTTCCGCCCAGAACTTGATCATATCCCGTACAGCTTTGCGTACTTCTTCATTCTCCCAATTCAGATCTGCCTGCGTTTTATCAAATAAAGTCAGGAAATATTGTCCCGTCTGTTCATCGAACTGCCAAGCAGGCCCACCGAACTTGGATTGCCAGTTGTTTGGCACACCGCCATCCGGAGCAGGATCTTTCCAAATATAATAATCCCGATACGGATTATCCTTGGAAGAACGGGATTGCTGGAACCACTCATGATCGGTCGAGGAGTGATTCACCACGATATCAATCATCAGTTTCATATCACGGGCCTTCAGACCTTTCAGCAATTCGTCAAAATCCTCCATCGTTCCATAATCCGGATTAATCCGATAATAGTCCGCTACGTCATACCCATTATCATGCTGCGGAGATACATATACCGGCTGCAACCACACAATATCGATACCCAGATGCTGCAAATAATCAAGCTTCTCGGTTAATCCACGAATGTCTCCAGTCCCCGATCCGGTAGTATCATTAAAGCTCTTCGGATATACCTGATACACCGTTGATGTCTTCCACCAAGATGACGGAGTTGTGTTATTAGAACTCATGTTAACGCCTCCAATAAATTGTAATGCTCTTATGTGATGTTCTCGGCTAACTTCATATCTATATTACATAAGTAAACATGTATATACAAGTTGAAACTATAATATGTATATTCTCCGCCTCTTCTACACATTCCCCATAAATCTTTCCTCTGTAACATTTATTTTGGAACCTGCGTTCGTGAACTCCATGATATCTGTATTGGGACAACAAGAAACCGTCTGTTCTTCCCACCATTGGTGCGGGCAACAGACGGTCTAATTGGGTTGAACTTGGTTGAATTTGCTGTTCGTCAGTCAATGATTTCGTTGATTTAAATGATACGGTTACTTTCACTTGACTAAGTCACTCTAGTAGGCACATTGCCTCCTACGACATCTCCGGTGAAACTGCGGCTTTACCCTGTTTTTCCTGCATATTCAACATCAATAAAGATAGTGCAGCTTGCTCTTCCCTTTCCAGTTCAGCGGCACTGATCTCACCAGAGAGTACGGCACGCATTCGCTTTTGATCCAGCAGACCTTCCCATTTTGCCACCACAAATGCTGCGACACAGTTGCCCATCAGGTTGGTGAATACACGCATTGTATCCATGAATCGATCTGCACCAAGCAGCAGAGCAACCGCTGCTACCGGAAAAGCATTAACAGCCACTGCCGTTGCGGACAGGGCCAAGAATGCGGAGCCAGGTACTCCTGCCATGCCTTTGGAACTTAACATCAACACCAGCAAAATCGTAATTTGCTGCATCAATGTCAGTTCAATCCCTACGGCTTGAGCAACAAAAACCGTGGCCAACGATAAATAGATTGAAGCACCATCCAGATTAAACGAGTACCCCGTCGGCACCACAAGACCCACAACCGCACGATCACAACCCGCCTTGGTTAGTTTGTCCATCATGCGTGGCATCACCACTTCTGATGACCCGGTTCCAATCGCCAGCATCACTTCAGAACGGGTATATTTCACAAATTGCAGGAAATTCAGCCCGGTAATCCACCATGCAGCCAATGCCAGCATGACCAGAAACAGCAGTGCTGCGCCGTAACAGGCCAGAATCAGCAGACCAAAGGACGACAATGTGGATGCCCCATAGGCACCTACCGTGTAAGCCATGGCTCCAAATGCACCAATTGGCGCGAGTTTCATGATATAACCGATGATACGAAACACAATGCCGAGCAAGTTCTCAATCAGCGTCAGTACATTCTCTTTTGCCTTACTCTCTGTTGCTGCCAGGGCAACCCCGAACAGGCATGCCACGAGCAATACTTGCAGAAGTGCATTTTGTGCAAAGGCATCCACAACACTCGTCGGAATAATATTCATGATAAAATCTACCGTATGTGGCAACTCGGAACCATTGGTTTTCGCTTCAATGCCACTTGCATCTATGGTTGAAGGGTCCACATTCATTCCGGCACCGGGGCGAAGCAGATTGGCTGTTCCCAATCCAAGTACCAGCGCCACTGTAGTTGCAATCTCGAACCACACGATGGCTTTCAGTCCGATGCGACCTACTGACTTCAGATCACCGATCTTGGCAATACCTGTCACAATCACCATGAAAATCAGTGGTGCGATGATCATCTTGATCAATTTGATGAAACCTGTTCCGAGCGGTTGCAGCAAGCTACCCAGATCCGGCCACAGAATGCCTACACCAATCCCGATGATTACCGCTACAATAATTTGAAAAAATAATGATTTCATAAATGACATGAACGCTCCCCCTGTTTGCGGTCAATTCGGATTTCCGTTTGGTTTCCGTGTAACTTTTTATATCATTCTAAAAGGGAGTTCAACAATGGAATTTCAATGTTTTTGTCATTTGTACCAACTCTATCGGTGAAAATTGAACCTGAAACCGAAAAAAGACGAATATCGCGTCAGTTATCTTGACGTGATATTCGTCTTTATCCATAAATCCATTTATTATTGAACAGGGGTTAAATGTGCATCACAGGGTAATCGATTCTCCCGGGGCTAGCACACGTCCTTCCAACCCTTTTGCAGCCAGTTGTTGCACGAAGTGTTCTGCATCCTGACGAATTACCGGGAACGTATCATAATGAACCGGAATCGTCAGTTTGGCATTAAACCATTCGGCCGCTTGCAGCGCATCCTCAGGTCCCATGGTGAAATGTCCACCAATCGGCAAGAAAGCTACATCAATATCATGACGATCACCAATCATTTTCATATCCCCGAAGAGACTTGTGTCTCCGGCATGCAAAATCGTTTTACCACCAATATTAATGATATATCCAGCAGGCAACCCTGCATACATGATCCGTTGTTCTTCTTCGAGCACAATCCCGGAAGTATGGAACGCCTGAATCATTTTAGCTTGAGCAAATTCAAGATCTACCGTTCCGCCCATGTTCATGCCGAGTGTATCCAGACCCTTCCAAGACATATATGTAGCCAATTCAACAATAGCCACAACTTTGGCGTTATTTGCTTTGGCAATAGGTTCAGCATCGAGGATGTGATCCATATGTGCATGTGTCAGCAACACAACATCTGTCTTAATATCTTCAGGCTTCGTGACGGCAAGCTCGTTGCCACGCAGGAAGGGATCAATGATCAGAGACTTTTCTTCTGTGCCCAGCTGTACACTGGAGTGACCGTGGAACGTAATATTCAACAATTTGGATTCCTCCCGACATATGTTTTATTATTTTGAAAACCACTATATATTATAAATCATACCTCTTCACCAACGCAAAATCACGCTAGCCTCCGTGTCACCGCTGCTTACGATATACTCTTGCTTCATACGGCTGAAGCTGAATCGCACCTTCATCGGTAGAATAACGTCTGCTCACATTGCTGATGATCAGCTTGGCATGCTCGGAAGTCCAACCTTCCGGCCAGTGCATCTCAGGTTCATGCCCACGGAAATTCAGAATGACCAGCATCTGCTCATCATCCAGCGTTCGTGTATAGGCATAGATATCCGGATCATCCGGCAACAGCAATTCATACGCGCCATAGATAAGTACTTTATGTTGTTTGCGAAGTGCAATTAACTTACGGTAATAATGCAAAATGGATTGCGGATCACTTTCGGCATCAGCCACATTAATCTCAGGATAATTATCATTCACCTGAATCCACGGCTGACCCTGAGTAAAACCTGCGTGTTCCGTCTCATCCCATTGCATCGGCGTGCGAGCATTATCACGACTCTTCAGCCAAATCGCCTGCATAACTTCATGCTTTGATTTACCTTGACCAATGTAATGATTGAAATAATTTTTGGTCTCGATGTCCCGGTATTGTTCGATATTCGGAAAAGCGACATTGGTCATGCCGATCTCTTCCCCTTGATAGATGTAGGGGGTCCCTTCGAGTGTAAGCATCCATGTCGCCAGCATCTGAGCAGAACGCACCCGATATTTACCATCATCACCAAAACGGGAAACCGGACGTGGCTGATCATGGTTCCCCATATAATTGGCGTTCCAGCCTCTACCATGCAAAACCGTTTGCCATCGGCTCATGATTTCTTTGAGATCGGTCAATTTCCACTCCTTATAGTTCCACTTACCAATTCCGGAGGATTTGGCATCGATAAACATATGCTCAAACTGGAATACCATATTAAGCTCATCACGATCCGTCCCCACATAAGCCAAGGCCTGCTCAGGTCCAAGTCCTGAAGTCTCGCCAACTGTCATGGGTCCATAGGGTTTCAGGATCATGTTATTCAGTTTCTTCAGGATGGAGTGTACCTGTTCCAGGTTGGAAAAGAGCTGATACGCTGGAACCACCGGCAGATTATGAGGGTTGTGGGCACTTGGCAGACCCTCTGCCTTGGCGATATGCGCCACTGCATCGAAACGGAATCCGTCGACCCCTTTTTCCAGCCACCAATGCACCATCTCATACATCTCTTCTGCCATCTGTGCATTGTTCCAGTTGAGATCCGGTTGCTGTTCGGAATACAGATGCAGATAATATTCATTTGTCTCGGGATCATGCTTCCACACCGAACCCCCAAAATAGGACTCCCAATTATTCGGCACCTGCCCATTTTTGCCTGAACGCCAAATATAATAGTCCCGCTTCGGATTCATCTTTGATGAACGTGATTCGGCAAACCACGCATGTTCATCTGACGTATGATTCAGCACCAGGTCCATCATGATCTTGAGACCACGCTTGTGGGCCTCTGCCAATAATCGATCAAAATCCTCCATCGTGCCATACTTGCGTAAAATGCCGTAGTAATCCCGGATATCATATCCGTTATCATGTCCTGGTGAATCGTAAATGGGACAGAGCCAGATCACATCTACGCCCAAATTCTCCAAATAATCGAGCTTCTCATAGATCCCCTGCAAGTCGCCATATCCATCCCCGTCCGAATCTTTAAAGCTGCTCGGGTAAATCTGGTATACCACACTCTCTTTCCACCAAACGATATCGCCCACCTCGCTCTCATCATTGTTCACTATATAAATTGAACGAAAGAATATTTACACTGGACACTCCGATGACAGAACAACCTTCCGATCGCTGTTATCCCCAGATTTTATGAATTCCCCTTATAAGGGGAAAATCCGGTGATAAAGGCGAACGCTTTCGCTTCTTCAGGTTATTTCTGTCCTCTCCGTTTCGTGTAAATGTTTAGTTAAATTTATATATAATCTCTGCTCACTGTATTAAGCCGTTAATATGTTTTATCCGAAATGATTCCCTTGTAAACATTTGAAAGGTATCTTATGCAAAAAGACCCGGTCATGGACCGCAATCTGCGGTTCAATTCCGAGTCTTTTTTTGTGAATATAAGACTAACTTAAATCCGGCGTATCCGATCCAGGCACCGATCGTGTTCAGAATAATGTCATCCACATCAAACGAACCTACACGTGTAATCAATTGTGTGACCTCAACACCCAGCAGAAGCAAAACAACTGTAGATGTAAAGGTCAGGAACGTACGACACCTCCGAAACAACCATGGAATCCAGATGCCCAGCGGAATGAACAATACGATATTGCCAAACAGGTTTTTGACCCAGGTATCTGTGTTGTACCTCTCCCTCTCCATAAGAAGTGGACGAATCGTCTCGAAGGGTACGAGATTATATTGATAATACATGCTAGGTGTTCGTCCACTGACAAACAGTAAAATGCCCATAATCAGTAGGTAAAGCACTGCCATGCAAGCAACAATGGTCAGTATCCACTTGGAGTGGAGCCACGACTTTTCGCTCATTCATCCCGTCCTCCGACCTTGAATTCCGCGAAGCGGTAAGGTCTATTTTAACGGGATATAGATCTTCATGTCCAGTTGTTCAGGGGTCGATTTCCAGACATCCGTCACTTCAAAGTCAGGCCCTTCCCTCCGTTCATAGTTAGACTGCGGCAGCCAGCTGCCATAGATCATTTTCCGAATATCCTGCCCAGAGCCTTCCACGGTGAATTCTGCATACAAGCCGCCGGGAATTTCAATCGAGGTAAAACCGGGTTCAAGTACCTGCGATGCTCCACTGCTTTCTTCACCCACAATAAAAGAAAATGCTCCATCCTCTTCAAAATGACAGGCCACACCATAAGCCATATCAGGGCGTGTCCTCTCCGGGATCGCCATGAATTTCTGTTCCATGCCAAAATCGTGATAAAATCCGGGTATTTCAGCATAATGCTGATTGTCATTCAGGTTGGTCTTATATTCATAGCCGACAATCCAGTTCGGTTCCCGTGTGACCAGACGGGGTGTGTTCATGTGAAAAGTTCCACCAAGCGAAGTTCGATAATCGTTAAAATCAATGCTCTGTTGCATCTTCAGAAGAGACAACTGATCCACTTCCAGCTTACGTAGCTTCGCCGGTGTCATTCCAAAGTAGGCTGAAAATGCACGGGTAAATGCCTCTTGAGATTGATAGCCAAAGCTCATCGCAATGTCCAGTATGCCTTCCGATGTGCCTCGCAGCATCCCTACAGCTTCCGTTAATCTGCGTCTGCGCACGTACTCCAGTACCGTGAATCCCGTGATCGCCTGAAATAAACGCTGAAAATGAAACGCCGAAAAGCTCGCAGCAGCGGACGTCTCTCTGATATTAAAATCATCTTGCAAATGCTGTTCCAAATACTCAATAGCAAGCTGAATTCGTGTGTAATGATCCATAGTGACGGCTCCCCTATCTAATTCAAAATATCAAACAATTTCTTATGTAGTATGACTGAGATCCAGATCTTTTTTTTGATTTTGTGTGCGAACTTGTATGATTAAAAATACGCAAGTTTCGCTTATCTTCAAGTTGAATGACACTATGATACACTGTATGCCAAAATCCCCTCGTTCTACAAGGAGATGCTCTCTACGCTGGTTGATTTACCAGCAGAGATAGCTCTTGTGAACAAGGGGACTTGTTTGTTTAACAATCTATTCTTAACCTTTCCAGTTCCCTGACACGGGATGAATACCCCAGATATCTGTCGCATACTCACTAATGGTACGATCACTGGAGAATATGCCGGAATGTGCCGTGTTTAATATCGCTTTCCGAGTCCAGCCCGGAATATCCCGATACGCCTGGTCAATCGCAGCATGCGCGTCGGCATAAGCAGCAAAATCACGCAATACAAAGTATTCGTCACCATGGGCCAGCAAGGAGTCATAAATATCCCAGAACTCCCCGTCACGATAACAGAATGCACCTGGATGCACCAGTTGCTCCACGACCTCGCGAATGCGTTCATCGTGCTGCACAATCTCATTTGGACGATAGCTGCCGGAACGATAATACTCAAGTACTTCGTCTGCACGCAGACCATAGATGAACATATTTTCTTCCCCAACCTGCTCCGCCATCTCCACGTTGGCTCCATCCATCGTGCCAATCGTTAAAGCCCCGTTCATCATAAATTTCATGTTGCCCGTACCGGAAGCTTCCTTACCTGCGGTTGAGATCTGTTCACTAACATCCGCAGCGGGGATGATCTTCTCTGCAAGAGAGACGGAATAATTTTCGAGGAAAAATACCTTCAAGCGGTCATTCACGGCCGCATCCCGATTCACCGTGTCAGCCACGTTGTTAATCAGCTTGATAATTTTCTTGGCAAAATAATAACTCGGCGCTGCCTTGGCACCAAAGATGAACGTACGTGGTACCATATCAAACGAAGCATCATTCTTAAGCCGGTTATACAGATGCATAACATGCAGAATGTTCAACAGTTGACGTTTGTACCCGTGTAGTCTCTTCACCTGTACATCAAAGATGGAATCCGGATTCACTGCTGTCCCGGTATGATCCAGAATATACGCAGCAAGCCGCTCTTTGTTATCCCGCTTAATTGAACGGAACTGCTCCTGGAATGATGTATTATCCGCAAAACCAGCCAACTGGTCCAGCTTGCCCGGCTCTGTTATCCATTCGTTACCGATTGTATCCGTGATGAGATCCGACAGTTTCGGATTGGCATGCATCAACCAGCGGCGATGGGTGATACCATTGGTTTTGTTATTGAAACGCTCTGGATACAGTTCATAGAACGGAGCCATCTCGCGCTCTTTCAAAATCTCGGTATGCAGAGCAGCAACACCATTCACGCTATGACTGCCTACAATCGCCAAATGTGCCATCCGTACCTGATCGTTTGCAACAATCGCCAAATGCCCTATGCGATCCTGATCTCCCGGATACCGGTCCAGCAGCATGCCACAGAATCGTTTGTTGATCTCTTCAATGATCATGTAGATTCGTGGCAGCAGCCTGCTGATCATGGATACAGGCCACTTCTCAAGCGCCTCACTAAGCGTTGTATGATTGGTATACGATACAGTACGGGTTGTGATATCCCACGCTTCATCCCAGCCATACCCCTTCACATCAATCAGGATGCGCATCAGTTCTGGAATAACCAAGGTTGGATGCGTGTCATTAATGTGGAAGGCCACTTTATCAGGCAAACGATCATACGGTAGCTCCAGCTTGTTGAACGTACGCAAGGCGCTCTGTACACCTGCTGAGCACATGAAGTATTGCTGCTTCAATCGCAGCAGCTTTCCTTCGTACTGGGAATCATCCGGATACAGGAATTCCGAGATTGATTCAACCGATCGGCTATAATCCAGATAGCCGTAATAGTTCGAAGGGGTGTCGAGTGAAGTCTCGCGCTTTGGCTCGGCACTCCATAGACGCAATGTATTCACATGAGTTTGACCATAACCGATGACAGGCACGTCATAGGGAATGGCGACAACCGATTCGGCATCTTTTGTAACAAACTGATATTCTCCATCCTGCTCATGAGCTTCTACTCGGCCCCAGAACTGTACTTCCACCTTTTTGTCTGGACGGCGGACTTCCCATTCATTGCCCTTATCCAGCCAATTGTCGGGTAACTCTACCTGATTCCCATTGATGATTTTTTGCTCAAACAACCCGTATTTATATCGAATCCCGCAACCATGTCCTGCATATCGTAGTGATGCGAGTGAATCCAGGAAACAAGCAGCGAGCCGTCCCAGACCTCCGTTACCGAGTCCTGCATCCGCCTCCTGTTCTTCTATCTCCTCCAAGGAGAAGCCCAGCTCAGCTAAACTGTCACGCACCAATTCCAATTCATTCACATTCAACAGATTGTTGCCGAGCAGACGTCCAATCAGGAATTCCAGCGAGAAGTAATAGACCTGTTTATCCTGGCGCTGCTTGAACCCCTGATTCGACGCTGCCCAATCCTGGCCTGCATATTCACGAATCATGCTTCCCAGTACATGGTACACGTCTTCCTGTGTTGCTTCTTCAATCGGTTTGCCCAATTTGCTGACCAGATTCCGTGTAAATATACTCTTGAACGTTTCCTTGTTGTCAAACAAAAGTAGGTTCCTCCCGGGGAAATCCTGCAGGATGGTGGCGGTTCATATACTCAATTGCTCAACATTGTGCAAAGTGGCCGTTACGGTTACGAATCGTTCTTATGATCGCTGTTACCCCTGTATTTTCTTGAATTTATTAATTAGATGTTAAAATACAGTGATAAAGGCGAGCGCTTCGCTTCTTCAGAATCGATTTCGTCCCCTCCACTACGTTTGCATGCTGGTGAGAACTTTCGAAGATGCAATTCATGCGTCGAAAGTGTATGAACCTTAAATCCATCCTACAGGATTTTTATTTTATATATATTTATAGAAGATATCGGTTACGTGGGGGCATTAGATAATAGTACTTTTCGCTAAAATGTATGGATTCGACGGGTCGCCGATCAGCGTCTGTCCTCCGGTCAGCTTCACGTCTTTATCGAGAATGACATTCTCAAGGACCGTCCCCTCACCAATGTAGCATTTCTGCATGATGATGGAACCTTTTATTTTGGCACCCTTGGCCACCTGTACACCACGGAACAAAATGCTGTCCTCCACCTCTCCACCTACGATGCAGCCATTCGCAAGAAGTGAATGTTTAACATCGGCGGTATCCAGGTATTTGGCAGGCGCTTCGTATTTAATTTTGGTCTGGATCGGATCTTCCTTGAAAAGTTGTTCATATTGCCCTGTGTTCAGCAGATCCATACTGTTGCGATAATAACTGTCAATGGAATTGATGACTGCGTGATAGCCATCATATGCATACGCAGCGATATTCAATCCATCCGGATTTTTTTGAATCACATCCCGGAAGAAATGGCTCTCGCCATGATCGATGCAGCGTTGCACCTGGCGCAAGAACAATTCTTTTTCCATGATGAAAATTTCTGTATATATATTCGGGTGATTAGCGCTTTGGTGAATGTCCACCACGTTACCGTCCCCGTCATGTTCAACTTTGACACAGGCGTCATGCTCAGGCAGCAGCTGATCTACTTTTTTGCAGACCAGTGTAACGTCCGCTCCTTTACTGATGTGATACCTGTAGACATCCTGGAGGTCTGCTTTGGTCACATGGCGACTGCCCGCATGCACAACATATTGTCCTGCCCCTCTGTGGAAAAAGTCCAAATTGTTATGGAAATGTTGCAAATCCCCTTGTGATGTATCTGTTGGATCGTTCCAGTCTGGTGGCAAAATAAACATGCCACCATGCTTGCGATCCAAATCCCAAGGTTTACCGTCACCAAGATGATCCATCAACGAGCGATATTTTCGCCGTACAAATACACCAATACTCTCAATTCCGGCATTCATCATATTGGATAAAACAAAATCGATCAGACGGTAACGCCCGGCATAAGGCACCGCGGCTCCGCAGCGGAAATACGTCAATTCCTTCAATTCTTCAAGTTCATGGTCAAGGTTAATAACTCCGATCAATTGTTTCATCGCATGCACCGTCCTTTTGACTTCAATTAGGCCTTGCTAGTTATTCCTTGGCGAAGCTGACGTTCCAGTTCTTCCTGATCCACGAGCAATATATCACTCTCATCTTCCGGTGCAGGCGAAATCTGTGTTCCATCCGGAATAACCAATCCTTCTGCGATAATAGCTCGGTAAATGCGCACATTTTGACCGATTTTCACTCTTGGCATGATCACCGAATCGATGACCGCACTGTTCTCGCCAACTTCAATTCCATAGAACAGAACAGAATGATTGACCTCACCATGCACTACAGTACCTTCACTAATAATACAATTCCGCACCTTTCCCGAAGGTGAGATATATTGTGCAGGTTGGTTTGGATTACGTGTGAAAATACGCCAGTCCGGATCATTCAGATTAAACGGTGTGTCTTCGTCCAAAAGGTCCATATTGGATTCCCACAGACTGCGAATGGTACCAACGTCTTTCCAATAACCTTCAAATGGATACGCATATAAGGATTTTTCATTTTGAAGCAATAAAGGAATAATATCTTTACCAAAATCATAGGAGGTGGATGCCTGTTGTTCATCTTGGATCAGGAAACGTTTCAGTACATCCCACTTGAAGAGATAGATACCCATGGAAGCCAGTGTGCTCTTGGGCTCAGGAGGTTTTTCTTCAAATTCATAGATGCTATAGTCATCGTTGGTGTTCAGCACTCCGAACCGGCTGGCTTCTTCCAATGAGACATCAATGACCGATATGGTGCAATCCGCATCTTTTTCTTTGTGATACTGGAGCATTTTTTCGTAGTCCATCTTATAGATATGATCCCCTGACAGAATGAGCACATGCTCAGGATCGAATTGTTCAATAAAGTTCAGGTTCCGGAAGATCGCATCCGCTGTACCCCGGTACCAGTTGCTACCGTCTTCACGTTCATGTGGAGGAAGTACATATACCCCGCCGTTTTTCCGATCCAGATCCCAGTCACTGCCAATGCCAATATAGGAATGTAAGACAAGTGGTTCATATTGGGTCAATACACCCACTGTATCAATACCAGAATTAGAGCAGTTACTCAGCGGGAAATCAATGATTCGGTACGTGCCCCCAAAATATACAGCTGGCTTAGCCAGTGATTTGGTCAATCCTTTTAACCTCTTACCTTGCCCTCCGGCAAGTAGCATCGCTACAACTTCTTTTTTCGCCATCATTACAGCCTCCTCCACGTGCATTCGTTCTGATTCATTTCAGAGCCCATAATCGATATTCTGTTGTGTGGACACTGTTGTCTTGATTAGGAGCTTGCTGTACAGATGTGTAACCGGTGAATCTTTGTTGCAGTTTAACTTCTTGGATTGTAAAGCCTGAAATAGAGATGATGCTGGTGTAGAATTGCTTTACTGTCTTACAGAGGTGAATGTTAGATGCAGAACTTAAGGTGTAGCTCGTGAACAATGAAATAGTCTACTCCTATTTAACATTAAACACGAAACGGACTGGGGAATCTTACTGGAAAACATCGACATCAAGTTGCGGGTAAGATTACCCTTTCTCGTGCCGCTGTTATTCATATTGTATTCGATAATAGAGAAGCAAAATCCTTTAGTTTTTGTGCAAACATTAAGTGGAAAAATAAGTAAAAAGAATGAGTTCACATGACAAAAAAGCCGACTTTCGATCCCGGCTCATTTTGTCTGTTATTTTGGTGTATCCGTTCCTGAAACAGTCTATATAATTTTGCGGAACAGCTCCATCACCTCATCCTTGGACGGTTGATAGGGATTGCCTGGTGCACAGGCATCTTTCATCGCGTTATCGGCAAGCAGTTCCACATCGGGATCTTTTACACCCAGTTCAGACAGTTTCTCAGGAATGCCGACTTCCTTCGATAGCTGACGTATGGCCTCAATGACGTAATCGGAACACTCCTCATCACTTCTACCCTTCACATCCATACCAATTGCCTTAGCAATATGACGGAATTTGCCGGGTACATGCTTGGCGTTCAACTCTTCCACATAGGGGAGTAACATTGCGTTACAGACACCATGCGGCAGATCATATACGCCACCCAGTTGATGCGCCATCGCATGGACATAACCCAGGCCCGCATTATTAAAAGCAATCCCGCCAAGGAAACACGCATACGTCATATGTTCCCGCGCTTCCAGATCACTGCCGTCTCTCACAGCTCTTGGCAAGTATTCAAAGATCAGTTCAACAGCTGCTGCAGCTGTCGCACTTGTCACTGTAAATCCACCTGGTGTAACCATCGCTTCTACGGCATGTGTCAACGCATCCATTCCTGTGGCCGCTGTGAGACTTGCAGGTTTGCTGAGCATCAGCTCAGGATCATTAACCGACAGGGAGACCAGACTGTTGCGGTCCACCATCACCATCTTCACTTTACGTTCCTCATCTGTAATCACGTAGTTAATTGTCACCTCACTCGATGTGCCAGCCGTTGTGTTAACCGCCACAAGTGGCACGGACTTATGTTTTGATTGATGAAATCCTTCATATTCGCGGATATGCCCACCGTTCGTAGCTACAATACCAATGCCTTTGGCAGCATCTTGCGGTGAACCTCCGCCTATTGATATAATGGCGTCACAGCCATGATCCTGGAATACTTGAAGTCCATCATGTACATTCTGACATGTTGGATTAGGCTGAACCTCATCATATACTACATAGTCTAACCCTGATTTTCTTAGTATAGACAGTACCTGTTCAGCAACACCTGAAGTAATCAATTGACGATCACTTACAACCAGCGCTTTGCGGATACCCATCTGTTCAATCATCTGACCTGCTTCCTGTAAACAGCCTCTACCCATCAAGTTCACGGGCGGAACATAATATGCATGTGTTGCCATTTGAACCAGCCTCCTGTAACCCCTGATTTACTATCTTCATTGTAACTGAATCCGTTTTCAGATATAGTGAAATAAATCACAATGAATCCGATAAATGTTACACTTGAGGTTGATTTTTCCCCGTAATGAAAAAGACGACCCAGACACCCGAAGGTCTCCAAGCCGTCTTACTTATCTATCTTAAAGCTTTATCCACTACCTATACCTTACCGAAGGTACTTACACTAAAAGCATCCTGACGAAGGCTTACAGCGCCTTATCGTTCACGCCGTCAAGCCATGCCTCAATCTCACCAATTACGGAGGATACACAGCCATCCTCGAATGGAGAGTTCAATCCAGCCAGTTCAACCAATCCAGTGAAGGACAGGCTTCCTCCCGCTTTGCACAATGTCAGATAGTCGGCCCATGCGGACTTCATGTCCTCATTGCTGCGTTTCCAGAACTGGAATGCACAGATTTGTGCCAACGTATAGTCAATGTAATAGAATGGCGATGAGAAAATGTGACCTTGCTTATGCCAGAAACCACCCTGCTCCAAATACGCATTATCTTTGTAATTGATGTGTGGCAGATAGGTCTTCTCAATGTTGCGCCATGCCTGCTTACGCTCCGTTGGAGTTGCATCCGGGTTCGCATACACAAAATGCTGGAATTCATCCACAGCTACACCATACGGAATGAACAACAGACCGGAAGACAGGTGATCAAACTTGTACTTGTCCGTATCTTCCTTGAAGAACAACTGCATCCACGGCCATGTGAAGAACTCCATACTCATGGAATGAATCTCAGCCGATTCATATGTCGGCCAGTTGTATTCAGGCACTGCAAAATCACGGCTCTCATACACCTGGAAAGCATGACCTGCTTCATGTGTCAATACATCAATATCACCGGAGGTACCGTTGAAGTTGGAGAAGATAAACGGCACTTTGTAATCGTTCAGGAACGTACAATATCCGCCGCCCTGTTTACCTTTTTTGCTTACCAGATCCATAAGCTCGTTCTCCGTCATCATCTGGAAAAATGCATCCGTCTCTGGTGATAATTCAGCGTACATTTTTTTACCATTATCGATAATCCAGTCCGCGTCACCCTTAGGTGTCGGGTTACCCGTCTTGAAGCTGAAGCCCTGATCGTAATAATACAGCGTCTCCACATCAATCCGATTACGCTGACGCTCTCTGAGCTTGGTCGCCACAGGCACGATATAATCACGAACTTGTGCCCGGAAATTAGCAACCATCTCGGCGTTGTAATCCGTACGGTTCATGCGATCATAGCCGAGTTCCACATAGCTTGGATAACCCAGTTTCTTCGCGATCTGTGTACGTACTTTAACCAGTTCATCGTAAATGCGATCGAATTCAGCTTCATGTTCAGCCATGAACGTGTATCTGGCTTCCGAAGCACGCTCCCGCATGGAGCGATCCGTGGACAGTTCAAATGGATGAAGCTGTGGCAACGTGCGCTCTTCACCTTCGAACGGAATTTTGGCCGATGCGATCAACTGATTGTATTCTGTGGAAAGTTTGTTCTCCTTCTGGAGTTCTTCAATAATTTCCGGGCTGAATGTTTTCAGTGAAAGATCCGCCAGTTGGAACAGCTGTGAACCCCATTTTTGTTCCAACTCGTTGCGGAATTTGGAGTTAACCAATGCACGGTAAAAATCCGTGATATATTCCTGCACAATTGGTGCATTCTCATCCAGAAATTCGTTCTCCGCCTTGTAAAACTCATCATTGGTATCAATGGAATGACGGATGTAGACCAATTGGGCTTGTGTCTCAAAATCACTGCGCAGCGCGTTAATCTGATCCATGAACCCACTCTGTTCTTCAACCGTTGCCGCAGCTTCAAAACCGCTCAACAGCTCACGGAAAGATGTCTTGATGTGTTCCAGATTCGGACGTGTATACGTATACTCACTAAATTTCATTTATGTACACCCTTTCCTGTTTGGCAGAATTTCGGGAGTATCCCGAGTTAAACTACCCCCTATTATACAAAAGAGCAGCTAAAAAATCCCATAATTACGAAAAATATTTGTCCATCGGTCAAATTGTGCAACATGAATGGTTACAAATATTACTTACTTATGTAAGGTCAGTGCCTCAAAATTTTTCCCCACACAAATAAGCCCGCCTCGCGTTAGCGAAGCCAGCTTATAGGTTGTCTCTCTTCTTTTCACATTTAAACAATACTAGCTTTGGTCTTTATCCATAATCTGATAGAACCAGCCCATTCCGACCATGCCCACGACCATAATAATGGCCATAATAATGATATATGTCATGAATGTAACCTCCCTGCTTCCGTATATTCATCACACTACTACTAGTGTACACGTTGAAGCGCCGTTTGAATTGACCGAACATTGACAAAAATACGAAATCTTTAATTTTAATAAATGGATTATTTCCCCGATCACACTAAATCATACGTACCTCGCTGCACGGTGCAAAGTTTCATCCGCCATACTTACGGTGTATACTATACTTCTATGAAATGGAATTTGGATTTTTACGCAGAAAGGTTGAAAGACATGTCAACTCGCATTCCCTTACGTCAGCTATTTCTTACTGTTTTATTAGCCCTTATGTTATCTGTTTTGACCGCCTGTGCTGATGGAGAAGCCCATCTAACGGTAAATATGGATGGATCAACGGATCTGGATCTCAATCTCAACGTAAAGAACTCCGCTCTTGGAAAAATTGGACAAGACAATCTCATGCCTCTGATCGCAGATGCATTGAATCGAAATAACTTCCAGGCAGAGGTTTCGGAACAGGGAGATCAGAAGCAGCTCACAGCGACCACCCATTATGAAAAAAGCAATAATACCAGCTTTGATACGTCCAAGTTACCACAAGGGATCAAGGTTGAACAAACAACTTCCCCCGGCTTCTTCACTTCCAAGATGCACATTACAGCAGAAGCCGATCTCATGGAGTCCATGCCCGATGGTGAGATCAAAAATCAAATTAACAAGGTGCCTAGCTTTCTTAAAAACCTCTTGTTAAAAGATGTTAACTTTGACTTCAAGTTGTCTTTGCCCATCAAGGCAGCCGATTCGAATGCGGATCAAGTGGAGGATGGCGGAAAAACGCTCATTTGGCACGTTTCACCCCTCCAGATGAATAAACTGGATCTGACTGTACAGGTCCCAAATATCCGGAATATCATCATAATTGCAGTCATTGGCCTATTATGTATCGCTGCTCTGCTCATTTGGTTTTTTGTTCGTCGCAGACGGGCCAGACAGCGCCATAGTGCAAGATCACATCGGGGAAAAAATTAATTCTTCACACCAATTTTATTTGTGACTTGCCAAACGGTGTTATGGATAGTAGAATACATCCGTACTGTGTGAACGGTTAATTTTTTATTAAGCAAAGCTAAAGAGGTGACAGGTTTCATGAATATCCGCGAATGCCCACTACCTGGTATCGGAGTTAAGTACCAGTTTGATACAAAGGGCGGCCATCAGTTAGTCATTATTGTGCATGAGGACGGACGCCGTGAATTATTCTCCGTTGATCCACAAGACAACGAAGAACTCACTCTGATTGCAGATTTGGAAGATGACGAATGCGTAACCCTCTCCGGTTTAATCGGAGGCTGGTCGTAAATGACAGAATAACCTGTACCTTGAATTCAAGGTACAGGTTATTTTTCTGTTACGTCACCCTTTGAGAGCGAATATATGGAACCCATGTATTCAGTACGCGGCTAATCTCCGTGGAATGAAACGGTTTGCTGATAAAATCCTGCATCCCGCATTTCAGACACTCCTCACGGTCACCGGCGCCTGCAAAAGCTGTAATCGCTGCAATAACCGGTATGTCTGGGTGGCTCTGTCTGATGTGGCAGGTCGCTTCAATCCCATCCATAACTGGCATTTGAATATCCATAAACACCAGGTCATATTGAACCTTGTTCAATGAATCAACGGCCTGTGCACCATTCTCAACGATATCACATACTCCGCCAAACTTTCGCAGCATCTCCTCCAACAGATGACTGTTGACCGCTTGATCCTCAGCAATCAAAATTTTGATGTCATGGGCTAGATTCGCTCGATCCAATTGCAGTTCATCATTCGTGGTGATTTCGATTGGGTCATTACTCTCCTCTAACCACCGCTCCACTACGAGGGTGAACTGGAATTCTGCCCCCTCACCGATCTCACTCTGTACGCCAATCGCGCCGCCCATTAATTCTACCAGTTTTTTGCTGATCGCAAGGCCTAGACCTGTCCCGCCAAACTTACGATTGATGGCCGGATCAAGCTGTGAGAAGGATTGGAACAACTGATGCTGCTTTTCTATTGGAATGCCAATCCCCGTATCTCTCACCTTAAAGGTCAACATCAGGTTATCCTGACCATGCTCATCTGAAAAATCAGCACCTACGCTCACCATAATACGGCCCTTCTCTGTGAATTTAACGGCGTTACCCACCAGATTAATCAAAATCTGCCGGATTCGTGTCTCATCCCCTCGAATGCGTTCAGGAATATGATCCGACACTTCACAATAGAGTTCAATATTTTTCTCTGATGCCTTCAGTGCAAACAGCTCGATCACCCCACCCAGCATCGCCTTAATATCTACAGGTGCGCGCTCAAGATCCATTTTGCCTGCTTCGATTTTGCTGAAATCTAAAATTTCGTTCAAAATGTACAAAAGGGATTCGCCGCTATCAATCATGATTTCCGCAAAACCTTTCTGTTCATCATCCAGCTCGGTTTCCATTAACAGATGGGCCATGCCCATGATGCCGTTTAATGGCGTACGAAGCTCATGACTCATGATGGCGAGAAACTCGGACTTTGCCCGGTCTGCATGCTCTGCTGCTTCCTTGGCACGTATGATGTCCTTAACAGATGTCATATCACGGAAAACCAACACTGCTCCGCGGGTTCTACCCTGATCCATAATCGGCTTCAATTGGAACTCCGCCAGGAAACTGGACCCATCCTGTCTCCAGAATACGGATTCGGTACGTGGCAGACCTCGTCCCTCACGAACAGCCTGTAGAATTGGTGTATCCTTGGATGGGTAGGGGATGCCTTCGCTCTGCATTTGGATCATCATCTGCTCTAATGGTCTGCCATTCAATTCACTTGGACAGAAGTTCATGATCTCCGCAGCGGCCGGATTGGCAAAGTTCAGATTCCCTTCCAGGTCCAGTCCAATAACACCTTCAGACATGCCATTCAAAATCAATGCCCGTTCATAACTAAGATTCTCGATTTCCTCGACGTAACGTTTGGACTCTGTGATGTCACTTGTAATCCCGTAGACCCCAACAACTTTGTCCTCAAGTATAATAGGAACATTAATCACATTTGTTTCAATCCGCTGCCCATTTTTGTGAATTAAACCTATCTCGTAGCTCTGTGCATTGCCCTTCACCGTTTCCTCAAAATGATATCGAGTCTTCTCCAGATCCACAGGATCAATGAGGTGATCAAAAGGCCGACTCAGCAGCTCCTCCTTGGTGTGTCCTGTCAACTGTTCCTGACCCATATTGGCTTTCAGCAGATTGCCTTCCAGATCAAGAGAAGCCACACCTAGGGGATTACAGTCAAATAACGATCTGTACTCCTGCATGCTTAACTGTTGTTGCTGGCTGGCTGTGATATCCCGGGTTACGGCGACCATCTCCATTAATTCACCTGAATCGTCATATACATAGTGCGTAATCGTATCTGCCCATACCGTAGATCCATCCTTATGTAACAGGCGATAATTGAGCCGTTTGGGAGCCAGACCCTTTCTCTGCTCTTCTACGTACGCTTCAACCAAAGGCACATCCTCCGGATAGATAACAAATGTTCCCGGCTTACCTATAACTTCTTCCAACTCATAGCCCAACATGCTTTTACATGCATTTGATACATATTTAAATGTACGACTTGAATCGGCATCATGTATTGCAATCAGGTCTAGTGAAGACTCCGCCAGCAGGCGAGAGATGCGACTGCTCTCTTCCAATTGCTTACGTTGCACAATGAGGATTTCCTCTGCATCTTTTTGTTTCGTAATGTCAGCAGCCTGTACCAACAGATACAATGGCTCACCATTCGTTTCATCCCTAACAATGCAAGCTCTAATGGTTGCCCACAATAACGAACCGTCCTTTCGTTTCAGACGAACCTCCGTCTCGTACATCGGACTTGTTTCATGAGTCATTTCCCAGAACTTGCTGCGGAATTCCTCCATATGCAGATCTTCTTCGTAGATCATATGTATGACCGAAGTATCGATCAGTTCATCTTCACTGTATGCAAGCATCTCGCAAAATGCAGGATTAAGCTGCAACCACCGTCCATTTACATGCGATGCGACAGCAATGCCGATTGGTGCGTGCGTATACAATTGTTCGAACAGAGATCGGCTCTCTGTAATGGATTTCGACATTACATGTCCTCCTTTATGAGAATCTGAATGTATTCCGTATGAATAGATCGACCTGAACATAACTTCATCTATAGAGTACTACCCCAAATGCCATGATTTATAAACGAGATCGGGCAAAATCCCTGCATGAATCGACATATACTACACAATACCCGTGCTCTCCCGATTATACAATGTTGAATATTCGAATAGGAACGGAGGTTATGGATCATGATCATTGTTGCTAATCAACCCGTCCAGCTGAACCGCTCGGAATGGTCTGATTTTGAATGGTATTGGTTACAGCAACTCCAGAATCGTCCAACGAGGTATGTGTACCAATCCATGGATCATCTTCGATTTGAATGGGACTTGAGGGGCTCTCTCGTGGAAGCCGCGGAAGGGCTGGATCGAAGCGGTGTGAGTTTTGCATCCTTTGAAAAATCCAGATGTAATCCTGCCTACTGGAATCGTAATGCGGAAGGTGGGTTTGAGCTAAGATCAAACGTGACCCCTGCCGACGGCATCCGGGATATCTGGAGGAATGGACACTTATATGCTTTTGAATGTGCAACAGCTACCGTTATTGTGCTGTATGGTGGCGTGCTGGGAAGCATTCGCGAAGACGCCTTTAATTCCCTGTTTCGCAATCTGTTACTCTTTGACTGGCATTATGACAGTGACCTGCGATTAACCGAAAAAAACGGTAGCGAAACCGCCCTGCCAGGAGATGTGCTGTATTTCAAAAATCCGGATGTTTCTCCGGAAACCCCCGAGTGGCAGGGAGAGAATACGTTCATGCTGCGCGAGAACTTGTATTATGGTCATGGCATTGGTATTGCAAGTGGCGAAGAGATTATACGCACCCTGAATCAGTTCCGCGTTCCAGGTAGCCGAGTCTCCGCCTACTTAATGGATATGGTGATCTATCCGGACTTCTTTTATTTATCCCGATTCGCCAAAAACAGCCAGAATAATATTGCCGCTGGTTCTACGCCCGTATTACCCGGACAGTTATATGTACGACTTGGTGGCAGCCGTTATTTACGCAGCTGAACTACTGAAACGGAAACGGATTTTGCATTAAATTGCGAACAATACCTCAATCCAAGTGATGACAAACAAGCCCAATACAGTAGCAGTTAACCTGCCACCTCATTGGGCTTTTTTACATCCAAAAAAAAATCATTACTATATCGACATTCGCTTTACCTTTGTGCTACATCGAGGATCGCTTCTGGCAGTTTACGCATTCGGGTCCAGTTGCACAACAACCTGTTTACCACTTACCTGAACACCTGTCGTTTTGCTACCGAATTCAGCCAGCGATTTGCTCAGTTGCTCAGCCCACTCCTTGCCTGCAACTCCTTCTTTGGCTCCATGCACCTGGATGACGAGTTTTACCGAATCACCCTTCTTCAGAATGCGCTCCGCCTGAGACTGCTTCGTCTCCCGGTCATGATCTTCCATCGCAAGGTTCAAGCGAATTTCCTTGACTTTACGTTTATCGGGAGATTTACTGGCTTTTTTCTTCGCCTGCTGCGCTTCTGCTTTGGCCGCTCCAGCTCCAATCAGCTTGCATGGCGGTGGACTTGTCATCAAGGACAAGCATACTAGATCTACTTTATGCTGCTTTGCAAGTAGAAGTGCTTCCTGCGTGGACATCACACCCAGATCTTCACCATTCAGGTCGGTCAGCTGCACTTCGGCTGCTTTGATCTTTTCATTTTTGATCATGATTCTTCCTCCTCTACATCAAAAGCCTGTCCTGACCATTTACGGATCAGAGCAGGCTAGGATGGTGTTGCTACTTATTTGTAATACTTATCAGCGTACAAATACGCCAATCGGTTTGATTTACAGCGTGTTGAATGCTTCCGTCAGAACCGGTACAATTTGTGATTTGCGTGATACTACGCCTTTCAAGATAGCTCTGCTATCAGACAGCGTCACATTGTAGGCTTTCTCCACTGCTTTAGTGGATGTACCATATGCCAAAGCTACGGAATCGTTGTTCAGAATGTCTGTTACGACAAATACAAACAGGTCGAGACCTTTGCTGGAAATGATCGCATCAATAGCTGCTTCAAGCTCAGGTTGCTTCACGAGAACATCATTCACGTCAACAGCATTAACCTGTGCAATTTCCACTTTGGATTGACCCATTACGAATTCTTTGGCATCCAGGGAAATTAGTTCAGCAATTGTTTTTTGGCTCAGATCCGCGCCAGCTTTCAGCATGTCCAGACCATAGCTGTCTGCATCTACACCAGCAATGGCAGCCAGTTCACGCGCAGTGGCTACGTCCTGCTCTGTGCAAGTCGGGGATTTGAACAACAGGGAATCGGAGATAATCGCAGACAGCATCAGGCCAGCAATCGGTGCACTCACTTCGATGCCATTTTCTTTGTACATTTTATTCAAAATGGTTGCTGTACAACCTACAGGCTCTGCACGGAAATACAGAGGTCCGCTTGTCTCAAAGTTAGCGATACGATGATGGTCGATAACTTCAACAACAGTCACTTCCTCAATATCGCTTACACTTTGCTGACGCTCGTTGTGGTCAACCAGAATAACTTTGTTTACTTCATTTGCAGCTGTTTTAATCAGACGTGGTGCTGCAATTTTGAATTGATCCAGTGCAAACTGGGTTTCACCATTGACTTCGCCGAGGCGAACAGCTTCAACATCTTGACCCAATTTTGTTTTGAGATCCGCATAGGCGATTGCCGAACAGATCGTATCCGTGTCGGGATTTTTGTGACCGAAGATTAACGCTTTTTCCATATTCATAGCCCTCCGTCAATTCTGATTTATATAAGTTTAACCAAAGAATGTTTACACTTGCCACTCCGATGACAGAATAACCTTCCGATCGCTGTTATCCCCAGATTTTTTGATTCCCTTTTAAAGGGAAAATCCGGTGATAAAGGCGAACGCTCCGCTTCTCCAGCTTTTTTCTGTCCTCTCCGTTCTCGTGTAAAAAATTTTGTTGAACTTATATAGAAAATATATGTCATATTTCAATC
Source organism: Paenibacillus amylolyticus (assembly GCF_036894225.1). Lineage (NCBI taxonomy): Bacteria > Bacillati > Bacillota > Bacilli > Caryophanales > Paenibacillaceae > Paenibacillus > Paenibacillus amylolyticus. The sequence continues at coordinate 2,833,414 of NZ_CP145892.1, read as the reverse complement.
ATACCCTACTGATTATAGCGCTAATAAGGCTTAATTCCAATCCCTTTACAGCGAATTAATTGCAAATCATTCTCAGGCAAGTCATTTTGGAAAATAGCCAAGCTTGGTTCATTACCCTCAAGTCGATATGGTATGTATCCTATTTACTCCATCGTACAACCTTATAAATTAGCATACGAAACTCTGATACGCAACGAAAACATTAAATCTCAGGCTCTTCCGCGCTCTGCCCTTGCCGTACAAAAAAGGTCTGTAGACTGCCGTCTTCGCTAATCTCCAGCAGGTTCAATTGTGCTCCGTAGGCACATCCACCATCAATGCCAATTTTGTCTCCGCTCGGGTCAAACCATATGCCTGTCTCATCATGCAAATGCTTCACGGGGGTGTGTCCAAATACGACCGTCTCTCTAATCGTCGTTGGTTTGGAATAGAATGATTCACGAATCCAGATGAAGTCCCGCTCGGACTGGCTTCTCCAATCCTCGATATCCGGGTTGATCCCGGCATGCACAAAAATATAACCCGGAATCTCGTACACCAGCGGAAGCTGTTCCAGAAAACGAAGATGGTGTTCATAGTGTGTACGTATCCACTTTTTGGCTTCAGCATAAGCTTCCCAATCTATCTGTTGCTCATCATAAGTAAGCTCCAGATCCAGATAACTTGCCATCGTCTGTAATCCGCCATTACGAATCCAGTGTTGATCATATTGCTCAACATCCTGGGTTAACGCCTTGACCATCATGGCATCGTGATTGCCTTTGATCACCATAATATCGTGCTGTTGCTGAAGCTGCATAATCTGTTCGATCACCTGTTTGCTGCTTGGACCTCGATCCACATAATCACCGAGTAAAATCAATTCATCCTGCTGCGGATTATAATCTGCAAGCTTAAGCAGTGCATTAAATTCATCGTAACAGCCATGAATATCACTAATGACACATCTGCGCATGTGAATCTCTCCTCTCCCTGATCACGCAAGAGTATAACCGGAACCTTGCATGAGCAAGATTCCAGTCTGTTCAGAGTAGTTATTCCCGCTTGCTTACCATTAGTCCTGCTTGAGTCCAAAGGCTTCTGCAATCAAGCCGAATGAGCGCAGACGTGCTTCAAACGAATGGACCGCTGATGCGATAATGACTTCATCTGCTTCATGGCGTTCAGCCATTGCGGTAATTTTATCTTTCACCTGATCCGGTGTTCCCACGATGGAAAAAGAACGACGTTGACGAATCTGTTCCATCTCCATAGCTGTGTATGGATAGTTGTTCACCGTCTCCAGAGATGGGAATGAACTTTGTTCAAGACCTCGTCCAAGGCGTAAGAAGAAAAGTTCATTGCTGCGCGCAAGTTCAGCGGCTTCTTCCTCTGTCTCCGCGCAGAATGCCGAGACAGAAATCATTGAATGTGGTTTGTCATTCAGGATGGACGGCTTGAAATGTCTGCGGTAATGTTTCATCGCTTCTTCGCCGCCTGGTGTTCCGAAGAATTGGGCAAACGCATACGATGTCCCTTGCGCTGCAGCAATTCTCGCACCTTCGGAGCTGGAACCCAGCAACCACACTTCTGGTACCGTGGGAACCGATGGTCCGGCTACCAGAGATGCAAACCGATGATCCTCGGGCAACTGCTCGTGGAAGTATCCGCCCAGATCCGCGATCTGTTGCGGAAAGAATTGTACATTCGATGATTTCCCCTCATTCAGAGCTCTGCTGGCAATCGGCATGCCACCTGGTGCTCTGCCAATCCCCAGGTCAATCCGCCCCGGATGCAAAGCTTCCAGCAGGCGGAAATTCTCTGCAACCTTATAGGCACTATAATGAGGAAGCATAACGCCACCGGAACCTACGCGAATTCGATCCGTATGTGCAGCCACATGTGCAATCATAACTTCAGGACTGGAGAATGACAGCGCACCACTACCGTGATGCTCCGACATCCAGAACCGGGAGTACCCCAATTGATCTGCATGTTGTGCGAGTTTCACCGTTTCCTGCAACGTATCCTGTACACTTCGTCCTTCATTGATATGTCCATGTTCGAGTACACTCAGTTTCATATATATTCAATCCTCTCGTCTGTTAGGTTCATAAGTACTGTGAATATGAGATCTGCGAATATTACGCGCTTTTGCTCACTTCATTCTTGCTCATTCCATTGTAACATTAATTATTACAGTTTCAAACTTTAGTTATTCTCTTTATTACCACACTTGTGCAAGAAACATGCAAAAAAACGCCACCAGCTTTTGAACTGGTGACGTTTTTGACTGACCTATTGCAGAAAATTGATTTATGGTGCACGTTTTGGTAACAACTTCACATACTCGTCAGACAGTTTCATCAGGCTGAGCACATGTTCATAATCGGCACGATACGGTTCCAAATCCGTTACCGTCTCGTATGTCTTCAGCGAATAGGCTGTTCCATCGTCAAAGCCCGCACCCGGGATAAACATAATGTCATCGTTGACAAATGAACCCGTCGGCAAGTAATACCGGATACCAAAGGCATTGTGGTCCATGTTGAGCAGATCATGTCCGAAGGCAGTGAATTTCTCATCCTGGAGCGAAACTCCCATCAGATTCATGATCGTTGGCAGCATATCCAGCTGACCGCCAGGCTGCTCGATCAATTGTCCTTTGGTCTGTTTCGGCGTGTGGATCATGAACGGGATGTTGAATCGACTTACTTTACCGTCATAAGGGACGCCCAGATTGGCCTGAATCTGCTGTGTAATCTCTTCGTCAGCAGGCAGACCAAAGTGGTCTCCGTAGAGCACTAACGTTGTGTTATCCCATAATCCGTTCGCCTTCAACTCATTAATGAGTTGACCGATGGCATAGTCCGTATAATTGATCGCTTGCAGATAATCGTGAAGCAGTTTGTTCGTAATAGTCGCAGGAATCGTGATGCGTGCACGATCAGCGGGAACCGTAAACGGCGAGTGGCTCGATGCCGTAATGAACTGAGCATAGAACGGCTGAGTCGCAGCCTGATGCGCAGTCATTTTTTCCACACCTACACGGTACAACTCTTCATCCGATGGTCCAAAGTCATTGAATCTGTCATTCTCGAAGCTGGGCTTGTCGAAGTAACGAGTGAATCCGAGTGCCGGATACATCTTGTTCCGGTTCCAGAAGGTGACGTCATTGACGTGGTACGTCTCGGACTCATATCCCTCTTTTCCTAATAACTTAGGAAGACTTGGAAGTTCGCGGTCACTATACCCTGCTGACATGGGCACAACTCCGGTTGGATAGATAGACGTGTTCGACATGAACTCCGCATCTGATGTGTTTCCCTGTCCGATCTGTTGGAAAAAATGAGAGAAATAATAGCTTTCTTTGGCCAGATCATTCAGTACCGGTGTTAACTCCTGACCGTCTAATGAAGCATTAATCGGAAAATTCTGAAAGGACTCCAGTTGCAGTACGATCAGATTGCTGCCTTTGGCCTGACCAAAATATTTGGCTTTCACGGCTGTACCGTCACTTGGTTTATCCTGATACGGATACTGGCTAACCAGCTCATTGATCTTGGCAATCGTTTCGTTAATGTTGCCATTCGCAATGGCCTCATTTTCTTTGCTCGTCAGAATGGCAGACGATACCTGGTAGTTCAGGAAACCGAGATTCTCGGCTCGCACCAACTCGTTATCAATCGTTTCACCTTTGACAATAAAACTGCCAGACAGCACGATGCAGAATGCAGCCGTAAGCGCAACGCCGAGCTTGCCCCAGTAACGTCTACGAATTCTGCCAAAAGTCAAACCGCTATCGCGGTAACTGCTGCGGTTACGCCCGCCAGCACGTTTGCGCATAATCAACCATATTGGCAATGCCAGTACGATGTCTGCAAAAAACAGAAAGTGCTCCGGTCGTACCAGTGGTCCGATACTTCCCCGTACTTGGGCAACTTGCCCCAACTCACTTAGCGCGGTATATGTGGGTACCGAACTGAAATGAACGTTATACAGCGTAGCCGCGAACAACACCAGAGAAAACAGAATATTGAATCCTCCGTATACTGCTCGCTTCCAGCCTTTGGGCACGATCAGATCCAGCAGGCATACCACGGTTAGTGCGCCTAATGCGTCAGTTAACAGACCGATGCCGGACAGACCCTGGAAAAAGAAATACCGTAGCAGTGACAGCTTCAGCAGCATAAGAATGAATAACACGGCGAATAAGGTCCGTGATGAAGTTCGTTCATTTTTGGAATTATACATGGTCGCTTTCAACCCTTACCCTGAAATTTTACGTTCATTTTACAAAACGCATATTTCAGTATAACAGTTTTCTGGTTGCTATTCCATGGAAGTTCCGTGTAGGACAGGGTGAGCGTTACGCAATTGTAGAAATATCCGTGTTCTGCGTGTCTGCTCCCTCTCTCTGTGCCTTAATGGCTGCTTGTGCAGCAGCAATTCGTGCATAAGGGATCTGTTCAGGCAAACAGCTTACGTAATCCAGTCCAATGCGGTGGCAGAACGTAATCGACTCCAGGTCCACAACATTTTCCCCACAGATCCCTGTCTTCAGATGAGGTTTTCGAATTCGACCTTGGACTACCGCCATCTCAATCAGTTGTCCGACTCCCTCAATGTCCAACACATGAAATGGATTATTCGTTACCGTACGAGAGTCCGTATCACGTTGAAGGAGAAGGAGCCGCTTCTCAGCTTCATGGCGACTATATCCAAATGTCATCTCTGTCAGCTCATCCGTGCCAAACGAGAAAAAGTCAGCCTGGCGAGCAATGTGAGTCGCCGTCAGCGCCGTTCTCGGAGCTTCGATCATCGCCCCCACTCTATAGAGACAATGCCGCTTCTCCTCACCAAGCACTTGGTCCGCCACATGATCCACCAGATCTCTCATCACCTGAAGTTCATGCACATGACCGATCTGCGGGATCATAATCTCGGGACGTACCCACCAGCCTTGCCGGATGCCTTTCACCGCTGCGCGGAATATCGCTTCCAGCTGCATATCAACGATCTCCGGGAACACCGTACTCAGCCGACAAGCCTGTTGCCCCAATGTCGGATTATGTTCATGCAATTCACAGACTCTGCGAATGACACGCTCCAGTTCCTCCAGTTCATTCTGATGGTCTTTTTGCTCCTGCCACTCCTCTGCTTGTAACCACTCACGTCGTTTCTCCAACACTCCCAGATCCGGTAACAGTTCATGCAACGGCGAATCGAGCAAACGTATCGTTACCGGGTATCCATCCATCGCTTCGAATATTTGTTCAAAATCAGACTGCTGCATTGGCAACAGACGCTCCAACCCACGCCTGCGTTCGGACTCACTGTCTGCCAGGATCATTTTTTGTACAAATGGTAACCGCGCAGGTGATAACAGCATGTTCTCCGTCCGGCATAGACCTATTCCCTCGGCCCCTTGTAGCCGTGCTGTCATGGCATCCTGTGGATGATCTATATTGGACAGTATCGTCAGTTCCTTTATTTCATCAGACCATTCGAGCAGAAGCTGTAGTTCCGGTGTACCACTTGAGAACCCTTTCAACATCTCCGTCACATGCCACGGCTCGATACGTAACAGCGCATCCGCTTTGGTGATTACCCCTTCATGCACAAAATCAATAGTACTCTGCAAGGCGGCCTTAGCACTCAAGCACGCTGGACTGACATGCAGAAGATACAGCTCCCCTGAATCGATAATGAATTGGATTTTTTGAACTTTCCCCAGATAGCGCTCCAGATAACTGCAAGCATCCAACAGAAGACCATATAATCCAGGTTCTTCTCTCCGCAACTGATCCAGTCCTTCATCCTGAGATTGGGAAAAAGCAGATGCAGAGTACTCGCCTGTCATGCCTCTTTCGCCCGTACCCGGATGACGGGAATATACCGTGCCGCTGCCGCTACGTTCACCTTGCTCACCATTAACCATCACCTGAATAAGAGCCGGAGCTCCTTGATGATCCCCTGAGTGTCGAGTAGATTGGAGAAGAAGTTCTTGCTGGGAGTTAAGTCGTGGTGCACGTTGTGTATGAGAAACCGCACGAATCGCTTCTTTTAATTGTAATTGAACATCTTGAGGGAATGGATGAAACCCTATATCTTCTATTAATTGCTTATATTCTGCAATGGCGAATTCCAGCTTCGCTTCATCGAGGATCGAGAAGTCACCCAATTTCTCTTCAAATAGGGAATACGAGATGCCATGTACTAGCTGACCATAATCCTGCAATAAAATTCGATAACAATTAAGCGCATACTGTCGATCATTGGTCTGCCTGGCGAACCCTTCAACCGTCACATCATTCAATCCCACATGAAGCAAAGCAAGGGATTCCATATCATGGGAACTCGCTTCACTTGACCTCACGGCAAGTAGCAACGGTGCTAAAGCATCGCCGAAGAATTTTCCTGTTTGCCCTTCCAAGTGCCGAACTGCGCTGCCAATCTCTTGAACTTCTTCTGTGGAAAGATGTCCAAGACGGGTACAGAACGCGCGACAGCCTTCCCTTGTTACAATGAACCCGGCCGGAACGGGCCAACCTGCCTGAAGCAACACTGCAAGTCCAGCCCCTTTACTACCCATCAGCCCTTTCATCTCTGCCGTACCTTCTTCCAACAGAACTACCCGTTTCGTCATTACAGCGCTCCCATCTGCCATTACATGGCTATGCTTCAAAGGCAACTCAACCTTTCGAATTGCCCTTTAGTTAATGGTATGTTGCAATGAGGCAGTCAAGGACATTTGCTTCGACATTTGTGTTCGGAATGTAAAACGTATTTTCTATCTTAACGTATACGTTTGCCCTTTTTGAATACCGCCGTGCGCGCAGGTACAGAAGCTAGAGCGTGTTGGGCGTTCAATGCCCGTACTAACATGAAGTCAGCCGGATCACCAACGCTTGGGGTTAACTTGCCATTACTCACCCACGAATAGGTGCCTAACAACCTGTCATCACTGACCCAATTTTCACGTTCAGCCATTCGGGAAGCTCGCTGCAACATATCGCCGTTGCCAAATGGTGACCAGGCATCACGGATGTTATCGGAACCAAGCATAAAGTTAACACCTGTATCGAGAACCTGGCTTCCTCGCGGCATTGGACGATCTATAGGTACACTAGATACAAGTGTTACTCCGGCTTGTTTTAACACATCAAGGGTAGGCTGTACGCCGGATTCCGTTTGCTCCCCCAAGCAATAGGCATGGCTAACCGCTGTTCGATGCTGAAGTCCTGCCTCCATTGTCAGTTCAGCAAATCGCCGTAAGGTGGCTAAACCGGTTTCACCTCCATCATGAAGATGAAGATCGATCCCCTTATCTGCAGTTGTAGCGATATCAAACATCATCTGTAAACTGCGTTCCATATCCCCATCCAGACCTGCCGGGTCGACACCACCAACCAGATCGGCCCCCAGTGCCAGCGCCTCCTTCACGATCTGTTCAGAAGATGAACGAATGAGCCCTTGCTGAGGAAATGCCACAATCTCAATGTCCATGTAATCACAAAGCTCATCTCGTACTCGCAGTATGGCCTCCAGATTTCGGAGACCCACCTCAGGATCCACATCAACATGTGTACGAATGCGCGTTGTACCGTAATCTATCATTTGTTCCGCAAGAACTTTCGCCCGTTCTCCCACCGTTTGAGTCAATTCACTTAGCAGTTTTTTTTCATAAGCAAGATGGGACTCCAATGTCTGGAACGGCTTCAGGGGAATCCAGCGTTCACCGGTATGATGTTTATCCAGATGGCAATGCATGTCTGCAAGTGCCGGAAGGTACACAAGCCCGGCAGCGTTCCATGAATCGGCATCGCTCTGGCGAGCATGTATGATTTGATCCTGATCAGTGGATTCTGCTATAACCTGTGTAATCTTCCCCTCTTCAATAACCAACGTGTGTGTTCCCGTAGGCAAAAGTACATTATCGATAACTAATTTCATAACATTCTCCATCCTCCACTCTTGTAGTCAGAAGGCGACCTTCCTTCCATACTCCAACAGGTCGCGGTCGTTCAATAATCAGTTCACGCCTTGACTGCACTGGAAATATGACCAGATCGGCCTGTGCTCCAGCTCGAAGACCGTAATTGTCTATTCCGAGCGCCCGTGCTGCACCAAGTGTTGCCATCTCCACCAAAGTATCGGCATCCTCTTCACTCCCCATGTAGGCCGCATGGGCAAGCAACCAAGCGATATCAAACGGATTGCCATTACCAAAAGGTGTAAAGGCATTTTGAATATTGTTGGTGCCGTAAATTACGTTCACCCCCTCCTCCCGCAACAAACCAACCGGCGTTATGCCTCTGCGGGTGTTATCGTTATCCGCTCGACCATTCAGGTACAGATCTGTTGCAGGAAGGGTCATGAGATGGAGATCTGCCTCTGCAATCTTTCTAGCACATAACTTCACCTTTTCCCGTGGCATAGCCGCAAGCGAAGTTACATGACCAGCCGAAACTCTGCCCTGGAAACCATAAGCCAAGGTCTTATTCGCTATGTGAAGTATAGCTTCATCATCAGGATTTAGTGAGAAATCAGCATGAAAATCAAGGGGGCGATTGTACCGCGCAGCCAGTTCAAACGCAAAATTCAGATGATCATCCAGTATGGGATCAACATAAGTAATTCCACCAATTACGTCGGCTCCCATCCTTACTGCCTCTTCCATAAGATCTGCGGTACCTGGGGCACTAATAATCCCTTCTTGCGGAAAGACCACAATCTGGATCTCCATCATATGCTCCATTTTTTCTTTCACAGTCAAAGCACTGTTCATAGCCCTTAGTCCCAGCATCGGGTCCACTTCAACATGACAACGGAGTCTGGTTACGCCGTAACGGGAAAGTTTTCGGATGACTTCTATGGATCTTTGGATCATATCGTGCTCCGTGAACCCTGCCTTAAGCGCAGCTGTCATCGAGATCGCTTCCTGCAATGAGGCAGCATCACCAGGCATGCGATCAAGCAAAAGCGCCTTTTCCAGATGGATGTGGGGTTCAATTAATCCCGGCAGTACGAGACCACCCTTAGCATCAAATATAAATCCATACTGCCCATGATTTTCTTCAAGTTCTCCATGGATCATACCTGTCATGTCACTTATGGATGAACCCCCACCGTCCGAAGACGGCAGGATCTGCTCAATGGTTGTACCATGCAATACGATATTATGAAGTCCATGACTCCCGGGAATCCGGCAATTTTGAATGAGTTGGCGGATCATGTTGACCACTCCTCCGTTCGTTATTTCAGAAAGCTTGCGCTATTGATCTCAACAAAACCGGATGGACTAATCCATACCCCATCCACATCTTTGGAGAGGGCTGCCAGATTCTCGCCATTACGGAACGGTAGAATTGGAACATCGTTCAGCTCAAGTTGAATGGCTTTTTCATAAATGGCAGTGCGTTTATCCGGGTCCGTTTCTTTCCGGGCATCTTCAATGAACTGATCCACTTCCGGATTATTATAGAAGGAATGATTACCAGGGACTCCTTTGGAGGTGCTATGAAACAGGTTAAACTGATTATAATCCGCATCGCCTGTTGCATTACCCCATCCACTCAGGAACATTTCGGTTTCCCCTTTGGCCGCTGCATCAATGTAAGCTCCAAACTCCAGTACTTTCACCTCAAGATTAATTCCGATACCTTTCAACTGAGACTGTAACACCTCTGCTACGTTCACTCTTGTTTTGTTATCACTGGTATATAGCGTGGCCGAGAACCCCTCCGGATACCCAGCCTCAGCAAGCAAGGACTTAGCCTTGTTCAGATCATAACTGTATCCCTTCACATTGGAACTGTATCCGATCATCGTGGTTCCGAGTGTGGAGTCCGTTACCTTGCCAATATTGTTGTACACGCCGCTGACGATAGATTCCTTGTCCACCGCGTACGCTACAGCCTGACGAACCAACGGATTGTTAAATGGCTCTTTGCTTGTATTAAACCCTATATGGTCCGTAGAAAAAGCCTCGTAACGCCCCAGTTTCATGGTTGAAGATGCTTCAATCCGTGCAATCTCCGTGGAGGGAACCTGTTCGGCTACCTGAGCCTCTCCTGTCTCAACCATCGCTAAGCGAGTCGTATCTTCCGGGACGGTTTTAAATTCCACTTTATCGATGTTTGGTTTGTCACCCCAATAATTATCATTTTTAGCAAGTACAATTTTGTCTCCTGGCGTCCATGATTCAAATACAAACGGTCCTGTTCCGCTAGGCTCCTTCACCATATCTGTTCCAGCAGATTCTATGGAAGCCGGGCTAAGTATATTTCCTTCCGCACTGGCAAGCAACGACATGATTGGAGCGTAAGGATAATTCAGGATAAACTGAATCGTATGCTCGTCCACCGCCTTCACTTCCTTGATCATGGAGAACATGCCTGCTTTGGGTGTAGTCGGAATACGTTCAAACGTTTTTTGCACAGCCTCTGCATTAAAAGGTGTCCCATCATGGAAAGACACTCCCTCACGCAGTTTGAACTCCCATGTTATATCATTCCGTTGCGTCCATTCCGTAGCCAGCAATGGTTGATACTTGCTGTTCTTGTCCATCAAGACAAGTCCTTCTGTTATTTTATGATGGTATACCGCCATCGAATTAATCTGGGAACTGTACTGAGGGTCCAGATTATTTGCATCACTCTGTCTCGCTATGACCAGTGTACCTCCCGATTGGCGTTCTCCCGGAGAGACCGCTTCACCACCTGCTGTAGATGTTCCTCCCGATGAACAGGCACTAATTACAAGTGTCATGGACAATGCCAGCATGCTTCCGACAAACCCTCTTTTTTTCATATAAATCTCCTACTTCCGTTATGAATTGAATTGGATTGAATGATGTAATATGTCTGAATGTTACACGTTAACAAGATTCCCCTGATATATGAATGCCCCTCGCCTTGAACGCCTTGCGATCGCTTCAGCCGAGCAGGAAGCCTGCACAAGAACCGCTGTCGCTGGATCACCAATGAGAGGCCATTGAACATCACCCTGTTCATCTAACGGGGTGATTCCCCCTGTAATATATCCCAGTGTCTCGGCTAATCCCCGTTCTGAACTCCATCGCTCACGCTCGGCCAACCGTCCGGCTCGTTCCAATATGTCACCACGGCCGAAAGGTCCCCAGTGATCCGTAATGGTATCTTCACCCAATTCAACTCGAACTCCGTATTTCTTCAGAAGAGAATAGGGCATCCAGCGGCTAAGCGGTACAGTCGACGTTATCGAGATATCCAGTTCCGCAAACCGTTCGGCCAGTTGCACCTGCATCGCTTCTGTAACGTCTGCAAAACCCAGTGCATGGCTCACATTCACTCGCCCCTGCCAACCGGCCTGCTCCGTCATCGCCGCAAGACGATTCATCGTAAATGTGCCCAAATGACCCGGATCATGAATGTGAATATCCACTCCTGCATTGGCCTCCACCGCCAAGTCCATGATGGTAAAGAGTGATTTTTCAATATCATTATCCACCGTTGCCGGGTCCACCCCGCCTACCCAGCGCGCACCGCGTCGTAGTGCCTCTTTCATTTCTGCAACGACGCCACTTCGTAGAAGACCATGTTGTGGAAACGCCACGATCTCACACGTGAGACTCTCGCTAAATTGAGCCGCAGCTGACACGGTTGCTTCAAGGTTGGCAAGCCCAATCTGAGGATCAATATTGCAGTGGGTTTGCACATGCGTAACCCCGCTGGATTGAAGAAGAGACAATACTTTCACAGCCCTCTCCTGCGCATGCGGCAATTGCCGTGGCAATAGTTCACACTCCTCTGCAATTCTTTTGAAAATTCCTTCAGGCGGCGTCGGCGCGATCCAAGGTCCACCGTAATATGTTTTATCAATGTGAATATGCATTTCGCGGAAGCCGGGTAAAAGCAGCATCCCTCCCGCATCCCGATCTGAGCATGGCTTGGCCAACCCCGCTTCTTCTTCATTCATCAATTCTGTAGTAATTGTTAACGAATCTGAAATATTACGATTTTCCGTTTTAACGATTCGCATGATTTTTCCATGCTCGATCCATAGATCAAACAGTTCACTTATGGTCCCGGTTATATGATCATTCTCATAACAATACCCTTGTTCCAAACGCACATTACGTAACCAATACGGTGTATGCTGATGCTGTATAATGCCCCTCATCCCCTTCTTCGTCACATGATTCGAATCCAATGAACTTCCGTAGGTTTGTCAGACAAGCTCACTCATGCACCATTCGGTGTCCCGTCTGATCATCCCAGATGAGATGTCCTTTGGAGAAAACTGCTTTTCTTGGTGCTCTGCGGGCTACAGCTTCCGCTGCACAGCTTGCATCGACCAATACCCAATCTGCCGAATCGCCCGGAACTGGCCACACCCGTTCACCTTGAGCATCCAGTGTTTCTCTGCCTCCCGTGATCAGTCTCAGCGACCGGGCTAACGAACGTTCATCAATCCAGGCAAACCGTTCTGCGAGTCTTGAAGCTCGTTCCAGAATGTCCCCGTTTCCGAAGGGTTGCCACGTATCATAAATGTTGTCACACCCTGCTTCCACATTCACTCCATGCTCCCACAGCAGAGGCAAAGGTGGCAGTGTTCGACCATGAGGCGCACTGGTTATGATGGTTATTCCCGCCTCTGCCAACAGATCTGCTGTAGATCGCGCTTCTGCCTCACTGACTTCACCAAGTGCAAATGCATGACTGATCGATACGTTACCCTGCAGTCCTGCCTCCACAGTTAATCTTGCCAATCTCTTCATTGTATAGGTGCCCAAATAATCCGGATCATGGAGATGCACGTCAATACCTGCACCCGCTTCAACTGCAAGCTCCACCATCAGCTGCAAACTCGCTTCCAGATCTGTGTCCATTGTTGCAGGATCAACCCCGCCAACCAGATGAGCCCCTTGCTGAAGCGCCTCACGAACCAATGCCTTGCTGCCTGAACGCAATAAACCATGCTGAGGGAACGCCACAACCTCATGTGTAATCTGATGACGATAAGAATGGAACAAGTTCAATACGGGTTCCAGTTGTTTCGTTCCTGCTTCAGGATACACATCGATATGGGTCCGTATATGAGTAGAACCTGATTCGATCAGACGTTGAAGCAGAAGTTCAGCCCTTTGCAACGGCGGTGTGACAAGCTGCGGAAGAAGCCTTTTTTCGATTTCACATCTGCCCGCCACCCCGCTGGCGGGTATAACCGCTTGCCACGGTTCACCCAGCAACGTTTTGTCCAGATGAACATGCTTCTCGGTAAATGAAGGTAACATCAGCATTCCTCTGCCATCATACGCAGGCTCCGCCAGAATCTGTTCTCCGTCCATGTTGACCGAATTCATCCTGTCAGCCGCAATGACTTGCACAATCACCCCTTCTCTAATCTGTACATGACTAAGTTCTGTTTCCGTACCCCGTACAGCATCCCCGTCATAGACATAGCGGCGTTCAATCTGAACATTAAGCAGCCAGTAGTCTGTTGAATTCATGTAGTCCAATTCGCATCTCCCCCTTCTTAGCTTCTTTGTTTTAGAGTTGGAGGCTATCAATCCTGCCTTGAATTCCATTCTAGCGATTAATTGTCATGTTTATTTACATGATCTTTACTTAATTTTTCGTTATTTTTACTTCATGAGTAAAAATCCTTTATTTTTCATTATTGTGTGTTAGTTTTATTAACATAATAAGCAATAAAGGAGGCTCCTATGAATCAATCTGTGATCACACCTGCTGCTCCACACACGGTAATAAGACCTGGTCAACTGCGTAAGTTTCTTACCCGTATGGTAGCAAACAAACTAGCCTCTGCCGGAGGCCTCATTGTTCTCTTCTATATTATTGTTGCTCTTTTTGCCCCATGGATTGCTCCGTACGATCCTTATAACATTCATCTGCCTGACAAATTACTTCTCCCCTCCTGGGATCATTGGATGGGTACGGATGATAAAGGTCGCGACCTGCTTAGCCGCATCATTTACGGAACACAATTATCTCTATTAATCGGTGTTGCTGCTGTAAGTATTGGTGCAATCTTCGGCGTGTTTCTGGGACTGGTAGCTGGTTACTACGGTGGCTGGCTGGATGCCATTATTATGAGAATCATGGATATCCTTCTAGCCTTTCCGGGTATTTTGCTCGCTTTGGCTATTGTTAGTGCACTGGGAGCAAGCCTGATCAATGTCATGATTGCTGTCGGCGTCTTCTCCATTCCCATGTTCGCACGAATTGTAAGAGGCTCAACACTGACCGTCCGTAAGCTCGAATACATTGATTCCATACGCACGCTTGGCGGAAGTGATCTGCGAATCATTCTCGTGCACATATTGCCCAATATTATGTCGCCTATTATCGTGCAGATTACGTTGCGACTCGCAACTGCAATTCTGTCCGCAGCAGGCCTTTCCTTTCTAGGTCTGGGTGCTCAGCCTCCTTCCGCAGAATGGGGCGCCCTGTTAAGCAGTGGACGTGATTACACGTTCAGTGCCCCATATTTGGCTCTTTTCCCCGGCCTTGCCATCTCTACACTTGTGATCGGCTTCAATCTGTTTGGTGATGGACTTCGGGATGCACTTGACCCCAAATTAAAATAACTTTGCTCATGAAAGGAAGAGAACATCATATATGCTGACCTACATTGTGCGACGCCTCATTCAGACCGTTCCTGTTATATTCGGCGTCATTCTAGTCGTCTTTCTCATTATGCAGATGGTCCCCGGAGACCCTGCCGTTCTCATCGCCGGAGACGGAGCATCTGAAGAAACGGTACAAGCCATCCGCCATGATCTGGGACTTGATCAACCTCTTCTGCTGCAATACATCCAATATGTACTCGATGTGTTTCGCGGAGATCTGGGAACCTCGTATCGCTCAGACCATCCGGTAATGGACGAAATTATGCTTCGCTTGCCCACCACCATTCAATTGGCACTCGCGAGTATTGTCATCACGATTGTACTTGGTATGATAGCGGGAATTGTATCCGCCACCCGCCAACATAGTACAGCGGATCGCCTGATCATGCTGGTTGCCCTGCTGGGCATCTCACTCCCCAGCTTCTGGCTGGGCATGATGTTAATCTCCTTTTTCTCCGTCAAATATCATCTATTGCCCGTTACCGGCTGGGGAAGCCTGGAACACGTCATCTTACCTGCTATCACGCTAGGTGCTTCGGGAGCCGCCATCGTTGCCCGCATGACCCGTTCCAGTATGCTGGATGTCATTCATCAGGACTACATCCGTACCGCACGGGCAAAGGGTCTGAAAAATAGACTCATCGTGTACAAACACGCCCTCAAAAACGCACTTATTCCCGTAATCACAGTCATCGGATTGCAATTTGGAACACTGCTTGGTGGGACCGTTCTGGTCGAATCTGTTTTTGCTATCAATGGTCTGGGGCGATTGATCGTTGATGCCATCCGTATGAGAGACCTACCTGTCGTTCAAGGAGGCGTACTTGTCGCTTCTGTCATTTTTGTATTCGTGAATCTGGGTGTGGATCTGTTATATCGGTACTTCAACAAAAGGATTGAGATGGATTAAGGAGGAGGAAATCGCATGGCTATGGTATCACAGGAGAAGTTGCTGGAAGTACAAGGACTGCAAACATACTTTTTTACGGACGAAGGAATTAGCAAAGCCGTTGATGGCATTGATTTCAGTGTATATCGCGGAGAAACACTAGGTCTGGTTGGAGAATCCGGTTGTGGAAAAAGCATGACATCTCTCTCTATCATGCAGCTTCTAAGTCGGCCGGGACGAACGGTTGGAGGTCAGATTTTGTTCAAGAATGAGGATCTGTTAACCAAGTCTGAAGAACAGATGCGGCGCATTCGTGGCAAAGAGATATCCATGATTTTTCAAGAGCCGATGACCTCGCTGAATCCTGTTTATACAGTCGGAGAACAGGTTGCTGAGGTGTTCAGGCTGCATGAGAAACTGGGACGGAAAGAAGCTTGGACAAAAGCCGTTGAACTGTTACGCATGGTAGGAATCCCCTCCCCTGAAGAACGCGCGCATCAGGAACCCTTTCGGCTTAGTGGTGGCATGCGCCAACGCGTCATGATTGCAATGGCTATGGCTTGTCAACCTGATCTGTTAATCGCAGATGAACCCACGACAGCGCTCGATGTAACCGTACAATCTCAAATTCTTGATCTGATGAAGCAACTCCAGCAGCGTATGGGCATGTCCATCATCCTGATCACACATGATCTGGGTGTTGTAGCAGAAACCTGTGACCGCGTGGCTGTTCTATATGCAGGACAGATTGTTGAATACGCCTCTGTGGATTCCATATTTGATAACCCCAAACATCCCTATACCCAGGGACTGCTTCAGTCACTGCCAAGGATCGATGAAGACCAGGATGAGTTGTTAGCCATCCCGGGAACTATTCCGAGTCCTTATGATCTGCCTTCAGGTTGCCGATTCGCTCCCAGATGTGCTTTCCGCAAAGATATCTGTTCTACGGCTCAGCCTGAGCTGTTGAAGAATTCCGATGAAGAATCGGTACGCTGTTGGATGTATGACGAAAACTGGAGTGGATCTGATGCAAGCGGCCAACCGCACATCTCGAATCAGGAAGGGAGTAAAGTGATATGACAAACATCCATGTGAAGCACCAATTATCCGCAACGGACATGAAATCTTCGGCACTTTCGAGTTCTGATGTTCTTGCTGATATCAGGCATTTGAAACAATACTTTCCGATTCGAGGAGGCCTGTTCGGCAGAGTGGTTCACCATGTCAAAGCTGTGGATGACATCAGCTTTCAGATTCATGCAGGTGAAACGCTCAGCATTGTAGGGGAGTCGGGTTGTGGCAAATCAACGACGGGCCGTTCCATCCTGCGACTCGATGACCCAACGAGTGGAGAGATATATTTTCAGGGTAAGAACATTCTAGAGTTAAATAAAGCTGAGTTAAAGCGAATGCGCAAGGATATGCAGATTATTTTTCAAGACCCCTTCGCCTCTTTAAACCCACGCCAGACCGTACGGCATATTTTGAAGGAAGCACTGGAGATTCAGAAAGTCGTCCCCCGCAGCAAACAGGATGAACGCATCCGTGAACTGATGGACAATGTTGGTTTGCGTCCGGAGCATATTGATCGTTTGCCTCATGAATTTAGCGGTGGGCAACGCCAGCGGATTGGTATCGCTCGAGCACTTGCCCTGGAGCCTCGATTGATTATCTGTGACGAAGCCGTCTCCGCACTGGATGTATCCATTCAGGCTCAGATTATTAATTTACTTAAAAAACTTCAGAAACAACATCAACTGACCTACCTGTTTATTTCCCATGATCTTGGTGTGGTCCGTCACATCTCTGATCGTGTAATCGTGATGTACTTGGGCACAATCGTCGAGATCGCTGATAAAAAATCGCTGTTTGATCACCCGCAACATCCGTATACACGCGCACTGCTGAGTTCCATTCCATCGACGAAACGTAATCAGCCAAAAGAACGTGTTCATTTAACCGGTGATATCCCTTCTCCCATTCACCCACCTAGTGGATGCCGGTTTCATACACGTTGTCCATTTGCAGTTGATCGTTGCTCTTCTGAAGTTCCCGAACTGCGCACCATTCATGAGGGACATCAGGCTGCCTGCCATCTGATTTCCTAAAATCATGAATCCTTTTTGGGCACCATTTACAAAATGCTTTCCCTCTATTGAATCACTTACCAAAATAAATTAATATGACAATACATTTCTCTTTCAACTTCATAATTTAATAATTTTATGATTTACGGATGGCTCTATCCGATTCAATATACACCCGATGCTAGTATGGAGGACCATCATGATTAATCTTGATCAATTTACTCTCATCGTCCTAATATTCATTATCGCTCCCATCGTGGGGGCGATTGCGCTATTAATTTTGTTTTTTTTCGAGAAACAACTGGACTTGCTTCGGATGCAAAAAAGACAGATCGAGCTGGAGAAAGAGTTCCAAAAATCACTGTATGTACAGCTCAGTCAACAGATCCAGCCTCATTTTATGTTTAACACCCTCAATGTCATTCTCAGTCTCGCCAGACTACGTCGTACCGAACAGGTTGTCGGTGCACTCGAGGTTTTCTCCAAATTCCTCAAATTCAAGTACAATACCGATGAGCCCATGATTCGTCTGGAAGAAGAGATTCGTTATACCGGTCATTATCTGGAGATTCAGCATCTGCGGTTCGGTGAACGCTTGCGACTTGTAACGGATTACGATGAGAATGTGCTTGATGCTTATATCCCTCCCTTTGTGCTTCAAACGATTGTAGAAAATGCGTTCAAACATGGACTTGAACCAAAAATGGGCCCTGTCGAGTTAACCATCCGTTGTCTTCGAAATCAAAAGCAAGTGTTGCTAACCGTAATCGATAATGGTGTGGGTCTTAAACCAATATCCTCAGATGAAATGATTCAAGGACATGGGCTGGAAAATATCAGAAAACGACTGCATATCTTTTTTGGTGAGGAGAGTTCGCTCAGCTTATCCGCTGAAACACAAGGAGGAGCTGTCGTTGAGGTCCGTTGGCCCTATACCCAAGAAGAGATATTGAAAGCTCATTAGAAACAGAGAACGATACATCACAAATAGGGGGACTTCATCATGAATGTATTGCTGGTTGATGACGAGCCTCTGGAACTGGAGCAGCTGGAATTTCTAATTCAGCCTCAATTTCCTTTCTGGCGTCTCTACAAAGCTGCCGATGGAACACAAGCCAATTCGATTGGACAAGAAGTACAGATTCAACTCGCCCTGCTCGATATCAATCTCCCTGGCAAATCCGGTCTGCTCGTTGCCGAGGACCTACGCCGTCTTCACCCCGAAATTCATATTATCATGATCTCTGCACACCACAACTTTCAATACGCTCGTCAATCGATCAAGCTGAAAGTTATGGATTACATCACCAAACCCATTATTGAACAGGAGTTGCTTGAAGTACTGCATGAGTTTGATCATAATGACTCGCCAGCTGTGCAGTCCAAAGTCATTCAGGAAGCACTCCAGATTATGCAAAAACAGTTTTCAGGAAAAATCAATCTCTCCGGGCTCGCCTCAGCTGTTCACATGAATCCAACCTATCTAAGCCGACTCTTCCATGAAGAAGTAGGCATCTCTTTCTCTGAATATCTGAATCAATTGCGAATGGAGTACGCCAAACAGCTTCTTCACCGCCATTCAGATTTGAATATTGCAGACGTTGCTGAACGGTGTGGCTTTAACAGCCAGCACTACTTCTGCACACAATTCCATAAACATGTGGGGATGCCACCCAAAAAGTTCCGTGAGAAGAGGAATTAAGATGCGTTACAATCATTTCCACGAAAATTTGGCGACGCCTGTCAAACTGGGTATTGGACTTGGAACTATTGCGTTGCTTGGAAGATGGCTCACCGGCCTCAACATTGTAGATTCGCCTGAAGCATTGATGCGTTATGGCTTGTACGGCACTTTGGGGTACTCTCTCGCTACCGCCCTCGCGCTGATGTTATTCGGGTGGTTGGGTAAATATGTGCGAAGCCACTCCGGTGATGCGGCAACAATGAGTCAATGGCTCACAGCCAAACTGACACCTTCAGGGGCTCGTTTGATGACAGGATTGTTTGCGATATTACTTCTGGAAACGGTGCTCCTGCAAGGAATGGTGTCCGGATTCTTCTTCCATCAATTATTTGATCTTCCCGAAGTTGCTGGGCGAACGGCTTTTATTGTCATCTTCTCCTTGCTTGCAGGTTTTATTGGATTACAGACACTTTATGCATTGGCTATCCCCCAAGTCATTCTGACTTTCAGCGTTGCCATCATGTTTCCTTTGTTTTATTTTATCCGGCAAGGTGTTGACCCGGTTTACTCTGGAATTCGACTCTATCATCCTTATATGCTTGTGATCGACAACCATTCTGCCCTGCTTTTTATAGCAACTGGTATATTGGTGGGACTGGGACAGGTTATTGCTGATCCGGCTACCTGGCAGCGTCTATTTCACATCGAACGATCCAAAATTGTGCCAGCATTTATGATGTCCGGCATGATGTATGCGACCGTGCTGATGGCTTTTCTACTGCTCGTGATGGTCTCCATTCATTCTGGTGGGCTGGCAAATATACCGTCTCTGATTTATCCGCTATTATCCATTACCCATTCACCCGTTTTGTTTGGAATGTTGATTATATGTCTAATTTTGATGTTCACGGTGTCCTATATGAGCCGGTTTCAAGCCGTTCTGAAATTATGTATGGAACAATTCAACCTTGCCAACTCTGGTGAAAAACGTACTCGGAACAGCATCATTTGCATGGCCATGTTTATAGCAACCATCATTTCCCTTTCCGTGTCGATGACGCCGATTCAAATCCTGTATTTGTTCGGATCATTGCATGGTTGCATGCTTGGTCCCATGCTACTCCTGACTTTAATTCACAAGCGTACACAGGGCATTGCACTTCCCCTTATCACACTGGGGGGATGGATCGCTCAATTTTTGCTTCAGCTGTTTTCCTCTTTTTCGGGGCTTGAACGAATCTGGATCAGTAGTGCTGTGTCGGCTGTTCTAACCTGTATTTATATATTCATAACATTAGGTCTTCGTCGCCACACTCAACACATGTCAATGGATTTATATCGCTAATTCATCGTAGTGAACAAAAAAGAAGCCCCTTCAGCTAAGCTGAAGGAACTTCACATTTTTAGTATTCACTTACCTCAAACGTCAGCACCCGATCAAACAGGATATAATCCTTCCGACTCTTAAATGGCCCTTTGTTGTTGTCGTGTTTATCGATGGCATACGAAGCTTTTCCGCTTCCCGCTTGCTTGGCTTCATACCAGTTGATGAAATCATTTACTTCTTTCATGCTTAGGTCGAATTCTTTCTCCAAACCCGTTGTCATGGTGACGACAAAGATGGCACGGTTGGTGGATGGTTGCTCTGGTTGTTCCGGAGTTGTAGGTTCTTCAGGTTCTGGTGTGGTTGGTTGCTCTGGTTCCGGATCAACCTGACCGTTGCTCTCAATAATTGCTGATGCTTCGTTTGAGTTAACACTTTCACCAATAGGATTAACAGCAGTCACTATGTAATAATAGGTTGTACCTGAGGTTACATCTGGATCTGTATAATTGGCCTTGTTTACGCCAGTTGCCACTGTTGTATATGGCCCATTTGCTGTAGTCGATCTTTTAATTGTGTAACTGGTTGCTGTTGCTACTTCATTCCATGTCAATCCAATGGATGATTCATCTGCAGATGCTTCGAGATCTAATGGATTAGCTGGAGGTGTGATATTATACAGCTGAAACTCGGATACACTGACTGTCCGTGTATTGGAGTAATTAAACAAGTTAACTTTTGCTATTCCTTTGTACGTTGTAGGAAGATAAATTAATCTTCCATCAGCCTGATTTGCTTTTACTGTGTACCAATACGTCGGTAAAATCGCCTTTCCAGTGGAATCGAATAATCCAATTGAAACATCAAAATCTGCTTTTACACGGATAGCATTCGCTGTAACTGTTCCATTAAAGATTCCAACTGCATGATCCACCGCTGTAGATGGCGTGTTCCATTTTTCTATAATCGCGCTTGTAGCTTCATTATTATCTGTTAATGCATATGTAGATTTACTCCCCTTGCTTTCAGTATCGCTAAGTGTCATTACCATCTTATCCATGAGCCCGCCGCTATAATCTACCGCAGCATGTACCCCTGAATTAGATGCAAAACCAATTGTAAAAATAAATGCTCCAATAAATAATCCGACTTTCTTAAAAAATGTTGTTTTCACATGAATCCTCCTAAAGTGTTTATGTACAAGCACACTTTAGTGTATATATGTTTATGTGTCTAAACATAAACTTGCTCATCTATAAAATTCAGCTAAATTCTTGAATTTTTATTTTTTTATTGGATATTGAAAAAGCCCAAGAAGAATCAATCTCTCCTTGCGCTTCCAGATTGTAAATCTAAGGAATTAGCTATTCCCATTCACCTTTTTTGATGTAAATAGCATCATAAGCAACAATTACATTCGTTTTATCTGTTACCTTTTGTATATCATCGAACACAACTTCTTCTTCGCCGTAATCTACTAAACTCGAATCAACTTTTTCGAAGATCCCACAATCCTTCACATAAATTACATCTGGATGGTTAGAATCATATCTTAAGCTTTCAGGAAGATCTTCACCCGAAATTTCATGCGATTCGGCAACCGTAGTCGTTGATATTGCTGTAACAGGGGTCATTCCAATAACAGCTATTACTAAAAGCGAGGCCCAGATTTTTTTTCGCATAGAATGTCTATTCTCCAATTCATTTTTCCTATATTATACATTAAAATGGAATGTTATAATATTTTCTCTGATGTTGAATCCAGCGTGTTTGTTATTTTGTAGTTTGTCGCTCATTGTAATTCCTCCACTGTTTTGATTTTTAAAAACGAAAAAGACCGCCAGATATATGACGGTCAAGCTTCAAGATGATTATTGATATAGATATTTGAAAAATAAAACTACACAAAGAACACCTATTATCAAAAATATAATTGCTGAGTTCCGATATTTTTTCCACATCCGAATGGCATTAGCAATATTTAGTATGCCTAGTGCAAGCATGTTAATACGAGAATCTACTTGAAACAAGTTATATACTAGCATAATGACAACTACTACCGAGGTACACCAGAACCAAATTGGAATTTTATCCTTTATCATTGATCTGCTCCTTTAGTTTATATCCTATCTGTATATAATATATTCCTCAATCTAATTAAAATTCCTTTATTTAGTCTATTAAACAAGCAGATTATAGATTAACGAAAAGGATAATACCAGTAGATTAATAGAGTGCCCGTGAATTACATCACAAATTTATATTATTGAAAATTATATGATTTTCTTGATTTTTTCGAAAAACATTTCACAGACCATTCATTATCACGCCATAAACCGCAATATATCCTCAATCTTCTTCCCATGAGAGATCACACCGTAGTTCATCCACGACATGAAATCTACTTCATACACATTACCGTTCTTCACCGCAGGCAGACGTTTCCATTCATCCCTTTCGAGCAGTTCGCGCTCCTCTCCAGGTTTAGCAGAATTTCCAGTGTCAAATGTAATCAACAAGTGATCCGCATTAAGCTGACTTAACTGGTCCAATCTAATGAAGACCCTCCGCTCGTGTCTTGTCCATTGCTGCACACGGGAGTGCGGAGTCAGTCCAAGATCCTGATAAATTACAGGTCCGACATAGCCCTGCTGAACCCCATAGAGAGTAATATCCGAAGCAGATATACGCAAAAAAGCTACTGTTTGACCACGCATATAACGTGCTAACCGACTCTTAGCTTCCATTGCCTTGTCCTCATACGCACCAATTACATCTTGAACCCGATTCACCTTCCCTAACACATCGGCTGTCGATCTTAAAATGGAGCGCCAGTCCTCTCCCAAATGATCTACGTAAAATGTAGGTGCTACCTGCTTGAAGCGGTCCAGATTCCATCGATCATATCCCTTATCCAGCATGATAAAGTCCGGTACATTACCCAGATTAAACTGCGCATCCATCTGGCTCACATCAAATTCAGGTACGTCATCCAACCCCAAATATTGCTGCCTGCCCCAAGAATGATGCGAACATTGCAGTACAGGTTTTACGCCAAGAGCCAACACAAAGTCCTCCAGATAAGGAGCAAAGACACGAACCTCTTGACGGTGATGACGGCGGTATAACCCAGGTGAAATACCAGCGTATTGCTTAAATCGGCGGCCAAAATAATACTCGCTGCTAAATCCCACATTCTGTGCAATTTCATGGATGCGATCATCCGTAAGCTGCAATAGTTGCTTCGAGCGCTCCAGCCGAACCGCATTTACATATTCAAGCGGGAGCTTGCCCGTAATTTTTTTGAATTGCCGAGTGTAGCTGGCTCTTGTTAGACCAATATCTGCTGCGAGCTCATCCACGGTTATGGTCTGATCATAGTGGTCGCCAATATAACGAATTGAACTTTGAAGACGGGCACGGTCATCGGGTACTTCTGTTTCGAGGGCACTATGGCGAAGCAAGGCACGAAACCACTCCTGGAAACGAAGCTGTACCTCCCATTGCTCCAGCCAATCGCCAGTGACCTGTTGACGCAGTATTTGTTCCAAGGCTTCCAGACAGGAACTCCACGGACTGTAACTGAGTTGCATAAGCGGTAATAATGTCGGAGAATCTGGACTTTGGGAAAGTTCCTGCTGCTTCTCCGTGTTTCTTCTAGACAAAGCGTTCGAAGTCTCTTCTTTCAACTCAGCCACCATAAGATCAAGCTTATAATACTGCAATTCACTTTCTGTCCAAGGCGAACCTTCTATTTTAACGGATGTTCCAGCCGGAACAAACATAATCATTCCTTTTTCCAGATGAGATTCCCGATCTGAGCAAACTATTGAACCTTTCCCAGACGTTACAACAAATATGGAGTGTGAAGTCGACATTCTGTATAACAAACGTTTATTGATATGAGATTGATGGTGATCTACGTATTCCATATGCTGAAGTGAGCATAGCCAGGGCTTGGGGATCAGTTGTATTATCGTGGGGCACATGTTCATCGTCCTTAACTGAGAATTATTATCATTTAAAATAGTGTATACGAAAAAAGAAAGCTCTTCAACCCTGGCTGAAGAACTTTCTTTAAGTAATCGATTCAATTATGGAGTCAATTTTTCCAAGAGATCATCAATTTTCATGGAATTTGCTGTAATCGCACCTGATTGCCAATGTGATCTTTCCATAATATATACCTGATTGTTCTTAACGGCCGGAAGAGATTTCCACAATTTGCTGTCAAGTACCTTCAAGGCTTCCTTGTTCTCAGGAGAAGACCATTCACCATTGGAAGGGAACACAATAAGATGATCTGCATCAAGTTGCGGCACGGCCTCTTCAGACAGAATTTCCTGGTATTCTTCCATCTTGTTAACCAGAGGATGAGGTGTTAGGCCAAGCTCCGAATAAATAAATCCGGTGAACCGATTTTTCACACCGAACAGTGCCAGTGTATCATCGTTAACATTCAGTCGGACAACTGCGACAGTCTCGTCTCCAACCGCTTCCTGCAACTTCGCCTTAGCATCTGCAATCTTGGCCTTAAATGCCGCAGCAACTTCTTCACCCTTGTCCGGTTTCCCTACAACATCGGCAATGGTTTTCAAAATTTGATTCGAATCCTGCAGTACGCTCTCAGGCAGACGATATGTCGGTGCCACCTTGGAGTACATCTCATATTTCTCCATATCTACCCCACCATCTACAATGATGAGATCCGGATCATATTCCAACAAAGCTTCAATACTCCCCGTAGTATCAAATTGAGGAACATCCAGTCCTAAATAATCCTGTACACCCCACAATGGATGATACCACTGCACTACAGGTGTAATATCGAGCGCCTTCAGATAATCTTCTACATATATTCCAGCAATCCGCTGTGGTTGAACCGGAATCGTCACATCTCCAAATTCATCCTGTACAACTCGTGTCGCAGGCTCTGTCTCGTTTCCAGAAGTATTTTCTCCAGCAGCTCCACTTTCAGTTGCAGGAGTCTGTTCCGCATTCGTAGCGGTATTTGTACTACATCCTGAAATAACCAGACCCATGAGCAGTAATGTAATCGTCCACCCTTTGAAACCTTTAACTAAACCTACCATGTTACCCTTCACCCCTATGTGATCTGTTGATGTAACCGTGAGAATATCTCACATATAATGATTATCATTCTCATCGATTGCTTAGGTGAATTGTACCTTATGCCTCAGCCGACCCACAATGTACATTTGATGTTGTTTTTTTATACAAACGAAAACAACCCTGTTGGTCCTCCCCCGCTTATCGCAGGGGCAACCTGCCTTGACGATAACTTTCCAACAACTGATCCACAAAGAAATCGTTCGCCGTACCCTGTAACAATGCAGCACCAATTAAACCCATATCATCACTCACATACCCCGCTAACTCAGGTTCGCCGGTGAGAGCCAAGGTCTGTTTGAACGCCTGTTCCCTACATGCGCGCAGCACCTCTTCTTCAGCCACCACTTTATCTTGAGCCCATCGTACAAAAGCTTGCATCCACTCGTCAGCAAATGCAGAAGCATCCCTTTCATCCAAGTAAATTTCCACATCCAATCCTTCGAATGTCTGCTGGGTCAGAATCCGTCCCTCGTTAAGATCCAACAGTAGCTTCTCCACATCCGTTTTGCTCATTGATCTCTCCTCCAGTTCCTCGTCAAGTCAGATACATCTCTGGTATAACAAAACGTTTCATCATCTGCTTTGGATCGGCTGTAAAATGATCCAATTGAAGTTCCTCATATTCGCTAAGGATACTTTCAAAGATACCAGCGATCACACCACAATCTGCCAAAGCATTGTGCCTGTGAATTCCATCTGTATTCAGATCGTAATACCGAATCAGAAAATCCGTAGAGACGGATTAATGCCTGTACCTTCGAGATCAAATATGCAGTACATTCTATCCTGTAATGGAGATACGCTTAGATTTTCAATAAAGTATGTATCAGGCAAAAGCGTAATTTTCATCCGCCAACTCACTCCTCCCCACTATCATTCTGGCAAATGCATTTCTCATATATAACTCTGTCACTCCCACAATCGGGTGACCTGGACCAACTTGCGCGTTCCATCAAACTGCAATTTAAAAATATCCGGCATCGTAGTACCCTCCCAAAAGTCATACCCGTAGGAAGAATCATAGTGTTGTAAAATAAGTGTCATTACATCTCCATGGGTTCCGATGACTACCTTGTGACCCATATGTTTATCCAAAATTTTCTCGATTACCGCTACTGCCCTTGAGCGAGCCTGTGCACCAGACTCCCCACCTGAATACGCATACGTAGGATCACGGTACAACTGCTGCTTGGCTTCACGAAAATTAGCATGCTTCACATCTGAACTCGACAACTGGCGTTCACGCAAATCTTCCTCTGTCACCACAATTCCATCTGACCAATCTGCCAGAATCTGAATCGTATCTACCGCTCGCCTGTAGGGGCTAGAATAAAACAGTTGAATCTGCTCCCCATGGAGCAGACTGGCAACCGTTCCCGCATCTTGATGACCTTGCTCTGTCAGTCCACGCTCGCGTTCCTGTCCTTCAACATATCGAGACTCCGCATGTCTGACAAAATACAAAAACGTACTGGCCTCACTCATCATTCATCCGCCAACCCTTTTTTCTTCTCAATGACAATCAGGCAGGTACTGTCTGGCAAAGGCGCAGGCTCACCATTTTCCTTCATGAAGATCACTCGTTCTCCAAGTGCTTCCGTGTACCCCTCCTGGAGAAAATGTCGGAACGTAATCATCGCGGCTTGTTCACCCAGCGCTTCTCGAATACAGTTCTCATAGGCTGTCGGCGTGAATATACCGAACTGTTCCTGAATTTCATGCACGTATGCCTCTTCGCCCCACGTATAGGTGTAGAGAAACTCCATTGCATCGTTGATCGGCAATACGACCTCATTGTCTGAGACCCGCTCATATTGAATTGCACGTCCCTGAAAATCCTCTGCATACCGCTCCAGCCAGCGCATCCCATCCGGTTCCTGGAAACGAATCCGGCGCTTCTGCGCCTCCGGCTCACTCATGATCCCATCCCGAATCAGGATTCTTCCTCCAGGTGACAGCACACGGAATGAACTTCTCAGCGCTGCTACAACCGTATCGGAATTAAATCTTCGACCGTCCAGTTCAATATATGAATATAATTCATGCAGAATGGATGAAAAAATAACCGTATCCACTGTGCCCGGCTGCACATATTGCTCCAGTTGCAGGGCATCGCCCTTCATCACTTGCCAGCGATGTCCCTCACGTTGTTTTTTGCGTTCCAGCGCTTCAATGACATTGGCTGAGATATCGATACCAATCGGCTCCACTTCCGGTTTTTCCTGCTCAATCAGATCCAGCAGAATTCCTCCACCTGGACCAATATCCAGTACTCGTTTACCAACGATATAGTCGAGCAGTACTTTTTTGTAATCACCGGAGCTGTTCATATCGGACAAATACGTCTCTTCGTTGTGGAAACGATCATACGCATCCCGGCGTAATCCGAACAGGTCAAATAACAGCAGTACAGCCTTCTCGTATAACGGCGACTTTTCCGCTTCAATACAGAATGCAATCAGCTTCTCCGCCGCTGGAGAAAATTCAAAGGTCACAAACAGTGTATCCGGCAGATCCGCATGACGTTCAATGCGATGGGTTAGATGGGGATAGACGATCTGCTCTCCAGCCGTAATCTGTTCCCATGCATACTGTTCCAAATATTTTTCAATCATTCGTTTCTTGTAAATATTGAGCTTCTTCACACCCTTGTAGTCGTAATACATCGTATTCATCAATGGTTCGAAGCTGATATGACGAACGATTTCAGATCGACTCTCCATGGATGTTGGATTCATACTTTCGCTGCGAAGCGTCAACAGGAACACTTTTACCATCTCCTGCAACGAAAAATCCTGCATGGCCGACTCCACATACCATAATGTGCGATGAGCCAGCGGAGCCAGCGCCTGTTCTACATCCAGTTCCGTTTGTAGCTTGGCGTAAGCCGTATCCATAGCTTCTCCCTGCCGAATGGATGAACTTCTTAAGCGGGATAACCGTTCCTTCACGCTCCAGTCCTCATGATCCGGTCCAACGATAATCCAGCCTACAATGCGCTGCACCTCAGCCTGAACCTGATTCCATAACGCTGGATCAACACCTGCAATAATGCATTCATTTAATGCCATCAGTATAGTGTGCAATTCATCTGTAGTAAGCCATCCTTTGACGATCAAGGCGTGGAGCGAAGCATTCTCGGCAAATGGAATCTCGCCCCGTATGTATTGACCAATAAGTCCATGCGTAGCAATCAGAGTACGAATAATCTCATGCCTTGGTGTGTGTGAAGTCAGTGCAGCATGCTCGCTTATATCCGCATTCTTACTCAGAGCACCACTCGGAGAACCAAGTTGATATATACTCGTCTCCTTGGTCTTATCGATGTCATTATCCAGGTGCTCCGCCACTGCGTATAAGTCATATAACTGAGCGGACCCCACATTGTGTACAAACAAGTTAACGCCCTGCTTTTGCCATACCCGCCGTTGCTCCCGTGATCCGGCCTTCGCCGTCTCTGACCAGATTAATACGTCTTCCAGAATTTCTCGCACCCAAAAAGAAACCTGAAGCTCCTCCAGTACGTGAAGTGTACGCTCGGTATAGTCCAGTACCGGATTAGTTCCCTCAAGTTCGGCAATGGAATGAATGCGTTCGAGGTTAATATGGGGTTTCTCCGCTGCTGCCAGCAGTTGCAGCCATAGCTGCTGGGCTTCCGGCGTATTACCTGACTTGTATGATTGTATGGCCTTTAATGAATGCAGCATAAATATGTCCCCTCTTTCTCTACCCTTATATAAAAAAATCATTAGATTCGTCTATAGAAGTTGAACTAATTATTAACATTATAACGAAGAGGACAGAAAAAACCTGAAAAAGCGAAGCTAAAAGCTTTCTGCAAGAAAGCTGCTTCGGAAGCATATGCTTCGCCTTTATCCCCGGATTTTCCCCTTCGGAAAAGGGAATCAAAAAAAATCTGGGGATAACAGCGATTGAAAGGTTATTCTGTCATCGTAGTGTCAGTGTAAATAATATGTAATTCAACTTTTATAACAGACGAATTCGTTCCTGAACAAACTTGAGCAGCTGTTCCACCTCTTGAGCGGGCAAATCCTCGTCAAGACGCGCGGCAGCAACTGGCAGCATCCAGGACTCTATTGCTACACGTGTAATCCCGGAAAGTTGCATATAATGATGGATGTAAAATTCGACCAGCGATTCACGAGCCTTTTCAAAAACCATTCGTATAACTGGCTCTGTATCTTCCGGCAATGTGGCACTCATTAATATTACCCAGCTTCGAGCCACATCACCCGCAGGATCACCGGACATACCAGTCATCCAATCAATGACCCAGTATTGATCGCCAGCCTCACTGAGCATAACATTATCAGGGTGAAAATCGCCATGACAGATCTGTTGTTGATCAGGCAATGTTGTTAAGTAAGAAAGGACTCGCGCTTGATCGTCCTCCGACAATAATCGAACATTGCGAATCGCTCCCGATAAAATCTGCTTCTGTAAGGGGAGTGTTCCTTCATCATCTCGCTCGCAATGAAGTCTGTAATGGCAGTCAGCCATTTTAAACGCCAGCTGCTCTAGTAACTCCGGTTGCTGAATGATAAGTGATAACAGGGTAATCCCCTGGATTCGCTCAAAAACGATGCCTGCTCGCGATGTAGTATGTTCTATTAAGGATACTGCCTGTGGGACGGGGAGTCCTTTTTTGAATGCCAACTCACTTATTCTAAATTCATTCTGGACGGCTTCGTGAGGAAAATCCATTCGATATAACTTCATAATGTGCTCGTTCGAATACGCATAGATTTCCGCAGTTCTTCCTTGACCGATTCGCTCCATATCTACCCTCCCTTTACTCGAACTCACTGCCTCTGATTTTGGAGAAAACCATACAATCGACCAGCGTACCTGTGCTGTCACGTCTCATCTTGCGCAGTACACCTTCCAGCGTATAACCCGCTCGTTCGGCTACTTTGGCACTTCGCACATTGCGGGCGTCACAGCGGATCTCCAGCCGGTTCGCCTCCAGATGAGTAATGGCAAATTGCTCAATGCCTCTCACCGCTTCTGTCATCAAACCCTCACCAGCTCGCGATGTTCGAATCCAGTAACCGATCTCAAAACAGCGTGCATTCCAGTCAATACGATGTAACCCGCTGCTGCCTACGAATTCATCCGTATGTCTATCACGCAAATGTAACATCATGTCGGTACGTTCCAGATATTTCAGCCTTGCTTTGCGAACAGTCACTTCAGACTCTTCCAATGAAGGGATTTTCTCGGCAAAAGGTAACCACAACCGCAGCTGCTCCGCACTCTCACGGACCGCTTCATTAACGGCTGCGCCATCCCCCCACTGCGGTGCTCGAATCGTGAGGCGTTCCGTATGGAAGCTCTCTGGAATCGTTAGCATGATCGGATTAGATGAAGACGATTCTGTCATCGTTATACCTACTCCTCTACCTGAAATATGGAATCAATGATCAGCGGCAAATTATCCCTCACAGATACGGCACCGAATACCGAACGGGCGTGTACCCCCTGATCCCCAAATACCTCCATCATCAGATCCGAGAAACCATTTAGCACTTTATGATGCTCCTGATACGAAGCGGACGCATTAATGAATCCCTGCACTTTAACCACTCTCTTCACCCGATCCAGTGAACCCAACACATCTCGAACGACAGCAAGCACCTCCAGTCCAGCATTCCGGGCAAAATCATACCCCTGCTCTGTTGTGAAGTCTGATCCCAGTTTGCCGCGTTCGGAGGTATCCGGTCCTTTCCCGGATACATACATAATTCCATTCACAATAACGGCATTGGCGTATTTCGCTGCGGGGGCACTGGCCTGTGGCAAAATGATCCCCAGTTCATTTAATCTCGCTTCAATCATCGTATATTCTCTCCCTCTTTTATGGTCCTCACGGAACCCGATTCCTTGTATTCCTGTCTATAAACTCTTGGTGATACCTGAACGGTACGTTTGAACATCTTGCCAAAATGAGAGAAGTTACTGAACCCCGCAAGCCAGGCGATGTCCGTAATGGATTCTTCACTTTCTCGCAGTAAACGCTGCGCTTCCTTCACCCGTAACAGATTCAGATAATCACTGAAGGTAAAGCCCGTCGTTTGTTTGAACAATCGACTCAGATAATGCGGACTAATGCGAAACATGCCCGCCACCTCCGGTAATGTCAGTGGTTTCTGATAGTTCTCATTCAGGTAACGTACAACTGCCTGTGTCTTGGGATGAAGAATCGGCTCACGATCATCGGAGCTTAACCTGCCCAAGTGTTGATTACGATAGGCATGGAGCAACAATTCAACAGCCCGGTGACGGAGCAACAGGTTGCTTCCAGGTTGAGGACGAAGCATTTCATCCACCATTTCGCTAACCATCCGTTCTAGAACCTCAGTGACTTGAGATGGAAACCTTACAATAGGAATCTCCCAACAGAAGGGTTCCTTCAAGCCTTCAACTAACTCCGCGGAAATAGCTATGGTTGCAAAAAGCTCAGGCTTCAAATACAGCACCATCCGTTCATGGTCAGGCATGCCACTCTCCAATGTTTTATGAACCGTATTGCGGTCAACAAACACCAGATCACCAGCCTTTACCCGGTAGGTCCGGTCCTTAATGAAATAAATACGCTCGCCAGACAACAGATAATACAACTCATAATGATCATGCAGATGGTCATCCGTCATCGAGAAATATCCAATGCGACGATCATATTCGATGTGCAACAAATCCGTCGGATCATGAAAATCTGCACGAAAAGGTTCTGTCATGTCGCCCTCTCTCCTTTCCATAAATTATAGCAAAATATGCGGCATTTGAAAGCGGTTACGCATAAAATGCGGCGAAAGAAGTACTCCCTTGTTATAGTCTAGAGCTATATTCAAGGAGGCGATAGACATGAGTAACAAGAAACGTTATGTATTAGTCGGAACTGGCGGCCGCGCCGAATTTTTTTATGGTGCTTTGACCCGGGATTATAGGGATACATCCGAGCTTGTCGGCTTTTGTGATATAAATCAAGTCCGTATGAACTACGCGAATCAACTATTGAAGGAAAAGTACGAGTATCCTGAGGTACCCACTTATCCTGCAGATCAGTTTGATCAGATGATTGAGAACGAGAAACCTGACTATGTCATCGTAACGAGTGTTGACCGCACCCATCACAAGTACATCATTCGTGCGATGGAACTGGGTTGTGACGTTGTCACCGAAAAACCGATGACCATCGATGAGGAGAAATGTCAGGAGATTCTGGATGCTGTCAAGCGGACTGGTCAGAACGTAAGAGTCACCTTTAATTACCGTTATGCACCGCACCATACTAAGATTCGAGAACTTATTCTGAATGATACCATCGGGAAAGTCACTTCCGTTCACTTTGAATGGCTGCTGAATACCCGCCACGGGGCAGATTATTTCCGCCGTTGGCATCGGGACAAGCGTAATAGCGGCGGATTACTCGTGCACAAATCCACCCATCACTTCGATTTGGTGAATTTCTGGATTGGCTCGCAACCGGATACCGTGTTTGCATTTGGTGATCTGATGTATTACGGCAGAGAAAACGCAGAAGAACGCGGTGTAACGCAATTCTACAACCGGGCAACCGGCAACCCGATCGCAAAGGATGACCCTTTTGCACTGCATTTGGATTCAGACGCACATATGAAGTACATGTATCTGGATGCCGAATCGGAAGATGGTTACCAGCGCGATCAGAGTGTATTTGGGGATGGCATCAACATTGAGGATACAATGGGTGTTCTTGTGAAGTATCGGAACAAAGCCATTCTGACCTACTCCCTCGTTGCCTACCAGCCATGGGAGGGTTATCGCATTGCCATTAATGGCACCAAAGGCCGGATTGAAATGAACATTGTGGAGCAATCTTATGTCAATTCATTGGGTGACAAAAGTAAAGAAGGTGCTTTAATCGGTAAAACGTTGCGGGTTCTCCCGATGTTCGATGCGCCATATGAGGTTGAAGTGGAAGAGAAAGCAGGTGGACATGGCGGAGGTGACCCGGTTCTGCTGAATGATCTGTTTGGAGAGCCTGTAGAAGATCCGTTCCATCGTGCTGCTAACCATGTGGACGGTGCCAGATCCATTCTGACGGGTATTGCTGCCAATCGCGCCATCGCGACGGGTTTGCCTGTCAACGTCAATAATCTGGTTCGTTTCTAAGTCCCCCAGGTCTGCACTACATTATTAATTTCATTTAAAGGCTGCGCATATCACGCAGTCTTTTTTATATTTTTATAATTAATCTGCACGCAAGTTGACTCGGTAGAAGGAGGAAATCTATGTTCTTCTCTTTAAAAAACCGTCTGATTGCCTTTATCGTTGTCCTGTTTGTCCTCGCTTTTGGCACACTCTCCTACCTGCTCTTCAAGGAATCACGCACGGTCATTCGCTCTTACATCGAATCCTCTGCTCTTGAGAAAATGGAGGAATACGGTTCATACGTAGACATGGTGCAGATGCAGATCTACGATGTCGCCTCTCTTGTTTTCAATAGTGATATGGGCAAAAACTGGGATAACGCGATCGGTGATCCGAACCTGCCCGAAGGAGAAAAGATGCTGGCCAATCTTGCGATGAGCCGTTTTCTTACTCAGGCAACCAACAGTTACACCAGTATCTCGGATGTATCCATCTATCGTCGGAATGGACTGCGAATTGGCAGCGAGAATCAGGTAACATATGACCCTGCATTTGTAAAAGAATCCTGGTATACGAATTTCTACACGTTGGGAGAACGCTGGTTACCTGCACACACCGATCAACATGAACGTGTCAGAGATCATGGTAATCCGGTGGTCAGTCTGCTGATGCCCATCGGCACCTTTCATCATGCTACAGCGCAGAATGTCATGAAGGTGAATGTCAGTGAATCTTATTTTCTGGAGCCGCTCCGGCGCATACATCTTGCGGAGAATAGCACTATTTTTCTGCTGGGCGAGCAAGGAAATCCTATTCTGTCACAGCAGGTAGAAACGTTGGGTGCTGTAGCTACCGCAGAGATCGATCGTTTTCGAAACAGCCCGCTCAAATCCGGTGTGGCATACCTCAAAAACCAGGAAGGACAGCGAGACATTCTTGTATTCAAGAAACTGGGACGTACCGGCTGGATGTTGGCGGGTATCGCACCTGAAAAGGAAATGTACCTCTCTCTCCATAAGCTCCAAAGCACAATTGTGGTGGTGACGATTGCCCTGATTCTGGTCTCCCTCTTGGCTGCTGCATGGTTATCCCACGGCGTAACCAAACCTTTGACCAGACTGGTGCTGGCGATGAGACAGGTTCAACGAGGTGCTTTTGACCAAGCGGATTCACTTCTGCCTCCGGATAAAAATGTAAAGAGCGAGATCAGTTATGTGATCTTCACCTTCCGTTACATGATCAGTCAGCTGCGGCAGCATATCCAGAATGAATTTGAACTGAAACTACTTCGCCAGCAAGCAGAGTACAAGGCACTTCTCATACAGATTAATCCACATTTTATGTTTAATACTCTGGAGCTGGTTAGCAGCCTTGCCATTCAGCGCCGAACGGATGATACGGTTCAGGTCATTGAGGATCTGGGTAAAATGATGCGCTTTTCTATCAATACCAATGACGACCGTGTTCCGCTAACCGAAGAGCTGGATTATGTGCAGCGTTATATCTCCATTTTGCAGACTCGTTTCGGTCATAAACTCGACATTTCAGTAACGTTGGAAGGTACACTGAACTACGTGGTCATCATCAAGTTTATTCTTCAACCACTTATTGAAAATGCAGTGAAATACAGCTTCCAACATCAGACGACAGCTCAGGTACAGATACGGATCAACCGGATGTATGATCGTCTGCACATCAGCGTTTTAGACAACGGACCGGGTATCCCAGCAGAAATAATCAATAAGTTGCAACATCCGGTTGCTCCCTCCTCATTGGAATCCATATTGCATAATGAAGGCTGGCATATTGGACTGAGCAATGTCATTGCTCGTTGTCGTCTGCATTATGGTGGCTTGTTCACGGTCCATGTGGAGAACGATGAGCGCGGAGGAGCTTACATTGAACTGACTCTACCCGTACAGGAGGAATATGATGTACAACGTATTAATCGCAGATGACGAGATCGAAGTTCGCGAAGGATTAAAATTGAAAGTCGATTGGCATGGCATGGGTTTTGTCATAACAGGAGAAGCCTCTAATGGGATCGAAGCGGATGAACTTTTGAAATCTGAACATTTTGACTTGCTGATTACCGATATGAATATGCCTGTCATGGATGGCATCAGACTATTGGATGTCTGCCGCAGTTATAACCCTTCTATTCAGATTATCATTATCACGGGTTATGAGGATTTTCAATATGCCAGAGCGGGGGTCCGCAGCCAGGTCATGGATTATTTACTGAAACCTGTAACCCGGGATGAATTGAAAGCCACATTAGGCAAAATCAAAGCGGATCTGGATGACAAACGTAAAATACGAGGCGATTCCGAATTGATGCAATGGCGACTCTCTCAGTATTACCGGGAAATGAAGGAACGTTTCCTTCTTGATCTCGTCAAAGGCAATCGCCTACCGCCTTCCTCCATGCCAGAACGGCTCAGATTGTTCCATCTCGAATCATGGCAGGATCAGAAGGTCTGTTTCATCACCGCGAGTATAAGTCACTCGGACAAGCAGGATATTCGAAAAGATCGATTACACGAGCAGATGCATCTTCCTTTCGAAATGGTATGTTACGAAATCGCCCAGTCTGATTCAGACAATGTCCAGGTTTTTCATGATTCGGCACACGCAGGCATCATGCATTTCATGGTGCAAGACGGTATGCAGCATGAATTCATCCAACTGCTCTCGGGACATACGGCATCCCTTTTTTCCATCGAACTCAAGATTGGGGTGGGACTTTCTGGTTCCGGACTTGAGCACTGGAAAGAAGGTTATATCCATTCCCTTCTGGCATGGAATTCAGCTGAACGGGCTGGCAGCGGGCCAAACCTTCAGGCGGGAACAGACTATAGTCCATTACTGCCTGAAGAAACAACACGCAAGCTGCATCGTTACCTCATTCGAGGGGAACTGGACTCCTTCCGCAGCATCATCCGCAAGGAACTTCACGAGGCATTCCAGCTTTCTCCCTCCCGAATGACGCGAAGTATTTTTCAAATTTCACTGTTGATGGATTTTCCTATGACCCCGGAATGGATACTGTGGCTTAAGACGCCAGATCAAGCAGAACGCTTATTAATGCAATGGGCTCAAGACTTCCTGGGTCGACAACTTCCTTCAGAAGATGGGGATGGGACGGTTATAGACTTAGCCAAGCGATATATCGAGGAGAACTACATGCAGGAGCTAACGCTGACGTTACTCGCTGAACGATTTAACTATTATCCTACCTATTTCTCCGAATTGTTTAAGGAAGGTGCCGGTACCTCTTTTATTCAATATGTGACGGGTGTTCGGATGAAACACGCCTTGCAACTGCTGAAGGAAACCCAATTAGCCGTGTGGGATATTACGGAACTGACCGGTTTCAGTTCGCCAAGTTATTTCAGTTCGAAATTCAAAAGAATGTTCAACATGAGTCCGTCAGACTATCGCTTGCTGCATTCCGAAAAAATCGATAGCCATGATCCGAAGAAATGAGATTCAAGCTTCTCCCCTTCCCCGGTATGATGTGGTTACCAAGAGAACGCCGTATGTTGTAAGCGAATTCATAATTGGTGACTATTATTCTTACCCATTCAGAAGGGAGGCACATGATGAAAAAACAGACCAAGCCCTTATACGGTCAGCACAATACCACAGCCTACTTGTTTCTTCTCCCCTGGCTGATCGGACTCTTCTGTCTGACACTGGGACCGATGGTTGCGTCCCTATACTTATCCATGACCAAATTCAATCTACTGTCATCACCGACTTGGACTGGACTTAGCAACTATGTTCACATCTTTACCGAGGACGATACCTTTCGCAGGTCCCTTGGGCTGACGTTTTATTATGTCTTTTTATCCGTTCCACTAAGGCTCGCCTTTGCTTTACTGGTGGCGATGGCGCTGAACAAAGGTATTCGAGCCCTCGGCATCTACCGGACTGTATATTACATCCCTTCCCTCTTGGGCGGCAGCGTTGCGATTGCAATCGTCTGGCGGCAACTCTTTGAGGGGAATGGATTGGTCAATCAGTTTTTAAGCTGGTTTGGTATCTCGGGACCATCCTGGATTGCGCATCCAGATTATGTGGTCTACACCATCATTACACTATCCGTGTGGCAATTCGGGTCTGCCATGGTCATCTTTCTTGCTGGCCTGAAACAGATCCCGGCAGACTTATATGAAGCGTCCGATGTCGATGGAGCGGGAAAAATACGTCAATTTTTCGGAATCACTCTGCCCATGCTCTCCCCCGTTATCTTTTTTAACCTGATCATGAGCATGATCAATTCATTTCAGGCGTT
This sequence comes from Paenibacillus amylolyticus, assembly GCF_036894225.1. NCBI lineage: Bacteria > Bacillati > Bacillota > Bacilli > Caryophanales > Paenibacillaceae > Paenibacillus > Paenibacillus amylolyticus. The sequence continues at coordinate 2,795,223 of NZ_CP145892.1, read as the reverse complement.
TACACCAGCTTACGTGATCGGAGATGGCCGCGGGGGTCCACTCGACGCAACGATGTTTTATACCTTGTATCTGTATCTGAAAGGTTTCTCATTCTTTGATATGGGTTATGCTTCGGCTCTGGCTTGGATCATGTTGGTCATTATCGGGGTATTCACCGCAATCGTCTTTGTTACATCCCGATTTTGGGTGTTCTACGGGGACAATCAGGAGGGGAGGTAATGCATATGCCAATCAAACGACAACTGGTTCAGGCCGGGAGGCATGCCGCCATTATACTCTTCGGTCTACTGATGTTATATCCAGTACTATGGTTGATTCTCAGTTCGTTTAAACCAAACCATCTCATTTTCACCAGTGGCAGTCTATTCCCAACCAGCTTCACGCTGGAGCACTATATTAATGGCTGGAAAGGTCTGCAGGGCATCTCTTTCGGCCGTTTCTTCGGCAACTCCGTGCTGATCTCGGTCATGAGTGTGTTAGGTAATGTGATCTCCTGTTCCCTTGCAGCCTTTGCTTTCTCCAGATTAAAGTTCAGATTCAAAGGCCTGTGGTTCAGCATGATGTTGGTTACGATTATGTTGCCTTACCATGTTACCCTGGTGCCTCAGTACATTCTCTATAATGAGCTTCAATGGATTAATACGTATTTCCCGCTGATTCTGCCTAAGTGGCTTGCGCAGGATTCCTTCTTCATCTTGCTCATGGTTCAATTCATACGCGGTATACCGCGGGAGCTGGACGAGAGTGCAACCATTGACGGTTGCGGGCAATCACAGATCTTTTTCCGAATCGTAGTGCCACTGCTCGTTCCAGCACTGATTACAACCGCGATCTTCACCTTCCTGTGGAGCTGGGATGATTTTTTCAGTCAGATGATCTATCTGAGCAAAATTGATCTGTTCACCGTGCAGTTGGGCATTCGCTCTCTCTTCGATCCATCAGGACAATCCGATTGGGGCGCATTACTTGCCATGTCCACCCTGTCACTGCTTCCCGTGACTATCATCTTTTTATTGTTTCAGCGATATTTCCTTGAGGGCATTGCAACCACAGGTCTGAAGTAACAACACGTTTCTCATATCAATAGACAGGGGGATTTACCATGTTCAAACGTTTCATGATTGGTATGATTACTTCACTTTTGTTACTCGTAACAGCTTGCTCTGGAACAGACCATACAGGTGCCAATGATAATGCAGGCAATGGTAATGATAATGGAACGACCGAGGGCGGACAGGTCGAACTTCGCATCATGTGGTGGGGTGACCAGAAACGGGAAGATATTACGAATGAAGCCCTGAAGATCTTTCAGGCGAAACATCCGGATATTAAAATTGTAGGTGAATTTGCACCCTCCTCCGGATATTTCGACAAACTGAATACCCAGCTGGCATCAGGCACAGCACCAGATATCTTTTTCCTTGGCGGAAATGTCGTGGACTATGCCAAAAAAGATGTCCTGCTCAATCTGGACCCGTATGTTGGCAACGAACTGAATTTGGACGGTATGGATGAAACTATGATCGAATACGGACGTCTCGACGGGAAGCTGCAACATATCTCTGCCGGTGCGAACGCACGAGGAATTGTTGTTAACAAGGCACTCTTTGAGAAAGCCGGCGTGCCTTTGCCAGCATCCGATTGGGACTGGACGGACTATGCCGCCATCAGCAAAGAGTTGTCCGACAAGCTCGGAGATGGCTTCTATGGGACGTACAATTTTACCGTCGACGGGATGGATATTTTTCTAAAACAAAGGGGTAAACAACTGTATGACATGAAAAACGGCACACTCGGATTCACCAAGGAAGACATTCTGGAGTGGTTCCAGTATTGGGAGAAGACTTCGGCATCCGGCGGTGTAGTCACACCGGAATTGCAGGTGTCCAACCCGCATGATGACACCAGTAAATCCCTGTTAATCACAGGCAAAGCAGCCATGACTCTACTACCATCCAACCAACTTGCTGCATTCCAGAGCTTGACGGAAGATCCTCTGGTGCTACTCCCTGTACCACGAGGCCCTAAGGGAACGGGTGTTGTATTTGAATCCAGTCAGGGATTATCGGGTTATGCAAATACCAAACATCCGAAGGAAGTAGCTATATTAATGGACTTCTGGATTCATGATCCTGAAGCAACCAAAATCCTTGGTAATGACCGTGGCGTGCCCGTTACGGAAGCCAATCGAAATCTTCTTCAGGAAGGTGCAGGCCCTGTGGAGGAGATTGTCTATAACTATACAAATCTTGTCTCTGAAGCAACGAAGACTGAACCATTTGATGTGAGTTACAACCCTCCTGGATTTGCAGAGTTCTCCAAGTTAGCTCAGACAACGAATCAGGAGATCGGATTTGGACGAAAAAGTGTGGAGCAAGCTGTCTCCGACTTCTATAACGGGACCGTTCGTATCTTTGAATCGAATCAATAAGCAGACGCTGTGAGGAGGAACATATGACAGAAGAGATACTGAATCGGCTGCGCAACATTTCGATTATGGATCAAGTTCAGCCAGTTAAACCGGAAGATCAGCAGTTATTACAAGAATGGCATGCGTCGGGTATCCGGTTTGCGGCATCGGGCGGACAACTGGAAGCTACGTATTATGCAGCGGTGGAGAAGTTGCTTGCTTGTATCCTGCCCATGGGAGACAACGATCCTATTTTACAAGAAGGTGGCATCTATCTGGGATGTTGGTTAGAGAGCACAGGTACCATCAATGCGCAGCTGCTGTCTCGCCTGCTGCCTTCCGTGTCCGAAACAACGTACCTCGCATTTGCCAAGCAGCAAAGAGCAGATGGATTGCTCCCGTATAAACTCACGGCAAACGGACCCTCTTTCCGGCAAATCCAGTTGGTCACTCCGCTGGCACGCAGTGTATGGAACCACTATCAGCTTCATAGCAATCATGGGAAGCAGTCGCCTTTCCTGAACACGATGTATAAGGCTATGGTTCGTTACGATGAGTGGATTGCACGCAACCGTAATACCCGAGGAACTGGCTGTGTAGAGGCCTTCAGTACGTTTGACACCGGACATGACTTATCCCCGCGATTCTGGCATGTTCCGGACACACCTTACATGAATGATGCTTCTGCTTATCACCCGGATTCTCCGATTCTGCCTTTTCTGGCACCAGATCTGACTGCCAATATCTATTGTCAGCGCTTGTATCTTTCCCGCATGGCTGAAGAACTGGGAGAATCGGGAACGGATTGGAAAGCAAAAGCCGAGTCTAGCCTGGAAAGTCTTTTCCGTTATTGTTACGACGAACAGGATATGTTCTTCTATGATCGGGATCGCAATGACGAATTGGTCAGAGTCCAATCCGATGTGTTGCTCCGCGTAATGGCCTGCGAGGTGGGTGACCGTGAATTATTCGATAACCTACTGCGTCGGTACCTGTTGAATACAAGCAAGTTTTTCGCTAAATACCCGTTTACATCGATTTCAATGGATGATCCCAGATTTGATCCCTTTTCCTCCTATAACAGCTGGGGAGGGGCATCCAATTTCCTGAGTCTGATTCGGGCGCCACACGCATTCGAGTATCATCATCGATATGTGGAGCTAACTTGGGTAATGCAGCCTATCTTGTCCGCTCTATCCAAAGATAAGCGATTTGGTCAGGTACTAAGCCCGTGGACCGGAGAACAAGGTTTTACCGAGACTTACTCCCCCTCCATCCTCTGTCTCCTCGATTATGTGGAGCGATTATGCGGAATTATGCCTGTTGGATCGAATCAGCTCTGGTTTACCGGACTGCTCCCCATCGATATGGATCATGGCGAGATCGTATCTGGTAACACGGCTTATAGCCGAAAAGTCAACGGATTAGGATATGAATTGGTCAACACGCCTGATCGCATGACGGTATATCTGGAAGGCAAGGTTCATCTGGACGGCCCGTCAGGGATTCGACTGGTGACGGATCATAGTGGACATCTGAAAGGCATCATTGGAATGAGCGTTCGCACCGTCGAGGGGGAGCTTTACTATCAAGGAGAGCGCATTCCGATTCGGGTCAAAGGAAATGAAATGCAGCGTTATGCTGATGGAAATTTGAGCACCGAGCGCGATATTGGCATCATCCATCCTACGTATCGTTAATTGTTTGTATGCAAAAAGCGCAAGTTGCGGAGGTTTACTGCCCCTGCACTTGCGCTTTTACATTTCTTTATTTCTACACCTTCCGGTTCCACGCCGGGTGACGATAAAATTCAATCGTATCAATATAATTTACCGTGAACTGCTGCTCCACATCCGACAGGTTCAACAGTTTTCGGTCGATTTGCTTCATCCCCATGACCACATCATGCCTTAGCAGGTCCATCGCAATTTTGCCTACAAATCCGCCTTCCGTCTCCTTATGCTTGGTACGAAACTCTTCATTGTAGATCAGTTCAGGTGTGAATGCCGCTTCGACGAAAGCATTAACGAGCGTAAGTTCATTGCCCTCGATCTGCACTGCCATATAATAATTGCCACGCTCATCCTTAATGAGGTCTTTATACATCTCTACGATCATGTGAATCACTCCTCTATTATAAAAGAAACCCCGTTAGCCTTAACGAACATGGGCTATCAAACGTACACCTTCCTACCCCGTTCCTTCATATACTAGGTACAAATGGCGAACGGAGGAATACTTATGAGCTGGCAGCATCTCCATACTGGAAAAACACTTCAGCAGCGTCTGGCAGAACTCCAGGGGCACCTTGCAGAACTAAATACTCCACTCTCCGGGTTGGAACCGGGACGTATTCGTCGTGTCTTTTCAAAGCAGTTTATCAAAGTAAACCGTCAGATATTCATTCCACTCAGCCTGAATTCCATTCGGGTATTCGATATTCCTCGAACACGGCGAGGCATCAGAGTCGGAATCCGCACGACGTTCCCTTCCAGGAATGCATTTAACAATATCAGCCTTGTGGGCGTGGGACTGGATTATCTTGAACTCCAGGGAAAAGGCAGAGTCCCTTCCCGTATTTTATTTCCTCTCTCCAGCGTCGAGTCGATCTATCGGCCAACCGCCGGAAGAAAAAACCTGAAACGGGCTTGTAGGCGGAAGTAAAGCTGGTTCTTTTCGCAAGCCATACAATGGTTCCCAAATGTCTGCATACGGGTGCTCCCTTCCAATATATAATTATAACCCATGCAACCACTTATCTGCTGAAGAATCATTTTATGTCAAAAAGCGGTGAGAACAGAACTGCTTCTGTATCTCACCGCTCAGCCAGTTACGGATCAAGCTGACCCTTCATATGTGTACATCAGATGCCTGTCCATACATCCTTGGCATAACGACCATCCTGCTGAAGTTGATTAAGCCAATCTTCTGCTTGCTTCGCGGATTTGCCATGTATATCAGCGTATGCCTGCTGGAGTGTGGCTTCCACATCAGGTGCCATCTTGCTGCCATCACCGCAGATATACAGATGCGCTCCCTCTTCAAACAAAGGAATCAGATGACGGGCATCGTCTCTCATCAGATGCTGTACATAACATTTCTCCTCCCCGTCTACACGGGAGAAGGCCGTATGAAGTTTCACAAGCCCTTCTTGCTGGGCTGCTTCCAATTCATTTTTGTACAGATAATCATGCTCGGGATTCCGGCATCCAAAGTACAGGTGGGCTTCGCCAACCTCACGACCTTGTTCCTTCAATACGTGCCTTGCCTGCAAGAAACCTCGGAATGGAGCAACACCTGTACCCGGACCTACCATGATAACGGGAACCTGTGCATCCTCCGGCAGTTGGAACCCGGATTCCGGTGTCCGCGTGAACATGACGATCTCGTCACCCGGTTTCAGGTTAGCCAGATAGTTGGACGCAATGCCTTTGTATTCTCCCTGTCCACTCCATGCTGGGGCGCGCACAACACTGACCGTAATACTCGCTTGATCGGGCTGAACACGCGGTGAACTGGAGATCGAATAATATCTGGCTTTTAGTGAAGGCAATAATTCAAGGAAACGCTCAAACGGCAGTTCACATGCCTCATATTTCACCAGATAATCCAGCATGGAGATCCGTTTATTCCGCACTTCATCCATATACACAGATTCATCAAGCAGCGCTTCAAGTTCTTTCTTATGCGGTGGACATACGGTGTATGCTGCCATTTCTCTCAACTGCGCACGAGTTGCCGCCTCCTGAAGCTCAACGCTATGACTGAGCAGATCATACAGATTAACCGGTTGATGCAGCGGCAGATGCGCGGCACTGCGACCGGATGCATCCAGAACCAGATGCTCCGTTCCGGTGAATCCATAACGACGAAGTACACGTTCCACCAGCTCCGGTGGGTTCTGCGGCAGAATGCCCAGGTGATCCCCTTCCTTGTAGGTTATGCCTTCAGGCAATTTGATCTCCAAGTGACGTGTGCTGCGTTCACTGCCCGCGTCGTGAAGCTCCCTGTTCTCAAATACTTCTGCCACATGTGCATCATACGTATCGGCAAGCGGTGTTACGGCGAGTCCGCTGACAAACTGTACAGACAGTGAACTGCGTTCGCTATTGGAGCTTGTGTTCAGTTTCAGTCCCATCGTTCGTGCGAGATCTGGCCATAATTGCTCTGTCCAATCCCCCACCTGTTTCTCAAAATCTCCGCTGGCATCTGACTCACCCAGCGGTGATAACCGCTCTGCTCCTCTGGAAGATAACTGTTCATCTATTAAACGCGGAATACGCTGATAGGTGCTGGCCCAGTTGTGGTCACCGCATCCAAGAACGGCGAAACGCACACCTTTGAATTCATTCGCATCTGCATGTTCGATCCACTCGACAAACATCTTGGCATTACTTGGCGGCTGACCATTATAGGATGCACTGACAATAATGACGGCACCCTCCTTTGGCAGTTTGCCAACACGATCATCCAGCGTAGCAACCTCACTCCGGAAACCCTGATATCTGGCGGTATCTGCAATTTCACGTGCAATGCCTTCAGCGGTACCCAGATTGGAACCGTACAGAACAAGCATCGGTGTGTGGTGGGCATTGGCTGCATCCGGCTCCGTTCTTTTGGCAACCGGCTTTGGTTCTTCAACCGCTACACCCGGAACGGCCATGACTGGCTGCCCGCCACGCGCACGTACACGAATTGTGAAGTTATCCGGTTTGAGCGTCAGCGTTTCTTTCACTTTTAACTGATAATCAGAATGATCTATGAAGTCAAAATGCTTCAACACCATGCCCAGTACCAGCGTTGCTTCCTGAAGTGCAAACTGCTGACCAATACAGGCCCGTTGACCATTACCAAAAGGTTTATAGGCATCATGCGGCACTTTGCTCGGATCTTCGAACCGTTCCGGGCGGAATTCCTCTACGTCGTCTCCCCATGCTTCGCGGTCACGATGCAGCTTGGGAATAAGTACACTGACACTGTCTCCTTTTTGCAAAGGATATTGACCCGCAAGTACCGTGTCCTCTTTTGCATACAGAGAAAATGCCGGGGCCGTAGGCCATAACCGCAATGCTTCATTCAAAACCATACGAACGTACTTCAGATTGCGAACCTGGTTGTACGTTGGAACCGGATCTTTCAGAATCTGATCCACCTCAGCTTGGGCTTTAGCCAGCGTATCCGGATTCTTCATCAGATAATAAACAGCGAAGGATAACAGTCCACTTGTGGTCTCATGTCCAGCGATCAGGAATGTAATAATCTGATAACGGATGTTCTCATCATCCAGCGTTTCTCCTGTTTCCGGGTCCTTGCCGCTAAGCATGTGGGACAACAGATCATCTGCGCCTTCCTGCGGTTTCTCTTTACGCTCGGCAATGATGTGATCCACCAAAGAGAACATGGAACGGATATCCTGTTCAAACTGTTTCTTTTTGGTGATCATCAGCTTGTCTTGCAGACGCAGTCGTTGCAATGAACTCATGGATTCATCCAACGCACGAACCATACTCGTAATGAATGGATGTGGTTCTTCCCGATAGAAGCTGTTAAACCGATAGTTAAACCCACACAGGCCAATCGTGTCGAGCGTAAGACGTGTCATATCATCCGGAACGTTAACCGTCTCATCCGGGTTCAATCGTGACCATTTCTGAACCAGCTGCACAGCCAGATCAATCATTTTGTTGTGATATCCCTGCATCGCACGTTGACTGAAACTTGGCAGCAGTACGTTATGGGCTTTTTTCCAATTTGGCTCCTCGGTCCAACTCGTAAATAGCCCATCTCCCGCAAAAGCACGAACCTTCGCAAGGGGTGCCCACACCCGTTTGTCGAATTTGGATTCATCTGTTACCTCGGCGACCAGTTCGTGACCTGAAATATACAATTCACTTCGCCCAGGGTACTCCATACGAAAGATCGGTCCGTATTCTTCAGCCAGTTTCACCAAGGATTGCACCGGCTCTTCAAAGTTCAATTGCGGCAAATTGCCTAGTGGGCCAAATGTTTTTGGTTGAGGCACTGAAATTGGTGGCATGACGCTCACTCCTTCTTCCCAAGTTAAGAGTTCTACAACTAAAAAATAATGACTTGATTTACAGACGTGATTACACTTACTCTTCAGATCAACAGATTCAAGTTATTTTTTGCACATTTTCATATTTCATCCAGATAACGATAAAACCATTTAAAGAACTAACTGACTGAAATGGTATATTGGTCATTTTTGATTAAAAAAAATGGAAGCCTTCGTTATCTTCTTTTACCCTAACATTTCCAGTTCTAATCTTCAACAGTCCCAAAGTCATAGGACCTCAGGACAGGGATTAAGGTATACTTATGAATTCTTTAACAGAACCTGAATAGCTGACTCCATCTCTAATGGAGCTACTGTCGTTTCATAACGGCCATGGACGTCCCCATTACGGTCAATCAGGAATTTGGTGAAATTCCATTTGATCCCGTCTCCTTGGTACAATTCTGGATGTTTCTCCTTCACAAAGGTGTCCATCCACTGTCCTTCCTTCGTGTTCAGATCATAACCTTGAAATGGCGCTTCTTCAATCAGATAACGGAACAACGGATGCATCGATCGCCCAACGACCTCAATTTTCTCCAAGATCGGAAAGGATATCTGAAACTGACTTCTGCAATACTCGGCTACCTCAGTGTTATTCCCAGGTTCTTTGTCGTTAAACTGGTTGCATGGAAACGCCAGAATCTCTAGCCCCTGATCACCATATTTCTCATACATCTGCTGAAGTTCACTGAATTGCCGGGAGTAGCTACACCGACTTGCTGTATTCACAATAAGCAGAACCTTCCCTTTAAAAGCAGAAAAATCATCGTTGTGTCCATCCATAAACGGAACTTGGTAAGAAAATATACTCATCTGTATTCATCCTCCTCTTTCTCTTTTGTATCTCATATGAATTCTCTCTTGAAATGGATTATACACCTCCATTATTAATAGGTGAAATATATAATTAATATAATTTTAATAGCTTTTAACTATAAATCGTGAACAAAAAACTGCCCTCAGCAGTCAAATACTGCATCTCGGACAGTTATCAAAATCATGATGTGCCATCACACTCAACACACCGTTAACCCATAATTAAACCATATACAATGCCTGGTCCGTGAACGCCAATGGTTAAATCATTTTCAATATCGGAAGATCGGCTTGGCCCTGAAATAAAGTGGATGCCTGCCGGAAGATTCTCTCTTCCCGCTTCGTCAAATCGATCCAGCGTCTCACCCAGTCTGGTGTACAGTCGATCTACTGGAATAATGATGATGAGTACCGTAGGCAAGAGACTGACTGAACGACCTTTTTCCGGTGAAGAAAGCACAGTGACCGAGCCTGTGTATGCTGTTGCATAATCCGCCATAACCACACCGAGATCCGCCTCAGCTGCCCGAGCCTTCCAATTCTCATCAGCCTGACTATTCCAGACTGAGATCTGCACATCGGGAAGCTGCTCTTCCAATCCGAGATCCTGTAACGCCTGTTCATTCTGACGAATGATATACCTGGCACTCAGTTCATGAGATTTGTTGGCTATAAATTGAGATACTTCTTCCATGTTCTGAACCCGGGCGATGTGTGCGCCTACACTCACAAAGTTATCCGTAAATGCTTGAATACGCTTCTCTTCATCCCATTCCAGTTCAGTCCAAAAGTCGGGTGCTCCCCGAAAGGGTTGGGTCGGTGCATGGCGTTGCCTTGGTCTTCTCAATTTCGAAGCAATGTCATTCATGAACTGCTCCTGTTTCTCAATGGACTTCTTCTCCAATTGTGCAAGCCATTGCTGATGTTCAGTGACCATGCTTAGTACCCTCCCCTTCTTCTCGCTCACGAATAATCTGCTCCATACGGCTGCGAACGGAAGAATCCATGGCCGGTTGCTCCTGGTTCAGTTCCTGATCCAGCTTGTTCCATTGTTGCCGGAAGGATTTCTTGGCGAGGCTTGGCGCAACCCGATAATTGTTCCAGCCTTTAAGTGGACCCAATTTGAGTGAAATGCCGTTGTTGCGTACAACTGCCTTCTGCCCGATCTGTCCCAGACGTATGGCCGCACTGAAACGTTTGGAATTGGAAACCACGGCAGCAAAACCCTTCATGCCCATGCTCTCCATTTTGTTTCCATGGCCGTCTTCCACTTTACGCCTACGTAGATAAACGAGCATATCATGTAGCGGAATTTTGACCGGACATGCTTCATAACAGGCCCCGCAAAGACTAGAGGCACCAGCAATATCATTCCATTCATCAATGTTGCCATTGAGCGCAGGTGTCAGTACCGCGCCAATCGGACCACTATATGTTCCGCCATAGGCATGACCTCCAATATGGCGATATACCGGGCAAGCATTCAGACAAGCGCCGCAGCGAATACAATTCAGCAGTTCTTGGAATTCGGGATCACCGAGCTGTAAGGATCGACCGTTATCCACGATAATAATGTGCATTTCATCTGGTCCATCCGCATCCGCTGTACGGCGAGGACCTGTGATGCCTGACATGTACATCGTGAGTTTCTGACCTGTTGCGGAACGCGGCAACAAGGTTGCCATGACCTCCAGATCCGTCCACGACGGGATGATCCGCTCCATGCCCATCAGTGTAATCTGCGTTTTCGGAACAGTGGATACCATACGGGCATTACCTTCATTTTCAAACAAAACCATGGAACCCGTCTCTGCAATCGCAAAATTGCAGCCGGTCATGCCGATATCTGCTTCGAGGAATTTCTCGCGCAGCTTTTTGCGAACAAATCCAGCAAGTACCGTTGTGTCCGGCTCCAGAATTTCACCCGCTTCCTTGGATAACAACTCTGCAATCTGGTAGCGGTTCTTATGGATCGCTGGAATGACAATATGAGATGGGGCTTCGCCTGCCAACTGTATGATGTATTCACCCAGATCGGTCTCGATGGCTTCAATGCCCGCCGACTCCAGCACATGATTCAGATGTACTTCCTCCGACACCATCGATTTGGACTTCACCACCGTAGAAGCCTGCTTATGCGCCGCAATATCCAGCGCAATTGCCGCTGCTTCCACCGATGTATCTGCAAAATGAATATGAACCCCGTTCGCACGGGCGTTGTTCACAAATTCATTCAGATAATAATCCAGATACGCAATTGTATGCAAACGAATCTGACGGCCACGTTCCCGCCACTCATCCCAATTTCCATGTTCTTCTGAGGCAGACTTCTTCCCGTTACGCAATCGTTCTGTCGTGAATTTGACTGCTTTACGCAGAAAATCATCATTCAAGGCCAGTCCGGCACGTTCTTTGACCGTAGTATCCATAACTCCCGGTTGGCTCATCCTGTTCGCACCCCCTCATACAGTAGTTCCGCCAGATGCATCACACGCACCGGTTCATTCCGATAACGCAGATTACCTGCGATATTCATCAGACAGGCCATGTCCAGACCAACCAGCACTTCGGCTTGTGTCTCTTTGACATGATCAACTTTCTCCGTCACCATCGCTCCCGAAATATCGGACATTTTAATGGCAAACGTACCCCCGAACCCACAGCAATCCTCAGCGAAAGGAAGCGGAACCAATTCCAGTCCTTTCACCTGAGAGAGCAGCGCCATCGGTTCATCCTTTACACCCAGCAGACGGCTGCCATGACAGGATGGATGATAGGTTACTTTGTGCGGAAAATGTGCGCCCAGATCGGTTATCCCGAGTACCTGAACGAGGAATTGAGTAAACTCATAAGCTTTGGCTTCCAATCGTTTTGCCTTCTCCAACCATACTGGTTCATCCGCGAACAGCTCGGGATAATGATGAATCATATACGTACACGATCCCGAAGGACATACCACAAAATCACTGTCGTCAAACGCTTCAAGAATCGTTTTGGCCGCTACCCGAGTCTCATCCCAGTACCCGCTATTGTAGGAAGGCTGACCGCAGCAGGTCTGCACCGGCGGAAAATCCAGCCGAACGCCATGAGCGGCGAGCAATCTGACCATGGCTTCCCCCACTCGGGGATAGATGGCATCGCTGAGGCAGGTAATGAATAAGGAGACCTTCATAATTACACGCTCCTATTAACTGATTAGTAGATAAATTGACTAAGAATATTTACACTGGACACTCCGTTTCGTGTAAATGTTTAGTTCATTTTATATAGATAAAATCCAAAAGATTAAACCGTGATGATACAAATATCGTATCCGCTCAAACGTTCTGTCTGTTCAGCCTCCAATGGCTGATTGGTAACAATCATATGGACTGCATTTAACCCGGATACTCGGGCAAAAGCACGGACACCAAATTTACTGGCATCTGCAAGTAAGATGACCTGATCGGATATGCCAACCATCTTCTGCTTCAGCCTTGCCTGGAGTTCATTGGATTCACTGATTCCGCCGCCTTCGAGATGTACACCTTTGCACGACATGAACATTTTATCCACGTGATACGTTTCCAAAGAACGCTCCGCCAGCGGCCCAACAAAAGACAACGAGCGAGATGCCAACTGGCCCCCTGTTGAGATGACCTCAACCTTGTCACGGTTGCTGAGTTCAGTAGCGATTTGGATCGAGTTGGTTAAGACCGTCAGCGGAAAATCCGGCATGTTCGCTGCCATATAACCTGCCGTTGTGCTCGCATCCAACAGAATGCGATCACCCGGATTAATCATCGCCAGAGCCGCTTGTGCAATCCGTTTTTTCTCTTCTGCATGGGTTGTCTCCCTGATCCGGTAAGGGATCTCCGGTTGATCTTCCTTCACACTTACTGCACCACCGTGAGATCGTCGCAGTCGGCCTGCCTGTTCCAGCCGATCCAGGTCCCGCCGGATGGTTTCCTCCGTCACCCGGCAGCGCTCACTAAGCTCGGATACACGCATACTGCCCTTTACATTCACCATCTCCACAATTCGGTCATACCGCTCGGCTGCCAGCATGTTACACCTCACTCCCCGCTTGTGAATTAGATGAAGCCGTCACACGCAGAAATCTGCCGTAAGCATCTTCCCAGATTGATCCGTCCTGCGGCTCATACACAGTTACCGGAAATGAATCACGAATGGCCTTACGAGCTTCCCAGATATCTTTAAAAGCTCCGCTCGCCATCCATTGCACAGCCATATTCCCGATGGCACTTCCCTCTGCTGGACCTGCCCATACCGGCTTACCAATGGAATTTGCAGTCCACTGACATAACAGGCGGTTCTGGATGCCTCCACCGACCATATGCAATCCGTTGAACGCCTGACCCGACAATTGCTCCGTCCATTCCAGAACTCTTCTATACTTCAATGCAAGACTCTCCAGAATTGCCCGGGCAATAGCCCCCTGATCCTCTGGTACCACTTGCCCTGTATCACGGCAATACTGACGTATACGGGTCGTCATATCTCCTGCTGGCATGAATAGTTCATCATCCGGATCAAACAAACTGGCAAATGGAGGTGCTTGTTCCGCCTGCGCCAATAACGCATCATAGCTAATTCCCTGCCCCTGGCGCTCCCACTCCCGCATGCTTTCCTGCAAAATCCATAGTCCCATGATGTTCTTCAGCAGACGGAATGTTCCGCCCGCCCCGCCTTCATTCGTGAAATTCAAGGCCAGACTCTGGCTACTTATCGCAGGATGATCTATCTCCGTACCCATCAGGGACCAGGTTCCACAGCTCAGATAAGCAAATGAACGTTCCGTTGCAGGAACAGCCACAACGGCTGAACCCGTATCATGCTCTGCAACCGCGATCACAGGAATCGGGGTAAGACCCAGATCGTTACAGATACTGCTGCGTAACTGTCCAACACGGGTACCTGGCAGTACGGCTTCACCGAACAGTTTTTCCGAAATACGAATATGCGCTAGCAACTCACTGTCCCATTGACCAGCCGATGGATTGTATAATTGTGTTGTGGTTGCATTGGTGAACTCATTCACCGCTTCCCCTGTCAGGAAATAACGTAGCAAATCCGGAATCATGAGAAAACGCTCTGCTTCATGAAGTAACGGGGAACCGCTACGTTGAAGCGTTGCCAATTGATACAGGGTATTAAAGCCAAGAAACTGTATCCCTGTACGTTCGAAAATTCGCTGAGAGGTCAGCTCTTGCCGTACCTGATCCATCATGCCGTTAAACTGTGTATCACGGTAATGATACGGGTTACCAAGCAACTCACCATTACTGCCAAGCAAACCAAAATCAACGCCCCAGGAATCGATCCCCAGGCTCTCCGGCTGTTCTCTCTGTTGTTTCACAAGGGTAAGCCCCTGCAACAATTCATGATGCAATCGCAGAATATCCCAGTGCATCCGCTCGCCAACCTTCACTGGTTCATTCTTGAACCGATGAATTTCGCTCGTTTCGATCCCTCGATCATTCAGATGTCCCAGTAGCGCTCTCCCGCTCCCAGCGCCCAAATCATAAGCCAGCACACTCACCGCGCTTCACCAACCTTTCGAACCCATCCTATTTTCCAAACGGCATCTCTTGAATTCAGTCCGTAACCCTGTACTTTATTCTGTATTTATTGTTTGTTTGTTTTTGTTTAATACTGTTTTACTTTATTTTACGAGTATATCACCATTGTAAGCGTTTGAATACCCTTCGATTTTTCTTTCTTTTGGGTATACCAAAAACGACTCTCTCCCACCTGGGAGGAGCCGCATTTCTTTTTTTTACGTATAAAATTGACCTTTGCTTACCCCCGACTGGGGTTGTACATCTCTCTCAAAATGCTTGAAGCGTGTTCCCTGATACGTCAGCATCCCTCGATCATTTTCCACCATCATGCCATAATGGTTTCCACCAACGATCAGTTCAGTGCGCTCCCCATTGTCGAATTCAAATGTAACATAATACCGGGTAGTCGCACTGCTATCGCCGCTGCCACCTGAGACTTCCGTTCGTTTGGCCACCACCGTTGAGTGCAGGGTTAACAAGGCCGCTGCGTTATTCGATGACCACGTGCGTACCCCTGAAATTATAACATAAACGATAACTCCCGCAATGATGAGAAATATGCCGCCAATGAAAATCGAAGCAAATGCATTCATTGAAGCAAACTCATTAAATCCCGAAAAAAAACCACCCTGATTGCCTTCAAAACCTGGTACTCCATTCATGTCGTCAAACACACCAAAGCCGTCTACGCTTAATCGGCCCATCGATGAGGACACGCTCGTTAATGCCATTCATCATCGTTCCTTTCCCCTTGCAAAAATAAGATGCACCGCCCCCACGCAAGGAAGGCGGTGCATGCAGACAACCCGTTCTGCCTTGTCCGTATACTATATGAACCAGATCAGGAATACAGACGTTCAAGTTCGTCGACCAGACTGCCGACATAAGCAACCGCAGAACGAATCGGCTCAGGTCCGGACATATCCACACCCGCAAGCTTCATTAACTCCTGTGGGGTGAGACTTCCACCAGCTTTGAGTGCATCAAGCCAGCGATCTACCGCAGGCTGTCCTTCTTCCCGAATCTGCTGTGCTGCCGCTGTAGAAGCCGTCAAGCCTGCCGCATAGGTATATGGATATAGTCCCATATAATAATGGGGTTGTCTCATCCACGTGAGTTTGGCCCCTTCATCAATTACCAGATCGGGTCCCCAGAATTCGGAAAGGATGTCTCCTTTGAGCTGACTTAACGTCTTCGCCGTAATGGGCTCATCATTGGTTGCGCGTGCATACACCCTGCGCTGTAATTCACCTTCCAGCAGATGTGTAACGAAGTTATGGTAATACGTGTTCAACAGTTGCAAAATGACCCAACGACGCATTCTCGGATTATCGGAACGCTTCAATAGATGATCGGCCAGCAGCATTTCATTCATGGTCGACGGTGCCTCAATGAAATAAAGAGATGGCCGTGTATTCGTGAGACGTTGGTAACGTCCCGCAAGCATGAAGTGGCCCGCATGCCCCACTTCATGGGCAAGTGTAAATGCTCCGCGCATATTGTTCGCCCATGAAATTAAGATATAGGAGTGTGAACCATATATAGAGGAGCAAAATGCCCCTGTGGATTTGCCTGCGTTATCTGCGTAATCCACCCAGCGATCACTGAATGCGCGCTCTACGATCTCGCCGTATTCCGGCCCAAGCACATCAAGTGCTTCTCGAATGAGTATGCACGCCTCATCATATGTAATGGCAGGGCTAAATTCAGGATCAAGCGGCGCCTTCAGATCACAAAACATCAGTTTGTCCAGACCCAGCTCACGTTTCTTAAGAGCCGCCAGTCTGCGCATATGAGGTGCGAGTTCCTGCTGGATAATATCCAGAATATTATTGTACATCTCTTTGCTCACTTGCTGTGGGCTGAGAAGCATATCTGTAACATCGTCGTAACCACGCAGCCTGGATAAAACAACCTGTTTCTTCACTTCGGTTGCATAACCTTCTGCAAACGTATTTTTGTAATCATTTAATGTCGAGCTGAATGCAGCATAAGCAGAACGGCGCAGCTTTGTATCAGACGACATCTCATAATTATTTTCATAGAATGACCAGGATAACGGACGATTATTGTCTTCTCCATCGAGAGCATCGTCAAACGTCATGTCTGCCAGTTTACCGCGCAGATAGATACGGTATGGCGAATCCAGTACCTCTCCTAATGAAGCGAGTACCTTTTCGGTCTCAGGCGTAAGCCGATGTGCTTTTTCTCGAATCAAACGCTCCAAACTGCGCGCATACGGCTCCAATCCCGGAAGTTCTTCAAGGTAACGTTCAACGGTTCCCTCCGGCAGATCAACGATCTCCGAATTGACAAAAGACAAGGACGAAGACAGATTTGATAGGATATCTCCTGCCTTGGCTGAATTCTCAATATTGACCGGATTGGTACTGTCCTCTGACTGCTTCAGTCGAGCATAAGAAGCCGTCTTGCCGATCCGCTCCTGCAAAGCTTCACGCGCATCCAGACAAGCCAGCAATTGTTCAGCGCCTTCGCCCAGACGTCCTTTGAACGTTTCGATCTGGGCAGCAGCCAGCGGAAGTGATCGAAGCTCCTGCTCCCACTCTACATCGGTTACAAACAAGTCTCTCAGATCCCAAGTGGTTTCTGGGTTTACCTCAGCACGTGTACGTATTTTTTCCATCTTTAGTTGTCATCCTCCTTGCATTTCCAATATCTCTCATCGTATCATATTCCAGTTCAAGGGAGTATAGATTGGACTAAAGATTATTCTCACTTACCACTTCGATGACAGAACAACCTTCCGATCGCTGTTATCCCCAGATTTTTTGATTCCCCTTTTTCAAAGGTAAAAATCCGGTGATAAAGGCGCACGCTCCGCTTCTTCAGGTTCTTTCTGTCCTCTACGTTCTCGTGTGAATGTTTAGTTCCATCTATATAAAAGGGGTATCTAGGATAAAGGCCAGTATATGCTTTTGCTCATGTGACCATGTTCTGAAAGTAACTAAAAAAACCGCCAGGTAATGGAAGAATCCATTTACCCGGCGGTTCATTATAGAACTTACTTATTTAGCTTTCTTTCCAGATTACATTTTCACCGTAATTTTTACCCCAGTTATACATTGCGTGCAGGACGGGCATCAGGCTTTGACCGTGATCTGTCAACGTATATTCCACCCGAGGTGGTACCTCTGCATACACCTTGCGCTCAATCAGTTTGTCTTCCTCCAGCTCACGTAACTGGTTGGTCAGCATCTTCTGGGTAATATGAGGGATTAGGCGTTTCAGCTCACTGAAACGTTTGGTGCCTTCCAGGCCCAAGTGCCACAAAATAATCAGTTTCCACTTGCCACCGATCACCGCAAGGGTCAATTCCTTCTCACAGTTGATTTCTTTCAGATTAATCCGTTCCTTCACTTCGGACGCCATGGCTCCGAGCCCCCTCATCTTCAATCTTATATCGCGTATAATACGCATATCACGGGGACACTTCACACGAGGTAAGTTTTCCGCTCCATGCATGATGTAATAAGTACATTCATTCGATACAGCTATCTATTAATTCTACTACAGCCTGGTCGGGATGCAAAGTTTAACTGTAAATCAAGGATAAAACCTATACAGATGAATGATTATGTATCGCAGAAAAGACCAGAACCCTTCATAATCAAAGGATTCCGGTCTTTCATCTATTCACTATTCCAGGTTCGCGTGGCGGCCAAACATATCCGCTCCGGTCATACCCTTCATTTCCATCATCGTAAGGATGAGAGCATCCATGCCGATTAACAGTCCTTGTTCGAACAACGAGCCCATCGGCTGAATGGTTACTGCCGCTCCGGAAGTTGCTGTGTCCTCTTTGGCTGAAGCCGGGAGACGCACTACCGTAGTTGCCAATTTCCCAATCGTGGACTCTGGCTTAATCGTAATGAGACCTACAGGCGCACCAGCCTGATTAGCCTTTTGAGCCATGGCCACCAGACTGCCTGTCTCTCCTGAGCCAGAGCACAGCAAGAGGAAATCTTTCGAGCTGATCCCAGGTGTTACGGTTTCGCCCACCACATATACACGAAGCCCCATCTGCATCAGTCTCATGGCAAAAGCCTTCCCCATAAGTCCTGACCGGCCTGCTCCTGCTACAAAAATCTGTTCCGCAGCCAGAATGTGCTCAGCCATCGCTTGCATCTCTGCATCGTCGATCTGGCTTAACGTACGTTCCAGCTCCTTCAAGATGTCAGATGCGTACTGTGTTTTGCTCATCTGCTTACCCTTGTTTAACGAGACGTTGCATTTCAGCTGCAACTGCCGCTTTGTCTGCTTGTCCTGTGATACCGCCGCCTACAATAACCAGATCCGGTTGTGCTTTGATTACTTCTGGCAATGTTTCCAGCTTGATTCCACCAGCGACAGCCGTTTTAGCATTTTTCACAGCAGCTTTGATCGTTTGCAGATCTTCGAACGGGCTTTGTCCTTCAGCTTGCAGGTCATAACCTGTGTGTACACAGATGTAATCTACGCCAAGCGCATCAATTTCACGAGCACGTTGTTCCAGGTTAGGCACGTTGATCATGTCTACAAGAACTTGTTTGTTTTGTTTCTTCGCTTCTGCTACTGCACCTTTGATCGTACTGTCATTGGTTGCCCCAAGCACAGTGATCAGATCCGCACCAGCTTCAGCTGCTTTCATGATTTCATAACCACCAGCGTCCATGATTTTAAGGTCTGCAAGAACTTGCAGATTAGGGAATGCTTCTTTCATCGCTTTTACCGCGTGCAAACCTTCATTAATAACGATTGGAGTACCAATCTCAACGATATCAATATATTGTTCAACCTCTTTAACCAGTGCGATACCTTCAGGGATATTTACCAAGTCAAGCGCCAATTGCAATTTCATCATTTATTTCTCCTTTGTTGTTCAAGTATGATTCGTTCCTGTAAAAATAATAATCAGATATTTAGCCTGCACCAATTGGTCTGTTCAGATGCATGGAGTGTTTGTTTTGGCTACTCACTCATTGTAGACCCTGACTATCCATTCAGGAAGTACGCACTTTGAAGTGGGGTAGTTACTTGCACGATACTATTGATAATTATTCGTTGTTAGGTGAATAAAATATAGAATTAATCCTCTATCCCAATCCACACGCTTAAAGCAGAACAACAGCCTAATCATCCAATTAGATATTCAATATAAAAGACCCCGCCACATGGCAGGGTCTTTATCTTTATCGTTTCATTTTCAATCCAGCCAAAGCTGGTTTAGAAATTTATCATTTTACAGATATACAGGTTTCACGCATACCGGCTTGGATACACCTGTGCTGTGACCAGTGTATTTCAGACGTCCGCTCTCCTGATCTACCGTGAATGTCACGAGGTTGTTCGTATCGCGGTTAGCTGCAATCAGCAATTTGCCGTTAGGTGTCAGCGCAAAGTGACGCGGGTGCTCACCTTCTGCAGATACATGCTCAACCAGTGTCAGGTGACCTTTGTCTGCATCTACTGCAAATACAACGATGCTGTCATGTCCACGGTTAGAACCATATACATAACGTCCATCATTGGAAACCGTGATTTCGGCTGTTGTATTCTCTTTGCCATCATATCCATCAGGCAGTGTGGATACAGTAGACAATTCAGTCAACGTGCCCGCTGCTGCATCATATTTGAACGAAGTAATGGAAGAATCCACTTCATTGATGACATATGCGAACTGACCATTCGGGTGGAACGCCAAGTGACGTGGGCCTGCTCCCGGATGTGTTTTGGTTTCACTATGCAGCACAAGTTCATTTTTGTCTGCGTCAATGGAATAGATCGCGATGTTATCTGCGCCCAGATCCTGTACCATCATGTATTTACCATCTGGGCTGAAGAATGCGGAGTGAACATGTGGCTTGTCCTGACGTTCAGGATGCGCACCTTGTCCTTCATGTTTCTTCTCGTCCAAGAGCGCTCCCACTTCACCGTTATCCGTCAAGGCTTGCAGTCCTACCAGACCACCGTGGTAGCTGGACAGGATCAAGTATTTCCCGGAAGGATCGCGCTGGATATGACATGGTGGAGCTGAAATGGAGTTATTCCGGTTCAGCA
Organism: Paenibacillus amylolyticus; assembly: GCF_036894225.1. Taxonomy (NCBI): domain Bacteria; kingdom Bacillati; phylum Bacillota; class Bacilli; order Caryophanales; family Paenibacillaceae; genus Paenibacillus; species Paenibacillus amylolyticus. Next base: position 2,774,296 of record NZ_CP145892.1, on the reverse strand, counting down.
ACGTTAATTTTCCTGTAGAAGGATCAATGCTCAGAGCTACAGCTTCAGACATTTTATTGCCTTCAGCTGACGCTGTTTCACCAATCGCATACAGTTTATTACCCTCAGCATCCACGTTGACAAACGTTGGGTTTTTCACGCCCGCGATGCCGTCAAGCTTGGACAAGCTGCCTGTATCCTCATTCAATTCATATGCATAAATGCCCTCATTTTCCGCTTCGGCGTAAGAGCCGGCAAGTACGAGCAAGCGTTTTGATTCACTCATTACAGTTTCCTCCTCTATGTGTATGTAATCTTGTTGCACCTCTTCTATAATAAATCTGCCATATCAAAATAGCAATCCGCTGTCGCTGCCCATTAGGGAAATCCTTAGTTAAGCAAGGCGATTACTACACATCATCATACTGAAATCCATTCATAGGAGATGCATCTTCTGCTATGATAAGATAGGTTTTTCATCCAGAAGGGACTGAATTGCATTGCTTCACTCATTTTTACTCACCTTATACCATGTGTTCTTGCCGATATCACTTCCCGTGATCGGAGGTATTCTGTTAAAACGCTTTAAAAATTGGGATACCCGGTCGCTCTCGACCTTTTCCCTTTATATTTTGAGCCCTGCGCTCATCTTCAATACATTGCTGCATGCAGAGATTACCTGGACGGACGTCACCAGCACGTTCTGGTTTTCTATTATTAATCTGATTGCCCTCTGGGCACTCGCCGAGCTGTTAAGCCGGGTTTTCCGTCTGGGTGCAAGCGAAAAAGCGGGTCTCACCCTCGTGTCCACGTTTACGAACTGCGTGAATTACGGGCTCCCGCTTGTACTGCTTGCCTTTGGTCAACTTGGACTGGACAAGGCTTCCGTCTATGTCATTGGACAGATGATCATTGTTAATACGGTAGGTATCTTTTTTGCCGCAAGATCCCAATTCACGGTAAAAGATGCGATTCTGTCCGTTTTCCGCATGCCATCCATCTATGCTGCTGGCATCGCCATTATGCTACGTGCGTCCAATCTGAGCCTGCCTGACGCACTCGATGGAGGCATCTCCATGATGGCCGCGGGTTACTCTCCTGTCGTTCTCGCCATTCTGGGAGCACAGATGCTCAGACCAAAAGGTGCTACAGTGCCCTGGCTGCCCAATGTACGCCGAGCCTTCTGGACCGGACTTGTGGTCCGTCTCGCAGCTGCGCCCATCCTCTCCTGGGTGATTCTGACCGCGCTTCAGGTCGAGGGTACGTTGTTCAGTGTGCTGCTGATCCTCGCATCGATGCCGACCGCAGTGAACGCCGTTATTTTGGCTGAACAGTTCAATGCTTCTCCGCAGTTTGTATCCCGTTGCATCCTGTGGACAACCGCTGCATCCATGTTGATGCTGCCGATTATGATTGTGATGGCTTCCTGATTAGTACCGGAGGCGACACCGACGCTAGATCCGCTTGTCGGCGTTTCTCCAACCGGCGTTCATAACGCCGGTTGAGCGCTCTGACGTAGAAGAATTTTACGACAAAGTACGAAATCACACCCAGAATGACACCAAACACTGACATCCCTGCCAGAATATCCAGTCCACCAAGCAACAATTCACTCACGGCCGACCAGTTCCCGCGAAACAGCTCCATGAATGCACTCTCATGTACCGGTCCTTGTCCCATGCTGTGAGCAGGTAGAATCCAGGAACCAATCTGCTTCGCGAGCGGCATCAGAATGATAGGCAAAAACGTAAGTTTTCCAATCACGTTACCAACAATCGCTGCTGGCATCGAACCCCCAGACAGTCGCACAATTGGGTAGAATATGAGATATATCAGGGATGCGGTCGAGATCACGATCAGCTCCAGTCCGAACCCTATTGCAAATCCGGTGGATACTTTATGAGCACCTCCGGGAGCACGTAACAATTTGAGGAAATTCAGCTTCATAGCACGTGTTAAACGTACCCAGAGGTTAGTCTTGCGCTTCTGTGTGTTCATACCGAATTTCTCCTTATTTTGTACAAATGACGACTTGAATCGTCTATTCTTCAGTATATCACACCGCGTTAGCTCCAGTGATAACAATGACTGGCTGTGTCTCCATCTGGACATTACCTGCCACCGCTCGGGAGATCATACAGGAGGATTCAGCCTTATGCGCCAAGCGCTCAGCCTTTGTCAGATCCGCCTCAGAGGCATCTGCGCTGAGCACAATCCGAGGTCTATGTACGATCCGTTCGTACGTAAATACGTTATTCGTAACATCTACCGTTGCTTCCGATTCAAGCGTTAATTCATCCGGCGTAATATCCGAACGCTCCAGCATCGCTGCCAGCGTGATCAGGTAACAGGTGGAGGCTGCACCCAGCAGCATCTCGTCCGGGTTAGTTCCCGTACCGGGTCCGCCCATCTCCTGCGGAATCGATATGACCGTTTTTAATCCACCTGCATCGATTGTTCCCTCACTGTTACGCCCACCATTCCATACCGCTTTCAGATGAAAAGGATGTTTCATGACATTCATTCCTTTCTTGTTTACACACGTATACACGTAATATTCTGCTCAATCAATGCGCTAACGTGCTCTTCATCTACACCCTGATCTGTAATCACTTTGCCCACACTGCTCATCGCAGCAACTCTGGTAAACGCCTGTATGTTAAATTTGCTGGAATCTGCAAGTAGAATGACCTCATCCGCAATATGGATCATTTTCTGCTTCACCAAGGCCTGTAATTCATTGGATTCACTGATGCCTTTGGTCAGATGCACTCCTTTGCAAGACAGGAATACTTTATCCACATGATAGGCATCAAGCGAACGTTCCGCCAGCGGTCCTACAAAAGACAGTGACTTCGAAGCCAATTGCCCACCTGTGGCAATCACACGAATCTGCTCCTTGTTACTCAGCTCAGCGGCGACCTTAATCGAGTTGGTTAATACCGTCAGTGGAATGTTTGGCAATCCTGCCGCCATATACCACGCCGTTGTACTTGCATCCAAGGCGATCCGGTCGCCGGATTCCACCATTTTCACCGCTTCGCTTGCAATTCTGCGCTTCTCTTCTGCATGGGCTACAGCCCGTTCCGGATACGGAATCTCCGACTGTAACTCATCCTTATATTTTACGCTGACCGCCCCGCCATGGGACCGTCTGAGCCTGCCCGCCTGTTCGAGCTTGTCCAGATCACGACGAATCGTCTCTTCCGTCACCCCGCAGCGCTCACTAAGTTCGGTCACACGCATGCTGCCTTGCGTATCCACCCATTCCACTATTTTCTCATACCGTTCAGCTACGAGCATATTCCTTCACTCCAAACCGTTGATTATCCAGTTGATCCTGTTCATCCATCATACCACAGAGCGATGACAAGGAGAATTTGGACCATGTGCAAAAAGAGGGAGCTTTCGCCCCCTCCATTCCAGTTCTGAAGTGTATCTTATTTATCTTCTGCCATAGGGAACCAGCCCGGTGTGTGGATGATTGCATTCCACAACCCGTCAGGGATAACCAGACGTTCCTGATCGGATTTGGTCAGAATCGTCTCAATATCTTCTTCACGTCCGCTCTCGATTTTCTCGACCCAATCCGGTTCGATAATCAGTTCACGTCCAATGGCTAGCAGAGGTACTCCCGTTTGGAGCGCCTCAGCGGCCTGATCAGCAGTATGAATTGAACCTACGCCGATAACAGGCAATTTGCCGTTCACACGATCCAGGATGAATTCCATTCTAGAACGTGTATCTGCTTCGCCACGTCTTGGCTTGGACCAGAACTCGTTCACAGAGACATGAAGGTAATCCAGGTTTTTATCTTTCAGCGCATCCACTAGTAGGTACGTATCTTCCATTGTGAGTCCCGGTGTTTCCGGTTCTTCCGGAGAGAAACGGTAACCAATGATGAACGGCAGTTTGGTATGTTTGGCAACCACTTTCTGAATCTCATCTACTACAGCAAGCGGGAATGTCAGACGTTTCTCTACACTTCCGCCCCAACGATCTTCACGTCGGTTGGAATGCGGGGAGAAGAATTGCTGGATCAGATAACCATTAGCACCGTGAATCTCAACACCATCAAAGCCGGCTTCGATTGCACGACGTGTCGCTTCACCAAAGTCTTTGATAATCGAAGTAATCTCGGCATCCGTCAATTCTCTTGGTTCAGGAGATCCTGGACGCTCACTTGCAACCGCACTAGGAGCAACCACTTGACCCGCAGGTACAGCTTGTTCAGGCGTCAGACGGCCCGCATGGAAAATTTGCAATACGGCTACGGAGCCTTGTTCTTTAATGGTCTCAGCCAGTTTTTTCAGACCAGGAATGAAGCGGTCGTCATAAACACCAAATTGAGCTGGGAAACCAATGCCTGTCTCTGTTACATGCCCTACAGCCGTAATTGACATGCCCGCACCACCGGTGCGACGTGCATAATAAGCAAGTTCAGCGTCGGATATTGTACCATCAGCATTCGAGGACAGATGAGTCATGGGAGCGAGCACGATTCGGTTTTTCAGTGTAATGCCAGTCGGTAGTGAAACTTGTTCAAACATCTGGTTAAACTTTGGATTCATTCGTGGTTCCCTCCTGATTATAAATATCTCTTTTAATAGATATATGAATATATGCGTTCACTTACTGTAATGATTATAGTTACGTTTCACTGCAATTGCAACTTTTCATTTTCAGAAAGGAAAAAAAGAGCAGAGTGTCTCCAGACTCTCAGCCCTCTTCATTTTCTTCACATCATCCAAAAGATACTCAGAAACTCCGAACGTAAGCCAGCTTCTGATCCATCTCTTCTACGCATTCGTAACAATCGTGTTCATCGTTGGCGACCATTGGGGTTACTGGATACAGATTCATCTCTGTACTGTTATACGATTTCAATAGCGGTAACAACTGAGTCACCCGTGTATTTGCCGGGTCAAGCCAGGTGTTGATCTCTTCTTCGGAAAGGATCGCTGGCATTTTACTGCCAAACTCGCGTGTAACCATGTTTGCGCCTGTCATAAGCATCGTGCAGGTACGAAGCGGCTCTTTCCGTGTATCTCTCCACACCTCATATAACCCAGCAATACCGAACAGGCCACGATCCGGCATAACAACACGAACCGCATAACTTTTTTTGCCCTCTTGCCGCCAGTAATATAATCCATTGCAGGGAATAACGCAGCGCTTGGTCTCTACCAGTTTGTAATAGGAAGGATTCTCATGCACTGTCATGAGATTTGCGTTAACGGCATCACGACCCCAGAATGGAATGAACCCCCACCGGAACTCATCCAATACACGCTCACCATCCTGATGCAAAATAATCGGCGTATGCTGGGTTGGGCTGATATTGTATCGGTTTTTGTAATAATACATCACTCGCTGAATCTTGAAATGATCTCTGACATCGTCCAAATCGGCTGCCAATGAAAAACGGTTGCACATGTTCAAGCACTACCTTTCCCTATGAGAAGTTGAACGTATTGTTTGTAATTTTAGGGAAATTATTCATGAACATTGAACAGGAAATGACTTATTTTGACACCATTATGGTCGGATCAAGATATATTTCATGTTTTTCACGACAAAAACAACGACCTCGGACTCATTTCAACTCCAATATTACTTGTTACTATAATAGAGAATAAAATACATTTATTGGAGGTTTTAAGTATGAAAAGGAAATTTTTGATGAGCATCATGTTGTTCTCAGCGATTGCGATGTTTGGCAGTACCATCTATGCGGCAACCTTTCTGACCTACGGTTATCCCAGCACCACCATCCCCATTCGTACGTATAATTACGCCGCCGCATGGCAGACTCCCATGGACGCTTCCCTTACCAACTGGAACAATGCAGGTGCCAAAGTAAAATTCACCAAAACAAGTAACTCCCCAAACACCATCACCGCAGGAAACTTCAATAATACAGCATATGGTGTCAACTACGCCTCCGTATCCGGCAGTCAAGTCGTAAGCTTCCGCATCGAACTCAATGCATCCACGATCACCCCTGACGCGACCAACTTATCCAACTTCATTCAAAGCGTATTTGTCCACGAACTCGGACACTCCATCTGGCTCGGTGACAACCCGACAACAAGTAGTCCTTCCATTATGTCTTACTCCCGTAACCGCAATTCCATGACCCAACCCCAAACTTTTGATATCAATAACGTAAAATCCAAGTACTAATCCGCTACGAACTTATCCCAAAAATCCAAGGAGGATTCCTGTCCATGAACAAAAATCGAGTATTAACGCTGCTTCTCTCTTCCATTTTCATTTTATCTGCTGTTGGATGTTCTTCTGTTACACCTACCGCGTCCCCATCCGATGCACCCATGACCATTATTGCTTCTGAAGATTACCCGAGTTATGGCAGCATTGGCGACCTGTCCGAGAGAGCAAATACCATTGTAAAAGGTAGTGTTGTTGAGACTCGTGTGGAAGCTTTAAACGATATCGTACAAGTTACTGATGCTGCCAATGAAAACGAGTTAAACCCTGCGTCCGATCCGGGCGGAGAGCCAGCTTCTTTTGACAAAATCTATACGATCCACACGATTCAGGTCGCTGAATCCTATAAGGGCGGTTACACTGCCGGGGAAAAACTTGAAGTGAAGCAACTTGGCGGACAACTAGGCAACACCGAGATTATTAATGATGACAACCTCAAGCTGATTCCTACCAAAGACTATGTACTCTTCCTGGAAACGTATGAAGACACCCCTGCCAGCCTGCTCAACTCCGTTCAAAGTCTCTACGTGATCAAACCTGCCGCCAAGTCGAATCAGCCAGGTCAGCAACAATCACCGTCAGAAGTCATTGTGAGCGCAAACCCCGAGAATGACCTCACACTGCAACTAGAGGATCTGCAAGAAATTCAGAACGAACAAAAGAGCGAATAAACTCTTATACGGTAATCACACCACACTGTTATTTCATCTCCGTACAGGCAGCTAATCCCCTCTACTGTTCAGTCCTACATAAGAAAATGAAAACCGTGCTGCTCAGCAAACTGGGCGGCACGGTTTTTTGAAGTTCCTTATTTAGACGGTGTATTAAGTCCAATAATCCATTCAGCCAGATCCTGTGTCTGTTTTAACAAGGCAATAGGGTCACGGAACCAGGATTGTTCTTCCGTCCATATGTACACTTTTCCATTTTTGATAGCAGGCAATGAACCCCAGATCGGATCTGCCTGAAGGTCTTTCAACTGAGACTTGCTGGTCAGCACAATGTAATCTCCAGCGTATTTGGAGAGCAGTTCTATGGAGAATTCATGATAGGCGCCCTGCATCAACTCCGATGGAATGTTCTTTGGTGCTTGCAAACCAAGCAATTCATAGATGTTACGCCCTCCCCGACCCGACTGATTGCCAAAAATGAAGACTTGGCGATCATATTCCTGCATAACGGAGAATGTAGCATCAGCTGGAACAACACTCTGCACCTCCTGCTTGATTTTGGCAATCTCCTCATCAAAATCAGCCAGCCACTTCTCTGCTTCCGCTTCTTTGCCAAGGACTTTACCGAAATAGTTCACTTCGTCCTTGAGTGTCGGAAAAGTGATGGATGCGATCGAAACGGTCGGAGCAATCTTGCTATATTTCTCATAAGCCGCCTTGTCCGGATTCAATGTAATAATAAGATCAGGTTCCAGCTCCATCAATTGTTCAACGGAATCCCCTATCGTTTCAAGACCATCCATGTGACCTTCCAGATAAGGACTGTTCATCAGAAATTGGCCTCCACCAATCGGTTTGACACCCAGAGCAAGCACCGTTCCCAGATAATCTATGGCAGCAACTCGCTCCGGATGTGCAGGAATCTCTACCTCACCAAAGGTCGTATTTACCATTTGGGTTTCCACGACTGCCGGTTGTTCGGGTTCAGCCGCAACTTCGGATGTTTCTGCCCCCTGCTGGGCTGTTCCACAAGCACTCAATGTGAGTACAAGCGCAAGCGACATAATCGCTGATTTAAAATGGTTAAACATGTTGATTTCCTCATCTCCCTTATATTGATAATGATTATCATCATCAATTAAAGGATAACGTTCATCCCCTCCTGTTACAATGGATTCATTTGTTGCATTTAATGTACTTTTTGAAACTGATTTCGAGTTTTCCTGCTGCTTCAACCGATATTGCCCCGGTGTGATACCGATCTCTTTTTTGAATATACGATTGAAATAAAACGGGTCCATATAACCCACATACGCAGCAATCTCCTGTAATGAAGCTTCTGTGGACGCAAGCAGACTCCTTGCCTCACCCATTCGTAACCGAATCACATATTCTGTCGGTGTACATCCCGTCTGTTCCTTGAATTTGCGTGATAAATATTGCGGACTGTAACTCAAGGACTGGGCAAGCAAATCAAGTGAGATGGATTCCCGGTAATGAGCTTTGATATATCGCAAAACCTGATCGGTAAGCGAAGGCTGTTGAAATTCGTTAGACATGCGACTCCGCTGTAACAAGACAAGCTGTACCAGTTGAAAAAAATACACTTTGACCTGAATTTTGCCCACTCGCTCCTGCCCTGACCAGCATTCATGTATATTCCGCACAAGCTCACGCAGCTCAAGTGTATGATCCGGCACTGTCGCCCAGGACTCTTCAAACGGATTACGCTGGTTCAACATCATTCGGTACTCCACAAGCACATTGGAAGGCAAGGTTGATTTGTACAAAATCAGATGTACCTCCATAACCCCTGTCGCTTCAAGTGTCAGACGTCTTCCTTTTCCCCCATGCAACAGCAAGAACTGTTTTGTAGTCCATACCTCTTCATCCAGCCAGACCTGACCCCTGCCTTGAACATACACAAATGCACTGGTTGGTAACACATAATTGCGTATGAACTCGTGTGTTGCGAGTGATATAAGACGCACATCAAGCACGCGAACCTGAACCTGATCCCACAGCTTGATGTCATTCTGAATTCCCATATAAACTCCCTCTCCTAAGCGATCAAACACACACAATACCTTGGCATTGTGACTAAAAACCCACCTATAATTGATAATGATTATCAATTATAACAATGATGCAACCATCTTTGAAGCCTACCTTCGTTTTTGTTAGATGCTGCAAAATAAAAAACGGTCGAAATCCCTCATAGAGAGATCTCAACCGTTCTAAGATTATGGCCTTATTATGTTTTGATAAAGTCAGCTGCCCTTCTCTACTCGATAAATGACAATAAATACCCGTACCGTTCTTCCTCCATCTTGTCTAACGGAATAAACCGGATCGATGCACTGTTAATACAGTAACGTTTGCCGCCGCGATCTTCGGGACCATCATCGAACACATGACCGAGGTGGATGTCACCTTCCCGGCTTCGTACCTCCGTGCGTTCCATCCCAAAGCTCGTATCCGTTGTATAGGTAACAACCTCAGGTACAATCGGCTTTGTAAAACTCGGCCACCCGCAACCGGAATCGTACTTATCCCGGCTGGTGAATAACGGCTCTCCCGTTGCAATATCCACATACAGACCGAGCTCCTCATTATCCCAGTATTCGTTACTGAACGCATGCTCCGTATTATTGTTTACCGTGACCGCATACTGTTCGTCTGTTAATCGTTCCTTTAATTGTTCATCTGTTGGACGTGGATATTGAGCGGGATCAATTCCAATCTCCAGGTCATTCAGGACAGTCATATCAATGTGACAATATCCGTTCGGATTTTTTTCCAAATAATCCTGATGGTACTCCTCCGCCAAATAATAATTCTGCAGAGGCATCACTTCCGTTACAATGGGTTGGTCATATTTTTCTTGCTCTACCGCTACAGCCTGCTCGATGATTTTGGCATCTTCAGGCAACGTATAATATATGCCAGTCCGATACTGAACTCCACGATCATTGCCCTGCTTATTCAAGCTGGTAGGATCAATAACTCGAAAATAAGATTCAAGCAGTTTCTGCAAAGATACTTGCTGCGGATCATATTTTACATGAACAGTCTCCGCAAACCCCTGCTCCCCGCGAATAACATCCTCATAGGTTGGATTCTTTCCTTCACCGTTGGCATAACCGGAAGTCACATCCTGAACCCCCGGAATACGAGCCATATATGCCTCCACACCCCAGAAACAGCCTCCTGCCAAGTACAGGTTACTCAGGTTTTCCTCGGAGACACTCGATGCCTTGACAGGTTGAGTGGATATCGAAGATGAAGCTGAATGGCTCTCAGCCCTGTTTCCACAAGCAGACACAACTATCGCTATAACAAGGAGGCACAGGCCCAGCAGCGTCCTTTTCATGACACTTCCTCCTTTCTCACAAAATCTCTTGTAATGATTCCATGATCTGTTCATTGGATGCATGCCCTGGCTGCGATTTCGTTAAAATACCATCAGAGCCAATATAAAAGGAACTAGGATATGCTCTTACGCCAAATTCCTTGGCCCATAAACCTTTCTCATCCAAAAGAACAGTTATGTTATCATACGGCTGTTGGTCAAACCATTCGGTAAACGCTTGGGAGGATTTCTCTCCCTTGTAGTCTGGCGTCACAATCGTAATGACTTGAAAATCATTGTTTTGACCAGCCAGATTGTTCAGGTCTTCCAAACCCGCAAGGCAGATGGAACACCAGGAAGCCCAGTATTTCACATACACTTTCTTGCCTTGAACATCAGAAAGTCCAACCGTGTTTCCTTTCAAATCACGCAATGAAAATTCAGGAGCCGTCTCGCCCTTGTTCATCATGGTTGACGAACTCATATCGGATGTTGATGCTGGGGCTGATGATGACCCCGTTTGTTTTGATTCAGTTTGCTGTGCTCCACATGCGCTCAAGATCAACAGGGTTCCAGCAAATACGATTACAGATACCATCCATTTCCGTGCCGTCTTCATACCAAATTCCTCCAATGATTATTGAAACCAGGTCACCAAGCTGTTTAGTCGGTCTGTCATTAACAATAGTCCCATGACAATAAGAATACAGCCGGAAGTTATTTTGATGACGCCCATGTACTTGTATAAACGACGTATCCGCTTCATAACATATTCCGAAAAAACGGACAGAATCAGGAAAGGAATCGCCAATCCAAGGGTATACAGGAACATGAGAAACCCGCCATACAGTGGAGAGCCTTCTCCTGCGGCGATACCAAGAATGGCCGCCAGCACAGGCCCGATACAAGGCGTCCAGCCAAAACTAAACGTTAGACCCAACAGGAATGCTCCGACATACCCTCCCCGTTTGGCTTGATTGCTTGACAGCTTTCTCTCCCGTTCCAGCCAGGATAGTCGGATCAAACCGGTTTGATAAATCCCAAAAAGCACCACGATGGCTCCGCAGATCGCAATAAACACAGGACTTGAGATCAAATTACCAACCATGCCGGAACCAAAACCGAGTAAAACAAATACCAGGGACAGCCCAAGAACAAATAAAAATGTCCGCAAAACAAGTGTGGACCGCAACCGAACCGAATGGGTGTCAGGCTGCTGCTGATTCGTACCGTTGACCATGCTTCCGGATAGATAAGACACGTATACCGGGATCAGCGGCAGAATACATGGCGCAAAAAACGATAACAATCCTGCACCAAAAACCCCGAAAAGAAAAACCAAATCACTGGTCAAGTCATTCACCACCTGAATAAATACTACGTTTGATTAACCAAGGTTAACGACTGACGTAGATCGGAAGCGTGAACCAGAAGCAGCTTCCTTCTCCTTTTGTACTCTGAACCCCGATCTCGCCACCATGGAGTTCCACAATTGATTGAGCGATGGCAAGGCCAAGCCCGGCCCCCCCATTACTCTTGCTGCGTGATTTGTCAATTCGATAAAAACGTTCAAATATACGCGAAGTTTCCTCGGCTTCAATGCCTTCCCCTTCATCCGTAACTGAAATTCGTATAAACGGCCCCTTTTCTTCGGCAGCCAGAATGATTTTCCCTTCAACAGGAGAGTATTGAATGGCATTTTGTAGCAAATTGGAAAGGACCCGCTTCATTTGTGCAGGCATCATGACCGCGGCTGGTAATTTATCGGGCAAATCGATTTCAACGTTCAGCGTTTTCTCGGCGAGATGAAACGAAAAACTCTCCAACGTACTGAGCAGCAACTCATCAACGTGACAAGGCTGAGGGTCAAATACCTCCCCTTGCGCTTCCAGGCTGGATAATTCAAACAAATCTTGAATAAGCCCTCCCAAACGCTTCGTCTCAAGTCGTATCGTGTTCAGATAACGTTGAAAGGTTTCTTTATCCTTAATGACATCATCCTCCAACGCTTCGACGAATGACTGAATGGATGCCAAGGGAGTCCGTAAATCATGGGAAACATTGGCGATCAACTCTCGTCTGGCAGTTTCTGAGTGATGCAGATGATCAAAGCTTTCCTTCAGCTTGGAACTCATTTCATTAAATTGCTGTGCCAGGAGCTTAAATTCCTGCGTACCGATGAGAGGGACTTCCGTATGGAAATCCCCTTCGGCAATTCGTATCGTCTGCTGTGTAATTCGCGCAATTGATTTCTCCAATGGCTTAGTCAGCAAATATTGAAGAATAAACGAAAGTAAGCCTACCCCTGCCGTTATAGCCGATAACCAATACAATTGTTCGATCGTAAGCAGCATTTTGGAATAACTGATGAACAAACAAATTAATAATACGCCAATGCCTGTGAGACTGGACAACACCAAGTATGTGCGAAGTTTCATGAACTGCCACCCGCAAACTTGTAGCCTATGCCCCAAACTGTTTTAATATATTTTGGCTCAGAAGGATTCTGTTCGATCTTCTCTCGTAATCTCCGAACATGTACAGTCACCGTTGTTGTATCTCCCTCATAGCTAAAATCCCAAATCTTGCTTAACATCTGGTTACGGGAGAACACCTGACCCGGGTGACTTGCCAGCAAATACAACATCTCAAACTCTGTAACGGTCAATTCAATGGCCTGCCCGTTGATGTGCACTTCACGCTTGGTAAAATCAATGGTAAGCCCTTCATAATTAATCGTATATTCAGATGTTGTTACAGGTGATGCCTGCGCAGTTCGCATTCTCCGCAGGATTGCCTTCACACGCAAAACAAGTTCTCTTGGACTGAATGGTTTGGTCAGATAATCATCCGCCCCCATCGTCAGTCCCATCAGACGGTCCTGTTCCTCACCACGGGCCGTCAGCATTACAATGGGCACATCCTCAGTTTGCCGAATCTCGTTGCAAACTTCCCAGCCATTCTTATGTGGCATCATCAGGTCGAGCACAATCAAGCTTGGCGTTTGGCTCTGCCACAGCTCAATAGCCTCCAAACCGTCCTTGGCCGTCACGACAAGATAACCTTCCCGTTCCAGATACCTGCGACAAACGTCCGTAATATTTGTATCATCATCGGCAACCAGTACACATTCATTCAAACGAACCCACCCCATATTCCAGAAAATACATTTGAGCCAATCATATCATATGGTGATGGCGATGCTTAGCCCTTAAATTACTTCATTCCCATGGCGGGCATCATGTATTGTTTAATTACAGACTCAGCCGCATACGAATTCCCTTCATGGATGACAGGCATCGATTTCAAGTTAACTTGCATACCGTCTACCATGATTTTTTTCGATCCAATCCACAATTTAATCGTTTTCCCCGCAGGCATCATCGTTTCTTCCATCATGGTGTCGTCTTTCATCTTCATGTCGTCTTCCACCATGGTGTCGTCTTTCATCTTCATGTCGTCTTCCATCATTTTGTCATCTTCCATCATCATGTCGTCTTCCATCATGTTGTCGTCTTTCATCATCTTGTCGTCCATTTTGCCCATATACATCAAAGTTACAGATCTGTCCTTGCTGTCCCACATAATGCTGTAATCATACATTTTCGCCGCCTGTCTCAATTGAACAAGCTCCATGCCATCCTTTTTAATCGTTTTCATATCTGCAGCACTTGCCAATCCAGAAAAGGCCATAGACATCATCAATACCGCTGCTACCATCGCTTTTTTGCTCTTATTTGTTTTCATCATTCTTATCACTCTCCATTCGTTTATTACTTACATGGATTACAATAAGCAAGACAGCTTACGATTCTCTAAGCGAAGTATTACGAAACCATTACGATATATAAATGGGGTCAGTTTTCAATAAAAAAACGGTTGAAATCTCTCTTATGAGAGACTCCAACCGTGTCTTCTAGGTCAAACGAATAAAATCAATCATGGATCGAACCTCGATCGGTCCCGGATTTGATATCACATCATTAGACTGCAATCCCTCTCTGGAAGTGAACTGCACCTTCACTGGAATGCCAGGAATCAAGTCGAAGAAGTTATCTGAGAAGACACCCTCCACATCCGAAGATAGCCATACCTGTTTAGCAAGCACGTCACTTTCCAGTACCAGATGAACGCCGTTCTCATCCGCTCCTCCGCTTACATTGATGTTTGCAGGCTGCAGAGCAAGGTCTTTGGACGGTACAAAATAGTGTTCCTGTACGATATTCGCAGCACCTTCCTGTTTCAGATCCAGGCGCAGCAGCGTGTTAGCTGTATCATGACCTTCAAGCCATTCCACGTTACGTAATGACAGCACTCGATCACCTGTATTAGGTGCCAAGGTCACGTCATGTGTTTCATCACGATGCACCGTTCCATCGAACCCGAGCAAACGAATCTGTAACTGCCCTTTTACAGGTTGTAATTGATCCGAGATGATATATATATCTGTTGTTTCTTCTTTGGTTCCATCTACCGATACCAACACATCGCTGAAGCTGCGTTTCGCATAATATTGCAATGCTTTCCAACGACCAAGGTAGTCCATACCTGCCCATGAAGCCACTGGCCAGCAATCATTCATTTGCCAGTAAAGTGTGCCCATACAGAATGGTTTGCGGCGACGGTGCGCTTCAATGGCTGTCTTCATTGCTTCCGCCTGAAGCACCTGGCTCATATACAGGAACGATGGGAAGTCCTTCGATTCATGCATGTACATATCCATGTACTGTTTGATCAGACGATTGCCTGCGCCATTCTTTTGATGAGCCAACATGACTTCCGACTCCAGAGCCAGATCCTCTTCTTCCGCGTAAGTGCGTACTGACTTGTACTCCGGGAAAGACTGGAATCCGTATTCACTCATGAAACGACCCACATGCACGTTGTAGTTCTCGAATGGTTCTACATTGTGCCACACGCCCCAGTAGTGGATATCCCCTTCAGCTGTGGATGGGTGCGCATGTTGCGTCTCATCCCCTGTCAGTGATACCAGTGGTGAGGAAGGCCAGTAATCCACACCTGGCGCATATGCTTCAACGACTTCTGGCAGCAAATCATGGAAGATGGCTTCGTAATCGGCCCAGATGCTCTCACGCTGCTCGGCAGTAAATTCCTTTTTCCAACCCCAGCCACCATTCTCAACATAGTGAGCCCAAGCCGAATCAATCTCGTTGTTCCCACACCAGAGTGCAATACTTGGATGGTTGCGCAGACGTTTCACATTATCAATAGCCTCATGTCTCACACTGTTCAGGAACGCTTCATCTCCTGGATACATGCTGCATGCAAACATGAAGTCTTGCCATACCAGGATTCCGTATTCATCACACAGTTCGTAGAACACATCCTGCTCATAGATTCCGCCACCCCACACGCGTAGCATATTCATATTAGACTCGGCTGCGGATACGATCTCATGACGATAACGTTCATGAGTAATTTCAGTGATGAAGCTATCATTTGGAATGTGATTGGCCCCTTTGGCAAAGACCGCAACACCATTTAGTTCAAAGTAAAAGGATGCTCCTGCTTCATCTTTGTCACGTACCAGCCGAATGGAACGAAGCCCCGTCTTCACTGTAGATTCAGCCACAGCTCGCTCACCTTGAAGCACTTCGGTAAGGAAGGTGTACATATGCGGATCACCAAGCCCACGGCTCCACCACAGTTTCGGTTCATCAATAGAGATTGGAATCTCCACAGTCTGAGTTCCGGGTTGTAGTGATACGGATCTTTCCCATCTCTGTCCATCTGCGCCGATACGAATAATCGTATCTACCGCTTGTGATGTCTCGACTTCCACAACAGCAGTTAATGAAGCTGAGGTAGCGCTTACTTCATTTTGCTGGATATACACATCATTGATTCGTACCTGTGTCCAACCTTCAAGACGTGCTTCACGCCAGATCCCACTGGTTACAAAACGCGGACCCCAGTCCCAACCATAGTGATACGGGGCTTTACGTGCAAAAATACTTACTCTCTTGTCGCCAAGTCCACCAACATCGGACTGATCATTCGATGCAGGTAATGCATATCCGAGCTTCTCCAGCTTAGGCAGATCTTCCTGAATTGGTGACCGAAAACGTATTCGAAGAATGTTGCCGTTCCCCTTCAATACAGACTTTACATCTGCCTTCCATACCCGGAACATATTATCTGCTGATAACACATGCACATCATTCACATACACATCCGCATATGTATCCAGACCATCAAACACCAGTTCCAGATGTTCTTGGGAGAACAACCCTTCGGCAACGTCAAATTCCGTCTGATATTCCCAATCTATCTTATCAATCCACTGTACTTCCTTCTCGTTTGTTCCATAAAAAGGATCTGGAATCTTGCCCAGCTTCAGCAAATCTGTATGCACACAGCCGGGCACCTGAGCCGGCATCCACTCTTGATCTTCGCAAGCCTTGAACGTCCAATTCTGAAAAACATGTGATTGTATTGTGCTCATGACAGCCTCCATTGTTGTTAGAGTTGGTAAATAACATTTTGTTAGGTTTTGTTATTATAAAAACAAATAACTTACAAAACAAAATTAACACGATATGCTTCTTATAGTCAATCTGTTTTGTGATTTAATTTGTTAAACAATCTCTGCATAACAAAAAGACATGAAGCTCTGACCTCTCCATGTCTTTCACCTGATTTCATTTACCCGTATGATCATTGTTAAAATGAGCCCGTAAATTCATATCCCGTTACAGTATACTGGCGTTATATTCATCACGAATAATTAATTCCGAATAGATCAGCTTGCGTTCATAAGGTTCATCCAGGTGTTTGATCCGCCACAATAGCTGGTCTACTGCTCTCGTTCCCAGATTCTCTTTGTTAATATGTACCGAAGCAAGAATGGGTTCATCCGTCTGCGTATTGTCAAATCCGGTTACGGCACAACGTTCGGGCACCTGAATGCCTCGACTTTGGAGTGCCTGAATGACAATGACAGCTGTATGGTCATTTGCACACACGATAACTTCAGGGATATCCTCCAGCTCCATTTCAGCAATGGATCTCCGGATCTGATCATACTCTGGTCCCAGCAAGCCGTCTTGCTGTTCCCCCTCCAACTGTTTCTCTTCCAGCACCATACGATATCCAAGCCAGCGTTCTCTAAAACTTGCTGCATCGGGCAGTTGCCCGGCAAACTGGAACCTTCTATACCCTTTACCAACGAGCATGAGAACCAGTTCTTTCATACATTTCATATTGTCCGTAAAAACCGAGTCTGCGTATATGGCAGGGTCTTCATGATCCACCATGACAAGCGGAATACGCAGTCTGTAAATCTCCAGCAATACCGATGTCGAGATGGTGCCCACGGTAATGACTCCGCTGATTGCTTCGGGATTAAGGACCGAGAACATCCGATCTGAAGAGGGTTCTGTCAGCGTTAAAATATCCATCCCCTTCTCATTCAACCTCTCAGAAATGCCATCAAACACAGGCCCCCAGTATAAGGAAGCTCGATTCTGAGAACGAATGTTGGGGAACAAAATCAATATGGTGCCTTGTCGCTCCGCTTCTGGCTTCATCTCCGTTGATATCTGTGTCTCCCCCGGATAACGCTTAGGCTCAGTTCTGAAATACCCGAGCTGCCCCGCCGTTCTGACAATCATCTCGCGTGTATGCTCACTCACACCAGGCTTGCCTGTCAGCGCACGGGAGACTGCGAATTTGGACACCCCCGCAGCATCCGCAATTTGCTGCATCGTTACTCTTTTGGCCATCCTACTCACCCGTTTTTCCTAATTTTCCATTCAGTGTAGCATAAAAAACAAAAATCAACAAAACAAGGTTATGTTATTTTGTTTTTGTTAGGTAGATGTTTATCTGTTTCACAAGGTGGACGACATAACCAAAAAAGGCCCTCTCCCCACCTTCCATAGAAGATGACGAAAGGACCTTTTATCCCCCAATTATATGCCTGGTGCTCCCTGATCGCCAAGTTCCGACTGTAAAACCGGGCGTTTTCTGCGCCAGAAGATAGGCTGTGGAAGTTTGATCTCTGTGATCAGAACACCAACCAACATCAAAGCTGCTCCCGCATACCCTTGCAACGTTAGCGATTCCCCTTGAAAGGTAAATGCAAAGGCTGCTGCAAACAGTGGTTCGAGTGAAAAAATCAGACTTGTTCTTGTGGGAGAGGCATGACGCTGCGCGAGTGTCTGCAGAATATACCCCAAGCCGCTACACAAAACACCTAAGCCAAGAATGGCTGCCCAGGATTCAGCCGTATCGGGCATACGTGGCGTTTCCAGCATAAATGTAGCTGCAATTCCCCACATCGCTGCAACACCCAATTGAACTGTTCCCAATGTTAACGGATCATGCTTCGGTGTGAACTTGCCAGCAATCATTATATAGATGGCATACACAAGTGCTGCTAGTATGCAGAGAATATCTCCCGTGTGCAGACTAAGCTGATGCTGAAGCGTCAGCAAGCCAAGGCCGGTAACGGCAACCAGGATACTGAGTGTCAATCGTTTATCCGGCATACGACGATGCTGGATCGTCGTCAGGATCGGTACAAAAATAACGGCCAAACTTATTAGGAATCCCGCTTGAGATGTCGTGGTTCGTTGCACACCATAGGTGATGAATACAAATGCAGCGAATAAAGCTGTCCCCATAATAGCGCCTGCCACAAGTGTTCTGCGATCCATGTTAAACAACCGCCGATGAAAAAGAAGTCCTGCCGCAATAAAGGCAATTCCAAAACGAAATGCGACCAGATTCAATTCTTGCATGGACTCCAGACCCGATTTCATAAACAGATAGGAAGATCCCCATATAACCGTTGCGAGCAGCATCTGTATGTCCGCTCTTCTTGTTGCCTGACCTTGATTAACCTGTACACCATTCATCTTGCTTCAACCTTCATTCTATGTATTCTGAGCTGTGTGATCGTGCGTCAAACTAACTCGCCTTGGCAAGTATAAACGATCTCTTTGCATTATAAAAATGAATATTTATAATATATTATATGAAATAAACTCATACATCAAAAATGGAAAGGAACGGAACCATTCATGTCCCTGATCAAATACGAAATATTGAATACCGTTGTGGAATATGGCAGTCTCACCAAAGCGGCAGAAGCGTTGAACATCACCCAATCCGCAGTCAGCCATGCCATCGCCAGTCTGGAGACAGAATGTGGTTTTTCCCTGCTCCATCGCAGCCGCTCGGGTGTGCGGGTTACCGCTGAAGGGGAACGCATTCTGGGATACACACGTGAGATTCTGCGCTGGACGGAACTGATGAACCAGGAAATCTCCCTCATTCGCGGCGCGGAGATTGGTACGGTGCGTATTGGTACCTTCGCAAGTGTCTCCACACAATGGTTGCCGGGCATCCTGAAACAATTTCGCCTGCGTCATCCCGGAATTGAGATTAAGTTGTGGGAGGGCGATTATGCTGAGATTGAGGGCTGGTTGGCTGGAGGCGCCATCGATCTCGGATTTCTGTCTCTCGGCGATTCTTCACCTTTTGAGACGATCCCATTACAAAAAGACAGGATGATGTGCATCCTGCCTCTGGATCATCCTCTCGCCTCAGAGGAGTCTGTTTCGTTTGATGTTTTACTGGAGCAACCCTTTATACTGCCCAAGTGGGGCGGAGATAACGAGATTGAACGACTGATCCGACAGCATGCGGCCAAGCTTAATGTCGTCTATGAAGTAGCCGAAGATCAAGCCATTATGGCGATGGTCCGTAATGGCCTCGGCATCAGCCTGCTTCCGGAAATGGTTCTTCAAAATCATACCGATTCACTCGCGCTCGTGCCACTCTCTGGAGATCCTTATCGTACAATTGGCATGGCCTGCCCATCTTTGGGCAATCTATCGCCAGCTACGCGGCGTTTCATTGAAGAGGTACAACAGTGGCTCGGCCAGGTAATGTAAATTTGGAGAACTCACTACCTGTCGTCATGATCGACTTTTTCTATCCATTACTCACATTACTCACAAATTGGATAACACCAAGAGTCAGCAACAGTACAGATATAATCGCAATCGTGATGCCAAAACCAATCAGGAAGCGCACGCCAGGTGAGCGTTTGCCCTGTTGGCTCTCTCCCAATCTATCCAGCTTCTGCTCAATTTGATCCAACCTTTCATTTACCTGTTTCAGATCTTGATTGGAGTTCATTCATCCATCTCTCCCTTTTCTGTGTATTCGATCTATTCCCACACCCGATCGAGCTGATCTGCGTAGTAACGGATTGCTCTGTTATAGTCATTGATTCTCTTGTCACTTGATGTGTCCGCAAGTTGCACGAGCAGTCTTTGCATCGCTTCTGCATGTTCACCCAGATTGTAGAGCACCATGGCATAGAAAACTTCAAATTCCCGGTACGCCGGGAATTCTTTCAAGCCCGTTCCAAACCAAACCTTTGCCTGCTCATACTGTCCAAGCGTTCGATATGTGCTGCCCAGCCCGAGTATCGCCCCTGCTCTGTCCTCACCAGAAAGACCAAGACTCAGTGCCTTCTCATAATGCGGGACAGCTTCCCGCTCCAATCCAAGCGAATCATGTGCCCAAGCCAGCTGATACCAGACATTGGCATTCTCGGGTTCCTGGACTGTAATCTCTTGCAGTAGTTCAATCGCTTCCTGCACCTTGCCTTCTTGTCTCCATTGCACGGCCTGTTCCAAATTACTCATGCTGTCACTTCCCATCTTGCATTATAATTTCCACATATATAATTCAATTGTTTTATTATACCAAAAAAGCACCCTATAGAATATGTTGTAACAACTCAAGGTTGTCCAAACGCTATTCCATCGTGTGCTTTTTCATTCGATGCAGCCTGTTATAAAAAATGGACTAAAGCATATTTCCACTGGACACTTCGATGACAGAACCACCTTCCGATCGCTGTTATCCCCGGATTTTTCGAATCATTTTAACAAAGGTGAAAATCCGGGGATAAAGGCGAACGCTTTCGCTTCTTCAGGTTCTTTCTGTCCTCTCCGTTTTGTGTAAATGTTTAGTTCAATTTATATAGCTTAAGCTGAAATCTCTCTGAAAACGATCTGTTCATCGTTTAATTATGACCATACCGTATTCGCTACCATAACAATAAATACAATCATGAGATAGTTCACCGAGATCAAAAAGTTTAATTTTGCCCACTTCTCATCATCCTGTGTCTTCAGTCCGCTAAGGGTATGCACAAACCAGATCAGTCCACCGACCAGAGATACAATCAGAAATACCAGACCTACGTAGTCGTAATAATACAACAGGAATACAGCAGGAAGCAGCAGAAAAACATAAGGAATCATCTGAAACTTGGTGCGTTTCACCCCTTTAACCACTGGCAACAACGGGAAGCCCGCAGCGCGATACTCCTCTACCCGGCGAATACCCAATGACCAGAAGTGTGGTGGTTGCCACAAGAATAATAGTGCAAACAGCAACCAGGCACCTGCATCAATTTCATTCGTTACAGCCGTATAACCGATGACAGGCGGCATCGCTCCCGCAATTCCACCCAGTGACGTGCTCCACGTTGAACTGCGTTTCAACCACATCGTGTAAATCACGATGTAAGCGAACCACCCAAGCAGTGCCATCCACCCTGATAACGGATTCACCAGGAAAAATAGTACTGCTAGTCCCACAACACCAAGGATAATGCCATAGCCAAGTACAAACCCTGGCTTCAGATGGTTAATGTAATCCATCCTTTTTTTGGTGCGCTCCATCTTTTGGTCCAATTCACGATCCCAATAATTGTTGATTACACAAGCTGAAGCAATAACCAAAGTTGATCCAATCACGACCATGAGCAGAGATAACCAGTTGATATCCCATTTTGAAGCTACCCAGAACCCTACCGCCACCGCAAACACATTTAACCTTAGAAGTCCGGGCTTAGTTAATGCAATCATGTCTTTAAGCATGAGGCTCCTCCTGAACTATGTAAAAACGCCATTCCAATAATGATACATGTACCTACCATTAATTACAATCGCTTTCATGAATTTGTCATAACCAAAAAGCATCCCTCACCGTTCCAATGAACAGGAGGAATGCTTGATGATGGATTTCATCTTATTTTATGGGATGTATTGTTGCACAATTTTAGTAACTTTTCCGTCCTGCACCGTCAGATGATACGGGAATACGGATAGATCAAGAATACGGGTATTCTCATACAACGATTCGAACTTGGATAATGTCACAGGTTCATTCCACTGAATATCTGCGCCCTGCATCGTACCATCCCGATCATACAACTGCATCAATACTTCAGCATCGGCACTAACCTCAACCTGTTCCTGCTCTTTGCTATCATTGACAATATAGTAACCATCTGGAGCACCGTCTATACCTGCTTCCGGATTGCGCTGTGCAAAAATCGCATCAGCTTCTTCACCCTGATACCAGCCAATCTTGTCCACTGTCATAAACAATTTGCCGTCTTCTATATGCATACCTTCAACATAGGCTGTAAACATCTCGGAGTTTGCAACTTGAGCTTCTTTCGCAGAAGGTTGTTGAGCGTCCGTACTACCTTGAGCATTCGCAGGGGTAAGTAAATATGTAGTCAGCACAATCATGCCAAGTAAAGCAACAACTGCACCGATCATTCCTAGTTTCCATTGTTTTGTCGCGTTCTTCATAGGTAACATCTCTCCTTAATATGAACGTTACTATTCCTTAACCGGAAGTCTTGCTTCTCAAACGCTCATGTGAACTATCGATTCCAACGTTCTTTCTTTTCCTATCATACTTCGAACAGGGATTATAAAAGTATCAGCCAGATTAAAAATAGTTACAATGTGCGTCATCACTCCTGTCTGTAGTCTCCGTAAACGGCAATAACCCCTGAAGGCATCGCCATTCAGAGGTTATTAACTTACTAATCTTAATGATTGGGTGTGGAGCTTTGCGCCAAACGAACGAGCATATGAGCCAACATGTGACGTTCATCTTCCTTGCCGACATTCCACAACTCCTGCAGCAGTTTTTCTTCACGATTACGGGGTTCCTCCCGAGCTGCCAGATAATCCGCTACTTTCTCGGCAATTTTGGCCATCTGCTCCTCACTTAGTCCAATCGATTCTCCCATGGCAATTCGCTTACCCAGGTATTCTTTGAATGCATCAAAGTTCTGTAGAATCTGTTCTCTTTCTTCCGGCGCAATCTTCTCAATTGCATTGTCCACCTTGTCAGTTGAAACTTGGCCATCTTTATGGATTACATGATTTTCTTCATTCATTTGAATAACCTCCTGCATAATAGTTGTTTATTGGTTTGAAGCTTTAAACTTAATACTCATTGGTTATCTATAATATAAACGTATTGCAGAAGTTTAATCAGTACGTTCAATTCTGTATATATCTTCTATATATGAGCAAGTACACGTTTCAAAAGAAATACAGCGGTTAATCGTTTACATATACGTAACGGTGTTTGGATATGTTAATGAACACCTTATACAATATCGAACCAGGAGGGATTTCCCATGCGTGATAAAACCAAACATGAGAAGACAAACGATGAACTTGAACCAGGAGTGAATACCGTTATCCATCCAGACAAAAATAATCCCGGACCAACCGATATGATCGAAGGCGTGGTTGGTGATATCGTGGACAACATTCGCAAAGATTTCTCCCATGAATCGAAGGACGAGAAGTCTTCCTCCAAGTCAACGGATTCATCAGACAAATAAGCGTAATCCTTTTCTCCCTAGCAAAAGATAACTCAAAAAGTCCTCCTGCCACATGCATGGCTTGGGAGGACTTTTTGGTAATGAACGATTGAATAATCAACCTCATATCTGGAGGTGAAATTCAACGTTAATCCTTTGTCATCTGCTGTAACGCCTTATGAATCCAGATCGCGGCAATGGAACCTTCACCCATCGCAACGGTTGCTTGTTCTGCGTGCAGTCCCAGATCCCCGGCTATCCATACATTATTCGCTGCCTGCAAGCTGCGCGGATCAGCTTCTACATGTTTATTATCTGCAATCACAGCTCCCAGCTGCTCCGCCAGTTCATAGTGTACCCGGTTACCTCCAAATGCGATAAATCCACGCTCCGACTCAAAGATCTGCCCATCTTCGGTCAGAACACCGGTGATATGGCCATCCTCAATCTGTTGTACTTCCTGAACAGCGGCTTCCAGATAACGAACTCCCGCCTCTTTCATGCTCCGATGCAGCTCTGCAGATATGGGAGCCTGCTCATGATTGATATATAACAGATCATTCGTACGCTGAATTAAAATCATCGCCATATTGGCACCTGGTTCGCCAGATCCCAATAGTACCGTACGTTGATCCTGAATCTCATAACCATCGCAATCAGGGCAGACATACACCGTTCGGCCCAGCGTAGGGGTTAGTCCCGGAATGTCCGGAACTCTATCCGTGAGCCCCGTTGCCAATAACACGGTTTTGCTCCTATATTCAGATCCGGAAGTACCGAATAATTGAATATGTTCTCCCTTACGTTCCGCTTTAATGATACGGTCTTTCTCAAAAGATACACCAGTCCGCTCTGCCTGCATCCTGCCTCGTTCTCTAAGCTCTTCACCGGATACCCCATCGGGGAAACCGAGGATATTATGATAAGTCCGGCATAACGTCGATCTGCCTTCTCCCGCGTCGATTACCAACACCTGATGAGCTGAATAACGTCCAAGCTGAATGGCTGCCTGAAGCCCTGCGAGCCCTCCACCTACAATTATGCAATCAACCTCTCGCATGCTCCTTCTCCTCCTGAACTTCCATTTATTTAATTTAATTAAACAATTTGTCCTTATATACATTAAACCGTTCAGCCAAGCTTAAACGATTCCTGATATTGCTTATCTTATACCAAAACAAACAGACCCAAACCATCCGGCAGCATCCCGGTTCGCTTGAGTCTATCAGATTCATGAATTTTAGAAGTTATATGATTCAAATCGCGAAGCATTTGAAATGGCGTTCCATACATCGGCTGTTTCGCCGCCCATATACCAGTAAGCCAGTCCAGCAATTTGCCGTTGCTCACTCATTAACACTTTGGCTGATAACGAACGACTGTCCTCTGCCCATATATATCTTGGCTTACCATTACTGTTGTACCCGATAATATATTGAACCAGACTTGCATCCCATCGTCTTACAGATCCCGTAGCATGCGCACGCATTCCCTGGTCTGCCAGTGTAATGTCCCAAGAACTGGTTGCCGGATTCACGGAAGACCAGTCTCGTGTATATAACGGAAGGGCCAAAATTGTTTTGGCACGTACCACCTCGGAGAGCATGGTATCCAAAGCCTTTTCTACCCATGGAAGAGACGCCACTGATCCTGCTTTCGGATCACCGTTCCAGTGTTCCTCGTATCCCATCAGCACCATATAATCTGATACAGCGCCCAGTTTGGCATAATCAAATGCATCCGTCCAATCAGTACCCAGGTCGGGCGAAACGTCCACGGACACCACAGCACCGAGTGCGTGCAACGTAGCCGTCAAAGAGGTCACAAATGCCGTCAGCCCTTCACGATCCGCAGGATCAACATTCTCAAAGTCCACATTAATGCCGTCCAATTTATAGGTTTTGACATAAGCGGCTACCTGTGAGATCACTGTCGCTCGGTTGGCTGAGCTGGATAACATCTGATGGGTAAGTGCCGAATCGGAACGATTCCCAAGTAATGGCCATAGCTGCCTGTCGGTGGCTGATGCCCAGGAGATCAATGCAGGGTCCGCGTGATCTGTTACTTTCATACTGCTGTTCAGGAAAAACCAGCGTGGGACAAGTGTGTTGACCTCAGACTGTTCCACTTGTTTCTTGAATTCAGTTGTAGTGGAGTTATATTGCCAGCCCAGCTGAACGCCAAGTTCATCCCCACGTTGTAACTGCTCAGACCATGTTTTCTTTTGTAAAATGGCATCGAGCATTACGGCTGCTTCTTCTCGTGTTACCTGGTCATGTGGTCGAAACACGCCTCCGCTTCCCCGCATTAGTCCAAGTTGATATACCGTCTGAACATAAGGACGTGCCCAGTCCGAGATATCCGCTGCGTCAAAATACGTTGAAGATAAGAGTGATGTCTCTACGGGTTGTTGTTTTAACATTCGAACAAGAAGGGCAGCCGCTTCTTCGCGCGTAATAGAAGCATTAGGCTGGAACGTTCCCTGACCCTTACCCTCCAGAATAAAAAGATTCGTCATGGCGGCAACATTGCCGTAATACCAAGCATTCATGCTTATATCCTGATAGGGATTAATATTATTTTTAACGGGCTTCAAACCTAGTAATCTCACAGCAAACGTCGCAAATTCTGCACGAGTAACGGCTTTCTTCGGTTCAAACGTAGTCTCTGACGTACCGGCAGCAATGCCTTTTGCCACCAGATGTGTAATGGCATCCTTGGCGTAACTGGTGTGCGTATCCTGAAACTGTTGCTGCACGGTTGCAGCCTGAACAGTAGAGCCATATCCAGCCAGCGATCCAAGTGTTAATAACCCGCATAAAGCCATTTTCCATATCCGTTGGTTCGTTATGTCTTTTAATCTATTATTCACATCAAAAAGCCTCGCTTCATTGGATTACGATCAACTATCATCGTATCAAATTGAAGCGAGGCCGTATGTGGTTAAATGTTGGGAAATGCGAAGCTTACTTGTGTACTTTTACGCGCTCTTCAATCGGTTGGAATTCTTTCTCACCCGGTGCTGCCGTTGGTTTACCAAATGGCATCTGAGCGATCAATCTCCAGTTCTCAGGAATGCTCCATTCTTGTTTCACTTTCTCATCAATCAACGGGTTATAGTGCTGCAAAGATGCACCCAGACCTTCTTGTTCCAGAGCAGTCCAGATTACCAGTTGCAACATACCGTTGGATTGGTTAGCCCAGATTGGGAAGTTATCTGCATAAGCTGCAAAATTTTGTTGAAGCTGTGCGATCGCATTGTTATCTTCGAAGAAGAGAACCGTACCATATCCGCTGCGGAATCCAGTCATTTTCTCTGCTGTGGATTTGAAGGCTTCTTCATTACCTACCACTTCACGCAAAATTTCTTCTGTGTGATTCCACAATTTATCATGTTGTTCACCGAGCAATACAACGGCACGGGATGTTTGTGAGTTAAAGGAAGTTGGTGTATATTTCACCGCTTCTTCTACGATTTCCTGGATTTTAGCATCCGAAATTGTAGATTCCTTGCTGATTCCATAATAAGATCTTCTGTTTTTCAACGCATCAAAAAAAGTTGTCATTCTTATTCGCCTCCCAAATTTTTTTTTTCAATTGCCAACATAGTAACTATAATATAGTAACATACATTAGTCAACAAACTAATTTATTTTCACTAAATATACATTCACCGAAAACATTTCCACAAGTTTGCCCAACACAGCAATTGGAATTATCCTTCGCCCGTCTTTTTGCGATAATCCGCCCGGTATTTCTCTTCCGTAGACGAGTTACTTTTTGTCTGATCTTTATTCTTCTCTTCCTGAGCTTCCATATTCAGATCTTCCATCGGAATTGGATCTACAGTCTGTTCTTCTTCATGTCGGTCAAGCAGACTTTCGTGCTCTGTCTTATATTGTTCAGGATTGTCACGGGATTGTTCCTGTTGGGTATCGTTGTTATTCTGATCCGGTGTGCGCTGTTTCATTCATATTCGCCTCCTCTGGGTTCATTACCTTTCTTTACCTGTTCTGCGTGTCCTCTAAACACAGTGGGATGCATTCCTCAAACAAAAACCAACAAAAAAAGCCAACCAGACAAGCTGGTCAGCTCAAAGACGACTTCTATGATTGGCGATGCAATTGGGTACGGTACAGATCAGGCGAACATCCCACACTTTGTTTGAACATCCGACTAAAATGCGAAAGGCGTTTGAAACCGGACAATCGACTTGCTTCTGTCACGGTGATCTCAGGCTGGAACTGAAACAAAAGCTTCGCCTGATTGATACGACGGTCATACAGGTATTTGAATATCGTCAAACCTGTCATTTCCTTAAACATGCCTGCCAGATATGGCTTGGACAGATGTAATTCCAGTGCCAAATCATCCAGACCAATGTCCTTCATATAATGGGTATCCACATAACGAATGATGTGTTGGACATGCCGCTCCCTCTCCGATGAGGGAAGTTGTTCCTGGACATCACCCTGGCAGATCTCTGCTACAAAATACAACAGATCACACAGTCTGACATTCATTCGCTCTTGCCTGAAATTGCTCTGACTTTGAGACAGACGATGAAGATCATGCAATAGAGCTTCGAATTCAGAGCGGTTATCTCCCTTCAGATTGACCCGGCAATTTCTGAGTTCTTCAAATGGTCTCAGGACCTCAGCCATACGGTCCGGATGCAGGCTGCTGCGGATTGCAGACGGATCAAAATGCAGTGTGCTTCGCTCATAAGCACTGCCTGGCTTCGGATGTGGTCGATGAAGAGTCAGGCCATGCATTAACACCAGATCACCCGGCTCCAGGTTATATACCCGGTCTCCTATGATATAGGTACATTCTCCATCATGAAAATAATAAATCTCATAATGTGGATGTGAATGGAATCCATCTGACTTGCCTGGGTTAAACGTGCTGGTGGATCGGTAACTATACTCCAGTGAAGCGCTAAATTGCATCATGCTCGGCACATTCATGCACCTCCTGTTCGGAAGAGGGAAACGATTTGTGTCATGCCCCTGTAGGATATATGAAAGTGAAATTATAGAAGCTGTTTAATACTCTCTTGAATCTCGTCGATGGAGTCGACAGGTTCGAAGCGTCTGACCACACGCCCCTCTGCATCAATCAGGAATTTTGTGAAATTCCATTTGATTGCATCGCCGTGTAACCATTCTGGTGCCTTCTCAGCCACCATTAATTTCAATAATTTTGCCTGTATATCTGTTTCATCAAAGCCTGCAAAAGGCCCTGATCTTTTCAAAAAGTCGTAGAGCGGGTGCGCCGCTTCTCCATTCACATCCAGTTTGGAGAACATCGGAAATTTCACACCATAGTTAATCTGGCAAAACGATTCCGCTTCCGAACTGCTTCCAGGCTCTTGCTCTGCAAACTGGTTACACGGGAAACCAATAATCTGAAGTCCTTGATCCTTGTACTGGTCATACAGCTTCTGCATGTCATCAAACTGGTGCGTATATTTACATTTACTTGCCGTGTTTACGATGAGCACAGGTTTTCCTTCATATTGATAGAGTGGGAAACGCTCTCCACTGGTTCTGGTTACGGTAAAGTCGTAGATGGTTGGCATAAGTCTAGTGCACCTCGCGATAGTTATGTAGTCATACAGCATCATATGTCAATGTTAATTATATACGAAGTTTGAACTATTGTATTGGAGAAGATATTGATCGTTCAGATTAGACTCAGAGATATTTGAAAATATATCGATTACTCAACTGCTCTAATACTCATAACATATTTCGTTCTGGGCAGATACTTTATTTCCAGTGTTTTATCTCGATTTTCCCAGGCGATATCCCGAGTGTTAATCAATTCCATTTGATTTATTTCGATGGTTTGTTCCCTCCATTTCTTGCCCATGGATCCTATGTAGTTCGGTTTACCTGTTACTGTTTCGTAATCTTGGGAGAGATAAGGACCTATATCCTGAATACCCGACACTATCTTAGGAGCAAAAAGTAATATCAAGCCGATACCAAAAATGATGCAACAGCACTTGAAAGATATTCGTTTTACGATGTTTTTTATCTGCTTCATGCCATGAAACAACCCCATACCAAGTGTAAATACTGCCATGGCTGCTCCAATCAAATTTAAAAAGATCCAACTAGGAAAAAAGGTTAGAAAGAACGAAGAAACACCAACCAATATAAAAACAATAAATATGATTATACTCATCTTCAACAACATCCTCTTCCTTCATTTAAATATGTCCCATGAATCCCGATAAAGAATCGCCTCCAATGGATAAACTCAGATCATGGATTAATTCTCCCTTTCAACAGAAAACCCTTCTGCCGCGAAAATCTCTTCGTTCAGCAAAAGGGTTATTATATGGGATCACAGTGACAGCAGCTTCAGCCCTTCACGGCACTTCCGGCCACGCCCTGAATGATATAATGCTGACCCACGAGGAAAACGACGATCATCGGAATAATGCCTGCCGTGGCAGCGGCCATCATGCCGTTGTAGTCCACATTATTCTCCAGAATAAAGTTCTGCAGTCCGAGCGGAACGGTGTACAGGTCTTTGTCGATCAGGAACACAAGCGCATTCTCATAGTCATTCCAATGCCATGAGAAATCTATGATCGCCAGGGTAGCCAGCGCTGGCTTCGCCAAGGGTAGAATCAGCCTGAAGAATATGCGCAGGTGACCGGCACCGTCGATGAACGCCGCTTCCGATATCTCTGATGGCACGGACAGGAAAAATTGTCGCAGCATAAACACGCCAAAGATCGTGAACATTCCGGGCAGGATCAATGCCCAATGCGTATTATATATGCCGACCCATTCAAACATCAGGAACTTCGGTACAAAGAGCACCTGCGGAGGCACCATCATCATCGAGAGATAGATCAGAAACAGTGTCTCCCGGCCTTTGAATTGAATCCGTGCGAAGCCATAGGCTGCAAAAGCCGAGAGAAATACAGCTCCGACCGTGCTAATTAGCGATATTTTCAACGAGTTCAGATAATACGTCGCAAAGGTATCCGCTCCACTCCAAACCTTAATGTGATGCTCCCAGTTCAGGCTGGAGGGTATCCACTGGATGGGATAGGTGAATACGTCCGCAGGAGATTTGAACGACGTGCTGATCATCCAGATAAACGGCATAATCATCAGCAAAGCAAACCCGGACATCAGAAGTGTCAATATGATTTTTCGAATCTGGCTCAAGGACTCCATGCGGACTTTAACTTTAGGTGAATGTGGAGCTGTGGGCTTCGCATTCGCGGCAATTTGTTTCTCCATAACGATCCCTCCCCTCCTTAATAGTGAACCCAACGTTTCTGACCGAGCCACTGCAAAACAGTGAATATCATGATGATGGCAAAGAGTGCCCAGCTTATGGCGGCAGCGTATCCCATCTCGTAATATCGGAAGGCATTCTGGTAGATAAAAAGTGACAGGACGGTTGTGCTGTTCCCCGGCCCACCCTGGGTAATCGCTTGAATGATACCAAAGTTTTTGATCGTCATAATCAGCCCCGTAATCAGTAGCAAAAAGGTCGTTGGACTCACAAGCGGCCAGATCACTTGGCGTATCGTCTGCCAAGGACGGGCTCCATCTATCCGTGCAGCCTCAACCAATTCCTCCGGAATTTCCTGCAAAGCGGCCAGATAAATAATCATGTTGTAACCCAACATGAACCAGATCCAGATGATATCAATCGCATACATGGACCATTCGGTTGTTGATAACCATCCGGGTGGATTCGTAATACCGATCCCCCGCAAGAAGCCATTAATGGGCCCCGATGTTGGCTGGAACAGCAGCATCCAGACAAAAGCGATGGCAACGCCGCTGGTGATATAGGGCATGAAATAGAGGGCACGCAGCGTTTTTTGCCAATACACCGACTTGTTCAGCGCCACCGCCACGATAAATGCCAACCCCATCGATACCGGAACCGCTAACAGAAATACAAATGTATTTCGCAGCGCCACGCCAAACAGATCATCATTCAACATCCGGCGGATATTGTCCAGCCCGACGAAATTCGTCTCCGGGCTCATGAATTTGTAATCAGTGAACATGAGATAGAACGAATAGACAGCCGGTATAATAAAAAACAACAGCACGCCAATCATATTGGGCCCAATAAACAGATACCCGAGTCTGCTCTGCCGTTTCATCCAGGATTTATGCATATGCTCCCCCACTCCTTAACATCTGTTCTGGAATTAAGCATAACAAGATGTCCTCTAACATTTAAGGAACATAACCCTGTACCTGATATCACAGATATATGTATTTCGGCAGTGACTTTCGGGAGGAAAACAACATGGAATTGTTCTATTGCTTATATAGAAAAAACCGCCCCATTGGGACGGCCTTTGGACTCATTGCTTTTGCAACCTATTGATTCTGCTTCAGCCAGTCATTATGGCGTTTGACCATGTTCTGTACCGTTACTTCGGCAGTCTGGTTACCGAGGAAGAACTTTTCATACTCCTGTGCACGCAGATCGACCACTTCCTGCGCAATGCTGCGGACAAACGTAGGTGTCTCGTCACCGTACAACACAAATTCCAGAGACTCTTTATCATAAGAATCGGCATAATCGCCAAGCAGATGATCGATCGCAGTCTGTTGATCAACCGCATTGGAGGAAGGCAAACGTCCACCCGCAGCCATCGGCATCATTCCCCCATCGGCGTACCATTTCAGGAACTCCCATGCGGCTTCTTTATTTTTCGACTTGGAATTAATCGCAATAAAGTCACCAAGTCCTCCACTCTTCACCATATCTGCTTCTTGTGCAGCCAGTCTCGGTACAGGGGCAAAGGCAATTTTCCAATCCCGCGGGAATTCGGTCATGTTGTTCGATGTGCGGATCAGCCATTCGCCGATGTTGATCATGGCAGACTCACCGCCAAGGAACATGTTCTCCACCGGCATTTTGGAAGTCAGCTGCTCTCCGAGCGGAGGGGTGGTTGCATCCTCCTTCATCATTCCGTTCAAAGTCTCCAGCCATTTAGTGACGAGCGGATCATCTAGGTTGGAAGTGCCGTCTGCCTTAACATAACCGTTCTTCACCAGAACGGAATCGAGCGGGTCTACATAGGAAGCGGTATGTTGCACCAATCCGTACTTGAAGCCAGCTGTCTTCAGTTTGAGTGCATATTCACGGGCTTCATCCCAAGTCCAGGCTGTTGGTACGCTCAGTCCCGCCTGATCAAGCGCTTTCATATTTAAAGCGAAAAAGGCAGCGTTTTTCTTGGTTGGCATCCCGTAATATTTGCCGTCCACTTTCCAGGAAGCCGCATCTTCACCCATTTTCTCATCAATGTTGTAATCGGTGAACTCGCCCAGATCCAGTGCTGTCCCACCCTTGATGCGTTTATCCAGATTTGTGAGGGTATAGTTGACGTACAGGTCAACGTTCTGCCCGGTGGACAGCGCCGTATCCAGCTTCAGGTTGCCATCATCGTCATTCACAAACCGCACATATTCCACCTGAATATCAGGATGTTCCGCATTCCAGGTATCCACCACTTCCTGTGGACCATTCTCGGGCGGCACCGCGCCCCACATGGTGAGCTTCACTTTTCCCCCTGCCGCTCCACCTCCGTTATCTCCACCGTTCGTCTCATTTTTACCTACACAGCCGGCAAGCAAGCCCAGCATCAGCGCACCTACGATTAATCCCGTTAATCCTTTTTTGATTCTCATCTGGTCACATGACCTCCCTGAATTGAAGTGTACCTTCCGTTACATCGTAGCAGGGACCTTGCTGGGTTCATAAGATACATATCCATGATTCGGATTGAACAAAAATACGGATTTACTTGTGCTTGCCTGAGCACTCGGTACACATATTCCTTCTACTCATCCTGTGAGTCACGAACGATGGCGATACTGGCTGGGCGTGCAACCGGTCCAACGCTTGAATATTTTAATGAAATAATTATCACTTCCGAACCCTACCCGGTAACCAATCTCCTGTACAGGAAGGTCCGTCTCGCGCAAGTATTCAGCCGCTTTCTCCATCCGTACCCCATGCAAGTAATGAATCAGGGTATGGCCGGTTTTCTTTTTGAACAGAGCACTCACATAATTCTCGCCCATCATCACATATCGTGACATGGATTTGACGGTAATGTCCTGGTCGTAATGCTGCCCGATATATTGAATTATTTTGCTAATCTCCGGATGTTTCACAATCGGCTCACGAACAGGTGTAAATGGAAGATCCGTATCAGACGGGGGCGCAGAAGAGACCGTAAGAGAATCAGGCGAAACAGGCGTTGATGTGAGAACCGGTGTGGAAGGTGGCACTTGATGATGATCTGTCTCTGTCCGGGCTTCAGTCGAAGCTCCCAGTTCTGCACTTACTTTACGGAGTGTATCACGCAGTGAATTCACACTCATGGACAGTTTCAAAATATAATTGGAAGCCCCGTATTCCATTGCACGGCGTACATATTCGAACTCCCCCATACAGGTGAGCATGACAAATTTGGTTTTTAACCCGGCCTGACGGGTCTGTTTGAGTAATTCCAGACCATCCATACCTGGCATGACAATATCGGTCAGTACCAGATCCGGTGTATCCTGTATAATCATCGCCAGCGCTTCGGTCCCGTTACCGGATTCCCCGATGACCGTGAAGCCCAGCTCTTCCCAGGAAATAATCTCTCTCACCGACTCTCGTACGAATACCTCATCCTCTACAAGTAATACTTTCCACATGCCAGATTCCCCTCTCCAGTCGTGTAGGACGTGTCTCAAAACTCGCGAAGTGCATCTTTTACCGCCTTTTCGCCCCATGCTGCGTCACTTCCCCTTGACGTGCCCCGGCACGCCTGCGGAAAACTTCCTTGCTTGGAACGAAAATTCAGCAAAATCTGCTTCCTTCGGAGTTTTCAGACACGCCCTAGTCTGACCGCTTCTGTAAGTAAGGCGTCGACAATAAAAAAGGAATGCTGAACCTCACTAATGTCCCCGGCTTGGTATCAATCACTTCAAGTTCACTTTGGCCTTTGAACAATAATCGCAATCGTTCCTTAAGGTTAGACAGGCCGATCCCCGGACGTGTGCGGGTCATCTGCTGACGTCGGGATTCCTCCATGCCAATTCCGTTGTCGGCCACCTCCAGCATCAGTTTTCCTGTGTCTTGCCTGTAAATGCTGATACGGATCTGACCAAGCTGTTCCAGTGGCCCGACACCGTGATGAATGGCATTCTCCACCAGTGGCTGCAAGCTCAGCTTGGGCACGAGCGCATACTCCAGTTTATCGTCAAATTCACAAGTCACCTCGAAGCTATCGCGGTAACGAATCCGCTGGATATGAAGGTAGGCTTGAACCAACTCAATCTCGTCCTTCAGGTATACCAATTCGACCTGTGAATTCAGGCTGACCTCCAGTAATTTGCCCAAGGAAACACACATCTCGGAGATCTCTTCATTCCCGCTGCGGATCGCACTCCATTTCATTGTATTCAATGTATTCAGGAGAAAGTGCGGATTCATCTGGGCCAGGAGCATATGAAAATGTACCGCTTCCTTCTGGCGTTCCTCCGCCTTGAGTCTGTTGATCATCTGATTGGCATCATCCAGCATCGTATTGAACGTACGGGTCAGTTCCAGCACTTCTCCGCGGCTGCGGCCTTCAGGGATACGGACCTTGAGGTTTTTGCGTACTACCTCCTTCATCTGGTTCTGCAGATGTGATAAAGGCCGAGTGAACGTCGCCGAGATCATAAAGGCCATGAGCACAAATGCTGCTGTGAAGCCAAAAAACGTTAAAAAATAGCGCTGCTTAAGCCCCGATATCTCCGTGAACAACACAGCTAGTGGAATACGATTTACCATGTACCAGTCCAGTGACTCGATGTATACGTAGTTAATCAGCGTATCTGAATCATTATCCGTCAGATAGGCCTCTGCCGGATGAAGTGCAATTTCCCGGGTCACGTCTGGGGAAAGTACCGCTTTTTCGGACGAGCGGGCAATCGTTTCCCCATTGCCAGTAATCAGGAAATACTCCTGATTGCTCTGCGAATCCTTCAGCATAGACTGAAACCAGTACGAATAATCGATGCTGATCCGTGCCATTCCGTACCTTTTGCCGCCACTGTCCTTCATATACGCATAGAGGGACAAGAGATACGGGCTGGAGGATAACTCCCGCAGGACATGGTTGGTATCCCGGGCATCCCAGCGGTAGAGCAACTCTTCTGCTGGAAACGAGTTTGAATCAGTGTTGCCCTCGATGAAGGTCATTTCTCCAAGATGCTTGCGAAATTGTTCCCGATAAGGGCCATAGGCCAGAGCTTTTTTGGGCAAATATGAAGTGTAAACGTTATCATGAAAATCTAACAGCGTGAAGTACACGGAAGGATTATATAGAAAAAAGCTGTTGTTGATCATCTTGAACTTCTCTTCCACCAACGACTTATTCTCAAGCGGAGAACGATTGTCTGGAGAAGTCAGGGCGTTTCTTACGGCTGAATCCTGTTCCAGAAAAATCAGGGTTTTAAATGCAATACTCATCTGGTCCTCCAGAGAACCATACATCTGCACCAGTTGCTCGTGGCTCTGTTCGCTGATTTTTTGCTCAACCAGAGATTCGATCTGTCCATAGTTGTAGACATTAAGTACGCTGAATGGCAGCAGAATCAACACCACAAACGCACCAAACAGCCGATACCTGAGCTTATGCGGCAAAAAGGTCTTCCAGTCGGGCTTTGTCATCCCCTCAGCGCTCCTCCTGCAATTATTGAGATCATTATACCATCAGTTCCCCCGCTTCGGCCGGGGCCGGGCTCATTCGCATGGATATGTGATACCAGTTGCCAGGGAAGGGATAGAGATACACAGATTTGTTCTATTGCATTAAAAAAACCGGAGATCTGGGATCTCCGGCTAGGCTAGATATAACGACTTAGCAAATTAGGATATAGGCTCCACTCCCCAGACAAGCTCGCCGTTCCGGTAAAGAGTTACCTTGGTCCAATCGGCAAAAGAGGTCTGCAGCGGGTTAAAGGAATAATCATCCCCTTCGCTGTAATTGGACCAGTCTGCTTTGTGCAACCGGGTATGTATCTCCCCAGAGGTTCCTCCGACCGGGATCACGCCTGCTCCGGTACCGAACTTCAGTTCCAGATAATGGTCCGCTCCAGGAACAGGTGCAGGCAGTTTCACTATGCTGCCGCTGATCTGACTGCCTCCAAGCTGTGCATAATCACAGAAAAAGGATTGTGGTTTCTCCCCATCCACTGTATACCAGTAACGAATTGTCAGTTCATTCAGGCTAACTGCGGAGGTACCGTTGTTGTGAATGACAAACTGCGGCTTCATTTGGTTATCGAGCAGATTTGTATCCCCTGCACGATAGGCTAGAGTCAGATGGCCAGCAGGCTCTGGCGGCCCTCCACCCTGAACCTTTGCGGAAGCTTGAACGGAGTTCACACTCTTCCCAACGCTGTTAACCGCATTCACCACATAGTAGTAGGTGGTTCCGGCAGATACCGCCATATCTTTATAACTTGTTCCCGATACAGCAGCCACAGATGTATACGGTCCGGCTGCTGTCAGCGACCTGTTTACCGTATAGGAGGTCGCACTTGCAGATGCACTCCAGCTTAGATTGATGCTGTTGTCACTAACCGCAGTGGCGGTCAGATTCTGCGGAGCGGCTGGTACTGCCTCGACCTGGACCGTCTCTAATACGGACCAATAGGCTGGCTTGGACTGGAGTCGCTCGTCGAAAAGCAGCGGCCAGTTGTTGCGGGCGACCGGGAAGGTTCGTAGCCAGGTATTGGCATCATCCTTGCCCCACAAGGTAACATTTTTGACTGTGTCCGTATGCCTCAGGAAGATCTGGAACAGGGACTTGTACAGCGCTGCCTGCTGTGTCTTCAGTTCTTCCGGGAAGATATCATAAGATTGCGAATCATTGGAATATACACTTACATCAAGCTCAGTAATATGTGTTTCGAGGCCCAGCGCCTTAAATTTGACAATGGAACTCTCAATTTCCGAAAGGGTTGGATAAAAGAGGCTGATGTGTGTTTGATGGCCGACTCCGTCAATAGGCACACCCTTGGCTTGAAGGCGAGTGATCAGATTGTAGAGGGCCTGACTTTTGGCCGGCTCATGGGTATTGTAGTCATTAATAAACAACTTGGCATCCGGGTCGGCTGCATGGGCGAATTCAAATGCTTTCTCAATATATTCTTCCCCGGCAATCTGGTACCACAGACTGCGCCGCAGGCCATCCGGCTCGGAGGCATCAATGACTTCATTCACAACGTCCCAAGCGTAGATCTGGCCTTGATAACGCTCCATTACCGTCTCAATATGCTGCTGCATCCGTTCATACAGCACCGTTTTGCTCGCCAGATTGCCGTTGGCATCGTGAAATACCCAATCCGGAGTTTGTGTATGCCAAACGAGGGTATGCCCGCGTATTTCTTGTCCGTTCGCTGCTGCAAAAGCAACTGCGGCATCCGACCCGCTGAAATTATACATACCCTCTTGCGGCTCGGTACTGTCCCATTTCAGAACATTGCCTGGTGTCAGACTATCAAAATGCTTCGTAAGCAGCTGCTTGTCCGGTTCGGTCAGCAGTTCATTGTTCGTGAAGGCCGTCCCAATTCGAAACTTGCCCGCAAAAGCATCCTGTAGGGAAGGAATGTCTTCTTCGATCACAATGGGTCCGAGATCTGGCAGTTTCTCCAAACGGAAATCATCCACATAAAAAGAAGCTGTGGCACGGTCTGGCACTTCAAAATAAACCGAT
Source organism: Paenibacillus amylolyticus (assembly GCF_036894225.1). Taxonomy (NCBI): domain Bacteria; kingdom Bacillati; phylum Bacillota; class Bacilli; order Caryophanales; family Paenibacillaceae; genus Paenibacillus; species Paenibacillus amylolyticus. The sequence continues at coordinate 2,735,606 of NZ_CP145892.1, read as the reverse complement.
AACTGATTCGCTGGTTCCAGCATTTTAAACTGTGCAGTAAGCTTGGTCCATCCGCCTGCGGATGCGGTACCGAATGTTAAATTTTCATAATGTGTTGTATCTGGCAGGGTACGCTGTAAAGACATATTGAGGTTTGTGCTGGACGCTCCCGCCGGAAGCTTCACCCAGCCAGTGAACACATACGTCTGTCCCACCTCCAAAAGTTCTGTCACATCCAGCGCTGGCCCATGCCATGTCATAGCACGCCCGCTCACTTCCAGTCCATAATCTCCGGTACGCGCTGCAACGGCGCTTGCATGAAGCGTTTCTACTTCACCGCGTCCGCTCCAGCTCTGGACCGTGCCATCTTCAAAATCATGACTCAGAATCAAGGTATTTTCCCCTTCTGCCGCATGGACAGATGGAGCCGCCCAATACAAAGGAACTAACAAAGTTATCATCAAAACAAATTTAAGCGCTTTCAAAAATATCATTTTTCTCATCGCTTCCATTCTCCTTTATCGAATATTAGGATAAATTCCTTATTCCAAAGGCTAAGGCCATATCCACCTCCTTGGTTTTAGTTATAAAATCAGAGTCCTCATTCAAACGGATACGGGGGGCATACGTTCGGATAAGGACTCCATATGGTAAATTATAGTATAAATTGTCTATGATCTACAACTGAAATGTACTTCCCCCTCTAATTTCGGTTAGAAATGCAGTATCCGTTGCTTCTGCACTCATTCACACCAGCTCCTCCATAATCTGACAACCCGTAACGAAGGTGTATACCTGGTGCTCCGCTGGCTTCAAAAGTTGTCTTTAAAGTTGTCTTTAAAGTTGTCTTCAAAGCTTTCTGCTCACTTCTTTCAGCTTAGACCCTGTGTCTCCTGCGATACTCAGATGGACTTATGCCCAACGTTTTGGAGAACACTCTACTCAGATAAAAACCGTTCTCATATCCGCATCGCTCGGCAATTTGGTTAAGTGTCAGGCTGCTGTCAGCCAAGAGGTTCTGCGCTTTTTTCAGACGGACCCGTTTGAGATAGCCTGATGGCGTCTCCTGAAAAGCTTCCCGGAAACGCCTTGTCAACTGCACCGGACTCAATGCCAGTCGCTGTGCCAATTCCTGAAGGCTGATCTCCTCTTCCGCCCGCTCCTCCAGCAGCGCTGCCGCTTCAGCCATTCGTGCGTCTTCGGTAAATCTCCGCTCCTTTAAGCGATTCTGTCTGCGTTCCACCTGATACAACTGCCACAAATCCATCATAAAATGTGTCTTCCAACGGGCAACTTCCCCCTTATTCTCCTCACTGTCCTGACGTAAATAAGCGTACGTCGAGGCTAACCGCTTCGTGTCATTAATCAGCGATTTTCCGGCTGGTGGCAGAAACTCCTCCTCCTCCAGGCTACTGCTAAACTGTAAATAGTGAAATGTCAGCGGGGTAATGACTGTCCGCCGAAAAGGAACCGCCGGGGGGCACAGCACCAGATCGCCAAAACTCGCTTCTCCGATCTGACCCCCAATCTCATAATGGAATATTCCCTCTTCGACGGCAAAAGCCACCCAAGTCGTATAGATATCTTCCGTAAGAGCAAATTCCCCTTTTTGCTTCCAGTAGATGTGGTTAAGCAGCTCCATGACTTGACCACCCTTTCTGTGAAATAAAGTATATGTTTGATGATAGTATAGTGCATTTAAAAAGTGAATATATAAATCTAAGATGAAATTATAGATATGTAGTTGGAGTCAAGGTGGATCTAACTTCAGTTAAGGAGGTCACAGATATGAAACAAGAACATGTACAATACGACATCACCGTCATCGGCGGAGGACTTGCTGGTGTATGCGCCGCGATAGCCGCTGCCCGCATGGGGCAGCAGGTGGCGCTGGTGCAGAACCGCCCCGTGCTTGGCGGCAATTCCAGCAGCGAGGTTCGGGTCTGGGTGTGCGGTGCCACCGCCCACGGAATTAACCGCTATGCCCGCGAGACGGGCATCATGGGAGAACTATTTGTAGAGAATCAGTATCGTAATCCAGAGGGCAACCCTTATCTCTGGGACTTGATCATTCTGGAAGCCGTTCGAGCTGAATCCAACATCAGCCTGTACCTGAACACGGATGTACATGAAGTCGAGGCTACTGGCGATGGGGATGAACGAAAGATCACCTCTGTCACTGGCTGGATGATGGGTTCTGAGCGCAAAATCCGATTCGAAAGTCAGATCTATCTGGACTGTACGGGTGATGGATTGGTAGGCTTTCTGGCTGGAGCCAAGTTTGCACTCGGCCGGGAAGCCCGCAGCGAGTATGGCGAAGAGTGGGCACCAGAGGTGGCTGATCAGATCACGCTGGGCAGTACACTCCTCTTTTATACCAAGGATGCTGGTGCGCCTGTCCGTTATATCCCGCCTTCTTTTGCCAAGGATATTACACAGACCAGCATTCCGATTCGCCGGGTCATTCGCAGCGGGGATTCCGGTTGTCATTATTGGTGGATTGAATGGGGCGGTGAACATGACACCGTTCATGACAATGAGCTGATCCGTGATGAACTGTGGTCCGTGATCTACGGGATCTGGGACTATATCAAGAACTCCGGCAAGTTTGATGCAGATCATATGACGCTGGAGTGGATTGGTTCGCTACCTGGCAAAAGGGAGTACCGCCGCTTCACGGGTGACTATGTGCTCACCCAGAACGATATTATCAGCCAGCGGGAGTTCCCGGATGCCGTTGCCTTTGGCGGCTGGTCCATTGACCTGCATCCCCCGCAGGGCATGTACGCCGAAGCGAGTGGCTCGAAGCATATGCATGCCGATGGCGTATATCACGTGCCGTTCCGCTCGCTGTATTCCGCAAATGTGCGGAATATGCTCATGGCCGGGCGCGACATCAGTGCATCACATGTCGCCTTCGGCACAACGCGCGTCATGGCAACATGCGCGGTCATCGGCGAAGCCGCGGGTACGGGCGCGGCGCTCTGCGCGTCCATGGGGGTGTCGCCGCGCGAGCTGCACGCGGGGCATCTAGCGGTCCTGCAGCAGACGTTGCTGCGGCAGGACGCTTCCATCATCGGGGTGCGCAGCCACGATGAGCTGGATCTGGCCCGGCGTGCCCAGGTTACAGCCTCCAGCACGCTGACGGGCATCGCCCTTGAGCAGCCTGGCGAGACGTACCCGCTGGGTACAGATGTCGCCCTGCTGCTGCCTGTGCATCCAGTGCTCAGCGGCCTGGAGCTGCTGCTGGATGCATCCAGCGATACCGCACTGACGGTAGAGCTGTGGGATACGGGGCGTAAGGAGAACTACGTCCCGCATTTGTTACAAGTTACGGCGACTGTTAACGTTACAACAGGAACTGCGCAGTGGGTGAAGCTGCCGCTCGAATGGCGACCGGAAGAACCGCAGAATGCTTTTATGATCATCCGCTCCAATAAAGCCGTCTCACTCTACCATTCGACAGAAGCACACAGCGGGGTGTTGATCTTCTTCAAAACAGAAGAAAACCACGTGTCCAAAAATCTGGAGGATCATGCCACGGATCAGCCTGTCGTATTATGGTCCATGCAGGGGTTGGCGCGTCAGCCATTCTGCTGTCGTACCCTCTCTGAGACTTCGGCATATTCAGCGGACAACACGATTAACGGTTATCATCGCCCCTTCGGTGGGCCGCAACAGTGGATGTCGCAGCCGATGCAGTCTGGGAAGCCGGAATGGGTACAACTGACATGGGAAGAGCCACAAACCTTGGCTGAATTGCACTTGACGTTTAATGATGATGTGAACGAGGATCTGGTTAATTTACATCACCATCATACAACATTCCGTGTGATGCCTGAGCTGGTGCGTGATTATCGCTTGGATGTGCTGACACCGGCTGGCGAATGGACACAAGTCGCAAGTGTGCAAGAAAATCACAAAAGAAAAGTTATTCATTCCCTGGATGTCCCTGTGTCAGCTCAGGCTCTGAGAATCATAATTGATGCCACAAATGGCAGCAGATATGCCGAATTAATCGAGATTCGAGCTTACTAAAACAAAAAGGAGGATACAGGAAACTGTATCCCCTATCCTCCACACAAAGTCCACCTTATTCTAGTCGGCGGTTGGAACCCGCAAGCCCTCAATCAGAATAAACAACGTAAGTGCTTGTCCATAACCCATCGGACTGATCGCTATATCTTTATAAAACTGAGCATCCTGCCCCACAGGTGTACCATAGGACACCTGCTGTACAACTCCGTGATCATCAATTTGTTTCAACACCGCCTCAAGCGCACTCAAGCCATTCTGGCGATAGGATTCATCCAGGTATCCATACCGGATTCCCTTGAGAATGCCGTATCCAATCGCTGCTGTTGCCGAAGTTTCTTTGTAAGAGGCTGGATCATCCAGCACTGTGTGCCACATGCCATCCTCACCCTGAAGCTTGCTCAGTGCTCTGACTTGAGCGGTTGCTGTATCCAGCAGATAGGCCTTCAGCCCGTCTTCGATCGGAATGATATTCAGGAAATCCATAACTCCCGCCGTATACCATGCATTGCCCCTCCCCCAATGAACAGCACCATAGTTATGATTTTCATTGAAATCCCAGCCATGATAGAACAATCCGGTTTTCTTGTTATATAGATATTTGATATGCACAAGGAACTGTCGTTTGGCTTCTTCCACCATGTCGGGTTTCTTGAAGTATACCCCTGCCTTGGCCAAAAATAGCACCGTCATAAACAGGGTATCAATCAGAATTTGACCATCATTGGCGTCTCCCGTGATCATATGCTGAAACGCACCATCTCCGGTTCGCAGCAGTCCATCCATGATCCAACTGCTCCACTCCTCACAGACCTGTTCGTACTCCTTGTTTCCGGTCAGCTCGCATAGTGAGATCAAAGTAAGGAGCGGAGCACAGGTGTTCACATTTTTTTCCGGTAACCCTTCCATCAGCCTTGCATTGTACCATGATTCCAGAAATTCTAGCACTTTGGGATCTTTCGTTGCCTCATGAAGCTGAAGCAAGCCATACAGACCGACACCTTGCGGCCATTCCCATAGATGTATGTCGATTAGTCCGATGGGAAACTGTTCATTGATACTTGTGTTTTTCATAGACTCCATCGCTTGGGATACCTTGCTTATTCTCTCCTGCAGCACCATTTGATTCGGCATGTTGGTTATCACTCCCTTGGTTTCTTACACACGATTCAGCGCTCCATGTCCAGTAACTTCAGTTGTCCCTTCACTCCATAACCTTCGTGTATAATTTCCTCTTCTTCAATAAGAAAAGGCTTGTTCATTCCCCATTGAATTGGACCATATACCGGGTCTGTTAGAGTGAGAGTTAAAGCTTGATTATCGAATTGCGGGCTTGCAGAACAAACTTGGTTGATAAAAGCGTCAAATGACCCGAATTGTTGCTCGCTTCCTGCTCTTATAATCCAGGCGTTACGCAAGCCAGGGGAAATAAGTTCACGCTCTCTTGTCACCCCGCTACTCTCCATACTCGTCCCGTTAGCCGCATATATAGCTGCATAACCCTTATCCAAACGGGCAAAATGCCAGTTCTCATGCCTTACCCATTCCGTGAAGGAGTGAGTAGGAAAATAAGCATGTGTCCAGTCAGAGTTGTTATCCGCAGGAATATCAAACATCATCAAAGCGATCCCTTCATGTTGAACAACATCGGGCAATATTCCATTCCCAGCCCAGAAGCAAGGTCGACCATCCCCATGCTTGTATATTTCTGCCGGATGATTCACCCAGATCAGCGCCTCAGGTGACAGAGATAAATGCTGGACATGCTCCTGATAACCTGGCTTGCCTGGACGAAAGCGAATGATTGAGGATAAGGAGTATTCCTTGGTCCGACAGTGATAGAGCTTGGCGTAACCTCCCTTGCCCTGCTGATTGGCGAACACCAACTGCTGATTGTCCCCAAGCAACAGATGCTCCTGATATGCTGCTGGAGGACTGTAATCCGATAAACTCAAGGCAACATTGCTTATTGAATAATTGTTTACATTGCCAACGCCGTAAGCGATCCAGCACATTGAAGTGGTTCCCGCTGCATAACCACCCAGCAGTTCCTTCTCATAGCTGCGCCCAAACGTTGTGGACAAGACTCCTTGATGCATCTGAACGGTAATATAATAGAATAACAGGTCCATTGCCTTTTGGGCTTGCTGTCTGAGCTGTTCATTATGGGCAAATTCATAGATATGCAATAGCCCAACCGCATCAATCGGAATGTATGCACTTGAATTCCATTCTGCCAATCCTTCATCCAAAAAGCGCTCAAACCATAATGCAAGCCTCTGCTCTGCTTTTTGACGGTGTACTTCACCGGATTCACCACTGTTGCTGAACATTTCATCCCCAAACAGCTGTCCGGCTAACAGTTCATTGGTATGGAACAACAAGGCATGGTTCTCACTGAAGAACCACATCACATCATCGCCAGGTTCATCAATCCAATATCGATAGCCAAGAACACTTGCTTTTACCCGATCCCAGAACGGTTCACTGAACAGACCGCTATTTCGCTCATCTCTCCATAGACGGAACAGTCCCACCAGATAGAAGTCACTGCAATCCTTCCGTTGCTCGATCCCTTCCACACCCTCAAGCAATATGTTCTCCGCTTCTTGCAGATTGCCTCCTGTTTTGAGCATGGCGATGGCCTTATGAATATTGGGACTGCCCTTCTCAGCAATGCATTGCAGAGCCAGGGATTTGCGGGCTTCAATATCCGCAGCTTGCTGAGCAGCCTCATCATAGCTCGTATCATAGGATTGGCAGCCAAACTTCTTGGTTAGTACAATATTTGAAACTGAAATGGCCAGCGTGAAATATACGTAATGATGACCGAGTTGATTCGTATGTGCCAGGACCAGGTCCGTTTCCTGCTCAGCTATGTGTATCGTCTTATTTTCGGTGCCATCAAAAAAATTGCCATACTGAATATCAATCTCTCTAACGATGTCCGGCAAGGGAAGCGGCAGCTTGAGCTTAATCTGCTCACCTCTGAAGAGATCCGAAGGAAAATAAGCCTGTTCGAGAGCTTCCTCTGCGGATTTTACAGACTCCGCCAAATGAGAAGCAATAGGCAGGGAAATCACCAATTCCTCGTCTCCCAAATATTCCACCGCAAAAGCATACATGGTATCCCGCTCAGCCAGATCCTCCCAGCAGGCATAGATCTCATTAATTCCAGCTAAAAGTTCAGCTTTAATTACGATTTCCTGCTCCTTGTTACGCATGAGTGGCGCAAAATCCGTTACCATTTCCCCATTCACCCACAACGTCAGACTGCCATAGGTCTTAATCCGCAAAGAAGCGGTATGAGCAGTCGGAGAAATGAGTCTTGTAGCCGCGTAACTGCGCAGATGTGTCGGTACAAACCAAAATCCTGATTGCTCCACCCGTGGATTATTCCAAGGAGAATACAGTGCCCAAGGCATTCCGTTCTCTTCTCCAACGAAATCGTCTCCCGGGCTAGGAAACTCGCTCCATTGATCAAAAAATCGGTTCACAGGCTGCGTTCTCCTATGTTCTACAAATTCCTTTCTGCATGGATTCTCATGAATGGCAAAACCATCGATAAGCCAATCATTAATATCTCCCTCCATCGTTGTTGGAACAAAGGCAACAGGCTTTGTATATATGCCGCTGATCATCCAATGATTAATGACCTGATTGTGACCTAATTTCATAGGTTTATAATTCAAGGTATCCATCCCACTCCGGGTGGTATCTGACATTCAACTCATCCTTTCATTCCTGAAGTAATCATACCGCTGACAAAATACCGCTGGAAAACCATAAAAACAATCAGTACCGGAAGCATCGTGATGACGGACATCGCAAGCAAACTTCCCCAATCTACGTTGTATTCACCAATAAAATTAGAGAGCGCAAGCTGAATCGTATATTTCGATGGATCACTAATCGCAATTAACGGCCATACAAAATCATCCCATCTCCACATGAAGGAGAAGATTGCGAGCACCGCAAGAATCGGCTTCGCTATCGGAAGAATAATGCTCCAGTAAATTTTCCATTCGCCCGCTCCATCCATCCGGGCAGCTTCCAACAGCTCGTCCGGTACGGACAACAAATACTGCCGCATAAGGAACACACCTGTTGGGGTTGCTGCTGGCGGGATAATAATCGCGAGTAGGCTATTATACAACCCCAGTGCACTCAGCACTTTGAATATAGGGATCATAATTACCTCAATCGGAATCATGAGTGTTGAGACAAAAGCAATTAATATGATCGCGCTTCCGCGGAAGCGATATTTCGCCAATGCAAAACCTGCCATGGAGTTAATCAATAACAGTAGCAGCGTTGAGCTTACAGTTACGATCGTACTATTCATAAAATACAAGCCAAAATCGCCTTTACTGAATGCCTCCTTGAAATGCTCGAAGGTGATTGGCTGCGGCCATAACTTGGGAGGGAAGCTGTACAGATCGCTATTCGTTTTTAGAGAAGAAATCACGACCCACAGGACAGGCAGGAGCCACACCACTGCGGCAACACTTAACAGACTGTAGATGAAGATTTTAACCATAGGCTTCATTACCATTACGTAGCCCCTCCTTTCGATAGACGGAATTGCAGAGCCGAGAATCCACCAATAAGGATAAACAGTATCACCGACATGGCACTGGCCAGACCGAGCTCCTGTCTGTTAAAGCCAATCTCATAAATATATTGAACAATATAGGTGGTATCTTTGCCCGGCCCACCACCTGTAAGCGCAAACATAAGTGGGAATGCTTTGAACGCGTCAATCAGAGTCAGCATAACAACAAGCAAACTTGTGGGCTTCAACAACGGGAGCGTAATATATCGAAACACCTTTATTCCCGTTGCCCCGTCCAAGCGGGCAGCCTCATAATAATCCGTAGGTATAGCCTGCAAACCCGCGATAAAAATGACCATGAAAAAGCCTGCACGTGACCACACTGTCGCGATGATTACAGCCGTATTTGCCCAAAAGGAAGAAGTTAAAAAACCAACAGGTTCCACACCAACCACGGTTAACAGATGATTCAAGATGCCAAATGAATCTCCGAAAATCCACTTCCAGGTCAATCCTACGATAATGTAAGAAATCATGGTCGGCCAGTAAAATACGGCCCTGAAGAACCCACGCATTCTAATCTCGCGTGCAAGCAGCAAAGCAATGCCTAACGCTGCTGCATATATTAGCGGGACAACAATTGCTGCATAAATCCCCGTTCGTCCGATGGTCGACCAAAATTCCCGATCCCCTATAATTTTGATATAATTATCCAGCCCGTTGAACTTCATTGGGTTCAATCCATCATAGACATGGAAGGAATAATAGAGGCCCAATAAAGAAGGAAATACGATAAAAGTTCCAAAGATCAGGAGGTTGGGTAGTATAAACAGATAAGGAGCAATAACGAGCTTCCTGTTCTGTTTTGCCAGCGTATTTTTGTTTAATCGTTGTCCTTCACTCATCTGCTTGCCCCTTCCTTATGCGTTATTCGAAAGGGAGGCTTCACAGGAATCGGTAAGCCCCCGTATACGAATTAACCAAAGCGCTTTACGTTTATTGACTGCCAATAGCCTCGTTAATCAGCTTGGCTGTTCGATCCAATGCCTCCTGCGGAGTTGCCTTATCGGATAAAACCTCAACAATATTATTTTTCAGGTCCGTTGAAATTTTGGATATAATCGTCTGTCTGGACCAGTCATTAGCTGCAAGAGGCGAACTGTTCTTCAGTTCATCTGCGAAAATTTCAAACATCTCCTTGCCGAATTCATAATTCAATACAGCGCTGTCCTTCCGCGGACTCATAAACAATGATTCTTGGTTATATTTTGAATTCACTTCTTTGGACGTTAAGTATTCAATAAATTCTGCCGCCTCCTGCTCATATCCGCTGCCTTTGAATGCCATCAGAAACTTCCCGCCTGGCACTGAAGAACGTTGTGTTCCTTTTGGCATATAGGTGACTCCCCATTCAAAATCAGTGATATCCTTGTAATTGCTGATCATCCAGTTGCCAGCCCAGTGGGTAGCCACCGTCCCGGAACGGAACAGGTTGTTCGGATTTTCCCCTCCGAGCCATACGGATTCGGGCATGATCCCTTCTTGATGAAGCTGCTTGAACTGCTCCATGCTACGGATTCCGGCTTCACTGTTAATCGCTGCTGCAGTGCCATCCTCTGTTAAGATGCTTCCGCCATTCTGATACAAAAGAGTGGACCATCTATGCGGTGTGACATCCCATACCATGCCATAACGTGCTCCGCCTTTGTCCATAACCTCTTTTAACGCAGCTGTGTATTCATCCCACGTCCATACCTGGTCAGGAGAGGTCGGTACTTTGACGCCCGCTTTATCAAATAAGGTTTTGTTATAAATAAGCCCATTCGCTGTAACATCCATAGGCGCCGCTACCAGCTTGTCATTAATAACATAATAAGGTTTAAGTGAGTCAATAAATTGATCCTCGAATTGGTCCGCATTGTCCACGTAAGGTGTCAGATCAACCGCCTGATTAGCAAATGATCCAGTATCCGTGACCCGGCTCAGGGCAGGTGGCTTTCCACCGGATAACATTGTTTTTAATTTGGTTTGGATATCCTTGAAGCCAACTTCAATCAGGTTGATTTTAACCTTGGTATTGGTCTGCTCATAATCTTTAATGATTTCCTTGATGACTTCTCCTTCTTTTCCGTCAGAGAACCACAGGAAATCCAGGGTTGTTTGTTTTGGGTTAGCATTGGTACCTGAATTTCCGCAAGCAGTCAATACGATGAGTAACATGACCAATACCATGCTAGTGGTGAGCTTAAACGTTGTTCTTCTTGTCATATCAACATCTCCTTGGAAGGGTCTAATGAATTTTGGCTTCGTTGAGCAATTCACTTTTACGGAATAACTGTGGTGATACACCCACATATTGTTTAAAGGCCCTGCTAAAATATACAGGTGTGTTAAAACCTAGCGTCTCAGATATGGACAAAATCGGTGCATCCGTAGACAGTAACAATTTTTTGGCCTCTGCAACTCTTTTCCGTATAACATAGTTGCTTATGGTATATCCCGTCGTCTCTTTGAAAGAATGACAAATGTAGTATTTATTCAAATGGAGTGTTTTGGACAGTTCATCCAATGAAACATTCTCCGTGTAGTTCTGGTTTAAATAATGAAGAACCCGGCTTACGCTTGTTTGCTTCTGGGAAGAACATAAGATAGGATTGGCGGATTGCTCACTGGTTGTTTTCCGGTAAATCCGCAGTAGCAATTGGGTAAGACTTAATTTGACCATTGTTTTGTACCCTGTATTTCCTGCCCCCATCTCCTCCTTGATTCCCTTAAATATAGCTGTGATATACTCACGCTCCTCCGGAGGCCAATGCACCAATAACCCATTGGGATGACGGAATATGGACATCAGATTCTCCAACTGACTGACAGCAAGCATGTCCAAAAGCAATAATTCCGTGAAATTGACAAAACTTCGCTTGTACACCATTTCTCTTGAAGGATTGATTCGGTGGGGCACACCGCCTCTGAATATAAACATATCTCCAGGCAGCGGCTTATATATTCGGTCACCGATTAAAAAGGTTGCATCTCCTTGAATAAAATAATGTATCTCATACCCATTATGCGTATGAACAGGCCATTCATCCTGAAAATTATCTGCTTCTGATCGCACATAAACTTCATTTTCCTGCAAAGCAATATTCGTCGGGGTGTGTATGGTTAGCATCAGTAAGATCTCCCTTCCCAGAATATAAAAAGCAATATAGTTTAATAATTTACAATGATAGCGCTTTACAATGAATTGTATCACAGTTATTTCGATCTAATCTGAACTATATTGCTGTATTGTTGATCACAATTGTTGAAAATGATTAGAAAGGAATTTATAGGGATTTGAAAGATGAAAACAAAAAAAACCGCTGTCCAGCCCGTAGGCTATCACGCGGTCCATTAGCATTACCTTTCAAACCCATTCATCCCAATGGTTTTCAAGAAAAATGACTTCTTTCTCATAGTGGGCCAGATGCCCCTCTTCGACCATCTTCATAAAAGCGACATCTCCATCAGCCGCACGATCAGTCAGTGTTTTACACATGAAACGGATACGGGATATGACCCAATCCTTCAAATCTGCTGGAACACTCAGCCCGTACGTAGCCATGAATAAGGCAATCCGTTCTTTTCGAACAGTTCCGTGTGCCTGGCTGACGTATGGCATTACACCCTTTCCGTCCATCTCTGGTGAGAAATTTGCGAGTGGAACGGATGTATACAAGACATAGGCGATATCCCACATTCGCGGACCCGGACCCGCCATATCAAAATCAATAATGCCTTGAGGACGGCCATCCTTGTACACCACATTATACGGCGCAAAATCGTTATGACATACAACTTCATCTTCTGTTATGCCTGGATATCTGTTCGTTGAAACTGATGTTGTTGTAAATCCAACGGTCGCATCATGGTAACTCCTCAACAGTTTTGCGACTTCAATCAAAGATTCGTCTGACCACATATACTCTTCTAGATCAGGGTAGTCATTGCCTGGAACGATGCCTTCAAGGTAAGAGAGCGTTTCTCTCCCCTGTTCATCTATTCCCAGAAATAGAGGGGCATGATCATAACCAACTTTTTCGAGATGTAAAAGCAGTTCAACCACATATGGATTTGGTTTCACATGCCGGCGAACCGTCTCACCTATTCTGACGACCTGATTCACATTACCTCCCGATAACACTTCCTCCTGTTGGGCCACTTTCATCCCTCCTCAAGCTAAACTTCCTTGTTATACCCATGATTACGATTTTTCTTATAACTCCCGGGGAATCCCGCTACCAATAGTATGAATCCAACAAAAAACATGAAGTATACGAGTAAACCTGTTGGATGCTCGTTCATCTGAGCAAACTGGGGTACGTTCGTCCCTCCTGACGCATATCCTGCTTCTACTATAGCGACAGAGACTCGTATTGAAATTCTCTCCATCGTTGAAATAAACACACTGCCAAGCATGAGGACTACACCCAAAATCTTGTTAATATTATTCATTTCATGCCTCCTTAATTAACCATCCACTTTTTATGAGGTTATCTACTTAATGTCTTTCGATTCTCTAGTCTATATTCCTGCATGTTATATTATCGGTATAAGTTACGTAGCTACCACTTGGTGCAGATCCATACTATTTTCGAAAAAGGCTGACCGTTCAACATAATACAGATCATACATCTGTTCGTTCATATTAATCCGTTGATATACATCTGGATACACATCATTGGCTAACTTCACATAAGGCAGTTTTTGTACTGCTTTTCTGGATCTTATATTCTGCTTGCGTATCTTCATAAATACCGTTTCAATCCCATGTTCCAGAAACAATTCAACAAAAAAGGCTGATTTGGCTCTTTGGCTATACCCATTTCCAAAAAACGGTGATCCAATCCATGTGGCTAAAAAACCGGTTTGATGCTCAATATGATATAGATCAATGGTTCCAATAGGCTGCCCTGTTTCATTCAAAATCGTTCGGGAAATCACTGTCTTTTGCTCTTCTTCGACCATCAATTGTTTGGTCAGGAATAGATATTCTTCATACGATTGGCATTGATAACGAACGTAAGGAGAAACTGCGGGGTCCATCATTAAGCTGTACAGTGAAAGGCATTCCTGCAAATCACGTTTTTTTAACATTCTGTCTACCACCTAGTCCTTTTAGTTCGCTATATCAAGCAAATTAAGTATATAAAAGCTATTGTGGGATTTAATGAATTCTGTATGTGGCTTATGTAAAATGCATTGGTAAATGTTGTTCATCTTCATCTCCGGTAGCACAAAAAAACGGCATGTCCCTTTTACAGGAACACGCCGTTTACACGGATACAGCCAGACAGTAATTTATTGCATACCTTGCATGATGGCATTAATGATATTTTGCTGCGTCACGGTTTTGTTTGAACGGTTAAACAATGCGAATCCATGTTGACCGTTATGCCCGTTATCCCAATAAACAGGAACCATTTTGTATTTTTTAGCTTTTGCGGTAACTGCTTTGGCGTATGCAGCACGATATACATTGTTGCTGGAATCGTAGGACGTTTTATCAATAGAACCGAACTCACCAATCACTACAGGATAGCCCTGAGTTACAAATTTGTCGTACATGGACTTAAACTGCGATTCAAGATAATCCTCTTGGCCCCAAGTAGACTTTTTGGCAGGGTTCGTAGAAGTTGCACCCCACTGTGTGATATTACCGTTTTCCTCACCTGCAAAATCCCAAGGAGAGTAATAATGTGCCGAGATCATGATTCTCTTCTGCGAACTAGGAATAGCCGAGGATCTGTAATTATCTGTCGGAAGAGCAAAGCCATAATTACCAACAGTATAGTCAATATTGGTATTCCAGCCTGGAATCAGCAACCATCTGGCATTGTTGTTACCTCCAGTTTGACGAACTGTATCCACGAAGATTTGATTGTATGCGTTCAGATTGGCGTAATAGGCCGAGTTTGGATTGCCATAGTTACCATCGAATACTTCGTTCATGGATTCAAAAATAAGACGGTCATTGTAGTTGCTAAACTTGGTGGCAATCTGCTGCCACACCTTCTTATATTTTTCCTTAATGGCAGTCTGATTGCCACCATTCACGAGTAGCCATCCACCCTGTACGGAATTAAACCCATCACCATGAATATTGATGATCACATACAGACCTTCATTGTACGCATAATCCACGACTTGCTGAATTCGATTCAGCCATGCCGCATTGATCGTATAATTGGGAGCGCTTCCAATGTTACTCAAATAGGAAACGGGAATACGAATGGATTTGAAGCCTGCCGCTTTTACCTTTTTGATTAACTCTGGAGTTACCGTAGGATTGCCCCAAGCTGTCTCATTCGGTGTACCGTTCACCGATGCTTCCAGCTGATTGCCGAGATTCCATCCTGCACCCATCTCAGACACTATTTGCGAAGCGTCCGCTGCTGATGCTTTAGCGCTCCATCCCGTAAAGGCTACCGCAGCCACCAATACCAGTGCCAAGCTACTGATGCCAAATTTCTTCCATTTTTTGAACATAACCATACCTCCGCTTATTCTATTATTTTTAACAAGCAGTGCAGTTAATCTATGCATACAGATTGAATGATTCGAGAATACGTGCCTCCTCTCTCTATCGATCAAACAAATGAATTCTTCGTCCAACAACAACATAATAACACATTTATGGAAAATAAAGCGATATATTTATTGTTTTTTGTGACTATTTACTACAAAATAATCCATCTATCCGTTTAAGTGGATTGCTTGGATTTGTTCTCTATCAAAATCAATAATCATAATGTGATCGCGCAAAATATGATCTCCGCAAGATATTGTTGCGCCGTAATCGGCTATACTGTTAAATGTGATATCCACACGATAGACTTCAATCTCATTAAACCAATTCTGATGTACTTTTTCCTGAAGTTCATTCTCATAATAATCTCGAAAGACAGTCTCACAAGTTGAAAACCACTTAATGTAATCTTCTATTTTATGAACAATTGAATCTAACGGTGTATTAGTGGACACATATATTCGAAAGTCATTTAAATCCTCATCCTGTATGCAATGTTTAAATATTTGCACAGTATTTTGCAGAGTGTAACACCGGTAACTCTCATCACTCTCTTCTTCAAGCTCAATGAATTCATTTAACAATATGATCTTGCTCCTCTCAATGCATATTAAAATAGCTCATTTAACCACTTTACGAATTTTTCTTTCTCTTCAAACTGTGGGTAATGCGCCGACTCGTTGAATACAATGAAGTCTTTGATCGGTGCATCCAATACGTCAAAATAATCACGTGCTGCATTTGCAGTGGTCATATAATCATATTTACCCGTTACAAAATAGGTAGGAATCTCCAGATGATCAACAATATCAGGTAAATTTTGATAAAATGCTTCCCTCAGTAAGATGTCTTGTGAACTGAACATCCCTGAATAAAAGCGAATCATATCCAGCCCATTATATTCGGGATTTAAAAGGAATCCTGAAATATAATCTCTATTCTCGTTGATGAGTCTGGCTGCACCACCGTACTTTTGCAACAAAATTCTAGGCGTAAGTTCCTTTCCTTGCTCGATCGAGCTGCGGATTAGCTCCAGTTTTTTAACGTCCTCTGCATTACCGGCTTGTTTCGCTTGCTCGTACGTGTACTCCAAACTTTCCAGTTCGCTCTGAAGTGTATTAGCCATCTGTCCAATGCCTATATAAGCGTGAAACTGAGTGGGTGCTTTAGCCGCAGCTTTCATCCCGATGTATGTACCAAATGAATGACCGATTAATATAACCTTCTCTTGACCTAACTCCTTAGATACATAATCCCTTACCGCTAACAAATCATCTACTAATACATCTGTTGTGAGATTCGAGTAATCTTCAAAAAAGTGATAGGACTTCCCACTCCCACGTTGATCGTAATGCACCACCGTGAAGTGTTGCTCAAGCTCTTTCTGATACTTCCTTACGTATGGAATCTCCGAGCATCCCGGCCCGCCATGCACAAAAATCAGGATAGGGTTAGTCCGATCAACACCCCTGATCATGACTTCATGTCCTGTACCGTTAATTTCGACCTGCTCTAACATGCTGATACTGTTTTCACCTTTAATTTTGGGTGTCCATGTGGGAAATATCAGAGCTACTATAACCATTAAAATAATACTAAGTATGCTGTATTTGAGTGTTTTGCGTATTTTTTTGCGCATGTAATGCTCCTTAAGTAACAAGTTTCATTTGTAATTCTACCAACGGTTCCTTTATCGTAACGGATACAACAATTCAACGGGTTCTATCATCAGCTCTTCTTGGAAGATGTAATTGTGATCGGCTCCAACGATACAGAGGATTCGTTTTCCTGGATGAGCTTCAATTGTATTTTTGACTCTTTGAATCATAATCTGATTACGGACCACCCAGCGAAAGTTCTGTGCCTTCGCGTTTACCTGATGCAACCATTCATATTTTTGTCTGGTTACACGATCGAACTCCTTTGAATTAAAAGGAATCTCGCCAAACTGATACGTCTCCATTTGCTCTGCAAACCAATGATCATCCCGTTGTTCAAGTTCTTTGCGTTCCACGTCCGAATAACCGTTGAATAGATCAAAAGCATTCCACACATCCAATTCAAACCAGTCAATAGGGACAAATGGGATGTTATGCTCCTCGCATAAAGGGAAGACCAATTCCCAATACTCACTGGCTGGTTCTCCCCAGTATCCTCTATCATGTTTGTCCTTCAGATACCTCAACCAACTCTGCGGATGAACTTCACCACAAATGAGATCTGGTTTAAACTCAGTTATCACATTCTTGTAAAGAGAAAGAGAACAATGATATCGCTCTCTGAGTTCTGGATTATGAATGGTTCCGAGTATCCCAACCGTTTTCATGTGCCCAGCTCCTTTATCATGTGTATATCTTTCGGCTCTTTGTCATAGAGTTCTTGATCAATCTCACTTGCAATCTGACTGCCCTGACTTTTATAAAAGGATACCGCTGATTTCGTCTCTGTGGAGGAGATATACAGATACTGTGCACCACGTTTCTTAGCCTCTTCACCTAACTCGTTTAGAATACGTTTTCCAATACCTTGTCTTCTGTACCCGCGTGAGACATACATCAAGTCAACTTGTAATTGATTTCGTTCTTTTCCTCTATATTGATGTGCCAGTACTCCAAATCCGATGAATTGATCGCCAGCAAACGCACCATATGCTATGCCACCTTGTTCTAATTCGTACACATATCGATTTTGAATCTCTTTCAAAAGCATCTCATCCCAGTTTGAGCATTCATGATTTTGTTCAAGTTCAACCAATCGGTTCTCTCTCATTTCATAAATGAGATCAATATGTTCCGAGCGATCTATTTCCTGCAGCTGATTCACATCATCAAGGGTCATCGTTCTATACGTTATCATGATTGTTGCCATCTCTCCTTCCCCATGTTATTTCTAAGATCCTATGGCTTTATTGATCGAAGTCTGTATTTATCAAAGACCCTTTTATCGTACAAAATAGTGTATTCCTTGTTCTCTTCAATTAGTTTTGACATATCCATTGGAACGGCTATTGTTCTTTCAAGATTATTAAAATTAATTACAGTCATTTCATTTTCACTAATCTTTTGAACAGTAACTGCTTCAAAAATTGAAGTTCGAAAGGAATTCCATAACAAAATTAAAATCAATAAAAGTAATAGTGACATGATGAGTCCCTTATTCTTATTCACTAGTTCTTTTCATCTCCTTTAGTTTCAAAACAGAGTTCCTCCAACTAAAACTAGCTTATTTTAATTTCAGGTAACTCATTCAAATGATTTATTTCGATAGTGTATTTCTTAAGCTTATGGTTCTCAAGTCTATCCCATCTGTCTGAGAAACGATAAAACATATCTCCGAAGTTCATCCCTTCAGGTAATACATCCACAAGCTTTATTTCATCGATTTCAGACTCCGGTAAGCTCTCCAGCAATTTAACCTCAGCATAAGAAACCATACCAAAGCTCCCATCCCATTCATATACACCATAAGGTATTAATTCGAAGTGTACTGCCTTTGTCTCTTCATAGAGTTCTCGACTTGCCGTGTGTAAAAGTGTTTCCCCTATTTCTTTGTTGCCTCCTGGGATCTCCCAACCTCCTCTTTTCCTATTTTTTATAATGATGAATTTATTATTGTATTTAGCGATCATAACTGCAAATTTGATTAACTCCGGATCAAGTTCATCTAGATCAAACCAGTGGCTCATGTTATCTCTCCTATAAACAACTATTGTTTCAATATATAATTGTTAAACCATTGAAGTGGTAACAAGCTATCATCGGATATAATCGTTGTGAATACCGCAACCAATCCTCGACCTTGGTTAACAAATATGTATTGTCCTCTCCCTCCGCCCATACCCATAGCATAGAACGTTTTATTTTCAGCGTCTTCTTCCTTGATGCTTTTCATTATGCGCCAGTGGTAGCTATATAAGTTTTCGGAAGTAAGAGAAGGACTTACACTTCTAGCGATCCAGTCAGCAGAGATGTGTTGTTTCGAATTCCACTCCCCATTCTGAGCGTATAACACTCCAAACTTCAGCATATCTTCGATCTTCATTCGCAAACCAAAACCACCGATCGCAATCCCTTGTGTATCCTGATACCAGTGAAAATCGTTAATACCTAGAGGTGCAAATAAGTATTTTTTTGCAAATTCCGAAGTGTTCATACCAGTCGCCTTCTGCAATATGGCGCTAAGTATATGCGAACTCCCGCAACTATATTTCATTTGGATTCCAGGTTCGAATTCAAGAGGTTGCTCAAGAACAAATTTCGTCCAATTTTTAGATGGAATCATCGCTTCATTCCCTGGATAGTGCAGGCCCGAAGACATCGTTAACAGATGCTTAATCGTAATCCCCTTTTTGCTGTCATCCAGATCGTTAAAATAATTCACAATTGGAATATCCTCATTCTCAATGTAGCCCTGTTCTATAGCTATTCCCACCAATGCGGAGAGCACACTTTTTGTAATTGAATTCACTTTATGTTGTTTTTCTTTCGTTTTTCGATTCCGATAATACTCATATTGAATTGAGTTTTCTCGGTATATCATGCAGCTCTCCGCTTTATTTCTTTTTATCTCTCGTTCAAGATCATTAAATTCAGCGATATATAACACTCCCTTCTCCTGTGATTCAAAGCTCCAACACGGTTATTAACTCATCATGACAGATCTCGCCGTTGTCAACGAAACCAAAGCTTTCATATAATTTTTTCGCGCTGACATTTTCGGGACTATAAGAAATCCAGCAATATTGTGCAAGTCCAGCTGGGTATGTACGAATAAACTCCAAAATTTCTACCATAGCTTGTCGTCCATATCCGCGGTTCTGATATTGATGATCAATCATCAGTCTCAGAATGCAATAACTACTATCCGCGATAGAGGGTAGGTCATATCCAGTAATACCATAGGTAATCATCACAAATCCTACCGGTTGATCGTCCATATATATAGCAAAAGGAAATGGATGACCTCCATTTTGCGAAAGAACGTAACATGAGGCTACACTCGACAGATTGGAGGCCACGAATTGACGTTGATCATCCGAGACCTCCAGATTAAATATGGCACGACGATTATTCAGCGTAATTTTCCTCAAACTAATCATCTTATCACTTCCTAGTTCCGTTTTGTTTAGCCAGATACTCATCTATCTTACCAAAGGCTCTATAGCCTTCTTCATGTAGATATAATGTTGAGTCTTTCATTTCATTGCCAACCTGTAGATCACTTCATCATCTGAATTGGTTCTGTTCTCACTAATGAAGGACATGCTCTTATACAAATTCTGTGCTATTTCGTTATCCCGTTCAACCGTTAATGAAATAACCTTGCACAACGGATGCTGTTTTGTAATGTAATCTAGAATGGCTCTTATAGCGCGCTTTCCCATTCCTTTGCCTTGATAGGATTGATCGATTTGAAAACCACCAATCCAGTAATTATCTGTACTATCGGGAGTGTAACTCAGATAAAAGAAACCAAATACCTCCCCATCAATCTCAAGTACGTAAGGATCGAATGCTTCATCCCACGGTTTTATATAGGCGTAAGCGATCCCCTCAATAACAGATGGAACTAATGAGACTTGGTGTTCATACAAAGAGATCTTCAGCGCCTCTTCCCAATTCTCTCGTGTGACGGGTTGTATCTTTATATTCACCACTGTATCTCCTCTTTCGATAATCTCTGATTACCTCTAAGGTTCTTTTCACTCTCACTTACAACCACTTCCAAATAATGTTCAATCAACTGTATCACTTGTTTTTTATTCTTCGTGATTGTTGCAGTCTTATGGTTTTTGTTAATTGTACATATAACTTCTTCTATATTATATTGATGGTTCCATTTCACAATCATCTTGCATAAGTTCTTAAATGACTGCTTGTAATTCCACGGTTGCAAACCCATTCTGGACAATACAAACCTTTTTATAATCCGATAATCTCTAATGAAAACATTTGGAGCTAATACAAAAATCAAATCCGCTTCCTGGATGGACTTTATTGTCCAATCTTTGCACTGTACTCCTTCTATGATCCAAGTTTCGGAACTGACAATAGATTGGAGGGATTCATCCCTAACATGTTCAGGATATCTCAGATTTTCGGCACTTCTGTCCCAGATGAGATTGTCTAATTCATAAGAAGGAATACCGTATTGATCCGACAATTCTTGGGCTAATGTTGATTTCCCACTACCGCAAGATCCAATAATTCGGATTCTCATACATATTCTTTCTTCAAAATTGCATAGATGACATTATCAACAAATCGATTTTTCCAATAAAAATGTTCTTTCAATATGCCTTCTTCACTGAACCCAATTCTCTCAAGCAACTTTCTTGATCCCGCGTTCTCTGGCTCTACAAATGCTTCAATTCTGTTTAATTCAAGGTTCTTGAATCCATATTCAACGATTTTCTGAGTTACCTCGGTCATATAACCCTGTCGCCAAAACTCCGGTGCTAACTCATATCCCATCACAGCTTTATAATGTTGTTTCATACAACCATGAAATCCGCATGTTCCAATAATTCTGTTGTCCGATTTCAAAGCAATTCCCCAGCGGATGACCTGACCATTCTCGAATCGTTCTTTCCATCTTTGTATGAGTTCTTCTGCTTGTTTGGTATTCGTAAAACTTTGTACATCGTAGAACTTTGTAACTTCATCTGAAGAAAAATATTGAAATATGTCTTGGGAATCACTCTGTTTAATCTCTCTTAACAGCAATCTTTTGGTTTCTAGCTCAGGAAATGGAGTCATATTCACTTCACCTCAATCGAGTATACTGCTACATTTTTCCCTATTATGTCTACATCCTTCTCGTGTTTCATGCCATTCTTTTGCGCGACTTTCATAGAACCCACATTGCCATGTTGAATTAACGATATTAATCTTTTCTGCTTCAAGTGATCCATGCCATATTCTTTCCACGCTTTTGCTTGTTCATATCCGTAACCCATTCCCCAGTATTGCTCTATAACCCAGTAACCAACTTCAAGCTCATCAGTGCCTTCAATGATTTGAGGAATCAGACCAGAGGTTCCAATTAACTTGTTATCCTCTTTGTTAAATGCGAGTAACAGCCCTTTATCGTCTTTATTCCAGTTGATGAACTTTTCCAGGCTTTGCATGGTTTCTTCATTGGTCCAGGGTCCTCCATGTCTTATAAATTTCATCATATTTGGCTCACGAGTCATTTCAAAAAGTAAATCGAAATCATTTTTGGTATATTTCCGAAATATAAGTCGTTCTGTCTCCATCTTTCTCTCAACTCCTTTTTCATTCACTTCAAAATCGTTTGTTCGCGCTCTACTGTCGATGTGAAAAACGCTTGCCTAATCTCTTCTCGAAATACATCTTTATACCGATGTCTTCCAATCTGATCAAAACGGGCTTGAACTCGCATTACGTGTTCTGTATCTGATTTTATCTTTTTCTCAATCTCTTCGTATTGTTCAAAGGTATCGTATTCCCACATCGCAAAAATTTCGCTGGTTTCATCATCGATTGTTGTGTGCCATCTCCCAATAAGTCTTGATCCGTATTTCAACTGGGATGGCAGCAAAATATCATTAAACAGAGCATTAAACTCATCTACAAAAGAAGTCGCAATAATATAGGTTTTTCTCCTATATATCATCATGTGTACCTCCTTATGTGTAATAAAAGCAGTACACCTATCTCGTCACAATTCCCGATGTAATTTTCATGTTCGGAGCATAGGTTAACCAAGTTGATAATATCTACTAAATTTTTAATCTTCCATACACGTTGAACCAAAAACAAAAATTCAAGATAATCATCGTTATAGTAAAGCCACCGCATATTTCTCAGATATTCAATTTGGTCATCCCAATAGTAATCAGACAAGGCAATTCCCCTGCTTCATAAAGATGTAATCGTATTCATAAACATTCAAATATCATAGGGAAACGGACTAGAGCGTGTCTGAAAACTCAGGCAAGTAAACAGTGATGGGTGCCAGCTTACCGTCCGAAAATTGCTGAAGTTCAGAGTGACTGATGCTGGCGAATCGCCAGGCGATTTTCTAAGGAACACAGGACATCTTATTCGGCCTTCACGTCCTCTTTTAAAATTGTAAGGAACATGAGACATCTTATTTTCCAAAATCATCTGATAAAAACGCTACAAAAGGCTATTTTACCTGGTATAGCGTGTCTCAGGTTCCTTAGATTTCGGAGGGCGTTTCAAATTCCCGAATAAGATGTGTCAGGTTCGTTAGCGTTAACACCTAAACTCATCGCTATTAATCCCATGCTCCTTTATCACCAGACCGATAGTTTTGTCCTAGCATCATTCTCATCTGTTAAATATTCGAGAGATTCAAATCCCTGTCTATTTATATGATTATACAATTCCTCGACTTTCTCTAAATCCTTACAATAAACCGTGACGTAGGTACTATCGATCACAAGAAGAACCATCTGACAGTCACTCAACATATAATCTTCATAGGTGATAATATCTGTTATTTGTGTGCCTTTTGGAAATGCTTTTAAATTCGCAAATATTAAATAATACTCGTTGTTATCAATAAGCTTCTGTAATTCTTCTCCATTCATGCCCATAATCATATCCGGAAAAAGATCATCCCCTAACGTATCATCAACAACGAAATAGGACTCCTCCTCACCAATAAACCAATCGAAATTAGATACTTCCATTGGTTTTAAAATCTCCCCAAGAAAGCGACCATAGGCATTTGGTATTTCAAAACGTATTCCTCTGTTCATCTACTCACCCTCTTATTATTTTCAATTCGAAGCACAATAACAGTACAGTTATTTCACTCGATATTTCTCGTTATTTATAATTCCACTTACTATTTCAGGTAATTGTGCTTCTGTAAAATGATTAGTATACAGCTTGTTATCTACTCTCAGATCGGGATGATTTTCAAACTCATCCAGCAGAATTATACTTCTTTCTTTCATTTGATATTCTTCCGCTCTTAGACGGTCTCTACGAATAATCGTTTGACGATCAACCATGAGTACAACATAGATTGTGCGAACATGATAGTCTTCCAATTCCGTCATTAATCCATCAATGTCTTCAGGAAAGGCCACATAGTCCAGCACTACATCGTATTTATAATCCAACAAGTTTTTCACTAGGCTAGATATATTTTTCCAAGTTAAGTCGTTTGTATCCTTATCAAGCCAGGGTTTACCTCGCCCTTTGACCGGAATGTGACTAACCGCATCTCCAGAAATGTAGGCACTTTTATCTAAAGTCTGAATCAGCAGCTTGGAAGTTGTAGATTTCCCTACTCCAGGGGGGCCAGATATAATATATAGGTTTCTACTCATTCTCTATTCTCCTTACAATATCTTTTGGAAACTTCCAATATCCAGTTTTCTATCGAATTTATACCCAATCTCTTTAAACAGAGCACATTGTTCATAACCATTTCTATCAAATAATGATTTACTTCTTGTATTCTCCATGCAAATTGTCGCAATTAAGGTATGGAATCCTTGTTCTTTTGCAACCTTCTCAATAAAACGTAGTGCTTGTTTCCCCAAGCCTTTTCCCAAAATGTCGGGCTTTAGATATATGGTGACTTCACCACAAATGTCATATGCCTGTTTACTCTTATATTGAGTGATCAGAACATAACCCATCATTTGATTGTTTTCAAGAATTACATAAGTTTTATACCGCGTATCCTTGTTCATCACAGAGGATTTAATCTGATCAAGATCTAATTCCTCCGTATGAAATGAAATCGTTGTATTCATTACATAATAGTTATAAATCTCTCTAATTTCAGGGAGGTGTTGTTCGGTTACCTCTTCAAAAGTCACAGTCGTCAATTAGGTTCCATCCTCTTCAGTTCATTTCTTCATCGTATGTATGAAATACCGCGTCTAGATTTAACTCACCGTAAATATGAGGATATTCCCTGCCTTCATTATACAGATCTTCCCATATAACTTTGGATTTTATTTTAAAATCCCATTGATCAACGCGGCTTCCCACTCTTTTCTTGAGAGTACATGTACAATCATCATCCTAAAATCCTCCTTAATAAAAAATGATAATTATTTGGATAGGACCTTCCTCAATATGAGTTCTATGATTTCACTAGTCTCCAGATGATCGGTAATAATGCGAGTTTGAAATTTTTCATCTTTGAAAGCTTCAACACACTTTGGTGCTTGTTGATACTGCCAGCCTCCATACTCATCTCCACGTTTAGCCAAACGATGATAAATCGTCTCTTCTGTAGCCGTAAGGCAAAAATGATGAATGTCCTGATCGATCTCTTTCAACCCGTTATAGATGTAATTAAAGTTTTCCTCTTTATAGATGGTCATGGGGATAATTAAGTGTCTGTTGTATTTCTGCTTTACTTCTTTTGCCGTCTTTACGGTTAGAATTTTCCATAGATCGATATCTTGAAAATCATCCGTACGTTCCCTTTCCTCTCTACAATTCTCAGGGAGAAGTTTTCTGAGCATATAACCTATTTCTTCAGGATCGTAGATCATACTGTTGGCAATCAAAGGTTGAAGTGCTTCTGCTGCAGAAGTTTTTCCCGAACCAAACGCTCCATTAATCATGATGATCATTTGATGATTTCACTCCCATTCAATGAAATTTTTCAATAGAAACCAGATTCTTCACATACAATTTCATCCATTATAAATGTTTTCCTTCCACTTTTGTGTTACAAAATGGCAAAAAACATAATGAAATCCCATTGGGTCAACCCAACGGGATTTCATTATAGTGCATTATTTTTCAATCAACCTTAGCTTGTTAATGTATTTCCAAGTAATCGATATAAATATCCCATGTCCCATCATCGGCTGTTACAACCAACTCAATGACCTGATTTCCCGTCCCATGGCTGATATTATTCAGGGTATAAACCGCTGGAGCGCTTCCGCCAAAGTAAAAGGTTCCCTTCGTCTGTCCGCCAATCTTCAAATCAACTCTAGCCATGTTGGCATTGTTTGAAGCTCCACGAAGCGAGAAATTATGAGTGCTCGTTGCAAAATTCTGAGTGTATTTAACCAAATCATTGTTGGCATAAAGGACCACACCATTGAAAGGAGAACTGATATTGCCGGTGTATTGTCCACCTTTGGTCATGTTCTCAGCTTCCACTTTTGTTCCGTTATTCGGGGGATTGGTAGTGCTATTATCTGGTGCGACTGCCCGACCGGTAGTTGATGAGATCATACCTGAGCAAAGGCCACGATTCTTCAGATTTTGTGCAATCTGCGGAATGGCCTGAAGTGTCGTCTGGTACTGATCATGCATTAGTATGACGTCACCACTTTTCATCGTATTCACAGCTGCTACGATCTGGGCTGCGCTGGCGCCATTCCAGTCTTGGGAATCTACGTTCCACAGTACTTCCTTCAGGCCGTTTTGGCTCACAACGGATTTCAAGGTCGCATTTGTCGCACCGTAAGGAGGTCTGAACAGTTTAGGTGAACTTCCGGTAATAGACTGGATCGTCTGCTGTGTCCGAGTAATCTCTGACGACATCTGAGAACTGTTCAATGTAGTCATGTTTGGATGTGTGTAGGAATGATTGCCAATCCACATACCAGCTGCTACTTGTGCAGAAACCAGAGATTTATTATTTTGTGCATTTTGTCCAACATTGAACATCGTTGCCCGTAAGCCAGCCTGCTTCAGTGCGTTAAGCATGTTTGTTGTATTTCCAGATGGGCCATCATCAAAGGTCAGACCTACATAACCATTCGGACAACTTGCATCTGCAGCACGAGCATCAGGCACCCCCTGAATAGAAAACAAGGTACCGAAAAGTGCGAGAGATATTACCGCCTTTGCCAGCTTAACTTTGAACATAAAATTACCTCCTCATAATATATTCACAGCATACTACCTTCTACACTCCCTCTCTTTATCGAACTCTCACCCCTCGAAAAAAAGCGCTTTCAAAAGTATGTAATCCGCTACGTCCTTTCTCATAGAGAAGAGCTTTTAGTTCAAGGTGAGTTCAGTATAAACGATACCTCTATTTAAAGTAAATTGAATCTTATCCAAAATGTTCTAATTTTTCACGAATTCTAGAATCGCCTGTTGTACATCTCCCGTCCAGCACTCTCCTTTGTAAAAATATCCTCCGGGGGCACCATGCGCTTCGGGAGTGTACGCCCTGCAATAATTTCTTTTGTAGCCTGCATAAGCTGAGGACCAAGCAGCGGGTTACATTCCACCACAGCGTTGATTTTCCCACTCGCCAGAATTTCAAGTGCTTTGCGGGAGCCGTCCACCGAGACAATGATAATGTCCTCTCCCGGCTTCAGCCCAACTTCTTCTATCGCTTGTATGGCGCCAAAAGCCATTTCATCATTATGGGCAAAAAGAACCTGCGGCCGTTTGTCTTCCGGGACCTGAAGGAATTCTTTCATGACTTGTTTGCCATTGTCCTCCGTAAAATCGGCAGGAGCACTTTGTGAGAAAATGATATCTGCTCTGGTTTCGAAAATGCTTCTAAAGCCCTCGCCACGCTGGATAGAGGGTGTAGAACCACTCGTGCCTTGCAGTTCGGCAATCCGTATCAAACCCGGATGATTTCGCATCCGATCCTGAATGTACTTCCCAGCCTTCACACCTTCCTCATAAAAGTCCGATCCAATCGTTGTCACAAAAAGTGAAGTGTCTTTGACATCAACTGACCGGTCTACGATGATAACAGGTATACCTGCATCCCTGGCCTCCTGAAGAATACCATCCCAGCCCGATTCCACGACCGGTGCAATGGCAATGACATCTACCTTTTGCCTGATGAACGACCGAACAGCCTCGAACTGTTTCGTCTGAGACTGTTCTGCATTTTTTATTACAAGGGAGATCCCCGATTCAGCCGCAGCATTCCGAATAGACGTGGAGTTTGCCAAACGCCAGGCACTCTCTCTGCCCAGTTGTGAAAAACCCAAGACAATCGGTTTCGTAGAGGTATCCCTTGCTACCGCTGATTCCATCCATTCCTCAACGGAGGGAAGAGTTTCGAAGTTGTTAGACGAGATGGGAGGAGGAACAGATTCAGACTCAGGGGTTGTGCAGCCGACAAGCAGCAGTAGAATGAACAAACACAACCAGTTCACATGTCTTCTCACTCACGTATCCCCCATCTCCATGTTACGCTCAGCATTCACCAATGCAGAGCGCATATTGTTATATCATTGTTTCGGTATCCGTGTTCAATATCATTTCATTCGATCCACTTAATGCAGTGATTTCGAGGATACTCGCCGCCCGCTAAGAAGTCGCTGGAACAAAATAAAAACAAACAGCATCAGGCCAATCACAATCTTGGTCCACCATGAGCTGAGCGTACCTTCGAAGCTAATTATAGTTTGGATAGCCCCCTGGATCAATACACCAATAAAGGTTCCCGCCACATACCCTACACCACCTGTTAACAAGGTGCCTCCTATTACAACAGCCGCGATGGTATCGAGTTCAAGACCCATGGCGTGTAATCCATAACCGGATAACATATAGAAGGTAAAGACAACACCGGCAAGCGCGGAGCACAAACCGCTGAACGTGTACACCAGGATTTTGGTACGTGCAACCGGCAGTCCCATGAGCAGCGCGGATTGCTCGCTTCCGCCGATGGCGTAAACGTTGCGCCCAAACCGGGTGTAATGTGCCAGGTAGATCGCGAGTAGTACAATGACCAGAGCAATTATCACATTAATGGAGACAAAGCTGCCCCCTGGCAGAGAAATTTTCGCCTGCGCAACCTGTGTGTAAAATGGATTCGTAATGGTAATGGTGTCGAGACTGATGACATAACACAGCCCCCGCGCCAAAAACATGCCTGCAAGTGTCACGATGAAAGGCTGAATTTTAAAATAGTGGATGATCGCCCCCATGACTGTGCCAAACAACGCACCCATGACAAGCACCATAGGTATAACGATCGCAGGCGACCACCCTTGCTTCTCGACCAGACTTGCGCTAATGATGGTCGTCAACGCAATGACAGAACCTACCGACAGGTCGATTCCTCCCGATACAATCACAAAAGTCATGCCAATTGCCGTGATAATCAGAAATGCGTTATCAATGAGAAGATTAAGCAGTACCTGTGTGGAAAAGAACCCCGTATACCGGAAAGAGCCTATGGCAAACATCACGGCCAGCAAACCGAAGGTGACAAAGACGGGGAGATACTTACGATTAAGAAACATGGCGGTTAACCCCCTGTTCGGCTGGAAACTTCCGTTTTTTCCAACGGATCACCATGGAATTGCGGAATGAATCGGATTGAATCAAACATACGGCCAGTACTACAAAGGCTTTGACAACCAACGTAACTTCTGGCGGGACTCCAATCATATAGATCGTCGTTGTTAAGGTTTGGATAATGAGTGCTCCAACGACGGTACCCATTAGATAGAAACGACCACCATTGAGCGAAGTACCCCCGATGACTACAGCAAGAATGGCATCAAGTTCATACCACAGACCTGCGTTATTGCCATCCGCACTGGATACATTCGAGCTGAGAATAAGCCCGGCAATGCCGGCACACAGACCACAGAAGACATATACCGTGAGAATAACCGTTTTTGAACGAATACCTGCCAGTTGGCTCGCGTTTGCGTTACTTCCGACCGATTCAATAAACAGTCCCAGTGCCGTTTTTCTCGTCAACAGTGAGGCAACAAGCAGCACAGTTAATACGATGAAGATGGAAAAAGGCAATGCTGCAAGCGAACCTGCCCCGATATAGGCATAGTTTGCGTTGGATACAGTAATAATCTGTCCACTCGTAATCAATTGCGCAATCCCACGTCCAGCTACCATCAGAATAAGCGTTGCAATAATGGGCTGGATTCGGGCAACCGAAACCAGCGCCCCATTCCATATGCCCAAGATCAGTGAGAGACCTATAGATAATCCAAGTGCGCCCAACATAAGCCCGAGCGAATTCTGATCCACTCCTCTGCTGATGCTCATACAAGCCACGGCACCGGAGATCGCTACAATGGAGCCCACGGACAAATCGATACCTCCGGTCGCAATTACCAGTGTCATACCGATCGATACCAGAATTAAGGGCGCTCCAAAATTGAGAATATCAATCAAGCTGCCATACAGATTCCCTTCACGCATGACGAGGGAGAAGAAATCCGGAGAGTACAGCAAATTAAAGATTAAAAGTAAACCAAGCATACATAACGGCCAAAACAAATGATGTTTACGCATCTTGCCCGCCATCTCTTTAACCTCCTGCCATTGCTTTCATGATTTGCTGTTGATGGATCTGATCCCCGCTAAGTTCTTGCACTTTTTTGCGGTCCCGGATTACGGCAATCCGGTGGCTGACACGAATCACTTCTTCCAGCTCGGACGAAATGAACAGCACGGCCATGCCCTGCTTCGACAGAGAGAGCACCAGCTTCTGTATTTCAGTCTTGGCACCGATATCAATTCCACGCGTAGGTTCATCGAGAATCATCAGATCAGGGTTCATCAGCAGCCACCGTGCAAGCAACACCTTTTGCTGATTACCGCCGCTCAGATTTTTAATTAAATGCTCCGGGTTTTTCGGATGGATATTTAACAGGTTGATGTACTTTTCGGCGATCTCATCCTGTTTCTTGCGTGAGATGGGTTTGGACCAGCCTCGTGTCGCTTGTAAAGCCAGAATAATGTTCTCCCGAATGGTCAAATCATCGATTATGCCTTCGGTTTTACGGTTCTCGGAGCAAAAAGCAATATTCTGATCAATTGCATGACGCGGCGACTTGACCGTACTTCCTGTATCTACAACGAGCAGCTTGCCTACATCTGAACGATCTGCACCAAAGAAAAGGCGAGCGATCTCGGTACGACCAGACCCCAATAACCCAGCCAAGCCCACGACTTCTCCTTTGCGAATGTCCAGATCAAATGGCTCAATTGCTCCTTTGCGTCCAAGTGCCTTAGCGGTAATTAACAGTTCTCCCGACTCCGCCTGGGCAGCATCCGCTTCCTTCGGAAGCTCCTCAAGCACCTCGAGTTCCTTGCCGATCATCTTGAGAACCAGTTCCATGCGTGGAAGTTCTGCGGCTATGTACTCTCCTTCCAATTCCCCGTTACGGAGCACCGTTAGACGATCCGACATTTCGTATACCTGATCAAGAAAATGAGTAACAAAAAGAATTGCGAGACCTTCACTCTTTAATTTGTGCATAATACGAAACAGTTGCTGAACTTCATTTTTGTCCAGACTGGATGTGGGTTCATCCAATATGAGCACTTTTGCCGAGATGCTGAGTGCTCTTGCAATTGCAATCAGTTGTTGCATCGCGACCGAGTAGGTCTGTAAAGGAGCCTTAACGTCGATGGACAGATGTAATCTGTCTCGCAGAATGTTCTCCGCATCTTTGTTCATTTGCTTCCAATTGATTTTGCCAAATCGCATCGGCTCCCGCCCGATGAAAATATTCTCAGCGACCGTTAAGTTTGGACAGAGATTGACCTCTTGGTAAACCGTACTGATTCCCGCCTTTTGCGCTTCAAGCGGACCGGAGATCGAAAGATCCCGGTTATCCATGGTTACCGTTCCTTCGTCAATGGAATAAACGCCAGTCAGAACTTTAATAAGCGTCGACTTCCCCGCTCCGTTCTCACCCATCAAGGCATGAATCTCGCCCGGAAACAAGCGAAAGCTGACGCTGGATAGCGCTTTAACCCCGGGAAATTGTTTGGTGATGCCTGTCATTTGCAAAATGGGTGCTTGCTCGGCCATATAACCCTCTCCTTTGTTATGGAAAAAAGTCATTTAGCGACAGCCTGGTCGAAAAATGACTTTTCGGTGTTATACGAATCTGCTTTTAATATTCACGTGATGGCAATGCTTCTTTGGCTTGCTCCGATGTGAAGGTCGTCTCATCCGTAACGATTCGGGGTTCGATATCTTTCCCGTCCACTACCGATTGAACCGCTTCCATTAATTGAGGTCCTAACAACGGATTACATTCAACGATAAAGTTGATTTTGCCATCAGCAGCAGCCTGCATACCATCCTTCACGGCATCCACAGAGATAATGGTAATATCTACGCCTGGTTTCAATCCTGCCGCTTCAATGGCCTGGATTGCCCCAAGTGCCATATCGTCATTATGTGCATAGAGAACATCTATTTTTTTATGTGCTTTGAGGAAAGCTTGCATGACTTCTTTGCCTTTGGCACGTGTAAAGTCACCCGATTGTGAAGCAATCACTTTAAGCTTCGAATTGGAAGCAATCAATTCCATAAAGCCCTCTTGACGGTCATTCGCTGGTGCGGAGCCTGTTGTACCCTGCAGCTCAACGATATTGATCTCGTCTTGTGTGTCCTTGTATTGATCACTAAGCCACTGACCTGCTTTGCGTCCTTCTTCTACAAAGTCGGAGCCAATAAAGGTTTTGTAGAGGGTTTTATCCGGGGAATCCACAGCGCGGTCCGTCAAAATCACGGGAATGCCTGCATCCTTCGCTTCCTTCAATACGGTATCCCAACCGGATTCTACAACAGGGGAAAAAGCAATCACCGTCACCTTCTGTTGTATGAAGGATCGCAAAGCTTTAATTTGATTTTCCTGCTTCTGCTGCGCATCGGAGAATTTCAAATCATAACCCGCTTCTTTGGCTGAATCCTGAATCGACTTGGTATTCGCCGAACGCCAGCCACTCTCCGCACCAACCTGCGAAAAACCAAGCGTAATTGTTTTGGCGCTGGCAGGTGTACTGCCATTCCCACTCGTTGAAGTTTCATTATCGGAGCCTGCTCCTCCATTGGTACTGCTACATGCCGTGCTGACCAGCATCACCATAGCCAATGTTATGGCAAGTCCCCACTTTTTTTTGGTTCGCATGTTGTGATCCTCCCTTTTTTCGTTTCACCTTGTGGTGTGACCACATTATAGAACGCTTTCATTCCGAGCTTATATGGAGTCTCATACTTTATTTATGTAATAATTTAGTAATTTCAAAAAATGGAGTTTAAAAAGTGTAATTTCTTTGTTTAATTGTGTAGTATTTAGCGATTCTCTTACATATTAGAAAATCATGTTATACTAATGATACATTTTTGATCCCTTCAGATGGAGTGGAATACGTTGAAACTCATTCAATGGATTGCTTCAAGCCTCAGGCTTAAATTACTCAGCATGTTTATTATCCTCAGTTCAGTGCCACTGATCGTGGTTGGATTGATTTCTTACCACAAATCCTATACGGTCGTATCCAATCATAATAAGGCCTCGACACAGCTGGTTGCCGACCAGCTTGCCAGGAACATTGACATCTTGTTTGAGGATACGGAACGGCTGCTCGAACTGGGCAAGAACCCGCAAGTGCTTCAATACTTGTATTCTCAATCGGAGTCCTACCCAGAAGCCAAAGCCATCCTTCAGACATACAATCTTTATCGGGAAACCTACAAGTATGACAAGGTACTTAATATCTCGTTCGTGAATTTCTATGGAAAAGGCATAAGTGAACGAAAAGGCGTGTTCAAGCTGGAACGAAATCCGCTGCGTAACCCGTACTTCAAGTATCTGATACAGTATCCGGATGCCATTCTGCGCATCCCTCATTCTGCAGCCTATGCCGAATATAACAGGCTGGATGGGTTTGCTTACCCCAAACAGAATGCGCTTTCAATTATAACCACGGTCAAAGAGCGAATTACGCATGAGGTCATCGGGTTCATAGTAATTGATTTGAATGATTCATTCATTGATGATTTTTTGACGAATACCCCCATTAAGGATTCCGGTTTTTTCTATATTAGTGATCAATACGGAAATACACTCTTCAGGCCGGATGTCACCCCGGCATCCATAACCATGATGGATCAGATCCGATCGGTCCCTTTACATCTACAGCACGACAGCTTTATCCTGTCTGCAGGATCCAAACCCCAGTTTGTTGTATACAGCACCTCAAAACAGACCGGATGGAAAATGATCGGGGTAGCTCCTTATCAGGAAATCATTGCAGAGGCCAATAGCATTCGCCAATTGATCATCATTACCGTTTTGTTAAGTGCTTTCTTTGCGATATCGTTATATTTTTTCCTGAATAATCGACTGATTCTTCCCATTCGGATTCTGATGAACAAGATGCGTAAAGCTGCAAACGGTTACTTAGAAGCCAAAGTCACACCACACGGCTCGGACGAAATTGCTGATCTGGGCAAAAGTTTCAATGTGATGCTGGATAATCTCAAAACACTAATCGAAAAGAGCATTCGAGAGAATGAACAGGTAAAAATAGCTGAACTACGTACGCTGCAAGCTCAGATCAACCCTCATTTCCTGTATAACACGTTGGAATCTATTCTATGGATGGCTGAAGCAGAGAAAAAAGAAAATGTAATCAAACTTGTGCAAGCCCTCTCGAAGTTCTTTCGTTTGAGTCTGAACAAAGGATTCGACTGGGTATCCATTCAAACCGAGCTTGAACATGCGCGGAGTTACTTGGTTATTCAACAGATGAGGTACCACGATATTCTCACCTACGAGATCAGCGTTGATCGTGAGCTTCAGGATTATCCCATTTTGAAAATGACGCTACAGCCCCTGATTGAAAACGCGCTCTACCATGGGATCAAGAACAAACGCGGTCAAGGGCTAATATCCATACACGGATATGTAGAGGACAATAGCATCATTCTCACCGTACAGGACAACGGAATTGGCATGTCTGCGGATCGATTGGCACAATTACGTGAAGAGCTGGAGAAGCCGGCCGGTTCCCGTTCACCCCAAGATGACGAGCAGGAAGGCGGATTCGGTCTGCTCAATGTACATCACCGGATTCGACTCTATTTTGGACCAGCTTATGGCGTTGAAATGGAAAGTACCTATATGGAAGGCAGCACATTTATGATTCGTATCCCCAAAAGCAAGGAGGTTAACCGTTGAAAAAGGTGATGATTGTGGATGACGAAATTGGAATTCGGGAGAATATACGGAGCTGCATCGATTGGGAAAAGGAAGGTTTTCACTATTGCGGGGATGCACCCGACGGCGAGCTTGCATTACCACTAATTCATGAATGGGCTCCGGATATTCTGATTACGGATATCAAAATGCCATTTATGAACGGATTGGAACTGACCTCCATCGTTCGCACTCAACAACCTGATATCAAAATCATTATCATGAGCGGTCATGATGAATTCAGTTATGCCCAGGAGGCTATCCGACTTGGTGTGACCGAGTACTGTCTAAAGCCCATTAGTGCAGCAGAGCTAATCCAAATGCTTCATAAGGTCAGCAAACAAATGGATGAAGAACATCAACGCATGACAAACCGAACGATCACCAAAGAAAAACTGCTGGCCGATCTGTGCGGAGGACTCATCGGTACAACCGATGCGATTGAATCAGCCAAACTACTCTCACTTCCACTCTCGGCCCGGTATTATACAATTGTCATTATCGACGTTCGATTAACAGATGACTCCCGGGACCCGGAATCCCTGATGAAGAAGCTGCTTCCCATACTGGAGGAAACTCGTGATCCCCACGTTGAACTTCTTCCTTATATTCGAAGCCGGACCGAGTTGGTGCTTCTGCTCAAGTATCACTCCGATGACAGCATATCCGTATATTTGGAGCAGCTTCGCGGGCGGGTTCGTATGGAACTTGAGCATACGTTCAAATGTAATATTATTCTGGGCATTGGCAGTCAACAGGAGCGGCTGCAAGGAATTCATGTCTCGTATCTGGAAGCGGAGGAGGATAAATATATTAATCGACTCACCCTTCAGAACAGAGCTTCTCTACATGAAATTAACCTGGATGAGCAAACGACTCTTTTTCTCGACAGGAATTCGTTTCTTGAATTTCTCAAAATCGGCAGCCCCAATCTGCGTGACCATTTTTTGCAAGAGTTTGCCGCTCCATTACAGTACTTCGACTGGAAGTCCTCCTCGTATGGCTTCTATTTGATGAATGATCTTACGCTGGAGTCGTTTCGGCTCGCCAATCAGTTGTTCCGCATGAGTGACCATTCGGATGAGAACATTACTTCCCTGCAACAGACGATTCGGAAGATTACGTGCTGGGAGGATTGTACCCAATATCTGTGTTCCCTGCTTAACCTGTTATGGCAAAGAAGAGCAGCGTGCTCTGGAAAATACAGTGATGTCATTGATCAGGTGAAAGCTTATGTATCCCGTGAATACAATAACGAACAGGTCTCGTTGAAGATGATTTCTTCACACGTCAGAATCAGTCCAAGTCATCTAAGCAAGATTTTCAGTCAGGAAACTGGTCAAACGATAACGGAGTATCTAACCCAGATTCGAATCGGCAAAGCCAAGGAGCTGCTGAAAACAACCAACAACAAAACCTTTGAGATTGCTTACAAAGTTGGTTACAATGACTCTCACTATTTTTCTAATATATTCAAGAAAACAACAGGTTTTACGCCAAGAGAATATCGAACTCAAGGGACCGAGGAATCGCAGGCCAGACCAGCAGATATGAGAAAAGAGCCGATGTATGAATAAAGCCAGATTTGCACTTTTACTTACACTAATACTGCTGTTCCCGATGATCATTTCATCCGGTTCGGCACACATTCGCCCACAACAGATGGCTACAGCACTTCCTGCGACTTCACCTGTAGAGAAATCTGCAGCGAGCAAAACTTTTGGTATTATTTATCCAATGACGTATCCAACCTATGAGATGATCACGAAGGATGCAACGGAGTATGCAGGGAAACACAATATTACGTTAATTGTAAACGCACCTGATGAAGCCAATACCGAACAACAGATCCGTATCATGGAGAATATGATCAAACAGCATGTGGACGGGATAGCTATATCTCCTGTGGATGCTGCTGCACTTACACCCGTTATTGATGCAGCCCAAGCTGCAGGTATTCCTGTCATTACATTTGAGTCAGATGTCCCATCCAGTCATCGAATCGCTTATGTGGGCGCCGATAACTATCGCACTGGCCAGCAGTTCGCGATGACGACTACAAGACTTCTGCATAATCAAGGCATGATTCTTGTCGAGAATGGTTTGGAGGAGATGCAAGGTTTGCAGCAGCGGCTTAATGGATTCATTGATTACATCCGCAGTGAAACAGACATCGAGATCTTGGAAGTTCGTTATCATCAAGGGAATGAAGATCAAGCCATGTCCGATATGGAGAACATGATTCAGGCTCACCCTCACTTCAATGCAATTATCGGGCTCGATTTTGTTTCTGTCTCTGCCTCTACCCTGATCTGGAAAGCAAAAGGCCTTAACCGGCATTTAATCGCGTTCGGTGATAGCCCAACCAGTGAAAACGGGTTACTTAACGGTCAATTGTCTGCCGTTATTTCGCAGAATGAAGGAGTCTGGGGTGCCAAAATGATGGAGACCCTGTTACTCGCTAGCGACAGTGTGCCTGTGAAGGAATTTATTGATACGGGGATCATTGAAATAAACTAGGAAGCAAGTAATTAAGGGGATGTCCTCGTGTCATTCTGATGACTGGAGGACATCCCCATCTAAATTTCCGTACACGTAGTTATTACATCCGTTCATCGAGGTGTTTCTCAAGAAAGATGACTCTCAAGTATGATGATTGCTTTTGAGAATTCATTTTTTCCATTCGTTTTCTAATATGCTCATTTCGATTAGATTCCAGAATGTATCTTCATATCTTCTCGCATCACGAATAAGTCCCTCTTGTACAAAGCCCGCTTTTTCATAACATCGGATGGCTGAGACATTAAAATCAAATACGCCCAGACTGATCCGGTGCAACTTCTCCTCTTCAAATCCAATTCGAAGTGCCTCATTGATCATTTGCTTCCCATAACCTTTACCCTGATACGGCTTGGCTTGCCAAGTAGCACCTTACCAATACGCCCTGAACGATTATATCGATCGATACCGCCAAGAGCAATATGACCCACAATCTCCTGAGTTGATTCATCCATCACTTTATAAATGAACTTATTTGAAGTGTTCTTATCATTGGCACCATGCAAATAATCCAATAGCTGCTCTCTGGAAAGTGGATATTGGAACTGAGGGCCTGCCCACTGGAGCAAAAATGCTTCATCCCCACTCCATTCCATCAGTTGATCAAAATCTTCCGGTTCAAAGTATTGGAATGTAATCATGTGTATCTGCCCCTTCTTTTTTTATGTCATATCATAACCTATTTCAGTTCTCTTGTATCGTCATAATTATGAGTTTCATCAAACGCTCTGTTTCTTATATTCATTTCACGAATGTAGTTTCTGACAACATTCATTGTACTAATTAAACAGATAACTCCACCCAAAATACATATCGCGCCTATCCAATAATTCAGTGCAAAATTCACTTGATAATCACTCGGAGTATAACTGCCAGCTGCTGCTGACTGGAATGCTGCATAGCCTAGCTTGGGAATCACCTCTTCAATCATTTTCGAGATCGTAATAATCACAATTCCTAACATGATAAAGAGTAATGAGAAAATAATGTGTACACGCTTCAAAGACAAATTACCTCCTTTACAATCCAAATCGCTTGTGATTTGGCACTACTTGCATCTTAGAAGCCGAACGACTTCGCCATCAATCAGCCCTTCACTTACGCTGTGAAAACCAAGTGATTCATACAGATTTCCGGCGATACCATTTTCCGGCCTGTGTCCAATCATGATGCGTTTGCAATTCTGCGATTCTTTCATTAGATCAATTAACTTCCTCAATGCTTCTCTTCCATAACCTCTGCAATCCAATATACAACCGGCGCGGGAAAACTTTTTTTCTGTTCTTCCGTTACATTAAGTTGAGTACATGCATACCAATTATCCACCGACACACTTTTTAATTGAATCATAAATTGAAACTCCTCCTAGTGAAAATTACACAGAGGAATCCCACTGAAGACTTCCTTGGGTCCTCTGCGCTAGACAAAACACCTCTGGCAACTTCATTTCTTCTACTCGGATTTGTAATGTTTCTCATATCACATCACTCCTTTCACGTATATTTCAGCGTTTCAACGAAATTTCACGATTAAGACTTGTTAAAGCTCGCTTGCAGTGTCCATTCTAATCTGCGGAGCCATTCCCTATGTACATCTGGATGAGCATTCTTGATTCGGTTCATGATCTGTATTACTTTGGATGTGGAATATGCCCGAATTAGATCATTTGTTACATCAATATTTGTACGTTCTGTATATGCATTTAAGAAGACTTCTGACAGATCCTTTGCCATGTGAGGGTAATGAAGATGCACAAACCAGACCACCCATGCGATATCAAACAACGGATTGCCCCATCCTGCCCACTCCCAGTCCAAAATGAACATTGAATCGTTGGATAACATGACATTATGTGGTCCGTAATCTCCGTGAATCAGAGTTTGCTCCCCATGATCGGAAATGTCCAACACTTCTTTTACCATGCTTTTGATTCCGGAGGGTACAAACTCAAGTTCCTCCACATCATTAGCGGACTTCGTTATGACTGGCAGCTCTGCTTCGCAGTCACCTCGTTTGATTGTGTGCACGTCTCTGGCGAGATATATACCAAGTTGCTCATAAATTTTCCTGCCTTGGTCACGTCCATCTTGATCCAGTAGCCTCTGTGCGTTTATTCCTGGAACATAATCCATCATAACAAACAGCCAGTTTTCTTTTTCAAAGCAATCATGCACTCGCGGAGTCACGCCAGAATGATTCAACAACCTTAGCGCGCTTATTTCTGTCCTTGCATCTGTATTTTCTACATGATAGATTTTAGCAATCATCTGCGGATCAGTTCCCTCAAGTAAAAGGGTCGTATTGGTATAACCACCTGTTAGTTTAACAATGTTCACATTCGGAAATCTGTTTAACAAGATGTCATGGTTCACTTCATGCATTCCTTCTTTCTTAGTCCTTGAAGTTCAGTCCTCTTTTAGACAACCTCAAACCTAATCTTCGATCTCTGAAAGCATAGGGCTATGTTTAATCAGTTCAGCGATTTCAAAAGATTTATTGGCACCTAACACTTCCCTAACAGCTTCAACCCCCTCTGACTTCCAGACCGAACAGACATATTTAGAAAAAGCATACCCATTCAAAGCATATCCATTGTCCTGTAGCCGTCTGAATAACCCCACACTTTCCTCTATCTTTTCAATATCTGTCAAAATACATGCCAGATTGTTCATCGCGATGTGAACATCTCTCTGTGAGTTACTGGATGAATTCAATTGTCTCCAGCTACCTACAACTTCCTGATTTTTTATTTGATCTAATGCTGACCAGTCGATCTTGTTTATCAAATTCAGCGTTTCATCCAGAAGCAGATTTACTTCTCTAACCTCCCCAACATGATGCAGATAGACCAGACGCTGTTTGTTGTATGTAATTCGGGCAAAAAAAATATTGGACCATGTCTCATCTTCTTGTATGAGCTGGTTCATATTTTCAAGCACACTCTCCATTTCACTGTATCTCTCCAAAACCCAAAGCGAACCACCCAAAGCCCGATGGCTCTCGAATCGAACACCTCGATTGGTATCCAACTTCGGAGCATTATCGCAAGCATATTGGTACCAGTCCATCCAATAATCAAAGTAGTTTCCCAGAGATAATGACAACGCTTGTGTTGAATCCGAAACAATCCAGTGTAACTGCTCCGGGGCGAGATTTTCTTTCCCCCATTTGAAGAATTCCCGGTGATTGGCATAAAGCGGTTCCGGCTCCCTTAACAAGGCATAACCATCTGAAACATTCCAGTAGACCCAGCCTTGTTCATGGACAGACAATTTCCTGGAATGTTCGAAGTTTTTCAGTAACTCAATCATACCCTGATGATCCCCTCGAACTACTAATTCCTGAAAAGAATGAACGATATTCATACCCATCCTCCATCCTTAATTAGTTTCGATTCAGCTATGTCAATGGCTTCGTGCCGCAAGCTGTAATGAAATTCATCATGGCATAGGCTTCCGGCGAATGATTTATCGCTTCAGAAGCTTGTTGCAGCTGAGCAAATTCCTCCGAACTGATCACACCTTTTTCAGCAAAATGTACAAAACGATTAAGATTAAACTGGTGCTTAAAGCCTTCTATGCCTAACAGATCACTATGTTGAAGGACAGAATCAATATCAACATCGATGTATCCGCTCTCAGAAAGGAGACGCGGCAGACTTCTACCAATTAAGCGATTACCACCGTGTTGTGCCACATAGTTCGAAATTTTCATTAATACCGTATGCAAAGCAGGAACATCAGGATTCACTGCTCCAAAAACGCCATCATCCACATCAATAATGGCAAGACGGCCGCCAGGCTTCAGTACTCGATATATCTCTTGTGCAGCTTCGTTTGAATTGTTCAAGTGAAGAAAGATCAGTCTTGCCACGACAAAATCAAAAGAATCATCAGGCAGATCCATCTGGTAGATGGAAGACTCTACAAATTGTAATCGCTTGGAAGGAATATCTTTCAGCCGTTCTTTGGCTTGTCCTTGCAGCGAATGATCAATCTCAAGCGAGGTAAGCTCGCTGTCCGGCAGGCTGTTCAATAATTGCTCTGTAATGTAACCTGGTCCGCTTCCGACCTCCAATAGACGCATTCCATTTTTCAAACCATACCATTCTAGATTTCGGAATTCTTTGGACCACCCCATTATCGCCTGCATCTTTAACCTCTCTAATTCCTCTTGTAAGCTTAACACTGCCGTTTGGATACTGTATGTTGAACGCGGATCACTCATATATTCTCTCCTGTTCTTAAGTAGAATAATAAAAACATATATTCTTAGACCTTTTTCTTCCCTAGAAAAAGCGCAACCTTATGTTGTTTCTCTATCGTTCCACCTGCAGCATCAATGGAATGTTTGATTCGCTCTAGAAGTGAACGCCGAACATCAATAGAAAGCTGCTGATGTTTGGAGTTGGTATTTAATAAAGCGACATATTCTTCGCTGGAGCAAGTCT
Source organism: Paenibacillus amylolyticus (assembly GCF_036894225.1). Taxonomy (NCBI): domain Bacteria; kingdom Bacillati; phylum Bacillota; class Bacilli; order Caryophanales; family Paenibacillaceae; genus Paenibacillus; species Paenibacillus amylolyticus. The sequence continues at coordinate 2,693,518 of NZ_CP145892.1, read as the reverse complement.
GTATCCAGTTATACTCCTTAACCTCAATATCCGTGAACAAGCCGGATTTTTCTGTTATTTCTTTACGCTCCTGGATAACTTCATCTGGCGAAGGATAGTGCGAATCATCGAGATGAGGGGATAATGCTGTGTAGTGGGAACGAATTTCATTGTGCAGCTGGTCATAGACCGGTACATGAATCGTCCAGAAAAGTCCAATGCCGCCTGTATTCTCTAGCAATTCCCAAGCCCGGTGGTAACCGACCTCCGGATCAATGAAGTGAAAGGCCGTTCCTGACACAATCAATTGAAATCGCTTTCCTTCGTTATTCCAGTCCTCAAAGGAAGTGTTGATTACTTGAATCGATGGATATGATTTGAATTTGTCTGCGGTGAACTGTGCCAAGTTGTTGCCTAATTCAATACACGTGATGTTTGTATAATCCTTGCTCACCAATCCGCCTGTGCCTGCCCCGTTCCGCAGCCAATCTCAAGAATGGAACCCTCTTTACTAAGATTCAGGTATGTAAAAATCTCATCAAACATTTCACTCGGATAAAGGGGTCTATATCGTTCATATTCATGTGTTACGAGATTAAACGTTTCCTTATTTTCCAAGTTCGCATCCTCCGATTTCAATTGTGATTTTCCTATAATACATTGACTAAACTTACCATATCTTATTATTCTTGATAGTAAGAGGATAAACCTTTCAATAAGAGAATGATGATAGTTTAAGTTCAAATTTTATATCCTGGAGGAATGAGGTGTTCTTGTGAAAAGTATATTTGATACGATGAATGCTGCTGAAATTACAGAGCGCATGGATCAACTTAGTGAAAAATCCATCCCTGAATGGGGCACGATGCAGGTCTCTCAAATGCTGGCTCACTGTTCAGCATTTCATGATATCCCCTTAGGAAATGCTTTTCCACCTAGAGGATTACTTGGAAGACTTATAGGACGGTTCGCAAAACCAATGTTTTATAATGACAAGCCCTTGCCCCATAATATGTCTACGATCCCGACAATCATTATTGATGACCAACGACAGTTTATGGCAGAAAAAGAAAAGCTTGAGCAGCAGATTAATATCTTTCAACAAGGTGCTTCAGAAAATTTCTCCCGCCACCCCCATCCCTTCTTCGGAAAATTAACAGCCGAGCAATGGGGTAAGGGCATATACAAGCATTTAGATCATCATCTAAAGCAATTTGGAGTTTAGCGGTTATGCACGGTGTGCCAGTTATGCATGCTGTTCTATTACTGTTTCTGGATTACATTCTAAATTAGCAATGACTCAACTTCATTAACCCAATCTCCTTCTTCGTCAGCCAGTAAAGTCTTCCAACCAAGTAGCTTAGCAGAATGTAAATTTTTCTCTTGATCATCTATAAATAGAACCTCTTCTCCAGCTGCCAGGAGGGTTTTGACCCGTTGGTATATCTCAATCTCACGTTTGCATAAACCCACTTGATTAGAGATGGTTACACTTTTGGTAAATGAGCTTAAACAGCTCAGATTCGGCTCAATCCATCCCTTACAATGATTGCTGAGTAGATGGATATCTGCGAACTCACTCCATCGCTCAAGGTATTGAGCGGCTGGTAAGGGAACAATTGAATTGTATAAGATGTCCTTCGCTCGGCTTATTGATAATTCGGGATACATCTCCTTCAACGATTGCCAGAACTCTTCTTCCCTCATCATTCCTGTCCAGAGCTTTCGTTTGATTCCTGCAAAATGTACTTTCAAAGATTCTGCCGATAGGTTGGTTTCCTCACTCATATCTTTCCAGCACGTCAACGACATATTACTTAACAAAACCCCTGCGATATCTAAAACGATCTGTGGTCTGCCTTTCATTTTATCGACCCCCGAGTTCAACTAATACGACGTATAACAGGCCTTAAGTCACTTAAAAGCGTCATGCGGAAGGACAGCATGCACACCCTTAACGCCATTCACAATTTGGGTGATACGCAGGTCAATTACCGCGCTTCCAAGTGCAATCGCTTCCACTCGATCTAGTCCGTACAACTCACCCATCAGATTGAGCATCCCGTCTAATGCTTGAACCGTAGCCTCATTAAGATCTTCATGAAAACCGAAGGTAAGCCAGCCGGATGGCGTATGTGCACGAGGATTGGTCAAAATCATATCATCAATCACATTAAGCGTGACATCCACCACTTTCATCGGACATTCAATGGCCTGACAGCTGACTTCACCGTCTCCCTGCCGTGCATGACCATCACCAATCGCGAGATAACCCCCGTCTACGGGGATAGGTAAATATAATTTACTTCCCTGCACCAGTTCCTTGCAGTCGATGTTCCCTCCACAATAGCGAGGCGGCCAAGTCGTATGAATTCCACCTGACTCTGGCGGCATGCCCACTACACCCATAAACGGCGAGAGAGATACAGTGAAGGACTTTCCTTTTATTTCACAGCTTCCACTCATCGTTCGGCGATCAAGTGTCCAGTTCAGCGACAGTTCTTCAACCTCTGTTAGATGTAACTTCTGGTTCTGCCAGTTCGGATATCCGCCGGCGGAAGTAAACCCGTAACTTCCGGGTACGATCTCATTAAAAACAATCTCCAACGTCTGTCCTTGCTTCGCCTCATCGATATAGATCGGACCGATTAAGGCATGACCTCCATCTTTTTCACCTTGACGATCAAAAGGTTTCATGCGTTCCACATAACTCACACCTGTTCCCCAGCCCGCATCTAGCGTCTGAAAACGAATGGAATCACCAGATTTTACGCTCAAAATGGGGGTTACCTCATTAGTAAATGAACCGATCAGATTTTCCTGAGTTAATTCAATTGTATGAGTACTCACTACAATCCCTCCCTGGTTTGGGATACATATTATATTCAAAGCAAGCAACATGCTGTATTCCGTGTCACCCCCTGCCTGCTAAATCCTTTACGCTTCAAGGTTGGCAAGATATTTCTTCAACGGTTCCATATGATGCTGGTCATGCCATATAAAATCTTTAAGGTATTGGGGAATATAAAATACGTTCCCCTCTGCGTCCAAATACGTCTGATGAAGCTGTTCCTCCGATAACCCTCGAATGTCATTCATAATTTTATGGCGGTACGTGATAGCCTTATTTACGATTTCGGACGTCTCTGTGCGGTTACCAAATTCAATAGCTTTGCGATTAAACTCTTCAAAATTCATATGTTTCAACGTAACTGGCTGCTTCAGAGCAATCTTCTCAATCGCTTCCTTGTAAAAATATCGGTCCCATAACATGATATGACTAACGATGGATTTTATCGTCCATTTCCCTTCTTCCATGCTGGAATTCCAGGTCTTCTCTTCAAGATGATTCACCGTCTTGACAAACAACGCCCATTCTTCAAAAGTTTGAAGCAAATGTTCAATCTCTTTAGTCATGATTACATTTCCCCCTTCTATCTTTTTTGAAATGATTCACTGCTCGATATGTTCTCTTCGGTTACGATTCATCCATCCCAAAGCATAATCAACCATCTCTCTTTGGGGTATCAGATAACTCACAGCTCCCCCTACCATTCCTTCGGTAACAGCGTTAGTCTGGATCTTAAACTCATTAAAAATCAATTCAAAATCATCTGATTCATTGTTAATATCATCGTATGTAGTCCATTGCTCAAGTCCATCCACCAGCATTTTTACTCCCCAAACTTTTGGCTTAACAAATGAATTCTGCTGTTTATATTCGGCCAGGTGCAAGGAGGTGTTACTATTTGTAGGCGCACCAAGTAACAGAATGTATCCACTCAAATCATAGATTTTTCCTAACGGAGATTTCTCATTTAATGCATAATGCAAGTTGTGATCTTCCATTATCCGTTTTGCCTCTTTCCCCCAGGCAGCAAAAGACATGTGCGGATGTGAGCTTCGAAACACACCATCTTGCCTCCGAAACACCTCAGGAATGATGCCCATATGCGAGGTTGGGGTTAGATCAGGATAATAAATAGGCATATTGTCTTTGATGAACTCAATTTCCTCTGAAGACAGGTTCGCGTCATGCTCTGAAGGTTCACAAAGATGTTCTGTTTGAGTGGGCATGACAATGGTTCCATTGGTTCCAACGGCTTCTTCCAGAGCTAAAATAACACTTACCGGGCCACCTATAACCTTACCTATTGCTTTGAAGGAGGAATGAACGATTATCGTCATGCCCTTCTTAACACCTAAGCCTCTTAAATCATTAACTACACTTTTTCTTGTTTGCAACTCCATTGAATTCCTCATTTAATCCTCCAGACCAAAGCAGACAAAGTTGTTACTAGATATCGATTCCACTACAGCTTCGAAATATAATCTTTACATATTTTTCAATGGTTCATGATTGGTCTTGAACAGCGCTGCAATGATCCTCTCCGCACATTCTTCCGGTGTGTTCATACTTGTATCAATCGAATAGCTATAGTTGATGTGTTTAGCCATAATTTGATGTTGCTCATCCGATTGCTCTTCTCTGCGATCACCACGCTCAATGTTACGCTGACGACAGATATCGAGAGGACAGTGCAGTTCAACGATATCCAGTGGATACCCTTCAAAAATCTGTTTGACTTGTTCATAATGCGGCGCGAGCTCCGGTCTTTCCACAAGAATGCCATCAATCAGAACATGCTTGCCATGGTCTGAAAATACTTTTGCCGTATGATACATCATTACTATCGCTTCACTCAGATACTTCCAGTAATCCGTCTGAAGATGTTTATCACCGATCGTATTTTCAAATAAATCATTAGCCACAACATAGAAAAACGGATCATCGTATGATTGCATCGCCTCTACAATTGAAGTTTTACCAGAGCTGGTTACACCGTTCAAAAATATAATTTTGCCTTTTTCCATGATAGTCATCTTCCTTTGCTTAAGTATAATTTCATAAATGTAATACAGCGTGTACTACGTGTGTTTCATTGATTTTTTGAGCAACATGATCTGGCCAATATGATAGGCGTTATGAATACATAGATTTGATACAACTCCCCACCATGGCGCGTTGAAATAGGTAGGGATTTCACGGGTTAATTTATGTTCTTCACTATCTTCGAGTGCCCTGTTCCAATCACTAAACACGGTTTTCAGTCTATGTAATGTCTTGCGCCACTCCACATCATTCAGGTTAGACGTATCTATGTCAAATGTATCCTCATTATTCACTGAATTCTGCCCGTTGACCTGTTCGGCAATATATCTCTCAAGCCACTTCTCATTCCAGAAAATAAGATGATTGACGATCGCCCAGATGGAGCGCTCCCCCTCATTCTTTACATAAGCGGCCTCCGCCGCATTGAGGTCTGTCAAAATATCATGAAGCGGTATAAACCAGCTCTTGTCATGATAACAGGCATTTAATTGATCTATGAGAATAGTTTTGTAACTCATCGTTGCACCTCACTCTGATTAATATAAAATTTATCCGTTCATTGACTTCGCAATCTTCATCACAAGATCTTCTGACATGTTTCCGCCAATGATCTCGTATTGTAGCGCCTTCCCATGCACATCCTCTTCGATCCATATCAATTGGGAAGTTTCGTTATTGAAAATATAAAATGCTTCGACGCCACGTATGGCTACCTGTTTAACCTTAGTACCATCATGATCAGGCAATGCGATCCGGCTTTTTGTTGTCCCGAAAATATTAAGTTTATAACCACCGTATTCTTGATACGTGAGGCTGATGCCCACAACCTTCTTATTAGGCTTCAAGTCTCGAATCACTACATTTCTGCCTGACCTGTTACTTTCTTCAATCATTTCATCAATTTCTTGCGGAGTTAAATTATCAAATCCATAAAATACATGAATGGCATCTATATCAGAATCAATCGGAAATTTCGGCTGCCATGGAGAATAATGTTTCTGCAATTGTTCCAAACCGTCTCCCCATGAAATGGGTGCATAATTGGTCTGTTGCGTGAATTGGTTCTCTATAACATCTGCGGTGTATATCGCTTTCCCGTCACCAGGCTTTAAGTCAATGACGATTCGGTCAATCGCATTATCGCGTAAGGATTCAATTTGAATTTTTCCAAGCACATCTCCGCTTTTGTTTTTGATATCCATTGATCTTCACTCCTTTCCTTTCAAAACATCTTCCCGATCCTAATACAATAGAAGCTGAGCCCTGCAAAAGATAAAGCGATCATGAGGACTCCAAATATGCAAATGGTCGGCAAGATATCCTCGTAACCATAACTTGTCGTTTATTCGTCTGAGATAAAAACCTTTTGGAAAATCATTTTCCTCCGTAAGAGCTTCAGATGCTATGGTAATAGAGCCGGACTGAGCTTTGTTACCCTCTGAAATATTGGTAGAACATATCTCAGGCTGATCCAAATATTGCATTCTTAGATAAGGTCCTAACTCAACCGGACAACATTCTAGCCCAAGATCATTTGCTCTTCGAAAGAGCTGAAAAGTCATAGCACCATCCGAAAATCCAAGTTGTCTGACGGTCAACTCAACCGTTTGCAAGCTTTGCTTTGTGCCGGGAACTACAAATCTCTCATCATTTAACAACTGTTCTCCATATTTATTCAATAAAATAGAGTGTTGGTCCAGTTTCTGAATAAGCTCTGGTTTTGTTAAACCGCCAACGTCTACTATTCTAATTTCAACTGCGCAATCAGGGTATACTTTTTCATCTTCAATCAACATTTGTATCCCCCTAAATCAAGATTACTTCTATTTGAATTTATATTTAAAACGTAGTCACTCATCTAGTTCTGAATTCGTTTACATACAAATGCTCAGTAAGTGGTAGCAGCAGGCCAAGGCTTCTAATTAGAAACTCAATTCACTTTTACACATATGTTACCTCCACACTTGAGATGTATAAGACCTACCACCCCTGCGATGTTATACAAGATTTAATTTGAGCAATATGATGCTGCCCGTGCCATACAAATCTTTGAATCGCGATATCCAATGAAATTGTACCTAACACTTCTGTTTGGAATTTTCGTCTAAACCGATCGGGATGTAAACCATGTAGCAACGTGAGAAATCGCTTGTGCAGTATCTCCATCAGCAAAATTGAATCTTCGATGGGCGTATTCCTGTAATCATGTAATGATGCCCATAAATCCTCTCGATATGAGCTTGCCACCGGTTCATCTTCAGTCAAGGCTCTCTTAAATCTGATATAAGCGTTCATGTCATTGTCCGCAAGATGGTGCACAATCTGTGTGATTGTCCAACCGCCATCACGATAAGGAGTACAACGTTGATCATCATTGAGATGTTCTGTAACCTCTCTTATGGTCTTCGTAATTCCGGGAATTTGATCAATGATGTGGATTCTGTCCTCATTAGAGAGTTTAAGATTTGGCTCAAAGTGTCCTATCGGAAAGCGTACATTTTCATCCAAGGTTGACCACCTCTCCATTTCTCTACTATAGAACCAAATCATATCCAATATAACCCACAATGTTCCATTTGCGAAGTGTAAAAGCAAAAAAAGAAGCAACCTTTGTTCCCGGGCTGCTCCTTATATTAAACTACTCTCATATCTGTATTTGGATTAGAAAACTAGGATCTGATGGATGTCCTTATTCTGAAAATTCAATCAAAAAAGGATGGCTTTTCTCATCTAATGCATTATGAATTCTTTCATAGAAATTCCCCCATGTTATCATTTGCCCAGCTTCTTCTAAAGTAAAGTAGCCCACTTCTTCACTTTCATCACTGGTAGTTAAAGCTCCACCAATCGGTTTTCCAGTAAATATATTGTTGCATACACCGCGCGTTATGTTCTGATACAAACCACAAAATTTTATTAATTCAATGTCAATCCCTGTTTCCTCTTTCACTTCTCTGACTGCTGCCTGCCTAATAGTCTCTCCTTCTTCAATACAACCTTGAGGCATTTCCCAGCCTCTTCGACCTTTCATAAGTAAAATCTCATTATGTTCATTGAGAACGATTACACTAGCAGAAACGATAAATTTCATTCTAATTCCTCCTATGGTGGTTTAAATAACCACTCTTCCTCGAATGGAATAGCTAAATGCCTAGAACTGAAACAAAATCTTGAGTTGTTAATTGCTTTTCAACCCATACAACAAACTCTATGATTAATTCACGAAGTCTCTGAACACTATTGAGAAAATCTTGTTGAAACTCATCTTTAGAACTGCCAAAGAAGAAATATACATGTTCATTTATTAATTCCATTGTTACTTTTTCATCAAGGAGATTAGCAAGCGTTTTCAAATCCTCAAGGATCACCTCCCACGTTTTTCGATGTATTTCGTTAAATGCATAATGATCATATCCAGAAAATATATTTTCTATTGTTTTCTCTACAAAGCCGAATACTTCTTCATCAAAGTAAATTGAGTCCTCATTCCAACATTGCCCAAGGTACTTTCCGGGTAAAACTTCAATATAACCAGTTCCTTCAAGTTCTTCCCTATCTCTTATTATCTTCATCGTTCACCCTCATTAAATAGTTTCGTCGATTTCACATACTTATCTGTATATAAGACCCAGCGTAGGCTGGGTGTACTGCTTATTGGGCCCAAGGATCAATGTCCACCGTTTAATTGTTATATTACCTTCTGGTCCTCTACCAAAACTTCTGCTGACAGAGGGACGTATATCCCGATGTGTAAATACGGAGTTATGTGATTTCACTGCCTTCATTGAGTAAACTTATCATTTGCCTGTTGGTTTTTAAGATTATCACTTTGTCTTTATAAGGGGACAAGAAACTACAGATTTCTTTCCGATTTGTACTATTAAATTTATGATTCCAGATAAGCATTTCAATTAGTCCTTTTAATGTTTGCTTGTATATAGATCTTTCGGCGCCTATTCTTTGTTTAACAAATCTCATGATAATTCTAAAATGTCGAATCAATACATTAGTATCTAGGTAATAAATTACATCTGCTCTTGAAAAGCTATCAGAAAGCCATTTATAATATACTCCCTCTACAATCCAACTATCATTATCAATTATTTTATGTAGTAATTTATCTCTCATGTCTGGAGAATTCTTTCCTGAAAACTCCACTTTACTGCTCCACATGACTGTATCTAGTTCGTGAATTTTTATATTTAACTTCTCTGACAAAACTTGACCAAGGTATGTTTTTCCGCTACCAGTTGAACCTATAATATGAATTCTTAAAGGTCTAGACATAATTAGCTTCTCCTCTTTAATTTATTGCAGTGATTTCTAATCACCTTCCTTTTTTTATGCAGTTCAACAAACTCTCGGAGGTGTCTGCCAAAATATCAACTTCGAAATCCATTTAGCAGACCAAGGCTCCGTTAGGAGCCGTTGCTTTATGTCATACGACGGAATCTCAATTTTGGTTAACAGCAGATGTTATCATCCCATCATTGATCTGCTATATGCTCCAATAGATCTCCAGGCTGGCATCCCAATGCCGTACATAATTTATCAATTACTTCTAAAGATACATACTCATTCGTATTGAGTTTTGCCATCGTTGCCGATGAGATCCCCGGGATTTTTAATAATTCCTGCTTCTTAATCTCCCTGTCAATCAATAATTTTTGAAATGGTTTATAACTTATCATCTGGTATCCCTTCATATCCGAATTGAAGCTTTATATAGGACCTTCTCAAAAACAAATTCATCTAATCAATTCTCATCTGATCGGAATCTTTACTTCAATGCTATACCATATCTGAAATAAACATGGCTTTAGTTCCTTCTTCTGGCTTAAATCCAAATATTCCATAGAATTTTTCTGCACTATCATAGGATATAAGTACTTTTGTTTTGACATTAGAATATCGACTAAGCATTTGTTCCATCATTCTCTTTCCAATTCCTAATGATTGATATTCTTTGTGTACTAACATGTAATGAAAATATACTGTCATCACGCCGTCAGACAATGCATTTATTAAACCAACTAATTTGTTATCATCCCATGCAGTAATAACCGTATGCGAGTTGTTTATTGCTTGTCTAAGATCTTCTGGGAAATCTCCTGATTTCCAGTCAACCGAGTGAAACAGTTCTTGAATTGCTTGTGTATCAATGTCTTTTACTTCTTTGAAAATGATTGTCATAATATTGCTCCTATGCTTGTTGTTTTGATTGGGAGTATTGGATAACGTTTCTGTATTCTTGAACCCAAAGGGGGAGCTGCTGAAATTCCTTCTCAAAATCTATCCACAGACCAAGGCTCCGGACCTTCACTATTTATTTTTCTCCTGGTACGTATTCGATCAAATCAGATAATTTACAATTAAATGTATCGCATAGCTTGAATAAAGTTTCCAGCTTTGTTGTTTCTATATTTGTTTCCCTATAGAGTTTATTGATCGAATTCCGGCTTAAGCCCGATTTTGCCATCAATTCTGTTATATCATCTATTCGATGTTCTGCCATGAGTTCTCGTATATTACACTTGATTATGTTCATCTTTTCCCCTCCGTAATTCTATCTTATCTTTCATATTAGCAATCATCAACTGAAAGCGAAGTTTTAACTCTACAAAGTCAAATATTCACCTTGCAATTAACTCTAAGAGGTCATATAATAACTTTATAGAGTTAATTAAAGGAGGAACTAAATATGATTAATACTGTAGAATCATTAACAGAACCACTGATAAGAATACGTTTAGATTTGCTCTATACTAAGCTTCTGGAGTGTCATAGAGAGTACACTCAGCTTTCTGCTGAGACAGATGAATATTTTAAAACACTTCGTGATGCTTTGCCCGATCAACTTCAACATACAGTTTTTCTTTACGAAGACGCACAAATCTCACTCCAATCCATCCTAGAAAGAAGTATCTACATACAAGGTTTCAAAGATGCCCTACAACTATTTAGTGAATTGCAGAATTCTAGTATTTAGAGGGTTTTATGACCCTCTTTTTCTAATTTCTTGTACTAAATTCTTGTATACATATTTTTCGATCTTGTGCATAGTGTTCAGTGTAGTTAGTTCCTTTAAAACTTTCTATTACACTTCTCCAAAATGTCCTTGCCGGAAGATTGCTCTCCATTTGCGAAATCTTCCAATTCGCTTTGTACATCTTAAATGCTTCTATTGCTGCTTTACGACCTATGCCCGATCTTCTGTATTTCTGTAAAACCATGAAATCGTATATCACATGCGTCGGATCTGGATCAGTATCCATATTCTCAAAAAGGACTACTATAAAACCAACGAGTTTACCTGCTACTTCTATAAAAAATGGATTCCATCTTTCGTCGCCTTCCCAATAATAATTTATGTTTACTTCGAATTTTCCGTTTCTATCTATATCTCGACCTGTATATTTACTGAAGTCATACTCGTACAATTCATATAAATTGATTAGTATACTTTTATCTTCAGAATTTACTCGGACAAGTTTTAATTCCATGTTTGCATCTAACTCCTTTTTTTCAATGCACTTCGCGGTTTCACCTAACGTATGTCAATTCCTGACTTTGATTCCCCTTAGATAGCTCTTATCTTAAGTAAAATTAAAGTGTCGTATGGATTCATTTCATCGAAACTTCGCAGGCGACCAAGGCGTGGTATCCCCCCAGCTTGAATACATTGTTATGTGCCGTTACTGCTTCGAGGCATCACCTAAAAACCTTTGATCCAGATTCCAACTTTATTTTTTACTTTGGTATAAAAACTCAACTTCACCATCTAGCAAATATCGATATTCAAATAATTGCATTGTTCTTTCCCTAATTCTCTCCCGTATAACCATGCCTAGGCTTACCGATCCTTGTGTTCCAAGGTAACCATTATTAATAAATGTCTTCTCTACAAATTTTGTTTCCTTTAAGTGATACTGTAACCATTCTTTCTGCGATTCGATTAGTGCTTCTCTTGGTTCTCTATCCAACTTAGAAAGAAGTTTTTTATATATTTGATTCAACTCTTTATCCCAAATCTCTGTATATTTGCTTTCCAACGCCCCCCATCCCATTGTTGTAATAATCTCTTTTGAATTTTGAGCCTCATCAAATTCCACTTCATAATCATGATCTATAGGATTTCGAAGCATTTCATCATAAAATTCTCCTTTCAATTCATAGTTCCCAATGCTAATGGATAACACTTCATTGTTAGAAGCATCTGATCGACCTTCAGTTATTTCTTTCGGTTCTGTTCCATTACCTGTACTCACTTCATCAGGAGACAGTTCAGAATTCATTTTTGATTTAGTTTCGCTGTTCAAGGTAGTCGAATGACTACTATTTTGGCAAGATGAAAACACTATTGTAATAAAAACTAATAAGAGTATCTTACCTTTCATAAGTTTTCTCCTTAAATATTATCTTTAATATTTACAGGTAATGGCGCATAACGCTCTCCGCATTCACGAACCCGAGAGGCTTAAGGTTGCCGCGGCGATAAAACGAAGTAATCGCCTTGCTGGGTCGAAGACTTAGCCTCGCAGGTGTTATCGCTGGATAAGCTTCCTCGAAATGCCTCTAACGGACCGAGGGAGCGACAGCGACCGAAGCGTTGAATGTGTTGTTATATGCTTCCCGGGCTTCCTGAGTCATCTCTCAGTTCTTTAAGTTCATGTTTTAATTTTTCTATCTCTTCATCTTTACTAGCTATTATACCGCTAAATTTATCATCGATATTTTTCAATCTATTTTCTACGTCTTCAAAGACCTCTAGTACGTTATCTATTTCTTGGTCTGATTTTAGTCCGATTAGGAAAACAACAATACCTAAACCTAAAAGAACAATTGCATCATTTAATTTCAAAATTAATTCCTGTTCCCAACCAAGTGTGAGATGAGGCAATGCTACTATAGAAAATGCAGTTAAGAATAGTAGAGAGAGTTTTAAAAATCTAAGAATCTTCCCTTTCCAACTATAGTATTTTTCTTTTTCCCTTTTTAATTGCTCAAAATGGTGAGTTGTTAAATCAAATAATATGAAAAAGAAGCCAGCAATAGAGAAACTAAAAGTAAATACCGGATTTAAAATTACAAAATCAGTTAATCTCCAATAGCCTAAGAACATAAAACATAAACCTATAAATTTTGTTATTGCGTTTGTATTGAACAACTAAACCTCTCCTCGGGGTGTAAATTCTTGCCTGATTGTATATAACGTTGTTGTATGTAATTTATCGTCTTTAAGTATATTTTGTTTTATTCGATTCCAAATTCTGATCTCTTCAGTTCCTATTCCCTCGGAAAGATAATCATCAAATGAAGATATTATAACTATCATCAGCATAAATTTCTCTTTGTTGTTAAATTTATTATTTTCATAATATGTAATAAATTCATTTACTTTCGAAGAATCAGCCAACGTATATTCCCAGTCCTGTGAAAACGGAGTAAGTGGCGGTAAATGTAATTTCTTTATAATACTTCAATTAATTCTTTATCAGCAAACTTAGGACTAGTCTGCCCCATTTGTCCGCACCTCTTATTTATTTCTTATTACAGCAATTTTCTAACGTTTTGTATTGACGACGTCCTGGCCCCTTAGAGTCGCTACTTATAGTTGTGAGGCTTGCCGAACACCTAATGAAGTAACGTCCCGACTGACTTAGGGGGCTGGATAGGGTCACTCGCTTCTCAGAGTGACCCCGAGCGTCAATATGGTGTCAGTTGAATGAATTTCTGGAAGCAGCCATTGTATTTAGAGCGTTCTCAAAATAGCGATATACTTCATCTGCAATTCTCAAAAACTCTTCAACAAGTACATTGCTGCAATCCAAGTAACAAGCATATAGATACTCAACTAAAGCGGCGTTAATCTCACAATAGTTTAATATGGCATTCTTCATCTTAATGATTTCATCTTCCCATACCCCTGTATCTTCTAAAACCAAAGAGTATAATGCACGAATTAATCTCTTAGAGTAACCTTTAATATATCTAGTTTTCATTGAGTGATCACTAACATTAGAAAGTGATCGATGTACACGATCTACTTCCTCCTTGGTATCTGTATTTAAGTCTAAAATGAATTCTGGAGAAATTATGATCGGGGGTACTTTTTCACCAATGTCCTCCCCATGTATGCACACACAAATGATCTTAACCCAAAAACCCCAATCGTTCGGTCTACTTAATACATCATCAATCGAGCAAATGATCGTATCCATCTTAGTGACGAATGAATATTCTTCCAAAAGCCTGTCTTTAATCATTGACAATCTTTCGTAATCAATATCTTCGGGATTTGCACATACAATAGTAAAGTCTGCATCTGACTTAAAAGGTTGAGCCGTTCCTTTGGGAATCGAGCCACACATATAAATGCTATGAATCTTATCTTTGAATTCGTTAAGAATATGATCCACATACTTATCAACCAAATCCTTATATTCACTTTGTATTGTAATTCTATTTATAACTTTTTCTAATATCATATAGACTCCTCCTAAAAAAAGAACTTCTTTCGGCTAACGTTTTTGTATTCCTGACGTTCAAGCAGCTTAACGTAGGGAACGGGTCAATAGACTTAACTGATTGAATGTGTCGCCTTAATCAACTTCTCCGATATCCTTCTTGGCGACCGAGGAGCAAGTGCGATGGTGTATGAATGTACTGTGAGATAAAGTAACCTTGAGTTACCCACAAAATCTTTCTAGACTTACAGCAACACCGTTTTCATCATTATTAACGGTTATTTCATCAGCGATTTCCTTCAATTCCCTAATCGCATTTCCCATAGCAATAGAATATCCCGCCATCTTAAAGAGGCCTACATCATTATGATCATCACCAAATACAATAATGGAATCCAATTCTACATTATATAATTCACAGAGTTTAGTAATTGCCATTTCCTTAGATGCCAGAAGAGGCATGATTTGTACTAATTTATTATTATCCGTAATTAGTATATTCACTCTACCCTCGAATTTTTCAAACAATCCAGAATTGTGATTATTGCCAGTCAGAAGTATCTTCGTGGCATCATATTGCTTTAATTCTTTTAAGGGTTTTACTATGGGGTTTGATTGTGTGTTCATTGAGCTCATATAATCAAGCTCTCTTAAACTAAACCACTCATCCTTCACTTCCATAGTCAGTTCAATTTGAGGGTCACACTTCAAACAGTAATCAAGAATTTCTGTAGTTACATTAGCAGGGATTGATTCATTAATTTCTATCTTGGTTTCCTTACATATCACTTGAGCTCCGTTGTAATATACAAAAGCCCCGATATCTACTAATCCTTGTGGAAGCAAACAATTAACCGCCCTGGGCGGTCGAGCTGTTGCAAATATTATTCTCATTCCTTTCTGATAACAAGATAAGACCGCATCTACGTTTCTCTTAGATACTTCTTTTTTTGAATTTAATAATGTTCCGTCCAAGTCAAGAACTACAGTTGAATACTTCAATGAATCAACTCCCAATATAAACTGCTTCGTTATTTTATTTACCGTTGTTGTATTTACGAACCCGAGAGACTTAAAGGAGCGACTGGGTCGAAGACTTATCCTCACAGGAGTTGTCTGCTGGATACTACTTCCTCGAAACCCCACTGACAGCCCAAGGGGCGTAGCCCCAGCGTGAATACGGTGTTTGCAAGATTTCAGGGGCTTCTTCGATTCAATGTGCTTGGTTCATTAAGATTGAGATATATTCTTCATCTTTAAGCCTTGTCACCTTACAGTTCTCATTGGATTCAAATTCTACTATTCTCTCTTCAATTGTTTTATTAGTACTATCTTTAAATATGTCCTCTCTATCATAGTGAGGAAAAATAAGCTTGTCGGTTACTCCTAATGCCTTAAAATCCGTTAAATTCATTGTGTTCATTTGTGGAGTAAAGAAATCGACAATGTTAATATTCGGCCCCAGTAATAACGTTCCTGCACTTACTCCAACTATAATTACATTCTGTGCGGCCAGTGTTCTGATAATTTCATCAGCACCACTTTTCTTAGCGTAATACAATAGTGTAAATGGATTCCCACCATTAATATATATAACATCTCTATGTAAGAGTATTTGCGGGTCATCAAATTCAATATCTACAAAATTGATATGCTGAAATCCCATGTCCTTAAACTCTTGCATTGCTCTTTGTGCATATCTATTAGTTTCTTTTCTAGGGGATGCTGTTGTAATAATTGAGACTTTTAATTGAGAAATATCTCCATCAATAAAATCCAGAAATTGATTTTTAATATCTTCAGTATAAAAACCACAAGAGGTTAGTAACAAGCTACTTATTGAAATCACCGTCCTTAACTAATGATTTATCTAATCTTTATAATTTATTTAGGCTTTCTCTTGATTTCCTATAACGTTCTTGTATTCACGAACACTCACTGGCTTAAGCGCGACAGCACGGGTCCGACGGACTTAGTCAGTGCAGGATTGTCGCCTGACCCATCTCCCTCGATATCCCTCCCAGCGACCTAGGGCGAATACCAGATGCGTTAATATGATATTAGATGATTCACCTTATTTTTTCGAATTACTACATAGAAGTCCTGCTTGCTTTATAAGATCAGTTTTGCGAAAATATCGCCGTCTTCATCTAACTCCCCTGTTTCTACAAAACCAAGAGAAGAATAAAGTTTCCTTGCTACCTTATTCTCGGGCGAATAAAGAATCACGACTTCTGAGGCCTTTCCATGCGGCAAAGTTCGAAGTAACTCAATTGACTTTTCTATTGCTTTTTTGCCATATCCTTTGCGCTGATATCGTTTATCTATCATAAATCTATATATGTCATAATAATTTTCAGAATCTTCACTCTCAGAAATAACATATGACATTGCGATAAATCCAACCATCTTATCATTACAATAAATCGCATATGGCATTGGAATAAAACTGCTTTTATTTGTTATAACAACATATAATTCCGCAAGAGTATAAATAATAGATGCTACAAATCTGCCTTGCTCTTCCTCAACTCTTAAGTCCAGACATTCTGAAAAATTATCAAATGTTATTTTCCTAAGTTCTATCATTTATGTTTCCCCCTTAAAAATGAAATGCACTCAAAAGTATTAGTCTTTATTGATTGGGGATTTCATCTAACGTTCCTGTATTCATGAACCCCAACGGTTGTCTGCTGAATTGCCTCTCTGAATTCCTTCCCGCAGACCAAGACTCCATCGGAGCCACAGCTTGAATATTATGTTATCTGATGGATTGACTTTCTTCGAGCAGAAATAACACGTTGAATTATAACTTATTTATTGATAATCATAATATTTCTTATTAACATTTTGTGAACAAGTCCACTTAATCCTATTTTCCATCTGATTTGAATTTGATAGGTTTCAGCGATTTACAATTAACAATAAACCTTTATTTTCTTTTGTGATTATTATTTCTCTATTTTTTACGGATATCTCTCACTTCATTAATTAACACATCTAATCTTTCAATAATTCTTTTATCATTTTCAAGTTTCTTTTTTAATCTCCCATCTATAATTGCTACTCCCATAACAATAATTATAAGCAGGATCAAAATTAGCATCTTGATCACTTCCCCCTCTAGCAACAGAACGTTGCAATTGAATTAACTCTATAATTAGATAATATATACTTTTTCTTTTTACAGTTTTAATCATTTTTCAATCTTACAGATAACGTTCTTGTATTCACGAACCCTCACTGGCTTAAGGGCTACAGCCGGGTCTGACGGACTTAGCTAGTGCAGGGTTGTCCGGCTGCTCCCAATTCCCCTGCCTGACCCAGGGCCGAATGGCCCGAGGCGTGAATATATTGTTATACGCAGTGCCCTCTTCTGTGACTAAGCTATGGGCTATCTGTTATTTAGCTTTTCCAATAATTCTACCTCCTCTTCCTCTGAAAGTTGTTCTTCCGCTCTTGTTTTTGTTTCATCTATCTTTCGAACTTTTAATCCTCTTTTTATGAGCCATTCTTCACCAGGTTTCATGGTAGTTGCTGGATGTGGATATACATCCTCACTTATAATTTCCTCATCAATTATGTAAATGTATCCACATAACTTACCATTATGAAATCTTGCGCCATTCTCATCAAAAGAAACAATAGATGGTTTCTGCGAAAAGATTCTTGCTAACTCTCGATCTTGGGTTATTGTGCTTCCGACTAGTAATTCATTTAGAAATAATGGCGAGCCATGAAACCAAGGCTTACTGTAGTCCCATTCTTTCATAATTATCACCTTCAATTAAGTTTTATTATGTTTCTTCTTTTATTGTTCTTTAGTTTCTTCTTAATTTTAGGGTATTGCGTATAACGTTGCGCATTTCTGACGTCCAAACGGATTAAGGACCGGAGGTCCGGATGGCTTTGCCACTTAGCTGGTTGGATGTGTCCGAAATCCCTCTTGAAGACCGAGGAGCGTCAGCGACGAAGCAAAAATGCATTGTTATACGCTGCCCCTTTTTCTTCGATTCCACATCCTTATATGTCTTGTGTGTTTTATGTATTTAATATGTCTTTACGTGTTTTATCTTTTGGATTCTATCTTTTGCTCCTATCAAATCCGTTTCCGCATAGGAAAGATCCCCTCATTTACTCTCGTACGCCTTCAGCAGTATCAACTTTGGTTTGTGTAGTAACTTCATCCAATGAACGCTAGCCTTATAAGAGGCTCGTGTTCCTCGGACAGGAGATTTGCCGATGGCTTCAATCAGATTCCTGCTCACGTTGGACACCCCTGCCTTAAGCTATGGCTTACTTCTAACCTTACCATTCAGGACTTAATCCTTGATATAGAATACATGCTGAACGCACAATCAAAATTTAAGAGAATTGTTGTCTTCCCTTTAATTCGCAATAGACAAATATGTATTAATGACATGCACAATACCAAAAAGTACTGTTGGTATAATAGCCAAATAATTTTGAAGCCAAATCTCAGCTAATATAAAATATACTACCGGGAGAACGGCCATCCCCAAAAAAATAATCGAGTTTGCGTTGCCTGTAAAATACAATATCCATAGCCCATAATAAAAAATCAACATTATTGCCATACCAATTATATAAGGACATCGCACTTCAGATGCTTGTTTTCTTACAACAAATATCAGAAGAAAGAAAAATATCGCCTGACTTCCGTGCTCCAAAACATCTAAAATCAAATGGCTATTTGCATGGTTTCCTGATATATCTGACGAAGGAATTAAAAAATAAAATATATTTGGTATCATTGGCAATAAAAAGATTATCAGACCCTTCCATGAAAAACCAAAATGATAATTCATTTGATCCTCTCTTTCGCATAATAAAAAATATTCTTTAGTTTGCACTTTATTATGAACCCGCTTCTCTGGTATCCCTCTTGATGACCAAGGAGCATAACTAACGATGTGGAAATTTATTGTTATATGGTACACCTTCTAATATTCCGTTCATCCTGGTTTTCAACTGCTACCTTGTAAATGTATTCTTTCACCTATATTTATGATCTGTTATTAATTGGTTGCATGGTTTAACATTCTTAAGGGGTTGCGTATAACGTTCTGTATTCACGAACTTGCGCAGCAAGTTGTCACATGAATCAACTCCCCTGCCAAAAACATCATTGTGACCAAGGGGTAACCGCAGCTTAAATATGGTGTTATAGGATTTCAGCGTCTTCTTCGATATAATTACAAAAGCATTCTATTTTCTTTGATGTTTAAATATATTTTTTAATTCAAGTAAGTCGTCAATAATAAAATTCGCTTGTGCAAGCTCCCCTTCTTGAGCAAAATCAAATCGACAACCAATAGCCTTCAACCCATTGTTTTTTGCGGCATTGAAATCAGAAATCCTGTCCCCAACTACAGTTGCATTGCTGATGTGATGTTTTTTAAGAATATGACCGACTAAGTCATCCTTATTTTGAGTTCCTATTTGTTGGATGCTATAAGTTTCTGCCACCCACTTATCTAATTTGTAGCAGTTAACGATGGCATTAAGGTATTCGTTTAGTCCATTACTTGCAATAAAAATGAAATAGCCTTCATGTTTCAAGTAATTAAAAATTTCTTTGACATGCGGATATAGGGCGCCATTGCCATTATTAATATTTGCAATTAGCTTCTCTAGGAAGATATCGTCCACAATTCGTCTGATTTCATTTGAATGGTTCGGCAATAACGTTTCCCAAACTACTGGTAGAGGAACACCCATTATTTCACGATATTTTTGAGTTGGAGTCTCACTCGACCATTCATTTAGAGACCTCAAGATAGTAAATGTTTCTTCTAACGATAACTCTAAGATTTTGTTTGTTTGAAATAGTGTACCATCCATATCGAAAATAACCGCTTCCAGCATGATTTCACTCCTATTCAAAATAAAATAATGAATTGTTATACTGTTTTTACGCTGATCACCTATAAAGTTCTGTATTCACGACGTCCCACCGAATTAAGGCTCCGTCAAAAGACGGCCGCGATGCGGTTAGTCGGTGCGGATGTGTCCGCCAGATTCCACTTCCCTGCCAATTCCCTTCGGGCTGACCGAGGGAGCGTCAGGACCCAAAGCTTGGATATAATGTTATCTGACGTAAACCTCTACTGTGAATTAGCTATAATCTTCTTCGTTAAGTTAAACTCATGACGGCATTCATAGTAATAACTTTTGAGTTTATATCCCCCAGCTTTAAATACTGGCTTATGTTGATACCACACTATAATTAGCGTTCCTTCAAAAAGGATTCTACGAAGGATATGAACTATTCTGTTAAAGAGAACGCTTCTATTTTGAGCAAATTTATGAAGTGTTTCAGATTGAAACTGAACATGTTTCTCCTCATCACTTAAAATCTGATTACATAAATCGATTAATACTTCTGACTTTGTAGATTTTTGCAAGGCTTTATAGTACAACTTAGCAATAATCTCAGCAGTTAATAGAACAATGACTGATTGTTCTAAACTCGCATATCGACGTAATCTTCTAAATACATTGTCCACCCAATGTCTACGAAGGAGTGGGATTCCCTGTACCTTCATAAATCTGCCTAGATCTCTAGCGTGCCTCTGTTCTTCTTTAATGAATTCTATAAGCGCTTCATAGTAATCCTGATCTTGCGTCTGATGTACATATTCTTGCGCACGTTTAATTAGATATTTACCTTCAGAGTTTTCTCCTAATTGAAACTGTTGAATTGACTTAATGATTATTTCTCTTTCATTAGTTGTTAATTTATAGTTGTCATCCCAATGAATATATTTGAGGTTTTGATTATTTCTTCGATAATATTGCACCCATTTCGAGAAAGTGATATTCATTATTTTCTCCTAAAATGTAATAGTTTTATGTCAAATAACGTTTCAGTATTCATGAAACCCGAAGGGGTTGTCTGCTGAAAAGCCTCTTCGAAATCCACCCCGCAGACCAAGGCTCCGAAGGGCCGCTGCCTGAATATTATGTTAGGCGATGCCAGCCTAAATTCCCCCTCACAATTAATTCCTTGTCCATGTTGCCCGGGTATATCCAATTCTCATACCCACTCTTTCCATATTCCGATGGCTTTGCGAGCCAAATGAGCACTGACTCACAACGAGATTACAATTGTTGTAGGTATCATGAATTCGTCTAAGTAATAAATTTGTTTGAAATCCTTTATTTCGATATTCAGGTAGTGTTGTCGCAAATGTTAATGAAGCAACATTGTTCTCTATATACATTACAGCTACTGCAACTGGATAGCCCTGATCCAAACCCAAATAATAGTGCCATCCAGGACGGGAAAACAGTACTCGGTTATTTGCAGCTACGTCTTCTTTCCCATCAAGAGATAATCCTGTACCTAAACAATGAATTTCTGCATATGTATCGAACTCATCTTCGAGTAGTTCACGAATTTCCAGTTTATGATGATCAAACGAATTTAGATTTCCAGGTTCACAAAAAAGCGTTGTATGAAATCCTGATTGATAAAAGCCTTTATTATGGAGTTTTTTCATAACTTCTTGATTTATATTACCCGGGATGACTTGAATCTCAAAATTCCTTTCCCGCTCATTATAAAAGTCTAGGATATCTTCAATGACATCATCAGAAATCCTCCCCTTTACATTATTAAAAAGACCCCATGGCATGGTTTTACTATAAAACGCCGTGCTCTCCCCGAATCGTTTTATTTCAATTCCCTCAGGGTTTCCTTCTCGTTCTCTAATTGCAGTCATTCGATCAACCATATAATTAATTTCAGATTTTTCTAAAATATCCGCTAGTTCCAAATTCAATATCATTCAATTTATCCCCTTCCTTGATCCGCATACAATTACTCCTGGGTGGTTGCGTATAACGTTCCTGTATTCACGACCCGACGTATGTCGGGTGTCCGGCGAAAGCCGGACCAAGAGCGAATTCTCGCAGCGTGAATATTATGTTATCCGAAGAAACAGGCTTCTTTGAAACAGCTATACTTCTTTGTTCAAGGTCTAAAACCAATTCTTGTCCAGTGATGTTCTAAATAATCAGTGTTAACGCATGTTTGCGCTTGCTTGATAGGATAACCATTAAATTCTTTTATTCGATTTATTGGATTACCATAATTGGCTAAGCGCTCAGTATTTATTGATACTAGCAAATCACTATCTAAAGTAAATAAGCCCATTTCAAAAGCTTTATCGTGCATTAAACAAAGACACAAACCGTTATCTATTTCTCCTCTTAATTCCGGTCTGTCCGACCATCGTGCTATATGTGACCCTATCAAAAAGTTTTTATCGCTAATTTCGCAACTAGGAAAGCAACATTTATTGTGAAAGTTTTCTTTAACATTTTTCGAAAATTCATTTTGTCCGATTCGAATTGCTAAACTTGATTGACTTTCATATGCTTTTACCTGTTTTCTGATATTAGTTTCTTTAACGTTTGTATAGCTTGTAATTTCATCAAATAGAATATCACTTAATATCCTATCTAACTCTGACAAATAAGCTCCATTCTGCCTACGTAAACTATCGTTTTGAACTACATAAAACAAAAGTTTTTTTTCATTGCCTTTCTTGATTTTATTTATATTGAAATAGTATCTAAGCTGACTTTCCTTTTGACTGAATAATTTACTGAGCAAAATTTTTTTAGTAAATAATTCAAAGTCTTTTAAATTTACTCTGTTAAACTTTTCTGCATAATCCCATTGGCTTCCGGGATTAGGCGGTCTGAGATCTGTAACAAAGCCATCAGCTTCAGCAATAGAATATCCTACAAATCCAGGCTCTGCATTACCTTTAAGATGTAAAATAACGTCTCCCTCTTTAACACGTATCAAGCTATTCCAATACGGCCAAGGTCTTCTAGAGTTCTTAACGATCTTATATGCTGGAGACCATAGACATTGAGAAAATCCCCATCCTTTTCCTCCATGTGTTTCGTCTGTTGACATTTCAATCCACATCATAATCTTCTGCTCCTAATCCAAGCTGATATAGCTTTCGCTTCACTTTTGTTATTAATAAGTATTTAAGTTTTTTCGGATAACGTTCTTGTGTTCATGAACCCCGAAGTGGTTGTCTGCTGAAATTCTTCTTCGAAATCCATCGAGTAGACCAAGGCACCACAGTAGCCGCAGCGTGAATATTATGTTAACTGATGTCTCCGACTTCCTGAATTGCCCACAAAATTTCTAATAAAGGTTTTCAAACATTTTTTTAGTTTTCTTAGGTTTTAATTCTGAGTTTTATTCTTCTTAAAATACTTTTCAAATACTTCGTTACCAATACCAATTTCCGGAATCACCTTATTTAATATTCCTTCCAGAGTAGAGTCAAATTCATTCAGAAAAGGTACTAGTTCGTTGAAATTAAATC
The DNA here is from genome assembly GCF_036894225.1 of Paenibacillus amylolyticus. NCBI lineage: Bacteria > Bacillati > Bacillota > Bacilli > Caryophanales > Paenibacillaceae > Paenibacillus > Paenibacillus amylolyticus. Next base: position 2,669,798 of record NZ_CP145892.1, on the reverse strand, counting down.
CATTTATAATAACCTCTAATTTATGACTACTTCCTCCAGTAAAATTAATATCATCTGGAAGCGCTTGATAGTGCACTATTTTATTCCTAATACTTATTATCTCTCGTATTTGATTAATCATTTTATCTGATAGCGTTTCACCCGTTGTCATTTTAAAAAACCATCCTATTTTGTCTGGAATCTTTAGTCCAGTGATAGCTTTTGTAATTTCATCTGCTTCGAGCCCTTGCTTTACGGAAAGTACCTCGCGATAAAAATGATTAAGGATATGTTCTATACAAGTTCCTGCCATGATAAATGCACTTTTAAATCTCTTTGACTTTATTTCGGATTCGGTAGCTTCAATAAATTCGCTATAATTGAGCATCTGAATTTGAAGTTCAGCTACTAATGCTATGCCTTTTTCTATTATTTCTGTTCTATACTCAGAATCGTCAATCTTATCCATATCGAGCTCGCCAGAACGAATTAAGTTTGTTAGCAAAACAGGCAATAAAGTCTCTCCAATTCTAATTATCATTTTTTCATCTTGTAATATCTCCACAGTAATTTTCCTCTCTGAATAAATTAATAATCTTATTCACTTGCACTAAATTATTAATTCTTGAACTAATTCATTAACAATAACAACAATATTAAAGAAGTTTTACGTTGGTTTCGGAGATTTCAGTTAACATCATATCTACGAACTTCGTAAATACCTCTCTTTTCAAACATCATCCGAACTACATATAATATAACCCATAATAATCCATCTGCGAAGTCACAAACGTACTCAAAAAAGCAGCCCGAGTAAACTGTCCTATATGTTAGCCATAACTAACACGTAGGATGCAGTTTACACCCGGGCTGCTCTTTCCTCACTGAACAATAGAAGAATGCCGATAACCTTCAGTGATCAAACTTTTCTCCCCTTGCGCTCCTTCACCTAACATTTACTTCGCTCCGCTGCTCCACACCACGCGCTCACTCATCGCTTTATGCTGTGCAATCAGGCAGAGTTCTGCCGCTTTGAATGCATGTTCCTGTGTCATAGCGGTCTCGGTCCGGTCCAGACAATCGCGAATGAGTTGACCAAAGAAAGGATAACCAACCTTGCCTTTTACATTGTAGCGGTACTCCCCTTCATGATTGACCAGATACAACTGATCCCCCTCAGGTTCCCTGGCGATGTCGATATACTTCCGCAGCTCGATATAACCGTCCGTTCCCAGAATAACTGTACGCCCATCGCCCCATGTACCCAGACCATCCGGTGTGAACCAGTCCACTCGGAAGTAACCGGACGCTCCGTTGTCACCGATCAGGGATGCTTCGCCGAAGTCCTCCAATTCCGGGAACTGCGGGTGATTGAAGTTATGCACACGACTGAACCTTACCTCAGCGTCCGAACATGATGCAAACGTCAGGAATTGTTCGATCTGGTGACTCCCGATATCACAGAGAATGCCACCATACTGCTCATGCTTGAAGAACCAGTCGGGTCTTCCTCCGGCATTTAAGCGATGCGGGCCTGTGCCCATAACTTGCACTACTTTGCCGATTGCCCCTTGTTCGATAAGCTGCCCCGCATAAATCGCACTTTCTACATGCAGTCGTTCACTGTAATACACCATATACTTTTTGCCTGTTCGCTTCACTTCTTCTCGTGCAAGCTTTAATTGCTCCAGCGTGGTAAACGGGGCTTTGTCTGTAAAATAATCCTTGCCTGCGGCCAGAACTCTCATGCCAAGCGGTGCACGATCTGAAGTGATCGCTGCACTTGCCACCAATAACACCTCATCATCCGCAAGCACTTCGGCTTCAGATCCAGCAACTTGAGCCTGTGGGAACTGTTTCCGAAATGCCTCTACCTTCGCCGGGTCCGGATCATACACCCATTTGAGAGTAGCTCCAGCCTCCAACAATGCACCAACCATGCCGTAGATGTGTCCATGATCCAGCGCAACTGCAGCAATCGTGAACTCACCCGGACCACATACGACCTCTTTTGTAACACTTTTTGGTGCATAGAACATTCCATCTTTAGCCATGTCATCCCATCCTTATTATAAAATGTTGATTACAATGAACTCGTTTTATATAAAATCGTCTTCATTTAAACGTCTGACTCAAATCAGCAGGTTGACTGCCACTGAATGCCTTGTCTTTCTTCGTCGTTGATCCAGCAATGCGTTCCTGCAGATGCTCATAGAACAGATCCTCATCAATCGGCAGATCCACCCAGTTATCCGTCCAAGTGGACAGCAGCATCGCATTGGATAACGTCAATCCGTGTATACCATCTTCACCGGGAGCAATGAGTGGTGCGCCTGTACGAATCGAGTCAACCCAGTTGCGAATCAGGCCAGGGTGCCCCGTTTCCACACCTGTAATCGGAACCTCACATTTCCAACATTCGGGCTGTCCAAAACCTCCGGTAAACCGCTGATTGAATTCAGGTTCAGATTCCCGAAGTCGCCAGAACGTAAGTTTTCCATCTTCGATCACGATTTTACCCCGGTCTCCGTTGACCTCGAATCGATTGGTACCCGGTGCTTCTCCAGTAGTCGTTACGAAGACACCCGTTGCTCCATTTTCATACTCCACATAAGCTGTTACATCATCTTCCACTTCAATGTTCCGATACTTGCCAAACGAACAGAAAGCACGCATTCGCACCGGCATCATGCCGATGGTCCACTGCCACAGATCCAGTTGATGCGGGTCCTGGTTAATCAGTACACCGCCCCCTTCACCTGCCCATGTTGCCCGCCAGCCGCCGGAATCATAGTAACTTTGGGATCGATACCAGTTCGTAATAATCCAGTTGGTACGCCGTACCTCTCCCAGTTCCCCTGAAGCAATCAAGTCTCTCAGTTTAATATAGAGTGGATTGGTCCGCTGGTTGTACATCATGGAAAAGACTTTACCGCTGGCTGCGGCCGCTTCATTCATCTTGCGTACCTGTTTCGTATATACACCGGCCGGCTTCTCGATCATGACATGCAAGCCATGCTGGAAAGCCTGAATGGCTTGTTCCGGATGATCATAATGCGGCGTTGCAATAATGACTGCATCAATCGTACCCGAAGCCATCATCTGCTCAGCATCCTGCCAATAGGTTACCGTTGCCGGAAGATGACTGGATACCCAGCTCTCCATCTCTCTTCTTACATCACATACGGCAACCAGTTCTGCACCGGGTACTTCTCCAGCCACCAACGTTCTGGCATGTGCTGCTCCCATGTTTCCAATACCAATCACCGCTACTCGTACGATACTCATGACTGCTCCTCCTCGTCCACACGACGCTCAATTTCGGCGAAAACGTCTGCAAAATGCTGTAACATCGCCTTGGATTCCAAGGCACCACTAAAGTCCTCTATTCCGTAATATCCGTCATACCCGACGGCACGAAGATCCCGCACCATCTGTACCCAATCCACCATGCCTTCAGTCAGCGGCGTCCAGTGACATTTCCAGGCTGTATTCAGAGCCACTCCGCTGCTCTTCTCAGTCACATTAGCCTTTTGTGAATCTTTCCCTTCTGGTTCAAACCACCCGGCATTTTTTACATGTACATGAGCCAGATAAGGCCCCAGCAACTCAAGTCCCATCCGATGATTCTCATATCCTTCATGCACCATATTGCCTGGATCGTACAATACACCAACATGCTGCGGGTCGAGCGATTGCACAAGTCGATAGGCCAGCGATGCCGTCGGTGCAATCGTCTGGTGATGTGTCTCTACAATCGCCTTGATGTTGTACTGTTTGGCCAGATCTTGTACTTCACTCAGGTAATCAACGGCTTTACGATACAACTCAGGATAACTGGTCTTGCGATCATATCCAGGAACACCCACACGCATCATAGATGCTCCTAAACCAGCCGCAGCCTGAAACGCTTGCTTGGTGGCAGACAGATCTTCACAGTTCAGATACGGTACAAGTGCGATCGATTTTCTACCTTTCCCTAACGCTGCTTCACGAAAAACAGGAACCTGTTCCTCCCAGCGGCTCGGATCTACCGAGCATCGATTATTTCTCCAGTAAGAAGGCTCTTCAGATATAGCATCTTCAGGAATTCCACGGAATCTCCACTCAATTCCATCAATTCCCGCTGCTGCCGCAGCCGATGCCAGTTCTTCTGCATTCAGATCAGGGGTAGCCACCGTGAATACAGACAGTTTCATCATGATCCATCTCCTTATGTAAACGTATTCATTTCATGTCGTAAAGGCATTGTATCACTCCACTGAACGTCACCATAGGGGAAAACGCCAACAGATGAATGACAGATAACGAACAGAGCACATTCCCCATTCAGAGATAACTTCCAAGAGAATGATGTGATCAGAAATCAAAAAAGACATCCCTGGAACAGATTTGAATTCTGCTCAAAGATGCCTTGTACAATAATCATATATATAAGATGAAATTTAAGGAGAAGGTTCCCTCTCAGTTATCAAGTCGCCACTTCAGTAGCTGGTTCTGGTTCTAGCTCTTGTACTCGTCCAACTTGCAACCAGCGCTTATCTCTCTAATCCCGATCAAAGAACACATGTTCAGCCTGTATTTTCCCCTGATCTATTGTCATGATGCCAAATGAGTATTGTTTCTGAAAACGCCGATCCGTAGGCGACCCCGGATTAAATACCAGTGTGTTGTCCACGGTATGCATCACCGGGATATGTGAGTGTCCGTAGATCACAGCATCCACATGCTGGCCTGCAAAGGTATGAATTGCATTCTGCTCCGTACCCTTTGATCCCAGATGACCGTGCACTAGCCCCAGACGAAGTCCTTCCACTTCAACAATACGGGAATATCCCAGTTTTTCAGCGATTTCGGACGGGTCTGTATTACCCGCTACCCCTTCAACTGGTGCATACTCACTAAGCAATGGGTACACACTCCAATCCGACCAGTCACCGGCATGAAGAATGAGATCGGCACTCGGCAATACATCCAAGAGCCTAGTCGGTAACTTCCGTGATTTACGTGAACAATGCGTGTCAGAGATGACTACAATTTTCATATAACAACCCACCTTTCCTTTAAGCCTTTATGAACATGCACTTTAAGTCTTGTTGCAATCTATTCTGTCTGTGATGGAACAGCTTGCATCTGAGTACAGGAACGTTCCATATCTTCGAGTGTAATGGATGCAAAGAACTGCTCCACCTTCGCCTCGGCAACCTGATACAGATTAGTCAGCAAGCCGTCTATATGCAAGCCTACCTCACAATCCGGGTTACAATTGCCGTGAATCGGGAACAATGGACCTTCGTCCTTGGCAGCCTGATAGATCATGGCTAATGTGATTTCACTTGATGGCTTCGCTAAGTAGAAACCTCTTGTTCCAGGAGAGGAATTCACCAATCCTGCCTTTTTCAGCCCGCCCAGAATACGTCTGACGACGACAGGGTTGGTATTCACGCTACCTGCAATATGTGCAGACGTGATTCGTTCAGGCGCGCTGAGTGACAATAACAACAAACAATGCACACTGACCGAAAAATGAGTACTCATGATTAACCACCTTTATTTAATATAATCCAGGACATGCCGACCTTATTCAGAGAACAGATCCTTTTCGGGACGTGCTCTGATCTTGAGCTGTCGCACACTGTATTCCAGTTGTTTCACAATATCATCCAGTTGTTTGCGATCAATCTTGGTCGGATCTTCCACCGGTTTTGCGGACGACTTAAGATCGCGGATCGTTAACTGCTGTTCTTGCCATTTGTCCATCAGATCTGCAATATTGGCATAGAAACGTTCGTAATCTTTGATGACCAGATCAAGATAAGCATCTACCTCATCCGGATCATAACCACGAAGTTTATAATTAAATTGTTTTTCATGTATCGATAACGCATCTAGCTGCACACCCAATTGTTTGAACAATTGTCTTTGTTTATCCAATCTTCGTTTCATATGTTCATCCATATTGACAACCTCCATTATAAGCCAAGCCGTAGTTCTAGTTCCTGGGAAGAACACACGGCAATTTCTCTCTCTATTTTTTATAACACATAATCCGTCAGATATAAAACGATACAGCCCTATTCCTCACGAAAATGATTGCTTTTCTTCCAATTCGGGTAAAGACACACTACACCCCACAACGGGAAAGGAGCATGTCCTTATGAGTACATTAACTAAAGATCAACATCAAATACTGAAAAACGCCCTTTTGGAGCAACGTGAAAACTTGCAGCGTCATTTTGAATCCAGCATGGAAGACGGTGCTCCAGTCGAGTCGCTGAAAGATTCAACCGGTGAGCTGTCCTCCTATGATAATCATCCGGCAGATGCCGGTACGGAAACATTTGAACGTAGCCGTGATCTGGCGATTGACGATACATTAACAGACGAATTCAATCAAGTGAACGACGCATTGGAACGTATGGAGCAAGGTACATATGGAACCTGTGTAACGTGCGGAGAAGATATTCCCTTCGAACGACTTGAGGCTATCCCTTATACCGCTTACTGTATTGACGACACGCCTAACCGGGAGATCAGCAACGATCGGCCCGTTGAAGAAGAGGTAATGACCATGCCTCCGAGTGGTGCTGGAGAAGGAAGACAGCAGCGGGCCGGCAAGTTCGACAACGCAGATGCCTGGGAAGCGGTCGAAGAATATGGTACATCCAACTCCCCCGCAACCGCAGCTAAACGTGATGTGAAGGGCTACGATGAGAACATGTAACTTTGTTATGAACCGAAACGTTAAGCGTCAAAATTGATTGATTCCATAGACCGCTCCACCATTAGCCTTCCTTATCACGCATTAAAAAGCCGCCATTGGGCGGCTTTTTCTAGTTTTCTCCATAGCAGTCTCTCACATTTGCCGTTACTTGCTTCCTGCGATAACGCTAAACCCATGTATTCCATCCATTTATTCTTCCGACTCACTACCAGATGATGCAGATTCCTGCCGCTTAGACACAGATCGAGACGTTTTCGGAGTTGCTTTACCCTTACTGGACGTAGCTTTCTTTTTCTCTTTTGCATCTGTCTTAGAAGCAGGTATTTTCACTATAGGTTTAGAGAGAGCAGAGAATAACTGAAAGACCTCATGTTCCCCTTGTCGATTCTCTTTTGTAGTATAGGGTTCACAGAGTTTTATGATGTTTTTATACAGCTGCTCTACTTCCTCACGGGTTGCATACAGCGTGATGTCCGAGAGAAACATCCGATCTTCGTTTTCCGCCTGATGCATGAATCGCTGACGACTCTGTTCGAACATTTCATTTAATAATTTGAGCGTCTCGGACCGAAACACCTGTTTCAATGGAGAGTTTTCCTTGTCTTCATCTTCGTGACGGAGATGGATCTCTCCGGTGAATGGTTCATAATATTTGGCGATAATCCCATTAATCTCACGCGTGGAAACGATGGTCAACAGACCGATTTTCTCCAGCTTTTTTACATGATAGTGAACTTTGGCTGGCACCTCACCCATCTGGTCGGCGATCTCTTTGACAGTGGATGGTCTGCCCTGCTTGTTAAACATATTCATGATCTGTATCCGATACGGATCGGAGTAGATTTTAATTTCTTCAATTGTTGAAAGAACCTTGTGCGCCATCCCTGTATCCTCATTTCCGGGGTACCTGTTGTCCATCGATATCTCTATTATAACGTTGCGTCAGGACTTCGGTCAAAACGAGCGAGAAATGACTTGATACAGAAAATTGGCTAATGATCACATCTGAATATCTTCACAGAGCACTTCGAAAACTTTTGCTAAATAACAGCATACCTGCTGACATGGCAAGCATAATACCAAAGACGATAAACAGAACAGGCATGGTCATCCAATCTGCAAGTGCTCCCGAAGCCAGACTTCCAAGGGGTGCAACACTCAAGACGAGCATACTTTGAAGGGCATACACTCTACCCAGCATCTCCGAAGGGGTAACTTCCATAAGATAGGTGGCCAGCGGTGTTGTAGCCAGCGGAATCCCCATACCCATCAGTAGACAAAAGGCCGCTGCAACCGGCAGTTGGAAGGAAGTCATGTAAGCGGGTAGTGCCGTCATCGCATAACTGAGACCCAACATGACAATACCGCTGATGACCAGCACACTTTTACGATAATTCGCTCCCCTTTGTGTCAACCATACACCGCTAAGCAACATACCTCCCACCATCAGCCCACTAAGCAGACTTAATCCCCCAGCGCCAGCATGCAACGTTTCAATGACATAGGGTGTACGAAGAACATTAAACGGCATCAGGCAGAAATTAACGAAAGCAAACAGGATGGAGACAATTAACAATAAGGCATGTTTACGGAGAAAATGAAAAGCTTCCGCCATTTCGGAGAATATACTACTTTTGTCGGATGGAAGAGAATCCATTTCAATTGATGTTTTATATCCCTTGTTAGCAGCTGTTAAGGCTTCAGGGTAGCCTACTCGGCTCATAATTAAAGCACTTAGCGCAAACAACCCCGCATCAATCAAGATCGTCCAGGCAATCCCTATTGTAGCAATAAGGGCACCCGCCACTGCAAGTCCTGCGAGTTCGGCCACTCTGGTTGCGGAAGAGGACATGGCATTACCCGAAAGCAGCATTGATGGGGGAAGCAATCGGGGGACACTGGACACTTCTGCAGGACTAGTGAAGCATTCCAGCAAAGAATTCAGAATTGTAATGACAAACAGATGCCAGACTTCAAGTTGGCCCAATCCAAACAGCAGAGCTGTAATACCCACCAACAACCCGCGACCGGTATTCGTAATCACAATCACTTTTTTGGGAGACATGCGATCAACCAAAGCCCCGGCGAACAGACCCAGAAGGATATTGGGCAAAAAATTCACCGCCAGCAACGTACCCATCAACACTTTCGAACCGGTTAGAATGTAAACCATCCAACTGTAGGCAATCGAGTCAATCGAATCACCAAATCTGGATACAACTTTACTAAGCATAAATTGCATGTACGGTCTGATTCGTATTAACTCACCCATACCTTGCTTGCCAACTGCTGTGTTATCACTCATCCCTTTTCACTCCTCAACGTTAAAATATTTTTCATGTTAATTTTATTTTAACGTAAGTTATGCAGAAATCAATACCTCCGTGAAAATAATTTTAACGATAAATAAGCAAAGTTATAGCTCGCTATTCTTTCAGAGAATTCGTAATCAACACAGGGACTTTTGGGACAACCTTTTTGAACAACCTCCTATAACAAAAAAAAAACAGACCACATGTGGTCTGCTCGGCTGGACGTATTGTATTTGAACTGTCTTTATTTGCTGCCTACTTCTCAACAAGCAATTGAAATCCAGCCTGTTCAGCCTGTACCTCCAACATCAAATCACGTACCCGGTTTGCTTCATTCCCCAGGCGTTCTTCGCTGATTTGGTAGTTGGTCCATTTTAGCTCAAGTGGCAGTTCAATCGTACCCGTCAAACAATCCCACAATGCATCAAGATTACCGCCATAAAAATCCGGTAGCTTCAGCTTGTCCTTTAATTGTTGATGAAGTTCAGCGCTACTCGTAAAGCCTTCTCCATCCAGAATCACGGTATTCATGGCTGCTCCTTCCTCTACTTCAAACGTGTAAATGATGCATAGTGATCTGTCGTTTTGTAGATGAGTCCATCATTGGAGTACACAATTCGATCCGAATTACGGAAGCCGGAAGTATAGTTAATATCCGCTTCGCGCCATGTACGTCCGCTGGCCGAAGGCAGAAGCCCCTCCCGATTGCCAAATGTATCCCCACCGATGCTTTTCCCAGGAGCAACTACAGCCAAGTTTCCTTTTGACGCTACCCAGCCAAGTCCTGTTGCCTGTGATTTGGTAATAAAGTTACATGGCAACGTTCCATTTGCACTCAAATAATTTGCTACACCTGTAAACGTATTGATGATGGTACATGTTGCAGCAGATGCCTTCTGCTGTGCGACTGGAGTGAACTGTGAACCTGTGAGGAAAACAAACGTTAACAACAATGCCAGTAATGCGGTGGATATCAATTTTTTCATCAATCCGGCCTCCCGATCCCTCAAAGTAGATGAACGTTGTCACGATATGCGTTCTGCAAGCTGTAATGGTCTAGTTGTATGTTCTGCTAGATTATAGTAAACAAGTCATCTCATGACTATTTATATCACATCATTTTGGTAGAAATATCAAATAAAGACGTTGAATTTGTAAAATATTATAATGGTAACATTTTAAGACAGAAAACAAGACTCTCATCCCTGAAGATGGAGTCTACTTTTCTAGTATGTTTAAACTGACCTGACCTAATCTAACCGATCAATTGCACACGTTGACGAGTTCGAGCCGATTCCAGGCACGCATCAATAACGCGCATGTTTTGAATGGTATTTTCCGGACTGAAAGGTAAGGCCTCTCCTTCAAGCACAGCCGTTGCAAACGTCTCCACCTGAAGCACATAGGAATTCGACACGGATACACGTTCCTCACGGCTGACCGAATCGGTGTGCACAATAATCTGAGGTGGAATATCGCTGTTCTCCCAGCCAAATACTTTTGGCAGTTCAATCCGCCCTTCCGTCCCGAGAATCTCCATCTCCGCTCGACCTGAAGCCCACATGCCACAGTCAAAAGTTAAAGCTACCGAATTCGGAAACTCTACCAGTCCCGACGCCATCATATCCACGCCATCATGCTCGTCCGAGAATAGAGCGTGAACTGTCACCGCTTCCGGTTCCTGTCCCAGATACATCCGGGCCGCCGAGATCGGATACACGCCAAGATCGAATAATGATCCGCCGCCCATCTCTCTTTTGAACCTTACATTCTCCTTGTCATCAGCGGTATTACAGGTAAAATTACCATGGATGGCTCTGACGATGCCAATCTCTCCACTAGCTATAATCTCTTGCACACGTCTGTGCTTGGGATGATATCGATACATAATCGCTTCTGCAAAAAGAACACCATGCTGATGACATACCTCGATCATTTCTGCCGATTCATCTGCATTCAAGGCAGCCGGTTTCTCACACAACACGTGTTTGCCAGCCTGTGCCGCTTTGATGGTCCATTCTTTGTGCATATGGTTAGGCAAAGGAATATAGACGGCTTCAATGTCCGGATCAGCGATGAGCTCTTCATAACTGCCATACGATCTGGCAATGCCGAGTTCTTCGGCAAGGGTTTCTGCCTTTTCTTTGCTGCGGCTGGCAATTGCCAACACCTCACCACGTTCAGACTGCTGGATCGCCGGAATGACTGCATTTTTGGCAATGGTTGACGTACCGAGTACACCCCACTGTAACTGTCTGTTCATGCTCATCTTCCTTTCGTACCGTAATTGTCCTCTTCTGCCTTGTGTAACATGCCGAGACAACGATCCAGGTCCGTTTTGACCTGTTTCTTGTATAATTCGGCTTTCTCCGCACCATCATCCGTGAAATGATATAAAACGATTTCCTGAAAATCGACCTTTGGATCATTGCCCTTCAGCTTCTTTGTGCGATAAAAAACACCTTGCTGTACCAATTCATGCAGTGCCCGATATACCTCGCTCTGGGGTGGTACATAACCGTAGTCTTTGAATTCCTGCTTCATCGCCTCCAGCATCTCGTAACCGTACCCCCTGTGCTGTTCAACCATCGTAATCAGATACAGCTTGATAAATGCCCGCTGTGCAATCATAAAAGCCACGTTCATTCCCCTCCTGTCAGAACCTATATATCTAGTATTATAAAACTTATGTTCGGGTTCTGCCATCTTTCTCCGCTTTGCCTCCCTTTTATCCATCTTCAAGGAGGGCGAGCAAGAAATCGTGTGAATACGCGTTAACCTAGGGGAAGCACGGAAAAAGGTTTTCTGTTGTGAATTTTTCATGTAATGAAATTTTATTTTTTATTCAAAAGAATCAATTTCATAATACCTTTAGCTGCTTCAATCAAGGCTGGATATAGATCGAAACGGTTCAATTTGTCTATATCCAGTTACAGAAATTCATTTTTAGTGAGTTATGAAATTGATTCAAAAGTTGTTTATTTCAGGGCTCAGGGTGTCGTGAGATCGAATGTTAATGACAAGAAAGTCTGTGCAAAAGCTGTAAAAGCTGTAATACCTGTGCTCTGTATCTTGTGTTCGTATACTCTCGTACTCCCGTACACTTCTGTGCGGCTGTGGTGATCTATTGTGAATTTTTCATATGTTGATGTTTTCATTTATTGCGGACAGATTTCGGTACGGCTCCCACAATCCATTTGCCCCAGCTTACACGCGAGATAAGCCATGTCACTACACAGGATAATGTAAGAGCCAACAACCAGGTGATGATCATTCGGACGACAGGGTTCCAGCCCATAGCAACATAAAACAACTCATCCGGAATGTAGCTATACCGCAGCATCAACATATGCATCAGATAACCGCCATACGATACACCACCAATCCATCCCAGCAATCGTGTAGCCCTGAGGTTATGAAGTTTTCCGGCCAGCTGGTACATGACCATAATGGAAGCGATCAGAAAGATTGCCATATCAGGGCGGATCAAGCTGACCGTGTAGAACGTAATTTTGATTCCCTCCGGCTTCTGAAACTCTAGCATTAATAAATAAGTAAACCGCAGACCCAGAACAATAAACACTGTCCAGTATATCCAGCGCAATCGATGAGTCCATTCATTCCAGTGCTGGACAGATAACCCTGCTGCTGCACCAAGTACAAAATAAATAAAGAAATAGAGGAAATTACGGTCTGCATACGTTGTAAAAGCATCTGTCAGCACCGGGATATTCACCTGTTCCATGAACTTGGCGATGTTTCTTAATTGATCCGCAAGTACAAGATACACCACACCAGAAATCAATAATGCGATCAAGCGCCCCTTGGCCTCATATCGGTTATATACATAACGAATGGCTCGCAAAAAGAGCGGAAATAACAGATAAAACTGAATCAACATAATGATGTACCAAAAGTGTGAAGTCGTTTTGCCCGTAAGCAACTTCAGGCCTAGGTCTGGGATGTCATTCCATCCAAATCCGGTCCAGCCCCGCGGTGCAAGTGTAAAATAAATGAGTGACCAGATCAGGTAAGGCACGATCACGTCGTTTACTCTTTTTCTCATAAACTTGCCGTAATTCAGCTTGTCTCCCGTGTTATAGAAGAGCACCATACCTGTTATGAATATGAATAAAGGAACTGCAAATTTGGAGAGCATCAGCAGTATGGCCAGTAACACGCCATCCTCCAGTCTCGTTTCCGGGACCAATGAGTAATGTGCGATGGAATGCTGGAGAACCACCGCTCCAAAGGCAATTCCCCTTAAGCTCTCTATTTCTGTAATTCGTTCTTTGCGAGGCATATATTCAGCCATCCTTTCTTGGTTTTGCGATAAAAACAAAGTACAATGAAGCCGTATATTTATTGAACGGAGTTGATTCACATTTCTTTAACAGACAAAGACGTAACCACTACCGATTCCAAGTATGTCCAGCAACATCTGGCTAACGAGCGAACTTTTCTGGCCTGGGTGCGCACGGGTATTGCCATGGCGGGCATAGGCTTTCTTGCTGCCGGATTTGGTTTCAATTCGTCGGCGTATGATCAACTTGCACATGTTGCGGCGATTATTACGGGTATCACTTCTCTGATTGGCGGCATATCCATCATTGTGTATTCGGCAGCAGCGTATCATCGGAAGCGTACACAAATCAATGAACAGACGTTTCAGGCATCGACCGGATTAATCCGGTTTCTTACCATGATGCTACTGGTGATTGGACTCGCTTTGGCTGTACTGTTATATGTATTGTTATTCCCTGCTTGACTGGGTAAAAACACCATCCGACGTTATTGACACCCACCTATATGCAACACAGGGACAAAAGCCGGCTTCCCTTAAGGAAACCGGCTAATGACCATCTGGTGGATCATATATGTCATTCCATTTTACAGATAATAAGTCATTGGGTTTTATTTCATATTGATTAAATTCGCGGCAAGATTACAGGAATGTATTGTTACCGAATCGCGCTGCCTTGTTTTGGGCTTCCAATCTGCGTTCTTCCATATCCAGATCCGGACGTTCGGCTGGCACATCTCCGCGATGAGCTGCTTCGGCTCTGTCTCGGTTAAGCTGGCTGTTGCCACTGAACACATCGTACACATCGGAGTCCCGATCCGTAGAATCTACGAGCAGCAGGATTTTACCATTCTGTACATACTCCTCATACTGTTTAGCGTCCTCTTCCGGAATACCAAGACCCACAAGTCCACCCACCAATCCGCCAGCTCCTGCACCCACAGCTGCACCGGTAAATGCTGCCGCGATAGGGCCTGCGGCCAGAATCGGTCCTATGCCGGGTATGGCTAGTGCACCGATACCTGCGAGCAGACCGGCTACGCCACCAAGGACACCACCTGTTGCTGCACCAGCAGCCACGCCCTCAGGGGCTTTGGTACCTGTCTCTTCCCGAATTGCCTTCAGTTCATCCCGATCTTGTGTAACAACGGAGATTTCATCTGAAGTGAATCCTTGTGCTTTCAAACCCTCGATAGCCTGCGATGCTTCACGTTCTGTATTAAACACACCTACGATTTTCTTCTGCATAGTGAATCCCTCCTCATATTATTGAGTGGTTCGCTATGTTATTACCCGCCTAAGTTTCTTTTAAACGTTTGCAAGTCAATATACTATGTGTTGATAGTAAAAAATTGCTGAGGTTCATTCCTTTTTACTCCTCATCAGGGTGTGCTTTCAAACCCAGGTATGTGAACGTTGTTGTCAGGCATACTCTACGTTGAAGGACGTGGGGTCCAAAACATCTTGAAGTCTAGGCTGGCTGATCCTGGCGGATTGTCCCAGACAATTTTCTAAGGAACCGAGGACGTCTTATTTAGCCTTCGGGCCCTCCTTATATTTTGTAAGGAACATGAGACACGTTATTTACCAAAATCACCTGACAAACCCGTTGTAAATGGCTGGTTATTCAAATATAGCGTGTTTCAGATTCCTTAGGTTACTGTGGGCGCTTCAAATCGCTGAATAAGACGTCACAAGTTCGTTAGCGCTCCGCTCCATGGTTCTTGCTCCATGTTCAGCTCCCCAGGCACGTGCAGTTACGCTTTGGCTTCGGCAGGTTTGAAGATACGCTCTGGGGTGTGCCTTCGACCTCTAAAGAAGCAGATTTTGCCGAATTCTCGTCCCATGCCGGAAGTTTTCGGCAGGCGTGCCGGGGCACGTCAAGGGAAAGTGACGCAGCATGGGACGAAAAGGCAAAGTGACGTAACATGGAGCGAAAAGATAGTAGAAGATGCACGTTAGCGAGTTTGGAGACACGTCCTGGTTAAAGGGTGATTCTTTAAGACAGAGAATGATTCGATCAGCTACAAAACTGACTGTTGTTCAGCAGAGTCTAACCCTGATACGCGCCCTTTGGGAACCAAATCGTTGATATTTGAAAAACGAAATAATTCATCTATTTGCCCCGTGGTTTGGCTCGATTTGTGGCGACCGCTTCAAGTGGATTATCCGGCCAGTAGTGCTTCGGATAACGACCTTTCAGATCTTTTTTGACGTCAAAGTACGTCTCTCGCCAGAAATTGGCCAAGTCTCGTGTAACCTGTACAGGTCGCTGAGCTGGCGATAACAAGTGGATGGTCAACGGGACTCGCCCACCCGCTATACGCGGTGTCTCCTGTTGTCCAAACATCTCCTGTAATCTTACTGCCAGCGCCGGGTCCTCTGGACGACTGTAGTCCACAGGAATACGTGAGCCACTGGGCACCTGTATATGCGTCGGCGCTTCATCGTCCAGTTGTTGTCGTTGCGCCCAGCTCAATCCACCCAGTAATACATCCTGCATTGACAATCTCTTCAGGTCGGCTGCCGATCGCATGCCTGTCAGATAAGGGGTAAGATGTTCTGCCAACTCTTCGGTCAGATCATCTTCGATCAGGTCAGGCCACTCAGGTAAATGGAGATGCAGGAACCGTAGCCTGTCCGCAAGTTGTCTGGACGTTTTTGTCCAGGGCAGACAATCCAGCCCTTCCATCCGTATCCCGGATAATAGTGCTTCCAGCACCTGATCTTCAGGCGGCTGTGCAATACTGCTCTCTTTAATCACAAGGGCTCCAATACGAAGTCTCTTATGTGCCCGCACGCTGCGGGTATTGGAATCCCAAGCCACTTGCACTTCATTGTGCAACAAGTGCTGTCCTGCCTGCAACAAGGTCTGCTCCTGCAACGGCGCAGCCAGCAGGATGCGCGCATCTGCGCCTTGGTCGTCTGCCTCGGCTGCGACCAGATACGCTGAACGGCTCAGCGATTCTGTCGCTGCGAGCCGTACGCCGCGGCCGTTGCTCAGCAGATAGCGGCCGTCCTCCCGGCGTTGCCCGATCCGGTCCGGATAGGCGAAGGACAGCAACAATCCGCAGCTGTCCTCATCCGGCCGTACCGGATCGGCCGCCGGGCCGAGCGCCGAGCGCAGCTGGCGGCTCTCCTGGAGCATGCGCCGCACGGCCGCGCCGTCTGCGACAGCCGCTGCCGCTTGCGGCATGCCGCTGCTGTCCGCGGTCAGCAGCGCCTCTACGCGCGGGCGGAGGTCCGTGCCCGCGCCTGCACTGCCACTGCTGCGTAGGCCGGCAGGCTCCTGCAGCAGTGCCGCCAGCATGCTGGCGTAGCTGGCCAGCCCAAGCTCCGCTGCGCGGAGCAGCATGCTGGCCAGTCGCGGATGCACGCCCAGCGTGTTCATCCGCCGCCCGAAGGGCGTGATGCGGCCTGCGTCGTCCAGGCCGCCCAGCTGGCGCAGCAGCGCCTGAGCCTGGCCGTAGGCGGCGTCAGGCGGGGTGTCCAGCCATTGCAGCTCTGCTGGGGACTGGACACCCCAGACGGCAAGCTCCAGCGCCAGCGGCGCAAGATCCGCGGAGGTGATCTCCGGGCGAGCTGCCTCAGGCAGTCCCCCGTGAACCTCTTCGCTCCATAGCCGGTAACACACCCCCGGGGCAATTCGCCCTGCACGACCCCGCCGTTGATCGGCTGACGCCTTGGACACCGGCAGAGTGACAAACCGGCTCATGCCCGTGCGCGGCGAAAATGCCGATGCACGACTCAGCCCTGCATCCACCACAATCTTAACCCCAGCGAGTGTGAGACTGGATTCCGCAATGGAAGTGGACAGCACAACTTTGCGCGACCCCTCAGCCGCCGGCCGTATGGCCTCATCCTGTTGTTCCACCGGCATACTGCCATACAGGGAATGAACTTTCACATGTCCAGGAAGAGAACCGTTTAATAACTCCCGCTCTGTACGGTGTATCTCTCTTGCACCAGGAAGGAAAACAAGCACGTCCCCCTCCTGTTCGGCTAATGCCCTCGTCACCGTCTGAGCGGTGAATTGTTCCAGTGGCATGGCTGTTGGTCTCGGTACATATCGAGTTTCCACCGGAAACGTGCGTCCGGGACAGTGAATTGATTTTGTACCTTCGCCAAGCAATACACAGACGGGAACAGGATCAAGGGTCGCCGACATCACCAGCAATTTCAGATCTGGACGTAACATCGCTCGCGATTCTAATGCAAGGGCCAACCCCAGGTCCCCGTGTAGATGCCGCTCATGGAATTCATCAAATATAATCATCGCCGTATCCTCAAGACCCTGGTCCTGCTGCAACATCCGGGTCAATACCCCTTCCGTCACAACTTCAATACGCGTCGCCTGACTCACCCTGGTATCCATGCGTACACGATATCCTACGGTCCGACCCGCTTTTTCTCCAAGCGTAGCCGCCAGTCTCGATGCAGCCGAACGCGCAGCAAGCCTTCGGGGTTCCAGCATAATGATTTTCCGTCCAGCAATCCACGGCTCCTCCAGCAAAGCCAGCGGTACAACAGTCGTTTTTCCCGCTCCTGGCTCTGCAATTAACACACCTGTATCTTGATCCCGAAATAATTGTCTTAACTCAGGAATAACCTCTTGTATCGGTAACTCTATATGCATATAATCGCTCCTAATGAATGTACCCTACTGCTCTTCAGTATCTCTATTCGAATGTTAGCATTATAACAAAAAAAGCCGTTCCAGAGGAACGACTATCGCAGACATACCCTAAGACACGCCTTAGCAAAAATCAAATTTATCCAGAATACTCACTTAGCTGAGCAATGATTCGGCACCATCAATAACGATCTCTGCTCCGGTAATATGTCTGGATTCGGACGATGCGAGGAAACTTACCAGATCGGCAACATGTTCCGGCTGACCCGGCCCGTCCGCCAGCGGCTGCTGTCCTTCCGGGAACTCCATCGGAATGATGATCTGCTGTAGATCATCCGTTTTGACCGTACTTTGATCGATATTTGTTGCAATCGCTCCTGGACAGATCACGTTCACACGTATCTTGAACTTCGCCAGCTCAAGCGCAGCCATCTTGGCAAAAGCAACCTGTCCTGCCTTGGACGTGCTGTATGCCGACATGCCAAAGCTTGAGAAGCGTTGATTGCCATTAATCGAACTCGTGATGATAATACTGCCGCCACCCCGTTTTTTCACGTGAGGCAATGCATATTTAATCGTGAAAAACGTACCATTCAGGTTGGTTGTAATAATCTGTTGCCAATCTTCAACCTGAATTTCCTCAATCGGTGCCGATACACCGTTAATGCCCGCATTGGCAAAAACAATATCCAAACCGCCGAATAACTCAACGGTTTCCAGTACAGCCTTTTCCACACGTGCCGGGTCGGAAATGTCTACATCAAATGCTCTTGCCGCACCGGGGTGCAGCGCATTAATCTCTGCTTCCGTTTCCGAGATCCGATCATTCACCAGATCAAACAATGCAACATGTGCACCCTCTTTAGCCAGCTTGACCGCAGTGGCCTTCCCAATCCCGGAGCCAGCTCCGGTAATAATCGCAACCTTACCCTGGAACCGTGACTTGCCGTTATGTTGTGTCATTATCCATTCCACTCCTTCATTTTAGCAATTATGTAAGAATGTACGTTCAAGCTCATCGTTAAAGAGGTTGTTCAAAAAGTCCGCTTTTGAACACGTACTTAAAATCAATTCTTCACAAGATTACCCAAAAAGAGTGTCTTTTAAATCAACACCAACAAGTTTTTTCACAGTTGATCTTCGCCGCTGTCACAGCTTCATCAGGATCGATCCACAACTTGATATCCGGCACTCACCATTCCAGCTCAATGAAAGCGGCATCATCTTCAAGACCGCCGGTATGTGTCGCATCCAGCAGTACCTGAATGTGTTCATCCGGGACATAGGCTTGAATGGCATCCAGATCGTTCAGTCCATCCGTATACAACTGAAGACGCAGTGAATCTCCTGCGGACCCTTTCATCTCGCAGATGTGCGGCTTACCACCAACAGGTCCTTCAAGTGTAGACCAACGCTCATTTGTCTTGCAGTGAGTCTGAAATAATTCAGACTGTTCCTGACCATTACGCCACAGGCGAATACGGGAATCTCCTTGCCACGCTAACCATACACGGCTTTTGCGGCCGCCTCCCGTGAGCTCGATCCGCCCACACACATACATGGCCTGACTGCCCCGACTTCGCTTTTCCATCAACACTTCACGCAGCAACAAAGGGGAACTTTCCAGTGGCTGTAATTTCTCCAATTGCTCCGATGCGGGAAGGGTAAGATCATGGAGAAGACGCTCAACACCCTCTACCGTTGTGTGTTGCGTCGTTTCCAACCAATCCAACAGAGCATTCCCTAGAAAACGCGCTGCAAAATCGCCAAGGTAACTCATGCCTACGCCATCACACAAAACAAAATTGCAGATATTCCCTTTCATACGTACCGCAGCAAAGTCCTGTCCGGTATCTCCCTGATGTACCGTCTCAGCCGCTCTGCCATAACCATATCTGCACTTAAATGTGCCCTGATACCGAGTTAGCGGCTGTTCCCCGGTCTGTACACTCACATAGCGAAAGTTGCCATGCCGTTGCTCGGCATGGCCCCCCTTATCTCCAGCAGACAATGTTGCCAAACGCATCGCTCTCATGATTCCCCTCCTATCTCACAGGCGTAGCAGCGGACATCTGGAACCCGATTGATACCAATTCTGCACATGTACCTGGCAGCATCATGAGTGCACCGGGTGCAAGCAAATAATCAGCTTCAACAAGCATTTCCCGATAACTTTCGGGCAGAACGGATGACATATTCCGCAGCTTCTCTCCATGCTCATCCTGTAGATTCGTTTCCGAAGAGATTCCCTTCCATCTTCTAGGTTCAGCAATTGGTCCTTCCAGCAGATGATCCGATATAAAAATATTTTCCACCAACACATTGCCGTCCGGCACACTCATGCCCATGATTCTTTTGGCAATCGGCTCGGGATCTTCACCTGTAGCCACCCCGTCGGTCATGTGGCATACAAGTGGCGCAGGACAATCCTGCATATTTGGAATTTCGGCCTGTAGAATCTTTTCCGCCTGCAGGAAAGCCTTCGCAGAATCTGAAAACCGTCTCGGTGTCAGGTCAGGCAAAGAACCAACGGCAGCGATCTCGTCAATTCCTTTGATTCCGTTCAACAAGTCATATACATCATCGCTGTAAGCCAATATGGCTATACGATAGCGAGGTGTCAGACGATTTCCCTTGGTAGACCGAAACACCATTTGGCGAATCGCGAGAGATAAGGCATCATAGACGACGTCAATCCGTCGACGATTTTCCAGAACCATGTTCATGGAGGCGCTAATATCAATTAAATATATAATAAGTGCAGGTGTACGCTGTGATGCTTGAATCGTGTAGTTCATCTAGGGTGAGTCACCTCCATCATTCACGTGTTATTTATAAGTTAGGCAACGTATAGCTGTTGTTGCTCAGGAATTTGTTAATGGCACTCATTCGAGCGGCTACTTTGCCAACACCTTTGAAATAGGAAGCATCGGTATTGTAAAGATTTTTGAAATCACGGGCATATGCTTCCGCATTTTCAATTTTTCTGCCTTTTTGCGCGTTATACGTTTTATTGTAATGAGCAATCAGCGTGACCACATTCTGAGCACGTTTTTTCTTCAGAGCTGCTTTCTGAGCAATCTCCTGTTGACGTTTAACTTCAGCTGCCGCTTTACGCTCCGCTTCCTGTTTTGCAAGCTTGGCATCATTCTCTTTTTTCCAGACCAGATAAGCTTCATATTTTGCCTGTTTATCGTACTTCTCCTGCTGCGCTCTCTTAGCCGCTTCTTTCTTCTGCTGTTCCTGCTTCACCAGAAAGGCCTCATATTTCGCCTGTTTGTCGTACTTGGCCTGTAACGCCTTACGTTCTTCTTCTTTTTTCTTTGCTTCAGCTTCCTTCTGCTTGGCTTCAGCAAGCTTTTTCTTTTCCTCTGCGTCCAGTTTTGCAGCATCTGCTGCCTTTTGCTTCTCTTGTTCTTCCTGCTGTTTGAGCGCAGCTGCCTTTGCTGCTTCAGCCTCTTCCGCAGCTTTGATATCTGCCAGTCGTGTGGCTTCCTGCTGTTCTTTCTGCTTCACTTCTGCCTGATCGGCGAGTATTTTGACCGTTGGCACACCACCTGCCAGCAATACAATAAGCACAGCGGAGGAAATCATGAACTTTTTGGATCTGTAGAATGGTACAGGCACAGGCTTGTCTGTGTCTTCTTTTGGATTAAGCTTTGCATCCAGTTCCTTAATTGCAGCCTCGACTTCCATCTGCATCGCGCTGTTATGAGGAATAAAATGATAAAGCGACCGGTACACTTCCAGTGCTGCAGCCGGTTTATCTTCATCCTCCAAGGCTCTTGCTTGCAGGAACAGACGGTTCACAACCGCTTCCTGATCGGGAGAGTGCGGCGTTTGAGGACGGTTCCCGTCTTGCGTATTCACCGGTTCACTTACTGGTTCTGAGCTCTTTTTCAGATTCACATCAGCTTCGGACGAATTGGCAGCTTCTTCTTCCGCTGTCACAGCAGCCGCTGCATTGGCCTGATCCACGTCTACCGCAGCCAATGCAACATACCACTCACCAAACGTCGGACAACTGCTCAGATCGTGACTTTCCCAAGCTCGAATAAACAGATCGGACAGTTTGGAACCCCAACGCTTCTCAAGGGACTCCCGCATCGCATAATACCGTTCACTCACCGTTTGCATTTCATGCTGATCAAAATAACTTTCGCCCCACGCTTTCTCTACAATCACAGGGTCGGACCAGCTTAACATTTCAGCAATGATAACCGCTCCAGCAAATCGGTCAGCATATGAACTCCACAAACCGCTGTGCACTGTTCGATGAGCTGCATAACCGGGTGACCCGGCAAGCAGGGCATCCGGACGATCCATCTTGGAACCGTACATCTGCTCGAC
Organism: Paenibacillus amylolyticus; assembly: GCF_036894225.1. Taxonomy (NCBI): domain Bacteria; kingdom Bacillati; phylum Bacillota; class Bacilli; order Caryophanales; family Paenibacillaceae; genus Paenibacillus; species Paenibacillus amylolyticus. Next base: position 2,647,497 of record NZ_CP145892.1, on the reverse strand, counting down.
ATCCACAAGTTCTACCGCAGACATCTTCCCCAGATTCTCCACTTCGGAAAAAAACGGAATCATTACATTGGGAGCGGACATATCGCAATGAGCCAGTCCACGTTGTTCCATAGCCGAACCTGTTCCAGCAAGCGCTCTAGCCAGCTTCAGGCTCTCCTCAGCCGTCAACTGTCTCTGATCACTGATCACATCGAACCAGGTCTGACCTTGCACCCATGGCATCAACACCGCATATAACAGATCGGGATGTTTTCCAATGAGCGCTCCGTTTCTTTCCGGAGTGAGCACATCACGCTTGCATACCTGCAAACCTGGCAGTTCACTATAAGACTCCATATGCTCAGACTGATATACCATAGCCGGAATACGGAATTTAGGAAAAAATACTTTTAGTGCTTTAGCCCCATGAATGGAACCATTTCGGGGTAACAACTGATAAACAATCCCCTGCCTTCCGGCTTGGGCATAAGCCAGACCCGGCGCAGCCGGATGTTGCCCAATCGTATAGGCAATGTCGTTAATCACCACTTCATCCCCGGGATTTGGTTGAAAAGACATGCTTATCCCTCTCTCTGTCCTAGTGTCATAGTTGCAACAAAAACCGGGTGTTGTGAAAACGCCCGGTTTTTGCTGTAGTTGTACATCTTCAGCTTGCTATCCACCTATAATTCAGGACGAATTCAGACTTCACATCGGCCTGATCTATGTAAAGCAGATTAACGAGCTTGGTCAGCTGTACGGAATTTGTTAGCAATAGCTGTAAGTTCAGCGCTGATGCTGTTCAGCGTTTGAACGAATGATTGCATTTGTTTGCTAGCTTCTTGGAACTCTTGGAAGAAGCGTTGCTTTGTCATACCTTCCCATTGTCCTTCCATGCTTGTGATGGATTGAGTCAATGTAGATACGATTTGCTGACTTTGCTCACCGCTTTGTTTAAATTGGTTGGAAACCTGATCAAGCTGCTCTGGGGTAACTAAAATACGTCCTGCCATTTGTAAATTCCTCCTTGGTTTGTGCAATTAAATTTTTACTTGTTCAAATTGTACTATACCAGGATCGATCGGACAAAAGCCGAAGGACCTAATCCTATTTACCCCATTTTCAGCACTTGAAACTTCTCCTAACAGCCTATTTACAAAAAAATATTCACTTTCTGCTGTTACTTTTATTCACCCTGTTCAGGAAACAACAGGCTCGGTCCCTCTTCTTCCCCGAAAGGAAGGATCTGTGAATCTCCATGCTACAGGCTCAGGCTGCATAGCCTGCACCAGTGTAGCCGGGGAGCCATCAGGCGGAGCGGCATCCTGTACACGATATACGGCCGCCATTGCGGAAAGGGGATCGGATACTACAGCTACAGTTGCAGAATGTGCAGGCATGATTTCTCCTGTACGATTGTTCTGAAGAACATTCAGCATATTGACCGCATTACCATAGGCTGTGTTCACATGACTCAGCACGGAACGATACTCCATGTCTGCCTGCTGGAATAACAACGCTTTGCGTCCCAGCTGTACGCTTAAGTCCATTAATCGACGCAGCGCATCCTCGCCCAGTCGTTTACTGTGATTCCATTCATTCATCACCGCTGCGCGGGATTCAACCTCCCACTCCAGCGAATGAATCGCCTGATCCAACACTGTCATCTTTTGCTGTATTTGCTCCGCTGCATACTGAATCTGCTTGCTCAGTGCCCGAAGCACATCCGGTTCCACACGAATGCGCATTTACCATCACCTTTCCTCTTCCCCTGCAGGCTGTTTAAGCCAGTCCAGCAGCATCTCGTGAAACTGTTCTCTAGTCGTTAGTGCTGCAACAAGCCAATCATCTGAAGCCGCAGTGCTCATCCGGAACAACCAGTTGGATACCGCACTTGCAGCAAATGCTGCCGACTGCGACTTCCACCCGTCTTCATTCCATACAAGCAACCTAAGCTCCCCGTCTGACTCCTTACCCACCAGACAGCGTGCCAGTGCAAGTGAGCCCTCAGGATCACTTGTCTCCTGTTCGAGTTCCGCTGCTACGGTCTGTACTCCGCTGTTTTCGAGCTCATTCATGACATCATAAAATTTTTTCTTGGAGCACATTAGGGCCGGTTTCTCCGCAGGAGAATGGCCGCTCCATTTCATCCGCTCTATCAGAACATCAATGGCTTCACGAACACTTCCCAGATCGCTGAGCCGGAACGAGTCCGGTACGTCGTCAACACGGGAAACTTCAACGACCCGCTCATCCGTGCAATGGATATAACTCTCATACGACTTGCCGTTGATCGTGTAGCGAATCCAACAAGCTCTGTCGGACAATCCGGCAATGGCTACCCTGGAGAAAACGGTCGGTGTCATGATCAGCTCATCGGTATCCTGATCCCGAATCAGATATCCTTTGTCAAGCAGGGAGGTTTTGACACGCTCCCACTCCATCGCGATATCCTCCGCCATATAGCCGCGAAACGGATCTTCCACACCAAGCAGTCGGTCTGAACCGAGAATACCAGCCAGGAAAAAAAGTTCCTTTGTTTGCAACGTGACTACCTTTTGCTTAGAATCATGAACCGTCAACATTATGAGCCACCTCCCCTCAAACTACAACATGCCATCGGTCACGAATTTCAGAAATCCAATCGGTCATTTTCCAGCTGTCATCACATGGAACTGCACCTTTAACCCTGGAATATTTACGTTTTACATAATAACCTTGACCCGGAGGCAGTACCTTCAGCCCACCTGAACTACCTCCAGATTCGGAATAAGGTATACGGAAGAACGAGAGATCGTTAGGGTCTAAAGTCCCGAACAGCATTCCACTCTGGGAAGCCTTCACATCCGTTACCCAGTCAGAACCAAAAGTTGGGAAGTCTGCCGGAACTCCGGATAGAATCACGTGTACACCGCGATCCCTTCCTTGACGAACAATCGCTCCCAATTGATCTTTTACATTAAAATCGTTTAACTGCTTGGACAAGGTGTCCGCATCGTCGATGACGAGCACAAGTTCCGGTCCACCGGAAATCTCGCCTCTTTTCAGAACTTCATCGTACAACTGTTGAATGACAGGTGCAAGCTGTTCTTCTCGCGATACATGTCCCCGGACATGGGGCAAACTGCTGATTTCCGCCAGCCCACCTGAGCCATAACGCATATCTACTGTGTATATTTGCACATCTTCCGGAGAAGCATGATAAGCCAGTGATAACATCCATGTCAATAAAAATGTCGTTTTGCCGCCTTCCATCGGACTCGTTACCATGAAATGCGGACCTTCTCGCAGATTAAGCTCGAATGGTTCCAGATCATCCGTAAGCAATCCCACAGGGACAGTTACAGACGATGTATCCCAAGCCTGACCATATGATCCTGTCCGAATGAGCAGATCTTTCAGTTTGATCTCTTCCGGAAGTGGAGCAATCTGCGGCGCTTCTTCCCCTGTCCAGCCTTGGCGAATCTCAGCAATCGTACGGCGCAGTGCCGATGAACGCTTGCCCTCATCTGCCCCTGAAGAGGGTAATGCCGCCTGGAACATTAACGGAGGCACTTGCCCTTTGACCAGACCTCTTCCTGGCGGAAGTTGGCTTGGGGCCTTGGAAGGTCTTCCCACGGCATAATAATAATCGCTTGGATCGGATAACTCAAATGAAACCGCATTGGGAATATTACTTCTGAATTTTTCAAATACATCTGTTACCCGATTGGCTGTGAGCACAAAGGTGATACCCAGACTTCCGCCTTCACGCAGGATCGTCTCCAGAAGTTCATTCTCTTCCGGATAGGCATTGCGGAATGAAAGATAACCATCGATAACGACCACAACCTGCGGGACAGCCGCGTGAGCTGTCCGGCGGTACGCCGAAATCGTTTTAACCCCCGCCTCCGAGATGATATCTTTGCGTTGTGCTGACAGCTTGAGAATATAGCGGAATAACCGCTTGATCCGGTCTTCCTCTTCAGCCATCATCACACCACCAATCTGAGGTAGTGCTGCAAAGTCTTTCATCATACGGCCCATATCGATAATGTAACCATGCCAAGGTTCAGTTCTATGGGAACGGGCCAAAGACATAAGCAAGGTCTGAACAAATGTTGTTTTGCCCAGTCCTGGCATGCCGTACACGACCAGATGTCCTTGATCCACAGGCAATGCGAGCGGTTGTTGGCGCTGATTAGGGAGATCATCCAGCAAACCAACCAGTGGTTTCAGACCATTCGCCCCGCCATCAAGCAGCAGATCCCGATTCTCTTCTTCCTGCCAGTCCTGAAGACCTTCCCATTCCAGTGTCTCTGGTAAAGGTGGCAACCATGGTCCTGGCAAACGACGGATACCCGCATCCGCTGCAGACTGCGCAACATAATCAATAAATACCTGAAGCTGTTTCGGAACATCTTCACCTTTGAGAACGGCTCTGCGCTCTCCAGTTAACAGAGGCTCCCGCTTACCGTTCAGGCGCACTTCCATAACAGGTAATACCGTTGTTGAATCCTCCTGCTGGTTATAAGGTGCACCACTCCAAGCGAATTGCATTTCTTCAAACACTTCATCACTACCAACCTGGAAATATCCACGACCAGGCTTCGTAATCCAGGCTGCATTTGGAATCTTGATCATATCCCTGCTATCTCCCTCACTCTGTACGCGAAGGCAGATCCGGAAGCGCGAATTACTCCATATTTTATCGTCCACAACACCAGCCGGCTTTTGGGTTGCCAGAATTAGATGAACCCCAAGTGTCCGGCCAATCGCCGCTATACTGATCAATTCATCCATGAACTCCGGCTGGTCCCGCTTCAATTGAGCAAACTCGTCAATGATAATAACCAGATGTGGAAGTGGCTGTTCATGTCTGGAACGCAGAATCTTGTAATATTCATCAATATGCTGGAGGTTTCCCGCATCATTTAATATTTTTTGCCTTCTGACCAGTTCGGCACGAAGTGAAATATTCGCCCGCTCGATCAGATTCCCATCCAGATTGGTAATTGTCCCTACCACATGAGGCAGATCAACAAATGTATTGGACATACCGCCACCTTTATAGTCAATCAGCATGAAGGCCAGATCATGTGGATGGAATTCAGCAGCGAGTGAAGCTACGATGGACTGGATGACTTCACTTTTACCTGAACCGGTTGTGCCTGCAATCAGACCATGGGGACCATGACCCTGACGTTCAATTTTGTCATGCAGGTTTATCGCAATTTTTTTGCCGCCAGCGCGTACACCCATTGGTACAGGCAGCGTATCAGGATATCTCGTCTGTCCCCACCTGGACACCACATCCAGATCTTCCACGCGTGATGTGCTCAGCATATCGAATAACGGAAGCACTTGCGGGATATCTGAAGCAGATGACCGCTTTAACCGGATCGGTGACATATAACGGGAAAGAGCCTCTGCCATCTCCTTCGAGATCACATCAGGCTTATACGTCTGTTGAATAACATCCGCATCTTCCGTTTTTTTGATATACACCCCTTTGCCTTTGGAGGCATCCATAATCAACTGACAATGCATCGGTAGAGACTCTTTGCGATTAGCCAGTATGATGGTGCATACATCAATCTCGTGAGCCGACTCCAGCAGCAGCGGAAGCAATGGTTCTTCTTCAATCAATTGCGTATCGGAGAGAATTACAACGTAACATGGTGTTTGTACGCTTTTCTTGTAGCGGTCTTCCTTATTGTTACGACGCCGATTCAACACGGAAAACAAGCTGTCCGCCAATTGATGCGCACCGCTGTGCCTGTCGGCCATATAGCGTTGTCCTTGGTCTTCATCCCAGATATGGGGCATCCAGCGAAGCCAATCCCATTCCTTGCTGTCCTTTTCTTCATAGAAAGCAGCAAGCTTCAGTTCATCCGGGGAATGGCGTATCGTCAGTTGTGAGATGATGACTCGCAGGGAAGCAAGTACCTCCTCCCGATCACCGACAAGTCCCATAACCTTCGATTGGAACAAAGGCAATGTAATGGAAGCATCCGGTACCGTCTGGAATTCAGCCGCAAGTTCATGGGCCGCTTCAATCAGCTCATCCTTCTCATAACCATCAATCCGCGGAACCTGAAGTTTGATTCGGAATGGAATCTCTCCCGTACCAATGCGCACCTGAAGGAAATCATCATCCTCTGGTGAACGCTCCCACAAGGAACTGTTCCGGTTCTTCACCACTTGAAGACACACACCCGGATCACCATGAATTTCGTACAGGCTCTTCACTTGCTCCGCCTGAGCTTCTTTCAGTTCTTCCCGGTGTTTGTCCAGTTGGGCAAGATACATTATTTTTCGTTCTTCCAATTTTTTGCGATATGATTTCTTGTTGCTCAGATACACGAAGAATGGAATGGTGTAAGAAGTAAGCATCATCATGACCGTCATCATCTGAAACATCATATAACTGCTGTTATTCATTTTGCCGGTCATATTGATATATACGTAGAAACCAATACTGACCATAGTCATCATGATCGGCACAATAATGGATATCATGGAAAACGTGGGTTTGCTCGGTTCTGTTGGAGGCCTGAGTATTTCGAGTCTCTCTTCCTTGAGAACCGGTGTCATTCTTGGAGAACGCTGATATAACACATTCACGAAGAGAAGACCTCCTTTAGTTCGTTCAATAATGAATGTATACGTTCAAAAGCCCTATTCGTTGCTGTCCTGCTGAAACAATGAACGTCTTCCATATACAGGCGCTTCTTCCGAAGTTGTTGAAAAAGCCCGCTGGACACGTACGCAACTGCCCTGTCGCAGCCCTGTTTCCATTAACTGCTGTGCGTTCTGCGGAGAGAACCACAGACCTTCTGGAAACTTGGCTTCAAGGATGTACTGAATGCCGTCTCCCGGTGCCTGTCCAAAAATGCGAACGCCGAGTAATGTCTTCAAATGTTCGATGGTACATTCGTCCGGAACATCGATGTCGAACCATTCTCCTTCCTCGCGGCCGGAATGCACGGTTAGAATCATCCGAATCCCTCCCATGGTCTCATATGTAAATTGTCCTAATGTCAGATTAAATCAAAAAAAAGAGAATGAATCGTTATATCAACCCTATTTTCTTACATAAACACCCTGTTTGCAATGTACCACCTGTAATTTTGTTACATATGACCCACGTATATATTAAAATATCGTACATTCGACTCAGAACTTTCGTGGCAGTTATGCAATTAAATATTGCGAGGATACGAAAACTATCGTTTTTTGTTCCATTTAAATGGTAATTAAGTTACGTTTTTCAGGACTTTTATTCCTTCGCTCACAATTGAATTGTGAACACTTTTCAAACATTACCCACCTTTATGTTTTCATAAGCTGATTTTAAGGTAATTTTAAGCATTGGAATTTAATATTAGCTGTATGAAATAACAACCGTGAGGTGATTTCAAGTGAGAACCCTAATAACCTTTCAGAACAAATCAATCCCTGTATATTTTAATCAAGAAAACAAACAACCTATGCAGAAGACATTAAGATTGCTTAGCAGTGCTCTTGAGCATAAAATTAGCAACGGTAAACGCGCCATTCAAAAATGTCTGCATTCTTTAATTAGTATTGAGATTGTTAATGGAGAAGCCATTCTCCACAGTCGAAGTGAAAACGACTCCCTTGCTTTATCGTTATATTAAAAGGAGTCAACCAAGACACATTCATTACAAGACATGAAAAAGGAAGCTGTCGTTATAGACAAGCTTCCTTTTTTGAGTTGTATACACGTTAACAGTGGATCGCAATTATTATCAGCCATCACTCACTCAGTGTAGTTTGCTCAGGACATAGGCGGCATCATGTTCTTCCGCAATCTCGGCTTTACGAATACGAATGACAAACAGCCGAACCAAATTGGCACGTGTATGTTCTTCCTGACAGGTATTCAGTTTCCTCAGAATAAAGCGGTCAATGGACATGAATTTAAGCCCCTTTGCCATTGGATTTACGGATCGATTCTTCCGTGTATCCATAAATAACCAGATAGTGTCAGCCCCAAACAGCTTTTCCACTCTTATCTTAAGCCGTATTTTGCTGAGGTGTAAAATTGTGCAAAAAGCCCGTCCCACCAAGCTGGAGACGGACTTTCGCATGATTTGTCGATCTTTTTGTAACCCACTCTAATCATTCATAAATGCCCCTGCTTGTTCACCCTTTTTCGACTTATTTTACTCCCGGATATTCCCGATATTGGTGCTGAATGCTGATCCAACGAGTACGTGTAAACTTCTCAATGGCCCAATCCCCACCGAAACGTCCAATCCCTGAAGCTTTTTCACCGCCAAACATCACATGCGCTTCATCGTTCACAGACTGATCATTTACATGCACCATACCCGATTCAATGCGCTGGGCAACCTGATATCCCCGATTCAGATCTTTGGTGAATACGGAACCACTAAGTCCATAAGGAGTATCATTCGCCAAACGTACAGCTTCCTGCTCATCATGAGCCTTCATGATCACTGCCACCGGGCCAAACAATTCCTGCTGCACGATATCCTGTTCAGGTTTAACATCGGCAAGTACAGTAGGAGAAAGCAAACTGCCTTTACTGGTCCCTCCTAGCAATAACCGGGCTCCTTCAGCTTTGGCTTTGTTCACAAGCTCCTGTAATCGTTCTACCTCTTTTTCCCGAATGAGAGGACCCACGAGTGTTTTGGCATCCGCTGGATCACCTGCCTGGACATTCTTCGTTTTGGCTACAAATGAATCGACGAACTTATCGTAAATATCGGCATGCACAATGATACGATTCAGAGCCATGCAGATCTGTCCCTGATGCAGAAACTTGCCAAAGACCGCCGCTTCGGCAGCACGTTCAATGTCCGCATCTTCCAGCACAACCATGGCGTTGTTGCCACCCAGTTCCAGTGCCGTTTCTTTTAAATGTTCACCCGCCAGTTTACCGATCCCTTGTCCAACTTCGGTGGAACCCGTAAATGAAATTACTTTGGGAACCGGATGAGCGACAAAGTAATCCCCGATCTCGCTGCCACTTCCGGCAACGACATTCAGCACGCCCTTAGGCAGACCGGCCTGTTCAAACAAATCGGCAATAAGCCAACCTGCCGTAATTGGAGTGTCTGATGCTGGTTTAATCACTACACCATTACCAAGAGCAATCGCTGGAGCTACAGATCGAAGGCATAGATGCAAAGGGAAGTTCCATGGCCCGATAACACCAATCACTCCCTTCGGCTCACGAACCACACGGTTCTCTTTGCCAGGGGTATTGGACGGGATAATCTCACCCTTCATGCGATAAGGAAAAGATGCTGCTTCGTCCACAATGCGTTTAGCCGCTGCAAACTCCGCCTCCGATTTGATTCGGGTACTCCCGGATTCCGTAATCAACAGTTGAATGATCTCCTCTTTTCGCTCCGCCATCAGGGATGAAACTTTACGCAATACCTCTTCTTTCGCAGCGGGCAAAGACTTCGCCCATTCAATCGAATTTTTCTGAGCTGACTCATAAGCCTTATCTATGTCTTTCTTATTGGAAGAGCGCCATGTGGCAATTACTTCTCCCGAATAAGGATTGATATTCTCCATTGTTTTCTCACCAGAGCCATCTACCCAGCTGCCATTAATATATTGTTTCGTCCATGTTGTATGTTCAGTGTCCATTAAAGTCATGTGAATACGCCTCCTGATCAAGATTAAATGTCACATCTGCACAACGGTGTAATATATCATTAACCTTGTTAAGAACTACGCAAACGAGAAGACCTGAATTAGCTCTTCCATTCTTTAAGCTTAAGGGAAACAATACAACCAACACTATTCTCTCACCATCTGGACGTCTTTCAACAGTCGGGCAGGCTCTTCTCTCCAAAGAGGCTCAAGTCTTCCCATCCGTAGCCAACTTCGATCAGATCTTGACCACCAATGCGGAGGGACTGTGTCTGGACTGGAGTGCCTCCCATCTTTTCATAGAAGCGGCAAGCTGAATTACGCTCCAAAGCCCATATGATCAAACGTTTCATATTGTGGGTCTGCAGATGATGAACGACATGTGTCGCCAGTTGCTGACCTATCCCCGCTTGTTGCACTTCCTTCAGCAAATATATGGCGTACAACTCTCCATCATAAGGTAATTTGCCTTCACGCTCCTTACCCCCACAAGCAAATCCGACAATGTTCCCATCATCCTGTTCAGCTACCACCAGGATCTGATCCTTTTCGCCAGAACGAATGGTCTTCTCCCACTGGGACAATCTTGATTCTATAGTCAAATGATCCAAAAAATCGTCAGGCACAATTCCCCGATACGTTGTTTTCCAACTCTCCGTATGTACATGAGCTATCCCCTGCGCATCCCCTTCACGCGCCCGCCTGATCAGCATAGCTATCACTCACTTTCTCTCGTAACTGCCGTATTTTTACCATATTATATGTTCTTCTTTTTATAATTCCAAATTCATCCACTTCAGTCCTGATGCCGCTAGGCATGATTCGTAATCAAAAGTGGACTTTTTGAACTACCTCTTATAAAAGTAAAATCCGGCCCTACGGCCGGATCGTTACCCTAGTGCCTACAGATACCTTGGAAGACAGATCCAGTACATCCGAGTTGTACATGCGTATACAACCGTGGGAGACAGATTTGCCAATAGACCAAGGCTCATTGGTTCCGTGTATGCCATAATGGGGAGCAGACAGCCCCATCCAGAGCACGCCAAATGGCCCACCTGGATTCGATTGTTTGTTAATAATAGTGAACTCCCCGTTTGGAGTCTGCGTGAGCATCTTGCCGGTGGCCACAGGATAGCCCTTAATTACCTGATTGCCGTCCAGAAGATATAACATGTGGTCAGACAGATCTACAATAATCCTGTAATCTGGCATAATGACATCCCTCCTGACCTATCTTATGCATGATACCGGATGATGCCCGCCTGATTTCAGGCTTCCTCCCACTCTTTCACACTACGGGAGTGCTTGGGTTTGCGACTATTGGCCGGTTTACTGGAAGCGGTACGCCTTCTGGATGCCACTTCTTCCTTGCGTTGCTGATATTGCAATTCCTTCTGCATTTTCAGATAATTATTCAGTCTTTTTTCATCCAATGAACCATCCTGTATGGCCTCTTTCACTGCACATCCAGCTTCCCGTGTATGACTGCAATCCAGAAATCGGCACGTGGCGGCAAGTTCTTCAATTTCTCCAAACGCATGCGACAGCCCATCATTACCCTCATCCCAGAGATTAAGCTCGCGCATTCCTGGAGTATCGATCAATACGGCTCCCTGTGGAAGTACAAACATCTCCCGGTGTGTTGTCGTATGTCTCCCACGACTATCTCCCTCGCGGACGGATTGCGTAAGCTGCACATCCTCACCCATCATCCAGTTCACCAGCGTAGACTTGCCACTGCCAGAAGATCCTGTGAGCGCAACAGTCAGCCCTGGCTGCAAGTATCGTTCCAGTAAGGATTTCCCTTGACCCTCCACTGCAGATATCGCAAGCACTTCAACGCCTGGGGCGATTCCTTCTACACTTCGGATCTGTTCTTCCACATTGTTGCACAGATCACTTTTGCTCAGAACAATGACTGGCCTTACACCACCATTCCAAGCCATCATCACGTACCTTTCGAGTCGTCTAAGGTTGAAATCATGATTAAGTGCAGCCACGATTAACAGTGTATCTACGTTTGCGGCGATTAATTGTTCCTTGGTCACCGGACCTGCCGCCTGTCTCGATACCCTGCTCCGACGTGGCACCAGATTGTGAATAATTGCTTCTTCACCCGACTGACCTGTAATGGCCACCCAATCTCCAACCACCGGTGCCAAGCTGGTCTCCAGACTATCATGACGCATTCGGCCCGAAATCCTTCCCCAGCATTCGCCCTCTTCTGTAATCAAACGTTGCAGATGTCCATGGTCTGCGATAATTCTGGCTGGCTTTTTCTCCTGCTCTTCCATCCCTGTCTCTTGCCACAGTTCCTGCCACTTTGCAGACCAGCCGTACTTCTCAATATGGTTATCTAAAATAAAAATTCCTCCCAAAATAAGTTGTTTACTTCGTTCAAGCCGAGTGAACAATCATCTCCGGTTCAGATCAAAACAAAAAAACCACGAGTAGAAATACACCCGCAGCAATAAGTAGTTAGCCGAATCAAAGATCATCCCTTCTTGTAGATCTACCGGATAAAATACTTAACCCTCCGATATAAACAATTCAGGAACACCCTTTTATCGGCAAACAAAAAAGCCACGGGTGCGTCACCCGTGGCTTCATCTGAGCATGCAATACATCACGTTACAATGGATACTGCTATCCAGCTAACGCAAAATTACATGCTTTGATCCGTTCCGGAGACGCTGTTCATATTCAAATTAACGTATACTGCATTTAAGTTTGTCATAAACAATCGCCTCCCTTGTAGAATTATCCATTATGTTACACACTTAGCTTTACAGTTGTCAAGCCCAAACTTTTTTTACCACCAGCTACTCTATTTGACCTGATCCCAGCGTGTCCACATTTCCTTCGGATTCAATTCATAGATCTCCTCTTCCCGATACATGAACTGATGCATGATAAATTCCCGCCGAATCGTGGCAAAGTCTTCATGGTATTGCTTTATAAATGTATTGATTTCTTTTTCTGTATACTTCCGACCAAATTCAAGCTGCTCGACCAGATGACCAAGTACAATCAGTTTTTTCTTGTATTGAGCCGGAATCTGACGCAGTCGTCCATCTTTGGAGAAAAAATTTCTCATGACCGACGCTTTCAATGTTTCGTTCACATCACTCATATCCGTAACCTCCTCTCGATTAAAGATAAAATCAACCGAAGCCTGTGCATTCTCGCGGATAAACGAAGGATTGAGTGTGAAATACACTGTATTTTTCTCCCGTCGTTCCTTAATCAGCGCCGCCTCTCTCAGCTTGGATGCATGATGTGTCACGGTTGGCTGTGAAAGATTCAGCCGCTCGGCAAGTGCCTGTCCGTGCAGTTCACCCTGTGCCAACAACAGCAGCATGCGAAGCCGGGTCGGGTCAGCCAACGCTTTATGATAAGCCACAATTTTCTCCAGCTGCATCATCGTTCATCTCGCTTTCAATTAGATATATATCTAATTTGATATTAGTCTTTTCTCCTCTACACGTCAACTCCTTTGGTTTCAAGTAAGCTTGTCTAATTAAACTCCACGCTTGAACTGGCATTGGCTCGTTATTTACGGTAGGATTATATTGCTTGAAATAAGGAGGATTAAGAACATGGAAGATGTCATTATTATCGGCGGAGGCCCATGCGGTCTGTCTGCTGCCATTGAATGTGAGCGGCTGGGACTGTCCGCTGTGATCGTTGAGAAATACAATATCGTTCAATCTATTTATCTGTATCCAACCCATATGCAGTTTTTCAGCACAGCCCCGCTGCTTGAGATCGGAAACGTTCCGTTCAGCACACCTAATGATAAACCGTTTCGTTATGAAGCACTTGCCTATTATCGCAGGGTAGCCGAACATTTTGGTCTGCGTGTTCATAACTATGAGGAAGCCCGTGAAATTAAACGCAAGGATGATGGTACGTTTGAGGTACATACGCTCAATCGCCGCGGGGAGGCCATCGTACATGTTGGACGCAATGTAGTTGTAGCTACCGGTTATTTTGACCATCCTAACTATCTGGGCATCCCTGGAGAAGATAAAGATAAGGTAACCCACTACTTCCGGGAAGCCCACCCTTATACCCGTACACGTGTCGCCATTATTGGCGGAAGCAACTCAGCCGTGGATGCAGCCATGGAACTGGTTCGGGTCGGAGCACATATTGATATGGTTTATCGCGGCAGTGGTCTGTCCCAGCATATTAAACCGTGGGTACGTCCGCTATTCGAGAGCATGGTGACAAAAGGTCATATCACACTCCACCTGGAATCACGCGTGAATGAAATACTCGATGATTCGATTCGTCTGATACACACGGATGGTTCCACTCGGGAACTGGATAATGACTTCGTACTGGCAATGACCGGTTTCCGTCCAGATCGTCAACTACTCACGTCGGTAGGTGTGGAGATGTCTGATGATATGGATAAACCTCTATATGATGCACAAACGATGGAAAGCAGCGTACCTGGTGTATATGTGGGCGGAGTCATCGCTTCGGGTCGTAATGCCAATGAAGTCTTTATTGAATCCGGGCGCTGGCATGGACGTTACATTGCGGAACATATCGTTAGCAAACAACGTGGACAGACTGAAGGGAAATGAAAACAATGGATATGACTTCCCTGCTGTTGCTCGTATTTGCGGCTCTCGGGATTATCAGCAGCAACACACCTGTGACCGTAGCGATGGTATTTCTGTTGTTGCTACGAGTCCTGAACCTGAATCAGGCATTTCCATGGCTTGAAAAATACGGACTTACACTGGGCATTATCATTCTGACCATTGGCGTGATGGCACCTCTTGCCAGTGGCAAGATGAGTCTGCAGACGATCGGTGAGTCTTTCCTGCACTGGAAATCACTGCTCGCCATTGGCGTAGGATTACTGGTGGCATATCTCGGAGGACGTGGCGCTACGTTGATGGGTACACAGCCAACTGTCGTTGCAGGGCTGTTAATCGGAACGGTACTTGGGGTTGCCCTATTCAAGGGTGTGCCTGTGGGTCCATTGATTGCGGCGGGAATTTTATCATTGCTGCTGGGCAAATCCTGAATCAAATTGTGAAGCTTGTGACCTTACATGCTATGCAGATTGGCTGTATTTCCCACCGTTGTGTGATATACTTCTATTCATGCAAATCATGTACACGAGTCTACAGCAGAATAATCCACATTAGAGGTTGTTCAAAAAGTCCGCTTTTGATTACGAAGGATGCCTAGAGGCATCATCAGCATCGAATATGGAATTCAGCCGAAATAAGCGGGAGGCTTACGAAGTATGTTTCCTTTGGAAACATTGCGGTTGCTCACGTAGTTTTCCCTACGCTCCGCTACTCCATTTCTAGCTTCATCCCATCTTCTCGGTACTGAAAACCGTCCTATTTGAACACGTACTATTGTGGTTATGCTGTTGCATGAAAATATAGATTCACTTTGCAACTATTAATGGCGCAGGAGGATTCAGGAACCATGTCACGTCAGTTTATTACAGAAGCCGTGATGGTGGCCATTTACGGTCAATTGTTAGCGCCGCCCGCGCCTGTTGAATATATTGTTCCTTATACCACCATCCTTGAGCTATATGAATTCCAGACCAGTCCTGATCCCATGATGGATAACCCGGCAGATGATCAGCATGTGAAATCCAAAATCAATGAAATGATTTCTTATTTCGAGGAACCGCTGAATAAGAAAAAAATAGAGCGTGCGTTACTTGTTCCATGGGCCAAAAGCCCCTCCATTTTATTTGGTGACCAAGTATCCATTGCCATTATCAATGCAATAGATACGGCACAGTACGGGGAGTATTTCGATCCCATTGAGACCGAACTGCTGCTGACATCTCAGCGCCTGAGTATCCCGATTCTTACCGATCAGGTTGAACTGATTGCACGCATAATTGAGTCTGAATCACCTGTACAGGTATTTGATATTGATGATTTTGATTTTGCGATGGATGATGAACCACTGGATCAGGTGTAATTCATGCTCTGAGCACGTGAATCGGATTTTTTAAAAAATGACCTTGGCATCCACTGTATCGTGCATGCCAAGGTCATTTTTTGCGTCAACACTTATTTTATTCTGCAATATCCCGCGCTAACAGGATTCGGCTAATCTGATTAAGAGGTGGTAACGACTCCAGCGTAAAAAACTTCAGACCTGCATCACTATTTACACGCGACTCCACAAGGTCATCCTGAATGATCACTGTCCGAAACATGGCAATGACATAATACTCTTCATCTCCGCTTGAATGCAAATACCGAAGGTCAGGCCCCGAATAGAGACCTTCCAGTGTCATGGTATCAGCAGTCCAACCTGTCTCTTCCCATAACTCCCGATGTGCAGCATCTTCAATAGCCTCACCCGGGCGCATCTCACCTGCTGGCAACCGCCAGTGACCATGTTCAGCATGCTGAATCAGCAGTAATTCACCTTGTTCGTTCTCAGCCCGCACCGCCGCTTTTACAACAATATGAGAGCGTTTTGCGATATACTGGGCCAAATCTCGTGGTGGCAGATTCACTGCTTATCCCCTCCTCCTACTCGGAAGCCGGTGGCGACCTGTAATCCATCTATTGCTTAGACTTCCGTGTAACGATATTCGATATCCTGACCTTCATCAACGATGTCCACATGCAGTTGGTGCCCTTTCAGATACCAATAATCGTGATCTTCCATGAAGAATTGAATCCCCGACACTTCGGTTTGATCCGCAGGATGTCTCGGTTTCTCTACAGCAATACCTAGCGAAAATCCAGGGTGAAGACCTCCGCCAGAGCTATAACGTGCAAAAAATCGAATGCTGTCTCCCTCGTTCAAATTCAGCTCTTCCTTGTACCAGCGAGCAGCTTGATCGGATACATGTATGGTACTCATTTGGTGTCAGCTCCTTCTGTATATATATGTTCCATCATATCTCGACAGGGACTTGAATACAAACCCAAGTGACCACATAAAGACAAAATAAGTTGTGAAAAATGTTTGACAGATTGTAAAAGCCGGTGTTAAGATGCAAACATACGAGGTCTACATTGTATTTATTTCCAAAAAAAGAAAGGGTGATTACGGTGTTTAACAAACATATGATAGGTCAATTCAGCACACAACTAAATACCGGAGCACACCCGAAATCATTATTCCGTTCATAAGTCGGCATGACAGGCGATCTTTCATTAGAACCTCTGTGATGTATACTCACAATCGAACTTATATATGGTGACGGCTCTGTTCTCTGAGCCATGCTGCCGTATGATTATATGAAGACATACCGCCTGCGTGCGGTATGTCTTTTTTTGTGGGTACATTTCGGCATTCATGAACGGAATTTGCATTTCTCGGACATCGAAAGGAAGGGATAACACTTGTTCTCTGTACTTAAAAACCTGGCCTGGTTCTTCCGGCTGGAACGCAAACGATACCTAACCGGTGTCATTTTGCTTATTCTGGTGGGCATTGCCGAACTGCTGCCTCCTCGTCTTCTTGGTAATGCCATCGACGAGATTGTGCGCGGTTCCATTACCGGCACCTCACTTACGCGTTATATTTTGCTTATTCTGGGAACGGTCATCATTATCTATCTGGTTACATACGTTTGGATGCACAAACTGTTTGGTGGTGCCAACCTAGTGGAGCGGCTGCTTCGTTCACGCTTTATGGACCACTTGTTACGGATGACTCCTCCCTTTTTTGAGAAAAACAGAACAGGAGATCTGATGGCTCGGGCCACCAATGATCTTCGTTCCATTGCCACTACAGCAGGCTTCGGCATGCTGACCTTAACAGACTCTACAGCCTTTCTGGCCACCGTATTGTTCGCCATGGGTTTTCTGGTTAGTTGGAAACTGACCTTGGCGGCAATCCTGCCATTACCTTTTATCGCCATTGCCATGATGATCTATGGTAAAGCTGTACATCAACGTTACACCCTGGCACAGGATGCATTCGGAGATATGAACGACCAGGTGCTGGAATCCATCGCCGGGATTCGTGTCGTGCGTGCTTATGTGCAGGAACGTCTGGACGAGAAACGGTTCGCCGACGTGACCGAAGATGTGTATCGAAAAAATCTGGCTGTTGCCAGAATGGATGCCCTATTTGAACCCACCATCCGCCTCTTCGTAGGACTCAGTTATGTGATTGCACTTGCCTACGGCATTTATCTTGTATTTCATAATGAAATTACCCTGGGGGATCTCGTATCGTTTAACATGTACCTGGGGATGATGATCTGGCCCATGTTTGCCATCGGCGAATTAA
Organism: Paenibacillus amylolyticus; assembly: GCF_036894225.1. NCBI lineage: Bacteria > Bacillati > Bacillota > Bacilli > Caryophanales > Paenibacillaceae > Paenibacillus > Paenibacillus amylolyticus. Next base: position 2,629,620 of record NZ_CP145892.1, on the reverse strand, counting down.
TTAACCTGATGCAACGTGGTAGCGCTTCGCTTGATCGGGTCAACGAGACTTTATCAGTAGAACCTGCCGTACAAGATGTGGAGCAACCTGCTCACGTTCCGAATCCGGAAGAAATTGCGATGCAGGATGTTACATTCCGTTACCCAAGTTCCACTGTCGACAATCTCAGTCACATCAGCTTTTCGCTGCGACGGGGTCAAACATTGGGTGTTGTGGGTCGTACGGGTAGCGGTAAGTCTACTTTACTCAAACAACTGCTTCATGAATACCCTGCCGGTTCGGGCACATTAAGCATCTCGGGTCATCCGATTCAGGATATCGCCAAAGATGACTTGCACAGCTGGATTGGGTACGTACCACAGGAACAAGTTCTGTTCTCCAAATCAGTTCGTCAAAACATTCAATTCGGTCAACCTGGGGCCAGTGATGAAGTCATCATGGAAGCCATTCGTACCGCCGCTTTTGACGGGGATCTGGGGACTTTGTCCGATGGACTGGATACACTCGTTGGTGAAAAAGGAATCTCTCTGTCCGGTGGACAGAAACAGCGGGTATCGCTGGCGCGTGCCTTTATTGCTAATCCTGATATTCTGATCCTCGATGATGCCTTATCTGCGGTCGATGCACGTACTGAAGCCAAAATCATTGAAAATATACGCAACAAACGCTCGGGCAAAACCACGCTGATCTCGACTCATCGCCTGTCTGCTATTGAACATGCTGACCGAATCATCGTACTGGAGCACGGAAAAATTACGGAAGAAGGCACTCACCAGGAATTGTTAGCCATGAACGGCTGGTACCGTGAACAGTATGAACGGCAACAGGTCGAGTCCAATCTGTCCACGTAGGAGGTCAATTCATTGAAGTCTAATACAGGCAAAAGGCTGCTTGATTACGCCTTGAAAGCCAAAGGAACATTTATCGCTGCATTAATTATGCTTACCATTGGTGTTGCGGCCGAGCTTGCCGGGCCGTTCATCGCCAAATCCATGATCGATAATCACTTGCTCGCGATTGAGCAGCCTTTCTATGAGACAACAGCTTCTGATGAAGCCGCAGTCTACAACGGTAAGAACTACAAACGCGAAGGCTTGTTCGAACCGGATGAAAACAAAGGTTCCGAAGTGCGAGTATTACAAGCCGGCAGAAGTTTTTATTTTGTAAACGAACCGGTAAGCGCACCTGACGGGGACCGCACATATACGGATGGAACCCTCACGGTTACACGCGCAGGTGAGGTAACAGGCCAATATGCGGCAACACCCCTGTCCGCGGGTGAACTGTTTGCTTTTTACAAACCGGAGATGCCCAGCATCTATCAATTAATTGTGTATTACATGATCTTCCTCGTGATCTCGGTCATTATGGAGTTTGGTAAAACTTTCTGGCTGCAATCCTCGGCCAACAAGGTCATTCAAAGACTGCGTAACGATGTGTATGCCCATATTCAGCGACTGCCGGTGCACTTTTTTGATAACCTGCCCGCAGGTAAAGTTGTATCTCGGGTCACAAACGACACAGAAGCCGTCAAGGATCTGTTCGTTGCTGTTCTTTCGAACTTTTTCTCAGGAATCATCACGATTACAGGTGTGTATGTCGCACTCTTCCTGCTTGATGTTCGCCTGGGTCTAATCTCATTATTCGTTGTGCCGATGCTCATTACATGGATTGTGCTCTATCGCAAATTCGCTACTCGCTACAACACGATCATTCGATCCCGACTGAGTGAGATCAATGCAATCATTAACGAATCCATTCAGGGGATGTCCATTATCCGCGTATTCCGCCATCAGAAACAAACCAAACAGGAATTCGAAGATCTAAATGATGACTATATGAAACACCAGAACAAAATGCTTAACCTAAATGCCTTCACCTCACACAATCTGGTTAACGTATTACGGAATATCGCCTTTGCGGTTGTCCTGTGGTACTTCGGTTCCAGCGTGTTGGATGGCACAAGTATTATCTCCCTTGGTGTTCTGTATGCCTTCGTAGATGTTCTGGGTCGCTTGTTCCAGCCAATCACCGGTATGGTGAATCAACTCGCCAACCTGGACTCCTCCCTCGTATCTGCTGGTCGCGTCTTTGAGCTGATGGATGAAAAGGGAGAAGCTGTAACCGATGGCTCTATGCCAAGATACAAAGGGAATGTTGTCTTCGATGATGTATCCTTTGCCTATAAAAAAGATTACGTGCTTAACAATATCTCATTCAAAGCATCCCAAGGTCAGACGGTCGCTCTGGTCGGTCATACCGGTTCGGGTAAAAGCTCAATTATCAACCTGCTATTCCGGTTCTATGACCCGCAAAAAGGCAAGATCACGATTGACGGTCAGAACGTCAAAGATCTGCCTAAACAGTGGATTCGCGAGCATATGGGGATTGTATTGCAGGACCCGTATCTGTTCACAGGCACCATTGCTTCCAACGTCAGTCTCGGCGATGAGAAGATCTCCCGTGAACGAATTGAACAGGCGCTGCGTGATGTAGGCGCTGAACGTATACTGGCTCATTTGCCTCAAGGCTTTGACGAACCTGTCATCGAAAAAGGAAGCACATTGTCTGCTGGACAGCGTCAGTTGATCTCCTTTGCTCGGGCACTGGCGTTTGATCCGGCCATCCTCATTTTGGATGAAGCTACAGCCAATATCGATACGGAAACAGAAGCTTTGATTCAGAACGCACTCGAAGTCCTCAAAAAAGGACGTACCACCTTCATCATTGCTCACCGTCTCTCCACCATTCGTTCGGCAGATCAAATTCTGGTTCTGCATCGCGGGCGTATCGTTGAGCAGGGTGCACATGATGAACTGATGGAGCTTAAAGGCCGCTATTATAAGATGTATCAGCTTCAACAAGGTGCGCAAGCAGCAACGAGTGCAACCAGCGAAAATCCGTCGGGTGAGATCATTCCAACCTCAACCTCCTTTGCCGGAGGCAATGCATAACAGAGTAAAACAGATAGCTCTTTAAGTAACCAATCAAAATGATGTACTCGACGGCAAAACAAAAACCGATCTACACAGCTACCTCAGGGTTTGCGGTGTAGATCGGTTTTTTTGTATTTTCATCGGGATTCAGGTTCCGATACTGTTTATTTCGATTTCGTCCAGACAAAAAAACAATCCGCGTGCAGCCTCATGGCTGCTGCGGATTGTCTATCCATCCTTTGATCGTATATCCCATGTACATCACGGTCTCTCTTGCGAGAAAAGGAAACTTGCTGCGCCAGGTTCGATAAGCCGTAGTTCGTGTCGGAGAGGGTACAGCATCCATACCCAGTCCGACAGCCAGCTTCATGGCCCGTTTCATATGTAATGGATCACTCACAATCGTATAGGTTTGATAACCGGCCTGTTCACCAATCGGAATTGAATTGACCAGGTTCTCCTCGGTAATTCTGGATTTGGTCTCTATGCGAATGTCCGCAGGATCTACTCCATGTGTGATGGCATACTTCTGACCCACTTCAGCTTCCGTATGTTCTCCATCATCACCTGATCCACCTGTGAAAAGCAGATTACGAACGGTACCCTGACGGTATAATTCAATCCCGTGTTCAATACGTTCGCGAAATACAGGTGAAGGGTTATCCCCCGCCACGGCTGCGCCCAGAATGATTGCTGCGTCCGATATCCTGGATGAATCCTCATCCGTATATGCAGATATACGGATTGCTGTAACCACAGTCCACAGGATTCCAACCAATACTACAGCCAGAGCCGTCATTAATATCCAGCGTTTCGTTATCCGTTTGCTTGTCATTCATCCTCTTCCAAAGCCCTTGCTTGCATACTCTCGGTATGCATACGCTCCAGCGTTTGCAGAGCTGCTGCGGATTCGGCATCCAGACCAAGCTCTGCAATCCATGCACCCGTATATTGCTGAAGACGGATCTCCAACTCCTGTGCACGGTCTTTGAAATCCTCCAATTCCTTAATCATACGTGATCGTCCTTCCGGACTGAATGTCTCATGGATTCGTTCCTTGAAGTAGTGATGTACGATACGGTTACGTTGCTGCCATAACTCATTCAATTGAAGAGTCTCTTCCTCGGAGAATGTAAAATGATGGCGCACTTCGTGAATGAGCTGTCCCAGTGAACTGCTCATCTTTCGTTCGTACAGATCTTCCAGATCCTCTTCAGACACGGCTTTGCCCTGAGACATTTTCATTAATAAAATCAGATTGACCAGCTGCTGTTCAAGCGCCTGCCCGTAGTACACTGCCAATCCGTAATAGGCAAACAATTCCCTGGAGTGTTCGCTGTCCAGCATGTCACCATTCTGGATATCTGTATTTTGCATATGCGAGCGCCCCCTTCAACCGTACAATGTTAACCATTCCATGTCCCTCTATCCTAACCAAACCAAGAGCAACATTCAAGTTATCGGGAAGCGCGTCTTCTAACTCCGCAGATCTCTTCTTCCGGACAGCCACACATGGATGATTAGTAACCCTAATGCATAGAGCACAGTCCACAGCATAACCGAAACAAAAGAGTCCATCTTTGATTCATCAAATAACATCATCTCACGAACCAGATAAAAAGCTGGCGGAAGAATGCGGCCAAGCCATTCTAACGATTCAGGCAAACGTTCACTTAAGGAACCTTGGATAAACGATAGTAATAATACAATAATGAGGGCAGGCATACTTCGACTAAGCAAGGGAATGTACGATTTTTGAAAGAATACACTAATGCCTAATCCCAGCAGTGATAACCCCATATGTCCTAACCAAGTCATCATCCACTCCTCACCTGTGGGTTGTCTCTCAAACATTCCCGCGAACACGGGATACAGCACAGTGATTACGGTGAGCATGAATTGCATTATCCAGGCACAGATGAGTTGACTTAATACAACTTTACGCCTGCTTCCTGTATGAAGGACGAGTAATTGATACTGCTTTGCACGTTCGGTATTCATCACCATTACTCCGAGCCAAGCAGCTGCCACAAATAACAGCATAGCCGTGACACTGTAACTGTCCGCAATAGGGTTGGGTTTGTAGGAATAGATCAGCAGCATGGCGATGATATAAAAGATAACCGGTGCAAAATATTTCTGTGAGCGAATGTGATGCCTTAACAAATATCGGGTCAGATAGATCATTCAGCTTCTCCCCCCGCATCATCCATGGAAGAGCTTAAGTCCACAGATTCTGTGACAGCTCCACGACTCGCATGTACAGCTGGATGTTGTCCTTCCAGCAGACTTTCCATATGTAATTGACTTTCTTCCTGTTGTACAGACACAACCGAACCTCCGGATGCCAGGATCATTCTGAGGACATCATCTGTTGATTGTTGAACCACTTTCCAATCCCACAACCAAGCATTGGATTTCTCCGAGTTTGTATTACGAACTAAAGACAGTACTCCCGGTTGTTGTAAAATCGATAGATCGTTAGCCAGATCCTCTCCGGCTTCCGTCAGACTCTGAATACGTACAACAGGTTCGCCAACTTGAAGTATATCTTCACGACTCCAGTAGCGGAGCACGCGGCCTTTCTTTAACACAATCACCTGGTCTGCCAAACGTTCAATAAGCAACGGTTCATGACAAGCTGTAACGATGGATGTCCCTTCATCCTTCCATTGCCCCAATAAGGATACAATGCCCTCTTGAGCTGGAATATCCAAGCCTGACAACGGTTCATCCAGCAACAAAAGACCACCCGGTCCAGGTAACAGGGCCTGAATCAAATTCACTTTTTGCAGTGTGCCCTTCGATAATAAGGGTAACTTCTGATCGATCGCGGTATCCAGATATAAAAGTTCACTAAGTTCTCTAATCCGCTCACGCAGTACTTCGGGGCGAATGCCCCGAATCCGACCCATGTCCCACAAATACTCTCCAGAGGTAAAGGGCAAACGTGGCAGGCCATCTACTGCATACCCATCAGAACCCTTCATTGTGCGCTGGATCGATCCTGTATCGGGTAACAAAATACCTGCCAACATACGTAGCAACGTGCTTTTGCCAGAGCCGTTTCTGCCAACAAGTACAGCACATTCGCCCTGCTTCACTTCCAGATTAATTTCATCAAGTACTTGAGCATTACCTAATCGCTTGCTCACTTGTTGAAGCAACATACCTCGACCTGATGAGTCTGGTACATTTTGATCGGCTTTCTTGAAAAGTCCACGTATACTCCTTATCACCTGGGATCACATCCGCTCTGGAGCTTGTACACCTAGCAAATGTAAACTGTACGCGAGGCGTTCGGCAGTCCGTTTGGCCAATGCCACTCGGAAGGATCTTACATCAGATGACGCATCCGCAATGCGTTCGGCGTGATAGAAGCGGTTGAATGCTTGAGCGACATCTATTGTATATTTGGCAATGACCGAAGGCTCATTCCGATGAATTGCTTTTTTCAAATACTCGGGATATTCACCAAGCAGTTTCAGCAATGCCCATGAGGTATCTCCGATAAGGGATGGAGTGGTTACTGTGTTATTCTCACCATCCGCAAGGTTGGGTTTAGTCAAAGGGTTTTCATTTGCCACGCGGATTGCCTCTTCTGCCTTGGCAAGCACACTTTGAATCCGAGCATGGGTGTATTGCACATAAGGTCCAGTCTCCCCTTCAAAACTCACCGCATCTTCCAGTGAGAAGTCCACATCGTTTAACCGATTATTACGCAGATCACCAAAGATAATGGCACCTACACCAACAGCCTCAGCCACCTTCTGAGGGTTCTCCAGATTGGGGTTTTTCTCCTGAATAATCTGCAAAGCACGAGCAACTGCCTCATCCAATACTTCCTGCAAAAAGACGACTTTACCACGACGGGTAGACATTTTCCGTCCCTCAAAACGCATTAATCCAAACGGGATATGTTCACACTTCGCAGACCATCCATGACCCATCCGGGATAGGACCGCAAATACCTGCTGGAAATGTAACTTCTGCTCGCCTCCGACCACGTATAACAACCGATCTGCCTTCATCACCTCATGACGATAGACTGCCGTAGCTAAATCCCGAGTAGGATAAATTGTTGTTCCATCTTTTTTGATTATCAGGCACGGTGGCATGTTCTCATCCTCCAGACGTACCACGAGTGCTCCATCACTCTCTTCAAGTAAACCTTTTGCCTTCAGTTCTTCAACCACTGCACCCATCTTGTCATTGTAAAAGCTCTCCCCCAGTGTATGGTCGAACTGTACATTCAGACGTTCATACATCCGGTTGAATTCCTTCATGCTCACTTCCACAAAGAACGCCCATAACCGCTGTGCTTCATCATCCCCTTGCTCCAGCTTGCGGAACCAGTCGCGTGCCTCAATCTCAAGTGAAGGATCGTTCTCCGCCTCATCGTGGAAGCGCACATACAGCTCCAAGGACGTACGGATCGGGTCTGCCTGCAACGCTTCATCATTGCCCCACCGTTTATACGCTGCGATCTGCTTGCCAAACTGGGTTCCCCAGTCTCCCAGATGATTCACACTTACAGAGGTATAACCCGCTTCGTTATACAACCGATACAGTGCTGCACCGATTACAGTAGAACGCAAATGTCCGATTCCGAAGGGTTTTGCGATGTTAGGGGAAGACATATCAATCACAACACGTGAACCTTGACCAAGCTGAAGCTTACCAAATGCCGCATTCCCCAGTTCTTTCAGCAGATTCGGTGCGAGCTTCTCCCGATTAAAACGGATATTTACATACGGACCGGCGGGAGTCGCTTCAATTCCAGATGTCTGCAATCCCGTTGCGAGCTCAGTTGCAATAACTGCCGGTGCTTTCTTTAATAACTTCGCTAATACAAAACAAGGGAATGCTGCATCGCCCATCTCCGCCTGTGGTGGGACTTCCAGTAATCTCAGAACCTTTTGTTCATTCAATCCCGTTAAAGGGGCAATATCGGCCGCAACCTGCTTCATCAACATGCAAAACACTCCTTATCCATTCATTATTGGCTGAAAATAAACACACAAAAAGCTCTCGTCTCTAAATAAGAGACGAGAGCTGACTTAACAGTTCCCGCGGTACCACTCTAAGTGAACAGCTTACTCTTAATATGCATCAACATGCATACCAGTAGAACCTGTTCCGCTCGATGCGTATAACGGTCGCAAGCCGGGTTACCCTCAGACAGATATGGCCTATCCCAATCGGGATACGTACATCTTTTCGGATAACCATCTCACGGGTGCGATTCACTCAGGTCATGTCATACCGGCTTCCACCTCTCCCGGCTCGCTGTCATGTATGGATCTGGCTACTCTCCCGATCATTGATATTCTTCGTTTCAATTCATTGCCATCATTATACATACCACGATCAGAATTGGCAACCTGCATTAAAAATCCCCTACTGAAAGGCAACACATAGGCACATCGTCTCAGATGCTTGTGTTCTCTGCCTTCCCTTAGGGGACAACGGTCATTATCGGTTTAATTATATATTCCAGTGAAATAATATTTACGCTACTGCTGCCATCAACCGGCAAGCTTCTGCACATCTGCGGCAAGCCTCTGCACATGCTTGGCAGTGATCATGGTGGTGTTTGCCACACTCAGCGGCGCAAGCTTCACAAGCTTTCACACACAATTCGCATATTTCAGCAATGAAATCACTTCCACGTGTCATCGCTTGTGCAGCAAAACTGCAGATCTCCGCACATTCCCGATTCAAACGAATGCAATCACGCAACATCGCCAGATCATATTCTTTCAGACTCGATATGTAACATACGTTGCATGCATTCATGCACTCCAGGCAAGCATCGATACATTGTTGATATTGTTGTTGTGTCATTTAAAGTTACCTCCCAGGCAAAGTTTGCTATGCATCTTAATACCCAGTTCGGAGGAATATTGAATCATCTAACCTACTTTATCGCTTCCAATTCCAGTAATTGGTCACGAATGACAGTTTGGTCAAAATGCTCACCTATAAACACAGCAACATTAGGGACCTCTCCCTGAGGTGTGATCTTCATGTAATCCGATTCACGGTAGGCATACTGGAACCAGAAACGACTCGCCGTGTCACTAAACGATAAGATGCCTTTTGCTCGATACACGTCCCGTGGCAAAGCAGATACAAATTGTTCAAACGCCTCACTGTTCACCGGATGACTGAAATAATGCGTATACACCATAACATGTTCGTGTGAGGCATGAGGAGCAAAATGCTCGTGACCGTGGTCATGACTATGGCTATGAGATGCGTCAGTATTCGTAGCATCGCCTTGGACTGTATGATCTGTATGCTCATGTCCATGATTGCAGCCATGTGTACCACAGGTTTCCGTATGCACATGATGCTCTTGGTGAGCCGGCTTGCCTGCTTCAGAAGCTGAATCACGTACATGCACGTCTGCCCCGCTGCGAAGCAGCAGATCCATCTCCACCTCACATTTCACTGTAAGAATTACAGGTGCGAAGCCATTCCATTTTGCCAAAAGCTGCTCCAGATCCTTCAGTTCCTGTGCACTCACCCGATCCGTTTTATTCAAGAGAAGCACAGACGCACAACGAATCTGCTCCTGCATTAGCTTGAAGGTCTGCCCCTTCTGCTCCTGATACAGACCAGACAGATGTGCTGCATCCACAACAGTAATGAGACTTTTCAGTTCCAATCGCATGTAAAGTGAAGTCTCCGTTACCGCATCCAGAATCTCCATTGGATTCGCCGCACCGGTTGCTTCAATGATGATCACATCAGGGGATTCCTCTTTAACGAGATCAGCAAGTTGCAATCCCAAGTCACCACGTACGGTACAACAGATGCATCCACCTAACATCTCTGTCATCGGAACAGTGGAATCCACAATCTGACCATCCAGATTGACTTCGCCTAACTCATTCATAACCACTGCGGGGCGCAAACCCTGCTGTTGCCAATGTTCAATCAACTGAACAAGCAGTGTTGTTTTGCCACTCCCCAAAAAACCTGACAGTATATATACAGGTATGGATTGTTCTTTTATAATCGTTTCATTCATGCGTATACACCTCTCTGATTGTCCTTCTTGTAACCTAGTCTATCTATATCTAGCGAGTGTACACCATCCCGCATTCGTTGTGCAATAACGTTCAACTCTTCCCCAGTACATTGCCTGATTCTAACGGATGGTCTATGCTATGAGGACATGTTGATTGAAGGAGGAAGTTTCATGACTAATTCAGTGGAACAACATCGCGAGGAAGCCCCTGACACGGTATCGTGCATGATTGTTACAGTGTCTGACACACGAACTAAAGACACCGATACCAGTGGCCAGCTCATGCACCAGCTTTTGAATGAAGCGGGTTATCAGATTGTTGAATACATCATCACACCAGATGAGACGGAGAACATTCGAAGCATCCTGCAAGATGCAGCTGTTCGTGATGATATTGAAGCCGTGTTACTTAGCGGCGGAACAGGGATTGCACCCCGAGATACAACTTATGAAGCAGTATCCTCACTACTCGACAAGGAACTCCCGGGCTTTGGTGAGATCTTCCGTTTTCTCAGTTACACCGAAGATATCGGTTCCGCTGCCATCCTGAGCAGAGCCGTCGCTGGAACGATTGGACGAACAGCCGTATTCTCCATGCCGGGTTCCAAAGGAGCCGTCAAATTGGCCATGGAAAAACTCATTTTGCCCGAGCTGCGGCATGTGATGCGTGAAATATATAAACCCGTCTGAAAGATCAGACGGGTTTTTCGGGTTTATTTTTTAGCTGTACGGTAAGGATTGAAAGTTTTCTGTGCTTCCATCTTCTCTTACCTTAGTTGCCCCAACACATGTTGGAACACCTGCATAACATCCTGTTCATACTTGTCCTTTTCTCCACCGGAAGCTGTATAAACGAGTGAGACGTACCCTTTGCTACGAATCGTTGTCCGGCCAAGCGCATTCTCCAAGACAGCCTCATCACGATTCTCACTATACATTTGTTTCATGCTGGCCACCCGGGTTGTCGCATCACTGAAAATATGGACTTTCACGATGTGTCTGCCACTTCCATTCAACAAATACATATAAGAGATCCCACCATGGCCGTCATCGGCAGACATGTTATTCATCAGCTGAATGCCTTTTGCTTCAAAATTCTTACTGATCTCACTCACCAATTCACCGTTTAATCCGTGTCCTTGACTCTGTGCCCGCACATTTCCTTCATCTGTCGCTTCGCGGGTGTAGACCTTCCGCTCCTGTTCAATGGATGATGCCGAACAAGCCACCAGGGACCAGACACTCGTGATCAACACGCCACTTACAAGTACCGACTTCATTGTTCTTCCAACCAGACTTCGGCCTTTTCTACCAAACCACATGCCAATCCTTCCTTTCCAGCCACGTGTACTGTGACCCAATCAGGTAGAATTAGCATGTCTAAGGACTTAGAATCTTATGCGGATGGCAGATCTGATATTGTATTGACCACCGTACGACCCACTGCACCACCTTGGAGTATCGTCTCCAGCGTAAGAGGCAATTGATCTAGAGAGATCTCCCGGATTCCCAGTTCCAGCGCGCGCTCTGGTTTCCATTCTCCGCCGAGCAGTTTCCACAATCGTTCCCGACGTTCCATCGGACAATATACAGAGTCTATACCCATAAGCTGGATGCCACGCAAAATAAACGGAAGTACCGTGGATTCAAAAGCTGTGCCTCCAGTTAACCCGGATACCGCTACCGCACCTCCGTATTGAATCTGTTTCAATCGCTCCGCAAGAGCCGGTCCTCCTGTTGGATCAACAACTCCCGCCCATAGCTGTTTCCCCATGGCTCCTTTAGCTGGAGCATCAGCTTCTTCACGAGTAATAACCTCTGAGGCGCCCAAGTTTCGGAGCAATGACTCCTCCTGATCCTTCTTGCCTGTGCTGGCTGTTACTTCAAAACCAAGTTTCGCCAGAATGGCAACTGCCATACTGCCAACACCACCCGTTGCACCCGTAACCAGAACCTTGCCCATCTCTGGTTTCACTCCAGCCTGTAACAACGAATCTACCGAAAGTGCAGCCGTAAATCCTGCGGTTCCAATTGCCATGGCTTCTTTCTCACTGAGACCCGGTGGCAGAGGCACCAGCCATTCACTGCGCAGACGAGCATACTCGCTGTACCCTCCGTAATGGGATACGCCAGGTTCAAATCCTGTACTGATCACCCGATCTCCTGGTGCAAAACGTCCACTGACCGACTCCTCTACCGTTCCTGCCAGATCAATTCCTGGTACCATCGGGTACTCACGAACGACACCGCCTTTCTCAAGGGTAGCGAGTCCGTCTTTATAATTGACACTGGAGTACTGCACCTGTACCGTTACATCTCCATTTGGCAGATCTTCCTTCTTCAGTTGCTCTATAGCAGCTTTCACTCCGCCCTGTTCTTCTTTACGGACAACATATGCGTTAAAATGATTTTTCATCGATAGCCACTCCTTCTTTGGATTGTATATATTTTTCCATTAAGCACATGAATTGTTCGCATTCAGCTTAACGGCTCCTTTTACCTGTGAAATTCTTCAAATATTGATGATCAAGCTCTGTCTCTCCTGAGCGTCAACAGATAGATTAGTGGACCCACAATAGGGATGATGCCTGCCGCGGTCCAAGCTGCTGAACGTCGACTCAGTTTAGTATCCCTGTATATCGCAATCATGGAAAGTAAGGTCAGCAGCACAAAATCAATCGTCATGATATGTACAAAGGCAGATTGCTTGAATGCTTCCATATATACATCCGGATGACCTTGCGTCACGGCATAGAAAGCTGTCCCCAGCGTCAACAGCAGAAGGACTACATGCGTCAGCTTGTGGGCTGCTACCCGTCCAATTCCCGTCTCCCGCTGACGACCAAAATGCAAGCTTGCGTAACCCGAAGCTCTATTTGCGGATGATGACCATGCATAATAGGGAAGAAGGGTAAAAGCACCCAATCCGAAAGAAAGTATAACAAAAGGCCAAGCCGGTACACGGCCACCTCGTTCTTTCACAGATGTTCTTAACAGCATACAGGCATAAACTGCCGGGAAAATACCTAACCACGAAAATACCGTAAGTAACCAGGGCTCTTTGCTTTGCATTGTAATCAGTTCTTTGAATATCGGATCACTTCCAGGTGACTGCCCTGGTGCCAACAACACTGCATAGGCAATAAAAGCGATCCAGACCAGTCCTAATATCCATCTCATGTCTGCACCTCCTCTTACTTTCATCCCCTACAGCTGCGGGATTGAAACAATGCGATGCAGAATTTGGCGTCTCGTGCGCTTTCCCGAGAAATAATTACTGCTTTTCCCCTACAACCTCTTGAATTGGGCATGACTATTTCCAGTATAGCCTGCTACCTTGGCAGTCTGTCCATGAGATTTCTTACATCACTGGTCCACCTCATCGGGATCATATAAGAATAACGTCTATCAACTATCGACGTACTTTCACAGAAGACAGAACGCGTATAGCGGAAATTTTGCTTGCAATCATCGAATCGCTCAACTCCGCTAAGAACGTATACATTTTATAGGCATCAAAAAGGCATAAGCCAGTATACCTCACTGGTTATGCCTCTCTGTAATTCTTATGTGTAGATCATTCCTCTGTGGATTTCACATGTTCCGCAATGAGCTTCTGCTTCATATTCCATGCCGCAGGGCTGATGTTCACACGGTAGATCTCCGGGTTGAGCTTCCGTTGGTATTCAGGCCAGAAGAGGTTCATCTGTTCCCGGTGGTACGCCCGAATCTCATCCAGATTAGGCAGTTCATACACTTTACGTCCATTCACAAAGATTGGCTCCAGCATATTGACCGCTTCGTAGCGGGTAACCGTCTTTTTCAGGTAAGGGTGTAGCGGGTTGAACAGCTTGAGCGGTCCGCCCTGTAGCGGCTGCTCTTCCTCTGGATAGCAGATATAATCTGCAATCGCTTTGCCATGTTTCGGATCAATGATCCGGAACACTTCCTTTTTACCTGGAGTGGACACCTTTTCAGGATTGGCAGATATTTTGATCGTAGGCAACATGGCACCGTCCACTTCACGCTCCACCAATTTGTACACTCCACCCAAAGATGGCTGGTCAGAAGCGGTAATCAACTGTGTACCAACACCCCATGTATCAATCCGTGCTCCTTGAGCCTTCAGGTTGAAAATCGTATTTTCATCCAAATCATTGGATGCTACAATTTTCACATAATCCAGCCCAGCCTCATCCAACATCTGACGTGCCTGAATCGACAAGTACGCTAGGTCACCACTGTCGAGACGAATCGCATTCATCTTTTTGCCTTGGCTCTCCAACTTCTTGGCTGTTTTGATGGCGTGAGGTACTCCACTGTTCAATGTGTCAAAGGTATCAACCAGCAGCGTAACCTGATCAGGCAACACTTTGGCATACACGTCAAACGCCTCCTGTTCGCTCATAAAGCTCTGTACCCAGGAATGGGCATGAGTACCTGCTGTTGGGATTCCGAAGCGCTCTCCGGCCAGCATATTAGACGTTGCATCGAAGCCTGCTACATACGAGGCACGTGCGCCCCAGATGGCAGCATCCGCTTCCTGCGCACGCCGTGTGCCGAATTCGAGCAACGTATCCTGTTGTGCTACCTGTTTGATCCGCGAAGCCTTGGTTGCAATCAACGTCTGATAATTCATGAAGTTAAGTATCGCCGTCTCCACCAATTGAGTCTCCATAATGGAGCCTTCTACCCGAATGAGCGGTTCGTCAGGGAAAACAATTGCACCCTCCTTCATGGAATGAATCGTCCCCTGAAATGAAAACTGGAGCAACTCTTCCAGAAAGACCGGATCGTAATTTTCCTCTTGTTTGGATAAAAATTTGATGTCGTCCATCGTAAACCGAAGCTGGCTGATATAGTTCACAATACGTTCCAATCCGGCAAATACCGCATATCCGTTACCAAAAGGAAGTTTACGGAAATAGGCTTCAAATACCGCCTTCCGCTTGTGAGTACCATTCACCCAATGGGCGTACATCATATTGATCTGATATTTATCCGTATGTAAAGCCAGGCTAGTTGTCTGCATTTGTCTCATCCTCTCTGACTTCCGCTCGTGCCCCCAGATTTCATCTGTGAACACGGGTTAACATATGGAGACTCATTCTTCATGATTCTGTTCATCCGTATTAAACAAACAAGTCTCCCGTAAAAAACTCTATACACCATTCACCACATTCATCCGGTTCCTAACATGGAGTCAACCAAACATGACTATGGAGTAAATTAAGCCAAGACTGTCTCGCTCGCCTTAACCACCGAAGCACCAAGGCTGGAACGAAAATGTCCAAGTGCCCACTCATGCCCTGCCGGATTGAAGCTGGCAACGGCATCTTCGTATACCGTAATATGAAAACCTTTATTGTAAGCGTCCACTGCGGTATGCAATATGCAAATATCCGTGCATACCCCAATCAGTGCAATATCCGTTATACCACGTGCACGCAGTCTGAGTTCCAGATCGGTCCCACAGAATGCACTATATCTCGTCTTATCCATCCACTGTATATCTGTTTTCCGTTCTTCCATCACTTGGGCAAGACGACCATATAACTGTCTTCCCTCCGTATTTCTGATGTTATGAGGTGGGAAAAGTACAGTCTCCGGGTGATACGGATCATTCTCTTCGTGCAGATCCACAGCCATGATTACCTCATGTTTGTTCTTACAATAGGCCTCGGTTACAGCTGCAATCGTCTCTTCGATCTCTACTGCTGGCTGACCTACAGGCAAAGAACCTGTCACAAAATCCTTCGTAAAATCAATGACAATCAGTGCTTTCATCGTCAACACTCCCTTAGCCCAGAAATGGTTGATCCTGATTCAATCAGATTGACACATCTACACCTTATTACGTGTAGATGGACAGGCGTGGTACGAGTTCTGTAAAACGATATAACTGCGCCGGACGCTGCGAGTACTGGTTGGAACTCACCAGGTTCCCCTCTTCATCTCTTACTTCTTCCACAATGCCTTTACGGCTGCGGGTTGACGTAATCTTGCGAATGAAGTTTGGTTCTTCAAAATCCGGTACAACACTTTGAATAACCTGATATAATTCACTTAATGTAAAATCACGTGGCAGGAACTGACGAGCAATCGTCGTTTCCAGCATCTGCTGTTGAATACGTCGATAAGCATCTTCAATGATTGTTCTGTGATCAAAGGCCAGTTCCAGTTCTTGCAGCGCCTCCTGAATCGTGAACAACCCAACATCCTCAGCATCATCTGCCGCTTGGCGTTGATCCAGCATCCATTCTTCTACAAGCGCGAAAAATGCGTGTGAGATAATCCAGCCCCTCGGGTCACGACCCGGCTGACTGTATACATTCAAGTATTCCAGATGTCCACCGTCTACACCTGTCTCTTCCATCAACTCACGCTTAGCTGCACCGTAGATGGATTCATTCTCCTGACAAAATCCACCGGGTAATGCCCATCTACCTGCAAAAGGCCAGCCTTTGCGCTTGATCAGCATCACTTTCAGTTCCCGAATGGGAAGTGTCTTCGTCACCGTCTTGCGCTCCCGCTTGGTTAAGGTGAACATAACGATATCCGCAGGAACACCATCGGGGGTACGATATTTTTGGGAACTATAAGCAAGTGCTGCTTGTTCGTCGCTCTCTGCATTAAAGTGTTCGTAGTTTTCGCTCATGGGCACCACCGACTATTTTCATTTTGATAATTTCATTATGACATAATAATATCTTTTGTCAACCGCAGGATTCATGCGTTACGTTCTCGGGCGTGCTATGCGGAATGTCGCCGTAGCCATACATCCCAACGTGCCCGATGCATCACGAACCTCCGATTGAGTCGTAACACTGCGTCCTGCTTGATGCAGTACCGTAGCTGTCACCGTTAATTCCCCTTGTTTCATTGGTGCAAGAAAATGTACGTTCAGATTTGTTGTCACACAGCCGTCTACTTCCATTGCTGCTGTTGCAACCATACCCATCGCCTGGTCCATCAGTGAAGTCAATACACCCCCATGAATAATCCCCATGGAGTTGGTATGATGTTCGCCTGCTGTCAACGCAATCTGTACTTCTTTTCCGTCTCCTTTAATATAACGACAGCCGAGAAATCCCCAGAATCGTCCGTCTCCGTCTTCCACCATTTTGTCCAAAATACTCATTATTCATTTCTCCTTTATTCACTGTACGTATCAAGCTCTCTTGATGTCATGTGCCTTTATCATTAAAAATCAGCCGCGCCACACAAAATAACCCCACAGCGTGGAGCTTTGCTTGGAATTATATTCCGAGTACTTGGCGATAGCCACTCCACATTAACGGTTATGTAATGTCAAAAAAGGCGCGGACAGCGTCCGCACCCTTCCGTCATTTAACCGCAACTGGTCGGAGGTGAATCCGTTCCAGCCTCCACGTTTACTTTTTCAGAAACCGTATCCCGGATTACAGAGATCACTAGTTGAAGCAAGTAGTTGATGTCGCTCTGGCTCTGCTGGAATTCCGTAACCAATGGAATACTGTCCAGTTCGCTTTGCAGATCTTCAATTTCCTGTTCAATTTTGCTGACCATCTCCACATTTTTGAAGCTTTCAAAAGCAACAATCTCTTTTTGTTTTTTCTTAATCGTTGCAATCAACTGCTGGATACGCTCATGATCCCGAATTTTGGTTTCAGCCTGTTGAAACTGTCTAACTTCCTCACTCGTTCCGAGCATATCAGCCAATTCTTTGGCTTTTCCCATAATGTCGTCGCGTATGACCAGATTGCGCGTATCGTAGGTTGGCATTCCATAATGGTTGTACTGCACTTCTTCCTGCGCCACTGAAATCGCTCCATTCTATGAGATGATATAAGATGAAAACTCACTGTTGCACTAAGTTCAGCTGACTGCTGAGTGACCGCTGCGGTGTCGGATCGTTCTTTTGATCGCTGTTGTCTCCGAATTTTTTCGATTGAGATTGTTCAAGGTTAAAATTCGGAGACAAAGGCGAACGCTTCGCTTCTACAGAATCGATTCCGTCACCTTCGCTACGCTCGGCGTAACCCCGCTAAGTGCAAAAAATCATTCATCTTATTTGTGTGTGTGTATTACTGATTGGCAGCTACCGGCTCGGATAGCAGGTTGCCCCGAATATAAAAAGTCATCGGATCGGTGATTTCCACTTGTACGAAAGTACCGATCAAATCTTTAGGTCCTTCAAAATGCACCAGCTTATTGCTGCGCGTACGTCCTGCCAGAACTTCGGAATTCCGTTTGCTCTCGCCTTCAACGAGCACTTCAACGATTTTGCCGCGTTGCTCTTCATTGCTTCGGTGGCTGTATTCGTTGATCGTTTCGTTCAAGCGCTTCAAACGTTCCTTCTTCACTTCCATCGGTACGTTGTCTTCCATCACTGCAGCCGGTGTACCTTCACGCGGGGAATAAATAAAGGTATAGGCAAAATCATACCCTACTTCACGGACAAGGGAAAGTGTATCTTCAAACTGTTCTTCCGTTTCCCCCGGAAAACCAACAATAATATCCGTTGTCAACACAACATCCGGGATGGCCTTTTTAATTTTGTCAGCCAGCTTCAGATAGTGTTCCCGGTTATACTTGCGGCTCATACGTTTGAGTACTTCCGAACTGCCGGATTGCACCGGAAGATGAATGTGTTCCACCAGGTTTCCGCCCTTGGCCAGCACTTCAATCAAGTGATCATCAAAGTCACGTGGGTGACTGGTTGTAAAACGTACTCTTGGAATATCAATTTGGCGAATGGCATCCATCAAGTCACCAAAGCTGTAGTTCAGGTCGGTGAAGTCCTTGCCGTACGCATTCACATTTTGACCAAGCAGCGTGATCTCCTTAAAGCCTTGTCGTGCCAAATCCCTAACTTCAGCAATGACATCTTCTGGACGACGGCTGCGTTCTTTGCCCCGCGTAAACGGAACGATGCAATATGTACAGAATTTGTCGCAGCCATACATAATGTTCACCCAGCCGCGCATACCCTCACGTTTCTTCGGCAGGTTCTCAATGATGTCGCCTTCCTTGGACCATACCTCAACAACCATTTCTTTGCTGAACAACGCTTCCTGGATTAGATGTGGCAGTCGATGCACGTTATGTGTACCAAAGATCATATCCACAAAGCCATGCTTCTGCATGATTCGGTTGACGACGCCTTCTTCTTGGGACATACAACCGCATACGCCAAGTAACAATCCCGGACGTTCGAGTTTTAGCGTTTTGAGGTGACCAAGCTCACCAAATACTTTATCTTCCGCATTTTCTCGTATGGCACACGTATTGAGCAGAATAATATCAGCTTCTTTGCGATTCTCTGTAGCCTGATATCCCATAGACTCAAGGAGTCCTTTGATGGTCTCCGAGTCATGCTCGTTCATCTGACATCCATACGTATATACAATATAGTGTTTACCTTTCCCTATGTTTTTCAGTTCATCGGGAACGGCATTTTCGTAAAGCACCTGGACGTCTTCCTTGCCCCGCTGTTTCTCCTGACGATGATTGGGTTCCGATTTGATGTTAATCTCACGGCCCCGGATTCTTATCTTTTTGCTGAATTCATCTTGCGAAATTACTTTGGCATCGGAAAAATCAAAATATTGGGAGTAATCCTTTTTTGAGTCTTTAGCCATTTCCTTCGGTCACTCCTTACAGCCTCTATTAATAAAAAATCGTTCATTCATCCCTGTTCCACATGAATATCTTGCTTGGAACATTAAAAGAGCATTACAGCAAATTATAGCATGAATTGGGCTGTAGTTCCACATCCAAAGCGCATCTCCCTTCGTCTAATCCGAAACATGCCATGCTCAGAAGAACACTCAGAAAACACAAAAACCTGAGCCTTGCCATCAGGGCTGGAATTAACCGGCCCCTGTTGGCTGTGCTCAGGTTTATATGTTATTCAGACCGCCATAATTGGGGGCTGAGGCTATTACATGTAATTAATCGATGATTTCAGCAGTGTCGCCATTACGAGCGCCAGCAGCGTTAGCTTCATCTGTATCAATATGCATGTCCAGTGCGAAAGAATCGGATACACGAGCCAGTACATTTTCCAGTACCAGACCACGATCTCCACCCAGACGAACTTTCAACATTTGTTTGTCCTCGATACCCCATTTAGCAGCATCAGAAGTATGGAAGTGAATGTGACGAGCAGCAACGATAACACCTTTATCAATCGTTACTTCGCCAGCAGGACCTTTAATTGTGATTCCTGGTGTACCTTCAATGCTTCCAGATTCACGTACAGGTGCTTTAACACCAATCGCAAATGAATCTGTCATGGAGATCTCCAGTTGCGTTTCAGGACGAACAGGTCCAAGGATACGCACTTTATCAAACTGTCCTTTCGAACCAATTACCGCTACAGTTTCGTTAGCAGCGTATTGGCCAGGCTGGGACAGAGGTTTAAATTCAGTCAGTTCATAACCTTTACCAAACAAAATTTCAACGTGCTCTTGGGATACATGAATGTGACGGGCAGATACGCCCACAGGTACTGTTTTACTCATTGTAAATTCACTCCTTGTTTATCTATGGCCTGTACTCAGGCTCTTAACAATCCAATGGTATTATACCCCTTTTTGGAGTGAAATGAAAACGAACTGGTGAAAATTCATGAAATACACTTATTTCACCATCATTCCCCTCCTTTTTTTGGAAAACAAGTTTCAATTCAACACATTCAAAGCACACACCAGTTCACTATTTCATGGAATTCCCCTTCATCTGCATCTTCGGATTGCTCTCTGGCAAGTGTTCCCCCAGATAACTCATTGCATTCCCCCACAACCAGCCGCGCACTAAATGTTCATCATAATGCTTGAGCAGGATTTCCGTCAGTCTCGGATAATGTCCTGAATGTTCAAGTCTCTGAATATACGTTGAAATTCCATCAAAATCAGACCCCATCATCAGATGATGCTGCCCGCCGAGAGAACAGATCTCCTCAATATGAGGCAGCAGATCTTCTATACGTACCTCACCCTCCTGCTTGACAAACCAGGGTACAAACGTCAGTCCAATCCGCCCTTCCCGGGCAATGATAGCCTGAATCTGATCATCTTTCAGATTACGCACATGGGGACATACGCTGTAGCTGTTGGAGTGGGAGGCGATAAAAGGACGTTTACTCAAGTCAGCCAGTTCCCAGAAACCTTTCTCTGTCAGATGTGACACGTCGAGCAGCATTCCGATTTCATTACACTGGCGCACCAGTTCCTTCCCCTTCTCGGTCAGACCTGCTCCACGTTTCTCCATTACTCCGTCAGCCGCCCAATTGGCATAATTCCACGTTAGTCCAATAATTCGAACGCCCATCTGATAACATAACTCCAGATAGAACAGGTTGCCCTCCAGGCCATCCACACCCTCCAGTGTGATTAATCCCCACAGACCCTCTGTTTGCCCCACCTGAGCCACCTGTTCACGCCATAACAACGTCTGTGTGCCGCCAGGCCGCTCCTGACTTCTCTCCACACGTCTACGATAAATCTCCAACTGCCCCATCACATGTTCAAACTTGCCTCTGCCAAGTACTTCAGGTAAATAGATCGCGAACGCCTGCAACCCTACATTCCCCTCTTTCAAACGTTGCAAGTTCACATCCAGTTGTGGAGCATCTTGGAATGAAAGAGCAGGCTGCATCAAAATTTTGCTCAGTGCATCACAGTGAAAATCAGCTACACGCCAATCAGACATGGACATCTTAAACCCTCCTCAATATGTGATTGCAAAAAAACGCAAAAAAACCTGTCTACATCGTAAACAGGTTCAATGCATACTGCATGTATTATCTGGGCTCCACAATCAGCTTAATGGCCGTTCGGTCCTCGCCGTCGATCACAATGTCTGTAAAAGCTGGAATACAAATCAGGTCAACTCCGCTTGGTGCTACAAATCCCCGGGCTATCGCTACCGCTTTAATGGCTTGGTTCAGTGCTCCCGCTCCAATTGCCTGCAGTTCAGCATTTCCACGTTCACGAAGAACCCCTGCAAGAGCGCCGGCTACAGAATTAGGATTGGACTTTGCTGAAACTTTTAATACATCCATGGTAAGTACCTCCCTGGGAATGTTGAAAGTTTGTTTCCACTTACTAGATGTTATTCGCGGGAGGCAAAAAAATTCCTTCTTTTTAGACGGGTTTCCCTGCAAATTGGGACAATACCCCTATTCCATGCGCCACTCGTCCTCCGTCAGACGAATTTTTTCGATGCGTGTTGCCGCACCTGTGGCTTCATCAATTTCAACAAAAACACCATGGAAGTGCCATTTGCCATCATCCACAACAAAACGTACAGGTAGCTGGGTGTAGAACTTACGCAGCACGGCCTCACGCTCCATACCCAATATACCGTCACGAGGTCCTACCATGCCTGCATCCGTCAAGTAAGCTGTTCCTCCAGGCAAAATCCGATCATCATTACTCTGTACATGCGTATGTGTACCTACAACGAGAGACGCACGTCCATCCAGATGCCATCCCATGGCAATCTTTTCTGACGTCGCTTCAGCATGCATATCGACCAAAATACATTTATGGTCTTGGCGCAGCTCATCTACAATTTCATCAGCTACACGGAATGGACAATCCAGAGCAGGCAGGAACGTTCTTCCTTGAAGATTGACAATCGCCAGCTCTTTCCCTTCGCCTTTGACAACCGTGTACCCTCGTCCTGGTGTGCCTGGTGGAAAGTTCGCTGGACGAATCATGCGGGGCTCATCATCTATAAAATCAAAAATATCCTTATTGTCCCAAGTATGATTACCAAGTGTAATACCATGTACACCCCAGTTGAAAAACTCATTTGCGATTGCGCCGGTAATGCCGCGACCTGCTGCCGCATTTTCACCATTCACAATCACTACATGTGGCTTATACTTCGATTTCAGATACGGTAAATTTTCCTTTAATGCCTTACGTCCCACGTTACCTACAATGTCACCAATAAACAAAACTTTCATTGATTACTGCCTCCTCAATTCCTGCAAAGTCCTCTTACTTCAAATGTTGAACCTTTGCAGGACTCTATCTCATGCTCCATAATGTGTAGTTGCCTTTTAACAGGCTATCAACAGGAAAAGTGGCCCACTACTGCGGCCACTTTTCCGTAATGCTCTATTTTGCGTATTCAACCGCACGGGTTTCCCGGATGACGGTGACTTTGATGTGACCCGGATAGTCGAGTTCATTCTCAATCATCTTCGTGATGTCACGGGCTAAGCGGAATGCTTCAGCATCATCGATCTTCTCAGGCTGTACCATAACGCGAACTTCGCGTCCGGCCTGAATGGCGTACGATTTCTCGACACCTTCGAAGGATTCTGAGATTTCTTCCAGCTTCTCCAGTCGTTTGATATACGTTTCCAGCGTTTCGCGGCGTGCGCCTGGTCTTGCTGCGGAGAGCGCATCTGCTGCGCCAACCAACATGGCAATGACCGAAGTCGCTTCGCAATCTCCGTGATGGGACGCGATACTGTTGATTACAACCGGATGTTCTTTGTATTTCTTCGCCAGTTCCACGCCAATTTCGACGTGTGATCCTTCCACTTCGTGATCCAGCGCTTTACCGATGTCATGCAATAGACCTGCACGTCTTGCCAGAGTTACGTCTTCTCCCAGTTCGCCAGCCATCAGTCCAGCCAGATAAGCGACTTCCATGGAATGTTTCAAGACGTTCTGACCGTAACTTGTACGGAACTTCAACCGGCCCAAAATTTTGATCAGATCCGGATGCAGACCATGCACGCCCACTTCAAAGGTAGCTTGCTCACCGTATTCACGGATGCGCTCATCCACTTCTTTGCGGGATTTCTCAACCATCTCTTCAATCCGTGCCGGGTGAATACGTCCATCAGCCACCAGTTTCTCCAGGGCAGTACGGGCGATTTCACGGCGAATCGGGTCAAAGCCCGACAGAATAACAGCTTCTGGCGTATCATCGATAATGAGGTCAATCCCTGTAAGGGTTTCAAGCGCACGGATGTTACGTCCTTCACGACCGATAATCCGGCCTTTCATTTCTTCATTTGGCAGGGTAACAACAGATACCGTTGTTTCCGCTACGTGGTCAGCCGCACAACGTTGGATGGCGAGTGTAATAATCTCGCGGGACTTTTTGTCCGCTTCTTCCTTCGCTTGTTGTTCAATGTCCTTGATCATTTGAGCCGTCTCATGACGAACTTCCTGTTCTACGTTGGACAGTATGATACTGCGTGCGTCTTCCATGGTGAGGTTGGATATACGTTCCAACTCTGTCACCTGGTTTTTGTAAATCATTTCGATCTGCTGCTGAGTCTCATCAATTCGTTTCTCTTTGTTAGCCACTTGCTCTTCTTTACGTTCGAGTGATTCCAATTTTTTATCCAGCGACTCTTCTTTTTGCAACAATCGTCTTTCTTGTCGTTGAATTTCATTCCGACGTTCACGAGTGTCTTTTTCAGCTTCAGCGCGAATGCGATGGATTTCATCCTTCGCCTCCAGCACCGTTTCTTTCTTCAGTGCTTCTGCCTCTTTCTTCGCGTTCTCCACGATTTGTACGGCAGCTTGTTCCGCACTAGAGATTTTAGCCTCTGCAAGAGATTTGCGAATAAAATATCCTACTCCGAACCCAATGAATAGCGCGGCTGCAACGAGAGCGATCGTGATTGCAATTTCCATACTGTTCACCTCCTCGTTGGTTCCTCCAAGGCATTCCTTGGGTCAATTTGCAGTTTTCAAACCTTACATATGTTTGGGAATAACGAATACTCACGGCGATCCCCCGCCGATTTTCATTTCACATGTACATGTTTCCACGTACTATTCACTGTTTCCAGCGAACCCATAATTAAGAATGGTATAAATCTTAAGAAACCGAAACCGCTTTTTTGGAAGGAAAAAGGGTTGTCCATTTCTTACAGACTCATGTCCATTTTAGTATTTGACGAAAGAAATTGTCAAGAGAATGCAGTATAGAGACTCTAGTCTGCTAATCCCATAACAACGCTTCGTCATCTTCAGGGTCCCCAGCCTCATCTTCTTCAATTAAACAATTCACGACCTTGCGCACCATATCCATTGAAAAACCACGTCTCATTAGGAAGGGAAGCGTTTTATTTTTCTTCTCTTTGACGTCCCCTTTGACCTGATTCCATTTTTTGCGTCCGGCACTCAAAGCAGTCTCAAATTCCGCATCTGTACTTATCCCTTCTAGTGCCTCAACAATGAGATCATTGGCAATGCCCTTTTGACGCAGCTCTTGCCTTATCCACAGTTTTCCCTTCCGCTTGCCCTCCATACGCTGTCTTGTCCATTCCTTCGCAAATAGATCGTCATCCACCAGGTTCTCCCGCTCAAGCCGATCCAGCGCCTCTTCAATCAAAGGTGCAGCAAACTCCTTCTGACGAAGTTTCTGACTTAATTCATGGCGCGTACGTGGCTTATGCTCCAAAAAACGCAGAGACTGTGCATACGTCCGCTGTCGCTCGTCAGCTAGAATGATATCTTCCAGATCCTTCTTCATAAACGTATTACCTTGAGTCATCCTGTATTTAATCATCACATCTTCAAGAACCGTAATGGAGTGGATGCCAAAAGTGATTCGATAACGAGCTTGCCTGCTCTTCGTTCGTTCTACACGTGTAATAATAAGTTCTTCGTTGTCCGGAAATTGGGATAGGCCATCCTGTTCTGCTTCTTCATATAAATCCTCGTCATGTTGATCCATTCTGGTCTCCCCTTTCATAACATTTTCATTCTGACTACGCCAAACACACCTTCAGATAAGACGAAGAACACCAATAATACAAAAGACCGGGAACTCTACCCGGCCTTTACTCCACAGTTAGCGTGCTAACAGCCCCTGTCCATTGGGACAGGGGCTGTTAGACAGCACGAGTACTCCCACTACAATCCATTATCCAGATTGATCCAAGCTCAATCAGATAAGTTTACGGAGTCCAGTGGGGAACACCCTCAGGGTCCTCCCTACAAGGGAGGTTTTGAGAGATTACTCGTTGATTTCAAACAGTTCTTGTTCTTCTGCTGCTTCTTTTTGTTGCTCTTCACTAGTTGGCGCAGGAACTGCAGTAACCAAGTTACTGGCTACACGAATTTTTTGTTCAATGATGTCAGCAATATCTTTATGCTCTTTCATGAACTGCTTTGCGTTCTCACGGCCTTGTCCTAAACGCTCGCCTTCGTAGGAGTACCAAGCACCACTTTTATTAACGATGTCCAGCTCTGTACCAATGTCAATGATACTGCCTTCTCTCGAGATACCCTCGCCATACATGATATCCACTTCCGCTTGTTTAAACGGAGGTGCCACTTTGTTTTTCACAACTTTAATACGAGTACGGTTACCAATCATGTCATTGCCTGATTTGATACTCTCAATACGACGCACATCCAGACGTACTGTGGAATAAAACTTCAGAGCACGACCACCAGGTGTTGTTTCCGGGTTACCAAACATAACGCCGACTTTCTCACGAAGCTGGTTAATGAAGATTGCGATTGTTTTGGATTTGCTGATTGCACCAGACAGTTTACGCAGCGCCTGAGACATCAAACGCGCTTGCAAACCAACGTGTGAATCGCCCATTTCGCCTTCAATCTCTGCTTTTGGAACCAATGCGGCTACAGAGTCAATAACGACGATATCTACTGCACCACTGCGTACAAGAGCTTCTGCAATTTCCAGCCCTTGCTCACCCGTATCTGGCTGAGACAGAAGCAATTCATCAATATTAACACCAAGTTTGCTTGCATACTGTGGGTCAAGAGCATGCTCGGCATCGATAAATGCAGCTTGTCCACCCGCTCTTTGTACTTCAGCGATAGCATGCAATGCTACGGTTGTTTTACCAGAGGATTCAGGTCCATATATTTCAACAATACGGCCTTTAGGCAAGCCGCCTGTTCCTAATGCAATATCCAAAGCCAAGGAACCACTGGGAATAATTTCCACATTCATATGAGTGGACTCACCCAGTTTCATGATGGATCCTTTACCAAATTGCTTCTCTATTTGACGGAGCGCCATATCAAGCGCGGCACGACGGTCTGACAATAAGCTCACACCCTTTACTGTTTATAAGATAATGATACCTTGTTTTAACACGTTTGCCAAGCTTTTTTTCGAACATACATTCGTTTTTTTTGTAAAGGCCGAGGCGCCTCTTCCTCAAGGAAACTTTCCATTAAACAGAAAAAAGAACCGTAAACAAGGCTGTAAAGCCTAATTCTACGGTTCTTCCGTCTTCCTTAATTATACTTGCTTGGAACTGTAAATGCAATCGAAGCTATTAACTAATCAATCCATCGCCACAAGTTTTTGCCATAAGCGATAGAGAATCGCTTTGGCTGAACGAATGCGAACCGTCTCGCGATTACCATTAATACGCAGCTCATGAATTTCCGTCTCTTTTCCACGTTCAGCAAGAGCGATGAAGACAAGTCCGGGTGGTTTGCGTTCCGAATATCCCGGTCCAGCTACACCGGTAACAGCCAAGCCAAAATCAGCATCGCCAATCATGCGGATCTGCTCAGCAAGCACTTTTGCAACCTCTGGACTTACCGCCCCAGGTGCATCTTCACCTTCCAGATAATCATGAGGCACATTCAGCAACTTTTCTTTAATTTCATTGGAGTAACAAACAATTCCACCTTTGAGCATTGACGCACTTCCGGGTACAGAGGTCAGACTTTGCATGACAAGCCCTCCTGTACAGCTCTCAGCAGCGCTGAGCGTCAGCCCCATGTCAGACATCATAGTTACAATCGTGTACTCTATAGGCACATCCTCGTTCGCGTAGAGATGTTCTGTCAAACGCTCCCGAATCTGAACTTCCATCGCATCCAGCTTCAGCTTCGCCTCTCCCTCACTCTCAGCCTTTGTGGAGACACGTACCGTAACTTCGCCTTCGCTCGCGTAAGGAGCAATCGTAGGGTCTGTCTGCGCGTCAATCAGATCCAGAAGTCGATCTTCCAGAGCAGATTCACCAATACCTGCGAATTTGAGCATTCGGGAATAGATCGGCATCTCTTCTGTGAGTACATGCTGGAACAGCCAAGGTTTGACTTCCTGTTCAAACATTGGAATCAACTCTTTAGGTGGTCCAGGCATCACAACATAATATTTGTCATTGTCAGAAATCGCATTTCCTGCCGCGAGGCCCGTTTCATTGGCCAGAGGTGTTCCGCCATCAATAACGATCGCCTGACGTCGGTTATTCTCTGTCATATCCACATTACGATCTCTGAAAAAGCTCTCAATTTTGTCCATTGCCATTCGATCTGTATGCAGCTTCCGGTTAAGAACAGCTGCGAGCGCATCCTTGGTCAGATCATCTTGTGTAGGTCCGATGCCACCGGAAAATAAAATAACGTCTGCACGGCTCTGCGCAATGCGAATAGCTTCACTAAGTCGGTTCAGGTTATCCCCAACCACCGTTTGGAAATATACATCGATCCCCATCGCAGCCAATTCACGGGATAGGTATCTGGCATTGGTATTGACGATTTGTCCAAGCAGTAGCTCTGTGCCAACTGCAATGATTTCTGCCTTCATTGAGCATCCTCCTGTACACGTGGTGAGTGATCAAAGGGCAATAGGATAATTTCCTATTGCCCCTGACCCAATGCTTCCTTCATGATTACCCATTTAAGAACAAACCATTATGCTTTTGTTAAATGAAGCAAATTTTTGTTTTTGATAAAGTAATCGATACCCGACCAGATGGTAATAAGCGCTGCTGCCCATACCGCGATAATATCGACGTGAATACCCGTGTATGAAAACGGGAAATTGTTCAACAGCAACAGCACAATCGCCACAATCTGCACTACAGTCTTCAGCTTGCCCCAAGCACTAGCGGCAACAACCGAACCATCCAGCAATGCAATTTGACGCAAGCCGGTAACTGCGAATTCACGACTAATAATCACAACTGCAATCCAGGAATCCAGCTTGCCCATCTCCACAAGCGAGATCAAAACTGCAGTAACCAGCAACTTGTCTGCGAGTGGATCGAGCAGTTTCCCCAGATTGGTAACCATGTTATTTTTCCGCGCAAGGTATCCGTCAATTCCATCTGTGCTTGCGGCGATGATAAAAATAACAGCAGCAATCAGTTGATTATACGGAAGCGACAAGCTTCCAAGCTGCAACGGCTCTGGATAAAATGGAAAATCCACGAGCAGGAACACCATCAAAAAAGGGATTAAGCAAATTCGTGCAAGCGTAATCCGGTTGGGTAAATTCACAAGACGCCCTCCCTCATATCCTCCATTACTCCAAACAATCATCATAATCCCGTTATCATCATCCGGAACATGAAATGTACAGTTTCAATGTCAATCCATATTAACATGATCCCACTATGTAGAAACGCAAAAAATAAAGTCAACCGCTCAAAAGCAAAACGCTTTAAACGTTCCGGTGACTTCCAGAAGATGTACTGCTTTTCACAAAGTCAGCAAACGATGAGGACTGGACTTGATGCTTGACTGCCAGCAATGCACACTTAGTATAATATACGCCCAATACCGTGTCAAAAAACACTTTTGCTACAAAA
Source organism: Paenibacillus amylolyticus (assembly GCF_036894225.1). Lineage (NCBI taxonomy): Bacteria > Bacillati > Bacillota > Bacilli > Caryophanales > Paenibacillaceae > Paenibacillus > Paenibacillus amylolyticus. The sequence continues at coordinate 2,600,087 of NZ_CP145892.1, read as the reverse complement.
AGGCCTTATTACTTGAAATTTGTATATTGCAAATCCAGAGGCAGGTTAGCACCATTTAGCAACTGCATGACAGCTTGCAAATCATTTTTACTCTTACCAGTTACCCGAAGTTGATCTCCCTGAATCTGACTCTTCACCTTCATCTTGGAATCCCGAATCAGGATATTGATTTTCTTGGCGATGTCCTGATCAATCCCCTGTTTAAAATTCAAACGCTGGCGGACTGTACCAGAAGACGCTGGCTCTACCTTTGCGTAATCAATGTTTTTCAATGGTAGACCACGCTTCGCCATTTTGGATTGCAGCACTTCAATGACAGCCTTGAGTTTGGTCTCATCATCAGATACGATCGTTAACGCATCCTTATCCAGCTTCAGGCTGCTCTTGCTGCCCTTGAAGTCATAACGAGCGCCAATTTCTTTCTCGGTTTGTGTAACGGCATTTGTCAGTTCTTGCAAGTCCATTTTGGACACGATATCAAATGAATTTTCTGAGCTCAAACCAGTCACCCTTTCAGTTAATCGTATGTTCTGTAACATTATAGAGGATACCTTAAGCAAAAGTCTAATTTCAAGCTGTTTTACACAAAGAAAAAAGCATTTTTGGCTTCCACTTCAAGTGGCTGCCAAAAATGCTTGCTGGTTTAGCTTCCAACCTAATAGCGGCTGCGGTTGGGCTGTCTGAACATATCGAGCACACCCAAAAGTACATGTGCAAGTCCAAAACCCAATATTCCGTAACCCCAAGCACTTGGAGTCAGGTAATAACCTAGGAGGCTGACAATGATCCCTAAACCTGTTACGATCCAGCTGACTGTCACAGCCATCCACCTCACTTCACCAAAAGTTAACTGCAAGTTAAGACACGATTATTGTCTCCTGCAGTTGACCCGGTTATTCGCTACCCGTGGTACCCCCTGTACCGTCCGTTGATCCATTTTCAACACCTGTGGAAGAAGGAGTGCCACTACTATCTTCACCAAGCTTCAAACGGATCCGATTGGTCGCCTTGCCATCCGTTACAACCTGCCCGCCAACCTCAATCGTGGTCGCTGCAGCGTAACCGGACTTAATATACATGCCTGTACTATCAAGCTCAAAGGTATAGCTGTCACCTTCGGCTGTGTTACCATACTCCAACTTCTCTCCACTGGAGTTTTCGCCTTTATACACTTCCAGCCAGCTATGACCTGTTGCTTTGATCGTAACCGTTACAGGTTGCCCTGCACTACCGTTAACTTTAAAGTTCGTAATATTCCCTGATTTCCCATCTTCTGCAACAGTCACATTAGACGGTGAATTGTCAGTTGGTTTTTCCTCAGTTTCATCCGTCTGTCCGTCCGTTTGGCCATCAGTTTGACCGTCCGTCTGTCCTTCAGTGTCTGTACCGCCACCATTACCCCCAGCGTCGCCCTCACCAGTACCGTCAGTACCTGAATCTGTCGCAGGCGGATTAGATGCCTGTCCGTTGTCGGCAGGTGGATCTGGTTTATCCTCAGGTTGTTGTTGACTGTCTGTAATTTTGACCTGATCAAGACCCGGATTATCTGATTCATCACCATTGTTATACACCACGTATACATACAACAGTACTACGATCAAAACAGGGAATGTCCACATCAACGCGACAGACATCCACCGATTACTACGCTCAACCGGACGGCTGGAACGCTTCTGAATAACCGGTTCCATCGTTGCTTCCGTCTCTTCTTCGGGTACGTCTTTTTTGTGTCCCTCCAGCAGCTCATCAGGGTTCAGTCCCACGGTCTCCGCATAGGTTTTGATGAAAGCACGCACATAGAAGCTACCCGGCAGCACTTTATAGTCTCCTGCTTCTATGGCCTCCAGATACCTCTTGCGAATTTTTGTCATTTCCTGTACATCGTCAAGACTCATCCCTTTTTGCAGCCGGGCCTCCCTTAACTGCTGACCCAGTTCAGACATGCCATCTCCTCCTTATGTTTATCTCTTGAGTTGTTGCTAATCTATTCCATGATTCCGTACGGTTCCTTACAATTCATCGGTGTAGCTAGCCGTAAACGTATCATAAATAATCTCTTCATTGGGAATGTTACGCAATTCAATAATAATATCAAAATCATTAAAATCATATTCGGATTCCTGTACAAAAATATCCGGATGTTCAATAACTTTAGTGCTAGGCATGGACATAATATCCTGCAACAGGTTGTAATGCCGCTCACTGGAACGAATCGTACTTACAATTCCGTCAATGATGAAGACATTGTTTGGGTTCAATTCGTCTTCGGACATTTGACTCCTTATCGTCTGACGGAGAAGTGTGGAGGAAACAAACGTCCATCGCTTCATTGCACATACGCTGCCCGCAATAATAGACTCCGTTTTGCCAACACGAGGCATTCCGCGCAAACCGATGACCTGATTGCCTTCCCTCTTAAATACTTCACCCAAAAAGTCCACAAGTAACCCAAGTTCATCTCGTGTGAAACGAAATGTCTTGCGATCATCCGAGTCACGGTCAATGTATCTGCCATGACGTACGGCCAAAATATCCACCAATTTAGGTTGCCGCAAAGCCGATACGGTGATGCTGTTTACTTTGCCAAGCATTTCACCAAGCAAACGGATTTTTTCATCATCATCCGATTCAAGCAGCATGCCTCGAGTTTTGCCTTCAACACCGTTAATGGTCAATATATTCACTTCAAGCATCCCCAGCATAGAGGCAATATCGCCTAACAAACCGGGTCTGTTCTTATGTATTTTATATTCCATGTACCATTGTTTAGATTCCATTTCAACACCCCGTAATGCATTATTCCCCATTATTCGACAGCAACAGAACATATCCACTGGACAACAATCTGAGACATCTTCTAAAAATGGGTCACGTTAATGATATATAAAATGAAAATGAATTACAAGAACAGCTCTGTAATCCGTTTGTAATCATTAGAGAAAAGCCCCCTTGCGGGAGCTCTTCATCTGTAATCTTATGCGTTTTGTTTGGCCAATTTGACCATCAGGCACGCAATCGTACGACGCTCATCAGCATCGCCGACATCCCATAACTCTTTCAATGCCCGGTTGGAATGGTTCGCCGGATCGACTTTCTCATCAAGGAAGTCGCCGATTTCATACGCAAGTTTGTTGATGGTTTCTTCACTCATCCCCATCTTCTCTGCTTGCAGTACGCGGTCACCCAGGAACTTCTTCCATGTGTCAAAACTGGAGAGCACTGTTTTTTCTGTTGACATGATAAATCCTCCTTAGATGACGCATGAGATTTAAAATCAACAGTTGTAATATGTGCTTTCGAAGCATTTTATATACGAGCATTTTGAAAATAATCCGGAAGACGACTGCTTCTCAGCAACCTTCACCTGGTTCATTCACAGCCAGTCAAGTTTTCTTGCTTTTTTACGTTAACCAACCGCCATTTGGACTGATGATCTGCCCATTGATATAACCCGATTCAGGGAGAGCCAAAAAATAAACCAATGATGAGATTTCATCAGGTTGAGCAAGTCTTCCTGCCGGAATTTCCTCTTCCAGCATCTTCAGTTCACTCTGATCCAGATGGCTCAGCATGGATGTCTGAACTGCACCAGGAGCAACGGCATTTACGGTTACTCCGGAAGGCGCGAGTTCTTTCGCAAGCGCTTTGGTGAATGCATTCACCCCACCCTTGGTTGTGGAATACAGCACCTCACAAGAAGCACCAGACAGCCCCCAGATCGACGATACATTAATGATCCGGCCGTACCTTTGGGAGATCATGTGAGGCATCATTTCCTGTGTACACATAAACGTGCCTTTGAGGTTAATCGCCATCACTTCATCCCAGATCTCCTCTGTAACATCAGCCAACATCCCATAGTGCGAGATTCCTGCATTGTTCACAAGGATATCTGGCATGAGATTGTGCGACTCCAGCTTCTCACGCATACGCTCAATCTGTTCCCGGCTGCGAAGATCCGCAGACACGGTCATGATTTTTCCGCTGCCTTGTTCCATGCACCGTCTGGCGGCTTCATTCGCTGCTTCATGCGATTTCATATAGTGTATAACAACATTCATTCCCACTCTGGCAAAGCGTTCTGCGATAGCCGCTCCGATGCCACCACTTGCGCCAGTTACCAGTACAGTCATTTCCCCGATTGCCTTCAATTGTCCCGTTCCCCTCTCCATATCAAGGACTCACGACTAGCGATACAGCCAGATGATCCCACCGAATATGCTCTCTCAGTCTGAGATTTACATCTTCCAGTGTAATCGATTCATAGAGCGGCAGCATATTGAAAAAATCACCGCCACGGAATTGCTGACGTGTAAATTCATGCGCAATGTTCTCCGGAGAATTGAGCATACGCAAATATCCGCCTATTTTCTTTTTGCGTGCACGTTCAAAATCCGTGGAATCGAACCCTTTTTCTACAATGGCATCCACTTCTTCACGTATACGCGCGAGCAGTTGATCCGGGTCTTTTGTATCACCACCAATGGCTGAAAAAGCATATTGCGGCGAACTGTTATACTCATGTCCAAAGCTGTCCGAGATCAGATCTTCATCGTAGAGCTTCTGAAATAATCGTGTGCTTGAGCCAAACAAGAGGTCCATCATCAGCTGCGTTGTCATATCTCGCCGTAACAATTGTTCCCCGGTAAGTCCAACGTCCGTCTCCTTGAATCCAAACAGACATTTGGGCAGTGAAACAGCCAGTTTCGCTTCCCGTCTGGCTTCTCCTACCTGCTCAGGCTCCGGTTCGAAGAAACGTTGAATGCTCCCCTGTGGCTTATAATCCTTCTGCTCCTGGTTCGATCGAACCATATCAATGACTTCTTGTGGATCTACACCACCCACCACAAACAAGAGCATATTACTCGGGTGATAGAAGGTGTTATAACACTCATATAACATCTCTTTGGTAATCGTACGGATGGATTCCACCGTTCCTGCAATATCGATATGCACCGGATGTTTCTGATACATGGCTTCGATCAATCCAAAATAAACACGCCAATCCGGATTATCAGCATACATGTCAATTTCCTGTCCAATAATGCCTTTTTCCTTTTCCACATTTTGATCCGTGAAGTAAGGATTTTGCACAAAGTTGACTAATGTTTGTATATTTTCATTCACATATTCAGTCGCTGAAAACAAATAAACCGTCTGATCAAAGCTCGTAAACGCATTAGCTGAGGCACCGTGAGACGCAAATGTTGCAAAAATATCGCCTGTTGGTTCTTCAAACATTTTATGCTCCAGGAAATGAGCAATCCCATCCGGAACCTTCACTTCTTCCTGTCCTTCAACCTGAAAATGATTATCCACCGATCCATACTTGGTTGCAAACGTAGCATACGTTTTCTGGAACCCCGGTTTAGGCAAAATATAGACATGCAGTCCGTTATCCATTACTTCGTAATATAGTGTCTCCTGCAAATGCTCATACCGAATGCTCTCCACCGATTATTCCTCCTTCTCGTCCCGCAAGAAATAAATCGTATCCAGACGGAATTGTTCTGCCGCCTCACGTACATCTTCCTTGCTAATATGTTCTACCTGAGCCAACAGTTCTTCAGCCGTTCTTTCTTTGCCAGACAACTGTCGATTGAAGTCATAAGCGATCATCTCAAAAGCAGAATCCTGCATTTCCTTAAGCAGGTTACGGATCATTGCTTTGGTCTGAGACATTTCCAGATCACTGATTGTACCGCTTTTCATTTCTTCCAGCTGCTGCTTGATAATGGTGACAGCCTTCTCATAATTAGGGATTTCAATCCCGGATTGAATCGTTGCAATGCCCTTATGTCCGTCATATCGCGATGACGCGTAATACGCCAGGCTTTCTTTTTCACGAACATTGACAAACAGTTTGGAATGAGGATAACCACCGAGAATCCCGTTGTACATTAGTGCTGCGGCATACTGAGGATCTCCATAAGTGATAGATGTACGGAGTCCCATATTGAGTTTTCCCTGACTCACATTCAGTCGCTCAACAACGGTCTCCACTTCCTTATTTCCTCGAACCGCTGCCTGTGTCTGGTAATCAGAGGAGGACGTTCGATCTACATTGAAATGACGCTGAACAAGGTTCTCGACCTCCTCCAGTGTCGTATCCCCTACCACGTACAGATCCATACTCGCCTGCTGCAGCCACTCCTGATAAGACGCAGTCAGTGTGTCGGGCTCAATCCCAGGCAGATCCTTTCGCTCACCCAATGGATGAAGACGGTATGGCTCGTTCTTGCACATTTCCTCGATACTGCGTTCAGCCGCATAGCGCATTTTATCATTCACGATGGACTCCAGCTTTTTCCGAACAGTCTCTCGCTCTGCTTGTACATAAGACGTCCTGAAATGTCCATTCTCCTGTGCAGGTCGTGTAAGAACCTCTCCAAGGAAGGCAAATGAACGATCCAGCAACTGCTCATCCCCTCCAACAAAGGAATCATTAATGGTATCCATTCGGAACTGTACAATCTGGTAATCCCCGCGTTTATAGACGTCAAAACCAAAACCTGCTCCATACAGATGCTCCAGTTGCTCACGAAATTGCGTTGTTTCCGGATAGGACTCCGTGCCGCGTCGCAGAACAAAAGGTGTCAGCGCTACTTTGGTTACTGTATCTTCCCGTAAGGGAACTCCTGCATATAACGATATAGCAAACGTTTTAAAACGTTTAGTCGGAAGCACATGTATACGAAACTCTCTCTTGCTACCTCGTTCGAATCCTGATGTATTCAAATGTCAAAACCCCTTTACGGCGTCATTTATCATGCAATCATATTAAGCTAAACGTAACAACCATTTTAACCCATTCAAAAGGCAAGAAGCAACCGAAGTCACGCCTTCTGGTTGCTTCCAACATCATCACATACAAAAGATATGCTGTCCGATTGTTTTCACTTGTGGGCGGGTCCAGATCCATTTGGATGTTGCTGTCTTCGGGTTAAAATAATAGAGACATCCACCGGACGGATCCCATCCATTCAGGGCCTGCTCAACTGCCTTTTTGGCTTGTGCGTTTGGTTCCAAATAGATCTGTCCGTCTGCTACAGCCGTAAATGCACCTGGCTGAAAGATCACGCCTGAAGGCGTATTTGGAAAGCTTGGTGATTTCACGCGATTCATAATTACTGCCGCTACTGCGACTTGACCTTCAAACGGTTCACCCCGGGCTTCACCATATACAGCGTTAGCCATAATCTTGAGTTCATTCTCTGAGAGACCAAGAGCATTGGCAGATCCCATATTGTCTTGCTCTTTATCTGCCGTATTGTTGCTACCTCCACCTCCACCTGAGGATTCCTTGTGTAGCGGCGGCTCTGTTGGCGACCATTTGGTTGACGCATTGTACAGCTTGAGCTTGGTCTCAGCTCCAACCACACCATCTGCCTTCATGCCAAACTCGGATTGAAACCATTTGACGGATTTCAGTGTGCTGCTGCCAAAATTACTGTCGATTTTACCATTGTAAAATCCCAGGTACTTCAGACGCCCCTGAAGCTCATATACATCCTGACCGTAACTTCCATATTTCACAGCGTTGCTGCTGAAAGTAGGCAAGGCTTTCTCTTCAACTTGTGATGTGCTTTGATTCGAACTTTCGGTTGCTGCATTCTCAGGAAGCAAATAACGGATTCCCAATGCGGACATCAGCAAAATAGCAGTGAAAAGCCATATGTTCATTTTTCGCATCGACTGTGCTCTACCTTTCTCTTGTGGGATTAACAGAATCGCTAAGGTTATTATGACAAGCCTGCTTGCTTCCTATGCACCAAATCATCCGATCATTGGACATCATGGTAAAACTTCAGTCAAATTGTATGAAAAAAGCCCCCAACCATTAAGGTTGAGGGCTCGAATCGCCTGAATATTCATGTGCATTACAAGCTACGAGCTTATTTTGTTTTGTTGGTACTCTTCAAGCGAGACCAACACTTCCCGTGGTTTGCTACCCTCGTAAGGACCAATCACGCCCCGGGATTCCATGGAGTCAATCAAACGTGCGGCACGGGTGTATCCTACTCGCATTCGACGTTGTAGCAGAGAAACAGACGCTTGCTTGGCCTCCAGAATAATCTGCACTGCCTTTTCGTATAACTCGTCCTGTACTTCATCTTCAGCCTGGATAGAGTCGTCCACCTCAGGTACAAGGGACTCATCATACTGTGCTTCACCTTGACCACGTACATAATTCACAATATTTTCCACTTCTTCATCACTCATAAAAGCACCTTGTACACGAACCGGTTTCGATGCGCCCATTGGCATGAATAACATGTCTCCGCGACCCAACAGTTTCTCGGCCCCACCCATATCCAGAATGGTTCGAGAATCCACCTGTGAGGATACACCGAAGGCGATACGAGAAGGTATGTTGGCTTTGATTACGCCAGTAATAACATCCACAGAAGGCCGCTGTGTAGCAATAATCAGATGGATACCGGCTGCACGAGCCATCTGGGCAAGCCGCGCAATCGCATCTTCAACATCTCCGGCTGCAACCATCATGAGATCTGCAAGCTCATCCACAATGACAACAATATAAGGCAGAACAGCCGCAGGATTATCTTTCATCAGATTATTGTAACCTTCAACGTTACGAGTGCCTGATTTGGAGAACAGTTCATATCGTTTCTCCATCTCAACCACAATCTTTTTGAGAGCAAGTGACGCTCTCTTAGGATCAGTTACTACCGGTGCCAGCAAATGGGGAATCCCATTATATACGTTCAACTCAACCATCTTGGGATCGACCATCAGGAACTTCACTTCATCCGGCTTGGCTTTGTACAATATGCTGGTAATAATTCCGTTAATACACACCGACTTACCGGAACCTGTAGCACCCGCAACCAACAAATGGGGCATACGAGCCAAGTTACCAATAATCGTCTGTCCCGAGATATCTCGGCCAAATGCAATGGTCACTTTGGATTCTGCATCCTGGAACGTTGCTGTCTCCATTACTTCACGCATCGTTACAACCGATACTTCACCATTAGGTACTTCGATACCAATAGCAGACTTTCCGGGAATCGGTGCTTCCATCCGAATATCTTTTGCCGCCAGAGCCAACGCGATATCATCAGTTAGGCTGACAATTCTGCTGACCTTGACGCCAATGTCAGGTTGAATTTCATATCTTGTAACGGCAGGACCCCGAACCACTTCAAGTACTTTGGCACGAACACCGAAGCTTTCCAGTGTGGCTTCCAACTTACGTGCTGTTTGCATATAATCCTTCTGGTCACCCGCCTTGCCCCCATTGTTTGGCTTGGCAAGTAGACGGAATGATGGCAGCTTGTACGGCTTAGGAGGTGGCGGTGGTGGTTTCACCGGTGGTGTGTCCTGCCCTTCAGGAGTTGGAGTATCTGTTCCCTGCATTGCATCATTAGGTACTTCTTCTCCACTCTGAATCTCATCCACAGCATTCATCCCGTTTGTACCCGCATCGGATGCGGACCACTCCGTCTCTACCAGTTCATCCGTTATTTTAATGGCATGCTCGCCCTGTTGTACTACGTTTGGATCGGCCAGATTATCCGGGAAAGGATAAGCATCGTCCAGATCATCTTCAATGCTTGCCTCTTCTGTTCTGACGTGCTCGAAAAAGTCTCGAATGATCGGCGCTGAATTAGGTTTAGCCTGAACAGGAACACGTGATGAAGCTGATTTGTTAGTTACGTCTTCGGTTGCATCCTGCCACGCCTCTAGATTGTGATCTTGTTCGGCGCGGTACACAATCTGTTCTGTTTCTGCCGAATCGACCTCATCCATTTCACGTCCTGATGTCGCCTGTTCCCGTTTAGCTCCCCATTTCCCAAAAAGTTGGAAGAATATGGGCGAGTTTCGTTTTGGTAGATGCTGTTCCTCTAATTCATCCTCATACTCGTCTTCGTCATCTTCAACAGGAACAGGTACCACTTTACGGGCGTTACCTTTCTTTCTGGCATCAGAAGTTGAAGCAGAACGTGCAGAGGGTCTCGACTCCAGCTTTTTGTACATCGAACTCCCGGCATCCCAAATCTTTGTTCGGAATATTCGTATCAAATCCACATAAGATAGACTCGTAATCAGCATAAAACTGATGATAAACATGACAATCATGATGAGTCTCGCCCCAAGACTGCCGAACAGCCACAGGAAAAGAGCAAATTGCCCAGCTCCGAGATAACCACCGCTGATGTCCTTGTTAAGCATGGAGTCCCTCTCACCTGGCACAGCAGGGGTTAGCAACTCGGTTTGCATATCATTATGTACCTGCGTAATCACAGCACCAGGCTCAAGCGCACCTACCGGAATGAGCTTCTGGTGCATTGCAGAGACAGTACTCATCAAGGTTAAGGCAAAGACCAGCAAAACAAGTCCTGTCTTGCGTGTGGTCCAACCACTCGGCCATTTCCGGTGAATCATCACCATGAGACCATAATAAATACCAACAAGTGGAATCGCAAAATAAAACTTACCAAGCATCAGTCCGAACATCTTGGAAAGCGAACGTCCAACGGTGGCTTCACCCGATAATGCTATGACAGCAAGGGTAATAAGCACAATCCCGTAAATTTCATATTTTAAAACGCCACTAAAACCAGCGCCCTTTTTTTTCCTCTTTTTTCTTCTGGCCAAAATCAGGTCACCCCCAGAAGAATATTATACCATACAAATATAATCCGTACATATGTTCTTTTTCTGCTCAATTTGTCTGAATTCGTCGCGTTATGCTGATCCCAAGTTACCCGAAATCGGAATGGTCGAACCCGGCATATTGGCAGGATTGAGATAGGCTTCAAGTGGACAATCCAGCAAACGAACAATAACGGCTTCATTGTCATTAACAGGTCTTACCTGCATTAACAAACCATTCATTTTGATCTCCCTCGTATCTTCGCCCTCTTTCCACATTCCCGACCAGAGTTGTTCCGGGGGCATCACTGTATATAATGTCATTGGGTATAACCTCCCGCTTGCAGAGTCTGTCTCTTGTCTCCTATGAGCTGATTTAACTGAGCAATAGCCTGTCCAATCCCGCCCACTGCATCCATTAATCCATGTTTCACTGCATCTGCGCTTCCTACAGCTGTACCAATATCCCGATTCAACTCACCAGTCTTAAACATTAGTTCTTTGAACATCTCTTCAGAGATATTCGAATGAGAAGTCACGAACCGAACAACCCTTTCCTGCATTTTCTCCATATACTCAAACGTTTGAGGTACACCAATGACAAGGCCGTTCATCCGAATCGGATGGATCGTCATCGTTGCACTTCCGGCAATCAGGGAATATGTTGAAGCTACAGCAATCGGTACTCCAATGCTATGCCCGCCTCCAATGACCACAGTCACCGTAGGTTTGCTTAGAGAAGCAATCATCTCTGCAATGGCTAGACCCGCCTCTACATCTCCACCTACCGTGTTCAAAATGATCAGTATACCTTCAATACGCTGATTTTGTTCTGCGGCCACCAGCTGTGGAATGATATGTTCATACTTTGTTGTTTTGTTTTGTGGCGGCAAAATCAAATGCCCTTCGACCTGTCCAATAATGGTCATGCAGAAAATATTCGACTCACCTGCAGGAGACTGTGTCTGCCCAAATTGCTGAATAGTCTCTGTCACGGGAGAGATGGCCTTTTCCTCCTGAATCGGAATTTCCGGCGCTTCAACTTCCGGTTGATTGGATCTTGACGCCTGCTTGTCATTCATACGTTCATTCATTTCAATAATCCCCTTCTCCAGAAACATTTAATGTATTTCCTTAGTATGGGGACTTTTCCAACTGCCTTATACCCGCTACATCAAATTGCTTCACATATTGACGCTATTGCAGATCTTCCTGAAAACGCAAAAAAAGCCCCTTCTCTACGAGGAACCGTCCAATATTACTCGTAGAGAAGGGGCGACTGTGTGCCTGAATATATGTTTTTGTTTAGCCTATTTTAAACTTCCATAATGATTGGCAAAATCATCGGTCTACGACGAGTTTGCTCATACAGGAAGCGTCCCAGTGCATCTTTAACATTTGTTTTGAGTGAAGCCCACTCGTTAACGTTCTCACTCATCAACTTCTGCAATGTGCTGCTAACGATCCGGTTGGCCTCATCCAATAGTCCTTCCGATTCACGAACATACACAAATCCGCGAGAGATGATGTCAGGACCGGAAACAATTTTTCCATCCTGTTTGCTGAGTGTTACCACAACAACAAGGATACCATCTTGTGACAACAATTTGCGGTCACGAAGTACAATGTTACCCACATCGCCTACACCCAAGCCATCGATCAACACATTACCTGCAGTAACTTTACCTGCTCTACGTGCTGCTCCACCTTGAATTTCAATCACTTCACCGATATCCGTGATGAAAATGTTCTCAGGTTCTACCCCTACAGATTCAGCAAGAACCGCGTGGCGACGCTGCATACGGAATTCACCGTGAATCGGCAAGAAGAATTTCGGTTTCATCAGGTTGAGCATCAGTTTCAGCTCTTCCTGGCTACCGTGACCAGATACGTGGACGCCACTGTTAGCACCGCTGTAATGCACGTTAGCACCCAGACGGAACAGTTCATCAATCGTACGGCCTACATATTTCTCATTACCTGGAACCGGAGTTGCTGCGATAATGACGGTGTCACCTGGCAGGATGTCCACTTTACGGTGCGTGGAACGAGCCATACGTGTCAGTGCTGACATTGGCTCTCCTTGACTTCCTGTGCAGAGAATCACGACACGATCAGCTGCCATCTTGCCTACTTCTTCAGGTTCAATGATCATGCCATCCGGAATCTCAAGATAACCCAGTTCTGAAGCAATACCAACCACGTTCACCATGCTACGTCCGATAACTGCAACTTTACGTCCAGTCACTTCTGCTGCATTGATCACCTGTTGGATACGGTGTACGTTGGAAGCAAATGTCGCCACAACAACACGTTGACTTGCTTTACGGAAGATATCTTCCAGCACGATACCCACATTTTTCTCCGATGGTGTGAATCCAGGTTTCTCAGCATTCGTACTGTCGGACAATAGCGCTAACACGCCATTTGTTCCAATCTGTGCCATACGCTGAAGATCTGCATATTGACCATTGACTGGAGTATGGTCGAATTTGAAGTCACCCGTGTGAACAACTGCACCTTCCGGTGTTTCGACACATACACCAACAGAATCCGGAATACTATGGTTAGTAGCGAAGAACGATGCTTTCAGAACAGATCCAAGTTGGATCTCGGAATCAGCATCAATCAGAATACGTTTTGTATCACCCAGCAAATTCGCTTCTTTCAACTTGTTTTCTACAAGTCCAAGCGTAAGTCTTGTTCCGTATACAGGAACATTCAGATGTTTGAGAACATATGGCAGACCACCAATGTGATCCTCATGTCCGTGAGTAAGAATGATTCCTCTTACTTTGTCACGGTTCTCAGTCAGGTAAGAAATGTCAGGGATGACAATATCAATACCAAGCATATCTTCTTCCGGGAATTTAAGACCAGCATCTACGACTACAATGTCGTTGGCGTATTGGATGACGTACATGTTTTTACCAATCTCGCCTACGCCGCCCAAAGCAAAAATCATCAGTTTATCGTTATTATTTTTCTTAGACAAATGAATCTAAACCTCCTATGGTAGTTGGACGTCGTACCTTATTATTTATTGTAAGTTAAGAAAAGTAGTCCATACATCACATACCCACCTATCGGGATGAATGCAAAAGAACACCTTTATTCACGATATTTGGAAGAAGTTCTTCGAAGTTATTCCCTTTGACCAACAAGTTGGAGTTGAAATTCCCTCTTAGCCGTTCCTTCCTTTTTCACCGCAAAGCTACACCACGAAGCGATGTCGCTTTCAATTTCAAAAAAATACCGCACCCAGTCACTTGACATCATTATACATGATTAAAAACAAAAAAAACAAGTCACTCTCTCGTTAACCTGTAGGTTTCCCCTTAGCAGTGGAAAAGAAACCTCACATTACTCGTAAAAAAAAGAACCGCAGCCTCTAGGAAGAGGAGCGGTTCTTTTGCTGATCTGAAGGATATTCCCATGATTAATAAAATAGTCCATATACAACCAAAATGATTACAAATTAAGCAAACCTTTGATATAAACCTGCTCCTCTTCCGTTGGCGGAATAAGGGGCAACCGTACGGAACCAACGTCTAGACCACGCAATGTCAGCGCATATTTCACCGCTACGGGGTTTGGTAGAGGCTGTGGACACTCAAACAGGCCTTTGAATACTGGGAACAACTGCTGATGAATCTGAGCAGCCTGAAGAGGTGCTCCGCCATAGAAGGCGTCAATCATTTTCTTCATTTCTGCCCCTACGACATGACTGGCCACGCTGACAATTCCATGTGCTCCAACCGCAATCGCTGGTAAGCCTGAAGCATCATCACCGGAATAAACTCTAAAATTTTCTGGAGCACTTGCTGCAATCAGCGTAACCTGCTCCATAGACGCACATTCCTTCGTAGCGACGATGTTAGGAATCTGTGCAAGACGAAGCGTTGTCTCTGCTGACAGGCTGGTTACTGTACGTCCAGGCACGTTGTAGAGCATAATTGGCAGCTTGGTGGAGCCTGCAATCGCTTCAAAATGTTTAAACAAACCTTCTTGGCTAGGTTTGTTGTAATACGGAACAACCAACAAAATGCCATCCACTCCGGCACGTTCAGCTTCCTGTGTCAAATGGATGGAATGTGCCGTGTTATTGCTTCCCGTTCCGGCTATAATTTTGCACCGACCGGCCGCATGTTTCACTGCAAATTCGAATAATTGAACTTTCTCAGTATCACTAAGTGTTGGAGACTCCCCTGTTGTTCCAGAAACCACAAGCGTCTCCGACTTTTGATCTACAATTAGATAGTCGATTAGACGTGCCGTTTCCTCCCAATGAATCTCTCCTTGTTCATTGAACGGAGTGACCATTGCTGTAATCAATCTTCCAAAGTCCAATTCGATTCCTCCTTCAAAACAGGTTTGGCTCCTCTAACTTCAGTTATTTACAAATGAAGTTCGAATGAGGCGTGAAGTGCCCTCAGGGCCTGAACCATATCTTCTTTTTTTACGAGTACCCAGATCGTTGTATTCGAATCTGCCGATTGCAGGATCTGAATGTCTGCCAGTGTCAAGGACTCCACGATTCGAGCCATGATTCCAGGTACACCATTAATGCCTCCGCCAATGACGGACACTTTGGCACAACCGGACAGGCTTTGTGGCTTGAGACCTATCTCCTGCAATACCTGTATGGCTTTCTCGGAATCACTGTCAAAAACCGTATAGACAACTCCCGAGGGGGTAACATTAATAAAATCAACGCTGATTGAATTCTCAGCCATGGTTTTGAACACTTTTAGTTGCAATCGATCTGCACCACCACCAGGCACATCCACCGTAATTTGCGTTACATTGCTCACGTAGGCGATGCCTGTTACATAACGGTCAACAATGCCTGTCTGCACATCCTGGAATCCTTCCGGATGCGTAACCAGCGTTCCCTCCGTGTCTGCAAAAGTAGATCTTACCCGCACTGGAATCTGGGATTGCATCGCAATCTCAACCGCACGTGGATGGATTACCTTGGCCCCGTGGTGGGCCATGTTACAGATCTCTGCATAACTCACAACAGTCAGTGGACGTGCATCCTCAACAATTCGCGGATCAGCGGTGAGTATCCCGTTCACATCTGTGTAGATATCCACCATTTCAGCACGTAATGCTGCACCGAGAGCTGTAGCAGACGTATCGCTTCCCCCACGACCCAATGTCGTGAAGTCTCCGTTCTCTGTCTGCCCCTGGAATCCGGTTACAACAACGACACGGCCAAGCTGAAGCTGCTCCAACACACGAACAGGACGGACATCCAATATCCGGGCATTCCCGAAATTGTCGTCCGTCACAAAACCTGCTTGTGCACCGGTCAGCACTGTAGTTGGAATGCCTTCATGTTCGAGTAAACTGCTCAACGTTGTCGCCGATATGATTTCACCACAGCACAGCAGTAAATCCTTTTCGCGTGCGGATAGTGCGTTTCCGTTCTGTGCAGCCCAGTCCAGCAACGTATCGGTCGCATATGGCTCGCCGCGGCGCCCCATCGCAGACACAACGATGACCAGACTCAATCCTGCTTCAAGTTCACGTTTAACATGACGGAGCACATGCTCTCTCGCCTGAACAGTGGAGAGAGACGTGCCTCCGAATTTCTGTACCATGATACGCATCTTTATTCCTCCATTTGTGTACGCAAGAAGACTGGACACGGGTCAAATCAACAAATGGATCACTCTAGGGAGCGTTCTGATGCGATAATTTCAGCATTTTATACGGCATTCCATGCCGCTCCTTATTTTCTGTAATTGTCTGGGACAATCGCAAATCAAAGGTCGCGGTTGTTATCGAGGTCATGATGCATACATTCACAATAGACCTCTCCCGCTTGCTTAACCTGTACTGCCCGCAAGCAGGAATGCCTTATAGACAGGAACGTGGACATAGTAGCTGTTCAATCCAGCATATTGTCCCCCATGATTTTCTTTGTCTCTAGAACCCTTCTTCATTTCTCCAAGCGTATAAACGTTGTCACCGAATCATTGTTCCATCAAGCCTGTGAAGAACGCTCCACAATCATCGGCTGCAACTGTTTGCCCTCAAGAGCACTCCAGCAAGCCTCTGGAATCAATTCCATTTTGGCGACTAACGAGTTTGGTTTTTTCACTGGATCGTCTTGCCCAAATGGCACAAAATACAAGTATTTAGCCACAAGCAATTTGGCGATATTCGCAGCATTCAAGCCCAGACCGTCATTCGTGGAAATCGCGAGCACAAGTGGACGCTGATTGCGCATCTGCGCTTTGGCTGCCATTAGCACTGGACTGTCGGTCATCGCATTAGCCAGCTTGCTTGTTGTATTCCCTGTGCATGGAGCAATAACCAGCACATCAAGCAGCTTGGAAGGCCCTAAAGGCTCCGCTTCAACAATTGTAGAAATGATATCATTACCTGTTATATCTTTCAACTGTTTTTGCCAATTTTGCGCCGTACCGAAGCGTGTATCCGTCGTCAGAACCGAATTCGAAATAATCGGAACGACGTTGGCACCTTCAGCTACGAAGCGGCTAATTACCGGCATAACCTCTTCAAACGTACAATGAGAACCCGTAATTGCATAACCTACCGTTTTTCCCTGCCAGTTCATGATTTAACCTCCCGTGCGTTCTGTTCTTCCAAAAGCAAACGGATCAACGCGTCGGCAATAATGCCGCCAGCCGTTTTGGGAGCAACAATGCCGGGGAGGCCTGGCGCAAGTAGCGCTTTGATACCGCGTTTGTCGGCATACCTGAAATCACAACCGCCAGGAGCGGATGCGAGGTCGATAATGACAGCCTTTTGCGGCATTCTGGACAGGATTTGTGCTGTGATTATCATAGTCGGTATCGTATTAAAAAGCAAGTCAACTTCCCCGGTCTGAGCGGCCAAATCCGTTGTCATGAAAGGCTTCCAGCCCATTATTGTAGCGCGGGCAGCATCCTCTTCCCGCCTGATTCCCACCCGTACATTTGCTCCAAGTCCCTGCAGTGTTTTGGCCATTGTGAATCCTGTTCGACCAATGCCAAGCACAATGCATTCCGAACCATGGATTGTGAAGTCCGTCTCCCGAATAGCTATGGCGATGGCTCCCTCAGCTGTTGGAATAGAGTTATAAAGTGCAATATCATCACGATCAAGTACTTCAACAAGTCGCAGCCCATTTTCAAGACTAAGTTCGCGCAAGAACGGCTTTGCCATACCTGTGAACACAATACAATGCTCTGGTAATGCTGCAATATGTTCCTTTTTCAAATAGATCGGTGTGTCACTGAATGAAGTACTTACTTTTCCCTGCTCATCGCAACCGACAACAGGCAGTACGAGTACATCTGCGGAAGCAAACACTTCATCCTCCAGTTCCTGGTGCTCGATCCCTGGAATGGAACGCTCTATTTTATCGAAACCCACCACACTTACCGTTGCATCCAGCTCAGCGCACTTTTGAATGACTTCAAGCTGCCGCGCATCTCCGCCCAGGACTACAATCCGGACTCCGGTCAGCATCGGGACGTCACTCCTTTCACCACATGTATGCCTTATCGTATGCAGGGGCCCACAGGGGGGTGAAAACAATAATTGCATTCCACCGTCCGTTTCTCAAATGTAAAAAAGAGCCGCCCCTGTCAGGGACGACTCTAAAGAATGAGTATATTTACGCTGCTTATTTCCCGGTATGACCGAATCCGCCTTCGCCACGTACCGTTTCCGAAAGTTCATTCACTTCCGTCAATTCAACCGCAGGCACGGTCTGGAAGACGATCTGTGCAATGCGCTCTCCCCGTACAATCGTGAACGGTTCCTGACCCAGATTAATCAACAGAACTTTAACTTCTCCGCGATAATCCGCATCAATAGTCCCCGGTGTGTTGAGGCAAGTAATTCCATGTTTGAAAGCCAGTCCGCTCCGAGGACGGATCTGTGCTTCCAATCCAGCTGGCATTGCCATCGCAAGTCCGGTAGGAATCAGCGTACGCTGACCCGGCTGCAATACAACATCTTCCTGGAGTGCAGCTACTACATCAAAGCCGGATGCCAGCTCCGACATTTTTTGAGGTAGTTTAATATCTTCATTGCCCGGCAGTTTCTGTATTTGAACGTAATGCAACAAAATCATCCCTTCTCAATCCAGCGATCGTCTTATCTGAAGCGCCAACCATAGCAAGTGCAAAAGGTTCAGCAAACATCAGATCAAGTACCGCGTTAATATCGTCCATGGTAACTTGCTCAATTTTGGTGATCATCTCATCCAACGTATGGTGTCTGCCCAGCATGAGCTCGTTTTTACCCAGACGATTCATGCGACTGCCTGTGCTTTCCAAGCTCAGAATCAAGCTACCTTTCAGCTGTTCTTTTCCTTTACGAAGCTCATCTTCGGACAAGCCGTTTACAGCCAGGTCGCGTAGAACCTCTTTGGTCAGATCGAGCACTTCTTTGGTCTGTTTCGGTGCTGTACCTGCGTATATCGTGAAAAGTCCGCTGTCCGCATGAGAGCTATGATAGGAATACACGGAGTACGCAAGACCCCGTTTCTCACGAATTTCCTGGAACAGCCGGGAGCTCATGCCTCCACCAATGGCGTTATTCAGAACAACCATAGCGAATTGCAGCGGATCTCCGATTTTACAGCCCGGGAACGAGATACAGATATGATTCTGTTCCGTTTTCTTTTTGTGAAAGAGCTGTCCGCTTTGGAAGGCTGGCATCGTGACTGCTTCCGATACTCCATTTACATCAAAAGCACCAAAATGCTTCTCCATCAGATCGATTACACTGTCATCAATATTACCCGCGATACTAATGACCGTGTTCTCAATCGTGTAATGCTCCTTCATATATGCACGCAGATGACTGGAATCCATCGCTTTGAGACGTTCTTCCGTACCCAGGATTGGGTATGCGAGTGGATGCTCACCATAAGCGGCCAAGGCCATCAGATCATGAACCATATCATCAGGCGTATCTTCATACATCGAGATTTCTTCCAGAATGACGTTTTTCTCCTTGATCAATTCACCATCATCCATTTTGGAGCGGAAAAACATATCAGACAATACATCAACCGCAATCGGCAAATGTTCATCCAATACTTTAGCATAATAACACGTGTATTCTTTGGAAGTGAATGCGTTCACGTTACCGCCAATCGCATCGAACTGCTCCGCAATCGCCTTGGCATCATAACGATCTGTTCCCTTGAACAACATGTGTTCAATAAAATGTGATACTCCGTTACTTGCAGGTTGCTCATTACGCGAACCTGTCTTGACCCATATTCCGAAAGACACAGAACGGCAGGTCGGTATCTGTTCCATGACAACTCTGAGGCCATTGCCCAGCTGAATTTTTTTCATGGTTGGCCCTCCTACATCTCTATAATTGCCTTGATCTCAACCTTGAAATTGAAATCGACATTTGGTTCCAACTGTTTGATATTAACAAAAAAACAACGTTCACTCAACCGCAGACGTATCTACACGTTCCGAAGACAGCGTCTCACTTACTGTTCCGAGCACCAAACCTTTGGCCCGTATGGATTGAATCATGCCCTTTAAAGCTCCCGAAGAAGCAGCTGTAGGGTGCATTAGAATTAACGTTCCAGCCTCGGTATTTTTAGCAATTTTGGCAACAACGGCATCCGGGCTTGGCTTACGCCAATCCACAGTATCTACTGTCCATAACACGGTGTGCAGTCCCATGGATGAAGCAATGTCAACGGTCTTCTGATTAAAGTCACCGGAAGGCGGAGCAAACCAACGATTCTCTACGCCCAATGTTTTATGGAGCAGATCCTGGGTTTTGCTAATTTCCAGCTTGGCCCGTTCTGCGCTCAATCGACTCATATTAGGGTGAGAATATGCATGGTTGGACATCTCATGCCCACGCTTCTGAATTTCTTTGGCCAGTTCAACATTTTTGCTTAACCAACTTCCATCCAGAAAAAAAGTAGCCTTCACTTTCTCGGCATCGAGCGTATCCAGCATCGGTTTGATGTATTCGTTCCCCCAGGCCACATTAATCATAAAAGAAACCATCGGTTTGTTTGCATTCCCCCGATAGATCGGATGTGCACCCAAATCCTTAAGCTGGATCTCCGGCTCAATCTGACGGTAGACATACGCTATTTTGGTATTCAACGTTCCACTCAGCGCCTTACGGTATGTCGCTTCCACATCAATCTCCATGCCATTATAACCAGGAATCGCTTTCCATACCCGATCCACTCTGGCATTTACCGGAGCAATTTTCGTTTCAGCCGCTTTATCCCGAATCGCAGACAACAGCGCATCTTCTCCAGTTGCCTCCTTAAACATGTCAAAAGCATTTTGCGTACCTGGCCCATCACGGATCTCCGTAATGTATGTACGTACACTGCCAACTTGTCCGATCAATATGACCGCAGTCACACCCGCCAGAACAGCCGCCAGCTTTTTGGATTGGTTTCCCACAGCTCCATCCTCCCGCCGTCTTTGTCCCCATCATATGAGGACAAGGGCAAAAATATGAATGCTAAGCCATGGTTTCATCCTTGCTTTACGTATTTAAACGTTAAAAAAAGAGCCAGAAATTCACATTCTGTCTCTTCATTCAATCTATCCATTTATAACTTGTCGCTTCGGTATCCTAGGATTGAGCCGGGGCTTCAGCAGTCAAAACTGCTTTACGGGACAAGTTGATTCGACCTTGTGGGTCAATTTCCGTTACTTTTACCGTAATGGAATCACCGATAGCTACAACATCTTCCACTTTGGCAACACGTTCAGTTGACAGTTGCGAGATGTGTACCAGACCTTCTTTGTTCGGAAGTACTTCAACAAATGCACCGAATTTTTCTACGCGTTTTACTTTGCCGACATAAATCTCGCCGACCAATACTTCGCGCACAATACCTTCGATGATCGCTTTGGCTTTATCATTCATCTCCTGGTTGGAAGAAGCGATAAAGACACGTCCATCCTGTTCAATATCAATTTTAACACCGGTTTCTTCGATGATTTTATTGATAATTTTACCACCTGCACCGATCACATCACGGATTTTGTCCGGATTGATATGCATCGTTGTAATTTTAGGCGCATATTGTGATAACTGCTCACGTGGAGTTTTCAAAATTTCGTTCATTTTGCCCAAAATGTGCATACGGCCTTCTTTGGCTTGCGCCAATGCATCAGACAAAATTTGACGATTAATACCAGCAATTTTGATGTCCATTTGGATTGCAGTTACACCTTCAGGTGTTCCAGCTACTTTAAAGTCCATGTCACCGAGGTGATCTTCCATACCTTGAATATCACTCAGAATGGATACATGATCTCCATCTTTGATCAGACCCATAGCTACACCCGCAACTGGAGCTTTGATTGGTACACCTGCATCCATCATAGCTAAAGTGCTGGCACAGATACTTGCCTGAGATGATGAGCCGTTGGATTCAAGAACTTCAGATACCAAACGAATCGTGTATGGGAAATCCGTTTCGGAAGGAATCACTTTGGAAAGCGCGCGCTCACCCAGAGCACCATGTCCGATTTCGCGACGGCCTGGAGCACGCAATGGACGCGCTTCGCCTACGCTGAATGGTGGGAAGTTATAGTGATGCATGAATCGTTTCGTTTCTTCAAGACTGATTCCGTCCAAAATCTGAACATCACCCAGTGCACCAAGTGTACAAACGCTAAGTGCTTGCGTTTGCCCACGCGTAAACAGTCCTGTACCATGTGCACGTGGCAGCAGAGATGTATCACATTCAATTGGGCGAATTTCAGCAAGTCCACGTCCATCTGGACGAACTTTATCATGCGTGATCAGACGACGCACTTCTTCTTTGACGATATCGTGCAGAACTTCCTTCACGTCTTTGAACAATTCCGGACTTTCAATATATTTCTCTTCAAAGTGAGCAACGGTTTCGTCATTCACTACATCGATTGCATCTTGACGAGCATGCTTCTCGGCGATTTTAACCGCTTCGACCAGACGAGCGCTGGCGAATTCACGCACACTGTTGTTAACTTCAGCATTAACGGTACGCAACTTAACAGCCATTTTTTCTTTTCCAGCAACTTGCACAAGTTGTTCGATTACAGCAATAATGTTTTGGATCTCATCATGTCCAAACATGATTGCTTCGAGCATCACTTCTTCCGCCACTTCGTTTGCTTCGGCCTCAACCATCATGATGGCATCCTTGGTTCCTGCAACAACCAGTTCAATATCACTAACTTCAAGCTGTGCAATCGTTGGGTTAATGATGAACTCGCCATCAATACGTCCAACTTTCACGCCACCAATCGGTCCGCTGAATGGAACATCCGAAATGCTCAATGCTGCTGATGTACCAATCATTGCAGCGATTTGCGGTTCGCAGTCCTGATCCACACTCATAACGATATTCAGAACTTGTACATCATTCCGGAAGCCTTCCGGGAACAAAGGACGAATTGGACGGTCTGTCAGACGGCTTGAAAGAATCGCTTTCTCACTCGGTCTGCCTTCACGTTTAATAAATCCTCCCGGGATTTTACCTACGGCGTACAATCTTTCTTCATAGTTCACCGTTAATGGGAAAAAGTCCAGATCTTTCGGCTCACTTGATGCTGTCACGGTACACAATACCACGGTATCCCCGTATGTTACCTTAACGGCAGCATTAGCCTGCTTGGCCAAACGCCCGGTCTCAAGCGTAAGTTTTCTTCCACCAAGCTGCATTTCAACACGCTGTTCCATGAAACCCCTCCTTTTATTCGTTCCTAATTCAATGGATTCTGCATATTCACAGTATTTCCTGCTTGTCCTGCATTCATTAGCTATGTATGGAACTTTCAACATGCTAACCTGCACAACAAAAGCTCCTCACGGAGCCCCATCTACAAATATATGGCAACATGTTCATCTACAAAACAACCCGGCTGTAAGTTCCGCTTGTCCTTTTAGACAAAAGAATGACGGATAACAGCCAGGTTGATTTTGAAAACATGTACGATAATTAACGACGCAATCCGAGTTTTTCGATCAGTGCGCTGTAACGTTTAACATCTTTGTTTTTCACATAAGCCAAAAGCTTACGACGTTGACCTACCATTTTCAAAAGTCCACGACGTGAGTGGTGGTCTTTCTTATGCGTACGCAAGTGGTCTGTCAAACTTGTGATGTTTTCCGTAAGGATAGCAACTTGCACCTCTGGAGATCCTGTATCGGACTCGTGAGTTTTGTGCTCGTCGATCAGTTGTTGTTTACGTTCTTGAGTCAATGCCATCCTGTTCACCTCCTTCAATATAATCGCCATTAGCCTCGTCACCGCCGGTGAGAGCAAGCAACCAAGCCAAGGTTAATGTTGCCTCAATCGACAACGTAGTACAGTATATCATAATTGCCTAGTTAAAGTAAATGTAAACATGCATTTAATCCTGAACCTTTAAGATAACAGGCGGCCGGCAGTTAATGCATCTTCACGAATCTGGCTAATCAATGCCTCAATGGAGTCAAACTTTCGTTCTGCACGAATATAGTGAACGAGCTCAACCTTTAGTTCCTGGTCATATAAGTGTCCATCAAAATCAAGCAGGTGCACTTCAAACGTAGGTTTCATCCCGCTTTCGTGAAACGTAGGTTTCACACCGAGATTCATTACCCCACGCAGTTCCTGTTCGCCATACTGCACACGAACAGCGTAAACACCCTTCGACGGGGTAACGTAATGATCCGTGAGTTCAAGGTTGGCTGTAGGAAATCCAATCGTTCGTCCACGCTTCTCCCCGTGAATGACGGTTCCTCTGATGCTGTAAGGTCGGCCAAGCCAATGACTGGCCTCATCCATCTCCCCACGCTTCAACAGGCCACGAATGAGAGAACTGCTCACTTTTTCACCATTTAACAAGAAAGGAGGAACGGTTTCCACCGTCATCTCTCCTTCTCCCAAAGTACGAAGAAGTTGTTCATCCCCTGCACCCTTGTGACCAAAACGGAAGTCAAAACCCACCACCGCTGTTCGTGTCTGAAGAGGAATCAACAAGTCGTGTACGAATTGTTGCGGCGTCAACCGTGAGAAATCCTCATTGAACTCCACCACATAGAGTACCTCAACGCCCATTCCTGCCAAGATCTCTTCTTTATCTCTCAAGGGAGTTAAATAACCCTCGTAATCCCCTTTGCGCATAACTTCCTTCGGATGTGGATGAAAGGTCATGACCGCTGCCTGCATGCCCGTTTCCCGCGCAATGCGGACAGCTGATAAAATGACACTTGCATGTCCGAGATGCAGTCCGTCGAATTGACCAATCGCAAGCACTTGGGGCAGTGTGCTCAGCTCAGTCGAATGTAACGTCTGCGGATAGGTTAGCATTACGGTTTTCACAATCATTCACCTGCATTTCACTAGATAGGCCAAGCTAGAGCATCACCACAACTCCAAGCCCGAAACCTCTTTATTCCGGCAAAAAGACTTTAACTGCCCTCACCGTTGGTTTTAGTTCATCCCGCTCAAATATCCCCAGAAACGTACCATCCTGAGCATACAACCGCAGCAAACCAGGTTGCTCCACAGGCGGTTCCAGAAGACGTGCAGACAGTTTCTGACCTTGAAGTGCTCCTTTGGTCTGTTCTTCTCCAACCTTATGGGCCGGAATTGAAGCAATAGCCTCGTCAACAGGAATCAACGCCTCCGCCAAAGTCCCATCAGCCATAAGTTGTTCCACTTCTTCAATTCGAAGACAACGATCTGCAGAGATACCTGCCGATATCGTACGCTCCAGTTGAACCATGGTTGATGGATATCCAAGTTGCCGGCCAATGTCTACACACAATGTCCGAATATAAGTACCTTTTGAACATAAGGCCCGGAAGGATATATCGGTGGTCTCACCCTGAGTCTCAATCCCTGTAAGTTCGAGCTCATAGATTGTGACCTCACGGCTCTTACGCTCTACCGTCTTACCTTCACGAGCAAGTTCATAAAGACGTTTGCCGTCTACCTTTACCGCAGAATACATGGGTGGTACCTGAGAGATCGTGCCCAGGAACTGCTCAAGCACCTGTTGAACCTGTTCCTGTGTTACTTCCACAGTCGTTTCAGCCCGCTCAATAACTTCCCCTGTCATATCCTCTGTATCAGTAGACAGTCCCAATCTGAGCGTAGCCAGATATTCCTTCGGAAGCTCCTGCATATACTCCACCACACGTGTCGCTCGTCCAAGACAGAGCGGCAGAACGCCTGTAACTTGTGGGTCAAGTGTGCCCGTATGCCCAATGCGTTTCATTTTGAGAATGCGACGCATTTTGGCTACAACATCATGAGAAGTAAATCCCGCCGGTTTATAAACCGGAAGTACACCTTCAAATGGCTTTACCATTGTGAATTCACCTGCTTCAGTACTTTTGCGACAATATCATCAAGTCTGCCTTCCAGACGACATCCGGCTGCGAGCACATGCCCGCCTCCGCCAAAGGTCTGTGCTAGTGCAGCAACATCAATTTTACCAGCTGAACGCAAAGAAACCTTGACTGCATTCTCGTTGATGACTTTGAAAAAGATACCAACTTCCACGCCCTGAATGTTGCGCGGATAGTTCACTACCCCTTCAAGATCTTCATTAGCTGCTCCACAAGCCACCATATCATCTGGTGTAATAACAACCCAGGCTATCTTTCCATCATCTGTCATCTGCAGGCTTGATAGTGCCTGATTCAAAATCCGAACTTGCGGAAGAGTCACCTGCTCCAACAAGGTCTGGGCGAGATAGGGTCCATTCACGCCATGTTCAAGCAGTCTGGAGGCCGTTTTCATTACATTTGGGCTGGTGTTGGCATAGCGGAATCCACCTGTATCGGTAAGCAATCCTGTATAAACTGCCGTCGCAACATCTTGATCCCATGTTACTTGGAACAGGTTAAGAAAATCGAACAAGATTTCAGCCGTAGCAGCAGCATCTGACTTAATGATGTTGACTGTACCATAACCGTCATTTGTAGGGTGATGATCAATATTCAAGATAACAGCATCATCTTCGAAATAATGACGTGTCAAACCTACTCTGGCAAAGTCTGCACAATCCACACAGATAACAGCTTTATATTTTCGCTGCGGTGGTTGTTCGGTCATGTTCACAATGTTGCCTGCTTCCCACAAAAATTGCATGCGCCCGGGGATTTCACCTTCATTAATCATCGTGAATGTCTTACCCAGACATGACAGCAGCCAGCCCACCGTTACCGTCGAGCTGACTGCGTCACCGTCCGGCTGTACATGCGACACGACCAGGTAATCATCATGCTCCAGTAGAAATTGCTTTCCGGCCTGGAGCGCCTGTTCATAAGTGTGCATTGCCGTCTCCTCTATTCTGTTACTGGGATTCGTTCTTGTCGGAACCAATATCGCCAAGCAGCTTCTCAATTCGGCTGCCATAAGCGATGGATTCGTCAATCTTAAATATCAACTCGGGAACATGCCGGAACCGGATACGTTTGCCCAGCTCCGAACGCAAAAATCCATTTGCTTTTGCCAGAGCTTTCAGCGTGTTATCTTTTTGTTCCTGTTCACCGAAGACACTCAGATAAACTTTGGCTTGCGACAAGTCTCCTGTCACTTCGACTCCCGTTACCGTAATAAAGCCGATACGTGGATCTTTCAGTTCAGACTGGATGAGCAGACTTATTTCTTTCTTGATCTGCTCGCCCACTCTACCTGTACGAATCTTAGCCATTGTTGTTCACCTCATGCTTCCTTGCTTATCGTTGTACTGTCTCCATAATGAAAGCTTCGATAACGTCGCCTTCTTTGAGATCATTATATTTATCAAGTGTGATACCGCACTCGTAACCTTGTGCTACTTCTTTGGCATCATCTTTATAACGTTTCAGGGAATCCAGCTTACCTTCGTAAAGGACAATGCCATCACGAATCAGGCGTGCTTCCGCAGAACGCGTAATTTTACCCGAGGTAACCATACAACCAGCGATGGTACCCACTTTACTGATGGAGAACGTGCTCCGAACTTCAGCATGACCGATAACTTTTTCTTTGTAGATCGGATCGAGCATACCTTTCATCGCTTGTTCAATTTCTTCGATAACACTGTAGATCACGCGATGCAGACGAATGTCTACTTGCTCTTGATCTGCAGTTGATTTCGCCTGGTTATCAGGACGAACGTTGAAACCGATCACGATAGCATTGGATGCTGCAGCTAAAATGATGTCGGATTCTGTGATTGCACCAGCGCCGCTATGAATGATTTTCACGCGTACACCTTCAACTTCGATCTTCGCAAGGGAACCTTTCAATGCTTCAACCGAACCTTGTACATCACCTTTGATGATTACGTTCAGATCTTTGATCTCGCCATCTTTGATGTGCTGGAACAGATCGTCCAACGTCACACGAGTATGCGTACCCAGATCGGATTCACGTTGCGTGATCGAACGTTTGTCAGCGATGGAACGCGCTTTGCGCTCATCTTCAAACACCATGAATGGATCTCCCGCACCTGGAACTTCAGTCAGACCTGTGATTTCTACAGGTGTTGAAGGTCCAGCTTCTTTCAATTTGCGACCTTTGTCATTGACCATCGCACGAACACGACCGAAGCAGTTACCTGCAACGAAAGCATCGCCGACTTTCAATGTACCGTGCTGTACGAGGATACGTGCAACTGGGCCACGTCCTTTATCCAGCTCGGCTTCAATCACTGTACCACGGGCACGTTTGTCCGGGTTCGCTTTGTATTCGTTCACTTCTGCAACGAGCAGAATCATTTCAAGCAGACCTTCCAGACCCATTCTTTGTTTCGCTGACACGTTAACAAAGATGGTATCTCCGCCCCACTCTTCCGGAACGAGTTCATAGCTGGTTAATTCTTGTTTCACTTTATCTGGATCAGCGCCCGGCTTGTCAATTTTGTTGACAGCAACGATGATTGGTAGCCCAGCAGCTTTGGCATGGTTAATCGCCTCAATGGTCTGTGGCATAACACCGTCATCCGCAGCTACGACAATAATCGTCATATCCGTAACTTGTGCGCCACGTGCACGCATCGCTGTAAACGCTTCGTGACCCGGAGTATCCAGGAACGTGATTTTTTTGTTGTTAATTTCAACTTGATAAGCACCGATATGTTGCGTGATTCCGCCTGCTTCGCCATCGGATACATTCGTAGAACGAATCGCATCCAGCAAAGTAGTTTTACCATGGTCAACGTGACCCATGATCGTAACTACTGGTGGACGAGCCTGCAAGTCAGCAGCATCATCATTCTCTTCCAGTGTTTCGAAACGGTCATCTTCAAGCACAATCTTCACTTCAACCTCAACACCGAATTCACCTGAAAGCAGAAGGATCGTTTCGATATCAAGCTCTTGGTTGATTGTTGCCATAACACCCATAGCGATGAGCTTTTTGATAACTTCGGAAGCATCCTTATGGAGCAACTTCGCTGTTTCACCAACGGTCATATCACCACGAACGATGATTTTCTTAGGTGTGTTATCAATTTTCTCACGTTGTTGGTACTGTTGTTGATTTCTGTTGCGGTTGTTCTTGCCACCACGGTTACCACGGAAGTTACCGCCACGGTTGTCATCATAACGACGTCCACCGCCACCGCTGTTCGAACGGTTACCACTATTGTTGTTGCTGCCAGTAGTACCACCTGGGCCGCTTCTACGTTGGCCTTGTCCTTGGCTCTGACCTTGGCCACCGCTACGGTTGCCAGCAGTACCTGTATTACCACCGCTGTTAGGGCCTGAAGTTCTTACTTGACCGCCACCGCTGTTATTCGGACGTTGACCCGTTCCTTGCGGACGGGATGCAGTACTGCTTTGTCCACCTTGAGCTGGTTTTGGACGGTTAGTTGATTGTCCCCCTTGGCTTGAGCCTTGGGAAGAGTTCGTTCTGTTGCGACTGTCTTGGCCGCTGGGTCTTTGAGTGCCATTGTTATTGTTGGAATTTGGTCTATTGTTCATACCTACCTGCTTTTCCTGTTGTATTTTTGTTTGTACGGGACTACCGGATGGGTTGCTGCTAATCGGCGTGTTCACTCCGCCGGCCGGCTTGTTGCTGTCCACTGGTTTGTCACTACGTACTGCCGAAGTTGCAACTGGTTTTGCATCGTTGCCTTGTTTCGAAGCAGCAGTGGATTTTATATCTTTAAAAAATTGTTCCACCTTACCGACTGAACCATTCTCCATGACACTCATATGATTGTTTACGGGAATTTCCAGCTTTTTAAGAATGGTTATAATTTCTTTACTACTCATATTAAGGGACTTCGCATATTCATAAACCCGCAATTTATCCTTGTTTTCCTGTTTACTCAATATACTCCACCTCCGACATTATACCGACTTGCTTGGAGATCATTTTTGCAAACCCTCGATCCGTTACTGCAAGAACAACACGCGTGTCTTTACCGATACTTGAACCCAGACTATCCCGGTCAAATCCGATCAACAGAGGAACCTTATAAGTTCCGCATTTATCGCGAAATTTCTTTTGTGTATTGGCTGAGGCGTCACCCGCAACAATAACCATTTTAGCTTCGGAAGAACGGATCGCTTTAAGTACAATTTCTTCACCTGTTACAAGTTTACCTGCACGCATAGAGAGTCCCAAATAAGACAGCGTTTTAATATTAGTCATGTTCACGCTCCTGTGCTGCTATGAATTCATCCTCAACCGCGATGAAGTCAGCTGCTAATTGCTCGTAAATTTCAGGTGAGACTTTGCCTTTTAACGCCCGATCCAAAGCCCGGTTTTTGAGTGCGAGCTTAAAACAGGACTCTTTGCCGCATAAATAGGCACCACGTCCGGATTTTTTGCCAGTCAAATCGATCAGCACTTCATCCTCTGGCGTTTTAACAATGCGAATCAGCTGCTTTTTGGGCATCATTTCTTGGCATGCCACACATTTGCGCAGCGGCACTTTTTTTGGTTTCATACGTCAGCGCCCCCCGTACTTTACTTTAGTCGACGGAGACGGAATCCTGATGCATTTCAGAAGAAGAATCTTTTTCTCTGCCGAATTCCTGTTCCGCCTGGCTCTCGCTCTTAATGTCGATTTTCCAGCCGGTTAATTTGGCTGCCAATCTGGCATTTTGGCCTTTGATACCAATTGCGAGGGACAGTTGATAGTCCGGAACGATAACCCGAGCCATCTTTTCTTCCTCAAATACATGAACTTCCAATACTTTGGAAGGACTCAGTGCATTAGCAACATATTCGTCTACCTTATCGGAGAAACGAACGATGTCGATTTTTTCACCGCGCAGCTCACCCACAATGGTCTGCACGCGCATTCCCCTAGGACCTACACAAGATCCAACTGGATCAACTTCCTCGTTGCGGGAATGAACGGCAATCTTGGAGCGGAACCCTGCTTCGCGAGCGACGGAGCGAATTTCAACTACACCGTCAAAGATCTCAGGCACTTCCAGTTCAAAGAGACGTTTCAAGAGGCCCGGATGGGTACGGGACAAAATGATTTGCGGCCCTTTCGTCGTATTCTCGACCTTGGTGATATACGCCTTAATACGGTCACCATGAACAAACTTCTCGTTCGGCATCAATTCGGTCAGCGGTAAAGCCGCTTCGATTTTGCCCAGATCGATGTAGATATTGCGCAAATCCTGACGCTGCACCACTCCCGTAACGATATCTTCTTCCTTATCTACGAAAGCGTTGTAGATCAGGCCGCGTTCGGCTTCACGAATCCGCTGGGTCACTACCTGTTTGGCAGTTTGTGCCGCGATACGTCCGAAATCACGCGGCGTAACTTCAATCTCCGCAATATCTTCCAGCTGGAAGTGTGGGTTGATTTCTCGTGCAGCAGGCAATGAAATTTCGGTACGTGAATCCAGGACTTCTTCCACGATCAATTTACGGGCATACACCCGAATAA
Organism: Paenibacillus amylolyticus; assembly: GCF_036894225.1. Classification (NCBI taxonomy): domain Bacteria; kingdom Bacillati; phylum Bacillota; class Bacilli; order Caryophanales; family Paenibacillaceae; genus Paenibacillus; species Paenibacillus amylolyticus. The sequence continues at coordinate 2,568,594 of NZ_CP145892.1, read as the reverse complement.
CTCCCGTATTACGGTTCATGTCAACACGCACATTCTGGGCCGTGTTGAAATTCCGCTTGTAGCTGGAAATTAGTGCAGCCTCGATCGCTTCAAACAGCACATCCTTGCTGATCCCTTTTTCCCGTTCCAATTCATTCATTGCTTCAATAAAATCCGTACTCATGAATGTTGATCCCCCTTTCAAACATGGCATCTCATACGTAAAACGGCGAAAGGCTCTGAACTCATGAGCACCTTGCCGTTATCGTGAGATGTGTCTTTTTCATTAATAAAGTGAACAAGGCACTTAAAACAAAATAGCTAGGCGCGCACTGGCAACCTTATCATAAGAAATGGCATGCTGTTTTTTGCCTGCTTCGATCACGAGTTCATCGTCATCAAAGGAAAGCAGCTTGCCTTCAAATTCCTTCAATCCGTTCACCGGCTCGTAGGTTGTAACAAAAACATTTTTGCCTACAGCTTTGGTAACGTCCTCAGGTTTTTTCAGTGGACGCTCCGCACCGGGAGAAGACACTTCAAGGAAATAGATGGTTGGAATCGGATCGTTCTCATCCAGCTTGGCGCTCAGCTTTTCGCTGATCAAGACACAATCGTCGATGTCGATGCCACCCTCTTTGTCGACATACACCCGTAAAAACCAGTTGCTGCCTTCTTTGACGTATTCGATGTCAACCAGCTCGAAGCCTTGTTCGTTCAAGTAGGGTTGGATCATTTCTTCCACGGTAGATTTAATGTTCGTTGTGCTCAAAACCAATAACCTCCAACTTAGGTTACACCAGCAAAAAAGCACTGGCAGATTATTCAATACCCAAGATTCTTGTATACCAAAGACTAAAGAGTGGGTTTCCCCACTCTTTAGAAATTCGTACTATCTCGTTCACTTCAAAAATTATAACATAGTCTGGTAATAGTGACAAGTAAGCGATGCTTCAGGCAGTTTACTTACTAATGAAGGAAAAATTACGTTCCCCCAACAATCGCTATGGCTAGATCCAAATTCAATCCTAGAAAAGGGAAAGCTGATTGCTCTCTGGCAAGCCACGGAAACATCCCATATTCGACAGGAGTTCAACAATGGTCTTACTTGCTTTCGACTTCTGCTGGAAGTCTTCCACTGACAGGAATTCACCATGATCTCTTGCCGCAGCAATATTGCGAGCTGCATTATCCCCGATTCCTGCCAAAGCTGAAAATGGAGGGATTAGTGTTTTTCCGTCAACGATGAACTTTGTCGCTTCTGAACGGTATAAGTCAATGGATTTCAGCGAGAATCCGCGTGCTGCCATTTCCAGACCCATTTCCAGGACAGGTAACATGTTTTTCTCTTTTGGAGGTGCCTGGAAACCTAATTGCTCAATTTCCGTAATTTTGCGATAGATCGCGTCATATCCCTGACACATCAGTTCGATATCAATCTCATCAGCTCGAACAGTAAAGTAAGTTGCGTAATATTCAATCGGATGATACAGCTTGAAGAACGCCGTACGTACTGCCGAAATAACATAAGCGGCCGCGTGAGCCTTCGGGAACATGTACTGGATTTTGAGACACGAATCAATGTACCATTGAGGCACTTTACAATTCTTCATCTCGTCAATCCATTCCTGTGGTAGGCCCCGTCCTTTACGAACACTCTCGGTAATCTTAAATGCCAGACTTGCGTCCATTCCCGTTTTATAGATCAGAAATAACATGATATCATCCCGACAACCAATTACCGTCTTAATGTTACACGTTCCGTTCTTAATCAGATCCTGAGCGTTTCCAAGCCATACCCCTGTACCATGGGACAATCCGGAAATCTGCAGCAAATCGGCAAAAGACGTCGGCTGGGATTCAACAAGCATCTGACGTACAAACTTCGTTCCCATCTCCGGCACGCCAAACGTTGCGACTGGCGACCTAATCTGTTCCGGTGTAACACCCAAAGCTTCGGTTGAGTTAAACATGCTCATAACTTTCGGATCATTCATCGGAATGGTCGTTGGATCGACCCCTGTCAAATCCTGCAACATCCGCATCATAGTTGGATCATCGTGCCCCAGAATATCAAGTTTCAGCAAGTTTTCTTCAAAAGCATGATAATCAAAGTGTGTCGTTTTCCACTCCGCATTAACGTCGTCAGCCGGAAACTGAACAGGTGTAACGTCTTCGACCTCGATATAATCAGGTACTACGACAATACCACCGGGATGCTGACCAGTACTCCGTTTCACCCCAGTACAGCCAGAGGCCAAACGATTCAATTCAGCTCCACGCCATTTCTTCTGATGATGTTCCTCGTACTTCTTGGCAAAACCAAATGCTGTTTTCTCAGCCACCGTACCGATGGTCCCCGCACGGAAAACACTCTTCTCACTAAATAGTACTTTCGTATAGTTATGAGCATGAGGCTGATAATCACCAGAGAAGTTCAAGTCAATATCGGGAACTTTATCTCCTTTAAATCCAAGGAAGGTCTCAAACGGAATATCCTGGCCTTCTCCTTTAAGTGTGCCACCACAATCCGGACACTCTTTCTCTGGAAGGTCAAATCCACTCCGAACACTGCCGTCCAGGAACCACTCGCTGTGTTTGCATTCTGAATTCACACAAATATAATGAGCAGGTAGTGGATTAACCTCGGATATACCCAGGAATGTAGCAACAACAGAGGAGCCAACCGATCCCCGCGAACCTACGAGGTAACCATCCTGATTCGATTTTTTAACCAAGCGTTCCGAGATCAGATAGTTGGCAGAAAAACCGTATTTAATAATTGGAATGAGCTCTTTCTCTAGTCGTGCAACGATTACTTCTGGTAATTCCTCACCATAGATAGACTTGGCAGTGTCATAGCAGGTATTACGGATTTCTTCGTCCGCACCTTCCAGAATTGGAGTAAACAGTTTGTCCGGGAATAACTTAATTTCCTCAAAGCGGTCAGATAACTCTACCGTATTTGTAACAACGACTTCGTAAGCTTTATCTTGGCCCAGGAACTGGAACTCTTCCAGCATTTCCTCTGTCGTTCTGAAATGTGCATCCGGTTTACGTTGATCTTTGAGTGGACTAAAACCTGTAATTCCGTGAATGGTAATATCCCGATATAACTTGTCACGCGGTTCCAAATAGTGCACGTTACCTGTGGCTATGACTGGTTTATTAAATTTTGCACCTATATCGATGACTTTACGGATCGCTGTTTTGATTTCTTCGGGTGTAGCCACCAACCCTTTATCCACCAAATGCATATACATGGTAAGTGGTTGGATCTCCAGTATGTCATAGAACTCAGCGATCTCTTCCGCTTCTTCGAGCGATTTGTTAAGCACCGCTTCGAAAAACTCCCCTTTTTCACAGCCCGATATAATAACAAGGCCTTCACGCAAATTAATCAGTTTTGATTTGGGAATGCACGGTACCCGCTTGAAATGTTCCGTATGAGAGAGAGATACCAGCTTGTATAGATTTTTCTTACCGACATCATTCAATGCATAGATTCCACAATGGAAAGGTCTTGTATTCGACAAGTCGACACCTACATAATCGTTCAAGCGATCAAGCCTCGTTAACCCTTTCATCTGAGCAGCATCATTTAATAATCCGATCAGTATACCCGCGAGTGCAATCGTATCATCAATGGCACGGTGATGACTTTCAAGTCCAACCTTATATTTATCTGCCATCGTATTCAGACGGTGGTTCTTATTTTTTGGAAATAACAATCGCGCCAGTTCCAACGTGTCAAGGACAGGGTTAGGAAGCTCTGGCATTCCAATTTGCTTCAGCGAAGCCTGGATAAAGCCCATATCAAAACGTGCATTATGCGCAACAAGCACACCATCACCAGCAAACTGCACAAACTCACGAATGACAGGCTCCAGCTCAGGTGCGTCTTTTACCATGTCATCATTAATATTGGTCAACTGCTGAATGTTGTAGGGAATGCGTTCATGCGGATTCACAAACGTTGCAAACCGGTCGATTTCTTTACCATCTTGCATCTTCACGGCTGCAATCTCAATGATTTTGTTCTGTGTTACCGACAAACCTGTGGTCTCGATATCAAATACGATGTATGTTGCTGTTTGGAGATCCAATGGCTGAGGAGCCATTACAACGGCAACAGAGTCATTCACGACATTGGCCTCGAGGCCGTAGATCATTTTAATCCCGTTTTTCTTAGCAGCCTTGGAAGCCTCGGGATATACCTGCACCCCACCATGATCAGTGACTGCAATCGCCTTATGTCCCCACTCTGCTGCCATTTTTACGTATTTGTCGATTGAAGTTACAGCATCCATCGTACTCATCGTAGAGTGCAAATGGAACTCCACCCGCTTCTCTGGTGCTTTATCTTTACGAGACGGCGGTGCTTTGACTTCAATCAGGTCCGATGGAATCATGGCCAGTTCAGGAATTTGCATAAACCGGTCATATTCTACACGACCACGCACTTTCACCCATTTACCATTAGCCAGCAAACTAAGAATTTTAACGTCCTCTTTTGTTTTGGCAAACATCTTCATTTGCATGGAGTCTGTAAAGTCGGTCAGGTAGAAGGTAAACAACGTATTTCCGTTTCGCAATTCTTTACGATCCAGTCCAAACACCGAACCTTGAAGCGTGACCTTTTTCTCTTCATCCTGGATTTCCTGCATGGGTACTGCTGGCTCCTTGATGTCATAACCCATTTGCAAACGCAGATCACCCTGCTCCTCATCCACCGGGATTTCTGTGTCCACTTCACTCATCATCTTCTCGATGACCTCAAGTTCTTCTACACGTTTTTGGGCCTGGAACTGTTCCATGGCCTCTTTATTACTTCCCACTTCGCCCACTTGCATCTTGATGCGAAGAGGTAGATGAAAGTATTTGTCATAGAATTTTGTAATAGCCTGATCAATCTGTTTCTTACGAGCCAATTCCATCGACGTTGCATCACTCATTGTCAGTTGTAGGAGATCCTCTTCACATTCAAAGGTTGTCCGGTTCATCCAACCATTTACAGATGGAATCTCACGGGTAACCCACTCCAGAAACAGATTCCAATATTCACTGACGATATCACCATTTTGTACTTGGTCCGTGTATTTGAAGCCAAATGAAATTTTGGCGATATGATTCATCTTCTCTTGAATATGCAGGCAAAATGCGCGATAGATTGGAGCGGGTACCAACGTATCCTTTGCAATCAGAATATTCCATTCCCGATTACTTCGATTGGTCTCTACTTGTTCAATCCATCCATCCAAAAAATAGGGCTCTAACAGACCAGCCGGAAGCTCTGCCTGTTTCATCAACAACTCAAACCGTTTTCTTTTCTCCTCGAATCCGCTCATCGTGTTCCTCCTTGTACCCCCTTAAAGCATGAAAAGCCCCTGCATTCAAAAATGTCACCGATCCGAACTCGCACCGACTCATTTTATCCGACAGAAGCTCTCCATTCATTACTCTTACAGTCCGTACGTGCCATTATATACATTGAACAAAAAGATATTTACACTTACCACTCCGATAACAGAACAACCTTCCGATCGCTGTTACCCCCAGATTTTTTGATTCCCATTTACAAAGGGGAAAATCCGGGGATAAAGGCGCAGCGTATGCTTCCGATGTAGCTATCTTTCAGAAAGCTTTTAGCTCCACTTCTTCAGGTTATTTCTGTTCTCTACGTTCTCATGTAAATGTTTAGTTCAATGTATATAGTCAGGTTATCCTGACTTAATACGCTCTTGCAAACACAACCGTGTGTTCTGCCTGTTCACCACAAGCCAGGCACGTATGCTTTTCTTCCGCAGGCTGGAACGGAATGTTCCGGCTTGTTGCACCTGTAACTTCTCTTACTTTATCTTCGCAAGCTTCTGAACCGCACCATCCGGCCAGTGTAAACCCGCGTTTATTTTCCATCAGTTCTTTCATCTCATCGAGTGTATCCACGGAGTAGAAGTTATCCGACATAAATGTGCGAGCACGCTCTAACATATCTACCTGGATCTGTGTCAGCATAGCCTGGATCTCTTCTACCAGGTTTGCTTGTTCTACCACTTTCTTCTCACCTGTGATCCGTGATACGAGTACACAAACGCCATTTTCCATATCACGCGGACCAATCTCCAGACGAATCGGAACACCGCGCATCTCGTATTCATTGAATTTCCAACCTGGGCGAACATCGCTGCGATCATCCATTTTCACACGGACTCCAGCTTTTTTCAACTCAGTGAACAACTCATCTGCACGCCCAACAACAGCATCACGTGTTTTAGGAGGTCCAATTGGAATCATGACCACTTGAGTCGGTGCGACTTTAGGAGGAAGTACGAGACCACGGTCATCTCCATGAACCATAATTAATGCACCGATCAAACGTGTGCTTACTCCCCATGAAGTAGTGTAAGCCAGCTCCAGCACATTATTCCGGCTAAGATACTGGATTTCAAATGCTTTTGCAAAGTTCGTCCCCATGTAGTGAGATGTACCTGCTTGTACTGCACGTCCATCCTTCATCATGGCTTCGATCGAGTAGGTATCCACCGCACCCGCAAACTTCTCGGACTTGGTTTTCTGACCCACAATTACAGGAATAGCCAAGTATTCCTCAACCACTTCACGATAAATCTGAAGCATTTTCATCGTTTCTTCACGTGCTTCTTCTTCCGTCTCATGCGCTGTATGACCTTCCTGCCACAGGAACTCACTTGTGCGAAGGAAAGGCAACGTTCTTTTTTCCCAACGAACTACGTTAGCCCACTGGTTGATCAGTACCGGAAGATCACGATAAGACTGAATCCACTTGGAATACATGTGACCAATAATCGTTTCGGATGTAGGACGAATTGCCAGACGTTCTTCCAGCTTCTCTCCGCCAGCTTCCGTAACCCATGGTAATTCAGGGTTAAAACCTTCCACGTGCTCTTTTTCCTTTTGAAAGAAGCTCTCAGGAATGAACATCGGGAAGTACGCATTGCGATGACCCGTTTCCCGGAAACGACGATCTAACTCATCCTTAATATGTTCCCAGATTTCAAAGCCGTCTGGTTTGAACACAATACAACCGCGTACGGGTGCATAGTCCATGAGATCAGCTTTTTTGATAACATCAATGTACCAGCGTGAGAAATCCTCACCCTGTGGTGTGATTTCAGTCACGAACTGTTTATCATTTTCCTTTGACATAAGACTCCAGCGTCCTCCCATAACGACTATCTCTGAATGTCCAGAGCGTAGTCAAACCGTAATTATCCGTTAATTAAACGTAATATATCATTGTAAGTTACTGCCAGCATCAACACAAACAACATCGCAAATCCGACGAAATGCACCATGCCTTCGCGATTGGGATCAACAGGTCTGCCGCGCAGCGCTTCAATTCCCAAAAATACCAGACGGCTGCCGTCCAGTGCAGGTATTGGTAGCAGGTTGAAAATCCCAAGGTACAGACTCAAAATCGCTGCCCATCTCGTTAACTGTTCAATCCCTTGTTTAGCAATTTGTCCTGTCACTTCAAATGTGCGAACTGGACCACCGATATCATCCATGTTGAACTGATTGATCAGATGTTTAAAACCTTCAAATATTATTTTGGTTGTATCAACCATGGCCACGCCTGAGACTTTAAATGTCTCTACAAATCCAACAGATCGGGTTGGTAACGTAGGTACAATTCCCACTTTACCGCCTTCTTGTCCTTCTACAGCACGTGGAGTAATCGTTATATTAAACGTATCCGAACCCCGGCGCAGCGTCCATTCCATCGGCTTGTCTTTGGAATCGGCAATCATCGACACCATTTTTTGTGAATCCGTACCAATTGCAGTACCATTGATGGTTTCGATAATATCGCCCTTTTGCAGGTTCGCCTCATCGGCTGCCCCACCTTCAAGCACTTCACCAATTACAAGATTTTTTGGATTTTCCACTGGAACTCCTGCCATCTGGGCATATACAGCAAACAGCACAAAGGCCAAGATAAAGTTCATGAGTGGGCCCGCAAAAATAGCCAATGCACGCTGTCCAACAGTTTTGCTGCCGAATTGACGATCTTTCGGTGCAATCTGCGTTTGTTTACCACGACTTACCAACATTGCTTGAGGATGAATACGATACTCCTGAATCTCTCCATCTACATCGAGTTGAAGCTTCAGCGCTCTCTCCATATCAATGGAGATGACTTCACCACGTATTACATTTTTACGGTTATCCAGCTGGTCCAGATAGATCATCTTCACCTGGTCATCCGCTGATCTTACCGCAATGGTCTGTCCTTCCTGGATCTCTACCAGTTCCGGATCTTCCCCTGCCATCCGTGCATATCCACCAAAAGGCAACAAACGCAATGTAAACTGGGTTTCGTTTCTTTTATATGAGAACAATTTGGGACCAAAACCGATCGCAAACTCCCGTACAAGAATACCGGCGCGTTTGGCAAAATAATAATGCCCCCATTCATGAACCGTCACGATGACAAAGAACATGAGCACCGTTAGAAATACCACTTGTATGGTTTCCAATCCCTATCCATCCTCCTTCACGGCACATACCGCAGTCTGTCCCTCTAGATTATCATTATTCTCTGATGCCGCACAAGAGAATCACTTCTTCCAATTTGTAATGAAAAAAGAGATTACAGACTGGCCGCAAGCTTACGGCTCTCCTGATCACAACGTGCGATCTCCTGCAGATCAGGCTCGTCCACATTGTGGTGTGCTTCCAGCACAGAAGCAATAATATCTTCTATTTTAAGGAATGAAATCTCTTTACGCAAGAAACGGGCTACAGCAACCTCGTTGGCTGCATTAAACGCCGTTGTTGCGGTTCCTCCCATTTTACCACACTCATACGCCATTCTTAAACACGGGAACCGTTCCATATCCATATCACGGAAATGTAATTTCCCAGCTTGAGCGAGAGACAGACGCTGTGCCGGTGATGGCAAGCGGTCAGGGTAAGTCAGTGCATATTGAATTGGAACTCGCATATCCGGATTCCCCAGTTGTGCGATGATGCTGGTGTCATCAAATTCCACATAAGAATGAATAACACTCTCTGGGTGAAGCAATACATTAATCTGATCATATCGAAGACCAAATAACCAATGTGCTTCAATGACCTCAAGACCCTTGTTAACCATCGTTGCCGAGTCTATCGTGATTTTGGAGCCCATTGACCAATTCGGATGTTTAAGCGCATCCTCTATAGTCACGTTCTTCAACTGTTCACGGGTAAGATCACGGAATGATCCACCTGAAGCGGTGAGCGTGATGCCTGTCAGGCGTTCTCTGTTTTCACCATTTAAACATTGGAATATCGCAGAGTGCTCACTATCAACGGGCAGTAAAGAGACTCCTTTGGCAGCCGCTCTTGTCGTAACGATATGCCCCGCTGTAACCAATGTCTCCTTATTGGCCAGTCCGATCTGTTTGCCTGCATCTATGGCAGCAAGCGTTGACTCCAATCCAACACTGCCCACCACCGCTGTAACAACCGTATGCGCATCGGTTCCTGCCGCAACTTCTACGAGTCCTTCGTTGCCATAAAATAGTTGCGTTCCTGCTGGCAAATGTGGAGCTATCTTCTCCGCCAGTTCTTTGGACCCCACTGATACTTTCTTCGGCCGGTAACGTTTGGCTTGTTCGATCAGCAGGTCTGTATTGCCTCCGGCAGCCAGTCCCTCCACTTGAAAGAGTTCTGGATGCATGTCAACTACATCCAGTGTCTGGGTTCCAATGGAACCGGTTGACCCAAGAATCGCAATTTTTTTCATGCTGCACCTCATCTTTAATTATCCAATGCCTACGGCGAACAATGCTGTTATCTCAGACTCATGTTCTTCTTTAGTAGGGCAGTAGCATTAGTATATGTACGAATGGAAAAACAACAATCCAGCTGTCGCACCGATCAAGAATGCCTCCATGCCCTGGGAGAAGACTGCCTGAATCCTTGATATTATATACACGTTTGTATGCAGACTGGATCAAGTCACCCATCTGACCTACAACTGCACAGGCAATTCCGATCACAATCGCTCTCTGCCAGGAAAGCAAACCATCTGATACTAATGCAAAAATAACAGAAGTAACAATTGCAATTACGATGCCACCCAGTGCACCCTCTATAGTTTTGTTTGGACTGATAGAAGGCCACAGTTTGTTTTTACCAATGAGTTTCCCTACAAAATAAGCTCCTGCATCACTGGCCCATATGGAGCCCAGCAACAGGAACGTCCAGAACAACCCATGATGCAGATGTCTGGATTCTGCAATGTAATAGAAACCGATCCCTATATACAACACGCCGAGGAAAAGCATGGCCACTGTATTCACGGGAACCTTATTTTTGGTGACAACCGAAGCTGTCATCAGTACAAGCATTACTATCCAGATGACCTGAAATAAGGATAGCGGTCTTGCCTCCCAAAACATTTCCCAAGGAAACACAATGGCAAACACACCAGCATATCCAATCAGGGCCACACCTGAAAAAGGCATCACCCCGGTCATTTTAACAAATTCATAATAACCGATGAGAGCCATAAGCAATACCAAACCATGGTACCAGGGTCCGCCCAGCATGCAAAAACCTAAAAACAACACACCTGCTATGATTCCTGTCGTTAGTCGCTGTTTCAACGGCTTCATCCTCCATCTATTTCAAACCGCCGTAACGCCTTGTTCTGCGCTGATATTCGGCTACTGCTTCAAGCAAATGCTTTTTGCCAAATTCGGGCCAGTATATATCCGTAAACCATAATTCACTATATGCAAGCTGCCAAAGCATAAAGTTGCTTAATCTCAACTCTCCGCTCGTCCGGATCAGCAGATCCGGATCAGGCATGTCAACCGTCAGCATATGTCTATCAATGAGTTCAGGTGTTATATCCTCTGCCGATAGTTCCCCCGATTTCACCTGCAGAGCGATCTGTTTAACACAGTCCGTCATTTCACGACGACTTCCATAGTTCATTGCAAAATTCAAAACGAGACCTGTATTATGTTCCGTAAGACGAATGGCTTCCCGCAAGGCATTAATGGTATGAGAAGGTAAATGTTCCTCTTGACCCATCATGCGAATGCGCACATTTTTTTCTATAAGTTCATCCAGCTCTATAGCTAGAAATTCTTGCGGAAGTCGCATCAGAAAATCCACTTCTTCTTTTGGACGCGTCCAGTTTTCTGTCGAAAAAGCGTACATCGTCAGATATTTGATGCCCAGTTCATCCGCCGCGATGGTCGCACGTTTGACCGCCTTCATGCCATTTTGGTGCCCGGCTATACGCGGCAGCCCCAAACGTTTGGCCCATCGTCCATTGCCGTCCATGATGATGGCGACGTGCTGCGGGATATTGTCCTCGGATATAGTCAGCGTTTCCTGCTTGTCAGCCCCATTCCACCACGACCGAACCCGTTTGATCATTCCTGTTCCTCCAAAATCCCTGAAGTTTCTTTATCTGAAGCTTGGAAAAAGAGACAAAACCCCACCGTATTGGAGGGGCTGCGCTTGTCTTACACTTCCATGATTTCTTTTTCTTTGGCAGCGAGTACCTTATCGACTTCAGCAATAAACTTGTCGGTCGATTTTTGGATATCATCTTGATGTCTCCGGGATTCATCCTCGGAAATATCTGACTTTTCCATTTTCTTAATGTCATCATTCGCATCACGGCGAATGTTACGAATCGCTACTTTACCTTCTTCACCGAACTTCTTCGTCAGCTTAACAAGTTCCGCTCTACGTTCTTCCGTCAATGCCGGAATAGACAAACGGATCATGCTGCCATCATTGGCTGGAGTAAGACCCAGATCCGATTTCATGATGGCACGCTCGATGTCACCCATGGAGGATTTGTCCCAAGGCTGAATCATCAGTGTACGGGAATCCGGAGTACTGATATTAGCGAGTTGATTCAATGGCGTCATTGCTCCATAATACTCTACCTGAATTCGGTCCAGAAGAGCTGGAGTTGCGCGGCCTGCACGCAAACTAGCCAGGTCACGACGCAATGCTTGAATTGCTTTTTCCATACGCTCTTCGGCATGTTGTTTAACCGCTTGTGGCATTAATCTACACTCCCTTTAACGATTGTTCCGATACGTTCGCCCAGAACAACACGTTTGATGTTACCTTGTTCCGTAATGGCAAATACGATCAACGGGATGTTGTTGTCCTTACAAAGCGAGGATGCCGTCGAATCCATTACACCAAGGTCTTTGTTAAGAATATCCATGTAAGTCAACTGATCAAATTTCACAGCCGTACTGTCCTTAAACGGATCTGCTGAGTATACACCATCAACTTTATTTTTGGCCATCAAGATAACTTCTGCTTCAATCTCCGCTGCGCGCAGTGCTGCTGTTGTATCCGTGGAAAAGAACGGGTTACCTGTACCTGCTGCAAAAATAACGACCCGGCCTTTCTCCAGATGGCGAATAGCTCTACGACGAATATAAGGCTCTGCAATCTGTTGCATTGCAATAGATGTCTGTACACGCGTAGGCACTTCAATCTGTTCCAAAGCATCTTGCAGTGCCAGCGAGTTCATTACTGTCGCCAGCATACCCATATAATCGGCAGTTGCACGATCGATGCCGTTTTCGCTACCGGCAATTCCACGCCAGATGTTTCCGCCGCCACATACAATAGCAACCTGTACACCAAGTGCAACAACCTCTTTTACCTGTTGGGCAATCGACGAGATCGTATCTGCATCAATACCGTAGCCGTTTTGACCGGAAAGAGACTCTCCGCTGACCTTTAAGACAACACGTTTAAATACTGGCTGTTCCAATTATTCACCCTCCACTTTGAATCGAACACGCTTGGTGTTCAACCAACAAAACTTCTCGCGCATGGCCTCCTGCTTAAAAAGAAAGGAACACAGTTGTGTTCCGCTCTTTTAGGAAAAACGTTTAACCGGTAAGTCACTGTTTTCCTGAGATATAAGGGAGTTTACGCTTCGAAGTTTCATCATTCTTATATCTTCGAAAATCAATTCTGCTCGCCGGTCTATAGAAACCGTCTTATTTATTTACTTGGGACATTACTTCTTCTACGAAGTTGTCTACTTTTTTCTCAAGACCTTCACCCAGTTCGTAACGAACGAAACGACGGATGGAGATGTTTTCACCAATTTGGCTGATTTTTTCGTTCAGCAATTGGGAAATCGTTTTGTCTGGATCTTTAACGAAAGTTTGTTCCATCAGGCAGTACTCTTCGTAGTATTTACCGATACGGCCTTCAACCATTTTTTCAATGATTTTCTCTGGTTTGCCTTCGTTAAGAGCTTGAGCTTTCAGGATTTCTTTTTCTTTTTCCAGCTCATCTGTAGGAACTTCTTCGCGTTTAACGAATTTAGGATTAGCTGCAGCGATTTGCATAGCTACATCTTTAACGAAATCCTTAAATTGATCCGTTTTACCAACGAAGTCAGTTTCACAGTTAACTTCAACCAAGACACCAATGCGTCCACCAGCGTGGATGTAAGATTCTACAACGCCTTCAGTTGCTGCACGGCCTGCTTTGCTTGCTGCTGCAGAAAGACCTTTCTCACGCAACAATTCAGCCGCTTTTGTTACATCACCGTTTGCTTCTTCCAGTGCTTTTTTGCAATCGAGCATACCAGCGCCCGTTCTTTCGCGAAGTTCTTTTACTGCACTCGCATTAACTGCCATTATAAATTCCCTCCAACATTAAGTATTGTACGTTCACTCTAAAAAAAGGGCAGTGAGAGGTTATCCACCTGCCAACCACCCTTTTAATTTAGTTTATAACATATGTTCGAATCTATTAAGCGGAAGTTTCTTCGCCTTGGTTAGCTTCGATTACAGCATCAGCCATTTTACCTGTCAGCAATTTAACAGCACGGATCGCGTCGTCATTACCTGGGATAACATAATCGATCTCATCCGGATCGCAGTTAGTATCAACGATACCAACAATTGGGATACCCAATTTGCGAGCTTCCGCAACAGCGATACGCTCTTTGCGTGGATCGATGATGAACAGGGCGCTTGGCAGGCCTTTCATATTTTTAATACCGCCCAAGAATTTCTCCAGACGATCTTTTTCTTTGCGAAGCAAGATAACTTCTTTTTTAGGCAATACAGCGAATGTACCGTCTTCTTCCCAAGCTTCCAACTGTTTCAAACGATCAATACGTTTTTGAATAGTTTGGAAGTTAGTCAGGGTACCGCCGAGCCAGCGTTGGTTAATGTAGAATTGACCAGCACGTTCAGCTTCTTCTTTAACAGAATCTTGAGCTTGTTTCTTAGTGCCCACGAAAAGAATTTTACCATTCTCTCCTGCGATTCCTTTAACGAAATTGTAAGCCTCTTCGACTTTTTTCACCGTTTTTTGCAAATCGATGATGTAAATTCCGTTTCTTTCAGTGAAGATATAACGATCCATTTTTGGGTTCCAACGACGAGTTTGGTGACCGAAGTGTACCCCAGCTTCGAGAAGCTGCTTCATGGAGATTACTGCCATCTTCACACACCTCCTAATATGGTTTTTATTGTGTCCTCCGCCGGCATCATTTTTCGCCAAGACTCTCCATAAGGAAAGCACCCTCAACAAAATTAGCACATGCGTGTGTTTTAACACCGTTATCTAATATAGCATAACTGACTGTCCGATGCAACAGTCTTTGAAGCTAAAATCTACTTTTCGTTTTTTGCTAGTATCGAATCATTTTAAACTTGATATGTAACTCAGGCGCTAATTATTATCAAGCTTTGAAAATGTACCGTTTAATACGCAAAAACCGTCCTGTCCGAGCATGCTCAGTTTGACGGTTCTTTCGTGATTTTTGCGATAATGGATTTGAAACTTTCGCCTTTTTCAAGCGCATAGGTACCCACCTGGATTTTGGTATTGATTCGCTCAGCCTTGCCAGCCTTTATGAATGCTTGAGCATCATCTACGATTCCCGCAGTTTTTAGGTTTGCTGCAACGATCGCCAGACTGTTGCCTGAACGTACTTTAAATGATACTGTTGCGCCTTTCGGATTGCTTGGCGTTACAGGTTCTGTTGTCTTCGGCTCAGTTATCTCTTTCTGCCCTTCACCTTCACTTGCAGCAGGCTCTTGTGGCTTCTCAGGCTCGGTAGGTGTTTCCGTAGAGGTTGCTGTCTCTGGCGGTGTTGCTGTACTCCCCTGCAACTCACTGCTCTCCTGCTTTTTCTTTGCCACCCACTCTGCTTCTGTGTATAGTTCCTCTTCAGAACCGACCAACTTCATATCCAAGGTTTTCGCGGCCGTTTCAAGCTGTTCTTTGGTCATATTGGCAGTCTGCTCGGGGTCCAGATTACTATCCGACAATGCATTTTGTCCAACTGTGGCCAGTTGAAGCAAAACCGCACCAATAATCATGCCGCTCCCCAGACCAATCCATAAGGATCGCTTGTCCATGACTTAGCTTTCCTCCCGTTCTGCCAGTTGCAGTATTAACTGTACCTCACCTCGCTGAATGCCTGTCTGCTTGGATATGGCATCCATCGACTTACCTTCAGCATGTAGATTAAAGAGTTCTGCATATCGATCTTTAATCGATTCACGCCCAGGCAAAGATTCGACTTCACTGGTCTGTTGGTCTGCTTCTAACGCCTGCTGGGCCGCCTCTGCTTGTACACTTTTCACGAGCGCTTGTGCTTGCAAACCTTCGGAAGATTGTACGGATACATTACCGGAGTGTGGAACAGGTGATGCGACAGCTTCATTCTTTTTGCTCTGTTCCAGCTGATCCAACCGCTGCTGTAATTCCTGAAGTTGCAATTGCATACGTTGATCGGCTGCTGTCGCTTCTCCCTTCATTTCAGCCACACGTTGAATAAGAGCATCATTATCATTTTCGATCTCGGTCATGTAGTGTTCAAGCGTAGATTCCATCTCCTGCACCAGTTGATGCCCAGGCTCTTGCGCCTTGTTTTTCCGAGGCATAATACAAGCGTAGGCGATGGCGCAGGCCCCTAATATGACAATAATGATCCATGGTGACAAATTGGGTTCTCTCCTTCTGATTCAACCATCGGTGCGCAAGACTGCATGTCCATAACAACCATTTATTATAAAGACAGATCTATGTGTTTTCCCTTGTAAGGGTGCTCTGCAGGTTTGACAGTTTCTTGAGCTTGAGCCTGAGCCGTCTCCTGTCCATCGGAACCACTCTGCTGATCCCCATCATGGTTATGACCATCACGCACCGAAGTCTGTGAAGTTTCGTCCATTGCTTCACTTCGTTGCCTTGCTTCATTTGCTTCTTTCGACGTTTGCTCTGCCAAAAGATTCTGATCCGTAATTGGTCGCTGCTGGGCTTCACTTTGATAACGTCCCGCTTCACTTGTTCGTGGTACCGCAATCTGCAACTCCACTGCTTTGAAACTCATACGCTCACCTCACGGTTTCGAATGGATTTCTTCCTGTGCCTGAATGCTGTACTTAAACGTATGGAACCATCGTAATATCACCATCGTGATAATAAAATGAAATTCGACTCACTGGATCTTTAATAAATTTCGTGTATCTGCCGATAACTATTTTAGAGCCTCCATAAATCATCTTCAGAATATCAACACGAGCATTACTTGTATCTTCAAGTGCCTTTTCAATTTCAAAGATACGCATTTTCGTTTCTTCACTTATACGAAGAGCAGATTTCTGCGTAGCATTCAGCTTGATTCGCATCGACATCTTATCTGGAGTTAGTTGTCCAGCGGCAGCTAATTGATCCAGCAATGTCAAAGCTTTCTTCGTTTTGTCCAAGGAATCCATCTGTTCTCTGACTTCCTTACGCAAATCATTGAGTTCGTTACGCAGCTTTGGTAGCACACCAACTTCAATGGAAGTGACCGTGGACATGCTGTTGCCCACAACACGCGCTGAGACGTTCTGACCAGCCTGGATCGAGCCACCAACAATAAGACCTTTGGTTCCCGCACAGATGACACCGTGGCCAGCACGAATATTGGAATGCATAATACTTTGGGAAACCAGAACATCTTCACCGGCATCTACGTTGCCTTCTTGAATGAAAGTACATTTAACATTATGGCCTGCTTGTACCAGTCCTTTGTTATAACCAATAATACCACCGGTAATTTCGATTGAGCCGCCTGCTTCCAGTTCAGCTCCTTCGACACCTCCGACGACACGAATGTCCCCTGCTGCTTTTACTTTAAATCCGGTAAGTACATTGCCTCGTATGACAACTGTGCCTACAAAGTCGATATTACCGTTATTGTAGTCAACGTCACCATTGACTTCATAAACCGGAAACACATTCAGTTTGTTACCGTCCGTTTTGGTAACCAGCCCATCCAGTGCAGCATACATCGCAGAACCATCCGGGTTAATCACAACGTTTTTCCCAACTTTAAACCGAGCTTCTTTTCCCGGACGATAAGGAATTTCCTCACCCGTTACTGCCCTGCCTGGTATGCCATCGGTAGGAGCGATCCGCTCTGCAATGATCTGACCACTACGGACATTGTTTAATCGGGTCACTTCTTTGTAATCGACAGTTCCATCTTCCGATTCCAGTGGTCGTCGTTCATTCGTATCGTCCATTCCAACCAGGACCTTGATGAAGCCATCTGTTCCTTGAATGGGAGCGACACCTTCTGCAATCTTGTATTTATCTTTCAAATAGGTTTCAGGGTTGTTCACAAAAAGTAATAATGCCTCTCGCGATACACCTTGTTTGATGCCCTTGTTTGCCACAAATTGTTCAAGTTCATCGATCGTGCAGGCAAAGCCTTCTTCCTCTTTGGAAAATTCAAGGTAGGCTGTGCATTTGTCGTCCGATAAAACAATGTTTAAACATTGTTCCAAAGCAGTCCGCTGTGTCACCGCAATTCTTCCCCCTTTTAGACTTTCCACTCCCCAAACTCCAATGATATTACTTCTCTCTATTAATCTTTACGCATCAACAAATCTTTCTGTTTGTCCAACGTGCCGCGTAATCTTAATATTGCCTTGGAATGTAACTGGGATATACGAGACGGAGAAAGAGACATAACCTCAGCAATTTCACTAAGAGAAAGATCTTCGTAATACAAGAGTGAAACAACCGTTCTCTCTTTTACCGTCAACTTGTCAAGCCCTTGCACCAAAGCTTCCTTCAAATAAAACTCATTCACTTTATAATCCGGATTTTTGGCTTTCTCATCCACCATCAAAGACAGACGAGTCTCAGACTCTTCCTCACGAATTGGGTCCTCCAACGAGCAAAGTGACATGACTGCCACTTCCTGAAGCATATGTTGAAAATCTTTAGTGGATACGTCCAAGTACTCGCTCATTTCCTCATCACTAACAGACCTGAGATAACTTTGTTCCAGCTGTTGGTAGGCGTCTTCAATTCGCTTGGCCTTCTCACGCACAGAACGCGGAACCCAATCACCTTGACGCAGACCGTCAAGAATGGCTCCGCGGACCCTCCATGATGCATAAGTTTCAAATTGCAGACCACGTTCATAGTCGAACTTCTCCAATGCATCAATTAACCCCATAACGCCATTGCTCTCCAAGTCATCCTTGGGAACATTTTTGGGTAAACCAACAGCCAGTCGACCGGATACATAATTTACAATATGAAGATACTTTTCAATCAACGTTTTCTTGGCTTCAAGATCTCCATGTTCTTTCCACTTTTCCCACAGATCAGAATGGTTCAAATGTGAAGCTTTACGCTCGTTCAATTACTTTCACCCTCCTTATTTGTCTGTCAGGTGACGAACGGCCTGCGCCAATTCCTCCGGATCCTTGGTCCGGACAAGTTTAGGCGGATCCAAAGGGGCGAATCCCGTTGGAGCTTTCGTCTCAGATGGCGGAAGATCGTCCCCAGATGAAGCGTTCTGTCCACTCTTGAGCAAATCATTCAGCTCTTGTCCATCGTCTTCGATTTTAATGTCCACCTGTGAACCTCTTTGATCTTGAGCATTTGGTGAA
Organism: Paenibacillus amylolyticus; assembly: GCF_036894225.1. Lineage (NCBI taxonomy): Bacteria > Bacillati > Bacillota > Bacilli > Caryophanales > Paenibacillaceae > Paenibacillus > Paenibacillus amylolyticus. Next base: position 2,549,668 of record NZ_CP145892.1, on the reverse strand, counting down.
TCATAACCATACCCATTTCCCTCGATCTGAGGGTTCAGCAGCAATCCCAATCCCCAGCGTAAACCATATGCAAGGACAAACCAGGCTACGAATCCGATCAATCCGCGAATTAAACTGGTCATCAGCACATTGCTGCTGTATGCTACAAAAAAAGTAAGAATAAACCCAACGATGCCTGCTCCAAGATTAATGCGGTAGTTTCCTATCATAGTCTTATAGTTCCTTTACACCCATTTGTACGCTTCGAATAGTCAAAAGTCCAGTTTCACAATCCATCTCAATCGTTCGTCCATAATTCCCACCCGTATCTTCTGCTAGAAGAGGGATATTGAGTTTTTGAAGCCACTCTCGACAAGAATCTGCATTCCTTGGTCCAATACGCATTGTATCTCCAGCGCCAGCAAAGGCAAACATCTGAGAGCCTCCGGCCATTTTAGACACAATACGTGAGTGAGAAGCGCCTAGTTTAATCATCTTTTCCAAAAGCTCAGGCAACGCCGTATCCGCATATTTCGCAGTGTTCAGTTTCCCTTCACGGGCAATCTCCGAAGTAGGAAGCATGACATGCGCCATTCCAGCCAGCTTCAAATGTGGGTCATACATTGTTAATCCCACACACGAACCCAAGCCAGTCGTACGGATTACACCAGGAAGATGAGCGATGTTTAAATCCGCCATACCGACTTTAACGACGCTTTTGTCCTCAATCATAGCTCAGTGGCACCCCTAGCGATTCAAATATCTTTGCAAAGGATGGTGGATCCGGAATGAGGAAAAACTGACCCTCAACTTGATCTTCACCTTCAAAGAAAGATGTGTCAATCAACAATGCAGCGTCACCCATCTCGCCAAATTGCAGCAAGCCATAACTTAGAATGGCACCCGCCATGTCGATGGCAAGTCCAGGGACAGTTGGATACATAGACAACTTCGTGAAATCTGCCAGAGAAGAAAGATAGGATCCAGCCAAAATATTTCCAATCTCGGAAAGCGCTGATTGTTCCATATCTGTAAAATCGAGTCCTTCTTTCAGATCAAACCCGGCAAGTCTATTCAACAACATTTTAGCAGCCTCTGGTGTCATCATAAAGAAAAGATTTCCCGGTGCTTCGCCTTCTACACGAAGAAACACGGTAACCACGATGCGTTCATCTCCGCCCACTTTTTCGGCAACTTCTTCAAAAGGGAGCATTTGTACTGTAGGTACACCCATGTCAATCGGTCTGTTGAGGAGTTGAGACAACGCCGTTGCGGCGTTGCCTGCTCCAATGTTACCGACCTCTTTGAGCACATCCATCTGGAATACCTCAAATCGGTTGAACATCTCCACGGTACTAGCCCTCAACACTTTCCAGCTGTACAATCTCGCTTTTATTTAATACTTCGTTTAGGTTGAGCATAATCAACAAGCGTGAATCTTCCAATTTAGCAACACCTCGCAGGTATCTCGCTTTGACGCCGCCAACCACTTCTGGGGGGCTATCGATCGCACTGCTTTTGATATCAATAACATCATTAGCAGAATCTACGATAAAGCCAACTTGCATGTCGTCTACACCTACGATAACAATACGAGTCTGATCCGTGTATTCCGTTTCCGGAAGGGAGAAACGACCGCGTAGATCAATGACTGGAATTACAACACCGCGTAGATTAATAACTCCTTTTACAAAGGAAAGTGTCTTGGGGACACGGGTAATTGGCATCATGCGCTCAATCGTCTGAACCTTGTCTACCTCAATACCATACTCTTCGGAACCCAATTTAAAGACGATGACTTTCAACTCTTCTTCCATGTAAAAAACCTCCCTATTAAATGTAAGACTTAGCTCTATGCTTATTTAATAAATGCATTAGGATCAAGAATCAGGGCTACTTGTCCATCTCCGAGAATGGTTGCTCCAGAGATTCCTTCAATAGCAGGAAGATAGGTTCCCATTGATTTGAGAACAATCTCACTTTGTCCAATAAATTCTTCAACAGCTACGGCTGCAAGACGGTCGCCTTTGCGAATCACGACAATTTCTGTTTCTTGCTCATCAGCGTCATTGAAATCCGGTACAGAGAATACTTCGCTCAAAGACAAGTACGGAATCAGTGACTCACGGAATGTGATCATTTTATTGCCGTGAATATTACGAACTTGCTCACGTTGTACAATGGCCGTCTCTACAATGGAGGACAACGGAACAGCATATTTCTCAGAACCAAGTCGTACAAGCATTGCAGCAATAATGGATAGTGTCAACGGAAGCTGAACAGAGAAGTTCGTGCCTTTGCCTGGAGTTGAATGAATCGTTACATTACCGCCAAGCGAAGTGATCTTCGATTTTACTACATCCAAGCCAACACCCCGGCCAGAGATATCCGAGATAATATCAGCAGTACTAAAACCAGGTGCGAACAACAGTTGATTCACTTCATCATCACTCATCTTGGCACCTTGTTCTTCGGTAACAACACCACGTTTGATCGCGGTTTTCAAAAGCTTGTCGCGATAGATACCTTTACCATCATCTTCAATTTCGATAAATACGTGATTTCCACTGTGGAAGGCACGCAGGTTTACTGTACCCATCTCTGGTTTACCTGCAGCTACACGCTCTGCAATGGATTCCACACCATGGTCAACCGCGTTACGCAGTAAATGCACAAGCGGATCACCAATCTCATCAATTACCGTACGATCCAGTTCCGTCTCAGCACCTGTAATCACCAGATCGATTTTTTTATCAAGTGTCTTAGCCAGATCACGGATCATGCGCGGGAATCGATTAAATACGGTATCTACCGGAACCATTCGCAATTTCAGTACAATATTTTGCAAATCTGTGCTAACTCGACTTAAATGAGCTACTGTATCGGATAAATCATTGTTGCCTGTTTCACTGGCCAGTTGCTCCAGACGTGAACGGTCAATCAACAATTCACTGAACAGGTTCATCAATACGTCGAGACGTTCAATATCCACACGAATGGTACGTGAAGGTGCAGCAGCTTGCTTCGGTGCAGCTGTTTTAGCTGGTGCCGTTGTGGTTTCTTCTTTGGGTACAGAATTCTTATCCGGCGAAGCAACCTCAGCTACAGCTGTTGGTGCGGGTGGCGCTTCAACTGTAGCTGCTACCTGATTGGCCATCTGCTGAAGAGTCTCCTGATCCAGTTGAATGAGCTTTGCACTTTCAATTTCAGAGATACTCATGATGCCTTCTTCCAGTTCGTGCGCTTCTTTAGTTGTTATGTAATACAACGAGAAACTGCGCTCAAACTTCTCCTGCTCAATATCCTGAACGGATGGGTAAGCCTTAACGACTTCACCTGAACGTTCCAGCATATCAAAGACCATATAAGCCCGTACACCTTTTAACTGGCTATGCTCGCTAACAAGCACATCCACGTAGAACACACGATGACCTTCGGCGATCGACTGATCCAGCACTGAATATTGGAATTCATCCAGCTCCACAGCCGAAGAGATTGAAGCGTTAGCCGGCTTGTTTGTTTCTGTAGCAGGTCCATTTCCGTTTGTCATTTCACCATTTTCAATGGCTTGAAGTGAAGCTACGATCGACGATACATCTGCTTTACCTTGTCCACCTTCGGTAATATCCTGAACCATAGTTTCCAAAGCGTCCAGACTCTTGAACATGGTATCAAAAATGTAATCCTGCATTTTCAACTTCTCATTACGAACCAGATCCAACACATTTTCCATTTTATGTGTCAGTGATGCCAAATCTTCAAAGCCCATAGTTGCTGCCATACCCTTCAAGGTATGAGCAGAGCGGAATATAACCTGAACTATGCCCAGGTCTTCCGGATTGCCTTCAAGTTGAAGCATGTTTTCGTTAAGCGATTGCAGATGATCATTAGACTCATCAATAAACATGGATAAATATTGGTTCATGTCCATTGTGAGGCACCTCCTCCGTGAGTTACACTCCGTTATTTCACTGCTTGAACAAGTTTAGAAGCAATCTCCTGCAATGGCAGAAGATGACGAACGCATTGCAGCTCTACAGCAGAACGCGGCATACCATATACAACACATGTTTCTTCATTCTCGGCAAAGGTTGATGTAACTCCGGCTTCGTATAATCTCTTCATCATACGTGCTCCATCACTTCCCATTCCCGTTAGCAAAACAAGATGCCTTTGTAAAGATGTAAACGGCAGAAGTGACTCAAACATCGTATCCACTGAAGGTCTATGGCCATTCACTGGTTGATCTTCAGTCAACTTCACGATAAACTTCCCGTCTGCTGTTTTGTTAACTTTCACATGGAATCCGCCGGGTGCTATATAGGCGGTTCCTTTTTTCAGAACCATGCCCTCTTCAGCTTCAACCACATGCAGTGGACTGAATGTATTCAATCGTTGAGCCAGAGAACGTGTGAAATTGGGCGGCATATGCTGCACAATAATGACCGGTGCAGGCAAATCAGCAGGCAACTGCTCGAGCAATGTCTTGAGAGCCCTCGGTCCACCCGTAGAACAACCTATTGCCACAAGTTTGTTGAATGGTCCTTCCAGTCCCCCTCCACCTTTGGGAACAGGATTAGGCTTGATTACATCCTTGGCTTTTGCAGAGGCAGAAGTTGCCGCTATTTGATCAGCTGCCACTCTAGCTGCATTAGGTAGTCGAACTTCCTTTGGAGTCTGTACTGGATTAGCTGACCTCACTGCTTTTTCTGCCTTCGTCCCCAAATTACGCTCAGCCTTTGGCAAAGGCTCCGGTTTATTCTCTACGCGACCTGGTTTTGAAGGTGACAATGGTTCAATTGGTTTCTTGGCTTTGGCCTGAAAGGCTTCAGTCCGCTCTCGAAGAGAGCGTTGAATCGTCTCGACAGGTTCGATCGTTTTTTTTACAGGCTCCGCTCGATCCCTAGCCGGCAGTTCTTTCTGCACTGGCTGAGTTGGGGGAGCAACTGCTCCTCGCAACATGTCTCTATTTTTCATGGATAACTCACGATCAGCTTTTCTTTTGACCTCATTCATCGCAGCACGCATGCGCTCAACCAAGGCTTTACCAACTTGAGCAATATCCTGGTCATGTGAAATAGATGGTTTGCGAATGAAGTCAAATGCCCCGGCTTCAAGCGCCATAATGGTTTCTTTCATGCCTTGTTCATTGATACCAGAGAGCATAATCACAGGAACGAAAGATTCCTTCATAATTGATTTTAATGCATCCAACCCATTCATTTCGGGCATCTCAACGTCCATTGTAATAATATCGGGTTTCAATTCTAGTGATTTTTGAATCGCTTCTCTACCGTTTGATGCCGTTGCCGTAACCTTGAATTCCGGATCCGCTTGGATCAAATCCGTAACAATCTTACGCATAAAAGCGGAATCATCGACAACCAATACTTGATACGCCGCCATGTTGTGTCACCCCTGTTTCCTTTATTCAGAAATCATGTTGTTCGTTTAAGCCACTTATTCATAAATCCCCTGATTCCTGTCAAGGTTCCGGATCCCGGAGTTGCAGGTACAGCCAGATAACGAAGAGCAAGTTTCTCTATATCTTTAGAGGCTTTGGCATTGGGATAAGCCAGACTATAGGGCATTTGCCTTTTAACCGCCTTGACTACCTGGGCGTCTTCTGAAATATACCCAAGCAGCGGAATATCCGTCTGCAAAAACCGCCTCGCCACTCCAGCTATTTTTTCTGCCACCCGTTCCGCTTCTCGTTCGTCTTCCACCCGGTTAACGATCATCCGAAAGGGTGTAGCATTTTCCTGGCCGTGCATAACTTTAACTAAAGCATAAGCATCGGTTATTGAAGTCGGTTCAGGTGTAGTTATAATCAGGCATTCATCAGCAGCACCGATGAACTTCATATTCTCTCTGGAGAGTCCTGCCCCAGTGTCAAAGATGACATAATCCATTTCCTGGGCAATATCCTCGACTTGACTGGCGAAAAACTCCAGATCACGATCAGACAATGAGAACAACTCTTTCATGCCCGATCCTCCAGCAATGTAAGGCAAGCCACTGGCACCCAGTTGTATGATTTCCCTTATGGATTTTTGTCGGTACAACAGGTGGTAAAGATTATAGGAAGAAGACGTACCCATAAGAACATCAATATTAGCCATTCCAATATCAGCATCAAATACAAGTACCTTTTGCCCCAAAGCCTGCAATGCCAAGGCAAAGTTCAGTGTGAAATTGGATTTGCCAACACCTCCCTTACCACTGGCCACAGTAATAATTTTCGAGGATCGAATATCTCGCTCAATGCCTTCCATTTCCAATGGCGCGGAGACCATACTTCGAAGTGTAGCTGCCTGATCCTTCATTGTGACCATTCTCCCAGCAACTGTTTGGACAACGAATCTGCATCTGGTTTCAACAAATCGTCTGGAACATTTTGTCCATTTGCCACATATGCGAGCTTGAGTGGAAAACGGTGTAACAAGTTAAATAGCGGACCGCAGCTCCCAGTCTCATCCATTTTGGTGAAAATCACCTTATCCAGTCCATATTTACTGAAATGTTCCGTGATCTGCACCATATCAGCACTTTTGGAAGTCATACTCATGACCAGAAAGGTTTCGCTATTCTCTACAGGAGCAAGCAAACTTTGCAGTTCTGAAACAAGTAATTCATTTCTGTAGTTTCTACCCGCTGTATCCATAAAGATCAAATCACAATTCTCTAATCGAGAAATGGCACGTTGTGTATCACCAGGCGATTGCACCACCTCAAGTGGAACATTCAGTATAGATGCATACGTTCTAAGCTGTTCTACCGCCGAGATCCGATACGTATCTGATGTAATGAATCCAACTTTACGCTGTTTTTTGAACATTTGTTCAGCAGCCAATTTTGCAATTGTCGTAGTTTTCCCTACACCGGTTGGTCCAGCTACATAGACGATTCGCGTGGTAGGAAGAATGCCTTCTTCAATACGTTGCTCCAAAAAGTGCATAACCTCAAGCTTCACTATTTGCTCTACATCCTGTTCTTTTAATCCATCCTCAGACCATTTTGCTTGAATTGAATCAAACCAGGATTCCCATACTTCAGGCCAAACATCTTGTTCTGTCAAACGTTCTCGGATCGTATGCAGTTCCTCTGGCACAGGGTCCGCAGAAGTACCTTGCTTTGAAAGCCTGGTCACCATCTGTTTAAGATCCTGCAATTCAGTCATCAACTTATCCTGCTGCAGGTCTGAACCTGTTGGCTTCGGAGCAGTTGTTGAACCCGAAAAATCCGCCCCTTGCGGTCGCGGTTTATGATCCGTGCTCGAAGAACCTGAGCCGCTGTCTATGTTTGAACCGATATTACGCGATTCAAACACAGACGGTGCAGCCACAGATTGGTCCTGTACACTTTGATCAGCTGTATTCGTTGTCACCGACTCATCAGAAGCCGCAACAAACGAACGAGCTGTTTGCCGATAAGCCTCAGGTACAAATGCACGAGGTACAGGTGTGAATTGATTTTGTACTGGCTTTGTTGTTTGCTTGTTTTCTTCCTTATCCACTGCAGCTACAACTTCGATCCGTTTTTTGCGAAACATTCCCATTACACCGCCCACCTTAATCTCTTTGGTGGACAGAATAACGGCATCACTTCCCAGGTCTTTGCGAATTTGAAGCATAGCTTCGGGCATGGTCTCAACAACGTATTGTTTTACTCTCATAAGTTCACCACCCCGATACTTTGAATTTCAACATTCGGCTCCAACTCGCTGTAGGAAAGCACAGGAATGTCCTGCATAGTACGTTCAATAACCTGACGCAGATACATCCGAATGGTTGGAGAAGTTAATACAACAGGTTGTTGACCTGATTGAATCAAACGGTTCACTTGTTCACTGAGCTTCTGATATACACTTTGTGTAGATACAGGGTCTAGAGCAAGATAACTGCCTTGATCCGATTGTTGCACACTTTCAGCAATTTTCTTCTCAAGACCAGGTCCAACCGTGATCACTCGAAGTGTCTCACCTTTCTGTGAGAACTGCTGAGTAATCTGACGTGAGAGGGATTGTCTGACGTATTCAGTCAGCACATCAGGATCTTTCGTATACGTACCATAGTCAGCCAGTGTCTCGAAGATGGTAACCATATCTCGAATAGATATTTTCTCACGCAATAACTTGGCAAGCACTTTCTGTACATCACCAATGGAAAGTAGAGAAGGGATCAGTTCATCCACAAGGGCAGAATAGTTCTCTCTGAGATTATCCACAAGTGCTTTTGTTTCTTGTCTTCCAAGTAACTCATGCGCATGTTTCTTAATCAGTTCCGTCAGATGTGTAGCCACAACGGAAGGCGGATCAACGACCGTATATCCTGCAAGTTCGGCTCTGTCTTTGGTTACTTCATCAATCCATAGTGCCGGAAGTCCAAAAGCAGGTTCCGTCGTTTCAATACCTGTCACAGACTCCTCATCATAGCCAGGACTCATGGCAAGGTAATGATTCAACAACAGTTCTCCGCCACCTACCACATTACCCTTGATTTTGATAACATACTCATTGGGTCTGAGCTGGATATTATCTCGAATCCGTATGACCGGAACGACCAACCCCAGTTCAAGAGCACACTGCCTCCGAATCATAATGATCCGATCCAATAAGTCCCCACCCTGCTGATTATCAGCAAGTGGTATTAAACCATAACCAAATTCAAACTCAATAGGGTCCACCTGAAGCAGGTTAATTACACTTTCAGGACTTCTAACCTCTTCAATCTGCTGTTCTTCTTCCAACTGTTCTTCCGCTACTTGTTTCAAATTCAGATTATTCTGCATACGCCACGCGGCATATGCCAACACACCTGCCAACGGAAGCGTAGTAATAACATGAATTGGTGTGAAGAAACCGAGCATGGCAATAACGAAAGCTACGATATAAATTAGTATTGGATATGTAAACAGTTGCCCCGTAATATCATCTGCCAGGTTTCCTTCTGATGACGCTCTGGTGACGATAAGTCCTGCTGCTGTGGAAATAAGCAGAGCCGGGATTTGGCTTACCAATCCATCTCCGATAGTCAGTACAGAGTACGTTGCCATCGCATCTGCGAAAGCCATCCCATGCACAGTCATACCGATAATAAATCCACCAATGAGATTGATCAGGAGGATGATAATACTTGCAATTGCGTCACCTTTTACGAATTTACTTGCTCCATCCATCGCTCCATAGAAATCGGCTTCACGTTCAATTTTGGAACGACGCTCACGAGCTTGTTGCTCGTTGATCAGACCCGCATTCAGATCCGCATCAATACTCATTTGTTTACCAGGCATCGCATCGAGGGTGAATCGGGCAGCAACTTCAGCTACGCGCTCAGACCCCTTTGTAATAACGATAAACTGAACGACAACGAGGATCAAAAACACGATAAATCCAATTGCAATTTGCCCTCCAGCAATCCAGCTACCAAAGGTAGCAACTACAGCTCCAGCATCCCCTTCACCAAGAATTAGCTTGGTAGTCGAAATGTTCAGAGCCAGTCGGAATAGTGTAGTGATCAACAGCAAAGCTGGAAAAATAGAAAACTGCAACGCTTCTTTGCTGTTCATTGCAACAAGGAGTATCATCAGTGCAATTGAAATATTGACGACCAGCAACAAGTCCAACAGCCAGGTTGGGATCGGAAGAATCATCATCAACACAATGCCAATGATACCCGCAAGGACAGCTATATCTTTAATCTTCAATGAATGTACGGCCTCCGATCCCCTTTTATTTCGTTCTGCCCTTTAGTTTATATACATAAGCCAGCACTTCAGCTACCGCTTGAAACAAATCGGCCGGTATAGCGTCACCAATCTCGGCTCTCTGGAACAATGCCCGTGCCAGCGGCTTGTTTTCCATCGTAATAACACCGTTTTCTTTGGCTATTTCCTTAATACGCAAGGCGACATAATCCTGACCTTTGGCAATAATCTGTGGTGCCTCCATCTCGGAACCTTCATACTTTAGCGCAACCGCAAAGTGGGTCGGGTTCGTGATGATTACATCCGCATTTGGCACTTCCTGCATCATACGCTGCATAGCCATACGACGCTGGCGTTCCCGGATTTTACCTTTGATCAGCGGATCACCTTCCATTTTCTTGTACTCGTCTTTGATGTCTTGCTTGGACATACGAATCTTCTTCTCATGGTCATACTTCTGATACATGTAATCAAATATCGCAAGTATCATTAATGCCACTGCAATCTTGATACCAAGACTTAAAGTGATCGACGCAGCGAAATGTAAAATAGCATCCAATGAAAAATGAGAAAGTGAAGCAATATCTGACTGGTAGCCTTTAATTGTACTGTAAACGAGATAACCGATAAGCGACATTTTCAAAATGGATTTAGCAAATTCCACTAATGAGCGGAGAGAGAATATATTTTTGAAACCTTTAATCGGGTCCAGTTTCTCAAGTTTTGGCTTCAAACCTTCCCCTACAAGAAGAAAACCAACTTGCATGTAGTTAACGATCAAAGCAACCAGGAACGCACCCAGCAAAACGGGAGCGATCAATAACAAAACTTCAATGCCATAGCGCATCATAAGCGCCATCACATTCTCTCCGGTGATATCCATACTCAATCGATTGATGAAGATATCTGTAAACAGACGAACTATACGTTCTTTATAGAAATTGCTGAATACCATCATGATCAAAAACACGATTAGGAGAATGGATGCGCCAGATAGTTCAGCGCTTTTTACAACCTGTCCTTTTTTTCGTGTATCCTGTCTCTTTTTCGGGGTAGCTTTCTCCGTCTTCTCCCCTGAAAACAACTGGAGGTCGAGTTGAAGTTTCATCCGTGTCTTTTCCTCCGTTTCACTCAGCCGGGCCTTTGTCCAATGGTACCAAGCAATTTTTCCATCGATCTGAATATCGCTTCGAACAATTGACTAAATACAAAGGAGAAACTGGGAACCAGCAAAAGCAAAATAGCAAGACCAACGAGTAACTTAAGCGGCAACCCAACTGCAAATACATTAAATTGAGGAGCAGTTTTGGCCAAAAAACCCAATCCAACATCCGTCAAAAACAACGCAACTACAATCGGAGCCGACATCTGAAAAGCCAGCATAAATGATTGACCTAAGGTCTGAATCAAAAATTCAGCAATACTTCCATCTGCCAACCGTAGGAAAAACACATTAGATAATGGTACCCACCGGTAACTGTAAACTATCGCATCCAGCAAATAATGGTGACCATTCATTGTCAGAAACAGAAGCATAGCAAATGCATACTTCAAGTTACCCGTAAGTGGAGCGGAAGCACCTGTCATTGGATCGTATACATTGGCCATACCAAAACCGATCTGTAGATCGATAAAGGTCCCCGCAGTCTGAACTGCCGTCATCAACAGATAAGCCACAAAACCTAAAAGCAGGCCAATTAGAATCTCTCTGATGATCAATAAGACATAACTCAGGTCTGTGGGTACGGTCTGGTCTATTCCGTAAATCAGATAGACAGACAATGTGACAAATGCAGAGATACCTATTTTAACTGAAGCCGGCACATTTCGAGCCGAGAAAACTGGTGCAGTTACAAAAAATGATGTGATTCGACAAAACATAAGCAGAGCGACAGGGAAACTTTGCAACAATGTCTCCATCTGCTAAAGCCTACCCTATGTATCTGTATAGATTATCGAGAATATTAAACGTGAAATCGACCAAGATATTTAAGATCCAAGGTCCAAACAAAAGTACTGACAGAAGTACGGCAACAATCTTGGGCACAAAAGCTAATGTTTGTTCCTGAATTTGAGTTGTCGCTTGAAAAATACTGATTGCAAGTCCTACAACCAGAGCTAGTATAAGCATAGGTGCGCTGGCCAGCAATGACGTGTATACCGCTTTCCCGGCCAGACCGATAATAAATTCCGAAGTCATGACCGTCCTCCTTTAACTTTCCGGATCAAGTGTTAAAACTCAGTAACAGTGACTTGACAACCAGATACCACCCGTCCACAAGGACAAAGAGCAGTATTTTGAAAGGTAATGAGATCATGACCGGCGGAAGCATCATCATCCCCATTGCCATGAGTGTACTCGCGACAACAATGTCTATAACCAGAAACGGAATAAAAATCATAAACCCCATCTGGAATGCTGTCTTCAACTCACTGATTACATATGCCGGCACCATAACAGTAATTGGGATATCCTGATAGGTCTTTGGTTGTTCAGTCTGATTGTACTTCATAAACAGCAGAAGATCTTTTTCTCTGGTGTGACTAAACATAAATTTCTTCATGGGATCCGCTGCTTTTTCAAGTGCCTCGGTTTGCGTAAGCTCTCCCTGGAGATAGGGCTGAAGCGCTACCTGATTTATGGAAGACAACGTCGGCGACATAATGAAAAGTGTCAGAAATAGCGCCAAACCGACCAGCACCTGATTGGGTGGCATTTGTTGTGTACCCAAAGATGTACGTATAAAACCGAGCACAATTACAATCCGGGTAAAACTGGTCATCAGTACAAGCATTGCTGGAGCAATACTAAGCACCGTAATTAACAGAATGATGGACAGTGAACTCGTGCTTGGTGTTCCTCCATCACCGTTTCCAATCTGAATATCAATATTCGGAATGGGTTCGGCAAAGGCAACCGTTACAGATGCCAGACTGATAAGTCCTAATAAACAACACGCTAACCAAATCTTTTTCTTCATGAATCCCTCGACCGATCTGTAGTATTGTCTTTATCCAGGAGCTTTTCCATCTTCTCTTTACGGTTAGGCATCTGCCGAAGTTTGGATTCAAACATTTCGTGAAAAGAAGTTGTGTCCTCTAGTTCCATTTCCCGCGGCGGTTCTTCTTTACGGAAACGTTTTGTGAGCTTGGCAATGAGAGGTGAGAGATTTCCTTGTTGTGCAGCAGCATCTCGTTCGAAGGAATCAATGATTCTTTGGGCCTCTTCCAGATCCGAAACCTTATCTATCAACTGGATGTCTTCACCTACACCAAGCAGATATACACATCCACCAATTTCCATAATTTGCAATGACTTGTTTTGCCCCAGTCCAACTCCGCCCAGGGTACGAATTGTGCCGTGCCGGAACATTTGCTGATTCCTTTTGTTTAGAAAACGGATCAGATAAACAATAAGGGCCAGGATGACGGCCAGGACAACAATCACCCATACAAGCTGTAAATAATAATTACTTCCCACGCCAGCTCCTCCTGGAATATCACCCTGAGCCATCATCATGTCTCTTAAACGCCCAGTGTCTTGCTGATCGCTTCGATAACCCGGTCAGATTGGAACGGTTTAACGATAAAGTCTTTAGCACCTGCTTGAATAGCGTCGATTACCATCGCTTGTTGACCCATCGCGGAGCACATAATTACTTTAGCGTTAGCATCAATCTTCTTGATTTCTTTCAAAGCTGCAATGCCGTCCATCTCAGGCATCGTAATATCCATTGTGATTAGATCTGGACGAAGCTCTTTAAATTTCTCAATTGCTTGTGAGCCATCCTGTGCCTCACCAACAACCTCATATCCATTTTTGGACAAAATGTCCCGGATCATCATTCTCATAAATGCAGCGTCGTCTACGACTAAAATTCGGTTTGCCATCTTGATTCAAGTCCTCCCTAAATTGTGCTTATTGTAATTTCTGAATTCGGTCCCATTGGCTAACGATATCTATAACACGAACACCAAAGTTTTCGTCAATAACGACAACTTCTCCCTTGGCGATCAGTTTGTTATTCACCAAAATATCGACAGGTTCCCCGGCTAACTTATCCAGTTCGACAATCGAACCCTGTGACAGTTCCAAAATATCTTTAATTTGCTTCTGGGTCCTTCCTAATTCTACGGTGACCTTAAGGGGAATGTCCATCAATAAATTCAAATTGTTTTCGTCTACCTGACCATACGCCCCATTTTGCAAATTGGCGAATTGAACTGGTTGTACGTTAACATTCCTATTTGGCATTCCACCGTAATGTTGAGGTGCACCATAAGGTTGCTGCGGTGGCATGCCATACGGCTGCTGTGGCGGCATTCCTTGAGGCATACCCATCGGGGCCTGTCCATATCCGTTATAGTCCTGAGCAGGCTGTTGTGGAGCCTGTGGAGCCTGTTGGTGCTGAACGGGCGGCTGCTCCGCAACCGGTGGTGGCGTTGCTGGTACAGCTGCTGGCGCAGGTTCAGGTGTTGATGCCACTGGTGCGCTGGCAGTTGACTCCTGAGCGCCTCCAATCAGCATATCTACCATGCTTTTGGCAAAATGTACTGGAAGCAACTGCATCAGATTGGAATCGATCAGATCCCCGATTAACAAACGAAATGAAACTTGGATAAGTGTCTCATCTGCTGGAAGATTACTTACACCCTCTCCACTCTCCAGATTGAGAATATCGATTCCCGGAGGGGAAATATTCACAAAACGATTAAAAATCGTGGACATTGAGGTTGCAGAGGAACCCATCATCTGGTTCATCGCTTCCTGTACTGCACTAATATGGATTTCATTCAGTTCTTCATCGACCGGATTTCCTTCTCCACCCAACATCAAATCAGCGATGACTTGGGCATCTCTCTTCTTGATAACAAGTGAGTTAATACCTTCGAATCCATCCACGTAATTCACATGAACGGCAACATGTGGCTTAGGAAAAGCTTCTTCAAACTGCGTTCGACTAATGATAGAAACTTTAGGTGTTGTAATATCTACTTTGAGGCCTAATAGCGTGGATAAGGCTGTTGCCGCGCTACCAAATGTAATGTTACCAATCTCCCCCAAGGCATCCTGCTCCAGCTCGGTCAAAAAATCATCAACCGTCTTTTCAGCGGGTTCCGAGCTGTTTATCGATTCCGATTGCCTGAGCAAAGCATCGATTTCTTCTTGGGATAAATAATCCTTACTCGTCAAATTCTTCAACTCCTTCGGTGACAATCTTGTCTATTTGCACAGCCACACGGTCTTTGATTGTCCCCGGACTGCCCATGTATTTCAGTTTGTCACCCACTTTAATGGAAAGTCCCTCATCAACTGGTTTGTTCAACGTAATGACATCGCCAACGGACAGACCCAGAAATTCTGCAATTGAAATTCTCGATTCTCCCAATTCCGCAACGATTGGTAACTTGGCTTTGTTTACACGCTCTTTTAGAGCATCATACTCCTCCGGAGCTCTCGTTTTCTTCTCCGAAACAAACCACTGATGAGTTGACAACCGTGACATAATAGGTTCAAGAACGACATGCGGTATACATAGATTGATCATGCCTGTCGTGTCACCAATTTTGGTACTGAGCGAGATCAGAGCAATGGTCTCATTGGGAGATACAATCTGCATAAATTGCGGATTGGTCTCGAGCGCTTCCATCCTTGGGGAAATATCCAACACAGTCTTCCATGCTTCCTGCAAACTTTCAAATGCTCGGCTGAATATCCGCTCCATGATGGTCGTCTCAATCTCCGTCATGGATGCGATCTTGGTTGGAGCAATTCCGGTTCCACCAAGCAGGCGATCCAACATCGCATATCCCACGTTTGGATGGACTTCCATCACCATTCGTCCCTGTAGTGGCTCCGCTTCAAAAATGTTCAATATCGTCATCTTAGGAATAGAACGGATAAACTCATCATAAGGCAACTGTTCGACCTGAACGACATTGATTTGAACGAACGTCCGCAGTTGGGCTGAAAAATAAGTGGTGAGAAAGCGTGCAAAGTTTTCGTGAATACGAGTCAAGCTTCTGATATGGTCTTTGGAAAAACGCACTGCCCGCTTAAAATCGTACGATCTGATTTTCTTCTGAGTTTCTTCCTTCTTCAATTCTTCTGCGTCCATTTCACCAGAAGAAAGGGCTGCTAATAGGGCGTCAATCTCATTTTGTGATAATACATCCACCATGTTCTCACCCCCTTACAGGTCTACAGCGTGTTCTGTTCATTTACATTGGCGCCATTACAAAAGCTGAAAAACTGGTGCTGCTCAACTTACCTTCAGGTAAAGCTTCATTAATTAGTCCCGTCAATCTCTCATTAAATTGTACGCGGCCCTTCGCTGTAGCCAGCTCCTCAGACTTTGTATCCGCAAACGTCTGAATGATAATAGGCTTCACTGTAATTTCTTTGATTTTCTCGAAATCTTCTTTGGCTGTTTTGTCTGACAACTTGAATGAGAAGCTGACAACTACAACATGATCCGTATCAGCCAAATTGGTTTTAATTTCTCCAAGCTCAGAGGAAACCTCTACAATCTCATCCGCAGTCATCTTCTTAGCTTCTGAGGCTGCCGCCGTATGTGTGTCGTCCTTATTCCCGTTCTGTCCTTGCATAAATACAAACACAACCACCACAATGAGTGTTATCGCCAGCAACATTGTTGCAAGCCAGGGCATCATTTTTTTCATCAGGATTCCTCCGTTTGCTGCACTTTAATAGTGGCTGCCTGAACCCCGATTTCACGGTTGTAATCTTTAATCTTGGAAATAACGTCAGCAGCTTTTTCAAGCACAATCAGTCTCTTTCCAGTTACCAGAGTAATATACGTATCCGGCGTCTCTTCCACAATTTCAACCATCAGCGCATTTAACCACATGGGAGAACCATTTAACCGCGTAACCGAAATCATGCTAAGCCCCCTTAATCAGAGTGGGAGGAGCAAGCTCCCCCACGTTTTAAAAATTCATTAATCAGTTATTAACGTTTCAGGTTAACAACTTCCTGAAGTATTTCATCCGACGTTGTAATGATTCGGGAGTTTGCCTGGAATCCACGTTGAGCTACGATCATCTCAGTAAACTCTCCAGTCAGATCCACGTTAGACATCTCGAGCTGTCCAGCAATGATTGCTCCTGTTCCGTCCTCAGCACTGTTCGCTGTTAAAGGATCAAGAGTACCGTCAGGATTTGCGTTAGCTGTCATCCGGTATAGGTTACCCCCTATTTTTTCCAATCCTTCAGGGTTAACTACCTTCCCTATTCCAATTTGAGTATCGCCTTCGATTGTTCCATCAGCCATTGTCTGATTAATCATACCGTTCTGTCCGATTGTGAATGAAACAACATCATCCCCAATTGTAATGGGCTCTCCCTCACTACTTAAGACGAACAAACCATCTGAAGTTACAAGATTTCGAGCAGCATCAACATGGAAATCCCCTGCACGTGTCAAGTAAGGAATTTCCTGATCTCCACCCAGGGAGACAAGAAAAAAGCCATCTCCGTTAATACGTAAGTCTGTCGGATTGTTTGTAGTCATTGGGCTTCCTGCGAGATGCAGTGTATCTATAGATCCCACAGATACACCCAAACCGATTTGCTTTGCATTCACACCACCAGATGGAGCATCAGTTGGGGCAGTTACCCCTGCCGTTGTTTGGCTCATAATATCTTTGAACATAACCCGACTGCCTTTGAAGCCAACCGTGTTTACGTTCGCAATATTGTTACCAATTACGTCGAGTTTTGTTTGGAAACCCCGCATCCCGGAAACGCCTGAGTACATTGATTTCAACATTTTTAAAAATCCTCCCAGTCTTCATTTGGTTACCGCATCAGTCGGTCAGCGGCATTCCGGCTCCCGAGAAGGGCCAGCCGGTCAAGAAATGATTACGGCACTATCAATCTGAGTGAACACATTATTCTTCATGCTCTCACTATCCATAGCTGTAACCACAGTACGATTTTTGACATTGACGATAAAAGCCATATCCTGCATTAAAATCAATGACTCTTTGGCTCCTTTGGCAGCAGCTTTGTCCAAAGCAGAACCAATCTGTTCCATTTGCTCGGTCTTGAGTTCAATACCACGCTGTTCCAATCGTTTGGCAGCATGATTGCTCAATTTCAGAAGATTATCTTCCAGCACCTTTGCAAAAGGTTTTTCGGGTATAGCCGAAGCTTCTCCCGTTTTGGGTCTTTGAAGCATATTCGGTGTAATCGGGCCTGCGTATAATTGTCCAACCGTTATGCGATCACTCATATCGTTTTCCCGCTATCTTCTGTATCACCCGTTTCAGCGGATGATTCAACTTCCTGGCTCTCGTTCGTTTCAGGAGTTACATCCTGAACGTTCTGTACCGGAGTTTGACTCTCTTCTGCCTGTTTTGGATAATTCACCTGAATGATCTCATCCAGCTTAATCTCGTCGTTGCCCACTTTTGCGTATTGAACGCTATCTCTTACAATGATGGAATCTACAATACCCTGACGAAGAGTTCCGTTATCATCTTTATTAGAAGAAAGCCAACTTACCTCCATGCCAATCATGCCGGATACAGCACCAAGGGACTGGTTCAATGTTTTAAGCTGCGTAGAAATATTGACCAGTTGTTCCACTGAGCTGAACTGTGCCATTTGAGCGATAAATTCCTTATCCTCCATTGGCTGCATCGGGTCTTGATTTTGCAGCTGGGTAATCAGGATTTTTAGAAACTGATCTTTACCCAATTCTTTTGTTGCAGCACTTGTGGTTGCTTTATTGGCTGCCGAATAGTTCGGCCAGGTATTATTCATTGAAACATTTTCATTAGCCATTTACTCACCTCATTTCTATTTAAGCCTCAGCACTAAACGTATCTCTCTGTAATTCGTTTCCTTCGACTTGCTCGCTACGCCAGTTACGCAATTCTTCTTGAATCCCTGCTGTAGCTATAGCATCATCCGATTGTTCCTCACGCTCACGCGAACGGCGTTGTTGTTGAGAGTTACTTCCCGGCTGACGGCCTCCGTCCTGATACATCTGTGATCCGATTGAACTGTTCTGGGTAACCTCAAGTCGTTCCACTTGAATTCCCTGGGCTTGAAGTGATGAACGCAGCTGCGTCATTTGTTGTTCAAGCATGTCTTTAGCCATCGTATGCTCAGTCATAAACCGTGCAACCAACTGCCCGTTCTGTAAGGTAATTTGAACATCCAACTTACCTAGATGCTCAGGCCGAAGTGAGATGGTCGCCTCGGAAAATCCTTTTTGCTGGACAATATCCAGCTTGTTAACAACAAACTGTGTCATTTCCTTGGCAAACTGTGATGTTTGCATTACAGGTTCAGCCGGTTTTCCTGCTGTTGTACCTGATGAACGCAAGGACAGCTCTCCTGCAGTAATGATGGTTGAGTGTTCCACTTCTCCACCTGCATTTGAAGCAGATGTTGTCTCAGCTTCAGCTTTCACCTGGGATCCAGAATTCGCCACTGCCGCAACAAGAACTTGTGGTACGACCGAATCCTGTTTGGATGTTTGAAGCGAAGTACTTGGAGCAACTTGTGCAGTCTGATCCTTAACTGCAGTCAATGTATCCAGTATGGATTTCAGTTCAGTCCATCCTTTGTTACTAGTGGTATCCACTCCAGCCTCTTGAAGCTGACTCTGCAGAGATTGTAACAAATGTTTGAATTCAGGAGCGTTCTTCGCAACGTTACTCTCAGGATCATTCATTCCAGCTACTAATTGTGTAAGCATATCTTGCAGAACAAAACGTACTGCTGCAGGATGCTGCGACAGTTCAATTGCGGGTACTGTTTTTACACTTTCGGCTCCGTTCGAAGACTCGTCGGAACCTTCTGCATTAGTACCTGAAGGATCACTTAATTGTGTATACATCTGTTGAATCAGAGTTTGCAAACCTGCAAGTAGAGCTGGGTCATTTTCCAAAGCTTCGTCAAGTGAATCCAAGTCCGTGAACAACGAATTCAGTATATCTGTGATTGATGCCGCTTCTCCTTCTTCACTTGTAGCAAAGGAAAACAACAACGGATTGGCAGTTAAACTTCCAGTAGCGCTTGAACTATCACCTTCTGTGTTTCCTCCAGATAGCGATTGTGCAAGAGTTTGGAGAAATTCACCGCTAGCACCTGCAGCTGAACCTTTCGATTGTGCTCCGGTTGTCTGACCTGTCCCCGTTGCTTTTGCAGATGCTGTGGATGCCATTTGATATACAATCGACATTTATTTTCACCTCCTCTCGGTTATACAGAGTAATCAGTTCTACTTGTTACCCATTAATCTGTTCAAAATTTTTGCAGTTTCAACCGAATCCTCTGAAGACATGTTCTCAAGCAATTGAGAGCGTGTTGCATCATCTACTGAATTCAGGATGGTCAATGTTTTGTCAGGACTCAACTTGTATGTTTCCAATAATAACTTGGCACCACTTGAAGCAGACATCGAAGCAAATGTTTGACTAAGCTGGTTTTTATCCAGGTTTTTGCTTGTGGTTGTGGATGCAGTTGAAGTTGCTGTGGTTTCTTTCTTCAATCTGGATTGCAGCGCATCCAGTGCCAGATCCCCGGACGGTTTAGCATCCTTCATCATCATGGTGACATCGGCTGCCGTTTTCGGGTCCATCTTTTCAAGCACCTTGGTCCGAGCAGATGACTGCATGGCATTCAACAACAATACCATTTCCTCATTCGTCATATTTTGCAAAATCGGTGCAGCTTTGCTTGGGCTCATGTCAGCATACATTTTAGCCAAATCTTTGATTTGTTTCTGATAATCAGATTCCGTTTCCGGCGTTGCTGCTGTAGCCGTTTCAGCCGCTTTTTCCGCATCATCCAACTTCTTCTGAAGGTCCGTGGCCTTCTTTGCTTCAGTTGTTGTCGCTTCCTGTGCTGCCTTGAGCTCTGTTTCTTTGGCAGTTACTTGGGATTTCAGCTTTTCGATTGTGGCTTCAGCACTTTCAACCTGCTGCTCACTCTTCTCCAGCTTCTCCTTCTCCGGATCCAGTACAGGATCAGGTACCCATTCCTTAACTACCGGTATCTTGTTGGCGAATTCAAACAAATTATTACGAATATCTACATTAAATAGCGTAAGTAGTACACCTAGCAATACTACGGTGAATACAATCGGGATTGAAATCATCAGAAATTTTTCCCAACCGCCTCCCGACTCTTTTTCCATGTCGCTATCATCTTTAACAGCCATCGTTCATTCCTCCTTCACGAGACAACTTCGCGTCCGGCTCACATCAATTCGCGCGTCCGGCTTTGGCAGCGAAGCGTACAGTAGCCATCTCGTCCAGATCGTTCTGTTCCCGGAGGAGCATCTCCTGCTGAAATTTGATCTTGGCCTTGTCTCTCGCTCCAAGCCATACTTTTTCATCAACCATCTTACCGTTCAGAAACGTCTGATTCCGTTGCACATTGACCTGAGCATGTTTAACATCACTGTTTTTGCGTGAAATGCACTCGTCAAGGTGATGTACATATCGCTGCATCTCCTGCAGACTGTTTACAGACGCTGTATTTTCCGTAGCAGATTGGATAATGCCGATCAGATTACTTCTATCATTAAGAAGTTGTATCAGATGTTCTTCCTCCGTCTGAAGTTTACCGATCGCTGTGGATAACATCCACTCTGCCTGTGTTTTTTCATTACTCTTCAGGTCAACAACTTTCTGGAAATGATATCGAAATTTCATCGTTTACCCATTCATCTCCTTGCAAATTCAAGAATCAAACGTTCCTGTACTTCACTTAAAGTGACTTTCTCGTCGACTTTCTGCTTGGTAAAGTTCCATATACTATCAATCTGGTCTATCGATTCATCTATGGCTGCATTTGATCCCCGCTGGTAAGCTCCAATATTGATCAAATCTTCCGATTCTTTGTACACAGCCATCAAACGTTTCATATTATTAACGGCTTCCAACTGCTCTTCCGGAGCAATATCCTTCATAACACGGCTTATGCTGGCTAACACATCAATCGCTGGAAAATGACCTTTATTTGCAATGGATCGATTTAACACAATGTGTCCATCCAGAATACCCCTTACCGCATCCGCGATTGGTTCATTCATGTCATCCCCATCGACCAGAACGGTGTAAAAGGCTGTAATCGAACCGGTAGGTCCTGTACCCGCCCGTTCAAGCAGTTTGGGCAAACTTGCAAAAACCGATGGCGTATATCCTCTCATTGCCGGAGGTTCGCCTACGGCCAGACCCACTTCCCTTTGTGCCATCGCATATCGGGTTACCGAATCCATCATGAGCATCACGTTCATTCCACGATCTCGGAAATACTCTGCAATAGTGGTCGCAATAACTGCTCCCTTGATCCGAATCAGGGCAGGCTGATCTGAAGTTGCAACAATGACTACGGAGCGTTCCAGTCCTTCTGGACCCAGATCCCGTTCAATAAAGTCACGTACCTCACGTCCACGCTCACCCACTAGCGCGATGACATTGACATCTGCTGCTGTATTACGAGCGATCATGCCCATCAATGTACTCTTACCAACACCAGAACCGGCAAAAATACCTACACGCTGTCCCTTACCTACGGTCAACAATCCGTCGATAGCTCTTACACCAACACCCATCGTTTCAAGTACACGCGGACGATCCATTGGATTAACCGGTGTATTGGAGGTAGAGTACATCGGCATTCTGGATGGAAGGAGGGAACCGTCTAGCGGTTGTCCGAGTCCGTCCAATACTTTACCGAGCAATTCGGAGCCTACCTGAACGCCGAGTGGTTTACCCGTACCTACTACATCGCAACCAGGACCGATGGATTGAAGTTCACCCAGTGGCATCAGCAGCACTTTGTTATCTCGAAACCCAACAACTTCGGCCTGAAGAGGCTTGGCCGATTTACCAGGATAGATATAACATACGTCACCGATACTTGCATCTGGCCCTTCTGACTCCACCATAAGACCAATGACCTGAGTAACTTTGCCGTTAATACGAACAGGATCGAATTGGCGCAAATGTTCCATATATCGCTGTGAACTAAGAACCTTCATGTTGATTTTTTCGCTCCTCATCCTCAAGTGCTATGCGGACCAGTTCTTTTTTAATCTCTGCAAGCTGTGTATCAATTCTCGCATCTACACTTCCAAACGAAGAACGAATGACACATCCCTTATCTTTGACCGTTGAATCAGGCAAAATCTGCAATTCTGCCTGAGAGTCAATGGACAGAGATAATTCTTCACGAGCTGCCTGTACAAATGTAAACTGATCAGGTGCCACACAGAGTGTGATCAAACCCTGCTCCCGTTTACGTGACAAACTCTGACGAATCAGCTCCAATGTATGATCGGGTTCAATGGTAAGTTGCTTATCAATGACTTTCTCAGCGATCCCGCAAGCGAGCTCCACGAGGAACGGTTCGGCTTCCTGAATGATCTGATCTTTAGCTACATAAGCTTCCCTGAGCACTTCCTGGGCTTCAATCATCATCTTTTCGATCTGCACCTGGAGATCCAGTCCAGCTTGTACTTGGCCTTCCTCAAAACCCTGTTGGAAACCTTGTGAACGAAGCGCTTCGGTCAGATGTTCATCCTGTTGTCGTTGTTCCTGCCACCAGCTGTCGATCTGTTCACGGGCCTCTTGAAGCATGCGCTCTGCCTCTTCTGAAGCTTCACGTACTTGCTTTTCTGCAAACTCCTTGGCATCTTCCAGCATTTCTGCGGTAAGACGTTGTGTTTCTTCGTCCACGCGTGCTTGAAGTGTTTCAACTTCAGAACCTTCAGCACTCACACCACTTAATTCCGTTTCAGACTCCTCAGAACCACCATAATGATGATGATTCTCAAGTTTTTTACGGTCATCAACCGGTACATACTGGAAAGATTTAATCAAATTAGACAATGATATCATCTCCTCCACCGCGTGCGATAATGATCTCACCGGCTTCTTCCAATCTGCGTATCGTTCCTACGATACGTGTCTGAGCTTCCTCAACATCACGCAATCGCACAGGTCCCATGAATTCCATCTCTTCTTTGAATGTCTCGGACATCCGTTTCGACATATTCCGGAACACGGCATCCCGAACTTCTTCGCTTGCCACTTTGAGTGCCAACTGCAAATCTGCGTTGTCGATATCCCGAATAATACGCTGAATCGAACGATCATCCACATTGACGATATCTTCGAATACAAACATGCGTTTTTTGATTTCCTCTGCAAGCTCTGGATCCTGAATCTCGAGCGAGTCCAAAATGGTACGTTCTGTCCCCCGATCGACTCCGTTCAGAATCTGAACGATCGATTCGATACCACCCGCATTCGTGTAATCCTGCGTTACAGTAGAAGATAGTTTCTGTTCCAGAACCCGCTCCACTTGAGAGATAACTTCTGGCGAAGTACTATCCATAACAGCCACCCGGCGAGCGACATCTGCCTGTTTCTCTTGTGGCAAGGATGATAGAATCGCTGCTGCCTGTTCGAATTGCAGGTAAGACAGAACCAGCGCAATCGTTTGCGGGCTTTCATTCTGAATAAAGTTCAAAATTTGATTCGGATCTGCTTTGCGCGCAAAGTCAAATGGTCTGACTTGCAGCGTAGCTGTCAAACGATTAATGACTTCAAGTGCTTTTGATGAACCCAGAGCTTTTTCCAGGATTTCTCTGGCGTAATTGATACCGCCCTGAGAGATATATTCCTGCGCCAGACAGATCTGGTGAAACTCGGCCATGATCATATCCTTTTCGGAAGAATCAACCTTGCGAACGTTGGCAATCTCCAACGTAAGTTGCTCGATCTCTTCGTCACGCAGATGTTTGAAAATCTGAGCCGATACTTCCGGACCTAATGTAATCAACAATATTGCTGCTTTTTGTTTGCCAGTCAAACCTTGACTGCTTGCCTTTGCCAATGCGCTCACCTCTATTCGTCAGCCAGCCAAGTACGCAGCAGATTGACGAATTCGTCTGGCTTTTTCTTGGCCAAACTCTCCAATTGTTTGCGCACCTGACTTTCGTTCGTTACACTGTCCAGCGTAATGGACGGGAACTCTGTTGCTATTGGAAGAGGAATCTCTTCTTCTTCGACTTCGTTTTGTTTGCGGCGACGGCGTACTAACAAAATAACTACCGCTGCGATCAATGCCGCTATGAGTGCGCCTCCACCCCACATCATCGTTGAGGAAAGCTGGAAACCTGTATTGTCTGCAGAGGCAGTCTGGAAGCCTTGTGACATAACTGAAACTTTCTTTGTCAGATCGGCGTCACTTATTATAGTGCCTGAGTCTGCCAGTGAAGCACGAACAATGTTAACCAAAATATTCTCAATTGCGTCCTGAACCGGTCCCTGTAATTCTGTTTCTCCATTCGGTGGTTCAACTGCAACGTTAATGGTTAAGTCTTTTACAGTATACGGACTGGAAATAATATCCTTGGCGATTCGATTAACATCGTAGTTTATAGTGCTTGATGATTCTTCGGAGGTAGAGTTACCGGTTGCATCAGATGATGGGTAACCCGGAACTTCCTCTTGCCCTGTGCCAGCAACACCACCTGTTGGATTGCTTGCGCCAGTGTAGCTCTTTTGTATCTCCTGCACACTGATCTCGATGCCTTTCATATTATCTACATCAACAGGTGTAACCAGATTTTCCTTACGTGTTTCTTTGTCAAAATTAAGTTTGGAGGCTACCAAAACATTAACTTTGTCTTCGCCTACAATCTGGGAAAGGAACTGCTTTACGTTATTACGGACATCGTTTTCAAACTTTTTCTGTAGTGCCATGTTCTCTTGAACTTCGGAAGACAACCCGCCACTGCCACCTCGGGCAGTTGGAATCAATTCTGCTTCATCTGTGTTTGTAATCGTGATGTTCTCAACAGGCAGATTAGGAATTGCAGTCTTAACCAAGTTAAAGTAGCCATCTACCGCTGCCTGATTTGGGTGATAACCCGGTTTGAATTGGAGAGCTACCGATGCTGATGCTTTGTCTTGTTCTTCCAAACCAGCAAAGATGTTATCTTTCGGCATATTAACCAGTACTTTAGCATCCTGTATCCCTTGCATCCGCTGAAGTAACTGTTCAACTTCTCCGTTTATAGCGTTGTTGTACTTTACATCAAACTCTTTATCCGTCATCCCGATGGGGGATGATGACTCCTCGAATGACTTATACCCTAATGAACCATTCTGAATAATCCCTTGAGATCCAACATTCACCTTTGCAATTGCAACACTTGTACTCGGTACGGATATGGTCTTGCCATCTGAACTTAATTTGTATGGAATGCTAGATGAATCGAGATAACTGATCACGCCCGCTGAATCACTTGCATTCAAATCTGTAAAAGCAACTTCATATTCCGTTTTGGACAATTGCATCGTGAGTACAACTGCAGCCAAAATCAGGAACAGGAAGGTGGATATAAATAATACTTTTTGCTTTTTGCTAAAACTATTCCAATACTGGGATGCCTTATCCCTGTACTGGGCGATTCTCTCATTCACTCTGTCACCCCATCCGAAACTTTGCTTAGTCTGTCCTTACTCAACCCTAGCCGTTTCATAGGTTGACGATCAGGAGCAGCATCGCAGCTGCTTTGTTGTAATGATCAGCGCTATTATCGAAGCGCAAGTAGGTTATTTTATAACTGCGTTCGCATAACTTCTTGGTATGCTTCGACCACTTTGTTTCGGACTTGAGTTGTGAGTTGTAGGCTTAACAAGGCCTGTTCTGAAGCAATCATCACTTGATCCACATTCGCTTTGCCGACCAAAAATTGATTCGACATTTCATGCGATTGAGCCTCCTGTGCTGCAACGGACCCTAATGCATTCTGTAAGTATGTACCGAAGCTCTGAATGGTTTCGGCTGGTGTAGAAGGCTTACTTTCGGTTGCACTCTTCATCTGTAGCGGTTGTATCCCCTGTGTGCTAAACATGTTGTTCTGAATCATTAATGTCCCTCCCCTTCATCCCTGGTTTGTATTTTTCTTATTTTCATTTTTAAGCAGATTATCTTCCAATCTCCAAAGCTTTGGAGATCATCGCTTTGGTTGAATTCAGTGCTGTTACGTTTGCTTCATATGAACGCGAAGCAGAGATCATGTCGACCATTTCTTTCGCAATATCCACATTAGGCATAAATACATATCCTTCTGCGTTTGCATCCGGATGAGAAGGGTCATACACAGGCTTCAGAGGTGACTGATCCTCGCGAATCTCCGTTACTCTTACGCCATCTCCTGAACCGCTACCTCTCATCTGATTTTGCAGCATCGTACCAAATGACGTTTTATTCGGCTCAAGCACAACCATTTTACGTTTGTAAGGGACCGCTTCACCATTGGATACGCTCGCGCGCGTAGTCTCTGCGTTGGCAATGTTGGAAGATATTACGTCCATCCGCAACCGTTGGGCTGTCAGAGCTGAGCTACTGATACTAAAACTATTACTAATGTTCAATTTAGGTTATCTCCCTTCCACGCCAACACGCATGATTTTAATTTGTTCGTTCACTTGCTGAATATAAGCGTTATAACGTAACTGATTCTCCGCCAGAAGACTCATTTCTCTGTCTATATCGACATTGTTTTCGTTGTTATTCATGGAGGTTGACTGGTCCATATTAACTACTGGCGTGGGTACGGAAGAGGAAGGACCTATGACAAAATGCCTTGCATCAGTTACTTTACCCTTAAGAACAGGCATATCTCCATTCATTTGCCCTTGCAACATTTCTTCAAAAGAAACGTCCGAGCGCTTGAAATACGGGGTGTCGGCGTTCGCGATGTTGTCAGCAATTGTTCGTTGTCTGATATTGGACGCATCGAGTGCACCTTGTAATCTTTTAAAGCTGATATCGTTTAAAAGATTCACAATCTCCCTCCTCTCTTTAGAAGTTATGGAAAAAGATTGTATCTTTTCCCTTAAAAATTCTTATGTTTTTTTCGACAAAAACATTCGTCTTTACACGGTTTTCTAGGACTTAAGTAGAATTAACTCTGATGTTGTCGTATAACATAAGTTTCTTCGAGTTTGGGATTTATTACAATAAGAAAAAAGCCCTATCTTTTCTGAAAGACGGGGCTTTTTGTGTATTTTCTGCAAATTATGAATTTTTTCGTAAATGTTCGGGCCCAAAACAAAAGTATGTTAATACTCTCCCTTATTGTTCTTTAACATTCTTAAAATAAAAAAAAAAATTCGAGTCTCAGCATGAGCTTATAACGCCCGTAATTATGTATATTTCCGAATATTTCATAGTTGATAATGTTAGAATTTTTTGCCGTCATACTAAGGGTTTAAGGATAATATGATAGGTATACATACAAAGCTGTATATTAATCAATTGACAAATTATCTTTCAAGAATAAAGAAAACTCGTCTTGCCCACACAACACTTTCTTAACAATTCAGTGGGGTCTATATATTTTAATTTTAAGGAAACAATTAGTGGCTTCAAACTTTTCAACAATTCATCATTTTGCGCATTTACGCAACATTTACCAATCTGTCGACTAAACCGATGACCAGACTTGGAATAAGGAAAATTCTTTTAATGGGAATCATTGGGTATGGAATGGAAGAATAACTACCACTCCGATAGGTATTAACTCCGGATACATGCGGCACAAGTCCTAGGTTTTGTCGATCCGTATAACAACCACACATCTTTTATCGGTTGTAACATCAAAATCCTTTAGATAGAAACAAAAATAAACGATATGCGTTAAGTAAGAGGGCCTTTGTGATTCGTTAAAGGATCGCTTCCCTTTGTCGATCACACAAATGTTCTCTACTCTCTTGCATACCGTTCATTTATAACATCATTTTAACAACTACATTACTAGCCGCAGCCGCATGTTACAGGATATACTGACTCAAATCACGATCAAGCGCAATATCATTTAATTTCTCCCGGACATACTCCGGAGTAATCACCATACGTTCCAGTGTAAGCTCAGGTGCCTCAAAGGATAAATCCTCCAAAAGCTTCTCAAGAATCGTATGCAATCGACGTGCACCTATATTTTCTGTATTTTGATTGACGGATTCAGCCAATTTGGCAATCTCGCGAATAGCCTCATCCGAGAACTCAATCTCAATATTCTCTGTGCGCAACAGATCAACATACTGCTTGGTCAGTGCATTTTGGGGTTCAGTCAGAATGGATACAAACTCCTCCAGTGTTAGACTGCTTAGTTCCACACGAATTGGGAAGCGTCCCTGAAGCTCAGGAATCAAATCAGAGGGTTTGGCGACATGGAATGCGCCAGCTGCCATAAACAGAATATAATCCGTTTTGACAGGGCCATATTTCGTCATCACTGTAGAGCCCTCTACGATAGGCAGAATGTCACGTTGCACACCCTCACGGGATACATCGGGTCCACTACCGCGTCCTTGACTGGCAACCTTGTCGATTTCATCTATGAAAATGATACCTGTCTGCTCCGCCCGGCGAATGGACTCTTGTGTAACATCATCCATATCGATCAATTTGCCTGCTTCTTCCTGGATCAACACTTTGCGAGCTTCTTTGATAGCGAGCTTGCGCTTTTTCGTACGACGAGGTAACAGGCTGCCAAACATCTCCTGCATGTTCATGCCCATCTGATCATTACCTTGACCAGCAAACATGTCCATCATGTTAGGCGCAGTGTCTTCGACATCAATCTCAATGATGTCATCCTCCAACTTGCCGGACAACAGATCAAACTTGATCTTACGGCGGCGTTCGGCAACCCCGGTATCTGGTTCTGGCTCATCCTGTTCCTGAACGTTGTTGCCATTATTACCAAAGATCATCTCAAAGGGATTACGCTGACTCTTGGACTTAGACTGTGAAGGAGCCAAAATATGTACAATTCGCTCATTGGCAGCTTCTTCAGCTTTGTCCTTCACTTTTTCAGTCCGCTCCAGCTTCACCATCCGCAGTGATGTCTCAATCAGATCACGCACCATCGATTCAACGTCACGGCCAACGTAACCTACTTCAGTGAACTTGGTAGCTTCCACTTTCACAAATGGCGCACCTACCAGTTTAGCAAGGCGACGGGCGATTTCCGTTTTACCCACACCGGTAGGTCCAATCATCAAGATATTTTTAGGCACAATGTCGTCCTGAGTGTGCTCAGGCAAAAGGCTACGCCGATATCGATTACGAAGGGCTACAGCTACCGATTTTTTAGCTTTCTTTTGACCTACAATATACTTGTCAAGCTCTGCAACAATCTGTCTCGGTGTTAACGCTTGAGTATTCATATTGCTTCCCTCCTACCAGTATGTTGAATTATTTTTCCTAGCAAGGACAAAGAATCCCCTAGACGTCCTGGAGCAGATTACAGAATCATGCTCCACTACGGGAGATTTCTTTGGCTTTATAACTCTTCTACAATAATATTATTGTTGGTATATACACATAGCTCCGAGGCAATCTGAAGTGATTCACGCGCAATATCTTTCGCTTCCAGGTTTACTGCATGACGTTTCAACGCACGCGCAGCAGATAAGGCAAAATTTCCACCTGATCCGATAGCAATAACGTCATCATCCGGTTCAATTATCTCCCCGCCGCCTGAAATGAGCAGCATACCTGATTTGTCCATCACAATCAAGAGTGCCTCAAGCTTACGCAAGATCCGATCCTGACGCCAATCCTTGGCAAGCTCTACAGCAGCACGTTGCAAGTTACCATGGTGCTCCTCGAGCTTACCTTCGAATTTCTCAAACAGGGTGATCGCATCCGCCACAGAACCAGCAAAGCCAGCAACAACCTGTCCGCGGTACAAACGTCTTACCTTCTTGGCTGTATTCTTCATCACAACACTTTGGCCCATGGTCACCTGACCATCTCCTGCGATTGCAGCCTTACCATTATGACGAACAGCACAGATCGTTGTAGCATGAAATGACATATCCATGATATCAGCATCCTCCCACGAATAATTTATACGCGTTCCGGAACAGTTAGACCTTCTGCCGCAGCAAAACTAATGATGCCATCCAGTGCACGCTGTGCAAGAGCTTCATTTTTTTCCTTTTTGTTACGAATCTTTGTTTCAAGCCTCGGCAACAAACCAAAGTTTGCGTTCATTGGTTGGAAGTGCTTGAAGTCAGCCGTTGTAATATACTGAGCCATACTGCCAAGTGTTGTTTCTACCGGCAATACCACCAGTTCCTGCCCAAGTGCTGCTTTGGCTGCGTTCATGCCAGCAATCAGCCCTGATGCAGCAGATTCCACATATCCTTCTACACCCGTCATCTGACCTGCAAAGAACAGGTTTGGACGCTCTTTAAACTGATACGTCGGAAGAAGCAGTTTAGGAGAGTTAATAAATGTATTACGGTGCATTACGCCATAACGAACGAACTCTGCATTTTCAAGTCCAGGAATAAGGGAAAAGACACGTTTCTGTTCTCCCCATTTCAGATGCGTCTGGAAGCCCACCAAGTTATACAGGGTTCCAGCTGCATTGTCCTGTCTAAGCTGAACAACCGCATGTGGCAACTCTCCTGTATGAGGGTTAACCAGACCTACCGGTTTCATTGGACCAAACAGAGCCGTCTGTTTTCCGCGTTTCATCATCACTTCGATTGGCATACAGCCTTCAAAGTAAATTTCTTTCTCGAACTCTTTCAATTGAGCGACTTCAGCAGTAATGAGAGCTTCATAGAAGACATCAAACTCTTCTTCTGTCATCGGACAGTTCAGATATGCCGCTTCACCCTTATCATAACGGGAAGCCAGATACACTTTATTCATATCAATTGAATCTTTTTCGATGATCGGTGCAGCTGCATCATAGAAGTAGAAATACTCTTCCCCCATTAGTGCCTTGATTTGCTCAGACAATGCAGGTGAGGTCAACGGCCCCGTTGCAACAACAACGATGCCATCTTCCGGCAGAGAAGTTAATTCCTCATTCACCACTTCGATGAGCGGATGCTGGTGCAACGTGGATGTAATCTCACCTGAAAATCCATCCCGGTCCACAGCAAGTGCCCCACCTGCGGGAACTGCATGTTTGTCTGCTGCTGACAATACGAGAGAATTGAGCATTCTCATTTCTTCTTTTAACACACCCACTGCATTGGTCAATCCATTCGCACGAAGCGAGTTGCTACATACCAGTTCTGCAAATTTATCCGTATGATGGGCTGGCGTTTTCACAACAGGTCTCATCTCGTATAATTTCACGCGTACGCCGCGACTTGCAATCTGCCAGGCCGCTTCTGTTCCTGCCAGCCCGGCACCAATAACGGTTACTTGTTGTTCATTCGTCAAAATCATTTACCCCCATAAAGCAATTTCATATTTCACTATAATTGTATTGATTCACATATATACTAATCTGCTGATTCGTCATCCGGTTCATCCACCGGCTCCTGATGATCACATGAAGTACACTGCAATCGTGCTCCCTTTTTGTTCCGCTTTTCAATCATTAGCGATCCGCAACTTGGACATGGTTTGGCTGAAGGTCTGTCCCATGAGACAAAATCACATTCAGGATATTTGTCACAACCGTAGAAAATACGTCCTTTTTTGCTACGACGCTCAACAACATGACCTTCCTTACACTTCGGACAAGTCACGCCGATATCCTTGATAATCGGTTTGGTATTCCGGCAATCAGGGAAGCCCGAGCACGCAAGAAACTTGCCAAAACGTCCGAGTTTATAAACCAGCGGTTTGCCGCACTTCTCACAGATCTCATCGGATACTTCGTCTTCAATCTCGATTTCTTTCATTTCTTCTTCCGCAAACTCAAGGCGTTTCTCAAAAGATTCATAGAATTCTGCGAGTACTTTGACCCAATCCTCCGAACCTTCCTCCACATGGTCAAGATCACCTTCCATGTTTGCGGTGAACTCTACATTCAGGATTTCCGGGAAAAACTCTTCCATCTGTTCGATGACCAGTTCACCCAGCTCGGTCGGCATGAATTTCTTTTCCTCAATTGCAACATATCCGCGCTTCTGAATGGTCTCCAGTGTTGGCGCATATGTACTCGGACGCCCTATACCCAATTCCTCAAGCGTCTTAACCAACCTTGCCTCCGTATATCGGGGTGGCGGTTGTGTAAAATGCTGTTTTGGCTCAATCTCCTGCTTCTCAAGCACATCTCCACTTTTCAACGGGGGCAACAGACGATCTTCATCGGTTGTACCATCGTCGTTTCCTTCAACATATACCTTCATGAAACCTTGGAATCGTACCTTCGAACCTGCTGCACGGAAAATGGTGTCCCCCGCAGCAATATCTACAGAGAGTGTATCCAGGATAGCCGAAGACATCTGGCTCGCTACAAACCGTTCCCATACCAGTTTGTACAACCGGAACTGATCGCGACTCATGAATGACTTGATTGAGTCAGGGTCACGCAAAATTGAAGTTGGACGAATCGCTTCATGCGCATCCTGAGCATTAGCTGCTTTTTTGGAATAGTTTCGTGGAGTCTCAGGTGCAAATGGCTCACCATACTTACCAACGATATATTCTTTGGCTTCTTCTTGTGCAGATGCCGCAATTCGTGTGGAGTCCGTACGCATATACGTGATGAGACCTACTGTGCCTTCTTTTCCAAGGTCTACACCTTCATATAGTTGTTGGGCGACCGACATCGTCTTGGAAGCTCTGAAATTCAATTTACGCGCCGCTTCCTGTTGCAGAGAACTCGTCGTAAACGGGGCGGAGGGGTTACGGCTCCGTTCTTTCTCTTTAACTTCCTTGATCGTAAAGTCTGCACCTTCGATCTGTTTCAGGATCGCTTGCACTTCCGCTTCACTGCCCAGCTCTGTTTTGGCCCCGTTCAGTTTATGAAACTTGGCTTCAAACGGATTGCCGTCTGCTGTCAGTTTAGCGGTAATGCTCCAGTATTCTTCCGGCTCAAAATCATCAATTTCATTTTCACGATCTAAAATGATTTTAACAGCCACGGACTGAACCCGGCCTGCAGACAAACCTTTTTTCACTTTCTTCCATAATAACGGACTAATTTTATATCCAACGAGCCGATCCAGAATACGTCTTGCCTGCTGCGCGTTAACTAAATCCATATTGATTTTCCGCGGCGTTTTGAACGCATCTTTGACCGCTTGTTTTGTAATTTCATTAAATACTACCCGGCAATCTGCCGTATCGTCCAGTTCAAGGGCATGGGCCAAATGCCATGCGATAGCCTCACCTTCGCGATCCGGGTCAGCTGCGAGATACACTTTTTTCACTTTCTTCCGTGCATCCTTAAGTTCTTTCAAAATTGAACCTTTGCCGCGGATCGTAATATATTTCGGATTAAAATCATTCTCTACCTCAACGCCGATCTGACTCTTTGGCAAATCGCGAATATGCCCCATCGAAGCTTTTACGATGAACTTGCTGCCTAAATATTTGCCTATCGTCTTCGCCTTTGAGGGCGACTCCACGATTACGAGTGCATCCGCCATAGGTTCATCCTCCTCTCAGTCATGAAACTGTCATGAAACTGTTTCTGTAAGCTTATGCATAGTTAATAACTTCTGCTAATTATATATTTCCACGCACTACGTAGGTTGTAGCTTCGTCATACCCTCGCGTATTTAGTGCCTGGTAATTGGCTAATCTGCTTTTTTATGATTAAAGATAACAGAACTGAATGCAAATGTCCAAAATCCCAACCAAGCAGCTCAACCAGTTGATCCAATGATTGTTCTCCCTGTTCCAACAGATAAATCACACGTTGTTCATCTGGAGAGAGCTTAACCTCGGCGAATATCCCTCGCCCGGAAGGCTCGGTTGTTTCGGTCGAACGTCCTCTATTGTAAGGAAGTTGTTCTCCATTTGGCAAGCCCAATCGATACTCTTCCAACACATCTGCTGCACAAGTGACCAATTTGGCCCCTTGACGGATAAGATTGTGTGCTCCCCGACTTTTCGGCGATGTAATAGGTCCAGGGACTGCAAATACATCCCTGCCTGCTTCAAGCGCAGCATCTGCTGTAATGAGTGAACCACTGCGAATGTCAGCCTCAACAACCAATGTTCCCAATGTCAGACCGGCAATGATTCGATTCCGTTCCGGAAATAATCCCTGGCGCGCTCTCGTACCTGGTGGATATTCCGACAAAAGCAGCCCCGTCTCCGCGATTCGTTCAGCGAGGCTTGTATTTTCGGGTGGGTATATATTATCAATCCCTGTTCCGAATACTGCAATCGTTTTTCCTTTGGCACGTAGTACTGCCTCATGACATACGCTATCAATACCGCGGGCAAGCCCGCTTACAATCGTCAGTCCTGCATTGCATAATTGCTCTGCCAGCTTTTCTCCAACTTTGCGCCCATACACGGTTGGCATACGAGTTCCCACCATGGCAATAGACGAATTGTGTAGCAAACTAACATCCCCTCGAGCATACATTACCCAGGGAGGCTGAACGGTTTCCTTCATTAATATGGGATAATTCTGATCCAGATAAGTAATAACCTCTATCCCCTGATTGTAAACGTGTTCTCTTTTACTCTCAATCCAGTCGATAGTAAATTGGCTAGCCAAACGGGCAGCCTGATCTTTGCGCAAGCCTGCTGCGACCCAGTCGCTTTCACCATAATTCAATAGTTCGGGTAATTCATGTTGTCCCAGAATCAGTTTCGAGATTGTTTTCTTGCCAATG
Source organism: Paenibacillus amylolyticus (assembly GCF_036894225.1). Lineage (NCBI taxonomy): Bacteria > Bacillati > Bacillota > Bacilli > Caryophanales > Paenibacillaceae > Paenibacillus > Paenibacillus amylolyticus. The sequence continues at coordinate 2,514,356 of NZ_CP145892.1, read as the reverse complement.
CCCTCCATCTCATGTAACCCAAACAAGATCCATCTTTCTTCCATACCATAAACCTCCCAAAGCGGGAAGAGATCTTCCCTCATATTGTGTGTTAAGTGACCACGGAATGCAAGCGTTTACGCAGATGAGAGACAATTCCTCCCCCTTTTCCCGTAAAAAAAAACGCAAAAAAGCAACCCTTCGCCCTGTTCAAGGACAAAAGGTTGCTTACCTTTTCCGTAACCATAATAGTCGGTCTACCAGAAATAAATCATTTCCGAGCCGTTTCTTCTATTATAACGAAAAAGAATTAATGTGTCGTGCACAAATTCAAAATACCGCGTTCCTCAAGTACACTCACCAAAGTCGAACCCATCTCAGCAGGAGTTGGTGCTACTTTGATTCCACATGATTCCAGCTTAGCAATTTTCTCTTTGGCTGTACCTTTACCGCCAGAGATAATAGCGCCAGCATGGCCCATCCGTTTGCCTGGAGGCGCTGTTACGCCACCGATAAAGCCAACAACCGGTTTGGTCATGTTTTCACGTACCCAATCTGCAGCATCCTCTTCAGCTGTACCACCAATCTCACCAATCATGATGACCGCATGAGTCTGTGGATCTTCATTGAACCGTTTGAGGATATCAATGAACTCCGAGCCTTTTACCGGGTCTCCCCCGATTCCTACAGCTGAAGATTGTCCAATACCACGTGTCGTCAGTTGATGAACGGCTTCATAGGTAAGTGTTCCACTACGGGAAACAACGCCTACGTGCCCTGCCATATGGATGTAACCAGGCATGATACCAATTTTACATTCTCCTGGTGTAATGACACCTGGACAGTTTGGTCCGATCAGGACAGTATTTTTACCTTCCATGAAGCGGTCAACCTTGATCATGTCAAGAACCGGAATACCTTCTGTAATACAGATCACGAGGTCCAGCTCAGCATCAACAGCTTCCATAATGGAATCTGCTGCAAATGCAGGAGGAACGTAAATGACGCTCGCTGTTGCGCCTGTAGCTTCTTTCGCTTCCTGCACAGTGTTGAACACCGGCAGACTAGCTACTGTACCGTCTTCCAACGTGATATCCACATTAGTTCCGCCTTTACCCGGTGTAACTCCGCCTACCATCTGGGTTCCGTAGTCCAATGCGCCCTTCGTGTGGAACATTCCCGTTGAACCCGTAATGCCTTGCGTAATGACTTTTGTATTTTTATCGATCAAAATACTCACGTTGCTTCACATCCTTACGGTTATTTTTCAATTCCCGGACAGCTCCGGTACTAAGGAATGAACTTATTTTACGAGGGCAACAATTTTCTGTGCACCATCGGCCATGGAATCAGCAGGAACGATATTCAGGCCAGATTCACCCAGAATACGTTTGCCAAGCTCCACGTTAGTTCCTTCAAGACGAACAACCAGCGGTTTGGTCAGGCCAAGCTGCTTCGCGGCTTCAACAACACCATTGGCGATAACATCACAGCGCATGATGCCACCGAAGATGTTAACAAAGATCCCAGCTACTTTGGCATCGGATAAGATGATCTTAAATGCTTCAGTCACCTTCTCTGTTGTTGCACCGCCCCCAACGTCAAGGAAGTTGGCCGGGTCTCCACCGTAGTATTTAATAATATCCATCGTTGCCATCGCAAGTCCCGCACCATTGACCATACAGCCGATGTTGCCATCAAGTGCTATGTAGCTGAGGTCGTATTTGGAAGCTTCGATTTCTTTTTCATCCTCTTCATCCAGGTCACGCAGTTCCAAAATGTCTTTGTGACGGAACAGGGCGTTGGAGTCAAAGTTTAATTTCGCATCTAGCGCGATAACGTTTCCATCTCCGGTAACAACGAGAGGATTGATCTCGGCAATAGAGCAATCTTTTTCGACAAATGCAGTGTACAGCGCGAGCATGAACTTAACAGCTTTGTTCACCAGTTCATTTGGAATCTTAATGCTGTAGGCCAGTTTACGGGCCTGGAACACTTGCAATCCAATGGCAGGGTCAATGATTTCTTTGAAAATTTTCTCAGGTGTAGCTTCAGCTACTTCTTCAATCTCAGTACCGCCTTCTTCGGAAGCCATCATAACTACACGGCCTGTGGCACGGTCCACAACAACACCCACATAATACTCTTTGCGGATATCGCATCCTTCTTCAATCAGAAGACGTTTCACTTCTTTACCTTCTGGTCCAGTCTGGTGTGTTACCAATACTTTGCCCAGAATTTCAGAAGCATAGGCACGAACTTCATCCGTACTCTTTGCCACTTTTACGCCGCCGGCTTTACCCCGGCCACCTGCGTGAATCTGTGCTTTGACAACAGTCACTGGACTGCCCAATGCCTCAGCGGCCGCGACCGCTTCATCGACTGTATAAGCAACCTTTCCGTTTGGAACGGTAACTCCATACTGTTTCAGTACTTCTTTTCCTTGATATTCATGGATATTCATTCTCGAATCCTCCTATCAACATGACTGCAACAAGGCGGGTTGGTAGACTAACAAAAGACAAATGTTGACTATTTTCACTCAAGCCCAATTCATTGTAACACGTTTTTAAAACGCTTTCCTTAAAAAACTAATGGTTAATAGACAGTATTTTGATATGAGTATGATCCCATATTGTGAATGCTTGGGTATATATGGAAAAAACCTCAGCTAAAAACTGAGGTTTCCTTGATGTAAAACTACATTTTATTTTTTGGCTGCGTTGGTGTTGGTTTCGTGAACTTTCTCCAGCAATCCTTTGAACTGACCCAGCAATGTTTCAAACTCTGTACTGTTCAAACACGCATCTCCCTGAATGGATTCAGGTATGGATAATGCCTTGTTCCGCAACTCACGACCCGAGTCGGTTAGTGTAATTAATACTTTTCGTTCGTCCTGAGCCGAGCGTTCGCGATTAATAAGTCCTGCTGACTGCAAACGTTTGAGAAGTGGTGTCAACGTTCCCGAATCGAGATAGAGAGCCTCCCCGATCTCCTTAACCGTACATTCTTCACGTTCCCACAAAACCATCAACACCAAATACTGGGAATACGTTACGCCAAGTACCTCCAGATAAGGCTGGTACATCTTCGTAATCTCACGTGAACAAGCATATATGGCAAAGCATAATTGGTTATCCAGCTTCAAACTGTCAGTCTGCATATGTCTTTCTCACCTGCCTATTGTGCAATCTATTCCTAATAATCCAGGAACTATAGATCTATACTATCACAAAATAGAAAAAAAACAGAATAATTGAGCACAAATGATTTTACTATTCAATTTAATTATGATAAATTAGATTGTGTAAAACATAAATATAATTAGATAATCAGCAGTTCATCCCCATGATTTAACAACAATAATAGATAAGTCCATCGAACAGATTCACGCTTTCTCGGGCTAAATTTAATAAACATAATGAAAGTTTATACGTAACCATGTTCGCAAAGCTATTTAATGATTTCCTTCCAGAAATAAAATTCAGGGATCAGGAAAGATGACTACAGCAATGATAATGACAGGTTGACTCCATGATTCCTTTTATATAAAATGCTAGTAGAAGCTGAGGAAGCACCTTAATTCGTAGACTGGCCCGTATTATGCGGAGTCAAGAATCGAGTGAGGTGTTTCTTTGTTATGTACGGAAAATTGCATAGTGCATGTTTGTACGGAATTGATGGCGTTCTGATCGAAGTGGAAACTGATTTATCCAATGGTCTGCCACAGACGTCCATCATTGGTTTACCGGATTCAGCCATTCGTGAGGCCGTTGAACGTGTTCGTGCAGCGATTAAAAATTGCGGATATCAGTACCCTTTACAGCGGATCACAATCAATCTGGCCCCCGCTGATCTGCGCAAGGAAGGATCTTCCTTTGATCTGGCCATTGCTATTGGTTTACTTATGACAAGCGGTCAGCTTGTACTTCCTCCCCAGGAACGGACACTCGTGGTTGGCGAACTGGCGTTGGACGGTTCGATCAGGTCCGTGCCCGGCATTTTATCCATGGTGGATCTGGCCAAACGGCAAGGCTTTACGTCCGTGCTCCTGCCTTTGGATAACGTGGAGGAAGCGTCACTGATTCGAGGTATCCAGGTTTTTGGCATTCGTCATTTACAGGATATTGCTCCGGAAAACCCAGATCAACCCTCTAGTTCAGTGGGAATACCAAACAAATCGAATGCAGGACCAGTCGTGTTGAAAAATTATGCACACCTTGCTGCTCCTATAACTGATAAGACTCATAAGATGGCGGATAGGAAGCCAAGACAAACACCATTATTTGCAGATGACTATAGCGATGTTCTGGGGCAGCATCATGTAAAACGCGCGCTTATGATTGCAGCAGCAGGCATGCATAACATATTGCTCGTTGGACCGCCAGGCACGGGCAAAACGATGTTAATCAAACGTCTGCCCTCCATCCTTCCTCCTTTGTCAGAAGATGAAGCGTTGGAAGTCACCAAAGTATTAAGTGCCGCAGGCAAATTGAAAGAAGCGCCTCAAGGCCTGATTGCAGATAGACCTTTTCGCTCGCCTCACCATACAATATCCACTTCTGGTCTGATTGGAGGCGGTGGTATCCCAAAACCGGGTGAAGTGAGCCTTGCCCACCGTGGCATATTGTTTCTGGATGAATTACCTGAATTCCAGCGTCAAGTGCTGGAGGTATTAAGGCAGCCGTTAGAGGATCGCACAGTGACAATTAGTCGGGCACGGGCTGCATTCACCTTTCCGGCCCAGTTCATGCTTGCATGTTCCATGAATCCCTGTCCCTGCGGTTATTTGTCCGCTCATTCGGAGGAGCAACGCTGCATATGTAGTCCAGCCCGTGTTGCCGCATACCGAGCCAAAATTTCAGGACCACTGCTGGACCGCATTGATCTTCAGGTTGAAGTTCCTCCACCAGGCGAGTGGCGCAAGTCTGCTGCTTCCCCTTCCTCTGAAGAAATGCAGGCAAAAGTGATCCACGCTCATCAAATTCAGGCTACACGTTATGCCAAAAGTTCGGTTCGTTGGAATAGCCAGCTTTCGGGCACGCTTTTGCGACGAACGATCCATCTCCCCCAAGAGGCAGAGCAGCTGTTAGAGCAAACGCTGCAAACGTTAAACCTGAGCATGCGTGCACATGATCGGATAATCAAGATGGCACAGACCATTGCCGATCTGGACCATGAAGGTGAAATTGTGACAGCTCATGTGGCTGAAGCCATCCAGTATCGTCAATTGGATCTTAATCTATTTTAGAAGCATATGGAGGAAAGAACAGGCCGATTTACCCAAAGGCAGTGAAATGGGCATGAAACTGCAGACATCAGAGGAAAATCGAGAAGGATTCCTTATGCAGATTCTACAATGCGGATACACCAACATGACAAAAAAACGTACAAGCCCTTCTCTTCTGTGAAGAAAGGTACTTGTACGTGGATTTCCCCTGTAAACGTAAGGGGATCTTATATAGCTAAGGTCTACAATAATTTATTATTCAAAAAGAGTGAGTTTGTCCTTGGCTGGTGTGCGTTCTTTGGCAGAAGGAATAACATCAGGGTAACCCATATAAATCATGCCTACAATCTTCTCTCCCGCCTCTATTCCAAGCGATTTGCGGAATTTGGGAGCGTACAAAAATGGCTTGGTCACCCAGAACGTTCCAATGTCTTCACTCCAGGCTGCAAGCATAAAGTTTTGAACCAATGCACTAACCGCAGCGAAGTCTTCGTCCCAGATATTCTGTCTTGGATCTTCTTCCAGCACAACAAGCATAACGGATGGAACTTGCATAATATTGGGTGAGAATTTGTTGTCTTCTCCCATTTCTGCATCAATAGCCTCCGCCAGTTTCTTCCGTCCATTTCCGGTAAACAACAAAAATCTCCAAGGTTCACGCAGTTTATGGTTAGGAGCCCAGACTGCCGTATCCAGCAAATCTATAATCTGCTGTGTAGGAACAGCTTCTTTTTTGAATTTTTTCACCGTACGACGGTTTTGAATCGCATTTCTGACTTCATTTGTTGTTTTCGTAGCTTTACTCATCGGCCGTACCTCCTGTTTATAAAATCATTTGCAACCGCAATAGTGATTCGCGGCCTTGTACATTCAATATAATTTCTTTATGACATAATAAAATACCAGTTTACCTTCTTGATTATACACCCATCTGATCACGAGATTCAAAGGGGAGGCAAAGGTCAGTACCGTTAGGGTCATTCCAACAGAAAAGACGACTCTGAATCTTGATTCACCACGAGGGATCATAAAGTCAGAACCGTCTTTTATTCTCATGTTATTGATTCACATATCATATCAACGAGTAATCAATCGTCGTAACTCTCCCCTTCAAACGTGCCATTCCCTTCAAATGTGCCATTAATAAAATCCATTTTGTTGTACTTCTCCTGGTTACCTGCAACATCTGTACTATAGTACTCTACCACCTTGACATCAGGGGCATAAAACTTGACGGGTCCTTCATAGTTTTTCCATTCTCCCCCGTTGATTCGATATTGCGTTGTTTTTACGCCCGAACCTTTGACTTCGTCTGTTGCCTGAAGTCTGAATGTAAATCCTTTGATGTATATTTTCCCGTTCACAGTATCTGTAATAGGAACTAATCTGTACTTGGTTACTGGAGGTGTAATATCTGCATCCTTCTTAAGTACGATATTAAACGTATTATGATCTCCTTTTACAAGAGTAACGCTCAGGCTCGTTTTTAGATATCCTGCTGCTTCTCCCGTTATCGTTCTAGCCCCTGTTGGTACGCGCTTTATTAAATAGTTGCCTTGAGCATCTGTTGTTGCCGAACCTCCAGCATTAACTTTAGCCCCACTTACTGGATTGCCCGACTCATCTACAACTTTTCCCCGCACGTGTGCCGCCTCTGCCAAAACAACATCCATTCTCAAGGTTCCTCCCTCCCGGACACCCAAGCGATCCTGTTCATATAACATATAATCATCGGCATCTACCCATATTGCAATGTTCGGATTATAGGCGTAATCAATTCCTGTAACCGCATATCGACCTTGCTGATCAGTTTTCACTATACGATCAAAGACACTTGTTACTTTTATACGAGCATCTGGAACCGGTCTACCTGCCTGATCTTTGACTGTTCCTACAATCGTGGATGGCTCATAAATACGAAAATCAAGTTGTATTTGCTCTCCCCCCCTTAAACTATAGGAAGTGTAATGTCGATACGGCACATACCCCTCTGCTTCAACTGAAAAGGTAAATACAGTATAGTTCTCAACGGATTCAATAATACGATAATTCCCACTCTCATCTGTCTCCACGCTGTGTTCCTTATTCCCATAATCAAGCCAATACTTGACTGTGGCGTCCTTGACAGGCAATCCCTGACGATCAATCACTTTACCTGACACACTAACCGCATTGTCAGATTCAGTAGCATAAGAAACTCCGGAATACATGATTCCAAACAAAATGAAACATAAAGATAGTGTACTTAGTCGAATTATCCATTTGATACTTGTCTGCATCTTCTCACTACACCTCACCATTTATTTTATTGATCAAACATTCCTCTTTAGCCTCTTAAAATTAACTGACCATAAGTTCAAGCTTCCAGAATTCTCCGTCCCAAACATATTGCCAAATCCCCTGTCCACCGTTCATGGTCTCGCTGATATCCAGCACTTCCATCTGAGGGCACTCCCATACTTGTTTTACTGTGTTGTTCGAAGTATTCTGAAGCTCTTTCATACATCCCACCAACCTCTCTTTAAATTTCAACTTTCTTAGTTTATTACAAATGATACATTTTGTATCTATAAATTTCTGAAATACGATGATTTTATTATCAATGCTCTAACCTCTGTTTTTTGATTTCATAGTTAAATCAAAAAAGCCGCAGCTCCTGTATAAATAGGAACTACAGCTTTAGTATATTAACTAATTTTAAAACTAAAACGAATGCAAAGATAAGACATAATTAAACTTGTACTTCGAAATCACTGACCGACTCACATTAAAAAGATACATTACGTATCGCATAATATAGCAATAACTTCTAGTGTAATTTTTAAAAAGCATTAACAATATGATTCACAGAGACAATCTCTCCTGCTTGATCAAGCATTACGGCAATTACATCAAAACGGATCTGAAGTTCCGTCTCTCCCGTCATTTGCAAATACACGGATGCGGTTGAACGTACCTGCTGCATTTTACGCATATCAACCGATTCCTGAGGTGTACCGTACTGAGCGGCTCCACTTCTGCTTCTTACTTCTACAAAGACAAGCAAGCCCTCGTAGGAAGCAATGATGTCAATCTCACCGCTACGGCAACGCCAGTTCTGTCTAATGATTCGATAATCGTGCTCTCGCAACCATTGACAGGCAGCCTCTTCACCTAATCGGCCTTTCTGCTGTCGTGTGAGCTTTAATCCTGGCTCCTGACCCAATCTACGTTCTACCATGACTCATTTTCCTCACGTCCTGAGGCCATGCGATCTGCACGGTAGACGTACGTTAGCACCTCTGCGACCAGTTGATACAGTTCTGCCGGAATCTGTTCATCCAGATCCAACTTGGAGAGCACCTCCACAAGTGCTGCATCCTCCTGAACAGCCACGCCGTTTTCTCTGGCTTTATCAAGAATGGCTTCTGCCACTTTGCCGCGCCCCTTGGCTACAACAACAGGCGCTTCGCTCTCTCCAGGGACATATTTTAGGGCAACCGCCTTTTTGGAGAGCAGGTCCGGTTGTGACGACTCGTCTTTCATACCTTCAAGTCCACCCCTTTGTATCGTTCAGGACTATAGTCCGAGGCCCGCGTTTTTCGTTCCGCGCCCGGTTCCTGGCCCGCAGGCCACGGTTCCGCCTTGAAGGTCAGCAGTTGATAGCCCAGCTTGTCCAATGCCTGATGGATCACCTCTCGTCCGCTCTCCAGAAGCGGTCCCATTCCTTCGCGATCATTTAATACACGCAGACTGACAATGTTATTAACCACATGGACATCTACCAGAGTAGGCCCAAGACTTTTCATGTCCAGATCAAACCACAGACGGCAATTGGAGGCATCCAGTTCCCCACGTTGACCTCTGCGAGACTGAATCTGAACAGACGCCGTTTCTTCCCCGTCCGGTCCAGTGATCGGAATAAACCAGTGCATCTGTGCAAATGTAGCACTGCGATCTGTCGTTAGCAATAACTGCTGACCTGTCAGATATTGCACGGCCTGTCCGGCGGCATCCTTAAGCGCCGCCGGTGCACCTTCGCTGCTGGCGAGCTGCAGCAGCAAGCCCTTCAGCGTGTCCGCATTCGCCGGACTCGCCGCATCCCCCACGCGCGGCTGCACTGCCGCGCCGTGAACGGCCTGCTGCTCGTGCTCCGCACCGAGCAGCTTCAGCACGCGCCCCACCCACGGGTCCCCCTCGTGGGTGACAGGCGCGTGCACTGCCGCAGCTCCCGCAGGTGCTGCGGCACTACCGCCAGCCGGCGACGCATCAGCGCCGGCTGGCAACGGCTGCGGCACGCCTCCGGCAGCCGCCTGGCCGCCCTGCGATGCAGGGGCGGCTTGTACTGCCGCACCAGGCTGTGCCGGTGCGGCAGTGGACGCGCTGCGCAGGGCGTCCAGCAGCGCCAGCAGCTTGGGCGCCAGCTGCGCTGCCGTAGGCGCTGCTGGCGCCGCCTGGCCTGCTGCGGACGGCGTCCCCGCAGCAGCAGGCGTTTCAGCGCGGCCGTCAGTCCGCCCGGCCGCGCCTGTTTCAGGCTGGCCTGCACTTGCACGGCCAGCCACAGATTCTGTTGCCGCCCCCGATGTACCCGGGCGGCTCCCAGCCTGCCCCGCGTCAGCCCCGCGCGGGCTCTCTCCAGGTATTCCAGTTCCAGACGGAATACCCGTAGCCCCTTTGCCAGCCGTTTCAACGTTGCTGGCAACTGCCTTTGCCCCGGCTTCAGCATTTCCGGTGCCTCCGCCGGTCTGCACGTTTCCTTTCACCGCAGTACCTGCATCCTCTGCCCCGCCATCCGTCATGGATATAGCACCTGCCAACGCCGCTTGTCCTTGTTGCGTTGACAAAGCAGGTGTTCCCGTTCCAGTCACCTGACGACCGTTGCCTGATGTAGCCAATCCTTCTTCCATCTGTGCTCCATTCAGCACGACGGGTACACCAGCCACAACAGCTGGTTTCATGGCAGCAGATTGCTCTCCAGGCAATAGTGGTTTACCTGTTGTTTGAGTCAGCATCGTTTCCAACTGGTCAGCCAACCCGCTTAACAACTGGTGCAGAGGGGGGCCAAACACCGTCTGGTGTAATCCTTTTACTGTTTCCGCCGTAACCGGAAGACCACGCTGAAAAGCAATTCCCGTCGCCTGCACCCATTCTTCCACAGGGACCTGTGCAGGTTTAGCAGTCATCATATTCTGGACCATAGCCACATTATCCTTCGTTAGCGGCAATCCGCTACGCTGCATGGCAAGTAACAGTTCCCGGTTCCCTTTTGTATCCGGCAGTCCTACATCCTTAAGCAGGTTGTTCAGCGAAGCTTGTGGCAGCTCAGCAAGTGTACCCGTCATAGGTTTCATTACCGTTATGCCATTTTCACCTGGAGGTTGCACTTGAAGCAACGTGGTCTCACCCGGACGGAGTGGAGTCTCCAACTTGGCGCGCACTTGCACACCTTGAATCTGCAGAACTGCTTCTCCCCCATCATCGGATACACTAACGACGGAGCCACGAACCACCTGACCTTCCTTTAATTCAAGCGGTTTGGCATTGCCGGGCTTACTGTCTCCCATTAACCCCTTTATCATGGAACCGATATTCAAATCTCTCCCCCTCCTTTCTTCAAACCTGTGTTAAAACAAAGATTGCTGCTCTCCAAGCAGGTTGCCCAGAAAACTGCGCCGATGCATCGGGGTTGCCCCCAATGCCATAATTTGCTCCCGATGAACTTTTGTTGCATATCCTTTATGTATCGACAAACCATATTCCGGATATAACGTATCCCATTCTTCCTTACACAGCCGATCTCGCGTTACCTTGGCAATAATAGATGCCGCTGCGATCGATTGACTATTAGCATCCCCTTTAATAATGGACAGTTGAGGTACATTCACATCCACCTTCTCGGCATCCACCAGCATATAATCAGGAGTTTCTCCCAATGCTTCAACCGCACGTTTCATCGCAAGTCTCGCAGCCTGTTTGATGTTAAGCCGATCAATTGTCTCTGCATCCGCATACCCGATACCTACCGCCAGCGCTTTTTCCATAATGATGTCATATAATGCATCACGTTTTTTCTCCGTTAATTTCTTGGAGTCATTCACGCCTTCCAGGATGAGATCCTTCGGTAAAATAACCGCCGCTGCCACAACATCCCCAAACAAACAACCCCGTCCCACCTCATCAATACCAGCAATACGTTCAAATCCACTGTCCCAATACTCCCGCTCATAGAGCAACAGATCTCGAGGTTCACTGACTTCTTTTTTCTTCTTTGGTCCAATGGGAGTATCCAGTAGATTCAACCCGATCTCTTCATTATTTTCAACCATAACGCTCATCTCCTCTACCCACGCTTTTTCAGCATACGTATCACTTACAATTTTATAATATAGACGTAGATCCTCTGTCTTTTGTTCTGTACAACCTGTCTCTCTCAGTAAAACTTTTCCTTGAGATTTACAATATAAAGATAGTGATGTCTTCATTTATCGGTATTTGATGGTTTAAATTGAATATATCAGACCTCGTCTAATTTAAATTGCACCACCATTTATCATAGCACGATTTAGATGCACCTGATATATAGGTCAGCCAATTCCATAAAGCGTACTGTTCTTCAAACCTCTTCCATTTTATCGTTTTCTACGTATGTTCCAGCTCTACTTCCGCGTTTGTATACACAAAAAACGACCGCTCCCGGTAATCCGGTAACGGCCGCTTCTTTCGGCACTTGTATATATGAAATGAACAAATGAAGACAATGATCTTCATCGTGTAGAGTCCATTTTTTTAATAGGGAGCTTCCATAGAGAAACGTCCCATTTTACCCGCTCGCAGTTCACGCAGAAATGCTCGTGATGCCTTTTCCAGATCAATACGTCCACCGCTTACAACACATCCACGGATACGGCCGACTTGTTCCATAATTGCAATAACACTGTCTGAATCATCTGCATCCTTGGAGAACTCCTGAAGTCCGTATCTCTCTTCAAGGGCGTCCCAGTAATAACGCATCAGGTAACTGATTCCAAAAAAGGCGATATCCTCTGCATTCAAAATTTCCTCTTTGATCGCACCAGTTACGGCAAGACGATAACCTACATTTTGATCTTCGAACTTAGGCCAAAGAATACCTGGAGTATCCAATAACTCCATTTCTTTGCCTACCTTGATCCACTGTTGCCCCTTCGTCACACCAGGACGATCTCCTGTTAACGCAATACTACGTCCAGCCAGTCGGTTAATCAGTGTTGATTTACCTACATTGGGAATCCCTACGATCAACCCGCGAACCGCACGAGGATTAATCCCTTTAGCAATTTGACGGTCAATTTTTTCTTTAAGAAGAAGCTTGGCCTGCACGGGAATATCTTTAACATTGGTTCCCGTCGAAGCATCTACAGGAAAAGCGGTAATTCCTTCTTTTTTGAAATATTCAATCCATTCTTGCGTCACTTTTGCATCTGCCAAATCCGATTTGTTCAACAAAATCATCCGGGGTTTATCCAGCAATATTTCGTCAATCATTGGATTACGACTGGAGACAGGCAGACGGGCATCCAATAGTTCGATGACCACGTCGATGAGCTTTAACTTATCCTGAATCTGGCGTCTGGCTCGAGTCATATGACCTGGAAACCATTGTATCGTCAACTTGTCTTCACCTCATTAATTACTTCAATTTCAGTGGTTGATCCACTTAATCTCACCGATCGGCCAGAAAATCACATCTGCACGACCAATAATATCTTTTAACGAAACATAACCGATCATACGGCTGTCTGTACTATTTGGACGGTTATCTCCCATGACAAACACATGACCTGCCGGCACTTTGCCATCAGGGAACTGTTCATTCGGGAAATCCTTCACGTTATAGGTTCCACCATTTGCTTCAGCTGCATCAATGGCTCCTTGAATATACGTTTCATCAACCTTTTTACCGTTAACCATCACGGTATCGTCTTGAACCTCAACGGTATCACCTTCTACAGCAATAACACGTTTAATGAAATCTCGACCTTCGGATGGTACGTGGAAGACGATAACTTCACCGCGCTTCGGTTCTCTGATATCATATAAGATTTCGTTGACGATCACACGTTCACCCGTTTCAAAGTTCGGCTGCATGGACGGACCGTCCACAACAAACGGTTTGAAGAGCAACCACCGAATGAGAATGACGAGAACTAATGCGATAACAATGGCTTTAAGCCATTCAACAATTTCATTTTTGGCTTTTTTGGATCGACTGTTTTTCTCTTCGGCAGGATTGCCCTGGTCATGTTGAACTTCTTGTTCCATTCAAGATCTTCCTCTCTTCACAGTACATGTTTATAGCAGTACACACATCCAGCATTCTGTATCGTTCCAATAACTCAATGGATGGATACAAAACATTCACATCAGTTATGTAATCTTACACCAAGCATTACAGTACATTTAATCCACAATTCAAATGCCTTCAAGAGGTTGTTCAAAAAGTCGGTACTGAAACCGGTCTTTTGAACACGCACTTCAATAACTGATTTTACAATCCTCCCGGACTATTCCCCGCATGTGTTGCCATACCATTTTACTCGGAAGTGTACCTCCGGTTCAACTTTTCCCGGACAAAAACGAAAAGGGCTTGTCTCCAAGCCCTTCCCGGTATCCGTTATATTAACGAATTTCTTTAATTCTCGCTGCTTTACCGCGTAGTTCACGAAGATAATAAAGCTTCGCACGACGAACTTTACCACGGCGAGCCACTTCGATTCTATCGATTTTAGGGGAATGAAGCGGGAAAGCTCTTTCCACACCTACACCGTAAGAAATTTTACGAACTGTAAAAGTCTCACTGATTCCACCACCACGGCGTTTAATCACAACACCTTCGAACAATTGGATACGCTCGCGAGTTCCCTCGATTACCTTAACGTGCACTTTCAAAGTGTCACCAGGACGAAAACTCGGAAGATCCTTGCGAAGTTGTTCTTGTGTAATCGCTTGAACGATATTCATCTATGACTCCCTCCTTCCATACAGGCGTTCATACTTCTTCCAGAGATCACCTTGTCTCCTTCATCATCCATAGAGGACCGCCGTATTCCACATAACAGACTTATTGTATCACGCAGCATATCAAAACACAAGAGAAATTAAACAAATGCCTATTGTTCAATCTGCCACTCTGAAACTCATCCATCACATGTTAACTTCATTCTAAAATACATTCTCCCGTATGGAAAGTGAATCAACGCTCTCATCTGCAAGTCAACCTGATACAGGAAAAAATACTGTAACTTCCAGTGTAGTAATATCGTCTATGATATAACTTATTGACCACTTTAAAAGGAGAATCCCAAGACTTATGAAATATTGGAAAAGATCACACTTGCCCTACTCGCCATGCTCACATGCTCCATTACACTATATTCATATGCCGTAACTCACCCAACGAATGCACTGTCACACAAAGCCTGCACATCCTGGGACATAGTCAAACGCAAAGCATTCGAGCTGTCACACACTGACTTCTCTAACCAATCTGTGCTGATGTATCATTACATAGAGCCCAAACTGAATAATCACGAGACAGATAATAAATCCATCATTAATCTGGAGGATTTTGAGCAAAATATGAAATACCTGCATGATGAAGGCTACCGCACGATTACATTGAATCAGCTTGAACAATATGTTAGCGGGAAGATTTCCCTGCCACAGAAGTCCATTGTAATTACCTTTGATGACGGATACCAGAACAATTATACTTTAGCTTACCCTGTGCTTCAGAAATATAATTTTCATGCCTCGCTGTTTGTCATAGGCAGTAAAATTCAAGATCAACCTTCGGAATTTGAGCCCGCCATTAACAGTTTCATCTCCAAACCAGAGATGCAGGCAGCAACTGACGTATTTGAATTCAATAGCCATACCTATAACCTGCATCACAAGGGATTTATGCGCTGTGGTAACAGTGTTCCTGTCGGTCTGGACACCAGTCTTCTGGATGATGATATCCAGCATATGAAGCAAACCGGAAAAGACACACCTTATTTGGCCTATCCTTTTGGTTATACCAGCACACAGATGATCTACAAGTTACAGCAACATGGATATCGCATGGCTTTTACCGTAAAGTCTGGATTTGTGCATCCAGGAGATCATCCCATGAAGCTGCCTCGCTTGACGGTCACGACAGGTACTGATTTGGCGACCTTGCTTCAACCCGAATCCAGTCCGCAGAACGAACCATTTGCATCGGAGAATGACCAGTAAAACCTAGATTTTAACTTCACCGCCCGGATACAGAGTCGAGTTATACAGCCTTTTAAGCTGTGGCTTGGCTCTTTTTGCATCGGTAAGTGATAATGTCATCGGAGAGCTGGAATAAATCACTGCTTCCTCTGCGTCATAGATGATGATCTGTTCTTTCCCCGTCTGAACCAGGTCTGCATGTACCGCATATCCCTCTTTCGGGAATTCAGTAACCGTTTTCATATCTCCATCTACCAAAGAAGGCAACACATCTCCACCTCTACGATACGCCAAAATATAATCGAGTCCACCTTCATCCCAGTTACATACAGGCTCTATAATGGTTAACCAGCCAGGAGTCGTGCGGTTTTCTTTCCATATTTCTTGCCCTGCGCTATCCAGCATGAACATTCCATCCTTACCATTCTCATCCCCACGGACAATCCGGTCCAGACCTGCAATCTGTAAACCTATCATTCCAGTACAAAAATGGCCTAATGCAATATGCTGTGATTCAATCGAATCTTCATAACGCCACTTCTCATTACCATAGCGGTCCATCATGACCGTAACACTGCCACCGATAACAATCTCGACTTCCCCATCACCATCAACGTCGCTAAACCATATACAGTCAGCATGATCATCGAGATTATGACAAGACCATAACAACGTCCCATCATGATCCAGCATGTCATATCCGGCCATCACTTCATCTTTCCCATCTCCATCGATGTCATATACCCATGGAAAATGTCCCGGATTCCCTTCATGCTTCCATAACAAATTAAAATCATGGTCGAGTGCCCATAACGTCTTATAGCGGTCTTTCAGTATAATGTCCATTTTCTGCTGGTTACCCGTCAGGTTGGTGAGAATAATGCAGTCATGTGCTTCATCACCTGGCAGATCACGTGTTTCTTTAATCTCTCCGGTCCGGCCATCCAACACCAGAAATTGTTTGTCCATGACACACAATACTTCATTATTTCCATCTCCATCCCAATCTGCTACCTGAGCGGGATAGTCTGAACCCGGACCCCCTGCATCGGGATCAGGAGTTCCGACCTGCCATAGTAATGTTCCTTCCAGATCAAATGCAGTCAAACAACATACCTGATGCGGGACGTACCGATCGTCTATACCCCCATCTGCCTGTACCAGCAACATTTCAAGTCTGCTATCCCCGTTTAGATCTCCCAAAAGCATTTTGCAGCGTTCTCCGGCTTGGCTAATATTTAGTCTGGCGATTTCATAAGGCTGAATGCTCATCATCTTCCTCCTCAGCTTATCGTTGTTATTCAAATCCAGCTGAGTTCACCATAAAGAAAACCCCTGTTTTTTACAACCCTATTATGTGGTCATGCAAAAATGTTCAAAACTGCAAAAAAGTGCCTACGTAATTAAACGATTTAAACGAATGATTTTAAGCCCACTCTAAAAACTCAAGACGATTGCCAAAAGGATCATTTATATAGAAACGTCTTACACCTTCATCTGCCCTTGCTTCGTCATCGACAATATGAATTTGGTTATGAATGAGATGATCACGCAACTGATCCAAATGTTGTACATGAAAAGCCGGATGAGCTTTTGTGGCGGGAATAAAATCTTTTTGTACGCCAATATGCACTTGGTGTCTACCACACTCGAACCATACACCACCCCGTTTTCTCAGAATTTCAGGTTTGGGAATCTCCGTCCAGCCCAGTACTTTATGGAAAAAATGACGTGCCTCCGCTTCACAAGATTCAGGTGCTGCGAGCTGAATATGATCAAGACCAATAATATTGTAAGTCATTCATACACCGCCTTTGGTTTCATTTAGTGAAACTGAGTTTTAAAATATACCTCCATTTTATAGAATAACCCATTGAATATCCAGCTTTCTTTACAAAACACATAAGAAAAGCCAACCTTTGGTATCAAGGTTGGCTTTTTCAAACTCTATAAAAAGATATATTTACGTGTTTATACGATACTTATACATACTCTGTGTTATGTTTACGGTTTGAGCGTATCTTTTTCAACCAAATACGTTCTTTATCCGTCAAATCAGCCGTTTCCAACATCTCCGGTCTGCGCTCCAGCGTACGAAGCAACGACTGTTCTCTACGCCATGCCTCAATGTTCAGATGATGTCCCGACAACAGCATATCCGGTACTTTCATGCCCCTAAACTCGGGTGGACGTGTGTAGTGTGGATATTCGAGGAGTCCAGTACTGAATGAATCCGTCACAGCACTTGTCTCATTGCCAAGCACACCGGGAATAAGACGTACGATGCTGTCGATCGCAACCATAGCAGGCAATTCCCCACCAGTGAGCACGTAATCACCAATGGATAGTTCATCCGTCACGAGAAATTCGCGAATTCGCTCATCGTAACCTTCATAATGTCCACATATAAAAATCAGATGATCTTCCTGTACAAGTTCTTCTGCTTTTTTCTGTGTAAACGTCTCACCTTGCGGACACATTAAAATGATACGTGGAGCTTTCATGGTTGCCGCGGCTTCTCCGCGTTGCTCCAGTACATCTTCAACAGCAGCAAAGATCGGATCTGGTTTTAGCACCATGCCTCCACCCCCACCGTAAGGAGCATCATCGACCGTATTATGTTTATTTGTGGCATAATTACGGAAGTTGGTTGCACCGAGGGACACCAGCCCCTTCGTTTGGGCTTTACCCAGAATGCTTGCTCCGAATACGCCATCAAACATCTCCGGGAATAGTGTTAATACATCCACTTTCATGTTACAGCAGCCCTTCCATCAGGTGAATCTTCACTTGCTGCTGTTCGATGTCCACATCAAGTACTACATCATCAATAACGGGAATCAGCACTTCTTTACCTGCTGGCGTTTTGACAACCCATACATCATTGGCACCCGGAGTCAAAATTTCAGAGATAGTTCCAAGCGTTTCACCCTCTTCGGTGATAACCGAACACCCAACGATTTGATGGAAGTAGTATTCACCTTCCTCCAGCTCAGCGAGGTTCTCTTTTAACACTTTGGCCATACCGCCTTTAAACTTCTCTACTTCATTAATATTGCCATACTCTTTCAGACGAAGAATATACATATTTTTATGCAAACGTGCAGATTCCACGTTAACCATGACTGGATGATTATCTGGTGTAAAGAAAAACAACTCTGCATTTTTCGCGAAACGCACTTCCGGGAAATCGGTTATAGGCATGATTCTCACCTCACCGCGAATTCCATGCGTATTAACGATTTTACCTACATTCATAAACTCTGCCATACGTTCCTCCTACGAAATTAAATCAAACTAAACAGCTACTTCGACTCTCGTACGGTCGTTCCGGCGACGGTTCGTTCTTTCGATCGCTGTTACCCCCTCATTTTTCGAACTTACTTTAAAAGGTGAAAATGAGGTGATAAAGGCGAACGCTGACGCTTCTCCAGAATCGATCCCGTCCCCTGCACTGCTCCGAAGTCACTCATACCCAAAATATTTTAATTCAATATCTAATTCAACATATTAAGTTCAGCATGCACGAAAAGGGGCTAGGACATGCATCCTAACCCCCTTTCGTATATCTTTAAGATATGATATCAACGGTAACCCGTTTATCCATCTTAACTGCTGCTGATGTGACGACCGTACGAAGTGATTTCGCGATTCGTCCTTGTTTACCAATTACCTTCCCGACATCGTCAGGATGAACAGTTAACTCATAAACGACAAGCCGGTCTTTCTCAACCGTCCGAACCGTCACATCTTCCGGATGATCGACTAAAGCCTTAGCAATTATGCTTACTAATTCTTCCATAGATGACCCTCCGAATCAGCACTTTATTTAGATAATTTAGACTCGTGGAACTTCTTCATCACGCCCGCTTTGCTAAGCAAGTTGCGGACAGTGTCAGATGCTTGTGCACCGTTTTGAAGCCATGCCAATGCTTTATCTTCATCGATCTTAACAACAGCCGGTTGTTCAACCGGGTTGTAGTAACCGATCTCCTCGATAAAACGACCGTCACGTGGGGAACGGGAATCCGATACCACTACGCGGTAGAAAGGAGCTTTGTGAGCACCCATACGTTTCAGACGAATACGAACTGCCATTTGAAAATTCACCTCCTTCAATGAAATCTGTATATGATCCAGCTTCGCTTAAATCAACGGAAAGGAAACTTCATTCCTTTACCCATACCTTTAAGCTGCTTCATCGCTTTATTTTTACCGCCGCCTTTAGGTCCCATCATATCCGAGAACTGTTTCATCATGCGGCGCATCTCATCAAATTGCTTGATCAGACGATTTACTTCAGCCAGAGATGTTCCGCTTCCGGTAGCAATACGCTTCCGGCGGCTATGGTTGATCATGTCCGGGTTACGTTTCTCTTCGGTCGTCATTGAGTAAACGATCGCTTCGATCCGGCCCATCTGTTTATCATCAACCTTCAGATCCTTGGCTTGTTTCATCTTGCCCATGCCGGGGATCATATCCATGATCTGATCGATTGGTCCCAGCTTTTTCACTTGATCCATCTGCTCCAGGAAATCTTCAAACGTGAATTCTGCATTACGCATCTTCCGTTCCATTTCCTTGGCTTTATCGGTATCAATGTTTAATTGTGCTTTCTCAATCAGAGATAACATATCACCCATACCGAGGATCCGTGAAGCCATACGTTCCGGGTGGAACGGCTCCAAAGCGTCAAGTTTCTCTCCAAGGGAAGCAAACTTGATTGGACAACCCGTAACTGCTTTGACGGAAAGCGCAGCACCACCACGAGTATCTCCATCCAGCTTTGTCAGGACAACCCCGGTCAGATTAAGCTGCTGGTTAAAGTGTTCTGCTACGTTAACCGCATCCTGACCTGTCATGCTGTCTACGACAAGCAGTACTTCATCCGGATTCACTACGCTGTGAATCTGGCGAAGTTCTTCCATCAGTTCTTCATCAACATGCAGACGTCCAGCTGTATCGATAATAACATAGTCATTACCGTTATCCTTCGCATGTTGAAGACCTTGACGTGCGATCTCAACAGGGCTTGTCTGATCTCCCAGTGTGAATACCGGCGCTTTGATCTGCTCGCCAAGTACTTGCAACTGTTTGATCGCTGCGGGACGATAAATATCTCCTGCAACAAGCAATGGTCTGCTGTTTTGCTTTTGCAGCATTTTAGCCAGTTTACCCGATGTGGTTGTTTTACCAGCACCCTGCAAACCAACCATCATCAGCACCGTAGGCGGTTTGTTCGCTTTAGCCAGTTTCGCTTGGCTTCCACCCATCAAATCCGTTAGTTCCTTGTTAACGATGTCGATGATGACCATTCCTGGCGTGAAGCTCTCCATCACTTCTTTGCCAACAGCCTTCTCTTTCACCTTGGCGATGAATTCCTTGACCACTTTGAAGTTTACATCCGCTTCGAGCAATGCCAGACGTACCTCGCGCATAGCCTCGGCTACATCTTCATCAGACACCTTGCCTTTGCCGCGCAGCTTGCTGAACACATTCTGTAATCGGGTCGTTAATCCTTCAAATGCCATGATCCCACCTCCTTAAGCTTTAATACTGTTTGCAAGACCGATACGTTCCGCTCAGCCAATATTTCATTCACTAAGCTGAGCAACGATATCGTGTATTTGTTTGTTGTTATCAATGGAGACGCCTGCGCGTTCCAATGCATTTTGCAAATCTTCAAGATTGCGATTACGCCGTTCATGCTTTTCTAGCAAGCCCAGCTTGCTTTCGTAATTTTCCAGCACTTGTTCGGCACGCTTGATATGCTCGTATACCGCCTGGCGGCTGATCTCAAACTCGGCTGCAATTTCACCAAGTGAGAAATCGTCATGAAAGTAATACTTTAGAAAAGTCTGCTGTTTCTCGGTAAGTAACAATTCATAAAAAGCAAACAGCAAGTTAATCCGGTTTGTCTTCTCAAGCCGATTTTCTTGACTCACATCGGGGCACTCCCTTCGTCAAGGAAAAACACTTTACACTCTTGCAACGTTCCTAATAATACCTAAAACAAATCAGGTTGTCAAGCAAAAATACTTGTCACAATAAAAACAGCTCTGATGATACGTTATTTCGATGTTTAACGGATGGTTTATACCCTTTTTCACTAGAAGCAAATTCTATCCGTGTCCCTGCGAGCCGCCTCTATG
This sequence comes from Paenibacillus amylolyticus, assembly GCF_036894225.1. Classification (NCBI taxonomy): domain Bacteria; kingdom Bacillati; phylum Bacillota; class Bacilli; order Caryophanales; family Paenibacillaceae; genus Paenibacillus; species Paenibacillus amylolyticus. The sequence goes on along the minus strand of NZ_CP145892.1, from coordinate 2,492,777 downwards.
TAGAAGAAAAAACGAATGCGTCTCAGTCCGTGGAGATGCATCCGTCTATGGTGTTCTAACGAAGTGGTGTCAGGTACAGCAGTACCATAAAGAAATGAAGAATACTGCCTGCTAACACAAAGAGATGCCAAATCGCATGGTGGTACGGAAATCCACGCCATACATAAAAGAGCGTACCAAGTGTATACATCAGGCCTCCAGCCACCAGCAACACAATGCCGCCTGTAGGAATGGCCGCCATAAGAGGTTGCCAGGCAATAACGATCAGCCAGCCCATCGCAATATAGAAAATCGTGGACATGAATAGAAACTTTTTCGTAAAAAATGCCTTAAAGATCACGCCGAATAATGCGATACCCCAGATTATACCAAACAGGGTCCATCCAAGTGTACCGCGAACAGCAATAAACAAAAGCGGAGTGTACGATCCCGCAATAAATAAATAAATGGAAGAATGGTCGAAAATCTCAAATAAATCTTTCACTTTTCCATCTTTCCATGCATGCACGAGTGTAGAACTTGTATAGAGCAGCAGCATGGTGATCCCGTAGATCGTGAAACTGACCACATGCCAAGCTGTGCCTTTCATACTTGAAAATACAATCAATATCACCAGTGCAGCTACACTGAGTGCAGCGCCGATTCCATGTGTCACCGCATTGGCGACTTCTTCACGGCGAGAATAGGTATGAGTATTGGCCATTTTCAACCGTCCTTTCTAACCCTTTAACATTGCCTGCTTTATTCCTCCATTATACACGTATTGCCAGTGACATTACACGTGACACTTATCACGTATATCACTGGCAATACGGTTAACATTATTAATTCATTCTATTATTAATGGTTCTAGGAATTAGCTTCCTCTTCTTCAGCACTTTCCGCTGGCTGTTCCTGGATTAATCCGGCGAACAAAGCATGCACAAATTGCTCCGAGTCAAACGGCTGCAGATCATCAATTTTCTCACCCAGTCCTACGAGCTTCACAGGCAAGTCCAGTTCCTGACGGATCGCAACAACGATCCCGCCTTTAGCTGTTCCATCCAGTTTCGTCAGTACGAGGCCTGTTACACCGCTTTTCTCACCGAAAAGTTTAGCCTGGTTCAAAGCATTTTGACCTGTTGTTGCATCCAGTACCATCAGTACTTCATGCGGAGCATCCGGAATTTCACGCTGAATGACACGATAGATCTTGTTAAGCTCGTCCATCAGGTTAGATTTGTTTTGCAGACGACCTGCTGTATCACAGAGCAGAACATCCGCACCCCGTTGTTTCGCTGCTTGTACCGCGTCATACATAACCGCTGCTGGATCAGAACCAGATTGCTGTTTGATCACATCGACACCGGCACGTTGCCCCCATACTTCCAGCTGTTCAATGGCTCCGGCACGGAACGTATCTCCAGCTGCCATGATGACTTTTTTACCTTGTTGTTTAAATCGATGTGCCAGCTTGCCAATCGTTGTTGTTTTACCAACACCGTTAACACCAACGAACAAAATGACGGTAATGCCATCCGGGTTCATTTTCAATTCGTTATTCTGTTCACCGCGAAGAAGACCCGTCAGTTTCTCGGACAATACAGGCTGCAACTCAGCCGCATCCTCAATTTTTCGTTTTTTCACCTCAACGCGCAGGTCTTCGATCAGATTCATGACTGTATTCACACCAACGTCTGCTCCGATCAAAATCTCTTCCAGTTCTTCATAGAACTCTTCATCGATTTTTTTGCGACGGATTACGAGATCCGACACTTTTTCCACTAACCCTTTACGTGTCTTTTCCAATCCATCCTTAAACTGTTTGGTGACCGACTCCGTTTTGCTTGCAATGCTGTCTCTAAGCTTTTTAAAAAAACTCATAAAGCCCCTCCATCGTGTACATAATCTAAGCGCTTTTGCAAAAATGCTCAATCTGAATGATTTTCAATGATTACAATGAGTTCATTTGTCTCGCAAGTTTGGATCAGATCAGGCAATTACTGCTTCCTCATCTTCCAGTTTAACCGAAACAAGCTTGGATACTCCGCCCTCTTCCATCGTAACACCGTACAGCACATCTGCCTCTTCCATCGTACCTTTACGATGGGTAACAACGATAAACTGTGTCTGTTCGGAGAATTCACGCAAGTACTGGGCAAAACGTACCACGTTAGCTTCGTCCAGTGCTGCCTCTACTTCATCCAACACGCAGAATGGTACCGGTTTGACATGCAAAATAGCAAATAATAAAGCCATCGCCGTCAAAGCCCGCTCCCCACCGGATAACAGTTGCAGGTTTTGCAGTTTCTTGCCTGGTGGCTGAGCCACGATATCTATTCCCGTTTCAAGCAAGCGCTCCGGGTCCATCAGAACAAGGTCAGCACGTCCCCCGCCAAACAGCTTGCTAAACACGGTACCGAACTCACGGCGGATGGCATCAAACGTAATCTTGAATCGCTTCGCCATCTCGTCTTCCATTTCCCGAATAACCTGATACAACGTTGTTTTAGCTTCCACCAGGTCATTCTTCTGTTCACTCAGGAATTCGTATCGCTCATTGACTCGCTGGAACTCCTCAATCGCTCCCAGGTTCACATCACCCAGGGCGGATATACTGCGCTTCAGCTTCTGTACCTCTGCCTGTGTATGCTCCACGTCTTCCGGTACAGGATAACGCTCTTTGGCCAGTTCATAGCCCAGTTCGTATTCATCCGTCAGCTTTCGCAGTATATTTTCCAGCTCAACATCCAACCGGTTCACGGAAATTTCCGTCTGTCGCATCTGTTCTTCCACAGCTTTTAACTGCGTGCGCTGTTCCTTCGTTTCGCTCTCGGCAAGCTCAAGCTTTTTCGACAACTCACTTCGGGCAGCACGTTTGAAGTCCAGATCCTGAGAAGCTTCCGCTTTTTTCAGCTTATACTGGTTCAGATCTTCAATCTGTTTAACACTCTCGGTCTGTGTTTTCTTGAGATCTGCTTCCATCGAAGCCAGCAACGTGCGATTCTGACGAAGATCTTTCACCAGCGACTCTACTTCCCGCTCCAGACGTCGCAATTGTTCTCCATTGGAGAATCGCTCCTGATCCAGCTTGCCTTCACGCACTTTCAATTCGGTGAGTTGGCTCTGCAATTCTTCCTTCGCAGATTCATTGGCTTTCCGAGCAAACTCGGCTGCATGAATGGCACGATGAGTCGCTTTTTCTTCCTCTTCAAGCTGCTCCAGCTTCTTCACAGCGACGATCCGAGCCGTATCCAGCTCTTTGATCTCTTCGGTAAAGCCGCTCTTCTCCTGCCCGGCAACGGCAACCTGTTCAAGCACATGGCGAAGCTCATGCTCTACCTGTTTCATTTCCATCGAAGCCTGCTGTTCTGCATTTCGGGTATCATCACCGGACTGACGAAGTTCATCCAGTTTGTCCTGACACTGTTCCAGTTGGACTTTTACATCATCCACACTGCGATGCAGTTTCACGATTTGATTTTCCGTATCCAAAATATCCTGGTCGAGCTGGTCAAGCTGCCGTTTCCGGCTGAGCAGACTCACATTTTTCTTGTGCTGGCTACCACCTGTCATGGAACCACCCGCATTGACCACGTCACCTTCAAGCGTCACAACCCGGAAACGATACTGACAGCGAGCCGCAATTTTATTGGCGACCTCCAACGTTTCGGCAATAATAACATTACCGAGCAAGCTGCCAATGATTGAAGCATATTTGGATTCGAATTGTACAAGATCAGCACCGATCCCCACAAAACCCTCCATACCTTCAATCATAGAACGTTCAGCCGCTCCAATGGCACGAGGACGAATGACATCCAGAGGCAGGAACGTTGCACGCCCCAACTGGCGTTGCTTCAGAAAAGCAATTGCCTGTCTGGAAACTGATTCATTTTCCATGACCACATGCTGCAAGGATGCTCCCATTGCTGTTTCTACCGCAAGTTCGATCTTCTCGGGAACTTTTACGAGTTCAGCCACAGCTCCATGAACACCGCTCAGCGTACCTTTACGTGAAGCCTTGAGAACCTCCTTGACACCCAGCATGAATCCGTCAAAATCATCCTGCATCTCTTTCATCGTATCGCGGCGGGAGACTTGAGCTTCACGCTTCTGTTCCCATTTACGGACCGTACCCCGACTTTCTTCGAGCAGCTTCTGCAGCGACTGAAGTCGTTCACTTTCCGTAATGTAACCACCACGTAGATCACTGATTTCTTTGCCCAAGCGAACAACTTTTTTCTCAATGTCCGTTTTGCGACTCTCCAGTGTCTCTTTCTGCTCTTCCCATTTGCCTGATTCTTCAGCCGCGCGATTCATTCTGCGCTCCAGCGTTTCTTTCTGCTGATCCACATAACGAATTTCATTGCGTGTCTGAGCCATCTGATTCATCAGTTCCAGCAAATTGCCTTTGAGGCTTTCCTCTTGCTGCTGACTAATGCCACCTGTGACACCGATGAGTTTGGCTTCTTCCTGAGACAACTGATTTCTCACATCATTCAGTTCATGCTCAAGCTTGCCAAACTTCTCACGCAGTGCAAGCAGCTCGGTTTCCCGTTCGCGATGTCTCTCTTCACTGGCGGCAAGCGTTACTTTGAGCTGCTCCTGATTTGTTTGCAGATGGTGCGAGCGCTCCTTGAGCAATTCTCCAAGTCCTTCACTTTTCTCCGTCGCTTCACTGAATTGCAATAAAGCAGCTTGCAGTTGCTCTGTCTCTGTCTCCAGGATACGCAGCGCATTCCGATCATTTTCCAGCTTGGCATCATGCGTAGAGACAATCGCTGCGAGTCCAACCTCTTCCTGTTTTAGCGATTGCAGGCGCTCATTTGCCTTACTCCAGGAAGCATGAATCTGTTCGATCTGGTACACATACATGGAAATTTCCTGCGATTTGAGCTGAGAACGAAGTTCCTTATAGTGGATCGCTTTCTCCGATTGTTCCTTCAGCGGACCAATCTGATCTTCCAGTTCAGTCACCAGATCATGAATACGCAGCAAATTCTGCTCTGTCTCATCCAGTTTGCGCGTCGCATCCCGCTTGCGGGATTTATATTTAACGATACCTGAAGCTTCTTCAAAGATACCTCTGCGATCCTCTGAACGGGTACTCAGAATCTCTTCGATTCGCCCCTGTCCAATAATCGAGTAGGCTTCCTTACCGATGCCGGTATCCATAAACAACTCCGTGATATCCTTCAAACGACAAGATTGTTTGTTGATAAAATATTCACTATCTCCGCTGCGATGTACACGACGAGTCACCGTCACCTCACCGAAATCCAATGCAAGTGCGTGATCCTCGTTATCAAGCGTTAGCGACACCTCACCGAAATTAACGGCCTTCCGTGCGTCACTGCCTGCAAAGATGATATCTTCCATCTTGCCACCACGCAGCGACTTGGCACTTTGTTCCCCCAGAACCCAGCGGATTCCGTCCGATATATTACTCTTTCCACTTCCGTTCGGACCTACAACAGCCGTAATGCCACGAACGAACTCCATCTCCGTTTTGTCGGCGAATGACTTGAATCCACCCAATTCAATCCGTTTTAAAAACATAGGGTTTCTCGTCACCTCCTCTTGCAAATTTCAAGTATTGCATTCAAGCGCCTAAATAAAATGAACTATTGTCATTACACATGACTACTTCGATTGCAGTACCATCCTCCGATCGCCCTTATCCCCAGATTTTCTTGATTCCCTTATCCAAGGGAAAAATCCGTTGATAAATGCGCACGCTTCGCTTCTTCAGATTGGTTCTGCACTCTTCGTTTTGTGTAAAATAACGTTCACTTATTTAGTTAACGATCAGGTAACCTTCTCCTGAACCTCTTTACAAAAAAAAGAGCAAAAAGCAGTCCGGCCGATTACTTCCGCCGGGGCGGACCCGCGGGCTGCTCTTTGCTCTTCGTTTGTCTATGCGCTATCGGTTAAGCTCCGGCTTCCGGAAGCTTCAGTCGATCAAGTGCTGCAGATGCAGCCTGTTGTTCCGCTTCCTTTTTGGAACGTCCTGTACCTCTGCCAAGTCGTTCTTGACCCATATGGACCTCCGAGACAAACTCACGTTCATGGGCAGGTCCCCGTTCCTCAACGATACGGTATTCCAAAGCTCCCATATTGTGATGCTGAGTAAGTTCCTGCAGTTCCGTTTTGTAATCACTCATTTGCAGCTTGCTGCCCAATACAATTAATGGGAAGACATGCTGATCAAGAAATGTCCGAACAGGCGCAAGCCCCTGATCCAGATACAATGCACCAATGAAAGATTCAAACACATCTGCAAGCAGAGCCGGCCGTGTCCGTCCTCCAGTTAGTTCCTCACCTTTACCAAGAAGTACATACTGCCCAAAACCCAACGCTTCAGCAAATTTGACGAGGGAAGGCTCACAGACAATGGATGCCCGCAGCTTAGTTAATTCACCTTCCGGACGGTTAGGATACAAATGATACAAGTACTCCGATACAGTCAGTTCCAGCACGGCATCGCCCAGAAACTCCAGACGCTCATTGTCCTGATGCTGACTGAACCGGTGTTCGTTTACATAAGAAGCATGGGTAAACGCTTGTTTTAAAAGCTGCCTGTTGTCAAATTTGATTTGAAGTTTATGTTGTAACTGCTTCAGATCTTCACTCAAACGAACTAGCCCCTTATGCTTCAAATTTTTTGAGAATAATGGTGGCATTGTGACCGCCGAATCCAAATGAATTGGACATGGCAATATTAACTTTGGTTTGACGTGGAACATTTGGTACATAATCCAGATCACATTCCGGGTCCTGATTTTCCAGGTTAATCGTTGGAGCCAGTGTCTGATGTGTCAGTGACAATCCGCAGATAACCGCTTCTACACCACCAGCAGCACCAAGCATGTGGCCCGTCATGGATTTAGTGGAACTCACAGCGAGCTTGTACGCATGATCACCAAACGCCTTTTTGATCGCAAGCGTTTCGGATCTGTCGCCTACAGGCGTCGAAGTTCCGTGTGCATTAATGTAGTCCACTTCTTCAGGCTCAATGCCCGCATTACGAAGTGCCATCTTCATGCAACGTGCTGCTCCGTCCGGATCTGGTTCTGTCATGTGATGTGCATCGCCTGTCAGACCGTAACCGATCACTTCACCATAAATGCGTGCACCACGTTTTTGAGCATGTTCCAGGGATTCCAGAATCATAACACCAGCGCCTTCGCCCATAACAAAACCATCACGTTCTGTATCAAAAGGACGGCTTGACTTCGCAGGATCATCATTACGTGTAGACATTGCGCGCATCGCACAGAACCCTGCAAGACCCGTTGGTCTGATTGTTGCTTCCGCACCACCACAGATCATGGCATCTGCATCACCATTGGCAATCAGCTTGAAGGAATCTCCGATGGAGTGTGTACCTGTTGCACAAGCGGTAACAACGTTAATGTTAGGACCTTTGGCACCAAGAGAAATGGACATTTGGCCTGAAGCCATGTTGGAGATCATCATGGGAATAAAGAATGGGCTTACCCGTTTTGGACCTTTTTGCAACAATGCATTATGTTGGTCCTCCCACGTACCCAATCCACCAATACCTGATCCGATGGATACACCGAAACGCTCTGCATCAATATTCTCGTTAATTTTCAGACCACTGTCTTCAACGGCTTTGAAGCCGGCTGCCACAGCGAACTGTACAAAACGGTCCATTTTGCGAGCATCCTTGCGATCCATATATTCTTCCGGGTTGAAATCCTTGATCTCGGCTGCAATCTGTGTCGTGTATTCACTAACATCAAACGCCTCAATCTGAGAAATTCCGGACTTTCCTGCCATTAAACTGCCCCAGAACGTTTCCAAATCTTTTCCGAGCGATGTCATTACGCCCATTCCGGTAATTACTACTCTTTGTTTCAAACCGAGTCACCTCTATATCGACTGCATTACGCAAGTATTTTGTGGGAATATCCGCAAACAGACATCTACTCAACCAAGATAGCCTGCTTGAGTAGAGCTGCATGCGGAATGAGAAAAACCAATGAATGATGAGAAGTCCCGCCTGTTCGAAAACATGTGCGGGACTAAAAATGACTTTAGGTATGAGATTGTATGTAGTTTACAACTTCACCTACGGTCGTGATTTTTTCTGCATCTTCATCAGAGATTTCCAAATCAAATTCATCTTCCAATTCCATGACCAATTCCACTACATCCAAAGAATCAGCACCCAAATCTTCTTTGAAAGATGCTTCAAGTGTAACTTCAGCTTCGTCTGCGCCCAAGCGGTCGACGACGATGCGTTTTACACGCTCCAATACATCGGACATCCGGTTCACCTCCTTCTTTGGTATTATACGAGAATCGCAGGCAAAATGCCATAGAAGACATATGCGGCTCCCGGCCGGGGAACCCGGCCTTTTTCCGGCATTTCGGATCGTCCAGCGCCTGTTCCCCGACTATTGATCAAGTCCGGGAAGAATTACATGTACATGCCACCATCGACATGCAACGTCTGCCCTGTCATATAAGATGAAGCCTGTGAAGCCAGGAAAGTGACTACACCAGCGATTTCATCCGGCTGACCCAAACGGGACAACGGAATACCACTTAGCATACCGTCCACCAGCTCCTGGGACAACTCTTTTGTCATATCTGTCTCAATGAAACCTGGCGCAACACAGTTAACTGTGATTCCACGAGAAGCCAGTTCACGAGCAGATGCCTTTGTCAGGCCAATGACTCCTGCTTTGGCAGCAACATAGTTCGCTTGTCCAGCATTACCGAGCACACCTACAACCGAGGAGATATTGATAATTCTTCCCGACCGTTGTTTCATCATTGGACGTGTAACCGCCTTAAGGCAGTTAAACACACCTTTGAGATTGGTTTCAATAACCTGATCGAATTCTTCCTCTTTCATACGCATGATCAGATTATCACGGGTAATTCCAGCATTGTTCACCAGAATATCAACGTTGCCCCATGCTTCGAGTGTAGCTTTGACCATTTGTTCAGCTTCATCCATCAGGCCAACATTGGCTTGAAGTGTAATCGCCTTGACTCCTTTGGCACGAATCGCTTCCGCCACTTCCTCAGCTGCCGCTTGGCTACCCGCATAATTCACGGCTACGTTCGCTCCAGCTTCTGCAAGTGCCAGTGCAATACTGCGCCCAATGCCCCGGGATGCCCCGGTAACGAGTGCATTTTTACCTTCTAATGGTTTAGACATAATCATTCCTCCTTTCCCCAAATCTATATCAGTTCAACCAAAGAATGTTTACACTTGCCACTCCGATGACAGAATAAACTTCCGATCGCTGTTATCCCCAGATTTTTTTGATTCCCTTTTATAAAGGGAAAATCCGGTGATAAAGGCGAACGCTCCGCTTCTTCAGTTTTTTTCTGTCCTCTCCGTTCTCGTGTAAAAATTTTAGTTTAACTCATATAATTCCTTCTAATTCACTTGCCGTTGCTTCGAGCGTTTCAAGACTGTTCACATTGTACAATTTTACGGTTTTATCTGTTTTTTTAATCAAACCGGTCAATACACTGCCAGATCCAATCTCGATGAACGTATCCACACCTTGCTCAATAAGCCATGTCACACTGTCTTCCCATAATACAGGAGAATAGACCTGAGCTGTCAACAAATCCTGAACCTGTCCATCCTCTGCAGGTCTTGCAGTCACATTAGCGACTACAGGGACCGCTGCCGGTGAGAACGTAACGGTTTTCAGTTTCTCTGCCAGCTTATCAGCTGCACCCTTCATCAATGAAGAGTGGAACGGACCACTTACTTCCAATGCAATGGCGCGTTTACCGCCTGCTTCTTTAACACGCTCCGCGACTGCAGCTACGCCTTCCTTCACACCAGAAATGACGATTTGTCCCGGACAATTAATGTTGGCAAGTTCAACCGCATGACCACTTTCAGATACGTCACGGCAAAGCACCCCCAGCGCTTCCCGATCCGCACCCAACACAGCAGCCATCGCTCCTTGTCCACCCGGTACTGCCTGTTCCATATACTGACCACGCGCCCGCACAGTGCTCACTGCGTCAGCAAACGAAAGAACGCCCGCTGCCACCAGGGCACTGTATTCTCCCAGACTGTGTCCAGCCGTATAGTCAGGCTTAATTCCTTTTTCTTTGAAAGCTTCAAGCAAGGCAATACTTGCTGTCAACAGAGCCGGTTGTGTATTTGATGTCTGTTTCAACTCGGTCTCCGGTCCTTCAAATACAAGGTTGCTCAGAGAGAAACCCAATGTTTCATCTGCTGTGCGAAAAATTTCGGTTGCCGCAGGCACGGACTCATACGCGTCTTTGGCCATGCCTACAGCCTGTGATCCCTGTCCGGGAAATACAAATGCTATTTTACCCATCTCATTCATCTCCCAGATGTCTATTTTACCAAACGAGTACCGATGCACCCCATGTCAAACCGCCACCGAATCCAACCATCAGAACGGTATCTCCGGCTTTCATGCGACCTTCCTCTGCTGCTTCTACCAGAGCCAGCGGGATGGAAGCAGCAGATGTGTTTGCATACTTATCCACGTTGACTACAACCTTTTCTTCAGGAAGTTCAAGTCGTTGCATCGCAGATTGGATAATCCGAATATTCGCTTGGTGAGGAACAAACAGATCCACATCCGTACGCTCCATACCAGCCTTGCGTAATACCTCAATGGTAGCCGTCCCCATGACACGTACCGCAAACTTAAACACTTCACGACCGTTCATGTTGATGTAATGTTTTTTATTTTCAACGGTCTCTGCAGTAGCAGGCAGACGGGAACCGCCGCCTTCCATCTGAAGAAGACTACCGCCAGCACCTTCGGCACCGAGATCGAACGCTTTGAATCCGCGACCTTCCGGAACTTCACCAACGACTACCGCGCCTGCTCCATCACCAAAGAGGACACATGTGTTACGGTCTGTATAATCCGTAATACGTGACAAGCAGTCCGCACCAATAACAAGTGCATTGTTGTACATACCGCTTTGGATGAAGCTCGTAGCACTAGCCAAACCGTATACAAATCCGGAACAAGCAGCCGACAGATCAAATGCCGCGGCACCTTTTGCACCCAATTTGTCCTGCAAGATGCAGGCTGTCGATGGGAACGAAGAATCCGGGGTAATGGTTGCAACAATAATCAGATCGAGATCACTGCCTGTCATACCTGCAGATTCAAGGGCTTTAATAGCCGCTTCATATGCCAGATCAGAAGTTGCCTGATCCGGTGCAGCGATGTGACGCTCTTTGATTCCTGTACGACTGACGATCCACTCGTCATTGGTATCGACCATTTTCTCCAGATCGCTATTTGTCAAAATTTTCTCAGGCACATATTTCCCTGTACCAATAATCCCTACTGGGCGCAAATTATTCATATCCTCACTCACTTCCCGCTAATTTCCTTAGATATGCTCTCTACCAGCTGATTCTGCACTGCAATCCGAGCTTGGCGCACAGCATTTTTGATGGCATTGCCATCAGCAGATCCATGACTTTTCACAACCAGTCTGCTCAAACCGAGGAGTGGCGCTCCGCCATGCTCCGTATAATCCAGCTTTCGTTTCAACCCACGCAGCTCAGGCATTAGTACAGCTGCAGCCAGTTTACTTTTGAGAGAAGATGAAAACTGTTCCTTAAGCAAGGCGAAAATGGCACCTGCTGTGCCTTCCAGCGACTTCAACAGGATATTCCCTGCAAAACCGTCACATACAAGCACATCACAAGCACCAGTCAGCACATCACGTGCCTCAACATTACCGACAAAACGAATTGGGAGTTGATCCAGTAAAGGGTATGCATGTTTGGTTAACTCATTTCCCTTGCCTGGCTCTGTTCCTACATTGAGCAAGCCCACTCGTGGGGACTCAATGCCCTGTACTTTTTGCCGATACAAACTGCCCATCAGGCCATACTGTGCAAGGTGCTCCGGTTTGGCATCCATATTCGCTCCAAGATCCAGCGCAAGCACACCTACATCATCAATCGTTGGAATCATAGGCGCAAGCGCCGGACGTTCAATGCCTTCCATGCGACCTACAACAAGCAAACCCGCTGTCATGAGCGCTCCAGTATTGCCCGCCGAGATCATCGCGTCCGCTTCGCCCTCTTTCAGCATACGGCCTGCGACCACCATGGAGGCATCCTTTTTGCGACGCACTGCTTTGACGGGTTCATCATCCGAACCAATAACTTCGGAAGCATGCCGGACCGTAAGATTGGCAGGTCTAACACCTGACTGACTCAAAAGAGGTTCCAGCTTGGCTTCATCGCCGATCAGGACGATCTGTGTATCCGCCCATTCCGTGGCTGCGGCAATCGCACCTTCTACCGTTGATGCAGGTGCATTGTCGCCTCCCATGGCATCAATGACGATTTTCATTCCAAATGACCTCCTTCTCCGCTGTCTTCTCCACCTGAATGGTAGATTACAAAGTTGCCTTGAAACACCATTTCTTCACCTACATAAGTGAATACTTCCACTTTGGCTTTGCCCTTTTGACCCGGGATCGATCTCACATAAGCCTTTGCAATACATTTCTCTCCCAAATGAACCGAACGGACAAAGCGAATGTCTGCTGATGCAGTCAACGCGATCTCGTCATTAATAATCGCTACAGCCAAGGAGTTGGCCTGTGCAAAGACATAGTGTCCGCGTGCAATCCCTGTTCTGGAAAACACGTGTTCTTCCTTAATCTCAAACAGGGAAATCCCGCTCTTATCCAGTTGCAGATCCACAATATCACCGATAATCTCATGCAAGGGCAACGAGCGTACCTGATCATACGAGAGCTCTGCCATCAGTTTCATCCGCTCCCGAAGTTCGGGTATTCCAAGTTCCAGCCTGTCAAGACGAATCGTCTGAATACTCACCTTCAATTGGCGTGTAAGTTCCTGATCCGTCACAAACGGGTTCTCTTCTATCATTCTGGTTAACTGCTGTTGCCTCTGTCTCTTCGGTACACGTTCGATGCCTGACACCCCCCGCTGTATCGTTTACGGAACCGTCCCGTCCGGCCAGTTCAACCATTCTTTCGTGTTGCTTCTATAGTTGCATCCCTGGTCACCAGGGTCGTTCTCAAACGGATTATGGTTCATCTATATGTAACGTCAAATCTTAGAACCTGGTACTAAACTATAGTATATCTCATCCCGTGTCAAAAAGAAAGACTGGCCTAACAAAAACAATTCACCCTTCTAGTGCAAGGATTTCATGCTTGTTAGCTCACTCTACCTACACTCTCTAATCCAAAAAAAGTAGCACCTCATCGAAATGAAGTGCTACTTAATGTCCAACTATTATTGAGAGATGATCTCTCTTGCTTTGTACGTTCCGCACACTTTGCACACGTGGTGACTAAGTTTAAGTTCGCCACATTGTTCACATTTCACCATGCCCGGTACAGCCAATTTAAAGTGAGTGCGACGTTTGTCGCGACGCGTCTTGGACGTTCTCCGTTGAGGTACTGCCATTATTCCCACCTCCTTATCAAAATCAACCTTTGCAGGTAGTCTTAAAATGTTCGATTTTCAATCATGCTCATTTAAAAAAATCCTTGAGCCCTGCAAGCCGCGGATCAATAACCTCGTTATCACAACCGCAGTCACCTTCGTTCAGCTCATGGCCACACTTGGGGCATAACCCTTTGCATGTATCGCTACATAGCGGTATAAACGGAAGATCCAGCAGAAAAGCTTCCTCGGCATAACCCTTCAGATCAACGCTATCTCCATCCACATAGAGCGTATCATCGTCTTCGTGTAATTCCTTTGGCTGTTTTCCCTGCTTGAATTGCTCATGAAAATCAATATGAAAATGTTCATTGATTGGCTTGAGACAACGGGAGCACAACATGTCCACTCCTACAGTCAGCTTGCCATGAACATCCACAACGTCACCTTCTCTGAATTCTGCAGATAAGTCCGCAGTCAGCGGGGTAACGGCTGTGATATCTTGTCGATTTGAAACCAGTTCCTTGATCTCCCACTGTTCGTTAAACTTCAGGGGACCGTCACTGGTAGCCACTTTGCGAAATGGCATTAACATTTCCATCACTCCAAACGAAACCAATTTCATAATTCGTATCAAACGTATCACGACAGTTATACAGGTCAAGCCTGCTTTTGTAAAGCAATAAATCCTAACTGTATGTATTCTGACGAATCTTCGTTAAAAGTATTATGAAATTGACTTAACAAACAAAAATCATTATACCGATTTTTCAAGACGTTTGTCAACACTTTTAACTTTACACCCTATTTTAAAACCAATGGCCCAGAACCGTTTACTCCATCTGGTCTATTATAGACTCACTTCAAGATAAACTACAAGTCGTCATTTTAATTGTAGTTCCTTGCAAATAGCGGTCACATTTCGTTAACGTTTAGTGTGATCTATATCACACAGACCCGCTTGTCCCCTATCTATACTTGCTATAAACCGAAGCACGATCAGCTCCATGACCGATTTATTATCCAACTATTTCATATTATATCGGGAGGGAAAATGTATGTTAAGCGAGCACACAATTAGAGTCATTAAATCTACAGTACCCGTACTTGAAGTCCACGGCGAAGCGATCACACGCCATTTCTATGAAACGATGTTCGCAGCTCATCCGGAACTACTGAATATTTTCAATCATGCAAATCAGAAACAGGGACGACAGCAAGCCGCCCTCGCCAATATGATATACACCGCTGCCCTGCATATCGATAATCTGTCCTCCATCCTGCCTGCCGTCCGGCAAGTTGCACATAAACATCGCAGCCTGGGTATCGTTCCCGAGCAATATGCGATTGTTGGCACCTATCTGCTTCAAGCCATCAAAGATGTACTTGGAGACGCGGCAACGGATGAAATTATCACGGCGTGGGGCGAAGCCTATAATGTCATTGCAGACGCCTTTATCGGGATTGAACAGGACATGTATACGGAAGCGGAAAACCAGACGGGTGGCTGGGAAGGATTTCGTACCTTCAAGGTTGCCAAGAAAGTGCAGGAAAGTGAAGTCATCACGTCCTTTTACCTCGTTCCAGACGATGGTCAGCCCATTGCCAGTTATGAACCGGGACAATACATCAGTATCAAAATCAAATCAGAGGCACAGTCATTTACCCAGATTCGTCAGTATAGCCTTTCAGATACCCCGGGTAAACCCTACTATCGCATTTCCGTTAAGCGTGAGCGAGGTGTATTAGAGCGTCCTGACGGAGTTATCTCTACGTATCTCCACGATCACATTAAAGAAGGCAGTCTGATGGAACTATCCGCTCCTGCTGGCGACTTCACGCTGAATGCAGACGATAAACGGCCTGTTGTTCTCCTGAGTGGTGGTGTCGGTCTAACGCCCATGATCAGCATGTTAAATACGCTCGTTAACTTGAACGAAAATCGCACCATTACATTTTTGCATGCAAGTCCCAATGGTCAATCGCACGCCTTCCGTGATCATGTGAACAGTGTGGCCAAACGTAATCAGGGCGTTAAAGCTTATTATTGTTATACTCAACCTGAGGATGCTGATCGTGAAAATGAATATTTTCATAAGGAAGGTTATATGGATGCGATCTGGCTTCGCCAAGTGATCGATGAACTGGATTCCACTTATTATCTGTGCGGACCGGTTTCGTTCATGCGGGCAGTGTATACGGAACTTCAGGCGCTAGGTGTTGCAGCGGACAACATTCATTATGAATTTTTTGGACCAAAAGCAAGTCTATCTCCCGCGCCGGAAAGTGTCTAAAGCGTGCTGATTTATTAAGTTGAAGAAGCCGTTCTCCGATTATCGAAAATCTGTAATATACAATAGATTTACAGGCACAGTCTGACATCTGCTGATGTTGGAATTGTGCCTTTTTCTTGTCTAAATTGGTGCATGATTTGATCTAATACATGACATCCCCTATGATGGAATGGATGTAATACATACTCGGTTATCCAATCGAAAGGAGTACGTCTAATCATGAAAGCCGTAGGCGTCATTGTTGAATATAACCCCTTGCACAATGGGCATGTCTATCATTTGCAAGAAGCTCGGCGGCTAAGCGGCGCAGACGTCGTTGTTGCGGTCATGAGCGGCCCTTTTCTCCAGCGTGGCGAACCCGCCATCGTGGGTAAAAGGGCACGCACCGAGATGGCGCTGCACGCAGGCGCGGATCTCGTGCTTGAACTGCCGGTTGCGTACGCAGTCCAACCGGCAGAGTGGTTTGCCTTCGGTGCGGTATCGCTGCTGCACCGCACCGGCATTGTGGACTCGCTCTGCTTTGGCAGCGAGTCCGGCGACCTGGACAGCCTGCAGCGCATTGCGCGCGTGCTGGCTGTGGAGCCCGCAGGGATGCGCGAGGACATCGCGCGCCGCCTGCGGGAAGGCGCCAGCTACCCCGCCGCGTACGCTGGCGCGGCGGCGGCGCTGGCGCCCGGCGGCGTCGATGCTCACGACGCCGCTGCACTGCTGGAGCAGCCCAACAATTCGCTTGGGCTGCACTACCTGATCGCGCTGCAAAGACTTGGCAGCGCGATCCAGCCCTTTACGGCGGCGCGTACCGGTGCCGCGTATCATGAGGCGACGCCCGGGCCGGGGGCGATCGCCAGTGCCACAGCCGTCCGCCGCCTGCTAATCGCGGACGGACCTGACGCCGCCGCGCCATACGTGCCGGCGGCAACTCTTGCCATTCTGCATCGCGAATGGCAAGAGGGGCGCGCTCCCATACACTGGGAGCGCTTTGCACAGCCGCTGTTGCACCTCGCGGCCACCCGACGTGCCTCCGAGCTGGAACGCATCGCCGAAGTCACGGAAGGCTTGGAACACAGGCTGAGCCGTGCACTCGCTCAGCTCCCGGAGCCTTCAGTCGAAGCACTCCTGAATGCACTGAAGACCAAACGATACACACGCACCAAACTCCAGCGTATGCTCGCCCACTTGCTCCTGAATCACACCAAAGCCGAGTGTTCACCAGAGCAATTGGCTGCCGGCCCCGGATATCTCCGAGTCCTCGGATTTAATGCTCAAGGGCAGAGACTGCTTAAACAAATGAAGAAAACCGCGTCACTGCCTGTTGTGCTGAAACCATCGACGTTCACACACAATCAACTTGAACTGGATATACAAGCTCAGGTTGCGTATGGGCTCGCTTGCGAGCACAGGGACACACGTAGGATGTTCAGTGACTACTATGAGTCGCCTGTGAGACTGTAATCCGCTTTTGACCATAAGGCTTCATCTCCTAAGAAGCTCTTTGTTCCATCATTAAACAAATCATTGATATCCACTATTCGTTAATCAAATATACAATTAAAAATCCCCTTGCTGCGCGCCGCTCAGGCACCTCGCAACAAGGGGATTTCCTTATTCACTTCTCTTATTCACTTCTCTTATTCTCTTAATTCTTGTTCTCTTATAACTTTTGGGTATCTCTACCCCTTTAGGTCTAGTGAGTCTGTTGATCTTCTCAAATCTCTTGGTCACGTTTCATTCCACTGTAATCAATTATTCGGATTTCATCCGTTCTTTATCCATCCGGTTCAACTCAAATCGATCTCTTCCCGCCCTATTATAACCTATGATTTCACGGACAAGGTTTTCAAATAAGCCAGCGCATCATCCACCGTGCTCACAGGCACAAGTTTCATTTTGGTGCCGATCTGTTCAGCCTTGGCTGCTGCTTCCTTATAGTTATCTTTAGGTACAAAGAAGATCTCCGCTTCTTTTCGATCAGCGGCTACAATCTTGTGTACTACACCACCAATGGCACCCACCACACCCTCCTTGGTAATGGTACCTGTACCCGCAATTCGATGCCCCTTGGTCAGATCTCCAGGTGTTAACTGGTTATAGATCTCCAACGTAAACATCAAGCCGGCAGACGGACCACCAACCTGAGTATCGGTAAAGGATATCTGTTTGTCTGGCTCTTCAGCTTTCACCTTCTGAACCGTACCAATCATTACTCCGAGTCCCGGGCGGGTTTCACCTGTTTTATTGTCTTTTACCTGAATCAGTTTCACATCCCGGCTAATGGTCTCTCCACCACGTTCCAGTTGCATTTCAACCGTATCTCCGACCTTTTTATCTTTTAACTCGGCAGAAAGCACCGTATTATCCGGCGTAGCTGTTCCGTTCACTCCCAGAATGATATCTCCCGGAGCAATGTCTCCTTCCGGTTTTGGATCTTCAGACAGTCCAAATACAAAGATATGTTCAGGTACAATAGAGTAAGTCACACCAGCCTGCTCATATGCAGCCTCCATTGCGGAGGATTGTGAGTCACTCATGAACCACACCTGTTCGGCAGAGTATTCCGCTTCGCTTTTGCCGCGCAGTCGGTCTTCCTTTTTATCCACTTGAGCATTTTTATTGAACAGAGAGGTTCCTAGCAAAAACACATTGGCATATGTTGCCGACACGGTTGTCATCATGAACACACCGTGTTCTTCCTGGTCTCCGCCCTTAACGGTTACCATTGGTTTTACTTCATCTGCACTGCCAGGCATATATATGATATACGGCGTTGGCATGTACACGGCAACATAGACGACCAGAGCCACCACGATCACAAAGATCGAAGCTCTGAATCCGCCAGATTTCCGAATCCGATTCATCGCATGAGCCTCCGTTCTTTGTATCTCTATATAAGCTGAACTCTACACTAATCAGCAATCGTAATTCCATCTTGTTTAATCATTTTTTTCAAGTCTAACACTCTGGTCCTTGTGCATACAATGGTACAGGCCGGATAGGCCGCTGTATACAATAGCCTGTCCGGTCAAGGCCGAACCGCCCTTCGGGCGTCATTCGGCCGTCCATAACGATTCAGAGGCCAAATAGGCGTTATCTGATATGAGGTGAAACGATGACATTACAGAGCGAGGTTAGAGAATCTGGCCCGTTACGAACGATAATCCTAAGTACCGGCGCTTTAATGTTGGTCATTGCGGTAGTTGCGTCCCCCAAAGAAGCGTTTGACGCCTCTATTCAAGGTCTGGATATATGGTGGAAAATCATCTTCCCTGCCATGCTCCCGTTCCTCATGTTATCCCAAATGCTCACTGCGTTTGGTTTCACCCACGCGATGGGCGCCTTGCTCGGACCGTTAATGCAACGCTGGTTCAGACTTCCAGGCAACGCAGGTCTGGCAATTGCCGTTGGCATGTGCGGCGGATTCCCCGCAGGAGCAGATGCGGTATCCCGTTTATTTCAGGATAGACAAATTACCGCCAAGCAGGCGGTTGTCCTTGCGGCGGCATCTCATTTTGCCAATCCAATGATGATCATTTTGGTCGTTGGTGCTGCTTTTCTCCACCAGCCAGCGGCCGGATATTTTCTACTCGTGGTCCACTGGATCAGCGGCTGGATTGCTGCCATTCTTGCCACGCGTCTCCTGCCAGCACCGGGTAAACAGACAAACAGGGTTGGCTCCACAGCCGCGCAAACAGATAACAACTCTCTTGATTCTCAGTCTGCAAGTCCTGCAAGTTCCACAAGTCGCTCATCTGCCCCCCACCACGCTACGAAAAAACGACGCAGTATATGGTCTGATATGATGATTGCAGCGAGGGAAGCACATAGTCGTGATGGAAGAGGATTTGGCAAACTGCTCGGTGACACCGTATCCCAAGCTGTGCAGACCTTAATGATGACTGGGGGATACATGATCGGTTTTGCCGTATTTATCCGGTTGGTCTCCCTTTATCTGACTCCCGGGTCCTCTGCTGCGCTGTGGCCAGCTTTCTTTGAGATTCACCTAGGCACCTATCATTTGAGCCAGACTTCATTAACACCCATGCTGCTCATGTCTCTACTTGCAGCCGTTCTGGGATGGGGTGGTTTATGCTCCCATCTGCAAGTCTCTGCTGTCTTGAAAACAACTGGTCCGGGCAGCAAATCGATGTTGTACTTTGCTGGAGTTCGTCTGACTCATGGATTAATCGCCTTTTTCATCAGTCTGTTCCTATGGATGCCGTTCAGCCGTTATAGCACAGAAGTCTGGACCACATTACAGACGAATGCAGTGCACGACCTCTCAACACCATTTGGTTGGCTACTCATACATAGTCCAAGTAACACATACACGATCAACACCATTTGGAGCGTCTTCCCTGCTGCATGCATGGGTCTTGCGTTACTTCTTGCAGTCATGGTTAGTCTATCGGGTCTTACCTTCTGGTTTAACCGCCGGTTTTCTCGCTGATTTTCTGACGGAGCGCAGCTTCTACTTCAGGTGAGACAAGATCTGTAACATCTCCATGATAATGAGCGATTTCTTTGACGATACTGGAACTTAAATAGGAATACTTCGGATTTGTCATCATAAATATCGTTTCCGCATCCGGGTTCAACTTGCTGTTGGTCGATGCCAATTGCAACTCGTATTCAAAATCAGTTACCGAGCGTATACCTCGAACGATGACCTGAGCTTCCTTTTGCCGGACGTAATTGGCTGTCAGATCGCGGAAACTATCCACCTCCACATTGGGTAGATGGCGGGTTACTTCCGTAATCAATTCCTTGCGTTCCTCCACCGTAAACAGCGGATTTTTGCTCATATTGTTCAACACAGCCACAATGACGCGATCAAATTGCTTCGACGCTCTGGCGATAATATCCAGATGACCCATCGTTACGGGATCAAAACTTCCAGGATATACGGCGATCCGTTCCTGTCGATGTATCATTTCAGTCATGAGGAGCCTCCTCTTCCGGTGTAATGGATTCTCCATCTTCAACTGCTTCAGGCGCATAATAATAGATGGATACTGCCGTCTCCCCATACAAAGCCTTGCGCGTTTGTTCAAACGGGCCGAATTGCTCAGGGTAATCATGTTTGGATTCATATTCAAGCACGATGGTTGCTTCGGGTTCCAAAAGTTCCAGTTCGTGCATGGTCAGCATTAACTCGTGCCCGTTCTTCATGCGATATGGCGGGTCGAGAAACACCAGATCAAACGTTGTGCCTCGCTTGGCGAGTGCCTTCAATGCTCGACCTGCATCATTACGATATACGGCCGCCTGGTCTTCCAGCTTGGTTGCCTTCAGATTCATGCGGATGACTTCAATACTTTTCGATTCCAAATCAACAAAAACAGCCTTGTCCATGCCGCGGCTCAGCGCCTCAATACCGAGACCTCCACTGCCTGCAAACAGATCCAATGCTGTGCCGCCCTCAAAATAAGGACCAACCATGCTAAATAACGCTTCCTTCACCTTGTCGGTGGTCGGCCGCGTACCCGTGCCAGGAACAGCCTTCAGCGGCCTGCCTTTTGCACTCCCAGATACCACTCTCACTTGACGAGTCACCTTTTCTCTATGTAAGTTTATTGATACGACTATCGTACCACATTCGGGTTCGGTTTGAAAAATGTGCGGTCTTCATTTCCCTTGGAAGATTGTTGACGAATTGTTGACGCATATGTATAAAAAGGAAACAATCGGGCGATTCTATAATTATCGACATCACAAGTGTCGTAGACAACCGCGGAGAAGACTTACGTTTCCCCATAAGCTCTTCGTCCGGTTTCTCCTCTCCCATGAAAAATAGGCCCTCGAAAGAGGGCCTATTTTTGTTGTCTAAACCCTTATTTATAAAGGTTTTCATCCATTCCTAACGATTGAATTTCATTACCATATTCGTTATTGGGTGCGAATTGGGTGTGTTTTATTCTTATCGAGCATTCGGAATACTTGGAATCCTTCAAGCCCTGTCGATTGGCGAAGTTCACGAATCAACTGCTTCACCCATCGTTTGAAATCCTTAGCTTCTTTCTTGCGACTCTCAAACACCGTTTCGTAAATTCCGTACTCGTTAACAATCAGCATTTCTTGGATGCCACCCGTTGTAGGAAGGGGGTGCTTTGAAAGTACCTCCTTTGGTAGACGTTGTTTTATCTTCTTGGCTACCAAACCCAGTGCTGTTGATAAATCAGACAACACAGCCCACCACTCACCAGGACTCTTCTCTACGAATCGAATTTCATGTCCGAAGTTAATTACCTTCATTAATATGCAAACTGCTTTTACAGCAGACAGATTATGTATTAAGTCCGACTACGCCCCCACCAGCAGTATGGAGGATGTGTTTTCAACCCACATCCCTCGGCGATTTAATTATCCACATCAAATGTAAGATGCTGTATCAGCATTTTGCTTTTCTTATAATTGTTATTTT
Source organism: Paenibacillus amylolyticus (assembly GCF_036894225.1). NCBI lineage: Bacteria > Bacillati > Bacillota > Bacilli > Caryophanales > Paenibacillaceae > Paenibacillus > Paenibacillus amylolyticus. The sequence continues at coordinate 2,470,642 of NZ_CP145892.1, read as the reverse complement.
CTTTGTAGGATTAGGTTATACCCGTCAATCTGACGGTCATCACCTATTCGATACTATCCGTTAAGTGGATAGAATACTTTTCGTAGGTTTTTCCATTCTCCACCATGTGATTTCAAATCACATATCTTGCGCTTACTTCCTTCTAGTTTTTAATGGACTGTTCACTGCCAATCATAGCTATCGATCTGACAGATGCGGAATTTTTACATACTCAAAAAGGGAGTACACGTTGGCGGGGTTACTATAAGTAAGGTAGGGGTAACAGAACTAATATGAGATAAAGACGAGGGGACTCATCATCCGATCAGGATGATATGAAATTCTGAGACTCAAAATACGAGTACGTTGTTCTTATAATACTTAAATGTACACTACATCCTGACCGATTTATGGACAGAAATAAGGACCTTCGTTTAGTGAAGACCCTTATTGTTTAGTTCCATCAATTTGATATTGTTATTTGTTATTCTTTTTTAATGTAGCGCCAGGAATAAAGTCCCCGTTACACCAGCGCACGAAATGATCGGCGTGAAGTAGATATATTTTCTCTGTAGACGGCTCTAACCCCGCGCTCTTCACGTCCTGTGTGTAAGTGTCCAATAGCTCGTTTAGGTGCTTCATAAACTCCGGACTCACTTTCATATTTACTCCCCTTATATAATGAAATCAAGAATTCTCGATCACTTTAGACTTGTATTCCTCCCAATACTCTTCGTCGCCCTCAATTCCATGAAGCCAATCATACATCATCATTATTTCTAATTCCTGTTTCCTTCCTTTTATAAACGGCTTTTTAGGTAACCTTCTGTACAAATCATTTAAATTGAAGAGATTGCTTTTTTTGCTTGTAGTCATACTCATAAGTTCTCCATTTCTCATTGCTCTTTCTTTTATGAGTAGCTGGCCATAATTGTTCATTATCAAAAAGTTTGTGTACCCAATCTTGAGTAAACTCCCATAAGTTTAGGCTTCCTCGCGGAATCGAAGCCCATCTTTCCGGATCTCTCCGGACTCTACTGTTGAATTAAGGGAGCGCAATAAAAAAAAGCACCTCAGTGGGTGCTTACTTAAATTCAAATGTAGCTTTAGAAGTATTCAATTTCTGCTTCATGATTTTGTTATGATCTACTTCAACAGCATAAACCTCTGCAGCCAGACCCTTTTCGAATGGAGTATGAACTACTAACTCAACCTCATACCATGGGGAGTCAGATGAAAGAGCGAATACCTCGCCTTCAATCGGCACCCTGCTGAATTCGTAATAATCATTTTCCCAATCACTATCTTGAGCTGTATGAGTATGCACAAATACTTTCGGCAAATATATCACCTCCCTCGGCATCAACATTCGACAAGAAGGTAGGTTTTTCCTTTTTATTAATATACCTGCTCGAGAACCTGTGATATACTCATTTCACCACCACCAACTTTCTGTTCTTCGGGCTTGCCCGAGAATGGGCTGGGGCGCTTAAGCGTCCGCCGTTGGAAAGGGGGAGTCGCGATGAAAATTCGATTCGAATTAGTAGTCACGCCAGAAAGCTTGGAAAAGCTACTGAGAATATCAGTGGTAATTTCAAGCATTCTGACGCTCCTGCTTAAATAGCAGGAGTTTTTTTTATTTGAGAACAAAAAGAACAGCATTCCCGCTTGTGCTACCCTTGCGGCCCTGGACCGTAAAACAGGTAATGGTCTGTGCGGGGTGCTGTACTCTTTTATTCCGTGCTATAACTATATGCCCCTGAAAACCTAGCGTTGCATAATATTGCCGGAATATTATGGGGCAACATTCTGTATAAACAATAGATCGAAAGAGAGGAAATATGACAGATTGTGAAGAATAACAACATGAGGTGAATAAGATGAACCATACATATAGAGTATTAAAAGAGGATATCGATTTTTCACGGCGGCTTTAAGCCAGGATCGGGTGGTGGTTTGGCATGTGTTGGAGGAACAAGAGCACATCATTGACTATGGTCGATCAGTAGAAGCCTATAGCCAAGTCTCTGTCAAGTTGGCAGGGAAAAAATTCTTTCGTGACACGTTTGAATCTAGGGTACAAAATAGGAGCTATATATGGCTCCATTATTATTGGGTATTCGATTAGTTAAAGTATGTTTGGAAAAAAATAAGAACCTCTTCTTCTTCAAAGAAGAGTTGGAGACCATAAAATGCCCCCAACAAAAAACCACATCCGGCCAATAAACAGTAAAATATAGAATTACCAGCGCTTGATCTCCCGTAATGATGTCCGCAATGTGGACACATGAAAGCATCTCCAGATATTGCACTTCTGCAAGATTGGCAATGTATTAAGTTGTTAGAGTTAGGTTTGAACTTTCTTTTTATATTTCTAAACATTGCCTTAAAGGCTAGCACTGCAAGTACAAACATTGCGATAATGATTCCTATACCAAATAAATTACCCATTATATTGTTTATACGCTCAAACATGACGTTCCTCCAACTATGTAATTAATCCAGAATAGTCTTGTTTACTATGTAACATTTACTATTTAAAACTAAAGGTTTCAAATGTCTCGAGAAATTCTGACAAGGCATAGAAACCAATTCCAATACAAACAAATCCAACGATAAAACAACCAATGATTGAATTAGCAAATCCACTTCCTCGTCCGTAGTGTTCTCCACAATTAGGACATACAATGGCAGAACTTGAGATTGAATGCCCACAAGATCTGCAAGGTTCCGTTTTTTTAGCCCTTAACCCTTTCAATCTTCTATAGATATTAAGAAACATTCCAGCAATACCCATTAAGCCTAGTACAAATAACGCTAAGATCAATCCTGCAAAGAATACCATACCAAAAATCTCACTGATATTATGAATCATAACAAACTCCTTCAACGATGAAATCAATCCAGAATAGTCTATCAGACCTATGTAGGTATTTCCATAAATTTCTGTTATCTAAAACAAAAAAAGAGTGCCCACCGCTATGGTGTCACTCAAATGAGCATCTAATTTACTTCCTTTAATAATTCCTCATTGTTATTCCGCACATTGCCGACTTCCTTCGGCACCTCGTAAGCTCGCATTTCTGACGCTTGATATGGCTTGAGAAGTCCGAGAAGTGATTGGACATCATCATTATCTCTTCCAAGCCATTCCGCCTCATCCTCGGGGCGCAGAATAACCGGCATGCGATTATGAATGTCTTCCATGAGACTATTCGGTTCAGTAGTAATGATGGTGCATGTACTCAGCTTGTTCCCGTCCGGATCTGTCCAAGTATCGTACAGGCCGGCAAGCGAGAATACGCGGTCATCCTTCATCAAGATGCGCATTGGCTGCTTTGCCGTTCCTTCCTTACGCCATTCATAGAATCCGTTTGTCGGAATAATACAGCGCTTGGAGCTGATCAGGCGTTTAAAAGACGCCTTTTCATTCAATGTCTCGGCTCGGGCATTAATCATCTTGTTACCGATCTTATCATCCTTTGCCCAGGATGGAACCAGACCCCATCGGAGCTTGCCCAACCTATTCCCGTCTTTACTACCAATTATGGTAGGGATGTATTGCATAGGAGCTGCATTGTAATTCGGCTTGTACTCGAAGCTATCAGCAACAGAAGCATAATACCTGTCCATAATTGCATCTAAAGGGTCAGTAATTGTAAATCTACCGCACATGAAAATGCCTCCTTTGAGACTCTATACTATGTATAGTTTACTCAGATTTTTAGGAATAGAAACGGGTGATTGGAGGAGAATTGCATCCAATATAAAATAAAAATGCAATAAATTAGATGATATTTATAGATCAGCAAGTTTATGTTTAGACAGAGAAAATAATTAACTTTATGATATGTGCATTAAAACTTTAATGAAAGGAATTAATTTATGAGCAGAAAAATATTGAAAACATGTTTGTTGGGATTTATTTTGTTTTTATTGAGCTTAAATGTAGCATTCGCAGATGAAGGAGAATACTTAACTGTAGAGGGAATGCAGGGAGTATCCCCGCACAAGGATACAGTGATAACTGTAAGTGGTACATATAGTTCGAACTATGGAAAGAATTCTATTGATGGTAATTTAAATACTCTCTGGAATGCAGGGACTTATAAGGGGACTATTCAATATGTTTTTCCTGAGCCTATTAATTTAAGTTTTATTCAGATAGCCGCATATTCTAATCCTAAATCAAATAATTATTACACGATTTATGGTCTGAAAGATGGAAAATGGACAGCGGTTAGTTCCAAGGTAAGTAGGTATGTGAATCTATCAGTTACAGTAACAGATCCGATTGAAATTACACCAGGTGAATATGATGGTATTAAAGTAGAAGTAGATGGTTCAGCTTCATGGGCTCATGTTAACGAACTTACCTTAGGCATAACTGAATCTACCAATCCTATTCAGTTTAATCTTCAAGCTACTGGGGGCAATACTCAGGTAGGTTTGAAGTGGGACGAAATTGCCTCTGCTGAAAGTTATACAATAAGATACGGCACTGAGTCAGGGAAGTATACAGAAACAGTAACAGCGACAAAAGATGAATATGGCAATTTTGTTATTCCAGGACTGACTAATGGAACCACATATTATTTTGTAGTGAGCGCAATTATTGATAGTGTCGAATCTGAATTTTCAAACGAAGCATCCGCAACTCCTCAAGGACCTGTTATTGAACCAGAGGAACCATCGGGTAATCGTGCGATTCTTGTTGTGACTATGACAACCGGTCTTGAAAAAGAATATGATTTGAGCATGCAAGAAGTTAACAGCTTTATCGATTGGTATGAAACAAAACAAGCAGGAAGCGGGAAGGCGTCATACGCAATTGACAAGCATGATAATAACAAAGGCCCCTTTAAGAGCCGCAAGGACTACATCCTATTTGATCGAGTTTTGACGTTTGAAGTGAGCGAATACTAAGCAATCAATAAAATCGGCTCCGCAATTCAATGCGGAGCCTTTTTTGCATTACCTCAGAAAATAAATTGATCAAACACGGGTATACGTAACAAACCAGATTTGGTCCAATTCCTCATTTTGACCCTAGCCTGTATACGGGGCTCCAAATAAACATTGTTCTTGTCTTCGCCAGTTATTAGTTGCTGGCTCACTCCGCGAAAAGCCTTCTTATGTTTTGGACTCGGGCCATGCTCAATAATTCCTACCGGACGCATCCTGCCAGTTGGATCTGGAACGGCAGCAAACCATCCAAACTCAGCTTTTTTGTATCCCGTGATAAACACATCTGCATAGGACTGGTTAATAACCTTCAACCAATCCTTGGACCGCCTGCTAACGTACTGGCTGTCTTTACGCTTGCCTACTACACCTTCCATCCCCATTGCCTCTATCTGGGCGTATAGCACCTCTCCTGCGCCGTCAATATGCGGTACTACTCCGAAACTACTAGATGGCAGTTGGATCCCTTGCAGAATCGCCTTGCGCTCTACGAGAGGTAGGTTACGGAGGTCGTGACCGTTGGACTGCAAGATATCGAATATGGCGAACGTGGCTGGCAATGTCTTGGTGAGTTGCTGAACCTTCGAGTGCTGCCGAATGGTGAACCGACTCATGACCGCCTCAAAGTCGTTCAATCCAGTCGCTGGATCGGTGCAAGCAACCTCTCCGTCCAAGATAATGTCAGAGTCAAAGGGCAGCAATAATTCAGGATACTGTCGGGTACAATAGTTGTTGTGACGTGTATATAACTTAGCGTTTTGCCATAAAGGATTGAGGCGGTAAGTTATGGATCTAAGGAAGCATTATTGAATTTCCTAATTTTATCTCTTTACTAGACTCCACAATCTCTTTTTTATGTGAAAGTAATAAAATAAGTTGAAGCACATTATTAAAAGAATCTGCAAAGACATCAGTTTCTATCCCCTTTGGAATATCACCGAGAGCATGAACAATCTTATTTCTCCACTGGATTAGCTTTAATACAGAATTCAAGTCAATATCCTCTAGGGATTTTTCGTTAATGGTTAAGGGCAGCAAACCAATTACTCTTGCTGTTAGGCCCACTTCTTTACTTAAAAACTGTTTCACTTTTTCATCTGTCATTTTCTTATAGTTTCTCATATAAGCACTCAAGAAACCGTTTAGTACAATTTCAAGAGATATCGTAGATTCGATTACCGCAATTCGGTAATTTTTGTTCTTATATTGTTCCAAAGCATTAACAAAGAAAACTCTCTCCGGAGGTGTTATGTAGTCCGTATTTATTGCAGGCTTTACTTCTTCATACCAGGTCTCATAATTGACATGAGCAGTGCCGATGTTGACACGATTTAATCTTTCATTCTTAGCTATACTTACGTACATAGATTCCAAATTAGGCTTGTATTCAGAATTAGTTAATGGGTTTACAAGTCCCAACTTATAGAAAACATTATGCAAATCTTCTCTTTCATCAAAAGAGACTTCATTGATTGACGTACAAACCCCTTCATTTCGGACCACTCTAGCGACAAGGTTAGTTATATTCAACACTGTTTTCGCAAGTTTCTCTTCATCATTTATGAGTTGTTCTACTTTATCCACTTTTTTATCAATATTACTGATAGAAAATTCTATAGCACTTATGCTCCTTGATCCTTCATTCAGTCCACCAACCTCCTCTGAAGAATAATCCCCAGAAATAAAAGAAACGTTACATGTGTATGATTTGAACTTTATTGTGACAGGCTCTAATCTGAAATTTTCATAATGAAAAATATGTATTTCACAACTAACTTTCCAGTTTATCGACAAAACTATTCCCTCCTCAAAATGATAATGATGTTGATTATTTTAATCAATTCTTTATTTTTGTTGTAAATTTCAATTTTATAGAATTGGCGATCATCTTATCCATGGCTCCGATCGCAGCATCAAGATTAGATCTTTCCAAAGCGTACAAATCGCAATTATGCTCTATTTCGAGTTCTTTGTCACAAGACTCTCCAGGAGGGACGAGACCATAGGTTAGGTGACCTTCTTCATGTAGAAGGATAAATTCTTTTTCTTCATTCGTTAGTGAATTGAAATTATCTCCAACTATTATGTGTAGCGGAAACCGGTACCATGTAGAAGCAGTTTTTAGATGTGATAGCGCACTATGTACAGGAATACCACTTTTAGTTGACGGGTGTCCCAGTAAAATCCCCCCTCAAAACTCATAATGTTTCTATTTTAATATATGACTACTAGTTATGTATATCAATAAAAGGCTCTGCTGATAAACCATCAACAGAGCCTTTCATGCCCATTATAATTCTTCTATTATTCTTTGTGTACAAAACTTTCATTTCACCAATCATCGTGTCATCCAAAACTCACCCTTTCCCTTTGTCTCTGCCATTGAGCCATTTCCTGTGCAAATGAAGCGCGGCCAGCGTCATGAGCTGCAACAATATCTGCTTTACTGGCGTTACCATTGATGTTTATATTAGGGCTGTACACGATGTTCATACCTCCACTAGAAGGTGCCGGAGAGTAACCCATACTTCTGTTTGCAGCATCCAACAATCCTTGTGATTTAGGAGAGTTGTTGTCCGGGATGATCCACTCCGCTGATCTGCCTTCCCCGACCCAAGCAAGCTCAGGTTTGTTGACGTATCCGCCTGTTGCATACCCACCGACCGTTGGGATTTTCGGGATGTCTACCCCGATAGTTCCGCCTCCTAAGAAGTCCGGGATGTCGAAGCTGATCCCGTTGGCCTTCTCAATTACCCAGTTCAGTTTTTCGATTATCCAATTCACTGCGCTGTTGAATGTTCCTTTGATGCTTTCGAATATTCCACCGAACCAACCTGTCAGGCCACTAAACGCCGTTGTAGCCGCATTGTAAGCCTCGTTCCACCGTTCGGAGAACCAAGCACCAATACCACCCAACCAGCCTTGTACAGCGGTCCAGAATCGACCCACCGCAGCTTTAATGGAGTCCCAGTGTGTTACTGCTAGGACGATAGCCGCTACCAACGCACCTATGGAAACTATCACTATGCCAATTGGATTAGCGAGCATAGCTCCATTCAGAGCCCATTGTGCAGCTGAGGCTAAAAGTGTTCCAGCTTTATATGCTTTCATAAGGGCATTAATACTGCCAATTATCTTTAATGCTGTAAATGCTGTTTGCATAGCTGCAATTCCCGCTACGACAGACAGAGCAATACTTTTTACACCTGACCAGTTATTCTTAATCGTTGTGTACAGATCAACAGCCTTTTTGATGATCTTTTGAATATTGTCCTGCATGTTTTGCATCCACGCCTTGCCATCAGTAGACTGGAACCACTTTGCCACTTTGGAAAGAACCGGCAACAACTTTTTACCTAAGGGCTGAATGAAATCCATCTCAACCGAACGTCCGATGGACTGAAACGCCATGCCCAGGGTGTTGAATTTGACATTTTTGACGTTATCCATGGTCTTCCTAGTCTTATCGAATTGGCTACGGGCTTCGCCCATGGCCTTGATCGCTTCATACTCCAAATCCTCGAACTGAGTACCGAACAAGGAGACACCAGCGGCGTTTCTCTTAATTGGGTCCTGGATTTTAGACAATGCTTGGAATATTTTCTGGGTAGCTTTCTTCGCGTTTTCTCCGCCTCCGGCTATGGCCTGTTCGAATTGCTCAGCGTTGAGGTTCAGGAGCTTATAACCTTCATAAGTCGTCTTCGATTGGTCCTTGGTTCGGATGGTCAATTCCTTGATCGCGTCCATTTCTGTTCACATGGTGTCGCTAATACCATGCCGCCACTCGGCAGCTGTATGTTTCCATACGATCAGACTATATCTTCATCCAAGCAATAAAAAAAGAAGGCTTGGATGCCTCCCGTTTCGAGCCGCTTGGCCCTACGTCTTTCGACTAGTCGTTGAAGGTTCTGCCCTCGTTGTATTTCAATAAAAGATCATCCATCGTATCTTTGTCAGTCACATCTTCTCTGAAAAGTTTGTATCCTCTGGTATGACGATACTTGCCTTTTAAGGCATTATATAAGTTGGAATAACTGGTCTTGGTGGAACCGACTCGAACATCAAACCAACTTTTCAAATCAAACCACGAGTCAAACTTATGAATTTCTCCGTTTGATACGTCCACAGCATAAGAAGAGACTGATTTTGCATTTGGATGGATACTGCCTTGTCTGTGATCTTTGATTACAACTGGTTCAATGATTCCGTGTTTGAATTTATGTTCAATCTCAGTTAGGACTCGGTGTTCTGTGACATCTTGGCGAAAAAACATATGACCTTTAAAAGTCCTTCGACCTTTTCCGCCTCGCATGACTGCAAGAACACTGCTACGGTTCAATTTTATACCTCTCTTTTCAAATGAATCTCTTAAATCAAAAAAAGAGTTGAATTTCTCAATTAAACCAGTTGAACACTCCAAGGAATAACATATTACAGCCTTTATGGATGGATTAGCGTTACCTTTTAAGCGTCCTCTATTTGAATTACCGATCTTCTCTTTTGTGTCTATTGACATCTTAGTTCCAAATAGAGGATGGTTTATTCCGCTAACAAGGTGTCCCTTTCCATACTTAGGATTCGATTCCCCGGACCAGCTTCCGCGCTTCTTGTGGGTGACGCTGATTTTCTTCCTCGTCTCCTTTGAGAAAACCGCCCCATTCATTCCTTCGCCCCCCAAAGTCGCGTTATATCCATGCGCATCCTTGTTATGAGCAAAGGTTTTCATTTTTCCAATGAAGTGTTTTTCTCTTTCAGCAGCTTCCGCGAGTGTTTCGACTTGTTCAATTAACTCGGTATAAAATTGGTCTTTCCCATATTTCCTTATAGCTCGGCAGAGATACCTTTCGCTTGATCCACGAGATTGTTTGATATGATCATTGAATCTCGACTCATATCCCTTTGACGTGTATCCCACATATCTTTTGCCGTTCACTTTATTTGTGATTACATAAATATCATACACGGAATAAATCCCCCTCAGGCAGCTTCATGCTGGTTGTATTCCCAAAACCAATCATACCAAACTTAATTCTTTGATGGTATCTTTTGGAAGGTTTAAGGCTTCCCAGCATAAAGAGAGGTTTAACCTGAGCTATACGATAACCCAACTTGTCGAGCTACTTCGCAAAAAGTACCCAAAAACAACATTTCTACTCTACTCCATATTTTATGAAAAGCTTAATCTACCAAGCGTTTCACGATTATATATGTGAACTCATAAACCAATTTAACCCCTCTCCCATGAAAAAGAAGCTCTCGAAAGAGGGCTTCTTTTTGTTGTTTATGTTTTCATTTATTTTGCTAGTTATACTTTTCTTCAAATTCACTTATTTCGGCTTCCTCTTCGGTCTGCAACCATCCAATCTCCCTCAGCCACATGCCCATATCTGCAATAAACTCATTCACTTTTAAATGTTCAATATTGTATTTCTGGATCTTTTCACTTAAAAAAGCATAAAACTCATGGCTTAAGACATACCGTTGTTTGCTTTTGCTTAATGTCTTATAACGATCCTCGCTGACCACCAGATCAAAATAGATGACATTCTCCTTCTTCACATGTCTGACCGTCGACTTCCTCTCATATTCTTCAGGAAGACACCTGAAAACAAAGAAGAGTTCAATATCAACTATTTTATATTTGCTTTCTGCTTGATCAAAAACAGACTGCAACTCATCCGAAAGATTGGCAACCTGCGTTACACCTGAAGTATCCGTTGATTTTCCGAAGATCATTATTGAAATCCTCCCGTTCATTTTCACCATTCATAATCATACAACTAGAAAAGGTTGACTAGTGATGTAATCTCCGTCAACCTTTCCTATGTTCATCCTTCTTGTACCTTACCCCAACGTAGCAAGAGCTTACGAGTTCAGCTCTCTATGTTTCCGATTGGAAAGTCGCAAATTGATCAATGGAATGATAAGTAAAACAACCGGCAAGAGAAGATTCACCGAACCATTCTTAATCATCATGAAGGTAATAAACAACACGGCGAGCCAAGTCATAATCTCCATCATTTCATATTTGGTTAACGTCAGCTTGAATGCTTTTTTCGAAATGAAACGAATCAAGAAATAAGCAATCAAGCTATAGAACAGGATCATTCCCAAGATAGCAACTAGGATTATGAGGTACATATCCACCATAAAAATCTCACCCGACCCTTATATCATTTCCTTAATTTTACCATATAAGAGATAAGGTGTCATTACAAATTCCAAACCAGTGCTTCGTCAAGACTGGCAAATTACGCTTACTTCTCTTCAACAACAATCGTTGCATTATAGATCACAACACGTTTCCCATTGAGATCAAATAATACTTTATTGCCGTATTCCGTATCTTCCACGTCAATCTTACCATCATAGGTCTGAATCAATTCACCGTTATTGCTGTACACTTTAACAACCCTCTCCAGACCACCCGAGTTATTGGACCTCATTGTTTTGAGTGCACGTTCACCCGAAGCGGTATTGAAATACCATATGAAACATCCAACTATGATACCCAAGAAGACCAACACCGTCACCCATATACCTGTCTTTGCTTTTTTACTCATCTTGAACCCCCTCTTATGTTTCCTGTCTCGTACATTACGAGGTTGGAGAGAGAACGGTTTCATACCAAGCCTCTCAAGCTGTTCGTTGACATAACAAAACAGAGGCCTCCGATAGCGAAGACCTCTGTTCTTTATAGAATACATTCTTTATTCTGTACGATTTTTTTACTTACAGTGCACGAATGACAAATTCAAATGTCAGTTCGCCGTCTGAAGGGATCAGGTATTCCGGATGAACCGGAGCACCCCAGCTATCATCACCGCCAACACCCATTTGTTTACCTGCTACAGTCACGACCGTATAGTGCACAGGTGGCAATTCGTACGCATGTTGTGCGTTCTCCAGCTCAAATGCCGTATATGGTGAGACATTCAGCTCAACCGGAGCTCCAGAAGCTTCGATTTTGAAGCCACGTCCTGCATTGTCCGTCAATTTGGCCCAACGCACGCCAGTACGGTTGCCTGATTCCTGTGGTACAAGATATGGAGCTACAGTATCAGCTACCTTGCTGCCGTGGATACCGAGACGTGCGCCAAATGCGCGGTCTGCATAATTTTCTTCGGGTCCCATCGCAAGCCATTCCACGTTTTCGAAGTCAGGTGATGTTCTGAAGGACAATGCATGAATTGGCAGGTTTGGCAATCCGGCTGTACCTTTGTACGTATTATGCACACGTACACTTCCATCTGCATGAACGGTATAGACCACTTTCACTTGTACATCCTCCGAAATGTTGAGCTTGTACGTGAACTCGATCCGGTATTGATCCGGTTTCTGTTCCGCTTTCCACTCTACAGAACGTGGCATCAGGCTCGCTGCATACCAGGCGCCCAGTTCGAAGCCCATCGCCATACCTTTGTCATTATCCGTCATTGCACGCCAGAAGAGCGGTGCAGGTGGTACAGCAATCGTCTCGCGACCAGACAATTTCAGGGAAACCAGTGTCCCAAACTGTTTGGAGAACAGCGCATGTGTCTTGCCAGCACGAACACCGATGTTAACATCACCTTCGATAACTTGTACATCACTTACAAGGTTCAAGTCGACTTCAACTGCATCATTTACCTGATCCTGTGTGAAAATAAACTGTCCAAAGGCCACTTCTTCGCCTTTGTCAGCCCACATTGTAGCTTCTTTTAACACAAATGCAGTGTTCACAGCGTACTCGCCGCCCGCCAGAGCTTCTGCACCCAGCGGAAGTTTCACTACCGTCTCGCTTTGTGCATCCACGTTCACTTCCAATGTTCCACGCAGCACTTCATGTCCCTCGCGCTCCAAGCTGTATACCAGTTCCAGCGCAGATGTATCTGCAAACAGATTACCGTTCACGATTTTGACACCTTCACGATCCGGGAACAGCTTGATGTTCTGGTAAAGGAATTTGACCTCCTGCATTTTCGCAGTTACTTTACGGTCAGCATGGACGATACCGTTGCCACAGAACGAATAGTCTGATGGACGATCACCAAAATCTCCACCATAAGCGAGGAACTCTTTGCCGTAACGATCTTTTTTATAAATGGATTGGTCGATGTAATCCCAGATGAATCCACCTTGATACATCGGATATTTGTCTTCCAACTCCGTATATTTGTGCATACCACCAATAGAGTTACCCATGGCATGCATGTACTCACAGCTGATATAAGGTTTCGTCGGGTTTGCATTCAGGAATTCCTCAATGTCTGCCGGTTTGGCATACATGCGAGTCTCCATATCACTTGTTTCATCGAAACGGCGATCATGGAATACACCTTCGTAATGTACCAGACGTGTTGGATCAGCTGATTTGAAGTATTGGGATACTTTGTAGATGACTTCACCACCGTGTGATTCATTACCACAAGACCAGATCAGAATGGACGGATGGTTTTTGTCACGCTCCACCATGGATACAGCGCGGTCCATAACGATATCATGCCATTCCGGTTTGTCACCTGGAATAACCCATGAAGGCTCAACAGCACCAAGTTTCTGCCAAGATCCGTGTGTCTCCAGGTTCATCTCATCAATAACATACAATCCATATTCATCACACAACTCATACCACAGACTTTGGTTTGGATAGTGTGACGTACGTACGGCATTCATGTTGTTCTGTTTGATGGTACGAACATCCCACAGCATGTCTTCCTTCGTAACCGCACGTCCACGACGCGGGTTGAACTCATGACGATTCACACCTTTGAATACGATACGTTTACCGTTGATGTGCATCACTTTATCAATCATTTCAAATGTACGGAAACCAACGGCTTGAGGAACTACCTCAACCAGTGTACCCGCAGCATCATATACACGAATATAGAGACGGTACAAGTATGGAATCTCTGCGCTCCACAGGTTCACTGTACCAATGTCTTCACGAAGACTTACTTGCCCATCGTTAACTTTGGACTCAAACGTTTTAACGGTATTGCCTTCACGATCACGAAGTTCAGCCTCTACGCGCGCTCCAGCAACCGCTTTTCCTTCCAGTTTCAAGTCTAGCTGCAATGTACCGTTCGTATAGGACTTGTCCAGATCTGTGCGAACATGAACATCACGTACGTGTGCAGTCGGGACGGTATACAGATACACATCTCTGAAAATACCGGAGAAACGCCAGAAATCCTGATCTTCCAGCCAGCTGCCTGTGCTGCGTTGATACACCTCAACTGCGAGTTTATTCTCTCCATCCTGAAGGAATGGCGTCAGGTCAAAATCAGATGGCGTGAAGCTGTCTTCTCCGTATCCTACGAATTGTCCATTAAGCCATACATAGAATGCAGACTCTACACCTTGGAAAGAAATATATACCGGATTCGACTCCCAACCTGTCGGCAGGTGGAATGTGCGAATGTAACTTCCAACCGGATTTTTATCCTGTGGTAATGCCGGCGGACGAATTTCGTTCAGGCCATCCCAAGGATATTGTGTATTAACATATTGAATCTGTCCGTATCCTTGTAGCTGGATATGCCCCGGAACTTCAATATCATCCCAGCCTTCACTGGAAAAATCGGATGTATAGAAAAACTCAGAACGGCTGTCTGGACGAATTGCATAGTTGAATTTCCACGTACCATTCAGATCATAACGCATGGACATCGCGCCTGAACCTACAGCCTCGTCCATTGTTTGGTAGTAACGGTGATCGGAATAGGCATGAAGACGGTTTACCTCAAATACACTTACGTCCCCCAACCAGTTGATATCTGCCTTTGTTGCTTTCATCGGCTCTCTCTCCCTTTAAAACGTTATAGTTTGACTTATTCAAGGTTTACGCTGGATTTCCTTTTGCTTTACATAAACAAAAAAGACAGAGGTACGCCATAACAGCGCCCTCTCTTCTTTCCTGCATACGTCATTTGCACGGATTATGCTGTTTTCATTACTTCACGGAACCTACCATACCTGCAACAAAATGTTTCTGCATGATGAAGAAAACGATTGCTGTAGGCAGTGTTGCAATCACGATTGCTGTCATGATTACTCCGTAATCCGGAGAATAACCAGCACCCAGATTTGAGATCAACAGTGGAATCGTTTGTTGGTCAGGTGTTTGCAATACAATGAGTGGCCACAGATAGTTGTTCCAGCTACTCATGAATGTAATGATTGCTGCCGCTGCATATGTTGTTTTCATGGTTGGCATATAGATCTTTAAGAAGATGCCGAGTTCACTCAAACCATCAATACGTCCAGCTTCCAGCAAGTCTTTCGGGAACATTTTGGTGTTCTGACGGAAGAAAAAGATCAGGAACGCTGTTGCGATGGTTGGCAGGATCACTGCTGCCATCGTGTTGATTCCGATAACCGGTGCAACTCCCGAGATTGTTGCAAACATACGATACAGTGGTACCATGATCGCTGCAAACGGGATCATCATGGATAACAACAGGATATTAAACACAATGTCACGAGACTTCGTGCGATATACCTCGAAACCATAACCTGCCATGGAACCAATAAACAGTGCCAAGAGAGTGGAGACCACAGAGATAATCGCCGAGTTTCCGAGAGCCTGTACCAGATTTGTCGAATCAATCAGTTTGTTGAAGTTATCAATAAAAGCTGAACCGGGCAGCAGTCTACCCTTGGTGACATCGACTGATGCATTTGTTGAACTGACCAGCATCCAGAAGAAAGGGAAAATGGATACAAAGGCGACGATGGATAGGAACACATACGTGAAAATCCGTTTTGCTTTAGCTTTAGCCATTTTTATTATCACCTGCCACTTTAAACTGGATGATGGACAATACAATAATCAAGATTACGATGGAATACGACACTGTTGCTGCATAACCGAAGTCCGGTGAATATTTGAACGAAAGGTTGTAGATGTATTGTGAAATCGACATGGTCGCATTACCTGGACCACCTTTGGTAATATTCATGATCTCATCGAAGATTTGCAATGTACCAATCGTTGATGTGATGGACGTGAAAAGGATAATCGGTTTAAGCAAAGGTACAGTGATTTTGAAGAATTGTGTAAAAGCATTCGCTCCGTCAATTCTTGCAGCTTCATAGATCGATTGATCGATGTTTTGCAGGGATGACAGATAGAAAATCATGTTATATCCGGTCCAACGCCAAGTAACGGCGATTATGATCGTAATTTTAGCCCAGAACGGGTCTGTGATCCATTGAATTGGATCGCCAATAATGTGCAAGCCCATCAGGAATTGATTCACCATTCCATCTGGTGCGAACAGATATTTGAATACAACAGAGTACGCTACCAATGAAGTTACACAAGGCAAGAAAATCGCTGTACGGAAGAAGCTCCGGAAACGTAGTGTGCTGTCATTCAGCAATACGGAAATAAACAAACCAAGAATGATCATTACAGGCACTTGAATAATCAAGTAGATAAATGTATTCGATAATGCTGTACGGAACGTTGTATCAACTAACAATCTTTTGTAGTTAGAAAGGCCCGAAAATTCAAGATTGGCTCCTACACCAGACTTGAACGATAAGAGCAGCGCTTGGATCATCGGGTAGAAGTAAAATGCAACAATCCCGACAACAGCCAGCAAAACAAAAGCCCATCCAGTCAAATTATTTTTCTTTTGGAGACTGTCTCCTGTATTCATGGCTTTCACAGTATGGCTCCTCTCTCTCCATGGAACATGGGTAGAACCCACGGAGCCCCTCGCCATATCCGGTTCGACTTGCGCCGGACATGGGAGATGGCTCCGATGTTTCCTAGGGTTCTATAAGTTACCTTGGGTATCTTAGTTTAATTGTGCTTCAGCTTGTTTTTGTGCATCAGCCAGAACGTCATCGATTGATTTACCGTTCAGGAATGCTTGCATTTCTACTACCAGAATATCTTCAATGGCATATGTGTTGATACCATAGTTTACGCTTGGAATTTCTTTCGTCCAATTTGCAAAGTCTGTGAAGATTTTTTGTCCGCCGAAGTACTCATCTGCTTTGGCATACGCGTCACCATCAACTGCTGGTTTGTACGTACCAATTGCGCCGATGTTGTTCAACAGATCTTGATACAATTGTTTGTCAGAACCAAATGTTTTTGCTACAAAATCAGCTGCTTGATCTGCACCAGGAACGTTGTTCATAACATACCAAGAGCTACCACCCAAGTTGGATGCGTGAACAGAGTTTGCTTGACCAGCCATTTTCGGTATTGGAGCTACAGCCCATTTACCGGATTGGGAAGCTTCTTGACGTACAGATGGTGAGAACCAGTTACCTGTAGGAATTGTTGCTACGCTACCGTTATTGGCGTTGGCAACGAATTGACTCCAGTCAGAGTGCAATTTAACAATGTTGGCATCCATCATTGCTTTGTAAGTAATAAACGCTTCTTTCAGAGCAGCATTATTAGCAATGTCAGGTGTTTTACCATCTTCTGCGGAATACCATTTACCTGCAGTTTGGATCATCATACGAATCAAACCAAGGTCATTCGGGTCAAGAGAAAGAAGCTCTTTACCTGTTTTAGCTTTTACGTCTTTACCAATTTGGATGTAGTCATCCCAAGTGATGTCTTGCAGGTCAGCTGCTTTGTAGCCAGCTTGCTCCAGCAGATCTGTTCTGTAGTACAAACCAGCAACGCCGGAGTCAAATGGTACTCCGTATTGTTTGCCATCAAACGCTGTTGGTCCGAGTTTGTAATCTGCAAAATCGGAAGCCGTGATACTGGAAGACAGATCTTTGAACGCATCAGGATATGCATTCAGGAAGCTTTGTGAACGATAGTCTTCAATCAGAACTACGTTTGGAAGACCACTGGCAGTTCCGGAGTTAAGACCTGTGTTCAGTTTCTGAATGATATCAGCTTGAGCGTATTCAATGATGTTAATTTTCACATCAGGATTTGCTTTTTGATATGCTTCTTTTGCTGTTTCCATTGCAGCTACGTTAAAAGCTTTGTCCCAAGCCCAGACCGTGATTTCGTTTGTTTTTTCGTCACCACCACTAGCGGATTTACCTCCGCCACCGGATGAACATGCGGACAACAGCAGTACTGTAACGAGCATCAATACCCACATTTTTTTCAAAACATTCAACTCCCCTTCGACCTCTTTGTGTGTAATTTGTTTGCGTTTTCTGAAAGCGGTTGCTTTCGATGTATTCATCTTATCATTCCCATATCTCCATTCGTTAGTAATAATTTTGTACGGATTTGTCATCTTATTGCCACAATGAAAACCTTTACAGAAACCGTTTGCATTAAATTTAGTTTTTTGTAATTTCTTTTGATTTTGTAATTTCTTGATCTTGAAATAGTACAAAAATGATTTCACCCGCTTTACCTCTGACACGTGAAAATCCCCCGACTCTGTAGAAAACAGAAGCGAGGGATCTCGATTTTAAGTGTATTTAATGGAATCGGGTTTCGATTCAACTCGTGATTAAAGGTAGTGTAACGGTGACTCTCGTTCCTTCCCCAACCGTACTCATAATGGTGACACCATAAGGTGAACCATATAATAACTCAATACGGTCATGGACATTGCGAATACCGATCCCACTGAATAGTTGACGATTGTTCTTTGGATTCGGCAACGTTTCTCCCATGACAAGTCCTTCAATTCCATCCCCGTTGTCCATAATCTCACAGATGAGTGATTCTCCCGCTCTGGAAACCATGACATGAATCGTACCCGTTTCTTTCTTGATGAATCCATGGAAAAATGCATTCTCGATAAACGGCTGGATCACCAGTTTGGGTACATGATAGTGTGTACAATCCGGAGCAACGTAGAAAGCTGCTTTAATCCGGCCACCATATCTGACGTGATTAATGAAGACATAATTTTTCAAATTCTCGACTTCTTGTTCCACTGTAACAGTCTGACTCACATCACTGATCGTATTTTGCAGCAATCCAATTAATGCATTAATCGTCTCCGCAGCCCTGTCTTTGTTGCCTTGTTGCACCAGAACTTTGACAGATGCAAGTGTATTGTACAAGAAGTGAGGATTAATCTGACTCTGTAATGCCGCAAGCTCTGCATTCCGTTGTTCATGCTGTGTCTGTACTAACTGATCCACATAATCATGCAGTTCATCAAGCATGTAATTGTAAGCATGACCAAGCTGCCTGCTCTCGTAGCTTCCGCTCACCGGAATATAGTTGTCCAGATCACTTTTTGTAATGTTGGACATCTGCTTCACAAGTCTGCGCAGTGACTTGGTAATCTGGCTGGTGATGAGAAACACAAGGATGAGTGCCCCCACAACGATAGCTGCACAGATCAGGGCAACCGTCTTCATGTCGATAAGTTGACCCATCGCCAGATCCTTATCCACTACATTGACAATATAAAACCGATAGAACGGTAAATACTCGGATAACACAACGCTATCCTGATCCATCACACGAGCATTAATACTTCTCGGAGAGTTGTTGTTCATATCCCGGGCATACGAGAGCAAATCCAGCTGAGTTGTTCCGATCCAGTCTTCACGATTCGATGATACAATCTCACCTTTTTCATTCATAATGACCACATCATTGCCACGACTTGTAAAGCTGCTGTAAAATTGCCGGAATATGTCTTCTCTCATCGTGACATAGAGCGTACCGTATATCCGGCTGCGTGTTCGGTCCGTCAACGCTTTCGTCGCAGAGATCATCTGCTGACTCCCGAGCGTTGCCTCGTTTTGGTAAACATCAAAGATAAGACGACTCGGCGTCTCAGCTGCTTCCATCGTAATTGGCTCCTGCTTCAATTCATCCACGGACAACTGAAGGTGAGCACGATTCGTGGAATAGCTCCGTCCATTAATCCCGATAATTGTTATCCCAACTTCGTAGGATTCTGTGATGGATTGAATTCGATCCATCGTTTCCCTCATATTATAGAAGGATTTGGCCATCGTGAGGGAATCGGCATCTCCTTCGGACAGGAATCCTCGGATCGATCCACTCTGCGTCACATTATTCGATACGGCAGCAATGGCCTCATTAAAGGATTCAAAATTTGTTTTGATCTGATTAAGCACCTTGGAGTTTGTGATACTGAACGTCTCAGTAAACAGATTGGTTGACATGTGAATGGTCGTCCATAAGATGAGTACAGAAACGAGGACAATACTGACCACCATAACCAGAAACAACTTAGGAAACAATCCGAGACGAGATAATTGGTTCATCCATTTCTTCATGATCTTATCCTTCTGACTTTATGCCCAGAATTTGCGCCGGTATCGGCTTGGTGATAATCCGGTGAATTTTTTGAACACTTTGCAAAAGTAACTATGATCGGAATAACCTACCATACTGCTAATCTCAGAGATCGTTACATCATCGGATCGGAGCAGTTCCTCGGCTTTTTCAATCCGAATTTTATTCAAGTATTCATTAAATCCTTCTTTTTTGTGAGATGAGAAATAACTGGATAAATACGATGGATTAAAATGAAAGTGCTTGGCTACTTCAGCAAGCCCGAGCGGCTGATCAAAGTGCTCATGCATGTAATCCAGCAACATCTTCATGTTGGGATCACTTCGTTTTCCACCCGCACCAACGGTGCACTCCTGAACTTCCGTCATGAATTGATCAAGCACGGTCATGACTTCGTCCAGACTCGAAGCGCCGTCCACATTTTTAAAATAAGTATATTTGCTCTCTTCCAGCCCGGCAGACTGGACATCCATATCCGCGAGGGTAATGGTCACGTTAAATATCAAGTTACCGAGAAATGATTTGATTTCAAAAACATCGGCAATATAATCCCGTCCAAGTGTTTTTGCATGATCCTGTAAATACTCCCTTGCCGCTTCGACCCGGTTACGCTTCACATGCTGCAAAAACATATTCACATTAAACTGGTAACCTGCGGGATGCATCGGAGGCAGTTCACCATACACCAGGATTGGTCGATCCTTATAATAGAAACGATATTCAATCAGCTTAATCAGGCGTTCCCGGTAAACAACACCCATCTGTTCAAATGAAGTAAAGCTTTCACTAAGCACCCAACCAGGACTGTCTTCTCCTGCTGCATTTTCACTGGCCAACTGTCTGATCCGTTCAAGCATCCATTCATCTCTCACAGGATCGACATTAAGAAGCATCACAGGTAATGTACCCTCTGCGGGAACCATTGCACATTCTACTTCAGGCAGATCACTGCGGAGCTTGGATTCAATCTGTTCCTGATCCATCTTCAGTGGATTCCCTCCAGCACCCACGGGTTTATACACAAGCAAGCGAAAGGATTCATACGGAAAGGTATCTCGAATGATCGGCATTTCGCTATCTTCATCCAGTGTAAATCCGGACAGCATCTTCTCCATCAGTTGTCCAAGTCTCCAGCCATCGTGCGACGGCTCGAACTGTAGCTCCGGAATTTTACCCGCTGTGCGTTGAAGGACTTGCAATAATTCATTTGTATCCAGCTTGGGTTTCAGTATATAATCGGCTGCCCCGTGCTGAAGCGTTGAACGTACATACTCGAATTCACTGAAGCTGCTAAGTACAATAACTTCAATCTGCGGATTACTGGCTTTTAGTGTACGGACAAACGTTTCGCCATCCATGACAGGCATGACAATGTCGGTGATCACAATATCCGGTTTTAACAGGTTCACCTGCTGTAATCCTTCTTCACCGTTGGAAGCTTCACCCACAATGATAAATCCTTCCGCTTCCCAGTTCATATGGTGCTTTATGCCCTGTCTTACCAGAAACTCATCGTCAACAATCAGCACCTTGCACAACCGGTTCATGATCGCGACCCCCTTGTCTAATCTTTCCTCTATATCTGTACAGGCTATACCAACTATTATATATCGGTTATAAACACTTTCCAGTGTTAGCGGTTACATTAATTCTAAATTAATTGTACATCTTTTTATATCCTAAAACGATCCTTTAAGCAATGGTAACTATCTATAGTTTACACTATATTTCGACAAAATAAGAAGCCCCGACTCGCCATGTGATCATCTGGCGAATCAGGACCCCTATTTCAATCCTTTATTTCGTTAAATCACTCACTTATGGTTCAATTCCCCATTGGAGACTTCCCGCGATATAACCAGTGACTTTGGACCAGTCCGTATAGGAAGTCTGACTACCTGCAAAAGAATAATCATCCGTTTGCGTATAGTTGGTCCAATTGTTCTTGGAGATGCGCGTATGGATTTCCGTACTTTGTCCTGCACTCAGAGTTCCAGCAGAAGCTGTGAATCCAATCTCAAGCACGTGGTCAGCACCTGTCCGAACTGGATTGAGTGCACTGAACGTGCCTGTTACATTCGCACTGCCAGCAGTCGCCCAGTCAGCGAAGAAGTTCTGAGGCTGTTCACCGTTTATCGTGTAATAATATCTGATTTTCACATCAGACAGATTCAAGGCTGTAGTACCTGTGTTTGTCAGTTTGAATTTGGGACTAATCGAGCTGCCCGTCGCTGAAGTGTTGCTGTTAAACATCTCAATGCGTATGGTTCCAACAGGTGCAGCTGTCGTGTCTTTAATGAGCAGATTCAAGGTCACAGGAGCGCCTGCGCTGAATTGAAAGGTTAGCGTCGCTGCGCCATTTGGCAGTGAAGCCAGGTAGTTTTTACTTAATACGACCTCATTGCCTGTCAACGTGTAATCTGTACCTGAAACCAGCGTTGCATTCCCGTTGCGAATGGATGCAAGTGTATTCCCGTTAAGTGTTAACGTGACTGGAATATTAACCTGATTCCCTGCTTTGCGATCAAATTCGGCTGTAACCGGTGTAATCGCAGAGTTGGTCACTGGTGTACCCCCGCCGTCTCCTCCGCCATTGTTACCTCCAACACGGTCAGCATACAAAATTCCGCGGCCATTTGTTCCGAGATATACTCTTCCATACAGACGCGGATCACCCGTAATTGTGGTTACACGAGCATACTGATGCTGATCATCATTGATACGAACCCAATTGGCACCACCGTCATCGGAGCGGAAGAATCCACGTGTTCCATCGATCTGTGCAACCGTGTATAACGCAACAACGCTCTGCCCAGGGGCCGCTTTACCAAATCCAATACTGTCTGCTTCCTCTACATTGGCAAGCTTCGTGAATGTCGCTCCTGAATCCGTGGAATGCCATAATCCGTAAGGACCTTCTTCCTCACTACCACCTGCAAACCAGAGTTCGCCTTCAACACCTGGAACGGCATCCAGATCGGCATTTCCTTCCATTGGAAGTCCGGTCGCAGATGATGCCGTGAAAGTAGCACCACCATTCACACTCACATAGATTTTACCCGCTGCAAATCCATAAAATTTGTTTGGATTGACACGATCCGAAATCACTTTTGCCTGTGCTGGTATGCCCGTACTTGCCGTCCATGAATTGCCGCCAGTCGAATAATGTACGCCTTTATCTGATGTGCTCCATACGAGTCGGTTACCATTCGCAGAGATGGCTACGGTCCCTCCTCCGGTTGTGCCGGCAGGTTCTGCATTGGCCTTATACCACGTAGTACCTCCGTCACTGGACAAACCCATGGATTTTGCATTGGGATCAGCAGCATAATCTGCTTTACCTACGCGAACCATCGTATTTGGACTTAACTCTGCAAAATCCAGACTTTCTGTGGAAGGATAGTTCGGGCTCGTAAATATGGTAGCTGGAGCCTGGTCCAGATTGTTATGACGGAATCCGGAGACATCTCCCAATCCGCTTATCAAATGTGCACCACTTGGCGGGCTGACCAGATCCAGCACGGCAATCTCCTCAACCCCCTTCGCCATCACTGAAATATTGATTTTTTCATCATCATCCCAGTCTGTCAGGTTCTTCGTTCCATAGATCGTAGCACCCGTTCCATACATCATGCGATCCGAATCAAACGGATCAATCTCCAGATCACCGATCATCCAGCCCAGTTTTGGGGTTGTTTCGGGTGGGGCAGGATTGGTGCCAAATGTGAGCCATGGCGCTGCCGAAATATCCTGTGTATAACGTAACTTCCGGTTCGGATATCCTTCAAATTCCCATATGCGTGTCCATGTCGCTCCGCCATCTGTACTCCGGAACAAGGTGGCATCCGGCCACCAGGAATTTAATGTCGCAACCATCAATGTACCGGGATTCTGTGCATCAACAGCCAATCCGCCATATCCAAAATAATTATCCGTGCTACTGCTTGGAACAGGGCTGATGTTGGTCCAGACACCTGTAGACGTATTCAGTTTCCACACGTCACCTTTTGCCCCATCATAGGGTCCAACACCATCGCTGTACGTAATATAGAGGCTTCCGTCTGAATCAAACACACCATGATGCGGAATATAACCTGTAGGTTGACCAGCAACAGCTGACCAGGTCAGGCCGCCATTTGTGCTGCGATATACGCTTTGATCTTTATCCGCAACACCCACATAGATTGTCTGGGTTGCTTGCCCTGCCGAACCTGTTGTTTTGTCAAATGTAATCCATGCCAGACCTACGATGTCACTGGTATATTCATTCGAAGGATCTTGCACATAATTTCCCGGATTCGGGAAGCTTGTGACTTCGTTCCAGGTCACACCGTAATCGGTACTTTTCCATAACCCATGACCACTTCGTGCACCGAAATACAGAATACTGTTATCATTTGGGTCCACGGTCAGGCGTTCTCCCATTGAACGTCCCGGCATGTTGCCGCCCACTTTGAACGGAAGTGTTGTGGTTTGCCATGTATCTCCCCGGTCCGTAGAGCGCAAGATGGAGCCATTATTTTGGTCCCACGAATTCGTATACGTCCCAACTGCCATATACACCCGATCGGGATCAACCGGGTCCGTAGCCAGTGCGTCCACACCATTCTTGTTCCAGTCATCCCAGCCGACAAAATCCGTTAAGGGTATCCACCTCTCGTCTGCCGCATTCCAGCGATAGGCTCCCCCGATATCTGTACGGGCATAGATCAGATCCTTTTCCGACTCGTTGAAAATAATGCCCGGTACAAACCCGCCTCCTGCACCCGTCACCACATTTTTCCACTCATAGGCTTCACTTGGTGCCGCCGCTGTTGTTCCAGCAAGTCCTCCCAGCGAGGCGGTTACTACAGCAACCGTCAGGCTCATCAATCGCAATTTCCCCATAAACGTTCTCATATCAACTTATCCTCCTCTTCTACTTCGTTACTGCATTTCGGTCTATCCCCGCTGTCTCATCGTGCTGATGATGGCGTGCCAGACGAATCAATGCATCCCTTGATACAAGAAGCTCACCCCCTTCCAGTCATATTGTTAAGCGCTTACATAATTGTTCTTGATTCGCGGTTATCTGGATAATACTTTCAATAAATAACATTCGCTGGCAATCTCCAAACCCCTCTGTCGAAATTCCGATTTTTGTAAAATATTTTCAGTGTTCAAACTGGTTTATACAACAAAAAAAGATGCTGTTAGAACAGCACCTTTCGACATTTTATATAAGAGTAAAAAAATGGAATCGTTTCTTTCCTGGCAAACCAGGCAGAGGTTCACTAAGGTTCACTATATAATTGGCACCTGTTTATTGCTGGCTACCATAAGCGTGAGTCTCCTGCCCTTTAACGCCCGGTCTGATGACAAAAAGTGAGCCCGCATCCGGTGTCTCTTTTAGACGTTCTTCCTTAATCCCTATACGTGCTGTTGTAATGTATAACTCTTTGAGATCAGGTCCACCAAAACAGCAGGATGTTACCTGATCTGCCGGCACCTCGATCTGTTGCAACAGTTCTGATGTATGCGGGTTCCAACGAGTGACTCTTCCTCCGCCCCAGTGCGCAACCCACAGCATGCCCTCACCATCAACCGTCATCCCATCCGGAAAACCGAATTCCTCCGGTATGTGAATGACACTTGTCCGATTTTGAATCGTACCTGCCGTCAAATCAAAATCAAACCGGTCAATAGAACGTGTCGGGGTATCAATGTAATACATGGTCTGCCGATCCGGACTCCAGCCCAGACCGTTGGATGTAGACACACCTTGTACCATTGTGCGAACGGGTTGCCCTTGCTCCAAACAATACAACGATCCGGCTTTGCTCTCATTATTCATGCTCATCGTGCCTGCCCAGAAGCGGCCCTTCGCATCACATTTTCCATCATTAAAACGATTGGTATCCTTATCTTGTTCGGGGTCCTCAATGGCTTGCAGCTCACCCGTAAGCAAGTGATACGTATGGAATCCACTGCGTAAAGCAACCACAACTTCGTCACCACGATAGGGAACAACAGCCCCGACATGTTCACCGACATCATAAGCCTGATCCTGCCCTGTAGCCGGATCATACACATGCACCTTGAAGCTTTCAATATCTACCCACAATAATCGATTGTTCTCCGCATCCCAGCTTGGACCTTCCCCCAGTAATGCCGGGGTTTGTACTGCTACAGTTACGTCGCTCATGCCCTCACGTCCTTATTCAGATTTGACGCCGCCTGACCATTCGAATCCGATGGCATCCAAGAATGCTTTGGACAGTACCATATGGCCCGTTGCATCCGGATGTACCCGGTCATAAGTCAGCACAGACGTATAAAAATGATCCCAAAATGGAGCAAATGCAGCCTGTGTATCCACATACACTGCATCATACTCATTCGCTACCCTGCGTACCGCTTCTCCGTAGATATCCATCGTTGCCCGCATCGGGTCTTCTGGATTGGCCTCAAGATAATAAGGCGTCATTAGCACCAGACCTTTCAGGTTGGGACGAACCGAAGCCACCAGTTCACGCAATGTGGATTCGTATTCTTCAAGAAACACATGTGAGTCTGTTGACAATGGGTTGTCGAACTGACGCCATACATCATTAATGCCAATCATGATCGTCAGCCAGTCCGGTTTAAGGTCCAGCACATCACGATCCCAGCGCTGTTTCAGATCACGAATCGTATTTCCACCATTACCCACATTTTGGACACGCAACATCAATTCCGGATAGATGGACCGCAAGAGGGCATAGACTTGCGCTACGTAACCATGGCCCAGACCTGAACTGCCTTCGCCTACAGGATGTTCCCGACCACAATCTGTAATCGAATCCCCGATAAACAGAAGCTTGTCATTTTTTTGCAATTTCATCGTCATTTTCTCCTTCGCTCCAAGGCGCTAATATAAGAATAATTGATTAATCAGACCGTTAAGTTGTTATCCAATCAGTGATTACCAGCCTTGATTCTTGAGCCATGTGAGACACAGATCTGACCATACCCGAACCGCGTGGTTGTCCTCAGCCAATCCAAGTCCATGTGACCCTTTCTCAAAAACGTGCAAGTCATAGGGGATGCCATGCGCACCCAATGCAAGTGCGTAACGCAAGCTATTCTCTACAGGCACTGCCTGGTCATCGCTGGTATGCCAGATGAACGCTTCAGGAGCATCCGCTCTTACCTGCTTCTCCGCACTGAAAGCCTTGATCTGCTCGGCAGAGGCGTCCGACCCAAGCAAATTCTCACGGGAACCGGCATGTCCATAGGACTCCATCGTAATGACCGGATAACAGAGAATAACTCGGTCCGGGCGTGAACTCTGGCGTTCGATGAGGTCCTCATGATCCGGTTGTCCCTCGTCATACAGCGTTCCCAGTGTTGCTGTGAGATGTCCGCCTGCGGAGAAACCAAGTACTGCAATCTTGGCAGGGTTGATGCCATACTGCTCAGCATGAGCACGAACATAACGTATGGCACGCTGACCATCTGTTATCGGTGCAGGATGCTGGTGAGGCGCCACCCGATAATTCAGGACAAATGCACTTATACCTGCACGGTTCAACAATTCCGCTATTGGAGCACCTTCATGATCAGCCAAGAATCCATAGCCGCCCCCTGGACATACAATGACAGCGCTCTCGGAACCGGGCTGAATAAATGGAATCAAATGTGGCATCTCGTCTTCATGACCCTGGGCTGCATAAGGTGCAGCATGATCCCATAAGGGTATAGTTGTTGTCATCTTCAATCATCCTCTCCAAGTAGAACGGATACATGGGTCCGTTTAAACGTTTTCGAATCTCAGGAATCGATACCATCATAACGGTAATGACCCTAACGCATCAATACCTTCCTGGCATCACTTTTTGATCATTTGGGTACATGTTAGTACAAATTACGGAACTGTTCAGGAGTCACCCCCTCAATCCTGCGAAAAGTTGCTACAAAATGGCTTGCATCTCGAAACCCTACCCTAACTGCAGTCTCCCTAATCGTCAGGGCGGTATCCCCGGTCATGATTTCCTTGGCTTTGCGAATGCGCAGCAAAATGAAATAACTGTAGGCTGTCATGCCAAAGGACTGCTTGAACAAGGTGTTCAGATGTCTGGATGAGATCCCCGTGACGTCAGCCATATGTTCGAGACCAATCTCAGGATTCGCATAATGCTGTTCCATGAATGCAATGAGCGGAGCGAGTCTCTCCACGGCATGAGAGATCGAAGAGCGATTGCCGGTCATGCCATGTTTTTTGAGCAAAATCAGAAATCGATATATATCCGCTGACGCCTCGAGTCCCGACAAATCCTGATCACTTCTGATCGAATCCAGCACTTCCTGGCCGTAATCATTGAACGGACTGCTCTGCTCCCACTGATGCAACGCTGCTTCACCCAGACTAAGTGACTCCAAGATTGCCGGACACTGGGAACCGCCAAATGTAATATAGAATGTCTCCCACTCTCCTTGGGCGCGCACATATTCATGCGGTTCATTTGGCGGCAGCAAAATACCTGATGCTTCCCCCAGTACGACCGTGGACCCGGCAAACTTGAATTCTCCTGCTCCCTTTACTGTCTGAAGCCAATGGTAACAGGGATACCCGACAGGTCTGGACACCTTCTCCTGATTGCCGTTATAACCTAGGCTCTCAATATAAAGGGGTAGCGGCTGATCACGTGATGTCATGAAATATCGTTGATGTCGGGGGGGGAGATAAACATGGGATGCCTCCTTGGGTACAAGCTGAAATACACTTCCTTATTCTTATATCAGTCATTACTTTTATTATATTTTAAAAGTCATATGTATCATATAGTATAGGATTATTCTTATACAAGAGGTGAACACATTGATTAGTAACAAACTGCCAAAAATGTTCTACGGGGGCGATTATAACCCGGAACAGTGGGATCACGAAACCCACCTTGAAGACCTGCGCATGTTCCAATTGGCAGGCATTGATATTGCCACAATCAACGTATTTTCATGGGCACTGATTCAGCCTGATGAAGTTACTTACCGTTTTGAAGAACTCGACCAACTGATTAATCGTTTACATGAAAACGGTGTCTATATATGCCTTGCAACAAGCACTGCTGCCCATCCAGCCTGGATGGCAAAGAAATATCCAGACGTGCTTCGTGTAGATGCCGATGGACGCAAACGCAAATTCGGTGGGCGCCATAATTCCTGTCCCAACAGCCCGACCTATCGCAAATACGCTGAGAAGATTGCGGATAAACTGGCCGAACGATACAAGGATCACCCCGCGGTTCTCGTATGGCACATCTCCAACGAATATGGCGGTGAGTGCTACTGTGACAACTGTGAGAAAGCGTTCCGCGTGTATCTGAAAGAACGCTATCAGACTCTGGAACAGGTCAACAAAGCATGGAATACGAATTTCTGGGGGCATACCTTCTACGATTGGGACGAGATTGTATTACCAAGTAACCTGAGCGAACATTGGGGTAACAACAATTCAACGTTCCAGGGAATCTCGCTGGACTACTCTCGCTTCAACTCCGACAGCATGCTGGATTGTTATCTATTGGAATACAATGCAATCAAAAAACATATTCCGGACTCCGTTGTTACTACCAATCTGATGGGATTCTTCAAGCAATTAGACTATTTCAAATGGGCAAAATATTTGGATATCGTCTCCTGGGACAGTTATCCTGGTCTCGCCACTCCTGTCAGCTTCACGGCAATGGCTCATGACCTTATGCGCGGACTGAAGGATGGTCAACCGTTCATGTTGATGGAGCAAACACCAAGTCAGCAGAACTGGCAGCCATATAACTCACTGAAACGTCCAGGTGTCATGCGTCTGTGGAGTTATCAATCTGTTGCGCACGGGGCTGATACCATCATGTTCTTCCAGCTTCGCCGCTCCATCGGTGCCTGTGAGAAGTATCATGGTGCAGTTATTGAGCATGCTGGGCATGAGAATACACGTGTATTCCGCGAAGTCGCTGAGCTGGGCAAGGAATTGCAGATCCTTGGAGATACCACGCTGGATGCATCTGTTGAATCCAAAGTAGCGATTGTGTTCGACTGGGATAACTGGTGGGCCATCGAAAAATCAAGCGGACCAACGGTTGCCCTGAACTATGTGGATCAGATCCATAAATACTACGCAACCTTCTTCCGTCGTAACATACAGGTAGATATCGTCAGTGTGGATACGGATTTGAGCAAATACGACATTGTCCTTGCCCCTGTTCTTTACATGGTTAAACCAGGGTTTGCCGCCAAATTGGAGAAGTTTGTTGAAGCAGGTGGAACATTCCTGACGACCTTCTTCAGCGGCATTGTCAACGAGAACGACCTCGTGACTACAGGTGGATATCCGGGAGAACTCCGTAAACTGCTCGGAATCTGGGTGGAAGAGATTGATGCCCTGCTGCCTGAGCAAAAGAACCGCATTGTCCTCAAAGAAACCTACGGTGATCTTCAAGGAGAGTATGGCTGCGGCATGCTGTGTGACCTGCTGCACAGTGAAGGAGCCGAAGTCATCGCGGAGTATGGAGACGACTTTTATAAAGGCATGCCTGTTGTGACACGTAATACCTTTGGTCAAGGTGAAGCCTGGTACGTTGCATCCGACCCGGATGAGCGCTTCCTGGATGGTTTGCTGGGACAGCTTGCAGCAGCCAAGAACGTAGAATCCTTGCTTGAGACACCAGAAGGTGTTGAAGTAAGCGCACGAACCAAAGACGGCAGACCCTACCTGTTTGTCATGAACCATAACGCAACCACACAATCCTATGATCTGGGAACAACTAAGGCACATGATCTGCTCACCAATCGTGAGCTTTCGGGAAGTGTTGAGATTGAAGCCCGTGGAGTGCAATTGCTCGAAATGAAATAAGCGATTTCGCTTAATTGGAATCATTCGGAATAATATAATGTGATAGAAATACCCGCGATACAAAGTGTCACATATTCATTCCTTTTATACTTGTTATTGTCTTCAGCGAGGATATTGGTATAGATTTCAGACCTTTATCGTCTTCTGTAAGCCAAAAGCTGCTACTTCCCGTATCCGTCTACACCGGATACGGGTTTTTGGCATGATCTGTGGTCTTTTTGATAGAAGGAAATATCAGTATGCAAAGCGAATTGGACGAGAAACACATTTTAACAAAGCCTGCCGGAACATGCTTGTGAATCCTGATGCTGATCCATTATAAAATAATGAACAGTTGAAATATTGGTGACACTCATGATGTCACTTATTCGTTGTTACAATAGAAATATAACTACGACATCACTTTCCGGCGGCGCAGATCGAAACGGAGTGGCTGACATGAACAGAACAAATCGGCTTGCTGCCATCGTAATGGCATTACAGCATGGTCACGAAACGGCACACTCATTAGGTGAGAAATTTGAGGTTTCCCGTCGCACGATTCTTCGGGATATTCAATCCCTCTCCGAGATGAATGTGCCTATTATTGCCATTTCCGGTCCGGGAGGCGGTTTCAGTCTTATGGAGGGTTACGTATTACCCCCATTACAGCTGGACCCGGTAGAAGCAGCGACGCTCCTATTCGCTCTTGAAGGTCTAAGTCGCTACGCCGACACACCCTTTCATGAGAAACGCTGGACCCTGATGAACAAAGTTAAGGCTATCATTCCGGATGATATTATGTCGCGAATTGATCCCATGCTCAAACAACTGCATCATCATATTCCAGACCGCAATTACATTCTTCCTCATCTGGACGCACTGCTGGCATGTATACCCGAACACGGGTGGCTTAGTGTGCTGTATCGCTCCGCATCACGTCAGCGTTGGTTGCATATCTGTCCCACACGGGTATATGCTTCCTCTGGCTTCTGGTACTGTGAAGCATATTCCCTCGAACATGTTGAACAACGTCTGTTCCGGGTTGACCGAATTATCGAAGTCAAAGCGATCGAACCACAGGATGCACAGATGCTTAATGAACAGGCAGAGCAACAGCAGAGTAAGCCGATCCCTCCAGAACAGCCGCCAACCCTGGTTAAGGTACAACTGAGTTATCGGGGAATGATTGAAGCTGAACAGGACGAGCATATTGGTGAAAAGATGACTGAAATTGCCCCGGATCTCTGGGAATTATCATTCCTTTGTCCACCAGGGGAATGGGACTGGGCCGTACGATTCTTTTACCGATTAGGACGTGAAGCCGAAGTGATTGAACCTCTCCAACTTCGCAGTGAGATTCGTCAGCATGCCGAGGAAGTGAACCGGAGATACCTTGCTTCAACCAAGTCGTAGCTTGACTACACACAAAAAGGAGCCTACTGATATCATGACATATGAAGCCGTTATAACGTACGAAGAAGCAGTACAGCGTATCCAGTCTATAGGGCTGCTGCCTCTGGCACCACTATTTGCCGATTATCCTTCTCTGTCATCGCTAACCCCCAAAGAACATTGGCACAAGGATGATGAATTCGATCCTTGGTTATGGCGTTCACGCCTGGCTGAAGAGGGCATTGCTGCATATGGAAAATTTGTCAAAAAGAAAGCGCTTCTTGTCTCATCTGAATATTTCCCTTGGGTACACCGACTGCTTGCCGACTCCAGAACCATCAAGGAACAGTATGAAGCGGGTCTGCTCTCCCGTGAAGCGTTCAAACTCCATGCGTTAGTTGCAGAACAGGAAGGCATCGATGGACGTGCCTTGCGATCACAAGCCGGTTTCGGGGCAAAAGAGGACAAAAAAACATTTGACCGTGGACTTCTGGACCTTCAGGGCTGTGCAGCCATTGTGATTAGTGGCACCAAAGAAAAAGAAGGGCTCGCAGAAGGCAAAGTTGCATGGAACAGCTCCGCATATGAAACCGCAGATCACTGGATGCAACGTCATGGCATTAAGCCGTTTGAAGGTAGCGTTGCAGAGGCGCGTGAACTGCTGGTTGCTCAACTGCAACAACATGCCTCACCAGCCGCATTATCAAGCATCGCCAAAGCGCTTGGCATCCGTGGAATCTAAATAAAGCCAATTCCGGTTGTAGTGCAAATTTCAACCGGAATTGGCTGTGGTTCACCATATAATGTAACCCAGACGATCAACAGCCCCCATCGACAATGGATTTAGAGAATTACGCCATCCTTGAATATGGCAATCTCCCGGAATCCATGCTGCTCACTAAGTGTGTGTGACCGCCCAGAAGCAATGTCAATCAGTTGGCTGAACAGCTGTACTTTCACCTCATCCATCGTCTGCCCCTCCAACAGCTGGCCTGCGTTGAAGTCAATCCAGTGTTTTTTGCGATTCGCCAGATCGGATTGGGTCGCAATCTTGACTGTAGGTACCGGGCCTCCGAATGGAGTCCCCCGCCCTGTTGTGAAGAGCACAATATGTGCACCCGCCGCAGACAGTGCCGTTACAGATACCAGGTCATTACCCGGTGCTTCTACAATGTTCAGACCGGTCTGAGTTACACGTTTGCCATAACGCAGAACGTCGACTACGGAAGAACGTCCTCCCTTTTGCGTACATCCAAGTGACTTTTCCTCTAGCGTTGTGATGCCACCAGCCTTATTCCCAGGTGAAGGATTCTCATAGATGTTCTGGCCATGGTTCACAAAATATTGCTTGAAGCCGTTCACGAGGTCCACCAAATCGTGAAATACCTGCTCATTGGCAGCACGGTTCATTAAGATCGTCTCCGCACCAAACATCTCCGGAACTTCCGTCAGAATAGCCGTACCCCCGGCAGCAACCAACATATCAGCAACTGCACCGACCAGCGGATTAGCTGTAATGCCGGATAAACCATCGGAACCGCCACACTTCAAACCAATTTTGAGTTTACTGAGCGGAAGCGGCTGCCGTTGTTCATGTTCAACGATCTCAACAAGTTCTTCCATCAGTCGAAGCCCTTCCTCAAGCTCGTCATCCGTTTCCTGTGCTTTGAGAAACCGTACTTTGCCTCGGTATTCCGGAGCAATACACTCACGGAATTCATCGACCTGATTGTTCTCACAGCCCAGACCGATGACGAGCACGCCTCCTGCATTCGGATGCTCCACCAAGGAGGCCAGCAACTGTTGTGTATACTTCAGATCATCGCCAAGTTGTGAACACCCGAATGGATGCGGAAAGTGAAATACACCATCTACCCGGCTTCCAAACTGGGACTGACCCATACGTGCCAAAGCTTCACAAACTTTATTGATACATCCAACCGTATTCACAATCCAGATCTCATTACGAATACCTGCGTCACCATTGGGGCGCAAATATCCATCAAATGAGCGCAGATGTTCCGGAGGCATGTCCGTCTGAACCTGCGCGCCCGGCTGATACTCATATTCAAGCAATCCGTGCAGACCCGTCTTCAGGTTGTGACTATGAATCCAGCTTCCCTGCTCAATCTGCTCTTGGGCAATCCCGATGGAGAAACCATACTTCATCACATCATCACCCGGTGCCAGGGTATGCACAGCAATCTTATGCCCTTTGGGCACGTCATCCAGCAAGGTAAAAGAAACACCGTCTGGCAGGGTAATGCATTCTCCTTTCGCATAATCCCGAAGCGCTATAATGACATCATCCTGTGGTTGAATGGCAATCCAGTCATTGATTGTACTTGTTGTGTTCATTTCCCTTCACCTTCCAACAATCCGATTTCACGAACAAGTGCTGCACGCAGCCCTTCTCTTGCATCCAGATTTTCGCCCCAGATCAGGGTATCTGACAACACAGCCGCTACCCGGTTATCCAGTTGGTTCTGATCCCTGTTAAGCGTGTCATAACCGTCCCAGTGTGCAGCCAAAGTAGCCAGAACATCCGGGTCATCCCGCAGCAAAATGTCCTCTCCATTCAGTCGTTGTGCCTTGTAACCTTCTGGCGTATTTACCGGACGATAGAGACACAATAATCCAGCAAACCCTTGAATTAAACGTTCTGGCCAACTTCCCTGATTTTGCTCGTAAGACAAAAGTGTTGGCAGCACACGCACCTTGAATTTTCCGATCGTATTCAAAGCAATATCTTGCAATTTGTGATCAATATATGGGTTAAGGAACCGTTCGAACACTTCTTCTGCATACTGGTCCAGCTGATGATCGGGCATATCCAGAGCAGGTACGATCTCCTGATGCACAGCTTCCCTGATCCATGTGCCAAAATGTGGATCTTCCATCGTTTCTCTCACATGTTGCTTGCCTTGCAGAATGCCTAGAGATGACATTAAGGTATGCGCCCCATTCAAAATACGAACTTTGCGTACCTGAAAAGGCTTCAGATCTTTCACCCAATGTACATTGAGACCTGCCTGCTTGAGAGGAAGTTTTTTGTCCAATGATTCATCACCCTGAATGGCCCAGAAATGATATGGCTCTGCCGTATTAATCAACTGGTCCTCATACCCCCAGCGATTCGTCAGGGAATCGGCTTCCTCCTGGGTCGGCGCACCTGTTACGATTCGATCTACCAGATTGTTCAGGAAGTGATTATGGTTCTCGATCCATGAACGGAAGCCATCCGAATACCCATAATCCTTACTATGACGGAGGACACAACTGCGCAGCACATCACCATTGCCTTCAAGCAGCTCGCATGGCAGATGAATCAAACCTCTGGATGGATCACCATCAAATTTCAAATATCGCTGATGCAGGAAAACCGTTAATTTCCCCGGAAATGATTGGACGGGTTCACCCTCGATATAGTCCGCATACGTATATTTCAATCCTGATTCGGTTGTATTGGAAATAACGAACTCAAGTGAAGACAGTTCCGCCAAGTTCAGAAAGGCATCCCATTCCTCATACGGATTGATACACTGTGAGAAAATGGAGATCAACTCTGTCCGCTCAACCGGCTTTCCTTGAGACAGCCCACGCGTAATCATCGTATATAATCCATCCTGATCACGAATCTGCTCCAGCTTGGCTTTGCCTCCCGGTCGTGGTTGGGTAACAGCTACACTTCCATGGAATTTGCCTTGTCTGGCACTCTCATGAAGCATCCAGTCTGCAAATCCCCGCAAGAAATTACCTTCTCCAATCTGCAAAACCTTCACGGGACGCTCCATAATCTCCTTGCACTTGCGCTGACCATCGCTCCCCAGTAAATTCAGCTTCAACCTTGGCCGTTTTGTGCTTGCCGACATGGACACTCACCTCATCGATTATTTGTACTGTCGGAATGCAGCTCGAAGGCTCTGCACCCTTTTATTGTAAACGCTTTAAATTCATTGTATCATCAATAAAAGGAAATTAAATTGCTTATATTGCGGTAAATATACTCTCTCATGACCAGGTATAACATCTCGTTGAAGACGATCGTCTGGAAAGGAGTCTTTATGGAACGTTCACCTGTTCGTACGACTATTCAAGCAGAATCCGGTATTCCGTTCCGCCTGGTGTACAGCGATACCAAATCCCCTCAGAACGAATTGCCAGATCACCTTCACGACTGGCATGAAATTATCTATGTATATCGGGGTCAGGGAAGCATCTTTATTGATACGGGACTTGAGAATATGCAAGAAGGAGATCTGTTCATTATACCGGGCAGCACGGTTCACCGAGCCTTGCCGGATGCAGGCAATCCTGTCACATCTTCCGCATTGTTCTTCAGCCCGGGCTTGCTGGCATCGACCGCTGGAGGCGCTGCTTCTTCCTTGCTAAGCCTGTTTGAACGTTGTCGTAAACAACGCGTGTATAAGAGGCATCTGAACACAGAGGAGCAATCACAGGTGGCCACCCTCATTGATAATATTCAGACCGAATTCCAGCTCGGTCATCATCTAAGCGCACATGCGGCCCTGTTAAGGCTGCAACTGTTGCTCATTTTTCTGGAACGTCTGGAAGCTGCGGGACCTGCGAATCCGGGTAAATCCGCTCCAGGTCCCTCATGGCTCTCTTCTACGATCTCTCATATTGACGATAACCTTCGGAATGGCCTGTCCCTCCCTGAACTGGCGCAGCACGCCTCTGTATCCCCTGCCCATTTCAGTCGTGCCTTCAAACGATACACGGGAATGACTCTAACGGATTACGCATTAGCACGAAGGGTCATTATGGCGAAAGAGCATCTGGTGCAAGGTGATGAGACGATGGCAGCCGTTGCCGATGCTTGCGGGTTCGACAGCCTGCCCCACTTTTACCGTCAATTCAAAAAATTAACCGGTACAACACCCGCAGCATACCGCAGAACCATGAACAGTTCTCGTTAAAATAGAACCAGACTGGAACATAGGTGCCTGGGCCTAATCATATATATCCACATATTCTTCCATATGGAAGATGTGGTATGATAATCTGGATTATTACTTGTCGGAAACATTGCATTCCGTTGTCAGAGGAGCTTAGCATTCCATGTTAAACGAATTAAATCACAGGAATATTGGTATCTTCGCCCATGTGGATGCGGGGAAAACAACCACCACCGAGCATATGTTATTTGAGAGTGGTGTCGTCCGAAGTCCGGGACGTGTAGATGACGGAACAACAGCCACAGACTCCCTGGAGATTGAGAAAGAACGTGGCATATCCGTTCAGGCAGCCATGACCTCTCTGATCTGGAAGAACACCATCATTGACCTCATTGATACGCCTGGTCACATTGATTTTAGCTCCGAAGTAGAGCGAACACTCCGGGTAATGGATGGCGCTATTCTCATTCTGTCGGCAGTTGAAGGCATTCAGTCCCAGAGTGAAGCCATCTGGCATGCCCTTCGTTCACTTCGCATCCCAACCATCATTTATATTAATAAAATGGATCGGATTGGCGCATCTGCCCCAGCGGTAATGGAGCAGATTCGTTCCACCCTGTCCCCTTTCGCATGCGAAATCCAAGCGTATCAGCTCCATGAAGATTCATTTCATGGCATCGACTCCCTATGGAACCCGAATCAAGATTCTCTGTCAGATGGCACACCTTCCATTCCAGGTCTGGTCGAGATACTTGCCGAGCTGGACGAAGAGGTCATGGAAGCCTACATCCAGGAGACTCCGTTATCGCAAAGGGATCTGAATGAAGCATTCCTGCGGTATGTGCATCAGGGTGAGATGTTCCCTGTGTGTTATGGGGCTTCCGGCAAAGGAATTGGCGTCACGGCATTGCTGGACGCAGTCCTTGCATTCCTGCCCCCACCTGCACAACCAGTGGATTCTCCCGTATCGGGTGTTGTATTCAAGATTGAACGTGACCGTACGATGGGACGCACGGCTTACGTCCGTATGTATGGTGGCAGCTTACACAATCGGGATACCATCCATAATTCGACGCGGGAGCTTGAAGAGAAAGTGACGCAGATTCGCCGCATGGATGGACGAAAATGGGCGGATACCGGTGCCGTTCACGCGGGACAGATTGCTGCGCTGTACGGACTGAGTGACACACATGTGGGTGACATTATCGGCAATCCTGAAGGTGTACCTCCTCTGCCACAGATGGCTGTGCCTTTGCTGACCGTACAAGTACATGGCAAGGACCCGGCACGTTACCCCGATCTTGTCGCAGCATTGCAAGAGTTGACGGATGAAGACCCCTTACTCGACCTGCAATGGTTGCCGGAGGAACGAGAACTGCATCTCAAGGTCATGGGGACCATTCAGCTTGAGATTTTATCCAGCCTGTTGCTGAGTCGTTTCGGATTGGATGTCGTGTTCGATCCGCCATCCGTTATCTATAAGGAAACGCCTCGTGCAGCTGGAGAAGGTTACATCGCTTATACGATGCCTAAGCCCTGCTGGGCCATCCTCCGCTTCAAGATTGAACCTTTACCTCGGGGAAGCGGTCTGATCTATTCATCAACCGTAAGGACAGATGATCTGCTGTTACGTTATCAGAATGAAGTTGAACGACGAATTCCGGAAGCCTTGTCTCAAGGTATGCTCGGTTGGGAAGTAACCGATCTGCGCATCACGCTGGTGGAAGGGGAACATCATGTCTGGCATACGCATCCGCTGGATTTTGTTGTAGCCACGCCTATGGGAATCATGGATGGATTGTCGAGAACAGGTACTACTTTGCTGGAACCCCTTCTTCAGTTCCGGCTGACAGTCCCGGAAGAATACGGCGGTAAGGCCCTTAGCGATCTGGTACATATGCGGGCAACCTTCGAAGCCCCCGTCATAGGTAGCGGACGTTGTATTATTGAAGGAGTTATGCCTCTTGCCACCTCAATGGATTATCCGGTGAAACTGCGTTCCGAGACAAGCGGCCGCGGGATGCTTACGACTTCGTTTGCCGGATATCAAGATTGTTCTGCGGATGTGAATCATACTCGCAAACGCAGAGGAGTTAACCCGTTGGATCAGTCGAAATATATTTTAAGTGTACGAAACGCGATTACATCATAAATGGAGTTGAACCTGTGCTTATTAAATTTCTTATCTTTGGCCTTCTATGGCGGATTGTAGGTAATCCGTTCATTGCCATCCTCATTTTACTCGTTATACTGTATTTCCTGGATCGTCGTTACGTTGGGGTGTTCCCAAGCTTCACGAAACCTCTCAAACGTATGCGTAACATCTCCCGGCTTCGGCAACAGCTTGCCATGAGTCCCAATGAAGTTTCCTCCAAGCTGGAACTGGCTCGCCTGTTAATTGAGCGCAAGCGTTACAGTGAGGCACATGCGTTATTGCTTGAACTGGAACGCCCATACGAGCAATCAGCTGAGTACTGGGAGGCATTAGGAACAACTGAGCTTCATTTGGGCAACATCGAAAAAGGCGAACGTCATATTTTGCAAGCACTCGAGATCAACCCCAGAGTTAAGTACGGACGCCCGTACCTAACCCTTGCTGGAGCCTTCAAAGATACGCATGAGGACAAAGCGCTGGATTATGTGCATCAGTTTCAGGAGATTCATTCCTCTTCCAGTGAAGCCTATTATCTGCTCGGTTCGGTTCACCGTTCCCTTGGGCGCAATGCAGACGCGAAGCAGGCATACGAGCAATCGTTGAACGTTTATCGTTCGTTGCCCAAATACAAAAAACGTCAGGAGCGCCGCTGGGCTGTCCGCAGTTGGTTCCGCAAACGTGGATTGTAATGTCATTCGCTATACGCTGTAATCTTCATATATCACTTTTCTAACCAATAAAAGTGCACTGATCTCTGCCCTCGTATGAGCAGTACCAGTGCACTTTATTTTTAATAACGATATTAATACACCAATATCTCACGCAGTCGTTCTTCATGGAGATGCATCCAGTCGATCCGCTGTTTGAGCTTCACAATCTGCTCCACAGCCACTTCCGGCTCATCTGTACCCTCGAACATCCGACTGATGAAATGCATGACCACATCCAGACTACGCAGCAAAATCAATCGAGGTATGGCCAGCAACTCTTCCGGTTTCAGGCTGACCTGTTCCCGAAATCCCCTGATCAGTCCCTCCTGTGCCTGCCACATCCAATCTTCACTCTTGTCCAGGGTAAGGAGGTCAGACATCGGAACAGCCAGCTCCATTACCCGCAAATCCCATGTCGCAAATTCAAAATCCAAAATGGCACAGATTTCACCATCCT
The DNA here is from genome assembly GCF_036894225.1 of Paenibacillus amylolyticus. Classification (NCBI taxonomy): domain Bacteria; kingdom Bacillati; phylum Bacillota; class Bacilli; order Caryophanales; family Paenibacillaceae; genus Paenibacillus; species Paenibacillus amylolyticus. Next base: position 2,429,999 of record NZ_CP145892.1, on the reverse strand, counting down.
GCTGATCTACCAATACATTCGAGGCATTCACGTCCCCATGAACCAATTGATGCGGCAGATGTTCCATTCCCCGCAGGGCTTCAAACAGATCTGGCAGCGCATCTCTCAGTTGCTTCAACTCATTTGCACATGAGGCCAATTGCTCCGGCGGCGATGTGCATAGCTGTAATAATCGTTCTGGTGAACAGAGCGGATACGCATCCTGAATTCGATAATATGGTGGATACACAGGTTCAAGTGGTATATCCAGCGTAGCCATAACATAAGACAGGGCCCCCGCCGCTTTACCGAGCCCTATCAATTGATCTGGTGTATGCCAGATGGGATTGACGCCTTCCCTATAATGAAACAGAGTCACGATTTTGGTATGACCTGTCAGGGTATCTTTTACAGGAAGGAACGTACCTCTCTCACCAGATAACCGCCTTACAGGTGAAGGTGTATCAAGCTTAAAGTTCGAACGTTGGAGGGCTTCCAGCACCTCGTGTTCAAAGGTGATTTTCATCGGATCATTATGTGTTTCATATTGTCTCATGACGTAATTAGTCCCGTCTACATGGAGCATGTAAGTAGAATTATTCATCCCACCCTTTCCCCGCTCGCCTTTCCAATCCGATGTAAAACCATATAAGGCCAACACTTCGGATATACGCTGCTGCTCTGAAGGATGGAGGGAACCGGAATCGATGTTTTGCACCAAAAATTAACCCCTTTATCTCACAAAATGGAACTGTCTTTTATTTATCTTAAAGGAAGTCCATCGCTTGGTCTAGTTCTGTTCCAAAGTGATCAAGAGAACGGATAATATCCCGTCCGATTAAGCTGCTCCGCAATGACACGATACCCTCTTGCATTGGGATGCACTCTGTCCCAGAACAACAGTTCACGTTCACGACCTTCAAACCTGTCATACACCTGAGCACACGCATAGTTGCCTGATCCCGCTCCATTCAAAAACGAATTATATTGGCGCACCCAGTACGCAGCTTCCGTCGCTTGTGGATACGGGTTGTACAATCCGATGGATCGGACCATATACTCATGGTTGCCCTTTAACTGCCGAATGTGCCGCATGATCTGGGATACATTACTGCGGGTTTCTCCGAGCACCTGTGTCATTTTGCTGGCATTTGGAATGCCATTACTTGCTTTGAACGTACGAATCAGATCATTCCCGCCAATGGATATGGTAATGATATCCGCTTCACGGAGCGATTGCCGCACTCGGGGATGCGAAGAGATCATCTGCAACATTTCCCCCGACGTCAGTCCATTCACGCCCATATTTTCCATGGATACAAACGTACGAACATTCATTTCTGCCATTCGCCGATATAAAGGAACAAAGCCGGTGCCCAGCAACGCTCCTGTACCTACCGTTAATGAATCTCCTATAGCCACATATCGATATACCATCCCGTCGCCCCTCTCTGCTGTGATTTCTCTGAACAATAATGAACTGCTCTATATCTTATGATGAGTGGCAAGACAAGGCGCGGGATGGTGTCCTTAGGCATGCACCTTTCTTTTGCTGCACAAGACCACTGTTCTTCTGTAGAGGTAAAAAAAGAAAAAAGCCCTGCCGCATAACGCGGCAGAGCCTGATCCATTACAATGCATTACATGCCTATGGTCCGATCCGAATCAACGGAATCTGATTGTTCCTTGTTCGGGAACGGCCACCAGTTGGCCCGGCCAAACATCTTCACCATCACTGGGACGAAGAATGGCAGGAACAGCAGAGAGTACAAGATCAGTCCGCTAAGGACTACTGTGGCAATCTGCATCATCGAGAGAACACCGGATGGATACATCGCAGCAAATGTACCGCTCAGAATGACTGCGGCAGATAGAATAACGGTGCCCATGTTTTTCATCGCGTACAACATCGCATCCTGTACTTTCATACCTTTGTTCTCATTGAAACGGTCCATCAGGAAGATGCTATAATCCACACCAAGTGCAATCAGCATAACAAATCCGAAGAACGGAGTAACCCAGCTAATGCCTGCGAATCCGAGGATATTAACAAAGATCACTTCGGTTAACGCCATCGATGTGAAATAAGCCAGTAATAAGGAAACAATCAGATACAATGGCATAATGACCGAGCGAAGCAGTACGACCAGAATAATAAATGTGCCTGCCAGCATCAGCATTACAGTACGTGTATAGTCGTTATTCGAGATCTCCTGCAAATCTGCAAACGTGCTGGTAACGCCACCTATGGCGATATCTGCTTTTTCAAGTGTACTGCCTTGTACCGCGCGATGTACTGCCGCCTCAATGTCAGGAACACGATCAATGGCTTCTGTTCCGTATGGATTTTCGGCGAAAATAACATCAATCGTCATCGTTTTCCGATCTTCAGACAGATACGTATCAAATACCTGTGTGAAGTCTTTGCTGTTCAGTGCTTCATCAGGAACGTACCAGCCTGCCAGATCGGAATCTGGTGAATTTTGCAATTGCGTCAGGTAGTCCTGCGCTGAATCCAGTCCACCGGATACCTGTTTAATACCATCGACACTTTGATTCAGTCCATCTGTCAGTTGTGTCAGCTGACCACTCAGATCCGAGAAGCCTTGTTGGATTTTCTCCTGACCACCCTGAAGCTGGCCAAGTCCATCCTGAATGGAAGGAATTTCACTAATCACTTTGCCCTGACCATCTGCAGCCTGTTTGAGACCGGATTGCAACTGACCAATTCCCGTTACAATCTGGCCCAGGCCATCGGCAAGCGCCTTTTGTCCGGCTGCTGCGGAGGCAAACCCTTCATTGGCCTGATTAATTCCAGCAGCGGCTTCCCCCAGCTTGGTCTTAATCTGACCCAAACCTTGAGCAAGCTGCGCTGTGCCAGAACCTGTTTCACCAATCGTACCTTTGATACGCTGGTAATCAGCATCTTGCTGTAATTCAGGATACCGCTCTTCAAGTGCTGTGAAGGATTCGGACAGACTGGTTAGAGCTGTTGAAACCCCGTTCAGCTGTTGTTCCAGTTCGCGGGTTCCATCCCCCAGTGCAGAGACCCCTGCTCCCGCCTGACGATAGGCTTCAAGCAACTGATTGTTCGCCTGCGCAAGCTGATCTGCACTCGTTTTGGCTTGCTGAAGTCCGGCTTTCAGATCACCCGCACCTGCGGAACCATCACGAATACCTTTTTCAATCTGCCCTAGTCCCTCACTGAGTTGCGTGATACCCGATTGCAACTGGGAGGTTCCTTTGGTAAGTTCACCTGCTCCATCAGCAGCTTCTTTTAACTGTGGTTCATTTTTACTTAGCTGACTGCTGGCTTCACTCAGGCCATCACGGATTTTGTCCAGACCCGTCTTGCCTTCACCCAGTCCATCCGATAATGTTCCCACTTGCTGTGTAACTTCAAAATCTTTAATCTCATCACCCGTAGGTCGTGTCATACTACGGACACCAGAGACTCCGGCTACTTTCTCTACTTCCCGGCTAATTTTCTCGGCAACGGCCATATACTTTGCATTATCCATCTCTTCATCGTTCTGGATGACGATCTGACCCGGCAGTGATTCACCCGGACCGAAGCTGTCAGAGATAATGTTAAATGCTTTTACGGAATCATATTTCTCACCAATCTCATCGAGACTGTTGAAGGACAGTTTGCCATCGTAGGTTGCCAGAAGAGGCACACAGACAGCTGCAACGATGAGCAGCGCAGCCCATGGACGTTTTAGTGAAAAGCGACCAGCTGCACCATAGATCTTGCTCTCCGCATGTTCAAGTGAACCCTTCGACGGCCAGAATAACTTCTTGCCCAACACCGCCATGAAGAATGGCACGATGGTCACCAAGGCAAGCATCATCACAGCAATACCTACAGCTACGGCAACCGCAGAGCGGTACAACATAAACTGGGCAAAGCCAATCGCAATGAATCCAACCAGCACAGCTAGTGCTGAGAAGAGTACCGTTTTACCGGCAGTACGATAGGTAGCAATGATGGCATCCCACGTATTCTCATGATGAGCCAGTTCTTCCTTGAACCGACTGATCAGCAGGATGCAGTAATCCGTACCAATCCCAAACATGACTGCGACCATAAAGATCTGTGTAAACGTGGATATCGGGAAGTCCAGCCCATCCACCAGGAATGCAACAATCTGTTGCGATACAATGTAACTGATCCCTACCGTCAGCAGCGGGACAAACGGAGCTACAAACGAACGGAAGACCAGGAACAGAATGAGTAAAATAAAGACAACGGTAATATATTCCGATTTCTTAAGCCCCTCTTGTGAACTTTCAATGGTGTCTTCATCAATCAGACCTTTACCGGTTATGTAGTGCTCCACATTGACGGACTTCAATGCTTCATTCAGGTCTTCCCGCATTTCCTTGACCGTACGATCTCCCTGATCAATGGATAGCGATGTTAGAATCGTTTTGCCATCAGCTGAGATCATCTTCTCGGACAGTTCAGGCTGAGAGAAAGGTTCCAGAATGGACAGAATGCCCAGCTTCTCCTTGTCGGCCTCCAATTGCTTAACGGCCTTCTCTGCCTCTTGTTTCCCCGTGGTGCCCAGCCCATCGGGATTATAGAATACAAGGGCGATCTGGCTCCCCTGTTGTTCTCCTTTTTGTGCTGCAGCTTCATTCAGAATCGCTGCTGCCTGGGTGGAAGAGTACCCTTCCGGAACCGAAAACTGTCCCTTTTCCCGAATCAGTTCACTCATGTTAGGGGCGGTAAACATCAACACGGCAGCTACAACAACCCATAGCCCCATTAACCACCATCTTGCTTTTAGTATCGTTCTCATTCGTTCTCCCGTCCTCCTTCATGCGATAGCAAAGCTGCAAGCTTCTCAAAAGATTCAATGAAAATTCGGACTTCTTCCGGTTTAAAATGAACCAGATACGGCTCCAGAATCTGCTGTATTTCCTGTTCTGTTTCCCTGTATACCTGTCGTCCGGTATCCGTCAGTGTCAGATATACAACGCGGCGGTCACGTTCATCTCCGGCACGATGGACCAGATCGCGATCCACCAGCTTGTTGACCAAAGCGGTAATGCTACTCTTACCTATACATAGAAGCTCTGCAAGATCAGAGGGCGTGCAGAAAGGTTTCTCTTCAATCAGACGAAGTGCGCAGAACTGATCGGTCGTTATGGTCTGCCCCACTTGTTCACGTATCCGCGTATCAAACCGCTTATTGACCATAAAGGAAGCATCCAAATAGCGGTTCACCAAACTTTTTGCATCCGGTGTACTCATTCTTCATTCTCCTTTCCCAAATCTATATAGTTCACTTAACGAACTATTCTTCTGTGAAACTATTCTATAATGAAACAATCTTACAAAGCAATACTTTTTTCCTGCTTTTTTGATGAAAACGACAAAAAAACAGGACGTCCGACTCAGCTCATTGCCAAATCCAACATCCTGTACTGATGATAATCCATATATTTCTTAAAGTAATAAAAGGTCTCTGTGCTACTCTTCGTCCGTATCTTCCTCTTTTTCAAGCACACAACGGAATCGCTCCACACCTGGGTATAATTCACCCAGACTATATACCACAAACCCCGTATTCCGATAAAACTCGACGGCTTCCAACTCGGTCTCCGCAATTAGTCTATCAGGGTTGTATGTTGCCAACAGTTGTGAGATCATACCACGTCCATAATTTTTAAAGCGGTTTTCAGGCAAAACCGAGATATGATGAATGGTAACCTCACTTGTTCCTGTCTTCTCATATCCAATCAGACCGATCAATTGTCCCTCATCTTCGTAACCGCCCATTTGCAATTCGTCTTTCTCTACATATTGTTGCAACGCACGGTTCAAGTGATCCGGATCAGGAAAGACCGAGTAGGACAATAGTTCCTGTACTTCCGGCTCCTGTATGCGTGATTTCAGATTAATTAACACCTTGATTCCTCCTATACCTTGCTTGTTTCCGTTATCGTATTGTAGTCGTTAGCCTCTAAAAGTTCAAGTCGTGTGCCGATTCAGCTCCGATACCCTCCAGCACATTTTGCTCAGCATTAGTATCGTGATAGCGGTTGCAACCATTCTTTTGCACATAGGATACAATCTTCCCGTTCTGATCTGCGACAGTCACACGCGTGTGACTCCCTCCTCCATCCATCCCTATTACATATGTATTCATCCTTAACGATCTCCCTTCAGACCACACATTAAGAGTGCCGGGTCCATTGTCAGGTCCCGGCAGAGAATTTATTGCTTTTGCACAGCGAAACGAAGCAGTTCACAACGAAATTGTGTCGGTTCATCATACTTTTCCTCTTCAATCGTCTGTGTAACGTGTTCCTGAAGCAGAATATTCCAGCCTTTGTAGGCATCCTCCAGTATAGCAATCGTCTCGGCTGTGGGCAGGTTCAGCTCAATTAATGGTTTAATCTCCTTGCCTGTATTGATTTCTTTTTCCTCCACATTGGTACTCATCGTAATACAATGAATGCCCCCTGTACGAGTTCCGGCCTGTAACCGGTCTATCGCTTCCATGAAGGCTTGCTTATTTGAGACATGTTCCAGACAAGAACAAGCAGCGATATAATCAAAATAGTTTGGCTCCACAGCATAATGTTCAACATCTGCTTTCACTGCCTGCACGATATGATCAACCTGATATTCTTTCGCATACTTGCTAAGTCCGTCTACGGCCTCATCCAGCAAATCCACACCGATGACTTCACTGTTCGTTTTTGCAAGGCGCTGTGCAATCGGTATCGTATGCCTTCCGACTCCGCATCCCAGATCGAGGACACGCAACTCCTCCTTGTGAGCAAGTAGACGTTCCAGCATATCCATCACCATGGGCATGGGCCTCGACATCCAGGTACCAGAGGCGAATAATTCATTATTCTGATAGAAATTGGAATGATAACCTGCCTCTGCTTTTCGTGCAGCCTCAAATTGTTCGTTTCCCATCAAGATACCCCCATCGTTTAGTAAATGATTTGCATCTTCTACTTAATACCCAGATTGTCACAAAAAAATCAATTAAAAGCAGGCGACAGATTTTTCTTCATAAAGGATTCCAGTGCCGCCTCATATCCGGTGCGATCGACTTGAAACGCTGTGCCATGACCCGCACGGGGGACGGTCAGCAATTCCTTTTCGGTTGGGCAGGCTTCATACAACCTGTACACCATTTCCGTTGGTACAAACATATCAGCCTCTCCGTGGATGAATAACACGGGAACGTTAACTTTGGCAAGCTGCTTGAGAGCCGAAGCCTCTCTAAAGGAATACCCTGCTTTCCACCGGGAGATCAGACTTGTGACAGGTATAAACGGAAATGCAGGTAGCTTGTATAATTGCTTCAACTGGAACGTCAGTTCTTCTTCCACGGATGTATACGCACAATCAGATACAATCGCTTTAACCTGAATCGGCAGAACTTCACCACCTGTCATCAGTACGGTTGCTCCTCCCATGGATATGCCGTGCAATATGATTTCCCCTTGTGTACCCACTTTTTCAAGCACCCAGTTGGTCCACTGGACATAATCCTTCCGATCTAACCAACCAAAACCAATGATATCACCTTCACTCTGTCCATGACCTCGATCATCTGGCATGAGTACGTTATAACCATGCTTTTCCGCATAAAACCGGGCGAATCCAGCCATTTCTCTGCCTCTCCCCGAATAACCATGTGCCAGAATAACCGTCTGATTCGACCCTTTATTGGAACCGAGCCATGTACCATACAGTTTTAATCCATCATGTGATTGAAGAGATATCTCTTCTGTAGGCTGAGCATCCAGCCACTTCAGGTCAGAAGCACTGCTAATGATTTCATTGTCCGGTTCAGGCATCAGATTTGGATTATCTACCAAAAACGTTTTTGGCGTACGGCGAATGGCCGTTTTGAAAAAATAAAGCCCTCCTGTCCACAGAAGTGCAAGAACGATCAGTACCAGTACTGCAAGTACGTAGAATAACATGAACGAGCCCTACCCTCTTTCCTTATTAAGATATATTCAATCTTTACTTACTCGTTGCAGTGCTGCACATGCTGCTTGATAGGCGGGTAACAAAGCATCCAGCAAAGGTTCTGCTTTCCGTGATTGACCTTCCTTCGCGAACTGCTCTATCTGAGCAAACAAAGTTGATAAATAACGAATCCCTAGGCTCAAACTCCCTGATTTCAGATCATGGGCTACCTCGGTTGCAGCAACATGGTCACCGGACACAATATGTCTGCGCAGCGCCTCAATTTTGCCAGGTGTATCGGTACGATACATGTCCAACAACATACCAAGGAGTGTACGATCGCCATCGGTGTTTAATTCCGCAATCTCATGTACGATGCTCATATTTAGTACCTCGGTCGGTTCGGATGATTGCTGCCACTTCTCGATCATCTTACTCAAAATTTCCAGCGTGAAGGGTTTGCCAATAAAGTCATTCATCCCGGCTTCCATACACTTGTCTTTCTCTCCCTGCATGACATTACCTGTCATTGCAATGATTGGTGTGGTATGGCGCATTTCATCCATTTCTATCGAGCGGATTTTGCGTGTTGCCTCCAAACCGTCCATCACTGGCATCATATAATCCATGAGAATCAAACTGTATTTTTTGCTGAGAAAAGCAGCTATTGCCTCTTCCCCATTCACTACAGCATCCACTTGGTTTATTCCCAGTTTTTTGAGCTGCAACATAACAAGCTGCCGGTTGATGACATTATCATCGGCCAGCAATACAGATACAGAAGGAGCTTCATCATCCATATCCTGCCCCTGTTGCTCTTGAGCGGAAGCAACAGACTGGTTAGCGGACTGATTACCGTCTTTCTTACCAAGTGTAAGTTCGAACCAGAATGTTGATCCTTCACCCTCCTGACTGTCTACTCCAATCTGACCTTCCATCAGTGTAACGAGCGACTTGCAGATCGATAATCCAAGGCCCGTTCCTCCATACTCACTTGAGCGTCCTCGTTCAGTCTGCACGTAGGGTTGAAATAACTGGTTCTGATCTTCTTCCGAGATACCAATGCCCGTGTCTTCGACTTCAAATCGGATCATTTGTGTAATCTCATCATCTTTCATAAGGGCGACTCGTATCCGCACTGTACCTTCTGATGTGAATTTGTTCGCATTCTGAATTAGATTGATCAGTATCTGTGTAATCCTCGTTGAATCCCCTTCAAGAAGGGTAGAGATTCTGGGGTCACAGTCTATCGATAACTGATTTCCGTTCTTTCTGACTTGGGGTTCGAGCAAACGAACAATATAGTTTATCGTCTCTTGCAGATCCACTTCTCCCAGTTCAAGTCGCATCTGACCCGCCTCAAGTTTGGACAGATCCAGAAGATCCTGAATCAGCTTAAGTAGCAGTTTGGCAGCATCCTGTATAACGGAAACGGAATTCTCCTGTTCTTCAGACAATGGAGACAGCTTCAGCATCTCAGCCATCCCCAATATGCCATTTAATGGCGTACGAAAATCATGACTGATGCCTGCAATAAATGCGATTTTCGAATCACCTGCATCTACTGCTTGCTGACGTGCAGCTTCAAGACTGTTATTGTTCTTTGCAAGCAGACGTTGGAGTGTCACCAGTTCATTATTCATATCCGAGAATTCCGTAAGTGTCCGTTCCTCTTGCTCTTTACTCCGGATCATCTGATCCGATAACTGCTCAATCGTTCTGCGTAGCCTCTGTATCTCTCCGCCCTCATTAGACATCACATCATCCCTCTCTTAATCCCTAACCATATCAAGCTGATTACATGTAGATGGCTGAGCCAGTAATTGTTCTGCAACCGCTACCGCTTCATCGGCTCCTGGAGCATAACCGTCAGCTCCTATCGTTTTCCACAACTCCTGATCAATATTAAAGGGATATCCCCCCACCATAATCTTCACATGTGCCGTTGCCGGATGATGACGGATCAGATGAATCAACTCTTTGGCCAGATGAAGGTGATACGTCATCGTAACTGAAATCGCAACAACATCGCCCTGATGCCGCTCTATAGCCTCTATGACACTTCCATTGGGAACATTGGCTCCCAGATAGTGCGTATCCCAACCTTCCATCTCGAACACATCTGTGAGCATACGCAGTCCGATCTCATGTTGCTCACTGCCTACACAGGTAGCCACTAGTTTTTTATCCTGACCCGTATGAATCAGCCAGCGGGAATAAAGACGTGATATGAATGACTGGGTCGTTGCCGTACAAAAGTGTTCTTGCCCCACACTGATACGATGGCATTGCCACAATCGTCCAATTTCATATTGGGTGGGCTGAAAGATATATCGATAAATATCTCGAATTGTCACCCCGGCTTCTAACTGGGCTTCAATGATCTCAAAGGCTTCTTTCCGTTTATTCTCAAGCAAGCACTGTAAGTACGATTGCGCGGCATCTCCATATGGCATGGATTCGTTGATGTAACCCGCTTGTGACTCCATATGTGTTGTTCTATATATTCCCATCTCCAGATACTCGAGCAGAAGTGCCTTTGACGGATGGTCAAATTCTTCTTCCAATGTCTCTTTGATCAGATTGAGATTAATCGCCAGGTCTTCTGGTGATACCTTATAACCCTCAAGTAGAACTTTCAGCCAGGCAATATAATGAGTAAACAGACCTGGACTCTGTACGAGCGTACTTTCTGCCAAATAGTTCAAGCTATACTCCGAATCCTGTTTGGTTCGCATTTTTCCATTCTCGCCAAATCGCTCAAGTAAATCGGGCTGTCTGAGATACTGTTTCTCCGTTATTTTATCAGCTAAGTTCGCAGATTCTTGGAGCAAACGTTCTCCTGCTTCTTGATGACTCATAGATGCACCCCTCCTCATACCCGCATCACACTCAATCTTCATTCGTGACTAATCCAGAATGAGATTGATGTTAGCTAACTTGCAATCGGGATAGGTTCTTCTACTTGATCCAATCCATCCATTCCGCTCTTAATCGTTATGTTCCATTATACATGAACTTTCGATAATCATGTTTTACACACGATGAATGTATAGAACAATCTTCCTATATTATGGAGGGCCTTGCAAGTCAGTCAGCCAGTATATACCTGTACTTTTCAAGATCCACAAAAAAAACTGACCTGCGTTATGAACGCAAGTCAGTTTTCCCTTCTGCCGCCAGTCCCAGCTTCTTCAACATCTTAATCGCAGCTACTTTCTCGGAAGGGTCAAGTCCTTCCAAAGCATCAATGATGACCTGATGGTGTTGAGGAAATATCTGTGTGAACAATTCTCTTCCTTCCTCGGTTAACTCAGCGTAAATGACACGCCGATCTTCCTTGGATGGTCGACGAAACAGCAGATTTTTATTTTGCAACTTATCTACAACATACGTAATATTACCACTAGACATTAACACCTTTTCACCAATCTTTTGCAATGCCTGTGGTCCCTTATGATATAACAAATCAAGCACACCAAATTCTGTCGTATTCAGTCCGTGACTCTGAATGTCCCGATTGGAACGTGAGGTCACAGAATTGTAGGCCCGAACAAGAACCACGAATAATTGTAAAGACAGTTCCCGGTTGTCCTCCGTGTTCAGCATTTCAATAATCCTCCATCAGTTGTTTACATTTCGGCTCGTATGAGGGGCCAGCTTCTGCTCCCACTCCTCACGGAGCATCCCCATACGAATTGAATCATAGTACTGTCCGCGAACGATACGACACTTCCGCATTCGCCCCTCCACCTGTAATCCGGCTTTCACAGCCGCACGCATCATACGTTCATTACCAGACCAAGTAGTCAATCCAACCCGAACCAAAGGCATCTGTTCGAACAAATGACTTGACCACATGACAAGTGAGCGTGTGCCAACCCCGCGTCCCCACTCGACAGATCTGTATATTACAATCCCCATTTCCAGCCACATGGATAACTCATCTTCTATGTAATAGCTGATTGTACCCACAATTTGTCTGTCGGATTCAATAATACGGATTGATACGGGTCTGGAATCGCCTGGATCTACGTCCATACGTTTGAGCATACCTTGTTCAAAACTTTCATAACTTTCGTGTTTAAGTGGGTAATAGGGTGCATCCCATTGCTTCCATTCAGGTACGTCATCACTGTAGATCAATTCATAGAGTTCTTTCAGATCCTGTTTCTCCACACACCTGAGTACAAGTTCACCATCAACGATTGGCAGTTCTTTCATACGATGAAAATCACCCTCTTCCATATTAAGAACGATGAAGCTCTTCGATACTTCCATCCGCATTGGCAAGAATGACTGTACTAGCCATATCAACAAATAGTCCGTTATCAACAACACCTGGTAACATATTCAATTGAACATTAAGGTCCGCAGCGTGATCAATCGCCTCCAAGTGGCAATCTGCTATCAGGTTTCCGTTGTCTGTCAGATAACGTTGCTGTCCATCCATCCGCCACTGTGGTTGACACCCCAATTTTTCGAGCGCCTGGAAGGTCCACTCAGAAGCAAATGGAACCACCTCAACTGGAAGCGGGAATTTCCCCAACTTTTGCACGGCTTTGCTGCCATCCGCTACAATAATCAATTTGTCACTATTGGCCGCCACGATTTTCTCACGCAAAAGAGCCCCGCCCCCCCCTTTAATCAGGTTAAATTCGGGATCAACTTCATCAGCACCATCAATGGTCAGATCCAGACGTCCAATCTGGTCAAATGGGACGATGGGAATCCCCCATTCACGGGCAAGCTTGTCCGAAGCCTCTGAAGTGGCAACCGCTTGAATGTTCAATCCATCACGTACCCGCTCACCGATCCGGCAGATGGCATAATAAGCTGTTGAACCTGTACCCAATCCAACCTTCATTCCATCTTCAACATATTCTGCCGCACGCTCTGCTGCTATCTGTTTAAGATTCATCTATAAACCCCCGCTGCTCATAATTTGAGAAATGCATATGTAGTTATTATAGATAAAACCGCTTCCGATGTATATCCGTGCCTTCTGTTGCATCTCTGCCATCATATTTTTGTTTTGTTGAAGGATGTATTTTTACCCACCATGTTATAGAATACAGAATGAAGCTAAAAAATGGGAAATTTTAAAATAAACAGTTCTAAATACCTATAAACCATCTGATATGTCCATAAATACGTAAAATATTAAAAAAAATTTAACGATACTATTCAATTTAACGACATTTTATACGACATATTAATTATAGATGTGTTTTAATAATTAGACACCTATGGTTCATACGGTACATAAGTCTCTACGAAAGCGACTGATAAACCAAGACCATGGTCGCATAAATTTCCTTTGGAGGGGATCACGGAATGATCTAGTTCACTGTACCAATGCAACCCTAAAGTTTCTTAATTTAAAGAAGATCAGGAGTGGAATTTAGTGAAATCATTAAGTTGGAAAAGCATGTCGTTTTTCTCCAAAAATTTGTTACTCTCATTTACCAATATCGTTATCATCGGGGTAGCACTTATCGCAAGCAGTTACTATTTTCAAAAAACAGTTCTTGTTGAACAGCTGCATGGACAGGTGGAACAAATTACCAAAAAATGGGCTGAAGATATCAATCCTGCCGAGGTACAAGCTGCTATTACGGAAGGTAGCTATGATGGAGCAACACAAACGAAATTACGAGCGTATTTCGATGAGATGCAAGAATATTATCCTAACATTGCACAAGCCTACATCTTCGGTGTTGAGCTCGGTGGCGATAACAAGAGATTAACTTCCCTTGTAGCGATGCCAACCAACCTAAGAGAGGCTTTTCAAAGTGAGAACGTAAATATTGGTGACATGTATGAGCAGCCGGTCGTTGTAGCCAATGCACTGAAAGAAATGCTTAATACGGATCGCCCAACATTCACAACATTTTATTCCGATGATTTCGGAACATGGACAACCATTGCATATCCAATCAAAGACAGCAACGGAAAGATTTTCTCATATTTTGCCGTTGATGCAGATGCATCAGCCGTACCCGCGGGACTAAACTCCTTGCTCAAAAACGGAATTATCATCCTTGTGGCCTTCTTGCTGTTATTCCTGATTATCCAATACCTTGTAGTTAAAAACACACTTTCCCCTATCCGTCACTTGATCAAAGGAATTGATGACGTAAGTCGGGGTAATTTGAATGTCAACATTCCGACAGGCAAAGACGATCTGGGACTCGTTAACGAGAAGTTCAACACCATGGTTCGCAAAATCAACGATACTATCGTTAAAGTGCAAATCACGTCACAAGAAGTAAATCAGTCTGCCAAAGAGCTATATGAAGTTTCCGAGCGCAACAGTGAGAATGCAGATTCTATCAATAATAATGTAACTCAAATCACTTCCAACATTCGTTCACAGGAACAGGCAACCCGGGATAGTGCACGTGCCATGTCCGAGATGGCTACCGTAATCCAGACGATTGCCAGCAGCTCGGCAAGTGTAGCGGATGAAGCCTATGAGATGGAACGTCGTTCGCAACAAGGTAACAGCGTTGTCCGTCAGGTGTCTGAACAGATGAATCTGATTACGGAATCGGTTAAGAATACCGCTTCTGCCATTGAGGTTCTGGAGAGTCGTTCACAGGAAATCGGCGATATTCTCAATATCATCTCGGGTATCTCCAGCCAGACCAACTTGCTTGCTCTTAATGCTTCCATTGAAGCAGCTCGTGTTGGTGAAGAAGGAAGAGGATTTGCAGTTGTTGCAGGTGAAGTACGCAAACTTGCCGAGCAGTCTGAACAAGCAACCAGCCAGGTTGGCGTATTGATCCAAGAGATTCAAGCTGGAATTAAACAAGCTGTACGTGCTATGGAACAAGGTACGTCAGAAGTAGATACAGGGCTCAGCGTAGCCGATCAAACAGGACAATTGTTCGAAGATATTTTAGAAGCAGCGAAAAAAGTATCTAATCAGATTCAGGAAGTATCAAGCGCGACAGAAGAAATCTCTGCGGGTACGGAGGAAATGACCGCTACAGCGGACGACTTGTCTTCAAGCGTAAGCAAGACAGCAAACAGCAGTGAACAAATCTCCTCATCTGTTGATGAGCAAAAAGCATCTTTGATAACACTGGTAGACTCCTCCACACGCCTTAACAGTATGTCTGAGGAACTCCAAGAATTGATCTCTCATTTCAATGTAAGCAAACAATAATTCAAATCCACAAACATTCGGTTTGAACCAAGGAGGAATAACTGAAGTGATTGAAAACCAACCATCTTCTTCCCATTCCATGGAATCTAGCTTGCCAGTTCTGCAGATTCCACTGGATTTTGGGCGACGTCAACAATCATTCTCTTATCAGTCTGCTCAAATCACATTACATGCTTCTCTGAGCCGTGAACTTAAACAGAAGTATGGAGAACAGATGGTGTACCCGGTACTCCTCTCAGCTTATGCAGCCTTGTTATTCCGATTGTCAGCTGAACAGGAACTTGCCATAGGTATACTTTCCCCCGATCAGGCAGCTTCCTATCTTTCATTACAGATTCAGGGGAAATTGACCTTCAACCAACTATGTCATCAAGTTTCAGAGCAGCTCAAGATTGAATACACGTTGCAAAACGGTGGATACCCTGAATCGTTTTTTATGCTGAATAGTGTACAGTTGCCTCAAGCTCCTCAAATATTAAACTGGAACGTTCGAGATGATCAGAACATGCTCATCCTCGATCTGTTCTATGATAGTTCACTGTTAAAAGAGTCTACCGTGCTGAGATATGCAGAATATTATCAGACTCTTCTACTCGCCCTTGTGCGTGACGGTGAGAAAGCAATCGGTACGGTAGATATTCTTTCCGCCTCAGATCGATTGCTTTACCGTGAAATGAATGATACTTCTGTTCTCGAACCAGAGAATCAAACGGTTCATGGCTGGTTCGAAGCAACGGCAGCGGCATATCCAGATTCACCGGCGATAACATCGCCATCCAAAAGTTATACGTACAGGGAATTGAATGAACGAGCTAATCAGGTTGCACGTGTTCTGTTATCCAATGGATTGCAGAAAGGTGAATTCGTCAGTATCTTTATGGATCGAAGTCTGGAGACGATCATCTCCCTGCTTGGTATTCTGAAGGCAGGTGGTGCATATGTTCCGATCGATCCTGAGCATCCACAAGAACGTAACAGTTATATCGTGGAAGATACGGCGTCCTCCTTCGTGCTGACAACGGAAGCTTCTTATGCCCAAGCTTCCAGCTTGTTCTCCAGTATAGCTACGGTCCGTCAGATTCTCTCTGTGGATGGTCGTTTAGCCGGATTTGCAGCAAGTAACCCCAATCTGGATATTCAGCCGGATGATCTTGCGTATATTATCTACACGTCAGGGTCGACCGGTAAACCCAAAGGTGCACTGATTGCCCACCGGGGTGTAATCAATCTTGGCAGTGTGGTTCAGCGTGATTGTGACATTCAACCAGGTGATGTATTAACTCAGTTTGCTACATACAGCTTTGATGCATCCGTGTGGGATACCATTGGCGCCTTGTTCTATGGAGCAGAATTATATCTGTTGTCTGCGGAAGAACGTGTATCCGTTGAAGAATTCGCAAGTGCAATTGAACGGACAGGAACAACCATCATTACGATACTGCCTACGATTTTCTTCAATCAGCTTGCTTCCTACTTATCCGATGAAGGTTTCCACAAGCTGGCCAAAGTCAGAATCATTACTGTAGCCGGAGAAGCGTTATATGGTGAACAGGTTCGTGCCTTCCAGCGCAAATTTGGAAACCAGATTGATATTGTTAATGTGTACGGACCTACCGAATGTACAGTAGCCACAACTACTCACCGCATCAGTGAGCAGGTTCCTGAACATGTGGTGAACATCCCTATCGGTAAACCGATTCATAACTACAAAGTATACATTGTAAATGAAGAACAACAGCTCTGTCCGGCAGGTGTACCTGGTGAGGTATATATTGCTACCCCTGCATTGGCCAAAGGTTATCTGAATCAGCCAGAACGTACAGCGCAAGCATTCATTGAGAACCCGTTTGCGATAGGTGAGAAAATCTACAAGTCTGGCGATATTGCCAAATTGCTGGATACCGGGATGCTGGAATATGTTGGTCGCAGTGACTCTCAGTTAAAAATTCGTGGTCACCGGATTGAGATCGGGGAGATTGAAGATCACTTTGCACGGCTTGATCAGATCCAGAACGTTGCCGTCATTCCGAAGAAAGAATCCGATGGACAAAATATGCTGGTTGGTTACTTTACATCGAAAGATGGCAGTACCCTTTCTGTTTCGGACATCAAGGCAGAACTGACGGAGAAACTTCCTTCTTATTTTGTACCAAAGTGGATCTGTCAGCTGGATGAAATGCCGATTGCACCAACTGGAAAAATCAATCGCAAAGCGATGGTATCCTTGTCTCATGTGGAACGACATGAAGATCGCCCTGACCGGGTCATGCCTGAGACGGAGACGGAATCCATTATCCTGGACGCATGGAAAGAAATCCTTCAGCACGATGACTTCGGTGTCGAAGACAGTTTCTTCAATATCGGTGGGGATTCACTCCGGGTCATTCATGTACTGGTCATTCTGAAGCCACATTATCCGCAACTGAACATTGCCGACTTCTTTGCCGAGAAAACAGTCCGCGCTCTCGCTCGTCGTGTGGAAGTATTGTCTCTCAGTGCAGCAGTAGTTACGGATTCAGTGGTGACTGATGGCATGATTACACAATTATCCGAACACCCTGTGGAGCTAACATCCCAGTTGGGGTACCCGCTCATTCGCGAACCTGAGCATGTGTTACTGACTGGAGCAACAGGTTATCTGGGCTCTCATGTGCTGCAACAGTTAATTCTGAATTCCAGTACACGAATCTACACCCTTGTTCGTCGACCTTCCAATGGAATAACTGCAATGGAACGTTTGACTAACGTGCTGGAAGGTTATTTCGGCAAACAACTGACTGACCAACTCTCCACTCGCGTGGAGATTATTGAAGGGGATCTCGAACAACCTAATCTCGGCCTGTCAGCTGAACAAAGGGCTTATGTTCAGGATCGAATTGACCGTGTCATCCACTGCGCTGCAGACGTCCGTCATTTTGGCGATGCCGATCAGTTCGCCAAAACAAACGTGGAAGGAACGGTCGCATTGCTAGACTTGATTCGTAGCAAACCAGGTGCTTCCTTCCACCATGTATCCACGATGGGTATTCCGGAAGATCTGGCACTCAGCGGACAATGGGAATCTTCCCTGCAATATGATCGGTTCCCGGCTGACTTGCATGTGGACAACCTGTATTCGGACAGCAAGCTTGAAGCCGAGAAAGTGCTCATGATTGCCGCCGAGCAAGGTGTGCCTGTCAGCATCTATCGTGCAGGTAATCTCACTTGCCACTCCGAAACTGGACGCTTCCAGTCCAATATTGATAGCAACGCCTTTTATCGTATGATCAAAGCAATGTTATTGCTCGGCAAGGCTCCTGCGGCTGACTGGATGGTTGATTTTACACCGATAAACTATGCAAGTGAAGCTATCGTTCATCTGGCCTTACGTCAGGATACCGCCGGTCGTGTATTCCACATCTGTAATCCGGAGCCCATCCGTTATGATGAGCTGATCCGTTCTGTGAATCGGGCTGGTTACGAAGTCGAAACGCTACCTTTCGCCGATTACACACGTTGGTTGTTCGATGCGAGCATCAGCAAAGAGCCGGAAGCTCTTCAGTTGGCTATTGCACAGCTTGAAGGCGACGGTGCGAAGGATTCAGCATATGTCTATGCTTGCCCTGTCACAACGGCTTATGTGGAACCTGCTGGCATCTCATGTGCAAAAACAGATGATCGCTTCATCTCCGCCATGTTAGACTACGCCGTTCAGATTGGATATTTCCCGTCTGCAATCCGGCGCCATAACGGCACTTCTACAGCAATGGAGTAAGTTCCGTGAAGTTCAACTTTAACTAATAGGATACGCAGAAGCCACCTCATCGTCATTCACTGACGAGAAGGTGGCTTCTTTACTTCGCATTTTTCAGACGTTTTAGCATTTCTGGATCAATCTTTTAGACCCATCGGATAATTGCAATGATGGCAAGATGCGCTGGATAGAAATAACGCCAGACCCAACGTGGCCCCTTCATACGGAAACCCGCCTGGTAATACTGAGCAATAGCAATGCCGGCGGTTGCCAGCACACTATACATTTGCACAGAGCTGTTATGCAGCAGAAGATATAGTGCATTTAACAAGACATGTGCCACGACAAGTACAGGACCCTGGAAATAGCGGAATAACAGAACCAATAACAACCCGTACATCCCGTAATCCATTTGGCTAATTTCCATGAACCACCCTGCTCCAATTACAATTGGAATCCCTAGTAGTTTGGATGGCAATTTATCGATAACGAATAATACCAACAGGGCTGACCACAATGTCCACACCACGTTCAGAGAATAATGATTAAAAGCAGCCATGAACGGCACCTGTGATATGATCGCAATCCAGAACAGCCGCCATATGTATTTTTGTACGTCTCGTGTATGTTTATAACCGATATACACTGCAAAAGCATAGATTGGAAAAGCGATACGACCTATGATCCTCAACTCTATAATATGTGGAAAAAAGACAGCCCCTATATGATCAATTAACATCGTGATCATGGCAATCCACTGCATCATGTTGCGACTCCCCTCCCTTGTTGCCGACGACACGAGTGTGCCATTCATTCATATAGTCCATCTTTTGGTGCAAACTCTTATACATTAAGTTCATAATACATGAATTTGGTATCCTGTGCATATCCTTCGGATTCATATAAAGCTTGCGCTAGCTTGTTACTTAACTCAGTTGAGAGTGATATACGAAGAACTCCTCGCTCAGATGCCAATTGCTTGGCTGCTTGCAAGAGATTCCTGGCAATGCCTTGCTGACGATAATCCGGATGCACATATAGATCATTAAGCACCCAGACAGGCCCCATCGATACCGAACTGAAACTGGGATATAGCTGAACGAATCCAGTACAAATTAAGCCTTTCGAGAGTGATCTACCGTTACTTTCATCTGTCCCATGATCACTTTCCGCATCTGTTTCTGCTACCAAAATCACCGATTCATGGCCTTCCATTCGTTCTCTAATATACTGACGTGCTGCCTCAATATCAGCATTTTGGTTGTAGAACATCCTGTACTCATTGAACAAACGTCCCACTTCGTTACTATCAAGAAGACCCGCTTGTCTGATTCGGTGCTGCATTTCACTCAACTCCTCTGGGATGGAGAGCATCGTCTCCCCCTTTGCATTTCTTTCAATTGTAAAACAGTCCTTTCCTTTTCCCCATTCATCATCTGCATCAAAGTTTGTAGTATCTTGAGCAGTGAGATGACGTTCGTTCATGCGCGCTTCCAGATTGCATCGTGCTTATCTAGTCCATGCCCATTCTGTACGTTTTGTTATATTGACTCCGTATTGGTA
This sequence comes from Paenibacillus amylolyticus, assembly GCF_036894225.1. Taxonomy (NCBI): domain Bacteria; kingdom Bacillati; phylum Bacillota; class Bacilli; order Caryophanales; family Paenibacillaceae; genus Paenibacillus; species Paenibacillus amylolyticus. The sequence continues at coordinate 2,409,596 of NZ_CP145892.1, read as the reverse complement.
AAAATAAAAAGGCGACCAAAGCATCCACTGCTCCGTCGCCGTAATTATTCAGTTCGATTCAGCATTCTGCTGTTCCTGACCAGGATCAGCATCGGGGAAAATGACGCCTTTCTTCAAAATCAGATTGGCGTATTGCGCTCGCTCACCAGTTGCAACAATCACATAGGCATTCGAAGCGCGTTTATAAAAATCAAATCGCTCTTCATGATCAAAAGCATCCGTGATGCCTTCATATTCTTCAATCAACCGGCGATAGTCTTCCCATATGATCGGGATCACCTGATCCCCTTTCACAACCTGCATGACAGCAGCGGGACGCTCAGCATAGGTATCCAGTGGATATAATTGCAGGATGGCATCCAACAGTTCAACAACTCCCAGTGCATCACAGCGTACCAGTCGCTTGGCATGACTGGCTGCGGGGAAATTGCCATCCGCCAGAACCAACTCGTCTCCATGGCCCATTTCGGACATGATTTTGAGTAACTCTGGAGGTATTATTGCGGGTATATTCTTTAGCATACACAGCTCTCCTTGGTCATCTCCAACATTAGTTAGAGCAAATTGGTTTTCTCCATTCTTCAAGCACGCCAGATATCGATTTGATAAAAGCGGTTTCATCACTATTCTAACAGTATTTTTGGATGATTGCACAGCGCACACGTACGTTCGATATGATAATATTTCATTTTGACAAAAATACTTGTTTGACATATAGTTGTTATAACAACTAATTGATTGGGACATTTTATTATGGAAGCGAGGTCTAGCAATCACATGGACTATACACTGGAACAATCTGTTGGATTCATGCTGGGTTTCACACATCGTAAAGCTGTAGCTTTACTTGCGACACGATTCAAACCTTATGATATTACGACAGAGCAATTTTCTGTTCTCTTTAATGTTGACCGCGGTGAAGGTGTGAATCAGAAGGAGCTCGCTGCACGTGTCTTCAAAGACCAACCCACCACTGCGCGGATTATTGATCTGCTTGAGAAAAAAGGCTGGGTAGAACGCCGGACCAGCGAACAGGATCGCAGAGCCTATCTGTTATATCTCACCACGGAAGGCAAAGCGTTAATTGATATCCTCGTTCCGATCGAAAGAGAAATGAATAAAGAACTTGCTGAAGGTATATCCGAAGACCAGATGGAAGCATTTAAACATACTCTTTCCCTCATTAACCGCAACTTGTAATGAATCACAACTCAGGGGGAATACATCATCATGAAAGAACAATCTACACAAGTTAGACTATGGACCACCGATTTTATTCTGCTGATGCTGTGCAACTTCTTGTTGTTCTTGCAACTGCACATGATTGTCTCTCCGCTTCCGTCCTACGTTCAGGAGCGATTTCACGCCAATGCATTTGAAGTAAGTTTATTCACCTGTCTGTTTGCATTAAGTGCCATAGCAGCCCGTCTCTATTCCGCGAAAGCACTGGAGAAGGGCCTTCGTAACGCCATGATCTATATAGGCCTGTCCGTAGCCCTGCTGGCAACGCTCGGCTATTATTTTGCTGCTGGTATAGCTGTGCTCTTGTTGCTCAGAATGTTGTTTGGTATCGGGTTTGGTATGAGCAGTACCGCTTTTCCAACGATGGCCTCGGACATTGTGCCCGTCAAACGAATGGGTGAAGGTATGGGTTACTTTGGTCTATCAACTAGCCTGGCTATGTCTATGGGTCCAATCATTGGGGTCACTCTGCTCCAGGGAGCAGGTTTTGTAACCCTGATGTTATGTACTGCGGGTGTGCTCGCTGTGATCTATCCACTGAGTTATTCGCTGACACGCAAAAAAGCAGTCAGAACCGATAACAGTACAACCATCATGCCACAAGCCACAACAAGTGCTTCAGGGTCCAACCCAAAACAGAAGACACCTTTCAACCGCAAGCTGATTCTGCCCAGTGTGCTGAATTGCCTATTATCCATCACCTATGGTGGGCTTGTCGGATTCATCGTTTTGTATGGTAAGGAAGCCAATCTGGCCAATCCTGCGCTGTTCTTTTTGTTCAATGCACTCGCCGTGTTATTGGTTAGACCATTTGCAGGACGGATCTATGACAGTAAAGGGCCAAAAGCACTGCTCATTCCAGGGGCAATATTCGTTGCTGTCGGCCTCATTCTGCTCTCGTATGCAACCTCCATGTCCCTCCTGTTCATTGCTGCCTTTATCTACGGAGTCGGTTATGGTTCCATGCAGTCGTCTCTGCAGACCTGGATGATTCAAGTTGTATCTCCTACTCAACGGGGTATGGCTAATGGTATGTTTTTGAACTCGCTGGATCTGGGTATTGCGACCGGTGCCCTTCTTCTTGGCGCCATTGCGGCCATAACCAGTTATACCGATATGTATCGATATTCCGTGATGTTTATGATTCTGTTCTTGCTTATATATCTGATTCAGGGAAAACGAAGCGGCAGCTTCTCCATTGAACCTCATGCTCTGCTCGCTCATACGCATATTACTGCAACGGAATCACCTCAAGATCAATCCAAGAATTCAGAATCTGGAGCCGGCAACACCGAAACTAACCAGTCGAATAAGAGCAAACACGAATGATTCCTTAAAGTCATTCTGCTCATAGAAACGAGAAACGCGTTTACACCGAGAAAGCAAATCTATCCGCTTTCTTAGGCGTAAACGCGTTTTTTATTGGAACAGCTCTGAATGTTAAACTTAAGACAGCATGGATATGAACGCAGCATTCAGCACCGTCTATCTAAAATGGACTTTTCTTGCGACCTATGGGAGCATACCCTCTACTCGTCTCAATCACATCATTAAATGTTTCATCCTGTTTCTGCTTGCTTCCTGAAGTAGGTTGATCTCCCTTATCCGGTTTAACTGCAAATAAGGTTAGCAATCCGCCCACTGCGCCAGACGCAGCGAGCACACCAAAAAGCAGGAAATGATGAGAACCGATCAGCAAAGAAACGACAGGCGGACCGAGAGATACCCCAATGAATCGCATGCTGCTGAACAGAGCCGTGATTGTGCCCCGCTGTTTTTTATCCACGCCTTCTGTAATCAATGCATCCAGACATGGTAACGTTGCACCTATTCCGGCACTTCCCAATGTGAAAAGACCTACTACAACATAGATATTATCGAATAAACCTATAACGCCAAGGGATACCGTCAGAAGCGCAAGTCCTGTGAAGCCAAGCCATTTCATTCGCGTTTTGTTCTTCCCAATCCACTTCCCTGCCAGGAAAGAAGACAAACATAACGCTGCCAGCGGAATCGCAAGGACAAGTCCTTTAAGTACACCTTTCAGGGCAAATTCGCTCTCCAGCGTCTCGGATAGATAATATAACACACCAAAGATGACAAACATGCAAATACCGCCGATTGCAAACAACGCATACAACCAGCGTCCCTTTTCTTTTAATACGTCACGAATGGAAGCCACAAATTCCGTAAAGGTGGGAGGCTTTTCTTTTTTCCTAGGAGTCTTCACCAGGAAAATAACAAGAACCAGCGAAAGCACACAAAGGATGGGAATAGCCATGAATGGCGCATACCAGAACCAGACTGCCAGCGCTGCACCCAGAATCGGACTTATGACTTTACCAAACGTATTCGAGGTCTCAATGATACCCAGACTTTTGCTTACTTCATTCTCATCATTAAACATGTCCCCAACCAACGGGATAACAATAGGAAATGCGCCGGCAGCACCTATTCCCTGCAATAACCTGCCACCCAGAATGGTCCAGTAGGCTATGTTTCCGTTCAGCATCCATGCTGCCACACCAGCGACAGCACCTCCGACGGCTGCAATAACGAGGCTGGGAATGATAACTGCTTTTCTGCCAAAACGATCCGACAAGTACCCTGCAAGAGGAATAAGCAGGATGGCAACTACAGCGTAGACTGTAATGAGCATACTGACCTTAAATGCAGATACCTTCAACTCACGTTCAATCTGTGGCAGGATCGGTATAAGCATGGAATTACCCAAGGTCATAATTAAAGGGATGGAAGCAAGTGCGACGAGGTCCCACTTTTTATCGTTCATACCACAACCACCTTTACAGATTCTACACACAACAGCATTATTGTGCTTGTTTCGGAGGTTGATTATTCAGGACATGCTACAACTACAACAATCTAAAGTGCCGTAACGCTGCTCCACCTTTGAAGACAATATATAGCTCATTCACCTTATGTGGCGCCTCAAGCAAACACTGAACTGTTGTCCACTTGATATCTTTCCCATTCACACTGCCTCCAGGTCCAGAAACTTCACACACACCGAGCAGTTCGCCCTCCAGTCCTTCGGAACGAATCTCCAGTCTGCCCTCTTCCCCAAAAGCTGCCACTCTGGCTTCAAATCCTTGTACTTCTTGAACAGCATTATGGTTGAAAGCGATCCAAGACGACTGCTCCTCTCGATATAAGGGTTCTTCCGGAGTGATTGCCCGAACTGCCGAACGTCCTTCCAGACATTCATCCAGTAGAACACCTGCACAAGCATCGTAATTCTCGGCAAAGGTAAGCAAATGCAGCGGACGATCCGGAATCGTCTCACCTTCAATTTTAATATCAGCCGACTGACGTATATCTTTAGAAGAACGCCCTGCCAGGATGGCCCAGGTCGCGGCCTCCACACAGTATCGATCTCGGGTAACATCCCATAACGCCAGCTTCTGAACAGGAACTTCGAAACTTATCGTAACACACGTCCCTGCTTTGACTTGAACACGACGGAAAGCAAGCAGTTGCTTCTGAGCACGTTTCACTCGGGAGGTATATGAAGATCCATAGATCTGAACAACTTCATCACTGTCACGTTCACCCTTATTGTGTACCTCCACCTCAATCTTCAATTGATCTGTGGTGGTGGATTCCCCCGAAGCACTGCGACTTACACGAATCGCTTCGTATTCGAATTCGGAATACGTCAGACCATGACCAAATGCATATTGAACCGGTCCTTCATGATACATATAAGTCATGCCATTCTGAATGATGTCATAATCCATCATGTCAGGAAGCTGTGATTCATCTTCATACCATGTCATATTCAATCTGCCTGCAGGGGCATAATGACCTAACAGCACATCTGCAAGCGCGTTCCCCAATTCCTGACCTGCATGTGTCATATAAACGATTGAGCGGGCAATACCTTTCAACTCCTGCAAGGCAAATGGATAACTGCCCATAATGACAACCACTGTATTGGGATTGGCTTCACACACAGCTTTGACAAGCTCGACCTGACTCGGCGGAAGCAGCAGACTTGGGCGGTCAATTTCTTCTTTGCCGTTGATGTATGGGCTGTTGCCAACAACAACGACAGTTGCCTGACTGCTACGTGCAGCTTCTACAGCTTGTTGTATTCCGCTTGTCACAATATCAATTTTGAATGCAAATGGTCTCTGGGTATTGCCTGATGATTGACTTGCGTGTCCAGAATCACCAATATCATTCGGATTTATACCTGTAGCTGTAGATTTTTCTCCTTGTGGCCGTGGTGGTGATACAGCAGACTGTCCCCGATATTCGCTCAGTCCAACAGGAATACCGTTCCACGTCCGCAAGGTGTTATTTCCATCCGTTAGAGGATCTATGCGAACAACTTCCTTCACGAACCAGCCACCAATCTCCGGTGCGTTTGCCTGATAGATGCTTTGCTCGGTTAAGCTAACGTATCGGTTATTGTTCACACTCCTCAGCGTATGACTTCCCCAACCCCAATCCTGATGTACAAATTCGGCGGCTGTAGGTACACTGGCTTCCGGTACAGCGATGAGTGTACCTTCCGCACCCAAGGTTATAACCTGACCGTCTGTTGTCTTCAGCTGAATACGGTCATTCCCATCTGCATACGTTATGTCTGATTGAGGTAGTCGATTACGCAGTCCATCGAGGACGGATACACGATTAGGCAGTGTGCCACTGTACCAATCGGTATAGACAACATCCGCAAGGGGTCCAATCACACTGATTTTCTGCAACGCTTCTGGCTGCAACGGAAGCAATCCATCATTTTGGAGCAAAACAATGGATTCGGCAGCGGCACGATAACTAAGCTTGGCATGTTCCGGTGCACATAATACCGACTCGGGAATAGACGCATATGGATTGAGTCCAGACCGATCTAGTTGTCCAAGTCGCATTCGCACACCAAAGATGTTGCGGATCGCTCTGTCCAAATCAGCTATTTCCAACAGATTCTGGTCAAGAGCCTCCTCCAGAGCAGATACAACAAGATCAACTTCATCTGTAAGACAATCCACTCCTGCCTTCAACGCACCTGCTGCTGATTCGGCATGACTGGTATGATAACCATGATAATTCACAGTCTGTGACAGGTCTCCACCATCACATACAATGAAACCTGGCATCGCCCACTCACCCTTAACCACATCATTCACATATGGACTTTCAATGGCAGGTGTACCATTGATGGAATTGTAAGCTGTCATCATGGACAAGGCTCCACCTTCCACAAATGGTGTCTCAAATGCTTTTAAATAATATTCCCGCAGATTGCGCGGATCGATGCTGGATGAACAATTCAACCGGTCTTTCTCATTATTATTGGCAAAAAAGTGTTTCAATGTCGCGACCATTTTCAGATAAAAAGGATCATTTCCCTGCATACCTTTGACGAGAGCCGCCGACATTTCTCCCGTGAGGACCGGGTCCTCGCCATATCCCTCTTCTGTTCTGCCCCAGCGTGGGTCACGTTCCAGATCAACCGTTGGTGCCCATAATGTTAACCCGTGAACTTCAGGATCACGGTGATGGTATGCCCTCGCTTCATCGCCAATGACTGAACCAATCTCCCGCATGAGCCTTGTATTCCAGGTACTTGATAGACCGAGCGGTTGCGGAAATACCGTTGCCTCCCCTTTCCATGCAACCCCGTGAGCAGCTTCGCCCCCAACGTTGTAGGCTGGAATGCCCAGTCTTGGTACAGCTGCTTCGCGTGTAGGAATTAGTCTGATTTTCTCCTCCGTGGTCAATCGTGCAATCAGATCATCCAACCTTTCCTCAAGTGAAAGTGACGCATCCCACATCGGGTATTGATGATACTCCTTCATCCTTCATTCCCCCAGCGAATTAGTTAAGTCCAAGTTGCTTCCATTGCTCCAGCAAATCCAGCGTGCGCTGGCAATACTTCTGACCATCTTCAGGTTGATTGACCTGATGTTCATGAACGTAGGCATTAAAATACGAAGACAGTATTCGATAGGCAAGCCTGCGTGCCTGTCCTTCAGCGGATGAGTCCAGTGGACGATCATATCCTTCATGAAAAGCCGCTGATTCTAACGACAATATGGCTTCAAACTCCCTGTCTGCAAACATGGAACGATCTCCGTCGATGATGGCCGCAATGTTTAGCTCACCGTTTTCCACATGAACAAGTACATTTGCTTCCCACAGGTCATTATGAACGAGTACCGGACGGGTCACTTGATCAAATAAGTCTTTATTTTTGATGAATATAGCTGCGATCTCTTCTCCCACACCTGACATATAATTGACTTGTGCCGCTTTAAGTGCCGTTTCTTCTACAAAAGAGTGCAGCACCTCGGACCATTGATCCGATCCTTTAATCGTCCCATCCCCCTGTGGCCAGCCAAACGAAGCACCCTCGACCTGATGCATGATAGCGGTATAGGCGCCAAGCTGATGGTACAATCGCTCTTTGTCTATATCTGAAATCGATGCGTGATCCAGCTGCTTACTCGGGATAAACTCCATAAACATGTACGTTCTTGGAATGATCGATCCGCTGTCATCACAAGCGATAATGTTGGGAGCAGGAATGCCTGCCTTACGGTAATATTCATACACAATCGGTTCAGCCGCCATCATCGTACGTTCAAAAGAAAATAGGGGATCACTCGCAGAACCAGCCGCCATCTCACCCCTCTCTGGAGCCAAACGTAAAATCACATCCGTATAGGATGTATGTTCAAGGTGAATCCGATAGGTTGTATTAAAAAGTCCACCTTGCAGGAGACCAAACTCCTTCACTTTGGTATCGCTTCCAAAATTAATTTCTACCAGTTGATGCAGCATCTCTGCTGATATCGTGCAATGCAAACCGGAATTCATTGTACTCATTTCATTCAATCTCCTATCATCGTAGACAAACAGACGGCACCTTTCGGCACCGTCCTTTTCTTTTACTATATCATGTTACAGTTGGATTGTAAGCGCGCTTGCGCCTGTTGCTGCTGTAACAACAACACCATTTGCACCAGACACTTGGGAACCACCTTCAACGCTGGATACACTTTCAATACCGCGAAGTACGATGTTCCAAGGTTTGCCCGCACCTTCAGCACGAACATCCAGCACTGATCCATTACGTGTAACGTTAACTGTCAGCTCCTGTTCAGCTGCTTGGTTCACAACAACCGCTTGAGCCGTTTGACCATCAGCCAGTTCGAACAAGTGCAGGGACACATCATTTGCAAAGTCATAATCCGGTTTGCTATCCACCGCACCCACAGCGATCAGACTGTTTGGCTTAATCATCATTGGTAGTGTTTTAAAGTCATGGTTTTCACTGATCCAGCGTCCACCTTGTACTTTCGCTCCTGTCAGATAGTTCGTCCAAGTTCCTTCAGGCAGGTAATAACGCACATCACCTTCCTTGTTGAAGATTGGAGCCACCAGAATCGAGTCACCAAACATATATTGCGTATCCAGGTTGTATGTTGTTGGGTCCTCTGGGAAGTCCAGCAGCATAGCGCGCATCATCGGAATACCTTTTACCGTTGACTCAACCGCAGAATTGTACAGGTACGGCATCAGGCTGATTTTGAGTTTGGTAAAGTCACGAACAACGTCCACGGATTCCTCGTCAAACAGCCAAGGCACACGATAGGAAGTGCTTCCGTGCAGGCGACTGTGTGAAGATAACAGTCCGAATTGTACCCAGCGTTTGTATACGTCAGGGCTCGCTGTGCTTTCAAAACCACTGATATCATGGCTCCAGAATCCGAAACCGGAAAGTCCCAGTGAGAGGCCACCGCGAAGCGATTCAGCCATGGATTCATACGTGGAAGAACAGTCACCGCCCCAGTGAACCGGGAACTGTTGCCCACCTGCTGTTGCAGAACGTGCAAACAGGGCAGCTTCGTTTTTTCCAATCTTCTCTTCGAGCAATTCAAATACAGCTTTGTTATAGAGCTGTGTATAATAGTTGTGCATTTTAACCGGATCAGAACCATCGAAGTACACAACATCTGTCGGAATTCTTTCGCCAAAGTCGGTCTTGAAGGAATCTACACCTTGATCCAGCAGGACTTCCAGCTTGCTCTTATACCAGTTCACAGCATCCGGATTTGTGAAATCAACCAGAGCCATGCCTGCTTGCCACATATCCCATTGCCATACGCTACCATCGGCTGTTTTCACCAGATAACCGTTCTCCATACCTTCATCGAACAAGTAGGACTTTTCTGCAATATATGGATTAATCCAAGCACAGATTTTAAGGCCCTTTTCTTTCAGACGTGCAAGCATGCCTTCCGGATCCGGGAACATCGCTTCATCCCATACAAAATCAGACCATTGGTATTCCTTCATCCAGAAGCAGTCAAAATGGAATACAGACAGCGGAAGATCACGTTCAGCCATGCCATCTACGAAATGGTTAACCGTTGCTTCATCATAATCCGTTGTGAATGATGTTGTCAGCCACAGACCAAAAGTCCATGCCGGTGGAAGCGCTGGTTTACCTGTTAATTTCGTATAATTATCAAGTACATCCTTAGGATTGTCACCACCGATAATGAAGTACTCCAACGTCTCGCCTTCTACGCTGAACTGAACTTTAGATACATTCTCGGATGCAATCTCATATGATACGCGTTCAGGATGGTTTACAAATACGCCATATCCTTTATTGGACAGGTAGAACGGAATGTTTTTATAGGACTGCTCACTGCTTGTACCGCCGTCCTCATTCCAGGTATCGACGATTTGGCCATTCTTAACAAACGGTGTGAAGCGCTCACCGAGTCCGTAAACGTATTCACCAATACCGAGATCAAGTTGTTCCCGGAAGTACGCTTCCTTGCTTGGACCTGTAATATAACCAGCAGCTCTTTGACCGCTACCTGTAATCCGTTTTCCTCCATACAGGAAGCTAATATCCCAACCGTTTGTTTTGTCGATTTGAACTTCCAGATTGCCGCTTTTCAAAACAGCACCTTGTTCATTTTTTGAGATCTCAACGTTGGCTTCTTGTGTGTTAAGCTCAAATACAGGCCCTTTTTTCACGCCGCCCTTATGGTGATTCAAGGTTACACGAATAACGTTAGGCATTGGTGAGCTGTACGTTGCTTTCAGCAATGTACCGTTCAACGTGTCGCCTTTGGAACGAATATATTTAGTTGCCGCATATACGGTCACAGAATTCTCTTTTTGCACAATATCACGAATGTCAGTCGGGTTTTGAATCTGGTACCCTTCACGAGTCATCCAGAATCCATCAGTAAATTTCATGTTTTCTTTCCCCCTTTGGTTATATTATAATAATATTGATATTAATAACGAATTTCTTCTCTTATTTTGACCAAATATATCACGATTTTGATAATAACTACCCGATTCTTGAATATCATCACCAATCTATGGAAACGATTACATTAATAATGATACAAAAGGAGAATCTGATATGGAACGTGAACGATTACGGGAAGACCGGATTCACGGCAATGCCATGTATCCCGTCAGTGTGTACCCGGATATTCAACAACTGAACGGGGATAGCATTCTGGATTGCCATTGGCATGATGAGATGGAGTTCACCATGGTGACCAAGGGCTGCGCCGTCTTTCAGATCGATATGAACACTGTTGAGGTTCAAGCTGGAGAAGCGATCTTCATCAATCGAGGCGAGATTCATGCGGGGTATCTGAAGGGCGATGTGCCCTGCGTATTCTCTTCCATTGTATTTAATCCCGAGCTGCTTGGCAGCCGTACCTTCGATACGGTCCAAGAGAAATTCATCGGTCCACTGGTACGCAAAACGGTGATTCCCCCCAGTCATATCAAGGCAGATGAGAACTGGGGACAAGAAATTCTGGATCTCCTGAAACGCATATTTGCAGACCATGCTACCCGAACCGAAACGTGTGAAATGTCAACAAAAGCGTACCTGTACCTCATATTTGCCCGAATGTTCGAACATATGAGACCTGCTCCGCTCAAAGGCACTGTGGCTACAGGGAGTCATGACAAGGTAGAGCGCCTGAAATCCGTGCTCAGTTATATTCACAAACGGTATCCTGAACCATTAAAGCTGAAAGAACTGGCCGATGAGGCCAATATGAGTGAAGGACACTTCTGTCGTTTCTTCAAACAGATGGTGCAGAAAACCCCGGTTGATTACATTAACTATTACCGTGTTCAGCAGGCCTGCGTTCAGCTTGAGAATACGGATCACAAAATTGTTGATATCGCCATGGATGTGGGTTTTGAGCATCTAAGCTACTTCATCACTACATTTAAAAAGCATAAAGCCACTACACCTTCACAGTATCGCAAAATGTTCTATGAGAACGTAGGAATGGAGTCTGCCCTGGTACAGGTGTAAAAGAAGAAGGTGCTCACAGCTATTCAGCTGCAAACACCTTCTTTATCTACTTTATCAACTTTCCTGGGAACGAGTGAGGTAACGATCTGATCTGAGCCACATTGTCTCAGGTTAGAACTCATTTCATGTGCTACTATCAGCCTTATGCTTTGAAGCTAACAGTGTCTTACTTTTTCAGCGTCTTCCATGAAGTGTACTCATGTACGGAGAAACCGTTAAAGGACGCATGTACTGAAGCCATTTTTTCGACCAACTTTAATTGTGCTTCCATATAAACAGATCCCTCTTCATAAAAAGTAATGAAGTCGCCTTCCTTGCTTTGCTTTGTTTCCACGGCGATTGAGATCGTCTTGCCAAGCAGAGCTGCTTCCGCAAGTTCATCCTTCGCTACACTATAGATTGCAGCAGCTGTATCGCGGTAAGCCATAATGGTGATGGAATCAAACTTGCGAATCATCCAACTGCTTACGGCCATCGTGGAACCCGGAATCTTGTAGTTATCAAGCCAGAAAGGCAGATCAGCCGCTACTGGCATCTTCATCCGTGATGCTCGCTCAACAATGTACTCCACATTGCCTTGCCACTGCGTAATCACACTGGCCTGATTGATTTTCCACTGTGGGTGCACATGTGGCTCAATATCCAGATGAATACCAGCAAATTTCTCATTGGACAACGCCTGCGCCTGATATGTCTCGATCCAGTCCAGGAAAGATGCAATCTGCTCCCGACTTTCCGTCAACCCCCACGCTGATCTTCCATCCATGACGTCAACCGCAATGTTCTTGGCTCTGGCCTGACGGATAAAACTTTTATAATCAGGAATTTTTACATCCCGGTTCATCTGCAGATAGATCGTATTGATCTTATTCGCTGTAGCGTAATTTAACACCTCTTGAGGATTGCTTCGAATCTGGGTTGTGTCCCACACCCACGTCGCTCTTACCGGCACATCAAGGTTACCATGAATCGTTTCATAACTATCCACAGAACCAATGGCAACGGCTTTCGAAGAACAGGCTGTGCTCGCACACAAGATCAAACAACTCAGTAATAAGATAAAACGGTAACCCCTTTTGCTTTTCATATTTGTACACTCCCTCTGAAGTTATCAGCTCTGACGTGCAAATCTGGATGAAATTGTGTCGTTTCATATTCATTTAATGGATACTTATTAGGTACGACGAATTCGGATTGCTTTTATATGCAATATCATCTTTAAGACTTACGACGAAAGAATCATATAACTATATTTCGGGAATTCGTAGTTCTGTATGTATAGTTCAAAAGTCACAATTATTTATTATTTTCAAATTCAATCCTTATTCCAGCATGACTTCAGTCATTATTGCCATATGTACACCAAGCTCCAGAAGACCTAGAAAGCGTTTTCTCCAGAAACGCACAAAAAAACCGCCCTAAGGCGGCTTTATATGGAACCCTATTTAATGATGTCTAGTCGACATTTCCGTTCATTCATTACCCGATGGAGCTACCGGTGTATTGTCAACCACTTCATCGAAAAGAGACACCAGTTCAATACCTTCTGCCGAGATCCGCACAAGCCCCTTGTCGGACAAACGTAATTCTGGAATCACAACCAGCGCGAGCAACGAAAGCGTCATGAACGCATTATTCAACGTACATCCTGCGGACTGTAAAGCTTCACTGATTGCTGCCGATTGGGCTGCAACGACTTCGAATGGCTCGGTTGACATCAAACCTGCAATCCGCAGCGGGAATTCGGTTACCCCTGCTGCCGTTACCACGGCCACCCCGCCCTGCATACGAATGACGCGATTACCGGCTTCAGCCATTAGCGCATCATCATTACCGATAATCAACAGGTTGTGACTATCATGAGCAACCGTCATCGCAATCGCTGCAGGTGATGTGAAGCCGATGCCTCCTACAAGCGCTACCGCTCGATTCCCGGTTTGTTTGTGACGCTCCAATACCGCAATTTTGCATACTTCCCCTGAAGTTGAAACCACAACCTTGCCGTTCTCTACGGTAACAGGCAGGTGTTTCTCCTTTGTATCCACATGGTTCTCTGTCACATGAATGATTTTGGCACCAATGATCCCCTCTACAATCGGTGCAGCCAATTCCAGATCTTCTGGCTGAATATTAGCTTCTAACTTCACCGTGTTCAGCGCTTCCTCCGGGTAGGTGAAGCTGTCCCAGACCGCCGTCATTTTCCCATTCTCCGCTACAACTTGCCCGGCAGCAATCGTCATGCCTACACGTACATCCGCCAACCGACCGTCCAGCAGAATAATATCGGCTATATTGCCCGGAATGACCGCACCAATGTCGCGCGCAACACCAAAGCGCTCAGCCGTGTTAATGGTTGCCATCTGGAAAGCCGTAACCGGCTTCACCCCTTGGGAGATTGCGAGACGAACAACAAAATCCATATGCCCTTCTTTGAGCAAGGATTCAGAACTTCGATCATCAGTCACCAGCATCATCCGGCGTGTATCCAGACCAAGCTCAGTGCAGGCTTTGATCGTCTCAGCCACATCATGCCATGCCGAACCTTGGCGCATCTTCGCGTACATTCCGAGTCGCAGACGTTCAACCACATCTTCCTTGGTCACACATTCATGATCCCCTGTAACGCCACTCGCTGCATAGGCTGGCAGACGCCAGTCATCTGCAGCCCAAGTGAAATGACCGTCTGCCACTTTACCTGCCCGGAGGGTCGCCTGTATCTCACCTATCATCGTCTCATCCCCATAGACCACCCCAGGGAAGTTCATCACTTCACCAAGACCAATCATGTCCGGCCCCCAGGAAAGAGCCTCAGCTACCTCTTCAGGTCCGATATAAGCACCTGTTGTCTCCAATCCTGGATGCGTGGAAGGGACACAGGAAGCCACCTGCATATAAGCTGCCATCGGTGTGGTCCGTGCTTCATCCAGCATTAGTCTCAGACCTTTCAGACCAAGCACGTTGGAGATCTCATGTGGGTCAAAGAAACCTCCGGTCGTGCCCGAAGGCAATACCGCTCTCGCAAACTCGGTTACTTTCATCTGTGTACTTTCGATATGGCAGTGTCCATCCAGCAGACCAGGAGCGATATACTTACCGTTTGCTTCAATGATCCGGGTATGTTCTCCGATGGTGTGGCTTACATCTTTACCGACATAAGCGATTCGAGCTCCCTGTACAGCTATGGACATCTCAGGCAAAATCTCACCCGATATCACGTTTACCAGCGTACCTCCCCGAATGACCAAAGTCGCTGGCAAATCTCCCCGTGCTGTAGCGACCAGATCAGGTACACAATCGGCCATAAGTGGCCGTTCAAAAGATGGTTTGTTCATTTTGTTGCCTCCTTTAATAAACGATCCAAAAAAAATATATTGTTACGATTATATGATTCCGGACCTCATGTGTAAAGAAAAATCACATCCATTGTCCTTGAATACAAATTATCAAGTCATTTTTATCCACGGGACCCAATCCTTACGAATTCACGTTAGGTATTTTTATCAATACGATCACTTATATGGCTGTAACCTCATCACGTATAATTCCCTCGCTAAGCTAGCTTCTTCCCGATATATGTATCATATACAGAAAAACTCCCGTTCCATTGAACGGAAGCCTTCTTCATGCATATGAAGTGTTATGTCAGTCCACTTGCGCAGTAGACACCTTGCCAAGATCATACTGTTCTTCCGACTGGGCGGTAATGAACGGACTTGGTGTGCCCACGCAGTAAACGTGCAGCAGATGCATCGCTCGTGTGCAAGCCGTATAGAACAACTTGCGTTCATGCTCCTGAGCATACTGCTCCGCAGAGCCGTCATAGATCAGGACTGCATCGAATTCCACACCTTTGGCCAGATACGCTGGGATGACATGAACACCCTGCTCAAAAGCCAGCGTCGTTTTTTTGATTAACTTCGGTGCTGTGGGCAGCGCCTTACTCAATGTAGCATGTACGTCTCTGCTCTCTTCGGCGGTTTTGCAGATAACTGCAACCGATTCGTACCCTTCCTTAATCAAGTGCTTGAGGTCTGTCGTGATGACATTCATATGACGCTCTGAATCAGAAGAAACGATCACTTTAGGTTTCTCACCGCTGCGGTTAAATGGAATAATCTCTTCCCCACCAGGCACCATGCCACGTGTAAACTCCACGATCTCCCGGGTAGATCGATAACTTCTGGTCAGCTCAATGACTTCCGTGTTGTCTGGTCCGTACAGGTTAGTCAAAGGTCCTGTTCCACTAAGTACTGAAGAGTGGGCATAGATTGCCTGATTAAAGTCACCAAGTGCTGTTATTTTCGCCCGTGGGAACAATCTCTTCATAAATGCCAACTGAAACGCGGAATAATCCTGGGCTTCATCAATAATGACATGACGAATATTCGAGTTAATATGGAATCCAAGCATAAGCTCACGCAAGTACAAGTATGGCGTAATATCTTCATATGCCAACTCCTGAAGCTTCAATCTGCGTAAAGTCATCTTACAGATTTCATCCCATTGAGCAGGTAGCACTTCGTCACCCAGCAATCGCTCCATCTGAGCCTGATCGTTGAATAGATGTGCATATAATTGTCTTATATCAACGAATCGTAAGGACTTAATCCATTTTCGCAACGGTTTGAGTCGGTCACTGACCACCATACGTGCCAGAATCCCTCTTTCCTGCTCGAAGTCATTAAACGTATGGGTCTTTCCTTTTTGCTTGCGCTTCAACCGTTGATACGCACGTTGCAGATCCTCCGGCTCCATCAGATCAAGCTGCTGATCAACCCAAGGCGCATCCAGTTCACCTTTACCAAAGGCAGACAGTTCTTTCAGCATCCAGTCCCGTAACATCTCCAGTCGACTCACCAGCTTAACGGATGACTCGAAGCTGTAGAATTTCTCAGCCATAGCCTCTGACGTGACAATCGCTCGGCCCTGGAAGCGAACCGGCTTGAATTTCATGCCACCTGACAACATACTTTCCTTATAACGTGTAATAACCTTGAGGAACGTTTCGGACGACTTGAAGCGAATGCTGGACATCCGAACATCGTAATCGGGATCTTCCGTCCCCGTAAGTACATATTCGAGTTGAATAAACGGATCTTCCAGTTGATATTCACGACCCAAACGGCGCTCCAGATACTCCTGGAAGGTCGTTTGCAACATGTTTTCCTCCCCAAGCTCAGGCAGTACCGTGGATACATAACTGTTGAACATTGGATTTGGTGAAAAAAGAACCATCTGATCCGCTTGCAGATGCTCGCGGTATTTATAGAGAAGATATGCCACACGCTGGAGCGCCGCGGATGTTTTGCCACTGCCGGCTGCGCCTTGCACAATGAGCATACGTGTCCGGTCATTACGGATAATCCGGTTTTGCTCCTTCTGAATGGTCGCTACAATACTCTTCATCTGTGCATCCGAAGTTCGACTGAGCACGGCCTGCAACAACTCATCACCAATCGTGACCCCTGTGTCAAACATAAACCGGATACGACCATCCCGAATGACAAACTGTCGCTTCATCTCTATATCACCGCTGATCTCCCCACTGGGTGTATGATACGTGATTGGACCCGGTGCTCCGTCATAATACAGGTTGGAGATTGGCGCACGCCAGTCGTAGACCAGAAAAGATTCTTCCTTCTCATCCAGCAACGATGCAATGCCGAGATAAATGCGTTCTGCATTTGCATATCCATCTTCTTTGAAATCAATGCGCCCAAAATACGGTGAATGATGCAGTCGTTTCATTTTATCCAACGCAGCTGCTGTATTGAGATGGCTACGCTCCCGATCGGACAATACCTGTGACTGCTGCCGCATGCTGGTTGAAGTCTCCCCGACATCATCCGCTTCGCTAAAGTTCATCGTGACTTCGTCCCAGAAGTCTTTTCTCATGCCAACTACTTCGTCACGGAAGGAACCAACTTCATCTTCCAGCGTTGTGATCTTGCGTTCAATCTGATCGGTCACGGTGTTGACCCGTTGTTGTTCCTTAATCCATTGCTGATCTGTACTCATATGTTAATAGCCCCTCTTTCCCCGGATTGTGTCCTCAAAATCCCATTTGACAAGCCCGAAAAGGCAATGGTATAATTATTAGAAAGTAAACATTTTAATTATATGTTAATTAGTTCTAATTTTCTGAAAACCATTTTTTATTGTACCAGTGACAACGTCCCGATGCAAGCGGAGGCGTTTTTTGTTGTTTTCTTCTTCATTATTACCCAATCACCGGGTCCTCAACTGACTTAGCTACTCCTGCCTACTTTCGTAATTCTTCAATCGTCTCTTTCCAGCGTGTAATTGCTCCAAGTTCATCTTTTAATTGAAAGGTTATTCCTGAAGTGATCTCCGCATATGGCGCGTGATCCACACGTACCTGGAGCACTTGTGCTTCAAAACGATCTCTCGGATGGACAGCCCCCTTCATCTCAGGCAGCCGTTCTACTTCTGTACGGATATGCAACAATCGATGTCCTTGAACCGCAATCAAGGTAGCCTTGCCTGTTTTGCTCATGTTCATACTGGTCTGTGTACCTGGCCATAAAGCAAGTCTAAGCTGATGCGGATTTATCGCAATCACTTCCCCCATACTGATCATCGCCTGATGCGGCCACTGATCCTCAGATACAGTTAGCAGTTGCATGGCTTCATGCTGTTTATGCTCCAGATTTGTCCCACTCAACCATTCCATTAGTTCAGTGTCTAATTCCTCTATAATCATGTCTCTATCCCTCAGTTCGTTAATGTTCATTCATGCCCTTCAGCCGTATGTATGACAAAACAACCCGGACACGATTGTCCGGGCTATGTTGTAACTACATTGTATATGATCGCCAAGCAGGTACGCAATTCGCACTTAGAAAGGTTGTTCAAAAAGTCTACTTTTGATTACGAATCATGCCTAACGGCATCATCAGCATCGAATATGAAATTTAGCCGAAATGTCCGTTGCTCACGTAGTTTTCCTACGCTCCGCTACTCCATTTCTATCTTCATTCCATCTTCTTGGTACTGAAAACCAGACTTTTTGAACTTGAATTTAAGGCCACTTAAGCCAATTCAAAATTTTGTCCTGTGATTCTTTGTCTTCACTGGCGCTATGCACATGTTCGGCAAGTCGATTTAGACGTTCCAACTGATATCCATAATCATAAATGGCAGCAGCCACGATGGACAATCGTAACATCCCTTCCTTGTCGATATCAAACCGGGTGATCGCCTGCTCCATGAAACGGTCATTATCCAATACAAACTGTGCGGCCTCTTCCCCATTAGGCTTCAGCTTATCCTCGAACTTGAGCAGTGCATGCTCATGGAATTTGATAACCAGTTCAAGATGTGAGTCAAAAAACTGATCCATGGCCGTTGTCCGCGGTGCCTGGAAATAGTGGCGTTCCACCGAATCCAGCACCTCATACCCTTTTTGCAAACTCAGCAGCATTTGTTTGTAGACCACCATCTGACGAGTTTCGCTGAATTTCGAACGTTTCATCTTTTTCTGTTCCTCTTCGAACAAGTTATACTTGTCGGACAAAGACTTAATGGAACCGCCCAGGTTGCTTTTCTCCTCCCGGAATACAACTTCCTTGATCTCATCTGAGATCGAAGTTCGCAGAAGCAACGACATACCGCTGAATACACTATGGATCTGCTTCACGAACTGAACCTTCGGTTTCGGAGGAAATACCGTAATGTTGATGAGAAACGCCGATACAATACCAACCAATGTCAACAGAAAACGATTGAGTGCAAAATGCCAATCACCCGAGGCTTCCATAATGGATACAACCGTGACCAGTGTCAGGCCAACCGTCTCACCCATATTCAATTTAAGACAGATCATGATGACAAGTACAATAATTAATCCAACGGCGATTGGCTCATTGGACAACACCATGCCCCCCACCAGGGCGACAATAGCTCCCAGCGTGGTCGTTTGCAATTGATCCAGGAAGTATTTCCAGGAACGATAGATGGAAGGCTGCATGGCGAATATAGCCGCGATTGCGGCAGGCACGGGAGATTGCGGGTTCAAGAACAGGCTGCTTAGGTACAAGGCAAGCGTGACCGCGATCCCCGTCTTAAGTACACGCGCACCAAACGACATGGTGATGACCCCTCCTCTTTACCGAACCTGAAATTTTACATTTGATAATCATGTTCATTATTACCCCATATTTCTTTTTTTGCCTGAATTCATTCAGGAGAACGATTTATTGTACCATGTAAGGTCTTCCGTTGCCATGTCATAAGTCAGAGGTACTGTGAAATTGATTTCTTTATGTATGTTAATACACATTATTAACCCAAAAAGAAGCAAATCTTCAAAATGGATTTTCACCACTTTAAAGATTCGCCTCTATTACTTATGAAACCTCTGTGGAATGCTCATGCTTATTATGCCTGCCTAACGGTCCGTGCCCTCCCATTCTCTTTTGAACTGGTCCACAAACTGCACCATATAATCATGACGCTGCTCCGCCAGCTCCTTGCCATAGGAGGTATTCATCAGATCCTTGAGCTTGAACAACTTCTCGTAAAAGTGATTTATCGTTGTGCTGCGCCCATTGCGATATTCCTCACGGGTCATCTGCTCCCGTGGGGGAAGGGACGGATCGTACATCTCGCGCCCTCTGGCGCCTGAAAAGGCAAAGGTTCGCGCGATCCCAATCGCACCCAATGCATCCAGTCGATCCGCATCCTGTACAACCTGTGCTTCAAGCGAGCTAACCGCAGGACGCTGTCCTCCCGCATATGAGATGGTGCTAATAATACCCACAACCTTATTACGTATATCCGGGTCAAGAGGCTGGGTATCCAGCCAGTCATTCAGTTTGGCCATCCCGGCTTCCAAGCTCTCATTCAGCTTCTCATCCGGTACATCATGTAATAATGCAGCCAGTTCGCAGACAAATGGATCTGCACCCATACGGTGAGCGAGTTCAACCGCAAGTGCGGTTACCCGTTCAATGTGCGGCCAGTCATGACCATCACTATGCTTGGATGAGTCCCCTTGAACAAAGGATCGGGCGGCGCGCAGAACAGCCTCTCCTGCCGTTATTCCATCTATATTATGCATGTGCCCTAATTCTTGCAGATTCCCACCAGGTTGAAGAGGGTTCTCTGACATCTTACGATTCCCCGCCTTCACGGGCCTGTTCACGAGGAATACGTCGAGCTACACCCGTCTTAATAGCTGCTTCAATTACGCGACTGCGCATCGATTTGACTACTTTATCATTGAACACACTCGGAATAATGTAATAACGTGTACGCTCTTCGTCCGTAATGGCCGAAGCAATCGCTTGCGCGGCTGCCAGCTTCATTTCTTCATTAATTTCAGTAGCACGGCAATCCAAAACTGCTCTGAAGATACCCGGGAAACATAACACGTTGTTGATCTGATTCGGATAATCGGATCGGCCTGTTGCCATTACAGCCACAATGTCTTCCACCAAGGCAGGCATAATCTCAGGTACCGGGTTTGCCATTGCAAACACGATTGGATCTTCTGCCATGGTCTGCACATCTTCGCGAGTTAACAGATTCCCGCGGGACAGGCCAATGAACACATCGGCTCCACGAATGACATCACGCAGCGAGCCAGTCTCCAGTTCGGGATTAGTACGAGCTGCATAATCACTCCAGACTTCATTCTCATAGGTTTGTGTCCGTACAATTGCACCCTCACGATCGACACCTATAAGCCGACTGGCTCCCGCGGACAATAATATATTGCTGCATGCTACACCTGCTGCACCGATGCCACAGACCACAATCTTCACATCTTCAATGGACTTGCCCACCAGTTTGAGCGCATTGATCAGACCAGCATATAACACAACCGCTGTGCCATGCTGGTCATCATGAAATACAGGAATGTCCAATTCCTCATTCAGACGACGCTCAATTTCGAAACAACGCGGTGACGAGATATCCTCCAGATTAATGCCGCCAAAACCAGGTGATATCGCTTTCACAGTACGTATGATTTCCTCAGTATCCTGTGTGTCCAGGCAGATTGGGAAAGCATCCACACCAGCAAACTGTTTGAATAACATCGCTTTACCTTCCATGACAGGCATCGCTGCACGGGGACCAATGTTGCCCAGTCCAAGTACCGCACTGCCATCAGATACGACGGCCACTGTATTCCGTTTAATTGTCAATGAGAAGGCTTTGCCAGGTTCTTCTGAAATGGCTGAACATACACGAGCCACATCCGGAGTGTACACACGTGACAGATCTTCCCGGTTTTGAATCGGGGTCTTTGGTGTTACTTCGATCTTACCGCCCAGATGAAGCAGGAACGTCCGATCCGATACGTTAATAATGGATACACCTTTGAGCTGGCGCACCCCTTCTATAATTTTACTGTTATCTTGTGCATCTGTAACTGCGACCGTCAAGTCGCGCACGCTTACATCCTGATTGGTGGAAATCACGTCGATGGCAATGATGTCTCCCCCAGCTTCCGAGATGGCCGAAGCCACTTCGCCAAACTTGATATCCTTAGTTGTCATTTCCAGTCGAATAATAATGCTGTTACCATCCAGATTCCTTTGATTCATTTCCATTCCTCCCAGACTGAAAGTCTTGAGTTACATGTTACGTGTTTGTCTTCGCTGCGCGGACACGTTTATCCTTTATCTTGTCCAGAAAAAGTCGTTCAACAGCCAAATGCATAAAATAAAAAAGGTGCCCTGAACACCAATGCAGGCGTTCAGGGCACTCTTTTTCTAATTACTAACTTCATTTATTTAGTAACATATAGAATCTACATTATTTCCGGGCAGCCGGTCTGCGCAGAACACAAATGTCATATGGCTTCAAGCTGAGACTTGCTTCCACAGCATCACCACTGAGCAGATCGGTATAGGACTGTCCATCTAGTTTAACCAGCTTCTCATCTGGCGTGTAGTTCTGTACAAACACATAATCTGCTGTACCATCTGTACGCGTATGTGCCGTTGTTCCGGCAGGCAGCTCAGTTTCAAGTCCACGCTCAATGTTCAGGTCAGCGATTAGCTTCGCATAGAAATCATCATAGAATGGTGCTTTCAGACGTGTCGCTACGTAATATGCTTTTCCTGAACCCAACTGGTTAACCGTCAATGCCGGACGTCCGGCATAGAAGTCAGAACGGTACGTAGCCAGGGACTTCGCGCCTTCGAGATGAATCAGATCACACAGTTCAATTGCATCATACGCTGTATTGAGCTGAAGCTCATTGCCCTTCTCAGGGATAATTCCGTTCAGATCACGATCATGCAGTCCGTCAATTTCCTCGGACCAGATGCCAAGTGTCTTACGCAGCGGGCCTGGGAATCCACCCAGGAAACACAGATCGTTTTCGTTAACAATACCAGACCAGTAAGTTGCTACAAACGTACCACCTTGTTCTACAAACTTCTCAATACGTTCCCCGACACCTTCACGTACCAGATAGAGCATTGGAGCAATCAGCAACTTATACTTGGACAGATCTGCATCCATATCAATAACGTCTACAGCGACTCCCTTTTTCCAAAACGCTTCATAATGCTCTTCCACCGTCTGCTCATACTTCACACCGATATTACGCGGACCCTGGGAATCATTAACGGCCCAGCGGTTTTCCCAATCAAATATGATTGCAACTTCTGCCGGAACCGCTGTTCCTACAATAGCTTCCATGCCTTCAAGAGCCGTTCCTACGTCGGTGACATCTTGGAACACTCGAGTGTGTTCCGTTCCTACGTGGTCTACCACCGCACCATGAAGTTTCTCACTGGACCCCCGGCTTTTTCTCCACTGGAAGTACTGAACACTATCGGAGCCGTGTGCCACAGCTTGGAGAGAAGAGAGCAGATGCATGCCAGGTTTTTTCAGTTTGCTGACATCTTGCCAATTCGTCGAACTTGGAGTACTCTCCATCAGCAAGAACGGCTGACCGCCTTTGATGGAACGAACGATATCATGCATCATGGCGATACGGGATGCCTGTTTCGCGTCGTCATCTGCATCGTGCCAAGTCGGATAACTGTCCCAAGAGAGGAAATCCAGAATATCAGCGAACTTCCAATAGTTCAGGCCACCATAAAATTCCATCAGGTTTGTTGTGACTGGCAGATCAGGATTCTGAGCTTTCAACGGTTTCGTTTCATGCACGATAAAATCAGCTGTCTGATCCGTAACGAAACGGCGCCAGTCCAGATTCATCGCGTGTACCTGTGTCTCACCGTGTGGAGCCGGAGATTCCACTTGACTCCAGTCTGTAACCGTATGGCTCCAGAATGTCGTCCACCAGGAATGATTCAGTTCATCAAGTGTTTGATACTTCTTCTGAACCCAACCACGGAATGCTTCCTGACAATAATCACAATGACAGTCGCCGCCGAACTCGTTTGAGATATGCCAGCCGATTACAGCCGGATGATCCGAATAACGTTCTGCCAGTTTTGTGTTGATCGCAGTAACCTTCTCACGGTATACCGGGGAAGTATAACAATGGTTGTGACGGAAACCATGCAGATTGCGGACACGCTTCTCGGATACGCGGAGCACTTCCGGGTACTTCGCGGACATCCAGGCAGGTCTGGCACCACTTGGTGTAGCGAGGAATGCGTAGATGCCGTTTGCTGCAAAACGATCCAAAACCTGATCCAGCCATTCAAACGTGTATACACCCTCTTCCGGCTCAAGGGATACCCATGAGAAGATACCAATGGACATCACGTTACACTTGGCAAGCTTCATCAAGCGAATATCTTCTTCCAGAACTTCAGGATAGCGGAGCCATTGCTCCGGGTTATAGTCTGCGCCATGCAACATGTGCGGGGCTTTGGAACTTACAGGTGGAAATTTGTATGTCATAAGGACAACTCCCTTGCATTAATTAATTACTTTTTTTAGTTTATATACGTTAACACGACTTCACAGAAGATACGTATTACGCTAGATTACACGTATGTCACGACATCTGATTCTTCAACAGCAGCAAGTGCTGTAAACGATTCCAACTTGCGACCTTTAAAATCAAACATGGTGAGGTTGCCCCAGTTATTCGGATGACCGACGGACCATTCTTCTTTACTTGGTATCCAGGCAGGTTCCCAATAATAGAATCCGTGCCCCAAACCACCAGGAACTTCGCGAATAATTTGCAATAGATCCTTCAGATATTTGGTCTGTCCCTCTACACTTGCAGGGTATCCCGGTAACAACATATCTTCCTGATTCAAAATCCATTCAATGCCTTCCGGCTGCTCCAGCGTCCATGGATAAGCGGTTTCAACTACATTGATAGGTTTGCCATAACGCTCAGCCAGATCATGCAAATTGTCACGTAACGCATCAAGTGTGCCATGCCACCAAGGGTAATACGAGAGACCAATGATATCAAACTCCACACCCAGTGCTTCAAAGCGATCGTAAAACTTGCGGCTCTCGGTGTTATCTCCACCACGATCAATATGTATCATAATCTGAATATCCGCGTCAACGGATTTGACCGCAGCAATTCCGTACTTCACAAGGCCTGCAAAACGCTCCCACTGTTCATCCGTATCATGCTCTTCTCCACCGACACGTCCCTCATTCCATAACATGCCTGGTGTAATCTCGTTGCCCACCTGCACCATGTCCGGAAGCGCATCGTGTTCCTTCAACGTTCTCAGAACGTCAGCTGTATACATGCATACCGCACGTTGAAGCTCTTCATAGGACAGGTGCTCCCATGCTTTCGGCTTCCATTGATTGGCTGGATCAGCCCAGCGATCAGAATAATGGAAATCAAGCAAAAATTTCAAGCCCTGTTCCTTGATCCGTTTGGCTACCTCCACCGTCCGCTCCAGATTGCAGAATCCACCAACAGGATCATTCCAGATTCGAAGTCGTATCGCGTTAGCGTCATTAATCTTCAGGATGGACAGCAAGTCTTGTTCCTTGCCATCCACATCACTATAACTCCCGCCATGCTGTTCGATTTCATCCATAAAGGACACATCCATTCCCAGAATGAATGTCTTTTCCGTCAAGTTGCTCACTGTATCAACCTCCATTAATTTGGGGTACAGGCTCAGCCTTTAACTGAGCCCAACGTCATACCTTTGACAAAGAAACGTTGCAGGAAAGGATACACAATCAAGATTGGTGCACTTCCGATGAAGATCTGAGCTGCCCTTACCGTAGTTTGAGAGAGGGCTTCCATTTCTTTTGGATTCATGCTCATGCTACTCATATCACGTCCAATAATGACCGTTTGCATAAATGTAGCAAGTGGGTAATCCTTGGCGTTATTCATGTAGAGCAATCCATCAAACCAGGAATTCCAGTGGAACACCATACTGAACAATGCAATTGTTGCAATGGACGGCATCGAAATGGGAAGGAAGATCCTGAACAATGTTCTGAAATGGTTAGCTCCATCCATGAGCGCCGCTTCCTCCAGCTCTTTTGGAATACCGCGGAAGAAGTTCAGCATCAGAATGACAAGGAATGTGTTAACTGCTCCTGGGAGTACCAGTACCCAGAAGGAATCCATCAACCCGATCTTCTGGATAACCATGTAGAACGGCACCAGTCCCCCGTTGAAAATCATACTGAATACAAAAATCCAGGAGTAGATCGTTCTGCCTTTGAATTCACTATTCTCTTTGGACAACGGATACGCCGCCAGGAACGTAATCAGCAAGGTAATAGCTGTACCGATCACTGTACGTAGAAGTGAAATCCAGAGCGAGTTCAAGAAAATTGGATTGTTCATCGTTTTTTTGTAAGCCTCAAGTGAAAAACCTACGGGCCAGAGATTGACCAGATTGGCATCTGCAGCAGCCTTTGTACTAAAGGATACTGCCAGTACATGAATCATTGGTACGATACACATAATGGCGACCAAAATCAGAAAGCAGGTATTGACTATATTAAACACGCGATAAGGCAATGATTTATGATACATCGTGGTCCCTTCTTTCTCTGTTCATTCGTTTAGAATATGCGATATCCAGCGTATTTTTTGGCTAAGCTGTACGATACAAGGATCAAGATCATACTAATAACCGATTTGAATAATCCGATCGCGGTTGCAAAGCCCATCTCACCATTCTGCATTGCGGAACGATATACGAATGTATCAATGATGTCACCCGTTTGATATACGAGCGGGTTATACAAGTTGAATATCTGGTCAAATCCGGCATTCAGCACGTTACCAAGCGCCAGTGTTCCTACAACCATCAACATCGGCACAAGCGAAGGGATTGTAATGTGCAGTGTCTGTTTCCAGCGTCCTGCTCCGTCGATCTCCGCTGCTTCGTACAACGCTGGATTAATTCCGGCAAGGGCAGCCAGAAAGACAATCATGTTATAGCCAAATTCTTTCCACACATCTGTCAGAATGACCGTAGATCGGAACCAACTGTTGTCTCCTAGGAAGAAATATGGCCCGAGTCCAAAGGTTCCCAGCACCCGGTTAACCAAGCCGCCTGTTGACAACAGATCTATCAAAATCCCGCCCAGAATGACCCAGGACAAGAAGTGAGGTAAATATACGAGTGTTTGAATCGTTCGCTGTACAGCCATCTTGCGAACCTCATTCAAAAGAATGGCAAAAACAAATGGAACAAATAAATTAAAAAT
The DNA here is from genome assembly GCF_036894225.1 of Paenibacillus amylolyticus. Classification (NCBI taxonomy): domain Bacteria; kingdom Bacillati; phylum Bacillota; class Bacilli; order Caryophanales; family Paenibacillaceae; genus Paenibacillus; species Paenibacillus amylolyticus. The sequence goes on along the minus strand of NZ_CP145892.1, from coordinate 2,382,391 downwards.
TAGTTTAAGTACAGCAATAATTAATGTGTTCCAGATGACCTGTAAGCTGTCTTCACGTTCAAACAAATATCTAAAGTTGTCCAGCCCAACCCATTCAGAACCGCTAATCCCAAGCCATGGCTTGTAGTTCTGGAACGCCATAATGATTCCGCCCATAGGCACATAACTGAAGATAATCAGAAAGATAATGGCTGGCAACAGCATAACGTGGAATGGCCAAGTGCGTTTCAAAGTTCTCATGATTGCTCCCCCTGTATTTCTTCCTACTCAAGTACTCCCTGAGTGGCTTATAATGCGATTATATCAACCTTTTACGGGGTCCAAACAGCACATAAAAGCAATATAAATGGCACAAATTCAACCACTTTGCCTCAGCTTTAATAAACAAAAAAAGCGCCCAGACGTTAGTCGTCTGGGCGCTCCTTGTAATTATTTTTTCACACTGTCATACCATTCGTTAACCTCTTGCGTAATTTGGTCACCGCCACCGGATTTCCACGTTTGTACAAAGGTATCAAACGCATCAACCGGATTTTTGCCATAGATAATTTCGTTAAATGCTTGATTCTCGATTTTGTTCAAATAGTCAAGCTTGGATTTCATCGTCTTTGTTGTCGGACCTGTGAACATGTTTTTGAAGGAAATTTCTTCTTGGCTCAGCAACACTTTCGCTGCTGCTGGAGTCTCTTTACCGTAGTTGACAGCAACATCTTTTTCAAGCTTGGTTTCCGGCTCTTTGCCATTGGCCAAATTCATCAGAGCTTTCATCTGTGCATCTGGAATACGAGCACCGTCACGAACAAGCAAATAACGTACAACGTTCACGTATCCGCCTTCGATCTCGTCAATCGGCATTTGTTTCCCATCTGCATCCAATTGATAGTCATAGCCTGCAAACAGACCGTTATCATAAGGGCTACCTGGTGCCGGGTCTGCATAATTGTCAAACAGGTAGTTCTGGTACGTAAAGAATGCTTCTGGGTGCGCCATATCTTTTTTGATCAACGTAACACCATTAACGAACTGTGTCCCGTGACGCATCGCTTTGCCTTCAGGACCAGTAGGAATTTCAATCGGTTTCCACACGGCACTCGGTACATTTTTCACTGTATCGAGAAGTGGCCATCCACTCATCCAGTAAGGTCCTGGAATAATACCGGCAGTTCCTGCAACTGCTGGCTCTGCTGTTTTGTTCTCATCCCATAGAGCTGCTTCCTGCGGGATATATCCTTTTTTGAGCCATTCGCTCAATTTGGTCAGACCTTGCTTCATACCCGGATTGATGGAGCCATACTCCAGCTTGCCGTCTTCCCCCAGATTCCATTGGAACGGCAATGTTCCATATGCTCCGAAGATCCAAGATGGGTCTCCCATCCATGTATTCATGGAAGTTTTGAAACCAATGCTGAGCGGAGTGACTTTATCAGGAGCCAAGCCGTCAGGGTTATTGTTTTTGAATGCTTCCATAACAGCTTCTAGTTCGTCGATGGTTTTTGGTGCCTTCATGTTCAGCTTATCCAGCCAATCCTGACGAATCCAGAGCAAGTAATCATTGTTGTAGGCATAGTCAAGAACAGGGATACCCATTCTTTTTCCATCACGACTATACTGGTTCCATACGTTTGGATCTTGTTCAATTGCTTTTTTCCATGTGTCCGAAGCATATTTATCGAACAGTGGACCTACTTCTTGATACATTCCAGAATCAATCAGATCCTGAGCAAGCAGATTATCACCTACGTTTACAATATCAGGCATTTCCTGTCCTGATGACATCGCAAGACGAAGCTTGGTTGCAAATGCTCCATTTGTGTCTGTTACTGACCACAACGATTTGATTTCAATCCCGAATTGATCTTTGGCCCACTTGGTTGCCACGTTATTTTCCATGGATTCGCCATTTTTAAATTTCAGCTCTGGATCGATTCCCCATGCTGTAGTAATAGTAACTGCCGGATCATATTTCTCTTTGTATTCGTTTTGGGTTCCAGATGTACTTGGTGTTGCACTATCTCCGCCCCCACTGCCTCCTGAACATCCTGCAAGAACGACAGTTAGACTCAGCGTTGTAGCGAGAAGCGTCAAGAATCTCTTTTTTGTTGATTGCGCTCTCATGTTGTTCCCCCTTAAATCGTTTTGGTTACCCTTTCATTATAGGCTGACCAGGCCTTTGAGCCTATGATACGAAATCAAGATTTCTGCACCTTTGCCAACCTATATTCTGGAATGTTGTTGAAATTATGCCTGATCCCGAAATTCATTTGGTGTCATACCATAATGTTTTTTGAACATTTTGCTGAAATATTGCGGATTTTGATAGCCAAGTTCACTCGTAATCTCGTATATTTTTTTGTTGCTATTCTTAAGCAGATACAGAGCACGCTCCATGCGCATACGAATCATGTAGTCCCCAAGACCTTCCCCTGTCTCTGCCTTGTAAATTTTCGATAGATATACGGGGTGTAAATATACCTTGTCCGCAATCATCTTCACTGACAGATCCTGTCCTGTATCTCTTGTTACCAGCTCCTGAACCTGCTTGATTACATGCCTGCGGCTCTGCACACCTTCCTGATCGGACAACTCTTCCTGAAGCTTCGCCAGCATCTCGGTGGCCCAACGCCGCAGCTTCTCGGGGGATTGAATCAACTGATGAGCAAGGAGCAGATCGAATCCCGCATGATCAATCTCATGGACCAGATGCCCCTGTTTATGGGCGATATACATAAATGCATTAGTTACCGAAAGATACATCTCATACACATGTTCTCTGGACAATCGTACCTGTTCTGCCGCGTCAAAGACCGTGTTCAGCTTACGCGCTGCCGCTTCCCATTGCTTGGTCTCAAGCAATTGCGGAAGTACAGGTGGTTTGTACAGCTCTTCGAGCGCCTGCGTTGCATCATTCTCCGGTCTTTTGCTGAGTGCCTGATCCATGTCCATATATATAATCTTGTGTTCTTCCGGTCCTGAAAGGACAAGCGAACCCAGACTTTTTCGATAAGCTGCTGTCAACTCGTTAAAGGGAAATGACGGTGTAACTACCATGGACAGATCTCCCTGTAAATATCGAATGACATGCTCACGGAAAGTTTCAGCTGAGATTCTCAACGTCTCCAAGTCCATCTGCGGAGCTTCGATCTGATCTTGATTCTGCAAGAACATAACCAGACACTCATGGGGTCCACGACCAAACCACACGTTAAATTGCTCTCCAAGTACTTCCTCTGCAATATTACCTACCGCAAAATCCATCAGATCCAGAGACTGCTGGTCCATTGATGAGAAACGTCCTGTAAGGCGAATCAGCATCATCACAGCCGATTGTTCTGGATCGATATGAATCTCATATTGTTGCAGTTGTTCCCGAAGTGCCCGCGCCGTGATCTCACGCCCCAGCAGCAGATCATGCATGAGATTTTCCCGCAAAATTTTATAGTCAGACTTCCGACTGTATAACAGCCGGTGATATTTATCGAATTCATCCCACTCATCGCGAAGAGACGTGATAGCTGCCGACACCGATCCCATAAACTCATCATCGTTTACGGGTTTCAGGATATAATCTGCTGCCTGCAATTGAATGGCTTTTTTAGCATAATCAAAATCACTGTGACCCGTTAGTAAAATACAGCGGATATGAGACCAGCGCTTGCTTACCTCTGCAATGAGATCCAGTCCTGACATGCCAGGCATGCGAATATCGGTAACTACGATATCTACTGCATTTTCCTCCATAATCTCCAACGCTTCTTTACCAGATGCGGCACGCAGCACGGTCGTTACTCCAAGCTCTCCCCAGGGGATCGTAAGTTCCAGACTTTCTGTTACATATGTCTCATCATCTACCAGTAATATATCAATCAAGTGATTCACTCCCTATTTCGTTCATTCTGCAAATGGATTCCATCGCTACACATTCCAAGTGCTTATCCTTCATTCTCCAGAAGAAACTCCTGTTCGGCAGGCCATGACAGCGTAACGCGTAATCCACCAACTTCCGATTCCGTTACATCCAGCCCTGCCTGCTCCCCATATCGAAGCTGGAGTCTCTGATTCACATTCCACAGGCCACAGCCCATCTCCTGATCCATCGTTCCCCTGAGCTTATTCAGAAGCGCCTCACGTGCCTCCTGCGTCATGCCTTGCCCATCATCTTCAACGACAAGAACCATGACACCGCCCTGTTTTTCCCCGGATACTCTTATTTCTCCGGCCTCCGCGTCCGCTTCGATACCGTGAATCACCGCATTCTCCACTAGTGGTTGCACGATGAGTGGCGGTACCTCCTGTCTTAACATCTCATCAGACAGATCAATTTTGTAATGAATGCGGTCCATACGCATCCGTTGGATCTCCAGATAACAGCTGACAAATTCAATCTCTTCTGTCAACGGTACCACGTCCCGCTCCTGTCTTGTTGTATACCGATAATATCGGGATAGATTATGTGACATCGCTACAACAGCGTCCATACGCTTGAGTTTCGCCATACTTGTAATGAAAGAGAAACAATTATAGAAAAAGTGCGGGTTAATCTGCGATTGCAGCTGCTTCAACCGAGCTTCACGTACATGAATCTGTTCCAGGTAAACGTGTTCAAATAACTGCTGGATCTGCTCCACCATCAAGTTGAAACGTTCGGACAGGAAACTGAATTCATTGCGGCCCTTCGGCTTAATCCTCACGGAATAATCCTCCTGCTTCAACCGCTGGAACCCACGAATGAGTTGTTTCACTGGCACCTGCACCTGTACATAGAACAAGTACGCCACACCAAAACTCATTAACAACAAACAAATCATGGAAGAATAGAACAGCATATTGGATTGATGAATGGGCTTCAGAATATCTGATAGCGGCATATAGTCCACCAAATACCAGCCTGTTGTACTGGATTTCACAGTGTTGACCATATATGGCTCGTTCCCGATCACTACTGTACGATTATCAACGTCCTGAAGTTTATGGATGGACAGTTCTTCCATCAACTGATTCGTTAATGAACGATCTGAAGTCCGGTTATAGATAACACCCGATTCTTCACGGAAATAGAAGGGGTCATGCCTGCCATCGTCTTTGAATTTGTCGAGCATATCCCGGATGTTGTCACTATCAAACTCCAGTTTAATAATCGTTTCTGCATTATTAGCCGGGTCTTTAATACCGTATGGAGATACCGTAATCCAGCTAAACATGAACCGATCATCTTCCCCATCCTGAATTTTGCGTACATCCCAGCCGGAAATAATATTTTCCCTTAGCGCTTCTTTATCGTAAGAACGTGCGTCCCTTTCGGAAACCACCCTGCCCAGCGAAGGAGAATACAGATATAATTTCGTGGCCCAATTGGATGAGCTTTCCTGAATACTCAGCTTATTCTGAATACGTTTGACCAGGTTGATCGCATCCAGATCAAAGTAGTTACTGTCCGCATAGATTCGCCGGAAGCTGCCAATATCAGGATCATGTATGAGCAGATTAGGCCATGAGGATAACAGTTCGATGTGTGTGTTCACTTGATTTTGGAAAAATTCAAGCTGGTTACTATTCGATCGATTCAACTCATCTCTGAGAACAGCTGTTGTTTTGTGATTGGAGTACCAGTACAAAAGCACTACAGGAATCAGCATAATCAGAATAAGAATGACCATTTTGGAAAACAGGTTTGTCCGATATGACATCTTTTCATCTCACCTTGTCTTAATTTGTCGTGACATTAATTGTAATGATGTAAGCGCTAAAGACAAACTATTTTTTTTGAGACAAACCGATTCATTATCTAGCGTAAGCGTTACCAATTCAAGGGGGAAGGAGATAAAACCAATATTTCTGCACTAAATGCAACTTCCACGCACAAAAAGAGCCAGCGATTAGCCAGCTCTCTATCTAATTTCAGTATATATCTTTAATCGTTCTATTCAACTCCAACCTTATTCCACTTCTGTTTATGTAATTATTCTTTTTTTCTATAAAAATATCAACTATGGAATATCATAATCAAATACCGTATTCGCTCCATCCACGCCTACATCCAGCACAATATCCATAAGTTTCCCATTGACGAACAGAGGGGATTCCGCTTTCCCGTAAAACTCCAACTTACCTGTAAACGTTCCATGGCGTTCAATCTCAACATGTACGGGCCTTAATTGGACAGACTGCAAGGCTTCCAATAGTGGATCGTCCTTAAACTTATAACTGCGTGCGAGATCAGGCAATAACACGGCGGATACGGAATCTCTGCCGTAATTTTTGAGTGTCAGATCACAGGTTGCTCGGGTCTCACCCGTTTTCAGCACGTTAAAGGTACAAGAACTTGCATTCTGTACATAGGATACCGCATTAATGCCTGAAGCTCCCCACTTGGCTACATACATGAATTTATCCGTCATGTACGAATAACTGAGAACGATAGCGATAACTACGATCCATAACCCTTTTGCAAGAGCGGGGAATGATTTCCCGATTTCTTTGCGAGTAAGGTAAAATCCACACGCGAATATCCCCAATCCGAGGAAAAGTGTGATATGAACTCCACTCAAGTAAGATGTAGTATACGGTGATATACCTATTGCTGACAGCATGGTATCTCCAACAGAAAAACCAAGATGATGGTTACATGTAAAGATAATAGCAAATAGCAATAACGCCCCTGAGAACACAAGTCTGGTTCTCGACACACGAACACCCCCTAATCAACCACCTTATTATATCATATTTTTCCTATTTATGATTAACAATCCAAATCAAAAAAACAACAATAAAAAGAACGTCTTCGGTTGTTCACCGAAAACGTCCTCCATTTTCACCGCTGACAAGAGCTTGTAATAACACAGGTCTCTCTGTCATGGCTGACGATCATTTATTGCTTAGACAAGAATGCATCGAGTTGTTCCTGTTTGGCTGCAATAATTTTATCAATTCCCGCTGCTTTCAATTTCTCCAGATATTTCGGAATCATCTCATTTGGATCAACTGCGCCCGATGTCATACCCGGCTTGAACTGTTTGTTCACGTTGTTGACCGCAGCAATTTCATTTTTGACAGATTGGCTGTTGAACGTAAAGCCCAGTGCTGGCGACTTCACACCTTTGGCGTTAAACTCTTTGAACTTCTCCCATTTCTGTGGATCTTCATTATCCCAGAGGAAGTTCAGGAATTGGTTACCCAGTTGCCATTGTGCACCTGGATTGTAGGTACGACTGTTAGCATCTACGCCATCAGGGAGAGCAATGATATTATCCTGTCCGTCTTTTTTCACATAATGTGTACCTTCAATTCCGAAGTTTAACAAGTTGTTAATTTCCTTGTCGGAATGCAGCAGGTTAATGACCTGCATCGCTTTCTCCGGTTGCTCTGAAGAACGGGAGATTGCAAGCATCGCTCCAGATGCATCACCCGTCGTGATTGTTGGCTGTGTCATCTCAATCTGAGTGAGTGGGAAACCCACATACCCTTCTTCTTCTTTATCCTTGCCTGGCTTCATGCCATCTGTCCAGAGAAACGCTTTTCCAGCCTTCGCCTGGTCTTTCGGGAACACATTGGACGTAGCAGCATCACTGTTGATATATCCCGCTTGATACCACTTGCGAGCGAGTTCAGCCGCTTCTTTGAATTCTGGGGTCTCCACTTCATTCAGCACCGTTGTTCCGCCTGCTGTTTTGGAGATAACTCCAGGTACGGAAGCATCACCGAGATAATCCCAATCCAGATTCTCTAACAGCCCGTTACCATTGGTATTGGACATATAGAATGGTGTGATGGCTGGCTCGTTTTCCTTGATTGTTTTGAGCAGAGGCTCCAGATCAGCCCAAGTTTTTACAGATGTCAGGTCCAGTTTATACTTGTCAGCCAGATCTTTACGTACCAACACACCACGTGTCGCAGCGAGTTCCTTATTCGTAGGAACGCCGTAATTCACGCCGTCCACCTGGGAACCTTCCAGAAAGGCAGGGTCCAGGTTTTTCTTAATATCCTGACCATGTGCATCAAGCAGATCATTCAAGGGCAAGAATGCGCCTTTAGCTACATTCACCGTGTAGTTCTGCCAAGCTGCTGTGAATATAATATCTGATTTTTCACCTGAGGAAATCATGAGATTCAGCTTGTTATCCCACTGTCCCCAGTCAATTGCATTGATCTTAAGCGTGGCCCCGATCTTTGGTTCCATCTTTTTGTTAATCTCGGCTTCCACCAGAGCGACATCCTTCTGTGGTGTCCCTGGGTAGAACAGTGTCACTTCATAGGGTTTGCCCCCACCTTCACTTGCTCCTCCGCCTTCTGCGCCAGGTGTTGTTGTTCCACCCTTGTCTGATGAGCAAGCAGCCAGCACCAGGCTCAGCGCCATAACCGTTGCCATCATGCGTGACCATACCTTTAATGATCTAACCAATTGAACCCCTCCTGTCATGTGTTGAACCATACAACCGAATTCCCCAATTCACAATTAAACCGATAACTACTTCTGTATATGCCCTTTCAGTCCATCTTCATTTACCTTGCCCACTCCGCTAACCGGTTCAGAGTTATCCCTTCACAGCGCCAACCGTAAGACCTTTGATGAAATAACGCTGGAAGAACGGATATGCCAGTACAATTGGACCAATACCGACTACAGCCATCGCCATTTGCAGAGTTTTGTTAGGCAGATTCAGCAATCCACCCTGCGACGAAATCTGTGAAGAGACGTTGGAGTTGGTTGTTAAATATTGAATATCGAGCAACGTCCGGTACATAAGGTACTGAAGGCTGATCGTCCGGTTATCTGATATAAAAATCATACTAAGGTACCAGTCATTCCAGTAATTCAATGTACTGAACAACGCGACGGTTGCCATTACGGGGAGAGAGAGCGGAAGCACGATACGTGCAAACGTTCTCAATTCTCCCGCACCATCAATCCGAGCCGATTCCAGAATAGACACCGGAATGGAGTTCGCGAAGAATGTACGCATGACCAGTACAAAGAATGGGGATAGCAGTAGCGGCATAATGAGTGCCAGTAGGGAGTTTTTCAGATCCAATACGTTGACATAGACCAGGTACCAAGGTACCAGCCCCCCATTGAACAACATTGTGAAGAAGATGAAAAAGGCGAACCAGCCCCGGTAAGGCAGATCTCTCCGTGAGAGCGGATACGCATACAATGCGGTCAGCGCAACACTTGTAATGGTACCTACAACGGTAACGATAAAGGATATACCATACGAGTGAATGATCTGATCCATATCTCTGAACAGAAACTCATAAGCCGTCAGGCTGAATTTCTCTGGAATAAGCTTATATCCATTGGCAATTACTGTTGTCTCGTCCGAAAATGAGATGGCGAAGACAAGCAGGATCGGCACGATACAGGCAATGGCATAGAATAGAAACATCGCATGAATAACGGATGCGGAACGCTTCGATACGGCTAGTGGATCACGTGATTTCACAGCTGACTTGCCTCCTCTCAAAATAATGCATTATCTTTATCTATTCGCCTTACGATGGTATTGGATACAAGAACCAGCACAAATCCAACGATTGCTTGGTATAGACCGGCTGCTGATGACATCCCGATATCTCCACCGATAAGGAACGTACGATATACGTAGGTATCCAGTACATTCGTTACAGGGAACAGCGCCCCCGATTCCAATGGAACCTGGTAGAACAGACTGAAGTCTGCATAGAATATACGGCCAATTTGCAATAATGTCATAATGACGATTAATGGGACGAGAAACGGAATGGTGATGAAGCGTATCTGATGCCATTTGGTTGCGCCATCGAGCACAGCTGCTTCATAATATTCTTCATCGATACCCACGACAGCTGCCAGATAAATGACCGCATAATATCCAATATTCTTCCATGTGTTCACCAGTGGCAAAATATACGGCCAATACTTCGGCTCTGAATACCAGTCGATCGGCTGACCGCCGAACATCTGCAGAACCGTTGAGTTCATGAAGCCTGAATCCTTGCCCAGGAAAGCCAGTACCAGATAACTGACCACAATCATGGACAGGAAATACGGTAATAGCATAAGTGATTGATATAACTTGGACATTGCCTTGTTCTTCACTTCATTGAGCAGAATAGCAAGCCCGACACCTACTAAGAGATTCAGTGCAATGAACACCGTGTTATACGCGAGTGTATTTCGGGTAATTTCCCATGCATCACTGGTTGAGAACAAATATTTAAAATTGTCCCATCCACTCCATGGGCTACCCCAAATACCATCTGCATAGTTTACATTTTTGAATGCGATCAGAACGCCGAACATCGGCATATAGTTGTTCACCAGTAGAAACAGGACACCTGGCAAGAACATGAGATACAGCACCTTGAATTTGCCAAGATTGTGCCACACAGACTTGCGCTTTCGGACTGTTTCTCCCGGTATTTCCGATATCCGTACTCCCTTACCCGCCTGGGGTTGTGTCTTCATAACTTGTTCTCCCTCACTCCTCTTGAATTCTTCCTCAGGATGAAGCTCCGTTGCGGCTCCTGTGGTTCAAGTATACGGCGGGGCGAGTAAGACCTCTATCTGCTGTGGTGACCTGTTGACTTATCAAATTATGACTTTAGTACCAAAAAAAACAAAAGACGCAGCATGCTGCGCCCTGAACTATACGGTACGTGACTGTTTTCGAAACTCCTGTGGCGTTATACCCGTGCACTTTTTGAACATTTTGGTGAAATGCGAGTAATTGTAGTACCCCACCTTGCCAGCGATATCCGTCACTTTGACGGTGGACTGGGACAACAATGTCTTCGCTTTGGCTACTCTGCCCTGCAGAATAAACTCAGACAGGGACATCCCCTTCTCTTTCCGAAACAGACGTGATAGATAAGCTGGATTGAATCCGGCAAAAGCTGCAAGTTCCTCTCGCATAAGTTCTTCACCAATATGAGTTTCAATATAAACGCACAACTGATCCACAATGGTCATGGGGCTATGATCGTCCGGGTACAATACCGGGATAACACGATCAATCAGATCAGCCGTCCACTGCTTCAACTGCGGCAACGACCTTGTCACCATACTCTCCTCCGGCTCCCGTTCACCCGGATACAGACTGCGTATTGACACGTTTTTCTGATGAAGCAGCGGATAGACCACATGCAGCATGGCATGATAGTAGAGATGCAGCATTTCAGGAGATAAACCCTCCTGTGCAGCAAGCAACTCAAAAATCTCATCCACACGTTCTCGCAAATCCCCTACTTTACCTGTCTCAAAAAGAATAGATAATTCCGAAAACCATGGAATAGGCAAAAAGCGATCTTCCTGATCTCTTCCCCGCTCATCATAGACAAATACTTCTTCAAGCTCCTTAATATTGCGCCGCTCCATATCCATCAGTTCATTTAACATGCCTTGCAGCTCAGTCACAGCAACCGGGGCACCAACATAACAGGACAACCGACAGTAGAAATACGTACCACATTCCTGAATATATCCCTGACAACGTTGTGCCACTTCGCTCGCACTCGGAATGATGCCATCTTGCTCATAAGCAAGCACTATATTTAATCCACTTTGATCCTGAAACACCTCACCGGGCTTGTCGCTAAGCAGCATCTCTTTGGCTGCATTACGAAGGGCATATTCCAATACCTCTTCGTCACGCAAATCAAAATCACGCACCCATTCCTCTACCGATATCACAATGGGTAACACACGAGCCTGCGGATCTATCTCGGCACCATACAGTTCTGCGAGCTCTTGCAACCGTTGTTCGGTTAACGTGATACGCTGAGAGATGGCATCTTTCCAGAAGCGTTCCGTCAGCAGCGGTTTATGGGTTTTCCAGCGTTTGTATACGGTCTCATAAACTTCGTTGGTACGGGTACGCTGCTCCCCATCCTTGATCTTCTCCACCGCCTGGGTTACTACCTTAATCAATTGATCCGCTGGAGCCGGCTTCAACACATAATCAAAGCTGTTTAGCTTAATGGCTGTCTGAGCATAATCGAATAAAGCATGCCCTGTCAGGAAAATGGTCAGTATGCCTGGATCATGTTTTAACACCCAACTTTGCAGGTCAAGCCCTGTTTCACCAGGCATCTCGATATCACAGATCATAATATCGATAGCATTAGCCTTTAAAATCTTTCGTGCCTCTTCGGCATCACCAGCACTGTATACCTGGTCAATGCCTGCTGCTTGCCAATCGACTCCTTCCACCATTGCTTGTAATGCATACACTTCATCATCCACGATCAACAGGTTCCGCATAGGCTCCCCCTTCTTCCTCTTCGGTCTGAGCGGGTAAATCAATGATGACTTTGGCGCCATGATCCACCTCATTGCCAAACTGCAAACTGGCTTGATCACCATACTTCACTAAAAGCCGATGAGCCACGTTCCATATACCGATATGCTGTCCACTCGGGTCTTCAGCGTATTGTCCATGTTGCAGACGCCCCAACAATTCCTCTTCAAATCCAACACCATTGTCCACAATCATCAGTTGAAGCACCGTCCCATCTACCTGACCGGACGACTTCTGACCGAGGCGCGCCACGATCCGAATGACAAAGGCTTGTGTCCGGCGCTGAAATCCATGAATAATGGCATTCTCCACAAAAGGCTGAATGGTTAATGGCGGAATCACATAATGTCCCAGATTCGGTTCGATATCCAGTTCAAAATCGAATCTGCTTGGAAACCTCAGCTTTTGAATTTCTAAGTAATGACGAATGTGCTCCAGCTCTTCATCCAGACGAATAACACGTTTGCCTGCACGCAGACTGAATCGAAAATAATCGGCCAGATGACCAGCCATCTGCTGCACCAACTCATGCTTTTGCAAGGAAGCCAGACTATGAATAATATTGAGTGAATTCAGGTAAAAGTGAGGATTGATCTGCATCTGCAGTTGTTTGAACTCTGCCTCCCGCGTCCGCAACTGTTCCTCATACACATCAATCTTCAGATGCCTGATCTCACTGGTCATTTGATTGAAACTTCGTGTCATAAATTCAAGCTCCGACGAAGATGGCGGGTCCAGCTTCACATCGAGATCTCCACGGCTGACCCTTCTCATGCCTCGGATTAACGCATTCATCGGGCGGAATAACAGATGCCGCAAAAAGATCAGTGCAGTAACCAGAATTACTGCCGCACCAATGGGAAGCAGACGAATGATCTGTTGGAAAAACGGGAGGTTACGCATCATGTCTTCCTCAGGCAGCAGCACGATATAATTCATCTGGGACATGGCCGAGGCAGTACCCAACATCAAATATTGACGTGCTTCTCCCTTGTTCACAACTTCAGAGATCACCTGATACGGATTCTTCAGGCCGGGAAGATGCGCTGCAGCCAGCTGAATCTGTGCAGTATTCAATGTGGAATCCGATAGTGCCCCACCGTCTGTTCCAACAATGACTGCACCTCCCCGATCTCCGGATTCAGTGAATTGTTGTGTATGATTCAGTGCATTCATATCAACAAGTGCACCTGCATAGAACTGCTGGTTGATTCGCACCGTTTTCACCAGCGCATTCCACGTCCCGCCACGCACGATGCTCCATTCCGGCTTCTGGATATCCCCTTCCAATTGCTGCATCTGGACTGGCATACTCTCCTGCACAACCGACTTTTTGACATCATAATTGCCTGAAGTGGCGAGCAGCAGATCATCATTCACGGCATCATATAGAAAAAAAGAATCGATTAGATTATAAAAACCGATATCTGTCATGAATTTGTTCATAATCCGTTGCTTTGCAATGATATAATCGCCGCTGCCGTATTTCAGAAAAAACAGAGAGATAATATCCGGGTCCCGCTCGCCCAGACTATATAAATACCGATTCGTCTCCTGTAACACACGTTCATTCTGCTCCACACTCTTGGCGAGATGATTCATATTGGTGAGGGATACTTTGTCACGTACAACTTTCATGGCGTAGACGTTGTTGTAATAAAGCAGCATGAATAATGGCAGCATGATCAATGTAAGACCCACTATAAATTTAAAACGAAGTGAACGGATAAAGCTCATGGATTATGGATTCCCGCCCTTTTAGAGGTAGTTCAAAAAGTCCGCTGTACTGAAACCAGACTTATTGAACACACACTTTATTTCAACATAGTTTTTTTCTATTTTCTTCCTTATGATGGCATGTTTATTGTAATCACCCCTGCTTGCCACTGTCTATGGGGTCCCGTGACCTTCACATATCAATTCTGGTGACTTCCATCCACTCCAATTTCAAGAGTAACAAGCTTCATGTAGTAATAAATTCTCCAGTTGTAAAAAAAATCCTTCATTATTACTCAGAAGCTTCTCCCTAAAAATAAATGCTGCGGCAAGCCCCGGACTCCACGAACGCCCGATCTTGACATGCATACGATATATCACTCCTCGGGTTAGTCACCAGGATGTAGGGAGGCCTGTTCGATGAATATTCAACTCACTGCGTTACACTATGTCTATCTGGCATTTATCGTCTTGATTATTGCGGTAATGATCCGGCGCAGGGACACCACCATCATCTGTGTCGCGGGTATTATGACCATTGGACTTCTGGCAACCGAAACCTTAAGCGGGTCAGTTGCTGGGATCTTCAGCAGTTTTATCTATGCAACAAAAGAATTGCTGAGTACGATCTTTATCATCTCGATTATTGTGGCGATGAGCCGTGTTCTAATCAGAACCGGCATTAATGAGGTCATGGTAACACCCGTCACCCGGTTTATCCGTTCTCCTCAGGTCGCGTATTGGGGTATCGGATTGATCATGATGGTAGTATCACTATTTTTCTGGCCATCCCCAGCAGTAGCTTTGGTCGGTGCTGTACTGCTTCCAGTAGCCGTGCGTGTAGGCCTTCCTCCGATTGGAGCTGCTATTGCCATGAACCTGTTTGGACATGGGATAGCACTTTCGGGAGATTACATTATTCAGGGGGCTCCCAAACTTACGGCCGATGCAGCGGGTCTACCAGTCACTTCCGTCATGACGGCCAGCATTCCTTTGGTCATTGTCATGGGCACCGTATCTACACTTACAGCCTTCTGGATGCTGCGCAAAGAGATGAAATCAGGCTCGCCTGTTCATTCCCCAAACGTTACATCAGGTACCGTGAGCACGGAACCTTCTTCTTCATCAGAGGCTGTGTCCACCTCCCTACCCACTAATCAGCCTGTTCAACGTCAAGCCATGTCACTCCGTTTGCAAAAAGCATTCGCTCTGCTTATCCCTCTGTTATTCGCAGTTGATGTGATTCTGATGTTTGTATTGAAATTGCAAGGCGGCGACGCAACAGCTCTGATTGGCGGAACCGCTGTGGTTATACTGATTGCTGTCACCCTTGCCGCCCATCGACATGCCGGACCAGAGGAAACGACCAACTATTTAATAGAAGGATTTCAGTTTGGTTTCAAGGTGTTTGGACCGGTTATTCCCATAGCCGCATTTTTTTATCTGGGAGATGCTGCGATTACGGAGTTGTTCATCAACCCTCTTCCTGAAGGTTCACACGGGATTGTGAATGATCTCGGGGTCGCACTTGCTGGGCTGGTGCCATTAAATGATACGGTGGGCGCGATTACAATGACGGTAACCGGAGCAGTGACCGGAATGGATGGTTCGGGGTTCTCGGGGATATCCCTGGTTGGCTCGATTGCATCCATGTTTGCAGGTTCGGCAGATTCCGCACCTGTACTGACAGCATTAGGTCAGGTTGCAGCCATATGGGTAGGTGGTGGAACCTTGATTCCATGGGCATTGATTCCTGCTGCTGCAATCTGCGGAGTCAATCCTTTTGAACTGGCAAGACGCAACCTGAAGCCTGTACTGCTGGGACTCACGGTAACAACAATTGTAGCCATCTTTCTAATCTGACCAAAGGGTTATGCTAAACCGTTCAAAAAGACGTGCGCGAACGTGCCCAGTTCCAGAGATCTTCACGTTTCATCTCTGCCAGATGCAGCATGTCCACATATGGATCTCCCTGTAATCCAAGTACAGAAGCAAAAGCAGGCTCCGTCTTCCACCCTGCCTGTTTCAGTCTGCGGATCTCACGGTGTCCCGCGTCTCCCCACATTTGCAACAATCTCCACTCTACGATCATATGTAGGTATGCATTCTGCCTGTAAACTGGCACGGATTGGGCAAAAATCTCCACAGGCCAATGTCCCACTTGCAAATTACAAGTCACATAAGGACGTTGGTCTGGAAGATCCCCACCACGTACACATTGAAACTCAGCAACGGCTCCGATTCGATTGTGTATCTCGGCTTCAAACACACCCAGATCCTCTGCATAACACAGCAGATCCAGATCACTGCCCGGAATATCAATATCAATATCAATTGGTACCGTTCCTGCTGGATAGGGGTGATAGTCAGCTAATATATCGAGCAATCCACTGCTCTGTAACATATGATATGCGTCCTGCTGACGTGCATTACCTGAAGCCAGATGTGCCATTACTTCTGCGGTAGTACTCATCTCCCCGCCTTGGACCACAGTTAGTTCGAGCCTCCTGTAATGACCTGTTTCACACGTCCTACTTGACCACTCGTCAGTCGTACTTTGATTCCGTGTGGATGTGTAGGTGACTTGGTTAACAGATCCTTCACAATGCCACGTGTCAGCTTACCTGTAGCTTGATCCTGCTTCAGCACAATGTCCACTTCCAGACCTGGCTTAATATTTACACGTTGTTGTCCATTCATTATGTTCACTCTCCTCTATGTCATAATTCATATCTTGTATACTATATAACCCTTAAACACAAAGCTCCATCTATTGTAGACGTTTTGGTTTCAAAACAAAAGGGACACGGCAATAACCTCCTAAGGATGGTTCCATGGTTGATATGAAGACCAAGATAAAGAAACCGCAGGTCTCTTCAACTGAGACCTACGGTTTCTAATTGGATTACCATGTTCAGGGCTGCACATGCTTCAAAATAGACGAGGGCGAGGTTCCATCCTTCGCGGCTTCGCGTGCCTTTACAGCAAGTAGCTCAGACACCGTAACGAATTGGTAGCCCTGCTGTTGTAATTTCGGCAGGATCGTTTTGAGTGCTGCTACCGTATGCGACTTACCTTCCACCTTATCGTGAAAAAGTACAATATCCCCATTACGTGCGTTCTTCAACACTTTGTTAACGATAGCCGATACACCTGGAGAAGCCCAGTCCCGTGTATCCTGATGCCAAGACCAGAGTACAATGGTATACCCTTTTTGTTTGGCAGCCTGGATGACCATGTCATTGTAATAGCCGCCCGGTGGTCTGAACAACAGGGGACGCTCCGCGCCAGCTTTAATGATGGAACTTTCCGCTTCGTTCATATCCTTCATGTACTTGTCCGCACTAGTTGATCGAACTGCATACGTGTGCGCATACGTATGGTTGGCGATTTCATGCCCTTCGAGCTGTTCCTGCTTAATCAGTTTAGGAAATTTATCTGCCCATTTGCCAAGTACAAAAAAAGTTCCTTTAGCATGATACTGCTGTAACAAAGCTAGGATCTGCGGAGTCTGAATCGGATCTGGTCCATCATCAAAGGTAAGGGCGATGAGTTTATCCTGTGTGGGAACTTCCCACACAATCTCTCCTCGTTCCTCATAATACTGACGGTTCTTCTGTACAGGCTTTGCATAGGCAGAACTGCTACCCAGCAAAATAATTAGCGTGAACATTCCGATGACTCGGGCTGCCTTCAGGTTCATGTGGTGTCCTCACTTTGTCTTCATACGTAAACTCCCTGTTAGCATTTCCCGATTCACCCGAACTCATTAACGAAAGATCTGATCCACGACTGCAATTTCCTCAGCAGTTAATTCCACATTTAATGTTTGCAGATTGTTAATGACCTGCTCCGGTCGCTTGGCACCCGGAATCAATGCATCAATAGAAGGCTGAGTAAGGTACCAGGCCAGAACCAGATGCGCGACCTCAACATCTTTGGATTGTGCTATGCTGCGCAGTTGCTCAACTTTATCGAGATTTTCAATGAAAGCTTCACCTGTAAACAGCGGGTTCTTTGCCCGTCCATCCTGAAAGGTTGTATCACGATTATATTTCCCGCCCAGCAGTCCCGCTGCCAGAGGGAAGTAAGGAACAAAAGAAATGTTATGCTCAGCCGTATACGGCAACAGCTCTTTCTCCGCATCTCTTTTGAACAGATTATATTCAGATTGCAGTACGTCTACATGCCCGTCCTTGTTGGCTTCACGCAACTGATCAATGGAGAAATTAGATACGCCAATGGCACGAATTTTGCCAGAGTCTTTTAATTGTTTTAACGTATCTACCGCTTCATCCTTAGGCGTATGTTCATCCGGAAAGTGGATGTAGAACAGATCAATGTAATCGGTTTGCAGACGTTTCAACGCCTCATCCACGGATGTTTTCAGAAAAGCAGGTGAGTTATCTATGACAATCTTGCCATCCACTAATTTATGAGCTGCCTTGGTTGCAATGATGGTATTCTGCCGCTGACCGGTTTCCTTCAGTACTTCACCAATCAGTCGTTCGGAATGCTCCGGTCCATAGATGTACGCCGTATCCACAAAGTTAATACCTTGTTTCAAAGCTGTACGGACCACTTCCTTACCCGTCTCATCATTCAGCATGTCCGGATAGATATTATGTCCGCCTACTGCATTCGCACCCAGTCCAATGGGATTCACGATCAGATCCGTCTTACCCAACCGAATTTGTTGTTCTGCCATGTCTCATCTCTCCTTCACTGATCGAATAAGTACAATTTAGTTGTAACGTCTTTCTTGTCCCATATTATATCAAACCGTTTAGCATATTTAAAATATCGGATTTATCGGGTTAGGTGTTTTTGAGCGCAGTTGCTTCCACGTCGTTAATAAACCGGCGCAGTTTTGCAGCCACATCACGGGTGATTTCGCCGTTTTCATACAGTTGTTGCACTGTATTACGCTGTTCCTGAATCGCCACCATCTGCAACTCCAATTTCTCCTGATTAAACGGATCTTCCGTTTTACCCTGGTTCCAGGTGCGCAATTTGGCAATTACACGCTCATACTTGGCAATGACCGACAGTGCGACGACACGATTCCCATCATTCATATGGGCACGAATAGCCTTAATTGCTGCTTCAGAGGTGCGCAGCTTCACCTGACGGAACAGTTCTGCATTTTCAAGCATGAATGGTTGATTCGGCTTCTGGGACCGGTTGGTGAACAGATGTCCTAACACACGCCCGATCTCGCTGATCGAGGTCATGAACTGAGTGTTTGCGCGATTCGCCAGCATCATTTCCTTGCGATCCAGCCAGCTGTCACATTTGAAGGCCGCATCAGAAGCAATTGCATTTTCGTCTAACATTACTTCAACTTCTTTACGCTCCGCCCGGGTGGCAATCAGGTTAATAGCCGTTTCTTGTTTTTGAATATCTTTGCGTTTATCGGCGGTAAGCTGACCTGCGGCCTGTCTGATGTACTTGGACAAGTCGGAGACAACCGCGAGTGCCGCAGCTTTGTTCTCATCGTTCATTTCGGATTTGACAGCTCGTATTGCCGCATTCAGCATAATGTCATGTGCTTTTCGTTCTGACTTCTGCGGTGTTTCTTCTGTGGATTTCCCATCGTCCTTGGCCAGAACTGGAAGAAACACGCTCGCCGCAATCAGGGAAAAGAGGATAACTCCTGCCGCGAGGAAAATAATCAGATCCCGTTCAGGGAAAGGTGATCCATCCTGAAGCACATAAGGAATGGAGAACGCACCCGCCAATGTTACAGCCCCCCGCACCCCAGAGAGGGAAATGATCGTAATATCCTTGAATCTGGGCCGGCCAATAGAGGATTTGGTACGCAGCAATTCATTCCCTTGCCAGAACAGATAGATCCAGAGAAAACGTAGAACCAGCAGTAGCACCGAGATCAAGCCCACATATCCCAACACCTGCAGATTATTAAACGAAACATTTTCAAAGATGGTACTCAACACATCCGGTACCTGTACACCCAAAATAACAAACACCAGACCATTTAGTATAAATAAAATGACTGACCATGTGCTCGCAGATACCACCTGCATTTTCAACTGAACCGATTCAGCGCGGTCACGCTCAATGGCGTGGATAATACCGCCTGCCACTACCGCTAGAATACCTGATACCCCAATTTCTTCACTCACCAGATAGATGATAAATGGCGTCAGGATTTGCAGCAGCATGTGAATGGTCACATCTTCCATGCCCAGTCTACGGATCCATACCCCTAGCCTGATTAACAGAAAAGATAACAATGCCCCGACAAGAAGTCCGCCAATCGCAATCAGAATAAAACTGAAGGTTGCATTCGCCAGGGAAAATACACCTGTAACTGTGGCTGCAATTGCGAATTTGAAGGCCACGAGGCCAGATGCATCATTCATTAATGCTTCACCTTCAAGAAGCCTATGTATGCCTTTGGGCAAATGTACCCGGCCCGCCATGGCGCCAACGGCCACAGCATCTGTCGGGGACAGTATGGCTGCAAGAGCAAAAGCAGCAGGTAACGGAATCGAAGGAATCAGCCAGTGAATGGCATATCCCGCCACGACCACCGTCACGAATACAAGCCCTAGTGCAAGCAGAAGTATCGGTGCACGCAGATTCCATAATTCATTCCTTGGCGTTCGCTTACCATCGTTGTATAACAAAGGAGCGATGAACAGTACAAAGAACAATTCCGGATTCAACGGCAGGTGAACACCTGCGGGAAGCAAAGCTATAGCTACACCAAGCACGATTTGAATGAGCGGAATGGGAATAAAGGGTACAAACCGGTTTAAAATATTGGATAAACCAATCAGTACCAGTAACACAAGTACGGCAATAAATATTTCCATGATGACAATCCCTTTCCGCTATAGAAGTGGTGAAACCTTTGTTGTATAGGTTTATTTTAACATAATCCAACCTTTATTATAAAAATGTTGTCATATTCATATACCCATTCAACTGGCTTCAGACTAGTCTGAATGAAAGAATTCTGATGGATTCTGTATATAAGATGTTACAATATGCTCAGGACAATACCCGTTTGGAAAGGAACTTGCATCTATGGCATTTGGAATTAAACGACAAGAGCTTGCTGCGTGGAAAGAACAAGTGGCTCGGGGTGAGATTGCGTACCTCACTCATTTCTGGATTGACAACCGATTTCCCGCTATCACCAGTGTCACCAAAGTTGGCTGTGCAGATCTGGAACGTCTCGAACGTTGGTGCAACGATCATGGGTTGGACCCGCGATACATTCATCGGCGGCAGCCCTTTCCCCACTTTGACCTGATGGGCAGCAAGCAAAAAGAAATTTTGATCCAAGAAGGCATGACAGATCATGTGGTTCGCTTTCATTTGTAAACCAACTCAAAAACGCCAGTCTTCAAGGTTCATCCCCCCGCAATTAGGGACGAACTCATGAGGACTGACGTCTTCAAGGAATCAAGTCATATTATGGACTACCGGTGGATCTGCTCAAACGACTTCATGTTCTCCAGCAGTTTCAGTTCAATTTTCTTCAGCATGCCAAACATCTGCTGTTGCTCCTCTTCGGAAAGTGCTTGCAACAATTCCCACGTCATTCGGCCACGATTCGCATTAAGTGTCTTGGCAAGCTGCGCGCCTTCATCCGTTAAGGACAGCCACACAATTCTCCGGTCTTCTTCACTGCGCACCCGCTGGATCAACCCTTCCGTCTCCAGTTGATTCAGTACAATGGTGGTTGCGCCGGAAGTCAAACTGAGTTGTCTGGCCACATCAACCGCCATGCAACGTTTTTCACGTAAAATCATGCCCAATATATGACTTTTTGTCGGATTCAGTTTACAGTTGGTTTCGGTCTTCTGCTGCTGATCCAATACTTTGTTTTTATATCTGAAGAAGGCCTCCAACAATTGATCTACATTTGCCAATTGAGAGTTTCGCTCCGTATCCGGGCTCATAAACGTTCCTCCGCCTTTCATCATAACCTACCTTATATTGTAACATATTTACACTATGATGTTTGTGAAAAATGCGCTTGTATCCGACACCCTATCGTTGGCTGCAAGACTCTTGTTTTATTTTGGGTTTCGCCTATTGCATTATGGCAACGGGTTTGTTTATAATAACCTATATCTTTAAAGTTACTTTTAGTTACTTAATGATTTTAATAAATCTGTTGTTATAAAGTAAATAAAGCGTCACCATTATAATGCAAGGGACTTATGCACATGAATCAGAATACACAATCACAACTCAAAACGGACGTTTGCATCGTCGGCGCGGGACCTGGCGGTGCTTTGCTTTCTTATTTACTGAATCAAAAAGGAATCTCCACAATGCTCATTGAGCGGCAGCCCCACCTGCACAAGTCGTTTCGCGGGGAGTTGCTTAATGTGGATGGCGAAGCCATTTTGAATAAACACGCCCTCTATTCCCTCATTCAGGAACGAGGAGCGCTGCTCTTGGAACAGATTCAGTATTGGGAAAATGGGCAGATTATTCATACGGTATCACCAGGCAATGGAGAATCTCATGTTGGTATTCATGTACCCCAAGATCATCTCCTGGAAGCCATCGTGTCGCATGCTCAGCAGCACAATTCAAACGAACAAGTACTATTCAATACGATTATGACCGGTTTGTTACGAGACAAGAACGGCCAGGTCGTGGGTATTAACATTCGGCAGAAGGGTGTTCCTGCCTCCATTGAAGCATCTGTAATTGTGGGTGCTGATGGCAGATACTCTGCTGTACGCAAACATTCCGGTATGACCCCGGAGATTCGTAAGCATGGGTATGATCTGCTCTGGGCACGCATTCCGGCACCCGTAGGTTGGGAACCCGCTGTTCGAATGGCCAGCATGGATGGTCAACAGCTCGCACTGTTCTCACAGTTCGGCGGTTATGTTCAGATTGGATGGAACATTCCCGAGGGAGCATACTCCAAGCTGCGAGAGCAGCCGATTGCGCCTTTTGTAGATAAACTTGTATCTGCTTTTCCTTGCCTGTCTGATTCAGTAGCTGCCAACATTCAGAGCTGGAGTGATTTTGTTCTGTTATCTGTCGAAAGCAGCTATTGCCCGTCGTGGGCACAGGACAATGTTGTACTCATCGGTGATGCCGCTCATACCATGACCCCAACCGGTGCGTTTGGACTTAATGCCGCGCTCGAAGATGCGGATG
Source organism: Paenibacillus amylolyticus (assembly GCF_036894225.1). Taxonomy (NCBI): domain Bacteria; kingdom Bacillati; phylum Bacillota; class Bacilli; order Caryophanales; family Paenibacillaceae; genus Paenibacillus; species Paenibacillus amylolyticus. Next base: position 2,359,241 of record NZ_CP145892.1, on the reverse strand, counting down.
TGCTCTCCGAATTACTTGTCCAAATGGCTGCAGATCAATTCAGTTCCACTGCACAACTTCAGGAACTTCAGACGATTCGCGGTGCAAAGGTACAGCAGCAACTTGCACGACAAGTGGAGATGGAATCCTCTTTCCAACAGCGGTATGAATCCTTTCTCTAAACCCAGTTAATACAGATAAAATGCCTATATGCCCAAACAGCCGATCACTTCCTCATAGAGAAGAATCGGCTGTTTGGTTTGTTGGTTTATCTTTTTTATGTAATTCCGTATCCTTCTTCATTTTCGTTTGCGTGGAGCAAACGTGTCTTCTCTGGGTGCTCCTTCTTGTACAGTATCAACGTCCTTCGGATAGGATGAGATGTTATCTTTTTCATATACTGCTTTCTCCAGATTGCTTAAGCGGCGTAATACTTGTTTGCTTTTACGAACGATATATACAATACCAATAATCAGCAGGATCAACATCAGAATGAATATAACCATCTCCGGATAAAAGACAAATGACATGAATCCACCTCCTTTGAAAACGATTTCTCTATATCATTCTAACCTTAATGATTCAAGATGTGAACCCGATTGGAAGTTTCGCTTGTGGAATAAGGACTAAACCACCTGACACAACGACAGGAACTCACCCTGCTGCAAAAGTAAAAAAGGTGGCATCCCTGCTCAGGATTACCACCTTGAACCTCGAATAAGATTCGAAGTCTGTGATTATTATTTTATCCTTCTCTGCCGTTCATGGCACTAACTCGAAGTTCCGTCAGAGGCAGAGACGTTTGCTCTGGATGACGTAGTCTCACTGTTCGGCTCTCACCGGGGAGCAGATCGAAATAATTGTCACTGAATCGGACACGCCCAAGGGGAAGCTCCAGCTTCACCAATCGTGCAATCCCACCACTGGCCGTAACCGTAACAGACTGCTCCTCCTCGTTCACATGTACGCTCAATTGCGACTCTGGCACCGTCACATCCTTAGGATCACGCAAGAAGTAACGATTACTCGGTGCCGCAAATCCTTCGGATACCAACTCAACCATTACTTCCTCCGCGCGTCTACCCTGTAACACCTCTACTTCAGTTAATTCAACAATACACCGTGAGGATTGGGATGTTACTTCAACAGCACGTGAGCTGGAGTAGATCTTCTCTCCATCAAATGCATAGACATTGAGTCGAAGCTCCCCTTTCAAGACGTCACGTGTATCGTTCACAACCCACAATGCAAGCGGCTCCCCCGGCTCATGCTCCAGTGACAACAGGACAGGATGAAAGAATATTTTCCCATAATAAAAGGATGCTTTCGGCAGCAGTTCATAATCAATCATGGACCAGCTTGTTCCTGGCCAACTATCGTTCAATTGCCATACAAGAGCTCCGCTGTTGCGGTGATTCATGCGTCGGAAATGTTCAATTCCATATCGCAGCCCTTCTGCTTGAGTAAGCATGGAGTAGTTCATATACTCTTCTATATCTTGCGGAATGCCTGTGTAACCCTCCATAAGCAGAATACCTTTCTGGTGATTGGTATCTTTGTTACGATAGGCCATCTCCGGACTGCCCCAGTAAAACTGCCCTGCGGGCATATTTTTCTCCAGTGTGTAACGATTTGCCGAGGCGTGCATACCAAATTCACTGCTGAACAGCGCATGATCCTTTTTATAATTTTTGAACGTTACACCTTCAATACTGTAGTCCAGCAGCGGCGGCTCTCCATGCTTCCTTGGATAGACCGAACCATGCCATACCTGCCAATTGTGGCGATCCCCCACATCCGGGTCATTCGCATCCTGACCGTTGCTGTCGCCGAACGGCGAAGAAGGCCAGTACGGACGAGACAGATCCAAGCGCTCCAGCACTTCAGGGATTAGCTCATGATATATCTGTTCGCCGTAGAACGGACTGGTAATATCTCCACTTGCAGACTTCATATCATAGAGCCAATCTATTTCATTATTCCCACACCAGAGGGCAAGCGAGGCACGGTTACGCAGACGTAAGACATTGTTTTCTACCTCTTGCCGTACATTATCCATGAAATCACGATTGAAATCCGGGAACAGTGCATTCGCGAATGCAAAATCCTGCCACACCAACACCCCTTGCCGATCACACTCATCGTAGAAGACATCCTTCTCATATATACCACCAGCCCAGACACGCAGCATGTTCATATGCCCTTCCACCGACAGCTCGACAAGCTCACGATACCGAGAGTTTGGGATGGCGCCAATCAGATGATCAGCCGGGATCCAGTTGGCACCCTTGGCATATACTTTGACTCCGTTCAGAATAAAAGTAAATGCATCTTCACCCCGTTCATTGTGAAGAGCCAGCTCAATCGTTCGTAACCCATAAGGCTCGCTATAACGATCCACTTCAACGCCATTTGCGAATAATGTAACCTCCAGCATATACAGATAAGGTTCACCCAGATCATGAGTCCACCATAACTGAGGTGACGTAACGTTTAATGTGGTATCTGCTATACCACCCTCTACGGGTAGTTCAGTGACACCTGCCACCTCGTGTCCACTGCGATCCAACAGACGAACATTACAGGTCGCAACCACAGCCTGCTCACGTTTCTGTCTGCTACGGTAAGACAAGACCGACTTCACATCCGCTGTGACATGTAAGACTGCCAACTCTGAACTGACTGATTCCGTACGAGCATACACATTTTCCAGCTTGGCGATTGTTCGTTTTTCCAGCCTTACCGCACCCCAGATCCCCACCGTAACCATGCGTGGACCCCAGTCCCAGCCAAAATTCATCGCTGCTTTTCGCAACCATGGCCGTTCCTTCGTATACGAGGACCAGTCAAAGGTTTCTTTGTCCCGGTGATGCAGGTGAAGCGGATCAAACTTGACAGCAATCGCATTCCAGCCGCTGCATACCAGAGACGTTACATTAAACGTATGTGACATAAGCATATTGGCCGTTTTCCCGACCTCATGGCCGTTGACATATATCGTTGCAAACGTATCCAATCCTTCGAACACTAATTCAAAGTGCTCCTCTGTCTCTGCATCGCTCACCAGATTGAAGGTTGTGCGGTACCACCATTCCTTTTGCTCAATCCAGCGACTTTTGGCATCATTATGTCCGTAATAGGGCGGATCAATGATACTGCGCTCAACCAGTGCAGCATGTACATCGCCAGGCACTTCAGCCCCGATCCAGAAACGGTCATCCAGCGCAGCTGCTGCCACATCCATTGCCCGCTTCTCTCCAACTTCAAAATGTTGTATCTTCCATTGTCCCGATAAATCCTGACTTGAACTATAGGTCTTCATCCGTATGCCCTCACTCTCCAATAACCCTGAGTAATACCATATCGAAAACGTTTGCAATAAGGCAAGACATGTTTCCTAATCTGCTCATTTCTAACTTCCCGAAGGCTTGAACGACAACGCCTCTTCGCGATATTCACTCGGGGTCTTGCCGGTATGTTTTTTGAACAGTCTGCTAAAATATTTCACGTCCTCGTAGCCGCTGATTGCAGCGACTTCACTAACCTTCGCTGGAGACACCGCGAGCATATCCATCGCTCTTCGTATACGCATATCGGTGACAAAATCTCCGAAGGTCACACCCATTTCTTTTTTAAACAGTTCACTGAGGTGACCCGGATGTAAATGAACATGTCCAGCTACCTGCTGCAGATTAATATCCTGCGCCAATGATGATTCAATATAACCGATAGCCTTCTGCACATGGGTAGCCTGTCCCTGACCCATTCGGCTATGATAGACATGCATCAGACCATACAGATGATGGAACAACATATCCCCGAGCTCCGCAGCTTCGGCATCTGGTTCCGGCAACCAGGGCTCGAGCCTTGCGGGTTCTTCACGCCCTGTGGCTCGCATTGTGCGAGTCAGCCAGCGATGACCTGCAATGACGGCCGAGTGCAGACAAGCATTGAACGATTCTGGTGTGACCTCCGGTTCTGTAATCAGATTAGCCACAAGTTCCCGCGTCCATGTCGTTAACGTGACTGAATCATTATCCAGCAATATTGTACCAAGTCTGGTCTCCGCTTCGTGCGTAAGTACAGTTTTACCACCTTGGCGATCCTGAACGTGCTCATAATGCCATACTTTATAATCCATCAAACCCCGATATCGGAAGGCAGCTGAAGCAGTTCTATAGCTTTCGTGCAGATCTGCATATCCACGCATAGGCAGACCTACCGCTGCTCGCAGGGTGCACTTCAGTAATTGCTCCACCCGACGTAATGCACTCTCCAGCCTGAACGTAGTTTCATGTTCTACAGGCGGCCATGAAACTACACAGATAATTTGCTGTTTCTCTACATGAGCAATGGCACCAGGTAACATATCCTCCAGGGTATTCTGCACCGCAAATCGTAATAGCGCATCCGAGGATCGATCCCAACCCTCTGCTCGAAGAATAATGACTTGTCTGAGAATCTGTTCATCATCAAGGCCAACAACCCCTGCCTCTTTTCCAGCATCAGATCGCAAGAATGAAGGAAAATGGCCCGAAGCGGTGTCACCATCAATGATCCACCCGGCAAATAACCGCTCTCGATTCTCCCGCATAAGCTGGCCCTCTCTGGACTTCTCTGCCCAACGTTCCGTGATTCGCTGTTTGGCCTGTAATACGGTTTTGATGATCTCTTCCGGCTTGCTTGTTTTGAGCAGATAATCTGTAACACCTTGGCGAATCGCCTGTTGGGCATAAGAAAAGTCATCGTATCCGGACAAAATAATGACCTCCAGCTCAGGTAACAATTTCAGACCCTCTTCTGCCAGTTCCAGCCCTGATCTGCCTGTCATCCGAATATCCGTCATCAGGATATGTGGACGTTCCTCAGCCAAACGTGTTAACGCCTCCTCTGCCGAGGCAGCAGGTTGAAGAAGTTCAATTCCGAGTTCATGCCACGCGATAACGCTGGCAAGCCCTGTACGGATAATCACTTCATCATCAACAATTAATAGTCTCATGACGAACCCTCCAAGATTGGAATGGAAAACGAAATCCGGGTACCTCCCCCAACCCTGCTGTCTACTTCAAGCTGTGCATCCGCTCCATAATGGAGCAGCAGTCTCTCATTTACATTGCAGAGCCCATAACCGCCTTGGTTTAGCTGTTTTTCCGGCTGTTTTCCCTTCCATTCCCTAATGCTTATCCTTAATTGTTCCAGCATGTCCTGCTCCATGCCGACACCATCATCCAGCACCAGCACATTCATCTGTTCATTATCCGGGTCCTTGCGAATCATTATAGTGATGGTACCCACGCCTGCTTTGGGCTGAATGCCATGAATCATGGCGTTCTCAACAAGCGGTTGCAGCAATAACTTCAGCATCATTCGCTTCTCAAGCGCTGGATCTACGATATAATGCAACACAAATTGATCAGGGAAACGAATCGACTGCACACGCACATAATGGCGAATATGAGCAATCTCCTGTTCCACAGGGCAGTAATCCTGACCATTGTTCAAGCTGATACGTAGAAAATCACTTAGGCCCTCAACCATATCCGCAATCCGCTTCTCTTCAGACATCAAGGCAATCCAATGAATTGAAGAGAGCGTGTTATATAGGAAGTGCGGATTAATCTGCGCCTGAAGCACCCGAAGATCCGCTTCTTTTTTGCGAGCTTCACCTCGAATAACCTCTTCCTTTAATAACTGAATATGTGCACCGAGCAGATTGTAACTCTCCCCAAGCCTGCCAATCTCGTCATCACTTTCAGATCGAAACAGAGGAAGCGGGCGTTCCGGATCAATTCGGGACAGATGCCGGGTAAGCACACGAAGCGGCCTCGTCACACGCCGCACCGTAAACCAGACCAAGCCAGCACTGATCACAGCAGACATGGCAACGGCGCAGCCGGTTAGAATAAGAATGTACCGATTCTCGGACTTGTACTGGTCGTATGGGACTGTTCCAACCAACGTCCACCCCGTCAATTCTTCCGGATAATAGAGCAACGTCCGTTTATCGTCACCACTGCCATACGTGGTGGTTCCGCTACCGCCATCCTGAATTAACGTCGAAATCCCTGGTTCGACACCTTCCAGCTTAAGTCCAAGCCGAGATTTGTCCATCGAAGACAGAATCTCTCCAGAACTGCCGATGAGCTCCAGTCTGCCTTGCCCTCTGCCTAATCCCAGAGCCGCCCATCCCTTGGATATGGCCTTCTCATCCAGACTAATGGCTAACCAGCCGATGGGTCGATAATCATGGATACTACGGATTGGCCGAACCAATGTGATCACATTTTGAATACCCGCGTAATTCTGCACCGGGTATACCCCCGTCCATTTTTTCACTGCTTCACCGCTCGGCACTGGTGGATAAGATAAGCTTGAATTATTGGATTCATACCAGGTAGCCGTAGACAATGTGGCATCGAATCGGCTTGGATATATGGCGATGTTCGCAATATATTTCTTGGAAGCAGCCAGATTGGTCATCCTGCCCAGGATATCCACCCGGTCCAGCTCATGATCTTCATTGTGGCTAAGATACTGCTGGATGTCCCGTTCTCCAATCAGAAAAATCGATAGGTTCTCGGCATCTTGTAACATATAACGAAGATTCGCTTCCACCTGTTTCAGCGTATCCATGCCGGACAGCTTTGTTTTTTGCTCTGTAATGCGGGAAGAGATCAGAAAGGCGAACAGACCCAACGCCAGCAATGGCACAATCATTGAAGCCGTCACGACGACCGATAGCTTCCTTTGTAACGAAGATGTGAGCCAGCGTGCCAAACGTTTCTCCTCCTCTGGATGCGCTTTCGCTTATCCTTTGACAGCTCCTGCTGTCATGCCTTTCATAACTTGTTCCTGGAATATGAGATACAAGATAATGGTTGGAATGACCGATAGGGTCATGGCAGCAAGCGTTAATCCGTAATCGGTTTGATACCCATCCGCAAAGTTCGCAATGGCCAGCGGTAACGTTTTCAATCCGGTTTTGTTGATGAATACAAGCGCAAATGAAAAGTCATTCCACGCATGCAGGAAACTCAGGATCGTAACCGTTGACAACGCAGGTACAGACATGGGTAACATGATCCGGGTAAACAGCCCCCAAAGTCCTGTTCCATCAATAAAAGCTGCCTCTTCAATATCACGTGGAACACTTGTCAGATAAGCCGTAAGCACAAAAATAGCCGTAGGCAATGCAAAAGCCGTATAAGGTAATATTAAGGCCCAGTACGTATTTAGCAAGGACATCTGTTTCATTAAAATAAATAAGGGGACAAGTGTACTATGGATCGGAATGAGCATACCAACAACAAAGAAGGTCATGATCAACCCTTTCCAGCGAAACTGGAAACGAGCCAGGATGAATGAAGCCAGCGCTGCAATAAACAGCGTCAGAATAAGTGATCCCACCGATACAATTAGTGAATTGCCAAAAGCGGTTCCCAGCCTGGAGCTTTCCCATGCATTGCTGAAATTGGCAACATTCCAGTTTTCCGGCAGACCAAAGGGCCTGCTATAGAAATCTTCATTTGTTTTGAATGCACTAATCACGAGCCAGTAGAACGGATACAATGTTAAAATACCATAGACCGTTAGCAGCGTCCAAACAATTCCGCTACGTAGACGGCGAATCGGATGGCCCGAGCTGCTTTGTGGTGATGGCATGGATACAGGTGTCACGCGCATGATAACTCCTCCTCTCTATTGATTCTCTTTTCGTTTGCGACTAGTTAGCCACTGGCTTGTTCCGATCAGCAGCAGAGAGATCAGTACGATGGTTGTGGAGATCGCACTACCAAAACCATATCGGTATGTTGTAAAGGTTGAATTGTACATATACGTTGCAAGCAGTTCCGTCGCATGTGCCGGACCACCCTTGGTCATGATGTAGACCAGATCAAATGATTTCAGACTACCCGAAATACATAGAATGATCGCTACCTGAACCGTACCCCAGATTATGGGCAAAGAGACCGATACCAGTTTCCGGATTCCTGAAGCACCGTCTATTTTGGCAGCATCATGAATCTCGCCTGGAATATTCTGTAGTGCCGAGATAAAGATAATCAGATACAACCCGACAAAGCTCCAGAGCAGCGGCGGTACCAATGAGAAAATGGCAATCTTGTCATCGGAAAGCCATTGCAGCTTCCAACTTTCCAGCCCCAGAGCGTCCAGCAGAAAGTTCAATATCCCGATCTGCGGATGATAGATATACTGCCAGATCATACCGATAACGACAGTGGATAACACCATCGGCAGAAATACGGCTGAGCGCAGAAACCGCTGTAATGGATTGCTTTTGTGTAATATGACCGCCAACATCAACGCTAACGGAATTTGTCCAAACACCGATGCCAATACAAAAATAACGTTATTTTTCAGTGCCCGCCAAAATACAGGATCATGCCAGATCTCCACGTAATTATCCATACCAATATATTTGGATGCGCCGATGCCGGACCAGTTGAAGAAACCGTAGTATGCCGACCACACGACCGGTACAAATACAAACAATGCATAAATGATGACTGCCGGGGCCAGCCCCAGCATAATAAAACGCCGACTGCGCAGTGCGTTCATCTGTTCACTTCCCTTCGATAAATGCCTTTACCAACTTGCAACTGACTATTCCATTCATACTTAAAACCCCTCCCCTGCCGGGAAGGGGTTTTAACGAATGGTTACTGACTAACTGCATTGGCTTGAGCCGCCTGAATTTTGGCTGCAATGTCTTCAGCCTTGCCGCCCATTAGCAACTCTTGCAATGCATTATTAATAACCTCAACCGTTGCCGATCCCAGCTTGGAATCGTATACTGGCGTGATCTTCACTTCTTGCATCAGATCATATAATTCTACGAACAATGGATGTGCTTTGGTTTTGTCCAGATCAATCTTGTAACTCACCAATGTGCTGCTATCCAATGTGGCCTTCTGACCATCAGGTCCTGCCAGCGCATAGAACAGCTCCATCGCTGCCTCTTTTTGCGGACCGCTCAGCTTTTTACTTACACCCAACCCGGTTCCTACTACACCGGATGTTGTTCTTGGTTCACCCTGACCTCCGTCCACTGGAGGAAGAATCGTAATATGTGTGTTGTTCAACACCTCTTCAGGTGCATTGTTCACCAGATTTGCCAAGGCCCATCCGCCGTTCATGACCATCGCTGCCTTACCTTGGAAATAAAGCTGCATCATCTGTGTCTCATCGATACTGTTGAATCCATCTTGGAATGCTTTGGTGTTGCCAAGCTCCTGCATCTTGTTCAAGGCTTCAATAAATTGTGGATCGGTAAAGCTAGCACCCTCTTGTGCTGCCGCTTTCAGGAACCAGTCTGTGCCGGTAATCCGATCAGCCAGTGTACTGAATATCGTTGATTGAGCTACCCAGTTGGCCTTGTTGCCAAGTGCCATGGGAATGACTTTATTTTGATTAAAAGTAGCAATCGCTTGTTCCAGTTCCGCCCATGTCTCAGGTACTTTTACGTTGTACTGTTTGAAAAGGGCTTCATTGTAATAAATGAAGGAACTTGGCGCCAGATTCATCGGCACGGAGTAGATATTCCCGTCCACAGTGTATCCATCCAGTGCATTCGGGATAAAGTTGTCTTTCCACTCCGGCTTTGCGTCCAGCTCTGCATTAATGGGCTGTAACAGATCCCCTTTGACAAATTCCTTAGTCATGGCATCTGGCCACATCACGAACAGGTCTGGCATCTCATTGGCAGCTGCCACCGTACGAAGCCGGGTTTTGAGACCATCTGTTGGCAGGCCTTCATCCACAACTTCGATATCTGGATGCGCCGCGCGAAAATCTTCAATTATTTTGCGCATCGCAACCGCCTTTGCGTCCTGTCCGGTCCAGTTGTGCCAGAGTGTGACGGTTACTTTGTCGTTGCCGCTACCTCCTTCTGAAGTGTCCCCGCCAGCACAGCCAGCCAGAATAATGGAGAACAATGTTATTGCCAGGAAACCTGAAAGCCATTTTTTCAACATCTCTATAATCCCCCTCGGCGATTTGAATACACTTATTGTAAATGGTAACGCTATCATACCGTAAGGTGACGATCCACGGATGCAGGGGTGAAAAATATCGGTTCCCCTGTTTGGAATTTACTTTGCTGACTTATTGTTCATAACATATAAAAAGAGCCCTCACAATGAGAGCTCTTTCTTGTTGCAGCCGTCGGTAGCTTCACCCCAGGCTATATATATAATGAATAATTGCTAAAACGTATTAAATATGGATTGCGTATTATTGGATACTGTTCTTCACCAGTTCTGCAAAAGCTTCGGACCCTTGCGTAGTGAGATGTACGCCATCTTTTTCAAAATATTCGTCATGTCCCTCACTTGCACTGTTCCAGTCAATTAACGAGACATTGCTGTATTTGGATGCTGCCTCATTCAACGCCCTGTTCACCGTTCGTTCCCACGGACGAGGTACGCGCACAGTAACCAGATATACCTGATCCTCATCCTTCAGATAATCAAGCACAGCATTCAAGTTTTTGGAGTTAAAGGAACCATTCGTCCCGAGCTCCAGCACCACTTTGCTGCCCATTTGGTTGTTTTGCTTCAGACCTTCCAATACATCGCCTGCCTGCCACATCTGACGACCGACATGTCCGTCCACATACACTCCTGATATACTTTGCTCCAGATACGGTTTTGCATCCAAAATCACCGAATCTCCAATGACGGTATAATGAACCTTGCCATCCTGAGCAGGAGGAGCCGTTTCTTCATTGTCCTGAGATAAATCAGGTGCATCATCCGTATGATCCGTATTATCGGATTGATTCGATCCGGCGTCATCCGGTGTATCATTCTCGTTCGTCACGGAGTCATCAGCCGGCTTATCTTCAGACTGACCGTCCTTGCCAGCATTCACTGAATTGTCTTGGTCGTCAGGTTTTGAGTCTGGAGCAGGCTCTCCTGTTGGCTTCTCATTTTTCCCCGGATCATCTTTCGTTCCTGCTTCCGGTTTATGGGTATGAGCATCGTTCTTTTGGCCAGAGCCTGACGTTCCTGTAATAGCTGGCAACACATCCTGTCCCTGTTCCTCCGCTACGGAATTCTCTCCATTTAATGTGTTGGACATCGATACCGAATGGGAGTCGGAGTTCGCTGCATGTGAGACCATCATCTGAGATACCGTATAGGACAACAGCAGAATCGTCATCAACAGACCTGCCCGCTTCCACCATACGTTACGTATACCGATCGATGACCGCCCTCTTCCCCATAATCGGGACCAAGAATCACGGAATCCATTGTACCGAATCGGATTTTCAATATATTTAAGGGACAATGAGGCCAGTACAACCGTTACAGCAACCTGTAAAATGATTCGTACAGGATGTGCTCCTCCCGTATCCACCGCGGGATTGGTTAACATAATGACAGGATAATGCCACAGATATAATCCGTAGGATCGCTCTCCGATCCAGCGTAATGGCTTCGCGCCAATGATACGTGCCAGTAAAGACGATGGGTGAGCCAACACCGCTACCAGCAACGTTGTTGCGATAGCCTGAAGCACCATGCCCCCTTGATACAGAAACGGATCGTATTCACTGCTGTTCAGCATCATGTAGATTAACAAAGCGAGCGCAGCAAGTCCCGACACATCGAGCACAAGCCGGATCATGCCAGACAGAGAGTTCGATAGCTTGCGACTAGGCCATACCACGGCAAGCGCAGCACCAGCAAGCAGTGCAAATGCCCGCGTGTCTGTTCCATAATATACACGGCTCGGGTCCAAATCCGGATTATACATGATGGCCATTGCGCCAGCAGATAATTCAGCTGCGACGACAATGAAAACGACCAGCCATCCCTTTCTTTTGAACACTACGATTGCTGCGATCAGTAGAAGAGGCCATATAAGATAAAATTGCTCTTCCACAGCCAGTGACCAGAAATGTCCAAACGGTGATGGAGGGCCAAAACTTTCGAAATAGGAAACGTTGTGAAAGATATACCACCAATTGCTTATGTATAATACACCCGAAACGATATCACCACGAAGTGCAGCAAGCCGGGATGGATCTGTACAAGCCAACCAGATCATCACCACAGCTGTCATGGTCAGCATGCCTGGAAGCAAACGCCTTACCCGTCTTACCCAGAAATCACCGAGTGAAATGCGTCCATGTTCCTGCCACTGTGACACGAGAATATCTGTAATTAAATATCCCGAGAGAACAAAAAATATACCTACACCGAGCAGTCCGCCCGGAATAAAATCCAAATTCAGATGATACGCGATTACCGCAAGTACAGCGATGGCTCGCAAGCCGTCAAGTCCGTTCATATGTCTCTTACGATTTAACGATTGTGACATGCATGCCCCTCCTTGTTACTGTGAGTCAACAACATCGGTGTTGGGGGCATAAAGGAACTCCTGATCGTTCTGGTTGTCATTAACATACGTATTGCACCTTCCATCTTTCATTTACAACATAAGAAAAGCTTCTGTTCGAAGCACGATCCGATGATGCGACATTCTGTGTGAATTCTATAATCTTAAAGAAGACGAGTTGCCTGTCCATTAAGTTTAATTATTAAAATATTCTTTATATTCATTCGTGAGTTCACGTTTAGCATTATACGCCCGAAATAAGCCTCATACTTTACAGGAATAGTTACAAACGATTAAACCGATGTAACCTTTCCTGCCAGCTCATATAGCTGTAAAATCATACTCTAATTTTGTCGTTAAATATAGTACTTTTCATCGAGTGGCTAAAATTACCTGTCTCACTTGCGCAAACCAGCATACCCACGCACACATCGATTGAAACAATTGAATTCATAACAAAAGGCTGCCGACTTGCTCAGCAGCCAATATCCATTATAAACCTATGTCAGACCGGATTGAAAGTTTTGCTCATAATTGCTTCTTCTTGCCTAGGACCCTAGAGGTGGAACGGGTGAATCTTTTCTTCTGTCCTCGCATCCATGATCCGGTATGCTGAACGCCCTGTGTACATTGGAATTTGCAACTTCTCCAGATCAACCATTCCATTCTCCAGAAAGTACTTCTGATCCTGATATCGCTGCAATACTTCGCCTGCAATCCATTCATGGTCACCATATGTCGTAATCTCCATAACCTTGCATTCATAAGCAAAATAAGCATCTGTCAAAATGGGTACACTTACCTTGATTCCTTCCTCATACGGAATGCCGAATCTTGTGAATTTATCCGTATCTCTCCCACTGAACGTTCCTGCAGCTTGAATCCACTCCGATCGATGACCTGGCAGGAAATGAACACCGAATACGCCACTCTTCTCAATGAGTTCATAGGAGTATGTTTCCTTACGAAGGGAGATGCCGTATACGCCTGGTGATGATCCGATGTATGTATGCCATCCGGACGCCATCACATTCTGAACTCCCTCATGACGTGAAGTCACCACCGCTACCATTCCAGGATAAGAATAAAATATAGGTTCTTCTATCGGCTGACGCATCTAATCCCCTCTCTTCTTCGTTATAAAGACAATTTTAATTATAAAGGAAAGAAACAGGTTGAAAAAGCGTTTTGCAGACGATTTCGCTATAAGCGACATATTCACTATCATGGTATACTGAAATGGTCAATTTCTAAAAATACGATACTGGGAATGTGATAGGATATGGTCAAATCAGTCAAATATACCTCCTAAATAAATCCATTATTCAAATTTAGGAGGTTATAACTTATGTTTAATTCAATCGTGTTAGATCAGTGGGATCGAAAGCCATACTTTGACCACTACTTGAATCAGGTCAGATGTACCTACAGCATAACTGCTAATCTGGATATCACTCTATTGATCAACGAACTGAAGCTTAAAGGATTGAAGTTCTATCCGGCTCTTATTCATATGATCTCTACGGTCGTCAATGCACACAGGGAATTTCGAACTTGTTTTGATGCCGAGGGGAGATTGGGCTACTGGGACGAAATGTCTCCGAATTATACGATTTTTCATGAGGACAACAAGAGTTTCTCAACGATCTGGACAGCATTCCATGAAGATTTCGAGACGTTCCACATTCGTTATCTGGAAGATATGAAGAATTACAAAGATCACAAACAATTTGTTGCCAAACCCACTGAACCGCCAAATACTTTTCCCGTTTCCAGTATTCCTTGGGTGAACTTTACGGCATTTAATCTGAATATTTACAACGAGGGAACCTACTTGTTGCCTATTTTCACGATGGGGAAATATGTTCAACAGAACGATAAAGTATATCTTCCCTTATCCGTTCAGTTACATCACGCCGTGTGCGACGGCTACCATGCTGGTGTTGTATTTAATGAATTGCAATCACTTGCAGATCGATGCCAAGATTGGTGTTAGTTATCTAAATGACAAAAAGGCACTCCTGACTTCGTAATGGAGTCAGGAGTGCCTTTCTTTTTCTCTTTTTTTCAAAAGATATTTAATTGCATTTACTGTACCCACAGTTGCTGCATGTTTTGCAACCTTCCACATTCATCAGGGATGCCGAGCCGCATGAAGGACATAAATCTCTCGATTCGATAAAGGTTTTCTGATCCTCCACTTCTGGATACGTGCTCTCCACTTGATTCTGTTCTATTAATGCTCCAGTTTCGTTCTCCTGCACATCGCTCTGTACATGACATTCCAATGCTTTGGCGACTGCATCAGCAATCGATTCCACCCGGTTGGCCCCGAAGCCAATCGCTCCCGAACCACCGATTCCCTTGAGATGTTTGATCAACAGTTCAACCTTGTGCCCATGATCTCCGTATCGAAGGAACAGAGAGCATACTCGACCGAGTGCCTCAGCCATGGCAAACACGTCCGATCCCGCTTTGCCCACGTTCAGGAAGATCTCACCCGGCGTTCCCTCCAGATCATTGATCGTAATGTAAGCCATCCCGAATGGCGTATTGATTTTGTATGTCGCACCGCGCAGTACTTGAGGACGGCTTCTGTATTGTTTATCCAGCACTGTAGAAGAGGACGGGGCTTGATCGGAAGAATGCGTTCTAACACCAACCTGGCTATTCGAAGTTCCATCACTTGCCTGTACTTCAGCATTATTCGGGTTTTCTATAGCAGATACGACTGTCTTCTCTTCAGCTTCCGCCGTGTTCTGATCTTCACCTTGGGTCTCTTCCTTCTTCGACGTGGACAACACCTGCACATCCCTGCTGCCATCACGGTATATCGTTACTCCTTTGCAGCCAAGGTCGAAGGCCAGTTCGTACAGCTCAGCCGTATCCTCCATTGTAAAATCAGCCGGACAGTTGGCCGTCTTCGAGATCGAACTATCCACCCATTGCTGAATCGTTGCCTGCACCCGTATGTGATTCTCAGCCGACAAATCCATCGCCGTCACATAATAGTCTGGTAAAGCTTCACCAGGATGTTCATCCAGCCAATCTTGTGCGATCGGTACGAACTGTTCATCATAACCTAGACGGCTTTGACGGAAATACTTGAAGGCGAAATACGGCTCAATACCTGTTGATGTGCCCACCATCGTACCTGTACTTCCCGTTGGCGCTTGTGTGATCAGTGTGACATTTCGAATGCCCTGTTTACGGATGGCCTCTCCCACTTCAGGGTACGTCGCAACCATGTTTTTCATGAATCCACTCTGTAAATACGGTTCAGCTTCAAAAGCTGGGAAAGCTCCCTTCTCTGCTGCAATCTCTGCCGATGCCAGATAGGCCTCCTTCGCCATGAATCCATACAGTCTATCCAGAAAAACAAGAGATTCAGGACTGCCGTATCGAATACGCAGCTTAATCATCAGCTCTGCCAGTCCCATGGTGCCAAGCCCAACCCGGCGTTCACGCTGCTGATTCAGTCTATTTTCCTCAAAATGATATGGTGTTGCATCGATGACATTGTCCAAAAATCTAGTCGAGATACGAGTGGTTTCCGCCAGTTCATCCCATGCCACATCATGATTTGTTTCATCGTAGAATTTGGACAGATTAATGGCAGACAGATTACATACACCCCAGGCAGGCAGACCCTGTTCTGCGCAAGGATTAGTACAGATAATCGGATTGAAGTACCAGCTGTTGGACATCTGGTTGTAGTACTCCATGAATACCACACCGGGCTCTGCCGATTTCCAGGCTGATTCAATAATGGTATGCCAGATTTCGCGCGCCTTCAGTGTACGATAGTGCACCACCGAATGACCTGCGGCTTTCCATTGCTGCATATCCCCGTTCCACTCGATGTCGTAGTCCGGATCGTTCGTATCGGGGAAAACCAAGTCCCAATCTCCGTCCTGCTTGACAGCCTCCATAAATGCGTTGCTCACACATACAGACAGATTGGCATTGGTCACCTGCCCCATCGTTTGTTTCACGGTAATAAAATCAAGCACATCTGGATGCCAGTCATTCATCATCAGCATGAGCGCACCCCGGCGGCTTCCGCCCTGTTCAATCAGTCCAGTCGTATAACTGAACAATCCGCCCCACGATACGGAACCGCTGGATGATCCGTTGACACCTTTCACCACCGCTCGGCGAGGACGCAAAGAGGACAAATTAATGCCAACACCTCCCCCACGTGCCATAATCTCCGTCATCTCGGTCAAAGTCTTCATGATTCCACCCCGACTGTCTTGCGGAGACGGAATGACATAACAATTGAAAAGTGTCAGCTCATCGCTTGCCCCCGCGCCCGCAGCAATGCGGCCTCCGGGTACTAACTTCCAATCTTCCAACACAGAGCGGAACTTGGACTCCCACTTCGCCCGCTGATCAGCTGTGGATTCTACAGAAGCCATCGCTTTGGCAAGACGGTCCCACATCTCTTCTGGAGTTTTTTCTATGTTGAGTGTCAATTTCTCCACGTTTGTCTCAATCATCTCTCCGCTTCGAGTCCTTACCTGTACAAGCTGACCCTGACGTTCTATGATTTCGCCCACTTCCTTGGTTGGGAACTTCGGATCATCCTTCGTTAATACCAATACCACATCTCCGACCTTGGCATGATTCGAATCAGCGTCCTTCCAGGCGTATCGGTCCAGGAATATTTTTTCGCTAAGTCCTTCTAATTGGTACGATCGTTGGTTCGATTTCATCGCTACATTCAACCTCCCCGGCATAAAGCTCCATTTTCACTATAAAAGTAAATTATGACGAAACACCACATATAGTGATATAAAAACAGTATATTACACCATATATTGATTTTCCATGCGACTTTTATCACAGACCTTATTTTATAGACTCCCTATACACGGACAAGCTTCTTGTAAATAAACTGTAGTTCACATTGGTTCAACTAAACTTTTTACACAAGAACGGAGAGGACAGAAATAACCTGAAGAAGCGAAGCGTTGGCCTAAAAGCTTTCTGAAAGAAAGCTGCATCGAAAGCATACGCTATCCCCGGGTTTTCCCCCTTTGGACAAGGGAATCAAAAAAAATCTGGGGATAACAGCGATTGAAGGTTATTCTGTCATCGGAGTGACAAGTGTAAATATTCCTTATTTGAACCCACATAGTTATGAACTGACTCTCATTCGTCCATACTATTACCTACGAATAAAACGTCATCACGTATGGCAGGGGAGGAAACACCATGAACCGGAAAAACCCGCATCACACGAATCAACCTGTAGCCGAGCTGCCCGTTCCTTTAGAATTTGATCGGACTTGGATTAATCAATTAGAATCACGACTGGATAAAGGAGGTCCTTGGGGGGATTATCGACTCTTCCAACTGGGCATTCAAGCCGAAGAGACCAACCTGATTCCCAATTTTGACGAGATCCAATGTCTCAAGCATCTACAAGGCCTTACCCCACTCCCTCACCAGATGGACACTGCTCGCAGAGTATTATTTGAAATGTCAGGCCGGGCCATTCTCGCCGATGAGGTGGGTCTGGGCAAAACCATTGAAGCCGGTCTCATTCTGAAAGAATATATGGTTCGGGGTCTCGTATCCAAGGTACTCATTCTCGTGCCAGCCTCTCTTGTGTTGCAATGGGTACGGGAGTTGAATTCAAAATTTGGCATCCCTGCTATTGCTCAGAAAAAGGCCTATTCCTGGCAGAATGAAGTGGTTGTTGCTTCCATGGATACAGCCAAACGTGACCCACATAAAGATATGCTGCTGAATACCGACTACGACATGATTATTATTGACGAGGCTCATAAACTCAAAAACAAGAAAACAACCAACTATCAATTCATGCTGAAATTGCGCAAAAAGTATTGTCTGCTGCTCACGGCTACACCTGTGCAGAACGATATGAGCGAGTTGTTCAATCTGATCAACCTGCTGAAGCCCGGTCAACTGGGTCGTCAGGGTGACTTTGCGGCCAACTTTGTTGTAGACAAACGGGTTCCGAAAAATCAGGAACAGCTTAAGAACGAGTTATCCAAAGTCATGATTCGTAACCGCCGCGGCGAAGGCCCTGTTCAATTTACCAAACGGAACGTCTCCAACGTGAATCTGCAACTATCGCCCGAAGAACAAGCGCTTTATGATGGCGTGACTTCCTTTGTTAAAGACCAGTACCAGGAAGCTGGCGGCAACCTGAGCAGCATGCTCTCCCTTGTTACATTGCAGCGTGAAGTGTGCAGCAGTCGGGATGCTGTATTCGTGACGCTTGTTAATCTGTCGAAGAAACTTCCGCTGGACTCTCCCCTTCGGGACAAGATTTGGGAACTCGTTGCCCATATTAAAGCGATCAAGGAGAATACCAAAGCGGAGAAAACGATGGAGCTGGTTCGGAACATGAATGAAAAAGTAATTATCTTCACTGAATACCGGGCCACGCAGGAGTATCTGCTAAACTATTTCCGCAACAATGGGCTTACGGCTGTACCCTATCGGGGTGGCATGAATCGAGGCAAAAAAGACTGGATGATGGATCTCTTCCGCGGGCGTGTGCAAGCCATGATTGCAACCGAAGCGGGTGGTGAAGGCATTAATCTGCAATTTTGCCATCATATGATCAACTTTGATCTGCCTTGGAACCCTATGCGGGTAGAGCAGCGAATCGGTCGGGTACACCGGCTGGGACAGCAAAATGACGTGAACATCTTCAATTTATCCACGACTGGAACCATTGAGGAACATATTCTGAATCTGCTGCATGAGAAGATCAATATGTTTGAGATGGTGATCGGCGGGCTGGATGTCATTCTGGAACGGTTAGAGAAGAAGGAGTCTATTGAGAAAAGTTTGTACAAAATCATGCTGGAATCACAAACTGATGAAGATATTCGCCGAAAAATGGATTCACTTGGACAATCGTTGAACTCTATTCAACGTGAGGTTTCAGATGAAGGGCCTGCCGTATCCGGGTTGTTAGATCTTCGTAAAGGAGGTAGCTAACTCATGACCATGTCTCCCCATGAAGTGCAGGCTTATGTTCTCACCTATCTGGAAGCACTGGATTGTCAGATTATGGAGCGTTCCCCTGCCCATGTTACAGTCAAACTCTCGCCTGAGGCGGACAAAGCGTTGACCAATCGCCCCTATTATTGGGGGTTCGTGGAACGAACCGGAGCACCCGCTGAGACGATGTCCTTTACATTTATATTTGATCCTGACAGTTATCAGCAGGCCATTGAAGCAGCAGAAGCCAAAGCTGCGCAAGCATCACCTCCTGCTGTTCCTAACCCTGATGGAACGAATGGCGTAACCAACGGCAGTCCTCAAGGCGAGCCACCAAAAGAAACTATTTTAGGCCGTTACTTCGGTATTACGCCATCACTGCCACAGCTGGGACCAGGACGAATATTGCGTGAAGAAGTGGTGTATGGCAGTCGCAGACTGCAGCAGATTTTCGGCGCTGCCCGTGAAGGCGGTGCCTTCGTGAACCTGTTCGAACAGGCTGCCAAACGGCAATTGCGGGCTACAGCGCCAGCCGTATATGAGCCTTGGCTTGGTGTGTGTTTCAAGGTGGAATTCGCCTGTGATTTGAAACGGGAGGAATTGCATTTTCTCGGCATCTCCCTTCGCTCGGGTGAAATTATAGAAAAATTCGGCACTAAGCTGAACCGACGTGATCTTAGTCCGAGGCTTGCGGAGAACATGCATGTACAGACAGCTAAAGTTTCGTTATTTGATGCCGGAGCTGCTTTGGAATCTCATTTGACGAACCGCTTGCTGGAACTCGATTATAGCTGGGCAGAGAAAGCCCAAGAGCGGCTTGATCTGGAGCTCGACGTGTTGGACACCTACTATGAGGCGGTACTCCGGGAAGATACGCCTGAGGTAGAATTACCAGGTAACATAACCTCAGACACGGAGAATGAGAATGTCCATTCTGACCGCACGCCACCTGCACCACTGATAAAAGTTGTGGATATAACTAACGCTAAACCCATTGGAGCAGATGTAGAACTGGCGGCAGAGGCCGCAGTACCGATCAACTCCGAGACAGATGCCGAAGAAGAGAAAGCAAAACAGGCGGTAATCGATCGCGAAGCTATGAAACTGCAGTATGAGACACGCCGGACCGAGATGATCTGGCAATATGAACCCAAAGTGAAAGTGATTGCCATTAGTAGCGGCATGTTTCACTTAAGATAGACGAAGACACTACTTTTCCTGCAAATGCTGGCAAAAGTAGTGTTTATTCATGATCAGCTGCCCGACAGGTTGCGGCAACCTTTGCATAGCCTGTCCCCTAGAATGAAACTAGAACCCGCTCAGGTAACGGATAAATGAAAAGTAGGTGCAAAATTTGAAACGATTCTTTCATACGTGTTGGAACAACGCTCGGAAAACAACCTGTATAACCTTGGGCTTGCTCAGTTGCCTTGCCCTATTCTCTTTTTGGTCGATAGCCAATGCAGAGGAACAAAAAACGTCTTCGCTATCCCCCGCATCCTCAACAGAGTATAGCCCTGAACATCATGCCATTCAGAATGAAAAGCTAGCTCCCGCTGCTGTACAACGGTTTGCAGAGCAACAAGCTGTTACACTTGGTACAGCTAACGGCGAAGTGCATTGGAAGAACGCCGACCTGAACTTCTACCCTCTGGGCCCGGGTTTACATAGCTGGCTCGTACAGGCTGAGTTTGAAGGCAAACCTATCGGATATATGATTATTACGGCCACAGAGCAGGGTCAGTTGATGCTTAGTGAATATGGTCATGGAGAACAGTCACCATACAACAATGAACTTCTTGGACAAACCTTGGATCGACAACATGTGAACCTTGAGGCATTACTTGCTGGAGGAGGAGAGCTTCATCTTGGTTATGCTCTTCCCCTGCTGGCTTATTGGAAAGTGGAGCAACCTAATCATCCTGCACTTTATATTGATGCTACGAACGGAGATGTACTGCCGTCAGAGTTCCTTAACCTTCTGGAGGCTGATTCCAAACAGAACTCTGTCAGCATAACTGATTTATCCACAACGCCATCTTTATCAGTCGATCCACTTCATCTGCGACCCGTCTTCAATCCTGCTGACAATCTGTTGTGGATTACCTCCAAACCTGTTGCTGCCGACCGGGCACAAGATGTGATACAACACAGGGAGAATCAAGAGATTGTTTTCTCAGCGGGTGATCGTAACGTTGTATACAGCGGTCCTCTACCTGTTAGCGGTTATCAGCTGTGGCATACAGATCAGGTAGCAGAGTCTATTCTATATGTAGCGCTAGGTGGAAAATCATCCATTCAACGCTTTGTCCCTTTAAGCACATTGCAGCAAGATGGCTTTTTTTACATCGTATATCCTTAATCATCAGCAAATTCTCAAGATACATTCAGATAACCTGTAAAACAACAAATAAGACGCCTTCCCATTTTATTAAGGGATTGCGTCTTTTGGTTTACCATTAGTGAAATAGGTAAGGGATAGTCACCCTTTTCCCGAAGAACTTCGTTTATGAGACTGTGTATCGAATTCTTTTCCCTTTTTCCCCACCCACTGGGATACAGCGAAAGGGATCATACCAAACCACTTCATCGCCCACGGCTCTTTCCTTTTGGTGCGACCTTTCCGCTCATCCTTCGGCGTATCGATATAATGTACTACACGTTGCGTAATGTATTTTACCAACTCATCACTTTTGGCCATAACCTCTGCCTCCTTCGCTCCTGCACTTTCACGGAGCTTACGATAGTTCTATTGTGTGCAGGATGTGCAATGGTTAAACATTTTTTTATTGAAAGGAGTATGAAAACCCTCAAAATGCACAGTCTAATGCCAAAGGTATCCATACAGTCTTTAATCTGCATCCGGTACCTATTTCATGAAGGAGTGTGTATTCCCATGTATAAGCTACTGACCGCTTCGGTGGCCTTGCTCATTAGCTTCCATTGTCTTCCCATCCTGCCCCACCATGTCGCGCATGGAAAAGCAGCCCCGTCCCAGAACAGTCCATCCATGCTACCAGTGACCGATGGAGATGCTTATCGCTCAAGTCATCATGCCTTTGCAGCACCCGTTATCCTGCTCGACGTAGGCCATGGCGGTATTGACGGTGGTACGTCAGCCCAAGGTGTGCTGGAAAAAGATATCAACCTCGCCATTAGCCAAAAGGTCTATCTCCTGCTTCGCAGCAAAGGTTATGCCGTTATCATCAATCGGCTTGGTGATTATGCACTTAGTGATGAGAACCGCTGGCTGAACAGCCGCTCCCGTCATACCAGAGATCTTGCCCAACGTAAAAGCCTTAGCGAAGAAGTAAGTACAGATATCGTGGTCAGCATTCATGCGAACTGGAGTCCCCGATCGAATGCACACGGCCCGGTGGTATTGCACCAGAAAGAAGGCAGGAGTTATTTGCTGGCCCAATCCATTCAGGACGCCATGAACAAGTTATACGAAACGGAGCACGGGGTCGTATGGGGCAAGCCCTTTTATATATTGAATTACGTGAAGCAACCTGCCGTCATCGTCGAAACCGGATTTTTGAGCAATGCGGCAGATCGAACCAGAATGAGTGACCCCACTGAGCAAAAACGAATCGCCCAGTCCATTGCCAATGGCATTATTTATTATCTGTCGGTAGTGTAGGAGCAGAATGCCATTGCCACACATCTCGAACCAGATCACCAATCCCTACAAATTGAACCTGATTTTGCAGACGGGAGACAGATTCACGAATTACTGCGGATGTGTTCATCCCTGAATGGCCGACATGACCAATGACAACACAGATATCCTTATCGATCGCACGCTGAGCAGCCAGATCCAGTTGCTTGCGAATGTGTTGCTTGGAGTTTTGATCATCCAGGAAAATGTCATTACCTACAGGTGGCATGTTTTTGGATACGGCCAGTTCCCCCACTACGGAGCGAAAGTTCGTACGGCTGTCTACAAAGAAGAGGCCCCGCTCCTTGCATACATCGAGCACAATGGACATGATGCGTTTGTCCGAAGTGATTTTGGAACCCATATGATTGTTCATGCCAATGGCGTGTGGCACATCATCAATCGCTTTCTCCACGCGTGAGCGGACTTCTTCATCTGTTAGATTGGATGTGATTGCACCCGGGCCCAGCCATTCCGGTCGTCCTTTCTTGGGTTCCATGGGCATGTGCACAATCACATCCATCCCCTTTTCATGTGCAGCTATCGCATCTTTCTTCGTTGTAGGCAAAAAAGGCATGACCGCTACCGTTAGCTTAACTGGCATCGCCAGGATCTCTGCCGTACCCTTCATGTCATTACCAACATCATCGATGATAATCGCTAACCGTTTGTGATTCGATGTGGACTCTGAAGCTGCCGCTGTAGGCCCTCCTGCCGATATGCCTGCGTAAAACACAATCAATAATGCCATGATACCTGCAATGAATCGATAATTCTTTCTCTGTACCTTCATCATGATTCCCTCCCCGTAACTTCTGTGATCTCATTGTTTGATAATGAAGGGAGGAATATGTAAGCCAAAGCCTTCCTTAATGATCATATCCCCGCCATTGAAGACCTCTATCTCAAGTGAAGATCTCCATCATTCCAGTTTTCTCCTTAGCATTCAGACAATAACTGTCATTGAACAGTTGGAAAATAGAGATTAATTAGAAAAAATACTGTAATTTGTCAGGTTTTCAGTTTAGGAATTATTTAGTAGAATCAACAAATGAAAGAGGTTCTATGCTTCATTTCTATTCTATGATTTATGGAAGGAGGTTTTGAAAGGGTTTACATAAAATAAATGCCAGACAATCCGCTATTCTTGTTTGTTATTCCTGGTTGCGGTTTCTCTATGTAACTTACTATTATCGAGGAGGATGAAAGTAGTGAAATTCAAACTAAAAAAGACGATTAATGTTCTTTTGGCCTGTTTAACAGCCCTGCCTTTGATGTTAACCCCGACAAATGTGTCAGCAGCCAGTGATGCCAACATTAATTTGTCCTCGGAAAAACAGCTGATCAAGGGCTTTGGGGGCATTAACCTTCCTGCCTGGATTGGTGATCTGACTCCCGCTCAACGTGAAACTGCTTTTGGTAATGACCAGAATCAATTAGGCTTCTCCATTCTCAGGATCTACGTTGATCCAGATTCCAATAACTGGTATCGTGAAGTTGCCACAGCCAAACGAGCTATCGAAAAGGGTGCTATTGTATTTGCATCCCCATGGAATCCTCCAAGCAGCATGGTTGAAACGTTCAACCGCAATGGGGACACAAATGCCAAACGTCTGAAATACGACAAATATACCGCATATGCGCAACATCTGAACGACTTTGTAACCTACATGAAAAATAACGGCGTAGATCTGTATGCCATTTCTGTGCAAAACGAACCGGATTATGCTCATGACTGGACCTGGTGGACTCCACAAGAGATCCTTCGATTCATGAAAGAAAATGCCGGGTCCATTCAAGGTACCAAAGTCATGGCGCCTGAATCCTTCCAGTACTTAAAGAACATATCCGACCCAATCCTGAATGATCCGCAGGCACTTGCCAACATGGACATTCTGGGAGCACATACGTATGGAACCCAGATTTCGAATTTTGCCTACCCTCTCTTTAAGCAAAAAGGAGCCGGTAAAGAACTGTGGATGACTGAAGTGTATGTTCCAAACAGTGACAACAACTCAGCAGACCGCTGGCCTGAAGCATTAGACGTTTCCTATCACATGCACAATGCCATGGTAGAAGGTGATTTCCAGGCCTACGTGTGGTGGTACATCCGCAGACAGTATGGTCCGATGAAAGAGGACGGTACCATAAGCAAACGCGGGTATAATATGGCTCATTTCTCTAAATTCGTGCGTCCAGGCTACCTGCGAGTCGATGCAACGAAAAATCCGGATACAAACACATTTGTCTCAGCCTATAAAGGTGATAACAAAGTCGTCGTCGTGGCAATTAACCGTGGAACTTCAGCCACAAGCCAAAAATTCGTTCTGCAGAATGGTAATGCCTCTACTGTGTCCTCATGGATTACGGACAGCAGTCGAAATCTGGCAAGCGGAACCTCGCTTAACGTATCCAATGGAGCCTTCACGGCACAGCTCCCGCCTCAGAGCGTAACAACGTTTGTTGCCAACGTTACTGGCGGAAATAGCGGCGGGAATACAGGCAGTGGCACGACGTATGAAGCCGAGACCGGAACGTCACTTACGGAAGCTGCCATTGAAACAATCTACACCGGTTACACTGGGTCCGGGTATGTTAACTTCAATGCGATGACTGGTTCGGCCATTCAATGGAACGGCATTAATAACACGACAACAGGTACCAAAAACGTAAAGTTTCGTTATGCGCTGGAAAGCGGCACTCGGAACCTCGACATTTTTGTGAACGGAACCAAAGTCATTAGCAACGAGCCCTTTCCGGCTACGGGAAGCTGGTCCACTTGGGTTGAAAAAACAATACAGGTCCCCATGAACACGGGGACCAATACATTGAAAGTGGTTACCACCGGATCGGAAGGACCGAATATTGACAGCGTTAATGTTACCGCAGCACAATAAACGTTCCGTATGGCTGATGGAAGACATTTGCTGTACGTGCAGCTAAGCACTAACCTCTTGGATACTCATCACTAAAGTTAGTGTTATATCAAAAAATGCAAAAAAAGACTCCTTAAGCGTTAGCTTAAGGAGTCTTTTTTTTAGATGCGGTCGAGAGGACTCGAACCTCCACGGGGGTTAGCCCACACGGACCTGAACCGTGCGCGTCTGCCAATTCCGCCACGACCGCATATTGTATCTCCGTCATCCATATCGGCGACAAGAAATAATATATCATGCGTAATCTATCATGTCAACACTGAAAATAATAACAATAAAGCCCGAATCAGACGTCCATGTCGATTCGGGCTTTACCTTTAACTGCTGCTAATAGTTTGGTTCATTAATACGGAAGCATACTACAAATTACAGCTTGGAAGGCCAGTTGCCATACCATGCATAACCGCCTCTTCTTTCTTTATCAATATCACTTAATTTGTATTTAACTACCCCGTCACGACCAATAAAGATTGGTTTATCCGTTCCGATCTCATAGAAGCGTGCCCAAATTGGTGCAGCTTTGGAATCAGCGATAATTTTACTATCTCCATTAGCTCTTTCATACTTGTAACCCGTAATTTTCACTTTGTTAAACCAAGCCTCCGCTCCTTTAATGGATGCGGTAATTTTAGCGTTAGCAGGTCTGGTTTTCAGAAATTTAACAATCGTTACACTCTCTCCAGCTGTCAGCGATGGCACTTCGTAGATTCTTGCGCTCGCTGGTTTAAGAGAGCTGGAATCATGTTGTTGTCCCCATGCTGTCAGCTTACCACCTGAAACGACCTGTGTATTCAGAATCGCCTCCACACCTTTGGCAACTGAATTTTTACTGCGGTTAGCAAGTGTACTGTCGATAAATGAGAAATCACCTTTGCGTGCTGCTACTTCATCCAGCATGATCATTACATTAATCATGGCATCATCATTGTAAGTGATGTGCTTGTGGTATCCGGAGCTTTGGTAAACTTGTGGCCATCCGCCGTTTGAATACTGCATGTTGATCAAAAAGTTAATTCCTTTGATTGCAGCTGTGGAGTAACGCGGATCATTTGTCTTTTTAAATTCCTTCGCCAATCTTCTAATTTCTGAGTATGTAGCCTTGTTGTCTATCGTGGACTTTGCCCACTCTCCACTTGTCTGTTTATAATCTTTTCTCCAACCTCCATCCGGCAGCTGGTTCTTAAAAATATCAGAAATACTCGCTGTAGTACCCGACGCATCTGCAGCAGATACCGTCCCTACAGGGAGAACTGCCATTCCAACTACTGAGAACACCATCGTACATGCCAGGACAAAAGTAATTATTTTCTTCGCTTTCAAATGTAACACTCTCCTATGTTCGTTTTTATAAATCTTCCACTTCTACTTTACGTATGATATACGCCCCAAACCTCCTTTATTTGTATTTATCGCATAATAAAATCAATTTTCATCCAATATGTGGATTGGATAATCAGATAATATGCAAAAAATCGATTTTTGTCAATATATGCAACTTAATGAATATAATCTCTCTAATTCTACATAACGGGATAGTCCTTTTAACTCATGACAAACCTATTTATTTATCCAAATTCGTCTTAAACGAACCAATAATGACGTTTTTGTCATGAATGATACCCAAACTTGATCCCTTCTTTCATATAAAAACCTTAATTCCGCTAACATTGAGGTATTACGAAGGGTTTTAAATGGGTTTGACAATTACGCATTTATGCAATATAGTTTCAAATAGTTACAAAAACTTAATTATTCATTGCCGAGTTTCATGTTTGAAAACGGGGGAACCAATTTGGGTGAATTATTCTTATACATAGGAAATATAGGGAACCTTCTACCGAACCCTTAGCTAACTCCGTAGGCATCGAAGGGAGAACATTGATTTTGAAAAAACTGATTATCTCCATTTTTGGAGCAGCTGTATTATTTACATCCGGGGCAACAAGCACAGAGGCAAGCAGTATCAACTCCGTAGTGAACAACATGACAGGTATTCCTTACAAATGGGGTGGCACAACTGTAGCCGGCTTCGACTGTTCTGGTTTTATGAGATATCTTTTCAACAAATACAGCATTGAATTACCACGTACTTCGCAGCAGCAAGCCAAAGCAGGTACTCCCGTATCCAAGAGCAATGTTCGGACAGGTGATCTGGTGTTCTTTAATACAACAGGCAAAGGCATTTCACATACAGGTGTATATATCGGCGGCGGACAATTCGCTCATGCCTCCAGCAGTAAAGGTGTAAGCATCACGAAGTTATCGAATCCATACTTCAATGATCGTTATGTAACAGCACGTCGGGTAACTGGACAGTTTATGTATGATAAAATGTTAGGTAAAATGTGATTCACATACAAAAAGGCATCGGTTATTAACCGGATGCCTTTTTTGCACTTAAAAATGTATGTTGCATTGCTTACTAATGCAGCGCCTTCTGCACTCGCATCGCACCCTGAGACAGGGCATGTCCTCCACCAACAGCTCCAGCCACGGCTACGGTCTCCATAATCTCCTGATCTGTTGCTCCCTTGGCACGGGCTTCTTCTACATGGTAGAAAGTACATACCTCATTGTTGGCGAATAATCCAATGCCAAG
Source organism: Paenibacillus amylolyticus (assembly GCF_036894225.1). Classification (NCBI taxonomy): domain Bacteria; kingdom Bacillati; phylum Bacillota; class Bacilli; order Caryophanales; family Paenibacillaceae; genus Paenibacillus; species Paenibacillus amylolyticus. Next base: position 2,330,713 of record NZ_CP145892.1, on the reverse strand, counting down.
TGCAATTAGCTGTTTTGTCTTCGCATCAATCACGCCAGGTTGGAAGCATTCTCCGGTAAACTCATGATACGACTTCACCACACCTGGCAGCACATCGCTTAATGCTCCAATCTGATCCTTGTAGGCATGAACTTTATCATTCATCAATGTCATGGCTTGTAGCACACCCTCTCGGCTATAGTTACAGATCTTCCTCACTGTACCTATCTTCTCTCCCGAGTGAGCCAATTATGCCAAGAAATCATGGTAATTCCAAACATTTAACGCTCATGGCTCTGCCATAATTATAAGCTGTTACTCACTAAGTGGACTCTGGCGCGGCTCGCTGAACAGCTGATAGCTGTAACCTCGGTCCAGCTTAACGACACGTCGATTCTGACGACGGATAAGTACCTGCTCGCCATCCCAGGCAACCACAATGCCCTTCACGTCGTTCGATTCCAGCTCGTCCCGTACGACTCTAACTTTCTCACCTGACAGACGCAGGGCGTCCAATTCTGTATCACTAATCATCTTCATGGCTCCTATATTTCAAATTTATTTACAAAAAGAGACCTAAATGAAAAGTCATTTAGGTCTCACGTGACTGTATTGGACTGTCATGTCATTCGAAATTATGTCCCGACTGAAAGTTACCGCTGCGCGTGCTCTTTGCTGTCGTTCTTCTCGAACCAAAAATCAAGCACTTTGGCGGACATCACACGTTCTTCAAGGTACTCCACTTGATGCGGTGTAAATTGTTCTTTCCAAGAGAAGGACAACTCTTCGCACAAGCCTACAATCGTCAGTAATTCTGACCAGGCAACATAGCGTTTGTACCAGAAAAATTGAGGATGTTCAATCATATAGGGATAAAGGTCATCGAATTCCGTATGTTTACAATCCAGGGCACGTTCAAAATGAACTTTCGATTCCGCCAGCTTATCATTAAAAAATTGTTCTGTTGCCGGTTGGTTCCCCATGGTGTTGCCTCCTCTCCCTAACATAACCCCATTATAAATGAAATCGGCGGTCATGCAAAGGCATAGTTCAAAAAATAGGCCCTATTCCTTTAAAATGTCACATTTCGTTATCGTCAAATTGTACTGTTCCATCGTTCAGGGAACGAATGCGTACCAAGGCTTCCACCGGAATACCCTGTTCACGAATCGTGCGTGCCCCCGCCTGAAAACTTTTCTCGACCACAACGCCGAATCCGACGAGTTCCGCACCGGAACGCTCGATAATTTTGATGACGCCACGAGCGGCATCTCCATTGGCAATGATATCATCAATGAACAAAATGCGGTCATTCTCATGAATGAACTCGCGGGATACCATAATGTCAGTTACAATTCCTTTGGTAAAGGACGGTACACGTTCACAGTAAGCATCAGGATCAGCCAGAAGTGTTTTTTTGCGACGGGCGAATACAAGGGGCACCCCAAGTTCATAGGCTGCTGCAAAAGCAACCGGAATCCCTGAGGATTCTACCGTGATTACCCGAGTTACTCCACTTTCACGAAAACGGGCAGCAAACTCACGTCCCATCTCCATCGTTAATGCAGGATCAATCTGGTGGTTCAACAGACCATCCAGCTTTAATACTTGATCCGAGATAACCACACCTTCTTGTAATATTCGTTGTTTCAATAATTCCATGATTTGACCTCCCAAGCCTATCCTATGAGGTAAAAGTATCATATATCTATCTATAAGTTCAAGCGAAATTGCCTGGGCGCTGTCCTTGAGACGCATTTCAAGCCAAAGCTCATTATCGATTGTCATGACTTTCGTGGGTCAAGCATACCTTGTACCATGGTACCCGCATGTCCAAACTATACAGGGGCCTGAGAGGGGAAACACATGAAACAGGCATTTCGGGTGCTGCAGATCGCATTTACATACATCGGAACGGTTGTCGGAGCCGGCTTCGCTACAGGGCAAGAAATTTTGCAGTTTTTTACCCAGTATGGCAAATGGGCCACCATCACCATAGGCTTATCCACCATGCTCTTTGTCTGGTTAGGTACCAAAATGATGCTGATCGCTCACGATACCGGGTCCCGCTCTTATGAGGATCTGAACAAACATTTATTCGGCCATAAGGCGGGCAAATGGATCACCTGGGTGACCCTTCTCATTCTCATTGGCGTGAACAGTGTCATGCTTGCCGGAGCAGGCTCCGTTTTTGTCGAGCATCTGGGTTTGCATTATCAGACAGGTCTGATCGTCACACTTGTAGGGACATATCTGCTTCTCGGTCGGGGCATTCAAGCCATCCTACAAATGAATAGCATCGTCGTGCCCATGATGCTCCTGTTATCTCTGCTCATGATCACAAGTACCATCCATCATCCAGGTGCTTCCCGATTCATCACACTGACGACAGACTCAAACCCTATTCAAGTGTGGCTGTCTCCACTGTTGTATACTTCATTCAATCTGGTGTTGGCTCAAGCTGTTCTTGTGCCAGTAGGTAACCAGATCCGTAGTCGGAATGTGCTGAAGTGGGGTGGAGTGGTGGGTGGAATTGGCGTTGGTTTCATGCTGATGGCAGCTCATTTTGCCATGTCAGCTCAGATGCCCGGCATCATCCAATTCGAAATCCCGATGGGCAGCATTGCCTTTCAACTTGGATGGGCAGTGCAATCTGTATATGTATCCCTTATTTTCATGGAAATATTCAGTACCTTTGTAGCCGATATCTATGGAATGACCTTGCAACTGAGACAACATATACGTGTCCATCCCCGTTTCATTACATTAACCATTATGCTGTTGTGTTACTCACTCAGCCAGTTTGGATTCAGTTCCCTGCTATCCATCCTTTACCCCATCTTTGGAAGTATGGCATTAATCTGGGCTGCCAAATTGGTACTGAACCGCTGGGGCGCCTTTCGTAAACGCAACAATATATAACCTCACGGTTATGTACTTCACGAATACGAGCATCCGTTTACTTCAAAACCACAAGTCACCGCGGGTACTCTTTCTTTAAACATGACAAAAAGCCGCTGTTTGGCACAGCGGCTCGCACTTCTTGCTCTACATTTTAGGCTTGGCTAGGAAACTGTAGATACATCTTTTTCAACTCATTGACCGATCTGCCGAGCGAGTAATGTGTCTTGGCTTTTTCACACGCTGAACGGGCAAGTTCATAACGATAAGCCGGGTCCAGCATCACCTTTTCAAGCGCTTCAGCCAATGCAGAAGGATCTTCTGCCGGTACAAGCAACCCATTACTACCGTTCTCGATCTGTTCCGGTATACCACCTACATCCGTACCCACAAGGGCTAGACAACTCAGCGCCGCTTCAGCAAAGACGGAACCAAATGCTTCTGCCCGTGAAGGAAGTACAAAAATATCAAAGAATGGCATGAATTCCTCAGGGTGCAGTGTGTAACCATAGAAGATGGTCTCATTATAGATCCCCAATCGTTGCGCCAATTCTTCTAGATCAGGACGAATCGGTCCATCTCCAATAATATGTAACACATAATCATGACCTCGGTCCTTCAGTTCCGCACAAGCTTTGAAAAGAATATCCAACCCTTTTGCCGGAACAAGCCGACATACCGTGACCAGTTGTGGTATCGCATTATCATGAGGGATCGGCTTAAAACGCTTCTCATCAAATCCATTGGGAATCACACCGATGACATCAGGTTCCTTTAAGTAGGGAGCGAGATAACGACGGAACGAATCCGACACCGTCAAGAGGCGCTCTGCCTGGTGTTCCAGCTCACCATATATCGCAAGCAGGAATCGATGCTCCGGTCCATCCGTTTCAATGCGTCCATTAAGGATTAATTCTCGTTCATAACTGGAGTGAATCGTCTGAATAAGGGGTGTATCCGGGAAAACCGTTTTCATCGCAAGTCCTGCAATTGGATGGTGGGCATGAATCAGATCATAGGGCTTCTGAATACGCAGTTTGGTCCACCAAAGATAATCACGATAAGTTTGAATATATTTTTGGACAACAGGACTATCCTGATATTCCGTCCAGTCAAACGTTTCGAACTGAACTTCCTCTCTGCCCTTGTTGCGAATTCGCTTTGGCAACGAGAACAGATCCATTTCCCACCTCGGGGTTGTAAATCTCTCTTGCATATACGGAATCATAGAGGATACACCTCCGGGCTGCTCCGGAGGAAAGAAAAGCGCCTGCAGCAATTTCACCGTTAGTTTCCCCCTTTCTAACTTACGTACTGCTCTACTATCCATTATGACATAGGGAAGCCGGAACATCTATATTACGATAACTCGTATATACAACATATTCATGAAACGTTCCCCTCAGAAGCAAAAGCTCTAATTCAGCAACCCATCGCTTGCGGTTGTCGTCAACATATTCATAGGATAGTCAGAATTCTCAGCTCAGTAGCTCCACGGGCTTCTCATATGTACTGTAACCATCGGTCTCTCCTAAAAAAGTATACCCGTTCCGCGCGTAAAAGGCGTTCAACGTAGCATTGCTCACTCCGCAATCTAACCGAACCGTATGTTTGCCTTCAAAATGTATCCCGCTGCTGGACCATTGCAAAATCGACCGTCCTAAACCGCACTGAGCATATTTTCTTCGAATCGCTAGCCGATGCAGATAAATTGCGCCATCCTCTGCATGAGCTTTTGAACCCCAAAGATGAATATCCCAAGGACTTGGCTGAACCAAAAGGATGACCATCCCCGCTACGTCCGCCCCTTTTTTGAATACAAACACATCCCCACGACGAATCGCCCCTGCCGTATCATGTGAATCTTCACCTTTAAGCAAAGCGTTCCATTGGGAAGAACCTTGGCTCTGTAACCATTCGGCTGTCTCCACCAGCAGCGACATCACATCCTCCGTATCTTCCGGCTTCGCCTGAACCGCTTGAAAACCATCGTTATTATATTCGCTACTGATCCTGAATGAGTGCATCATTGTTCTCCTCCGCTTCCTGATCTCTTTTAAACTAATGGTACTATACCGGGAAATGGATTTTTCGTCAAAACGAGAACAAAAAAAGGTAAAAGGCGGTTGCCCTTTACCCATCTATTCTGGCTTCATCAATAATCTGATTTCGATACAACATCGTCAGGTGCAAGGTGTCAAACTCCATTTCCTTGTCCAACTCCTGCATCAACACTTCGACCAGGCTCTTTCGCTGAATGCTGGTACCAGGAACCTCGTAATCAATGTATCCCGTCAGATCGGAATGAGAAGTGTCTATAGTTGCTGTTCCCACAGGCAATCCACCTCGCTCCTGAAGAAACAGCTCATATACCCGGAACTCCCGATCCTTACGCTTCAGCATGACATAACATGTTTCTTCAGCAGCTTCCAACTCATCCAGATCCGATTCATCGGTATCCTCAAATTCCTCGGAGAAATCGCGATGTACCCACTCTAGCGTCTCGAGTTCGTTGCCCTGATGCCACATGCGGATTGTAATCGTATCGATGATATCTTCATCCAGCTCTCTGACCAGTAACTCTGCCGCAGCTTCCAATTGATTCTCTTCCGGCTCGTCATACCAGTGTATTTCACCTTGTACATCAGCGCCATATTGTTTTAAGGAAGCTTCTGCTAGTTCCTGCCCTTCGACATCATTGAAAATATACGTCGATATGCTGCGTCCTGCGCTTACCATCTCCATCTCCAGAACCTGATCCCGATCTTCATATGTAAACGATTCGACTTGTGAAACAGGGATTACCTTACTTCCACTGCTACCTATATCGTCATAGCTGCCTTCGTCATGATTCATCTCTTCAGACGGCCACACTGTCTCTGACTCAGGCATATGCAGAACCGTATGTAATGAGCCACAACTAACCAGCACTTCATAATACGCAGCTTCCAACGCATCTGCAAGAGATCGAACATAGGCATGCACTTTTTCCACGATACGTTGCTCTGTATCATCTGGCAGAGACTCCTGCTCGATCTGAAGACTACCTGATAAACGATCTCCTTCTCTATACACAAGGAACAGTGAGCCTGCATATTGACCATTGACCATCACGTCCTGTACTTCTCCACCTGATGTCCGCAGGTCTGCAACCAATTCCACATCATAATTCATCACGTGTCCTCCTCCATTCCTAACGTTATTCTCTTAGGATGCCCCTGAGGACGGTAGATTATGAGGAAAGTGTGCATTTTAAGTATAAGATGTAGGGTTAGACGGATAACACATATTTTTGGATTGCGTGTGCCACACCTTGCTCGTTATTGGAGAGTGTAACCTCGTCCGCAGCAGCTTTCACCTCGTCCGGGGAGTTATCCATGGCAATGCCTTTGCCCGCAAAGGTCAGCATCGTAATATCATTGAAGTAGTTACCAATCGCCATAATCTCCGAAGGCAGGATTCCCTTCGATTCAGCAAGCCTTTTCAGTGCAGCGCCTTTGGACGCTTCGGGATGCATCAGATCAATAAAAAAGTCACCACTCCGTGTCATATAATAAGGCAGATTCCAAGTAGACCATTCCTGAAGTACTGCATCCATCTGTTCAATCGGACCAAATGCAGTGAACTTCGCCAGCGGTTCTGTCATGTCAACCCACTTGGGTAACTTCAGTGGCTCGGCCATAAAATTGTAATACATCTCACGCACCTGCAACCCCAAACCTTCCGGTTGATCCACATACAGACCAAATGCTGTATTGATGTCAAAATGTACTCCATTGGCTCGACAGTAGGATATGATCGGCTCTAGTCCTTGTCCATCTAATGCAAAATGATGAACCACCTCACGGGTATCGACTTGCGCGGTAACGGCGCCATTATGCGTAATCACATATCCATCCAGTCCCATCTGCTCCATAAAAGGAATCGTGTTGGCAGGACCTCTACCTGAACACAGGACAATCTCTGCTCCCTGACGGGAAGCTTGGATCAAGGTCTCCTGAGTCCATTCGGTAAGTTCATGATGATCATTCAGCAATGTTCCATCTACATCAAGTGCAATTAATTTATAAGTCATCTGGCTTCATCCTCATCTGTTAGTAGTCGCACCCACCCAAACCCTCCCTTCCGAGGGAGGGCCCCAGAGGGCTCTGCCCTCTGGACTCCCGTCTTGCTCAACGGTGTTAGGTCGGGTCTTGCTATGTCACGGTTGTCGTAGGAACGCTTGTTGCCGGGCACACCGCTGGTTAGCGGCGCTCCCGCCCAAGCTTAACCGGGACCATTACGGGCAGGGCTTCGCTTTCTGCCCGGCTCCCTGCTCTGCTTAGCGAAGGACGGGAGCTTTCTCGCCTGCGGCGTTAGTATCGGGGCTCCGCTTCCCTCCACGACTCCCTGCTCCGCTTCGCAAAGGACGGGAGCTTTTACTTCCGCAGAAGGCTCAACTCATCTGCGGTTAGTTCACGATAGCTTCCAATAGTAAGATCGGAAGCTAGTTCCAGCTCACCCATGGCTACGCGTTTCAGATAGACCACACGCTTGCCTACCGCCTGAAACATACGTTTCACTTGGTGAAACTTCCCTTCGTGAATAATAAGCGAGATCGACGAGATCGTACCTTCTTCCGTCTCTTCCTGACCAAGTATAGTCAGTTCGGCCGGCAGCGTCTCGTATCCGTCATCCAATTGAATGCCCGCCTTGAAACGTTGCACATCCGCTTCATCCACGTTTCCCAGCACACGGGCTTCATAGGTTTTGGGCACATGCTTGCGTGGAGATAACAGATCATGGGCAAGTGGACCGTCATTCGTAAGAATGAGCAGTCCCTCCGTATCCTTATCCAGTCGTCCCACAGGAAAAGGATTGAACACCCGATCCTCTTTGCGCAGCAGATCCAGTACCGTCTTATCTCTGTTGTCCTCGGTAGCAGACACGACACCCGGAGGTTTATGCAGCATCAGATAGATCATCTCCCGATACACAATCCGCTCTCCATCGGCTTCAATGACGTTGACCTCGGGGTTCACCTGTACCCCGCTGTCTTTCACCGCTTTGCCGTCCACGTGGATTCTGCCTTGTTTCACCATCTTTTTGAGTTCACTTCGTGTTCCCACACCCATATGGCTTAATATTTTGTCCAGACGCAACGTTTGTTTGCCTTTTCCACTCATACCGATGTCCACCTCCACCCTGCCGGATATTCATTCTTAAGTACACCATCCAGCCATTTTCCCCAGCCAGCGGCATAACCATCTACACATACAAGAACATACCCTTTGGCAAACGTATCCGCCTTGAGCACCACTCGTTCTTCTTCCATATTTAACGTTTCACCCTTGAGGTATCTCACGGCTTCGCCATCAGCGGATGACAGATTTACGCTTCGCCGTGCTTCAGATGCATCAAGAGCACAGGCAAGCGGGTGGGACGGAACAAATCGCCCATTCTTGATCGTGCCCATAAACCAGCCTGGACGGATGACTTTCAGTCCCTCCAATCGAGCTGCACCAACCGATGATTGATACACACGATCTCCATAACATACCGTCTCTCCAGTTAACTCAATCTCCAATTGTTCTTTCATAAACTGACTGTAGATCGCAACCGGATCAATACTTGCCGAATCAGCTCCGCGTCCCTGACCCCGTTCCGGTTTACGTCCACCGTGATCTTTACCTTTTTTGCCCTGTTTACCCGAATTCTTGCCGCCGCCAGCCTGTCTGTCACGGGACTCTCGGGATTCGATTCGCAATAAACGTTCCTTTTTACGATCAGCCTTGGTTATAGCAATTGAAGAAGCAGCAATAGAGTGATCCTTGTTCCCCTCTACTTCAATCCTGGACACATCCACGACCTGTCCATACTCCATTGCTCCTTCTTTAACTACTCCAGGTTGATCTGTTTCTACTTCTTGCCCTACACGATGCTGCAATACAGCGAGATAATGTCCCTCTCCTTCCAAAAGGTGAGGCCACAATCTTGCGGTGCCACGCGTTTGATCCAGTACAGCTTCCGTCTCTTCTGCCTTCTCTGGCATCATCTTACGTACCCATTCCGGGCGTCCTGGAGCGAATCCTTTTTCTTCAGGAATGTCCATTACTACGAAATCCCGGTTTACATTCAGGAACTCCGCAATCATCGCTTCATTTTCCTCCGGCGCAAAGGTACATGTCGAATATACGATGGTTCCTCCCGGTGCCAGCAACTGTGCCGCAGTCTCCAAGATATCCCGCTGCATGAGCACACATTTTTCCACCGAATGATGTTCCCACGATTTCACCATGTCTTCATCCTTGCGGAACATGCCTTCACCTGAGCAAGGCGCATCAATTAATACTTTGTCAAAATAATGAGGAAATGCATTTGCTATCCGCTCTGGCGACTCATTCAAAACAACCGCGTTACGCACCCCGTACAGTTCCACGTTTTTGGCCAGCGCTTTGGTGCGTTCAGCATGGATATCGTTCGTGACAAGTACACCCTTGCCTTGCAGCTTTGCAGCAATCTGTGTTGTTTTTCCTCCCGGAGCAGCACACAGATCAAGCACGCGATCTCCAGGCTCCACCTGCAATAATTCAACTGGAGCCATTGCACTTGGTTCCTGTATATAATACAGGCCTGCATGATAATAAGGGTGCAGCCCCGGTTTAACACCATGAGGTACATAGAATCCTGTCTCACACCACGGAATAGGTCTTAGATCAAACGGAGCAATCTCATCGAATTGTTCCATCGATATTTTTAGCGTATTCACTCTCAGTCCCGCATGAGGAGACTGTTCATAAGATTTCATGAATTGTTCAAACTCATCACCCAGCAAACTTTTCATTCGCTCAGCAAATATCAAAGGTAACTTTACACCCATATTCCCACTCATCCTGTCTTGGTAAGATTGCAATATCGTTTTATTTTATCATATCTAAGCTTTGCTTTCCTATCATATCGTATCTATTCCACTACAGCGTGTAATGTAGTATAATGGCAAGTAGATTGATTCCTGAGCAAAAATTCGGGTGTTTATGCATATTATCCCAACCTTTATTTTTGCCCAAACTATATTTCGATATGATCGATGGGGGATGTCCAATGAAATCCAAGAAGAAAAAGAAAAGTGCTGCGATCCTTATTTTCCTGGGTATTTTAATCATTATGATTGCAGCACTGGTTGTCGTAGACCAGCAATCCAAGAAACAGATGGATTCAGTGGAAAATGCTTATGGCATCGCTGCTTCCAAGCTTAATCCAGCTACACGGGAGCTACTTAGTGATCCCAACTATCAACAAATTATTGTACCCACTGATCTCAAAGCTAAAATCGATAACAAAGACAGCTTTTTTGTTTATTTCTTTGCTTCCGATTGCTCGCACTGCCGTGCAACAACACCTCAGTTGATGCCACTGGTTGACAGTGAAGGTATTGAGCTGCCACAGTTCAATCTGCGTGAATTCGAAGCAGGATGGACTGATTACAATATCGAGTTCACACCTACACTCGTCTATTATGAGGCTGGTGTCGAGAAAGACCGTATGGTTGGCGGACTGCAAGAGAATGGCAGTGACCAGGGCTACACACTGGAAGATTACAAACAATTTTTCCAAAAATATAAAGGCAGCGCTACTCCTTCGGCAAGCTAACTGATAGATCCGTTTCCACAAGTATCTACAATCAGGCACTTGTATCACCAGACACTGTTCTGTTGAAGGACAGGCTGTGCCACCTGCAATCATCTGAATATGAGGCAACATTCAAAAACACCCCGATCGTTCCCTTTACAGGAATCGTCGGGGTGTTTCATATACATGGAACTTCATATCCATGGGATGCTCATTTGAATGTTAACGCTAATTACGGTTCAACTTTTACTCTGATCCATCGCCTTCATCTTCTCTTCGTATATTCGCCCTCTGGTAGGACTCCGGCGCTGCGGAATATTAGGTTTTAGCTCGAGCGATCTTCTAGACATCTCTTGTTCTAAGACCTCATCAACAATTCGTATGGACAAATCCCTATAAGTCACAGACTGAGCGTCAGGCTCAGATAGTTGCTTCACGATTTCCTGTACATCCCGTACCAAAGCCCCTAGGTCAATGCCCAGAATCGTAGCAGGATAAGGTTCCAGAAGATCAAGTGAGCTCTGTAACATCATCGTTCCTCCGCGGAGATTGCCATTCCTGAAGTGGTATAAACCAACTGCAATTTGCAACAACCCTTTATAGAGAGAATCCCGGTTACGTTCAAGCCACAATTCTTCCAACACCTCATGACACTCGAAATAATCCTGATCCCGATTGAAGTAGATTAAATAGTCAACGTACAGTGGCTCATAGATGCTCATCCGGGTTTTCGCCCTTTCTGGCGTTGTTCAGAAGTTTCTTCACGTCATCTAGCAAGTCTTTGAGCCCTTCCATATCATGCCGTTCCCAGTAATCGTTAAATCGCTTCTGTGCTTCAATTGCTTCACTGACAAGGTGGTAGAAGTATAATTGATGAATGATATTCAATGTTCTTGACACGATATTGGAATCATCCTCGAATGCCTTCTGCGCCTCCAAAATCTGTAGACGAATTGCAGACATCTCGTTGTCCAGTATAAACGCGGCCTCAGCCGTTTTTTTCAGTCTGGTTCTCATCTCATCAGGTAACCCTTCGCGAAACTTGTAACTCAGCGAATGTTCAATGGTAGCCCAGAAGTTCATGGCAAGCGTCCGGATCTGTATCTCGGCCAAAACTTTCTTTTGTCCCAGAGCCGTCTGAACAGGATACTCAATAATCATATGGAAGCTGCGATAGCCACTCTCTTTGAAATTCGTAATGTAATCTTTCTCAATGAGTACCGTGAGATCCTTACGTCCTCGAATATACTCGGCAACCCGGCGGATATCATCCACGAACTGGCACATAATGCGGATACCTGCAATATCCTCAATGCCTGTTTCCACGTCATCAAGCGACACATTCAGCCGTCTGGATTTCTCCAGAATACTGGATATTTTTTTGACACGACCGGTAACGAATTCAATCGGGGCATACTCTTCCCGTTTCTTCAGTTCCGCTCGCATTGTCTTAAACTTGACTTTCAATTCCTCTACCGCTTGTTCATAAGGAAGTAAAAATGTACCCCAGTCTCTACCGTCCATGCTTATGCCTCCTGTCTCTATAGCGTCCCCTGTTCTATTCCATTATACATGATGTTTGGTGGGGGGAAGAGTCCCGAACCATTTTACGCTCTTCCCATGCTTCTATATTTTCATTCCGGGGATTAACATTCCTTCTTAACGATGCTCCGCACCAACCGCTTCGGAGATATGACGATAACCGTCCTTGCGCAGCAACTCACGCAGTCCGGCATGAATGCGCCGATTCACCTCAGGTCCTTCATAGATCAATGCTGTATATATTTCGACCAAGCTTGCTCCGGCTTTAATTTTCTCGTATGCATCCTCACTTGTGAAAATGCCACCTGAACCGATAATCGGAAGTTTCCCCTCAGTCTGGCGATAGATCTGGCGAATAATCTCCGTCGAACGGTCACGTAGAGGTTTACCGCTCAGACCGCCTGTTTCCTTCGCATGTTGGTGGGAAAGTCCTGTACGACTGATGGTTGTGTTCGTTGCAATAATGCCAGCAACACCGCTGTCTGCAATTGTGCGAACCATATATTCAAGTTCCTGATCATTCACATCCGGTGCAATCTTCACCAGAACGGATTTGGTCGCTCCGCCCGCTCGTGCATGTTGCACGTTCATCTCGTTCATAACCGCAGCGAGCAGTTCCTTCAATTCATTCCCATGTTGCAGATTACGCAAATCCGGTGTATTTGGTGAACTGATATTAACCACGAACAGATCAGCATAATCGTATAGTGCCTGAATGCACTTCGAATAGTCCAGGTGAGCTTCCTCATTAGACGTTGCCTTATTCTTGCCGATGTTAACAGCCACTGGAATACGCCGATCCTGTAGACGTGCCAATTCACCTGCCATGGCTTCCGCACCAAGATTGTTGAAGCCCATTCGGTTCACCAACGCCTCATCTGGAGGCAACCGGAACAGCCGTGGTTGATCGTTACCTGGTTGTGCAAGTGGTGTCACGGTTCCCACTTCCATGAATCCAAATCCGATGGAAGAAAAGCCCGTTACGGCCTGCCCGTTTTTGTCCAGACCCGCAGCCAGACCAACAGGTGTAGGGAAATGACACCCAAACATGTCAACAGCCAGATCAGACGTTTCACGAACGCCGTACATCACACGCAGTCCGGAAGGAACCGGACGGATGCTACCCATGCCACTAAGGCCGCCAATAATCAGATGATGGGCCTGTTCAGGGTCCATTTTGAACAACAAAGGTTTAGCAAGACTTCTGTATAACAAATCACTCACTCCGTTCTGGTCCGGTACGCCAAAAAGCCGTTGTCCGTCTTTTCATATGTAAAAAAACACTCTACTCACAAGTTTATCTGTTTCTTATTAAAAAGGAAAGTAGTTTGCGCATAGACAGCACAAATCGAATAATACAAAATGCTCACAAGAAATCCACCCGCCCACTGGAAATGACGAGTTGAATTCTTTACAATGAGAGCATGGTTACTCTACACCAGTTCTATTCCAAATAAGGAGGAATAACTCATGGCTCCCAAACGTAAACCACCTGCATTACAGCAAAAGAAAGAAGAAGTGAATCGCAAAGCCATTGCATGGACAGCAGCCAGTGTAGGCGGCTTGATCATCATCATTGGTGCTCTTATCATTATTGCCAACATGTAGATGATTCAGGCTGAATCCATCTGATTCTACATATCAAACAGATCAATTCAGCCAGTGATACGTTTTGTTCGGATTATTCTGCTTTGGAACAAGCGTATGCTGATAACGCTGCTTTGCTTCTGGAACAAGCGTCAGATCTGGCAGTACATCTTCTCCAATGCGTACCGGAGTGCCTTGCGGAGCAAGAGCGAATAACTCTTCTACATCTCCTGTGCGCATTCTCACACATCCAAGGGACTCATCCAGTCCGATACTGTCTGGCTCGTTGGTCCCGTGGATGGCATAATTCGTATTCGAGAGTTGCATACCTCTGCTTCCAAACTCCCCGTTCGAGCGTCCATTCGGATTGACCACTTTATCTGTAATGACAAATGACCCCTCCGGTGTTCGATCACCGCCAAGTCCCACATCATACATACGAACAATGGTATCCCCACTGATTAATGCAAGTTTATGTTTATCCTTATCAATGACAATCTCCAGCGGTTCCTGCAAAAAAGGCAACCCTCCCAGCGTATCTGCAAAAGCGGCATTGTTGCCTTGAGACAAATTCGAAGATGTTGAACCATTCTCTTTACCACTCGAATCGTTCTTTCCTTCCTTTGCCTTTCCTTGATGCAGAGCTAACAGCTTCGGAAACATCTCGGTCATCCCTGACGCAGTCTCTCCCAGAATATTGTTCGGAAATGGCTGAGCCATTTGCGTTACACTCTTGGGCCAAGCATCATTTTTTTTGCGATAGGCAACGATTGCACTTGATAATGATGCAGCTGCTTCCTGCTTGGCGGTCCACGCCAAGGCCATCTTTTTGATTTTCGGTGTAATTTCAGGAGGTTCACAGTTACATTGCTTGGCATCATAACTCTGTGCAGTTAATTTCCCGCTTGTATTGGTTTGTACTATGTATTTCACAGGCATATTTCGTTTCCATAAAGACCAGTCATCTGAGGTTTGCATGCCCAGTACAGCAGAGGTCTCTACTTTTGGGCCAGACCCGGACCAGGCAGCTGCGAGCGCAGCCTCGCCATGATTACCTCCACCAAATGCCGCAGCAGTGAACACATTGCTTGGCGCAATGGATGCAGTTCCAACCTGTTTATCCGCTTCTACAGGCGCTTCGATGTCATCTGTGGATTCCAGTGCCGCTGACAGTGCGTCGGCCGCTTCCCGACTGAAACCCGGAGCGTCCGCAGGTGGCAGACCTGCCAGCACAAGCAGCATTAACAATGTAAGCCACATTTTGCGTCTACGTTGTTTTTTCTCTTTTTGCTCAGACATTTCCACCAGTTTATCCTGATAGTCTACCCAGATGTCCGCAGGAGCTTTACTGCGTTCAAATGCCTCATAAACCTCGCCCGCTTGCTGAAAACAATAATTGGCTTTGGCCTCCTGTCCTTCGCCCAAATACTCCTTTCCGAGCAAGTACCAGGCCATTTTATTGTCGGGATGTTTCTTGACATATGTTCTTAAATGAGTATTTTGCATCCGATCCTCCACTATTTCGCCTTTTTCCGTATATCATTATATATCGGCATAACCAAGCGTTGAATCCATAGGACTTGAGTACCCGGCGAAAAAAAGGGGGTTCGACAATGTTCCTCCTTGATCCATAGTCAGATAATCACAGTTAAATGAATGCAAAAAAAGCACCTTCCCTTGTCGTTAAGACAAAAGAAAGTGCTCTATGTTCATGTGAGAAATAATTAGCCTTCTTTATTGAAAGGCTCGTCCGCTACTTTGATTGAATCTGTAGGGCAGCCATCGCATGCATCCTGCATATCGTCAAACAAGTCGTCTGGAATAGCTTTGACACCATGGTTAGCATCGCCGTCAAAGATAACTTCAGCCAAACCTTCATCATCATAATCGTAGATGTCTGGAGCTGTTGCTCCACAAGCGCCACATGCGATGCATGTGTCTTTTTCAACCCAAGTATATTTACTCATTACATTCTCTCCTCCTAAAATTCAAAACGTACAGTGTTTTTATCTAGAAACATATTAATACAAAGTAAGGATAATTACAAACATTTTGCAACCACAAGTCTCTATTATCCCTTATTTAATCAAGACTTTGCAAGTTATCTTTTTGCAGGGAAGTACCGCGCACTTTATGATTACGAAGCAGCACGGAAGGATCGTCTCCAAGCATGCCTGCGGTCACAACAGCATTCTCACCAAATTTATCACGTAACTGATCCATAATCCGAATCAGATTGTCCTTCTTGGGCTTCTGCTCATATTCGAACAAGTCCATCTGTACAGCGGATTCTTCTCTTGGAATCAGGTTTTGAAGAGTCACACCCAGCATGCGTACAGGTTTGCCACTACCCCAATGCTTCTCAAATAGTTTACAGGCCTCACGATATATGACCGTTGCATCCTCCGTAGGAACTTCCATTAGACGTGATCGGGTGATTGTCTTCATATCCGGTGTGCGGATCGTAATCTGAATACCCTGGCTGAACATTTCGTGCTTGCGCAACCTTCTGGCTACCTGGTCACTTATATTGAGGAATACCCGATGAATCTCATTCATATCCGATACATCCGCCGGTAAAGTGGTTGTATGCCCAATGGATTTATTGGCCTCCCGTTCCGCGTGAACTGCGGAATGGTTAATGCCATTCGCAGAATTTTTGAGCCATGCTCCATTAACTCCAAATAGTTCGGTCAACATGTTCTCATCCGACTTGGCCAATTGACCAATCGTTTCAATGCCCAGTTTTTTCAACTTTTCAGCCGTTTTTTTGCCAATGCCAAACATCTCGTTGCATGGTCTGTGCCAAAGAATCCGGGGTACGTCCCTCATGCGTAAAATGGAAATACCGTTCGGCTTTTTCAGATCCGAAGCCATCTTCGCCAATAATTTGTTGGGTGCAATGCCAATGGAACATGGCAGCCCCAATTCATCCTTGATTCTCCGCTGAATGCTCTCCGCAATCTCCATTGGATTCCCGAATTGCCTTGAACCTGTAATATCAAGATAACATTCATCAATGGATGTCGCCTCAAGTTGAGGCGTATAACTATACGCAATCTGCATGAAGGCTCTTGAATATTGACGATATAAATGGAAATCAGGACGAATCACAATGAGATCAGGGCACTTTTTCATGGCTTGGTGCACAACCATACCTGTTGAGATGCCTCGATTACGAGCGGCATATGAGCAGGTTACAATTACACCCTTTCGCAGTTCACTGCTGCCCGCAACGGCCGTTGCTTTTCCTCTATATAAATCTGGTTCCTCGGCTTCATGTACAGAGCAGTAGAAAGCATTCATATCGACATGCAGAATTACCCGTCCGGCTGCAGGGTAATATTGATCCACATTTGCTGGAGGATTGCCGTCTGAAGACATCATGAACCCCCGCCCTTTCTTGCACACTAATTAATGAAACGAATTTCTTTCTTCTATAGTATATCAAACCCGTTATGTTAATTCAGTCACGAGCATTTATTTTCTGCGAGATCTGATCAGAGACCGAATAATTAACCAGCCTACACTCACAAAAAATATCAAAGTGATCAGAGCAATAATCGTATTTTCCCATAAAAAAGTCAAAATCACCCCTCCTTTTCTTCCATATATTACAATTAAAACTCAATAATAGATTATAACATACATCCGGATTATGATTAACATCCTTCTTTTTTCTCTAAAATACGTTAATTGTTACATGAAACTGCGATTTCTATGTAGCATTTGGCTATAATGGTGCTATAATAATTAATTATACAAATTGACGACTTTAGGACAAATCAGCGCATTGAGTTTAACACAGTGTAGCGTTGCCGAATCGAAGGATTCGTCCACTAACGTACTTAACAGCTTTTCCCAACTTACAATCCAAACTTTTAAAAGAGCGCTTTATCTCAAAGGAGGATCTTCATGTCAAAGGCCATTTCCATCTTCGATACGACTTTACGTGACGGCACACAAGGGGAGGGTGTCAGCTTATCGGCAGACGACAAACTCAAAATTGCCAAGAAGCTTGATGACCTGGGTGTCCATTATATTGAAGGCGGAATTCCCGGCAGCAATACCAAGGACATTGAGTTTTTCAAAAGAGTCAAGGAATTAAACCTGAACGCAAAGGTTGTTGCTTTTGGCAGTACCCGCCGAAAAGGCAGTGTTGCTAGTGAAGACGCCAACCTGAAGCGTATGATCGAATCTGGTGCTCAGGCTGCAACCCTGGTCGGTAAATCATGGGACTTCCATGTGCACACCGCTTTGCAGACTACATTGGAAGAAAACTTGTCCATGATCTATGATTCCATCGCCTATCTGAAACAGAATGGAATGGAAGTGATCTTTGATGCAGAACACTTCTTTGACGGATTCAAACATAACCCGGAGTATGCTCAAGCGGTCTTGACCAAGGCCCACGAAGCTGGAGCGGACTGGCTCGTTATGTGTGATACCAATGGCGGGACGATGCCAAACGAGGTGCACGAGATCGTATCCACACTGCATAGAAGCCTGCCTCATGCACATCTCGGGATCCATACACATAATGATTGTGAACTGGCTGTGGCCAACACACTCAGCGCTGTACAAGCCGGAGCCCGTCAGGTGCAAGGAACGATGAATGGTTATGGAGAGCGTTGCGGTAACGCCAATCTCGCATCCATTATCCCGAACCTGCAACTGAAACTTGGCTATGAATGTGTTACTGATGATTCCATGAGACAACTTACAAACGTGGCTCGTTATGTTAGCGAGATTGCCAATGTGAATATGCCGATTAATCAGCCTTATGTCGGCAATGCTGCTTTTGCTCACAAAGGTGGGATTCACGTCTCTGCCATCCTGCGGGATTCACGTACCTATGAACACATCGTGCCTGAACTGGTTGGTAACAAACAACGTGTGCTGGTCTCTGAACTTGCCGGACAAAGTAACATTGTATCCAAAGCCCAGGAACTGGGGCTTGAGTTCGATCCAAGCAGTGCCAATTCACGTCAGATTATTGAGAAAATCAAAGACCTGGAACATCAGGGTTACCAGTTCGAAGGCGCAGATGCTTCGCTTGAATTGTTAATTCGTGAAGCGAACGGTGACATGAAAGAATTGTTCACGTTTGAATCATTCAAAATGCTTGTGGAGAAAACGGCAGGCAAATCCGTTGTTTCTGAAGCTTTTGTCAAAGTGAATATCGCTGGAACAAGCGCTTATACCGCTGCTGAGGGCAATGGTCCGGTTAACGCACTCGATAACGCCCTTCGGAAAGCGCTGGTGCAATACTTCCCTTCACTTGCCAACATGCATCTGTCGGACTACAAAGTGCGTGTTCTGGATGAGAAGGATGCCACAGCTGCTAAAGTTCGTGTATTGATCGAATCCAAAAATACGGAGAACACATGGAACACTGTTGGTGTATCCGAGAACGTGATTGAAGCAAGTTGGGAAGCGCTTGTTCACAGTTTCCGCTATGCTTTGCTTCAAGAAAAATTACAGGATGAGCCGGGCACACTCCCTATTCCTGCTCATGGGATAAGCAACCACTAAAGTGCAAGTTCAAAAAAGCGTTTTTTGAACAACCTCTTAACGCTTATTTCCCGGAAAATATAAAGAAGCCTCTGTACCCATGATTCATGGATGCAAAGGCTTCTTTGTTTACATGAAAATTAATTCGCAATTAACTTTTTAATCTTACGTTCCAACTCTTTCTCAGGCAATATGCCCAGAACAATCTCCTGTATAACTCCTCTAGAGTCAATCAGAACATTCGTTGGAAAAGCCACCCCATTGTATTGAGCATACACAGTCCCCTTCTCATCCAAGGGAATAGGGAACGTCAGTTGGTACTCATCCACAAAAGCTTTGGCATCCTTGAGTTTATCGTATGACGTTACATTAACCCCATACATGTCAAGCTTATCCTTGTATTTCTCAGCCATTCTGTTCAACTCCGGAGCTTCCTGCTTACACGGCTCACACCAGGATGCCCAGAAACTGACAAACGTGGCCTTATCTTTGGCACCGCCCACACTGTACGTCTTCCCATCCATTGCTGTCAGAGAAAAAGCAGGCGCCAGAAGACCCGCGCGTGGTCCCGTCTCTGTAGGCATGGGTTCTTCCTGCTTAAAGACGGCTGCAATGCCGTCACCCGCATTCTGGGCCAGTGCAATACCAACCAGCAAGACAACACCAAGGAGTATGTATATGTTTCGTTTCATAACCCGCCACCCTTTTATATAATTAGCATATTGAAACTGAAACCGTAATTTCTGCACATGCTAAGTGTTTATCACGCTCTATGACAGTTCACCAGAACATGATTCCCAAATGTTCTCTTTATTATTGTACCCTTTTCCTTTAAAATTTTACAATCCGCATCACAGAAAATAAAATGAAAAAGGACTCCTGCCATAGCAGGAGCCAAAGAGAGAGGGGTGAATACAAATGGCAGCACTTCACGGGCAGCAAAACGCCTTCTACATCCCTTCTTCCGTAGAACAAGAGATGTCAAAGCACATGTTCCTTTCGCTGCCACAAGAAGCCTGCGGGGTTATGCTGGGTGAAACCGCAGCGGGCGGTATACGAATCAGTCGGTTTCAGCCCATTCGTAACGTAGCACCTGACCCGCTGCACCATTTTACTCTGGACGATGCCGAATGGATTCGGTGCGTATTCTCCGAGCCCAAGCTCATCGGTATCTTCCATTCTCATCCACATACAAGGCCCGTTCCATCCTTAGAGGACATCCAAGCGCTTCCGGCCTTCGCAGGTTTGCTTCAGATGTACCTCATCGGCTCACCTGACCTAACAAGTGGGTCGCGATCTCATATGCATCTGAACGGTTATCGGATTGAATCTTCGAAGGAATCGCAGGATCCGGCACAACACATTGTGCCTTCATACAATCTGCTTCCCGTTCCGTTATGCGTGACTTAGCTGGGTATACAGATCACCCAAGGTCTCCACATTTTTACGAGTCATGTCCTCCAAGTAGCAGGACCATAACTGTGCAGTCATTTTTGAATCTTCCAGTGCATGGTGACGTCCATAGATCGGAATCCCTCTGGATTCCAGCAATTCATCCAAACCGTACCCCGGCCTGCTCGGTTCAAGCCAGCGGGCCAACATCATCGTATCGATTAAACGATGTGTCAGCCTTACCTTTGAAGTCCGCCACAGAGCTGCATTCAGAAAAGCTCGGTCATGCGCACTTGCGTGTGCAATCAGAACATTTCCACCTACAAAAGACATGAAATCATGCAGCCCTTCCAGCAAAGTTGGTGCGTCCGACGTCATCTCCTGTGTAATACCTGTAAGTTCAGTAATATGTTCCGGAACCGCAGTCTTGGACTGGACCACCGTATAGAACTGTTCTCCTTCCAGTACCACACCACCATGTATACGGACCGCACCAAATGAGATAATCTCATCCCCGTGCTGGGGCGAAAATCCCGTCGTTTCCAGATCAAATACAACTGCGTCCAGCTCATTTAGAGGTGTATGCAGAACCTCAGGTCTGCGCTGTTCTCTCATCATAGAGCGGATAAACGCCATGTGTTGCGCCGTAGGGGCTCCCATAATGGAAGCGATGGCGGAAGGAACCCCTCCCTGACGCAGCGAATTCCAGAATCCTGTATTGCCCCTTGCCGGCTCTCTCATGGACGTCTCCTTTCTGCAAAACGCAACTGTCTTTGCAAAGCACGATGCACTCGTCGTACCAACCCGAGCGTATCCTTGAGCTCATAATGAATTTGCTTTTGTTTCATCTGTTTTTCATCCAGGAACCCACTGCTATGTTGCAAATCCCCTTGGATGACAACCGGTGTACTTCGGCGAAATTTCAAAGCGGCAAAGAAGGCCCGCTGGCATGCATCCAGTAATGTAAATGGAACAGCTTCAAGTGAAGTCAGTCTCTCCATTCTTTTTAACGTCGATGACTCCTTGATCCCATGTTGCAAAGCCAAATAACGGGCACTGTTCACCAGCGGAATGTACAAGCCATACTTGACATCAAATCCGCCTGCATGTTCACCAAATCGTTCTGTGACCACACGTCCAAGTACATTTAATGTAGCTTTATGTTTAACCGTATTGCGAAGAACCGCATCCGAAAGTTCAGGAACCAGTCTGAACTGTTCATAAAAACTCGTGATCCATTCCTCCGCCAGACTTTGCTCACCTGCAACAAAACGCATGTCTGAAGCAATTATCAGATTACGAACGGGCTCCCAATTCAGATCCGAGCTCCAATCTGCTAATTGTTGTTTCCATGACGCCAGCGTTTTTCTCCAGAGTGGCTCAGAGCACATGACTTTGCCTTCGCACTTGGCGTAACCAAGCTCTTCTAACATATCCGTCATTCGCAGTCCGAGCTGAGCAAAATATTCCTCTTTACCTTCATGCGGAGTATCGCTAATGATCATGCCATTATCCTGATCACTCCATAACGTTGCTTCTTCCCTGCCGGAACTGCCAAATACGATAAAGGCATAGGGGACGGGAGGTTGGCCG
The DNA here is from genome assembly GCF_036894225.1 of Paenibacillus amylolyticus. NCBI lineage: Bacteria > Bacillati > Bacillota > Bacilli > Caryophanales > Paenibacillaceae > Paenibacillus > Paenibacillus amylolyticus. Next base: position 2,308,597 of record NZ_CP145892.1, on the reverse strand, counting down.
AAGCCTTCCTCAACCATCCCCTGAATGCATAACTCTACTGCTTTCCGTGCAATCCGGTCATGCAGTTCATTTACCGTTTGGTACCACTCGATCGGCGACAAGGAAGCGGACAACAATTCCTGGAGCTCGTTCTGTAATATTACACGTGCCTGGCGCAGTTCTTGAGAAGACACCGCACCATCGATTCCCTGATAAGACCAGGAATAGTTTGTATACGAGATGGGTTCCATCATGTCCAGCCTCCTTGAAGCATGATTCAGCATCATTCATCTCAGGAGCTGAACGTACCACCATTGGATTTAGAATCTACATTTTTCATTTGTTCAGGGTATCCGTAAGTACCGTGCTCACTGATATCCAGACCCATTGTTTCTTCTTCTTCAGTAACACGGATGCCCATGATCGCTTTCATACCGCCCAGAATAATGAAGGACATTACCAGTACGAAGGCAAAAGCACCTACCAGACCGAGAAGCTGTACGCCCAATTGGTGGAATCCACCGCCATAGAACAGACCCGCTTGACCTACACCCGCATGCTCAGCAAGTTCTGGTGTAGCGAACAAACCTGTGGAGATTGCTCCCCACATACCAGCAACACCGTGTACGGAGAAAGCGTAGATTGGATCGTCAATTCCTTTACGATCGAAGTACTGTGCCGTGAAGAATGTGATAACACCAGCCAAAGCACCGATAACCAGAGCTGCCCAAGGTTCAACGAAGGCACAAGCACCTGTAATTGCAACGAGTGCCGCAAGCACACCATTCAACATGCTAGGAATATCGGACTTGCCTAGAACTGCCCAAGAAATCAACAGTGCAGCAACACCACCAGCTGCAGCAGCTACGTTAGTAGTTAATGCAACATAACCAAAGAATCCATCATCCAAGGCCGTTAACGTACTACCTGGGTTGAAACCGAACCAACCGATCCAGAGGATAATAACCCCGAGTACGGAATACACTTGGTTGTGACCTGGAATGATGTTAGGTTTGCCGTCTTTGTTGTATTTACCAATACGTGGTTTCAACAAGATGGTCGCTACCAATGCTGCAGTCGCACCAGTCAAGTGAACAACCGTCGATCCTGCAAAGTCTTGCATACCCAGCTCAGCCAACCAGCCGCCGCCCCATACCCAGTGAGCAACAACCGGATACATGATAATGGTATAAAGTGTACCGAATACAATATATACGCTCATTTTTGCACGTTCAGCCATACCACCGCAGGCAATGGCCAGAGATACCGCCGCAAAAGCGAGGTGGAAAACGAATTTAACAGTCAGTGGAACATCGGAGAAAGCCAGTGATTCGAAGGAAGCAGCCATCTTGTCACCGCTCAGGAAAAATCCTGTTGTTCCAAAGAAGCTGTTACCATTACCGAAACCAAGACCGAAACCCAAAGCCCAGAAGGCAATAACTGAAATTCCCAATGTCAGGATGGTCTTACCCGCAATGTGTCCTGCATTCTTCATTCGTGTTGAACCCGCTTCAAGTAAAGCAAATCCCCCTTGCATCAAGAACACGAGTACAACAGCCAGAAACGTAAAGGCTGAGTTCAAACCACTTTGAAGTTCAATGTTAGTCGGACCCTCCGCAGCCGCAAATACGCTAACCGGAAAAGCGAACAAAGTAAGCATTACTAACATGGAAACCAACCATTTCTTTCTCATATACCCCACTCCCTCTTATGTTAAGTTTCTTCACATAACGTGAAACTCTTAATGTCATTATAAGCAGAAGAGAGGAAAGTTGACAAGAGTATTTTCATCAAAATTGAAAATTATTTCTGGGAATAAAGTCATACGTCTTTTTCTTGCACTTAAGTACATAATCACATTCTATGAGTACATAGATATAGAAATGCAGTATGCTGATTGCCAAAGCATAACGTTTGACTGTACGGTTAAAGATCATGTATCATACTTATTAGTAAGAAAAATTGGGCGTAGTCTAGAAATTCACAAGTGGAAACTACAATTCCCTACATTTGAACTTGCAAGCGAGGTGAATATCATTGGGGATATGAAACTTTTTCGGATTGGCGAACTTGCCAAGACCGCTGGTGTTAGTGAACGGACGATTGATTATTACACAAAGCTTGGACTAATCGCTCCCGAAGAACGTACACAAAAAAATTATCGTCTCTATAGTAATGAAACTTTAACGAGGCTTGAACGTATTGTACAGATGAAACAAGAGAAGTATAGTCTCGACGAGATTAAGCAATCTCTTGAGAAGTGGCGTCTGGTTAGTACAGAAGAACAAGTTGCCAGCAAATTGACAACATTGGAACTTCACGTACAACAACTTGAGCGAGAGGTTAACGAACTCAAACCGCTACTTGGAGAGATGAAACCTGTACAAGCACGTAAAATGATGGCAGGACTCCTCACCAAAAGTGCCGGTACAATGGAGGCACTAAAAATCTTGCTTGAGAACACCATGATGTAGCTTATTCTTAGAAAGCGGAGGAATGAATATGAGTTTTAATAACGGTATGTTCGTATTGATCATTATCGCCTTTTTGCTCTCTTTATGGGCGCAATTTCGCGTTAAAGGTACGTTTAGACGTTGGTCGGAGGTACCGAACCAGAACGGAATGACTGGTTACGATGCCGCTCGCCAGATGCTTGATGCTAACGGCCTGCATGATGTTCCAATTGAACCTGTACGCGGCACGCTCTCTGATCACTATGATCCGATCAATCGGGTTGTACGTTTATCAGAACCAGTATATTATGAAAACTCAATCTCAGCTGTTTCGGTAGCGTGTCACGAAGTTGGCCACGCCATTCAGCATAAAGAAAGTTATCCGATGCTGGCACTGCGTCACCGGATCTTCCCAATTGTGAACTTTGCATCCGGATTAGCTCCATTCCTGTTAATTGCAGGATTCATCTTCAATGCCATGAACCTTGTAGGTATCGGTATCATTTTCTTCTCCGTAACTGTAGCATTCCAACTCATCACTTTACCGGTTGAGTTCAATGCAAGTAATCGCGCTAGAGAGATTATGGTATCCGAAGGGTACATCCGTAATGAAGAAGAAAAAGGTGTTGCAAAAGTTCTGAATGCCGCAGCCTTGACTTACGTTGCTGCAGCGTTGATCTCACTGCTTGAGTTGATTCGTTACATCGGAATCTTCAACAGCCGCGATTAATTGGGTACCTAATACAACAAAAACAAAAAACAATACCCCACCGTTAATCGGATGGGGTATTGTTTTGTTGTAAACCGAAATAATCAAGCAAGAATGAACGAAAGGACTGAGCAACCAGCGGCAGTTTATCATGTGCACGATGAATTAACCCGATAGTTCGCGTTACTTTTGGATGGGAGATAGCCACATGTGCCGGTTGCAAAGGGTTCGTCTGGAATAGCGCCATCTCAGGCAGCAGACTGACCCCCATGCCCGCAGCGACCAATCCGCGGATGGTGTCGGTCTCTTCCCCTTCAAAAGCGATCTTGGGTGTAAAACCAGCTTCCAGACAGGCATGCCATACAATAGGACGAAGAGAATAACCTTTGCTGAATAATACGAACTTATCATCCTTGAGCTGTTCAAGCGCAATTGTCTCTTCACCAGCTAACGGGTGATTAGGAGGAAGGATGGCATGTAATTCTTCCGTGAGTACAATATCGCCATCTACTTGATCATGCTTCTCTGGAAAAGGAGAAATGAACGCCAAGTCTACCTCTCCGGATAACACATCACGAATCAGCGTAGGGAACATCCCCTGCTTGAATCTGAATTTCACGTTAGGGTAGCGCTGACGGAAAGCAGCCACCACGGAAGGAATGAGATGAATCCCCAGGCTATGCGGAAACCCAATTCGAATCTCTCCATGCTCCGGGTCCAGAAACTCATGAACTTCCCCGACTGCCTTGTCCAAATCTTTTAATATACCTTCAATTCGTTTGCAAAAAAGCTGCCCCACTGCAGTCAACTGCAGGTTTCGTCCCTTTTGCATAAAAAGGTCCACGCCCAGTTCTTCTTCCAGCTGATGAATCTGACGACTCACCGCCGACTGTGCCACATGCAACTCTTCAGCAGCCTGTGTTACATGTTCCTTCTGTGCCACTTTTAAAAAGTAATGCAACTGTCTTAATTCCACTCGCCTGATCGCTCCAATCTGTTATACCCTACTTATCCTTGATTGCATTCCATCTTGAGAACGTTCTGACTACCGCTTTAAGCTGCGGGGTTTCCACAATCTGATCAACAGTCCGTAAATAAAGAATCCACCCAACAATCCGCCAAGGTGAGCCATCCAGTTGATGCCCGACATGGCGAAGGAGAATATGATTCCGAACAAAAGCAATGTGTACATCGTTTTGCGCGAAGCCTCGTCCATCATCGTTCGCTGGAACAGCGCTACATACAGGAATGCACCATAGACGGCATAGATCGCTCCTGAAGCACCTACCGAGATGGTAATACTCCCAACCGAGTTGTACCACGCAACAGCAAGAATATTACCCAATACACCGCCACCCAGGTACAATACACCATACCTTACCGACCCGAGCAAACGCTCCATCGGTGGAGCAAATACAATTAACGCAAAGCTGTTAAACAATAAATGACTGAAGCCCGCATGCAGGAACATGGATGTAATGTAACGCCACCATTCATGTGCGAACAGTTCATGATTCGTAAGTGCCCCGAATTTCAGCAGCACCATATTGTTCGTTGATCCACCGTTCACCGTTAACACAATAAACATGACTACATTGGCAATTAGAAAAAGCGACGTCAAAGGGAAATACTTCAAATAACCTTTCCAGTTCTCATAGCGAATAAATATCATAAATTTCTTCTTTCACTCCACCCTGTTCAGATCGGACTTACATCTCTGATCCATCGTAATGGTACATGTCCGAATTGGACAATGCCTTTCATAAAAGATTATAATGGATTTTGGCACGGATCACCAATTTATAAGGAGGAACATTATTATGACACAAGAACGTACAGGCGCAGCCACATTTAAAGGCAACCCTATTACATTGATCGGACCCGAACTGAAAGTCGGCGATCAAGCACCTGATTTTACACTGAGCAAGAACCTGGTTGAGGATGCTTCCCTGAAAGACTTCGCAGGCAAAATCAAATTAATCAGCGTTGTTCCTTCTCTGGATACTGGCGTATGCGATGCGCAAACTCGTCGTTTCAACGTGGAAGCTGGAGAACTCGGAGACAATGTTGTTGTCTTGACAGTCAGCGTTGACCTTCCGTTTGCTCAGGCTCGTTGGTGTGGAGCAGCTGGTGTTGACCGCGTAGTTACATTGTCAGACTACAAAACACGTTCTTTCGGTGAAGACTACGGCGTTCTGATCAAAGAATTCCAACTCGACATGCGCTCCATTTTTGTTTTGGATGCCAAAGACCGGATTACATATGTGGAGTATTTGCCTGAAATGACAGACTCCCCTAACTTCGAACAAGCGATTGCTGCTGTAAAAGCTTTGCTGTAGAAGTTATCATACGTTCAGAACAAAAGCGAGGAAGGTTAACCTTCACTCGCTTTTTGTTATTTATCATCTATTTCAATCATTTGCTTTATACTTGCTTAGCTTTTTATCCAGTACAGAGAATAAGTTCATAATCGTGCGATAATTGGAACCCAAGTCTCCAAGTGAACCACGTGAAGCTGAATACATATCCACCGCACTGCGAACAGGACTTACTGAGATAATGGAAACTGTAATATCCATCGTCCGTCCAAAGGTAGTCCGCTTCTCCAGAATAACTTCTCCAACAGAAGGCACTTCATGCAGCACTTTATAACCCGGAATCTTTTTGAGTGTCGAAGAGACCTCTTCCCAGGCTCTGTCTTTGGATAAGTTATAATACCGTGTTTTTAATTTGGGATCCTTGGCTCGATCGCTGGTCCCCTCCATGCTGCGGATGATACCGACGAGCGTTCTCTTTAAGGTCAAGACCCTTCCTCCTTTGATTGTAACCGTTCCATTTATGTATCTTAGTGTAACATTGTTCAAGTAGTAACAAAAGGGCAAGCATCATATTTATCATAAAACCAATCAAAAACATTCATCACAACTTAAAAACACCCTGAAATTCCTTTTGTAGAGGAAAAGTCAGGGTGCTGTACATGAAGATTTAGGAACCCGCCTATGCCGTCCGGCTACATTGTCTTATGAACCTGCTTGGCAGGTGGGTGACCGCAAAAATGCTTTTTGAAGTCCCCATGTCGTATAGACAGGGCTTTTCAGCAACATTCTGTGTTGATCTCCCGAAGACATCATCATTGGTTCAAAACAACGAATAACCGAAACGTACATCGCAGGATGTACAATTATTATATCCCTAACTGTGTAAAAAGTAAATGGCGATTCATCATGTTTTATTTTTGCAATGTAATGTTTTTGTCGTCTGATGGCTCAGATGTTTCACCATTCTCTGCTGATTGTTCAGCCAGCGCAGCAGCTTCCTCTTCTTCCTTCTTGAGTTGCATCTTCTCCATCTGCTCCTGCATCTTGTTGAAGGTTGCGTAGAAGTTAAAGAAAGCAAACCAAGCAATGATGCTGATAATGAAGAAAACAAACAAGACCGGATAACGGAAACCGATGTAGAACAGCAATCCACTTCCCAGCAATGTGGAAAATACACGGAATGGTCTGATCAGCGTAAGCAATACCGCGTTTTTGATAATGAGTCCGATGGACATATGATAATGTACAACCATCGAGAAAAAGTTAAAGAGTGATACAAATAACAAGAGAAGCAGTACTAACATGATGATTCCCACGAGCTGCATATTGCGGAACTGCGTCATGTACACTGTATAATCCAGATACATAATCGCGAACAGCAGTGTGTAAAAAATACCCCCAATTAAACTTTGCTTGTAGTTTTCCTTGTAACCTACAAAGAAAGTACGGAAGATCGGTACATCCGTATCACCCATATTCCATTTACGAACAACCGTAAACAGCGCCGAAGTCGCCGGGAACAGTGTAAGCGGTGCCACAATAGCTATAGCCCAGTTCATTTGCAATGATTCGTTTGCGAGGTTCTGCTGCATCACGAGCAGTTTCATAATCAAGAAAAACAAGAACGGAGACGAACAAATAGCCCACAACAGATTGGTTGCGGCCAGTCTCGTAATCCACTCTGTAAGCCGGTAGATCCCACCCATAGCTCCTTTAAATTCCAAACATTTCTCCTCCTCTGCAGCCTTGCGAATTACCTGAAGTCTAATATTAATATACCTTATTATAGATAGGAAAAGCCAGTACTTCCCGAAAAGAGATCGTCATTGTCCTTAGCTAGCGCTTCTGGCCGCTTCTGGCAGTGAAATAAAATGATGCAGTCACTTTGAAAATAAAAAAATGGAGCAGTTGCCCGCTCCATTTTTCAGATCATACGTTTATATTACTCGAAAGAAGAATCTTTCGCTGGACGACGTCCTTCGTTACTGCTTGGACGCGGTTTGCGGTCACGGTTGTAACCACCTTCTCTGCTTCCACCGCCAGTGCCAGTGCTGCTGCCGCTGTTACGATCACGGTTGTAACCGCCACGTCCGCCGCCACTGCTGTTGCGATCGCGGTTGTAACCACCACCACTGCCGCCGCTACCACTTGTGCGGTTACCGCTGTAACCCGATGGTTTACGTCCGCCAGAGCGAACATCCGGTTTACGACGTTTTGCACGGATTGGATCTTCAGGAGTCAGATCAACTTGAGCATCTTTCTTGTCACCTGTCAGGAGCTTCAGTGCAGCCGACAACAGTTGAACAGAATCATATTGCTCAAGCATTTGAATCGCAATACCTTTGTATTCGTTCAGTTCGCCTGATTGTACGATTTCCAGCAAGCGCTCTGCTGTCAAACGTTGTTTACCTTCAACCGCTTCTGCCATTGTTGGCAGTGGTTTGCGTGGAATACGGTGACGTGTTACACGCTCGATGAAGTGCAAGTGATCAATCTCACGCGGTGTAACGAAGGACCAAGCAGCACCCTCTTTACCCGCACGACCTGTACGACCGATACGGTGAACATAGCTCTCCGGATCTTGCGGAAGGTCAAAGTTAACAACGTGAGTTACACCAGATACGTCGAGACCACGTGCAGCCACGTCTGTTGCAACGAGTACGTCAATGCTGCCGTCACGGAACTTACGCATTACCGCATCACGTTGATTCTGGGATAAGTCACCATGAAGACCGTCTGCAGAATATCCACGTTTTTGCAAAGCTTCAGCCAATTCGTCAACACGACGTTTTGTACGTCCGAATACGATCGCCAGTTCAGGAGATTCCATATCCAACAAACGGCTCAATGCTTCGAATTTTTGACGCTCAGGTACTTCGATATAGGATTGGTCAATCAATGGTGCACTAACATGTTTCGGAATCACAGAAATGTGTTCAGGATTGTTCAAGAATTGTTGTGCCAATTTTTGAATGTTAGGAGGCATTGTTGCTGAGAACAGCATCGTTTGGCGCTCGTCTGGAACTTGTTTCAGGATGGATTGGATATCCTCCATGAAACCCATGTCGAGCATTTCATCTGCTTCATCCAGTACAACAGTTTGTACATCATCTAGTTTGATTGTTTTGCGGTTGATGTGGTCAAGGAGACGTCCAGGTGTACCAATGATGATCTGTGGTTTTCTTTTCAGTGCACGGATTTGACGCACGATATCTTGTCCGCCGTAGATTGGCAGGGAGCGAAGACCTTTGAAGCGAGTAAGTTTTTCGATCTCTTCAGCAACTTGAATTGCAAGTTCACGTGTAGGTGCCATAATAAGGGCGCGGATTTTCTCGTCACTTTTTGAGATTTTGCTGATCAACGGAATACCGAATGCAGCTGTTTTACCCGTACCTGTTTGAGCTTGACCAATCAAATCTCTGCCTTCGAGTGCCAAAGGAATCGCTTTGGATTGGATCGGTGTTGCTTCTTCAAACCCGAGCTCAGTGATGGCTTGCAGCACCAGTGGTTCAAGATTGAAATCTGTAAAGTTTAAATTTGTCAAAATTATTCATGCTCCTTTTATATGGTGGACATGGTGGACAATCCACTTTGTTGTCTGTATTCTTAAGTAGCGTTAATATTTATAGGGTATCCCAACGGGACGAATTATTTTCACTAACGAATATAATTCCATGAATGGGTCCCCAACATAAGACTAAAACTACATACATGTGTTTGAAACATTTCAAAATTTTATTGCTCCATTTAGGAAAAGTTTCCTACTCAAGAATATCCACAAATTATTATATCACAAAACAATTCAAGATTACCAGCAATCTGGTTTTAAATATAAATGAGGTGATTAAATTGCCCAAAATAATTTGGCACTCTTTAGTGATCATTTTGGGTGCTGCAGCTATTGCCTGCGGCTTCAACTGGTTTTTGGTCCCCCATCAGCTTTTAAGCGGCGGGGTGTCCGGTATTTCAATGCTTCTGGGTTATTTTACAACGTTGAATCTTAGTATAATGTATTTTGTTCTTAACATTCCCCTGCTCATTGCAGGTTGGTTTATTCTTGGACGACGCTTCATTACATTAAGTATTCTTTCGGTAGCAGCCACTTCCTGGTTCATTGCGCTTCTGCCTGTTTTTGCTGTGGCTACAGACCCTTTACTTAGTTCTGTATTTGGCGGTGTGCTTATTGGAATGGGTACTGGCGTTTCCTTCCGAGTCGGCGGCTCCACAGGAGGACTCGACATTGTTGGGTCCATTTTCACGCGTAAACGAGACTTTCCGATTGGTACAGTGATGGCCGGTATGAACGGTACGATCATTATGCTTGCAGGATACCTGAGTGACAATTGGAATACGGCCTTGGCCTCGATGGTATCCATCTACATTACAGGCAAAGTGCTTGATCTGATCCATATCAGTCACGTCAAAGTAACACTGTACATTATTACAAACGAAACCGAAGCCATGTTAAAAAAATTACTTGTTCGGCCTCGTGGAGTTACCAAAATTAAGACTCAGGGAGCCTACACGGATATTGAGAAGGACATGCTCATGACCGTCACCACCCGCTACGAGTTGGTTGAAATTAAACGTATTATCAAGGATACAGATCCAAACGCTTTTGTTAACATTGTGGAAACGGTTGGTGTTATGGGTTCATTTCGCAGAAGTTGAGACACCTGTACGGTTAACAATTCACAACATTGTGGTATAATAACGGTGTACGGCTCCTAAATATGTTGTATAGCAGGTTCAACCCTTCAATTTCACAGGCCATATGCTTTCCCGAATCGCGCCGAATGACTTACCATTTTGGAATTCGAGTAGGAAAGGGTGATTATTGTGGATATGGAAACGGTAAAACTGTTTGAGATTGTCAACAGATGGTGCCCGGAAATGCTCCCTTTCTTGAAACCGAATGAACTCGACTCACTGATTGTCCTCCGGGATGGGCTGGGCATCCTGGAACAGGGAGACGCAATGGAAATCATTCAGTACAGTATTTGTGAGCATCAAAATGAGATTTACATTCAATAATTTTTTTCAGATTGATCACGCCGCTTCTTGCAGGGGATTTCCTCAGCAGGAAGCGGTTTTCATTTTTTCCATGTGTTTCATTACTTGATTAATATGGTTAAAAGCCCAGAGGCTCTAATGTATAATTCATACATGGAATGCACACATAAGGGAGTGGAAATGAATGAACATGTTTTGGGCTTTAATGGCTATGGCCTTTGGAAGCTTTGGTGGTGCCCCCGCAGTGGCGGACCAGGGAAATCCTCAATTCCAATCGTTAACCAACAGTTTTAACACCGCAATTATCCAATCTCAAAAAGATCAGGTTGTTATTGATGCCGATAACCCACCTGCCAAAATTGATCCTCAACCTGATGCACCTGTGGTCAAAGGTATTTATGTAACGGCCTACAGCGCAGGCGGCGCACGTATGAAAGAATTGTTGGAACTGACAGACAGTACAGAACTGAATGCCATGGTCATTGATATCAAAGACGATCTCGGATACATAACTTATCCCACAGAAAACAAAGCGCTTCAGAAAATGGGTAAATCCCAACCTTTTATTCGGGATATCGATGCCTTGATGAAACGATTGCAAAAACATGAGGTCTATCCGATTGCACGTGTCGTTGTATTCAAAGATACGATTCTTGCCAAGAAAAATCCGGAGCTCTCCTTCCGTAACAAGGATGGATCTGTATGGGCAAATGGCAAAGGCGACAGCTTTGTGAATCCGTACAGCAAGGAAGTATGGGACTATAACATTGAGATTGCCAAGGAAGCTGCCAAGCTTGGATTTAAAGAGATTCAATTTGACTACGTTCGTTTCCCGGAAGGTTTCGAAACTCGAGCCGATGTACTGAAATATACCAAATCTGACAAGTCACGCGTGGATGTTGTGGCTGAATTCGTGCAATATGCACGCAAGGAGTTGGCCCCGCTAGGTGTTCGTGTCTCGGTTGATATTTTCGGTTATGCCGCTTCTGTACCTGCGGCTGAAGGCATTGGACAGGATTTTGTTAAAATATCCGAAAATGTGGATGTCATTTCACCGATGGTATATCCGAGTCACTATTCAACTGGCTGGTATGGGGTCAAGGATCCTGACAAAGATCCTTACACAACCATCAAGGGTTCAATGGAAGATACACACAAGAAACTAGACCCTACCAAAGAACTCAAACCCGTCATTCGTCCGTGGATCCAGGACTTCACAGCAAGCTGGCTGGGCAGTGGGCATTATGTCAAGTATGGCAAGAAACAAGTGGAAGACCAGATTAGAGCAATGAAAGACATGGATGTACATGAATATCTGCTCTGGAATGCGTCCAACCGTTATACATCAGGTGTACAATATAAGTAATCCGCACTCTTTCATACTTCTCATTTCATCCAACCTCGTTCTGCTTGAAGCGGAGCGAGGTTTTTTGGTGTTCATTTTTCTCTGCCCCCTACTCTGCTTCTGTCCCTATTCAAATTGAACAAAATCCACTACAATAAATAGCTGTCCAGATATGACACTTGGATGACATCTCTATAGAATAGTGAGGCACTGCCAGTGAACATGAACACAACAAGTTTTTCCCAAAAAGTGAAGCAATTCCTGATTATATTTTTGCCCATCTTCACCACTCAAATCGCCCTCTCTGCCATGTCGTTCTTCGACACCAATATGTCAGGCAAGTTTTCCCCAGCCGACCTTGCAGGAGTTGCAATCGGCACAAGTCTGTGGATGCCAGTTCAAACTGGACTAAGCGGGATTCTGATCGGTATTACACCTGTCGTTTCCCATCTGTTAGGTTCCAAACGTAATGATCAGATTGGGTATAACGTCATCCAGGCGCTGTATCTCGGGATTGCAGTCAGTCTCGTCGTTATCGGAGCCGGGGCGTTGTTACTTGGCCCTATACTGAACGGAATGCCTCTGGAGCCCAGGGTTGCCCAAGTCGCCTTCTATTTTTTGTGCGCACTCGCTTTTGGCATTATTCCGCTCTTCGGATATACAGTGCTGCGCAGCTTCATGGATGCACTTGGCCAGACACGGACTACGATGTTCATTACGTTGGTTTCCCTGCCCGTTAACATCTTTCTAAATTATCTGCTGATATTCGGCCGCTGGGGCTTTCCACAATTGGGCGGTGTTGGTGCTGGTGTTGCTACAGCATGTACATACTGGCTGATCTTTCTTATTAGTCTCTTTTTTGTCCATCGGGTCGAACCTTTCGCCCAGTATGGCATTTTCCGTCAATGGACCCGTGTCTCATTCTCCAAATGGAAAGAGTTACTCAAGATTGGAGTGCCCATCGGATTTGCGACTTTTTTCGAAACGTCCATCTTCGCTGCTGTGACTTTAATGATGAGCCGTTTCGATACCACAACAATTGCTGCCCACCAGGCGGCGCTGAATTTCGCTTCTACGCTCTACATGCTGCCTGTGAGTATATGTATGGCTCTTACGATCCTTGTGGGCTATGAGGCAGGTGCGGGGCGTCTGAGAGATGCCAGACAATACAGTCTGCTTGGAATTGGTGGAGCCATCGGACTCTCACTGCTGACAGCGATCGTGTTGATTGTGTTCGGCGAACAGATTGCAGGCGTGTATTCAAACGATCGAGAGGTCATTGCACTTACGCAGCATTTCCTCATCTACGCCATTTTCTTTCAGATCTCGGATGCGATTGCTACACCGACCCAAGGAGCATTGCGTGGCTACAAAGATGTTAATCCGGCACTTATCATTACGTTCATAGCGTATTGGATTATTGGGTTGCCTGTAGGTTATATAACTGCTACGTATACTTCACTCGGTGCCTTCGGATACTGGATCGGCCTCATTGCCGGCCTTGCTGTAGGAGCAACAGCGCTTCTCTGGAGACTCTTCCTGGTACAAAAACAAGCCGCACTCCGCAAGGCGTAACATCGGAACACTTACTTACTTTGGAAAACAACAAAAAGAGCACAATCCTCGTCAATGCGGGATTGTGCTCTTTGCTTATGAATCGAATTATTGGGACAAACGTTGTGCAAGCTCGTAAGTCACCATATCGAAATCTTTTTTTGTGTTAACAACTTTATCAATATCTGTCAGGGTAAGTTCACCCTTGATAATGCCACAACCTTTGTCTGTCTCGCCTGCGATCAGACTACGGACAGCGAAGTCGCCAAGACGACTTGCCAGGTTACGGTCGAAAGGTGTTGGCGTACCCCCACGCTGAATGTGACCCAGAACGGTTACACGCGGCTCATACGTTGGGCAACGTTCCATCAGTTCTTTTGCTACATCTTCACCCTTGCCCACGCCTTCAGCAACGATAATAATACTGTGACGTTTGCCGTGTGCAAAGTTAGCTTTCATCCGATCTGCTACTTCGTCCATGTCGAACGGAACTTCTGGGACAAGAATCGTTTCAGCACCCGAAGCAAGTCCGGCATGCAGAGCGATATCTCCACAGTGACGACCCATAACTTCCACGATGGAAGAACGTTCGTGTGAAGACATCGTATCACGTAATTTGTTTACTGCATCAACCACTATGCTTACAGCTGTATCAAATCCGATGGTATAGTCGGTGAATGAAACATCGTTATCAATCGTTCCTGGCAGACCCATGGTGTTAATGCCCAGCTTGCTCAGTTTGTTTGCTCCGTTGTAGGAACCATCCCCACCGATAACAACCAGACCGTCAATGCCACGCGCACGCAGAATGTCCGCACCTTTTTGCTGACCTTCAGCGGTATAGAACTCCTTGCAACGTGCCGATTGAAGAACCGTTCCCCCACGTTGGATGATATCCCCTACACTCCGCAAATCCATTGGGAAAATGTCATTATTCAAAAGACCCTGGTATCCACGTTGAACTCCAAATACTTCGAGACCGTGAAACAGTCCGCTGCGAACAACCGCACGAACAGCCGCGTTCATCCCCTGTGAATCACCACCGCTCGTTAATACTGCGATTTTCTTTACTGCTGTCATGATGTTTCTTCCTCCTCTAGTTTCACTTCAGGCTCCGCAATATCACACCTGACTTACATATTTTTCCGTATCCAGCGACTGAAAATGAAGAAAAATATTCTTGTGATCGGACTATTTTTCAGCAGACGTTTGGATACAACGCGAACTTCCTGTTGTTCGCTGACTTTGGGATCAGACAGGTAAATGGCAATCAGTCCTTCGATGATCATCCGGTGAAAGGAGCTTCCCGGAATCTTCTGTACATCGCTGCGTGCCATCTCCACAATAAAAGCAATTCGGTCCAGCATTGTCTCCACATTCTCATAATAGTTGCAGAAGTTGAGATCTCCCCCGATGCGGTCCTCATCCTGATCAATTAAATAATCGAGCATAATGTGCAATGCGCATACATGTGGGAAATAGGCCGTGTGGATCGAGGCCGCTTGCTCTTCAGTCAACTGATCGTCACTCGCAGCCAGAAACAGCATGAAAACGCCCAGTGTAGAGCCAGTTGCAGCAGCAAATTCGTTCCAACGAAACTGAGGTGTGCGATGACGATGCTCCGACCACCATTCGAGCAGTGCCGTTTCTCTCAGTTCCGGCTTGATATGCTTATATACCTGCAGGTCCGTGTATAGGCCTGCCAGATCCTGAATTTGGGGCTTGGCGGACGTATAGCCTGGTAACTGACGGGTCAGTTCCTGACATGTGGTCACCAGATTCCGCAGATATCCACCGTCATCCTGCTCCTCACGGAGGGCATAATAATTGACGGGAATTGCTTCGGGATCTACCGCATCAAGCATGGATTGATGGAGAAGACGAAAGTCATCCGGGTCCATCGACGTGCTGCGGTCGCACAGATTGTCCAAATAATCACTAATAGTTTGATATGAAACGATCAGCGGAATCAGAATGTGTCTGTTGGGCAAATCAGCCAATGCGTAGACGGTTCCGCCTTCACAGTGAAACTGTTTATCCTTCAGACTGGCAAGTGCCTGTGTACGCAACTCCTCATTCGGAATCGCCTCAGCTTGAGCGCGCCATCCATTCAGTGCCTTCCGTGTTTCCGGAATGGTGTATTTGTACACCCCTCTCATCAATGCCAGCGGTCCACGCGGATATTGATGACGTTTTCGATTTGATTGGCTCAAAATAAATGTGCCTCCACTTGGTTGAATACGTATTAGAGCGATTTTTAACCATTCCTATTATAATATGATCCCCTTAATTGTACAAATGATCTGCCGCATATTCCGCATAAAAAATCGCATCCGCGCCCAAAGCTTTGTGATATACTAGGCATATTTCATCCATCAAAGGAGTCGTTGACATGTCGTCAAGTGAATCACTTTCGTGGAGACGGTTATTTTCTTTTTTTGTGCCACTTGGCATTTCCGCCTCTCTCGTCACCATTTCTCACGTCATCATAAACAGCACATTAGCACGTTCCGCTCATCCCGAGACGGTTATTGCCAGCTATGCCATCGCCGGTAGCTTGTTAACCCTCACGGAACGCCCCTCCACCCTGCTGCGGCAAACCTGTTCCGCACTGGTCCGCGATCGCCTTTCCTTTCAGGCCCTCACGTTTGTGACCAAAATATTTCTTGCCTGTGTGCTTCTCATTGGGTTTCTTATCGTATACTCTCCCGTTGGTACCGGGGTGTTCAAATACTTGTTTGGTGTAAGTCCGGATCTGCTGAACAAAGTCATCGACGTGTATGAAATTCTCATGTATGTAAGTATCTTTTCAGTGATCCGCAACATCTATCAGGGGATCATCATTACGAATAACCGCACCAAGTGGTTAACCATCGGGATGGTATTCCGTTTAGCCGGTATGTACGGCCTTTCCCTCTATTTCATATATACAGACAGCATTAACAGTGGACGTGTAGGCGCTATCATTTTTGCTGCTGGCATGATGATTGAAGCGCTCGTCAGCTTTCTGGAGGGAAACAGCATCAAGCGCAAGATGCCAGCCAAGCTTGAGGATCATCCCGTCGAGAGCAAGGGAGACGTATTTCGCTTTTATAAGCCACTGCTGTTATCCAGCTTTGTAGCGCTGTTCATAGGACCGGTTATTAACATCGTACTTGGCAAAACGACCGGGATCGCACTAGCCATTTCATCCTTTGCCATAGCAAGCAGTCTGATGCAGTTGATGCTAAGCTTCTTTACATACATCCATCAGATCGTGCTGAATTTCTACCTTGTGGACGCCAAACTGGTACGAAAATTCGCACTTGTCACCGGATTTATTCCGTTTGCGATGATGGTGTCGATTGCCTATACCCCCTTGGGACCATGGGTACTCGAAAATGTCATGAGCGTTCAGGGCGAACTTTTGCAACAAAGTCTGTGGACACTGCGTGCGTTCGTCTTATTTCCGCTGATCTTCCCTTTTCTGGATTTCAGCAATGGCCTCATTCTGCTTCGCGGTCAGACCAAAACGATGTTTCGTTCGCAAACGGCGAATGCAATCTGCACGGTGATTGTGCTGCTTATACTGGTTAGTATTTTTCCTGCGTGGAACGGCATGATTGGCGCTGTAGCCCAATCCCTTGGCCTGCTCGCCGAACTTATCATTGTCTGGCTTGTCATCCGGCGCACGAAGCAAGAACCTACGATGTCCGTGCCTAGAGCCCGTAAATCAACATCCCTGAAAGGGTAATAAAATCATTGAATTGTTATCAGGATTGGAGTCTCTCATCATGAAATTAAGTCACAACGCCCGCCCGGACCAGAACTGGCTGCGGGCTCTCATGTTCACCATCTTTGGTTCCACCGTCCTGGTGGTATCCTACTTCCAGCTTTACTTCAGTCATCTGGGCTTCAGTCGGGCTGAGATTGGATATCTCTACGGAATTGGCCCCCTCATTTCTGTGTTCTCCAATATGTTCTGGAGCATGGCCAGCGACCGCTACCAAACGGTACGCAAAGTGATGATCATTCTGCTTGGTGGTCAATTGATCACAGGAATCATGCTCGCCAATGCAACAACTTTTGGTCAGGTATTTGTACTCGTGACCCTGTTTTACTTTTTCTATTATCCGGTCTATCCACTCTCCGATACGATGGCTATTACAACGGCCAGCAAGTACGGCCGAAATTTCACTTCCATTCGAGTCTTCGGATCGATCGGTTATGCCTTCTTTGCATTAAGTATCGGGTATTTCCTTGGATCTTTTGGTCCAGCATGGACGATTTGGGTCTGCGTTGGTCTTGCTGCAACTACACTATTGATCAGTTTTCAATTGAAGGATCAACCTTCGGGAAGCAGTAGCAAAATGGATCTATCGGGGTTATGGGCTATTTTGAAACGCAGAGATGTGCTCACCTTTTTTGGCTGTGTATTTTTGCTTGCCATGGGACATCGCATGAACGAAGCATTTCTTACCATCACGCTAAAAGATCTGGGTGCCAGCGAGGGGCTGATCGGCTGGTCTTTGCTGATCTCTTCCGTAAGTGAAATCCCCATCTTTCTACTGCTCAGCAAGTATGGAAACCGTTATAAAGAACTGCCGCTAATTGCTTTTGCTGCACTGATGTATACGGTTCGTTTGCTTCTCATGTCCATATCCGATACACCTGCAGCCGTTGTTGCAATTCAGACGATGCACAGTGTTACCTTTGGTATTTTTTACGTTACGGCGGTCCGCTACATCATTCGCCTAGTTCCGGACGGCTACAGAGCTACAGGTATGGCTTTGTTCACCATTGTCTGGTCCAGTGCTTCGGGACTTCTTAGTGGAACGTTGGGCGGACTGCTGCTGGAACATGCAGGCAGACAAACCTTCTATCTCACCGCTATGGCTTTCTCCCTGGCTGCACTGATCGGTTTCGGATTAAAGTTATGGTCCAGCATGACCAATCGTGTCTCCTGAACACACAGGGTTACTTACACCGTATTCAACCGTTATTTACACTGAAAATTTTAGAATCAAAAAAAGCACAGCCTCCCGTGGGGGACTGTGCTTAGGTTCTTAATATTCAGCTATAAATTTATAATATATAAGAAGTCCGTTAGCCGGATAAATTCTTACAGTTTGTTTACGTTAGCTGCTTGAGGACCACGGTTTCCATCAGTGATTTCGAATTCTACCGCTTGACCTTCTTCCAATGTTTTGAAGCCATCTCCTTGGATTGCGGAGAAATGTACGAATACGTCCTCGCCGCCTTCAACTGAAATAAAGCCATAGCCTTTTTCTGCGTTAAACCATTTAACTGTACCTTTCAAATGAAAAACCTCCTAAAAATATCGCCATCTATGGCGAATACCCTTATTATACTGTATGGGCTTCCATTTTGCAATTTATCTTTCCATAAATGTCGAAAAAATTTGCTTTGAATCGTAGGGTACGGTATCATTTTACCAAAACCGTTAGTTTGGAGACTACCTATGATAAAAAAACATGAAATATACAAAACAGACAAGTGGAATATGATGACCGTAGAAGTTCAAGGCAAATATCTCGTACTGCGAGAAATTTCGGAAGAGTGGGGCGAAGAATGCCATACATTCCTTAGCCGTCCTGCATTAATGCACTGGGCTGAACGCCGTTTCCCAAAAGCAGATTTTGAGAACCGTGAGGATGAATGGCGTCAATTGATGGCTGCCTTCAAAGGGGTCTAACCCATGCAGCTTGACTCAAGCAATGTCGTCATCTTTATTATCCTTGCCTTCTCTCTTGGTATTGTGCTTATTCTAGGACGCAATTCCATCCCGGATCGATTAAGACGGGGAATGGCGCTTATTGCTACCCTGCTCATTTGTTTCGCCTTTTTCCTGATCGTTTATTTTCTGTATAACATGGGAGCCTAATCACGGGGACCCAGATGCTCAAATATTTCAACGTGCCTAAGGTCATACTATACGAAATTATTCGTATCGTAAGGAGGAAGGCCGTTGAAATACCAGAAATCGCTATCTGTTATCCTGGTACTTAGTCTGATTCCTTCGTCTCTCTCCGCACAGGCAAGCGAGACGAAGGCAGCTTCGTCCATACATTCATCAGATCATCAAAGGAGGATTTCCATGAGTCAATTATTGAAACGTTCCGAGGTGCCAGCTGAGCATAGCTGGAAACTGGAAGATTTATTTGCCGATCAGAAAGCCTGGGATCAGGAATATGAAGAAGTATCGTCTTTGACCAAGAAGGCCTCCGAATTCCAAGGCAAATTGAATCAACCCGATGTACTCAAATCTTGCTTCGAATTCGAAGATGAGATCAGCCTCAAAATAGAACGCCTCTTTGTGTACGCACGTATGCATCAAGATGAAGACACAGCTAATCCTACATATCAAAACCTGTCCCAAAAAGCCCAGAAATTAGGCGTACGGGTTGGTGAAGCACTTTCTTTTGTCACACCGGAGATTCTTTCCTTGCCGGATGATCAGTTGGACGCATTTATTGCGAACGAAAAACTCTCTGCTTATACATTTACGCTGGAAGAGATGAAACGTGAAAAAGCCCACGTTCTTAGCCAAGCAGAAGAGGCTTTGCTTGCACAGGTAGGCAACCTTTCACAAGCACCACAGACAATCTTCAGCATGCTGAATAACGCCGATCTCAAGTTCCCAAGAATCAAGGATGAACATGGTAACGAAGTTGAGCTGACACACGGCAGCTACATTCAGTTCCTGGAGAACCCTAACCGTGAAGTTCGCGAACGTGCCTTCAAAGCGGTATACGAAACCTATGCCAAACAGAAGAACACAATTGCGGCTGCCTTGAATGCAAATGTAACCAAAAATATGTTCTATGCTAATGTTCGGAAGTACCCTTCCGTGATGGAAATGTCCCTATATGGAGATAACATCCCAACGGATGTGTATACCAATCTGGTAGACACCATTCACGAGAGCCTTCCGTTATTGCATCGTTATATGGACCTGCGCAAAAAGTTGCTGGGTGTGGATCAATTGCACATGTACGATCTGTTCGCTCCACTCGTAGACGAATACAAAATGGATATTACCTATGAGGAAGCGAAACAAACGGTTAAAGACGGTCTGAAACCACTCGGCAAGGACTATGCTGACGCATTGCAGAATGGATATGATAACCGCTGGATCGATATATATGAGAATGAAAATAAACGTTCAGGCGCATATGCCTGGGGCGCTTACGGCACTCACCCGTATGTCTTGTTGAACCACAAAGATAACCTAAACAGTATGTTCACACTCGCACATGAAATGGGTCACGCTCTGCATTCACATTACTCGGATACAACACTTCCGTATCGTGATGCACAGTACACCATCTTCTTGGCTGAGGTTGCATCCACAACCAACGAAGCGTTGCTGATGGATTATCTGCTTAACAAATCAACAGATCCAAAGGAAAAATTGTATCTGTTGACCTATTATGCCGACCAATTCCGTACAACGGTATTCCGTCAGACCATGTTTGCTGAATTCGAGAAAATCATTCATGAACGTGCAGAACAAGGTGACGCATTAACACCACAATTGTTATCCGAGATCTATTATGATCTGAACGTTAAATATCACGGAGAAGGCATGGCTGTTGACAAAGAAATTGAAATGGAATGGGCTCGTATTCCCCACTTCTATAACAGCTTCTACGTTTACAAATATGCTACAGGCTTCTCCGCAGCAACAAGCTTTTCCAAGCAAATCCTGGAAGAAGGCCAACCGGCTGTTGACCGATATCTTGGCTTCCTGAAGAGTGGTGGCAGTGATTACTCCATCAACATTCTGAAAAAAGCAGGTGTGGATATGTCTACACCACAGCCAATTCGTGAAGCTATGAGTGTGTTCAAGGAATTGATTGAACAGATGGAGCAACTAACCAAATAAGGTTGTCTTTCCATGTGACCTGCATCCCTTGCCCGTTCGGGCAGGGGATTTTATCATCATTGCAAGATGCAACATACCCGAATATGGGTAATGCATATCTAGTTCTCAATTGTTCAACAAGGAGGCAACACCATGAAAATGCAATGGGCACTCATAGCAGGTCTTGTTTTTGCACTGCTCACGGGAATCTTTGCGGTTATTAATGTGGATTCCGTACAAGTCAACCTGTTATTTAACACGGTACAAATCCCGCTGATCTTGCTGATTCTCGGCTGTACCCTGATCGGTGGAATTATTGTAGGGTCATATGGCATCTATCGCCAATACAGACTGCAACGTGAGAATAAACAATTGAAATTGCGTGTATCTGAATTGGAAAGTTCTGCGACAAGCAAATCTACGTTGGATTCTTTCAAATCGATGGATTCGCTTGACTCAAATGAATCCGACAGCCTATTGGAGAATGATTCGATCCAGAGTCAGCGCAAAGGAAACCCTACGGGAACACTGTAACCAATCAGAGACAGCCTGCTGGCGAGTCAGGAATGGTAGTATCACATTCTCTCCCCCAGACAGGCTGTATTTTGTTTCACACCATACCCATGATCCGAGGAGGAAATTACACAATGAGTTTTACAATTGATGAATCATACGTTCTGTCTTTCCTGAAAAAATTGCTGGACACACCAAGCCCAAGTGGTTACACACATCATATTATCGAGATGATCCGGAAGGAAGCAGCCGCACTGGGCATCGCCTGTGAGCTGAATAACAAGGGCGGTGCTGTGCTTACATTGCCCGGACAGGACACTTCCAAGACAATCGCTTTAAGCGCTCACGTGGATACGCTAGGGGCCATGGTACGCTCAATTACATCCTACGGCACATTGAAGCTTACCTCTGTCGGTGGATTTTCGATGCAAAGTATCGAAAACGAATATTGCAGCATCCATACTCGGGATGGAAAAACATACACAGGCACCATTCTCTCCCTTCATCCGTCTGTCCACGTCTATCCGGATGCACGTACCTTTGAACGGTCCGAGAGCCATATGGAAGTTCGAATCGATGAGGTCGTCTCCTCCAAGGAAGATGTGTTGAAACTCGGGATCTCTGTCGGCGACTTTATCTCCTTTGATGCTCGCGCAGTCATCACGCCGAGTGGTTATATCAAATCACGTCATCTGGACGACAAAGCCAGCGTGGCTGCCCTCTTTGGCATCCTTGAGTCTGCACATCGTGAAGGCTGGAAACCATTACATAACGTCTCTCTGCTTATCTCGAACTATGAAGAAGTTGGACATGGCGCATCATATATCCCTGCGGAAATCAGTGAAATGATCGCTGTAGACATGGGAGCTATGGGTGATGACCTGAGCTGTAAAGAAACCGACGTTTCCATATGTGCCAAAGATTCTTCTGGACCGTATGACTATGATATGACTAGCCGTCTCATTGAACTGGCCAAACAAGATGGAATGGATTACGTCGTGGACATTTATCCCCACTATGGCTCAGATGGCAGTGCAGCATTGCGCGGAGGAAACAATATCCGAGCAGCACTGATCGGTCCAGGGGTTCACGCGTCTCATTCCATGGAGCGTACACATAAGGATGCTGTCCTGAATACGGCACGATTGCTCGCAGCCTACATTACAACCAAGTAAAACAGAATCATTGATCGACGAAATTGTCATGAATAATATCCACATGTTCGTCTAAGCAGAAGGCCCCTTCCAAGCACACAATTCGGTGTGCTTGGAAGGGGCCTTTGTTGTCATATCTTTTAATCTGCCTGTTCGACATATGCATGATACTTACGATCCAATATCTCTAACTCTGCCTTATGGTCACGCATTTCATTTCTTAACACATGCATGGTTTTCCGAACTGCACTCAGTCCATCCTTCACCTGACGTTCGGCTTTGCGAATTTTGTCCTGAACCATCCAGTCCACGAAGAGGTTATCGAAGAAATAGTCTGCGAATGAAAGCAGACCTCCCAGATGCAGATCCGCGTGTACAGCCATCTCTACATCCTCCAACTCCTTCTGGAAACGTCGTAGACGCTTACCTGCATCCATGATGGCGACCTGAGCGTCATCCATTCTTCCTCGCTTGATATGCGTGGAGATGACTCCACCGCCCATCATGTCATATATCCCCCAATTACCTGCCGAAGACAAAGCCTTCTCGGCACGTTCAAGAGCATAGAGCAGATATTCTCCCTCCCGGAAAGCTTCATCCAGTTCTTGTAGCTCGCTCGCCAGATGTTCCCGATTCTCAGCCATCTGTTGCAATTCCGCATCCTGGTCCAGCAGACGACCTTCCTTCTTCCCCCACAGAGCGTTGTAGTCACTCTGCCAGTACTGATACTGCCGTTGGCCCTCCAACTCCTGCTCCACATGAATTCGTTGCTCCTGTACGTCTTGTAACATGCGACAAGCGGTGTCGTATGCAGCCTTGCTCTCCATGAATTCCAGTTCTTCCTTCTCCAGCCGTTCTGTCTTTTTGCCAATCAATTGATAGAAAAATGCTGACAATGTCATACTGTTCAGTCGATCAACGTCCTTCTGCTCCTTCTGGAGATGCTCCAGACGACGTTTTACCTTTGCTTCCCATTCGCTTTCCTCCGTTTGAAGCTTCTCCAGACGTTTGGTCCATTTCTCGTAAATTCTCCCCTTTTCCTTGAGCACTGCCAATTGTTCATTAATTTCCTTATACATAAGTGTGGTGTTCTCTCCCTTCTATGGAATTCTTTACTTATAAAACGTTATGAACATACAGAACGTTTCACTTTAATCCGCAAATTTGCAGACAAAAAACGCCCTCTCCTCCTATGCGACATAATGTCACGAAGGAAAAAGGGCGATGGTTAACCATAAATCAAGACTTGCTCTGTTCAATCTGCTCTGCAAGTTCATTCAGAACGGTCCAGCGTTCCATCAATTCATCCAGATGACGCTCAGCCTCAACCTGCTCCGCCATCAACTCCTGCAGACGGGCAGAATCACTAAATGACTCTTCCATCTCTTTGTTAATCCGGACAAGATTGGCTTCAGCCTTCTCAATATTTTCATCAATCTGGTCGTATTCACGTTGCTCCTTAAAGCTGAATTTCAACTTCGGTTTAGCCGCTGACACAGCAGGCGTCGTTTTCTCCGATGACTGCTTCACCTTCGCTACTCCTGTATCACTCTCTTGATTAGTTCCAGGCGCATTTTTCAGCATCCATTCCGCATATTCACTGTAGTCGCCGACGTGTACACGTACAGCACCGTTGCCCTCAAAAGACAAAACTTTATCCACAGTACGATCAAGGAAATAGCGATCATGGGATACGACAAAAACAACACCAGGAAAATCGTCCAGATAGTCTTCAAGTACAGCGAGTGTCTGGATGTCCAGATCATTCGTCGGCTCATCCAGCAGCAATACATTTGGAGCAGCCATCAGCACACGCAGCAGATACAGACGACGCTTCTCTCCACCAGAAAGACGGGAGATTGGCGTCCACTGGGATGCCGGGGTAAACAGGAACCGCTCCAGCATCTGGGATGCTGTAATCAGAGAGCCATCGGCCGTTTTCACATTCTCGGCCACTTCCTTGATGTACTCAATCACACGAAGAGATTCGTCCATCTCCTGATGTTCCTGTGTGAAATAACCCAGATTGACCGTAGGACCAACGTCAACCACACCTGCATCAGGTTCCAGCTTGCCAGATATCATCTGTAGCAACGTGGACTTACCACTACCGTTCGGTCCGACAATCCCTACCCGATCTCCAGGTACGGCAATATAACTCAGATCTTCGATCAGCGTGCGGCCACCCACGGATTTGGAAAGATGCTCGATCTCCAGAATCTTTTTACCCAAACGAGTGGAGCCAACGGATACTTCCAATGAACCCGAGCGCTGGACTCCTTGTTGGTCTTTGAGTTGTTCGAAGCGATCAATTCTCGCTTTTTGTTTCGTCGTCCGTGCCTTGGCACCACGACGAATCCATGCAAGCTCCGTCCGAAGCAAGTTCTTACGCTTCTGTTCCGAAGAAGCTTCCCGTTCTTCGCGCTCCGCCTTCAGTTCCAGGAAACGTGTATAGTTCGCTTCGTATCGGAACAAACGTCCATGATCCAATTCCAGCATGACATTCGCCACACGATCCAGGAAATACCGATCATGCGTAATCATAAGCAGTGCGCCGCGGCGCTTCTGCAAGTACTGCTCCAACCAAACGACCGAATCATTATCAATATGGTTCGTAGGCTCATCCAGAATGAGCAGTTCACAAGGATGAATCAGTGCAGCAGCAAGTGCTACCCTTTTGCGTTGTCCACCAGACAATGTGCCCATCAGTGCATCGAATTGACGAATACCCAATTTGGACAAAATGCTCTTCGCTTCACTCTCCATCTGCCAGAGCTGAAGCTGCTCCATTTGCTGATTCAAACGTAATAACCGCTCTTGCAACGCTGGATCGGACGAATTCAGTTCCAATAATTCCATCGTTTCCGTATATTCACGCACGGTTCTCATTTCCATGCTGTCACCTTCGAATACTTGTTGCAGTACCGTATTATCCGGATTGAAGTCCGGATTTTGCGCCAGGAACTGAATACGTACGTCATTACCGATCGAGATCTGTCCCGCGTCTGCAGGTTCCATACCAGATATCACACGCAAAAACGTGGATTTACCGGTTCCATTTACCCCAACGACACCAATCTTGTCCTGATCAGCCATGCCAAATGAAGCATCCTTGAACAATATTTTTTCGCCATAACTTTTTGCAATTTGCTCTACCGTCATTATGTTCATTGCTCGTACCCACTTCTCTGTGAATTAAAATTCAATATTACGTACATCCGCGCACTTACTTTAAACTTGTAAAAAAGAACGGCATCCATCCAGAAACAATGCTGCTGCAAAAGCAATTCGTTTGTTCAGATGTTCCTCATTAAACTCTGGATTTAACATGATATCCATCTTCAGCCGGTCCAGAATTCCGATATATGCTTCAGCGAGCAATACAGGCTCAGGTACACTTGCACTCTCCAGTACCTCACACACCATACTCATGTATTGATTCATGAATGCCTTCATGAATTTCATCAGATCCGGATCATTATTGGGTGCCATAAAAAAGAGCTTGGTATGATTGCGACGCTCATAATAATACGTAAGGTGGGTCTTGGCTATTGCTCCAAGTTTATCACCTGTGTTCTCATACGAGTTCAAAGCATATTCAAGACGGCTGATAAAACTGTTACAGTCCCGCTTGGATACTGCGATAAATAATTGTTCCTTGCTTTTGAAATATAAATAAATGGTGCCTTTTGCGATGCCGGCTTCGTCTGCAATATCAGACATTTTGGTCTCATAAAAACCTTTCGAGCCAAAAATACCATAGGCCGCATCCAAAATAGCCTCCGATTTGTCTCCCTGTACAGTGCTCAAATGTACTCCCCCTTACAACGCCAAAATGTTACCTAAACCAATCGCCACACATCCGCCGATCACCGAGCTAAGCACGTTCACCAGGTCGTTACTCATCCATGCCCAGCCACGAGCCCGAACCGTTGGATGCCCGCAATGTTCATGTACCTCAACTTCACGGCCACACACAGTACAACGATACATCATCTGCACCGTTGCGCCCAGATAGGAATCGGCAAAAGCCCCTGCCAACCCGCCTGCAAGACCGACAAAAGTCCAACTAAACAGACTAAGCCCTTCTATCCCGGCGATCCAGGAAAACAAGAATGCTCCCGCACCAATCAGACCCCCGCCTACGGCTGCAGCCACGGTGCCAAGAAGTGAGACACCTCCTGAAGCACCTGGCGTAAGTACCTTCCACGTGAGAACAGAGCGCGGCGGCTTGCGACTGAGACTCCCAATTTCGGTTGCCCATGTATCCGATGTAACGGTAGCCATTACACCAATGAAAGCATACACCCATGCCGGATGTGGAAATATCCAGTATCCCAGACATAGGAACATACCCATTCCACCATTAGCCATCACTTGTCCGGCATCCCGATTTCCTGACTTGGCATAGGATTTCTCCAGCTCCTGCTTCCGATCTTTACGAAACCTGGAGAGCAACGTTGAAGTAATGAAAAACAACAATAACGTGCCAAACCAGAACAGGTTACCCGCTCCGTAATATATCGTTCCCATCATGATGGCTGCCAGGCAGCCAGACAAGGTTAGCGACTTTTTCGCATAGGCAGCACCTGCCACCATAGAAGCGCATACGGCGCCAATAATCCAATCCATAATGTCTCCTGCATGCAGCGTATGTACAGCCCGCATGACGTTTATTGTATTTTTGAAATTCAATTATACCACGGTTTGATCCCAATGCCGAAACTCCTTACGCCAGCACACAAAAAACCTGTTTTGGCCTCGTGTAGAAGTGCCAAAACAGGTTTTTGATCAAACGTTAAAACAAGATACCCTCCCTCTTCAAGTAACGTCTGGAATTCGGTGTTCCCAGGTTCTGTTTCAGACCCGCTTCGCTCCTCCAATGACCCCATATCGGTAGAGTACTCTGCGACCAAACCAGTTGAACAATCGATCCGTCAGGAATCCCATAAAACCCAGGGAAATCAGCCCGACAAAGATCCAATCTGTTCGGAAAAAGAGTCTGGAATTCCAGATTAAGTAACCCACTCCCTCATTCGAGGCAATCATCTCAGCACCGATTATGGCCATATACGAGGTTCCCATCGCCAGTCGCACACCCGTGAAGATATACGGGGTTGTCGCCGGAACAATCACATGCAGCAGAATCTGCCGTTCATTGGCTCCCATACTGCGGGCCGACCGGATTTTGTCCTCTTCGACGGAGAGTACACCTGTCAGTGTATTCAATACAACAATGAAGAAGGTTGCGTACATAATAAGCGCGATCTTGGATTGTTCTCCAATACCGAACCACACCAGAAATAAGGTAATAAAGGCGATCGGCGGGATAAAACGTATAAAGTTAAGGAACGGTTCCGCGAACAGCCGGATGAGATGAACTTTACCAATAATCAGCCCTACCGGGATAGCAATGATGCTTCCGAGTACCCAGCCCGCCAGTACACGAGTGAAGCTGATTCCGATATACTCCATCAGCGTACCGTCAGCAATCAGTTCGCGTGCTCCCAGGATCGTCTGCCACGGACCAGGGATTACGTCAGGCCCATAGATGAGGGCACCGAGCTGCCAGATTAAGATGACCGTTACCCATAGAAGCGGGATAGACACCCATTTTTTCTCCAACCATTTCATCTTGTATATCACCTCAATTATTCTTCAAAGTGGCCTTGAATCCGGTCGTACAGGGTGTTGAACTCAGACGAGGCGATGTTCCTCGGGTAAGGTAAGTTGTTGTGGTAATTATCCGTTATATTCGAAGCCGGACCTACAGACATAATGCCTATGCGCTCACCAAGCAATAACGCCTCCTGAATATCGTGTGTGACAAAGATAACGGTTTTATGGGTTTCTTTCCAAATATTAACCAGTTCTTTCTGCATGGTCCGCCGCGTCATGGCGTCCAGCGCACCGAATGGCTCATCCATCAGCAAGATCGCCGAGTCATTCGCAAGTACGCGGGCCAATTGAACACGCTGCTTCATACCACCTGATAGTTCTTTTGGAAATTTCCCCTCATGAGCACTCAGTCCCACAAGCTGGATGTAACGATCAGAGATCTCACGTCGTTGTGTCTTAGGCACCTTGGACATTCGAAGTCCGAATTCAACATTTTCCCTCACAGTTAGCCATGGAAAGAGAGAAGAATCCGCCTGCTGGAATACCATTGCCCGATCCCTGCCCGGTCTGTCGATCTCCTTGTTATCCACCTTGAGCTGTCCGCCCGACTTGGAGATAAAACCCGCAATCATATTCAGCAGCGTTGACTTGCCACACCCACTGGGACCAAGCAGGACAAAGAACTCTCCTCCCTTGATAACCAGATCGACATCCTTAATGATATAATGCACATCCCCATTGGTCGGGGCATGATACGTTTTCCGAAGCTGTTCAATATGAATGGTATGCTGAGTTGCAGGTAAGGACATAACGGACACCTCCCATTTCAATATAAATTATTTACTATATGTCACTTTATCCGGCAGAGCCTGCTGGAGAGAAGTCAGATCGAGTTTGGAGTCGAGATCAAAATCCTGTTCGATGATTCCAGTGTCCACCATATATTGCTTCTGACCTGCCAAACTATCATAAGCAGCCTGCGTAAATCCAACTTCCCATGGATTGATCGGAAGGTCTTTCAACGTGGCATCTTTAGGCTGTTTGGTCTCTTGATACATCAGATCCGCAACTTCTTCAGGATGCGCTTGAGCATACGTGGATGCTTCATCCAGCGCCGCAAGGAAGTCACTGATCTTTTCAGGGTTTGCCTGGATGAATTCATCACTCGATACCACTCCCATACCAAGGCGTATAGGGGTCTGAGACATATCCGTCAGCTGATGTACTCCTTCGAGTGCATCGAATTTATCGGTTAACGCGGAACCTATAACCCAAGCGGCATCAAGGTCTCCCTGTTTCAGTGCGATGTAGGCTTCATCAAAAGCCCCCTGACCAATTTGCGTCACATCACTCAGCGCCACCCCCTGATCTTTCAAATATTCATCCCATAGATACGGAATAAATGTGCCTCGAATGAAACTCACTTTCTTGCCCTTCAAATCCGCTCCACTCTGAATATCCTCCCTTGCATACAGCTTCCAGGCGGCTGCCGCTTCATCCGTAGTCTGGCCTGCAGAAGCGATGACTGAATATTCCCCTTTAGACAAAGCATTTAATACAGGGAAGTCCGCCCCGTACGCAATATCTACCTGTTTGATAAATAGTGCATTTACACCTTCAGCCGGTGAGCCAAACGTAATACTCTCTGCATCAATGCCCCGGTTTTCAAAAAAACCTTTGGCAATGGCTACCCTGAACGTTGGATTCGTACTTGTATCTGCGATTCGAATTTTTACATTATCGGTATTCTTGCCGGTAGCATCTTTTGCTCCAGATCCTGCTGCGTTTGAACTGCATCCGGATAATAGGAGTGCCGTTGCCAGAAATAATATCAATATGCCAGTTACTATGGATGGTTTTCTCACAATATACACCCCATTCGATCTAGTCATGATTCTTGACGCTTAACCGTCCGACTTGCCTTCATCCGACGTTGCCACACAGGCTGCACCCTCCACAAATGGAAGAGTTATCTCTACGCTCACGATGGATGCAGAACCTTTGGGTGCTGCTCCCGGGACCCTGTAGGTGGAGACATCAATGACTTCGATGGCAACTTCCTGCGGTTTCTCCAACTGCGGAACCCACTGATAAGGAACTCGATATGAGCGATAGACCATATTGGTATTCCGCCCATCTGTGTACGGGGAGACATACTCCCAGACCAGCTCATGCTCCGCTGTGACTTCAAACAATCTGCCATTGGAACCCTCGGTTATTAGGGTGTTGCCGTTAGGTAAACGCTGGGCGGAACTGATGTATGGGCTATAAAATTTATAAGAATCCGTCGGAACCGAGAAACCTGCTTCTGCCGAGGTATATTGCCAGACAATCTCCAGGGTGACCGGGTTAATCTCCAGTACACGGGAGTGATCACGAATCGCATGTTTCAATCCAAATGGAGAAGCCGGATTTGGAAGGCCGTAACCTGCCCACCCGCCATTGTCGAATACGAGCAAATTCCCTTCACCCGGTAGACCTTGGGGAATAATATGTGCATGATGCTGCCCGATAATTGTGCCGATGTTTTTCACTTCAGGTGAAGTATAGTCTGGCCCTAATCTCCACACGATCTTTCCACTCTGTCTGTCTGTAATGGCGATAATGTTGGCCTCCCTGGCATCCCAGATAATATTGTCGGGGTGGAACCGTTCGTCTCCTTCCTCATAGAAACGGTTGGGTCCGACATAAGAAGCAGAATTAATATGTAACCAGTCACCAACACCACCACCCAGATGACCGAAAGAACGTGTATTCGGATCACGGAACAGGACATTTCGAGCAGCTTCATCAAAACCTAATTCTTCAAAATGTTCGTTAGGCAGCCACTCCCAGAGTACCTTCCCTTCCCAATCCACTTCGATAATGGCATCATCAAGCAATGGCTTATCTGAAATTTGAGGGTTACTCACATTTTTGTGAGCCAGAATAAGTGTTTTACCACTCTTCGTCTTTGGCGCAAGGCCAGGTGCATAATAACCTACCGGATTCCCCTCACGCTGATAATCATGATGCTGGCGGGCATACCATAGTGGCTCATACCCCGGATCTTCGATGTGTTCGTAGCTATTGTATTTCCATACAATGTTGCCATCCCAATCCACCTGAACCAGATCAACATTATCCTGAATACCGAACTTCGGATCTCTCCGACCCGTGCTGCCCAGCACGTAGCCGCCAGGTAATATTTTGGCCGGAAAACCTAACAATCCTTTCCACAGGTGAACCTCCTTGCCATTCATATCGATCAATACTACGCCTTCCTCACCTGCCTGATAAACGGTATAACCGCCCCAAGCCTTATCCGGATTGTATAACGTCGCTCCAGTTGGATATATTGTTGAGTGTCCCATTGATCATCTCTCCCCTAGAATGTTTGTGGTATATCAAATGTCGTTACTTTGACCCAACCTCAATAACTGAGATAGTTCCTCTTCCCGGTATTTTCCCGTTGCTTCTGCTCAAGGTCACTTGCGGAGGACCGATCATGTTCTTGTATCCCGTTGCTCTCCGCCAATTCCAGCACCGTATCCGAGAACCCCTCCAGATTCGCTACTACCCGCTCGTAGAATTGACTTTGCTGCTCCAGTTCCTCACTCGTAAAACCCTCAAACAGAAGCGTGATACATCGGGCACCTATATTGCTGTTTCTCGCATACATCTCCCGACCGCTGGATGTGATGTCCAGTAAAACCGTCCGGCGATCGTCTTCCTTTCGTCTGCGGATGGTGAGTCCCTTTTTTTCCAACTTATCGGTTAGAGCAGTAATGGCACCGGATGTAAAGTCCAACTGTTCTGCCAGATCTCCAAGCCGCTGTTCTCCCTCACGAATGATTTTGTGCAGGATAAGCATGCCTGGCAGGCTGATACCTTCTACAGAGATGCGATCCCGCTCTTTGACAAATCGTCTGACCATTTTGCGAAATAACCAATCCGTCCGCTCCAACGCTTCCCAGTCTCTATCACTCATTTCATAACCTCCCTGATCGTTTGAAGCTTCAATAAAGATACGAAAAAAGGCCCCCGAGGACATTCCTTAGAGGAGTAGTCCCGGGAGCCTTTGGTGGTCCAATCAGCTCAATGCAGTTTTCAGTTCAAATTAGTTCACTGTTCATTTAATGAGTATTAAAATAATTGAGATTATCATATAACCAACTAACCCAACCTGTCAAGTGAGAATTAAAATATAGATCTACTTTTACCGTCATTACCCGCTGGTTTGAAATTACTTATCCTGTTTTAAGTTTCACTTCAGGTTTCCCGTTTACACTATTCTCAGATCGAAACATCAACAACTACATCAACGACAAGCTACGATTCAGTTCGTACTCAACTACAGAAATGAGGATTATCCATATGAATATGAAAAGAGTCATTATTATAGGCACAATGATTGTCACTATGTCCTTCGCTGGAACAGCATGGGGCCAATCCGCCATCTCTCCCATACCTACTGCTAAATGGTCCATCGTTGACTTGGACACTCGTGAGGGAAGCAGTGATGAGCTGCTCGACGCTCTGAATCAGGCTTCAGAAGTGGATCTGTACCAGGAACTGTACAACGGCAAATCGCTGAGGACGATTACGGAAGAAAACAACGGGAATTTGGATGAGGTCATTGCTATACAAGTAAGGCAGCTCAAGGAACAGTTGGATGAACGGCTCGCAAGTGGAAGTATCAGCTCGGAGCAACATGCTGCACAACAAGCTGAACTGGAAGAGTTGGTCACGCGGAGTGCAAACACAGCATACAGCTTGGCCTAAATTAGTAGCGTATCCGTACGATGAAGATATAAACCTATATCCACGATAACACAGCAAAAAGGAGCGTATTCACGCCCCTTTCTTGTACCCTATTCATCTCAAGCAGGTATGATGTGTAATCCTTATTGCGCTGCCCCAATCGTGCAGGCACCCAAGGATTCGCCGTCCCATGCCAGTTCGAGCACATCTCCTGCTTGTGTTGGTCCAACACCTTCCGGTGTTCCTGTAAAAATGACATCGCCCGGCCCCAGGCCGTAATGATGACCTACATAATCCACAATATCCTGTAAACTGAAGATCATGTTACGAATGTTACCACGCTGGACTTCCTCACCATTTTTGGTCAATGTAAAGTCTTTCTCAAGTAAAGCTGCCGCACCTGGGAATGCCTGAAATGCAGTAACCGGAGCGGAATTTCTGAACCCTTTGGCCGCTGTCCACGGGTGGCCTTTTTTCTTAATCACGCTCTGTACGTCACGTAACGTAAAATCAATACCAAACGCATACGCATCCACCAGCTCATCTACCGCCATACCCGGCTCATAACTCCGGCCGATTTGCACGACCAGTTCAGCTTCATAGTG
The DNA here is from genome assembly GCF_036894225.1 of Paenibacillus amylolyticus. Lineage (NCBI taxonomy): Bacteria > Bacillati > Bacillota > Bacilli > Caryophanales > Paenibacillaceae > Paenibacillus > Paenibacillus amylolyticus. The sequence continues at coordinate 2,274,725 of NZ_CP145892.1, read as the reverse complement.
AACTTCACCCTTGGTAGCAGGCAATTCAAGCGTTTCACCATTCAGGGGCACGACTGCATGGGAAGGTTTCATAAAGATCATTGGCTCATCCGGAACCGCGTTACCCAATTCTTCCGCATGAAGTTTATAATTGCGTCCTACACAGTATACATTGCGAATGTTAGTCAACATGGGTATATTACCACCTTTATCGGATTCATTAGTGCATATAGTAAAGTTAAGGTCTGAAAAATCGGCTGCTCGTCTCCTGAAATGCCAGCTCCCATACGTCAGGACGGTTCGTACATAACATGAGTTCTGGATCAACCGCCGCCAGTTTCTTCATAATGGTCTTGTCATCCACTGTCCAAGCCATCACCCGAATGCCTGCACTCCGCATCTCGTTCATTAAGGATTTGTCTACATTGGTGTATCCAATCGAGAGGAATGTACAATTCATCTGCCGCAGGGCGGTTAACAGATCGCCTGGTCGTGCATCGATAATCAGCCCTGTCTGGATCTCCGGTGCAAGTTTCTTCACTTCGATCAGAGCGGCTGGTTCAAATGAGGTGATCACAACATCATTTTGCATATGTCTTTTTCTCACTTCATGTATAACAGCCGCAGGCAGACCCGGGTACATGTCTCCCTGCGTTTTCAGTTCAATGTTCAAACGCACTCTGCCGCACGAGCGATCTAACAATTCACTTAGCGCCGGAATCCGTTCGCCTTTGTAAGACTTGTTTTTCCATGCTCCGGCATCCAGACGTTGCAGATCAGCCCAATCAGTTTCCCGAACCAGACCCTTGCCATTCGTCGTGCGATCCACTGTAAAATCATGAATGACCACTGGTACACCATCACGCGACAACTGCACATCCAGCTCCATCCACTGAACTTCAGGCCGCTCCATGGCCATCAGGAATGCAGCCATCGTATTCTCTGGTGCAATAGAAGAAAATCCACGGTGTGCTACACAAAGGTTGTTCATTCGATTCCCTCCTCAAAAAGGTTTTTAATTAGGCGAAGCGACTCCATTCCCATCATATCGAATACCCGGGGAGAGCTTTGCCATCTGTTCCAACAGCAGTTTGTTCGCCTCATCAATCATTGGAATGGCCTGACCTAGCCCGGCCTCATAAGGGATAACTTTCATGCTGCAAGCTGCATCTTGACTACAGCGAGCCTGAAATACCGCCGTTTTCCAAGTCTCTTCGGTTGTTGATCTGGAGAAAATGAAATTTCCCGTACTGTATGCAATCCACTTCCCCTTATAGTACTCCAACCCTTGTAACACATGAGGATGACCACCTATGACCAGATCAGCGCCAGCATCTACAAACTCATGAGCCAATCGGGTCTGGTCACTATTCGGAGTACTTACACGTTCTTCTCCCCAATGTGCAACCACGATCACCAGATCAGCCTTCTTACGGGCCTCCTGGATCGCTTTGACTGCTCCTGTGGAATCATAGGCTTCAGCCACGCCAGCCCGATTGCCTTCCGCCTTCCAACTCGTTTCCGGTACAACTCGGGAGAACCCCAGCAATGCAATCTTCATGCCTTTGCGTTCCAGATATGCTGGTGCATAGGCCTCATCCCTATTCATACCTGCCCCGGTGTGAGCTATGCCATATTCCTTGAGATAAGTTAACGTATCCACCAAGCCCTCTACGCCCTGATCCAAAATATGATTGTTAGCCAAATTGACAGCATCAAAACCCGCAGAGGCCATTGCCGCCAATGCTTTGGGCGATGATTTGTAGACATAGGTTTTATCAGCTGCACTGGTACCACCATGAGTTATTGGTGTCTCCAGATTACCGATGGTAAGATCATCATCCTTGAATACTCTGCCGAGTTTGGCAAAGGGATAATCATAACCGTTTTTATCCAGCAGTTCAGCAACTTTGCCCGAAAATTGAATATCACCAACAAAGTTAATCGTGACATCCTTCGCTGAATTGGAAGGTTTCGACGTCCCTGATTCCTGATCCACACCTGCATTTCCCTTGGTGCCGGACGGTGTCGAATCTGCCGTAGGTTTTTTCGTTCCGGATTCTGCTTTCTCACTATTGGTATTGCCTGAAGTGTCAGGTGTCGCTACTCCAGATGTCTTATCTGCATCCGCTGTTGTCTCTTCATCCGTAGCTTCGGGTTCTTCTTCCGAAGTCTCATCGGATTCCGAGTCTGGAGAAGTTACTTGATCGCCGCCTTTGGCATCGTCTCCAATGGAAGGCTGATCCTGATCGACGATTTCTTGTTTCACCGGCTGGTCTGCCTGTTGCTGACGTGTATTAATGACATAAAAAATGCCCACCAGACCAATTGCAATGATCAATACAATATTAACTGTCCAGATGATTGTGATTGTATTGCGGGTGCGTTTACTACCTTTTTTCTTCTTTACACTTCGCTCTGATCTTGGGGGATACATAAGCAACTCCTCTTCTTCTTCACAGCCATACATACCATTATATCAGGCATATTCTGGATTTCCATCATTCCTTGGAACTGTATCGATTGAAAGGGTATGAACTCAGTTAGCTTCCAGATCTTCACATAAAAAAAGCCATCTCTCCAGTAGATAATTCTACGTTTGAGACAGCTCTCTTGCTGTACTTAATCTGCTGCAAGCTCTTGTGTAGCCTGAACAGACATTCCCTTCGCTTGTCTGATGCAATCAGGCAAACCTACGCCCTCATAACCTGCACCTGCAATGTACACACCCGGTAATTTGCTGCCAAGCTCCTCACGGAGGGCGGCAATATGTTGGAGGTGTCCCACCGGATACTGTGGCATGGATTTACGTAGCCTTGTAATCTCGGAGAAGATCGGCACTGCTTCAATACCCATCGTCTCTCTCAGATCCTTGAGAACGAGATTCGTCAGCGCTTCATCCGGAAGCTCTACGTTCTGTTCGTCACCGGAGCGACCAACATAACAGCGAAGCAGCACCTTATCATCCGGGCTCGTATGCAGCCATTTCGTCGATGTCCAAGTGCAAGCCGTAATATTACGGCCCTCTTTCCGCGGAACAAGGAAACCCGACCCGTCGAATACATGCTCCACCTCTTTTTTCTCAAAAGCGAGCACTACATTGGCTACAGACACATAGTTAATCGCATCCAGTGCCGCTGTGTCCACGTGAGGCTTCAACAGCTCCGACGCAACATACGTCGGCACAGTAACCACTACATCATCGGCTTCAAGCATTTCGCCATTCCCCAGTTCAACACGGTATCTGGTCTGCGCTCCATCAAGGCGTTGCAGCGACTTCACTGCAGTGTTCAGACGTTGGTCCACATCCTGCAACTCATGGACGAGTGCATGAACAAGGCTCTGAAGTCCCTGACGAAAGTTCAAAAAAGCGCTCCGTTTTGTTCCGGTATGCGTCTCAGCTGGTTTGCGACCCGTCATCATGCCCCGGATCAAGCTGCCGTAATCGCGCTCTACTTCTCCGAACTGCGGGAAGGTAGCCTGGAGGCTCAATCGCCGCATATCACCTGCATAGATTCCCGCGAGCAGTGGTTCCGTCAAGTTCTCCAGCACTTCTGCTCCAAGACGGCGTTCAATCATATAACCGAGCGATTCATCCTCTGTTGTACGACGCGGCGGGATTACAAAATCCATCAACGCCCGCAGTTTGCCTGCCGGAGAGACCAGTCCACTTCTCAAGAATGGTCTTAGTTCTGTCGGGATACCGAGCACAAGTCCTGCTGGCATAGGATGAAGCTTGCCACGCTGCATGATATACGTTTTCTTCGACTCCGGATTCTGACTGACCAATTCATGATCAATCTCCAATTCTTTAGCAAGGTCAATCATTGCTGTTTTGCGAGCCAGGAAAGAATCGGGCCCTTTTTCAATCACAAATCCATCCCGGTGCAGTGTCTCAATCATGCCTCCCATGGACGAGCTTTTCTCGACCAAAGTAATCACGGGTTCAACGCCCGCTTCCCGGTAATGCTTGCGGATATAAAATGCCGCGCTGAGGCCGGTAAGGCCACCGCCGACAACAACAACACGGCGTTTCTTATCACCCATTACTCATCCGACCCTTGCTGCCATTGGCTTATAATAACGTCGCTTAACGTCTCCATGTATAGAGGATCGCTATTGAGAGAGTCAATACGCATCAGGCGCATGTCGATCTCTTTGGCAATCGATTTGGCCTCGATATCGAGATCATAGAGCACTTCGAGATGATCCGAGACAAACCCGATTGGTGCCACAAGCACATCCTCTACCTGTTCACGAGAAAGCTCCTGTAACGTATCCAGAATATCCGGTCCAAGCCAAGGCTCAGCTGTTCGTCCGGCACTCTGCCACGTAAATTGCCAATTGGTTATGCCTACACGTGAGGCAATCACTTCCGAAGTCTCCAGCAATTGTTGCGGGTATGGATCACCCATCTCCACAATACGCGCCGGCAGACTGTGCGCACTAAACAACACTTTCACATCTCCGCGTTTTGCTCCAGCTTCTTCGAACGCATCCAACTTGGCACTGACACGTGTGGACAACGCCTGAATTAACTTCGGATGCAGATGATAACTTTCAATAAAGGACATATGAACGCCCAGCTCTTCTGCTTTTTCACGCGCACGTTTGATATAACTGCCTACACTCATCGTGGAAAAATGAGGAGCCAGTACAATACCAATCGCTGTCTGAATTCCATCCTTCGCCATCTGCTCCACGCCATCCTCAATAAACGGATAGGCATGCTTCAGACCTTGATAACAACGGAATTCCACATCAGTGCCACGCTCATCGCGGTTTAATGTCTCTTGAAGGGCCTTGACCTGATTGTCTGTGTTCTCCCGAAGTGGGAAAACACCGCCAACAATGGCTTCATAACGATCCGTCAGTTCTTTCAATTGCTCTGGTTCAGGCGGACGTCCTCTGCGGATATGTGTGTAATACGCTTCAACACTCTCCATATTTTCCGGTGTGCCATACGACATCACCAGTACACCTACAGTATTAGTCATTGGTTACCGTCACCCCAGTCTTCATTGCTTCGGCAGAATATTCATGAATATACGCCGTTAGTTCTCTGAGCTTTTCTAGCGATGCTTCAGGAAATAATCCGTGTCCGAGGTTGAAAATATAACCCGGCTCCTTGATTCCTTCGTCAATAATCACTTTGGCTTGCTCCTTGATCAGTTCCATCGGGGCAGTCAGCAAATATGGGTCCAGGTTACCCTGTACTGCAAATTTGCCACCAAGACGTTGACGCCCTTCCGAAATGGATACTCTCCAGTCGAGTCCAATCACATCGGCTTGCAGATTATGCAGTGCTGGCAACAACTCACCGGATGCAACACCAGGGAAATAAATCTTCGGTACATTCAAATCCGATAATTCGGTAAAGATACGGGTAATCGTAGGCAACACATATGTTCTGAAGTCTTTGGGAGAAAGTGCTCCAACCCAGCTGTCAAACAACTGGAATGCCTTACCGCCATTCGCAATATGCGCACGGACATATGTAATAACCATATCACCAAGCTTCTGCATCAGCTTATGCCACACCTCAGGCTCGCTGTACATCATCGTTTTGGTGCGGATATAACCTTTCGAAGGTCGTCCTTCAATCAGATAACTCGCAATCGTGAATGGTGCGCCCGCAAACGTAATAAGAGGCACATCAAGCTCCTTATCCAGAATTCGAATGGTTTCCAGAATATGTGACAGATCTCCTTCTACGTCGATGGGGCGCAGCCGATCCACATCTGCAGCAGAACGAATAGGATTATCAATAACTGGACCAATATTTTTTACAATGTCAAAATCAATGCCCAGAGAGGCAACCGGATTCATAATATCGGAATACAAAATAGCCGCATCTACACCAAGTTTGCGTACCGGCATGAGTGTAACTTCAGCCGCCAGCTCGGGTTGTTTGCAGATTTCAAGCAAGGAGTACTTTTCTTTAATTTTGCGATATTCAGGATCGTAACGTCCAGCTTGACGCATGTACCATACCGGGACACGGTCTACCTGTTGTTTGAAACTTGCCCGAATCAGTCGATCATTATAGCTCATGTAAGAAGCCTCCAATAGTTTTTGGACTCATAATTACCATTATGCCCTTTTTAAACAGCCGTAACAACCACATGCAGATGCGTTCTACGTGACAATACTATGACATTCCTTACACCCATCCCTCATATGCCAATTATGTTATAATGAAAGAATGGTGTTTTTTTGAGAATTACAGAAATATCTTTGAAAGGAAGTGAAAGCACTTTGAAAACGTGGAAAGTAAACCTCATTGTGCTTTGGTTCGGACAATTTTTGGTCAATTCGGGCATGACCATGATTACCCCATTTTTGTCTCTTTATCTCGCAAGAGATCTGGGCGTTGTTGGCGAACATGAAATTGGCATATGGGCGGGATTTATTTTTGCAGCCAATTTCCTCACCTCATTTTTGTTCCAACCGCTCTGGGGCAAGTTATCGGACAAGTATGGCCGTAAAGTTATGCTGCTGCGTTCGGGATTCGGGATGGCCATCGTAATTGCCCTTATGGGTCTGGCACAGAATCCTTGGCAGCTTCTCTTATTGCGTTTGCTTAACGGTACCATCTCCGGTTTCAATCCTGCAGCTGTTGCGTTGATATCGGGTACCACTCCGAAAGACCGCATGGGTTTTGCCATGGGAATCAGTCAGTCCGGGCAGGTTGCCGGCACCATCCTGGGTCCACTCATTGGTGGCTTGTTAGCGGATGCGGTAGGCTTCCGCCCCATTTTCTACATTACAGGTGGACTGATCTTTGTTGCTTCCATGCTCGCCATGTTCCTGGTGAGAGAGAAGTTTGACCGTCAAGAAGCAGCCAAACTACCGGCACAATCCGTATTATCCGGTCTGAAGGAATTGAACAAGTCACCTCAACTGCCCGCACTGTTTGCTGTGACGTTTCTGTTGCAGTTTGCGATGATTAGCCCCATGTCACTCTTGCCGCTGTATGTGCAAAAATTGCATGCTTCGGATGTAAATGTGGCCTTCTGGGCAGGACTTGTCGGTGCAGTTACGGGACTATCCAATATGGCCATGTCTCCGATTCTCGGGAAGCTGAGTGACCGGATTGGTCCTCACAAGGTGCTGACGTTCTCTCTCATAGGAACAGGACTCATGCTTATTCCGCAGGCATTTGTTCAGACCGTGTGGCAGCTCATTCTTGTTCGTTTCATGATGGGTGTGTTCATGGGTGGCTTGCTTCCGAGCGTTAATGCCCTGATCCGTTCCTATACATCCGATAGCATGATCAGCCGTGCATTCAGTTTTAATACGAGTACTCTGGCGCTGGGCAACATGCTTGGAGCGATCATTGGAGGTTTTATGGCAGGATTCATCGGGATCGAAGGTCTGTTTATCGTCTCTGGCGGACTGCTGCTGCTTAATATGGTTTGGGTCCGATTCAAATTGTATAACAAACCTGCTTCTATTCAGGAATCCTGATTCCCTATCCATTTCTTAAATAGTCCATCTTAATTTTTCATTTGAAAAAGCCGCTTCCAGCGCCTAATTGGCCTGAGAGCGGCTTTTGTCATTCATGCGCCATTCATCATTTATTTATTAGATTGAATTCTATCGGATAATGTTTCACACCAAATACAAAAGCACTTTGTATCGGTTGCAGAGCCGTTCCAGACACAAGTTGAATGTTTCCCATGTGCTGAAGCAATGTATGAAGAACTACCCTTGCCTCCAATCGAGCGAGTGGTGCGCCCAAACAAAAATGAATGCCAAAACCAAACCCCATATGCCTGTTCGGCTTGCGATCAGAGATGAAATCTTCCGGGTTTTCAAATTGGGCACTGTCCCGATTAGCTGCTCCAACCCAGGAAATCACCTGCTCTCCAGCTTGAATCGTCTGGCCATTCAACTCTACAGTCTCCTTGGCGACCCGCCCAATCGCGACAATTGGCGGATAATATCTCAGCGTCTCTTCAATCGCAGAAGTAATCCGTTCTGGATGTTCGCGCAACTCCTGTTGTAGCTCGGGTTGTTCAGACAGAATGCGAACCGCATTGGTAATCAGGTTGGTTGTTGTTTCATTACCGGCAGCAAGTAAGAGAATACAAAAGCCTACCACTTCATCTGAAGTCAATTGCTGACCATCAATCTCCGCAGCAAGCAGTAATGAGATCAGATCATCCTTTGGCTGCAACCGACGTTCTTCCATAATGCCAGTGAAATAGATATGCAACTCCTGCATATTTCTTTTTTTCTCCTCCAATAACTCCTGGAAGGCCTGCTCACTATCGTCACGCGCGCCTTTCACCAACACATCAGACCAGTCTTTGAACTTTTGACGATCCGCCGCAGGGACTCCGATCAATTCCGCTATGACAATGACGGGCAATGGTGTTGCAAGGTCATCAATAAGTTCCATATGTCCTTCTGACAGGTGTGGAGCAATTAACTCATCTGTGATTTCCTGAATACGCGGAGCCAATGCTTCAATTGCCTTGGGTGTAAACGCCTGGTTCACCAGATCACGCAGCTGTTTGTGTTTGGGAGGGTCTGTCGTCAACATGCTCGTATTGGCACGATCACGTGCAGAAGAGAATAGTTTCGGATTTTTCAGAACGTACTTCACATCTTCATAACCAAAAACATCCCAACATTCTCGATGCTCATCATAGCGGACTGGAGTGTTATCACGAAGTTCTGCATACACCTTGAAGGGAGATAACCTCTCTTCCAAAGTCTCCAGTTCCCGAATCGGAATGTAATTTGCATACTTTCTCGGTGCCTGTTTCATCGTTTCTCCTCCAATCAATATTATATATTTATTTACATATGTTGATCACCCCTATTATAAACATAACTCTATTACGAAACCACTCTTTAGACCGTAATTGAGCCCCATTACCTAATATGCGTTACTATCATCCTCTCATTCTGTTACCTACTTCTGATATGAGTCCCAATTCGACATTTTTTTATTAAAATGCTTCATTTATCAGGACAAAAGACTCATTATGTAATGTTAACTAACATTAAAAGGGCTTATTTTCCTTCAAAAATACTAAAACCGCTTCTTTTCTATCTCTAATCAAAATGAATAATCTTTCATAATTCCTTATAAACAATCATTTTACTCTCATTATCTACGAATGTAATCGATTACTCTACCATTATCTATATTTGTCATATTACTTAACATAAAATACAATCAATTTGAAATGGTATACATATTCTTCTTAACAAACTTAACATCACACTTACTTGAAGGAGAGTGCTATTCATGAGTAAAACATCCAATCTTCGCCCCTGGGCGGTATGGAGTACCGCAGCTTTAACAGCATTGACCATCTCGTTGTCCCCCATTGGAACCTACGCCGCGCACGCAGCTACGGTAGAGGTGAAAGGCACAACAGGTGCTGTTCAGACAGCAACTACTACTCCGGCTCGCAATACTTCCATTCCTGCAATACCAGACTCTTCCAAACATTCTGCACTTCCTAATGTATTGGTAATCGGAACTGGCGGAACGATTGCCGGTCAATCCGAGGATGCCACCAGCTTCCAGAATTACAAGGCAGGTACACTTCCGATTGGGGAGATGGTAGACGCCTTACCGGATAAACAGAAGATCGCTGATGTTAGCACGCTCCAATTCGGAAACTCAGGTTCAGGTTCCTATAGCATGACCGACCTCTATGACTTGTCGCAGACGGTAGACAAAGCTCTGGCAATGTATGACAGTGTTGTCGTTACCACGGGTACAGATACAATGGAAGAAATCGCTTATTTCCTCGATATGACTGTTCAGAGTGACAAACCTGTCGTGATCACAGGCTCCATGCGTCCATGGACCGTCATCGGTTCTGACGCTCAAGCCAATCTGTACAACGCCATCAAACTTGCAGGCAGTGGTCGTACCACTTCATTTGGCACAGTACTCATGTTGAATGATACAATCCAGCTTGCTCGTGGTGTAACCAAGACAAATGATTATCGGACAGATACGTTTGAAACGCCGATGCTCGGCGCTGTAGGATATATTGATGAAGAAAATATCCGAATCTACCGTGCTCCTGCACGTGCCTTGAAACCTGAAGGCACAGCAAAGCCCGTATTTGATCTAAGTAAAATCACAAAGGCAGATCTGGCCAAAGTAGAAATTGCGATCTCGTATCAAGAAGCTGGCGGCGGAGCCATTGAAGGATTCGTGAGCAGCGGTGCCAAAGGAATTGTGACTTCCGGTACCGGAGCTGGCGGTATCTCCAGAGCTATGGGACAAGCTCGTACCAAAGCCATTGAAGAAGGTGTCATCTTTGTGACCACCACTCGGACGGGTTCAGGAAGTGTGTACGGTGGCGGCAAAGGTATCATTGCAGGCGACAACCTGAGTCCACAACAAGCTCGTGTATTATTGATGCTGGGCCTGTCCTTCAGTGATGATTTTGACACCATCAAAAAATGGTTTGAAACGTACGGAACACCTGAAGTCTAAATAAAACTACTACAACAATATCTGTAAATACAAAGAAAGAGACGATACTCCCTGTGATTCAAGGTGTGTCGTCTCTTCTTTGTGTGTTTTCAGATTTTATGATTATTTTTTTAGTTAAATAAAACCTAAACAGATAAACAACAAAGAAAACTAGGGTTGCAATAAGTACAATATAAACTGGCAGTATTAAAAAGGGCGTGTATACGTTAAGAAAATGAAATACGAAACCTGAGATCAGAAGCAAAGAAAGAAAAATAAATAAAGGTCTCAATTCAACACCTCCATATATAGAAATTTATAACTTATTATATACAATATTACCATAAAATAACTGAAAGTTAGTTATGATCTCTTCTTCACTAAAAAAACTCCGATGGAACACGCCCCCTCACAAACACAAAAGCGTGAGATCGTGCTCCATCGGAGTTTTATCTTTAGGAAATTTTTCCCTTCACTTCACCCAGGCAAGTACCAGCCCATCGTAATCCGGCAACATGGTCGTCACCAGGCGCGGGTCACTTGCCATCTGTTCATTGAAACGACGAACAGCAAGCACGGCCGGGCCCTGCTTGTCCGGATTCAGTGTACGACCACGCAGGAAACAGTTATCACCAACAATAACAGCACCTGGCCGAGCCAGCTTGATGGCATAATCGAGATATACCGGATAATTCTCCTTATCTGCATCAATAAAGAAGAAATCAAATGTGCGACCTTCCTGCTCCAATTGCTCCAGGCTGTCTGCCGCCGGGCCAATACGGTACTCTACCTTTTCGCCAAAACCGCCTTCCTCCAGATGACCACACGCCATTGCCGCATATTCCTCTTTCAGTTCCAGCGAAGTCAGGGTTCCATTCTCACGCAAACCACGCGCAATGCAGATCCCACTGTAACCGCCCAGCACGCCGATTTCGAGCGCAGCTTCTGCTTTGGATGTCTTCGCTAGAAACGTGAGCAATCGTCCATATGCCGCCGCAACCGAAACTTCCGGCATACCGTTCGAACGGATGGCCTCTTTCACTTTCAGCAAAAGCTCATCCTCTTGAAATAATTGATTTACATATTCATCAGGGGTCAGATTCACCACTAAAATCCTCCTTGGACACTTGGACTGCTTTCCATATGGATGCCAATGTTCTATAATAAATGTTTGTTATCAACACAGGCGGTTGACTGATGCATCACTTCGAAGAGGCGTGCATACGTTCACCGCATTTCTCATTGTAAGTTTTTTCACGGAAAGCGGCAAGGCCGCACCGTTACTATACAGCAGAGAGAAGGATTTCCCTTCTCCAGCTTGAAATGGAGTTGAAATGAATCACATGGCTCAATTGCAATTGATCGCAACCTCGGCGATGGGACTCGAGGCTGTTGTTGCCCGGGAACTGAAACAACTGGGGTATGAAGACGTTACGATCGACAATGGACGGGTTTTCTTCACAGGAGATTATATTGATATTTGCCGTTGTAATCTGTGGCTGAGAAGTTCGGATCGTGTATTGGTGAAAATGGGTGAATTCCCTGCCACGACTTTCGACGAATTGTTTGAAGGCACCAAAGCGTTGCCTTGGGAAGAGTGGATTCCTGCCGACGGCGAATTCCCTGTAGAGGGTCGTTCTCAAAAATCCCAGTTAAGCAGTGTGCCTGCATCACAAGGGATCGTGAAAAAAGCAATCGTAGAGAAACTGAAGCTGACTTATGACACAGAGTGGTTCCCAGAGGATGGGTCTCGTTATGTGATTGAGGTCATTCTGCTGAACGATCGCGCCCTGCTTACTTTAGATACGACGGGACCAGGTCTGCATAAACGGGGTTATCGTAAACTCGTCACCGAAGCACCACTCAAAGAAACACTTGCTGCAGCTCTTATTCAGCTCAGCCGCTGGAATGTATCCCGTCCATTCTATGACCCGTGCTGTGGATCAGGCACAATGCTGATCGAAGCAGCTATGATCGGCTGGAACATTGCACCAGGACTTCGTCGGACCTTCAACTCTGAGGACTGGGCTGTCATTCCTGAAGAATTGTGGGAACAGGCGCGCGAAGAAGCATTCGATGCTGTACGTGACGATGTCCCGTTACAAATTTCAGGTAGCGATATTGATCCTGAAGCGATTGAAGTTGCTATGGCAGCGATCAAAAGTGCTGGCTTTGCCAAAGATATTGAAGTCAGCGTCCTGCCCGCTCATCGCGCAAGACCACAGGGTGAATATGGTGTCATCATTACCAATCCCCCATATGGTGAACGTTTGAGTGAAGAAAAAGAAGTTCAGAAATTGCTCCGCTCATTAGGACGCAGTTACCTCGACATGCCAACATGGTCCTTTTTTGCCATCACGTCGACCAAAGCTTTTGAGGAGTATTTCGGTCATAAGGCAGACAAACGTCGCAAGTTGTTCAACGGACGAATTGAAACCCAGTACTATCAGTATTTGGGCCCACTGCCCCCACGAAATAAAACACCACAATCTTCATAATTATTTCGAATCTAAAGTGCTCCTGCCATCTATGGCCGGGGCGCTTTTTTTTGTGCGTTATTCTAGTCATATGAATTCACCGACTTCGGTCTTCGCTTCCGCAGAAATCAATTCTCCCTGAGGCATAGTTGAAAACACATGAGGCCACGCTATAATGGATGGAGCCCTATTTTACATTCCGATAACAAAACAACAAAAGCAAGGGGGACATACATATGGTTGTCACTCGGCCTACGCGTAGCTCCATGCCACGCGGGCTTTTAAATCATCCATTAACGTTATATCTTATTTTTCTTGTGCTCATGCTGCTCAAACTCATGTGGCTCCATCACAATCTTCACGCTTATAACATTACGATGGGACTGCTGGATAAAGTCATTGCTATTGGATCTTTACTACTCTTATCCTTCTGGACCTGGTTGCTGCCACGTAGAGGAATGATCGTGTCTCTCGCAGTGCTTAACCTACTGCTTACCGCACTAATCTACGCCGATATGGTGTATTATCGCTATTTCCAGGATTTCTTGACCATCCCGGTATTGTTGCAGGCAAGACAAGTTGACGCATTGGGTGACAGCATCGCTACATTGATCTACACAAGTGATCTCTGGTTCTTTGCCGATTGGCTTGTCGTCATTCCATTCGCAGCTATCGTACTGTTCAGCAGACGTTACCGTTCGAAGTACTCCAGTAGATCTGTTACTGGTTACGGGAGTTATTCGTATAACGATGGCAAGGCACGGTTGCGCCGCCGTCTCACGGCTGGCAGCATCGCCCTTGTGCTGGGACTTGGCCTCGCGGTTGGCCCGATTTATTTCTACAGCAAAACATGGGCCAAAGGCCTGTTCGATAACAACTGGTGGAATGTATCCATGTATAATGTGACCGGACTGCTCGCTTTTCACGGTTATGATCTATACAACTATGCCAAAGACCACATCGGCTCCGGGCCGCAGGCTGATCCCGCTGATGTTGAACAAGCAAAGGCGTTTTTCGCCGAAAGGCAAGGAACTGCCCCGCAGAATGATGCCTTGTTTGGCAAATATAAAGACAGCAATGTCATCATTGTTCAGGGTGAGGCTTTTATGAACTTCATGATTGGCCAGAGCATTGGTGGTCAGGAGATCACACCGCATTTTAATGAACTGATGAAAGAAAGTCAGTATTATAGCCACTTTTACCACCAGACAGGTCAGGGTAGAACGTCAGATGCCGATTTTGGAGCAAACATTTCCCTGCATCCACTTCCGGTTGGATCAGCGTTTGTACGTTATGCAGACCACACGTATGATTCCCTTCCTTCCATTCTGAAGGATAACAGGTATAGCACCAACGTATTTCACGCTTATGAGAGTGGCTTCTGGAATCGGTATACGATGTATCAGAACATGAAGTACGACAAGTTTTATAGTAAAAATGATTTTGCACAGGATGACCCACTTGGCTGGTCCCTGTCTGATGAATCCTTTTTCCGCCAATCCGTTGAGAAAATGAGCAGTGAGGTGACCGAACCGTTCTATTCCTTCCTCATTACACTCAGCAGTCACCATCCATACGCCTTGCCTAAAGAGAAACAGCAACTGGATGTAGGCGAGTTCCAGGGGACCATGTTTGGTAACTATCTGCAATCCGTTCATTACGTGGATTCAGCACTCGGTAAGATGGTGGAAGATCTGAAAAATCGGGGATTATGGGAAAATACCATTTTTATGTTCTACGGAGACCACGACAACTCAATTAAGGAACAATCACAATACGAACAGTTCCTGGGACGTTCGCTGAACGAACTGGATATGACACAGATCATGAACGAGGTTCCCCTGCTCGTGCATTTACCGGACGGAGCAACTGCCGGAACCATCAACGAACCTTCGGGACAACTGGACATCACGCCTTCCGTACTGCATTTGCTAGGCTTATCCGACCAGTCCTATTATCATATGGGTAACGACGTATATGACGGGTCTGGGCGTACGGTTGTGCTACGTAATGGCACATTCTCGGATGGTTCTGTATTCTATATTCCATCGGATGATTATATCTATGAGAGCGGTGCTTGTTATGACCTGTCCACACGTGACAAAACGGACATCAATGCTTGCCGCCCCGGTCATGATGAAGCAACCAAGCGATTGCATGTCTCGGACACGGTCATTACTTATGATTTGATTCAGCGCTTTCGAGAGGAAGACAGTGGAGCAGCAACATCGCAATGAACAATATCGTAATGACAAGCTAAACAAATACACGAAATGAATTAAATTGGATTTAAAAAAGGGGAACTTGCATTACATGACATCACACAATGAACCACTCAATATTGAACAGCAATTGTTCGATACAGCCGCAAAATTTGTGAAGCAACGTTATCCTCAGGGATGGGGCGGTGCGGGTGCCGTCTATACCAAAACTGGCTCCCTGCTGATTAGCGTAGCTCCAGAGGTCATCAACGATGCCACGCATCTGTGTATGGAAACAGGAGCTTATCTGGAAGCCCACAAATTGAACGAACGTGTCACCCACTCCCTCTGTATCGCTCGTGATGACGAGCATTCAGAATTTAAGGTTCTTACACCTTGCGGTGTATGCCAGGAACGATTATTTTACTGGGGCGAAGAAGTCAAAGCTGCCGTATACGATCCTTCTGGTCAACTGCTCTTTAAGAGACTGGATGAGATTCAACCGTACCATTGGTCCAAGGCATATCGGGATAATAAGTAATCTCCTTGCGAATTATAGAAAGTGGCTTTATAATTGTAACCATATTAGTTTCAACTAAAAGAGAAGAATGATGGAGGTTTTAATAAAATGAATATTGAGATATGGTCTGATTTTCTGTGCCCTTTCTGTTATATCGGTAAACGCCGCCTGGAGAATGTACTGGAACAGTTCCCACACCGTGATGAAGTGAAGCTGCAATTCAAAAGCTTCGAGCTTGATCCAAATGCTGCATTGAACCCAGGCAAAACCAATACGGAATATCTGGCTTCCAAATATAATATTAGCGTGGAACAGGCCAAAGGTATGAATGCTCAGATGAATGCCAATGCTCGCACGGCAGGACTGGAATACAATATCGATGCCATGATCCCTACGAACTCCTTCTCAGCTCACCGCTTGACACACTGGGCAGACACACAAGGCAAAGCGCTTGAACTGAGTGAACGAATCTTCCAAGCTGTGTTTATTGAAGGTAAACACTCCGGCGACACTGAAGTGTTGGCTCAGTTAGCAGAAGAAGTAGGTCTGGATCGTGACGCAGCTGCGGCAGTGCTGTCCAGTGATCAATTCACCGACAATGTCCGTGCTGACCAAGCAGAAGGCGAGCAACTTGGTATCCGCGGTGTACCATTCTTTGTATTCGACCGCAAGTTCGCCGTATCGGGCGCTCAGCCTGACGAGGTGTTCCTGGATGCCATTCAAAAAGCATGGGACGACCGTTCCCCATTCACCATGGTTGAATCCAACACAACAGAAACAGACGGCAGTGGCATCTGCACAGATGACGGCTGCGAAGTACCGAAAAAAAATTAAGCCAATTCACAAAAAAAGCAGCAGGATCAGGGAGTATCCCCTGATCCTGTTGCTTTTTTTTATACTTCTTAATTACCCACCAAATCTAAAGATGGATTTGTAATTTTCACGATAACGGAGTGGGCAGAAAAAAGCTGGAGAAGCGGAGCGCTCGCATTTATCACCGGATTTCTCCCTTGATACAGGGAATTTCAAAAAAATCCGGGGATAACGGCGATCGAAAGATTGTTCTGCACAAGTAGTGTCTTAGCGTGACCGATTATGCTACATCTTAAACCCACGAAGAACGATCCGTAACCGGAACAACCACAAGTAGTTCATCAAACACTTATATTCAATTAGCGTCTACCCACTTAATCCCAGAACAGTTGATCCGGATGTGGACCCGTCCGCTTATCGGAATCAAGTGCATCAATCTGTCTCAACTCATCCGGTGTCAATTCAAAGTCAAAGATGTCCGCATTCTCACGAATACGCTCCGGGGTAACCGACTTCGGAATCGTCACAATCTGATTCTGAATGTCCCAGCGCAGAATGATCTGTGCCGGTGTTTTCCCATATTTTTGGGCCAGTGCTTTGAGGGTGGACTCTTGGTTCAGCTTACCTTTCATGATCGGGCTCCAAGCCTCCAGTTGAATTCCCTGCGCCCCGCAGAAATCTTGCAGTTCTTGTTGGATCAGACCCGGATGCAGCTCTACCTGATTAACCGCAGGCACCGTGCCACCTTCATCTATGATATCTTGCAAATGGTGTACTTGAAAGTTACTCACACCAATCGCACGAATGCTTCCTTCGCTATATAGACGTTCGAATGCTCTCCACGTCTCCTTATACTGGTCTCTGCCAGGCCAGTGAATTAAGTAAAGATCAATCACATTCAGTCCAAGTGCCTTTTGACTGGCTTCAAATGCTCTCAACGTTGAATCAAATCCCTGATCCTCGTTCCAGAGCTTGGTCGTCACAAACAGTTCGTTACGGGCAACACCACTGCTTGCAATAGCTTGTCCCACTTCTTCCTCATTGCCATAGATGGACGCGGTATCAATACTGCGATATCCAACCTCCAAAGCGGTCTCAACCGCCTGTTGTACTTCCTTACCTTTTGCTTTATATGTTCCAAATCCTAGCCATGGCATCGTTACTCCGTTGTTCAGAATCGTACAATCTGTAATATGTTTTGTCATTCTGTACCTCCCGTATGGAATTTTGCCTGCTCTTGTTCTATTAACCTTCTCACAGAATTTTAAGCGGCCATTCGACATACTGTGGGAGTAAACCCATGATCGAGAGTCTTTGCAAAAGATATGAAAAACCCGCAAAGCATTACTGCCCTGCGGGTTCTGATGTGACAGGAACGTTATAAATTCCCTTGACCGTGCTGACTCTGGATTGAATTCAATCTTCTCTTCTCCTCGATGAACATTTCCTCTGCCAACTCAACACCTTGCCCTCCGAGTGAAAGCTCTGCTTGTCGCATCGCCTGCTCCGTATGTGCCAGACGACGTTCCGCCTGTAAAATGGTCTGTGCCGTCGGATGAGACAGGGCCTGAGATACAGCATAATGAAGCTTGTTCACCGCATTTTGCGCCTGAGATACGGTGGTATCGGCTTGCAAACTGGAATCATAACGCTTCGGCATGAGTATTCCTCCTTGGGATTATCATGTTCCTGTTACCCCTTTAGGATGGATAACACAAGCCTTCCTTATTCTTCTTTTGTGTTTTTATCGTAACTTTAGTTGATTACACTACGTTAATTAGATAATCATGACGAATCAGGAGGCAATCATTTGAAGAAAATAATATTGACACTCTGCATGTTGCCCTTGCTCATTTGGGTACAAGGCTGCGCTCCTGCAACATACGAGATAGAAGGATATACAGCGTCATCCATGAACCCAGACATCCCGGTTCCAACCAATGCAAAACTTATTGAAAACATAGCTTATTCCGATCATCCCACTCTTAAAGAAGGTGTTAAGTATGAGCTGAAACATATTGGAGGTGAGCAAGGACTCTACCCGCCAATGGATTATTTTCAGAAGTTAGCGGATACAGGTTGGGTCGAATTGCAGGAAGAACGAATGGGGCATGTACATTTTCTGAAAAAGGATACTACCGTCATTGCCATTGAAATTCGAGAAGATACCTTCCAAATTACTGAGTTGGTCAAAGGTGCTATGGAGTAACACATCCTTTCACTGCTACCCAAACGCAAAAAAGGAGAGGCACGTAGCCCCTCCTTTCTGATGTGTGGACAGTTTTCTCCACTCACCGTGTTATATCCTATTACTTCACGAACTTTGCAACTTTGGCGAGCACTTCTTCTTCTGTCGGCGCACTGATATACCGACCATTAATAAAGACAAATGCACGTTTCGCGCAAGGACCGCAATAGGATTTGCACCCAATCTTGATCTCCGTGTCTGGAGCCATTTTTTGCAACTTGGGCACAATCGATTTCAGTCGGACATGATTACATTTTTCGCATACGCGGATATCGTTAGCCATGAGTTCCCCTTCTTCGCGCCCTTAGTGGTCGCCGTGATTACCTTGGGATGGATTCGTAATAACAAATCCCTCTTCCGGGAAGTAGAGGTAGTCAATTTTAACACCGTTCAACAAAGGCTGATCATTCGCGAGAATGACATCAATCTCTTTATCGGTAGATACAACTGTATCATTTTCTTTTGGTGTGTCGATATCAAGCCCGTAGTGAGCATGGTCACCATGTGCATGGGTGATGACAACGCGCAGGTTTTTCCCTTCGTTCTCCGGCTTGTCCAATTCAAGCTTCAATACTTTAGCAGCATTACGCGTAATTTTGCAGTTCATTCTCTTCATCTCCTATATTGTAATTGCAGATTTCAACAATTTCAGCATTCTTAAACTACAGCATCTATTGTAAAGAAAGTTACCGCTCTTCGCAATAACATTGATGCGAATTCAATGTTAATATGATCCATTGGGCCGCAAATTAAGAAGGTGCCCCCTCCTGAAGCACAGGATATTTACGTTCTGCCCGGCTTACAAACCAGTTCATCAGAATCAAAGTGACCCCGATATCATCGATGGGCATAAACGGCATTACGTCAGGAAGTACCCAGTATAACAGCGCCGGAATAATAAACAACAACTTTTCTCCCAAAGGAATCTGCGGAGCCCGGAGCAGCCGGGGGAGCCTTTTGAAAACTTGTGTCCATCGTTTGAACGACAGCAGTCTTCTCCACTTCATTTGAATCCCTCCGTAACATTATATATGTCGCCGAAATGGCACATCCATCATTACCCGTTCGAAAACCATTCAGAACGAATGATGTAGACTGTCATTATCAAAAATAATAAAAACGGAACGTCGCTCATAGCGTCCGTTCCTGTTATACGAATGATCTACTGTTAAGTTTCACACCTTCGTAATTCGGGGTCTTGCCTCATTGTCCATTGGATAAAAGTTCAGCCAGCAACATTCCCACTTCTATACAAATATCATCAAACTGTTCTACGGGAAGCGGATTAACACCCAATCCAACTTCTACCGTGAAGCCCGGTCTACCGAAATCTTGAATAAACCAGTCCTTGTATCCGGCATCACTGCCACCGAGCTTCACCGCCTTGTAGCCGGAAGCTTTGGCGAGTCTACGCGACAGCGGTCCACTCTCTCTGGGTTCCAGATCACGGTAGTTCCAATAGATCTCCTGTCCCTGACTATGCAGGGAGACAACCGCATCGAATGTGTGTTGCCGCGTCCACTGCGCAAGCGCCTGTGCCTCCGGTTCTGTCAGTGGCGCTGCCCCCGCATAATCCCTGGGGCCAGGTGAGGTTATACCTCTTCTCGCTGCTTCTTCATCCCAATGGGCTGGAAATTGATCATTCAGATCCACCCCTCTGATGTTGGCCTTCCAATGGGTAAAATGTGATCTGTTGGCATTCCAGGCTAACAACTGCTGTGCATGTGGATGCTGATTGACCACACCTTCCTGAACCAGTTCGACCCCGTCCGGATTAACCATCGGCACGGCCCAAAGTGTCGTCTCTTGCATCCAGCGTTCTGTCTGGTATTGATGCCATGTCCTATGCGAACTATACGCCTCGGCATACTCTTCGATAAACTTCATCAGAACTGCTGTTGTCAACCACTCATTCGCATGAACGGAAGCATTAACATGGATATGTCTCGACCCTTGCCCAATACGCAAATAAGGCAGCGACTTCCCCATGACACTTGTTCCAATGGACCCTGTTTCAATAAACGGGTATTGATTCTCCAGCTTGTCTATATCCCTGATTAATTCTCGATAACCATACTCTCCCTGAATCTTTACAATAGTTTTTCCATTCGAAGCCGGAATATGAATACAGCGACCAACCCAGTCGGTTATATTGGTGATTTCGGGATTGGCCTGGCGCAACACCTCTTCGTCCATACCAAATCTCCCTGCAATCTCCCCTACACGTTCTCCAGGCGGTACAGCGTATCTGCGACCTGTCCCGGGGGCAATACGCAGCATCTGACCTGCCAGCAAGTATGGCTGGGAAGCCACTTCCGGGTTTAGTGCAGCAAGGAACTCTTTGGTCATATGGTGTGCTGACGCAATTCGCGGCAACGTATCTCCCCGCTGAACGATAATCCACTGTAGATCCATGTTGTTCTCCTTTCCACAGGAAAAGACAGGTCTCCTGTCCAGTTCTGACCGATTTCGTGTCTGTACCATATGTATGCAGGTCAGGTTGTCCGTCATGTGACAAGAATCATGTTTATCTCCGGTTAATGCATAATGACGACAAAAAATCCCGGAACTTCACAGTTCCGGGATAGTCCACAGCCAAAATACATTAATTAAAAGTCTTATTCATGCATAATTTGAATATAACTATGATAATTGCGTTACCTGCCAGACAACAGGGGTCTTGGAGATCTGCTCCCCTAACCATCGACGGGTGATATTCTGGAACATTCTCGGGTCACCCGTGCAGAAAAATTGATGCACCGGAGTCTCATCCCCACTGGCCAGCTTTCGTTTATCATATAAAATCGTACTGATTTCACGTGCCGTTTCATCTGCTGAACTGATTAACTTCACTTCCTGTCCCATAACTTCCTGAATCGTGTCCATGAGAAAGGGATAATGCGTACAACCCAGAATAAGACAATCGATTGGCTGTTGTTTGATCTCGCCCAATGATTGTTCCACCGTATGTGTCGTGTGCTCGGAACGAAATTCACCTTGTTCCACCAACGGCACCAGCGCCGGACAAGCCTGACTGACCACATCAATATAGGGGGACAACTGCTTGAGTGCCGATGTATAAGCCCCACTACCGATGGTACCTGTGGTACCAATCACCCCAATACGTCCTGTACGTGTCGCTGTGATTGCGGCCCGCGCACCCGGATGTATAACACCAATGACAGGCATATTCACCTTGCCACGGATATACTCCAACGCGGCTGCTGTTGCTGTGTTACAGGCGATAACGATAACCTTCGGATCGAATTGGATCAAGAAATCAACGATTTGTTCCGTAAATTGTTTTACTTGTTCGGACGAACGGGGTCCGTACGGTGTCCGGGCAGTATCCCCAAAATAAATGATCTTTTCCCGCGGGAGTTGACGCATCACTTCCTTGGCGACGGTCAATCCCCCCACACCGGAGTCTAATATAGCGATTGCTTGCTGCACGAACACACCGCTTCCTTCTTCATTGAATTGGTTCTCAAAACGATTGTTTCTCAGAGCTTTCTTCCTACCGTATGAACATTCCGGCAAAAAGGTACCTACATCTTACCCGATTTCATCGCAGGGTTCAAATTAAATCCACGCGCTACGTCATCTATGTGTGGACACGCAACAAAGCAGGCTCTCCTCTAAATAGAGGAAAGCCTGCTTATCCCAAGCTTTGCTTAGTTGTCGTCCTTGGACTCATCCGCAGGAAGCTTCGCTACGATGTCAATTCCCGGTTCATCCACTGTTTTATCGATATCGTTATCAACAATGGCTGCCGATATGCGAATTTCTTTCCCTTCAGCGCAATTGCGCCAGGATTGAATATCCTGAATTACGACATCTGCAGTCTCTTTAACTTTGGATACGATCTGCGAACTTTGTTCTCCCACGATACCAGCCAGTTCCTGACCTTTCTCCGATACCTGACGAGCACCTTCTGTAATATCCTGACGAAGTTCACGTCCCGATTTTGGCGCCAGCAATAATGCCGTTACTGAACCAACCACGGAGCCAATAAGAGCTCCCCACAACAAACTTTTGTTAGAATCCTTCACGTCACATCTCTCCCTTTACTATTGTTTAAGTACCGGACTAGAAGCAACGGTCTGTCGCTCAGCCATCCGGGCGAATGCCTACTCTGTTGATGCATTATAAGCAGCACAGGCTTGACTTGACACTCCAGATGTTAAAAATAATCTGAACGCCCTTTTTGAATGGATGCAAATGACTTGGCTTAAACTCAGTTCTGACGAGCCGGCTCGAGATCAGCCGCGGCATGCTCATCCCCCGGGTCCAAATCAATCACATATCGTCCAGGTGCAATCAATGCTGCCTGATGTTCACAACGCCAGCGACGTCCACCTGAAGAACCCAGCGTCTGTCCATCTTGCAGAACATCCCCCTGATCAAATATGTAATACGCTGCACCCAGTAAGGTCTGAGCCACCGTATCGGGATCAAGACCGACGAAGTGACACTGGACATCAGGTACACCCAGCGCAGATAATCCCACGGTATCCATGACCAAACCGCGCTGTTCCTCTGTACCTCCGGCTTGATACATTCGAACATTCATGGCTGCATACAGATGTTCCTCACGTTCCTGAGCTTGCGTATATGCTTCCGGTTCAACCAGCTTATCACTGCCATACCAATACAGCGCATCACAGGTCAAACTCTCCATGATTGCCAGTACAGTCTTCTGAAACAGCTCCAGGCGCTGTTTACGAGGCATGGCAGCCGTGAACATATCATGTATCCGAATGGAGTAACGCGCAGCTTCCACAGCTTGTCCTGCATCCGGCCAATGCCATGCTTGTTGCAGAGCACCGCCAAAGCGAGCACGATCTGCGATTTCATTCACAGGAAGCATACAAGTCTGAGCAGGGATATCCCCTTCCTGGAAGGATACCTTGTGGTCCAGATGATAGAAGACAAGCATCTCATGCTTTTGCCCTCCGCTCTCTTGTTTCACATCCAGTCGGACTTGTCCTGTATGACGGATCATAGCTTCCTGCAAACGCAGGCGATCCACCTCTGGACGTTCCCGGAACAAAAGTTCAACCATATACACCGGATGGAATCCGGAAGGTGTTTCATTTGTTTCGTTACTTTCAGTATTTGCTTCATTGAATTCTTTTGATTCATTTGTCATGCGATTTCCCTCATTCCTTACGCCGTCCCTCGGCTTGTGCCGTATTGAAAGGACCAAGTTCTTTTTCCACGTAGGCGCTAACCTGAGTAGTAAAATGTTCAAGTATACTCGGCAACTCTACGCTAAGCGGATGGAGCTCAGACCGCTCCCAAGTGTAATAATCCTGCACCAGTGGCTTGCGTAACGTGACAAGCTGACGCAATATCTCATAGGTAGGATTATCAAAAACCTTTTCTTCATAATTAATCTGAATAATATCATCATAGCTGCTTGCATCTCTCATGATGAAGCCGTCTATCAGATAACTTCCCACATCGGTAACAATCTCGATCGCCAGGTGAAGACAACGTTCCTGTACCATACCCAGCATGAGACTGCCATCCCAAGCTTCTGCTGCCCCGCGAAGCCCTTCAGCTACTTCCGGTACAGCAGCAAGCCGGCGGGCAATCTGTTCTCTGTTCACATAATACATTCGTTCACTTCCCGTTCAGTGAGTTATCGGTTCCGTTTCCCTCTTCGCTTAAGCCAGAATATCATCACAGGACATGCGATTAGAAACACAACAAAAATATATAGAAATTCCATAACGTCTCTTAAATCGCTCATGCAGAGTCCCCTTTATCTCAACGTAGTTTGAATGATAGATCAGATTTCGTAGTCCACTGCAATTGACTGTTCTCTGACTTCGTTCATGTACTTGATAACTTCCTGATGAAGCGGGTGTACCTGATACGCCTGGAGATCCTCCAGTGATGCAAACTCTGCTGTGAGTGAAATGTCGAACGATCTCTCCGAGCGAAGCACATCAATCCCGATTTCAAGTGAAACCAGGACATCAATTTTACCTTCCAGATTGCGAAGCACCTGAGCTGCAGCTTCAATACTTTCTGCTGAGCGATCTTTCATTTTGAACAGGACAATATGTTTTATCATCTGGGCAAACACCTCGTTTAATATAATAGTAGAAATGAATGAATTTTCATGTATCCAAAATATAT
Organism: Paenibacillus amylolyticus; assembly: GCF_036894225.1. NCBI lineage: Bacteria > Bacillati > Bacillota > Bacilli > Caryophanales > Paenibacillaceae > Paenibacillus > Paenibacillus amylolyticus. The sequence continues at coordinate 2,249,881 of NZ_CP145892.1, read as the reverse complement.
CATAACGTTCTCTATTACGAAAGGATACTTGGAAACGTTCTCTTGATTAAGAAAAACTAATCCGAACCGTTTCCTTTCGATTCGGATTTCTTTTGCGATCCATCCTCCGTCTGTTTCGCGGAGTCATCCTGCAAAGTTTGTCCTGTTTCAGCCTGCTGTTTGATGTCGTCCGGGGTTTGCTGCGGTTTGGACCATTCACGATTCGTCAGATACTCCTGATCCTCCTGTTTCTTCAACACTGCAATGGCCTGTCTGAGCTTTGCAGGCAATGGAAGACCGATTTTGGCATAATTCTCTGTAATCGAAATGAGTTCATTCACCAGATAGAAATAAATAGCTCCGCCTTTGATAAAATCGGTTCCCATGATCAGATCAATTCGATGAGCAAGCAAAACAACTGTCAGCATGAGCCCTTTGCGAGCAATCCCCCAGAATCCAATGTTGCTATTCAACCCGGTACCTGTTCTTACCGCCGCTGCCAAACCTGTTATATAATCCACAGCCATCGCGACCGCGAGCAGGCTCAGCAATTGATCCCATCCGCCAAAAGCAAACGTAACAAATGCTCCCGAGATGACAGCAAAGGTATTCACAGATAGATGCACGTTCCTCACCTCTCCTTTACACTTGAGTATCATACAATATATGTAAAAGTAAGAGATTTGACAGGTCACATGTCATGCTGAACATGCGGATTTATCATTTCAGATTTGTGCACATCCTCTTCGCAACAGTGGAACGAAAATCACATGCTTTTGGGGAATTCAGGGAAATAAACCGCATCATATCAACAAAAAACAGATAAAAGTTCTTTAGACCTAGTGATAAGTAATTGGAACTATATTATTTTTATTCCTGTCCAATTTCTCCCCTCATTTTTAGTGAAACATTGTAATCTAGGAATATACTAGGATGTGAATTGCGCATGGTCTAGTTCGTAGTTCCCTCTTTATCGTGAATTCACGCATTGACGCATTTGTAACCGGTAATCCCGGCACTTGAAAGTACCCCGTTGTTTATTGTAGTATTTGGTTAAAAAAAATCGGAGGAAATATGCCTAATCAACCAGAACAACATTCCATCCAGGCGTGGTCTCTGATCAACCGTAAATACTTGGGAAAAGGCGTCCGTGTTAAACGATTCCGAAAACCGACACGCTGTCAAATCCGCAATCGTGTTCTTCTTGCCGTGCTGATGGCCAATGATATCAAGTTGTCCCAGCTTGCTGAAGACCTCTCCATCTCTTCACGCAGTGTCAGTGCGTGGGTATATGAAGGACGGATACCCGGCAGTACCAATTTGGACAAGACTTGCCAATTACTCGGCTACCCGCGTCATATTCTCTTCAATGAAGAAGTTGTGCGTAATAGCCCTGTCATATGTCAACCCGAGTCATCTCGCTTCATGAAGCGTACGGTGACCCGTTCTCCGGTTAGTAACCGTATTTTGACAGGCTTGTGTATGGTCCATGATCTGTCGGTGACAGATGTCAGCCACTGGATCGGGGTTCATCCCGGCACTTTCCGCAAATGGCTGCATCAGGGAACACTGCCTTCTGCTGCATTTCAGGAACAAGCGGAGCAATTTTTCCGTATCCCGAAAACTATTTTGTTCGCAGATGTCATCTTGAAAGATCGTCGCAACAACTAAATAAGCGAACAGCCAAAAGGCTCTGATCTCCCCATAGGGAGGCCAGAGCCTTTTTTAAAATAAAATGTATGCCTCGTCTCTCGGATTTGAAGCACTGTTCTGGCTACTCCATCAGAAATGTCAGATAACCTACCCTTTTTCACCTTTTGCTCCCAAGGAGAGCCATCACAGCCCGTTACAAGCGAAGTTAAAGCATTTCATCATGATCATTCTCTCTAAAAGGTCATCCTAAACTCGTGTTCAATACTTCATTGATATATCTCAATCCGGTATATCGAGGACGAAGCGTATGCGCTGTGTTGAATGCATGTTCCACCATCTCAGGGGTTACACCGAGTTGCTCAGTAGTCACAGGTCCACCTACTTGTTCCAACCATGCGATGAGCTGAGAAGCCTCCGGCAATTGATCATATATCCCAAACACCGGTTCGCCGGATGTCTGTGCAAGTTCTTTATATTTCACTGTAAGCAATGCACATGCTACACCAACTTTGGCACCATGCAGAACCGGTCTTTCTCCCGCTTGCATCAGATCCATCTCCAAAATATGGGACAGATGATGCTCACCTCCGGATGCCGGACGGGAATGGTCGATGATCAGCATGGAGATACCGGAAACAATTAATGCGTCCATTAATACAGCTACTCCCTCTGCTCGCCCCTCCGCAATCGCTTGTACATGATCTATGCAGGTATGCAGCGCTTCTTCTGTCATCCGATAAGCAACCGGACAGAACGGTTCCCCGCCCAGTTCACGAGAAACAATCCAGTCTGCAAGTGAAGTATATTTACCAAGCATATCTCCGAATCCGGCAGCCGTCATCACTTGGGGAGCTTGCTCCAGGATATTCATATCGGCAAAAATGGCTTCAGGCGGAACAGCCTGAAATGTCTGTTTGATTCCGCTTACAATTAAGGGTGCACCCGCAGAGGTAAAGCCATCTACTGAAGCCGCTGTCGGTATCGACAGAAAGGGCTTATTCATTTTGGAACAAACAAATCTCACCAGATCATGAATGGTACCTGAACCCACCGCAATTACAGCCTGACTTTCGAGTCTCACACCCAACATGACCTGTACAATAGCTGCTTCATCCGCAATGATATCCCCCGTGCGATTCTCCGGTAGAGCGATCTCATCCACATGCATTCCCGCTTCGCGAATACTACTCAGCACATCAGATCCGGCGGCCCGAAACGTATGTCGATCATAAACAACCGTCACCTGACGATATCCTTGCTCAGACAAATAACCCGGTAACCTCTGAATGGCACCAGCTTCCAGATGTATCAGCATATCCACCACTCTGTGTTGATGACCGCAAGCACACTGCTGTGCTTCCTCATTCCATGCTGCAATTCGTTCGTTCATATTCATTCGCTCTTACCCTCCCATATGAGATATCATGCATAATTAACGGGTTAAAACCACAAGATAAAAAAGGAAATAAAATGTGATGATTTTCCTGATCACACTTTACTGCCTGTACCCAATATTTGCAAATCCATATCTCACATTTCCAAGTAGGTGAAGCAATGAAATTAACGAAAGAATTAGGAATTTCGCTCGGATTTCTCGCCGGAACCACTTTTGGCAGCGGTATCGCTTTTTTGTTTTGTCTCCAGTCGGTTGAAGTGGTTGCCAGTGTAACGCTATTTGGTATTGCAGGAGCCATTGCCGGGATCATCACGGCAGTCATTCTGCGCCAGCGGCAACATTAGCATTAGCATGCTGGTAGCAAAATGCAGGCTTCACACGAATGATCCACAAAATAAAAAAGGTTCGTGAATTGCCCTAGAGCAACTCACGAACCTTTTTTGTTAGATGCGGTCGAGAGGACTCGAACCTCCACGGGGGTTAGCCCACACGGACCTGAACCGTGCGCGTCTGCCAATTCCGCCACGACCGCATAATATGTATCTCCTCATCCATCGATGAAAAGCGTTAAGGTGAAACAATTCCTTGTTTTACCGTAATTCAGAGTATACATGCTCCAAAATAAAAATGCAACTTCTTTTTTTATTCATTCAAGAATAGGACATATGTCCTTTTTTCACAACTTCAAACACCCTATCGTAGCATTAAACAACAAATATACCATCCATACGAATGCAAAAATGAAGGAGAGATCCACCTTGAAAACAACCCATCTGTGTTTTATCGGTGCCGGGTTTCATGCATCCACGAATATTTACCCTTCTGTTGTTGAAGCCGGAGCGCAGATCCAGGCCATTGCCACACGCAGTATGGAACGCTCTGAAGCAGCTCTGCTGCGATTTGGCAGCAACGGACAAGCGTATGACAATGCTCAGCTTATGTTGCAGCAGGAAATCTGTGACGGAGTGGTTGTGGTCGCCCAGCCTGTTGATCAGACCGCTCTTGTTCTCGAATGCATTCGGGCTGGCAAGAATGTATACGTGGATAAGCCGCTCGGATGGAACGCAGCGGAAGCCACCACTGTAGCAGAAGCTGCCGAGCAGGCTGGCGTCGTTGTCATGGTCGGTTTTATGAAACGTTATGCCCCCATATACATGAAGCTGAAGGAGCTAATTGATAGTGGTTCGCTAGGTAAGGTACGTTCATTCCAGATGAAATTCGCTGTAGACAGTACCCCATTTTGCAAGGATGAGGAACAGTTCATGAAGCTCGCTGCCATTCATATGGTTGATCTGATGCGTTACTTATTCGGAGAAGCAATACGAGTTACAGGCACAACCGTGAAGGACGGGGAACACATTAATCAAAGCATTTCCCTTGTATTTGAGAATAACGTAGTAGGCAGCGCTTATTTTACCGGCATGAGTGCTTGGTCACGGGAGAGTGAAAGTGTACTCGTCACCTTTGACAACGGATTTGCGTCAGCTGAAGAGATCAACACACTTACTGTTCATCAATCCCGAAGCTCGACCAGCCTTCCCTGGAAATCTCTCGAGGAGCAAGATACCGTATATACGCCTTCCGGATCTCCCATGTCAGGAGCTTATCGTGACCTTTATCTACGCGGGTTTGTTGGTGAAATGGCGCACTTCATCGCGTGTTGCCAGAATCAGACTGTCCCACATTCCAGCGCCAGGGATAATATTGCAACAATGGATCTATGTGACTCCATTCTATCGTCACTGAAGTAGCGTATATACGCTCATCATCATATTTTATACTTCCAGCGAAGAGCCTGAAACCGGGGCTCTTTTTTATATTATAGACATCAGCACATCTGCCTTCGACTATAATTAGGGTTTATAATCCGCATCATAAGTGATATGCTCTTTCATGAACTATACGTACGTTATGTAATATAACCACCCAAATAGATACTATAGAAAATCACCGTAAAGTGGAGGTGTACTTATAATGAAAAAGGACGCAACCAAGCTATGTCCCGCGCCATACGGCTGTTCCGTGGAAGTTACCCTCAGTGTGATCGGAGGCAAATGGAAAGGTGCCATTTTGTATCATTTATTCTCCGGTCCTTTGAGATTTAACGAGATCCGAAAATTGTTTCCTGACATCACCCAGCGTATGCTCACCCTGCAACTTCGAGAGTTGGAAAGCAGCGGAATTGTTCATCGTGAAATATACCCCCAGATCCCACCTAAAGTGGAGTATTCCCTCACACCATTTGGTGAAACGTTACGGCCGATTATCTTCAGCATGCGAGATTGGGGAGAAACGTATACAAATGAGGTTCTGGCCAGATCCTCACAAGAGGTATAGTACACAAAAGAAGCTGTCCCTAGTTTTAGGGAACAGCTTCTTTGCTTGCTTATTTAATAACCGATTGGATCGTAACCGTACGGTTACGTCCCTCTTCCTTCGCTTGATACAATGCATTATCCGCCAGGTGAAACAGTTCTGTGGATGTTGTGGAGTGCTTGGGATATTCAGCAATTCCAGCCGAGATGGTGACGGAACGATCTATAGGCAATATGCTTTCTTCGACCGTTATTCGGATACGTTCAGCAATCTCAAAAGCGACGTTAGACTCGGAATTTCTTAACAAGACTACAAATTCCTCTCCACCAAACCTGGCGCATACATCTTCTGGTCGAACAGACAATTGAATGATATTGGCAATGTGTTTTAATACTTCATCCCCAGCATGATGCCCGAATGTATCATTAATGGACTTGAAGCGGTCGATATCCAGAACAATAATGGAGAATGGCGCCTCATCCTGAATCCATTCCTGAATGACTTCTTCGAAGGTTCTGCGATTGTTCATGCCTGTTAAAACATCTGTTCTGGCATCATAGACAAGCTGGTTTGTCTGTTTCCTAAAGTTCGCTAATGCGCCAACAACTGCTCTTGTTAGAAGGTCTGCCTCTCTATTCCAGTGAGGTTTCATCACAGGCAGTTCTACTTGTCCCTTATCGACCTGATTCACCAAATCAGCCAGCATAGCAAAAGGACTGGCCAGCTTGCGTGCAACCCGAACCACAATAAGGGTCAGGATCAGGAAAGGCACTGAGGTGTACAGTAACAACATACGGATATGATGATTCAACTGATCGTACACCGTTTGGGTTGGAGACACGATTACGACGCCCCAATCTGTTGATGGAACTTTGTAATAACCTGCAAGCGAATCCACACCTGCCAGGTTTTTGTATTGTTCTTTACCGTGCTTGTTTACTAGCAGCTTTTGCACCACTTCATTTTTACTGACATTTTCACCAATTCGGTTGGTGTTTGGGTGAAATAACAAAGTGCCCTTCTTATCCACAATAAAAAAGTAGGACCCATTACTTGTCTTGAGCTGACTGCCAAAAGACAGACTCAATATATTATTTTCCTGCAAAAAGATATTTCCACCGATTGTTCCTTGGTAATCCCCTGCAGAATCAAAGATCGGTTCACTGACAAATACAATTCTGCGTTTGGTTCTGGGTGTCTGGTACGCTTCGGAGATATACGAAGTTCTCAATTTAACCGCTTCTTTTGCTGCATTGGAACTAACATGGTGACCTACACTAGCCTCTGAGTAAGGTGAGGTTGACCTGACTACCCCAGCTTTATTTACCAAAGAAACGGAATTGAAAAAATTACTGCTATTGCGAACCAAATCCAATGTGGAATTCAACTCTTTTGTATTGGAGTGATCCATATCCGGGAAATAATTGGCTGCATATTTCAAGCTCTCTTGCATGGAATAAAAAAGCGAATCCAGCGTTTGACTCATTTGCACAGCGCTTGCATAGTTTAAGGACAGGGTGTTATCAATGAGTGACTGTTTCTGAGATGTATAAGATGAGATGACCATGAGGGTCAATGTCATTATAACTGAAATAGTGACCAACCCGCCGAGTAAAGCCGTGAGGCTGATCTTCTTGATGTTTTTTATTTTTCTTCGTAATCTTCTAGATCTCTTGATCTGTGCAATCATCGTTTACTTCCCCCGGATTTTCATGAAAAAGCATATTCCTTCTATCTTATACGAAAGTTGTTAAGATCAAATAAAGAGACTGAGAAATCTTAACAATTACATCGTAAGATTGACGATTTAATGACATTTTACTTTCCCTGGAAGAATCACTGTTCAGGATCGCCCTAATCGACAATGATATATCCTTCTTCTGGCTCTTGTTCAACAAACCCTGCCATCTGACGAATCTGAAATTCGATCGGGTGATGACTACCCATTAAAATGCGATTTTGAACTTCATCCGCTGTTTCTGTAGGTAATGCGAATGCACGTGTATAGGCAAACTGTGCCTGAAGTGTCGTATAGATCGCATTGACAAGCCGATCATTGCCCGCACGCCCGAACACATTAAGGATCACAGCTCCGTTCGAGTCCAGCTTGTCCTTGACCATGGCAAAAAAATCACTGGATATAAACTGCTCGGGTGTACCCGTTGCCGTAAAGGCATCAATAATAATATAATCATATGACGCAGCAGGTTCCTGGCCCAATAATTCACGACCATCCCCAATGAGCACAGGACTTCCCTCATATCCAAAAAAGGTCCGGCTCAACTCCACGACCTCTGCGTCAAGCTCAGCCACCTTTACCTGACGATCAGACAAGTAGGTTGGCAATGTGCCAATACCATGTCCCACCACAAATACGGTATCAAACTCAGGATCATTCCGTTCCATTAGATGCACCATCGCTCTCGGATACTCCAACACCATCCGGTTAGGCTCATCCAGATCCATGGCTCCCTGCACAGCTGCATTGGAGAATTCTAATACACGAAACTGGCCCTTCTCTCCATAAAGCTTTTTGGTATCATATACCGTCAGCTCATGCTGTTCACTTTTATTCCGATACAGAACTCTCACTAACCGTTCTCCCTTCGATCTCTTGCACACATTCGACATATACCTTCATTCTATTACACGGGATGACAACATACCACCCTATACTTTAAAGATCATAGTACAACAAAAAAACCGTTCCGACTCATACGGAAACGGCCTTTTGATGAACGTTTTAACACTTCTAAGACCCTATGGCCTCATGCAGAGCCTGGACATATGCTACACCCAGATTAGAGAGAGAAGTGCTCTTGTGGCTTATCCACCCTACATTAATGGATTCCTCACATTCCAGCGGTACAGGAATGATCTCGTCTCCGTTCAGATCAGCGCTAAGTACACCCGTAGAGATCGTATAACCGTTCAGACCAATCAACAGGTTAAACAATGTTGCGCGGTCATTGACCTGTATGCTTTTGGGGTGAGATAACGTACTCAGGATCTCTTCGGAAAAGTGAAAGGAATTATACTCTCCCTGATCAAATGACAAGTAGGGATAATCCTGCAGTTGCTCGATTGCAACCGACTCCTGCTTCGCCAGCGGGTTCTTCACACTGATAAAGATATGAGGCTTGGCTGTGAACAAACTGGTGAAAACCAGCCCCGCATCTTTTAACAATTTGTTAATTACCTTGGCATTGAACTCATTCAAATACAGGATGCCAATTTCACTGCGCAGGCTTTTCACGTCCTGAATAATCTCGTAGGTCTTTGTCTCCCGAAGCGCCAACTCGTATTCATCCTGACCATACTGCTGTACCAGACGAACAAAGGCATTCACTGCAAACGCATAATGCTGCGTCGATACAGAGAAGTGCTGCGGGGATGGCTTGGCGTTCAGATAACGATTCTCCAGCAATTCAGCTTGTTCTACCACCTGACGTGCATAACTCAGAAACTCAACGCCTTCTTTAGACAGAGATATTCCCTTATTGGTACGTTCAAAAATAGTAATTCGCAACTCCTGCTCCAGATCCCGAATGGCATTCGAAAGGCTGGGTTGCGAGATAAACAACCTTTTGGCTGCTTCATTCATGGAACCGCGCGTGGCAACTTCGATCACATATTTTAGTTGTTGTAATGTCACTGCACTATTCCTCTCTTTCTGGTTCAACAGGCAGACCAACGGTTGCTTCTTCCCACAGAAGTACATTCCATGGACTGTCTGCCCGCTCGAACAAATGCTCTACAAGCGAAAAGTGCTCCAGGGCTGACTCCGTCTCCAATTCTTCATGCCAATACTGACGTCCTATAAGGTAGGCAAGCCCGAATTCCGTCCAACTTGAATACGCCTTTTGAATTCGCTGCGCCATTTCATACATAAACGTCCATGCCGTCTTCTCATCTACATAACCGACCTGCATCGCCATCCGTGTAATTGATATGGCTCTTCCCCAGTCCCAGGCGCTGATGCTTGCCGCATTCAGGCGACTGTCATAGAGCTGGATGACCCTCAATTGAGTTCTGAGCGTCTCTTCCTCCAAACCAAGGATGTAGTTTTCCTGCTCCTGATGAGTCATTACGGACAATAACGCCCTGTGTTGATCAAATTTATCATGGTGCCCGCTTCCTTCTCGAAAACTTTCCATTTGCTGATGAAATGACTGCTCGTCCCGAATACTCCATGCCCGACCAAACATCTCAATGATGCCTTCCCTTTTCCCATCCAATCGTTCAATATCATACCCTGTGGCAAATTCCAAAGCATTTGCCTCAAGTAAAATGGCTCCCGCTGCCAGTGTCCACTGCTGTCTTGTATCAAGCAAAGAATGCATCGTTGAATACCTCCACGTTATAATACGGTCTGAGCTCTTCATCATTCAATAGATCAGGGAATTGAAGTGGTACGGTTTGTTTCAACCCCATCTGGAATATATTGAATTTCAGCTTATTGAACCAGGCTCCCCGTCGACTCAGACGCTCTTCCATATCCTGCAGACGTGCAAGGTAATCCGGATGATCAGGTCGGTCTGCCACAGCCTCTCTGGCATACACAAGTGCCGGCTCTCCTTGACCAAGATGCATATAGGATAAACTCAGTAAACTGCATGTATCCCCCCGCAAACCAAACTCGTAAGCCCGGGTCAACATTTTGCAAGCGACATCGTATTTACGTGCCTGATATAGATGTAAGCCCCCATAATAATAGCTGTAACCATCAATCTTGGCAGGTTCTACTGTTTTATAATAATGCACCATAGCGCTGTCCAACTCATACCACTGCTTGAGTTCGGCAAAGATGCGAATCATTTGTAAAAGCGCCCACGGATTATTAGGTTCGTGATCCTGAATCTTCAAAATCCATTTTGTTGCCTCCTCAAACTTACGATCCGCAAGCAGGCAGACAGCAATCATTTTTGTTAATAAAGAAACCTCCGGTATCTTTTTATGGAGCACTAAGAAGAAATCATGGGCAGTGCTCCAGTTCTTTCTAGCAAAATGGAGATCCGCTGCTACACCAAGAGCTTCATCTTGATACGCAGTGTCCCCAGTCTCCAAATATTGTTCAATGGTAGACAACGTAAGATCAATCTTGGCTTGTCTTCTGTAGGTTGTAAATAGATGATACAGCGTGCTCGGATAACTCTCGATACGTAAACAAGCTTGGAAACACTGAACAGCATCCTCGAATCGATCTACATTCATATACGATATGCCAAGGTAGTGATAGAGATCAGCACTTTCATTACCTTCATTCATATAAGTCTCAAAGCAAGTTATAGCCTTATCATACTGTTCTAAATGATAGTAACTGAAAGCTAATCCAAATTCATAGCCTGCGCCACCATTTAATGTTTTTGCCTGTAAATAATTCAAGGTAGCCTGTTCATATTGTTCCAGCGCTCGATAGGCTTCACCGAGATAAAAATAGACTCCCGGCTCTTCTGACATGTATTCTTTCACAATAAGACCGTCTGATATTACTGCCTCATCATGATCAAGATCATAATTGACTTTTATGCGTAAGTACAAAGCCTCTTGATGAACAAAGGCTTCTTCTGTGGACATTGCGACAGACTGATTAAGGTACTGTAAAGCAAGTTTTCGATCTACATCATATACGGTTTGACCAGCCGAAAACCACGCTTTCCTGCTTAACAGTACTTCTGATCCAAATCCTTCAATCATGGATATTACCTTGTCTGATCTTTTCCTTATACGGTAAAGCTCGATCAGTTCCTCGATCTGTTCCGTTCCAGGTTGGATGTTATTTTGAAACTCCTCTTCCAAAATCGTGATGCGTTCTTGCTCATATTCATTGCGTACATGCCATAGACGAGTTCGCAGTTCCAAGTCCGCTGGGAATCGTTCTAACGCCGCCTTATATAAGGCTATGACCTCATTTTTTCTACCCAACTGGATCAGACACTGCGCTGCAGATGATAAAGCAGGACTATAGATCACTGCTTCAGTTGCATCCGACAACTGCATGTTGATGGATAACGCTTCTTCAGCATGTCCACACTTCAGTAACACGTCTGCCAAGTGACGGAAAATTTGAGGCTCATTTTGTAGTATAGTTGCAAGCCTGGAATACATGTGGAGTGCAGTCTCCCAATCCTCAACATTCATCGAATATACCGCAATCAAGCGCAGTAACACAGGGTCTTGTTCATACATTGCGTAAGCTTTGCCCAACATCTCGTGCGCTGTGTCCAAGTCTTGATGAATGAGTGCACGTCTTGCGAATTCACGAAAATATAAATAATCGTCGATCTCCAAACCATCTGCTGCCGCTTGGTGTAAAAATTCAAGCTGCAAATCATATAGACTTTGACTTTGGTAACGAATGTGACTTAGAAACGAGTAAGAAAATCGCTCGCTTAACTCCTGTTCATTGTCCATCCAGCCAAACGTATCATCTAATAATTTCCATACCATACTAGGCAGCCAGCTTCGTTCTGCCAAAACATCTAACAATTCGATGTGTAGTCTTTCCCGAACCTGAATGCTCCAGAATTGCTCATCCTCCACAAGGTTCACCCATAGATCGTAACGAATGCGTGAGTCAAAATCTTCATACAGTCTGATCGTTCTCTCCAGAAAATGATTTACAACTTCACGTAGCGGATCTTCCCGCTTAGGAGGAGCTATATGTAAGTCTTCGATATGTATACCTTGAGCTAAAACCTGCGTATCTTCCGTGAAGTGGTGTGTACGATCATCATCAAAATCAACATTTATCGGTTGGATCGATCCTGTTGATGCTATTTTTCCAGCTTGCTCGTAAGCTGCTCTAAGCTCCTTGAACCCTTCGGGATTCTCTTCTGGATGATTATGTTTTAACCGTAATGAATAAGCCCGTCTAATCGCATTTAAATCTTTAGTAGGCTCTATACCAAGTATTCCCCAGTAATCCATGCTGTCGTTCCTCTCTTATCTAGAATTCTTCTCAACCTACAGATGTAGTTGCTATCAAAAAAGTGTAACATCGCTCATTAATATATCATATCCCTTCTTCAGTATGCTTTTTTTCAGACAACCCTCTTCGTAAAAAGCGATATCAAACGACTTCGTCATACACTCGATATTAAATACTAGAAACAGCAAAAAGACCCGCGTCATCATGACGTGGGTTTTCGGATTCAAATAGGTAGCAGTGCCATCAAGAGAATAGGCTCTGTTTTTCAAAAACAGACATCTGGTTCTCCCCGGTAATAGGACATTCATCAGGATACATACTTCGTTTCTCCAACTTCTCGTCGATAAAATCAACCACCTGCTGTAGCGAAGCAATCTGTGCTTCAACTTTCTTCCGGTGATTCACCAGCATCTCCCGTTCATCCGGGAAATCGGCGAGATCGGAATCCATGGACATTTGTAAATAAGGCTTCATTTCCTCCAGAGACATTCCTGTTTTTTTCAGGCAAGTGATCAACTTCATCGTATGGATATCCTCCGAGCGATATACCCGATGGCGATTGGCCTTGCGTTCCGCTCGGGGAAGCAGCCCAATCTTCTCATAATAACGAATTGTATCTTCTGATAATCCGGCCTGTTCTGACGTTTCTTTAATGGAGAACACTTCATTCTCACTCATCATATGGGCCTCCTCCACATTCATTTCTCTCCATATTACAACTTGGAGCTGACTCCAAGTCAAGCATGATCCATTCCATCCCAACACCCCTTGACTTGGAGTCGACTCCAAGTTATAGAATGAGCGCAGCATACAGATTCGTTCTGTAATCCCATTCTATCTGGAGGTATATATGAATATACAAAATCAGCTTCGCACAGCTCTCATCACAGGATCAACGTCAGGAATTGGTCTTGAACTGACACGCAAATTACTGGCTGAAGGATGGCAGGTAATCGGTCTCAACCGTTCTGCTTTCCCATCCGAGGATACCGATATTCAGAACGCCTTACGTTCAGGCCAGCTCCGTTGGGTTCAGGCTAACCTGACCAACTATGACAGTCTGAGAACTGCACTAGATCAGATTAAATCCGATACCGATTCGATCGATGTTTTGTTTAACAATGCGGGGGGCAGCGCTGCCGAACTTCGTTTCTCTGATCAGGGGCATGAACTGCACTTTGAACTTCAGACGGTAGTCCCTTACATCATCTACATGGAATTAGTTGAGCTATTACTCAAAGGACAGATGAAAACAGTTATTAATACTTCCACCACCTCGTTCAATCTGGTCAGACAATTTGATATGAACATCCTGGAACGTCCAGCCGAATTCAAAAAGCTGTTTGGTCCTTATGCCACCTCGAAGCTCGGCTTATCCCTATGGACACGCGAGGTTGCCAAGTCTGCCAGTGCGGATGGCATACAATTACTAAGCGTAGATCCCGGTGGAAATAACACGCTAAGGGGCAACAAAACATCCGGCCTGCCCTTCTATATCAAACCTATCATGAAATGGTTCTTTCCTCATCCAAGCCATGGCGCTTCGTTGCTCTACAATGCGGCCTTATCCCCAGCCAGACACGAATCCGGTGCGTTCCTGGTCAAAAATAAAGCGACAACGCTTCGTTTCACAGAGCAAGGCCCTGCTGTTTTAAAGCGGGTAAACGAGATCTACGAGCAGCGTTTTCGTACAATGTAGTCTAGAATAAAGACGTGATCACATGCGGTCACGTCTTTTTTTGTCGTTTGTCCCTCATATTATCCAGGCCCTGATTCATAGGTGTAAACATAACGATACAATGTCGCGTGTGACATGTTATTGAATCTGGAGGGATCACTCAATGACTAAAGGACAGCAACCTAACGAAAAATCATTTATTATCCCGCAACCCATTCGCAGTGATGGCGCTGGTGGACCTGATCTGGGACCCAGAGACGTCATGAGAGATATACAAAACCCCGATATGCTGGTACCTCCGGCAACCGATAACGGGTTATTGCCCAATCTGAGAATGTCTTTTTCCGATACCCATATGCAATTGAACCATGGGGGTTGGTCACGTGAAATCACCGTACGGGATCTCCCTATTGCCACTACACTGGCAGGTGTGAACATGAGCCTGACACCGGGAGGTGTAAGGGAATTGCACTGGCATCAGCAATCCGAGTGGGCCTATATGATCTGGGGAACGGCAAGAATCACTTCGGTAGATCAGAACGGACGTAATTTTATTGCGGATGTCGGGCCTGGCGATCTCTGGTTTTTCCCCAAGGGTCTACCCCATTCCATTCAGGGACTGGAGGATGGTTGTGAATTTCTGCTTGTGTTTGATGACGGGTCCTTCTCCGATCTGAATACGTTATCCATATCCGATTGGTTTGCCCATACCCCACCAGAGGTATTGTCTGTCAATTTCGGCGTGCCCGAATCCGCTTTTCAGTCAATGCCGAAGGAACAGGTCTACATTTTCCAAGATACCGTCCCGGGTTCCATCGAGAGCCAAGAAATTCAGTCGCCATATGGTACCGTTCCTCTCACATTCAAACACCGATTGCTGGCCCAGGAACCACTCATTACACCCGGTGGAAGCGTGCGGATCGTAGACTCCACCAACTTCCCCATCTCAACTACCGTTGCTGCCGCACTCGTTGAGATCCGACCTGGCGCCATGCGTGAACTGCACTGGCATCCCAATGCAGATGAATGGCAATACTATCTGACAGGACAAGGGAGAATGACTGTCTTTGGAGGCAATGGCATTGCTCGCACATTTGACTATCGGGCTGGAGATGTCGGATATGTTCCTGTCGCAATGGGACACTATATACAAAATACCGGCACAGACACGTTATGGTTTTTGGAGATATTCCGAAGTGATCGATTCGAGGATGTATCGCTGAATCAGTGGATGGCGTTAACCCCGCGGGATCTGGTCCGTGACAATCTGAATGCGCCGCCTGAGTTGCTCGATGCCTTGCGTAAAGTAAAATGGCCTGTCGTTTAATTTAGTATGTATCTCTATCATTAGTCCTGAAATAGGAAGTGACACGTGTCAAGAAGAGGGACCGTCTGAACCGTCGTTTCGGTCAAAAAATAAACAAGCAACTTTACCTATTCAAGGTACTCTGCTTGTTTTATTTTTATTGGTATACAACCTTTTACTCATTTAGGAACTGCTCAGCTAACTAAATGGTCTTTACCTAATCAGACATGAGTCGGTTTAGTCGCTTGGATATACACACTTTCTCCTTGGAAGCTGTCGAGCTTCCCGTTCGTTGTCACTTCAAAATTGAAAAATTTTCTGATGATGGACGGTGCACTCAACATACTTGCTTCAAGTTCCCTTCTCTCCCGTTCCGGCAGTGCCGCACGGTTACACCACTCTTCAAACTTAAAGCGCTTCTGGAAGGAAACCATCGTTTCCATTCGGAAGCCGGCATACTCCAGCATATGAATCCATTCCGTCTTGCGCCATGCCCGAACATGGCTTGCATCCCGACACTTCTCCACTTCATTGTAAAACTGGTCATTCTCATCCCGTTCAGGTGCCACGTTGTCAATGAATAACAACCTTCCGCCGGGCTTCACAACTCGTAATGTCTCATGAACAAACGAAGAAACGTCCGGAAAATGGTGAGCAGCGATTCGGCAGGTTACAAGGTCATAGATATCATCATCGAATGGCAGCTTCTCTGCATCCCCGGCAACAAAATCTACATTACGGTGTCCATTGCCCTGGATAAATGCTTCAGCTACCTGAAGCATTTCTTCCGTTAGATCGAGGGCTGTCACCCGCTGAACAAGTGGAGCCAATGCATTAGCGACATGCCCTCCTCCAGTGGCGATATCCAGCACGTTCATATCCGGAGTGGCTTGAGATGAAGCCACGAGCAACGCGAGATCCTCACCGCTGGCATGCCCCGAACTCGTCACATATTTACCTGCATTTTTCGCAAACTGCTTCTGCACCTGACTTTTGATTACATCAGACATTCCAATTCCTCCTGCATAAGTTTCATTAGACGAAACATAGTTTCAAAATATAATTATATTTATTTTACCATAGATGAATGTAAAAGCTAAATAAGCATTTTACACAAATCCGGAGGCAACTTTCCACTACTTAACAAAAAAGCTGAAATAAAAAACATCCCCCAAGTGAGTTTCACCCAGGAGATGTTTCTTATATTTATTACTTCACAAGCGTTGGTGACTTCTTCCACAGTCCTAGAATCAGACCGGAGATCACAGAACCAATCGCAACAGCGAGCAGGAACAATAATGCGTGGTTCGCCAGTGCTGCAACAAAGATCCCGCCGTGCGGAGCTGGTACATTAATGCTCCACAGTTGTGTCAATCCGCCAGCAACAGCGGAACCCAGAATACAAGAAGTCAATACACGTAATGGATCAGCCGCAGCAAATGGAATTGCACCTTCTGTAATGAAAGAGAATCCAAGTACATAGTTAGTCAAGCCTGATTTGCGTTCTTGCTCTGTAAATTTGGATTTGAAGAATGTTGTTGCAAGTGCAATCGCCAGAGGAGGCACCATACCGCCTGCCATAACCGCTGCCATCCATGCACCGTCTGTGTTACCACTGGATGTGAATACCCCAATGGCGAATGTGTAAGCCGCTTTGTTGAACGGTCCACCCATATCGATGGACATCATACCGCCAAGCAGCAAGCCCAACAATACCGCATTACCTGTACCCAAGTTACCAAGTGCATCTACAAGCCAAGTGTTCAGGGAACCAAAGATTGGATCAAAGACATAGAAACTGATGGCACCTACGATCAGCAAACCAAATACCGGATACAGCAAGATTGGTTTCAAGCCATCAATCGCTTTTGGCAATCCTTTGAACAACTTACGGAGACCAATAACTACATAACCCGCCAGGAAACCGGCAGCCAAACCACCAAGGAAACCGGCGTTTGAGTTAACCGCCATCAATCCACCGACCATACCAGGCATCAAGGCTGGGCGATCACCAATGCTCATCGCGATAAATCCGGCAAGTACCGGAATCAGGAAGTGGAACGCACCTGTTCCGCCACCGATCGTTTGAAGCAGTTGCACAATCGGATTCTCAGGGCTAGCAAGCTGTTCGAACAAGAAGGAGATTGCTAGCAGTATACCGCCACCTACAACGAATGGCAGCATATGCGAGATACCATTCATCAGATCTTTATAGATTTTGCTACCTACACTAATCTTGCCAGTGCTTGCGCCCTCTTCCTTGGCATTTCCGCCTTGGCTGCGATAGATCGGTGCATCACCGTTAACAGCCTTGCGAATCAGCTCTTCGGATTTACGGATTCCATCACTCACCGGTCTTTGCAATACCGGTTTGCCATCGAAACGTGCCATCTCCACATTTTTGTCTGCGGCAACGATAACCCCTTTAGCACGAGCGATCTCATCAGCAGTGAGAACATTCTGCGCTCCTTCAGAGCCGTTTGTCTCTACGCGAATATTAATGCCCATTTCCTGAGCTTTCTTTTTAAGTGCATCTTCAGCCATAAACGTATGAGCTATACCGGTTGGACAGGCTGTAACCGCAACAACAAAATCTTCCGAATTGGCATTACCTACAATCACACCAGAAGTATTCTGTTGCTGACCAGTAGTAGAAGTGGATGCAGCATTTGCTGCTTTTTCAGCTTTTTCTTTTTCTTTGGCTGCTTCCTTCTCAGCTGCTTCAGCCTGTTTGGCATCAAACAATGCACTAACTTCGGCTGGTGTATCTGTACTCATCAATTGTGAGATGAAATCGCTATCAATCAACAACCTGGAAAGAGCTGCAAGCGTACGCAGATGGGTATTACCTGCGCCTTCTGGAGCCGCAATCATGAAGAACACATGAGCTGGCTGATCATCCAACGCTTCAAAATCAAGTCCTTTTCTACTCTTGGCAAATACAACTGTTGGTTCGTTCACCGCTGTTGTTTTGGCATGTGGCATTGCAATTCCGCCACCGATACCTGTGCTGGATTCAGCTTCTCTTTTATAGATCATTTCCTTGAACAGGACCGGATCATTGATTCGTCCGCTTCGGTTCAGGCTTGCAATTAGTTCATCAATAGCCTCATCTTTGGTTGTGGCTTGCAGGTCCATGATCATCGTTTCTTGGATCATCAAGTCTGTTATTCTCATCTTGGTACACTCCCTTAAGTTCAGTCGGCCTGCATAGGCAGGCCTCACTACATTACAATTACAATAAAGACCTTCTATAAGACCGTTAGACTAGATTGTCGTAATGGTCACTTGATTACGCAATTCATCAATCAATTCACGTGTTGCCAGATCATCCGAGAACGCAGTTGCGCTTCCAGATGCAACCCCTGTGCGGAAAGCTTCCAGCAAATCTCCGCTCTGTACATAGGTACCTACGAATCCGCCAATCATGGAGTCACCCGCACCAACCGAGTTTTTCACAGTGCCTTTTGGCACATTTGCATGATAAACTTCCGATTTGGTAATGAATAATGCACCCTCGCCTGCCATGGAGATCAACACATGTTTGGCACCGGCTTCCAGCAACTTACGCCCGTATAACACCAGTTCCTCGCGAGTATTAATCGTTACACCGAACAGTTCAGCCAGTTCATGATGATTTGGCTTCACCAGCAATGGTACATGTTCAAGAGCTTCCATTAACGCAGGGCCAGTTGTATCAATCACAAATTCGGCACCCGTTTGCTTGCACACTTTAATGAGACGATCATAAAAATCCGTTCCAAGTGAAGGAGGTACACTGCCGGAGAGAATGACAATATCTCCTTTTTGCAATGAGGACAATTTGTGAAGCAACTGCTCCGCCTCTTCGGCACTTATTGCAGGTCCAAGACCATTAATCTCTGTCTCTTCTCCATGCTTCAGCTTGATGTTAATGCGAGTATCGTCTGCAATCGTAACAAAGTCTGTCCGAATGTTATCTTCTTGCAACTTGTCATTAATGAAACGTCCCGTGAATCCACCAAGGAAACCAATAGCCGTGTTATCTGCTCCAAGTTGATTCAGTATGCGAGAGACATTAATGCCTTTGCCGCCAGGGAGCTTCAAATCCCGATTCATTCGATTCAATCCGCCAAGCTTCAGCTCATCCACTTCCACGATGTAATCAATGGACGGGTTAAGTGTTATCGTATATATCATCGTTATCCCTCAATTATTTTAGTTTTCTGGGCGATTCCAGGCCGCCAATGTTCTGGCATCTGCTCGGTAATCAAATCGGCCTCCTCCAAATCAAACAATTTGGCAAAAGTAATTTCCCCTATTTTGCTTGAATCAGCCAGCACATAAGATTTTCCCGACAATTGATGTGCACGCCTTTTAATCAAGGCTTCCTCCGGATCCGGTGTTGTATACCCCATTTCGGGATCAACTCCGTTGCTTCCAAGAAAACATTTATCAAAACGGAAATTATCCATGTTCTGTAATGCGATACTGCCAATGACTGCTTTTGTATGAATTTTCATCATACCTCCGAGCAAATAACTGCGAATACGCTTGCTTACCAAAGCCTCAACATGTGAAAGTCCATTGGTAACAACCGTTACGTCTTTAGCTTCAATAAAGGGAATCATGGCTAACGTTGTCGTTCCTGCATCCAGATAAATGCATTCGCCATTTTCGATCTCCTGTGCAGCCAAACGGGCAATTGTCGTTTTTTGTTGAATGTTTTTGAACGTTTTTTCTTCCATGCCCGGTTCCAGCGTTTTTTCATTCACCAGTGCGGCACCGCCGTGGATGCGTTTGAGCATCTGACGACTCTCCAGATCGATCAAGTCACGCCTAATCGTTGATTCAGAAGCACCCAACACATCAACAAGCTCTTGTAATTTCACAATTCCCTGTAAATGTAAGCGCTCTATAATTGCAGCATATCGTTCTTCAGTCAGCATCTTCATTCCTCCAACTGCTTCTATAGTATCATAATTCACTCAAAAAACAACCACTTTCATTCAAAATAATTTAAAAACATTCAAAAACCCGCATCTTTCGACTTAGAATCTCCATTAAAAATCCTGCAGCCTCCAGCGCTTGATGCGCGGCGTTGCAGGATTTTGCTGTTCATGGGAACTGCATGACGTTTATGACTCTACAACCATAGCATCCGGTTTGGGTTTAAGCCATTTGCCATCTTCATTAATAAAAGCACCCTTGAAGCGACCCATCTCCAATTGTTCAATTAACCTCTCCTCGTCCATGACCAGAATCTCAGCGAGCTGCCCCGAGGTATAATAATGAGCGGGATTGTAATCGAGCAGCACAGGAACAGACGTATCATATAGTTCTTTGATCAGATTCTCAAAGGAATGCCGACCCAGGTTCTCCATATCTCTATAAAACTGCAAATGTTGGGACACCATATTACGGAAAGATTTATTCTCCAGGTGCATCCACAACGTATTGCAAGCCCGAACACTCATATGATTTTGTTCCACATCGTAAAATTGAACTTCTTCAATCTTCATGTATTTCTCTTGAAATGCAACGATCTTAATCAAAGGTACATTTCGTTTACGCGACGCTTTCTTCAAATGGGCTCTAAATTGTTCATAGTTCATTTCATTCATCTATTATCCCTGCCTTTAACATGTTCCAACCGACATTTTACAACAAATTAAAGGCAAGTGTAACCTTCTTCATATGAAAAACAAAAAAACGTGCAGCATCAGATGCCACACGTTCACAATATTATAGAGTGCGTTACTCAGCGAGGGCACCACTTTTCGCCCACGTAGCCGTAAATTCCTGTTCTTCATACGCATAAAATTGTTGCAAAATAACCTCTCGATCATCGAGAAACAATTGATCCGCTATGGCAGAGACCAGTTTCGGCACTGCACTCTTCGTTCCCGATATTGCCGATGCCGACAGACCACAGCTGGCAAGTGCAGAGTAGTTGAATACAAACAGTCCGTGCAACGGTCTCTCACCCTGTTCACTCCTGCTTGTCATTGCAAACCCGGAACTCAGGTATGGATGTGCGTCCAGCAACGCATTGCGAAGCTCTGGCGGAGCCTGGTAACAGTCCTCCCAGCGTGCGATGTATGGCTCTACAAGCTTCAGTTCAGGACGGAGTGCCGGATCACTAAGCAGACCTGTGCTAATAATTAGAAAATCAAACTCATATGCTCCCTGTGCGGTATGCACAATCGCGCCTTGGTCCGTCGCTTCTACACTCAGCCATGGAGCGTTCAGATGCAGCTCGAAACCAGGCCAGGCTGCCGCACGATTAAACGTATCATTGGTTGGCGGTTGATTGAATTTGAAGAAATGAGAGATCACCTCATATTTATCAGCAACCGGAAGAGCGTGGTATCGCTCAATCATACCGGATTGTTCCATCTGACGAATGGGATTAATACTTGGCAGTTGTTCCCGCCGCACAAATACATGAGCTTCCGCCACACCCGTGGCAAGGGCATAACTGGCATTATCAAAAGCAGAAGCGCCGCCGCCAAGCACAGCAACCTTTTTACCTTTTAACCGATCAAAATCAATCGCTTCAGACGTATGGGCATACAGCTCCCGAGGTAATCTATCGGCAATCATGGAGGGTACATGCCACTCTCCACCACCTTGTATTCCCGTAGCAAACACTACTTTGCGAGCAAGTATAACATCCATCTGAGTTCCTGCCTTGTTCACATGAAGTCGATGTATTCCGTTCTCCATAGGCTCAACCAGCGTCAATTCTGCCTCATTAAGCACAGGCAGATTCAGCACTTTCCGATACCAGCGTAAATAATTCATCCAGTCTCCACGCGGGATTTTATCTACCTCTTCCCAACCTTCGGGCCCTACCTGTGCTTCCCACCATGAGCGAAAGGTTAACGAGGGGATACCCAGATCGATGGAAGTCAGATGCTTGGGTGTGCGCAAAGTAACCATACGTGCATAAGTCTCCCAAGGTCCTTCAAGCCCCGATGCATTCTCGTCAATGACTACAATATTGGAGATCCGTTCACGAAGAAGTCCAAATGCCGCTCCTAATCCACTCTGGCCTCCACCCACAATGACGACATCATAGACATGACCATCCGCATGTTCTCTTGGACGTACCCAGTTCGCGCCACCAAATGACAAATAAGCCAGATCATTCTTCACACGTTCATTCAATGCTTCCAGGCTCATGATTCATCAACCCTTTCGAGATACATATATGAACTAGTCTTTCTTTGATTATTTGATGTAAGTTTGTTGTCAGTTATATTGAGAGTAATTGTGATTTTTCTTTGTGTTTCTGAAATATATTAGCGTTATTATATGAGTTATCGGGGATTTTTTGAAGTTCGCGGTAGATTTATTGTCATCAATACTAAAAATATCTAACATGCTTGTTAATTCCTACGAAACACTAATTGGATGGTACCTTCCTCTTTTAAAGTGCTTTTTTCCTGATGGATGCTCTACAGAAAATAAAAAAAGACAGACCAAGATGTAACCTTGGTCTGTCTTATTAAAGGAATGCTATTGGCCGGCTTGTTCACGGCGCTGCAATTTTTCGTGGGTTAATTTCTCAGGGGTCACATCATGACCCAGTGGGTCCACAACGGATACTGCCAGCATGGTTGTCAGTACCTGACCTCGAATAGCCTGCAAATATTGTTTTCTAAGCTCGTGCTGCTCGCTTTTTTCTGCTTTTGTCAAACCGACGCTGCTACGTTGTTTTCGACTTAATTCGTTAATGCGTCCCAAAATAGGAATCATGAAATCCACCTCACTTGTTAGTCCACTTGCCAAAAGATATTTCGAATATCTTCAAACTAACTTATTACAACTTTACGAATTTGTAAATAGGCGCAATCCGTTGTGAAGTGTTTAGGTGATCTCATGCACAGACCATACAATGCCATTTGTAGCACCACTGCCCAGGTTCAATGTAATCGTCAACCCGTTTGCAGCATAGAACAGTCCAATCACATCTCCCGCGTTCAATGCGACTTCTACTGCCAAAGTCACTGAACCGCTTCCCAGCACTGCCCGCAGTGTGAGTAGCGTAATCGCGACATTTAGGACGGGCAACAAACCACTGACAAGTGTAGTTACCGTTGGGGATGTTCTCTGTACAAGAAAGGCTGGGTTAACGCCTGCACCCAGAGATAGAGCAATCGCTGCAGTCGTTGCATAATTGATCGTGGCCACAATAGAGTATCTTCCGGTTACCGGGACGGTATAGTTTCCTGTGGTTGCAATGAAGTTGGCATTACCGTAATAGGGAGCCGTAGTCGTCCAGTTGGTTAACTGAGTGCTGGTTGCTGTCGAAAGTGTAGCCAGGAATGCCGAGAACCCTTGTGTTGCAAAATTGGGGCCGGTTGGGCCCGTGGCTCCTGTCAGCCCCGTTGCCCCAGTCGCACCGGTAGTTCCTGTTATGCCTGTTGCTCCAGTGGCACCCGTAGCTCCGGTTGCACTCGTTACACCGGTTGCCCCCGTAATTCCATTAGCCCCAGTTGGTCCAGTCGGGCCGGTGGCTCCCGTAATGCCTGCTGTTCCGGTTATTCCTGTAACTCCTGTTGTGCCGGTACTTCCGGTGGTGCCCGTTGCACCTGTAGTTCCTGTTGTCCCAGTTACACCAGTTAGTCCTGTAGCTCCCGTTATTCCGGTCGCGCCAGTTATACCTGTAACTCCTGTTGAACCAGTACTTCCGGTGGCACCTGTTACACCCGTTGTACCTGTAGTTCCTGTAGCACCGGTCACACCCGCAATACCCGTGGTTCCTGTTGTTCCCGTACTTCCTGTTGTTCCCGTACTTCCTGTTGTTCCCGTCGCGCCGGTCGTGCCTGTAACGCCTGTTACACCCGTCTCTCCTGTAATACCCGTGGTTCCTGTTGCTCCAGTCACACCTGTGATCCCAGTGGCTCCAGTCGTACCTGTTGTACCTGTTGTACCTGTTGTACCCGTAACACCAGTTACGCCAGTGGCACCAGTTACGCCAGTGGCACCAGTCGCACCCGTAGTTCCTGTCGCTCCGGTTACGCCTGTAACGCCTGTAGTTCCCGTTGCTCCAGTAGCCCCGGTTGGTCCCGTCACACCAGTCGTACCTGTGCCCCCTGTTAGACCCGTCTCTCCAGTTTGACCAGTTGTGCCGGTGGCACCTGTAATTCCAGTAGCTCCAGTCACACCCGTAATGCCAGTTACGCCGGTCGTGCCGGTTGCTCCTGTTTCACCAGTAATACCCGTTGGACCGGTTGCCCCTGTAGCACCAGTCGTACCTGTGACTCCGGTTATGCCAGTCGCACCAGTAGCTCCGGTTGGTCCTGTTGTACCTGTCGTGCCGGTAACGCCTGTTGCACCCGTCTCTCCAGTCGAGCCGGTTACGCCAGTAACTCCCGTAGTTCCGGTTGCCCCAGTGGCTCCTGTAACACCGGTTGGTCCCGTTACACCTGTTGTACCGGTGGCACCTGTTACGCCCGTCTCTCCTGTAATGCCCGTAGTTCCTGTTGCTCCAGTAGCCCCGGTGGGCCCCGTCACACCAGTCGTACCTGTGACCCCTGTTACACCCGTCTCTCCAGTGGCTCCTGTAACACCTGTAAATCCAGTTACCCCAGTAATTCCAGTAGCACCAGTCGCACCTGTAATCCCGGTTAGACCCGTCTCACCTGTCGTTCCTGTGACCCCTGTTGGACCTGTAGCACCAGTAATTCCTGTGGCTCCTGTGCTCCCAGTTAGACCCGTCTCTCCAGTGACGCCTGTTGCTCCGGTCGCACCAATTGTGCCCGTAACACCAGTTACGCCAGTCGTGCCGGTTGGCCCTGTTTCACCAGTAATACCCGTTGGACCGGTTGCTCCAGTAGCCCCGGTTGGTCCCGTCACACCAGTCGTACCTGTGCCCCCTGTTACACCCGTCTCTCCAGTTTGGCCAGTTGTGCCGGTGGCACCTGTAATTCCGGTAGCTCCAGTCACACCCGTAATGCCAGTTACGCCGGTCGTGCCGGTTATTCCTGTGTCACCAGTAATACCCGTTGGACCGGTTGCCCCTGTAGTACCAGTCGTACCTGTAACTCCGGTTATGCCAGTCGCACCAGTGGCTCCGGTTGCCCCAGTCGTTCCTGCAACCCCTGTTATACCTGTTTCCCCAGTGGCTCCGGTCGCACCTGTTGGTCCTGCCGTGCCGGTTATGCCAGTGGCACCGGTTGGTCCCGTTACACCTGTCGTACCGGTAGCGCCTGTTACACCCGTCACTCCTGTAATGCCCGTGGTTCCTGTTGCTCCAGTAGTCCCGGTGGGCCCCGTCACACCAGTCGTACCTGTGACCCCAGTTAGACCCGTCTCTCCAGTGGCTCCAGTCGCTCCCGTCGTTCCAGAAATTCCAGTATTACCTGTAACCCCAGTAAGTCCAGTTACTCCCGTCTCACCAGTTTGGCCAGTTGTGCCGGTGGCGCCGGTAATTCCAGTAGCTCCAGTCACACCCGTAATGCCAGTTACGCCGGTCGTGCCGGTTATTCCTGTTTCACCAGTCGCACCTGTAATCCCGGTTAGACCCGTCTCCCCAGTTAATCCAGTAAGTCCAGTTACTCCCGTAACTCCGGTTGATCCTGTCACACCAGTTTGGCCAGTAATTCCAGTAGCACCAGTCGGCCCGGATACGCCAGTTATTCCTGTGGAACCCGTACTCCCCGTAGCTCCTGTAACTCCAGTCGTACCTGTGACCCCTGTTGAACCTGTATCTCCAGTAGTTCCGATTGAGCCGGTTGCTCCTGTCTCTCCAGTGACGCCAGTTGCTCCCGTCGTTCCAGTAAATCCTGTATTACCTGTAACCCCAGTAAGTCCAGTTACTCCTGTTGTGCCGGTACTTCCGGTGGTGCCCGTTGCACCTGTAGTTCCTGTTGTCCCAGTTACACCAGTTAATCCTGTAGCTCCTGTTGAACCAGTACTTCCGGTGGCTCCTGTTACACCCGTAATGCCAGTTACGCCGGTCGTGCCGGTTGCTCCTGTTTCACCAGTAATACCCGTTGGACCGGTTGCCCCTGTAGCACCAGTCGTACCTGTGACTCCGGTTATGCCAGTCGCACCAGTAGCTCCGGTTGGTCCTGTTGTACCTGTCGTGCCGGTAACGCCTGTTGCACCCGTCTCTCCAGTCGAGCCGGTTACGCCAGTAACTCCCGTAGTTCCGGTTGCCCCAGTGGCTCCTGTAACACCGGTTGGTCCCGTTACACCTGTTGTACCGGTGGCACCTGTTACGCCCGTCTCTCCTGTAATGCCCGTAGTTCCTGTTGCTCCAGTAGCCCCGGTGGGCCCCGTCACACCAGTCGTACCTGTGACCCCTGTTACACCCGTCTCTCCAGTGGCTCCTGTAACACCTGTAAATCCAGTTACCCCAGTAATTCCAGTAGCACCAGTCGCACCTGTAATCCCGGTTAGACCCGTCTCACCTGTCGTTCCTGTGACCCCTGTTGGACCTGTAGCACCAGTAATTCCTGTGGCTCCTGTGCTCCCAGTTAGACCCGTCTCTCCAGTGACGCCTGTTGCTCCGGTCGCACCAATTGTGCCCGTAACACCAGTTACGCCAGTCGTGCCGGTTGGCCCTGTTTCACCAGTAATACCCGTTGGACCGGTTGCTCCAGTAGCCCCGGTTGGTCCCGTCACACCAGTCGTACCTGTGCCCCCTGTTACACCCGTCTCTCCAGTTTGGCCAGTTGTGCCGGTGGCACCTGTAATTCCGGTAGCTCCAGTCACACCCGTAATGCCAGTTACGCCGGTCGTGCCGGTTATTCCTGTGTCACCAGTAATACCCGTTGGACCGGTTGCCCCTGTAGTACCAGTCGTACCTGTAACTCCGGTTATGCCAGTCGCACCAGTGGCTCCGGTTGCCCCAGTCGTTCCTGCAACCCCTGTTATACCTGTTTCCCCAGTGGCTCCGGTCGCACCTGTTGGTCCTGCCGTGCCGGTTATGCCAGTGGCACCGGTTGGTCCCGTTACACCTGTCGTACCGGTAGCGCCTGTTACACCCGTCACTCCTGTAATGCCCGTGGTTCCTGTTGCTCCAGTAGTCCCGGTGGGCCCCGTCACACCAGTCGTACCTGTGACCCCAGTTAGACCCGTCTCTCCAGTGGCTCCAGTCGCTCCCGTCGTTCCAGAAATTCCAGTATTACCTGTAACCCCAGTAAGTCCAGTTACTCCCGTCTCACCAGTTTGGCCAGTTGTGCCGGTGGCGCCGGTAATTCCAGTAGCTCCAGTCACACCCGTAATGCCAGTTACGCCGGTCGTGCCGGTTATTCCTGTTTCACCAGTCGCACCTGTAATCCCGGTTAGACCCGTCTCCCCAGTTAATCCAGTAAGTCCAGTTACTCCCGTAACTCCGGTTGATCCTGTCACACCAGTTTGGCCAGTAATTCCAGTAGCACCAGTCGGCCCGGATACGCCAGTTATTCCTGTGGAACCCGTACTCCCCGTAGCTCCTGTAACTCCAGTCGTACCTGTGACCCCTGTTGAACCTGTATCTCCAGTAGTTCCGATTGAGCCGGTTGCTCCTGTCTCTCCAGTGACGCCAGTTGCTCCCGTCGTTCCAGTAAATCCTGTATTACCTGTAACCCCAGTAAGTCCAGTTACTCCTGTTGTGCCGGTACTTCCGGTGGTGCCCGTTGCACCTGTAGTTCCTGTTGTCCCAGTTACACCAGTTAATCCTGTAGCTCCTGTTGAACCAGTACTTCCGGTGGCTCCTGTTACACCCGTAATGCCAGTTACGCCGGTCGTGCCGGTTGCTCCTGTTTCACCAGTAATACCCGTTGGACCGGTTGCCCCTGTAGCACCAGTCGTACCTGTGACTCCGGTTATGCCAGTCGCACCAGTAGCTCCGGTTGGTCCTGTTGTACCTGTCGTGCCGGTAACGCCTGTTGCACCCGTCTCTCCAGTCGAGCCGGTTACGCCAGTAACTCCCGTAGTTCCGGTTGCCCCAGTGGCTCCTGTAACACCGGTTGGTCCCGTTACACCTGTTGTACCGGTGGCACCTGTTACGCCCGTCTCTCCTGTAATGCCCGTAGTTCCTGTTGCTCCAGTAGCCCCGGTGGGCCCCGTCACACCAGTCGTACCTGTGACCCCTGTTACACCCGTCTCTCCAGTGGCTCCTGTAACACCTGTAAATCCAGTTACCCCAGTAATTCCAGTAGCACCAGTCGCACCTGTAATCCCGGTTAGACCCGTCTCACCTGTCGTTCCTGTGACCCCTGTTGGACCTGTAGCACCAGTAATTCCTGTGGCTCCTGTGCTCCCAGTTAGACCCGTCTCTCCAGTGACGCCTGTTGCTCCGGTCGCACCAATTGTGCCCGTAACACCAGTTACGCCAGTCGTGCCGGTTGGCCCTGTTTCACCAGTAATACCCGTTGGACCGGTTGCTCCAGTAGCCCCGGTTGGTCCCGTCACACCAGTCGTACCTGTGCCCCCTGTTACACCCGTCTCTCCAGTTTGGCCAGTTGTGCCGGTGGCACCTGTAATTCCGGTAGCTCCAGTCACACCCGTAATGCCAGTTACGCCGGTCGTGCCGGTTATTCCTGTGTCACCAGTAATACCCGTTGGACCGGTTGCCCCTGTAGTACCAGTCGTACCTGTAACTCCGGTTATGCCAGTCGCACCAGTGGCTCCGGTTGCCCCAGTCGTTCCTGCAACCCCTGTTATACCTGTTTCCCCAGTGGCTCCGGTCGCACCTGTTGGTCCTGCCGTGCCGGTTATGCCAGTGGCACCGGTTGGTCCCGTTACACCTGTCGTACCGGTAGCGCCTGTTACACCCGTCACTCCTGTAATGCCCGTGGTTCCTGTTGCTCCAGTAGTCCCGGTGGGCCCCGTCACACCAGTCGTACCTGTGACCCCAGTTAGACCCGTCTCTCCAGTGGCTCCAGTCGCTCCCGTCGTTCCAGAAATTCCAGTATTACCTGTAACCCCAGTAAGTCCAGTTACTCCCGTCTCACCAGTTTGGCCAGTTGTGCCGGTGGCGCCGGTAATTCCAGTAGCTCCAGTCACACCCGTAATGCCAGTTACGCCGGTCGTGCCGGTTATTCCTGTTTCACCAGTCGCACCTGTAATCCCGGTTAGACCCGTCTCCCCAGTTAATCCAGTAAGTCCAGTTACTCCCGTAACTCCGGTTGATCCTGTCACACCAGTTTGGCCAGTAATTCCAGTAGCACCAGTCGGCCCGGATACGCCAGTTATTCCTGTGGAACCCGTACTCCCCGTAGCTCCTGTAACTCCAGTCGTACCTGTGACCCCTGTTGAACCTGTATCTCCAGTAGTTCCGATTGAGCCGGTTGCTCCTGTCTCTCCAGTGACGCCAGTTGCTCCCGTCGTTCCAGTAAATCCTGTATTACCTGTAACCCCAGTAAGTCCAGTTACTCCTGTTGTGCCGGTACTTCCGGTGGTGCCCGTTGCACCTGTAGTTCCTGTTGTCCCAGTTACACCAGTTAATCCTGTAGCTCCTGTTGAACCAGTACTTCCGGTGGCTCCTGTTACACCCGTTGTACCTGTAGTTCCTGTAGTACCGGTCACACCTGTGATACCCGTAACTCCTGTTGTGCCTGTGGCTCCTGATACACCTGTGAGCCCTGTAGCCCCAGTTGCTCCGGTCGGTCCCGTTACACCTGTCGTGCCTGTAACTCCTGTTACACCCGTCTCTCCTGTAATACCCGTGGTTCCTGTTGCTCCAGTCACACCTGTGATCCCAGTGGCTCCAGTCGTTCCTGTTGTACCCGTAGTTCCAGTCGCGCCGGTTACGCCAGTAACTCCCGTAGTTCCCGTTGCTCCAGTAGCCCCGGTGGGTCCCGTCATACCAGTCGTACCTGTGACCCCTGTTACACCCGTCTCTCCAGTTTGGCCAGTAATTCCAGTAGCACCAGTCGGCCCGGTTACGCCAGTTATTCCTGTGGAACCCGTACTCCCCGTTGCTCCTGTAACTCCAGTGACTCCGGTTATGCCAGTCGCACCAGTGGCTCCGGTTGGTCCTGTCGTGCCAGTAACGCCTGATACACCCGTCTCTCCTGTAATGCCCGTGGCTCCAGTTAATCCCGTAACACCAGTTGGACCAGTGAATCCTGTTAGACCTGTTTCCCCTGTGATGCCAGTTGTGCCCGTTACACCAGTAGCTCCCGTAGTACCCGTACTTCCCGTTGCTCCAGTCGTACCGGTTGGTCCTGTGAACCCTGTTTCTCCAGTTGATCCCGTCACACCAGTCGTACCTGTCACCCCTGTTGGACCTGTAGCTCCAGTAGTTCCGGTTGCACCAGTAATTCCTGTTACACCAGTAACTCCCGTGATACCCGTTGCCCCAATCGTACCTGTTGATCCTGTTTCACCAGTATTCCCTGTTAGTCCTGTAGTGCCTGTCGGACCGGTTATACCAGTAACTCCAGTCGTACCTGTGCTCCCAGTTAGACCCGTCTCTCCAGTGACGCCTGTTGCTCCTGTCGCACCAATTGTACCCGTAACGCCAGTTAAGCCGGTCGTGCCGGTTGGCCCTGTTTCTCCGGTGACCCCCGTTATGCCCGTAGCTCCGGTAATACCAGTTGGGCCAATCGAACCGGTAGGGCCCGTTACACCTGTGTTTCCTGTTAGTCCGGTCTCCCCAGTAACACCAGTGGCCCCGGTCACTCCCGTCGCGCCTGTGAATCCTGTTAGACCCGACTCTCCAGTTACACCAGTTGTTCCGGTTACTCCCGTGGCACCTATACTTCCTGTTGCTCCAGTGGCACCTGTTGGGCCCGTTACACCAGCAGTACCCGTGGTTCCGGTAATACCAGTTGCACCTGTACCTCCTGTTAGACCCGTCTCTCCAGTTACACCTGTTGCTCCGGTTACTCCCGTAATACCAGTTGTTCCCGTTATGCCACTAGTGCCAGTAGTTCCGGTCACACCAGTAAGTCCCGTTACACCTGTGTTCCCTGTTAGACCAGTCTCCCCAGTAACGCCAGTGGTTCCGGTCGCTCCCATAATTCCTGTAGCTCCGGTACCTCCTGTGACACCCGTGGTTCCGGTAATGCCAGTTAGTCCAGCCGCACCTGTAATTCCCGTTTCTCCAGTTGCACCGGTCGGTCCCGTCACACCAGTCGTACCTGTGACCCCTGTTGAACCTGTATCTCCAGTAGTTCCGATTGAGCCGGTTGCTCCAGTAGGGCCTGTAACTCCAGTGATTCCTGTTTCACCTGTTGGACCCGTAAATCCGGTGGCACCCGTTGGTCCTGTATTTCCCGTCAGACCTGTAGCTCCGGTCTCTCCAGTGACGCCTGTTGCTCCGGTCACACCAATTGTACCCGTAACGCCAGTTAAGCCAGTTGTGCCGGTTGGCCCTGTTTCGCCGGTGACCCCGGTTATGCCAGTAGCTCCGGTATTACCAGTTGAACCAGTAACCCCGGTGAGTCCTGTCGCGCCAGTTACACCAGTAATTCCTGTTGTGCCACTAACTCCGGTTGCACCTGTAACACCAGTTGTTCCCGTCGCACCCGTACTTCCAGTAGCTCCAGTTAGACCTGTTAGTCCTGTCTCTCCTGTTGGGCCAGTCGAACCGGTTGAGCCCGTTACACCTGTAGCCCCAGTTAGACCCGACTCTCCAGTTACACCAGTTGTTCCGGTTACTCCCGTGGCACCTGTACTTCCTGTTTCTCCAGTCGCACCTGTTGGGCCAGTTACACCAGCTGTACCCGTGATTCCTGTGGTCCCAGTCGCACCCGTAAGACCTGTAATACCAGTTGCACCTGTACCTCCTGTTAGACCCGTCTCTCCAGTGACACCAGTGGCCCCGGTCGCTCCCGTAATTCCCGTCATTCCGGTTACGCCAGTCACTCCCGAGATACCTGTAATTCCGGTTGCTCCAGTCTCACCGGTGATTCCGGTTACCCCTGTTAACCCTGTCGTTCCTGTGACCCCTGTTTGACCTGTATCTCCAGTAGTTCCAGTTGCTCCAGTAATTCCTGTGGCTCCTGTTACACCAGTATTGCCGGTTATGCCGGTTATGCCTGTAACGCCGGTTGTACCTGTACTTCCCGTTGCCCCTATCGCCCCAGCAGATCCTGTAGCACCTGTAACTCCGGTGGTACCCGTTTCTCCAGTAGTGCCGGTGTTCCCAGTTAGACCCGTCTCTCCAGTGGCGCCAGTTGCTCCGGTAACGCCAGTTATTCCTGTGGTACCGGTAGTTCCCGTTACTCCTGTATCCCCGGTGGGTCCTGACACACCAGTCGTACCTGTGACTCCGGTTGTGCCAGTGGCCCCAGTTGCTCCGATCGCACCTGTACTGCCTGTAAATCCAGTAATACCTGTTGCACCTGTTATTCCAGTCGTTCCTGTTGTGCCCGCAATTCCAGTAACGCCAGTTACTCCGGTTGTACCTGTTGGTCCTGTTTCACCAGTGACACCACTTATACCAGTGGCCCCAGTGAGTCCTGTCACACCAGTAATTCCCGTGAGGCCTGTAATTCCAGTAGAACCGGTTACACCCGTGGTACCCGTAACGCCAGGTAATCCGGTAGTACCTGTTGATCCTGTTTCACCAGTATTACCTGTTATTCCAGTACTTCCTGTAGTTCCGGTTGTTCCTGTTTCGCCAGTGACCCCGGTGGGTCCCGTTAGACCAGTCGTGCCTGTAACTCCTCTTAGCCCCGCCTCACCAGTACTTCCTGTCGCTCCGGTGAATCCTGTCAAACCAGTCGTGCCGGTCGCACCTGTACTGCCCGTAAATCCAGTAACGCCAGTGATGCCTGTTTCGCCGGTTGCTCCCGTCACACCCGTTAATCCAGTTGCCCCCGTAGTGCCTGTTGTTCCAGAAGTACCAGTGCTTCCTGTAGTTCCGGTTACACCAGTAACTCCCGTAGACCCTATCCCCCCAGTGGG
The DNA here is from genome assembly GCF_036894225.1 of Paenibacillus amylolyticus. NCBI lineage: Bacteria > Bacillati > Bacillota > Bacilli > Caryophanales > Paenibacillaceae > Paenibacillus > Paenibacillus amylolyticus. Next base: position 2,216,784 of record NZ_CP145892.1, on the reverse strand, counting down.
GCCTGTCGTACCAGTAAGTCCCGTTTCCCCAGTGGCACCAGTTGCGCCGATCGCACCTGTTATCCCTGTCATGCCAGTATTTCCAGTTGGACCCGTACTTCCCGTTGCTCCTATCGCCCCAGTAAATCCTGTAGCGCCTGTAACTCCGGTGATACCTGTCTCACCGGTTGGGCCGGTCGCGCCCGTAGTACCTGTCGTTCCAGTTACGCCACTGACTCCTGTGATACCTGTGGTTCCAGTAATACCAGTTGTTCCTGTTGCTCCGGACGGGCCTGTGATTCCAATTTCGCCAGTACTTCCCGTTAATCCAGTCGCACCCGTAATACCTATTAGACCCGTCGCTCCGGTTGGGCCAATCGAACCTGTAACTCCCGTGAATCCTGTTTCACCAGTAGATCCTGTTAGTCCCATCACACCAATTCCAGTTGGACCAGTTGCTCCAGTGAACCCGGTAGCCCCAGCTAATCCTGCAACTCCAGTTGGACCTGTAAAGCCGGTTATACCGGTATTTCCTGTAGCACCGGTCACGCCTGTAACACCAATTCCGGTAATTCCAGTTGCGCCGGTTGTTCCTGTGACTCCAGTTGATCCAGTGCCAGTTGCACCTGTAGCTCCTGTACTTCCTGTAGAACCAGTTGCTCCCGCCTCACCCGTTTGACCAGTCAGACCTGTAACTCCCCTAGTTCCAGTCACACCTGTGGTGCCCGTCAGTCCGGTAGCTCCTGTTGCACCTGTGACTCCAGTTATTCCGGTACTTCCCGTGGTTCCAGTTACTCCGGTCCGTCCTGTTAAAATGGTTGCTCCCCATATGCTGGGATACCCATGGTCTCCGGTTAACCCAGTAGCACCTGTTGCTCCAGTGAATCCTCTCATTCCTTGATAACCCCGTGGGCCGCGAAGGAAAGGAATCCTGTGACTTTTCTTTTTTTTGCATTTACGTCTGCTTTTCTTACAAGACTTACTCTTCTTCTTTGGGATAGAGTGCTTTTTTGATTTTTTTGCTTTCCGTTTACCTGTACTGATTAAGGAAATTTTGCGTTTCCTTTTGGATATACCGCTCACAAGAGAATCCCCCCTCCTTGTACACCACGTCAAATCCCCGCATTTTACAATAGTACACTCTATGCCCGGGACTAGCTTTGTGCGCCCCCTATTCAATATACCTATGAAACCTTCACAGTTAGTGATCAATCAATTACTTCTCTCTAAAAAATATATTCCCCTCTACTCCCCCTGCAACTCCAACTCCTTAATCGTCAACGCAATTCCTTCCTCAAAAGATGTTGCCACAACCGGGCCAATCCGTTCCTCATACTTCTGTCTACTCAGGATCAGGGGTTCCTCAGTCAGATATAACATTTCTACAATTTCTTTCATAACGGGTACACCTAGTCCAATCAAAGACAATCCCACTCTTCCTAACGCCATCACAGGTTTGCTTCTTCCCGCAGCCTTCCAATCGCACGATGTCATGACCCGAGATGATCCCCGATCCAGGAATGTTCCAATTCTGTCCATACGTCATCTCTCTGCTTGCCAGCTCCACCACCATGACCGCAGCATCCGGCAAATAAATATACTCTCTCGGCACGTTCATATTCCCGATAAAAAAAGCCATCTTTCCTTTTGCTATCGCTTCAAGGGTTGAACCCAGATAGGAAGCCTGATTGGCCGTTGGGCCATAATAGTCCGGCAAGCGAATAATCATCACCTGAGCTCTGCTCCATCTTGTGCTGAATAACATCTGTTCATAGGCAAGTCGTGTCTTGCCTTTGCGGGTATGTGGCTGCTTCGGATGTTCTTCCGTTACCTCGCTCATTTGTCTTCTGCCATAGAGATAGATTCCGTCTATAACAACCACGTTCAGACCCAAGTGTTCTGCCGCCGCCATCACGGATTCGCCCAGCGGAATTAGCCTGCTTTCCATCTCGTTATACGGGACATTCGCACAATGAAACATGACATCCGCTTCCTGGGAAGCAACGATAATATCCTCCGACCGAAATGCATCTCCAACTGCAATTAGCAGGTGATCCGGATATCCCAATTTTACCGCAAGTTGCTCCAACTTTTGACGGGAGCGCCCAAATGCGATCGTTGAAATCCCTCGTCTAATCAATTCCTCCGTAATTGCTGCACCTGTTCCACCTGTGGCTCCAATCACAATAACTTTTTTCATCGTAGATCGACCTCTTTCATCCATTTAGTTATTGATCAATCACTTACCTGAGAATAATATAAACTACAATTAGTGATTGATCAATAACTAAAATTCAAAAAGGGACTTTACCTCCCTCTCTATCGTTCCTTCAGCTCCGGCATATCCAGCGCATTAGATACATTACACAACATCCCGATTGCCAGAAAAATCATGGTTCTTTTTAGCGGTTCAGCAATTCCTGCAACGGTGAAAGCTTCCAGTACCATGGCTCTTACATCACTAATGCCTTTTTGCATAGCCTGACGAATGACTTCCTCCCGGATCGTTTGCGCCTGCATCTGAAGCAAGATCTCGCTCTTGTGCGATTCCAGAATCTTATCATAGGCTTCAATGAGATCATTCTCTAACTGATCTGGTGTCGCCATCTCCACCACAATTCGAAACGAATCAATCACCCGTGTCCATGAGACCTCAATTGCAGTTAATAATAAAGCTTCTTTTGTTTTGAAAAAACGAAATATATACGGCTGTGAGATCTGTGCCCGTTCAGCCACCTGGGCTGTAGTCGCACGATAATAGCCAATTTCCGCGAAGACGTCAATTGCTGCAGAGATAATATCATTTCGCCGGTTAACCGACGCTGCTTTATCCTTTGCCATGATAATTCCGCCCTCCAATAGTTAGTGATTAATTGATCAATAGCTTGAAGTATAACGAATACTATCCCTCAATGCAAAGGTATCGTGACCTTGTACAAAGCCAACAAACCCGCAGACGCTGGCTCAAGCCGCTGCAGGTTGTGTAACTTGTCGATCATAGATTCTATCCACTGGAAACCGAAGAGAACATGGTTTGTCTGAAACAGATTCGTACCATGCGGTACAAGAGTGTCTGTTCACTGCTGAAGAAGTTTACGCAATCGGGATTCCGAATCCAGCTTCGGACAACTGTCACAATACCCATGTGTATGACTTCCGTCTCCAACCAGATAAGCCAAACAACAATATCGGCGTAGCAGGAACGGAGGTCCCTGCCACCCGGAATGTTCGAAGCGCTGCAGCTCATTGGCAAATGTACATGCATTATCGTTTTGCCGATCCAGCCAGAGGCTTTGATCTTCTTGAATCTTTGCAAGCCGTTCATCTGTCTTCCAAATGCTCTGATCATTGATCATACGTGCATACAATTGTTGCACATTATGGGCAACCAGAGACCACATGACCTTATCGCTCGCTCTTGTAGCGACGGCTACCGCTCGCAGGACAGGTTCCAGATGTAGCAGCACTCTTTTCTTGAGCAAGCCACTCTCTGACCTGCGCTGAACAGGATCTTCACCCTCCAGAGAGGTTCTCTCCAGCAGAGTCTCATATCGCATGCCACCTGCACCATTCAATTCAAACCGCACATCATCGTCTGCAACGCTAAGTATAGTATCGTATAGACTGAATGCTGAAATTACGGACATCACGAATACGGAGTAACGTTTGGCAAAAAGTGTACCGACGGCCGCACTTCCTCTTCCGCCCAATTGAAGCCCTTGCTGCATAGCCTGTTCACGCAATATCAAGTTTCGTTTCTCTTCATTCAGCAGATCCTTCACACGGAAAGGATACTTGGAATCATCGCAGTCCACTTGGATCGTCGTCACAAAAAATTGCTGTAACACTTCCGACATCTCTGAATAATCATGTATTGGATAATGTCTCATCTATTGAATCATCTCTTCAACTTCGTTGATAATCTCGCTTCGCCCAATTGCTCCCCAGCCCTTAAACAACCAGAACGAATCTGTCGTATAGACCTGATCTGCACCAACAGCCGGTACTCCCTTCCAGAGTGAGCTTGCGTTGATGTTGTTTACATACTCATCGGCATTCGGGTCAATCTCCAGAACTACGAAATCAGCATCCACATCTGCAATTTTCTCCATGGACAAATCCTCACGTTGTTCGGCAGGTGTCACAGTCGTTGGCACAAATCCAAGATCATGATACAAAAGTGTGTTGGTTGGATGTCCTTTTGCCGCGTAAATTTGTAAGGTCTTCTCTCTTACACGCAGATAAGCCAACTTTTTTTGATCCAGTTGTTCGATCTTCGCTTTTAATTGCTTCGCCTGCTGCTCTACCTCGGCTATCTTTTCTTTTGCCAGATCCACTTTGTTGTACATCCCGGCAATGGTCAACAGATCCTGTGTCCAATATGTTGTATCATCAACAAAATCCAGCCATTCAGTACCAAGTACAATCGTCGGAGCGATTTTCTCCAACTGATCATACGTACTCTCCGCAGTTCGACTCTCAATAACGATGACATCCGGATCAATCTGAAGGATAGCCTCCAGGTTAGGACTGTCTGCAGACCCTACCGTTGGAATGCCGGCAAGCTGATCTGCAAAGTAAGGCAAATAATCTCCTCCGTAACGAACTTCTACATTAACGCCTGCTGGTTTCTCACCAATCGTCAACATGTGATCGATGTAAGCAGCAGATAATACCACCATACGCTCTATTTTTTGCGGTACAACCGTTGTTCCTTTAAGATGCTCAATCGTTTGCGTACCACTCTCTTCCACAGGTGTATCCTGTTGCGGAGGCGTTGCTTCTGTTATGCTACATGCCGTCAGAACGAGCACAAGCAGGGCCAACAGTATCATCGTTGTTGCTCTCTGTCTTACCATTTGTAGTAAATCCCCTCTACTATTTAATAATAATAATCATTATCACTATAGTAGGGAAAAGCATACAGGCTTACCATGGATTATTCCACTCTCTTCTCTTGCACAATATCACCGTAAGGTAACCCCAAGTTGCTCTGCCACATATCGCATGGCCCACATGCGTCCGGTGGGACCCAGCGTTTTGAAAAAAATATCTCCTGCATTATATACATGGCCTTCTTGAACAGCCTTTAATGCCAACCATTCACCGGATTGCTGTAATTGCCTCAGTTGAGCACGTGCCTCTTCTGTGGGATCGACCATTACAAACACATGATCCGCGTCGTATAACTGCAAATCGCAAACTTTGCTCTCTACAGCCCACTGTTGTTCAGGAAAATCACGAGGCAAATAAAATCCCAGATCATCATACAATAGGGCCCCTGTCTGGTTGTTCAATCCATACATTCGGTAGAAATGAGAAGTCACCCGGATGAACATAGCACTCTGTTTCCCCCACCTCGATTGAATGCGTCCTCGAAGAACCCGGCTCAGTTCAGCATGTTGTTCTATCCACTGTACAGCCTGTTCGGTGCGGCCCATAATGTCCGCCATATACAGAAGCCTCTCCCCAAAATGGTTGGTGTGCTCTAGCATGGTGGTAGGCGCGATACGGTTCAGGGAGTCATTTGGCTCCAAACGATCACTTGTAATGATCAGGTCCGGTTGGACTCGCCTCAAATCATCATAGTTCTGATTGAAGCTATCCAGAATAAGTCCCTGATGACTGTGTGCTTGAAGCGCAGGTATGGCAACATGACGAGCCACCCTCTGACCATAAGATAAAGCGGATACTGGCCTCAAACCAAGCGTTATCACATAATCGTCCAACCCGTAATACAAGGTGGCAATGCGATTCACTTTATTTTTCATATACAACGTTGGGGCGATTCCTTCGTTTTTCTTGAAAACTCTGCTGAAATAGTGCTCGTCCTTATAACCCACTTGCTCCGCAATTTCCTTGATTTTATCTGAAGAAAATAACAGCTGCTTGGCCTTTGCCATACGTAGTTTCAGGATATATTCAATCGGGGTCATATTTAATTGTCGTTTGAATGTTCTTATAAAATGATTCACACTGAGCCCTGCCATGCGGGCCATCTGATCAATTCGAATGTCTTCCCTATACTGATGCGTCATATAATCAAGTGCCAAATCCATCCCCGCTACAGGGGGTGTTGCTTCATTCACGTGCATCATTAACTGAATCAACAACTGATGCAAAAGATGTTTCCTGCGCGTCTTTTCCAGACTCGTAAACGAGTGTTTTCCACTCATCAGGGTATCCATCATCTCCTGAATATCACGTGTATTGGAAGGAACATTAAGCTTGCCCGTCACAGGGAGATCAAATGCCTCGGTATGCCAAGCATTCTTACGCCGGGTAAGTGTAACACAGGAAAATAAAATGATCTGATATCGGACAGGTGCTTCCATATCCGTCTGAAACTCCACATACATTCCTGGCTTCAACAAAAACCACTCGTCTTGAGATACCGTATGTACAATGTTATCCATAGACAAAGATCCCTTGCCAGCGATGACCCTGCAAATGGCGAACCTTTTCCAGATCCGACGCTGAACAGCCCCCGGATTGCTAAAGTAATGGCAGACGTGGACAGCAGAGAAATGTAGTCGCTCCAGTTGTTTGATCCAATCATTTTCCTCCATGCTCACGTCCCCTCCCTGTTTGGATCCGATTCTATGTGAACTGATTACACTCTATTTTTCAGCTCCCAATAGTAAATTCTTTATACTATCCAACTGCAACTCCAGTGAATAGGGATCTTCCATGATGAACTCATCCTCTGTACCATCCAAGGAACCATAGGTGTAGACTTGTCCTTTCTGCACAGCAGGCAGACGTTTCCAAACCTCGCTGTTCAGTATCTCTTTGGCGTCCTCACTACCCGAACCATATAAGAAGATATGATCTCCCATATACTCAGGCAGTACTTCAAGGGAGATCGTCTCGAATCCATCCTTCATTTCGAGTGCTTGCTGAGTTGGAGGCAGTTTCAGCATCTCATAGATCGTGGAACTACCATAGTTCCCGCCTTCTGCACCAAGTACATACAACGCTTTGTACCCTATTTGTATGATGGATACAGTCTCGCCTTCTTTAATTACACCAGCAATCTGCTTCTTAGTCTCTTCGATATTCTCTTCATATGTCGTGATCCATTGCTCTGCTTCCTTCTCTTTTCCAAAAACACCAGAAATCCGGCGCAGCTTTTCCAGTGGGCCAGAAGTTTTATCGCCTTCCCAATAAGGTAAAAAGACGGTCGTTGCAATTTTTTCGTAATCCTCAATATTTTTATCAATGGAACCGATGATGAGATCCGGCTCAAGTGACACTAACTTCTCCAGATTCATTGGGAACTCTCCTCCCAAATCCTCAATACCCGCTATAACATCAGCAGCAATGCCAGACTTTTCAATCCATCCTTCGTTCAGCATAAATGTTCTTACACCAACCGGTACAATGCCCAGTTTCAGCAAGTACCCCATATATTGATCTGAAGCAACACGCTGCGGATTGGCCGGGATTACCACATCTCCCCTCATTGTAGAGACGGTACGCGTCTCCGGCTGTGCAGTCGATTTCCCTGCCTCCGTTGCCTGGTTACCCGATTGTGTAGTAGCCGCATTGGTCTCTGTTTGCGTACCACTTGCAGACGGTGCTGGACTGGAACAGGCCGTGAGCAATAGCGTGAAACACAACAACATGCTTAGTGCTGTCATTTTGAATTTTCCTTGCATTATTAATTCCCCTCCAACATTCTTTTGATATTGATAATCAATATCATTATATAGATGGGAATGTAACGAATGAAGGGCATTTTCTTGCATTACACTGGGCAAATCTTGCTTGTTGTTCAATACCAATGGGTGTTTCGACTTGTTTAACCGTTGGCTTACTCCTTTTTTGTAGCGAATTGGAGAAAGCCCTTTTATTTTTTTGAAGCCGCGGCTCAGTGAATGTGCATCCGGATAGCCGATCTGTTCTGCAATCTGTTGCAGCGTTGCACTGGTATGCACCAGAAGATGTGCCGCCCTCTCCATTCGAATCTGTCCAAGATACTGGATGGGACTGATGTTTAACTTTTGTTTGAACAGCCTCGACAAGTGCCCCACACTGCATTCCATTGCTTCTGCCATTACGTCAAGAGCTATGGGCTCATGGAGATGAGCATTCATATATTCAATAGCCTGTGTGACCGTATCCGGTTTATGTGGCAGAATGGATTGTTCGTGTAAGTCTGTCAATAAAAGATATACCCATTGATGAAATAAAGTTTTGGCATGTAACTTTGCAAGCTTAGTAGACTGCTCCCACTCCTGCTTCAATTCCTCCATACACTGATACATGTGTAGCGGACGGGTTGGTACAAGTGCATATTGGTCCTGAAACGGACGTTCATGGTCCATCAGACACTGAATTTCCATCCCACAGGGCAAGGCTAGGATGGCTTTGTACAAAATCATATAATACGCCACGCCCGAATCCGTCTCCATGTTTAAATACGCCTGCTTGCCTCCATGAATGATGTGGAATCCCTCCACGATGTATCTGTGTTGATCCATTCGTATCCGTGCACTTCCGTCGGTGATATATAAATAGGTACTTGCTGGTAGTTGATAATTCTTCAACTTCTCCCCAGGATGCAAAGCGTTTTGGCGTACATCCAGTATTTTGACAAAAACATGATTCCACAACCTGATGTGATCATTCAAATTCATATCCGCTGTACTTTCCCTCCCGCCATATTACATCGACATACCTTCTTGCTGCTCTTATGACTGCCTGTAATTTTCGCTCATTATGTATATTTCATTTCATTATAAATCAATTGATAACAATTCTCAATAACATGCACAATCAATATTAACTTATCCATTTGGACAACATATTTGGACTGCAATGTATACGTAGCGGGATAATAACGCTAGAATCAGCAACATTTTCTAACCTGTTGCAAAATCATAAAAGGCATGATATATTAATTGAGCCATCAATGATTGACGCATCAAATATTGATACATCAATGATTCGAGAGCATCCAAATAATCATTAGGCAATGGCATTGTATACTGCAACATTAATCATTGGTTAACATACGCCGTTGTTCATGATTCAGATTCACCCGGGAGGTCTAGTCATGACACGTATTGTTTCCAAAGAAGAACAAATCATCAATCTGTTGAACGTGTTGGGTAACAAACTCAGTCCCAAGTTCGAACGCTGTACAGGTATCAGTTCCTCTCGCTTTGAAATTCTGCATGAGCTGGATCAGGTCGATGAGATTAACCAATCCATGCTGCAGAAAATCATTAACATTGATAGTGCTGCGATTACACGCCACTTGAAGCAACTTGAGGCGGACCTGATGGTTACAAGACGTAAGAATCCCGATGATAATCGGGTCACTTTTGTTCGTTTGACGGACCACGGTCGGAAGCAGATTGAAGGCTACAAAGCTGAGAAGACCAATTTTATCAACCAGATTTTACAGGATTTCAGTGAAGACGAAGTTCAATCACTCGCCGATTTCCTGGAACGTATGCAGAACAATTTCTAAACCCATATATAGAGGAGAGATCCATGCATGAGTACACTTCAAAGCAAATTCCAAAAAACCAATGATTTTAACGAAATCACCTACGGTCGTCGTTCTGTTAAACTTTACGATCCTGAAGTGAAAATTAGCCGTGAAGAAATGACTGAAATTCTGTCAGAAGCTTCCCGTGCACCATCTTCGATCAATTTGCAGCCTTGGCGTTTTCTGGTTGTAGATACAACTGAAGGTAAAGAAAAGCTTGCTCCACTTGCGAGATTTAATCAAAATCAAGTGTTGACTTCCTCCGCAGTCATTGGCGTATTCATTGACATGAAAAACGCGGAACATATGGAAGAAATTTTTGGCAAAGCCGTAGAACTCGGTTATATGCCACAAGAAGTTAAAGATATGCAACTATCAAAAGTATTGCCTTATTATGAAAATATGCCTGCTTCCGCTATTCGCGAAGTTAATATGATCGACGCTGGACTTGCTTCCATGCAATTAATGCTTGTAGCACGTGCTCACGGTTATGATACTAACCCAATCGGTGGTTACGAAAAAGACCAAATCGCAGAAGCATTTGGCATGGACAAAGAGCGTTATCAAGCGGTTATGTTGATCTCGATCGGTAAATCGGCCAAAGAAGGTCACCCATCCTACCGCCTGCCTGTAGAAACAATCACAACTTGGGCATAATATCAGGGACGGTTTCCCCATTCTTAACACATTCCAAACAAACACAATATGGAGGTTATACATTATGATTATCATTCACGCTCATCTGCAAGTTAAACCGGACCAAGAGCAAGCATTCCTCGCAGCTACGAAAGAACTGATGGCTGCTACACGTCAAGAAGAAGGTAACATCAGCTACGATTTGGCAAAAAGCACAGAACGCGAACAACAATACACGATGATTGAACTGTGGAAAGATGAAGCTGCTACAGCATCCCACAACACAAGCGCGCATTTCCAAGCTTTTGTTCAACAAGCAGCAGCATTCATGGCCGCTCCAATGAACGTTGAAGTATTTGCTGGAGAACAAGTTAAAGCTTAATAGCGCATTAACTGCCATGCTTATAGTGCATGTGAAAAAGCTGCTCTTGGTCATATGACCGAGGGCAGCTTTTTAGTTTCCTTTTGAAATAAGTTCACTTCAACAAAAAACACGCCAATTAAGGCGTGTTTTCTTCACTCATTGAAGAGGTATTAAACAAGTGAACATGGACTACACTATCCGAGCCGGAGTAATGCTTTGCGGATTGTTAAACACATTTTTCGGGTCATACTTTGCTTTGACTTTCCGCAGTCTGGCATAGTTGGCTCCATAGTACACTGGACCGGAATTCTTGATCCCTTGGTCTGGAACGTTGATGTAGGAACCCACAATGTATGGTTGCAATTTCTTGCGAGTATTACGAGCGAGTGCGATATTTTTGGCGGCATGGGATGGTTTGAGCCACGTACTGGTCCATTCCACATAGAACTTCTCTTTACGCCAGAAGAAGGCGGTTGATCTAGGTGATTTGCGACTTACTGCTCCGCCCCAGTTGAGGAAATAGAATCCGCCTGGTCCCTCTTCCAGGTTCTCCAAAAATGTTCGCATCGATTTAATGGCTTTGTCGGGGAATGGTTTTCGTCCAAAACCGGACGAGAACTGGTTGCTATACCGTTGAGTTTCGGTCGGATCAGGTTGTAATAAGAACTTCACAACTTCCGTGTAAGGTAACAAACGAACAATGGAACTTGTCGGTGTGCCAACACTCGTAATCGGCTGCAATAGACGGAGTGCCTCTGTTTTTGACCCTAGGAACAGCCCCTCCATGACGACATTACCACCCTTTTTCGGTCCGATGGACAACTCGCTACCCAGTCTTGTATCCACAGAGGGAGCCCACCTCTGCCATACTTTGAGCACCTTTTCGAATTGAGCCCATGGCCAGGTAATCTTAAATACAGTTGCTTTCGCTGGAGCACGGCGCACTTTGAATTTGTAGCGGGTGTATACTCCGAAGTTACCACCGCCCCCTCCCCGCGAGGCCCAAAAGAGATCTGAATTACGATTTTTATTGGCCCGAATCACTTTTCCTTTGGCGTCCACCATCTCCACCTCAAGCAGGTTATCACTGATAAGACCGATGGTACGCTGGAGAGGCCCAATTCCCCCACCTAATGTAATTCCACCGATTCCTACAGTAGGGCTGTCACCAAAAGGAGCTATGAAACCTTGCTTGGCAAGGGTATTTGCAATTCTTCCCACTCGGTTTCCTGTTCCAACAACAACCGTTCCATTTTTTTTATCAAGCTTGATGGAATTCAGATCACTCACATCAATCACGATACCGCCATTCACCTGTGAAAGATTCACTTCAAGCGCATGTCTGCCGCTCCGCGGCCTGATCGGTACATTGTTTTCACGAGCCCATCGGATAGCATTGGATACATCCTTCGTCCGTTGGGCAAATACAAACACTTTGGGAAATTTGTCCGTATGCGGGTCCCAGTTCTTGCGCGCCGCTTCATATCCCGGATCTCCTTTATAAATAACCCGTCCGGTAAGCTTTGTTGATGATTTCACACGTCCCACTCCCTGCTGAATAATTGTCCTACAGCCTCTGATGCATCAAGCACTTTATACTGTATGACGGACATTCGCGGAAGGAATGGGCTGGTGCCTTAAATTTCAAGGTTCATGTTTCAGAGGAATCAATTCTGATTAACTTGCGCGCTTCCTGTTCTTTTTCACCATACCAGACGAGCACGTCGGCAAATAAATCCATGATGCGAACAAAGTTCTGCTTATCCGCTTCTGAAATCTGATCTGCATACTTGAAAATCTCATCAAAGCAAAGTTCCCTTACAAATTCGGTATACTTCGCATATACCTCGCGACCTTTCTCAGAAGGTTTGACGTAAATGTCTTTGCGGTTACCGCTTAAATGAAATTTTTCGAGCAGGCCTTTTTCCGTCAGATTCTTCACGTTCTTGGAAAATGTACTGCGGCTTACGCCCAAGCGTGCTGCCATTTCCGACATCTTCTCTTCCTTGTCCTCGGCTTCCAGAATGTATTCCAGCGTCTGAATCTGTGAGGCAGAGAACATCATGTCTGTACCATAACTTCGCTGCAGCTTATACGTGTTTGAGTACGCATTACCGTATTTGATAATTTTCTCAATCAGTTCCCGATGGTCGCCCATCCAATCTAATTTCATGCGTAATCCCTTTCATATTCAGATTCTCTCTCTTACTCTACTGAAATCAGATCCGTTTTTCAATCCATGTAATTGCTTCTTCAATAACATCATCACGAGTCGGTTCATTAAATATTTCATGCATCAGATGAGCATAAATTTTGAGTGTTTTATCCGTTGAAGCGATATCGCCGTAAAAGTCACGGGAATCCTTTTCGCTGACCAGTCCATCATTTGCTCCATGCAGAACAAGTACGGGATCTGTAAACTGCTTGGCGTTCTCCTTCAGCCATGTTATGCCATTTCCCAAGCTGTTAAATAAATCTACAGAGATCTGCTTTTCAACCAGTGGGTCATTCGCGTAAGCGGATACAACTGCGGGATCACTACATACGCCACTGCCCAGCTCATTCGGGAAATACGTGCCTGTAGGAAGATCCATCGGCAGTTCTCCGGCAACTTTTGTATTGTAACGAGTGAGCGCTCCGGATAGTACGATGCCTCTGACCTTGCCTGGATATTTCGTTCCAAAGGACGAGGTTGCAAAACCGCCCATACTATGTCCGATGACAAACAGCGGAAGATCGCCGCTCTCTTGCAATGCCGCCTCGACAATGACATGAACATCTTCAATAAGATGATCAAACTCTTTATAAAACGTACGTTGTCCCTCGGATCTGGCATGACCACGATGGTCAAACCGATATACATTAAAACCACGTTTATTTAGTTGTTCCGTCACATAATCGTAGCGACCTGCATGCTCACATAGTCCATGAACAATGACTGCAGCTGCCTTCGCATCACTAACTAAATTTTTACTAGAATATAGCCGAGTACCGTCAAAAGATTCAATTGTTGTTTCAATTATACTCATAATATTTCCCATCCCTCTCGTTACGCTCAAGCACCAAACAATTAAAATTCTTTAGCACAGGGCGTTTATTAAGAATGAAGTCCTTATAATTATATTCAATAAGAACAATATCGTTTCTTATAGAAACAATATTATCACCGTCAGCAACCCTTGTCTATATATAATTAAAGCGTTTACATTAAGGCAAAAAAACGCCATAATATATTTCGTAATGACGTCTTTTTCGTTATGGTACCTAGGGGATCGAACCCCTGACCTTATCGCTGTCAGCGGATCGATACTCTTCTGATCGTTAACAGAAATGCGGAGAAAAGCCATCTGTGTCATCAGGCAATAATTTTATGCTCTACCACCCTGTAAACAACGGCTTCGGACCCACATGCGTAGGAAAGAGCGGCAATACTTCCTCTGCCAACTCCTGAATCACCTCAGCAGGAGGCCGACTAGAAAAATGAATGCCTAGTGCAGCATGATTAACTCCCACCGCTCGCCATTCCTCCAAAAGCTGAATCAAACCTGCCCGACCTGTACGTAATATGTATCCGCCACGAAGCGGTGTTCGCGGATAATTGACATCTTCCACAAGATCAATCCATTCGTTGGTCATATGCGGTTTGAACATGCCATTAGGTATTTTTTCACGCCAGGCACTAATCTTATGGCCAAGCATCTGAGGACCGGATTCGTTTGCCGTTGCTTCGGGATATGTGAGCCAGCCGTCACTGTTCTCCGCAATCCAATCTAAAGACTGCCTGCTTGAACCCGTCACAACGAGCGGAATGCCACCGGCTGCGGGCTTCGGGAGCAATTCAAGCTCTTTCAATTGACCAAGAGAAGATTGAATTGCGCCAGTTCTATCCTGTATAAGCTCACGAAAAAACTCCACCGTCTCCCGGAATCGCACATCACGATGCTCCCCATCTATCCCATATGCCGGAAACTCAGCAGGTCGGTCGCCAGAAGCAATCCCTAACACAAGTCGTCCGCCCGAGAGTACATCAATGGATGCAGCTGCCTTGGCTAAATCAATCGGATGGCGAAGCGTGAAGATCGCGCTTCCTGTTACTAGGGAGACGTTTTTGGTTCTTGCAGCAAGATAGGCTAGATAGACAAATGGGTCAAATACTTGTCCAGCATCTCCAAAGCCGGGATCAAATAAAGGGACATCTCGCACCCATACGGCTGCAAAATTGCGTTGATCAATGCTTTCCACGAGGTCAGCTTGACCTTTTAGAACATCCATGTGTCCTTTATAGAATTTAAATGGTAAAAACAGCCCTATTGTTAATTGGTCTGGGGCAAACATACGGCGGAAACCAGGGTGTTGATTGAAGTTTTCCACCGCTTTTGTTGACGGATTTTCTATTCGTTCCATAACATCTATAGGTTTGTTCATTCCTTCTCCTCCTACAACAATAGTAATCCAGTGCACTGATATCTTTTCAATTCGACCGGAACTGATATAATTGTAACCATCGATTGACCCCATAAGTAGTGACAACTCTCAACAAAATCATAGGGTCAGTTCTGGCAACGAGGAGGATTAGCATGATTGATTTGACATTATTGTTGAACAAAGAGTCTGGAGATCCGTTATACGCTCAGCTTTATCACTATATTAAGAAAGATATTTTGAACGGAAAGTTACCAGCCGATAGTCGTCTTCCCTCTATTCGTTCACTATCCAGCCACCTCCACATTAGCCGTAATACAGTCGATATGGCCTATCAACAGTTATTAGCCGAAGGTTATGTCCAGAGCAGGCCAAGGAGTGGCTTATACATAATGGATTTGAAGCTGGAAGCATTGCCCCTGTCCCATGTAGTGAGTAAAAATTGGTTGGAAAACAGTATTCAGGATAGCCCTGAGATTCGATACAATTTTCGTTATGGTGACGTAGATGCCGAGCATTTTCCATTTGCCACTTGGCGCAAGTTATCCAATCAGAGCTTAATCCAGAACCAAATGAAGTTGTTCTCTTATGGCGATCCTCTTGGAGAACCGGGACTTCGATCTGAAATTGCAAATTACCTGCACAGCTCTAGGGGAGTAAATTGTTCACCTGATCAAATTATAATTGGAGCTGGTGTTCAATACCTGCTCGGTGTGTTATCTGGATTAATAGATAACGTTAGTCATGGTATCGCGATGGAAGACCCGGGATATGACGGTGTTCGGACGGTTTTTCAACATAAAGGTCTAAACATTCACCCGATTCCGCTGGAAGCAGATGGTCTTCATATCCATAAGTTATACAAAAGCAATTCCCGCATCGTCTACATTACACCGTCACATCAGTTCCCCTATGGAATGGTCATGCCGCTGGCCAAGAGAATGCAATTACTGAAATGGGCAACAGATCAGAATGGGATCATTATTGAGGACGATTATGATAGTGAGTTCAGATATGTCGGCAAACCGATACCTTCCCTGCAAAGCCTGGATACTCAACAGCGAACCGTTTACCTGGGGACATTTTCAAAGTGCCTTCTTCCTTCATTACGTATTGCGTATATGGTTCTACCACATGCCCTGGTAGAGCTACACCGTAAACAAGACTACCGATTATATGATCAAACAGTCTCTCCTTTTCAGCAGAACACCCTAGAGCTGTTTATGAGTAATGGACATTGGGAAGCCCACATTCGCAAGATGAGGAAGGTATATCGACAGAAGCAATTCACACTTATTTCAATGATTCAGAAGATGATGGGTGCTCAAGTTACCATCGTTGGTGAGGATGCAGGACTTCATATTTTGTTGCGTGTACATAACGGAATGGATGAACACAAGCTGATTGCTAC
This sequence comes from Paenibacillus amylolyticus, assembly GCF_036894225.1. Taxonomy (NCBI): domain Bacteria; kingdom Bacillati; phylum Bacillota; class Bacilli; order Caryophanales; family Paenibacillaceae; genus Paenibacillus; species Paenibacillus amylolyticus. The sequence goes on along the minus strand of NZ_CP145892.1, from coordinate 2,200,470 downwards.
TGCTGAGAAGGAAGGTGTTCAGGTCTACCCGGTATCCCCCTTTTGGGCGCAACCAGCTCAAGCGGAGCAATCCATGGTTCAGATTGGTTTTGGTGGATTGAGTATTGAGGATATTACAGAAGGTGTATATGCCCTTCACCGGGCTTGGTTTGGGGTCTGAGAACATTCGTGTGGCCACGACCACAAAACCAAACCATTTCCACATCGAAAAAACCCGCTTAACACTCGAAAATCCTTGTGTTAAGCGGGTTCTTTACTATGGAACCTGGAGTGATCTATATTTCTTATTTTAACATTCTAATCATTCATCTCATCAACAGCAGTCTTACCAGCGATTCGCCCAAAAGTAAAGATATCCGTCAAGGCATTACCGCCTAAACGGTTGCCTGCATGTATACCTCCTGCAACTTCCCCAGCCGCATACAGATGTGCAATCGGCTGACCATTTTCATCCAATACGCGGGTTTGGGTGTCGATCTTAATTCCGCCCATGGTATGGTGAACTGCCGGCTTTCTAGGCGTGGCATAGAATGGAGACTTCTCGACTTTTAAGCTAAACGTATCCTTATGGAACTCCGGATCAAAGCCCGCATCCACATATGAGTTATACTTATCAATCGTATTTCTAAGAACTTCAGGTTCCATTTTGATTTTCACTGCCAGTTCTTCTATCGTATCGGCTCTGAACAAGGTACCTTCTTCGACTTGACGGTCTATCTTTTCCTGGCTTGTGTTCGCTGCCGTTTTCTTGATCTCGTCATCCGCAATCAGGTAAAATAAACTTCCCTGCTCGATAGCTGCTTTCGTTAGGACATCTCGTCCAGAGAATTCATTAACAAATCGTTCTCCCTTTTTATTAACAATGACAAAGTTTTCAGGAGGTACTTGCAGTCCACTGAAGAGTTCACCCGTATCCGGATCGGCTACCGGCATCATTTGAGTGAAGCCCATGCCTGTCAGCGCTGCTCCTGCACTCTTACCTAGCGATATTCCATCACCAGTCATCGCATAGGAATTTGTTGTTTTGATATCATCGTCAATATGGCTCCAGTATGTGTTGTATTCCTTGAGCATCTGTGTATTTGCACCAAAACCGCCGCTGGCAAGCACAACGGCTTTGGCATGAATGGTTATTTTCTGACCATTGACACCTGTTGCGATAACACCTGTTATTTTTCCATCTTCGATGATCAATTGTTTGACCGGGCTATCTGTAATAATTTTTCCTGAATGCTCTTCTACATATTTGCTAAGTGCAATGATAAAGGCAGAGCCATAACTTTTGACAGGTTTATGGCCGCGGCGCCAAAGGGCACCCACTGGAGCAAATACGATACTCTTATCATACTCAACCCCGATATCCTCAAGCCACCTTACACTTTCCAAGGCACGGTCTGTAAGTACTTTGACCAGACCGTATTGTCCATAGATCATGCTCCCATTCAGGTCTGTACGTTTGCCCCCAAAATACGTTTGCATTCTGTGAAGAAGTGGGGAGTCGAATAAATAAGCCTTTTCTGTGCCAAACTTATCCTGATACGCAGTAAACTCTTCTTTGAGTGCATGGAAATCATCTACATATTCTGGATGGATCAAGCTCTCATCGGTACTTAATAAATTCTCAATCGTCTGTCTTTCCCCTGGATTCTCAGTGAACTGTTGTTGCCATACAGGATCTGCAGCATTGACAGGACCACCTGAGCGGATCGTATTTCCCCCAACAGCAGGATATTTCTCAAGCACAATCGCACTTACTCCTTGTTGTAAAGCTGTAGCAGCAGCACTGAGTCCTGCGCCACCTCCACCTACAACGACCACATCGCAAGTGTATTCTTCGTCATCTTTCATCTGGCTGCTAGCAGGTTTTGGACGTCTTTTCAGGATGTCAGGATTCACTCCGGCAAGCTTAACCGCTTTGGCTACACCATTGATGACAGCATTACTGGTTTCAGAAGCACCTGAGAGAGCATCTACATTCAGCGTCTGTCCCTCAATGATTTTATTCGGAATTCTTACAAAAACAACATCGGCGATCCCTTCCGTTTCACCCTTCGAATCGATATCGATGCTTTCTATTCTATTTTCACTAAAGGATACCTTCATCGGCAGATTGCCACTGTGACCTATGGCATTGATCTCATACACACCGGGATTATAAGTGAATTCTTCTTCTTCGTTCAGCTGATTTGAAATTTTGGCAAACCGAAGGAACCGCAGGAAACATGTTTCCAGGAAATCGATCGTTCCTTCATTGTTCAGGTTGCCTGATTCGTCAAATGCTTTATGTGCGCTGCCAAGCAAAAATTCATACCCTGGCATCACGTTAGCTTCGACACCTGGTGCATCCAGGATTTGACGAAGATGCAGTTGTGCACGCGAGGAACCTTGTGTTCCCTGTGACGCACCTATGATCATCACGGGTTTGCCAGCCAGCGGATGGATTTCAAAGCTCAACCATTCCAACAGGCTTTTAAGGGATGAAGGGATGGAATGGTTATATTCTGGAGTCGCAATAATGACACCATCACTTGCGATAATTTTTTCATTAAACGATTGTATAATTACACTGTTTGTTTGGTTATCGGACTGATTAAACATCGGAACATCTGTAATATCGAGGATTTCAATGGCTGCTCTGGACTCAAAATGCTTTTGTATGAATTGAAGCAGCTTGCGATTATACGATTTCTTTGCATTTGTGCCAACGATTGCTATGATTTTCATTGTGATTAGCCCCCTACTCTTGCCAGGAAAATTTTTTCGTTTTTTTCTTCAACGTCCTTTTGGATAACAGTTCCGTAGTGATCTCCGTAAACAAAACAAACTCATTGAAGATTTCGTCAAGCTCGGCCACTTTTTGAGCGTCAATGAGATTACCACTGCTATCAAATGCACTCTGGGATTTTCCCAAAAGAAACTCGCTACTAGGCATCATTCTTGCACCAAGCTCAGGTGAGTCCAGGATTTGTCTAAGATGCGCTTGTGCCCTGGAAGAACCGAGCGCACCATGTGAAGCACCCACAATCAGAACAGGCTTGTCTTTCAAGGTTTGAGTGGTATAACTGATCCATTCCAGCGCACTTTTCAGAACGGCAGGGATTGCATGGTCATACTCAGGAGTAGCGATAATGACACCTTTCGCTTTAGAAATTTGATCTAATAAGTCTTGTACCTTCACAGGAATATCAACTTCAGCATCCTCTAATTCATCTTTTTCAATAAAGGCAGGCAAATCCTTAATTTCAAACAAGTCAATCTTGGCTTCACTAGCAAAATGCTTTTGCATAAATTGAAGCAGCATGCGGTTAGTTGACACATCCGAATTCGTGCCCACGATAGCTAAATAGTTCATCGTAATCCCCTCTCTGTCATTCGAGATGATGTTCGTAACTGTCAGGCTCAATCTTTCGGCCTAACTCTAACATATCAAAGCTCAAATGATCTAATAGTTATTCATTGCAGTTTGATAACTAATTTGTTATAATCACCTCAAATTCAAAGTTTGTTACTTTTTTCACAAGGGGTGAGGAACATGTCTAAGTTAGAATCTCAAGATATCTTGTGTTACATTGACAGCCTATTGAAATACAGCAACTATAGCAGGGCCGCACAATCCCTTTACATATCTCAGCCCTACCTCACAAAGGTTATCAAAAAAATCGAAATTGAGTTGGGCTGTGAGCTAATCACTCGCAACAAACTTCCGTACCGATTAACCGAGCAGGGGAAAATATATTATCAATACTTAACGTCACTTGAACATAGCTACGCGAAACTTATAAGGGAAATCTCATATGTATCGGATATTGGCAATAAGGTGATACGGATCGGAATCCTTCCCAGCCTCGGTGTGTACTTAACGCCCCTTTTTTTACCAGATTTTCTCGAGCTTCATCCTGCTTATAAAATTAATCTTGTCGAGGATTTACCTGAAAAAAATGAGAAACGTCTCCAAAATAATGAGCTGGACTTCTGGATCGGGCAAAATTCAAGCAGTATCTCCCCTAACTTGAACTCGTTTAACTGGGGCAGGCACAGTTACCAGGCCATCATTCCGCGTTGCTGCGAATTATATCAAGAGAATGTTGCAGTCATCCCGGAGGGCACGATTGAGATCAGCACCATTTTGAATCAAAAGCTTATTCTAACGTCCAAAGGTTCGGCAATCCGAAAACAGATTGATCAATTGCTCAGTGTCTACAAGGTGCAGCCTAATATCGTTATGGAGAGCAATGAAATCTACACGGTACTGAAGCTGGCAAAGCATAATTTAGGTCTGACCTTTGTGCCTGAAAGTATCCATATCAAGGAGTGCCCTTCGGAATACAACATCTATCCAATCCCTGTAGAGAAGATGAGTCTGGATTATTTTATAGCCCATCATGGAGAAAAAAAGCTGCATAGCGTGGATCATGACCTCATCCATACTTTTCTCAATCACGGACAACAATGTGCAATATAGGAGGCTATCATGAAACCTTTTACGAGAACGATACCACTTATGGGAACGAACATATCCCTCTATATCGAGGGGACAGATGCTGAAGAGCTTGCCGAGGAAGCCGTGAATATGCTTGTCCATTATGAACAAGTGTTCAGTGCCAACAGTGAGCAATCGCAGCTTGCCATGCTAAAAAAAGAAGCCACATCACATCCGCTTAGAGTAGACAAGGAACTGTATGATCTTATTAAGATAGGCAAAGAACACAGCCTGAAAAAAGATTCATTTTTAAATATTGCGATAGGGCCTTTGATCAAATTGTGGAGAATTGGTTTTCGCGAGGCACATGTGCCGGAGGATACCGAGATTAAAGCGGTGCTGGAGCTCTTGAATCCGGAGCATATACAGCTTGACGATGAGCTACAAACGGTCCATTTATTCAAAAAAGGCATGGAAATCGACCTTGGAGCGATCGCTAAAGGTTATTTTGCTGATCAAGTTATGTCATTTTTCAAGAAAAACGGAGCTGCATCAGCTATGGTCGATATGGGCGGCAATGTTTTGGTTCATGGCGATTCTCCCACCGGGTCCAGTCACTGGAAGGTTGGAATTCAAAATCCCTTTTTACCTAGAGGAAATGCAGCAGCACTCGTTAGTATACGGGAGCAATCCGTCGTTACATCAGGAATATACGAGAGAGTTTTAGAGAAGAAAGGGGGTCAGTACCATCATATATTTAACAGCGGAACAGGCTATCCAATCGAAAGTAATATCGCTTCTTTAACGATTATTGCGGATAGATCGCTCGACTGCGATATATATACTACAGAATTATTTGGGTTAGATGCGGTCTCCATTATTCATAAAGTTAATAATATGAAGGATATCGAGGCTGCCGTAATCACGACGGATGGAAATCTGGCCTATACCGATAATCTTAGGGGAAAAATCCATCCGATATCAGGGTAAAGTTATGAGATTGTTGATTGGCTACATTTCCGAAAAAGATGGTAGAGGCAACAAGCTAATTTTTCCTTTTTACACAGGTCACTCAGATGACAGAATAACTTTCCTATCGCTGTTATACCCAGATTTTTTTGATTCCCTAGGAGCATCCAAAACCTTTAAAGCTAAAAAAACCGCCATTGAAGGCGGTCTAAAAATGCTCATTCTCTGCAGCTGTTTACAAACCGTATGTATATCAGAGCGTTTCCATCAATTTCTGAATTTTAGATTCAGAAATTAAATATACAGGGCCTAAGATATCCATTTTGCAGCCATATTTAATGCACCGGCACTTGCACCGAGGATAACGGCGTTACTGTTCTTAATAATATCGGATAGTTCATATTCCGCCAAAAACTCGTGCTGCTGAACAGGATATCCTCCACACATAAAAATGACAGAAGCGTTCCGAATCAACTGATGAGCCTCTTCTTTCTGCATACGATAATCAATGAAGTGATATTCATCAAAACTAAGGTTAGCCTGCGTTAACCAAGTCCATTCCGTAATATCCTCAAAGTTCACTTGCTCTCCTTCATAATCAGAAGGCTTAGCGCTTATCATCACAAGCGATTTTCTATCTGTGATATCCTCATGTAACCGCCCGACCAGCTTTTCTGGAAAAAAATCATTAAACCAACTGAAATAATAGTGAGTACTCAAACGTTATTACCTCCATATGTATAATTGACATGCTCCTATTTTTAAAAATTAAACTTAAAAGACAACTCTCCATTATCATAACATCGAATTGAAAGATGAGAGTAGTTCTATTTCCGAAAAGCAGTATGTCTGTTGCCCTATTCAGAACTGATCATCTTATAGGATAATATAGAGTATATATCAACTTTATATAAGGGATGGGATGACAATGAGTACGCTTCAACCGATTATCCATGTCTTGAAACATTCGTCCGATGAAGACGTCATAGAACAGTTTTTAGAGTACGAGTCGTTAATCTGGATTGATTGGAGAGAAGACGAGGGAGATATCATCCATTACTTTAACGGCCAACTGCCGGAATCTCACCAAATTCAGTGTAAAATTATCCAAATCGACAAACCAAGGGGCGTCGATATCGTGTTAAGTTCGGACGAGCGTACGCTGACGATTCCGTTCGCCGATGATTGGACTGATCGGGACAGTGCCGTTCGGGCTATGGAGGAGATGATCGCTCCCCAATATCAGATTCGATGGTTTATGGAATCCCTGGGCAGTGACACGTTGGCATTTCTATTATTGTCAACGGAGCAGTGGACGGAGTTAGAGAAGCAATTCGGCAAAGAAAAGCTGGAATTCCACTTCCAGCCGATAACGAGCAAGAGCATGATGTTTTCCCTCGACGTGGATGACGTATTCAAATTAATTGAGACAAGGCAAAAAGCGCGTACCTCTGAATAGACAACAAAAACTCTTCCTTGTACACTGAGTTCCCCAGTATTCCAAATAAAAACGCCATCACGTAATGTGATGGCGTTGCTCTATACTTAATGTGTCTACATCAAACCCAACAAATTATAGATCATCACTGCTGCTTCTGCACGGCTAGCATTCTTTTTCGGTGCAAACTCATCGTTACCTACACCGTTTATTATGCCTGCTCCCTGTATTGCCTCTACCGCTTGCTTCGCATAACTTGCGATGTTTGCTTCATCCTTGAAGGCTGTAGCTTCACCACTTGCTAACGCTAGTTGCTTAATTTGGATCGCCTTGTATACCATAACCGCCATATCTTCTCGCGTAATGTTCTCATGAACTCCGAATCGTCCATCTGGTTTCCCGTTCACAATCCCCAGCTTCTGCGCGGTTGCGATATTTCCATGGTACCATTCTCCTTGCTTCACATCACTAAAGCTTGTCGTTGCGCTCTCATCCGATAGCTCAAACAACTTCATCAGCATGGTGATGAATTCTGCTCTTGTCACTTGACCATTCGGATTAAACTCGCCGTCACCTACACCCTTCACAATGCCTCTTGCCCCCAATGCTGAGATCGCATCCTTCGCCCAGTCTTGAGTCACATCCTTAAAGCTCGTTGCAACATACGCTACCGTATACTTGCTCAGATACGTTGGCTTGAACTCTACTTTTCCTGTCGCTGCATTGTATTTACCATTCGTCACGACTCTTAGCTCTCCGTTGTCCTTCACATCGTATACTACGACGTTGTTTGGATTTTCGTTAGCCTTTAGTGTGTATGGCAATTCAATCACGAGATCATCTCTGCCATCAAACTGTGTAAGTTTCTTACCATCAATCGTTAGCTCGATATCGTATACGACCTCACCGTTCAGCTGAGCTTGTGCGCCAGCTGGCAGTTGATTAGCTGCAATTTTCTTAATCGACAATCCTAACGTTTTCCCTGCACTTGTTCCTGTTCCAAGCAGTTCGGTTGCCACTGTTACAACTGCAGAGCCTATGTTGATCTCGATGCGATCTACCGTAGAAGATCCACTTGTTAAGCGCGCATCTACTGCGAGCTCCATCGTTAGCCCGTTCAAGCTTGCATCAGCTTCAACTTGCATGTGTAACTTACCGCCTGTCGTTTGATCAAGCGCACGCTTCATTGTATCCGCACTTAACTTCACTTCAGAAGTACCGCTCTCATTTACAACTGGTTTAATGTTTATTTGGCCGTTGTCTATGACCACTGGCTCATTTCCACCTGGAGCTGTTGGTACTGTAGGTGCAGGAATGTTACCGTCAACGCCACCATTTCCATTACCACTGTTTGGTGCTTGTGGTGTTCCATCAACCAATGGTGTTACCGTTACCGTAGCGCTTGATGATAAACCACCATCCACTGTAGTTACTGTAATCCTTGCTGTTCCTGGTGCCACCGCTGTTACTTGACCTGTCGCACTTACAGTCGCTACAGCTGTATTGCTAGAGCTCCATGTTACTGCTTTTTTCGTTGCATTAGCTGGTGTTACCGTAGCTGTCAATTGCCCTGATTGACCTTCTACGATGGACAACGTCGTTTTGTCCAAGCTAATTCCGCTAACGGGTACGTTCTTCCCGTTGAGTGCATCATACTCACTTTGTGTAATTGGAATTACCGTTCCGTGACGCGGACTAGCTGGTAAGTTGTAGTTAGAAGATAATGTCCAGACATCTGATGCAAGATTTGTTGTCTCGAATGGAACATAACCTCTTCCACCAAACTCATCTACGAATAAATACCATTTTTCATCTGTATTCGATTTGAAGATCGTTGGACCCTCAACCCATTTGATGTTACCAACGCCTTGATTAATCATCTTGAAGGTTGGATCTAAGATCGAGTCACCCACCTCTTGGAAGATCATCTTGCCAAATGGAGCAGAAGCTCCGTTGTTTTGCTCATCTTTCGTAAAGCGATACACTTTTCCTTCATGCTCAATCATCGTTGTGTCAATGATTGAATATCCATAATCCAAATATACTTGCGGTTCAGTAAACGTATAGAAATCTCTTGTCTTGCTATACATCATTTTTTGATAAGCATCGCCTGTATGGGATGCGTCATCAAACATTCTTGATGCCCAAAATACGATATATTCACCTGTTGTGTTGTCGTACATAATTTCTGGTGCCCATGTATTACCCGCTTCTTCCGGTGCAACCTCTACCATGCGTTGATCTGTCCAATTGACTAGATCATTCGATTCCCAAACCATAATGGAACGACTGCCCCATGTGTGTGCTCTGCCCCAGTTACCATTGCCGTTAATTTTCAGATCGGTAGCGATCATGTAGAACTTATCACCTTCAGGCGAACGAATAATGAACGGATCACGTACCCCCTTCTCCCCTAAGGTAGAGGTCAATACAGGTTTACCATTATTCAATTCTCGCCAGTTCAACGGATCATTACCGTTACTTAGTGCAAAGTATACTTGCTCCCCTGTTGCGGTACCTTCTCCAGTGAAATATGTGAAAAAGTATCCCGCATATTTTTCATCAGCAGGCAATTCCTTCACCTTCGCAATGAATTCCTTCGTAGTGGATGCTGAATTTAATGTAATCGTAGCTGTAAGCTTCACGTCTACATTTCCACTACCGTGTGCCGGACGTTTTACTTCTCCAGTAACTGAAACAACGTTTGGTTGAGCAGAAGCCCAAGTAATCGTTGTTCCATATAGTCCAGATGTTGGTAATGATATATGACCTCTTACATCATTAATGTTATGAACGACTAGTGCTGCTTTTGCTTCATCTACAGAAGTGACATCGTTTGGCAATGCCTTAACCGTCAACTGAAAAGTTTTGTTAACTGTCTCTGTACCATCTGTAAATACTGCTGTTAACGTTACAACTTGATCACCTGTTGCGTTAGCTGGTCTAGTTACGACACCTGTAGTTGAGATGACATTCCCCTTATCTGAAGTCCAGCTTATTGTTGTGCCATAAGCACCTGATGTTGGCAATGTTACATTGCTTATAATCGCATCTTTTGATGCATTAGAAGCAAGAAGATCATGAATCGTTAATTTCTCTGTCGCAGCCGATACAAGCATGCCCGCCATCAAAGCAATCTTCTGATCTGCATGAGCCTTAAGTGATGTAATATCTGCCGCAGTCATAGCACCATCATAGATTTGGAAGTCTGCAATCAACCCGCCGAAGTATGGATCAGCTGTATAGAATGACTTACCGATGGTTCCACTACTGCCTGAAGTATTTTTTATTTGTTCTAGTGTCATTCCATTCGTTGAGCCTGATGCAACAGCAACACCATCGATATAAAGCGTTAGTGTACCATCCGTGCCTGAAACAACAGTCGTAACGACTTTCCATTCATTATTCTTTAAGCCTGTGGTAGAAGTTGAAGACTCATTATTCCAAGCATTCGTCGCGATACCAAGGCGAGCTAGACCGTTAGCGTTATAACGTGGTGTGAAGTACGTATAGTGCGTATTATTGTCTGGTCTTCCTAATGCATATAACCACTCGGCAGCGTTTTTACCGCTCCAGTTCACAATGGATGAAACGGTCATATCCGTTAATCCATCGAGAACTCCTTGTGGCAGTTCTACATAAGAGTTAGTTGTGCCACCAGTAAAGCTTAGTACACCAGCATCTTGTGTACGAATCCATTCTGCTTTAGACGGATTCATCCATTTTCCATTGAAGTTTCCTGTTTGGTCAATAACCGTTGCACCATCAATATCATCCATGTTGTAGTGAAGAATGAGCTCTGCCCCAGATGGCTGCTCTACTGGAGGAGTAACGTCTTCATCAGCTAATGTTGCAATCTCTTCAACGGATAATGCACGATTATAAATACGGAAATCATCAAATTTACCATCAAATAAACTATGAGAGCTGTTTCTCGATTTACCAATATAATTCATCGTTGTTTCCAGTAACATTCTCGGCTCAACGTTAAATGTCGAGCTACGTTTAACCTCTTGACCATTCACATACAATACGGCATCAAATTCATCCATTGTAATTGCAACATGCTGCCAAGTCTTCGTTGGTAATAACCCGGAATTTCTCACCGCATATTTATATTCTGATCCCAGTCGCGTGCTGTCATTGCTAAATTTCTCTGTAAAAGGTGTTACCACAGCAAACTCTAGACTACCTGTATCACCTTGTGTGCTCAAGTACATGGTGTTGCGGTTAACCTGTCTGCCTGTGTCGGAAGCAAAATCAAATATTCTTTGATTTGCTTGATTTCTGTCCATTTGAACCCATGTAGAGAACGTAGCCTTCTCAAGATTCAAGGATTGAATCAAGTTATCTGGCAGCTTCACATATCCTGTTGATCCATTAAGCTCTAGTGCACCACCCGTTTTACCAATGCGATCCTCTTCATTGATCGTTGCTCCACCTACTAGTGTTGCGTGATGACCGTTGCCAGAAATATCATTCACCGTTGTACCATTCACTGTATTTGCATCGAATGAGTAATGTACAACCGGGTCTGTTGATGGTGCCGGACCTTTCCATGCATACTTCTCTTGCAAAGCATAATACTCTGCACGTGAGATTGGAATTACCGTCCCGTGTCGTGGTCCTGGCGGCAGTGCATATTTATCACTACTTAATACATTGTTCAGATATTGCGTGCTACTATCCAGATCTGTTGTATATCGAACATGATATGGCCATGAATCAAGGAACAGATACCATTTGTCTTTATTATTATCTTTAAAAATCGTCTGCCCTTCGTTGTTTCCATTATTTCCGATCAAGCCAAGTTTATTATCACGTGTACCCGGAACAGCGTCGTATTGAAGGCCGTTTGCTGCAATACCGTCCTTGTCATAATAAAAAGTTGGTGCTTTCTCCACATACACTTTAGTATTCACTTCTGATTTGGTGAATCGGTACAACATATCATTATGCTCAATAAACGTTGTATCAATTGTCGGAAGTGACTCATCAATCATGACCTTTGGCTCAGAGAAGTTGTAGAAGTCTCTTGTTGTTGCGTAGTACATCACATTGTACTGACCTGCAGGTCTTCCGTTATAATCACCATATGTCTCTGTGTTTTTCATCGATGATGCCCAAAATACGATATACTCTCCAGTTACTGGATCATAGATAGCTTCTGGTGCCCACGTATTTCCTCCAGTCTTAGGAGCAACCTCGATCATACGTTGCTCGCTCCAATGAACGAGATCCTCCGACTCCCAAATCATCATGTAATGACTACCCGTAATTTGAGCTTGGTCGAAATTTGTACTTTCACCCATCTTCAAATCGGTTGCCAGCATATAGAATTTATCCCCTTCTGGAGACCGTATAACGAATGGATCCCGAAGTCCTTTTTCACCCATATCAGATTGAAGGATCGACTTACCGTTATTCAACCCTTTCCAGAACAATGGATCTTCAGCTGTAGCGAAGGATATCTCTTCACCACCCTCATATTCACCTGTAAAGTACGCAAAAAAGTAAGCATCATGCTGCACTGGCGCAGTTGCTTGTTTAATCGTAACGTTAAACGTAAGCTGTTTAGAAGCTGCACCATTCGTAATTGTAGCTATTAGCGTAACGGGCGTATCCATAGCTTGACGGCTTACCCAGCCTAGCTGTGTAGCGTTACCAGCCGCTTCAGCCGTTCCTTTCACAACTGCCGGTCTGCTAGATACCCATGTAATTGTGGAGCCTTGTTCACCTGTAGCAACAAGACGTAAGTTACCTTTAACGTTCTCAGCATTGTAGATCTCTATTTGTTCAGCGTCCAGATCAACCTTCTGCTGATCATCGAATTGCTTCAAGATCGTAACAGGGAATACAGCTGTAGTTGATACTCCTTGATACGTTAAAGTAGCCGTAAGCTCTGCCTGAACATTATCTGCTTGAACAGCTGGACGTTGTACAGTGCCATGGTTAGAAATGACAGTAGGATGACTGGAACTCCAAGTAATGCTCACGCCGTTTTTACCGCTTGTCGGTAATGTAACGTTTCTTGTTATCTTATCGGTGCTTTTATCGCCTTCACCTAAGTAACGACTGATGTTGAGTTGATTCGCTGCATCATCAACAGTCAGCTGACGTATTTTTGAGATGTGAGTTGCTCCTTCTTGTTGATATAACTCGCCTACTTCTTGGTCTGTCAACGCGCGATCATATACTCGAAAATCAGCTACGCTACCTTGAAGGTATGGATCGTTTGAGAAGATTGATTTACCGATAAAGCCAGAGAAAGTAGCATCCGGATTAATAATTTCTGACAGCTTTAGTCCCTTTGCATTACCCGAAGCAACCTTAGCTCCATCCACGAATAACGTTATCCTATTGCTAGCTTCGGACAAGGACACCGTTACATGCTTCCACTGCCCACCGATAAGGTTTGAGTTTGCGCTACCTGTAACTAATGCTTCGTTCGGCCAGCCATTTTTAGAGATACCTGTGGCAATCATATTACCTGATCCACTACCGTGACGTGGTGTTACGAAGAAATATTTGTTCGTTTCTGGTGTTAATACCGTACCCAAACCGAAGATCCAGCGATTCGTCCCATCATTCGTCCAGTTCACGATTGAAGATACTGTAATCTCATTCAGACCGTGTAGTAGATCTAGTCCATTTGAGCCCTTAGGAATCTCAACATGCCCACTAATAGATATAGAGCTTCCACCATTGAAGGAAACAAAGCCAACCTCACTGTTTGAAATGAATTGTCCATTGTTTGGATTTCTAAATATTCCGTCAAATGTAACTGCCTTGTTGGCAACATCCTTCAGTACGAGTTGACCGTCTACTTCTTCAGTCGTCTTCATGTTGTAATGAAGAATAAGATCATCTTTTAGCGATTTTCCCTTAACGGTAACGGCTGATGTAGCTGTAAACTCTCCATCTTCAGTCTGTACCGTAATTGTGGCTGTACCTTCACTAACAGCTGTAACTTTACCCGTTGAATTGACAATCGCTACACTGGAGTCACTAGATGCCCAGATAACTCTTTTATTTGTTGCATTTGAAGGTGAAATAGTAGCTACTAATATCTCGCTGTCCCCCGCTGATAAAATAAATGTAGGTTCATTAAGCAAGACATTCTTAACGGCAATCTGCTCAATAGAGTCATCCTTAGGTAGTAAGGTAACAATAAACTCCTTCGTTGCCTGGCTTCCACCTAAAGAAATGGTTGCAGTTAACGTCACTTGTTGCTCCATTTCTCGTAAGAACACTTCCCCGGTTGCACTAATCGCACTCTCATCACTAGAAGTCCATGAGATCATTGCGCCATTCTTATCTTGAGTAGGCAGTTCAAGAGATTCTGTAACTGCCGATATATCACCTAACGTTAGCTCTATTTTGCCTTGTTGTATTTGCTTTTCATTAAACGATTGTTCATATACTACAGCGATATCTTCATTATCTAGTGCCTCTCCGTAAATTCTTAAATCTTGAAAGCTGCCTGCAAAAGTAGCATCCCCTAAATAATTGGAGCGACCGATGTAAGCATGCAAATCAGTACCAAAACTTGCTGTTGTTTTCTCTTTGGCGGTCGTGCCTATACTTACACCGTTAATGTAACCTGTAATAGAGCGTTCTGTAATGACCGTCGTATAGTGAACCCATTGACCTTCGTACTGTGACGTAGAAGTGCCTGATACCCCTACCTCAGTCGTCCAAGGCTGGTCAACATTATTGTTATTCGTAAATACTGACTTAAAATCACCACTTGGATTCGATGGATTAAACATCCAGTAATTCGTTGGCAAGTTATTGCCAGCTGCTGGAGTACCGTAGAATAATGCTGAGTAGTTCCCACTTCCAGTGTTGCTCTTGATCCATACAGATATCGTTGTATTTTCTTGATTATCAAACAAACCAGTAGGAAGCTGAACGTAGTTTGTATTACTATCTGTTCCCCCAGGTAAAGTGAGACCATCGGTGTAAGTAATGTCTCCTACGGCCGTTCCATGCTTTTCATTACCTGATATATCCTGTACATCCTCAAGCAATGGATAATGCGCCAACATCGTTGGTGTTATTGTGTCCGCTGAAGCTTGATTGCTAAATGGCAGAACAAGATTAAACCAGCTACTGAAGGTCATAAGTAAAACTAACATTAGGATTGTAATTTGCTTCCGCATAGCATTCTTCCCTTCGATTAATTTTCAGAAGCATACAACCCATATCTCTCACCTATAAAACCAGACCACCTCGCTCAAGGAAATAGAGATACGTTTTTTTAAAAAAAGAATGCGCTTACATTTCTTCTCATATTACATCTTCAACACTTCCAATTCAATGTAGTATCTTGTTAATAAGGTGGATTTTTTTATTGCAATTCAAGCAAACTTCAACACTATCCCTATACTTCGAAGTAATCGTTTTCATTCTAAATATACTCTATGTTTAAATTAAAGGATTGAACGCCTGATAAACATAATATATATAGTTGGGCGCTTGTCATATGGACAACGTGTCCAAATACGATGCGGTAAGCCGTGGGCGTACCGCATCGAAAAATAAGGAGGATTTTCATTTATGCCAAAACGATTTAGCAGAATGCTCGCGTTCCTCTGTTGCTTGGTAATGGTGGCGTCGCTAATGCCTACCAGCTATGCCGCCGCCACTGACAACATCGAGAACGCAGAAGCGAATGAAACACCCACCGCCATTTTTGGAACTCCCGAACTCGGGTCAAACGACCCACTCTGGGGCCAGACCATGGAGCATCACATCAACAAAAGCACTGTGCCCGCCGATCCCAGACCCCATGCCACGGGCACAGCCAAAATCCTTTGGGACCATGACTACCTGTATTCCCGAGTAGTTGTGAATGACAGTAATCTATATCAGGGAGCTGGCGGAGATCACCAGTACGACAGTCTGGAGTTTTATGTCGGCACCGGAACCGGAGGCTCAAACCAATGGCGCGTCAGCGCGACGGGCGTGTTCTCAGGGCAGGCCGCTCCGGGCAGAGCTGCATGGACCCAGATCACGGAAACAGGATATATCGTGGAGATGAGAATACCCAAAAGAACCTTGACCTTGGAGGAGGGCAAGCTTACCTTTGAGGTTTATATCAATAACTCAACGGAAAAGGGCGGTGACCGCTATGAAGTCGTTTCCAGTTTCGGAGATCCGGACGCGGCTTACACCAGCGCTGCTTCTTTTACAGACAGCCTGCAGCTCTCTTTAGCCAATGAAGTGGACACCAGATTCTCAATCACCGCCACTGCGGGACCGGGCGGCCGAATAACGCCGAACCCACCTGGCGATGTTCTGAGAGTAGATCGGGACTCTAACAAAGAATTTACGTTTACCCCCGATTCCGGCAAAATGGTGGATACCGTAACGGTAGACGGCGAGACCGTGACTCTATCTGCTGGCACTTATACCTTTTCGAATATTGAGGCTGACCATACCATTCACGTAACATTCAAAAACGATCCGGACGCGGGGCTACTTCCCTTTGTTGTATGGAATGACAACTTCGCCAGTGGCGAGTACACAACGGCTGTCATCATCGACTTAGGCGAGGGGAAGGCAGCGTTAGGCTCCGCGCTTAATCCGGACTTGTTTGCCTTATCGGCTAGGAACACAACCCTGAACGGCGAAGCAGTGACCTTTGAAGGACCACGCAAAATCACAAGGGTATACGCTAATGACGAGCCGAAAGTACGCGGCTATCTGGGGCCAGTAAGCAATTCACCGGATTATCAGGACGGACTGGCAAGTGGCCGTTACATCGTAGTTGAGTCTGAGTTTTATTCAGCGAGCGGCGGCAAAACAACGCTGGATGGCAGCAGTAACTCGACAAAGCAGGTTTACAACATCGTCCCAAACGGAGAGATCGTACTGACAGAGGGGAGTCCACTTCGCAACGTGGTTTTTGAACAGGACAAAGTTGTGAATCCGATCCTTGACAAGTTTACAACATTCACGGACAATTCGGTCAATCGCTCGCTCTACCTACACAAGGATGAAGACGGTAAAGTGATCAAAGGATTGCCGCTGTATGTTTATACTCACGGCATGTCACGCGGCGGTACAAACGCTGCGACAGACCAAAAAGCGGCCATGAAATCCGCCAACGGCTCGGTCGCTCTAATGAAAAAAATGGAGAAAAATCCTGACAAGTACGCCAGCCATGTACTGAATATTTCCTATAATGGCGTATCTGTTCCCTCAACCGAGAATGTTAAGAAGGTCATAGACGCCCTGATTGCCAGCGGCGAAGTAGACCCTAATCGTGTTTACGCAGCAGGCTTCTCCTGGGGCGGCCAGTATACGAACAACTTAGTTAACAGCTACCCTGGCTTCTTCGCTGCCGCCGCACCTATGGCCCCGGTAAGCGGTTCACCAAACGCTAAGGACAATGACGCTCACAACAACCTGGCCTATTGGATGTTTTTAAATGCTCATAATGTTGGAGGCTACCAGACTAACCTCAATAACTTTATCAATAACAATATGCCGAAAATGATCAACGCGAGGGCTTCGCGCTTTGAGAGTAATGAGGTCCTTACGTGGCCCTACAATCAATTTGATCAGCCGAATCTGAGGCCGAATCCGGCCAACACACCTGTTCTGGCTGATTACATAGCGCACGAAGTTGAAGCTGCGGTTCTTTACAACGAGATAACTATGGGGAATTGGAGCATAGCTCCCACGGCGCAGTCCTCTAACTTGCCAGCTTGGAACAATGACTACACAGACGTCTTTGATTGGATGTTCGCGCAGAGAAAACCGGTCGTGCCCGGTGCTCCGAGCGGCTTCAAAGCGACAGCCGGTGACGGACAGGTCACATTGAGCTGGACCGCCCCTGCTGACGACGGTGGCAGTGCGATATTGGGCTACAAGGTATGGTATGGCAACGTGACGCCGGTCACACTGGATGCGACGGAGACCAAATATACCTTTAAGAACCTGACAAACGGCCAAGGCTACAACTTCACCATCATCGCGGTGAATGCAAAGGGCGACGGCGCGGAGATCAGTGCAACGACGACGCCGATGAAGACGACGACTCCCACTGTGCCTGATTCTGGCGGCAATACGGGCAACACCGGAAACACCGGAAATACCGGCAACATCGGTAATACGGGCAACACCGACAATACGGGCACCGGGACAGACGCTGGAACGTTGAAGTCGACCTACACAGTGAATACACCGAAGGATAAGCCCGCGGTCACAGACAAAAACGGCAACACCACCCTCCCCGGTGGCGGCGAGATTGCGACCAAAGGCGGGACGAAGATTAAGGTACCTGAAGGCACAACGATAGACTCAAACGGTAAGGTAACCATTCCGGCAGACAAGAGCGCCGAAGTGACACTACCCGGCGGCAACAGCACAGTGACCATTTCGGGAGGCTCGACGATCGCGAGCGACGGTACGGTTACAGTAGGCGGCAAAGACGCGCATGTGAACCTGCCAAACGGCAACCGTGTGGATATCCATGGCGGATCGAAGATACGGAGCGGCGGAGCGGTTGTGATAGGACCGAGCGGCGCAAAAGTTAGCTTAGATAACGGCATGTCGCTGAACATCCGTGAGGGTACGGAGCTGGCGGTTGATGACGCCACCCCACTGGGCTTCCTCGTGATATCGGGCAATCCTTTCAGGGATGCCAACATGGACGACTGGTTCTACAGCTATATAAATTTCGCCTACACATACGATCTTTTCAACGGCACGACGTCCACAACGTTCTCACCCGGCACCGCAATGACACGTGCAATGTTCGTGCAGGTACTGGCCAATCTTGAGAACGTAAACCTCTCCAGCTACACGAGTTCCCGCTTTAACGACGTGACGGACGGGCAATGGTACACCGCGGCAGCTGAGTGGGCGGCCGAAAAAGGCATAGTCAACGGTACAAACGCAAACCTGTTTGACCCCAATTCACCGATGACGCGCGAGCAGATGCTGGTGATACTATACAACTACATGAAGTACAAGGGCTATGAGCTGCCTGAAAGCCACGCTAAGTCCTTCACGGACGAGAGTGAGATCAGCTCTTGGGCGTTGGAGGCCGTTCAGGCGCTGCGGGGCACCGGCATTGTAGTAGGCAAGCCGGACAACTTCTTTGCTCCCAAAGCCACCGCCACCCGTGCCGAAGTAGCCACGATCTTTGTAAGATTCGTCGAATATCTGGCTGACTGAAAGCGTATACAGAAAAATGGAGACCCTACCGACTGGACAATATCCAGCCGGTAGGGTCTCCTTGTTTTCAAACTGTACTTTTTTTGACAACTCCACAGTCAGGACTTTAAACCCTCTATTTTTGCATCTAGAATATTCATCCCCAAGTCCAAAAAATTCTAATTAATTAATGCATGTTTTGATTTATTTCACGCACAAAAAAACGCCATCACAATAATGTGATGGCATTCTTGATTATGGAGCCTAGGGGGATCGAACCCCTGACCTCATCGCTGCCAGCGATGCGCTCTCCCAGCTGAGCTAAGGCCCCAGGATATGAAATAGATAACTTGTCCAACACTGCTACGTTCCACAGGCGACTCCTATATCATATAAAATCCAGCTTTCGCTGTCAATCACTTTCTCAAGATCCAAAGTGATTGGAGAAGAACAACCGATTTCTCTGGTACACACGGACTGGAACTCCAGACTGCTCTTCTCCCTTTACCAACTTCACTAATCCTCCAGATCGTCTTTGGACAACAGGGATTTCAGTTCTTTCATGAACATATTGATATCTTTGAACTGGCGGTATACCGACGCAAAACGGACATACGCCACTTCATCGACTGGAAACAACTGTTCCATCAACAGCTCACCAATCTGGCGACTCTCAACTTCAGCATCGGCTGTATTACGCAGAGATTTCTCCACTTCAGATACCATCATCTCCAGGGTCTCTACGGAGACTGGACGTTTCTCACAGGCACGAATAAGCCCACGGAGAATTTTGTCCCGGCTGAACTCTTCACGACTGCCATCTTTCTTAATGACGATCAGTGGAGTCTCCTCAATCATCTCAAACGTTGTAAATCTTCGGGCACACTGCTCACACTCACGGCGACGACGAATGGATTTTGCTTCGTTGGCCGGACGCGAATCAAGCACTTTGGTACCCATATAACCGCAATAAGGACACTTCAAAACAGATCACTTCCCACGTTTTACTTTTTACCACATATTCCCTGTACTGATTTTGTAATGAAAAACGCATTGCCGACACATAATACTTTTACCAACCCGCGAGGAGGTGAACAGCAATGGCACAAAGCAATGGTAACTCCAACAACTTGGTGGTAACTAAAGCTTCCGCAGCACTCGAGCAAATGAAATATGAAGTTGCTCAAGAACTCGGAATCAGCATCCCACAAGACGGATACCAAGGTAACATGACTTCTTACGAGAACGGTTCGATCGGTGGATACATCACGAAGCGTCTGGTAACAATTGCAGAACAGCAATTGGCAGGTCAATACCAATAATATCTGCATCGTAATACGCTACACAGAGGAGCATGGAGCGGCCGGTGAATAACCGGCCTGCTCTGTGCTTCTACTTATATACTTAGAACGTATTATAGATCTTTACATACTGATTATAATAGTAAATGACTCTTTGTACATAGTGACGCGTCTCACCAAACGGAATATCTTTCACCGTATCGAACGAGCCATCCCATACACCATCTCTAAGCCAACTGTTTACTTTGCCTGGACCCGCATTATAGGCAGCGATCATAACTGCTTCATTGCCATCAAATTGATCGGACAGATTCCGCAGATACCATGTGCCTAACTGAATATTTCGTTCTGGCTCGTGCTTTAATTCCTCCAGCGAAGTGTCGGGAATTTTGGCTTGTTCCAGTATCCAGTTCGCCGTGTCCGGCATCAGTTGCATGAGCCCAATGGCACCTCGTTTGGATTCCTTGCTTGTCTTAAAATTGGTCTCCACCTTGATAATGGAAGCAATCAGAAACGGATCAACCTCATAACTCTGAGATTGGGCACGGATCTCTTCCTTATAATGTATGGGATAGAACCATGCCATCCAGTTTGTATTCAGAAATAACACCAGTACAAAGGAAACAAACATCAACAGCAATACACGTTTCTTACGCAATATTCTCATAACAAACCCTTACGCTGTAGATATGAGTCAATTTGCTGTTCCGTCGCAGACCATAAGCCGCTGTTATCGATAACAATGTCTGCCAGCTGTTTTTTGCGCTCAATATCCATCTGTACATCCATTCGAGCCTCAGCCTGTGCTGCAGTCATTCCATCCCGACTCATCAAGCGATCTCGTTGCACCGATCTCGGGACATATACAACCATGACTTCCTCAAAACCGTCCTCCAGACCTGATTCGTAGAGCAAAGGAATATCAGATACCACAAGTTTATCCGGATGTTGCAACGCGTATGCAGCAGCCCGTTCGCGCATCTCTTTTCGGATCGCCGGATGTGTGATAGCCTCCAATGCCTTTCGTTCCTCTGGTTGTTCGAAAACAATACTCCCAAGCTTTTTCCGATCCATTGTTCCATCTTCGTTCAGTATGGCTTGTCCAAACCGCTTAACAGCGGCGGCCAACACGGGATGCCCAGGCATCATAACTTCCCGGGCAATAACGTCTGCATCGATGAGCAACGCTCCCTTACTGGCGAGATAGGCGGAAACACTGCTTTTGCCTGTCGCGATCCCGCCGGTTAAGCCTATATTCATCGTTTCACCTCATAACAACTTCATTATTCCCATAATCATTAACATTAGCGCTGGCAATACAGACAGTCTTCGCATCCAGCGCAGAGCTGAGAATCGTAGGCCAACCTTCATGCCGAGTGACAGAAACGCCCCACTAAACAGTGCAATAATGAGTGCTGTCCATAGTGTAGGGAATCCCAGAAGTGCCGCTCCCAAACCTGCTCCAAACGCATCCAGAGACAAGGCAATACCCAGCCACATCGCTTCTTGAGCAGATATACTCCCCGAGTTATCCATATCCGCCTTGGAGGGACTGCGAAGGATCTGAATGACAACGCCCAGCTTGCGCAGCTCCAGTGTAAATACCATTCGTTCCAGTGATCCATTTGAAGCCGACTGCTCCAGATCCAGTGCGAGCACCTGATTCCTGCCCTTTGAATCCGACAGTCTCTCTTGTGCTTCTCCCACTCCAGTTACCTTTGCTTCTGTTCCCTCACCCATTCCAGTGTCTGTTTCCAGCTGTTCTTTGCCTTGCTTTCGAATTAGTTGCAACAGTGACCATGCACCAATACCTATCAATATGACGGCTCCCACGATCGAAGCGATATCCGGTGACACCACATGGGACAACATCACACCTACTTGCATCGACAAGGCAATAACAAATCCCGAACAGATCGAAATAACAGCGATAGATAACAGGGGAATCTTAGTCCTCCGTAACCCATATGTAATCCCGACTCCAAAACCATCTAAACTAAGCGCCAAAGCAAGCGCCAGCAATGAAATAAAATGATGCAGCACCCCGGACTCCTCCTCTGTGCGGTACTCGTGCCAACTGAAGATGCCAGTATGGGTATACGCCCGCTTATTTCTGCCATATCAGTATATGGAGGGAGGAATCCAAGGGTGCTATGATTTCATCATTTCGTTCATTCAGTTCATGTTACAACAGCTGACAGTTCGGACAAAAATGCGTGCCACGGCCACCAACCACCGTTTTTTCAATTAACGTACCACAAGTTGTACAAGGTTCTGATTTGCGTCCATAGATTTTCAGTTGATGCTGGAACATCCCCATCTCACCCTGTCCATTCACATAGGACTTGATGGAAGATCCACCTGCATTCACTGCATCTTGCAACGTAGCCACAATCGCTTCATGAAGCACCGTTAACTGAGCTTCGGTCAGTGTCTTGGCAATCGTCTCGGGATGGATAGCTGCGCGAAATAGAGCCTCGTCCACATAAATATTCCCGATACCGACCACATATGCCTGATTTAAAAGCACAGCCTTGATTTTGGTTGTACGCTTGCCAACCGCCTCGCGGAATGCAGTTACCGTAAAGGCGGGATCAAGCGGCTCCAGTCCCAGCTTAAGCAAAGGTTTGGACACCAGTTCCTCACCTGCATTGAACAGATGCATCGTACCGAACTGACGCACATCCTTATAACGCAATTCCGTACCATCATTAAAATGGAAGATCACATGTGTATGTTTGTCCACATCTTCATGCTGCTCGTACACACCGTACCTTCCTTCCATCCGCAGATGGGAGACAAGCACCAGCCCGTCCAGCAAAATACGCAAAAACTTGCCGCGGCGCTCCACCCCAATGACGGTATGTCCCGCGAGTTCCATTGCAAATGCATCTATGTCGTCCGGCCGCTGAATAATCCGCGGCAAGCTAACGGTAACATGATCAATCGTTTTGCCCACAATAAGTTGATTCAATGTTCTTCTGACTGTTTCGACTTCCGGTAATTCCGGCATGATGTTCTCACCTCCCCTATATTATAACGGAAGATGGCGCTCAGCGGGACCCTTTTCTTATATCTCAAACATGGAAAGGCCTTTTGTAAAATACCGGAAAAACCGCACGGCACTTGATTTATTTCGCTTCGTACCAGTTATCACCAAAGCTGACTTCTGCTTTCAGCGGAACCGACAGTTCCAACGCTTTTTCCATAACAGATGGTACTAACTCTTTCATCAGTTCCAATTCATCCGCAGGCACTTCGAATACAAGTTCATCGTGCACCTGAAGCAACATACGGCTCTTCAACTTGCGTTCCCGTAGCGCTTCATCCATCTGTACCATGGCCAGCTTGATGATATCTGCCGCTGTTCCCTGAATCGGTGTATTCATCGCCGTACGCTCTGCGAAGGAACGCAGATTGAAGTTACTGGCATTAATCTCTGGCAGGTAGCGACGACGTTCCAACAGCGTTTTGACGTAACCATCCTGACGAGCTTCCTTCACAATGTCATCCATGTATCGGCGGACACCCTGGAACACTTCAAAATACTGATCAATAAACTGCGCAGCCTCTTTACGTGTAATATGCAGGTTCTGTGATAAACCATAATCACTTATGCCATACACGATACCAAAGTTAACTGCCTTGGCGGAACGACGCATATCCCCATCCACATCCTCAGGCTTCACGCCGAATACATCCGAAGCTGTCTTTGTATGAATATCCATATCGTTGACAAACGCTTCCTTCAAGCGCTCATCGTCCGAAATGTGGGCCAGTACTCGCAGTTCAATCTGGGAATAGTCTGCTGCCAAAATGGACCATCCTGGCTCGGAAGGAACAAATACCTTCCGGATTTTGCGACCTTCTTCCATCCGAATCGGAATGTTCTGCAAGTTCGGGAATTGACTGCTAAGTCGTCCCGTTGCAGCAATGGTCTGACGATAATACGTATGCACCTTGCCATCCCGATTGGATATCTCTTTGAGCAATCCTTCCACATAAGTGGATTGCAGCTTGGCAAGCTGACGATATTGCAGAATATGCTTGACCACATCATTATAAGGAGCCAATTTCTCCAATACTTCCGCATCTGTGGAATAACCCGTTTTTGTTTTCTTCACCACTGGCAAGCCCAGTCTATCAAATAAAATCTCACCCAGTTGCTTTGGTGAATTCAGATTAAATTCCGTTCCTGACAGCTTGTAGATCTCAGCCATCAACCTGCTGATCTGTTCTTCAAACTCACTGCCCAAAGCCTGTAGATCGGCTGTATTGGCCTTGATACCCTGTTTCTCCATGTCCGCCAATATACGTGACAACGGCATCTCCAGTTCATGGAACAGCGAATTCATCTCATCGGTTTCCAGCACTTGCTCCTGAAGTGGAATAATGGCTGCTACTGCCGCAGCCTTTCGGCATAGGAAATCACCCAAAATCTCCACTTCCGGTACCTTGTACTTGGCCCCTTTGCCCATAACCGTGTCATCCTCCACAAGCGAAGGCAGACCATACTTGGTCGTGAGTCCACTAATCGTCTGGTTGGATTCCGTTGGATCAAGCAAATACGCTGCCAGTTGTACATCAAATGACGCACCAGCAAATTCAATGCCATGCGCATGCAGGGCCAGGTCCACACGATGAAGATCATAACCGCGCTTCGGCTGGTCTGAATTACCAAGCCAAGCCCGCACTGGAGCCGCAGCCTCGGAATGAAGCAATTCGGGAGATATGAACGTATACGTTCCAGCGGAACCTACAGCAAGTCCAATCAGTTTCGCTTGGTGCGGGTTATCCCCATGTGTCTCCACGTGGAGGACATCAATGGAATCCAGGGAACTGAACAACTCACTGATGTTGTCCTCTGTTGCAATGGAGGATTCAACTTCGGCAGCAGGGACCGCTTCCTGTTCAGAACCGATGCTGCCACTGAACGACAGGCGTTCGAGCAAGGATTTGAATTCCAGCTTGGCCAATGCAGGGCCCGCATGTTCTTCTTTTAATCCAGCGAATTGCATATCCTCCCACGTCTGCTCCAGCGGAACTTCCCGGTGAATCGTCGCGAGTTGTTTGCTCATCCGGGCATCTTCGGCATGGGCCTCGATCTTTTCTTTCATCTTGCCTTTCAGCTCACTAGTGCCGTTCAGCACATCTTCTACCGATCCGAACTGGTGCAGCAGCTTCAACGCTATTTTCTCTCCAACCCCGGGAATCCCTGGAATGTTATCGGACGCATCGCCCATCAGACCCTTGAGATCAATAATTTGCAGCGGCGTCAGACCATAACGCTCCTTAATCTGAGCAGGATCATACAGCTCAATATCGGTTACCCCTTTACGCGTCAGCCCGATATGTACATGTTCGGAAGCAAGCTGCAGCATATCTTTGTCACCCGATACAACGAGCACCTGTCTACCCGCTTCATCTGCGCGTTTGGTTAACGTTCCGATGATGTCATCCGCTTCAAATCCAGTTAGCTCAAACTGAGCAATGCCAAGTCCTTTCAGCAGTTCTTTGAGCAAAGGGAATTGCTCTGACAACTCTGGTGGTGTTTTCTCCCGTCCACCCTTGTATTCCTGATACCCTTCGTGGCGGAACGTGATTTTGCCTGCATCAAATGCAACCATGACATGTGTAGGCTTATGCTCTTCAAGCAATCTCAGCAGCATCGTAGTGAAGCCATATACCGCATTGGTATGCAGACCTTTCGAGTTGGTCAGAGGCGGCATTGCAAAAAACGCCCTGTAAATAATGCTATTTCCATCTATGAGAATAAACTTGTCCATTCCAGCACCTCGCGTATTATATGGTCAACCTCTTCAAATTACATCTACTCTCATGATACCATACCCACCTGTCACATCAAAAAGAATAGCCTCTTTCACTTTACATTTAATCGCAAAAAAAGAACCTTCTCCACAGACAGCTGTACACAGCCTACCTGAGAGAAAGCCCTTTTCCATTCATATGATTGCATTACTTAATCAGTACTGATTCCCCAATTCCAAAGCAATGCTCTTCCTATTGATTCAGATCCGGACGTTTACCTGTCACCAGGTACACCGTGCTCTCACCAATGTTGGTTGCATGATCACCAATCCGTTCAATGTAACGCCCAACCATCATCAGCAGCATAGCCTGTGAAGCCTGATTCGGATGCTCTGTCATTAACGTGTAGAGATCACTGATCATGTGGCTGTACAGTTGATCGACCTGATCGTCTGTCTGAGCCATTTTGTAGGCCAGGTCTGTGTTTTCTTTCAGGAAAGATTCGATGGATTCATCAATCATGGATTTCACGATTTCTGCCATTTGCGGGATATCCACCAGAGGTTTAATCAGCTTCTGTCCATCCATCCGGAGTGTTACCTTCGCCACATCGAGCGCAAGATCTCCCATACGCTCCAGATCACTGGAGATTTTGAATGCCACGATAATACGTCTGAGATCCTTTGCCACCGGCTGTTGTGTGATGATCAGTTTGGAGCCAAGTTCCATAATTTTGTCTTCAAGGGCATTCAGATTCGCATCATTCTTGATGATGACCTGAGCTTTCTCCGCGTTCATCGTTTGTAAACTCTCAATAGCACCATCCAATGCTGCTCCTACATGTTCACCCATTTGTTTGAGCAAGGTACGCAGCTCTTCAAGCTCCTGATCAAATTCTTTTCTGCGAATCATAGATTTCATGTCCTCCTTATCCATCATCTCCGGGTATGCCGGGATCATTCCAATTCAGCTCGCTTAACCGAACCTTCCAGATATATAATCCTCGGTCCGGGAATCTTGCGGTGTGGAGAATAACGTCTCCGTATCAGCTGCCTCCACCACTTCACCATTCAGGAAAAATACCGTGCGTCCAGATACCCGTGCCGCCTGGTGCATATTGTGGGTAACCATAACGATCGTGTACTTGTGATGCAATTCTTTCACCAGTTCCTCAATCTTCAATGTGGAGATCGGGTCGAGTGCAGACGTTGCTTCATCCATCAGCAGAACGTCAGGCTGTACAGCCAGCGCCCGTGCAATACAGAGACGCTGTTGTTGTCCGCCGGACAAACTAAGTGCCGACTTTTTCAATACATCCTTTACTTCATCCCATAGGGCAGCATGGACAAGACTTTGTTCCACCAACTGATCCAGTTCAGCCTTTTGGGTTACCCCGTGCAAGCGCGGTCCATAAGCCACGTTATCGTATATGGATTTTGGAAAAGGATTCGGTTGTTGGAACACCATGCCAACTCGTTTGCGTAGTGTCTCCACTTCAATCTCATTACTGTAGATATCGGAGCCATTCAGCATAACCTGTCCTTCCACACGAACACCCGGAATCATGTCATTCATCCGGTTTAACGTTCGAAGCAATGTCGATTTACCACAACCTGACGGCCCGATGAACGCAGTAACGGTTTTTTCCGGCAGATCCATCGATATATTTTTAAGCGCGTGATGCGTATCATAATATAAATTAAGATTTTCAATGTGAATGAGGTCCTTCATGGATGTTCACTTCTCCTTCGCTGCAGGGACACGGAAACTCCCTTTACGTTGAGACCGATGCTGATAATCTTTCATCGCTGCTCGGCCATCTTTAATATCCTACCCTTTCATTGTAAAAACAGTATCACTTTCATGTTAACGGAATGTAAAAAAGACATCCTTAACCTTCATGATCTGCTTGATGGATCAATCTGATTGCTGATGCCTGCTTTATTGACTACTTTATAGTTTACTCACTATTCGAAACCATCTCATCCAGCTTCGTACGAATGTGCTCTGCAACTTCTCCAGCTTTCCCGCCTTCCATGGCGATCTCCTCTGCTATACGAGACAAATCTCTCACCGCACTGTTCAGTTGTCGGAACGTTGCTCCCCCTGCGGTGACATGCACCGAACTGTCGTCAATCTCCGCTCCGCTTGCCTTAACCAGTTCAACAGTCTGAAGGGTCAATCCACCAATATTCTCTAGCAATGAAGACATGTTCCCCGCAACCTCACGGGTCTGTTTTGCGAGCGCTCGAATCTCGCCTGCAACAATCTGAAAACCTCGTCCATATTCACCGGCATGAGCTGCTTCAATGGAAGCATTCAGGGCGAGGAGACCACTTTGATCTGCCAGGGAGCGAATGGATTGTGCCATGCCTGAGCCTGTTTTGATCGAATTCAGCATGTGATCCGCATGTTGTCCTTGACTCTCCATATGCTGATGTACCCGGTTATAGGAAGCATCAACGTCCTTCAAACTCTCTTCTCCATGCTTGGACAATGCCATGATCTCACGGGCCTCATGAACGGTCTGATTCGCAGCATTCACCAGCTTGGTGACCGCATCGTTGATTCTGGATATCTCCTGTCTGCTCTCGGTTACTGTACGTATACGCTCTTCCGTAACAGCCTGTTGCAGTCTGCGAGAGAGGGACATTACGTCTCGCATCGTCAGCACACCAAGCAGTCTGCCTTGTTCCGTAACCAGCAGACAATCGTAGAAATGCTGTTCATTCCGTCCAAGTGCGATATCAATAATCGTTGCGGCTTCCATATGAATATCTGCTATAACCGGAGATGTATTCACTACTTGTATGACCGGCTTACGGTAGAATAGATCTGCGGCAAAACGGCCATTTAACATCCGATATAACGTTTCTCGCATTAACAATCCAGTAGGTTTCATCTGCTCATCACACAATACAATACATGGGTACTCCTGATCCTGATTCATCATCGTCGCTGCTTCTCCACAGGTGGTATGGACTCCGGCGACAGGTACCTGACGATAATAGTCATGCAAATGGATCACAGATTCTTCAGCAACTAGTGCTACTTCAGTTTGCTCCATTATGGGTGTCGTTAATTCTTCATTATGTAAAACAACATGAGGCTGGTCAGGTTTCACTTCGAGCAACATGGGCATAAATGCGCAATCTCCTTTACGTAATACCTCCGTCTTGAGGTGGGTTATGTAGGTACAAAGTATCACTCAGATAAGTCCATGCTACTCCCTCTACGTAAAGAAAAATCTTCCTTTATGTTAAATGAACGTAAAATAAAACTCCCCGATCATTGCTAACTTGAATGATGGGGAGTTTTTCTTTTGACAACCAATTTATAACCTACACCACGAATGGAATCAATGTGAACCGATTCCGGGTCCAGCTCCAGCTTTTTACGTAATGAGCTGACGTGTACATCCACGGTTCGTTGACCTCCGATATAATCGAAGCCCCACACAGCGTTCATCAGATCATCCCTTGTCAGTACCACACCCGGCTTTTTGGCCAAATATAGCAGTACTTCGAACTCTTTTGGACGCAGACTGATGGATTGTCCACCCAGTGTCACTTCATATTTCAAAGGATAGATCTCCAGTTCTCCCAGAATGATTCGTGAGCCATCTTTGTCCTCAAGCTGTGGTAAATCTTCGCCATTGGAATAACGTCTTAATACCGCATCCACTCGGGCTAATAACTCAGATACACCAAATGGTTTGGTAATATAATCATCGGCACCCGATTTCAGTCCCTGTACAACCTCGGCTTCACCGTTCTTGGCCGTCAGAATGATAACAGGTGTACTAACACCCTGTATTCTTAACTTGCTCAGAATGTCCAGACCATTCATGCCCGGAAGCATCAAATCCAGCAAAATGAGATCAAATTCCTGGGACAAGGCCCGATCATATCCTGCAGATCCGTGATCCTCTGCCGTAACGTCGTAACCTTCCTGTGTCAGGTTATACGTGAGTAATCTTGATAATGTAGGTTCATCTTCAATAACTAGTAAACGCTGTGCCATGATACCCCTTCTCTCTTCATAGGTTGTCTGTTGCCACAACACTTTTTCTATCATAGCACTAATTTGTTAACGCGGTGTAAAACAATACACACTTTTTACATTTTGATAGGGCGTGTCTGAAAATTCTGAAGGAAGCAGATTTTTCCGAATTTTCGTTCCAAGCCAGGAAGTTTTCCGCAGGCGTGCCGGGGCACGTCAAGGGAAAGTGACGCAGCAGGGGGCGAAAAGGCGGTAAAAGATGCACTTCAGCGAATTTTGAGACACGCCCTAACCAGACGCCTACATCTCTTCTTCCTGAATGAATGGAAGGATCACACGGAACGTTGTCCCCATGCCCAGTTCACTCTCTACAGACAATTTGCCATGATGCAATTCCACCAGATGTTTAACGATGGAAAGTCCAAGGCCTGTGCCCCCTGAATTACGGGATCTGCCTTTATCAACACGATAGAATCGTTCGAAGATTCGCGGCAAATCTTTTTTCGGTATGCCAATTCCTGTATCTGACACCGCAAAGACAACTTCATCATCATTATCCATCGTCACCTGTAACTTCACTCGTCCACCATCGGGGGTATAGTTGATGCCGTTGGATAACAGATTGATGAAAATCTGCTTCATCTTGTCCTCATCCGCTTCAATGTACAGTTCCTCCGGAACATGCATTTCCAGACGAATTTGCTTTTTCTCCGCCACCTTGGACAAGGTGCCCAGTACCATTTCGAAGAAAGAGTGTACATGCACAGGTGAGCATTGCAACGGTGCGCGTTTCGATTCAATTTTGGATAACTCCAGAATATCCCCGATTAATCGGTTAAGTCGATCTCCTTCATCATAGATGATTTTCAGGAATGATCGCTCTGTCTCCTTATCCTGTACCCCGCCGCTGAGCAACGTTTCGGCAAACCCTTTGACCGCAGCGACTGGTGTCTTGAGCTCATGAGAGACATTTGCAACAAACTCACTGCGCATGGACTCCAATCGGCGAATCGCCGTCACGTCCTGCAACAGGAACAACATGCCTCGATACCCACCATCATCTTCGGACATCGGTACTCCATCAATACGGATCAGTTTTTCCTCCGGGTTGAACACACTCACTTCTTCATGCATCCGTTCTTTCAGTGCAACACTCTCTTCAATGGTGCGAGTTAATTCGTAGTGTCTTTTCAATTCAGTATAAGGCTTACCCGTAACCTTTCCTGCTTGAATACCAAGCATACGCTCCGCTTCCCGATTGACCAGTGCAATAGATTGCCCTGCGTCGATCATGACAATACCTCCGGTCATGTTCGCGAGGACACTCTGTAACAACGCTTCATTGTCACGAATCGTCTTCAGTTGGGACTGCAAGCTGTCTGCCATTCCGTTTATGGCAAGCCCCAGCTGTCCGATCTCATCTCTACGCGTTACATCAACTCTGGCATCGTATTCCAGCTTGGTGATCCGATGGGCCACTTTTGTAATATGCTCAATCGGGGAGGTTAATCCACGTGCAACCCGATAACTGACAAACGCGACAATTAAGAACAATAGCCCAAGTGCAGCAAACATGATCATCCAACCACGCTGAAGCCCTTGATCCACAGCCTGTAGACTCATGGATAGACGAATGTAACCATCAAATTTGCCGCTAGGTATTTCAATCATGTCACTTTGATCCGAATTCACAGGTAGTGCTACATACAGCATGTCTTGTCCCAATGTCTCACTGTAACGTATGGATTGCCCGTATCCATCTCCGACGGCACCCTTAATCTCCTCACGGTTCAAGTGATTATCCATGGATGCCGGATCACTCTCGGAATCTCCAATGACCATGCCGTCTTTATTGATGAAGGTTACCCGGGAATCCGTCAGACGATCCAGTTCCAGCGCCCGATCTGAATAATACTTTCGTGTGGCTTCCGAGGTTGGATCACTTGCATCATGGAATGGAAAAGTTGCTTTGAGCAAATTAATTTCACGCACCATGGTTTGCTCCAATGCGGCTATATGCGTAGTCTTAAACACTCTGCCCATCGTATATCCAGCCACAATGACGGATACGCCGATCAGCACCATCATAATGATGGCAAGGCGAATTCGGAACGGTCTCATCTATCTCTTCCTTTATGATCAGATTAATATCTTATGAATTGCTCTACATTGAATCCAGTTCAATTCGGTCCCCACGGGTACCCGGATTGGAAATCACAAGAAACTCCACTTCTTCGTCGCTCCGATTCTTCATCTGATGCGGCATTCCGGGTGCAATCTCTATTCCTTCATGGGTTTCCAGCACAAACGTCTCTCCATTAAGTTCCATACATGCTTCACCGCTGAGGATGAAAAAAAACTGACGGCTTACCGAATGATAATGTCGTATTTCAGCCGTTCCTGCGGGCATTCGTTCATGAATAATGCTCAGTGTTTCATTTTGAACGAGATGCCAACCATCGCACTGTGCACCCCATATATAATGTGTTGCATTCTGTTTGCTCATTTTCATATGACTTGTCCCTCCGAGTATAATTGCTCGATCTATCATATCACAGATTAGGGGACTCCCAATCTTTTCAGTCAGTACTTTGCAATACGCTATCAACTGCAGTGAGACAAGGCTAATAATAAAATATCATAGTTGTATCAACAGAGATGCCGACTTTTGTAAACAGGTGCTAACCGCATCTTTGACATACATATTCACCTGATATAAAAAAGACGCACCGCTCAGCCATGCTGAAAGCGATACGCCTCTCTATATAATCAATCCTATCCTGAATCTAAACGTTCTTAACGTATTATCCGTTCACCACTTCGCCACCATTCACATGCATCACCTGTCCGCTTACATACGAAGAGTCATCCGAAGCAAGGTATACGTAAGCGGGAGCCAGTTCATCCGGTTGTCCTGGCCGCTTCATTGGCTGCGTTGCGCCGAACTCACTTACTTTTTTCTCATCAAATGTAGATGGAATGAGTGGTGTCCAGATCGGCCCTGGTGCAACGGCATTGACACGAATTCCCTTCTCAATCACATTCATTGATAACGAACGAGTGAACGAAGTGATTGCTCCTTTGGTAGATGAATAGTCAAGCAGGGTTGGGCTTCCGCGATAAGCTGTGATAGAGGTTGTATTAATAATCGTGCTGCCCTTCTTCAGATGTGGCAGGGCTGCCTGTGTCACATAGAACATGCCAAAGATATTGGTACGGAATGTACGCTCCAACTGTTCTGGCGTAATATCCTCCAGATTCTGCTGTGGATGCTGCTCTGCTGCGTTATTCACGACAATGTCCAGTTTGCCCAGTTCATTCACTGTCTGCTGAACAGATTTCTTCGCAAAGGCATCATCACCAATGTCACCTGCAATCAAGATGCACTTGCGTCCTTCTTGTTCGACCTGACGTTTCGTTTCCTTGGCATCTTCGTGCTCGCTCAGGTATACAATGGCGACATCCGCGCCTTCCTTGGCATACGTAACAGCAACAGCACGTCCAATTCCGCTGTCACCCCCTGTAATAAGGGCCACCTTACCCGTCAGTTTACCTGCTGCCTTGTATTCAGGCTTCTCAAATTCCGGTCTGGGATGCATCTCCGATTCAATACCGGGGCGTTGATCCTGATGCTGTGCTGGCATTGTTTTTTGATTTTGTTGTGTGTTGGTTGACATCTAACATTCTCCTCTCAAAATGTGAACATGTTTGGATTACAGAAGACATGGACCCTAACTGTATACTTCCTTGTCTTTCGTTCTCTGAAAAAGTCTCATTCTGTAGGATGGCATGAACAGTTCAGATTATTCTTCTGCGATGAACAGCAACTTAAGCCTCAGCGTGCTGTCTCTAATCGTTATTTACCACTCTCTTTAGATATCAAACAACCAATTTGCTTCAATGCCTGTTTGGCCAAAAATTCGAAATTTATTCGAAATTAGACTGTTTCATGATACAAAGTGTATTCCTATGCTGCTTGGGCTGATGTACAATGTACAGTATACTGATGTGCTTTAACTCTCATCTTTATTGGTTTAATCATTCTAACCTAACATGGAGACCTGACAATGGAATCGCATATTAATTCATATATAACACTCGTCGCTACTTCAGCCGTGCTGAATGTCTTTTTGTGTTTATATACCTATTTCAGAAGATCCGAGATTCCCAGTTCCAAAATATTCATTCTCTACACAGCAGCACTCTCCGTATATACTTTTGGTTATGCGATTGAGCTAGCCAGCAACACGCTGGAACAGATGATGTTTTGGACCACCGTGGAGTATATAGGCATGCCCTTCTCCGCATCTCTTGGCCTCATGTTGATGATAAAGTACACAGGAAAAACGTTATCCAAAAAGGTAACTGCCGCGCTGTTTGTAATCCCTTCCATTACCCTAGGTATGGTTGCAACCAATGACTTTCATCATCTATTTTATAAAAAAGTATGGCTGAGAGAAGATAGTCCCGTTCCTCTGATGGATATCGCAGTGGGTCAATGGTATGTTGTACATGGTGCATTCACCTTCTCCTGTCTGTTATGTGCCTGCCTCATTTTGATCGGACAATGGAGACACACCAAAAAGATGTATCGTCGTCAATTACTTACTCTCATTACTTCACAGATTATTCCTATGGTCGCAGCTTTTCTGTATTTGCTTGGTTTGACCCCCGGCGGGATGGACCCCGTACCCGTACTCATGTGTATCACATCTGCCATGTATATCTGGGCGATTCTATCCTCACGTCTACTAACCATCGTACCCATCGCCAAAGACAGTATTTTCGAGAGCATGCGTGAAGGTGTTATTGTACTGGATAGCTTCAATCGACTGGTCGATTACAACAGATCTCTGCGTGACATGTTGCCAGAGCTTAATACAACCATGATTGGCCAACCCTTGGATGATATCTGGCTTAATCTTGCTGGAAAGACATTTCCCGTTGAATACGGAAGAGAAGGATTGCAAACGGATCTGTACTGGCAGTTAAATGGAGAGACCGTCTGTTATCAGGTCAGGACATCTTACGTATATAACAAGGATGCACAGACTGTGGGCAGTCTAATTATGTTAATTGATATAACGGAACAACGCTTCTTGCAAGAACAGTTGAAACAACTGGCTTATTTCGATGGTCTGACCAAAATCTATAATCGCACTCAATTTTTGCATAGAGGACGGGAGATTTTGAGTGAAGCTCAGCTTAATCCGCAACCTGTTTCATTTATTTTATTTGATATTGATTACTTTAAACGTATTAACGATACGTACGGGCATGATGTTGGCGATCAGGCCATCATTCATGTGGTCTCTGTCTGTAATCGATATTTAAGCCCTGAGATGTTATTTGCCCGTTATGGAGGAGAGGAGTTTGTCATCGCTCTTCCGAATACCTCGCTTCAAGAAGCCGAGAAACTTGCCGAACAACTGAGAGTTGCCTTGTTGAATGACCCCCTGGATGTTAAGGGAGTGCCT
Organism: Paenibacillus amylolyticus; assembly: GCF_036894225.1. Classification (NCBI taxonomy): domain Bacteria; kingdom Bacillati; phylum Bacillota; class Bacilli; order Caryophanales; family Paenibacillaceae; genus Paenibacillus; species Paenibacillus amylolyticus. The sequence continues at coordinate 2,164,923 of NZ_CP145892.1, read as the reverse complement.
ATTACGCTCACCTCAAGCTTTGGTATTGCCCAGTACAATGGAGGGTCAGATTCGCTGGAGTCCTTGTTACGCGATGCTGATACTGCCTTGTACGAATCCAAGCGTAATGGTCGAAATGCAGTGCGGGCGTATACTGTGAGTACATCCTAACCAATGTAGACCTTGTCAGATAAATATGTATGATGATATGTATGGTAGTGATCCCTCTAGTTCCAGTTCAAATAAACCGAGGACTGCTGATTTCATCTTGGTAATAACAAAAAATAGACAGCCAATGAGGCTGTCTATTTTTTGTTTGTTTCAACGAAACACCATCTTACATCTCATCCGGCTTGTCCTAAGTACGTCTGCAAACGCTTAACCAACAACTAACAATACATCTTCATAAGGTGGATTAACCGTCCGCAACGCATTTAGATCACCTGATTATTCACCATCAGGTACACCATGATTAGCAAGAATACAGCCAGAAGTGTACTGAACATACGGATCTTGCTTTGCTCAGGACCCACATCACGTTTGTTTTTCACACCTTCTGCAGCGAGTCGCAGCGGTTTACCCATAATTCCTCCAATAGCCGCAATAGCCAAGAGCAGAACAACAACGACAGCCATCCAGACATGAGAATACTCACCTTTGGTCATCAGGTAACCACCAGTAAGAAGTTGGATTACAAGTCCATACTGCGCGACTTTGTTCAAAGAACGAAGTGATGCAAAGGCTCCCTCTTGTGCTGCGGCATTCAAAGTACGGATTTTACCGACCACAAATGGCAGAATCAAATAGAATCCCATCGCCAGTGCTCCAACAATATGGAGCAAATACATAATCATTGTCAAAATTTTCATCCTCCTCAACATTTTCGGTGTGCTATACATCACATCCCATTATACTGGGGAACTTATCCAAAGAAAAGAAAACCTCCGGGTTTACCGGAGGTTTTCTTTTAGCTTCTGTTCAAAAAGTTTTCAAACTTACAGGTTTACTACCGAAATGACGTTGCGAACCGAATCAGCAGATTTGTCCAATCCTGCTTTTTCTTCCGCTGTCAGGTCAAGTTCGAATATTTTCTCAATGCCATTACCACCCAAAATGGTTGGTACACCGAGGAACAGATCATTATAGCCATATTCACCTTCAAGATAAGCGATCACTGGAATGATACGTTTCTTGTCCTTCAAAATCGCTTCGGTCATCTGAACAAGCGAAGCTGCTGGTGCATAATAGGCACTGCCGTTACCCAGCAAATTCACAATCTCGCCTCCGCCAACACGTGTGCGTTGAACAATGGACTCAATGCGGTCTGCCGGAATCAACGTATCGATCGGAATACCACCTACACTCGAATAACGAACGAGTGGCACCATGTCGTCTCCGTGGCCGCCAAGAACGAATCCACGAACATCTTCAACAGATACGTTCAACTCTTGCGCAATGAAGGTACAATAACGTGCTGTATCCAGAACACCTGACTGACCGATAACACGGTTTTTAGGAAAACCAAGGGTCTGATAAGCTGCATAAGTCATCGCATCCACCGGGTTGCTTAGAATAATGACGATGGAATCAGGGCAATATTTTTTCACATTTTCACAAACGGACTTCACGATACCCGCATTCGTATTGACCAGATCGTCGCGGCTCATACCCGGTTTACGGGCGATGCCAGCGGTGATGATTACAATCTCAGAACCTGCAGTATCTTCGTAGTTGGAAGTACCGACGATATGACTGTCAAATCCTTGAACAGGACTTGCTTCCATCATATCGAGTGCTTTCCCCTTCGTCGGGTTCTCCAGTTGAGGAATATCAACCAGTACAACATCCCCGAGTTCTTTTTGGGCAAGCATTAATGCGGTCGTAGCACCGGTAAAACCGGCGCCGACTACTGTGATTTTTTTGCGCTGAATAGTCAAGATTCACATCTCCCCTTACAGGTTTTTAATGATTTGATCCGCGAATTCAGAACATTTCACTTCAGTAGCGCCGTCCATCAGACGTGCAAAGTCATACGTTACTGTTTTATTGTTAATGGATGTTTCCATACCTTTGTAGATCAGGTTAGCTGCTTCTTGCCATCCCAAGTGCTCAAGCAACATTACTCCGGACAGAATAACGGAACCAGGGTTCACGACATCTTTGTCCGCGTATTTAGGTGCAGTACCGTGAGTTGCTTCGAAGATAGCATGTCCTGTTACGTAGTTGATGTTCGCTCCAGGAGCGATACCAATTCCGCCAACTTGCGCTGCAAGTGCATCGGACAGATAGTCACCGTTCAGGTTCAATGTTGCGATAACATCAAATTCGCCTGGACGAGTCAATACTTGTTGCAGAGCGATATCGGCAATCGCATCTTTTACGATGATTTTACCAGCATCTTCAGCAGCTTTTTGTGCTGCATTCGCTGCATCTGTACCTTCGTTTTCTTTGATGATGTCGTATTGTGCCCATGTGAATACTTTGTCAGCGAACTCTTCTTCAGCCACTTCATATCCCCAGTTTTTGAAGGCACCTTCTGTGAATTTCATGATATTACCTTTGTGTACCAGTGTAACCGTCTTACGGTTATGGTCAATTGCATACTGCACAGCTGCACGTACCAGACGTTTCGAACCTTCGGAAGAAACTGGTTTGATACCAATACCGGAAGTCTCAGGGAAACGGATTTTGTTAGCACCCATTTCCTGTTGAAGGAACTGGATCACTTTTTTCACTTCTTCAGAACCTTCAGCATACTCGATTCCTGCATAGATATCTTCCGTATTCTCACGGAAAATGACCATGTCTACCAACTCAGGACGTTTAACCGGAGAAGGTACACCGTCGAAATAACGAACAGGACGCAAGCATGTGTACAGGTCAAGCTCTTGACGCAGGGCTACGTTCAGGGAACGGATACCGCCACCGATTGGCGTAGTCAATGGTCCTTTGATCGCTACGATATACTCGCGAATGGCTTCCAGTGTATCATTCGGCAACCACTCACCGTATGTATCGAATGCTTTTTGTCCAGCAAACACTTCATACCATGCGATTTTTTTGTTGCCATCATAAGCTTTTTCAACAGCTGCATCCAATACACGTTTGGAAGCTTTCCAGATATCACGGCCTGTACCGTCACCTTCGATAAATGGAATGATTGGATTACTAGGTACTTGAAGTGTACCGTTATCAATTTGGATTTTTTCGCCTTCAGTTGGGTGAGCAAATTTTTCTAATTTCATAGTTAAAATTCCTCCTAGGTTTCGTATATGCAGTATTCATCATACCACTAGTCTTGTTGAGAGAAGGGTCCTGAGAGCTTAAGCCAGTAAAGCCTCTGCTTTCCAACCCTTCACCTCGTCCATATTATTATACTGTTTTTGCGGCTATTAGCGAAGTTCAATAGAAACGTATTTCTGTTCTGTAGGACCAGTGTACTCCGCACGTGGACGAATGATGCGATTGTCCGCAAGCTGTTCCAAAATATGCGCAGTCCATCCAGACACCCGGCTGATGGCAAAGATCGGAGTGAATAATTCCTGTTCGATCTCCAGTTGGGTATATACAGAAGCAGAATAGAAGTCTACGTTAGGCTTCAGTCCTTTTTGTCCTGTTACCAGTTCCTCGATCTTCACAGACATATCATACAAACGCGTATCATTGTTCATCTCGCCAAGTTCCTTGGACATCTTCTGTAGATGTTTGGCGCGTGGATCACCGTTTTTGTACACCCGATGTCCAAAGCCCATGATTTTTTCACGATTATTCAGTTTTTCCTGAATTGCCGCTTCAAGACGATCTGGCGTACCGATCTCATTCAACATTTTCATAACGGCTTCATTAGCACCGCCATGCAGTGGTCCCTTCAGTGCGCCAATGGCGGAAGTTACACCGGAATAGATATCTGACAGCGTCGCAACCGTTACACGGGCTGCAAATGTCGACGCGTTTAACTCGTGATCCGCATGCAGGACAAGGGCTTGATCCAATGCTTTCACTGCGGTCTCGGATGGTTCTTCACCAGTCATCATATATAAAAAGTTCTCTGCGATGGAAGCGCCTTCTTTTGGAGCCACAGGTTCTTTGCCCTGACGGATACGGGCGATGGCTGCCACAATCGTTGGCAACTGTGCTTGCAACTTAACCGCTTTGTTCTCATTCGCTTCCGTTGTCATCTCATCCGCTTGCTCATCGTACAGTGCAAGTGCAGAGACAACGGAACGAAGTGCTGCCATGGTACTGACGTTTTTCGGATACAATTGGATTTGTGCAATCAACTCGCTCGGAATCGGCGCGTAATCGCTCAGGCTTTTACGAAGGGATTTCAGTTCATCCGTTGTTGGCAATTTACCAAACCACAACAAATAGGCAACTTCTTCAAAGCTGGCATGTTCAGCCAAATCGTCGATATCGTAACCACGGTATGTGAGCACACCGTCTACAATAGAACTGATCGAAGAGGTTGTCGCAACGATGCCTTCCAGACCTTTGGTAGCTGTCATATTACATCTCTCCTTTAATAAGCGAAATCAGGAACCATTCCAGAGTGTCATATAAGTGCCAAAATGCACCTATTCTCTTTTTGTAAACATTTTCATTTTAAAATTAACAAATATTTCAAACTACGGTTTTCCTATCTGTCAATCGGTATTTACTTATAACATCATACTGGATTTTGTCGTTTATGTGAACATGATGAGAGTTCATTCGCACATCAAACTTCTTTATCGGTCCGATAAAGCATTTTTGAAAGCCTTTACAAAAACAAGGTTGACATTTAATGTTTTTTAACCAATCCTGTCGTATGAGAACTTTCTATTGCTATATTCTGTAATACTAAGGCATACTCTAGGCAAAAGAAAGAATCCCCATAGATCTTGTTCAAAAATCCGCTTTTGAACAAGATCTGGTAACATCCCGGCGTTTCAAAACCTTGTAAATGCTCTATATTAATTAAGATAGCCATCTATTTTTAATACTGCTTCATGGATCATACATAGGTCGGCTTAATTGAAATAAGGAGAGTTGATGCTTGGATAGAATAATAATGAAACGCCTGCTCCGTGGCTTATGGGTTATCATTGCGGCCGTTCTGATCGCCGTTGCCATATACTTGCTGTTCCCGCTCTTGTACCCTTTTGCGATTGCCTGGATTATCGCCTATGCCATGAATCCGTTAGTGAAACTGCTTCAGCATCGAGCACGATTCCCGCGCTGGCTGGCTGTGACTCTTTCATTGATCCTTTATTTTGGAGCCATTGCGGTGGTGCTGTCTGCGGCGATTACCCGCATGGTAAAAGAAGTCATTTCACTTACGACAAGCTTTGATCTTCATGTTGATGAGATCAAGGACACGTTTGTGCGCTGGACCCAGAATGACACCATTCAAAGTTTGACTGCGCAGATCAATGAATTTTACAAGGAAAATCCCAACTACCAGGAAACCATCAACAGCAATATTAGTAAAACAACTGAAACGGTAGGTACAGCCGTCACAGATCTGGTCACCGGATTTTTCAACATGATTCTGAGTCTGCTGACTTCCCTGCCGAACATGGGCGCGGTATTAATCGTTGTTCTGTTGTCTACATTCTTCATTAGCAAAAGCTGGACCAGGCACAACATCACCGTATCGGGATGGGTACCCTCTTCCATTCGCAAGCCGATATCCGACATCTGGACCGACCTTAAGAAGGCACTGTTCGGATACGCAAGAGCACAATTGATCATGATCTCGATTACAGCACTATTCGTCATGATTGGACTGCTTATATTGCAAGTCAATTCAGCCTTCACCATCGCTCTGATGATTGGTTTGGTCGATCTGCTTCCTTATCTGGGTGTTGGCCTTATCATGGTGCCTTGGGCAGCGTACCTCTTTATGAATGGGGATCTGTATCTGGGCATTGGGATTAGTATTATCTATTTGATCTTATTGATCGCCCGTCAGATTATTGAACCGAAGGTACTTGCAAGCAGTGTAGGGCTCGACCCACTCGCCACGCTGGTTGGCATGTTTGTGGGTTTGAAGTTGTTCGGTGTTCTGGGCTTGATTATTGGCCCTGTCAGTCTCGTGATTCTCGATGCGTTCAATCGGGCTAACGTATTACGCGACCTCAGAACGTATATCATCAACGGACGTGTCCGATGAGGCATGACCTTATGAGCACCCAGGAAAATAGAAAAAGGCTTCGTTCAACAGAAATCATCTGTTGAGCGGAGCCTTTTCATTATGCAAAACAACTGGTGTTTCATTTCGGACGACGATAAAACGTAATTTTGCCACTTTTCATTTTTTTCTCCAGCCACCCCAGGAAGAACAGACGGTACACCGGACGTGTTAAAGGAAATACCAGTGTAAAGCCGATCAGATCCGTTACAAAGCCTGGAATCAAAAGCAAGAAACCACCGACAAAAATAAAAAGACCATCGACCATTTTTCTTCCAGGTACCTTGCCACGCTCCATCTCGGATTTGGCGTCCACAAGTACTTTTCGCCCTTCAAACTGCAACATTGCTATACCAATCAAGGACGTGAGAATCATGAGAAGCAATGTCTTTCCGGCTCCGATCCAGTCACTCATCAGAATAAAACCAAATAATTCAATCACCGGAATGATTAAGAGTAAAGCCCACATCCATTTTCGCATTGACGTATTACCCCTTTCCCGAAAGCCACACCTTTTCAAGCGCGCTGTATAACTCAGAGGCTGCCTTATCCAGCCGAACTGGCTTCCAGTCCCCATTCACCCATACATGCTGGGTAGAACCTGTAACTAGCCGTTCACCGGGGAGTGATTCATCAGTTGACCATACCCGTTCTCCAATCGCCATATGCTCATCAGGTTCTTCAGACATGCGTCTTACGTCATACTCATAATTCAGTCGCAGACCACTAAATGCAGCAATACGGGTGAAAATGATAATCTCATCATCATATCGGGCAGGCTTGTGATACTTCACATCCAGTCCGGTTACGGGAAGCAGTAACCCCTGTTCCTCCATTTTACGATATGTATACCCCATTTGGCGAATCATCTCAGTTCGACCGATTTCAAACCAATTCAAATAGTTCGCGTGGTAGACCACGCCCATCTGGTCACTTTCTTGATAGCGTACACGAAGACGTGCCGCATACCAGTTACCATTGCTCTGTTCTCGCACGTTATCGGCCTCCTTCGCTCTATCATTCATACGTGTTACCTCGTTGTAAAGTGTCAATAAGATGGAAAAAAAGCAACGGGACAATAAAGCCCCATTGCTTCTTTCCTGTTGCTTCTCCATCCAAGACGCTATTAAGCGTTGTTTGGAATTTGGCTTACTTTAATCAGGTTGGTAGAACCGGAACGACCCAAAGGTACACCTGCTGTGATCACAACCAGGTCTCCTTCTTTAACAAGTCCGGATTTTACGCCGCCTTCAATTGCATTCTCGAACAAAGCATCCGTGGAATCAACCAGTCTTCCTTTGACAGGAGTTACACCCCAAGCCAGAGCCAAACGACGGGAAGTTCTGTCTTCCGTTGTCACAGCGATGATTGGAGATTCTGGACGATACTTGGAAATCATGCGTGCAGTATGTCCTGATTCAGTCGAAGTAATGATCGCTTTTGCGTTCAAATCTTGAGCTTGGAGAGCAACCGATTGGCTGATTGCTTCTGTAACTGTTGTTTGTTGAGCAACACGTTGTTTCAGGTACAACTCTTGGTATGGCAGAGCAGATTCTGCTTTTTCAGCAATACGGGACATGGTCAGAACAGATTCAACTGGGTATTTACCCGCAGCTGTCTCACCGGACAACATGATTGCGTCCGTACCGTCGAAGATCGCATTCGCCACGTCACTTGCTTCCGCACGTGTTGGACGCGGGTTACGCTGCATGGAATCCAGCATTTGTGTAGCTGTGATAACCGGTTTACCTGCAACGTTACATTTTTGGATCATGCGTTTTTGTACCAATGGTACTTCTTCCGCAGGAATCTCAACACCCAGGTCTCCACGAGCAACCATCAGGCCGTCAGACACTTCAAGGATTTCGTCGAGGTTATCGACACCTTGTTGGTTTTCGATTTTGGAGATGATTTGGATATGTCCAGCATTGTGTTTTTCAAGCAATTCACGAATCTCAAGTACGTCACTTGCTTTACGTACAAAAGAAGCCGCGATGAAATCGACACCTTGTTCGATACCAAATACGATATCGTTAGCGTCTTTTTCGGTGATACCCGGTAGAGAAATGGCAACGCCCGGAACGTTAACACCTTTTTTGCTTTTGATCGATCCGCCGTTAACGATACGGCATTTGATCTCGGTGCCTTGCACTTCCACCACAGTCAGTCCGATCAGACCGTCGTCGATCAGAATTGTAGATCCCGGTTCAACATCATTCGGAAGATCTGTATACGTAATGGAAAGACGTTCTTTGGTTCCCAGAATTTCTTCTGTTGTCAAAGTGATGTACTCGTCTTGAACCAATTCGATCGGTTCAACTTCGAGTTTACCTGTCCGAATTTCCGGTCCTTTGGTGTCCAGCAGGATCGCTACTGTTTTGTTCAATTCTTCGCATGCTTGGCGAATCGCAATGATCCGTCCGCCGTGCTCATCGAAATCACCGTGAGAGAAGTTCAGACGGGCCACATTCATACCGGCCATAATCAATTTTTTGGTGTTCTCCAGAGATTCACTGGATGGACCAATGGTACATACAATTTTCGTTTTACGCATTTTGGGTTTCCTCCGATTTTAAAGGTATTACTCTTTATCTATTTTTCTTTTTCCAACTATTAAATTTACTATACTTTTGCTCATTTGTATAGGAAATTCGTCACATTATTCAGCATTTCCCGACAAATTACTCGCAACATCGACTTTTACAAGCTCTTGAGGGGCTTCAATGGATGCTTGAGGTTCAAACGTGACCGATCCAATTTTACGGAATTTCTCATAACGATCCTGTTTCAGCTGATCCCCGCTCCAACCCTTCATATCGTCGAGATGACGGACCAAAGCTTCACTGATGAAAGCAGCAGACGCTTCATAATCCCGATGAGCACCGCCGCGTGGCTCAGGGACAATCTCTTCAATGACTTCCATCTCCAACAGGTCTTTGGCTGTTATTTTCATTGCTTCAGCCGCCTGATCTGCCTTGGATGCATCCTTCCAGAGAATCGAAGCAGCGCCGTTCGGAGAGATTGCAGAATAGATCGCATGTTCCAGCATCAACACACGATTACCCACAGCCATAGCGAGGGCACCGCCGCTTCCACCTTCGCCGATGACCACAACAATAACAGGAACCGATAGCTTCGCCATTTCCATCAGGTTGCGAGCAATCGCTTCCGATTGACCTCTCTCTTCTGCAGTATTACCCGGATACGCCCCTTTAGTATCAATAAACGTAATAATAGGACGGCCAAATTTGTTCGCTTGTTTCATCAGACGAAGTCCTTTTCGGAAACCTTCTGGATGAGCGCTGCCGAAAAAGCGGGCGATATTATCCTTCGTGTCTTTCCCCCGCTGTTGTCCGATTACCGTTACTGTCTTTCCATTCAACTTGGCAAGTCCGCCAACAACCGCAAGATCGTCTCCGAACATGCGATCACCGTGCAGCTCAATGAAGTCCGTAAATATCAGCTGGATCAGGTCCAGCGCCGTTGGGCGCTGCTGATGACGGGCCAGATGCATCTTCTGAGCTGCTGTTATGCCAGTGTAGATCTCTTCTTCAAGTCTATGGTAACGTTCTTCCAGGCGGGCAATCTCGTCCGTGAAGTCGATCCCTTTTTCCTGTCCAAACTGTACGAGTTCATCAATCTTTTTGCGCATCTCAACCAGAGGCGCTTCATATGGCAACTCACCCGCCATTTAGACCCCTCCTTTTTCACTATGCATATCCAGAAGCTTGCCAAGAGTGGCCCGAAGCTCTTTCCGGTGCACAACCATGTCCAACTGACCATGTTGCATATTAAATTCAGCCGTCTGGAAATCATCAGGTAACTTCTGACGGATCGTCTGTTCGATAACGATTCTGCCGGCAAAACCAAATACAGCGCCAGGTTCGGCAATGTTAATATCGCCCAAGCTCGCAAAACTTGCCGAGACTCCACCTGTCGTTGGGTCCGTAATGACCGAAATGTACAGCCCGCCCTGTTCATCCAAACGGGATAAAGCTGCGCTTGTTTTAGCCATTTGCATGAGGCTAAGAATACTCTCTTGCATCCGGGCACCACCTGATGTTGAGAAAATAATCAATGGTAACCGTTTCTCTGTGGCATGCTCAATGGCACGGGTAATTTTCTCCCCTACAACAGAACCCATGCTGCCTGTGAAGAAATCAAAGCTCATGACAGCCACAACTACAGGCAGGCCATCAATGGTTCCTTCCCCTGTAATTACCGCTTCCTTCAGGCCCGATTTCAGACGCTGTTGTTCCAATTTGTTGCTATATCCAGGAAAGCCAAGTGGATCAACCGATATCATATCAGCATCAAACTCAACAAATCCTTGATCATCAAGTACCATAGCAATGCGCTCCATAGCGTTAAGACGCATATGGTAACCGCAGGCAGGACATACTTTCAGATTTTTCTCCAATTCCTTGCTATATTGAATCGTGCCGCATTTGCTGCACTTGTTCATAAGCCCTTCAGGTATTTCACGTTTTGGGCGTTCTAGGACTTCCTGGCCTTCGCCGGGAAGTGCACGCTCGGAAGGTATGGTAGCGTACTTCCGTTTCTTCTGGAATATATCTTTGAACACAACTACACCTCTCCAGCCGTTGATTTGATGGCCGCAACCTGCAGAGCGCTGCTTGTGGCAGCTTCATCCGCGTGTTACGGTAAACCGCTTACGACCCACACGCTGCCATGGGCCTTGTCCAGCATTCACAACAAAAAAATCCGCCGGTACAGGGCAAGGATCACCGGCTTCTGTCAGCACGATTGATGTTACCTGCAAAAACCGAAAGATTGTTGCGCCGATGTTTGAATCTATCTTGGTAGGGTCTCCGGGAGCAACCAGGTCGGTCCTTGTCCTAACAAAAAAAGAAGGAAGGACAGCAGCATACAATACATGCAAGTCGATTCCTCTCTCCGCTTACGCGATTAGTCCCTTATGTACCGATGGTACTTCTTCATCTGCCAAGGCACGTTGATGTCGAACAAATCAGGAATGCAGAATGGAATTCAGCACTTCCTGGACCTCTTCCAATTCCCCAGAAGGGACGCGAATCTCAAATTGCTGCTTGGATAAACTGATGGGACGGGTCTGTACCAGAAAACCTTCTTCCGAAAGCTTGGTCTTGATCTTGTCCGCAACCTTTGCTGTCGGTGCAATGTAAATCACCGTCCACATGCCTTGTCCGCCCCCTAAGCTAATGTTCAGAGCCCGTATATTGGACTAATGATAACATACCTCACTTTTTTTCTGCAAGAAAGGGTTCGGGACCTTTGGGGAGAATTTGGGATCATGAGGGACATTAGTCCCCCACGAATAACTCATATGGTTGACGAAATCTTCTTGTTCATACCTCTTCCATAAGTAGCCGCAAGCTTATCAGGGCAGCGTCAGCCGCCCTTGAAGACCTTCATATGAGCCATTAGATTGACCATAACAGACAAGCATGGAAATACAGGGGGTTAAAGGTCTGAGGGGTATTTTTTGGCTTTAATATTTTTGTGTGCAATCCGGGCAGAAGCCGCAGCAGCCACCCCTGCGACCAGATCATCCAAAAAGACATGAATGGCTGTTGTGTGTTCGTTCAAATCATGAATTACACCTATTTTTTCTTTATCCAGGTAACCAAAGCTGGTTAAACCAATCATACCATACACATGAGTAATGCCGAGGGCCAGAGTCTCGTCCACTCCATACAGGGATTCATCCGCTTCCATAATAGCCTGTAACGGTTGGGGCAAAAGTTTTTTCTCCGCAAGTTCGTCGAGAGCAATACCCGTATAGAGCGTATATTGCACCTCTCGTTTCTGCAGAACGGATTTCACGCTGGTTACACAGTCGTCCAAGGTCAGTTCGGGGTGGTACCCTTTTTGCAGACGGTATACAATTGCTGCGATTGCATCAATCCGTACACCCCGCCGGGCCAGCATGGCTTCTACGATTTCATATGACATATCTCGACCTCCCGCATCAATCCCCCGAGGACCACGAGGTCCTTCGGTGTTCTCAAGTGTATGCAGCAACCTGTTAAAATGTTCATAAAATGTGCGGATGGTTAAGACCAGTCGCAGCCTAAACCTGTTTCAGGATTGTACATTCCGCTCTGGTCTGTAGCTGGCCTATAACAAGTCTGCAATTTGTTTGTTTAAACCCTGTCGTCAGGGAACCGAGCTCGCACTAAAATAATCAAAAAAAACCTGTTCAGCATTGAGCCAAACAGGTTTCATACTATGGATAAGTGCTATCACTTACGGGACAGCCTCTTATTTAATTTTGACCGTGCCTTCACCCAGCATTTTCTCCATCTCGGAGAACAAGGTTGGTGATGGCTTAATCCGGTAGGCATCACTCAGCGCAAGCAGCTTCTGCTGTTGCTCATAGAAGAGCACTGTCGCCACAGGTCCGGGATGCTCCTGAAGCAACTGCTTCAGACGTGCCAGAAGCTCAGGCTTCTCCGCATGCGGGGCAATCTTCACGAACACCCGCTGCTCCACAGCCCGCGGTTCACGGCTCTGCTCCGGGCTGCCTGCCGCCTCAGCGGCACCGCCAGGCCGGGAAGCCGCCGCCGTGGTTGCGCCCGTACCCGCCGCATCGTTGCGCGTCGCTGCCGAGCCTTGGCTCCCGTTGCTACGCACAGCGGAAGCATCCCCGCCTGCGCCCGCTGGTCGCCGCGGCGAAGCCGCCTGCGCAGGACGCGAAGAGCTACCGCTGCCGGGCTTGACGCGCCGGTCACGGTTGCGCAGTTGCTGCTCCAGTGCCGCCGGTGACAACGGCACCACTTCCTCAGCCAGCAGCTTAAACCCTTCGTCCTGCTGCTGCACTTTGGCACGCACGACGAGCAGTTCACCTTTCCCGACATGTTGCTGGCTACGCCGCCATACCTCGGGAAAGAGAACCACTTCACAGCGTTCAATCTGGTCTTCCAGCTCCATGAACGCCATAGCCTTGCCCTGTTTCGTCGTAATCGACTTCACAGACACAACCATACCCGCTGCGACGGTCATCGTATCGTCTGCCGCCTCGGTTAATTCCATGATTCGGTCAGCCCCACTCGATTCCAGCACATCTTCATAGTCATCCAGAGGATGCCCAGAGAGATACAAACCTAACAACTCTCGCTCTAGTTCCAGTTGCTGCCCTGAGGAATAAGGAGGAATTTCCGGATATTCAATCTCCCAGTTTGGCGTCTCAACAAAGTCGAACAATTGAATCTGCAGATCCTCACGTTCCTTGCGCCATTTCAACGCTGCTTCAACAGTCTCATCCAGCATCGCCAGCAATTGGGCCCGGTGCCCAGGTAATGTGTCAAAAGCTCCGGCCTGGATCAGCGATTCAATCACACGTTTGTTGCATACACGCAAATCCACACGACGACAAAAATCGAGCAAACTGTCGAACGGTCTCTCCTGCCTTACGATCATAATGCTTTCCATTGCCTGGGTACCGACATTTTTCACAGCGGCCAGACCAAATCGTATTGCACCCGTTAATTTTTCCTCATCCGAATTATCATCAGACACTGCAACGTTCTTCTCCACAGAGGACAGTTCCCCTTGCTCCGCGCGCGAGGAAGAGGCCTCTTGTCCCTCGTCATTACCATTTTCCATTGAAGAAGCCGTCACCAATCCCGGTTCCTTCCGGTTGTCGGATGCCTCAGGCATGGATGTCGCTGCCTGCCACTCATATCCACCACCGTCCTCTTCCGGTCCAGGACCGGGATCATCCGGTAGAGGTGCTTCACCATATTCGGTTTGTCCCGAATGCCCATCATGCTCATGAACGCGATCTTCCCTGAAGGAACCCACGTTAACATTCGTGGCATGTTCTTCGGCAGGGCTTCCAGCGTCATTCTCTGCATCTGCTCCCGCAGTCTGCTGCGATGCATTGCTCTGATCCCCGGTTCCTGCGCTGCCGGACGGCACAAATACAGGTGTAAACAGAATACCGCTCTCATTCACATCCGGCGGAAGCACCTCCATGTCCATACGCCGACATTCCACCACGTACTCTGCCACTTTCCGATGACTGCCCATTACGGCTGTTAACATGGATGCCATAAAATGAACCGGATAATGCGCCTTCAGATACGCCGTCTGGAACGCAAGCACACCATATGCCGCGGCATGAGCACGCGGGAAGCCATAGTTGGCAAACTTGACGATCATATCATAGACCAGGTCTGCCTCTTCTTCGCTATACCCTTGTTTCAGGCTGCCTTGTACAAAGTGTCCACGCTCCAGATCCAGCACTTCCCGTTTCTTCTTGGAGACCGCTCTGCGGAGCAAATCTGCCTCACCCAGCGAGAAACCCGCCATCCGGGAGGCTATCTGCATGATCTGTTCCTGATACACGATGATCCCGTACGTATCTTTCAGGATAGGCTCCAGATCCACATGGGGGTAATCCACTTCAATCTGTCCATGCTTGCCCTGAATGTATTTGGATATGAACTCCATCGGACCCGGACGGTACAAGGCAAGTACAGAGATTACATCTTCAAAACTACTTGGCTTCATCTCTTTCAGCACACGGCGTACCCCGGCAGATTCCAGTTGGAATATGCCCATCGTGTCCCCTCGCCCAAGCATCTCGTACGTTAACGGATCATCATCGGGGATAAGGCGGAAATCCGGAATTTCTCCATGTTCCCCAATCCAGCGTACACACCGCTCAATGATTGAGAGGGTACGCAAACCAAGAAAGTCCATCTTAAGCAGCCCAATAGACTCCAGGTTTTCCATGGAATACTGGGTTAACGCTGTCCCTTCACTGCCCTCCTGAAGTGGCACTGCATCGGTCAGCGGGTCACGGGAGATAACCACTCCCGCAGCATGGGTCGAAGCATGACGTGGCATGCCCTCGACCTTCATCGCCATATCCAACAGCTCACGTGTCTTAGGCTTGGTTTCATAGAGCGCCTTCAGCTCAGGTGTAGCTTCCATGGCCCGCTCGATGTTAATACCAAGTTGAGCCGGAATCAGCTTTGCAGCCTTGTCCACTTCGCCATAAGGCACATTCAGGGCCCGCCCAACATCACGTACGGCTGCACGGGCAGCCATCGTTCCAAACGTAATGATCTGGGCGACATGGGCTTTGCCATATTTATGCGCGACATAATCAATGACCTCATCCCGCCGCTCATCGCTGAAGTCAATATCAATATCCGGCATAGAGATCCGCTCGGGATTCAGGAATCGTTCGAAGAGCAGGTTGTATTTCATCGGATCAACATCGGTAATATGCAAAGTGTACGCTACCAGACTACCTGCCGAGGAGCCCCGGCCCGGTCCAGTAACAATGCCTTGTTTATGCGCATAGGCGATAAAATCCCAAACAATCAAAAAATAATCCGAGAATCCCATGCTGTCGATTATACCCAGCTCATACGCCAATCGTTGTTCGAGTTCGGATCGAAGCTCTGCATCTGTCCAACGTGTGGACTGCGCATAACGCTCCTCCATTCCTTCTTCGCACAGCTGACGCAGATACACCGAAGGGCTGAGTCCATCAGGAAGCGGTCTGTATTCCGGCAAAATCGATTTGCCAAATTCCAGCTTCAACTCACAGGAATCCGCAATGCGGACGGTGTTTGCCAGAGCTTCCGGTACATGAGGAAACAAACGAGCCATCTCTTCTTCACTTTTCAAATAGAGCTGATTGGTTCCAATTCGGAGCCGATTCTCATCATCCACGGTCTTGCCCGTTCCGATACAGATCAATACATCCTGAAGCTCCGCATCCTCTTCGGACAGATAATGAGCATCATTGGTGGCTACAAGCGGAATCTCCAGCTCGGCAGCCAGTTTGATCAAATGTGGATTTACCCTTTTTTGCTCCGACAGCCCGTGATCCTGAAGTTCCAGATAGAAGTCGTCACCAAAAATATTTTTGTAGCGTAACGCCGCACGTCTCGCCTCTTCTTCTCGTCCATGCAGTAAATGTTGTGGTACTTCACCACCAAGACACGCACTTAGACAGATAATGCCCTCGTGATGGGCAGCCAGACTTTCCATATCTACACGGGGTTTGTAATGAAAACCTTCGAGATGTCCAATCGAGCACAATTTCATCAGATTTCGGTAACCCGTCATATTTTTGGCTAACAAAATCAAATGATGAATCGGTTGATCCTTGCGGCTTCCCCGCTCTTTGCGGGACCCTGCTGTCATGTATGCCTCGCACCCTATAATCGGCTTGATGCCTCGTTCAACGCAGGCTTTATAGAAAGGAATAGCACCATACATCACGCCATGGTCGGTCAGCGCCAGTGTTGTCATTCCGAGATCTGCGGCTTTGCCCACGAGATCCGGAATACGCGCAGCGCCGTCCAGCAAACTGTATTCGCTGTGAACGTGCAAATGCACAAAAGAACTCATGTTTTTTTCTTCCTTTCCCCACTAAAGACATTCCATTAAAAATCTATAAATAAAAGACGTATGCTAAACTTTGCAAAAACGTGTGACTGGGAACAAAAAAAGAGAGGTAACAGATATATCATAATATCTGTACATCTCTTTTTACAAGTCTGTGTAACCTTCTTATCCCTCTTCATGACGAATCCAGGTAATGAGTTGCTCTGCCGGTTTTCTGCTTACAGGTCGTGAAACAGCATCTTCTCGAAGGTACCCAAGATGAAGTGTCCCCACCAACCGTTCGCCGGAATTCAGGCCTATTTTCGCGGCAAACGTATCCTCCCGGTTGTATTCGTTTGTTTTCCATACCAGTCCGATGCGTTCTTCCCAGGCGAGCAATTGCAAATTCTGAATCAGCCCAGCAGCTGCGAGCAAAGCCTCTTCATTTTTCCAACGATCCGTACCCTGTCGAACCACAACGCACACATGCACTGGCGTGTCTTCACAATAGTCCTTCGCTGCACTCTGCCCAAACTGTTCGAGTTCTTGTGGTGTATATGTCGATAGCACAGCATTGCTGAACATTTTACGACCCTCGTTCATAAAAACGATAAAGCGCCATGGTTCTTGTTTGGAATGATACGGAGCCCACACCGCAGCCTCAAGCAATTCAAGTAGCTTATCCTCAGATACGGGTCTGTTGCTGAATGACCGTACTGTTCTTCGCTCACGAATAACGCGCTCCACCGAATTAGATTGTGTATTCTTCATCTTAGTGATTTCTCTCCCTAATTACAGAAACAATATCCTCGACTGCATTCAAAGTAGCGACGGATGAGTACCCAAAGTTCATCCACTCCTTGTCCCCAACCAGATATACCTGATCTTCCTTGACTGCCTTCATTCCTTTCCAGATGTTACTTTCTTTCATTTCATCGTATAATTTCTGGGCATTCGTGTTGTCATCGCCACCATCAATTTGGAGAATGATGTGATCAGCCTGATATTCGGTAAGCAGTTCCAGCGAGACCGGCACACTCCCTTCATTTTTAGGATAGGCTGCTACCGTTTTCAATCCAAGCTCTTTATGAATCACCATACCTCTGTTGGACAGTTCACCCATAACATAGCTTTCTTTGGGCATGATTCTTAAGTAAATAAACGTCTCGTCTCCTACAAGAGCTTTTAGCTCATCGCGAGCAGTCGCAATTTTCTTATCATAATCCTGTATAGCCTGCTCCGCTTCCTTCTGCTTGCCCAGCGCCTCACCCATATCCTTCAATTCATCCCGCCAATTGTCCCTATCGGGAAGAAGAACTGTTTTGGCAATCTTGGCGTACTGGTCATATAATTTCTCATCCCGCCATTTCGGCGCGATAATGATATCCGGATCGGTTGCGAGAATGCCCTCCATGTTGGAACCATTACCTAACTTAGGCACGCTGTCGAATTTGCCTTCCAAATAATCCGGATAATCCGAATGATAGTTCTCTGCAGCCACAGGAGTCACACCAAGAACATACAAAAAATCAGGATATGTCACCGAAGTCGCAACCACGCGCTGTGCTTGTGTCTGAGGTTCGGTTCCCGCATTGGGTTCCGCCTTCTCTCCATTCGTCCCCGCGCAAGCTGTAGCCAGTAGCAAGGTAAGGATCATTCCTAATCCAAACCATTTGTTCGAATGTTTCATCTGTTTATCCCCTTCGGTGTTTAAATAATAACGATTCTCATTCTCATTATATACACACCCAGATATTAATGAATGGATATTTGGGCGTCCCAATTTGGATTTTTGCGAAGTCGGCAAGTTCAGGTCATACGTCTTATCAGTCTCTTCCTCTTCAAAAGATCTAACATCTCATGAATGGCATATTGAGTGGCAAGTGGGGAAAACGAGAAATTATACCACTCCGTATTGCTAAGCACATACACCCGATGATTCTGCACAGCCAGAAGCCGATCCCACATCGGGTGATCATAAAGATGAAGCCGGGCATCTACCCCATCCTCCATCTGAAGCAGAATATGATCAGGCTGAATTTCAGCGAGATGTTCAACGGCAACCAGCGTTCCCTCCCCAGAAAAAAGAGATGCCTTGGGCATGTTCAAATCCAGCTCCCGGTACAGCATACTCCCCCTTGAAGACTGTTCCCCATAAAGCGTTATTCCCTCACGGGTCAGACGAATGTAGACGATAGTCTCACCAGGAATAAGCGTCTGTAACTGTTCTCTTGCCTGGTACAGCCCCTCATCAAAATTGCTGATCACTTGCAGCGCCTGTTTGCTTTTTCCTAATAATTCTCCCAGATCTCTTAGTTCCTCTCTCCAGTTGCTGCGCTCAGGTAGAAGCACCGTTGTTGCAATTCGGTTAAGTTGCTCATAATTCATGCTGTCCTGCCATGCGGACGCAATGATCAGATCGGGTTTCATCCTCCGAATTTCTTCCAGGTTGAGTACATGACTTCTCTCCCACTTGCGAACTTGCTTGAACGATTCTTTCAGGTAATGCGGAAATTCACAAAACGGCGCTTGGGCAGCTATTGGAGTCATCCCAAGTGTATATAACAGCTCAGGTGCAGTCATCGTGGTTCCTAAATATCGACGATTATGCAGATACAGACGGGGGGAACGTCCTACTTTTTGCTTGAATCTTCGGCTGAAATAATGCTCATCTTCATAACCGACCTTACGGGCAATCTCATAGACACTGTCTCCAGTAAGATTCAATAACTCCTTGGCCCGTTTCATGCGTAATTCGGTGATATAATCACTTGGATTTTGATTCGTGATTTCCCTGAACCTTACGGTGTACCATTTGCGGCTGACATTAGCCATCTGCGCCAGTTGCTGGACCGTGACAGGTTCGTCGTAATGTTCATCTAGGTAGTCAATCGTTCTTTGTACAGCCTGATCGGGCTGTTGCGAGTGAACTTCGGGTTCAGCTTCCCTTCTTATATGCTCGACCAATTTACATATCCATTGTTGAAAAAGAAGATGACACCACATCGGATCATGCAAGTCAGTATGTTGAAATGCCTCCACGATCTTCTTAATATCCTCCACAGCAGCATGTTGAAGAGCAACGAAGCTGCTTGGCTCAAGCTCGTGATCGTCCTCATCATTCTGCTTGTCCCATGGGTCTTCCGTGGGCGCCAGCTCCTGCGTCAGCCGAACCCTATGACATTGAATGATATAACAGACCAGTGGAGTTGAACCCCGGTTGACCAGAAAGGGCGACTGCCCTTTTTCGATTAGAAACAAGTCATGGGGACGAATGGATTGGATGCCCTCTTCCAGTTCAACCTCTCCATCGCCGCTAACTCCAAGAACCAACTCCACGCCAGATACGGCAGCAGACCTCACAGCTACACCTGTGCCGAAGTTATACTTTTCCCCTGCGAGCAAGCTGACCTGCACGGCATCTTTCAGCACCATGGTCCAGTCTCTGAATAACAATCCGTATTTCGTCTCCAAGTTCATATCTTTATCTCCCCTGCCAGACTGTGAGTAACTTTAATCGCTCGATACATTTTTATCGACATTCTATCATAACGTTTGGGGGCACGCCCATACAATAGAAGTACAAGCCGCTCCCCCTGTGACAGACCGAAGACAGGAGGTGTGCTGCTAGGTCTGAAAGGGGTGTTGCCAGTGAGCACATTTTTGTCCAAAGCCATTCTTGATTTCTTTATTGCGTTTGGAATCGTGCTGGGCGGCGCGATGAT
Source organism: Paenibacillus amylolyticus (assembly GCF_036894225.1). Taxonomy (NCBI): domain Bacteria; kingdom Bacillati; phylum Bacillota; class Bacilli; order Caryophanales; family Paenibacillaceae; genus Paenibacillus; species Paenibacillus amylolyticus. The sequence continues at coordinate 2,144,694 of NZ_CP145892.1, read as the reverse complement.
CGGAGGTATTGGAGCCGTGATCTCTCTTCAGCCTCCGACACAGACGATGCTCGATATTTCTGGAAAAATAAAGATATGGGCACTCGCAGCCGCTGTTGGCGGCACAATAGATCCCATGCGTGTCATCGAGAGCAATTTCCTGGATGGTAACCTGTCTCCGGCAGTCAAACAAATCCTGTATTTGATCTCTGCTTTTATGGGCGCGCATATGGGAACCGAGCTGGTGAAATGGGTGTGCGGCGGAGGCCGGAGCTAATATGAGACAGGAACAGCGTTCATGAGAGTTCCGCCATTTTCTCGTTACCGCCCGCTGATGCGATTGACCGCTGTGTTTGTTCTGGGAATGATCGCTGGATGTGTCGTCTACAACGGCGTATTTCACCTGAGTTACAATGCGTTGTGGCTGAACAATCAGGAGCTGCAGCTTCAGCTGCATCAGAATGAGGAGGATATCAAAACGCTGAAAAAATACAGTAAACGCCAAACCGTTATCAAGGAAATCAAAGTCCGTGCAGAAGAATCGGATAAGGGGCCAGACGAGGCTTCTCTGAAAGTGATGTTACAAAAGCTCGGAGACGAACTTGAGGTACTTCGGGGCAGAGATGTATTCAACATCGATGAGTATAGCAAAATGACGCGAATCATGCTGAATCAGAAAGTTTACTCAGTCAGGGAAAAGGAATACACCGTTCAGGTCAAAACGATGCTGGTTATGGAAGGCGTACTGCAAGTTTGGGTACAGATTCGCATGCACGTTCCTGCGTAACAGCAAAAACTGCCCTTGTCTGCATCTCTGCATGGTACAATAAGGGCAGTAAATGCTTTCCAGAAAAGGAGCTGCGTCTTTGTGTTCATTGATGTACTCAAATATGCACTAATCGCGATCTTTGCTGTTGCCATGGTTTTTGCAGCGTTGAACAGTATTCGTTCACACAGAAGTTCGGATGCTACCAGCGCCGGTCTGTACCGTTCGTGGACAAATATCTGGATGGGTGGCATGCTTGTTGATCTTGCACTGATTCTGATGTTTGTCTTCACGGGCTCCACTTTATCTGTGATTGTGGAAGCGCTATTTCTGATTATGGGTGCGTATAATGTATTTGCCGGAATACGTAACCGCAGTTATTATGCGCGGCTTCAACAACGGTCCAGTAATGGATCAGGTAAAACCTCCGGACAATCTGCATGATTCATTGAAGCGCTATCGTTGTCTGCAAAAAGAGAGTACTTCCCCTTCGTTAAGCGAAGCCAGAACCGCGCGACAGCGCAACCCGGCAGAGCTTCTTGATCAGGGAGTACTCTCTTTGTCTATGCCCGAGGCAACGTAGCCTGCTAGGCATGGTCAATCGACTGCAATGTCATTACTGCTTTGCATACCACACTGCCTTCACGGGTAACCACAATGTCCATTTTGCACGTTCGACGACTGGTTTCCAGAATTAACGGGCGAACCAGGATCTGATCCTCAATCTGTACCGGTCGAACAAAATAAGTTGTTACATTATCTACCACATGGTCGTTCCCTGTAACATCCCACGCTGCCCGCCGGCCAGCCTGTGTCATCACATTCAACAGAACACCTTCGGAGATCGTACCCAGATCCGTTGCCATCTGAGGAATGATGAATCCGTGAAATAACAATTCGTTCTGTTCACCGCGCTCCTCTGCAAACCCGTTCCAGATCAGATGATCAAACGTCTCTCCCAGTTGTGGCTGCTTCTGTGCATCCCGCATGGCCTGAAGTACTTCCTTGCGTGTGACGGACGCAATCAGTTTGCGATTCCGATCCACGATTGGCAGAAAATCGATACCTTCCCAGGTCATAATCTGGGCAGCAGAAGCAAGAGATGTCTGCAATGAGGCCGTAATCGGGCGGCGTATCACACATTTCTCAATACTTTGATCTTCTTTCAGCTCACTGACATCCTTCAGACTCACAATCCCGATGACCCGGTTCCATTCATCCACCACCGGGAAGCGATGTTCACCCGTCTCTGAAACCAACATATGAAAATCTGCGGCTGAACTGGTCACCTTCAATACCTGCAAGCGAGGTTTCTGACCAATGATATCCTCAACAAGCATAATTTTTTTCTTAATCAGCCGGTCGAAGATCGCACGGTTAATCATCGAAGCCACCGTGAATGTATCATGTCTGGATGAAATAATTGGTAGCCCAAGCTCGTCAGCCATAATTCTTACTTCACGACTTGTCCCAAAACCTCCCGTAATCAACACGCCCGCTCCCTGTTCGAGGGCAAGCGAGTGAGCATCTTCACGGTTACCTACAATCAGTAGACTCCCAGCGTCAATATAACGGGCCATTGCCTGTTCTTTCATCGCACCAATCACATACTTGTGCAGCGGTTTGGCGAGACCTTCGTTCCCCCCCAGCACATGGCCTTCCACAATGGTCACAACATCAGCAAAGGTCAACTGTTCCGACATGCCCCGAGGTCTCTTCTCGATCCGCACCGTTCCAATTCGTTCCTTGGTCACGACCAGCCCGAAGTTCTCCGCCTCTTTCACCGCACGATACGCTGTCCCTTCACTTACACCCAGCTCCCGCGCAAGTCCACGTACTGATATTTTGCTACCAACCTTCAGTTGTTCAATATGTTGAAGTAACTGTTCATGCTTCGTGACGTTCTCTTCCTGTCCGTCCAACTGTACCACCCCCGAAGATGCATCTGTACTATACTGTATCTATTATAACACGGCTTTAGGAAAATAACCCCACCCCTACCCATTCTCACAGGCAAGTTCGCCATCTGAATTTAATCATCCCATTAACCTCTAATTCTGTATGTACCAAAAAAGACCGGGGCCCCTTTGTACCAAGGGATTCCGGTCTTCCATGTTGGATCTCATTCTGTACCTTATACAGACTCGCTCCGCTCCTGCTTGTCCAGCAGTTTCATCTCCCACTGCCGCAACTTCGCCCGGCGAACGGCTTCCAGTGCACGCTTCTTCTCTTCATCTACACCGAGAATAAAATGCAGATGTGCACCAACGATTAATAAGGAGAACAGCACCCATACGATGCCAAAAATATTAACCCAGTCCATTCCTCCAGCAAAGGAAATCCGCGGCAGTGCAATGACCAGCATCGACAACGCAATAAGCAGATAGATCACATGTTTTGCTTTTTTCAACCTCTTCACCATTCACAGCTCCTTCGTTCTTGATCGACTCTATATGTCTAGTCTATGAACGATAAGGAGCTAATATGAAAGGTTCAGGTAAAAAAACAAGACAAGCGTTTAGTACGTGTTCAAAAAGATCAGTTTTCAGTACCGAGAAGATGGAATGAAGCTAGGCATCCTTCGTAATCAAAAGTGGACTTTTTGAACTACCTTTTTACGCTTCAGCGCCACCGTACAGATGACCCAGGCTGTCAGCAATAATTTTATTCACGTCTTCAATGATGACACTGAGGCGACGCTCCGCATCAAACAAACGACGGATGTTCAGATTCAAACTCAGTACTTCAAACAGCTTCTCCATTTTCTCCATCTCATCCGGAGCTGGCATATCCCCGCTCATCATACGTTGTTGCAATTCCATTTGTTGATCACGGAAGTTATCCAGCATTGCTTTTGCATCCGGATCAGCTTCAATCAGCTTCATCGCGGAAGTAATCTCTTCCACCTCGCTGCTTTCTCTCAGTGCTTTGGCCAAATCATTGGCTTTGTCATAAATGTTCACTATTATTCCTCCTCAGATTGGTTTGTTCATCCGTGTTAATACACGCTTTTCTCTCCTGTCAAACAAGGGCGCTCTGAAACAGGCCATCCATAACCTGCCTCGAAATCAAATGCATTTAATCCATATGGGTCAATCACCAAGGGTTATATGTCCTCATATGATGAAGCACATGCCATGTTCAGATGCCGTTCAACTTCGAGATCAGACATCAAGTTGCCGCCCGGAAGGAGATCCGTGATGTCCACTAAAAAAGTAACGATTCAGGTTACCGGCTCGGGCATCCTGCAGGACGACGTCATCATGCTGGGCGAAGGGGTGCTTAAGGCGCTTAAAATCCCTTCAGGAAGGCCGCTTCAGCTGCAATTTGGCTCTTTCCGCCGCGAAGTCACTGTTATTCCGGTACCAAGGTATGACGGGCTGCGCATCAATCAGACAGTTGCCAGCAAGACCGGTCTCGTTCCACGTTCGGTCCTGAGGGTATCCTATCGTTCAGCCAGCCGTACGCTTCGCCTTGGACCCTACATCAGTGTACTGGTTAGCCAGGATTATCCCGATCAGCCAGATCGGCCCTTTGGCTCCATCACGATGTTCTGTCAAGAACTGGTGAACGCCTGCCGTAAGCAAGGCGCCTATGTATCCTTTTTCACACCGGAGGATATTGGAGCGGTAACGGGTTATATGAAAGGCTGGGTGTATGATGACGGCTGGAAAAAGACTGTTCTGCCTGTAGCAGACGTCGTCAATAACCGGCTAACGTCCCGCAAGCTTGAGAACAAACCTAGCGTACAGCATTTTATGAAAGAAGTAAAATCGCTCTACGGCACGCAAACCTTCAATGAAAAGTTTCTGGACAAAAACGAAGTGTTTGACGCACTCAAGTCCATTTCAACGCTTAAACGAGTTCTTCCCGAGTCTCATTTGCTCAAGACGTCTGCCATGCTCAAGACGATGTGCAACCGACATCCGGTTGTATTTCTGAAGCCCGTCCGCGGTTCTTTGGGCAAAGGGATCATCCGGGTCTCACGTCAGATTGACGGAAGCTTCCTGACTCTGGCGACTGGCGTCGGGGGGACCCGGAAACAAACGTATACTTCTCTGGATAAACTGTATGCCAGTATGTCTGGGAAAATGAAAACAACGCGTTATCAGATCCAACAAGGGCTGACTCTCATTGACAACAGTGGCAGACCCGTGGATTTCCGTGCGCTCGTGCAAAAAAACCGTACAGGTAAATGGAGTGTAACCTCCATCGTCGCCCGGATTGCGGGCGGGAGTCACTACGTATCCAATCTGGCACGGGGTGGAAGTCTCAGCACCGTCAAGGATGCTGTTGCCAAAACACAGTTGTCTGGATCAGCCAAAGCTTCCGCGTATGCAGGATTGCATACCGCAGCACTGGATATCGCTAAAGGAATCGAGAGTGCCATCCCTGCTCATTTTGGTGAACTTGGTATTGATCTGGCCTTGGACACCACTGGGCGCGTATGGCTGCTCGAAGTCAACTCCAAACCATCCAAGAATGATAATACACCACTGAGTGAGAGCAAGATCCGCCCTTCCGTCAAAGCCATGCTCGAATATTCTACGTACCTGGCGGGTTTTTGAAAAGTTATTCCCTATGGAAAACAAATCTGATAGAGGAGAGGTGCAGCGTAATGTTTCCAACATCTCAGACCAAGACACTGGCCATTCTGGTACGTGCAACCGAAGGCTCACCTCCCTTTACGGATGAACTTTTCTGCCGTCGTCTCAGTTTGGTGAGCATGAAATACGCCCTTCAGATTATTGTGATCCCGATATCAAATGATGCAGTCCATCTCCCTCTTCAATGGGGATATGTCTATCATCAAGGGAAGTGGAATTCGGTACCTGTTCCTGCAGTCGATCTCATTATGGATCGTTGTCTTCGCCCTATCTCCAGGTACGTCAGACAACAGCTTAAGGAATGGATACCAACCAACGGCACAGATCAACACCGTTATTGGTCTGCTTCCCTTCCAGGAAAATGGGAAGTACATCGTGTGTTGTCCCGAAATCCTGAATTGAGGTCACAACTTGCTCCCACAACCCGGATCGGATCGCGTATTCCTTGGGAAACATGGCTGGACCGTTGGCCCAAAGGACTGTTCTTCAAACCGGTATCCGGGACTCATGGCAAAAATACCTTTCGCCTGTCTCGGGGAACGACTCCATCAACATGGATCGTGGAGGGGCGTAACGAGGACAATGAAACCTTTTTTCTTACATTCAACCATACCCAGGCTGTATCTTCCTGGCTAGCATTACATCAGGCTGAGCGTAAGATGATCGTGCAGCCATATCTGGAGCTTAGCCATCATGGAAGAGCATTCGACATACGGGCTCTAATGCAAAAGAATGGGCAAGGTCGCTGGACACTTACCGGATGTATGGTACGGGAAGGACCCGAAGGTTCACTCACGTCCAATCTTCACGGTGGGGGTAAAGCATATCCTGCCCACGCATATCTGCTCCAGCGATATGGAACGATCCGCACGGAAACTCTGCTGAAGAGCATCCGGCAGACTGCTACGCTTATCCCCACCCTGCTGGAAAACCGTTTCGGCAGGTTAGCCGAATTGGGGCTTGATTTCGGAGCAGATGCAGAGGGCCAACTCTGGCTAATTGAAGTCAACTCCAAACCAGGCCGCACCTCATTTGCAGAAGCGGGCGACCGACGCATGCATACCCTGACTTATACCCGGCCGCTTGCCTATGCCCGTTATCTGTTGCAACAACATGTTCTCACGGACGTCTTTCGTCCAATGAAATTGCCGAATACATCCAGCAAAGCTGGCCTGAAACCCATCCCGATTCACGGCGGCTGAGGCCCGCAGCGCCCGCTTGCCATGGAGCCCAAGGATCTTTTCAGGATAGGAGGATAAATCATGAGTTTGACCTTTTGCAATCTGCATTTCACCAAGCAACCGGATAAAGTGGTTTATGTATCCAACGCTTTAATGAAGAGCCTCAACCTGTCCGGCAAAAAAACGGTGCACCTTCGCTTCGGGCGTGACCGGGTACCTGCAACGATCAAACCAATTAAAAAAGCAGGTAAACATCTGTATCTCGCTTCAGGTATCCGTAATATGATGAACGTTCCCAAACGGGGCAGTATTTATCTCCGGAATTTGCAAAATGATGAGGTCCAGTTAGGTCCACTGATCGGCGTACTCTCTGATGGGCCTGCGACGAGCACGAATCCATTCGGTTCCCGTACTGGTTTCATCAAACAGTTACTCCGTGAAGGCAGCCGTAAATCCTACATTTACGCATTTACTCCTCGGGATATCAATTGGCAGAACGAGACGGTATCGGGTTTTTTCCTGAATGATAACGGAAGCTTTACCCGCAGAACGGTACCTCTGCCCGATGTTGTCTACAACCGGTTACCAAGCCGTCGTTCAGACTTTTCACCAGCCATCAACCAGCTGCGGGAACGATTTGTTCGCCGAAAAATTCCGTTCTTCAACTGGAGCTTCTTCAACAAATCGGATATCTATACGTTGCTGGAGAACGAGCCGGCAGCAGGACGGTATATCCCTGAATCGATTACCAATCCTTCTGTTGAACAGATGAAGGAAATGTTGGAACGCCATCAGTTCGTCTACTATAAGCCTACTGCAGGAAGTCTGGGGAACGGGATCTACCGCCTGACTTATTCGCCCAAACGTGGATATTTCGCACGTTATCGCAAAAAAGGCGGTAATGCACTCCTGCGTTTTGGGTCCTTCAATAGTCTGATGCGCATGCTTCAGGGAAGACATGGTAAACAGTTACGCGGATATGTAGTTCAGCAGGGAATACGCCTAATTGAGATTGATGAATGTCCAATTGATTTCCGTTTTCACATGCACAAAAATGGTAACAATCAATGGGTTGTTGTCGGAATTGGAGCCAAAAAGGCAGGACGTGGCAGCGTCACAACACACATCAAAAATGGCGGCTCCCTAATGACTCCTGAGCAGGCGCTCAGTCGCAACTTCGGCGATCGTGCGGGAGAAGTTCTTCAGCATGCCAAATCCGTCGCTATTACACTGGCCCAGGCGATTGAAACCCAGCACCAGCATCTGATTGGTGAGATTGGCTTTGATCTGGGCATTGATCAGGAGGAACATGTATGGATGTTCGAAGCGAACGCCAAACCCGGGCGCTCCATTTTCCGTCACCCTTCACTCCGGGTGGAGGGCAAATCGTCGGTGGAGCACATCTTGGAACACTGCCTGTATTTGAGCAAGTTCCGGAAGAAGGAAGAGATTTGATGACCCTTCATGATGATTTCAAACCTGTTATTGCTGTTTTGACCATGCATGATAAACAGCGTATGTTCAGGGGAAATCATCAAAATTTTCAAGATATCTTACAGACAGGCGAGAGCATGGGATACGTGGTGTACATTGTAACTGTACGGGATCTGAACGTGAGTGGCCCCACCGTGAAAGGATATACGTACAACAAGGGGAGTGGAAAGTGGGTTTCACAACCTTTCCCCCTTCCCCATGTTCTGTACAATCGTATTCCCAACCGGGAAGACGAAGGAAAACCTTCCGTGCAGCGTAAAATTGACGAATGCATGCAATCAGGAATCGAACTGTATAACCCATTCTTTTTCAACAAATGGGATCTGTTCGAATGGCTCAGGAAATCCAAATCGACTCAGCAACTGATCCCTTATACTCGGCGGATGAGAAGTGCTTCTTCTCTGGGTGCCGTTCTACGGGCGTATCCCTATCTGTACCTTAAGCCCGAGAGCGGCAAAGCTGGCAAAGGAATCATGATGCTTAAATTTCAGGAAAAAGAACGGCTTCCCTATCGTCTCAAAATACAAACCACACGTAGAAGCACGACCTATAAAGCATCTACACTTGCCAAGTTATGGGCACGAATTCGCAAAGAAACCGGACATACGCCTTATATCATGCAACAAGGCATTGAACTGGCATCCTCTCGTAAACGCCCCTTCGATTTGCGTGTTCTTGTACAAAAGAACACCAAGGGCCAATGGAGCGTAACCGGTGTAGGAGCGAGACTTGCTGGCTCCCGCAGCATTACAACTCATGTGCCGCGCGGCGGGAGCGTAGAAGACCCTGAGAAGCTGCTGACCGATCTTTTTGGCGAAGAAATGTCAACAACCCTGATGAAACGTGTGAAATCCACTTCATTAATGATCGCAAGACAGGTAGAACGGGGATCAGGTTACACGCTCGGAGAAATGTCCATGGATCTGGGCATTGATGACCTGGGGGAACTCTGGTTCTTCGAAGCCAATGCAAAGCCCATGAAGTTTGATGAACCACAGATCAGACGGCGGTCATTGGAACGTATATTTCACTACAGCGCTTATCTTGCCCGTCAGTCCAAACGATGATAGACAGGAATACTGCAAAAAGAAGGTGATTGTTTGTGTCCTCACCTGTTCTGGGCATTATGACGTTGTACTTAAATGAACATCGCGCTCTTGAAGAACGAAGCGTTTATCGCAGAATGATTCTTGAAGGGCGCAAGCGGGGACTCGATATCTATGTATTCACACCAGCCGACGTACACCCCGGCGGCAAACAAATTGAAGCCATGGTTTTTCATGAAGGAAAAGGCTGGTCCAGGGAGTGGCGATCATTCCCGGACCTGATCTTTGATCGCTGCCGGATACAGCGTAACCGAAGGTTTCAGCAATTGCTTGCTTTTCGTGAGAAATATGGGCATCTGCTCTTTCTGAACAGGCCACTGCGCAATAAATGGACCATCCACCAGACCCTTTTGCAAAAAGCTAACTTTCGTGAACACCTGCCGGAAACCGCTCTATTTCAGGATATGTCCGATGTAAACCGGATGCTTAAAGTTTCTTCTCTGGTCTATCTCAAACCCATTAATGGAACAGGCGGACGTGGTATTCTGCGCATTGAACGCAGCAGTAGCGAGGCTAATACAGTGCTTGTTCAAGGGCGGGATCAGAAGCGTCGTATCATCACTCCACGTAAAGTTCATTTATCACGACTTGGCGCGTTGCTCCAGCACTGGAACATGAAAGACAAGTATCTTGTACAAAAGGGCATTCAACTTCAGCTTCCGAATGGACGTGTGCATGATTATCGCATGCTCGTTCAGAAGAACGGAGAAGGACAATGGGAGCTTACTGGATGTGCTGGACGCATGGGTGCAGAAAAAAGCGTAACCTCCAATCTGCATGGCGGCGGTCAGGCAATAGCGATGGACCGACTCATGAAGCAATGGATCGAAGATGACGACCTCCGGGCAGAAATTAACACAACTGCAGAGAAATTCGGCATTGATGTTGCTTCGTTTCTGGAAGATACGTATGGGGACCTATGTGAGTTGGCACTGGATTTGGCGATTGACAGAAGCGGGCGTATCTACCTGCTTGAAGTTAACCCCAAACCTGCACGTGAAGTATTCGCTCGCATCGGGGAGCGGGAAATCTATTATAAAGCCATCACTCAGCCGCTGGAGTATGCCTTATGGGTATATCGCAACAGACCTCCCGGAACGGCCAGAAAGCCAGCCAGTCCCAAGCCCGTTACGCAAAAATCACCCAGAGTAAAAAGAAAAAATAAAGCCAAGTGAGTGAAGAAAAAGCAGGAGTCTATGTTCGCCAAGTGCGAGCATCTGCTCCTGCTTCACTGTTTTTATTTCTGTTCTTTCGACCATTGCAGCGTGTCGTTGTCAATCACAATATACCCTTTTTCCTCACCTTGCACATAAGATAATGCCAATCTCATCAGGTCAGGTTCCAGTTGGCATGTGGTTACACGTGTAACCTGGTCTGTATGATCCGCGGGGAGGCACAACGTCAGAATACCCACTTTACCCGAGAAATCAGTCTTGCCCTGGATGACCGATGTTTCCGACTTGGAACCATACACCTCAGATACCCAGCCGGGCTGCTCCGTCAACGCGAAGGCTCCCTTCCCGATGCCTGCCGTAACCCATTGCATCGTCAGCGTTATGGAAGATGCCTCATAGCTCATATCCGCCGTCATTTCTCCAGCTTCATTCATTCTCAACGCAATATCCGCTTGCGGATGCAGGTGAAAACGTTGCTCCAGAGTATGCTCTGCTTCTGCCTCCAGCCAATCCACAATTAATAGTATAGGGATCTCCACCCCTGCCAGCATCCACCGACGATGTGTAACTGGATCTGGCAAATGTGTATATCCATCCTGTGAAGCATCAATGAAGTGATAGCTGTCATTGCTCTCCCAACGTAGCGTTGTGGCCTGAGCCTCCGGTTCACCCCATTGCTGTGTGGAGAGATAAGGTGTCTGATCCAGACCATCCACCGTGACGGTATTGTGCGCCCGCGTACTTTTGAAATACCGACGCCATTTCCCTTCTTCATACGTATAACGTCCGGTGTCCGTGAAGAAAAGCTGGTTCTTCCACATCCACTCCACATTCAGCGCATCCGCATGTCCGTGTGCTCCGCCCATGGCAGCCGCATCAAAAAAAAGATATTGATACTTGTCCCTCATGACATAATATCCTGTCTGCGGAAAGGCTCGGCTCGACAACACCGGAGAAGAAGAAGCCTGTAGTCTGAGGCAGCGCTCATATTTTTCCACACCCAGCAACCAGAGACACTCCGAGCTATCCGTTCCGCGAGCCATCAAATCATCATCGTCCAGGATCGCACCAAGCAGGGTCAGTCGTTGTCGTCCATCTCCAACCCAATCCGAATCACCAATACCGGTAGACTGATGATCTGGTCGGATCAGCGCCTCAGTAAATGCGGCCATTTGGCGTAGACAGCGGGCATACCATGCCGAGAAAGGATGTCCTGAAATCTCACCCAACCGATAAGGGGTGCCAAACATTTCGATGCTGGCATTGTGGTAATGTGTTGTCAGTTCAACCTGTATTCCCTCTTCACCCAACTGATGCAGCAAACACAGCTCAAGACGTTCCATCGCCACTTGACGCCAGTGTGGACTTCGCGGGTGCTGGTGGTAGAACGTAGCAATCATGAACAACCCTTGCATATGCATAATGGCATGATTGATTTCCGTGCTGCCGAGGTAACGGGTCAAAAACTCGGCGTGCTCGTCCAGACCTTGTCGAAACTCCGCCTGAAAGCCTTCGTCTATCAGTGAACTCGCTTCCATATATTTATATGCCGATATCCAGGACTGCACACGTAGTCCCGTCTCCAGCAGGCGCCACGGACCGGGTTTTTGAAAGAACACAGCCTCGTCGTAAACCAGATTTACAGGTACCGGGTTTTGCTGTCTCCAGCTACGGAAGTGGTCAATAAATGCTGTTACATATAGCGGATTGCCCTTCATCAGATACGCCTTGCCCAGATCGAGCATATGCCAGTGTCGATTGATGCCCCATGTGAACTCCAGATCATTTGTCGGGTTGTGAAGCCAGTCCACAGGTGTCCCCATCGGAATCCAGCGATTCAGATCGTTGGTATAAGGAACGATAAATTCATTCAGGATGGCACGATTGGCAATCGCGAGCGAATTTCGGGCTTCTTCCGGAAAATGTTTTTCATAATATTGGGCAGCCCGTTGCATATCCGTTGCCGAAAGGTAAAAATCGCTCATTGGGATGCCTCAAGAAAATCCTGACGGAACGGGGTAAACACATCCAGAATGACGGAGTCCTCCAGTGCCTTGACCCCATGCGGGACGTTAAAACCGGCATAAAAGCTGTCCCCTGCTTTTAAGATGCGAGTTTCTTCACCGACCTGTACCTCAAAGCTGCCTTTGACGATATAGCTGACCTGCTCGTGCGCATCATGGGAGTGAACTTCTCCAATACCACCTTTAGCAAAGGTAACCTCCACCATCATTAATGTACCGCCCATACCCAAGATCTTCCGGGAACTCGTTTCGTTCACGATATGTGCATCGATAGACGCATGATTAATAATCATTTTGCTTTTCCCCTTTCCTTGTGAATAAGCGACCGAAGTAGTTAAACCACGGCCGCTATGAACGTTTATTAGTCTTCTGTGGACAATTTACCCTGAAGTTTGGAAGAATCAAACGAAGGATCAGCAGTTATGTTGGTCAGCCCTGCCGCTTTGGTTTTCTCCAGAGCTGCATTATACCTTGTATCCAGATCCTTGATCACAGCATCGAGATCGCCACCCGTGAATACAAAGATTGAAAAAGCCTCACCCCATTTGGTGCCTTCCAGTGAACTCTCGGTCACCACACTTGGATTTGCCGGGAAAATGGCATCATATCGTTTGGGCAGGAAACCTTCAATGCCCGGAATGCTTGGTTTTTTGTCAGAGCTTAGTACAGCAGGAATCAGTGAGATTCCGTATCCTTTTTCGTAATACTCACTCTGAAGATCTGTGCTGTACACATACTCCATAAACTTCCATGCCGCTTCCTTGTTGGCAGAATCTGCATTGATGCCGATGTAGGAGCCCCCGATGACTTGTGAAGCGCCCTTGATCGTTCCATCATTAGTTGGTACAGGAGCGGCTGCCCAATTTTCTTTTGTAGGAAACTGATCTTTATATACACCTGGTTCACCGGAGTGGTTAATGTACATTCCGATTTTGCCTTGAGCAAACTGGGCTCTGAGTGGATCGATGTCCAGACTTTCAACCCCTGGCAGCATGCTGCCATCCTGATTCATCTGACGAAGCGCCATTGCGATATCCTTGTACATCCCAAAATCAAATTGACCAGTCTTGTAGTTGTAACCATCAATACCCACATTATTGCTTGCACCTGCAATCGTATTGGCTGCTCTCCAGAAGCCGCTGCTGCTCTTGAATGGGCTGGCAAAGCCATAGATGCCTTCACTTTTACCAACTTCGGTAATTTTTTTGGCATCCGCAACCATCTCAGCCAACGTTTTTGGCGGACTCTCGATCCCTGCCTTTTTGAAAATATCTTTGTTATACACAAGCCGCCAGACCTGCCCTGTATTGGGGAGGGAATATATTTTTCCATCAATCGTGTTTTTATTTTCAATCAAGCTGTCTTTAAATACGGCCTTCATCTCATCACTCATGTATCCATCGATCGGGGCGAGATACCCCTTCTGATAATACGTCTGAAAATCATTAACTTGCAGCACATCGGGTGCCTGCTTGCTGGCAAAAGCAATATCGACCGCCTGTGGATAGTTGTCCCCCATCACGGTCATCTCCACTTCAATGTTGTCCTTGTTCGTCCGGTTGAACTCATCGATCTTGGATTTCATAAAATCAGCATCATGGCGGTCCGGTGTCCAATATATGATTTTGGTTTTCCCTCCGGCATTCTCCCCGCTGGTCCCCGATTCGCTATTTGCCGAAGTACCACTGTCAGCAGAACAACCTGCTAAACTTAGCGCCAGCAATGCACTTAGCGTAGTCACCATCCACTTTTTAACCATTGATATGCCCCCTTATGCTTGTCTGGACAACCCGTTTGGTTATCCGTTAACGTAATGATAATCGCTACGCTTTCATGGAGGTGAGGGACATTCTGACTTTGCATGGTGGGAAAAATGACGATCCGTATCGGTTTCAATTCTCATACATTTGCCTGAAGCAGGTTGGCGTCATGCCGCAATATTTCTTGAACAAACCGCTGAAATAAGGCCTGTCCTCATAACCCAGCCTCTGGCAGATCTCTTGCACCTGTACACCTGCAACCAGCAACTCTTTGGCTTTTTCCATCCTCATCTTAGTAATATATTGAATCGGCGTTATGCCCGTTTCCTTTTTGAAGGCATTGGCAAAGTAACTCGGACTTAAATGCACGGATTGGGCACAGGCATGCAGCGTGAGATTTTCTGCAAGATTCAGACTGATATATTCCTGCGCTTTGCTAATCGCCTGTTTGACATCAGTGAGTCGTTTTTTGTCCATAATCTCGCAACCCATACTGCTAAAATGTTTGATATATCCCCTCCAGCCCTCAAACGTCAAGGAACGCATCGCCTCAAGCACTGTCAGGTCGGCCTCCAGACGCAAGCGTTCCTCTGCTGTAATCTCATCACAAAAGGCACGGTAGATGGCAAAAGCCAGTCCAGACAGTAAACGAATCATCGTGAGTGGCTCGGGAAAACCTTCGGAGACCTGCCATTCTTCGAGAATTTCATCAATGATGCGGTGACAGGTGCTCTCATTACCACATTTCAGGGCATAAAAAAGCTCTTTCTCCTTCTCCAGAGGATATATCGGAGCCACACATGCCTGATTCTCCAGTTCAGCATACTGGAGAATGCAATTGCCTTCACTGTAAAAGCGATAGGAAATCGCCTGATCTGCATGTGCGTAGGACGTCCAGATTTCCTGTGGTCTGCGTGCAATCGTACCGACACCAATCGAGACTGTTTTTTTGCTGAATCGCTCCACATTTTGGCGGCATTGCTCCAGTAGCTCGGAGACGTCGATCTGGCTTGGTGTGTTCAATATGGCTGCGAGCCGGTATCGGTTTTCCCGTAAAACAACGCCTTTGGTATAGCGGTTTATGGTTTCTCCAACAATATTTTGAACCGCAAAAGGAACGATTTCGGCATCCAGATGCATCGTGTATCCATATCGCGTATAACCATCCACCTCGATAACCATGACGAGAAGATTGGAGGAATCGAGATCAATATGCAGTTCGTTCCAGCGACTTTCATTCAGGAAACCCCCGATTTCATGACGCAACAAGCCCAGTAGATAGCTGTGACGCTCATACTGGCTGCTGCTCTCCACCTTCTGCTCCAACTGTTCCAACTGCTTGCACTGTGCCTGCTCTTCCGTAATTACCTGTCTTACCTTCAACACCGCACCGAGTATTTCTTCAGGGGTAAACGGTTTGAGTAAATAATCGGATGCACCAAGCTTAATGGCCTCCTGTGCATATTGGAAATCCGAATAACCACTGATGAAAATAAATTTGGCTCGCAGTCCGGCATCCAATGCCCGCTTCATTAGCTCCAGCCCGCTCAGCTTGGGCATCCTGATATCACTAATCACGATGTCGGGTTGCTGCTCCAGCAACAAGGACCAACCGCGCTCTCCATTGCCCGCCGTGCCTACAATCCGAACCTGATGATCTTCCCACGGAATAGTCGAAGATATGCCCTTTACAACTGCCTGGATATCATCCATAACACACATCGTCAATTGGCCCATACTGCCCCTCCTCAGGTGATCGGAATCGTGATAACAACCGTTGTTCCCACATCTGTACTGCTATGAAATACAATTGAGGCCACATCCCCATAGTGCAGGCTTAATCTGCCATGGAGATTGGATAGGGCATAACCTTTGCGTCCCCCGTCAGGAACATCCTCAGCATAGATGCTGGCTACATCCATACCACATCCATTGTCAGCCACCTCCAGCCGTAGTGTGTCACCCTGACGATCAATGCGGATCAGGATAACACCCAAATCTTCTTTGTCATTGAATCCATGCAGGATGGAATTCTCGACCAAGGGCTGGAGCAATATTTTTAAAATATCAACAGCGTAACAAGACGGGTCCCCCACTTCAATCCGATAAACGAACAGATCCTCGTAACATTTTTGCTGAAGCTGCATGTATTGTTCGACATGTTTGATCTCCTGCTCCACACTGGTGATGTCTTTCCCATCATTCAGGCCCAGACGGAATAACAAGGATAAGGAGACGATCATCTCACTTACATCCTTCTTCTCTCCGCTCTCACTTTTCCAGAACATCGTATTAAGCGTATTGTAGAGGAAATGAGGATCAACCTGCGCCTGAAGCGCCTTGACTTCAAACCGCCGTTTGTCTTGCTCCGTTGTCCGTACTTCTCCAAACAGAATCTGAATCTGGTCCAACATCCGATTGAAACGATGCCCTACAGCGCTGACTTCATCGTCATACTTGCTGCGAAACCGTACATCCAGATCATTGGACTCCACCTCAACCATCAAGCGTCGCAGTTTGTTCAGTGGCTTCAACAGAGCGGAGGCCAGCAGCTTGGACAACCCGAGTGCGAGCAAAATGCAAAACAACATGATCAGGATGATCAGCCAGCGTATCTTTTGGAGGGGGGACAACAAGTCAGCCTTGGACTGTACACTTACCATGACCCAATCCTCGTTCATCGACAATGCCGAATAGTTAACAAGCATGTCCTCCCCCTGAGCGTTCCTGTAGGTAAAATCCCCAGCATCGCCACGGCTAAACTGTTGGGTAAAGTCAGGCTCCATAATGAAATCGTAATTTCGGGACCTGGGCCGAATGACTTCATTTCCGTTTTTGTGCAGCAAAAACAGTTGAATCTGGTTATTCATGAGATCCTGCGTGAGAATGTCTCGCATCGCCTCTTCCTTCATATTGACGACCATATATACATTCGAATAGGTATGATTATCGATCACAATAGGTTTGAGCAACAGAGATAACACATTTCCTTGGGATTGGAACAATTCACTCTGATGTGAACCAAACCACATCGTATTCCAGCCTTGCAGCTTCACGTAGCGTCCGTATTCCTTGTTGAATGAGTTATTGTGATTCGGAAAATCTTTGGTCGAGAAAAAATCACCGATGGGTGTTGTCAGATATGCGGTATCAATCAGTGGCTCTACGAGCTTCAATTGAGCAAACGATGTTTGCAGCAGCGAGAGATTCTGATAATAATGAGATGTGTTATTTTTTCCCACGTCCTTCATGACCTGGGTGAACGTTTCATTGAGCATAAAAGAAAAAGAGGATACAACAATGTGCCTCAGATGTTCATCCATAACCTGCACTGATTTGTTCAGAATGCTTTGTTTCAGTTCAAGTGCATTCTGCTCAATGCTTCGTGCAGCAAAGAGATAAGAGCATATCCCGGTCACACTGATGCACAAGACAACGAGAAAAATGTACAGCAGCTGTATTCTTTTTTTCAGGGACATTTTATAAAAGTTGAATATCATCGGCGCTCGCTCCTTGAACACGGCTTGGCCCATCCGCTGTGAATTAAAATGAGTATAGCACAGTGGAATAACCCGTAAAACCGTTTCCATGATTGTGCTCACGCCTATCCTTTCACAGCTCCCAAGGTCACCTGCATGAATGATTTGTTGGCAAAAATATAAACGATGAGCAGCGGCAAAATGGACAGACAGGCTCCGGCCATCATCAGTTGGACCTCAGCAGCAGCTCCGATGCCATATCGCAGATTAGCCAACCCAACCGGCAAAGTCTGCAAGTCCGGATTGCTCATGGTGAACACAAAAGGAAGAATATATTCATTCCATGAACTCTGGAATACACCCAGACCTGCAACGGCGAGTCCAGGCCGCAGGAGCGGAAGAATAATTCGCCAGTAGGTGGTGAAGAAATTACAGCCATCAATCATCGCCGCTTCATCCAGTTCGCGCGGGATGCTCTTGAAGAAACCAATCAGAATAAAGTATGTGGCAGCGTGTGCGCTGATCAATATAATAATAACGCCCCACAACGTGGTATTCAGCCCCAGCTTGACCATGAGGTCAAATTGCGGACGCAGCACAACCGCGCCTATGGAAATAAACAGAGTAGATGCCATGAGCAGGGTGTACCCCTTTTTCCCTTTGAAATTCACTCGATCCACAGCGTAGGCTGACATCGAAGCTACCAGCAGTGTGCCAACTGTTGTACTGATGCTAACAAACACGCTGTTAATGGTAAAACCCGAAAAATTGGCGGTTTTCCAAGCCTGAGCATAGTTGGAGAACTGCCAAATCTTCGGCCAGATGGTAGCTC
This sequence comes from Paenibacillus amylolyticus, assembly GCF_036894225.1. NCBI lineage: Bacteria > Bacillati > Bacillota > Bacilli > Caryophanales > Paenibacillaceae > Paenibacillus > Paenibacillus amylolyticus. The sequence continues at coordinate 2,126,291 of NZ_CP145892.1, read as the reverse complement.
CTCCGGTCAATTCCTGGTTTGTTTTGAAGGAACCGAGCAATACAAGTATGATGGGGAACAGCGACAGCAGAGCGATTGCGATCAAAAACAACCAAAGTACCGTTCGTTTGGTCCAGCGAATGAGTTGGAGAGACCCTGAGGGCGCAAGTACGTTTTGAGTCATCATCGTTTCCTCCTGATAGGGATTAATAGACATCATTGAGCTTTTTGGATATACGGAAATAAATGAGCGTCACAGCCCCTACGATGAGAGCCGTTGTGAAACCAACTGCACTGCCATAACCGAGCTGCTGGAGTGATTGTGTGTCAGCCGACACGGGAAACAACAGTTTGAACAAATACAGATACATCACCTCTGTTTTGCCATACGGCCCCCCTTCGGTCAGCACCATAATACTCTCGTAACCTTTCAGCGCCGTGGTAATTGCCAGCATGATGATCATCTGCAAGACAGGACCCAGCAACGGAATCGTTACATTCCGCAGTTTCTGAAACTCACTTGCTCCATCCAGCGATGCCGCCTCATATAGCTCTTCAGGAATGCTCTGAAGACCCGCAATGAACAACAACATATAGTTGCCCACAGCCCCCCAGATGGCAATGATGATGGTTGTTAACATGGCATGTTCAGCTCCCAGCCAGCCGATCGGTTCGGAGATCACATGATACTTAAGCAGTAATTGGTTCAATATTCCGTTATAGGAGTTGAAAATAATAAAAAATACAATCGCCATGACCGAAGCGCTAAAAATAGTGGGAAGATAATAGATCGCCCTAAAGAGGGATCGCCCTCTCCATTTGCGATTCAGAATAATCGCCAGAGTTAACGATAGTGGAATTGTAACGACGAGTTTGCCCAGGGCATACACACCCGTATTGCCTACAGAATCCCAGAATTGGCCGTCACGCAAAATGCGTCCAAAATTATCAAGTCCGATGAAGACAGGCGTCCCGATGCCTTGATAATCATAGAACATGTAACGCAGCGCCCATAACAGCGGATAAATCCCGAATACAACAGTTAAAAAAAGACTTGGAAAGATGAACATATAGGCATGTATTTTGGATGGTTTCACCAGAATCGGACCCCCTATAGCTTTTGAATGAAGTATAGAGGGAATATGGAGGAAAGCGGGATAGGGAAATCAACTTTCTACAGGGGAGAATGTGACTGCATGATCATACAAAAAAACCTGTATTCAACGAATTTCCGTTGAGTCTACAGGTTCATATCATGTGGTTCGTAATCTTAAATCTCAGGATACGTATACAGCGTAGAGGCTACTCTGCTTCATCATACAGACGTAGCAGTTCTGTAAAATCAGAGATGAGCACATCTGAACCTGCAAGCTCCTCATCACGACCGAACCCGGCATAGGCACAGCCGATGACTGCCTGACCGTTCATTTTACCCGCTTCCACATCAGAAGAGCGATCCCCTACCATCCATGCGTCCTGAATACGATGTTTCTCAAGCAGGATCTGCACCAGATTAATCTTGGAAGGAGTCTTGTACTGGCCTGCACTGTATACCCCTTCAAAGAAAGGCATAATCTCGTGTGCAAACGCCACACCCTTCACATAGTCCTCCAGCCCGTTACTTGCGACAAAAAGACGCACTCCTTGTTGTTTTAATGATTGCAGTGTTTCTTTCACCCCAGGATACAATTGAGAACTTCCTTGATCAAGCCCCTCAATCTCCAGTTGAAGCAACAGTTCGTCTGCACGGCGATGTGCCGCTTCCGACGCCTCAGGCATAACCACTTTCCATATATCTTCGAGCAACATGCCCAAACTTCCCAGCATCCGTTCCTCGGGTGGAGTTTCTCCTTCAAAGTGCCCTTCGGCACGCAATGTATCAAATAGTTGCTGGTAAGCTGGCAACAACAGGGTCTCTGTCTGGAACAGCGTACCATCCATGTCAAAAATCATCGCTTCCGGTTTGAGCAATACCTTCTCTTTATTCATGTCCAATGTTCCTTTCGGATTGGGATATTGTATATGTAATTGGAATCGTTCCCTTCCCATGATAAACATAACGTTTGAACGTGTAAACCAACGATTGTAAAACATCATCAACCCCAACCTTATACAACATCAACCAAACGTTATATTGTAGTTAAACAAACTATATACAAAAGAAGTTCCTTTACGTATAATACTAAAAAATAGTTCTTTAGACACCTAATCTAAAGACCTACAATTATCACATTTCCGTTTTTTTCGACAACTACATATACCCCATAGAGAGGAATAACAAACATGAAAAAGCGAAAGACCTTTAAGATTTTTTATAAGATCGGATTAGGATATTTACTCGTACTGGCTGTACTGACTGGTTGCATCCTGCTGATTCAGAACAGCACAAGTCAGCTCCAACGGGAACTGGATTTTCTGGTCGATCACGATATGAGGGTACACGCCCTCACCTATGAACTCGAAAGAAACATGGTAGATATGGAAACAGGTCAACGCGGTTACATCATCACGGGTCAGGACAATTATCTCGATCCCTACACCCAAGGAAAAGAGCAACTTATTACACTCAGAGATGAACTTGCTGCTTTAATTTCGGATAATCCGGCTCAACTTGCACTTTTGGAAGACATACATACTAATATGGAGAACTGGGTCCAGGTCGCTGGTGAACCTATGGTCGCCCTTCGCCAAGCCAATAATACACAGGCCATTCGGGATTTTTTTGCAGATGATCCAGGTAAAAGAGACATGGACCAGATTCGGACTGCTCTCGATACGTTTCGAACCAACGAGCATACGTTAACCGATAACCGTACAGAAGCGCTGAAGCAAAAAAACACACTACTGAACTTGGAACTGTATGGGGCACTTATCGTTGTGGCACTTATCTCGTTCATCACTGCTTTGGTCCTGTCACGTGCCATTGTTAGAAACATTCGTACCGTAAAGCAGGCATTAAATGACATCGGTTCTTCCAATGGTGACCTGACACTGAGAATCGCTACGCCAATGAAAGACGAAACCCGTGAACTCGCGGAGGCAGCCAATACAATGCTCACTGGTTTGCAGCAAATGATGCTGGACGTTCAGAGCAATGCCATGATTCTGAGCACAGCTTCGGATCGATTGGATAAAGGGGTTGCTGATAGCCATCTTGCAGGAAAAGAAGTTGCCACTGCCATGGAACGTGTCGCTGAAGGCGCTGATGAACAGGTTGCTCTTACGCAAACCATGGTAGCTGCGATGCAGCAATCCCTCAACGGGCTTAATCGTGTCGCCTCCTCGGCAAGTGATGTGGCAGGCCGTGCAGTTCGTACCGAATCCATTGCTGTGGATGGGCAACAGCGCATTGATAATGCTGTAGGTAAAATGAGTTCCATTGAGCAATCCTTCCTCTCTGTACAGGAAGCCATTAATGAAATTTCGAAGATGTCTGATCAAGTGATCAACATTGCAGATTCAATGTCGGGTATTGCAAGACAAACCAATCTGCTTGCACTTAACGCCGGAATTGAAGCTGCCCGCGCTGGGGATAATGGACGTGGCTTCGCTGTCGTTGCCGCGGAAATCCGTAATCTTGCAGACCAAAGTGCAACATCAGCGAAAGAGATTACAAGTATATTGGAAACCGTGGTAGCAGGTGTTCAAAGTACGGTGCAGGTGGTTGATGAGAGCACGCTACATGTGAATGAAGGGTTGCGGACCATTGAGGATGCAGGTAATGCTTTTTCAACCATTACTCAGCATATTCATAATCTCAGTGGTGAAGTTCTGGAGGTATCTGCTGTTGTCGAGGAGTTAACTTCCGGTAGTGAGGCTGTGATGAAGTCCATTAATGAAGTATCGGCTGTTGTGGAAGATACGGCATCAGCCACAGAAGAAGTATCTGCGATGACGGAGGAACAACTTGCTTCTCTGCAGGAAATGTCTGACACGTCCAAGCAGTTGAATGAAATGTCCGATGCACTTGATCAGCTGGTTAAGCGATTCAAGCTGGCTTGAACTGAATCAACATACTGATCGAGTATCTAAATAGCTGTATCATGAACATATATCAAAGGAAAGAAGCATCGCAGACAGACTCACCCGAGCCTCTGCGATGCTTCTTTGTGTTAAGGAGAGCTGAATCAGGAAAAGGTACACCGGGCACCTCATATGAAAAAACCTAAGCACTCCTTTTCTTATCTCGATTGTTCCGTGTTCCGTAGCGCTTCAAGTATCAATTGCGCCTGATACCCATCGTTAAAATCATATATCTTAGCTGGTTTACCCTGTATACGGGCAATGACATGTTTAAGCACCGGCAATTCACTGGCGGATTCAAGCACTTCCACTGGAGAAAGTGGCTGCCCCACCAGACCCGTCTTCAAATCTTCCCAATTTTCCAGAGCAATCGTGCCTTCTGTACCGTACACCACCATGGATACACGTTCTTCCCCCGCAAATTGAGAGATGCCGTTTAGCTGAATTTGGGTTCCGTCTTCCAGTTCCATTGCAGCCTGTACTTCTAGTTCACAGTCACCATTCTCAGGATATTGAACCTGAGTGCTAACAACCCGGATGGCACCAAACACCTTTTGAATCATATGAATCCAGTGAATCCCCACTTCAAGAATAAATCCACCCTGTTCCCGACTCGTAATCCATGCATTCTGTTGCCATGATCGTGGCCACTGCGGGAATTGCAAAATGAGATCTATTTTGCGAATGGCCCCCACATTACCCTGCTCAATCATCTCTTGCAACTTCAGCACGGAAGGTTCATGCGGCATAGAGAAGTGGATGGCATGAACAACGCCCGCCTGCTCTGCTGCCTCCAGCATCTTTTTGGCTTCTTCTACACTATTGGCAAGCGGTTTCTCACAGAACACATGAATTTTGCGCTCCAGTGCTTCCATGACAACCGGATAATGAAATTTCGGCGGAACTGCAATATACAACAGATCAATCTGATGTTCATTCATCAATTGCTTGTAATCCGTATACGTCCTAACTCCCCGATGAGAAGCTGCAAAAGACGACAAACCGTCCTCATTCGCATCACACACCGCTACAATCTCAATCTCCGTGTCCATCTTGGTATTCTCGATTAGATGAACCATATGTAATCCCATTTTACCCAGCCCAATCAGAGCCATCTTGATGACTGTCATTCCATCCCCTCCCAATTCCTTTCCAGTATAGCAGAAAGCAAAGAATTGCGAATGCGATGCATTGATACGAAAAAAAATAAACCTCTAGCTTTCAAGTCGCTATTAGAGGCTGAAATTCATCATTTACAGTCATTTTTTTACATTATTTGTAACTTCGTTGTGATTGGGTAATTTGTTGCAGGGATATATAACCAATTATTTTTACTTTATCCAGCAATACTTAAAGCGTTACCAACTTAAGAATCAGGAATTTAGACTCACAAAAACAGGTTGACAAAAAACCACAAAAAAAGATACTCTTCCTAATAACAATGAATATTTCCTATTACAACCTTAGACAGTAACTTGCATTCAATAAATGGAATATGCGTATGGTTCTAATAACCTATTTCATGAAGCGAGGTGTCCCGCATGAGAACAGTTGCGGACTATTTGGCAGAAACTCTGCGTAATCTAGGCGTTACTCATGTCTTTGGTATTATTGGTAAATCCATCTGTCCTGCTGTACTGAAAATGGTGGATTACGGATTAGAGTTCATTCCAGGCCGTCATGAATCCAGCTCAGGTTTTGCCGCATCCGGTTATGCATTACAGACAGGTAAACTCGGCGTTGCCTTTGCCACATCCGGCCCAGGCGGAACCAATCTGCTTACTGCAGCAGCTCATGCAAAGGCCAACAATCTGCCTGTACTGTTTATTACGGGTCATCAATCCATTCAGGAACTGGGGCTCCCCCAGTGTCAGGATTCTACTTCTTATCTGGCTGATCTGGCCGAAATGTTCAGGCCTGCTACGCTATTCAGCAAACTGGTTGAGCGTGGAGATCACTTCGGCACACTGCTGAATCATGCCCTTTCCATTGCACTCGGCCCTAATAAAGGCCCTGTTCACCTCTGTATTCCTTTTGACGTACAGACCGAATTGTTATCCCAATGCCGGATTGTCATTCCCGAACCGGAACCTCTGCTTAGCGTATCTAATCTGAATCGCATTTTTCCTCTCATTCAACAATCCAACCGCCCTTTAATTATTGCTGGTAAAGGTGTAAGTCGCGCCAGAGCCCATGATGAATTGCTTCAATTGGCCGAATCGTTCAACATTCCCGTCATTACTACTCCTGGTGGAAAAGGAGCGATTGCGTGGGACCATCCCTTGTACCATGGACCTTGTGGTGTTGGAGGTTTCCCGCATGCAGACGACATGTTGAACCAAAGTGACCTTTATATCGTACTCGGTTCACGTCTAAGTGACATGACCCTCTGCAATCTGAAGCCTGAACATCACCCGGCACACCTCATTCAATTTGACGCTGATCCTACATTTGTAGGCAAGATTCTGAGCGCTCAAACCTTACATATCACCGGTGATTTGAAGGACAACCTGCAATATTGGCTGGGCACATTAGAAGACCTCCCTACTCCTGTGAGAACCACGGCACCCATGGATTACACTGTCCCTTTACCAGATATCCCCCAACTGTCTCTGGCTTCTGTGCTAGATGGAATGAGCGATCTGCTTCCGTACGATCATAAGCTGTTTGTTGATGATGGCAGCCATGGATTTCATGCAGTTCAGCGATATAAAGTCAAGAAACCAGGCAGCTTTGTGTTTGACGCTTACTTTGCCTGCATGGGGAACGCCATTGGTATGGCGATAGGTGCAAAGGCAGCTTCACCTGAAGAGACCGTTATATGTATCACCGGGGATGGATGTTTCATGATGCTGGGGACGGAGATCAATACCGCGGTATGCAACAATCTGAACGTCATTTTCATTGTCGTTAACAACAAACAACTGGACATGGCACTCAAAGGAATGGAAAAAACAACAGGCAGAATTGATGGCACATTATATGAAGTTCCTATGGATGCTGCCAAATTTGCCGAATCTCTCGGTGCGGTTGCGTTTCGAGCAGAAACTCTTGCTGAATTCTCATCTGCGCTGAACACAGCCCAGACGTTGAATCAGGTAACTGTTATTGAGCTTCTGACCGATCGAGATGAAATTCCACCCACAGCTCACCGCACCGTAAATTTGAATTAGGAGGAGCATATCATGAGTGAACATGTAGCTCAGGGACTAGACCGTTTCGCGAAACTATCTGGTGAGTACGGCGCAAGAGCTCTCGCACCCATCAAAGAACATTTTCCCGAATTGTCGGAATTTATTATGGGGACGGCGTACGGGGATATCTTTCAGCGCACCACGATTACGGATCAATGGAAAGAAGTTGCTATCATCTCTTCGTTGATCACCCAAGGACAGTATGAACAATTGGGGGTACATTACACGATGGCTCTGAGCGTGGGAGTGACGGTAGATCAACTCAAGGGAATATTGCTACATCTGGCGCCATGTGTGGGTGCCCCACGCATTATAAGTGCATTTAATATTTTGCTTGCCACTTTGGACGAAATACAGTAATTCACTTTTCTACATTTTTATACATGATTCGACTTTTTTATTGATCTTTTTACATTCCTACCTTTATAATATGGTTAAATTATCCTTCGAACCAGCTCTCATCTTAGAAGCTTTCAGCAGAGGCCCTATGGGGCTGTGTATCCACTAACAGGATAGCCTTAACTCATTTAAAGGAGAGAGATCAAACATGGGAAATTTCATTCTGAAGTCTGACGTTCCAAACAAGGTGTTAAACATTGAACTGGAGGGTTCTTTCTCTCAAGAAGACGGTTTGCGTTCCATCTCGGCCTATCAGGATACGATCGCTTCTATTAACACCAAGGAGTATGACCTGAACATCGATTGCAAAAAGTTGAATGTTACTGCTCCGGAGATTGTTCCTCTTCTGGAAGGCTGCCTTCAATTGTTCAAAAAAGATGAATATAAAAAAGTCGTGTTGACCCTCGAGAACAACGCGATTCTAAAAATGCAATTGTCCCGGCTCGGCCGATCAGTCGGTCTGGACAATCTCGAAATCATATCTACCGTTACCACTTAATAAACCAGGCGGACAAGCTGTGAATTCACCCTTCCGCTCAAGAGGAGAATGAAGATGGCCGGAATTCGTATTGTAGATATCGATATCTATCATCCAGCAACCAAGGTGCACAATGATTTTTATATTGAACATTTTGACGCAAGAGGTGTAGATATTCGTGGATTGTTACAGGCACTTGGTCGTGATACACGTTATAAAATTGACAACGATGACGAAAATTCACTAAGCATGGCCTATGAGGCAGCCAGTAACCTACTGGAGAAAACCGGACTCACCGGTGCAGATATTGATCTGATTGCTTATGCAAGCCAAACGCCAGAATACATCTTTCCTACGAATTCCCTGATGATCCATCGCCTGATTAACGGAGCTTCTCACACGATCTGTATTGACAGTAACGCGAACTGTGCAGGCATGACCGCTGCTTTCGAACAGGTTAGCCGGCAGATGCTGGGCAATCCTCGAATTCGCCGGGCATTAATCATCGGCTCGGATTACGTAGCTCCTCACGCCAGTCCCGATGATCCTGTGTACTTCGCCAATTTCGGTGATGCAGCAGCGGCGGTTATTGTAGAGCGGGATGAACATGCTGTCGGTTTCATAGATTCAATCTATCAGACGGATACCTGTGTGTATGGTAATTCTCTTTTTCCTGCACAAGGCTTGGCAAAGCTGGGCAAAACGGGTGTAGATGCGGGTGCTTTTCATGTGAAATTCATCCCATTTGATGATTCCATCTGTGTGGATGCTGCTTCAGAGTCCATTCGTACCTTGCTGATACGTAACGAGATTGGACCAGACGAGATCAGAGCCGCCTGCTTCTCCCAGCTATCCATTAGTAACATTCGGGCTGTATCCGCGAACGTCGGCATTGGTGATGATATTGCCGTCTATATCGGAGATGAGTTCGGATACACCTCAACCAGCAGTCCATTTATCGCATTACATCGAGCGGTTACAACCGGTCAGATTCAGCGTGGTGACAAAGTTCTGTTCTGGACCGTTGGAGCCGGGTGGCAAAATGTTGCCATGGTAGTTGAATATTAGGTATACACTTCAAAATCCAATAAAACCATCCCAGTAGTATACCGGGGATGGTTTTATTTTTTCCTTTTTCTCCCCTATCATTGGAGATTAAACATCTATAATTGTGAAAAGCACCACTTACATATTATTACACAATAAATATGATTTAAAAATGAAAAGTAGCAGTCCAAATTATTTTATCTTGGAACTGCTACTTTCAATTCTATTATAAATGCGTTGTTATAAGAATTTAAATACTAGAAGGTTTAATCTACCATTTCTGATTATCTGTAAACGGTCCCTTCGTATCTTGCAGCAACAATTCCATCCACAGTATGATAACTAACCAACACCAAGGTTCCTACATAGCCATCTGGCGTAATATAGTCCGTAAGATATTTCGGTACTCCAAAACCTACAGGGTAATAATGCACTACAGAAAAAAATTTACTTTCAAGCATAGGAGATACTACGTCTGATACATTTGTACTGGTATTCGGTTGAACTTTTGCCGCAGACACGCCTCCACTTGAAATGGAAGTGGTCAGAATAAAGGAACATGCAGTCAACATAAGAACTTTACTAAGTCTCAAAATGATCATCTCCTAAATAGAGTTTTTAACTACAATTTCATTGTATAGTATGCGAGTACATTTAACAACAATATTTGTAAATTATATAATTATATGTAATTTTATTTTAAAATGAATTATTTAGTAATACTATCTTTTCATACAAAAAAGCAGCCCTACTGGACTGCTGAACTTCTGCCTCGATATCAAATATTCAGAAAATTTTCTTCGTATCCCGATCGTCTTTCAGAATCTCCACGGCTTCGCGGAATCTTAGAGAATGCACAATCTCCCGTTCCCGCAGAAACTTCAGACTATCCTGCAGATCCACGTCATCGGTCAGGTCGATCAACCATTGATATGTAGCCCGGGCTTTCTCTTCTGCTGCAATGTCCTCGTACAGATCCGCAATTGGATCACCCTTCGCAGCAATGTAGGCAGCTGTAAAGGGTACACCGGAGGAATTGGTATAAAACAAGGCAGAATCGCGTTGAGCATAGTTCGGCCCAAGTCCCGCTTCTTCCAATTGATCCACCGACGCGTCCTTGGTCAACTTGTAGATCATGGTGGCAATCATCTCCAGATGAGAAAATTCCTCTGTAGCAATATCCGTCAGCAGACCGATAATCTTGTCTGGAATCGTATAACGCTGATTCAGATATCGAAGGGCAGCGGCCAACTCTCCATCGGCACCGCCATATTGTTCCATCAGCAATTTCGCCATACGAGGATCACATTTACTAACCCTTACGGGATATTGCAGTTTTTTCTCATACACCCACATGTAAGACGCCTCCCTCTACGTTATTAAAATACAGCCCTTCTTCTAACCCTCGGGCTTCCTGTCCCTAAAGTCCTGCAAGGAAGCCTGAGGCTGATGTGTCACACTTGCCATGGCCAGGGTGTCTGAGACCATTCCCAAGGATACTTGGAGAAAGCATGCCCAAAGTTCATCAACGGTCCGTACAACTGCTGAAATTCATGGGCTACCCTCATTCGCTCCTGGCTGAACTTGTTGTACTGCTCAATGCTTTGGAAGTCTCCCGGATGGGTGTCCAGGTACAGATTCAGTTCCACCAACACGAAATCCAGCGCCTGAAGTTCTTCAAGCAATTCGTAGTATTTAGCGTCACAGGGTTTCGGCACTTCAGGTTCCATCCACTTGCACCTTCCTTCCCTTCGATCTAGCTGGTGTATAAGGGCTGTATAATGCAGGCCATAAGGTTCCCAATCTCAACGCTTCCGCCGGGCTGTACTGCGGCCAGCCCATGGGCTGAAATGGAATAAATAACTGCGGAGGTACCAGATACGTCCGAATCGCTACCGGCGGACAAGGATCAAACGGCCCCACAAAAGGGGCGTAAGCACGAAGCTGCGGATCTTTCACAAAACAACGCCTCCTTATTACATCGTTGGTGCATATTGAATAACACTGAGTTCTTTCCCGCTTCCCGTCTCTATATCCATATGACGCTGTCCCCGAAGTTAATCCGAAATTCGTTTCAACTATGTGCAGAATTTCTCCAAATTTTCTCTAAAATAAAAAAAGACCTTCGGTTCGTTCCCCTTTCAGGTAACGTCCAAAGGTCTTACATCCTGGCAGATCTTCGTAATCTGCATCATTTCATACTTTTACTCGTCTTATCTTACTCCTGCAACGAGTTCTATTCTGCTGGTTTTTCTTCCGCATTCATGTCTTGAGGGACAGATTGCTTGTACACTCGAACACGGGTAATTCGCAAACGAGTCGATTCTTCCACTTCAAAAACGTACCCATTCAGCTCCTGCGTTTTCCCCTTAGTTGGATTGCCCCCAAGCTCTTTAAACAACCATCCGCCGATTGTATCCACTTCTTCATCCTCAATGATGGCTCCAGTCCACTTATGAACTTCTTCAATAAGCGAACGACCATCAACGGAAAATGAATCTCCACTCCGTTCCATATGCGGACGCTCATCCTCAAACTCGTCATACAAGTCTCCAACGATCTCTTCCAGAATTTCTTCCGCGGTCAGCAATCCAGCTGTGCCGCCATATTCATCCACAACCAGCGTCATCTGTGAATGTTTCTTCTGCATGAGACGCAGCACATGGCTGATTTCCATCGATTCAGGAACGTTTAAGATTGGACGGACAAGTGAAGCCAGATCATGTTGTTGCTCCGGTTTAGCCAGCAACAGATCGGTGATGTGTATAAATCCAATGATCTCATCCTTGTCTTCTACTGCTACGGGATAACGGGAATGTTTGGTTGCATTAATGATCTCCAGGTTCTCTTCCAAAGACATATGTGTGTACAGACAATCCATGTCTGTGCGTGGCAGCATCACTTCACGTGCCAACATATCGGAGAAATCAAAGATGTTGTCCATCAGTTTGATCTCATCTTTATCGATGACACCACTTTTGGCACTCTGCTTCATCAAAATACGAAGTTCATCTTCCGAGTGAGCTTCGCCTTCACTGGCAGGTTCGATACCCGCCAGACGCAGCAATGCATTGGCCGATACATTCAGTACCCAGATGAACGGGAAGAAGATTTTGTAGAACAACAGCAAGGGCGCAGATAAAAACAATGCCACTCCGTCTGTTTTTTGAATTGCCAACGATTTAGGTGCAAGCTCACCCAGCACAATATGCAGAAACGTAATGATACAAAAACCGATAATGACCGACACGGTCGAAATAAGCCCTGTATCTCCTACACCAAGTTTAAACATGAGTGGCTCAACGAGCAATTCGGAGATGGCCGGTTCTCCCAGCCACCCGAGTCCAAGCGATGTCAGCGTAATCCCGAACTGAGTTGCCGATAGATAGGAATCCAGTTTACTATTCACCTTCAGTGCATAACCCGCCATACGATTTCCTTCACTCTGCAATTGAGTTAAGCGTGTCTGCCTTACTTTCACAAGCGAAAATTCCGCTGCGACAAATACGCCATTCAAAAATACGAGCAAAAAGACACAGACCAGATTAAATACCAGCTGCCCAAGATGAAATTCGGTATGAATATCCAAGTTGAAACTCCCCTTTTCTATCTATTTCAGGAATACACCTGGAATATCAACGTGTGATTGCCTTTCTCGATTTGAAATCCACACCCTTGTAATACATATCTGCCACCAGCAGGTTTGGTCCGCAACAGGATGCGATATCGCAATGGCAATTGACCGTTTGATTCAACGGATGTTCAGCTGACCATTCATGGAACACATCATCCAGTTTACGATCACGAATGTTGCCAAACGCCGGGATGTCCGCAAAATCCGTCACATATACATTGCCCGTAAACATGTTCACGTTAACGCGGTTGCGTCCGTCCGGATCATTACGCACCGTCACATTTGGTTCGCTGTATAGTCGATTGATCAGTTCTCGATCCTGCTCTGCAGCACTGCACGCGAAGAATGGAAGAGTACCAAAGAGCATCCACATATCTTTGTCACGTGCATCAAGCAAACGATGTATCGCTGCTCTCATATGGTCCAGTGATAACACGGGCAACGACGAAGCAAAGTTCGAATTATACATTGGATGCACTTCGTGACGAACACAGCCCATCTCACGAATCAATTGATGAATACCATCCAGCTTGTCGTGTGTACGGAAGTTAATCATGGACTCGGCAGAGATAAACATGCCTGCTTCACTTAATTTGCGGGAATTTTCAATCATTTTCTCATACATCTTCACCGCGACTTCACGTTTCACAGGTCTGCCACTATTCGCAAATCCGACTTGATGGAAATCGTCAGCATTCAGGTAGTTGAATGAGATATGCATAACGTCCAGATACGGCAAAAGTTGCTCATATCGGCTGATATCCAGCGTTAAGTTGGAATTGATCTGAGAACGGATTCCACGTTCCTTGGCATATTTGAGCAGTGGGATAATCATCTCATCCACTGTTTTCTGGCTAAAGCTTGGCTCGCCACCCGTCAGACTAATCGTCTGCAGATGCTCCACTTCATCCAATCGTTTCAGCATCAGCGGTAATGGAAGAGCCGGCGCTTCACGCATCGTAAGCATATCTCCTACGGCACAGTGCTCACACCGCATGTTGCACAGATGTGTCACAGTCATTTCTACACTGGTCAACACATGGCGTCCATATGTACGCAGAGAGCCAATCGGATCCCACGGATCATTCGTCGGAGATAAAGGCATCGGTTGTACCGATCCTGAGTTTAGCATGGTCATTGTTCTTCACCTTATTCCTTTTATTAACCTAAAAAGTTTTATTTACATCATACTTGTGTTTCTCTTTTTGGAGTTATCTTTTATCATAGCACAATTTTGAATGCTCCGGCATACGTAGACCCTGTCCATTACATGACAAAAAACACTCAGGTAACTCCGGGCCGAATCACGAAACGGCCCCGATATTACGACATGAGCGCTAATCATTTCTAAGCTTGTTCAGCTTTCCAACCGTTCCCTTTGGGCAGATGAAGGTGTATCCTCCAGACCCTCTACACCTGTGATCATAACAGACAGTGCTGTAGACAGGTTAATTTCGTAGGGCGAAGATAAGGTCTGGCCGTCGGCATCCTTGAGCACCCGGATAAGTGGACGTTGAGGAACACGTGGATGAATCGCTGCGACCACCCCAACCTCTCCCGTACTGAGCGTGACCGATAGACCCACGGGGTAGATCGCTACACAATCCCTGAATCTCTCCAGCATTCGTTGTTCATAAAGTGTTCCTGAGCCCGTATACAGCACCTCTACGGCCTGATGTGGCAGCAAGGCTTGCTTGTAGACTCGATTCGTTGTCATGGCATCATACGAATCAGCAAGCGCAATCCACTTGGCATACTCATGAATCTCTTTATCCTTCAGCCCAAAGGGATATCCGCTGCCATCAATTCGCTCATGGTGCTGCAATGCACAATGTGCAGATAGAAGCGGTATACCTGGTTCGTCTTTGAGAATACGATGTCCATATGTAGTGTGCTGCTGAATGATTTTAAATTCCTCGTCACTTAATCTGGAAGGCTTATGCAGAATTTCTGGTGCAATCTGTGTCTTGCCAATATCATGCAATAAGGCACCCAGACCAATCTCCATTAATTGCTGGCGTGTGTAACCCGAAGCGACACCAAGAACCAGTGTATACACACATACATTCAGCGAATGATTATACAGGTCAAAATCACTGGAGTTCATGTCCATCAGCATAATCATGGCTTCCTTCTGACTGCCGATGTCTTCCAGAATCGCATTCATCACACCACTAAGCGCTTTACCGAAATGAGGAATCCGATTCTTCGTTTTCATTCCCGACATGCTCTGAAATTGCTGCTTGATCTCTACCAGTGCCTTCCTTCGGGTCTCTTCCTGCAACATTTCAGGAACAATGATGTCCTCTGTCGCAGCATCTTTAATATACACATAACCGACTCCGAGATCCTTAAGGCGTCCAATCAATCGACTGGTTAGCTCTACATCCTCACTAAGTAATACAAGGCCTTCTTCACTATAAATACGTTTCCCCAGCTTCATGCCAGGCTGCAATAAGTTTATATGTACTAAACGCACAGCCTATCCTCTCCCGCTCCGTAGATGTAATTACCACTAGCCGCCGCTTCAGCAGAAGGCGAGCACTTTAAATTTAGCTTTGATGCCAGCGGGCTCGCAGGCTGTCGTCCAGAGCCCCTGGTCGTTTTATTTCCGTTTCCAGCAAATCGCGTATGAATTCCGGAAGATGATAGAGCGTACGGGTTCCATGAGCAAGAGGAGGATACCCCACATTGAACGTAAACATGTCCAGTGTTCCAACGATATACTCACATTGTTCGTCCATAGGCTCTCCATTGATGGATATGGTCTGGATCTTCTGATAGGCTGGCGCATCTGGATTGTATTGAACTTCCATTCCGTCCATACATAACGTGCCTAGAATATAACCACGAAAACCAAATCCCACAATGGGCTTACCTGAAAACTCGTCCAACAAGGACTGCTCAAGTGCTTCACGAATATGACTTCCACTCAAGCATATTGTACAAGCATTTATAGGAGATGGACATAGGGAATGCAACATTCCTTTTGTAATATTACCTTGTGGAAGATCTCCGAGAAGCTGACCTGCATTCACCAGAGACAGCTGTGCCCCCGTGAAATGACGAACAGCTTGTGCAAGCAAGGTAGCAAACGGGGATTCCCGGTCGTACGTGATGGGCAGCACCCGATCCGTTATCACTGCCGTCTGATTGAGTGTCCTTTCAGCCTCCGTACGATTCGTAGCGATTGCCAGCGCGACCTGATCATCCAGTAATATACTCTTGGCAGCCATACAACCGCTACTTACCAGTTGGAGAGGTTCTCCCACACTTGTTCGTTCCAGAACCACTTTCCCAAGCCATTGGCCAAATTTTCCAGCTGCACCCAGCACGGTCTGACCAATGACTAAGGGTTCTTCGAGAACATGATGGGTATGTCCACCGAGAATAACATCAATTCCCGTAATCTGCTCCGCCAGTCTCCGATCTGTCGAAAGCCCCAGATGAGAAAGAATAACCACAACATCTACTTCATCACGTAATGCTTCCACTTGAGCTCTTAATGACTCCACAGGGTCCAGAACATCCCACCCGAGCAATTCGTAAAACGTGGTAAAAGGGGCCGTTGCCCCCAGCAGACCAACGCGAAATGGACCTTTCTCCACAATCAGAGAAGGTTTCATCCACACTGGCGCAAGTCCAGTATCTTGCTCCACAACATTGCTGCATACCACAGGACACAGAAGTCCAGCGTAGGACTGCGAGAGCTGATCTGGCGTAAAGGTTAGTCCTTCGTTGTTACCGATTGTAATGGCATCGTAGCCCGTCAGGTTAATAACATCAACATTAGCCGTACCCAGTGTTCCCTCTGTTTCAACGGCCATCCGGTCCATATGATCGCCGATATCTAATACAAGGAAGTTGCCACCTTGGTCACGTTCCTCATTGATCATAGCGGCGATGGTGCTCATGGAGCCGAAGTGGCTATGAATGTCGTTGGTGTGCAGAATCGTTAACGTTTGCTTCTCCCTGGTGCTCATCACACCGCCTCCCCTGCTCTTCAATAAACGTTCATTCTTCTAATGGATAAGCATAACATTTTCCGCGTCGTTATGATATATTTATAGGGTTTAGAGATCAAAAAGAGGTGAGTCATATCTATGAAATTGACAATTCAACTATTTGCAGGCATTGCAGAACGTTTAAATACATCCCTTCTGGAGTTTGAGTACATTGGAGATATTCCAACCGCTGCCGATTTAAAAGAAAAACTGAGTCTGGCCTACCCAGAGGCAGCTTCTCAGATAAGGACATCCTTTTTGGCAGTTAACCAGCAGTACGCTCCTGCCGATACTATACTTAGCTCAGAAGATGAACTTGCGTTGATCCCTCCCGTCTCTGGAGGCGATGGTACGGATATATCCGATGAACAACTTCGCTCTACCGTTCCAGAGCATCGGACTGAAGATGGCTTATTTCTAATTACAGAATCCACTTTGTCCGTGGAAGCAACAACGGCGCTAGTGATTACCCCGAATCACGGGGCAGCTCTTACTTTTGTAGGTACAACTCGTGAAATGACCGGTGAACAGCGCACCGTTCATCTTGAATACGAGGCCTATGTGCCGATGGCTCTTTCTCAGATGGCAGCCATTGGTGTGGAAATCTCCGATCGCTGGCCTGGTGTGTTATGTGCAATCAGTCACCGAATCGGCAAAGTAGATGTGGCAGAGATTAGTGTAGTCATTGCTGTTTCCTCGCCTCATCGCAACGACTGTTATGATGCAAGCCGTTACGCCATAGAGAGACTGAAACAGACCGTTCCGATCTGGAAAAAGGAAATTTGGGAAGATGGATCTGAATGGAAGGGGCATCAATTAGGACCATGGAACCCCATGGAGAACTAAACAATGAGCCTTTACACCTTTTTAGACAGAGTGGGTTAATAGTAAATAAGTCGTTGTCAACCCATTTTTTTCTTGTTATTATAATTATATGTGTCGATATTAGTCGAGAAAAGGTGGTTTATACGTGAGAGTGCATGTTACTGATCTTAAACCGGGTGACCTGTTACAAAATGATGTATACAACAGTTCGGGTCTCCACATGCTGATGAAAGGTTCCACCCTCAGTGAAGATGACCTATCCAAACTGTTGCAACATGGAATCGAGTACGCAGATGTAGAACACACACCATCCGACCTACACTCTGATGCACAAACCTTACCTTCCGATCAAACCCGTCTGTTAACTAATTTGTTTAACGATACGATCAAAGGTACTGAATCTCTATTTCAACAAGCGATGGAGAAGGGTTTTATTGATGAGACACAGGTCGATGAGATTTTGTTTACCCTAACAGAACAGTTGGAAAAACAAAAAGATGTTGTCTCCTTGTTGCTTATGCTGGACGGGGATAGCGATTATACGTACAACCATTCATTGCAAGTCGGAATGCTCGCTTTTTATATCGCCGGCTGGATGGGTTACAACCCCGAGGAATGTCTAACTGTAGCCAAAGCAGGATATCTTCATGATATCGGCAAGTCCAAGATTCCTTCTGAGATTTTACATAAACCTGGTAAATTGACCACGGAAGAATTTGACGAAATGAAGAAACACACATTCTATGGGTACGATATCATTAAAGAATCCACGCAGGATGAAATTCTGGCAATGGTTGCACTTCAACATCATGAGCGCGAGGATGGAAGTGGTTATCCTCATGGACTGCGAGGAGACGAGATCCACCCATATGCCCGTATAACTGCTGTAGCAGACGTTTACAGCGCCATGACGACGAATCGGGTATACCAGACCAAACAGGAACTGATCTCTGTTCTGTGTGAGCTGTACAGCCTCAGCTTTGGTCAGTTAAATGCTGAAGCAACACAGGAACTGATCAAGCACATGCTGCCTAATTTTATCGGTAAAAGGGTTCTGCTCACCACGGGTCAGACGGGACTCATTGTCATGAATAATCCTGCGGATTATTTCCGACCACTCGTTCAGACCTCTACGGCCTTTATCGATTTAGCGAAAGAAAGAGATATTGCTATCGTTGAGATTTATGTACAGTAACTATTCATTGTACACAGCATGTATACGAAGAACCCCATAGTAACTGAAATAACCAACTTATAGGTTGGCGTATGACAAAAGGGAAGCCGTAATCGGCTTCCCTTTTGTCTATTCCGATTCAATCATGTTGGATTAGACACAGAATGCTTTTGTGATGATAACCAACAGAATGAACAGTACCAAGATTGCACCAGTGTTTGTGAACATATTGTATCCACCAACGCCGCCTACTCCGCCTACATTGCCACCACAGCCATATCCTACTTCGCTCATGTGATTGCCTCCTCTTCATCAGGTATACCCTAACATATGACGTTTCCGGTGGAATGAACCGGGCGAACAGGCAACATTCGATAAATGGTTATCTGTCTGCATCTACCTGAGTGCATCAGCCTTTTGTTACTCCCTGTCCTATGCAGGGATCTATATGTCGGACTCCGAATGAACCTGGATGCCTTTTTCCTTGCGGTACATGATAACAAGTAATCTCCAAAATTCATAACTGCCTTTGTCGTTCATAATAAAGGGTCGATAATAATCAAATGCTTGCTTCGCCCATGCGGGACAATCCATATTGGAAAGTTGCTCCTGTTGCTGAATCCATCCCCCTTGAATCTCTAGCGTTTTCTGCATAGCTTCAAACATTTTCTTCTGCTCAGTGGTCATCGGCGGTGCCTCCTGTTCCTGAGATGCAGTTCCGTATTCAGCCTGTAGATACGCACCCGGTTCCATCACACCATCTTCGCTAGCTGTGTACCCGTACGATGGTGCACTTGTTTTACGAATCTCATAATGTACATGCGGGCCGGTACTCTGACCCGTGCTTCCCTGATTACCGATAAGCTGGCCTCTCTTCACCCGCTGCCCAACGGTTACGGCAATCCGCGAAAGGTGAGCATAACAATGCAAGTAGCCACGATGATCTTGAAGGGCAACTGTAAGCCCGTAACCGCCGAATCCGGAGCCTGTAACTCCTTCGGAAGCAAAACGTACCCTACCTTCCATAAAGGCATAGACGGGGCCATTCCAAGGCTCTGTCACGAGATCAATTCCGCGGTGAAATGTCTGTCCACCATGAATAGGATGAATTCGATAGCCGAATGAACTTGTAATCCGATATCCCTCGAAAGGGTTCACGCTCATACACTCACATCCTTTTCTATCATTAAATGCTTAAATCTATGAAATGGCTTGTGCTATTGGTCTTATTTTATTCCACAAAAATACCGCTCAGAATATCATTAGGGAAACCTTATGGTCTCTCCAACGTATATTCCAAGCGGCGCTGTGCTAATATGAACACTCTATGAGATGTATATATTATTATTTCATTTTAACCACTGCTCACTTCTAATTCAGAGGTCTGTATATGACGCCTAGCAGATCCAATTCCTGTCCTGCTCTTCCATAAAATCCGGCAATGTACCACCCCGCTGGTGCCTCAAGTTTGATTTGATCCGAGGTCTTTTGTCCGCCTTCAACTTTATTTCCAAGATTGGTGGACAACTCCACGTAAAAGATCCGTTTATCTCCATTACGTGTCCCCTGACCAATTGTTGCCTCGGTTAAGTACTCTCCGTCTGCCAAGTTCAGTGTGGCAATGTTGGATTGACCACCATGTGCCAGGTCCGTTCCATCCCTGTACAGCATTGAAATGCCGTCTACACGGTTGCCCGAGTTAAGTACCACTGAACTAGGTCTGGACTCCGGAATATGATTTAGATCATTAAACCCACTTCCTCCAGATCCTCCGATTGTTGAACTTAGTTGGTACTGAGAAGATGTGCTGTACACAAATTCCGCTGTAATCGGATAATGATCGGAGAGTTGCTTCCCACTCGGGTCAACAAATGTTTGATTTTCTAACCGATAGCTCTGTGCATTCAGAGACAACGCTTTACTTCCGCGATACAAAATTTTGTCACGATCTCATAGTTGGGTCCATTTAAATTGCTTGCATCCATAAGGGCGTCTCCATCAGCGGGAATACTCCCACCTCGGATCAAATCGATCCACGGATCTCTTAAACCATTCTCAGACATGAGCAACTCTATATTGTCAGCAGCACGGGTGTACCGTGTATTGGTATCCCCAAATACGATAACTGCGTTCCCGTCCGAGTGCTCCTTTATGTAATTGGAGAGTTGTCTGATATTATCTCGTCTGGCCTCAAGCGATTTATCATCGCTACCCGCGTCCGCATGCAAGTTGTACACGTCCAATTTTACCGGAGGTGTGATCTCATATGTAGCTGCTGTAAATCCTTTTGGAGTCAATTCATCACTTCCATTGTCAAAAAGACCAGATCGCTTATCCCAGGTAATACGTTTCAAGTCACGGAATGGATATTTGGACAGACTGTTCAACCCACTACCAAAACCCGCAATTCCGCTGGTTGTCGTCAAATACGGCAGAGTGACCTGAGATATCAGCTCATTATGATAATTAAAATCCTCTTGCACATTAATGATGTCATAGTCATTTAATTTGGGGGAAATCTGAACGGTGTACTCCTTGGGGTTGGAACTGGATACCAGGTCCGGAAGACCACCTACATTGTAACTAAGTACGTTGAATGAACCCGATACCGATCCACCTTCTGCAGCACTCGCCGTTGATAAAAATAACGGAGAGCTCGTAAAGGCAACAACAGCAGACAATACCAAGGCTGCTCCTTTTTGAACTATACTTCTTCGCATCATAACCCTCCTCATATTAGAATCTATTCAAATATATGTAATATTCGTTAATGGAAGAATAACGCTGGTCTATTCATTTGTAAATATACAAATTGACTAAAGAATATTTCCGCTTGCCACTCCGATAACAGAATAACCTTCTGATCACTGTTATCCCCAGATTTTTTGAATAAAAATACCCCCTAGAGAGACTTTTTAGAAAGTCTGTTCTAGAGGGTATTCGATCACATAAAACGATATCTACCGCTTAACATCAGCAACTAGCTTCAGCTTTACGGCTTCGAAAGGCGCTGCATTGGATTAACCAATGGAACCTTCCATTTCGAATTTAATCAATCTATTCATCTCAACGGCGTATTCCATTGGCAATTCCTTCGTGAATGGCTCAATGAAGCCCATGATAATCATCTGTGTTGCTTCTGCATCAGTCAGACCACGGCTCATCAGGTAGAAGAGTTGATCTTCAGACACTTTGGATACTGTAGCTTCATGCTCCAGCATGATGTTATCATTCATGATTTCATTGTAAGGAATTGTATCTGATGTGGACTCATTATCGAGAATGAGTGTATCACACTTGATGTTGGATTTCGCGCCCTCAGCTTGACGCCCAAAGGAAGCCAAACCACGGTACGTTACTTTACCACCATGTTTACTGATGGATTTGGAAACAATCGTAGATGTTGTATCCGGAGCCAAGTGGATCATTTTCGCACCTGCATCCTGATGCTGGTTTTTACCAGCTACAGCGATGGAGAGTACGGAACCTTTAGCTCCACGGCCTTTCAGTACAACCGCTGGATATTTCATCGTCAGTTTGGAACCGATGTTACCATCGACCCATTCCATCGTTGCATTTTCTTCAGCAACCGCACGTTTCGTAACGAGGTTGTAGATGTTTGGTGCCCAGTTTTGAATCGTTGTGTAACGAACACGAGCATTTTTCTTACAGATGATCTCAACAACCGCACTGTGCAGTGAGTTCGTGCTGTAGATTGGAGCTGTACATCCCTCTACATAGTGAACGAAGCTATCTTCGTCCGCAATGATGAGTGTACGCTCGAATTGTCCCATATTCTCGGAGTTAATCCGGAAGTAGGCTTGCAGAGGTACTTCACATTTAACGCCCTTAGGCACGTAGATAAAGCTTCCTCCGGACCATACCGCACTATTCAAAGCAGCAAATTTATTATCTGCTGGTGGAATAACCGTTGCAAAATATTCACGCAGGATTTCGGGATGCTCTCTCAGAGCCGTGTCCGTATCCATGAAGATTACACCTTGGTCTTCCAATTCCTTTTGCATGTTGTGGTATACAACCTCGGACTCATACTGAGCCGATACACCTGCAAGGAACTTTTGCTCTGCTTCAGGGATACCCAATTTATCAAAAGTTTCCTTGATTTCGGAAGGAACTTCCTCCCATGTTTTACCTTGTTTCTCCGAAGCACGCACATAATACTGAATTTCATTGAAATCCAATCCGTCTAGATCTCCGCCCCATTTTGGCATTGGCATCTTTTCGAATTGTTTCAAAGATTTCAAACGGAATTCCAACATCCATTCCGGTTCATTCTTAATCTTGGAAATTTCGGTAACCACTTCTGCAGTCAGACCTTTACCGGTTTGAAAGATGGATTTGTGCTCATCGCGAAAACCATATTTGTACTCTTCCATTTCTGGTGCTTTTTTAGCCATCTTGCTCTACCTCCCTATCGTTATTGTACTTTGTTCTCTTCGTCAATCCCTTTGCGTAATGCATTCCAGGCCAGAGTGGCACATTTGATGCGTGCAGGGAACTTGTTCACACCGGATAGGGCTTCGAGATCTTCATAATCGTCGAAATCGACTTCTTCACCTTTCATCAGTGAGGAAAAACGGTTAGCGATATCGAGTGCTTGTTCCATCGTTTTGCCTTTGACGGCCTCTGTCATCATCGATGCAGAGGACATGCTGATGGAGCAGCCTTCACCCGTATATTTGGCTTCCTGGACGATTCCGTCTTTCAGCAAAATTTGCAGTGAAATCCGGTCGCCGCACGTTGGATTGTTCAAATTCACCGTGACAGCGTCATTATCAAATGTTCCGCGGTTACGCGGGTTTTTGTAGTGGTCCATTATAACACGTCTGTACAGATCATCAAGTTGCATCGCCAAAATACTCCTTTGTCTG
The DNA here is from genome assembly GCF_036894225.1 of Paenibacillus amylolyticus. Classification (NCBI taxonomy): domain Bacteria; kingdom Bacillati; phylum Bacillota; class Bacilli; order Caryophanales; family Paenibacillaceae; genus Paenibacillus; species Paenibacillus amylolyticus. Next base: position 2,102,642 of record NZ_CP145892.1, on the reverse strand, counting down.
GATTAAGGCGCTGACAAGCCGATCTACATCTTGTTCGTTATTGTATAGATAGAAGCTGGCACGAGCTGTTGAGCTAACTTCAAGCCAGCGCATTAGCGGTTGACAGCAATGGTGTCCGGCACGAATGGCTACGCCACTCGCATCCAGCACGGTTGCCACATCATGCGGATGAACATCCCCCAGATTAAAGGTAACAACACCCACATGCCGCTTGGCTGGGCCATAGATGGTTAACCCATCGATCTCGGCCAGTCGTTCTGTTGCATAAGCTGCCAGCACACTTTCATGATGTGCGATCTCATCCATACCAATCTGCTCCAGAAAATCAATGGCAGCTCCCAACCCTACCGCACCTGCGATAATCGGGGTTCCACCTTCGAACTTCCAGGGAAGCTCTTTCCAGTTGGATTCGTACAGACCCACATCATCAATCATTTCACCACCGAACTCAATGGGTTCCATGGACTCCAGCAGCGCCTTTTTGCCGTAGAGTGCACCGATTCCGGTTGGTCCGCACATTTTATGACCGGATAATGCATAGAAATCACAGTCCAGATCCTGAACGTCCACCTTCATGTGAGGTGTGCTTTGTGCGCCATCAACAACGATGACAGCACCATTGCGGTGTGCAATTTCAGCAATTTGTTTCACTGGATGGATCAGACCCATAACATTGGATACATAAGCGATTGCTACAATTTTAGTATTGTTCGTAATCGTCTTCTCAACATCAGCCAATTCAATATGACCGTCAGGCTGAAGCGGAATGTATTTCAATGTTGCACCTGTCTCCTTGGCAACTTGCTGCCAAGGAATCAGATTACTATGGTGCTCCATTTGCGTGATAACAATTTCATCGCCTTCTTTGCAATTGGCGCGGGCGTACGATGAAGCCACCAGATTGAGGGCTGTCGTTGTACCGCGAGTAAAGATAATCTCCTGTGTACGGCGGGCATTGATAAACTTGGCTACCTTCTCACGTGCGCCTTCGTAAGCGTCCGTTGCACGGCTTCCAAGGGTATGAACACCTCGGTGTACGTTGGAGTTCTCATACTCATAATAATGTTTGACTGCTTCAATCACAGCATGAGGCTTCTGTGAAGTTGCAGCACTATCTAAATATACGAGCGGGTGTCCGTTAATTTCCTGGTGGAGGATCGGGAACTGCTCGCGAATGGACGGGTTCATTGTCCCAGCTTCTTCTCAATCAGGGACTGCAATTGGGTGCGCAGTGCTTCCAGAGGAATATCCGCCACCACCGGAGCCAGGAAGCCATAGATGATCAGGCGTTCGGCATCCGTACGGTTAATTCCGCGCGACATCAAGTAATGAATCTGCTCGGCATTGACTTGACCAACAGAAGCCGCGTGACCTGCTGTTACATCATCCTCGTCAATAAGAAGGATTGGGTTGGCGTCTCCACGTGCTTTAGGGCTCAGCATCAATACTTTCTCTGTCTGCTGTCCATCAGCTTTGGTAGCGCCTTTCTCAATCTTCGTGATGCCGTTGATGATTGCAGAAGCTTCTTCACGCATAACTGCACGTGTAATCATCTGACTTGGTGTATTCTTGCCGAAGTGACGAGCTTCTGTGGTGTAGTTGATTTTCTGCGAACCGGAACCTACAGCGATGACTTTGGAATCAGAACTTGATCCATTGCCTTTCAGCACGGTCATCGTGTTGCTCGCTGTGTCGCCATTGTTCATTTCGCCTACAATCCACTCGATGGAAGCATCATTCTCCAACACTGCACGACGGAATGAAACATCAGTTACATTTACACTCAGTTGATGAACCGATGCGAAACGTACTTTAGCACCGGATTTTGCGAATACTTCCACAACACCATTATGGAAAACAGGTGCGGACAATTCGCCAGATACATAGTTATCAACATAAGTTACTGAACTGTTTGCTTCTACAACCACAAGCACGTGAGGTGCAAACGTTGCAGATGCGTCATCCGTAAGCAACACTGCTTGCAGTGGTACTTCGATTTCGACATTTTTCGGAACATACAGGAAGACCCCGCCATTCCAAAGTGCCGCATGTAATGCAGCGAGGGAATGCTCATCCGCTTTCACTGCTGTGTTCAGATATTGTTTTACCAGATCGCCATGTTCGCGAACCGCTGTAGCCAGATCCGTGAAGATAACTCCTTTTGCTGCCAGATCAGCAGACACCTTGGAGTATACCGTACCGGAATTGCGCTGGATAACCAGACTGCCTTCAGCTTGATCCTGAACCAGATCTTTGATAGAAGCAGGTACTTCTGTCAAAGAAGAAATAGCTTCACTTGTTTTATATGTTCCGTACTCGCTGACATTCCAGCGTTCGATTTTTTGTTTTTCCAGTTTAGGAAGCGCAAGCCCGCTCGCAAGCTTTAAAGCTTCAAGCCGCTGTTCGGTCAACCAGCCGGGTTCATTGTTGCTTTCCGACAAGGCGCGAAGCGCTTCAGATTCAACCGGAAGAATTGTTTGTGTAGTCATTAATTAATCCTCCTCCGTTTTGTCTTTACGCTTCTTGGCCTACAGTTTCGTCTGTAATTCCCAGCTCTGCCTTTACCCAGTCATACCCTTCCGCTTCCAAACGGTGAGCCAATTCAGGTCCGCCGGATTTCACGATACGACCTTGCATCATTACGTGAACATAGTCAGGCGTAATGTAGTTCAACAGACGTTGGTAGTGAGTGATGATCAGGAAGCCACGGTCTTCGCTCTTCATAGCGTTCACACCGTCAGCCACGATTTTCAAAGCATCGATGTCCAGACCGGAGTCAATTTCATCAAGTACTACGATTTTCGGATCAAGCAACATCATTTGCAGAATCTCGTTACGTTTTTTCTCACCACCGGAGAAACCTTCATTCAGGTAACGGTGAGCGAACTCAGGGTTCATGTCGAGTTCTTTCATTTTACCTTCCATTTGACGAATGAACTTGATCAGGGAGATCTCGTTACCTTCGCCACGACGTGCGTTAATTGCACTACGCAAGAAGTCGGAGTTTGTAACACCTGCAATTTCACTTGGGTATTGCATAGCCAGGAAGAGACCTGCACGTGCGCGCTCATCTACAGCCATATCCAATACATCTTCACCATCAAGTGTAATTTTACCGTCTGTTACTTCATATTTAGGGTGACCCATCAAGGCAGAAGCCAGAGTGGATTTACCTGTTCCGTTTGGTCCCATGATTGCGTGGATTTCTCCACCTTTCATTTCCAGGTTGATGCCTTTCAGGATTTCCTTACCTTCGATCGTCGCTTTCAGACCTTCAATGACGAAATTCGTAGCCATGTGTATTGTTTCCCTCCATTGATTAAATTGATGTTTACTGTCGAAAAAGAAAAAGCGCCTATTATATCTGAACAGGGCTTCCCCTGAATTTCTCCTGTACTCGAATCTTCAAGCAAGAGCACTTTAGAATAATTCTAAACTGATTCTCAATGATAATCAAGTCATTTCCTAAGAACCTTTGTCCCTTGCATGAAACCTTATTCTTTCTGATTCTATAGTAAAAGACAAATTGAATCAAATCAGAAAACATCTTAAGCACAAATGCACAGTGAGAAAAATCACAGCAATTCAAGCTTTTATGTCATCTGCTGTACACTAATCTAAAAAAAGGACTCATCCATATTATGGACAAGTCCCTCCGTTAAATAACGTTACCATTTACAATTTGAGCATCTCGTTAATCTTCTGTACCTGTTCGTCAAAATCCGCAACGTCCACCACCGGCGTCATTTCGCGCAGCACCGGACCATTCGGAATAGAAATCCATGAACGGCAACCATTATATTCAGGCAGTACGGGGATTTCCATCGGTTCTTTCAAAAGGTACACACGTAAAATCAATACATGGAGCGGATCTTTGCGTTTCCATTTCAAACGATCTTCGGCAAAATCCGCTGTCCACATATGAAAGTCAAGAAGTCGATCCAGCATCTCCTGATCTCGTATCTCCAGGTCCTGCGTTACTTCGGCATATGCAGTAATACGGATTGTTGAAGCTTCGGGCACCCATTCGGCCAGTGATTCTTCAACATAGGATTGATCCGAGGACTTAATCAGTTCTTTACGCTGATGTTCATAAGTCGGATACAGGTAAAACGCCGGACTTTTCAGCTCAAAATGTCGGGTTTCCTCTACAATCCCACCTTTGCGCATCACCATAATCTGGCGACCCGTTTCCAGTGCTTTGATTGCAGAAGCCCATTCTTTTAAAGCCGGTATCGTTGGTTCTAACATAAGCGGTCCCCTCCCCTATCGTTCTTGTCAGCAGTATAGACGCTCAGGGCGTTTCTGACAACATGATCCGGGCTCAGAAAGCTTACGTAAGAGACCATTTGTATTAGGCAAAATCTTACCTGTATTAACCTAGGAAAGAGCGAAGCATCCACATGTGTTTCTCCAGGTCAGCCTTAAAGCCTGTCAGCATATCGGATGTTGGTTGATCTTCAGCTGCATCTGCAACTTCGATACCTTCCTGATATTCATTCGAAAGTGTAGCGAAGTCCTCGATCAGGTTTTGCACCATTGTTTTTGCGTCTTCTCCGCCTGCTGCCTCCTGGATAGAGGAAAGCTCCAGATACTCTTTCATTGTAGCCGCCGGGCTACCTTTCAGCGTAAGGATACGCTCTGCGATTTCATCCATTTGTACTGTAACTTCGTTGTAGAACTCTTCGAATTTCACATGCAACGTGAAGAAGTTAGGTCCTTTAACGTACCAGTGATAGTTATGGATTTTAACATACAATACGTTCAGGTTAGCTACCTGACGATTAAGTACTTGTTCCACCGATTTTGCTTGATCTGTTTTGTTTTTTGTAGCCATATTAATCCCATCCTTTATTTAAAATTAGTCTGTCATGCCATGATAAGCAGGTTGTCCCGCAATGCATAACAGAGAGTTAATAATGTGTCACCACATGTAGTGGAGAGGCTTGTTAACGGCGTTTCTCTCAACCGTCCGGCCTATTTGTTTTTACCCTTGAACCGGAAGTTCGAATCAGGATCGACTTGACTTGTCTCAAAAAAAAGTTCAAAAACCGCGTTATTTCCGATATACTGACATATACCAAGCAAAGAAGTGGGTTTTCCTGTTTCTTCATATATATGGAGGTGGCACCTTTGTCCCAATATCGCCCGTTTACCCCCCAGGATGCAATTGAACTGGCCAAAACATTACCGGGTCCATTTGCGGCAGATGCGAATCTGGATTGTCACGAGATCGGCGACGGCAATCTGAATTTGGTATTCCACATCACGGATCAGAACTCCGATAAAAGTATCATTATCAAACAGGCGCTTCCTTATGCGAAAGTGGTTGGAGAATCATGGCCGCTCTCTCTGGTACGTGCCCGCATTGAACGTGAGATTCTGCAGGAAGAGTATCGTCTGTGTCCAGGGATGGTACCCGAAGTGTATCATTACGATGATGACCTTGCGTTAACGGTTATGGAAGATCTGAGTGATCATGTGATCATGCGCAAAGGCCTGATCGAAGGTGTTTCCTATCCTCTTTTTGCACAGCATATCGGGGAATTCATGGCAAGAACGCTGTTCTTTACATCAGACTTGGGCATGGATCAGCAATTGAAGAAGGAACAACAAGGCAGATTCATTAATCCGGACCAATGCAAAATAACGGAGGATCTGATCTTTGATGAACCCTACCGGATCGCTGAGAAAAATAATTATGATGTTTTCATTGAAGACGAGGCTGAAGCGCTTCGTACAGATGGAGAGCTTCACCTTGAAGTGGCCTTGCTGCGGGAAAAATTCCTGACACATGGGCAGGCACTGCTTCATGGAGATCTGCATACAGGCAGTATTTTTGTTACACCTGAATCAACCAAGGTCATCGATCCCGAATTTGCATATTACGGCCCCATGGGATTTGATGTCGGTGCAGTCCTTGCGAACCTGCTCTTGAATTACGCCTCCCTGCCAGGATGGATTCAGGATGAGACTGCTTTGCGTGAGCGTGAGACGCTTTTGCTGAATATGGTTCGTGATGTATGGACTGAATTCGAATCTCGTTTCCGTGCCCTCTGGGTTAATGACCTCGTTGATCCGATGGCAAAAACGCCAGGGTATCAGGATCTGTATGTGCAACAATTGTTCAGAGATTCGATCGGCTTTGCAGGTGCCAAAATGGTTCGTCGTATCGTGGGACTTGCTCACGTGGCGGATATAGATACCATTCCAAATGCGACTGAACGTGAACATGCTCAGCGTAAAGCGTTGTCGATTGGTAAAGCATTGATCAAGAACAATCGTCGCTTGAATACCATCGGCGAAGTACTGGATATTGTATCTACAGCTATCTCTACTACTAAGGCTTAACATAAGGAACGGAGGAACCACCCATGACAACCCCTGAATATCAGCCTCTGTCCTCTCTCATCTGGAAAAAGGACAAGCTTGAAATGCTTGACCAGCGTCTGCTGCCCGAAACGATCCTCATGTTGAAACTGTATACACCCGAGGAAGTATGGGAATCCATCCACTCCATGAAAGTACGCGGTGCTCCAGCGATTGGTATTGCTGCTGCATTTGGTGTTGTATTGGGTGCCAAGTCATATGACGGATCGACCATTCAAGGTTGGCTGGATCACGTAAAATCCATATGTGCTCATCTGGCTACTTCCCGTCCAACAGCGGTGAACCTTTTCTGGGCACTGGATCGCATGATGCAAAGAGCAAATGTGGTCGTTGAATCCGGGCTCAGCCTGGAAGAGGGCAATGATGCTCTTGAAGTAGAAGCTCTGTTGATTCAGAAAGAAGACGAAGAAGTATGCCGCATGATCGGTGAGAATGCACTGCCATTGTTCGAAGATGGTATGGGTGTACTCACTCACTGTAATGCAGGTGGACTGGCTACTGCGAAATATGGTACGGCAACTGCTCCAATGTATCTCGCACAGGAACGTGGCATTCACCTGAAGGTATTTGCAGACGAAACTCGTCCTGTACTTCAGGGTGCACGCCTGACTGCATTTGAGTTACAGCAAGCCGGCATAGACGTTACGCTGCTCTGTGATAACATGGCAGGCATGGTGATGTCCAAAGGCTGGATTCAAGCCGTTATCGTCGGAACAGATCGTGTTGCTGCCAATGGCGATGTAGCTAACAAAATCGGAACCTACAGTGTGGCCGTGCTTGCCAAGGCTCACAATATTCCGTTCTATGTAGCCAGCCCATTGTCGACTATCGACTTGTCCACTCCATCCGGGGACCTCATTCCAATTGAGGAACGTGCTGCGGAAGAAGTCACTGAAGGATTTGGCAAACGTACAGCACCGCAAGGTGTTAAAGTATACAATCCAGCATTTGATGTAACGCCTAACGAATATGTAACAGCTATTATCACGGAAAAAGGCGTTGTTCGCGCACCTTTCCAAGAAAATCTGGCTGCCTTGTTCGCGAAGGAAGAAGCTTAATTTAATAGAAAGCGTTCGTGTGTATAGAGGTGGGAGCTACGATGTGCCAGGCTCTGTATTACGGCGTTAAATAAGGGCTTCCCATAGGGAGCCCTTTTGTTAGTGCTTAGATCATTTTCAACAAAGCCTCTACACCCGTCATGCCAACCGTAATGCCCATGGCCTCGGCTTCTGTTGTCACCGACTCCATAGGTGCATGCAACAATTGCTCCAGTGTACGCACACCAACCGCCCGAGCTGCAATAATTTTGCGATCCCCGAGCTTCTCATTAAGTAATCCCACGTCGAGTGCTCCGCACATGATATATCCTTTGGATGTGTTAATAGTCAGCAAAGTTGTTTTGGGCAGTTTGACTTCTACCCCAACTAATACATGTTCTCCAACTACAATAGGCTCCATCGTCACCATAATTTCCCGATCCACCTCCTCTTCCACAGGTCACGATAATTGTATGCCTCATTCTGGATTGTCGTGTGGACACCTGCCGTGTTTGAGAAAATGTAGGTACTTACAGTTCAAATACAATGTTGGTAATTCTCTTCGCAGACTTAGATAGGAGGGATATGCTTTAGTTGAAATATAAAAAGCCACCCTCACCCAAGGATGGTCAAAGTGGCGCTAACTTAAAACGTATGCTCATCATTCTTTAATCGCCTTATCTCCGTTAACTCTCTTCTAATTCCTAGTACACGTCTATGAAGTACACTGCGGTCTATTGATTCAGCTACCGACTTTTTGAACTGGACATCCAAATCACTTAATTGCTCCTGAGCTAGTTTCTTTTTATGTATTGGTTTAACTTGAATTTTTGTAGTTTCAGGCTTGATAGGCTTCAATCTTTTCTGCTTCATAATCTGTTCAAATACACTGTCCCCTTGTTGCATGGTCTTCATTCCTTAATGTATGATGAACACATTGTATCATAACGAGAAGATGACTGTTACACAATAAAGTACAGATGCATAGAGTTGGGCAAAGCCTAAACGCAAAAAAAGAGGGCCAATGCCCCCTTTGATAATTAACTCATTTTATAAAATGTAAAAATACGCTTGATTTCCTGGACTCTTCACAATTACTGTGGTCACTAAATCACCGGCATCCCGTTTACGGATACTTGTGATCGAATCTAACTCTACATTCGCAATAACTCTTGGTAAGACATACGCGGCCAGATCAGGCTTGGAAATTGTCACTTCAGTAGCCATATCGACAATCTGTCTCACATCTACTGTAGACCGCATATCCTTCCACTCTCGCACCTGAAGATAGCTATCCAAGTATTCTCTTTCCTTGATACTAATATGTGCATCCAAAACATCCATATACTTGACCTCAATGCTGGAAAGCACATCAGGTCTGGAAATATATAATTGCCCAAGCTGTTCTGCCAAATAAGGAATCTCAAGACTGCCTGCCCTCTCATCATGATTTAATGCTCTGACTTGAAGAACACTATTCAGATCAGGCTTATTAACCGTAATCTCCGAAATCACAATCGAATCACCGTCGTACATGACCGTAAGCAAAGACCCCAACGTTGAAGTTGCTTTTATATAATTGGAGACTTCCAATGAAGCATGAAGATCTGGTACGGATACAATTAAACTCGTATCCCGTCCATCATCGAGCAGCTGTGATATCGTTAACGTACTGACTAGAGACATTTGTCTATCTACCGTAATAACTGAAGGTAAGTCAGGATGAGACACTGCGATTTCTACAGTTTTTTCGTCGTCCAGACCTGTTCTAACGGCAAGATTACCGTCTGTATCCTTAGTTGTTCGTATAGCAGTAATGAACTGCGAATGAAGCTCGGGCTTAGAAATAGAAACCCATGTTTCCTTCTCTTCTGTCCTACTTTCAGCAATAGAAATGTTCGAATCCAGTTCTGCATCTATACGTTTAGCTACTATCAGATCTACATCCACGTCCGGACGGCTGACCGCGATTACTTGAGGTATATCATGATGCATGTGATCCTGATAACGGTGGACGTACAACTGAGATTTGAGCCAGTCCAGCCCAATATCACTGTGTACAACTAACGTTGAAGCTATGTCCTTGTGACCTGCACCATAAATAAAAATTTCACTTTCGATTTCGGTTCGACCGATAGAATAGATTTGAGAAGTGATATATTTGATCTGCAAAACAGGTGGTTTGGAAGACTCTCGAGTGTTGAAATAAATCGGCGTGTTACCGCTAGACTGAATAATCAGTCCAACATTCGAAAGAATACCTTCTCTCCACATTCGAAGCAATGCCATCATATCAAACTCAACATAACGTTCAGTCGTATCCAGGATATAACTGGACGATAAGAGCTGAATGGACTGAGGTCTGTTCGCATACGTAATCCCGTACTCACGCCACAACGTATCAGGCTGATGCAGCTCAATGTGTGCTCCAGGTGCCAGGGTTCCTGTGTAATATAACCTCAATTTAGCGTCTTCCAGATATAACAGATCAGGTATTCTAGTATCCAAATCACCGAAATGTATAAACGATTCGAATTGCTCTATCTCGTCTCTACCGATCATCATACGCTGTGTATCACCAAAGTTGAGCGTCTGCAGGTGAGTTTGGCTTCGTGTGGTCGCATCAGCAACAGGCTTAAGATTAACAGTTACACGCGGTGCTTCCAGTAATTCATATTTGCCGTGTGCACGGTTATGTGGGCGAACGTACAACATGCCTTCAAGATCAACTTTGGATGCCGCTTGAATGGTTGCGCCCAGATCTCCTTGCGACCTGTACATCACCGATAGCGAATTGCTCAATTCCTGTGACCGTCTGACACGTACGGATACACTAGAGACGATCTCGGACACTTTTCTTGTAGCAGCTATTAGGGTTGAAGACAGTTCTTCATCCACCTGATTGTACAGGATATACTTTGCTGCAAAACGATTTTCCGGACTTTTAATATGTATATAACTATCTAATAGAGTCTCCCCGTTATTAATTCCACTCACTTCCTGTCTCATTGTATTGAGAGCTACACCCGGTCTGCTGTGACTTTCATTTCAAAATTGCCATTAGGATTCGGCTTGGCATGAATATCCGTTGCGATACGAATATAAAAATCGATGCTATCCTCCGGTTGAATCAGACCATAGGTCAGATAATCGATCGGAAGAAACGGGTCGGCCTGTCTGGATAATTGGACTTCAACACCATCCGTTTCGAATTTCTTATCCATCTCCAGGTAAACATGATCCACAGCATAACCAAGCAAGTTTTTGATTCTGACTTTCTTTGTTAACGTCGTCTGTCCGGCAATGATCACCCCATAATCAAGTTTTTTCAAAATACCACCAAAGGTATCTGAAAGAAAATCTCCAGACTCGTCCATAAACATTAATCCTGAATACGATCCGATAAACTTGATTTCCCGTGAGTCTACGGCACCCCAATAATCCTGAAATTCAACCTTCAATGTATTCTCTTCGCCAAAATTAACATTTCTCTCGTCAATATTGAGTTCAATATTGAATGGAGATGCTGCTAGTCGTGTAAAATTGCCATCCGCCGGATAATACGTTTTACCGTTCAACAAGACGCGGTATTTAACCTTGCCCTGATCTGCATCATCCAGCACACCTGTAAGTTTGTTACCAGAGAAGGTCAGGTCGATTGTGGCTGTGGTGTTTAACAGTTGCAGTGACATATCTCTAAACTCCACTGCATGTCGCGGTGCATCAACGACCATTTTCACTTCGTCAAGCGAATAGCTGTTTTCATAGTGCTTACTGCTATCGAAGTAGTAGGCAATTCGAGTTAAAGCTATTAGATCCTTTTCAGGGATGGCGTTGAGTGTGTCCAGGTTCATTCCTTTTCTTTTGAATAACGTTGTATCCTGGATATCCAGATCAAGCCACTTGTTGAAACGGTATGTCTTCCATGTGAGCCCTGAGTCGAACGAAGCAGCCATTCTTAATATACCTTCCGGACTGTTCTCCGTTACTTTCGTAGCGACAACCTTTTTCACGTCTCCATATAACGCTATGTCTGTTGGTTGCACAATTAATTGCTCAAACGGTAGCGCGTTATACGTCAGCATCATGTCCCGATTACCGGCAATAACCTCTTCATCATTCGTCCACGTAACCACGTCAAAATCTCCCTCAAGTTCATCCAATAGGGAGTAGTTAGCCGTGATATTTAGTTCCGCTGATGTTTTGGTTGGATCGTCCGTGTAGTATAAAACGTCTACACTATCACCCAACTCGTCGTAGAGGGTAAAAGGTTCGGTTTCAATTGTAATCGTTGATTCGGTTTGGTTGGGGTCATCAGTGTATTCGATGATTTTGATCTCTTTATCTTCCCATTCTCCCGCTAGGGTGAATGGATCAGTTTCGATTGAAACTACTAATTCAGTTTGATTTGGATCATCAGTATAATAAAGCACTTCAATATCCTTGCCTTCCCACTCCTCTTCAAGAGTAAAAGGATTGGTTTCGATGTTGAAGAATGCTTCTGTTTTTGTGATGTCATCCGTATAGTAGCATAGTTCCACTTCTCCTTGAAGTTGTGACCATGCGGATTCACGTATGATAGAGATGTCTTTAATGCCATTATTCAAATACTGCTGTTCTGTAGGTGAGTCTAAACTGACTATACTCCAAGTATTATTATCAAATGACTTATATCCTTGATTATCTTTTACAAGTGTACTTTTGAAGATTAGTTCAATATCAACAGAAAACACTTTTGACGCTCCATTAGCTGTGTTGGAAGCAATAAGTCTATAGTCTACATCATCAGTACTAAAATAAATGTTATACGACTTACCAAAAGTAGTATTAGACCAGTCAATTAATTCAAGTGCGAAAGATCCACTGTATTCGAATTTGAAAATATAATATCCTTTTCCACCTCCATTATAGTATGGAGGTTCGGAGGTACTCGTAAATAACAAGCCCATATTTGCTACCCTTTGATCCATATTATGACTATATATATTACTCAAATCTAATGGGAGATATTGACCAGAAGATTTAGATTTGAGTTTTACATTCCAAACCAATCCTATACCGCCTTTGTTTAAAGCTTCAGTCTTAATGTAAAAAGCCATTACTTCATCTCCTTTCTAAATTCTAAATCAAACAATCATTTTACATAACTATGTGATTGATGCTTTCTTGATTGGTGTTTTTGATGTATCTATTTTTTGCTTGAAGACTTTTCCCGAACCTAATATGCTGGTGTTGCTGTTCTGAAAAGAACGTTCACTTAACTCGAAATGCATATCAATTTCATCTCTCACGTTATGCCCATAACTCAAGAAATTTGATTCTGACATAGTATCTAAAAACTTCATTTTTGGTTGTTCTAATATTTCGTACATTAACAATTCTGCAACCTGTATTAAACTACCGCCATTATTACTAGTTATATTAATTCTATATATCTTAAAACTGGCTGTATTTTTGAATGAGAAGTTTCTAACCTCTCCAACTGTCCAATTCGTCTGATTTTCTTGCTCATCTAAAACAGTCCAATTAACTCCATCATTAGATCCTTCGAATGTCCAGTCTTTAGAATTGTTCTCAGCGGTATATCCAAGCAATGAATACTTCCCAATAACTCTAGACTGAGTAAACTCATACTGTAAAGTTATTGGAAAAGATGCTGTTGCATACCATGTCCCACCAATATCTCCGTCAAATGCTCTATAAGGAAATGATGGGCTATTCGTGTTACTTGCACTTGAGATACCAGAAGGAGCAGTATTAGATGTCATCTTTGGAATGACAGTATTGTCGCTATATTTTAAGGTTGAAACTGAATAATACTTATCTTCTGATGAAATCAAGAATTTATTATGCCATTTGCTTTGTCTACCATCGTAAGAATAAAAACCATATGGTATATCGTAATCAAATGGAGTTGCACCAAAATTAACTGTGATAACTTTACTGGTTGTAGATTGACTCTTAATAAACGGATAAACTTCTCCCATTGATAATATGTTTGTGTGAGATACTCCTTGACTTTTCCCATTTATATAAAATTCCAATTTTCCTTCATCCAGATTAAGGGCAATACCGATTACATCCCCAGCCGCTGGTCTTGAACTATATGCTACATTTTCAGGAAATTTAGCTCCAGTTGCTGCATAAATAGTCCTAATATTTAACGCATTTCCGCTTGTTCCATAGTAGTCAGGACTCGCGATGGGATAATTCATATTTGCGATCCCAACAAAAAACCAATCATGCCCAGTGTACTTAATCTCCCAATACCATTTTCCAGTAGTTTTACCATGTGTGGCACGAATATTCCCCGTAGTTGCAGTGGTCATAGTAACAGTTAAGTTCCCATTAGATAAGGTAGTTGTACCATTCTTATCAGTGGGACTTAGTGTTACATCTAAAATATCTCCCATTCAGCCATCTCCTTTCAAAACAAATAGAACACACCATATAGATGTGTCCTCATAAATTTAGCCTAATATAATCTTGTTTGCTTGATGCTTCGACCTGTCGATTGGTTGTCTGAAGAGTTTTCCTGAACCAAGAGACTGAACATCTTCAACTACATTTTGTATGTGAGATATGGAAGAATTCAAGTCAATTGCATCATTTTTATTCATTCCATACTTTATAAAATTAACATCCGAGGCATGTGGAAATTCCCGAACCAAACTTGAAGTGTATTGGTACATTTTTAGTTCTCCCACTATTGCATATCTCCATCCATTGGTAGCACTCCAATTCAGTCTATACATTTTATGTTTTCCAATCTTGCTTTTATCAATATAATACTCTTTATCTGTGTATGCAGTTGTCCACGCTTGATTGGTTTGAGTGTCTAGAACATTCCAATTTACCCCATCATCCGATCCTTCAAATGTCCAATCCTTTGATAACGCTTGTAGAGTTGAGCTATCACCGGTCGCACTTTGTACAGAGTATTTTCCGATAGTTATTGCTATGTTAAATTCATATCCTAAATGCCCTGTCATTCCTGCTCCATCTCTACTTGCATAGGTTGTTTGAGTTTTGTCGAACGATCTCCAAGCGCCCCTATCTGTTGAATATTCACTACTTGAAAAAGCTTTTCCTAGTGGTGTGACATTGCTAGTCATGGCAGGTATCACTGTATCTTGGCTGTACGACTCCGATCTTACAGAATAATATTTATCTTCTGCTGAAATCAAGAATTGATTGGCTGTCAGTTTGCTAATATCCAAACGAAAAATCTTGCTTCCGGGGCTATATACACCGACAAACAACTGATTATCTCTCGCTCCTAAACCTGTTAATCTAGCAGTGTTATACGTATATATTTGAGTAAATGTTAGATTTTCTGTAGATTTACTTATATCGCTAGAAACAAAAATCATATTATTGAAATACTGAGACACAACAATATGCGCTTTAGAAATCCCCTTTTTCCTATAAATAATTGCACCACTACCAGAAGTAGTTATAGGCATTCTATATGTGTTTAACACTACACCTGTGGAATATCTAGTGATATACACCATACCACCAGAATATGTTTGAAACACAATTAAGTCTCTCTCAAGGTCAACATCAAATGTTGCGGTTAGACTAAATCCATAACTTATAGTTCCTATCTTAATTACAGCCCCAGTTTCCTTGTCTATAGTTACGATGCACTCACTGCTATTGGAAACCATTAAATTTGTTCCATCTGTACCTATTGACCCATACTGATTTGCTGTTACACCACTAACATTAAACTCCCTTTTAACGGTATAGGCATCTGCATCAAAAACTCTAATTCTATAGGTAGTTACATTGTATTGTGATACAAATATTTCATTTCCAATAACGGTAATTCCCCAAGGAATGAATCCAGTAGAACTTACTGCATCAATAGCATCACCTAAAGCAACTATCTCTGTCATTAAACCATCTCCTTTCAAAATAAAATAGAACACACCCTATAGATGTGTTCCTCATGAATTTAGCCAAGTGTAATTTTATCTACTCGGCGTTTTGACATATCAACTGTGTGTTCAAAGGTTTTGCCTGAGCCAAGCACAGTATTTCCTTTTTTTAAATTTTTCTTTGTTTTTAAAATTTGATTGAAATCATTTAAATCTCCTACACCACGATTCAAAAAATCTGTTTCGGTTTCGGACTCCATTTGAACTAGATAAGATGGTTTCATTTCAAACATTTGAAGTTCATAGATACATGGTAAAGTTACACCATTGCTGAGCACAGTAATATAGAGCCTATAATAAATATAAGATTTTCTATTCGGAATAACATAATCTAATACACCACTAGCTCCTCCAACAATTGAGTGAAGAGTGTCATAGTTAACACCATCATTACTTCCTTGAAATTCATAGTTACGAGGATAATAAGTTGTGTTTGTAACATAAAGCCTGTACTTTACTATCAATTTTGGTTTTATGAATTTATATCCTATCCACTTTGGCATAGTAGTAGGTAGAGTGTTGTTCCCCCATCCATTAGTTAAACCTCCATCGAATGATTCCCATCCGATAGTAAAACTTCCATTAGGCGTGTTACTAACAAGCACCTCACCTTCTGGAGTTGTATTGCTAGTCATTTTAGGTATAGAGGTTGTTTCTTGAATTCCATCGTTTAGAACGGAATAATACTTACCGCCTGACGAAAGTAAGATTTTATTTGAATAAATAACTTCAAACATTTCAATTTCTTCAACTATTATATATTTCTGACTAACCACACTAGAAATGTTGACTCTATAGCTTGTGTATGATTTATTATTCGACAATGTGAAGACTCTTCTTATGCTCATTCCAGTTCCCCACACTGATTCATTGATTTTAGTGTCTAAAATGTCCCATGTAACTCCATCATTAGAGCCTTCAAATGTCCAGCTTTTTGGAGAAAAAGACTGATCGTAAGATCGAATCGAATACATTTGAACCTGTTTACTCGTTGGGAAGGTGTAGCTTATCCAAGCTGATGTAATATTATCGGAAGTAGCCCAAGAGTTGGCAATTTCATACGCACTGTCAAATGCTCTCCACGCTACATAGGTGGAATCTCGATTGTTGCTGGTTTTAACAAGACCAGATGGTGCAGTGTATGATGTCATTTTAGGGATTAAATTTTCACTGTAATATACATGTACCATTTAACCATCTCCTTTCTAATCAAAATCATTGTTCCCCAAACTAAAAGAAGTAGAGCATCTAAGCCCTACTTCACACTTACACTTGTTATTTCGAAATACTTTTTCAGATCGATTCTTTCTTTTAACAACTTGCCTGATCCTAGCGATCCATTGGCAGTCATAGTCTGAACGAAACTTTCGTTTTTTCTATCTAATACAGAGAGATCATCCATTCCGTCATTAATAAAAGTGTCTTCTGATGGTAAAGTTGCTGAAATTGTATTCCATTCTAAAGTTACAGTATCAAGCCTTTTATAGGCTCCATCATGTTTGACGAAGGATTTAAACATTGGCAAAGTTTCTAGTTCCACTAATGGTTTATATCCAATAGCGGTTGAACTTGTGTTTGTTGCTATACTTCCGTTGTTGTTTGCTATGAAAGCATCTGCGGATGTTCCACCTCTTTGAACTCTTCTGTCAGTAAAAGAAGGGTAAGTAGTAGAAGTCCAACTTCTAGTGGTTCCACTCCAATTCCATACACCATTGCTTCCAGCAATGATTGCTCCATTCAGCGTAGAGCTAACAATATATTTATCCCACTCATTATCCTTATCCGTTGCGTTGATACCGCCTCTGAGTAATCGATAAAGAAAGGTATAATTCTTCTCTCCCAATTCCTTTTGAACGCCAAATACAAGACCACTACTGTTCAATGCATCCCATGAAATTGTGGATTGAATGTTCCTGTCTGCAATTAAAATTTTCTTTCCATTATATGCATCAGCAACAATGAAATAGAAGTCACCATTAGGCACACTTGGAACAGATGTTGTTGATATAAAGTCAGATGTTTGTTTTCCTATATTTTTAAACTCTCCTGCCACACCAGCGGTATTCGAAACATAGTTACATCTAATACGCTTACCAACTTCAAGTTCAGTAATACTTGTCACTTCGTCTGGATGAAATAACCGACCATCTGAGTCTATATCTACGGCATCAAGAGCCATAAAAGTAGTCGTTGATCCACTGGATTTATTCACCATTTCTACTCGATGTCTTGATTTCGGTAATCCCACAATTTCAACCTGAAGTACTTGTGCAAGTTCTGATCCTAGTTGTGAATGAGTCCCATGCAATTTTCCATCAACGTAAACTTCGATTAAATCACTTCGATTGGTATATCGTGCTCCAATTAATCTTAACTTAGTTCCTTCAAAGTCAAAGACAATCTTGTCTCCTATTGTCGAAGTGTAATTAGAGTATCCATTGTATGCACCCGCACCAACACCGTTAGTGAACCTTCCAACATATTTAATAGAAGATACACTATCATCATATCTCTTCCATCCTGCTTCGGGGGCGGTTAATCGCGAACCAACACTAGCTAAAAGTTGTCCATTATCATCAATGTCGATAGCATCAATATCCAATCTCCAATCTCCGTTAGTTCCGCTGATAAGCTTAACTTCATGGACACCTAAAGGTAGATTAGTTTTTTCATAGGTTAACCGTTGTCTTTCGTCTATTGTTGTTGCCATTTTTGAATTAAACTTTTCAGTTGCTCCATCAATGACCACTGAAATATCATCTGCAAAAGTCGAACCTATACTTGATATTAGTCTTAACTTGGTTCCGTAAAATTTAAATCTAATTTCGTTGCCGCCCATCCCTTTTGCAGAATAGTGATGGGTTGCATTGTACAGAGTTGGCGTTCCTGTTTGAGTTTGAAATATCCAATTATCTCCATGATATACAAAAGCATCGTGTGTATCGTCATACCTCTTCCATCCTGTTTCAGGGGAGGTTAGAGTGTGTCCATACAGATACCCCGTTTCATCAATATCTATAGCATCTAAAGTGAAATTTATACGATTATGACCTGTTGCAATAGTAACCGTGTGAAATGCAAGAGGTAATCCAGTCTTTTCATACACTATGGATTGCTGAAGGCTAGGGGAACCTACTGTACGAAACGCACTATACATCTCTGTTACACCATCTATCGTGATAGAGTTATCAGAATGCCTATCTGAGTAAAAGTCAGAGATAATCCTAAGCTTTGTTCCGAAAAAAGAAAATTTAACATAGTTATTGTCGACAGCTCGGCTAGTTACTCTTATACTGCCACCATAATAAACTGTATTGGATGGGGATGGGGTGGTCCAAGTTCCTGTATACTTTAAGCCAACATGTGTATCATCATAGCGTCTCCACCCTGATTCGGGTGCAACTAATTGATCTCCTAATACTGCCATTCATTACACCTCCTTATATTCAAATACTGGGCGAAACCCAATATAATTCTGCGACGAAGCACTTCCTGTAAAAGCAACACCTCTATTATCGTCGCGCTGTTCATATCCTCGTACTATTCTGCTTGAAGAGGGTGCAGATAAGACTGTTCCTTTATTCGTAGTCCATGAGCCGAGAACAGGTGTTTCCTTTGCCCAACAAAACATGTTATGGTGATGCCAAACATTATCAACATTGGGTCTAGCCTTGCCACCCAAGTTGGACTTCATAATATATTTGTCATATTCATTATTACTTGGAAATGCCCCCAATCCTAAGTCCTTCATACTCAGTTTGCCATCTTTGTCTGCATATCCTACTCCACCAGATATACTACGGACAATTCCTGAGACACCACCAAAGGTTTTAGGCAAACCTTCAATAATCTTATTTGCATTCATTGAATCCCAAGTGACAGTATGATGTCTAATGCGATCAGAGATTAAAAGACCTTTGTCTACTTTAATAGCGTACCAGTAGTAGTTGTTTAAACTTGTAGTACCAACCAACCCATTTACAGGTATTTCGTTTATTCCTAGAGTGCCATCTATAAATTGCTCTCCAGAAGAATCATATCTCCATACAATATAGTCGCCAATCTCCATATCACTTATATTTGATCTCAATACGCCTATAGTCGCTGGAACTGCCATAAAATCACCCCTTACTCACTCTGATTCCATCTACTTTTTGAAATTTCGTATTTTCAACCTTCTGACGTAGCACTATCCCTGCTGGAGTGTCCGATGCTCGTTCCATGTTCAATTGATATATTTTCTTTAAGCCTAGTGAACCAGATTCACTTTCAATAAAGGGATTACTGTATTTCCCCTTCTGATTAAATTCGTCTATGTAGAAATTCGAATATTCTTTCTCAGCAACAATCTCAATTTTCACCTTCATATACTTTGCAGGAGCTTTAGTAGCAGTCACATCTGCTAAAATTTCCTCATACGCCCCCCACTCAAAGCCATCCTCAGATGTACTCCAATAGATCTTGTATGATGCTCCCCCTACTACATCTACCTTTGCAGCCACACCTTTAAATGAAGCAATCTTATCCTGAATCCGAATGGGAGTGGACTCCCAAGACCCATTAGCTGGATAGATTGAATTCCCGTCCGCATCCTGGCTCAACTCTCTTAATTTCAACTTCTGGGCCTGATATATCGTATCTTTGAAAACACCTATAGATAGATCTATATCCAGTGCTATTTCTTGAATCGCCATACTCTCACCACCTATCTCATCTCAAAATCCAACTCAACGAATGTCCCAGTTTATGATCCCTGCATGATTTGCCTTCAGAGGGGCTACGATTTGATCTATGACAAAGCCATTTTTACGAATAACTAATTGCCCAGGCAGGTCCTGATCTGAGGTAATTTTAATTTGGAGAAACGCAGTTTCTTTCAACGGCAGGGAACACACACATTGAAAGTTAATCTGCACATCGTTCAAATTCATCATTTTTTTGTAACCGAAGTTAAAACATTCAATCGTATTATGGAAAGCCCCCGAACTCCCATTACCTGAATGTCCACTCATATTCACATCTGAAGAAACATTCTTAAATTGAATGATGTCACTGTATAGAAAGGTCCTACCCGTTAGCGGGTATTCTTGTTCTTCACATACGTATGATATAGAGTACCGATCCGCATTAATATGAAATACACCGTTGGCAACGTTGTGATACACGTGAGATCCTTGCCCAATCAATCCAAAAGAGACCAACTTTTCCTTGTTAATTTTATAAAAACTGTTTGATTGTTGTGTCTGCAAATCGAATTCGCTTAAATAAGTACCATCATAGTAATCAGCAATCCATACATAAGCTTGAGATACAGGTGAGCGCGTAAATTGTGTATTACCTAGAATCACAGAACTTCCCCCCTTTTAATAAAAAGGACAGGCTGCAATAGCCTGTCCCATAACTGTTTCTTTTTTTACACGTAACGATAAGAGATACGTTTCTTGAACTGTTGCTTGCCACTTTTCGCGTTCAGCGGTACTACACATTGAATGGATAGCGTTACATAGTTACCAGCCGCATCTTGAGGATTTCCATTGTTACTAACGCCCAGGATTTCTTTCGGTCCCGGTGCAAATGGTGTTGCATAAGCGGTTCCCGTATGATCTTTGGTTGTCTTGCCTGTTGTTCCGATGGGTTTGGAAAAATCCTTACCAATACGTGAACTTTCTTCTTCCAGGTCTGTCTCCCCCAAGGAATCAACCTGAACGTGGAACCAGTTATTCTTCACCACTTCTACATCATGAGCCTCCGTATCACCAGTGCCCCCGTCCATATCCCGCGTTGTAAAAGTGCAATCCTCCATTTTTGACACATCCGTCGCACCACCTTTGTTGTTCCACACATTAAAAATACGAATTTCACTTTTGGTATCTGCATCAATAACACCATAATCAAACGGTGCTACAATCTCCTTACTATGTGTTGCGTCCATCCATGTAATAATTGGTTGTGTCATTATAATCCATCTCCTTTTTTATGTTCTGATCGTTAATTGAATCGTAAGATGTTGAGTGTTTGAACCGGCTTCGATGATGTTGATTCTGAAGATATCTCCAGCCTCCACTTTTCTCACCTCAAATGTAGCCTCACCATCATCTTGATGTTGAAATGCTTCAAATTTCAGTGGACTCCCCATCACATCCTGCCAGTGAATGAGATCCTTGGATCGTTCAATTCTTATTTCAGTCGCGGTATCTCCAGAAACTCCACAGTAGCCCTTTACATGTAAAATCTCGCCATCGAATGGAAAGGGGGCTAAAATCCCCAGTACTTCCGGGTACACCCGTGATTCTTTGCAAAAGACTATAACCCGATCCTGTACTTCCAACGGAATCTCATTTAATTTCAGGTGTTCAGCTGTACTCATGAGCCCATCCATATCGGAATTAACCACCTGAAGGTTTTGACCAAATACATCAATCTCTACCCATGTCTGTCCATCAAAACGATATCTTTTACCATCCTTATACGTCTGCACCGTCCAGCCTATTTCAGGAGAAGGGTATTGCATACTTAACTCCTCAAAATCAGCAACCGGACTCTGGTACACAAGTCGAGTCGTCTGATAAGCCTCTTTTGCTTTTCCGGCAGCCTGTAAGGCTTCGCCAGCAGCCTCCAGTGCCCGCTTGATAGCGAGTTCAGTTTCGCCAGGATCTCCTGGCTGCCCCGGACCGCTATGTTTCACCGCTTCTCTAATTAAAGACTCTACATGTGCTAAAGTTATCCCATTTGACATAATTCACCTACCTAAGCGTTATGTAGCGTATTTTCTTTATAAGACGGCTTCCAAGTTGATACCTCCCCCTTAACTAGGAAACCTGTCCCTGGCTTATCATTAAAGAAATTCTTGAACAACCATGCACAGCATTGCTGTGTCTGGCTTTAGAGAGGTTTTCTAATGAGACTAATGCCAGCTTTTTTGCACTCCTTGCAGTATTTCATTCGATTCGATTTTGCCAGCATTCGTTTTCCGCATACGGTACAATTTTTGATGTTTTCTCCTTTCCAGCGAGAATACTCCAACACAAAGTCATCGAAGCGAACTAACTGGAAGGCAACCTCACCATGCTCCGCAGCGAACAAAACCTGTACGTTAGTCGAATCGACACGTTGACTTTCTTTGAGATACCCTAACTGAATAAGTTTGTGCACCAATAACCCCTGATCTTTTTTGCTTACGGCCATTTGACTATCACCGTAGATTTCTTTCCATTCATTATTAATCCAGTACGTATCATTTTCATTGATTCGATTATTAATCTTGCTGTAGACCAGTAAAACAAAGGCCAATTTCTCGAGTCGTTTACTTTTAAGTTGTTTGATCTTTTGAAGTTCTTCGTGCGTTACAAGTACATGATCAATCTCGATTAGCGTGCTCTTGCTTGCCTCCTCCCTTATCTTGATATACTTCTGAGACTGCTTAATGATACGATTGAGAAATGTATCCCACTGGACAGCATTGTAGTCTGGATAATACTTGGTCATAAACTGATTTAACAACGCATATGCATCTTCGGCGTTCTTCCCTTGTTGAAGCCCGTATTTAGCTAAACAAATCAACGTTTTGGTTGGCTTCTTATCCATTTTCCCATGTGCAATTGCTTGCTCGGCATGATGACGTTCATTCAGAATGATTTTCAAGGGCGCTACTCCTTCACATGCATTTGGGTCATTTTAAAGGTTTTTCCCGCGTACTCAATATCGCCGTCCCGGTCTCTAACCGGATAATGAATGATGTGATCATTGCTAACCAATAGATTGCGAATAATCTGATCTCCTGACACATCCCATACAAATTGCTTTGATTTCTCCGCATTTCGATAACACATGTCCACAATCATATTGCACAGATCTTCTTCGTTATTACAGATCTCCAGCGCCTGCTCCTTAAAGCGTGAAACAAACAACTGCCATCGGGCAGATCTTTCTTCCTTTTTCACCTTACTCTTGCGCAAGTTAGTCATATAGCTACGTAGCTCTTCGTTATGCATCTGATATAAACGTTGAATCTCTTTATAACGAGCTTGTGAGTATTTTTTGGTACTCATCAATATCGTATGATCAAACGAACTTGCGGTCTGTTTTAACTTTAACTTGTTGAACTCGTCTTCCACTTGATGACATAACCGGTTCATCACAGATGGTGCTGTGGATACAGGCATTCTCTGTTCATACTGTGCCAGGAACTGTTCCTGATCCGGAGATAGCTCCTTATTCGAATACAACTCATCCACAGTCATGCCAAATAACTGCAAGCACTTCTGACTCGTTTTTTCTACATAGGTGGTATATTCTTTTTTCTGTTCCGGGTCATTGTATATGAAAAAATAAGGTTTCTTGTGTGCTACCATTTTCAAGGCAGACTCGTCGGTTACCGTAGCGCGAATATCATACCAGTGCTTCGGCATTTTTTTACATTCAATACCTTTAGCCTGATCAATGGCATTTTGTTGATAATGCTGACCACATTGAATTCGGTACATCATTTCCTGATATCCTGCACTATGCTCCTCATAATTGGCTAATACATCAAACATCGACGTGATTTTGTTCGTTGTAAAACCGATCAGATCACCAAAGCTGTCTTTGTTAGCCTGAATCAGATCCTTCTCATCCGGAATTTTATGGGCTGAGGTTTTCTGTACACATACAATCGCATCAAGCTCCTGAATTGCCCCAAGAATTGTGTGGTTGTCTGTAGTTAAGACCTGATCACTATCCATATCTGCACCATTTAAGGAATGTGTCGTCGTATCCCATGAATTTAAGATCGTGACCGTGTTCATATAGCGATACCAATGCTGCATCTCATCTGTATTTTGAAAACGAAGCACCTTAATATTGTTATGACAAGTCATCGGAGCTCTGAAGCAAGCTACGCGGTCCACATGGCGTTCATTCCAATAGCTGGAGTAGAACTCACCCGAGCTCAGCAATCCTGTTAAAGGCAAGCCAAAAATGCTCTGACACAATGTATAGGGATCGCCAGATATAATGCTGAAATTGCCTTTCACTCTTAGAACTCCGATCTTGGCTTCATTCATTCGCTTACGTAATAAGGTATGAATTTTGTTGCGCACAAAAGGATCATCTATAAGTCGCGGGTCTACCATCAGCCCTTTAATATAATCATCTGGACTATTTCTATAATCGTTCTCATGGATGTGAATTCCTTTGAGAAATAACAGTGCCTTGCGATAGTCTTCACCTAGCACATTTTTAATCGAGTCTACCGTAGGCCGAATAAGTTCACCAATCTCATTATCATCCAATTGGAGCGACTGAATAAACTGGTAGTTTAAATGACGCTCGTCCTCGAGCTCTTCAGGTGTAACCTTCGTTACGCTAAACGTGTAGCCATAATAACCGCAACATAACAGGTAATCGTCGATACTGTTGTATGAGCTCCATAGTTTGAGCATAGACGTTGTGATGATCAGGTCTATCTCTCGAATATCCACAGGATTACCCCAGGCATCGTCCACCATATAATTACCTGCAACTCGATCAGCAAATTCGTGATAATCAAATGTAAAGACCATACCTTTACAGAAGCTATTGCGAATACAAAATCCACTCGGGATATATTTATGTCCCAGCTCGATTGCCCATCGTTCACTAAGTGCAGGAGAGATAAGACCGAACCCATCACTCATGTTCATCTGAATAGGCTCATTTTTCCTACTCTCTATGCGAGGGTATTCTGTCTCGGTATCATCAATCTGAATTATGTCTGCGCCAAATTCAGTTATACAATCATGAACAACCAATACCCGCTCGGGATGTGACACAGGCGTGCTTGTACTGCAAGCCAAGGCCTTATACGCCTCCAGTTTGGCAGGAACCAGCTCTTTATTGGGATCTCTGCCGTTGTTCAATCTTTTCTCTAACAGCGGATGAATATCCTCACTCACATAAATGACCGTCGAACTTTTGGCTCCACCTGTCGTAGCCAATAACCGCTTGTATTTCTTGCCGTTGATGGAGAAAGCTTTCGATGAATTCAGCCGATCATAGTCTTTATTATTTTCAATGACTACCAGCAGGTAATCATCGGCAAACTTCAGATTTTTCAGTTCTTCATGCAATTTCTTCATTGTTCTTTTATGTTCAGCATTGGTTTTCAAGGTTTTTAACTGCTGCATTTCCAACTTGATTCTAGCCAGATCTGCCTCTCTATCCTTGTAGCCTCGAATACGATCTATAAAACGAAACACCTGATGACTCCCAATAGATGCTACTTCTCCATTTACTGTCGCTTCTTGATAAGTAAGATGCAGATCATAATCCGCTTTTCTAATTCTGGAAGATGTAATTTTATAAACGTATCTCAATCGATCCTGATATGCATTGCCCATTCCCGATTCCCCCTGTTGCTTCCTGTCCTGATTAAATAAATTATAGAGGAGACCCGCACGACTGGCGCAGGCAAACAGGACGATCAGGGGATGAAAAAAGAAGAATATTTGTTCTATTCTGGAGAGAATTTAAGGGGCACTCCGGGACTAGATTCATCTCGAATCGGCATATTTCTGCGTCTCTAGCACTATGATAATTTCCTTTTTAATGATATAGTGAATTGAAGCGTTTTTTTGAGCTGACATAATTTTTAACGGGGCTGGGATGAATGAAAGAAACCTTATCCAATCAAGAGGACATCGGCTTTTTATTTAATGTCGATATACTTATTAAGAGCCGCTCAAATGCATTGGCACTGCAGTCCCTGTTGGAGTTCATAAACAATGAAGAACAAATTGCGGACTTTCGGATTCAATCCGGCATAGAGCTAGGCAAAATTATTGAAGCGACACTCCAGTCCAAGAAGGACTCTTTCGTCACACTTCACAACGAACGCAAAAAAGCCAACGCAGCACAGAAGGCGTCCACTGCAGCTCAGACACCTGCCTCACCTGCTCCAGTCAAAACACAGAATCTACAAGAACAACCGGTTAGCGAGATAAAGCCTGCCACCCAAACATCCAATGTATCCGATGGAAACTCGTTTGATGCGTGGATTGACACACTCATTAAAGAGAATAAACTCACCCGTATTGTTGTCAATAACAAGAACGGTAAACATCAGAGCATTCCTTGCCGTATTCTGAATTTTGATCGTGATACCAGTATTGTGAGCATCTACCATGTCGATGAAAAACAGGTGTATACGTTCCGAACCAATGAAATCGATGAGTTCCTGTAACTAACTTCATCGGATTAAAACAAAAAGCAACTTGCGTTAGAATGACGGTACATTCTAACGCAAGTTGCTTTTTTAGTTCTATGGTTCATGTAGAATTGAACCCTCCGGGATTTGTTTGGACCCATCAGGAGCGATCCTTACCTCGCTGCCATACATCTAATGCCAATAACAACCATCCGGCAATGAAGGCTACCCCACCAATCGGTGTGATGGCGCCCAGAATCTTGATGCCAGAAATACTAAGCACATACAAGCTGCCCGAGAACACAATAATTCCGATAAACAACAGACGCGCTGCCCACTTCAGTTTTGTCGATGCTCCAAGTTGACCAGCCGTCAAACCAATAATGAGCAAAGCCAATGCATGAATCATGTGATATTGCACACCTGTCTCATATGTAGCTATGGCCGCCGGCCCAATCGTATCCTTGAGCATGTGAGCACCAAACGCACCAATCGCCACCGATAGCATGGTCATTACAGCTCCAAGCATCATCCATCTTCGTTGCATATAAGTTCTCTCCCTTAATTCAACTACACTTCACTCCTATTATTGTAGCGAATCCACTCCTCCTTTACCAGTCGGGGTGGAGCTTCATAGATCATATGTCTGTTTATACTTACTAAACCTATCCCTACCCTAAATATCGTAGAAAACTGGCGTAAATCCTTGATTTTTATCGATAATTATGGAAAAGTAAACAGGTATGTAATCGTTGTATTTTAAAAGGAGAATCATTACTCATCGATTAGGTTAATAACATTCAGTACGATGATTAAGGGAGGCAAGTCAACATTATGGATAATCGCGATTCCTATAATTCAGGTTATAACAACACGGATCAGAATCCTGGCCGTGCAGATCCATACAATAACAATGGGTATGAAGCATACCCGCCAGATCATGAGAGGCAACCAATGGCACCACTGAAACATTCCGGACCTGGGATCGCCAGCTTTGTCATTGGGTTGGTTGCAATCTTGGGTTATATTCTGATATTCTTTATTGCCACCATGGCTGTAAACGAGTCCATCGGAGTTCTAACCCCGTTGCAGACAGAAGAGATCGCCTTGCATCCAGCAGTGGCTCTGGCTTCATTAGCCATCCTGGTCTGCCTGATTCTCAATCTGGCCGGAGGCATCGTCGGAATTATTGGTCTTGTCCTCAAGAATCGAAAGAAAGTTTTTGCCATTATCGGAACCATATTAAATGGGATCATGATTCTGTTATTCGTTGGACTTATCTTGGTGGGCATGACGCTGATGTAACGCTTTGCATCAGCGTCATGTTTCCTTATAATTAAAATGAATGGGTTTACACATAAGTATAATCTATATTTTTTTGCCAAAATCATTGTTTTCAAAGGAGATTGACATGTCACGAATCAAAATTTTTGCGGACAGCACAAGTGATCTGGCTCCAGAATGGATCCAGCAGCACGATATCGGTATCATCCCCTTATATGTCGTGTTTGGTGAAGAATCACTGAAAGACGGT
Organism: Paenibacillus amylolyticus; assembly: GCF_036894225.1. NCBI lineage: Bacteria > Bacillati > Bacillota > Bacilli > Caryophanales > Paenibacillaceae > Paenibacillus > Paenibacillus amylolyticus. Next base: position 2,074,571 of record NZ_CP145892.1, on the reverse strand, counting down.
GCTGAGATTAAGCCTGAACAGCTATATGAACGTGTTAGCCAAGATGGGCGTCTTCCCAAAACAGCTGCACCTTCCCCCGCTGATTTCATAACGGCATTTCAACCTTACATAGATCAAGGGGATGAGATTTTATATATCAGCTTATCTTCTGAACTTTCCTCTACCTATCAAAATGCACGACTAGCGAGTTCCGAGTTCCCGGAAGGTCGAATATCGGTCATTGACTCACAGAATCTCTCATCAGGAATTGCACTGATGGTGATGAAAGCTGTTCATGCTGCTGATAAAGGACAAAACCTGACTCAGATTACACACCTGATTGAGGCGATGAAATCAAATGTACGCACGGAGTTTGTTATCGATACACTAGAGTATCTGCATAAAGGCGGACGCTGTTCGGGCATGCAGAACCTGATTGGAAGCCTGTTGAAGATTCGTCCTGTCATCCGGGTAACAGATGGCAAGATGGCACCTGCCTATAAAGTGCGCGGCAAACGGGAGAAAGCTCTGGAACAAATGCTGAATAATACGCTCAGCCAGAAGGATCAGATCGATCCAGACCTGCTGATTGTTGTGCACACCATGGCTGAAGAGGATGCGCTTGACTTGCAGAAGTCTTTGCAGAAACAGACGGGTGCCCGAGTTGAACTAACCACTGCTGGTTGTGTAGTATGCAGTCATTGCGGCCCGAAAACGATTGGAATCATCTATAATACTGTTTTATAGTATTACACTTTACATCGTATCGTATTACCCAATCCAATCCTTTCTTCTGGATCTGTATGTGGTACATCCAATACTTGGACTGGCATAACGTTATAACTAAAAAGGGCATTCCGAGCTTAATCGCTCAGGATGCCCTTTAATATTTTTGCTAAACTTTTGAATGACCTACATTTGGTCCATTGCTCATTATGATAATGGATCAATAACTTTTGGTCCGCAGATCATCCAGACTTTTGAATGCGTATCCTTGCTTGCGGGCCTCATCAATAATGGAACCAAGAGCCTCCGTGTTATCTTTGGATACCGAATGAAGCAAAATGACAGCGCCCGGATGGAGTTGTTTCAACACCTGTTGATGAGCATATTGTGCGCCACGCTGCACATTGGTATCCCAATCTTTATAAGCAACAGACCAGAACACATTCACATACCCTTGGGCATGACTCTCTGCAAGCGTACGATTGTTAAAAATTCCACGCGGTGGCCGTAAAAAGGTCGCTTGTTGACCGGTCAGCCGATTGACCTCCGTCTTGACCTTCTCAAGTTCCTCTCTAAGCTTTTCATTGGAGATGCGGGTCATATCCGGATGACTCCATGAATGATTACCGACAATATGACCTTCAGCCGCCATACGTTTGACCAACTCAGGCTGATCTTTCAGATAATGACCTGTCACAAAGAAAGCAGCTGGCACCTTCTTGGTACGCAAAACATCCAGAATGGCAGGTGTGAATCCATTCTCATACCCGTTATCAAACGTGAGATACAATTCCTTCTGTTTTGTATCCCCCAGGAAAATGGCATCGTTATGTTGTAAGATTGATTTAAAGCCTTCCTGATCAATGGAGGGCAGTTGACCGTTTTGACTTTTTTTGAAGCCAAAGTGATACGCTCCGGTAACCGGTGATGCTTCAGTCTGTGCCGGTACCATACTGATGGATAACAGTCCCAACAGTATATATAGAACCATTCGCTTCATTCTATCCGCTCCTGTTCCTGAAAAATTCGGTTAGTCGTTTGCACACACGAACACCTTCAGGTAATATGCCACAGGAACGGCTAATGTATGTAAATCATTAACGATCGAAACGTTTATTTTCAGGTAGTGGCGGAGATTGATGGAACAATTCAAGTAAGGTCTGAGGTTTGCCACTGGAAGCAAGCCATTCCCTCACGGTCTGTATGGCACGGGTCTGTCCATCTCCCCGATCACGCCATGTAAGCAACTCGATAACTTTGATAATCAAGGCCGACATATTGTGATTATCCAGTTCAGACCGCTCTGCCCTCAGCTTGTGATACAAAGCCTCCTGCTCCCAATCCAGTAGAATCTCATCACCGATGGTTGGCTTCAAAAGTGTATACGCTCTGTCACAACCTTTACAACGAACCGTGCTGACCTGTTCATCTATAAATTCAGCGCGGATATCCTGCTGGCAATCATGGCATTTGAACCCAACTTGTATGTTTTGTATGTTTTTGTTCATGACATTGTTCCTCCTGCTATGTGAGCATTTTGCATCATTCGATTCAAAATACTCCTTGGATATATGCATAATGCTTATGTATGTACTACATCTATACCCGATATTTTGTCGATTCACGCTTATTTTGAAGAAATCTGTAAGGTGCTATAATCTTGTAAATATGTTAAAATATTATACATATCATGGTAGGGAAAAGGCGGGATACTCATGTCGAAGGAAGAGCGCAACATAACCTGGCAATCATCCAGCATCAACAGGCAAGACCGGGAGAAGCATAATAGGCACCATAGTCGTGCCATATGGTTTACCGGGTTATCAGGTGCAGGAAAGTCATCCCTTGCATTTGCCCTGGAGCAGTATCTCTACGATCAAGGCGTACGCTGTTATGTTCTGGACGGGGATAATATACGTCATGGCCTGAACCGTGATCTCGGTTTTACAGCAGGGGATCGTCAAGAAAATCTGCGGCGAATTGGTGAAGTATCGAAGTTAATGGTTGATGCCGGGTTGTTTGTACTTTCGGCTTTTATCTCTCCTCATGAACAGGATCGGGAGATGGTTAGACAGTTATTTGAACCAGATGATTTCATTGAAATCTATGTGCGCTGTTCAATCCAAGAATGTGAGCGGCGTGATCCCAAGGGTCTATACAAAAAAGCCCGCAATGGTGACATCCCGCATTTCACAGGCATTTCCGCCCCCTATGATGTACCCAAATCTCCTTCATTTATCATCGATACAGAGCAATGGTCCATTGAGGAAGCTGTGCAAGAGATCGTACAGCATTTGGAGCAGATTGGTGCTCTTCAACTGCCGCTTCCTACGAAAACAGCCCTCGTTCATTAATTCTTGCTCATTATACGATCCACCTACATAAGAGGCGCGCCCCTCGTGGCGCGCCTCTTTACGTTATGTCATACCCTTTACTGCCCCACAACACCTGCTTGCATGTTCAAAAGTTTGCTGAACGTCCCTACCGGATCAGTAGATAACTGCTGGTACCCGCCCTCTTGAATCACCCGACCTTCATCAAGTACAATTACACGATCTGCCGTCCGAATCGTGGACAATCGGTGTGCAATCACGATAATGGTCACATGTCCTTTTAACCGTTCCAGCGCCTCATGAATGTACTGTTCATTCTCACTGTCCAACGCACTCGTTGCTTCATCCAGTACCAATACAGAAGGATTACGCAGCATAGCCCGGGCAAGCACCAATCGCTGACGTTCACCCCCGGATAGCCGAATACCCCGATCACCAATAATCGTATCCAGACCCTGAGGCAGCTTCCGTACAAATGCCGCAGAGGAGGAAAATTGCAAAGCCTGCCACATCTGTTCTTCACTTGCATTTGGATCAACCAGACGCAGATTCTCACGAATACTTGTGTGAAACAGGAATGGATCCTGGGAGACATATCCGATGGAACTTCGCCAGCTCAATAATCGTTCTTCTGACAGAGGCACACCGTCAATCAAAATACGACCAGTTTCAGGCCTTACGAGGCCCATAATCAGATCTATCAGCGTGCTTTTGCCTGCTCCGGATTTCCCCACAATCGCGGTCATACCCCTTGCTGGAATCGAAGCTTGCACATTTCGCAATGAGTACATATCACTTCCCTCATAGCGATAGCAGACATCCTCACAGGTAATAGATTCCTTCAGTTCCATAGGTTGAATCCCATCAGTTCCAACGTCTCCTGCCGAAGCAATCTCTTCACTAATCTCACGACTCTTCGCCGTCTGCGCTTGCAGTTCTCTGACTACCCGAAATGCAGGCAGCATGGAGCTGATGTACTCCAGATTGGACTGAATTGCCGTAAACCTTGGCCATAATCGGGAAAAGATTAGGATGATGAGCAGCAGACTTGCTGGAGGCACCGTCATTACACGGAGAGAAAGATAGATGAATGCCGCAATAATGATTGCCGCGGACATCCGGTGAATCAGCTGTGTTCCACTGTTCAATTGGCTAAACTGAATGACATTGCGTTCTATCTGTCTGCACATGCGCTCAAACCAGTTCATGTGTGAGCGCTCAAGCATGTTACTCTTAATATCCTTAATGCCGTTGAAATGCTCGGTAATGCCGTTATAATAACTTTGCGAGAATTCAGAGGTCTGATCCCCGATCTGCTTGGCCCGCTTGACGAATTTTCTCAAGACAAAAAATAATAACAATCCACAGACCAGCACAAGTGCCGTCAGCTTGGCGGATAACCAGAAAGCAAGACCGATCTGAATGCCCGTAAAGATCAGAGAGGCTGCCATTTGCAGCATAATGCTCGTTCCCTGGCTCACACGTGCAAGTTCAGTCGTTAATATATGGTTAAAATCGGATTTTCGTTTTTGGAGAAAAAATGACCATTGCGCCATAATAATAGCACCATAGGTTTCCATGCGCAGCGTTCGTACAAATTGCTGTTGGATTCGAGTATTACGGATCGTCTGGAGACGCTGCATCCAGGCCTGTCCGGAGACAATCAACACAAAGGTGAACAATACGAGTAACAATTGGCTATTTTCAGAAAAACGATTCAACACGTCGCCAAGCCAGGGAATGTTTAAGCCTGTGGAGCCCATCTCAAATATGCCAATCAGACTCAGCATCGGAACAAGCATGTAGATACCGATCCCTTCCATGAGACTGATACAGATCATCCCTAGCAGATTCCAATATAAAATGGGCCCCGTGACATGATGCAACTTTCGCATGAAATACCTTAATTCCGAGATCATACTTTACCCCTTTCCGTCACCGTATACCTTTTAATTCGCCGCCAGAACCAGAGAAACGGACGTAACGGAAAGTACAGAAAAAACAAAGAACGCGGAAGCGGCAATTGATCCACATCCCATGTACTTGGATATAAACGTTCAATAAAGAAAAACCATTTCTGTTTTGTACTTCGAAGTTTAAACAAATACGATTGATAAGACTTCATATCAGCCGGACTTTCCAGCATGTCGTTCATGAACTTTGCGCCTTCGTTGGCTAATCGCTTGCCTGTACGGTCACTCAAGGACATCAAGGACCTGTACTCTACATCCAGCGGCGTATTCAGCAGCTCCGAGGCCAGATAAAGAGCCTGTGAACCAATGGATAAACGTCCCTCGGCTTTCAGACGTCTCTCTAATTTCTTCACATCAAGTGGCATGCTGCGGATCATCTGGTCGATATCCAGTAACCAGCGCAGTCTGAACCAGCCGTGTCGTGCACCATGAGTTACGAGATAGGCCCATAGGTCTTCTTGTTCGAGCATACGGACAGGTGTCTGTGTGTATGAACTGAACCGGCTGCGTTTCCACAGCAATTCAAAATCGGTTTCTTTGCCCGAATCCGGGTTCAGGCGCCAATGGATCTCCACTTGAGTCCTTTTGACCGGATGGGTGTAACAGATATGATGTTCCCGCCATTTCCAGCTGCGCACCGTAGGTGCCCGCTCCCCTTCCTTGGATACATATCCGAGGGTAGTTAGAATGCCTTCAGCCGCTTCCACATCATCAAACGGAATCAGGATATCCAGGTCTTTGGAGGTTCGCATCGATACATCGCCATAGAGATCATGGGCGAGCGCTGGTCCCTTTAGTGTAATATTGCGGATACCGCGTTCACGAAAAGCTCCACACACCTGCTCCATTTCAGCTGTCAGATGTAACATGCGGAACGTATTGGCCGTATATTGTTGTCTCAGACTCTCCATAACATCTGCAGGAATGATTGCAGAGTTGAATTCTTTCATTTTCACATAAAGGACAGAGTATAAGCGGTGATGATAGACAAGTCGCAGAAAAAGTTGCCAATCGGTTCCTTGCAAACCCGCCTTGAGTTCTTCAGGGGATAGAGCCGTCAGATCACCTCTAATCATGCTCAAAATCAGCTTAAGCTCCTTCGGAAACCCTGATGAATAGAGTTCACTTTCATGTATCATAGACAATCTCCCCAGATCCCTTCTCCGGACACCGTTTGCCAAACACACCGACAACCGTATATTGGTCCATAGTATCAGCTCCGGTCACGATCAATTTACCACTTCGCAGCCAGGCATGAGCCATCATATGTCCTTGCTTATTCCGTGCAGTCCCCATATATAACGTACTCTCTATCTTGCGTCGCTCAAGCATCTTCATCCCGGCAATCGCCATTACAAGGCAGCGGCTTTCCCATAACGTATATTTGCTGGCGAGCGAAATTGCTTTGGAAATATTCCGTATAGTGATGACCTCGCTGCGTTCGAGTCCTGTCATCGGTGTTTCTACCATAGGCGTACCCAGCCCTGGCGCGATTTTGGCAAATGGCATAGCCTTCTGTATGCGTGCCCAGCCAAGGAGGATATAGGCCTCCCATACCAGTCGACGCATCGACCGCGGGAGCGAGAGATAAGCCTTTATTTTTCGCAACATCATTCTACACTCCGCGAGTAACGTCGATTAAACCTTCACGGGACAGATGTTCCAGGAATTGCACCACCTGCTCACGACAAACATCTGGCTCAATCTCATACTCCGCAGCAAGTACCTCAACAACTTCACCCAGCGTGCGTTCTTCTGCGATCAGGTCCCAGATTCGTCCACCGGTACTCCCGAGATTATAGTATTTTCCAGAGCTAATGCTCATCATGACTTTCTCACTGCCCATATCACTGACCAGATTGCCTTCCTTCCGGGTTACCCGGTCTTCCACATTCATCGGCGTAGTCGCTGTCATTGTCCTGTATGCACTCCTTTGCGTATATGATCTGTGATCCGCTCCACCATCTCAAATGCTGTAAACTCAGCACCCGTTCTGACCAATCTGCCAATCTCCACACTTGCTGAAAGTCTTGAAGCCGTCTCGAACAGCCACTGTGCCAGCCCTTGTCTTGCAACGAGTCCACCACGGAACGTATGCGAGCATAACAGATGCAGTCGTTCCAGCCCCGTCACTTCAACCAGTTGAACAGATGTATGGTTTTCCTCCGGTTGTGGAGCAAGTTCAAATATTCCACCTAATGGTACGGCCATCTCATGAAAATAGTGCTGAACAGGTATCGCATACTTTGTAATCTCTGCGTGAACCGTTGCATAATCCTGTTCCTTCATGCCGAAGCCGTCCAGACTGGGTTGCCATAACTTCTGTTGCGGGTAACCAGGTGATACAATAGCTCTTCCTCCAGCATCCCAGGTCAGTGCAACAACATCATCGGTGAGAAGCGGATATCCGCGTGATGCCAGTGCGGCCGACAGTGTCGATTTGCCTGCCCCCGAATGTCCGACAAATGCGTAAGCCCAGCCATCAATAACCACTGCACTACCATGCAATGGAAGAATACCACGCTGCATCATAATGACCGCCATACAGGTGCCCAGGATGAATAATCTGACCTTTTTCTCATCCGCTCCTGGCTGAGGGGATACAACGATACGCTTTCCATGCTCCATTAGAAACAGACCTGTATCTTCGATTTTGAAAAAAAGACTGCCCTCTCGTGCCACAAAGTTGTCGTTGCCTACATCCCAATCCTCCCACAATGGGGTCAGATCTGAAGACTCGATGTGCACATCCACGACATCAAAATCAGTCTCCGCATCCTTGGGTGCGATCTGTAGTTCAGGCATTCGAATTTGGCTCGACCAGCGCAGACCATACGCCACATAATGCACAGGCAACAATGAACGACGCCTCCTTCGTAATAAAATGTAAAAAAAAGCCCTTATATTCATGTTGCTCAATATAAGGGCGGAGGCGAAAAGCTGGATTTGTTGCATTTCCGCCCTTTAAGTATGATGACACTTCATAAAACTAAACAACTTAGGAAGTTGGATCGTACAGATCCGCATCGTGAACCGTGATCCAGTCAATTTGTCTGTAGCCAGTACCGGCCATTGTTTGATTGACTTCCAACACTTCAAGAGCTGGTGCTTGCCATTCCTTTTTTTCCATTTGCATCGTATTCACCTCCTTTTCGCACTTCTAAGTATGATGGCATATGGTAAAGCTTTCTAACTTGTTCCGTAGAGATCCGCATCGTGAACCGTAACCCAGTCGATATGTTTGTAACCTGTGCCCGCCATTGTTTGGTTGACTTCCAATATTTCCAGTGCTGGTGATTGCCATTCCTTTTTTTCCATTTGCATCGTATTCACCTCCTATCATGAGTCAATTGTAAGAAAAATCCGGGCCCACAGTTCACCGGGCTATATCAGAATTTCCGAATGAACCGATAGACGATCAGACTATGCATCATCAATCGCAGATCTGGATGTGAAGCAAGCTCTGGTCTCGGACTTGGAAAGTTGGCCAGGGCGGATTTGATACGCTCCGTGTTTAATATGCCAGCGACCTTGCTGTCAGAACACAAAGCACGTAACTCAGCGGTAAAGGCATCCCAATTCGGAATGATACGATGTAACCAATCTGCAGGCTGCACACCCCGTACCCGCTGATTCAGTCTGACCTTGTCAGGCAACTCCGGTGAAGTAGCCCGGCGAATCAATGAACGATCCGTCCCTTGTTTCACATATTGTTCAATCGGAACGGACAGACAGAACCGGATGACTCTGGCATCACTTGTCGGATCACGTTCCCAAGCGCGGTAACGCAGAGAACATTTCGTAGCTACAGCACCGTTTTTGTTGGCAATGGCCAGGTTATTAAATTTCTCGGCACGTACTTTGAGTGCATCAGCCTGGGCACCGCCCTGCAGAACAATAATGGATTTGAGTCTTTCCAGTACACCCGTTCTCTGCGCAAAGTCAGGATGGATCAATTGTACGGATGCGGCCTGGCTGGCTCCTTTGGACTGAGCCTTGAACCAATCCGGATATGCCTTTTTCCCGGTGATCTTGGCTATACGTGAGAAAGGCATGCCCGTTCGTTCACTATACTGCTGCATCTCACGGAACCAGCGGTACCAGCGGCCACTTTTCAGTAGACTGGCGTAATAATCCAGAGCCGGTCCCCAGGAGATGGTGAAATTACCACGTGCCCCTGTGAGCAGGATGCCTGCATCTTGCTGGCTCGCTTTTTCATAGAATCCGCGAATCCAGAATGAATTTTCAAAGTATTTATAGGGCATTTCCATAATGTCGAGCCAGGTATCTACTTCACTGAGTGGACTTCTGCCTTCAAAATCGAGGTAGTTCTCTGTGATATTGCCGACATGATTAATCGTGGAACGTATGAAGGGCCGTTCGTCTGCGAGCAACGTTTTCGACGTATAATCTGTGAAATCGGGTACGGGAACATAACTATAGGCCTGCAGCCGTTTGCCCTGACTTCTCAGTGTTCCGGAAGCAAAACCAACCACGGCTCCCGAGTCCAGTCCGCCACTTAATGCAGCAGCCACCTGTCTGTGCGTTCGCAATCGTGATCCAACCGCCTGCCCAAAGACCTCCCTAAACGCTTCTACATACTCGCCATCGGATTTAAGCCTTAGAGGTTCCACTTCATTCCAGCGATGATATTGCTTCAGCTCCAGTCTCCCATCCCGGAAGACAAGTGTATGTGCAGAAGGCAGCTGGCTTATTCCCCGATATACAGTTGAATTGATATCTGCTGAATCATGCATGTCAGGAATGGCAAGGAATTCGGACAGCCAGGTCTCATCAAGTTCTTTATGTACCCCTTCAAGCCCGAGCAACGGATTCATCAGTGTGCAGAAAGCAAAACGTGAACCATCATGTCGGTAATAAAAAGCTCTCATGCCTGTAATGTCTCTCGCTGCATACAGTTTTCGATTCCGCTCATCCCATATCGCGAATACAAAATCCCCCAGCAATCGGACGGCTACATCGTCTCCCCAGCGCTGATAGGCACGCAAGATCAATTCACTATCCGCCAACATAGCCAGTTCAGCTCTAGATATTTGTAATTGATCTGCCAGTTGTTCCCGGTTATCCAGAATGGCATCTGCCGTGATGGTCAGACCACTTTCCTCATCATATAAAGGCAACTTCTCGCTAACCGATTCCGGTGTAATCCATTGGGCATGACAGCTGAGGAACGCCTCATTGCCTTTCCACACTCCTGTTGTATCCGCAGGGACATGCCCCAGGCTTGCGTACAGACGCCAGCTGTCTTCCCATAGCGCCTGCTGACCATCGTTGTGAACAATTCCTGCTATGGCGCTCATGACTTGCCTCCCCGTAGAATCTTGCGCTGTGAAGCCCATGCGCTGATCTGATGACCAAATGGTACCCATGATTTGATACGCTGTATTTTGCTTTGAGCAGAAGCCAGCTGGACTTTCAAGCGTTCTCGCTCACTGTAACCCCGTTCCAGACGATGATCTGCTGCACGTAATGCGGCTTGCAGCTGTCTGATCGTTACCAGTGCAGCTAGCGTCGGGTCTGTCTTTTCCGGTTCTTCGACAACTGGGTCATTAAGATTCCCAACCGGATCATGAACGACAGAATCTGCCGGTTGCATTCGGTATTGTGGTTGCCACTGGCAACCGGTCGCTGCTGTCAACTGATGCGTGATTCGGTCAATGACCTCCTGATCCGGACTTGCATCATAATGTACACCCGTCCATTGTTCGGCTTCTGCGAGCTGTTCACTGTATCCCATCTGGTGGAACAGATCTGCCCCCATCACACGGCAATACAGTTCAACTTCATGTGGTTCTAATATGTTTTTCCAGTTGTTAACAGAACCCTTATGTGCCTCTTGATGCGAAGAGAGGAAAGGATCACCCACGCCCATACTGTAGAACATGTCAGACTTGGCACTGTCCAGAAACTGTCCATACTGCTCCATTCCCTGTTCATATCGAATTCCCAGAAACGCGCATAGTTTCTCAAGTTCTTCCTGAGGATTGGAAACCAATCGTTCATATTGCAATTCATACGCATTGGAATGGGGTTTGGCAAAATAATCATTCAAGCGGAGCATCCCAAGTGTGAGATCTACGGATTTCATATTTAATTTGGGGCTCTGCAGACTATGAATCAGGTCGAATCCTTCTCCTGTGTGGCGGTTTACCTTTTTGAATGATGCAGCTACGGCCAGAGGATTACGCTGGAGATGAATACGCTTGGACTGAGGGAACAGACGATCCAGCCATTCCAGCATGTAATAGTACCGTGGAGATTTATCAACGATGAAGTCTGCTCCGCTCCCCTCCAGGAATCCATTGTAGATTTCAAGAGCAAAACTTCTGCACGCCTTCTCGAAGACATCCTCAGATACCATGGCATTGTAGAACTGGCGCATGATGGAGCTGCCACCGTAAGCACGTGAATCAGCCTTGGGTAAATCGACAAGATTCATCAGAAACCACATTTCCTGGGTGGCAAATATACGACTATGATTTTGCAGCATTACGGTGGATAATGAACTACCACTGCGGGGAACACATAGTAAGAAAACAAGTCCGTTACCTTGAGTATCGATCAATGGCAGCCTCTCCTCTGTTCATTAGTATAAATATGTAGCTGGGATAGACCAGACTCTACCTTTGTGTTTGGCAAAACGAGTAATATGCACGCTATAGGTCAGCATTTTGCAATATTCCGTCGGAAGTTCACCCGGGAATGAAGCAAAACACATGATTACATTCGACAACTCTCAGATACAATATGTATTTATAGTTTTACTCTATGATACAAAATGTATCATGTCAATCTTTTATTTTCACCTTTTCATAAATTGATACTCTTTCACTGTATTCTGCTGTCTGTCATTTAAGCACTTATTCATGGATCAATTATGTTCTGATTGCACAAACGCGAATAAGCTCCAGACATGTTCTGTGAGGAACAATGCCTGAAGCCATACGTAATCCGTTGAGAAACTTAATATGAAAACGGGTGAACAACCATCAGGTAAATCTTACATCTGAACTTTTCCCAGAAGCTCCAACGCTCCTATTTCGCTCTTCTTCCTGATCTGCCCGTGTAACATCCTGCATCCCCTTCTGTACCTTCACGGTTAACAATACAGCAATGCCCGCGACGAAAAAGAAGATGAGCGACAGAATACCCCAACGTGTGGAACCCGTGATCTGCCCAACATAACCAAACACAAATGGACCAAAGATCGAAGAGAATTTGCCTGTAATATTCACAAAACCAAAATACTCTCCTGTTCTGCCTGCTGGCATCAGATTGCTAAACAGGGAACGCGCTGTGGATTGACTCACACCCTGCACGACACCAACCAGCCCTGCGAGCACATAGAAGTGGATCGCTTGTGTCATGAAATAACCGAGAATCACAATACATATGTAGACCGATAAGCTAACGATTAATACCTGCTTTGCTCCCCAACGCTGTGCCCATGCTCCCAGTAACAATGTACACGGGAACCCGATGAACTGGGTTAACAGTAGCGCGAGCATCAGGTCGGCTGTGCCTATGCCTATACTTGTCCCATAGATCGTAGCCATTAGAATGATGGTATTAATGCCGTCATTAAAAAACCAGAAAGCCACCAACATGCGGATTAACTGGGGAAAACGCCGCATCTGACGAAAGGTTTGCCGCAGTCTGCGCACGCCCACCGCAACGTACCCTGTCCACGTTCCGGGCAGATCCGGTGATGCAGGCCGTCTCGGAGCATGGCGGAAGATCGGTATCGAGAACAGCAACCACCACAACGAGACGGTGATGAAAGCAAGTCTTGTGCCTGCCAGTGTACTGCTCATCCCGAACCAGCCCGGTTGCTGAATCATCAGCAGGTTCACTGCAAGCAGCAAACCTCCTCCAATATAACCATAGGCATAACCTTTGGATGATATCATGTCCCTTCGTTCCACGGGTACCAGATCCGGCAGCATTGCATCGTAAAAGGTATTACCACCTGCAAAACCAATCGTAGATATGACCAGCAACGCGGAAGCAAGGAACCAGTCCCCTTCACCGATTACGCTGAATCCCAATGTGGCAAGGACGCCTATAATTGCAAATACACGCAGGAAGTCGCCCTTCCGTCCTGACAAATCAGCTAGTGTGCCTAGCAACGGCGTTAGCAGAGCTACGCACAACATGCCAATGGAGTGTGTATAGGCCAGGTAGGAGGCGGCGGTGTCCGTATCCAGTGTTGCTGCAGCCACCGAAGCATAGAATACAGGCAGTACTGCGGCCAGTACTGTTGTCGCGTAAGCCGAGTTAGCCCAATCGTACATAATCCAAGCCTTGATCGCCTTTTTATTCACATGAATCCTTCCTTTACATGCATCTATATTAGTGCGAGTTCAACAAGTCTAAGTGGACTTTTTGAACAACCTCTATTAGATGCCAGATCGATGTCTTTCTCCTATTGTAAAGGAAGGATATCACACTTGTTCACTATTTCTGTAAAATATGGTGCAGTTCTGTTCTTACGACTCACCTTACCTCTGAGGTGAACTTGCGTAATTGTATCATTTTATATCCACTCTCATCACATATCGTCCTCGCCCGTGAATATACTTAATTACCGACAGGCCAAACTGTGCCGCGTAATCAATGGGGGGTGCCTACATGTCAAATTCACACCAGCCTTACTCGTTCGTTGTGTCGAAGGAAGATTGGTCGCTTCACCGCAAAGGGTACCAGGACCAACAGCGCCATCAGCAAAAGGTGAAAGATGTCATCAAGCAGAATCTGCCTGATCTGATTACGGAAGAAAACATCATCATGTCTGATGGAAAACAAATCATCAAGGTACCAATCCGCAGTCTGGATGAGTACCGTTTTGTGTATAACTACCAGAAGCAAAAACATGTCGGTCAAGGAGACGGTGACAGTCAGGTCGGAGACGTCATCGGTCGGGATCCCTCTGCTTCGCAGAAACCCGGCAAAGGCGAAAAAGCTGGTGATCAGCCTGGTCATGATATTGTGGAAGCCGAAGTGAGTATTGAGGAATTGGAAGATATGCTCTTCGCTGAGCTGGAATTACCCGATCTGAAGCAGAAAGATAAAGACCTGATTGAGACACATACGGTAGTTTTCAACGATATTCGCAAAAAAGGCATGCAGTCCAATATTGACAAGAAACGTACCATTCTGGAGAATCTGCGTCGCAATGCAACGACTGGTACGCCAGGCATCCATCACATCAGTCCAGATGACCTGCGCTACAAGACATGGGAAGACAAAATCATTCCACAATCCAATGCCGTTATTATTGCCATGATGGATACATCCGGGTCCATGGGTTCGTTTGAGAAATACTGCGCGCGCAGCTTTTTCTTCTGGATGACCCGTTTTCTACGCCGTCAGTATGAGAAAGTTGAGATTGTTTTCCTCGCCCATCATACGGAAGCCAAGGAAGTAACCGAAGAAGAGTTCTTTACCCGTGGCGAGAGCGGAGGCACCATCTGCTCCTCTGTATATATGAAGGCACTGGATATTATTGACAGTCGTTATCCACCTTCAAGCTACAACATCTACCCTTTTCACTTCTCTGACGGGGATAATCTGACCTCGGATAACGAACGGTGTGTGAAGCTGATCGGCGAGTTAATGAAGCGTAGCAACATGTTTGGATACGGCGAAGTGAATCAGTACAACCGCAGCAGCACACTGATGTCGGCTTACCGTCATATCAAGATGGATCAGTTCATGTATTATGTGATCAAAGAAAAAGGCGAAGTGTACAAAGCTTTGCGTAGCTTTTTCCAGAAACGGGAAGGAGGCAGCGTTAGATGACAGATGAGATCCGCGACCTAGAATACGCTATTGCCGAGATTATGGAGATTGCCAATGGTTTTGGTCTGGACTATTACCCCATGCGGTACGAAATCTGCCCATCGGATATTATTTATACATTTGGAGCCTACGGCATGCCGACCAGATTCAGCCACTGGAGCTTTGGCAAAACATTTCATAAGATGAAAATGCAATACGATTTTGGACTCAGTAAAATTTATGAGCTTGTCATCAACTCCAACCCTTGTTATGCCTTCTTGCTGGATGGCAATTCCCTGATTCAGAACAAATTGATCGTAGCCCACGTATTGGCCCACTGCGATTTTTTCAAAAACAATGCCCGCTTCTCCAAATCCAACCGTAATATGGTCGAAAGCATGGCCGCTACGGCGGATCGGATCAGCAATTATGAGATGGAATACGGAACGGAAGCGGTTGAAGCATTTATCGATGCCGTGATCGCAATTCAGGAACATGTGGACCCACAGCTGATTAAACCCCGCCATTTGGACAAACAACGCTACATGGAGATGAAAATGCGGGAGCAGCGCGGTGAGAAAAAACCACGGCCGGAAGGCCGCTATGATGATCTGTGGTCACTTGATGACGTGCAGACCGAAGAAGCACCCGCTGAAGGTATTCAGGTCCATCATTTTCCGCCTGAACCGGAGAAGGATGTCATGTGGTTTATTCAGGAATTCTCCGAAGTGTTGACCGACTGGCAGCGGGATATCATGAGTATGATGCGTGAGGAGATGTTATATTTCTGGCCACAGATGGAAACCAAAATCATGAACGAAGGCTGGGCATCCTACTGGCATCAACGCATTATCCGTGAGCTCGATCTGAACAGTGAGGATACGATCGAATTTGCGAAGCTCAACTCCTCCGTGGTGCAGCCATCCAAACAAAGTCTGAATCCATATTATTTGGGACTGAAGATCTTTGAGGATATTGAACGGCGCTGGGATAACCCAAACCGTGAAGAACAGGAACGTTGGGGCCGCAAACCAGGGCAAGGTCGTGCCAAAATGTTCGAGGTGCGTGAATTCGATTCCGATACCTCCTTTATCCGCAATTACATGACCAAGCAATTAACCGAGGATCTGGACCTCTACGTATTTGAGAAAAAAGGCCCGGACTGGAAAATCACCGACAAGTCCTGGGAGAACATACGGGATCAGCTCGTATTTTCACGTGTCAACGGGGGCTCCCCTTACTTGGTCGTGCAAGATGCTGATTATCTGCGGACAGGAGAACTCGTGCTCAAACATCAATATGAAGGCATTGAGCTGGATCTGAAATATATGGAACGCACCCTACCTTATCTGTACCGCCTCTGGGGACGTACCGTACATGTGGAGACACGTGTCGAGGATAAACCGATCTGGTTTACGTATGATGGCAAGAAACACCACCGCAAGTTTATGTAAGGTTTTCGATTATCATTATAGGAAACGAAAATATAAATGTGCTTATCATGGATGAGTTTAATGATTAATAAAAGATAAGACATAAAAAAAGCGGCAAGTCCCCGACATAAACGGGGACTTGCCGCTTGGCATACATAAAATTAGGATGGTGCCGGCGGTGTACCATTACCCTGCAATCGCAGCGGCACAAAAAAATCATGCTCCACTTCACTTGCCGGCAGTGGCCGACTGAAATAATATCCCTGAATCTCGCGGCAGTCATTCTGCATCAGAATATCCAGTTGGCCTTTCGTCTCAATGCCTTCCGCAATCACTTCCATCTTGAGATTCTGTGCCATCGATATAATGGTCGCCACAATGGCTTGATCACTGTGACTCTCTGTAATGTCCGTCACAAACGAACGATCAATCTTGAGCTTGTGAATCGGGAAATGCTTCAGATAACTGAGTGAGCTGTATCCCGTACCGAAATCATCCAGGCTGATCTTGACACCCAGTGCTGTCAGTTCATTAAGAATCGCCGTGGATACGGCTGCATCCATCATCATGCTCTCTGTTATTTCCAGTTCCAGATATCGAGCATCCAGCCCTGTCTCAAAGAGTGCATTCTTGACCTGTTCTACCAAGTTGGATTGGTGGAACTGCTGGCTGGACAAGTTAACCGATACCGGAATGAGTGGTCCGCCACTGGCATGCCAGAGTTTCATCTGCCTGCATGCTTCCCGCAGCGTCCAATTGCCAATCTCATAGATCATGCCTGTCTCTTCTGCAAGCGGGATAAACACATTGGGTGCGAGCAGACCTTTGAGTGGATGGTTCCAACGTATAAGAGCCTCCACACCAATCATGCGGCTATCCTCGGTACGAATCTGTGGTTGATAGTACAGGACCATCTCATCGCGTTCCAACGCTTTACGAAGATAACCCTCCAGCTCAATGCGTTCATATAGTTCCGAATCCAGTTGGGCCGTGTAGAATTGGAAACCATTTTTGCCGTTTTTCTTCACTTCATACATGGCGGAGTCCGCATGTTTCAGCAAAGCATCCACACCCACTCCATGATCCGGATACATCGCAATTCCAATGCTGGCGGTTACGTAAAAGTCATTCTCCTTCAGTCGATAAGGTAACTGAATGGCTTCAACAATCTGTTTTGCAAGTTCTGCCACTCTTACTTCTGTCGCTTGACCCTGGGTCACAACGAGTGTGAACTCGTCCCCGCCCATCCGGGCCAGCATGACATTCTCCATAGCCAAGGGATCAGAAGCTTCTATGGCTTTCATGATCCGGTTGCTCACTTCTCTTAGAAATACATCTCCAATGGAATGTCCCAGCGAGTCATTAATCATCTTGAAACGATCTATATCCATAACCATAACGGCAAAAGAGTTCCCTTTTTCTGCTGAATCGTTAATCGTACAAGCCAGCACATCATCCAACTTGCGCCGATTGGGCAGCCCCGTCAACGGATCATGCAAAGCTTGGTGACGAATCTTCTCCTGAGCCTGCTTCTCCTCCGTTACGTCTTTGATCAAAATGTGACTTCCCACATGTCTGCCATCAATGACAACAGGAACTACAACAATACTAAGGTCCAGAAGTTCACCCTGTACATCTCTCATTTTGGCCATGTAGTGCGCCTGCTCCAGCCCATGATCATCCCAATCGATGGAATCAAATTCACTTATCCACTCTATATCGATTTGCTGAGCGATCTCATCAATGGAACGATCCATGACCTCTTTTTCAGGATATCCGGTGATTGTTGTTACAGCAGCATTAATCCCTTTAACAATACCTTCCTTGTTCACTGAAATAATAGCATCCGAATGGTTATGATACAGGGCCTGATACCATTGCTCATTCTCATGAATCCGTCGATCTTTCTGTGACATTCGCTGATTGATAAATATGCCAAACAACGTCAAGCCCAGAGCAATAAATGTGCCCGATGCGATCAAGTAGGCGAGAATACCTGGCTCAATCTGCATACCTGAACTTACCATCGAGCCATGTGAATGATGGAAATGTGCGGCTGACATCCCGGTATAATGCATGCCAGAGATTCCAATACCCATAATGAGACCGCTGCCCATCTTGTAAACCCAGGTATGTCTTGATTGATGATAACGGAAGAAAAACATGAGCCACAATGCCGCAAATGAAGCAAGCGCTGCAATCAGAATAGATAACACCACTCTGCCTGGTTCATACGTAACCGGAATTGACATCGCTGCCATTCCCACATAATGCATCGAGCTGATCCCTGCCGTCATCAGTACTCCAGCAATCATGAGCTTGCTTATCCTGCCCGATTGTGTACCCGCAATGTTCAAGGCCACCCCCGATGCGACAATAGCAAGTAGAACAGATAAAACAACCTTACCGGTGGAATAGGAGACTTGCGTAGGCAGAACAAAAGCTAGCATACCTACGAAATGCATGGACCAGATTCCTAGCCCCATCGATACTGCACCGCAGGTAAGCCATACATTCCTCGCCATCCCGTTAGCCTGACTTACACGGCCTGCAAGGTCAAGGGCAGCGTATGAAGCTAACGATGCAATAATATAGGATAAAATAACAAGTTCTAAGTTGTACGTGCCATGTAGGTGCTCCACTCACTCTGTCCTTTCAACCGGGAAATGCCTTGTATGTATGCAAAAATGTAAAAAAGAAGCGAGTGCGCTGTCTGGATGACAGGCACTCCCTCCGCATCATTTGACTCGTGACAACAGACTTAGTTGAAGCCGTTGTCATACATTGGAACCCGTTTATATGAATGTATATAGTCTAAACGTCCCAGCCTTTAAAATCAACACTTATTTCCAGATATACAATGTTGAATAGCTAACATTCTTATATTCTAATTCACAACTAAATATTCTATTTACGAGTCAGTAACAGACTGCCGAAGCCGGAAGTATCTTGATAAGAATTACCTGATGAATCACTCCAGATGGACACACTGCTTCGCTTGCCATCCCCAGCGCCATCATCATTAACTTGAAGGTCAAACCCAATCCATCTTTGCCCTTCAGCACGAACGCTGTCTAGTGGGATTGCCACTTCAACTGTATAACCTCCGCTTGTTAATCGGGTAGCTGATTTGAAACTTTCTTTCCGTGCATTTCCACCAAAAGAAGCCTCATTATCAAAATTGACCCGGTACTGGGCGTCATCCTCCTGATAGAATGTTGTCTGATCTTTGCTCGGGTCGATAAAAATCTCGATTGAATCCTGCTCATGTGCATTAGAACTTAATTTGCTTCGCAAAGGATCTTTCACATCTGCCAATACGTACAGGTATTTCTCATCCCATAACAGCTGTGCAGTCGCCGTTGCACCGGCGTTTCCGACTACCCAGACATCCGTTTTAACAGATGCAGCCTTTTTCCAGACGTTATCCTTTTTTGCATCAATGACAGGTTTGCCATAAGTGACCTTGGTTTGTTTCAAAACAGAACCGAGCTTCAGTTTGCCCCGGTTGGCTGGTTTGTCCGGCTGTTGATTGGAAATATCATTCCAAACAATGGTCGCTGTCTTTCCAGCAGCATATTCATCCGTAATCCGAAAATCCAGAGACAAGACCTGGCCTTCGGTAAGTAAAGCAGCTGACATAGGCAGTGATGCGTATACAACATACCCGGTTTTTGTCTCCTGTACGTTGTAAGTATTTTTATCTTTGCCTTTACCGCCATCCCGTTTAAATGTATATTGACCATTTGCAGACGGCGGATTTTTCTTCTTGGCAGACAGATCAGCTTCAGAAGTTGCAGCGCCTGTCCCCTTGACTTCTTCCGCGAGGAAAACCTGCACCTGATCCCCTTTGCGACGTGTGGTATCCTTCACTTCCACTCGTAAATTCACCTTTTTGGCATCCCACATCATACGAGCCTCACCCGTAACCGCAGATGTACCATCTGCCAGATGATTAATTTCGAGTCCTTTCACAGCACCCCAAAGAATATCTTCCTGTCCTTTGTGGTTCGGGAAAGAAGGGCTGGCCTTCAATGCTGTCCATTCATTACGATAGATCGGAAGGGTGGTAGGGTCCACCAGTGCCCAAAATGCCGGTTTTGCTTTTAATTTACGATCAAATAACAATGGTGCATCTTTGCGTCCTTTGACTGGATGATTGTCAAGCCATGTACCATCATCCGCAAGTCCCCATACTGTAACACTGTCCATTACGCCGCGTTTTCCCAATTCGTCGAACAGGTCGAATAGCTCACGATAACGATAGGCTTGTTGCAGCATTAATTCATCTGTTACAGGCATCTCCAACTCGGAATTACTTGAATAGATCGAAACGTCCAGCTCTGTAACCTGTACATTTACACCAAGAGCGATCACTTTCTCAAAAGCCTCACGAATGAGCTTTACATCCGGTCCGTACATGGATACATGCATCTGGAATCCAACTGCATCAATCGGTGTTCCTTTGGCAAGCAGCTTCTCTACAAGCTTCACCATATCATTCACCTTGTTTCCATTGCCCTCCATTCCATAGTCATTAATCACCAGTACAGCATCGGGGTCAGCCTCACGTGCATAACGGAAAGCCAGCTCAATGTAATCACTGTCATCTCCGTCGCCATCTACATCCCCAATAATATCTCTCCACTTGGAATTACTGGCCTCATTCCGCAAGCCGCCTCCGTCTGAGATGACTTCATTGACGACATCCCATGTATGAACCTTTCCTTTGTACCGGGTCACGATGGTTTGAATATGGGTTTTCATCCGCGCAAGCAACTGTTCCCTCGTGGCAGGTTTCGATGCATCATTCGGATCAGTAAAGAACCAATTCGGCACCTGACTATGCCATAACAGCGTATGACCTCTGATTTCCATGTCATTTGCTTCGGCAAACTTCACCAAGCGATCTGTCTCTGACCAGACAAACTCTCCTTCCTTGGGCTGCATCGCATCCATTTTCATAAAATTGTCCGCTGTAATACTATTAAAGTGTTTCGTCAACAACTGGGAATGCTGGTTTTCCGCGTCTAGTGCAGACTGGTTGATGGCAGCTCCCATTGCGTAATTTTGTCCCACGATATCGACCAGATTCGGAATATCCTTCTCAATTTCAATTTTCTGAGCAGCCGTAATCAGAACATCATCCACGTAAAATGAAATCGTATCTGACGGCGTCACTTCCGCTGACGTCTTCCATGGTGTCTCCACATACATGCGGAATCCGGTGATGCCACTATTTTCTTCGGGAATCACCACATCGGCCTCGACTTTTTTCCACTGTCCTTTGTTCAAGGTAGCGGAGGCAAAGGTAGCATATTCAAGACTCGAAGCGTCTTTATTGTATTCTTTCTCGAGTGCACCGTTAAGGACCTGACTGTCCGGCCCTTCATCGTACATGGCCCAAAATGAAATATGAACTGTGCTGCCCTTCTGTACATGATCCAGCACTTCAACTAAGGGTCCATGGAACGTTTCGGTACGTGAAGAGGTTCTCAGGCTGCGTGTACTGTCATGACCTACTTGCGTTACGATATCAAGCTTTTCACTTGCACGTGGACGCCATTGTCCCAACACACCATCTTCAAAATCAGCCTTGAACAGTACTTCATCATCGCCAGTCTTAACGTCCGCTGCCGAAGCACGTGCCCCTCCGGTTCCCACACTTGGGAACAAACTGAAGATCAATACAGCCGACAAGCACAAGCTCCACCATTTTCTCAAATGCATCCGATCTCCTCCTTGGTTCGTTGTTTGTGAAGAATAACCTTTGCTCTGCCACGTGCCAGCCCTTTACAAGATCGTTATACAGGATGGATAGATGCAAATGGACAGAAAATTGTAAGCACTTTCATTATACGATTGCCAGTAAACTTTGTTTACCCGTTAAACTATAGGACTTGCACCACTCCATCAACCATATGTTTCCAAATGAGATGTATAACGACAAAAAGCACAGCTTATTAGCTGTGCTTCGTGTAAACATCTTTACTATTTACGTTTCTAAGCTTTTAAAGGTGCTGTCGTCTGACGGATGACCAGATTGGAAGGTTCCGTCACCACAGGAGGAGAATAAGATGGATTCTCGATCATGGCAATCAGATATTCAATGGACTTAATGCCAATGGAATAGATATTCTGATTCACCGTGGTCAACCCCGGTTTGAATACCTCAGCATAATACGTGTTATCGAACCCGACAACCGAGATATCTTCTGGTACACTCAGTCCATGCTTTTCAATTTCATGAATCGCACCAAAGGCAGACATGTCTGATGCACAGACAATTCCCGTTGGTTGATCCTGAAGTGCCAGCAATCGCCGGGCAGCCTTGCTTCCCCCGTCGAAGGAATAATCGCAGATCTCCAGATATACCGTAGAATACGGGATGCCGCATTCTCGTAGCCCTTCCCGATATCCTTCCAGTCGCAGATTGGCTACAGCAGGTCCAAGTGTCCCTGAGATATAGGCAATTTTGCGGTGCCCAAGCTCATGCAGATGTTTGACACCCATCGAGATTCCGTTCGCGTTATCCGTAGTAATGTAACCAGCACGTTTGCCCAACATGTCCGTATCAACAAACATCGTTGGAATCTCTGCATCCACCAGTTCCTGAATACTCGCATTTTCTCTGCCTTCCCCGAATACCACAACGCCATCCACATTACGACTGCGGCAATGTTTGATAAACGAGTACGCCGGATCATCGAATCGAGTAGACAACCGGACCAGGTCATATCCACTGTTCTCCAGCGCTGTCTTGATCCCTTCCAGCAACTCCGACACAAAAGGGTTCGTAAACGGAACCGTTAACAGTACTCCCACCGTCCATGAACGGCGTTTGACAAGTCCACGTGCGACCACATTGGGTTGATATTTCAATAATTCGATGGCTATATTGACTTTTTTGCGTGTTTTTTCACTTACATCAGGATAATCGTTTATCACTTTGGAAACGGTTGCAACAGATACTCCCGCTTCCTTGGCTACATCATGGATAGAAGCCATCTGATCACCTCAACCTCTTTCGAATCCCCTGTCTCCGGCTGCATTTTCTATAACATCGGCAGGTTTGTCTACCCATTATAGCTTAAAACAGCCTGAAACGGTATGGAAGGTTCCTAATGCTTTTAAGCTCTATTCCTGCTGTTCCAGATTCTTCAAATCCAGAGACAGTTTCTCCATTGTTGTTGCAAATACAGCGAGTTCAGCCGAGCGTGAAGCTTGGCTACGTGCTCCGCGAGACGTATGATCCGACTCCTGCTGCACACTGCTCAGTTTCTTCATGATCTGCTCCAGATTAGACTGAATCTTACCCTGGGCATCCCGGGAACTGGCTGCAAGCTTGCGCACCTCACTAGCGACTACTTCGAAGCCACGTCCAAACTCTCCTGCATGAGCAGCTTCAATCGCTGCGTTCAGGCCGACAAGATGACTCTGATCCGATATCTCGCGAATGAGTTCACCCATTTTTCCGATCTGCTGGATCTCTCCTGTTAATTCGGTAAGCATAACCTGAGCCTGATCCTGAGAAGCCGCTGTTTCTTTGGCTACATTTGATATCGCCATTGCACTTTCATTTAATTCACTAATCATGCCTGTAAGCTCTTGGGTAATCTGCGTAATTGCCTGTAATGTATGTTGTTGGTCATCGGCAAGCTGATGTAACTTTTCTTTTTCTTTCTTCTCATAGGCTTCAAGGACAAGCTGTGAATCCAGATTAAACATTTTGCTGAGCGCTTGAATGACAAGATGCCAGGAATCAGGGATAACCTGTTGGAATATGCTCGTTGCAATATCCAGGTAGACCATATAGGTACCCAGATAATAATCTTCAGACAGACCAATCCGTGAATGCACAAGTCCAATCGCAATCCGTTGCTCAATATATGCGTCGTCCACGATTCCATCCGTCATTGATAACCAGTACATCTTCTGTGTTTCTTTTAGACGATCAATGGTAGAGAATCGAGCGATCAGATCTACCAATTCAGGATAATTCCCCACATGATTGTAGAAATGATCCACCACTTCATTAACGACTTTTTTAAAAACAGGCCGATGATCGGCAAGCAGTTTTAGATCCCCTGCGGTTAATCCCATGTAATCAAGTTGCTTCTGTCTTGTTGCGGAAATACTGCTCATATCTGGTTCAGTCAGCTCCTTAATAAACACTAAATTACTTTAAATTGTAAATATATGTATTGATTATAGACTAAAATACCTAAATATACATATACCATTAGAACTAATTCTCTTTAAAATTAACCTTATTTGTCAGCTTTTTAGACTAATATGACCTTCATGTAATTAAAAAGGCCCTGACCCTGCTGTGAAGGAGCGTCACAACAGGCATCAGGAGCCTGATCCGGAATGGTTCGTTGCCGATTAGCGATTAAGCAGACTACCCACATAACGTAACAGTTCATTCGCGCTGGCTGCAGTGTATCCATGTTCCTCAATTAAGCGTTTAATGACTTCATTCATACGTTTCAATTGTGTTGCATCCGGTGTTTTGGTTGAGGTTGTGATCTTGACAATATCTTTCAGATCGGTGAACAACTTTTTCTCAATCGCTTCACGCAAACGGTCATGGCTACTGTATTCAAACTTGCGCTCCTTGCGGGAGTATGCCGAGATTCGGATCAGAATCTCTTCTCTGAACGCTTTCTTTGCATTCTCGGAGATCCCGATCTGTTCCTCTATGGATCGCATCAGACGCTCATCCGGGTCCATCTCTTCATCCGTGAGCGGGTCACGCATCTTGGACCAGTTGCAGAATGCTTCAATGTTATCGAGGTAATTCTCGAATAACGTTCTTGCGGATTCCTCGAATGAGTAAACAAATGCTTTCTGCACTTCCTTCTTGGCCAGTTCATCATACTCCTTGCGTGCAAGAGCAATGAAGTTCAGATAACGCTCCCGCTCTTCCTTCGTGATCGAGGCATGTTGGTCCAGACCATCCTTGATCGCCCGCAGAATATCCAGCGCGTTAATGCACTGAAGATTTTGCTTAATCAAAGCACTGGAGATCCGGTTAATGACATACCGTGGATCAATGCCGGACATCCCTTCATCCAGATACTCATTTTGCATCTCGCGCAGATCAGCTTCTTTGTATCCTTCCACTTCTTCACCATCATACATGCGCATTTTTTTAACGAGATCCATGCCTTGTTTCTTCGTTTCCTTCAAGCGGGTAAGTATGGAAAAAATGGCTGCAGTCCGCAGTGCATGCGGTGCAATATGAACATGCTTCATGTCACTTTGCTGAATGAGCTTGGCATAGATTTTCTCTTCCTCGGATACCTTCAAGTTGTACGGAATCGGCATGACAATCATCCGGGATTGCAGTGCCTCATTCTTCTTGTTGGAGATAAAAGACTTATACTCCGATTCATTCGTATGCGCCACAATCATTTCATCCGCACTGATTAAGGCAAAACGTCCTGCTTTGAAATTTCCTTCCTGCGTGAGCGACAGGAGATTCCATAGGAATTTCTCATCACATTTCAACATCTCCTGGAACTCCATTAACCCACGGTTCGCCTTGTTCAACTCCCCATCAAAACGATAGGCACGTGGATCGGATTCGGAACCAAACTCCGTAATGGTGGAGAAGTCGATACTCCCCGTCAGATCGGCAATATCCTGTGATTTCGGATCGGATGGACTGAACGTTCCTATTCCCACGCGATTATCTTCGGAAACAATGACCCGTTCCACCGGTACCTTGCTGATATCACCACCATATTCGGTACGGAGTCTCATCTGGCAGGATGGGCAAAGGTTACCCTCAATACGGACTCCAATTTCCTTTTCCACTTCAGGACGAAGCTCCAGCGGAATCAAATGCAGCGGTTCCTCATGCATCGGGCATCCATCAATGGCGTATATGGCACCTTTCTCTGTCCGCGAGAACTGTTCAAGCCCACGCTTCAGCAGCGTCACCAGCGTCGATTTCCCTCCACTTACAGGACCCATCAGGAGCAAGATCCGCTTCCGTACATCCAGACGGCGTGCTGCCGAGTGAAAGTATTCTTCAACCAACTTTTCAATCGAACGGTCCAGCCCAAAGATCTCCTGTTCAAAAAACTTGTACCGCTTATGCCCACCTACTTCTTCCACCCCAAACGATTCAATCATCTCATACACTCTGGCGTGAGCCGTCATTGCCGGAGTCGGGTCCTCTCTCAGCAGTGCAATATAATCTTCAAATGTTCCGTTCCATGTCAAACGGTCACTCTCTGCCCGATGTTCCGCAACGCGTTCAAAAATATTCATGCTTGGTACCTCCCATGGCTCCTTTAGTGTGATTGTCAACCATTCCGAATGGTATGAAGAAATCAATAGAATTGCGGCTCCTGCTTGAATACCAATCTTGCGGTCCTGTGTAGTCCCGCCACCCTCTGTCCAAACGTCTTGTTTTGTTGTGAAAAGTGTATTACATACCTATGCGGCAATTCGGATAAGTTGACCTCTTTTTTTCAATCAACCGCTTCGAATTTTGGCTTTTCCCTGTTCTATCAGACATCTTGTGCCTTCAGAAAAAAAAGAACGAATATGATATAATGAGGGTTCTAAATTCAGGAAACCGGACAACACATGGTCAGAGACAGGCCACTTCTGGAAAGGAGCACGGACGATGGCAGTGAAATACGAAACCGAATTATATTCGCCTGTGAAGGCGTTCTTCGAGCAGCGTGGCTTCGACGTCAAGGCGGAAGTCAGACATTGTGACCTCGTCGGAGTCAGACCGGACCAGGACGAACCACTCATTGTGGAGATGAAAAAAACATTTAACCTCTCCTTGTTGCTGCAGGGCATGCAGCGCTTGAAACTTAGCCCGTTCGTGTATCTGGCCGTCGAGCGCAATCGCAGTAAACGTGGAGCCGTAAACCAACGCTGGAGCGAACTGACCGCACTATGCAGACAGCTCGGTCTGGGGCTGCTGACTGTCACATTTTACAAAACCAAAGCTCCCCTGATTGATGTATTGTGCGAGCCCTCCGCCCTGATCCCCCCCACTGGCCGCAATCAGGTTGCCCGTAAAAGCGGAGTTCGGCGGAAACGATTGCTCAAGGAATTCGACGAACGCAGCGGAGACTACAATACGGGAGGCAGCACACGAAGACAGCTGGTCACAGCATATCGTGAGAAGGCTTTACGTGTCGCATCCGCTCTACGAACGAACGGAGAAGCCTCTCCAGCCAACCTTGCCAGACAGACAGGTGTAGGTTCTGCCGCAGCGATTCTGCAAAAAAATTATTATGGCTGGTTTGAACGCCTCTCCCGTGGAAAGTATATTTTGACGATTAAGGGAGTACAGGCGTTAACCGAGCATGCACACATGCTTGAGGATAATGATATGATTGAACGAACCATTAATGAACTCGATGTAACGTATTCTGTATCTGGTGTAAATAAGGACGACCTTGCACACATTGCTGAAACAGCGGAGCAGTACTTAAAAAATACAGGCCATATCTGATATGAAACCACTCGAAGTAAGTGATATGAAAAATGAGAAGACAAAAAAAACACCTGTAATCTCCACTGGAGACTACAGGTGTTTTGATGTGTTCTATATAGAAGATTGTTATTAGAATTTTACTGCTACTTCGGAAGCCAATTTCAGACCTGCAGTAACGATTTCTTCAGCACGATCTGCAGAAGCATTATGTCCTTCAACGATAACCACTTCAGGGTTTTGAATGCCCCACAAGCCGAGAACTGTTTTCAGGAAGTTCAGGGACATTTCAGCAGCTGCCATTGGGCCTTCGGAATAAACGCCACCACGTGCGTTAAGCAAAGCTACTTTTTTGTCGCCAGCAAGTCCTACAGGACCTTCAGCAGTGTATTTGAATGTTTTACCAGCTTGGCTCAGGTAAGCAATGTAGTTTACCAATGGAGCTGGAACAGTGAAGTTCCACAGTGGGAATGCAAATACAACTTTGTCAGCTGCCAGGAATTGATCTTGCAATTGTGCTGCAAGTGAAGCTGCTTTTTGCTCGTCAGCTGTCAGTTCAAAACCGTTAGCTGCTTTGTAAGTACCTGTGATAGCAGTGTTACCATAGAATGGGAATTCTGTATTGTAGAGATCCAACTCAGTAACTGTGTCACCTGGGTGGGACTCTTTGTATGCGCTCAAGAATGCATCGTACAATTTAACGCTGACTGCTTGATCTGCAGGACGGTCATTTGCTTTAACAAATAAAATATTAGACATGTTGAATTTTCCCCCGTTAAATAAAATATATGAGTGCTTTTCCTGAACTGGCCACCATTGTAGCTTATATAAAGAAACCAACAACTCATTAATTCATATTATATATAAAAATGTTAGTGGATGCAATAACGTAATCACTTTGGTCATGAACCAATTTTAATTTTTGCTACAAAATCTATTTTGATCTGACTTAGCTACGAGCCGTAAATTCGGAAATGGCTTCACTGATCAGGTTCATGCCAAGCAGCAATTCATCCCGGCCCGGATGGCTAAAGTTCAATCGGATGTAACGTTGATCCTGTACACCTGTGGAGCATAGTGATCCAGGAAGAAAAGATACACCTTTGGGCAAAGCCGCTTTAAGCAGAGCGCCACTATCCAACCCTTCCGGCAACTGTACCCACAGATACATTCCGCCCTCAGGGATGTTGTACTGACACCCTTTCCAGCCCGGCCTTTTTAACAGTTCAAGCATCAGTTTGAGTCTTGTCTTATACTCCCGATTCAACATCGATAGGTGATCACTCCAACGAAAAGGGGAATGAGCAAGCAATTGATACAACAGCCGCTGATTCATCGGACTGGACTGACCATCTGCAATTCGTTTAACCGAGGCCATTGCCTGAATCAGCGCAGGATGTCCAGCGGCCCATCCGGTTCGAAGAGCGGGCGCTACCGTTTTGCTGAATGAACCAATGTAGAGAACATGTCCACCCTGATCGGCAGTATCCAGTGCAAAGAGTGAAGGATATTTACGATAGAATTCCGTTGGCTCAAGGCCATCAAAATGGAGCTCCCCGTAAGAATCATCTTCCACAAGCAGTACACCATAGCGCGAACACAGTTCAAGGACAGCCTCCCGCCGCTCCATACTCCACAAAGCACCGGTCGGATTCGAGAAACTGGGTGCAGCAAAAAGCAGCTTCGGTCTAACCTGCTGCATGTGATGCTCCAAAAGGTCTGGCAGTATGCCGTCCCGATCACCCATTACGGGCACAATCTTGGCTCCTTGCATCTCCAATACCTCAAGACAGCCTGGAGATGTGGGATGTTCAACCAGTACAGAATCTCCTGGCTCAAGCAATAGACGCATCACCAGATCGATGGCCTGCTGGGTACCAGTGGTCAACAGAATCTGCTCGGGTACCGTTCGTATGCCTTTGCGTGCATTCCAGTCTTTGTTCAACCACTCTCTTAGGGGTGTGTAGCCTGCTGGCTCTCCATATTGCAATGCGGAAGGGCCTGAACTAAAGACAGACACCGCTGCTTCTTCCAACAATTTGAAAGGAAACAACTCCTCCGCAGGCAATTCTTCCGCCAGAGAAATGAAATAATCCCTGCCAGACATCTCACGTATATCCCTCAGTGGTGATGACAAAAGCCTGTTGGTACGGGAAGCAAAGAAATATTTCATCGATCCGTTCCCCTTTCGTCCCTATTCCGAAACTGTACTCGCAGTCCGCAGCCCTACAACCTATTCCTGCTCACCATCGAATATGACCGGATGCATACCGAACTGTTGTGATCATGGGAAGAACAGACCTGTTTCGTCAGGATCCCGTCTTCACTTGTCTTGCATGCAAGGCATAACGTTCAATGGCCTGTGCTCTACTGCTCACTTCCAGCTTCACGTATATTTTACGCAGGTAATTATCAATGGAACGTCTGCTAACGTTGATCTCATTCGCTATTTTATCATAGGTTACACCCTGAACAATTCTTTCCATGATAAAAGTTTCGGTTTCTGTTAATTCAATGACACGTGCTTCTGTCGGAGACTCCACAGGTTGCGCCCACTCCGCACTGTTTAACCACGACAATGGAATGGACACATGGCCCTCACGCAATCCAGAGATCAGATGAATCAGCTGGCTAGGGGAAGCCTGTTTGGATAACATGCCGCTAGCACCAAGGCTCATCAGATGACGAAACAGCTTCACATTGTCTTCATCCGTCAAAATAATGATGTGACTGTGAGCTGACAGATTCTTCATCTGGGCAATATATTGATCTGCCTGACCCTCCGGAAGACGATAATCCATCAGAATCAGATCAGGCTGGTGAATATTCACCAGATCGAGCCCTTCTGTTCCGGTCGAAGTCATGCCACGTACCGTCAGATCTTGCTGCTCTTCCAAAATCAATTTTGTACCGAGCATGCTGGTGGGGTGGATATCTATGATGACCACCTGCCATACTTTTTTCATTGTTGTTCCCCCTGTTATGTATTGGACAAATAACTTTTAAATTCTGTCATGATGATTTCATCGTCTATGCGACAATCCGAGTATAGAAGAAGCATAGGTCGGATTATGTCGAAAAACAGAAAAATACAGGAGGAAGCCGATAAAAAAGCTCTATTTTCACTGTATTTTGTTATAAAAACACCATGACGTCCATCTTTCCATCCCCGGAAAGGTCAAAATATAGTATAAATTTCCTGCATTTCTATCTAAAAAAGTCGAAAAACCTGCCCAAAGTTCCTACTTATTGCATCTATAAGAAATTGTATCCTAGGACTTCCTTCCGATGCAATCTCTTTTTACTCTATTAAGTAAAGAATTTCATTTTTGCGTAATCAATAGGGGCATGATAGAATGAGGACTGGAAATTTTTTTGTACCTATAAATGACCAGGAGTGATGATATGAAACCATCTGCCCCGTCCTCTGACATCCATCACACCCGGAGCGCCAAAGGCAAGGCTGGATCTTCAATCAAGCTGTTTCTGGTAATGTGGATTGTTCTCATTGCACTAGGAGTCGTTGGAACCTACTATTATAGTAACCATCTCCAGCAACAGATGATTAACCAGCTTCAAGCCCATAATCAGCAGCAGATTGCAGCGCTAAAAACCGACTATGAAAATCAGCTAACAACGATATCAAAGGAAGTAGAAGACCTGCAGGGACAGGTTCAATCCTTCAATGAATTGCTGACTTTCACCAAGGATAATGCAAGTGACAAAACGGATAACAGCAACAAACTGTATACCCAGCTGAGCGAAGTCAAAAAACAACTGGAGACACTCCAGAAAAAGATGGACCTGCTCAAATGATTACACCCGTCAAACAGGTTAATCGTTTTTTTATGCTTGCACTCGCTCCTTTTGTTGGATTGATATTATGCCTGCTGCTGCTTCGTCCTCCACTTGAACCCGGAGGTTTGATGCCTACCGAACTGTCAGAGGATACGATTACACCCCGGACCCAAGCAATTAGCCAAGAGCTTGCGGGGGCAAAAGATGCTGCTGTCCAGACTTCTTCTTCTATTAAAAGAACGACACAGCTCTATAATAAAACAACAAGTACGATGTCTACACTTGTGCAGAAGGCTTCCACCCAAGCGGATCGTCCGGAAAAGATTTACAACAACCGGATTTCATCCAAGCTTGGCGTTCCATTTGAACGGGTAGACAGTGAACGGCTAACGATTGAAATGTACAGAGTGAATCCTGGCAGCTATAAGGGCTATGCCATGAAGATCAAGCTAAAAGACCCTACAGCCATGCAGATGGCTCTAGACAGTGAACCTGGGCGTTCTGAGACGACCATGCAGGCTGTGAAGCGTAACGGCGCTATTGCCGGGATTAACGCAGGTGGATTTGCTGACAGTGGCGGCAAACGTTATCCACTTAGCACAACCGTCATGGACGGGAAATACGTGAACGGTTTCCAGGCCAGTTTCAAAGATCTGTTTTTTGTAGGACTTAACGATGCCGGTAAACTGATCGGAGGCAAGTTCACCGACAAAAACTCACTGGATCGCCTGCAACCGCAATTCGGGGCTACGTTTGTACCGGTGCTGCTACAGAATGGGCGTAAAACCACAATTCCTGCCAAATGGAAAGTATCACCCAAACGAGCACCACGTACAGTCATTGGCAATTATAAAGATGATCAGTTATTGATTATTGTAGTTGACGGATATAATGAGGGCGGAAGTTCCGGTGCTACCCTTGAAGAGTTGCAAGGGCGGTTGTACAAGCTTGGGGTGATCGACGCTTATAATCTGGATGGCGGTGGATCATCCTCGCTTATTCTGAATAATCGGGTTGTAAATAACCCTTCAGATGGCAGCCTCAGACCAGTGCCCACACACTTTTTATTTTACAAATAATAGGGTGAAGCATTTCTTTTCTACCTATAATGGTTATAATAGAAGAAAATGAGCTTGTGCAGGAGGTGCGAAGGGCATGTCATTTTCACTGACATTCTGGATTATTGCAATCGTATTGACTCTCTTCATTACAGGCATTCTCACTTCATCCTACAACAATGACAAAACAAAAGGCTTGTAAAGGCCAAGCCTCTCTCCGGAGAGGCTTTTTCTATTGCTTCATCCTCGAAATAACAAGAGACAAGGCTTAAAAGAATGATTCGATTCTTCTAAGCCTTGTCTCTTGCTGTATTCGGGATCAATAGCTAACCGCCCGGTCATTCCGCATGGATATAACCGAATCAGACGGAATAGGCCCACTCACCGACCCACCCTCAACTAATGTCACATAAATTCGTTCATGATCAACGGGTTCTCCAGCAATAATCTTGATCAATTGTTCAGCAGCGAGCGATCCCCACTTGCGCTTGGAATAATCAATGCTTGCCAATCTCGGCTGGACGTATTTGCTCAATTCAATATTGTCGAATCCGATGACATCAATCTCCTGACCAACGCCAAGTGCACTGTCTGCCAGACGATCACACAAGCCAATAGCCATCTCATCATTGAGGCAGAATACCGCTGCGGGTCCATCATACACCTGCACAATCTGATCTGCGGCTTGTTCTCCACCACTCTTCTCAAAATCTCCCGTGATCTCAATCCATTCCACATCGGCTTCACGTTCCGCAACCTGTCTTACAGCCTTTAACCGCTGCACAGAGTCAAACGAACCTTCCGGTCCTGTCACCACGTAGATTTTCTTATGTCCCTGTTCAATCAGATGTTCCATCGCAAGTGTCGCCCCGGCTTTGTTATCCAGCAGAACCTGATTAATGTTGGGATGATCCATCTCACGGTCCAATACAACGATTTTGTGCCCACGATCGGCATACTGCATTAGTTCCTCACTTGCAAACGTATGATCCAGAATGATCGCACCATCAATCATTCTCTCTGGAAGCATGCGATGGGATTGTTTACCACTGCACACGATCAGGTCATAGCCTTGAGCGTTACATACGGCTTTCATGCCACTCAGCAAGTCTCCATATACATCTCCGCTAAAATCGGTCAAGAAAACACCTAGAATTTTGGATTCCCTCTTCTTCAGTGTTCTTGCTGCGGCATTTGGAACATAGTTCAGTTCTTTGGCAATGGCCAAAATTTTGGAACTCGTCTCATCGGTCACTTTGTTGCTGCCATTCAGCGCATATGACACAGTAGAGATGGAAACTCCCGCCTGTTTGGCGATATCCTTGATACTGACCACATTCTTCGCTCCCCTGTTATGTTCATCAGGCCTTCCATAACAAAAGGCCTGACACATTACTCTTTACATTCACAAGATTAAACAAGTCTGAATGATTTCTTCTGAGTATCCCGACTGTTTGCACCCACAAGAATATGGAACTCGCCTCGATCACTGCGGTGGCTTAAATCGGAATGGTGATAACAAAGCTGTTCTTCATTTAACGTAAATGTGGCTGTACCACTCTCGCCTGGCGCCAGTGCAAGTTTCACATATCCTTTCAGCTCACGCATAGGACGAACGACTTCACCCGTTACATCACGAACGTACAACTGAACGGTCTCTACGCCTGCGCGCTCACCCGTGTTTGTTACACGTACTTGGATGCTCAGGGACTCTTCGGCAGTCATCTCGTTACTTGACACTTCAAGATCACCATAAGAGAACGAAGTGTACGAGAGACCATAACCGAACGGAAGCAAAGGTTCATTCGGGCTGTCAATGTATTTGGAGACATAACGTTCTTCCGTCTTCTCCGGGTTCAGTGGACGACCTGTATTGAAATGGTTGTAATAGACCGGAATCTGACCTACGGACTGCGGGAAAGACATCGTCAGACGTGCAGATGGATTCACTACACCTGTCAGAACATCTGCGATCGCCGCTCCGCCTTCACTACCCGGAAACCAGGCTTCCAGAACGGCATCCGATTCATCGATTACACCATGCAGATCCAATGGACGGCCGTTGAAAATAACGCTGGCAATCGGTTTTCCCGCTGCTTTGAGCTGTTTAACCAATTCCAATTGGGCTGCCGGCAGACGAATATCAGTACGTGATCCACCTTCTCCACTCATCTCGGAGTCTTCACCAAGAGCAAGGACAATCAGATCTGCTTTGCTTGCCACTTCCAGGGCTTCGGCAATCTGCTCAGCTGTAATCGTATGAACATTACTGCCTTGAGCGAATTGAACTTTCCCACCCGTCAGGCGTTCTTGCAGAGCTGTTCCCAACTTAACTGCATCTTCCTTAACTCCTTCACAGGACCACCAGCCCAGAATATCAGGACTCTGTGCAAAAGGACCAATGAGGGCTACATTAGCGTCAGGTTGAAGTGGAAGCACACTGTCATCATTCTTCAACAGGACAGCTGATTTCGTTGCCAGTTCATACGATACCTGACGGTGCTCTTTGGAGAATACAATCTCACGTTCACGTTCAGGATCAGCTGCACGAAGTGGGTTATCGAACAATCCCAGCTTTTCTTTCAGTTGCAGAATTCGCAGAACGGCTTCATCAATGAGCTTCTCATCCACTTCACCACTCTCAATCAGTTCAGGCAAATGATGCACATAACAAGGTGTCATCATCTCCATATCTACTCCTGCGCGAATGGCACGATATGCCGCTTCACGATCATCTTCCGCAGCGCCATGCGCAATCATTTCGCGAATGGAAGCCCAATCCGAGATTAATACACCATCAAAGCCCCACTCGTCACGCAAAATACCGCGCATTAACTTCTCATTGCCACTTGCCGGAATACCGTCAACCGTATTGAACGAAGTCATGACCATTTCCACGCCCGCATCCAACGCTGCTTTGTACGCTGGCAAATAGTACTCACGCAGGTTACGCTCAGACATGTCCACCGTATTGTAATCCCGACCACCCTCAGCCGCTCCATAAGCCGCAAAGTGTTTAACACAGGCTGCAAGACGATCTGGCTCATCCTTCAAGCTGTCGCCCTGATATCCACGTACAAACGCAGCCGCGAACAAACTGTTCAGATAAGGATCTTCTCCTGTCGTTTCCATCACACGGCCCCAGCGCGGGTCACGAACCAGATCCACCATAGGTGCAAAGGTAACATGCAAACCGGATACAGCTGATTCACGTGCTGCAATTTCAGCACTTTTCTCAGCCAGTTCTGTGTCCCATGAACAACCGATCGCCAGTGGAATCGGGAAAATGGTTTTGAATCCATGAACTACGTCAGCCATGAACAAAAGCGGAATGCCCAAACGACTTTTTTGCATATAAGCTTGCTGTACATCAATGATGGCCTGCGCACCGGACAACCCCAGAATGGACCCACTGGCATCTACGGACTGCTCCGTAATTCCCATCTCTTCCATCGGCCCTGTGATCTGACCTTCAACATTTGTTCCTTCATAGAAGTTGGCAGTCAACTGAAGAAGCTGAGCTGTTTTTTCCTCCAACGTCATCTGTTTCACCAGGTCTAACAACTGCTCGTTATTCATCTGATCGTATCCTCCACTACAAGTTGTTGAAATAAAGAACCCGGCTGCGTTCGGGGAGAGACCGCGCACCGGGTTCAAAATTAATTACTGAATGATTACTAGAATTTATCGTTTAGCTCATCCAGATAAGGTTGAACCAGGGACATTTTACTGTTTACCCATTCTTTCCAGTTTGCCTCTAGATCTCCGTTTTTGAGGATCAAGTTGGCATATTCATTCTGGTAGTCGAATGAAGCCTGACTCTTAGCTTTGGAATCGTACAGGTTGACATCCCAATCGTATGGTGCAAGGGATTTGCCTTCTGTACCAAGTTTTGCTTTTTCTTCGAACAATTTCACGGCTCTATCACGGTAATCTTTTTTGATTGCAGGGTTTACAACACTGAAGTCGTCACCGAGCAGGTACAGACCTTCGAAACGTGCTGGGTATTTATCTTCCAATACCGTTCCTTCTGGCAACAAGCTAACGAGTTCGTTGTTTTCATCATATTTCCAATCTTTTCCTTCAAAGCCCATGTTGATGAGCAACTGTCCTTCTTTTGTTGCGGAGTAATCGATCAGATCCATGATCCGTTCGAATTTCTCGTCACTGATGTCCGGATTGAAGATCAATGCAGACCAGAAGTTGGCTTGTTCCATGTTACGGTATTTCCCGTCATCGCCTACTACGATTGCTGTGTGTACCAGTTCATCACTATCTACACCCAGATTTTTTTTCATATCGGAATCCAGACCTTGTCTGTAGGAAGCCAGTCCGCCCAGACTTGTTACAGCAGCTGTACCTGTTACTTTGAAGTTGTTTTGACCTTCATTGTTTTTCCATGTGTAGAACTCAGGATTGAGCAGTCCGTCTTTATAGGCTTTTTGCATCAATTTAAGTCCTGTCAGCGTTTCAGGATCTGCTGGTCCCCAGTGGAATTGGCCATCTTCACCTTTGTAGAAAGGAGAGTCAGTCATGGCATGCACACTGTTTGGCATAATCATGTTTGTCATAGCATCTGCCGCATTGTAGGACAGAGGTACAAGCTTGTTACCCACTTTGCCTGGATCTTTTTCTTTTACTAGCGCAGCATATTCATTCAATTCGGTTGTTGTATATGCATCTTTCAGTTCAAAACCAACCGCTTCAGCCCAGTCTTTACGAAGCGCAATGACACCAATTTGGTTCGTCAGTGGGTCAGCCGGTTTGTTCTCGAAATAGATTGGTCTAGGCAGGACATAAGTTCCACCTGTCAATTCTTCCAACTTGTCTCCAAGACCCGTCAAATTGTAAGCTGCTGCCACGTTAGGCCAGCGTTCTTTCCAGTCATCCGGGAATTTGTAGAACAAACCTTGTTCAATGCTGTTAATGGCATCGCCATGTACGTAGTTCCATACCGCTACATCCGGCAAGTCGCCAGAGTTGATCCACAGACGAAGCTTCTCGCCCCATGAATCCCAATCGATATAGTTGTAGTCCCAAGTTACATTAAATTTGTCTGTCCAGAACTTGTGGAAGTCATTATCCAGGTTCCCGTTTTTGATTTCTGTCAGGTTAGCTACAGAGATGGTCAGGTTGTCTTTGTAATTTCCCTCTGCATCTTTTTCGTTACCACCTGAAGCTCCTTGACTGGAACAAGCGGTCACCATCAGCATAACTACACTAAGCGTGATGGCAAAGAGAGCTCTTACTGACAACTTTTTTTTCGTTTTCATGTTTTACCCCCATGTTTTTAGTAGAATTTTATTGCAAAATCCTATACGTATATCAGGTCTTGATTGCCCCTGTTAATACCCCTTTGGCAAAGTGTTTTTGCAACATTGGGAAGAAACACATAATTGGTACCATGGTGACAAATACGGCCGCCATCTTCATACCCATTGAGAAGTTGCTTGCTTGGGCAGCATCCACACTGGATGCATTGGATGCATTCGTCGTAGATGTCACGATAATATTTCGGAGTACATTCTGGAGCGGTAACTGATCCGCTTTTCGAAGGAATATCATCGCATCATACCAACTGTTCCAGTAAGCTACACCGTAGAACAACGTGATTGTAGCCATAATTGGTGTAGCCAGCGGAAGAACAACGGAGAACAAAATTCTCCACTCTCCGGCTCCATCCAGTCTCGCCGATTCCATGAGTGATTCAGGCAAGGTGTAGAAGTAGTTCATCATCAGAATCATGTTAAAAGCACTGAAGCTTCCCGCCAGGATAACGGACCACAGCGTACCTGTAAGATGAAGTGATTTCATGATCAGGTACAGCGGTACGATACCACCATTAAAGATCATGGTGAACAGTACCAGGAAAAAGAGAAATTTCTTAAACGGAAATTTGTTGCGACTAAGGCCATATGCCATGCTTGTTGTCAGGAACAAGCTGAGTGGCAAGCCGATGACTAGCAATATAATTGTATTTTTGTACCCCGTCAGAATCGTTCCGTCAGCGAACAATGCCTTGTAGGAATCCAATGTCCATTCTTTAGGGAACATCAAAAATGGATTGTCAGCATATTCTTTTTGTGTTGCAAACGAAATCATGATGACATTCCAGAATGGAATCAGGATCATCAGGGCAAGCACTAGTAATACGGCGAAAATAATGTAATCGAGAAGTGTCATTTTTTCTGTACCAATTCTCGGTTTTTTATTAGCTTTCTTGCTCATCTCATTTTTCCTCCTCTCTTATCGGAACAAACCGTCTCCGCCAAGCCACTTGGCAAATCTGTCAGCAAGAAGCAGCAAGGCCATATTCACCAGGGAACGGAACAAGCTGACCGCTGTCGAGAATGAGAAATCGGTAGATGACTGGAACGTAATCCGATAGATATATACATCGAGTACTTCCGATACATTTTTGGTAGCGGCATTTGCCAAGTTGAAGATCTGGTCAAACCCGGAAGACATCAATCCACCAACCGAGAGAATAAACATGATTGTGATGGTTGGAAGGATGTTCGGTAAAGTAATTTTGAACATCTGTTGCATACGGGAAGCCCCGTCAATCTGTGCTGATTCATACTGATCCTGATCAATACCGGAAATGGCAGCCAGGAATATAATCGCGCCCCATCCACTTGATTTCCAAATATCAGTCAACAGCAACATGGGTACAAAGTTGGATTCAGACCCCAGGAAGTTAATCGTTGGCAATCCGAGTAATCCGAGCGCGCTATTTACCAGTCCGTCATATGCCAGCACATTGATGACTACCCCGGATACGATGATCCAGGACAGGAAGTGCGGGAACGTAAGAACGGTTTGGAACAATTTTTTCCCTCTGCGCATCCGCAATTCATTCAGCAACAGCGCCAGAATAATTGGGAACGGGAACTGAATAATCAGTTTCAGAATATTGATGTACAGCGTACGCCATACTGCGTCGATAAAGGTTGGATCACGGAAAACATATTTGAAGTTCTCGAATCCGCTCCATGGACTTCCCCAGATGCCCAGGTTGGCCTTGTAATCTTTGAATGCCAGAGACAGGCCACCCATCGGCATGTAGGCAAACAGAATTAGCCAGACAAGCCCCGGAATAAGCAGGGTGTATGTCATTCGGTGCTTCCAGATTTCAGTCCAGAGCGAATTGCCCTTCACGTTTCCCTTCAGCTTTTTGCTAGGTCCTTCGGCTGCAGGTTTCACATTGCATCTCCTCACTCTACTATGGTCTTGTCGTTGTACAGAAAATCAAACATCGTTCTCAGGTGGTGCTCCCAAAATCTCCATTCATGAGCCCCCGGCGTCTCCACATACCGAAAATCAAAGGCAGTCCCCTGCATGTATTTCGCATAGTCGCGATTCATCTCTACAAAGGGGTCACTATCGCCACAGCAACTGAGGATATCCGGTAAAGGAACACCCTGTTCCAGCAGCTTGGCCGACAGTGCGTAAATATCCTGA
Source organism: Paenibacillus amylolyticus (assembly GCF_036894225.1). Classification (NCBI taxonomy): domain Bacteria; kingdom Bacillati; phylum Bacillota; class Bacilli; order Caryophanales; family Paenibacillaceae; genus Paenibacillus; species Paenibacillus amylolyticus. The sequence continues at coordinate 2,034,536 of NZ_CP145892.1, read as the reverse complement.
TCGGCTTTTACCTGTAAACGTTCTCCAAAAACCGCTTTCATTTCCTTGATCATGGTCGCTGGCATATGGGGATCATGAAGCCGTGTCTGGATATCCGTTACGCCGGATAGAGACACTACTTTGCGATATCGCTCTGGATAAGTTAGTCCACATTTCAGTGCACCATATCCACCCATGGATAAACCGGCGACGTATGTTTTCTCCGGATCAGGATTCAGATTGAGCAGACGCTTGCATATTTCAGGTAACTCCTGAGTGATGTAGTGGAAGTAATTCAGGCCGTATTCCATATCGGTGTAATAGCTTCGATTCGCTTCCGGCATAATGATCGTACAGCCATATTGCGCTGCATACATCTCAATTGTGGTTAACCGCTGCCAGGTACTCGCATTATCGCCTGCCCCGTGCAACAGATATAGTGTACCGCCTGAAGTCTCTCCGGAGTCACTGGACACAACATGTATGCTGGTATTCATGCATAAGGTTGGCGATCCAGTTTCGATCGTTATATGTGCCATAAATGTAACCCCTCTCATCATCGCCTGCTGTCTTTACTCATTCGTTTCTCTGGCGTTGGATTGCAGGCTGTTGTAGATTCCCTTGTATTACGATGGGTTATCGAAACGATTTTCTCGAATCGTTTCAAAACATAGCCAACGTTGATTCACATGGAGTTCATTACAACACTTTTAATGTGGAAGCGATTTCTTCGAATCGTTTCGAATAAATCATAAGCCCGATGAGTAAATCCTGTCAATAACCTTTTTACAAATTTCGCGTTTTTTTCTCGAAAAAATGCTCTTTTAAGTCTAAATTTGCGTCCAAAGACACTATTATTACGAAAAAATGAAAATTTAGTAAGTACTATTACAACTTTAATTGACACCAAACCAGGTTTATACTAACATGGGTTCTGATTTTGCATTCGAATTACGGAAACGTTTCACCAACCGATTTTACTCAGGTTTCACCTGATATTAGGGAGGTTAATATGTCTGAGCAACTCAAAGGTTTCATTCATACGATTACGGAGCAACAATTGAACGTTTTTTCCATTCGCATATTACAAAAAGGGCATCTGCTTGCCCATTGGGACCGGGATAAGGATCAGCGCAGAGTACAACATTCCATCAGTAAATCCTTCACATGTATGGCCGTTGGTCTTGCGCTTGAAGAAGGTCTGATACATCTGGATGCGACACTTGGTGATTATTTCTCTTATGATCATGTCCCGACTGCACAGCGCAATCTCCCATCGCCGCAGGAATTGAAACTAAGTGATCTTCTCCGAATGTCTTCGGGTCATGACTCTCCCCCTCTTTGGGCTGATGAGCGAGCTTCATTGACCGAAAAGGACTGGGCGAAATATTATATGTCTCTGCCTCTGGACCGGGTACCTGGAGAACAATTTACATATAGCAGCGGGGATACATTTATGATCTCAGCCATGCTACAGGCTGCTACCGGCCAAACCGTGAAAGATTACCTGACTCCACGGTTATTTGATCCGCTTGGCATCCATGATGTAGAGTGGGAAACCTCTCCACTCGGCGTAACGCTTGGCTGTGCAGGTCTTTGGATAAGCAATGAGGAACTGAGTCGATTTGGACAGTTACTGTTGCAGGAGGGCTTTTGGGAAGGCAGACAGCTTGTACCTGCGGATTGGATTCGACAGGCTACGTCCCAGCAGATCGAAACGACTGGAGACGGAGATTGGGGAAAAGGTTACGGGTATCAGTTCTGGATGTGTTCTCATGACGCTTACCGCGCCGATGGTGCCTATGGTCAGTTGTGTATCATAATTCCCTCAAAGGAAGCTGTCATATGTATTAATAGTGAGGAAGAAAATATGCAAGGCATCCTGAATGCCGTGTGGAATGAGGTTTTACCCCTTTACACCCAGCGTTAGTCTACGTATTTTATCTTTTTTTCAAATTGCAATTATGCCATTCAATTGAGAATAAAAAAAAAAAAACGCCACGGGGTCAATGGACCCCATGACGTTATTTCTTATCCGTGTTGTGGAAGCTGAGTCATTTCATCTAAACATTGTGCGCATATGTAACGCTCTTTGAACTCGTTGACTTCCTCGATGGATCCGCAGAAAATACATTTTGGACGATATCTCTCCAAGATAATATGGTCCCCTTGTACTAAGATTTCTACAGGATCTCCCTCATTCATTTGATACCTTTTACGCAAAGATTTAGGCAATACGATCCTACCTAATTGGTCAACTTTGCGAACTACTCCAGCTGGCTTCATAGCTACGGCACACCTCTCCTATCTTACTCTAAATTTCTAGGTACATTTGTACTATGTTTATAGATTCGCCAAGATTTTGTCGAATCCTGCTGGAAATAAACATTTTTTGTCCTTTTTTTTGAAAAATGTTTTTTTTCCGAATTCTAGCCGTCATTTATAACCAAATTTTATCCTTCTAACCCCGGGAAATTGAGCTGGCGTAACGCTTCATATACAATAATTGCTGCCGAATTGGACAGATTTAATGATCTAACGTCACCAGTCATTGGCATTTTCATGCATGTATCGGGATTCGCAGCAATTAATTCAGGTGGCAGGCCTTTAGTCTCTTTACCAAAAACGAGGAAATCCCCATCCTGAAAATTAAAATCACTATATCGGTTCTTGGCCTTCGTAGTTGCATAGAAGAAACGACCTTCCGGATATTTTTCCTGAACCTCAGCAAATGAGTCGTGGTATTCAATATGGACAGCATGCCAGTAATCCAGCCCTGCACGTTTCAATGTAGCATCATCTGTTCGAAATCCAAGTGGACGTACGAGATGCAGATGGGTACCGGTTGCCGCACAAGTACGCGAAATATTGCCTGTGTTCGCCGGAATTTCTGGTTCAACCAGAACGATGTGTAAAGCCATATGTGTTCAATCTCCTTTTCATTTCATGTTGACGACAACCCTCTAATCTTAAAGAAAAGCCCTCCACACGTCAATGTGGAAGGCTCTGGTAAGGCACAGGATAAGACACAAAGGTCCATTACACCGTACCTATACTAATTTATCCATTTGTCTTCTGGAAGTGGCTCATGAAGTCTGTCAGTGCCTTAACACTCTCATAAGGAGCAGCATTATAAATAGAGGCACGGAGACCACCCACACTGCGATGTCCTTTCAGACCTACAAATCCTTCTTCCTCCGAAGCCTTGATGAACTTTTTCTCCAATTCTTCAGAAGCAAGACGGAAGGTCACATTCATGAGGGAACGATCTTCTTGTTCCACACAACCACGGTAGAAATCACCGGAACCATCAATTGTGTTATAGAGCAATTCCGCTTTTTTCGTATTTTTTTGCTCAATACCAGCCAGTCCGCCCTGTTCTTCAATCCATTTCAATACTTCATTCACCATATATACTGAGAAGGATGGTGGCGTATTGTACAGGGAATTGTTATCTACATGTGTGCTGTAACGAAGCATGGTTGGAATCGTTTTAGGCGATTCGCTCACCAGTTCCTCACGAGCAATTACAACCGTAATTCCGGATGGACCCAGGTTCTTCTGTGCACCCGCGTAGATCATGCCGAACTGATTAAGATCAAATGGTTTACAGAAAATATCACTCGACATGTCCGCAATCAGAGGTACTGAACCGGTATCCGGGAACGACTTGAATTGCGTACCTTCGATCGTTTCGTTGGAAGTCAGATGCACATAAGCCGTACGTTCTGGCAAACTCAGATTCGAAACATCCGGCAATTTCATGAACTTCTCTGCTTCTGAAGATGCAGCAACATGTGTCTCGCCGATCAACTTCGCCTCAGACAGAGCCTTCTTCGCCCAGCTGCCAGTCATCACGTAACTTGCAGTCTGCCCTGCACCGAGCAGGTTCATTGGCAACATCGCGAACTGAGTGCTTGCACCGCCCTGCAGAAAGAGAACCTTGTATCCTTTTGGACTGCCTAGAAGCGACAACAACCGCTCCTGAGCTTCATTATGTACAGACTCATACACCGCTCCACGGTGAGACATCTCCATAATCGACATGCCTGTATTACGAAAATCTACAAATTCCGCCTGTGCACGCTCAAGTACCTCAAGTGGTAACGCCGCAGGTCCTGCATTAAAGTTATACGCTCTTTTTGTCACAAAATCCCCCGCCCTTTCCATCCATAACTCTGACATACAAACAGCATTTTGCACAATTCGATTAGAATCGCTCACGGGTATAAGAGTTGGACAGGAAGAAGCATCCTGATCCAACCAACGTATAGACAAATTGAATCATTTTGATCTATATCTTACTTATTGAAAGTCGCTCTATGGATTTGTGCAAAATGCACTCAAAGTAAATATTATCGCTATGATATCAGTATTCTCTATCTGCTTCAAGGGCAATATGCACTGAAGTGTTGAATTCAGGTCATCAAATTCCTTTATCACCCTGCAAAGTTAAAGCACTACATTGTTTAATTCAAGGAAAAGCCTCCGAGAGCGTGTCCCGGAGGCTTTAAGTTGGAACAAGAACTGTTCCGACCCCGACCGATTAGCAGTCGAAGTAGAGGCTGTACTCGTGCGGATGAATGCGGATCGCTACTGCTTTCGCTTCATCACGTTTGAGGTTGATGTAGTTATCAAGGAAGTCTTTCGTGAATACGCCGCCTTCAGTCAAGAATTCGTTATCAGCTGCCAGAGCATCAAGTGCTTCTTCCAGGGAAGCTGGCACACTGCGGATGTTTTCTTTATCTGCATCAGACAGGTCATAGATGTTTTTATCGAGAGGACCATATCCAAGCTCAGTTGGGTTAATTTTGCGTTTGATTCCATCCAGACCCGCCATCAACATTGCGGAGAATGCCAAGTATGGGTTAGCTGTGGAGTCTGGTGTACGGAACTCGATACGACAACCTTTTGGTGTCACAGCTGCAACCGGAATACGAACTGCTGCGGAACGGTTACCTTTGGAGTAAACCAAGTTAACTGGTGCTTCGTAACCAGGTACAAGACGTTTGAATGAGTTTGTACTAGGGTTCGTCAAAGCGATCAGTGCCGGAGCATGGTACAGAATACCTCCAATGTAGTGCAGAGCCATTTCACTCAGGTTAGCATATCCCGCTTTGTCATAGAACAATGGGGAATCGCCATCAAAGATGGATTGGTGAACGTGCATTCCGCTACCATTATCACCGAACAATGGTTTTGGCATGAATGTTGCTACTTTGCCATATTGACGTGCAGTGTTGTGCACGATGTATTTGTATGCAAGCAGGTTATCTGCTGTTTTCTTCAGTGTATCAAAACGGAAGTTGATTTCGGCTTGACCCGCTGTCGCCACTTCATGGTGATGACGCTCGATTGACAGGCCAGCTTCTTCCAAAAGGCGACACATTTCGCTACGAATATCTTGTTGTGTATCCACTGGTGCTACTGGAACATATCCGCCTTTAGTACGAACTTTGAAGCCCAGGTTTCCGCCTTCTTCCTGACGGTTGGTATTCCAAGAAGCTTCTTCTGAATCTACGAAGTAGGAAGAGCTGTTCGTGCCGCTCTCATAACGAACATCGTCGAAGATGAAGAACTCGGATTCAGGTGCGAAGAATGCTGTTGTACCTACGCCGCTTTCTTGCAGGAAAGCTTCTGCTTTAACAGCGATACTACGTGGGTCACGCTCATAACGCTCGCCATCCGGAGTGAAGATATCACACATAACATTCAATGTAGGGTGTGCAGTGAACGGATCGACATAAGTCGCTTCAGGGTCTGGCATCATAACCATATCGGACTCTTCAATTCCGCGGAAACCTTGGATAGAAGAACCGTCAAAAGCTACTCCATTTACGAACGTGTCTGCATCAACAGCCGAAGCTGGCAACGAGATGTGATGTGCACGACCAGCTAAATCTACAAAACGAAAATCTACCCACTCGATGTTGTTCTCTTGAATTGATTTCAATACGTTTTCAACCGACATGTATTCGTCCTCCCAAATATTCCGAACATTAAACAACCCCACTAAGAAAATGTCTAAATTCGAATTTTTTTCTGTCGTCATTATAAATTTTAAAACATGACATCGTCAATACTTATGTAAGGTATTTTTTGAAGGTATGTTAGATATACTCACACTTTATAAATAACATAAATTCATATAACAACTAGTTTTATATACATTTAACTGGTTTAATGCGGTAAAGCGCCCTCTATTTTAACCTAAATCATGGGAAAAACTTCACATCATAAATGTTTCTTATCACTATTGATTAATAAATACGTTCAAAACTGCAAAATATGCAAAAAACCGAGCATCTATCTGATTCCGTTGCAATGAACGAGATCAGAGGAGATGCCCGGATGATGATCCAGACCTTGACTATGAAATTCTTATTACACGCCTACACGTGCCGGGAAAAATTCTGCCGGTTGTTTGGCTGTGCTGAATGATTTACCCACGATTGGTGCCAGTTTCTCCAGATCCTGCAACAGGTTGGCGAATTGGTCAGGGAACAAGGATTGCACACCATCTCCTGTCATGGAGTTATCCGGATCGGTATGCATTTCAATGATCAGGCCATTGGCACCTGCAGCAACAGAAGCTTTTGTCATCGGTTCCACCAGTTCACGTCGTCCAGTACCATGGCTCGGATCGGAAATAACCGGCAAATGGCTCAGAGACTGCAGAACAGGGATCGCTGACAGATCCAACGTATTCCGTGTGTAGGATTCAAACGTACGAATACCACGTTCACACAGCATAACATTTGGGTTACCACCCGCAAGAATGTATTCAGCCGCATTCAACAATTCATCGTATGTCGCACTGAAACCACGTTTCAACAATACGGGTTTGCCACACTCACCCAATTTGCGGAGCAGGTCAAAGTTCTGCATGTTACGTGTACCTACTTGCAGAATATCTGCGTACTCGGCGCAAATATCCACATACTCAGGTGTCATGACTTCAGTAATGGTCAGCAGGTCATGTTTCTTGCCTGCTTCCGCCATCATGATCAATCCCTCTACGCCCGTTCCCTGGAAGCTGTAAGGACCCGTACGAGGCTTAAATGCTCCCCCACGTAACACTTGCCCACCAGCAGCTTTCACAAGCCCGGCAATCTCATCAATCTGTGCAGCGGATTCAACCGCACATGGTCCGCCCATGACAACAAGTTCTTTTCCGCCGATATCTACACCTTTGATGGAGATCACCGTATCTTCCGGATGGAAGTCACGACTTGCCAATTTGTAAGACTTCGAGATTTTAACGACATTCTCGACACCTTTCATTTGGCGAAGATGCTCTTGCATTTTAGGTTCAACTTTACCAATCAAACCAATGATAGTACGATCCTCTCCGCGAGAGATATGCACCTGAAGCCCTTCTTTTTCAATAACTGCAACGATATCCTGAATCTGTTCCTCCGGTGTAGCTTTGCCTGCAATAACGATCATATTAATTCCCATCCTTCCTTGTATGAGAGCACAATAATTTCCTTAACGTGCGTCTGATTAAATATAAAAACTCTGTCGCGCTTAAACGCTTGTTCGCTTTTAAGCTTTTATCCGTTAAAGTGAATATACCATAGTTATCTGATTGCGTCAAGGTACACATTCCTTATCCATATACAAAAAAAAGAATCCTGCTCCACAGGCTCCGACATTCGGATCTGCATAACAGGATTCTTCTCATTCACATCTCGTTTTTAATTCACATACAGTTAGACTTACTTTTACATTTCCTAAGGTGTACGTGTTTTTTCTCTAACTGGAGGCAACAGTTTGCTCATGTTCACGGTACGTTTGATCTCCCACGTCTCCGGCTTGTCATGTTCATACTGTTCCAGGTAAAGGATGACTTCTTTCGTGATCGGCGTTGGTGTTGATGCACCCGAAGTAACCGCCACCTTATTTACACCTTTCAGCCATTCTTGCTGAATCTCGGAAACATCAGATACACGGTAGGCCGTAACACCCGCAATCTCCTCCGACACTTGTGCCAGACGGTTAGAGTTATTGCTGCGAGGATCACCCACCACGATAACCAGGTCCGATTGACCTGCCTGTTCCGCTACAGCTTCCTGACGAACCTGAGTTGCAAGGCAAATCTCATTATGAATCTCTGCGCCCGGAAACTTCTCCAGCAGACGGCTCATAATGTGTTTGATATCCCACTGGCTCATCGTTGTCTGATTCGTAATAAGGATTTTGCCTGGAGATACGTTCAGTTCTTCGATCTCTTCTTCCTTCTCGATCAGATGAACGAGATCTGGTGCAACACCAACGGCACCTTCTGGTTCAGGGTGATTCTTTTTGCCGATATAGATGATCTGATAACCCTCTGCCGTCTTCTCCCGAATGAGATCATGTGTCTTGGTGACATCAGGGCATGTTGCATCCACTGTTGTCAATCCTTTGTCCCGTGCCAACTTGCGCACTTCAGGAGATACACCATGAGCTGTGAAAATAATCGTGCCACTCTCCACTTGGCTCAAAATATCCATCCGGTTCGGACCATCCAATGTAATAATACCTTCATCTTCAAAGGAATCCGTCACATGTTGGTTATGCACAATCATACCCAATATATAAATAGGTCGTGGTAAATCCAGATTGCGTGCCGCTTGACGCGCGAGCACCATCGCATCCACAACGCCGTAACAATATCCCCGCGGCGAAATTCGTAGTACTTCCACTTGGTTGCCACCCGCTTTCTTTCTCGGCAACGTTGCCGATGTAATTGCAGTCCTGTCTATTATACCTTTATTCGATAGGCGGAGCAAAGACAACCGGCAACCAGATAATAAAGGTGGTTCCTTCTCCACGTCTGGTCACAACCTCAACCGATCCGTGGTGTTCTTCAATAATCCACTTCGCAATCGAAAGTCCCAGACCGATCCCCGGTGTCGCCCCACGGGATTCATCCGCCCGATAGAAGCGATCAAAGATGAACGGCACTTCGTCCCGATCCATCCCAATACCAGTGTCGCTGATGCGTAGTCCTACCTGACCTTTGTATAATACGGCATCCAGCGTCACAGAGCCTTCAGGTGTGTATTTAAACGCATTTTCGATGAAAATAAACAACATCTGTTGCAGATAGTCCTTGCTACCGTTCACATAAATACCATTAAGGATGGAAAAATCTCCTGGAAGCCAGTCTGCCTGACGATCCAGAAATTGTGCTCTACGTGCCACTTCCTGTACGAGAATTTGCAGCGGGGTCGGATTCAGTTCAATTTTCTGACCCGTATCCGCTCTCGCCAGCGATAACATGTCGCTGATCAGCCTGCTCATACGTTTTCCCTCGTCCGCCATATCTTCAATGGCTTCCAGCGACATTTGTTTGACGGTCTCCTCATCCAGATTCGGTCGGTCGGTCCCCTCCTGATCCCACAGCTTCTTCAGGAAGTCTACGTTCCCGCGTATGGTGGTCAGCGGCGTACGCAGTTCATGCGATGCATCGGATACAAAGCGGCGCTGGGCAGCATTCGTCTCCTCCAAACCGCGGAATGACAATTCTGTACGTTCAAGCATATTATTCACCGTTTCAATCAGACGCCCGATCTCATCCTTCGGCCCGGCATATTGAATACGTACACTTAAGTCATCTCCAGATTGAATCTGATTGGCGGCATCAATGACAGTCACGAGCGGACGCATCGACTTGCGGGCCAAGACGAGACCTGAGGTAATAGCCAATGCCATCGCTACCAGCCAGCCAAAAACCAAAATATTAAGCAACGCTTCCAGCAAGCGCTCCTGTGAACTTACATTCGCACCAACCTGAAGAATCCCACGTACTTCATTGGTTCCCTGAAGAGAAAGGGGAAGCTGATTCACCAGAAACGGTGTACCATCCACATAGATCTTGGATATGCCTCGGTCTTTAAGTATCTCATTGGCTTTTAATACCGGAAACTGAATCTGCAGTTTCTCCATATTACCCGAGATTCTGCCTGAGCGACTCTGATAATCCCAGAGTTGAATATAAATTTGTGCCTCCTGAAGCTGACTCTCTGTAAATGGGTCCAGATCCAACGACTGTGAAAGAGGATTAACACCAATCTGTTCCGTAATCCGGGTACTCTTCACCTTCAATTGCTGTTCGACTTCCTGATAGGAGTTAAAATAAACAAAGGCATAGATTACAACGCCCCAAAAGATAAGAACAGCCGCCAAAATGCCAGAATACCATGCGGTTAGTCTTAACCGGATGGACATATCAAGAGTCACCTCTCAGGATGTAGCCGGCTCCCCGGATGGTCTGGATTAGACGTTTGCCACCGTATTCTTCAGTCTTCTGTCTGAGCATGGCAATGTATACTTCAAGCACGTTAGACTCACCGCTGTAATCATAACCCCAGATTTTATCCATAATCAGATCGCGTGACAGTACCCGTCTCGGATTTTGCATAAACAAATTCAACAGTTCGAATTCCTTGGCAGTCAGTTCCAGGCGTTGCCCATCTCGCACTACTTCGCGTGAGTCATTGTCCAGAATGATATCTTCATACATCAGACGATTGTCTGGTGTACCCGCACTATCTGACTTGCGGCGCAGCAATGCCCGGACACGTGCCAATAATTCTTCCAGCGCAAAAGGTTTTACAAGGTAGTCATCGGCTCCTGTGTCCAGTCCGGTCACCCGGCTCTGTACTTCATCCTTGGCCGTAAGCATCAGCACAGGCACTTTGCTGCCTGCTTCTCTCAATCTGCGACATACCTCAAATCCGTCAATCTGCGGCATCATCACATCCAGCACAACGATGTCCGGCTCCTTGTCCATCAGTTTGCTGAGGCCTTCGGCTCCATTGGAAGCCGTCTGTACCTCATATCCTTCAAAAGCCAGCCCCCGGCGGAGCATGGATACAATTTTTTCGTCATCATCCACAATCAAAATAGTTGAGCGCATGGTGGTCTTTCTCCTTTATCCTAACGTTTTATCCCATTGTAACAGGCAGAAGCACAATCTGCATCTTCAAGTAGGCGTCTCCAATCCGTCCTGGTCCATTGTAACCCTGCTTCATCAGGGCAAAAAAACGGAAGGGCCTTCAAACCCTTCCGTTGTGTTAATCCTTGCCCGATATTTATGGTTGCTGCTGTTGTGTATCTGTTGTTTGTGAAGTATCAAAATCATTTTTGTTGCCGATTTTGATTTTCAGATCCATCTTCTTACCATCACGCACCACGTTCAGTGTAACTTCACTGCCGATTTCCTGTTTCTTGATAAAATCAATCAGATCTTGACTTGTCGCGTACGGCGTACCGTTGGCACCTGTGATGATGTCATATGCACGAAGATCTGCTTGGTAAGCCGGTGATTGGAAGATCGTGCTGGCTACAACTGAACCTTCGGTAACGTCTGTTCCCATTTGTTTAGCAACTTCAGGCGTGAGAGCCATCAGAGACGCACCGATAAAGGGTACTGGCTCTTTGGGAACTTCTTTGTTCTCTTTAAGATATTTAACGGCTTCAGAGATGACGCTCGACGGGATTGCAAAACCAATTCCCTGTGCATCTGCGCTTACTGCAACGTTCATTCCGATAACTTCCCCATTCAGGTTAAGCAACGGACCACCGGAGTTACCCGGATTAATCGAAGCATCTGTTTGCAGCAAATGGCTGTACTCACGTGTTTTTCCTGTTTCTTCATCTGGAATGCTGATCGTACGTTCTTTGGCACTCAGTACACCTGCTGTAACGGTGTGTTCGAATCCTTCCGGGTTACCAATAGCTACAAGCCATTCACCGACTTGAGTACTGTTGGAATCACCCAGTGGAGCTACAGGGAACGCATCGTCACCACTGTTTTTCTCAATTTTCAATACAGCCAAATCCAGATCAAAGCTGCTTCCCAGCAATTTAGCTTCATAAGGTTTGCTGTTGTTCTCCAGCGTTACCTGGATTACATCTGCACCCTGAACCACGTGTTGGTTCGTCAGGATATATCCTTCTTTGTCAAAAATGAACCCGGAACCAATGCCCATCGGCACAAGCTGATTACTGCTTTGTGGTTGCTGGCTTTGGCCTTGATTGCCTTCCGTTCCGCCGCCATTACCAAAGAAGTATTGGTACAGCGGATCACTTGTATTTGATCCACCCTGACCCAATCCTGTACGTGAGGACTGCTTTGCGAGTGTTTCGATTTTGACGACAGCCGGACTTGTACTTGTTACTACGGAAGACACATCTTCTTTGCCTGTTGGCAGTAACGACGCTGTGACATTGTTGCCTCCGCCTGTGTTTGTAGACGCTTCCTGTCCTGAACTTTGATTGTCTGTGTTCGTAAGTGCCGTCTCCGGTGTGAACATGTTTGTTCTATCAGCTGTGTACATGAGAACGGTGATGACCAGCATCCCGGCAATAAAGGAAAATAGAAGTGATCTTACGGAAGAACGTGGCTTGCGGTTATTATAGTTCCAGTTGCCTTTGCCGCCATTCCCTTGATCTCCACCGTTACCTGAGCCGTTTCCACCGCCTGCTGATGATCTTTTCGCTTGTTCAGATGATTCACTATTATAGTAAGTAGGTACGGGTCTCACCGGATCAGGTTTTGTAATCTCTACATTTCCTTCTTCACGTTGATTATTGCTTCCCATGTGATTTGCTGTATCTTCCTGATTCACGGACTGAAAAGGTCCATAAGAATAATAATAGGAGGATTCGTCCGTTCCGGAAGAATTGCGATTCTCCGTTTGTTTGGTTTCGTTTTCCTCGTCTTGACGGTTCGATCTATAGTTGCGTTCGTCCATGCCTCTCTACCTCCCAATCTCTTATTCCCAAGAGATATTCTTTAACTGTCCTTATTTTGTACTTTAAACCTTAACCGTACCTTAAAAACAATTAAAAAGGAGATAAAAGCACATAAGAATAGACTCTTTTCCCCGTCACGACAGCATTTTACCCTTTCGTTTTCACCCATCCCTGACGATGCGCATAGATGGCCAACTGTGTACGATCGTCCATCTCACATTTCATCAGCAGGTTACTTACATGTGTTTTGACGGTTTTGATACTGATATGTAATTCTTCTCCGATATCTTTGTTGGTCTTTCCCTCTGCAATAAGCAGCAGCACTTCCTTCTCCCGTTCAGTCAGTCCCGATTCACTCTCTCTCGCTGTACGTTGTCTGATTCCCCGGGTTAACGCCTGCGACACATCACCTGTCATAACAGGCATGCCTCTATAGGCCCCTTGCAGAGCATAGATCAGTTCTTCAGCAGAGACTGTCTTCAGTACATAACTTACCGCACCCGCTTCAATCGCTTGCACAACCAGATCATCCTCCAGGAAACTGGTGAGCATCACAATTTTCATCCCTGGAAATTCAGTCATGATGGCTTTTGTTGCTTCAGCGCCATTCATTACAGGCATCATCAGATCCATTAGAATCAGGTCCGGCATTTCACTATCATTTAACTTACGTAACTGATCAAGCGCATCCTGCCCATGGCCCGCTTCTCCCATCACATGAAAAGTAGGTTCCAGCATCAGATATGTTTTCAAGCCCATGCGCACCATATCATGGTCATCCACAATCATCACGTTTACTTTACCACTCATTGCGTCTCCCCCTCTGGTTCACTCAGGAACGTTCGGGAATTTCGGGATCAATACCCGTACCGTCGTTCCCGCTCCCGGTTTCGATATAATCTGAACTTGCCCCCCAAGCTTCTCCGCCCGTTCACGCATGGTAGATAACCCGTATGAACCCGGACGCTCCGCTTGCTGTAAAAATCCCTGACCATCATCGCTGATGCTCATGCTGATCTGATGTTCACTCTCCCGTATGGACAGACTAACCACTCCAGCCTCTGCATGCTTCACGACATTGGCAACCGCCTCCTGAATAACAAGAAACAGCTGGTGCTCAATGGCATCCGAGATTCCGCCATCCAGTTCCAGCTCTTTCACACCTTTAAGACCATTCTGCCTGCAATAATCAGGAAACCAACTATCCAGTGCTGCGGTGAGGTCACGCCCTTCCAGCTCCACCGGTCGAAGTTGGGCAATCAATCCTCGCATCTGACGCTGTGCAATATGTGACATCTGGATCAACTGGTCCAGTACTTTACCACCATGTTCCGGATTCATCTCCAGCAGTCGCGGTAAAGACGAAGCCGACATATGCATGGCAAACAGCTGCTGGCTAACCGTGTCATGGAGGTCCCTTGCCATTCGTTTGCGCTCTTCAAGCACAGCCCGCTCCGAGGCTTGCTCCTTCTCAATGACTTCCTGCTCACCGAGGCGCTGAAGCAGTCTCATCTTTTTCTCAATCGAATCCATCATGACATTGAACTCCTGATAGACACGACCAAACGAAGCGTCATCCGCTTCAGGCATGCGCACTGCCAGATTACCCTTGGACACTTTCAACATGTTGAGATCAAGCAGGTCGATCTTGCGTTGGAGCCGTAATGCAGCGATATATCCGGTGATAACGGTGGCCAGCACAACAACAGCAACATAGGTCCATGCCCGCTGACGACCAGCCCCCATCAACACCTCTCCATACAATAGATAGAATCCGCCCAGCGTAATCAGACCAGTTAGCGCAAAATACATCATCAGTTCCCATTTATTGGCCTTGAGAATTGTTCGAATCATGCATTAACCCACCTTATTCACTTTGACGTCTCCGATAAACACACTTACAATAATCCGTACTTTTTTGCTAGCTTCATGGTAATGGGCAGTTTCAGCCTGGGCACTACTCAGGAATCCGCCGCGTTTCTGGTTCAACAGTGACATATCTCCAATGAAGGAATTTGTCGTCACCGTCACACCCAGATCCATATCTTCTGGAACAAATACTTTCACATCCCCAATAAATGAAGAAATGACAATCTTCGTCTCACCGTATGGAATCTGTGCTTTGGTCAAATCAATTACGGTATCTCCGATAAAAGCCGAGATGTTCATTGGTTTCAACGAGAAAACTTCCTGCCCCATGTACAGATCACCGATGAACGCCGATTTATTAATGGTATTGCCACTGCCATAATCCCCATAACCATTTCCGTAGCCATCATCATAATGTTCTCCATATCCGGTATCGTTAGAGTTATACGATTGATGTTTCTTCTTATATTGATGCCCTTGTGATGATGAATCCGTTGATCCTGTGAAATGAGGGCCATGCGCATCGTTCTTCTGTTCCTGTTTTGGTTTGCCAAATGTTTTCTCGAACTGTTCGTCAAACGACGATGGCATCTCCAGATCCTCCGGAGCCAACGGTTTATAAGGTTGCTCAGGTGCTGGAGGTGGCTGCATCTTGTCATGATGTTTCCGATCACGACGTCGTGGCCCGATCAGTACAAACAATCCTCCGCCAATCAGCATAACCGGTATCAGATAACGAATGAACTCCCCCATGGAGTAATCAATCCATCCCAGGTTACGGGCAAGAAAGTAACCACCGATCGCCAGTACAATTACCGGTCCAATAAAGGCGTAACCCCCGTTGCGACGAATCTCGGATATTCCTTTGACCCCCCACCAGATTAGAAATAACGGCCAATATGTTCTGAAAATATATCCTACATCAATGTCATATCCCAATTGTCTGAACAAGATCATCGCACCAATAGCAATAAGAGGTATGCCAACCCACCAGCGGTCACGCGTCGATCGTTTCATCGCTCATGTCTCCTTTGTCTGTATTATGTAATCAGTGTAACTCAGACAAGACAATGAGAACAGCGGCGGCAGGTGGAATTCATCTCGGTCTCGAGACTGAGATGGGAGGATATTAATGTAAAAAACTTCGCATATGTAAAACACCCCGGAGCTGCTGCTCCAGGGTGCTGAATCATCATTTGATTAATGAATCTTCAATTATTTTTTGTATTTTGATGCTTTGCCTTGACCTTGGCCAGTTTGGCCTGTGTTTTCTACACCGAACTCGGCATTGTATTTTTCATCAGGTGTTTGGAAATTATCTTGTACTTTGTTTTGAGCGGATTGCTTCACTTTTGCTGCTGCATTCTCTTCTCCAAACTCTGCATTGTACTTCTCGTTTGGCGTTTGGTACCCTTGTGATTTTTTAGCCACAACGAATCACCTCTCTCTTCATATTTACGATGCATTGCTGCACCGCGGGGTTCGTCCCCAGTCAGTATTATGTGGAGAGAGCACTTCAGTTATTCATGTGACCATGTGAAATTAAATGGCCTTGTCCAACCACGAATCCGGTACGGATTTGTACACGTCGATTGCATCAGCCAACTCGCTGAGCATCTTTTCTGTACACTTTCCAGCGCCTTGCCTGATCACCTGTACCTCCACATCTTTTTTGCCCCACTCTTTGTACACTTGCTTGGTTGTCGGGAAATACAGATCGATTTTATTACCTTTGATCGCTGAACCCGTATCTGCAACAATTCCGTAACCATAGCCTGGAATGTACAGAATGGAACCCATCGGGAATAATTTTGGATCAGCTGCAATCGTGGAAACTGTTTCTTTATCACGACGTACTTTTACACCAGAATACGTAATTCCGTATTGCGGGTGTTTTGGTCCTTTTCCTGTAGACTCCACACCTGCCGTATATCCCGTTGCTGTAACCTTTTGTGTACCCAGGATTTGTTCTGAACGCGGAGCAAGCACAGGCATAGACGGATCTGCCACTTGTTTCTCAGGAAACTCAGGTCTTGGAATGACCATTGGTTGTGGTGACCACAATAAAGCCATATACACCATGGTCGTCAGCTGGGCTTCATCGCTGTATTGATGGCTAACCTGTTCCGGAAATTCTTGATCAGGCTTGCTCGAAATCTCAATAATTGGACCTTCAATGCCGCTGCTCTGACTCTCGACATGCAGTACTGTACTTTCCTCTTCAAATGTATAGGCATCCGCCTGATTCAGGTTGATCATCATCCCGGCGAATATTACACAGCCAACCAATAAACCCCGTATATGTTCCTTTTGAATTGAGAATTGCTTTTTCATTGTATAACCTCCCCCTCACTGCAAAGGTTTTCCAAAAAGCAATTAATCTATACTTTTTACTGCAAACACTACGAAAAAACGCCTGAATAACATAGGTCAATCCCATGTCATTCAGGCGTTATGCAGAGTGATCAGCGCAAATTATGCACTGGTTATCTGATAAATCATTTATACCAAACGTGTTGCAATTTCTTCTTTCAATTGAGCGATAATTTCATCGACCGGTTTCATGCCCAGATCACCTTCTCCACGCTTACGCACGGATACCGCTTCTGCATTACGCTCATTCTCACCAACAACAAACATATAAGGCATTTTCTCCAGCTGCGCCTCACGGATTTTATATCCAAGCTTCTCGTTCCGCAGATCGGCTTCAGCAGAGATTCCCGCACGTTTCAGCTTCGCTTCCACTTCACGCGCATAATCGTCGAAGTTTCCGGATACCGGGATCACTTTTGCCTGTACCGGAGACAACCACAATGGGAAAGCTCCTGCAAAGTTCTCCAGCAAGAATGCTGTGAAACGTTCCATTGTACTAATTACACCGCGGTGAATAACGACCGGACGATGTTTCTGTCCGTCATCTCCCACATATTCAAGTTCAAAGCGCTCAGGCAACAGGAAGTCCAGTTGAACCGTAGACAATGTCTCTTCTTTGCCCAGAGCTGTTTTGATCTGAACATCCAGCTTCGGACCGTAGAACGCCGCTTCACCTTCAGCTTCATAGAATGGAAGGTCAAGTTCTTCCACAACTTCACGCAGCATGCGTTGGGACATCTCCCACATCTCGTCGTTCTGGAAGTATTTCTCGGTATCCTGCGGATCACGATAGGACAGACGGAAACGGTATTCGTTAATACCGAAATCCTTATAGACTGTTTGAATCAACTCGATAACACGAGCGAACTCTTCTTTGATCTGATCCGGCCGTGCAAAAATGTGTGAGTCGTTCAGTGTCATTGCACGTACACGATGCAGACCTGTTAATGCCCCCGACATTTCATAACGGTGCATCATACCAAGCTCTGCAATACGGATTGGCAGATCACGGTAGCTGTGCATGCTGGACTTGTACACCATCATATGGTGAGGACAGTTCATTGGACGGAGAACAAGTTCCTCGTTATCCATTACCATTTTCGGGAACATATCTTCCTGGTAGTGCTCCCAGTGTCCAGATGTTTTGTACAATTCCACGTTACCCAGAACTGGTGTGTATACATGCTGGTATCCCAGGCTTTCTTCCAGATCCACAATATAACGCTCCAGAGTACGGCGCAGCTTCGCACCGTTAGGCAACCAGATTGGCAAGCCTTGACCGACCAGTTGGGAGAATGTGAACATTTCCAGCTCTTTACCCAACTTACGGTGATCCCGTTTTTTAGCTTCTTCGAGGAAGTGCAAATGCTCGTCCAGCTGTGCTTTTTTCACAAAAGCCGTACCATAGATACGTTGAAGCATTTTGTTTTTGCTATCTCCACGCCAGTAAGCACCCGCGACATTCATCAGTTTGAACACTTTGATTTTGCTAGTTGATGGTACGTGAGGGCCACGACACAAGTCGAAGAATTCACCTTGCTCATAAATCGTAATCACGCTGTCCGCTGGCAAATCACGAATCAGCTCAAGTTTGTAAGGATCGCCCACTTCTTCGAACGTTTTGATCGCGTCCTCGCGGCTAACTTCCTTACGTACAATTGGCAAGTTCTCATTCACAATACGTTCCATTTCCTTCTCGATCTTTTGCAAATCTTCAGGATTGAGCGCATGTTCGAGGTCCATATCATAGTAGAAACCATCTTCAATGACAGGGCCGATACCGAGGCGTACCTCTTTGTTACCATATAAACGTTTCACTGCTTGAGCCATCAAGTGAGCTGTACTATGACGCATCACTTCAAGTCCTTCTGGTGAATCCAGAGTTACGATCTCCACCAATGCTCCCTCATGAAGTGTTGTGGACAAGTCCACCACGATACCATCCAGCTTGCCGGCTACGGCATTTTTGCGCAATCCGCTGCTAATTGAAGCGGCTACGTCCTCAATGCTGCTGCCATCCGCGTACTCACGTACCGAACCATCCGGTAATTTAATGTTCACTGCCATTTGTCTCATTCCTCCTGTTAATGTAACCTTTGTGTCCAGATATTTATGGACTGATTATCTATTGCTATTCCAGTCATTTTGCAAAGGAACGCAAAAAACACCCGTCCCGGCAAAGGGACGAGTGATATATACTCGTGGTTCCACCCTAATTCAGCTGATTCATCCATATTCGGAAATACAGCCCTCATTGGCATGACGATAACGGGCATGACCCGGCAGATCCTTACTCGCGGATAATCCCCATTAAAGGCGATATTCTAACTCCACTTTCAAAATTGCAGCTACAAAGGGGTAAACCATACGTGATATCTGGAGGAAATTTCAGCCTTGGTTCCTCTCTCTGCACCGATCTTGCGTGTGGTTGTTGTCTTTGTCAACGCTTTTGGTTCAATGGTTCACATGAAAAATTCATGGATCAACAGTTATTATAATTGCCGAGATCACTTGCGTCAAGACCTGTCAACAATCCTGAGCGCAGCACTTCGCATTCCGGGCAATGATGACATATTTGCACTTTGTCTTCAAAGATCTGGCATATGGTCGAGATGATTGGCAGATCCGGGGTACGTGTATGGAGCATGACCTTCTCAGGAGAGATCGAGATGAGTGTACTTACAATCATATCTTCAATATCCATCTCCAGTTCCAGACCCGGCATTTCCACAACGACCTGTTCATCCTTTTGCACGGGTAACAGATTAAGTCCAGCATCCAGGACCTGAAATTCATGCATTCCCTTGTGTACAAGATGAACCAGAGGTACTTTGGCTTCTTGAAAAAACACAAAATATTTTAACAACCCCATAAACTCTTCATACTGCCGATCCATCCAGAACTCATCCAGCGCATACTCCACTAATTCCTGAAGCTCCTGCTTATATGGCCGTATGCGGAAGTTGATAATGCCTTCAAGGTGAAAAAAGTGAACATCCTCCAGGTCCTGCCGTAGTCCACTGGCTAACGTAGTACGGCGGCGCTCCCGAAGTCCAGGCTGATCCAGATCACCATTTAATAGAAGTGGCATGCAGATTCGATTGACCTTTTCCACCTCATGCTCATCCATGACAGAACACGCCTTGGCGATCATATCCTCCACCATGCTCCGTTCTTGTGTCTCCATAATGAAGTCGGCGAGTCCAAGGGAGAGCAGATCACTGATCCGGGGAAGCCATTGCTGGAAGTCTTCGTGATTCTCATTCCCTCTGCACACCCAGGTTGCTCTTCCATCATTATGTTTGAAGGTGAGCCGAAATCCTCTTTTACTTATATGTAAACCTTTGGTTTTTTCCTTGACACAACGATAAAATTGATCCGCTTCCTCTTGCCCCGATACATCGGTCCATACAGCAAACAGTTCCACAAGAATCACTCCTTTCCTTCCTGTTCAAAGTATATGGCAAGGCCGATGGGGATATACGAAGCGGATTGATGGAAAGCGTGTCATGATTTCTCAGTATATTATAAAGAGGTTTGGAGTTAAGACAAAAATGTGTTATTATTTTAATAACAGTATATTTCACGGGAAAGGAGGGAAGCCAAAATGAGACAACAACCTAGAATACTCCACTACACTATCATTATCATTTTGTGCGTTTTCCAAGCCTTGTGCTTCCCTATTCCGATGCAGACCGAATCTGCCGTTGGGGTGTCTGTAGAAGCAACTTCCAACAAGGAAGTGCTGTTGCAAATACCCGAACCCCAGCAGAAACCTGTCATTCGCAAATACCCACAAGTTATGTCCAAGCTGATTGCGGTTACGCATAATAAGCCTGTCTTTCTTGTCCTCGCATTGGTATTGATGCTGCGAATCCCTACAACGGGTCTGTCCTTTAAACCGTGGTATTGTCTGTTTAAACGCAGATTATTTCTGCTACCTATTAAGTTTACCAGCATGTATGTATCCCTCACCCCTATAGCACCAAAATACGTGAACGCTCTTCACTAGCCGTTACGACGTATTTACAGGTTGCTTTTGCATGAAGACACCTCTGTAATTAAAGACGGTGCGCTTGTGCATAACTTATAACCCTTTTAGCACACGTTAGATAAACCTATGTTTATGACAGTACCTATTTTTGTTGTACCCAAACCGACAAATTCAAATCATATGGCTGTGTCAGGAATTTCTGGCTCTGTTTACCCGCATTTTTTGATGTTCCCTTGAGCAGCAGATTAATCATTTTCGGGAAATAAGCCTGTCTTCTATGGCCAGCCCCTAATTATAAGGAGGCAACAATCCATGGATGTACGCGAAACAGACTTGCCGGGAATCGGCAAAAAATTTCAGATTGAAACAAGCAGCGGTGATAAAATTGTCATTATTATTCACGATGACGGTCGCCGGGAAATGTACCACTTCGAGTATGATGATCCCGATCAAAGCATCTCGATGATCACACTTGACGATTACGAAGCACGACAGATTGCTGCTATTGTTGGCGGATTAACTTACAAACCAAAACAGCTTGAAAATATTGAAGTAACGTTTGACGACCTGATTATCGAGTGGTACAAAATCGAACCATCCTTCGGAAGTATCGGTAAATCCATCGGTGAATTGGACGTACGTCAAAACTCTGGGGCAACGGTTATCGCCGTTGTAGAGAAAAATCACAAAAAACATATCAGCCCAGGTCCGGAGGTAGTTATCAGTGCAGAATCCACGGTGGTAGCCGTTGGCGAACGCAATCAGCAGAAACTGTTTAAATCCCTCCTCCTGACTGGAAGGGGGTAAATAGATGGATCATTTGATATTCGAAGTAGGTCTGGCCCTTGTGCTTATTGCAGCAGCCGGCCTTTTAT
The DNA here is from genome assembly GCF_036894225.1 of Paenibacillus amylolyticus. Classification (NCBI taxonomy): domain Bacteria; kingdom Bacillati; phylum Bacillota; class Bacilli; order Caryophanales; family Paenibacillaceae; genus Paenibacillus; species Paenibacillus amylolyticus. Next base: position 2,012,696 of record NZ_CP145892.1, on the reverse strand, counting down.
CGGCAAAACTAAGATTTTCGGTCGTTCCATTTTATATTCTGATCGGGATGGCCGTGGGGCCACATGCCATGAAAATCTGGCATCTGGACTTCCGTTTTATTGAGAGTCAGCCTTTTATTGAATTTATGGGTCGGATCGGTATCCTGTTCCTTCTCTTCTACCTTGGACTTGAATTCTCGGTAGGTCGTTTAATTAAATCGGGTCGCTCTATTGCAGTTGGCGGCTCGATCTACATCGGCATTAACTTTACGCTGGGATTAATATTCGGTTTTGTGTCCGGTTTCCCAGTTGCAGAAGCACTTATTATCGCAGGTATAACTACCATCTCTTCCAGTGCCATTGTGGCCAAGGTACTCGTCGATTTGAAACGAACGGCCAATCCGGAAACAGAGATGATATTGGGTATTATTATGTTCGAAGATGTATTCCTCGCTGTATATATCTCGATCTTGTCCGGACTTGTGCTTAGTGATTCATCCTCCATCGGAGGCGTCATCATGTCTGCACTTATTGCCCTCGGATTCATGCTTATCGTGATTATCCTTGGACGCAAAGCAACACCGCTACTAAACAAATTGCTTAAAATTCGATCGAATGAGCTATTCTCTCTAGTTGTATTTGGAGCCTTGTTCCTGGTAGCTGGTTTCTCTGAAACTATTCATGTTGCCGAAGCGATTGGTGCATTACTGGTTGGTCTGGTGCTTGCTGAAACAGAACACGCGAAACGGATTGAGCACTTGATTCTACCGTTCCGTGACTTCTTCGGAGCAATCTTCTTCTTCAGCTTTGGATTGTCCATTGATCCGTTGTCCTTGGGTGGCGATGCCGTATGGTTAGCTCTGATTGCAGTTGTTATTACATTGTTCGGTAACTTCCTGGCGGGTATGCTGGCCGGGCGCAGTGCAGGACTATCACCCAAAGCATCGGCGAATATTGGATTAACCATTGTGTCACGGGGTGAATTTTCCATTATCTTGGCCAACATGGGTAAAGCCGGGGGACTGTTGCCAATGATTCAACCGTTTGCCGCGCTGTATGTCCTAATTCTGGCCATTCTGGGTCCTTTATTAACCAAAGAGTCCAAACATGTATTCCGTTTATTGGATAAAATATTCAAGTTCAAAGATCCTCGGAAAAAGAAAGAAGAACCAAAGGTGCTGCAGAAAGAAGGATAACACCTATGTCTGTACAGAACAGACATACTAACGTACTTCGCGGCTCTTACGCCGATCTTTCTGTGACTAACCCAGGGAGAATGGCTCGAAAGCCGCACTAAGGAGGATGACCTATGAAAGCACCTCTGATATCGGCTAATCCGGTGCCAAACACCGCCAAGACCAGGATATCGTCTACCCGCCGCTGGTTAAACCTGTTTCTCGTTATTGCGGGCGGAATTCTGGCCTCCGTGGGACTTGAATTGTTCTTACACCCCAATAAGATTATTATTGGAGGCATTACAGGCATTTCCTCACTCTTCGCCCACTGGACCGAAATGAGGATTGGATTGTTCCTATTTTTATTCAATGTGCCGTTTATATTTCTGTCTTACAAGATTGTGCAGAAGAAATTTGTACTGGTTACTGTTCTAGGTCTGGTTGTCTTTTCGATCGGTGCCATTGTGCTTCATCCCATGCCGCCACTTGTAGAGCATCCGCTGGCTGCCGCCATGTTTGGCGGATTATGCCTCGGACTCGGAATTGGGCTCGTCGTACGGTATGGCGGGACACTGGATACGCTGGAAATCGGTGATCCGTCTTCCCGCCCACCTGAACGTGTATTTAGCGGAAAACGGATGCTTATCGAAAAAATAATCATGCTGCTTAACTTGTTGATACTGACAGCCGCTGGTGTTGTCTTTGGCTGGGACCAAGCGATGTATTCCGTAATCGCCTATCTTATTGCTTATGAAATGGTGTACATTGCGTTCAGGGGCTTCTCTTCCAAACGCAAAGTATGCATATTGACCACACAAAGCTCTCAAGTTGAAAAAGCTGTACGCAAACGGCTACGCCGTGAACCTGGAATTCTGGAAGCCACTTCTGACTCAACACAACTCGCGATGGCGGAAGGATGGATCAGGCAAATCCCGGGTGCACTTTATTATGAGGTACATGTGCTTGAGATGATCTGGTTGAAGTCCATTGTGCGTCACATTGATCCACATGCGGGCATTGTAACGAATCCGGAAAAATAAAAAAACGCTCTCTTCCCCTATGGATGGACAGTATTGTCCACCAAGGTCAGAGAGCGTTTTTTTCTGTTATTATAATTAATTGATATTATAGTTCAACGATAGCTTTGACTACATGTGAATCTGGCAAAAGCCATTGATCTATTGCAGTAGGTAACTCATCAAATTCCACTCGGTGTGTGATATACCCATCCATGCTTAATTTCTTTTGACGCAAGGTCGACAGGACTTGTTCAAAATCTTCACAGGTTGCGTTTCGACTGCCCAGGATGCTCATCTCCCGCTTGTGAAATTCGGGGTCATGAAAGGTAATATCCGCTTTCACCAGTCCTACAAAAATGAGTTGACCACTATGCGCCACATATTGAATGGCCCCATTCATGGAATTCACGTTACCTGTTGCATCGAAGACAGCTGTAGCATAGTCGCCTCCCGTAATTTCAGCTACTTGTTGTACAGCATGTTCATTGGCCTGTACCAGGTCATCCGCTCCAGCCCAAGTCCGGCTAAGCTCCAGCCTGTCCAGATTACGATCAACGGCAATAACACGCGCCCCCGCCTGTTTGGCAAATGCCATCACACCCAATCCAATGGGTCCAGCTCCAATCACAACCACATGCTCACCAGGTTTAATTCCTGCTCTTCTGACGGCATGGGCTCCAATGCTTAATGGTTCTACCATTGCCGTCTCATCCAGTGTCAAACCCTCTGCTGAGAGCAGATGTGAGACAGGCACGTTGATTTTTTCTCTCATGCCTCCGTCTACGTGCACACCCATGACTTGCATGGACGCACAACAATTGGTTTTTCCACTGCGACATGCAATACAGTGACCACAGTGCAGATACGGAATAATACTTACCTGATCCCCAGGCTGTAACCCAGCCTCGTTCGGACCGATTTCTTCAATAACAGCCGCCAGTTCATGACCCAGAACACGAGGATAGGTAAAGAATGGCTGATTGCCTTTGTACGCATGCAGATCCGTTCCACAGATCCCAATCCGCCGAATGGCAACCAACGCCTCTCCTTCTGCTCGTTCTGGTTGAGGCAGGTCCTGGAGCTTCAATTGATCTATTTCTTCACATACAATGGCTCTCATCGTTGCTCCCCCTTGGATGCTTCTGCTGACGTGTTGCTTGGCTTCGTATTATATTCAGGTCGTCCGCTTGACCACGTCTCGTTATGCAATGGAGCCAGAATGCGCAGCACTTCATCCAGCAGGCTCTGATCCAACGGTTCCTCTATCCAGGCTGCATTATTGAGGATATTGCGCTGGCTGGCACTGCTCACCAGTGTTGTCGGAATTCGTTCATTCGATGTGGAGAATTGCACGGCCAGCTTGGCAATGTCACTACCTTGTTCTGCACAGAAGCGGGCAGCCTTCAGGCAGAGCTCTTTCACCCGATCGTCTGCCGGATGCCAGGCAGGAGCCCCTCGGGTACTCAACAAGCCCATAGAAAGAGGCGAAGCATTGACGAGGCCAATTTCTTTTTTTTCCAACAGGGGCAATAACGATAATAATGAGGTATCATTCAATGAATAATGACAATACGAGATGATCGCATCCGCATCGATCTGTGGCAGAACCTTCTCGAACAACGGCAAGGGCAATCCACAAATGCCCGCATGTCGTATAACTCCCTGCTCTTTCAGACGCAGCAACGTTGGAAAGGCTTCTTCTACGATGATCTTTGCTGGCACAAATTCTATATCATGCAGGAACAGAATGTCGATATAGTCTGTATGCAGTCGATCCAGGCTCTCTTGCACGCTATCCAGAATCCGCTGACGTGAAAAATCAAACTCATTTTCCCCATACCTTCCGGCTTTGGTTGATAACATATATGAATTTCGCGGCAAGCTGCGGATGGCTTCACCCAACACGGACTCCGCTTTTGTCAGCCCGTAGTAAGGCGAAACGTCTATGTAATTCATCCCCGCATCTACGGCCGCATGTACAGTGCGAATCCCTTCGTCCCGGTCAATGTCACGAAATACAGAACCGAGTGAGGATGCTCCAAAACTCAATACAGGTACGTCCAGTTTCGTCTTGCCAAGTATTCTTCTCTTCATCGGTTTAACCCCTTCCAGCGTGTCTGACTACACAAGTTCCCTTTCATTGTAACAGTTCAATTTCAATATAAAATATCGCCAATTGCGTAACATGTACTGTTTGATGACCTCGAACCGCAGAAAGAAATCAAAAAGCCCGCCGTATCTCCAAACGGAGTAGTCAGCGGGCTTGGCTTCATAAATACTTATCTAACGATCAAAGTTTATAAAGAGTAGTATTGAATTAATTAGAATTAGTTCTGCATTACGAAATCTTCATGTACGGCATTCTCTTCGTCGAACATGCGCACAATCTCGTATCGGGTGTTACGTTGTGCCGGGATATAACCGGACTCCCGAATCAAACGGAGAATGGATTCAATGTTAACTTTATATGTTGCACCAGCAGCAGATACAACGTTCTCTTCAATCATAGTGCTACCGAAGTCATTACAGCCAAATTCAAGCGACTTCTTACCGATCTCAGGACCCATCGTTACCCAAGAGGATTGAATGTTCTTAATATTATCAAGTACAAGGCGGCTGATGGCTACAGTCTTCAAGTACTCTTCTGGAGTCTGACGCTCCAGCTTGAGGTTGGTATTGTCTGGCTGGAAAGTCCAAGGAATGAACGCCAGGAAACCTTCGGAGTCATACTTGTTCGCAATACATTCGTCCTGAGCTTCACGTACACGGAGCAAGTGCAATGCACGCTCTTCCATCGATTCACCAAGGCCGATAACCATCGTTGCCGTGGTGTTCATACCGATGCGGTGTGCAGTTTGCATAACGTCCATCCAATCCCGCCATGAACCTTTCAAGCGGCTGATTTTCCGACGTGTGCGGTCATCCAGAATTTCAGCGCCACCGCCAGGCAAGGAATCCAGTCCAGCTTCGTGAATGGCACGAACAACTTCTTCCAATGTAAGGCCATCGGATACTTCAACCATTTTCATAATCTCCGCTGGGGAGAAAGAGTGCATCGTGATGTTCGGGAAACGCTCTTTGATGGCTTTCAACAGGTCTGTATAATAGCTGAAAGGCAAGTTTGGATTCGTTCCACCTTGCATCAAAATCTCGGTTCCATTCACATCTTCCGTTTCCTGAATCTTCTGGAAAATAACTTCGTCCGGAAGCACATAACCTTCATCCGAACCAGGTCTGCGGTAGAAAGCACAAAAACGGCAGTACACATCACACACGTTTGTGTAGTTGACGTTACGCCCAATTACAAATGTTCTGTATGGTTCAGGGTGCATGCGTTTCATAATGACATTAGCAGCTGCCCCGATTTTGTCCACTTCATTCGATTCAAATAGCTCAATCGTGTCTTCCAAGTCCAAACGTTCGCCCCGAAGGGCTTTATCTAAGATACGGTCTACCGTACTCATCGTAAAAAAGCCTCCCTCATGAAGAGAAATTATATAACGATCCGTCCCAACTTGTTCAAGAGAAGCAAGTTCTGGTGGCAACATCGTATTTCTGTACTCCACATATCGTAACACAGGTTACATGTGAAAAAAAGCACCTTATGTACAGGTGCTTTAAAAATAAGTAAAAATTTTTACATATGGAAAAGAATTAGTTCGAGATTAAGTGATACGCATCGGCGTATTCGGGCATCCACTTTTGTTAGGATTCCTGAAGTGCTTGTTCCAAATCTACAATGAGATCTTCGATATCTTCCAGACCTACAGAGAAGCGCAGCAACCCATCTGTAATGCCACGGTCACGGCGAACCTCAGCCGGCATTGCCGCATGAGACATCATCGCTGGGTAGGACAGAATACTCTCCACAGCTCCCAAGCTTACAGCAACAATGGGGAGCTTCACCCGGTTAAGAACTGCTTTTGCACGATCACCTGAACCGACGTCAAATGAAACGACAGCTCCATATCCTGTGGATTGGCGCTCATGTGCCTCGCGGCCCGGATGTTCCTCCAGTCCAGGATAAAAGACAGCAGTAATATCACTGCGCTCATTAAGCCATGCCGCCAGTTTGGCTGTGCTCCGTTCACTATGAGCCATGCGAGCCCCCAAGGTTTTCATCCCGCGCATCAGAAGCCAGGATTCTTGTGCCCCGAGTACAGTCCCGAGTCCATTTTGCAACTGTTTCAGTTGTACGCCAAGTGATTCCGTACGAGCAACAGCTAACCCTGCCAGTACATCACTGTGACCTCCGAGAAACTTCGTAGCACTATGTACGACGATGTCCACACCAAGCTCAATTGGACGCTGATAGTACGGTGTCATAAAGGTGTTATCCAGAATCGTGATCAGGTCATGTTCCTTCGACCAGTCAGTTACGGCAGCGATATCCGTAATTCGTAGTGTAGGGTTGGACGGTGTTTCCATATAAACTGCCTTGGTGTTTGGCTTGAGTGCCGCTTTTACTTCATCTATATTGGTCATGTCTACAAAGGTTGTCTCGATCTGCATACGGCTTAATATGGAAGTAAGCAAACGATACGTACCTCCATATACGTCTTCCGTAACAATCATGTGATCCCCTGCGGAGAACATCATGAACACGCTGGATATCGCGGCCATTCCCGATGAATAGGCGAATCCTCGTGCACCGCCCTCCAGCAGTGTGATGTAATCTTCCAAAGCCTGACGTGTCGGATTACCCGAACGACTGTAATCATGTTGAGGCGGATTGAAGATATCAAAATGATGGAATGTTGATGCTTGGTAGATCGGTACACTGGACGCTCCAGTCGTTTTGTCAATCTCATCTCCAAAATGGAGCAATTTGGTATCAAATTTCAACTCGGAATTGGGCTTGTTGTTGGACTCACTCATGAGTGCACGCCTCCTTCCACTTCCTGTTGTGCAACTGTCAGAGCATTGCCGAGATCTGCAATCAGATCATCTGCATGTTCAATACCCACGGAGAACCGGAGCAGACGGTCATCCACACCTACGGCTTCACGTATTTCAAGAGGTATATCCGCATGAGTCTGTACTGCTGGATAAGTCATGAGTGATTCAACTCCACCGAGACTTTCGGCAAAAGCAATGAGTTTGATATGACGAAGTAATGGTTCAACATAACGTGCATCCTTCACTTTGAAAGAGAAGATACCGGTGTTACCCGTGGATTGTTTATTCTGTACCTCATACCCCGGATGATCCGATAGGCCTGGATGATACACTTCAACCACCGCTGGGTGCTCAAGCAAGTATTTGGCAATGGTAAGTGCATTGTGCTCATGACGCTCCATGCGAAGAGCCAGCGTTTTCATACCTTTCATCAGCTGATAGGAGTCACTTGGAGATAATACCGCTCCAATGGAATTATGCAGGAACGCCATCTCAGCAGATAACGCCTCACCTTTGGTAATAATTAATCCGGCCAACACATCATTGTGTCCGCCCAGATATTTGGTAGCGCTATGAATGATGATATCGGCACCCAGTTCAATCGGACGTTGGAAAAATGGAGTCAGCAACGTGTTGTCAACAATGGTCAACAGGTTGTAACTTTTCGCCCAGGAAGCGACAGCTTCCACATCTGTGATCATCATCAACGGATTGGTTGGTGTCTCAATAAATACAGCTTTGGTATTCGGCTGACGAACATTTTCCAGTGCTGCAATGTCATTTGTATCCACATAACTTGCGGTTACACCGAAACGGGACAAGATGCGTTCAAGCAGACGATAGGTTCCGCCGTATAGATCCAGCGATACAATCAGATGATCCCCTTGACCGAACATGGCAAAGATGGTTTGTAGCGCGGCCATACCTGAGCTACAGGCAAATCCTGCATCACCGGACTCCAGCGCTGCGGCCGCCTCTTCCAACACTTTGCGAGTTGGGTTGGTCGTACGAATATAATCAAACCCCGTGCTTTGTCCAAGCTTCGGGTGGCGAAACGCAGTGGATTGATAGATCGGAAAGTTAATGGCGCCTGTAACCGGTTCATTGATGGACCCAATTTGTGCTAAGCGGCTTTCGATTTTCAACTTGTTGTTGTCTTCCATTGCTGCATCCTCCTGTAATCTCGATTAGATTTGCGGGCCAATATCGTAAGGTGTTTCTTGATACACATAGTAATTGAGCCAGTTAGAGAATAATAAGTTGGCATGAGCGCGCCAAGTAGCTGGTGGCACACGGGAAGGATCGTCATTCGGATAATAATGTCTAGGCAATGCGATATCCAACCCTTTAGCTGTATCCCGGTCATACTCCCACTTTAATGAGAACGGGTCATACTCGGCATGTCCTGTGGCAAAAATCTGTTTGCCGTCTCTGGTAGCAACCAGGAAGATCCCCGCTTCCTCGGATTCAGCCAAAATCTCTAAATTCTCATTCTTTTCAATATCTTCGCGTCTCACTTCCGTATGACGGGAATGTGGAACGTTGAATACTTCATCGAATCCACGCAACAACGGAACATGTGGTTTATTGATGGTATGTGGGAAAACGCCAAAACACTTTTCATCAAGTGCAACCTTGGGTACGTCAAAATGATGGTATAAACCTGCCTGGGAAGCCCAACATATGTGGAGGGTTGAAGTCACATTGGTTTTAGTCCATTCGAAGATCTCCTGGATTTCATTCCAATAGTTCACGTCTTCGAAATCCATCTGTTCCACAGGGGCGCCCGTAATAATCATTCCATCGAAACGGCGGTGCTCAATCTCATCGAAGGTTTTATAGAACAGATCCAAATACTCCTGAGACGTATTCTTCGACGTATGGGATTTGGGATGTACGAGAACGACATCCACCTGAATAGGCGTGTTTCCCACCAGACGAAGCAATTGTGTTTCGGTCGTTTCCTTTGTGGGCATCAGGTTTAATATAGCGATACGGAGTGGACGAATATCCTGCTGATATGCAGAAGTTTCATCCATGACGAAGATATTCTCTCCCTCAAGTACTTCTTTTGCAGGTAGAGTATCGGGTATTTTGATTGGCATAGTAAGTCTAACTCCTCCTTGTGCATAGATAGATGCAGCCACCCCTGGCTTGATGTCTTCACATCAATACAGTTATAGACTGCCTTGAGCTTGTAAAAACATTGAATTGCTCTTTCATCCAACGTTACAAACAACCTCAAGTTCCTTAGCGAAAATCACTGCTGAGAAGTCGGGGCATATGACAAAGACCTTCCTCGGATTTCGAGAAAGGTCATATGTAAAAAAGATATGCGCCTCTCTCATCTCTCAGTTACAACAGTGCCACTTGACACTTAGTCGCTGCAAGAATTAGCACCGTGCGGTATACCGCCGGTTGCCGGGTTTCATCGGGCCAGTCCCTCCACCTACTCTTGATAAGATTTCGCTGTATTAGATTGTAATTTAATATGGTTCACCGTCTACTTTATTACATTAATGCCCTCACGTCAAGTTGCAGTTCAATGTCTGCTTCCCAGACCGGAACCGTTCATCATCCGTTGTCATACACTGCCTCAGGGCGCGAAATAGACACATTTTTGCGCTTGAAAGCACCTTGTACCAGCGGTATACTAAACAAGGTGTTATAAACCCTTATGTGAGAGGTGACATATTAAATGGATGGCGACCCGAGGCCTGACTGGCAGCCGAATTCCGACAAACTGCATAGAGAATTGACATCAGCATGCCGGCAGCGGGAAGTGACTTCCGTTTGATTATATAGTGAACGCAGCCCTGATCTCCAGGCTCCGCTGCCGACCGGCTGATTTGTTCTTTTTGCGCCCATAATGATAATATCCGCCAAGTTGGCGGGTGCAGAAGGAGTAGATTAACGATGAAAATCCGGTTGGTAAACAACGGTGTATTTATTCCGGTGGACGACATTCAGCAGGCGCTGACTCCACCAGCGGAAGGATTTTACTGGATTGATGCAGACGTAGACGATTTGGCGGTACTTCAGCCGCTGTTCTTGATGCATGATCTGGCTGTGGAAGACTGTCTTAGTGACGAAGAACAACGTCCGAAGATTGAAATTTATGAGAACCATTATTTTATTGTTATTAATAGCATCCGTTTTGATGATGAAGAGATATTTCTACGTGCGGTTAACTTATTCCTTGGCAGACATTTCATTATTAGTGTTACAAAGCACAAGATCAGCGAATTGCGCACACTGAAACCTATCCTGTGGGAACAGGAAATCAGTACACCGGATCGTCTGCTATATTTGCTGGTTGACTTGATTGTTGATAATTATTTCACCGTAGGTGACCGAATTGAAGCACGGATCGAGAAGCTTGAGGAAGACATTCTGATGCACACCAAAAAGTCACATCTGAATGAAATTATCGGGCTACGCAGTGAGATTCTGTGGCTGAAAAAAGTGCTTGGACCTCAGAAAGAGGTCATTAACACCCTGAACAAAAAAGATCTGCGTCTCATCGATGATCAACTGCAAAAGTATTTCAGTGACATCTATGAGAATGCTGTAAAAATATCTGAAACCTTTGAGACTTATCGCGACCTGATGGGCAACTTACGAGAAGCCTACCAATCCAGTATTGCGAACCGGGCGAATGAGATCATGCGTGTATTTACCGCCATTACCACGGTCTTCATGCCGCTGACGGTCATTACCGGTATATACGGCATGAACTTTACGAATATGCCAGAGCTTAACTGGAAATACAGCTATTTTGTTGTGATTGGCCTGATGGTTACACTGGGCCTGAGCATGTTCTTCATTTTCCGCAAGAAAGACTGGGTATGAACTCGTATGAAATAACAAAGACGAAGCGCTCCTCCGGGAGAAACGCCTCGTCTTTTTTCATTTCTGAGTATTAACCAACATTCTTCTCTGTCTCTGCGTGCCGACGGAAGCGGATTCGAATCATGCGCAGTCTTTCATAGACCTGCTCCAGACTTCCTCCATCGGGTTTCTCTCCTCCATACACCTTATGTAATACTGGCTTCAGGAACGTATCTCCCAGCTCCTCATACGCACTCCATACGGCCTCTTGTTCGTTCTCTGGCATCACTGCCAGCTCCACATCAAGAAGACAATCGGTGTCATAACCTTCATGATCCAGTGCCTCTAACAGCTCAACCAACTCGCGTCGGGATAATCCGGATCGATTAACAATCTCCTCTAACGTATGCCCTTCCTTCATGCCTTCAAGCACCTGCTTACGCGTGGTGAACTTATCAAGTTCCTGCTTGTACTTCTGCTCTCTCTGCTTGTATAACCAACTCTCATACTCTTCTTCCTTCAGCGCCGTGTATACCCAGTCCAGCGGGAATGTCGTTGAACGCTCCAGTCCGGTTGTAATCTCCATCCATTCCGCACCATACTCAGTTGCTTTGCTCTCTCCTACGCCCGGAAGTTGCATCAGTTCATCCAGCGATTGCGGAACAAAGGCACTGATCAAACGCAGCAGACGATTCGTTGCAATAAAATACGGTGCCTTCCGGTCAGACACAGCTCTCTTCCTGCGCCATGTGCACAGATCCGTATATAATTGTTCATTGCCGTATAACTCACTGTAACAATGGAGCCGCTGTCCACCATAACTGCGTGACTTCAGATCATCATTCTCATGAAATAACCCCTGCAACTGCGGTCGGTACCCCTCACTCATCTGTATGGCAAGCTGATGACGGTAAATATGAAGCAGCTCCTCCCAAGAAGTCCCTTCATACCAGATGCTGTCCTCATGCTCTCCTTCCTCGTAGCGACTCCATCCCAGCTGCCAACTATCTTCCTCTTCCCCAATCCATAACTGTGCATACTCTGCATTCTGATCTGACATTCTGGACAATCTGTTCATGAAAATGACTTCCATTTTCGTTCCCTCCCTTTGAATATTCAGCTTATACGAGTTAAAGATGCTACCTATAGGCAGCACAAAAAAACACCCCTCCTGCAAAATCCATGCAAGAGAGGTGCTTCCTCATTAACCGTACTATGCTGTTGCCCATATCATACCACAATGGTAAAATTCGTCAATCCCTTAATGACCTACTTATTCAATGCCAACTTGGCAAGCGCCAGCGAACCACACAGCCCTGCATTGTCGCCAAGTCCTGGTGAAACAACATACTGGTCAATGTCGGATTGAAGTGCCGGATGCTGAACGTATCCTGCAAGCAACTCCTGCAGTTTGCTACGAACCATCGGGAACAGGTGCTCCTGCTTCATTACTCCGCCACCCATGACAATTTTCTGCGGAGAGAGAATCAGAACATAGTTCATCAGGGCGTGTGCCAGGTAATGTGCTTCGATCTCCCAAGCTTTATGATCTGCAGGCAGTTCATAAGCCGGTTGCTCCCAACGTTTGTTAATAGCTGGGCCAGCTGCAAGGCCTTCGAGGCAGTCACCATGATACGGACAGAAACCCTCGTATGTATCCTCTGGATGTCTGCGTACAATGATATGTCCCATCTCTGGATGTGACAATCCATGGACCATTTTACCGCCAACCACAGCACCTGCACCAATACCTGTACCCACAGTGATATACAGACAGCTCTCAAGACCTTGTGCAGCGCCCCAGGTTGCTTCTCCAAGTGCCGCACCATTCACATCCGTATCAAATGTCATCGGCACATCAAAATGCTCCTTGAGCTTGCCAATCACGTTATATTGTCCCCAATGTGGTTTAGGTGTTGTTGTGATATAGCCATATGTTGGGCTTCCTTCAATCGGATCAATCGGACCGAATGAACCTACACCCAGAGCTTCAATGCCTTTGCCTTCAAAAAATGAAATCACTTGAGCCATGGTCTCTTCCGGTGTTGTTGTTGGAAAACTTACGCGTTCCAGAACTTCTCCGTTTTCTGTGCCAATACCACATACAAATTTGGTTCCGCCTGCTTCAATTGCGCCTAAGATCGTCATGTTAGTCACACTCCCAAGTTAGTTTAAAAAGGAATTCGAATTGCTTTACTTGATGACACGATAATTACCCTGCTAATTAATCTCCAACTTGGACAATCGTTTCATTAACGTTTGCCTCCAGCTGTCTGACAGCGCAGGAATGGCCAGCAACGCCTGAATACCTTCGACATTTTCTTTCCCCTGATGCATAATTCGATTGGCTTCAAGAACCGTCATTGAGGCTGGATCGGTGCTGATCCGTCGAAATATCGATGAAGGCCCTACCTCACCCTCTTGCAGTACACGAAAGTAAAAGCCGGTATATCCACTCTCCTGAAAATAAACAGGCAGCTCCTTATAGTCATACCTCGCACCCAGCTTGAAGCAAGGTTGTCTGGGCTGACTGACCTGCACTGTGGCTTCGCCCAACTCGTACACATCACCAATCCGGACGTCTTCTTCGGCACAGCCTTCAACTGTCAGATTTTCTCCACAAGCTCCCCAATCCAGCTTGCGATCCATCAGTTGTTCCAGCGCCGGATAACGACTGTAATCGTATACACAAACGGCTTTGTCAGGGCCGCCATGATGCACCAGATCCGCCTGCGCGTCCCCTGTCATTCCAGTGAATGACAGGAAAACCGCGTCGGATACAGGATGTTTCACAATGCAGCTCAGCACTTCACGCTTCTGCCCAGGGAGCGGCTGCGGCAGTCCTACATTAATGGCCAGAACAGCTGTATTGCCCTCCCCTGGCTTTCGATCAGATGTGAGTGTCATTTGCGTCATACCTCCTATAATCACTTTCTTTTAACGCACAGAGCCGCCAAATACGAGTGTATTACTCAAGAGCCGACCTGGAGAAGTCAGCATTTTGCCCCCGGCATACATACCCGAGGAAGCACCGCCATCCAGATTCATGGCCTGTTTGGCGCCAAGCTTCTGCATCACCGCTGCCCACTCCTTGATTGTTGCTCCGGAAACGGTAGCCAGCATAACAGAACCGTCCGCCATGATCGCAATACCACTTCTGGCTCCGGAAGCATTAAGAATCTTGGCATCCTTGAAACCTTCGCTCGTCGGATTGACAGCTACCTTACCGTCTTTTACCAGACGGGGTCCTGCCCCAACAGCAGTCACTACATCTTGCCAAGGGATCTCTTTGCCTGCTGCGTTCGTATACTTATAATTCATTTCTACGGTCGAACCAACGGTGAAACGGTCCGAAGAAGACTTCTGATTACCTGTGAAAACCAGTACCGAGCCATTCTTAGGAATCGCTACATTTGTATTGGGCACTTTTTTGGTCACGATACCTTTCTCCATGACAACCGCAGTGCCACCTTTGAATCCGACTGTGGCACCTCGTTCAGGCGTATACAGCATCGTAATGCTTGCGTTCGCTGAAGGTGTTCGATTAATAAAGGTGGCATACCAACTGCGTGATTTACCTTTTGTATCCGTTACTTTACCTGTCAAACTCACCTGAAGTGAATCCATGATCGCCGAGCCGTCTTCCTTAAATCCGATGGATGTTCCGTATCTTCCAATATGTATGACCTTACCATTTGCTATTAACATACCGTATGGATCTGGTGCTCCGTTATATGCTTCAAAAAACGCTCCGTTAATGGCTGCTTGCGCACCATAGGCTTTCACAATCGATGGCAATGTTGCCGTCTGGCCAACTTGCTTCTTCGCGAGTCCCACGGTAACCGGTGTTCCCTTTGGAATCGAAACGGTCTGTACGGTAAAATTACGTCCTGCTGCTTTTACTTTCTGTACTTTGGTGTTAATTGCTGCTTTGGCATCTACTGTCTGTGGTGCACTTACTGCTCCCGAAAGAATTACGGGCAAGGCCAGGACAAGGGCCATAGCCCCTGTCCACCACTTTTTGCCTGTTCGTACGTTATTCATGTTGCTCACCCTATTGCCACTCCCATCCAAGAGCCAAGGCTCTTCATCTCAAGTTGTTCAAACTTGTCCATCACCATATCCGGATCAAGACGCAATTCACAGATATCCAGCGCACAGGCAACCGGAACAGCACAATGAATCTCTGCCAGTTTGCGGGACAGATGAAGCATGTCCAGATCATTCTCAATCTTGTTACGCACCGAAGGGGTCAGTTTATCCATGTTGCTCAGAATCCCTTCAATGGAGCCGTATTCCTGTACAAGCTTCAACGCTGTTTTCTCACCAATTCCCCGTACTCCGGGATAATTGTCGCTGGCATCTCCCATCAGACCCTTCATGTCAATCACTTGACGAGGTGTCAGTTGTTTCTCAGCCATGAGCGTTTCAGGGTTGTACACCATGTAGTTGCCATGGCCTTTTTTCATAATAATGATACTTGTGCGGTCATTGATCAGTTGCAACATGTCGTGGTCACCCGTCAGTACCATAACATTCATATCGGTCTCTTCGGTATAATACTTCGCAAGCGTCCCGATGCAATCGTCGGCTTCGAATCCTTGTGCACCTATATTCGGAATACCCAGGCTATCCATGACTTCACGAATCAGAGCAAACTGGGGAATCAGGTCATCCGGAGCTTCGGCCCGGTTGCCTTTGTAAGCTGCGTATTCTTCACCGCGGAACGTCTTACCGCCCATATCCCAACAACATACGACATGACTTGGCCCAAAAGTCTGAACCGCATCCCAGAAATAACGGATAAATCCGTAGACTGCGTTGGTAGGCAATCCTGCCTTTGTACGTCTGATATATCCGCTTGCAGATGTCGCATAAAAAGCACGGAACAACACCGCCATACCGTCTACCAGCAACAAAGTAGGTTCATTACGTTGATTCACTTGAATTTGTTCTCTCCTATCTAAATCTAGCATATAAAATATCGAAACTAATTCTATCATTATAGCATAGTTCCGCCAACCATCGTTCAGCCAAAAAAGCCCTGAATTTTGAACAATTCAAGGCTGATATTCAGCGCGTTTATGCGTTATTCCATTCCTGCTCGTACGTTTCTTCCTTGAACCCAACCGTCACCTTTTCTCCATTCGTAACGATTGGACGTTTGATCAGACGACCATTGGAAGCCAGTAAACTAATCTGTTCATCAGCGGACATGCCCGGAAGCTTGTCCTTCAATTGTTGTTCTTTGTACACTTCCCCACTCGTATTAAAGAACTTTTTCACTTCCAGTCCGCTCTTTTGGATGAGTTCTGTTAGTTCAGATTCTGATGGCGGTGAGTCAAAAATAGGGATTAACTCCAGCTCATGTCCTTGAGCTTCAAGCCATTTTACAGCTTTGCGGCATGTGCCGCATTTGGCATATTGATATATTTTTAAGTTACTCATGGTATGTGTTCCTCCAAATGCTCCGGTATCGACTTCTCGCTTCCCTTGGTTTGCTTCACAAATCCAAAAGTCGCTCCAAATCGATACCATCGCCATGTAATTTTACTGACTTTTGCGAATGAGATCAAAACACATTCGCTATATTTTTTGGATCAAGACCTTAAAACTTTAAGGACTAAAGAGTCTACAACCATAATGATTAGCCTGCGGCATGTTGTTCAGGTGCATTAAGCCCCCTCACATGGAATAGCCCACCAGCGTTGACCTCAACCAAGGCTTGCCGTACAGAAAGCTACGACACAGAGGGCGTATCTAAGGAAATCTAAGAGCCCCGTCGCAGCTTCCTACAGTTCTTCTCTCGGAGCTACCTCATCATTCAAACGCTTCTCCAGCGCGGCCATATCTGCTGGAAAAGGAGCCTGGAACGTTATGCGTTCCTGTAGAATGGGATGTTCAAATGTCAGCTCACAGGCATGTAATGCCTGGCGTTCGATCCAGGTATCCCGTTCTTCTCGAACAGCCATGGTCTGCTCATCGATCTCGTGCACAGGTAGTGTCTTGTACATTCGATCACCGATTAATGGACAGCCAATGGACGTCATATGTACCCTGATTTGATGGGTTCTGCCACTTTCCAGCTTGAGGCTTATCGCACTGGCGCTGCCCCCTGACCAACGTGTTAAGGTTGTGTACAACGTTCTTGCAGCGTAACCATCAGGTGTTACGATTCGGCGGTGTGGCTCTTCAGGATCACGATCGATCGGGCCATCTACTGCCCCTTGTTCCGGTACAGGGCTGCCGTGCACAAGTGCAATATATTTCTTGTCTACTGTTCCAGCGATCATCTGTTCAGAGACATGCTGATGCACATAAGGGTTCTTGGCTATTGCGAGCACACCTGACGTTTCCTGATCAAGTCGATGAATCGGTCTGAACCGGAAACGCTCGCCCTTGGTTTTCCAGTAATGAACAACGCCATTTGCCAAAGTCCCCGTGTAATGTCCATGTGTTGGATGAACGATGATGCCCGCATCCTTGTTGACAATAAGCAAGTGCTCATCTTCATACAGAACGGTAAATGGAATAGGCTCAGGCAAAATATCATCCGATTCCTCTTGCTCCATCCGAACTTCAACGACATCACCCGCAGCTACCTTGACGCTAATGTACACGCGCTCTCCATTAAGCATGACACCTTGCTCCGTCAGCTTAATTTTGGACAAAAGCTTACGCGACACCAGCAGCCGCCGCTGAAGCACGGTCTTCAGCAGCCAGCCATCTTCTTGTTCGGTCACCGTGTAGACAATCGGCGAATAATACTGGCTCATTCTTTGCGGCGGAAGACTTTTTTGCTCCGCACATATTCAATATCGGCCACCTGTTGTCTCGCGTTGGCCGTCCGTGCAACCACGAAGAAATAATCAGACAGTCGGTTTAGATACCGTCGTACAGACGGATTAATATCTGTATGTTGTCCAAGTGTTACCGTGCGACGCTCTGCGCGACGACATACAGTACGGCACACATGAAGAGCAGAAGAAAGCTGACTACCACCAGGAATAATGAACCGTTCCACTTTTGGATTCTCTGCATCATACTGGTCGATCCATTGTTCCAGACGTGTGACCATTTCATCTCTCACCTTATATTTGGTCTCACTAATCTTCACAAAGGCCAGATCCGACCCGCAATCAAACAGTTCCTGCTGAACTTCCAGCAAATGTTCACGCAGATCTTCAAATTCCCCTTGAGCCGAGTCAATAAGGCTGATCGCCTGGCCTACAAAACAGTTCAACTCATCAATCGTACCATAAGCCTCAACTCGGTCATCATCCTTGATGACGCGTCCACCGATGACCGAAGTCTGTCCTTCGTCACCTGTTCGTGTATATATGCCCATCGTTATCCCTCCAATTGGTAATATAATAATGAATACGGGAATGCCATTTTTTCAGAAACCCGTCTATCGCTTTACACGTATATAAGAATTGGTGTGCTCTGCCGAGTATACGACAAATCAAAGGAAACCAAAAGTAAAGGAGACGATTATGCAAAACTGGATAACCGATTTCATGGAACAATACGGCTACATAGGCATTGCACTCATTATTGCTCTTGAGAACGTATTTCCCCCAATTCCATCCGAAATCATCTTGCCGTTTGGCGGATTCATGACCACCTATACCAGTCTCACTCTTCCAGGAGTTATTATCGCTGCAACTATTGGTTCTGTCCTTGGTGCTGTTCTCTTGTATGGTATTGGTCTACTCATTGACGTCGAACGCCTTGAGAAAATTGTGGAACGCTGGGGACATGTTCTGCGCATCAAAAAAGAGGACATTCACCGTGTCGATGCATGGTTTGACAAATATGGCATGTGGACCGTATTATTCTGCCGAATGGTTCCCCTCGTTCGTAGTCTTATCTCCATTCCAGCAGGCATGTCCAATATGAAATTTGGTTTATTCCTTCTCTTTACAACCATTGGTACATTGATCTGGAATGTCATTCTTGTCTGCGTTGGTGCTGCGCTTGGCGCATCATGGGAGAGCATTTTGCACTTTATGGACGTCTATTCCATTGTAGTGTATGTCATTCTGGCCATCATTGTCATCGGATGTATCATCTGGTGGATCAGACGTAGCAAAAAGCAGAAATAAAAAGGATAGTTTATTAAATAAAGCCTCCTCGCCACCAATTCGTGGTTAAGGAGGCTTCTTTATGTCACCCGTTTATGTCATCTCGCTATCGTTCATCTTCATTTCGCATGCCCTGACTCTTAAGATCGATAGCCAGACCAGATACCAGCAAGTACATCTTTTCAGCATGTATCTGCAGCATCCGATTAACCGAAGCCATTCTCGCTGTAAATATTCGTTCTTCCTCGGTAGGATGCAATGTGCCATGCATTTCATTGGTAATCACAAGCAACTTCCCCTGATAAGACAATAATGCATCAAGCAAAAGCTGTGTCTCTGAACGCTGATGATCCAGATCCTTTGTTGCCCTGAAACCGGCAGCCATCCAGGAGGTCAGACTGTCTACAATTACAATTCGCTGATCCGCCAAAAACAGATTGGATTCCCGATTAATCTGGGTGATCACCTCTGTCAGATGCTGACCGTTCCCGGCATGAATGGCACGATAATGAGCGGATGGCAATTCGGGAATAACGGGATCATGATCACCGGTGGATAAATATACACCCTCCCGGCTAATCCCGGCTGCGTACTTGAGGGCAAACCGGGTTTTACCACTACCTATGCCGCCTGTGACCGTAATCAGCAATCCGCTTCCCTCCTTCCATAGCCATTCTGAATTTTCTTTACTCTGTCAGCGCCTTCAGCACTTTTTTGGATTCTTCGACATTGGAAGATGACACTGGAATGGTAGCGAACAAATTGCTCGCAGCATATTCTACATCTTTAAACATTTTCATATCTTCGAGTGGAATGCCGTAAAGATGTGATTCTTGCTTGAGATCTGAACCTCCATCTCCTTCACCCTTCTCTACCAATACTCCACCCTCAAATACACCCCGTTCAAACTTCTTGGGATCAAAAGTATCATCCAGCGGAACATTGGAGCCATTACTTCCGTATTGTTTCATGTCGGATTCAGGCAATATGAAGATATCATGTCCTCCAGCCGCATACTCTACCATAATTTTCTGAACATCATACATCGCACTGGTGATCACTTCTACCTTGGGTTCCTCGCCCAGTTTCTGTTGCAGATTGGCCTGTAACTGCTCTGAGATTACAGATGGATTTCCTTGGTTATCAATGATGAATATGGAAAAACCATCTTTACCTCCACAACCAGCAAGCAGAAAAACGATAGAAATGATTGCAGTAAACCCCCAAAATCTCTTCATTCCAGTTCCCCCTTTAGTCTCCTATGTCCAATATATCACAATTGTTCCACGCAAAAAAATAACCTGGCTTATCGGGGGATCACCCTGCCTTTACACACAAAAAAAGAAGACCTTCTCAGGTCTCCCTTTCTTTACTTTCTAATTCGATTAATGAAACGTTTCAATCCAGCATAAACGTTATTTTGCTTTAATCGGGTTAGCCTTCATATATTCATTAATCTTTAAATCCAGCAAACTGCTGATTTCAATTACAATATCGGATGTGAATGATTTCTCTTCGAGGAAGATCTGTTCCATCTTGCGACGAAGCATATGAATTTCATCTTCCAAGGAAATGTCATGCAAAGATGCGTTATCGGGTTTCACCGACCATCGGTCGCCATGATCGCCTTCTGCCAGATAGTGCCCACGATTCGTCGGTAAATCATATTCAACACAAAACAAAGCTAACCCCTCCTTGGAAAAATGGTTTCCAAATATATGAAAACTTATTTCAAATTTGAATTATATCACATTATTTTGTAAAAGAAAGTTATTTTTTTCCAATAATAACAATGTCACATTTGTAAAAAGATTCTACTTTAGTATTAACCCTCTTTTTGCAGTTTGTAAACAAAGTTTCCGATTCGTTCCAAAGCTTCATTTAATTGGGTTACAGAAGTAGCGTAAGAACAACGCAAGAAGCCTTCACCCTGAGGGCCAAAAACATTGCCCGGAACAGCAGCCACTTTATTCTCCGTTAACAATCGCTCAGCAAACAGGTCTGAACTCATACCCGTCTTTTGAATGCTCGGGAATGCATAGAATGCTCCCTGAGGTTCATGACAATCAAGTCCAATATCTCTGAAGCCCTGCACAATTAAACGTCTACGCTGATTATACGATTCTACCATCCGATCTTTCTCACCCAAACCATTTGTCAACGCCTCAAGTGCAGCAACCTGACCCATGGCCGGCGCACACATTACCGTATACTGATGGATTTTGAGCATGGCTGCAATAAGCTCAGGATGACCACACATGTAACCGATCCGCCAACCTGTCATTGCAAAAGCCTTCGAAAATCCGCTTACGAGAATGGTCCGCTCCTTCATGTCAGGGATAGCTGCAAAGCTAACATGTTTTTGCGTATACGTCAATTCAGCGTAAATTTCATCCGCGATCACAATCAGATCATGCTTTTTAATCACTTCAGCAATAGGCAGCCACTCTTCATACGTCATGATGGCTCCAGTCGGATTACTCGGATAACACAGAATAACCACTTTCGACTTCGGCGTGATACCAGCTTCAAGTGCTTCGGCCGTTAACTTGAACTGATCTTTCGCATAGGTATCAACACCAACTGGTATACCGCCACCGATTGAAGCGATTGGTGAATACGCCACGTACGAAGGTTCAGGAATGAGAATCTCGTCACCAGGTACGATTAATGCTCGCAAAGCCAAGTCAATCGCTTCACTGCCACCCACGGTAACAATAATCTCATCCTTGGGATCGTATTTGGTATCAAACTGAGTATCCAGATATTCACTAATGGCTTCTCTCAACTTCGGCATACCTGCGTTGGATGTGTAACTGGTCATACCTCTTTCCAGCGAGTATACACAAGCTTCACGCATATGCCAAGGGGTAACAAAATCAGGTTCACCCACACCCAATGTGATAATATCCTTGTTGTCTCCAACCAGATCAAAAAATTTACGAATTCCGGATGGAGGTATCTGCTGCACGAGGGGTGCCAGATAAGATGTCATTTTCTTGTTGTTCCCGGTTGTCTGTTCATTCACTATCATGACACATCTTCCTTTACGGCGAGATCATGAGACGGTTGTCTTCCTGATGGTCTTCAAAGATAATCCCGTCCTGCTTATATTTTTTAAGAATAAAATTCGTTTTGGTTGAAAGTACAGAGTCTATCGGAGACAGTTTCTCCGACACAAAATTAGCGACTTCACGCAGGTTGCCACCTTCCACTTCAACGAGCAGATCGTATGCACCGGACATGAGATATACGGACTTTACTTGCGGATAGAGATAAATACGTTCGGCAATCCCTTCAAAACCACGACCACGCTCCGGCGTGATCTGCACTTCAATCAGGGCCGTTACTTTTTCATCATCTATTTTGCTCCAGTTCACGACGGTTGCGTATTTCACGATGACGTGGTCTTGTTCCAGCTGTGCCACGGCGTTCTTGATCTTGTCTTCCGACTCCCCCAGCAGCGTCGACAGCAGTGCGGGAGTCCTTCTCGCGTCTTCCTTCAGCAGATCCAGAACTTTTAATTGCAGATCGTTCAAATCTTTCATGGTTTTCCCTCCAGCGTCATCCAGGTTCCTGAAAATGAATTAATACTTATATTACATGAATTTGACGTTGATGCATAGACAAAAGACCGCCTGCCCTGAATTCAGGCAAGCGGTGGTATGGTCCTGTAACGTTAGGTGCTTCAAACCTCTTTTGCAAAGGTTACATGTAATAAGGGTTACCGTAATTCGGTTGATGCTGAGACACATTAGGAGCTTGGCTATATGAACTGTTCTGCGTATTCTTTTCCTGAATGAATTGCTGACACTTTTGTTGGGTCTGGTGGGCGGACTGAATTTGCTTGTCCACATCCTGACGAGGTGCCTTGGACGAGACAGAATACATGTTGTTTTGCTGCATCAGATTGAACAGTTCCCCTTGTAATCTTAGGGTATCGTTTGTCAGGTCTGTGAACATTCGACGTGTCATGGGGCAGGAAGCTTCCGTTGTCGCAGTCGTATATTCGCGCGAGGTTCGTCTTAAATCTGCAAGAATCGACTTCAGCAGATCCTGCTCCTGCATAAAAGCGCCATTAGATGATAAAGATTGAGAATACATGCGTTTTCCTCCTATACAGTTAGAGTTGTCTTCAATTACTGACTTGCGCCGGTGCAAGAGACTGATGTTGCTGCAGTGCATTGACAAGCGTGTTCAGATGTTGTTCATGTGAGCGAACATAGTGATTCAGAGCTTGTTGAATTTGTGGATTATGTGTGATGGAAGCTGTGGCTGCACACTGCTTAATCAGCAGTTCTTCATTGGTGATAGAGTCCGCAATGTAGTTCAATTCCTTGGGACTCAGCGCTTGCATAGTATGATTCTGCATGTTTCGATGGCCTCCTCGGCATAAAGTTTATGCGCAATTATTGTTAACCCGGTCACACAAAAGTATACAAATTTAAATTATAAAGGAGATGTTTCTAATGGATCTGGTCTATGGCACACCTTTCTGGCCCTCCACTTTCAATTCAACATTTAATTATTCTGCTCTGCAAGAAGACATCTCTTGTGACTGCCTCATCATTGGTGGGGGCATGGGGGGCGCATTGACATCTAAACTACTCACGGAACAGGGTGTTAACACTGTTGTGATTGATAAGCGAGACATTGCCAACGGCAGCAGTTCTGCCAATACAGGTCTTTTACAATACACCAATGACAAGACACTAACCTCATGTATCCACACTTTTGGTGAAGCAACAGGCGTACGTTTTTATGAGCTTTGTCGTGAAGCCATGAAACAACTTGCTCAAATTGCAGACAGCCTGGATACAGACCCTTGGTTTATTCCACGAACAAGTCTTTGTTTTGCGAGCAGTGAAGATGATGTGGCCCTATTGGAGGAAGAATATCAGACCTTGAAGCGTTATGGTTTTGAAGCTGAACTGTGGGATGCCGACAAAATAAGCCAGCATTTCCCCTTCAGCAAACCCGCTGCACTGTACACCATGGGAGATGCAGAAGTGAACCCCTATCGTTTTGTTCATGCCTTGTTTGAATCCGCCAATAAGCGCGGCGCTCGAATCTATGGTCAGACGGAGATGATACACTGTGAATACGATGAAGATGGTGTAGTCTGCCACACTGCCAACGGTAAAATCCGTGCCAAGAAAGTCATATTTGCTGCCGGTTACGAGACACAGGACATCAAAAAGGATCGCGGAGCCTATCTGAAAACGACCTACGCGATTGCTACCAAACCGTTGTCTGATCTTAGTGAATGGTTTGAACACAGCATGATTTGGGAGACAGCTCGCCCATATTTGTATATGCGAACAACACCGGACGGAAGAATCATCGCAGGCGGTTTGGATGAAGAAACACCTCGAGAGGATCAACGTGAAATACGTTCAAAACACCGGGGAGATACACTCCTGGAAGAGGTCCGTTCCTATTTCCATTTAGATGATCTTGAAGTCGATTATGCCTGGGGCGCTGTGTTTGGTAATACGAATGATGGCCTCCCCCTGATCGGTACACATCCCGATTATCCGCATTCATATTTTGTAGAAGGGTATGGAGGTAACGGGACGGTATACAGCATGATTGCTGCTTCCTTAATTGTGGATGCTATTACTGGCAAACCAAACCCTGATATGGATCTGTTCTCACTCACACGTACAAGTAAACCATCTCCTGTATAACCAACAACTGAATCAATACAACTACAAATAGGGTACAGCACACGGAAAGTTCTCTTTCCCGCCGCTGTACCCTGTTTATATATTGGGAAGCCTGCTAAGCCGAGGGCTCTTGCCCTTCCGTTCGGTTCAATAACTTGCGCATAAAGATCCATCCAAATAGCGGAGAAGCGCCGAGGACAATAATAAGCCAGGTTAACATGCGTAGAGACGGAGCATTTAAGACCGTCACAATAAATATGGCCAACCCACATAGTCTGCCAAGCATCAGGCATAACTCTCTCAAAACGACAAGTTCAACCCTTTTCTCCACATTTTCGCCACTTGTGCCCATCATGTCGAATCCCGCTGATATCATCGGTAATACATATAACGGCATCGCAACAGCACTCCCAATCCCCATGATTAACAGCGTACCATAGGTCACTTTCCAGAGAAGAGGAAGAAGCACAACGAGCAGAATGAGGGCTCCAATGAACATGCCTTTTGATCTATACTGTGGTTTAAACCATTTCCCGGCTGCCCAATAACTTACTAGTGCCACAGCAGAAGTGATGAGTGAGAACTGCCCCAATTTGTACTCCTGTGCGGTAGCCAAATATACAAGCAGTGCAATCAGGAAGGCAAAGACACCTTCACGTGCACCCTGAGCGAATAAACCCAAGCCTAAGGTCCTCCAGGGACTATCCCGCTTGGATAGCTGTATCCAAGGTTCCGACCAGCGGTATGTACCGCTCACCTTTCTTTTTTTCAGAAAAAAACTAAAAACTACTGCTATAACATAAATAACGAGTGATACCGTGAAGATGAGCCGATATCCTGTGTTGTCTGTCATGCGAGTAATAATCAGACCGGAGAACCATGGACCTATAATTCCTGTCATCGAACCAAGTAACCCAACCCAGCCATTGAATAGATCCCTGTTTTCCCGATCCGTTATTTCAAAATACACAACATTAAATGCAATCCAGAATAGCCCCAAGGAACAACCTAGTAGCATACCCAGAGGCCATATCCAGTCTACAGCTTTGGAACCAGCCCAGAGGACTATCATATAAAATATGCCGGACAGAGCAGTACCTAGTCGTAGTGCACTCATTTTATTGTGTTCCTTGACCCATTTGCCAGCAAGCCAGAATGTCAGTCCAATGGCCAGTTGCTGGCTGAGAGTGAACCACCCCAACATGGCATAATCCGGACGGCTTTTCCACAGAAACACATTCAAAAAGGTTCCCGACAGCGCTCCGGCTAACGCAAACAATCCATTCACGCCCAAAAGCAGAATGGATTGTCGGCCTAAAGTAATCTTCATCTGCTCCTCCTTCATCCACCTGAAGTGAACTATGTACAGGTAGGTCTTAGGGTTAACGTGCCCCAAGCAAGAGGAAAACATGATGAATCTTCAGGATTGCTATGAAATTGGTTAGAATCGCCGAAATGTTTATTCCTGCGTACTCAGGTTCTTGATCAGACGCAGACGATCTTCCTCAGACAGACTGTATTGAACTTGGAAACATCCCGAGCATACATAGGTCAATACTTTAAACGGTGATGCCAATAGTGACCCTTCGCCTGAAGCTGCGTTAGCAACTGGTGTGAAGTTATCCTGCGTTGCAGCTTGTGTACCTGCGAGAATCATGAATTCGCGGCAATTCGGGCACTCTGGTACTTCTTCCTGATGATCAAGTTGCTTCTGTACACCTTGTTCATACTGAATGAGGTCATTACCTTCATCCGCATATTTGGTCAACGTTCGCAACTCCGGCAATTTGAGTTCAACTTCATCCCCCCACAGATCCGAAAGATCCGTAGTCTGTTTCTCGTTCGTTACATCGTCTACATCATAGATGTCGTCCTCAGCTTCATCGTTCTCTTCATCATCGATGTTAATGTTGAGCGTACGGTATCCTTTTAACTCATTGTGGCAATAAGGACACTCTTCTTCAGGACCGAGCTCCTCATCCCATACAATCTCCGTCTGACACCAAGGGCATACTGTTGTTTCCATATTGATCAACCTTTCTCTTTCATATAATCATGTATTCATTACATAGATGACACCGATGGCAAAAAACACGATCGATGCCGCAAACAAAATCCGTATCAATATCTTCATGACCGTTCCCCCTAGATAATGCTCGCGCCAATAACAAACGACAGCGAGACTGAAATAATCATGGATATCAATCCGACAGCTCGGTTATCCGATTCGATCTCCTTATCAATGGAGAACACGGGTGTCAGGAATTCGAACAAAAAGTAGGCAATGAGCAGAAGGATAAACCCTACGAATGACCACGTCATGGCTTCATATACCGAAGATTTCGCTTGTATGCAGAACCGCAATACGTTGCAGATCCCGAAGATCTTGCCTCCTGTAGCCATCGCAACGGCCACATTGCCCTTCTTGATCTCCGTCCAGCATTTATACTTGGTCACCAGTTCGAAGCAAGCCAGAAATACGAGCAGCTCCATAATCGCTACCGAGAAAAAACCGAGTACCATCCCCAAGGGATGAGACAGCAATTGGTCAATGCTTTCTATCACGCACCGTTCCCCTCTCCCATCTGCGACCTTCATGAATAAGGTCACAGAATATCATTGATTCATGGACCGGCTATTCCAATTCTGCGACGGTC
The DNA here is from genome assembly GCF_036894225.1 of Paenibacillus amylolyticus. Taxonomy (NCBI): domain Bacteria; kingdom Bacillati; phylum Bacillota; class Bacilli; order Caryophanales; family Paenibacillaceae; genus Paenibacillus; species Paenibacillus amylolyticus. Next base: position 1,985,380 of record NZ_CP145892.1, on the reverse strand, counting down.
ACACCGTTCCCGCCTTCTCCGTAATTGCCCAGCCGGTAGCTTTTAATATGTTTATGCTTACGCAGGTAATCCTGAATACCGGAACGTAAAATTCCTGTACCTTTACCGTGAATAATATAAACTTGGCCCAGGTTGGCAAGGAAAGCTTCATCAATGAACCGGTCTGTCTCCATCAGGGCTTCTTCCAGGTTGGTACCACGCAGATCCAATTCACTTTTTACATTGTCATCACGTGTGCGCTTCATACCCGTTACCGGTTTTTGCTTTGGTTTGGCTGCGGGAGCCGATTGCTGCAGTTCCAAGTCATCCAGGGATACTTTCATTTTCATAATCCCCAGTTGTACCATAGCGTCTTTGCTGCCCGCCATCTCTACAACATGGCCTTTTTGATTCAAACTGTAGACAAGCACTTCATCACCAGGACCGATAGCACGAGTCTTCGGCGCAGTTGCCGTCTTCTTGACCGTTTTTCTGCGTTTCTCCGGTTCAGCCTCGTCCAGCTGTTTGCGGGCAGCAATGAGTTTGTGCTCCTTCACGGAAGCACCTTCTTCCATAGCCAACAGGCGAAGATCTGCTATAATCTTCTCCGCTTCCGCGCGAGCCTTGTCCACAATGCTGCGTGCATCTTCTTCTGCTTTTTCAATCCGGCGATCACGCTGCTGTTCCAGCTTCTCCAGTTCGGTCTGATGACGACTGCGTAATTTCTCCATATCCTGGCGCAAGCTCTCTGCCTTCTCACGCTCTTGTTCAGCCGTAAGACGGTTCTCTTCAAGAGAAGCAATCATGTGCTCAATCCGTTGATCCTCTTCCTTCACTTCGCCACGGGCGTAGTCGAGAATGTAACCCGGCAGTCCCAGTCGCTCTGCAATGGCAAATGCATTACTTCGTCCAGGTACACCCACTAGAAGGCGATAGGTTGGACTCAGTGTGTTGATGTCAAATTCCATGCTGGCATTAATGACACCTTTACGCTCATATGCGTATGCTTTCAGTTCACTGTAGTGAGTGGTTGCAACCATGCGACATCCCGTCCGGTGCATATGCTCCAGCATGGAGATCGCCAGTGCGGAACCTTCAGCCGGATCTGTCCCTGCGCCAAGTTCATCAAGCAATACCAAACTTTTTGGTGTCATGTTTTTCAGAATGCGAATGATGTTGGTCATATGACTGGAGAAAGTACTCAGATTCTGCTCGATACTCTGCTCGTCCCCAATGTCTGCATAGATCGCATCAAATACACATAACTGACTGCCATCCTCAGCCGGAACAAATAAACCGGACATGGCCATCAGGCTCAGCAATCCAATCGTTTTGAGCGTTACCGTTTTACCACCCGTATTGGGACCTGTCACGATAATGGATGTATAATCATTGCCCAACTCTATGTCAATTGGAACCACGTTTTCAATCGGAATCAGTGGATGACGGCCTTTCTTGAGCTTCAGGAACCCGCGGTCATTCATGCGAGGCAATGTTGCTTTCAGTTCACGAGCCAGACGTGCTTTGGCAAAGATAAAATCAAGTGATCCCAGCAAGTCGACATCATACAACAGCCACTCTCCCTGCTCACTGACAAGTGCCGTCAATTTCTGCAAAATAATTTCTATTTCGCGTTCTTCCCGAATCCGGGTCTCGCGTAATTTGTTGTTCATTGCAACAATGGATTCCGGCTCAATGAACAATGTCGCACCCGAACCGGATTGATCGTGCACAATCCCGCCAAAGTACGAGCGATATTCAGCTTTCACCGGGATAACAAAACGGTCTCCTCTGATGGTGATGAGCTGATCCTGAAGCATCTTGGATACGGTAGAGGATCGAATCATGGAATCCAGTTTTTCGCGAATCCGCGCTTCTCCGCCTCGCAGCTCACGACGAATCTGCGCCAACGTTACGCTTGCACTGTCGGCAACCTCTGCATTATCGTCAATACAGATTTTGATGGCATCCTCAAGCGTTCTTTGCTCTGACAGTTGATCACTGATATAGAACAATGATTCGATGGGCTCATCTTCATGCAAAGTACCAATCTGACGTTTCAATCGCCGCGCTGCAAAGGTTGTATTGGATATTCCCAAAAGTTCGTGAGGGTTAAGTGTGCCTCCAATTTCAGCACGTTTGATGGAAGCCGTAATATCTACAATTCCCCCAAACGACGGTGAGCCTTTCAAGCGATCAAATGTGAAGGCTTCATCGGTTTGCTGCAGCAACCGCTTCACTTCTTCAAGTTCACTGCTTGGTTCAAGTTGCTCCGCTTTCTTTTTTCCCATGGTCGTCTGGGCAAAGCTAAGCAATGTATTTAAAATTTTGCGATATTCCAGTGTGTGTAAAATTTTCGTGTCCAAGTGTACAACTCCTTCCAAACTATATCTGTATTATAACGAAAGAAACTTTCTTACGCTATTTAACGAATCCTTCCACACATAACTTCAACCATAACACCACAAACTACAGGTGTCAGGATTGTGCAACCTCTCCATCCCCTTGGAGTTGCCCTGCTCAGTTCAATCCGAATAAAAGGAGGTAAACACCATGAATTTCCTGGGACATGTCGTGCGATTTGTCATCGCTGCAATTGTATTAATGGTGGTCAGCTGGATCGTTCCCGGATTCGCCGTTGGTGGCTTTTGGAGCGCTCTGTTGCTTGCTCTTGTCATTGCCCTGCTCGGCTGGATCGTTGAAGGTATCTTCGGCAAAAGAGTCAACCCGTTTGGTCGCGGTATTGTCGGATTTATCGTTAGCGCACTGGTGATTTGGCTTGGTCAATATGTTGTAGATCATGTTGAAGTCAGCCTGCTCGGTGCCATTCTCGCTGCGCTGGTTATCGGGATTATCGATCTCTTCATCCCGGTATCCACCCCTTTTGATGCCGGACGAAGCTCCAAAAGTTAATCTCCACTTCACCCTAACGTCCCCATGTATTCTCCTAAACCTCTGAAGGCCCTGTGCCGGAAGGGGTTTATTTCATTCGGGCAGTACACACGCTCTGCCGTACACGTACAATTTTCAAAAAAACGACATACGCAGCGTGTACAGGCATCCACATATTGCGGTATGATGACTGGAGCAATCATTCAAATTTTATCCATATCACGCTTTAAGGAGGCACATGATGAAGAAAGGCATAACATGGCTTGCTGCCTGTATGTTAATTCTGGTCCTCACTGCATGTGGAGGAGCAAAACAGTCCGCGGAATCTGGCAGCAATGGATCCGATGCTGATGCTGGAGTCACAGCCAGTGAAGAATTGGTCATCAAGGCAAGTAACTATGAATTCGATCAACCTGAGTACCATCTTAAAAAAGGCGTTCCCGTTAACATTGTTTATAAAAATGAAAACGGAAATCACGGTATCCTTGTGCCTGAGCTGAATCTTCAATTGGATACCAGAAATAGCTCCAAAGTCATAACCCCGGACAAAGTTGGTGAGTTTGAAATGTCCTGTTCTGTCTTCTGTGGTTCAGGACACAGTAGCATGATCTCCAAAATTATCGTTGAAGAATAGTATTCAAGACAAGGAGCCCCCGCAGCGACGGGAGCTCCTTCTTTAGTATAACAAATTGTACCAGAGTACGTTGCCCACGAGCCAGTTCTGCTACATTCATTCCGCTAGGCCTGGTCCTGTTCAATCAATTCAATCCATTCGTTATATTCCGTCTGCAATTTCGTATATTCATCATGCAACTGACGATATTCCGTGTTCAGCTGCTCTGCCTTCTCCTGATCCATTTCACGTTCAACCTGTAACAAACGTAATTGATTGGCCGCTAGTTCGTAACGCTCCCCCATCTCAAGCAGTTCAGTTTCCATGATCTCTTTCTCTTGGGTCGCTTCTGCACGTAACTTGTCCAGTTGCTGTCGTTCTTGCTCCAGTCCCTCCAGCAACTCACTACTTGCAGCACTTTCTCTCTTCCAAACCGTCAGTTCATTCTCAAGTGTAGCCCAGCGTTCCTGCCAGGATTGTTCCTGAGCCGCCCATTCATCTGCACGGCGTTGCCACACCTGGTCGTTCTGCTCTGCTTGTTCAACACTTGAGCGAAGTTCTTCTTCACGTCTTGTCAACTGCTCCAGACGGGATGCCAGCTCGGTCTGTTTGGCTGACAGTTCTTCGTATTTGATCTGCCATTCCAACGCTTCTTCCTCAGTCTGAGCTAGCCGGCTCTCTTGCTCAGAGTAACGCTCGGAAAGTTTAGCCGAAGACTGCCTCGCTTCTTCAAGTGCGCTCACAATCTCTTGTTTCTCCTTGCTCAATTCATCCAGCTTGGAACTGTAATTCTCTTCCCGTTGTAATGCATCACTGTAATCATTACGGATTTGTTTATAGTTATCCTGAAGTCGGTTCAGCTCTTCCCGAACAACATTTAGCTCAACTTCAAGCTGATTACGTTTCTCTTCCAAAAGCTCTGCATCCTTCTGGTATTGCACAGCCTCTTCATGGTTGAAACGAGACTCTTCCTTCACCACGGACAATTCATCATGAAGGGATTGCACACCAGACTCCAACGTTTCATTTTGTTCAGCAACTTCAAGAATCTGATTCTCCAGGTCTCCGATCTCAGCCAATCGCTGCTCAGCAAGATCCTTCAAGGACTGCTCACGTTCCGTAAGCGTGCCGATCTCATTCTGCAATGTACGCACCGCAGCATGAGCCTGTTCAAGCACTTTTTGCAGTCTGCGCTGTTCCTCTTCCGACTTCACTTCAGCCTCACGAAGCTTTTGGGCTTCCTGTTCAAGCTGTGCATGTTGCTCCTGAAGTTTGCGTAGCTGCGCTGCGAGAGAGGTTTCTCTATCCACAGTTTCATTATACTTCTGCTTCCATTGTTCCTGTAGATCACGGGATTGCTGGGCAGCCTGTTCCGTTTCACGTAGAAGCTCCTGCAACTGGGAACGGTCCTCTTTCAACTGCTCCAGTTGTTGTTCCAGTTCCGTAATTCGGCGAGTCTGAACTTCCTGCTCCTGTTTACGGACCCCATGCTCATGACGTAACGATTCCAATTGACCACGCTCGTGCTGAAGCTGCTGTTCTTGCTCTGCAACCATGTCCTGTGCACTGATGAGCTGGGTCATCACTTCTTCTAATTGCTCTTCGACATCTAATAGTCGAGTCTCCGCCTGTTTACGTTGGTCCTCAAGTTGCTGCTTGAGCTTGCCCTGTTCTTCTTGCAACAAGGCCTCTGCCGCCGCTTCGGCTTCTTTCGCCTGGGACGCTGCTGCTTCCTTGGCTTGCTGCAATTGTTCCTCGAGGGCTGCTTCTTTCTCCATCCATTCGAGTTCCAACTGCTCGGATAACGCCTTGAACTCCGCATTCAACTGATTTATCTCAGTCAGGCGCTTCTGCTCCGCTTGTTCCTGCAAGTCAGCCCGTTCCTGATTCGCCTGATCCGTGAGCTCTTGTGTCTGTTGCAGCGCTTTTTCTTCAGCCTGTTGAAGACGAAGTTCCATCTGTTGCTGAAGTTCGTTATATTGCAGCGCTGCCTCTTCCTGAGCTTTCTTCAGATTGCTCTCTGCCTGCTCCAACTCGGACAAAATGGCCGACTCGGCTTCTTCCTTGGCTGTCTGGACCTGCTGCGCAGCCTTGGCTTCAATCTGTTGACGTTCTGCAACGGCACGGCTTTCGGCTTCTTTTAATTGAGCTGCAGTCTTGTCCTGCAACTCTTTATATTGCGCCGCAGCTTTGGCCTGCACCTGCTGCAATTCGGCTACAGAACGGTTCTGAGCTTCTTTGAGCTGGGAAGCAGCCTGTGCCTGTGCATTTTTAAGCTGGTTAGCCGCTTTCTCTTCCATTTCCTTCAGCTGTTTCGTTCCCTTGGCTTCTGCTTCCTTCAGTTGTGCTGTCGCTTGGGCCTGCAATTTCTGCACTCGCTCCGTTGCTTGAGCGCGTTCTTGCTCTAGCAGCTTATTCAACTTGGCTATCTCTGAATTTTTGTCCGATTCGGACTTTTGCAACGCCTGCTCTGCTTCAATCTTCAGCTGTTGCAAATCAGCAAGAGCCTGGTCACGCCGTTCCAATTCTTGTTGATGTTCATTTTGTATGGCGTTTAACCGATTCAATTCGTTTCTCAGTTCTGTACGTTCTCCAGTGAGCATCTTCAGTTCATTACGGATTTCCTGAGTCTGAAGAGACTGTTCAGCCATATGTACAGCCGCCAGTACCGCAATACGCGGAGTATCCAGACGGGAATTTTGCTTGGAGATCGCGCCCATACGCTCATCTACCAGGTTAGCTACTTGTTTCATATAGTCGGCACTGCTGCCAACCAGTTTATAGGAAGTCCCGTAGATCTCTACGGTGACGCGTGTACGATCAGGTGTAGTCACAGTTGTGCCCTCCTTCAAGTCTGTATGTTGATTCTAAGCTGTAATCACAAAAAAGTCACATCGATCCTCTAATGCTAAGGATTCGATGTGACTTCAAACAATTCCTGCTAATCTTTGTTCAAAAAATCTTCTTTTGTCCTATTTACGCAATTCCGCTCCGAATTGCTCTTCCAGACGAGCCACTACACGGGCATGAACTTCAGTAACTTCCTCATCGGTCAGTGTACGTTCACGATTCCGGTATACCAGTGCCATCGCCACGCTTTTCTTGTTTTCACCCAGTTTACTACCAGTGAACACATCGAACACCTGTACAGTTTGTAACAATTCACCCGCCGATTCACGAATGGCGCGCAGCATATCTCCCGCTTCAATATCCTCATTCACAACAACCGCGATATCACGTTCCATGGCTGGGAAACGCGGAAGTTCACGATAACGAATGTCAGCGTCTGCTTCATTGTAGATCGATTCAAGTGCAATCTCTGCGATGTACACATCATTCAGATCATACTGCTGTTGCAGTTCCGGATGCAATTGACCCAATGTACCGATCAATGTGCCTTCCCCGCCATCCTTACCTTCCAGGTAAACCGATGCGGAACGTCCCGGGTGGAATCCTTCAGGGCTGTTTGCTACCAAGCGAATGCGTTGTTCAAGCCCCACATAGGCGAACAGATGCTCAAGAGCACCTTTCAGATCGAAGAAGTCTACTTTCTCCGCTCCAACATTCCATTGCTGGCTTGCACGATTTCCGGTGAGCAGCAAGCCCAGTACCGGAATCTCATGTGGTTGCTTGGTCAACTGATCTTCTTCAGTGAAGAACACATTGCCCACTTCAAATACAGCCAGTGAATCCTGTTTACGGTTCATGTTATACACCGCTGCATCCAGCATTTGCGGCAAAATGCTCGTACGAAGCACACTGCGGTCCTCACTCATAGGCATCGCAAGTTTCACGGCTTTACTGCCTTGTGTCAATGCCGGGAACAATGTCGCTTTATCCGGGTGTACAAAGGAGTAACTGATCATTTCCTGCCAGCCACTGCCGGAGAGCAATCCACGAATGGTGCGACGCATCGCTTGAGAGCGTGTATATGCCCCTGGAGTCGTCGGTCCTTCAATCCATGTGGTTGGAATGTTGTCGTATCCGTACAGGCGTGCAATCTCTTCAAACAAGTCTACGTCGAGCGTAATATCCCCTCTGCGTGTTGGCACTTCCACATCCAGCAATCCTTGATCAGCATCACCACATGCAAAGTGCAAACGAGCGAAGATGGTTTTCACCTCAAGCAATGACAGATCTGTTCCCAGATAACGGTTCAATCGATCCAGCGACAATTGAATTACACGTTTCTCCGCAGCTTCTGCTCCAGCTTCCACGATTCCCTGGTGCACTTCACCTTCAGCATAACGCTGAATCAGTTCAGCCGCACGATCCAAAGCCGTAATGACCGCACCCGGGTCTACTTCCTTCTCAAAACGCATGCTCGCTTCGGAACGCAGCCCCAGTTGGCGCGACGTTTTCCGAACGGTTCCACCGTCGAACTTGGCGGACTCCAGCAACAGATTTACCGTGTCTTCCGATACCTCGGAATTCTCGCCACCCATAACCCCAGCGATGGCTACTGGTTTCACGCCATCCGTGATGAGCAACATGTGCGGCTCCAGCTTGCGCTCCTGTCCATCCAGCGTAACAATCGTTTCGCCTTCGTTGGCCATCCGCACTTCAATATGGCCCTTTTCCAGCTTATCCGCATCGAATGCATGTAGCGGTTGACCGTATTCCAGCATGACATAGTTCGTGATATCAACGATGTTATTAATTGGGCGAACACCTGCCGCCATGAGACGGTTTTGCATCCACAGCGGGGAAGCACCCAGCTTAATGCCAGTTACATAACGAGCTGCATAGTGAATGCATTGCTCCTGTGCCTTGATCTCTACAGAGATATGATTCACGGCTGCATCACCAATTTCAACCAGTTGGTCTTTGGGACTTGGCAGCTTCACTTCACGACCCAGAATGGCACCCACTTCATAAGCTGCACCACGCATGCTGAGACAGTCGGAACGGTTCGGTGTCAGGTCCAGTTCAAGCACATGATCGTCGAGACCAAGAACCTGGCTGATTGGCGTGCCAACCTCCGTTTGTTCCGGCAGAACGAGAATACCTTCCTGCTGATCTTTCGGCAACAATTTGTCGTTCATGCCCAGCTCTTTGGCGGAACAGATCATGCCAAGGGAGACAACACCGCGCAGTTTGGCTTTTTTGATATCCAATCCACCAGGGAGCTTTGCTCCAACCAGGGCTACGACTACTTTTTGGCCTGCATCCACATTTTTCGCACCACACACAATCTGAAGATCTTCTTCCTGACCAGCATCAATGACACATACATTCAGTTTGTCTGCATCGGGGTGTTTCTCCTTGCTCTTCACATAACCTACAACAACTTTATTGACGCCCTTGTTGCGGTTCTCCACTACATCAATTTCGACACCCGCACGGGTGATTTTCTCCGCCAATTCCTGTGGCGTCACACCTTCAAGGGAAATATAATCAGACAGCCAATCTGTCGATACTCTCATGGACGTTCACTTCCTTCATCTATAAATTGGTGTTCCCGGTTCATTCGCTTGCTCTATATGGTTAATCTTTCTTGTCTTAAAGTTACAGCCGTCCAAATTGCTTCAGGAAGGTCAGATCACTGTTGTAGAAGTGACGGATATCATCGACACCATACTTCAGCATCGCGATACGCTCTACGCCCATACCAAATGCAAAACCACTGTATTTCTCCGGATCATAACCACCCATTTCCAGTACTTTCGGGTGAACCATACCGCCGCCCAAAATTTCAAGCCAGCCTGTTTGCTTACATACGCGACAGCCGCTGCCGCCACATTGTACACAGGTTACATCCACTTCTGCACTTGGCTCTGTGAACGGGAAGAAGCTTGGACGCAGACGAATTTCTGTGTGGGAACCGAACATTTCGCGCACGAATTGCAACAGTGTTCCTTTCAGATCGCTCATACGAATGTTTTCGCTGATGACCAAACCTTCAACCTGGTTGAATTGGAAAGAGTGCGTCGCATCGTCGTCATCACGGCGGTATACTTTACCTGGGCAGATGACTTTGACAGGCACTTCGCCCTTCATGCTCTGCATGGTACGTACTTGAACCGGAGATGTATGGGTACGCATCAACAAGTCTTCGGTAACATAGAAAGAATCCTGCATATCGCGCGCCGGGTGATTCTTCGGCAGATTCAATGCTTCAAAGTTGTAATAATCCATTTCGACTTCAGGACCTTCCGCAACGCGGTATCCCATACCGATGAAAATATCTTCGATCTCCTGTACCACTTTGGTCAGTGGATGTAGCCCGCCTTGACGTCCACGACGTCCTGGCAGAGTCACATCAATTTTCTCGGATTGCAGACGCTTCGCCGTCTCTTCCTTCTGGAACTGATCCTGCTTGCTGTCGATGACTTCCTCAATGGCAGCCCGAACATCATTGGCTACTTGACCAATAACTGGACGTTCCTCCGCACTAAGTGCACCCATACCACGCAAAATTTCAGTCAATGCACCCTTTTTCCCCAAATACTTTACACGCAGATCACTGAGCGTCTGCGGATCATTCACACCAGACAACTGCTCCAGCGCTTCGATCTTCAATGCCTCTAAACGTTCTTTCATGTGTAATTGCCCCCTTTTGTGGTGTTTTTGCAACAAAAAAAGGCCTTCTCTCCCCTGAAGGGACGAAAAGACCGTGGTACCACCCTTGTTAGACATCCATTGCTGCGTGGCCCTTCTGGCCTGCAACTGGTTCTGTCTCACTTTGTACGGAATAACGACCGTTAACCGTTTGCCCCTACTGTTGCCTCTGTGTCTGCACACAAACAGGTTCAGGGAACCGCTTCGGAGTGAATTTCGGCAGCCTTGTTCTACAGAAACGCTCTCAATCTACGGCGCTTCCTCCCTGTCCAGAGGCACTGCTTACTTATCTCCATCATCACGTTTGCTTTTAAGTTAAACCTCTAGAGGTTGTCAAAAAGTCCGCTTTTGATTACGAATGATGCCTGACGGCATCATCAGCGTCGAATATGGCATTCAGCCGAATAAGCAGATGCTTACGAAGTATGTTTCCTTCGGAAACATTGTAGTTGCTCACGTAGTTTCCTACGCTCCGCTACTCCATTTCTATCTTCATCCCATCTTCTTGGTACTGAAAACCGATCTTTTTGAACAATTACCTATATCGATGTAATCATCGATGATCGTTCATAATTATATGCAAAATAGATCGAAATAGCAAGCCGTCCATATTCTAATTTATGCTTGCACCCTTATCTTTCAATTGTTTCAGGCGCTGCTGGATTTCGCGAATCTCAGCTGCCTCGACTGCTCGCTCATTCGAATGCTCGGGCTGTGTCAGAATGTCTTTTCCAGCAGTGCTCACAGGAGACAGCAACTCCGATAGGCGCATCTCCAATCGTAACCGCTCGTCATCGGATTCCCGGGTCTCCAGCGCCACCTCCCGAAGTTTGGTGGACTGCTCCCAATCCGACACACCTCCTTCAAACAGAGTTGCTGTGCCACCAGCCTCCAGATCGCATAACCGATTCGCGAGTGACTTCGTCAGCATCCGGTCATGGGATACAAGCACCAAAGCACCTGAAGCTTGTTTTAATACATTTTCCATGACTTCCTGGGTATCGATGTCCAGATAATTCGTCGGTTCGTCCAGCACCAGCAGATTCGCTCCGCCAAAATACAGTCTCAAAAATGCCACTCTGCACTTTTCCCCCATGCTCAAATCCCCAATACGCTTGAATACATCATCTCTGGAAAATAGGAAACATCCCAGAATGGTACGTGCCGCACTTTGTGTCATGGATGGAAGAGTAAGCAAGCTGTCCAGCAGCGTCTGATTCTCGGGGAGCCCTTCCAGCTCCTGTGAAAAGTAACCGATTTTCAGCTGTGGATGCCGTGTGACCTTGCCTTGCGAAGGTTCCAGTTCACCAATCATCAACTTCAGCAGTGTTGTCTTGCCCGTTCCATTAGGACCTCGTACAGCAAGCCGATCTCCACGTTCCACAGCAATCCGAAGATCGCGCAGCACTGGTTTGTCTCCCGTATATGAAAAACTCACCTCTTCCAGCGCAAGCAGCTGGCGTGCAGCCAGTGGATTCATCTGTAATTCCATGTTCAACTTTGCAGCTTCACGAGGTTTATCCACCCGTTCCCGCTCCAAACGTTCCAGCTGTTTTTGTTTCGCATGGTAACGTGAAATATTTTTGTTGGCTTTAGCTTTGTAGAAGCTCTGGGTGATCTTCACCTCCACATCAGTCGCCGAATTATGCGCTTTATGGAACCATTCCTGATAATTTCGAATCGTTTCTTCCAACGCCTTACGTTCCAATTCCTGCCTGCGGTAGATCGTTTCCTGTTCGCGTAATTCACGCTCTTTGTGGATCTTGTAGTCGGAGTATCCGCCCTTGTATTTGGTCAGGGCATCTGGACTGAACTCAATGACTCCTGTTGCTACCTGATCAATAAACGTACGATCATGTGATACAAATAACAGGGTACCTTCATATGAGGATAACCACTCTTCCAGCCAACGCATGCTTCCCTCATCCAGATGATTTGTCGGTTCATCCAGGATCAGGAACTTGGGTTTGCTGACAAGCAGCCCCGCCAAACGAGCCTTTGTTTTTTGTCCACCACTCAAGGAATGATAGAGTCTATTCCAATGCTCTGCGGATAATCCAAGGCGAGTCAGTACTTTCTCTACCTCAGTCTCCCACATATAACCGTTCAACTGTTCATATTGCTCCATCACTTGTGTATAAGCTGCAAGCAACTCTTCATCCGTTTCAGTGCTCATGCCCAACCGTTGTTCCAGTTCTTCCAAGTTCCGTTTCACTTCATAGATCTGACCGCTCTCACGACGGACCGCATCCAGTACATTCATCCCGGTCTCAATCTCCGAGCGCTGGCGCATGAACCCCCATTCCTGCTGAGGGATATGACGTTCAATCCGTCCACCACCATGCTCCTCACCCAAAATGATACGTAACAACGTTGTCTTGCCGCATCCGTTGCGACCCAAAATGGCGAGTCGTTCGCCCTCATTAATCTCCAAATTCAATCCTGTAAACAATTCAATACCGTTCCACTCTTTTGATACTTCATGTAAGCGTACCAATGTCATCATGAGGCCTCATCCTTCCTGCATCCTTTTTGCTGAACAAAAAAAACCGCTGGCATCAGCCGGCGGTTTGGCAATTCAGGGTTGGATCAAGCATTCAAAGACAGATCTAAGGTAAGCTACGGCATGAACAAAGAAACCCCAAACACAGGGTACACGTAAACCTCAATGGCTTACTTGCTCCATACCTTTTCCCATAGCTGAATTTGGACACACGAATCCCCTCATTGCTCAGCCGCTCTGGCTGACTGCGTCATAAAACCGTCTGCAGTTAACTGGGGTTCAATTCATGTGTTTTACTTCATGGGACGTATGGCTACCTCTCATTCATGTGTAGTATCAATTTCTCCGTTATTGTACCAGATCATTGGAAAAAAGCAAAGGGTATATACATTAAACTAAAGAATACTTACTTACTCGCCACTCCGAAAACAGAACAATCTTCTGATCGCTGTTACCACGAGATTTCCTTTAGCGCAATAAAAAAAGCCCCTGCATCGCAAGGGCTTCGGTACTGCTTCATTAAGCGGGTGATGGGAATCGAACCCACGCTATTAGCTTGGAAGGCTAAAGTTCTACCATTGAACTACACCCGCATGATTGAAGATTTATTGTTAAGTTCCTTAGGAATTTAACAGTGATTTTACAAATAATAATATACCATGATCCTCTATAGCATGCAAGTCATATTTTCCATTTTTTTCATTACGCATCCATCAAAAAAAGCAGGAGCACCCTCGCGCCCCCGCTGTTCCCTATCCTGTAGGCTTATCCACATCTCTCAAAAATTGCTTTTCAAATTCAGCGGCTTTAATCGGTTTGCTGAAGAAATAACCCTGAGCCTCGTGACAGTGTTGATTGCGAAGAAAGACCATCTGATCTTCGTTCTCCACGCCCTCAGCTGTGACTTTCAGTTGTAAATGATGCGCCATTGAAGTGATGGTAGATACGATCGCGGCGTTATTGCTGTCCTCCATGACTTCATTCACAAATGAACGGTCAATCTTGAGCCGATCAATCGGCAGATCCTTCAGATAGTGCAACGAGCTGTATCCCGTTCCAAAATCATCAATACTGATATGCACACCAATTTCTTTGATTTTGCGCAACTGTTCGAATGACCGGTCTTTATCAAATGTCATGCTCTCTGTAATCTCCAGTTCAAGCCATACAGGCTCTAGTCCCGTCTCTTTGAGAATGCCATTGATATTGTCCAACAAATGGGAATGCCTGAATTGTCTCATCGACAGATTCACCGAAACACACAGTTTACGATAACCGGCTTCCTGCCACTGTTTGTTCTGTGCACACGCTTCACGAAGCACCCATTCGCCAAGTGGCACAATGAGCCCACTCTCTTCTGCCAGAGGAATAAAATCCGCCGGAGATACCGAGCCTCGCTGCGGATGCTGCCAACGCACCAAAGCTTCCATGCCAACGATTAGCCCACTTTGCAGATTAACCTGCGGCTGGTAGACCAGGTAGAACTGACCTCGATCCAACGCCTTGCGCAGATCATTCTCAAGCTGCAAACGCTCCTGTGCCTTCATCTGCATCGCATGGGCAAAACGATTCAGTTCCATTCCTTGTTCCTTAGCACTGTGCAAAGCCGTATCGGCATTCTGAATAATCTCCAGTGGTGACTCCCCATCATGTGGGAAAATGGCCATCCCAATTCCAAGTGTCAGATGATACTCATTGCCATCAACCAAGACGGGCTTCTCAAAAAGTTGCAAAATGGATCTTGTCCGACGCAACGCTGTATCGGTTGAACTGAAATCTGTCATCGTTAATGCAAACTCATCTCTTCCCAATCCAAAGACTTCTTCTCCTGGAAGGGACAATTGTTTCAGTCGTTGACCTACCTGACGCAAAACACGGTTAGCTGCTTGCTGTCCAAGCGAATCATTAATGGTCTTGAACCGATTAATATTCAGGACCAATACACCAACAAGCTGTTCCTGCACCACGGCATCATCCATCATCTTTTTCAGCTGCTGTGAAAGGCGACGACGGTTTGGAAGTCCCGTCACGTCATCATGATGAGCAATATAGTTCATCTTGGCTTCCGCGACCTGCTGTTGCAGGAAAGGTGTGTCCACTACGGACGTATACAGCCCTTTTTGAATGAAAAAATATGCCATACAATTACTCAGCAATCCTAATAATAGATTGAGATCGTTCACCCCAGTTGCTGAAACAAAATAACATTCACCAAAAAAGAAACACAGAATGCCACATAGAATGGTTGGTAAATCACCGTCTTTGGTTTTTTTCCATTGTACAAACAAAAGAACTGCAATAATGCCATAGAGCAATCCAACCATAAGATGAACTCGGGTGAAGACACCACCAAGCACTTCCCCATCAAGCATACTCGGCAACATGCTCCATTCCTGAATAGCCAATATGTACAAAATAACAAAGGTACCCAATGTCCCACTTAACAGTAAGAATTTGCGTGGTAATGCAAATTCTTTCTCATTTAAGGTATACACGAGCAATAATCCTACGGAACATACCAAAGATCCCATGGTTGACATCATTAAGGAGAACTCCGATTCCATCATGGCTCCATTTGGAATCTCTTCTGCAAATGAAACGATATGAACCAGTTCAAATAGACCAATCAATAAAAAGAGTGTTGTCAATAATGTCCTCCGAAGCGTTAGCTTCTGTGTCCGAAACAACCAGCTTTGATTATAGATGCCGATACAAGCCGCTACCGCAGCAAATCCACCCAAGAGTGTCAAAACCGGGTAACCCGATATGATCAGATCAGAGCTTGAAGAAGAACGAAACCATTGACTTGCGAGGAAACATAATAAGCCGCCCACAGCGACCCAAATTATTTTTCTCTGATCTTGCAGATTAACCTTCATGCCGTGTTTTCCTTCCCGGGATCACCTATCCTGAATTACATTAACCAAACTTAACAACTTACTACACGATTCGACAAAAAACATATTAACCAACGTTCAATTCACATGCATACACATGCTATCTGGTACATAATAACATTTAATTTTGTATACGTGAACTAAAAAATAGTTACTCCTAGGAATATTTATTCACAAATATATAGAAAAACAAGGCATTAAGAACTAAAAAAACATGGATCTCCAGTTAGAGTCCATGTTTTCCTATTTTGCAACTGTATTTCAGACTATATTACTTCTCAAAATTCACTTCTGGTGTTGTTAATTTATCATAGAAATCAACAACCTTATCCTTGTCTTCCGATGAGCGAATCGCCATCGCTGAACGTGGATGCTCGTCCAACGCACCTGTAATCATGTAAGGCAGAATGTAACCCCATTCTTCTTTTTCTCTGAGCGGAACCATCAACTGTTCCAATACACCAAGTACTGGACGCAGATTGTATTTTGTTCCTTTCAGATGAGCTACGAGCAATTCGGTTGGACAGTTTCCAGCAGCACGGCCCATACCATACACAGAAGCATCAAGCAGTTCGACGCCAAGTTCTGCCGCAACCAATGTGTTAGAAAACGCAAGTTGCATATTATTATGTGTGTGAACACCAAGACGTTTGTTAGGCAAGTGAGTCTTGAACTTCTCTACCAGATATTTCACATCATTATGGTCCAAGCTACCGTAGGAGTCTACAATGTAAACAACATCCACAGCGCTTTCTTTGATCAATTCAAATGCTTCCAGCAATTCATTCTCCATAACATTGGAGAGTGCCATAATATTAAGTGTAGTTTCATATCCACGATCATGGAATGTTTGAACCAGTGCAAGTGCCTTGTCTACATCTTTGCTGTAGCAGGCAACCCGGATCAGATCCAGCATGCTCTCACTGCGAGGCAAGATATCATTTTCGTCCACACGACCTACGTCAACCAGCGCAGACAGTTTGGTATTGCCTTTTTGAGGAATAACTTTACGCAGGAAATCATCGTTCAGGAAACGCCATGGTCCTGCTTCCTCGGCACCTTTAAGCAACTTCGGAGAGTTCTTATATCCAATTTCCATATAATCAACGCCGGCTTCATTCAATCCAGCATATAGCTGTTGAACAAAGTCCACGCTAAAGTCCCAATTATTCACCAATCCGCCATCACGGATCGTACAATCTACAATTTTGCAATGATTTGTCTTCATTAATGTCTGCTCCTTTTCTGACCAACTTGTGTATTCCTCTCATGATACTTGAACGTGACAAGAAAAGTAAAGGGATTCCGGACTTATTTACTTCGATAAGATCTCCAGATTCGGTCAATCTCAACCATATCGGAACGATCGGGAGCTTTCTCTCCATAACGGACGGCATTATACGTATCTGGCAGTCTCGCAGACAGCTCATCTTCTTCTACCTTCACACCATTCTGAATAATGGTCTGTGCAGCCTCCAGTGGAGTGTGCGTCCCCTGTATTTCCACGCCTCGATGAGAGGCTCTTTCAATCCAAGTCCGATAGTAATACCGAACACGTTCGGCATCCTGTGCAGGGGGCGCTTCTTTCTTGCGAAACCAATTCTTTCGGACTTTTGCTGGCGCATCAAGCGTCTCACTGACATCGATATACTCCGTCCGTGGTTCTGCCTTCTTTTCACCTGGTTGTAACATCCCCTTGAATCGGTCCATAAGTCTGTTTATCGTTTTTTGTCCTAACCTCAGAAGCAGCCACAGAATTGCTCCTGCTACAGCACACATCACTACCCATCCGAGGATGTTCCAGAAGACTGAGGGCTCGGATGGCGGCTCTCTCCAGTCATTCGGTATATTTAACTGCTGATTGGGGTTGTCCATTGGTAATCGTGGCTCCTCGCCGGAAATCGGACCAAACCATCCCCTGATCCATGCGAGCAAGCGATCACGTAGCGGTCCCAGCCAGGCAGCCAGACTTGGGAAAGCACCAATCGCTACGATAACAATAAACATCCACATGAACCGCTGATGATTCGCACGTGCAAAATCTCTTAATACCAATCTTCTCTTGCCGTCATTGAGTATTGCCTGATCCAGTTGCAGCATATATCGTCCAACTAGCCAAAAGGCAAAGCTGATCACTCCGGCAATATAGATCCATAGGGTATAGGTTCGTATTGGCTGCATGAATCCCAACGAATTCGAAGCAATCATAAGCACGATCGCACTGATTACACCCATAATCTGCAAGCGCCATAACAACACAGAATGAAAGACTGGCTGGAAGGTCAGACCTGCATAAGCCGAGATGACTCCACACAGTACCAATGTGATGATATCCGTCAACGGGAGAATAAGGCTCATCCCAACAACTAATGCGAAGAGAAATCCTATGACGAGTGCCGCTAGTCCACGAATGAGTGTACTTTTCTCGCTAAAACCTGGAATTTTATGCTGAATGAACTGTCCCAACCAACCTACAAGAACAACCATGATGAATAATGTGTACGGCAAATGTTCCATTGCGTAGAATGAAGCAAGCGTAAATATCGGAAAAAGGTATATGCCAGCCATCAAGACGGCAAGCATTGTTATGAGTCCTGTGGTCGTCGCTACCGATCTGTTCCTCATGCACTCACCGCCTTCGTATTACCCTTCACGTCCTCTACCGGGAGAATCGTTACACGATGTCCTTGTTCGTGCAGACGTGCAATCTCGTGCTCCATAGCGGCAGATACATATGATGTAATCAGCAGATAGCTGCGGATTTGCTGTGCTTCTTCATTCAGACGTACTTCATCATTCAGGAATTGCTCCATGGGCACCATACATTTCAACTCTGTCTCAGCCATAGCTTCCAGTAATCGTTCCAGATGGGGCGTGCCATAATCCGGTTCAATCCGTAGTGTATCGCGGCCTCCACCCACATGATAACCATTATGGGCGAAACCTGCCGGCAACCCTCTACCGATGGCATCCACTGCAGCCGTGGCAGCGTAACGAAGTGCCCGCTCAATCTTTTCCGGTCGAGTAACAACACTCCACATATCTGCTGATTCCTGAATGTTGACTACAATCCAGGACTGCGGATCAGCTGTCCATCCCTGTTTGTAGACCTGTAATTCACCTGTACGTGCACTCGCTTTCCAGTGAATACGATTCATGGGGTCGCCTGCGCCATAAGGCCGAACACCCAGAATCAAGAAAGGATCTTCAACGATCCATCGTGATACTTCAACTTCTCCCTGCCAAACCTGATAAATTGCAGGAAGATCCTCTGCATTCACTAATGAGGGATACACAATCATAGACATTTGCAAAGGAATCGGTTTGGTGGAACGCCACACGCCAAAGAGATCCCCACCTGTCATCGTTGCTGTATTTAATGGATAAATTCCACGCTGAGTACATGTGAAAGGATGCTTGCGCGTAATACGAGTAAACGGTTTTAACGTAAAAATACTCTTATGGTTCTGATAGATTTCGCCTTGACTAATATCCATACCTGAGCCGGAACGAAATACAAACGACACTGGCATCATCGATTCAAGTCTGAGCCACGGTACGGAGACTCGTTTCTCATTCGATATCGTCTCCACCATCTCAAGTTCATCTCCAGCGTAACAACGCAGCTTGCTGAATTGTCTGCTGTACCTGAGCTTTCGCAGTGCAGGTCGTCCAAACCACACACCATGTATAACAACGACAATGCCTCCAACAAGGACAAGCCATAATAATGCCATAAGATTAACGCCCGCTTGTAGCGAGATTCTCCGTAGGCACTTCTGTCTGATTCAGAAGTTCCTGGATGATACGCTCAGCCAAGCCCTCTTGTTGTCTGATCCGGTTACGGAATACCAGTCGGTGCGCCAGCACAGGTCCCGCCAGTGCTTTAATATCATCAGGCAAAACAAAGTCTCTGCCATGCAGTGCAGCCCATGCCTGACTTGCCTTGAGTAATGCCTGGGCCCCTCGTGGACTTACGCCAAGCGAGAGCTCTGGATGTTGCCTTGTCGCTTCGGTTAACTGAATGATATATCGTAGCAGATCTTCGTTGATTTGCACTGTTTTATACGTATCCTGCGCCTTCAAAAGTTCTTCACGACTGATCACTGCCGAGAGATCATCAACAGAACGACTGGCTACCGTACGTCTCAAAATTTCTACACTCTCTTCACTGCTTGGATAACCCATGCGAATTTTCATCATAAAACGATCCATCTGCGCTTCAGGTAGCGGAAAAGTTCCCTGGTTATCTACAGGATTCTGGGTGGCGATAACGATGAATGGCCGTTCCAACTGTCTCGTTGAACCGTCGATACTGATCTGGCGTTCTTCCATACACTCCAGCAAGCTTGATTGTGTACGCGGTGTAGCCCGGTTAATCTCATCAGCTAGTACAAGATTGGCAAACAAGGGGCCGGGTCGGAATTCAAAATCCCCTTCTTTTTGATTAAAAAAATGAATCCCTGTTAAGTCCGAGGGCAGCAAGTCCGGTGTAAACTGTATCCGTTGGAATGTGCAGTCCAATGAAGAGGCTACCGATTTGGCAAGCATCGTTTTCCCAGTACCCGGTACATCCTCCAGCAGCACATGTCCTGACGCTATGATCGCTGTCATCACCAGCTCTATCGTATGCTCTTTTCCCACAATCACTTTTCCCACGTGATCCATCAGTTGTTGATTCATTCGTTCCATTCCTTGGATTTCCATCTGCATCTCATCCTTCCGTTATGGAGCTTATGTATTCGCATTCATTACTAACTATAACCGTTATTGGCAACATAAAACAAAGGAGTTGGCAAATGGCCAACTCCTCGACTCCCCGCTTTTCTCAATATACCAAGGGTAACATAATTATAAACCGCGTGCCTTCGCCCTTTTTGCTATCCACAGAGATGGTGCCTCCATGGTTCTTGATGATTCGGTAACTCACCGAAAGTCCAAGCCCCGTTCCGCTCTCCTTGGTCGTGAAGAATGGATCAAACAGACGTACAAGCGTGTTATGGTCCATCCCATGACCGTTATCCGCGATGGAGATCTGCACGAACTTGTTTTCCGTGGCGGTAGATATTCGAATTAGACCCGTATGTTCTTCGCCAACTTCCTCAATGGCATCCATTGCGTTTTTCACCATATTCAAAATAACCTGCTTAATCTGTTTGACATCAATGGACACATTCAGCGGGGCATCCCCTTCATCCAGTACGATCTCGCATCCCTTCATCAACCCTTCGCTTTCGGTCAGCAAGACCACCTCTTTGAGCAAAGAGTCGACGGATATCACGGTCTTCTGTGGAGCTGACGGTTTGGAAGAATTCAGAAATTCGTAGATGATGTCATTCGCCCGATCAATCTCCGTCAGTATGATTCGAGCGTATTCGTCTTTGCCGAGCTGCAGCAAATGGGGTCTGAGCAATTGGATGAACCCACGGATTGCAGTCAACGGATTACGAATTTCATGAGCAATAGATGCTGAAATCCGCCCCAGCATCGCAAGTTTGTCATTTTGATAAGCGGTCTGTTCAATTTGTTTATAATCAGATACATCTTTGACGCTGAATAAGAAGTCGCCATCCATCTGATCACCGTACGTCACAGTAACCAGCCAATGCCTTCCGTATTCATCAATCAACTCATGATAGCGCTTACGGTGAAAAATAGTTTCCCGATAGATACGTAAAATTTTCTTTTTCTTGAATCGGCTCATCTGCGGATGATGCAGCATTTGCATCAGGGTGCAGCCGCTCAACAGACTTCTTGGAAGTTCCAACAACTTTGCCATCTGAACGTTAATAAACGTCAATACACCGTGACTGTCAAACAACATAATACCGCTATCCAGATGTTCCAGTACATTCTCGTACTTGTTGTTATCCAGATGCACAGGCGGGAAACCATCCGTTGGTTGAGGCACTGTATCCTGAAATTCACTAATCATGTCAGGTTCCTCCTTTTCACGTAAATGATAAACTTGCCATTCGGACATCATATCATCACAGAAACAGGAAGGGCCGATTTTATTTTTCATTACCGGTGCCCTTTCGTTGGGGGGCTGAGCCGAAAATATGGATGGCATGGCCGGAACTCAAGCTGGTCTATTCCCGGTAACCAACAGTCGATCCGGAAAATCATATACGTTTGTCCCATTCTGACCTTCTCCTATTCCCAAACACGAACATTTTTTGCTCCGCCTCTTTTGCAAGTCTGTTTTTATCATAGACAAGTTTATAGAAGAGAGTCAATCGGAGAAAGTGTCGAATGGAAATTATTTTAAAAAAAACCTCGAATTAGTTCCAGAATACAGCACAAAAACGAAGCCGTTTCACCCAGTTAGGCAAATCAGCTTCGTTTTTAATATCTTTAATTGGTGATATATCCGAGATCATCTATAGTCCGGTCTTATTATGCTGAATTTTCAGTCTGCGCTGACTCATCACAGCTAATCGACGTTTAAGTTCGCTTTCCCACTTCTCGTCTTTGGTTTCCTTCGCGAGCCTGAGCAAATCCAGAGCCATATCAATCTGGCGCTGCACAATGACCATGGCATCCTCGCTCTCACGGTTTACACAGTTTTCAAAAATCGCATCCTCATCTTCTGTAACATAATCTTGAAAGTCGATCTCGGATGCACCGTCTCCATGCGCATATTCAGCCAGGATTTCGTATTCGTTTTCCACTTTATAATGCACCTCAACCCGGTGACACACCGGGCAAAACAGCAGGGGAACATTATGAACCTGGGTGCGGTAATGCTTCAGCGTGCCCTTCGTTCCAACCATACTTGCCCCACAACAGTAACTCATTTTTGTTCACCCTCCTTATTACGTGCCGGGACTTTTTTGTTAAAATGCCATCCCGTACACTTACAGCACTTCCAAAAAGAAATAGTTCCATCAGTGTATCACATTCATGTACAGATTATAAATGCAGAGCACCGGAATATTTACCGGGTTTCCATACCCTATTCGCCTTAAAGGCCATCAATTCCTCTTTCAACAGATAAAAAGAAGACTTTCTTCTAATATATTATTAACACGCTTAGCTGCTTGTTCAAACACTTTTGATTAACTTCGTGATAACTTACGTCAAAAGGGTGCAAAAAGCCCTCAATCCCTAACGGGATGAGGGCTTGAACAAAAACCGTTCAAGTTAACCTGGCTTACAGGTTAGTGTCGCCTGGTTTCCAGTTCATTGCACACAATCCGCCGGATTGCAGTGCTTGCAGTACGCGAAGTGTTTCTTCAACACTACGGCCTACATCGTTGTGGTTAACCACTTGATATTTCAATTCGCCTTCTGGATCGATGATGAACAGACCGCGCAATGCTACGCCTTCTTCTTCGATCAGAACGCCGTAATCTTTAGCCACTTGCTTCGTGATATCGGAAGCCAGCGGGAAGTTCAATTGACCCAGACCATTGCTGTCTACAGGTGTGTTGATCCATGCTTTGTGGCTGTGTACGGAGTCTACGCTCACGCCAAGGATTTCTGTATCCAAAGCTTTGAATTGCTCGGAAGCAACGCTCAAAGCTGTAATTTCAGTTGGGCACACAAATGTGAAGTCCAAAGGATAAAAGAAGAATACAAGCCATTTGCCACGATAATCGGACAGTTTAACGGAACCAAAGTCTTGTCCGTCTCCCGATACTGTTTCCATTGCGAAATCCGGTGCTGGTCTACCTACCAAACGTTCTGCCATAACTAAAAATTCCTCCTTTGGGATTATGTAAGCATCCTTGCGGATTGCTCATCATCAAGAAAAACGCGTGCGCTTTTCCTGTAATTAAAATGATTTGAACCTTGATAACAAGTACAAGTAAAATGTTATCATCCGGACTTCCCAAAGTCAAGATTATAAACATTATTTTTTTATAATCATTATAAATAAGGATTTTTCGTGGCAAAAATGATAAAGGAACAGCCCTCTGTACATTCCATAACTGGAAACAAAGGGCTGCCTGTAGTTGATAATATAATTATGCCTGTTTCTGAATAGCCGCCACGATCAAATCGCCCATTTCGGTCGTGCTGATCGCTGTGCTCTTGTCTACAGCAATATCACTCGTACGGTGTCCTGCGTTCAATACATCCGACACAGCTGCTTCAATCGCATCCGCACCTTCTGCATAACCAAAGGTTGTACGGAACATCAATGCCAAAGAGAGAATGGTTGCAATCGGATTAGCGAGGCCTTGACCTGCGATATCCGGTGCAGAACCGTGTACCGGCTCATAGAGTCCGAAGCTGCCCTCTCCCAGTGATGCAGATGCGAGCATACCGATGGAACCTGTCAACATCGCTGCTTCATCACTCAAGATATCTCCGAACATGTTTTCCGTTACGATGACATCGAAGCTGGACGGACGACGCAGCAATTGCATTGCGCAGTTGTCTACCAGTACATGCTCCAGTTCAACATCCGGATAATCCGGTGCTACCCGGTTCACGACTTCACGCCAGAGACGGGAAGTTTCCAATACGTTGGCTTTGTCTACAGAAGCCAGCTTTTTGCGACGTCCTTGCGCAATTTCGAACGCCTGACGAACGATCCGCTCCACTTCTGTTACATTATATGCACATGTATCTACTGCCTCTTCGCCCTGTGCACTTTCACGTCTGAACTTCTCTCCGAAGTAGATCCCACCTGTCAACTCACGTACCACCATCAGATCTGTACCTTCCAGTACTTCAGGCTTCAGAGTTGAAGCATCCTTCAGGCAATCAAATACAACAGCCGGACGCAGGTTGGAGAATAATCCAAGTGCTTTGCGAATACCCAGCAGGCCTGTTTCCGGACGAAGCTCCTTGCTGTTGTTATCCCATTTTGGACCACCAACCGCTCCAAGCAGGACTGCATCTGCACTTTTACATACGCTCAGTGTTTCTTCAGGAAGAGGTGTACCCTTCTCATCAATCGCGATTCCGCCAAACAACGCATGCTCTGTCTCAAAACGATAACCGAATACTTCCTCCGTACGTTTAAGAACTTTTTCAGCCTCAGCTACGACTTCAGGGCCAATTCCGTCACCTGCAATAACTGCAATTTTTTTCACGTCTGCCATTGGGTTGTCCACTCCTTATATTTCATTCATTAATTATTCATAAAGTAACGTCTCATATTAACTCTCTCCTTTGTATCATATTCCATGGTCATTTGACCAAGATATACAATCTATGACTTTAATAGATTTTACCTATAAGCCAATAGAGATTGACCTTTCCAAGTTGTTCTGACCTCCCGGCTGGGTTAAAATATAGCTGAAATCAAATCAGGTACGCAGGAGGGATAAGCAACATGCAATATTCGTATTTGGGTAAATCAGGCCTCAAGGTCAGCCGAATCTGTCTCGGTACCATGAATTTCGGGCCTGCTACAGATGAAAAAGAAGCTTTTCGCATTATGGACGCAGCACTCGATGCAGGCGTGAACTTTTTTGATACCGCTAACATCTACGGCTGGGGTGAGAATTCCGGCCTTACCGAAGAAATTATCGGACGCTGGTTCAACCAGGGTGGGGGCAGACGTGAAAAAGTAGTTCTGGCCACCAAAGTCTATGGCTCCATGCATGATGATACAGATGGCCCCAACAACGAAGCTGGCCTCTCCGCCTACAAAATCAGACGGCATCTGGAGGGTTCCCTCCGCCGCTTACAGACCGATCATATCGAGCTGTACCAGATGCATCATGTAGACCCTGCCATATCGTGGGACGAGCTGTGGGGTTCGTTCGAGAATGCCGTTCATCAGGGTAAAATCGGTTATGTAGGATCGAGTAACTTTGCTGCATGGCAGATTGCAATCGCTCAAAGTGAAGCCAAGAATCGTCATTTCCTCGGCCTGGTTTCCGAACAACATAAATATAGTCTCAACTGTCGTTTGCCTGAGTTGGAAGTACTGCCCGCTGCCAAAGAGCTGGGCCTCGGCGTCATTCCATGGAGTCCACTGGATGGTGGTTTATTGGGACGTAACGCTCTGCAGAAGCTGGAAGGAACACGCAGCGGGGGCATCGCTGGACGGATTGAGCAGCAGCAAACTCAGCTTGAAGACTTTGCCGCACTGTGTCGTGATCTCGGAGAACCACAGGATACGGTGGCTTTGGCATGGGTTGCAGCCAATCCGGCAGTGACCGCCCCGATTATCGGACCGCGTACGCTGGAGCAGTTTGAGACCGCACTCAAATGTCTGGACGTGACTTTGGATGAAGCCGTGCTCAAACGTCTAGATGAGATTTTCCCGGGTCCAGGTGGACATGCACCTAATGCATACGCGTGGTAATAGCTTGATAGTGTAAGCCAATGCAATAGTAAGCGTAGAAAATGTACTGTGTTTTACTGCCATAATCATATAAATCAGCATTTTGCATAATTCGAATTATACCGCTCACGGGTACAAGAGTTGGACAGGAAGAAGCATCCTGATCCAACCAAGGTATAGACGAACAGAATCATTTCGATCTATATCTTGCTGATTGGAAGACGCTTAGAGGATTTATGCAAAATGCTCAAATACAAGCAAAAGAGTCTGACCCTCCACAGGAGAGTCAGACTCTTTACGTCCCTCACTGAACGTAACAAAGCAAGCCGAACGATCTTCTATATCCATTAAATTAAAGATAGATCATTCTAGCAGCATACATGTATCTCGGCTTAAAGTTCAGTTCAATGAAGGCTGCGTGCTTCTTGCATTGAGAGCCTACAGATTAACGTTTACACGGTTTGTGTATGTCTTCCGCTTCTCAATCAATTGATTCAGGCCGTCTACATAGGCACGTGCACTTGCACCCAATATATCTGTGCTTACGCCGCGTCCTTGTACCGAAACCTGATTCTGAGTCAGCACAACATGTACTTCACCCAATGCATCCTTACCATGCGTTACCGATTTGATGGAGTAGTCAGACAACGTTACATCTTCCCCACTCACTTGGTCAATCGCATTGTAGATCGCATCTACCGATCCGTTACCTTCTGCTTGCTTCTCAAGCGTATCCCCGTCAAGCGTTGCAATGCGGACTTTGGCCGTTGGTACCGATTCATCTCCGTACGTTACGAAGATGGATTCCAGTTTATACACCTCAGGTGCATCCTGCAATTTCTCTTCAATTACGGCAAGCAGATCTTCGTCAGTAACTTCTTTTTTCTTATCAGCCAGATCTTTGAACTGGGCGAAAGCCCGATTCAATGCTTCTTCTTCCAGCTCATATCCCAGATCAATCAACCGTTCACGGAAGGCATGACGACCAGAATGTTTACCCAGTACAAGTTTACTTTCCTTCAGACCGATGGACTCTGGGGTCATGATCTCGTACGTGGTTTTTTCCTTCAGCATACCATCCTGGTGAATGCCGGATTCATGTGCGAAGGCATTTGCCCCAACAATGGCTTTGTTTCCAGGCACAACCATACCTGTCAAACGGCTAACCAAACGACTGGTCCGTGCAATCTCAGACAACTGCAGCGATGTTTTCGCCTGGAAAAATTCCTGACGTGTCTCCAGCGCCATAGCAATTTCCTCGATCGCCGTGTTTCCGGCACGTTCACCAATGCCATTGATCGTACCTTCGATCTGATCGGCTCCGTTGAGAATGGCTGCAAGTGTATTGGCCGTCGCCATACCCAAGTCATTATGGCAGTGGGCACTCAGCTGTACCTTTTCAATACCGTGTACATTCTCCTTGAGATGTTTGAAAATGTTTCCGTATTCATATGGGCTCAGGTAACCAACCGTATCCGGAATATTCACGACGGCTGCACCTTCTTCAACAGCCATATTCACCATTTCCACGAGGAAATCATACTCGGTACGACCTGCATCCTCAAGGGAGAATTCGATCTTCGAGAATGTTTTCTTTGCATAACGAATCGCGGAACGAGCTGTATCCAGTACCTGCGCTTTGTCCATACGCAATTTATGTTGGCGGTGAATAGGTGAAGTTGCCAGGAAAACGTGAATGCACGGGTCCTGTGCACCTTTAAGTGCTTCCTTAACCGCATCAATGTCTTGCTCTCTGGAACGGGACAAGCCAATTACAGTCACATTTTTGACCGCATTTGCTACTGCATTGACAGCTGCCAGATCACCTGGAGATGCCGCCGGGAAACCCGCTTCCATCCGGTCAATGCCAAGCCGCTCGAGCTGATGGGCAATTTCCACCTTTTCACGAGTGTTCAGATTGACTCCCGGGGATTGCTCTCCATCACGCAGCGTTGTGTCAAATACATAGATTTTACGCACGCTTCGCACCTCCTGTACTTGTTATTATATGTTTCTCTGAACCAGCAATAGCGGCTCACGCATAAGCACGGCCGCTATTCCCAGTTAAAGCTCTAAGTTTACTTGATTACCTTAAAGTGCATGCTCTAGAAGTTAATGCTTACTTCTTGATCCAGTGCATCATCTCACGCAATTGTCCGCCAACCACTTCGATTGGGTGTTCAGCTTCGTTACGACGAGTTGCTGTCAAGAATGCACGTCCGGATTGGTTTTCCAGAATGAAGTCGCGTGCGAATTTACCTTGTTGGATATCTGTCAGGACTTCTTTCATTGCTTTCTTCGTATCTTCAGTTACAACGCGAGGTCCAGTTACATAGTCACCGTACTCAGCTGTGTTACTGATGGAATCACGCATGCTTGAAAGTCCACCTTCATACATCATGTCAACGATCAGCTTCAGTTCGTGCAGACATTCGAAGTATGCCATTTCAGGAGCGTAACCCGCTTCTGTCAATGTTTCGAATCCAGCTTTTACCAATGCACTCACGCCACCACACAGAACAGCTTGCTCACCGAACAGATCTGTTTCTGTTTCTTCACGGAAGGAAGTTTCGATAACCCCTGCGCGTGTACAACCGATACCTTTAGCATAAGCCAAACCGATTTCTTTAGCTTTACCCGTTGCATCTTGCTCAATCGCGATCAGGCCCGGTACACCAAAACCTTCCACATAAGTACGACGTACCATGTGACCAGGGGACTTAGGAGCTACCAGCAATACATCGCTGTTTTTTGGAGCAACGATTTGACCGAAATGAACGTTGAAACCGTGTGAGAAGAGCAATGCAGCGCCTTCTTTCAGGTTTGGTTCGATTTCGTTTTTGTATACAGAAGCTTGAGTTTCGTCTGGCAGCAAGATTTGAACTACATCTGCGCGGCTTGTTGCTTCAGCCGGGGACAGAACTTCAAATCCGTCATTTTTTGCAGTGTCGAAGGATTTACCTTCACGAAGTCCGATAACTACGTTCAATCCACTATCACGAAGGTTTTGAGCTTGGGCGTGGCCCTGGCTACCATAACCGATTACCGCGATCGTTTTTCCTTTCAATACGTTAAGCTCTGCATCCTGTTCATAATAAGTAGTTACTGGCATGTTTATAAGTCCTCCTTTGTATTGTAAAGAACCCTTCATTAATGAGCGGGTGTCTCAAGGGACCGCCTCGCTTGGAGTGTCAAAAGCATCTCTGGTCTGATCCGATCCGTTCAGACACCCGCCCATTAATGCGGGAATGTAGCTATATTTTCAAGCGTTACATCACTAAAATGTTAAATTACAACTGTTAAGGGACTGACACTCACATAAGATCAACTGTATATGTTAGCTAACCGTCGTCCCTCTTCATTCATTATAACTTTATACGTTGCCGCGTACCAATGCAGTTATGCCTGTACGGGACAATTCGCGAATGCCATATGGCTTGAGCAATTCAATCATAGCATCAATTTTGTCCGTATCTCCGACTACCTGCACAATCAGGCTGCCTGGACCAACATCT
This sequence comes from Paenibacillus amylolyticus, assembly GCF_036894225.1. Lineage (NCBI taxonomy): Bacteria > Bacillati > Bacillota > Bacilli > Caryophanales > Paenibacillaceae > Paenibacillus > Paenibacillus amylolyticus. The sequence continues at coordinate 1,956,168 of NZ_CP145892.1, read as the reverse complement.
ACAACGGATGCGCGGAATGTTTCTACCACACCCAGAATTTCAGGACGCTCGGAAGGCTCTGCTTTCACTTTAATCAAAGCGAGTTCACGGGCTACCATCGGTTTCAGGCTGAAATCAACCACTTTAATAACATCGATGATTTTGTACAATTGTTTCTCAATCTGCTCCAGCGTTTTATCGTCACCAATGGTGACAATAACCATCCGGGAGAGTCCAGGTTCTTCCGATTGACCTACGGTAATACTCTCAATGTTAAATCCGCGTCGACCGAACAACCCTGATACACGCTGAAGGACGCCTGGCTGATCGTTTACCAATATTGAAATCGTATGTCTAATCATTCGTCAGCATCCCCCATCAGCATTTGATCAATTGTTGCTCCCTGCGGAACCATTGGATACACATTTTCATCCTTGCGTACTACGAATTCTACAACGACTGGTCCTGGTGTATCCAAAGCTTCCTGCCAAGCACGCGCTGCTTCTTCTTTATTCGTTGCACGTAATCCTTTCACGCCATATGCTTCAGCCAGTTTTACAAAATCCGGGCTTCCTGCCAGATCAATGTGGCTGTAACGGTTCTCATAGATGAGTTCCTGCCATTGGCGAACCATTCCAAGTACCTGATTGTTAATGATCACAATTTTTACCGGTATATTGTTAATGGCACAGATTGCGAGTTCTTGGGAACACATCTGCATTCCGCCGTCACCGTTAATGGAGATAACGAGTCTGTCCGGATTGGCCATCTGAGCACCAATTGCAGAAGGGAATCCAAAGCCCATCGTTCCGAGACCACCCGAAGTTACCCATGAACGTGGTTGATTAAACTTGTAATATTGTGCCGCCCACATCTGATGTTGTCCCACATCCGTAGTCACAATTGCTTCACCTTTGGTTGTATCATTCAACATTTCAACAACCCACTGCGGTTTCAGCACTTCGTCTGAATCCGTATAGCTGTATGGCTTCTCTTGTTTCCACTGTTTGATCTGGTCTCTCCATGCATCTGCACGCTCTGCACGTCCAACTTCTTTGTTGGCTATTTCAAGTACGGTCTTCACATCACCAACGATTGGAATATCGGTTGCAATGTTTTTACCAATCTCAGCCGGGTCAATATCGATATGAACGATTTTGGCATGTGGAGCGAATCCGTCCAGCTTACCTGTTACCCGATCATCGAATCGTGCGCCGATATTAATCAGCAGATCCGACTGTTGGATGGCCAGGTTGGATGTGTACGTTCCGTGCATTCCTGGCATCCCTGTCCATAGTTCATGCCCACTTGGGAATGCACCAAGCCCCAGAAGGGTTGTCGTAATCGGAATGCCTGTCTTCTCAACAAACTCGAACAGTTCTTCATGTCCTCCCGAGTATACCACACCGCCACCGGCCAGAATCATTGGACGTTCTGCTTCCTGAATGGCCTGAGCCAAACGGTCAACCTGCAGTTTGTTTGGTACTGTCCGTGGATTGTACCCTCTTAATGTAACAGGTTCAGTACTCGGTTCAAACAAGGTTTTGTTGGCTGAGACATCTTTCGGAATGTCGATCAGTACAGGACCTTTACGGCCGGTGTTGGCAATATGGAATGCCTCATGAATGATACTCGACAAATCCTTAACATCTTTTACCAGATAGCTGTGTTTGGTGATCGGCATTGTAATCCCGGTAATATCCGCTTCCTGGAAAGCATCCGAACCGATCAGGCTGGAATTAACATTTCCCGTAATGACAACCAGCGGCACAGAATCCATATATGCCGTGGCTATTCCAGTAACCAGATTGGTTGCTCCCGGCCCGGAGGTAGCGATACAAACACCAACTTTGCCGCTTGCACGTGCATATCCGTCAGCTGCGTGAATTGCACCTTGTTCGTGACGGGTTAAGACGTGTTTGAAATCCTCGAAACCATACATTGCATCGTAAATGTACAACACTGCGCCACCCGGGTAACCAAATACGCAATCCACACCTTCAAGCAACAAACTTCTCAGCAGAATCTCGGAACCGCTAATGACCTCCGGCTTCATCCATTTTTCACGTAATTCATCTGTCGATCGTACTTCTGGAATTTGAGCTCCCATTAGTCATCCTCCTCTCGGAATTTACACCATTCTGACATTTAAAGTTACAAAAAAAACCTTCCATCCCCTGCAAACAAGTTCATGCTTGCGAGGGACGAAAGGTTATCGCTTCCGTGGTACCACCCAACTTTGCCCGAAATTTCGCAATAACGGACCTTACCAGGTACAACAAAACGAATAGCTCAAACGAACATAGTCGTTTCCCATACCTGTTGTCTGTAACGCAGACATACGATTTTCCCTAATACGCGAAAGGAGTGACATCCAGTGCTTTTCAGGAAAACAGCTCCGAGGTGAGCTCGTATATAAGGGGTAATGGTGGTGGTTTCAGCAATTCCAGCCACTCTCTGAGCAAAAGAGCCCTTAAAACTTCGTCCTCTTCATAGCCGATGAAATATTCTCGTTAAATGTTAGGAACATTATATGATTCCTCCAACCGATAAGTCAATACCTGTTTTGCATAAAAATTCAGAGAACCTTCCTTCCTCCCTCTTCAGCCTATAAGGTTGCCCTAATCCTAGCGCTTCATTCAGTCACCTTTTATCTTGCTTCGGGCATAGGATATACGAGCAGCACGACTGGTCCTGAAAGGAGGCTCCGCATGGTGATTCGGCAACGCACATCCAAGCTGGATGATGGCGCCATCATGAAGCTGATTGACACTCAACTTGTTCCTTTATCCCATATGAGCGAAAAGGAAATTAATAAAATCCGCAAAGAAATACCCCTGCGAATGAACAGGGGCATGACCTTTGTTGTCTCGCCGGAGCCAGACAAAGCTGCTGTGGCATTCATCCATTTTCTCATGCATGGGGAATTGCTCTATGTCGATATGATGGCCGTTAGTCCGAAAGAACAACGCAAACGTTACGGGCAAACTTTGTTGCTCAAAGCAGAGAGCTTTGCGGTATCTCGGGGTTGTCGAAGATCTAAAGTGATGGTGGATGAGGGCAATACCAAAGGGCTTCAGTTTTATCAAAAAAATGGATACAGCGCGATTCGATACATCATGATAAGCCGCTGCTACGAATTGGAAAAAACATTATAGAATGTCCTAGAAAAATCCTGGTGGGCGTGGACCTGGACCATAAGGGCCGAATCCAGGACCAGGTCCATATCCGCCACCAGGTCCTCCAGGTCCTCCAGGTCCATATCCCGGTCCGTAGCCTGGACCATATCCAGGGCCTGGTTTTGGTCCAGGTCCATATCCGGGACCGAAGCCGGGACCACCTCCATAAGCATAAGGCAGTGTAGCAATAGCGAGCAGATCAAACAATACCAGTGGCAGAATCGCTTTTGTACGTACTTTTTTGCCATTCAAACGCTTGAGTACCAGTTTGTTTCCAGATACTTTCAACAGCTTTCCCGTAACCCGAGTGCCGTCTTTTTTGATTGCAACAATATTTTTGCCTATTAATTTCATCGCTTCATCACGCGTAACTTGTTGTTTCATACTTTCCCCTCCTCCTCGGATCGTTCAAAACAGTGTATTCGTCCATCACTGAATTCGCCTGTTTCTTTGTCCCTACCTGAAAATATGGGTATATGCACGAGAACCAAGTTAAGCATGTAAAAGTCGCTGGGCGTTCAAGAAAACAAAAAAGGCCCGCACAAGGCGGACCCTTTGTCAAAACTCTGAATAGCTAAACTGATATGGAAAAGGTTGTTATCTTTTACCCGGATCATATGCTTCACCGAGTGCAGACGGAGCCGAAGAACGTCCAACCGCTGCAACGAGAACGATGATGGTAAGCAGGTAAGGCAACATAAAAATAATTTCCTGGGGAATACTTTGTGACCATTCAAACAACTGTACATAATTTCGGATCGCTTGTGAGAATCCAAAGAAGACAGCTGCACCAAAGGCACCAATCGGATTCCACTTACCAAAGATCATAGCTGCAATGGCAATATAACCTTGGCCGGAAACCGTATTGTGTGAGAATGTACCCGTAGTCGTCAACGTAATCGCAGCTCCACCAATGGCCGCAAGCGCACCACTGATCATAACGCCAATATAGCGATAACGAAGCACTTTAACACCAACCGTATCAGCCGCACTTGGATGTTCACCTACAGAACGAAGGCGCAGACCAAATGGCGTTTTGAACATGATGTAATACGTCAGGAATACGAACAGAATGGCCAGATATGTTGTTGGATATACGTTCTTGAAGAAGGCTTCTCCAAGCAAAGGAATGTCTTTCAACAATGGCACATCAAACTTGCTGAAGCCTTGAACCAACGGTGAATCACCAGAACCTTCAAACAAGAGTTTAACCAAGTACAACGTACTTCCTGCTGCCAAAAAGTTAATGACGATACCACTGATAATCTGGTCTGCCTTAAATGTGATAGACGCAACGGCATGAATCAGAGATACCAGTACGCCCAATACAATCGCTAGCAAAACTCCCATCCAGGCCGATGTCGTTCCGCCCATGCCCGATTCTTGAGCATAATGCGCCCCGATTCCAGCTGCAAAGGCACCAAAGACCATAAAACCTTCAAGTCCAAGGTTGGTTACACCTGATTTTTCCGAAAAAATTCCGCCGAGTGATGCAAAAATCAATGCCGTAGCAAAGACAAGCGTCGTATTGATAATTTGCCCAATTGTCAACAAGTCCATCTACAACACCTTCTCTTTCTTACGCTTCGAATAGAACGGTTTAAGTATCCAGCGCACGATGCCTTGTGCCGCAATGAAGAAGATAATCGAACCGATCACAATCCGAATAATCTCAGGCGGAACATCCGCAGCAAAACTCATACCTGCAGATCCGTACGTGAGGGTACCAAACAACACTGCCCCCAATAACACCCCAAACGGATGATTCAAACCAATCAGGGCAACCGCAATTCCGTCAAAGCCTGTTCCCGGTGAACCCGACATTACGGTTTGGTATTGGAACACACCAAGAACCTGGAATGCACCACCAAGACCGGCAAGCATACCACTGATAAACATCGCTTTTACGATATTCCGGTTAACATGCATACCTGCATATTCAGCCGCATTAGGGTTGTAACCTACCGCGCGGATTTCATAACCTTGTTTTGTTTTCCACATATAGATATAAAAGAGCACAGCCATCACAATGGCAATCAACGTCCCCATGTGTACACGCGAATTGCCCATCAGTTCAGAGAGCCATGTCAAACTAATCGAAGCCGATTCGCTGATATCCACGGAACGATTCTCGCCCTTCAACAGCAAGAATTGGCGAACGATAAGGTTGGCCAGATACAGACCAATCCAGTTCAACATGATACTACTGATAACTTCATTGACCCCACGTGCCGCCTTCAGATAACCAGCAATAGCGGCCCACAGACCACCAAACAATGCACCGGCAATCAAAGCCAGTGGCGCATGAAGGTAGATCGGCAAACCTGCAAACTTAACACCAACAAATGTTGCAGCGGTCATACCAACGAGAAATTGACCTTCTCCCCCGATATTAAACAACCCTGCACGTGATGCAAATGCAAATGCTAGTCCAGTCATAATTAGTGGCGTCATTTCCCGTACTGCTTCACCAAAGTTGTACATGTCGCCAAATACCTTGGTGAACAATGCACCATAGGCTTCAATTGGATTGTAACCACCAATCAGCATGACAACTCCACCGAGAATAAGACCCATAATAATAGCTACTACAGGCAAAATAAATGAATCTCGGGTAAACCATTTCAATACGTTATTCATGCGCAGTACCTCTCTTTTGGGTGCTGCCCGCCATCATCAAGCCGAGCTCCCTGTCATTGGTTTCTTCCGGCAGCACCTCGCCAACGATCTGTCCTTCATAAATAACTGCAATTCGGTCAGATACATTGATAATCTCATCAAGCTCAAATGAAATCAGCAGAACAGCCTTCCCTTGGTCGCGCTGTGCAATCAGTTGCTTTTGCACGAACTCAATAGCCCCTACATCCAAACCACGTGTTGGTTGCGCAGCGATAAGCAGTTCAGGGTTTTTATCTACCTCACGGGCGATAATGGCCTTTTGCTGGTTTCCTCCGGACAAGGACCGAGCTTTGGTCTCGATGCTTGGTGTACGCACGTCAAATGCCTCAACAAGCCGCTTCGCCTGCTGTTTGATGGCATCGAAGTTAAGGAACCCTTTACGGGTGTATGGTGCTTTATAATACGATTCCAGAACGATATTTTCGCTCACTGAAAAATCAAGTACAAGTCCGTGTTTATGGCGATCTTCCGGAATGTGGGCTACACCCGACTCCGAGATATGGCGCGGAGAATGATTGGACAGCTCCTTGCCTTCCAAAAGAATCGAACCGCTCTCTACTTTACGAAGTCCGGTAAGAGCTTCAATCAGTTCACTTTGGCCGTTACCATCCACGCCTGCGATTCCAACAATCTCTCCTGCACGTACGTTCAGGTTAAGTTGGTTCAGAACCGAAATACCTTCTTTATTCTTGGCCGTTAATTTACTGACTTCGAGCACATTGGCTCCAGGTGTAGCCGGTTTTTTGTCCACTTTGAATGTGACATTCCGCCCCACCATTTTCTCTGCCAGCTCATTCGGATTGGTTTCCGATGTTTTAACCGAATCAATTACTTTACCCCGACGGATAATCGTTACCGTATCGGAGATTTCCATGATTTCTTTCAGTTTGTGCGTGATCAAAATAATGGACTTTCCTTCAGCTACAAGCTTCTTCATGATAATCATCAGTTCTTTGATCTCTTGAGGAGTCAATACGGCTGTAGGCTCGTCAAATATCAGAATGTCTGCACCGCGATACAACGTTTTAACAATCTCTACACGTTGCTGCATTCCGACAGAAATATCATGAATTTTGGCATGAGGATTCACCTTCAGTCCATACTGTTCGGAAAGACGCTGAACTTCAGCGGCTGCTTTTTTATAGTTAATATTGAGACCCTTCGTTGGTTCAGATCCCAAAATAATGTTCTCTGTTACCGTGAACGGCTGTACAAGTTTAAAATGCTGATGCACCATGCCTATGCCAAGATCGATCGCTCGGTTAGGGCTGTCGATGATGACAGGCTTGCCATTCACTTCAATGGAACCTTCATCTGGCTGATAGAGACCAAATACAATATTCATCAACGTTGACTTACCAGCGCCGTTTTCGCCCAGTAGCGCATGGATCTCGCCCTTACGAAGCTGAAGGCTGATGGCGTCGTTGGCAACAATGCCTGGGAAACGCTTCGTAATTTGTTTTAACTCAACGACGGGGGTTGCTGCACCCATGTAATCACCCTTATAACTGATATAGTGTGGTTCCGCAAACGTAAAAAAAAACGTCTATCGACGTACTTTCAAAGAAGACAGACCGCGCTTAGCTGAAGTTTTTCTTGCGATAATCGAATGGTTCAGCTCATTAAGAACAACTCAATTCCATTATCTTAAGAAAAGCTCTTACCGGAGCGTTGGTGCACAGTGACCTTGTACAATTGTTATGATGACTTGATCAAATGTTCCTGTTCTTGCAATCATAAGGCCGGTCAAGACCGGCCCCAATGATTATTCATTTGCAACTTAGATCAAAATTACTCTGTAGGAACTTTGATTTCGCCGCTGATGATTTTTTCTTTGTACTCTTCTACTTTAGCAAGTGTATCAGCAGATACATTGGCAGTAGAGGTATCAGCAATACCTACGCCGTTTTCTTTCAAAGTCAGGTTCTCGGAACCGCCAGCGAATGTACCATCAACTACTTCTTTGTTAACGCGCTTAACTGCTTCGTCAACTTTTTTTATCATGGAAGTCAAAGTGATCTCATCACCAAACTCAAGAGATTGGTCTTTGTCTACACCGATAACCCATACATCTTGACCTTGCTTCTTACGAGCACTTGCTTCGTTAAACACACCATTACCTGTTGCGCCAGAAGCGTGGAAGATAATATCTACGCCTTCATTGTAAAGTGTTGCTGCTGCTGCTTTACCCAAGTCAGGTTTATCAAATGCACCTGTGTAGTTAGAAATGAATTGAGCATCAGGGTTAACTGCTTTAACGCCTTCTCTGAATCCTACTTCAAACTTTTTGATCAGTGGGCTTTCCATACCGCCTACAAAACCAATTTTGTTGGATTTAGTTGTCAGACCAGCCACAACACCAACCAGATAAGATCCTTCTTCTTCAGCAAATGTTACGGATTTAACGTTAGGAGCATCAACAACACTGTCGATGATCGCGAGTTTAGCATCAGGGTTTTGCTCAGCTACAGTTTTGATTGCATCAGCCAATTGGAAACCGATACCCCAAGTCAGATCATATCCGCCTTTAACAAATTCGTTCAGGTTAGGAATGTACTCTTCATCGGATTTACTTTGCAGGTATTTAACAGCAGTACCTGTTTCTGTTTCGGTCGCTTGCAAAGCTTCCCAAGCGGATTGGTTAAAGGATTTGTCATTAACTCCACCTACGTCAGTAACCATACCGATTTTGAGATCGGATTTCTCTTCAGTGGGTGTACCACCTTTATCTCCTCCGGCATTTGTTTCTTCTTTCGGTTTGCTACCGCAACCTGCGAGCATAACCGATACCGCCAGCAACATTACCAAAGACAAGCTGAGCATCTTTTTCATTTCTCTTTTTCCCCCTTAATGATATATCCCTCATTCCAATCCAGCCTACAATTGAACGGTTAACAGATAGCAGGAATGACTTTTATGCAGAATGTATGGTTTCTTCGACATTAAAAGCGCATTCTCACCCTTAAAGCATCCTATCATCTGTCGAAAAACCGAACATTATGACATGGAGAGAAAAATCTAGGACTAGCCTACTAGAGGTGATTATACAATCAACCAGTGTTAAAATCCAGATGTTTCATCACCAAATATCACATATTTTTGTTCTTTTTTTATTGAAAACGCTTAATAATTTAGCGATTTAACACACTAACGTTACAACGATGTGATGTTATATAACAAAAACATATCGCGAACTTTAGTGATGAGTGGGATTTACCTGTTTTTATTTGTATTATTTCACCGTTCGTATTTTATGTATTCCCATGGATCGTTATTCACCAGTTATCTAGTTTCATTGTTCCCTTCCAGACTACAGCCTATTCGCTCTACTCATTCAGAGATTCATCTTCGAATTTCTTCCAAGCCGTAAAAAAAGCCGCCATATAGGTACGGCGGCTTGTATCATACAATTTAAGCGTTGATTTTGCCTTTAGCTACAGTAGCCAAAGAGTTGAACGCATTGATGTCGTTAACGGCCAGATCAGCCAACATTTTGCGGTTCATGTCTACTCCAGCAAGTTTCAAACCATGGATCAGTTTGTTGTAAGACAAACCATTCATACGTGCTGCAGCATTGATACGAACGATCCACAGTCTGCGGAAGTTACGTTTCGTGTTGCGACGGTCACGGTATGCGTATACCAGGGATTTCATTACTTGCTCGTTAGCTGTTTTAAAAATACGGTGTTTGGAACCGAAATAACCTCTTGCCAGTTTCAAAACCTTTTTATGACGACGACGTACTACAAAACCGCCTTTTACTCTTGCCATATTAAAGAACCTCCCAAATAAATATAAATGTATCCGTGGTATGTGTACGGCCGTAGCCGATCCCCCATACGGAATCTACTAATTAGAATTAGCCTTTCAAGTTAGCCAAGCCTTGTTTCAAACGTCTAACATCCCCGGCAGCCATAACTGGGTTACCGTTCAGAACGCGCTTAGCACGTTTGGATTTGTGGGAAAGCAAGTGGTTTTTGTGAGCTTTGTAACGAAGGACCTTACCGGAACCGGTAATTTTGAAGCGTCCTTTCAAACTGCTGTGTGTTTTCATTTTAGGCATTTTGTGTTTCCTCCTCCAATGTTATCAGGCTTTAGGAGCCAAGATCATGATCATACTGCGGCCTTCCAATTTCGGTTGACGTTCAACAGTACAAAGTTCTGCAACTTCTACCTTAACGCGTTCCAAAATCCGTTGACCAATCGCGGCATGTGCAATTTCACGTCCGCGATAACGAACAGAACATTTCACTTTGTCGCCTTCGTTCAAAAACTTAACTACATTACGAAGCTTCGTTTGATAATCGTGCTCCTCAATATTGGAACGGAACCATACTTCTTTAATATCAACAATTTTCTGGTTCTTACGGGCTTCTTTATCTTTCTTTTGTTGCTCATAGCGGAATTTGCCATAGTCCATAATACGACACACCGGCGGTTTAGCCTGTGGTGCCACATTGACCAGATCCAAATTCAGGTCAATCGCCATTTGCAGTGCTTCGCGAATGGGCGTAATCCCAATTTGTTCTCCTTCAGCTCCGACAAGGCGTACTTCCTTCGCCCGAATCTCATCATTAATCATGTGATCTTTACTAATAATCGTCCACCTCCAGGTCATTTTGAATATCCAGTTACACAAAAATAAAAGGGATGCCGGTCAAGCTACCGACATCCCTGTAATCAACACAATTCTTCATGAGTATACACTTCATAAATTATTGGGATCGTTGACCAGCCAACATGTTTGTTGATCAGGTGAGAAGTCGGACTTCTGCTTGTGATTCCATCGCTATTCGCTTTAAGGCACTTGAATACTATATCACCCATGAAATACATTGTCAACATTTTTCACAACTTTTTTTTCGTGAATTACCCATTTGTGATATCAGATGTCAACAAAGTATCGCATGCATGTTCCTTACCCTTGTTTGCTTTGCACCTCATCCAACCGTACAACACGTGTATGTTGAGTGTGGCTCCACTGTTTGTTGTTCTGTGTAAAGAAAGCGTAGAACGTAATCGGGTACCAAGACAGCAGGTAGATCGGGAACAAAATCAGATATAGATAAACTTTGGCAAAGGTAACCTTCTCCAGCGCCATGGACAACAGGAACGTCAGAATGTTCAAACCAATAGCCACGAACCCAACCCATAACGGGAAGTATCCATAAATATTAGCAATGTGCGGACCACTGAATATAGCCATGTCTACCCACATCACAGCCGTCATCAGGAACGTAAGCAACACCACATAGACATTGGCTCCGTAGATAGCAAGGTCAAATTTCACCAGGCTTCTTTCCTTAATGGACTGCCATAGCAATGGGAAGAAGTATCTACGCGCAACTGTAAAGTGACCTTGCATCCAGCGCAGACGTTGTCTCGCTGAAGCTTTGAATGTTAATGGCTTCTCATCAAATACTTTGGCGTCATAGTTGAAAACAGGATACACATTACGTTGCACACTGCGCATCGTAAACTCCAGATCCTCAACCAGACTTGTTGCACCCCAACCAATTTCCTTCAACAGGTTGGTCTCAAAGCACATTCCGGTTCCTCCGAGGAAATTCGCCATATTCAAGTTATGACGAGACAACTGCCACAGACGGTTGATGTACCAGTAAGAAACACCGTAAGCTGCAGTAATCCAGGAATCCTCCGGATTTTTCGTATCAATGTATCCTTGGATAACACGTGAACCATTGTTCAAGTCATCATTCATCTCAAGCAAGAAGTTACGGTCAACCAGGTTATCCGCGTCAAACATAACAACTGCGTCATACTGACGTGGCAATTTCCACAGGTACTTAAGCATCCATTCGATGGCGTACCCTTTACCTCTTAAATCGGCATTGGTACGTACACAGGCATTTAATCCATGCTCTCTGACAATTTGAGCCGTTCCATCCGTACAGTTGTCACAGATGACAAACACATCGTACAGATCTTCCGGATAATCAAGTTGTTTCAAGTTCTCCATCAAGGCACCAATGACTTGTTCCTCATTGTGTGCTGCGACGAGTACAGCGAATGATTTTGTCGCCGGATAATGTTTCTTTTTCTTTTTCTTAATCAGACCGAACAGCGAAAACGTGAATTGGTACACGGCTAGCAGTGCCAGAATGACCTGCATCGTGACGAATATAGCGTCCAACATCGTTCTCTGTTACCCCCTTTTTTTCAAAACCCAGTTTACTCAAGCATTTCTCTTCCTGATTCTGCAATTTATTTTTTTTTGATCTGCAGAATATGACCCTGTTCTTTTGTGTACTACGTGAATATATCAGGCAATGTTTCAAAGCTTGGTTGCTATCAGTTGGCTGCTTTATCGATTCTGTATCCTTTTCAGTCATTTGTCAAAACCCCAATTTCACTTTTGAAGCAGAAATGTGATCTTTAAACGCTGAATAGACACTTCGTGATACCACAACCTCGCATTCATGCCTGTTATATCTTATTTTCAGCCGTTTACTTGATTTTTATTTCTAAAGTCCCTGCTTTTTTCATCAGTATGTTATTCTTCGTCAGAGGCTCTATAACAAATAACGCAAACAGACCTCAAAAAGTTTGAAACAGAACTCACATTTTTTTACCTCATTTCAGCCATGTTGAATCATTGTATCTTTTTTGGCTGACCCAAGTCAAAAAGTTAAGATGGGTATATATCCACTCTTTAACATGAATTTCACGTTCTTTACATGGGTTCTCCTTGAAAAGGACAACATTTAAAAATATGATAAACATATACCTGAAATAACCTCAAGTTCATGAAAAACGGTTATATACTAATCAGGACGAAACCGGATGCAGAAAATCACCGGAAATAATGCCGCCATTACGGGCGGCCTGACTGGCAGGAGGCCAATATGAGCCGTTTATTCTTAAAGTTTCAAGATTATGATCGAAATGTTTTTATGTGGATCAACGGCCGACTTCATAATCGTTTTATGAATTTTTGGCTGTATTATTTCACCCATCTGGGTGGAGCAACTTCATCTATTGCAATATCGTTGTTAATCTGGCTGCTTGCTCCAGCTCCATGGAGCACAACAGGACTTCAGTCATGTATCGCCCTTGCGGTCAGCCACATCCCTGTAGCTATCGCGAAAAAATTGTATCCCCGCATTCGACCTTATCTGGCCTTACCGGATACAATTACGTTCCGTAATCCCCTGACGGATCACTCGTTTCCTTCAGGGCACACAACTGCCATTTTTTCGGTCACAGTTCCCTTTATGACCACTGATCCGATCTTATTGCTAATATTGTTGCCTGTGGCCCTTATTGTCGGATTCTCTCGAATTTATCTGGGGTTACACTATCCTTCCGATGTTCTGGCGGGTGCCACAATAGGTACTTTAGTCGCACTTGCAACAGTTGCATTCTGGTCTTAAAGCCGATATGTTAGACTCAGAAAAACCTAGCAGGAACAGGTGAAGCAAGCGTGGAGAAAAAAAGAGTATTACTATTATCTGAAGGCTTTGGTACGGGTCATACTCAAGCCGCCTATGCACTGTCCAGCAATTTGCGAAAGCTCTCGCCAGACGTGCAGACAAAAGTGCTTGAACTGGGAAGTTTCTTAAATCCAAAGGTTGCACCTCTGATTATAACAGCATACAAAAAAACGGTTACCAACCAACCCAAACTTTTCGGATACGTATACAGACACCAATATAAAAAATCATTGAACAGGCTGACAACACTGGCGTTGCATAAACTGTTCTATACACACACACGTAGCGTTGTGCGCCAGTTACGTCCCGATGCGATCGTCTGTACACATCCGATTCCAAGTGCTGTCATATCCAGACTGAAACGTCTGGGTGTACAGGTTCCCCTATGCACAGTCATCACCGACTATGATGCACATGGGACGTGGATTAACCGTGAAGTAGACCTTTATCTGGTTTCTTCAGATGAGGTTAAGTCCAAACTAATGCTACGAGGCGTACCTGCAGAAAACATTCGAGTCACGGGCATTCCGGTGCATCCAAATTTCTGGGAGCATCCCGGGCGAGAAGAGATCCGAAGCAGATTTAACCTCAAGAACATGCCTACTGTACTGGTGATGGGCGGCGGTTGGGGAATGCTCAGCGACAAGCTGGTCCATCCGCTGCTGACACGCTGGCATGAAGATATTCAAATCATTTTTTGTCTCGGTCGCAACGATAAAACACGGATCAGCATGGAACAGAACCCCATGTATCGCAAAGAAAACATTCACATTATGGGATACACCAACGAAGTGGACAAATTAATGGAAGTATCCGACCTTCTGATTACCAAACCTGGGGGAATGACATGTAGTGAAGGCTTGGCCAAAGGAATTCCCATGTTGTTCCACAATCCTATACCTGGTCAGGAAGAAGAAAACGTCCATTATTTTACGGCAAGAGGGTTGGGAGAACCCATAACTTCGCCCGACGTAGTGGTTAAATGGATGAACAAGCTGTTGCATCACTACCCGGATGTTGTACGTAAACGCAAACGTCATCTGGCGGAAATCGCCAAGGTTCATCCAATGCAGAGCGCTCAAAGTATTATCGATCTGCTGGAGGACGTTCGTCCTTCATCCGCAGAAGAGGCCCGTTTATGAATTTATCCCAATAGGATGTCGCTTCCCGTATTCTTCGTCCAATCATGCCTCTAACCAACGGCTTCAAACAAGCCTGCAACCACATTGAAAAGGTGCCTTCGAATCAGAAGGCACCTTTTCTTTATGAAGGAAAGTACAAACTATTGTATGCCTTTAGACTTCAAATACTCCTGCCACTGCTTGGTGTATTCTGCCTGAATTTTTTCCAATCCTGCTTGTTTAGCCTTCTCCATAAATGTGTTCAATCCAGCCTCTACGTCTGCCACCAAACCTACATTAAGCGGATACAGATATTGTTTTTCCACTTGTTCCAATGCAGCCTTCTCGGCTTGGTACGGTGTCCAGTCTTCAGCAAATCCGGTATAAATATCCGGCTTTTTGATTTTGTCGAGATCTTCAAACATGGTCAGCACGTCATCAAAGGTTTTATCATAGAGCATGAATTCCGGATTACGCCATGCCCAACCATTCATACCCTCACGTGGGAAGCCGTTGGTTTGTGCATCTCCGACCATTTTGTAGTATCCATTATCTACCTCGAAGTTTTTGCCTTCAACGCCGTATTCAGTCAACCAATTATATCGTTTGTCTGTCACCAGTTTCTCATAAAATGCCAATGCTTTTTCCGGGTTTTTACTGCTACGCGGAATCGCAAAACCATTGTGGATCGGGTGAACCGGTTGTGCAAACCCTTTCGCATTCGGGTACGGGAAATAAGCCAGTTTCCAATCTGGATGAGTAGACTGCACCTTGATGACATCTGCATTAAATTTGTTAGGGTTCTCCCCGGACAGAACAACAGCCGCTTTTCCATTTTGCAGCAATGAGTTGGAAGTATCCTTTACATTCAGTACGTTTTTCGGGAAAAAGCCTTTATCCATCCAGCGTTTGTATGTTTTCAGGTCTTCCAGGTGTTGCGCCGATCCCCAGTAGGACGTCACGGTTGTTGGTGTTTCATACATAATATCTAGTCCATATGGAAGTTGACCTGCTGTATTAACCAGCTTGGATGTCAATTGACGAATACCATGGGTATGGTTGGCATTGCTATCGGCAATCGGAATCATATTGGGTTCGTTGGCTTTGATGCCCTCCAGATATGCTTCGAGCGTCTCCAAGGATTCCGGTTTCGGAAGATTGTACTTCTCGCGCAAGTCCTCACGGTACGCAATCCCCTCGGTTACATACTCAATCCAAGTTGATGGAACAGTATAGATTTTGTCATTGATTTTGACAGCATTCCACATGTCATCAGGTACATGAGCTTTCAGCGCTGGCGCTGCTGTAGGCAGCATTTCATCCAGTGGCAGGAACGCACCCTTCTTGGCATAGGACTGGTAGAATGTCCAATCCGCTGTGAAGATCAGATCGATCGGCTGCCCGGAAGACAGCAACAATTTATATTTTTGATCCCAGTCGGTCCATGAGGTGTAGTTGAATTTCACATTGACGTTCAGATCAGCCTCCGCCAGCTTATTGATTTCGGATTCAATAACAGGTAGATCTTTCGGAGCATCCCCAAGCATGTAAAATTGGAGCGTGACTTTCTCTCCTTTGTTCCCGGATGTTCCTCCCTGCTCGCTTCCTTGCGTCGATCCCCCCGAACCGTTATTACATGCGGCAAGTACCCCGGCGAACAACATCAGGGCAAGTACCAGAGACAGGTGCCGAATTGTTTTGTTACGCATACGCATCCTCCCTTTTTGTGGTGAACCTTTATATGTTAGCGCAGACTCGCCATGCTTCAGACCTGAAATGATGTCAATGGCCTGACGCCCACAGCGCGTTCACGTTCTAACCTTTCACTGCACCAATGGTGAGTCCTTTAACAAAATAACGTTGTACAAACGGATACAGGAACAAAATCGGTCCCGTTACAACGATGGCCATTGCCATCTTGGTTGATTCGGTAGGCACATCCTGACTGAGTGTGATTCCTGTGCCAATCGCCATCTGGTCAATGAATGTAATCGTGTTCATCGTGTTGTAGAGATAAAATTGCAGTTGGTACATATCCGGGTTGTTAATGAAGAGGGATGAGGTAAACCAGTCATTCCAGTAACCCAGTGCCAAAAACAGACCTACGGTGGCGATACCAGGCATCGCCAGTTTCAACACAATGCTGAAATAGATGCGGAAGTCATTTGCTCCATCAATTTTGGCTGACTCAATCAATTCATCCGGCACTGCCGAGCGAATGAAGTTTTTCATCAGGATAATGAGGAATGGCGTCATCAACCCCGGGAAAATCAGCACAGTGTACGTATCCATAAGGTTGAAGTAGTTCGCCAGCATAATGTACCAAGGCACGAGCCCCCCACCAAACAACGTTGTAAAGTAGATAAAAAACGAGAAGGTATTCCGATATTTGAAGTCTTTACGTTGCAACACGAAGCCTGCCATTGTAATGAGAAACAGTCCAAGCGTAGTCCCCACCACCGTTGTAAAGACCGTTACCCCATAAGCCTTGAGTACCTTTGTAGGGAATGTAAAAACCATTTTGTAACCTTCCAGGGAAAAGTCCGTTGGAAAGAGGTGATAACCATCCCTCACAATGGACTCGTTGCTGCTGAATGAACCGGATAGAATCAGCAGAAACGGTAGCAAGCACATGATTGATAAAATGATGATGAAGCTGTAGGAAATCAGTTGAAACATGAAAGTAAATTCCGAATCTCTGAGACGAGTATTCGTACGAGTGTGAGTATTCATTGGCGTGTTCATGATCGTTCTCCCTCCTGCCCTGCGGGCGTTCTAGAACAAGGCGTAGTCCTCATTTACTTTGCGGATAATATAGTTGACGGTCATGATCAAAATGAATCCAAACAAGGACTGATACAGACCAGCAGCCGTTGCCATCCCGATATCAAACGTTACTTTCAGTGAACGGTACACATACGTATCAATAATATCTGTAGCATTGTACAGCACCCCATTATTACCGATCAGTTGATAGAACAGGTCAAACTGCCCCTTCATAATGCTGCCGAGTGAGAACAACAACAGGATGACAAAGGTTGGCTTCAGCATTGGTACCGTAATGTACCAGATCCGCTGAAATATATTCGCCCCGTCGATTCGGGCAGCTTCATAATACTCGTCACTGATACCCGTTATAGCGGCCAGATAGATGACCATGCTGTATCCAAGATTTTTCCATAGATAAAAGATGATGATCAGGAACACCCAGATCCAGGGTGTATTATAAATGTCGACCGGGCCGGCCTCAAAACGTTTGAGCACCGTGTTCACAAAACCCGACTCGTAGTTAAACATGTTGTAAGCGATTACACTTAATAGTACAAATGAGATGAAATACGGCAAAAACATGACGGATTGCGTGATTTTTTTGAATAACCTGCCCCGGATCTCGCTAAGCATGATCGCACAGAAGATCGCCAGACCGTTTCCTAATATAATGAAGGCGATATTGTAACCCACGGTATTGGTTGTGAGCTTCAGCAACATTCCGGATTGCCATAGGAACTTAAAGTTCTCCAGACCGACAAATGGACTACCAAATAATCCGCCTTCAAAATCATACCGGGTGAACGCATAATAGATGCCGACCATCGGAAAATACGAGTTAATCAGAAAAAAGATCAGCGTGGGCAACAGCATCAGAAACATGATTTTGTTTTTGTTCAATTCTTTGAGCATGGCTCGATCCCTCCCGAATTTCTTGCGGTGCTGCGTGGTGGAGCTCTCTTTTTATTGTAGATGCTCTCTTCACTCACGGATACTGAAGCTTCCCTTCAGAAAATGAACGATTCTGCGAAATGAACTATGAACAAAATGAACGAACCATGAAATGAACAGACATCCACACACATCCGTTCACAAATGTTGATATCGTGCATAGGCTACACCTAGTGAACAATTCAGCGAAAGTTGAACTTTATGTAGAGAAAACAGGCCAAACAGCCTGTCTATCATTGATGTAAACGCATACATAATATATAATTCAAGTTACTCTTGCTCTTCTGCTCATCCAACTATGAAGCCTCACGTATGTATATGAAATTCTATGTGGTTCACCCAAAATAGGAGGTCTGAGGGGGAAACAGAATGCGTAAACGTTCAGAGGACAGTCAGAAGGTCTTCACACGGATTCTGATCGGCATTATTATCAGTACCGTCGCTACCTTACTTGTGGCTTCTTCTATTTTGTACGTCAACTATAATCGGATTGCTCTTCGTCAGGTGTATCGTACAGATATGAACAGTCTTACTCAAACCAGCCGTGAAGTGGCCAAAATGACCGAGACTGCAAAATCATTGTCATATCAGATTTATCAGGACTACACCATCTCTTCATTACTGCTCTATTCCAAACCGAATATCTATGAGATCACATCGGCGATGGAGCAGCTAGACAACTACCGTATGTCCCTTCCCTTTATCGAATCCATCTATGTATATAACTCCAAAAGCAATGAATTCTTTATCAGTTCCGACGTGCGCAATGGGCAGCAGTCCGTCTCGGAGATCGACGATCAGGGGATTACAAGCATCCTCCAACGCTTCCATGACTATAAACCTTTTGTGCCCATCCCGCGGACATATCAGGTCGGCTCTACCGAAGCAACAGAGGTTAACAGCTACACCTATCTCTGTTATGACACGATTAATGATAATGCGAAGCTAAACTATGCTGTTATCGTTAATATCAAGGATGATTGGCTCAGTCCGAATATGAATGCTGTGGATCAACCAGGCAAAACCTTTATCGTGAATGAGAATGGAGACCTTTTATCTGACTTTGGCGACCGTGCATTGATGAAAAATCTCTCCAGCGAAGCTTTTATGAAGCCAATTATGCAGGATACGGGGCAATCAACTTACTTTACCGAGAAGGTCGATGGAGAAAAATCTCTCATTACCTATACCGCTCCCGATGATCTGGGTTGGCGTTATGTGAGAATAACACCTTATGATCTGATTACCTCAGATATACGGAGTATGCGCACACATACCGTTCTGTTTTGTGTTGGACTTCTCATTGCAGGCTTGCTGCTCTCTTACCTTGTGTCCCGAAAACTATATCACCCTATTGATAAGGTGCTTGTTCGTTTACGTGTGATGGAAGCAGAGCGACGTGGCAGTCTTCATTTGTTACGGCAGGATTTTCTACGAGGAGCCCTGCAAGGCCGCGAAACAGTAACTGGAGGTATGCTGGAAGAACGGATGAAGTTCTATGGTTCCTCCATTGATGTTCACCGTGCATCCAGACTGGTATTGCTGCGTATTGACCATTTTACCGAATTCTGCGAAACGTACCGTGATGAGACCCAGCTTGTAAAATACGCCATGATGAACATATGCACCGAGACAGCCGATCTCCACTACAATGCGGAAGCTGTCGACATGGGCGGTGATCTGATCACACTCATCTTCAATGAAAAAGCGGAAAACCATGAACTTGAGCAACCTGCTCCTAACCGGATCGAAGAATTGCTACGTATGATGCAGGCTGCTGTAATGACCCATTTGAAATGCTCCATCTCCTGTACGATCGGCACGGAAGAAGATTCATTGGAAGACAGTATTGCATCCTACACCAGATCAGCCGAAGCCTCCCTTCATCGTTTGTTCATGGGAGCGGGCTGTCTGATCTATACCTCTGACATCATGGCTTATCACGCCAAGGAGTACGCATTTCCAGCAGGTAAGGAAAGACAACTTGTCGATCATCTAATGACAGGTAAGACGCGAGAAGCAAAACAAGTCTATGCAGATATCGTCGGCGAGACAGCAGCATATCCATTTACCGTCTTCCAGCTAGCTTTATCCCATCTGACGATGACACTGAACCATGTACGAAATACCCTCAAGAAGAATAATCAACTCACGCTTGATTCAGTCTCGGATGGTCTAATGCTGCCTGTCAAAGACGCGGAAGACATCAGTGAAGTACATGAACACTTCTATCGGATGTTTGATGAGCTTGGTTCCAAAGTGGAGGAGAAACGTACGCTGAAACATGAAGAACTGATTCGTAAAATCAATGGCATTATTGAGCGGGACTATGCGGACCCCAATCTATGTCTAACTTCTATCGCAGATGAGTTGGGCATGTCGCCCATCTATGTAAGCAGGCTCTACAAACAACTCACCCTGAAAGGGCTCACGGACGTGATTAACGAAACCCGCATAGCCAAGGCCCAGCATCTGCTGGTGGAGACGGAGAACTCCGTTGCCGACATTGCCGAGAGAACCGGATTCACCAACAGTTCATACTTCTATCGCATGTTCAAAAAGTTCAACGGGGTTACACCAAACGATTATCGCCGCAAAGAATTTCATTCAGAAAACTTCTGAAATCATCCCAGACTTGAGTTTATGGAGTAATGCACATCGATTGTTAATGCAAAAAAAGAGCGACTTATGAGAATGAATCATTCACCTCATGTGTCGCTCTACTTAATTGAGTTTAAATTAGATTTCGATTTATTCCTGTTCCTGATCTTCACCAGACTCATCAGAAGCTTCACGAACTTTATACTTGTCCAGACGTGTCTGCTGATACTCACGCAGGGCCTCTTCACCCACAATCACTTCAACCCGGTGAATGTTCATACCTTTACCCATGAATTTCTGCTCGTACTCCGTCATCACATGTTCTTCATTCAAACCATCACGATGCAGATTCAAAGAAATATTGGTCATTTGCAGGCCGAAGTCGGCAATGGCGTTGAGTGAGAAATCAAACAGCGTCTCCGAATCGGTTTTGAAATGAATCTGACCTTTGGGATTAAGCAATTCCGTGTATTTCTTCAGGAAGCGCGGGTGCGTCAAACGACGACGTGCATGCTTTGCTTTTGGCCAAGGATCACTGAAGTTCAAATAAATGCGTTCCAGTTCTTCCGGTTCAAAAACTTCTTCGATCTGTTCAATATTCGCCAGCGCAAGCTTCAGGTTCGGAGGTGTCTCCACATCAGCCTGACTCCACGCATTACGAGCTTTCTCACTGGCACGACGCACCAGTTCATCATACATATCAATACCGATGAAATTAAATTCCGGATATTTATAACTCATTTGGCTGATAAATTGACCTTTACCCATACCAAATTCCACGAAGATCGGATGGTCATTGCCAAACAGTTCAGACCATTTTCCTTTATGTTGCTTCGGGTCCAGTACAACAAGATCAACTTGCTGCTCCAGATTTTCTCTTATCCCTTTTCTGCCACGTAAACGCATTTTATTCCTCCGTTTGTCCCATACTTGTCTCAGACTTATTTTGCCGAAGAACTGGCAAATTGTAAAGAGCAATGAAAAGGGAATCTTCGGATCTGCCACTTTGGGCAAATCTCAAAGATTCCCTCTTCGATTTATTTGGAATTGGGGTCCAACTACTTTAGTAGTTCATAGTCTACCTTATCTTGGTGTGAAAAATCAAATGTCTTTTCGAAAGCATCGCGAACTTTTTGTCTTGCAGCCGCTTTCACTTTCGGATTTCCATTAAAACGAACACCTGTTAAAGCCAGTGCTTCTTCTGCCGTCAATTCAACAGACACATGATTCAACTCATTGTTTTTAACTTGGGAATTCATTCATATCACCTCACGGTATAGTATGGTCCATGACGTCAACGTTGATTCAAATGCTATGATGAATAATACCCATTAGATGGTGTCTGACGCTGATTTGAATATAACATAAGGTGTAAACTATAGCAAGGGAAAAACCTTGATTTTACGGCCTATTTTTGCGTTTCGATTCCCTTTTTTTTTAGTTTTTTGATACAATGATAAAGTGAGCATTTTGCATAAATCCCATAAGCGTCTTCCAATCAGCAAGATATGGATCAGGATGCTTTTTCCTGTCCATATCTTGTACCCGTGAGCGATTGAAATCGAATAATGCAAAATGCTAAAGTTCATGAAGACACCTATAATCGCTATCCATCGTCTATGACGGAAATCGCATAGCGCTTCTTCTTTTGTTCACGTATGATTACGGTAATTCGACAACCAAAGGAGTACCCTGAAGATGAATGCACCTGCATTACAGTCCCCTCTCCTGTGGGGAGATAAACGATTCCATACCTGGAATTATGAGATGCGAGATCAATTTAACAATAAGGTTTTCAAAGTGATGCTGGATGCTGGATTCACCTGTCCCAACCGCGATGGTTCCATTGCCAAAGGTGGTTGCACCTTCTGCAGTGCGCGTGGATCAGGCGATTTTGCTGGCAGCAGACGTGAAGATCTGGTCACCCAATTTAATACAATTCGAGATAAACAGCATCTCAAGTGGCCTACAGCGCATTATATTGGCTACTTCCAAGCCTATACGAATACGTATGCTCCGGTTGAAGAGCTGCGCGAATATTTTGAAGAAATTCTTGAGCAACCCGGTGTTGTTGGTTTGTCCATCGCCACTCGCCCGGATTGTTTGCCAGATGACGTTGTTGATTATTTGGCTGAACTGAACGAACGCACCTATCTGTGGGTTGAGATGGGCCTTCAAACGATCCATGATTCCACATCCACATTGATTAATCGCGCGCACGACACGAAGTGTTACGAAGAAGCGGTTGAGAAACTGCGCAAACGGAATATACGAGTGTGTACACATATCATATATGGTCTGCCTCAAGAGACACATGAGATGATGCTGGACACTGGACGGGCAGTTGCCAATATGGATGTACAGGGAATCAAGATTCACCTGCTGCATCTGATGCGCAAAACACCAATGGTGAAGCAATACGAAGCTGGTCTTTTACGTTTTCTGGATCAGGATGAGTATATCAAGCTGATCGTAGATACACTGGAGATGCTTCCACCGGAAATGATCGTACACCGTCTTACAGGCGACGCACCACGTGATCTGTTGATTGGACCGATGTGGTCCATGAACAAATGGGAAGTGTTAAACTCCATTGATCGTGAGCTGCGAGAGCGGGATTCATGGCAAGGTAAGTATTGGAGGCGAGCATAGATGGGCTTTCTTTCAGTTCTCAGCTGTGCGCATCAGTGGATTGCTTCCCGTCTGCAGCCAGGTGATCTGGCGATAGATGCAACGGTGGGTACAGGAGCAGACACACTATTTTTGGCACAACAAGTTGGCCGGCGTGGTCAAGTCATTGGATTCGATATTCAAAGTGAAGCCCTCACGCTGGCACAGGCCCGGATTCGAAAACAAAATGATGAAGCCAAGCTTGGCTCCATCTCCATGCTTCAACTAAGCCATGATCGAATGGCAGAAGCAGTTCCTGAGTCATGGCTTGGTACGGTTGGTGCAGTTATGTTCAATCTGGGGTACCTGCCTTCAGAAAGTGCAGATTCCTCCATCATCACCGAGACTGACAGCACGATCGCTGCACTCGAGGCTGCACTCGCTTTATTACGTCCTCGCGGAATTATTACGGTTGTGCTCTACCCCGGTCATGACGGAGGGGCACAGGAAGCAGAAGCTGTATTGGACTGGTCCTCTGCCCTTCCGGTGGAACAGGCACAGGTTGTGATCTATCGCCAATTGCAGCGAGAAACTTCTCCTTTTCTGATCGGAATCGAGAAAAAATAATTTCCTTTGTTCACCAAATACAATAAACTAGACACAATCGCAAGGCGAGCTATTAACGGCTTTTTCTTACTGCGATCTGTGTTCTACATCTACATATGCAAACGTATTCACTTGTTTGCTCATGGCGACTACATGCCCATGACTGATTAAAGCGATCCACCATTTCATATACTAGAGGAGAGATTACTGATGTCTACGCCATACCCATTACAATTCCAACCTGAGTTCAAAGAACGTGTGTGGGGCGGTCGTGCGCTGGAGCAATTCGGCCTTACGCCCCCTGAAGGACATATCGGAGAAGGATGGATGATTGCAGATCATCCCAACGGTACAACCAAGGTATTAAATGGAGCACTGGCTGGCAAGGGTCTGGATGAAGTTCGTGAACAACTGGGCACCGAATGGCTTGGAACCAAAGGTGTCTCTGAAAAAGGCGGCCGTTTCCCCCTTCTGATTAAGCTGCTTGACTGCAACGATGACCTGTCCGTTCAGGTTCATCCAACTGACGAGTATGAGGCACTTCCTCCTGGCGAGCTTGGCAAAACAGAAATGTGGTATGTACTCGACGCAAAACCGGGCGCACACATCATCTATGGCTTGAATGAAGGCGTTGATCGGGCAACATTAAAAGAAGCATTGGAAAACGGCACGGTGATGGATACCCTTCGTCAGGTACCTGTAGAAGCTGGTGATACGTTCTTTATCCCTGCTGGAACAGTGCATGCGCTCTGTGCAGGTGTCGTTGTCGCTGAGATTCAGCAAAACTCAGATACGACGTACCGGATCTACGATTACAATCGTCCAGGGCTGGATGGCAAACCACGTGAGTTGCATGTTGAAGACTCGCTGAATGTAACCGCCTATGAGGGCGCAGGTGCCTCAACGATGAAAACAAATAACGCTACTCCTGGTGAATGGCTCAAGCTTGCGGAATGCCCTTATTTTGTGGTGGAAAAAGGGATCGTGACTGAACGGTGGGAACTCTCCACTAATCCTGACAGCTTCACGATTCTCGTTGTCTGTGAAGGAGAAGGAACTTTGGAGTGGGCACATGCTGAATCAGACAGCATTGAATTGAAAGCTGGACAATGTTATCTCTTGCCAGCCAATCTGGGTTCTTATACATTGAACGGGAATACCACTGTTCTTCGCTCTTATCTACCCTAAATTAAGCTTATATGTGACCTGTGAAGGAGGAATTACACGAGATGCAGGAATCTACCTTTGCCTTGGTCGCTAGTGAAGGTACCCGTATTCATGTGTACCGCTGGCTTCCCGATCCGGAATGTAACGTTAAAGGTGTCGTGCAAATTGCACATGGCATGGGCGAGACGGCAGCCCGATACGCAGAATTTGCCGACATCCTTACCCAAAATGGCTATGCGGTTTATGCCAATGACCATCGGGGTCATGGCAAAACTGTGGAGAATGCCAAGTTGCTTGGTAATGCTGGTATCGATGCCTTCCGCTGGATGGCGAGTGATATGATCAATCTGGGCGAAGTAGCCGCCAAGGAGAATCCTGGGGTCCCCTTGTTTCTAATGGGACATAGCATGGGCTCATTCTTGGTACAACATCTCATGTACGCTGGTCATGAGCAGTACTATGCCTTTATTTTATCCGGGACAAACGGCAGACGTGGTCTGCTCCGGTTTGGAGAGAAGCTGGCCTTCTTGCAGTGCGGCATACAGGGTGCTACCCACCCCAGCATGCTGCTCAATGCGATTGTGTTTGGTGGATTTAACCGCTCTTTCCGCCCTGCAACGACACCGTTTGATTGGTTGTCCCGGGACTCACAAGAGGTTCAGCGATTCATTGATGACCCCCTGTGCGGAGCCGTCTGTACAGCAGGCTTTTTCCGCGACTTCTTCAAATTGCTACTTGAAGTCCATCTTCCACACAATATGGAGCGCATACCCAAACACAAACCCGTATACCTGTTCTCAGGTGAGAAGGACCCTGTCGGACTTCATGGCAAAGGCGTTCTTAATCTGGTCTCGCAGTATAAGAAACTTCACCTGGAGAATATTGAGTATCGCCTTTATCCGGATGGACGCCATGAAATGCTGCATGAGATTAACCGAACAGAAGTGGCCCAGCACGTTGTGAACTGGCTAAAGCGGAATACCCCTGACTCGAATACACCCCCTAGTCCGTTGAACCTGACTGAGACGGCTGACTCTATATAATAGAGTCGGAGACAACATACCAAGAGCCAAAAGAAACCCCTGAATCGGATGCACAGCTCACGCTGCGCACCAGTTCAGGGGTTTTCTTGTCAAGCGATATGAATAATAGCTATAATCAAACGTTATGGATTAACCTTCAATTAACAGGGATTCCGGGTCTTCAAGCAGTTCTTTCACGGTTACGAGGAAGCGAACAGCCTCACTACCGTCGATAATCCGGTGATCGTAGGACAACGCGATGTACATCATTGGACGGTTCTCCATCCGTTCTGCATCAATCGCCACTGGACGAAGCTGGATCTTATGCATCCCCAGAATACCCACTTGAGGTGTATTCAGAATTGGCGTAGACAACAAGGAACCAAATGTTCCACCATTGGTGATGGTGAACGTTCCACCTTGCAGATCAGATAACGCCAGCGTGTTGGAACGAGCTTTTGATGCCAGGTCCGCAATGCTCTTCTCGATCTCGGCAAAGCCCAGACGATCGGCATCACGCACAACCGGTACAACCAGTCCTTCCTTCGCAGATACGGCGATGCCGATATCATAATACTTTTTGAGTACAACATCTTCGCCATCAATCTCTGCGTTAATTGTAGGGAATTTTTTCAGAGCCCCCACAACCGCTTTGGTGAAGAAGGACATGAAGCCCAGGTTAATCTCATGTTTCTCTTTGAACTTGTCCTTACGGCGTTTACGTACATCCATGATCGCAGTCATATCAACTTCATTAAACGTAGTCAACATGGCTGCTGTCTGCTGAGCCTCTACCAGACGTTTCGCAATGGTTGCACGACGGCGAGACATCCGCTGACGCTCCACTGGTTTGGTATAGGTTGAATTTCCAGCTGCCGGAGCACTTGGTGCTGCTGGAGCTTTACTCGCAGGTGGAGCAGCAGGAGCAGGAGCCTGATTGTTATGACTCTTCACATCGTCCTGGTATACCCGTCCAATTGGATCTTTGCTCTGAACCTGATCCAACTCGATACCACGTTCACGTGCAAGCTTACGGGCAGACGGTGAAGCCGTCTTAGCACTATCAGATGACTCTGGCGCTGCCGCAACAGGTGCCGATGGTGGTGTTGGAGCTTCAGGTGCAGGAGTAACGGCCTTTTTCTCTTCAGCTGCTGGTTCGGAAGCGGGTGCACCGCTTCCTCCTCCAGAACCAGCTGAGAGTGTACCGATCGTTTCACCGATCACTACCGTCTCTCCTTCCTGACGAATGATCTTCTCCAGCACGCCACTTTCTTCTGCGCTGATCTCAATATTTACTTTATCCGTTTCCAGTTCAAGAAGCACATCACCCTGATTAACGGTATCCCCTTCTTTAACCATCCATCTGGATACAGTTCCCTCAGTTATTGACTCACCCATTGCAGGTACTTTAATTTCACTCACAGCTGTTACCTCCCCAGTGGAATATTATTCTTCGTCGTCTGTTTCAACGCAGATGTAATAATCTGTTGCTGTTCCATACTATGCACAAGCTGATAACCGCTGGAAGGACTTGCGTGTTCCGGGCGACCTTCGTATCTAACGGTTGTGCCTTCCGGGGCAACTTCACGAAGACGAGGCTCCATGTATGTCCAGGCACCCATGTTTTTGTTTTCTTCCTGTACCCATACCAGTTCTTTTACATTGCTGAAACGTGCGAGTATGCGTTTGATCTCTTCTGCCGGGAACGGATATAGCTGTTCCACTCGAATGATGTGAAGCCATGACCAATCAGCTTTATCTTTTTCAAAAGCATCTTCCAAGTCAATGGCAATCTTGCCACTGCACAAAATAATGCGCTCTACGCGATCCGGCTGTGTACCCAGTCCGGCTTGCTCCAGCACAAGCTCAAACTTGCCTTCACTGAATTCGACTGCCGGTGAAGCAACACGCGGATTCCGAATGAGACTTTTCGGTGACATCATCACAAGTGGACGAGCATCTTCCGTTTCAGTCAAGGAAGCTTGACGACGCAACAAGTGGAAGTACTGAGAAGCACTCGACAAGTTGGCAACCGTCATGTTGTCTTCTGCACAAAGCTGAAGGAAGCGTTCAAGACGAGCACTTGTATGCTCAGGTCCCTGACCCTCATTCGCATGTGGAAGCAACATGACCAGACTGGATTTCTGAGACCACTTGGCACGACCCGCTGATACAAACTGATCAAAGATAACCTGTGCACAGTTGGCAAAGTCACCGAATTGAGCTTCCCAGATGACCAGTGTATCGGGTGAATATACGTTATATCCGTATTCGAATCCAACAACGGATTCTTCAGACAACGGACTGTTATAGATTGCAAAGGATGCTCTTGCCTGTGGCAAGTGATGTAATGGGCAGAACTTTGCTCCATTCTCCGAATCATGCAACACCAGATTCCGATGAGCGAATGTAGCACGCTCGGCATCCTGTCCACTAATCCGAATTGGCTTGCCATCTGCCAGAATGGTTGCAAATGCGAGTGTCTCCGCAAGGCTCCAATCCACTTTTTCCCCTTCGTTCAGGGAAGTGCTCCGGCGTTGCAAAATTCGCTGTAACTTCGGATACACATTGAAGTTCTCAGGCCATTTCAGCAGATCGGCGTTAATGCTGCGAAGATTCTCAAGCGGTACCGCAGTCGGAGTAATCGTAACAGCCTCCGGCTCACTGATTTTCCGCTGATAATATTCATGTACTTCATTTTTCTTCATCTGGTCATAAGCTTCTTTTAATTTGTTCGTTACTCCATCGCGAATGCTCGTAATGGATGCATCATCGATAATCGATTCCTCTTTCAACTGATCCTGATACAAGTGGCTTACCGTTGGATGATTTTTCACCTTGTCATAAACGATAGGTTGAGTTGTTTCGGGATCATCGGTTTCGTTATGGCCGTAGCGACGGTAACCGATCAAGTCGATCAGGAAATCCTTTTTGAAACGATTGCGATACTCGGCTGCCATACGAATGGCTGCAATACAAGCATCCGGATTGTCCGCATTCACGTGTACAATCGGAATTTCGTACCCTTTAGCAAGGTCACTTGCGTAGTAAGTTGAACGGGAATCACTGCTATCTGTAGTGAAACCCAGACGATTATTGACGATAATATGGATGGTTCCGCCATTCTGATATCCTGGCAGAGCTTTGAAGTTAAGCGTCTCTGCAACGATCCCTTCTCCAGGGAATGCTGCATCACCGTGCATCAAAATGGTAGCTGCCTTCGTCACGTCTTGCTTCGGATATCCAGGGTCACGACGGTCATCCTGAGCCGCACGAGCAAACCCTTGTACAACCGGATTAACGTATTCCAGATGGCTCGGGTTATTCGCCAGAGTAAGGCGTGCCTGCACAGTTTCCCCGTCTTTCACAAAACGGTTGGCACCCATATGATATTTGACATCCCCCGTCCAACCGTAGTTGATTCCAGTCGAACCTTCCGATGGAACCAAATCTTTGTTCGGAGCATGATGAAATTCAGAGAAAATTTTGCTGTACGGTTTGCCCAAAACATGAGCCAGTACATTTAACCGTCCACGGTGGGCCATCCCCATCAGAATGTGGCTTGATCCGGCTTCTGCCATGATGCGAACAGCTTCATCCAGCATCGGCACAAGCACATCGTTACCTTCGATGGAGAAACGTTTCTGCCCAACAAATGTTTTGTGAAGATAATCTTCAAATTGCTCGACTTCAACCAAACGTTCCAGCAAAGCCTTACGTTCTTTCGGCGTAAGTGGAGCCGGTGATGTCCGAGATTCCGCACGACGATTCAGCCACTCACGCTCTTGAACTTCGTGCACATGACTGAATTCGTATGCCATGGGTCCAGTGTATATCTGACGCAAACGTTGGATTGCATCCCATCCGGTTGCTGTCTGCCCATCTGCACCTTCCCAGATCAGGGAAGCAGGCAAAGCTTTCAGATCTTCTTCGTTTAATTCAAAATGCTGAGGTTCCAGCAAAGATGTGTCTGTATCTTCACTGATTCCAAGCGGATCTATATCTGCAGCAAGATGACCATAGGTGCGGATGTTCCATACCAGTTTACCCGCTGTAACCGCTTTCTGTAATAGTTGAATGTCTACGCTTCCGGAAGCCGATTGGGCGTTGCCGGAATTCAAGGTTGTGCGTGCATCCCTGCCAGACATCGGCGGTGCACCCCATTGTTCAAATAGTTCACGATAAGCCGGTGTAACCGAACCAGGGTCTTGAGTGAATAATTCATATTGTTCCTGTACGTATCCCATATTGGGGCCATAGTAACTTTCCCAGGGCTTCTTGTTGCCTTCCACGATCGTCATCGACGTTCCCTCCGTCTTGATTTAGTCATAAGTTTTTGACGGAAATCATTGACTAAGCCGTAATTTGCGTTCGTTCAACATTTTAAGCGAAATTTTTCATGAAGTCCAATAATCGTGCTGTTGGTGGTAGTAACGTTAGTCCGACGCTCCCGTCAAGGTTTGTCTGCGTTTTCAAAATCAAAGTAAAACAATGATTGTATATACCGTCGCACAGATGTCGAATACTGTCCTGATCCGTTCGAAGGTTACACTTTCTCCACTTCTTCAAGTGAAGTCCATGTTCTACTATCTATTCTATAAACTTTTACGCTCAGGAGCATTTCCTATTTTTAGTTCAATTGATGCATAAATTAGATGAATCGAATAAATCGATCAATTTGGGTAGAACAACGAACGCTTAATTACAACAAAATAGGCATACGATCTCCCATTTTACCTCCTTAATTGAATTGTGGTCCATTATGTGCAAAAACAAACCGTCAAGTTAAACATTAACCATTTGACGTCACATTCAACAAATAATTGGGGTTTTCTTCAGGAGACCCACAGCAAAAAGCTGGCCCAGACATAAATTATCCGAGCAGCTTCTTTGGATTCAGCAAATTTCACCCCAGCAAATACTTCCTATTTCTTTTCATCCTCTGTAACAGCATCCAGATCTATGGCCATACGGATCATATCCACACAGCGGATACCATCCTCTATAATCTCTTCCTCATAATGCCTCACAAAGAAGTCACGATCAACCCCGATAATGCGGAAACCGCAACGTTGGTATAACTTCAATTGATGAAAGCTGGAGTTGCCCGTCCCAATCTCGAGAATTCGGCATCCCAATCTACGTGCAGCTTCCATCGCTTCCTTAATCATGTGTTTGCCTACACCTTGTCCCTGCAGTTCTTCCTGTACGGCAATATTAACAATCTCCGCAGTCTCTGGACGAGTCTTCAACAATACGAACTCCCCAACCATCTCTCCTTCGTACTCGGCAATAAAACAAACACCCCGACTCAGGTATTCATCCACAATTGCTTTTGAAGGATCAGCCATCAACAAAAGTTCGTAGGGTCTCTCTTCTTCCCAGTCCAAAATCCGGAACGACAATTTCATGCCAATCTCCACCTTTTCATCGTACAATATTCATTTACGTTCTGTTTGCAGAAGCCTATGTATGGCAAATCTACAAATATATCATTCTTCATTTCAACAAACTAGTTTACTCAATCTATTAATCACACACTATTACCCACAGACTAGTCATCTCCTATAAAAATAGTAAACTTCATTATATCATAATATTTGGATATAAATATATAGATATGGATGATACATTATGAGGCATTATTTTTTATCCTAACCCAAGCTTAAATGCTCATGGATTAATTTCCATTCCCCATCAAGCGTCGCCGCAATGTATCCTTGCAGGGCATGCTGGTATCCCATGATTTTTCCTCCTTCTGACCTTTTAACTTATCAGGTCCCACTCTGTTCAAGTACCGAATCGCTATACACCATAAATGTCTCTTGCAACGTACGTCCGGATGACTTCTCCCAGATCACACTCCGCTCAAAAGTGCCTTTTTGGAAAAAACGCGGGAAACGTTCAGCAAACCAATCCTGCATAGGCAGCTCAAAAACCCGCTTCATAGGCACCCATAACAGTTCGCCTTCGGGCGGATCTTGCAATAACTGACCCTCGAATGAAGTCGCCAAATAGTTAAATACCATGTACCGCAATCCTTGTTCGGGATCACAGAACTCATCAAGCCCTTTATACGTAATTTCATTAACTACTAGCCCCGTCTCCTCCAGAACCTCCCGCACGGCGCCATCCACGATACTCTCCGGAAAGTCTACCTTCCCCCCAGGAGCGATGTATCCCGGAAATCCTTTGCGATCCGGCCGATTCATTAGCAACACTTGATCATTCATTTTGTCCCATACCATACACATCGTTAATATTTCTATTCTAGTATCCATATTCGTCCTCCTGCTAACGTGCGCTTCTCTGCTGTACACTAACATTTCTGGGAATAACCTGTGTTTTCCTTCTTTATTCCCACTCTGATTCATTCGTATTTTCACCGGTCTCACAGTATAGTCTATGATGATATATATGCATACGAAAGGCGGACGCCCTGTACACCTGTACATCAGAAGCCCGCCTGTTTTGTGATATTCTATGCTGCTCTTTCCTCAAGTCTGGAGTTTCCAGTCCTCAGTTCAATTCCGTAATCAACACCCGGCGTTCCTTCCATTCAGCCCGGCGATAAGCCTGTTGCATACCAAATTTGCGGATACTTGCCTTTGGCACCGATTTATAAGGCAAAACGATCGTAAAGTCCTCATCAAACGGGAAAAAAGACAGGCCTACTTTTTCATTGGATAACCACTCTGCCTGAATCGGTTGTCTGGAACAGGCATCAAATGTACAACTGAGCCCTTCTGCAAAAAAATCATAACGCGCAGCAGGTGTTCCAGGTTCCTCCATACAGAGAAACAGACTGAGCTGATCACAGAAAAGCATGATCTCCACATCACTTTGCAGCCTCTGTTTCAGTGCTTCAGCATCACCACCAAGCTGTTTCTCCCAATCCAGCTGACGTTCGTGTTCTTGTTGCAGATAATCTCGGATGTCATCATCATCCTGAGCATTGGCCCCCAGATTTTTCTGAAACAGTTCCGTATACATCAAGCTACACAACAATCCGGCGTAGAGGTTTTTCTGACGAACTTCTTCAATCCCTTTATGGTAGAATACAAAACGCGGACGCAATGGAAAGTCACGAAACGAATACGGTGATTGACTGTAATCATTCCAGAACGGAGATGAATCCAGTTCAATCCAACCACGGTCATGTTCCTTGGCCGCTAGAATCAATTCATCCCGATGCGCAGCATCGGCTAATAATTCATTTTTCCAGTGGGAAGCCATCTCTCCGGCTACTAATCCATGCTCATGCTGTGCGGTCAAAACAAAATCATGTTCTCTCTCATATACGATCATGTGCTGTCACCCTTCCGCATGGTATACGTTGACTTTAACATAAATTGGGTTAAACTTTCCTAGTAAGTTGTTTTTCGCTCCTTTTTGACGAAAGGCATTATGAAAGGCACAATGTAAAGGTGTTGTCAGTTTCCTGAAATTTGATACACTAAAGGTTGTGTCCACAATTATATTACATACAGAAAGCGGGATCTCATGAATTTATACTCTCCTTACATCGAGTTTAACCGCAAGGAATGGGCTGAACTTAAAGAACATCAGACCACTCTTCCACTGACGGAAGCCGAATTAGAACAGTTAAAGGGATTGAATGAAGAGGTATCGATTCAAGAAGTCGAAGATATATACTTGCCTCTTACCCACTTTATTGACCTATATGCAAGAGTTTCACGAGAGCTGAATCAACTGACGGCCTCCTTTATGAAAAAAGAAGCCCTCCCCACCCCCTACATCATTGGAATCGGGGGTAGTGTTGCCGTGGGCAAAAGTACAGCGGCCCGCTTGCTACAGGCACTGCTCGCCAGAGGTAAGAATAGCCCGAAGGTTGACCTTGTCACAACCGACGGTTTCTTATATCCCAATGCGGTGCTGCAAGAGAAGGGTATCATGAACCGCAAGGGATTCCCGGAAAGTTATGATATCAAATCCCTGATTCAGTTCATGGGTGATGTGAAATCAGGCAAGCCCGAAGTGAAAGCACCCGTCTACTCTCACCTCGCCTACGATGTCATTCAAGGAGAAGAGAAGCAGATCTGTCAACCGGATATTCTCATTATTGAAGGTATCAATGTACTTCAGATCAAAAAGGAAACGCCTTTGCTGGTCAGTGATTTCTTCGATTTTTCCATCTACATTGATGCGGAAGAAGAGCATATACGACACTGGTACGTTGAGCGTTTCAAGCTACTCCGCAATACAGCGTTTCAGAACACGGATTCCTTTTTCCATCAACGATTCGCCAATATTGATGAAGAAGAAACCGTGCGTACGGCCAACCAGATCTGGCAGGACATCAATGCCAAAAACCTGCATGAAAACATTTTGCCAACCAAAGGACGTGCCAGACTGATTCTGAAAAAGGAAGCCGACCACTCCATTGGGCAGATTCAATTGCGCAAACTGTAGACAACACTCGTGCAGTACACCTTGATGTTATATCTAATTACCCTTAAAAGGAGAGAAAAACACATTGCAAACCCTGATTATACTCGGCAGTATTATGATGTTCCTGGCTGTTGCTTTGGGTGCTTTTGGCGCACACGCGCTCAAGCGCAAACTATCGGCTGACATGATCAAAATCTATGAAACCGGTGTTCAATATCACCTCATCCACGGACTGGGCATCATCCTGATCGGACTGCTGGCAGACCGTCTTGAATCCTCTTCACTCGTCATGCTTGCCGGGTGGCTGATGTTCGCCGGAATCATCCTGTTCTCTGGCAGCCTGTACGTTTTAAGTGTAACGGGTGTTCGCAGATTGGGAGCCATTACCCCACTTGGCGGAGTCGCATTTTTGGCTGGATGGGTTATGATCATGATTGCTGCATTGTAATATGCTCCGTGGATAAACGAAAAGAGTGTTCTGGCTGATATAATATCGCTGGAGCACTCTTTTACTGTTTAATCTGTCCAAATTCTTCGAATGGTGGACAACCCTGCATCTGGTCGTTGTCGCTCCAGCACATACACATCTGGGTTAGACAGTTTGCTCCACTCTTCATAACCAAAGGATGGTTCATACTCACGAATAAGCAGTGATAACAAGTTTCCATGTGTAACCACGGCCCCATGCTGTTCCGGTCTGCTCCACAACTCTTCCAGTAGTGCCAGCCCCCTTGCAGCCGCGTTTCTCGAAGATTCCCCGCCTTCTTCCACCCAATCCACATCATCATATGTACGTTTCAATACATCCATCCAGTTAGGCAGATCAAGAGAGCTAAGTACCCTCTCCTGGAGACGTTCATCCGTATGTATATGTTGCAGCGTTGCTATGCCCAGTGGCATAGCCGTTTGAACGGCCCTTTTCCATGGACTGGAGACAATATACGTTATGGAGTGATGAGCCAAGATATCTGCAAGTTTTTCAGCCTGCCTGATCCCTTCATCTGTAAGCTCTGCATGGGGTTCCTGCCCTGTGGCCTTGGCGTGACGGATAAGATAAATGGACTGCATAGCTATCACCTCCTATGGTGTAACCTACTTCGAGTTCATCTCAAGATATTGAAGTGCACTGTACATCTTCTCCTGCTCTTCCGGTCGGCCTGATGAACTGAGGAAAGTGACTTGTTTCCCTGTTCTGTCTCCATGTTGAGCCACCAGTCCAAGCCGCTGCTTCAGATGGTTCACTGTACCTGTACTGCCATCAATAATCTGTATATGATCGGGCAGAACCGTGCGCAGAATGGACGTATAGAATGGATAATGCGTGCAGCCAAGCACCACTGTGCCATACCCTTGAAGATCGAGATCTGCCAGCTTGAACCGGAAATAATCAGCGATTTTGCCCGGATCAAAATCCAGCTGTTCACACCACTCCACAAGTTCCGGCAGCGCAATGGAATCCACACTGTGGTGATCATCAACACGCGATACCAGTTCGTTATATTTGGTTTGGCTCAAGGTGAGGGCCGTGGCAAATACAAGTACTCTCTTCCCACTATCACGATTCATCTCCACGGCTGGTTTCACCGCAGGCTCCATGCCAATGATCGGGATATCGTACTTGGCGCGCAGATCCTTCACAGCCAGACTTGTTGCTGTATTACAAGCAATCACGATTGCTTGAACATCCTCCTGAACGATGGCTTCCACACAATCAAAAATATGTCCTCTAACCTCATCCGCAGACTTGGTTCCATACGGGACATGCAAGGTATCCGCATAATACAGAAATTTTTCTTCAGGAAACTGTTGTAATGCCTGATGCAAAACGGTTAAACCACCGATGCCTGAATCAAAAAAAGCAATTTTTTTATTCAAGGATTTCACCTCTATAATGTATTCTTTCGGGTTCCAAGAACCTCTCAATGCTGCTCATGCTGACTGGAGGTGAGGTTTGTACTTCCGGCTCATCACACACTACAGTGCTTGACGGCTTGCGGGAACCATTCCGGTTACGGATCGTTCTTCTGATCGCTGTTGTCTCCAAATTTTCTTAAATAACCTTATAGATGTATAAATTCGGAGACAAGGCGAACGCTATCGCTTCTTCAGAATCGATTCCGCCCCCTCCATTACTTCCGCTAAGTCAGGTACTATAGAGAAGATGAGCCATTATTCTACGCTCATTTTATACTGTCTGAGCCAGTCCTTGCCACTATGCCACGCCTCTACAGGGTTAAGCTCTCCAAGCAGTTCAGTACTTGCCTGAGCCATGATCCATTCCTTGAGACCATTATCCGGACTGGATTCGAGCTGCTGTAGCAGGAAAGGCAGTCCTGCCTCCCCCGTATTCAAGATGTCGT
The DNA here is from genome assembly GCF_036894225.1 of Paenibacillus amylolyticus. Lineage (NCBI taxonomy): Bacteria > Bacillati > Bacillota > Bacilli > Caryophanales > Paenibacillaceae > Paenibacillus > Paenibacillus amylolyticus. Next base: position 1,919,258 of record NZ_CP145892.1, on the reverse strand, counting down.
CGTAAGCCTCCCGGTTACCAGCAATATAATCATTCGGATTGCTGCTGGTCAGGAGGACAGGGTCGCTAACCATCTGCTGCAGGTTGCTTTCAATCGATGCTGTTAATGCTTGGTCTTCTGTCCGAATCGAACATGCTGCTACCGTCAATGCTGTGCATACGGATAACAAACCCAGAATCAGTCTTCTCCGATTCACTGTACCACTCCTTTCAACAACGAGTTAACGCAACAGATTCGACTTTCATGCTCAATCCCTCGGCCAACTACAGAACAAGTTCCCATTGTTCTTCGGTAAGCTCCTGACCTGACAACATCTGCTTGCGGACTTCCTTCACTTCAAAGCCCACAGATTGATATAATCTACGCGCGCTGATCAAAGACTCATTGGTCCACAGGATCACGGATGTGTAGTCCTTTTCTTTTGCAAAAAGAATTGCCTGTTTGATAAGCTCCCCGCCCCAGCCTGCACCACGTGCTTCCGGTTCGATCAAAAACCAGCGAAGTTGAGCCGTATTTTCATTCACCTGAGTAAGTCCTATGGAGCCGGAAGCTGTCTGATCTAACTCAACAATCCATAACATCTCCCTCGAATGATTGCCTTTAAGTCCAAACGAATTCACCGAGTTGGTGATAAATTCAGTAAAGCTATGATCATAATTATACTCGTTTCGATAAATTCGGATATGCGCTTCAATGACATACTGCAGATCCTTTTGTACGAAAGTGCGAATCATCAGACATCACAGTCCTTCCTCAAATCCACAGTTGTGATACTGAAATCCACACCGAACTGAATTAATCCGAGTTTACGGGCAACTTGCTGTGAAGCGAGATTATCCCAAGATGTACTGTAGATTGGCATGCGTCCACGCTCCTTGACATAATACTGCCAGCACTTTACCGTCTCCACTGCATATCCATGTCCTCTGTAACCGGGTGCCGTATACAGACTCGCTTCCGCCCCATGATCGGAGAGCCTCGCGGAGCAACACACTGCCACAGCAGAATCCCCAATAACATAAGCGGCAACAGGGCTTTTCTCATACAAGTAGTCTGTTAATTCAGGGAAATGCTCTGCCAGCAAATAATGCTGCTCCTGACCAATCAACTGAACCTTCTGATTCCACTCGTGAGATATCTCAGGAAAAGCATAGGCGGGTCCCATCCACACACGGTTAACTGGCTCAAAGGTTTCCACCTTGCGAATCAGTTTCGGAATATCCAACGGAAGCTCGCAATACCTACCCAACTCATTCATTAGATCCGGCGGTAACTGCTCATGGTAATAGATCAGTGAACCAGCAGAAGTCATGCCGATAAAAATGGCTGGAGCTTGCCCACCACCTGGCTCGTTAATGCTTAATAGACGCTGCTGCTCATTGATTGTATACAACGTGCTCACCTGTATTTTCAACATTTCCATAGACGACAGGTTGGATTTTGGAACCATAACTATGAAGTTAACCTTTGCAATAATCGTTTGCCTTCACTGCCTTTACCAGCTTCCTGCTGCTCCAGAAAATCGGATAATTCACGTAAATCAGCCGGTCGATATCCAGCCCCGCACCCGCAATTATGATAGGTAAAACCATGACGATACAACATCATCACTTTGGTCCATTGTTTGGTATCATTTTGCTTGGGCGCCTGGAAATCCTGTCCCATGCTGACCATAGACGTGGCACATTGCGGGCATTTATATTCAAGTTGTGCCACCACCTCAGGGCTCAGGTCATGTCTGGAAACTTGTTTAAATGATTTGCGACAAATGAAACATGCATAGATGTCTTTATATGGTCCTGACAAGGCATATCTGCACATCATCTGCACCCCCTTAATAATTTCCATTATACGGGATTTCACACACATATACGAATGGATTTTGCACATTTGCGAAAATTCAACCACTCACTCATTGACCTTAAATCGCAGCTTGTTTCCAGGCCTCACCAAGTTCCGCAATCGATGCGTACCGCTCGGACCGATCATCGCTCACTGCACGTATCACAACCTGATACAATGCTTCTCCGGCATCCCATCTGTCATAGGAACGATCTTTCTCCCCACCAAGCAACCCAAACGCCATTGCCCCCATGTTGAATACATTGGTAACCGCATCTATGGGTGCACCCAACTCAAATTCCTCAGGGGACATAAAGCGGGAAGATCCCCACATGCGCCCCATGGTATTGGTAAAAGAGCCCTTCCGATACAAGTCGATATCACAAATTTTCATAAAGTTTCTGTCAAAATCATAGATCAGACTGCCATCATACAGATCTACAGCCACATAACCTCTTCGTTCCACCTCGATATGAAAATCCAGAATCTGCTCCATTGCCCGAATGCGTGTCTCAACAGGAAGCTCTCTGAACCGATAATAGGGTGAACGCGGATCTTCATATTTGGCCGGAGGCGGAAAATACCAATGGGAGTGCAGACACTGCCCATCCACCCAATCGAATACACAGGCATACCCCTCATCCGTTGCAAAATGATCCGTTAGTCGAATCAACGTGTCATGCGCCAAATCTTCGTAAACGGAAACAGATGATTTCAGATTACGAATGGCTTCCGGGGGACTTCCCGTATGATTCGCATGAATTGTATGTGCTCCCGCATATTTAACGAACAATCGCTTTCCATCCTTTTGCACAATACCAAAAGAGAGATTCCCTGAATCCTGCTGATCGAATACGCGAAAGACCGTACCCAAGGGCTGTAACCAGTCGAAAGAATGAGACTCTTTTAAGACAAAGGAAACACCGTCGATCTCAAGTTCAAATTGATCTGTCATCGGACTCCTCCTGTGCTGGTATCTTCATTCAATGTTGAATGCTCCGTGTAAAAGTAATTCATATGCGCCTCATCATATCCCTGACCGTTGACTTCCAATGCGTTACGCTCGATGCCGAAAACTTCAAATCCATATCGCTCGTATAAACGTCGGGCTGATTCATTCGTTGTCACTACACTCAGATTAATCTGCTTGATGCCTTCCAGATGTCTTCCACGATCCAGCACCTCGCGGAGCAAGAGCGAAGCCAGCCCACTTCCCCGATATGGCGGAGCAACATAGACGCCCCAGATCATGCCTTTGTGCCTGAGCTTTAGGCCATATTCTCTTTTGAAACCCATCATTCCCGCCAAGGTTCCTTCTTCTGTGTATGCTCCCAGAATATAATCATCCGGTTCATTATGTATGCGCTCCTGCACTTCACTCATGGGGAGTTGAATGGACAACTCGAACGAAGCCCCGAAGGCTTCAGGATGTGTTTTCAGTGCTTCCAGTCGCAAAGGCCAGTAGATGTCTGCTTCATCCCGCTGAATATTGCGAATGATATAAGTCTCTTGCTTGCGATCTGCATTCATTCTTCGACCACTCCCTGCATCTCATAAGGATAATCGATCTGAAGTTTTACATTCGCTGCCGCTTCCTGTCCTGCAAGCAACCCAACAACATAAATCCCAAGGTCAATGGACGTGGCCACACCACCGGCAGTTATTACATTTCCATCTTTTACAATCCGCTTCTGAATCACCTCGGTGACATACGGCTCAAGCAAATTATATGCACGGGGATGTGTTGTTGCTTTTTTGCCGGATAAAAAACCAGCCGCACCCAGCAGCAGAGAGCCTGTGCACACCGAAACCTTCAAAGGCACAGACTCAGCCTGTTTCAGCCAACCTACAAAGGCCTCGTCATATCGAAGCTTGCGCGTTCCCATGCCTCCGGGGATAAACACGAGATCATATTCCGATAGGTCAGGCTTCACTCGATCCACCTTCAATGTTAGACCAGACTCATCCGTGACCTGGTCTGTCATGGCACAGGTTTCCCACGTCGTTCCTTTGGTAGGTTCAAAGAAATTCAACCGATTGATCACATCATAAAATCCTGCAAAATCAAGGAAAGTCAGTCCATCAAACAAAACGAATGCCATTTTCATTGGTAACCTCCGCGTTTTAATTTGGAGCATCCTGATTATGTTTCTGATTCCGATCCCGTTCCATTGCTTCCTTCACCCGGTCACGCGCTGGCAGCTTGCTATTGATATGAAAGAGCAGACCCACAATCGCAAGAAGTAAAATAATGACGATGAATTCGAATATGGCTAACCCCTCCCGTCTGCAAACTGTACAATTTTGGTTCCTGCCTAATCTCTATTTTAATCCACGGGCGATGATCCGCTCCAGCCACTTCCAGGGTAGCAGTGCTTTACCTATGATGAGCACACGCGAACCTTTTCCGAGCGCATATCGAAGTCTTGGTGCACGCATCCGTGCAATTCGGCCAATCAAATCGCCTACCTCCTGTGGATCAGGCGCTGTCTCGCTCGCATATTTGGAATAACGAAGAACCGCGTCCAGCTTATGCTTATACGGAGAGTCCTCGCTCCGGTGAATCTCACCCAAACCTTTATTCCAGATCGGTGTGCGATAAGAGCCAGGCTCAACTAATACCACCCGAACACCGAACGAAGACATCTCATGCCGCAAACTTTCCGTGAATCCTTCCACAGCGAATTTGGAGGCAGCATATGGCGCATACCCTGGAAAACCGGACAACCCACTGACGCTGGACAAATTTATAATTAACCCCTGCTTCTGTTCACGCATCACAGGCAGGACCGCCCGTGTCACGGCGATTAATCCAAACAGATTCGTTTCCATCTGGCGCCGCCAATCCTCCATCGATACTTCCTCAATGAACCCGCCCACCGCAAATCCTGCATTGTTCACCAGCATGTCGATTCGGCCATTGTTGTGAAGTGCGCTCCCCACAGCTTTCTGCACCGATTCAGCATCGGTCACGTCCAGTTGCACATATTGCAAACGATCAGCTAACCCCGCCTGTTCAGCCAGTTTCACCAATTCTTCTCTTCGACTCAGATCACGCATTGTAGCAACAACAAGGTATCCCTGCTTGGCAAGGGTGATCGCGGTAAGCATACCAAAACCACTGGAGGTACCCGTAATTAAGGCCACCGGAGCGTTAGTTCCTTCCTTCGTCTTTTTCACTACATCAGAACCTGCATTAATCCGTCCCTGTCCGGCTTCTGTTAAGTTTTCCTCTACTGTCACGGTGTGTCCTTCTTTCCTCGGTAAATTACTTACTTCCCGTTCCTACCTATACCGCACGGCCCCTGCTGCTTAATCCGCCACTCCATTATGCCGTCTCTCCACCCTGCGCAGCTTCGTAAGTCCCGGTTCAAACGTATACGGTACAAATCTGATCTCAGGTAAGGTGCATTCAAGCCGCTCTCCCAGCTTCATCAGTTCCAGCAGTACATTGGTCTCAACCTGAGCCATCACTGCGTTCCCGCCAAGTCGAAGGGATACCTCCATTGTTCCGTCCCCTTGCTGCACCACACGATAATGTTCAATATCCGGCGAAGCCGCAATGACCGAACGGGTAACGAAATCCGGAAAGACCGGTACCGCCTCACCCGTATGCATGTTTGAAAAATAAAGCGTGTCATCACAGCGGCCTTCAATCCGCTCAATGGCAGTAAACGGGGAACCACAGGCACATGGCAGCGCCGCCTCGGTCAGAATATCATTCAACCGATATCGGATGATCGGCTGTGATGTTCTGGAGAAGTCCGTAATAATGGGCACGAACCGTCGGGTGGCGGGATCAATGAACTCTTTTTCAATATGCACGATATCTTCATTCAAATGCAGTGTGCCATAACGACAGGTTGCACCCAGGAACCCTTCTGTGCACTGATAGACTTGATGAACGGTCTGTCCGAAGACCCGCTCCAACACCTTGCGATCCAGGGGGTCCAGCACCTCGGCAACAGAGATGATTTTATCCGGTACAGCAGTCAGATATCCTACCACATACGCATCCGCCAACAGACGCAGCATGGATGGAGGAGCCACCCACACGGTAGGTTGGTAGGTTTCCAGCCGCTTAACCAAGGTCTCCACACGTTCCAGCAGATCAAAGTACTGAAACTGCAATTTGCCACGTTGCACCGATTCATACAGATTACTGTTGGCCCGCAGGAAAAACGCAATCTTCGCAGGTTTCCACAGTCCACCAGGCAGCAACTTGGCCAGCACCGTACCCGTCCACGCATCCTGCTCCCGATCACTCACCAGAAATATCCCCCGGTTCCCTGACGTGCCCGAAGACAGTCCAACCGTCACGCCTTGAATGGAAGGTTTGAAATCACGTGTTTCTTCACTTTCACCTGCAAGAGCCAGCGCTTTGTCCTTGGTAATACCCACCGTGTTCAGTGTATCAAAATGTTCCATCATGGTTGATTTGTCAATCAACGGAAAGCTTCTCCAGTCGGTTGCGTCCACGCCACCCCACCACTTCCGGTAAAACGGAGATCGGGCACGGATCTGATGAACATGCCGAATAATCCGGCGCTCTTGCCAGCGCTCAAGTTGTTCTCGTGTTTTCCATGTTCGCAGCCCACGTGCGAGTGCATAATGAACCACAATACGAAAGGTATTACTCATCGTTTCAGCCCTCCTGTACCCCAAGCGTCCAATACCTCTCGGCAATGACTCGGCACAATCTGAATGTGGGGAAACTGCTGATGCAGCTGAACCAGCTTGTCAAAGTTACGATGGTATTCCTGTCGATTCGACATGATGATTCCAGCAAGAATATTCGGTCTGCGCTGTTCCCGAAAAGCCCGACTTGACCATACCGCGTCCGCGCAGAGAAAATAGTCATGTTCTTCTGTACGCAACAGGAGTCCCATCATGCCTTCCGCATGACCGGATACATCCACCCCAAGCAGACTGCCATCACCAAAGATGTCGTAGACCTCATCAAAAGGGAAAGCTTCCCCCGCTCTTATCCATCGCTCAGGCTCACACGTAACTGGCAATGATTTGACTATAAAATCCTCGGGCAACAGCCCCGCAAGAAAACCTGCTTTTACAGCCGCAATCGGACCAAGTGAGCGCACAGCATCATAGGCTCTTGGCAGATAGATGAATTGTGCCTCCGGGAAATCTCGTACACCCGCGATATGATCGCCGTGAAAATGCGAGAGGATGATATACCGAATATCCGAAGCTTTCAGTCCAATTCGAACCAAAAAATGAACGGCACTATCCTCTTCACGATAGACCACAGGTGTAATATGACGATACAGTGCGTTAGGCAAATGAGCCGTTTCCTCGAAAAAGCGGGAACTATATCCCGTATCCAGCAGGATCGGTCCATGTACGGGATGAATGATGCAGGCAAATCCTGCCGGGAAAGGTACTGGGCTCAATCGACCACCACGCAGCGTCAGAAACTCTGGATGTGTACAATAACCCGCCGCACCCAAATATAGTTCAACAGGAATTGTTGTCAGCATGATTCAGCCCTCCACCAGTCTGCAAATTGTTGTAATCCCTCTTCAATGGACACCCGAGGGACATACCCCAATTGCTCCCTTGCATCCGTAATATCCAATGTCTGTGGAATAGATAAGGAGCCGACTGTATACCGTGTCAATGCAGGTTCACCCATCGCAGGGATAAAGCCATGAACTCGCTCTAGCAACGCTGCCACACCATATGCCATCCGATAAGGAATGTTTCGACGACGCAAGGGCATATCCAGCATGCCAAGCAGGCTGCTCACCAACTCACTGAACGCCCTTGGATCGCCATTGGAAATATTGTAGGCTCTGCCAAGTGCTTCTGCACCGACATCGCGGCACAATAATAGGGCATCCACCACATTATCCACACATGTCAGATCGATTAACGCCTGTCCACCACCGATCATGGGCACGCCTGATTTTGCGTTTGCTACGACAATTCTGGGAAATAACGTCTGATCATACGGACCAAAAATGGCTCGCGGTCGAATCATGATCGATGGAAGTCCCTTCGCATGCCCCTCCATTACAACCTGCTCAGCGAGAAGCTTCGTGGCTGCATAATGATTGGCTGGTTTGGATGGCAACGGATCATTCTCATGTACGTTATACCGCGGGTTGTAGTTAAAATATATACTCGGAGTTGAGACATGTATGAATCGCTGCACCTCATTATGCAGGCAGCCATCAATGAGGTTTTGTGTGCCTTCTACATTACTGCTATAAAAGTCACGATATCGGCCCCATGGCGAGGATAGAGCTGCACAGTGAAACACCACATCCTGTCCCGTACACGCTTTGTTCACTGCAGCCTCATCCCGTATATCTCCATTCAGGAATCGGATTCCTGCCAAATCAAGTTCTGCACCAACCTTTGGCTGTCGGCCCATGCCAGTGACTTCCCATCCCTCTTTAGCAAGTCGTATCGCGAGATGCCTGCCCAGACATCCCGTAGCTCCTGTAACCAATGCTCTATTCATTGTTGTTCACCGTTCCATTCTATGTCATGAGTCAAAGCTTCAGTCAGCGAGCACTTCTGCGATCTTGCCAGACGCCATGCAGCTAGCACCACTTCGAATTGTTCAAATACAGGCTGGATATCCTGCCCTACATAGACCACATCCCTGGTTCCACGCCATGCAGCTATCCATGCACGGAGCTTCCCTTTGCCAAAGATCTGCTGTACTCCACTTCCCAACATGGGGAGCATGAGCATGGCTTTGCTGCCCCGTGCGGGCGTGATCATTTTTCTTTCTTTTACCAACGTCTCCGGTTCAGTTAGTGCACGCACCAAGTCATCTCCGGGGTGAAACAGATGAATTCCACTCGTTGCCCTCGGATTACACTCAATCGCGTACACTCGCCTATCCTGACCTTCTATAAAATCAAACCCAATCTGTCCGCTAAACCCCGTTGCCTCAACAAATTGTCTCACCCACGCAAGGGCACCTTCATGTTCCACCTGTTCAAAAAAAACACTGGCTCCCACGCTTCCTGTACGATAGCGACTGTCGTAAGTGGCATGTGCAACCAGTTGCCCTTCATGCGCTATGCTGTATGTACACAACATCTGACCAGGAATGTAGGCCTGTGCAACCCAAGGTGAAATAGATGATAGTGCTACCTCGTCCGGAAGGTCGTTACGGAAATGTCGACGTTTCTTTTCACTTACGTTTCCTTGCTGATCCGTCCCTGCCCCAGCGTCATCGGTCACGAGTATTGGCATGCGAACTTTGGCTGCGAAACGGGAATACACCGGTTTCCACACCCAATCTCCTACTTTTCCCAGAACAGACTGAGCTTCCATCCATTCCTCCCGACTGTGGATCAGGTGTGTATCCGGAACCGAAAGACCGAGTGACCCTGCAAGCTGGATAAAATCATATTTGTGGTGCAGCTCATGCAGCTGCTCCAAGGTTGTAACCAGAACACGGCAATATACACGCAGTCTGTCTGCCCCTTGAGCAACATAAAAGACTTCTTCACACATCGGAATCAACAGGTCGATCTGCCAATCCTGAACCAACCGTTCCAACTCCGCCAGATACGCACCTGTGTCATGACGTGGCGACGGGACCACAGCGCACTGTTCCACTGCACTGGATGATCTGGTCAGATGCCGTACGGCACTCTCCGCAACATAGACCCGATGGCCTGCTCGGCGAAGCATGCGTGCCAGATCAAGCGTTACGGGAGCCCTTCCGCCTGTAAGTAACACACGGAGAGAAGCAGCTGTACGATGTCCAGTTTCCCCAGATCTAGTAGTCAAAAATGAGTCCTCCCAATGATAATCCGGCAGCCGTGCCAATCATCAACACCCGATCTCCACGCTGAATACGCTGTTGTTTAATCGCTTCATGCAGCCCCATCGGGATTGATGCCGCAATCGTATTGCCGTGATTTCGTGTGATGTCCATAAACCGATCTTCAGCAATGCCAAGCTTCTTGCGAATCAGTCTCATCGCCATGGCACTTCCCTGATGAGGAATGACCAATTGGAAATCCTCCATTCGATTCCCGGTCGCCTGCAGCATATCACCAATGAATCCAGGCAAAAGTCTGGAAGCCATGCGGAAGATCGCCTGTCCATCCATATGAAAAAGGTAGGGTTCAGGCTGATCTGCCTTATAATTCGAAGCATGCAGCCGTGTACCTCCACCTGCAATCTCCGAGAAGCGAGCACCTCGGCTGTAGGTTTGAAGGGAAGCATGTACAATCTGAGAGGATGACCCTTCAGGCGAACGCTCAATAATAACAGCGGCCGCTCCATCTCCGAACAGGGCCGCACTTTCTTTATCCGACCAATTCAGTCCGGCTGAGGCAATCTCAGTGGCTACGAGCAGTACTCGCTGGTAACGTCCAGCATCTACCATATAGGAAATCACATCTAGTCCGTTCAGGAAACTTAGGCAGGTTGCATCCATATCAAAGGCAGGTACGCCCGAATCTTGCTGCCCCATGGCCTGCTGGATAAATACCGCCGTACTTGGCAACGGTTGTTCCTTCGTGCCACTGGTACACACCAGACAGTCGATATCACTGAATTGTAATCCTGCATCCGCCAGTGCAGCTTCCGCAGCCCGTGCGCCCATGAAAGAGGAAGTTTCTTCACCCGAAGCATAATGTCGCACACCTACGCCTGTAGCTTTGCTAACCCAGCCCGCAGGCACGTCCAAGCGGCGATCCAGTTCCTCATCGGTGACTTCCTGTTCAGGCAGGTACTTCCCTGTTCCTGCGATCCTTACTCTTCTAAGTTGCATTTCCCCAACCTCTTTCTGTTCATCTGACTGATATAATATAAGCTCGTATTCAAAAAGACCGGTTTTCAGTACCGAGAAGATGGGATGAAGCTAGAAATGGAGTAGCGGAGCGTAGGCAAACTACGTGAGCAACCACAATGTTTCCAAAGGAAACATACTTCGTAAGCCTCCAGCTTATTTCGGCTGAATTCCATATTCGATGCTGATGATGCCGATAGGCATCCTTCGTAATCAAAAGCGGACTTTTTGAAAAACCTCTATAAGTTCAGCTAATTAGTATTTACACAGACACTGCGATGACAGAACAACTTTCCGATCGCTGTTATCGTGTAAATGTTTAGTTGAACATATATAACAAAAGGGCAGATGCCTCTGCCCTTCCTGTTGTGTTTTCTTTTGTATGAAGTGTCATTTCTTCTTATTCAAAATCTCGGCAAGAGCGGCATCTAGTGTACCGTATGTGAACGTGAAGCCTTCACTCTCCATTCGCTCGGGAATCACCCAACGGCTTTTGAGAACCAGTTCCGTCTCGGTCTGAATGAAGCGTGCGCCCAGTTCAAGCATCCAGCGAGGAGAAGGTAGTCCAATCCGCACCCCCATCTGTTCTCTCAGACGCGCCATTAGCTCCCGATTCGTCACCGGATGCGGAGAGGACGCATTGAACACACCATTCAAGTGTGGATGCTCTTGCAGATAAATTACCATGCGGAAGAGATCCTCGATATGAATCCAGCTGAACTGCTGTGTTCCTGCGCCTTGAGATCCTCCCAGTCCAAAACGGACGAGGTTCGTCATGGGCACCATAACGCCACCCTCGCCCAGCACAATCGCGATCCGCAGTGCAATCTGACGCGTAGACGGCAGACTGAATTCAAAGAAAGCCTGTTCCCATCCCTTGGCAACGTCGACCGAGAATCCGGAGCCTATCTCGCCCTCTTTTTCCGTCATGGGACGATCTTCAGCATGTCTGTATATGGTCGCTGTACTCGAATTAATCCATAGTTCAGGAGGTTGATTACAAGCCAGGACGGCTTCGCCGAGAATGCGCGTTGTACGGGTTCTGGATTCCAGAATGACTTTGCGATTCTCCTCCGTATAACGGCAGTTCACCGATTTACCTGCCAGGTTAATCAACATTTCCGCCTCTTCCAGTGCCCCTATAATTCCTGCAGGATCCTCCCAGGCAATATGACCGGGCTGACGCGAGATAATTAACACCTCATACCCCAGCTTTCTGAACCTTTGGGCAAAATCCTGTCCAACAAATCCCGTTCCACCAGCTAATACAACCTTCTTCACGGTATCCCCTCATTTCCCATACTGGGTAAAGAATTCGCAAGATATAGATTGGAATGTTTCTATGCATGCAAAATACAGATATTAGATTAACACCGCCGGTGACCCGTTGGTTTGATTTATTTCGCACCCAGAGCTGCGTACAAGCGATCCCGCTCTTCGATAGCCCATGCGTTTGCAGGGTTTTGTTCCAGCTGATATCGGAGTTCATCATAAAAATCATGGATCATGAATCCATCTGGCAGATTGCCAAGCATGGCTGTAAAGTTGTACTCGGGCAGTGTTCTCTTTCCTTCACTGATCTGCTTCAGCCAGTCCATCCACTTTGCAAGAGTAAGCACTTCCTCCTGCCATAACTCAGCCTGTAACCCAAGCGCATCCTGAAGTTGCTCGTACGCCAATGGATCGGCGAAGACCCGGCAGGCCTGAACAGCTAGTTCGTACAACTCGGTCACTGCACGGCGTACCTCATGTTCAAGTTCGACCTCCAAGCCTCCCATGTAATCCTGAACCTGGATGCCCTGTCCATCATCATATAATAGTGGTGCCTGCGCCAACAGGCGTACAATCTCTTCCATCGCTTGCATTGAAACTCGCTTCTGCTCATAAAGAGCAGGTAATTGATATGCTGTAATAATCATTCACTCCTACATCGTTCTTCTATTAATGACCTATATTATAACATGGTTTGGCAATCATCTATCAGGATAACTTGACTATCCACTACAAGTTGTAGTAGTTTATACGTACTACGTAGTGTAGTAATACGATCGTTATGGACGCATAACGATGTTAAGGAGTGTTCACTGTGAACCAGATTCAAAAATTATCCGAAACAGAAATGGAGTTAATGGTTGTTATATGGTCATGCGCCCCACCGGTCACCTCGACAGAACTATTAGACATATTTGCTGAGAAAGGGAAAGCGTGGAAAGCGCAGACCATGTCTACCTTTCTGTCACGGTTGGTGGATAAAGGCGCACTTACCGTCACGAGACGTGGACGAACCAATGATTATGAACCTCTTCTAAAGCCCGAAGATTACAAACTACAGGAAACGCAGCACGTTCTTGATGGACTCTACCAAGGTTCAGTTAAAAATTTGGTTTCGGCCATGTATGACGGTGACAAGCTTTCAGACGATGACATTTCAGAATTGAAAAAATGGCTTTCGGAAAAGTAGGTGCAGATGATGAATATCTTTTTTGAGATTCTGTGCAGCCTGACCGTGGCGGGAAGTATCGTTTCTGTTTGTATTTTGGCACTACGACTTATACCCATATCTGTTTTTCCGACCAAGTGGCTCTACAGACTCGGTAAACTGGCTCTCTTGTTTTATCTGTTCCCGGTATCTCTTGGCCTTTCGAGGCTTTTGGATATTGCATTCCAAACGACATCAACTATACCGGGCACGGAGAATGCAGTAGCTTCGGGTGTAGTTGCAGGAACATTTATCCCCGAACAAACCATTTCGGTAACCACAGCCTGGTTCTTGTTATGCGTATGGGGCATTGGAGTCATTGGTTTTTCTGCATGGCAGGTGTACTGTTATCGAAGATTTTTGAATGAATTATCTCGTACACGTACCCCAGTCCTCTGTCATAGTGAAGCAGCTGTACAGCTACCATTAATCAAAGAAGCTTTGGGTCTCAAACGTAATATCACGCTTGCTCACAGCACGCTAGTACGAAGCCCTATACTGGTTGGCTTGTTTAAACCAACGATATATCTGCCACCCGAAAATACGGTGAAAATGGACATCAGCATGGTAATTCATCATGAGTTGGTACATCTAAAACATAAAGATCTGTGGGTCAAAGCTTTGACCTTGGGGGTTAGTGCCCTGCACTGGTTCAATCCCCTGATTCATATCATTCGCCGGGACATTCATACCTGGAGCGAGTTGGCCTGTGATGAAGATGTGGTGAAAGAGATGTCCCACGAAGAACGAAGACGATATGGTGAGACAATTTTAAATGTGATGGCGGGAACCAAGAAAATGCCTGCTCAATTTTGTTCGTCTCTATCGGGTGAAGGCAAACAATTAAAAAGGAGATTGATGATTATGTTTAATGTAAAGAAACTGAAAAAGAAACATTGGATGTTAAGTATGGGAGCCCTCCTGCTTATTACAGGTGTAAGTACGTCCACCGCCGTATGGGCATCAAACCACACAGTTAAAGTGGAGGCTGAGGCTTCTGAAGCTGTGACTGTTCCTTCTACGGGTGGATCTTCTGAAATCGTAGCTTCTCCCAACAAGGTTGGAATTTCCGAAGCTGTAACTGCTCCTTCTACTTCCGAAACTCCTGAGATCGTGGCTCTCCCTGAGGATGAAGTTTCCGAAGCTGTGCCAGTTCCGTCTGTTACTGTACCTTCTACTACTGTACCTTCTACTACTGTTCCATCTACTACTGAACCTTCTGAGGCTAAAGTTGTAGAATCAGCCACTGTTCCTTTTACCGGTGAATCTCCTGAAATGGTAGCTCTTCCTGGGGATAAGGTTTCAGTAACTGTACCTGCTCCTTCAGAAAAATAACCTATCGTTAAAGAGCAATAGCCATCCTTATATGGAAACAGGACGAAGCATAGATCATAGATCTCCGCTTCGTCCTGTTTCCGTTTCTCTGTCATGTGCATTAGATAAATGTTTTGATCGTAGCAAAATATTCACGGATCATATTGACGGGTTTCAGATAACCCGGTGACGGAGCCGATATGCCGTATTCTGCCGCATAACCGTTCTTGGCAGCGATATACTTGGAGCGAAACATATGATAGTCACTGGTGACAATCATGATCTCAGGGTGCTCTAACCCCGATTGAAGAATGATTTTTTTGGAAAAGGCCAAATTCTCCTGTGTACTTGTGGAGCGATCTTCCATAATGACTTGGGCGGGGTTAATCCCCTGTTCAATTAGATAGTTTTTCATGGCGAGCGCTTCAGGAATCGATTCTCCAGGTCCCTGCCCACCCGATACAATGACCGGTGTCTGAGGGTGGCTGCGAATGTAGTCCAGACTGGCATCCAACCTTTGCTTCAGGGTCAATGACAATTCCGTTCCTCTGATGCCTGAACCCAGAATAATGACATAGTCCGCTTCTTCCGGATCATTCGAACCAAGCTGTGTGAATACAAGGGCTTCGATAATGACAAAAGAGACGACAGCCACGCTAATTCCGGTAAGGATAATCCGTTTCAGAATAACATGCTTCTGATAGTCAATCCGTCTTAGTACGATAAAAGCCACCGTGATCATTCCAAAAAACATGACTGAGAATTTTTGCCCCCAGAAGGCCAGAAATGCCACAAAACATGCCAACAGGACAAGATCAATGATCAGTCCATTTTTTTGTAAGAACTTTTTTATCAAATCCGTAGACACTCCTTCTTGTACCCATTATTCCGCAAATCACTTATTATTCAATAATTACGAATATATCCTGCACCTATGTAACTTTGAGGCAAATGGAGACTACGAACTCTCCGCAGGTCATGCATTAATTGCTCGTGTTTGATGATCGTCTGAATGAATGGGTTCTCATATAACATATCTGCCTCCTGCGGTTTACCTCGTTGTCCTCTTATTGCTGTTAACCTTCGTTCCAATATATCATGTTTACCTATCTGCAATAAAATGAACAACGCTTGAACATCCTCTGTACAACTTCGAACTCTGATTAATCACAACCAAATAACCCATAAACAGGTTCGGTTATCCGAATGTTTATGGGCGACAATGATCGAGTTAGAAACGGTTAAAATTTATTTAATCGGTATCCAGATTTGTGGCGGTTGATTGAGGCCCGGGTATACTTCCAGCTCCGGCATATATGCGTGCTCATAAGGGTTGGATGGAAACCATTCCGAAATAATCCGTTTCCACAGAAGCTGCATACTCTCCGGCATCGGGCCTTCTACCTCAAATACACTCCATTTGGAAGCAGGCATGGTGAAGCTTGATAATCCTTCCGGCACTTCACCATCGTAAGTCGTAGCAATCCAGTATTGCATCTGTTTCTCCTGGATTTCGCTCTGATCCACAACGACGCCAAGTAACCCTGATATATCCCCGTTGTTCAGTTCAAATAAACGATCCTCTGTACCGCTTGTCCACGCTTCCTGCCACATCTTCCCGACGCCTTGCAGATGTTCTCCATCTGCATATGAGAAAGTTTGCTCCACTCCGACCAACGTAAATTCGGGATGTTCAACAATTTTATATTTCATCGGCTCTGCTCCTTTTAGACTCACTTGAATCACCAGACGATTATACGATTGGACAGCGTTACTATTCTTTCGAGCCTCACTGGGTGCGATCCCATGTTGTCTACGAAATGCTTTGGAGAAAGATTCCGGTGTGTCGTAACCGTATTTAAATGCCAGATCAATGATTTTGTGATCAGTTTGAAGCAGCTCATGTGCCGCCAGTGTCAATCGTCTGCGTTTTATGTACTCGGCTACAGTAACATCAGTTAATAAGGCAAAGGTACGTTGAAAATGAAAAGGAGAGATATGGGCCTGCGCTGCAATCTGCTCCATCGTCATATTTTCGAGCAAGTGGTCTTCCATATATTGAATAGCGACCTGTAATGCGTTGATCCAGTTCATGTAATAATCACTCCTTGATGTCTAATATAACGGATAAACCACCCAAAAACCTGTCATGTTGTGCTCTCATATGTCCGGTTAATGTGCAACGACGTTGTTCATATAACGCCCTGCCCAGGCTTTGAACTAACCAAAGACAAGAGGAGTCACAACATTTGACAATGTAAAAGATATATTATAGCCTACAAGTATAATGATCGTTCTATCTTATTTTGAAGGGAGAGTATCATTGAATATGAGCAGCAAAAAAGAAATGCTTTTGAACGTGGCTGAAGAATTGTTCTACCTTCATGGCTTCCATTCCATCGGCTTGAAGCGGATTATTACGGATGCCGGGATCGCGATTATGACGCTATATAATCATTTTGAGTCCAAGGATGATCTCATTGTCCAGGTACTCTTGCGACGCGAACAGCGTTATTTAGAACAGCTCAGGCAATATGCAGACAATAAAGCACAACCTATGTTCCTCAATCTGGCTGAGGGACATGCAACCTGGTTGAAGGAACACGAATCAAGAGGTTGCTTATTTTTACGCGCCAAAGAAGAATTCGGAGGTCATGAAGACCATATCATCGTGCAGACAGTGAATGCGCATAAAAGACATATGCGAACTTTAATCCAAACATTGGCGCCTGTTGCAAGTGATCGAGATCTATTGCGATTCTCCCTGCTGCTGGAGGGTTCCACGGCACTTGCTGAGACAGAAAATGTAAATGACGTCTGCCTTGAACTGATCCATATGACGCAG
Source organism: Paenibacillus amylolyticus (assembly GCF_036894225.1). Lineage (NCBI taxonomy): Bacteria > Bacillati > Bacillota > Bacilli > Caryophanales > Paenibacillaceae > Paenibacillus > Paenibacillus amylolyticus. Next base: position 1,901,993 of record NZ_CP145892.1, on the reverse strand, counting down.
ACCAGTTTCAAATAAAGCTATTCCGGGTGAGTTAATATTTCAACTCACTTTTTTATTTAATAAGAAATATAATGATCGTTCTATCTAAAAGGCGGTGGATTTAATGAAAAAAATTATCTTTCCAGGCATTGCACTTATCGCTGTATGTTATGCATTCGGGCGATTCAGTTATGGATTGTTTATGCCGGAAATTTCGGAAGACTTACAATTAAATGATGCAGCCTCTGGCGCGATTAACTCAGGAACGTATATTGCCTACTGTCTGTCCCTTCTAACTGCACCACTGTTGATTAATCGCAAGGGACATCATTATGTCATTCAATTGGCAGGGATCAGCGCAGTGCTCGGATTAACCGGCATCGCCTTGGCTCAGAATGCATGGGTTCTTACATTTAGTATATTTCTAGCAGGTTTGAGTACAGGCTGGGCCTCTCCAGCCCTCGGTAACACGGTTAATGCCGAGCTTGCTCCCGAGCTACAAGCAAGAGGCAACAGCTGGATTAACACAGGGACCAGCTTCGGAATTGTAATATCAGGTCCACTCTACTGGCTGTTCACGGATTACTGGCGTCTAACCTACATCCTGTTTGCTGTAATCGGTGTTGTGGTTCTTTTGTGGAACAGACGTGTTATTCCGGCAACCAAGACACTGCCTTGTACCAAGTCTCTCTGGACATGTATGAAACCTACCAGACCAGGGTCTGCTCTGCTCATGGCTTGTCTGTTGACAGGTTTCAGTTCTGCAATCTACTGGACCTTTGCCCGGAACTTCCTCACAGACGAGAAAGGGGCCTCCGATTCGGAAGCCGTATTGTTCTGGATTGTGATGGGGGTTATGGGGATAATCGGTGGATGCGCTGGTCGCATTATTGAACGGTTCGAGGTTGGGTGGTCCTACCGAATAGGCATACTGTTATTGGCTATTTCGCTCGGGGTTATCCTTCTGCCTTCAATGACTGCCAGTCTCATCTCTGCGATCATATTTGGCAGCACGTATATTTTCCTGACCAGTGTATTTATCGTTTGGGCGACGAGACTATTCAGTCCAAATGTGTCCATCGGAATTAGCCTTGCCTTTCTCGCGCTGGGTGTTGGGCAATTCCTTGGCTCATCTATGGCAGGTTATACGATCGAAGTGTTTTCCAATACAACGGCATTTCTGGCTTTTGCTATACTCGGCCTGTTTGGATTGTTAATTCGGGTGAAATAAATGACAGAACAACCTTCTGATCCCTGTTATTTTACCCGGCGAACACTTCCGGTCACTCCATGCTGAAGCTGTACGTCTGTAAAAGTAACCTTGGTCCCTTGCCCAATGGGGGATTGGGCCACAATGCCAACTTTGATCTCTTCCGGGCAGTCGAGTCCGAAATAACGAACCAGCTTCCACTTCTCTCCATCTTGAGAATAATGGAAAGCAAAGCTGTTGCCTGCCCGAGCTACACGTAAATAAGGCTTATTAACGTCTACGGGTGCTGATACACAATCATCGGAGTTACCACGAGTAACAACACTAAGAATAGACGGCTGTTCTTCAAAATACTCAAAGCAGACTTTAGCCCAATTCGTATCGTCCACCCTCACCATCAGGCAGCCCGAATCATACTGTTCTTTCATGTCCACCTGTACTTGAGTGACGATGCTGAAATCTCCCTTGACTATCGTATGTAAAAATGGAGCTGAAGCTTTCACCGGCTCACCACCCGGATCAATGAAAAAGTCACTGATCGGCGAAACGGTTATCGTTACTTTGCCGTCTTCAATGGACCAATCTGCTGGCTCGTTCAGCCATCTCAGGTTGGCAGATAATGTTTGACCTGAACAATGTTCGAATAGATTCGTCATGTGGCACACCCTTTGTGTTGGAGTTGGAGTTTAAGTTTTCTAACTTCTCTATTGGTATTCGGTATGTGTCATGGTTAATCCTGTAGGTTTTACATCAAGTTCCCATCCCTGATATCAGTTGATAGAAATCGTCACTCTTTATTATTAATAAGGTAATTTTATCCAAAATATGATAAACTGGACATACGAGATTACTTCAATAATTTGAATCACAACAGGAGGTCATCCTATGTTTGGTGTTAACGTGAAAAAAGTAGAAGATCAACTGGTCATCCGGTGGCAGTTTTCCAAAATTGAAATTCCCATTGCACATATCACATCGGTCACCCTGGATGATACGTATGGTGGCAGCGAACCATCCGCCATTCGGATCGGTCCAGTCAATGGCACAAGCGAAAGAATTCTCATCCGCACGGTTAATCAATCGTACATTTTATTCACTTCCAGCGTGACTTTACATACCAATATCCAAGCTATGTTACACCCGTCAAACTAAATGGTTGTTCAACTTCTAATGTTTCAGGGGTGATGGGTTCCATTAACAAATGTGCGCTACCAACAAATGAAGCGTTAGTATTCGCATGAATTCTTACAGCGAATACTAACGCTTCATTGATTCCAATTCAAGTTGGACGTGGGATTCTTATAACCAACTCCACTTCGGTAACTGATCGAGCGTAATGACCTCTTTGCTATGGTACAATTCCTTCAAAAACGTTAGTTCATTATGCGTCCCGTCTCTCAGGAATCCACCTGTCCAGGTACAGAACCAACTCCAGTGTACATCCTGTTCCTTCATCTGCTTAGGATCAGGGATGGAGCCGTTCTCGGCCAGTGCGATGATTTTGCCGTTCTGTACGAGCTCTCGCAGGTTGGTGTAACGGGCAGCCAGCGGGCTGTGGTCTCCTGCTTCAGGGTACACATCCGCACTGACAATATCCACGATATCATCCCCTGGATACCATTCCGGTTTTTCCGAGTTCCAGACCCAGATAAGATTGTGCAGCTGATGTTCTTGAACCAATCGATCATACAACAAACGATACAACTGTTTGGCAGGTTCGGGGCCTTTCGCTCCCCACCAGAACCAGCCACCCTCCGCTTCATGAAGTGGTCGAAATAATACAGGCACACCAGCATCCTTCAACTCTTGCAAATGTGTAGCAATAACATCGATATCCCGAATCAATAACTGATATGCTTCCGATTCAGGATGCGCCAGCGCTGAACCCAGATCATAGGTGGTAGCATCCGTATAGAACCCCCGCCACCACTCTTTACCCGGTTCATCGATCAGATCCGTCGGTGCGTTCCAGTGCCAGCATAGCGTCACGATCCCGCCTTGTTTGTGCCAGTCTACCGCATCCCGAATCTCCTGGGAGACCGCACCGCGCTCTGTTCTTGATGGCGAATATTCCATGAGATCAAAGCCAATCACAACTGGTTTCCGTCCTGTATTTTCATTAATCCAGTTTAGATTGCTATAATCCTGCTGGCCTGACAACATCCCTTTTTGATAACGCTCTACCAGGAACGCCATCAGTTCTTTTGCTTCGGGAGTCGCTGCTTTATTCACCGGAACTCTGCTGATCTCACGCACTGTCATCTCTACACCTCCAATTGGATTTAACATGTTAACCCACTACACCAGAACGTTCGATACTCTCCACGAAATAACGTTGCACAAACAGATACAAAATGATCAGGGGTGCAATAGCCAGCAAAATGCCTGTATCCACAATCATCGCCACATAGTTTGGATCGGCCTTGATGCCCGAGTTCGAGCCAAAGCCCATCAGCTGCGGAATCAACTGGTTCGCCTGAGCAGGTAAGGAAGCCACTTTCAGCGATATCAGTGGACTTTCACTCATGAATAATGCCGAATAAAAGGTATCGTTATACTGCCATACAAACGAGAACAAAATGACCGTAATCAGCGGCGAGATTGCATTGGGCAGCATGATTCGAGCAAACGTTTTGAATCCACCTGCGCCGTCAATCAATGCAGCCTCCTCGATTTCCTTTGGCATGCCCTTGAAGAACTGACGGAAAATATAGATGAACAGCCCCGCCTTCAGCCCTCCCGCTGTAGCAGCCGTGATCATGGAAGGCCAATACGTATTCAGCAGATTGATACCATTTTTTCCAGAGAACAACTGGATGATGCCCATAAAGTCAAAGCTGCGGAAATGCAGATACATTGGCACCATAAGTGTGCTTGTCGGCACCAGAATCGTCAGAATCACAAGGATGAAGAGTACATTACTACCCGGAAACGAAAACCGGGCGAAGCCATATCCGGCAAGTGCACAGGATATCGCTGTCAGAAGCGTTGTGATGGTAACAAACAATAACGTGTTCGCCAGCAGAGGCAGGTAATCCATCACTTGCGCCGCTAGCCGGATATTATCCAATGTAAAGTGCTGGGGAATCATATAGATCGTTGGATTGTAGATATCCTGTTTATCCTTAAACGCAACTGACACTTTGAGAAATAACGGGTACAAAATAATAAATGAAATGCCGATGACCAGTGCATATCTGAATATGGAATAGAGAAGGTCCGATGTTTTGTTTCGCACCCGATGCATGTGATAATTCTGCTTCGGAACTACCACCATGCGATCTGTCCCTGATGCAGCCATAATCTGAAGCCTCCCTTAATGTTAACCGTCAGTTGTAGTGAACCCGCCGTGACAATACCCAGCCCACTACGATCAGTACAAGGCCAATAACCAGTGTGTACAGCCAGGACATCGCCGAGCTTAAGCCAAAGTTCTGCGTTTTGAATGCGGTTTGGTAGATGGCCTGTGTGACTGGACTCCCGGCAAATGAATCAATGATCGTATAGATGACATTTGTCAGAATCAACGGACTGACCATGGGAAATGTAATTTTCCAGAATGATTCATAAGCTGTCGCCCCTTCGATCTTCGCAACCTCATACATCGATCCCGGTACCGATTGCAGCGCGGCGAGGAAGATCAGAATCTGAACACCTGAGCTACTAATAATCTCATAGATCCGCATGATGGCTTCTACAATGTAATCCACATAGGCCATCGGTAATCCCACATCCGCCAGCATCCGCACAATGGATACCACGTTGAACGAAGCACCGCCATCGGCTGATGCATCCACCGCACTCGCATCCCCCATCAGATTGATTAATCCCGCAGACTCAGCTGCTGCGACTGCACTCGAAGCCAGAATAACCGGCAGGAAAAAGATGGCACGTGCCATCGTTCTGCCTCTGAACTTCTGGTTAAGCAGTGTGGCCGTAAACAGACTGAAGAACAAAATCATCGGCACATTCAGTAGCATCGCTCCAACCGAGTCGACCAGAATCCGGTTGAACGTCGCGTCAACCAGAAGCGCATCCTTGAAATTTTTAAATCCAACGTATTCCAGAACGTACCCGCCCGGAGCAACGGACAGATTACTCAGACTGAACCGAATTGATTGCAGGAGTGGTGTGGCAAAGAGGAAGATGAAACCGATCAGCCACGGCGATATAAATGCAAGTCCAAGCAGCGCTCTCCGTGACTTCAGCGATAATCGAATGGTTCTCATCGGTTCACTCCTCCCACCACATAGTCCGTCCCGCCAACCGTTGTTCCATCCACGGTTACTGCATCCGCATTGTAATTCACAAGGATGGATGTACCCCCAGTATAGGTGATCCGGACAACGCCATCCTGAATGCGTTCATGCTTGAAAATCTGCTCATTCGCCAGATTTCCCAGCACTTCATTGGCCTGCTTATACAAAGCAACGGCATCATCCACCCAATATGCATACTCCGTTGCGTAGGCCGAATCATAATTCGTCAGCTTTAGCCTGGATGATGGTTCATAGGTCCATTGAAAATACGGAGCTGCCCCGAGTTCTAGACTGCGTAGCAACTGTTTGCGGAGATCCTGATCCCCCGACGTATTCATCGGAGATGCCGCATAGTTCATGTATCCATGAATGACCATCCCATAAAAAGGAACTTCTTCATCGGTAATATTGAACCGACTCGATCCTGCGGGCACATTTACAACATGTTGCGCACTTCCCCAAGCGTAGCTATTTGCTGCGGATACCATCAGGTTCGGATAGGACTGTTCCAGCTTGCCCAGCTGCTCCTTCACAATGTTCTTCGCCGTCTCCCGATGAATCACCCGACTATCCCGATAATCGGAAGTCAGGACCTGCCCGAGATCACGAAGGGATAACCCGCCGAGATCCAATTTATTGAATTTGTCAGCAAACTCACTCACTACATAAGGAAGCTTGGCCGCTGAGAGCAAATAATAGCTGTCCCTACTCTGATCCATGCGATTAAGTGCAGGATTGTACGGATACAATTCTGCTGTCTCCTTTGTTACAAACCGCGCTGCATCCGAGGAAGGAGCAAAGCGCATATCATCGTGATACATGTGCTGGAAAGCCACATCCGGGAACAGAGCTCCACCCGACTGCTCCAGCTTGGTGGACAACGCCTGCAGTTCGGAACGACTGCCCACTTCACTGTCCAACTTCACCTGGGTTGGCGTATGATGACTGATGCCGCCGCCAAACCATCCTTGATACCGCATTTGTACACGTTCAACACCATCCTGCTGTAACTTCGCTGCCATTTCTGTAGCCTGTTCGTACGTGGTCATGGCTAAAGTGGTCCGATAGGGTACACTCAGGAACGAAGCCTTTTTATCCACTGCACCAAGCACATCCACATAAAACGGCAACTCCGTCTGTTCTGGGAGCGGCTTCAGTACATCCTGCTCTATCAACTGCTGCTGATACAGGCGGGCCATACCCGAGTAACTGGCATCTTCTCCATGAAGGAAATGATAACGGACCTGAATATCTCCACGGTAAGGCTCTTCGCTAAGCAGCTGAATCTCCTGCATTTTCTGCGAGGTGTACATTTCCAATTCATCCTCCCCGCGCAGGGAGAAGGTCGCGTGTACATGGTTGTAGCTATTCTGTCTGCCTCCAATATCCGCAGAGATACTGGCAATGCCGTCCCCTTTTTCAATCACCGCAAACCAGGCATTCTCCCCGTTCTTCAGACCAAACACAGGCATATACGCGGATTCACTAACCTGAGGACGACTGAGCGAATTATCATTTGGATCTGCGCCATAGACACGCTGTACATACTGCTCTTCTTGGGTTTTTCCGTTGTTCAGATGGATCAGACTGCCGGAACCATCAGGTACGAGCATATAACCCTCACCCTTTGTATCCGCAGCACCAAAATAAGCGAGCAAATCAATGTTCCGAATGCGGTATTGCCCACTTTCTTCTATTTGGCTTAGAGGTACAGTCACAACGAGTGCCCCCTGCTCAAGTCGATATTCCACAGAAATGACGAAGCTCGGCTTATCCGACACACCTCCGCCTTCGACTCCGTTCTCCTGATTGTCAAAAGCCAGATCGTCCGCCGTATACCCCGCCGTCTCAAAGGCACCCAGCATCTTGTTCAGCACAAGTTGCTTCGAAATCTGTCCATCCAGCCGTTCCAGAATATCCGGATTGCTCTTGGTTGGATAATATCGGGCAGATGTGTACCTTGCGACAGTAGCATCCAGCTTGGAAAGCACTCTCTCCTCCAGCCGCTGCTTGCTAATCAGTTTGGGCAGCGCATCAATGCCAAGTGACGTATCCCCAAGCGTATAGTTCACCCGAATCCCCTGATCGATGTGGCCCACTGTGAATTGTTTGTTGCTAATGCTGGAGCTGAAATTCGGAAAGTTCTCCAGTGTGCCCATCGCATCCCGGAAAGACACATTCAACTGGGAGGACAGCACCTCTTTTTCATACGCGGAAGCAAGACCGTCCTCAGCCCGTTCTTTCGGGTTGCTATACCAGATCTCTCCACTTTTCCCGTCACGTACTGCAATTTCCGTGGTCTCCTCGTTATAGTACAGGGCGAGTCCCTGATCTTCAGCGACCAGTTGCATACCAGGCACACCCTGCGAGGAGTCGCTAAGGAACTGCAACGGTTCTTCCGTGACGGGCATGGCTTTGGTTGTCGTATCCAGATAAGCCGCGGCTTCTACGGCAGGAACTCCCCTGTTGTTTATATACAGCAGCCCGGCTGCAATCATGATTACAGCTGTACCACCAGCCAGCACCGTATATAATCGTTGCCTTTTGTTCACGGATGCCGCCTCCTTTAGGTCCGAAAAATCAACTCGCGGTAAATGTTATAACCGAATTCGTACAACTGTTGCAACATGCTGAAGACCAGTGCGCCAAGGAATACGATAATGCCCATCACAATGAGCGTCAGCACCATCGTCATGATTGTTCTAATCACCGTGTACTGGTGTACCGTCATCATGCCAATGAACAGAAGCAGTACAAACCAGAAGAACGCGATACTATTGAACAGATAATAAAAAGCAGTCTCCTCCTGCACCATAAAACGGCTGATCACGATCATTGGGGCATAGATCAGAATAACCGGAATGAGCGAGTAACCTGTCGCCAGAACGATTTCCTTGAACTTGCCTTCCCCTTCCATCAAAGTTGTTACCGCCCAGTTGGCCATGCACCATAGAAAGAAAGGTACTGCAACCGTGGCGATTTCGATGATGCTATTAATCGTACGAGGATCGATGTAATTAACGAGAAATCCTGCGTACTGCTTTTGCAAAACCATCATAACAATGGTAAGCGCCAATGCTGCAAAAGCAACAAACAGCCGTCCCCGGTTATCCGACTTGAGGTCCCAGAATGCATCAATGGGGTGAAAAATGAGATGCAGCGGAAACTTAATGAAATCCTGCTTCACGATCAACCTGCCTCCTCCGTCTCCATTTAACTGCTACCCGGGTCAGGATCAGAATGACAATCAGCGCGATTGCAACGGTCAGGAATGTACCAAAATGTTCCTTCATCATCTCCCGCCGATGCCTCTTGAACGCCACAGAATAACTCTTGCGATCCATCCCAAGTTCAAAGTAACCTAGCGCTTCCTCGTTTTTCTTCTCCATTAATAAGGACTTGCCGATACCAATATAGGCGATGTCATAGTTGGCATTCAGCTTCAGCACTTCTCGCCATATATTCACGGCTTCCGTGTCCTCGCCCCGATAGTGGAGTGCCACCGCTTCATTCACACGGGCACCAAAACGGGTTGGCTCATAGACAACAAGGTTGTTCTTGCCCCGATCCAGAACCAAGTGATGCTCACCTGATTGTTCAATCGCGACAGGTGTTTTGAGCGTGCCCACCTGATTTCCTTTGCCACCGTATATGTAGAGCAGATGACCTTCATCGTCGTACGTGAACACCCGGTTCTGTGTCGCATCCAATACACTGTACATGCCGTCGCCCAGCACTTTCACATCGATCAGTTTGGATGGACCCGGATTGTTGCGGAACCGGATATCGCCTTTGACGTCGTAATAACCAAACCGCTTCAGTACATCTTCACCAGACGGATTCAGCCGTTTGATCGGTTCATTTGAGCCGGGATCAATATTCGTTGCATACACAAATCCTTTGTGGTCAATATCCGCATTGGAGAACTCCGTTGGAACAAAGAGAACCATCTGTGCGCGCTGGGCTTTGGTTGATAACATGCGCCAGATATATTCGCCGTAGTCCCGCTCCACTTTGTTGGTACCGACATATCCGATAAATTTCCCACTCTCGTCAAACTGCATAATCCCTTCGTAGACCCCCTGCGCCACAACATACACTCGGCCTACATGGTCCACCGTCAGCTTCAAAGGCTGGAACTGGAATTGGGTCGACAGGATATCCGACTCGGGCTTCGTGATGGTTTGAATCAGTGTCCCTTCTCCATCCAGGACAACCACACGACCGTTGCCTGTATCGGCGACGTATATGCGTTCTTGTTCATCCACGAATAATCCGCCCGGAAGGTTAAAGGTCTCCTTGCTACCATCCATCATGAATCCATCAATGACGCGCAGCAGCTTAAAGTCTGGGTCCAATACAACAATTCGGCTGTTGCCACTATCCAAAATATAGATCAACCCGGAGGGTGAAACGTTCACATCACCAGGGTCTTTAAACTCACTAATGCCGAGATCACGGCCTGATATGGTACGCTCGGGCAGATAGGCATCTGGTGAAGGTACAGCCTCTTTCCAGTAGTTGTAGTTATAACTCTCATACGGCGCCGGGGAGGCCGCCGCAGGCACGGCATTCACCAGCAGCAGAGATACTGCCGCCAGGAGAACAAGCCATCTTTTCACTGTGCGTGCCATATCGTTCCCCCTTAATCCTTCATGCCCGAGCTCGCCATCGTCTCAATGATTCGGCTCTGAGAGAAAATAAATAGCGTGATCGGCACACTCATCAAAATCAGTGCTACCGCAGCACCCGCTCCTGCCCGGGATATTCCGCCCTGAATAATCTGACCTGCTGCATAATGCAGGGTCTTGAGCTGCTCGCTGTAGATGTACCCATTGCCATCACTGCCCCATAACATCTGGAACAGCAGTATGATCAATGTAAGCCAGGCTGGTTTCACATTGGGCATGACAATGGACCAGAAGATCCGGTATTCACTGGCACCATCAATCTTGGCCGCTTCCAGCAGCGCATCCGGGATCTGCTCCATGAACTGTTTCATCAGATACAACCCGAGTGAATAGGCAAATGCCGGAATAATGACGGCCCAGTAGGTGTCGATCCATCCGAGCCATGACATGATCATATAGTTCGGAATTGCCGTTACCGCAGGTGTGAACATCAGTGACAGTACGACCACTTGGAACATGAATACTTTGCCCGGAAACTTGTGTTTGGCAAGTGGGTACGCCGCTGCGGAAGCTAGCAGTACATGGCCTACGATACCGATGCCTGTAATAAATACCGTGTTGAATATATAACGTGAGAAAGGCACCCACGAGTCACTCAGCAGATTCAGCAGATCTGTAAAGTTGCTGAACGTGGGATTTTTGACAAACAGCGTTGGTGGAAAGGTAAAAATCTCATCCAATGGTTTGAATGCATTGTTGATTGCATAGATCAACGGCAGCACCATGAAGGCACCAAAAACGAGCAGAAGGGCAAACAGGGAGAGGCTTCCCGATAGCGAGCGATTCACCCGCTTTTTGCCTGTCGCAATTGCAGCCATAGCTATTCTCCCACCCTTCGAAGCAGTTTCTGTACCAGCAAGTTGGCGCCCACCATAATCATGAACAGTACGGTAGCAATTGCTGATGCATATCCCATCTCAAACCGCGTAGTACCAAAGTCAATCAAATGGGTTACCACCGTCTCTGCTGCATAGTTCACGCTTGGGAACCCGGCCAGTGCGATCGACACATCGGCCACGGCAAACGAGGTTGTCAGCTGAATGACTGCGCCGAACATCAACTGTGGACGCATCGAAGGCAAGGTAATGTACCATAGTTCCTGCCAGCGATTTTTGATCCCATCCACCGCTCCCGCTTCGTACAATGTCCGGTCCACCGTCTGCAAACCAGCGATAAACGCAAGAAATCCGGTTCCGAGACTCAGCCATAGCTGCACGAGAATGAGAATAGGCATAATGTAGGCTTCCGTCTTCAGCCACTGGATTGGCTCCAGCAGAAAACCCCATTTGATCAACAACCCATTGGCAATACCATAACGATCTCCCGAGAAGATCATCAGCCAGATAAAATACACATTGCCCGAAATGGAGGGCGCGTAGAAGATCAGCGTCATGAACGCTCTCCATTTCGGTGTTAACTCATTAATGATCCACGCGAAGACAAAGCAAGCAATATAACTGATCGGTCCGGTAATGATGGCGAACAACAACGTATTCTTGATTGCAATCAGGAATACATCATCCTCCAGAAACAGGCGAGTATAGTTCTGCCAGCCAATAAAACGCGGGAATTCCAGCATGTTAAAGTAGGTGAAGCTGAGTATGATCGAGATGACAACCGGAATCACGGTAAACATGAGGAACAGGAGCATATAAGGTGCAAGCAGAACATAGGAATGTTTGCTGGCCTTCATTTCCTGGAGCTTCCAGCTCCACCACGATTTCATGCCCATCCTTGACGCTTTCTCAGGAGGACTGTTTTGTCCGTCTCGGAGTGATATTTGTGGCACGATTAACCCTCCCTCTGCTTACGGAAGACCAAATTCATTACGTTTGACTCGAATCTCGTCCTGAATATATTGGGTATAATCCATGATGGATTCCCTGGCTTCCACTTGGCCAACAACGGTTTTGTAAAATGCATTGAACAGATGGCGGCCTGTAAAATAACCACCGGGTACTTCAGGAATGCCCTTCACCGTTTCGAATTGTGCCTTGAGATTGGCGTAATCCTCCGCAGGCCACGGCAGGGAATCCAGCGCCTTGATGTTGGCCGTTGGATAACGGGCAGCGGCACCCATCAGCCCTTCCATCTCCCGTCCGAATTCCGCCTGAATCGGCGTACTGGTCCACCACTTCATGAACTCCCACGCCGCGTCCTGATCCTTGGTACCCTCCAGCATCATGACTGCGCTGCCTCCACCCGGTACGTCCCGATTCAAGGTTCCATCTGCCTGAACAGTTCCCGGGACAGGAACGAATCCCCATAGTCCGCGAATCTCCGGTGCAAATACGGACAATTGGTTGTACATGGTGTAATCCGTTAGTCCGATAGGCATCTGTCCTGTCCGGAAACGGTTGGCAAAATCATATTCCCGCTCTAACTTGTAATCGGTATAGAACTCCGTCCACTGCTTGAACGTCTCAATTCCGATCCTTGAATCCAGATCCGACTCCTTGTCATCGTTACGATAGAAGGCGCCGCCGTTCTGAAGCAGCATCGTGGCATACTGCGAGTTCGGCGGAATATTGACACCCTGCATATTCGCCTGGGTCACAATCGGCATACCAAATTCCATATGATTCTTGCTCAGAATCGCGAGCAGAGCTTCGACATCCTCCCAGTTCTGAGGCACTTCAAGTCCGAGTTCTTCGAGCACGTCTTTACGATAAAACAGCATGTTAAAGGTTTGCGTTTCCGGCAGGGCATATACGCCTGAATCATAGGCATACGGCACGATTGCACTTTCCCTGAACTCCTGTTCCACGGTGCTATAATCACTGAATTGCGTCAGATCTACAGCCGAGTTCCGCATCGCAAAGTTCACCGGCAGATCATTGCCGATCTGCATCGCTACATCCGGACCTTCACCGGACAAAGTCGCTGGCAGCAAGGTTCCCATATTCACCAGCTTCAGATTCACGTTAATGCCACTGTCTGGTGTGAAGGTCTTGTCAATCATCGCTTTCATCGTATTCGCCTGGTCACGTCCGCTACCAATCCAGACGGTTACCGTACGCTGATCTTCAGATGTAGCTACATTACCAATCTGGTTATAATCAATGAAGAACGAATGATAGAATATCTTCGCTTCATGACCAAGCTTGGCAAGTGGCCCCATACCTGTTCTAGGAATATCGCGGTCAATCGAAGTGACGTACAGTGCATCGATTTCAAGGGGTTGCTCTCGTGCCTGCTGCACCCATGTGCCGAGACCGCCTGTATTGGTTTTATAAGCCGCAAGCCGTCTTGGAATGGTATCTGGCTTGTCAATCATCTCGTCCAGTTGCAGCGCCATCGTCTTGATCAAGGCTTCCTGATCGCTAGACTGTCCTGATAGAAGACGAAGCTGTACGGCAACGTCCTTGAGGCGTTTACTTTCTCCGCTGAATACTTCCAGCAGGTTCGGGATCTGCTTTTCCACCCGGTAATCCCGAAATTCATCAGGCTTCGTGCCTGTAATCATCAGAATACGTCGGTACATGGAGTTCAAGTTGTACAGACTGTCCTCCACATTGCGGATAAGGGGTGCAAAGTCACCGAGGCTGTTCTCCAGCCGTAGCACATGTTTTCCTTTATCCAATTGAAACTTGTATGCTTCCTTGCCACCCATGACGTCAATGCGATAATCACTGTGATAACGGAAAGGTGCTTGAGCCATCTCTGCAAACGGAACTTCACCATCGATGGTCAGTTTGCGTGTGGAATAGATGCCTTTGACAAAATTCTGCTGTACGGTAAAACCGATATGATAAAGTCCACTCTCCGGCACATCCACTTCCCATTCAATCCATTGTCCTGGCAGACGCCAGTTAAAGCCGCCAATCGTATTGATGCGTACCTGGGAAGCGCTATAAGGAGATACAGCAGAACTTGACCTTTCGCTGGTCGGGTATAACGTAGGTGAAGATTTGGCAATCGCGGCTTCTCCTTCAATGCGAATCAGTACATCCTTCGGCTGCCCAGAGGAGTCCGATTGTTGTGCCCCTGCAGTCTCTGTGTAAGGAACAGCTATCTTCTCATTGAAAAGACGAATGGACCGAATCACCATGGGTTCACGCGATGATTTTAGCGTTAGCGTGTGTTCCCCTTTTTCCAAATAAAACTTGAATGGAGTCTGTTCGTACCCGTCGGAGTCCTGAAACGTTTCTTCCAGCCAGCGTGGTTGCTCCACTTGTCTCGGGCGAAGGTCATTGCCTTGGTTATCCTGTTCAACGACATCTTTCTCATTCGCCCATACCCGGTCAAACTGCAAATAGGCAGCTTCCGCAAAAGGAAGTTCACCATCAATGTACAATGCACGCTCAATGGCCGAACTCTTGCCTTCAACGGGAAAATAGATCGTGGACAGGTTATACAGCCCGGTCTCCGGCACATTAATCGTCCAATCGACTTGTCCGGTCTCTCCGGTATGGAGAGATACACCATCCATTCCTTCATAATTAGTCAGTTTGCGGACGTCTTCACCTTCGGCTTTTATGTAATCTCCTGCTTCAATGGTGATGTCCACATTCGGCTGTGTAGCCTGATCCGTTCCGGATCGATACTGTTCGTATCCCTTTTTCTGCCGGGTCTGCTGCAAGACTGCATCCACTTCAATGGCAGGCAGACTGCCAGGTGGAATGTTTGCACTCTTTCCATCAGCGCCGGAAGTTATATATAGAATGATGCAGGCTGCCGCCACGATAATTACTGTGGACAATATCCATGTCTTACGTTGTAGAATTCCAGCCATCCTACGAGTCCTCCTCATCAAGGCTGATGCCAGCAATGCCGATTTGGTGGTTCAGGAAAAGGGGCTCCGTGCAACATTGCCGACACGAGCCCCCCTGCCTGAATCGTTTGCTGGTGATAAGTGTTGTTATTGTTTGCCGAGTTTATCAATTGCAGCTTGTGCCTGTGCCTTGTATTTCTCGGCTGTTGCTGTCACGGAAGCATTGTTTTTGATGATATCGTTCACATAATCCCCGAAAGGGTATCCTGTGTAGGCATCATCCAGCAAGATGCGGCCGGTTCCAGCGATGTGCTCGCGAATGATCGCAATATCCTTCTCGTCGGTATAACGACTCTCCAGATAATCTTGACCTGGATACTCTTCAATCTGCGGGATGTCGAAGGTCTCTTCATAGATTTGGTAGACGATCTTTGGATCTTCCACACCTTTTGGAATGAACTTCGCTGATGCTGCATTGTTTGCATACGTTACCTCTTTGCTACCCTGTGGCCCGTTCGGAATCGGCACAACACCAACAGCAAAGGTGAGATCGCCCAACTGCCATTCAGCAGCGGTGAACAGAGCTACATCTCCATCTTTGAACGTATTGCTTTCCTCCCAATTGGTTTTGTCGCCGGTTTTGACCTTCACGACATTTTCCACGTTATACAGGCGTTTGACGAATTCGGCAGCTTCAATCGTTTTCGGATCGGACAATCCTTCTTTGCTATTGGTATCATCCACGATCGTTCCACCATTGGCTGCGGTAAAATGACGAACGACATCAAGCGCCCAGCCAGAAAATCCGTATACGTCAGTTTTGCCGTCGTTATTGGTATCTTTGGTTGCCTGTTTGGCAAGTTCCATGAATTTGTCCCAATCCCATTTGCCTTGGTTATACAGTTCTTGAGGATCAGGCAAAGATAATTTTTTGAACAAGTCACGGTTATAGTGAAGTCCCAGACCAATACTGGTTGGAGATTCGAAGGCATATTCGTTGCCTGCAATGGCAGGAAATTTTGCAATCAGGTTAGCCTCTTGGTTGATGTTATTCTCAGGTGTAGTGAATTCGGAGATGGGCAATAGTTGCCCTTTGAGGATGGCGGGTAGTGCGGATTTGTACTCCATCTGAACGATGTCGGCGAACGGTTCGCCAGCCAGTGCAGACGTTGTGAATTTGTTCATGTATTCTTCAAAAGGTACGTTAACAAACTCCAGTTTTACGTTGTATTTCTTCTCGACCTCTGCAATTTTATCAAGTCTGGCCTTATCGGAGGCCGTCTCTCCCGCCGGTTTCAAGTCCCACCAGGCCGCGACCTTGATGACACGCCCACCCAGATCAGGCACATTAACCACAGCTTCTTCCGCTTCGCCCTCTTTCTCTGTCTCAGCGACCTCGGTGCTGTTACCTGAGTTCGTTGTTCCCTCTGCTTCGGTCCCCGTCTGCGCTGTCCCCCCACCACTGCAAGCGGATACAAAAATCATCACAGCCAATAACATCAGAGGTAGAACATTCCATCTTCTCATCATGATTTTAACAACCTCCCCGAATGTGTATACCAATCATGGTTCACCCTAAATCGTTAACCCCATTCATCAACCAATCGAAAATAAAAAACCACCACCATTTGTTATTCCTTTGTTTGCTTTTGACAAACAAAATTTAACACAGCAAAATGTAAGCGTCAACATTTTTGTTGTTAACATTTTCTAATTTCTCTGATAAAATGCTGAATAAGCTGTAATATGCCTGTATCACAGCTTATTCAAAATCCTGGGCTCTAAGTACAAACATATTAAACCTTAATTCTAACTTTGTTTATTTTGTTATTTTTATAAAATAACAAAATAATAATTAAGTAGACAAATTCCGTCATACTATCTGAAAATATGCTTACCGTCACGTTGAACGTTCATCCTAAAATACTGTGCATCACTAACATTTTGAATTCTCTGTCCGTTATTAGATTAAGAGAAATACATCATGTTATACTAGAACCAGTTGGATATCGCTCCAAATAAGGAATACGGCAGAACTACGAGTGTAAGGATGGTATGATGAAGACAAAGGTAACAATTCAGGAGATTGCACATTTTACGGGTTTGTCGAAATTCGCGGTGTCACGAGCTTTGTCTGGAAAATCGGGAGTTAGTGATCAAACGAGGGATGTCATTCTCAAGGCCGCTGGCAAACTTGGATATTTCAAAGATAACAGCATGTTGTCTGGTGAACTGTATAACAGCCATGAACTTCAGGAACCAAAGAACACACGTTCAAGCGGAACGATCTTGATTTTGTTCCCCAATGTTCGGTACCAAAATCAAGACTCCGTATACTGGGGCCCCGTCTTTAACGGGATCTCTTCCAAGCTGAACCAAAAAGGGATTAATATTCTGACCTTGACGGAACCCTCAGCAGACCAGCTATTTACCCTGCTCAACCCGGATGCCATTCGAGGGATCATTACCGTTGGCTCTATCTCGACCCCGATTCTGCTTGAAATCAAACGTCTCAGTATTCCGGTTGTGATGGTCGATCATCTGGACCCTGTTTTTCACAGTGACAGCATTTTCACCGATAACTTCGCATCCATGCGAGAGATCATGCTCTATTTGCTCCGCAAGGGTTTCAAAACATTCCAGTTCGTTGGCAATATCGGGGATGCTCATAGCTTCTATGAACGCTGGATTGCTTATACTTCTGTGCTTATGGGTCATGGGATGGAAATACATCAGATTCCCGAGCTGAGTAATCAGGCATTGGATGAGTTCCGCCAGACGTTCACTTCGGTGATCAGTGAGGATAACCTGCCTGAAGTGTTTGTATGTGCGAATGATTTCTATGGGCTATACACCATAGAAGCCCTTGAGAGTATGGGTATTCGTGTACCCGATCAGTGTGTTGTCACGGGATTTGATAATCTATACGACAATATCCCATTACTTGCCACAGTTAATGTGAACAAGGAGTTACTCGGTGCGCGTGCAGTGGATCAGATGTTATGGCGCATTGCGAATCCAGAGAGCAACGTCGAGAAAAAATTGATTCTTGCTGATGTCATTATTCGTGAACAGTTTGGCAGACATAGTGGATAAAAGCATATATGGATAAAGCTTATGTCCACACAGAACAGCACGCCAAACACCCCTTTAACCGTATTCGTGCGGCTAAAGGGGTATTTGCATTGTTGTATGTTGTGTTATGTTTATTGGCTATTTACAAAAGGCCGTCACATCATCCCGTTCTACGTATCTGTACGCACATCATCCCACGCCAGATCCAGATAACAGATCAGCCAGTTCAATGCACGGTGACGTTCATAAGCCACTCCACCATTCAGGCCAGCGGGAGGTGTTTTGTCATTCACTCGACTATCCACGCACACCCAGTTATAACGGTAGATCAGATCTGCTTCATCCAGAATCTCGCTTTTGTTACGCAGAGATGCATCGGAGAGAAAGTCGGTAAAACTATCCTTCTGCTGCAAATAACCGACATCCTTCCCTACGTTACATAACTCCGTTGGTGCACCTAGTTCCTTCACATAACCAAGCGCCCACAACATTACGTGGTACGCTTCATATCCCCAAGAGAAGGAGATAATCTCCTGCTGCTCTGCTCCGTGCTGGTCGATAAACCTCTTCTCTGCGGGTGAGAAAAAGGATTCAGCCTCATACTTGTCGATCACTTCCTGAACCAGTGCTGCGGTATCATCCGCACTTTCGCCGGCTCCCAGACACTCACCCTTAAGCGCGGCAAGACATAGGGCAACCGCACGACGCGCGACTTCCTCTTTACTCCGAATCGTGGTGTGCTCGTCTCCGGCCCTTACGGGCAAGTTCGCATTATACGGAATGCCTTGTTCAGTCAACAGTTGCTCTGACCGCGCTTTACGTTGAATGCCCGACTCCGACTGCGGTCTGTTACCGTCAAGGAAACTGGTGTGCGCTGTCACCGTGTAATCCTCCACCTCTGATTCTCCATTCACATCCAGCAATAGCTGACCTTGTGCATTCAGCAGAGATCCACCTCCCCAGAAGATAACAGCATCCAGCGCATCAGCCAACCGTAATAACTCGCCGAAGAATTCTTCCGAGATATCCTCTTCCGTCTCAATACCAACCACCATGTTCAATGTGGAACATTTGATCAATACCTTTTCCTGGAGCGAAGCATTGCGCCCCTCAATCTGACTCAAAAATCCAAGCATGCCCTGAATCATTGTCGTAAATTCCTCAGGATGTGTCTGGCTGGTCATGATATTAAAGCCTTTGGTTTTCTTACTGAGCCATTTTTTCTGAGTCACTTGAATATGGGTCTTATCTTCCCGGCGTTCAATCGTACCCTCAGGATAAATGGATTGAATCAATTCAAACAGCTGATCTAGGTCAAACTGAGAGCTATATATCGCACAATTCCTCATGAAGTTCACCCTCTTTTCTAACTAATCCTTGTATGGATCGAATTCATTACCTCCGGCCATGGCGACACCAACGGGACGCAGTACATGGTTGATCTTCAACGTATTCGCATGTGCGTTCAGTACGTCTTGTAGCTTCTTGTACACAAACGGACTTTCATCTGTGCCCGCTCCCCGCACCTCAACACCATAAGCACGAATTGCCTCATGCATCTGTGCTTCGCTAATCTCACCGCCCATGCGTGTACGGAGTTTGTAGTTCATTTTGCCAGCCGCCTGGGTTCTGCTCATCGTCCGCCCTGCTCCGTGCACAGTGCTGCGGAATGATTCGGTATTCTCCTCGCTGTGGATGCCCTCCACAATTACCGAGATATCTCCCATGCTTCCTCCGACAAAACCGAGTTGCCCGGGTGCCAGTGGCGTTGCACCTTTGCGGACCACAACTACCTCTTCACCCATGTGTTGTTCCTTCCAGGCAAAGTTGTGATGGTTATGAACGGCATATTCAGCACTTGCCCCCAGAATTCCGAGCACCTGTTCAATAACATAGTCACGTCCTGCATAGGCGTATCGGCCCGCCAGAATCATTCCATCCCAATACATATCACCCATTTCGCTGTTCAGGTCAAACAACGTAGGCGGTTGATCCATCGATTCGCCAGGAGCTTTGCCACTGAACTGACGTCCTGCCGCAAGGTTAAGGAACCCACTCGCCACTTTATGGCCGAACCCGCGGCTGCCAAAATGATTTGCAATCCACACCTTCCCCGTTGCCTCTTCTACAAAAATATCCACGAAATGATTGCCACTGCCTACGGTTCCGAGTTGGTTGCGTGCAAGTGTCTTCAGCTTATGTTGTAATCCCGGTTCAATGGTATCAAACAGCTTCCAGCTCGCGTCGTCGAACAGCTCATGATCCACGGGTGTTGGATTGTTACGACCCACGCCGAAAGAAATGGTCGAATTGATGTCATCCATGATCGTTACAATCTGATCCCGAATATCTTCCCACATCAGATTTGTACGCACAGCCTTATTGCCACAGGCAATATCATATCCGACACCTGACGGGCTGATCATATTCCGATAAGCGACAACACCACCGATGGGTTGCGAGTAACCTTTGTGATGGTCGGCCATCAGAGCCACACCCAATACATCTCCATATTGCGAGCAAGTCACCGCCTGACTTACGGCGTTCTCCAGCGGCTCCCCCCAGACTTTAATGTTATCTACGATCCGCATGATTGTGTTAACCTCCTATGTACTTTTTTTTCAAAATACATCTTTTATTTCTATACTGTTGTTCTCATTAGTTTAACAAAGATTAGCGTGGCTCGAAACGTCGCCTTACTTTAGATCACCAATTATTTACGCATAAAAAAAGAGAGCTCAGCTCCCTTTTCTCAAGGTTGGTTCCTATTCACTTCTTGCTAATCTTAAACTTGAACGCCCAAGTCGCTGTGTTACCAGAATATCGGCCTCTGTTCTCAGTCACCACCACGGAAAGTGTCTTGTTGGTTGATTTGGAGAACGAAGATAGTTTGACGTTGGTGCTTTTACTCCCGTAATCGGGAATTTTGTCCTGTTCTTCGGCGATGGCCTCCAGTTTCAACGTACCTGTGGATTTCAGATTTAAGGTGACCGATGAACCCTCTTCCAGATCTTTGCCGTTCACACTTGCTCCGATGGCCCACTCATTACCGACAGAGTTATTCTCGACAAGCTCTGCGCTCACCAACGTCACGGTTACCTTGACCGTTTTGGCGGCAGCATAGGAGGTTGGGGAACATACGGCGAATACCAGGCTCAGAACCATGAAAACATTAGCCCATTTTTTGAACACGAGAGTGCCTCCCTCTTATTCGTTTCTTTTGTTAAGACTATGCCTTATTCGCCGTGTTCCTTAAGTAATCCTTCCACTCGTGTAAGAAATTTTCACTTGAACCTGTCTGTTATAGATGCTTCCGGTAACCCTGAACCTTCTCATCCTTGAAACCTAACTTCTCATAAAATATATGTGCTTCCTTACGCTGATCGCCAGACACCAGAATCATGTAACCACAACCCATATCTTTTGCAATCCGCTCAATCTGGAGCATTAACCTCTGCCCAATGCCCTGCCTGCGTACCTGATCCGATACAATCACATTCTCCACAACCATGAACGGTTTGCATGGCCCTACCAGATCCATACACTCAACCCCCATAACGGACCCAACCAGTTTGCCATTGTAAAATGCCCCAAGCACATGATAATGGCCATTCTGCTGTATGTAATGAAACATCTTTTTCATCTGTTGTTCATTGGTAGGCATTCCCATCAACTCATTGTATAGCTGGCTTAGTGCCGGTAAATCTTCAAGTTCGATTCCTTTAATGGTAACCATCATAACCCTCCTGATTTTTCCTATTTCGCATGCTTTGTCTGTCTTAAGTGAGGTCCTTCTTAAAATAATAATGACTGTGTCCAGTCGGTGCATTCTCGATCGTTGTCATCAATTGATAGCCATGTTTCTTGTAAAATTCCGGTGCTTGATAGGAGAAGGTGTTCAACATGACAAAATCACAAGATTTCTCTCGCGCAATTCGCTCAACTTCAAGCAACAACTGGGAACCATATCCCCGATCCCGTTGTTCAGAATCCACCCAAAGAATATCAACCTCCAGCCAGTTCCAGCAAAGTGTACTAAGCACACCTGCAACAATCTCGCCAGTCTCATTTTTGATATTGAAATTCAGTTCTTCGTACCGATGCCTTAATTCCTCACTCACATGTGCAGCATTAAATGCGATAAGTTGCTGGCGAACATACTCTGAATCCTCTGAAGTACTTGGATTAATATTTATTTGGGACATCTCCTAATCACTCCTTTTATCTCAACAGTTTATAATTTACGATAATGTAATTCATTCCGGATAAGAGAGTAACGCCTGTTGCACCCCATAGTAATGCCACATCCACTCTGATATCAGTCAGCAAACTAAACGGAACATTATTCAACAAAATGGCAATGATGGCTGCCACCTGAAGCACCATTTTGATTTTTCCATAACGATCAGCTGCAAGAGCAATACCCTGTTCTGTGGCTACCATTCGCAATGCAGTAATGACAATTTCACGTCCTATAATGATTACAGCAATCCATGAACTGATCATATTCTCCTGAACCATCATGATCAGCGCTACCGCAATCAACAGTTTATCCGCCAGTGGATCAAGCAACTTTCCCAGATTCGTGATCTGATTATATTTTCTTGCCACGTATCCATCCAATTTATCCGTACCTGCTGCTACTGCAAAAATAATTAGTGCAATCATCACGCTTTGCTGATTGAGAAAACAGATCATAAACAATGGAATCAACGCGATTCTAGCCAACGTGATTTTATTTGCCAGATTCATTAGACATCTATTCTCCCCTCATCCATGTTGGCTAAGTGACCTTTTTTCCATTTACGTAATCGGGTCCGAAAGGATTTAAAAGGAGCTACCGAATTAATCTGGATCCACTTCACCATAGCCCATCCGGGCTTGGTCCCCGTCCACTGTCTCATCCCTTGTACAAATAAGTCCTCTTCACTAAGGGAGTCAATCCAGTTCTGCCATTGTTGTTCTGTCTCCCGAAACAAAGAGCGCAGCTCCTCCAGCGTATAACTTGAGTATTTTTCGTAAAATGATTCATTTAATGACCCTAGTTGGTTCCATTTATATCCTGGTGCCGGCATATGGAATTCATTTCCCAACTGTTCATTTCGCTCCCAATCCATCACCAGGTTCATCCATCCTAACTGGTACGCGATCATCTGGGCAGGCGTCTTATCTACACCTTCAACCCACTTATCTTTGTCGCTGTTATGGATGTCATTGAATTCACCCTCAAACAATTCATAGGTGCGTCGAATCGTCTCACTTAACTCTTTCTTCGAGGCATATAGAACTCCAGGCACGCTACTCCACTCCTCTCGTTTCACCGGTATACATGAATCAGAAGCATGGACTCTATCATCATTTCGACTCAATTCCATAATCATCCTTTTTTTCATGAGGCATTATACTTAGAAAAAGAAAAAAGGGCAGTCTGTAAACAATACAGCTGCCCTTTACTCAACCTATTTTGCTATATCAGCATACTCCTGATCCCAATTCTACAAAGCTTCCTTAATCACCCGTTTATAGTACCACACAGACAACAGACCAAAGATCGAATATAACAATGTATAGACTATCATGACAATGACCGTAGGTGTCGCCAGCTCCGTACCAAAGAAAAACCAACCTGATTTCACGGCAAAGTAACTATGACTCAACCCCACCACAAGCGGAATACCAAAGTTAAACAACTGCTTGATCTGAATTCCATGCAACAGATTGCCTTGCGTAAATCCGAGTTTTCGCAGAATGGTATAATTCCCCTTCTCCTCTTCACTCTCGTTCATTTGTTTAAAGTACAGGATACATCCCGATGTAATCAAGAACGTCAAACCAAGGAAACCAACAATGAACATAATTAAGCCCATATTATTACGTTGGTTATTTCTGAACTCAATCTGGGAGAAGCTCGGTGCTTCCAACTGTAGCTCCTTATATACGGCATATGCCTCTTCAGCCTGCCCCTCATTCAGAATACGTACACCATAGTAATCCGCCCACTCGGATTTTTGCAGCTCGGGATCGAGATCCTGCCGCAACTGCTGGTATACCGTTTCATCTACTACCGCTACAGGCGTGCCCCCAGAATAGTATCCAGGAAGAACCCCCTTTTGGGTGGTTCCGATCAGTTGTTGGTCTAGCGTTCGCTTCAATCCATGCAAGACAATTGGACCTGTCTCCTGAATGGAAATCAACTGCTGAACGGCATTTCCGTATCCCATGAAGACCGCTTCGCCTGGTTGCAGATCAATGTTATCTACCATCTTGTCACTCAACACACTACTGAATAGGTACTTTTCCGTCATGGACTCATCCATCACTTTATGAGCATCAATTTCAATATAAATGGGCTGTCTATGCTTCTCTTCATATGGAATCTGTTTGTGTTCCAAATCCGTTACAAAGCGATTTTTCACATCAACCTGAGCAAAAGAGAAATCCTCTGGCAAGCTTTCTTTCGCCTGAGCCTCTGCGGAATAATACGAAATGTAACTGAGTGACAGCATGCCAATAGCAAGCGCCGATACGGTTGTAATAATTGTAAGCAGCAATGCATTGGACTTCATGCGGAACATGATTGAAGATAAAGACAACACCTCATAAATGGATAGGTATCCGTTTTTACTTTTGCGAATCAGATTAAAGATAAAACTTACCGAACCCTTATAGAACAGGTATGTCCCCAGTATGACCGAGAAGAGAATCAGGATCATCGTATACATCAACTGCTGCATATCCATTGCCTCACCGCTGAACAGCCGTGCAGACATGAAGTATCCATACACAATCAGAGCAATGCCCAAGACGCCAACAATCATCTGTCCGACAGACATCTTCTGCACCCGCTGCTCCGAAGTGGCAGATACCCGAAAGAGTGAGAGAATACTCTGCCCCTTGATAAAGATGTAGTTCATCAGCATGATGAGCAAATACATTATCGTAAAGACAATCACCGTTTGCATCAGTGCCATCGGAGAGAAATACAGTTTCGTAATCGCATCCACACCGAGAATTTTGAACAATATCATCAATACCAGCTTGGACGCAAGAAACCCAATTAACACACCAATAGCCATGGAGCCAAAATAAAGGATACTGTTCTCCGCACTCAAAATACCAAAAATTCTGCCTTTTGTCAGTCCGATCAATTGAAATAATCCAATTTCATTGCTACGTCGCTTGATAAAGATCGTATTGGCATAGAGCAAAAAGATGCCGACAATGACGATTAACAGTACCGAAGACGCGCCTATAGCCGCCGCACCTTTTGTTGAAGCAGCCACCTCATCCATGGAAGGATCATACTGTAACGTCACAAAGGAAAAATATAAGGCCACACTGAACACAAGCGCAAATACATAGAGATAATAATTCTTTAGATTTTTCCTGAGATTGCGGAAAATAATATAATTCAAGCTCATTGCTGTACACCACCCAATACGCCTTGGGTTTTGATAATATCGTTGAAGAACGATTGCCGTGACTCGTCTCCTTTATTCAGCTGGGTGTAGATCTGACCGTCACGAATGAAGATCACTCTGCTGCAATAACTTGCGGCAACCGGATCATGGGTAACCATAATAATGGTCGCTTTTCGTGTGCTGTTCATATCACTTAACTTGCCGAGCAGATCCGAAGCGGACTTGGAATCCAGCGCTCCTGTCGGCTCATCCGCAAAAATGATACTCGGCTCGTGGACAAATGCTCGTGCTGCCGAAGTCCGCTGCTTCTGACCCCCTGAAATCTCAGATGGATACTTGTCTTTCAACTCGTAGATTCCCAGTTCACGTGCGATCTGTTCAAACTTGTGGTGTGCCTCCTGCTTTGGAATGCTCGTAATCGAGAGCGGTAATAATACATTTTCCTTTAC
This sequence comes from Paenibacillus amylolyticus, assembly GCF_036894225.1. Classification (NCBI taxonomy): domain Bacteria; kingdom Bacillati; phylum Bacillota; class Bacilli; order Caryophanales; family Paenibacillaceae; genus Paenibacillus; species Paenibacillus amylolyticus. The sequence continues at coordinate 1,876,195 of NZ_CP145892.1, read as the reverse complement.
CGTAAGGGTATCCAGCAGATTGTATTCCTGAAAAATAAAGCCCAGATGATGTTTGCGAAATTCAGCCAGCTGTTTCTCCTTCATTCCGGTGAATTCCTTGCCCTCAATATCTATCGTGCCCTGGCTCACCCGATCAATGGAGGAAAGTACATTAAGCAGCGTTGTTTTACCCGAACCCGAAGGCCCCATAATACCAACAAACTCTCCCTTGCTTACCCCAAGATCTATTCCCTTCAGCACTTCCTGTTTATTTAATTTATTACCATAGACTTTATAAATTTTTTTGGCTTCCAGTATCCACATATCCCGCTCACTCCTCTTAGATCTTCTGCAAAATGCTCGTGTCTATATCATAATCGGGATGTGCAGTGTTATCGTGTGATTCACCGAACAAAACCAAAAAGCATGTGACATTGTTGTCACACGCCTGCAAGATGCACCATGTCGTTTTTTCGCGGAAAAGTAAGTGTGACGGTTGTGCCCTCACCAAGAGAAGACTCTACATGAATGCTCATATGAAGCGTCTGGACCACCTGACGAACCAGATACAGCCCCATCCCGGTAGCCGCCCCATCCATTCTGCCTCGGGTGGACGTAAATCCTTTATCAAATATACGCGGCAGATCTTGAGTCTCAATCCCTCGCCCGTGATCCTGAATCATGAGTATGATGTGTCCATCCTGTTCCCAACTTTCAATGAGGATGTCCGATGAATCGCTATATTTGACCGCATTACTCAACAACTGCCGGAGGATGAAGCCTAACCATTTGCTGTCTGTGAGCACGCGCGATACCATTAAAGACACATCAAAGCCAATGCCTTTGGAAATGCACCACGATTTCAACGCTCGTATCTCGCTATTCAATACTGGTTCAAGTTCCGTCTCTTCGATGAACAGATCATTATGCATAAACGGAATACGCTTCTGATGAAGCTGCTGATCCAGCAACTGATGAATTCGTAACCATTCATATGTCATTTGGCTCTGTAACTTGTCATCTGGCAAGCGCTCGATCATCAGTTGCAACGCAGTCAGTGGGGTCTTCACCTCATGAATCCAGGACAACATCTCGTCCTTCTCCTGTTCCAGAGCGATAAAATGATGTGAAGACTCCTTACGATACCGCTGTGTCTGGGAACTGACGGCCTCATGTACAATCTGCTCATATGGACTTTCGGCGATATCAAGTTCTCCCAGATCATAGGTATGATCCCAGATGCTCAACTTTTTATAGAAACGGGTCTCTTTCAGGTATCTCGCCCAGATAAAAACAAGGCATACCACCACATTCAGTCCTACGATATACACCACAGATTGGAATGGAATGGACGAGTCCAGATAGGCCACCAATAAAATAATAAGTTGCATGCTTATCAGTAGCCATAACCAACTAGCCCTTTCTCTTATGTACTTTCCGATCATGCTTCTGCCTCTTCCGTTGCCATGTACCCCTGACCTACTTTGGTTTCAATGTAACGCTCCAATCCGATGGGTTCAAGCTTCTTCCGTAACCGATTGACGTTAACCGTCAGCGTGTTGTCACTCACGAAATGCTCATGATCCCACAAGCTCCGTATGAGGTCCTCACGGGTAACAATCTGATTTTTATGCTCGACCAGCACTTTAAGGATGAACATCTCATTTTTGGTCAACAGGACAGATTCATCCCCGCAGGTCAGTGTATTTTTCACATATTCAATAGTGGCACCGCGCCAGGTTCGAAGTTCAATATGCTCTGTATTATAGTTGTACACCCTCCGCAAAGTCGCTTGGATCTTGGCAATCAATACATCGAAGTGAAAAGGCTTCTGGATAAAATCGTCTGCACCCAAATGCATGGACATGACCATATCCGCAGGATGATCCCGTGAGGACAAAAAGATAATCGGCACATTAGAGTGCGAACGAATGATCCGGCACCAATGGAACCCGTCATATTGGGGTAACTGAATATCTATAATGACCAGTTGCGGCTGAATTACGCTGTACTCCTGCAATACCTTTCCAAAATCCTGCACACCATACACATCATATGACCATTGGGACAAACGTTCCTTGATTTCACTGAATAACGACTCGTCGTCTTCAATGAGCATAATTTTAAACAAGAGATTCACCACGTTTCTGATCTTCTAAGGTTGAGGTTGAATAAAGGTAATTAGACTCCGTTGTTGCAGGATCACCTTTACCGTTACGAATCGTTCTTCCGATCGCTGATTCCAGTGTACAGGGAAGTTGGGCTTATATCAAAAGGTATCCATACTTCGTAAAGATAACAAGCCGAAATACGTATATCCTATTAGCTCTCAATAGTGTGTATTACATGGCTTGCATCACTCTGTGCGTCCATCCGCTCGATCAACTGCATCGCTACGTCTCGTGGCGATCTTAATTGTCCTGCTTCATATACTTGATTGAACATACCTGCAAGAGCGAACTCCTCTGCACTTTTGCCTCGTGCAACAGCCTGCAATTCCGTATCGACCATCCCCGGATCAAAAGCAATAATCTCAACAGGGTTCTGTTGGCCCGTTTGCTCCAAAGATACGCATTGGGTGAACATGTTCATACCTGCCTTGGATGTACAGTACACTGCCATTGAAGGCGCGGGATAACTTCCCGAACCCGATGAGAGATTGACAATTTTACGTCTGGCGGACAGATGATTTGTTTGTTGAATAAAAGAGGAACTTAATATCATTGGTGCTGCGAGGCTGATGTTAAGACTCTGACTTATCTCTGCCGCACTGCATTGATCGATAGGTTTTAGAGGCTCCAGCATCGCTGCATTATTAATGAGTCCAATGAATTCAGCTTCCTGAGAAGGTATTTGGTCCAATATGCGTGTAATCAAATCATCGATCCCATTCAGGTCGGCAAGATCATACTGAACATGGCGGTAACGCCCGCTCCATTCCTCGCTTGATTCCAACAGATCCGAACCCCCGCGTGAAATACCGTAAACGTAATCCCCCTTAGCCAATAATAACTCTGCAAGTTGTAAACCGATCCCTTTGGATGTGCCTGTAATAATAAAGTGTCTTTTTCCTGTTTCTGTTCCCATTCCGATACCACTCCTCCTCTATTTTCAATGCATGTTTATTTCACTATTCTTACGAGTTTTTCTTTCTCCACAACGTGGCCCAGAGAAAAGGTACACCAAAATACGGTTCATGTTGCTCCAGCGACTTCATTGCACGGAACTCCACACATTCAAAGCCATCTTCCAGCATGTAGCGAAGCTTCTCCTCCGTGAACGCAAGACCACCGCGCATCGACTTCTCTTGATACACCTGCCAATCATTCATAACGATCTCAGGCCCACCAATACCGCCAAAACCAGGAGCAAAACAAGTCATTCCAAAGTATCCTCCAGGCTGGAGTGCATTGTGGATCATCTCTATGTAGGGAATGCGCTGATGTGGCAACAGATGGTGCAGACAACCCGAGTCGTAGACAAGATCATATTCTTGCTCTGGGGATAATTCGAACACAGATCGACATTCAAAATGCACGTCCAGTTGCTCCTCTGCCGCCCTCTCTTTAGCCCAAGCAATAGCTGTCTCCGAAAGATCATAAGCATCTACCTGATATCCTTGGCGGGTTAAATACAACGCATTTCTGCCCGGGCCACACCCCAGTTCCAGTGCCTTGCCGCCGCTCAGCACACCTTCGTTCACATGCGCTACCAGATTCTCATCCGGTTTGTTTGGGAAAAAGGGGATTGGTCTGTTCCGATCCTCATAGAAAGGTTCCCAAAACTGCTTGGCAGATCTGAAATCCGCATCGAGCATATCATATAGATCCTGTACACTTTTAATCGTCTTTTCCACAACCACATTCCTCCTTAACTGCTCCATTCAAACCTTCATTTCAGACTATTCACTCCTCGTCATTTTCAATAAATCAGCCACACTCTATTATAACATTTTTACCCAGTAGTTCTCTATTTTTCTTGCGTTTTTCTACTCCAAAACATAAGCTTTTTCCCAACAAAAAAACGACCGACATGAATGTCGACCGCTTGCAATGGTGCTGTTTTAAGTTGTAACTTACTTCGCCCGTTCCAAAACTGCAAAGTAATTTCCTTCGTTATCAGCAAAGTTGAAGACACGCCCCGTTGGCATCTCGACAATCTCTCCGACCGTTACATGTTTACCAGCCAAGTCGGCATATAACTGATCCAGATTTTCGGTGAAGAACATTAACGAAGGTGTGCCCAGATTTACACCCGCCGACATCCGCTCCACAAACTCCTTGTCATGAAGAATAATGCTCGTCTGCGAATTTGGGGTAGGCGCAATCTCAATCCATCTCATACCCTCGTCAAGGTTTACTTCATCCACAATGTGGAATCCCGCAACTTCCGTCCAAAATGCCAGTGATTCATCCTGATTGTTGACATACAACATAATCTGGCCGACTTTGCTAAACATGCATCATCCACTCCTCTGATCATCTAATCTCTTAACATCCTGCTTATCATTCCTCAAATTCCAATAGAGTATAACATGCAAGACAGCTTTTTTATCATCTTTCTTTGCAAGTCCATGCAGCTTAAACTGAAGTACACTTTTATGCTTCCACTACAATTAGTTTTTTGAAGTTCCCTTATAATGTTTTAACAAGTGAAAGTCTATGAAACCCCGAGGTATAATAATTCATATCAACACCTTCTTTTTGAAAATTCATTCGTTCATAAAATACGAGCGCTGCTTCATTTTCTTCATGATCAAGTGTGTAAAGCATGACATCACTACTGCCGAATTCAGCTATTTTTATACATATTTTTGTAATTAGTCCACGTGCTACTCCCTGTCGAAGGTGTGATTTGCATGTAACAACGCCAACGATTTCATATCGGTTAACAGTAGGATGAAAGATATAACCAGCATGACCTATGACAACATCTGCTTCGTCAACCATGACATAATAAGCACTGATACGTTCATCCGTCATTTTTAAAAATATATCCCAGCGCGCAGGATACTGATCGCGTATAAACGAAGGGAATTGAAAATCATGATCCGTCATCATTTTCAGCACTGCTGGCTGATCAATCGCTTGAAAAAGGCGAATAGTCATCTTTTTATCCCCTACCCTTAGTGTGCATGTAGACATCTTTTAAGTTACCAGCTTCATAATATGGATACTCTAGTTTTTGTTGAACTTGAAGGACGATCTCCGTAGACGTTAACATTTCGACCAAGTATAGTCCCAGGTCAATGGAAGCCGTAACCCCCGCACCCGTTACCGTATTACCATCACGCACTACACGCGCTGAGATTACTTCTGCACAATAAGGATTCAATAAATCATAAGCAGATGAGTTGGTAGTAGCCCTTTTTCCATTCAGGAAACCTGCTGCCCCCAACAGTAAAGCCCCGGTACAAATAGATATTTTATATGTGACATTTTCTGCCGTTCGGACCCATCGCATAAAATCCTCATCAAATCGAAGCGTTCTAGTTGATAATCCACCAGGAAAAAATACTAGGTCAAAATCCCCTAGATGAGGTAATACTGCATCGGATTTCATTTTCAGCCCACGGTCATCCGAAATTTCCTCCTTATCTGCGCAGAATGTCCATGATACGTTTTCCTTTGCTTTCAGAATCGCTAGCCAAGTCACAGCTTCATAAAATCCAGCTAAATCCATGCTTGTCATTCCATCAAATAAAACAAACGCCATTTTCATTGCCGCCACCAGTCCTTTCGTTCCCTGAATAATAAATAAAGTGTTTGATCAAAAGATCAAACACTTTGCCCAGGCGTACGGCATATAATATATGTGCTCCCTCGTGGTTCACTCCACGTTTACGCCAGTCACACATAACAGATATTTACAACTAATATACATGACATCTTTCATATTGTATATATTATGAAATTATTGCGTGGCTTTTAACTTCTTCGTAAGATAAAGTACAACATCGTCGTCCATAATCGTTTCTTCACCCGGCTGAATGTAATGATCATGTTTGTGTACACCGTGACCGTCTGGTATGTACCCGCGATGGGCATATAGAACTTGCGCTTTGCCATAATCGGAAAACACACCTACACCAATGCCTGCTACATCCGTTCGTTCCAGAATAACTTCCTCTGCTCGGTCCATCAACCGTGAACCAATACCTTGGCGCTGGAACTTCATTAGTACATTAAAATCGTTAATTTCGGGAATGCCTTGTTCCCTGAAAGACGGGTAGCTGGAATTCCACAATACATTCACGTATCCGGCAAATTCTCCATTCAACTCGGCTACCAAGGTTACGCGTTCCCCATTCTGTTGTTCAGCCAAGTAATGAAGATACTGCTCAGGGGATCTCCCCCAACCCTGCTCCTGAAACGCCTTTGATATGATTACAGGATCGTTCTCATTTAATAGTCTGATATGTACACTCATTGATGAATCCTCCTTAAAAGATATTTCTAATAGCTATATTCCCAATCTATCCCGAAGCGATGTGATGTGAGCAACATGGTGTTTGCCGTGCCAAGCATACATGCCCAGATTGTAATCCAGTCTTGTCGTTTCTTCCGATGAGGGATGATAAAATTGTTTGGCATAATCTGCATCTGTCAGCGCGTTTAACAGAAACACCCAACGACGATGGAGGGCATCCAGAATCTGAAGCGAGAATTCGACATCCAGGTCTCTTGAATCACTCAGTTCAGCCCAGCGCTCTTCATAATAAGGCCGAATCGTTGGTGTATCCTCTGTCAGCGCCAACTTGAAACGAATCATACTGTTCATATGGCTGTCTGCCATGTGGTGAATAACCTGTTTGAGCATCCATCCACCTTCTCGATACGGTAGACTTAATTGCTCTTCACTCAATCCCTTTACCGCTTCTCGTGCGCGTTCAGGCAACTCAGCAATGTCCTGAATCCACTTCTCCCGTTGTGCCAAAGTAACTTCACCCGTGTATACAAATGGTCCTATCGGAAATCTTTCATCCATCCATTATTCCTCCTTGTTTACATGATTTAGTTAACTTTAAGCAGGATCTACAGGGCATATTCCATAAGCCAACAGTCTCGCATCTGTCCTTCGTGCTGCTCATGTTTCTCCAACAGCTTAATCTTTTGGAAATCACATTTCTCGTAACAGGATATCGCTCTTAAGTTCCAGGATTGAGGGTCCATAACCACTTTACGGGCTTGTTTTTCATTAATCAGATAAGCCAGCATGGATTGCATCAACTGTGTACCAATGCCTTTATTCCAGTATTCTACCTCACCAATAAACTGATCCGTTCCATAGATGATCTCATCCGTGTCTCCATAACCATACTCCGTTCGTTCTTCTTCCTCAAGCTCATAGAACTGAATGTATCCAATCGGATGTCCTCCATACTCAACGATACAACGAGTAGCATCATCTTTTTGATTGTAAAAATGCTCTCTCACCTGTTCCAGATCATGCGGCCGATCACGCCCTTCATAGTATTGAAGAACTTCCGGGTCTGACAGCCACTTCACCAGATGTTGTTCATCTTCTGAGTCCAAGAAACGTACAGTGATTTCATTCGATTCATATACATTCATCATTCTGATTACTCCTTATTGATCTCCAGATTCTCACTCGTAACCCAACTCAGATCCTTCCCTAACAAATGCTCGTTGTGAACATAATACACCACGGGATTCTCAAGCGGCTGAGTCGTTCCATCCAAAGATCTGAGCGTTAACCGCAACTTGTAGCTCCCTATCTCATCAGGTATCGCAAATCCTATCAGATTATCAGCTGATTTCATGGTCATCCCCTGCGCCTTCAGATACTTTTCCAGAATGACTTGATCAAGATAGGAGCTGCCAACAGACGAAGGCATGTACCACGCATCATCTTGTTCTTCAGTGAATGTGACCCCTTCCCATCCAGGGACAACGGGATACACCATATGTTGATCCTTGTCTTCTCTTTTTCGCGTTATCTCTAACTCTACCTCAACTACATCCGTATCAATCTGCCTGATTGTGCCTGCCATCACAACATCCTGGGCACTCACACTTGGAATAACATAGCTGTATATGAGCAGAGTCACCAAGAGAATTATCGTTACTCCCGTAATCCAAAATATTGTACTTTTACGCATCTGTCTGATCCTCCCGTCTAATTAATCATACTTCTGGAGTAGCTCCTTCTCTGTTAAAGATTGAGTTAACCTATCCAACTCAGGGGATGCCGTCCAATCACTGGATGTATTCAATCCATGCTTGATGGTATGTATCGCGCTATGTGCAGACATGTATATATTATGGTGGATTCCAGGTTGGACAATGATGTGCTCTCCTGCACGCATCACTCGAATCGAAAACATCTGATCGTCTCCATAACTGGCATACGCAATCCATCCGGTTTGCACCACATAAAACTCCGTTAGATTGATATGTACATGACTGTTTTGCCATGCTCCGTGGGAAGAGGCAACGGTTCTGCAATAATAACTGCCGTCTTCTGTTATCATTTTATATTTTTGTTCCCCGTTCGCCATCTGCTCGAAGCTGGTTTTGACACCCATTTCACCATATTTCTGTTCTGAAAATTCTGTGTTCAATCCGCTTCAGCTCCTTATGGCCTGCCAAATATACTTGCATTCTCTTACAGCAATTCTACCATCAACCTGGTTCTCCTTCAGCTTGACTTCCAGCTGTTCCCGGTACTCAGGCTGTGTATAATCCGGGTTTCCGGGGATATCGGAGAGAAAAATGGCAAACTCTTTTTCATCCGAGAAAATCATAAGTGCCTCGTTATATTCCTCAATCTTGATCACCTTAAATGCATTTCTTTCCAAACGCTCACGTACCTTTGTTATATCCGTATGAATACCAATCATAACTCCACCCTTTTGTAGCAATCTCCCATGCTCAATAATGGAAGTTGGACCTCTGCGATCATAGATCAAACCAAATTGCTTATCTTCAAATGGCATCTTTTCTTTTGTGCTGATGCAGACAAATTCCACATTTGTTATCGTGCTTGAATGAAGACTGTTTTGGGCTATCTTTATCATCTCTTCCGAATTATCAAACCCTATAATGTGATCGGTATATTCCGACATTTTCAACGTAAACTCCCCATGTCCACAGCCTGCATCGAGCACGGATGTATACTGAGGCAGAAGCTTAATCAACCACTCTTCAAAAATATCTTCAGCAGAGTTACCTTCCAGCGTATACAAAGCTCTACCCTTGTATCCCCCATTACGTTGTGCAATCATATCGTACCATTCCATGCTCATAGAGTTCCTCCTGACAAAAATTCCCTTTATTTAAACATTCGACATGGGTACGTCGATTCTCCTGTTTGGATATACGATATATCTTTGCTAAAATATGAAACGCTTCTCTTCCAGCTTCCGTATTAAGGTCGAAGCCGTATGTATCCCATATAATAAACCATCTGATCTGGAGGTTGAGCGCATGTCATTTTTCAAGAAAATGTTAGCCAGTGTAGGTGTTGGAGCAGCCAAAGTAAATACGGAATTGCATACACCAGAGGTCACGCCTGGAGGAATCATCTCGGGGGTTGTGTACATTGAAGGTGGAGATGCGGAACAGAACGTAGATCGAATCTATCTTTCAATTAAAACCCATTACATACGGGAGCACGATGATCGTAAAGTAAAAGAAACAGCCGTTATAGCCAAATATCTGCTCACCGAAGGTTTTACATTACAGCCTGGAGCCAAATTGGAGAAAGACTTTTCATTTGACCTGCCAGAAAATCTGCCAATTACACTGCATCGTGCAGAGGTATGGGTGGAGACGGGCCTCGATATTTCAAGTGCTGTAGACCCTTCAGACCGGGACAGACTGCATGTTGTTCCTAGCAAAGACATGAACACCGTGCTCGATGCAATTGATATCCTTGGTTTCAAACTGCGTGAAGTGACCAATGACTATGCACCAAAGCTGGGTGGCAATCTGCCATTTGTGCAGGAATTTGAATTTGTACCAACAAACAAATTCCGTGGGCATCTGGATGAGTTGGAAGTGCTGTTCTATCCCATGGGCGATTCGCTGGAGCTGCTATTACAGATCGATCGCCGCACTCGTGGGCTCAGTGGAATATTCTCCGAAGCAATGGGTACGGATGAGAGCTTTGTCCGCCTGCATCTATATGAAAGACATCTGGCGCGAGGGGCGCATTCTGTCGCTCAAGGACTAGAAGAAATCATTTCCAAACATATCTAATCTATAGTTTGTGTTAACGAATAAAAACCGTCCTCTATCAGACAAATCTGATGAAGGACGGTTTTTCCCTTTCAAAAAGGGAATTAAAAAAAGTTGGAGGATAACAGCGATCGTAAGGTTGTTCTGTACTCGGAGTGTCCGTGTAATTATCCATTAGCGAACATATATATATTAATACACTTCGGTACTTTTCAGACTCAACGTTTCACATACAAGTTGGGCAAAGGCATCGAAGCTGCCACAGGATCGCAGGCTTTCCAACTTCTCCTCCTGCCGGATTAACTCTACAAACAGATCATAGATCCCCATCGCCTGTTCGTAATCCTCTTTGCAGATAGATAACATAAATACAGCATGTACTTCATTCTCCTCATCCCACGGAATCGGCTTCTCAAGCAGGCATACCGATACGGTCGTACGGGTTGAACTCAGCTCCATGGGATGCGGAATCGCCATACCTCTTCCAAGCGCGGTTGAAGCCATCTTTTCCCGCTCCTGCACAGCTGGCCAGAATTGCTCCGTTACAATTCCCTTCTCCAACAGTGCTCCGCTCATCTCAGCCATAAGTGTCATTTTGTCAGGCTGATCCGACCGAAACATAAACAACTCTGGATCAAAGTAACGCAGCAATGTCATTTCCTCCTGCTCATCACTGGTTCGCACCAGATGAGTGATCGTTGCCATGTCTCGTTCCGATGGAATCGCAGCAATGACAGCCGACGGTTTGCCTTTGGACTCCCGTAACCGGATCGTAGAAATGACCAAATCTTCGGGCACACTCCCCATCTCCTCGTACTCCCGTAGCGAAACTACACGTGAGACCTCCAGCTCTGCAAATAAAGAACGCAATCTGGATTCAAGAATACGGGCTGTGCCGTATCCTGACCCACAGACCAGCAATACGGATTTCCGTTTGCGATGAGGAATCTGGTATTTACGTTCCAAAGCTGCACCAATGTGGAGAGCCAAGTAACCAATCTCGCTGTCATTGATTTCATGAGGTACGTATGTCTGTAGCTGTTTCACTGCACTGATCGTAATCTCATAGGCCAGTGGATAATATTTACGTATATGTCCCAGCAGTGGATTCCGCATATTCATGCCATGTTCCAGGCGAGTAATCATGGGCTTCAGATGGGCATACAGATCATTCGGCAATCGTTCATCATCACGCAGATCATAGGTGTACCGATCATAGATATGACCCAACATTTGCTGTACAGCAAGATATAAGGGGTCACTTCGAAGTCCATTCCAATCGGTAGCGGTCATTTTTTTGCTAACAATGTGCAGCAGCAGATAATCTCGCTCTCCAACTGGACAGTGAATGGAATATAACAACTCCAGATCCTGAATAATCTGCTGTGCAAGTTGCTGATCCTGAACATTCGCCTCCACTTTCTCGAATCGCTCTAGTTCATGCCCCTGCTTAATACGTAATACCATAACAGCCAGATGCGTAATCAGATCTTTCAGTGCCACATCTGCAATACGAACATTCTGTTTGCCTACATGGCGAATGACGATCTCGCGGATGTGTGCGGGTTCGATTGGATACAACAAACGTTCCTGTGCAACGGTCATTCCTTCGGGGCCCAGTTCTTCATCTCGCGCATCGGCGTACTCGGCAAGGCAATAGCGAAACCTTTGCTCGTCTCCGACGACCTTCACACCATGTCCTGGCTTGATCTGAAGCTGAAGCTGGTAGTTCTCCAAAATCTGACGAATGATTTTCAGATCATTGTTCATTGTTGCACGGCTTATAAACAGCTGATCAGCGAGGTCTTCCATCTTGATATGACCCGGTTCACCAAGCAGCTTGAACAATTCATAACGGATACGCTCATCAGGCGAACCAGGTACTGGAGCACCTTTTTGCCCATCATCCTTCCGTTCCTCCAACAGCTCATTATACCGCTTCGCATCATGCACACGAATGGAATAACCCCGCCCACGCTTGGATTCCAGGCTCCCGCCATGCCCCGCGAGGATATGATCCAGCTTTTTCAGATCATCCCGAATAGTACGTACAGTAACTTCCAGCCTGTCTGCAAGTGCTTGGCTCGTCCAAGCCTGTTCCTGTCCTTCACCATGAATGAGGTGGAACAGCTTTTTCAACCGTTTAGTTGGAAAAATCATACCGATATCCGACCTCCCTTCTGATCAGGATTGTGTCAAACTAAAGCCCACCTTATATCGATACAAGTACCGTCATCAATTTACAATGTGCGAGTTCCGGCAAACGAACGACCTCTTCTCCATCGGTTAACCTCTGCTGAGGCTCCAGTGGTTGTTCACCAAGAGATACACGCTCTGCATGTACAGGTTGATTAAAGTGCATGTTCACGTTAGCAGACTGTGACAAATACGGATTGAAGACACGTACAATGTATCCGTCACTCTGCTCTGCTTTCTTGAAACTGCTTAACACCACGTTGGAATCGTTGCTGAACGACATCAGGCTATAGTCTGTATCAAGAACAAGTGCCTCATCGCGGAAAGCAAAGATCAGTCGTCCGTTCAAAAAGTCGCATAGCTGATAACTGCTGATCGGTGTCAAATATTCACGCGCAGCACGAGCTACATTCGCTTCGTCGAATCCGGAAGCCTGGATATGCAGGCCAAAGGTAAAGAAGAGCTTGCCAAGCAATTGCGCATCAGGTGTAGCCACAATTTTCTCACCGGAGGCCCGGCCAGGACGATACAACAGGTTTTCCTTACCCATGAAACCGAAAGTACGGAACAAGGTCAGGGCAATGGTATCCATTTGCTCACCAATAATCTCGTACTCACGTACACCTTCCGTCATCACAGCCATACCATGCGTACCGTTGTTCAACCCCGCATAACTCTGCATCGCTTCAATAGTGATCGGTTTCTCCTGCCATTGTTCGCGCTCCCATACTTCCACTTCTGGCAATGAGGTTGGACGAGCAATGACTCCAAACGGTTGATCTGCAATGGATAGGGATGAAGCAATTCCTGTATCAAAAAGGACACGCAGACGGTGGCTGAACACCTCATTCTGCACCTGAACCTGGAAACGGATCAGATTCTCTCCTTTGCGAAGAGATATCTCCACTTGTATTGGCAATGCTCCCGACGTGATGCCTGCGGCGCGCTCTTCCAGATCGTAGGGGACATCCAGCGTGAAACGCAGGGATAGTGTCTGAGATACAGACGTTTGGGTGGTCGTCGCACTCATCTGGCTGGCTGCCGAAGAAACAATCAGATCCCGCTCGGGAGGAGAATAATTGTAGGAATCTCCGTCATCCCCGTTATCTTCGAAGACCATTTGATCCGCATACACTTGGCCAGATCGCTTATCTGTAATTTGCAAGGTGCCGTTTGCTTGCAGCGCAATGCTGAAATGTTCATTTTCAATCTTGTCCACGTTACGTCGTTCAATGACAGGTGCAGCGCCCTGACTGAAATCAAAAACAATCTGGGTGTAACCCATCGCCGGGACCTCTTGCAGTTCCACCAGCAATTTGGCGCGATATACGCGTTCTGGCAGATGCACTTTGCGACTTGGATTCAGGTCAATGTGTTGTCCAAGCACATAATCGGTCTGATCTACTTTTTCCACAATGGTGTAGGCCAGCTCGCGCCCCTTCGTATCCCGAATCACAAAGGATTCTTCCGGAATATAAGCTTCAATCTCAGTAACCCCGCCTCGCACATACGGTAGCGTGTTGAACAGGGTGAACGCAAATGTCTCCTTCTGCTGTATCGTTGAAGCAATCATCCGCATATGCAGGTCGAGCAGATTGAGTGCGATATCATAGGCCTGTTTGTAACGAAACGCAACGTCCTGATTCGTCGTATCGCTGTTACAGCCACCGATGCTGTCATGTGCCGCATTCTCAAACAACAGCTTCCAGATGTCCTCCACAATGCGATGCGGGTAATCATGCCCGAGAGAATGGCTAATGGCAAGTACAGGTTCTAGCGTGTTAGCAATCAGATTCTCAATCTGGTTATTCTGTTGCTTGAGATCCGCACGGGTGGAAAAAATGGACTTGTGAATCCGCATGTGCTTGGCTTCCATTAATTCACCCCGAAGTACAGGCAGATCCTGACTATCCGCTTCGATCTCCGCCAGAAAACGTTCCGGTTCATTCATCACATATTCGCGTTCTGTATCCAGTGCATTGAACCGTTTAATCAACTCCGGCAGATTCAATCGCACAGGCGCCTGATCAAACCCATTAGGGAAATAGATATGTTTGGTGGAGGCTTTGCGTTCCAGCGCACCAATCTGTTTCTCCAAATAAGGGATCAGATCTTCTTCATTTTCCGGAATGTTACCACCGTAGTAATACCCGAATGGCATCTGTACAGCAAATACACGACTGCCATCCGACCCTTCCCACGTAAACTCGGTATGTGGATTCGTATTATCCGAGACACCACGCCAGAACAGGAAACGTTCAATGCCAAACTCCCGATAGATCTGCGGCATCTGTGCCGATTGTCCAAATGCATCCGGGACATAACCAACCTTCATCGCATGTCCGTACTTTTGTGCTGTTTTCATACCATAATACAGGTTTCGGACCATGGATTCACTGGAAATCACCAATTGATCCGTCTGTGTATACCAGGGTCCCGTCATCAGTCGTTTGGCAGAAACCAGTTGGCGGATCCGTTCCTCATCTTCGGGACACCAGCGGATGTAATCATCCAGCAGCGAGCCCTGTGCATCCAACAGGTAATAATGGAATCCATCGATATTCTCCAGTGCATCCAATACTTCCTTGACGTGTTTGACGAGATACACTTTGGAACGGGAGGTCGTAAAATACCATTCCCGGTCCCAGTGCGTATGTGGAATCACATGTACTTTGGTACGATTTCTTTCACTCATATCTCTATATCCCTCCAGATGCTTTTTAAAGGTTGTTCAAGATACTGAAAACCGATCTTTTTGAACATGTACTTTTAGTCAAAAACGAGTTCGATTTCTTCCCCGTTTTTCTTCACTGAAGCTTCCTGAGTCTTGGCAGGCTGTTTCTCTTCTTCATCACGGAAGTTCACCAGCATGGTGCCTCCCGCAACAATCAGTGCGCCGACGATGCCTCCGGCGAGGTACGCGATTGGGGTACCTACCGATACGGCTCCATATAAGCCGCCAATTGGTGGCATGATGATATGTGCTCCCAGCAGTGCAGTCAAGGCAGCGCCCGTTGCACAGGCAAACATGTTGACCAGAATCATTTTGGCAGGGTTACGCAGTGTGAACGGAATTGCACCCTCCGTGATGCCGATCACACCCATAATCACTGCACCTTTTCCCGCTTCCTGATAGGTTTTGGAAAAACGTTTCTTCATCAGTAATGTCGCCAAACCATAACCGAGCGGTGGGATGCAGATCGCAATGTTGATAAATACATTCGGCAGATACACACCGGACAGGAACAGGGCATTGCCTGCCATCCATGCCGCTTTGTTTACAGGTCCACCGAGATCGAACCCGATCATCGCTCCCAGAATAATCGCAAGTAGAACGGTATTCGTTCCGCTCTGGCTCATGTTTTGAACCCAAGCAATGAGATACTCATTCAGCGCGCCCAGCGGGCCACCCAGAATGACTGCCATCAGAAATCCGGTTAAACCGACGGTAATCAGCGGTAAAATGATTAACGGTACCGAGCCAGCGGCTGGACCTGTAATCTTGACTTTGTTTTTGACCCACAAGGTGATGTATCCGGCAAAGAAGCCTGAGATTAATGCGCCCAAGAAACCGGCGTTGGTCTGCTGTGCCAGCACCCCGCCGATCAGACCTGCGGCCAGGGCAGGTTTGTCGGCAATCGAGTAGGCAATGTAACCGGACAGGACAATCGTCAATAGTCCGATGCCGCTCCATCCTACATTTTGCACGAGATATAAAATATGCAAGAATCCGCTTCCATCTTTGTACGGATCAAGATCAGTAATACCCATTGATAGTGCGATAATTTTGCAGATGGCAACGACCAGGGAACCCGCGATAATGACGGGCAGCAGATAGGAGATACCTGTCATTAGATGTGTTTTTGCTTCACCAAACCATTTTCTCATCGTACTCTCTCCTCATGTGGAAGGTGGGGTTAAGCTTGTTCGTTCACAGCCTCGACGGCTTTGGTTAATACCGCTTCTGCCTGACTTACGGCATGACCGATTTTGACACGTACGATTTTTTTATCGCCAAACCGATCCATGTCCTTCACCGTTTGATCCGCTGCAATCAGTACAAAATTCGCTGCAGCAATATCTTCTTCCGTCAGCTTATTGACTTGTCCCATGGCTCCCTGCTGTTCCACTTTGATCTCATATCCCAGTTGCTGAGCTGCTTTCTCCAATGCTTTGGCGGCCATCGGGGTATGGGCGAGACCTGCGATACATGACGTTACACCTACGATTTTCATTATGACACCAGTCCTTCCGTATATTGATGAAGCAACGCATATACATCTTCCGGCTGCACCGCTTCTGCGATGGCCTCTTTGAATGAATCTTCCAGCAGTAAGGTGGCAAGTGAAGAGATGATTTGCAGATGGGATACGTCTACATGACCTTTAGGCACAAGGATGGCAAAAATAAATTTTACCGGCTTGCCGTCATGAGATTCCCAATCAATGGGCTCACGCAATCGAATGACCATCACTGCCGGACGTGTTACAACTTCACTCTGGGTATGGGGAATCGCAAAGTGATCCTGAAGTCCGGTGGAGTAGACACGTTCGCGTTCCCACAGATCAGCCGCAAGTTGTGCACGGTTTGTAGTGATGCTGTAACGCTCTGCCTCCGCAGATATAAAATCAAATACGTCCTCTTTGCTATGCAATGTCTGATCGAGATAAATCTGATTGGTTGTAATCATGATCTCTGTCTCTCCTCCTCTCTCTATCCAAAACGATAAGCGCTTACAAGATCATTGTAACGGATTCTTCCTTGACCTTGGATCTAGAAAATTTCCCCTTCGAAGCGGAAAAACATTAGCCATAGCAAAAACCCTGAGTCTAATAGACTCAGGGCAGTTGTAAATGAGTTTCAATTGATATGCTGCAAAGGCAGCGTAAGTAAGTACAGAACATGGACTCTAAGCGGATAAAACATCAAGAACGCTGTGTCCAACGCTGCATTCCTGATCGAAGACCGTAATATGCGGCGGCGAGCAAAATAAATCCGGCAACAGCCATAATCATGGATGTTGTATCCCATTGAACACGGCTTCCAAAAGCAATCT
The DNA here is from genome assembly GCF_036894225.1 of Paenibacillus amylolyticus. Taxonomy (NCBI): domain Bacteria; kingdom Bacillati; phylum Bacillota; class Bacilli; order Caryophanales; family Paenibacillaceae; genus Paenibacillus; species Paenibacillus amylolyticus. The sequence goes on along the minus strand of NZ_CP145892.1, from coordinate 1,858,762 downwards.
TGGATTGCAATGGGGTAACAGAAGAAGCGGTGTTCGTCAGATCAGGTACATAATTCATGGTCATGATCATGCCTTGAACGACATTCCAAGCTACAAAACCGATGATGAATAACAAGGTAACCAAAAAGGATTCCAGCGCTAATCGTTTGTTCATGATTTTCATTTTGCCTCCTCTTCCCACTCAATTAGACAAAACGTGTTGCATCTCCTGTTTCAAACGTTCTTTATTTTCGTCCACATATTGATACAGCAGATCAAAGCTTTCTTCGTTATCCGATTGCATGCTCAAATTCGCGGCTTCCAGTTCAATCTGCTGTAATACCTCATGAATCTGTTCCCCATGCGTTTGCAGGCTTGTCGTGATGTCATCTTCGGACAGGCCATTCACATTATCTCGTAATTGCCCGTGCGTTACACCGCTTTCGGACAACATCTGCTCTATCTTCTTCAGGATCACGGCATCTGCATCATTGCCGATCCGCTCCATAGCTGTTATCGTCTCACCCAGATACTGTCCGCTGGAATTCTCAAGGAAACCGGTCATCCCGTTCATGGACAGCTCGGTATCCAGATCAATGATTAGAATGATATCTCTCAATACTTGCGGAAGTTCCGGCCCACTTTCTCGAATCGTCGAAAATTCAGCCCGATAAAGGTCCATGGCAACACTCCCCACCACTTCTTCACCTGACATCTCTTCAAGCTGATCAAGTGGTAACAACTCCTGCAATTCTTCTTGTAACTTGTTCATCTTTCTCTGCCTCCTGTATCTCTCTTTCTATATATACGCCGACACGTTATTACATCATATCAGAATACGCTATATAAGTTGAACTTATGGAAGTTGGTATAGTATATCCTTTAACAAATTTACAGGGAATATCGTCAAGTTAACGTGCACTTGACCTCTGGAAAATGTTCCGCTGTTATGATCTTGGCATCACGAGTCTTGGGAGGGGTAATGATGCGCCTGGCCTTGTTCACAGACACCTATCTTCCGGAAACCAATGGTGTTGCTGGCACGCTCCACCGCTTGAGTAACCATCTGAACCGCAGAAGAATTGAACATCTGCTGTTTACTCCGAACTCCGTCATTGAAGGAAGCCATGAGACTCAAGTCCGATCGGTTGCCAACATCCCTTTTTTTCTGTATCCCGAATGCCGCATTGCTCTACCCAACAGAGCAGACACACACAAGCAGCTACAAACCTTTCAACCCGATCTGCTGCATATCGCCACACCTTTTAATATGGGGTTGCTTGGTCTGAGGTATGCCCTCAAACACCATCTTCCCCATGTTGTCTCCTACCATACCCACTTCGATCGTTATCTCGAATACTACCGGTTGAAAAGTATGATTCCTCTCTACTGGAAGTATATCCAGTGGTTCCACCGTGCCTGTGATGCAACCCTAATTCCATCGCAGGAAACGTTAAACACCCTTCAAACCCAAGGCATTCAGCGTCTGAAACTTTGGTCTCGCGGGATTGATTGCAACCTGTACTCCCCTGATAAACGCAGCTCGGATATCCGTGAACGATACCACATCACCGCTCCCCTTATTCTACTCTACGTTGGACGCATTGCCCCGGAAAAAGATATCGCTACACTCACGACTACCATGCAGCAGTTGCCCCAGGAAATGCAGTCCCGTGTACACTGGATCATCGTTGGCGACGGCCCATCTCTCCCGAAAATGCGTCTGCAATCCCCACCAAATGTCACCTTTACAGGTTATATGCATGGCGAAGAACTTGCTGTTATGTATGCTTCGGCAGATCTGTTTGTGTTTCCTTCTTCTACGGAGACATTTGGCAATGTGGTACTGGAAGCGATGGCTTCAGGACTCCCTGTGGTGGCGGCCAATGCTGGAGGTGTAAAGGATCTGATATCCCCTCACCGCAATGGTGTGTTATTCGAGCCAGGTCAGGCTGATGCACTGATTCGGGAGATATGTCTCTGGGGAAATCACGTGAACCAATTGCGGATGATGGGATTGGAAGGCAGAAAGCTGGCTGAGCAGCGGTCGTGGGAGCATATTTTTGATACACTGATCGGGGATTATGAGGAAGCGATAGAACATCGGAACAGACAAACGAAAGATCGAATTATTACAGCGTAGTTTTATGAAATCATCTTCTTCCAAAAACCCATAACTACCGCCTCTGTCCTATGCAAAATTAAACCGGTTCGCTCGTTCAGGCTGCCATAGCATTTACACTCTGCTACGGTCAGCCTGAAACATGTTTCCAATACGTTTCATAACAAAATCTCCTTCTTGGAATAGGTTAAGCTATTTATTCGGTATGTAGAAACATAGAAGCCGAAGTTATTGAAATTAGAGTATTTTGAATGATTGTATATATAGAAAAAGACATGACCTCATTGAACTGGATCATGCCTTTTATTGCAAACAATCTATTGGTTGAATTTACTGAACGGGACTTTGATATCTACAAACCCTTTAGCGTAGGGTGCAACCTCATAAGGGTGGAATCGGATGACGATACCTTTGTCATATAAAAAGAATTCAGATGTTTGATCAAGCTGAAAATCATAAATATTTTCTTCAAAAATAGAAACTCCTGCATTATACATGGCTAATAGACTGTTGGAGATTGATTTCTCCACCTTCTCCATCTGAGTATCGTCTTTGACATACTCGCTTAGCTTCAGTTCTTTCCCCGTTCTTAAATCATAGTTATATGATTTTGTCGCATCCATTCCATGTGCTCCGCCAGTGTACACATGATCTTCATATACCACAGATAACTTTTCTTTTGCATTGTATTTTACACTGGCCATGGTGATGTAGAAATATTTTTTGTTTGATTTCTTTTCTTCTTTGTCCAGGCGAGCTGCTTTCACTGCGTGGAGTTTAAATGTCTTGTTCAGTTTATCCGTCACAGATTTATTTCCACCTGTTAGATGTATGTATGGCTGTCCTTTATAATATTGGACCTTCGTTTTCACTGTAATCGTGCTGCCTGCCTCTACATGACTACTCGGAAGAATTATAGCAATCAGTACAGTGATCAACAGGTAATTTATCCATCTCAATTTTTTTCTTTCCATTCTATATTTCAACATTATCGATTAACCCCCTTTGGCTCAAATGATATCGTTTCCTGCATTCTGTTCCATATTACCTGTGGAGTACCCTTTAGGTCTGTTCCGCTCTGAACGTTGCCAATCCAGATGTCCTCTGCTCCTGGGTGTTGTAAATAGTGCCTAAGCGTTGCTTTGATCAGAATAGACGAATGTAAGTCCAACACCTCATCCAGTGGTATCCAGAATAACTCGCCTTCATCCGAGGGCACAAAATGTCGATGCGTGGTCTCTCCGAAATATACAAACTGCTGCCAAATCTCACCACCGTTAACTTCCAACAGAATATATCGAAGCCGAAAGTGTTCGACATCCTCTTGCTTGAACCCGGTCTCTTCTTCAATCTCCCGATAGCTGGCGCTCATGGGTACGTTCAGTTCCCCTTGTTCCAGATGTCCGCCAATGCCACCCCAGAATTCAAAATTAAACAATCTGCTACCCGCCTTCTTCATCATCAGCATGTCTGAGCCATTGCTCAAAAACGCTGTTGCCATCTGTCTAATCTCCATATGTTCCTCGCTTTCCAAACTTTGTTTATAGGTATTCACTTGTTTATATAACCGTCTTCTAAAGCAGTTTCTTCAACTCATTTAGATGTTCAATCGTATGTAAAGGACCCGACGTAATGCTGTCCTGCCATGGCTGGTTGACCTTCATCCAGATGGTGCTCATGCCTACGCTTGCCGCTCCCTCAATATCGTTCACCGGATGATCGCCAATGTAAATGCATTGCTCTGGTCTCAGACCGAAATGATCAAGCGCAAGCTGAAATATGCGTGGATCGGGCTTTTTGACTCCAGCCTCTTCTGAAACAATAATATGGTCGTAATCATTCCGGATACCGAGTTGATCGATCTTCCCATACTGAATATCGGTCTGCCCATTGGTAATTAACCCGGTTCGATATTTCCCCCGAAGATGCTGAACGACTTCTCGCGCCTGTTCCATCAGAACTGAACTTCGCACATACTCTCTGCCATAGAACTCCATCAGTTCTGCATGTGGTGGATGCTCTGCCCAGGGCAGTTCATGCAACAACTCGTTGAACAGAAAGGGTTTGTCCTTATAACCATCCTGGTCGAGTTCAATAATTCGTTTGCTTATATCTTCGGTTGACTCAAGGTGACCAAAATAGGTTTTAATCAAATTCTGCGTGAAGCCGTCAAAGGTCATTGTTCTGTTCAGAATTGTATTGTCCAAATCAAAAATAACCGCTTTAATATGATCCATCTTCCTTCTCCCCCAATTCCAGTACATGCGTTATCTTCTCCATACTCGTCACTTCTCTAAATCCCAAGTCGCGATAAAAAGATCCAGCAACCGGTTGATCCGTGTACAGAACCAGTCGAGCGTAATGATTTTCCGCTTTTTGAATAACCGCATCCATCAGGCTGCGCCCAACCCCATGTCTTCGAAATTCTCTCATCACATAAAGCCTGCGAATTCTTCCTGTATCAGTCACTTCAGAATAAGGATCTCTGTTCAGACCGCAGATCCCAACCACCTTATCGTCCATTCTGCATTCAAAAAGCGCTTCATCTTCTTGCTCGAATGTATTGATTCCTGTCTCATATTCATGGATTAATCGCTCGATATGTCTGAACCCCTCACTGGAGCTTTCAACCAGCATCGCCACTAAATCGTCATGATTCCACACCGATATCTCCTGTATCTGCATGGTGTAACCGCCTCCATCATTTTAAATCAATGGTACACATGCAAACCCAACCATACATTGAACGATGGCCGGGTTTATCTTGTACAGCTCATTCTCATTTTTTCTTTTTGTGATAGTGATAACCTGTGCACAGACCCTTTTGTTTGGATTTGGCTGAACAGTTATGTCCCCCGTTCTTATCCAGTCTGCCTGGATGAGCATAAGCGGAAGAGGATACACCAACAAGTACGACAAGAGACAGGATTACTATAACAACCTTTTTCATAAGTCACCCTTCGATCAACACCCTATGCTTTAGGGCTTAATACGTGCTATATCATTCTACATGAAAATCCACAATTTGGATATCCTTCATCTTTTTAGCCGATCCATTCTCATAAAATCTTAAATTGCTTCAATGCATGGAAGACCCCATCTTCACTTGCCCGCAGGGTGACATAATCAGCGCTTTGTTTAATCCGTTCTCCGCCATTTCCCATCGCAATTCCGATTCCCGCATACACTAGCATATCCACGTCATTCTCCCCATCGCCAAAGGCCATTGTATCCTCTCTGGATATCTTCAGGTAGTCGAGAACTTTCTCTGCGGCTATAGATTTGCTGACTTCGCTCGCTTCCAGCACATTCACTACATACGGATGGAATCTCACGAATCGTAAGGAAGGAAATCTGGATTGGAATTTCTCCGTCTCCGCTTCATCCGCGTATAAACAAATGCAATATACGTCCTGTTCCAACGTACCGATTTTCTGCGGCGCATCCATGAGTCCAAGCGTATCTCTTAAGGCATCAGTAACACGACCATCTACTGTACACAACCCGTTCGTATCAAATGACTCTGTAAAATATGAAATACTGTGCCCCTGCAACTCGGCAAACTCACTAAATGTTCTAACCATCTGTGCTGAAAGTACAGACTTATGTATCACTTCATCACCTGCTTTGATCAATGCCCCATTAGCCGAAATGATTGTATCTATTCCGAGATTTCTGAATTCTTCGCATAAATTATAGGGCCTGCCTGTGACGAGTACAACTTGAACGCCTTTAGGAATCAATTCCCGGATCGACTCAGCTGTACGCGGTGATAAACTCCGATCTATTTCGCTCAGCAACGTACCGTCCACATCAAAGAACACAGCTTTAATCAAATTGTTCTTCCTCCTCTGTCTTCAATTAAAAAGAGCAAGTACAGAATAACCTTGTTTGGTCTTCCTGCACTTGCTCTACAATTAACGGGTCTGAACATCTTGGGTACGTCCCATATACCATGATTGAAATGATTTGGCCGTATCCAGGGAAATGTCATGTGCCCGATGATACAGTACTGGTTTGGCGCGGTTTACGGTATGAATGGAAGCCACACCGAACCAACGCTGTAACACATTACGGGTGATCTGCACTTCGATGACTTTCTCACGTTTGGAGATAAAGAGTGTTGACGTGAGCGCACCGGTTCGAAGTTGAATGAAATTCTGATGCAGAATGTATCGGGTATGGAAAAAGTCCATCACTCTGCATGTTGCAATCCACACGAGCAGAATCGCGGAAATCATCCACCAAGCATGTTTCTGCCCAAACACCAATGGTTTGAAATACCACAATAAACCCGTGATCATGATCCATCCCCAACTTGGTTTGAGCAGGCGCAGCCATAGTGATATTCGTGGAAGTTTTTCCATCTCTTGCGTAACCCGATAGGATGGCAGGATCTCCTCAATCAGGGTATAGGCTTGCTTCACAGGCAAGAAGGGATAGAGCGAGTTCACTTCCTGCTCGGATTCTCCCAGACTACCTGCAGTGGTCAGTTCTACTTCCGCCAGTCCAAGCAGCCTTTTCATTGGCGACTGTGTAATTTTCACGGCCTGGACTCGTTCTTTCAAGATTGAAAATGACGTTTGCTCCATCATGCCCTTCGAGATATAGATCCGCTTGGCATCCGAGGTGATCTGGAAATTGCCATACTTTACGAAGGTTCTGACTATGCCCAGAGCAATAGATATGATCAATAAAACTAAAATCATCAAACCGGCAATCCACCAGGAATCAAGCCAGGTTAATAACAAACTTTCCGTTACTTCTTCATCAGGGAAGAAGTCCTTCACCCAGGAATAGAGCGTAGCCAAGACCGGAATCAGTACAAGAAAACTAAGCGAGGTAAAGGATGCTTTGAATATGTCCTTGCGGGTGGAATGATAATGAACAACCCGTTCCTGTTTTTCTTTTGCAGGCAGAGACATGACTTCATCAGTTATAAAAGGTTCAGATTGCGCCTCTCCCTCTTCCATAACCTGAACTGCATCCAACGTATCATGTTCCTCTGTTGCTCCTGCTGTTTCTGCTTCTTCAGCCATATGACCTGCTACAATCTTCTCCAGCTGTTCCGCTTCGGAAAGTGATACAACGTGTAACTGAAAGGTAGCATCTTCTCCCTTAATTCCGGTCTCGAATCGAATCGACGTCACCCTGAACAAACGATGAAACAGCGTTGTATGACGATTCACATTCTGGACCTTCGTATAAGGTATCGTTCTTCGGGTACGGTTAAACACACCACTATAGATATGAAAGGCTGTATCGTCTGCTGCATAACGCGAGGTGAACCACTTCAGGATCATGGACAGGATGCTAATGGAGACACCTACATAAAAAGCGATTCTTCCATAGAATATCCATTGGGACTCCGAGCCCTGACGGAAAACAAACAAAAAAAGGACGATAGCGAACCAATTCTTTACCCGTTTCCACAAGCTCCACAGCATGGTTAATGGATGATGTCGCTTCATATCGATCATTCATCCACCTCATTAATCCGCGCATAGGACGCAATCTGATGACGGAGTGCAAGAGCGACTTCCTCTGGCAATGCCGGGATTTCATGCGATGAACCCATCGTGCCAACCGATACGGAATAGAGTCCATATTTTCGCATCAAAGGTCCCTGATTGGTTGTAACCGATTGCACTTTCGCCATGGGGATGATCTGATGTACCTTGGTTAGCGCCCCACGCTTCAGTTGCAGGAACTCCTCATTCACATCATAGTACCAATGCTTGTATAACCATGACGGCTGGATGAAAATATCCCACACCGCATAGAGCACCGATATGGCCGTAACGCCCCACAAAATCCAACCAATCCACGTCTTCCATCCATAGATGGAGTCCAGTATTAACAGTACGGCAAGGATCAGAAAGCCTATTACATTCCATATGATGGCGCTAATTCTCCACAAGTTTACCGCATGAGGGGACAGCCGTTGCTCGGGTGTATTCCACTGTATTGACATATGTTCACTCCTTTTTTCCTCGGGTACATAAAAACACACATGGTACACTGTACGAACAATCGTCCACGATCGATGCAAAAAGATAAAGAGATGACCCCTATACAATACAGGTCGTCATCTCTTTTGTTCATGTCATTTTACTTTAGTGCATGTTCAAAAAGACTGGTTTTCAGTACCGAGAAGATGGGATGAAGCTAGAAATGGAGTAGCGGAGCGTAGGAAAACTACGTGAGCAACGGACATTTCGGCTGAATTCCATATTCGATGCTGATGATGCCGATAGGCATCCTTCGTAATCAAAAGCGGGCTTTTTGAACAACCTCTATAAAACCCTGTACTTCACACAGCCAAACCATATGATCTGTTCCTTCTCCCCAATAGTTGTTCGCCACCACATAGGGTTCACCGAATTTGCGTTGCCACTTCTTCTGTGCGATCTGGTAACCGCTATCCAGGCAGAATTGCTGAATTCCCAGCCGTTGCAGTTCAGTAACCAGTGCAAGAATGAGCGCCGAACCAACCCCCTGTCCTTGAACCTCGGGCAACACATACAGGCTACCCAGTTCTCCGATATCGTTCAGCCGGCCCTCTGTACATTCTCGAATCTCCTTACCACACGGTCCATACGAGATTGTGCCTACAATAACATCTCCCATTTTGGCGACGAGGAAAAACACACTTGGTTCTATGTTGTCCTTTGCTTGCAATGCCATGTGAATCATCGCTTTTTTCTGTGTTATTTCATCCTGAATATCATCCAGAAGCGAGCCTATTCCCTCCTGATCAAATGCTGCGGGAATGGTTGTCTCGAACACCTGATACACTCCATCTGCATCCGATTGTTTCAAAGGTTCAATGGTGATTTTGTCATCCACAGGTTCTTCTCCGTTCCATATACCTTCTTAATCTATACGTCGCTGAATCAGTCTTCTTAGTTGATTCGCATCCTCAAGAGGAATGCTATATCCAGTATGCGTGTCTTCCTCGTTTACTAACAAGCCTTGCATCTTGGGATCCATTCCTAGTGAAAAATCATACCGTGTTATGGAGCTGTCCGCATTTGTTATGCTCATCTTGTACTGCGTACCATAATCAATAATACCTGGCATACGCTCTGCCTTATGTATGGCCTCCATCATGATTCGAATCTCGTCAGATCGATCAAACACAACATCTTGGCATGGTTCCAAGGCAAGGTTGGGATTACACGTTAAAGTGATCAGTACAGGAAGCCCTTCTTCCGCGTTCGATTCATTCGGTTTGCTACACCCTGCAATGAACGTGGCAATGACAAATACGAGCAACATTCCTACATATTTCACCATACTGCGTGCCTCCCTGACTTAGTATTAAATAAACTAGTAATGAGTAGAGAAGTAATAAATACAGTATATAATGAAATGACTCAACTGCACTAACTATCTATATTCATATCAAGTTACGTAACTCCGGGTCCCATGAAGACAACATAGAGATCAGTCGCTCTATGGTCTCTTCCACAAATACCTGAACTCTCTCACCCGTGATGAACTCAGGAGTAATTCCTGGTTCTTCCCCATTAAGAAAAGAAAACGTGTGGTCCCGCCAGCGTACAATCTCATCGGCAGTTAACCGATCCGTCATGTCATAACCCGGTGAACTGTTGAGCACCTGCCATACCTCTTCGCTCCAACTTGAACCTTGATAGAGATTGAAATCGATCTGGTCCGTCTCCTGGTAATATAAACGTGCTAGTTCATCCTTCGATCTGCTACTGCCTATATATTGATCTACCTTGTTGACCCGTTCTACGAATTCAGGATGCACACTCCGGAACCAGTAATAGTCTGTCAGCACATGCATAAAGTATCCTCGCACAAACCACTTCCATCCTTCATCGGTAAGTTGTTGCATATAGAATGAGTAGAGATCCTTCAGTTCACCAACGTAATCTCCATTATCTTTCGGGTTAAAATGGGTGTACTCCTTATCATCTCTGGTTGTACCCTTCGCGCATATGTATGGAATCCGGGGCGATATTCCCCAGATAGAATGAACCTCGATCAGCTTGCATTTGCAGCGAGTCGGCAATCAGATTAGCAATATTGAGATGAACCATAGGTAACGGCATAGAGTTAATCTCCTTTTATCGGGAAGTATTCTACTATACTTGGGAAAAGAAACGATATAACCTACTGGTGCAACGCAGATCACTGGAATAGTGAAACTTCGCTAGGTTCCACCTTTTTTTCACCGTAGATGCGTGATTATCCCTGAATTCTCTCCACTTGCATGCGGTCAAACAGCTGCTCGAGATCCGTATGGTATTCCGGGTGCTCCTTCACAAGCAGACTAATGTATTCCGACCCACATTCATAGAATACTAGACGATTAAACGGAGCTGTATCTCCAAAATGATTGCTCTCCTGCCCAAATTTTGCCCGAATCAGATTCTCAATATAACGCGCGTAACCCTCGTTCCACTCAAACCAGCTCCAATACTCGGCTTGTTCTTCATTTAATGAAGTGAACAACGCCTTTCTAGCTGTCTGTACTTGTGTCAGGTCTTTACTCTTCAAAGCAGACAACAATGAGTTAATCCGCTCCACAACGATTTTATCTTCGTACGGAAATTCATAATCCAGTTCCCATGTTACACGCTTCAGTTCGTCCATTTTATGCTTAATCTTGAGACGGTTGACGATCCGTTCATCATATTTCTCATATACATAGCAATGAACATATTCGTGGAACAGATAGACTTTCTGCTCCAGATCTTTGAACGCTGTATCCGTTACAATCGCACACATTCTTCCATCCATATGATGCACCGGCATTGCGGCAAGGCATTCATCTGGAATATATAAATCGTCAGGTACTGTCTTCACCCACTCATATTGCTGCGTTTTGGACGAATAATCATAGATATATAATAAAGCTTCATAGGCTACAACCACTGGATAATGTTCTGCAAACAAAGGATGTAGACTAACCAAGTCTTTCTGAAGCTCGTTTAACTTGTTAATTTGTTCTAGAAAAGCATCCATGTCATGAACCTCTCTTTACTGGAATGATGCGTTAATCATACTAGAATAGGAAAGATAAAACACTGAGAGAAAAATGATAATTCTGTTCGAGTGTGAGATGGTGAACGTTAGAACCGCTCTCCCCGTTTCTCATACAGGTAGATATCCAGTGCCTGAATCCCACGCCGGGCCAGCTTAATAAACAGGATCAGTGCATACACACCCAGTCCGTACAACAACACATTAATCAACATTAGAAGTATAGTAATCATAATTGTTATTCCTCCTATGAACCTATTAAACTACCACTCCCTATTCTAGCATATTTTTCCTCAGTTAACTTTTATGGTGGATGTAAAAGTCATTCGGTGTACTTATTGATTCAAAACGAAAAAAACTTCCACATCCGTAAGTGAACGGTGGAAGTTTGTTAATCGGGTATACAGCTAGTTAGTTCTAATATATCCTGCTTTCTTCAACACATATTCCGTAAACGGATTGATCTCAGGGATCGGCTGGTTCAGATCAAAATATCGGAGTTCCAGCCCTTCGTCGTCCATAATGGTTGGGCTGCCCTTGATGCCTGAAGCTTCATAAACAGCCATGACGTTGTACACTTCATCACCATGTGGGTACTGATAGTACATGTCCTCACCTGAAAAAATGCTAATGAGTTTGAACGATTCCGCTCTCAGTCCGGCCTCTTCATACAATTCCCGCGAAGCTGTTTCCTCCAAAGACTCCCCGGGTTCCATGGATCCCCCAAGTGTCCCCCAATCCAAGCTATCTGTACGTTTTTGTAGCAACAGGTGACCTTCCTCGTTGAACACGAGTACACATGAGCCCGCCATAATTAGAGGACGCGGGCCCACCAGTTTTCTTAGCTCCATGATATACCCCATTCGTGCTTCTCCCCCATCTTCAGAGTGCATACGTTAAAACGTATCCTTATGATTTGGTCAAGATTCCCTCATCCACAGATTTCTGAATAAGCTGCTGTGCATACTCCCACAATATTTCGGAACCGTTCGCAATCTCACGGTTTCTGTTTAATACCTGATCACTGGTAATGTTATATTTCTGCCACGTATCTCCCTCATTCTGATGATTATGGATCAGAGGCTGCAACCGATCCAGAGATGAGGCAAATTGTGCTTCAGGCGTCTGCTTTGCTTCAAATTCTAACCATAATTGGAATAGTTCTTCCGCCTGTTCCTTAGGCAATATACCAAACAGCCGATGAGCTGCTTTGAGTTCACGATCATATTTATCCGTGTGTCCCACCGTATCATAAGCGAACGTATCTCCGGCATCAATCTCGACCAGATCATGAACGAGAAGCATCTTAATGACTTTGAGGATATCCACATCCTTGTTGGCATGACTCTGCAAAACCAAGGCCATCATCGCCAGATGCCAGGAATGCTCCGCATCATTTTCAAGTCTCTCACCGTGCATAATTCTCGTCTTTCGTTCAATCGTTTTGAGTTTATCAATCTCAATGAGAAAGTGAATCTGATCCTGTAATGATTCGCTCACAGCACATCCTCCTTCATTATCCGATACCCATCTACGTGGATAGATCATACCAGTAAACTCTATAGTTAAAATCGAGTGACATCCCCACACCTTGTGCCAGACGAATTGAGCCCGCATTGTCCGGTGAACAATCCCAATACGGATGTATGCCTGCACGACTGCATTCATCTACAAAAGCTTTTGCCACCATCGCACCATAATTTCTTCTTCTGTAGACTCCAACCGTTTCAATATCAACCGCATGTGTCTGATCTGCGATAAATGCCGAAAAGCAAACACTCGCGATATCATCGTTATGCACTGCAATATAGCCAAAGCCATGTTGTAAAAAATCATCTATTGTCTTCCAAAAGTGAGAGATTTTATCTTTCAGGAATGGAGAATTGTTATATCTTTTCTCTCCTAATAGTACTTCATCTATCCTGAGAATTCTGACTTTCTCGTCCTGTGAAGCACATATGTCGAGAGGTGCTTGCTGACTTATCGAATTTGGATTCAACTTGAATACATGCTGAATATCACTGGAGATATCTCTTTTCCCGGAGATGTGCCGAAGAAAATCTTCCCAGGCTTCGTCCACCACACCAATTTCAACAGCATGCATATGTAAGTCCAATAACTCAGGTTCAATACGTTCCCGCATGTACTCTTTCAATTCATTCAGAAAGGGCTCACTTCGAGAGTCGCCGATCAACTGAAAACCAGATTGTCCATGTACCCAAATTAGAGCTGCTGTGATATTCTCTGCATCATCTACATAGATCCGTCCCGGGTTCAAGCCAGACGCCACCGCCTTGACTTCAATATTCTGACACGAGTCCGTGAGATGTTTTACTTTGTGGAAATCATGTTTATTAATCTCGGTAATCATAGGTTCATTCCTCCCGAATTCAAGACAAAGCCGTAAAGCGTGTGTAACCTCTATCAAATCGTATATTCATAGATTCTCGTCTCTTCATCATCGAGCAGATATCCTTTGCCGATATAGGCCCAGTTATTTTTTTCATAATAATCAGTCAGATCAGTACATAAATACAGCTTGTCATACCCTTTTGCTTTCACCTCATTTAATGCATGGGTCTGAAGTTGTCCACCCAGATTCTGGCCCCGATATTCTGGATCAACATGAAGACACGCAAACCAGGGAAAAAGATCCTGCCTGCTATTCAGATCACTTCGCAACAAAGCGCACCCACCGATAATTCGGTCTCCGTCCAACATCACATAAAATCTTGGTACATCACTCTCTGTATCCACAGAACGCTCTATACAATCCCGATAGAAATGGAAGCTTGATTCCGAGCCCCATTGTTTCCAGAAATACTGTACTGCTTCTTGCAGCACGTCCGGCTTCTGCCGAATATCAAAAATTTGCAAAATGTTAATCTCCCTTCGCCCTTTTTGCTTTCGTATATGATCAAATGTCCAATTCAACATTCAGTTCACGCACAAATACAGCTGTCCCCTTCATTCTGACATCCATATCCTCACCATCCCGAATCACACTCACTTGAACCTTTCCATCTCTTCCAATCTCATGCCCTTGCTCTATCACAAACTGTATCTCATCAATCTCCGGTTTCACATAGGTTAAATAATAGGCACCCATCACCCCGGAGGCTGTTCCAGTCACAGGATCTTCCGTCGTACCAGAGTATGGTGATGAAAAATGTCTGGCATGCATCATCGCATCGAAATCACGGGTTTCGAAACAAAAGGGATGCAGGGAAGCTTTGGGATTATCAATTAAAATTCCTGGGAACTGGGAAGAATCCGGTTTCATTTTCATAAAGGAGTTCAGTTCACGAATCGGGATTAATAACGTCCAGGCTCCTGTACTTCCATAAACGATTGGCGTAGAAAGGTCAACATCATCCAGAGTGAGATTGATGGCGCTTACCAGCTTCTCGATATCCCCCTGGAATGGTATAAACTGCGGCTGATCCTGTTTCATTTCCATGTAAATGGTGTCGGCATTGCGCTCAAATCGTATGGGTAATGTACCTACATTGGTTTCAATCGTGATTAACTCTTTGTCACTCAACATCCCACGCGTCTTCAAACCATACAGTGATGCCATTGTGGCATGACCACACAGATTAATCTCATGCCCCGGTGTAAAATAACGTAGTCTGACGTCAGCTACTTCAGAGTTCAACACAAATACCGTCTCATTAAAACCAACCTTATAAGCGATCTGCTGCATCTCCGTCTCACTGAAATGATCAGCATCAAAAACCACTCCTGCCGGGTTACCTTGACCGGGAACGGTAGAGAAAGCATCATAATGATAGACCGTAATTCTCCCCATGGTTATAACCACCTTTGCCCTAATTTACGAGAAACACAACAGAACCAACGTAGTCATCTTATTTCCTCCCGTACCTATTAGACTGACTTAAATTCTCTATCCAAAATCGAGAAAAAGTACTGGTCTGTCCACTGATTGTTCCACCATAGTTCTTCCTGGTAGACGGCCTCCCGTGTCATACCCACATGCTTCATCAGTGCTGCTGAGCGAACGTTTTGTGAATTGCACATACCGACGACCTTATGAGCTTGTAACTCTTGAAACGCAAATTGTAACAAAAGATGTGTAGCCTCGCTCCCATACCCGTTGCCTGCGTATTCCGAAAGCACACCGTATCCAAGTTCCCAGCTTTTTCGGTAATCCACATAACTCCACATCTGAACAATACCAATGGGTGTATCTTCCGGATCATTCAAGCGGCGTATAACAAAATCATAGGCATACGGTTTCTCATCTGCGACAGCAAAATGGCTGCCATATTTCTCACGGACCTTTTCCTCATCCGTTTCAACAGTTTCCTCAAAGCTCCATATATTTGTGTCACATTCAAGTTGACATATGAAGTCGAGGTCCTGCTCTGTGACTGTTGTTATTCTTACCTTCTCTCCCACGAATTCCATGTGTATTCATCCCCTTTATAAAAAGATCATTTCTTAGGAATCTCCCATTCTGTATTAAGCAATCCTCTACCAATATTCCATTTGGCGAGCAATGCTCTCTGTTTATTTTCCAGATCAAGGTATGGTGCTGCAACACAGGATAACGTGTCGAACATATGGATAAAATGAGGCCCTTCCTTGAAACGTCGAAGCCCTCCATATTCTTCATCATCTGCTGCCCATACAATCTTCTTAATCCCCGACATTAATATGGTGCACGAACACATGGGACAAGGCTCACAGGTAGTATAAAGCGTCAATTCTTTCTTCTTCGAGAATTTCTTCTTCTCTACATCCAGCAAATGTTTTCCTGCCCGACGAATGGCATCCACCTCAGCATGTGCGGTGGGGTCGCAATCTGAGAAGACTCGGTTCCGGCCTTTACTCACGACAATCCCATCCACATCCACGATTATCGCACCAATCGGATACGTTCCTTCAGTAAATGATTGTTCTGCTTCTTCCAGAGCCAAAGTCAGATACTCATAATCCGATAACTTCATTGAAAATCCCCCTAAGTGCAGTTATAGTCGCTTATAAAGCAGATTCCTTGTCTAATGTGTAGTAAAAGAGATTGACGGAATCTCCTTAGATCGTTAAAAGTTCCTGATCGTGTACTGCCCTGCTTCACCAAGAAAATCACTTTTGGTTAACCCTTCTTCTCCGAGTACCATTCTGTAGTTCGATATCGTACCATCATGGGAAATGATAAACGTATTGCCGCCCTGTTGCCTGCACCACTCAAGAAGCTGTTCAGCTAATATCTGGAACCGATCTGCATCCATCTGATTAATACTTTCTTCCCAACAATCGAACCCCAATTCAACCAATCTTATGTCACTATACTGATGGCTGAGCTCTTCCTTGGAATAGATCTGATCACAGACGAAAGGAACAAACTCTGGATTCTGAGGAAACATTCTTGGGCCAACCAGTGGGCTGAAGAACACAAGATTTTTGTTAGGGGTTAGGAGTTGTGCTGTTTCAATAGTACGTTTCGTTGGACTAATCAAAATGACGTCTTCAGGCGCAAAAACCACTTGTTTACGCAACGCTATAACCTGACTTTTCCCCAATTCAGTGAGGCCCGGATGCTGACAATTTAATTGATTTGGGTAATCCATCAAGTGTTCGCCATGACCATGACGAATAAATGTAATGTCCATAGGCACCTATTCCTCTATTTCTGAATGAAGTGTTTGATGCCTTTTGCATCAAGAAGGTTACTCAGTTCCTTTTTCAAAAACACAGGATATACTTCCATCAGCTCTAGTTCGTCCAAGGAAAACCATTGGAAAGTTAACTTACCGTTATCTTCTAAACCTTTGAATTCAGTTTCACTATATAGCTTATGGGCTTCCGGCAATGTGATGAGATAATAAAAGCCAACTTCATGATACTTCAGACCATCATATTCAAAGAAATCTTCACTAACATATGCGAGCCTTTGCGCTTCTACATGAACACACAGTTCCTCCATCATTTCTCGTATAATAGCCGCTTCTGTTGTCTCGTTTAATTTCACCCGACCTCCGGGCAGATTCCAGAAATCATCCTGTTCAGTCGTATGCAAAAGAACTCTTCCCGCATCCATCACAATACCTGCCACACGGAAGTTGAATTTGTTGTTATTTTGTTCATACGATACATTATTGTTATCTGCAGTGGTCATCTCGCTGACCATCCATCAGCAAATCCGTCCATGAATCCCATGATGAATGAGGGAATGATGAGTACGAGCAATAAAATTAAACTGGCTATGCCCCATCTAAGAATTACTTTCCGTTTGCTTCGAACACCTATAATAATTAAGATTGCGGTTATTGCAATTAAGGCTACTCCATAAAATGTCATAAAACTGACCTCCGGTATGTATTCGTATTTCATTAAGGTTACTGCAGAATCTTTTCTAACTTGTGCCTACAAGCCTCGCGGTCATAATCCGAATTATCCAGCCATACCTTATCCATTTGAAGTAACCCATAGATTTTGGACTCCAGCTTCTTTCTTTCCTGCAAAACCTGTACCGTACCCTCAACACCCTGATAACCCTGTGCCTGCCCCAAACCCTGGTTCGTATAATAATTAATGAATCCCTCTGACCATTCTTTTGGTCTTTCACTGACTGCCTTATCAAAGGTATAGGATATATCTTTCTGGTCGATATAGATGAGAAGCGGATTCAGAGCATGAATGATACGCCCCAGTTCCAATACATACTGCACATTCTGCTCTTTGGATTGATTGCATTTTACGAGACCCATGGTTAGTGGATTCTGGATAAAACAACATTCAAATATCGTGATGCAGTCATCATTCGTGCTTAACACGTTTTGGGAGAAATCTTGCCACTTCCCGGTGATCAGCTTAACATTTTGCTCAAAAGGAATTTCGTAAATATCTCGTCTGAAAATATCCTGTACAATGTGATCAGGAAGCTCTATTCCCCATTGCTCTTTCATCTTACGGTATGGAATCAGGAAACCTTGATCATGAGCAGTCGCATTGCTTTCCAGAATCTCTCTGTATTCTTCATGTGTTTTCAATAAAGCCTCGAAGTCTCCAGCATAATAAAAAGATACGCCCTCGTAATCAGCAGGGTGATCCAGGTTCCCTTCTTGAAATAGTTGTACCTCCTTGCCTTGTCCTATCAAAATTTCGGATACCATTTTGGCAACTGTTGACTTGCCTGAACCCGGTAACCCTTCAATCAGTATTAATCGCCTTGTCATCATTACATCACCCTTTACTTTGTGTGAAGATATGGATCTTTCATGTGTCAGACACTATGTTATCAATCAATATCTGCAATAACCCATTGCGCAGAATCGCCATCTTCTTTCTTTTTCCAAAACACCATCGTATTGTTATACTCTTCATTGTTCTCTTTTAACTCGTTAACCGTCACCACTGCCTGAAAGAGCTTCCTTTGCTCCTGTATAGTTATGTCGCTCATGGGAGTAACCTTGAGAACTTTGTATCTTCCCATACTTGATATAGGAGATTTTGGATCAAAAAGATTCATATATCGCTTTTCATCCTCTTCGTATAAATAACGCATACGAGCATTCATAAGTTTGACGATTTCCAATTTGTCCCCTGTATAGTTTGTTTCATCGAGATACTCTGGTGGGATGTCTTCCTTCTCTTGGGATGTCGATGATTGTTGTGCATCTTCAGTGTTTTCCTGGTTCTTACAGGCCACTAGAAGTAGAAATAATAATGAAACTATGGTTAACTTTTTCATAATCAGCCCTCCATTCAATCATGGATAATACTCCCCTGGTAAAGACCTTAAATGCCTTTTATTTAAAATATTTTATTTAAAATAGAGACTTCCTATGTATGTAAAATTTTCTCTCAAGGTACATCATAACCCATAATGTGGAATTTGCGAATAAACGAAGTTAACCATCTCTGTTTCTATCGCTTCTCGCGCAAAAAACCACGCTTCTCTGCACGAGTTACATCATGCAAAGCGCGTGGATATCAGCAGATCTTTCATCGAACTTTTGTAACCGTCCACAATCAATCTACCTATCTATCAAATAACATATTCATTATGCCGGCCGCTACAATTTGGATCTCCTTTTCTTCAGTATCCGCAAAACGGTAACTGTATGTTGAAAAAATCCCCATATGCCCTATATGTCCGCCTTTATAGTGAAGCTTCTTTTCCTCACCGTCGATCGTCTGCGTAAACGACCTGCCATCAATCACATCATACGAAGCATGGATGTCATGTTCACTTGCGAGCCACGCAACAAAATCTTCTTCGTTTGGATTGGTCATTACTAGAATAACGAGCAGAACAACAAGAACAACAATGCCCGTTCTTAGTCCTGCGCCCTTCTTGCCACCATGCTGTGTGTTTTCACCCTTCATCCCGTTCACCCCGTTTCTTGAACAGTAATCTCTACGTTTTTCGCCAAAACCCAACCACTCAATCCATACGAGGATGAGATCACCATGTACTTGTATTTCTCCTCGATCAGCCGGATTTGCAATTCGTCATAGGAATCATAACTGACAGGCCACCCCTGACCCATCCCCGATTCTAACAACTCGCGATTATAAGGGATAAAATGCTCTATATCCCAATCATCCAGATCCAAAATAATGCTGCCATGCAGCGGTGTATCAAACGCATGGGCCATTACACCAGAGAATATAACATCCATATTTTTCGGCACAGCATGACTCGAACGTGTGCGCATCCTGATTCTTTTGTTCTCTAAATCAACTTCGTAGCTTAATATGATGTTGTCATGCAAACTTGGCATAGTCCCCCTCCTTCCATACCTTATAAATCCGAATCAAACACCATAATATTATTTATAGTGTGAGACCCATTCCGCGTTGGAGAAATTAACAAAATCATACGGTTCTAGGCTCCAATCCGTACAGCTGCAACAGTTCTTCCTCGTTCATATTTGTTCCCCTTACCTACTTGAGAATGTTGTTTAACTCTTCCGCTTTTTTCCTGCTATCCATTCTAGCATAAAAATAAAAAGCGATGACGTGTAGCACGATAGATAATAACCACATGCCGGGGAACCAGGGAGCGATGAATTGGAACATGTCTACCGAGAATAACCATACCATCGCCATACCTCCTGCAATATTGAATGTGGAAGAAATGACGATATTCCATACCGGTTTTAACGTAAAATAGTTCCACAGTATGTTATACATCATTCCAAACAACAAAGCTGCAATAAAAGCAATACCCGCTATGTTCCATAAATAGGACATCTGAATGGGCAGATCACCAAAGAATATTGTAGCCAAGAACGTGATCCATAGCGTCATTATAGTGAATACTTGAAAAAAAGAATTTCTAAGTTGAGTAATCATGATAATTTCCCCCTAAAGTTTTTAATATAAAATCGGCTGACGAAGTAACTGGAGCTATCGCTCAGGTCTACCTTAATTCGAGCTTGGTCTGTTGCAGAGAATGCGGTGATGTACCGCGTATTGATGATCGTTTGATTATTTATTTTTACAAAATGAAGGTCATCCAGATCCTCTTCTACAAATTTCAGACGTTTATGAAGCAAGTACCTCTCACCTGAGATCACCCGGACACAGCACATCCGATCCTCTGATTCAAAGGCAACCACTGAGCTCAACTGGATCTGTATATTGCGATTATTCTTGGCATGGATGACCGTTAATTGAGTTTCCGATTCACAGATTGCCTTCTGAATACGGTCCCACTTCGACTTCTCCGCAGGATGGGTTATGACCTTGGCTAACCTTTTTTCAACTGTCGTGTCCTCTTCAAAAATGACTTTCATGTGTTTGCCCCTCCTCTCACAACTCATATTACAAGCATAGTTACGGCAATCCCACTGTATTGCGTTTTGTTGCATGATTTTGCAAGTTTGTTGCATCGGTACTGCATAAATACTAAAAAGAACCACTCCATGGGAGCAGTTCTTTTATTATAAGGAGGTGCTACGTTAACCTTACTCAACCTCCAGATACATCTCCTGATTTTGCAGGATTATCTCATTCATATGTGTAATAGCTGCTTGCGCCACGGTCTGATAGGTCGCATATAACACCTCTGTTCTCTGAAGCAAGATTGGGTCCTTATCCAGATCTGTGGCCAGCACCTCAAGCCACTCTTCACCCACTTTATTTTTGTCCGTAATGAGACTTTCAATCTGTTCAAGTACATTAACCATCTCATCTAAATGAAAAAAGTGCATCCCATTTTTAATTCCATTCCAACTTTTGATCTCAATGATGTTATATGCCGAAAACCAATAAAATTCTGCCAGACTTTTCGTGTGATTGTGATAGGAATAGAACAGAAATAAAGCTTGTTGCCCTTCGTGTAACATTCGGTATATCTCTGTTTTGGCTGCCATATCTCTGCCCCGTACCGAAACAAGCATTGGTTCAATACACAGCCAGCTAAGTTGCTTTGAATATATATCTTCTGGTCGAAGTTTAGCCTTCATAACAGGCTCCTTTCTTTTCAACGTTTAAGGATTCTCCGGTGCTTCCACTGCCGGATCATTCTCTCCGCCTATTCTGCGTCTGGATGTTTCCATACTGCCTGTCGAAGGCACATGTCCAGACGCTTTAGCTAATCCGAATTTGGGCATGTTGGCGTATATGGTTTCGAAGGAACCCGACTGAGCCTTGTATGTTTCATGATAAATTCCTACTGTTCCGTCAGTACCAATGGATCGGTTGAATTTTTTCCAAGCTTCCAAGTGTAATCCGCCCCGTGCGTATTTCTCCAATTCATCGTACGAGCGCCAGTATTGTAGTAACGTCACCCCACGCCAGTTTATAAAATACTCTGTACTCAGAAATCCAGTCTCCGGATTCATATACAGTTCTTTAATCATCGGTCCCATGGACTTAAAGACAGGCAACCATTTGTGTATAGCCCACAGACGATTGATCCTCATTCCGATGATAAAAACAACAAATTCTCCCTCAATCTGAGCGGAGTATCTTCCCTTATGTATGTTCGCCACGTAATCTCTCCTTCTCTCAAAACATTCGATTTCATCGGATCTGGACGGCCCTTCCTATCCGCTCATAGGCATTCAAGGGAAACTCAAAACTCCACCGTTTGTGATATTCCTCCGGTCCCATTTCCTTCAATTTGCTTAATTCTCTGTAAAATAGCTTAGTCAACTTGACCAAGGATAACTCCTCAGACATAAGCAATCGCCCCTCTGTAACGGCTTCCGTGCTAAAGTTATCACTCATCTCATACACCATGAATTGAACGATTATCTGCGAACGTTTCTTGATCCAGAAGCGATATTCTCCAGGTTCGGTCTGCATGGTCATGGTTACCTCCGTCGCTCCTTTGTGCAATGCAACGAATTGACGTGTTATCTCATCCACCGCATCCGACAAAAAAGAAACCGGAATCTCAATCTGTTCTCCCTGATCGGGTTGAACAAGAATATCCAGCCATCCGTGCGGTTCAAGTGTCATAACGATGTCCATAGTCATCCTCCTTTATGCAATTCTGTGAAGCAGAATAACTGGAAACCCATTTTCAGATATAACCGCTGTGCCGCAATATTCCCTTCATTTACAGCTAAAATAATCTCATTAATCTTGGGATGCAACTCACAAACGCATTTGTGCAGTGCCTTCATTGCTGCGTAAATCTTCATACACATTCCAACTTGTATACAATTCTTTTAGCGCTAACGCCGTTTTATGTATGAACTCTTCCATAGCTTCCATGGATAACATATTTAAATCACCCAAAGGTTCGTTGTCAGGGTTAACTAAAAACTCAAGTTTCTCTTCTCTATACTGGTACACCTCAGATTCCAGCAATCCGCCTAAATCAAATGCTCTTCCCACATTCAGCTCATTTAACCAATCGTTGGCCCTGTTCCAATTCCGTAAAATCATAAACTCCAGCTTTGTGACATCCTGTGTATACACACTTCTTCCGTTGGGATGGACTTCATATGCAGGATAGATATCGAATGTCCACGCGCGATCCGTATAGATATGGGCGATGTAACCGCACAGATATTGCAGGAATTTGGGATCACTATAAGCTAACTTCTTGTTGGATTCAAAAAATCCTTTAAGTTCTTCGTCTGTTGCGAATCTTCCTGCCTCTGGCATGAGGTGGGTTCTTGCCTTTTCTGTACGAAGATTAGTTCTTACATGGATCGAATCAGGAGCAAGGCTTCCCAATAACAATTCAGGGGATGGCTCGGATATCAATTCGGATGCAATTGCAAAATGTACCATCGGCCAAGGCAATACAAAAACTCCCTTCTTTATTGAAATGGATTTACATTAACAGTCTGAATTTTGGATCAACCTATTAAATATATCTTTATATTGTATCGACTCAGGAAGTTTTTCATTGATAAACTTTATTCTATTCCAAAAGTCATCTTCACAATTTGAAATTGTGTTCTCAGCCAGAGATAATGCAAGATTGTGAAAAGCGTTTGTCATATGAAATATGAGCAGACTACTTCTTTTAGCATCCTCGACATCTACAACTGAGGGATATGCTAACTTGGATGCAATCACACGTATATCTAAAAAGGCTTGGTATATTAGTGTTTGGTATGCTTTAATTTTGTTTTTTTCCATTCCTACACCTCTTAGTGACAATATTAATCTCATACAGACTTTAAAAAAACAACAAGCTATAGCAATTCTTTTATTCACCTTTAAATAAAAGAATTAAATTTCATATCCCGAAATGCACAATGCATTTCCCATTTATCTCAGCATACTTTGCCATGTTCGCAAGCTTATGTAATTCGTTGATTAATTCAACTTTGTTGTACACGAGTTTCTCGTAGTAGCCCTTTTGTTCTTCTCCATCAACACAGTAACGCCCTGTAAGAACGATCGGATCAGTCGCATGGCTAAATAGATCCATCCAGGCCCGAATCAGTTGATGAAACTTCAACAAAACATCCTGCTCTTCAATAACGGTTAATCCATAGTTGTTCAGTCCACTACATCTCATACAGGTAGATGGATTCCATGTATCCAACCAGCAAAGGGAATCATAGATGTACGCAATGAATTCGTCTTCCAAGGTCGCATGATTCTCTGTGGTTAATCCATTTCCATGTATCACGCCGTTAGAGTCCCAAGAATAGAAAGTATAGATATCTTCGTTTACTTGCGATTTGTTTTCAATAACAAAATGATGCTTCGACATACCCGCACCTCCGTTACAGTTCCCCATGCTTCAATATCTGTTCAATCCTCTTAATTCATCATAACCCATGTATTGGTAAATGCGAAATCATTTTGAGCATTGAACTCTACCATTTATATTCTACTCTTTTCAGAAAATCAAAACAGCCTCCACAGTCTTATTCGACAGTGGAGACTCTATTAGCATCTATACCTTCATCAGAAAAGTCACTAATGAAAATAGTCTTCTACATAAATATCAGGGTGTAGCAGTAATCTCCCCCGTACCAACCATCTGCGTTGCTGGGGCAATATAATTTCCTGCATCATCCCCTGTAAGAGTATACTTAATTGTTATTACTTTACTGGTACCAACGGCTGCATTATTGTATGTCGCTACAGCATTTACTTGTACGTCATCCCCAGAGATCACGTTAGTTAATGCACCTGCCGTTACATTTGCTGCAAGAGTTCCGTCATATACTTTGGAGAGTATTAATGTCGGATCCGTGATCATCAATTGCTTTGCAGTGATCACACCAACTACTTCAATATCCTTTGGTGGAGAATAATTCCTTACTTCTACAGGTGGTCCCAATAGAGTATACGATATAGTTATCTTCTTATTTGTTCCTACATTTTCATTATCATAGACTCCTGAAGCACTAACCGTTACGTCATCCCCAGGACAAATGCCTTGTTCATCTACTCCACAAGATCCAACTCTAGAACCCGCTAGTGCAGTTGTTGCTAAGGTTCCATCATACACTTTGGAAGTGGTGATCAAATCTATAATCGTTCCCGTATCCACACTAAATTGTACATAAACAGTGTAGTTCGTATTATTAGCTGGAGCAATATATTTGCCACTATCCGTACCAGCTATTGTGTAAGCCACAGTTACAAGCGCCGAATTAGGCCGGGAAGTTGTATCATATACCGCATCTGCACTCACGGTCACATCCTCACCTGGAACAACCCCAACTAAGGAACCTGAAGATACGACTACCGATGAATCTCCATCTGTCTTCTCAATAACAGTCAACATCGGCTCCCCGATCGTCAACTGTGCGGCTGTAATGGCCCCTGTCTGGGTTGTATAGTTTGAAGGCGCAATATACTTGGCTGCATCTGCTCCGCCTAACGTATAAACTACAGTGATTGTTTTACCTGTGCCTATTATTGCATCATTGTAGGTGGCTGCTGCACTTACGGTTACATGGTCTCCAGCAGCAACCCCGGTTAGTGAATCTGCTATTACTGTAGCCGAAGACGTTCCATCGTACATTTTCTCGGTTGAGAGTACTGGAGCCGAAACGGTTAACTGATTTGTACCAATAATGATCTCTGCCGAAGCCATCGATATATTGTTCGCGAGATCAACGGCATATAAGACATACGTACCTGACACTAAACCCGCTGTACTCATTGTCGTATCTACGTTTGCTGTCACCGACTGCTTCTTGCCAAACAACCCTGCAACAGATTGGTTTAGACTAGTGATTGTTTTTGGTGTTGCGGAAGGAACCAAATACAGATACCCATTTTCATTGCTTCTACCCACCACAGGATCTCCACCTGCAATATGACCACTCGTTACATTGGACAGAGTAGGAGCGGTTGTATCCGTTCCTCCAGTGGAAGGTGAAGTCACAGGAGCAGTTGGAGTAGCTGGAGTCACTGTATTTATGACTTTATCCAACAGTCGAATTGTAGTTTCAAAAGTCGTACCACCTTTAGCAACGGAACTCAGCGTCACCTTTTCAATAGTACCCGTGCCTAGAATTTTAGCGACTGCATCTAAGAAAAGGTTTACAATCGTTGCATCCGTGCCTAAGTTAAGAGTCGTCCCCGTTGCTGTAACTGCTACGATAACGTCCTTAATACGGCCTTCAGGAATATCCACCTGAACCCCACTGCCTTTAATGATTAAGGAATCAAATGTTCCTTTCAAACCTACTTTTGAACCCGCAGGTAACCGCTCGGATAATGTAATCTTGCCGAAGCCATTCCCCGTAATATCCGTTTCTTGTAGCGTAGCAGGGGAGTGAATGGTTACTTCTCCAACTGTCGTTGAACCTTCTACAATAATGAGAACGGGTCCTTTTTTCTTATCAACAATAAGGGTAGATGTTACGGTATTTTTTAAATAGATGGTACTAACGCCCCCACCCTCTACCCGTGTCACACCTTTAATCGTAACATTCGTAAGGTGTACATCTCCTTCTTGGATACCTTCACTAAATAATAGGTTTCCTTTGATGATCATATTCTTCAATGTAACCCCAGCCGTGCTAATGAGCACATCCCCATCAATGGTCTGCGTCCCCGCCTCAGGGCCATATGTTCCAGCTAAGCTGTAATCCGTTGCTCTTGCATTCACTGAACGATCCAGCGCAACGACTGCTTCAGCACGAGTGATCGGTTTATTCGGATTGAAGTTATTATCGTAGCCCTGTAAAATCCCTTTAGCCACTATAGCATCTACCGAATTTTTAGCCCATAAGGCTATCATATTGGAATCCGTAAAGTGATTTCCAGTACTAGCTTCATTCGATAGATCCAGAAGATCATTGATAATAACTGCAACTTCTTGTCTAGTAATGGGTTTATTGGCACCGATTGTACCGTCCCTATAACCCTTTATGTATCCAGCTTTTACAGCCTTGGAAACCTCAGCATATGCCCAGTTAGATGAAGTAACATCCTTGAAGGATACAGATGCTGTTTCAGTAAATCCATATGAACGATTAACCAATGAGAAAAACTCTGCTCTTGTTATGGTATTGTTCGGTTTAAAGCTGCCATCTTCATAACCATGAATAAAACCTTTGTCGATCCATTTCGTAATTTGGCTTTCTGCCCAGTTTCCCTCGATGTCTGATGCCGAAGATTCGGCGGCACCCAATACTACATTAAACGATGAAAACAACATAACTGTAATCAATAGAGTGGTCACAAGCTTTTTAGCACAATTCATGATATTAGTCCTCTCACTCATAGTATGATTACTGGATCTTACTCGCTCAACTTATCACAAAGATCAGCAATAGTATACATAAAATACTGACCATGAAATATGGCTACAAAACCCAGTCTGTTAAAGAGTTTAGAGCCCAACTTTCGGTGCATACAGTATACATTTTTTCTACTCCTCCCTATCACATCAGAACTGAAATATAACAAAAAAAAGGACACCTCGTTGTCGTATCCATAGGTATCCTCGTTTATTAAATTAGGTAGTAAACTAAAATGCTGAATCACTAGTTTCCTCAATTCTCACATTCATAAAATCCTTCGTCTACTCAGAAACGCTGTTCCTTCTTCTCGGTACATCTCTATAGATTCATTGGTCACATGATCATGCCTCAGTGCTCCCATATAATCTGTTCCAGGTTTGTTCGATCTATAATCTGAATCAATCGTGTAAATATTGAAGTGCACCTCATCTTCATCCTCTGACACATCTGTTTTATCAAAAAGTGAAATCACTTCATCTTTACCAAGATACCTAAATGGAGAATCCTGACGCTCTATAATATAAAATGGATATGTGAGGTTTTCTATCTGAATGAATTTCTGGTATGCCTTAAGCTCATCAGGTATGAGATCCATGTACTGTCTAGCTACATCTTCTGCCTGAAATACACCTGAAATCCACTTCAAACTCCCCTTGGTTGCTACGATAATGAACAAACTAATCACCTTCTAATTTAAATATTATTTCTCTCTTTCACGCACAAAAGTCTGAGACAAAATCCGGTGACTGCCAGCGATATTGTCAATCTCAATGTTATATTCAGACTCAGTGTATTCAATCTGATGTTGCTCATAATATTTTTTCCAGAATGAAACTGCTGTCGCATTGTTAGCGAGCTGTTCTACTTTGAATGTACCCTCAAATTGAGCAAAAACCAAGTCAACCGTTTGTGCTGCCAGCCCCTGTCCGCGATATTTTTTGACCAAGAACAGCTCTTGCACGGTATAATCCACACCTTCCGGCACATATGGAGGTGAGCAGACCAGTACGAATCCAATAACCTTTCCTTCATACTGAATCAAAAACGGATGTAATTCATCGCGTTCCAGATATAGATAGGTGTTCGTTGGATCATATTTCCCCTCTTCTAGTAGATCCTCGCCAGAAAATTCGGACAGATCATATAAGTACAAGTTGTACAGGTTGAGGAACAATTCCTTTTGTTCTGCCAAAATACTCGTAATTTGTACATTCATCTTCATTGCACATCTCCCTTAGTTAATGAGTTGGCTAGTGGTCCATACATGACATTACCGATCTCCACAACGAGTTTGCTGTGCCCTGTTCTCAATATATTCTTTCAACCACAGCAGATATAGGCAAAGTTTGGTTTAAACCATGGAGTAACCTTACTTTCACAGTGGACATGAACATTTGGACAAAAAAAGACTCCCTAAAGAGTCCGATTATTGGTCTTGTCTTTATTTTTCACCAGATATCCATTAGCACTTAGCTAATAATTATCGAATTATATAGGTTCAACTAAACTTTTTACATAAAAACGGAGAGGACAGAAATAACCTGAAGAAGCGGAGCGTTCGCCTTTAGCACCGGATTTCCCCCTTTAAAAAGGGAATCAAAAAAATCTGGGGATAACAGCGATCGGAAGGTTGTTCTGTCATTGGAGTGCTCAGTGTAAACCTCTTTAGTTGAACTTATATAGATAATCAACCACAGGATATGAGATCACATTGCGATCTCTGTACATTGAAGCCACCGCTTCGGGATGGGTGCTAAGAATTCCATTTTGCAACATCACCGGCCGGAAACCTCGCTCCATCGCTCCGTTGTAGGTGAATAGAACACATTCCTCTGCGGCAAACCCGGCGATGATCACCAATTCAATTCCATGACTCTTCAACACCTGCTCCAAGTCAGTTTGCCAGAAGGCATTGGAGGCTTCCTTGGTAACGGTGAGATCCTTCTCATTCACATCCACCTCGGGAATGATGCGATACTCATCTGACGCTGCCTCCTCCATGCCCTCCACATCCTGCACGTGAACGACCGTATGATCATTCGAGCGCAGCACATTAGCCACATGGTTAATGTACTCACAGGCATGGTCTATCGAAGTCTGATCCATCTTTTTCCGCACAATACTCTCTTGCATATCAACAATCAGCAAACCTACTTTCATCCAATCTCTCCTCATAAATAAATTTCACGCCGCATGGTTGAGTAACTTCCCTTGTTAAACTGAGAACTTAATCTTTAAATAATTCATTCAGCATCCGGTCGCGGTTCTCCAGAAAGCTGCGAGTAATCTGATAATGATCGGTCTCCTCGTAGGCTACCTCTTGAATATGGCTATCGTCAAAACTTAAAATCTCTGCCCCCGGATATCCCAGCAAAATGGGTGAGTGGGTCGCAATAATGAATTGTGAAGTGCCCGACAGATCATGAAGGATACGCAATAAGGAGAGCTGCCTAGCTGGAGATAAAGCGGCTTCGGGCTCATCAAGCAGATAGATGCCTTTGGAACTGAAGCGATTGACGAACAGACTGAGAAAAGACTCTCCATGTGATTGTTCATGTAATGAACGCCCGCCATAATATTGAAGCGATGCCGGCATCTCATCGACATGTGATGCGAATTGATAGAATGATTCTGAGCGCATGAAGAAGCCATTCGTTATTTTGGGCAACCAGGCCAGCCTGAGATAATTCCCGAGCGAGGATTCTGAAGCATGTGTCTCATAGGTATTATTCCTGCCGCCCCCTGCGGTATTGAATCCACATTGATGAGCGATGCCTTCGAGCAGCGTAGATTTCCCTGAACCATTTTCACCTACAAAAAAAGTAACGTTATTCGTGAGCTCCAATCGTTCCAAGGACCGGATCGCGGGGATGTCAAAAGGATATTGGTTCCGATTCTCGATCTTGGCCGACAGGAGTTCCACACTTCGAAGATACATAATCATCCTCCCATATTTATTTTATATAAGTTCAACTAAAGAATATTTACAATTATGAGGATAACGAAAAGCTGCGGGTTTATTGCCTTCATAATAGAAGTGCCCCATCCAGGATAAAGCGTAATGGGTTACAGCGAGTAGGAGCGTGACTTTGATATCAATAAACAAAAAAATCCATGCCACAAACGCCGACAAAAACGCGAAGTAATGCAAAATGCGGTTTTTCCGATCCTGATGCTCCTGAAGGTAATAACGCAAGTCCTTGCGCACACGATTCAACATCAGCCCACATCCATTTCACATAAAATAAGGCTCCTTATTTCCCACTCCATCGTAACCTATTTCAGGGTACATATGAAACCGTTTCAACCAAAAAAGAGCAAGCCATAGGCTTACTCTCTCTTCAAAGTTAATAGACAAATCTGCGCTGTGCCCAATAGCTGAATACAAAGATGGATACCTCGGTCAGCAGCTTAGCTGCGAGCAGCGGGATTATTAGTTTTTCATTATAAAAATACAATAAAGTGTAGTTTAATAACAGCACCAGTAGGACAAGTGAGAAATATTTGGGCAAAGACTGCCGAACCTTAGAGGTTCGCCCTGCGGAGAACACGTACTTCCGATTAATCGTATAGTTGAAGATGGAGCTGCACAGTCTTGCTGCAACAACCGACAGAAACAGATTATGCGTGAAATACTGAATAACGAACAGTAATCCAAAATCAATCAGTGCCGATAGCACCGAAGATGTGCTGAACATCAGGATTGGCATATAGATCCGGAACGAATCTACCAGTGGGCGGAAATGGGAGGACTCATTGTGATCCAGATACACCGTATCAATAAACTCCTCCGTAATCTCATACCCTTCCTTGTGTGCCGTTAACAACATGTTCATCTCATATTCAAACCGATCCCCGGGAATCTGGTTCAGCCAGTCCAGCATGGAGTAGGGAAAACCGCGTAGACCGGTCTGCGTGTCATATACTTTGGTACCTGTTGTGAGGGAAAAGACCGCCCTTGTGACTGTATTGCCAAACCGGCTACGTGCTGGAATTTTACCACTGAAGCGACGGCTGCCGAGTACAATTCCTGGTGTGCTTTGTGCGAGTAGCACTTCGAAGATACGCTTAATATCATGTGGCAGATGCTGTCCGTCACTATCTGCGCACACTATACCGCCCTGAGGTCCATACTCCTTAATATACTGAAAGCCAGTCTTCAAGGCCCTGCCCTTACCCAGATTGATGGGATGTGTCAGGACCGTACAGCCATACGCTTCTGCCGTTTCAAAAATTCCACGGTAACCGGGGCCACTGCCATCATCCACAATCACAATGGGTCCAAGTTTAAAGGTTTGCAGTTGCAAAACGAGATTCAGTAAACGCACATCTGGTTCATATGATGGAATTAATATCGTCATGATCCTTGTCCCTCCGTCAGATATAAAATGTCACTTACGCCACGTTCCTGATTACGCCCCAGCGGATTATTGACAACTCTGCCCATAAAATACATCGTGGATGAACCCCCGCCGTCCAAGTTGTAGGCTTCGGTTGCTCCCAGACCTTTCATGACATCAGCCAGTTCTGCCAAGGTCATGCCACGGCTGTTGTCCTGCCGTCCGTCCACCACCACAAAGACGTAATGATTCGGAGCAATCATGCCGATCGCTGTTCTTGGATTGGTATCCTGGATGGAGCGGTTACCGAAGTTGTTATCGATTTTTACACTGCTAAAATCACTGACGATCTCGCCATCCTGAATCAGAATTGGCCCAAAAGATAGTGTGTTGGTTGCACCTTCGGCCAGCAATTCCGAGGAAGTAATCTCGTTCTCGTTATATGTTTTCATCGTACCATCGTTGAACAGGGCAAGTGCATCCCGCGTTGGGCTGTCCCGGTACAACGTTCCATTTCGGATAATGACACCATCGTCGCGGAATCCGTAATAATCACCGTTAATGGCAAAGATCGCATTATTGGCAGCAGCAATCTCTGACGTATTTTCGGTAATGTTCGTTCCAAAGCTGTTGTCCGCCAGCGCAGTTCGCAGGCTGCTTGCATCCGTTAGCTGAACATCAGCGACATAATACGTAATCTGATCCGAGCCTGAACCAGTCTGTACCTTTTCAATACTGACTTTCATATCATCACTCGAATAATTCCAATCATCTGACGTTACACTCACCTCAGTCGCTGTGGTTGAAGTGTTGGTGGAATCATTGGCGTTGTTCGTTGTTGCCGTTGCCGTGTTCTCATCCTCCACAACCACCTGCACATGCCGGATCAGGTAACGGTCAGCCAGACTGTATAGGATTCCACCTACCGCAAGCACGATGACAAGTGTGATGATAAGCCATCTGCGCTTTCTTGGAGAGATCGGCCTTTTATGTGGTTCTTTCCGGGTTGGTTTCTCATCAATCTTCATCATGTGAAGCTCACCTCTTCATCTAAGTCTTAAGGCCATATTAGGCCGGGTAGCTTAAATGAATCTGAAACTACACGAATTGGACTAGAGATTATCACACTGACACTACGATGACAGAACAACCTTCCAATCGCTGTTACCCCCAGATTTTTTTAATTCTCTTTTCTAAAGGGGAAAATCCGGGGATAGCGTAGGCTTCCGATGCAGCTTTCTTTCAGAAAGCTTTCAGGCGAACGCTTCGCTTTTTCAGGTTTTTTCTGTCCTCTCCGTTATTGTGTAAATGAATAGTTCAATCAAAAAAGGTGATCCGTTTTCCTATTAAGGAAATCAGATCACCTTGATTTTTTAATCTATAGAACCCTAAATGTCACTGTTATCGTGTACATATTTCGTTCAACATTCATATCACATATCTTCATCAGGTCTTCCTGTTATGCGTCTGCAAAAAGAGCATCGTACGCGGGACAAGGCCGCTTTTCCAAAAATTCCGTTAACGCCGGTGGCTGTTGGGCATAAATATCCTTCAAAGACGTTCCAGTATAGATGTTGCCAATCACGACAGGGTGGCATAACTCACAGATGAGAATATCCCCGTTGCCGTGCAAGTGCAGCTGTTTCGTGCCATCCACACAATTAGAGAAATACACACCCGGTTGTTCACGCAAATTCAACTGTTCAGCGAACCGATCCATACAGGTGAAATAGAGCGTTGTATCTGGCTTCTTATGTTCTATCAGCTCCGTAACAGATCGAACAAGGGACTCTTTGGATACAATCTGGGTCCAGTCGGTATTCGGCATCTTAATGCTGTTCTGGATCTCATGGATGCGCACACCCAGATCATACACCTTATCGCTAATGGCCTGCATGTTCGCTTGATTGCCTTTAAACAGTAACGTTTCCAATACCGTCTCCAGACCGACTTCTGTACACAAACGGATATTCTGCTCCAGTCTCTCATACATGCGAGGATGCACGCGGTAGTACGCAGCATAAGACTCCGCATCCGTATAATTGAACGAGATATGAATGTTGGACAAGCCTGCATCACGCAACGCGATGATTCGTTCTTCAGTCAGCAGACTGGCATTACTGTTCAATTGTGTATCGATGCCATGTGCCGCACAGTACGTCACAATCTCCAGGCAATCCTGATATTTCAGAGTAACTTCTCCCCCTGACAATCGCACTCTCTTGAGACGAGGAAGCTCACTAATAATACGGATGACTTCCTGACTATTGATACACGCTCCATCATCCCGATTGTAGGCGCAGCAATAGTCGCATTTATAATTGCAGTTCGATGTCACTCCCACTTCAAGCCCTTCCAGCTCATACACGCCGGGGGTTTCCAGTTCGAGTGATTTATATTTGTTTTTGGTCGTCAATTCGTTGTACCTCCTGGTTCCTTCATTCAATCCATGTTTTAATAACTTGAAGATTATAGCGGAAGGCACCTGGTTCAAGATATGACATTATGTACGTTGGTTGTTAAAAACAAAAATAAAACCCATTTCCTCAACGATCAGGAATGGGCCAAAGCTAGGCATATAATTATTGAATTAGACAATATAAAATACGATACCTTGACCTTTTGATGCAGCAATTCAAGCTATTTCTTACTTCTGCTTTTATTGTGTATCACTGATAAATTCAGGATTATAGGAAGATCCATGGCTCGCCAGCCTGATAAATGACACACGACTTTTCAATAACACGTTCTTTATTTAACACGAGTAGAAGTCTTCTTTTACGATAGCATACATCTTCAGATCTTGAAGCTCATTTTTTACCTTCATGTATTTCCTCAGCACACCTTCGAATTGCATGCCTGCCTTCTCCATGACCTTGGCAGAACCTGTGTTTTCCACTAAACATCTGGCCTGGATTCGCTCGAGCCCCATTTCGTCAAATCCAAATCGGATGATTCGTTTCACTACTTCAGTCATGTAGCCTTGATTCCAATATTGATCAGATAACACATATCCCAGCTCAACTCTCCTGTTATCGCTATCACACCCTAGATAGTTACAACTACCGATCAGCCTCTTGGTGTGTTTATCTTCAATCCCCCATGGGCCTATTAGATCCGTCTCATAGCGACTCATGACAAAATCTAAAAAAGCTTTGGTGTCTTCTTTGCTCTGATGCGCGTCCCAGGTGGTGAACTCCGATACAGCAGGTACAACGCAATAACTATACATATCATCCAGATCATCATAGGTAAGAGGCCGGAGTAACGTCCGTTCGGTTTCCAACACGGGAAATGGTTCGAAGAAACTTTCAATCGTTTTCATTGACTCACCCTCCTGAGATTAGTAGGACAAAGAAACACTCAGCAATTCGGTCCATATTGCCTAACTCATCTGTTGTACAATCAAGGCCATAATCTGAGTGTCTTCCACTGCCCATCTTCCTTTACATATTGGACTCGTACATGCTTGCGCTCCGAATCTCCCTGCCAAAACTCCACCTCTTGTGCATTCAAGGCATATAAACGCCAATGAGGTGTAACAACACTGGGGTCACGTCTTATCTTTTCCTTCTGAGCTTCAATGGAACTATCCAGCACTTCCTCGCTATCCAAAACCTCACTCTGATGCCCTGTCATAGCAACTGCTCTTGCTCCAGCTGAACGTTTGCGGAAATCATCAGCGCCCGCTTCATCTCCCCGATCCTCGGCAATTCCCCTTATCCGAATCTGTCTTCCAAGGGAAGGCCAGTAGAATGTCAGAGCCACATGAGGATTCTCCTTCAACTGCTGCCCTTTTCGACTCTCCGAACTGGAGGCAAAATAGAACGTTTCATCAATTATGTTTTTCAAAATCAACACCCGCGCATCAGGATAACCGTCTTGATCCACGGTGGAGATTGTCATAGCGTGAGGTTCTTTCACTTTGTTCTCAACCGCCAATCTCAACCACTCCAAAAATAGCTTCCCCGGCCGCTCCGGCAACTGCCCCGTATCCCACGTTGGAAATGGGCCGGATAAAGATTTTAAACGTTGCAACAGTTCGATTGGTTTATCGCTCATGTCATCGCCTCCATCTTCTCTTTAATCTATCATGAAAACAACTAATCTAGATGACTTAACACATTTGCGCTGCTAAGTTTCCAACCATGCCTTCCCTTTTCAACGGTATGTACACTAGTGTTGTCCATGGGATAAAAGCTGGACTTATTACTCCACTCCCTCTTCTCAAGCAGGTAATACAGGATGTTAATCACTCCGCCATGAGTAATTAACAGAACATTGGACTTGACTGTTTGTTCCTCTATATCTCTAAGAAGATTCTCGAAAGATATGCTTATCCGGTTATAAAAATCCCTTGGACTTTCTCCTCTCGGAAAAGGTGAATCCATTTCAAGGGTGTTGAAATAAACTCCTGGGTAATGTTCTTCAGCATCCTTATGGAGCATGCCTGCCAAATCTCCGTTATTCATCTCACGCCAATCTTTCATTAAGCTAGCCTGCATGTTTAATTTCTTCTCAATTTCCCGTGTAGTCTGCACTGCACGAGGAAGATCACTGCTAATAATCGTATGTATGTTGTACTCCTCAGCATGATGATGCAAATGCTCTCCCAGTTTCCTGGATTGATTGATTCCCTGTTCCGTAAGTCCACGATCACTCCATCCGCCTCGATACCCTTCCTCATCCATCCCATGCCTTACCAGATAAATTTTCAAGATCTCTCCTCCTTTTCATTTCTATAATGAACAATATACCTTTACACTGTATGACTAGCCCGGCATATATACAATAAACCCGATCTCAGATAGCTTCTATCCAAGATCGGGTATTTCCTGCTTACCATTTATCTTACAAATGTGTTATGAACTCGCTCGGATTTGATAAAATAAGGAATCCAAATGGCACAAGTGATGACAGATTTAGCAATTTCTCTGATCGAGCTTCCATCTTCCAATTCTTTTGCTAACGGAATCTGGAGCAATAATAGGTAATCAATAATACCTACAATCAGACTGAGACCATAGAAGATGATCATCAGACGGGGTAATATTGCTTTCTTGCTATAAAACACAAAAATTGTATATACACTGAATAATAAAAACAGCGTATTGTACACCATCTCAAAAATAAGTACTGGACCCCATAATGGGTGATAATAGTCTGATTGTTTGGAAGTTAGCATTTCCCAAGTCTCAGTTGTGAATGTGGGTATTATCTGCTGAAATAATTGAACTGCAAGTAGAATTACCGTAACAAATAATCCAATCTGGATGAGAATCAGCCAACCACCCAATCCCGACACACCTAGTGGACGGTAGTCTGTTTTTTGCTCTTGAATATGTGGTTCCACCTCGTAACACTTCCTTATGCAGTTTTGTTTTTCTGAGATGAGTCTTCCTCGTAATATTAATAATGCAAATCGAATCTACGGGTGCTTCTATCCCTTTACTCACGTCCGTTGTATGTATTTTCACACTCTCCTTATAGCGATCTCTCCGTCCTCCTCTCATATAGAATTTTACACAACTTCCTTATTGTACTATGCGTGTCAAGAGCAAAGCATCCATTTCAAAACATCGTACTCATACGCTGCAAAAGCCATAGAAGACCTTCGCTATACTTCCGCCATGTTCAGTTTAGTACGTGAACGTCATAATCCTCTTATACAGATGCAGATGGTGACTCTGCATTTGACTACAAAGGAGGATATGGATATGCCCAATCCTAAAGTAAAACTTTTGCCTTTTGCCGACATTTCAAATTATGTCGAGGACTTCGATATCGTTTCCACCCAGTGGGGCGGTGATGGCCTTGTCTATGTGTTGTTGATGAATCAGATCCCCGAGAGAGAGCGAGGTATGTTCGTCCAAAGTAAATTGAAGCAAAGCTATACGTACAAAGTGCTTATTGTGACAGATCAAACTATTGAGGAAGTTGTCATCTGGGGGCAGACGTTCAATTATCATTACGTACAACCATTACATGATCATCTGCTGCTCGTCGGAGCACGGTGTGCGAATTACGGAAATGAACAATTTGATTTGAACGCCAAAGTGTGTGATTTAGACGGAAATACAATTCGCGAGTTTCTGTTGGGAGACGGTATCCAAAGTGTACAGGTCACAGAGCAGGGAACAATCTGGACCAGTTACTTTGATGAAGGGGTATTTGGTAACTACGGATGGGCCGATCCAATTGGATCAAACGGTCTGTTGGCCTGGGATGAGCACGGTAATAAAGTGTACGAAAACAGCGCAGCTGACATTGCAGATTGTTACGCACTCAATGTGGTGAATGAGAAGCAGATCTGGTTCTACTTCTATACCGATTTTGAACTCGGTTGTATCTCAGGGGGAACCAGTGAACCTAACGTAACATTTATGAATCCAAACATCTCCGGTTCCTCTGGCCTCAGTACGGATGGTTATCATTTCTTGTTTGATGCCGGGTACGGTAAACATGGTACGTTTGTGCTTAAGAAAATGGAGAAACCCAGTAGATTGAACAAGGGGCAGAAGATTGTTTTGTTAAATGAGGAAGATCAGCCCTTCAAGCAGGCACGGCAGGATTTTCGCCAACATCGTCTGCTACTCAGTGAAGGTAACTTCTTGTATCGGGTAACGATGGAGGAGATTACTTCCGTCTTGGATTAGAGGAAAGGGGTGAAGAGGGTTATTTCTTAAAAGACAATCCCTCTTCTTCCAATGCATTTCGAAGTTTAGGCATGGCAGATGGCCCGATTCCGTGCAGCTTCAGGATTTCTTTCTCCGTGTACTCGGCAAGTTGCAGTAGTGTTGTTATGCCTTCATTCTCCAAGGCACGTCCGGCGGGAGCTGACAGCAAAGCTAGAAATCCTTCTGTCGGTTTACGTTCAGCTTCGCACGTTGGACAGGTTGGGCAATCACTTTTTTTATAATACAAATGTCCTTGTTCGCACGTCCTGAGTGTTCCTTTACCGTTTGCCATATGGGCATCCCCTCCTGGATTAAGTATTCAACCAGTTCTTTATATCTGAAATCATATACTCGTATTGTTTCAAAGCCTCTAAAGTCCTAATGACTTGGGATGTTCCTACTAGCTGTTCCTCTATGTCCGTACATTCAATCCACAGTGACCGTTTAAGACTATACTCGAGCCAGTCCAACTTTCCAGCAAAACCAATATCCAGAACCACTTCTCAATTGGCTGTTAGACTCCCCACTCGCTTCTTATATCCACTTATAAAAGCCAAGAACTTTTCCTCGTTTATACTTCCAGCGCTATCTACTGACCAATACACAGCTGTTTCTACCAGATCATGCATCGGATTAATATAACCTGCCGATTCCCAATCTATAATAATAGGTATGTCTTGTCTCCACATCACATTCTTAGGTTCCAGATCTCTGTGACTAATAACATTATTGGATGCTAACATTGAAGATGAATTCTTAGCTTTCATGCTCCACTCATACAGCTTATCCATATTGGAATCCAAAATCTTAATCCATTCCGAATTCTCATTTCTTCCTTTGTTCAGATAAAACAGCCAATCTATTTTTTTAGAATTAGTCGCCTGTGAACTATCCAATTCTAGTTGTCTAAAATCCGTTTTATGGATATCTGCAAGAATCGTTCCCATCAGAGAACTGTTATTGATAGTAACTTCATCTTGTTTCAAACATTGACCCTCAATCCAATCAAATATTAGATAGAATTGATTATCAATGTTATGTATAGAAGCACCCTTTAACCTTTTTGCAGGTTGAGCATGGATATGTTCAGCTGCCACGCTTGCGATTTTTTCTGAATCAATATAATTTTGCACAGCAGCAGGTCGTATCATGATCTGGGGATTCAATGCCTTAACTGCATAATTAGCTTGCGTCGTTTGAATGGCGTACATTCGATGAAGAAGTCCACCTGAAATCGGTTTGGGCGAACTGATCAATTCACCAAGCTGTAATTCATTACACAGTTTCTCAAAATTTAAATTATATTGAGTATCGTTCATATGTTATCCCCTCTCATTTTGGCTATTTGTCTGGAGCAAAGCTTATAATCCGTACTCGGCAAAAACGGCTGCATATTTCTTTTCTAATATCGTCCAGCGCTTTTCGGCTCCGTATTTGGCGTACAGTTGCTGTAAATAATGCTTGGCTTCTTCCGTATTGCCGGCTTTTAGCAGGAAGCGGAAGGTTACTTCGCTTAAATATAGCGCTGTCTTGTCCATATAATAATGGACTATATCTTTGGCCCCTGTTAGCGAGTGTAAGAATGACATACCCTCTTCCAAATGTGACACCAGTTCTTTCGATAAAGCGTCTGGATCGATATCAGGCGTTAAGGTATAGTGGGCCGGAGCGGAAGGGGCTATTTCTCTGATTCGGCAGGTAAAATGAGATGTGAACTCCAATATGTCTCCATTCAATCCAACGGAATGCAACTCCGCAAGTTCGGTGGAATGAACACCACAATTAACATAAAACTGGACTTGTCTACTGGTGTTATACTTTGCTCTTTGAATGTTGAACTTATATGCGAGGTTTCCATCCGCTTTGTAGAAATTCAGATTTTTCTTCGAATAGCCGTGTTTGGCAAATACGGGTTTGACGTCTGTTTTGATGATCTTCTTAAAAAGTTCCTGCATTGATATCACTCCCAAGGCAAAGTTTATTTAATTCGTTGTTACCCTTTTTTGTTCAGAATCATGCTTGTTCTATTTTATAAAAATAAGGGCCACACATGGATTCGTGCGTATACACGTACGTCCATGTAAACGCTCGGTCGAAGATATAGATATCCTGCTCCGAATCAAAATCCGCTGCAATGACCCGATTCGCGTTTTCGTATAAAAGCACCCAACCACCACTTTCATACATCACATATACTTCATCTTTCGGCTCGGCATCGAAAGCATCTCGTGCTTCATCATGTGTCAGACATTTCTGTTGTTCATAACTGAACATATGCCACTTGTACTGGCTATAATGGATAGACTCTTTGACCACATCATCGATATTATTGGAAAATACGCTGTCCCATTTCTGTACAATCTCTTCGGATTCGTCGTACAGTTCGGACACAATAACTCCCTTATCCTGCAAGTTCTTCTTGAATATATATTCCTGATGGATACGCTCAATCCCCCAATATGCTCGGTTCAGTTCCATTTCGGGTAATGCATCCAGCAGCTCGTTAATTTTATCTCGAATCATCATTACCTCCGTAAGTTATCTGGAATTAGAATACCTAACCATTGCCTCTCACTGTTTCGCTTCATCTCGCAGTACATAAGCCAGTTTGTACATCTCCGCAATGTCCTGCCTGTTCTGTTCCTGGAATCTTCGGATCGCTTCATCAATCTCAACCACTTCCACCGCAACCACCTGCTCGCCATCTTCCGGATTCAGTGGATCACCGACAAGTTCAACATCTCCATATCCGATGATTCGTACAAAATGGGGATGCGGAATATGCGGCCGATACGGTTCCAAAGCACTGGATGTGCAATAGAATTGACCAAAGATCTG
This sequence comes from Paenibacillus amylolyticus, assembly GCF_036894225.1. NCBI lineage: Bacteria > Bacillati > Bacillota > Bacilli > Caryophanales > Paenibacillaceae > Paenibacillus > Paenibacillus amylolyticus. The sequence continues at coordinate 1,817,628 of NZ_CP145892.1, read as the reverse complement.
ATAGGACCGCATTTCTGCCCCAAGTTCCTCCATCAGTTCACGCTTCAGTCCATCCATGTAATGCTCACCTGCTTCAAGCGTACCCCCAGGCAGCTCCCAGGCTCCATTATCCAGTTGAAAGACAACACATTGATCCCCGACAAATGGAATGATGCTAATATTGCTCACCAGATTTTCATCCACGATATCGTTAAATCTGAACTCCGCCTCAATAATTCCCCAATGAATCGACGTACTCAGCGCCGGAAATAGTTCCGCACTCAAGCTACTCATCCGCACCCGATCCTCTCTATCTAATTCCACTATTCTTCCAATTATAGTCGAAAACACAGAAAGAAGGCCACCTTCCCACCGGGGAATACGTGACCCTCTTCTTACGCTCTCTGCCCTTAAGCCTTGAATCAGTGTTCTCTCCAGACTCTCAGACCATTCTCCTTCTAATGCTGCACCAGTTTCCCATTTTCCAAAAAAAGAACCCGGCTACAGAGCGGCAAAATCCGCTCATCATGCGTAACCATCACTGCACTCTTGCCCTGCTCTTTCACGAGCCGTGCAATCATGCCGACAATATCCAGTCCACGTTCCGCATCCAGACTGGCTGTTGGTTCATCCGCGAGCAGGACAGCCGGATCGTTCATCAACGCCCTTGCAATGGCGACCCGCTGACGTTCCCCGCCAGACAGCTTCTCCGCATATGCCTTCCTCCGATGGGTCAACCCCACCGTATCCAGCAGCTCATCCACTCGCTTCTCCGCCTTATTTTTATCCGTTCCGGCGAGCTTTGCGACCACCATGAGTTGTTCTTCTACTTTCAGATATGGAATGAGGTTGGCACTTTGAAATATAAAACCCAGCTGCTGTAATCGCACATCGGATATATCCTGTTTGCTTTTGCCCATAATAGAAGCCCCGTCCAGCAAAACCTGTCCTTCCGTTGGTTCAAGAAGTGCGCCAGCAATGGACAGGAATGTACTTTTGCCCGAGCCGGAAGGCCCCATTACAGCCACAAGTTCCCCTTCGGCAACCTCAAGGTCCAGTTTGTCCAGAATCGTGCGTTTGCTGCCGCCATCTTCAAAGGTCTGTGTAATTCCCTGTAATACCAATCGGTTTCTCATGCTGCTGTCCTCCCAATCGCATCAAGTGCATCAATTTTGGTAACCTTCCACACCGAGAATAACGAACCCGCCACAGACATGAGTATGAATAACACACAGGTCAGAGCAAGGGTGGACAAGCCTAATTGAAACGGCATCGATGCAGGAAGAATGGACTCGAACAGTCGAACCAATAGTACGCTAATGACCAGACTGCCAACCGACAGAACCAAGACTTGTAACGAAACACTACCCGCCAGATAAGCATTCCGCGTTCCTATGGCTTTTAATATCCCGAACTGACTTGTTTTCTGAATTGTGATGACATAGAAGAATACCGCAAGCACAAACGCCGAGATGACATATAGAAAAGCGATCATCATGAGCAACGATCCCTGCTCTTCCTTATAACCAGGAATGGCCGATACGGCATCCGACTTTGTGATGACTTCCGTATTAGGCATTGCAGCACTCAGGCGGTCTACCTGATCGCCCCCACCCTTAATCGCAATGGCATTGTACACCGGAGCATGAGCATTGGTGTCTGCTGAACCTTGCGAAGTTCGTGAACTTCCCTGAAGTGCGAGCCATTCCTGTGCATTCAAGAACACTACTGGGGAGTGACTGAAAGACTCATTTTGTACAAATCCACCAACGGTCCACTCCGTTCCCGAAGCTTGATCGACCAAGACGGTGCCAATTGTGACACCAGATTCAGACAACTTTTGGTCCACCACAACCTGCCCTTTTGTCTGATCCGTAATCGGAGACCCTTCAGTCACCGTTGGAGCAAGCCAGCCCTCCGGATTAACCATGAACAGCGTGACATCGATCTTTTTTGTGTCGCCGGTTGGACTGACGGTTGTCATTTTCACACCGAGTGGCTCAGCGTTCTCTTGCCCCACCACGGAGCGAGCTTGATTAAGTTGATCCTGATCCACTTGTGACCGGGTGAACCGATGATTCGAATCCTGCTCCAGCACAAAGTGGGTTGCTGCCATATTTTTGACCGAAGCTGCGTTATCATACGCCAGCCCCTGTGCAAGACCTGTAACAAACAGTACCAGAAATGAAACCAGCACCATGATTGTAGCAATTAAGGCATAGCGCCCTTTGGCATACCTCATTTCCCGAATAGCCAAGTACATGTTCTGTGACCTCCCTCTTGATAATCCAAGTATAGGAGGCGAAAATGAACGGCAAATGAATAACAGATTACATCTGCGGAAGTGTCACCGTAAAGACCGTACCCTCAGGCGAACTGGAAACCTCGATCGTACCGTCATGAATTCGGATAATTTTCTGCACAATGGCAAGTCCAAGCCCGGTTCGTCCAGAAGAACGTTCCCGCGCACGATCCACCCGATAGAATCGATCGAACAGGAAAGGCAGATGCTCCGCAGCAATCCCGTCTCCTGTATCCCGAATCTGAATCACACACTGGTTATCCGTCTGCTCGGCGTGAATCTCGATGCTTCTTCCCTGCGGTAGATGATTTACCGCATTGCCCAGTAGATTCATCCAAACTTGCATGAGCAGCACTTCATTACCGACTAGCTGGATGGATTCGGGCACCGAAATCCGAAGCAGCAGTTCTTTTTCTTCCAATTGCCATTGCAGCACCTGAACGGCTTGCCGGAATTGATCTCGCAGAGAGAACTTTACTTTGCTCAGATCTTCGTTGCCTTGTTCTAGGGAGGACAGGAGTAGCAGTTGTTTGCTGAGCAAAGAGAGATGACGGCTCTCCTCCTCAATGATTGATGCATAGTGCTCTCTTTCCTGTTCAGGCAGATCCCGATCCGCCACCAATTGGGCAAAACCCTGAATCGAGGTCAACGGCGATTGGATCTCATGGGATACGTTGGATACAAACTGCTGCCGAGCCTGATCTACCCTTTCCAATTCACGACTCATGGTCATGAAATGCTGGGCCAGCTGTCCAATCTCATCCCGCCGTGCGGTAGGCAATTTCAGATTATATTTTCCTTGCGCAATCCGTTTGGTTGCCTCGGACAGACGTTCAATCGGATTGACCAGATAGCGGGTACTGATCAGAAAGATCAGGATACTAATACCTATCGTCAATGCTCCAATCAGCGCAAAAAAGATCCGCAGCTCACCGAATTGCAGAATTACATCCGGACGCATAAAGAGGGCGTAATTCGCATTGCCTAGCTGTAGATGAACACCCACGGTATTGCTTAATTGATTATCAAAGAAGCCGGTAATGAACGGTTTGCTTGGGAACTGCGCGACGCCATGGTATACCTCACCATTCAACACCAGTTCTACAGCTTGCTTGTCCAGATCTTTCTCACGGAATTCGCGGCCGTAGAATAGGTCGTTGCCTTTTCCATCCGTTACATAGATTTCGTACCCGAGTGCGGCGGCATTGTTCAAATACTGCTCCATCGTGCCGGGTTGCTGTTCCACAAATTGCTTCATTTGCGTCGCGATGCCCACCAGCTTCTCATCATTGAAATCCTTGAGCTTTGTATGATAGTAGATGTTGGACAAAAGAAAACCGAGCATGCCGCTGACCATAATCACCGCAATTGTAATGAGGAATACCCGGACGTACAAGGTCCTCAAGGTGCTTTCACCTCCATCTTGTAACCAATACCCCGCACAGTCTGGATGATGAAATCGTCCGTATAATCGGCAAAACGATCACGCAATCGCTTGATGTGCACATCAACGGTACGGTCATCTCCTTCGTAATCTGCTCCCCAAACGAGCCGAATGAGCTCATCCCGCGAGAACAACCGCCCTGGAAACTGGGCAAGCTGTGAGAGTAATTCAAATTCTTTCATCGGTAAAAAGAGAATGGATTGCCCATCGGTAACCTCCACATTGTTTCGGTCAATGACGATCCGGTTCATACGGATAATATCGCTGGATGTGCGATGGTACCGACGAAATAACGCCTTTACCCGGTAGACTAATTCTTCCGGTTCAAATGGCTTGGTCACATATTCATCTGTTCCTTTCAAATAACCATCTCTCTTGTCAGATAGCTGATCTCGTGCCGTCAGCAACATAATTGGAATATCGTAGTGCTGCCGAATGTAATCACATAACTCCAGTCCGTCCATGCCGGGCATCATCACATCGAGGATCGCCAGATCGATCGGCGTTTCTTGCATCAGTTTGACCGCTGCCAATCCATCCTGCGCTTCATGGACCCGGTATCCTTCCTTGGTCATGACATGCCGCAGGAGTGCTCGAATATTGGCATCATCGTCTGCCAGCAGCAGATGTTTCATAAGGTTGTCCGCCCTTCTATGTAACGAGTACATCTCACTTTGATCCTGCACAGATGGTAGCATAAAAGCAATCTCATTCGCCAGTACACATTCCCGGAAACACCGCGGCCATGTTTACATTTCCATGAATCTGGTTGACACTATTATGAGGCGCAACTATAATAAAACCATAACATATGAACAAACGCTCATATATTCATTTGTTAGTGGTTAACCATCGCTAAGGATCAATTATATCCACACTAGAAACCATATTACATAACGGAGCAAGGCTCCAAAGGAGAGGATTTATATGTCCGGACATCATCACGATCAGAACCATGGGCACGATCATGGACACAACCACGCTCATACTACCAATAACAAGAAAGTCCTGTTGTTTTCCTTCATTATTATTACCATCTATATGATCGTTGAAGCCATTGGTGGATTCATCACCAACAGTCTAGCGCTCATCTCGGATGCAGGTCATATGTTGTCCGATTCCATTGCGCTCGGGATCGCTTTGCTGGCGTTCACCTTTGGTGAAAAAGCGGTGAATACTGGCAAAACGTACGGATACAGAAGATTTGAAATTTTGGCCGCTACGTTAAACGGAATTACGTTAATCGCCATTGCACTCTACATTTTCTACGAAGCGATTGGGCGTTTTATCAACCCGCCAGAAGTCGCAACCGTAGGCATGTTAATCATCAGCGTCATTGGATTGCTCATCAATATTCTGGTGGCCTGGATCATGATGCGTGGTAGCGATACAGAGAATAACCTGAATATGCGCGGGGCTTATCTCCATGTCATCAGTGACATGCTGGGATCGGTTGGGGCCATCGCGGCAGCCCTGCTCATGATGTTCTTTGGCTGGGGTTGGGCCGATCCACTTGCGAGTGTAATTGTCGCGGCACTGGTATTGCGTAGTGGGTTCTATGTCACCAAATCATCCCTGCATATCTTGATGGAAGGCACTCCAGCCAATGTGGATGTGAATGAACTGGTGCAAACCATCAAACAAGTCGATGGTGTCAAAGGTGTACATGATGTGCATGTCTGGTCCATTACCAGTAACTTGAACGCGCTGACCGCTCATATCGTGGTGGATGGAACGATGGATGTTTATGCATCCGAGATCCTGGTTCAGAAGATTGAACATATGCTGGAACATAAAGAAATCAAACATGTGACGCTCCAAGTGGAGTCCGAAAAACATCTGCATGACACCTCGGTACTATGTACTGTCAAAGGCGACGCACCAGATGCCCATGCGCATCATCACCATTGAGATGGTATAACATTATAGCTGTAAACAAAAACAGGGCAGTTTCCCGTTAAAGGGAATGCCCTGTCTTTTTGTTTGCAGAAGTTCAGCTTTTTGCATGAATAGAAAATGGAATAGCCTTTACTTTATCTCAGCAGGCTCTGAACTACTTGTACCTGGCGAGTAACTTCTCTTTCTTCTGATCGAATTCATATTCTGATATGATATTTTTCTCTTTTAATTCACCCAACTGAAGCAGTTGTTCATGAACATTCACAGGGGTCTTTTTTCTCTTGCTTGATATGATCAAGGTTAGAATTGAGAAAAGCAGACCATACAGGACACCCAAAATCCCCAAACCTGCCGCTACCTCCGCACTTTCTTGCGAACCATCTATAAAAACTACGATTAATAAAAAATTGAGTACGAACCCAATAAGGCTGACGATTGATAATACTTTCAATGAATATTCCTCCTAAATGTTATGTATGTTCTATTCAAACTTCAGGAAAGGTCGGTCAGAAGACTAAACATTAACCTCGTCCCAGTTTATAATGACGTATCCAAGCTGAAACAACAGGATGACAATATAACTGATGTTGATTCCCAAACTGGTCTTAACTTTCTTGATCTGATCCAAGTAGTCTTCTTTGTTCATTTTTCCGTGTTCCAGCTTGGACTTCATATTTTGTTTTTCTTTCCAGAACATGTAGAACTCAAGTATAGCAAATACTCCCCATGCCAATGGATATACCAGCAACACTGCATTAGCAACTGACAACAGCATAAGGGAACCTTCTTCCAAACCTTTCTCAATTCCTAATTTGAAACTTATATGCACACTCAGGGTCAGAATGACTAAACCAAAACCTATAAAACTTAAATACGGTGTAAATTTGTCGCTTCGCATATGATCTTCCTTTCCGGCAATCTCCATTGGTCTTGTGACTGTTTCATTCAAGATTACAGAGTCACTGTAGCCCAAATACTCAACTTCATTAATCTCCGCCACCACCACAAGATGAACAGCTGGATGAGCTGCAAGAAGAGTCGGAAGATGACCCCGAGGATGATCCAGATCCTCCCGAGGAACTACTACTGTCAGTACATTGATCAGCATAACAGCTGGAACTGCTCGTGCAGCCACTGCTTGACGAGGAACCATAGGCTGCCTTTTCCTGTGGAAGAATTTCCTGTTCTAGCCGCCCCATGTGTAGCCCATATGTCGCCTCGCTATGCATGGAGTAATACACCATGGCGCTAGCCATGACGAGAGCTACATCGCTACTTCCGGAAAATGCTGGAGATAGCTCTTCTTCACTTAGCGTTGCGGATCTACGTAGTTGATCAATCAAGTAGGCAATCACCTGAGCAGCTTCAGGATCTTCCTGCTTGCGTCTGGCATGAAACAGTTCATTCACCAGTTCAGATTGATCTCCCTGTGCGATCAGCTTCTGTACATCACTGGTTAATGGGTAAGTGAAAAAATCACCCCAGATTGCAGCACTGTAGGGAGTGAACTCAAATAATTGACAGTACACCCAATCAAACCATGCACGTGCTCCTGGCGTTTCGCGGCGGGTGATTGCCGGCTCATGGTGCACCGTGGAACCCATGAATTCTGCACAAAAATCAGCGTAAGATTTCGTGAACATCAGCATCTCATGCCACAAATCATCAACTTCATCACTGAACATGGGCACCTGCTTAAGTAATGAAGTCATAATGAAATATCGCTTAAGCTCTATCAATTTCCACCGATACTCCAGCGTTTTCATGTGAGGATATTCCTTTTGAATTCGGATCTTGAGTTTGTTGGCAAAATGCTTATTGTAACTCTTCTCCAATTGAAGAATGGTTTGCTGATAGGAGACTTCTTCTCGAAGTCCAAGATTCAATGGTGCTTTTTTTCGTCTGTACGTAACTTTCATCTGTTTTCTGCGTCTTCCTGCTGCTGGACGGAAAATCTTGAACTTACGTCGAACCAAATAGGCTGTTACAACTAATAAAACTGCTGCAAGGTAGTAGTAGATCGGCATAATATAACCGCTCCTCTCCGTTGATCTTCTCTATGTAGGGTTAAACTATCATTAGTATAAATGAGGAACGGCAGTTATTAATAGAGCCCTTTGGCATACATGCCAGGGCTCTAGTTTAGTATATTCCATTGTTGCTCATTGTTATGAAATGGCAATGATTATTGGAGATAGGGTATTTCCCGGGAAACTTTCCACCCATGGCGTACTCCCCCCAAGGCACACCTACCGCTAAAGCAACTTGAAAGAGAATCACGATTAGGATCAGGAAGGTAAATGCTATTGCTGACGTTAATACGATCATGACCACACTCCTAAATCATAGGTGATTATAATGGTTTATCATAAAGTACCCGAGCTTGATCACAGTTCAACGGTTCGGTAAAAGACACTTTCAAGAAGTATTCCAGCTGCCATTGCTGCGTTTTTACAGCCTGCTTACTTGTTGGCTTATCCCAAGGCGGATATACACGTATGGCCCGTTTGCCACCTTTGCCTTGATCCGATACGATATCTCGCTGTAACAATACATGCTTTGGAAACACAAATTGACCAAAGTGGCTGCCTGTGCGCGTACTAATGACATACATATCTGCTGGATCTGATACATCATATGGCTGTGTCGTTCCATCCTCACTCCGCTGCCATAGGGTAACAAATTGTCCGATCTTGGTTGGCGTCGTTTTGGCGACGCGGAATCGAATGGAGAGAGAATTTAAGGTAAACACATATGCCCCATATTCAGCATTTTGTGCTTCTTCATGTGGTTGTGAGCATACAAAACCACACTTGTCATAGATAAGTTCTTTACTGGCAAGTAAGTCGCCATGAAGCATATCGGAGGTCCATCCATTCGGACTATGCAAACTATTTTTGTTATCCAACTTGTGATACCTCTCCTATCTTGTTTAGTCTGAACTGGAGCATTCACGATAGTGTGAAAACTTTGTTAGTTCAAAGTTCCTGACATAATCGCTTCCATTCCTGCCATGCCTTCAAGTATTCAGGCAGATCATCAGGATGATGCTTGTTACTCAGCCCAATTCGGCAATATAGATGAACCAGAGCTTCCTCTATTAATCTGGATTTTTCCATTTCCACCTGTTCCAGAAGTTCGAATGTAGCAAATAATGTTTCGGTGTTGATATTATCTGGCGAGGAGCTAAACGCATACAAAAAATCATAGAGGATAGGTCCAACCATTGGAGATGGATCAATGACGCCTATGAGTTTATTTTGAGCAAATACAAAATTATGAACCCCCGTATCGCCATGTAAAAGAAACTTCTCTTCTTCCTCATGAAAAAGACGATCCACTTTGAATTGAACCAGATTATAATCATCTGTTGTTAAAATACTGCCGATATTCATCTTTGCTTCTTGAATACTAATCTGATTGAATTCTTTCCATGTCCTCTGCGGGAACTCTATTCTGCCCCATGATTTCGTATCTGTAGAACGCACATATGTATTGAATAACTCTTTCACCAGACGAGTTAACCATTCTCTCTTCAGGCCCCGGTTGAAATGGGTCGTACCTTCCATATACGTATAAATAAAATGAGTGTTAGCCGGGTCAGTGTACAAAACTTCAGGCAATAACAAAGAATTCTTATACGTATCCAAAAACTGCTGGGCGATGTGAATCTGTTCGGGTTCATCTGATTTCAAAATATAGTGCTTATTCAGACTTGTACTCAACCGATAAACACGTCCAGCTGTGGTACCTGACAAACTTTGAATTCCAGATATTTCTTCGTTGATATGATGCATCTTGAATAAGTTATTGATCTCATTAATCGTTGGATTAATTAACATATGGTTCTCCTCATAATAACTAGGATCTGAATTCATTTGTCGAAGATAAGGTGAGTATAAATTCCAGCTGCACAGTGGGTTGGGTTATCTTTCAAAATGGGCCCGTTCTTCTTGATTGGAACTAAAAATATAATCTGGATACTGGTTTGCCATGGGTGGAAGCTGATCCTCGGGGAAAAACTGTAAATCCTTCATCTCTTCATTATCGGGCGTGAGTTGCCCGGATTTGATCCTGCATTCAAATACGATAGTCAAATATTCGACCTGATGACCATTGCTGTATGTAATCCTTCTTGCTTCACCCCCGTATATTCCGATAATCTTCTCGGGTTCAACAACTAAACCTGTCTCTTCCAGTGCCTCTCTTACCATCGCTTGCGCCGGTGTCTCACCAAGCTCAATTGCTCCAGCAATCAACCCCCAGGTTGATTCGTTATGTTTACGACCGAACAGGATCTCCCCTTGTTCATTTCGGATAATCCCAGCTACACCCGGCATAAAAACAAGCTCGTTGCCGATCTTTTCCCTCAGGTTTTTGTAATAGTCTGACATGCCCATACACAGTTACCTCCTGTCTTTTAATTACTGAATTCTCTTCCATGAATGATCCATTGTACGGCATCCCAAATATCTTCTGCGATATAATCAGGTTCGGTCTCCATCCATTTGTCTCTGAATTTGGTTAATGAAGATTCCCCCCAGCCTGTTCGCACCATGATCTTGGTCGCTCCTACGGCATGGGCAGCAAGCATATCTGTATCTCCTACATCTCCAATAACGATACATTTGGATAAATCCAAACTGTGTTCCTCTGATGCCTGTAATAACATTCCGGGTTTAGGCTTTCTGCAACTGCATTCTTGCTCATGCGGACATATATAGGAGTGATCGAATCCGTACTCGCGAAATTGCTCTTCAAAATCCTCAACACTCGCTTCTCCACGTGAGATTCGATATTGATTCGTAAAAGCCAGTACCATAATTCCTTCTCGTTTTAAATGCATAATTGCTTCTTGAGCATTTGGGTATAATCTGAAATCTCTCGGATGAATAAAATGACCTGTACCACCAATTGTTCCATCTCTGTCTATAAAAACAGCTTGTACGTTTCCCTGTGGTTTCATTATGGTCTGTTCCCTTCTTAAAAAAATTTCAAGTCTTGTCGTTCATCTATACTTTCTCATCAATAATATGCTTGCTACCATCTTGCTGCTTATGGTGTTGCAATTTTTTAATTTCAGTTTTCAGATAGTGTACTTCTTTGATTAATACATCCAGCTTTTTCGATGTTTTGGATGAATCTATCGCATAACGTACAATTGCAGCAAAGATAAGAACGACAATTAAACATATAAGTGATACTACTAAAGCTCCATAAAACTCCAAAATGGTGTTCAACTCCTTGCTGTCAAAATAATATGTTATAAAACTCTTCTGAAAACCAAAACCATATCATCCCTAATATAACCATTATGGTGCCTAGTACTTTTAATATTATTTCGATATGTTTAGGGATATCACTATTAGGTGGGTTATCTTCAAACTCGTAATTCGGTTTAATTTTTCGATATCTCATCAGAACAAATATTTTGTATAGAAAATCAGGAAAGAAGTAACATGCAATGCCCACGACAAATACGGGAGTAGATAAATAACCAAAGGTACTGGTGGTCCATTCCATCTCTATTCCCTCCATATTCATCCTCTTGGCCTCTCTCATTCTTCCTCTACGAGAATATCAGCACAGCGAACAATCAACTCAGGCATATTCTCTCCATCAAATAGAACATGAAGCTCATATACGTTATCGATCCGATACAGCTCTTGATACAGCCAGTAACTGCCTACAATCTCACCATCTTGCTTAAGGATTTCCGGCGCAACGAGCGTGAGTTTATTTATATTGGTGAAGCCCCCACGGGTGTCAAAACGAATGACCACTTCATCTCCCGTCAGTAGTTCCATCACTGTACAATCATGAAATTGAACCCGACTACGGATTTCATCGGGAATATCCTGCGCTAGAATGGCTTCCCTGTATTCATTCGATACACGCTCCATCTCTCTCCTATTTTCTGCACTCTGTTTCTTCAGCTGGAGCATAACTTCTCTCGTGCAATAACCCAACGTAAATACACGGATATCCGCAATTTGCTCATATATTTCCTTTGGTAATCGTTCTTTCTGGTGTTTGTAATCCCATTCCTGCATCTCTTTAAATGCAATTCTATGCTGTAGCTCGTCAAAAGGAGGCCTCACATCATAATCCGCGATTAATTTCTCGATCCGCTCTCTTTCTTCAGCAGGCATCTGATATACTTTTTTATCATCTTCCGATATTTCATTCCCACTAAGAAACTTTTCGGCAGGTACAAAAACATGGCCATTTTGCTCCAGCAAAAAACGAGGATCTGTATTATACATCTCACGCTGAAACTCTACATACTCTTTTTCTTTTCTCTTATAACGTCGCAGGAAAAGTGCTTCGTCCAATTCGTAAGTTCCTCTATGTACCCTCATCCCAAAATGAAGCCCTGTCTGCTGACAAAGCTCATACCATTCTTTAGTTCGATATCTCATATGCATCTCTCCTGTTGATTTATAGAATCTACTTTGCTATTGAAACTTAGAGCTTTTTAATTAGTGAGGACATGATCTCCTGCATCAGGCTCCTCGCCTTCTTGGGAATTCCCCAACTGGGTCATCATTTAAGCGCTCACCGCTCGTTAGGAATTGCTCATTGTTTTCATCGCTACTCCTCCAAAATCTTCAGCCTCAACGATTCCTTATACTCAACAGACGTACTGGTCTACCCCACGGTTTGAAAAAATTTATGTTTGATCTCTTTGTCGTTTCGCGCCGCCCATTCATACACTGATTCTACGCCTGCGGACTCCTGACCTCGTTGAAAATAAAAACATAGATCCATCGGCACTAACCGTTTACCATAGAGTTTGATGCCAATCCGTCTGTAATTCATATAAATACACTCAATCTGAGATGCATCATATCTCTGATGTTTCATAGAAATCACATGATCGCTTTCCAGCGTAATACTGGGTTTAGTGAAAAACAAACGCCAGAGCAGAAAAACGATGTAACCGAGAATAAAAGTCAATATAACGATCAGGAAGTACTTCATAATACCATTTTCATCATAAATAATATTTCTGAAAAACATAGCTTCAATGACCAACATACATAATAGGCTCAACCATGCTCTTGGATAAATCGTCTTGTATGTGATGAGTTCCACCTCCTAATTATTCTAACCATTAATCCGAAGCCACTCGGAAGGGGCTTTTCTGACAAAATGCTTTTCAACAAAATCCAAGATGTCTTCAATTCTGGGCAATGCCGCATTTTCTTTAGCTTCGTCAAACGTCATCCATTGGTACTCGGTATGTTCATGATTTAACCGGACAGGCTGGCGTTCATCCACATATCCTACGAATACGGGAGCGGTATAGATATACTCCCCCATGGGTGAATAATATTGTTCGAATTGATTGGCAGAATACAACCGGACTTCCGTAATACCTGTTTCCTCATGAACTTCTCTGAGTGCAGCTTCCCATGCCTTCTCGCCCTTTTCTATCCCGCCGCCAACATAACACCACTCGTTATGCAACATACGACCAGCCCGCTTTAGCATCAGTACACGGTATTGATCGAGGCTTTTCTTCAACAGAACTACAGCCACGCCTTCACAACGAATAGGGACTACCTGTTTCACGTGCTCCGCACCATTCAATTTCTCGCCCCCTTCTCTTCAGAATCGAAGTCCTCCAAAACTTTAAACTTATCTCCGTGGATTTTATCCAGATGCTCTTCTCCCCAATAACACAAATGGTCCAGGGCAGGCTTGAGTCCCCAGCCGTAGTCCGTCAACTCATATTCCACTTTGGGAGGTACCTCTGAATATACCTTGCGCTGTATGATCTCATCCTTTTCAAGTCCTCTGAGCTGTGTTGTCAGCATCTTCTGCGTAATGTCCGGTATTAACCGCCGAAGCTCCGACGTGCGTTTCCGTCCGGTCATCAAATGATAAATAATCAAAGGCTTCCACTTCCCACCCATTACTTCCAAGGCCGCTTCCACGCCTACTTTATATTTTTTTGGAGCACTCGTTTCTCCATGTTCTGTCATTTTTGAACCCCTCCATAAATAGGCTATCAAGGTGAAGCATGATCTTTTTTTCTGCTATTTTTTCCATTATTCAAATCTATTTCAAGGCATTCATTTAGGGTACTTTGATGTTCCTATGGCACTTCATTCTTCCTATAGAACATCAAAGTGCGTACTTCCAGATGTTTTCATACCTGTTTATAATAGCATCAGCCACTGATTTATGGCTACAAGACTGCAATCCAGAAAGGTAGTGAAAGATAAGATGAACGTACTCGTTGTAGTATCCCACCCAAGAAAAGACTCCTTGACCTTTCAGGTAGCTCAACGTTTTGCACAGGGTCTTACCGATGCCGGTCACGGTTATGAGATATTGGATTTGCATGGAATTGGCTTCGACCCAATTCTCCGAGAGATGGATGAACCAGACTATACCCAAGAAACTCAGGTGTTCTCGCCTGAGGTTGAAACCGAGATGAAGCGATTGAAGAAACACGATGCTGTGGCTTTTGTGTTTCCTCTCTGGTGGTGGCATCTGCCAGCCATTTTGAAAGGTTATGTGGATCGTGTCATGAACAACGGATTTGCCTACGGCGCGAACAAGCTCTCTCATAAGCAGATATTGTGGATCTCTCTTTCGGGTGTGACGGAAGAACAGATGCATAAGCGCAACTATGGTCAATCGATCACCAACCTGCTCAATGTGGGAATTGCCGATTACTGCGGCGTGTCCCAATCGAGGGTTGAGTTTTTATATGAAACGTTGGAATCCAAGCCTGAGCATTATGAGGCACTGCTGAACCATGCACATCACTTGGGACTGAACTATGTCAACGATATTCCGACTCCATGATCGTATGAGAAAAAAGGTGTGAACCTAATATGAATTCTGAAGTTTAGTGGTACGTTCAATAGCGGATTACTATACTTGAACACGGCAAAAAGGTCGCTCCGAAGAGCGACCCTGCCTGTGTGTCTTGCATTATTTTACTGTCGAGAGAAGAAACTTCTCCAGCATAGTGATATCGGTAATACTATGGTTGCAAGCTGTGTTATCCATGCATACGTACTGGGCAATGGAAGAAAAGTTATCCGGCGAATGAGCCTTGGTCTTCACGTTGAAGAATCCGAGCTCCTGATGACGATGACAGAACATGCAGTACCCCTTTTTGTTCGTAGGTGTAATCCGTCCCTCAATACCGAGGAATCTGCCTTCGTACGGGTACACGATGAACAAACGGCTCGTCGCAATGTCAGTCCATCTCAGATAGGTTGTGTGTGCGTAATCGATGGATTCGAGATCGGGCACTTTGAGCTTCTTGGCCTTTGGAAAAAGCTTCTGAATCTGCTTCGCTGATACTTGCGGATATGGAATCAGATATGATTCGAGCTGGTTCAGATACGTCTGCAATTCATGTGTCGTCTCATACGTGGATAACTGCTCCAGCAGTTGCTTCT
Source organism: Paenibacillus amylolyticus (assembly GCF_036894225.1). Lineage (NCBI taxonomy): Bacteria > Bacillati > Bacillota > Bacilli > Caryophanales > Paenibacillaceae > Paenibacillus > Paenibacillus amylolyticus. The sequence goes on along the minus strand of NZ_CP145892.1, from coordinate 1,802,576 downwards.
GCTCCGAAGTGAGTTCATCGAAGATGCTCACCGCATTTGTGCCGACCGTATAACGGACGGTTTCCAATACTTTGGGATCCACAACCGAGCGTAGCGTTTTAAGCAGGAAATCAGCTTGTTTTTGAATATAATTAAATTGATGATTCTGAATAAATGGTGTTTGCATGGCGTTCAGCCCCTTATTTTTATTGGAAGAACAAATAAGGTGCAAAGCCTGCGGGATGTAACATTATGTTGATGTTGATTCCAGGGCAACAATCTCATTTTTGTCGCGCCCTACACAAAGTCCGCCCCTATTCAGGCTTTGCGTAAGGCTTTCTAGCGAACGAGCAATCCGGCATTATCCATATTGCCACGTCATAACCCCCAATGCAGTAGATATACAGGAATTATAGCAGGGCAGCATAGTGTAGGCAACGGGCTTCGTTCCAATTTCCTCTGTTCAAGAAATATGATTACATCTCAGGCTTTCTTCCCATTCTCCACGAAATGATCTACCGCTGACTGCTCAATGGCCAGTCCTTCCGTGTAACGCTCCATGAACAAGGCAAATCCATTCACATCCGTGCTATTTGGAGAAACCTCTTGTCCTTCTGCATCAATAAACACCTTGGTAGTAAGGTACTCCGCCAAACCCTCGTGCTGCTGCTTATTAACCATGTAGGAAGCCAAAATAGCCATTCCCCATGCGCCACCTTCACCAGCGGTAGACATGACCGACACGGGAATATTCAGTGCGGATGCGCACATTTTTTGAGCGACTAGTGGGGTTTTGAACAATCCGCCATGCGCCCAAATGTGCTCAATCGTTACGTGCTCCTTCTGTGTGAGAATATCCAGCCCGAGCCTTAGTGCAGCAAACGCAGCAAACAGATGGACTCTCATAAAGTTTGCCAGGTTGAAGCGGCTCTCTGGAGAACGTACGAACAACGGACGACCTTTTGCAATTCCTGTAATGTTCTCGCCTGAATAGTAGCCATAGCTCAGTAAGCCACCGCCATCAGCGTCAGCTTTCAGTGCTTCATTGAACAACACACTGAATAACTGGTTCATATCGGGCTTCTGTCCCATCGCCTCATAAAACTCACGGAACAAGTCGACCCAGGCATTAATATCGCTGGAGCAGTTATTCGCAAGAACCATAGCCACAGGATTGCCATCAGGTGTAGTCACGATGTCAATCTCAGGGTATACCCTAGATAGGTTTTTATCTAATACAATCATGGCAAAAATCGATGTACCTACGGAAATGTTACCCGTACGTTTTTGGACGCTATTCGTAGCAACCATGCCTGTTCCAGCATCGCCTTCCGGAGGGCAAAGTGGAATATTGGATTCCAGATTACCTGATGGATCTAACAGTCGGGCACCAGCTTCACTAAGATATCCGGCATGTTCACCGGCAGTGTACACTTTAGGTAAAATATCTTTAAGATTCCACGTGTAGCCTTTGTCGGCAATTATATCGTCAAACTTCTTCAACATATCTTCATGGTATTCCAGTGTGGATTCATCAATTGGGAACATACCTGAGGCATCCCCTATACCAATAGCTTTACTGCCAGTTAACAGCCGATGTATGTAACCCGATAACGTCGTAATATAATTGATGTTCGTAACATGCTCTTCTCCGTTCAAAATCGCTTGATACAAATGTGCGATGCTCCAGCGCTCTGGAATTTTAAACTGGAATTTCTCGGTTAGCTCTGATGCAGCCTTACCCGTTGTGGCATTACGCCATGTACGAAACGGAACCAATAACTCCCCTGTTTGATCAAGTGCAATGTAACCCTGCATCATAGCAGAACATCCGATTGAGCCAATTTTTTGTATCGTTACACCATAATTTTTTTCAACCTCTTGCTTTAATTGATGATAGGTTTGTTGCAACCCATGAATCATTTCATCCATAGGGTAAGTCCAGTAACCGCCAATCAATTGATTTTCCCACTCATAACTGCTTGAACAGATGGTATTAAAATGGTGATCCATGAGTACAGCTTTGATTCGTGTGGATCCAAATTCAATACCTAGCGAAGTTTCTCCCCTGACTGTTGCTTGTTTCAAGTTTTGATCCATCATCGTATTCATCCTCTCTCAATTTGGAATTCGCCCGATTCGGAAATAGTTGATTTGAATAGCCCAAATCAAGGTGTAAATTTCATGAAGAAAGAGCAGGATTGGAGCTGTAACGGACAATTACAAAGTTAATACCGCCTGTACTTCGCCACATGCCAATATTTCACCGGTTTGAATAAAACCAAGAGAGTCATAAATTTTCTTCGCAACTACATTTTCAGGTTTGTAGGTGAGTTCTACAACTTTGGCTTTTCCACGTGGAAAAGTTCTCGCATACTCGATTGCTTTTACTACCATTTCTTTACCATATCCCTTACCTTGGTATCGCTGGTCAATCATCATCTTGAAGATGCCATAACTGCTATATTCAAAATTGCCATCCCCGTCATCATAGTACATCGAAATAAAACCTACCATATTGTCTTCCTTATAGACTGCAAAAGTAATAATAATCTGCCCCTCATCTGAGGCCACGTACGCTTCAGCAAGTGCATGTTGGTTCGAGGATATGAATCTTTGTTGATCTGGAGTGACTTTAAGTTCAATACATTCGATAAAATTATCCCAAGTTATTCTTCTAAATTCCATTTTGAATTCCCTCCCGCACTCATCATCATTACTATTTTCTTCCTATTTTGTTGCACTAATATAGCTCAATTTAAAAATACGATCATACATATATGTGTAAGAATCGTAATACTCAAGCGCCTTTTTTCTCTCTTCGTGGAAAGACTTTAATCTTTCCTTGTCCCCGGTATGAACATAGGCTATTAACTCAGTACTCGCTTTTTTATATGATTCCACACTATAACCCGCATCAGAAAAATCAAAGGAATTATAGTCTTGTACTGGAGTAAACACCTCTGGACGGATCCAGCCCTTAAATTCGGCTTCCTTTATTAACTGTTGTAATCTGGAGATGTCAACTTGCTCTTCTAATATTACTTTACTAAGAACATCAACCACTTCTTGCTCGATCTTGATGAATTTGCTTGTGAATTCATGATTGGAAAGATGCATCTCTATTAAATTTTTGGTGTAATGAGAATAACTATTCACTAGATTAAGCTTGGAATTCTTATACTCTACCGCAAATCTTGCATCACGAAGAACACTGGCCGGGATATAAGCACGATTTTCAATTATTTTGACTTCTGTCCCTGCCCTGGTCTTTAGTTCTTTTCCATTCAAAAATATACTTATCTTCTGTGGTGCGCTTGTCGCTGCAAAAGCAAGAGAAGCGCTTACTAACGACAAAGCAAGAGTAACAATTATTATTTTTTTCACTTCGTACACACCCTCTGATATGAATAATAAAGATAAGTTTCAATCAGCTATCATCGTACCATTTTATTCAAATAAAGGTAATACACTACATATATGCAACGTTCTTTATCCATACACAAAAAGAAGCCACCTCCCTGGCCTTCCCCAGTTCAGTGACTCCATTTTACAATCCTATTCATTCCCTACATTTAACTACTCCTTAACAGCCCCAACCACGATCCCAGTAACAAAATAACGTTGCAGGAACGGATACACTAACAAGATCGGCAGCGCGCTGATAAAGATCTGCGAAGCCCGAATCGTCCGTTGGGACAGGTTCTTCACCGCTTCTGGATCAAGCTTCGACATATCCGCTTGCACGATGATCGTCTGCATGAATGTAGCCAGTGGAAGTTTTTCCGCATCACGGATGTAGATGATTCCGTCAAAGTATGCGTTCCAATGCCCAACCATCATGAAGAGCGAAACCGTTGCAATAACGGGTACCGAGACAGGCAGATAGATTTTGATAAACGTTTTAAAGTGTCCTGCTCCATCGATGAATGCCGCTTCTTCCAGATCCTTCGGAACGGTACGGAAGAAATTCAGCAACAGAATGATGTTAAATACCGCAACCAATCCTGGCAGGATCAAGGCCAGCAATGTGTTCATCAGTCCCAGCTTCAGAATCAGGATGTACCCCGGAATGAGGCCACCGCTGAACAGCATCGTGATGACAAAATACCAGAGATAGATGTTACGTGCGCGGAACACCCGCGTCTCTTTGGAAAGTGCATAGGCTGCAATCGTATTAACGATTAACGCAAGTCCAGTACCAAGTACCGTCCGCTCCACAGATACCCATAAGGAGGAGAGGAAGTTGGTATTGGCAAATGTCTTCGCATACGCCTCCAGTGTAAATCCAATTGGCCAGAACGTTACGAGACCAGCATTTGCAGGTGCGGATGCGCTAAGTGATACCATGAGCAAGTGATACAAAGGCAGCAAGCAGAGCAGTGAAAGGATGGTCAGGAACACATTGTTGAATATGCTGAATATGCGGTAAGGCATCGTTTTATGATACATTCGTTTGTCATCCTTTCTAGAAAATTCGATATCCGGCGAATCGGTAAGCCAGTCGGTACGAGATCACAATCAGGATCAGGCTGATGACCGATTTGAACAGATTCACAGCGGTAGCGAAACTGAACTGCCCACTAAGCAGACCTTCTCTATACACAAACGTATCGATAATATCTCCTTGTTGATAAATTAACGGACTATATAAGTTAAAGATCTGGTCAAAGTTGGCGTTAAGCACATTACCCAGTGCCAGCGTTGCGATTACGATTCCAATGGGAATCAGTGCCGGGATGGTAATATACATCGTTTGCTTCCAGCGTCCTGCACCGTCCACCTCAGCCGCTTCATACAGAGCCGGGTTAATGCCGGACAATGCCGCGAGGAAGATGATTGTGTTGAAACCAAACTCTTTCCAGACATCACTCGCAATAATCGTGAACCGGAACCAGCTGCCATCCCCCAGGAAGAAGATCGGCTTGATACCAAATACGGATACCAGGAACTGATTGACAATACCCGTCTGGGCCAGAATATCGATCAGGATACCGGATAACGTTACCCATGACAGAAAGTGTGGTAGATACACGAGCGTTTGAATCGTTCTTTTCAGCGCCATCTTCCGTACCTCGTTTAGCAATAAGGCGAAGACAAACGGAATGATCAGATTCATGACAATCTTCGTGCAGGCAAAAAATAGCGTGTTCCACGTAATTTGCAGGAAGTAATCATTTTCCCACATGTACCTGAAGTGCTTTAGTCCTACCCATTCGGAATTGAAAAATCCCAGTGCAGGTTTATAATCCTGAAATGCCATCAAAATCCCGGACATCGGAATGTATGAAAATATAAAGACCATAATGGCCGCCGGCAACACCATGAAGTGCAGAATCCATGGCTGTTTATAGCGTTTTTTTCTCTTTTTATCCAGCTTGTTCCCAACGTTTGCCTGCGGAACCCGCTTACCCTCCAATTTAGCCTCCATAGCACTGCTCCTGTTCCCAAAAAAAGTTTTTGTGTGTGATGGGGTTCTCTGATATAAATAGTATCAAGCCATACTGAGGTCTGCTATATAACATTGTTAGGCTTGATAGTGTTTTGTTAGGGCCATCCTAGGAAGAGGTTAATTTACACACGAATTTAAAGGAGACTTTTCATGTATATATGGAAGCGCTTAATGCCTTTTCAAAATAAAACCAGATCCCGATTCAGTCTATTCGCCAAAATAAACTTGTTAATTGTGGTCTTATTCATCCCCATTCTGATCATGTACACCTACTCGAATAACGTCACCTATGATGTCGTCAGCAAAGAATTGCAGATCTCCAACACAAAACAGCTCACGTTTCTGTCCAGTCAGATCGACTCCCGTATCAATCAGATGATGGATTTCAGCCTGATTCTCTCCCGAGATCCGAATGTCAGAGCCTTCAACGGCCTGAACATGTGGGATGATCGATATGACCGGATGCAGACCCGTTATGTGATACAAGAGAAGATGACGCTGCAAACCGGCGTTACGGATATATGGCCCACCCGATATGCGGTGCATTCACAGCAGAATAAGGATGTCATCGCCAACTACAACCAAACGACAGGGTATGATGAGGCGTATTTGAAAAAAAATATGAGTGGACGATGGACCTATGGGGATCAGGGTTCCGCATCACAGGACGAACTGAACTCCTTCTATTGGTTCTATACCGATTCCTTGGCACAGCCGGGGATGCTCACGGGAAGTAATCTGGTGATTGAAGCCAGCTTCAGTTATGAGAACATTCAGAATATGCTGGATACGTATAAAGCCGGCGGACAAGGTGATCCTTTCTTATATCACAAAGGAAATGCACCCATTCTGAATCGCAGCGCGGACAAACAGTTATCCGCAGCACTCACTCAGTATCTGGATACGCACTCGCCAGAGGATACCACACAGGACGTGGTCGAACTGAACGGAAAGAAATATCTGGTTAGCTCCGTGAAGTCCACCTATCTGGATTGGCATCTGGTTGACGTCATCCCGCTGTATCAGATTTTGAAACCCATCTCGCTCAGTCAGAATCTGTTCTACACCTGTATGATTTTGCTGCTGGTGGTGGGTATCTCTGCGTCAATCCTGCTGTACCGAAATGTTCAATATCCGATCAAAAAGCTGATCAAAGGTTTACGCCGTGTAGAGCAAGGGGATTATTCTGTCCGACTGTATAGCAAAAACCAGAATGAGTTCTCATTCCTGTTCCGCCGATTCAACGATATGTCCCATCAGATTCAAGATCTGATCGAAAATGTATTCCATGAGAAAATTAGAGCCAGGGAAGCTACGCTGAAGCAATTACAGGCGCAGATCAATCCGCATTTCCTATATAATTGTCTTGGTTATATCATCAACATGGCCCAAATGAAGGACGAGCAAGCCGTCGTCTCCATGGCGCATAACCTAAGTGCGTATTATCGCTACACCACCCGTATGGAACGGGAGACGTCGTCGCTACAAGAAGAGATCAAGCTGCTGATCAACTATCTGGATATCCAGAAGCTGCGCAATGGTCGCATTGAGTATCACATCGATATCCCTGAAGATATGCTTGCCCAGTCGGTGCCACGATTAATGCTTCAACCGATGGTCGAGAATTCCGTCATACACGGCGTGGCGAAGTCCTATTCATCCGGGGAAATCCGAATTACCGGGGAGCGCTTGAATGGTTTTGGCCGAATATACATCGACGACGATGGTCCAGGCCTAAGCCCGGAACAGTACGAAGCGCTAAACTTGAAGATGCAGGAACCTTTACAAGAAGAAATGGGCTGCGGCCTTTGGAATACGCACCAACGAATCACGCACCTGTTCGGCAGTCATTCCTACCTCCTATTCGGCCCATCCCCACTTGGCGGATTCCGAACCGAAATCATCTGGGAGATACCAAAAGAGGACACAGATTCCGATAAAGGTAGTACAGATATGAATTGATATCGATACTAACGATAAGTTGACATTTGATTTTGAACAAACCATTTACACGTGAACGCAGAGGACAGAAAAAACCTGAAGAAACGAAGTGTTCGCCTTTACCCCCAGATTTAAACCTTATAAAATTCATTCAATAAATCTGGGGATAACAGCGATCGGAAGGTTATTCTGTCATCGGAGTGGCAAGTGTAAATATGCCTTAGTTCAACCACCAAGGGAGACATTATAATGCAAATGATGATCGTAGACGATGAAGCACACTGGGTCGATAACCTGTCCATGACCAAGCCATGGCACACGCTGGGGATCGAACATGTGCATAAAGCATACTCGGCACACGAAGCACTACAAATGATCGACACCCACCCCATCGATATCGTGATCTCGGACATCCAGATGCCCGAAATGACAGGCATAGAACTAATCGAACGCATCCGCATCCGGGACAAAAAAATAAAATGTATTCTGTTATCCGGGTATTCCGAATTTGATTACGCCAAAAAAGCCATCCAGTTCGAAGCCGTAGACTATCTGCTGAAGCCGCCCACTGACGATGAATTAATGGGTGCTGTGCAGAAAGCCATCGATCAATTGAACAACGAATGGGAACTGGTCAGCTCACTGACACGAACGCAGTTTACATTGCGCGAGAATCTCCCCCATTTGCGAGGACGACTGCTCCTTGGGACTTTGCAAGGACAACGAATCGCCGCTGCCGAATGGGAGCGGAAACTCGCCAATTATGATCTCCCTTTTCACACCGGGGATGCCGCGTTAATGTTGGTTCGTTTGGAAGAAGAATTCGGACACTATGACAGCAATGATCAGACCCTGATCGAATATGCGATCATCAATATGGCGGAAGAGATTATGGGTGAGTTTATAGAGGTGTGGGGCGTCAAGGAGGAGCACGGATATCTGGTGTTTTTGCTTCAGTTGAAAGAACGGAAAGGCGATATTGGCAAAGAAACCATTCTGGAGAAGCTGTCCATTCAGCTTCAATCCAAAGTAAAACAATTTCTGAAAGGCTCCCTCTCCATCGTTATCACCGAGTGGTTCACCTTTCCGGATCAGCTCTACGATCGTTTCCGTCAGGCTTCCGCTTACTTCCGGCAGATCGTTGGCGATGAACGCGAATTTGTCATGCGTGTCAGCGATGTCGAGACACCTGCGGCACAAGGTCCCTTGGATGTACTGTACACCCCACCCACCTTTATTAGTTTGCTAGAGAGCGGACAGTGGGATGCCGCCGAAGAGAAAATACGCGCGGTCTGCGCGGAACTGGATGAGAAATGGTCGGAATCATGGGAGCATTGCATGGAGGCAGGTTTTCTTATTACGGCTTCATTCACCAATATTGCCCACCGGAACAAGCTGACTCTGACCACTTTAATGGGAAATGATGTCGAGGGTTTGCAAAGTGGGGAAGTTTTCGCTACCATCAGCAAATTGCGGAAATGGTCGCTCAGTGTGCTGGGCAAACTCAAGGAAGGTACGTCCAACGAGATCAAGGACATTCGTTCCGAGTATGTGAAGAAGATTCAGGATTTTACAGATAAGAACCTGCATCTGGATGTGTCTTTGCGTGTACTGGCTGACCATGTCAATCTGCACCCGACGCATTTGTCCAAGATCTATAAGATCGAAACGGGCGAAGGTATCAGTGATTATATCTCGCGCCTGCGTATGGATCGGGCCTGCCACAAGCTGGTGACGACCACCAAAAAAGTGTACGAAATCAGCATGGAAATTGGCTATTTGGACCCGGCTTATTTTATCAAAGTGTTCAAGCGTCAATTCGGCGTTACGCCGCAAGAATATAGAGACCAGCATAAATAACATGACTGAAAACCGAATTTTTTGAACTTTCACTAATAGAGTCCTATCAAAACTAAAAAACTCATATAGATGCACTCCCGCACAAATTGGTACAGTTACACTGTAAAGATCATACACCGTAGGGGGATTGAACAATGATCAAATTCAAAAAAACATGGTGGTCACTGCTCATGGTTATCGCGCTCATCACGATCACTGCGTGCGGCAGTGGCGAGACAGCCAGTGACAATGGTAATAATACGCCGGGAACTGTCGGCTCAGCTGAAGCAGAAGCTGCTTTTGCTAAAGGAAAATATGACCCACCCATCGAGTTCAGTTCGGTATTAATGCCGAAGAAATACGTGCAAGGAGATACCAAAGAAAATAACGTGCACGATCGCTGGATGCTCGAAACGCTGGGTATGAAACATAAAGATACCTGGTATCCGGCCAATGACGATCAATACAGACAAAAGCTGCAACTGGCAATCGCCTCTGGTGAGAAACTGCCTGATTTCGTTACCGTACCCACCAATGCGGTACTGACGAATCAGCTGATCGACTCCGGTCAATTCATCGCTATCGATGAGTTGTTCGACAAGTACGCGAGTCAGACTCTGAAAGATCACGCAGCAGCACATCCTGAACTGTGGTATCCGTTCACCAAGGACGGCAAGAAATACAATATGCCGATCATGGAGTACACCGATAACGATGATACACTGCTCTGGCTCCGCGAGGACTGGATGGAGAAGCTGAACCTGGAAGCTCCGAAAACCATCGCAGACCTTGAGAACATCATGGACAAATTCAAAAACGAAAACCCGGACGGTCTGTCTCCAGACAAAGTATTCCCTCTGGCGATCTCGCTGAAAAATAACACCAACACCTGGATGGGTCAGCTCGACTGGTTGTTCGGTGCATACGGCACAATCGAGGAGCAATGGAACAAAGACGCAAACGGCAACCTCGAGTACGGCTCCGTTAACCCGGGTGCCAAACAAGCCCTTGCCAAGCTGGCTGAATGGATGGATAAAGGTTATATCCACGCTGACTCCGCTCTGTGGGACGAAGGCAAATCCGCTGAAAGCTGGACAGCTGGCAAAGCGGGCATTCTGCCTGGCGCAAACTGGGTACCGGACTGGCCTGCACCTGACCTGCTGAAGAACGTACCTGGCTCAAAGTATAAAGCTTACCCTGTTCCAGCTGGCCCAGACGGCAAGATCGGTACGAAGTGGCAGAACTCTGGTGTCAACGCAAGTATCATGATCAACAAGGATGCGAAGCATCCAGAAGCCATCTTCCTGTACTACAACTACATGCTCGATAACCTGGCTAACCCGGCTGCGGGCAGTGAGTATGAATACGGCTTCGCCAAAGGTTATGACTGGGATATCATTGACGGACAACCGACCAGTGACAAAGAGAAGATCAAAGACTTCTCCAACGAGTTCCCTTTCCTGACCGGCCCAGCACGTATCCCGGATCTTTACATGAAAACACTCGTGAAGCTGGCCAACGGCGAGAAGCCTGAAACACCTTACGAGAAACAAATGGCCGAATTCCGTAAACCAGAAAACTGGTATGCAGGTAAAGTCGTTATGTCCCAGATCGACGTCCGTAAACAAAACTATTTCACTGGCGCTGCAACACCAACCATGGTATCCAAATGGAACCTGCTCCGCCAGTCCGAGATGGAAACCTTCAACAAAATCATCTACGGCAATCTGCCAATTGATGCCTTTGACCAATTCGTCGCCAACTGGAAATCCAATGGCGGTGATCAGATCACGCAAGAAGTGAATGATTGGTTTAAGTCGGTAAGTGCGAAGTAAGAATTGGATTTTGGAAAAGTAGAGCATTAAAACCCGAGCCGAAGCGAGTTATTCACGCTTCGGCTCGGGTTTTTAAGTGTAGATCAGGGTCGCTTGCCCTCTGTAATTCAAATAATATCCATTGTGCTACTTAAAATACTTTTCACTTACCTCGTTATATAAGGCAGAATAATGTTCATCTTTTTCGGCAATATCCAGATCACTAGTGGATTGAATACTCATATTACTTTGACTTTCCGGGTAAACATATTTCCCCTGATGGTTGCCGATGATCTCATATGAACCTGAAGGTTCCTCTGGACTTTGATATAAAAACAATAGATAGTTTTTGCCCGACGTTAAAGGTTGATACAATTCATTTGGATATTTTACATATGCACCTGCCACATCTCTCCACTTGGCATAGTATTCAACTACGTTTAGTTCCTCCCCCTCCTTCACTTCACCCTTGTATACTTTCTTCACTTTTATATTTGAAAATGTACGTGTGTCCAATGGATACTTATCCTTTTGATCTAATTCAACGATTGAATTCGTTTCCTCTTCCCAATCAGCCTCCACAATTACAGTAGCTAATGATTCTACCTCAGAAAGAGCGTAATTGTGGTAATCTGCATCTGGACGTAGTTCTTGTGCATTTAAATGCTTATATCCAAAAAAAATGCTAACCCCCATCACAGCTATAACTCCTGCCATTATCCACTTTTTCACGTCAGCACCTCCAAAGTTTAATTTCCATATTTCTCTTTTATATTTGACTTATCATAGGTCTGTACAACATAGTATCCATTATCCCCTTGTTTCATTATGGCGTTAGAAGTAGTATCTGGATGTTTAAGTCCTAATGAGTGTCCCAATTCGTGTAGGAATATTTTTTTCTTTAAATTAGCACTCTGAAACGAATACCCTATTTTTGTATTTGAATCCGTGTTGGTATTGAATTCAATTATGGAGTCTTTCCAAGATCCGTTCCAATCACACGAGTAACCCCATATAACACTATATTTATAATTGCAGGTTTCAGCCCAGTTACCTGTAGAACCAAGATTCTTTCCAATAATATTGATTCTTGCAAAGTGTGGTGTTTGATCTAGACTTGATTGTTCATAAGGCTTTGCCAAGCCTACTTTGGAGGATACACCATTCCATCCGGTATACCAACTTTGAAACGAACTTAAATTGGATGACATACTCGACCCTACTGCTATACCTAAACTGGTTGTACTAGTTGTATCCCATGATCCGCTATAATAATCCGAGCTTGCTGCCTTTACAGATGCTGTAATGAGGAATGCAGCCATTAAACAGGTTAACATTACCATCCAACGTTTCTTCAAAATATTCACCTCTCCGTATAAATTTGTTCAGCATTTGATGAAATACAAAACATACTAAATTTCCTTGTGAAATTAACTAAGCCCCCCTTTTAAAGAACGAGTCTCAAAAGTTCTATCTTTAAAATAAAATAGAACCTTCGAGCTTTTAGTAAGTCCACCTTCATCCTGATAATTTAACAAGCATATTTATTGTAAAAGAGAGCATGAAAATCTCTCTAATCACAATCTGAATCTGCACTGTCATTTAACGAATACAAGCAGCTTTCTCGCGATAACTAAATGTTGAACCCTCTATTTATATAAACGTAACATATATGGAAAATGTTTACTTAATTTTGTGTCTATTTTGTGTCTAATGGAATTCGGAAATTTTCTTTTTTATGAACACTAGGTCAACTTCCATTAGTTTTCGTTTGCCAAATAAAAGAACCACGATTAAACACTTCAAAATACAGCAACTTTAACAGAATCCGTACCCATAATTCGGTTTCCATTTTTCTCTTCTGATCCGACCTCAATACCAATTTTTAATGACTCAGAGGGGGACATACCCTTTTGATCTGGACTTAACTCGATCACAATCGTTCCAGTGCCTCCGCCATTTGCTATGTAATTTCGTTCTCTCCCAATCTCAATCATCGTGCGCCATGAAGAGTCATCAGAAGAATTCATCCAGGTGGATACATACTCAGCAGGCTTTAACTTCGATTGATGTTCAGGATAACTGCTGGTGATACTTGAGACACTCCATTGATCAGGGATATAAAATGCAACACCACCCCAGTCAACGGGGTCAATCTCTACATGGGCTACTATTTTGATATGATCAATATGCTCCTTCTCACCTTCAACGAATATCGACCCTTCTGTCATAGTCTTTAAATTCGTTGATTTGGCATCCAGATCAAAGTTTTTGACGTGAATGATATTGCCATTAACCACTGGCTCATTGGCTTCTTTTTTGTCCGTATTCAAAAAAAAAAGAATAAACACAATCGCAATAAACATAAAAAGCAAAATTAAGTATTTAGATATTTTTTTCATATAACCATACCTCACTTCTGCCTTTGTTTGTTTAAGCTTAACACATACTCAATGCCCTCCTTTCCTTAATTTAGAATTTGGAAAAGTAGAGCATTAAAACCGGAGCCGAAGCGATAGATTCAAGCTTCGGCTCCGGTTTTTAAGTTAAGATTGGGCAGCTTCCCATTAGGCAGCTTCCCCTGACTTTTGGGTTCGCCTTAGTGGATCAAGCCTCTGTATCGGTCTCCTCTGGCATCGACTTCGACTGACCCAGCAAGGATACTGTGAGCTGAATGCCATCTCGTAGTCCCTGCATATACAACCGCTCATTTTCTATGCCTTTGCTAACAATAAAACGATTCTCCCACTCGTTATATTCAGGTGTTTGCTCGACATCTTTACCTGCAAACAAAACTTCAAATGCTTCGTCTGTTCCCCCACGTACTCGACTCAGTTCAGGATCATGTTCAAGCCGGGCAGTCACCTCATCCAGCCTTGCTTGAATCGCTTGTTGCATCCACGGTGGAAATTCCATTGCTTCTCCTCCCCTACGCATTTTGTACCTCTCTCATCATCTTACAACTCGGTTATGTCTCGCCTTCATCTCACTCACTTGGGCCACCAGTTCATCCACCCTCCGGCTCTGTTCCTGAACCTCAGGGTTCTCCCACAACGGAATCGCTTGCTTCAAGGATGCCTCTCCAAGTTGATTAAGCTTGCGCCGTTCCTCTTCCAAATAAGTCAAGCAAACGGCTCATACATCCACCTCTCTGATGGGTCTAACTGCACCATGTCTTGTTGAGACTAGACGTGAACAGTCAATTTTAAAGCGATTATCTATACCCGATGTTGAATACTAATATTTTCATCTAAACCAAATTTTAAGATAAACTATGATTACTTTAATGCGGCAGTCGAATTAAAAATAAAAAAACACCGATATAAACTTTCGGTGTCAATAATAAGACGAACTCTCAGCTTCCTATCTAACCTCACAGTCACAGCAATTTCACTTGTCTGTTAAGAAATTTCTCCCCCCTCCAACCAAGGCTTTAAAAAGCTCCTACTCGATCCTCCATTAATCTCATCCTCAACTTTCAAATGTGTTGTATCTTTTGTTTTGTTTAGGGGTTTTGTTTAACGTTCGGGTATCTACGAGCCCTCACTGCCTTAAAGGAGCGTAGCGACTGGCCGCGATGCGGTTAGGCTGTGAGGGTTGTCTGCTGAATATACTTCCTAGAATTTCATCTTGCAGACCAAGGAGCATCAGCTCCGCAGCGTAGATGAATTGTTATCCGATGCCCCTTCTTCTAGGATATACAACCTCTATTTTTCCCTACTTTTATTTGCAAGTTTTTTTAGAATTCAAAGTCTAAATTAATGTCATCAAAACTATATGAGTTAGATTTTTTCATTTTAAACTTTTGATTTAGATTTTCAGCCCCAACATGCACTACTAAACTTTTTATCAAGAGATTATAAATAAAAATCTCCTTTAACACTTCATAAGTTTCTTCTTTATTTACTTTACTCATATTAGAAAGAATATGCTTCGAAATGAACTTCTGTGGTTCGAGTCTTAATTCAATATACTGGTAAACATCATAATCACTAAACTCCTTATCTTTCGCAGTTTCCATTAAATATTCATAGAATCCATTTATACTTCTTTGAGATTGTATAACCTTTATAAATCCCTCAACTCTTTTATGTTCTATGAACTTCTTTAGATAGAATACAATCACGAAAACAAAGACAGTAAAAACAATAATATTTAAAATTGATTTGTCTAAAGGAGAATATTTTAAAATTTTGCCCGTAATTTGCTCAATTTGTGTCAACACTGCAATTAACGTCGAAAGTACAATAGTTATTCCTAATACTTTAAAGTTTTTTGAGGTTGGTCTATATGTTGATATTAATTCATCAGATTTCTCCGAAATTTTACTTGTTCGTAAAGTTTTCATTTCGCTTTCCAGTGATTTTACTTTATTTGATAAATTAATGCTTGATGATTGAAGAAATAGAATCTCATTCTTATATCTTTCCAATTCTTTTTCATTTTTTATCATTTCTTGCCGTCTCTGAAGCATTTCAAATTCTTTGTCATATACAGTTAGTTCCTTTGGGTTAATCATCCTATCTTTATTTATATAATCTGATAGTTCATCTAAGTATTTATAACAATCCTTAAACCTATTCTCAGCAGCTGATTTTTCATCTTTGTCAATAAATAAATCAGGATGAGTTTTAGATCTGTATTGATATAATTTTTCATATAAATCACTTGGAGTAATTTCATAATCGATATCTAGAAATTCCCTTACTGTTTGAATTATTTCCGAACTCAAAGAAATTGACATCTAAAATACACCTCGTAATAATTTATTTGTATCTCCAAGGGGTTTCGGATAACGTTCTTGTATTCACGACGCCCGACGGAGTCGTATGTGTCCGGCTACTTCTACCTCCTTGAAATCACTCTGCCGGACCGAGGGCGTATGCCCGATGTGTGAATAATATGTTATACGCTGCCCCGGCTTCATCGATCAAGCTTCAATACTCTTTACTTTATCTCTATGTTTTCGTCTTAATTCAATTACGCTATTTGGAAACTCAGAACATCTATCTTCCCAATAGCGATCGTTTGTTAGGATTAGGAAACTTCTAACAACTCCACACTGAGTCCATCTACTTTCTTCTTCGTCAATACCTATATTGTTCTCATAGAAAACTTCCTGCTCAAATTCAGGTAATAATCCCTTGACTTTAATGTATGATTCATTCAATTCTTCTAAAGAAACTTCGTATTTCATTAATTCGTCCAATAAATCTATAATATCATCGGTGTCTTTAACTCGATCTGGAAAATTAAAGTCCAAAAAAGCTTGGAGACTATCTAAATTTAGTTCTTGAACAAGATTGAATTGTCCATTGTTAATCATACTATTACGATATTTTTCACGCTCTGCTCGAAGCATTTCAAATCTATCGTCTGCGATCTCAAACAATGCACTTAATTGAAATAAATTTCTCTGAAATAATTCTGGAATATGTTCTTTCTTTTTGTAAGATAGCTTATGAGAGATATCTGCCCAAGCATGCATCAATATCGTTCGTACTTGAATTTCAGCTTTTATACCTTCTAATCCTCTGTAATTGGGAACGTTTAACCACTCGTGTCTTAGCGTTACAACGAAATGATGAGATCTATATCCAAATTTGTCTGGTTCAAGATTATCAACCTTATCTTCTGAATTCACAATGACAAATTCTTCGGCTATTATTTTTTTAATTTGCAAAATGTCAGAAGGATAGTAACAAACAATACGTAAACCACAAATATCTTCAATTTGATCAAATGGTTTTTTATATTGTTTCCGATCTATCTTATCGAAAAATGAATCAAACTCTTTAACTCTTGAATATACGTCTAAATATGGGATACCACTATCTTTAAGTAAGAATTTTAGAGATTCGGTTATATTGAACGATAGCCGTTGATATAATGGATTAGCTTTCAAAAATTCTTGTTTTAAGGTTTCTTTGTTTTCCATTTAATTTATTCCTTCCAAAATAGTTTTTTTGGATTCATGGGTTGCGTATAACGTTCCTGTATTCACAACTCGACGCATGTCGAGTATCCGGCGAATGCCGGATCAAGGACGTCTGTCCCCAGCGTGAATATTATGTTATAGGATGTAAGCAACTTCGTCGAAATCACTTCATTGATCTTATAGCAGGGTATACATCCTCTATTAATTTCCTTCTAATTTGTTCTATAGATGAGTATCGCTCATTTTTGTCAGACGATATTCCTTTTAAGATAAACTCCTTAACGACATCATTCTTTTCTTTATGAAAATTTGTTTGTCTCCCCGTTAAAATAAAGTAAATGATCTTGATTAGGGCAAACGTTTCATGACGTACTTCGTAGTTCTCAAATCCGACTACAGCAAGATCAGAATAATCATTAATAGCTCCTTTTATTTCTGTTCCCTGCCGCGTAAGCTTACTATCAGGTCGTTTTACTAAACCGAAGTCTGATACCTTTATCATTAATGAACTATCTTCATAAATTTTCACGAGAATATTTTGATAGCTAATATCCCTATGCAAATAACCTTTTGAATGTATATATTCAAAAGCATTCAACAATTGATTTATCAAAATTCGTCTTCTATCTAAATTTAATTTGGTATTATTCTCACTCATAAACTTTTCAAGAGTTTTATTTGCATATTCCATTGTGTACTCTTTTTTCTCATCGTCATAGTAGTATGCCTTAATAATAAATGGAGAATCTAAAGCCTTTAAGTCGTTGTACTCATTCTTAAATCTGATTAATTCGTCTTCCCTTAAATCTTCTTTAGCTCTTTTGATTACAAAATCACAATCATAAAACGGATCTTTATATTTGAAGACCTTTGCATATGAACCTTCTCCTATTTGCTTCAAGTCTATTGTAGCTGTTGCTTTTAACGTTTTTATTACTGTTGTATCAAGTAATATAAATACTGGTCTATCTTCGATTATATTAATTCGCGTTAATTCATCTGGAATTGCGCTGCCTCCACTATCCGATAAAAACTTCTCACAAAAATTCATAGTATCTTGATATTCTTGATCTATTTCAAAACTATAATCATTTTTAAGGGAAGTTTGAAGAACTCTTATATTATCGATTATTTCGATCAGAGATCTACTCTCATGAGCATTATAATGCCCACCTAACCCCGGCCTGTTTTTACTATTCATAAATGAGAATAAATCATTCAAGCTACTATGAAGTATTGAAAATATTTCTTTTAACTTTTCATTAGGTATGTTTCTGTAAAACTCATAAAATAGTACAATTTTTTCATTTCTATAAGTTGAAAGTTGGCTGATTTTCAAATTCAAGAATCCATCTACATTCTGCATGTGTTCACCTCATTAGGTATTAAAAATTTTCTGCAAGCTGATTTCCTATAACGTTCCTGTATTCACGATCCGACGCATGTCGGGTGCCTGGCGAATGTCCGCAGCGTGAATATTATGTTATGTGAAGTGCATCCTTCTCAGTTATACTTTTCAAATAGTAATTCAAACTCTCTCATCCCTTCCATACAATTATCATACAAAAATTCAAAATAATCGGAGTATGAGCGAAACCGTGTTGTACCTAATAATTCTTCCTTTATTGCTTTATCTATTACTTGATCAACTTCTTCTTTTTTAATTTGCATTACTCCACTTTGAAATTGGTAAAGAAATTTACTAGAGTAAAGTGCTACTCCTACATATTTAACGCAGAGATTCTTGTAGATTTCTTTATCACCATCTGAAGCTTTTTCGTAAAACTTATCCATATCTAATGGGTCAGTATAATCCCTTAGCGGTAGACTAATTTCATTAAGTGTATCTAATGTACATTCAAGCCATCTTTCTATGAATACATCTTGAAATTCATTCCAACTTAAAAGATGAACATTTGTGTTCTTAACTGCATCATAAGCACCTGATTGAAAACCGTTCTTAACAATTATGAATCCACTATTGGCCCCAAAGTCATTTAATACTGTCCTAAAAGAATGAATCACTGCTTGAGGAATATCTGCTGACCAATACTTGCACTCGAATAAATTTATTGACTTTGGAATAGATTTAACATCTTCTGCATATACATCAACATTTACATGTCCTCTAACTGTTTTAATTTGCTTATTTACTGTTGCTTTGAATCCGGAAGCGTTTAAAATCTTTGCAACTTTCACCTCTAATTCCTTCCAGTCACTTGGATGGCTTTCTAATATCCTCATAAATACTCTCCTTGGCGCCTAATGTATTTCACATAACGTTACTGTATTCATGAACCCCGAAGGGGTTGTCTGCTGAAATGCCTCTCCGAAATTCATCCGCAGACCAAGGCTCCGAAGGAGCCGCAGCTTGAATATTATGTTATACGACGGAATCACATCTTCGAGTTAACCATCACCCTCTTATATTCTACTCTTTCATTAAACCGTTATATGTTCCAACAATTCTACGACATCGGGAATGCAGCTTGTTTTCTGTTTCTTAGTTGAAGTCTGTGAATGAAACGTTACGGTGAAGAGCCTTTTTTTCTACTGAACAACTGGATATTCACACATTTTTTATAATCAAAACATCTGGAAACTCCGGCACCCTTAGAAAATACCGAATAGAAAGAAACTAGCCTAATATGAGATGAGGCTCACATTGGGCATATAGGCTGACTGTGAGCCTCATCTCATCGTAATAAACAAAGTTCAAGGTAGGAGTTACAGAGAAGTAATTAATCGCCATACACGTCATAGAGCATCGTCCAAAATCTTGAAGGCTCTTTATCAAATATTCTTCCATATTTATTTCGTTGCTTTAGTGATCTGACTAAGTAACAAGCTCTTTTAGCTCGGCTTATACAGACGAAAAAAACTCTGAATTCTTCTTCTAACTTGCTAGGATCTTTACTGTTGATACTTTTGAAAAAAGGGAAACTTCCATCTTCCAATCCCAGCAAAATAACAACTTCAAATTCTAATCCTTTCGAGCTATGTCGAGTAGAAATAGTCACTCGATCAGAAGATTTTAAAATCCCCACAAAGTTTTTTAGAGAAAAATCTTGAAACTCACCATCATATGCAAGTTCTTTGAGTTTCTTTAAATTCTCATGTTCGTCTGAATAAAAGTCAGATTCAAAAAGTAGATCTAGCAACTGTACCTGTTCGTCTATACAATCAAGCCAATCTGAAAGGTTGTCAGATGCTTGCTTGCTTTGAGTAAGGGCTGCATAAAAGAGTTTTTGTTTAACAACATCATTTGTAATGGAGTGTCCTTTATGAACCCCGAAAATATTTGCCCAAAATAAATATAAATCAGAGAAGGATTCCTTAGTTGAATCTAAGCACCAGTTTGCACATCCAATTAACCATTTAACGATCTCTGTGATTTCGAAGTCTTTACGTTTGTTGATGTAATATGGGATATCTTCACTTTGAAAAAGCTCACCTAGTTTCTTAGCGTTATCATTACTACCAACTAAAACGCATATTTCTCTGTATGGAACATCATTTTGAATACATTCTGGAATAATCGATGCTACAACCTTTCGATATTGATCCTCAAGGCCCTCGTTACAAGTTACAAATTTAAATTCAGCTTCTTCATTAAATCTACTTCCGGCTTTATAATTTTTAATGCTGGCCGGAGGCATTGCAAGTGTATAGGCATCTATAATGCCTTGGTTACTTCGAAAGTTAGTTAGCAGTTCGATGGAACTCATTTCTCTTAAAGCAGATAGTTCTAATAGATAATCAGGTATCGCTCCGGCAAAGCTATATATTGATTGATTGGGATCACCCACTGCAAAAAATTTAATTTTTGTTAAATTAAAAAGGGATAGAACCATTTCATGTAGAGGCTTACCCAAGTCCTGATACTCATCAATAAGAATCCAAGGGAACTTAGCCTCCAAGCAATCTCTAACATACTTTTCTTTTTGAATAATTAAAGTGGAACATTTGACAACATCAATGTAATCTATTCTGCCACTAGCGTGTAGTCTATCCTCAAATTCTAAAGCGACTCTTAATGCTAGATCATAGCTAGGAATATGCACTTTACTTATTCCTTCAATAATTAAATTTCGTTCCTTATCCATTTCTTCAATCTTTAAATCATCATTCGATATATGCAGCACCCTGCACACCTCGTTAAATAATAGCTTTCTTTCTTTTTCCGAAATGATTTTTAATGGCAAAGGAATCTCGTAAATAGAAAGATGTGCGAAAGGTGCGATAACCTCTGATATACAAAAAGCATGAACAGTGCCAAGAAATACATTGCTTTTGGGTTGATACCCGTATGACAGTAACCGTTCTTCAAATTCTCTGGCTGCTGCACGACTATAAGTAATACAAGCAAGACCTCTTGGTTCGGCAATTGCATCATGAAGTAAACTCATTATTTTGAGAGTTAAAACAGTAGTTTTTCCACTTCCAGGCCCAGCAATAACTACTGTATTTGTTTTAGAAGTGAAAGCCTCATGTTGATGAGGATCTTTCTTGATTTGAAGTAGCTTCTCTATATAACTACTACTCATATAAGACCATCTACTTTTTCAAAAATTTTATCAATAGCATCTTCTATATAGCTTGGAATATGATGTTTTGTACATTTCATAGAAAGACGTTGGGCGAAGCGACCTTTACCTATTCCATTACTGCTGTTTTCTATTTTTCTCAAGCAGGCATCATACTTTCCTTCATTTAGTTCTTTTTTGAAATTCTCTTTTTGTTGATCGCCGCCGCTTGTTAACTCATTAAAGGTTTGCCAGATCTTTTCTTGGGCCGATATGTTAGATTTACAATTTGCCATTATTTCTGTTTCTAGGGTATACGCTCCTAGAAAGAAGCCTTGCTCAGAAAATAATTCATCCTGTTCTACCCATGACATATCATCAGGAAGAGTCTTTATTTTTTTTAGGTCCACTAAAAGTTGTCCTATAATTTCATTTCCTAAGTATCCAAAATTTTCGTGATCAGATTCTTTCATTAGACCGTACTTTCTAGATTCCTTTCCTTCCTTATCCTCAACAATGATGTAGTAATCACCATCCGTTATACATACATACGGAATTCCAAGTTCATAAAGATATTTTACGTATGGAGTGAAATTAGTGGAGTTAATATTGCAAACCAAAATCCCCCTAGAATCTAACGGCTTGTCGAGTAATTCTGCGAATTTAGGAATCAAATATTCTTCTGCTATTCCTTCTACCAAAATAACAGCTTTTCCAAAATACAATTCTCCCCGCTTTACGTCTAAGTACCTTTCTAAATCCTGTTTTTCATTAGGGGGTAATTTGATATTTGCAGTTGTATTTACAAGAGTTCCATCAGATGTCCAAAGCAAATGTACAATAGATTCAAGAGGAGCAACAGAGGTAACATGAGGAGAATGAGTCGTCATCAGTAACGATGTATTTCCCTGCATTACATCTCTATAAATAATACGCTGCAAAGTAGGATGCAAATGTGCTTCAGGTTCTTCAAGGGCGAGAAGAGTAAATCCTTTTGCCTCTCTGCTAGGACTGTCCATAAAAGCATATAAGGTTCTTGATATTGTTTCTTCTATATCGTTTTTTAACTTGAAGTTACCTTTATCAGATTCTTCATAACAATCATCAAGTATTTCTGAACCTTCTAGTTCTTTCAAAAAATGATATTGAGTGGTACTTGAAAGACTTGGGATAGTTTTATCTTCAAGCAAAAGTAAGATAAGGGAAATATAAAGGAGATTCGTTAATCCCATACTAGTTTCACTCGTAGATCTCTTATGCTGGCCCATCACTAGTTTAAGTGCTGAAATGAGTCGATTCGCTTGGAAGTCCATTGTTTCAAGCTGCAATTCAGAATCAGGTTGAATTCCAATCACTTTGCCAAAACGAGAATTCATTTTAGTAATTGCATCCTGAATTTCATCCATAGAAAGCAATTCGTTACTCTCTGTTTTCAAATTAGAAGCTATTCTTTCTAACTCATCTTTGTTAAATTCATATTCTTTTAATAACTCAATAATTGGAGATTTCCTTGAATTTCTCATTTCATTTTCTACGTCCCTTAAAGCGCTGATCACTCTAATATTGAAGTATTTTCGTTGTTTATGCGTAAAAAGATTAGCCTCATTGTTCCCTTGGTAAATTGTATAGTTATACTCCTTGGAACCGTCTTCTTTAGATATAGGATAATAACGATATGTGAATTTTAGAGTTGCCGGACTTGTAGAAATCGAAGCATCGCATAAGACGGCAAGTAAAGTTTTGTTATTTTCATATCCTTGAACCTCAATAGAAATTTTGATCTCCTCACCATTTTCTAAAGGATCTAATATTCCATTGTAGAAATCAGACTCTCCTAGCATACGATCTTCATCACTTAATCTTGGATCTAAGATAAGCTGTATAGCCCGGATAAGATTGGTTTTACCTACGTTATTTTCACCAATGATAATTTGCTTATGGCTCAATGAAGCATCTACATTTCTAAAGTTTCTAAAGTTTTCAACTTTCACACGCGATATAAAGGGAGATTGCATATAAATCCGCCTTTCAGTTATAAGAATTTTAATTCTTTTTGTAGCTCTTCACCGCAATTTAAGATTTATTAACTCTTCATTAATTGAGATAACTTCATCATACTTACTTCGTTCTGTCGTATAACGTATTGCAATCAAGAACCTCACTGCCTGATTCCTCTTCCTTGAAATCCCTCGGTGTGGACAAAGGGGACGTTAGCAACCAGCATCGTGAATGCATTGTTATGTGATGGACTTCCCTTCTTTGATTTACTACATAAAGAACTCATTTCCCATCAACACTTAAAGCAAAACTTATTTAATAAATTTATTCCATGGTTTATAGTCTTCTGTTTTCAGAACGCTTAACATATCGCAGAAACTCTTAAAGTCCTTCAGTTCAAAAAAGTCAAACTTTCTGTTATTTAAAACATCATTCACTGTTTCCTTGGCTCCTTTAGAGAAGTCTTTTGCAGTTGATAAGAATATTCCTTTCCGAGCATCCTTTATATACATAGATCCAATAAACTCCCGGATACCGCTCACTAACTCAATATGGTTTGCAGACGTCCTTCGCTTTACTTGTACCAAAATTGGATCATCTGAAAGCACAATAATTAAATCTATACCGCCATCACCAGTTTGACCGACGTGTTTAACCTCACAATTAAAATATGCAGAAAATACATGTTGAGCAATTTCTTCAAATTTGTAAGGATCGATACTATATAGTATCTCCTTTGTTCTCATAAGTTCGTCTATAAGTGTATTAATTGGAATTTGTTTGTCACCAATATTAAATTTTTTAACAATTCCATGTCTTAAAATATCCGAGTTTTGTGTATGTAACTCTGAAATATGATCTTCCTCTTCGCTAAATTGATCTGAGTATTCCCACCACTTGCACGAGTCACATTCCCATACTTTGATAAATGTCCACATTTCTTTACCCATAGTAAATTTATCTGTCTTATTAAAAACTTCCGGAATGTTTTTCATGCAAAATGGACAAAAACCCCTTTTTTTAAAAAAGTTGCTGACATCATTGGGTTTTCTGTATTCTTGAGTTAAAATATTATCAGTTGGCCCAGTTCGACTGTATTCGTATCTATCTTCATAAAAATCTGAGAAATCCAATAAGATTTTTTTTGTCATATATGCCCTCCGAGTATACTTCATAGCATTCATAAAGTTTTTCTTTCTTCTATTTTCTTTTTTTACTTGAAAATAATATCTGAGTAATATGTAAATCTATCAATTATTTCACATTTCATTATTTATAATTTACGAGTATTTCACATAACATTCCTGTATTCATGAAACCCAAGGATTGTCTGCTGAAACTCCCTCCTAAATCCTTCCATCAGACCAAGGCTCCGTTAGGAGCCGCTGCTCGAATATTATGTCACACGACGAGATCTCTTCTCGAAACGCCTCTCACTATTTATTTTCTTCTGGTACATAGTCGATTAAATCAGACAACTTACAATTAAACGTATCACACAACTTGAATAGTGTTTCTAATTTTGTTGTTTCTATATTCGTCTCTCTATATAACTTGTTGATTGAGTTACGACTTAAGCCTGATCTCACCATCAATTCGGTTATATCATCTATTCGATGTTCTGCCATGAGTTCTCGTATATTGCACTTGATTACTTTCATCTTTTCCCCTCCATAGCTCTATCTTATCTTCCACATCAATAATCATCAACGAAAAGCAAAATTTTAACTCTACAAAGTCAAATATTCACCTTGTAATTAACCTTATAAGGTTATATAATAACTTCGTAAAGTTAATTATAAGGAGGATTAATTATATGGTTAATACATTAGAATCGTTAACAGAACCACTAATAAGAATACGTTTAGAGTTACTCTATACTGAGCTTGTGGAATGTCATACGGAATACAATCAGCTTTCTACGGAGGCAGATCAATACTTTAAAACACTTCGTGATGCTTTACCTGATCAACTTCAACATACGGTTTTTCTTTACGAAGACGCTCAAATTTCTCTTCAATCCATCTTAGAAAGAAGTATCTACATACAAGGTTTCAAAGACGCTTTACAACTCTTTTGTGAATTGCAAAACTCTAGCATTTAGAGGATCATATGATCCTCTTTTCTATTATTGTTTTTGATTCTGTCGTATAACGTTCACTATATTCACGATCCGACGTATGTCGGATGTCCGGCAACTGCCGGATCAAGGGCTTATGCCTGTAGCTTGAATATGATGTTATATGCTGCCTGTGACCTTCCAATTTCTCTTAATCTTATTTCATTATTTCCTTCTTCAATTCTATGCTTTCTTTCTATCTTTCCACAATGGTTTTTTAGGTCTTAATACGTTTTTCAGCTCTATTTTCTTTTAAATTTCTCTTTCTGATCTTCTTTTCTATTCATCTGATCTGAAGCAACTTTGTGCTTCATGTATTAACCCTTGATTTTCTCATTTAATTGTTCTTTAGCTTTGTATTCCCTTTGATTTTTAACCCTAAACAAAAAACGCCGATAAGCAATTCGGCGCTTCTTCATTTCAATATCTCTTATGATTTCCCAGTCTTTCAGGTTGCATATAACGTTCCTGTATTCACGATTCGACGAATGTCGGATGTCTGGCGAATGCCAGACCAAGAACGAATGTTCACATCCTGAATATTATGTTATATACTGCCTGTTTTTTAGATCCTCTTAAACTTATTTATTCATTTACTTCTTTGACTTCATGCTTTATTTCTATATTTTTACAGTATTTTTTTAGCATTCTACACTTTTTTAATTTCTCTCATGTAAAAATATATGTTTTTCTATTTAGATAGTTACAGCTCTTGCTTATTGTTATATAATTCCTTTGTAATCAAGCATCGTTGTATTATAAAATCTAACTTTAGTTTGGGAGTGATTTTCTTGCAAAAGTATCTACTCGTTCCTGCAGACAAATCTACTGTTCGAGGTTTCGATGACGAAGAAGACTTGAAAGCTTATCTTGTTGATCAATTTCAAAAAGACAAGTCTGATTTTGCTGTAGATGAAGATCTAGATATTGAAGACATAGACGATTTATCTGTGCCAACCGATGGTTATTACATATACGAAATTAAGGACATTATTAATGCTATTTCCACTTCACAAACAATAGATGCTGGTGAAAAGAAAGAAATTCTAAAAAAACTTAAAAAGGAAGAAGTAAAATTCAACAAAGATAAGTTTACAGATTTTGATGACATACTCGATGAAATCAACGAAGCAGATGTAGACTTTTGACTGATCTCTAAGAGACTCACTACAAATCAGACTGGCCAATAATTAAATTGGCCAGTCTGATTTATTTGGTTCTCTATATTTCTTCTGCTATTCAGGTTGCATGTAACGTTCCCGTATTCACGACTCGATGCATGTCGAGTATCCGGCGACTGCCGGATCAAGGGCGTATGCCCGCCGCGTGAATATTATGTTATATGCTGCCTGTGATCTTCCCAAATTCTCTTAATCCTATTTGATCTTTTCCTCTTTAATTCTATGCTTTCTTTCTATCTTTCTCCAATGATTTTTTAGCTCGTTCTCAATCTTTTTCAGACTTCCTTTGATTTGAAATACTTACTAAATTCCCTTTCTTTATCTGTCTGATCGGAAGTGACACCGTGCTTCCAATTTCAAATCTTGCCTTCATTTCTTCATCATTCTTATCTTTGTCAATCGCTTTGCTTTTTTAAACGTTCTAACCCTAAGCCAAAAACGCCGATAAGGAACTCGCGCTTCTTCATCTTATTCTTTCCTTCATGGTTTCCCATTCTTTCACGTTCCTGTATTCATGAAACCCCAAAGGGGTTGTCTGCCGATATACTTCCACGAAATCCTTCCAGCAGACCAAGGCTCCAACGGAGCCGCAGCGTGAATATATTGTTATACGACGGTCAATACTTCAATGACTATTTTAGAAACGCTTCTTTCTTATACTTCATTTTCAATATTTAAAAAACTTGAATAAATGCATATATATGCTTTAATTTATTCATACTACTTTCACTTGATTCATTTTCTAGATTTCAGTTCAATTTGTAATTCATGTGCCTTAAGTCTTCGTTTTCCGCCATCTGTCTTTATATAAACTTCATCTTTACCATTAGCAAAAAAATATTCAGATTGATGTGGAAGAACAGTAACTTCAATAATATATTTATCAGTTACTATATTCATATTTTCATCATACAATTGAACTAATGAAATTGAACAAACTTGACTTGGAATAGGAGGAGTTACTTGAGAAAGTTTGTTAACTATTTCTCTTCTTAGTCTATCCCTTTCGGTATAGTTTAGCCGTACCCCCTTAACAATTCTATCATCACTAATTCCCCATAAAATTGTCCCAATTGTATCTCTCTCTACATTTAAATAAGCCACTACATATTGATCCACGACACTTAGAATTGAGTCTACAGGATTACCTCCTTTTACTTCTTTAAATTCCATAGTAATATTTTCCTCGAATTCAACTTGTGTATTTATAAGGTATTTAACTATTTTATTTTTATTTTTTAACGAGTTAAATATTCGATTTTCGATAAGAAGAGAATCGAAGAACCTATAATTAAAGGTTATATTATTTCTTTTTTTGTAATCTACTGAAGGTAATATTCTGATAGACTTTTCAAGATCTAAAGGTGGGACACGATAACCACTCATAGATATAATTACCTGCATTCGTTCTGACACTTCAATTATTAAATCCCATAGAGCTGAAGCTGAATGAGAATCAAGCATACCTGCAAATTCATCAATAATAATCAATTTTGTTTTATCTTCCAAGGCTATAGACAAATAAAACAATAGTTCTAAAATATACATGTCTCCGCCGGAATGAATTTTATACGAATTCTTAATTTTTGTTTTTTCAATACGATTAATTATCCTTAGTAATAAGTCCATCGAAGTATCCTTAATTTGAAATTGAAGAAGATGCTTCTTTATAAGTTCTATGTTGAATTCAGTCAAATTATTTTTATAATTGATAATAATTGGTTCAAATTCATTGATATCATTAGTTTTAAGACGAAATATTTTATTATTTGAGATATAGTGTGTGTGATTCTCAACATAAAATTTATTGTTTGTATAGCCTCGTATTAGTTCAACTCGACTATCTGGAAACTTAAATTTTAAAGAAAGACGCATTTCTTCTGTGTTTGTGTTATCGTTTACGGAAATTGAATCTTGTCCATAAAAAACTCCAACTATAGCTCCAAGCAATTGCGTCTTTCCAGAAGCATTTGGGCCGAGAATAATTGTTATATCTTTATTGAAGTTCATTTCAAATGTTTTAAATGGGCCAAAATTATATATATTTAGCTTCTCTAACATATTTCCTCCTGTTAAGTAAATCCAATCATTTTATTTTATTCATAAACCCCCGAAGGGGTTGTCTGCTGAAATTCCTCCGAAATCTATCCGGAGACCCAGGCTCTTAAGGAACCGCTGCTTGAATATTATGTTATACGACGGAATCACATCTTCGAGTTAACCAACATCCTCTTATACTATTCTTTCATTGGTCTGTTAGATGTTCCAAAAGATCTCCAGGTTGGCATTCCAATGCCGTACTTAATTTATCAATTACCTCTAACGATACATATTCATTCGTATTGAGCTTTGCCATCGTTGCAGATGAAATCCCCGTCATTCTCAATAAATCCTGCTTCTTAATCTCCCTGTCAATCAACAATTTTTGAAATGGTTTATAACTTATCATCTAGTATCCCTTCATATCTGAATTGAATGCTGCCACTCCATGTAGCTTCAACAAAGTATACCTACTGTCAATTTTTCCTCATGGATAACAGTAGACGATTGAACCCGCAGGTATTTCGTCTGGGGATATACTTTTACCCAAACATATACCGATATTTTTTTTACCGGCTATAGAATGGTTAATTTGAGTAGAGACAACTTCAAATATTTGCTCTTCCCCATCCGTTTTTTTGATGATAATCTGTTTACCGATCATCTCTTTGATTGTTGAAGGAAGTAGTTCATCCAACTCTTCATTAGCCCCCATAACGATGGTTCCGAATTCCGGAGTATCGAAGACTAACCCCACGCCAAACAGTATTTTAGTTTCCATTGTATGGCCTCCTTATCTCTGATCTATGAATAGCTCGCCTTTGACATCTCGCACTCTGAGATCGGCATTACGAAGTCTAACCATCGCGTCTCTCAATAAAGCATACCGTTCAGTAGAATTGAGTTCAGGAGCAAACCTTGCTGCCCGGATACTTGCCTGAGCCTCATCAAGAGCATAGTTTCTTTTGATGACTTCAGGAGGAAGATCATAAAGTGGGAACGATCTGCCTGCGATAGAAGCCTCATAGTGCCCAACAATCTCGTGAGCTAGTGTAGCATTCATTGAAATGCGTGTATTCGCACTCAAAGTCCCTACTCCCGGGGCTGCTGCTGGTAAGACATCCGTATTGATGACCAAGCGATTATACATCATGCCTGTATTCCAGGTATCATAATAACCAGGTTGTGCGATTAAGATATTTTCTTCGGGGAAATCAAGCTTGTTCAAGTAACTCTTTATCTCAATCTTTTGGTTATCCGTAAGCGGAAGCTCATTGCGTTGTCCGTCACTGAGAATCTGTCTAAAATCTACCGCGCCATCGTATTTGACAGGGGTATCGATATGTAGCTTAGGTTTGAAAACAGAGCTGACGCCTAATACCATACCACCTGTACCAAGCATACTTGCCCAATGTTCACTTGACCAAGCATTTGTAGGCAAAACGGCTTCCCTAATCGTTCCATGGACTCCAAATGTCAACCAGTTCAGTGTGTCTTGAGGCGACTCAAAAGCTTTGTCAGCTCGATCAACATACCCGTTTACGAGTCCACTCGGAATACCAAATGTCCAGTAATCCAGAAATCCGCCTACACTATCATATCTCTTCTGATATCGGTCGTCTGCCGATTGTATAAATGCTTGTCCTAGCTCTTTTAAACTATCTACAGACTTCTCAACTGCATTACGATCGTCTACACCTTCCTGTGGGCCACAAGCATTCGGTGGGGGTGGTAAACAGTTCATGTCTACTTGCCCTTCCGACTCGCGATCAGCTTGGAGTAATCGTTCTCCATGGTTATGTAACACAGTTGATATTGAACTCATAAGTGTGACAACTTCAGTCATAACAAGGTGTGACTTCTTGAAATCATAGTAGAACCTTTCTCTAGTACTCCCATCCCAGTTCGCTTCTATATCAGTCATGCTTCGTAGAAGACTTTCATTCATGTGTTGAAGAGTAGTATAAGCTGTATAGAACTGTTTACTAATTGCGAAAAGTTGCTCTGGCGTAATCATAATTCTCGTCATAGAATACCTCACACCTACTAACGAAATACTTAGTTTCTTAATTCAGGGAATATCTGGATTTTACCGTTCATTTATTAACTGTGTCAAATACCTGTAGCACTAAGCCAGTGAAGGATCTAAATTAGAGCCCTGATCATTTTTGTTGTTACCTTTGACTTTGTTTATATACTTGTCCAACTAATTTAAAGACAGCAGGTCCCGATAAGGAACTGCTGTCTTTATGTCTTTGTAATTGACCTCACTTAATATCACTTATATATATAGGAGTCATCCGCAAGCCTTTGTAATGTTTGAAATATCTATATTTAGCTTCTGCCCATCTAAACATACAAATTCCACCCCACAACAAAGGCAGCTAATATAGCAGCCGAGATGCCGGACATGATGTACATCACCTTTTGCTTTTTGCTGTAATTGTTCTTCCGTAGTTTGAACATAAGCAAGCCAAGATACGCCACTGCTAGAACCACATAAAGTAGGTTAAACAATAAATTGATCCGTATCGAAGAATAAGCAGGATAATTTGGAAATTTCAACTTCGTTTGTAGGATGAAAAGATTAAGAAGGAGTGCCACACCTGCAAAGTTAATTGCAAGATGATATTTATTAAAATTAGTGTTAGGATTTCTTCGTTTATTTAGTTTATTAAAAAGCATCCGGATTACATAGCCGATCAAAGCAATTAAAGTGAAAATGGCGGCAATCAAAGCAGGAATAAAAGATATTTTAATCAAGTTTACCTTTACATTCGATATAGGCAAGTAATCAATGTAAGGAGTAAAGGAAATTTTATCAACAACACCATTATGCTCGACAACATGATAAGAACTACTTAATTCAGCTTTTGTGAATTTCCTTATATCAAGAGCCGTAAATAAATTAGTAAATTTAGATGCTGCCCGTCGTGCGGATTGAAAATATCCTCCCCCCTCCGAAATAATTCTATTAGAATTGACGTTATCACCAAAAATTTCTTTGATAAGTCCATAATAATAAATTTCCTCAAAAGACTGGTTTGTCATGACGACCATCCCAAATTTAGATTGTGGATCAAAGACAACTTTGCTGGAGAATGCTTTCAAATTCCCCTCGTGCATCAGTGTAGGCACCCAGTATTCCATCTCAACGAACCCATGCGCAAATCGCGGAGTAGAAGTGCCTTCATAATATAGACTTGTTGACAACATTTCGTTCAACGTATCCCTGTTCTTAAATAATACATTGCTATCATCTACAGGCATCAATGCTGCAAGGAATTTTCCTAAATCTTCTGCTGTCCCAATCGCTGCCCCTGTAGGATAAAACGTTACGTATACTCTGTTCTCAGGGATCAGTTTTAAATCTTTTGTATACCCTTCAATCTCATTTCTTCTTTGTACTAGGTCTGGATGATCTTGCCCCGTTGGATGAATTGAAGTGTCGTTCATATGAAGTGGTTTAAATATATGTTGATCAACATATTCATAAAAAGGTTGGCCACTTATCTCTTCCACGATGTAACCAGCTAGACCAACGCCGTAGTTCGAATAACCCACTATGCTATTCGGTTTATATATCTGTTTCGGCTCATTTCTACGCAACGTTTCTCCTAATTCTAACGTTTCATCCTCGGAGTAATAGAACACTTCGGCCGCTGTTTGATCTTCCCAACCCGCATTGTGATGCATCAGGTTCATTAGGGTAATCGGTTCATCGTATCTCAGCTTTTTGAAAAATCCCTCTGGCAGATACTCTTGGATATCCGTCTCCAAATCAAGCTTTCCTTGTTCGACAAGCTGCATCACACTCGTATAGACCAACAGTTTCGAGATGGAAGCCCATTCAAAAACCGTAGAGGTATCCGCCTTTCGCTGATTCTCAATATCTGCGTAACCATATGCTTTATTCACAATGGTTTCACCATCTTTGATAGCCACAACCGAAACGGCAGCGGTATACTTCTCATACGAGGCTACATAAGCATCAATCGTTTCCTCTAACTTGGATAAAGGAATCCTGGATGGTGTAGTCTCAACCTGTTTCTCTTCAGCGTGGGCAGGTACCCCTATTGCCATAATGATAAATATGAATGACAGAACACAAGCGATTACTTTGTTAACCGTGTGATATCCACGATTCATCTGCATTAGCTTCTCTCCTTTTATATTAAATGTTAATTACATCTCTTGTTTTCGAGTATGCGTTTTCAAAAGAGTCCATATGACTCCAAATTATTTTCAAATGCAATTACAATCCATCTAGGAGAGAGGCCGAAGAATCTCACTTTTCCAATTAACGATGTTTATTTCTTTATCTTTCAAGAGGCACCAATCAATGATTTCACCTATCAATTTTGGCGTGATGATCTCATCGCTCCATTTCGGTGTTAGTACTCTTCTGTATCCTATATATTCTGTTGTCCATCCTTCGAATTCTTCTCCGATGATGACTATAAATGGGATCTTGTTCTTAATACTGTGTTGTCCAACTTCATAAGTGACGATTAACTTCTTATCCTCAGAAACGATATGTAATTTGATTATCCCTTCATCGTCAATATCCGGTTCAACATACCAATAAAATAATCGATTGGAGCGAACGATTTTACGTTTATATTTTTTTCTTACGCCCATAACCCACCTCATATATTTCTTTTTCTTTGATCGCAGTATTTGGTCAGTTATCCAAGACACAGCTAGAATAGCTTTGAGATCTGATATCAAAAGCCACACTAAGATTAAGGAGTAGTACTCTTGTAAAAATCAATTACTCTATCAAAGATTTCGATCTCTCGTTTTTTTATGTCCGGTAATGTCTCGCTATGCTTTACAATATGATGTATATTATCTGCTACAGTCTCTGCTTTATGAATCCCTACATATCCTGGTACCAGTTCATTAAGATAATGGAAGTATCTCATTTGAGGTTCAATCATGCGCAGATGTTTATCAAAATTTCTTCTGGATCTTGTCTGATCCATCTCCTTTCGCTTGCGCAGCTCATCTTCTTCAGCCCAGAACAGTACATAAGCATCCGGTAATGATATTTCATTCTTCAATAACTTCTCTCTAAAAAAGTTCGCTGTTTCATCTAAAGATAGGTGCTCATAACCATATATCCAGCTGTACCAAATCTTAAATACATCGCCATCCAAAATCACATACTCATGTTGTTGATTCTTCTCATATGCTATATGCCATCTATCGATTTGTCTCTCCAGCAACCACATCATAAGTTCCTTACCGTCAAGTTGAGGAGATTCAAAAAGAAGCCCTGTTTCTGGAACAATAAATGCATCATATTGTGTAGCGAACTGCTGACAAGTGGTACTTTTACCTACAGAACTGGCACCTTCGAGACAAATTATCGTCATTCAATTACCTCCAAATATTACTCACAAAATGATTAATCAACCTTCACTGGCTCTTAAGCGATCATGTTGAATTTCATTAGACTATGTACTGTAGATTTCTTTGATCTTTAGCCAAGTTTCATACCAGAATGTTTTTCTTTTAAGAGGTTTTATTACCTTAATCTCGACTTCTTTTCGTTTCAAATAAACCGTGCCACCCTCTTCAATGAGTCTATCGCCAAATGAAAATACAATATTCTTGCAGTCTTTGTGATACTGGTTCTCTCTTGTTTCTGACCACTCCGCTTTTTCAATAGAATGTCGTTTTCTCATTATTTAAGATCCTCCTTTAAGAAAAACACCACTATTTTCAGCAAAAAGGATACCTGTCACACATCATAAACACTTTGTTATCCGATATTGATGAGCCTTAAGGTTCGTTTATTCCTACATAATGTTATCTGATGTCCATTCCTTCAAAGCGTGTCTTACAAACTTTATTTTCTTATTCCAATTTTTCATCATTATATGGATTTGCATACAAATCAACATCAATTTCAGCATGAATCATATTAACAAATTCAATAAAATCAGAATCGAAATAAAGAGCAGGCGTTTTCCCCTCTTCTATTCTTATTACAATGAAAAATTTTGTTCTTAATTGATGTTCAATTCGAATCGAGTTGATCTCTTTTACTTTGTTTCTTAACATATCGACTACTTTTATTAATTGGTGATTTACATCTAATGATTCTTCATAATCCGTACCTAATGTCCATGATGTTTCTTTTATTCGATGCTTTTTGTTAATTATGTCGCCTTTGTAAGCCGTATTGGTAGGTTCGATTCTAAGTATTGAAGTTACATGATTCGGATCGAATTCATCCCCAAATAAACAAAAATAGGCCATCACTTTGGTTTTGTCTTTCAGGAGTTTCACCTCTTTAAGAATTGATGTATGGATCTCTCCTACTCCAACTCTTTTAATACAATTGCACATAACCTTTGGTGTTTACGAGCCCGAGAACCCTAACTGACCAGTAATTATTCTTGTTTCCATTGATGTAATTCGTGTAGTTTACCAGTTTCATAAAAATACTTTAGTACTTCAAGCATGGGTATTAATTCTATACAAATGTTATCGCAATAATTTCCTAACTGACCACCAATCACTAGAGAAATTTCACTATTTCCCCGCTTATCGTTCATAAGCGTATATATATGTTCATCCATTGTAATAGACACTACAAAATATTCCGGTCCGCCTCCAACTAATGCTGAACCTGTGTCAGATACCTCAAAAAAAACTAATGTAAATTTATCTCCATCGAGTTTTCTCAAAAAACGTAAACTGTCTGCCCATGTAGGTTTCATAACGATCTCTTCATTAAATGTGGTCCCATTCCGTTCATCAATGCTAATAGAGGTTATCATTTTTTTCTTTTTATCCTTTTTAGATCATTTTATTGGTTTAGATCCTCCAACATAAATGTTTCACTATAGATTTTACGCAGCTCAGTTGAGTTATCATGCCACTGAATGAGCTTACCATTGATGATCTGCAACAATACCTCCAGACACCTATGTCACCCAGCGTGGGTATTCACTGCCCATGATTCTTACAACTTCGTTCATTCATCACACATATCCATCTTCAGGTTCACCAACATCAAAACCCAACACTTTTGACGCTTCCAACTTAAATGTTTCTATCCAAGATATCCATACATCGCTATTCATCTGTGCATAAAATGATAATCCACTAGGCTCAACGGATGCTTCAATGAAAACATCATCCTCTTCAGTTCCAAACCAATATGGAATTCCACTTTTATAACCAATCCACCCTGGCATACTCTCATATACTTTAGAAACTTTATCCCATACCTCAACAGGCAGGTCATACCTTATATTTAGGTTGCAATTATGAGAGTTTATGTTGTTCATTACACGCTCTCCTTCTACCTTAGACGTATATCAAAATTCATCCTCTATTTTTATGTAAAGTACTACAACTCTTCCACCACTTGCTCAAAGTTGTATCTCTTGGTCCTTATAGACTTTTTTCGTTTATCGTTTACCAAATATCTTCTCCCTTTAAGATTTCTTTCGTAGGCTGGTCTACAGCTAACCAAGTAGAAATATCCTCTTCTATTTTTCTCTTCCATGCTATTAAAAAATGTACTTGGCATATCTGGTGGGAATTAATCTCTGTCATAGATACTTCAATGCCTTGATCAGAATGTAAGACAAAACTACACTTCTCAAAAGCAGAGTTCAAAGCAAGAGATTTAGGAGTCCTATCACCTTGGTTTCTTTTTCCCATTATCAGTGGTTCTTCTTGGGTTCCTATGTGTAAGCGGTACTGTTCATTCTCATATTCGACAGCTTCAAGATTTTCTCCCGTGTCAGATCCGTAATCTTCCCAGCTGTATCCCTCTTTCCACAAAGCAGAAAAGCTACAAGTGCTTATCTGATGATATGCATTGGGTTTGATTCTAAATACGGCTCCCCAGCATTCGTCTACTTCCTGAGGTGAAGAAAGATTGTGGTTCAGATTACAGAGCACTAACTCGCAATCAAACGAGTCGTAGTAATATTGGTAGAGCAATCCGCCATGTTTGAGCTGAGTACAGTGAGTAGGAAAATAACATTCGCCAGAGGCAGCAAGTGAAAGTTCAATTGTTCCAAGAGGCGTATATATTGAAGGTTTTATAAGATCAGTATCTTGAATTAAAGCTTCTTTTCCACGAAAAAGCTTCATTATGTCCCTCCTTATAGTCTTTCACTTAAGCGTCCAGAACTAAACATAAGCGGTTTTAGGAAAAAACCTCTTTTCAAATTTTGATTTATTAATTTCTGGAATGTTCCAGCATCACGACGCCCCCCTTTAGATAGCCCTTATCTTAGGGAATGGATGTACCTGCTAATCCATTCCACAGAAATATTACGGGCAGATCAAAGGGCGCAAGCCCCTACGCGGGAATATGATATTATACGAAACCAATTTTAATTTAATTTGAACTTGTATATTCTGAAATTTTGTCAAGTGGCCCTCTTGCTATCGCATAAGACTACAGAGGTCTCAATTTGTCTTTCTGGAACATTCCAATAGGTATTTAATAGCTTTTTCTTCTCATCAGGTGCTACCAGTTTAAAACCATTCTTTAAGTAAAATTTCTTAGCCCATTCAGCTGAGTCCCATGTCCCTATTAAGATCGGTTTATTTGTTAAAGCCACCATATGAGTTAAAAGCTTCGTACCTATTCCGCTATTCCGTTGGTTTGTTCGTACATATGCGTGTCTAATTAAACATACATCACCCTTATCTTGAATTCCCATAACTCCTAATAATTGATTTTTTTCTTCAAACCCCCAAAATACTACACCATCGTTCATTTCGCACTTTAGCTCTTCCAATGTCATATAAGGCTCATGATACCTATCGTCAGGAATTACTCCTTTGTATGCCTTTGCTGCATCATTAATAATCTGATACATTACATCCGTATCCATGCTTTTACACAATCTAATCACGTAATTGGCCTCCTTATGGTTTGATGTCGTTTCGTAGATGCTAACCCACCACCGGCTTAAAAGCACCCGAAAGGGTGCTGCTACATGAGCACAGTTAGTTGGTGCGGGGTTATCCGCCTATATCCATAGTCTCTCACGAACTCATTATAGATTGTATTTCATTTTCATTCTTTCATATAACTTATAATCCGTATTTCGATTTACAATCTCTCCAATTAACTCTTTCCATCTGTTTTCAATCCACTTAGGACTTTGTTCTTTCAGAATATCCTCGTTAAATTGACTATCAATATACTCCAAATCTTGTTTAAGCACTCCAATATCCTTAATCAGTTGATTTCTCGATTCTTTTTCTAGCGATATCTTATTCGATAAAATTTCGCCTATGATTTCTACTCTTATATGCGTATACATATCTCTAAACACATTATAGATTAAATAAGTTGATGATAATTGATCTTCCCTGAAGTCGGATTTCAGAAAGACAAATGATTCTTCACCAACTTTCAAAGATACCGCCACATTTCCTAAGGCATGTATGACTGTTTCCTTCGAAGAGCCGTCCTCTAAGCTTTTTATCACATTATCTAAATTAAAGATTGATTCTTTTATACCCATTTGAGTTCCATGATTTAGTTTAACCGTGTATTCAACTTCTTGATTATCTTTGTACGCTTTGAATTGATAGTTGAAGTACATGCTTATTACCAATCCAACCATTAGTATGATTATTGCAATATTTTTTCTCATTAAGTCACCTCCTACTTGTGCCTGAACTACGTATATGATAACCCATATTGTTACAATTGCGAAGGTGAATTGGCTAATAAGGGAGATTTATTAGTTTTCTCAACCCCTTATCCAATCGATCCAATAGGCTTTGAATACGCTGAATATATGCAGGGTTGTACAGGACGCGAGTATGCAGTGGAACCTTCCGTATAGTAATAAAACAAAAAGGCCCTTCTTTATCCCATGGGGAATCCGACGACCTTCCGATGCATTTGGAACATATCAACTTTAAAAAAGGTAGAGCGTACCAACTTTCGCTGCAAGCGGGCTAGCGCCAGCAACTACCTATCAAGCCAACAACGCCTGTTCAATCTGATCCACTATCCCATTAATACCTGTCGGCCCATAACAACCGATCCATGTTGCGGCATCGACCGAGTGTATGTGCTGGCCTTCATCCGTATCGAGCATCCCCCAGACACGTTGCTCGGTCGCAGATATCCCATCCTGCATAAACTCATTACTCAGCAAAAAGTAGTGGCTAGCCTGTACTGCAGGTAATCTCTCAACCGAGATATGATAGGCCGTGTCGGTGGTATCTGCCACAAATAACGGAACGGGCAGACCCAGATCCCGGTACAACACAGCGCCTGTGCGATGAGCAGCAGAATGGACGCGCACGAGGGAATCGAGTGGACGAATCAATGCCACACTTTTTCCTGCCAGTACGGAGGACAATTCCTCGGATAGCAAAGCTGTTCGGCGATGATAATCCGCGATAATCTGCTTGGCCTCTGCTCGCTTGCCTGTCAGTTCACCGAACAGACTTAGAATGGTCTGCCAGTTTTCGTTACGCTTGAACATGAGTACTGGAGCGATTCCACTTAACAGTTCATGGTGCTGATCATGCACCTCGGTGCAAATAATCAGATCCGGTGCAAGTCGCTCTACCGCCTGGAGATCGGGGTATTCATACGTACCAAGTAATGCTGTATGCTGGAGTCCTGACCGGAGTGATTGAGGGAACGTTAACACGCTACTTCCAAGTCCGACACTTCCTACCGGAGACAAGCCCAGTGCAAGCAAATGATCAGCATATTGCACATCGAGGACAGCTATACGCTGTGCTATTTCGGTGACGGTGTACTCCCCGCGCATATGGCAGATGACCGGGCCTTCGGCTGATTCATAGGAAGAAGCTGTGCGATGTTGCAGCAAAGCATTCGCATAGTCTGCATCTCTTCTCGAAGCGGCGGCATGCCGGTAATGTAGCGGTGGGACGCCATTATATTTTTTAAATGCCCTACTGAAATAATACATGTCGCGGTAGCCCATTTTTTCAGCAATTTCCCCAATGGACGCATCCGTATGACGCAGCATGCGTGAGGCACTTTCCATACGCAGCTGAATGACGTATTCCATCGGTCCAAGCTGCTTCTCTTGTTTGAATCGTCGCTGCAGCTGTCTTACACTACAGCCCGCCAGGGCTGCCAGCTCTTTTAGCTCCAAGTTTTGACGATAGTGCGATGTGATATAAGAAGCGACTACATCCACCATGTCGGACTCCGCTCCCCCTTGACCCCGTTCATACTCCATGATCAGCTCGTAGATCATTCCTTGAAGCAAAGCGTTGGCATAGAAACGTTCCAGTCCTTCACCGCGGCGCCATTTGACAACGATTTTTTCGGCGTTTTCGATCCATTCCGCATGGGTTGCCGAGTTTTGAACAAATGACCTGCGCAGCGGGTGCTTGCGATATGAAGGCACAACAAGAGAGGCACCCTCTATGGAAGAAGCCTTGTACATAATGACAATATAATGAATGTCCTCTGATCTGGCCGTCAGCGTAAAGGATGATCCCTTCACCACATGACAGGCAAAAGAAGCTCCAATGTGGCTACCCTCGCCATCCATTGCAAGCTCCCCTTCCCCTCCATATGCCAGCAGCAGCACATTTGAAGTTAATTCAGTTTCGCTAAGAACACTGCCTGTCTGCAAAGTACCGCTATACCCGTCAAGCATCTTGATCGTTGTATCACTCCATAGACTTGTCTGTTCTTGCAGCGGCATTTTTCTCATCTCCTGACAATCACATAGGCATAATCATTGCTGTTGTTATTGTAGTTGAGATTCTTTCTCATTGTCAATTTTCGGACTCGGCACACCTCTTCGTCATGCAGCTCAGGCAAAGCAATGGTCAGAACACTATGAGGGAAACGAATATTCAGTTGTTAGGCGAAGATTCAGCAATGTTGATCAAAGTCTCGTTAATCCCCAGCAGTATCCAATCATTTAATAGGTTTCACATATTTTTAACTTGTCTGTATAACAATTACATGTATAATGGTGGTAATTAGAAGGAGGTGAATACATATGAAAAAATTAGAGATTAAAGAATTGATTTCTAAATCGGAGAAACTGGCTAAAGTTAATGATATGTGGTATTTTGTCAGATCTGGAGAGGGTGCTTGGATTGTAGGTTCAGGAGGCGGAAGCAAGTAAAATGTCTTTTCTGAATCTGTGAATTCCATAAAAGCTAAAACTCAAATTAGTGGTTGAGTCATCTAAAGCTCCAAGCTTCTTCATCAATTTTGATACATACGGGAATTACTCATGTGAGCTCTGGCACAATTTGCGCCTGAAGACTGCCAACCACTAATTATGGGGTCTGGCTACTTTATTAGGAATTATTTAGTAGGAATTTCGAGCGACTGTGTATGAAATAACGCTTTTACATCTCACTTCATTTAAGAACGGTAGAAAGGAAATGTTCATGTATAACAATGCGGTCATAAACCTGGGAGCGAAATGTAACGCAGCCTGCGCTCATTGCTGCTTTTCTTGTTCTCCAGCCTCGACTCAGTCTATGGAGCCAAATTACATAAGACAACTTGCCCATGAATTGGCTGAAAATAAAAAAGTAAACTTGATTTCATTCACAGGTGGAGAAATTTTTTTGAACTATCCATTTTTACAAGAGCTATTAGAAATTATAAAACCTCATCAGAAGAGAATCACCCTTATTAGTAACGGCTTTTGGGGTATGAGTAGAAAAAAAACAGAACAGTATTTTAACGACATGGAG
Source organism: Paenibacillus amylolyticus (assembly GCF_036894225.1). Lineage (NCBI taxonomy): Bacteria > Bacillati > Bacillota > Bacilli > Caryophanales > Paenibacillaceae > Paenibacillus > Paenibacillus amylolyticus. Next base: position 1,761,035 of record NZ_CP145892.1, on the reverse strand, counting down.
TATTACAATGTGACCAATCTAACAATAAGTTATGATGAATTTCATGAACCATACGTTAAAGCAGACGCCATTAAAAATATACTGGAATGTAGCAGAGACTTCTCTAATACGAGCGTGGCGCTAAATATGGCTGTAACAAAAAGTAAAATGTCTAATCGTATATTAGAATATATGGGAGAATCTTTGCTTGGGATCAGAGTGACAAAGTTCCCACTCATGCCAGTTGGAGAAGCAAAACATGAAGAACCGGACAGCTTTCAACATATTTATAAACTCAGTAACGAAAGGAGTTTGCATTGTCCTGGATTTGAAGTCGTGTATCATTTTGATGGTCAAATATATCCTTGTTGCTCGCCAGCGGTATTTGATACCAAATTGCATTTGAGAGAAAGTATGGATCAAACGTTTGACAGAACCATTGAAAAATTAAACGCCAATCTTCTATTTTACATTATGAGAAAGGAAGGGTTTAAATGGTTTATTGATATAGTTCAGAGCAACCCTGAATTTAATCATATTAAAATTCCGGAACAATTTTCATCAATATGTAACATTTGCAATATTTTATTTAAAACGGAAGAGAATATTGATTTGTTAACACCATATATGATGAATTACTACGAGAATATGGTATGAAGCAGTGTTTTACGTTTGAAAACGAAGAATATGAAATTTTTGTAGAAAACGAAGTCTTTGTTAAAGATAAGTGCAAAAAAGAATTTTATAAGACAAGTATTATCCATTTAAATGAAACTTTAAAGGAGCAGTTGACCGAATATAAGAGTAAAATTAATTCTGTGAATTTCACCATTTATATCACAATTTTTTTAATACTACTTGTGTCTAATCTTTATTTTATTCATTTTTTCGGTTATAAATTCCCTGGGTTTGAACATAACCTGAAAAACTATTTCATTTTTGCTTCTTACATGATTTTTAATGTCTTTATTCATGAGCTAGGCCACATAAAATCCATGAATTTTTTTGGGCGGAAGCATAATAAAGTTGGATTCAAAATGAACTTTTATGTTTTTCCTTCTTTTTATGTTCAACTAAACGATATTTATATGTTATCCAAAAAAGAAAAGCTCATTGTTCATTCAGCAGGTATTTACATAAATTTATTCATTATTTTAACGTTCCAGATCATCAATACGTTATTCTTGAAAATGGATATGTTGTCGGTATCATATATTTTCTTCTTTTTAGCATTATTATGGAATGTGATCCCCGTGTTGAACTCTGATGGATATAAAATTTTACTTACACTCCTAAATAAAGATGAATTTGAAAACTCTAAGAAAAATCATTTGATTATTAAAATAATTCAGATTATTGGAGTTTTACTAGCTATACGTTCAGTATTATTGTGGTTTTAAAAGAGGAGGAATTCATGCCATGGTTTTAGATATAAGTGGCTATACGTTAAGAATCAAAAATAATCTCTTGCTTGATCACGCACATTTACATTTTCAATCAGGGAGTGTCAACCATATTGTAGGGAAGAACGGTGTGGGGAAATCCAGATTGGCGAAAGACTTTATTCTAAATAAGAGCGGTTTTTTCCCGAAACAACTATCCTCAAATCTAACCGTAATCTCAAGTTATTCTAATATACCTGAAGATATTTCCGCAAAATTGCTTTTTAAGATATTAATTAAAAGATATGATCGGATGATGTTGGATCAGCTTAGTGATTTATTGAATATTGAAAATATACCATCCAACATTCTCATTAAAAATTTAAGTGATGGACAGAAACAGAAGCTTAAGCTGGTATCATTTCTTTTAGAAAATAAAGAGATTATCATTCTGGACGAGATCACTAATTCTCTTGATAAAAAAACAGTCAATGAGATTCACCAATTTCTTAATATCTATAGCAAGCAGCATTCAAACAAAATCATATTAAACATCACTCACAATTTATCAGATCTCAAAAACATCGAGGGAAGGTACTTCCTCTTTCAAGACAAAAAACTAGTGCAATACGAGGACAAAGATCAACTAATAAAAATATATATTGAGGACTAGTGACTATGATTGAATTTGCAAAAAGCCTATTTAATAAAGTATTTATGTTTCTGGCACTTATTTTTGTATTGTCGTTCTTAATCGGTTGGTTCCTTCCTATTGGAATTGATAAAGTTACATCTCTAAGTTATCGAGAGTATCTCTTCAGTACGTATACTGTGTTTACTCAATTTGGATTTTTAATGTTCTCGTTTATCATTGCATTCTTCGTTAATAAAGAATACTCTAATAAAACCATTCTGTTTTATAGATTATTATCGTATGACAGTCTTAGATTTTTTTTGAATAAAGTTGCTGTACTTTTTATGGAATCGCTTATTTTAATTACAATATTACTTTCATTTGTATCTATGATGTACAAGGATTTTAGCCTGTTTTTTCTTATGGTGTTTTTGTTGACGTCTGTAGTCACACAATATATCCTCATTATTGGGACAATCAGTTTGCTTTCATCTAACATCTTGATGAGTATTGGTTTAAGCATCTTATACTGGATATTAGGTGTCGTTTTAGTAGCTAGTTCTGATAAATTAACATATGTTGCTGTATTCGACGCTTCGAATCTCCTTTATTCCCATATTGACCAAGTGTTTGTACAAGGGAGCAATTTCATTTCTCTAAGTAATGTATTAACGGTTATTGTCTATAATGGTATCTTATTTGTAATGAGTGTTCTGATAAGTAAACTGATGAACAAACGTTGGTTAAAGCTTGGAATTGACTAAAAAGTTGATGTACAAGCTGGACTTTGTGGCAATCTGATATCAACTCTTTTTACACCATTATATGGATAGTCCCATCAAAACATAAAGGTTGCGTATTTCTGAACCCTAACAGTTTTCTGCTGTGATTCCTCTCCGAAACTGATCTGGCCGTCAGCGTAAAGGATGATCCCTTCACCACATGACAAGCAAAAGAAGCTCCAATGTGGCAACCCTCGCCATCCATTGCAAGCTCCCCTTCCCCTCCATATGCCAGCAGCAGCACATTTGAAGTTAATTCCGTTTCGTGTAAAACGCTACCTGTCTGCAAAGTACCGCTATACCCGTCAAGCATCTTGATCGCCGTATCACTCCATAGACTTGTCTGTTCTTGCAGCGGCATTTTTCTCATCTCCTGACAATAGCAAAGGTAAATTTGTTGCTGTTGTCATTTTAGTTGAGATTCTTTCTCATTGTCAATTTTCGGACATTTGAGACAATATTCGCCTGACATCTGGTAATAGAAACAGCAGGTAATTCGCTCGCTTTTGGCAACATGCACATTGTCCTTACAATCGGTGAAGCGGGTTAACGGATTCTTCCTCTCACCAAACACTTCCCCGGATGCCACCTGCGTCAGATATGAAAAGTCCTCTCGAATGATCTTACTTTCCTGCTCAGTCTCGGCTTCATCAGGAGCGAATAGTCGGCCGATACGTACCATGATATTCTCCCAGAGAATACTCATCGAAAGTGGCGCAATCGCAGCAAGCGTCTTTAACAGCGGTGTAAGTTGTACTGCAAACATCTCCTCGACCACCTTTTCCCGCCACACTGCCCTGTCTCCCGTTAGTCCTTCAGCCTGAAGTCCATTCACCGCTAGAAAAGGAAATCGTGTACCGCCCTCATGATCTGAGAGCGCTGGATGATAGAGAAAGCTGTTTTCAAGCTGAAAGGTAACATGCTGATGATGAAAAGTCATCGCGGTCACGAGCGGAGTCGTCCATAGATAGCCAAGCCGCTTGGCTAACATAGAAGCTGCGACTTTCATGTCTGGTGCATCGATATAGTTCTGAAACCAGCGGATATACTCTCGACACGCCTCTTCGTCATGCAACTCACTCAAAGCAATGGTACGGACACTATGATCAGGCGGCTCACCAAGCAAAATCGAATGATCCTCTACCGTCTCTTTCCATAAGTCTGTCGAGAGATATCGGTTCATATTAGTTCGATCCGAGTAGGGCTTCTGCTGCCTGATCGACAATCAGATTAATCGCAAGCGGTCCATAATAAGCGATCCAAAGTGTTGAGTTTACGTCATACGTAAGGTTATTTTTAACAGCATCAAGGGACTTCCACACTGGATTAGTCAACATAGCCTCGGCTTCTGCCGCAAACAGCTCATCCGACAGGACAAAATAACGATCTGCCCCGATCTCAGGCACTTTTTCCATCGAGATTTCTACGGAACCATCTTCATTAATCTCCTGTACCAGAGCAGGCATTTTCAGCCCCAAGTCATTGTACATAATACCGCCAATGCGGTGCTCAATACCGTGAACACGAATGCCTTCTTTTCTCGGACGAATAAGAGCTACCGTTTCATCGCCCATCTTCTCCGCCAGCTTAGCCTTCAGTCCAGCAACTTTCTCTTCATAGGCTGTACGCACTTTCTCCGCTTCGTCCTGCTTATCTGTAATCTTAGCAACTGTGGCTAACGTATCACGCCAGTCTTCGTAGAAGTCCAGTACGAGAGTAGGTGCAATTTTGCTTACACTCTCATACTGCTTCTCCTGGAAATCCGTCATAATAATCAGATCCGGGTCCAAGGCTACAATCGCTTCCAGATTAGGCTCGTCCCGTGTACCCAGAACCTGTACATCACTCGGCTGATCGCCTAAGTATTCTGGATAATCGGTATTACCTCCAGCGATAACACTGCCAGCCGGCTTCTCACCAACCGCTAACATTTGATCCAGAAACTTAACATCAAGGACTGCAATTCTCTGTGGTTTTTCGTTTAGCGTCAGCTCACCCTTCATGTGTGTGATCGTTACGGGAAAAGCTCCGTCCGTCTGCGTTTCCGCATTCGCAGCTGTCTCCGCTGGCGTTGCCCCAGATTGTTTACCGCTATCTGTACCTGTTGCGGCACCGCAAGCCGTCAGGACAAGAATAAGGGCCAACATCAAGCCCATGAATAATCGTGATTTGTGAGCAGCATATGCCTTGCTTCCGGCAGCCTGCCTCTTTGTTCCTTGATTCATGATGAATCCCCCTTATGTATAATACTGATAATGATTTTCATTATCGAAACATAAAGAGAGTATATACGATCTACGCATCGCGTTACCATGTACTTTTGCGACATTTGAGCCGGACTAATGCGACATGGTGCGGAGAAAGGCAATAGCTTCTTGGAAGAAAATAAACCATGCTTCTTGTGCTCAAACCGGAGAACGGGCAATCGGTTTCATGGCAGCGAATCGTGCTTATGTTTAGTGTTGGTTACGGATTAGAGTAATGGGATAAGAGCATAATTCAACTGTTGAAAAGCGCGTAGGATCTAGAACAAAAAAACCCAACAAAATTTGTTAGGTAAAAACCACTTGTATATGTATCTTATTATCCGAAACGCACTATAAATAGGTCTCATTCATTACTATAATTTTCAATAATGTAATTCTAATATTTTCAGATCAATTATAAAATTTTGTTGTTTCAGAATATCCAATCCGAGAAGCCCTTTATGTTCTTTAGGTAATATGCCTACATCTATTTCTATATTCCCAATGCTTTTTGTTCCTATTTCAATCCTGTCCATGACTTTGGTGTAGAAAGGAATACTTCCTCCAATCCCGTATGCTTCATATATCGAATCGCCGGTTTCATAGGTCACACCGACTTCCTCTAAAAGATCGTATGTGAGGATCCTGTATCTATAATTACATCATCTATTCTTAATACTCTGCCTCTAAATGTAATGGTGAGTGACGTTGTAATTAACTGACCATCATAGTTAATTTTCATTCGTATTACGTCTCACTCTCATTAATGGATCTCTGCGAAGGTTGATCACAAAGTCTTGATTTGAAGTATGATACACGACGTTACCAGGCTCTACTTGAAAAAACTCTTTATTTACATCTCGTTCTGATATGGTTCGGATTGGTGCAACTTCATCTACTATTTTTTTGTTATCTTCCTCATGATAATGAATGATAGAAACCAGAACAAATTGGTCAGGGAACAGTTCTCTAACTTCTTGCCATTTCATGTGTTCTACCTCCTGTTATTGAGTTAGTTCTACTTTCTGTAATTTTAACATATCTCCTGATCTCATTTTACCGTATTCGAGACGTCTGACTTGACCAGATGTGGTTTGCTGGAATAACCCACCATGATCTATCTTATACTGTTTTTGCATTAGAGGTCTCCGATGAAAATCCAGTTTCTCTAACTCTCCATTTCAAACCGTGTTTGAAGCTCTTTAACAAATATCTCAATGGGTTTTTTATAGTCGATGGGTTTATACATAGATCTATTATTCCTCATATGCCGTTCATCTTTATCACGAAAATCATTATCTTCAACTTCAAGCGTCTTCATCACAAGCATGATTTCATTCATGGTACTTATAACACTTCGACTATCGGTTTTGGTGATCATGCTCTCATTACATTTTTCCAAATAATAGTTCACCAGGTGGTCAGGAAGTTTCTCAACGGCCAAATAGTCCTCTAAATTCTTTTTAAAGATTCCTGCCAGTTTATTCGCTTGATTCGTTCTAATCCCATCGACAGTCAAGCTTAATCTGGACAAATCATTCATAAACACATAGTGTTTTCTGCCATACAACGTGAAGAAGTTTGCATGCCAACTAAAGAAGTCATCGCTGTCTTGGATGGTTTCCGGTTTGGCATGAAGATCTTTTAATGTGAGTTGGGTTGCTTTGAAAATAATCATGCTCGACTCCTCCTTACTCCTTAAGCTGATTATAAACTACTTCAAGCGAACTATATCCAAATTTGTTTGCAAAATACAGACTTTGTCTTGAGGTCTAATCCTCCATCTCCAATTTTTGACCACCTTACCAGCCTTGGTCTTGAATTCATTTCTTTTACGGTGTTTTTACCTCTCTTCTGCTTAATTTCTTAAATGCCGAGTATTCCTGATCAGACTTCATATAACTTAATATTTTTTCCGCACATGCAGCTGAGCTAAGCTCTTCCGTATTCACTTCCAGATCATATTCATCATAGGAGTAGATGTAATCAAACTGGGAATGGGCAAGTCCAATCTCGCGGTCTCCCCTGCTCTGCTCTCTTCTGGTGAGTTCCTCTTTCGAGCACTGCACGCCTACAAACAATATCGGATAATCCGATAGTAACTCATAAAAATCATTAAACCACTTGTCATTGCTGATGACTGTATCCACGATGACATTCAAACCCATTTCCGAAAATAGCTTAATGGTTGCACAGTACATCGAATTGATGGGATCGAACAGGATATCGGTCATCACATGGTGTTCCACTTCTCTTGTTGGTTTCATATCTGGATATGTATTGTCGATAAACTGATCATAATTATGCAGAAATTGATCTACAGATAGATGATGAAACGGAATGTCTCCCTGATTTTTCATTTCCATCGCAATGCTTGTCTTCCCCGAACTTGACGTTCCGTTCAAAAATATAATGAGTCCTCGTTCCATATTGATCACCCTTATCATTAAAATTGGAAAACACTGTTCTGCCGAATTACCACTCTCTCCATTCTTCCGTAATGTCTTCATCCTCCTGGATGTCTAATCCAGCCAGTCTAGCCGCCTTGTCTATAAAATCAGCCAATTCTTCACGTTCCATCGTCTCAATAAAATAACCATTGGCCTCATTCATTTCATTAAACCTAAGCACAACTTCTTCTACAGCCTTCATCATGCGCTCAGAATCTTGCGTTTCTTGTAATGCTATTAATTGGTGCAAATATGTATCTAGGGCTTGATCAGACATGAGTAATCTCTCTTCTGTGAAAAGCTCATCTCCGCCTTCAATCATTCTCTCATTCCATAGTTTCGTTGGTTTTCCAAGAAACAAGTTTTGTAACGTCATTGGAATCACTCCCCTGTAACCAAAATTATGAACAAGCGTTCTCGCTTACTCACTTTCATTCGCTCCATAGCCTTGTCACGTTCTCTAATTCCATCTCGTCAAATTGTAGTCGATAAATGTCCGGTTTCTTGGTTTGATTCATAAAATCCAATCCGTAACTCGAATCAAAGTAATTCATCATCAACGTCATTACATGTCCGTGTGTGCCGATCGCCACTTTTTCACCCTTGTATTCTTCTAATATCTGTTTCAACACGCCCACTGCTCTACTCTGGCAAACCGTGTTCGACTCGCCCCCTGGCAATGCATAATCCGGGTCATCGAACATCTTCTTCGAAGCAGGCTCAAACTCTTCATCCGCAATCATATCATCTGAAAAATGCCTTTCCCGCAGATCCTCCATGATCTGAATATCTAATTCTAACGCTGCTGCCACACCCTCTAAGGTCAGAATAGCCCTGGCATAAGGACTTGAGACAATGGCATGTATTCCTTCATTCGTTAATATTTCCGTTATTCGTTCTGCATTCATCTTGCCCTGTAGGGTAAGCCCCCTCGTTCTTTCCGTTCCTTCCGTATACGGTGACTCCGCATGCCTTACCATATAAACGATGGTCTTCATAGGACCCCCTTGAATTTCTTTTATCAAAATTTACTGCCCTCTTTAATCTATTTCACTTCTTTATCAAGACTAACGTCAAATGTTAAAGTTATCGATTTTTGTCTAAAATCATTGGGTATCACTTTAATCTTCACGTTTAGATGTATAGATTCAGGCAAAGTCATTTCAGTTATATTCTCATAACCGATGAAGTAATAATGCTTTTCGTCCAGTTCTATCAAACCTCCACCTGTTGAGCCAGAAGTTGAAATCAAATGTCCGTCACGATAAAGCTCACAAGCAATATTATATTCCTCCAAACTAAACCCTTTCACTTCATATCCAATCTTGATTTGATTTTCCGTATAATCAGCATTTCGTAAACTGATCGCACCACCATCCACCATTTGGGTCTGAATTGCAATATTTGCCTCAGGCATCTCCGGTTTCTTTAATAGATAGCCTACTTTTAGGTACCATATAACTCCTAATACAACTACAGCAAGTACAATTATAGCAATAATAATCTTCTTCTCTTTTTTATCCATAATCCATACTCCTTACATCGGAACACTCTTAAAGTTCTTTCCAAACCTGTATTTCAAATAATACATTATCCCTGTGCGATCAACATCTGGGAACTTCCTTGGATCATCCACCCCATTATCCTATAAATATATTGTTAATTCTGTGTCGATCATAATCTAGAATCCAATCGTTATATTCTGTATAGATATCCGTTAGTGCTTCTTTTGATGCTGAAATCACATCGCAACCTCTATCATCATAGATATGAAATATCGTTTTCTTACTTATATTAATGAAATACACCCTATGATATATCTTTGGCTTAATTCCAACCTCATGATTACATATAGCTTTGATTAACTGATTATATCTCAAGCCCTCAACTCTACATTTAGTCCAATACCTATACATGTTGTTCCTTGGGTTTAGGATGTCATCCGGTTCACAATCCAAACCTGGAAATATCTCAAGGCTCAAGGCTCTAATCGGCCCTTTCTTCTTGATATATTTTCTGTACAGGTTCAATTTTTCCACTTTGTGTTTAAGCTTATCTGCAAAATAAGCTTGAGTTATTAATAGGACTTCATCTTCTTGATCATGAAGAGCTTTAAATAATTCGAGTGATCGATGATACACTTGTTCCATGTAATGCTCTGTATTCATTCCAAACATTAGTGGATTGCCAAGTTCGAATCGTATTGCAACATCCCAATTATAAAAAAGAGGCGGTTCTAAGGTCAGGTTTGGAAAATGCTCTGCCAGGTACGTCTTCAGATCCATTCTGTGGCCTCCAAGTTCACTTTAAAGATGAATGCCAGATTAAAGAAGGTATCCGTCTCTTCAAAGGTTTGCGGTTTTATATTCAGATCTTTTAATATTAATTGGGTTAATCAACCCCCCAACGCCTTTTCAGAAAAATTAACCCCAGAACATTCCGTTATGACCTTCGTCCACGATCTTGAGCTGTGTTTCAAAATCTTCGTTCGGATCGATATCATCGATGTAATGCCACTTTCCTTTACTGTCCTGCCAATACACTTTCCATACCTTCTCATCCATTCTGAATTGTGCTACCGGCAATTGTACCCATTTATCGCTTTGAAAGGCTTGTCTTTCTTCAATCAATGTCACATGGTTACCTCTGATTTTATAACTAATCTTCATCTGACTTTTCACATGCTCGGGTACAGCATTCTCGGTGTAATGGTCCATAATCTTTTGAATCCGCTTCTTCGTAAAATCATCCATGCTCTCGAACTCCCCTGCCTTGATCTGTTTTGCTTAGATTATATCATGTTGATTTCTCCGATTTAAATGATGCTTTACTTGTAAAAGGTAAACCGGAGCGCGGCTTGTGCAATAGCAAGCCACGTGAGGGTGAGGTGCTGCGCCCAATGGGGTTGCACCGCGTCAATGATCGCGGTGCCCACCTTGGTAGCATCACGAGCACAAAGCCGCGATGCACGAAAAAAAGCATCACGACCGTATAGTCGTGATGCTTCATCCTGCTACATGGCACCAATTAGCCATGTAGCTTATCTCAGGCCGCTGCACCTACATAGCAGCGGCTTCTTCTCCCAGCGGCAGCGTGTAATACTGCGCCTGCTGCCCTTCGTGCTGCTGGTACACAACGACCAGCAGCGTCCGGCCTTTCGCGGCAAGCGGGCTGGCGCCAGCTAGCACACGCTCAAGCCGGAACGGAAGCACATCCAATACGGTGTGCTTCTGCAGTTCCTTTTCGCCGAGACCAAGGTCGGCGAAAGCACGGGCACCCATGACCGTCTGTGCGGTCATGGCCGAGGTCATCGGCAACGCACGCGAAGCGTTGCCGTCCACCATGTCCGCCGCTCCATCCGCGGCGGACCCTGTTGCGTCGCCCGAAGTGAGCGACGCTGCACCCCCGGCTTCGCTGCCGATCACACCCGCCGCATCTGCGGCAGAGTCTTCTCCGGCAGCAGCCGAACTTCCCGCAGCGGCACTCGGACCCGTGCCGCTGCTTTCCAGCCATGCCGTGCCTGAGGCGCCGGCAACACGTGGCAGACGAACGTCTTCCGGACGTTCAGCCAACGTTTTCATATAACCCGCCCACTGGTCTTTCTGAAGCGGATCTTCCCACCAGATTTTGCGTGGTTTGTATTTGTGACCGAGGAAATAATCCAGCTTCATCAGGCCGAGCACGATATCCATATGCGGCGTGTTCCGTGACTCCAGGAAGCTGTGCAAACGAGTAAACAAATCCTCCAGTTGGTGACCAATCTTCTGCCAACCCTGACCTTCCCAGTAATCCCCAAACGCCTGGAAGAAATCAAACGGTGAGTTGAACTCCTGCTCCATCAGATACTTCAGCGTATGGTCCATTCGGTGTGCGTTCCAGTATTTCTCCAGTACATCCTCCAGCCGCTTCAAGCGCACGATATCGCTGAAAGGCAGCACATCACTGCCCAGAATCTCATATGGCGCGTGATCCATGTACGTGTAGTTGTACTTTTCCGCATCCAGACGCAGACCTGTACCGCGCAGCATTTTGAGGAATCCCAGCTGAAGCTCTTCCGGCCCCAGTGCAAACACATCATTAAACGTTTTGCGGAACGTATTGTAATCTTCCTCAGGCAATCCGGCGATGAGATCCAAATGCTGGTCGATTTTGCCACTGGCTTTCACCTTGTTCACGGTACGGCTCAGCTTGGTAAAGTTCTGGCGACGTTTCACCAGTTCATTTGTCGGATCATTCGTGGACTGAACCCCGATCTCGAACCGAAATGTGCCTGGTGGCGCATTCTCTGCCAGATAGTCCAGTACTTCAGGACGCATAATATCCGCCGTGATTTCAAACTGAAACACCGTCCCCTGATGATTCTCAATCAGGAATTTGAACATTTCGAGCGCATAATCCCGCTTAATGTTAAACGTCCGGTCCACAAACTTAATCAGCTTTGCGCCCTTCTCAATCAGGTACAGAATGTCCGACTTCGTCCGCTCAATATCGTAATAGCGCACGCCGACCTCTATACTGGACAGACAGAACTGACAACTGAACGGACAGCCCCGACTGGTTTCAAAATAAACAACCCGCTTCCCAAGCTCTGGGATATCCTCATCAAATCGATGTGGTGACGGCAAATCGTTCAGATCCGCCTTCGGCCGTCCTGGCATGAGAATGACCTCTTCCCCTTTGCGATACGCCAGTCCATAGACAAAGTGGAACTTCTTGCTTCCTTCAAGCTCCATCAAAAGCTGATGCAGCGTCTCTTCCCCTTCACCCATCACGATGAAATCAACATTGGGAATCCGGTTCATCCAATATTCCGTGTCGTAGGACACTTCCGGCCCGCCCAGCAGAATTTTCACATTCGGCATAACCTTTTTCAGATTATCAATGACCTTGATCGTCTCTTCGATGTTCCAGATGTAACACGAGAAACCAATCACGTCCGCGCCGCGCTGATACAGATCAGACACAATATTCATCACTGGGTCCTTGATCGTATACTCCGCCAGGTCAATATCAAAATCCTTCTCACTGTATGCCTTCAGACACCGCAAGGCCAAGGAGGTATGGATGTACTTTGCATTTAATGTAGAAAGAATAACCTTCATGGTTCACAACCTTTGCCTGGACACCCAGACCATATTTTTTTGATAAAAGGAAAGCTGCACAGCCATCCTGCCCCGGATGCTGTTCATCTAAACCTCTTTTGACCTAGCCATTCCATGTCTCATGGACATATCCAACTTTTGTCTTTCAAAGAGTGGACACTCTTTTCAAAAAGACATATACACCGCACTAAATCAAAACCACAACATACAGTATAAAATCCGTACCTTCAAACTACATGTTGTATACGATACGGTCAGCCATTACCAACGCCAATGTCCACCCTTTGAAAGACAATTCGCCACCATTTGTCCACTCTACAGAGACGCGACAACCAACTTCAAAGATTGGAAAGTGAAAATTAACAATTCATACTCAATTCACTCTTACTCTTACTCATTTCATACTCACTCATACTCGTAAAACGCATCATCATCCGTATCCACTTCTTCGCCCGATTGCTTCTGGAAAAACTCCAGGAACGGCAGTCCGTACTTGCGGTACTTGACCTCACCGACCCCTTTGATATCCAGCATGTCACGTTCTGTCTGTGGACATACCACACTCATCTCACGCAGGGTCGCATCATTGAAGATAATGTACGATGGTACATGCTCTTTCGCCGCCAGATCACGCCGGATCAGACGAAGTTGTTCAAATACCGTCTCATTAACCGCAGATGGCATCGCATCGCGTCCGCGGCGTCCACCATAGTTCGTACCCGAAGCTGTTGCCGCTGTCTTGCGGACAACACGCTGCATCACTTCACGCTGGCCTTTGAGCACTTCAACCGCTAGTGGCTGTAAACGCACAACCGGATACTGTCCCTCAGACAGCATCAGATATCCTTCGGATACCATCACGTTGATGATCTCCGATATCTCGCGCTCTGTCCGATTACCCATCACGCCGTAGGTTGGCAGAGAGTTGAAGCCGTAATCGAGCACTTTTTTGGCACGGGAGCCTTTGAGCACAGAAGCGACCAGCGATACACCATACCGTTCACGCATGCGGTGAATGCAGCTGAATATTTTCTGTGCATCAATCGTCATGTCTACCAACTCGCGGTCGTCCGTACAGGAACTGCAAGTACCGCAAGGTGTATCGTCATGCACCTCACCGAAATAATCCAGTTGCGCACTGCGCAGACAACGCGTTGTGTAACAGTAATCCACCATCTGTTGCAGCTTCCGGTAATCGTTCTGTTTGCGGTCGCCGTCCATCGGATTCTGCTCAATCAGGAACTTCTGGGTGATAATGTCCTGTGCCCCGAATAACAGAATACACTGGCTTGGCTCTCCATCCCGGCCTGCACGTCCGGCTTCCTGCACGTATGCCTCCATATTTTTCGGCATGCTGTTATGAATAACGTAACGCACGTTCGACTTATCAATCCCCATCCCGAACGCATTGGTCGCCACCATCACTCGGATATCATCGTACAAAAAAGCTTCCTGGCTCTGGGACCGTTCATCGTCCGTCATCCCGGCATGGTAGCGTCCTGCGGGCAATCCCGCCTGCAACAAACGCTGATGCAGATCGTCCACGTCCTTACGGGTCGCGGCGTATATAATACCTGGCTCGCTGGCATGCTCGCGCGCATAATTCAGGACAAAATCCTTCTTGCTCTCGCCACGCAGCACGCTAAACGCCAGATTATCCCGCCCAAGTCCGGTCACATACGTCTGCGGGTCCTGCAAACGCAGCAGCCGCAGAATATCGCCCATGACCTCGGGCGTCGCTGTAGCCGTAAAGGCCGCAACCACCGGCCGCTCCGGCAAACTGTCCACAAACGGCGCTACCGCCAGGTAGCTTGTCCGAAAATCATGCCCCCACTGCGATACACAGTGGGCCTCATCCACGGCAACGCAAGAGATCGGCAAATGGCCCATCTCCTCGCGGAACCAATCCAGCTCCAGTCGCTCAGGCGCGACATAGAGCAACTTCAGCTCACCGCGCTGCGCCGCGCGGATGCGATCATTCACTTCTTTGCCGCTAAGTGTACTATTAATATACGCGGCAGCAATTCCGGCGGTCGTCAACGCATCGACCTGGTCCTTCATCAATGAGATCAACGGGGAGACAACAAGCGTCAGACCCGAATATAACAGAGCGGGGATCTGATAACAGATCGACTTACCGCCCCCGGTTGGCATAATACCCAACGTATCTTCACGTTCGAGCAGGCTGGCTACGATCTTTTTCTGTCCCTCACGGAAGTCGGGGTAGCCATAATATTTTTGCAGGAGACCCTGCGCTTCTTCTAATGTAGGTGTTTGCACACTCATGTAAAGACTCCTTACTTATCACCGGCGTTTTCCCACCAGCTTGGTCCGATCCGATTCTGACATCCGAAAGCGGCACATATCCCGCATCCTTGACAACAAAATGGCGTTCTCATGACTTGTCCGTCAAGCAAACGCCGCTCCCTTTAGTTTAACGGCCCAGCCCCGAATGAGCAACCGCGTTTTACTGTAAAACGTTTAAAGCTTCTTCATTAAAATAAAAACAACCGTCCTGCCCTAGTTGGACAAAACGATTGTTGTAAACTTTTATTCACAACCGACACACTCATATCACGCTAGTGTACCCGTACCCATTCATCTGGTGAAGCTACTATACCTTACAACTTTACAACTTCACTTTAATCTTTTAACGACTCTACCCAGACTCCGGCAAGCCACTGGCCTTTGCAATAACAGCAACTTCGAGTCCAAGTGAGAGCATGTTCTTCACAATTTCAATCGTCTTTCTTTTTTCCCCTTCTACTAATCCCTTTTCTATTCCTTGAGCTATTCCCTTTTCCATAGCCCACTCAATCACGGAAACTTCATCATGCAAATACTTCTGCCGCTCTTCATACAAACGACGTGCTTCCCGATCCTGACTCAAGAACTCCAGCGTATCCATTGCCTTCTTCAAAATAGGTTCATTCATGTTGTACCACCGCCTCTTGCATTCATGCGATAATACAATCCTTTCCTCTGCATCAGTTGTTCATGCGTTCCATCCTCGGCAATTCGACCATGTTCCATCACAAGGATGCGAGAGCACTGGCGAGCAACCTCCATTCGATGTGTGACAAGCAATCCTATGCTGCCTTTCATAAAGTTCAGCAAGTGATTCATCACGTTCTGTTCTGTCTGAATATCCAGAGATGACGTTGGTTCGTCCAGAATATACAGATCAGATGACCTCATAAAGAGTCTGGCAAGCGACAGTCGCTGTTGTTGGCCTCCAGATAGATTGGCCCCTTTCTCATGCAACATTGTTTCGTATTGTCCTTCTTGTGCCTCAATATATTCATGCAAACCTGCCTGCTTTGCCGCAAGCTTCACTCTGTCCGATGTAACGTCTGAACTCAGACGAATATTTTCTTCGATCGTTCCTGTAAAAAAAGTTGGTGTCTGCGGCATATACGTGAGTCTGGACTGGTCATCCATCTCTACATACTCTGCAACATGTTTATCACCCAGCATTACGCTTCCGTTTGTTGGCTCGATCAACCCCGCACACACTTGGCACAGTGTAGATTTGCCAGCACCGCTGGCGCCAACTACCGCAACCAGTTCACCAGGAACCAGATTAAACGTAATCTGATCCAGAATCTTCCGACCAATGTTTTCATCGGTTACCATAACCTGTTGAAGACGTAGCATAGCAATTTCGTTCTCTTTATGTGCCCCTTTTTGTGTACTCCCTTGATCTTGGTTACAAATTCCCTGTGCAAGCTCCTCGTGCTTAGTATTGGATGTGTCTGTCTTCTTGTTCTCCGCCAATTTCAACCATGCAGAGATACGTCCAAATGCACCCACGCTGGCTTGCATCTGACTCCACTGGCTGGACAAGCCGAGTACTGGCCACACCACCAGTTCAAACAGCAGACTACTTGCAACAACTATGCCCGGAGACAAAGTTCCCCTAGCCGCTGACAAAGCAATAAGGAACAACGCTGCCAATTGAGCCAAACCAAACACCGCCATCACCACGTTATCCGACATGCTCAGGGTCATCTGCAACTTGGCATGAACACGATTCAGTGATTGCTGTTGTGTCCGAAATCGAGCGAGAAACCACGGTGAAGCATTATACATCTGAATCACCGGTATCCCTTCAACATACTGTTGGATCTGTTCTTGGGACTCGCCTTCCCTGGATTCGACCTCATCGGACAGATGTACAATTCGCTGATCATACAACCTCGCCGTAAACCAGATTGCACCTGCACTTACCAAGGCGATAACCGCAACCCATGCATCTGCTCTGTACAAATAACCCAGCGATAGAGCAATGATGAATACAACCGTAACACCCTCTGCAATAGCCTCCACAACTTCTGCACCATGCTTGGTGTCTTCCTTGATGCGAAGCATCACATCCCCGGACTTCTGTCTGCGCACCCATGAATAGGGCATCCGGTTTAACAGTTTCAACAGATCCATGGACATATCCCGTTGCATCGATTCCTTGAGCCATACCAGCACATAACGATGCATCGCGAGTAATACGATAAACCCTGCCAGAATGGCGATAAAGATGATCGCTGTAGCATTAAGCTGCTCCTGTCCCCCATCATGAATAGCATCCACGAAGAATCCCTGTACAAAGGCAAGTCCCCAATCAAAGACCGCATCTGCGGCGATAAAAATGAGCAAGATCGCTACAGCTAATCCATAAGGCTTCATCCAGCGAAAAATAACGGGCCATACCGTTGCCAATGATACAGCTTGTTTCGGGTCATCTGGAACATCACTTTCGTTCATCTGATGATGAGCTTCATTTTCGATATTTTCATTTATCTCATATGCTCCGCTTTTCTCATGACTGCTTTTCATTTCAACGTCATCGGCATATGCTGCATCTTCGATCTTGTTACTCATGCTGTCCCTCCACTTCCGTATCCTGCTCCGCAATATAACTTCGATATCCGTTTGGACGATCCAGCAATTCACGATGAGTCCCCGTATCTTCGACGCGTCCCTTCTGAATATAGATGACCTGATCTGCCCGTTTGATCAGCGATAATCGATGAGTAACTGCAATAACCGTTGTGCCTTTGTCAGCAGTGATTCGGGCAAAGAGATCATTCAATCGTTGCTCATGCCACGGGTCTTGAGATGACGTCGGTTCATCCAACAATAGAATATCCGGGTTCCTCAGCATCGCTCTGGCTAAACTAATACGCTGAAGCTCACCACCCGACATCGTCCCGCCTTGCGGCTGAAGCTCTGTCCCATAGCCGAGCGATTGACGCATAATCGCGTCATGTGCATGCGTCATATGGGCCGCAACCTTTACTTGATCGGCAGATATCTCCTCTTGTCCAAAAACAATATTCTCTTCCACTGTACCTGTGAAAATAAAGGCTTGTTGCGGAACATACACCTGATTGACATGCCCTGTCTGAACTTCGTGTATATCCTTCAGTGAATTCTTCTGATTCATGACCTGGATCGAACCAGTAACAGGTCTATCTAATCCGGCTATCAATTTCAATAACGTGGTTTTCCCGCATCCACTTGGCCCCGTGATTACAGTAAGCTTTCCTTTCTTGGCCTCAAAAGAAATATCTGTTAACACTTCTTCTTGCTCCGCATACCTATAAGACACATGCTGCACGTTGATGCCAGCCGGTTTAGATTGTTTTTCAAGCTGGCCTAAATGCGTATCGGACCGTACATATGTATTTGTACCGGTATTAGCAACCGTGTTCTTTCTCTCCAAATCCAGCACTTCAAAGATTCTGGACGCATGTGAAGCCGAACCAATAAAATCATTCCACAGCCCAGATAACGATTCAATCGGACGAGTTAACTGACTGCTTGCTACCAGAAAAGCTGCCAGTCCTCCTACATCCATATGTCCATTCAGGACCTGCATGCCGCCTAGATAGAGAATCAGAATCATGCCACCATACGTGGAGACCCGTCCGGCTGCTTCCGAAAGTCGTTGTAACACAGATACGGACATTGTATGTCTGAACACTTGATCCATTCGATCTTTAAAATGAAGGTGTACATAACCCGCGAGTCCGTAACTTCGGATCTCAACCGGGGCTTGGATGATTTCAGTCAGTATCTCATCTCTTGATGCTGCACTGGCATTCAACTGATCATGCCGTCTTTGTAGACGTTTACCCAGTCCTACTGTTACAAGAGGATAGATCAAAGTGAATGCAATGATAGCCAACGACAGCGGCAAGTTAACCCAGCTGAAGTAAGCAAAGGCAAGAATCAGCTGAATGATATTTTTCGCGAGTTCAATGCCATGTTGGTTGATCCCCTTCTGTGCTTCCTTGGCTGAAGTCCAGACCCTAGAGGTTAGGTCACCCGTATGATAATGCGCCAGATCGCGTGTCTCTGTGTTGCTAAAGGATGAGAGCAGTAGAAACTGCACAGACAATAATGTCTTTTGCTGGAATAACGTCTCGACCCTCGTCATGAATGCGGTTACAATCAATCGTAATACTACAATGCTAACGCCTATGATCAACCCTGAGTAGAGTAACGAAAACTGTGCTTCAGTCGCGCCTTTGACCAGTCTTCGGATCGATTCCAAATAACCGACCTCAATCAGGGAGACCAAGCATGCGGCGAAAAGTAACAGAATGATGAACATACGGTACTTGCCCGTTATTGTCCATAATCGAGTTAACATGCCTAACGTTGTATAATTTTTTTTGTCAGCAAACATGGATGCTTTCTCCAATCTTGTCATTAAATTATGTACTTGGTTATGATATCATCGGTGATAAGGAAAAAATGAACATTTATTGCTGTAAGTACTATTAGAAGTAGGGAGATTGATATGCAACACGATCTGCTAGACACACTGGATAAGCTATTCGACTACATAGAAGACCATATTCAAGACAAATTAACGCTGGATCATCTGGCATCTGTGACTCATATATCCAAATTCCACCTGCATCGCATGTTCAAACATGTCAGCGGACAATTGCCTGGAGAATACATTCGTTCACGCAAATTGGCACGCAGCCTGGAGCAATTGGTGAATCTGAACTGGAAGATTATCGATATCAGCGGACATTACGCTTTTGAACATGAACAATCCTACATACGTGCTTTCAAACAAGCCTTCGGCATTACACCCCTGCAGTATCGCAAACAGGGAGCTGGAGACCTTGAATTTACAGCCCGCATGACTTCGTCCATGATCACAACGCTTCCATATGGATATATTTTCAAACCAACGTATGTACGAAAACCGGCCATGAAACTCATTGGGCAACGGTCCCACATTCGGTATGCAGATAACGAAGAGCACTATGAAGCCAATTCAGCAGGCAACGACTTTTTTGAAAAACACTTTCATTCGATTCCTAACGTGTTGCAACCCAACGTATATATCGGATTTACCAATGAAATTAACGAGGATTACAGTACATATCAGCCGTCTGTAGAGGTCACCAGTCTGGATCATATCCCTGAAGAACTGGACGGAATTGAGGTCCCGGCCAACCAGTATGCCGTATTCAAATTTGTCTGTGATTTCCATCCAAGTCTCATCAATATTGATCATCTGGACAGTGTCTGGACATTTATCGATGAATATTGGCAGAGCCATTCGGGGTACGAGAAGAGTGATCCCTACTATTTTGAAAGAATTGACGGCAGTCTGGCTCAGGACCACTACGGAGAGTTGGACATTTATATTCCTGCAAAGCAAATTTCACTGTAAGCTGCATATGGAGGTTCAACCTTATGGACTCAAATACTCAAGCTAATTCAAGTTCATCCCATACAAATCCTCGCAAACCTTGGATACGTAGACACCCTATTCTCACTACATTTACATTGTTGATTCTTGTACTGTTTGCCGCTGTATTCCTGTATTTCTGGCTCCGTCCTTACTTCTCCACGTTTGAGACCGTTCTGAGAAAGGAGAATTAAGCTATTCCATGTCTTCACGTAATGGTGACTATACTGCCGAAATTTACGGTATACCTTACGGTGGTGCGGCAGGCGGCGTTACAATCTGGGTCGATGTTAAGAAGACAAATGCACCTGAGGACGCCACGGTAAAAACGATCTATCGTGCCAAGCACCACGGAAATAACCATCTCGAATGGGAAAGTGAAAACACACTCCGGATTGAAAACTGGAATGAATATACGGATGAGACCATGACCCTCAATATCGATGACGAAATATATGATGGCTGGGGCTGGGCTTGCAAAAGCTTACGAATGAAGGACCAGTCTGTGCGATGCCCGGCACCCGAAATATAAAACATCTTAGCAGATAATATGACGGCTCTGAACACTCGACGGCTCATCTTGATGCGTAATCCTCACTGCACCGCATGTCAAAAGTCCCAATGCTCTGTATGCCTTGTGAAAATTTCACCAAATGCTACTTTCATTACACCATGGCAGGAGATACACGCGGCACGAGAAGCGTTAAAAGCCCCACTCACCGACTCTTTCGGTTAAGCGGGGCTGCTCTTGTTCTGCATTTTATCGTTTATTTACTTATACTTCATTGTGGTCTGCATAAGCTCAGTCACTAACAATATCGTAGCTATCGTACTTTAAACATATGGCAGCACATAACTTATCTATCACATCTATTCTACCGCTTAGTCGTAAGCACCTTCTGCTTCTGCTTCTGCTTCTGCTTCTGCTTCTGCTTCTGCTTCTGCTTCTGCTTCTGCTTCTGCTTCTGCTTCTGCTTCTGCTTCTGCTTCTGCTTCTGCTTCTGCTTCTGCTTCTGCTTCTGCTTCTGCTTCTGCTTCTGCTTCTGCTTCTGCTTCTGCTTCTGCTTCTGCTTCTGCTTCTGCTTCTGCTTCTGCTTCTGCTTCTGCTTCTGCTTCTGCTTCTGCTTCTGCTTCTGCTTCTGCTTCTGCTTCTGCTTCTGCTTCTGCTTCTGCTTCTGCTTCTGCTTCTGCTTCTGCTTCTGCTTCTGCTCGCAATTGTGCCTTACACTCTATTTCCACTCAACCCTTATTTTCACTGATCCGCCCTATCGCATTCTACCAGCAACGGATTAGTTTTTGTTGTTGTTTCACTTCTACTTCCATCTATTTTCTCTATCTCTACTCCCGCTTCAAACCCTTTTGTCCTCATCTGTCCCAGTCCGTCTCCCTACTTACGCGGTGACACTTCACCACGTTCTTCCCGCTCCTTTATCTCTTTGCGTACCACAACTTCGAGCTTCTGGCGATTGGCAAGCAACCCGGGATCGTTGGGCAAGTACTCACGGGCTTTGGTGTTATGCATCAATGCCTGCTCCCAGTTGCCCAGATGAGCGTAACAAAGGGATAAACGGGCATGTGGCAGCCAGGTACGGCAAGCCATAGGTACCGGGCGCAGGCCCGGATCGCGGCTGCTCACGTCCACCGCCTGCATATACCAGTAGATCGCCGAAACGGGTTCCTGCCGCTCATGGAAACAGGCCGCAATGGCACAGCATAAATCGGCATGTGGCAGATCATACTGGAACGACTGCAGCAATGCTCCGAGCTTACGGCCCGGCTCACCCAGTCGTTCATAACATTCCGCCAGCCGCGCGCAGGCAATCAGGCGATCCTCGCGGTAACCACTTGGCTGCTCCAGCAGCTTCATGTAACCGCGTACCGCCGCCGCATAACGCTGGCGGTCATAACATTCGCCTGCATAATAAAACAGCAGGCGACCTTGGGCTACGCCCTCTTCGGCGATCCATTTGCGCAGAATGCGCACGTTTCGCGCCGAATGATGTCCCGCTTCGCGGCGATGCGTGACGGCAATATCTGCCGTAATGACCTCGCCCCGCGGGAAGCTAAGCTGCTCGTGCAGCCGGCCATGCCAGCGGCACCCGGCATCCCGCTTGACCAGGCGAAGGCGTCGGTCCGTCACAAGTGGACTCCCCTCCGCTCCCTCGGCCAGCGTGTAGTTCAAGATCACAGCCTCCGTCTTCCCCCCGGACGGAAGCTGCTGCTTCAACACCTCCAGCTTCGCCCGTTCCGCGGGCAGCAGCACATCATCTGCATCCAGCCACAGGATATACTCCTGCGTGGCCTTGGCGAATGACTCATTCCGCGCTGCGGCAAAGTCTTCCGTCCATTCATATGTGTAGACCTGGTCGGTATACTGCGCAGCGATGTCCATCGTGCGATCCGATGAACCGGTATCCACAATGACGATCTCGTCCGCGATGCCGGCAACCGAGTCCAGACAGCGCGCCAGCGTGCGTTCCTCGTTCTTCACAATCATGCACAGACTGATGGTGATCACGTTTTGAGCCCCTTCCTGTCGTACGCGTATTGCGAAATGTCATAACGATTTGCTTTTGTTGGTTAAATACTTCGAACAGCGTACTATCGTAAGTTGACTAAAAGAGATTTACACTGGACACTCCGATGACAGAAACTTTCTGATCGTTGTTATCCCCAACTTTTTTAATCCCTTTTATAAAGGATAAATCCGGGGATAAAGACGAAACATATGCTTCCGATGCAGCTTTCATTCAGAACGCTTTTAGCTCCACTTCTTGATATTCTTTTTGTCTTCTCCGTTTCGTGTAAATGTTTAATCCAATTTATTTGGTATTTGGTATTGGTCACGGAATTCTTTTCATTTTCACTGTGCTAACGAACTGAGGTGACGCTATTTGGTGTATTTCAGCCACCTGGTAAATGTAACGAATCTGAGACCCGCTATTCTCGCATTATAGGCATCCATTCGTCGTTTATTGCAGCTTTCAGATGAAATAGCGCCGCTGAGATTCGTTACATTTCTCATCTCGTCTATTTCATCAAAATAAGACGTGTGAGATTCGTTAGAACATAGAATAGCTCTGTCGTCATACTAAACAGCAGTGTGGAATAGAGATGATCCAGCTAGGTGATCTGACAAGTGCCCTGACAAATGCTCTGGGAAGCTTGCAGAAGCTACTTTCGAAACCATCCCTTGAATCTAAGCGGGAGCGCCCTAGTCTCCTTCAAAACAAGAACCGCAATGATGCTCCAGAGCACTCTCCTATTCACATTTACGCAGGCAGGAGTTTTCCCCTAGTCTTAAAATTAAAGTTTAGATTTACGTTTGCGTTTGCGTTTGCCTTTGCTTCTACAGTTATTCGCAACACAGTTGCAGTATCCTTACCTTTACCTTGCAGTTACTTGCAGCAAAGTGTCAGCGTCAGTGTCCTTAGGTTTGGGTTTGGGTTTGGGTTTGGGTTTGGGTTTGGGTTTGGGTTTGGGTTTGGGTTTGCCCTTACACTTGCAGTGTCCTTAGCTTTGGCTCCTACCCTGCTCTTACCCTTGCCGCTGTCTCTGCCTCTGTATCTGTCTCTGTCCCTACCTTCACAGCTACCCTTCCCCACTCTCCTGACGGCGAAGGCGTTTCACCTGCTCCACCGCACTGTCCAGTGCCTTCTTGCGCTGCTTCATTACGCGGAGGTGCTGATGTTCCACCTCGGCAAAATGGACATGATCCAGCTCCATCCACTCCAGCAGTTGATCCAAAGTCGGCGATATATGCAGCTGTGTACTCCGCCGTTTGCGGGCCACGCAACATAGATATTTATGATGAACTTCGAGTTTCAATACTTCAAAATACGGCATCAGGGTCATCGCCAGGCTTCCCGCATAGAAGGTCTGCTTGTGGTCATAGAACGGGTGATACCCATACGGCACAGTCACAACCAACGTCCCATCTTCTTGCAACAGCCGATAAATCTGGATCAACAACGTCTCCGGATGAGCAAAATGCTCCAGCACTTCACCAAGCAGCACAGTATCAAAGGCAGTCCTTACTTTCCATTGCGTAATATCCAGCATTCGAAAATCTACATTATTTCTAACTGGCCTAGACTCTTTGGCAAGCTCAGCTTGCGCATATCGGACACTTTCTTCTTCCAGATCGATCCCTGTTACACGAAACCCTTCACGTGCCAGCAGAATGGACGTAATGCCCTGACTGCACCCAACATCCAGGATGCGTTTGCCTTTCGCCTCACGGCACATCCAGTGGATACGCGTTCTCGTCGCTTCATGAGAATCCTCCGAATTAATCTCGCCGTAATAGCGTTCACTCACTCGATCATGATTCGCCATAGATTTCTCCCGTTTTCACTCTGTGAACCGGCTGACCCAGCACCACAATATTCCCCCCGTGGCATCCGGCCGTTGCATTGCGTGTATCGAAAATCAGCTTTGCATGATCTGCCATCTCCTGATAATTGAATCCCGAATGATCCGTGGTAATGATCACCAAATCAGCTCCTGTCCACAATTCCGGCACCGCTGGACAAGAGTGCAGCACTGTACCGTCATCCTTACGGAAGACAGGCACCATTGGATCGGTGAAAACCACACCTGCACCCGCTGCGCTTAGCAGCCGAAAAACGTCCAATGCTGGCGATTCGCGCAAGTCGTCAATATCTTTTTTATAAGCCATACCCGCCAGTACAACACGTGCTCCTCGCACAGTTACACCATTCTGCTCCAGCAGCTCCGAGGCACGCTTCACCACTCTCTCTGGCATTTGCCGATTGGTTGCATCCGCCAGCTGAATGAATTGCAGCTCCGATCCCTGACGGTTTGCAGCCCAGGACAGATAGATCGGATCGATTGGAATACAGTGCCCTCCGATGCCGGGACCGGGATAGAATGGCATATAACCAAACGGCTTGGTTGCCGCCGCATTCAGTACTTCCCAGATGTTTACCCCCATCTGTTCACAGGCCGGGGTCAGCTCATTCACGAGTGCAATATTGACACTGCGAAATGTATTTTCGAACAGCTTTGCTGTCTCCGCTACCGTTGTTGAACTTACCGGAACAACTTCGTTGAGGAACGAGCCGTAGAACTGTTTACCATAATTCAGACAAGCGGGTGTCGAACCGCCAATAATCTTTGGGGTATTTTTCACACCATAATGCACACTGCCCGGATCTACCCGCTCTGGAGAATAACAGACGTAGAACTGTTCTCCAGCTCGCCAGCCGTTTGCCGCTTCAATCGGTTGTTTGACGCGTTCCTCCGTTGTGCCCGGATAGGTCGTGCTTTCCAATATAACCAGGCTGCCTTCCTGCAAATACGGAGTCATGCCATCCACCGCCGCCGAGATATACGAGATATCCGGTTGATGCTCGGCGGTCAGTGGGGTGGGCACACAGATCACAATGACATTGGCCTGTGCCACCGCTGCATAATCGGTGCTTGCCGTGAATAATCCAGCCTGCATAAGCGACTGCACAACATCATCTTCTATACCTATGACATACGAATTCCCGGCGTTCAGCTTGGCTACCTTGGAAGTATCGATGTCAATCCCGTGGACTTGATAACCGGCCTGTGCTATCTCTACAGCCATGGGCAAACCAACATAACCGAGACCGATGACAACAGCTTTTAGGGAGCGGTCATTAATATGTTGTATTAGGGCACGTTGCTGTAACTCTTCATTTCCTTCGTGCTGGTTGTGCTCATGATTTTCTTCCATTCCTTCCACCTCCAAACGCTCCGCCTCCCCTCGGTGGGTGTGTCTGAAAACTCCGAACGAGTTTTGAGACACACCCTAATCGATATAGCCACCTGCACGCAAAAACCGGGCAATCGCTGGTTTGTTCATCATGGCACTGTCCGAGCGATACTCGGAGAAGTTCACACGTGGCAGACTGCTGTACTGATCCGTCAGGCTCTTGTCCTTGTGCTCCGGCAGGATGACATAATACTGTGCATCGTATTGGTACGTACGCGGCGCTTCAAAGGGCGAGATCAGCACTTCATGTAATTTCTCGCCTGGACGTATTCCCGTCACCTTATAATCGAAGGATGGACGACCTGCCTGTTCCAACATGACGGATGCAAGTTCCGTCATCTTGCAAGCTTTCATTTTCATCACAAAAGTCTCTCCACCCACGGCCGCCTCAGCCGCTTTAAGAAGTAAATGTATAGCTTCGGTACGCGTCAGGAAAAAACGGGTCATGCCTATATCCGTAATGGTCGGGCTTTTGCCTTCATTGATCTGACGACGGAACAAGGGCACGACACTTCCGCTGGTTCCAAGCACATTGCCCCCGCGGATGCAGACAAACCGGGTACCTTCACTTAGCCAGTTGGCACGGATCATCATTTTTTCACCCAAAGCCTTTGTCATGCCATATACGTTAATCGGATCTACCGCCTTATCGGTGGACACATCGATGACTTTGGCAACCTGCATACGTATCGCAGCCCGAATAATATTCTGGGTACCGATCACATTGGTCTTGAACGCTTCATCAGGCTGGTCCTCGCAGACCGGAACATGCTTCAGTGCAGCCAGATGGAAGAGCACACCCACACCTCTGCATGCATCTTCCACTGCCCGATAATCGCGGATATCCCCAATGATGAATCGCAGACGCGGATCATGGTTGAACTCTCGCAGCATCGCAATCTGGGCGTATTCATTACGTGACAGAAGGCGAATCTCAGCCGGGTCCTGCTTCAGCAGTACCTCAGTCAGCTTTTGACCCCAGGAGCCCGTTCCTCCAGTGATCAGAATCGTTTGTCCTTGAATCATGGATGAATCCCTCCCTGATCAGATCATGAATTCGCGTAGTACCTGTGCCATCTCATCCCGGCTTAACCGGTCTTTGGGCGGTACCTTTTTGGTTGAAGTATTGCTCGAATGCACGATGTTGACATAATTGCGCGGAGCAAGCAGCTCGTGCGGCAGTTCAATGACATTGCCATGTGTACCTCTGCCCGGGAGCTTGACCCGGTATCCTGCTGCGTATTCGGCTGTCTTATATAAGTAGACATAGAACTGTGGAGAACGGTGAAACGCTGGGGCCATCTCGTTATTCACACTGTCCCACAGATATCCGTTCTGGTTAATCAATGCCATCGTCTGCTGCTGTGGTTGAATATCGTAGAGCTGTTGAACAAAGGTTTTATGGTATAAATCATCCGAATCCAGACGGGCAATATAGAGTTGCTCCGAACCATTGGCAAACGCCAAAATGGCACGCACACTCTCCATATTGGTTCCAAAACGAATATTGGAAGGAAGCGGCTCCTGACCCGCCAGAATCTCCTGCATTAATTCCCCGGATTCCTTGGACAACTTCACCACTGTGAGAAAATCCTGATTCGTCTGCGCCTTCAGGCAATGCAATGTGAACGTGCGGAAGATGCTCATCCGACGCTCCAGCCATTCCCGCGTTAATCGCTGTGGGTCCATCCCGTAATTGTTAAAGTTAATCTCAATCACAACTTTCCTGGACATAACATGCCTCCTCATGAACGCTACAAGTTCCGTTTACCGGATACAGACTGTTTTCATAGTTTTGATGCCGTCTTCCTACGAAGACCATCTTCTATCTATCTGATCGCTTACAAGCGACATCTCGCTTGTGAATCCAGCACTCTATATCGTATGAAACGTTGATAGAAGCGGTACCGACAGATGTACTAAATTTCATATAAATAGATTGATATACAACCGAAGATGGCGCCCTTTGGGTCGAACGTACATATCGTTACGGTAGTCGCAACATAGAATAGAACAGTTCAATTTTCAAAGGAGGCAACCCATCAGATGAATTCGATCTATCTTGAAATGGAAGGTGTGCTTGATCAGCTCGAAGCGGCACTTCTGGAACACCAACCGCTGTCTCTTGTAAGAGTCGGTGACGGCGAGAATATCGTCATGTCTCAAGAAACCGTATGGCCCACGGAACAGGTCCTTCAGGAGCGTTGGGCCAAGAAAGCCAACCTAGGGCAAAAGGGACTTCGTCTTCCCAACCCGAAACTACGGGATGAAGTCGCCGCTTCCTTGCAACGTGCCGATATCGTGGGCATTCTTCCTCGTGGTGACAGCACCATTAATGCTCCCGATTATCTCAAAAGACCCCTGACCGACATGGTATTTGCACACTTTGGCATCTCTCCTCCGATGACTTGTCACGCCTGTGTTAATCGGGAACTGGCGCAGAACCCGCGTTTCTGGCAGATGCTTGCAGGCAACCGTGTGTTACTCGTTACTCGTGAGATTGAGGCACTGCGTGTCATGCTCGAACATGATCCGTATAATCTGAACATTGTGACTGCCCTGCCCTTCGACAGCTATGATCAAATGGATGAAACGCTGCATTGGATTCAGAATAATCAACATACCTTCGACGTCGCTCTCTTCTCCTGTGGCGTCAATGCGGTTATCCTTGCGGAGCGAACAGCTGCACTCGCAGGCAAAGTTGCCATCGACTTTGGCAAAGCCAACAACATCATTCTGAAAGGCCGTGCCAATTGATCCTGGACAGTTCCAAACTTTAGATTCATGATTTGTATTGAAACGTGCAGATGCTTGTACGGCAAAAACCCCCGACTGCTTAAGCCGAGGGTTTCTTGCTGAGCGCTAGTCGAAACCTATCGATGCATTGTCTTGCGTCTCTGGGGTATGAAGCGAACTCTGCCGTCAACAGAAGTGATGACGAAGCACTCTGCCTGTAATATTTCGCCTTTCACTACTAACCGGTGGCTGCAATACCGTATAACATCTCCGGCCCGGTTCTTACTGCTGTGGACACCCCCGAGATGAACGAAGTATACACACTTTCCAATGCTGGTGGTGCAGACAGATCCTGAGCTGTGAACGAATGGAATTCGGCACCTCCGTTCTGTCCAATCGTACCTTCAGCACGGTAGATGATATAGAAAGGATCATATAAAAAACCCCGCACAAGCTCCACAACAAAGGTATCTCCCAGTTCTCCCGTAACACCTACTGTCCCGTTCAACGTAATAATGGGATTCACCACACCCTGCGTCTGTAGACCAATGGTGCCAAAAGCTGTCGGGGAATCTGACAGTGACAAACCGGGCTGTCCTACGGTTGCCGAGTTCATCGAAGTTCTCATATCGAGAAACACGCCCATGAGTAACACCTCCAATGCTATGGGATACCCTATCCTATGAATCTCACTACTCTTATGATTGGATGTATAGCAGATTGTATGAACCTATTTTTATTTGTCGACTGTTAATGGTATATTGAACTGCATAACGAAAATGAACGGATCGTATGCACACAAGCGGTACAGGCTGTTCAGAAGGAGATTACTATTCATGAATAAACGCAAACGTCCAACCAGCAAGACATCGGCCTCGGCCAAGGGGAAATCTTATACAGGTTCATCTTCAGCACGTTCCGGCAAGTCCAACTTCTCATCTGCCAAAACATCAGGTGCTTCCGCATCACGCAATACGGAGGAGAATAAGAAGCCAATAACCGCGAAATCATCGGGTGCACCCAAGAAAGCTGGAGGCAACAAACCCAAAAATGCCAGCGCAACCAAACGACCAGGCAATTCCTACTATCGCAAGCAGGAACCACCACGCCAGTACAAAGTAACTGAACCGGATGAACTGTTGAACTTCCTGTTGCAGCATTTGAAATCAGGACGGAACGCAGTGAAGTCCATTCTGGGTCGTGGACAGGTATCCGTGGATCAGAAGGTTGTAACCAAGTTTAATGAAGCGCTGACGCCAGGTCAGATTGTCTACATCCGAAAAGAAGGTGCAGTCGCTGCTCCATCCTTGACGGGTATTAACATTTTGCATGAAGACGATGATATCATTGTGATCCGCAAGGAAGCCGGACTATTGTCCATTGCCGCTGACAAGACGGACGACCTGACGGCTTATCGCCAACTGACAGAGCATGTGCGCCGCACCAATCCGCTCAACCGGATCTTTGTTGTCCATCGTCTGGATCGGGATACATCGGGTGTGATGATGTTTGCCAAAAGTGAAGAGGTGCAGCAGAAGCTGCAAAACAACTGGAAAGAAAATGTGCAGGACCGCGTCTACGTTGCCCTTGTTGAAGGTTCAGTAGCCAAAGAAGAAGGCACCATCTCTTCCTGGTTGAAGGAAACCAAAACGCTGAAAATGTATTCCAGCTCTCGTCCGAATGATGGACAACATGCCATCACACATTACAAACGTCTGAAATCGAACCGTGAGTTCTCCTTGCTGGAAGTGCGTCTGGAGACAGGGCGTAAAAATCAGATTCGTGTGCATATGGAAGATCTCGGACATCCGATCGCCGGTGACAGAAAATACGGCGCACGCACAAGAGACCTTGGCCGTCTCGGACTTCATGCACGTATACTCTCGTTTATCCATCCCACAACGGATGAGTTAATGTCATTTGAAACGGATATTCCGAAGCCATTCCTGTATCCGTTCCGTGCAGAAACTCCACCTGCGAAATAACTGCACCTCTAATGTGTGCATATATAGAAAATTCACTGATCGATTGATCATGCCTGAAAGGAGGAACGGACACTGAAAAACCTGTTAATCACCGGTTACCGGGCACATGAATTGCAGATTTTTGGACAAAAGCATGAAGGTATTCCTTTTATCAAAAAAGCCATCTCCTCCCGTCTTACTTCCCTTGTCGAAGATGGTCTGGAATGGGTGCTGACGCCGGGACAATACGGTGTGGACCTGTGGGCCTGCGAAGTGGTGATTGATCTGAAGAAGACGTATCCACATCTGAAACTGTCGATCATCACTGCCTTTCAGAACCCGGAGGAGCAATGGAAAGAAGACAAGCAGGAGTATTACCGTTCCATCCTCTCGGGTGTGGACTATTACGGTGCGATTAGCAATCAACCTTATATCGGGCCGTGGCAGTTCACTGCACGGGATGACCTGTTGCTGCGTAAAAGCGACGGTCTTCTGCTCGTATATGACGAAGATGCCGGTGAAGGCAGTCCCCGTTTTGTGAAGGAAAAAGCCGTGAAGAAACAGCAGAACGAGGACTATACAATCATCAGTGTCACTTCAGAGGATATTCAATCTGTAGCTGAGGATGAGCGCATGAACGATATTGCGGACTTCGACGATTCTTCATTCTGAAAAAATGTAGATCATCTGAAGTCCTTTCATGCATAGCTGTGATCAGAGGAAAATCGTATTTCGAATGACGTACATATGTTTTTTTTCGAGGCAGGTTGGGTATAAGTAGTATTATAACTGCGATGATATGTCGTATGGGATAAGGGGAACTGCAACCATGACAATTACGCCAGAGCAGCGCATTCAACTGCATGGATTTAACAACCTGACCAAGTCGCTCAGCTTTAATATGTACGACATTTGTTATACCAAAACCAAAGACGAACGCGAAGCTTACATTGAATATATTGATGAACAGTATAACGCCGCCCGGCTGAGTAAAATTCTGAACAACGTCTCCGACATCATCGGAGCCCACGTGCTGAATGTCGCCCAGCAGGATTACGTGCCTCAAGGTGCGAGTGTTACGATGCTTGTCTCGGAAGGTCCAATCGTGGAGATCCCCGAAGAATCACTCGATGAATCTCCCGGCCCTCTGCCCGATAACGTTGTCATGCAGCTGGATAAAAGCCATATCACTGTGCACACCTACCCTGAATTCCATCCTAGTGAAGGTATCAGTACCTTCCGTGCGGACATCGATGTCTCCACCTGCGGTGAGATCTCACCGCTTAAGGCGCTGAATTATCTGATCCACTCCTTTGATACGGACATTATGACGATGGATTACAGGGTGCGTGGTTTTACGCGGGATACGAGCGGACGCAAGCTGTTCATTGACCATGAGATCGGCTCGATTCAGAATTATATTCCGGATGAGATCAAGAGCAGCTTTGACATGATTGACGTGAACGTCTATCAGGAGAATATTTTTCATACCAAATGTAAACTGAGGGAATTCGATCTCGACAATTATCTGTTTGGGTACACCAAGGATAAGCTCAGCAAGAAGGAACAACAGGAGATTACAGAATGGCTGAAGCTGGAGATGGACGAGATCTATTACGGCAAAAATATTAATCGTCCCTCTTAAAGAGGTTGTTCAACGCTGATCCATGAGGGCAAAATCTAAGACAAGATTTCATGAAGGCAGGGTTCTTCTTTTCGGGGGACCTCCGGCATGTGCTTGTCTTTTTCTTTGTTATGTTGACAGTGTGCAACTTTATTTCTTATTATAGAAGTAACTGTACAATCTACAGTGAAGGAGACTGAGCCCGTGATCGAAACGAATACGACAAGACGTAACGAATCACTGTTACAAGCGCTTACTGCACAGCATAATGCCATTACCAACAACATAGCCAATGCAGACACGCCTAACTACAAAAAGAAAACGGTAGAGTTTCAGGAAGAGCTGAGACGTATCGTTGAAAATGGCAAAACAGATCAGCTCGCCATGAAGCGGACTCATGACAAACACTTTCCTATCAGTGATCCCAATTCTTCGATCGTACAGTACCGAATTGTCGAAAACAACGAAACAGCCATGAACAATAACAACAATAACGTTGACATTGACAAGGAAATGGCGAATCTTTCGGAGAATCAGCTCATGTATAACTACATGGTTGATCGGGTCAGTGGACATTACAAAAAAATGAAGAATTTATTGAATGATCTGAAATAATGAATGTACAAGCAGCCCGAAACGGCTGCTTTTTTTTATGATCTTTTTCCCTGAGTGTAGCTCGTTTGGTGCCATTTTTCGGTATCCTCTCCTGTTCGTAGTATAATGGGGAGAAACGATTGATTTCATATCGAACAAAAGAGGTGCAACATGTCTCCACGTCATTTAAATGGTTTTCAAGGTTCCAAAGTCAGATTAGCGGCCCCATGCCCGGAAGATTGCATGCGTCTCTCCCGCTTCACAGATGATTATGAATATTTGCGCAACATGGATACCGATATCGCGATCCCGTTAACGCCGGATGAAACGGGTTCTTCGTCTGTCCGCCGAGACAACGGATTTGAATTTGCATTACGTACACTGGAGGGTAACCGATTCATTGGATTCACAGCCCTCTACCGAATTGAATGGAACAATCGGTCGGCTCGTCTGGCCATTGGTATCGGCGAAGAAAATGATCGAGGTAAAGGTTACGGAAGCGACGCTCTGGCTCTGATTCTTCGATATGGCTTCCACGAATTGAACCTGAACCGGATTGCACTGGAAGTCATTGAATACAATGAAGCCGCGAGACGTGCGTACCTAAAAGCCGGATTCCGGGAAGAGGGTCGCCAGCGTTCAGCAGTTTTGCGGGATGGCATGCATTATGACCTGATCTCAATGAGTATTCTTGCTGAAGAATGGTCCGCACAGGCTGGGCTTCCCTTGTCATTCCAGTCTACTCGTACTCCTGAATCTGGGGATATGGTAGCGGGTTGTTTTTCACAACGTAATGGGAACGAACAAGCTGCGCTGTCAATGTCGGAATTAAGTTCTGTTCCAAAAGGTGAATCTGAAATTTCACCTCGCATCGGCGTAGGTGCGGTCATCCTGAATGAACGGGGCGAAGTGCTTCTCGCCTGGCGGAATCGTCAGCCTGAACAGCATACTTGGAGTATTCCCGGCGGGAAAGTCGATCCCTATGAATCACTCGAAACTGCCGTCATCCGTGAAATCAAGGAGGAAGTGAATCTGGATATCGCCATTGACAGTCTGCTCTGCACGGCGGAGACGATCCAGCCACAACAGAAGGAACATTGGATATCCGTGCTCTATTCCACCAAGGTGATTGGCGGTCATGCTCGTAATCTGGAAGAAGGCGGAGCCATCGGTGAGATCGGCTGGTTCCCATTGAATGATTTGCCCTCTCCACTCGCCTGCTTTGCGGTACCTGGGCTGGAAGCTGTGAAGAAGATGTTTAACCAGAATTAAGCTTGGAGGTGCTTGCAAGTGTTGGAGATTCCTCTTCCTCGACCTGTACCCTTCATTCTGCATGAATCGAGTTCCCAATTCGATTGGAAAGGCAGCGGCTCGTTATCACTGAAAACATTCCGTAACGGAAAAACGCTCTATGAAGCGGGACGCGGTCACTTCGCAGTCAATAATGAGAACTATCTGCTTCTGAATGAGGGCCAGGAATATAGTCTTCACATTGATTCATCTACTCCAGTTGAATCCTTCTGTATCTTCTTCCCTCCCGGTTATGTGGAAGAGATTGGTCGGAATCTAATTACCAGTGATCTTCGGCTACTTGATGAGCCGTATAGTTATTCACCCTCAAGCAAGATGGAATGGGTAGAACGTACATACGCGATAGATAATCGGCTTGGCGCAGCCCTGAATCATTTGCGAAACCTGTACAGTCAAGACACGCTGGATTCCTGGGCAATGGCGGAGCAGCTTCATCAGCTTGCTGTTCACATGCTGGATCTACACCGTAACATTCAGCAAGAGATCAACGAACTGGATATGATCAGACGTTCAACCCGAGAAGAGTTGTATCGAAGAGTGTATATCGGGCATGAGTATATCTCCGCCTACTATGATCAGCCGTTAACGCTAGAACAGACTGCAGCAGCTGCACAACTATCCGTGAATCATTTTCTACGCAGTTATAAAAAGTTGTTTGGTACTTCACCCCATCGTTATCTGACTGAATGCAGACTATTGGCTGCTAAGGGGCTTTTGTTAGATTCGGACAGGTCTGTCACCAATATCTGTTATGATGTGGGCTTCGAAAGCCTCGGTTCGTTCAGTTCATTATTCACTAGACGCTTCCATAACTCTCCTTCCCAGCTGCGGGCAAAAAGGTGATTATGAAGAAGAACCTCTGAAGAGGAACATCTATAATTACAGTATCTCATCAGATGGAGGTATTCCTTTATGAATCATGCAGAACAGATTAATCAATTATTTCAGGCTGCACAGTCTGGAGATTTGGCCAACCTGCACTTATTGCTCGCTTCTCACCCGGAACTCACCAATACTGAAAATCAGGATGGGTTAACTCCGCTGGGATATGCCTCTCATTATGGACAAGTAGAAGTAGTTCGTCTTCTTCTGGAGCATGGAGCGGATGTTAACGCCCTTTCTCATTCCAAGATTTCCTTTATTCCGTCCAATACTGCACTGCATGCCGCACTTGCCGGAGAACGTTCGCCAGAAGTCATCCAACTTTTAGTCGAATATGGGGCATCCACAAGTATTCTGGACAGCGATGGACAATATGCGTTGCACTCCGCAGCATTTCATACGGATCAGATCGAACTTATCGAGATGTTACTTCAGCATGGAGCTGATCCAAACGCGCTAAACTCAGCAGGCCAGACCGCACTAGAGATTTCACTTGAACGTGGTAACACGTCTACAGCTTCATGTCTGCGAGCAGCCGTTACAGCACATCAGCAATAATGATTAGATAACGTGAGTAATACGCGAATAACCGTCAGGACTCTTTTTGGAGTACAAAGAGAAGGTCTGACGGTTATTTGTTGTCCTCTACGTTCTCGTATA
This sequence comes from Paenibacillus amylolyticus, assembly GCF_036894225.1. Taxonomy (NCBI): domain Bacteria; kingdom Bacillati; phylum Bacillota; class Bacilli; order Caryophanales; family Paenibacillaceae; genus Paenibacillus; species Paenibacillus amylolyticus. The sequence continues at coordinate 1,725,205 of NZ_CP145892.1, read as the reverse complement.
CATACGTAGTTCAACTTCTATAGAAATCAGGTACATACATATTTTTCTAAGAAAATAAGAACCGTTTGACGCCTTACACGGTCTAATACTCAACATATCCATGAAAGGAGGAGCCATGTGACCCCTATTCAGCTCACCATCGCCGCACAAAAAGGGGATGCCGAGGCTTTTGCAGCCTTAATGGAATTACATCAGAGCCAACTGTACCGTATCGCCTATGCCTACCTGCATAACGAAGGTGATGCGCTCGAAGCGATTCAGGAATCAACGTTCAGGGCGTTCCGTAAACTCAAAAAATTAAAAGAACCATCCTACTTCGGCACTTGGCTCATCCGCATTCTGCTCAACTACTGTGCGGACGAACGCAAACGCAAAAGTCGGTTCAGTCCCGTCACCGAGATTCATGAATCCAGCAGCTGGGATCGTCCTGCGGACCCCGATCTTGCTGCGGCCGTATCCACCCTTGACCGGGATTGCAAACAGATTATTATCCTGAGTTATTTCGAAGGTTTCTCCTTAACTGAAGTTGCCGATATTCTCGAAATCCCGACAGGAACCGTAAAATCTCGATTACATCGGGCACTCGGACAGCTCCGTGATCAACTTGAAACGAAGGGAGATGTATCCTCATGACGGATGAACAAAACTCATTCGACACATTGGAAGAACGTCTGAATGCTCGAAAGACGGAGTACGAAACAATGCCTATACCGGATGCTGCCTATCAAGCTGTTGAATCCGGAATTCGCCAGGCTGCCCGTAAGCGAAAATCCCGGATGCGCTGGTACATGAGTTCCATCTCGGCAGCGGCCTTCATCCTGCTGTTTACCGGATGTATCCGTGTCTCTCCCGCTTTTGCATCCTTCGTGGAGCAATTGCCCGGAATGGAGGGCATTGTGAGTATGATTCGCCAGGACAAAGGATTAATGATGGCCATCGATAAGTCCCTCTTACAGCAGGTCGGTGTCACCGACGAGCATGATGGTACTTCCTTGACCGTTGAAGGCATTATCACAGACGAGTCACGTATGGTTATTTTTTACACGATGAAAGGTATGAAAGATTCGGAGAAATTCAACTATGATATTGATCTGCTCGATGAGAACGGTAAAGATCTTCCAGTTGCGTTTACTCACGCTTATCCAACACCTTCACCAGACGAGAATGTGAATGAGAATATGATAGACGTGATCTTCACGGATGGAACCTCTCCTCCTGAAGAGCTGAGCGTCGTGTTTAAGGCCAGAGATACAACGCGTGCAGAAAAGTGGAAAATAACGTTCCCGGTAGAAAAGAATCTTACCAAAGGCATGAAAAAGGTCATTCCTGTGAATCAGACGTTAACAGTGGATGGACAGCGTATTGATGTGAAACAGGCTACTATGTATCCAACACGTCTTGTGCTTGATGTGAATTTTGATCCTAAAAATACCAAGAAGGTATTTGGCCTCAGCGATCTTCAACTGGTTGATGAGCAAGGCCGCGCGTGGAGAACAGATACCTCAACCGGTGAGGATGAACGTTCCATTTACTTCGAAAGCATGTACTTCTCCATACCGAAAAAGCTGACGTTACAGGGATCTGGCTTCTCCGGATTGGATAAAGATGAGTTGGCTCTTACCCTTGATCTGAAGTCACACCGGATTACAGGTGGACCACCTGGATTGAAGATGGTAGGCAGCAAGGTCGAAGGCAAAGATCTAATTATTGACTTCTCCGTTGCTGGCAGGATGGACGGTGGGTTCGTTCTAAGTTTCAGGAAAGTTACAGACAGTACAGGGAAGTCATATGAAGTCCCTGGCTCCAGTTGGAGTAGTGGAGAGGGAACGGATGACAGTCATACGATTGTTTCTTCTACTATCAAAAATGGAGCCAAATTAAAAGGGGAAGTGAAAATGAACATCTCCACCTATCCGATGAAAGTAAAGTCTCCCTTCTCATTGGACATCCCTGTTAATCCTTAATTTTCTACCAGTAGGCTGTGATTATCGCAAATATTCTATATAATGGAAACATTCATTATTACGAGCAATGATGTTCATAGGGAAGGTGTGTTTAGATATGAATCAACGTTCCATCCGTTATCCGCAGCCACTCGCTCCGGGAAATACCATCGGTGTGGCAGCACCCTCCAGCGGTGTTGGCGAATCCCTGCACCATTATCTTGAGGAGAGCAAACGCAATATGGAGCGCCTTGGTTTTGGCGTGCTGGAAAGCCCATCGCTCCGCCACAACACCAAATGTGTGAGTGCCTCCAAAGAGGAACGCGCTGCAGAGATGAATGAATTTTTCCGCAATCCAAATATTCAAGCCATTATCCCTCCATGGGGCGGGGAATTTCTGATGGATATCCTCCCCCTGCTGGATTGGGAAGCTTTGAAAACATTGCCGCCCAAATGGGTCATGGGATATTCGGATATCAGTACGTTCCTGTTCGCCTATACCCTGATCACCGGAACAGCATCAGCACATGGCACCAACTATGTTGATCTAAGATCAAACGCCCTCGATCCCGTGACTGCGCGCTGGATTGATGTGTTACAGACCAAATACGGCGGACAGATCACACAATCGTCTTCCACACATTATCAATCAGCATGGAAACCGGAATCTCTTGGATTTAACCTGGATACACCTTCGCGCTGGAAACAGCTCGGCCACTCGGAAGATGCAGACACAGATGTGGTGTTCTCCGGTCGGCTGATCGGCGGCTGTATGGATACGATCTCCAGTCTGATTGGCACGCCGTATGCACCTGTTACATCCTATCTGGAGCAATACTGTGCAGTCGAAGGTACCATCTGGTATCTGGAGAGCTGTGAGATGAATGCGGGGGATATCTACCGTCATCTGTGGCAGATGAAACAGGCTGGCTGGTTTGCAGGTGTAAAAGGTTTCATGTTCGGCCGACCTGCGGGTTATTCCGATACAGCGGATTTTAATTTTACCGATGCCCTATCCTCTGCACTTGGGGATCTGGATGTCCCTGTACTGTACGATGTGGATCTCGGCCATGTTCCACCCCAGCTCACCTTTGTGAATGGAGCATTAGGCAAAGTCGCTTATGAAAATGGACACGGGAGCCTTGAGATGGCGTTTGTGTAATCACCTTTTATAGGCAGATGCATACCTTGAAGTAAGAACTTATTTTGAGGAAGGGTTGTGCATCATGTCTGAATCTACATCCACGCCATCCACGCGTGTCGTGTATCAAGCCAATCAACCGATGCTTCAATCCGTGCAAAATGTGCGGAATATGCTTCATCATACAGCTCGGCAGCATATAGGCAAGAAGGTACAAGTCCAGAATATCGATGGGCAAGTGTGGGAAGGTGTCGTCATCAGTGCAGACCGGGGAATTTTGTATCTCCAGGTTACCCCGATGCATGAATATCCTGAACCGCGCGCTTTGTTTGGACCAACGATTTTGCCGCTTGTGCTGTATGAATTGTTGGTTATCACACTGTTGATGTAGTGGTATTGTACTTCTATATCCGAACCTGTTCCAAGAAGCTTCGCTCCTGAGATCTTCAAGTCTTGGGAACGAGGCTTTTTTATCGTCTTGGCGATGGTGCGGTATGATTCCTTGCGAGCGTGTGAAATATGATACAATGGTGTCGCACCACCCCATATCTCATATGAAACGGAGCTTGATCCGGTTGGAATACATACGTCATGATTCATCACCCGTATCACAAGCCGAGACGGGTATGATTGGCAGCAATCCTACTGAACAATCCCGCGTGATTGCAATCTGTCTGCTCGCAGGCAAAATCATGCTGCAAAGCGGTGGTGAAACCTACCGTGTGGAAGATACGATGAAACGTATGGCAGCTGCGCTGGGCTTACCCCATTCGCACAGTTACGTTGTTCCGACAGGCATCTTCTTCTCTGTTGATGCAACCGAACCTGCCAAGCTCATTCGTATCTCCGAACGTACGACGGATCTGGACAAGGTGTCCGAGGTGAATGCGGTTTCCCGCCGCATCGGGCAAGGTGAGCTATCCGCTCAGGAAGCCCATGATCTGTTGATACAGATCGAAGGAAAGCCCTCCTCCTATTCAACGGCTGTGCAGCTTACGGCCGCAGCGTTATCCAGTGGTTGTTTTACCATTATGTTTGGCGGGGGCTGGAGCGACTTTCTTCCGGCGTTAATCTGCGGGGGCATAGGTTATGCAGCCGTTATTGCCTTTCACAGGTTGGTGCGGGTCAAATTCTTTGCCGAGCTTACGGCATCCTTTGTCATTGGCTTACTCGCTTTTCTCCTGATCTATATAGGAGTAGGTCATGAACGGGATAAAATCATCATTGGTTCGGTTATGCCGCTGGTTCCGGGGCTGCTGATTACCAATGCTGTACGCGACCTGATGGCCGGACATCTCGTCTCCGGATTATCCAAGGGAGCCGAGGCATTTCTGACTGCTTTTGCTATAGGTACAGGCATTGCAGTTGTATTTTCACTTTTTATGTAAGACGGAGGAATGCAGGATATGCTCCATTTTATTGAACAAGCCTTGACCAGTTTTGTCGCCTCAGCCGCGTTTGGGATCATCTTCAACGCACCACGGCGCATGCTGCTCCACGGTGGATTTGTCGGCATGATCGGCTGGATTATCTATATCGTGCTTGAATATGCAGCGGATGCGGTTCCTGCTACACTTGCAGCGACCATAGCCGTAGGTGTCATCAGCCAGGTATTCTCTCGCATGTTTCGCGCACCCGTCATCATCTTCAGCGTCGCAGGCATCATTCCTCTCGTTCCTGGTGGACTGGCGTATAATGCAATGCGAAGTTTTGTGCAAAATGACTACAGTGCCGCTATGGAGATGGCCGCCAAGGCACTCATGTTATCCGGCGCTATTGCCGTAGGCCTCGTGTTGTCCGAGGTATTAAACCAGATGATACGCCGAATTCCCGCCTCACTTCGGGCAAAATCATCATCGAAATAATCGTTCTTTTCACATATTCAACACACGTAAGGCCCGTTAGCATACAGGATAAAATCTTGTATACCTACGGGCCTTATGTATCACGTTTTAAATCCATCCTTTTTACTTCACAAACGTATTTTTCACACGTACCGACTTTAGGAAATATGGAATGAAGATACAGCACGTCAGAATGGATCGTACGATCAGCTGAAAAGCCGGAGTTGCATCAAGCACATGCTGTTCTCTTGGGATTTCATTGCGCGCAATCAGAATCCACGTCACGATGCTTATGATCACATTCATCAGGTACATCACCATCATCATACGCGGAAACTGTCTCTTCCGTTTATATAAAAGAATGAGATTCACGATAACGATCATCAATAGAATGGTACTGCTTATGAAACCAAACCACAGGAGTGGACGGATCATATCCGTGTAAATCTGAGGATCGACACCACGGTCTACTTCCCATCTGGCAGGGTCCATGATGACATTCACCTGCGATACATCCGAGATGAGAAACACCAGCGCAAGCCAAAGACTGATCTGAATTAAAATAAGCCATCCGCCCAATCCGGAGATACCAGGCCGTTCCGGTCTGATACCGGTTTTGGATTGCAACGAGTTCATATCCTTATCTGTATCCGAGTTCCTATATTTATAGTTCATTTCAGCCTCCTTTTACGATAGATAAGACACATATTATACATTAGTAGCTATTTTCTGTGTTATCCAAAAGAAGGAAAGAACCATCGACTAAGGTCTCTCTCTTACATTCTATTGGGTAGCACGTCTCATCACTGTTGCGAACAACTCCGCTACAACACCACTTCCTGACCTCATATAATGTTCTTCATCCGTATGATCAAATCCCATCCAGACCGCCGCAGTCCAGTTACTCGTATAGCCCACAAACCACAGATCCCGATTGGCCTCTCTTCCCACACCAGGTAATGCAGCCTGTGTTGTTCCCGTTTTACCCGCTACCTTATGCTGACCTAACTGTGCACGACTTCCTGTTCCCTGACTGACTACATTTTGCAGCATTCTGGTCATGGCATTCGCCGTACTGGAGGACATTACCTGCTTATTTTCCGACTTATGAGCAAATATTGTCCGTCCTTGTGAATCTGTAATCTCGCGTATCAGATGGGCTGTATTCAATTTGCCATGATTCGCAAACACCGTATAGGCCTGCGCCATCTTCATTGGCGACACTCCCTGATGCACACCTCCCAAGGCAATTGAGAGGTTTAGATCTTCTTTCCCCAGTTCAATACCGAGTCGTGCCGCAAATTGATGTGCATCGTTCAGTCCTGTCTCATGAAGCAGCCATACGGCTGGGGCATTGATAGACTTTTGCAAGGCTTGGGACATGGCTATTGAACCACTGTAACGCCCACCGAGATTGGAAGGTTGATAGCTGCCATATTGCATGCGTTTATCCGGTAGTATGCTCTCTGGCTTGAACTTCCCCGACTCCAACGCAGGGCCATATGCAATAATCGGTTTAAAAGATGAACCTGGCTGCCTTGCATCCATAATCGCCCGGTTGATGCCCCCTTTTAAAGGATTACGTCCACCCATCATCGCTTTCACTTCACCGTTGTGCTGGTCGATAATAACCATACTTGCCTGGACCTGCTCGTCTTGGCGATCATCGGGGAATCGGGTAGCGTCTGCAAATGTTTCTTCCATCGCCAGTTGTGCCTGTTCGTCTAGCCCAGTTTGAATAACCCAACCTGCCGATTGAATCTCTGCTTCACTTTTACCTGTGAGCCGAGAAGCCTCCTGAATCACAGCATCCACGGCAGACACATATGCGGGCTCGCTCAAGCCCGGTGAAGTTGTTGCATTCAATACGGTTTCAGGCGGCGTGAAATCGACGTCACGGGCTTGGAGCATCTGCTTTCGTGTAATGAGTCCCTGTTCATGCATTAGTCCAAGGATAACGGCGCGTCTTTGTTTGGAAAGTTCAGGATGATCTACTGGATTGTATATGGATGGACCTTTGGGCATTCCAGCTAATGTAGCAATCTGCCATAGTTTCAATTGGTGCATATCCTTAATTCCGAAGTACCGCCAGGCTGCCGCTTTTACACCATACTGCTGGCGTCCCATGTAGATCTGATTCAGATACATTTCCAGAATTTCATCCTTGCTATACTTCTTCTCCAGGGCCATCGCAATCGATATCTCGTTCACCTTTCGACTCAACGTTTTATCCCCATTCAAATACAGATTTCTTGCCAGTTGCTGCGTAATGGAGCTTCCTCCCTGACTCAGATTCATATGTAAGATGTCTTGCATAATGGCTCTGCCAAGTCCGATGAAATCCAGTCCATCATGGTTGTAGAAACGTCGATCTTCTGTAGCCAAAAAAGCCATCTTTAATAAATCTGGCATAGCGTTCAGTTCAGCATATTCGGAATACCCTTTGGTCTGCGTATGCAACCTCGAAATTTCGGTCCCCTCTGCATTCATAATAATGGTTGAAGAGGCCACCTGCATGGCCTCTGGACGATTGCGAAGCATTCCTTCGCCATAAGTAATTAGATAGAGATAGAAAAGGGTCAATATCAAAACTACAACCACTGCGGCATCAAAAACGTAATACATCCATCGCTTGCTCACGTGTTTCAACATTCAGGCTCCTTGTGTACCCGTTCAATTGAAACTTCGTGTTCCTGTCTATCTCGTTGTGTAATCTCCAGAGCATGATGAAGCAGCAATGTCTGTTCATACGCCAACTTGACCCAATGCTGAACTTCCATCTCGTCCTGACACCGCCCTTGGATAATCTCATCCAGAGAAGATTGAATACCGTAGAGAGTAAGTTTTATCGGTAGGTCAACCTGTGTAGAAATAGTTTGAGTGTTCTCCTTGTCTTCTTCATTATGTTGCTGAAGGCCGGGTTGCTCATGCTGAATAAACGCTCCCTCTACCTCTCTTCTCTCATGTTTCGGTTCTGATCTGCTCAGCCCTTCCTCATGCAGGAGAAACGTAATTACATTCAGATTGGCAGCAATTTGTCGTAGTTCACCACCACTTAGAACATCAATTCTTCCAGGGTTGTGGCCCAATGCAAGTTCGGCTGTTCCGCGTGCAAGTTGACTGAGATCTTCCGCAATCTTCTGGGATCGAATCCAGAAAAAGATCGCAAACATGGCTCCTCCAATGAAGATAAAGAGCGGCTTTGTTCCGATATGGTTGATTCCCCAGTTCATCATACGCGTTATCCGTGCTGCATCTGGAAGGATGTGATTGTGGGCAAACCGTAGCACGTGATAAACGACAAAAAGGAGCGCTGCGCTCAGTAACGCGCTTGCTCCTCCAATGTATATGTATCTTAGTCTTACTGTACTGAATTGAGACTTCATATTCGGTATCCCCCTCTATACAATAATATGGTAATAGAGGTAGAATACCGAATATTTCTTAATGAGATAGTGGTTAACTTCTTACCAAATTCTTAATTTTTATTCCTCTGAGTAAGTACTTGGTGAAGCAACGGTTACAGGGAAACGGGTAACAAAATCCGTTCTGCCATTTTCACTGTAAGCAACGATACTTCCTCGATGTAATTCAATCATCGATTTGGCAATCGCCAGGCCGAGACCGGTACCTCCCGTATCGCGGGAACGGGATTTATCTACCCGATAGAATCGATCAAATAGATGTGGCAGATCTTGTGCCGGAATCGGATCACCATAATTACTGATGCGGACTACAGCCTCTTTACCTTCAAGGGCCAGCCCAATCTCCATTCGTTTACCTTGCGAACCATACCGAATGGCATTGCTGAACAGATTCTCATATGCTCTTACAAGCTCCCCCGGAGCAGCTTGTATCCATAGTGGGTCTTGCCCGCCGATGATCTTGTAGGTCATGCCAGCATCCTCCAGCATGGGAGCAAACTCTTCAGCCAGCTGCATCAGAAACGAATTCAGGTTCAACGCTTGCAGAGATAACGGAAGGCTCCCGCCACTCACGCGCGTATATTCGAACAAGTCATCAATTAACTTGCGAAGGGTCAAGGATTTCTCATAGGCAATGCTAACGTAATAGCGCATCTCAATCTCATCTTGGTAGCGATCCTTCTCGATGTACTCCAGAAATCCCAGAATAGAAGTGAGTGGTGTTCTCAGATCATGTGATATCCCCGTAATCAGATCGTTTTTGGCAGCAACTGCATTACGCTCTTCCTGAAGCGATAACTGCAATTGTTCAGCCATCTGATTAATGCTTGCAGCAACGACTCCGAATTCATCCGAGGTTTTCACTTCGATGCGATGGGATAACTCTCCTTTGGCAACCTCCTGAATCCCCGCCGTAATTTCATCCAGGACCCGCATCACCTTGCGTGAGAACAGGAAAAAAAACAGCACAAAACCAAGCACGCCTACCACAATCATCAAAGGCACCGAACCGATATTATTCACCAACCACCTGATCCCTTGGGCTGGAATGGAATAATCCGGATACGTCTGAGCTTCCAGGATGGTCTGCCCCACCTTACTACCCCCGTACAAAATAACTGCAGTTAATATACCGCTCAGCAGAAATGCATAGATAAATTTCCATCGGACTGTATTAATCAACTTTGAATTCATAGTAGGAACTCCCTGAATGTGTTCATGTTACACGACATCCTGTGAATGTACATGTTTATTGCGGTTTGATCATCTTATAACCAACACCCCATACGGTCTGAATAAACTTGGGGTGTTTGCTGTCGAGTTCAATCTTCTCACGAATCTTGCGAATATGTACCATGACTGTATTATTCGACTCCATGAATTCTTCTTTCCAGACTTGACGATAGATCTGTTCCATACTAAGTACTGAACCTTGGTGACGAGCCAGTAATTCAAGAACTGCAAATTCACGCGGAGTCAGACGAACCGGCTGCTCATCCACCCAAACTTCATGTGTATCGGTATTTATGACCAGATCATCAATAACCCACTCGTGCTCTTTGTTCTCCCGACCTTCATTGAAGGTATGATACCTGCGCAGCTGGGATTTCGCCCGTGCGACAAGTTCAAGCGGGTTAAACGGCTTGGTCACATAATCATCGGCACCGATGCTTAGCCCTGTGATTTTATCCATATCCATACTTTTGGCGGACAGCATAATAATCGGCATTTTCTGCTCTTCCCGAATTTTCATACAAGCTTCGATTCCGTCCATATTTGGCATCATGACATCCAGAATAATGAGATCGATCGACTCTTTTTTCAATTGTTCCAGTGCTTCAAGCCCATCATTCGCGGTGAGAATCCGATAACCCTCGTTGCCAAAATAAATTTCCATCAGTTTAATAATCTCCTGCTCATCATCCACAAGCAGAATGGTTGCTGGCTGTGCCACGGCATTATTCCTTTCCCTTCCATAATTCCTTACCTGTTCAAAGTATACCACCGAGGGATGAAACTGCGAAAATCATCGTGATCTTCTCATGTGTCTCTTCCGGCTTCACCTGCCGGATCCACACCACACCAGAATCCTCCATTGTTCCTTATAGCGTGTAGTATAGTCGTTCTAATCTCACTTTAGTTTGCTGTTTATCCTGTAACATGCTTATATGTATTCTATCCGTTTCTATCATTACCTTATGTCTCGTAGTGAATAATACCTTTCTATTTAAAAAGTACTGATTCGGGTTCTTTGCCCGTCAGGGTCAGCATCGTATACAATTGTCCTCTGTGATGATATACATGCCCCATAATCTCAAGTAACCACTCCAGCCGACTATAGGAAGCTCCCCAGTACGAATCCGTCACATGTAATAACTCTTCCGTGTTAAACTGCCTGTACCGTTGGTATAGATACATCTGGTTATCAATCAGAGCCTGCTTGATCTCACGGAGCGAATGCAGCTGATTCTCTGCATAGAATTGAGCCATCTCTTCTTCCGATGCACCTTCGGAAATATAAACATCCGCTCGGCAGATCACAGACAGATGAGCTAGTAGTTCTCCAACAGGTCGTTTACCTTCAATTGGAGTCAAAGCCAAGTCTTCTTCCGACAGCTGATCACATATATCGATTAAAGATGTTACAGCCACGTCAATATGTTTAAACGCAGATTGAATCAACAGTTACACTTCCTTTTTATCCCATTATACAGAACATATGATCGGTTATCAACCAAGATATCCCTCCCTAATTTATACCCCAAATCTATATAAATTGAACAAAACATTTACACAAAACGGAGAAGACAGAAAGGACCTGAAGAAGCGGAGCTACAAGCTTTCTGCAGGAAAGCTACTTCGAAAGCATACACTTCGTCTACAAGCTTTCTGCAAGAAAGCTACATCGGAAGCATACGCTATCCCCGGATTTCCCCTTTATAAGAGGAATCAAAAAAATCTGGGGATAACAGCGATCGGAAGGTTGTTCTGTCATCGGAGTGTGCAGTGTAAATATTCTTTAGTTCAATTTATATAACAATCTACGAACAAAAAAAGTCCTTCCTCCTTCATATAGACGGGATTCAGGACATTTTGTTGCCTATTTGTTTTCAAATCTTTGCTCAACTTGAGTATAACGAACAATACGTTTGCTCGAATCGTCCAGCCTCCAAGTCAGACTTGCGAATGAAAAATTGCAGTTCCCCGCAATCCCACCATTGGAAACCAATAGCATCATGGGTATCTATCTTCAACAGCAGCAGCGTATCGGATAGTTCCTGCCATGTCCGATCCTCATCACCGCCGTAATGCTTGGTCAGCTTCTTCTCACACTCCTGCTCATTATAATCGTACTCTTCTCCCAGTGCGATCTGTAACAAGGCACGATGCTCGGCATCCGGATGCTGCCCGTCAGGATATCCAAACATCCCACCCCAATTCAGCGTACTTGGATGATTCCAGCTCGACTCGAATTCAAGGTAGCGGTCATACAGACTTACTTCCGATTCGGTCTCATCGGTCTCAAGCCGAAGCGGCGAGAGCTCATTCAGCGCGTTGGCGTCAATGTATGCATATGTAGGAAACTCAAGATTAGGCAGCACGGTCACCGAATGTGCAACAAACGGGGCTCCATCCAGCGCGGTATCACCTTCAGGCTCTCGCCTTATCAGGTTATGAGAACTCGGCTCAAAAATCACACGATGTTCAATGGGACAAGCAGATTCATCCGTGCCAATGAAAAAGTATAACATTCCACGTTCAGGCAAAGTCCCGCGCCCATCATTCGGCGTATACGGCGACAAATCCACCAGGTTCAGTTGGGCCAGGAAAGTCATTGGAACTCCTTCTTGTGTTACGGGCCATTCCATGCGACTTGGCAAATCCGGATGTCCACCCACACGTGAGTTTCCTGTTCTGCGATATTCGTCCAGTGTGGATACATCGAGGCGAATTCCCCAGCGGCTTGAGGACAACAGCAGATCGGCAGCAACTCCCAAACCATATTCCTCAAGTGTTTTACGGGCTTTTCTGGTCAGACGTTCACATTGTTCTGGCTTAATCATATAGATCCTCCCCTTTTGACAATACACCTATGCTGAGACATATTCAGGTTCACACCTGTATATTCTTCCGCCCAGACGTCTTTCCCTGCTTCTGTATAAATTGAACTTAAGAATATTTTACACTTACCACTCCGATGACAGAACAACCTTCCGATCGCTGTTATCCCCAGAATTTTTTAGATTCACCTTTGCAAAGGTAAAAATCCGGGGATAGCGTATGCTTCCGATGTAGCTTTCTTGCAGAAAGCTTGTAGGCGAACCGTGTGCTTCCGAAGCAGCTTTCTTGCAGAAAGCTTTTAGCTTCGCTTCTTCAGATTCTTTCTGTCCTCTGCGTCCTCGTGTAAATGTGTAGTTCAATTTATATAGAAAAAAGAGACTGACATTCCTTGTCAGTCTACTTCTTTACCCAATATTCCATTTAACGATTTGGATCAGAAGAATTTTCCTGGTAGGCACGCATATGCTCCTCACCGTCCAGGAATTCGGGGGCTTGATGAGCTGCCATCACACCATGATAGCTGATATCCAGACCCAGATCCTCTTCTTCTTCTGTTGAACGTACAGGCACAATTTTGCCAATCAACTTTAACCCGATCCAGGTCATGGCGAATCCCCAGATGACCAGGGCTGTAAGGCCAAGTGCCTGAACGCCCAGCAACCTCCAGCCGCCGCCCATGAATAATCCACCATCGGTGGCAAACAGACCTACTGCAATCGTGCCCCACATTCCGGATGCGGCATGCACCGGGAAAGCACCAACTGGATCATCAATCTGCCGACGGTCGAGCCAGTTGGTGGCAGCCATCATCAATAAGCCGGATACGGCCCCAATGAATATCGCGGCTACATCACCAACAAAAGCACAGCCTGCCGTAATTCCGACCAATCCCGCAAGCGAACCGTTAATGACCGATGGTGCATCTGAACGATTGAAGCGGAATAACGTGTACAGCAACGTAACTGCACCGCCCGAAGCCGCGGATAACATCGTGACAATCGCAATGTGACCAATTCTTACATCCGTCGCGCTGAGTGTACTACCCGCATTGAAGCCAAACCAGCCGAACCATAACAGAAATGCACCTACAGATGCCAGTGGCAGATTGCTCGGGAGTGCAATGGCACTTACGCCAAGTGGCGTGTATTTGCCTTTACGCGGACCAATGATAATTGCGGCAGCCAGTGCCGAGAATCCACCCAGTGCATGGATGACGGCAGAACCGGCAAAGTCCTGCATTCCTAACTGACTAAGCCAGCCGCCGCCCCATGCCCAGTGTCCACCAATTGGATAGATGATCGCCGTCATCAAAATGATATACAGAAGATAAGCACGGAAGTTGATCCGTTCGGCTACCGCTCCTGAAACGATGGAAATAACGGCAATGGTGAAGGCCGCCTGGAACAACCAGAATGTCTCCAGAGATACCGGCACGTCCAGATGAGACAAATCCCCATTCAGGAAAAATCCTGTTACACCCATAAAACCACCAACGTCTGAACCATACATGAGTCCAAAACCGATAGCGTAAAATAACAACGTTCCAATCGTAATGTCTGCAAAAACCTTCATAATAATGTTCACACTATTTTTATAACGCACAAAGCCAGCCTCGAGCAGAGCGAATCCACCCTCCATCAATAAAATCATCGCTGCACTCAGTACGACCCAGACCGTATCAATCCCGGTGCTTAACGTCTCCAAAGTCATGCTTGTACATCCTCCGTTTCACTAAGCTGTCTGAGCTCACGGATTGTATCAGGCGCAAGCTCAATCTCGTCACGCTCAATGCTGTCCGGATGTTTAATTCGTTCTGCGATCTGATCCAATTCACGTATACGTCTGCGAATCTGTTCCATCTTGCGAAAACGTTCCTTCACCTGAACCATATATTCCACTGCCTGATGATGGGATGCGGGGCGTCCCGCAAACCATTTGCGTACGGTCGACAACGATTGATAAGCGATCTCTTCCGCTCGACGCTTTTGTTCGAACTGTTCGATCTTCTGTTTGAGCGTTTGAATCTCTTTTTCTTTTTTGACCTTCAGCCGTTCGATAAGGTACAATAAATCGGACGATGATATTTGCAATGCTGTATGGTGATACACCTCGTCGATTACTAACATATCATGTCAGGACTCCTTACATCTAAAGTTACTTGTTACCGATTATAGTTTGCCGGGGTCTGCCCGTCAATCTTTTTTTGGAGTTGGTACTTATTGAAATGAACCGTTCATCAAGAATGGCTTTTTTTATTTCATTTTAAATTCATCTAACAAAGTTAATTAGTGCTACATTTTACATTCACTTATTCCAATCTCTATGCTTATAGAGTAAGCATCCACATTTGGGGTAATGGACATACACAGCGAACATCATGATAGAAACCATTTATAGGGAGAGGATTGTACAATGTTTACTCGTAATGACGATATACGCAATCAAATTTGGGATACCATCTCCGGATTAGGCGAAGAGCAATTGAACCAAAAACCTTCACCCGAGCAATGGAGTATTATGCAAGTACTACGACATCTGAATCTGATGGAAAATGTCATTGGAAAACAAGCCCGCCTGGCCCTCGAGAAGGAACAGACGGTGTCTGTGGACAAAAAACCATATGAATTATCGTTGGACCGCAGCCGCTCCATTGAGGCACCGCCCCACCTTCAGCCTCCAGCAGCGCCTGAGGCACTCGCACATGTACGCAATGACCTGGACGAATCCCACCAAGCGTTAAATAACTTTGCATTAGATCATGATCCTGACCTGCTGCGCAGCAAGTCCTTTCCTCATCCCGTATTTGGTGAGATGGATCTTATCCAATGGATTGACTTTGCAAGTTATCATGAGGAGCGTCACCTGGGACAGATTCAAGGGATTAAACATCAGCTTGGTGTATGAATAGCACCTCCATTTCTCATAGAGAGCACAATATTGGAACGACAAAAAAACCTCCAATCCTATTACTTTAGGTTGGAGGTTTTCCGTGTTCTTATTTCAGGAATAAGAACGACACTTATATTTTTTTGCCCAAAATCGCCAGATCTCTATTCATGCCATCCAGCACAGCCACTTCGGGATAATATCCCCACTGTTCAAAACCATGCTTGCGCAATAATCCCAGACTCGGTTCGTTATGCCCAAAGACAAATCCAAGAATGGTCGTAATGCCCAGTGCAGGACACGCCGCAAATACGGTTTCGAGCAAACGTCCGCCGGCCCCAATTCCGCGACATTGCTGATCCACGTATACACTAACTTCCACCGTTCCATTATACGCAGGTCGTCCATAGAACGAGCTGAGACTTGCCCAAGCCACCACATGACCTGCCTGCTTCATCACCCAAAGCGGACGATAATCCGGTGAATGCTCCTCGAACCACGGAACACGCTGCTCCACTGTCACCGGTTCCAAATCCGCTGTTGCCATACGGCCCTCAATGGTAGAATTATAAATTTCCACAATCCTTGGCAAGTCCTCCAGGCGCGCATATTCAATCTGCACATCTTCCAGTTTCATCGCTATTCCTCCATCATTTCAGATCGTTCTATTATCATAGAGGATATTATAACGGAGAAGAGAAGTTTTCGTCATCCCTAACATGCTGACAGAGAGTTACTCAATCATCACTCTGGGAGTCCCTGTATTGTGTTTCCACGCGTTAACTGCTGACTCTGGTCAGCCCAACGAATGTTAATTGAGCGAGATGTGAACAGATCCGGTCCGTCAGATACCTGGAAATGCAGATGAGCTTCACTGGAGTTACCCGAATTACCCAGCTCACCGATGAGGTCTCCCTGCTTGAGTTTATCTCCTTTTTGGACCGTAACACTGCCTTTCTTGATGTGTCCTGTGATGCTGTATTCCCCATTCCCATGGTCGATCACGACATAATTACCCGCTGGCTCCTCCGGATTCATAACACCCGGTACGTTGTCCGGAAGATCATTCTTGATTTCGACGACAGTACCATCGGCAGCTGCATAGAGCGGTTCACCAAAAGCATAGTAGTTTTCATTAACCGCCGCATCCCCCTGATAACTTGAATGATCCTTCATCCGAACAATATCCAGCGCATAGCGCTGTGTCTCATGCTCGTAATGATAGTTGGACAGTACATTATGACCTCCCCAGAATACATACCATTCCCCCTTCATCGGGAACTGAAACTCTGTTTTGGTGAATGTGTTATCCGTGGATTCATGTGCTTCCAACGGTTGAATAGTTAGACCACCGATCTGATTATCTTCTGTAAAATAAACTCGAAGCCCCTTGGTACCTGTTTCGTCTTGCCATGCATGCTCCCTTAGATGATTCACTTCGGCGTCTACCACTTGCTCCCACGATTTAACGCCCTTAAAAAAATTATCGGCGGAAGTTTTGAACTGTTCAAGTGTTAACGCCTCCTTCAATTCCGGAGAAAACTGACTATAGATTGCATCTTTCGAACCATTCATCAACGTATCGATGAAATTGTCTGGTGTAATAGTCACGCTCGCCTCCGAACTTGAGTTCTGCTCCTGATTCGAATTCTCGCTCGATTCATTATTCGACGTCTGTTCGACTGACTGCTGCTCCGCCTGTTCGGATGTAATCTTGTTACTGTTGCCGCAAGCTGACAAAATCACGCAGGCTCCAAGGGCAATCGCAAGCACCTTCCAATTCTTTCTTTGCATCATTTTCAACATCCCTTCTGTTAATGCTAATCGTTATACTTTCCAGTTAAGTGTACAGAATGAGTCTTATCCTTCGTCTAACCCTAACTTACCAGTAGATAAACTCGTCTGGCCCTTTGACGATGCATAATTAAGATTCCGTTAAGATAGCTTGTACGCAATACTGCCCTCTTGGATGGTATGATTAGCAATAAACACAATGGAAGCATCAGGAGGTCATTTTCAAACTATGGATAACGTCTCAATACTGCTTGTGGATGATGAGCAAGCTATCCTGCATATGCTCAAAACCGTTCTCCTCAAAGAACAGTTTCTCGATATTGATACCGTTACAACAGGCGAAGCTGCCATTGAGGCCTGCAACAACAAAACGTACCATTGTATCGTGCTCGACATCATGCTTCCCGGCAAAAGCGGACTGGAAATCTGTCCTTTTCTACGGCAGGTCACCGATGCGCCCATCCTGTTTCTGACGGCCAAAACAACTGACTATGACAAATTAACGGGATTCGCCGTTGGTGGCGACGATTATGTCTCTAAACCCTTTAACCCTCTGGAAGTCGTTGCTCGGATTAAATCCTTACTGAAGCGTTATTTACCTTCAAAAACAGCTGCGATCTCGGATCACATCCCATCCAGCGTAAATACGTCATCTTCCAGTATCCCGGAGGGTGTCTACGATTTTGGACGGTTTCAGGTATTGGAATGGGCTGGTGAACTTCGAGTCGAAGGACACCCCGTAGCCTGTCCTGCACTTGTATTTCAACTGCTGCTCTTTTTCTGCAAGCATCCCAATCGTATTTTCACCAAATCAGATCTATATGAACGGGTATGGGGCTCAGAGGCCATTAGTGATGATAATACCGTGATGGTTCATATTCACCGCATTCGGGAGCGCATTGAAGCCGACCCTTCCAATCCAGTCTATCTTGTTAACGTCCGAGGTCTGGGATACAAGCTCATTCAGCCGGAACATATGTCACGCCCATGAGTATTCGTCGCAAATTAATGACCCGGTTTATCGGAATGCTTGCGGGAGCCGTCATTCTGATCATTCTGCTTGGGTCTGTAGCCACTTACTGGGTCGTGCAAAAGGTAAATGAAGTGAATTTGGTGGATGATTTTGCAGTTAACGGTCTGGACCAATTAATTAATACAGCAGAATTCATGCCAGATAATACCATTAAGTATGACCCCGAATTGCTAAAGCAAGTGGATAAATATCAAGGCTGGCTCCAGGTGTTGGATGAACGAGGTTACGCCATTGATGATTATCACGCTCCCGCCGATGTTCCTACTCACTATAAGCCAGGGGAATTGATTGCATACTGGGAAAATCAAAAGCCTTTCCCTTATCAGATTGTCATGCTCATTCGGGAGAAGAACGGGAAGAACTTCACTTTATTATATGGCGAGAGTAACCCGGCCAAGTCGCTCATGAACAATATTCGTTCGGACCTCACTTTCACCAACGGGAAGTTTAATCTTCAACCGGACCAACGGGAAGCTCTTCGTGCTGCTAACGCCTATCTTCAAGTATTGGATGAGTCGGGACGCGAGCTCTCCTCCTTTAACAAACCAGCTGTGGGTGTACCAAGCGAATACACCATTCAGGAATTGATTCTGCAGATTCGTTATCCAAGTCGATCAGGCAAGTCCATTGCCACATGGTACGATGAGAAGAATGAAACCACCTGGTTGATTAGCATCCCCGGCGATCCAAATGTTACAGGGAATCAAAATCCCTACCGTTTTATTCTGGAACCGGCATTGGTTGTATTGATTGTGTCCATCATCATTCTGCTCATCTTGCTTGCCTTCTGGTATGCGAACCGTTTCGGCTCGCCCATGCTGCATATGCTCCAATGGTTACAGCGTCTGGAGCGAGGACATTACGAGGAACCTACGGGAGCCTCCGGAGTGCCTCGCAGTCAGCGTCGTAACGGTAAGTGGAAGCGAAAATACAACGTGTATGCGGAAGTGCTTCGCTCCATGCAGGCCCTGTCTCACACCTTGAAGCAAGATGAAGAATTCCGCAAACAGACCGATTCCCTACGGGAGGAATGGATCGCTGGCATAACACATGATCTGAAGACGCCTCTATCCTCCATCCAGGGTTATGCTCATATGCTTGAGGCGGATAAGTATAGCTGGAGCACGGAGGAAGTCAGGGAATTCGCTGGCATCATGCTCGATAAATCCATGTATATGGACAGGCTTGTCAACGATCTTGCCATGACCTACCGATTGCGTAGTGGCGGATATCAACCTGTGGTGGAAGAGACTGACGTAAATACGTTACTTCGTGATCTGATCCAGCGTGCTGAACGAAACCCGGCATATGGGAAAGGTCGCATCCTATTCCAACCTTCTGAAGTACCTGTATATGGACTCGTCCATATTCCATCGTTCGAACGAATTGTGGATAATCTGACTGCTAATGCCCTTCTTCATAACCCGCCCGAGTCCATCCTGGTTGTCAGTGTGCATTCTGGTGAACACGCTGATGAATTCAGCATTCAGTTTGCCGATAATGGAAGAGGCATGGACTCCGAGATGGTATGGAAGTTATTTGAACGATACTATCGCGGTACAGATACAGGTACATCGGACGTTGGATCAGGGCTGGGCATGGCGGTAACCAAAGGTTTGATCGAAGCCATGAATGGTCGTATTGAGGTGCAGTCCACCCCTGGTGAAGGAACGATCATTCGCTTAATATGGGATGGGCCGTCCGAAACCAATTAAAATGTTCCGCTTGACCTTTCCATTTCCAGTCTATATAATCGACACTCAATAACACCTGTTCCAATATATTGATATTGAATGCAACACATTTCAGGATAACTTTAATGAGTTGATCTAACATATTTGGCGATGACCAGAGACATGATTTCGTTTGCGTGCTGCCCAGAGAGAGAGGGGATTGGTGAAACCTTCTTCAGCGAACGGACCGGAATTACCCCTCTGCAGCCGTGACCTCGAACCTCAGCATTTCGGACGTCCCTCCGATGTTCGGCATGCTGCCAGTAGAGTTCACCGTCTGATCCCCGATAACGGATTCCAATGAGGGTTATGATGTTTTCTGTTCCGGCGGCTGGCCGAGAGCAGGGTGCACCATAACCAAAATTAGGGTGGAACCACGAGCCAAGCGCACTCGTCCCTTTTCCGGGACGGGTGTTTTTTGCGCTTTCATTTTAAGAAATGGAGAGTGGTTCACATGAGCAAACAAGAAAACAGTAACTCAGTAAGCAACAAATCAGGTAACGAAATAAACAACCAAGCAAATGATCTTCAACCATCCAGTCATTCCATTGAGGTCCATCTGCAAGGTGGCGCGATACGTTCTTACGAAGCAGGCATCACTGTAGGTGCGGTTGCCTCATCTATCAGCACAAGTCTTGGGAAACAGGCTATCGGCGGTATTGTAGATGGTCAAAATGTCGATCTCGATTGGGTGCTCCAGCAAGATTGCGAACTTGTTATCGTTACTTTAGAAAGTGCGGAAGGTCTGTATCGTTATCGTCACAGCGCAGCACATGTGCTCGCACAGGCACTCAAACGCATTTACGGTGCAGAACAAGTGAAACTGGGTATCGGCCCAGTCATTGAAGATGGATTCTATTACGATGTTGATCTGGAGCATGCCTTGTCCATCAGTGATCTGGCTGCCATCGAGCGGGAAATGAACAAAATCATTCAGGAAAATCATAAGATCAGTCGCCGGGTCGTTAACCGGGAGGAAGCCCTCCGTATCTTCGGAGAAATCCAGGACCCTTACAAGCTTGAACTCATTCAGGATTTGCCAGAGGGCGCCGAACTTTCAATCTATGATCAAGGAGAGTTCTTCGATCTGTGTCGCGGTCCACATCTTCCATCCACTGGTCGAATCAAAGCGTTCAAGCTGCTGAATGTGGCTGGTGCGTACTGGCGGGGTAACTCGGATAATAAGATGCTACAACGCATCTACGGCACTGCTTTCCCGAACAAAGCCCAACTGGATGAACATCTGCACATGCTCGAAGAAGCAAAGAAACGGGATCATCGTAAACTTGGCAAAGAGCTTGAACTGTTCATGTTCTCCGAAGAAGCGCCCGGCATGCCCTTCTATCTGCCCAAAGGTATGACTGTTCGCACTGAACTGGAGCAGTTCTCCCGTGAGTTGCAATTGCAGGAAGGGTATCAGGAAGTTCGGACTCCTCTCATGATGAACAATCGTCTGTGGGAGCAATCCGGTCACTGGGAGCATTACAAGGACAATATGTATTTCTCAGAAGTGGACGATGCCACTTTTGCACTGAAACCGATGAACTGCCCTGGGCATATGCTGATCTTCAAAAACACACTTCATTCCTATCGCGAATTACCCATTCGCATGATGGAATTTGGTCAGGTTCACCGTCATGAATTCTCAGGTGCCCTGAACGGAATGATGCGTGTGCGGACATTCTGCCAGGATGATGCTCATCTCTACGTCATGCCAGAGCAGATCGAGGACGAGATCAATCAGGCGATCTCACTGATCGGACGTATGTACGATATCTTTGGATTCGAATATAAGATTGAATTGTCCACTCGTCCGAAAGATTCCATGGGATCGGAAGAGCTGTGGGATCAAGCGGAACGCGCATTGCAAAATGTACTAGATCGTCGGGGCGTGGAGTATCGCATTAACGAAGGGGACGGTGCCTTTTATGGACCGAAAATTGACTTTCATATCCTCGATGCGCTGAAGCGCAGCTGGCAGTGCGGAACAATCCAGCTTGATTTTCAAATGCCGGAGAAATTCGACCTCACTTACATTGGCGAGGATAGCCTGAAACACCGTCCGGTCGTGATCCATCGTGCCATCTATGGTTCGATCGATCGTTTCATCGGCATCCTGACTGAGCACTATGCAGGAGCGTTCCCACTCTGGCTCGCACCTGTACAAGTGAAGCTCCTACCTGTGTCAGATCATTATGCAGACTATGCACTCCAAGTACAGAGCGAGCTCCGGGCTGCGGGCATTCGGGTAGAAACAGATCTGCGGAGCGAGAAGCTCGGGTACAAAATCCGTGAAGCCCAGATGGAAAAAGTTCCTTATTCGCTCGTGCTTGGTGAGAATGAGAAAAATGCCTCATCCGCCTCTGTCCGTGCATACGGTCAGGGAGATCAAGGCATCCAACGTATTGAAGCTGTTATTGAAATGATCCAACAAGCTGTGAAGGCAAAAGTATAAAAGATGTAACGACTCTATTCATGAGTCACTCATCAGCTTGTGCTGAATTACAACTTCTCGTCATCTCTTAGCCCCACCTGTTCTTCGCTCCACGTCCAGAAACGCTCAGCTGAAGCATCGTCAACGGCATGTGCCTTCAGCTGCTGCTCTTTCTGTTGATAGAAGTAACGACCGGTGAAGCCGACGACTTCAGGGCTTGTGGCCAGATAAACAGCCGTTCGCGCCCCCTCTTCAGGGGACAGAAAGAATGGAAGTTTACCTGCAAACGCCATAATGCGTGTGCCAAATCCGGTATTGCGATCTACGCCAATACTCGTTCCCACCGCACCAGGGTGTAGACAGTTCACTGTGACAGACGTACCTGACAGTTTGCTAGCCAGTGCACGAGTGAACAGCACGTTCGCCAGTTTGGATTGGGCATAACTTTTGATCGGATTATAACCTTTGTGCAGATGTGGATCTTCGAAGTGGATTTTGCCGGCCTTATAAGCACCTGACGAAACGTTCACAACCCGTCCCTGCTTCGCAGCTTTCAGAGGTTCTATCAAAAGTAAGGTCAGCAGGAAATGCCCCAGATGGTTAATACCGATACTTTGTTCGAACCCGTCTGAGGTTTCCTTTCGCTTAACCATCACTACCCCCGCATTATTAACCAGAACGTCAAGGTGATCATGACGCTCGCGGAATGTGCCGGCAAACTGGCGTATACTGTCGAGTGAACCCAGGTCACACAGCATCAATTCAATCGCAGAAGAACCGGACTGACGCACAGCTTCCTGAAGAGCCTCCTGTCCGCGCTTCTCACTGCGGCATGCCATAATTACGCGATATCCTTGCCTTGCAAGTTCAATGGTGGTTGCCAACCCCATACCTGAGTTAGCTCCTGTTACAATTGCTGTCTGATTGGACATGAGGTACTTCCCTTCTGAACCTGAGGTTCCGAAATTAGAGGCGCGACGACGGACAATATGAGATAATGATAGGATCACATCTCGGTTTCCATGGGAGGACAAGTATGCTGACCAAAGAAGATTTTAAAAAAGTTAAAAAACAAGCCAAACTTGAAATCGCACTACTCGAACAGGAATATCAGGAAATCTTGCAGAACGTTGATTCTACGCTGTATGAAAAATACGGTATTTTGGACAAAGAAGAAACACGTGAGTTCACCCGAAAACGCAAAAACCGAAGATATGCTTCACTGGTCATCGAACTATGCGCCATTATTGAACAAATGTTACATCAACTGTATAGAGACGTATATCAGAAAAAGTTTAATTCGACCCAGCTGATGAAAACTCCTGCATACCGTGCCCGCTCCAATATGGAGATTATTCAGGCCGAACTCAGTAAAGAGTTCATTGCTCTGGAATCCGAAAAAGAACACTTCGCTGAAGCGCTTAGTCTGGTGTTTCAGACGAGAAACAAACTTGTTCATGATAACTTCTCGTTTGTCTCCATCGTTAAGGACGGCAGTAATGAAGAAGAAACGTTCGAAGCACTACTCCATACCGTTAAAAAATATAGAAAACACTTAAAATATAATCGCCCTGAATAACAACAATCATCGCTTAAAAATATAAGGAGGTGTACCGGACTACGGTCCGGATAACCATGAGCCATCCAACAACTTCGATTACTGTGCTAAATCTTCAGATTCCTACACCTTCCGGGAACAGCCCCATATTCCCCGTCATGCTTCGTGATGTAGATGGCGTTACCCTGGTGGATACAGGCATGATTGGACAATTTGCCGAACTTCAATCCGTATTGGAACAAGAGGGCGTACAGTTCTCGGACGTCAAACGTGTGATTATTACTCATCAGGACATCGATCATATCGGTAACCTGGGCGCTCTTCTGGATGCTATTCCCGATCTGGAAATCTGGGCACATGCCGATGAGATTCCATATCTAACCGGTGAGAAGCCTTTGATCAAATTCACACCTGAACGTCGTGCTCTGCTGCCCGCGCCCGTTTTGGCACTGGCAGATCAACTGCTCTTGCAGTTGCCTGAAGTGAACATTAGCAGAACGCTGGCAGACGGGGACATATTACCCCTTCAAGGTGGTACACAGGTCATTCATACACCGGGACATACGCCAGGTCATATCTGCCTGTATTTCGGGGAGCAACAGTTCCTGCTCGCTGCCGATGAACTTCGTGTGGTCGATGATGAACTGGTTGGCCCTGCACCACAAGCGACACCGGACATGCCTGAAGCGCTGCGAAGCCTGAAGAAACTGACCGACCTTAAGCTCAATAAGGTTCTCTGTTATCACGGTGGAGAGTACATGAATGATCCGGCTCAGCGTATTGCCACACTTGCGGAGAGCGCAGAGTAGTAAAGAACGCGGAGCTGTGAGTTTTTTGGAACGATAACGCATCCTATTAACGCTGTTTCTCTTCGTGCGGCATTGTGCGTTGTAGCTCATTCAAGATTAGGATGACACATACATTACAATCAAGGAGCTGTCCCAATGTCATGAACTTGACAGGGACAGCTCCTTTGATTAGTTAACCACGCACTTCTACTACTCTACTGCACTGGTGTTGACCGTATGGTAGCACCTATTGCGCACGCTATTCATACAGTATGCACGCAGTATCTTATATTGAACTACGACATGTGCACAGTATCTTTCCCCTGCCCGTTTGGCAAAACAATTCACCGGAAAACCGTAACGTAAGTGTCTACTTATTGACCGAGGTCCGTCTCTAACGAATTGGGCACAGTCTAAACGTTATACTTGTTTTGTAACGAATCTCAGACACCCTATACGCAGTATTTTAAGTGTCTAGATTTTCTAACGAACTCCAGACACCTTAGTTGCTCATTTCATTGGTTTTTCCGCAGGTTTCGAGTGAATTTTGGCTATATAACGTGGCTGAGGTTCGTTAAATTCTACGAACGCCACCAAACCTCTATTTAAGGTGCGTCAGGTTCTTTAGAAAAATTTTATTTAGAGCGATTCAGATTCAGGGCACTTCAGGGCTTTAGCTCAAGATAAGCGGCAACCGTTCGTTTTAAACTCACTCCATTCGCTACCTTACGGCGAGACCAATCCGGTGCGACTCTGTCCTGCAACACTGATTTTCTCTCCCTGACCCCGACTCAGCTCTCCGGAGTTAGTACAATCAGCTTGTCATCTCCATCACGTGGCGATCCTCGTCCATCCCGATTGTTCGTAAGCACATATAACTTCCCGTCCTCGCCAGCACTCACATTGCGAATCCGGCCCCACTCATCTTCGAAGATGGGTTCCACCTTCTCCACCTGTGTGCCATCTTCCGAAAGAGTAACCTTCAGCAACTGCTCTCCACGCAGATTCGCAGCAATCAGTGATCCAGCCCAAGGTCCTTCTTCTACAAAAGTTACACCAGATGGCGCCCATGTATCATTCCCACTATGTGCAAGCGGAGCTTGATATGCGCCGTTGTCATCGTCGTCTCCTTCTACCTCGGGCCAGCCATAATTCTCACCAGCTACAATCCGGTTAATCTCATCATGATTTCGCTGACCATGTTCGGTAGAATAGAGGTAACCGTTGTCCGGATTCCATGCCAGTCCCTGTGCGTTACGGTGTCCCATACTGTATACAGGTGAATTCGGCCATGGGTTGTCTGCCGGGATCGATCCATCGAGACCTATCCGCAATATTTTACCTCCAAGGCTATCTTCGTTCTGTGACAATTCCGGTTCATAACGCTCACCTGTCGTGATATAGAGCAACTTGTCCGGGCCAATTTTGATCCGCCCACCGTTATGATTCGTTCCGCCTGGAATGTTACCAAGCAGCTCTTGATCTATGACCGCTTTGCCATCATTCACCTTGAGACGTAACACCCGATTGGCAATGTCGTCGCCTTCCAGATAGGAGTGGTATGCATACAGATAACCGTTATCCTCGAAGTCCGGATCAGCCGCAAGACCCAACAGACCTCCCTCACCTTCTTCATTAAATGGGGCTGAGAATTCAATCAGTGGTTCAGGGGCTAGTTTTCCATCCTCAATGACCCGAATCGCACCAGGGCGTTCCGTTACAAACATCCGACCATCAGGCACACTCACAATCTCCCATGGTGCATTCAGTCCTTCAACCAGTACGGAAGCCTGATACGGAATAACAGTCTCTCCCTGCGCTCCACTCTCATTTCCACTTGCACCGGTATTGCCTCCGTTGGCTGTCTGTCCCTGACCTGTTCCCTGCCCCTGAGACGTCTGCTCTGTTCCTCCCGTAGAAGGTTCGCCTGAAGAACATGACGCGGTTAACAGTGCCACACTTAATAATGAAGCATACAGTGGAACGGTTACTCGATTATTCATGATTACATCTCCCTTCGTATATCGTTCTTTTGTATAAAATAAATAAGTCAAGCTTCAACGTATTGTTAATGGATTGCTCTCTATTGTTGTGGTGTTATTATTCATCTGTTAAGCGGTTTCGCCCTGTATTACCCTTCATACCAGCCGCTTAAACCGAGAATTCAAGGTATTCCGAGGATATGAAATCACCGCAGTTTGGAATTCCATCATAATCTTTTATAATAGAAGGATAGTATGAATGGAAAGGTGGACAACTACACTTATGAATCAAAACCCTTTATCTCGTCTTGAAGCCGATCTGTCCGGGCAAGGATTGGACGCCATGCTGATCACAGATCCAAAACATATCTACTATTTAACTGGATTTGCGAGCAATCCGCATGAACGCTTCCTCGGTCTGGTTCTCGCACGTGGCGAAGAGCCCCTGTTGATTGTACCTGCGCTTGATGCTGAAGCTGCCGCAGCCGCTTCCTCGGTATCCAACATTGCTACTCACACGGATACGGATAATCCATACGCTTTGTTTGATCGTTATCAGGGGCGCTTGGGCCGGGTGGGTCTCGAGAAAGAATACGTGACGGTCGCACGTTATGAACAACTGACCGCCGCGCTAGGTGCTGCCAGCTTTGAAGATGTTGGCCCCCTGCTTCGCACATTACGTGTGAAAAAAACACCGGATGAGGTAGCACGCATTCGCCACGCCATTTATCTGATTGAAGAAACATTGCGTCAAGGACTCTCTCATGTTCGCACAGGCGTAACCGAGATCGAACTTGTCGCCGAGATGGAGTATCAGATGAAAAAGCTGGGTGCCGATGCGCCTTCCTTTGATACCATGGTGCTCACGGGACCCAAAACAGGTCTGCCACACGGTACACCGGGTGAACGGAAACTGCAACATGGTGACCTGTTGATGTTTGACATGGGTGTGTATGCTGGAGGGTATGCCTCGGATATCACGCGTACATTCGCTTTTGGTGATATCTCCCCTGAACTCAAAACCATCTATAACACTGTACTCGCAGCGAACGAAGCTGCTATCCAAATCGTGAAACCAGGCATTACCTGCGCCGAAGTGGATCGTGCAGCACGCCAGGTCACGGAAGAAGCGGGATACGGCGAGCGCTTCATGCACAGAGTAGGCCATGGATTGGGTATCGACGTACATGAGTATCCCTCTCTTCATGGAGAGAATATGGACATCCTGAATGAAGGTACCGTATTCACGATTGAACCGGGCATCTATACCGCAGCAGGCGGCGTCCGTATCGAAGATGATGTAATTGTGACCGAGACGGGTATCGAAGTTCTGACGACATATCCAAAAGAACTGCAAATCCTTACCGACTAATCCAACTGGATCTATGTCAAAAACAGCCCATATACATCAATACTCAGCCGATATTGTGCATCATGAACTAAACTGCACGAAACTGTGCTGAACTGTATCTTCAAAATAATATACTCCTTTCGCGTACGCCTCAGGCCTGTATACAGAAAAAGTAGCAAGTACACACGCGAACGCAAAAATCCCGCAAATTCATGAATATCATGGGTTGCGGGATTTTAATTAATACAAAACATATCCTAAATTACTCCGTCTGCATTCTACGTAATTTTATTCCTGCTCACTCATTTACCATTAGTCAAACTCATGCGTGATATCCTGCCAAGACTCCAGCTGTGGCAGCTGTTGCTTCCCCCAGTAATCCAGAAACCATTGAATAATCCCAGTCGTATCTGTTGTTCTGCAGCTGTAATGTCGGAAACCGTCCTCGCCTTCCTGCAAACGAATCTCCGCCACCATCTGCCCTGGTTCCTCAAGCGCAGCAGCCTGCATATACATACTTCCCTCCACCAGCTCGGAAGGTACAAGTACTACGAATTCCTGCAATTCCAGATTGGAGATCAACTCCACCAATAACGAAGCATTAATGTTATCATTCTCGTAGGTTGTGCCATTGCTTTCCAGTGTATAACGCAGTGTAGAGTACATGTGCGATTCCCCTTTGTATGAAAATCATCGTTCCTAATGATACACGCTTATAACGACAGGTCGTTTATATTATAACTTTTTCATAAAAATGTAAAAAGGATTTTTCTTGTTTCGGGTCTTTTCTATGAAAAAAAACCCTTGCAGAGTCCGAATTACAATTGACCGAGCAGAGGTTTTTTTAAGTGATACTCTTTGAATATTGTCTAAGCTTCATCCTTAAACTTAAAGCTACGTGCAGCATACAGAAACGGCGTTCCGACCGCAGTTAATACAAATTTGATAATATAGGTCGTCAGGAAGATTTCCAGCCAAACATCCCAAGGGTAGATGAACGCAAACGCGATCGTGCAGAACACCAGTGTATCCACAAATGAACTGATGATGGAACTACCGTTGGTGCGAATCCACAACTGGTTGCGCCCTGGGGCCACCTTGCGTAACCAGGAGTACAATCGAACATCCAGGAACTGACTGATGAAGTACGCTGTCAGACTTCCGAGTGCCAAACGTGGCAGCAGACCGAACAACTTCGCCATAGATTCCTGTGCAAAGTCTGTTGGTGCCGGTTCAAAGAACAACACCATCTGCATCAGAACCGTTGTCATGATGAGCGTGAAAAAGCCAAACCATACGGCCTTGCGTGCCTCACCTGGTCCATATTTTTCATTAAGAAGGTCACTGGTCAGGTACATGCTGACATACATCGTGTTGCCTAACGTCAGTACAATTCCCATGATATCTATCGTTTTGGTCACCTGAATGTTGGCTATAACCGTAGCCACACCAATCCAGGCATAGAGACCTTTTTTACCGAACAAGCGGTAACACAGCAGGAAAAATCCATAAGTTACGAGAACAAAAACTGCTCCCCACCCTAAGTTAAACATAAATACATACACTGCCTTCCTAGTTTTGATTACGCGGGATGGTTACGAACCGCGGTTTGGCTCAGGGCCAAAACATGAATACTCTATCACATTTCTCGTCCCATGAACAGAACTAAATAACTCCAAGCGTGCCTGAGTGACTACGACCCCTTCTATATTCCTCCCGCTTCCCTCTCGACCATACTAGTTTTTCCTACCTCTATTCCCCTTGCACCGTATATCGAAAAAGAAGACTGCTTCACCACTGTGCACAGCATAGTTTGATTGCCGCAAAAAACCGCCCTCCGGATTCCTCCGAAGGACGGCTTTTCTCACTTGATTTGTAGACGGCTCTAGCTATCTTAATGTGAGCTTCTATCTAATCCATTCTGTATTAAGCCTGAGCCGCAGAATCCAGCTCACGGCTCTGATCGTTAAACGTGTCCCGATCGTTTTCCTTCAAAATTCTGCTCGTCACGAGTCCTGATGTCATCGACCCGTTCACGTTAAGCGCTGTACGACCCATGTCGATCAGCGGCTCCACGGAAATGAGTAGTCCAACCAGAGCCACAGGCAGATTCATGGTGGACAATACGATCAGGGAAGCGAAGGTTGCCCCGCCGCCAACGCCAGCCACACCAAACGAACTGATCATGACTACGAGGATCAAAGTCACAATGAAGTCCCAGCTCAGCGGGTCGATGCCGACCGTCGGAGCAATCATCACCGCCAGCATGGCCGGATAGATCCCGGCGCAGCCGTTTTGCCCAATCGTAGCACCAAAGCTTGCAGACAGGTTCGCAATGCCGTCCGATACGCCGAGTTTCTTCGTCTGTGTCTCCACATTCAGCGGGATTGCCGCTGCACTTGAACGGGACGTAAAGGCAAATACCAGTGTTGGCAGCACCTTCTTTAAATACGTAACCGGGTTGAAGCCGGACAGAGAGATAATGATCAGGTGAATAATAAACATCAAGATGAGGGCCACGTAGGACGCAATGACGAATTTGATGAGCTTTAATATCTCTTCCGCATTGGTTGTCGCCGTTACCTTTGTAATCAGTGCTAGAATCCCGTAAGGCGTAAGCCTAAGCACCAGCGTAACAATTCGCATAACCACCGCATATACCGCATTAACCATACCGCGGAACGTCTCCGCCTGCTGAGGTTTTTTGCGATCCAGTCCAAGTACCGCTACACCGATAAACGCGGAGAAGATAACCACCGCCAGTGTGGATGTACGACGTTCTCCTGTCATATCTGCAAATGGATTCGAAGGAATGAATTCCAGCACTTGCTGCGGGATGGTCTGATCCTTCACATCAACAAGCCGTTCCTCCACCTTCTGAATCTGCGCATTCTCCCGGTCTCCTCCTTGAATCTCAATGGAAGTCAGGTTGAAGCCCAGACTGGTCACAATGCTGACCCCTGCGGCAATCGCTGTGGTGATCAACAGAATGGCAATAATGGAAACACTCATCTTGCCGAGATTTTGCTTGCCCTTCAGATTCATAATGGCCGAAATGATCGACACCATGATCAATGGGATCACGACCATTTGCAACAAACGAACATATCCTGAACCGACCAGATTGAACCAATCGACTGATTTCGTAACTACATCAGAACCTGATGTGTACACCAATTGAAGAATAACCCCGTAAACAACCCCCAGTCCCAGACCCGCAAATACGCGTTTCGTAAAGGAGATATGCTTTTTCTGCATCCAGTAGAGGATACCAAGTAAGGCAAGTATAACCACTACATTCAATATGACTAGAAAAGTATCCATTTCTTTAAATCCTCCTCAGGCATGTGTGTAACCGGAGAATATCCGGTTTTCTCTTCTATTTTTTGTACTTCCGACAAAGACATTTTACAATATAACATATAACAAACTATTCTGGTAGGTATTAATTGATATTATGTAATATGCATGTAACAGATTCATCTATTTCTGAAAAAAATACACCAAATCGTGAAAATTGTTCTATTCAACCTCCGGTTAATTTTGTAATATAGGTATATCCGCTTATTCCCAAGTTTTCTCAACGTATAACTTAGGTCTTTCTTCATTGGTAGATAGGTCTTATGATTACGGAAAAGCGATAATGTTAATGAACTTGACGTGAAAGGATGATCATATGTTTCGTAATCGCACCGTTGCCGGTAAAATCAGAGGCACTTTGTTCCTCGTTCTGCTGGTTGCTTCCCTGTTGTTCAGTATTAGTTTTTACGCCGTTTCGATGAATATTATTCAAAGCTACGTGCTACCGCAGTTTGACAAAGTCCTAAACACGTCCATTCAGGATATATACAAGAATACTTCAGCATCCAAAATCTTACAGGTACAGAGTGGCGGAGCCGGTTCTGAAGGTGCTGCCATGACCGTGGAATCGTACCTGGCAGATAAAGCAAAAGAACATAATTTGGATGCGGCTTACGTTGTTGCTATTCAAGATGGCTCAGCCAAAGTCGTTGTGGCCAACCCTTCTTCAAACATGAAAGCCCAGGATGAGATTAGTGTAGAACCCGCAATGAATGCAGCTATCGAGAACAAAGAAATGGTAATCAGCGAGGTCTACTCCGATTCCTTTGGTGTACATAAAGCAGCCTTTATCCCCATTGCAGGAAGTAACATGATTATGGCTGTGAGCATGGATGCCCAGTTCATTCAAGACAAGATTACTCAGATTTTCTGGTTGTGCCTTGGGATTACAGCATTAGTGTTTGTACTCGGCTGGCTTATCTCCACTAGTATGATCAAAAGAGTTACCAAACCAATCATCAAGCTCGTCCAACATAGCAAACAAATATCCCAGGGTGATCTGACCGCTGAACTAGAGATCAAAGGTAAAGATGAAATTGCCCAGCTTGCCGCAAGCTTCCAGACGATGACGCATAACCTGAAAGAAATGATTAGCCGTGCCTTGTCCACGTCCAATGAAGTTGTATCAGGCTCCAATGACCTGCTTCAGCGGGTTGAATCGATGTCCGGTATGGTTCGAAACTCCAGCCGCTCTGCAGAAGATGCAGAAAAAGGCAGCATCAGCATTGCGTCAAGCGCATCCGAGAACGCCAGAGCTATGGAAGAAATTACGCAAGGTATCATGCATATTGCTTCTTCTTCTGCTGAAGTGTCTGACCAGATTGGTGAAGCAGCCAACGAGGCAGTTAACGGTAACCGACTGGCTCAGAATGCTATTGAGCAGATGGAGCGTGTAGGCCAGACAGCAAGCGAATCGTTGCGATATGTTGAAACTATGAATGAACGATCGGTAGCCATCGGCACCATTGTTGCTTCCATTTTTGAAATCACCAAACAGATTAACATGCTGTCACTCAACGCCTCCATTGAAGCAGCACGTGCCGGAGAGCATGGTCGCGGATTCGCTGTTGTTGCTGGAGAAGTTCGCAAACTTGCCGAACAATCCAAGACAGCCACCGAAGAAATTTCGGATTATCTGGGTACCATTCGTGAAGATGCTGAACGCTCGGTTGATGCCATGAACCGTGTAACCCAGGAGATTGGTTCAGGCACAAGGGTCGTTCAACAAGCAGGCTCTGCCTTCCAGCAACTGAATGAATTGATTCAGAACGTGAATCTGACCATTCAGACCGTCTCGGCTTCTACACAACAAGTATCTGCTGGTGCTGAAGAAGTGAGTGCATCCGTTGAAGAAACGGCACAGATTACGACCAAATCCCGTGAAAGCATGTTACAAATTGCTTCAACAGCAGATCTTCAGCTTAGCGAGATGGATTCACATTCGAATACAGTTCGTCATCTGCATGAACAAGCTGTAGAGCTGCAATCCGCTATGAAAAATTTCAAAATAAACTAACAGGTTAACCATTAACCTATCATCACCTGTTTTAAACCTCATTTAATCATAGGATATACAATACCCCCATGTCGCTAACATTCCGTTTCTATAGAACGGTTTGTCGGACATGGGGGTATTGTTGTTTCACTCAGGTGCCTGAACACCCATAATCTCGTACACACGCTTCATATCCAATGCCGAACGCAACGATTCGGCTACCCGATCAAACTCCATCTCCTTACGTTCATGCACACTATATGTCTCCTGAAGTGGAGCCAGTCCCTTTCCTGCACGCAAGGCATTCAGCCAAGAACGTCGGAATTGATCACTTTCAAACAAACCATGCAGGTAGGTTCCCCACACCCTGCCATCTACTGAGCCCCAGCCTTCTTGGAAAGGTTGACCACCTGGATGCGAGATTTCAAACAACGCGTTTACACGTTCAGGCTCGTGACACTCCGTAACGCCCATATGAATCTCATATCCGTTAATGGGTAATGAAGCATCTGCTACATCTTGCTCACCATACAGACGAATCGGGTGATCAGGCTGCACCCGTCCGGAAGCTCTGACGGTCTGCTTTTCCTGAAGAAACGTTGTCGATAGCGGGAGCCAGCCAAGTCCTTTTGCTTCCTGGATCTGATTCGCCTCCACAGCAAACGGGTCCTTCAGATGACGTCCCAGCATCTGGTATCCGCCGCATATCCCTACAAGCTGAACATGCTCACGCTCGGTCTGGCTCGCAATCGCCTGCTCCAGCCCAGACTCACGCAGAAATGCCAGGTCACCTATGGTATCCTTCGTACCCGGTAGAAGAATGGCATCCGGACTGCCTAATTCCTCTGGTGAGGTCACGTAACGCACATTCACATCCGGTTCACGGGAAAGTGCGTCAAAGTCTGTAAAGTTGGAAATTCGCGGATATCGGATCACCGCCAGATCCAACTCGGTTTTGCCGGATTTCCCATGACGCATGGAGTCCAGCACCACTGAATCCTCTGCTTCAATCTGAATATCTCTTATGTAAGGCAATACACCTAATACTGGAATGCCTGTCCGTTCTTCGAGCCAGTCGAGTCCCGGCTGCAACAGGGACAGATCACCGCGAAACTTGTTGATAATGAACCCTTTGACACGGGCCACCTCATGGGGTTCCAGCAGCTCCAGCGTACCTACAATGGAAGCAAACACTCCGCCCCGATCAATATCGGAGATCAGAATCACCGGCGAATCGGCCCAACCTGCCAGATTCATGTTGACGATATCCCGGTCCTTCAGATTGATCTCGGCCGGACTGCCCGCTCCTTCCATCAGCACCACATCATAGGTGTCCCGCAACCGATTCAGCGCATCCATCACCGTCTGCTTTGCTTCAGGCAGGAAATGCTGACGGTAGTCCGATGCACTCATCTGGGCAAAAGGTACACCATGTACCACGATCTGCGAATGCATGTCCCGCACCGGCTTGATCAGGATTGGATTCATATCGGTTGTCGCCTCAATACCACAGGCTTCGGCCTGTGCCCCCTGGGCCCGACCAATCTCCTTGCCATCTTCCGTCACATAGGAATTCAGTGCCATATTCTGTGACTTGAACGGAGCAGGCTTGAAGCCATCCTGCTTAAAAATCCGGCACAATGCCGTTGTGATGACACTTTTGCCCACATCGGAAGCCGTTCCTTGCAGCATCAGTACCGCCGCTGGTTGTGATAGCCTATCTTCCACGCTCTCTCCCCCTGTCTCCGTGTTATATCCAGATCACCTTGCTCCCAACCTCATGCGTAACACTTTCCATACTGCTTCTTACTTCAAAGTTAAAGCCAGAACAGTCCTTGAAGCACGCTCAGCACGGTCAACAAAGCCGCCTCCAGCAGCTCATTCATGGCACCATACGTATCCCCGGTTAAACCACCGAGCCGTTCACTGATCCGGGCAGCCACGAATCGGCCGATATAATAACACGCCACAGGCAGTATAATAACTGCCGCCACCGGGTATAGCCACCATGGCAGTGTTCCCAGACCACTCACCATCGCATCTGCAATCCCCATATCCGGCTTGAAAAGCCACACCGCGGCAAACGTAAGTGCCCCTGCGACCAAGGTCAGGCCCACAGCTGAACTTCGTGCACGCTGGACCTCCTTCCGCTCCCCGAGACCTTTAAACAATACAGCAAGTCCATCATCTTCGCGCGCATTCGGCCAGGCCGACATCGCATACACCATGAACCAGCGGCTCCAGATCATGGGCAGGATCAGCAACGCACCGTACACCCAGTGGCCCCGGGCAATAAAATCAGCGATCAGCGCAGCCTTCATCATCAGAAGCAACACGCAGGCGATCACGCCCATTGCCCCGACACGGCTGTCCTTCATAATCTCCAGCATCCGTTCACGGGTACGATAACTGAGCAAGCCATCCGCCGTATCCATCCATCCGTCAAGATGGAGCCCTCCGGTAAGCCATACCCATAACGTCAAGGTCAGGACGGCAGCCGGAAAGGCCGGAAGCACTGCACCGCTTGAGGCTCCCGCGAGCCAGACACACAGACCGATTGCAGCACCGACCAGCGGATAAAAGACAACACTTTCCCGCAGCAACGGCGGGACAAAATCGATTTGCATTTTGACAGGGAAACGGGACAAAAATTGAAAAGCGGCTGCCGCCGCATGTTTGCGCTGAGGAGCAGGCGTGCCATCCTTCATAAGCGGTACTCCTTGCTTTTTAGTTCAATCGCAATGCCTACGGTCACCAGAAACACTTCACCGCATATCGCCGCAATACGCTGATTCAGTACACCGGCCAAATCCCGATATTTCCTGCCAAGGGCATATTCCGGTACGATCCCGTCCCCCACTTCATTTGTAACCAGAACAAGCAAACCGGGATAGGTTCGAATCGCTTCAACCAACGCGTCCAAATGTCCCTGTAACACCTGTTTCTCGTCATGCTCATGTGCTAACAAAACATTTGTCAGCCACAGCGTCAGGCAATCCACCAGAATGGTGGGTGCAGAAGTCCCTGTATGCCCTTCACCCATGCGGCTTATCAAAGCAGGCAGATGTATCGGTTCCTCCATCGTGTGCCACAGATACCCTGATGCCTCCCGCTGATGCTGATGCATCGCGATACGCTCACGCATTTCATCATCGTACGCCTGAGCTGTCGCCACATACCAGGCCTCCGAGGAACGTTGCATGCAGAGACGCTCGGCAAAGGAACTTTTGCCACTGCGTGCGCCGCCTGTCACCAGTACACTCATCGTGAACTCTCTCCTTGCAGGGATGAATCACCCGACGTAGCGGAATCTGGAGCAGGGCTTGTTCCATCCGAGACACCCGCGCTTGCAAAGGTTGCCATCTCATTCAGAATGAGACAGGCTGCGTCAATCAGATGAAGACTAAGCACGCCGCCCGTGCCTTCACCCAGACGCATGTCCAGATCCAGCATCGCTTTCAGGTCCAGTTCACGCAGCAGCGCTTCATGTCCATTTTCGTGTGAGGTATGAGAAGCGATCATATAAGCTGTACTCAGAGGTGCAAGTTGTCTCGCCACCAGCGCTGCGGCGGTAGAGATGAACCCGTCTACAACGACCGGACAATGATGAGCAGCTGCTGCGAGGATAACCCCTGTGAGTCCGGCAATCTCCAGTCCACCCACCTTGCACAGAACATCCAGTGCATCTTCCGGGTTTGGTGCGTTTACGCTAAGCGCCCGGCTGACTACAGCAGCCTTGCGCTGCAAGCCTGCATCATCAATGCCGGTTCCTCGCCCCACGGCGGCAGCTGGTGCAACTCCGGTTAACGCGCTCATTACCGCAGCACTTGCAGTAGTGTTGCCAATTCCCATCTCCCCGGTGACAAACAGCTGTGTTCCCTTCGCCACCTCTGCCGATACAACTTCGGCTCCTGCAAGGATAGCGCTGACTGCCTCATCCCGGGTCATCGCTGCACCCCGGGCCATGTTGGCCGTGCCTTTGCGAATTTTGCGGGAAAGCAGGTCCGGATGTTCAAGATCGGCATTCACACCAATATCCACACAGATCACATCTGCTCCGGCGTGACGGGCAAGCACATTCACTGCCGCACCTCCAGCGAGGAAATTCAGGACCATCTGCGGGGTCACTTCAGCAGGAAAAGCACTGATGCCCTCTTCCACTACGCCGTGATCTGCGGCCATGACAATGACCGCTCTGTGATCAAAACGCGGACGTGCATTGCCCGTCATCCCTGCCAGGCGGATCACCAGCTCTTCCAATTTGCCCAGACTTCCCGGTGGCTTCGTCAACGAATCCACATGTGCAGAGGTTACTGCCGCCACTTCCTGATCAGGGGCAGTAATCTTACTTATTAAATGCTCCAACACCTGTTCATTATTCATACAACCAGCACTTCCTTCATCAAAATATGGGTTGCCCCGATTCATTTAATCGATGTCCCGCCGCAGCAGCAGTTGAGGTATGGCATGGTCGGGATGGGAGACAATCGCGGGTTTGACGCGAAATATATCCTGGATATTCTCATCGTTGATCAACGTATGAGGTGTACCCTTTCCAACCGCCATGCCCTCACGCAGCGCCAGAATGTGATCGCAAAATAACGCGGCCAGATTCAGATCATGCAGCACAGCCACAATCGTAATGTTATTTCTCTGTCGCCATGCCGATAACAATTCCATGAATTGCAATTGATATTTAATATCCAGAAACGTGGTCGGCTCGTCCAGCAGCAGTAACCTCGGCTCCTGAGCCATAACTTTGGCTAGTGCGACCCGCTGCCGTTGCCCGCCGCTGAGTGCATCCAGCGGTCTGTCCGCCAGTTCTGTCAATCCCAGGTCTTCAAGCACCCTGTCCACCACAAGTGCCCCATCGCCCACTTCCCGCCCCAGCCAGTTCTGGTATGGATATCGCCCCATCTCCACCACGTCTCGCACGGGATAGGAGATGGCTGGTAAGCCATCCTGCTGCAATACAGCGATCATGCGCGATAGGTCCTTACGGCTGTAAGAGCCGATGTCTCGACCATCGATACGAATCTGACCTTCGTTTAACTGTTCCGTTCCGGCAATAAGCTGGATCAGGGTGGACTTGCCACTGCCGTTTGGTCCGACAACTCCCCACCAGTCACCTTCGCCAACATGCCAGTCTACATTGTGCAGTGCCTGATGATTGCCATATGACTTCCCTGCTCCCTTAATGGAGATAAGTGAAGTCGAGTTGGAACTGGTACTGGAATTCATGGCATCATCCCCTTCTGCAACTTTTTGTTCCGGTTCAGCAGGTAAGCAAAGAACGGCGCACCAACAAAGGCGGTGACAACACCGAGCGGAATCTCAGTTGGTGCCAGCAACGACCTTGCGATGGTATCGGCCCACACCATGAAGATCGCTCCACCAATGGCAGACAAAGGTACCAACAGTCGGTAATCCGGTCCCACCAGCAGCCGCAACATATGCGGGATCACCAATCCAACGAATCCGATGACACCCGATACCGAGACAGCCCCAGCAGTCAGCAGTGTGCCAACTGCCAGCACGGACAGCTTGAGTCTGTCCACTCCGATCCCGATATGTGCGGCTTGACGTTCTCCCAGTGCAAGCACATTCAACGAGCGTGCGCGGCTCCAGAGAAAGACCAGCCCTAACAGAAAATACGGGAAAAGGATGGCCGTATACGACCACCCACGCAGAGCCAGACTTCCCATCGTCCAGTATATAATTTCATTAATCGTCTGTTTCGACATGGTCGACAGGAAGGAAACAACTGCGCCCAGGAAACTTTGCATGACCACACCAGCCAGAATGAGGCTATGTGTAGGTATTTTACGCCCTTCACGAGCCAGTGCCATAACAAACCATAACGTGATTACACCCGTCAAAAACGCCACCAGTGGCAACGTCCAGATTCCGATCAGTGCATACTGCAATCCGAAGAAAATCAGAAAGGCTGCACCCACCGAAGCACCGGATGACACGCCCAGGGTGAACGGGTCTGCCAGTGGGTTCCGAAGAACCCCCTGGAATCCCGTACCAGCAATCGCCAACGATGCGCCCACGAGCACGGCAAGCAGTACACGTGGGAATCTGACTTTCCAGATAATCTGTTCGGCTGCCTTATTCCAATCCGGTGTAATCCAATCGCCCACCCAGGGAATTTTGTGAATCAGGATGCCTGCAATATCCCGGATCGGCAACGCTACTGAACCAATGCCCGTGCAGATGAGCACAGTGAGCACCAGCAGCACCATGCCCGTCGTTCCGAACAGGATCAGCTTTTTACTCATTGGAACAAGTCAGGGTAGATCGCTTTGGCTACTTCTTTCAACCCTTGAGTTACACGTGGACCCGGACGGCTCAGCAGGTTGGCATCCAGGCCAATAACCGCGTCATTTTTCACAGCCGTAATTTGATCCCAGCCGCTGCGCGCCTTGATGATCTGATCCAGTGTTTTAGAGTTTTCGTCAATGACATCGTTGGCATACAGGATCACATCCGGGTTGGTGGCAATCACGTTCTCTTCATTAATTTCGTACCAGCCCTCTTTGTCCGAAGCAATATTGCTACCACCGGCTACAGTGATGAGTTCATCCATAAATTCGCCTTTACCCACAGTCCAGCCTGGGGAGAATTCAACATATACTTTTTTCTTCTCTTCCGGTTTAACTGCCTTCACCGCTTCGGTTACATCCGTCACGTCCTGTTTCATCTGGGTGATGATTTCTTGTGCTTTTTCCTGATGATCGGTAATTTTACCGAACGTTTCGATATTACTCATGACATCGTCGATGGATTTGGGATCCGTTTTGAATATGGTAATACCCAAATCACGCAGTTTTTTCACCGCATCCTCGCTCATGGAGATACCTGTGAAGACGATGTCGGCTTCAGCTGCAATGATGGACTCTTCATTGGGCTTGGAAATACCGCCCATTTTAGCTTTGGTTGTTGCCGCTTCCGGATAATCGTCATAGTCGGATACACCAACGATTTGATCGTCCAAACCAAGGGCAAACAGGGATTCCGTCTCAGCCGGAGACACGGATACGATTTTGGCTGGTGCCTTTTCAAAGGTGAACGATTCACCCGTTGCATCCGTAACTGTCAGTGGATATTGTGTTTTGAGGTCCGTCTGCGCCTGGCCTTGGGACTGCTCCTGTGCTGGTTGCTGTGAAGTACCTGTGCCCTCGTTTGTTGTTGCATTGCCACATCCGGCCAAAGCCAGTGCGAGTGCCGCTGCACTTAGCAGGGACGCTACGCTTTTCCAATTTTTGAGATTCATTCTGTTATTCTCCCCTTCTCTATTTGTACTATTTTCTTGCATCGTGCTCGAACCCTTATTCCCCATGTCTTGGTGTTCCTGTACAAGTTAAACCCATCAATTTTACACAAGTCCACTCCGATTGCAGTACCATCTTCCGATCGCTGTTATCCCCAGATTTTTTTGATTCCCTTTTCGAAAGGGAAAATCCGGGGATAAAGGCGAACACTCCGTTTCTTCAGATCGGTTCTGCACTCTTCGTTAACGTGTAAAAGTTCGGTTTTTTTTACATGAACAATAAAAAATCCCCAATCCATACGTCCAGGATCAGGGATGACGTCTCGCATATGGCGATCTGTACATGTTCAACCAAGGGTTGTCCATGCGCATAGAATAGCCCGAAACGCTGTCCTTTCCTCGAAGGAACACCGGTTTGTACGTCCAGGGCAGGTAACCTGACTTACAGGAATCATCCTGTTTTACAGTGGCGGGACCGTGCCGGATTTGCACCGGCTTCCCCATTTCACCCTTGTGTGTTCATGACTCATACTAATTTGCCA
Source organism: Paenibacillus amylolyticus (assembly GCF_036894225.1). NCBI lineage: Bacteria > Bacillati > Bacillota > Bacilli > Caryophanales > Paenibacillaceae > Paenibacillus > Paenibacillus amylolyticus. The sequence continues at coordinate 1,684,057 of NZ_CP145892.1, read as the reverse complement.
TGAAAACAGCCTTCACACGCGGGACCCTTGGTCGCTGATATGGTAAACCATTGCCGTGTAACTTCTGCATGCTGCATACTCCTTCAGGCTTCACATCCTGCAGCGTATCTGTATCCATACTGAAGTCACACTTCTGTTGTGATTATAGGGTATATTGTACATCCTTACAACCCGATCGGCGGAAAAGTCACTCTGCTGCCAAACCACTGATTCCCCTGTTGATGAAGCTGAACCTGAATCGCCTGTCCCGGGACAATATGTGTATCCCAGAATCCAAGACCGGCAATCAGACGGGACAAGGCATACCGGATGACACCACCATGTGTAATCACAACTATGGTTGGCACTTGCCCCTCATCAACGTGCATTGAAGGACGACCCTCCAATAACATCTCTTGGAGAAAGGAATCCAACCGTGCGGTAAACTCCTGCCACGATTCCCCTCCGGGCGGAGTGACCTCCTGCGGCGCATCAATCCAGCTTCGGTACACAGGGTTATCCTTAAGCTGATCATACGTCAGCCCTTCCCACTCTCCAAAATCATTCTCGCGCAGGCGCGAGTCAAACTTCACCTGTCCGATGGCATCAGGAAGAATCTGTTCCAGCGTCTGCCGACAGCGAAGCAGATCACTGCAATAAACCTCGTTCCACAAAACACCGCTCAATTGTTCATGAAGCGGAGCCAGTTCTTCTTTGGCATTTGGCAGCAGACCGATGTCGGTATGCCCTAGGTATCTTTTTTCCACATTCCACAACGTTGTCCCATGACGGACCCACAGAATGTTTCGTTTCAGCGGCCCAGGCTGATTCGTATGTACTTCATTTCCTGCATTTCCTGCATTTCCTGCATTTACGGCCATAACAGCGTCCCTCCTGCCAGCCACACGCCCAGCGTTATGAACACGCATAGTACCACAAAAGCCCCTGCCGACCAGAACATCAAACGTGACGTTTGCACAATATCCTCGGCTTCCATCGGCCGTGTGGCTTCACCCATGTAGGCACGAAACGAAGCAACGCCGTGATACACGTTATGTCCGCCAAGCCGGATACCCAGTGCTCCAGCCACCGCTGATTCGGGAAAACCGCTATTCGGACTTGGATGTAATCTTGCATCCCGTACAACCATGCGTGCTGCTCCATTGGCGTCCAGCTTCATGACCCAGGCTCCCACGATTAACAGAATCGCGGTCAGCCGCGCAGGTATCCAGTTCGCCACATCATCCAGACGGGCCGAGGCCCAGCCAAGATGCAGATACTTGTCATTTTTATATCCGACCATGGAATCCAACGTGTTGACGGCGCGATAAGCCATGGCAAGCGGAGCGCCTCCAATGAGCGCATAGAATAACGGCGAGACAATGGCATCCACGATATTTTCAGCAACCGTCTCTACCGTTCCCCGCACAACCTCGGGTTCATCCAGATGCGCCGTATCACGTCCAACAATCATGCCCAGTGAACGTCTGGCCGCCGGCCAATCCTGCTGCTTCAGATGACGATACACTTCCATACCTGCATCCTTCAGCCCTTTTGAAGCAATGGTCGTTGCAATGAGCACCACTTCAGCTGCCGCTGCAATGACAGGGTTGATTAGTCCAAGCAGATATACGAATCCCCACGTGATCGCAAAAGAACCCCCCGCAATCACAATCGGGAACAACAGCCCGGCTCTCTTCAGCCCCGAATCTGTGCGCACACGTGAGCGAATGACTCGCTCCAACGCCGAGATGCCTTTTCCCATGCCAATCACCGGATGGGGAATCCAGCGTGGATCTCCGATACATCGGTCCAACAGGTACGCAAGTATAATAATCCATGCTCCCGCCATGCCTGTCCAGAACGGCCAGGTCCATAGATGCTCCACCTCAAAAGTCATTTGTTCCTGACCCTCTCTTTCCATAACAGTCCGGCCCGAAGGCTTTCCGTTACCGTGTCGTATACCAATCTGCCAATCGCCGCCCCTGCCGTAGTCGCTGTTCCGGAATAAGTAATCATCGGCTGAGGTTCCTCCACTTCCACTGCCTGACCTACTGCAATCACAATGGCATCGGTTGTGGTGCCGGTAGCGGGCAACCCGTTCTCCGAATCTAGAACACCCGCATCCGCCAGCGCGGCCGCTTTGGCTTCCACCGCCGTCTGTACTGCATTCACCATCGCCCCGCTGGTCATGCGTCCATTCAACCAGAGCATAATGTTAATTGTACCCGGGACATAGGGGGGCATCGTTAGATTCCGTGCTGGAGGAGCAGAGCGCTCCCTGCTGGAAGACATCGTCTTATTTCCCGCCGTATCAAATACCGTTCTCTCCGACCCCGCTCGTGCGGCATTTGATACACCCGCAGTGGTGCAGCACAGAAGGCCAAATTCATCACTTGTATATTCCTGAATGGAGGTATGCTCCAGCCTTACGGCCGTCAATAATCCGGCACATTGATCGCGTGGCTCATGCCATTCATTCAGCGCTTGTTCGATATCACGCGGCGGATCATCACAGCGGTAATGCCTGTCCACATAGATGTTAAATATGCGATCGAGTTCAAACATCCCGCCGCCATATACCGCACTCGACAGCGCTTGGGCTGCCCTTGGACTCTGAGCTTTGATATGTCGTTCATGTACGGATATCTTCAGTCCCGGCCAGGAAGAGGAAGCATATTCATTCTCTTCTGTTTCTCCATTCGTAAAGTAGTTATAAAACGGGAGTGTCATTGCCGCTTCCCTCCCTGTTCCTCATCTTTCGTCTGATCAACATTCGGATATCCCTTGGTTTCCAGCACGCTGCCCAGCACTTCGAGTAATGTAGCATTGGCATCTGCATCCTTGACTGCGAAACGTACATGCCCTTTGTCAAGCCCCGGATACATGGCACAGCTGCGAATCAGAATACCTCTTCGGCCCAGCGCCTCCTGCATTGATGCTGCTGTCCATGGGGCCGGCATACGTGCCAAAATAAAATTAGCCTCTCCCGGTGTCACCGCACATCCGTACGCCTTCAGCCCTTCGATGAGATGACCCCGTTCCCGCGTGATCTGTGATATGGTCTCCTGTTCGTACCGTTCTCCACTGCGCAGACAGGCTTCACCTGCCATGAGTGCCAGACCGTTGACACTCCAGGTCACCTGTTTCTTTGTCATCGCCTGAATGTATTCGGCACGGCCCAAAGCATATCCGAGACGCAAACCCGGAATGGCATAAAACTTCGTCATCGAGCGAATGATGATCACATTAGGATAGTCATTCAGTTGTGCTGCCAGGGACTGACGCCGGTCTACCGGAATAAAATCCATAAAGGCCTCGTCAATGACAAGTACGGTTCCCGTTTCTTCCGCTTTGCGTGCAAGCCTTTGTAATACCTCAAGTGGATATTGTACACCGTTTGGATTGTTGGGCTGGCCGAGGAAGAGCAGGTCTACCTTTTCCATGAGTTGCTCGATGTCCTCGGGTTCCGCTCGCCACGCCAGTTCTTCTCTTCCCTCCGTATGCACAACCTCGGCACCGAATTGTCGTGCCAACGACCGGTACTCCGAAAATCCCGGTTCCACCGTACCCACCTTGCGCGGGGCAAGCCCCAGCAGAATGAGCGCCATGCTTTCGGCTGCGCCGTTGCCCACGGAAATCAGCTCCTGCATCACACCAAGACGCTCGCTCAGCAGTGCTTTGAATCCGCGATGCGCCGGATCGGGATACCGAATCACCGACTGCAATCCTTGCTGTATAGCCTCCAGCACCCCTCTGGGTGGACCGAGTGGATTAATGTTGGCACTGAAATCCAGAAAATCAGCGGCTTCCCTCCCAAATCGTGACGCAGCCGTCTCCACGTCCCCGCCATGTCCGAACACTTCGATATAACCGGTCATTCTTCCGTCATCCTTTCTGTATGTCCTTTTTATTATGGATGGCACGGGAGGTGTGGGTCAATCCTGTTTTCTTTGTGTCCCAACCATAATTCGTTTACAATAGAAGAGGAATTTCGGTTCCTTTTGATATACAAGGTTCACTACATAAGGGACTAGCAATCCCTCACATACATTAATGGAGGAATGACCATGCTGTTTGTAGACAACCAGGGCATTACAGATCCTTCTGTAAACCTCGCCATTGAGGAGTACATTCTGAAGCATCTGCCGATGGAGGATGACAGCTATCTGCTGTTCTACATCAACCGTCCGTCGATCATCATCGGAAAACATCAAAATACGATTGAAGAAATTAATATCGAGTACGTTCAGGATAACGGTGTGCAGGTCGTTCGTCGTCTTTCGGGAGGCGGAGCGGTATATCACGATCTGGGCAACCTGAATTTCAGCTTTATTACAGCGGATGACGGTCAATCCTTCCACAATTTCCGCAAGTTCACCCAGCCTGTGGTTGAAGCTTTGCACGAGCTTGGTGTAAATGCCGAGTTGACCGGGCGTAATGATCTGCAAGTCGGCGAAAAGAAAATTTCGGGCAATGCCCAGTTTTCCACACGTGGGCGCATGTTCAGTCATGGCACATTGATGTTTAATCTGAATCTGGAGCATGTTCAGGCTTCCCTGAACGTCAATCCCGAGAAGTTCAAATCCAAGAGCACCAAGTCCGTCCGCAGCCGGGTCGCCAACATACGGGATCTGATTGATACCAACCTGACGATTGAGCAGTTCCGCGATGAGCTGTTACGTCATATTTTCAGAATGGAGCCACAAGACGTCCCGCAATACAAGCTGACTGACAAGGACTGGGACAAAATCAAGGAGATCTCCGCTGAGCGTTATAACAACTGGGACTGGAACTATGGCTTGTCTCCGGAAAGCAATGTGAAGCACACTCGCAAATTCCCTGTCGGTATCATCGATCTGCGCATGAACATTAAGGATGGACGCATCGAAGATATCAAAATCTTTGGCGACTTCTTCGGTGTAGGCGATGTGGCAGATATCGAAAATATGCTGCGCGGCAAGCGTTATGAGGAATCCGAGGTGCGTACAGCTCTGGAAGGTCTGGATGTAAAACATTACTTCGGCAACCTTGAGCTGGAAGACTTTATCGGCCTTGTTTTCCTGGAAGAGTAAAATTTAGATGTAAGTATAGTTTTAGAACGAAGTCTAAGATTACACGTTAACGGAGAAGACAGAATTCATCGGGAGAAGCGAAGCGTTCGCTTAAAGCTTTTTGGAAAAAAGCTACATCGGAAGCATACGCTTATCAACGGATTTCCCCTTGGGGAGATGGAATCAAAAATCCGGGGATAACAGCGATCGAAAGATGAATCTGTATTCGGAGTGGCCTCGTGTAAAACTTATTTTTTCGTTCGTTAATATAGATACAGATAAAAAAGGAGAGAAATACAGATGACCTACAAATTGATTGCAATCGACATTGATGACACACTGATCAACGACAACAAGGAAGTAACCCCTGCTACACAGACAGCACTGGAACAAGCGGTTGCCCATGGTGTAACTGTAACGCTGGCGACTGGACGTGCTTATGCTTCCGCACAAGCGCTGGCTCGTCAAACCGGACTTAACGTTCCGATCATCACGTATCAAGGCGCATTGGTGAAAAACCTGCTGGACGAAAAAGTACTTTATGAGCGTTACGTTCCACAGGAAGCTTCCCGCAAATTGTATGATTACTGCCTGGAGAACAATCTCCACCTTCAAACATACATTGACGATAAGTTATATGCCCGTGAGGAAAACGACAAGCTGCGTGATTATGCCAAATTAAACGGCACCCAATATTACATCGAATCTGATTTCATCAAAGTCATCGAACAAAAAACACCAAAGCTGCTTATTATCGATGAGCCAGACTACTTGGATAAGGTTGCCGTTGACCTGCGTGAATTGCTCGGACCTCAAGTGCATATCACAAAGTCCAAACCTTACTTCCTGGAAATCATGCACAATGAAGGAACTAAAGGTCACGCCCTGACCTTCCTGGCTGACCATTTCGGTCACCAGCTCAGCGAGTGTATTGCCATCGGCGACTCCTGGAACGACCATGAGATGCTCGAAGTTGCCGGTCTTGGTGTAGCGATGGGAAATGCCATCCCTGCCCTGAAAGAGCTGGCGGATTACATTACGGCAAGTAATAACGAAGACGGCGTGAAAGAAGTTATCGAGAAGTTTGTGCTGAACGCAGAGTAAATAAGATCAACGAACAGCCCAGTCCGGCGAATTTCGCCGTGCAGGGCTGTTTTTTTGATTTTAAAAATATGTTCATTATCCTATTTAAACGATTATATTAGGTATATTTCTCTGTTATTTTTTATGTTTTGAGAGCAACAATGCGGTGATCAAGGATAATTGTAGTGAAATTGTAATCGCCATAGATAAGATGACACGATCAGTATCTGGGACATCGGCAAAAAACAAAACAATAAAAAATACAATGATTGAGATTACAATGCTAGCTATAAAATTTAAAATTATTCGTTTCATGTTTTGCCTACTTTCACGCACCACGATTTATTGTTTTACTTGCTCATGGCATGCTGGAAAGACTCCAGCAGTTTTTTTATTTGCCCATCACATTCCAGTTGAAATGACGGAATGATCTCATCTATTCTTTGCTGGAATAACTCCGGATCTTGGACACCAAGCTCTGCTCTTAACTCCATTTCTTCTTTGGAACCATTGTCGTTCAGGATCATGTTCAGGATTTCACCTTTAAAGTATTCACTTGGAGGAAGGATTAGAGCATTCATCAGGAACTGGGTAAAAAAGAGATGTTTATTATTTTCCTGACTCGCCTTTTTCATCGCCTGCTTAGTAAACAAGTTTATATACTTCTGAGCAAACGCAACCCCTTTCATTCGGGAAGGCCCAACATGTTCGACCCCTTTCCAACGCAGATCGGCCACAGAACTAAGCCACCAGGCCGGTTCAATGGCCTGCTGCATACGGAGCAACACTTGGCGCTCAAACTGCGGCTCAGGATGCATTCGCTGCTCATCCAAACATTTCGCTATGGTCTCGGCTTCAATTGCAGCGACCGTCATGCCTTGACCATGGATCGGATCGAAGCTGCAAAATGCATCGCCAAGGACGAGTAATCCGGAGGGCCAATTCTCCATCAGTTCAAAATGTTGACGGACAGACTCGGAAATACGGTATCCCCGCGGTCCTTGAAACGGCTCCAACTGGTCTGCCAACGCTACGATTTCATCCGAAGCAAACAGATGTTTGATTTGCTCTTGAAACTCATCCGGATGGGTTGGAGGATATTCATCTCCTCCTGCGTTGAACAGTAATAGTCCAGCGATATCATTTTCAATGCGCCACAACATGCCTGCACGAGTTCCTTGCACAGGATCGGACTCTGTTATCACCGTTCCCCAATCATTTTGAATAGAGGATGGTATCTTATAATAGCGGGTGCTGTAACCAAGAGACACCTTCAGCACTTCCGGCTCAGGCACGGACAACCCTATCTGTTCAAGCCATCTGATCAATTTGGAAGAACGTCCCGCGGCATCAATAACCATATCTGCTGCAAGCATTGCTTCCCGATTATCCCGACCTCTTTCTTTGGTATACACGCCTGTAATCGAACGCTGATCTTCTGATGCCATTAACCCCGTAACTTCCGTACTCGTTAAGAAGCTTATATGATCTATGCTCTGGACTCGCTGACGCAATACCCATTCCAGCAGTGCTCTGCTGCTCGATGCAATTTTGAATGAGGAAGCGGCATTCGCCTTATTGACTAATGTACCATAGCGATTGGCAATCACAATTTTCTCTTCATGCGAAGGAATGGCACCAAGCGCGACCAATTCATCATTGTATCCGGGAAAGTAATGTTCCAGAATGAGTCCGCCGCGCGGTAATACACGATGTGGATGAAAGGATTGAGGCACACCCTGCCGATTTGCCGGCTCAGAAGGCAATTCATCTCGCTCAATGATACATACCTCATCATAATAATCAGATAACATCCTTGCAGTGATTAATCCTGCAATACCTGCCCCGATCACCACAGCTTTTTTCATTTCGGACATCGCCACTTCACCCTCTCTAATCCATCATATTTTATCTTCACTTGTAGCCATATCTAAAAATTACTTATAATACCAGTATACACTTTGAATCTCGTATCATGTAAGAATCAATGTGTTCATACTATATAGCTAAACTACAATAAGGAACTGATGTAGATGAAAATGATTGATAAAAAGGTGGATTTGAGAGTTACCCGTACTCATAAATTGTTAACGATGGCGCTACTCGATCTGTTATGTGAGAAAGGCCAGCTATTCAGCAACCTCACAATTAATGAAATATGTGACAAAGCTATGGTTCACCGAACAACGTTTTACAAACATTTCAAGGATAAATTTGCTCTTCTGTCCTCCACCCTAACATGGGTCCTTCGGGATTATTTACACATGAATGTAGAAGATCGGCTACAGCAGCCTTTGCAAAGCGTATCTAAAATGCTGTTTGGAAATGTACTGGAGACAATTGTGCAGAACCAACAGAATGATGAGGGGTTTAACAACTTTTTCATACATTATATCGGAGAGATATTCAGACGGGATTTTCTGGAATTGAAGAGAAGAGGTAAACAATTTTCACTTCCCATAGAACTTGTAGCTGAGTTTCACTCGGGGGTGATTCGTTTACTTGTGATGTGGTGGATACAACATTTCGAAGAAAATGTTACGGCAGAACAGATGGATAAATATTACTACCTACTGGTTAACGAGAACATCATGTTGGAATAACAAACAGCTCAACCTAAAATCAATGGCTGATTTTGAGATTGAGCTGCATACCTTCAAACTTTACCTATTTTAAAACAGATTCGGAAGCCTGCACTGTCATCCTCGCACGCTTTCCTTTCTTCAACCAGCCGCTCACCTTCTCATTCATCGCCAGCAGACCTGAAACAACCAGCACCACACCGATCCACGTAACCCAGCTGACATGTTCACCGTAGACAACAGCACCAAGCCCTACGGCAATGGGTGGTGAAATGTATAACCATGTTGCTGGAAACAGCGGGTTGGTACGCGACATAATCCAATAGAACAGACTATGCCCCACCATGGAGCCGATGACAGTCAAATAGATCACCGACGAGACGGCAGGCACCCAGTCCAGAGCAGACATATTCCACGATTCCGTTCCGACCGAGAGCAGGGATAACAGCAGTCCCCCATACATCATCTGCACCGCATTGATCGCTACAGGACTAGCCTCCTTGAACTGATGAATAACCTTTTTGGAGTACAATGCACCTGCCGAATAACAGACTTCCCCTACCAGTACCGCGATACAGCCCCACATAAACAGGGAACCTGCACCAAGCGATACACCTGGCAACACAACCAGAACCACACCGGTGAACCCGATCAGGCAGCCCACAATCATACGGGCAGATGTTTTTTGCCGTAACAGCGCCGTCTGCATCAACATAATCATCAGCGGCCCTGTCGCCGACAGAATGGCACCCACACCCGAGCTCACATGCTGTTCAGCCCAATATAATGTGGCAAAAGTGCCGAAGGTCAGCCCCGCTCCCGTTAACAACATCTCCTTGCGGAACAGGAGCGACCAGCTCACTTTGCCCTTCATCCTCATCCATGCAAACATCAGCGCTCCCGCGATTAAAAATCGCAATCCGGCTGACAGAAAAGGCGGCATGCCTGCCTCTACTCCAATTTTAATAGCCAGAAATGTTGTACCGAAAATAAGACACATAACCGTAAATGCAATCCCCACCATGATAACCACTCCTTTATCTGTTCTCCATCATATCTCATGGTCTACAGAACAGAATGAACAAAACAGAACAGTTTTCTCCCATTAGCTGTTACAATAGAGTTCAAAAGGAGTGTGAGCCGGGTGGGCAGAACCATGATGATGACAGATAACAGCCTGAAATTATATGAGCAAGTAATCCATTATCTCGTTGTACGTATAGAAGCGGGAGAGTGGGCCGAACATGAAAAACTGCCATCTGTACGAAGCCTGTCCGAGCTACTCGGCGTACATCGTCTGACCGTATTCAAAGCCTATCAGGAGTTAAAAGAACGTGGGAATGTTTATGTGAAGGATAAGTCTGGCTATTATGTCAGCCCAGCGACTCCATTCTCAGTAACGGATCAGGCGGATGATCCCGCCGTGTCTGCCTGGCTGCATTGGGATTCACTTGCACGAGTACAGTCCCTTGAAGCAGAATACCAATTTTCCAAATCGTTAATCGATCCCTCTCTGCTGCCCAACCGTTATTGGGGTGAACTAATGCGTGATTTGCTAGATCAATATCCGCGTTTGCTCGGAACGTATTCCACAATTCAGGGTGATCTGGAATTGCGAAGTGCGCTGGCAAGCCATCTAACGAAAAAAGAACGCTTCTATCTCTCCGCAGACGAAGTGCTCATTACTTCGGGGGCGCAGCAAGCGATTGATGTCATCTCGCGGACGCTGGTCAAACCCGGGGATCGGGTGTTAATGGAACGGCCTACGTATGGACCGGCAATGGAGATTTTCCGCAAACAAGGTGCTCGTCTGATCTTTACGGATATTCACTCGGATGGGTATGATCTGGAGCAGATCGAACATCTGATGAAATCGGAGAAACCACGTTTATTCTACACGACGCCAACTTTTCATAATCCAACCGGCGTTAACGTTCCAGTAGAACAGCGCAAGCAGTTACCTGAACTAGCAGAACAGTATGGTTGTTTTCTGCTCGAAGACGACAGCACCTATGATATCTATTTTAAGGAGAAACCTCCTGCACCCATTTTCACCTACGACACCACTGGGCACACCTTGTACATCCGCAGTTACAGCAAGTATGTTGCACCCGGGCTACGGATTGCAGCCATCATATGCCGTCAGCGTTTCATGCCAGGACTACAGGCTGTAAAATCACTGACAGATAACGGATCGCCTCTTCTGAACCAGAAGCTTTTTCTCCGTTATTTTCAGTCAGAACGTATGCATCAGCATCTCTCCAAGCTGCGGACCGCCATCCAGCTACGGATGGAAGTGATGGAACAATCTCTGCTGGAAACGGACTGGACGTGGACCCGGCCGGAGGGCGGACTCAACTTTTGGGTAGAGCTTCCTGAGGGTGTGGATACAGGGAGACTGCTTCACCGATGCATGGAACAATCCGTTGCCTTTGTACCCGGAACCGTATTCGATTCTTCGGATAATTCAGCCAGTCGCAAGCTGCGCCTGTCCTTCTCTTATGCACATGAACAGCAGATTCGGGAAGGGATGAGCAGGCTCATTACGCTTGCGAAAGAAATGTAAGGTTTGGATTCCTTGGAGCTGACGTCACTCCGAAGAATATCAAGTGCAATTCGCCACTCGCATCGCTGCATCAAAAAAAGTCGCCTTGTGGCGACTTTACTTTTGATGTTCTATACTCTTTACCTGGCACCCGCTCTGTGCTTAAAGGTCTTTTCTTGCAAACAAGCGAATGGTAATGAGATAGGACACCAAAAACAAACCTATAATGCCTACGGAAACCAATGCCATTGTCGTTGTGGTAATCATACCGTTCTCCTTGGCCATACTCATGAGGTACGCAACGGGTTGCGCCAGTATAATCATGCAGACCATGAATATCGCATTGATGATACCAGCACCTTTTTTGCTTAATCCGTAGAAAAGAGGCATGTATATGGAAACTAATACAAGCACCATGCCTACGGCAATGACAATATCCCTAAGTGAATAATTCGGCTTGTTCAGTTCAGGATAATTCAGGTTCACAAGCTGGTGAATCCCAAACGACGCGAGTACCCCGAATAACGTATAGATTATAGCAGAAAGGTACTTGGCTTTTACAATCTGTTTGCGGCTAACGGGGAGTGTGACCAGGAAATTATGATTATGGTTCTTGATATCAATCATGGTTGCCAGCATGACCGAACCAAAGGCTGTGTAGATGCCTACAAAATACATTGACATTTCACTCTTAGGTATAAAGGCGAGACTAAATACCACCAGGTATAACCCAATCGTCCACAGTGAACTTTTTAGTACAATGAAATCTTTACGAAGCAAGTTAAGCATATTTGCGTCCTCCCTTCGCCGTAAAATAAATGAGGTCTTCTAACGTAGGTCTTTGTAAAAGAGCTAACCTGCCAAATAACTGTTCGGCCTCTGCCTTATGATCCGACAATGCTTCAAAACCAACGGCTGTCTCGCGTATTCCGATGAAATGTTTCCGAATGTCGGAATCAAGCAGACCCATATCCCCTTTTACAATCGTATACCTTTCCAGCACATCATCTTTTGCCTCGTTAAACACCAGTTTCCCTTGATGAATAAACGTAATGTAGTCTGCAATACGTTCCAGATCCGTCGTAATATGCGTTGAGAAAATAATAGACCTTGTTTCGTCCTGTATCATATCTGCAAGCAGATCAAGCAGTTCCCGCCTAAACACAGGATCAAGCCCGGATGTCGGTTCATCCATAATCAGCAGATCCGCTTCATGCGACAAAGCTACGGCGAGAGAATACTTAATCTTCATGCCTTTAGACAGATCCTGGATTTTCTTTTTGGGGGACAGTTCGAACTGATCCAAGTAGTCATTGAACGCTTTATTATCCCATTTGGTGTAAAAAGGAGCGATCATTTGTGTCATCTCCCGGATCGTTAGATGCTCATAATAAAAGCATTCATCTGACACAATGCCAAGGCGTTGCTTGATATCAACTTCCTGATTTGGCATCTCACTGCCCAATGTCTTGAGGCTCCCCTTATCGGGCTGGATCAGACCCGTGATCATTTTGATCAAAGTACTCTTTCCCGCCCCATTCGGACCAATAAGTCCAGTGATATATCCTTTTTTCACATCAAGAGATACATTATCTACTTTAAATAAGGGATACGTTTTGGTTACATTACGTAATTCGATAGCGTTCATTATGCTTATTCCTCCTCAACCAACAATGTAAGATGATGGATTACATCCTGTGAACTCATGCCCAGTTCTCTGCTCTCACGAATCACTTCGAGCATCTTCTCTTCCAATTGTTTCATCCGCCGCTCTCGAATAAAGTCCTGATTGGCTCCGGATACAAAGCTCCCTTTGCCTACAACTGAATCGATCAGTTTCTCCTTCTCCAGCTCTTCATAGACACGTTTAGTTGTAATAACACTGACTTGCAGATCCTTGGCGAGCTGCCGAATGGAGGGAAGACTATCTCCAGCAACCAATTCTCCGCTCAAGATGCTCTGTCTGATCTGAGTTAGAATCTGCATGTAGATCGGATCGCTCGAAGCATTCGATATTAAAATATTAATCTTTCCTCACCTCATTGATGTTACGTAGTTTTCGGTAGGTATAGTGTATATATATAATATATACACTATACCTACCGATGGTCAATATTTATTTCACATTATTCTCATTCTGATTCGATCCATAGACACGGGCTAGCTAATCTGGACGACAAAAAGAGGACGTCAGTTTCCTGTTCGTCCTCTTGATTAATCAAGCCCGTAAGGTCACATGACCTTACGGGCTACTGTTATGAGCTGGATATGACCTTATCCACCAATCCATATTCGACTGCTTCCGCAGCAGTCAGGAAATAGTCTCGATCCGAGTCCTTCTCAATTCGCTCAATTGACTGTCCTGTATGGTCGGCTAACAGCTTGTTAAGGCGCTGACGATGCTGAATGATGCGGTTAGCATGAATCAGCATATCCGACGCCTGCCCTCGTGTACCGCCATGTGGCTGATGGATCATAATCTCACTGTTGGGCAGCGCCATACGTTTACCTTTTGTTCCACCCACCAGCAAGATCGTACCAAAGCTTGCCGCCATACCTGTACAGATCGTGGAGATATCCGGCTTCACAAATTGCATCGTGTCATAGATCGAAAATCCTGCGGTCACCGACCCACCAGGGCTGTTGATGTACATCTGAATGTCCTTTTCCGGGTCCTCTGCAGTCAAAAACAATAACTGGGCCACGATGGCATTTGCCATCTGATCCTCAATTTCTCCAGACACCATAATGATCCGATCTTTGAGCAAACGTGAATAAATATCATAACTCCGCTCTCCGCGAGCTGTCTGTTCCACTACATACGGCACTACATTCATATGTGTCGCCTCCTCGGTTTAGGCAACCATGTTGACCGTGTATCCTCCTCCATACGACATCGAGTTCATGCCAGAAGTGGAGTACCCGTACATCATTGGCTGCGTGGATGGAGACGGCAAAGTCTGCTGCAAAATCGTCCCCGCCACAGCCATCGGATCATCAGTCCGATTCAGGCACAGATCAATGATTCGGGCTGTATCCCCATTACGAAATGCCAGCAGATAGCTGCGCAGTTCCTCCCGATTGTCCTCCACTGCGCCTTCTTCATACTGCAATTCAGCGTCCGATTGTCCCAACCTGTGCCTCACTTCAGCTATGGCAGAGCGTGCACGACTTAACGCTGCTTTCACAGCACCTTCTGTCGTATCCAGCATTTCCGCAGTCTCTGCCGCCCTATAACCCATTAATTCACGTAATACATATATCACTCGCTGCCACGGTGGTAGCTTATTTACAAGAAGTTGTACGGCAGACTCCAATTCCTCGAATCGCCTTTCCTCCTCCATCTCGTGTAGGAGCGGCTTCAAGCTATCCAGTTTATAAGCCAATCTCTCCCGCTGACGTAAGATATCAATCCAGCTGTTGCGAGCAATACGAATCAGATAAGCTTCCCAGTTTATATCTTTATTCATCCCGGAAGTTCCAACCACTCTCGACGACAACACTTTGAGACAGGTCTCCTGAACCAGATCCTCCGTGTCTGGAACTGATTTCGTCAGAGATAGACAATACGCATACAACGAACCCATCAGATCGGGTAGTACAGTATGGATGCTTGGGTTCAATTGATTTTTTCTGTCATTGCCATTGAATTCAATATTGAATTTATCTTGTTTACCATCATCATGTGGTCTGTTGATTCTGCAATCCACGGACTTCACAAAGGCCATCTTGGGGGCCCCCCTTTGCTGGTTCCTGATTGATTTTGACTTACACTATGTAAACGAAGAACCCCTTGTAAAGGATACGCTCTTCTGAATTTATTTTTGTTACGCTAGTTAAGTTGAGTTACGCATTCGTTTCCAGCTTTAATGTTCCAAGCGGCACCTTCATCCCGGTAAGGGCAATCGTAATACCTTGATCCAGATTATAATTCTGCCGTACATCGACGTCATGAGACATATGTGTAAAATAGGTATGACCTGGCTTCAGTTCCCGCAGCAGCTCCTGCGCCTCACGCATATCGTACACGGAACGTGTTGAGAATTCCGCAAGCTCATGCACAAAGCTTGTTCCAAGGACCAGCATATCCAGTCCGTGCAATGGCTCTTTTTCGGATGTCTTCAGGTCAATAGCATCTGAACAGTACGCCCAGCTATACCCGTCTCGATCCAGTCGATAGGCGTACGAATACCCGTTATGTCCATGGCATACTTTCCAGGAATGTACCTTCCAGCCGCCTAGTTCAATATCATCATCCGTTTCCAGAAAGTCCATATGACGACCCAACCAAGGAAACTGTCCCTGAATGGTGGCAATCACTTCACGTGGTGCATACAAACGCCCCTTCACACCCAGCCAGCGGCACGCATCCGCCCATTCCGGCAATCCTCCAATATGGTCAAAATGGGCATGAGTGATGAGCAGCGTATGCACCATACGCAATACCTGATCCTCCATCTGTGATCTCCAGTCTGGTCCGCAGTCAATCATGAACTGTTCACCCGCACCATCCCCACCACCGTCAATCAGAACAGAAGAGCGTTTCCGTTTATTCTCTCCCGTAAGCCTTGCCTCTGTACATATTTCGCAATCACAATACACACGTGGAACGCCCATCGCATCGCCTGTGCCCAGAAATGTTAGCTGATCCAATCCGCATTCCCCCTGAATTAATGATATGTAGATTGTAATCGTCCACCTCCGTTTTTGCAAAAAAAAGACCATCCCGCTGCAGTTCTCAACTGCAATTCGGGACAGTCTGTGGTCTGACACTTCACCGTCAGACTTTAATTCCATGCTTCGCTCCATTCGGTTGCGTACGCTTCGTCAGCATGTGATGCAACCTTATAAGCGGGGCATCCGCATGAAGATCACGCCTTACCTTTTAAACAGGCCACGACCGATTAATTCGAGTCACATCCACTCCGCGCTGGAACTATACCAGTGCCCGCAGCTTCAACGTCAGTTCCTGACCCGCAGGTACATCCTTCGAATCCGTAATGACCCAGTTCGATGCAAGCCGCTTCGCCAGTACCTCTGCCTGCTCCGGTTTCAACTGTAATCCGGTGATGATTCCTTCACCCACTGTGAAGTCTTTCTCGGGCTGTACCTTGAAGGCTTTCTCCAACCAGATTCCAAGTCCACCACGCGTGTTAAAGGTAATCCGGTAGCCATCTTTTACTGCTGCCTCCAGATTTTCACCATGCTCATCCGCATACGAGAAAAATTCGTTATATCGGTATTCCTCTTCAGACACGGCGTCAAAAGCGGAAACGTCTTTCGCTTGAATAGCTTTTAAAATTTCTTCCTCAGTCATCCCCTTACCGCGGGCCTGCTCCAGTCGAATTGCTGTACTTTGGGATAATTTGATCTCTGCACTCATCCAACTCACACCTTCCTGCTAGTACTATGTAACAATCATGATTCAGTATACCTCTATTATAACCTTTTGGCAGTAAAAAACCTCCATCTCTACTTCCATTGAAATGAAGGTTTAGTATCTACATGCTCGCTTACCTATTCGATTACATCAGCAATACTCATAATCCAGCGAGCACTTGATACCACACGCCGCGTTTGGAGTACAACGTACTGCGTACCTCGTCCCATCCACCCAGATAGTTGATATCAAATAGTCCTTCTGGCGTTGGGAATGTCGACTCCGTCTGTGCAAATACATCCGGATCTACTGAACGAAAACCATGCTTGGCAAAAATGCGCTGCGCTTCTGGTGTACGCAGATATGCGACAAAGGCTTCTGCCAGTTCGCGATTTCCATGTTTATCGGCATACTTATTCACCACAACTGCCGGGTTCTCAATCAGGATCGTATTTTTTGGAATGACGATGTCATAATCTACACCTTTGGCGATCCGGGCAAGCAATTCATTTTCATACGTGACGATGACATCACCCACACCATATTCGAATGCCGCCATCGAAGAACGCCCACTCTTGTCCAATGATTCAACGTTACGATGTACCTGTTCGAGAAAAGTCTTGGCTGCGGCAGGATCTTTCTTCCCCTTTTGCTCCTCCGACAGTTTCAATCCGGCACCATAAATGGCATTAATGTCCCATTGTGCGCCTCCGGATGTCTTTGGATTGGGGTACAGTACCTTCACTCCTGGCTTGGTTAAGTCCTGAAAATCACGAATACCGAGCGGGTTGCCCGCTCTTGTGCCCAGAACAACAATTGAACGGGTGATCATGCCCTCATTAGGGGTCTGTTTCCAATCAGAGCTAACCAGATCGGCTTTGACCAACTTCTCGATATCACTCTCCATCGCGAGCAAGGCTACATCAGCCTCGAATCCACCAACGATGGCTCTTGCCTGTGTGCCCGAAGCTTCATAGGATTCTTGAAAGTTAATCGTCTGTCCGGTTTTTGCCTTCCACTCCTCTTGGAACTTGGGTAGCAATTCGCCTACAGCATCTTTCGCTACACTATAAGCACCAATCACCAGCGTATTGGATGAATCGTTACCAGAGGGCTCGTTCTGTTCGCTTGACTCCTCCTGCTTGCTGCATCCAGCGGTCATGCAGACGAGCAGAAGCATGAGGGCAACATATAAGAGTATGGCTTTCTTCTTCCTCGTCTGCATGGGCAGCCCCTTTCTTCCACTTGATACTAAATCATCACCGGCATCGGATCTTCCTTCAGTCGGTTCTCAACCACCCAACTGTTGGAGTCATTGAACAGGTATGCACGGTGTACAAGGACGCGAATTTGTTGACCGATCTCCAATGTCGTTTTCTCCAGGGAACGATATGTGATTAACTTATGACCCTGTACATCCACCTCTACCATCCATTCACTGCCGCGGAAATGAAGATGTTTGACTGTACCTTTTTCCGTTGCAGACAACATGGTAAATTCGTTTTTCAAGCCGATTTCAATATACTCCGGTCGAATCAGCGCTTTGGTATGTTCCCCCTCGACGGCATGTTCGAATCCTTTCAACTGGGAGGCATCCTCCACAACCGTAGACTCCCCGATAAATGTAGCCACAAACGGTGTCTGCGGGTTTTTGTAGATATCCCAAGGTGTACCCTTCTGTTCGAGACGACCTTGGCTGATAATCATGATTTCGTCCGCCACTTCAATCGCTTCATCCTGGTCATGCGTTACAAATATCGAAGTAATCCCTACCCGTTCAATCAACTCACGCAACCATGAACGCAGTTCCTGACGGATCTTAGCATCAATGGCCGCGAACGGTTCGTCCAGCAATAATAGCTGGGGCTCCGGGGCGAGTGCTCTGGCAAAAGCAACACGCTGACGCTGCCCACCAGACAACTGATGTGGATAGCGCTGTTCGAAACCTTTTAACCCGGTCAGTTCAACAAGTTCCATAACCCGATCACGAATCTGGGCTTTTGGTGTCTTCTTAACCTTGAGTCCAAAGGCGATATTCTCAAATACCGTCATATGTTTGAACAAGGCATAGTTCTGGAATACAAATCCGATGCCCCGCTCCTGTGGAGGCAGATGGTTCACCACTTTTCCATGAAAGCGAATCTCTCCAGAACCCGGATTCTCCAGACCCGCAAGCATCCGTAGAATGGACGTTTTCCCGCCTCCGCTGGGTCCAAGCAGACCGATCAGATGGCCTTTGGCAATATCGAATGAGACATCTTTTACCGCATGAAAATCACCGAAATGTTTGTTCAGATCACGGACTTCTACATGCATATCAATGCACTTCCTTTCGCTTCTTGGCCCATTCCATCATAAGCAGCAGCCCGACGGAGAAGGTGACCAGCACCAATGCCACACCATTTGCGGCAGCCACATTAAAATTCTCAACATCCTGGTACACCAGGGTTGTTGCGGTCTGCGTTTTGTTCATAATATTACCGGATACCACCAGCACTGCACCGAATTCCCCAAGCGAGCGCGCAACCGTCAAGACTAGACCATACACTACCGCCCAGCGGATCGAAGGCCATGTCACACTCCAGAACGTTCTCCAGCCGTAAGCGCCAAGTGTAGATGCGGCCTCCTCTTGCTGGGAACCGAGTTCCTGCAGGACAGGCATAACCTCTCTGACCATCAGTGGAAAGGTAACAAATAACGTTGCGATCACCATACCCGGGAAGGCATAGACCACATTGAATCCAATCCCTTCAAAAAAAGCACCCATAATGCTGTTAGGTCCCAACATCAACACAATCATCAAACCGCCAATGACAGGAGATACGGCATAAGGCAGGTCTACAATGCTGTTTAGCAGCCCTTTTATCCGTTCACTCAGCCATCCGGCACGAACCAGATAAAGAGCCATCATGATGCCAAACAATGTATTTAACAGGGTGACCACCAGAACCACCAGTCCGGTCATCATCAAGGCATGTAACGCCTCAGGACGCATTAACCCTTTCAGGAATCCACCTGCCCCGTCTTCAAATGCGCCAATAAAAATGCGTCCAAGCGGGATGATCAGCAGTACAATAAATACCACAAACGTCAGTCCGATTAACAGTCGTCTCATCGTCTTCTCCCCCGCATCTGCACCAGATTGATCAGCCAGAGGATCAGGAAGGAGAGCGTCAGGAGCAACACGGATACCGCAGCGGCTCCCGTTGGATTATCACTTTCAATCTCCCCGTAGATAAATACGGAAGCAGTCAGTGTTCTGCCCGGAATGTTACCAGCCACCAGCACAACAGCCCCGAATTCAGCCAGTCCTCTAGAGAAAGCCAACATCCCCCCACTGATCATGCCAGGTGCCATGGAAGGCAAAATAACCTGCATGAACGTGCGAGCCTTGGATGCCCCCATCGTGTACGAGGCCTCTTCCTCGGAAGGATCGATTTCTTCCAGCAAAGGCTGCACTGCACGGATAACAAACGGAAACGTGACAAAGGTCATCGCGATAACAATGGCGGGCTGGTGAAATACAATCTCAAATCCCATGGATTCTGCCAGTTTCCCGATGGCACTGACCGGACCCAAAAGTAGCATAATCATCAAGCCGCCCACCGCTGTTGGCAGTGCAAACGGGAGATCAACCAGACTATTGAGAAACGATCGGCCCACAAAGCGATACCTTGTCAACACCCAGGCGATCATCGTGCCCAAAACCACATTAATCAGCGTGGCAATGACGGCCAGCCGAATGGTCAGCAGTACGGCTTTCCACGCGATGGGGTCCATAATGCTCTGAACAAAGTTGCTCCATCCTTCAGAGAAGGAATTGACGTACACACCGATGATTGGAAGTACAATAAGTACGATAAAATATAACAATACGGTACTGCGGAATCCCCAAGTCCATCCCTTATGACGAAGAACGGTATTCATTGCTGCGTTCCCTCCCAGCCTCCGGTTTTAGCTCCGGTCGGCAGTCTTCCTGGCTTTAATACGACATTTTTCCTAAGTTGGATGATATTACTTTAATATTATTCCCATTAGTCTACTTGGTTTTGCTTTTCTGATACTTTACCAGTTTGCAGTGCTAATCGTCAATGCTTTTATTGAATATAATTGGGCCTCATATGAGAACGATTAATAAAAATCGTACTGTACACTGCGCGGCCAGAACAACCTTCCGATCACTGTTATCCCGAGATTTCTTTCATCCCCTTTTTTAAGGGGAAATCCGGTGATAAAGGCGAAGCTTATGCTTCCGAAGCAGCTTTCCTACAGAAAGCTTTTAGCTTCCGCTTCTTCAGGTTATTTCTGACCTCTCCGTTATTGTGCGATTCACATATCCGTCTTCATATGTGGTTTGTTTGGTATGTAGTGGTTAAGGTACAATCGAGGGTAAGAAATGAGATCCTAAGGAGTGATTTAACATGTTATACAAGAAGAATATATCCACTTCCACACGAGATGAAATGAAGGATATCACATGGGACGTAAAGCAGGTTGTCCAGAGTAGCGGGGTGCAGAATGGGACGGTGCTCATCTACTGTCCACATACGACGGCAGGTATTGCCATCAACGAAAATGCTGACCCGGATGTGAAACACGATGTATTGTTACGCCTTGACGAAGTGTACCCTTGGGAGCATCCCGAGTATCGACATGCCGAAGGTAATACAGCCTCTCACCTCAAATCGATCACAACAGGGCCGTCACAGACGGTAATTATTCACGAAGGCAGGCTGCTGCTTGGCCGCTGGCAAGGCATTTACTTTTGCGAATTCGATGGACCACGTGAGCGGGAGTATTTTCTCAAAATCATGGAAGGTTAGTTGGGTCCAATAGGCCTGCCACCAACTCGTTCATTTTTTGCAAACACAAACAGGCGGTCCACCCTCATTCCGGGTCGGAGCCGCCTGACTTGGTCTGCTGCGTTTACTAACTTTCGCGAGACAACGTTATAAAGAATTAAAGTTATGACAAATCACCGCCCTGAAGTGTAGGGGTGCAACAACAGCGCCATTATTGGTCGCCAGGCTGCTGACCCAGATTGCGGCACAGCACTTTGACATGAGACAGCGCAGACGATTCAATCTCCACAAACGTTAAACGGTCCTGAATGTAATAAGAAATGAATCCGTGCATAGCCAAAAATAGCGTACGCGGTACCCTTTGAATATCCTCTTCCGTACAGTTCGCTTCATTCATATACTGTCTTATAATCGATGCAAACAATTCGAAGCAACGTCCCTGTTCGGTACGACAATAAGACAACAGTTCTTCGTCCCTGATCATAAACATAATTTCGTATTGGTATGGATTCTCCAGACCAAAGCGAATAAACTCCATCATAATGTGCTCTACCTTGCTCACATCATCACGAACCGGCCTGACCATGGCTTGCAGCAGCAAATGCCCTAGATGATTAAAATCTTCAACCACGATGGCATAGAACAGCTCTGCCTTTTCCTTAAAGTGATAATACAGCGACCCATGACTATAGCCCAGATGCTGGCCGATGCTTCGCATCGAAATGGCGCGGTATCCTTTGGTAATAAAAAGGTGCCTCGCCGCCTCCAGTATCCGCTCCCTCGACAACTCCTGTTCGACTGCTCTTCTAGCCATATATTTTATTCCCCTTCAATAAAATAAAGCCGCTGTCCCTCCGTGATCCGGGATTGCCCTTGCGTCAAATCCGTGATCCAGGCTATAAAAGCCTCGGTTTCACTATCCGGCGGAAGACAAGTCAACGTAACCTTATCGGTGAATCCAGTTTCACCTGTACGGACTTCCCGGCTTCTTAACTCATTTTCCACTTTACCCAGCCACGTATAATCCAGTTCAACAAACACTTCACGATGTAGCACGTTGGTAATGGCTTCTCCGGCTTCAATGGCTGCTACAGCTCCATCCGTATAAGCACGAATTAACCCGCCAGCTCCAAGCATAATTCCCCCGAAGTATCGCGTAACCACAATTGCCACATTTTTTAATTTCTGATTTTTGATCACTTCAAGAATGGGTTTCCCTGCTGTTCCGCTGGGTTCACCGTCATCGGATTGCTTCTGGATCTCGTCCCGCTCCCCAATCATGTATGCAGAGCAGTTATGAGTTGCATTCCAATGTTTTTTCTTGATCTCATCGATGAAGGCAACAGCCTCTTCTTCTGTCGTGACCGGCATAATATGACCGATAAATCGCGACTTCTTGATTACAATTTCCAGATTGCCCGGTCCTCGAACCGTGCGATAACGTTCAATCATCCTAAATCCAACTTTCTGATCTTTTCCTGAGTCCATTTTACAAGAAAGCAGTTCACCGCGCGAACGCGGACGAACTGCCCTGGTTATCTACATCCGAGAACCCTGCCTCTTACACGAACAGTGATTCCCGGTTAGATTTACATTACCTTATTCAACTATATGAGCAGGCCGATGAATTATTCTGAAAGTCTCGCTTCGAGCGCTGCTTTCTCTTCTTCAAAGCCTGGTTTGCCCAGCAATGCGAACATATTTTTCTTGTAAGCTTCCACGCCTGGTTGGTCAAATGGATTGACGCCCAGCAGGTAGCCACTGATACCGCATGCTTTTTCAAAGAAGTATACCAGATATCCGAAAGAATATGGAGTCATATCTGGAATGTTCACAATCAGGTTTGGTACTTGACCATCCGTATGTGCAAGCAGTGTTCCTTGGAACGCTTTTTTGTTAACAAAGTCCATAGTTTTTCCTTCAAGGAAGTTCAAACCATCCAGATCGTCCGGATCGGATTTGATTGAGATATGCTCAGCAACTTCAGTAACCTGGATAACAGTTTCGAAGATATTCCGGCTACCTTCCTGGATGAATTGACCCATGGAGTGCAAGTCTGTAGAGAAATCAACGGATGCAGGATAGATCCCTTTGTAGTCTTTACCTTCACTCTCTCCAAACAGTTGTTTCCACCACTCGGATACGAAGTGCAGAGATGGCTCATAGTTTACAAGGATCTCAGTGCCTTTGCCTTTGCGATACAATGCGTTACGAACAGCAGCATATTGATATGCTTCATTCTCAGCTACGTTCGGGTTGCTGTATTCTTTGGATGCGTCAGCCGCACCTTGCATCATTTCTTCGATGCTGATACCAGCTGCTGCGATTGGCAGCAAACCTACAGCTGTCAGAACGGAGTAACGTCCACCTACATCATCCGGGATAATGAAAGATTCGTATCCTTCTGCATTTGCCAGTTCTTTCAATGCACCGCGCGCTTTGTCTGTTGTAGCATAGATGCGTTTGCGAGCTTCTTCTTTACCATATTTCTCTTCCAGTGCTGCACGGAAGATACGGAAAGCAATTGCTGGCTCTGTTGTTGTACCGGATTTGGAGATGACGTTAACGGAGAAATCTTTACCTTCAACCAGATCCAGCAAATGAGTTACATATGTGGAACTGATATTGTTTCCTGCAAAATAGATTTCAGGCGTTTTGCGTTTGTCTTTTGGCAAATTGTTATAGAAAGAGTGAGTCAGCATTTCGATCGCTGCACGTGCACCCAGGTATGATCCACCGATACCGATAACGATGAGTACTTCGGAGTCGCTTTGGATTTTGGCAGCCGCTTTTTGAATGCGAGCAAACTCTTCTTTGTCATAAGCCGTTGGCAGATCAATCCAGCCCAGATAATCGGAGCCTGTTCCTGTTCCGTTGTGAAGCTGCTCGTGAGCCAGACGAATCGGTTCTGCGAAATAATCCACTTCGTGCTGATTTACAAATTGCAATGCCGTGCTATAGTCAAATGTCACTTTTTTTGCCATGATCTCAAAAACCTCCTGATTTCGATTATAGTGCGTGTTCAAACTTTGTAATCAAAAGCGGACTTTTTGAACAACCTCTTATATTATGTCCGTATTCCATTCTAAACAACTTGCCTTAAGGATACTTCAAATCCACGGGGCTGACAAGCTTGCAGCTCGAACTTTGTCGTTAGAATTCAAGAAGCAAAAAGGGTAAACCGAATCCGCGGGTTGCGGTTCTGCTTACCCTTCTTATGTTATTCCGCCGGGTACGAGCAGACGTAGTCAGTAACGCTGCGTATCTCCAGTTTAAATTTGGATTCGGCAGGCACGTGGAACGTAGCTTGACCTTGAATCTCTTGCCACTCTTCTTCTCCGGGAAGCAATACTTTCAGATCTCCAGACAGAATCTCCATAATTTCACGGGAATCCGTACCGAACTCATAACTGCCTGGAAGCATGATGCCCAGAGTCACTTTGCTGCCATCCCCCAAAATAACCGTTCTGCTGGTTACCTGACCATCATAATAAATGTTGGCCTCTTTCACTACACTGACTTGATCGAATTGTGACATGCGTACCCGCTCCCCTGAAGTTAATGAAAACAAAAGGCAAAACAGATCAGGGCGATAACGAATCACCGCCCATCTCTGCGGAAATAACTTACTGCCATGGATCAGGACAGCATGATGCTCTCCCAACCATAACAGCGCTTATGAAGCTATTACAGCAATGCTTTTACGCGGCTAACCACGTTATCCACTGTAAAGCCGTATTCTTGGATAACACGGTCGCCAGGCGCGGAAGCACCAAATGTGCTGATTCCGAGAATGTCACCTTGATCGCCAACATATTTCTCCCAGCCCATTGGATAAGCCATTTCGATTGCAAGACGAGCTTTAACATCCGGAAGAAGAACGGACTCTTTATAAGCTTTGTCTTGTTTCTCGAACAGATCCCAGCTTGGCATGCTGATTACGCGAACTTGGATGCCTTGTTCTGCAAGTGCTGCTTGAGCTTTAACAGCCAATTGCACTTCAGAACCTGTAGCGATAATTTGTGCTACCGCTTTGCCATCTTTTGCATCAGAGACAACATAAGCACCACGTTTCACGTTCTCACGGGAGCCTTCTACTGTTCCTTCCAGAATCGGTAGGTTTTGACGAGTGAGTACGAGTGCAACCGGGTTGCTCTTGTTCTCAAGCGCGTAAGCCCAAGCAGCCGAAGTTTCATTACCATCAGCCGGACGAATAACCGTCAGGTTAGGAATGATACGCAGGGATGCCAATTGCTCGATCGGTTCGTGCGTAGGACCGTCTTCACCAACAGCGATACTGTCGTGAGTCAGAACATACGTTACAGGCAATCCCATCAGGGCAGCCAGACGAACAGCTGGACGCAGGTAATCGGTAAATACGAAGAACGTACCTCCGAATACTTTCACACCGCTGTGCAGTGCCATACCGTTCATTGCTCCAGCCATACCGAATTCACGGATACCGAAGTAGATGTTACGGCCGGAGTAATCTTCAGGTGTGAAGTTCTCCAGGTTGTTCAAGTGAGTCATTGTGGAGCTTTCCAAGTCAGCAGATCCACCTGTCAGTTGTGGCACGTTGTGCGCCAGACCGTTCAGAGCGTTACCGGATGCTACACGAGTGGAAAGAGCTTTGTCTGTTGCTGCATATTTAGGAAGATCACGGTCCCAACCTTCTGGAAGGTCGCCGTTAATCGCTGTTTCGAATTGAGCTGCCAGCTCAGGGAAAGCTTTTTTGTACTCGGCAAATTTCTCATCCCAAGCTTTGTTAGCAGAGATACCACGATCTTTCACTTGTGCAAAGTGATCGCGAACTTCAGCTGGTACGTGGAAGTTTTCTTCGTAAACCCATTTGTAATACTCTTTAGTCAATTTGGCTTCGTCTGCACCCAGTGGAGATCCGTGAGTACCGCCGTGGCCGCCTTTACCTTGTTTGTTCGGGCTACCATAACCAATAACCGTTTTAACTTCGATCAGTGTAGGACGCAGTGTATCTGCTTGACCTTCCTGAATTGCTTTTTTGATTGCAGGCAGATCGTTACCATCTTCAACGCGCAGCACTTGCCAGCCATAAGCTTCAAAACGCTTCGCGATGCTTTCGGAAGAAGACAGATCCAATTTACCATCCAACGTGATGTCATTGGAGTCGAACAACATGATCAGTTTGCCCAGGTGCAAACGTCCAGCCAGGGAAGCTGATTCATGAGATACGCCTTCCATCAAGTCGCCATCACCACAGATTGCGTAAGTGTAGTGGTCAACTACGTTGAATTTGTCTTTATTGTATGTTGCGCCCAGTTGAGCTTCAGCCATCGCCATACCTACAGCCATTGCAATACCTTGACCCAGTGGGCCGGTTGTTGCATCAACACCTGCAGTATGTCCGAATTCCGGGTGACCCGGAGTTTTGCTTCCCCATTGACGGAACTGTTTCAGTTCTTCCATTGGAAGATCATATCCGCTCAGGTGCAGCAAGCTGTACAGCAACATGGAGCCATGTCCTGCAGACAGGACAAAACGGTCCCGGTTAACCCAAGTTGGGTGGTCCGGGTTATGAGTCATCGTTTTTGCAAAAAGTTGGTACCCCATTGGAGCGGAGCCCATCGGCATACCCGGATGTCCGGAATTTGCCTTCTCAATTGCATCAATCGCCAAAGTACGTACGGTAGTAATCGACAGGTTGTCGATTGTAGTGTTCTCGTCCTTTTGAATCGCTTCGTTCTTGTCAGTCATGGTTTGTCCTCCTCATGTCTTTAGATAAGTCGGGTGCGCAAGCGAATCCCTCTCATCATACAAGCAAACCGAATTTCACAATAAGTGAATCCGCTTGAGTGTTTCATTTTGACTTATTCACTTTTGTATTGTATCACTTGGCGTGAAGCTTTTCCATAACCTTCTTTTAGAAGTTCGTGAAAAATTGGTGGTTTGTGATGAATAATCCTTGGCCTATCAAGCAAAAATCGCACTGTACAAGGTACTAAATTCCAAAAACAGACTTAAGGAGCCTCGCAAATCCATCGCATGAAGTATAACCTTTAACCTGAAAACCATGCATTTTTTAGATATTCATCCTCAATTCACATATAATGTTCCTTAATATGGATTACAAAATTCGGGCTGTGGTTTACTTTTTTCAGATGTACACGCGTCAATCATAGGAGGTCTCGATCATGCCAGATCCTGCTGCTCACCCATCAACATCGGCAAAACACTCATTACCCTGGATATCCGGTATTTTAACGGGAATTCTCTCGGGAGTTGTCCTGGGATTTTTCCTCAAAATGATTCAGGCCATCACAGGTGAAAAAGTATATACTCTGCTGCTGAATATTGATTTTGTGCCTGGTCTTCCGCCAACCTTACCCGAATTCATTGAATTTTCTCTGCATCTAATCGTGTCCGTTGTCATCGGTATCTTCTATCTGTGGTGGGTAAGGCATTCAGGCCGCCCTATGATCAAAGGAATTTTACTTGGTGCGGTCTCGTCCTTGCTCTATATCCCACTCTCTCAAATGTCATCACGTGTGCCAGACCTATACGATGTGTCCGCCATCCTCTACTGGATTGTTGGACATCTGCTGTTTGGTATTGTGCTTGGCTTGTGCGGAAAGTATATCAACACAACAAAAAAAGCGACTCCCGCTTCGTAAACGAATTGGGGTCGCTTTATTGTTAGTCTATTACGTGGTTCCGAATCAACCTTGCACAGTATTAAAGCGTGAGCTTAAAATACAACGGTTTTATTTTCGTGAACAAGCACGCGGTCTTCGACATGCCATTTCACGGCACGTGCGAGCACAACACGCTCAATGGTACGTCCAATACGCTTCAGCTCGGTTACATCGTCCCCGTGGCTTACACGCTGCACATCCTGTTCAATAATCGGGCCGCCATCCAGTTCTTCCGTAACATAGTGCGCTGTCGCACCGATTATTTTGACACCGCGGTTGTACGCCTGCGCATACGGTTTACCACCCACGAAGGCTGGCAGGAACGAATGGTGAATATTAATGATTCGATTGCGGTAATGCTCAATGAACATCGGAGAGATGATCTGCATGTAACGAGCCAGAATAATCACATCCACATCGTTGCCGATGACGTCCAGTTGGCGCTGTTCCGCTTCTTTTTTCGTATCTGCTGTAACTGGGATATGATGATATGGAATGCCAAATGATTCTACATAGTCCTTCATGTCCAGATGGTTGCTGACCACAAGCGCAATATCTGCATCCAGGTCGCCTGCCTGCCATTGCCACAACAATTCAACCAGACAGTGATCTTCTTTGGATACAAAGATAGCCAGTTTCTTCTTGCGGCTAACCGCAGATAACGTCCATTCCATTTGGAAACGGCTTGCCACTTCTGCAAAATCGGCTTCCAGTTTCGGCAAATTGACCAACAATTGCGGAAGATCAAACTCAATTCGCATAAAGAACATGCCGCCAGCAGGGTCCATTGTATACTGGTCCGACTGAACAATGTTTGCACCATGCTGGTGTAGGAAATGAGATACGGCAGCTACAATTCCTGGACCATCAGGACAGGAAATAAGCATGCGCGCACGATCGGCGCGGTTTTTAGAATCAGGGCGTACTTGTTTAGCGTGGATCTCCATCGGGTTATTCTTCCTCCTTCAATTAAGCCATGACCTGCGGGATTAACCCGCAAGCCATGCAATCAAGCGATGATTCAGTTGTTCTTCATTCAAATGCGGGAATAGTGCAGCTTCAGTCACCATGTCATAGAGGCGTTCCAGTGGTTCGCGCGGATCTGCCTTTTTGGCTTTAGCATCATTTTTGAGCAACGTCCACACATCCAGAATATACGAACGAGACTCAATCTCTTTACCTTTGAAAAAGTGTTGCAACTGTTCTACTTCAGTCAGGAATTCCTGGCCAAATCGACCGGCAACATCCCCACGAAGCAGCGCAATCTCAACCTCATACATTGGACGCTGTGTCTTGGACTCTTTACCAATCCAAGGTGTCTCCAGAATAAATGGACGTCCTTGAAGCTTCTCATGGTTGACGATGCTGTTAATCGCTTCAAACCCGATCCAGCCAGAGCCAATTGGTGTATGACGGTCCTTGTGCGCACCCACAGCATTCTTACTATCATTAATATGCATTACGGCAATGCGGTCAAGTCCTACCGTACGATCGAATTGTTCCAGTACACCGTCAAAATCATTAACGATATCATATCCGGCATCATGAATGTGACATGTATCCATACACACAGTCAGGCGCTCGTTATATGTTACTTTCTCGATAATCTGAGCGATCTCTTCGAAACTGCGACCCATCTCCGTACCTTTGCCAGCCATGGTCTCCAGAGCGATGTTCACATCCGTGTCTTTCACACCCTCCAGCACTTCATTCAATCCTTCTGCGATCCGTCCGATCCCATAGTGGGCATCTTTGTCTGTAAATGCGCCGGGATGTAATACGATGTTCTTCACACCAATAGCATGTGTCCGACGAATCTCTTCCTGAAGGAAATCTACAGCCAGTCTAAACGTATTATCTTTGTATGAGCCAAGATTAACAATGTACGGTGCATGGACAACGATATCTTCCATTCCACCCTCTTGCATGGCAACCTTGCCTTCTTCAATATACATGGACTCAATTGGCTTGCGACGTGTATTCTGTGGTGCACCCGTATATATCATAAACGAACTGGAACCGTACGAGGACGCTTCCTTCGTTGCACTCAATAATCCCTTGTCCGAAAAGGACACGTGGGAGCCGATTTTCAGCATTATTGATCCCCCTTATTCTGAATTATCCCTTATTCTAACGCGATTATCGAAATAAATCTAGAAATGCGCTATAATTCGGGATAGAGCCTATTTTTGACAGCTAATATGTGGAACATGGGTAGACGGAATCCGTCTTTCCGTGAAAATCAATGAACCGAGGTGACTCCGCAATGATTTTCGACTCCTACGTGATAATACTGAACAGCTATTCCCCCAGCAATTGGTTTATGAATACGATCGCATTCTGGACTTTTTTATTGCTAGGCAGCATGTGTATCGGTGGATTTTTCATGATGCGCAAGTTTTTGAAAGTGCTACCAAAAGCAGACGGAAAGTCCAAACTGGATTGGCAGAATTATTGGGTTGAAGCCAGCCGTCACTTATGGACAGATGAAGCCAAAGCTTTTTTGGATCAACTAGTGGAGCCTGTGCCCGGGCCATTTCGTGACATCGCCAAACATTCCATTGCTGCAGAGATCGGTAAGATTGCAGTCGAAGACAATGCCACGGAAGTATCGAGAGATCATTGCATCAAAGGATACATTATTGCCACACCGAAGCGGGATAATAAGTTTTTGGTCAAATTTTTGGAGAAAAACAAAATCGATTATTCCCCTTATCAACATTTGATTAAATAAAATAAAAGATGAGTTAAGTGGCATATAGATTTGGTTAATTAGATACAGATATGCTCCGTCAGGTAAGTTTTTCCCAACAGGCATTGCTTACCGTACGGGGCTGTTTGTCGATCCAACGGTATGTATCAGCGTAGTGAAATTACAGAGAGGATGTTTGATATGAAAATTGCCATTTGTGGAGGTACCGGATTTGTAGGAGGAGCACTTGTAGATTACTGGTTGCAAGCCGGGCACCATGTGAAAGTTATTACACGAAAACTGCCTGACTTGCATAATCCAAGTGAAAATCTTACATATATATCGTGGGAACAAGTCGAAGAACAACCTCACTTGTTGGAAGGTATGGACGCTCTCGTTAACCTTGCCGGAGAAACGCTGAATCAACGATGGACAACCAAGGCGAAGCTGGAGATTGTTGAATCCAGAGTCACGACCGTAGCGCGGGTAGCCCGATTGGTGGAATCCCTGGAACAAAAGCCGGAAGTCGTCGTCCAGGCTTCTGCCATGGCCATCTATGGAACCTCTCCTAACGAAACCTTTGACGAGAGCAGTCCGCAAAAATCAATGAATTTCCCGTCCCGGGTCTCGGAACAATGGGAAGTTGCTGCAGATGCAATCAAAAATGTAAGACTCGTTAAAATCCGGGTAAGTCTGGTTCTTGGACATAAAAGAGGTGCTTTTCCATTGATGAAACTTCCTTATATGCTGGGTGTTGGTGGCAAGATCGGCAGTGGCAAGCAATGGACTAGCTGGATTCACATTATGGATATCGTAAGACTCATTGATTTTAGCATTCAAAATAAACAAGTGTCAGGTCCAGTCAATGCTTCCTCACCGAACCCTGTTACCAATGATGAATTCGGTCGTACGGTCGGTAAAGTGTATCATCGCCCTCACTGGTTCCCCGTACCCAGCTTCCTGATTAAAACCTTGGTTGGAGAACTATCCGTTGTCGTGCTTCAAGGGCAGAGAGTCATTCCGCAAAAAGCTCTCGACCACGGTTTCCAATTCACTTTCCCAACCTTAACCCAGGCACTGGAAGATCTGAAGCACCGCGGCTTATCTGATTGATTGAACTATGTCTTATCCAACCGACCGATAAGTGTAGACTGATTCCGCAAGTGTAAATGTGTCTCCATCCGCCAATGGATACTCCTTATACGGAGCAAGAATATTGCCCTGAAGAATGGTGCCATTGACGGAACCCAGATCCTTAATCACATAGCCCGATTTGTTCCGGCTCAATTCCACATGAGCACGGGACACGCCGGTCGCTGTGTCCACCCACTGAACCATGTCTGCTGATCTTCCGATGACAAAAGATGCTCCTTGCACATCCATCCGTTCATGTTGGTCACTGCTTCCAGATCTTCGTTCAAGATAATAAGACGCCATCACCGGGCCTGCCCCTGTAACATTACCTCCACTCAGATTCTGCAAATTTACGGTTGCCTCCGCAACTGCATCCTGTCGAATTAGCTCTGAAGTTGAAGCTACCGTTTCCACATGGCGCTGAACTAACGGTGGTTCGGAGTGTTCAGATGCCATATGCAAATTTTGAAAACGGGAATGCTCGCTACCACCTTCTGAGGCGGATGCAACCATTTGGTTTATGCGTTCCTCTTTCCTATCAGCTGTATTCCAGCGCCAACTTTCCTGAAATTGTTCCTCTTCATCTTCCATTTGCTTACCTTTGTTCTTACCTAAATTGAATGAAAAAGACCGCTTATTCTCTGAGTCATTATGAGGGCTTCCCTTGCGCTTCCACGTCCATCCTGCTACACCAAACAAGCCAAGGCTTAGTACCATGCACAGGATCATCTGCGTCTGTCCTGGTTGCTCCATGTAAATAAATCTCCATACCAATGCCATGGCAACCATACAGCCCAATATGATATAAGTTACTTTGGAAGATCCGGGCTTTTCCTCCACTTCCATATCAACACGCTCTAGCGAATCATACGAGTTACTTCCTTTCTTATCCATACCGATTGAACTCTCTAATGGAACTTGCTCAGGTGAGCGCCTGCCTGGAAAGGTTCGAGATCTCACCGGAATGTCTTCAACCTCGAATTCATTTGTTTTCTGTGGCTGACGGAAATTTAGTTGCGGCCCCACACCAGCATTTTGAACGGGAGGACCGGGTTGATATGGCCGAGAAGTACCAGTGGCTAGCCTGCTATCTCGCTCAGAAATCGACGAATGAAGATCACCTCTTGGATCATTGGGTGTGTCCAAAGTTCTGGACGAGAGAAATGCTGCGCCTCCTCCATTCTCTTGCTCGTCAGCGTATAATTCCAACAGAAGCTCTCGCAACTGTCTGATATCCCAGCGTTCGTTGTCACATAACTGCAGAACACGCTGAATACCTTCTCCCTGCAGTTCCTGTACATGTGCCATCAGTCTGATCACTAGCTCACGGAATTGCTGAGGCGTTGGATCAACTTCAACTGTATCCATGATTGGAACATATACTATCCCAAGCTCACCCTGTTCGAATGAACCGTTAATGAACAAAGACTCTTCCTGGATCAATAATTTACGAGGCTCCAACATATACTGTCGGCATTCCGTGAAGGCATCGGCTAGTTGGAACAACAAACCATACAGAACACGCAATTTGATTTTGCTTGACTTTAACATCTGAGATAACATCTTGTACCCTGATATGTCGTACTGCAAAGTTACATTTCGATCGACTTCCCGAATATGAACAGGAAGAAGTCGCGGAATCTGATTGGAGGACAACATCCCCATCTGTACACGGCTCAATTCCTCCATTCGTAACCCGTCTGCTTTCTCCAAAACCATGAAAGCCCCACCATTACGAATAAAATCTCTCGTTAGTCCATACATGCCAATCCTCTCTTTCCATTGTTATTCTCAAATTTCTCTACTCCTTCACTTACGGGAAAAGTCCTGAGACAAGGACCGTGATAAACCCGGGCAATACGGCCAGCATAAACGGAAACTTTAATGTCTTCTCTTTGTTTACCAGCTTGAGCGAACCGAGCATAAAAAAACCTGCAAGACTACCTGCCATGCCTCGAATTCTCTTCGCTGAATCTTTACGGAATAGAAGTATCACTAGACCAATTGCGCCCGCGTACAAAACGGAGTAAATAATGACATGAATGCCAAAAGCAAGTCCCGTCCATGCGCCAATCCCACCAAACAATTTCACATCTCCTGCCCCTACGGCTCCAATCGCATACATCAGAAACAAAATGCCAAAACCTGCTGCAAATCCAGCGGCTGAAAACAAGAAACCATCCCAACCTCCCCATATGATATGGGCCAATACGCCTGCAACAGTCACGGGTAAAGTCAATCGATTTGGAATTTTCATTGAACGAATATCTGTAATAAAAGCTGCAATGACGTATATGCCACAGGCAATGTAAAACCATTCCACCTCCATCATCTCCTCACTTATTTTCTGGAGGCTACCGTAAACGTAGTCTCCGTCTTGGCACCGTCCCCTGTCTCGACAACAAAACTCCATGTTCCTTCTGTTGTCCGAGTACCAACAAACCAGTTCCATTCAATAATTCCATTCTCATCTGCGGTGGCCCAGCCGATGTGCTTCGCAGAACTTTCACCTGACTTGTAAAATATCGTTAAGTTGGCTGTCGCTCCTGGTTCTACCTTCACCTTGATCGTTGCATTGTTGCCTATGTATGCCGGGTCAGGCTTCGACAGTACCGTTGCTGAACCCGCAGTATCCCCGTCTCCTGCGCTGCCATCTGATCCTTCTCCGGTATCTCCAATCCATAGCCGTTCTGCCGCAGCAGCCTGAATCCGAAGTGGTTTACTGAGAAAGGGGACTTTTATAGGCAATTCATAACTCAGTTCAAGTCGGAAATATGGATTTGTTTTGTTTTTGAGATCAGGTATCGAAATACCATTCACATGAACACGTTCCATATTAAGCAGCGTTGGCTCGATAAAAGGTTGAAGCAGCGGTTTTACCGTGGGATCAAGTACGGTTTCCAAGACGGATGTTTTGATCTCCTGTAGTGGCTGTTCACCACTGGCCGCCGCTGAACGTACCCAATCACTTAAAGGCTCGGGTAGAGAAGAAGCATAACCTTCTGCCCATTCCGTCAGTGATAACTCTGGTATCTTCCAGCCCCCTCCTGAACCTTCTCCGCCGGCAGAATCAGAAGGTGTGAATGCAAGGGAAACGGGATATATTTTCGTTGACAATTGCTTCACCGCTTCACCCGCCGTGCTCTGTAACGCTGTGGAGATTAGAGTCATTTGCACTATGAAGATGAGAAACATGATAAAGAATATAAAGACAGGTAACACCAGTGAAGCTTCCAGAACCATGCTACCCTGTTCCTTTTTTTGAGAACATATCTGCTTTTTGAGAGACTTCAAACGCTGCAATCTGATTATTCGTGTTAAACGAATCTGCTTTTGTGCGCTTTCTTTTTCATAATGTTGCTGCTTATCCATAATCCCTCCACCGAAACGATCCTAATTATTCAATAGGAATACTCCGCCTTTCGCTCAATGAAAAATCGCCCATCTTCAACCTGATCCTCACTACCCATAACTGCACCTATGCTTCTAACCACCCCTGGTAAAAACCAAAGTTTGATGCTACTACGCATGTTACCCGAAGCATACGTCTGTTTCTCATCTGGATTCACACCAGTATTCAATCGAATTAGCGCCAGCATTCTGGACATTTTGCGTTCATTGTTACTATGCATCAATAGGAACAATCGGAGATGGTCCCTGTACGTCAGTTTGACTTTGATATACTTGGACAATTCCACACTGCCCTCTTTTGCTAATTTCACCATATCCGCGATGGCGTTTGTAATCCCATATAAGATTGCCGCCGATAAAACCAGAAGTGGATTCCCAAGCTTGCTGTGCTCAATTAACCCTTCTGCCGTCCGAATAGCCAGCCGCATACCAAATATCTCCGCATATGCCGCAGCGATGTTACCCGAAGGATTATGAAACCCGTAAACGATATACTCCAGTTCCTGATTCTCCAGTTTGAAAACATCACCAGCATCTCCACTACCTTCAGTCCAGGTAAATAACTGGCCAAAATCCATGGAGTTGAAATAGGCTAAAGCATATTCATTCTGAAACAATTCGTCGCCAAGACTGTCCATCAGACCGGACATTCCGCCAAACAAACTGTCCATCCCCTTCATGGCATCGCCACCAGAGTCATAGGGATCTCCAGCAATCTCTGCCTTTTTGGCTTCCTCACGACTAGCCTCGTTAAAAGCAATATTAGCGTTGTAATATTCCTCCAACTGTTTGAGAGCGTCCATGGACCCCGAGCTTCCATTCTGAATCTGCGACAAGATTCGTTTGACTTCCTTCAATTTCCCTTTGGATTCTTTGTCATTCGCTTTGCGCTGGGCATCCGACCCACGACCACTCTCCAACTGCTGCTTACTTTGGAGGATGAGATTGGCAGGACCGCTACGTACATAGGTGTCCATATATCGTTCCGTAACCTGACTTGCCTGTCTGACCGCCGGTTTAATCGGAACACCGCTCATGGCCGTGACACTGCGAAGCTGTGTATTCAATTCCATGTTGTCTCTTCTGACGTTAGAGAAGTCCGAATTCTGGGAAGCAACCCGTGCCTTCAACTGATCAAATAGGCTATCTGCCCTCACAAGCTCCGAAGCAAGAGAACGTGTGCTTTTAGCTTCACTGCCTGATCCAGTAGATGCAGGACTCGTCCCAGGCAAATTTGAGTTGCCGACGTTGTCATAGCTCGCATTCTGCGAACGGTTCTCCCCCTCCGCGATCACACGTTTCATTTCCTCATTAATCTTGCGTGCTTCTTCGATTTTGGACTGCGCTTCCTCCAGCTTTGTTTGATGGGCCTGTAACGCCGGTTGTATGATCATGCTGATGCCTGTCACCACATTACCAACACCAGTCCGATAACGAGCCAGTTCCAATATGTATTGTTGCTCTCTGAACGGCAGTCCCTCATCCGCCTGTTTCTTGTTCAGATAATCTGCATAACGTGCCGCTGCCTCGGCAGCCGTCTCTGGTGTATCTTCCAGCATCTCTTCATAGATGGCCTGTGAAGGCGGGTCCATGATTAACTTTGGAAGATTCTTCAGTTTCTCCGCGGATTCCGTCTGATTGGCAATGGCTTCATCCAGTAATTCTTCACGTTTGTCATATAACTTCTGTAATTTTTTCAGCAAGTCTACCGTGTGCGCGGCTTCCTTCATCTCGTCTGATATCGGTTTGAACCGATTGATCACTTCAAGGGTAAAATCAACCGGAGCCCGATACTTCATATCCTCCTGAATCTGGCGATTAAATATATCGTATCTGCCCAGTTCACGCTCCATGCTCAGCGAAGTTGTATCCCACTGGATATCCAGAATGGGAAATCCATCTTTTACAGCTGAAGGCTTCACACTATCATTCAACACTTTAGCCATAATTGCATCCCCACTGCTGTCCCCATACCCGAATAAACCATACTCCCGGAGTGATGTGTCATAGGCTGACATGACGGATCTCATCGCAGCATGAGTCATGCGTTCGGTCTGCACCTTGAATGCCGCTATACGAGCGTAATCAATAAATATTGCGACAAACATATAAACTCCGGCCAATATTAATATTAAAAAAAGGGTTACGGCTCCCAACTCACCGTCTTTTTTTCTAAACAGCTCCGCCCTCCTCCTTTTCTCACTTTTTGCTTTTGCCAAAATGCTGCACAACCTGTCCGGCTTCTGCCGCTGTACTGGTCGCCGCACCGCCTTTTCCTTTAAACTTGGCTGCGTAATACCGGATTAAATCTACCGTTCGAATGAATTCAACCGGTTCAACTACTGCGGACGATCCTTGAGTGAGGACACGGTTACCTGAATCGAACAAAAAAGAAGGAAGAGGCAAAGAAATTACTTGTTCCAGCTTGGTTGTTACTTTCCGCTGAATCAGAGAATTCTGATACTCAATCGTTCCTTTCATAGCTGAGGGCATATGTTGCACCGCTTGTGCTAATTTCTGTCCCGAGAGATTGCCACCTTCACCACCAGGTATAGAGACGCTAACCTGATTATCCGCTCCCGCCCAGCCAAACAGTGCTCCAAGCATACGATCGTCCGTCAGTCTCCAGTACAGATTGTCATGTTCTCCAACAACATATTCACCTGTCATCGCCTTCTTGTGGCTGTTGTCCCAGCTATAGGCTGCACGTTCGGAAGCTGCATAAGCATGTTGATTCAGGAATGTCTTTTGATACATGTACATGGTAAAGAAGAGCAACAACACAAGAATAAACAGCACAACAGGGAAGATCAGGGAGGCTTCAACGGTGAAGCTCCCTTCTTCCTTTTTGAACTTGTTATTCGAAAAATTCATTACTTTTATTACTCACATTAGTTAACAGTCTCTCTACCAACGTCTTAATTTGGTTTTTAAAAATCAAAGCAATAATGATAATAACCCCGATAATCAGAATCAGCTCCAACGTGCCGAGCCCGTCCTCTTCCTCCCAAAATACGTTTACCTTGTTCTTCAATACTTCCATCATCCCAATTCCTCCTACATATTCATCATCATAAAAGCAGGTGCCCCGATCATGACCACAATCGTAAAAAAGATCAGTACCATTGGAAACACCAGTTTGGAAGAAGCCTGTTCTCCCTTCGCCCGACTGACAGCCTTGCGTTTCTCCCACAACACATGTGACAGATCCCGCAGCGCCAATACAAAGTCACCTCCCCCACGTCGGAAATTCAGCAGCACTGTTGTCGTAAAAATCGTCACTTCCTGTACACCGCAGCGGCGACTGAACTGTTCAAATGATTGTTGAAACGAGTAACCATTATTCCAATCTCCCACCGTCTTTCTGAGTTCGTTGTACAGCGGATGATCCCGTTCCCCCTGGCTTGTGACACAGTGAACGATAGCACGTTGCACGGTCTCCCCTGCGCCAACCAGCAGTACAATTCGGTTCAGCAGCTCAGGCAGTTCCATAAGAATATCCTGGTCTCTTCGCTGCACCTTTGTATTGAGGTCTTTGTAGAGCGCAAAAGGCAACGCTGCACCGAGCGCGAGCCCACCCACCATACCTCCGATGCCCATATCTCCAACGAGTGATAACAGGCATCCCACCAGCAGCATGAGCCATGTATAAGTCAACATTTCAGCGCAATACAGCATCGTTTTCTCTCCGCTGTGCTGTATGCCGTACATTTTCTGAATGGCATGTTGCATTCGAAACATGAGCACTGGCAATCTGCGTCCAATCTCGAACTTGTCCAATATAAACAGGAAGGGACCATGCAATTTTTTCAGTCGTAATCCTTCCATATCCAGCTTGCGCAGATGCCGGTAGGTCTGCCCCCGGGTTCGATCCAGCACCAGCCATCCCGCTCCGAGCATCCCTGCGACTATAACGGGAAGCAGCATCGTTTCAGCTCCTTATACTTTGATATCCATAATGCGATTAATCCACAGATAACAGCAGGCGAGTACTGCCAATGCTCCACTAGAGATGAGATACCCCATCCCGCTATATAACGGCTCCATAAAGTCCTTGGCGGTCAGATTGAGGAATATCAGAAAAATAAATGGAGCGGCAAACATCACCTTTGATTCGAACTTTTTCTGCGATACCGCGACCATAATATCCTGCTGAATATCCAGCTTCTCACCAATCACCGCAGAGGTACGACGCACAACCTCAACCAGATCCCCGCCAGTCCGTTTGCACGTAATGAACACATCTGCAAAGTTCGTAATATCTTCAATCTGCGCCCGATCCGAAAAATCCTGTAGTGCCTCTTCAATTGGTTGTCCATACTCCATCCGTGTCCGCAATATCGTGAACTCACGAATCAGATCGGTATCCGCTTCCGGGTTCAACATCCGCAGATCCTCTACGGATTCCTTGAATCCATTTTCCACCGATTTTCCTGAGGCAAGTGCCGAAGATAATGCATATAATGCTTGCTTAAAATGTAAACTGAGTGTCATTCTTTTTCGTTCCAACAGCACTTTAGTCCAATGTTTTGGTACCCATATGCAACCCGCAGCCAGGATCGCTCCAGCCAACCAGTGATGGTAGAACAGAATTCCGATGCCAAAAAACAGCAGACCGCTAATCAGCATACAGACCATTCGTTGTCTCCGGGAAAGCGTATATACGGTGTAATCCGTCAACATCTGTCTGGCTTCACCCAACAGTAATCACCTTCCAATGGCTTTAATTCACGTTGTTATCTGATGAATCTAATTCAACACTATATTGTTCTATGTATTCATCCAGCCATTCCCCGAGCCCAGCCATCTGAATTTTATCCACCTGATTCAACTTTCCAACTTGCACTAACCCGCCAATAATTTTGCCTTCACGCTCTTCTTGTTCCTGGAAACGAAACAGTGGATTCAGCATAACCTCACCGTCCTGCATGCCAATCACTTCACTAATCTCTGTCACCCGCCGTGAACGATCTCGTAGCCGGGACAGATGTACAAAAATATCGATTGCTGAACTAATCTGCTGCCTTACAACCGCAATAGGAAGATCGGCACCGCTAAGCACCATCGTTTCGAGTCTGCTAATCATGTCCGAGATGGTATTCGCGTGCCCTGTAGACAAAGATCCATCATGGCCAGTGTTCATGGCCTGTAACATATCCAGCGCTTCTGCGCCCCTGACTTCCCCAATCACAATCCGGTTCGGACGCATCCGTAAGGAAGATTTGATCAGATCCCGAATAGATATCTGTCCCTTGCCTTCGGTGTTTGCATTCCGCGTTTCCAGTGATACCAGATTTGGTACCGTAACTATCTGTAGCTCAGCCGAATCCTCAATGGTAATAATCCGTTCATCGGCAGGGATAAACTGGGATAATGCATTCAGAAAGGTCGTTTTTCCCGATCCGGTCCCGCCTCCAATGAAGATGTTGTATTTGCTCCTTACCAACTGCTGCAATAATTCTGCCGCTTCTTCATGCAGGGCTCCCTTTTCAATCAGATCGGACATCTTCATCGGTTCACTGGGAAATTTACGAATCGTCATCGTGGGGCCTTTCAAGGCAATAGGAGGCAACACGATATTGACCCGCGAACCATCCTTTAAACGGGCATCTACGATTGGAGAAGACTCATTCACAATCCGGTTTACCCCGGACACAATCATCTGGATGATATCCTCGAGCCGTTCCCTTGACTCAAATTCAAGGGTGATCTGGCTGACTTCACCTTCCTGCTCCACAAAAATCTCCTTGTGACTATTGATCATAATTTCCGTAATATCGGGATGATCCACAAGTGGCTGCAAAATATCCAATCCACGAAAGGAGTCAAACAATCGCTGTACCAGCGTGTGACGCTCTCCTGAGGTCAGATCATCCAGCTTCGGGTCAGTAAGAACTTTGCGTTCTATTCCCTGCCACAGTTCATCATCTCCTGCGGAAGAGGTTAGATCGAGGCCAGCCCTGACTTCCCTTCGCATCATCTGAAACTGTTCTTCACGATCCAGTATTCTATTGGATGAATCCGTCATAACGCCCACCGATCCTGCTTCTGAATTCGTCCCGTCTGCTTCAATTCTTCTTCGCCATCTTGTACCAGCATGGCACATAATCTCTTCACTTCACGTTGGAAGATCGGAGAACTAAGCATGACTTCCTCCTGACTGAGTTGCTTCCAAGAAGGGATATAGGGTAACACTGCATCCAGATGCAGATCAGGGCGTGGAAGTGCATTGACGACATTGTCCCGATATTTGTTAACCACAAAGCGTGAACGATCCAACATACTTTCGTATAGATCTGGCTTCGTACGCTCAGCATGCTGTAACCATTGTCCCCATCGATGCATGGCAGATATATCATCCTCAACCAACCAGACAAATGCATCTGCTGCATCCAGCACCCCTTCACTGCGCCCATCCCAACCGGAATCCCCATCCAGAATCAACACGTCATACTGTCCACAATCCGTTAAATAACGAAGCAGATTCGACGTATCCTCACGAGTCATTTGCAACAGTTCTTTCCGATTTGATAATGGCCAGAACACATCGGATTTCAGCGCTTCATGCCGGACCACATATCCATCTACGCCCTTCGATTGTACCTGTAACTGCTTACCGGATTCCTTCCTGCCCACCTTCAGATCGTATAACAAGCGGGACAATCCCGTCTCCGCATCCGGGTGGCGCTGCCCACTTCTAGTTAGTCCCTTTTCCAGAAACGGGAGCGTGCTGTCCAGCGTCTCCAGATTAAGATAAAGAACAGCATATCCTGCAAGTCCCAATTGCTTCGCCATATGCAAGGCCACTGCCGTTTTGCCACTTCCACCAGAAGCGGATACTACACCGATGGAGAGAGTCTCTTGCCCTGGATGGTGAACCTTCTTACGGCGTGGCTGCCGGCAAGCATGCATCACAGCATCCAGCAAAGCAGGCAAGGGTTGATATTTCATCAGCCGCTTGGCCTCATCCACCTCCTCCATCCCTTCACTAAGCATTAGCCAAGGTACACCTGATACTTCTCCCCCGTTATTCAGCCAGTCATTCAGAAACTCCGGTTCCGCAATAACCAGATCCGGTAATTCTCGACCTTCTTGCTCTTTCATGTGATCCCTGAACGAATCCTCTTGGGAGAATGCCGTGAAACGCACATGAAGACCAGATGAATTTCCCTGTACATAATCAAGCCAAGCGCTAATGTAATCTCTATCCTTTGAAACCAGAGCAACCTTCAGTACAATCAATTTTTCCTTCCCTCCCTGTCAAAAAGCACAAAAAAGCACCGTCCAATAACCGCATGAATATGCAGTATATGGACGGTGCTTCCGTCACGTGCTATGAATGTATGGATAATATAGCATACAATTTCTGGGGGAGCAAGGGATTTATTCTAACCCTTTTTCCTTAAGAGTTGTACGGTGAATCGAACTCAATAATGTTACGGTCCGGATCAAGTACAAAAATCTGCGCGAATCCAGCTACACTGTCAGGTCTCGCTTCATACTCAATTCCCTGCTGCTCCAGCCAGGCTATAGTCTCTGAATAACTGGTGACCCAGATCGCAAAGTGACCGTCTGTAGTATCAATCCCAGCCTCACGTAACGTGTGACCCTCTGGGTGCTGAAGCAGATGAAGCTGCTGGCTGCCGATAGCGTACCATGTACCCGTGGAGCGGAAGGCTGGACGTTCAATCTCCTGCATGCCCAGTAACCCCGAGTAGAACTTCTTCGCGATTTCCAGATCACGTACAGCCAGACTAACATGGTGGATGTGTGCATATTCAATCATCTTTTATCTCCCCTCTCTACTTAAATATGACTATACTATAACAACTTGAACCCTGACCATAATCTCCGCTAAACAGAAAAACACCCCTGATTCTAATCCGGTAAACCTCTCGGCTCACACAGATCTAGTTCAGAGGTGCCTGTTTTACTTAGCGCTATCCAATGCTTCTTGTGGAATCTTGATCTCTTCCACTTGATCGTGGTTAGAAAATGTACTGTTCATCTTCATGTCCATCGTCATTTTCTGTCCATTCTGTTCCATCTCCATGACCATGTTTACATCCGTACCTGCAGGCAGATAGGTTTCCTTGTTAATCATATATTTCATCTTCATGCTTGTAATATTCATTTGTTCAAGCATCGCTTGGGTCTGGGCATTCGATCCGTTTTGCTCCATCACGGCTTTGGCCAGTTCCTTTACGTTATCACCGGATACATTAGCGTTAATGACATAATTGTCGCCATCTTCTGTAACTTCGGTGTCTTCCTCAATCTTTTTGAACTGATCCAATTCACCTTCTGGATTCATGCTTGCTTTCATCTGCTCCACCAATTCTTTGGTTTGAGCTTCAGGAATTTTAACCCATTGTTCTCCCACTTGTGAATAGATCGTATCTGAAGTGATGTATTGTTTTACATTCTGCGCTTCCTGCCCAGACATTTCCATTTTCATCTCTTGGTAGATCATCATTGGATCTTTGATGATATCCATTTTGAGCGATGTTTTAACCTGTTGATCCTGTGACTGTTCACCAGCATCCAGTTTCAGATTCTGATCAATGTTTGCTTCAGTTGTGAAGCTTTTCATTTCTTTGGTTGCTGCATTCGTTTTGGTAATCAACTCATCCAGGGTAGGGATCTTTGTTTCCTGCTCCGCAGGTGTATTACCCTCGTTAGATGTTTCATTGTTGGTCGCTGGCGGCGTTGCCGTGTTGTCTGTGTCGTTTCCGCATGCTGCCAAGCTTACTGCTAATAATGCCCCGATAATTAATGTAGTCCACTTCTTCAAGTTGTTTTCCTCCCAAAATAGATATGATCTGTAGTCATTACCCAATTATTTCCGCTATTAATCATCAAATTTGGATACAATGTGTCGCACGAGACTTTTTCACAGAAATCGATCTTTGATCTCCGGTGTAGGCAACATACACGCTTCATCCTTGCCAAACCAGCGATAACGGTTGCGAGCAACCCAGTTATAGACTGCATTACGAATAAATTTCGGTATCATGATGAACACATATAACAACGGATAAGGAAACTTTAGACCCTTAGCCAATCGCAGTGCGGCGGTTGAACGTGTATAGTATTTTCCATTTTCAATCAGCACAAAGGTGTCCATACTATCTGTCGACAAATTGCCTTTCTTCAGCAATTCCTTGGCTACATCCGATTGAAGCGATGCAAAATGATATTTTCCTTCCGGGTCACGCTTGATAATCCATTTG
The DNA here is from genome assembly GCF_036894225.1 of Paenibacillus amylolyticus. Classification (NCBI taxonomy): domain Bacteria; kingdom Bacillati; phylum Bacillota; class Bacilli; order Caryophanales; family Paenibacillaceae; genus Paenibacillus; species Paenibacillus amylolyticus. Next base: position 1,639,494 of record NZ_CP145892.1, on the reverse strand, counting down.
GTTAAGCCCTGGCAGAAGTGACAGACACCATCCACCAGTACGATCGGATGTCCCTGATGCACATCTGTTTGATTTGCTGTCATATTGGCTGCCTCCTATTGTTGCGGTTAGAGTAACTTACCCAATCTGGGCCTTCTTGTTCACTAATTCTAAATTTATTTCTAGAGGTAGTTCAAAAAGACTGAACACCGCTCTTTTTGAACACGCATAAATGGGAAATATAAAGAAAAAGAGCGCAGGCATTGTGCCCACGCTCGTATCTGTCCGACAATTATTCCGTAACTGCCTTTTCCATCCATTGGTCATCGATCATCTGTTGATGCAGGTCACTTGCCCACTGGTCCATACATTTGCAAATGAAATCTTTGCGACATACTGGACAAGGGGTTTTCTGCAGACGGCTGATATTGGTCATCTTCCATTCCGGTGAACGGGTGTAGAATACACGGCATTTTGTACCGTCTACCAAATTCATTTTGAATTCATACAATCCGTCTTCCTTGTTACCATAAGCTAATTCTAAATCTGCAATACGCGGTCTATAAGACATGGATATCACCTGTTTAATTCAAATTTGGTTCATGCAATGACACTACTCAGTACTAAGTTATATTAAAGAAAATTCAGATCAATGTCAACTCGCGCATGTCTACCCGCCAAACAGAATATCCAGAATCGTCCCTACCTGTCCCTGTTTTTTCCCTTTCAAGACATCCGGATCAAATACTTCAACATACCCGCAGGAAGCACAAGCCACGAACAGGTAGTGATTATGCTGTATATCAAACATCTTACTCAGGCCTGCTCCTGACATGGAAACTTCCTTAATGTTACAATCCGTGCCCCTGCATTTTGTACACACAAATCGCCGCTCGATCATCTCTTCAATACTCATCTTCGTTCCCCCTTTATGGAATGTGTAGCATGAAGTGAGAGTGCAATTATGTAAAATAGTACGCGATCTGGCATCTAATCTCCTGCATCATGTCCTTATATGATAATCAACACAAAACCCTGCCGATTGCCAGCAGGGCTTTGTAGTCGAACATCAGGTATCTGGGATAACCTGCTCTATATGTTCCCTTTACTTACCAGGAGTCAAATCTTAAACTACGTTTAATACAACATCAATGTTGCCGCGTGTTGCTTTGGAATATGGACAGAAATCATGCGCCTTGCGGGCCAGTTCTTCTGCTTGACTGTGATCTACACCAGGCATGCTAACGTCCAGACGAACAGACAGCTGAAAACCGTCATCCGCAGGGTCTTTACCAATGGATACGTTACTTGTAACGACCACATCCTCCAATTTCACACCTGCTTTGCGTGCTACATTGGCAAGGGCACTTTCATAACATGCTCCATATCCAGCGGCAAAAAGTTGCTCAGGGTTAGTACCTTCACCACCGGAGCCACCAAGCTCTTTTGGCATTTTCAGATCATGCTTAAGCACGCCATCCGAAGAAGTCACCGAACCTGTACGTCCACCTTTAACTGTCGCTACTGCTGTATATAAAGCTTCCATTCAGAATCTCTCCCTTATCCATATAGTTTTTTACTGCCTTCCTTTCAATTTAAACTTCTGGCTCATTTTGAAACGCAATTTTGTATCTTTATCAGCTTTTACAACTTTATTATTTTCATGCATTTCAATGCCATGGCTGTATTTTCCCTAAGGTTGGGTAATATACGAAGGGGCATATTCAAGCTACAACCGAAATTTTGTGCTGATACATAAAAGTTGCACTAGACAAAAATAATTGAAGGAGTACAATGTAACAATAAACATAAAAATTTAGATATATCATGAGCGGTTTGTACCGCATCAATATCTCCAAATCAATAATTCAAAGTCAGGTGATTATCGTATGAGTAAAAAAAATCCGTTCAACGCTCCTTCAAGAGAATCATTATCTACTGCGGGCATGGCCCCTTCCCTTGGAGAAGCACATAGTTCCATGAAAGTTCCGCAGAATGCTGCATGGTGGAAGAAATTCCTCGCCTTTGTAGGCCCAGGATACCTCGTTGCCGTAGGTTACATGGACCCGGGGAACTGGGCAACAGATATCGCAGGCGGCTCGCAGTTCGGGTATACCTTGTTATCCGTTATCCTGTTATCGAACCTGATGGCCGTTGTCCTTCAGTCGCTGGCTGGCAAGCTCGGTATCGTCACTGGACGGGATCTGGCTCAAGCCTGTCGTGAACGATTCAGCATGCCTGTTGTTATGATGTTATGGATTCTGTGTGAGCTTGCCATTGCAGCTACCGATCTGGCTGAAGTCATTGGTTCTGCCATCGCATTAAAACTGTTATTTAACATCCCCATGTTATACGGCGTTATCATCACCGCAGTTGATGTACTCCTGATTCTTGTTCTGCAAAACAAAGGCTTCCGCGCTTTGGAAACTCTCGTCATTGTGCTGATGGCAACAATTGCCCTCTGCTTCGGGATTGATCTGTTTCTGGCAAAACCGGATATGGGCGGTGTTCTCCATGGTTTTGTACCAAATGTTGAGATCCTGCAAAACCCGGCTATGCTCTATATTGCCATTGGTATTATCGGAGCAACCGTGATGCCGCATAATCTGTACCTGCATTCTTCCATTGTGCAGACCCGTCAGATCGAACAGACACCACAGGGCAAAAAAGAAGCCATTCGGTACTCGACCATGGATTCTACGATTGCGCTGACACTGGCCCTGTTCATCAATGCAGCCATCCTGATTGTATCTGCCGCTGTATTTCACAGTGCTGGTATGACGCAGGTTGCTGAGATCGCTGATGCCTATCATCTGCTGACACCTCTATTGGGTACTACGGTCGCAAGTATCCTGTTCGGTGTGGCGCTGTTAGCATCAGGTCAGAACTCTACCCTTACAGGTACACTCGCTGGGCAGATCGTTATGGAAGGTTTCCTGAACATTCGAATTCCGGCTTGGCTACGCAGACTGGTCACACGTCTGATCGCCATCATCCCCGCGGTAATTGTGACAGCCATTGCAGGAGAACATGGCACAGAAGAACTACTCATTTTGAGCCAGGTCGTCCTGTCGCTTCAATTGCCGTTTGCTGTAATTCCCCTGGTGATGTTCACGAGTGATAAAAAAAGCATGGGTGCATTCGCCAACAAATTGTGGCTCAAAATCATCTCATGGGTCATTGCCGCGATTATCGTTGTGCTGAATGTATATCTGATCATTCAGACGATTCGGTTATTCTAATCTCATTTTAATTGGCTAAATACTAAAAAGGCTGATCAACTCCGGTATTTTATACCCAGTTGATCAGCCTTTATTGTTGCAATACAGCAACATGTTTCCTTTTATAGTAAAACTCAAACTCCAATAAACAACCATCTGCATCTAATCCTGATTTGGTATCAATAACGGCAAGAGTTGATCCAATGAATCAACGGTCCAATCCGCACGTTTGTCATCCGATAGTTCTGGCTGGAATCTTCCGTAACCCTGCATAATTCGAATCGTACGCATGCCCAGCTTCCGAGCAGGTATAATGTCGTTATCGATCCGATCGCCGATCATGACGGCTTCCTCCGGTTCACAACCGGCCTGCTTCAAGGCCACAGCGTATAACTCAGGGTCTGGCTTAGACACTCCTTCTTCAGCCGAACATGCCAGAACATCAACATACTTCCGCAAGCCATAGCTTTCCAGTCTCTCTTCCGTTCCAGGACTCTGATTGGCAATAATGCCAATGCGATAATGCCGTGACAACTGCTGAAGAACGGAATCCGCTGAAGGAAAAGGACGTTCAAGATCTTTTTGAAACTTCAGCTTGTCCTGAATCTGTTTCTGATGCCCCTCGTCTTCAACGAATGTGCGAATCGCCACTCTCATAGGCCATTGCTCATATTTTCGGTAACAACTCGCGAACAGTTCGCGTACCGCCTCAATTGTCACCGGATACCCCAAAGCACAAGCTTCACGGACAAACTGTCCGATAATATCATCAACCGGCTCCCATTCATCCACCAGCGTATCTCCAACATCAAAAAACAACCATTTCAATCCACCTACATCCGGCACGCCAATTCCTCCTTGTAAGCATAAAAAAGAAGACTCACCATCCTGCATGAGTCTCCTCAAACTTCCGTTTATCGATACATTCAATTATAACAGGCACCTTACACCTGAGCAATCACAAGCTATGGCATTAACCATTGAGGAGAAAGCCAACTTCCCCATTGAGCGAATATACAATCCGGTCTGCGCCCATGCCCCGATAGATGCCCTTAGGATGACTCTGCTCCGTAATGACGCACAGGGATTTCGATGTCCATGAACGGCAGATCTGTAAATAACGACAGGTCAGATTCAGGCTGTTCTCGAAAATAAACACGTTGCCTACGCTGCCCTGCGGCAAAAACCATTTTTGAGCTGCAGCCGTATTCATGCGAATGACATGTTCTACTCCGATTCTACGGAGTCTTCGCTCTTCCCCTGCACTGTTGGTTAGAACGGCAAACGGCATTTTTTTGTACATCAGCAATTTGATAAATTTACGTCCTGCTTCATTTGGAGCAGTCACTAAGATCATCTCAGTATCCATCATTCGTTCCTCCCTTGGCGTGAAAAGACAACAAAAAAGAAGCGTGGGGGACCAAGGCCTCCCGAACGCTTCTTAAATAACCCATGGCGAAAACACCATGAACCAGCGTACGGCTTGTTGCCTCTCCCTTTAACGCTTACGAGGTTAGCTGACGGATTCGGGCGCGAGAGTCGCCCTATTTCCGGCTGTCACCGGAAAATTCACCCCATGAATGCCCACTGTCCTGGACAGCGCATTCCGTTGGTTCCCCCGTTTCCCATTCATTAATGAATGGAAACTCAGCGATTAAAACATCGTTCGTATATCTTAAGGTAAGATCGAGCGATATTATCGTTTGTTTCGTTTTTCAAGTACAATTTAGTTTAAATTGAAATTACGTTATGAATCATACACCCGTGCCATGTCGGTGTAAAGTCCGCCCAGATCACCAAATCGGCAGATTTTTGCCAATTCCTATCCATAATAACGCTTACAACAAAGTTATACTCTATCTATCTCTTCAAGGCTATCTAATTCTCACTCTGGCGTAAATCACTTCGCAATTCATTCACGTATTCTGCACAACTTGCCTGTTTTGATTCTTTTAACACCATATTAGTTTTGCAATATTTAATTGCAACCAATATAATAGAAGATATAAGAGTAAATAAATGGAGGCGATTTAGATGACAGTCTACGATTACAAAGTGAATACCCTTCGCGGTCAAGAAGTTGAAATGTCCGACTACCGTGACAAAGTGCTCCTGATTGTGAATACGGCAAGCTCATGCGGCCTTACCCCTCAATTCAAAGGTCTGCAAGAATTGCAAGACAAATTTCAAGATGCTCCATTTGAAGTTCTTGGTTTCCCAAGCAACCAGTTTGCACAGGAAAAAGGATCTTCCGACGATATTGCCGAGTTCTGTCAGATGAATTATGGCGTGAGCTTCCCCATGTTTGAGAAAATTGATGTGAACGGTTCAAGCGCTCACCCTCTTTTCCAACACCTTAGCACAGAAGCTCCTGGCCTGCTCGGCTCCAAAGCAATCAAATGGAATTTCACCAAATTCCTGGTGAATCAGAACGGACAGGTCATTAAACGTTATGCTCCCAAAACAACACCGGACAAGATTGAAGAAGATATCAAGAATTTGCTGCAAAAATAATACACAGGCCACCCGTAGCCGGTAGGTAGAGCAACATTCCTCCGGTAATGGATGGCCTTTTTTCAACCCAGATGTCATACTGTTCGAAAAAGACAAAAAAAGCAGCTTCCCATTAATGGAAAGCTGCTTTTTAATCGTTCATATGATGCGGTCGAGAGGACTCGAACCTCCACGGGCATACGCCCACTACCCCCTCAAGATAGCGTGTCTGCCATTCCACCACGACCGCATGTCGTAAATAATCGGCAACAGAATTGATTATACCGGGTTCAGAACTAAAAGTAAAGTATTTTTTAATACTTCTTTTTCAGCTAGGCATTTTCATCAAAAATCGCATAATCTCGTCATCATTACCCATGAACTGCATATGATTAGATTTGATCCCCTCTCTTTAGGTAAGAGCCGATCTTGTTGGTTCATTTATATATAGTCCTTCCTTATATATAGTCCTCCCTGCACTTCGCAAAATAAATAACACAATAAGTTATATAAAATAACACAAATATTAAATCCCAGATTTAATCCATTAAATTTCACGGATACTATTGACAAAAAGCGGACATTCATGGGATGATAACTATCATATAATTCGGATTTCTAAACACAAAGCAAACAAAAAGGAACATAAATGTTACTTTAAGTGACATTAAACGAACACAGGAGGCGAATGATTGTGAACCGTGGGAATAAGCTGCTCGATTATGTCAAACTGCTTGATTCCTCTATTCAGGTTGGAGGGTTCACCCATTCCTTCGGCATGGATATCCATATCAGGGAGGGTACCATTCGTAATGCTGAAGATCTCGAATCATTCATGCGTTGTCAGTTGCATCCGAGCATCGTTCGTCTTGAAGGTATGGCTATCAAAGGCATCTATACCGCAACAGATCACAAGGATACATGGCGGATAGCTCTGATCGACAAGCTCGTCCATGTTCAGCGAACCCCTGGAGATCTCAGAGAACAAGCTGCCGCCATGGGTAAACGATTGATCAGACTCGCACGCGCTCTGCACCCCTGGATTGAATTCAGCCAGCTCGAACAGATCTTTGCCAAATATGATTCGGTTGGCTGCCTCTCCACTGTTCACGCCTGGATTAACCACCACCTCGACATCCCGGTCGAGGAGGCGGTCCTTGGTTACCTGCATTCAGCCATGAATGCCTGCATAACCGAAGCCTCCAAAGTCATTCCCCTGAACAACGATACAACCAAGGATCTGATGGTCCGCCTGGCCACAGATCTGGAGAATGAATGGAAGACCGTCAGCGCCTCGGCTGCGGATGGACTGGCACAGCCAACCTCGATGTCCATGAAATCGTTTTTCCCCAGTTTCCATATGCTCGGAGCTGGACTTCATGCCTACAGGGCCTAATCCTCTTCCTCCTCATACCTGCTCCCCTTCATTCAAACAAACTAAAAAACACGCGGCAACCTCCTTGCCGACGTGTTTTTTGTCATTTTATTTGTTTTATTTACGTGTTTACGCCATTTATAATCACAAAATACACTTTTTTCCGTCTTTTTTAATTGTTAGATGACGAATTTACGTATATAATGAAACATACAGCTCGCATTTCTATATAATCTACATGAAGAAAGAGCGGCTGAATACTACATTCTAACCAGGGGTGAACCCTTTTGAACAAGAAAAAACCAGTTACTCCGTTCGGATGGGCCATCAAACGACGGCTAACCGAACTTCAAGTGGACCAGAAGACCTTTTGTGAACAGCATGGCATCCCACCCTATCGTTTATCCAATCTTATTCACGGCACACGCAAAGCAACCCGATTCAGACACCTGGTCGCTGATATTTTGGATATTCCAGATGAACTGAGATAAGATTTCTGCCAAAGGAGGGTCTCATCCATGAGACATGTTACATCCGATCTGGAGAGGCTGTCGTTCCAGTCCATACGTCACCAGCTCATCATTGTTGATGACAATTGGATTATCCAAAGTTGTAACCGTGCCTGGCAACAGGGACTTGGTCAATGCTCACCAAACCCGGATATACACAGTAGTCATAGACACTACCTGCACCTGACGGAAGCCTGGGCAAAACGAGGCAAGAACGCTAACATGGCACTTGTCGCACAGAATTTGAAAGAACGCGGAATACCCTTTAATCAAAATCATACATATGACATCTGCGTGTATACTGTATACAACGAAAAGAGGTGGTTTCGTGTAGAACTCACCCCTCTATCTTATTCAAATTCAATTCTGGATACCGATCTCGCTTTAATTGCACACATGGATATTACCGAACAAAGAAAGACAGAACACCAATTGAAGAAAGCATTGTCTGAAGTGCGCACATTGCGCGGACTGCTGCCTATTTGCGCTGTCTGCAAACAAATCAAGGACGAAGAGGAACACTGGAACTCCGTTGAGAGTTATCTGGAGAAGCATACCCACGCCGAATTCACGCATGACATCTGTCCGGAATGCATCCGGCGGTTATATCCGAAATACTCGAATATCCTGGACAAGCGCTCCTAAAACCTTTCTCCACTGGCCGACTAACTACAACTATACGGAGAGATGATGTTCAAACTGCGACATATCCAGTTCTTGCGGTGTCCCATGCAGGGTTATGGTTCCTTTGTCCATGATATAGATGTAATCTGCGGCACTTCGTACAAAATCAATACTCTGCTCTACCAGCAGAACCGAGAGGTCCCCCTTTGCCTTGAGCTGCAAAATAACCTGCCGAATGTCCTCCACGATAGAAGGCTGGATGCCTTCTGTCGGCTCATCCAGTAGCAACAACCCCGGACGCGAAGCCAATGCCCGGGCGAATGCCAACTGCTGCTGCTGTCCACCACTCAGATCCCCGCCCTGCCGTCCATACATCGTAGCAAGCACCGGGAACATCGCCAGTACATCCTCCGGGAACGTTTTTACTCCCGGTGCACTTGTCTCCAGACCGAGCAATAAGTTTTCTTTCACCGTAAGCTGCGGGAAAATCTCCCGCCCCTGCGGTACATAACCAATCCCTGCCCTTGCCCGCTTGGCTGAGTCCAAGGTGGATAACTCCTGATTTTGCCACTGAATACTGCCCTTGCGTGATTTGAGCAGCCCCATTAATGTTTTCATCAACGTTGTTTTCCCCACACCGTTACGGCCCATCAGACACACCACCTGTCCAGGCTGTACATCCAGGTTCACACCACGAAGCACATTGCTTTCCCCGTAGCCGGATTCAATTCGTTGCAGCGACAGCATGGTCATCCCTCCTTTTGCCCAGATACACTTCCGCCACTTTCGGGTCTGCCTGTACCTCCGCCATCGTACCTTCCTTCAGCAGTTTTCCTTCATGCATCACCGTTACCTTGGCTGCGAACTCTCGCACAAACTCCATATCATGCTCCACCACCACAACCGAGCGCTCACGCGCAATCTCTTGCAGAAGTCGCCCGGTCTTGTGTGTTTCTTCATCCGTCATGCCTGCGGCTGGTTCGTCCAGCAACAACACCCGTGGCTCCTGCAGAAGCAGCATGCCGATCTCCAGCCACTGCTTCTCCCCATGCGATAACGCTCCTGCACGAGCATCAACGCGGTCTCGCAGACCAATCTGGAGGGTAACATGCTCCATGGCAGCACTCATTTTCCCATATCGACGAATACCGATGGCTTGCAAAGGGGAACGGCGAGTCTCCGCCGCCAGCGTCAGATTCTCCTGCACCGTCAGACCCGCAAAGATCGATGGCGCCTGGAATTTGCGTCCCACACCTTTGCGAACAATCTGGTGCTCCTTCAGTCGTGTTAATTCCGTGCCATCCGCCATCTTCACCGAGCCGGACATGGGTTTTGTTTTGCCACATATCACATCCAGCATCGTTGTTTTTCCAGCACCATTGGGTCCGATCAGAAAATGCAGGTCATGTTCATGCAACTTCAGGTTCATGCCTTTGACAGCAACGAACCCACCAAAGGCTACCGTAATATCCTCGGCTACCAACACCGCTGATTCCTCAGTAGACTTTAGGTTTTTCCCGAGTGACTTGGACATGCGCACTCTCTCCTCTCCGCTTCAGCAAGCGAACGACATGACGATATACACCTACAATACCGTTTGGCATGAACAAAACTACTGTTACAAAGAGTCCACCAATGACGAACAGCCACCCCTCGGGGTAAGCCTCACTTATGCCTGTTTTGGCTGCATTCAGCACCACCGCTCCGATAACCGCTCCAATAAGCGTACCGCGACCACCCAATGCAACCCACAGGACCATCTCAATGGAGGGTACAATCCCCATCATCGATGGCGAGATAATACCCACCTGAAGAACAAACAACATGCCCGCGATACCTGCAAGCGCACCGGAAAAAGCAAAAGCCAGCGTTTTATATCCTGCCGGATCATATCCGAGGAATCGCACCCGATTCTCTCCATCACGCGCAGCTTCGAGCACTTGGCCGAACCGACTGTTCACCATTCGACGACAGAGCATATAAGCGATCACCAGAACAGCAAGCGTTATATAGTAGAGAGCAATCGTCGTTCCAGCGGAATGAAGTGTAAAACCAAAGATCGAATTATATCCGGTGATGCCATTTGTCCCACCCGTCCATTCCTGTTTACCAACAAAGAGTGTTACCGTAATGAGAACCAAGGCTTGAGTCAGGATGGTAAAATAAACACCGGTGATCCGGTTACGGAACGTAAACCACCCCAGGGCAAAGGCAAGCAATGCCGGAAGGGCTATCCCCAATAACAGCGCCACCGGGAAAGAGCGAAACGGTTCCCAGAACCACGGCAGACCACTGAGACCACTCCATCCCATGAAATCAGGAAGTGTTGCTCCACTGGCCTGAAGCTTCAGATACATCGCCATCGCGTACCCACCCAGACCAAAGAACACCCCATGCCCAAGACTCAACACACCCCCATATCCCCAGATCAGATCGAGACCGATGGCCAGGATTGCCAGCGCCAAAAACTTGGCTAACAGACTCAGACGAAACTCCGTGGAGATTAGTGGAGCAAGACACATCATGATCAGTACAACCGCCCAGATAATCCTCATTTTCAGACTGCCAGTCTTGAGTAAAGCGGACATGAACTAACCCCCTTTTTCACGTTAATCGAGACTCCGTGTGCGCATCGCGACCAATCCGCGTGGTTTCCATTGCAGGAAAGCAACGATACATACAAACACAAGCACCTTGCCAATGGAGGCCGAGGTATAGGTTTCGAACAGCGTGTTGAACATACCAATCCCCAATGCACCACACACGGTTCCAACCAATTTCCCAACGCCACCCAGAACAACGACCATGAACGCATCCACAATATAATACGTACCAAGCGAAGGACCAATCGGACCAATGAGCGTTAATGCACAGCCAGCAATTCCGGCAATGCCCGAACCAATCGCAAAGGTCATGCCATCCACCCGCCGGGTCGAAATCCCAAGACACCCCGCCATGCTCCGATTTTGCATTACAGCCCTCATTCGTCTTCCGGAAGATGTTCGATAGATATAGAGATACATACACAGCAGCACCACCGCAACCAGTGCGATAATGAAGATTCGTTTATACGGAAATACAATACCATCCGAGATCGCCAATCCCCCATTGAGCCAAGCCGGACTGGATACTCCCACGTTCGGCGCTCCGAATATCGTACGGGCCAGTTGTTGCAGCATCATGCCTACACCCCATGTCGCAAGCAGACTATCAAGCGGCCTGCCATACAGATGCCTGATCAGAACCACTTCAAGCAACCAGCCAATTAGAGCCGCTACAATGAACGCAATCGGCAGAGCCACAACAAAATAGGCACCAAACCACGTTGCTGGAGCATAGGACATGAACAGATTTTGTGTTACATATGTTGCATATGCACCGATCATGATCAGTTCACCGTGAGCCATATTGATGACATTCATCAGCCCAAACGTTACTGCAAGCCCCAATGCAATCAACAACAGAATTGAACTGATACTCAGACCATTGAACATCTGCAGGATAAACATATCCATCGCTATCCCCTCCTCCATACCGTGACTCTCGATATTTCACATGAATTCAATTATGGGCAGTAACATTTTTCACATCACAGTAACGCTTTACCGCGATACGGTAAGAGGATGTGTTGTCACACCCTCGTTTATGTTTCAGCTGCTTTGAAGCGAGTTGCCTGTTTTATTGCGAGGTTTCTATGTTATTTAGCGCTGAGGGTTGCTCCCCATTCATACGTTTTCAGATAAGGGTCCGGCTTGACAGGCTCACCAGAATTCCATAATTCCTTGAACTGCCCATCCTCCTGCACCTCACCGATCCGTACGGTTTTGTAGATATGCTGATTCTCTCCATCCACGGTTACCTTACCTTCCGGGGCATCAAACTCCAGACCCTTGGCAGCTGCCTTCACCTTCTCCACGTCGGTTGATCCTGCTTTTTCCACCGCCGCCTTCCAGAGATAAACCGCCACATATCCCGCTTCAATCGGATCCGCTGTCACTCGATCAGCACCGTATTTTTCTTTATACTTGGCAACAAATGTTGCATTCTCAGGTGTATCTGTTGTCTGATAATAATTCCACGAAGCCAGATGTCCCTTCAATACGTCTGCGCCAATACCACGGATTTCTTCCTCCGCCACACTTACCGAGAGGGTTGTCATCTGATCCGAGGAGATTCCGGCATCCTTCAATTGTTTGAAGAAGGCCACATTGCTATCTCCGTTCAGTGTATTGTATACAATATCCGGCTTCGCAGCCTTGATTTTGCTAATGATCGTACTATAATCGGTATGTCCCAGCGGTGTATATTCCTCACCCACCACTTCGCCGCCTTCTGCTGCGAGTTGCGCCTTAATGACCTGATTGGCCGTTTTTGGGAATACATAATCTGAACCGAGCAGATAAAACGTCTTGCCCCTGTTCTCCAGTAACCAGGTTACGGATGGAACGATCTGTTGATTGGTTGTTGCTCCTGTATAAAAAATATTTGGCGACGATTCCAATCCCTCATATTGCACCGGGTAAAACAATAGACCCTTGTTCTGTTCAAACACTGGGAGCATAGCCTTCCGACTTGCAGAGGTCCATCCACCAAATACAGCAGCAACCTTATCCTGCTGCAGTAACTTCCCAGCCTTCTCCGCAAAAGTAGGCCAATCCGAAGCGCCATCCTCAATTACAGGCTCGATCTGTTTACCCAAAACTCCGCCAGCGGCGTTAATCTCTTCAATGGCAAGCATCTCCGCATCTTTAACAGATACTTCACTGATCGCCATCGTTCCGCTGAGAGAGTGAAGAATGCCAACTTTAATCGTATCACCGGATGCAGATGGTTCTCCTGTACCACCTGAACCTGAAGCCTCAGGCGGCGCAGTGCCCTCCACACATCCTGTCATCACAATGACCGCACCCAGCAAAATACTCCATAACTTGACCGACCTCTTCTTCAATAGCCTACACTCCCTTTTTTTAGTCTATTGACGAACATTAAGGTCATTTGCGTCCGAAATGTTCGTTGATCCAAATTATGGAGGGTTACTCTCTTCATGTCAATATAGCTTACATAATTTTATTTCATGCCTACTCGTTTCATGCATACTGCTAATATGCCTTGAAGCTTATTGACAAAGGATTCACCCTGTGTGAGTATATTTAACATACAATATGATCCATGAACATATCAGACATTATAAGCGAAAGGTCGGATTGCCTTGCACTGGACTGAGCAGGAAAAGGAAAAACTCCTGATTACCGTGGCCGCTAACCTCGCCCGTGAACGAAGAGCACGCGGACTTAAGTTGAATGTTCCCGAAGCCATCGCCTTGTTGACCTCCGAACTGATGGAACGAGCACGGGATGGAATGAGTGTTGCCGAATTAATGAGATACGGAGGCACCATCCTGACACGCGAAGACTGTATGGATGGTGTTCCCGATATGATTCCTGAAGTACAGGTAGAAGCCACATTTCCTGACGGTACAAAACTGGTTACTGTACATGAACCTATACGCTGAGAAAGGCAGGAGAAACCATGATTCCTGGTGAATACCGTTTGAAGCCAGATGACGACATCATCTGTCATCCGGATCGTTTAACCCTACGACTCCTTGTCCTTAATCGCGGCGACCGCCCCGTCCAAGTCGGCTCTCACGTTCACTTCTATGAAGTTAATGCAGCACTGGACTTTGATCGCACGTCAGCTTTTGGACATCGTCTGCACATTCCGGCAGGCACCGCAGTTCGCTTCGAACCTGGTGAAGAGAAACCGGTTGAACTCACGACCTTTGGCGGCAAACGCCAGATTCACGGGTTCAACGGATTAACCGAAGGCTCTGCGGATCAAGCTCCTGATCCACTGAAACTGGAGGCATTCCTGAAGACGTTCTCCCCTCCCATACAAGATGGAGGTGAACCTTCATGAAACGAATGAGCCGCGAACAATACGCGTCCATGTTTGGACCCACAACCGGTGATGCCGTAAGACTTGCGGATACCGAACTATGGGCAGAGATTGAACATGATTATGCCGTCTACGGTGATGAGAGCAAGTTCGGGGGCGGCAAGGTCATCCGCGATGGGATGGGCCAGTCCACCTCTGCACTTCGCAGTGACGGCACTCCCGATACTGTTATCACCAACGCCATCATCATCGATCATTGGGGCATTGTAAAAGCGGATATCGGCATTCGAGATGGTCGCATCTGCGCCATTGGCAAATCCGGCAACCCGGATACAATGGATGGTGTTCATCCCGCACTGGTCATCGGTGCTTCCACCGAAATCATCGCCGGTGAAGGCATGATTGTAACCGCTGGCGGTATTGATACCCATATTCATTTCATCTGCCCACAGCAGATTCAGACTGCATTATCCTCCGGGGTCACGACCATGATCGGCGGCGGAACAGGACCGGCAACAGGAACCAAAGCCACCACCTGCACACCAGGAGCCTGGCACATCCACCGGATGTTAGAATCGGCAGAGGCTTTTCCCATGAACATCGGTTACCTTGGCAAAGGTAACAGTTCCAACACCGCACCTTTAATCGAACAGATTGAAGCGGGCGTAATCGGCCTGAAGTTGCATGAGGATTGGGGCACTACCCCAAGCGCTATCGATGCCTGCCTGACTGCCGCCGGGGAACATGATGTTCAAGTGGCTATCCATACCGATACATTGAACGAAACCGGATTTCTCGAAAACACCCTGGCTGCAATCAACGGCCGGACGATCCACACGTACCATACGGAAGGCGCTGGTGGCGGACACGCACCGGATATTATCCGGGCCGCTGGGGAGTCCTACGTTATCCCCTCATCAACCAACCCAACACGACCGTACACACGCAACACTGTAGAAGAGCATCTCGATATGTTGATGGTGTGTCATCACCTGGACCCTTCCATCCCGGAAGATGTAGCTTTTGCAGATTCGCGGATTCGTCCCGAAACCATCGCAGCCGAAGACATTTTGCATGATCTTGGCGTGTTCAGCATCATTAGTTCCGATTCACAAGCCATGGGCCGAGTGGGCGAAGTCATTATCCGCACCTGGCAGACAGCCGACAAAATGAAAAAACAGCGCGGCAAACTTGAACTCAACCCGAACTCACCTTCCGATAACGATCGGATCAAGAGATATGTCGCCAAGTACACCATCAATCCAGCTATCGCACACGGAATCGGTCATCTCGTCGGTTCGGTGGAAGTTGGAAAGCTGGCAGATCTAATCATATGGAAACCGGCCTACTTCGGTGTTAAACCCGAGATTGTCATCAAGGGTGGCATGATTACATTTGCCCAGATGGGTGATCCCAATGCGTCCATCCCGACACCTCAGCCCGTATTTGGCAGACCGATGTTCGGAGCTTATGGTAGCGCCATTGCCAGCGGATCAATCACCTTTGTCTCCCAAGCCGCAGCAGATGCCGGGATCAAAGAATCATTGGGCCTGAAAAAGCGGGTTGAACCCGTTAAAGGCTGTCGCTCAGTCAGCAAAAAAGACATGATTCATAACGACGTCACCCCTGTCATTGAAGTCGATCCCGAAACCTATGAAGTACGCGCCGACGGTGAGCTTCTCACCTGCGAACCCGCAGAAGAGTTGCCTATGGCACAGCGGTACTTTATGTTTTGATAGGAATACGGATTAGCTAATAAGGGGGCACTCATGATGAATAGTGGCACGAAGCTACTCCGTTATGTTCAGCTGCTGGATTCGGCCCTGCCCATCGGTGGTTTCTCCCACTCCTTCGGTCTGGAAGCTTACACGCATGATGGCACCGTGCGGAATACCGCGCAGCTTGAACAGTTTATTCGCAGCCAGCTTCATTCCAGTCTTGTACGACTAGATGGTCTTGCCATCAAAGGCGTCTATCAGGCGATAAAACAGCAAGATGCCGCTCTACTTGCCCTGTATGATAAACGTGTCCACGCCCAGCGCTCCCCTCGGGAACTTAGGGAAAGCGGCCACAAAATGGGAAAACGACTGCTCAAGCTGGCCCGTTCACTCTATCCATGGATGGACTTTTCCCTAATTGATGAGGCCATACGGGAATACGGCGCGTATTGTGGCATCACGACCATTCACGGTTATATCAACTATCAATTGGAGATTGAATTGGATGAAGCCGTTACCGGGCATCTGTATACCTCAGTGAACGCTTATGTGAACAGCGCACTTCGCCTGCTGCCCATCGGACAAACCGAAGCGCAGATGTTGATTCAGAAACTGCTTGATGATATCGAAGCGGAATGGGCTCTCATTCGGGAAAATGACCCGGAAGATATGCACAGCTTCGGAATTGCCCAGGAAATCTACGCCATGCGGCATGAGACCTTACCCGCGCGGCTGTTTATGTCTTAACTACAACTTTTATCTAACTTAGGAGGAATTGTTATGTGTGGAGGAGATAATCATACGCATCATCCGGAGTGGGAACGTAAAGCATTTGATCGGAGTCGTCCGATGCGAATTGGAATTGGCGGACCGGTAGGTTCAGGTAAAACAGCCCTTGTGGAGAAGCTGTCCAAGGCACTGCGTACACGTTATAGCCTTGCTGTCATCACGAATGACATTTATACCAAGGAAGATGCCGAAATCTTGCTGCGTCAGAATGCACTGGCACCAGAGCGCATTATCGGCGTAGAGACAGGCGGATGCCCTCACACGGCTATTCGTGAAGATGCCTCCATGAATTTCGAAGCAGTTGATGAGTTAATTGAACGTTTCCCGGATCTGCAACTGATCTTCATCGAAAGCGGCGGCGACAATCTCTCCGCTGCATTCAGTCCGGAACTCGCTGATGTGTTCATCTACATTATCGACGTTGCTCAAGGAGAGAAACTCCCTCGCAAAGGCGGTCCCGGCATCACGCGCTCAGACCTGCTGTTAATCAACAAAACCGACCTCGCCCCTTATGTTGGAGCAAGCCTGGAAGTTATGAAAAATGATACCGAGCGGGTACGCGAAGGCCGCCCTTATGTCATGTCTAATCTAATGAGCGGTGAAGGTGTGTCCGAGATTGTCCACTGGCTTGAACATCAATATATGGATGACGATGCTTCCGCTGCACATCTGCATTCACACAGCCATGAACATGGCACTCACTCGCATTAATTCATCTTCTGTCCCCACCGGAACAGAGATAAATAGGAATGAAAGTGCAGGTGCGCCCGTCACACGCCGCAGCGAGCTTCGGGCCACCTTTGCCTTTCAAGGCGACCGGACTGTCATGACCGATCGTTATTACAGCGCACCGCTCAGGTTTAGCCGATCCTTTCGACCTCCCGGAGGCGGAACCGAATTATGTGTGTACACGTCAGACGTCTCGCCCGGAGTCCTTAACGGGGATCTTTATCATTCCGAGTGGGAATTAGGTGAAGGCACCCATGTCATGTTGAGCAGCACATCTGCTACCAGACTCCATCCCACACCTTCCATTCCTTCATCCGTTAATCATCACTTTCGGTTGGGAAAAGGGGCCACGCTGGAATACTTCCCTGAATGCGTCATTCCCTTCAAGGGAAGTTCTTCTTCGCTCGCTGTAACCTTTGAGCTGGAAGAACAGGCAATCCTGGCCTATGCAGATATCTGGTCTGCCGGACGGATTCATCGGGGAGAAGCGTTCCAATTCGAGCGTTACCGCAGCTTGACGGAGATATGGCAAGGTGAGCAACTGGCTGTCTGGGATCGATTCGGACTCGAACCGGATACCGATGATCCCAAACACTCGGCGTCTCTCCTTCACTACACACATACTGCTGCGTTATGGATGATCGCCCCGGGGCTTGGTACTGTGGAGTTGGAGCAAGTCAGATCCGCGCTGCCACCAGATGGACGAATGCTCGCAGGTGCAAGTTTGCTGGCAACCGGAGGCATCGGCGTTCGACTCCTTGGCATGGCAGCTTGGGAGCTTCAGGAGCAGTGTCTTCATATCTGGAACACACTCCGCCCCCATCTGCTGGGCAAAGAAACTCTTGTCTTTCGTAAATAAGGGCATCAAGCATAGTTAACACCAAAAAACCTCTGAACTGTCTCCGAGTGTGTTCGGATTAGTCCAGAGGTTTTTGTACATTCAGTCTATGGATGCTGCTCATATCACTTACGCTTCGTTTTCCTCAGAATCGTTCTCTGATTTGTTCTCAGGTTTATAGCGATAGTCGCCAGCATCCTTGCTTTCCTTGGATTTACGGTAACGGGTGAACTCAATATATTCGCTGATAAAAGACTGTTCCACAGTCGATAATTCACTTTCTTGGCAATTCAATTGCCGCAAAACGTCAAAAAAATAATCCTCCCGTTTTTCCCGAACCATCGCTTCCTTCGATGGACGTCCAATCATGAGCCAGTCGAGGCTCACATCAAAAAACGAAGCAATCTCAATTAATTTATTCGTACTCGGAATAGACTTGCCACGTTTCCAATCACCCAGATTGCCTGTGCTAATCTTCAGCTGTTGGCAGAAAGCCTTCTTGGTCATTCCTCGTTCGGCAATCAGGTGTTCAATTCGCTCATAGATCGACTGCATACAAGAACCGCCTTCCAACCGTAATAATCAACTCATCTGCTTGAATTATACCACATTATTCCTGAATGCTCAGCCTTTATATGCCTGGAACAGGATGAGGTATATCGTATAACACAAAGATAGACTCCCATGAATGATCATAGAAGTCTATCTTATATTGTTGCTGTGATGCGGTCGAGAGGACTCGAACCTCCACGGGTATACACCCACTACCCCCTCAAGATAGCGTGTCTGCCATTCCACCACGACCGCATATTCAATTGTAAAAATGGTGAGCCATGAAGGGCTCGAACCTTCGACACCCTGATTAAAAGTCAGGTGCTCTACCAACTGAGCTAATGGCTCTTGCTGTAAACTTCACCGGATGTGCCATGCTTCATTCTTGTCTATAAGAGCAATGACTTTGAGGATTACTCATCGAAAATGTAGATCTCATGAGGTGGTGAAGATATGACCCGTAGGGGATTCGAACCCCTGTTACCTCCGTGAAAGGGAGGTGTCTTAACCCCTTGACCAACGGGCCTTAATAACAAGTTGTCTTTCTTGGCGACAAGAATGAGTATACCACAGGACAATTTGAACTTGCAATACTTTTTTTAAAATTTATTTTTCAAGCCTTTTTGCCCATTACATACTGTTCTTCCGAGCCCCTTTATTAGCCACCTCCCGTTCATGCCAATGTCATCCCCGTGCAGGAACAATGTAAATCATTCATCAAAACACTTATAAAAACTTACGTTCACTTATAATATTGCAAATCACATTAAAAATACTTATAATTAAAGTATCAGTATAAGTACGGTCATCCATACACTCGGAGGTGACATGTTTGTTTCAAGAAGAACGAATGCAGCTCATTGTTGAACATCTACGCAAACACAATCGCATCTCAGCCGATGATATTGTCGCCTTGTTTGATGTATCACGGGATACTGCACGCAGGGATCTGATTAAGCTTGAGGAACAGGATGCCATTATCCGAACACGTGGCGGCGCGATTCTCCCCCCTCCTCCGCAAGAATTCAGATCCTACAAAGACCGTTTACTCGATGTATCTGAGGAAAAGAGGGCCATCGGAAAACTCGCTGCGGCCATTGTAAGGCAAGGCGAGATCATTATTCTGGACTCTTCCACGACTGTGCAGGCCTGTGCCGAGAACTTAAACGGCAAATCCTGTACCGTCATTACCAATTCGATTCATTCCGCTGATCTTCTCTCCAATCACACTGCTGTCCAGATTCGTTTGCTCGGAGGCAAAGTAGATAAGGAACAACGTTATGTCTACGGTACCTCTGTTATCGAGACCCTCTCCCACTATTATGTAGATAAAGCCTTTATCGGAATTGGCGGTATCACCATGGATGGCTTCAGTGCTTCCGAAGAGGAAGGGAAAATTAAACACCAAATGATGAAAGCTGCCAAGAAAGTTGTTGTTCTTGCAGATCAATCCAAGTTTGATAGACGTTATGGTTATCGTTTTGCCGACTGGTCGTTGGTGGATGTATTGATTACGGATCAATGGCCAACCAAAGAATGGCTTGTTTTTCTAGCCGAACAACAGGTTGAGATTCTCATTCCTGAACCAACAGATGATAAGGAGTTGTAAATATATGAAATTATTTGCCACAGATTTAGATGGAACTTTGTTGAACATAGATAGCCAGATTAGCCCGGAGAATGCCGCAGCCATCCAAAAGGCCCAGCAATCCGGTATGAAAGTTACCATCGCAACAGGACGTGTCTATTCCGATGTTGTGACCATCAGCCGCGAAGGCGGAATCAAAACCCCAATTATCGGCTCCAACGGAGCGACAATTCATGACGCAGACGGTGAACGTTTATTCCATCTTCCGCTTGAGCGTGATACAGCAGCTTCCGTCATGCAGTGGCTGGAAGATCATGATGTCTATTATGAGGCTTCAACGCAACAAGGCATCTATGCCCCGCGTAGCAGTCATGAGACCTTGCTCGCCGAGATGGAACGTGTTCTTGGTTCGAACCCTGGTGAGGACATTGCACGCATGATTCGCTCCATCAAGAAACACTATGACAAAAAAGACTACCACCGCGTAAACAGCCATCTCGAAATTCCGGCAGAAGCCTACATCTATAATATTATGGCCTTCTCCATGAATCCGGACAAAGTAAAGACAGGACGAGAATACTTCTCTTCCCGATCTGATGTCGCTATGGTTGTATCCTTTGAGCATAACTTCGAAATGCAGCACCCGGACGTCTCCAAAGGTAATGCCCTCACCAAACTGGCGGCTCACCTGAACATCTCCATGGAGGATACAGTAGCTATTGGCGATAACTTCAACGATGTCTCCATGTTAAAAATGGCAGGACTCGGCATCGCCATGGGTAATGGCGAACCCGAAATCCAGGCATTAGCCAAAGCCATAACGCTGACCAATGTGGAGCACGGTGTTGCCCATGCCATCGAGTGCCTGCTCGAGGGTAAACCGGTATCCCGCCCAGAAACGATTGTCGGAGAAGGTCAGTAATCGAACCCATCCTGAATTGAGCACTGAACCTGCATGATCACCTGTTGATCCATGCAGGTTCTCTTCATTTTAACTCCGAAGATCGAACGTGAGGCACGTCCTGTAACAAAATAATCAGTTGCTCGCCCCGGTATGAACCCGGTAGTTGCAACGTGAACTCAAGCACAGTCTCTTCCACGGAGTCTGTGCTTGTTTGCTGTTCAGTCTTAAATCCGATGACCGAGATCTTCTCCTGTCCCAGCAGTGCCAAAACAGTCTTCAGGGCCTCTCCCTCATTTTGCAGATGGATGGTTAACGTCTCTGTTCGAGCGGATACCAGCCAGCGTGTAGGTCTATGCAGTAACATCTGTGCCACGACAATAAGCAGTGTCACGCCCGCACCCGTCCAATACAGACCTGAACCCACAGCAAGTCCCATGCCTGCCGTAGCCCATATGCCAGCTGCTGTGGTCAATCCCCTGACCGTGTGACGCTGTGTGAAGATCATGCCCGCTCCAATGAACCCCACACCGCTAACGACTTGTGCAGCGATCCTTGAAGGGTCAAGGGACAGATTGTCCCAGCCAGCCTGATCCTGGAATCCGTATTTCGATACAATCATCATCAGGGCAGCACCAACGGCGACCACAAAATGAGTACGGATTCCCGCTTCTTTCATTCGATTCTTGCGCTCATATCCGATTAGCACACCACATATTCCAGCTATGAGTACACGCATCAAATATTCCACTTCCATGCACATCACCTCTTTCATTATGTATATGCTTACATGAGTCTATCTTTACTATTACCCAATCTTTACATGACTAATAAAGAACTTCTACTCAGGTCAATTCTCTGCCCGGAAATTTCCCCCTTGTCTCTTGCCCAATCCGAAATAATGTCTGAAATTATATATCAGCGGATGCCATTCCTCCGGATTAATTTTGTTCGGTCCAGATATTAGTCTTGTGTGCGCGTGCACCTTCAACGCTTTCACTTCGACAATCGCCATGAACGGTGTATGTTCGGGAATACGTATGTGTTGTACAGCCGCTTCAATCTGGAGTGGACATTCAACTATTTTATCTGGTGCCACCTGAACCGAGCATTCGGATGTCAGTCCAGCTACAGTGAATTTATCATGACAATATTCATAGCCCATCTGCCTTTTCTCCTCAGGAACCGGGTTAACTCCTGTATAACGACCCAATGCCTCAACCTGTCTCCACATGGTCGCATCTGGTAAATTAATCACACACTCCGGGTGTCGACTCAGATTTTCATAGGCTTTGCCCTGTGTCCCTAGACCGAGAACCAGACAATCCCCCAGTGCCCAAGACGAGGATAATGGTGACAGGTTGGTTGATCCATCCTCATTTAATGTGCTTAGCAGCACTACAGGCGTACCATAATATAAAATACTGGGATTAATCGTCTCATGTTGAATCACTTCTGGACTCGCGGACAACTGCTCTGTAGCAAAGTCCTGTTTCGTTATCTTTTTCATCCTGTACCTCTCCTGTTCCATTCCAATGCTTTATAAGCTCAATCTGACCCATATGGGACGATACAACTCGATTGTAATACAGTAATAGTTCAGGTATGATCGAAGTATGAATGTATATCCGAATATTACTGTTATTGCGTCGTTAATCGCTGATCCAAGCCGCGCTATTTTTCTATCATCCTTACTGGATGGCCGTGCGTTGCCCGCAGGAGAGCTTGCTCATATGGCAAGTGTCACTCCCCAGACGGCAAGCAGCCATCTAGCTAAACTCGTAGAGGGAGGATTACTCGAAGTTGAACAACAAGGGCGCCACCGATACTACCGTCTTGCAAACAAAGAAATTGCTAATCTGATTGAAAGCATGGCCAGTATTGCTCCGCCTGTACAGATCCGCTCTCTCAAACAATCCGATCAGCTTCAACAACTGAGTCATGCACGGACCTGTTATGGTCATCTGGCCGGGAAATTGGGAATCTCGCTCTGTGAAGCCTTAGTACAAAAGGGGTATCTTTCAGACCCCGAAGAGGCACACAGCAAGGATTATCAAGTTACAGAGAAAGGAATACAGTGGTTCACTACGTTTGGAATTGAACTTCAGATGAAGCCGGGATCACGCCGTGCCATCGCTCGCAAATGTCTGGATTGGAGCGAACGCCGTCATCATCTCTCAGGTATGCTTGGGGAACAACTCAGACATCGATTGTCGGAACTGGACTGGATTCGTCAAAAAACAGGAAGTCGCTCTGTCGAAGTAACGGAAGCAGGCAAGAAAGGTTTATACGAGATGTTGAGCATTTCACTTTAGGCTGAAGCGTATACGAGGGATAAGCAAAGATCAGTAAACGCAAAAAATCCCCTTCACACTGACCGTTAACCGGTCTAATGTGAAGAGGATTTTTTGTGCAATCAGAACGGAGAAAGAGGAGTACTCTCACTTCGTTCAAGACTGCGAAGTATTGCTAACGAAGCTTATGCTCCGACGAACCTTTAGGGTTCTCATCCCTTTGCAGAGAAGTTTAATTCAGAACGGAGAGAGAGGGATTCGAACCCTCGCACCGCTTACGCAGTCTAACCCCTTAGCAGAGGGTCCCCTTATAGCCACTTGGGTATCTCTCCAAGAAAAGGCTCCCCGAACAGGGCTCGAACCTGTGACAACTCGATTAACAGTCGAGTGCTCTACCAACTGAGCTATCAGGGAAAATTAACTTGAATAAGATTAATCTACCATGATTAATAATCCAAGTCAACATCCCTTCCATCACTTTCTTTAATACATTGAACGAAACGCACATCAGATATTCTGAAGCCCCAGTTTTCCCGCACAACGACCACAACGGTAACGCTTCGGATCTATTTTCCGTTTGCGCAAATATTCCGTACCACAGCTCTTGCACACCAGCTTATAACGATATGGCAATGGCTTTCTGCCTTTGCCGTCAGGAAGCGATTGGCAGTAACGCGAGCCGCCTACCTTCTGCAACAAAGCCTTGAATTCCGGATCACGATGCTGATAGCCGCGCCCACGAATATGCAGATGATAGTGACACAGCTCATGCTTGATGATTTTCTCAACCTCATCTCGCCCGTAGGCTTCGAGTTGATGCGGATTGATCTCAATCCGGTGACTTTTGAGCATATAACGCCCACCCGTCGTGGTCAGGCGACTGTTAAACAACGCTTCATGGGTGAACGGCACTCCGAAATGATCCAGTGATACCTGTTCAATCCATTGTTGCAATTCCTCATTTTCCATCGGTGTCCTCTCCTTGCACCCCCTCGGAGCATTTGTTTTTCCGGCATAATACTTGAATTTTAACCGTTTCGTAGGCTACACTGTCAAGTAGAATGTATGAGGGGAGATTATTACTCGTTATGCCTACAATGCGCTATGTCATCCTGCAGCAGGAACAACAATTGCAGTTCGTGGAAATGCCGGCAGATTACGCCTATCAACTCAGTGCGCTCAACCTGCGCCTGCACAAGGAAATTGATAAACTCACTGCAGCAGATGTCCCTGTCCTGCCTTGGGCGATCGCCGAATGTGACAGCCTCGATCTCCTAAACGAAAATCTTACTATCATCGGCGGCCTTGATTATATCAATGCGCTTGAAGAATCTTTTGCAGCACTACGTGAAAGCCATTATCCTTTGATTTCTCTGCTTACCGAAATCCGGGCTCTTCAGGCCCAATTGGAACAATGGTATGAAGAAGAGATGGAAGCTCTCTAATTCACTGCAGTTATCATTTTATAATGATGAGAACGAAAAGCACATCTCCCTGAATTGGGATTTGTGCTTTTTTTTGAGTCAACGAGACATTGATTTGCCGGAGGTCTCCACTTATCCCGCACAGTCCAGGCTATTGCCACATATGCTAACGTACAGATGAATTATGCAAGAGGAGGAGATACCCTTGCCTCAATGGCTTTGCAATCAACTGATGCGTGCATTTCACAAAAAGGACAGCCGGCAAATCAAGTTGCTGAACGAATGCTGGTTCTTTTATCGTAACAAACCAGCAAATGGCACACCACGCAGCGCGGAGAACGAACTTTAAGAGGTTGTTCATAAAAGTCTGCATTGGATTACGAAAGATGGCCTTTTGAGCACGCACTTTAAGAAAATGCACATATTGCCCACCGTACTTACTAGAGGAATTAGAACGGATAACGGGACTATTACTGTCGACAACAAACAGCCTTCCTGGTTAGGGAAGGCTGTTCTCCAATCCTACTATTTAAGAAGACTGTTGCGCAGAAGCTGGCTTCTTCATCGTAAGGCCGACACGGCCTTTTTTGGTATCCACATTCATAACCCAGACCGTTACATTATCACCTACAGATACAACGTCCATCGGGTGTTTAACATACCCGTTGCTGAGCTGTGAAATATGGACAAGCCCATCACTCTTGATCCCAATATCAACAAAAGCACCAAAATCAATAACGTTCCGAACCGTACCTTGCAGCTCCATACCTTCCACCAGATCCTCAATTTTCAATACATCTGTACGGAAGATTGGCAACGGCATTTCTTCACGCGGGTCACGCCCCGGACGCTGCAAGCTGTCCAGAATGTCACGCAATGTAGGCACACCTACGTCCAGTTTCACAGCCAATTGTTCTGGCTGTTGCTCTGACAGTAATACCGACAGTTCCTTGCTGCCCAGCTTGTCCAGTGCAACCTGAAGCTCCTTGAACAGCTGATCCACTACCTTGTAAGACTCAGGGTGAATAGGTGTACGGTCCAGCGGGTTCTCTCCCTCACCAATACGCATAAATCCTACGCACTGCTCATAGGTTTTGGCACCCAGACGTGGCACCTTCTGAAGCTGACGGCGGTTCGTAAACCGGCCATTTTCTTCACGGTACTTCACAATGTTTTTGGCAATCGTAGCGTTAACTCCGGCAACATATGACAGCAACGAAGGTGATGCTGTATTCACATCCACACCCACATGGTTAACTGCCGATTCCACGACAGCCTTCAGGCTTTCTTCGAGAATCTTCTGGGATACGTCATGCTGATATTGACCCACGCCAATGGCTTTTGGATCAATCTTAACCAACTCCGCCAGCGGGTCTTGTACCCGGCGAGCAATGGAAGCTGCACTGCGCTCCGCAACATCCAGATCAGGGAATTCTTCCTGGGCCAGCTTGGATGCAGAATATACACTCGCGCCTGCTTCGTTAACAATCAGATACACAAGACTTTCATCACCGTTCTCCTGAATGATCTCGGCAACAAATTGCTCCGTCTCACGTGATCCGGTACCATTACCAATGACGATCAGTCCGATATCATATTGCTTGATCATGCGATGGAATACTTCCGCAGCTTCACGTTTCTTGTTGTGTGGTGGCGTTGGGTAGGTCACAGCCACTTCCAGCAGTTTGCCCGTATCATCTACTACAGCCAGTTTACAACCGGTACGATAGGCCGGATCGACACCCAGCACACGTTTGCCATGAATCGGCGGTTGAAGCAACAGGTTACGCAGATTGGCCGAGAATACCGATATGGCCTGATTTTCACCTTTTTCCGTAAGTTCTCCACGAACTTCACGCTCGATGGAAGGCGCAATCAGCCGCTTGTATGCATCTTCAATCACATCACGCAGGATATCCTGCACGGCAGAAGCACCACGAATGATCTGTCCTTCCATATGGCGATGGGCCGGTTCTGCCTGTACGTCCAAGCCGACTTTCAGGATACTCTCACGTTCACCGCGATTAATTGCGAGAATACGGTGTGGAGGCATTTTTTTGGCTAATTCGCGGTAATCATAATAATTCTCGTACACGGACTCCTCTTGAGCATCCTTCGCTTCTGAAGTCAGCATCCCGTGATCCAAGGTGTACCGACGAATCCAGGCACGAATGGCAGCATCGTCTGCGATATTCTCCGCGAGAATGTCTTTGGCTCCCTGAAGCGCCGACTCCGCATCTTCTACACCCAGTTCAGCATTGATATATTTCGTAGCTTCCTGGAGTACATCTCCTTGTTTGGGTTGACCCCAGATCCATACAGCAAGGGGCTCAAGACCTTTTTCCTTGGCCACACTGGCACGCGTTTTCCGCTTCTGACGGTAAGGTCGATACAAGTCTTCCACTTCCTGCAGCTTCACAGCTTGCGTAATGGATTGCTTCAGTTCTCCGGTCAGTTTGCCCTGTTCCTCTATAATACGGATGACTTCCAATTTGCGATCCTCAAGATTGCGCAGATAAACAATGCGTTCTTCAATCGATCGCAGCTGGTTCTCATCCAGCTCTCCAGTCATTTCTTTACGGTAGCGGGCGATAAATGGAATCGTATTGCCTTCGTCCAGAAGCTCCGACGTTGTGCGGACCTGCTTCAAGGACAGTGACAGTTCCTTGGCTACCTGTTTGATGATTCGTTCATGGCGTTCTGCCTTTATTGTTTCTTCATTGGGTTCCAGAACCGTTTCCTGTTCAGACAAAATAAATCCCTCTTTCCTTCCTGAATCGTTCGTTACAATCATTTCAGGGCAGCTTTGCTGCTGTAATTACAGTATAGTTGAACCATTTGTTTCTTCCACTCTACCCTATATTATCACAGAATCACGTCCAGATTTCCATCAATCCGCAAGCATACAAGTTCTGACAGAATGATGTCATCCTCCAGCCTTCCCCATTACGTCAAAAAAAGACCGAAAAACGTCATCACGACGCTCCCCGGTCCTTCCTTTTTTTTAAAGCTTTAAATAAAATAGCAATCTAATAAGTGAAACTGCTCATTTACACAATAACGGAGAGGACAGAAAAAACCTGAAAAAGCGAAGCTACAAGCTTTCTGCAGAAAGCTACTTCGAAAGCATACACTCACCTAAAAGCTTTCTGAAAGAAAGCTACATCGGAAGCATACGCTATCTCCGGATTTTCCCTTTGAGAAAAGGGAATCAAAAAATCTGGGGATAACAGCGATTGGAAGGTTGTTCTGTCATCGTAGTATCCGTGTAAATAAAATGCAGTTCACTTATCTAGACGCGCTCGAACCGGAACATCTCGCTCAGATAGTCTCCTGATGTGCTGCCTACCGAAATACCACCATACATCAAGGCATCGCCGGTAAAGGTTTCTGATCCGCCTTTCAGACGATAATCCGCATTAGGATCTAATCCTTTCAGCTTCAAGCGTTGAAGTGGCGCATTAGGCTCAGAGAGCACGCGGAAGTAGAATACAACTGCTTCGCTTCCGTCTGGTGCAATAAACATCCACGCTGTCTCATTGCCTTCAAACGGACTGAGCAAACGGCGGAATGTTCCATATTGAACCGTTCCACGAATCTCCTTGTACAGCTCAACCTGGGCTTTCACGATGTCATTCTCTTCTTCTGTGAATTTTGTCAGGTCCAGTTCATACCCGAAGTTGCCCGACATCGCAACATGTCCCCGAATCTCAAGCGAAGTGATCCGGTTGACTTGATGATTCGGTACCGCTGAGATATGCGATCCCATGGAACTCACCGGGTACACAAGACTCGTACCGTATTGAATCCGAAGACGGGATATAGCATCCGTGTTATCACTTGTCCACGTCTGTGGCATGTAATACAGCATACCTGGATCGAAGCGGCCACCACCACCTGAACAACTTTCGAACAGAATGTTCGGGAACGCCGAAGTGATTCGTTCCATAACGTCATACAGCCCCAGCATGTAACGATGCGCTGTCTCACGCTGTCTATCTGCCGGAAGCAACGCAGAACCCACTTCCGTCATATTGCGGTTCATGTCCCATTTCACATAAGTGATTGGTGCAGAACCAAGTACGTCTGTTAACATGCGTACAATCTCATCACGTACATCCTGACGAGAGAAGTCGAGTACCAGTTGTTGACGCCCTTCTGTCCGGCGACGATCAGGCACATGCAGACACCAGTCCGGATGCGCACGATACAGCTCACTGTCTGGTGAGATCATCTCAGGCTCAAACCACAATCCAAACTGCATATCCAGACCTGTTACGCGGTTAGCCAGATCATCCAGTCCCTGTGGCAATTTGTTCTTATCTACAATCCAGTCGCCCAGCGAGGAGTTGTCACTGTCCCGGTGTCCAAACCAGCCATCATCCAAGACAAACAGCTCAATACCCAGCTTCTGTCCAGCACGAGCGATCTGTTCAATCTTATCTGCATTGAATCCAAAGTAGGTTGCTTCCCAGTTATTGACCAGAACCGGACGTTCCGCATTGCGGAACTTACCACGCGCAAGACGCTCCCGATACAATTCGTGGTAGGACTGAGACATACCATCCAGACCTGCATCCGAATATACCATAACCGTCTCAGGTGTCTGGAACGCTTCCTGTGGATCCAGCTTCCAGCTGAACTCGAACGGGTTGATCCCGAGTGATACACGGGTGGTGTGGAACTGATCCACTTCAGCCTGTGCGGTGAAGCTGCCACTATAGACGAGACTGAATCCGTAAACTTCACCTTGGTCTTCATCCGTGCCAGGTGTCATCAGCGCAATAAATGGATTCTGCTGGTGACTGCTTGAACCGCGACGGCTCTCAATCCCTTGTAGTCCTGACGCAAGTGGTCTGCGAACGATATCACGTTCCCGTGTCCATGCACCTGATAATTGCAACAATTCATAATCAGCATGCGGGAAATCAACAGAAGAACTGAGCGCACGCACCACATTCACTGAGGTAGCGCTCTCATTAACGATACGCATGGAGCGTGTAATCGCATTAAATGCTGTAAAGGCTGTATAAGAAAGCTCGATCTTGATACCAGCAACGCGGTCTTCCAACTCAATAACCAGCGTCTCCGCTTCATCATCGGATTCAACATACGTTGCTGGCAGTCCAGTAAGCGCTGTCTTTCCTTTGACTAATCGATGGCCTGTATACGTAAACTCCGAAACCGTTGAGCCATTCTCAAGTTCCAATTGGATTGCCGGATTACGGAAATCACTCGTGCCATACACGGGTAGTTCCACAGCCAATGTATCAAATGAAATCGTACGGTCCTCTGGTACCGGATTCGGACTGAAAGATGCTCGTTCTGTACGAACATGCAACCAGCTCAGATCGGTGTCGCGTAATTTTTTGCCATAATACAAATGCACCAAATATCCTGAAGGCAGTACCTGAAATACGTAACTGGCCTCACGGGTCTGTAAATGAAACTGAAGTTTCTCTTGATTGATGTAAATGCTCATATGTCTCCTCCACCTCTATATATAGGTCTTTCGGGTAAACGGTTTCTCAGGTTTCATTATAGCGAAAAGATCGCCAATGTTCTACGCTTTCATCAAGCTTTAATCAAAAGAGCGCATAACAGCCCGAAGGATGTCATACGCTCTTTTGGTTACAGTCTGAATTCAGTGTGTTCCCTTACAGGAACATCCATTGCCAACGGACGGCAGGGCAGCGTACAAGACGCTGGTTGCTGCCTAAAAATCGATTAAACCAAGGCTGATCTGTAAGGCTTCGTTGACCAATTTCATGGTCTCCTCGTCCAGATGGGTAATCTTGTCAGTCAGCCTCTGTTTATCAATCGTCCGTATTTGTTCGAGCAAAATAACCGAGTCCCGGTCAAAGCCGTGTGCCGCCGCATCAATTTCAACATGCGTTGGTAGCTTTGCCTTCTGGATTTGGGCGGTGATAGCCGCCACAATACAAGTTGGACTGAACCGGTTGCCGATATCATTCTGGATCACCAGAACCGGCCTGACTCCACCTTGCTCGGAACCGACAACGGGAGAAAGATCCGCAAAAAAAACGTCACCACGTTTTACGATCAATGTCTACACCCCGCTAACTAAGCGGTCCAGAGTGCTGTCCGCATCTTCCTCCGCATGAAAGGCTTCGGATGCCATGGTCAGATTAATTTTTGCCATCTCCATGTACCCTCGCTGCATCGTTTCACGGATGTAACGTTTCTTACGCTCCGTTAAATACAGCTTCATAGCCTGCCTAATCAATTCGCTGCGGTTGGAATTCTCCAGCGCTACGATGCCATCCACTTCCTGCAAAAGATAATCAGGTAAACTGATCATGATCCGCTTGGTGTTCTGCAAGTTGGCCACCTTTCTTCCACCCCCACAAACCTTTCGCCATTGTGAACCAGTATTACGTTTTTCCAGAACTTTTATACAAAGGAATATATATGCCCCGAGTATATCAAGTATGCTGTACTCCATTATAAACACGGGGAACAATATTCGTACAGACCAAACATCTCAATTCAGGAATTAAATCCTTACCGTCATACATAATTCGAGATGCTCCGACAGTTTTCCTTCTGTTCTGAAAAAAAGTTTATTGGGAATGACGTCGAGTTTACCTGTCAGGATGTCAAAAGTGGATTGATTCTGGCGACTACTGCTCCCCCGCGGGTATATACCCGCGGAATGCGGTGCGCCATCATGCAGATCACTTCATAAGCAATCGTACCGAGCTGAGATGCCACCTCGTCTGCGGTTATTACGCCACCAGACTGATGACCGATGAGGACAACCTCTTCGCCGACTTGAATTTCTTCCGCCTCTTCCGCGAAAGATTGTAACGACACCATACACTGATCCATGCAGATTGTACCGACGACAGGGACGCGGCGTCCGCGTACAAGCACTTCTGCTTTACCTGTCAGCATTCTGGAGAATCCGTCTGCATAGCCGATCGGCAGGGTCGCTATTCGTTCGTAACCTTGCGTAAAATAACGGGTTCCGTAACTGATCCCCCAATGGGGTGGCAGTGTTTTGACCAGAACCGCTTTTGTCTTCAGCGTCAATACCGGGGACAGCTTCACCACCTGATGATTCACCTCAGCCGAAGGATACAGTCCGTACAGGCTTATTCCCACACGTACCATGTCATAGGACAATTCCGGTGTATCAATGGCAGCGGCGCTGTTCGCCGTATGTATAATCGGGATGGAACATCCCTGATCCCTGAGCGCATGAACTACGCTTTGGAACCGTCTATACTGCTCCAGTGTATAGGTTTTGTCTTCTTCATCTGCTCTGGCAAAATGGGTAAACATACCTTCCAGCATCACCTGATTGAGCGAAGCTACTTCCTGAATGAAAGCCAATGCCTCATCGCCAGGCAACAGACCTAATCGGCCCATGCCGCTGTCGATTTTAATATGAACCTTCAGTTGGTTAGCGAATGTGCTCGCATCCAGATGTCGAATGGCGTCAAGCACTTCCCTGCTGAACAGTGTGACGGTCACATCATGTTGCCATGCAACAGCGATCCCTTCAGGCGGCGTATATCCCAGTACCAGGATTGGAATCGTAATCCCATGTTGTCGCAGTTCTAGAGCTTCGTCAAGAAAAGCCACACTTAAGTAATCCACACCCACTCGTTCCAGTTCCCTAGCCGTCTCCACCGCTCCATGTCCATAGGCATTGGCCTTCACACAGGCGAGGAATTTCATGCCCTGAGGCAATGCCTCGCGGAAAGCTTCTACGTTAGTACACAAATGATCCAAATTAATCTCCGCTTGGGTCGGCCGATATTGTCCTTGCACGTTAAGTCACCTTCTCTAATCATCTTAATCCGGCTCACGTCAGACTCCATCGTAATGCTCCAGCATGTGACTGTCAAATGAACCGAAGTTTCGCATCCAAAAACAGATGTAAGGTGCGCCTTTTGAAGAACAAATGCGAACACAGAAGAAGACCGATAAGCGAGATTAGCAGGGCAAAATCCCACTTTTCACCCAAGCAAAATCTGCTTATATCGATTATTTACCCGGTTCCCTCTGCGTAGAAGCGCATTTTGCTTTATTGAGTGTATCGGGTAAGAAAAACAGCGCTAAATGAATACCTTTCTTACATCAAAGCAAAGCACCGGAGAACAGGTCTCCGATGCTTCTTAGCATTCCTTATGTTTATGCTACTATTCGTTCATTTGTTCAAAAATCATTTGCCTGACTCTTCCTGCATCGATGTTGCAATGCGTACCATTTCGTTCTGAGGCAGGTCGGCACTGGTGATCCGATATTCTATGCCATCTGTCATCCATGTCAGAGTCTTCAATGCATCTCCGCTGATCATCCCCAGTGTGAATCCAAGATCTACTACACTGGATGGAGCAAGTGATACAGCTCGATCCTGTGGTCTGGCTTCGAATATCGTGTAATTATACGTTCCTTCATAACGAAGCATAACCGAATAGTCTCCCGCTTCTTCCAGAATCTGATCGTCCTTGAGCTGCACGCCTTCCGGCGCATAGGTCGGCTGAATCACGCCGAAGCTGTCTGCCCCTTCCGGTTCTGCAAGTGTCGGCTCTTCGCCTTCCTGACCTGTCGCAGCACCTTCTGTACCTTGCTGCTCTGTGTCACCACCTACACCCGACTGTCCATCAGTAACGGCTCCATCAGGTTCAGGCGCAGTCTGAGGATTGGCAGGTTCTTTACCGCCCTCACCTGTTTGCTCCGCAGGAGTTACACCAGAATCCGTTCCTGTTTGGCCGCCCTCTTTTGTAGCTGCTGTCATGTTACGTTGCATGTCAAAGGCGTCTTTCTCAAATGCAGCACCAAATTTGAAGGAATCAAACTTCACATCCACGACCACATTGGCATTGGAGTCGGATACCTCAACCTGTTTCGGTGCGTAATCACTTTTGTTCAGCCAGATCTTCTGTCTGACGAGTGCATGTGTATTATAATTGGCAGCTACATCAAAAACATAGCTCTCCTTCTCATCCGCAAACTGACGGGTTGTATCCCCCGTAATGCTCCGAATCAATGTTTCATAGAGATATACCTGTCCTTGATTATCTGGCCAATTGCTCTGAAAACGGAAGCTTTTGTTCTGGCTCGGTGTCAAAACAAACACGCCTTCATCGTTACGCAGTACAATCTGTGTTACATCCTTTTTTGCATTCGTTAACGCAATACGATAATAGGAAGGCTTCTGATGCCATACCTCGACCTTGTACTGCTGCGGCGTATCTCCGGTATGCAGCGTCATCACGCCTGCCCCCTGGTAACTTTCCATCTCTCCTACGACTTCGTTCAGATCTTTGACCACAGCTGCCGCATCCTTCTTCCCGCAGGCGGCAAGTAAGGCCGATAAGACCAATACCATGGCAAGCATCCATGATATTCGGCGCATGACATCATCCCCTTTAGCACATGTTTTCACTTCAGGATTGTGCTTGCAGCAGAACCCCTACTTGATTAGTACATGTTATGAGGGACTTGTTCGATATATGCGGACTAGTTTGACAAGCAATCGGTGAAGTCCGTTAATACGGCATTGCTGCGCAAAATCAGTCTCAGGGAGGATGTTAACTTTATCCAGAAAAGGCATAGTGAATTGTAGGAGATTATTCTTTTTATTGAATATTAGGAGGAAAAGGTATGACGACAACAAAGCTTCGCACATCACTGGAAGGACTGGATGAATTCATCGACGAGCAGCTTCAATTATGGAATGGTGTCGGCACAGCGGTGGCGGTGGTCCATAAGGATGAAGTCGTCTGGCAAAAAGGCTACGGTTATCGTGACCTGGAGTCCAAACTTGAAGTTACCCCTAATACGTTGTTTGCCATCGGTTCAAGTACCAAAGCCTTTACCGCAGCAACTGCTGCTCTGCTTGTGGATCAGGGGATACTGGACTGGGATACCCCTGTGAAGTCGTATATGAAAGACTTCCAGATGTTTGATCCGGTCGCAACAGAACGTATAACTATTCGCGACATGCTGTGTCATCGTTCGGGTCTTCCAAGGCATGAGTTGGTATGGTACAACTCCCCGCGTACAAGAGAAGAACTTGTTCGAACATTACAGTATCTGGAGCCAAATCAGGATTTCCGAAACAAATGGCAGTATCAGAACCTGATGTACATGACGGCAGGTTATCTGGTTGGACAGCTCAATGAAACTTCGTGGGAGCAGATGGTTCAGAAGACTCTATTTAATCCGCTGGGTATGAACTCAAGTCTGTTCTCTGTTGAAAAAATGCAACTTCAGCCTGACTATGCTTACCCTTATATGGAGAAGGATGGTCAGAATACGAGAATACCTTTTCGAGCCATTGATGCCATAGGACCTGCTGGTTCCATTAACAGCAATCTAATCGATATGATTGCATGGCTTCAATTCCAGTTGCATCAAGGTCAATGGGAAGGAACGTCATTGATATCTAAGGAACAGATGAAGATTATGCATAGTCCTCAGATGCCCAGTGATTCGCCGTTTATAAGCCAAGAACTGCCTATGAGTACATATGGTCTGGGTTGGATGATTGAGCCTTATCGTGGACATGCCATGATTCATCATGGTGGGGCTATTGATGGCTTTGCATCACAAGTTGCCTTTTTGCCAGAGGAGCAGATTGGAATCGTGGTTCTGAGTAATACCAACGGAAGTATAATTCCCTATACGGTTGCTTTTCATATCATGGACCGACTGCTTGGATTAGAGCCCGTCAATTGGAGTTTCAAATTGAGAAAATTAATGGGGAAAGAATCAACAGAAACGGAGGCTAATCCGGAGAATCCTCTGGAAGTGCCTATTCAAGCAGACACTGCCGTTGAGGAAAATATTGAAGAACCTCACATCATACCTTGTGATCGCCCTTACACCGCTTATGCGGGTATTTACACGCATCCTGGTTATGGCGAGATGTCGATTCAAGAGACAACGGACGGGTTGCAAGCAACCTTTAACGCCATTGAAATGCCCATGGAATACACCGGGAAAGATACGTTTTCCGTCGAATTTGTGTTATTCGGTCTGAAGATCACGTATACATTTACCCTAAATGAATCTTCAGAAGTTGCTCAATCCATCTCCATTCCTTTGTTGCTTGAACCGGGTACAAAGCCTATTGAATTCATCAGGGTTTCGTAAATGATCTGAAACTATATAAATTGAACTAATGAATATATTTACACTGGTCACTCCGATGACAGAACAACCTTCTGATCGCTGTTATCCCCAGATTTTTTTGATTTCTTTTCATAAAGTGAAAATCCGGGGATAAAGGCGAACGCTCTGCTTCCTCAGGTTATTTCTGTCCTCTCCGTTTTGTATAAATGTTTAGTTCAATTTATATAGAAAACGCCTGATTCATTTCCGTTGTGGCAGCTAATCCTACCACAACGGAATATACACCGGATAACTCGTATTCTCTTCAGCGGCCCCAGGGCTTCTCTTCACCCACAATCTGCACAGATCAGGCAGACCATACCCCGCAAGACGATAATCTCTCAGTGAATCATGATGGGCGTGTTCTTCCTTGAAGCTGTATGTGGGCAGAAGCAATGCCTCCTGAATCAGTCGATCTTCTAGCCGAATCAATCTATTCAACCGCTCCGCAGGTTCCTGGATCATGACCACTCGTCCACATTCCTGTTCCAGTTCATGTCTCCAGTAATCATTCATCGCAATCAGGAATAACGTGTTCTGGAAGGTGTACATCGTCACGAGACTCAGCACGACATTATCATTGAAGATTTCTCCTGTATAGATCAGATCACAATCCCCAAACCCATCTTGATAGACTGCGTGGACCGGATCTCCCGGCATAATGTTGATATGTAGGCCAATCTGTTTACATCTCTCTGCAAACCAGACCATATCCGTCTCCATCTTCTCTCCTTCTTCCACCCACAGACTTAAACTCTGCCCTTGATAAGAGCTATGACGCAATAATGCTGAGGCCCGCACCAGTGAGGTCTCCACGGAAAGGTCAGGTACAGGTGTGACCGAACCATCCGGTTGTTCCGATTGCTGTTTCCATGGCTCCCCTTGATCTGAACCCACCTTTAAAGGTTGCTGTACTCGTCCTCGAATCAGACTATAGGCAGCCTGCGTGTTCGTGCTTCCGAGCGCTTGCGACAACTCCTGCGCATTCAATAGCTGTTGAACAGCCCGGCGAAAATTCACATCATGCTGTGGCCCTTCCTTTTGCATATTAAACGTCATATACATGCCACCCTGCATCTCATGCTGCACGGCACGAGGCTCCGCATCCGGAAATATATTATGCTTGATGACGGACTCCACCCTCCCAGAATGGGGAAGTTGCCATATTTCAACGCGGTCAATATAGGCTCGGCCTCGGAAGTAGGAAGGGAATACTTCCAACACAAGCAGCTTGGAATCATGACGCGTCAACCGATAAGGTCCTGTTCCAATCGGATGGAGCGGATTCATCTCCACATCTCTCGGCAAGATCGATGCAGACATACTGCTCATCAGATCCGGGAACATGAAGTTTGGCTTGTTTAACACAAAACGTACAGTCAATTCGTCCAACGTCTCTATGCGCTCAATAGATCCAAACAGAGGCCTGCACGGGTTACTATTGTCAGAGATAATGCGATCAAAGGTAAACTTCACGTCCTCTGCATCCAATATTCTGCCATGATGAAAGGGTATACCTTTGTGCAGATAAAAGGTCCATTCCCTCCCCTCCGAATGACTCTCCCATGCCACAGCCAGACTCGGTTCACAGACCTGGTGTTCAGCATTATAACGAACCAAACGATCAAAAACCTCCGCAACAATAAAAACTTCTCCCCACATGGCCGTCTGCGTGGGATCCAATGTCTTAAAAGGGATATTCCGTGGAATCCGCAATGTATCCACTCGTCCTCTGTCCCCTCCATTCGAACGCAGACCGAATTGATGCTGCATTTGCTGCATCAGATGTTCTCTCATCGTAATTGGTAAGGTGGTGGCCAGTTCATAGGCATCCTCCATCCTGTTCCCATCCAGGAGATGGTCAAACCGTTCACGCGCCACTTCAAGCAACGGGACACAAAATACCAGCATCGATTTTTTGCCTCTTCCGCGTTGCGGGTTCCACCTGACCCATCCGTTCTCCTTGAATTTGTTCATAATGAGGTTCATATTGCGCATGGTACAACATAAAAGATCGGCAAGTTCACCTACCGTTGTAAGTACTTCTTGTTCATCATGTACATGTGGAAAGTTTAATCGCAGTTGAATGTAATGTTCTGATACGTCCATAGTTACCCTACCTTCTGCTAAAATACGAAATCCATTCGGATGCTTCTACAGTTTTTCTTCAGGTTTTCCTCCATTATACTCAGTAACATCAACATGACCAGTGGGAAGGAAGAACAACGATTTATGAAATACGCCGATCTGCACCCGAACATCAGGATACGTATCATTACTGATTTTTTCACCGATCTGACCCAAAAGTCCATCATTCCATTCATGGCGATCTATCTGAGTACTCAGATTGGCGCAGGTTTGGCGGGGTTATTGCTGACGGTCAATATTGTGGCTTCCATGATTGTGGGATTGTGGGCAGGATATTGGTCTGACCGAATTGGACGAAAAAAATTAATGGTGATCGCACAAAGTCTCCAAGTCATGGCTCTACTCGGCTTGGCCATCGCCAATTCGCCGTGGATGGATTCGATCATCGTCACTTGCCTCATGTTTCTGCTCAGCAGTCTCAGTTCAGGGATCACCGTGCCGATTGCTAATGCCATGATTGTCGACGTGAGCAGTGAACATGAACGTCATTATGTATATGGGTTGCAATATTGGACAACAAATGTTGCTGTAACTTTTGGTGCACTGATGGGCGGGCTGTTTTTCGAATCATTTCGTTTCCTATTGTTCAGTCTGGTATGCCTTGAAAGCCTAGCTACCCTGTTTATTTTGATCTTTATGATTCGTGAAACAATGGATAAACGTGAATCAGGTTATGGCGATGCTCCCATCCAGAGGAACATATTGAAAACCTACTGGGCGGTCTTTCAGGACAAACGTTTCATGATATTTTTCACGGCTACTGTACTTGCAGTCTCCCTGGAATTTCAATTGGATAAATACATCGCTGTTCGTCTAAAAAATGAATTCACCGCACAACTGCTCGGCTCAGATATCTCAGGTCTGCATATGTTCAGCCTGATCATGGTCATCAACACCGTAATGGTTGCCTTAGTTGCCATTCCATTCACCAGATGGATAGGTCGCTTCCAGTCCCGATCTATTATGACTGTTGGTATGCTCCTCTATACCGCAGGTTTCACCGTACTTGCTTTCAGCAACTGGGCCTGGTTACTCATCTCATCCGCTATATTGCTAACCATTGGAGAATTGATGTACGCCCCTGTTCGTCAGGTCATGCTCGCGGGTATGATTCCAGATTCGGACCGTGCTGCCTATATGGCTGCTGACGGGTTGAGTTACAACGCTGCTGCCCTTCTCGGCAGTCTCGGGTTAACCATTGGAGCCTTTCTGCCCTCCTATGCGATGGCTGGTCTGTATATCCTGATGGGGCTTGGAGCGCTCGTCTTTTTCCGAATGTTACTTCGGAGGGCAGAGGAACAGAATCAACATCTGCCGTGTGCAGATGCATCTTGATTTCACTTTTCTGGCAACTTTTCCGACAACAAAATAATCATCCTAGGGAGCCCAACTGGCTCTCTTTTTCATGTCCATGATCAACGTTTAGAAGTAAATTATCTTTAACATTTTGTATATTATAGTTTACATTTAGTCAAATATCATGTACATTAGGTTCATGGAGGTGAGCAAGTGGAAGAATTACACAATCACGTTCGGGAGTTACGAGCCAGAGACCGGCTATCCCAAGCAGAACTGGCCAAACTCATTGGTGCATCCCGTCAAACCATTGCCCTGATTGAGCGTGGAGATTACTCTCCGTCGGTCGTTCTGGCACTAAAAATAGCACATGTATTTCGTGAACCTGTCGAAAAAATCTTTGAACTGAAAGGTGGAGATTAAAATGAAAAATTCATCATCCTCGTCCATTAAAAAGCGGTTGCGTCTTCCCTTGTATGCAGCCGGTGGCGCTGTAGTTGGTTTTCTCGGCGCTAGCGGAGTCAGTAAACTCCCTTCTGACTTGAACTGGACGCTGTCCGTGTATTATGACTATGATCTTTTATTCGCAATCCTGGCGGCTCTTGTGGTAGTTATGACGGTGTGGAACATCTTCAGTCTCTCCCGCACGCCATCTGTCCCTCCCATGGAAGATGACGCTTATGGAGATTCCGATTCACTCATCTCTCCCGCAGAGCGCTCCCTCGGAAAAGCGATGATCCTCAGCGGATTCAGCGTTATTCTTACGTTTACCTGGGCAGCACTTGCCTTGTCCTTGTATGCATCCAACCGAACCATGCCGAATTCTCCAGAACTGTTCAACCTCTTGAATTTTGTTGCTTCGTGTATCTCTATTATCATCGTCGTGGTCGTGCAAACTCTGACTGTGAAGCGATACAACCGTTATTATCCTGAACGCACTCTGGATCTGAACTCGCGCAATATGAAGAAAGATCATTTTGAGAAGCTGGATGAAGGCGAGAAATGGATTGTCTATCGCGCAGCCTATCGTTCTTTTCAGATGATGAATGTACTTCTTGGTGTTGGAATGGTCTCTATGGTTCTATATTCGATGCTCTTTACCTTTGCTCCATTCCCGATTGTAATGCTCTCTGTGATCTGGATTGCCAACATCGGAATCTATTATCGTGAAACCTATCGTGCGAGTAATCAGTAATACATGGTTAGGTAACTATTTTGTAAATATTTTCATAAAGGAGTGTTTGCATGCATTTATCCAAACGAAAGACCCGTTTCAGGTTCACCTCCCTAACAGGAGCTTTTATGGCTGTGGTTCTGTCTCTCAGTCTGTGGGTACCCGCAGTTCAGGCGGAGACCGCAACTCCAGTAGCTGCTGAACAAGGAAAGACGAAAGCGCTGACAACCGAATCAGCTACAGCATTTCTGGATTCATTCTTCGATTCACCTGAGGCAAAAGCCCATTATGTGGGAGCCTCCGTTGTTGTTGTGAAGGATGGCAAAGTTCTGGCGGAAAAAGGATATGGCTTCTCCGATGTGGAGAGTAAAACAGCGATCGATCCCAAAAATACCGCTTTCCGCGTAGCCTCTGTCTCCAAAACGTTCACGTCAGCAGCTGTAATGCAGCTGGTAGAGCAAGGCAAGGTTGATCTGCAAGCTGACTTTCAGACCTATGTGAAAGGGCTCAAATTTGATAATCCTTTTGACAAACCTGTAACTGTGGAGAACCTGCTCACACACACGACCGGATTCGAGATCCGTGATCCGCAACAGGAAGACATCCATACTGATTTTGATAAGTACATAGCGATGGAGGATTACGCACAGCAACACATGCCTCCTGTCGTTCGCGAGCCTGGAAGCGCCTATATGTACGATAATTTCTCGTTTTTGCTGCTTGGCATGATTGTTGAAAATGTAAGCGGCGAACCCTTTGAATCCTACATGCAACAACATATCTTCAAACCGCTAGGAATGGATAACAGCAGTTTCATGCTGGACAAAAAGTTCCAAAAGCAGCTGGCCACAGGCTATGATGCGGCACACAATCCGCTTGATCTGTACACCATCTCTCCAACACCAATGCCTCAAGGTGGCATGTTGTCTACCGCTGAGGACATCGGGAAGTTCATGATTGCGTTCCTGAATGATGGCGTGAAGGACAACAAACGAATTTTCAAGGATTCCACAGTGAAAAGCATGGAACAGTACCGTTCTTCCATTCATCCACTGTTACCAAACACGACGTATGGATTCGAAGCTGCATTTCAGCTTCCCGGAGCAGGAAGTAGTCCAAAAGTTATTACAAAAGGAGGCGACCTGACCGGATTCAGCTCTTATCTCTTCCTTATTCCCGAGCAAAATA
This sequence comes from Paenibacillus amylolyticus, assembly GCF_036894225.1. Lineage (NCBI taxonomy): Bacteria > Bacillati > Bacillota > Bacilli > Caryophanales > Paenibacillaceae > Paenibacillus > Paenibacillus amylolyticus. Next base: position 1,597,605 of record NZ_CP145892.1, on the reverse strand, counting down.
CAGGCGTTTTCCTGACGTATAATCAGAATGGAGCACTTCGTAATCTGTTCTACCCTGCATTCATCCAGAGCTTCTTCCCGGAATATGCAGATCCTGTACAGTTCAAGGATTACACGCCGCAATCCGCAGCTGAGCTGCAACGCTTCACCGGATTGTACGCCGATCTTCGACTTAGCACGATTGTAAGTTCCCTGAAAGGTGGCGGGGATAAGCCAGGACAACTGAGCATTAACGATGTATTCCTGGGTCAACGCAACCTGATTCAGGTGGAAGATAATCTCTTCAAAGATGAATTGACTGGTCAATTCACAGCATTCAAAGAATATGCAGATGGAACCACATACATGAAAGAACCTTACCTCAACCCTATGGGTTATGAGAAAAAAGGTCAAAAGCCTATGGGCTTCCGGGATGTTCGTGAGAACAGTCCTTATGCCGAAGCCATCTATGCCATACAATCTCTTGGATATTATGAGAATGATGGCAACAAGTCCTTCCAACCAAAAACAGGTGTGACACGAGCTGAATTTATTGAGAACACCCTTAAACTGAGTGGATTGAAGCCCAGCAAAACTACGCCTCCTGCTGGCACCGACTGGGCAGATCATGCAGCAGCCGGATATATTCAACTCGGATATGAGTTGGGTATGATTACTGGCACGGACGAACAGCAATTTAAGCCGGATCAAGTGATTATCCGACAGGAAGCAATGGTCATGATGTGGAGAATTATGCAACTACAATATCCTAGCGAACTGTTCAATGATGTGAAACTTGCGGGGCACACAGATGCATGGGCTGTACCAGCCATTCAGATGATGGCGAAGCTTGGTATCCATGGACCCGAGGTGAAGGTAATGGAGGATGGTTCTGTTGATTTCCTTTCCCGCAAACCTCTGATTCGTCAGGAAGAGGCTGCGATTATGTATGCGCTGCTTACTCAACCAACAGATCAAATTGTCGCTGAACTGATGGCAGCTCAACAACCGCAAGCAGAACCTGCTGAAGGAGCTGAGCCTGCAGATGAGACATCTGAAACTGCGCCGGTTCCTGTACCAGCGCCGGTCCCTTCTGTGACTTCAGCACAATAAAAATAAAACATCTTCATACCGATTAGATTGATCATGCTTATGATGCAAGAAAAAAACAGGCTTGTTCAGAAGGATACGATCCTTCTCGAACAAGCCTGTTTCGTTACTTTTCATAACTTATTATAGCGATCGGTTAATGAGTTATATCCGTCTCTATTCGATCAACGAAGATACATGGAGGTTCCCGTTGCGCTGATCAAACTTGGCTGCAGCGGTCTGAGCATGCTCCGCAAAGTAATCGGCCAGCTTGAGCAGGTCGCCCGGGTCACCTTCATACGGGAAGGATGCTGGCAAACGCAATCGGTATTCTGGAGATTCTTCCACCCAGCGGCGAAGCAACGATGCCGCTCTGGCATAGAAAAACATTTTAGCGTAAGGATCTTCATGATCAGCAGCGAACACCAGTGTTTCCTCCAGCACATCAATGCCTTTCGCCGGGTTCGTACGTGTGAGATAATCCATCTGCTCCGCAAAACTCTGCACAAAATCGTTCTGGCCTTTGATCAGGCGATATCCCTTGGTCTGATGTTTATCTGCTTCCGCAGTCCGTCCCAGTCGATATAGCGGCATCAAAATTTCAGACAAAGTCAGATGCGGAATCTCTGCACAGCTCATACGCCCTTTCAGGATAGGCTGTGCCGCCTCCAACACCTTCTCATCGTCTCCTTTTAACAAGAAATATCGCATAATCTCATCCTGCTCACAGGCTTCGCAGTCACTCATAAAGTCACGATCCATCGTTCTGAATCGATCATAACTGCGTCCCGCTTCCTCCAGCTCCCCAAAATCCATAAAGATCCGGAACCGATAATACCAGTAGGAGCGTTCGCTGTAACCGTAGGACTTGAAGCGCCGTCCGAAATCCTCCAACAGCTCCAGGATCTTCTCGCGTGATATTTCCGGAAAGTCGGGCATCTTGCCCAATATCCATTTGTACGACCACATTAACGTTTCTTCATCATATTCTTCGGGCTGTTGGTCGAACTTGCCCAACTGCCAGGAAAAAGCAATCAGTGCTTTCATTGGATAACCACAGAATGTTGCTGTCTCCACAATCTCCGATCTTGCTTCATATGCCTCTTCCTCCATGCCGTTCACATCGGCAACTCTTGCCGCTTCCTCCAGCATACCAAGCTTCGCCGGACCATTGGGCAAACCATAGGCTTCGTCCATCAGTTCTTCAAAATCCATCTCTGTCTTCATCAGGCTTCCCCCTTACGATCTGTATTTGCACGTAAACCCCAATCAATAAAACGAACAATGCCCTGATTTAACACTTCAAGCTCCTGCTTGCTCATGGCATAATGCCCCATCATCAGTGCATTGACGTATAACATTTCGATGGCAATCGGTGTCATCTGGTCATCCGGTGATGTCAGTACCCGCTGAATGATCGGATTACTCACGTTCAAATACAAGGTTGAGTACCCTGCTGAACTCATGTTAGAAGATAATGAACCCAGAACAGACGAGAACAATTCCGTGCTCTCCTCGCTTGCTTTTTCAAGCGCACGAAGTGTTGAGGATTCCTGAGACAGCGTGAACAACACCGGCAGATCCGAAGGTTTAAAACCTTTCACCTCAGCCCGACAACGGAAGCGCTGTAAGGCAGAATCGGCCAGTCGCAAGGCATCATAATACTGATTACGCTCAGCAGGTGGCACATCGGTGAAACTCATCGAGACCTGATCCGGCTGTAGCCGCTCCGTGTGTACGTTGTGCACGGTCATCGGCAGTATCGCTATCAAATCGCTGTCATAGATATAACCACCGTTAATTACCAGCATCGATTGTGCGGAAGCTACATGATGAATCTGACGGTACTCATCAACAGAGGACGTGAAATACAATGTCTCTCCTTCATCGATTAGCTCACCCAGTTCACGGTGCCCCCTCGTACTCTCAAATGGCAACCAGCGATGAATCATCGCGTAGAATGCTTGATCCTGCACAGCCAATGCCTTCATGGACAGAGCATGCAGACGAATCAGCTTCTGAAGCCGTTCCGTCTGGCTCTCAGCCATGTCGGCCAGTCCCTTGCGAAGTGCGTCTCCGAGTTCGGAGCGAACTTCCTCCAGCTTCTCATTTTCATAGAAATGTTCCCGTGATGCCGTCGGTTGAAGCTCATCTGTCCAGATCAGACATTTCACGAAGAAAGCCCACTCTGGCAAAATGTTCTCAGCCTTCTCCGAAATCAGCATTCGCTTCAGGTAAACCCGGTGAGAACGCTTGGCATTCAGATTAACCGCGTGTGGCAGTACAAAAGCAATACCTCCGGTACGGCCTGAAGCTGTCGTCAACGGAATGAAGTCTTGGAACTGCTCACCAAGCAGACGTTCACCAAAAGCCAATACCTCCGCTCTGCGTGAACATGCGAGTGCAGGGTCCATCAGCCAGATCGGTGTCTCGCTATTCACCACATGTTGCACGCCGTCATGATACAGCGTGACCGGATACGGCAATAATGCTCCGTAATAGAACAGAGCTTCTTTCACATACTCTGGTTCAAAGTAGTGCGCCGCGTCCGGTGTGCAACGCAGATATACTTTGGTCCCCGGGGACAGCTGTGTGTCCAACTGTCGAATCGTATAGGTGCCATCCGGCTTGCCCCGCCACTCCATCGAAGGGCCGCCCTTCGCGGATTGCGTCAGCATGACAATTTCGTGACTCACCATAAAACAGGATAACAACCCGATCCCGAAACGCCCGATAAAGGAAGTCTCTCCATCCAGCAGCGCTTGCTGCCCCCTCTTCGAGGATTGTCCAATCATCGCCAGGAATTCATGGATGTCAGCTTCAGTCAAGCCGATGCCGTTGTCCTCCACCATCATGGTCAATTGCTCACCTGTTCCCGTCAGTTCAACACGCACTTCACCCTGATACCCTGGCTCCGCCTCCGTTCGTGCGGTAATCGCATCCGTCGCATTCTGCATCAGTTCGCGCAAGAACACTTTAGGACTGCTATATAGATGGTTGGATAAAATCTGGATCATCCCGCTCAGGTTCACTTGAAAACGATATTCATTGGATGCTGTCATGACTCACTCACCTTCCTCTACGTCCAATACACAATATGCACCCATACGATGTATTCATATGGATGTGTTAGACGAATTCATTATGTAATCGTTAGAAACAGACGTTCCCCGTGACAGGCACGCCAAAACATCACGTCAAGCCGGCCCTGGATAACCAAGACCGGCGTTATATGCATATTTCAGGCATTCATGAGACGTAAGGCCTTATCTTTCATTACCACGTTATGAATAGCAATGAAACGGATGTTCTACCCTAAAATAAGGATACATGTTACAAGGCAGAGTGAAAACAAACCTGAGACCCGATTTCAGACAGACTTCAGGGTAAATGTGCATCTTACATTCGGGACTATTGAAGGAGGAATAGATCTTTTTTGTCGTCCATTTGAACGATATCAGCCTACCACACGTATAATCTCCAAACTCAGATCGGACGGTGAATATACATGATCGAAGTACGCAACATATCCAAGCAATTCAAAGTGCATCAAGCACTGCATGATGTCAGTTTTACAGTTAAACAAGGCAGTGTCACCGGGTTGATTGGACCCAACGGTTCGGGCAAAACCACACTGATCCGTATCATGAATGGAGTCTTGGGCGCTTCCGGTGGACAGGTAACCATTAACGGATTGGACACCGCTCGTGAGGCGGAGAAAGTACTGGCCATGTGTGGCACTCTTACCGAGCAAAGTGGATTATATGAAAATATGAGCGGGCGTGACAATCTGACTTTCTTCGCAGATGTTTTTGGCCTGAAGCATGCCAAGAAACGAATCGACGAGCTTGTAACTCTGTTCGAGTTGCAGGATTATCAGCATCGAAAAGTCGGCACCTATAGTACAGGCATGAAGAAACGCTTGGGCCTTGCACGAGTACTCTTGCACCGTCCTTCCATCCTGTTTCTGGATGAGCCCACCAATGGCCTGGATCCGGATGGAATTCAGATGGTGCTACGCATTATCCGTCAGTTAAATAAGGAAGAAAAGATGACAATCCTGGTCTCATCCCATGTGCTGTCCCAACTGTCAGCCGTCTGTGATCATTATATTTTCATGGAAAAGGGGCGCATCGTGGAGGAAGGCACGGAACAGGAGATTGTTAGCCGGTACCTGTCCACTCCGAAACTCGAAGTAGAAGCCGACATACCCGATGGATGGCACACGGCAACCGACTTTACACCTGAAATAATCTCCGCACATCAAGCAGTATTTCAGCTTACATCGCGTGAAGATATTCCATTACTGCTAAGGCAATTAACGGAGCATGGTCAAGTCTATCAGGCCCGCATCACGGGCAGTGATCTGGAAAGTATCTATTTTGCCATAAGGGAGGCACACCACCATGAATAACCGCCAAGCCATACGTGCACTGGTACGTAAAGATATCCGGTCCGTCACAGCCAGCGTTCAGCTCTGGTTGCCCATGTTGATCGTTCCACTGATTATCGGAATCATTATGCCCTCTGCTCTCCTGTGGGCGGCCTCCAGAATGGAACTTCGTTCTCTGGGCAACATCAGCTTTCTACTCGAATCATTGGATGCGTTAACCCATGGTGGACAGATTCCTCAGCTTGCTTCCATGCCTACAGATAATCATCGTATTGTCTATTACTTAGCCATGTATATGTTCGCTCCCTTGTTTCTCATCATTCCGGTAATGGCCTCCAGTATTCTGACGGCCAATAGTTTCGCTGGTGAGAAGGAACGCAAGACGCTGGAAGGATTGTTGTTCACACCGATCAGCATGGACACTCTTTTTAAAGGCAAAGTGCTAGCTGCCCTGATCCCTTCCATTCTATTATCCTGGGTTACTTTCCTGATCTATGGAATCATTGCCAATATTCTGATGTACCCCATGTTTGGAACGTTGATGTTTCCCAATCTGAACTGGATAATACTTGTCGTGTGGGTTGTTCCCGCTTGCAGTCTTATGGTCATTTTATTGAACGTCCTGATCTCAGCCAAGGTCCGTGGATTCCAGGAAGCCTATCAGCTCGGCGGATTAATTGTCCTTCCCCTCATCGCCTTAGTCGCTGGTCAAGCCAGTGGCATGCTGCTGATTGGTCCTTGGATGTTACTCATGATTGGAGCAGCGCTCCTGCTCATAAGTGTGGTTCTTCTTCATCTGGTCACGTCGTGGAATAGTCGTCAGCAACTGGCGGAAAGTCAGATCTGAATGATGTGGAGTGTAGCGACGAAATTCAACAATCTACACTGTCGCTCCGCTATACAGATTGAGAAATAAATAAACGCAGGTTATGATGTGGAGATATATGCTATGGGATGATTTTAGAGAGGAATGGAACAACTGTATGGAATCCAAACTACTTCAAAAATTAAAATATGCTTCACAATTAACGGCACAGGAGAAACATATTGTGGACTATATCCTGAGTAACCCCGAAGTTGTATTTGATTCTACAGCCCATGAACTGGCTCAGCAGACCTATACAAGCTCTTCCACCATTGTTCGCCTATGCAAAAAGCTGGGTACCAAGGGGTACCCAGACTTTCAGTTAAAACTTGCTCTTGAATATCAACAGATACCTTCCGCGTTGCAGACGCAGGATCATGTAATTGCAGAACAAGGCAACGTGCTGGCTGCCATCGACTCGGTTCCTTACCTGTACCAGCAAGCGCTGGATGATACCCGCCGGATGTTAAATGCTCCTGTTTTGCTACGAATCGCGAACTGGGTCAAAGAATCCGTACGCATTGATGTCTATGGCAGTGATATGAATTATTATCTGGCTCAACAGGCTTGTGCCAAGTGGAATGAACTCGGCATATCTGCGATTGCTCACAATAGTCCGAACATGCATTACTTGAACACGATGAATCCCAATAGCCTGACGCTCTCTTTTGTTATATCGCACACAGGTGAGAACCAATCCATGATTGAAGCCGCCAAAGTGCTGAGCAACAAACAGATGAAAGTCATCGCAATCACGGGCAACAACCATTCAACCCTGTCCAGACATTGTGATGAAACGCTGCTGGCTTACGGATACAATGAACAGTTAAGACTGTCCAAAATGTCTTCGATGGTCTCGGTACTCTACATTTTCGACATGTTGTACATGGGAAGTATTAGCGACACGTATTAACGTCTACAGCTGATCTGCTGCAAATACAATCCCGGCATCCTTACGTGCACTCATAAGTACACTCATTACAGACTGGCTGTGTTCGAGCAGTTCGTAACACCGTTTGTGATCCCCATTTGCATGGATGTCCCTGAACGCTTCCCACTCATAGTACAGCCAATTGGATTTGGTCTGCGCATTATACGCCTCAGCAGGCTCATTCCCGATCTGAAGCTTGATCTCCCGGCAACCGTTTGCTCCTCCCACAACCTGAAGATAACCTTTCTCCCCCTGAATGAGCACAAAGTTCATGCTGTTTGTGTCTTTGGCACCTACACATTCCGCAATAAACTCCGGATACTTAAGAACCACTACACCTGACGTATCAATGCCGTTTGCATGCTTGTTCGCGGTATACGATACGGTATTCGGACTGCCAAACAGATTCATGACCAGATGCAGATTATAAATATTGATATCCATCAGCGCGCCACCAGAGAAATGTGGATTGAATACGTTCGGCGTTTCCCCTGCAAGCAGATCATTGTATTTGCGCGAGTATTGACTGTAGTTACACTGGATGAGTTTGATCGGACCAAGCTTTGGTAGTTGCTCCTGTATGACTTTAATATTGGGCAGATGAATGTTGGAGATGGCTTCAAACAGCAACAGATTCTTTTCTTTTGCAAGTGCAATCAGCGTTTCTGCTTCCTCAAGCGTGGACGTGAACGGTTTTTCGCAGACGACATGTTTGCCATGTTGAAGTGCCTGATAGGCCTGTTCGTAATGCATGCTGTTTGGTGAAGCAATATATACGAGATCTACATTTGTATCTGAAAATAGGGATTCCAGGTCCGTATAGATGGTATCGACCCCATACTTACCCGCAAGCTCCTGTGCTGTCTCTCTCTTCCGGGAGTACATCGCTGTACACGTAACATCTTCCAGCTCATTGATCGCAGACAAAATGGCATCCACAATGGACCCTGTACCAATCGTTGCTATATTCATCATATCGTTTCGCTCCTGTCGTTGGTTGTTTGTCAGTTGGCTCTCTTCGCTGCTCTGGTTGAGTGTAATGTTATCACGATCAAGTCAGGCGGAGTATGCTTTGGGACGGGATTGGCAGCATCATGCGCAATTTGATTTCAGGTTTGAATGACTATGAAATTCAATTTCAATCTCTTCTTTTTTTCATGTTTGAGAGCTAACATATCTTCCATAGTTTACCGATATAACATAAGGAATTAACGACATACATATAGAAGAACGAAGGGGACGATGAACGAATGAAAACAAGGTATACATACGTACAACGCACCATCTGTACATTGCTGTTATTTACACTCATTGCAGCAGTGACATTGGGAGGTGGAACCTCAGCCCAGGCAGCTTCACTTAGCCAATCCACAGTGTATTATGAGTCCGACGGAGTTTTGTACAAAGTATCGGCGGATGGCAGCAATACAACAGAAGTATTAATTGATTTCCATGGTGTGGACTTGCTCGCGGCAGGCTCTTATCTCTACTACACGCAGACTGCTTCTTCCACAACCTTGCTTCGGGTTCCGAATGACGGGTCCAGCGATGCGGCAGAGACATTTGCTACAGATGTACTCAGCTATTACACGGATAACGGATTCATCTATTATCTGGATGCTACAGGTACCATTTATCGCGCGAATGGCAATAGTGACGCTTCATCTGTCACCAAGATTGCTGACAAGGCTGATACCGACTTCCCATTCCTCCTGGTAACCAAAGGGCGTGCCTACTATAATGCGTTGGTTAATGGAAACACGTGGATCGTGTCCAAAACGTCCAACGGTGCTGGAGCTGTGCAGCGGATTGCCGCAGGCGCAGTGGAAGGACGTTATTTTACGAATCAAGCCAAAAACGAACTGCAACTGATGGTAAATACAGACCCCTACGAGGAGTTTTACTCCACCAATGCTGTTGTCATGTATAAGGTGAAATACAACACTGGCAAAGCAACTGCGGTTAATCCCAAAGCCAAACTGGATGTGAATGCTGTATATTCCGGTGGTTGGGGAAACAATCTTTACGTGTATAATAAAGGAATCGTTCTCGACAGCAATAAGGATTACAATTATGCCAAAGGCAAAGCGTTTGCGTTAACCACTTCAGCCAAAACACTTCAGCTTCATAACAAGAGCGTTCGTGAAGCAAGTGCCTTAGGTACAGACAAGGTTGTCCTTATTGATGCAGACAAAAAGGCTTATGCCAAAACGGTCTCGGGCAACAAAGTGACCAAGTCTGCCAACCTGAACCTGACAAATGTAACGTATGTGGCGAATCAATTGACCAATGGTACATCTACGGCTGCATACATCTCGGGCAACAACGGGCTCTATTCGGTTAATACAGCTCTCAAAGTAACGAAACTTACCGGGGACGAATGGGATGCATTCCATATCAGAGATGATGTTGCGGGCCTCTTCTACATCAATGCCAAAGATCAATATCGCTTGTATCACGTGCAAACGGGTGGAACAGGGAAAAAAGTAATGAGCGACGTTTTCCTCGACAATATTCTATTGGTGACACCGTACTAACATATCCTGTTGATTCAGGCGTATAGCCCATTCAACGGACTTGTCCATAACAAAAAGGATTACCATGCAGCCATAACGGCTCTTGGTAGTCCTTTTTTGGTTGTCGAAAACTATTTTTCAAAAACATCTTCCATATGAGAATGATAATTGTTATCATTAAGAAAAATAAGACAAAAGGATGGTCCGTATGACTGAACAGTTTCCCTTCATTGCTGAAACCTCATCTCTACCGCTCCTCTCCTCCATGTGCCGTGTGCGTCGTGGGGAGAATTTCCGTGTGCAAGGCCAGACGGTGTCACGGCCCATGCTCTGTCTTATTTTGCAAGGAGACGGTGTTCTGGTCCTGAATGATACAGTCTACACGGCGCAAGCGGGCAGCTTGTTTGTACTGAAGCCAGGAACAACCATCGAGGCCGCTGCACGCTCGAATATGACCGAATGTATATTGCTAAGCATGGATACGGTTTGTTTGCAACAAGTGCGCGGTGAATGGAAAATGACCTCTTCACCTGCCTTCCCGCTGGATTGGCATACAGGCAGGTTACTGGTTCGTCATGAGCAGCAGGCTGTATTACGTTTGGAACAACTGTATGAAACCTATCGCGGCCTTCAACCCGATCACTTTATCAGCATACATAGCCAGCTGCATGAACTGTTGCAATTTCTCTCAGAGAACCGGCTGGAAGCCAATCATGAGAAAGTGGACCCTGCCTTGGAACGCAGTATTATGTATATGCGACGTTACATGAGTGAAGGAATCAGCATGGATCAGCTTGCCAAGATTGCTGGACTCACGCCCAGCTCTTATTCACGCAGTTTCAAGAAGGCCAAAGGCATGTCACCGACCGATTACCTGAATCGTTTACGTATAAACGAAGCCAAAAAACAGCTGACAGAGGAATCCTGTGTCCTAAAAGACGTCGCGGTATCTGTCGGGTATGGCAATGAGTATTATTTTAGCCGCAAATTCAAACAAACCTTGGGGATTGCTCCCAGCGTATATATGAAAAGAGATCAACTTCGCGTAGCTACAGCATCCATTATGGGATTCCATGAGAACTTGGCCTCGCTTGGACTGCGCCCGGTAGCTGTGCTGGAAGGTGAAGGTGTGTTTGACCGAGAATCGGATGAATATGAACAAGAACGCCGATTAACCAGACAATTCGATCAACTTCGGCAGGCGAAGCCAGACTTGATCATCGGTGACTTTTACCACAAGCCCTACTATGATCGCCTGAAAAGTATTGCACCCACCATCATCTTGGAGTCCACTGATGACTGGAAAGAGAACCATATTCGCATAGCCGAACTAGTCGGACGTGAGAAGCAAGCGTTGCTGAATTTCAAAGAACTTGAATTTCGCAAGCTTGAAGCAAGCCTGAACCTGCAACCCTATTTCGGACAAAAACGGTTGGCTCTGATGGAGGTTACGAATCAGTTCATTCGCTTACAAGGGACTGGCGAGCATCCATTAAATCACTTGTTGTATGCTGAATTGGGACTCCAGCCTGCTCAGCTCGTATCTCCCGAAAGTTCCAGAAATGAGTATGTAGCGGATAGTATTCCCGTGCTGGACACGGATTACCTGTTGATCCATCGTGCTTCGCTCCAGCCTGTCAGTGAAAAGGTGTTCCGACGCATGAAACAAACGGCATCATGGAATCGATCCCCTGCTGTATTGTATGGTAACGTTCACGATATTTCGAACTGGCAACGGTTATGCTGGACCCCGGGTGGCCGGTTGCAGATTCTGAACGAACTGGAACAGCTTGCTCAGCAGTCTGTAGTCTTTCCTCAGGCGGGTCTGATCGGACATTAGATGTGAACATAGGTCGATACGATGGGCAAGATTATCTTTTACATCGTGTTCCTTCATTAATAATTCAGTAAGATATTGCACAGGCCAAAGGACCCTCTCCTATAACGGAAAGGGCCCTTTGCATGTAATTATGAATGTTCCTTAATCTCTTCCTTCGGAACCAGCTTGTATATCTCTTCATTTTCCATGGTATCAATCAACCGATCCAACCATTTGTAATATGCTTCCGCTTGCAAAACTTTGTGTTTGTCTTCCATCAGAATGTGGATAAGTTCAGCGTCTGCCTGCTCATCCAGACCTTCGACTAACCGATTCAGTTCTTCAATTGATTTGCGTAGAATCTGAAGGTTACTCTCCACGGCTTTTCTCCATTTAATCGCAAAATAATCCGTAAACGTCTGATGCCAGTCGTATTCCACTTCATATAGGTCTTTTCTGGAGCCCTTGCTCCACACTTTATTTACCATTTTCAAATCCAGCAGTGTTCGTACACCTGTACTCATACTCGTTTTGCTCATTTCCATTTCCCGTCCCATATCGTCAAGGGTCATTGGTTTGTCTGCAAAAAATAGCAATCCATATAAGTGTCCCGTCGACAGCGTAACGCCGTAAAGATCCATATTACGTCCAATGGCTTCAATGACGCGCTTACGAATCTTCAGCACGGTTGCCTGCTGTTCCTCTTGTAAATGGTCCAAGCCCATGCTTGCAACCTCCATTCTGAACATTCCACAGTCTTTGGCGAAATAATTGCAACACTTTAAAAGTCCTGCTTACATGGGAAAGCACTCGGCCGGACATCATATATGCCAGAGGGCTTTCATTCACCCAATGTATGAAAATGGGAACTTTACCAGGCTACAATTGCCTATGACTATCTTTTAACCAAAAAATTCAGCTTCAATTCAGCTCATTTTCTATTGTAGGAAAAGCAATGTCAAATGTAAAGCTGCCTTATTAGCCAGAATAAGGAGAATGACGGAGTATTTGGACGAAAAACTTTGTACAGTTTTTACTGTACAAACATTATGTACTGTTTATTCGGTTGATATACTGGTTAAGTATTGTTAGACTTAAAAACGTTACCCAGAAAGACGGGAAGCGAAGCAACAATTACCGGATTTCGTGGCTGGGCGCATAAGTGTATGGGCTTATGGATGCTGAAAGCCGTTCGAAGTGCACAACACATCAGAAGGGGTGAAAACATGACCATACTTGAAGTGAAAAACGTAAGTAAATTGTTTGGACCCCAAACCGAGCAAGGTCTGCAATTACTGGAGCAAGGTTGGGGTAAAGAAAAGTTGGCCAAAGAAAAACAGATAACGGTTGGTGTCAACCGGGTCAACATGGACATTAAGGAAGGCGAGATTTTCGTTATTATGGGACTGTCCGGGAGTGGTAAATCCACACTGGTTCGGATGTTCAATCGTCTGATTGAACCAACATCCGGAGAAATTCTGGTCCATGGTAAGGATCTACGCAAGATGAACAAAGAACAATTGCGCGAAGTGCGCCGGAAAACGATTAGCATGGTCTTCCAGAAGTTTGCGTTGTTCCCGCACCGTACCGTTCTTGATAATGTGGAGTATGGATTGGAAATACAAAAAGTAGATAAGGAAGTACGCCGGGAGAAGGCAAAAACCTCACTTGAGCTGGTTGGCCTTAAGGGCTGGGAAGACAAAATGCCAGATGAACTCAGTGGCGGGATGCAGCAACGTGTCGGCTTGGCGCGTGCACTTGCCAATGACCCGGAAGTACTACTGATGGATGAAGCCTTCAGTGCACTTGATCCATTGATTCGCCGTGATATGCAAGATGAGTTGATCGAGCTTCAGGATAAAATGAAAAAGACCATTATTTTCATTACCCATGACTTGGACGAAGCGCTGCGCATCGGCGATCGTATTGCCCTCATGAAAGACGGCGCAGTTGTGCAGATCGGTACACCGGAAGAAATCATGATTCAACCGGCCAACTCATATGTGGCCCGCTTCGTCGAAGACGTGGATCTGTCCAAGGTCCTCACTGCCGCTCACGTCATGCGTCGCCCTGAGACAATCACACTTGACCGAGGTCCTCGGGTAGCCCTCGAACTCATGCGCGAAAATGGTGTCTCTAATCTGTTTGTCATTGACCGTTCGAAGAAGCTACTTGGTGTCATTACTGCAGAAGATGCAACCCGTGCAATGCGCGAAAATAAAGTATTAAATGACATTCTGATCACGGACGGGCCGACGGTGTCGCCTGAAACCCTGATTCATGAATTGTTTGAGATTGTAAGTTCAGCCCATGTGCCGCTCGCTGTTGTTGGTGAGAATGGCCGTCTGCAAGGTGTTATCGTCCGCGGTGCCCTGCTGGGTGCACTTAGCGGTGAAGTTGCAGTAAAGGAGGAACTTGCGAATGATTCCCAAAATACCACTAGCATCGTGGATTGAATCCATCGTTGACTGGATGAGCTCCTCGCTCTCCGGATTGTTTAATGTAATCTCTATTGTTATTCAGGCAGTAGTTGGATTTTTCTCCGGGCTGTTCATGCTGCCCCATCCACTCCTGTTCATTGCCATATTGGGTGTTCTTGCGTTCCTCGTAGGACGACTCCCACTGACACTATTTACGGTTATCGGGTTCTTGCTCGTAGATAACTTGGGATACTGGTCCCAATCGATGGACACACTCGGTCTGGTTATCACTTCGGGATTGGTTTCGATCCTGCTTGGTGTACCTGTCGGAATCTGGCTCGCATACAGTAAAACTGCGGCGCGTATCATTACACCGCTGCTTGACTTCATGCAGACGATGCCTGCATTTGTCTACTTGCTGCCTGCGGTCACATTCTTTAGTCTAGGTGTCGTTCCAGGTGTTATCGCTTCTGTTATATTTGCGATTCCGCCAACGATTCGTCTGACTCACCTGGGGATCAGACAGGTATCTAGTGAATTGGTTGAAGCAGCTGATGCATTCGGCTCAACTTCCATGCAAAAGTTGTTCAAAGTACAGCTCCCACTCGCTTTGCCTACCGTGATGTCCGGTATTAACCAGACCATCATGCTATCACTGTCCATGGTTGTTATTGCATCCATGATCGGTGCTCAAGGTATTGGTGCGGAAGTCTATCGTGCTGTAACACAGCTTCAAATCGGTAAAGGTTTCGAAGCCGGTCTGGCCGTTGTTGTACTCGCGATTGTTCTGGACCGTTTTACACAAAATGTGTTTATGCCAGGTCGTAAAAAGACTTCACGCATTACAGCCAAGCAAAAAGCATGGATCACTGCTGCGGCAACATTCCTTGTGCTTGTAGCTGGTTTCTCACAATACTTCGTTGGTGGCACAACTTCGGCTGGTGGCAACAATTCAGCAGCCAATGCTGTAGGTCAAGAAGTGAATTATCAGATTATTGGTATCGATCCAGGGGCTGGTATCATGAAGTCTGCTGCAAAAGCGATCGAAGACTATAAACTGACTGACTGGACTCTGATTGAAGGCTCTGGTGCAGCCATGACGGCCACGCTGGACAAAGCCATCAAAAATGAAGACCCAATCATTATTACAGGTTGGACTCCACACTGGATGTTCAACAAATATGATCTGAAATATCTGGAAGATCCAGAGAAATCTTTCGGTGATGCTGAAGAAATTCATACCATCGCCCGTAAAGGTCTGAAAAAAGATCACCCTGTTGCGTTTGAATTCCTGTCCCGTTTCCAATGGACATCGGATGAAATGGGTGAAATGATGACTGCTATCCAAGATGGCACATCCGCAGAAGAAGCAGCTAAAGCTTATGCTGAGAAACATGCCGATCAGATTGCTGAGTGGACCAAAGGTCTGACTCCAGTGAACGGTGATGCATTCAAACTCAGCTATGTGGCTTGGGATTCCGAAATCGCAAGTACAAACTTGCTGAAATATGTGATGGAAAACAAATTGGGTTATAAAGTTAACGCTCTGCAAGTCGAAGCCGGACCAATGTGGACGGGTGTTGCCTCAGGCGACGTAGATGCCTCTCCAGCAGCTTGGCTGCCATTGACACACGCAGACTACTGGGAACGTTACAAAGACCAGGTGGACGATCTGGGGGCTAATATGACAGGTGTACGTACAGGCCTCGTGGTTCCTAAGTACATGACTGAAGTAAACTCGATTGCAGATCTGGAGACCGGTGCCGCTTCTTCCACTCCATCGGCAAGTGCTAATGTGGGCGAAGAGGTTAATCACCAGATTGTTGGTATTGACCCGGGTGCAGGTCTGATGAAGGCCACAGCAAACGCCATCAAGCATTATGATTTGTCTAACTGGAATCTGATTGAAGGTTCTGGAGCAGCAATGACTGCATCGTTGGACAAAGCTTATAAAAATGAAGAACCCATCATCGTTACGGGTTGGACTCCACACTGGATGTTCAATCAGTATGATCTGAAGTATTTGGATGATCCCGACTTAATTTTCGGCGATGCAGAGGAAGTTCACACGGTTGGACGTAAGGGAATCAAAGAAGATCATCCCGTTGCCTATGAGTTCTTCTCTCGTTTTAATTGGACTGCGGATCAAATGAGTGAAATCATGGTAGACATTCAAAAGGGCGTTTCGCCTGAAGAAGCTGCCAAGACTTATGCAGAAAAACATCCGGACCAAATTGAAGAATGGACCAAGGGGTTAACCCCGGTTAAAGGTGAAAATTTACGTCTCGGTTATGTTGCATGGGACTCTGAAATTGCGAGTACCAACCTGATGAAGTATGTGCTTGAGACGGATCTGGGTTACACAGTCAAAGCACTGCAAGTCGAAGCTGGCCCCATGTGGGCAGGCTTGGCAGCAGGTGATATCGATGCTTCTCCAGCCGTTTGGCTCCCGCTTACACATGGGGACTACTGGAAGACATATGGAGACAAGATTGAAGATATCGCTGTCAGCATGACAGGAGTTAAACAAGGTCTGGTTGTTCCAACGTACATGGATATCAACTCTGTTGAAGACTTAAAAGATAATTAAACCAGATTGAGATGGATAAACCTGAATTTGGTAAAAGACCACCGAAATTTTTCGGTGGTCTTTTTGTTATGGCTATGTTTTTTTCAGGCATGCTATTTGATTTGATATTCTATCCTGGTCTTACTGCATACTGCTACTTTAAGCATTCAAACGCTTTTTCCATTTGACTCTTCTCACATATCCTCTTACTTTGCCTTAAATCATGAACATCGTATGTAGATGACACTTGGTTAGTTCGTTTATTTCCCAATAACTATCCGATCAGTAACAGTAATACACCAATGACAATCATGACTACACCGAGAATACCATATACCACTCTTGCGCCCTGCCGTCCAATGGTCTTCACAAAAATTCCTGCTCTAAAGCTCTTCATAAACCAATCCCAATTGTTGATACCACCGAGCAAACTAAAAATTCCTGCCGCTATGGCAAATAGTGCGATTAAAACGGGTTGATCTTGCATTACGTCAACACTCCTTTAATATAATCCTGTCTACTATACCTTCACTTGGTGAAAATTAACAGGCATTAATTAGTAAAAAAACAGCTTGCAGATGGGAGTCTGCAAGCTGTTTTAAACCGTCTTTTATCATGCGTTTATTGCTTTTGCAACTCGCTTGCTGACAATAACAAGGTTACCACTTCAGCACGTGTTGCTTCAGCGAGGGGGTTAAACATATTTTTGCCTGTTCCCTTCACCAGTCCTGCATCATATGCAGCAGCGATATACGGAACGGCCCATGCAGGTACTTTATCTGCATCCGCGAAACTCAGTGCCGGATCGGACTCCACTGGAAGGCCGAGTGCTCTGACGAGCATAACCGTCATCTCTACCCGAGATACTTTGCCCGATGAACGGAACGTATCATCCGTATATCCACTAATGATGCCTTGATCCACTGCCTGAGCAATAAAGGATTGTGCCCATGCAGGTATCCCAGCAGCATCCTTAAACGTCAATGCCTTGTTGCTGGCTGGAAGTTCAAATGCTCTGCCCAACATCACAATGAATTCTGCGCGTGTGGCTGGTGCATTCGGACGGAAATTACCATCCTGATACCCCTTCACAATTCCCCGGGAAATGGCCTGTTCAATGGCAACTGCTGCCCAGTGATTCCCGACGTCCTTCAGGTCTACAACCGGAGTGGTTGGATTAGTACCTTCCCCACTACCCGGAACAGTTGGCGTAGTTGGGTTTGTAGGATTGGTTGGTGTGGTTGGAGTTACAGGCGGAGTAGGTGTTGTAGACCCTCCACCACTGTTACCACTGCCCGGATTACTTCCATTATTGCCGCCACCATTACCAGGATTGCTTCCATTTCCGCCCCCCGGAAGTGGCGTACCTTTCAGATCCGTGCTGCGTCCTTCCGTCACTTGATTCACATTACCTACACGGTCTAGATGTTCATGGAAGATTTCATAATCGACCAGATTTAATTCGTAGAATCGATTATCATCTTTCGCTGTTCTCATAGCACGATAGAAGTCTCCGCCGTTAGCCATGAATGAATTGGTAGCGACGATATAGTACCCGTTCGGATCGATATCCGAGTACGTACCATCTGTATTCTTAATCTGAACTTTGACCACACGTTGACCCACTTGGGTCACGGTATTGGTCGTTGCATCAATTTTCTCGCCTGGTTTCGTGGAATCGTAGTAGAAACGCATGCCTGCCACTTGTGGGAAGCGCCCTTCTCCCGTTTCCACACCACTAACGCCATTTTCCAGCGCGGCTGTGATTTCCTTGCCTGTCATTTTCAACGCAGACAGATTATTAGCGAATGGCATCACAGTAAGGAGATTACCCAGCGTAATATCACCTGTCTGGAATGAAGCACGAATGCCACCGCCGTTCTGGATCGCGACGTATCCTTTGACGTCGTTTTCCTGCACAATGGATTTCACTTTCTCCAGCATGCCATCTGTCATCAGATTTCCTAGATTGGTTTCCTGTTTCCGCACAGTGCCCCGTTCTCCATCCAGGAAGACATTTGTTTTACCGATAACCGTTTTCTTGAACTGTTCCAGCTGAGGCGCATATTCTTTCAGCTTGTTTGCGGCTTCCACATCATCAGCATAGACGAATTGGCCGTTAGCATCTTTGGCATCCAGACTCAATAATTTGCCGTTCCACTTCTTCAATACGCCTGCTTCATCAAACGTAACATCCAATTGACCAAGAGAAACGTCATATTCCCCAGTCTGCACAACCAAAGTTTGGTCCGCATGGGCATCCACCAAAACTGGTGCGTTCAGAATGGTGTGTGAATGACCACCTACCACAATGTCGATTCCTTCTACGGCTTCAGCTAATTTCAGATCCTCAGAGTAGCCAAGGTGAGTCAAAGCAATGATTTTATTAATACCTTCATTTTGCAGCATTTGTACAGTTGCTTGTGCATTTGCCTTGTAATCCGCAAACTTCAAGTCATCTCCTGGTGAAGAAAGAGATACCGTATCAGGTGTTGTCAGTCCGAAAATACCGACTCGCTCACCATTCACTTCCGTAATAATCGCCGGATAGATTTCAGCTTTCTCACCCGGATCACCGATGCTATTGTTGTACAAACCACTCAAGCTCGCATCCTTTGAATAATCAATATTAGCACTTACAAACGGGAACTCTGCTTTTTCAATAAATGCTTTCAGTACGCTTGGACCTTTATCAAACTCATGGTTACCAAAGGTCATGGCATCATATCCGATCATGTTCATGAACTCCAGATCAGCCAGACCATTAAACAGATTGAAGTACAATGTACCAGAGAATACGTCCCCTGCATCCAGCACCAGGGTATTATCATTGCGCGCTTCCTTAATTGCCGTTACTCGGCGTGGGATGTTATCCAGATGCGCATGCGTGTCGTTTGTGTGCAGTACGCGCAGGTTGAAGTCCCCTTCTTCCACTGGATCTCCAATACTCAATTGTGCAAGCAATGGATCATGGTCGCTCACTCGTCCATCTGCTGTCTCAAAATCGGCATTCACATGTACCACTTCGATGGCTGCCGTCTCAGTCAGATTTTTACTCACCAAAATGTGATCCAGTGTCTGGGAGTTTCCATCATAGATGTAGGAATACCGCTGATTTTCTGGCAGTTCGTTTACCAGATTGTCCAGTTCATTACCTTCAACAATGTTCAAAGTATTCGAGAATTGGAAATCATTAAAATCACCAAGAACAGCGACATTTACCTCATGGTCTTTGTTCAGTAACTCTTTCACAAACCCATTCACCAATGCAGCTTGCTTCGCACGTTGAACTTCACTGCTTCGAGTGGCAGGTTGTATACTTCCAAAAGGTTTCAGGTCTCCACCTTTCGAATTGAAGTGATTGGCAATCACCACTACACGTTCACCATTGAATTCGAATTCAGCAGCGAGCGGTTTGCGGGAGCTGGCGAACGCCTCGTCCCCTGGTGCAATACGACCCGGATTATTGGAGAGACTGCCGTCAGCTTTGACTGTGATCGCTGTCGTAGCATTTCCTTTTCCGATACCGTTAGCCAACGATACACGGTTCGGCTGATAAAGGAACCCTACACGAATATTGGCACCAGGTGCCCCGCCATCCTTGTTATTTTCCGGAGAAATCTCACTATATCGATATGTTGGTCCGTTGTTCGTTTTGATTGCATCAATTAGCGTCTGAAAACTCTCATTGGACGCTGTTGTGCCCGTGTCGGCATCGCCATCGTTATCCTGAACTTCCATGATGCCAATGATGTCTGGCGTGTTCAGATTATCCACGATGATGTTACCGATTTTATTGGCTCGTGTTGAATCTTTTTTGCTGAAGTTCTCCACATTAAACGTAGCAATGGTCAGTTTATCTGCCGCTTGTTCAATGGAAGTAGTCGCTTGTTTCGTTTCTCCCGGGATAACTGCTGGTAAATTCCCTTCAGGACTCACCTTGAAATTTCCACTAGAGTAGGTCATTACTCCGACTACATTACCATCCAACTTATCGCCTGTTTTTACTGCTTTGGAAGGTTTCTTGCCGATAAATAGACGCTGCGGATTGAGATCACTCTCATTCATATCTTTCTTGTTATCGGTCAGAATAACACCACCGTTAGGTGTGCGAAGTGGATTATTCTCACCATTATCCACAACAACGGCCAGACCCGGTTGACTGGAGTAAGGACCTATAATTTCAGGCTTTTCCAGTTCAACACGCATACCTTCCAAACTTTCAAAAAAGTCTATAGCATCCGTCTCGGGATTAAATTCTGCAAAAGAGTCTGAGTCAATGACGGTTGGAATTACACGTCCATTGACACCCAACTTCACAGGTGCAGGTAGATCTACCTTATCTATTACTTTTACAATGGCACTCGCCGTAATCTGCGTGGTGGTTAATTCGTTAACCGCCCCATATTCCGTAACTTTCCCAGATACCTTCACCTGATTGCCAACGATAACTCCATGACTTGGTTTATAAACCTGAATGGCTTCGGATGTCCGGTTATCATCGTCCATCTCGCCCGGAAGCTCTTGCATGTAAAAACTGCTTGTACTGACAGAGGTAACAATACCTTCAATATCCTTAACATCGTATCCGTTAAAAACAGAAGTATGTCCTGCGCCCTGAATATCATGGATACGCACGTTTTCTTTATCAGGAAGTATTTGATACGTAAAGGTGTACACTGCACTGGATTGTCCATTAAGAATGGCAACAGCCTTGATTACGATGTCTTGATCAATCACTATCGGACTACTATACACGGCGGAAAAAGAAGTAGGCTCTGTATTATCCGTCGTGTAATGTACAACTGCACTCTTGGCTGGAGAGGTTAATGTGACTTCATTGTTCCGGGGAATCCCGCCAGATGGAATACTCGCCATCACAGACAGGCTATTTTCTACAACATCTGCGGCTGTTCTAGGCAAAATCTCTAATCCGTAATTACTGTTGAATGTCAGAACACCCTGCACATATTCGTAGGTTTTGCCAACAGTTAGCGCGGTAGGAGAGTTTTTGGCATAAATCGTCATCTCAGCACCATGACTATCCGTAGCGTAAAACGTCGAACTACTGCCCCGTGTTACCTGAATATCTCTTACTTCGACAAACATTCCCTCATACTTTTCGCCCGGACCTTTGTTACTTTGGTCTGCTGGTCTGATAAAGTCTGTGGACACCATATTTTTGGGTTCGGGGAGTGTTATATTTTGCTCAGTGACCTTCATGTATCCTTCGGAAAAACCTGACTTATCCTTCTCGATCTGGACGAGTCCGCTGTAGTGGGTAATTGGACCATACACTTCAATGCGATCCCCCACGTCAACTTGATTTTTCGCTCGGACTACAATGCCAGCCTCTTCGTCTTGGATATAATAATTCGTGAATTCTCCGGAGAGTTCACTGTACGTTACGACACCTGAAACGGCTACATTTGTATTTGGTGCAAGGACTCTCGCATCAGCAATGGATATGATTCCAGTCTCGTCTGCTTCCTGTACTTCTGAGTTATCCGTCTCAACTGGTTCTTCACTTTCAGTTCCATCAAAATCACCATCTTCGTTAGTTGGTGACTCTGTCCCCTCGAGGTCTGGCGATTCTTCAGTTGGGACAGTATTCGGTATGGAGGTCTCCTGATCACTTGTGTGCTGCTCTTCCGCTACTACACTTTCCTCATCAGCATATGCGGTGCTACTTAATCCACCTATTGGTGCCGCACCTGTAACGACAAGAACGAAAACCAGAAACCCTTGTGCCCAACGTTTCACTTGCTTGTTGTTCATTCGTCCTACCCCCATGTTTTCAACTTGGCAATCATTTGTTCAGACAGCTTGTACATTAGTTCAAATATAAGATAACTGAATAACATACTTGTGTAAAGAATATTTCTTCGTTATGAAAGAAAATAGAACACTTATATTACATCTTCTAAACTAACCTCTATAATAATGAATAAATAGTACTAACTTTTAACTAAAAACACGTTATTAAGCCTATTAAAGTTATATAAATGTTAGATATACGGTTACTTAACGTCAATTAAATTGACATTTATACTGAATATATATACGAATTCGACATTTAGTGACAGTACTCATTTCTTTAAACCCACTAAAACCTGAGTCTTGAGACATGCATTTTCACATGATAAAACGATATGTACGGATCACTTTAGATCACCACATTAACTGAGTATAAAAGAGAACTATTAAGCGCAAAATCAGTATGAGTTAATAGAATGTTAAAAAAAAACCACAAGAACATCTCCAATTACTCTCAGAGACTTTCTTGTGGGATAATATAAAATATGAAAAATGATACTAATTTCACTTTTTCGAAATGTTACAGACGGTTTTCAATACACTTCTGTGTCTGGTGTCAAAGTAATATTACTTCCATAGGGTTCAATTAATCCTTGTTGCTCCAAGTATTGGTCAACGTATCGATCTGCATTCAGTGAAGTTGACCCGATCCAGTCTGAATATGTTTTTCCAAACATTTTATATAGTATGTCACTAGTATATTCATTACTTAATTCCCCAAAAACAGTATATAACTGTTTTACCGTATTCGTGTGTTTTTTCCCCTCTAAATCGGTCCATGTTACTTTTTTATTCAGATCTACCTTCCTTATATCCTTAGTATATATTTGTACATTTGACCCATTGATTTTGAAGTACACACGGATGCTTTTTTCGTAAGGATGACCCTTGAGAATGCTCCACCCTTTCATATCTCCAGTAGCTGGCACAGCATAAAGTTTCCCTTTTGTTGGAGTTGTTCCTGTTACACTGTTTTGTTTTTGAGGTTGTTCAATATTAATAGTCATTTTACCTTTACCAATGGATACTTGCATCTGCTTAGCTTTAGAGTTATAAGTCACAGTTCCATCCAGAGCATCTGAGAGAACAGAAGCAGGAAACAAAGTTACGCCATTTTGAACAAGCAACAGGGACTTGAGAGTTAATGGCTCTCCATTTAACGTTGCTTTTGTTCCCGTTTTCGGGAGAGTTAGTTTGGTAGAACCAACTTTAATCTCGAAGGCGTCCTGTTGAGCAATGTAACTAACACTCCCTCCCAGTGCCTTAAATACCTCTTTCATCGGAACAAGAGTCACACCATTTTTTATGTATCCTCCATCAATTGCTTCATCCAAACTACCTGAAATAGTAACTGATCTTTCAACATTTTCGACTTTAACAGTAATTGTTGAAGAACCTACACCTATTACCTTTACCATCCCAGTGCTCAGCACTTGAAGTATATGAGGTTCACTGATCGTATAAACTGTTTTTGTAAGACCTGTATTTCTTCTGTAGTATGGATCGTTATCGCTATGTATTGAATTTTCGTCATCATACACAACAACTATATTAAGATTAATCTTAGAACCGACCGAAACTGTAGTATTAGGGATGAGTTCAATATTTTTAACTTTAAGTTCCTCTCCATAAACACTTGAGACAAACAACAACATAAATACCATCATTAGAAGCGTTAGTCTTTTCATTCACTTGTACTCCTTCTTATTTTTAATATTGTCCATTACTTTTCATGAATCCATGTATTGGGATACCCCTTTCAGCTTCCTATTCTATTTCGGAATCATTAACAAAAAATGTTAGTCTTTCTTTTTAGTAAAACGAAAAAATTGAATGCAGCTTAATCACTGCATTCAACATGGATATGAATTAAATTATTTCTTCACCGTGCTGTTATATTGCGCAATCTTGTCTGTAATTTGTTTAGCTGCTGCATCCAATGCTTCCTGTGGTGTACCTTGTCCATTCAGGACCGTTTCAATCGCTCCTTCGACAAGTTGTCTGGCTTCCGGGAATACACCCATTAATGCCCCTGATGTTGCTGTCGAATCGGCCGAAGCGTGCAATTGATCGACTGCTGTCTGGAATTGCGGGTACTTCGCCATATTATCCTTTAATACTTGCTCATTGTAGGCTGCTGTCGTAATAGGGAAGTATCCTGTCGCAACACTCCAGTTCGCTTGTACCTCTGGTGTAGCCAAGTACTTGATGAATTCCCACGCCGCTTGCTGTTGCGCTTCCGATTTGTTATTCATGATGTACAAGCTCGCTCCACCCACTACAACGCCGCCTTCTTTGGCATCCGCTGGACGAGGCAGGAAGCCTGTTCCCAGTTCAAACTTGCCACCTGAACCTTCTACGATTTTACGCAGGCCAGCTGTGGAATCAAGAGTCATACCGATTTGCTGAGCGGTAAATGCTGCTGTTGTATCGTCTGTGCTACGTCCCAGATTGGAGAGGGTCTTCTCATCAATCATCTTTTTCCACCACGTTAAAGTCTTCCCTCCAGCTTCGGAGTTCAGCAGAGACTCTGTAGCTGCTTCATTTCTTCCGTTTCCATTGTTTACATAATCTGCATTCTGGTTTGCAAAGAACTGTTCCATAAACCAGCCGTAGATCGCCATGGATGCACCTGGCTTACCGTCTTTCGCCAGTGCTTTTGCTGCTTGCTCAAACTCTTCATACGTCTTCGGCGGGTTCTCCGGGTCCAGACCTGCTGCTTTGAACATATCCTTGTTGTAATACAGGATCGGGTTGGATGTGTTAAACGGCATGGCGTTCAATTTGCCATCGATGGTGTAGTATCGGATGATGTTTGGCTCCAGTTGGGACAGGTCGAACTGATCCTTGTCGATGAACTGTTGTACTGGCGTAATCATGCCCGAATCGATCATGAACTTGCTACCAATCTCATAGACTTGGATAATGTCTGGACCGCTGTCTGAGCCCATGGATGCTTTGAGTTTGTTCAGACTTTCATCGTACTTCCCTTGATAGATGGGTTTCACCTGAATGTCGGGATGGCTAGCGTTAAAATCGGAAGCGAGTTGGTTAATGGCTTTCTCCCCAGCGCCAGACATGGAATGCCACCACGTCAATTGTGTTGTTTCAGCTGCGGCCGCTTCTGCTTGTGCTCCACTTGCCGGGCTACTTGTTTCAGCTTTTGTTCCGCAAGCGGAAATGACCAACATGAGTGCAGCCAGCATTAATGCGAATGTTCCTCTTTTTTTCAAACGAAATCGCTCTCCTTTTATATGGCTCGCGTACAATAAAATCTTGGGGATGACGCGGTGTGGCCGTTACGGTTACGAATCGTTCTTTTGATCGCTGTTATCCCCGGATTTCTTTCATTCCCTTTCAAAGGGGGAAATCCGGGGATAAAGGCGAACGCTTTGCTTCTTCAGAATCGATTTCGTCCCCTCCACTACTACCATCGTTCATTTCAACATTTTATTTGAAGCACGAGCCTCATTTTATTCGCTCCTGGTATCCAAACCGTGGACCTTGTAAGAAGATACAAGGTTTAATTCAAAACCTCTAAATTAAAATCTTTAGATCAAAACCTTCAGAGTTTCCACTTCAATTCAATTAAATAGTTGTAAAACTTTCTCTCCCTACCCCTTCAGCGCGCCTGCGGCCATTCCGCGGACAAGCTGTTTCAACCCGAAGATCAATAGCAGTAAGGATGGTAGAATGACCATGGCTGTTCCGGCAAATACAAGATTCCACGCTGTGGATTCCTGGAACTCCAGCATCGAGATTCCGATCTGTGCGGTTCTCATTTCCGGTGTGTTTGTCACCAGCAGCGGCCAGAGATACGAATTGTACATGCTTAAGAATGAATAGATTGCCAGTGTTCCAAGTGCCGGACGGGACAAAGGCAAGACATGCGATATGAAATAGCGAATATGACCACAACCGTCGATCTTCGCCGCCTCGAACAATTCCTTGGGTAGCTGCATGAAGAACTGTCTTAGCAGGAATGTACCAAACGCCGTTGCCAGAAACGGCACGGTAAGCCCCTGGTAACTATCTAGCCAGCCCCAACTGCGAACCGTTAGGTAGTTGGGGATCATCGTCACTTCCCATGGAATCATCATGGTGGCGACAAACATGCTGAAGATGACGTTTTTGCCTTTGAACTGCATTTTCGCAAAAGCATAGGCTGCCATACTCGCTGTAATCAATTGACCAAGCGTTGTCAGTCCTGCGACAAGAAAGGTATTGCCGATAAATCGACCGATCGGAACAATATCAAATACTTCGCTAAAGTTGGACAGATCGATTGAATTTGGAATGATATGCGGCGGATAAGCACTCGCATCTTCCGGCGTCATCACGGCCATGAAAAAGGTGTACATCACCGGATACAGCACAAGCGCCGCACAGATCGTCAGTAATACATACAACAGCGTTTTGGTCCATGTCGCACTCATTGGTAATGCACTTTCCTTTCTACCCATTTGAACTGGATCAGGGTCAGCAACATAATCACCACGAACAGAATCAGTGCCTGCGCACTACCTGTACCAAAGCGGAAATTAACAAAGGCTTCCTGATAGATGGAATAGACAAAAACATTTGTACTGTCCATCGGGCCACCCCGGGTTAGAATGTTGATCTGACCGAACGATTGAAAAGCGCCAATGATCGATACGACCGTAACAAAAAATAACGTTGGTGACAGTAGCGGCATCGAAATTTTGCGAAACGTCAGCAATGGTCCTGCTCCGTCAATCTTGGCACTCTCGTAGATCTCATCCGGGATGCCCGCCAAACCACTGGATAGAATAATGTAGTTGAATCCAAGGTTCATCCAGATTGTCATGATGGAGATTGAGATCAATGCCCAATCCGGGCTGGTAAGCCAGGGAATTGGATCGATGCCTACTTTGCCAAGCAGATAATTCAGCATGCCCAGGGTCGGATGGAATAGAAACTTCCAGATGACCGCTGATGAACCGACGGACAACACCACCGGCAGAGAGAATACAAATTGGAATACACGCATTCCCTTAAATCGATTGTGAGTCAGTGCAGCCAGAATCAGAGCAGCCAGCATGCCCGTAGGCACTGTAAACAGTACAAATAGTAATGTCACTTTCATCCCTTGCATAAACAGTCCTGATTGGAACACGGCCTTGAAGTTATCCAGTCCTACATAAGCCGCAATCTGCCCCGTCGGATCTGTGGAATGCAGACTCAGGTACACGGACTTAAACATCGGGTAAAACAGAAACACTGCAAACAAAAGCAGCGATGGTGCCAGGAAACCATAGGCCAGCAGATTCTCCCGCATTCGCTGCACACGCAGCGAGGCTGTCCGGCGCGCACTCGTACCGGATACGCGCCGTTTGGCGGCGGGCAAGCTGATCCGGTTATCAAGCTCACTCATCGGATTTTCTTCCCCCTTGTTTCACGCATTCAGTGTGTGTGAAATGTTAGATCAACTTCAGCACCACGTTATCTAGTGTAAGAGTCGAATGTCACAGCAAAATTCATTCTGAATCAACGTAACGTTAATCATGGACAAGGGACTTTACGGAACCAGGGATCAACTCTACGCCGGAATTAGAATTAGATTTCATGACAAAAAACCGCAGGAACTCCCCTGTTTGGAGATATCCCTGCGGTTTGATGTGTAAATGGAATATGAACGTTTGTCTATTAATAAAAGCGACTCATTTTACAATAATCTGTAAATCTTCCAAACGAGGTAAAGCGATTAACCGTTCGAGTTAACGATTAAGATGATATGGCACCGTGGTGACAATCACGTCTTTGTAATTGATCAGATAGGCCCTGATCATGAAGCTGGTCTGGTTGTGCAGTACATTTTGCCACCAGTGCTTGGTGATGAATTGTGGAATCAATATGGTGATGTGATCGGTCTCAGCCGTTTTCCACTCTACTGTATCAATGAATTTCTTCAGCGGCCCCATAATGCTACGGTATCTCGATTTGATCACGACCAGACGAACGCCTGGATTCCACTCTTCCCACTTCTGCTCCATCTTGCGTATCGCCTCATCATCAAATCCAATGTACAGCGCGACCACGTGATCCGACATCGTCTGGGCGTAACTGATCGTATTCATAACGACCCGGGTAATGCCCGCAACAGGAATGACTATCGTATTGCCTTTTTTGGCTGGCTTATCAACCTGAATATCAATCCGTAGCTCATCTGCAATGTTGCAATAGTGACGGTGAATACGCATGAACACATACACAACGAACGGCAAAAAGATAAAGATGACCCATGTCTGCGTGAACTTGGTGAAAATAAAAATCAGGGTAATCGATAGTGTAGTCAGCATACCGACGGTATTGACCAGCAACTTCATCTGCCAGCCAGACGGCTTGACTTTGATCCAGCGAATCATCATACCGAGCTGTGACAGGGTAAATGGAATGAACACCCCAACCGCGTAGAGCGGAATCAGGCTTTCCGTATTCCCTTTGAACCCGACCACCAGCAGCGCAGACATCACACTGAGGAAAATGATCCCGTTTGAGAAACCAAGGCGGTCTCCTCTGACCATAAATGCATGCGGCATGTATTTATCCTTTGCCATCATGAAGGATAACAGCGGAAAAGCCGAATAAGCTGTGTTGGCTGCGAGGAACAGGATCAGTGCCGTCACACCCTGGATGATAAAATACATCGTGCCCCTGCCAAACGTCGCTTCAGCAATCTGGGAAATGACCGTTGCTTTGGGATCAGGCTTCACTCCGTACCCATAAGCCAGCAAGGTGATACCGATGAACATGGCTCCCAATATACAACCCATAAGCAGTAATGTACCCGCGGCATTTTTCTCGGCAGGCTGCTTGAAGTTTGGGATCGCGTTACTTACCGCTTCCACACCAGTCAAGGCCGAACAACCGGAGCTGAATGCTTTTAACAACAGAAACATACTCACATGGGATAGACTTGTTCCGAATTCAGGTGCAGCTGCTTCCATCCCCCCGGCAAGAAATTTGATTCCACCCGAGATAATCAGAACCGCAATCGAAAAGATAAATAGATAAATGGGGATCGCCAGCACAGACGCTGACTCCGTCACTCCCCGCAAATTCATAATGGTTAGAAAAACAATCATAATCAGAGCAATCACAACACTGTAGTCATGCAGCATAGGAAAAGCCGACGTAATCGCATCCGTCCCTGCGGACGAACTTACCGCAACGGTCAGAATATAATCGACCAGCAGAGATCCTCCGGCAATCAGACTGGATGTTGTACCCAGGTTATCCTTGGCTACGATATAAGCGCCGCCCCCTGTTGGATAAGCAAATATCGTCTGGCGATAGGAAAAAATTAAAATGACGAGTAATCCCAGCACGGCGATAGAAATCGGAACGGAGTACCACAGGGCGGCGAATCCGGCCGCAACGAGCACCAGCAAAATCTGTTCCGTACCATAGGCAACGGACGATAGGGCATCCGAGGACAGGATGGCGAGTGCCTTCCATTTCCCCAATTTTTCTCCATCCAGTTCAGCCGATTTCATGGGCTTGCCTATTAAGATTCTCTTCATTTTGCCAAGCATGATCATAACTTCCTTCCGTCTCTCATCTGTGAAGCATTGTTATTATGCAAAATCGCAGAGCCGTTGACAATACGTCATTTCACCCGAATTTCGCCAGCGCGTGATAATGCATTCTACGATTCAATAATCGATAACAAAGCCATTCTTGTTCAGCAATTTGAACTTTTTTGAACCAAAATGACGATTGTTCGTCAAAAAAAAGGAAATGGCCTTTGGTTCAATGAACCAAAGACCACTTCCTTATCTATGCGTTGACTATAAAACAATACAGCTTTCCTTAACTGCTCAGAATTCCGGGACGAGGGGTAACACCAAACGCTTGTGCCAGTGTGGTCAGCTGCTCATCTGTAATTCTCTGCCGGATCTCGTGACCAGCGACCAGCATATACACTTGGGCTGCCTTCTCGGTCGTCTCAATCAGACCAAATGCCTCGTCAATCGTTGTTCCTGTTCCAAAGATGCCATGTTGCGGCCAGATGACTGCGTGGTATTCTTTCATTTTCTCAGCCGTTTCGCGTCCAATCTCGTTTGATCCAGGAATCATCCATGGAATAATGCCGATCCCATCCGGGAATACAACCACACACTCCGTGCACATCTGCCACAGCGTCTTCGTGAATTTTGCTTCATCCAATTCGTGGATAAACGTCATAGCCAATACATGAGTGGCATGGTTGTGCATGACAACCCGGTGGTTCGGGTCCAGTTTCAAACGTTCGATATGGCTCATGAAATGTGTAGGCAACTCACTTGTTGGATTCGCGCCCGACTTCAATCCCCAGAGCACTTCCAGCTCCTGTCCATCTTGCGATACACGCAGCACCCCTAGATTACTCTCCGGATCAGCGAGTACATTTTTGAAATATTTGCCCGATGCGGTCACGATAAAATACTTGCCTGCCATCTCATGCACCGAAAATGCCGGTTTGATCTTGCGAATCACATGATGGATATCGATATATTGGGCAACTTCCTCTTCCTCCAGCAGATAGCTGACATTACCGCCATTGCGCTCATCCCAGCCATTTTTCCACATATGTTGTGTAATCTCAGCCATCTCACGGACGAATGGGATATGGAAACCTGCAGCCTGCGTTTTTTCATTGGTAAGGGTCACGTTCATGATCAATCTCTCCTTATATTGAAAATAATATGGCTTGCCACGTACATAGTAAGTTCCTTTTTTCACATTCATTATACCTTTGTTTATCTTTGGTAGTCAATAACAAACACAGAAATAATCCTTAATTTATTTTTGTTTAGTTTTGTTTATTTGAAAATAAAACAAAAAAATACCCCACCGGCGCCCGGCGGGGTCAGTCACACATCTATTTAACACGAGAAGGGGTTTACAAGACTTATCTTACCTCTGCTACCTTAATAGAAGCTGAAAGCGAAATAAAAAAAGCATGAAAACATTTATCTCCTTGGGACAGAAGATTCAGTTCCTCCTTTTCATTCAGTACATATATCCCTCTGTCCAAACGCTTTTGTCAATTCTAGCATATGCTATTCTAGCTTTTCTCAGAAAAAGTCATTCATAAAAAAGGAGTTGGACCTATGGCAGTCCTTTCTACAGGCCCGATCGAGAACAACCTCTCCGGTGGCAGCAGGCCTACACAACAGGTCACCATCAAAATGGTCAACACCGATTCCATCAATACGTCCAATGTACTCATTGAAGGTTATTTCCTGAATGGAACGAGGACCTTATATGTGCTGCAATCCGTTAATCTGACCCCCGGGCAAGTCTTCTCTCAAACCTACTATGCCAACCTGGATGGATACGAATATGTATTCACAACGGGTGGAGGCGCAGCTGCATCAACTGAAATTTCAGTGTGGGGAAAAGACAGCACCGGGCAAATCGTCACCGCACATCGGATTGTTTCGAATGAACTTGTTCTATAAGAAAGAGGAAACCGGATGCCCTCAATCCCTGTCCTTCATTGGTCGGGGGTTTCTTATTTTCGCAGCACATACGATGGATGCATCTTTCCTGTCGGTTCATAACGTTCATCACCTGTATACTCAAATCCTAGCTTGATCAAGATGTGACGTGATACTTCATTATCCGGATGATGCCCGGCAAACAGTGCATTCACATTCATTGTGTCAAAGGCATAACCAATTACCGCCCGTGCCGCTTCCTGTGCATACCCTTTCCCCCAGTGATCCCGGGTTAGATGAAATCCCAATTCATAGATCTCCTCTTCAGGAGAATACGGACGCAGGCCACAGCAACCGACAAACACCTCCGACTCTTTCTCAAAAAGGGGCCAATATTGCACCCCCGCTTCCTTCTGCCTTTGAATCTCCTGTGTCAATCGCGCTTCTACTTCATCCTCGCTCAGAAATCCCTTGCTGCTAATCCATTTGGCAACCTCATGATCGCCCCACAATGCAAACGCCAGCGCACGATCTCCTTCATTCCAAGTCGCACATTCCAACCGTTCCGTTTCAAATAAGATTGTTCTATTCATCATCCACTAACCTCCTGTATGCCAACACCAGTTCACGTGCAGCTTATACCTTAAATTAATCGAATGAACGCCAAAGTAAACAAGCCACTTAATTAATTTAAATCTATGTATATCCATAAAAAAAAGAAGACCCCTGCCGACAAGATGTCCGACAGAGGTCATTCCATTCCAGTCTACATCAATTACAAATCACCTACGGCAAATTGAATTGTTCCGGAAGCTGCGCCTCCAAGGTTAGCTAACAAGGCAAACACCAGAACTCCACCTGCAGAAATGGTAAGGCTGCTGTTTACAGGAACAACGTAAGTGACTACTGGTGCATTAACACGTGTGATCACGAGAGATACCGGAAAAGGTCCAAAGTTGTTCACTGTAGCGCTGGCATTTGTGCCTCCAGCCAGGTTTTCGTAGTAGGACTTGCCTACTCCGGCAGGAAGGTTGTAATTTTGTATCGGTAAAAGGATGGCCATTGAATTCACCTCCTT
Organism: Paenibacillus amylolyticus; assembly: GCF_036894225.1. Classification (NCBI taxonomy): domain Bacteria; kingdom Bacillati; phylum Bacillota; class Bacilli; order Caryophanales; family Paenibacillaceae; genus Paenibacillus; species Paenibacillus amylolyticus. The sequence goes on along the minus strand of NZ_CP145892.1, from coordinate 1,564,684 downwards.
TTTGCTTTGATACGGTATTCTATGCTTGAAATCTATTAAAGCAACGGTGAATTACCAGGGTCATAATGTCCAATTTTGATAGACTCCATAGATTGATAGACGAATGTACGCAAAAAAGCCCCACCGGACCATCCGGTGGAGCCAACTAAGCTTACTTTAATATTACAGGTTTAATTACGCATACAGCATGAAAAAGTTCAGTTCATGGCCCTGCTGCTTGAGATAGTTATACAGCTGCGAACGGTGATGGAATACATGCGTTACCGTTTCAATCTGCCATTGAACCTGCAAGTGACCATGTTCCATATAAAAAGCTTTTGTTGAACGATTCAAAAAGTCGTCTTCGCTCAATCCCGTGATATAGGCTTTGTAGGATTCGAAATTGCTCCATAATGTTGCTTCAAGCTTCTCGATATCCTCAATCCCCGACAGACTATTCTCCACCAGCCCAACCTCAGCTTCACCTTTTTCCTGCATAATAGCAAGATCGGATGCGGTAATCTGGATAAAATGATGCACTAGCTCCACCATTGAACGCATATTCTCCTGTGGACGATACGACCAATCCTCCGAACGGATCAAGCGAATTAACGAAGCCCCCGTCCGTACGCCTGTTTCCAATTCATTTAACAAGTGATCCCGAATCTGCAATGTTCCATTCATATATGATGTCTCCCTTATCTTTTATTCTCACGAATTCAGTATAACCGAAGGTGCTACAGATCTATTGTACAAATCGGACAACATTCTGCCATGCTCCCTGGCTGCCGTCAGCGGAGTCTCTCCATAAAACTTGCGAAATTGCCGAATTAGATGGGCTTGGTCAAAAAATCCATGATTCTGGGCAAGCATTGCCCAGTCTGCCGTGTTCCCTTGATGAATATCACTCAGCACACGATGAAAACGAACCACCTCACTGAATCGCTTGGGGCTGATTCCCACCCATTCCGAGAACTTGCGATGCAACTGCCGCTCACTGATCACTTCACGCATCGCCAGCTCTTGGACACTCATACGTCCCCCATCGATAAAGATGCGGTGCAGCACGTTTTTCATCAGATCGTTCTCCGATGTGCTTGCCTGCACAGGCAACGGACTCAAGTACGCATTCATAACCTCTACTCGCTCTGCAAAATGATTCGTTTCGGACATCCGTTCCTGAAGCTCGTTCAGCTCCTCCGGCCAACATTCCTGAAGGGCAATTCGCTTATCCGTAAACCACTCCAGAGGCATGCCATGGAAGACATGCGCTCCACCCGGGAAGAACCGGACACCAAAGGTGTAGTCTCCAGCAGGGGAACCATCATCGGCTGGCTCAGGTACAGCGAACGGCTGTGTATAATTGCCACAGTAAGCATAGGAGTGCTCTGAACAGACCGGGTCGTATGTAATCAGCATGTCCGTGCAACCATCCGGTAATACCCGGGCAGGTACCGTCATCATCGATCGCTCTGGACCTTCTCTCTTAGCAACATCCGCATGTGTGTTCGGAAGAGATCCTGATTCCCAATAACAGGCCACATAAGCCATCAGACCAGCAGCAGGTACTTTCTCAACATAATAACTGTTAGGGTACGTTCCATTCATCTGAATAGGTTTAAACAACGGGTGCAAACTGTGATCCACAATTCCATCCTCCGGTCACTAGAGTTGGTTACACATTATGTATTTATCTATCATACCATCAACCGCAGAAATGAAGAAAAAAAGTGCCCTACCGGAGGACAATCCGATAGGGCCAGTCACACATCTATTTAACACGAGAAGGGGTTTACAAGACTTATCTTACCTTCCCAACCTTAATGGAAACTGAAATTGGGATGAAAAGAACATCAATTTTTCTTATAGTGCGTGTTCAAAAAGACCGTTTTTGACAACCTCTTAAAGTGTCTTGATCAGTATGGACGCAATTAACACGGATGCTGTTGTGACCGTTGTGAATCCACCTACCAGCATCGGCGTTAAAATCTCATCGAGGATGGCTTTGCGTTCATTTTCATCACGTCCAACTGAACGGCTTACTTCCTCACAGATAATGTAGTCCCCCGGAAAACCGAATAGTGCAGTCAGTGCCACAGGCAGACCTTTAAGCGGGTCCCATTTGAACAGCTTGGAGCCAACAAATCCACCGATCAGCACCCCAATTACACCGATTGCGATAATGAACAACACTGGAATAATGGAACTAACCACCGCATCAAAAGTGATCGACTCCATACTTGTCATAACGACTACGATCAGACCTATCATGGCAATTCCCGATGTACTTGCTTTATCCAGAATACGAGATGGGAACAGTCCGATCAGATGTCCGAGAACCCCAAGCAACAGAGCCCAGATACTGTAGCTAAGTCCGGTTACATTGCCTAGATAAATGGAGAGACTCCCCATAATGAACAAGAGCAACAGCAGAATAGGTGCGGTCTGGAATCGCTGTGGAAGGAATGTTTTGGCATTCGCTTCTTTAATGTTCACATGGCCTTCCCCTGCAACCTTGTTCTCAAAAGCGCCCTGCTTCTGCAGTTTCAACGCATATCTGCGCAACATATTGGTTGCAATCGGCATCCCCACGAGGGAATGAATACCCAGAATAACAGCCGGAATTGTAATCAGATGACCCAGATTCATCTCCTGCAACTTCGTGGTTGTGATCAGATAAGAGATAATGCCACCAACAACCGGACTTGATCCGGCAACAGCCGTAGGATAACCATAGAACGGTGATACGATTAACAGGATAAGACCTGTCGCCGTGAGTGATGCGAACAATGAGATCAGTATTGCTTTATATTGGGAACGTATTAATTTCAGCGGTATTAATGTCCCCATGTGTACAATCAGCGGAGCCACCATGAGAGCCCCGAACGCCGTCAGAGCAGAGCTGGATACCACTCCTTTAGGAAATAACCCCGCCCAGTTCAGCAGCAAATATCCGATCAGAATAACAAGCAAGGAAGGAATTCGCGCTTTGGACCAGATCGAAACCAGTTCCCCTATAGCTAAAATAACAAGCAATACTGTGGCGATATATATCGGTTGACTAAACATGGTGGCTTCTCCCCATTCTCTATGTTGTCAGTTCAGTACACGTAGAACCATCTTTCTTATTTCAAGCGCTCACCCGATAAATAGACCTGTTCGATATTCTCTATGTTTTCGAGCAGTCCAATATCCGTCAACGGATTCACATTCAATACCAGCAGATCAGCAGCTTTGCCAGGCTCAATCGTACCGATCTCCGCTTCCATCTGCATCGCTCTCGCCGCATCTCTTGTTGCGGCTACGATCGCTTCCATCGGCGTAAATCCAACATCTTCAACAAGCAATCGAAGTTCGAGTGCATTCCCCCCATGCTCAACAGGTGCACACGTGCAGAAGTCTGTCCCTACTGCAATGGTTACGCCTGCCTTACGTGCGATAATCATGTTCTCAATATGCTCCTGATATACACTTTTGGCTTTGCGGATGCCAAATTCGGGAACACCGTATTTATGCCCTTCTTTGATGATCCGATGTACAATCGCCAGCGTTGGAACCAGAACCGCCTTTTGATCCAGCATCATGCCAATGCCTTCTTCATCAATGTAGATCCCGTGTTCAATGGTGCGTACGCCCGCTTCCAACGCATTTTTGATCCCCTGTGTACCTTGCGCATGTGCAGCCACATAAGACTGTACCGCTTCCGCTTCATACACGATCGCCTTCAGCTCATCCATGCGGAATTGCGACCAGCGAGGGTCATCTTTCTCCGAAAGTACACCGCCTGTGGAACACACTTTAATGAAATCCGCCCCTTCACGGAACTGCGTGCGTGTTGCCTTAATGACTTCCGGAACGCCGTCACATACGGTGAAGATATTCAGTTCCGTTGGGATCATATGGATATCTGCATGCCCACCCGTCTGAGAGAGCATATGACGGGAAGTTTTAATCCGCGGCCCCTTCACCACACCTTCCTTGATCAGATCGCGAATGTATACAGCAACATGGCTACCGACATCCCTGACGGTTGTGAATCCTGCGTTGATCAGCTTCGGCAGATCCTGAAGTGCTCTTCCCATCTGAAGTTCATTGGCTTCCAGCGCCACCGCAGCCATATTCAGATTTTTGGCCCCGTGTACATGGACATGGGCATCGATTAATCCTGGCATCACCGTTTTGCCTGTTACATCAACAAGCTCGGCATGTTCCGGAATTGGAACGGTTGCTTTTGCACCCGCTGCTATGAATTTCCCGTTCTCAACCAGGACCACACTATCGGAAACAGGTTCTCCACCTTGTCCATCAATCAACAATGCACCTACAAAAGCAGTAATTTGACTCATCTGTACTCCACCTCATTTTCAGACTTGGTTGTAAGTTCAACTAAAGAATATTTACACTGACCACTCCGATGACAGAATAACCTTCCGATCGCTGTTATCCCCAGATTTTTTTTGATTCCCTTCTCCAAAGGGAAAATCCGGGGATAGCCTATGCTTCCGAAGTAGCTTTCTTGCGAAAGCTTTTAGGCGAACGCTTTGCTTCTTCACGTTATTTCTGTCCTCTCCGTGCTCGTGTAAAAAGTTAAGTTGAACTTAAATATTACGTATATCTGTTCGATTTACAGCTCTACTGTTTTACTACGATGAAATTGTATCGTGTTAAAGTTAATGACATTATATAAGTTGCAAATGTATAATGTCATTGTTGATAGCAACAGCATTCTAATATTAATTATGGTGATATACACAATATAAAATATAAATCACACAGCATAGTGAAGATCATGTTATATATGTAAGCATTTTGCCATGTGAACACAAAAGGAGTACGTTTGCTATGATTCATGAAGCGGTTCGCTCATTTATGGTTCAAGTCTTTGGGTCTGTTCCGTACGGAATTTGGATCAAGGATGAATATGATTTCCAGTGGAATAACTGGCTGCGTGAAGGAGAGCTACCTGAATATACAGATCAAGAACAGATTGAGTCATCCTGGAAGATTCTCAGGTACACGTTTGTTTTTTTGTCTAACATCAACATTCGTGTGGTTATCGATACCCAGAAACAACTTACCCTGCTACAGAGTGAACGTCTGGAGGCTTTGATTCGGGAAGGACTGCTGAAGCAACAGATTGAGAAGGAACGTGCACACAATGATCGATGGTTGACCGGACTGCGGGAGCTGACCTGTTCCCTGGAGCTGAACGATTTGTTACTCAAAATCATGGAGAATGCGCTCCATGTCATCCCCTCCCTTTCCTGCGGACTGTTCATGATGGTTGATCCGGACTCTGGCAAGATGATTCCTAGAGCCAAAGTCGGTTTTCAGGATAGTGTGTACCAATATCAGGGCGAGCTGGATGAGGGCATTACGGGAAAAGTATACGAGGAAGGCATTGGCCGAATGTATAGCACACCGGATGATGCCTTTAAAGATATGAGCAATGTTAGTCAGGAGAATGCGGATATCATTGTAAGTTCACTGCCTGACGGTATTATGGCAAAAGGACTTATCGCCGTTCCCGTGACAATGAATACTCACAAAATCGGTGTAATGCTGGTATACCAATTTGAACAAAACAGACGATTTGCCCCACATGATCTGAATGTGATGCAGGGATTTGCGGATCAGGCAGCCATTGCCATCTCCAACGCCACCATGTATTCAGAACTGCTGGAGACGAACCGATATCTCGTTAGCCGAAATGAAATTCATAATCAATTCACGGCACTTTCCATTGAACATGTGAGCCTCGGACATATCATTGAGACGGTTGGGTCGATGCTGAAACTTCCCACCTATTATGTGGACATGGCGAGAAATGACTGGTACCCGCTCATCCCGGAAAGTGTCTTGCTAAGTGAGCTCGATATCTATACCGCTCTGGACAGTCAGTTTAACCCCATCACCTTATCCGGTGGAACGGATCATAGCGATTATTACCTCTATCCCATTGTGAACGGATCTCTGGTGCTTGGCTGTTTTGCCATCCAATTAGATCATCCGTTAGGTCAGTTGGATCATGTGATTTTGGAACAAGGCGGAGCTATTGTGATGCTGGAGATGGTGAATACCTACTCACTCACCGAGATGTCCTATCGGAAAAACCATGATTTCTTCAGCGATCTCGTGCAATATAGAGAACCACAGCAGTTGGAGGCACGACTTTCCAGCTTTCAGTTGCCAGCCCATCAGTCCTTGTTCGTCGCTCAATTGCAGCTCTATGGGGAATATCCCGACATGAAAACAACTGAAAATTGGGTGCGCAAGTTGATCGGATTTATCGAAAAGGAGCTGGGCACCCGCGAACATCTATTGTTCAGTGCACATCACAAAATTACGATTTTGGCTGCGGCATCCGAGCCCAAGGTTAGACACTGGATCATCAGCAGGCTGGAAACGGCTGTGGAGAAATGGACCACCTCCAAGACTCCTGCCCTATCTATCGGCATCGGTGGACTGTATCAAGGGCTTGAGTATGTGTCCAAAAGCAATGACGAGGCTACACGCTCATTGTCCTTTTTGCTGAAACAAAACAAAGCGGGCCTGATGCTCTACGAAGAAATCGGGATCAATCGGTTGTTTCTGAACCAGGAACCTTCCGATATCGAGAACTACATTCACGAAATTCTGTCCCCTCTTCAACAGCAAAAATCAGGAGAGCTTGAACTCACACTCAAAACCTACATTGCCGCGAATCGATCTGTGCAAGCCACAGCCGAACGTCTGCATATTCATACCAATACGTTGTATCTGCGCCTGCGCAAAATAGAGGAGATTCTAGGTGTTGATCTGAACGATTCCGAGGGTTGGATGAAGGTGTATCTGGCATGTCATTTAAGCGAAGTATACTCTGTTGCTCCTACCGCGAGTGGAGCACTAAAATTGTAACTCCATCAATTCAGTCCGTGCAGTTTGCGAAAACGCTCTGGACTCATGCCTGTATGCCTTTTGAACATCGCACAGAAATAACTGGCGTTCTCGTAGCCCACCCGATCAGCAACTTCATAGATTCGAAGCTCTCTCTCACTGAACATCAGTTGTTTGCTTCGATTGATCCGTTCCTGGTTCACGTAAAATACAGGTCTGGTATGGAGTGCCCTCTGAAACAGCCTGCACAAATATTGGGGAGATACCACAGCCACATCGGCCAGTTCCTTCAACGATAGTGAACGATCCAGATGCTCTGCGATATAACGCAGCACAGGCTTCAAGCGCTCCAGTTCATCATTATAATTGCCGGATGCGATGAGCAGTGGCTTCAGGTCCAGCAGCAGGGCATATAATTGTTTGGAGCATTCCACATCGTAATCTGCGTAATCCGTATCCCCTCCATTCTCTCCTCTAACCAGAAGTTGTTCCAGCCCACGCAGCAGCTTGGCTGTCCTGAGTCTGCATACGCGTGAACCGGTTATCCCCGCATAAGATAATAACTGGCTGGCCTCTCTCCCCTGAAACGAGACCCACGCCAGCTCCCAGCGTTCACTGATGGGCATATATCGATGCGGAACATCGGGATACAGAAAGAAAACGTCACCCGGTCCGACGATATACTCGTCTTCTTGTATGATCAGTCTCCCCTGACCATGAATAATCTGGTGGATCTGATAATCCGGGAATCCCTCTGGACGCTCGGTTTCATATTGGTGTTCCCAGTAACCAACCGTGGTCATATAGATCGGCAAGCGAGCAGCTTCTTCTGTTTTACCAAAAAAAATCCGGGTATCCATCCAGTACACCACTTTCTCCATCGTTAGTTTCATATTGTGATATATATGGGCAATATTCTTTATTCTCTAAGTCATCATTCAATTCTATAATGACAATATTATAACATTTCAGAAGGAGTTGCTGTTATGCGAAAGAAACTGGTACACACCCCTCCGGCAAATGGATACCCGGAATGGAACAATAATCCCGAGACTTTTCAAGTAAACCGTCTACCCGCACATGCTTCTATGGTAGCGTTTCCATCTATAACAGAAGCATTGTCCAATGATTCCAGCGCATCGCCATGGTACGAATCACTGAATGGTCCGTGGAAGTTTGCCTTTGCGGAGACACCGGAGCAACGGATTACATCCTTTTATGAGAACAACTATGATGCCAGTGACTGGGACGAGATCGCCGTTCCTTCTAACTGGCAGCTACAAGGGTACGATTATCCCCACTATACAAATATGACGTATCCGTGGGTCGAGCGTGAGCCTGAATTGAAGCCACCATTTGCACCAACAACTTATAATCCGGTGGGTTCGTACATCCGCACGTTTACTGTTCCTGCTGACTGGAAAGACCGTCCTGTCCTGCTGCACTTCGAGGGTGTTGAATCCGCCTTTTATGTATGGGTCAACGAGGAACTCGTCGGTTATAGTGAAGACACGTTCACACCCGCAGAATTTGATATCACTTCGTATCTAACGGAAGGTGAGAACAAGCTCGCTGTGGAGGTATATCGCTGGTGTGATGCGAGCTGGCTGGAGAATCAGGACTTCTGGCGGTTAAGCGGAATCTTCCGTAGTGTATACCTGCATTCACCTTCACCAGTTCAGATCGCCGATTTCTTTGTTCGTACTGAACTGGATGACGCGTATCAGGATGCGGAGCTACTGCTGGATTTAAAATTATTTAATCATAATGCCGCGCAGAATACTGCCGGATTGTCCGTTCAGGCGCAGCTGTATGATGCACAGCAGCAGACTGTACTGAAGCAGCCACTTACTGCGGCCGTTACTTTCCAGGGCGAGGATGAACTTTCATTCCAGTTGTCAGCAGAGGTTATGAAGCCGCTACTATGGAGCGCTGAGTCCCCTAACCTGTATACACTTGTGCTGTCCATTCATGACGAATCAGGCGAAACACTGGAAGCAGTTCGTAGCCGGATCGGATTCCGTAAGTTTGAACTGAAGGACGGCCTGATGCAAATCAATGGCAAACGCATTGTATTTAAAGGCGTCAATCGTCATGAATTTTCCCCGGATAAGGGTCGAGCCATTGGGCGGGAAGACATGATCCGTGACATCGAGTTGATGAAGTCCTATAACGTTAACGCGGTGCGTACATCCCATTATCCAAATCAGTCACTCTGGTACGAACTGTGTGATGAATATGGCCTCTATGTCATTGACGAAACGAATCTGGAAACTCACGGTACCTGGGAATATGGGCAAAAGGAAATGAACGAGAACAATATTCCCGCGAGCAAGCCGGAATGGCGTAATAACGTAATAGATCGCTGTAACTCGATGTTCCAGCGGGACAAAAACCATGCGTCCGTTATTATCTGGTCTCTGGGTAATGAGTCCTTCGGCGGCGATAACTTCATCGCCATGTACGATTATCTGAAACAAGTCGATCCAACCCGTCTCGTTCATTATGAAGGGACCTTCCATTATCGCCCTTCCGATTCGGCAAGCGATATTGAATCAACGATGTATATCAGCCCACAAGATGTGGAGCAATACGCGCGCATGAAGGGACCTAAGAAGCCTTACATCATCTGTGAATACAGCCATGCCATGGGTAATTCTTGTGGAGGTCTGCATCTGTATTGGGATTTGTTCGATAAATATGATGTGTTGCAGGGTGCATTCATCTGGGACTGGGTTGATCAGTCCATTCGTACCACTACGGCAGACGGTGTAGAATATTTTGCTTATGGTGGCGATTTCGGTGAATCTCCTCATGATGGCAATTTCTGCGGGAACGGATTGATTCTGGCGGATAAGACGGTTACACCAAAGCTGGAAGAAGTGAAGAAATGTTATCAGAACGTTCGTATGGAAACCGTTGATGTCAAAGACGGCCTGCTGCGCATCAAAAACCAGTTCCTGTTCACGGATCTGAGCGAATATTCGCTCGTATGGACAGTAACTCACGATGGCAAATCTGTAGAGAACGGTACGTTGGATATCGCGGTACCTCCTGGCGAATCGGTTGAAGTCCGAATCCCTTATACGCCATCTTCCGATCTGTTCCAGGAAGCGGTGCTGACTGTATCTCTGGTTACCAAAGTGGCAACCAAATGGGCAGGAGTAGGTCATGAGATTGCCTGGGATCAGTTCGTGGTATCTCCGAGATTGCGTCCAATCCAACCGATACGTCAAGGACAAGACAATGCGCCGCAGGTACAGGATCTGCAAGATGAATTGAAAGTGACTACAGGCCAAGTCACGTTGAGCTTCAATCCAGCCACTGGCGCGTTAACATCCTATCAGATTAACAATCAGGAGCAATTGCTCGCACCTGTCCGGCCGAATTTCTGGAGAGCCATGACAGACAATGATATGGGGAACCGCCTGAATGAGCGTTCTGCCTTCTGGAGAGATGCTCACGCTACCAGCAGATTAATTCGCTTTGAGCACCATGCAGACGAGCAAGGTATTCTCGTAACTACCGATTATACGTGGGATCAACATCCGGGATGTACGCTGTCCATCACATACCGAATTGATGCGGATAGTGTATTGGAAATCAGTCAAACCCTTATTCCAGGCGTAGGCTTACCTGATCTACCGGAATTTGGTATGCTGCTACAACTGATTAACCGCTTGGATACAATCTCTTGGTACGGCAGAGGCCCGCATGATAATTATGCAGACCGTCTGACCAGTGCACGTCTCGGTTATTACACAGGTGCGGTTCGAGATCAATTTGTTCCATATCTGAAACCACAAGAGTGTGGTAACAAAACGGATGTACGTTTTGCAGAAATTACGTCAGAAGATGGTCAGCTTGGCCTTCATGTTGAAGCCACTATACCCTTTGAAATTAATGCGTTGCCGTGGACACCGGAAGAACTGGAAGCAAACGACCATGTGTACAAATTACCTCAGAGCACACAGACTGTCGCCCGCATCAATTACAAACAAATGGGTGTTGGCGGAGATGACAGCTGGAGCGCACGTACCCATGTCGAATACACCTTGCCAGCCAACCGCGCGTATCACTTCACCTTTACGGTAAGACCTGTATAACATCAAGCAAGCACTGCTGGCAGCATGCCGGCAGTGCTTTTTTTGTTGGGGCAATGAGTGGTTAGTAGTATGAGTTTGAACTTTGTCATGGGAACATTACAATGAATGAGATGCAAGAAAGATTCGTACCAGCTATTACTCTATTACGAGGTGAGACTTTGCAATATCTGTTTACCACTCTCTTCATTTTTGGCTTGATCGCTTTCTTGGGATTTGTTGTTGGGATGATCTTGTCTATTCGCAAAGGTAATAGGTTGCCAATCAGATTTATTTTTCTAACAACGGCCTGTTTTGCGATTGCTTCAATAGGTTTGTATGGCATGCTGAATTTATCTTCGAACTCTACTCAGTCTGAAATAGATCAGACCCCTTCATCCCAGATTAAACTTTCTGGCCTCCATATGACTACCGATGAATTTAAAAACAAGTTTAATGGCGCCGTAGGCAAATACCGACTGAATGGTTTGAGTATTACCCGCTTGAATATACAAGACTCTTCCGAGCAGGGCACTGGCACTTTCGAGTATGTATTCAATGACGAGTTGCGTTTGGTTGGTACAGTGAATGCAGATGAGAGCATACAGGAAGTCAGGTTGTCCGCAACTGGTGATACGCGTAAACCAACAGGTGGAATTTTCTTGACTGCTATCGCCACACTCATTCTCACAACCAATAGTGAGTACACGTATAACGATGCACAAGATGCCATCCAGGATATCGGTCTATTGGATCGTGATGTGAATCAGTCTGATTTTGATGGAGCGACTATTCGCAACGGATTGGAATATCGCTTCAGCGTACAGGATTCTGATCACACTACTTTTGAAATAACTGTTGCGAAATAAGATACGATTGTGCAAAAGGCCGCTCCGTGAAGGAACGGCCTAACATGTGATATGTACTTTCTTTGGATAATTCAGTAGTCACAGTCTCTGATCTAACATTTTCCTATTTTATTGATTAGTAAGCCAAAAAATTAAAGTGATCACTATACAAAAAAGCGATACAGGGTACAGTATCCATTTACTGATCTTATCTTTGTAAGTGAGAATCCAACAAACAATGCCTATCCAGGTGATTAATAGTTGCCATAAGTCCAATGATGAACACCTCCCGCATGCGAGAGTTACTCAAAAGTTACAATCTCGCTTTGATTGTTCCAACTCATTTTAAAGGTAATCGGGTCTTTCGTTTTCTCCGCCTCAGTAACCGTTCCCGACATACTGAACGGTACCCCTTGTTCCTCAAGCGCTTTCCCCTGTTGTTTTATATTATTGCCGGTAAGGTCAAACACAAAATCCTTTATACGCTTTTCATCACCTATATAAGTAATACTATAGCTCCCTGTTGATCTCTGTAGAGAAACATCCCAGTTATCGCTCTTTCCGTGTAGTCTATCATCCGCACCACAAGCTGAGACAATAGATACAAGCACTATAACACAAAGAATCATTGGCAGTTTAAATAATTTCATAATATCCCTCCTTTTAGGAATATACCCAAAAATGTGAGTTATGATATTTGCTAATCATCCCTAGCATCTATTTTAGTATAATGTGACTTACCTTTGATATGACTAACGATTCTCTGAGCATCGTACTTGACCCATCCCAACAATGCTGAACCTCGTGATGTTTGCCAAGGTAGCCCTATAAAGTACAGTCCAGCAACCGGCGAGACTCCTCTCTCGTGTAAAATTACACCTTGGGAATCAAAAGCAGTATCGATATCGATCCAACCGTCATTTCGCTTAAACCCAGTCGCCCAGATAATATTGTCTATTCGTGTCTCACTACCATCCTCATATAGGATGCGGTCATCTATTGCATTAATGGCACGTGGGCGCAGGTTAACTTTTCCCTGGGTCATCAATTCTTTTAACTCATAGCCATATACGTACTCAGGCTGATTTCTCAACCATTTTCCAACCATACGATCTGCACTTGCACGTAATATTCCGAGCTTTTCAAAATACCAGAATATACTTCGTCTCATAATATGCAAAGGCCTAAAGGTAATATTTCGAGCTATGGATATGTATACGGTTTGTTTATCATCTGATGTCAACTCTACGGCGATTTGGGCACCTGAATTCCCTCCGCCTACAACTACTGTTGTTCCAGGAAGCAATTGAGACATATTTTTATATTCTGATGAGTGAAGCTGAATCACATGCTCGGATAATGCTTTCGCAAAATGAGGAACATTTTTGGTCTGGAAAGGCCCCGTGGCAACGATAATATTGCGCGCTTCAATCGTTCCATCATTGGTTTCAGCATAGTACACCTCATCTTGCTTCGTGAGACGAGAGATTTTACAGTTTAACTTTATTGGAAGATCCATTTTTTTAGCGTAACTTTCAAAATAATCTGCAATTTCATCTTTGCTTGGCAAGCTATTTTTATCTCCACTAAGAGGCATTCCCGGTAAGCCATCATACATTCGTGGGGTGAAAAGACGCAAGGAATCGTACCGTTTACGCCAAGATTCTCCGATAGATGAAGCAGCGTCAACGATTAAAAAGGTTAACCCCGACTGCTGAAGATAGTAACCTGCTGCCAAGCCTGCTTGTCCAGCTCCGATAACCAATACATCGTACATATGTATCATCCCCAATATCGTTATATGTATTAATATATGAGCACTTGTTCATATGTTTATTTTACTTAACAACTATCTGTTTAGCAATAGAAGAAAACATCACTACTTCCTTTTTACAAGATTAGCCATTAAAAAGACTCCCTCACGGGAGCCTTTAATCATTTCAGGGCAAGTTTCTTATAACTTCTCATGTATGCTACGTGCTAAGTATGATAGGTTGGTTGAATTCTACCTGGTGTATCTATCGATGTCATCGTTCGCATACTGATGCTCTCTTCTATGGTAATCTTCATGCTGACGAACGTCGTTCTTTAATTTCGCTAAGAAACCCCACCCCATAAAGGCAAGTATAAGCACAGTAATCAGTGCATAAGCAAAGCTATATAGATTCATAAAAAAGTTGATAAATATTGCAGCGAGCATCAAGCCCAGAATCCATAATGTCCACTTTGTACCCTTTCTCAAATCATTTCCTCCTCAAGTCGTTACTGATAAGCTCTCTATGTATCACAGTACATACGAAACCATAGGAACGAGGTTTCAATCTCAGGGCTAACATTATCCCTAGTAATTGTTTAAATAAATCTGCCTCGGAAACCTTTCATCTATCGGCATTACAAAGATTAAAATTTTTGCTTACATAAAGCCCATGATACTAACTCAATATTAATTTTATTGAGTCTTTTCTTGTATGTACAATCCGATTTTCTTCTGAGATTAGTTCTATATCTAAATGAATACGATGCTGAGTAGAGTTCATCGGTTATCTGTAGCATCGTATTAATTAGGTATAAGTATCGTATCAGGAACATCGAACATCGGCTAATTAGCACATACCCACCTCGGTGTACTGGAGATATCATTTAAGAGGGGCTTTCCACATTAGGAATATGTTCTGTTTAATTCAAAAATTTTGCACTTTCAAACATTTCAATAGAATCAATTATTTCTTGTTCTACATCCTTATTATCGTTATATTCTGAAACTTCAGATTGATAATACTTTGAACATGTATCAAAAATTATATCATTCAACTCAATTTCATCACTGATTATTGTATCAACATCGAAATCTTTTTCATCTATCCATTCAATATTTTCCTTATATAACTTTTCAGATATAATGTTAAGTATCATATCTTCGAGCTCAACGCGAATTTCTTCATAAATAGTGTCAACAAAATCATCGAAGGGTTTTCCTACATAATCGTCAATATTACTAACTGCACACTCCTTGATTATTGAAACTAATTGATCATAAATTTCATTACCTACATAGAGCACTATATTATTTATCGTTGCATTTTTTACTTGAACCAGGTTATAAAAATCTTCTTCAAAACAATTTTTATATTTTATGCAGATATTATTTAAAATACTGAAGTAGACTTCATCTCTTGCAGCAGAATTTAGTATTACCTCTAAGTATTTTTTATTAGTAATAATTTCTGTAAGATTGTATTTACTTACTAGTGGTTCGGAAAATAATTTACAAAATATTTCTGAACTTTTTAATGGATTATACAATCTTGATTCGGACTCTATCAAATTGTAATTTTCACTTGTAAATATTCCTAATATAAAATTTTCTACGCTATCATTATCTAAACCTAGTTTAACTAAATCTGTATCATCAAGTTTCCATAATAACATTTTCAATTTATAAAGATACGACGGCGTAGTATGTTGTTCATTAAACCCTTTAAATATTGGTTTAGGTAAGGTATACAGTTTTGAAAATTCCTTATTTTTTATTAATTCAATAAGAGGTTTTTTATAATACGATGTAGAATCAAAGCATTCTATCTGCTCATGATACAATGCACTTGTAATTATTTTGTTGATTTCAAAACTGTTACTCATTAAATTTTTGTATAGCCAGTCATTAATTGAAGGATTTAATACACCAACCTTTTCAAAATGTTCATCAATTTTTATTATTGAATTTTGCAAACGTGTAGAAACAACTTCAAATTGAGAAATTGTAGTATCTAGATTTAAAGAGTTTTCATCTTTGATTCGTTTATCAAAGCAGTCTCTAAGAATACTAAGATTCACATTAGTTTTTGTTAATGAAAAAAGTGTGAAAATAAAAACCCTGTCAAGCTGTTGTAAATTTTTAATTTCCAGATCCCAAATTTTATCGGGATTTACTAAATTTAAAATAATATACTCAAAATATTTTTCAGGAGCGATATCCTTCACATCTCTTGATATTACTGTAACATATTCAATGACCCTTGGATTAAATTTTGGATTCAAAATTATTTTCAAATATTTTTTTTCATTTAATAACGCAAAGTAATGTTTTTCTGAAATAGATCTTTCTTTATAAGCTTTTATTAGATGATTGTAAAAAATACCGGCTTTATCACAAAAATCTAAAGGGTCAATAGTGATTTCATGGATTCCGCTACTTTCAATTGCTTGTGTTGTTCTTTCACTCGTAGATTTAAACTCGTTGTACACTGCAAATCTAGAATTGATCAACATTTTGATTCTACTTTTTTCTTTTTTTACTTTTTTTATTAACTTTGAAATTTCTTGATCTTTTCCACTTTTTATTAACTTGTAAATAAGACCGAGAAAATCATCCAACAAAATAAATATATTGAGTTCTGAGTTTTTCGAAATAAAGTCAATAATCTCTCTAACTTGATTATTTTCATTTATGTTTTCTGAATATAAAATGAAATATCCCCTTTTTTCATACTCAGAACATAACTGTTTTGAAGTGAATGTCTTACCAATTCCAGGTATCCCAAGTAAAAAGACAATTGAATTTTTGTTAAACGAATCTAGCACTTTTTTATAATACTTTGTTTCAAAAAATTGTTCTTGAAAATCCTTATCAAGTTCTTCAGAATATTTTTCAAAATTGAGATCAGAGTTACCGGCAATGTTTAATGAAATATTCAGTTGAGAATCTATTATGGCATAATTCCCCTCACCCTTCTGTGTTATCTTTTTCTTCTCGAACATATACATTCCGCCCTACTTTAGAATTTTGAATTGCCACATTTCCGTTGCCTTTTTGTTTTATATTTGATTTCACTATACTATTTTTCTCGTAAACTCTACCACTAAAAAAACCTATTACTGCTCCACTTATTAAGCCAGCGATTATACCAATTGTTAATGAACCTTCTAATGTTGAAGGATTAAAAAAATCCACATTTTCACCTCTCTTAGAACTCACATTTTGCATCCCGTGATGCTCATTACAAGTATTTATTCCCGTTTTTCGAATAGTAATGAGTATAGCAATCATTTGTTAGCTGAATACTCCCTTTTGCTCACTGCCGCAAGAGAAGAGAAAAACCGCATAAACAAGTGATTGAAATAGCTAAAAGCTTGTAGAAAAAGGTACAGATATTACTGCTATCACTAATATTTCAAGCCTCTCAGAAAAATGAAGCGCTTTAAAATGAAAATTTAATACTAACTTCATACTATCAAATCTAATTCATTTCGACGAGTTAATAGGGCGGTAAGAAGTCAGGAATATTTATATCTGATCAGTAGGTTCTTTTCATTTGAATTTTTCGAACAAAATATATCCAAGCAACTAGAGGTTGCTGAAATGCAACAACAATAACAACTATCACACCTCCTTAAATCTTCTATTGGTAGCTTAATAGAGCAGTCAAACGAGAATATGAAAACGAATATTGTTACATCAAAAAACACAACTCCAAAATGGGAGAATATGTATAATATGTGCAATAAGATCGTGAAAACACAAATTCCAAAACAAAAACCACTCCTTAATAATTACTAAGAAGTGGTTTTTGTTTTATTTATCATTTGTAACAGTGCTGCTTCACGAACTCTCAATCAAATTGACCGAGAATTCACTCTGCCAGGCACATGATGTAATAAAGGTTTTTACACCTTTATTACATCATGCCGCCCATTCCACCCATACCGCCCATATCAGGCATTCCGCCACCAGCACCTGCTGGTTCTGGTTTGTCAGCGATAACTGCTTCAGTAGTCAAGAACATTGCTGCTACGGAAGCAGCGTTTTGCAATGCATAACGAGTTACTTTCGCAGGGTCAACGATACCAGCTTCGATCATGTTAACCCACTCGCCAGTTGCAGCGTTGAAGCCTACGCCAGTTTGTTCTTTTTTCAGACGTTCCACGATTACGGAACCTTCTTCGCCAGCGTTAGCTGCGATTGTACGGATTGGTGCTTCCAGAGCACGCAGGACGATGTTTACGCCTGTTTGCTCGTCACCGGACAGAGCTACAGCCGCAACCGCGCTATATACGTTCATGAGCGCTGTACCACCACCGGATACGATACCTTCTTCAACCGCAGCGCGAGTTGCGTTCAGGGCATCTTCGATGCGAAGTTTGCGTTCTTTCAATTCTGTTTCAGTAGCCGCACCAACTTTGATTACTGCTACACCGCCGGACAATTTAGCCAGACGCTCTTGCAGTTTCTCTTTGTCGAACTCGGAAGTTGTTTCTTCCAATTGTGTACGGATTTGGCTAACACGTGCATCGATATCGGATTTGTTACCAGCACCGTCAACGATGATTGTGTTTTCTTTAGTTACGCGGATTTGACGAGCTGTACCCAGTTGTTCCACAACAGCGGATTTCAGGTCCAGACCCAGTTCTTCCGTGATCAATTGGCCACCAGTGAGGGCAGCGATGTCTTGCAGCATGGCTTTACGACGGTCACCGAATCCTGGAGCTTTAACAGCTACAGCATTGAATGTACCACGCAATTTGTTCACAACCAGCATAGCCAGTGCTTCGCCTTCGATATCTTCAGCGATCAATACCAGCGGTTTGCCTTGTTGAACGATTTTCTCAAGCAATGGCAAGATGTCTTGCGTGCTGGAGATTTTTTTGTCTGTGATCAAGATGTACGGATTGTCCAAAACAGCTTCCATTTTGTCCGTATCAGTGATCATGTAAGGAGAGATGTATCCACGGTCGAATTGCATACCTTCAACCACTTCAAGCTCTGTAGCGAATCCTTTGGATTCTTCTACAGTGATAACGCCATCTTTACCCACTTTTTCCATAGCTTCAGCGATCAGTTCGCCTACTTCTTCGTCAGCTGCAGAGATTGCTGCAACTTGTGCGATGGATTGTTTGGAATCAATTGGTTTGGAGATGGATTGCAATTCAGCAACCGCAGCTTTAACCGCTTTGTCGATCCCTTTACGGATACCGATTGGGCTAGCGCCTGCAGTTACGTTTTTCAGACCTTCTGTGATCAGCGCTTGCGCCAATACAGTTGCTGTTGTAGTACCGTCACCGGCAACATCGTTGGTTTTTGTTGCTACTTCTTTAACCAGTTGTGCACCCATGTTCTCGAATGCATCTTCCAGTTCGATTTCTTTAGCAATGGTTACACCATCGTTAGTGATGAGCGGGCTTCCGAATTTTTTCTCCAGAACCACGTTGCGGCCTTTAGGACCGAGTGTTACTTTTACTGCATTAGCCAATGCGTCCACACCACGAAGCATGGAGCGACGAGCGTCTTCACTGAATTTAATGTCTTTAGCCATGTTAAGAAAACCTCCCTAGTTTTTGTTGGAAAATGGTAGTGCTATATGGTTCGGTTATCCGATTAAATTTGAATTAGTCGAGAATCGCGTGAATATCGCTTTCTTTCATAATCAAATATTCTTTACCTTCGAATTTGATTTCTGTACCGGCATATTTGGAGAAAATAACGCGATCTCCTTCTTTCACTTCCAGAGCTACACGTACGCCGTCTTTCAATACTCCAGCACCAACTGCAATGATTCTACCCTCTTGCGGTTTTTCTTTGGCGGAGTCCGGGAGTACGATCCCGAAAGAAGTTGTTTGTTCTTGCTCCAGTGGTTCTACCAATACGCGTTCACCTAAAGGTCTGATCATGAAAAATAGCCTCCTTTTGAAATTATATAACGTTACATTGTAGGTTGTAGCCATATGTATTAGCACTCGACAGTGTTCAGTGCTAACAACCAACTTTATGATACTCAACTTGAAGCATGATTTCAAGTCCTTTTGACGAATTCCTGCGAGAATTTACGTTGAATTTACACAAACATAGCCAAATTACACCCGCTGTGCCTGGTTCTATGTTGCAATTCACTAATCTTATTCTACGAAATTGTTTAACCCTTCTGCAACGTTAACAGACAGTCCCTTCCCCATTGTATCCATTGTTGGACATAATATGCCTGCTTGTCCTGTCGTGTTGTCGGCAGTCTACAGAAATAGCCCGGATAAGAACATACCGTCTTTTCCGGGCACATTACAGCTTATCCTCATTCAGCCCGCATGTTTCTTATCCTCGGCACGAACGTAGCGGGATTCGATCTCTTCATCGGCTGCAAGCTGCTTGCGATATACGATTGCGGATAATAACACACTGATCTCATATAACAAGAGCAAGGGAATCATCACCAGAAGGTCGGAAATAAAGTCTGGAGGTGTAATGACCACTGCAATGAAGATCAGAACAAAATAAGAGACTCTGCGCATCTTGCGAAGACGAATTGGATTCAGAATCCGCAGTCCTGTCAGAAACATAATAAGTAAAGGAAGTTCAAATAACAGGGACACAGGCAACACAATGCCAAACAGGAAGCTGAAATACTGTTTCATCCCGTAGGTCTCCACAAGCCCCATCTTCTCCGTAATCGCTGTTGTGAAGGCGAGTGCCATGGGAAAAATAACATAATACGAGAAAGCCATACCTGTCAGAAATAAAAGAAACACATAGGGCACATACTTCAGCGTTGCTTTTCGCTCGCGCGGCTTTAGCCCTGGACTAACAAACTTCCAGATCTGATACACCGTAAACGGCAGTGTAATAATAAGTGAGAACAACCCTGCAATCTTCATATAGATGCCAATCCCGTCCCAGAACGAGAAGGCATGTAATACAAAACCTTTTGCCGACTCTGCCTTGGTCAAATATTGGTATACCGGGTCCGCCACAAAAAATCCTGCAATCAGTCCCAGCACAAAAATGCTTAGTACATAGATCAGCCGCTTGCGCAGCTCACTCAGATGTTCCGTAATCGACATTTCTTCCATTTGCTGCGTCATGCCTGCCCCCCATTATTGCCAGCTTAAAATACAAAACCCTTCCGGCAGGAAGGGATTTCTCTTTCATTGCCGTCAAGATTATTCCGGCAGGCGTTTATCAGCAGGCTTGTCTGCAGGTGTGCTCTCAGCCGCCAGCGGTTTCGCCTTCTCCTGCTCTTTGCGATTGGACGAGTCATCCTCAGAGATAATCTCGCGAGCGCCCTCTTTGAATTCACGGAAGGTACGCCCAACTGCACGTCCCAGTTCCGGAAGTTTGTTGGGTCCAAACAACAACAATGCAATCACGGCCAGCAAAATAAAACCCGTAGGTCCAATGGAACTTAACATTGATATTCCTCCTCGTCTCAAGCTTCGAAGATGCGCATACTCGGCCAGATGTTCATAGATGTCTCTGCTGCGTTCTTAATTTAAGCCCATCATACCATAGATGTAACCACTTACATAACCCGCAAAATTCACAAATAAGAGATGTCACTAGAACAGTCTAACAACGGTCATGGCTAATCGGATATCTTGCCCCAAAGTCCGTGCTCAATTATTGCTTGAACTGACCCGTAACCATCAGCAGCGCTTCCGGAAGCTGATCCATAATGGCAGCCAGATGTTCATGCACACCCTTTGGTGTACCTGGCAGATTCACAATCAGCGTGCGTCCACGAATGCCACATACCCCGCGGAACAGCATTGCAGAACGGTTTTTGCTCATTACACTGTACCGCATGGCCTCTGCCATCCCGGGAACTTCCCGCTCAATTACGCGCCGGGTCGCTTCCGGAGTAATATCACGAATGGCCAGCTCCGTGCCACCGGTAGTCAGCACCAGATCGGCGTGAAAATAATCCGTCATCTCAATCAAAGCCGCAATAATCTCATCGGGTTCATCCGGAACGATACGGTACTCCACGATTTGACCACCCAGCTCTTCTTCCACCAGCTCCCGAATGACTTGTGCACTCGTATCCTCACGTTCCCCGCGGGCTCCTTTGTCACTGGCTGTCAGGATTGCTGTTCTCCACACCATAAAGATCACCCTTCTCCTCTATGAAAATAAATATTGCCTATCGGCTGTAATCACCGTTTTTGCCACCACTCTTGGAATTAAGCATGGTTGGACCGATAATCATATCTTTTTGCATGGCCTTGCACATGTCATAGACCGTCAGTGCCGCAGCCGAAACTGCCGTGAGCGCCTCCATCTCAACACCCGTTTTGCCTTCAGTTTTGACAGTAACTTCAATGTGTAATTCATCCACTCCATTATCATGAAAACGAATATCCACACCCGTCAGTGCCAGCGGATGGCACATCGGAATCCAGTCCGACGTTTTTTTCGCGCCTTGAATCCCGGCAATCTGAGCCACAGCCAGAACATCACCTTTGCCGATTCGGCCCTCCCGAATCGCTTCCAGTGTATCTGGATTCATCGTCACTTTGGTTACAGCCACAGCCGTACGTACGGTAATTTCCTTACCTGAGATATCAACCATCCGGGCCCGCCCCTGTTCATTAAAATGGGTCAGTTTGCCACCCGAAGCCTGGCCGTTGTTCACTTCTGAACTCAATCACATCACAACCCTTTATTCGATATGTAATATACCTTCGGTTGTTATCAACAGATCAATCCGCAGATCGAGCAGGTCCATCGGGATCTCCTCCTGTAACTGACCCGGCAATACCATCGCAGCCATCAACGGTTTCTTGCCCGTCATCACACATGTTGCTGCAAGCGTCTCGGCAAAACGATCATAATAACCGCCACCATAACCAATACGCCCGCCGTGGAGATCATAACCAAGCCCCGGTACCAATACGAGATCGATATCCGGCCAATCATCAGGCGTCAGGACTTCACAGGAATCCTTAGGTTCGGGTATCCCCCATATGCCTGGCTCCAGATCTTGTTCTCCGGTCACTCGCCGTAGCTCCATTCGAGGTGGATTCGCCAACACTTTTGGTGCAAACATCACATCTCCATGATTCCAGCCCTCTTGAAACAGAAAAGCTGTGGACGCTTCGCTTCCATAGGACAGATAACTGAATATGACGAGTGGTTTGTTCACAACCTTGCTCTTGGCCTGTCTAAGGCGCTCCAGCTCCCGCTTCACTCCAGCATTAATCTTAGTCATCGCCTGCTGACGCATGCTTGCATCCATCAGATCACGGCTCTGTCTTAGTCTGGATCGAAGCTGACTTTTCAGTTCCGCATGATCCTGCATATCCTTGAATAACCTCCTGTTGATAGGGAAGGTAGAAAAAAGCTCTCATTAAAAACAATTTATATGTTATGACCAGTTGTCATCTTGTTGAAATGGTTAAAATGATTCATTTTCTGCAAAATCCTCATGTAATAACATGCCTTCTTTCAGTTTATCATTGATTGATCAAAAAGACTACATACCCCATGCGTTCCCAATCGGTGCAATTGCTCTGTATTTCATGTAAACTGGGATATAGTTGTCATATCAAGAACTGGACCTATGGAGGAACTTAATTTTATGCTGCTGCAAGTATCCGGAATTATCAAACGTTTTGGTGTCGATCCAATCCTGGACGGCGTGAACTTACAAATATTAGAACGCGAGCGCATCGGCCTCGTTGGTGTAAACGGTGCCGGGAAATCCACTTTGCTCAAAATTATAGCCGGTGAAATGTCCTATGACGGAGGACAGATTTTCAAGTCCAAAGAAACGACACTCGGTTACCTCGCTCAGAACAGCGGGCTGCAATCCGACCGTAACATCTGGGAAGAAATGATGAACGTATTCGCTCACCTGACACAGGCTGAAGCCGATTTGCGTCAGATGGAACGCGATATTGCCGACCCTGCCCAGATGGAAGATGAGAAAAAGTATGCGGACCTGCTGGAACGTTATGCGAAACGATCCGATTGGTTCAAGGACCATGGCGGTTATGAAATGGAAACCCGCATTCGCAGCGTACTGCACGGGATGGGATTCGGCGAATTTTCGCCAGACACCCCCATTGCTACTCTGAGCGGCGGGCAGAAGACACGCCTTGCCCTTGCTCGTATTTTGCTTCAGGCACCCGATCTGCTCATGCTGGACGAACCTACCAACTATCTCGATATCGCCACCCTTACTTGGTTGGAAGATTATCTGAGAGGTTATTCAGGCGCACTGCTCGTGGTATCCCATGACCGGTACTTCCTTGATCGACTCGTAACGACCATCGTTGAGATCGAACGTCACCGCTCCAAAAAATATACGGGCAATTACAGCCGTTATATGGAGCTCAAAGCTGCCGAGTACGAAACTCAGATGAAGCAATATGAGAAACAACAGGGTGAAATCTCCAAGATGGAAGATTTTATTCAGAAAAACATCGTACGTGCTTCGACGACCAAACGGGCGCAAAGCCGGCGTAAAGCCCTCGACAAAATGGAGCGGCTTGATAAACCGATGGGAGATTTGAAAAAAGCCCATTTTTCCTTCGAAACCGCCGTTATGTCCGGCAAGGA
Organism: Paenibacillus amylolyticus; assembly: GCF_036894225.1. Lineage (NCBI taxonomy): Bacteria > Bacillati > Bacillota > Bacilli > Caryophanales > Paenibacillaceae > Paenibacillus > Paenibacillus amylolyticus. The sequence continues at coordinate 1,540,574 of NZ_CP145892.1, read as the reverse complement.
AGTGCTTCGAGTGGATCAGCTATCCGTCGCTTATGACGAGGCTTCTCCATTGTTCCGCAACGTATCCTTTGATTTGCGACGCGGGGAAACGGTTGCTCTGATTGGACCAAACGGTATTGGTAAATCAACCATGCTGAAGTGTCTCACCGGAAGTTTACGTCCGGTGACCGGAGAGATCCAATGGGGAACGAAAGTACAGATTGGCTATTACGATCAGGAACAGACTGGACTCAATCCGTCTAACACGGTTCTGGAAGAACTGTGGAGTGCCTATCCCGGGATGGAAGAAGCACGCATTCGAACCGTACTGGGGAACTTTTTGTTCAGCGGTGACGATGTGCTCAAGAAAATCTCTTCCCTCAGCGGCGGTGAGAAGGCACGTGTGTCTCTCTCCAAGCTGATGCTGAAGGAAGCCAACATGCTCATTCTGGATGAGCCTACGAACCATCTCGACCTGTTTGCCAAAGAAGTGCTGGAAGCGGCATTAATGGATTATGAAGGCACCCTGCTGTTCATCTCCCATGACCGGTACTTCCTCAACAAAATGGCTGAACGCATTGTTGAACTTCATCCAGGCGGCACAGAGCAATATCTCGGTAATTACGATGATTATGTGGAGAAAAAACAGGAGCTTGAGGACATCGCACGTGAAGCTGCTGAGGCACGTCAGGCTTCGTCCAAGAACTCGTCCAAATCCGATCTGAACACAGCCACAACCGAAAAATCCGGAGCGGCTTCATTCGAAGCGGAAAAACAGGCGAAGCGTGAAGAGCGCAACCGACAACGCAAGCAGGAAGCTCTGGAACAACAGATTGCAGAGTTGGAAACAAAGATTACCGAACTTGAGGCACAGATGGCTCTGCCTGAAATCTATCAGGATTATATGAAGCTGCAAGAACTCCAGCAACAATCGGAGGAACACAAAGCAGAACTCACCAAGGCATACGAGGACTGGGAAGAACTAGCTATGGAATAGTACGAATAGTACAGACTCAGAACATGGCTTGATCGGCTCCATGCAAGTATAGTTATACCACCGGCTGATTCCTTATTGGGATCAGCTTTTTGTTTGTTGAGGATGCGTATAGAAGCTATGCACCTTATGTTCTTTATGTTCCTTGAGATTGAACTCTAACATACGGAGGTTAGGGGAGCTGTTTTGACTTTTGTCAAATTTACTCGAATGAAGAGAAATATTTTTATCCCCCTGTCCCTCACACTTATCCACAAGAAAGCAAGATAGCAAGCACATTAATAAGCTTAATTATACAGCGGTAGAATAGCCTTTTTCACACAAAAACCATATTTATCCACCAAGTTATCCACTTTATCCACAACTTTGTGGATAGTAAGGAGTCATTCTATCCCCTAAACCCTTTTCGTTTCGAAAACTATGCTGGTTTGGCTTTGGGATAGTTACCCACAAATTACACTGGATATGTGGATAACTATAGTCACACCTTGACAAATGCATCCTTCCACTCCTCAATATACCTCCATAATAAGACAAAAGCAGACCTTTGTCGTTCAAGGCCTGCCCGTCATTTATTTACTATATGCCATGCATATTTATATCGAATTGCAATTGCTACTATTGCCGCTGTAGATGCGATCTGGCAATAGATGTTTTACGCATGTGCTTCTTGTTCATGATGTTCGGAAGACTCGGCCTTCAGCCCAGCAGCATTACAAGCCGCTACATACGCCAAACCGGCAGCCATGACGATATCATTATGTGTTGCTGTTCCCCGGAACTCACGTCCTGCACGCTCCACGGTAACTACAGCTTCTGCACTTGCACCCTCTCCACCACTCAAGGCATGCATCTCCATATCTACAAATGCAATATCATCGGAAATGCTCTGACCAATCGCACGGATGGTTGCATCCACGGGTCCACCGCCAACAGCGGAGTAAGATTGTTCTCCAGCGCTTGTGCGAATGCGAACGGCGGCCATTCGATCCGTCATACTGCCCGCTGTCACCTGCAATTCAACCAGTTCATAGTCCTGTGCAGGAATATTCATAGTCTGGCTAACCATCTGTAATAACTGGTCGTCACTGACCACTTTTTGCTGGTCTGCGGTTTCTTTGAACACCTCATACAATTGCTCCATCTGTTGCTCATCCGGCTCAAAACCGTATTTGCGAACCCGATCTTTCAGGGCGTGACGACCGGAGTGTTTGCCCAAAATAATCATGCTGCGTGGGATACCCAGCGCTTCCGGGTCCATAATCTCATAGGTGCTCCGATTCTTCAGCAGACCATCCTGATGGATGCCGGATTCATGCTGGAATGCATTACGTCCCACCACTGGCTTGTTGTACGCAATCGGGAAGTGCATCGCACGGCTAATCTGACGTGAAGTCTCATACAGCTGATTCAGCTTAATGTTCGTCGTTGCACCAATTGCGTCTCCCCGAGTCTCCAACGCCATAATCAGCTCTTCCAGTGCACAGTTCCCCGTCCGTTCTCCGATACCATTGATGGTCACTTCAATCTGGGTAGCTCCATTGGCAATCGCAGCCAAACTATTGGCTACGGCCAGGCCCAGATCATTGTGACAGTGAGCACTATAACGAACCTGATCGCCACCTCTTGCACCCTCACGCACCCGGCGGAACATCTCACCATACTCATGTGGCAGGGCATATCCGACCGTATCCGGCAGATTAATAATGCTCGCTCCAGCTTCAATGGCGACTTCAACCATTTCAATCAGATCGTCCATCTTGGTACGAGCAGCGTCCATGGCTGTGAACTCTACAATGTCCGTGAACTGACGTGCATAAGATACCATCTCACGAGCGGTAGCCACCACTTCACTGCGCGGACGCCGCAGTTGATGCTCAATATGAATATCCGAAGAAGAGATAAACAGGTGAATTCGGCGCCGTGCTGCATCCGCTGTTGCTTGAACAGCTGCATCGATATCACCTTTGACCGCACGCGCGAATCCACAGATCTCCACGTTCTGCAACTGTCTCGAAATCGCCTGAACCGCCGCGAACTCACCTGGACTGGAGATCGGGAATCCAGGCTCAATGACGTCGATACCCAGAGAAGCCAGTTGGTGTGCCAGTTCAATCTTTTGCTCGGGCTGCAGACTTGCTCCCGGTGCCTGTTCTCCATCACGCAGCGTTGTATCAAAAATTTCAATCATGCGTTTGTTATTAGTTGTTGTCATATCCATCAACCTCCATCAAATTTTTATAAATATTTTCGTTACGATCCACGTGCCACAGAACACCCGCTAATCGCCGTCCCTGTTGTTATATATTTTGTTTGTAAACGCGTATGTTGTTTGTAGCTTAGTCCTTGGTGATCAGTAATACCTGTTGAATGTTTCGTGCCTATACTTGTTGTTCAATGTCCGTTACTCGTTCGTTGTATATCCTGCTTACCTTCATGACAGAGTGTACGTCGACTTACACCCTGACCTTCTGATTTTTTAATCCCCATATGGTTCTTCCCATGCCCACCCTGCTGCCGGCAGCAAACACAAATAACCCGCCATCTCATATAAGAGACGGCGGGTTATTATCCCCTCCGCGGTACCACTCTCGCTTGATGGGCCAGGCTTGCGCCGGACTCCATCCACCTCGTCGTCTCCGAAATCCGCTGGATGTGCGTGCACGCACGACACTACTCGCATTCGGAGAAACACCCTATAACGGGGGTTAACCGTTGCTGTGTAACACATGTTGTTGTCCATCAGGACAACTGGGCGATTGATATCGTCCCCACGTTTCCACAACTCCGTTCCCGGGCGAGATTCGAATGATTCCAGCCACTGCGTCGCACCACCCCGCAGCTCTCTGAGCGCTTTATCATTCTACTGCTCCCGTTCATCACATTTATAATATGACCTAACTTCATTATTTTGAAAATCAAAAAAGCCTGCCACCTCATGCAATAATGCAAGAGACGACAGGCTGTTCACCTTCGCGGTACCACTCTTGTTGACTTCCTTCCTGTTCATTCAAGACAACCCCTGAATGCTTTCGCATATCCGGATCACTTGAAGCAGCCTGAAAGCCCCCTCAGTTATCGTCAGTTGATCCTTATAATAACGGTCCTACCGACAACGGCCCATTCACGGAGGCAACCCGTAACCATGTACTTTGGGCCATGATCGGCCTTCGGATTCTCCCGGGGAGTCACCGTGTTCCATCGTTCCGCTTCCAGGTGAGTTTCAGGTTTCCTTCGACTGCGTTGCACCATACCGCAGCTCTCTAAGACCGGGAATGACCTTACTATTCCTGTTCATCGCGTTTATCAGTTCAGGAATCTGAATTCCTGTTTAAATTTGTAACTAAATATACATTCTTTACATCCCTGCTGTCAACTCTTAATCTCAAACTGCTTAGCTATACGGACTGAACGGACCATTCCTCAAGGGAAAGTCCCGGATCTGCCTTCGCATCAAATTCAGCAATTTCTCCCCGCTGCCATTTCAGATACGCAGCCGCTCCAATCATGGCCGCATTATCTGTACAATATTCCATTGGCGGGATCAACAGTTCAAGCCCTTCCTTCGTGCATCGCTCCTGTAATGCCGAGCGTAACCCCCGGTTAGCTGCAACACCACCGCATAATAACAGTTGACGTGAACCATATTCACGAACTGCTCTAACGGCTTTCTCCACCAGTACTTCAACAACAGCTTCCTGGAAACCACGTGCAACCGCAGACGGCTCCAAGGTTTCTCCGCGCATTTTGGCCTGGTTGAGCACATTCAGTACAGCAGACTTCAGACCACTGAGACTGAAATCATACGAACCTGCTTCCAGCCATACCCGTGGTAATGGCACTACATCCTCCGCTTCAGACGCCATCCGGTCCACATGCGGGCCTCCCGGATAAGGACAACCCAGTGCACGTGCTACTTTGTCATACGCTTCGCCTACGGCATCATCACGTGTACGACCAATCAGTTTGAACTTACCCTCGGATTCCATATGCACGAGTTCTGTATGTCCACCAGATACGACCAGTGCCATCGCTGGATATTGCAGTTCATGAGTAAGTCGGTTGGCATAGATATGCCCGGCAATATGATGTGTGCCAATGAGCGGTTTGCCCAGTGCCATCGCCATCGTTTTAGCCGCAACGATACCCACCAGCAGTGCTCCGACCAGCCCCGGACCTTGCGTCACGGCGATTGCACTTAGATCACGTGGACGAATGCCGGACTGTTCGATCGCCTGTTCCAGCATCAACGTAATGACTTCAACGTGTTTCCGTGAAGCCACTTCAGGTACAACACCACCAAATGCCTTATGCGTCTCGATCTGACTTGAGATCAGATTGGACAACACTTCCCGTCCATCTTTGACTACTGCTACCGATGTTTCATCACAGCTTGTCTCCACCGCCAAAATATAGGATGGTGCAGAATTTATTTTTTCATTAAGTTCGTTCATGAATCCAGTACGCTTCCTTCCTCTTCGCCGCTCCGGCCTGCAGACGGCAAGTTCGCCCACATAATCATCGCATCTTCCCCATTATCGGAGTAATATCCTTTACGAAGACCCGCCGATTCAAACCCTTTTTTCTGATATAAACGCTGAGCAATGCTGTTCGAGACTCTGACCTCCAGCGTCATTCGTTCCATCCCGAGATAAGCCGCTGTGCTCATTAATTCATCCAGTAACTTTTCGCCAAGCTTGCGTCCACGATACGCGCCTCTGACTGCAATATTGGTAATATGGGCTTCATCCATGATTGTCCACATACCTGCATAGCCGATGGCTTTTCCTTCTAATTCCATCACCATATATTTAGCAAAATGATTGTGTGTCAATTCATTTTGAAATGCTTCTTCCGTCCAGGGCAGGGTAAAGGCCTCATGTTCAATCTCCATCACATCGGGAATATCCGCGAGTGTCATGAACCTGAACTGAAGCGTTGCTTCCTGCTTATTATTCGCCACATTGTCCATCTGCTTCCCCTCCCCCTTTAGCCTTTGCGCAGCAGATTGGCTTCCGCTTCAGACAGCTGGGTGTAGTTCGGCACCAGCGCATGCACGTCATCACGCTGACCTGCAAGCAGCGCGGCGGCGCCAAGGCGCCCAACCCAGCGGCCTTCCAGCTCATAAGGTACGAGCTGGAGCGCCGTTCCTGCGGGGCAGCGAAGCTCCGCCGCTGCCGCAGCATGAGGGCCCGTCTCGCCGACGATCCAGACGGCTACGGGCCGCTCTTCCGGCGCCGCCTCCGCCATGCGGGCGGCGAGGGCTTCCAGCCATCCGTCCATCTTGCGGATGGCATCAGGCGCCAGACGCCGGGGCGCATCGCTCCCGGCGGAGGCAAACAGCGCGGTGCACGCTTGACCGCGCCGTGCATCCACAAGCGGAACGATCCAGTGGACAGGGGCAGCACCTGTGCTGCCCTGGTCCGCGGATGGCGTTCCGCCAGCCCCTGCTGCGGCATCCTCTGCCGCAGCTTCCGCCTTGGCGGCAAGGCCGCTGTGCCAGCCGCCCCAGGCGATGGCCTGAAGGCTGGACACCCCGGCTACGGGGATGTCCCACGCCCAGGCCAGTGTCTTCGCCGCGGTCACCGCAATGCGGATGCCCGTGTACGAGCCTGGGCCAACGCCAACGGCAATGCCGTCCAGTTGGCCAGGTTGTGTGTTGCTGGCGGCCAGCAGCTGCTCCATCACCGGTACGACGTGTACCGAATGGTTGCGCTCAGCCCGTTCATTGCGTTCTTGCAGAAGCGCATGATCTTCCATCATCGCAGCTGCCATCACTGCGGTGGATGTATCCAACGCCAAAAACCGCTGACGCGGCTCTTTTTGTAAATCTTCCATCATCATTTGACTCCATTCTGTCTGAACTGTCGGCATATGGCTGCATAAGTCTCGCCGTACCCATCCAGCGTAATCGTTCGATCTTCCAGGCCCGTTGTGTCAATCTGCACATGCAAATGCTCTTGCGGCAGCAATTCGGGAATGATACTCGACCACTCCACCAGACTGACTCCGGCTCCATAGAAATATTCATCAAGTCCAAGCTCATCCGCTTCTTCCAGCGATATGCGATATACATCCATGTGATATAAAGGCAGACGCCCTTCGTACTCCTTAATTAGTGTGAATGTGGGACTGCTTACCACATCACGTACACCCAAATGCCAGGCAAATTTCTGTGAAAATGCCGTTTTTCCCGCGCCCAGATCACCATCCAAAGCAATCACCATGCCGGCGTTTGCCTGTCTGGCGAGTGCGGAAGCGAGTGCTTCTGTATCTGCAATGCCATGGGATTGATACACCCACTGCTCGTGCGTCTGATTCAATATTCGCCCCACCTTTGGCGGTCCAGCCGCCTGAGTTCACTTTGAACCTTATTATATCGGTCCCTTTCTTCCCCCGCAACATCCAAGGAGGCAAGCGGAAATATAACATGCATTATTAGACGTGTCTCAAAACTCGCTTCCTTCGAAGTTTCAGACTCCTATTAGGAAAAACCAAAAACCGGCACCTCTCGGTACCGGCCGTGTTATGCATATATTTCTGCGTTTATTCATTCTCTAATTCCTCTATAACGATATGCTACTTGTATCTACTCCTCCAAGCGATCCACACGAACCGTCTGGGTATTTCCCGGCCTGCTGCCAACCTGAACGGTTGCCATACCATTGGCTTCATCCACATTCTCGATCCAGACTGGATCTCCCTCCAGCGTAACGGCAATGGTATCCTTCGAATCATAGATCGCTCTGGCGCGCTTTGCATCCATCATCTTATTCATACTCCCCTTCAGGATCATCATGTGACTCTCGAACCATGCTATCTGTTGTACTTTCACCAATATAACCGTTATCTTCCGTAACCTGTCCCCCGCCTAACCCTTCATTCACCATCCGGTCAATGTCGAGCATGAACGACTCCCGATCAAGGGGCAATTCTTCCGAAGTGACCGCTTCCCAGTTTACAGCTGTAGCAGGTGTATAGAATTCTTCAGCACTTTCGGCTTTGGCAAGAGGATACGGAGAAAATGCATGCTTGTGTGCTTCTTCCTCATCACGTCTATTCTTCAATATTGCACCTCCCGGCATATGTGCTGCGAGAATAACTACCTAATCCCATGCTCGTATTCCTGTCGGAATCCAAACATGTTTCTGTTATCATCCCCGAGTCTCGCCGAACCATACGAATTCGTTCGGCTACAAGACGATTATCCCTTGCGCCAGATGCCCATACTATTGAATATAAATCCGTGTTCAAAAAGTCCGTTTTCAGTACCGAGAAGATGGAATTTTTGAACAACCTTTTGAAAGGAGCCGATCTATGCATACCGTCTGGAAAGGTGCAATCAGTTTTGGCCTTGTGCATGTCCCTGTCAAAATGTTCTCGGCTACCGAAGACAAAGACATCTCCATGCGCTACATCCATAAAGTCTGCGGCAGCCCGCTCGCTTATGTTCGTCAATGTCCCTCCTGTGAAGTGGACGTGAAGTGGGAAGAGATCACCAAAGGCTATGAATATGAAAAAGGAAAGTTTGTTCTCTTCGAGAAAGATGAATTGGAAGCGTTAAATGATTCCACCAGTAAAACCATTACCATACTGGATTTTGTCGACTTGACCGAGATTGACCCGATATATTTCCAGAAAACATATTACCTATCGCCCGATCAGGCTGGGGGAAATGCTTACCAGCTGTTGATGAACGCAATGCGGGATACCGGCAAAATTGGCATTGCCAAAATCTCCATCCGCTCGAAGAGCAGTCTGGCTGCCATACGTGTGCTGGAAGATTGCCTCTCCATGGAGACGATTTTCTATCCGGATGAGATTCGTCCTGTCTCCCAGGTGCCTAACTTGCCGGAAGTGCAGAACGTGAATGAAAAGGAACTCACGATGGCAAAGTTGCTGATTGATCAATTGTCCACACCTTTTGAACCCGGTAAATACACCGATGACTATCGCAGCAAACTGCTGGATCTTATTCAGCACAAAGTGGCGGGCGAAGAAATCAAGATTGCTCCAGCCAAACCTGAAGCCAATGTGATGGATTTAATGGCTGCCTTGCAGGCAAGTATCGAGGCGGTGAAGCCTATTCCGGCTGACCCTGGGACAACAACGGCCAAGCCTAAGAAACGTGCGCCACGAAAAACGCCTGCTCAAGCGGTTGCCGGAGGAGAATCCGATACACCTGCTACACCAGCCAAAAGAAAAAAGGCGACACCTAAACCAAAAGTTTGAATGTCGCTAAGGCAAGACCGATTCCGTTATATGCATGTGTAATGCGTTCAACTCAAGTCCGGCTTTACAGTCGGATTTTTTTGTTTTACAGAACTATTGAAGCAGTTCTTGTCAACAAAACTCCAGTTTTAATCGTAAAATACGATTGACGAAAGCTGATTTATATTTTATATTAACTTATGAAAAGTAACTTATTTATAAATATACAGTCACGCTGTAATTCTGCTTCAACAATATGCAATTTCCATAATCCGTTTTCAACGCATACAAGCAACCAAACGCTAAGCCCTATTATCTATAGTCACATAATCAGGAGGAAACCATCATGAATACAACGTATCAAATCCCTGCCACAACCCATCTGGGTGAAGTGAGTCTGCGAATTATGAACCTAGACCGTTCAATTAAGTTCTATACCGAAGTGGTTGGATTAAAATTACTGGAGCGTAGTGGCAAAGTGGCCACGTTGACAGCCGACGGAAAACAGTCCCTGCTGCGATTGGAAGAGCTCACGGATGGAATTACCCTGCCGGAACGCTCACACGCTGGCTTGTATCATTTCGCCATCCTGCTGCCTGACCGCAAGTCCCTGGGTCTTGCTCTTCGTAATCTGGCTGCATCCGGCATCGATATCGGTCAAGGCGATCACTTGGTCAGCGAAGCCTTCTATATCTCCGATCCCGATCAGAACGGGATTGAGATCTATGCCGACCGTGCACGTGATACCTGGAAACGGGATAGCGACAATAACTACGTGATGGCAAGTGATCCTGTTGATGTGGAAAGCCTGTTTGCCATCTCGGAGAATGAACCTTGGCAGGGCCTGCCTGCTGGCACCGTTATTGGTCATGTACATTTCCACGTCCGCAGCCTGGAAGAAGCACGCAACTATTACACCGGCATACTCGGTTTTGATATCGTGGGTAACTTCGCCAACATGTCAGCACTCTTTGTATCCGCAGGTGGCTATCATCATCATCTGGGACTTAATATCTGGGCGGGAGTGAACGCACCTGTTAATCCAGATAACGCTACAGGAATTGACTACTTCACCATTGTGTACGCCACACAGGAACAATTGGATCAGGCACTTGAGCAATTGCGTCAATCCGGTGCAGTCGTTACCCAAGTGGAGGGTACCTGGTTTACGGTAGACCCACAAAATATTCGTATACGTCTGACAACTGCGAACTGATTTAGTTTAGGCGTTACAATATGTTTGCTTAACCTCATTTTAATAAGCCCGGGTAACTGATTTCTCTACATCACAGAGAGATCAGTTACCCGGGCTTTTTGAGTTGGCTTTTATAAAACTGACACAATTGGTGCATTCTAACCAATACATAGACAAGATATGTTAAGGAGATACCTCATGATCGAAAAGGGACGTTTGACTGTTAGACAGCTCGCTTCACTCATGTTCCTGTGCACAATTGGGGAGCAGATTCTGGTCTTCCCTTCCATGATCACATCCTACGCTCATCAGGATGCCTGGTTATCAGCCTTGTTGGGTGTCGCAGGGGGCCTTGGCATACTCTTCATTATGCTTGTTGCCTACAAACTGCATCCCCGGTTGAATCTGATTCAAAATGTCCTTCGAACACTGGGACCCTGGATCGGGACCTTGTTTGGTTCTTTTTATCTCTTTTATTTCCTGATCAGTACCTCAACGTTCATTAGGGAGATTGGCGATTTTATGTCTACCCAGATCTTGCCGGAATCTCCATTACTGATTCTGCATTTGGTTTTTATGTGTGCGCTTGTCTGGGGGCTTCTGTCGGGTCTGGAGAGCATTGGTAAAACTGCTGAGGTCTTTCTTCCTCTGATCGTGTTGTTTCTGCTTGTTCTGACGGTGTGTCTAATCCCCCATGTACGTTTGGCCAACATCCAACCTGTGCTGGCACAAGGGTTTCTTGATCCATTCAAAGGTTTTGTTGCTGTACTCACCTATCCCTACTGTGAGCTATGCATCTTCATGATGCTTTTTCCCTACACTAAAAATGAGCCCCATCTGGAGAAGGACATCCTGTTAGCAGGGATGATTGGCGGATTGTTACTCACACTGACGCTAAGTATGTGTCTGCTCGTTATGGGACCATGGATGACCCAGCATCACTGGTTCGCTTCATTCAACCTTTCACAGAAGATCAATATCGGAAACTTTATGCAACGCATCGAAGCTTTCATAGCATCGGTCTGGATTATTGCTGTTTTCTTCAAAGCCGCTCTGTTCTTCTACGGTTTTGTCCTGGGCGTCGCTCATCTGTTTCGCTTGTCCAGTCACCGTTCTCTGATCCTGCCGGGTGCCATGCTTATTCTCGCCATGTCTATTCTAATCTCTCCAAACGAGAACTTTTATCTCAAGGTCGTTATTCCCTATTGGATTGATTGGGATCTGACCTGTGGTATAGCACTTCCGTTACTGCTCATTCTGGTGCATCATATGAAGTCCCGCTTCAAAAATTATAGTAAAATTCCGAATTAACCTGAGCTAATTGGTGTACGAGAGAGGAGTTCCCCATGTTCAAACCGCTGATTCCGTTCGAACCCATATCCAGAGATACTTTGCCCACAGGGCCGCAATGGATTGCCCAGATCAAGTGGGATGGAGTCCGCATGCTTGCCTATGAGGACGGGCATGAGCTGCGCCTGGTGAATCGCAGATTACATGATCGAACCGCACAGTATCCCGAGCTGGTAACACCACGCAATCTATGTTCAGGCTCCTCTTATATCTTAGATGGAGAAGTTATTGCGCTGGACCCAGACACCGGAAAACCTTCGTTTTATCACGTTCTGCGGCGGGATCGGATGAGCAGACCCGAAGGTATCGCCCAAGCCATACATCAGATTCCGGTCACATATATGGTATTTGATATCCTGTTCTATGAGGGGAAATGGGTGACGGATCAGCCTTTGGCAGATCGACAGCGCCTGTTGCACGGGGTCCTTAACACCGCTCCCCATGTTCAGGAGGTCACCAATACACTTGATGCCGCTTCCCTGCTTACGGTCATGAGACAACATCAGATGGAAGGCATTGTCTGCAAAGATCTCACCAGCAGTTATGGCATACAGGGCAAGGATCAGCGCTGGCAGAAGGTCAAAATCATGCATGACGTATATGCCATGATCGGGGGAGTCACGTACCGGAGCGGTATTGTGAATGCCGTCGCGGTCGGTGTATATGATGGGCCTGATTTTGTCTATATTGGTCATGTCGGGACTGGCAAATTGAACGCCAATACGTGGCGGGAACTCACACATCAAGTCGAGCCTCTGATCAGGCAGGACAGACCCTTCCATAATGTACCCGAGCGCAGTGCAGAGACCACCTGGGTGGAACCGCGCATAGGAGTCAAAGTGCAATATATGGAGCTGACTCATCATAACACTCTACGCCATCCCAGTATTCAAACCTTCGCGGATGTAACCCGCGAGGATTGCCTGGCGAACCAGCTTCTTCAATGATGAAGAGTTCGCTTCACTCGTGTTTCGGCCCATGTTTCAATAATTCATTAAGCACATAGGAGGTGTTCCACATGGCCCCCAAGATCCAGGGAACCATCATAATAGAAGGCACTGAGCTGACGGTCACCAACCCGGACAAGCTCTTATGGCCGGAAGCGGGCGTTACCAAAGCCATCTATCTGCAAAAGCTGGCCGCTCTGGCTCCTTATCTGCTCACGTATACGAGCAATCGACTTCTCACCACGATAAGGTATCCCCACGGCGCTGGAGGAACATTTTTCTATCAAAAGAATGCCCCTGAGCCTGTACCAGATTATGTGCGCACTGAAGTTCACGACGGCATCCGCTATGTGGTCATGAATGGACTTCCCGAATTGTTATGGCTTGGTAATCTGGCTGCACTTGAATTTCATCCTTCTCTGCATACTGTGGGAAGCCATCTGCCCAGTGAATGGATGATTGATCTGGACCCCTCTCAGGAACATGAACCCCGGATCATGCAAGCTGCACTCATCGTTGGCGAAACCCTGACTTCCCTTGGTCTGAGGTCCATTCCCAAAACTTCGGGCGCAACAGGAGTTCAGATCATCGTTCCCATTGTGCAGGGAGTAACCTTTGATGAATTGAGAGAGGTTGGTTATTTTGTAGGCAAATATGTTACTCAGAAGCACCCGGATCTGTTCACACTGGAACGACTCAAAAAGGACCGTGGAGACCGCATTTATTTTGACTATCTCCAGCATTATGGAGGCAAGACCCTTGCCGCTCCCTATACACCACGTGCCAAATCCGGCGCCACTGTCTCTACACCCCTTACTTGGGATGAGGTTAGAAGCAACGTCTCCATCCAGGATTACCATCTGATGAACATTATTGAACGCTTGAACCAAACCGGTGATTTAATCGCAGCTGTTGAACCCCAACCGGTAGAGCTCATTCTCAAACATTTGAAGAAAAAATAGCCGACTCCCTCATCACAAGGGTGTCGGCTATTATCATTCATGTATATATCAATCGCTAATGGATACCTTTTTTCTTGAAACGTCCGCCCTTCACGTCATGAATGTTACCGATAGCCACAAAGGCTTGCGGGTCCCAATCTTCAACGATGGTCTTCAGCTTCGCTTCTTCCAAACGGGTAATCACGACAAAAATGATCTTTTTCTCGTCCCCGCTGAATCCGCCCTCTCCATCCAGGAAAGTTACACCACGACCAAGACGGTCTGTCAGGGCTGAACCGATATCACGATATTTCTCACTAATGATCCATACCGATTTGGACTGGTCAAGTCCTTCATTCACAATATCAATCATCTTCATCGCAATATAATATGCAATCATGGAATACAGGGCATTCGGCCAGCCGAATACAAATCCTGCACCTGCGAAAATAAACACGTTAATGAACAATACGATCTGTCCTACAGACAAAGGTGACTTCTCACTAAGCAAGATCGCCACAATCTCCGTACCATCCAGTGAACCGCCAGACCGAATGACAAGTCCAACACCCACACCCAGGATCAATCCGCCAAATACAGCTCCGAGCAAAGGCTCCCCTGGTGTTAATGCAGGTACATGGTGCAATAATGATGTCCCGATGGACATGACCACGATCCCCAGCAGCGTGGATAACGCAAATGTTTTACCAATCTGCTTGTAACCCAGAATCAGGAAAGGCAAGTTAAGCAAGGTCAGGAACACTCCGAGTGGCAGATGTGTAAGTTCTGACACCATAATTGAAATCCCCGTAATCCCACCATCAATAACACCATTCGGTACGAGAAACACTTCAAGCGATACAGCCATTAGTGCAGCACCGATCAGAATCATCACAATACGTTGCAGCAACTTTAATGTAAACACCGAGCTTTTGACCCCGCGGTCAGCTTGCTTGGCTGTTAGTTCTTTCACCGTTACATTGGACATGGTATCCCCCCCGTTAAATCAGTGTGTGAATCCATTTTATAAATCATTTAAATACTCAGGGTGAATCTACATATGGAGAACAGCAAACTGCGTTCTATATGTACCCTGGCTATACAGCGCAAGCATCTAAAGGCGATATAAAATGGATTCAAAATGTTATTCATCCCGGTTTGCACTTTCAAAAGAGAGCAAAAGGGAGCCTGTTTTCCCGCAGACTCCCCTCCTTCGCCAAGACATGATTTATATATCTATTATATCATAAAAGATCAAATTTGCGCAAAATACTTAGCAAAAAGAAGATAAATTCACAAAAAGTGAACTTATCTTCAGAAATCTGCCCTAAATCGGCTAAAGAAGCGGTGAAAGCATCCGAGAAAGCATTTCTGCGCCTTTTTGCCGTCGTGAACGCTTCTGAAATACCTCCCCATCGATCTGACTACATTCCCCGAGATCACGTTCAAAGTCAGTGATCAAACGACGAATCGGAGAGGACTCGAACAGGACAGCCGTTAACTCAAAATTGCAAAAAAAACTGCGCATATCCATATTGGCCGTGCCTACCGTTGCAAGCAACTCATCCACAATCATCACTTTGGCATGTACAAAACCTTTGCGATATTGGAAGAACTCAACACCTGCTCGCAGAAGTTCCTCTACATATGAAAGGGATGCCAGATGAACAAGCTTTGAATCGGATTGATATGGAATGATAATTTTCACATCAACGCCACTGACAGCAGCTGTTTTGAGTGCCTCATACAGGGCAGGATCAGGAATAAAATAAGGTGTGGTAATATAAATCCGCTCACACGCTACCGAAATCGCCCCAAAACACATTTCCTGAATGGCATCCCAGTCCTGATCCGGCCCACTGGCCAGAATCTGAATTCGTTCTTCCCCGCTACAGATATGGGGTGGAAATAATTCCGCAAGCTGGGGTTCGGTAATTCGCTCACCGGAAGCCAATTTCCAGTCGTTCAGGAATGTACTTTGGAGGAAATATACGGCATCTCCCTCAATCTGCACATGTGTATCCCGCCAGAAACCAATCTCCGGATATTGTCCAAGATAATCATCGCCTACATTGATGCCACCTACGAAACCAACCTGTCCATCCACAACAACAATTTTACGGTGATTCCGGTAGTTGACTCTTCGGTCAATCGTGGCAATCAGTGGCGGTAGAAAATAATGGAATTCCACACCTGCATCTTGCAGTTTGCGGATAAAGCTCCAGCTCATCTTGTGACTTCCGAGACCGTCACAAATAAACCGAACCTTCACGCCCTCCTGTGCCTTGCGAATCATGACATCCTGAAACTTGGTGCTGATGACATCATCACGAAAAATGTAAAATTCCACATGCAGATGGTGCTTTGCTTTTTCCATTTCCCTCAGCATTGCCGCAAATGCCTCTTCACCATTTGTGAGCACCGTACTGTGGTTACAACCTGTAATCGGGCTCTCCGACAGATGGGATAACAGGTTAAACAATCGATGCTGGTGGCTGAAACGATCGCCAGGCATCTGTTCGACATCTCCAATGATGTGGGCTTGTTCCCAGATCGTTTCCTTCATTTCACGGAAGATGCGCGATCCACCCTTACGGAGTTTTTTTCGTTTGTTATAATCCTGCGCCACGAAATAGTACACCACAAAACCGATCAAAGGCACGCAGAACAAAATAAACAGCCAAGCCACAGCTTTTGCCGGATTACGAAATTCCAGCAAAAGAATTGTGGCTGCCTGGAAAATAAATACGAGTAATATAATGACCAGCCAGAACATTCGGCTTCCTCCTCAAGTGGCAAGCTTCATGGCCTTGCCTTTCTCTCACCTACACATCTTTGACGATTATGTATACAGCTAATCATAGATACCCAATGTACCCCCTATTCGTAACGTTTGCTTAGATAAAACTTTACATAAGCAGACGGAATACTTGATTCTGGAAATTCAAATTTGTACTTCGTTCATTGTATATTCTGACTGTGTTACCTTCTACATATCAGTTTAATGATGGAGCAGATTCGCATTGTGACGCCAATCTGCTCATTTCACCTTCCAGACTCTTCCTCATTTCTTTGTCTGGAGGTGGTCTTCTTACGTAAAATTAGATATAATAATCGTTAAAAACTTATTACCTAAAGGAGAAGAGCAGTGAATGGACAGTGAGAGGTATGCGTTAAATTTAGTATTGGTTGCTTTTTTGATAGGACTTTCGGCGTTTTTTGTCGCAGTGGAATTCGCTCTGGTACGGGTTCGTCCGAGCCGGATCGATCAAATGATTGCAGAAGGAAACAAGCGTGCGCTGGCTGTTAAACAAGCCGTTGCCAATCTGGACGGATATTTGTCTGCCTGCCAGCTTGGAATCACGATCACATCTCTGGGACTGGGCTGGCTGGGTGAACCAACGGTAGAGAAGATTCTCCACCCTGTGTTCGAAAGCTTGCAAATTCCTGAGGCGGTTTCTTCATTCTTATCGTTTGTTATCGCGTTTGCTTCCATCACGTATCTGCATGTTGTGGTTGGTGAACTCGCTCCAAAAACGATTGCAATCCGGAAAGCCGAGACTGTTGCACTGCTAACGTCTACACCTATCATCTGGTTTAACCGAATTATGTATCCTTTTATCTGGCTGTTAAACGGCTCAGCGAACCAACTGGTGAAACTGTTCGGAATCAAACCTGCTTCTGAACATGAAGATGCACACTCCGAAGAAGAGTTGCAGATCATCATTAATGAAAGCTTTGAAAGTGGTAAAATCAACCAAGCCGAATTCGGTTATGTAAGCCGGATTTTTGCTTTTGATGAGATGTTAGCCAAAGAAATCATGGTACCCCGGACCGATATGGTCTGCCTTTATGTGAATAGAACAAACGAGGAAAACCTGGAGATCATCCGTGAAGAACAATATACACGTTTTCCAGTAGTGAATGAGAGTAAAGACGATATCATCGGTATCATTAATACGAAACAATTCTTCCTGGAACTTTACGGAAACGATGAACCTGTTGATCTATCCTCCCTGATTCAGCCTGTATCGGCTGTTCACGAAACAACTCCTGTGAAGGACTTGCTCAAGAAAATGCAGAAGGATGGCGTACATATCGCCGTACTTGTCGACGAATATGGAGGAACTTCCGGAATTGTAACCATCGAGGATGTGCTTGAGCAGATTGTTGGTGAGATTCGCGACGAGTTCGACGCAGACGAAGTGGAAGATATTCAAGTCATCAATGAGAACTATGTCATTATGGATGGCAAGGTTTCCTTATCGAAGGTGAACGACATGTTTATGTCCAGCCTGGATGCAGATGAGTGGGACACCATTGGTGGATGGCTCTACAGCCATCGTCCCGAGATGAACGAACAGGAAGAATATGAGTTCGAGAATCTAATCTTTGTTTTGCTGGAAAAAGACAAGAATCGGTTCTACAAAGTGGCCGTTGTTCCCAAGGAACCACTGACCATGTCTGATTATACTGATGAAGACGAGAAAGAGTCCAATTGGTCTAAATAAAGCAAATTTATAAATAAGAAGAGGAGCACTTGCCTATTTTGGTAATTGCTCCTCTTCTTATTATATCTCGCCCTATCCGTCACTTCTCCAAGTTATCATTCAACCCAAGAATGGAACTCCCATTTTTAGTTTGATTTTAATACCCACTTCGCAATATCATCGATAATGGCTTTGGAGACATTAGATGGCTCAGCGTACTCTTGACCGATAGAAAGTCCATCATAGCTGGATAAAAGATGATTTACCTTTGGATAGCTATTGTACGTTACATTGGAATGACCTTGGAGAGACGATTTCCAGGTTTGGAATTGATTCATAGACACTTGCACATCGTTTTCGCCTTGTATAACAAGCATAGGTGTATTTTGTGTTTTAGCCAGTTCCGCAGGCACATAATCTCTCTGCTCAAACCACCAATAAGCAGGTTGAAGTGGAAACGCCTCAGGAAGATGATCTACAGAATATTTTGGATCTTTAACCATCGCAGCCACATTTTTATAAAAATCAGCTTGCCCTTGAATGACATCCGTGTCTAAACCAAGCTGCTTCATCCGCTCTACTAATTCGTCCTGCTGCTCGGTAAGCACATCCGCAAAGCTACTACTTGGTGCAGCAAGTAGAATACTTCCTGCAATATCATGTTGTTTATCCTCAGCAATGATTAATGGCATTGCAAACCCGCCTTGACTATGTCCAGCTACAAAAATCGCTGTAGAATCAATATGTGCATTCTTTTTAAGCAATTCCAATGCATCGTTTACCTGATCTACGCTCTCTTGTTTTAATGTGAATTTAGGCTGTGAAGCCACCTTATAGGTATGCTCATACGTAACTTTATCGTATCTTAATACAGCAACTCCTTGTGAAGCTAAACCTACCGCAAGATCGCGAAACGGCTTTGCACCACCAATGGCAGCATCTTGATTGCTAGGCCCAGATCCGTGTACCAGAATGACAACCGGGAAAGGTCCCTCTCCCTTGGGCAAAGTTAATGTCCCTGGCAAAGCTAAATCACCCTGACCAACCGTAATGTCTTGTTCTGTATAGGTAGATGGGTCGTCGTAGCTTGGTTTTTGATACACATCTGGCGTAGCGGCGGCAATATGCAAATCATCCACAAGTCCGTTATGATTCATTCTGACCGTAATATTTAAACGAGTTAGCTCTGTTTTGAACGTATAGGTAACATTGCGATGCACTGTATTATTTTCTACATGCTTAGCTATGGCTTCACTTGTAATATTGCCATTTTGTCCTTCTAAAGCTCCCCACAGCTGACTCAACAACGTGGGTGACAACACTCCACTCACAGAGGTATGAACATACTTGGCAGCCTCCTTGCCATCGCCCTCACTAATAAGGGAAATGAATATATCCTCAGGTGCTGCCTTCAGCGTCTCGGAAAGAAATGCCCCATCCATATAGGTAGTTCCTTTCGTTAACTGAACAGGATTGTCTAAGGATATGGCTTGCCCATTCACCATCGCCTGTTTCTCTCCTACCTTAACTACAATCGTAAGCTCACTTTTTCGTATTGTGATTTCTCCTGTCTTTTGTTGCCAAGATACCTCTGCCCCATTCTTTTCTGCAATCTCACGAATAGGAACAAGATTTTCACTACCAGCGGATTTTTCAGCAGCTTCTGAGATGGATGTTACCGGAAGGATGAGACCTACGAAAGTAAGAGAAAGTAATAGCTTTTTCCAATTGTTCATTGTAATAACTCCTCCTAATAATTAATTTCATCTATTATATGCATAGCATTATGAGCATTTATTGGCTCAGGACTATGCTTATAACAACAATAGCAATGATGAATAACAACAGGACCCAAGATAGTGGACGAGCGAAGTTAATTGTCCAGCCTATTCCATAACGCTTTTCTATGGTTAAAGAAGGATCATTGGCATTGAAGTAAATAAACCCAAGCTTCCAATGATCATCGTCATTCACAGGCTGCTCCTTAGATCGTTCGTGATCCTCTTGTTGATTACGAATTTTGCCACCGCCTTGTCTGCCTGTGAGAGACAGCCATACAACACCTAACACGATCACCACAGGAGTGATGAAGCTAATAGCTGTTAACAAGACCAGATTAGGGACGAACATATTGATCTGAATAAAGGCAAATAAGATGGTAAGAAGTAATCCTGTTACAAGCGTAAATAGGGACCATTTACGGCGGAATTGAATATTTTCAGTAGCAAATTGGCCCGGATTAGACGTAGTAAGCTGTTGTTTACTTGATTTAATACTCCAGTTAACCAACATCATAAGTGCAATGATTCCTAGCTGTACAAGATTAATAGCCAGTACCGAGAGGTAAGTTTTAGGCACACTGGAAGTGACATGGCCTTGAAGATCATATTTTATTGGAATGACGTTAGGTAGTGCCTTATAATTCAGGATCGAAATGATCGCAATGGCAACAATAATAGCCATGTGAATGAGAAACCAATAGTTGGAATAGGTGAGTTTATTTTGGCGAAAGGTGGTATCGATTTTAACTCTTTGAGGTGCTTCTACAGTTGTAAGTGTTCCTTTTATCTTTTTCATCTTGAAATGAAATAAGATGTGTAGCGCTGTCCAGTACACAATAAATATCATTGTGCTAACACCGGTAATCATTGCGGTAGCATCTTCATTAGCAGATCGGAGAAAATACAGACAGACAAGTATAATCATCCCGTTTCCGATCAGACTTACTGTAGCAAACGTACTTCTTAGCTTACGTAAGATGGGTGTATAGTAATTATATTGACTTACCGTAACCCCGAAGCTAATGGTTTCCCTTGTCAGATATGGTGTAAAAGATAGAAGTAAGGCTAATGGAGCAAAGATTAAAATGATAGGTAATATACTAAATAGCTGCATACATAACACACTCCCTTGATTCCATTATTCTTTGTTGTGACCCATCTTCACATCATCATACATTTGGTCTAACACCGCAGATAATTCTTCTTTGGTCATTCCTCGACAGATCGCTTCCGCAATAATCGGTCTTAATTCTCTTTGCTGCTTTTTCAAAAAATCATCCGTTAAACCAGGCATTCCATCAGGGTTCACTACAACTCCCTTTTGTCTATGAACCAAAATGTATCCATCTTGCTTGAGTAGTGTATAAGCCTTATTGACGGTGTGAAGGTTAACACCGATATCTGCGGCCAAATTCCGAACCGAAGGTAACGCCTCACCTAGCTGTAACTCACCACTAGCAATACCTTCAATAATTTGATAAACAAGTTGTGAATAGATGGGAAGTTCGGATTGCATATCCAGTTGAATAATCAAGGGTTCACCTTCTTTTGTTATCTGTTATATATCAAGTATAACAGATATAACACGAGTGAACAATATGTATGAAAAAAAGCCGCATATCAATGGCGAGGGCAAACTTGCTTGCCCCTTCACCATTGATATGCGGCTTATCCTGATGAGCTTATCGATGTGATTCAATAACAGACATTAGTAGTGGCACACATGATAGCGTTGTATTTCAAATTCCATTTAAGTTTCAGTCTTATCTTCGACAATTCGATAATGGATTTTGCGAACTATAATTTTCAGAATCATATATAGGGGAATCACGATGATCATACCCAAGATATTTCCCAAGTCAGCACCCACGAGCAAAAGGATAACGGTAGTCAGTGGATGAATATCGAGCTGTTTGCCATAGACATACGGTGAGATCAGGTTATCCTGAATTTGCTGTGCGATTACAATGATGACCAGTGACCAGATCGCCATCGAAGGTGATTCGATAAACGCAACAATGACAACCGGAATAGCTGCCAGCAAAGCACCCACATAAGGGATGAAGTTCAGAATAATGGATACAACCGTCAGCAGCAATGCGTAAGGCAAACCTAAGATGAGAAAACCGATGTACATCAGAATCCCCAAGGCTACATTAACAATAACCCGGCCAACAATATAGTTACTTAGTGCTTCATCAATCTCATGGACGGTTTCTTCCCCATCCTTCCGATAATGTCTTGGCAACAATAAGGTCAGATTCGTTCCAAACTTGCTGCCTTCCTTGAGCATGTAATACAACATGATCGGGAACGTTGCCAGAATAATAACCAGATTGGATACCACGGAGAATAACCCGGAGACATAATTGGTTACCTGAGTGATCCCTTGACTCAGAACATCGGATAAACGTGAGAATAGATTGGAATCATCAGGCAGGTATCTGGATACAACATTGCTCTTTTCAAGTGCATTCAACTGATCGCTGAGTGAAGTAACCAACGCTGGAGCATTCTCTACGAAATTCATCAATTGTTCACGCAGGGAAGGCCATACAAGCACACTAAAACCTGCAAGTATTAGTGCAATTACGACATAAATAATCAGAACTGACAATGCACGTTTGATCTTATGCCTTTCCATATAATCGACAAGCGGGCGCAGCAGATAATAGAAGAAACCAGCAATCAGCAGCGGAATGATGATGATGTGAATCAGTGAGGTCAGGGGGCTGAAAATAAAGTTCACTTTTTCCCCCAGATACACGATGAGCAGCAGCAGAATAATCGCTGTACATATGCGGTAGAACTTGTTATTTATCAAGAAACGTGATCCCTCCATGCGCTGCTCTGCCAAAGTGTCTGCGGCGTTCATATGTATATCTAGTCATTTACTTATGATACTAAGTACCCTTAAATGACAGTCATGCCACAGGCGATGCTGAATATACACTTATTTTCTTTCCAAAACAAACATTGGAGCAAAAAAAAGAAGCAGGCGTTAGCCTGCCACATCTCTTTTGCTGAATACAACCCAGGAAATCACCATGAAAATAACGTAATACACCGCCAGAACTGCAATGGAGAAACCCAGTGTCATTCCTGCACTCGGACCACCCATTAGCGCAAAATCTGCCCCAGAGGTCATGTATTTGCTAAGATCCATGTTGTTGAATAGAACATACTTGGCCCACTCATAACGGACCGGATTGAATATGAGTGAGAAGATACTCTGTGAGAACATAATGAACAGAGATAATCCAATCGCAAGTGCACCTGAACGAAATACGGAGGACACCATAAAGGCAATCGCAAGCGTAATGAACAGATCAACGTACAAATATCCCCATAACGTCAGAGCATTCGTAGCCGGACTACCGCTTCCTCCCGGAGCATCATGGGAGAAAAGGATATAAGACATCAGCATGGCCATCGCGATGACCAACAATGTACTGACAATACTGAAGCCAACGACGGTCAGATATTTGGAAGCAAGAACTTTGCTTCGTGACCATGGACGGATCAGCAATAGCTTAATGGTTCCCCAAGTAAATTCGCCTGCGACCGATTCCGCTGCAATCACGACACAAAAGATCGTGTTCAGGAAAAATGTAACCTGGATGGTCGTTACAGCCGCTTCCCAGTACAAAACTTCATTGGACCCCATGCCTTCTCGCAGTAACACTGGCATTAATAGCGAGATCAGCGCCAGAATTGATAACATGATCCAGGTACGGGGACGACGGAAAATTTTCATATTCTCGTTCAATATCAGATTACCAAAACTACCCAATGCCTCCACCCCCAGTGACTTGCAAGAATTGTTCTTCCAGGGTGTGAGTCACGTTACGAATACCGTACACCTGAAACCCTTCGCTAACCAGCTTGGCATTGATATCCGGAATCTGCTCACGAGACACCCGCATCACCAGGACATTGCCCTGTACGACAGCACCCTGAATCAGATCCGCAGCACGGTCTGCATCATTCAGCTCAAAAGCAACTTCGATTAATGCATCCGAACCGGCTTCAGCCCGAAGGTTTCTTACATCAATCAACTTGCCATTCTGGATGATGGCCACCGTATCACACATCAGCTCCATCTCCGACAATAAATGACTGGATACAAAGACCGTAATGCCTTCCTCTTGGGTGAGCTGACGCAAATAATCTCTCAGTTCCCGTATACCCTGTGGGTCCAAACCATTGGTCGGCTCATCCAGTACAAGCAGCTTCGGTTTATGTAATATCGCTTGCGCGACCCCCAGACGCTGGCGCATGCCAAGTGAATAGGTTTTGACCTTATCGTGAATACGGGCTGTGAGCCCCACACGCTCAATTGTTTCCGCAATACGTTCCTTCGTAACTCCCGGCGACATGCGGGCAAAGTGAACGAGATTTTGGTACCCGGTCAGAAACTTGTACATTTCCGGATTTTCCACAATAGCTCCTACCTGGGCTACCGCCTGCTCAAATTCATTCTTTACACTGTGTCCCGAGATGAAAATATCACCTTTACTGATGGACATCAGTCCAACCATCATTCGAATAGTTGTTGTTTTTCCCGCGCCATTGGGTCCTAAAAAACCAAAAACCTGCCCCGGAGAAATATCCAGAGTCAGGTCGCTGACCAATGATCGGGAGGATATGATCTTGCTGACGCCCTGAATCCGGACGACCGGCTCCTGCTGCATTCAATCCCCTCCTTCATGGACGAGCACATCATTCATGCCCGTTTCTCATATGAACATAGTGTATCATAATCTTTAGTATATTGTCCCGCAAACTGGGATTTCCCCTGACGTTTCGCTTCAACTACACACGCTTCACAGCATCCAAGCGGCATTTCACTCCGGTAGAATCCGGTGCGAAATACGTGATTGCCTCCATTGCCCTCTTCCTTCATTTCGACAGAGCTTCTAGTGACCGACACAATCATCCCACAACTGACACAGTAAAAGCGGCCCGTTTCGATCAATGATATTCCTTCCCCTCACAAGGAGCTTAGAAGTCCTTGTTATTTGTCGTTAGACGCTGAAAATTGATACATTTTGTATCTATCTCGTAATTTACTTGACACCGGGACTAATGTCAAGGCTTTAAAGCTATAAAAACAAGCAAAACACAAAAAAAGCTCCAAAAATGCGACAAAAGTCTCGCATTTATGGAGCCTCATGTTAGGTAAATGATACAATTCGGTTCAATGTATGGGTTAATACTATTTCCTGATCAGTCACTTTTGTCGACCTGCGAGGTATCCTCATTTTTCTGATTTGGATAATACCAGAGTAAGGTCCACTCATCGCCATCCTCTACCAGATAACAGGTCTGCACAATATCGAATTGGCCAAAGGTACCTGAGTACTTCTGCGTGACCCGGATTCTGTAGGCTTCAGAAAATGGCTTAACGCCATCAATCACGGTTACATCGAACTCGCGCTCTGGCTTCTCCATCTCCAGCTCAAACGTTTCCACGCCAAAATGCTGCATAAATATATGTGCTCTGTTCTGTACGTAAGCACTCTTGGGAAACCGCTCTTTCATCAGGGGATGAAAGAGTTCCCACGAACTGCCGAAGTCACCTGTCTGCTCATATTTGTAAAACTCTTCGGCAACAGCAGCAGCTTCATCCGATGTATCTGCCTGAAACAAATACGGAATGGTTCTGGCAATCAACCACAGCAATAATACAATGATCGCGATGAAGCCGATCTTTTTGAGCAAAGCATTCCGGTTCCTTCTTCGCAGCATGTCCAGTCCTCCTTGTCCTACTCCATACTTATGATGGATAGCAGACAAGTAGAAGTTGAACGATACATCTAATTTCCTGGGAAATCACTCGCTGTGAATGGAAGTACGCTTTCCTTTTCTGATCCTTCGTATCATGGACTGAAGTCCTGCATATATGGCAATCCCACAGCAGCCGCCGAGCAAGTCTACTCCAACATCACGTATCGAGCTTGTCCGGTCCGGGCTGAACTGCTGAATATACTCATCAATGGAGGCTATAACAAACACCACAGCCAGAGCAGAAACGATACTGGTCACAAGGGATGTTCTTCTGTACCGCAGCCCGCCGTACACAAGCACGGCGAGCACAGCGTATACAAATAAGTGCGCACTCTTGCGAAAGATGAACTCTGCAAAATCATACGGCCGCTGCTTCAGCGAATACTCATACTCCCCGTAAGTGAATTGCACATCGGGAAGTGTAAAACCGATGTGCAATTTTTGAGACCATTTATGAAGCCAGGGCTGAATGTCTTGCTGTTGAGAGGATTGCGTGGACATGGACCAGATGACCAGAATCCAGATCACAATCAACAGCAGAGCAATGAGAAATCCGTACGTTCTTCGTACATGCTTTTGTCTCGTGCGCCCGGAACCCTCCTCCATCATTTTGATCTTCACCACTTTCATATCTCTCTCGTTATTCTATTGATCCAACATACATGCCTCTGCCATTTGTACCTACATATACCTGACCATAGATTTGACGGTCTGCCGCCATAATTTGCGGTTCATTGCCCAGCCCGATTCCATTACCTAAAGGACCTATATTGTTCCAGGTTATCCCCATATCATCGGAACGGAAGAATCCATGCACGTTATTTACGGTGCCATATACATAGACAGCTGGAACCAATCTGCCGGGCTGAGCTTTACCAAAGGCAAATAATTTGGAATTCTGCACACCCTGGATCTTGGAAAATGTATTTCCTGAATTCGTTGATGCATATAATCCATCGGTTCCCAGACTCACCCATACATTATTCGCCACGCCAGGTGCAGCCTCGACTTTAATGAAGCTTGTATTGATATCCGTATTAATCGGAAGACGAACCGTATTCGCTTTGGACCAGTTGGCACCTGCATCCGTAGACCGATACAGATAACCAGCAGCATACATATAAAATTTATATCCATTGATGCGATCCGCAGCCAGTGGATGATTATAGGCAAAGACCATATTCCCCCCGATGGCCTGAAAAGGGGCACCATTCATATTTTGCCATGTTGCACCACGATTCGTGCTTCTGACCGGATTACCGGTCTGGGGGTAATAAACAATTACATTTGGATTAATGGCTGAATAGGCGACCCTCCCCAGTTTGGAGCCAGCCGGAACATTCATTGGAGTTACTGTAACTCCGTTATTGGAAGAGACAAATAAACGTGTGGTGGTACCATACCAGTCACTGCTTCCCAGAAATATCATGTAATTCGGATTTGCCTCGTGATAGTCAATACTCACAATTTCTCGCATACCTGCGAGCGGGATTTTATTAAGAGGAACATCGGTTACATTTTCATGTCTAAATCCGACTTGATCCGTTAAACCACTAAAGAATGAAACACCCTGAGGTGGTGTGGATGCCGTGAGTGCGACAACTTCTTCATGACCATCGGTAATGGCTTCCCAAGTACTCGCTGTATTGCCAGTCAATCCAGTGGTACCATTGATATTTTCCGTCTTGTACACGCCAAACCAGTCTGTAGCGTATACGGTGCCCGGATTATGTGGATCAAACTTGATACTGGATGTGGCTGAGAAAAACATGTTGGGTGTCCACCAGGACGGTTTGGATACCAGCGTTTTGCTCACTGTTGTCCAACTCTGTCCGCCATTAACGGAACGATACAGTGGCAGATTATCTCCGCCTGTTCGAACGGCTGCCAGGATGTGATTATCATTATTGGGATCAATCGTGATTCCATAATAAGATGAGTAACTGGAGCTGGGTGTTATATTTGTCCACTGCACACCATTGAACTTGTAGACGCCCTGATTATCCGTGGTCACATACAACGTCCCGTTCTTCGCCACAGTCATACGTGCAGGATATTCGGGACTTCTCCCGGTAAGTTGCCAAGTGGTCTGCCCATTGCTTCTTGGTGCTTTGCTGTACACACCAATGCCGCGAACCCCCGCATACACAACTTGACCTTGCTTCGTCACGGGATTCAATCCATAAGCTACACTCCGAATTCCCTCACCGGACAGTCCGCTAGGTACATCCCATACCTTGCTCCATGTGGCTGCACCATCACTGGAAGTGTACAATCCATCATATCGTGTACCCACATGCAGGTAATTGGAGTTCGTGGGATTAACCGCGATGCTCTCTCCCATGGCTCGATGGATATTTCCATTTGATTCATTCCGAAGATTAAGTCCGGTTCGAGTCCAGGTCTCTCCCCGATCTGTGGATTTCAGAATATCACTCGGCCCCACGTTACCGTACTTCCCAGCAGCGATATACACGACATTAGGGTTTTGCTGATCCAGCGCAATTCCATCCACGCCGTACAGATTGCTGTCCTCATCTCCAAAATGATCCAGTAGTGGAACCCAATCTCCTGAAGCTGTATCCAACCGATATACTCCTCCAACGTCAGTTCGAGCGTAAACCAGATCAGGCTCAGTCGGATGGATAACCACCCCTGTAACGTACCCCCCACCACCAAT
This sequence comes from Paenibacillus amylolyticus, assembly GCF_036894225.1. Lineage (NCBI taxonomy): Bacteria > Bacillati > Bacillota > Bacilli > Caryophanales > Paenibacillaceae > Paenibacillus > Paenibacillus amylolyticus. Next base: position 1,512,216 of record NZ_CP145892.1, on the reverse strand, counting down.
AGGTATATTATTCCATTGATAGTTTTGAGCTGATTGAACATAATTTGTACTTGCCGGTATCATGAGCATATACATTAGTAGCACAATCAGGGACAATTTCATTAGCCTGGAGATACGCATCTGGTTCACCGCCCTATCCGATCATTTTGAATGTTCTTCAATCATCTGATGTATCCTGTCTCGTTCCGATTGTTCCACGATATAGTAATACACTCCGTCTATTTTCTTGCCCGTGCCTTTAATCTCAACGGATTCAATATGATCCAGTACCGAACGATAATTGGAGAACATCTGCTTCATCTCATCAAAGGTAACGTCGGTTCTGACGTGAGCACTGACTTCGTCCAGCAACGTCTCCAGTTGCAATACGTTGGATACCTGAACCGTATTCTTCAGCACTTGTTTGATGATCTCCCGCTGGCGGTCATTCCGCCCGAGATCTCCCTTCGGATCATCATAACGCATCCGCGAAAATCCCAAAGCAGCTTCACCATCCAGATGAATATTCCCTTGCTCGAACCGGTAACCCTCATAGTCAAATGCAAACGGGTTATTCACATCCACTCCACCCACCATGTCGATGACTTGTGCAAAGCCCTCCATATTCACTTTCATGTAGTAATGTATGGGAACGTTGAGCAATTGTTCCACGGTCTGCACAGACATGTTAACGCCCCCAAAAGCATAGGCATGGTTGATCTTATCCTCCGTGCCGTGACCAACAATATTCGTTCTGGTATCTCGGGGAATGTTAAACATAAGTGCGGATTTTTTCGCAGGATTAACACTTAATACAATCATGGTGTCGGAGCGCCCCCGATCATTGGAACGTTCATCCACACCCAGAATCAAAGCATTAAAAGGTTCTTCATTCTCCATGTCCACAGGGAAATCTCCCCCACCCCGCTGGTCTACAATAGATACCTGCTTGATGGGTTCCCGGGGTTCATACATTTGATCCGCCGCTGATTTAACATGCGAATACAGATACACAGAATATCCAATCATGACAACTGCAACAAGGGAAATGGCACCTAATGTTATTTTGATCCCGCGTCTCATGTTATGGCCTCCGTCAGATGACTGCCGTTTTTCTTCCATCGATATTGGTTAGACCTGGACGACCAACGGAGTAGTATTGAAAGGACGTATCTTTAATCTGATCTTCTCCGTAGATGTTTCTTCCATCAATCAGGATGGGTTGATTCATATGCGCTGCCAAATCAGTCAGATTAACCTCCATGAACTCTTTCCATTCCGTCAGAACACAGAGTGCATCAGCACCTTCCGCCGCTTTCATGGCACGCTCTTCCCACGTAATGGATGGGGAATCCACCTCTTTGCGGAAGTTCTCGGTAGCGATGGGGTCATATGCCCGAATCACCGCTCCCTGCTCAAGCAAACGTTGAATGATCTCAATCGCCGGAGCATCACGAACGTCATCGGTATCTGGTTTGAAAGCAAGCCCCCAGATGGCAATCTCCTTCCCTTCGAGTGAGCCTAGTGCATCTTCCAGTTTACGAATGATGTTGAAGCGTTGATCTTTGTTCACTTCCACCACGGACTTCAGCAGTTTGAAGTCATAATCCACATTACCTGCAATTTGAATCAGAGCTTGTGTATCCTTAGGGAAACAGGAACCTCCGTAACCAATGCCTGCCTTGAGAAAGGAGGCACCGATTCGTCTGTCATAGCCCATGCCTTCGGCAACACGGCTGACATCTGCTCCTACTTTTTCACAGATGTTAGAGATTTCGTTGATAAATGAGATCTTGGTTGCCAGGAAAGCGTTGGATGCATATTTAATCATTTCGGCCGAGCGAATATCCGTAACAATAATCTGATCGGTTAATGGCTGATGCAGCTCTTTCAACGTGGCGACTGCCCGCTCACTATGTGTCCCAATGACTATCCGGTCAGGATAGAGCGTATCCTGGACAGCGGTACCTTCTCGCAGGAACTCTGGTACCGATGCCATGTCGAATGGATGATTCGTCAAACTGCTGATCCATTCCTGAATACGATCGTTAGTTCCGACAGGAACAGTGCTTTTAGTCATTATTATTTTATAATTATCCATATAAGAACCTATTTCTCGCGCGACAAGCTCAATAAAGCTCAGATTTGCTTCGCCATTAGGCAGGGATGGCGTACCCACTGCGATAATGATGATATCCGAACGACTGATAGCATCCTGAATATTGGTGGTGAAGGACAGCCTTCCTGCTTTCATATTGGCATTCATGATATCCTTCAGACCCGGTTCATAGATCGGAACATGGCCGTCCATTAACATATTCACTTTTTCCACATTGTTGTCGACACAGATCACGTTATTTCCCAGTTCCGAAAAACATACGCCCGATACCAAACCCACATACCCTGTGCCAATCACCGTAATATTCATTCCATAATCTCCCCCATGTTCTAATGTGTTGGTTACGCGTGCTTCACATATGTCTGAACAATGTCCTGCCATTCGGTAGACACTCTAACGATATCTTCCTCAATCAGCTGACTGCCGATCTGTACCTCAATGATCTCCAGTTCCGTAACGGCTCTGACGGAATGAAGCATACTCCGGTCAATGATCACCGTATCTCCTTGCCCGATCATTCGGCTCTGCCCATTCAGAATCAATTCCCCAGTTCCCGATACAACCGTCCATACCTCATTGCGAAGCAAATGGTATTGATAACTCAGGTTTTTCCCGGCACTGATGCAGATGCGTTTGGTGAGAACCTCGCCGCCAGCTTCGTTTCTTGTGTAATCCAGAACCCGGTAGCAACCCCACCTACGCTCCTCATACATGGGGCGTTGATCCTCATTCTTCAAGATTTCCTTGATCCGTGGGCTGGCCTCTTTGTCACTGACGAGAATGCCATCCGGACTCACGGCGACCACCACATCCGACAAGCCCAATATGGCAACCGGAATGTTCAATTCATTGACCAGATGAGTATTCAGGGAATCTCCCGTAATCCACCCTTTTCCTACAACCGAGCTTCCCATCTCTTCCGTGAGTGTGTTCCACGTGCCTAGATCTTTCCAGAAACCGTTATACGGAATAGCGATAATCTGATTGGCTCTCTCGACAACCTGGTAATCAAAACTGATCTTGTTCAATCTTCCGTATTGCTTCAGCATTTCGTCATACTGGATCGGCAGTTCCATCTCAATGAGCAGATTAATCAAATAACCCAGCTTAAAAGCAAAAACCCCGCAATTCCATAATGCGGCCTGCTCAATCATGAGGACCGCATCGGATTCGCAGGGTTTCTCCTGGAACTTCGCTACATTCACGTATTCATTGTTATTTTCACTGGAAGATTGGGATTGCGGAATGATGTATCCGTACTTCTCTGACGGGTGCGTCGGCACAACTCCCATCAAGGCCAGATCAGCACCAGACTTATCAAGCATCTCCGGTAAGGTTGCCAGCACTTCGAAAAATTCTTTTTCTACAAAGGGATCTACAGGCAACACTGCAATTGTCTCATTCAGACTCACACTCTCTACGGAATACAGATAGGAGGCTGCCAGCGCAATCGCAGGAAACGTATCTCTGCGCTCGGGCTCCACAACCAGTCTCACATCGTCTCCCAGCTGAGAAGTCAGAATCTCCACCTGTGGCAAACTGGTCGCAATAAGTGCCTCTGATGCAAGTCCGGCATAATTCAGCTGTCGCCATACCCGCTGTACCATGGATTCCGGATTTCCCTCTGGCCCATGAAGAACTTTAAGAAATTGCTTGGATCTGGAATCGTTGGATAACGGCCAGAGACGCTTGCCAGAACCACCGGATAACAGAATACTTCTCATAGGGCCGCACCATCCGACAGCACAACCGTACTTGCTCCCTTGCCGGTCTCGGTTGGCTTGTTATATGTGCTGGTCTGATTGGATTCCAGTCTACCTGCCGGATTGCTCTTGGTCCAAGCTGCATAATAATTCGAGTTTTTGCCGTATGAATTATCTAGCAGGATGTTCGGTTGATCCAGGAGACAGGCCAGAATATGTCCATGCAGACGGGATGTCGTGATGGTTTGGTATTGATTGAATTCCTTAATGGCCGTATGTACCATCCGATCAGAGTATTTGTACCACAACCAGCGGGCGAAAGAGCTGCCTTTCCCTGACTTTAACCGGGACGTAATCATACGAATGACCTTCCGGTCTACCCGGTTGTACAATGTCTCCCAGTCTTTAAACGTGGCCTTAGGTCCACTGACGGATTCGTAATGCACCTGATTCTGAGTTTTCTCAATGTCTTTCCGGAAGAAATACAACATCTCTGCGGTAGGCTTGCTCTTGGACTTAAGAGGCCACAACTGATGCGCCATATCCGGAGATAGATACACATTGGTTTGTTGAAATTCTTTACTGGCTATCTCATAAGATAAGGTATCCCGGACAAAAAAGTGTACATCCTTATGACGATTGAATACTTGGGCTGTCTTTTTCAATTCAATATCACTCTTATAAAACATCGTCTGTGGCAGAATGACAATCCGGTGATTCGGATGCTGGGCAATCATGCGCTCTCTCAATTTCTGATGGGCAGGGTACAGATCACCAAAGTTACCCCCCCCGTGCAACACAATCGTGATACCTTCCGGAACCTTGAGGGATAAAGGGCAATCCAGAATGCTGTATCTGGCACGTACATGAATATCATTGTCCCGGAAGAAAGCCTCAGTACCTTTCATAATCAACAAGTCGCCGCCATTGCTATGCACCGGGTAATCCAAATAATAGATTTCGGTACGCGGTGGAATGACCTTCAAAATCTGACGTAAATGTCCCTTCAACTCTTCCATTGGATGAATATTGTTAGTGCCCAGCATCTCCATCTCCTCCTTGGGTGACTCTTCTTCTTTTTTTATTTAACCGTTCATAGAGAAACGTCAGATCTTCCTTGTCATAGAACATGGCGGCAAACTTCACCTTAAATACAATCTTCATCGCAGCCACAGTAACCACCATTCGTACAATGGACCCGATCAATAAGGCAATCGCAATTCCGTTGAGCCCCCACAACGGGGTGAATACAAAGAACAAAGCCACCGTTACCGAGAGTGCAATGAGCTGTCTGATCATCACAAGTCCAGGCCGACCCAGTGCATTAAATGCGGATGCCAGAATCCAGGAGCCACCACCAATGATGCATTCCACAGCCAAAATATAAAATGCTACGCTCGCTTCCAAAAATTCGGAGCCAAACAGAAGACCCATCAGGTAGTTCCCCACAAACATGGTGGGTATTACAATGATCATCATGACCATGAGCGAGATGCGGAAGGCTCTGCCAACTGTTCGAATAATCTGCTCTTGGGGCAATCCGGTCACTTTTGGAAAAACAACATTGCTAATCGCCGTCTGAACCGCATTGTAGATTCGGGATAACGCAAATACGACGGAATACAGTCCAAAATCACGCGGGGTGAGCAAAGCCAAAATAATGATTTTATCAAACTGGGTATACAGCGTTCCTAACAATTCAACACCATACACCCTGCTGCCATAACCAAAAAGCTTCTTGGCCGAACTCTGGTCCACCCGATCCTTGAACCATCTCAGTCTCAATTCATTACGGTTGGCATAGATAGCCCACGCCACCACGGAGAAGCTGGTTACAAAATAGATCGCAGCAGCGAGCTGAATGCTCAGCATCCCCAGGCCCCATAACACAAAAAGCCCGCCTACATTAAACAGGGGGATCATTAACCGGATACCATTATATACAGCGAATTTCTCCCGACTCTGCGAGAGGGCTGATATGAGATTGATGACAATAAGTACAGGAACGGTAGCAATTGTATACCATCTGGATATCTGCACTACTTCCGGCGGAAAGCTGGAGAGCCAGAAAGGCAATCCAAACCAGGCCACAATGCCAATGATGATGCACACCGGAACTTGAAAAAGAAAGCTTAACCGAACATACTGCGCACTCTTCTCGGTTGCGCTCTGTTTGATGTTATAAATGATAGAAGTGGGTAGTCCAAATCCGACCAATCCGGTTAAGAGCGCTGGCCAGAACAGGATGGCCGAGAATGCACCCTTTCCCTCTACGCCGAACATGCGTGACGTCAAAATGGAAGACAACATCGTCAGTGTCATGACCAGCAGATTGGTTCCACTTGTCTGAAATATGGCACTCATTAAGCCGTTTCCTCTGAATACTTTGCGAAGTGCAACTTGCGCCATAGCGATCCTCATCCCTTACTGTTTTGACGAAGCGACCCAACAATCATGCCGTTTCGGTAACATACTTTGGCAAGCTGACGTGTGAACCGATCTGCATTATAAATGTAGATCAGTGAGGTTGTGATCCCTTGTGCAAGCTTGATGCCATGTTTGGCCGTACGCACAACACCACGATCCTGATCACGAATGGCATCACTCACACCCTGCCAATAGATTCGGCGTAGAAACCAGTTCTTTGTCGTTCGCTCTTTGGCTACTTTATGTTGTACCGCGCCATACGGCGTGTAATATACCTTGAACTTTGTCCGTATTCTTGCAATTAACTCACTCTCTTCACTGGAGAGGAGGTTGTTCCCCACTCTTCCAAGATCTTCACGGAAGGGAGCCAGTTGATCAAAGACAGATAAACGAAAAGCCACATTGGCACCAAATGGAATATAGGGACTTTTCATTTCAGTGACTTCATCTGCAAAATCCAGAATGGTGAACAGCGACCTGTTCTCCGGTGGAATCCACATTGGCTCAGGCACTTCCCAGATCGGATCAATCTTGCCACCGACACAACCGATATTTTCATTCATCTCAAACACACTAACAATCTGGTGAATCCAGTCCCTGCAAGCAAAGGCATCATCGTCAAGGAACAGGATATACTCGCCACGTGCCTCGTGAATGGCCCGGTTACGGGCTACAGACAAGCCTTGCTTTTCTTCCAACACATACCGGATCGAATGGTTCTCATGCTGCAAGATGGTTTGAAGCACGACTTCCCGTGTGTTGTCTTTTGAATTGTTATCAATGAGTATAATCTCATAGTCGCTGCTTGCGTAATTCTGTTGTATTGCACTTCGTATGGCCTCTACCGCATCATGTGCACGGTTATACGTACAGATCGCGACGGTTACCTTCATCATTTCATCCCCATATTTTTCAATTAGGTCCACTCGTTCATCTGCACTAACTGGAGTACAGGGTAAGTGTCCTTTGGGCAATCACTGGCCAATCCAGCCGCTCCAACGCTTTGACAAAACCACTGCCTTCCTGAAACTCCGATTGTTTTAACCGGATCATATTCATTGCCTTGAGCAATCCATCCGGATCCGAAGGTTCGTAGAGTACCGCACAATCTTCCGGCAGGTATTCCTCCAACAAGCCAATCCGTGGTGCCACCACCGGTTTACAGAAGGTCAATGCCAGAATTGCACTGCCTGAAGTTGCAATTTGCTTGTATGGAAGAATGATAGAATCAACTGCATCAAAATAGTCCGAATATTCATCATCTTCGATGAAATGAAAATGGGTATGAATATGTCCACTCTTGAGAAATTCATCTCCAAGATCGTAGTCCTTTACCTTTTTACCGGCAATCAACAGATGGGCTTGTTCGGAATCCAGATCCTTGAATGCCTCCAGCAAATCATCCACGCCCTTGTACGGCGACACCTGACCGAAGAACGCATACACATAACTATCCTCCGGGATGCCAAACCGGGAGCGGATATTCACACCTTTCCCCTGATACACTCCCTTGTAATGTCCATGCGGAATAACCTCGATCCGGCTGGAATCAATCCCAAACGTCGAACAGATCTCAGAAATCAAGGGTTTACCCATGACAATCAGCTTGGAGCAATTTTGGACCAGTATTTTTCTCATCCAATAATCAAACCGCGTCTTGCCGCTGTTGTGTGGCCAGATGTTGTGCACCGTCCAGAACAATTTGGCCCCTCGCAAGCGTGCAAAACAAATCATCAATACATATAGAATGGACTTGATCACTGTTGTCAGCAGGGATGAACCTCTGTAATAGAAGCTGGGCCAATGAAAATGCAGCACATCATTTTTTTTCAGTTTGATTAGATCTCTTTTGGTAAACTGTTTCACTTCCCATCCCTTGTTCTCAATGGAATCGGATAACAGCTCATTGAATTTATTGTTCTCAATCATCTTGGGCAGCATATACACCGTCGGATTTTCCATCCAGGCACCTCTTACTTTAGTTTCATTCGCACAGGTTCCTCTGTATACGTACCAACTGCGCGTCTTGCATGAAATCTCTTTAGAAATCCTTGCATCATAATTTTGGTATTACGCTTGAGCAGCACCCAATCTTTCCACCAAGGGTACAGCGACAGTGCTTTTTTCAAATAAACGTTATTGCGAAGTGTATTTCTCGACCATTCGAGCATTCGATAATGGTGTAACTGACGGCGCTTCTGTTCCTTGGACATGTCATTGTAGTATTTCAAAATAATCTTGCGTTGGCCCTTGTACTTGGCCGTTGTAGAGGTTGAAATTCGTGGACCACTATGGATGTTGATATCCACCAGCGGTTCTTTCACATTCACGGCGATGTAACCTCGTTTCAATATACGCAGATAAAAATCATAATCCTGAGCGGATGTCAGATTTTCATCAAATCGAACTTCACGGGCCAGTGAGGTAAGTACCATGATTTTGGACGTTTCCCCAATCCAGTTGAATGTAAGCAGATCCTCATACCGGATAACATCGCGAGGTTCCACCGACAATTTCCGTTTGACCACCTGATGCTGCTCATTCGTGTATGCGAGATACTTGCTGCAAAAGGTGAATGATTCCTTTGTTCGTTCCAGCACTTCCGCCTGGGTTTTTATTTTGTCAGGTAGCCATTCATCATCATCATCCAGGAAGGCAATGTACTTGCCATTGGCTTGGGATATCCCTACATTCCGTGCATGGTTGGCTCCTTTGGGATATGGAACCCGGATGTACCGAATCCGTGAATCTTCCCGGGTCCAAGCCTGACAGATCTCTGGCGTCTGATCTTCTGAACCATCATCCACAATGAAAATCTCCAGATACGGATGTGTTTGCTCACGTACACTTCTCAACGCATTTTTCAATAAATCGGCCCGGTTATGGGTCGTAATGATGCAAGATACCAAGGGGTTCATTTCATCACCTTTTCCTGTTCACTAGGATACCTTCACTTGAAGTGCATCATATATTCCTGATAATCTGCCCACGAGAAGATTCATATCGAACTTATCCGATATAATCTCTCTGTTATGTGAACCCATTCTTGCTCTAACCTCTTCATCCGTGATGAGATATTCCAGCGCTGATGTCAGCCCGTGCACATCTCCCGGCTCGATTAACAGCCCATTATGACCGGATGTAATCACTTCGGGGATGCCTCCGACGGTGGTCGATATAATGGGCAAGCCACAATTCATTGCTTCAAGTATGGCCATAGGTAATCCCTCATGATAAGAAGGCAGGACCAGTAGATCCGCTTCCCGCATCAGCTTTTCCTTTTGCTCTCCGTTAATCCAGCCGAGTACATTGACACGATCCTCTATTCCATACTGCTGCACGATTGCTTTGACTTCTTCGACTTCGCCATCCCCTGCCAGATTAAAGGTAGCTGTAACGCCCAGCTCCTTTAATTGCTGAATGGACTGAAGCAGATCGTAGACTCCTTTTCGCTCACCCAGTCTGCCCATGAAGAGAGCATTAACGGCTGTTTGTTGTTCTCTTACAAACGGTTCTTTGACAAAGACCCCGTTATAAAGAACCTCAATGGCTGTCTCCGGCACAATCGTAGCAAAGTATTCTTTCCACGTCTGGGACAAGACAATCAACTTGTCTGCCTGATTCAGAATGTAGTGACAATACTTGCGCTGCAGAGCAAATTGATTGTAGAAATCATCAAAGCTGGCCGCATGAATATGCAGAATAACTGACTTTCGAAACAACTTTCGTGCGGTTAGCAGAAATAGAGACTTCCGATAAAAGCTCCCGTTGTTTGCCATATGAATATGCACGATATCCGGCTTGAACGTGTACAACTTCATCCAGAATTGCATGAATCCCCGTATAAAAATAAGCAGCCGTGAGAACACGCTGCCCGTGATATACGTTTCGACCCGCTGCATGGCATACATTTCCGAGATGGAGGAATCCTCAATGTTTTTGATGACACTCACAATTCCACCCATATCCTTCAAGGATGATCCAACAACCAATACTTTTGGTTTCATGATAGACTCCTTTTTTTCATGGTTAATCTTCATACCTCTTACAGACTATTCACGTAATTTTTAATGGATGAGATCAGATCAGACTGTTTTCTCACATAAGGCTGGAACTTCAGCTCTTCTATGCAAGGAACCAACTTTTGCAATTCAGCCCGACTCTCCGCGACGGCCACATAGCCGTTATCCTGAAAAACTTTGGAGATCTCAAGCTGATGGTCATCCACATGTTCGCCCCATTCTTTCCGGCGTGGAATGACAATAACGGGCTTGCCACGTTCAAGACAATTTGTAATGGAGCCAACACCCGCATGAGAAATAATGCATCTGCTGCGCTCCACATATTCATTCATCTCTTCCTGGGTAAGGAAGGGAATCACAGTGAAATTCCGCGGCTGATACTCGGTATATCCGGATTGGGCAACAACCTCTTCTTCAATAATTCCTGCCTCAATCGCCTCATCAATAAGCTCAAACATCCGATTGAAGGGAAAACGCTGGGTTCCAACGATAGCAAATATCAAAATAAAGCCCCCCTGTACTTCGCATTGGGATAGCTATCCTGCAACGTTTCCCATTGAATGAAGAACTCATCCGAGATTTTGTACATCAATCTCCCGGTTGCGCTGGAGGAATAGATTTTGGCATAACTTTCGATATAAATCAGCTTGGCACCGAAGATTTTACCAATGAGGCAAAAAGGGTATGTGGCTCCCGCCCCTGTTGTAATGATCACCTTTGGACGCTCACGCAGATATAGAAAGAACGATTTGATAATATTAGCCACAAAGATTAGCAAGAACATCGCGTTTTTACGCTCTTGCTGCATTAAGAAGTATACTTTGCCCTGAGACGAATCTACTTTTCTGCTTTTATTTTTCTCGGTAATCAGGAAATAATCATGTTCTTCAACCGCAGGAATAATTTTGGTTAATTCATCAAAATGGCCGCCTGTAGAACTGATCAAACAGACCTTCATGTTCTAATCTCCTTTGAAAAGGATACGTCCTTGGCTCGCTGTATCTGTATATCCACTTCTGCTTCAGCCTCTGACTTGGAATGAACTCCATTTCCCGTAGCATATAACGCGTTCAGGAAGATACAGAATGGAGCAATCAGATGAACCGTGGACAGGGTATTGTCAAAAAAGGAATAGGTCAGGAAACCGATAATCATACCGGCAAAATACAACCGGATCATGCCGCCCAATCGGAAGTAAACAGCCCGAAACACCAGCAGCAGCGATAGAAACAACAGAATGGCTCCAACTAACCCGCCATCGTAATAAAAACGAATGTATTCATTATGCGGAACGACGAAGCCAGAAAAAATACTTCCATCATTCGCTACAAGAGTTGAGCCGAGCCCACGTCCAAATATCGGATACTCATTTGCTTTGCCAATAAAATAATTCCAGGCTACATCCCTTCCCGACAAGCCTTTGCTCTCTGACCTCATCTCATAATTGTCCCACTGCGCAATCACCATATAGGCCACAGCGACAACAAACAGAATGAGAGGAATAATGGCACTGACTCTGCCTTTGATGAAGGCTTTCAGTTGATCAAAAAGATAGACCAGAATAATCGGTATAAGCGCAATAAGTGGCCCCCTTGTTCCCGTCTGTACCAGAATGACCAGATGTGTCAAGGTAAGCATGTAATACAGAACAACCTGATGGCCTTGCTTGATCTGAATCAGACAGACGCAGATCGAGATAAAACACAACATGGCCAGATGCGCGGCGATGTTAGCACCCTGTAACCGGGTTACTCCCGACATCTCCAGGTTAGTAATGGACAATATGCCGGCGAGTTGCAGAATATAACCACCAGCAAGACTGAACAGCGGCAACCATGCAAGTACACGTATAATTCGTTGACTGATCTCTCTTGAAAAATGGGGCATCAGCAACAAAAAAGGAACAATGACTCCCAGAAAGGCCTTGAATGGATCGAGCGGACTAACCTTACTGGGCAGATCAGATAGAAAATAACTCTCCACAAATAAAAAACCAATCGCCAGTGCAGGATATATCAACTCTTTGCGAATACCAAAGCGTAGAAAAAGAGAGACGACAAAACCCAGAATCGCCAGCTTGTAGAAGGACAGCGAATCCAGTCCTGCCAGATGAATGCTAAATATTTTATCAATGGATAATGAAAAACTTACGATGAGAATCATAAAAATCCAGCTGGGCTGTTTAATATAAACACCCAGCAGAATCACAGCTATGAGTGCAACAACCGAGACTAGCGGAAGATAGATTGCTGCGAAGACAATTACCAGCGAAAAAAGAATGATATTAAACGACTTCATATTTAATGCAGCAAGTATACCGGTCTTTTGCATATCTGCTATGCCACCTCAAAGCCAGAATCGTGTTTCAAAACGCATCCTTCGAACCTACCAGCACCTTGAACGTTCTGAAGATAATTTTGATATCCACCATCATGCTGCGCTCACGGGCATACGTCAGATCCAGCTCCACCATTTCCTCAAAACCAACACTATTTCGTCCGCTGACTTGCCATAATCCCGTACATCCCGGGATCATCTGAAGACGTTGTCTGTCATAGGAAGTGTAGTTCTTCACTTCTCTGGGCAGAGCCGGTCTGGGTCCAACGAGACTCATCTCTCCTCTGAACACGTTCCACAACTGTGGCAGCTCATCCAGACTGGTTTTCCGAATGAACTTGCCAATCCGGGTAATGCGGGGATCATTTTTCATTTTGAACATATTCCCGTTCACTTCATTCTGATCAATCAGCTGTTCCAGCAGATCTTCTGCATTCGCAACCATGGACCTGAATTTGTACATATGAAACTCTTTTCCATTCTGTCCGACCCGTACCTGACGAAAAAAAACAGACCCCTGCGGGGCCTCAATTTTGATCAGTAATCCGATGACCGCAAACAAGGGGCACAAAATGATCAAACCTATGAAAGAACCCAGCAAATCGAGCATTCTTTTCATAAATAGATACACTTTATCCGCATTTTGTCCTGACATCGTTGATGCATTGTACCCCAGACTTGGGTCCATAACGATCTCCGCTTCCTTCGTTTGGGGAGATGGACTCATTCAAACTCCCCCCCGGCTACATGTTCTACCGACTCTTTTTCCAGAATCTGTTGCAGAGCTTGCAGCATTGGAATTCTAAGTTCCTGTTTTTGCAGAGCGAAGTCGATGGTTGTCAAAATGAATCCCAGTTTCTCGCCCACGTCATAACGTACTCCCTCGAAATCGTAAGCATACACTCCTTGTGTCTCATTTAAGCGCTGAATCGCATCTGTTAATTGAATCTCTCCCCCTTGACCAATCTCTTGTTGCTCCAGATGTTCGAAAATCTCTGGACTCAGTACGTATCTCCCCATAATCGCCAGGTTGGAAGGCGCTGTGCCTTGGGCAGGTTTCTCTACGAACCTGAGAACCTCTGTCAAACGGCCATCCGATTGAAGCGGGTCTACAATGCCGTATCTGTCTGTTTGTTCAGCAAGTACGGTTTGTACGCCAACAATGGAATGTTGAACCTGATCATATTGATCAATCAATTGTTTGGTGCATGGAACTTCCGATACGACGATGTCATCTCCGAGCAACACGGCAAAAGGTTCGTCACCGATAAAGTTACGTGCACACCAGACAGCATGACCAAGTCCTTTGGCCTCTTTTTGTCTTATGTAGTGGATATCCACGTTAGAAGATTTGCGGACCTCTTCAAGCAAGCCCAGTTTCCCTTTTTCCAGCAAGTTATGTTCCAATTCAAAAGCGTTGTCGAAATGATCTTCAATTGCCCGCTTCCCTTTACCCGTTACGATGATGATGTCTTCAATTCCAGAGGCAATGGCTTCCTCAACGATATACTGTATGGTTGGTTTGTCCACAATAGGGAGCATTTCTTTGGGCATCGCTTTTGTGGCTGGCAAAAATCGTGTACCTAGTCCAGCTGCAGGAATGATTGCTTTTCTCACTTTTTTCATAAATACCACCCTATCCTCTTTTTTTTTAGTTTGATAAAAGTTGAACCAGGGCATCTAACCCGTCCTCACGTCATACCTTCGACGATTAACGTCTAAGGTTCATTGAACCCACAGCATGACCGAGTGCCTACAGTGATAAAGGTGCAGTAGACATTACCTGTTTACTTGGGAGCATTGGATGGAAGGTTTACTTCTCTCCGTAGCCCACCGGAACTGCAGCGTTTTTGATATTGTTCAGGATTGCGCCCAGAATTCGTGCATTCACATGCTCCAGAGCAGCCTTGGTCTTCTTCACCAGTTCCTTCTTGACCTTGCCCGAGTTCACGACCAGTAGCACACCATCACACAGCGAACTCACAATGAGTGCATCCGTTACCGCGAGCACCGGCGGTGTATCAAACATGATGACATCATATTGATCCTCTAACTTCTCAATCAGCCTTTTCATCCGGTTGGAACCAATCATCTCGGAAGGGTTCGGCGGAATTGGGCCAGAAGTGAATAATTGGAGATTGTCGATATAACTCTCTCTAAGCACATCTTCCACACTGTACTGATTAGACAGCACACTACTAAGACCGATATGATTCGGTACGGAAAACACCTGGTGCAAGGAAGGATTACGCAGATCCGCATCGATCAGCAGAACTTTTTTCCCTTCCTGGGCATAGGTTACCGCCAGGTTGCTAATGGTTGTGGTCTTGCCTTCGCCGGATTCAGCGGAAGCCACCATGATTTTTTTGATATGACTGTCGATTGAGGAGAACTGGATGTTCGTCCGTAATTTACGGTATCCCTCCGAGATCTGAGATTTGGAGTTAAAATAGGTCACCAGACTGTTATTTTCATTGGTTAGCCGCGACATATTTGCCATCCCCCACTTTCTGTTGAGATACGTAATTTTTCGTATTTTTCAGATCGTCTTTTTTCATTTTGGATATCACGGTAAGCACAGGCAGGCCCAGCTCTTTTTCAAGTTCAGTTTCGGATTTGAATGTGTCATCCAGATAATCCATCAGGAATACAAGTGCAATGGCGAGCACAAGACCTGCGAACAGACTGACAATGATGCTTAATGTGGTTTTCATATTGATTGGAGATGCGTTACTATCCACTTTTGCTTCACTGAGGATAGCCACATTATCGATTTTCATGATTAG
Organism: Paenibacillus amylolyticus; assembly: GCF_036894225.1. Taxonomy (NCBI): domain Bacteria; kingdom Bacillati; phylum Bacillota; class Bacilli; order Caryophanales; family Paenibacillaceae; genus Paenibacillus; species Paenibacillus amylolyticus. The sequence goes on along the minus strand of NZ_CP145892.1, from coordinate 1,496,843 downwards.
GGGGATTTGAGATTGGAACACGTTGGAGATGGCATTGACCGTTTTTGCGGCTTTTTCGTAGGTAGTTCCTTGTACAGTTATGCTCATCACTTGGGATTCGCTGGCTGTAGAGACGGAGGTGCTATTCATGAGCTGTGCAGAGGTTAAGCCTAGGTCCGGATACGTGGTAGCGACTTTATCCATAATGGCGGAAGATTTAATAATTTCTCTGTATGAGTTAATGAGTTTGATATTGGTTTGAATCATGCTGAAGTCCATCATCGCTTGGCCTTGAACGTTAGAGGTCTGGTTCACGATCAGTTTGGAACTTGCCTCATAGATGGGCTGGGTGAAGAAAATGCTTTTGACCCCTGCACCCACACCGGCTATCAAAGCAATTGCAACAATCAACCACAGTTTCTTTTGTAAGAGTCGAAAATATCCTTTCAGTTCCACTTTCATTCCTCCTATACGTTGTGATCTATCCTATGTAACTACCAGATGGACAGTAGCCATTTGCGAGGTTTCCAGCGTTCTGTGACCAGACACGAATTCGATAGAATGTGCGACGCATTCTCTGCCAGCCTCTTAACGGCTTCAGCTCCAAATCGACGCTCAATGGCCCGCTCTCCTTCACTTATGGCAAATGTCCTTTTGCACGTATCATGTGCATCTGATGAAATGAAATGAAACCCGTTTTCTTTGCAAAAATGAAAACACCACTGCCGAACTTTCCGTCCGAAAAGCCCAGTGAAAGATTGAGCGGTAAGCTGACATAGTCCGCCTTGACTCAAGTAATCAGCCAACAACTTTGGCTTCTTCAAAATGACACGATTGCGTTCCGGATGAGCAATAATAGGGGTAATTCCCGCTATTCGTAATTCATGCAGTATCCTGGGGAACTGTGAGGGAATATGACCAAAGGGTAGTTCCAGCAACATGTAACGACTTCCGGCGAGTGTGCAGCACTTTCCTGCATATAAGTCTCCAATCAGGTTGTCATGCACCCTGATCTCCTGTCCGGGACGGATCTCCAGGCGAATGTTGCGTTTGCGAAGTTCTGCATGAAGCAGGTTCACGGCCTGATTGACCACCATCGGTTCATTGTTGTATTGCCCGTTCAGGTGATGCGGAGTAGCAATAATGGAGGTAATTCCTGAGGCTGCCGCCTTCTCAGCCATCGCAACGGACTGCTCCATTCGAACAGGACCATCATCTAGGCCGGATAATATGTGGCAGTGCATTTCAACCATATCCAAACTTCCTGAAATAGTATGAGCCCCCTCGCCCCTTTATTCATTGCGCAAATGCTTTTGGTGTTAAAGAACTAATGCATAACGCTATGAAATATAGTAAAATGGCGTTAAGTACATGTTTTGTTCAGAAAATGTTAAGAATCGACTTGGAATTATATGGTGAAATCAATGTAATGATAGGGTTCTTGCAGAGCCTTTTGTTCTGTTGCCTTTTCATACTGAAAACGGGAAACCGTGGGAAACTGAACTTCAGTAAGCATTGTGTTTAACTGTCCAGTTATATATAGTTTCTGTTCGTGCTGAATATGCAAGTTTGAATGATACATTGTGAGCTCTCCGAAGGGCTGTTTCCATTGCAACCTTGCGCGAAGTCGTACACATACATGATGATCTTCAACATCCAAACCAATGAGCATTTCTGATGATACCGGCAAGTTCAGGTCGCTCAGGAAGGTGATTGCTTGAGTGTCCATTCCAAGTAACAGAACAGGGCGTCTTTTGCGGTCTACCATTTTCCCGTGAAACTCCCGAATGTACATATGGACATTTAATTTCATATCAGCCCATTCCTGAATTATTGAATACATGGTTTCATTCCTTTAGAATGGATTAGCCTACATGGACTGCCTCCACTTCCTTCTCACAGGTATATGGTCCAGGCAACCAGGAGATACTTAAAATATTCCAAATGATACATTTTGTAACTCCATACGTCCAATTTACGATACAATACGTATCATGTCAAGCGGTATTTGGACATGGTTCTTTTGATTTACGACAATTTGAGATGTCCTTAGACAGACCTATTTACAAATGGAAATGGGTTAAAGGAAACACATGAGGAGTTACTCTTTTGCAGGAAAGCTGCCCTGATCAAACACTTGGCTCAGGATTGTTTCAATATATATTTGATGTCGTTCAGGGGGAAATAGCTTATGAGCTACGGAAATCGCATTGCGGAATTACGGGAACAGCGGGGACTTACTCAAGAAGAACTTGCGAGCTCCATTCATATTACAAGAGCTGCTCTCTCCCACTACGAGAAGAATCGACGTAAACCGGATTTCGAAGTGTTAACGAGACTTGCTGACATCTTTGATGTGTCTATTGATTATCTTATAGGACGTACAAAGCAAAGTGATGTCGTGATGGATGAAGACGTACGTGAATTCGTGGATACCTTGGAGTTATCGGACAAAGAAGTGTTAGAACGCTTTGATCTGATGATTGATGGGAAGTCTTTAACAGAAGAAGAGGCACGTCGTTTTATTGCATTTGTCCGAATGGAACGCAGCATGGACTAAACCCGAAAAGAGGACCCAGTTCCCGAGAGATAACCTCTCTGGCTTCTGGGCTTTTTTTGTGTCTTAATTCTTTTTCATTCCATGCTTGTCTATTGTGTCAAGGACGCTTGTTGTTGACGGAGGATACGAAATGGTTCCAACGCTCCGGGTCGATTCCGCATTGCAGTAACACCTTCATGATGTCCATCTGGGTTGCTTCGACTTGTTTACCTGTCGGCCTACGATCGTCCCTGTTTGGATGCTTCATATTCATTCCGCTAACCTCTCTTATCTTTATACTTTCCCTGCCCTCCAAAACTAGCCTTATTATACTTGAGAAAGTTCCTCGATGTTGTCGTCTCATGGCGATAACGTTTTTTGATGGGGTTCTAATTTTGTCGAAAGCAAAATAGGAGCAATATGGTGCCGGAATGGCAACCATATTGCTCCTATTATTCTTAATACAACCTGTTCATGCACTTATAACTTTGAACAAGGAAGTTATTAACCTCCAGCACGTGCAAGTTCACGCATATTCGCTTCAAACGCTGCAAGCAGCGCTGCTTCTCCAGTCAAACCTGTTGCCTGAATCCGTTCGATCTGTTCTGTCATACGTTTGAAGTCCTTCGGAATAACCCGAACGAACTGATTCAGCGCATCTTGCCAGTTATCCAGAACGCGCTGACCGACAGCACTTCCTGTGTTGGCAACATGACGTTGAATCATGCCTCGCAGATCTGCACTTTCGGCCACATCTTCGATACGTTCCAAAAGAACCATTTCCAGATTACAACGTTTCAGGAATGTGCCTTCCGGATCATACACATAGGCAATACCTCCGGACATCCCTGCTGCAAAGTTACGACCTGTATCGCCCAGTACAACGACACGTCCACCTGTCATATACTCACAACCATGGTCGCCTACACCTTCAACGACTACTTTGGCGCCCGAGTTACGTACAGCAAATCTCTCACCCGCAATACCACGGATATACGCTTCACCGCTTGTTGCTCCGTAGAGAGCCGTATTACCGATAATGATGTTATCTTCCGCCTCAAACGTTGCTTTCGGAGAAGGCATCACGATCAGTTTACCTCCGGACAGTCCTTTACCTACGTAGTCATTGGAATCCCCTTCAACGGTCAAGGTCATACCTTTAGGTACAAAGGCCCCAAAGCTTTGTCCGGCAGAGCCGACAAATTTGAATTTAACCGTATCTTCAGGCAATCCTGCGAGTCCATATTTGCGTGTGATCTCACTACCCAAAATGGTACCTACTGCACGGTTAACGTTTGTAATTGGAAGCACCGCTTCAACCGGTTGACCGGATTCAATAGCAGACTGTGCCAGTGGCAACAATTGTTGCATATCCAGCGTTTCTTCCAATTGGTGATTCTGATGTTGTGTACGGTAACGTGCAGAGCCTTCCGGCATTTCAGGCACGTGCAACAATACAGACAGATCCACACCTTTTTTCTTCCAGTGATCTACGGCTTCTACCGTTTCGAGGCAATCTGTACGCCCGACCATCTCCTGAATAGTACGGAAACCAAGATCAGCCATGATCTCACGCACATCTTCAGCAACAAATCGCATGAAGTTAACCACATGAGCTGGATCACCCATATAATTTTTACGCAATTCCGGATTCTGTGTCGCTACACCAACCGGACAGGTATCCATCTGACAGACACGCATCATGATACAGCCAAGTGCAACGAGCGGTGCTGTAGAGAAACCATACTCTTCTGCTCCAAGCAAGGCTGCAATCGCCAGGTCACGGCCGTTAAGCATTTTGCCGTCTGTTTCGAGGACAACACGGTCACGCAGATTGTTCAGCATCAACGTTTGATGTGTCTCTGCAAGACCCAGTTCCCAAGGCATACCTGCGTGGCGAATCGAACCTTGCGGTGATGCACCTGTACCACCGTCATAGCCGCTGACGAGGATAATGTCGGCACGGCCTTTGGCTACACCAGCTGCGATGGTACCTACGCCCACTTCCGATACAAGCTTCACGTTAATCTCAGCACGCGGATTGGCATTTTTCAAGTCATAGATCAACTCAGCCAGATCTTCGATCGAGTAGATATCGTGATGCGGTGGTGGCGAGATCAGACCTACACCCGGTGTAGATCCACGAACTTCAGCAACCCAAGGATACACTTTACGTCCTGGCAGCTGTCCGCCTTCACCTGGTTTAGCTCCCTGAGCCATTTTAATCTGAATCTCGTCGGCATTAACCAAGTAGTTGGATGTAACACCAAAACGTCCGGATGCTACCTGTTTAATCGCACTGCGACGGGAATCCCCGTTGCTATCTTTAATGAAGCGAGCCGGGTCTTCTCCACCTTCACCGGTATTGGATTTACCTCCAACACGGTTCATAGCGATGGCAAGATCTTCATGCGCCTCTTTACTGATCGAACCGAAGGACATTGCACCTGTTTTGAATCGACGCATGATATCTTCTACGGATTCAACTTCTTCGAGTGGAATGGAAGCTCCTACCGGTTTCAGCTTCAGCATGGAGCGAATGGTCAACAATTGATCATTCTCACCTTGCACAAGTTTGGAATATTTTTTATACAGCTTGTAATCCCCAGTGCGTACTGCATGTTGCAGGGTATGAATGGTTTGCGGATTGAACAGATGCTCTTCTCCGTCGTTACGCCATTGATAATCCCCACCGGAATCCAATACTTTATCGTTACCGTCTTTTTCCGTAAAGGCACGGTTATGATGTGTCAACGCTTCGGCTGCCACTTCTTCCAACCCAATTCCACCGATACGGGAAGGTGTCCAGGTAAAGTAACGGTCAACGAAATCTGATTTCAGACCTACCGCTTCGAATATTTGAGCTCCCCGATACGATTGAATCGTAGAAATCCCCATTTTGGACAACACTTTAGTAACACCTTTGGTAGCTGCTTTAATGTAGTTTTTCACTGCTTTCTCATGCGAGATACCACGCAGCAATCCTTGCTGAATCATGTCATCCAGCGTTTCAAAGGCCAGATAAGGGTTCACCGCACTTACACCGTAACCCAGCAGCAACGCGTAGTGGTGAATATCACGCGGTTCTGCCGATTCAAGCATAATGCTGACTTTGGTTCTGGTTCCCTGGCGAATCAGATGGTGATGCAGACCTGCTACAGCAAGCAATGCAGGAATAGCAGCATTCTCTGCATCCACACCGCGGTCAGACAGGATCAGAATGTTATGACCTTTGTCGATGACACGATCTGCAGCTTCGAAGAGCAAATCCATCGCTTTGCGAAGTCCTTCTGCTCCTTCCGCAGCGGTGAAGAAGATTGGAATCGTCATGGAGCGGAAGCCTGGGCGACGCACATGGCGAATCTTCGCAAAGTCTTCATTGGACAATACCGGTGTATCCAGACGAATCTGGCGACAACTCTCCGGTTCAGGGTTCAGCAAGTTGCGCTCAGGACCAATGGTTGTTGCTGTAGACGTTACAATCTCTTCACGGATTGCATCGATTGGCGGGTTGGTTACCTGGGCGAACATCTGTTTAAAATAGTTGTACAGACGCTGCGGACGATCCGACAGCACAGCCAGCGGTGCATCATAACCCATCGAACCCGTAGCTTCCATACCTGTTGTTGCCATCGGCTCCAGGATTTTACGCAGTTCTTCAAATGTATAACCATATGCCAGCTGAAGCTGGGTCACGTTATCATGTTTTGGATCAGGAAGTTCCGGTGCTTCCGGCAACTCGCTCAGATCCATTAAATGCTCATCAAGCCAATCCTGGTACGGATTCTCGGCTGCAATGATTGCTTTTACTTCCTCATCCGCGATGATGCGGCCTTCTTGTGTATCCACAAGCAACATCCGACCTGGACGCAGACGATCTTTGTACAGGATCTCTTCCGGCGCGATATCAAGTACCCCAACTTCGGAGGACAGGATAATACGGTCATCCTTGGTTACATAATAACGAGCTGGACGCAATCCATTACGGTCAAGTGTTGCACCAATTTGCAAACCATCTGTAAAGGCCATTGCTGCTGGTCCATCCCAAGGCTCCATCATCGTGCTGTGATATTCATAAAATGCTTTTTTGGCAGGGTCCATGCCCTCATCTGTGCTCCAAGGTTCAGGAACCATCATCATGGCCACGTGTGGCAGGGAACGACCACTCAGATACAGGAACTCCAGCGTGTTATCAAACATGGCTGTATCCGAACCGTCCGGATTGATAACCGGTTTTACTTTCGTGATGTCGTTACCAAACAACTCGCTCTCGAACAAGGATTGCCGTGCATGCATCCAGTTCACGTTACCACGCATCGTATTGATCTCACCGTTGTGGATCATGAAGCGATACGGGTGGGCACGTTCCCAGCTGGGGAAGGTGTTGGTACTGAAACGGGAATGCACAAGTCCAATGGCCGATTCCACGAGTTCTTCCTGCAGATCCAGATAGAACCCGCCAACTTGTTCAGTTGTCAGCATGCCTTTATATACAATTTTACGACAAGACATGCTCGGAAGGTAGAACGAACCACCTTCTGCTTCATCTGCCGAATAACGAATAGCCAGCTCAGCGCGTCTGCGAATAACATACAGCTTACGCTCGAATCCAAGCTCATCCTTCACATCTGCGGATCTTCCAATAAACACCTGACGTACATAAGGTTTTGCTGCAAGCGCAGAACGGCCAAGCATTTCATCAAAAGTAGGAACATCCCGGAAACCCAGGAACGTCTGACCTTCTTCTTCAATAATCTTCTTAAGGCTCTCTTCATGCGCACTGCGAATGGCAGGGTCCTGGGAAAGGAACAACATCCCTACGCCATAGAATCCCTGTTCAGGCAATGCAAAACCAAGGCGTTTCGCTTCCTCTGCAAAAAAGCGATGTGGAATCTGAATCAGGATACCTGCTCCGTCACCGGAATTCGGCTCACTTCCCTGTCCTCCACGGTGTTCCATGTTACTAAGCATGGTCAGTGCCTGACTAACGATATCGTGTGAAGGTACTCCTTTGATGTTGGCAACAAAACCCATTCCGCATGCGTCTTTTTCGAACTGCGGGTCATACAGACCCTGTTTTGGAGGTAATCCGATGTGTCTCATGGAACGCAACCTTTCTATAATGAAGTATTTCGGAAAGATCAAGAACATAGGCAACAGGCAACAATGAAACGGGAGGAGCTGGCCTTTCGCTTGCGATAGAGCCTGCTAGATAGAAGAGGTGACAGCATGAGACTGTCAAAAATAATGCCTGCTATTGGGCAGAAGCCATTAAATGAGATGAGCTGATCCGGACGATCCGGCAAACAGCCTGTATAAATCAACACGCAGCCGCTGGCACGGCTACTGAAATGGAGCGACGTTTTTTTGATATAGTTCTATTATTTTAACACCGACCTAACATCAGCGCAATTTAAACTTTTTAATACCTCTGATAAGAAATGTTTTGCAGTACAGCTTTACAGTAGTGACGTTTAAATTCATCTCTTTTTCGAATAATTATACACTTTTTAAGCCAGAGTACAACTGAATTAAATTGCTGACAGAAGAAAATCGTTCCATGTGCCGCCTACGTTTATCCATAATTCCACCAAATTTTCACTGCTTAATCCAGCGAAACTTTACTTCTCTATGCATTTGTATACAAAATAGCCTGCAACCCCTTTTTGGGGTCACAGGCTATTTGCACTATTTGACTACTATATTGCATAATTTCACTACAAGAAAATAAAGTTTTTTTCAAAAATATGACCCTGCTGAAGATCAGGTTCGACTTATGCCGTCACAACTTGACCAGAATCAGCCTGTTCGACTTCTTTTTTCGGACGTCTGCCATTCCAGAGGAAGTAAGCAAGCGTCAGCAGAATGGATACACCTGCATAGATGCTAAGAATACCTGCCTGATGCCACATCACATCCAGATTACCACTCGATACCACGGCTTTGAAGCCCATAATGCTGTGTGTCATTGGCAACCAAGGGCTAAATGCCTGAAGCCATGATGGAATCAGTTCTACCGGGAAGGTTCCTGCACTAGCCGCAAGCTGGAAGACCAGAAGCAGAATGACAACATAACGTCCAGGGAGATCCAGCCAGGTTACAAGTGCCTGAACAATCAACATGAAGGTCAGCCCCGTAATAATGGTAAACAGATAGAACAGCCCTACGCTGTGCGTCTCCAGTCCAAGACCATATAACATGAAACTTGCCACGATAACTGATTGGAAAATACTTACGGACCCAAATACCAGTGTCCGGCTGACAAAACGATTCCAGCCTGTTGCACCAGGTACGGACGTTTCCCGCATTTTCAATACAATTGTGGAAATCAACGATCCCACAAACAGACCGATCGACAGGAAGAACGGTGTCAATCCTGTACCATAATTGCTCACGTTCTCTGCTGTATTCTCCGAGGAGTTTACCGGTTCAGCGAACATGTTCACTACATCATCCGTTTTCTTAACTTCAGATGTTTTCTGTGCGGCATCATTCAGCTTGGTTTCCAATTCACTCGAGCCATCTTTTAGCTCAGTAAGGCCGTCAGCCAGTTTGCCCGCGCCATCACCCAATTGCTTGGAACCATCGGTTAGTGAACTAACGCCACCACTGAGTTTACCTACACCCGTTTGCAAAGCTGTTGTTCCTGAGCCCAGCTGCTTGGCACCATCTGCAAGCAATGTACCGCCACTTGCAGCATCACCCAATTTGCCGCTGAACTGCTTCAGACCATCGGAGAGTTTCGCTCCTCCTTGACTAAGCTGCCCTGCACCAGCCAGTAATTGCTTCTGACCATCCACCAGCTGGTTCGCACCAGCAAGAAGTTGCTCCTGACCTCCATGAAGCTCGGTTGCACCCGCAGCCAGTTGCTGGTTGCCCTGATGCAGCTGATCTGCACCTTGTGCCAGCTTCTGCTCGCTCTCATGCAGTTGTGCACTGCCATCAGCAACAGCTTCACTTGCTGCAAGCAGCTTCTGTACATCCGCATTTTCAGCCAGTTCGGGGTTCGATGCAGCAAGCTGTTTCAATCCGGCGGCTACACCCTGTGCACCATCAGCAACCTTGGAGCTGCCATCTACAGCCGATTGCAGGCCTGTTGCCAGAGTGCCACTGCCCTGAACAGCACTTTGCAGACCATCCGACAGCTTCGCACTGCCCTGTTCTGATGATTTCAGACCAGCCTGCAACTTACTTGTGCCATCCAGTGAAGACTGGAGTCCAGTTTCCAACTTGGCGCTACCATCCTTCAACTGATCTGCTCCGCTTTGAAGCTGGCTCGAAGCAGCTGCCTGAAGCTGTTGCAGACCGGATACAAGATTTGATGTTCCACTTTCAAGCTTGGTTGCCCCTGTGTGCAGCGCGTTAACACCATCACTTAATGGAGAAAGTCCTTCCTGAAGTTCAAGCGTTCCGGATGCAAGCTTCGCCAGGTTATCCTTGAGCTTAACAGCACCATCATCCAGTTTGCCTGCGCCGGTATTCAGTTCACCCGCCCCATCGCCTGCTTCAGCCAAGCCATCCGATACTTCGGAGAACTTGTCGAGCAATGTTTCTGCATAGGATTCCGTTACTTTGGCTGAGACTTTTGCTTTCAGGTCCTTAATAGCGGTCTTACCGATCTGTGCACCGACAAAACTGTAATTGCCATTCGGTTCATAGATCAGATCAGCCGGCTCCGGCTTGTCATCCAGCAATGTTGTTGCCTGAGATGAGAAGTTCTCCGGAATCGTAATTTGCATATAATATTTGTCATTACTCATGCCTTCTTTAGCTTGACTGGCACTGACAAAATCCCATTTAAAATCGGCATTTTTCTTCAACTCATCCACCAGATCACTACCTACATGGAGGGATTTGCCCTCCAGCTCAGCGCCTTTGTCCAGATTAACAACGGCAACCGGCATCTCATCCACATGACCATACGGGTCCCAATAGGCTGCCAGATAGATGCCACTATACAGGATCGGTATAAACATAATTGCAATAACAGGGATCAACACCTTCGGGTTTCTCACGGCCGATCCCACATCCTTGAAAAACACGGATAAAGATTTCATGTCATTTTCTCCCCTTAATCTCTCTGCTCCATGAGCAGGAATAACCATAATGAAATACAATGTCGCATTCCAGAAAACATACTGAAACACGAAGTGACCACTTTCCTCAAACGGTCACTTTAGGACAAAAAAACAACCTGTCTTCCGACAAGCCTCCCTGCTTGATACGCGTGAAAATCCTTATATTATAGTAGATTAAATTTGGATTACGTTACAGCAGCAATTCCTTCCATTAAGAAAAGGCGAAAGTAAGTCTTGATTTCCTCTTTGCTCAGCGGTTGATGTTGTTTGCTCCAGTCTGAGGTGAGTGCAATATACAGGCGAATCATCATAAATGCGACGACTTGCGGATCACAATCTCGAATCTCTCCATTGTCTTTTGCTTTCTCAAGCTCCTTAGCCAGAAAGTCGGAGATTACTTTCTCCACCTTGTCCAAACCTTCCTTGGCCTGCAGCGTTCCAAAGTCCTTCAGCTCCTGAGATAACTTAACGAGCAGATCGTGATCACGACGAAACTCCAACAAGGCATCCAGTACCCGAAACAGATTATCGAAAAATGCACTTTCCTGATGTACTTCACGATGCGCGATGTTTTTCATTTCCTGAATCACTTCTACCAGGATCTGATCAAACAATTGTTCCTTATTGGTGAAAAACGTATAGATCGTTCCTTTGCCAACGTTCGCAATCTTGGCGACCTGATCCATCGTCGTTGCTTTGTATCCAAACATGGCAAACGACTGGGCTGCTGCATGAATAACCTGCTGTCTCCTGTCAATCGGAGCCATCTAATCCCTCCTTTAATCACATTCATTGTTCAATCGCTCTACATAAATGACCAGAAATACAATTCGGTCATTCGGTCAAAAACTACAATACCACCTTCGAAAACAGATTGCAACCCTAACATTTTAAAAATTGTGTTAATATTTTTTAACCTAAATGCAGTGGAAACTCCTTCTGTCGTCGTCTATAGTGTAAGATGACTCAGATAATACGTGTATATAATGAAGTTTAAGTTGTCTCATTGTATGATATATGGTGTAAATATTCATAGAAGAAACATGATTTTGTGCTTCAATGTATATTCATGTAGTAACGCATTCCATAGCTAGAATAAACAATGAATATCTTCATTTTGAATTAAAACTTATGAATAAAGGTGAACTCATGCGAAAACCAAGAGTGCTCTTATTATCGGAAGGTTTCGGTACCGGTCACACTCAGGCCGCTCATGCGCTGGCACATGGCATCAAAAAAGTCAGTCCACATGTTCACAGTCGTGTCATTGAACTAGGCAAATTTTTGAACCCAACGGTAGCTCCACTAATTTTCTCTGCATATCGAAAGACACTATCGGTTCAACCCAAACTGGTCAGCCTGTTGTACCGCACACAGTACAATAAATCATTAAATGGTTTTACCAAGCTGGCGTTGCACCGAATTTTCTATACACAGACGGCACAGGTCGTATCCCAACTGAAACCCGATGCGGTGATCTGTACCCATCCTTTTCCGAATGCTGTCATCTCCCGGCTCAAACGCCAGGGTCTGAATATCCCGCTCTATACGGTCGTGACGGATTATGACGTGCACGGAACATGGATTAATCCGGAAGTGAACAAATATCTGGTCTCTACCCCTCAGGTCAAAGCATTGCTTGAAATCCGGGGTGTAGATCCCTCCCATATTCAGATCACGGGAATCCCTGTGCATCCAGACTTCTGGGAAGCTGGAGATAAGGTGAAGCTCCGGGAAGAGATGGGGCTTCAGAACATGCCTACAGCGCTACTTATGGGTGGCGGATGGGGACTTTCGTTTGATGAGGATCATATGAAAGCTCTCACGTCTTGGGCAGATCGTGTTCAATTGGTCTTCTGTCTAGGGAGCAATGAAAAAATGATCGCAAAAATGAAGGAAATGCCTTGCTTCCAGCACCCGAATATTCGTATTCTGGGATATACACGGGAAGTAAGCAAACTGATGGATGTATCCGATGTGCTGATTACGAAGCCAGGTGGCATGACCTGCACTGAAGCGTTGGCCAAGGGTCTACCGATGTTGTTCATTCCTCCGATTGCAGGTCAAGAGGAAGAGAACTGTGAATACTTTGTACAAGCCGGATACGGCCACGTCATTCACTCTGCCGACGTGATCACCAATCGTTTCAGACAACTAGTGGAGCAGGCATCTACTCAAACTGAAAGCCCGCTGAACGTAGCGCATCATTCAGGTAACCATTCGGTCTATGATCCGAAGTGCTGTGCTCAAGCTGTTCATGACTTATTGTTTCCGACGACAGCCGAAGTCACAACAACCTCCTTGGAGCGCTTCACAGCCGGAATTACTGCCACTTCCTTGTCAGGTACCAGAATACCATTCTGACGCCTCTACGGACCTATAGAACAGCTCTCACGAGGTGTTATAGGGGACAAGACAATTGCTCACGATATACAAAGAAGGTTCCCTTCCGAATTTTTGGAAGGGAACCTTCTTTTATTTTCACTAATTCCACCGTATGATTTGGCAGAAAAAAGGGTAATTTAGAGTATAATGATATTTTTTAATAACGAAATAAAACTACGATTCAGGCTTTTTCAAGGGCCGTGTGAAGCACACACAGTTAACTACCCTGCCTGTTTGCAGAATTTACGGGTCGATTACTTGTAAAAAGTATGATGACCGATCGTTTTTACTTTTTTCTGCGAGCGAGCAACTGTCAGATCGTCGGCAAGCGTCAATGATAAAAAATAATACGTATCATCGGCAACTTCCTTCTTCCCATTCAACGCAGCATTCACTGCTTTGATGCTGTCCTCGTTGGGAACCACACGTTTCATACGTCCGTTCGCTACAGGACTAAACTGGGATTTCTGATGGATGACCTTGTAAATGGTATCGGGAAAATTGGCTGACCGTAGCCGGTTTAAGACAACATTGGCAACTGCCACTTTGCCTTCGTACGGTTCACCTTCCGCTTCTGCCATGACAATTTTTTGCAGCAGATGCAGTTCTTTATCGGACACACTGTATGACCAGGTTGCAAGTTTCGAGTCTTCCTGGTTCAGAAGTTTGGTCCGTGTAAAGTATAGTTTTTGGGGGGGAGTTGTTACAGCAGCGACTTCTTTGGCACGTTTCACTTTGGCCAATTTCAGTGCAGCTTCTTTTTTGGCTTTGGCCGCAGCTACCGCTCTAGCTTTGTTCTTGGCCTTGGCTTCTTGCAGTTCCTGCTCTTCTTGAGCAGTCGTAAGCCAGTTCTTCGCTGGCAGAGATTCAGTCCACGCTACGGTTTGGGCAGACAGATTAGAGGACAGACTTGTCCCATCTTCCATCATGCGCCTCTCTTCTTGCGTAGATGTTTGGTTATTTTGCACAGAAGCCGTAAGTTCGGTCATCTGTTTACTATCACTAGCTTCATTCCACTTCCCCGTCGCCTGAACGACATTTACCCCCACTATACATACAAGCAGCACTGATAACATCGGTGCTACCCAACGATTTTTGCTTATAATGTTCATTCGAAGATTCCTCCTGTCGAAACAATTCCCTTAACTAAGTAACCCAAAAAAAAGAATTTGAATAACGATGGCTAATATTACATAGGGATAAACGTTATGTCAATGTGATTTTATGGCATAAAAATGATTATCAGGAAAAAGTGAACGTATCCACGACCTCATACATTGGCGATTGTCCCAGCCTTGTCACATAAAGTACAATATCCTCCACCATCCATGAATTAACACCTGTGGAATGTTCCGGAAGCACTCCAGATATCCCTTTATTTTCATTACCTGGAAGCTGTCCCAAATATTTTCTGGCAATGGTAATGTGGGGAGCATAAGGTCTTAATTCAGCTTCATACCCCAGGGGCGAAGTCGCCTGCACGATTTGTTTTTGCAATGAAAACAAGTGCTCTATCTCTCCGCTAACACCCTTCCAAAGTACCTTAGGTGCTTCTTCAAGTCCAAATGTGCCCCAGTCGGAAAGCTGAAGTTCAAACGGCTGAAATCCGCTTGCTGCTGAGCGCAATGCTTTTCGCAGGTGCCCGATGTCACTAACTAATGTATCCCCCAGAAATTGCAAGGTTATATGATAATCTCTATGATCTGTCCATTTACGAAAATCTAGCTTGTTCTGTACAAGCCTCGCATCCATCTGAAGAGACTGCTGAACAGCAACAGGAAGACGAATGGCTACAAACAATCTTTCCCGTCGGGATGAATGATCCTGATGTGATTGGTTATTCATTGCATACACCTCTCTAAAGTTCGCTCTATTATTTCATAACTATACATATCGTTTCAAGTTGGGTAAGTATAGAGTGACACAAATATAACCATTTGCAAATAAGGCTAGATTCCTGCATTTCCCACCTTAATGCACATCCAACACCAAATCTGATACACTTTAATTATCAAACTCATCAAACTATTTATCTCAGGAGGACCACACATTATGGGTAAAATTGTATGTTTTCCATCTCTATCCGAAGAACAGCAACAACGCATTCAGAATGCCGCACCAGAATACACCCTGAAATTCGGAAAAGCCAAGGAATTGGACCCTGCTGAGTTGAAAGAAGCTGAGATTATTCTCGGCTGGTCCCCACTCGTCACAGAACATGCATTGAAACAGGACAGCCTGTTGAAGTGGGTTCAGGTCTGGTCTGCTGGTGTGGACAATCTCCCCTTCGCAGATTTGCAACAAAAGAACGTTCAGGTCACCAGTGCAAATGGAGTTCACGCGATTCCAATCACCGAAATTATTCTGGGCATGATGTTATCCCACAGTCGCTGGCTGAGACAAGCTATGCTGCATCAACAGCACGCCGAATGGAAAGCTCCTGCCAAACCACTGCCGGAACTGCATGGCAAAACAGCGGTCATCGTTGGTGTAGGTGAGATCGGTACGGAAACAGCCCGTATTCTCAAAGCCCTCGGCATGCGCACGATCGGAGTTCGCCGCTCAGGTAAGGATGTCCCCAATGTGGACCAAATGTACGACATGACCGGTTTACATGAAGCCTTGAACCAAGGCGATTATGTAATTAACATTTTACCGCTAACTGATGAAACCAAACATATATATGATCAAACTGCATTTGAGCAGTTCCGATCCGGTGCCTGCTTCGTCAATGTAGGCCGTGGCCCCAGTGTGAAAACGGAAGCGTTGCTGAATGCACTCCAAAACGGCCAAGTTGCCTTCGCCGCACTGGACGTGTTCGAAGAAGAACCTCTTCCTGCAGACCACCCGCTATGGGGCATGGATAACGTGTTAATTACGCCTCATATCGCAGGAAGTACAGAGCAATACGCGGATCGAGCAGTCGATATTTTCGTCAAAAATCTGGAAGCTTACGTCGCTGGCGATACCCTGCCGGTGAACCTTGTGGATTATAGTCATAAATATTAACACAAACACCCGTTCCCATGCAATATTGTGCAAATCAGATCAACGATATCAATGGATATGTACACAGTAAAAAACTCTACCTCTGGAAATTTCCTCAGAGGTAGAGTTTTTGTTTTTTCACGCTTACATACACAACCAAATATGACGTATAAACGTGCCTTTGTGTACTGTTCGGTACTCTTTTACAGTCCATCCCGCTTCCAACAAGTGCTCTTCTACCCACTCTGTGGAAACAATCACTGCCCGTTTTGCCAATCTGCGCAAACTCTCCAGCATGGCTCGTTGCTCAGCATCCGGAAGTACAGAGCAGAGGTTATAGGGCATGTCCAGAATTGCTGCATCATACAAATCTTGCAGTTCATTCATATCCCCCAGTGTGATTCGATCCGAATCATATCCATAATGCGGCAGATTGATACGTGCACCTCGGACAGCCAGAGGATTGAGATCGTTACCTTTTGCATCAATTCCCATGGATAAAGCCTCAATCACAACCGTTCCCATACCGCAGCATGGATCAAGCAACCGATGGTTTTCTACTCTCGGAACAGCAATGTTAACCAGCGCTCTCGCAAGCGTGATGCCAAATCCAGTTGAGTAATTTTGCGGCTTCTGCCGATGAATCTGCCATGATCGGTCCGCTTCTGTCCACTGGCCCAAGATCCATTTTTCTCCTGTTTGGATTAGGCCGAAAGTCACCTTAGGTTGTTTCATCTGTGCCTTGCCTTTAATGCACATGCCAACTTCTTTTTCCAGTTGACGAGACTGTGCATAATCAGGGGCTTGATCCCCTTCTTTTAGACAAACTACCTTGAATGTCTCATCTGGCAACAGATGAATATCTCTGGCAAAAGGAAGCAGATCAGTCACCCTGCTCCCTTCGCCGATCACGTCCAGTCTGCCATGGATAAAAGGACTGCGTCCAGGTGGAATACATCGTTCAGACCACACATACGATCCCGTATCCATACGGATCTCCGAACTCGACACAAGCAGCGTATTCAGCTCCAGCATGCATAATTCTTGCTCGTTCTCGTGGCAAGCAAAGGTGTAGAGGTGTTTCCCAGAAGTAGCGTACATACCAAGTGTTTCATCAGGCAAAATCCCCCTCTCCTTCCTTCATTAATCATGTTTCTTCTATATAAATAGTAAGCTCATTGAAGACATATCAAATACGACTCATACGTTTGCTTTCAGGTAGTCATTGTATACAATGTTAGGCTCCTAGACAACTATCCATTTCCTTGCACGTATCTATTTGGAAGAAAAAAAATAAGGTGTTCCCATGTTGAGGAACGCCTTACTTTATTTTGAGATTATAACACTGGAAATCTAATCGTTCTTGCCAGTAAACGTTATAGGCCAACAGCTCATATATCATACTGATTTCTCACCATTAGCCGCCTGCATGATTCCAGCTTCTTCTATTATAAGAAGATTATATTTTTAATTTTTCAATGGATGTAAGCAAATCTTCCGATAATTCTTTCAGACTTTGAATGTTGCCGCTAATCGTTTCCATAGAACTTACTTGCTCTTCCGCCGATGCAGAAACTTCTTCCACACTCGCTGCCGATTGTTCCGAAACAGCGGAAATCTGCTGACTGAAATCATTCATTCTTCCGCTTGCTTCCTGCATGCCTGCGAGACCATCTGTCATAGTGCCGATGACACCAACCATGCCTTCCACCGATTCATTAATTGTACGGAAGAGTTGACCTGAAGTAAGCACATGTTCCTGACCCAGTTCGGTCTCCTGAACGTTCGTACGTAATTCCGCAACCACCCCTTGTGACTCCTGCTGAATATCCTCGGTAATCGCCGTGATCTCTTCAACCGAAGTCTGCACAGCCTCAGATAACTTCCTCACTTCTGATGCCACTACGGCGAATCCGCGTCCACTCTCTCCCGCACGCGCTGCCTCAATGGAGGCATTTAATGCCAGCAGATTGGTTTGGCGTGCAATGTCATGAATGACCTGAACCAGCTTGGAAATATCTTCATTTTTACGATTCAACCGTTCCATTTTGTCCATGGAAGCCGAGACCGAGCCAGAAATCTGTTGCATCTGCTGCACCGACTGTTCCATCACCTTGCGACCATTCAGCCCTTGTTCCAGTACACGATCCGACATGACGCGCAGCTGGCTGCCTTGTTCCGTATGACTCTGAATGTGATCATTCAACACTTCAACCGTACGAGCTGATTCCACGGCTGTCTCTGCCTGGCTCTCTGCGGCCTTGGCTGACTCTTCCATTGTCACAGCAATCTGGCGACTACCAATCTTAACCTCTTCTGAGGATATTGCCAGTTCCCCACTTTGTAGATTAACAGCTTCCGCAATTCGTCTGACGCTCAGAACCATGGAAGTTAGGTTACCTTTCATGTCATTCACCGCTTTGGCCAGAACACCAACTTCATCCTCATGTTTGGTATGTATGTCCTGAACATTCAATTGGCCTTCTGCAATCAGTTTCACCGCACTAATGACACGTAGCAGTGGTTTCACGACCTGTGAACGAATAATCGGAATGCTGATCGCTGTAATGGCAATCATGACAAGAACACCAATAATGATGATTAATCTACCATCTTGCACTGATCTGATCGTTTGGGCCGCCGCAAGATTGGATTGTTCCTGATTGTATTCCACCAGATAATCAAGATCAACTTGCATGGTGTCAAAGGAATCAGCACCTTTATCAGCTACTTCCTTCGCCAGCTGTGTCTGACCCTCATCACTCAGCTTGATCGATTGCGTATTAATCTTGAGATACGCTTCCCATTTGTTCTTGAACGCGTTCCAGTGTTCGAGCTCTTCCGCAGACTTCTCCTGCTGATCATAGATTTTAATCGCCTGCGTCGTTTCACGAATATACTTGGTACGCTCTTCTGACAAAAATGCTTTGTCTGTTTGATCTGCGTCAAAGTGACGATAACTTAGTGACAGAACATGTTCTGTGGTATAATTTAATCGGTTAATTTGCTGGATTGATGGCATCCAATTGTTCGTAATTTCATTAGTGTTGGTTTCAATTGAATTCATCCGGGTGACAATCGTGACACTCAAAATAATTAAACAGAGGATTAACAAGTAGAACGCGATGCTGATACGCAGACCGATACTCTTGATCTTGAATCTGCTGAACATATGATTTCCCCCTTGACCTCTTCGGTCATCCCGAATTCAGGTGCTTATGTCATTGTTTTCCCCTTCTTTTGACCTCTTGTCAAAAGAACTTCTCTATATTATATCGATAGGAAAATAGACGTAACGTATTATAACATTATTTTGTCATTTAGATGCTTGGTTTTGTAAAAAATTGTTGAATCTTGACAAAGTCCAAACCGAAGAGCTGCAGCATACGGTAAAGTCCCGATCTGCAGCTCTTCGGTTTGTTCGGATTTCAACGGCTAACATCATAAAATGATCAGCCTAGTTCAGTATTGCCGTCTTATGCTCAGCCAGCAATCGATATGAATCCAACCTGCGCTTATAATCTGGTCCTGCCGTAACCAGAAGCAACCTCTCCGTATCCAGCCTGCGACTCACCTGTTGCAATCGCGCCCATACCTGCTCAGCTGTACCTGCATAGTGCCGCACCGATTCATTTTGATCACTAACGGCTTCATCATTCGTATTAGAGACCGCGGTACCACTTGAATTCGGCTCAGTTGAATTTTCTTTCCCATTCAGCTTGCGCCTCTCCGCCATGTCACGACTCCAGTCCAAAGCATCCGTCTCTGACTCGGCACACAATACGCTCACTGCCACCATAACCTCAGGCTCCTTCATCGTTGCACTAGGCATAAATCCTTCTCGGTATCGCCTTACAGCCTCTTTACCATCGGCATCACTCATGAATTGACCAAAGACATATCCCATGCCAAACCGTGCCGCAAATTCTGCACTCTTCACGTTAGTTCCCAACATCCAGAGTGATAACGGGAGCTCGGGAATCGGACGAGCTGTCACGGAATGATCCTCGTACATGTAACGGTCTTCGAGCAGTTCTGTGAGTGCTGCGAGTGATTCAGGCAGCTTGGACACATGCTGCAAGTAATTGCCACTGAGTGCCATCGTGGCATGAGGTCCACCGCCAGGAGCACGTCCGAGCCCAAGCTCAATGCGCCCCGGATAGAGCGCAGCCAGCAGGCGGAACGACTCCGCAACCTTGAGCGGGCTATAGTGTGGCAACAAGACCGCACCAGAGCCAAGTTGGATCGTTGTTGTCCTTGCTCCGATGTGCGATAACAGTACTTCGGGAGAGGCCGATGCCAGTTCAGCCATATCATGATGCTCTGACGTCCAGTATCGGGCGTATCCCCAAGCCTCGGCATGTTGCGCAAGTGTCACCGATTGTTGAAGCGCCTGTTCCGCTGTGACATCGTCTAACCTTGGCACAAGGTCAAGTACGCCCAGACTGAACGTCTCACTCATTCGCTTAGCCACGCGTCTCATCTCCCTTTATATCGGTTAATTTTAATCCAAATCGTAGATCGAACCCACCTTCAGACCGTAGAGTTCATTATATATTTTCTCGGCAAATGCATCCGTCATTCCTGCGATATAATCGATCACCATGTGTTCCCAAGTCCAGATCGGCTGGGCTTTGGCTTGATCCTTCTCATACCGCTGCAGCCAGTCGGATGGAATAATGGATTTGGACGTTTCCGGATCGAGGAATGCATCCCATAATCGCTTAATCATCCACTCACTGCGCTTCTGTAGCCGCTGCACACGCAGGTCACGAATCATGGTTACCCAGGCAAAACTTTTGAGCACACTCACCGTACGCAGCATATCGAGGTCTTCAGCCCCTTCACGGACAAAGGTTACCTTCTTCCAGTCGCCGTCGTCAATAACGCCAAGACTGCCTACAAAAAAGCTCACCCAGTAGGCTTTCACCTCACGGCGGGTACGCGAGTAATCATGCTCGCAGAACGGCATCTTTTCATTCCAGATGCGCAGGAACGAAGCGAGGACCTCTTCTACCTTTTGCCCAATCGCTTCTCGGGTCCATCCGTTCCAGAACAGATCCTCCAGCGTTGTAATTTTATCCACAATCAGTCGATTCACATGCGGATCTTGCAGGAAATGCTCATGTACTTCAATTTTGCCTGCTTTGATGCCATCCTCCAAGTCATGTGAGGAGTACGCAATATCGTCGCAAAGGTCCATCAGCTGTGCTTCCAGCGTCTTCTTGCCCGCCGGTACGTTCCAGCGATCACGGATCTCCCGAATATATTGCCACTCATGATGATACATGCCTTTTTTGCTCTCTGTCCCAGGGTACGGATACTTGTTTATCCCTAGTAATACCGCATCAGACAGATTCAGTCCGTCGATATCTTCACGTTTCTCCAAGTGCATAATGAGACGGAAGTTGTGCGCATTGCCTTCAAAATGCTCGTATTTCCGTTTTAACTCAGCACGTACCTCGGACTCGACCTTGGGAACTTTGGCGTTGCGGCTTTTTTTCATGATTTTCTTAGCCTCGGTGTTAATGAGGTCATCCAGAATGCCATCTAATACCTCTTCACCTTTATGTCCAAACGGCGGGTGACCAAAATCATGTGCGATTGCAGCGCACTCCACCACTTCTGAATCAATAATAAGGCCGGGGTTGTCCGCGCGGTCCCAGTCTACCTCTGGAAAACGGCGAATCAGACTTCGGGCAGCCTCTCTTGCAATCTGTGCCACCTCTAGGGAATGGGTCAAACGAGTACGATAATAATCACCCGTTCCTGCGCCAAACACCTGCGATTTGCCCTGTAACCGACGGAAGGTCGGTGAATGAATGAGTCTCGAATAGTCCCGTTCATACGCTGCACGAGATCCATCCAATTTGGTTAATTCAGGATATTGTCTATGTTCTCTCAGATCGTTCCATTGCATGGGGATCACTCCTAGCCGACTGTCTCTATTTTGAGTGATTATACACAACATCTGTGGTTTCGAAAAGTAAAACCTGTCTGCGATTGTCATCTCTTCTTACATCAACTTGTGATGAACAGTCATCTTCTCTTATTATACCCTGCCAGACTATCATCCGTGCATCTAAAAAATTGAACTCATTATTCACATATGCTCGCTCCCATAGCAGAACAACCATAAGTACTCACTGTGACACCAGGTAGCCGTTCCGGTTACGGATCGTTCTTCTGATCGCTGTTGTCTCCAGGTTTTCTGAATTCCCTTTAACTAGGGAAAAACCCGGAGACAAAGGCGAACGCTTCGCTTCTTCAGAATCGATTCCGTCCCCTTCACTACTTTTGCTGTTTGATTCACTCCCAAAGTCATTACATTCCCTATTCTCTATAAAGGGAGAATTCTTCAAAACTTTGAAAGGCTAAAGAATTTCATTACGATGTTCATCGATCGCTGCAATGATGGTCTGCCTCCCCCGCTCCTACCCGTTGTGGGTAAAAAACAAAAAAACCGACAGGACTGAAACGCCCTGTCGGGGTGGAGATGGTGGGTGTAACGGTATTACACCATAACCTTACAGATATCGTTGGTGAACTCTACTGGATCTTGAATTGGCAGTCCCTCAATTAGCAATGCCTGATGGTACAATAGGCTTGTGTAAAGGTTTAGTTTTTCCTGATCCTGCGCGAAAGCGTCTTTCAACGATTTGAAGACATCGTGATTTACGTTGATTTCGAGCACTTTGTCGGCTTGTACGTTTTCGCTGTTCGGCATAGCTTTCAAGATTTTCTCCATTTCAATCGTCAATTCACCTTCGGTGGACAAACATACCGGGTGACTTCTGAGACGTTTGGAAGCTTTAACGGCTTTGACTTTACCCGCTAATTGAGCTTGCATCGCTTCAAACAACTCTTTGTTGTCGTTGTCTTGAGCGTCCGTTTCTTCTTTGTCTGCGCTATCTTCGATACCCAGGTCACCACTGGAGATGGATTTGAATTCTTTCTCCTTGTAGTTCGTGATCATCTTGATTGCAAACTCGTCGATGTCATCGGTAAAGTACAATACTTCGTACCCTTTCTCAAGAACACCCTCGATCTGTGGCAGCTTCTCAATACGGCTAATGGACTCACCAGATGCATAGTAGATGTACTTCTGATCTTCCGGCATTCTGGAGACGTATTCGTCCAGGCTCACGAGTTTTCTCTCTTTGGAAGACGTGAACAACAGCAGATCCTGCAAAGTATCCTTGTTCACACCATAGTCGCTGTATACACCATATTTTAATTGACGACCAAACGCTTGGTAGAACTTCTCGTAGTTCTCTCGCTCGTCCTTCAATAGACTTTGCAGTTGGCTCTTGATTTTGTTTTTAATGTTCTTCGCGATCAGGCTAAGCTGACGGTCATGTTGCAACATCTCACGGGAAATGTTCAGGGACAGGTCTTCCGAATCCACCATACCTTTAACAAATCCAAAGTAATCTGGCAACAGATCCCCGCATTTATCCATGATCAATACACCGTTGGAGTAAAGCTCGAGGCCTTTTTCATACTCTTTTGTATAGTAGTCAAACGGTGTGTTCTCCGGAATAAACAGGATTGCATTGTACACCACAGCGCCATCTGCGCTGATGTGCAGGTGTTTAAGCGGTTTGTCAAAACCGTAGCGTTTTTCCATATAGAAGTTATTGTAATCTTCTTCGGTCAATTCGCTTTTATTTTTACGCCAGATCGGCACCATGCTGTTCACGGTTTGTTCTTCTTGGTATTCCTCGAACTCGTTCTCCGCGCCCTCTTTTGGACGTTGACCCGTTACATCCATCTTGATCGGGTAGCGAATGAAGTCGGAGTATTTCTTGATGATGGATCTCAGGCGGTACTCTTCCAAAAATTCGTCATACGAATCTTCTTCGGTATTCTCTTTGATCGTCAGGACGATCTCTGTACCTACGGAATCTTTCTCAGCTGGTGTGATCGTGTAACCATCCGCGCCTTCGGACTCCCATTTCCAAGCCTCGTCGCTGCCCAGCGTTTTACTTGTTACGGTCAGCTTGTCCGCCACCATGAATGCCGAGTAGAAACCTACCCCGAATTGTCCGATGATGTTGTGGCCGTCTTTTGCTTCATTTTCTTTCTTGAACGCCAGGGAACCACTCTTCGCGATAACCCCCAGGTTGTTCTCCAGCTCTTCCTTCGTCATCCCGATTCCGGTATCCGTCAGTGTGAGCGTGCGGTTTTCTTTGTCAATCGTAAGCTTGATGAAGTAGTCCTCTTTGTTGAAAACGAGCGAATCGTCGGTAAGTGCTCTGTAATAAATTTTATCAATGGCGTCACTGGAGTTGGAGATCAATTCTCTCAAAAAGATTTCTCTTTGGGTGTAAATGGAGTTGATCATCATATCCAGCAAACGTTTGGATTCTGCCTGGAATTCTTTTTTAGCCATGAATGGTTGGACTCCTTTCAAATTGGGATATCGAATGATTTGATTGAAAATAGAAAGTAAATCCTTGAGTTTTTCATACAAAACTTACGGATGCCAGAAAATCATTTGTGGCTTAAACGCTTGATCATCAGATCCAATAGATTGGCTAATCTTCAAAAATGCATGACGTTCTGCAATGTAGCCGTTCCGGTTACGAATCGTTTTTCGGATCGCTGTTATCCCCAGATTTTTTTGATTCCCTTTTGCATTTGATCAGGAACTTGTTTGAGGATTATATCCTTCTATTTAAATGGATTCTGTTGATTAAGCAAACATTTCGCTTCTTCGAATCTGTTGCTTCCTTGGCTTCGCATGTCCTACTCAGGTTCAATCTCTATTTTCAAAAACAGAATCATTCCATATGTAGGCTTATAATAAAAACATCTTCCGTTAGCACTCTAATGATCGGAGTGCTAATCCCTTCCTTTTATATAACATATGGGAAAATTGGGTGTCAATACGTAGGCGGTTATTTTAACTAAAAGATCGAATAACTCTTTAACTTTTGCACATCACCAATCATTTTACCGTAATCCCGCAGGTAAAACAAAAGCCGACTCGAACCAGAGTTCGAATCGGCATGGGGAAAGATTTTATTGTGTCTGTTATAGCGGCTAGTATCAAAACATTTCCGTCTAATGTACCTTGGAGTATCCTCGGCCTTACTGTGTTGAGACTGATGTATGTTGTATGGGTACTTTGGTAGGTATGTTGGTACTTTGGTATGTTGATATGTTGGTATCTTGGTTGCTTGAATGTCTTGAGCAGTATGACAGTCACGCGCTAACGAATCTCAGAGGCGTTAATTGCCTTTTTGGGAGGTTTTTGTGAGCTAACGAATCGTAGACACGCTATTTCTCGACTTTAGCCAACCTTTTGAGACTTTCCGCAGGTTTTCGCAAAATAACGCGTGTGAGGTTCGTTAGACTGGGAAATTGGCTGGAAATCGTAAAATAAGGGCTCCCGGGTTCTTTAGAGTTGAAGCAAGTGTTGGCGTTACAGCTTCAGATAGGATTGTGATAAAAATTAGTGCTTACGGTTAGTGTTAACGTTGCCTTTGGCACGCATGCTGCGTTACAGAAAAAGTTAGGCTTGCAGAGTTAGGGTTTCAATCAAAGTTGCAGTTTGAGTTCGAGCTTGGGTTACAAGTTATGGTCACGGTTTGAGTTTGAGTTTGAGTTTGAGTTTGAGTTTGAGTTTGAGTTTGAAAATTCTACTTTTTCGCCATTTTAGGATCAAGGGTGTCGCGCAGGCCGTCGCCCATTAGGTTGAAGCCGAGAACGGTCAACATAATGGAAACGCCGGGGAAGATCAGTGTCCACGGTGCTTTTTGTATAAACTGACGGGAGTCTGACAGCATTTTACCCCATTCCGGGTCGGGTGGTTGTGCACCCATGCCTAGAAATCCGAGTGCAGCAGCTTCGATGATCGCAGTCCCAATTCCGAGTGTACCTTGCACGATCAGCGGAGTAAGGCTGTTGGGCAAGATGTGGCGAAACAAGATTCGACCGTTGCCCGCTCCAAGTGTCCGTGCCGACGTAATGAATTCCTCCTGTCTCAAGCTGAGTACCCGTGAACGCACCAATCTTCCGTAGGTCGGGATGTTCACGATGGCGATGGCGAGCAGTGCATTTTGCAAAGACGGGCCCAATATCGCCACAATGGCGATGGCTAGCAAAATCCCGGGAAAGGCGAGCAAGATATCAAATAAACGCGAGATAAGCATGTCCGCCCATTTCCCATAAAATCCTGCAATTAAACCAAGCAGCGTACCCGCGATAATGGAACCAATGACGGAGAAGAACCCCACCCACAAGGAAATACGCGCCCCATGCAGCACTCGGGAAAATACATCACGCCCCAGATCATCGGTACCAAACCAATGCTCTGCCGAAGGGGCCTGAAGCCGATCCACCAGCACCTGTTCCTTGTAATCGTAAGGTGCGATGTATTGCGCGAGGAAGGCCAACAGGATAAAAAATACGATAATAATCAGACCTGCAAGCGCAAGCCGATTTCTCCGAAACGTTCTCCACGCTTCCCGCCATGGACCGGATGTGCTCGCCGACGCAGCGTCAATGGATGGTCCGGTATTGGTCGATAATTTGGCCATGCGGTGTCTCCTTTCTTGGATATGAATATAACAAAAGATCAACGCGTTCTATTACACTCAAGCACTACGATTGCATTACCATCTTCTGATCGCTGTTATCCCCAGATTATATTGATCCACCTATTTAAAGGTGAAAATCCGGTGATACATGCGCAGCCTATGCTTCCAATGTAGCTTTCTTTTAGAAAGCTTTTAGCTTCGCTTCTGCAGATTGGTTCTTTATGGAGTAACTATTTATAACTAATACGAGGATCAAACACGGCATAGAGCAAATCTACAATCAGATTGATCACCACAAAAAAGAACGCCACGATCAGAATGCCACTCTGGATCACCGGATAGTCCCGCGAACTAATTGCTTCATATATATAACGTCCCACGCCCGGCCAGGCAAAGATCGTTTCGGTCAACACCGCACCTCCGAGCAATGACCCAGTCTGGATGCCGATAACCGTGAGGACGGGAATAAACGCATTTTTGAGCGCATGTCCATATACGACAAAAAACGGACCCAGTCCCTTCGCCTTTGCTGTACGAATGTAATCGGAACTCATTACTTCCAGCATGCTGGAACGCGTCATCCGGGCAATAACAGCCATTGGAATCGTTCCCAGTGCAGCACTTGGCAGAATCAAATGTTTTGTTACGATCCACAACTGATTCCATTGTCCAGCAATCATCGTATCCAGCACATACAAGCCCGTAATGGCATCCACCGGATCACGCGCATTCATGCGCCCAATGGACGGCAGCCACTGTAACTTGTTCGCAAACAGCCATTGTTCCATCAGACCGAGCCAGAAGATCGGCATGGATACACCCACCAAAGCAATGACCATACAGCAATAATCAAACCAGGAGTTGTGCTTCCATGCACTGACAATCCCGGCATTCACCCCAATAATGACAGCAAACAACATACTTGCCATCGTTAATTCAAGGGTTGCTGTCAGATAAGGCACAATTTCCTGGGCAATAGGCACCTTGGTGCGGATGGATGTTCCAAGGTCGCCTTTGAGCAAATCGCCCAAGTAGGCGAAATATTGCTGGAACCAGGGTTTATCCAGACCGAGTTGGTCACGGAGGGCCTGCTTGGATTGTTCGGTTGCCTTTTGCCCAAGTATGGTCTCGGCCGGGTCACCCGGGATGGCGTGGATGATGGAAAAGACAATCAGGGTCATGCCCAGCAGTACGGGCAGCAACACAAGCACACGTTTGACAATATAGCTGTTCAATCCTGTTCACCTGCCTTCGACATATCGTGCAAAATAAAAAGCGCCGGCAAAAACGCATGCTTTGGATAGTTACGTCCGGATGTGGGTTCTGCCAAGCATTTCGTCTCACCAGCGCTTTGAAAGAAAGAATTAAACGTAATCACTCCGAACTGTAGTGCCATCTTCAGATCGCAGTTATTCTGAAATTGATAAGTTCAGCTTACAGCTTACTCGAAATAAGCACCGGCATAGGATTCGGTGCCCAGTGGAGAAGGGACGAAACCTTTCAGGTTGGCTTTACCTGCCAGAATTGGCGTCGTGTGTACCAGAGGAATCCACGGTGCATCTTCCTTGATAATGACCTGTGCCTGTTTGTAAAGTTCCGCACGTTTGTCTTGATCGGTTTCTGTCTGTGCACCCGTCAGCAATGTGTGTAATTCTTCGTTTACATAATAACTGCGGTTGTTGCTTGGAATGGCATCTTTATCCAGCAGTGTATACAGGAAGTTATCTGGGTCACCATTGTCACCTGTCCAGCCGAGCATGTAAATGTCGTCCTTCTCCCCGGCCTTTGTATCTTCGAGATACGTTGCCCACTCCGGTGATTCGATGGTGACGGTCACTCCGATTTTCTCAAAATCGGCCTGGATCGCTTCCGCTACCTTCTTGCCATCAGGCATATACGGGCGGGATACCGGCATCGCATAGAAGGTTACCGGATCAGGCAATCCGTCAGGGAAGCCAGCTTCGGCCAGTAAAGCTTTTGCTTTTTCCAGATCATATGGGTAATCCTCAATGGTATCGTTGTATCCCCACAGCGTTGGCGGCATCGGGTTCACAGCAGGTTCAGCTTGTCCAGCAAAGAATGCATCAATAAGGGCCTGCTTGTTCACCGCATGATTGAGGGCTTGTCTGACTTTGACATTATCAAATGGTTTCTTCTTGAAGTTAAAGCCAATATACGCCACGTTGAACGGTGGACGCTCGATCTTCTGCAACTCGCTGTTGCCTTCAAGAATGGACAGATCGTCCGGATTCAGGTCTTCCATGACATCAATCTCGCCGTTTTGCAGGGCATTGAAGCGAGCGGTATTATCCGGAATGGAACGCACGATCACTTTGTTCAGCTTTGGCAGTCCTTCTTTCCAATAATCCGCATTTTTCTCCAGGGTAATGGAGTCGTTACGCTTCCACTCTTTGAATACAAATGGGCCGGTGCCCACAGGCTCGCTCTTGAAGTTTTCTTTTTTCTCCTGAATCGCGGTTGGGCTGGCAATGCCAAATGGCGTCATCGCAATATTTTGCAGGAAAGGCGCTTGTGGCTGGTTCAATGTGAACTCCACCGTAGTTTCGTCCGTCGCCTTCACTTCCTTGATCACACGTCCGTCCTCTGGACCAAACATGGAATCGTAATAATCGAAGGAATCTCCCTCGAATTTATATTCACTCGCCGGATCGCCCCAGCGGTTGAAGTTAAACACAACAGACTCTGCGTTGAAGTCAGTTCCATCATGGAATTTCACACCGGACTTCAGCTTAAACACATACTTGAGCCCATCCGCCGAAATCTCCCAGCTCTCTGCTAGTCCAGGAATGACCTCTGTTCCGCCTTCCTTGTAGTCCAGCAATGAATCAAACACTTGATGCCCAATCTTCAGCGACTCCCCATCGGTCACAATCGCCGGATCGAGTGCTACGGAATCCCCACCACGCCCCATAATCATCGTATCCTGTGCTACCGTTTCGGTTGGAGGGTCGGTTCCTTCCGCCGGAGCAGGCGTATTCTCTCCACTCTCGTTACTGGAGCAACCGGACAACACCAATACGGTACTCAAGGCCATCGTTAGAACACCGGACATCCATTTTTTTCTCATTCGCATACGTACAACACCCTTCCCTGTCTCATAATGTGTGTGATGCTGGCATGAAAGATCTCCAATGTTGGCAATCGGTTTGGTGCTATGTATCATATAAAAGGCTTTAAATGCCTGCGATACCTGAATTAATGTTCTGGGAAAAGTAAGGCATGTGTATAAAATGTAAAAACAGCATGGGATACATATGGAATACAGGTAAATATCAGACCGTGCTCATTGAGTGAGGACGTGGATTGACTACTTTTATAGAAAAAGAGACCGTTCAACAACGTATCCTGTGAGATGAATCTATGATATTGAATAAGATTGTTGCGTTTTATTTGAACTTAGGTCAATAAGAAACAGCAAGTGGGTATGGACTGGTAAGAGCAAGTTTAAGTTGGTAGATTAAAAATACTGATGGGCATATGGATACTACGCTGCTGGCTACGCAATAAAGTCTGTTCCTTGGGCGTGTCGTCTTGAGCATGGAGTGTGGAGACCGGATTAGTATCGTTATCGTTATCGTTATCGTTCGTTTGCAATACGGACGAAAGAAACTCAACATAGGCTAGGTTGTTTTATGAATCGTGTAAGTTGTTTAAGGTGGTGGCTTCCTCTTGCAGATTGGATGTGTAAAATGTATGAACGAGTCATCTTGAGATGTTGGATTGTACAACAGGGAGACATTACAATAACTTCATATGTTATGGTTTTGTCATGATGAGGAGGATTGTGTAAATAAACTGTGGTGAAAAACAATTTCGTGTAACTTACTTTACATCACATTAATCAATTAGACAAGAGATTTACAGACATAAGTCTTCAACTTTATTATATGCGTTAATATCACTTACACAAAACACAAAAAAGGAACACGGTTCGACAAAAAGCGTCTCGTGTTCCTTCTCCACTCCATCCACATTTATATAAAATCAACATTCTAATTTGCTAAGAATCAGCTCACTTTTTAAACAAACCTCTGCGATGCATCACGGTAATAAAACGGTAAAAATCATAACTCGCCCCATTATCGATGCTGAACAATGGATTTTTAGTGTCATATGCTAGTGCTGCATCCACAGCTGCCCTTGCCCATACTGGAACTTCCATTTGCTGACGCGCCTGCAGTTTGTCGACCTGGGATTTGAGCGCATCAAACGCTGCTTTCTCTTCGGCTGTCATCGGTTCGCCCCCTTTCGGTGGTTCGGTTGGTGGATTCGGATGACTTGGATTCGTTGGATTGGATGGCTCCGGTGGTTTCGGAGTGGCTGCTGCGTATCTTGCTCTGAGCTGTGCCGCTGTTCCCTCGAATTCATTCATATCCACGTTGCCACTAATGCCATTCACCTTGCCTGAATCCGTATACTGCCAGAACGTCCAACGCTTCCATGCCGGCTGGTCGTCCGGTACACGGGTGTTGCTGTAGCGCGCGATCCACAGATCATATGAGCTGAGTGTTGTGTCAAAATTCCTGGCAAATGAATTGCCCGTGTATATGATCGGTTTCACACCTGTCAGACGTTGTAATTCGGTTAAAAAAGCTTTGGCAACTGTATTCATCTGCGCTTTGCTCAGGTTGCCGGGATTGTTCTCGTAGTCCATGACGGGTGGAAGTTGTAACGCTTTGGCGCCTCCCACTTTGTTAAGTGTATTGGCGTAATGTGCCGCTTCTGCCTTGGCACCATCGGTGGATGTCGCACGGAAGAAGTGATATGTTCCGACCAGCATGCCCGCAGCAAGTGCACCGGTTACATTTTTCTGATAATTGGGATCGGTATATGTCTGTCCCTCGGTTGCCTTGATGAATACAAATGTCATGCCACTTGCCTTCACTTTCGCCCAGTCAATATTGCCCTGGTATCGGGAGACGTCAATGCCCTGTGTGTTGCCCGAACTTCTCGTTTGCATGTTTCTCACACCCTTTATGCGGCAAATTGCCGTTTGTATCAGCATTTTACATCATTCGATTCAAGCGTTCCCGGGTACAAGTATAGACAGATTAGAGCATTCTGATCTATACATTGCTGATTGGATGTCACTCTCTGGATTGATGCAAAATGCTCCTATAGTTAATGCGGTTGGATCAGGGGTTGCTTGTGTGCGTGTCCCTGATGTGTTGAGTTATGTGTATTTTCACGTGCTAGCTTGCTATAGTCACATTACTTCTTACTATCTCCAGCCTGTGAATTTATGTCGTCCGGATCTGCCTGTGAAAAAGTGTCTTTGGCACTTGGGGAGAAGTTACCGGGGAGTTCCCCGGTTCCCCCCTTGCCCTTGAGCACTTCAATGGCCTGCCGAATCACTGGCGGAATAGGTGCGCCCAACTTGCCCCCGTTTTCGATAATGGACAACAACTCATTTGCGATATAAAAAAAGGCGACCGCATCCCTGAACAAATGTCCGTCTCCCAGAACACCGTCCACCAGATGAGCCACCGATACCATTGCAAATATAAACACCTTTCTGGCGATGCCGAACATCCCAACGTTACTTTCTAGCTTGCCACTCATGCCTGCTGCCGCAATGCCCGTTAGGTAATCGAGGATGACGAACACAAGTAGTACGCCGAGTACGCCTGACCAACCACCGAAGAAGTAGGTTACTGAGCTGCTCATTAGTGCAATTCCCCATTTCCATAGGGTGTCCCATCTTTCCATGGTTTCACCTCCTTTTAATATTGAAATACTAAATGCTCCAGAAGGCATAAAAATAGCGCTCCGTATTCGGAACGCTTGTTAAGTGATTTTTCCGTTTTGGTCCATATCTCCAACTCGCAGAGCTTCCGCCACTTTATCACGGCTTTGAACTGGTACAGACTCCAACTTGATCATTCCTTAATGAACCATCATTACCTATATAGCTAACATAGTCTCACCTCCCATCATGAATGCTACAGCCCATCAAATCCAGCAGCCAAGCAAGTTTATTCCGCATTAGGCATCTAACTAAGCAGCAACATGTGTAATCCCATGAGCGCCTATTTATTCGTGTTGTTTTCTTCCCGCAATCGCTGATTTTCTGCCGCCAATTCGGCAATTTGAGACGTTAATGAAATGGCAGGCGGTTGTGGTTCTTCATCGGGTTTTAGCGGGTAGTCAAAGAGTGGTTCCAATGTTTCCAAATCAACGCGTGTAATCATACCGCCCTCGGCACGGTCAAACATGATTCGCCATGTTCAAGCTGAATCATACCCATGCTATCGGGAACTTTATCGTCCAACGCTTTATACAACTTGAAATCCTGCTCCCGTGTCGTTTCGACGACGATCCCGGCGCTCTCTGGCGTAATCACGAATACGTTCCCGAATTGCAAGTCGCAGTAGACCTTCATACCGATTTTATTTTTCGGCTCTTGTTCGTTCATTTTTCCACTACCTTTCGTGTTTTTGATATGGCAAAAATGAGTATGCGGTATGAGCTTTCACGGCTCACAACGTCACACCCTTTCCCCCTTGTTTATCTCTCTATGATCACCCAAAAGCTTCCCAAACTACAGAGGAAAAAACCAATCCCTCTTAAGTGAAGTAGGTTTCTAACAAGGCACTATCAATCCACATACCGCCACCAGTAGCCGTGGTGGATGTACCTCTCATGTACAATCCAAAGGGCATGTTCAAGTTCAAGCCACTGGCCGCAAAATCTATCGTAGATAAGTTAGAAAAAACATACCCATCACTTTGTGAATTGATGGTGATTCCATTCATCTTCCCTTTCACAAAATCGACCATGAGCATAGACAAGCGATTAGGGTAAGGATGTACGTTCAACACAACTCCGCTATTCACGGAACCTGTTGTATTTCTTAATACTAATTGAGGCGTAGCATATACACTATCAAAACTCATGATAGGACCCAATTTCGAAAATGCGTTAAACATGCGAATCCCTAAAGGAATATCGAATAAGAAGACATCTCTTTTTGAGTTTGGAGATATTATGGTATACGGAACAGAAATTGTTCGCTCATTGATCGTAGCGGGAAATACCTTCGGCCCGTCAATCAAGTAATTGTCCAGCAAGTAATTATCAATTAACGGCATTTACTGCACCGCCTTTTCTAAAATCAACGTCACCCAACTATTTGTTCCAGTTGAAATAAAGTTGGTCGGCCTTCCCTTAGGTAAGAATACCTTAGGCAACGGAACAATAAGCGTGTCTCTTGCTTTAATGACTTTCTTACTTATCAAATACCAACCAGTATTCATAGACACCTCCGAGGATACGCTTCCGTGTCCATTACAAATGATAATAGAGCGAATGATAGAATCAAAGTCATTTGAAGGAATAGAGTCTGCACTGGTCGCTGTTACCTTTACGAAAGGATATCCTGCCGGTTCATAATTTCGTTCGAATCCAGTTAAAAATATGGACAATCCAGAAATGTTAGATGATATATAAATTTCTTCTCCTTGAATTATTGGAATATCTAATTCGGAAAGAACTAAAGTAGCGCCAGGCTTTATCACATGGTTTTGAGCGATACGAGATCCGCCGATAGTCAAAGTAAATAACGCGTCAGACGCACTGTAGTTGCAAATAATAGCTGACTTAACCACAGCATACTTATTCGTTGGGACGGTATATACCTTCGAAGACGTGGTAGGTACGTTACCTTCGAATAAATTTTTGATTGTATCTGCCATTATTCAATCGGCCCCCAAACGTTTCGTTTATTTTGTTGTTGCAGCAAAGTACGAACAGCCTCGTTAACCGCGGTCTCGACCACTGACACCGCCCCCGCGTTTTGACGCATGAGATCGTTCATATCCGTAAGCAATGCCTTTTCATTTTCGGCTATTGATCCGACGAATTGAGCAACCGGAGACGTGTCCAGCATAAAGTAAGTTACCGTGTACGTGGCTGACGGATCAAACGCATCTTTCACCAGATTCGCTCTTGCTGTTCCGTAAGCATCCATCACGTTTCTACCAATAGCCCATCGATCATCTTTAGCACCATTTTTATAAATCGCGAGAATATTCCTTGCTTTAGTTTTAAGCAATGAGTGCGGAACAGATGTATAGTTAATCTCACGTCTACCGACAATATTTACCGTATTTTCTGAGGCCGGCGTATATTCACGCAGCATGATGCCCGTGTCGACTTCAACTTGGTTATTACCTTCAACTAACGTCAATTTTCCTTCTGACGTGATTGCTTCGACAGTTGGCGTTGCAAGTTGATATACAAGCTGGTATGACGAAATTGTCCCATCTTTAATAGAGGGAGAACTCTCGTTTACTGGTACTGATGTTCTTAAATGTGCCCATGTGCTATTCCAGTTAGCTGGAGGTGAATATCCTATCGGCGTCCATGTTTTTTGAGCCGCGTTTGTCGGATCATTGTAAGCGCTGGCACTCATGTTACGCATTGTCCATCCCATGAAATATGCATACCGCTCTTCGACTGTTGGCGTGTATGAGTCTCCCCATCCACTGTCTGAGTTAGAAACGCTTATAGCAAAATTACTATTCATCCTATCAACTGCCCATCCATCTGCACTTGCTTCGTGTTGTCCCCAAGTTAAGATTTTCCCATTGTATTTAACAGCAACTGCTTCCCCTACAGAATCATAGTTATAATCGATTCCTGGTAATTTAGGATAGAGTGTTTTATATCCTGCTTTATTGCCAACTATTGAAGATGTAAGCTTGCTTCCATCCAAGACAACATTTTGCCACTTCTTTAATTTGAAATATTGACCGTCCTTCTCGAAAACTTCATCAGCATTAGTCTCGGTCAATGGATCAGCGTATAGATCCGTTTGCAATGCGAGCATAGTGTCTTCGCGTGGTTTGAATGGTTTTGGCATGTTGCCGAGCGTCAGCATTGGGTTAATAATTGTGTCAGCACGGTTTCCCGTGCCGTTGACATAAACAGAAATTTGCGTAAGATTACCGCTATTGAACGTTCCGCCATTGTTACTGTAATTAAGTAGTACCGTCTGCTCGTCTACAGAAAAAACAGCTAACATACCCTTACCTTTTAAAGTTGAGAAAGATAAATGATAATCTTTTTGTGGACAGATAGTGACAAGGATCCGTGTCCATGGATCTGTAGATTCTGATGTTTGTTCATACACATATGGGCTGATTATCTTGGAATTTTTGGTAATTAACGCAGCTTCATAAAATGAAGGCAACAAATTCTCTCCATAACGAATTACGTATGGATTCCGCACAGGTTGAACACTATCAACGTATGGATATTTATCTGCTACCTGTTCCGGAGTCATGCTGTTCAATGCTGCGTATTCTGCTGCACTGACTTCGTAAAGGCGGACATTGTCCGCATTGAATACTTGCCCCGCTACCCCGCTACCAACAACTGCAATCGCATGGGTTGAGGCTGTCGCCGTGAAGCTAGCGAATGAAGTCCCAAAGGTCGATCCCGTTACTTTATTTCCGTTAACTACAGTGGATATTGAAACGAATGCGCTACTAGTTGATACGTTTTTGATATCAGCTACTAGAACATATGTCTTACCGACTGACGTAGACACTTCCTTGCTTATGTTGCTGTTAGTCGAGGCAAGGGTTACTTTTAATGAACTCAGACTTCCCTGGGCATACGTAGAAGTGTCTAAAGTTGCTGACGCAGCGCCTATACCCCAGTTACTATATCCCTCAAAGCCTCCATCCCGCCCCAACAAGTTCACAAGCGTTCGACCCTTCAATCCTTCCAATTTAAATGCCGAGGAACGTCTAGCATGAACAACTTGCAATCCAGGCTCCAACGTCACCGATCTACGCTTCTCGGTATCCAACCGCTCCTGAATACTACTCACCTGTGCTGCGGTTTCCTCAGCCTTTTCTTCCACTTGCCCTACACCGTCATCAACCTTCTCCCAGTTCTGATCCAAATACTTATCCAGATCAAAATAGGTTGTCGATGGCGAGGAACGGTCAATTTTATTCAACCCAAGATTCGGTGTTTTTGGTTCATTCATTTAAGCTCCACCTCCTAAAAATTTATCCTGACGGGTCTGTTCGATCTCAGCCAGCGTCATGCTTTCCACTTCCGCAATCGTCAAATACCGCAGACGATAGTCCACGGTCATATGTGCCGGTTTAATATCCTCAATTGCTGCCTTAAGATCGTCCAGATTGGGCGGCAAGCCCCATGTGTCGATAAAGCGAATTCGGATCAAGTATTCCTCGGGCGACACAGATACATCAATCCCACCGCTTTCGTAGGCCTGCGCCACGTTCTTGAGCATCGAGCCAGAGACTTTGCCGCTGCCGCGCATTTTGGAAATGATTACGGATCTCCGCTGGTCGTCTGGCTTGGCTTGATTCGTCGGAATCTGCAAATCCCGCTCATAACGTTCCAATGTCCAGGTCGCAGACTCCGGGTAGAATTGATCCAGCACACTTTCCAAACCCACCGTAAGCTTGTCCAGCTCTACACCTTCGGTCTCCGTGAGAAGCTGCATCTCAAGCACATTTTCATACAACGGGGGCAAAAGAGTCATTAACATCTCTGATTTACTCATGTCACCTTCACCGTCCCAAGAACGGCTACGGCGCCGGGGGCGATCTCCAGATTGGACATACCACCATTCACCAGCAGATCGCTATAGTCGATCACGGGTGGGATATCCAGAATGACATTGGCAATACGTGTCCAACGCACCAACGGATCGGCAAAAGCCAGTTCTTTCAGATACGCCATAACTCCCGTTTCAATTAGTGTCTTCACGCCCTCGTACGTTGAACCAGAAGCAAGTGTGACCTGCACCTCCACATCAATGGGTACTTCTTCCGCCCCCACCACCGTAACCACAGGTCCAATTGGAGCAGCACCTTCGCCCATTCCATCCTGGGTTGGATCGATATATTTCTGAACTGCCTCAATGACCGCCTCAGCAGGTGTTTGCATTTCGTTATTCAGCAATGCCACTTTGACTGTACCGGGACCGTCCCACAGTGGAAAAGCTTTTGCTTTGCCCACACCGGAGTTTTCCCGTGCCCATAACTCATACTGATATTTGTTCGCACTCGTGACCGGACGGGAAACTTTGTCCTGATATCGGTCATACAAAGCCTGATCCGTTTCCTCGTCTTCTCCAGGAACCAGCAACTGTGTCAATTCGGCTGTGGTAAGACCAGCAATATAATCGATGGGCAGCAGTGCCCCCGTATATTCATTACCTTCCGCTCCCGCGACCTCACATTCCAACACATATTGCCCTGCCGCGATGCGTTCCACAACAACATACACCCGATCCCCAGTGGAAAAACGACTCTCCAAAGGAACTTCAACAGGCTTCCCTTCGTTATCCCGAAAACTACCAACCCAACGCGCCTTCGTGGCCGGCTTCCGACTAATGCCCGACCAAGCCACCGCGCGATCCAGATACTCTCCAGAGGCTGTATCTGCAAACTTCAGATTGGCGTTCACATCCAGCTCGATATACATCTGAGCCATTTCCACAGCCGCTGGCGCAAGCGCATCATAGATAATGCTGCCTTCACGTTTATCCACACCATCTGGTACCCTATCCAGCATTCGGTTTAAAATAACTTCAAACGTCTGCTCTTCATACATTCATGTTCACCTCCGTCTCTTCCCTGAAGCTGCCAAAATCTGTTTCCACGGTAAACGAAACCCTTACTCCATCGGCCTCGTGGACAAAATCGAACTCCGTTACATCCGATATACGATCATCCGGAAGCAACGCTTCGCGAATCCAGCGCTCCAGTTCCGATTCAACCATGGATCTCCCGGCCATTCCTTCCCAGGACCATTCCATGCCGTAATCCGAGGAATAGATTAGATGCTCGTAGCGGCGTGTAGACAACGCTTTATACACCGCCTGTTTTACCGCATCTTTTCCATCCAGTTGCAATCTTCCAATTCGTTGTCCTGAAGCTTGAAATACATACGTTAGA
The DNA here is from genome assembly GCF_036894225.1 of Paenibacillus amylolyticus. Taxonomy (NCBI): domain Bacteria; kingdom Bacillati; phylum Bacillota; class Bacilli; order Caryophanales; family Paenibacillaceae; genus Paenibacillus; species Paenibacillus amylolyticus. The sequence goes on along the minus strand of NZ_CP145892.1, from coordinate 1,458,361 downwards.
CTTGGAAGCACAACAGCTTCTTCCTGATCTTCTGCACTTATCTGCGCACCCTGTGGAATCATGGATTCACCAGCCGATCCAGCACGACAAAGCTGTCTCCGCCTTGAACACGTAACAACAAGACATGATCACCCACGGTCCAAGCTTTGTTCACTACGGACTCTGGCAGTACCAGAAAAGGCTCAGCCAATGCCAGCCGTTGTTCAACGGTAATCTCCAGAGGCTGCGTGTTTGTCACGCTTCCGTACATTATCTGAACGGGAGACTTGGCATCTACGGCAGCCACCGCCGCCTTTTTAATCACGTCCAGCATCATTTATCGTTACACCACCTTCAAATCCAGTGACATCGTATGCACGCCCCCCTGTATCTTATGCGTACATTCGTCTACCAGAAAATATTGATTAATCTTCAGTTCATCGATCTGGATGTTGACAAAACTGCCTGCCCTCACCTTGAAATCACCAAGCGCATCCACCTTCAACGTCTGCGTCTCGCGATTGCGGAGGGTCATCAGGGTCTTGAGCATTTCATCAATCTGACCTTCGTTCAGGCCATCATCCGCTTTTTGGTACAAAAAAAGCAGCCCCCATTGACGGATGCTGCCTGAATCCTGATGAACAAACGTTTCTCTTTTTCCCGTATCCTTGTTATCCCGATACAGCTTAATCTTGTTATACGTCTGGTCGTCAATTGACCGCGTATAACTGTAATCCGTGAGCAGACTGTTATCCCCAATAACAAAGCCGTAAGGCATCTCTTCCACATCCCGAAGCACAAGTTTGCCGAAATCATCGTAAAAGATGTAGTTTTTACCACCATAGATGAGCGTTCGGTCGAGCGCCTCACAGATCATGTCGATCAGCTTTTTGTTATCAAATAACATGCGCGGAATAACATACTTTGGCTGAATCAGATCACCTGTTTTCAACAGAAAGTCTTTGGCAATTCGTTTGATCACATCCGTAGCCGTTGCGTTAACGAACTTGTAAGTCTGATTCGCGGTTAGATAACGAGTCTGGTCGTAGGCTTTGATTTTGACACTTTCGTCCTTGCCACTATCCACCGAGAAGATATATCCGTAAAATATGCCTACCTCGTTGCTGATATATTTCACGACAAATCCATTCTCATAGGTGAATTGCTTATTCTGGTACAGGCTGCCCTTGATCAACGTGAATTCCAGAGAGGAGGGCTTGCCGATACGGGAGGTTTTGTACGTAATGTCGCCGGCAATTTCGCTAATGTCCCAGATGTTGCCCTGTTTGTCATCCAGCAATAACCGTTCCTTCATGTTTGCCAGCTTATCATCCAGCCTGATCTGCTCTTGCATATTCCCTCTCCTTTCACGGAAGCTTGATCACAAGTCCAATCGGCAGCTTCTTCAGTTGTGCATCTTTGATGCCATTCAGCTTCTGCAGTTCTTTCCAGCGAGATCCATCTCCCAAATGGGTTTTGGCTACAGACCACAAGGAGTCTCCGGCTTTGAGTGTGACAGTCTTGGGCTGGATTTTTTCATTGGGCCGGGAGGATTTGGTTTTTGTTTTTGAAGCAGCCGTATCCTTGCTGTCCTTGAGTGGCACTACTTTTTTGGCGGCATAGAAAATGAACTGCTTCAGCTTGATATCATACTGAATATCCCCCACCGTACCCGCTGTCTCCTTCCAGTCGAAGCTCTCAATGGAAACCGCCATATTAATAGTGTACCTTGCACTGGAAAAGAACAGTCTGACGGGTCTGCCCGTCTGCATCCAGCGGATGATCTTTTTCACATATTCATAGGGATCACGGTAAAACTGCTTCTGAATTGCCGGATGTCTTGCATCGTAGTTCAGATGATACGGGCTGTAGTCTGCCGGAAAAATCCCGCTGAAACTGACTTCACGCAGCTTCGGCGACTTGATCACGTTAATTTCACCCAAAGCGCTAACGTTAAATGTACTGCCATCTCCCGAATCCGAAAACTCAATGCTCTCGGGTGTCACCGGGAAAAACATGTATTCGGAGCGGTTATTGAAGCTTAGTTGAATATAATATTCCACTTATCCATACACCCCCTGGGCACTGGAGACGATCTGACTGTTCAGTCCATCGGTGATTTTGCTGATGATGCTGTCCACATCATGTCCGCTGTTGATATCCCCTGTGGTGACCTGAACGGTTGGCGTCAGACTGACAAATCGCTGAATCGCCTGCATCTCTGCAAGCTCACGCATCAGTTTCAGATCCTCGCTCGTCACATCCACTGTGCCGTCCACGTCACCGATCTTGTCCACCTGTCCGATATTGTTGATTTTGTTGATGTTACTCATGTTGCTGTTGGGAACAATATTGGGAGCAGGTGCAGTTGGCATCGATGGCATGGAAGGCGTTTTGGGAGTTGAGCCGCCAAAGTTTCCGGGTAATTTTGTTTCTTTGGAACTTGGAACAGGCAGAGAAGGTATTTTTGATAATAGATTTTTTGCTATATCTTGTCCCTTGTCAGAAACCTTTGGATCGAATTCTCCATCCATCCGTTTCATGTGGAATACATCTTTGTCACTTTGTGGCTCAATTGATTTCAGTGTATCCATCCAACCCTTGACGCTTTTGCTAGCAATGTTGATATCGGCTTCGGACATGACAGCAAAATTTGTACCAAAGATATCATTAATAAAGGAAGCTACCTTCCCAATTGCCCCCATCGCTTTGCCCAGAAAGTCCTCAATTCCTACAATAAGATTGTAAAATATCTGCATCCCGAACATTCCCAAATCGTAAAGCAATTTTTGGAATGCATAGAATGGGTCTTTGAAGACATTGGCTATGAACTCTGCGAATATAGCAAATCGATTCCACATCGTGGCAATCACAACCCTTACCATCTCTCCAAGCAGCATAAATGTACCGATAATTGCTCCCAAAATCTCAGTTCCCGATATTCCCATCATGCTTAAAATACCGATAACAGCTGCAATGGCAGCGATGACGAGCAGAATAGGCCAATTCAGTAATAACCAGGCTGCAACCAAACTGTAAACTTGGATAATGACCAAAGCCAGAGCCACAAGCGCAAGCGCCATAAGGATCGGCTGAATAATATCCCAGTTTTGTTGGATCACACTTGCTATATACAGAATGCCATTTACCAGCATCGTCAGCGCGTTTGCCGCAACCGTAAATGCATTGCTAAGCCATTCAATAATGCCAGTGAATTCACCATTGGCAAATGCCTCATTTAATCGATCTAGTAGAGGCGTCAAGGCAACAAGAGCTACCTGTCCAATCTGGCCCAGAACCCCATTAAACTGATTCACAAGCATGTTCCACTTCTGTAGTGGTGAATCCAGCATAGTGTCAAAAGCCTGTTGGGTATAGCCTTGTTTTTGCAAAATGACATCAAGCTTGGTGATAAATCCATCCAGATTGGATGAATCGATAGTTTGTTGCAGACCCGCTCCACTTAGAGCTTCAGCAGGAATGTTAAAAGAATTAGCAAGTTCACCATTGTCTCCGTTCATGGCAGCAACCAAGGCACTGGATGCATCTGACATACTTTTCCCATCTGGAGAAAGCATACTCAACCGTTTAGTCATATCTCTCAGTTGGTCAACCTGATCCGTATTCTGTGCATACGGAATGAGAGATAGTGTACCTTTCAAAGCATCCGTAACATTCTGTCCGCTCTTGAAAGCTTCCGCACGGTAGCGATTAAAGATCGTCTCCCCCTGAGCATCATCACCCGTAGCAGCCATATAGCGATGCTTCAGATCCTCTTCTTGTGCTGCTGGAACAAGAACCGCTTGTCCTGCTGACTTGATCATGCTGATCCAGGCTCTTACACGCCCGGCTCCTTCTGCAAAAGCCGCGTTCACTTTGGCTTGTTCCTCGGATACGCCCTGCAGCAATTTGGATGCCATTGCAATACTGTTCAGTCGAGCAGAATTAAACATGGTACTTATAGCAGCAGGTAATTGTTGAAATTGCGTTACTATACGTGTTGAAGTAAGGTACAGTCTTGCAAACATGGCATACATTCATTTCTCCCTCCTTTCCTTTTTATTTCTTTCGGGCGCGATTCTTGGACCGTTCTTTCTTCTCTTCCTCCACCCGGATGGAGATCATCGCATAGATTGCCGCTCGTTCTCGCATAGAGAAGGCCATTAGCTCATGCGGCAAAATGTTTAATTCATGGAGAGCGTAATAAGCCAGATTGGCTTCGGAATCGCCCTCTTTAATTAGTTTTTTACGTCATCCACCAGTTCGTTCATATCCTGATTGAAGCCGTTCAGCTTCTGGACCTGTTCACCGAGCGAAGCAAATTCCCCAGGCAACAGCATTTTCCGCAAAAGCGATTCCGCCCCCATCACGCCATATGAACGCTGGAGTTCTGCGTTTTTCAAATCGGGATAAACGACACTTGCGCTCATCAGGCGAGCCATGTAATCATTCGCATCGATGTCGGGTGTGTAGACACCGTTCTTGCCCTTGATTTTGCGGGTAGCCGCTTTGCGGCATTCCTGGTTTTCGTCCTCGGTCATGCTGCGCAGTTTCCATGCAACCGGCTCGCCTTTCTCATCTTTGAATCGGGGGGATACGATAAACTCCTCCGTTGTATCTGTTGCTGCATTTTGGGCAAAAAACATACTCAATCCACTCATGTATTGTTCCTCCTCTAAAGTTAGGTCCCCCGCCGCACGAAGCGGCGAAGAACAGTATTTTGACACGCCAAATAGCCCGTAACACAGGCAAGTGGAACAGGTTTCTTTTACAAACCCGCTGCTAATTTATACTCTTTATAAATCTTAAGGTATTATGCTTTCTACGCTACATTACTTCGGCAGATTGAACGATACAGGCATATCGACATCTTCAAAGGTAAAGCTCACTTCTTCCTCCAACGCCTCGGCCTCGGTATCCAGGGATGCCATAATCACACTGTCGAGGTTGACGCCTTTGAGTGTAACGGTCTGTTTGCCAATCGTAGAGGAAGGATCTTCGTTGGTCACTTCAATGTCGAAGTACGTATCTACACCATTCTGCATGTACTGGAGCATCAGCTCGCGGAAACGGGAAGTGGTATAAAAGATCGTCATGGAACCTGAGCCAGACCAACCGGTTGCTTTGTGCTGTACGCCGCGGCGACCCAAGGTTTTGACCTCTGCTTTTTGTTTCTCCACTGTTGCTTCCAGCGTCTTCACATAGAACATTTCTTCCGTCTGTCCGTTAATCGTTGCGTATGCGCGGCCTTCCTGACCGGAGATCGTGTCACTTGCTTTCAAAAATGCCATCTTAAACCACCTTCACTTTCATATATACTTTTTCAACGGAATCCACAGGTTGGACCTGAATCTCGATCAGAATACTGTCAGTTTCATTGCCCGGAGCAACAGTGATATCTGTTTTGGAATCGAAATTTTGAATCGCCCCAATATCCTGAAGCTGCTTCAGATAAGTGACACATTGGGAACGGAACAGGCTGCGCCCATCTTCGTTATTGTTCACTTTGCCGATATAATAGGACTCGAAAATCCGTTTCATATCGTTAGCGATGCCATCGAGAACACGGACAACACGGTTTTTGGCAAAATGACGTGCCTTATCCGGTGTCACCGAACGGAACGTATTTACATCCTGCTCCACCACCGCGCGGTTGCTGCTCGCTGTAAACACAAACTCGCCGTTGCGCAATGCTGCTTCTGTCTCAGTATGTGTCAATCTGCCATTCACATCCACGGCATCGTCATATGCACGGAACGTCAGAGATTCATTCAGGTTAGCTCCCGCTGTTGCACCGGCAGTCCATGCTACGGTTTGTTTTGGCGTAAGAACGGTACCGTCTGCGAGCACAACACCATTTTTGACACTGATAATGCCTTCATGATCTGCAGCCGGATAATCCGACAGAACCAGTTGTACCTTCTTGCCCTCGGTATCACGCAAACGCTTGATGTAGGCTGTGTAGACTGACTTGAGTGTAGCATCGTCTGAGATCAGACCAACCGTGTTAAAATCCAGTACTTCCAGCTTGGTCAGAAAATCAGCATGCTCTTGGTTAGATGCTGTACCATCCAAACCACCTGTTAGTGGAAGTGACGCTGTAGCTGTGAGTGCACCTTCACCAGTAAATGTAACGTATGCGTTGGATACCAGAGCTTCGATGCTGGACGAAGTTTGTTTGTCCACTTCTTTACCCGCAAGCAAAGTAGAGACATCCAGTTGTTCCGGTTCATTGATATTTGCAGAGATTACAACAGCCAGATCATTACCGCGTACGCCGCCGTGTTGGGCTGTTACTGTCAGTTTATCCAAGGTTGCCTTGGCTTGGGTACCTGCATTGAGTCGGTAAAGAAGCAAGGTCTGCGCCCGTTTCAATGCCTCGCGAATCAGCAGCAATTGCGGTGCTGTCCAGTCATAGCCCAATTTGGCTTGTACATCTTCACCTGCTTGTACCGTCAGGATTGAGCCTGTTTGCCCCCATGACAATGGAAGTGCCAAAGCCACCGTTCCCCGCTCTCCTACCGTTCCCGGCAATGAGCCCTCTGATGCAAAATTCATATATACGCCAGGGCGTACCTTGTTTTGTGTCGTCCATGTTCCTCCAGCCATTATTGTGCCTCCCCATTCATGAATTGTTGGATGTGTTCTTGCGCTTCTTCTATGGTGTATGTTTGTTTTTCCAGCAGAACTGCTGCCAAAATATCTTTCTCGATCCGGCTAAGTTGCCGGGATTCGGCGAACTGTGCTTTGCTGTATTTTTGATTGTTTTTCTGTTGAGCTTCCGTTTTTTTAGGGTCCGATTCTTTTTTCGTAAACATCGCCAATGCGCCTCCTATTCCTTTCATGTTAATCCCCTCATTTGATTATTTAAGTTCAACCAAAGAATAATTACATTTGCCACTCCGATGACAGAACAACCTTCCGATCGCTGTTATCCCCAGATTTTTTTGACTCCCTTTTTAAAGGGGAAAATCCAGGGATAAAGGCGCACGCTCCGCTTCTTCAGGTTATTTCTGTCCTCTCCGTTTTCGTGTAAATGTTAGTTCAATTTATATAGTTATTCTTTAGCAGCTTTAAGTGCAGTAGAACGCTGTTCCAGTTGTTGCATGGTAGCGGCGGACTCCGACACTTTGGTGGTTCGCATGGTGTAATACACCAGCATTCGAGGCGTATCGTTCTCAGTCTCCCAACGCAATTCCGTTGCGCGATAGGACGTTCCCTCCACGTCGATGGTTTCCAATGCTTCGAATAGTTCGTCCGGTAGAGTTGCCGGGATATCGTTTGGATCGAGCCATCGGATTTCAAAGCCGTAAGATTGCACGAAGCGATCGCTTCGTTCACGGGTAAGTTGGGCGGATAGCAGGCGGTAGGTGATGCCTTTGGAGTCTGAGGTGGAGCTTGTATCGCCTGTTGCAGGTTGGATCGGGATGTTGGGGAAATGCCGCGTCAGAGCGTCTGCGATGGCAGTGGTTAGTTGGTTTGTACTCATGGTTCACCTCCTTTTTATTGGTGAGAACTGAAATTAAGTCAGGTCTCCTATTTAACAAGGACTAGCATCCGATCTTACGTGTTATAAATATACGTTCAGAGCTGATCCTGTGAGAGACTTAATCGGCGCACCCAGTTTGCCTCCATTTTCAATAATGGACAACAACTCATTTGCGATATAAAAAGGCGAGCGCATCTTACGTGTGATCCCGAATAATCCAGTATTACTCTTGGTGTGCCTGTCATGTCTGCCGCCGCAAACCCTTCTTTGTAATAGGAAAAGCCTCCTGACCGCTCCAGAGGACATAATAAAAAACGCCTTGCGGCGCTTATGCTGTTGCGTTAATAACATCCGACACGACTGCTTTAAGGTTATATAGATTAGGTACCTGTTCCAGTTTATACGTGCCGGTCATGACCAAACTGACCCAAACTTTGACCAGTCCGCTGTTAGATGTAAATGTCATCGCTTATCCCCTCATGCCTGACCTGCAGCGATCATCATAGTCAGTTCTGCTACTGCAGTTTTCAGCTCGGCGTTTTTCCTCTTTCAATGCGGCATTGTCAGCAAGAAGCCGCGCCGCCTTCGGGTTGTTCAGGACTGAATAGTCTGAATCAATAATCCTCTTTTCAATATCTACATTCAATACCGTTATGGTGTATGTGAACTCGTCGCCCGGCTTGTCCTTCTCCGTTTTGGCCACCGCGTACACATCCGACGCTGGTGGTTCTGTCGTCGAGATGGTCACAACGTTACCGGTTTCCTCGTAGTATTGCACATAATTGTAATCGGACATGATCGCGCCTCCTTATTAGACGTAAGATCCGCCCGCACTGGCGTTCCAAATCTCTTTGCTGTCCAGCAAGATGCGGTAAAGACGCACACGTTTCCATACGGCTACGCCGCCGTTGTTTGAAGCGTGCGCCCGCAAATAGTAGGGCCCGGACAGACTGGACACGCTTAAGCTGACTGTAGTCCTTGTCGTCAGTGAACCACGATACGTTCGAGCGTCAAATGTTCCAGCTCCACCCATCTGCGAAGAGGAAGCAATAAAGATTCCGTCCGATTGGATGTCAGATGAACCTTCTAGAGCGTAATCGAACACCACATAAGAAACGCCAGTTAAATCCACTGGTATGTTTGTCACCACAGCTGCCTCGCCGCCGCCCGTGCTTGAGTTATATGCGTAGCATTCGACATGGTCCGATTGTTTGACCACATATGAATTGCTACCCCATACGTAACCCTTACGCATAGTCGGTGCGATTGACCAAATGGGTCGCCATACTCCCCCGGCTTTCGCATAAATTTGTTGGACAGCCCGCCAATTCCCTGAGACCTTGACTGATAACTTATTAGGCGTTTTCCAAGTCCCGCCAACCTTAATGCCTAAAGCCATGCATTATGCTCCTCCCCTCTATCATGAGTATTGATACCAGATGTCACCGTCATTGCCGCCAGAAGGCGCTACAGACGAGATAATATGCCTGTTTTTAGCATCAGCCACAGCCTGAAAAAGATCGGGACTCCAAGGCGACCAAGTGTTATTTTCTCTGGTTCTTTGATACAAAGTTTGTACCCCACCGTTGAGCCGACTAGCCCTTTGGAGTACATACCCGTTTCCATTTGTGTGGCATTGAACTTCAACGTACCACCACCATCCGTCGGCATTTGTCGGTAAGGGCGAATTTACTAAGTTATAGCCATTATACTGTCCATTAACCACCACAGAGTTAAGGTCAGTTCCTGCCGCTAATGATTGGTTTTTTCCATCATCAGCCGTTAATTTGTGCTTTTGGAACAAGTCCCCCATGTGAACAATTCGAGCCAAATTTGGCGTGAAAACCGCTCCTGCTGTGGTTGCGACCGGGCCTGTATCAAACATGTAAACTTCCGTCGCAACAGCGCCTGAATACCGCATGTAAATACCACGAGCGCCTAAGTTAGAATGATTGTTTTCGTACTTGAATGTATTCCCATCAAGAAAACAGTTACTACCGTACAACACCGAACCATTTGAAGAGCCAGAAAACGTTCCCCACTGATTCATAATCAATCGTCCTGTCATAGCTCCGCCTGTACGCAACAAGCTTGCTGCTTTAGCTGCTGTCAACGCATCCCTTACCGCCTTCTCCGTCGCCGCCACCGTCTCAGACGAGCCATCCGTCTTATTCGACAATTGCACCTTCCCTTTCTGCGTCAAAGACGCATCAGGAATATCCATCTGACTCACCGCTTCACGAAGCGTATCCAAATCCGCCTGCGTCGCAACACCAGCATCAATCTTTTCAAAAATTCCATTAATACTCTCCCGGGTCACATTCTCGTTCCCCAAAGGTAGAGGTAACTTCAATCGATCCGTTTCTTGTGGCATTACGCCCACACCTCCAGTTCATTCCACGTCAAGGACGCGGCATCCAGTTCATCCCACGTTTTTTGTCGCTTGTCCAGATCATCCCAGACCAGATAACGATACTCATATTCCACGGCCATATGGGCCGGTTTCAATTCTTCAATCGCCCGTTTGAGGTCATCGATATTAGGCGGAATGCCCAGCGTATCCACAAAGCTTACTGTAAAACTCCACGCTTCCGACTGAAAAGTTACATCCACCTTGCCCCCGGCATACGCCTCAGCCACATTCGCAACCTGCCTGCACGAAAACTTTCCTGCCCCGCGCAACTTCGACTCCACCACCGCACGCCGCTGCTCCAGAGGTTTGAGACGATCTGTCTCAATGCCAAGCTCCTGTTCCCAGAAGTCCAGCCCCCACGTCGCCGTGCGGACAAAAAACTGCTCCAGCGTCTCATCCAACGCCTGGTACAACAGATCCATCTCGGTGCCTTTGGCCTGCATATCGGCCTGCATTACACGAGAAGTCTCATAGTACCTTGGCAAATACGAGAACAATTCCCGCCCTTTCTCACTCGTTAGTCCAACATCTACAATAGAAGGAGCACTCATGCCCTGTCCCCTCCCTTCCTTGCACATCAATATGGAGCGTCTCGCTCACCAGATCCAACCCAGATCGGCGTATTTCTCCCAATCTTCCTCGGTCTCTACATTCCCTAACTACTTCCTCATCCACCATCTGCCCAACACTACTCATGCACATCCACCGCCCCCAGCACGGCGACCTGACTCGCGGTCATCTCGATATTCTGGTCACTCACACCGTTCACGGTCAGCTCCGAATAGTCGATAATGGGCGGAATGTCCAATAGAATCGCGGCAATACGGGTGTAACGAACGAGCGGATCGGCAAAAGCCAACTGTTTCAAATACGCGGTCACCCCGCGTTCGATCAATGACCGTACATCGGCCAATGTCGCATCACTTGCCAACGTCAACTTCACCTGAATGTTCATTGGCACTTCCTCGGCGGGCATCACGGACACCACTGGCCCCGCCGGGGCAACACCTTCACCCTGTCCATCCTGCGTAGGATCGACGTACTTCTGCACAGCCGCCACCAGATCAGTACCTGCAGCACGTTTGTCCGTGTCAAGCAGATACAATCCCACCGTGCCTGGCCCCTGCCATAACGGAATCACACGCGTTGCACCAACACCTGGCACTTCACTGGCCCATTGCACATATTGTGCTTTGTTGCCGCTTGTCCCTTGGTTGCGGACTTTGGCATAAAAGCGTTCCAACAATGCCGTATCGGCCTCAATATCCGCACCGCCTTTGATCACATCAACGTTCGTGACAGAGGTCACGCCACTTACAGGTGTAGACAACACAGTTACCGTGCCCGCAGGCACATTGCTCTCTTTTCCGGCAACAAGCGCTCGCACGCCTACCACACCGGAGCCCTCAGCATCCAGTTCCACACGTCCTACCGTCTCATATTCGAGCGAAGCTTCAGCAGATACTTCATCCGCGAGCGTAGCTACGACCGTTCCAGCAGGCACCACTTTCACCGGCGTACCCGCGAATCTCACAGCACCCTGAGCTGCCACAGCAGCTCGCCGCGTAATACCGTGCTCTCCCGCCCGCAGATCCAGCTCTTCCGAACGAAAATTCGGATCACTGCTCGCAGCCGTACTTGCAAACCCCCGCCGCAGTAATTCCTGCGCCCACAACGCCGCCTCAGACAGCATAAACGCTACTGGAGCTTCCGCATCCCACAGGAACGAACCCTCCGACTTATCCAGATCCGCGGGCAGACGATCCAGCATACGCTGCATAATCTGTTCCTCCGTCTGGTCCTCCAAATAACGCGGAATCTCAGCCATCCCGTCAGATCACCTCACTTTCCAGAATAAACATCTCTTCCTGCACACTCGCCACCCGACAAGAGAACATGCACTGCTCCCGATTCCAATCGAACGTGAACTGGTCTACCGAATCCGTGCGTGGATCAGCCAGCAACGTCTCCGTCACCATCCGTGTAATCTCACTTTCCATCACACCCCGGCTATCACCCTGCCCTACCAGATCCTCCAGCTCCGAACCATAGTTCCGGGAGTAAATCACATGTCTGTACCGTGGCGTTTTCACTGCCTTAATACACCACTGCACCCAGGCTTCATGCGCACCCGCCGCAGCTACTTTGCCACTCGGGGTCAATACAAAATCCCCTGCATCATAATCGAATCGCCAGCTCCGTCCAAAGCGTACCTCATCCGAAGCCGTCCCCGACAGATCCTCCTCATCTCCCCAGACCACACCCGTTTCCGGGAACAAACTAGGCATGCGCACTCACCACCTTACACAGCACCACAATGTCGTTACCGCCATTCACCCGCATCGCCAGCACGCGATCTCCCGCTTTTAATCCTTTACCAAGAGACCACACCGCTTCTTCCACTTCCTCTTCTTGCAAAAGAAACCGTCCCGTGCCCGTCGTTCCGCCATTTGCCACGTCAGGTATACCGGAAATCGCGCCAGCAGCCTCGCGCTCCGGCAGTCCAAGCGTGCCCGGTAACTCGGCCACGAGATAATCCTGCACTTCGTGCTTGAAATCATCCAGCTTCACGCCGGATGAGGTCATCGTACCCAGTACTGCTCCCAGACCGCTCAAGGCCTGACGAGAATGGGTACTCATCGCGCCCCGCATGACGTCGGCAAAATGCCCATACGGATCATCTTTATTCAAGGTAATACCTCCTTTTCACCAGCTCAGCAGTCCCCAGCTCCAACGTCATCGTTCCAGGTCCGGCAGACAGATCACGGCTGACCGACATCACGATTAGCTTCAATCCTTTCAACAACACTGCGTCCCCGGCGCGAATCGTATTCACATCCGGTGCGGATATCGTAAAGGTCTCCTGAATCCCCGTCAGATGACTTTTCGCCAGTTTCTTAGCGGCGGTTGCTGTTTTGACCTGATCGTCTTCAATCAGCTTTTGCAATGTGCCCAGTTCTTCCACACCATTCTGCTCAATCGCGAGCACTTTGGAAGGGACCTCTTTGCCACTCGTGGACTCCGAAGCTGCCATGACTTTAACTTTGGTAACCGCTCCTTCGAGCGTACGCATCTGGGTCAGATCAATTAGTCGATCCAGCTCATATACCTTTGCATTACTTCCGACCTGAAAGAGCTGCAACCCGCCGGGGGTCATCCGTGGATGATACATCTCCCCGCCGGACTTCGCCGTTTCCTTCAGATCGGCAAACATCATCGAGAAGATCGTCTGTGACCGATACACGGCTTTTCCCAGCTTTGTCTTGGTTTCCGGCAATGTAGCGTATGGAATCTTCCACTCTTTGGCGTAGGTTTTGAGTCGCTGCGTAGCAGTCTGATCCTTCGGCAACAGGAACTCATCCTCCGATTTTTCCAGATATATCATTCGGTCGTACACCGTGAGAGATAGCCGCTTAGTGCCGCTGTTCGAGCTTTCCACCTCCCAGATGACCGCAGGATGCAGCAGATGAACCATGGATTTTTCGCCAAAAGGAACCCCGCTAATCCGCACCGCCATACCCGGTGAGATCGAAGGCAGACCGGAAGATGCAGACACCGCCAGCCGGATGTTAGCCTGATAGGCAATCTGGTCAAGCGAGTCCTTCAGCGTAATCGTCTCCACCAACTTGGTGATGTCGTATTTGTCGTCGACAATGACCTTGTAGGTCATGGCATCACCAGCTTTTGTCCGGGCTTGATCCGGTTCGGATCACTCCCGATGATCTTTGCGTTGAGCTTGTAGATCTCGTTCCATTTGGAACTGCTACCCAGCTCAAGCTTTGCTATTTTGGACAGGGAGTCGCCAGATTTGACGGTGTAGGTCTTGCTGTTCTTTTTCAAATCGGTACGCGAACCTGACTTGCTCGCGGATGCCGCAGAGCCCACCTTCTCCACCTTGGAATCCCGCCATGTGCGTAGGGTCAGGTCGAAATAAATATCCCCTGTCTCCCCCCCACGAAAGCTCGAATTAAGCGAAACAATAAAAACAGGCACGTTCACGCCCGTCTCTGAAATGATGAAACGCAGCGGCTTTTTGGAGATGAGAAAAGTGTTCAACACATTCATCGCCACGCGTGGATCCAGAAAATATTTTTCATCCATGCAATAGGACGGATCATATCGTTTCGGAAAAAAAGAAGAGAAGGTGATCTCCTTCACCTTCTCCCCTTGTGCAAAATCAAACTCGCCATGCTCCAACATATTGACCGTTTCATATCCCTTAGATCTGGAAATATTAACTTCTTCAGGGTTTACCGGAAATTGAAATGGAGTATTGCCATCCTTCAACGTAAATGACATTTTGTTAGGACCAACTTTATCTTCAAGTACAGACATATCTGCGGCCTCCTTTCTGCTTAGGCCATAATTGTTTTGCGATTTTGCATCGCACGGCGGAACTCGTTAGATATCCGTTGCCCCACCTGGTGAGAAACTGCGTCATAATCAATCGCATTTTCGCGCACGGTCACCTGCACCGCACCTGGTGGAATATTGATCGCAATCTGATTGGTAGTTTCGGTTTTGAAATCCTTCAAGTAACCGGACAGACTGCTCATCTGGTCTTCGGATATCCGTACCGTCATCGTGGACGTTTTTCCAGTCGTCTGCGCGCCGTTACCAGCCGCCATCGCTTGGTTCTGCATTATGCTTGTACCCATGAATCCAGCAGAGGTAGGCTGGCCTACCTTGCTGTTCATATATGCGGCTGGGCCTGTCATAGTCAGTGCCGGTGGCATATAGGCAGGGGCCATCTGGGGGCCTGTTGCAACTGGAGACGGTGCGGCCACCGTTGCTGCCGAGATCGTCTTCTCTTCTTTTTTGGAACCAAAACCAAAGAAGTTGGATATGCCATCGGTGATTTTTTTTGTTTTCTCAGAGACGTAATCGGCTGCACCTGACAATGCATCACCTACACCTTCGGTAGCACTAGACATAAAGTTTCCAATATCCTTCGCTTTGTCTCCAATCCAGCCACCTGCTGTACTTCCGGCCCAACCACCTACTGCACCACCAACCCATGTCCCGATGCCAGGCAAAAGAACGCTACCGATGGCGCTACCAATCGCAGTACCTGCTGTGCCGCCAATCATCGAACCCACCGCTCGGCCACGCTCTTCCGGAGGTGCTGTCGCTACATTCGCTACATCAGCAAGCATGCTGATAGGTCCAAGCAACCTTTTTGCTCCTTTGGCAAAGCCACTACTTAAATTATCCATCAATCCATTACCAGCCAGCATGTCAGTTAAAGATCCCAATCCACCATCCGCAAATCCTAATCTACCGCTTCCTCGTATTCTTCTACCGCCTCCCCTATTACGGTTGCGATCGGCCGGAGGAGTCGGAGTATCAGGTACAGGATTGGGTACTGGTGATGGGCCCCGGTTCGAACGATTACTAGACCTTCTACCACTTCGGTAATTTCGTCTTCCACGATCTGATCCACCACCATCCGCATTCGGTGAACGAACTCTACGGTTCTTGCCCATCTTTCCACCTGTACAACAGCAGCATTTGGATGCTGGACTTCTGGTTGGATCTGATGCAGGACTTTCTTCTTTTTTCTTTTTGAACAATTTAAAAATATCTCCTACATTAAAGGCTGCATCCTTCAAATCATTGAATGCTTGGACCGCTGCAAGTACGTTTTCCCACCACTTTTTAGGTTCTTCTTCCTTCGTATTGTTAGTAATGTTTTTGTTGTTCTGGATCATGACAGCCATAGTTGGGCCAGTTGGCCCACCTTTGCCCATCGCCACTTCGATCTTCTGCCGAACCTCAAGCGATACTGTGCCCGAAGCCGTAACCATCTGGTCCCTGAAACTGTTCAGTTTCGCCCATGCGCGATCCAACGCTGGACTGAGCTTATCAATCAACCCAATCGTCGGTGTAATTCGCAGCCTGCTGATTCGCACAGCCATACTATAAATATGCTCCAACCTGCGTCCTGTCGTTCTCAGTTCATTGTTCACCTTAATCAGACTCTGATAACGAACTCTGCCCAGACGTTCGGTTGAGCGTTGGATCTGATCTAGGTATCGAAGGGTTGTCCGCATTTCCGCATTAGATTTGGATAAACCTACAATCATTTCTGCCATTTTTTCACCTCCTAGCCTATTTCGTTATCGATTCATTTGCGAAGTTATCGCTGACATTTCCTCTTCCGAGAACGCAATTAACAGCGAGCGCTCCCCACGTGGCAAAGACCAGAACTCTCCGGGCCGGAGATGATGACGTACCCACATGTGATACAGGAACGTGGTCATCCCGCCGGAGTGAATCAGTTTTTTAGGTCTTCAATCTCCACACCGAAGCCGGACAGCTCCAGCACTTTATCACCTACGGCATCCAATTCACCAGCCAGCAACATACGACGTACCGCCTGTTCGCCACCAGATAGCTTCATACGGCCAGTAATACGGGTATCCCCCCAGCCGGACAATTCCAGGCTGCGGACTTTTAATTTCACCGTTGCTTCAGAAATGAGCAGCGCGTTAAACGTTTCGGTATCCACCTTTTCCTCGGTGCGGCCTTTGGTCGTTTTTCGAATCGTACAGCGTTCGCGAATGTGATCCACTTTGGAAGACGTCAGTCCACGCAAAGTCAACAGCAGATCCAGACGCTGAATGCGCACATTCTCCTCTGGCAGACGTTCTGCTGCTTCAAACAACTGATCCAAGATCTGTTCTTCGGACATATTTTCATTCATACTCATCGGGCGTTATCTCCTTCTTATTTCACAAATGGGTTCATCTATGCCAGCTTCCAAGCCTGTAGAGACAACAAAGAGACCGAGATCATCTCGGCCCGCATTGGTGTCCATATTAATATGAAGTAACTATGCAACCAAGCTTAAGCAACTAACTCAATCACTTGCCTATTTCAAAGTTTAGTTCGCCACAATCGGATTCAGCAATTCAAATCCTTCAAACGTAAAGCCTGTTTCTTCCGGTACTTCTTCGCCAGCTGTCCAGTTGGCAAGCTGGATTTTGTCCACCATGCAACCTCTCAGCAATACACTCTCATGTCCATACGATTCTGGGTCGTTCAGCTTGGAAATAATCTCGAATTTGGTGAAGCCGCGCTGGATCATATCGGAAGTGACTTTGTAGCCCGTCATCGTGCCTGTTCCTTTTTTCGCGCCGTTTTTGTGCACCTTCCAGTCGTTACCGACCAGGTTCAGCTCACGCTTTTCAATCTCCACACTCGCTTCCAACTTGTTAATGTTTGTCTGCCACACACCATCGATATGCAACTGACCATGGGTACCGAGAATTACTCTTGACGCATCCAACATATATTTTCCTCCTTAAAATTAAAAAATCGCGTTTTCCTTTCACACAACCTTATTGCACGTAAAATGTGCCAAACAACTGCTCCATCACATCCGTCAGCTTCACGTTCCATTGCAGGAATACCTGATCCGCTTCCGGTTTGAGAACTGGAGCAGTGCCATAATACGCCGGATCAAGAATGACATCGTAACCGTCAGCTTCAATCACATTACTCTGTGCGAGCAACGCCAAATAGGCCTTCATGGCACTAATCAGTGCTTGACGACCCTCTTCAGTATTGTTCACTTTACCGATATACGTATCTTCCGCGGAGCGCTGCAAATCCGTGTTGATCGCATCCAAAACACGAATGGAACGGATTTTTTTCCACGCATTATTCTGTCCAGCGGCTGGCGTTACCAGTGTGTTTACACCACGAAGTGCTTTCACCTGGCGTCCATCATGGAAGAAAATAAATACGCCATTCTGTACCGCCTGCTCCTGTTCTGCACGCGTCCAGCGACGTGTCACATCATCGAACGGAGTAGCTGCATAGGTTGTGGATTGGTTCAGACGTTGTCCGGCGATCAGACCTGCAACATAGGCGGATGTTTCCGCCGAGCTGTAGAATGCATCTCCAAGGCGTACGCCTGTACCGACATTAATCACACCTTCATGGTTGAGCGCAAGCGAACGTGCTGCCGCTTTTTGTGCTGCTGTAGCAGAAGTGTCATCCGCTGAGGAACCGCCAAATACAGCCACCACCGGTTTACCTTCACTACGCACACGTTTCACCCATGCCGCAAAACTCGCAAGCAGAGGTGCATCAGCCGCCTGATCCAAAGCCAAGACGTCGAATTGCTCCCCTTCCAGCGCGCCCTGTACAGCAATGTACTCTGCATTGGTCAGGTCATCGTTGCCACTTACGCCGCCTTTGAATGCCGCACCCGCAATTGTTGCAACTACACCTGCATCATCGCCAATCGCCTGAGCCGTTAACCAGACATTTTGTTCATCCGCGTTGATCTCTTTTGCCAGAGAAGCTGCTGTAATATCCGCTGTCAGGAGCGCATACAACATCCGGTTGCCTTCAAAAAGGCGCACTTCATGCTTCGTATTATCAATCACACCTGGCTGGATGGTGACGTAGAATCTATTTGCACGATCTCCCGGATACTTCGCATCCAGTTGCAGAACATTGGCATCACTGCTGTCCTTCAAAGTAAGCGTGGCTGCTTTGGCCGCAGCACTTGCTACCCGACAAGCGAGCAACTTCTTCGGCCCACCCAACAGGGCGAGCTTCAAGGAAGTATAAGCCGTACCGTTATCCAGCACATTCGCCGCATAGATACGTTCAATCGCCGCTTCGCTCCCTACTTCAACAAAAGTCCCCACAGGACCCCAGTTGGCCTTGATTGGTACCACGACCGTTCCCCGCGTACCTGCCTGAATGGCCGAGGAGGCTGCCGCCTGAAAATTCATATATAAGCCCGGAAGGACCGGACGATTCGTTTGCTCCCAATTTCCACCTGCCATTATCCCTTCACCTTCGCTTTCATAAATTGGTTAATTCGTTCTTGCGTTTCTTCAATGGAAAACGTCTCTTGCGCCGCTTCGTACAGCGCACCGTACAGCACCTCTGCCTTAACGGCAAAGAGGGCTTCTGCATGATTCATCAATTCTGCCCGTGTATACCGCGGGGCTGTCTGTTTGCTTTTTTTCACTGAGCTTGCCATTGCCATCTCACCTCATTTGTTGGACTACTAATTTCGTGAAACGATGATCTTTAAGCTTGATCTATGAATTTTTGATCCTATGAATATGAAGCTATAATATTGAAGCCACATCTATCATTTCAAAGCTATAATCTGGAACCACTCTTAAAAGTGCATGTTCAAAAAGATCGGTTTTCAGTACCGAGAAGATGGGATGAAGTTAGAAATGGAGTAGCAGAGCGTATGGAAAACTACGTGAGCAACTACAATGTTTCCAAAGGAAACATACTTCGTAAGCTTATGCTTATTCGGCTGAATTCCATATTCGATGCTGATGATGCCGTTAGGCATCCTTTGTAATCAAAAGCGGGCTTTTTGAACAACCTCTAATAGAAGGTTCCTCTCGACTAACGTTTACTCCATACCTTTGCTATGGTGAATCTCACGAATCAAAGGTACATTCGTACCGGGACGGCGAATCCGCTGCTGTAGTGTCAGACGAATCTGTCCATTCAGATAGGCATCTGCCTGTAAATCTGCTGTGACCTCATCCACTGTGATATATCGCGTGTTACCTTCGTGCTCTTCGCCATCCGTTTCAGTGACGGCAAGACGAGATTGCACTGCAAGTTGCTCTACCAACCGAGTAACGGTCTGACGTGTTAGTACTGGATGATCGGTTAGCACATGCCCAATCCACTGTTGTCGAACCTCCAATGCCGAAGTGCCCGCCACAGACGTGCTGCATCCAGCCAATCGCCATAACACAGACGGCATCTCATATCCTCTAGGCCAGGCATCACCATATACAGACCAGTTCGAACCAAGTTCCGACTGTGTCCAGTCTTGAAGCGCAGCTAACCACGCGTCCCCTGTTTCAGCGAGGACAACTCCCGAGTCTTCGGGAACATACACTCCGAACCGCAGACTGCGCGTAAACATTCCAGACCCTGCATCCACCCGGTCACTATCTGAAGAACCCAAATAGATGCAAGTGAAGGCCTCACCTGCTTCATCCACCAGTCTTACCTGGTGCAACCCTTCGATTAGATGGGCTGACCAAGCTTCCACTTGTTCAGCGCCACCATCTTCCGGACGAGCGTATGGTGAGATTTTAATAATCCGTCGATATCCCGCCCAAGCAGACTTCGGCACCTCTTCGGCAAACGCAACCACTGCACAAGGCCCGGCCAACATTTCGCCTGACGCAGGTACATCCAGCACACGACCATTCCAATCTGGAACAAGTACCGCAAGCTTCTGTTTCAGCGTTTTTTTAATGAGCGTACTCATTTTACCGGTGCTCATGGCAGTGCTAATTTTATTTCTCATAGACACATTCATTTCGCCCCCTTTGGCTGCAAGTTTGAGATCTGCCCACACCGTGCAGCGACAATGCAGCAGCAGTAGACTCCCCCTTTTAACTCAGAGTCTGTATTGCTATCGAACCAGTACCGGGACTACATTCACCGCATCAAAAAGACCGGCCACCTGGCCGGTCTGTACATTAGCGTATGTGCTTTCGGTGTGTCCCTTGTTATTGATCCGATAATACAATCTTACACCCTTTCATTCCTAGCGCGGATGGTGTTCCGTACGACTTCGGTGCGATTAAGGGAGACGTTCGGGTGGAAAAAAGACGATTCTAGAATCATCATTTTAAAGAATACCTAAGTAAGCTTTAAGATCAAATAATTGATAAATTTATCCAAATATATTAATATTTTATTATCAAATTCATTGTCTCTTACGTAAAAGAAGGAGAAATACCTATGAGTAAAACATTCAAGATCACTTCACTTGTCATCTTAGCATTTATACTCGGGATATCCTGCTGGGCTTACTTCGGACTGCTTGGTAATCCGCTCAAGAAAAATGATGCTGAACAACAGGTAACCACTTACCTGATTGAACAGAAAGGTTACTCACCCGAACAGCTTATCGAAGTACAAGGTACTTACTCCTCAAAAAGTTCTGAAGCACCTTACGGTGCCTCAGTAACATTCGCGGATGAACTCGAAGCGAAGTACCAATATATCATTTTTAACAACGGCGAGATTAAGCAGTACAGTCATACCAGTGATGATCCCAAACATGAGAAGCCCATGGTAAGATAACAGTTTAGTTCAGCGTAACTTGCGGGTTCAACGTAATTTCAAATGCACGGCCCCAGATGAAATCAGGATTCCCATATTCCAGCAGCGCACTGCTATACGTCGCATAAGACAATTCGTCATCACAGATCTGCTTAATCGCCACATTGCCTGTCTGGAAGGCTGTTTTATTCGCAAGTGCCGTTGTGTAAGTTTGCATCAAGTCACGGAGCAATGTTTGCAAATGGGCATAGTCTTCCTCTGAGTTGAACAGCAACATATTTTGATCCGAAAGTGTAGCCACGTTGGTATACAACGCATGGGTTCGGGAATACGTGCGGATGTCCGCAATCGCTACCGCTTTGTAGTAGTAATCCTTCAGGAAACGCTTAAACAACAGCGAGCCATGCGCATTCATCGCATCTCGCAACTTATGCTCATGCTTCTCTGTTGTGATCAATGCGTACCTCGACTGCCCCATACCTACAGCAATACCGATCTTGTTACCTGGTGTATTCCATGCACTGTAACCCAGAACCCGTCCGGTATATGGACTGTTGAGCAATGCTTCGGCAACATCGACATTCGCTGGTCCTTTACCCACAAAATCAATCAATACCGAAGGCAGACCTTGCTCACTATTCAGCGTCAATTGCTCCAACGCAGCCTGCACCTGATCCAGAGCCGTAATGGCAATAATCTCAATGTCGATGCCCGTGTTCTCCCCGGAATTACCTGGGTGACCCTTCGTCATACGATCCAGTTCGGAGGTCATGTCAAACGGGACAACTTGATCGGCTGCTACAGCCACTAGCTGTTCATTTTCCAAGCCAGCACCCACATCCGTCACCACATCCGGTTCAGGATATGCCGAATCCGCTACAAGCACACCACCTACAATATCCACATGACGAACCACATTCTCGTGTACATCCATGTATTCATACGTGTTAATGATGGTATTGCCGTGAGGACCAAAATATTTCACTGCGTAACGTGTCCTCGCCCCGCCTCGGAACAACTGGTTAGCCATGCGAGCAACCAAAGCGTGCCCCAGACCATCCGCATCCGGCAATACGATAGCTCGATCCGGATTTTGCCCATTGGTTCCACCCAGCCATTCATTGATCCGCGCTTCTACATATTTGATTTCATTGATCTGAACACCCTGCGTGTTAGCATCGTCGACTCCAACTGCAAGGAAATCGATATAACCTGTGCGAGCCAGATGATCCAGAATGTACAGATTTGTTTTGAATTTATGCTGTCTTGTATTGTAATACTGTTCTTTATCAAAATAGGTCGTTGTCCCATATTCCACTCCATCCGGGGACAGGTTATAACCTTCGATAATATCCTCAAACTCGGTGTATGTCTGACGTGGCTGCTGCATCAATGCACGGGACTCATTATATGCATCAAGCGCCAAGCCATCTGCAAACGAGGTCGTAGCCAAACGCATGATGGTGTCCATTACAAATACGGGTTTGCGTGGGTATTTCTGCTTGATCACGCGGATCACATCCAGGAAACGAGTGGTTTCCTCATCGTACTCAGGATAGGTGCCTCCTCCATCTTCGCGGAGCTGACGACTGCCAATCAGACCGCCATAAGCGAGCATATCGGATGAGATTATGAATCCGTCGACCTTGGCAGCATGTTTCAGAATAAAGTCGTGAATCTTGGACGGTTTGCCATAAACCGGCGTGGAGGTGCCGAGCAGCGTTGTGCCATCTACGGTTTTCTCCGAGTCGAGACGATTCTTAATATCACTCAGGTTCGGTGTAACGATATGGATACCGGCTGCTTTCCCTTGCACAATCACATCATCCAGATTCGCTGGACGATCATCGAGTGGAACATACAATACTGTTTTCATATCACGTAGCCTCCTGTTATCTATATAAGTTGAACTACAGAATATTTACACTTGCCACTTCGATGACAGAACAACCTTCCGATCGCTGTTATCCCCGGATTTTCTTGATCCACTTATATAAAGGTAGAAATCCGTGGATAAAGGCGCACGCTCCGCTTCTTCAGGTTATTTCTGTCCTCTTCGTTCTCGTGTAAATCGTTAGTTCAACTTATATATCTAGTCTTTAATACCCGATCAGGGCAAGGATGCAATCACCGAATTAAAAAACCGGCCCCCTAGCCGGCTGTACGTTAGCGTATGAGCTGTCGGTGTGTCTTCCTTGCTGCTGATCCGATAATACCATTTTACCGCCTTTCCCCACTCGCGCTGATGGTAATCGGGATGAATTACGCATGAATGTAGTCGTGTCCGGGGTGGTTAAATGCCGATTTCTTGGAGAAAACTCCTATTGATAGTCCAACCAAACCCATCCTGATGATGTTTATATGACATAAGTAGCTTTCAAATCCTACGAACAATAAAGGATGGATATGACCATGAAAAAGAGATATTTCTTCTATCTTTGGATTGCTGTCACCAGTTATATGGCGGGTCCCGCTATGTATGCGTTGGCGATGTACATCTTATATCAGGAAACAGATGTTGTAACAACATCTCTCATTGGATGGACCGCGGCAACATTCTTATCCGTTGGTATCCTGTTTATCCTAATCACAGTCATCATGCTACGAGTGTTCAACATCTATTATTTCTGGCTGCAAACCCTGCTCTTCGAGTTGTTTTTCCTTATCCTCGTCTATATGACTACTGTTCTTCTTGGGGCTGGCAACAGGGGACTGCCCAAGCTGTCCTTTCTATTTACACCCGAAGGCATCTCCTTATGGATGTTCTGGGGGAGTATTGCACTTATGAGTTCCTGGGGAATATGGGCAGCGCGTCAGCCCATACGAAAATCACCATACATGCTGGTGTCCAGAGTCATGCTGATCCTTTTTATCCTTGAAATTTGGCCCCGTTAAAAAGGTACAGGATGCCTACCCTACAATTCGGTAGACCAGAATAATGCCTAGAAGGGGTGTCCGTCATGTCGGACACCCCTTCTGAAATGTATGTTTATCTCACGCGATGATATAACGAAAATTCTCCCATGTTTCCGGTATAGGTTCCCCGTTCTTGGCATGATGATAGAAACTGAACGGGAATTTAAATACATGACCTCCGTTCCAGTCACGGGAACGTCTGTCGGTGAGCCAATATTCCAGTTCATGAGGGAGCGCCACTGATCGTTCCGCCCGTTCTAGTGGCAGCAGGTCTACGGGTGATTGCAATGTCGGCATCTCCTGTTCAATATCCACATCTCGGCTTAAGCGTAGTGCCTTCACCATGGTAAGGAAAGGCGGAATGCCTTTGTGGAATAATGCCGGATAACCCAATTCATATAATATGTTAAGCGCATGTCCATAGGTCAGCATATGACCGATCAGATCATGATGCGCTTCCGCGTGATATATGGTCTGGAACGCACCAAGCTCATCCAGAATCAGGCGTGACAACTGCGTTGGATCTTCGATCTCGGGGAAACCATCGCTGTTTTCCGGCTTCAGACTGCGAATTTCTTTCATCGTTGTGTTCATCCAGGATCTTCCCGGGATGGTTCGATCGAATGAATCGATCAGTTCAACCAGCCGACCAATATCCTCCGTAGTGCCCCATCCATCCAGTTCACGAATGGCTTTCAGACTGATTGCCCCGTAGATGGCCTGGTGTCCAACCCAGTGCAGTTCTCCAATCGTTCGATCCAATGCGTCCGTAATACACGCCTCGGCATCTTCCCTGGGCATCATTTCACCAATCGGAGAGGTCTGGCCAGGGCTGATTCCATGCTGGCGAAGCATGGCTTTTGCTTCGGCCGTAACACTGCCGGCGGCAAGGGCAGTGAGACGATTTTCCCGCAACCAAAAATATGCCGCAATCGCACCCGCCCCATAATGGGCGTGCCACAGATCCCCTGTACGTTCCCGACTGGAAACGATAATCGCTAGTCCATCTTCCAACAAACGTCGATCCAAGCTTGCCACCACCCTTCATTATATGTAAACCCATCAGAGAAACTATATAAGTTGAACTAAGATTTGTCCTCTCCGTTATCGTCTAAATTTAGTTCAACTTATATATCCTAATTAATAAATAGAGCGCTTACTTCTATAACATGATGGAAATGCTCCACATATGCCCGTTTTGCCCCGGAATGTAAAGTTTAGCCAATTCGAAGCTTGCCCACGCCAAGGATGGATACTTCCAACGGATAGATCTGTGCTTTTTGCTTGGAGAAAAACCATGTCCGATCCTTCCTCACCACAATAAATAAACCATGTACATCTCCTACAGGAGCGAAGGTATCACTAACCTCACCCCAGCGCGTGAGTCCAATCTGCTGAAGCTCATTCACCACAGACAGAACATCCTCCGTCACCAGGCCAATCTCACACACCTGTAATATATCTTGAGTCGAGAAGTCATGGTCACTCTCGTTCTGAATACGATGATGAGCAATCAGCTCAATAATATTGCCTGCCGGATCTTCGAAATAGAGAGAATGAGAGTTCCAGTTAGTAGAGTACGTCTCATCCCGATCTCCTTCTCTGCTTAAAACAACACGTGATGCAGCCCACTTCTTCGCTTGCTTGAACCGATTCGTCGGAATCGACCAGGCCACATGATAAAAGGGCTCACGATCTGTTTCACACGGTTTGAAAATCATCTTTGTCCCTCCAACCTGCAGGTTGAAGGCCTGATCCGTGGCATTGGAGACCTCCATTCCCAACGTATCACGATAAAAATGCTTGAGGTCCTCCAGCCGTGTTGTATATAACTGTAATTCTTCAATCATCATACGGTCTTCTCCTGCATCTCCTCCCACTGACTCCACGGCACCATGCCAAGTTCAGGCTTCGCTTCATCCGGGAGCATGGCGATGAATTCAAGCATATGACCATCCGGATCGTTAAAATATACAGATACCGCAGGCATCCAGCCAAAGACGTACAGTTCACCGATATCATCATTCAGGAAGTTCTGTGTCTTGATCCCTTTGTTCTCCAAGTGAGCCACCGCATGTTTCATATCCTCCAGAGATACATGAAAAGCAAAGTGCTGACGTTTCACCTCGGAAGGTTCCTTTTGCCACAATCCCAGCATGGCATTGCCTTTTCCACCAATCCAGTAGAAGGAGTTCCCACGTTCTTTCTGCCCGTAGGCATGAGGTAAACCCAGGACCGTTTCATAGAAATGATGGGATCTCTCCAGATCCGTCACGTTTAAATGTGTTTCAAATATGCCTGTAATCATAATGCTCAACCTCTTTTCCTTTTCCGATTTTTCATCTTCCTTGGTTCTCAACTCATGGTAGAATTCCGCGCATTCGTTAACGTCTGGGCCAGATTTAAAAACGATCCAATGACCCGCTGCACCCGGTCCTCTATATCCTGACTGCCTTCATACTCCTCGTATCCGTCAAATGTCGCTTCAAATCGTCTGCGTTGCGCACCACCAATGGATATCCACTCCTGGGCATTAATGCCATGCAGATTGCGAACAATCGCTTGCAGTTGTAAAAGTGAACTTACCCCCACCGCTCCACCAGAGGAGCTGATGGACAGGACGGGCTTGCCGCTGAAATGAGCCTGACTCAGGTGATCCAATGCATTTTTGAGCACACCGCTAATACTGCCGTGATACTCTGGTGTAGACAAGATGATCGCATCAGCCGCGAGCATACGTGTATTCAGATCTGCCAGATGTTCATGATCCGCTTGTTTTTCATCTGGTGCATATAATGGGAGTGGTGTCTGATACAGATCAAACAGGCTGGCCTGATGTCCCTGACCTCGAATAATCTCCACAGCATACTCTCCCAGACGTGTACTGGTTGCATTGTTCCGATTACTGCCTGCCAAAATAACGATATTCATAAAGTCACTCTCCTTGGTTTTTTAATAATTCAAACTCTCATGTTTCAACCGATCTGTTATTTCTACTCTTATCTTACCTTTCTTTTGCATCCAAATCGTCAGCAGATAGACTTAACTTGAAATGCCAAAAAACTCAACCTTTAGGTTGAGTTTATACGACTTAAGTATGAACATATGTCGGAATTGGTCACACGACCCAGCCATTTCTTACGGCATGAAGAGCCGCTTGCGTCCGATCCGCCAGTCCCAGTTTGTCGAGCAGATGACTGACATGTGTTTTGACCGTTTTTTCGGTGATGACCAATTGAACTGCAATTTCCTTGTTGCTCAATCCTTGAGCAATCAGCCCCAAGACTTCTTGTTCACGGCGAGTGAGCATATCCAGTCCGCCAAGAGACGCTTCAGTTGATTTACCCTTCTGCTTTGGCTCCTGATGTTGACTGTCTGCTGACTGATCTGTCGGTATATCCTGTGGTTGCTGTTCATTTATAGACCAATCGGATGAAGCCATCACATGCATCAATTGACCTGCTGCGGCGGGATGCAATTCCACCTGACCTGCATGCACATTACGAATGGCTACGGCCAGATCCTCCGGTTCAATATCCTTGAGCAGATATCCTTTCACCCCTGCGCGAACAGCAGGAACGACATGATCCTGATCCGAAAACGAGGTGAGCACAATGATTCGCGTTGCTGGCAATAACGTGCGCAGCCTTCTGGCTGTTTCAATTCCGTCCATGATCGGCATATGCAGATCCATTAATACCACGTCAGGTTTTAACGCTTCCGCCTGAGCCAGTGCTTCCTGTCCGTTCGATGCTTCGCCCACAACCTTCATGTCCTGCTGTGTCGTCAAAAAAACGTGCAGCCCCCGTCTCACCATCGCATGATCGTCTGCGAGCAAAATCGTAATCGGCATCTCTTCTTCCCCCTGACTTTATACAGATTCGAACGGAAGTGGAATGACTGCCGTTATTGTCGTTCCCTTGCGGGAATAACTCACTATTTCTAAGCTGCCACCGAGCGATTGAGCCCGTTCCTTCATAATGGACAGGCCAAGGGAGCTTCCAGACGACGCTTTTGGCCTGTTCGCACCACCTTTTCCCTGATCTGTGATGGTGAACACCACTTCATGATCACTTAACTTGAGGGTGACCTCAGCAGAAGGAACATCCGCGTGTTTTCTTACATTATTCAGCGCTTCCTGTCCGATTCGCCACAATGCTTCTTCTATATTACGCGGTAAAGACCGCATTCCCGTCCGGTTCATCACCACTTGAAGCCCCTGGCTGGTACCGTATTCCTGTAGCGCATGGAGCAGCCCTGCTTCCAGTCCCGCGGGACGGAGCTGCATAATCAATGCACGCATTTCCTTGAGAGCCTCCTGAGACAAAGCCCGAATATCCTTCATCGCTTCCGCTGCCGGGTGCAACTGTTCCGAGCTGGATAACATACTTTCCGCGCCTTTAGCCGTTAACGATAGTGAAAATAAAATCTGATTAACCGAATCATGCAGATCGCGAGCCAACCGGTTTCTCTCTTCCATTCGTGCAAGTTCGCGGCGATTCTCCGCCAGCTTCAGACTCTCCCATGAGGCCGCAATATGTTCAGCCAATGCCTCCAGCACTTCACGGTCTGCCTGCGCAGGACCTGATGTTCCTATTCCGATCACCAGAATTCCCGTTTCCCCTGGCGTATGGTACGGAAGTGGAGCAGCAATTCCCAAGGCAATGGAATTCGCAGTCTGGTCAGGCTTGCACAGGGTAAATATCTCAGCGATCTCTGTCCCAGACAAAGATGTTACACGATGACTATTGATTATATGGTTAATGTGGCTCGTCACTTCTGAAGATAACGGAGTACTTGATAACGCTCGAACCTTATCATCTGCATAGGCTGCCTGCACAACGAACAATCCATTTTTCTGCTGAATGATTGTAGCAAAAGGCCAATCATAATGCTGCCCAAGCAGCTGTACAACTTTTAAACAAAAAGCATCAGAATTGCTGCACTCGTTCACTGCAAGACCCAAAGCCGTGCTGAACTCTCCCAGCTTGGCATACAGATCAGCTCTTCGCTGCTCCGCACGATACAATCTCATCCGTTCTACCGCACTACCAATCTGGTACGCCACGCCCTGTAAAAGTGCCAGTTCACTGTCGCTGAAATGTTCCTTGGCTGGCGCAGCCACGTTGAGCAGGCCGAGCATCTTCTCCCCTGACCTTAATGGAACGGTTGCATGGTGGGTAATATCATGAGTATCTCCCCATCGGAATTCCACCGCATCCTCCAGCCGTTTACAGTTAATGATGTTGACCGCATGATTGAGCTGACCGTCCTTAAAGCGGTTCACACACCAGCAGGTACCCGTTCGCATGGGCTCTTTATCTTTACGCAGTAATGCCGGGGGCAGATTATAATCCGAAACACAGGTATAGTCTCCACGTTCATTAATCAGAAACATCCAGCCTGCCGTTAATCCGGTCAACTCCAGTAATTTGCCGACCACGGTATCCAGCATTAAGTTCAGATCATTGGACGTATTGAGCGTTTCCGCGATTATCTTCAACGTGACCATTTCCTGCATTCCGACTTCTTCCGACATCGCAGAATTCTCTCCTTTGGCTGTACCAACTGTGGTTTGTTCAACTATTGTAACCAATCCACCTTGGATATTAAAGGATCAACTTCTTCAATCGCTCACTCAGCCCAGCTTCTGTCGCTCTTTGCGGGACACAGACAAAGGCTCCATATTAATCAGACCTCGATCTGACAGAGCCAGCGCCATTTTGTAGAAAGCACGTGTACGAATCTTCGTATACGTATCCTTGCTGACAGGCGGATCAAACACATGGTTATACACTTTATAGTCAAACACATCATCGTCTTTCAGATATCGTTCACAGACGAGTACACGTTCCTTTTCACTCAGCCGGGACACAACAAAATCAATCGTATCGCAGTATGCTTGACGCGCGCGCTGCACGTCCACATTGTAGATCGCCGTTCTCGCCGTGGAATCCCCTGTCACATTGGTTGCACCGTGGAAACGCTCGGCATAACTTGCCGTCACCATAACCTCTCGTTCTTCAAATGCAATGGTTTTATAGATTCGGTATTTTTCCAGCGCAGCTTCAACAGCTGTTTGCGTTTTGCGTCGGTCCAATTCGGGCAGCATCAATTCCATATTTATCTTCCTCCTTTAGTATTCTTTATAAAATAAATTTCTAATAGTCGATGACAAAACGCTCTTATTCATAGAGTTGTCCAGTTCTCCAAAAAAGTAACGACATTTTTTAAATTTCCCCCTGTTGCCTTTTGGAATCACTCCAAACCGCTATAATCCGGGGAATTCCACTTTTCAGAAGGTGATTACAAAATACACGCTCCGCCTCAACTTTACATTTTGTTCGTATAGTGTTCGTATTTCTATTTGAGGATACCACTTTCTGGAGATCGGAGTAAACCTTCATTTTGGTTCGTTTTGACGATAAAATAAAACCTTCGCTCTCATTTCCTATGCCTTTTGGCATAATTGTTTCATATCTCTTTACCTAATGGTATATATACGTTATAGTACTGTTTAATTAATGAACTTCCGTACAAGTCATTTGATTTTTATAAAGAAGCCACTGAGATTTTTAGGGAAGGGACTTAGGTGTGTATCACGCGCATACGCAGTGAAGGAGACGGAATCGATTCTGTAGAAGCGAAGCGTTCGCCTTTATCCCCGGATTTCTCCCTTTAGAGAGGGAAATAGGAAATCTGGGGATAACAGCGATCAAAAGAACGATCCGAATCCGGAACGGCGCATAGAACGCACATCTACCTCCCCCCCATCCAACTGTCTTCTTTATAACTCAAGCACTTGTACGAATCAAAGGAGTTGGCATAATTGTGGAGCACGCTTTTGGTCCTTATATGAAACAACTGCGCGAGCAACAGGGATACAGCATCAATCAGCTCGCCGAAGCAGCCGGAATAAGCAACTCACAGATTTCACGTATTGAGAATGGAGTCCGGGGTGTACCAAAACCAGCGACCATCCGCAAGATTTCAGATGCACTCTCGGTGCCCTATACAGAGATGATGAAGCAGGCTGGTTATATTGAACCAGGGAGTGCTGCTGAACTTCAGGACGTACCGGAATGGGCTACATACAAAGACCGTCGTGATTTCAAAAAGATGCTGGAAGACGATGATGATCTGATGTTTGACGGCATTCCACTCGATGAAGAGGACAAGAAACGAATCAAGGATGTGCTGACAGGTCTGTTCTGGGAAGCCAAACAGATGAACAAACGCAAAAAGACAGACGAATCGGACAATCGCCCATGAGGCATGACCCACTGAATTTAATAAGGCAGCAGGTGAGATCATATGGATGACATCGTAACAAAGCTGATTCGAAAACACCGGACCAACTGCCCGTTCAGCATTGCCCGCGCGGTTGGAATACAGATTCGTTTCACCAATTTGGGGAAGTCCACCAAGGGACTGTACTTTCGCAAGCTCCGGCGCAGGTTTATCGTCATACACAATGATTTGCCGCCGGAATGGCAAAGGTTCGTGTGCGCACATGAGCTTGGTCATGACCGACTTCATAAAGGGATTAATCGATTCTTTCTGGAGGAACATTCCTATTTTGCTCCAGGCAAGCTGGAAAGACAGGCCAATCGTTTTGCCATTCAATTGCTAACCTCCGGAGTGATGCCTGAACCCGAAGAATCTTTGGAGAAATTTTGTTTACGTACCGGACTGCCGCGTGAAGCGCAGCATTTTTTTTACACACTTTAAGAACATACGTTCTTTCCGAAGATTATATTTTCCAACAGCAGAATTACATGTCACTTTCAGGTTACTTATTTTTACGTAATTCGCGAGATTTCCTAATAATAGTCTGTTAAAATACTACGTGAGCTGTGTGAACGCTCAAGTAGATTATTAATTGGGGAGGTTTCGGATTCATATGAAAATCTGGAAGAATTACGTTTCACTTCTGCTAACGGTCTGTTTGCTGTTTGGCAGTGTAGGTATTGCCGCAGCTGCAACGGATACCACTCCGGGCACAGGTAAACACATTACCATTCTACATACGAATGATACGCATGCCCGTGCAGTTGAATCTTCACCTGCTATGGGTTTTGCCAAAGTAGCTGGAATCGCTGACAAATATCGTAGCGAAAACCCGAACACACTCTTGCTCGATGCTGGAGATGCTGTGCATGGTACAACATTTGCCACTCTCGTGAATGGTGAGAGCATCGTGAAAGTCATGAATGAAATGGGATACCAAGCCATCGTACCGGGTAACCACGAATTCAACTACGGTTCAGATCGCCTGATCGAACTGGCAGACATGATGAACTTCCCCATGCTGAGTGCCAACGTGAAGAAAAAAGATGGAACACGTCTCTTCGATCCTTACCTCATTAAAGAGGTGGATGGCGTGAAAATTGGTATCATCGCTTTGACTACACCAGAAACTTTGTACAAAACAAATCCGAAAAACGTAGAAGGTCTTGATATTACAGATCCATCTGCAGAAGCCAAAGTTCTGGTGAACGAAATCCGCAGCAAAGTAGATGTTGTTGTTGTTCTGGGACATCTTGGACAAGACGCGTCCAGCACGGATACTAGCTTTAAAGTTGTTAAAGAAGTTCCTGGCATCGATGTATTCATCGATGGTCACAGCCACACTGTACTGCAAGATGGACTTGTATCCGATAACGGAACATTGATTGCAAGTGCAGGAGAATACACTAACTACGTAGGTGTCATCGATCTGTGGGTAGACGGTGGTAAAGTAACAAAGAAACAAGCAACATTAATTGATGAAACGGAAGCAAAAGACATCAAACCAAATGAGAAAGTCGCGACTCTCGTGAACTCCATTCAAAAAGAACAAGAACCTATTTTGAAAGAAGAAGTAGCAAATACAGCTATTCTGCTGGATGGTAAACGTGAACAGGTACGTGCAGGTGAAACTAACCTGGGTGACCTGCTTGCAGATGCCATTCGTGATGTCAGCAAAGCCGATATTGCACTGACTAACGGTGGTGGTATCCGTGCTTCCATCGAAAAAGGGATCGTAACCAAAGGTGATATCATCACAGTGCTTCCTTTTGGTAATCAAGTGGTAACCCTTGAAGTAAAAGGGTCCGATATTCTGGCAGCCCTTGAAGTCGGTGTAGCTTCCTACCCGGAACCAAGCGGTGGATTCCCGCAAGTATCTGGTATCAAGTTCAAAATCGACACTTCCGCTGCAGAAGGTAGCCGTGTACATTCCGTAACCGTTGGCGATAAAGCCCTTGATCCGGAAGCAACGTATACACTGGCAACGAATGATTTCACAGCTGTTGGTGGTGACGAATACACCATGTTTGCCAAATATCCAACTACGGGTATGTATGGCGCGCTGGACGAAGCATTGATCAATTACATGCAGAAGCTTGGCGCTGTAGACATCAAAACAGATGGTCGGATCAGTGAAGCGGTAAAACCTGCAGTAGAGCCGGAAACTCCGGCAACAGAAACACCAGCTCCAACTAAGCCAAAACCAGAAACACCAAAACCGGAAAAACCGTCTAAACCAACACCAAGTAAACCTGCTCCAGCCAAACTGCATGTTGTGAAATCCGGAGACTCCCTGTACTCTATCTCCAAACAATACGGCACAACTTGGCAGGCATTGCAAAAGCTGAACAATATCAAAAATCCACACTGGATTTATCCAGGTCAACAATTGAAATTGCCTGCAGCTTCTTAAGCTCAGCAAAGCAAAGTGCATATAGGCATGACCGCTTATAGTGCATCAGCATACCGATCTATCTTGTCATAACTAAAAGGGTGTACCCAAAGCCAGATTACTGGTTAAGGGGACACCCTTTTGTATCTCTGTTCTTAAACATCAATCCACATCAGATACTTGAACATTTCCTGTGGACATATCCTGCTGATCCTGACAATCATCTGAGGCAAAAATAAATCCCAGCCAGGCCTTTACGGACCAACTTCATCATGTGCCTTCCACACCGAACTATATAAAAACTCTCCGGAATGACCGTGTTCATGCGGTTATTGTACTTTTATTTCGACATCTCTATCTTCTCAAAATTGCATACTTGCACATAAATCCGCCTGAGTATGATCATCTTCAGATCCTTAATTATAAAATCATGTGTATACTAAATACATATGTCCAAATATAGTTATTTCGTATGATATCACTCATAAAATCCTGCCAAATTACATGCCTATAGCCCTCTTTTTCATGCTCTCATTGGAATTTCAGCAATCAAAATCAGCTAACGCATCATATTCGGTACTATTATATGAACTCATATAATTAGAAAATCCCCTGAATTTAGGAAGTGAGCTGTTCCTTCACATAAAGCACAGCTTCCTGTGCAGTCAAACCGATTCGTTTCGATTCACCTGATGCTGCAAGTGCGTGTGATCCCAGTTCGACCTGTCCTTCGGCTGCTCCTCGGCCAATGACGATCTGCACAGGCAATCCGATCAGCTCTGCATCCTTGAATTTCACACCCGGACGTTCATCCCGGTCATCAACCAGTACAGAGTAACCGCCATCGATCAATTGTTGTTCCAGTTCGAAGGTGAGCTGACGCTGCTGCTCATCCTTCCAACTTACTGTAATTAGATGCACATCATAAGGCGCAACAGCGGCAGGCCATCGTATGCCTTCATCTCCTGCATATTGTTCAGCTATAGCGGCCATCAGGCGGGATACGCCAATGCCGTAGCATCCCATGACGGGCGCACACTGGCGACCATTACGATCCAGGAATGAAGCGCCCATGGCATCACTATATTTCGTTCCCAATTTGAAAATGTGTCCAACCTCTATGCCTTTGGTAAACACAAGTGGCGATCCACATGTTGGACAAGCATCCCCTTCCGCAGCAAAGCGGATTCGTTTTACTCGCTCCAATGCAAAATCAACCCCTGGGCGTACACCGGAAACATGCACATCCACTTCATTAGCTCCTGTAATTGCACTCTTCATCACTGCCACGTCAGCGTCCACCACCATCGGCAGATTTAGTCCAATCGGACCCAGGAATCCTACCTTCAGATTTGGATGTGCCGCAATGGCTGCATCGTCTGCAAGGATCAGTTCCTCTGCCCCCAACACCTGCTTTAATGCGATGTCATTCAATTCATGATCTCCACGTACAAGCGCAGCGACGAGCTGACCATCCGCCACATAAAGCAACGTTTTGATCATATGTTCAGCACCTTTGCCCACAAAAGTGGTTAACTCTGCGATCGTACGAACGTCAGGTGTGGAGATGCGTACTACGTTCTCCGCTCCTGAATGTTGATCCGTTTGAAGCGTGGAGTCTGCACTCGCAGAATCAGCTGGAACTTCCAAGCTTCCTTCTTTTTTCTCCATATCTCCAGAAGTCTGATAATCCGCTTTCTCCAGATTTGCAGCATATCCACAATGTTTGCAGGTTACAATTGTGTCCTCACCCACATCAGCAAGAGCCATGAACTCATGTGTTTCTCCTTGACCGCCAATCGTTCCTGCGTCAGCCTCAACACGGATATAGTCCAGACCACAACGCTCCAGAATGCGACTATACGCCGTGTTCATAGCCTGATAAGTCCGATCCAGCTCTTCCCAGTCCGAAGCAAAAGAGTACGCATCCTTCATGATGAACTCACGTCCACGCAGCAATCCAAATCGAGGACGACGTTCATCCCGGAACTTGGTTCCGATCTGGTACAGGGTGAATGGCAGCTTACGATACGAACTCACCTCGTCCCGCGCTAAAGCGGTTACGACTTCCTCATGTGTTGGTCCAAGAGCAAATTCCCGTGCATGACGATCCTTCAGACGCATCAATTCGGGACCATACTGTGTGTATCTTCCGGATTCTTCCCACAACTCCGCAGGCTGCATAATCGGCAGCAACACTTCCTGACATCCAGCACGATCCATCTCTTCACGAACGATCCGTTCAACATTTAACAATATACGCCGTCCGAGGGGCAGGTAACTGTATATCCCTGCTGCCAGTTGGCGAATCATACCGGAACGCAGTAACCAGCGATGTCCCGCTGCATCTGCCTCCGCTGGCGCTTCACGTAATGTTGGGACAAGCATTTCACTTTGACGCATCATAACACACTCCTAATCTTCCTTTTTGTTATCAAAATACGGCGCATAAACAGCAAAAAGACACATCCGTCAAGGGACGAATGTGTCGTGGTACCACCCTTATTTAACTGCAAATTAATCCGTTCGCAACCTTTGCGATCTGTAACATGCAGTCCTACGGGGCATAACGGGCCCTGCCGGCGGAGGTTGCAACCCTGTAGGGGCATTCTCTTCCGCAGCTCGCGAGGTAGGAATTTATGAAGCAGCTACAGGAACCTTGCACCACACTGTTCCCTCTCTGTTGAAGCTGGATTGCACAATCATGTCCTCGTTATAACGCTGTTATCATTTTTGACCACATTAGTTCATTTACAAGTAATTGTCAACCAATTAGTCGAATACAACTCCAGAATAATACTCCACTACATCACGAATGAGCATAAACGCATCCCCATTGGTAAGATTGTTCTTGTCAGCAATGCCAGCAAGCGTGTCAGCACTTATAAAGTTTTGCGTTTGTAATTGAGCAAGTGCCTGTTCAAGTGAAGTTTCCGTTTCTGAAGTTCCCATTGCCAGACATAACATATACGCAGCCTGATCCAACGTTAAAGGTAGGGTTACGGCATTCTCCATATTTGCTAGAGCTTTGTCGGCACTGCCTGTGTAGGCTTCTGGAAACATCGCTTGCATTCTTTTCAATTTACTTAAAAATCGTTCTGGATTCATTCCTTTATCCAGTTCCCAACCATCGTTATTATAATCGCCTGAAGTCATATACATACTCGCTGCAGCCAGCAATCCCTTGTAATCCTTATGCTCCATATAATCAGGCTGCTCGAAACGATGTACTTTCAGATCCATCCCCTGATTCTCCAGCATCTTACGTAGTTCAGATGCTCGCTCTTCGGAAGTTGAGAGTTCGCGGAAGGACTCCTTATGGATATATGCCAGCTTGACCGCCGCTCCTGCTGCTTCTCCCTCTGCCATTCCCAGTGGGACAACTCTTGCACTACCGTGTGGGATTGTATCAAAACTTGCTGCACGTCCAACGACGAGCAAACCATCAACCTTTAGCGGTACAAGCGAGCGAAAAGGTACACCATATTGAATCGGACTCAACATAATCGTGCCGGGATTTCCAACACTCGTGCTCTGAATATCAATATCGTATGAGCCGTATCCAATAGCATCCCAATGATCACGATTTTCCATGACATCAGCTAATGTTAATCGGTACTCGCCATAGATATGACGTGATTCCCTCACGTAAAGTTCGTTCGCTGTTCCAGCATATTGTAGCCCTGCAAATTCATCATAATTTTTCTTCAGAAAATCAACAATTAGTGGGGCTTCTTTACGCCCGATTTCCAGACCTTTTTTCACAGATATCGGATCTAACGGATCTACCCCAAAGATTTGCATCGTATTAATCAAGATTGTATCATCATTTTGTCTTCCGATATTCAGACTTCGAATCTTAATATGTTGTGGATTGGAGGATTCATATTTTCTAGCATCACCGTACCCCCAAGCACTCATCTTATCAACCCCGGTTCCCTCTCTTTCCCTAAACTTTTGCCATACCACATCAGTAACACCGCTTAACTTGAATACAAGCGTAGAGACCATTTTGGATTTACCATCTCCAATATCTTGTCTACCTATGGAGTATGGAACTCCTGCAGCGGCTGCAATATCCGCATCTTGCGTTGCATCAATGATGGAGCGGGTTGAAATCTGAACAGTTGTTCCATCTTCTTTAGTTATGCTCATACCCGTTATTGTCGTGTGATCTCCCGTAGATTGTTCAGTAAGGGGGACTAATTCCTTAACATTCATCAACAGGTCAATATTAGGTTCAGAACGAACCATCCGATAGAAAATGTTAGCCGCTGTATTGGTATCAAATGAACTACCCTCGATCTGGTCGAACCATTCCTGGAAGATACCTTTGTTCAAAAAGTCAGGCTGCCGCAAACTACTCAATAACTGCGGTTGTTCAGGGGAATAATTTAGATCCAGCGTATTAAGACCTCCCTCGGTCAACAATCCTCCCAACATGTTGCGATCTCTTGCTTCCACCAGCAATACACGCATCCCATTACGAGCAGCTGATAAGGCAGCAGTAATACCTTCCGGATCCGTTCCGGCTACAATAACGTTATAGGAATCTTTCAGGTTTAGTGTAGATTGCACGTCCTCCAAAGGCTGCCATACATAATTATTATTAAATTTATAATTCTTGTTCCAGATATAGAATGCACCATATGCAGCGCTCATTAAAACAATAAACACACTGGCTATAATTGCTGTTATTTTCAATTTTCTACTAATCAAAGAAACAAACCTCCATATGTACTTGAAATTCAATAATACTAACTCGTGAATTAGTTTTCCTATGTTATAGCAACAACCGACTAACTTTTTCTCCTTTCCTACACGAGTATGCTATAAACAATAAAAAACTCCCCAACACTTCAAACGGTGTTAGGAAGTTTTGATAATAAGACGGAAAATTCTACTTTTATGTTGCCATACATACAAACAAAATATAGGGAAGTCCCTAACTTTCCTCATTATAACGACCACTTTTTGCGAAGTAAAGACTTACCAAAAACGGAAATGCATCAGAAAGATCATTAAACACTCAGACTGTTCCTTCATCCTGACTACAATGAATTCTCTGGCGATGGCTGACATGGCAGCACGTTCCCTGTAATATAGAGAAATAGAAATCTATCACAGGTATTAATCGATAAAGGAGCTTGTCCTATGCCATATATCATATATGATCTTGAATTCACGGTAAGCCGCAATACTCGCTATTCTTCTGAAATTATTGATATCGGTGCCGTCAAAGTTACGGAAAATGCGGATGGATTGGTTGTAACGGATACGTTCCATACGTATGTTCGTCCTTCCAATAAGTCTGTTCTGTCCACTGACACAATTCAATTTACAGGTATCACACAGAAAGATATTGATGCAGCCCCCCTTTTTCCGGCAGCACTGAATCAATTCATCGCCTGGATGGGAAGTGCCCCCTATTACATGTGTTCCTGGGGACCCGATGACCGCAGCAAACTGATCTCTCATTGTCGCACCCATCAACTTGATGTGGCCTGGATCACCAATCATAACGATCTTCAGCAGCAATGGTCCCGTACCGTTCGCAAAGAAGGCAAATTCCGTCAACTCGGTCTCGCTCAGGCTCTTGAAATCTGCGGAATTGAATTTGATGGTACCCAGCACCGTGCTTTGGATGATGCCATTAATACAGCCAAGGTGTTTATGCATCAATTTGACCGATTCACTCTCGAAAACAACTGTGCAGCCGATGATGAGGGCATTACATCCAAGGTTGTCTATTCCAGCTCCACAGAAGATGAAGAGAAAGAATCCCCTTTTGGCAATCTGGCAAGCCTTTTCAAAACCAAAGAGTAACCGTCCACAGCACAGTACTTAATCGTGTTTTGCCTTAGGATAGGTGGCATTCTAATCTCAACTTTTATTGTACATTTGTTGCCAATAGTTTAGGCGTTCTTTCATCTTGATGCGGCAAATCTCAGGTTCGAGAATTTCCGCATCAGGTCCATATTTAGATATCCATACAAGAAATTCGTCAACATCACTTAATATGGCTTCAAATAACAGGCTACCTTCCGGTTCAATGGTTAGGATGGGTCGCATAAAAAATTGCTCCTGCATCACACGCTCCACAGCATGGGGTGCAAATCGAATTTTGAACGCAGTCCACTCCGCACTTCCCTCGTATGCCCAAGGAATGCGGAAGTGCGATTGCATCAGATAATCCTCTTTGCGAAACGTGCGTGGCAATATCCGTATCCTTTGCAGCCGGCTCACCTGAAATATTCGAAGTTTCTCCGACAGGTGACAATACCCTAACAGCTCAAATCTGTATTCACGAGGGATAAGACAGTAAGGATCTATACGTACGATCCCTTTTTTACCTTGAGACAGATACTCCCCTTCAATGGTGTTCTGTGAAATGCCAGCCTGAAGCAGGGTAATCATGGATTGATTCTGCGAATCGTTGTTTTCATTT
Source organism: Paenibacillus amylolyticus (assembly GCF_036894225.1). Taxonomy (NCBI): domain Bacteria; kingdom Bacillati; phylum Bacillota; class Bacilli; order Caryophanales; family Paenibacillaceae; genus Paenibacillus; species Paenibacillus amylolyticus. The sequence goes on along the minus strand of NZ_CP145892.1, from coordinate 1,418,352 downwards.
TGCCATGCTGGCAATCCCGCTTTGAACAATCCACTAATTTGCTCCGACCATTCCACTCGTTCTGTTTTGTTTTTCTGACTCGCAGCAACCACTTTCTCATAAGCGCTCTCAAAAGCAGGTTTCAGCAAAGGACGAATATTCTCCATAACTTCAGCAAGATGCATGAAAGCTTGGGCTTCTTCATCAGACCAATTTAGCGGATACATGGCAAATTGGCTGATAAACATGTACCCTTGTCCGTGTCCCATATTGGCGATCGGGATATGCATTGCACTGAGGGCCTCCATGTCGCGGTATATCGTCCTTTCCGTCGTCTCGCATCGCTGGGCGAGCTCACGTGCCAGTATACCCGGCTTGGCCTGCACCAGTGTGATAATGCGCATTAATCGGATTAGTCGGTCTGTCATTTTGCCGGACCCTCCACGATGTTGTTTCAATAAATTTGATACAACTCCATCCATTGTTTAATATGATATTGATACATACATTCGACCTTCTCCTAAACTTCACCTTCAAATATGTAGACTCTCTCTATACCGTCACCATCTGAAATCAACCCTATTCTCCTAATATCTTTTTTTCACGATCATGATATCCCGTTGTAAACGTTATCTCATAGTGATAACGTAGTTTTTCAACGATCTCGGCTTCCGCGTAATAGTCCAAATCTTGCTTCCGCGCAGCTTCAATTAACAACGCATCAGCATGGCGACGCAACATATTACTTCCCTCCTGAACCCGGCCTCTTTCGTAGGCGCGCAGGGCTTGTTTGATCAGGGGCACGGTTTCACTTAATTTGATCGTCTTCTCCACCTTGGGATCTTCCGGCTGTCGCAACATGCCCAGATGACTGGTGTACTGAATATACAACTGTTCTCTTCGTAACAACACACGTTGACTTTGCTTCAACTTCCTTGTGCTCCAGTAGGCTGAACATACGGCAGCTTTTCCTGATACACGGGGTCCCATGACGAATTCAAGCAAAATTTGTTTACTTTCTCCCTTGTACATATCCCCAAGCCTCAATAACCAGCCAATATCCGTTTCCTTGGAACGACATCCATAGATGCCTTTTAGCTGTACTCCATATTCCGGTTTGAGCAAAAGTTCCAAATCTCTTGATACAATTTTGGGTGCTATTTTCCTAAGTCTTTTGGCAGGGGCACCGTTACGCCACTCTACCATCATATATACGGGGTCGGCTCCCCCTGTCGGTATGGCCTCTTTATTCCACGAATAAGATACTTCAAAGACTGAGTTCACTGGTAGTCTCTCCCCCGATTTATATGTATTATCTTCTAAGTTATCAGGGTGAATGGACACTATATTGTCACGGAACACATGTTCTCATTAAATTTTTCCAATATATTAGTTTTATATCCCTAAATCCGTCTCAATACGACAATAAACGACGAAAAAACCTGGCACTAGGCCAAGCTTATCAATCACTTATCTATGACAAGTCCCAAATTAAACAGTAGGATGATCGTTTCCCATTTTGTGTAAATATTGTACACCATCTACTTCGTTTACCGGTGCATAGGTGACACTGTCAATGACCAGCTTACGCCCTACTGGCTCTCCATTAACAGTGATCATGATTGTTTTGGTTGATGTGTTCTGATCTGCTGTATACATATGTTTCTACTCCTTCATGTTCACGATCTTATATTCAATCGGATATATTGGTATCGTTCATTAAATTGCGCATTTGTGAATAGCATGCACCCGGAACTGAAGTAAAAGATCTGTTAAACGGTCCGGTGTGCTTGCCTATCGTTCTATTACCCGGCAGATTTGTAAGTTAAACAGCCTTGTTCCTAAATCATTTTAAATATTTCGGGTAATAACACGATATCATCTTGAACCCATCGTCCCGGTTTTGACGTATAATGTAAGAGCCGTATTTCAACAATAGACGACGAATTCGGCGCTTGATCTATCTAACCGAAGAAAGAGGTGTTAACGATGCCAAAATCCATTCAGGGTTATTTCATTCGGGTGTTATTCACCACATGCATTCTATTTACCGTTTCGATCGTTTCGACAGTAAGTGCTGCCAGTGCCAATATTTTTACGGATATATACAGTGGATGGGAGCGAGTCTCCGAATTGCCCGGAGAAGTGAACGCTCTGCAGGAAAGTTATAAGCAAACGATGGAGCAATTAAATCAAACGTCTGCTCAGTTGGGACAAGCCCAGGCCAATGTCGAAGCATTTAAGACCCAGAACGAACAACTGCTGGCTCAGAACCAGAAACTCACTGAAATGGTAAGTAAATTACAGGACGACCAGAATGCCAAAGCAGCTACCACCAAACGAATTCAGACGACGATCATCACTGTCGTTTCGCTCATATTGGGTTACTTTGTTCTGATTCGTGTGATGCGCTGGGGAATGCGTCGCCGTTCCGGCCGAGTATAAAAGAACAGGAGCAACTGCATGAACATACACCTGAACAATGCTGAAGCAAGCGGAGCAGGACAAGTCGTCACATTTTCACTGATTAAAGATGACCGCCTTCATATTTTGCATCCGCAGCAAATTGTGGCCTTCCGCGGTCCAAGTGGGAGTCGCAATGACAAATTCATGAATATCACGGGCATATATCGCAAAAAAAAGCTGATTAAATCCGAAATCACCGGACCCTGCCAATTTGTGGCTGCCCTGCCTCCCGGATTCACGATGAAGGAAGTGGAGCTCACGGAGGACAGTGATCTGCTCTACGACTTCCGCCACCTGTTCTTCTACTCGGATGGTGTAACCATGCATACCAAAATCCAGAAAATCAAAAACATGCTGATCACCCGTGATGCAGTGAAAATGAAATTTTCCGGCAAAGGCAAAATCGGATTGCTCACTCAAGGTCAGGTCTGCCAACAGGAACTTCATCCAACAGCGCCACTCTATGTGGATGCTGGCAGTATTATTGCCTATCCTGAAAATGCACATCTGGAACTCACCGTATATGGTAACAACCTTGCCAGTCAGCATATGAATTATCATTGGAAGATGACAGGACATGGATCTGTACTCTTTCAGGCTGGACGTGAGAATCACCGCTTGGAACAGGATCTTAACGATGAGGGACTGTTCAAACGAATTCTGAAAGAAGTGATCCCTTTCGGCAATGTATTGATCAAATAAGCTGTTAGTTGATGGAGCCGACCAATTAGCTGCCACTATGCTCCAGTGGGGTGGTCACCACACCGTTTCATGTTATAATGGTTCAGACAATTAAAGAAGAAAATCCATGCCTGTGGCATGGGAGAGGTTCGCGAACTCCCTCTATAAGACTTGACCATGTGATGGTCAGTATAAGTCTTGCGTACACGTTGCGGTCACCATGCAATCATGTACGTAAAAAACTAAGGACACTTACTCTTGCCTGCTTTTTTGAAGCGGTTATCGAGAAGGTGTGTTTTTTGATGGATGCCAGTTCATGAACTTCTCTGTTCTTCCGACACTCTATGCCTATGTGCATGGTTTGATCTCAAGAAGATAGAGAGGTTTTTTTATGTTGAACGAAGAAAAAGCAGTCGTTGTATTCAGCGGCGGTCAGGATAGTACCACGTGTCTGTTCTGGGCCAAACAACAGTTTGCCGAAGTAGAGGTCGTTACGTTTGATTATGGTCAGCGCCACAAGTTAGAGATTGAATGTGCAACAGAGATCGCACGTGATCTGGGCGTACAGCAAACGGTACTCGATATGAGCCTGTTAAATCAGCTTGCCCCCAATGCGCTCACTCGCACGGATGTGGAGATTACGCATGAAGAAGGTGAACTGCCGAGTACATTTGTAGATGGACGGAATCTGCTGTTCCTCAGTTTTGCAGCCATTATGGCCAAGCAAAAAGGAGCACGTCACCTGGTTACAGGTGTATGCGAGACGGATTTCAGCGGATACCCGGATTGCCGGGATTCATTTGTGAAATCGATGAATGTGACACTTAACCTGTCGATGGACTATCCATTTGTCATTCATACCCCGCTCATGTGGCTGGACAAAGCCCAAACGTGGAAGATGGCCGATGATCTCGGTGCTTTTGATTATGTCCGCGAGCGTACCTTGACCTGTTATAACGGCGTGATCGGCGATGGATGCGGAGAATGCCCCGCTTGCAAGCTGCGCAAAGCCGGACTGGATCGTTATGTACAGCAACGTACTGCTGCTGAATCGGCGGGAGTGGATATACGATGAGAGAGCCGGGAACATTCCGTATTGTAGAGCATCTGCAACGCATCGGAGAAGATATTCTCCCCACCCAGCTGCGCTATCACCGCAAACGTGTGCTTGTAAGCAAAGAATTCACCTTTGACGCAGCACATCACCTGCATTGTTATGAAGGCAAGTGCAAGAACCTGCACGGTCATACGTATAAAGTTATTTTTGGCATCAGCGGTTATCCGGGTGAAACCGGGCTGACGGTTGATTTTGGACATATCAAAGATATATGGAAAACTCAGATTGAGGGATATCTGGATCATCAGTACCTCAACGAAACACTTCCTTTAATGAATACAACGGCTGAAAATATGGTCGTTTGGCTGTTTGAACAGATGGAACATGCGCTCCAGACGGAGCCCTATGCTGGGCTGACCGATGGTGGGCGGACGGAGTTTGTCCGACTCTTCGAGACACCCACCAGTTACGCGGAAGCGAGACGGGAGTGGATGATCCATGAGTAGTGTGACACACCAGGTGAATGAGACGGGATCTCGCAAAGAGGCTCGTATTCCCGTGATGGAGATTTTTGGTCCGACTGTTCAAGGCGAAGGCATGGTCATCGGGCAAAAAACGATGTTTGTTCGCACCGCGGGCTGCGATTATCGCTGCTCCTGGTGCGACTCGGCCTTTACCTGGGACGGCAGTGGCAAGGACCTGATTCGAATGATTACGCCAGAGGATGTATGGGAAGAATTGCGCCGCGTTGGCGGCACCCGTTTCTCCCATGTTACCATCTCCGGCGGTAATCCCGCCCTGCTCGCTTCGCTGGGCGGGTTGGTTGTCCTGCTGCGGGAGAACAGCATCCGCACCGCGGTGGAGACACAAGGCTCCCGCTGGCAGCCTTGGCTGACGGACATTGACGAAGTCACCGTCTCGCCTAAGCCACCCAGCTCCGGCATGGACACCGATTGGGCCGTGCTGGATGATCTGATCGAACGGCTGGCCGCTGGCCCGGTAGAACGAAGTCACAGTCTGAAGATCGTGATCTTCGATGAGACAGACCTGGACTATGCTCGCCGTGTGCATGCGCGGTATCCGGGCACGGATTTATTTTTACAAACCGGGAACCCGGATGTGACTTCCGCCGATACGCCAGATCTGGCGTCCTCACTGCTTGCTCGTTATGAGTGGCTGATCGACCAAGTTAGTGCCTCCGATGACCTGAATGATGTTCGTGTTCTTCCGCAGCTACATACGTTGGTATGGGGCAACAAACGCGGCGTTTAATGGGCAGTATGGGTGAAATGGGCGGCATGATGTACAGATGAGGATGAAATTCACTCAGATAATAAAGAGAATTAATCAGGCAAAATTGCCTATTCATATATACCGCGAGGCTTCGGGCTTTGGCGGAAACAAGGAGCGTTTACGAACCGATGAGACAACCTGATGAGATGCAAGATGTGACGTTGCTGGGCAACCAGAATGTAAAATATACGTTTGAATATGATCCGGGCATCCTGGAGAGCTTTGATAACAAACATCCGTACCGCGATTATTTTGTGAAATTCAACTGCCCGGAGTTCACTAGCCTGTGCCCGATTACGGGTCAGCCGGATTTTGCAACGATTTATATCAGCTACATTCCGGATGTGAAAATGGTCGAGAGTAAATCTCTCAAGCTGTACCTGTTCAGCTTCCGTAACCATGGTGATTTCCACGAGGACTGCGTGAACATCATCATGAACGACCTGATCAAGCTGATGGACCCCCGCTACATCGAAGTATGGGGCAAATTCACACCGCGCGGCGGCATCTCCATTGACCCGTATACGAACTATGGTAAGCCTGGAACGAAATACGAGCAGATGGCCGACCACCGCATGATGAACCATGATATGTACCCGGAGACGATTGATAATCGTTAAACTGGCGGGTAAATAAACTCTGCTATAACTAAAATAAATTATAGGACACAGAAAAGCCGAACTCTTCAAAACCTGAAGAGATCCGGCTTTTTCTTTGGTTAGTATACACCTGTATGAGACTAAGTGTCTCAACGCAATTGGATCGCAGCGCATTCAAGTAGACTGATCTTCCTTTAGTGCTTTGATTTTTTTAATGTAATGTCTCAACATCAGCACACCAATCGATTGAAAAATGATAAATATGACGATGGCAGCGGATAGAGATTTCGGTGCAACATAGACAGCCTGAAACGTTATTACAGCCATATATATAATGGTCATCACCAACTCACGTTTGGTAGAAGCATAAGGTGATATCTTTTTCACATCCATCCCTCCTCTGGTCTTTTCACACATAAATATGGGTCTTCTTACAGTAGATGCTAAAGTAATACGTTTATTTTGTAAATGTAATGCTATTAATAAACACCTCAGAAATAGAGTTGAATTCATCAACGTTTTCCCTTGTTCCCCTTGTCGGTCCAATCAATCTATCCTATTATGTAACAATATGCTTACACGCATATATTACAACATCAGGCGCTGATCCCTCGTGACCGCGACCAAAGGAGAATTGTACATGTCTACACAAACCTCATTAACCAAGGACGCCACAGCGCGTTCGAAAGCCCCACCCGGATCGGATGCCCAAAGCACCGTTTACCGGATACTCATCGCAATAAGTCTGGTTCATCTCTTCAATGATTCGATCCAGTCGGTCATTCCCGCCATTTTTCCGATTCTGAAAGACTCTATGCATCTCACGTATACTCAGATCGGATGGATTTCTTTTGCTATCAACTTTACCGCTTCCATTATGCAGCCTGTGGTAGGCTGGTTTGCTGATAAAAAACCGACACCATCTATCCTGCCCATAGGCATGGGTTTTACATTTACCGGCATGTTGCTGTTGGCTTTCGCCGACAGTTATATGGCTGTCCTGATTTCCGTTATCTTTGTCGGTCTAGGTTCCGCCGCTTTCCATCCGGAAGGTTCACGGGTATCCCATATGGCTGCTGGTCAACGCCGTGGACTGGCACAGTCCATCTTCCAAGTTGGTGGTAACGCCGGGCAGTCCCTTGCCCCATTGCTTACACGCTGGATCTTTATCCCGTTTGGACTGTTCGGTGCCATTGGATTTACAGGCATTGCTGCCATGGGGATTGCAGTTCAAATCTACATAGCCCGTTGGTATGGACGTATGCTGCAATCGGGAGGATATCTGCGTAGACAGGCTGCTGCCCGTCGTGCACCCAATCCTGCTTTGCGCAAAAAGATTACTGCCGCCATCACGCTATTGATCTTGCTCGTCTTTGTTCGTTCCTGGTATATCGCTTCCATTGGCAGCTTCTATGCATTTAATCTGAAAGATACTTTTGGATTGTCCACAGAGGACGCGCAGATCTATATCTTCTTGTTCCTGGCTGCCGGAGCACTGGGTACGTTCTTCGGAGGCCCCTTGGCGGATCGATTCGGCAAACGTAACCTGATCTTCCTGTCCATGGCCGGAGCTGCTCCTCTGGCTCTGTTGTTGCCCTATGCGAATCTGTTCTGGACAGGCGTACTGCTAACCATTATTGGTTTTATCATGTTATCCAGCTTCTCGGTTACTGTTGTATACGCGCAAATGCTGATTCCAGGCAAAATCGGAACGGTTTCCGGTCTAATTACTGGTCTGGCATTTGGTATGGGAGGCCTGGGCGCACTCGTGCTGGGGAACTGGATTGACGTCTTCGGCGTATCACCGGTAATGCAGATGTGCAGCTTCCTACCACTGCTCGGGATTTTCACATTCCTGCTTCCATCCGATAAATTACTGAATATCTGGGCGAAAGAAAACGGTAGTGAAGAGTAAAAAATTCATCAACAGGTGTCCACTTTTTATTCTATATTAGATCCAATCCTTACGTGGCAGCATCGCCCTTATAAGACGTTATCTTGCGCTAACGAACATGACAGCACTTATTTGAACGAATACTGCCGGTTTCCCAATCTAAAGAATCTGAGCAACGCTATTCCCGAGAAAAAGGCCGAAAACCTTGGAATGTGCGTGTGAGATGCAGAAATAACGTGTCTGAGATTCTTTAGAAATCGTGATTAGTGAAATATCGCCGAATAACGTCTGCTGAGTTCGTTAGATTTCACTTTAGTCACCTACATTTGCAGTCTAAATAAAATGTTTGAACCATAACAAAAGGGTTCTTGCCAACTCTGTATTCACAGACTGGCAGGAACCCTTTTGTTATATATGTTTTTCTCGTATTTAGCTTCAACCGTTTATTCCACGTCACACATGACAACGCTGCTACCTTGAGCTGTAATCAGTTCCTTCACATCTTCAAATTCAAGAAATACCGTTGCCGTATTTTCCATGGGATGAATTCCAATTTTCTGACCAACTAAATCCTTGTCAAAAACTACGGTCACGTTTTTCTGAATATTATTGAGAACCCCCATAGGGTTGACGTGCCCTTTTTCCAATCCGAGGAACTCCAACAAATCCTTTTCACTGGCAAAACTTAATTTGCGGCTAGGTATCTTTTCGCTTAAACTTCTCAAATCAACGGACTTCGTCCCAGCAATCGTCACCAGATAATAGTTGCGCTTCTTGTCATCACGCAGAAACAGATTTTTAGCGATACGTTCTGTATGTGGAATCTGATAAGAGAATATTTCCTCCATCGTGTATACTGCGGGATGTTCAATACTTTTGTAAACAATATTATTGCGATCTAAAAGATCATAGAAACCCTGTTTGTTTAACATATCAAATTCATCTCTTTCAATATAAATATTCTTCTATCATATGACTTCTTCTGTAATATTACTTCAAACGCTGAAGGATCAGCCGTTTTTTGTACAACATTTTGCCTGCTTCGGCGACATCTCGAATTGTATTTTTGTTGCTCACCGAACCAAACACCATGCCTGCAATCGGCACAAGTTGGAACAGCTTCTTCCAGCCAAAAGATTCACTGTAGGAGTTAAACACTTCCCGCCATCCCTGCATCTGCGATACTACTTCAATGGGTTTGTCGGGATCATCATAAGCGGCCAGTTCTTCAATGATCGCTTTCTTGCCTACAATATCAGCGGAAGAGAATTGCAGACATTTGACAATGAAGATACGCTCCAGCGGTTCATCTGGATCATAACCATAACACAGAGCCATCTCTTGCAGTACCTTCAAGGAAAGCCCCATCACCATCGGAATATCTGCAGCAATGGTTACAATGCCACCAAACCCTGTAGCTGCTCCCTGAGCCGCGGCAAACTTCGTTCGACTCTCGGTAATGTTATCAGCCACCTGGTCCAGCACCTGAAGTGGCAGATTCTCTACACTATGAATCTTTGCTGTCCCCTCCGCTTCAGATTCCTGCTCCAGACGATAGGTCGTATCCATCATGGAATAACCGGACCTCCCGGCTTCCTCTTGCAACAGCTTGGCTACTTTTTTCTTCTGTACGAGGAACTTGCCCCCATTCTGCACATACTGACCCACGTCGTTCAGGGAATCTCCGATCTTCTGTTTCAGCGCTTTAGGCATCACTTTATCCAACATCGCAAAGGGCAAACGCCCTATTTTATCCCAAATAAACAAGTCTTTCTGTTGTTTCTCCCATTTCAAAATCTGTTCAAGTTCCTTGTCCAACGTCTCGCGTGAATCCATATATGATCCTCCTATCTATTATATCTATCACTAGTCATACCTGTTATATACGTGAAAAAATCATTTGAGTTACTACTATTAAATCAGGTATATTTGTGTCTATTTCAAAAACAAATGATTGTACTATTTTCTATTATATGGAATAGGTGTATAATGTTATAACAGGTTAACGAGGTGAATTAAGAGAAGGGATGGTTCATTTTGAAGAAAAAAATTATGGCAGTTGCAATGTGCTCATGTCTATTATTAAGCAGTATTCCTGCATATGCAGATGGAAATTCCAATCAACCCAACGATCCCAATCTGGTTATTTCAACGAAAGAAGAGATCACGATCCCTGGTAATGTTACTTTCGCTACTGACCAGGTGATTCAAGCTTCATCTATCACCTATGATCACAAATCGGGAATAGATTGGGATCGAGGCAGCAGACAAGTTTGGGGAAATACTCAAGCTAAACAAGGCTCAGTGAAATTAGACAGTTACTCAAGAGCACGCTTTGAGCGTGCGTGGTTTCAGGGTGGAGGATCTTACGGAGACTCTGGTAGAGTGTGGAGTTCCAAAAAAGGAAGATCTTATGCCCGTTCCGATTGGGAATACTATAGCACAACAAACTCTGGTGTCGCTAAAACATATTACGGCATTTAATTAATTCTCGTTTGATTTGAATTTTGCACTCGATACATTACTATATTTGCTATAAAAATAATAATATTAATTCACCTTTTGACCTGTCTTGGAGGATACCCATGAATATTATTCGTCTAACAGCAAGAATTAGAGCTTTCGATATATTTTTGGTAGTTGTTATGAGCCTATTCTGTTTCTCTTGTTTATTTACGATGTTTTATCATCAAAATGTAAATCATATTCAGAAACTTAGTAATAATTTTTATGATGAGGATTCTCTATTTTTCAGAACATCACAGGCTAATTTTGATTTTACATCTTTATATGACAGTCTTCCTCATAACAGTGTACTGTTCAGTAAATTTTTTGGACGAGGTGAGGATATACGTGGCGTCGTATACAAAGGAAGTTACGCTTCACCTAATATAACAAGTGGAAGATTCTTCGAGGAGACCGACTTTACATCTAATGCGCATCTAGCGGTCATTGGTAAAGATGTGCCTATTCGCAAGACTGTTCATAACAAAAAGATGATTGAATTTAACAATTTGAATTATGAAGTTATCGGAACCATAGGTTACAACCTTCCAACTCGGATGGATCGCACCATTTTACTTAATTTAAACGCGGATAATATCACGTCAAGTGTCGAATATATTGTTAGTAGTTCAAGCGTACAAGATAGTCTTAATTTTATCGGAAATGAGAACATGTTTGGACAAGTCACTCTGTTTGAAAGAGAAAATGTAAATATTCTGCATCTCGTTGATCGAGGAAACAGGCAATTGATCACTTCCATTATTTTTATCTTTATACTGCTAGTTAATAGTCTATCTGTACTACTATTTTGGATCGAAAAGAAAAATAATGAAATGAGAATTAAGTGGAACAATGGATATTCTAAACGGAAAATCATAATGGATAATTGGAAAGATTTCGCCCCTTTATTATCTACAGCCTTAGTTTTGGCAATTTGCTCTTCTTGGTTTATAGGTGGTTACTTACAGAGTATCCATGTAAGTGTTCTACATACATTGCTAGGCATGATCATCCTGTTTTGTTCATTTTCATTATCTGTGATTTTTATTTCCTATAGAAAGCTGGCCTAAAGGTGATCTATGATACTCAATTTGCTGATTGAATCATTAAAAGAACGCAGGCGAAGAACGATATGGATCGCATTACAGTGCACCGTATCATACGTTTTAATTATTTTGATATTGAGCTTGAATTCCAATACACAAGAACTTTCAACCAGTGTCCAAAATGCTGCATCCACTCTGTATAAAGTCAATGATCATTATTTTGATGAACAGGAACGGGACTTCCTCGCTCAATCTGATCATTTGCAAACCTTAAATGACCTGTACGAGTGGGAAAAAAACAATCCCCTTTTTAAGTATATTGTTGCAAGCAAACAACATCTTTTTTTAGATGTTCAAGACTTACCTGCAAAATTCCAGTATGGGTATGAGGCTGGACAAGAGACTCCAGACGCCTATGAAAGTATTCAGATAAATCAAGCGTTTATGGACCACTTTTCTATCCGTACTCATCAGGGCAGTATTTTCCGTGCAGGGGATTACGATATAGACAACACGATCATCCCTATTGTTGCAGGTTACGAATACAAGGATTACCTTCAGCTTGGGCAAATTTTAGATGTGGGTTATATGGGGATAGATTTGAAATGCAAGGTCATTGGCATTCTGGAGAAACACAGTTTTTACAATGATGGATATTCGTTGAAATACCTGGATCGGGTCGTTATGCTCCCTTCTTTTGAAGCAGACGATATTTATGCTCATGATGGAACGTTTATGTTGAGACTACTTTGGGATAAAACCAGCGGGTATATACATTCTTCCCTCTCAGCAAATTCAATTCAGGAGCTTTTCACGAAAAAAAGTTTGCAACTTGACATGGAACCTTATGTCGTAGAGGGTGTATCCAATTTTTATTTGACGATGTGGGGCCTTGAGGGAGAGCAACTACAACAGGTATTTATTATATTTGCCTTTGTCATTGGTGTTACGACTCTGTTCAGCTTATCTACCAGTATTGCCGCTAAAATCAGCCTGCGTCAATTTACGTATGGGGTCATGATTGCCAACGGGGTGAGTAGATTGGTCATTAATTTATCCATTCTTCTGGAGATATTTCTCGTAAATACCTTTTCCCTGCTTATGGCCTTTTTGTTGTCATATGTAATGATTAAAAGTATAAGTATTCCAACTTTGCTGTTATTCAGTATCATACTTTCGGTTATATCCTTTATTCCTTCATGGATAACAATTAATCATCTACAATTGTCAAAAACAATACGGGGTGGAAACCAATGAGTGTAATTGCCTTAAAAAACGTCAATAAATCTTATGGTACAAGAATGATACTTTCTAATGTCTCCTTTCGTGTAGAGGATGGAGAATTGGTAGGGATCATAGGCAGAAGCGGGTCTGGAAAATCAACGCTATTGAACATTCTAGGTTGTATGGATACAGCTGATGAAGGGGAATATTTCTTTGATAATCAACTAATCAAACCCAAAGATGAAAAGAGAAAAACAAAGTTACGGCGAGATGAAATTGGCTTTATTGTTCAAGATTATGGACTGATTAAAGAAAAAAATATCTTTTATAACATTGCCCTGCCTTTACTAAGTAAGAACACCCCCAAAAAGGAATTGAAACATCGCGTTGAAGCTATTACCAACCAGTTGCACATTTCTGATTTAGTCCATAAATATCCCAATGAGATTTCCGGGGGTGAAGCTCAAAGAGTGGCTATTGCAAGAGCACTTATCAGAAAACCCAAAATCATCCTGGCAGATGAGCCTACAGGTGCTCTAGACGAGTCCGCCGAGTCCAACATCTTGGATATCCTTCAATCTCTAAATGTAACAGAAGGTGTTACCATTGTACTCGTGACTCATAATCAGGTGGTATCCGATATTTGTAAGAGATTATATACCATTGTCGATGGGAAAATGGTTGAACTGTAAAATAAGTTTCTTCTCCATAATGAAGACCCGTAAGAAGCGCACTTTGAACAAGTGCTCTCTACGGGTCTTTCTGTGTGTAAATGAGTTATTAAGGCGCACAACCTTGTAATTTAACCTTTCACTTCAACTACTGCGCTGCCATCTGGGACCGGAACACCGAAATCAGGTGTGCCATCTTCACGCCAATGAATCACTTGAGCACGGGCATGGCGGTTCGGATCATACAAGGGATCACCCTCGATGTCTTTGTAATTACGCGCATGATAAATCAGAATATCGGTCTTGCCATCCGGTGACACCGTAAAGCTGTTATGGCCCGGACCGTATTGGCCGTTCGCTTCACAAGTCTGGAATACCGGCTCGGGTGATTTCACCCAGCTGGCCGGATCAAGCAAGTCGGCATTTTCATCTGCAGTGAGCAGACCCATACAATAATTGTAATCAGTCGCGCTGGCCGAGTAGCCGATGAACAAACGCCCATTCCGATGCATCACGGCTGCTCCTTCATTGACCTTAAAGCCGATGATCTCCCAATCATACTCTGGCGTAGAGATCATAACCTGTTCGCCGCGTAGCGTCCATGGGTTCTCCATTTCGGCGATGTACAGGTTGGAGTTGCCCACAATATCGGGATCTTTCTGCGCCCAGACCAGATAGCGAATCCCCTTATGTTCAAAGGTTGTTGCATCCAGCGCAAATGATTCCCACCGTGTGTGTATCTGTCCCTTTTCTACCCACTCTCCTTCGAGTGGATTCGCGGAATCGTTCTCCAGGACATACATCCGATGATCGAACAGACCTTCGTTGGTCTCACTGGTGTGAGCGGCAGCGTAGTGTATGTACCATTTGCCATCAATAAAATGAATTTCCGGTGCCCAGATGTTGGCACTCATTGGCCCCGTGTCACGCTTGGTCCAAGCCGTTACCGGCTCAGCATCTCTTAACTCTTCCAAAGTCTCTGCTCGCCGGATCTCAATCCTTTCAAAGGCTGGTACGGAAGCGGAGAAGTAATAGTAACCATCTGTATGACGGTACACCCACGGATCAGCGCGTTGCTCCAGGATGGGATTAGTAAATGTAATGGAATCAGTCATGGGAATGCTCCCCTTTCAAATGTTGTTTGGCTCGAAGTTTGGGGATGTAACCCAATTGCGAAAAAGCGAAAACCCTTTTGGGGTGGTGCACAGCGGACGTTCGGGGGTGGCAGGGCCTTGGTGCTCTCTTGTCCTCCGATTTCTTTTCCCACCGCTCTTGGCGGTTGAAATCGGATGCCAAACTCACTCCTGCGGCTCCTTCCTCCCCCTCACTGCTTGTGCACCATCAGAGCAGTAGCTCGCTCTTTCCGCGCTCGCTGGGTCACAACCTCACTTCGAGCCTTTTTGGTGGCTCGGTCTTATGGGGTTGACCACTTCGCAGGGTCAACTCTCCCCATATTCAGTAAACGATTGGCCTCAGACATAGTCCAGCACAGATGAATCTTGAGTGTCTAAAAGCTGCAACACCTTGGCGTTAGCGCACCTTAACATGCCAACTTTGTCATGCACAGCGGACGTTCGGGGGTGGTGGGGCCTTGGTGCTCTCTTGTCCTCCGATTTCTTTTCCCCACCGCTCTTGACGGTTGAAATCGGATGCCAAACTCGCTCCTGCGGCTCCTTCCTCCCCCTCACTGCTTGTGCACCTTGGCGCAACAGCCCGCTCTTACAGCGCTCGCTGCTCGCCCCCTTACTCCTCCGCTGCGCTGATCTGCTTGCCCCAGACCGCCACGCCGTGGTCATCGAGGCCTGTTACCACCAGCGCGGGCTGGTCTCGCTCCCAGTCCCAGGACGGGAGCAGTTTCAGCTCTTCCGTGGAAGCTCCGCCCCATGGGCTTTCTTTCCACTTCAGTGTCAGTGTTTGTTTGTCATCAAAGGTCCAGGTTCCTGAACCTTTTTCACTTTTAATTTTGCCGTTGCTTGTTAGGGTATAAGGCACGGCTTGAATCTGCCCGTCTACGGACGGATCAAGCGCCATGCCTTCCCACTCCCCGGCAATCATGGATTTCGGAATGTCCTGTGCTGTCTCACCTGCATAACGTTCAGGTGAAACGACAGGCCAGCCGTCCTTGGTCCATAACATTTTGCGTACATGCAGATAGGGCCAGTTTTTATCCGTCTCGCCCCGTGCATGATGCACGATGTAATAATCGTCTCCGTCCTTCAGAACGGAGTTATGTCCGGGCGCAACCCAGCCCTCGCCTTCTGTGAAGCGATAACCGCCGAGAATTTTGGTGCCGATCTCATATTGCGGCAGATGATCCGTATCCAGCATGTTCATGCCGTTCATATCTGTGTACGGTCCTGTGATTGAATCAGCACGCGCAACTCGCACGTTATAGTCCTCGAATAAGGAATCATAGGAAACAAACAGATAATACTTTTTGAACTCCGGGTTAAACACAATGTATGGACCTTCCACTGCGCCCTCTTCAGTTGCACGATCCCGAGCGGCAATGCGAGTACCGTAACCCTCGTCCTTGAATTTCCCGGTATCGGGATCAAGTGGCGCAATGTAGATGCCGTCAAAGAATGAACCATATACCATCCACGGATTGCCTTCGGCATCTACGATGGGATTGGCATCAATGGCATTTAATTTGTCCTGTTCATTCGCAGAAGTTTTCACAACGAGTCCTTCATCTGTCCAAGGACCTTCGGGAGATGAAGATGTCTGAAGACCAATAGCCGACTGGGTACTGCCAAAAGAAGAAGCCGAATAATACATCCGATAGGTATCACCAGCCTGGACCACATCCGGTGCCCACAGATTGACCGCACCTGTCCAGTCCAGCGCTTCTTGCGGAATACCCGGGAGAGCTTGACCTACCCACTTCCAGTGGATCAGATCATCTGATTTGCGTACCATGACGCCGGGTTTCGCTTCTCCTGCTACACGAACGTCTGTGGAATAGACGTAGTATCCCTGGTCTGTTTTGATAATGGCCGGATCATGCGCATTGTTCACCGTCCAGCGTGATTCATCATCCAAAATGGAAGTGTCATACAACTGAGTATCTTGAGGAGCTTCAGGAAAGACGGGACGGGACACCGTTTCTCCTGCTCCTTCTCCAGAACAACCCGTAGCTCCAACAATCAGCATCAGCAACATGGAAGCAACCACCCCTCTCTTCGAAAATGTCCATCCTCGGAATTTCTTCCGCTGTTTCATCCCTTCACTCCCGAAATCGCAACCGATTCAATAATCTGTTTCTGGAAGATCAGGAAGATGATTAATACAGGTAACAGAGCCACAATCGACGCCGCCATAATAAGCGGGTAATCGGTTTGAATCGCATACGTGGCATTAAAGTTTGCTATAACGAGTTGTAACGTCTGCTTCTCCGGTGAATTCAGATAAATAATTGGTGCCAGATAATCGTTCCAGATGCCCATGAACCAGAGAATCAACTGTGCAGCAATCGCCGGTTTGATGAGCGGGAACGTAATACTGGAGTACAGCCGGAAGTAGGAACTACCGTCAATCTTGGCCGCCTCAATAATCGCATCAGGTACACTAAGCAGGTACTGGCGCAGGAAAAAGATCATAATTACGTTACCGAACAGGCCAGGAACAATCAGTGGCAACAGCGTATCCACCCAGCCCAGCTTTGCAAACATGATGAATTGCGGGATCATGACTGTTGGATAAGGAATCATCATGGATGCCAGCAACGCGAGAAACAGTTTGTTTTTGTGCGGGAATCTTAACTTGGCAAAAGCAAAGGCTGCGATACTGGACGTAAACGTACCCACCACCGTTACACTCACCGCAACGATGAGGCTGTTTTTGATCCCGCTGAGCAGCGGTCCTGCTTCCCAGATTTCTTTATACTTTCCAAATTGGAATACTTCAGGTATCCATACAGGCGGAAGCGCGAATACATCCTGCTTCTCCTTCAATGACGTGGACAACATCCAGATCAGTGGTGCAATCATCGCAATCGCACCAATCGCGAGTACGATAAAGATGATCGAGTTTGTTAATTTCCTCTTTTGACTGTAAGACATCTCCGGTTCACTCCTTTCCTTGACAATCAATCCCCATCATAGGCTGATTTTTCGTTCATTTTGAATTGCACCAGGGTAATGACAAAAATGAAAATACCAAGAATCATGGCCATCGCTGAGGCATAACCCATCTGCAAGTTACTGAAGGCTTTCTGCCAGATGTAGAAAACGATCGATGCCGAAGAATATTCAGGACCACCCGTAGGTGTCATAATGTTCATCTCGGTGAAGATCTGGGAACCACCAATGATATTTGTAACAATGAGGAAAAAGGTAACCGGCTTCACCATAGGCCAAGTGATATTGCGGAAGATTTGGAACCCATTGGCTCCATCCAGCTCAGCCGCTTCGTAGTATGTACGTGATACACTTTGCAATGCTGCCAGGTACAACAACATCGTGTATCCAAGACCCTTCCACACCGTCATAATAATCAGAGCGGGTTTGACCGTGTCTTTGTTCGCGAGCCAGTTAGGCCCTTTAATCCCAAACAGGTCAAGGAACTGGTTCACTAGACCGTAATCCCCGTTGTACGCCCAGTTCCACATGATGGACACCGCAGCGAGGGAAGAAATGACCGGGATGTAATAGATTACTCGGAATGTCGTGGTGCCGGGAATTTTACGATTCAGACCCATCGCCAGCAATAATGCGAGCAACAATCCAATTGGAATACCAAGCATCAGGAAGAATGTATTAAACATCGCTTTGTAAAAGAGGTCATCCGTGAGCAAATCCTTGAAGTTGGCCAAACCGATAAAGTTCATCTGTCCCAGTCCGTCCCAATCCGTAAAGGAACCATAAAGGGAGTAGAGGAACGGGAACATGACAAAGATCAGCAATCCAAGAATCGGAGGTAAAATAAACAGATATCCGTACAGCATCTCTTTGCGATACAAACTCGATTTCGTAATCACGGCGTTCACCCCTGTTTCTAGTATCAGCATGTGGCATTCTTCGATTGAACCTTGTCGATCAACGAATGCCACATGCCCGTATGGAATCCAATAAGTTCCAATACGAATGATGCCAGCAGCATGATTGCAGGCTGCCGGCATCACCCTTTCCTATCTACTATTTCTGAGATTTCTTTTCTTGTTCAACCGCTTTGTCGAGCAGTTTTTGCATTTTCGGTTGTTGCTGCTTCACATAGTCTGCGGCTGTAATCTTGCCATCCAATACCGGCTGGATGTCCGTGAAGAACAGGTCATACCATTCCGCATTGTACGTGTAGTTACCTGGCAGAGCCCGGCCGTAATCTTCAACGATATCAATGAATTCCTGTTTGTTGGCTGGTTTCGTGGATGTATCTTTGGCCCACTCGTCTGCCATATCAAGCAAGTTCGGAATTTGTACCTTGGCATCTACCAGTTGCTGCATGCCTTCCTTCGAAGCCGTAAGGTAGTTCACCAATGCTGCTGCTTCTTCTGGATGTTTCGTTTTCGCGGATACTCCGATTCCCAGAGATCCGATCCACGTTGCCGATTTGCCAGTTGATCCCGCAGGGAATGGCAGCAAATCATAATCGAAAGGCAATTTCTCAAATGTACTCATATCCCATGGGCCTACAGGGAAGAAAGCCATTTCACCTTTCATCCAGCGTTGATACGTATCCAATGTTTGCGCTTCCTCAATGGAAGGTGTAATTTTGTATACATTCTGCATATCCGCGAAGAACTGCAGTGCTTCAGCGAATTTTGGATCATCAATCGTTACTTTTGTTTTGGTCTCATCCAACCAATCCCCACCGTTGCTCCATACAAAGGATTGCAGTGCCCACTGTACGTTGAATCCAGTACCGTATACATCCGGTTTACCATCTCCATTGGTATCCTTGGTCGCTTGCTGATTCACCTTGATGAACTCTTCCCATGTGTATGGTTTATCCTTGTCAGGGAGTGGGATGCCCTCTTTTTCAAACAACGTTTTGTTGTAGCCCAGTGCAAATGGCCCCAGATCCTTCGGCATACCGTAGATATCACCTTGACCTGCCATTTGGCCGTCATATCGATACAGGTCCACGCCGTATTTCCAGATATTATCGAGATCAACATCCGGATTGTTTTCAATATACGAAGTGAGGTTCATCAGCACATTGCTGTTCACATACGCTTTCACGTCACCCGGATTGATATAAAATACGTCAGGCAAGCTGTTGCCTGTAATTGCCGCTCTTAGCTTGGTTGCATATTGATCCGCAGCCGTTACAATAATTTTGACTTTCACACCCGGATGATCTTCTTCGAATTTCTTGACCACCGCTTGGTATGCTTTCTGCTCATCAGTACCGCCGCGGAACATAAATGTTAACTCCTTGTCCCCACTTGCACCGCTGCTTCCTCCGCAACCTGCGAGTACCAGTGCACTTACCAGCATAAGAAGCATAAATGTGACCCAACTCTTTTTCTTTACCATCTGAACCCCTCCTGATCTGGACTTGTAACCGTATTCAATTGGATGAAATAAGATTTCTGTTGTTAAATTTATCAAATCCAGATCACTTTAGTCAACACTTTTATAAAACATTTTATATTTATATAAAATAAATCAGTATTTCGGCCAGCCACTCGAGTCCCAAAGCAAGTCATTAATCAGCAATTTCGGATTGCCATTATCCTCTGCATCATAGGCATGTCTTGCGATGACATTGCCGTTGTACACGTCCTGACCACCTGGACCTTTCCATTTTACATTGCCTGTATCCAATATCGTTCCGCCACCATTCAGCATATTAACTCCGTTTTTGTCCACATAAGGGCCTGTTATACTGGTCGAACGTCCATAGACCATTTTGTAGGTACTGTTCACACCTTGGCAGCAAGAATCAATGGAAGCAAACAGGTAATAGTAGCCGCCACGATATACAATACTTGGTCCTTCAATAGCACCTCCGTTATTCGGGCGCGCAGCAATGGAAGTTATACTTCCCGTTGGTTTCATCGTGTTTTTGTCCAGCTTGACAATCTTCAGGCCACTCCAGAAAGAACCAAAGGCCAGCCATGGATTGCCTGAAGCATCAATGACCAGATTTGGATCAATGGCATTATAATTATTGGCGGTCGTGGTTTGAAGCACCAATCCTTCATCCTTCCATTGCCCTGCCCCAATGCTGTTCGCAGAAGCAAGACCAATCGCAGACCGATTGGAGCCAAAGGTGGAGATTGAATAATAGAGCCATACTTTTCCGTTATACTGCTCTACATCCGGTGCCCATACATCCAATCCGCTTTGTCCCGGAACGGCAGAAGCCCACCAGGATGGCTTACTTAAGAAGATTTGTGGAACACGATACCAGGACGAACCATTATCGGATTTCAATACTTGAATGCCCGGGCCGGTTGAAAAGGTGTACCAGGAACTGCCCTCTTTGATAATCGACGGATCATGAACAGCGGTATCTCCGGTCAGATTCCAGAATGCCGCCAAAGCTTTTGACTGACCTGCCAGCAGTAATACCATCACAAATAATGCCGGTAACGCTAACCGTTTCCACTTAAACCTCTTCACATTGCTTAACTTTTCCAAACCAACTCCACCTTTCCTGTTCAAATGGTTAATTAGGTTCATGAAGTATTGAATCAATTTAGGTATAATAGGATTATAAAAGCGGTTACATGACATTTCAATGGTATATTTCAAATATATGTGAACTGATTAACACTTATTTTAACCGGAATAGTGGACAAAAAATAGGTTATATTCTCGTATTTGCGCTATATACAAGGGTTTTGGCTTCTATTTCTCCACCCTTCCCTTCCATGAGGGAATGATTTATAATTATCTGAAATAAAACATATAAATGTGCAAATGTCTGTGTCGAAGACTTTGTTCAGAACGGGGAAAGGAAATCCACCTATGATTTATATTAAAGATCTGATGTCGGGTGTGAATATCTTCAAAGCGCTTAGTTCGGAAATCCGGATTCAGATCATCGAGCTGCTGGCCAAGAACCAAAGTCTTAATCTCAATGATCTAGCAACCAAGCTGGGACTGAGCAATGGCGCCATCACGATGCATATCAAGAAGCTTGAAGAGAGCGGATTGATTGAGATCAACACCGCCGTTGGCAAACATGGAATTCAGAAGATATGTTATCTCAATGAGGAAAAATTGATGGTTGATCTGCGTTCACAAGAGATTAACAATCGTTATGAGGTGGAAATTCAGGTCGGTCATTACAGCGATTATCAGGCCGCACCTACATGTGGTCTCGCTACCCGGGACAGCATTGTTGGAGAGTTCGATGATCCGCGGTACTTTGCTGATCCACTGCGAATTGATGCGGAGATGATCTGGCTGGCTGAAGGTTATCTGGAATATCGGATTCCCAACTATCTCAAGCCTAATCAGTCGTTTAGCGAAATTCAGTTGTCGATGGAACTGGGTTCGGAGGCCCCTGGCTTTTGTGACAATTACCCTTCGGATATTTACTTCTATGTCAATGGGATTGAGATTGGCTGCTGGACAAGTCCGGGGGATTTTGGCAATACACGCGGTACCTTTAATCCGGAATGGTGGCCTCCGCATTTGAATCAGTACGGCATGCTGAAGCTGATCCGGATTACACAGGAAGGCAGCTATATCGACGGATGCCGCATCTCGGATGTGACGTTGGACCAGATTGGGCTGGATTACAAAAGCGATATTCACTTCCGCATTGCGGTTACGGACGAACCTTTGAACAAACGGGGCTTAACGATCTTTGGCAAAAACTTTGGTAACTATGGACAGAATCTGCTCGCTCGGGTTCTCTATAACGTGCAAGAAGAGTAGAGTCGGCTCTGACTTTTCACTCGATATTAATTAAGTTCGACCGATCTGCTAACATAACTGTTCAACACAACAACAATCATGTGTCTTCAAAAGGGTGCTATCCAGCACTCTTTTTTTGTTTGCTCTCGCCTAAGAACTTGTCCAATCATATTGGAACAAAACATACTGGATGATATGACTCCTATAGCCCCTCTGTAATCCTCCATGTTGTTTACCCTGGCGTGATATAATAATGGCCTGTAATGACAAAATGGAATAACGGGCGGGGATACCTTTTGAAATTGGAGCGATTAATCTCAATTATATACAAACTGCTGAACCACGAAGTATTGTCTGCTTCCACCTTGGCGGAAGAGTTTCAGGTGTCCCCAAGAACGATCTATCGGGATATTGATGTAATCTGTGCCGCCGGCTTCCCGGTCGTCTCCCATCAGGGACTCAAAGGCGGCTACGGCATGATGGACGGATACAAGATGGATAAAAGCTTGCTCGGTTCTTATGATGTGGATTCCCTGATCACGGTTCTGAGCAGTCTATCCACAGTATTCGAAGATGCACGTGCACAAGGCACGATTGAACGTCTGCAAACGATTGGACCGGAGCATCAAACCTCAAGTCTGTCGGTGGATTTGGAGACTCGCCGAACAGAACCGGATGCCCTTCCTCATCTGCGTAAAGGTATTACGGATCATCAGGTTGTCCGTTTTGACTACATCAATACAAAGAATGAACATACACCCCGCCATCTGGAACCGGTAAGACTTCATTTTAAATATCGTAATTGGTATGTATACGGATTTTGCCAGACACGGCAGGATTATCGCGAGTTCCGACTGTCCCGGATGATGAACGTGCAACTGACATCGGAACACTTCCAACCCCACCTTGAGCTTCCCCAAGAGACGGTTGTCTCAGATCCGTCATGGCAAGATCAGGTAAGTGATGTGGTATTTCGGGTGAACCCGGAAGCGCTCGCGGAAGCCATGGATCATTTTCAACAGGAAGATAAGCAATTTCACGAGGGTGGAAGTATGACAATGCGTATCTCGGTTCATCAACCGTTACAAGCCAAGTGGTTATGGTCGTTTCTACTTAGTTTAGGTAGTGGCGCCGAGGTACTTGAACCGATTGAATTAAGAGACATTCTGAAAGAACAACTTCGAAACGCACTTAAGCTCTATGAAGAAGTATGACACGCTGTTGTCATACTTCTTTTTTTATAATCATCTCAGTAAGTTAACCTAATCTATAGCCAAATTAAAGGAGACGATCATCAATGAATCATCCGGAACAAATGTATAACTACCACGCATGGGCCAACCAAACGATCCTGGGCAGAATCAAGGAATTGCCCTCTTCTGTACTGAGTCAGGTAGTGAACAGTTCATTTCCAACCATTGCTCACGCACTCAGCCATATCTACGCGGTAGATAAAATGTGGTACGAGGTATTGAATGGCACCAGTATGCCCGAGGCACTGCAAGCATGTATACTGCTTAATGGTGAGATTCACGGTTCTGTAGATGAGTACATCAAACGTTTTACCGACCTGTCGACACAATACAGTGAGTGGTTACGAGGCCATGCTGATCTGGAGCAAACCACTCTACTCGATAATCCATTTGCAGGAGTTCGCGAAACCAGCTTATCCGATATAGTAATCCATGTGGTTAACCACGGAACCTATCATCGAGGCAATGTTTCTACCATGCTACGTCAATTGGGGCATGCCTCCATCATGAATGACTATTCACTCTTTTGGTATCAGGAACCGGCTCAGGTATAGTTGACAATCGGATGGAAAATGTACATTGTATCCCCGTGACGTCGAGGGATGAATTGAGAAATTGGTTGCAGACGCATGGAAAAGTTGAGAATTCTTGCTGGGTAATGATAAGCATAAAACCCGTGCCGAATACCCTGCTGTATTTGGACGTGGTTGAGGAGTCGCTGTGCTTTGGCTGGATCGATGGAGTCAAAAAGAAAATATCCGAGACTCAATTAGCACAGAGATTATCTCCTAGAAGTAAACGCAGCTCATGGACTGAATTGAACAAGGAACGTGTCCGTCGTCTTGAAAAGTTGGGCCTCATGCATGACGAGGGTAGAAAGGTTCTTCCTGTTATGGAGCCAAATGCTTTCATAATTGATGGTGTGATCGAACAAAGGCTGAAAGAAGATCATCAGGTTTATGCAAATTTCATGGCCTTCCCTACCCTGTACCAAAACGTTCGGATCGATACGATCCAAAGTGTTAAGAATCAGCCAGCATTATTCCAGAGCAGATTGGATAAGTTCATAACCCACACAAAGGAAAATAAAATGTACGGTCAGTGGCATGACAACGGACGGCTCTTGAACTATTGAACTCCCCCTTTTCCCTGAGACAGCAGACAGGACCTCCATATGAGGAGGCCCTGTTTTGGTGTTTTATATTCGGTCATGTATTAATGAGTCTGCCTGTATGTTTTGGGAGACTTGCCAAAGGCTTTCTTAAACTGGCGGGTGAAATAATTACTGTCGTTAAATCCACATTCATACGAAATTTCCGTGATGGACAGATTCCCGTTTTTCAACAAATGACACGCCTTCTCCAGACGCAACTTTTGCAGATAAGAGATCGGGGTCATCTGATAATAGGATCGAAAAATCCGGTTCAGATGCCTTATTGAGATATTCGACTTCCCCGCAATATCCTCTAGCGACAGTGGCTCCAGATAATGATCTTCAATAAATGAAATGGCATTTGCCAGATGCATCAGATTATTACCTTCGATCCCTTTCTCCTGTGTATCATATTGCCTCGACAAATAAACAACCATCTCCGTAAGACGTGAGATCAACATCGTCTGATACCCTTGCTGTTTACTCTGATACTCCTCAATCATGAACGATATCAGCGATTCTACATACTCCAGACTGGAAATGGATAACGCCAATTTACTCGGAAAGGAGTGAATATTACGATAAAACGGTTCCAAAACAAACAGCGCCTGGAAGCCGTTAGATTTTCTCAGATCGGGCCCCGCCGAAGCAAGCATCTCGGGACTGAACATAATGTTACAGATCCTAAAATCATGAGGGTCTTTATACGCATGATGGGTGTCGCCATTAATCACAAATGCGTTCCCTTTTTTAATAAAAAATTCTTCGGTGTTCACCACATGGGTTGCATGACCATTCAGAACAATCACAAGTTCCGTAAAATCCATATGATTATGAAGCTCCATGTCCTCAACATGTCCACCGTACTGAATAAAAAACGGAAATTGTTGATGGTCCGAGGTAAACCATCTCAAATATGCATTACTCAAAAGCATCCCCCTCCGCAAACCATGTTGGGTTGAATGTCTATATCATGCTATTCCAGGACCGAAAAATCAAGGTTCCATATACTTATAAGCGTTATAATTCGCCTTGTAGCAGGGATTTTCAATGTGTCCAGATTCATACTAAACTCTCGAAATGAATAGGAGCATAAATGATGAAATATACTAATCCGGTCATTCCTGGATTTTATCCAGATCCAAGTATCTGCCGTGTAGATGAAGACTATTATCTGGTAACCAGTACCTTTGAATATTTCCCTGGTGTGCCCATCTTCCACAGCAAAGACCTTGTGAACTGGCGACAGATCGGCCATGTCCTCACAACAACGGAGCAACTCCCTTTAGCGAACGCAGGCAGTTCTGGCGGTATTTTTGCCCCAACACTCCGGTACCATGAAGGCTGGTTCTATATAACAACAACCAATGTCAGCGGCGGCGGAAATTTTTATGTACGTAGTGCCCAGCCCGAGGGACCATGGTCAGCTCCGTTTTTTGTTGATCAGGGCGGCATTGATCCCTCTTTTTTCTTTGATGAAGATGGACGTGTATACTTTCAAACTGCTTGTAATGGCAATGAAGGCGAGGGCATCTATCAGTGTGAGATAGACATCACGACTGGAGCCAGACTAACCGATAGTCGATTGATCTGGACTGGAACCGGAGGAGCAGCACCCGAAGCTCCCCACATGTATAAAATAAACGGCCTCTATTATCTGATGATCGCCGAAGGTGGAACCGAGTATGGTCATATGGAGACCATTGCTCGGAGCACAGAGCCATACGGACCATTTGATCCGTGTCCTCATAATCCGATTCTGTCCAATCGGAGCATGAAATCCAGCATTCACGCAACCGGTCATGCAGACCTTGTCCAGATCCAGGATGGAAGCTGGTGGGCCTTATGTCTGGGCCTTCGTCCAGCAGGTTACCCCATGCGACACCATCTGGGACGCGAAACCTTCCTGGCACCTGTCACTTGGACGGATGACGGTTGGCCGATAATCGGTGTGGACGGACATATTGAACCAGAGATGACCGGACCTTCATTGCCTGAGCATCCTTGGTCACCTCGGGCTATACGGGATCATTTTGACGAACCAACTTTGGACATGAACTGGATCTTCTTACGGAACCCGGCTCCGAATAGTTGGACACTCACAGAAAATCCCGGGCAGCTCATCCTCCGTGGTCATTCGGTTTCACTCGATGACGGACAAAATCCAGCCTTTGTCGGGCGTCGATTGAGCCATTTCTTATGCAATATGGCAACCGAGCTACGTTATGAGCCAAATGCGAGCGGTGAGGAAGCCGGATTAACCTTATTTATGAATGATAAATATCATTACGATTTGGCTGTAACACAGATCGACGGTCAGAAGAAAATCGTATTGCGGCGAACCGTCGGCTCTCTGCGAACCGAACAGGTGCTTGACTGTGACACGGGGCCGGTTGTATTACAAATCAAGGCTGACCGTAATCACTTCACGTTCCTCTACCAGCAAGGTTCATCCGATGCCATCGAAGTGGGTTCAGGGGAAACACATCTGTTATCTACCGAAGTGGCAAGTGGTTTCACAGGTGTGATGATCGCCATGTACGCTTATGCTCCATCGGGGGAGTGTACGCCTGCAAGTTTCGATTGGTTTGACTATGAACCTCTGGACGAATAATCAAACCGCTAGATCCAATACCTTTCGATCAGGTTTGTAACTATGTAACCTCTCACTAATTTACCTTTCGCAGAAGCGTCGTGAATCTGGAAAGTCTAACGAACCCAGCACACGTTATTCGACGCTATTTCACTGATTGGGATTTTTAACGAATCGTAGATGCGTTATTCCTGCCTGTTAGATGCTTTATATGTTGTTTCCAGTCTTATTTGCGGGAATAACGCGTCTCAAGTTCGTTAGAATTGCATAACCACTATAAACGTCCAAATAAGGTGCGCTGAGTTCGTTAGCATATCTCACCTTGCATCAGTTGGATCTTGGTTATTGGTCTCGCCTCTCCAGCAACTTAAAAACTCACCCTCCATGCACGCATGAAGGGTGAGTTTTTAAGTTAAGCTATATTCTGTTCATTGACGTTGTGCTTAGCGCAAGTTTGATATCTCAAAGAATAATTTACTTGCCAGAAGGTTGAGCTTCTGCTGTATACCCTGTTGGGATATCCGTTTCTGCAGTCACATTGGTGATAACCATTGGATACATCATGTCTGGATCAGGTTGAATAATGGAATAGAGCACGATGGCGCGTCCATCCTTCTCCAATTTCACATCATCAATCTTCAATCCATAACCAGGGTGCGGCATTTCAGCACTGAGTTTAACTTTGGTTGTTTTGTCATCAACCTTGGTCGTTGTTACTTCAGGTACAATCGCTTGTTGGCCTTCACCTGGATTGGTTGGAGTTGGCTCTGCTGAGCCGCCATTGCCGTGTTTATCCACAAATTCAAGTGCATTAAAGATCATGCTTGCAGCCTCCATACGGGTAAGCGACTGATCTGGACGGAAGTTACCGTCCTTATCCAGTTCAATGATGTTCATGTTCAGCAGGTTCTGGACTGCAGATATGGCGTCCTTACCGATTTTATTTTCGTCCTTAACAAGATTATACTTCATGATGACCGGATAATTCCCGGTTGTGTTAATCCCTTCATTCAGCAAAATGACAAACAGTTCACGTGTCATCTTGCCCTGCGGGTTCACTTCAACCGGAATGGACAGTCCATTCTGAGTAGCGGCCTGCACCGCATCGGCATACCACGTATCCGGACTGATTTTATTCTGAGCGGATGCTTCCGCAAATTCATTTTTCAGACCAAATGCATTCACAATCAGTTGAACACCCTGTGGCTCGGACAATGCAAGATCTGGACGGAACAGATCCGCCGTTACTCCGTTAACAATACCTTTTGATTTCAATGAATCCACAACCGACTTCTGACCTTCATCCTTCACATCTGTGAAAGCAAATACCGATGCACCTCCTGCTGTCAAAGAAACGCAGAGCGCAAGCGTTGCAGCCAATCCTTTTTTATGTTTCATTTCCTGGCACCTCCATATGATTAGTAAAGCCTATTTTTTACCTCTTCATTCCTACAGACGGGGCATCCCTAGAAAATGTTTCAGTAATTTCGACATCTGGTGAATACAACACGAGAACACGGCATAGAACCCTTCTCCAACGCCGATAATCTAAATCACCTGCTTTTTGCTAAGTGGCTTCGTTGACATCCCATCGGATTAGCGCAAAAATAAGAATAGAGAAATCTATCGGATGACGGATAAACAACGAACTGGATCGCATACAGTAAGAGGGCACGACGCGCTAATAACAGGTGTCGGCCCTTTTCTTGACTCCACCTGCTGAACTGACTTCACCTATAACAAAAGGAGAACAACGCTTATGTCCAAGAAAGGATTACTTCGCGGTTATGTTGTGTCGAACTGGCCTGTTTATCTGGTTGCTGTTCTTCTGATTATTGCCTCCAATGTCGGGCAAGCATCCTTGCCCCGCATACTCGGCAGCTTCACGGATCAGTTGATGCAGAACACGCTTCAGATGCAGACGGTCGTAAGGTACAGCCTGTCCCTTCTAGCTATTGCCATCGGGTATAATCTGCTGTTCGGTACCGGGCAATTCATGATTATGAAGCTCGGTCGACGCTTCGAATTCATGACGCGTGAGCGTATATTCAGTAAGTTTTCCGAACTTAGCGAACATTATTTCTCCAAACAGGGGAACGGAAAACTCCTCAGTTATGTCATGAATGACGTTACTTCCGTACGTGAAGCGATATCCAATGGTGTGACACTCATGACCAATGCCACCTTCCTGCTGTTGTCCTGCATTGTCATGATGCTGCTTAGCGGGATTCCGTTGACGCTCATTTTAATCAGTGTTGTCCCTTTGCTGGCGATCCCATTTCTGGTCGTGTTTTTTGGTCCGCGGATTCGCAAGCGCTCTCGCGACGTGCAGGAAGCTCTTGCAACCA
Source organism: Paenibacillus amylolyticus (assembly GCF_036894225.1). NCBI lineage: Bacteria > Bacillati > Bacillota > Bacilli > Caryophanales > Paenibacillaceae > Paenibacillus > Paenibacillus amylolyticus. Next base: position 1,388,774 of record NZ_CP145892.1, on the reverse strand, counting down.
TGACGGAATCGGCGGAAGAGCAGCTGGGTGGCATTCGCGTAACCAAGACGTTTGCCATCGAAGACAGTGCTCGTGCACGCTTTGGAACCACCGTCGATGAGATCAAGAGCAAACAGCTTCGACTCGTTCGTCTGTCTTCGTTGTTTCAAGCATTGCTCCCGCTGCTGGGAGCCATCTCATTGGTCGTTTCTCTGCTTGTCGGAGGTATTATGACCATGCAGAATTCTATTACACTCGGGAGTTTTGTCGCCTTAACCTTATATCTGCGCATTATTATGGGACCGCTTCAACAGATCGGCAATGTTATTAATACCGTTCAGCGCTCAGGCGCATCACTGGAGCGGGTGAATGACCTGCTCAGCGAAGTAGCAGATGTACGTGAACTTCCTGAAGCCACAGCGCTCCAAACCGTACAAGATATCACCATGGAGAATCTAACCTTCTCCTATCCTGGCAGTTCATCTCCTGCTCTCAAAAACATTCAACTCAATATCCGTGCCGGGCGAACGGTCGGTATTGTAGGCAAGACCGGCTCAGGTAAAAGCACCCTCGTTAAGCTATTGCTGCGTACATATGAACCACCTGAAGGAACAATTCGCATCAATGGTACCGATATTCGGCAGCTGTCGCTGGAAAGTCTAAGATCGCGCATCGCCTATGTCCCTCAGGATGGATTCCTGTTTAGTACCACCATCCGAGATAACATCGCATTTAGCGACCGGGAAGTATCGCTGGATACAGTGGAACATAGTGCACGGCAAGCCATGATCTATGATAATATTGTCCGTTTTCCTGATCGCTTCGATACACTGCTTGGCGAACGTGGACTCACCCTGTCTGGTGGACAACGTCAGCGAACCAGCCTTGCAAGAGGACTGATCAAACAAGCACAGTTACTTATTCTGGATGACAGTATGAGCGCGGTTGATGCCGTCACCGAGAGTGGTATTCTGCGCAGTTTGCGCGAGATTGGCAAGGGCAAGACTACATTAATCATCTCTCATCGCATCAGCGCGGTCCGTCATGCGGACGATATTATCGTTCTGGATGAAGGGCGAGTCGCTGAACAGGGAACACATGCGCAGTTGATGGCTGCCAAGGGGTTATATGCGGCCACCTACCGTTTGCAGGAGGAGGGATTACATCATGTCTAACACTAACGCTGAACTTCACCCAGATGCAGAGGCCGATCAGAGTAAACGAACTTCGTTTAAGGCGATGATGGCATACGCCAAACCGCATAAATGGGCTTTTGCCGGTATCTTCTTCTGCTCACTGCTTGGCATATCGGCAGATCTGCTGCAACCCTATCTGGTGAAGATCGCCATCGATGATCATCTGGCCGTGGGCCAGACCAGTGTGGGCTTTCTCGTTCAGCTCACAGCCATCTTTCTTGGGCTGGCTGTCATCAGTTTTATTTTTACCTATATCCAGAATAATCTGTTGCAGCATGTGGGTCAGAACATTGTATCCCGGATCAGAAAGGACCTGTTCAAGCATATCTCCAAGATGTCCATGTCCTTCTTTGACCGTTTTCATATCGGCAGTCTGGTCACAAACGTATCCAGTGATACGGAGACCATCAGCAGCTTCTTCACCCAAGTACTGCTCAGTCTGATTCGAGATGGCATGATGCTGGTGCTGATTATCGTCTTTATGTTCCAACTTGATCCGGTGCTGGCGAGTTACTCCCTGATCGTTCTGCCTGTCATTGCGGTGGTTGCGGTATTATTCCGTAGTCGACTGCGAAAAGCTTATCAAAATGCCCGTACGCGTCTTTCCCGTCTGATCGCATTTACGGCGGAGAACTTGTCCGGTATGTTTCTGATTCAGGCTTTTCACCAAGAGGAAGAACAGAAGAAACGTTTCTCGGAACAGAACGCACTTCACCTGAAAGCCAACATTGCTCAAGCCCGCTCCAATGTTATCTTCAACCGGACGTTTGATATCCTTGGCAATGCGGCACTGGTTATGATGGTCTGGCTTGGAGGTCGCGCCGTACTGGGTGAGTCCCTGCAAGTCGGGGTATTGTATGCGTTTATCAGCTATATTCGTCAGTTCTTTCAACCGATTAACCAGATTACGATGCAATGGAATACATTCCAGTCCACGACCGTATCGATGGATCGCATCTGGAACATTCTGAATACACGGCCTGAAGTTGCCGATCCCAAACCCGTGATGGCCTCCTCGCTGGAACCACAAAATGTGATGGGCCAGATTGATTTTAACGATGTGTCGTTTGGTTATCGGGCAGACCGGCCTTTGATCCAACAGATGAACCTGCACCTCTATCCGGGTGAAATGGTAGGTATTGTAGGCACAACAGGCGCTGGCAAAAGCACACTGATCTCCCTGCTCAATCGCTTCTATGATGTAGACAAGGGCAGTATCGAGATTGATGGTACTGATATCCGGCATCTGCCGCAGGCTAAGCTTCATCGGATCGTGGGTCTGATTCAACAGGAACCCTTCCTGTTCTCCGGTTCCATTATTGATAATGTGAGAATGTTTCGTGAGGATATTACGCGAGAGCAGGCGATTGAGGCCTGCCGGTTTGTCGGAGCACATGCGATGATTTCACGTTTGCCTCAAGGATATGATACACATCTATCCGAACGCGGAAGCGGACTATCCGCTGGGGAGCGGCAGTTGATTTCATTTGCCCGAATCGTGGTGTTCCAGCCCCGAGTACTCATCCTGGATGAGGCAACCGCCAATCTGGACTCACACACGGAACAGCTTGTTCAGCAGGCGTTGGAATCGGTATCCCAGGGACGCACCACCATTGTCATTGCTCATCGTCTGTCCACGGTGATGCATGCCGATCGAATTCTGGTGATGGAAAATGGTGAGATTGTGGAGGAAGGACCGCACCAGGAACTAATCGCAGCCAAAGGTGTATATGCAGACTTGTACACCCATGCGCGTGATGCAGGTAAAAATTCAGCTATATCAGGGTAATGAAACTGAGTTATAGTAAATACAGAACGTTGAACATGCCGCTCTGCTTATGCAGGCGGCACGTTTGGCATATCGATCAGCATTGTTAATTAGGAGGAACATCTATGCAACAACCCGAAACACCCAAGCGTGACCATCAGCAGATTCGTTACCAACGCAGCACAGCTCTATGGAAGGGAAGTTTATGCTTCCTTTTCCTTCTCTTGTGCGTGAGCTTATTATGGATCATCGTGGACGGACAAGCCGAAAGACTGGAGACCATATACTATTCCATTGCAGCCGTGCTGGGTATGTGGTTGATCGGACCGCTGTTCTTCATGTTTGTGTCACGACTAACCAGAACCCCTGCCGTGTTGTTATCCTGGGATGATGATGCGTTAAGCACGGGCAAACGTAAGATTGCTTGGAGCCAGATTCGCAAAGTCGAACTCGCCTCACCTGCCCGCAGCAAGTGGCTCCTGTCCGCTTCTCCCATGTTTGTCCTGTACTTAAAAGACGGCACACGGTCTCATATTCAGACAGATCATCTGCTGAGCAAAAAAGAGCTGAACCAGGCGGTGTCCTTACTTCAGGAGACTTTGCTGGAACAGAAACAGGATCGTTGAGTACCGGGATGGATGAGGACAAGCTCCCCACACATCACTGTGATTTCTCTACACCTATGGACAGGCTGACTTTGTAATTGCCGTAAGGCAACAACGCTTCAAGCAGTTGGCCAAGCTGCTCTGTGGTGCCAGTCTGCACTCTCATCAGATAACAGCCTTCTCCACTGACGCGATGGACTTCAACGATGTCCTCACGTTCAGCAATGAATGTACGAAAGGCGGCATGTCTGTCGCCGGAGTTCAAGAAAACTGTGACAAAGGCCTGTAGACCAAGGCCAAGGCGTTCCGGGTTCCATTTTACCGTATACCCTTCAATCACACCCAGATCTTGCAGCTTGCGCACTCTTGCACCAACGGCCTGTCCCGTGAGATGAACCTCTTCACCGATCTCTTTGTGAGAACGTTTGGCATCCTGAATCAGAATCTGCAAAATACGTATATCCGTGTCATCTATCATTTCATTCATCTTGCTTCAGCAATCCTTTCACGGTGAAATTAGCGTGGCCTAATTCCATTCATCATGTTATGTACGCCGTTAAACAGGTTGTATACCATATAGGGTAATACTATTAAACAACTCGAAGGAGTGCAAATATAATGAAAATTCAATTGATTCGCAATGCTACACTGTGGCTGGAATACGGAGGGCTGAACATTCTCGTTGATCCGATGCTGATGGACGCCGAAGTCATGCCTGCTTTTCCAAACACACCGAATGAGCTACGTAATCCAAGAGTGAGTTTGCCCGAAACCGAAACGGATTATCTGAATCCGGATCTGTTGATTGTGACACACACCCATGTGGACCACTGGGACGAAGCCGCGGCAAAACAACTTGGCAAAGACATTCCCCTGATCTGCCAGCCTGGGGACGAGAATGTATTTCTGGGTGCCGGATTCACGAATGTAACAGCTGTAGATAAAAAACATGAGCATCACTCTGTCCGATTCGCCCGCACATCCGGGCATCATGGCACAGGTGAAATCGGCGAACGTATGGGCAAGGTGTCCGGTTTCGTACTTGAAGCAGATGGAGAACCTGTCACCTATATTGCGGGGGATACGATCTGGTGTGAAGAACCTGCTGAGGCCATCCGCCAATATACGCCTGAAGTCATTGTCGTGAATGCCGGAGGTGCACGCTTCGTAGAGGGTGATCCCATTACGATGGACGGGCCTGACGTTGTCGCCGTGAAGCTCCATGCACCATCTGCTCATGTCATCGCTGTGCACATGGATGCGATTAACCATTGTGTGATGTCTCGTACGGATCTTGCGACTTATCTGGCATCCGAGCAGATGGATGGTCAGGTGCTCATCCCACGTGACGGCGAAAGTTTTGAATTTTAAAAAATACAACGAAAAAAAGCTGGATGCGATGAACTCGCACCCAGCTTTTTTGATTGAAGAAACACGCTAATCCGCTGTTCGCTGGCTTCCTTCTCAGGCATCAAGCCTGCCTTTGCGCTCCAACGTGTCCCATCCCTTTATGCTAATCCATTACTGCACTTTCAAACGAATCACGTTCCATGATGCTTTCGCCAAGCTCGCCGTAATCAGAGTATCAGATACAACTGCACCCCCGCGATTATGAGGAGCAACGCGGTTTGGTTGTGCTGCCGTATTAGATGCTTTGAGATCATCACTTTCCAGCACGATATGCTCGATCACGGTACACTTCCCGAAGCTGCGCAGGTCCACTTCGAGCGGAAGGGATTCTTCCAGATGACGGTTGACTGCGAATACAGTCACTTCACCCTGCTCTTCGTTATGAACCGCAATAGCTTCCAGATAAGGAACATCCGTGATTTGTTTTGTATCGTATTTTGGAGACTGGATCAATGGTACCAATGCTGTTCCACGTCCGAAGAGAGATGTATGCATGAATGGATAGAAGATTGTCTGTCTCCATGAACCACCACCCGTATCTGTCATGATCGGCGCAATCACGTTAACGAGTTGTGCCAGACAGGCCATTTTAACCCGATCCGCATGTTTGAGCATACTGATCAACATACAACCAACAAGCAGTGCATCCTCATGATTGTAGATATCCTCAAGCTGTGGCGGAGCAATCTGCCAAGGGTCCATCTTCGAATCATTTTCATTGGAGTGATACCATACATTCCACTCATCAAAGGAGAGATACATCGTCTTTTTGCTGCGTTTCTTCGCTTTGATATAATCACAGGTCGCCTTCACGGTATCGATAAAACGATCCATTTCAAGCGAGCGTGCTAGGAACGTTGGTGTATCCTGCTCTTGATTGCCGTAGTATTGATGCAAGGACAGATACTCGACGTGATCATACGTATGATCCAGCACCGTTGCTTCCCATTCCGGGAACGATGGCATATTCAGATTCGAACTTCCGCAGGCTACCAGCTCAATTGTCGGGTCCGTCCACTTCATGACTTTTGCCGCTTCAACAGCTAACCGTCCATACTCATCTGCCGTTTTGTGACCAATCTGCCAAGGACCATCCATCTCGTTGCCCAGACACCATGTTTTGATCGCATGCGGCTGCTTGTATCCATGCTTGATGCGAAGATCACTATAGTACGAACCTTCCGGATGGTTGCTGTACTCTACAATGTTGCGAGCTGCATCCGTACCCCGTGTTCCCAGATTAACGGCCATCATGACTTCAGAATTAGCCTGTTTTGCCCAGTCCACGAATTCGTTGAAACCAAATTCATTGGTCTCAATCGTTCTCCAGGCCAGTTCCAGTCTGCGTTTGCGTTCTGACACAGGTCCAACCGAATCTTCCCAATTGTAACCGGATACAAAATTACCTCCAGGATAACGTACAATCGGTACATTCAACTCCTTGACCATCTCCAGCACATCCGTGCGGAAACCCTGTTCGTTCGCTGATGGATGCCCTGGCTCGTAAATCCCGCCGTATACAGCACGTCCCAAATGCTCAATAAATGATCCGTACAATCGCTTATCCACTACACCAATAGTAAAATCTTTATCTACCGTCATTTTTGCTTTTTCCATAATGAATTTCAACTCCCTAAGATTAATATAAAAATTAATTGATATTCTATGGATCAACGTTCATATTTATATTAAAATCGATTATAGCCTTAATTTCAACCTGAATTTTGCAAAATGTTATTCTTTTTACTGAATTTATGTTTAACTTAATTCTATACAGATAAAATGGAGGAACAACTGTGATCAGAGCAAATACCGATGCCGAATGGCTACCCCTATATGAAGCACTTGCCAGTGAAGTCCGTCTACAGATCATCCGCCTTGTTGCAGAGACTCCGATGAATGTGAAAGACCTTGCTGCTTCACTGGGTCTGAGTAGTGCCATCGTGACCATGCATGTCCGCAAACTTCAGGATGTTGGCATTATTCAGTCCAAAATGATACGCAAAGACGGCGGCACACATAAAATGAACAGCCTTGCTGTAGACTGGATTGGCATCTCCATGCCGCAGGAAAGCGGGACAGCCCGCAAGCTTCACGAGGTTTCCGTCCCTGTGGGACACTACACCCACTTTGACGTCTATCCGACATGTGGTCTGGCTACATCCAATCATGTTATCGGACAGTATGATGACCCTCGTTATTTTCTCGACCCCGAGCGGATGCATGCGCATATTCTGTGGTTTGGCCGTGGATTTGTGGAGTACAAAATTCCAAACTATATTTTATCCGGACAACAGATCAATGCGATTGAATTGTCCCTTGAGATCGGATCAGAAGCACCTTCGGTGAATCCGAATTGGCCCTCGGATATTACATTCATGCTGAATGGCATCCGATTGGGGGAATGGACCAGTCCTGGAGATTCAGGCAACGGACGTGGCATGTTCACCCCTGAATGGTGGAGTGACAGTGTCAATCAGTACGGCATGCTCAAGGTACTGCGAATTACCAATGAAGGTACGTTTATTGATGGACAACATCTATCCGACATTACACTCGCAGATATCCCGGTCGAACGCAACCAATGGACTCTTCGTCTTTCGGTGGAGGAAGATGCTCAGCATGTGGGCGGGCTTACCTTATATGGCGAGGGATTCGGCAACTACAATCAGGATATCCTGTTCCGGCTGTACTATCACGATTGAGTTCTTCAAAATAATAAATAACACCAAAACACCTCCCAGTCGCCTGTCAAAGGCAGAATGGGAGGTGTTTTGTATGCATATGAACATGCGTAGATTATTTAAGAAAGTTCTTGTTCTAACTTACAGCGCACTGCCACCAAACAGGAAGCGATACTCCCAGTGTTTGCCGGAGATATCACTAGTTGTTACACCACCGCCAGCGTTGGAATACGTATGTAATACCTTGCCGTTGCCCAGGTAAATTCCTGTGTGCGTAATGGTTGCGCTAGATTTATTCACGCCCGAATACGATGATGCAGAGCTGCCTTTATACGACATGAAATACATCAGATCGCCGCGTTTCAGGTTTTTCCAGTTCGTCTGAACTGTACCCTTGGCTTTTACATAGTCTCCCTGTTTGCGGGAATCCGCTGGAAGCTTGATGCCCAGTGCATCAATGAAGGCCTGGCGTACAAAGCTGGAACAGTCAAAAGTAGCTGTGCTGGTACGACTGGCTCCGAACTCATAAGGTGTTCCCAAATATTTCATTCCGGCTGCAATCACTTTTTCTACAGATGCATTGCCGGTCACCGATGTACCACTATTCGAACCCGATCCGCTTGTGCCGCCACTAATCGCTTGTGTGTATTTGGATGAAGAAGATATGTAACCTGTCCGGTTAGCAGAATCCTTAATCTTATACCAATCCGAACCGGATTGCTGAAGCACCGTTACCGTTTCCCCTTTAGCGACCAAGCGAACAATCTTCGCAGAAGAAGAAGGTGTTGTGCGTAGGTTTACGCCCCAAATTACTTTTACTTGTGAATTGTTAACAGCAGCTGCCGATACCTGTGCCGTTAGTGCTCCTGTCGTCAGACTTCCCATCAGCATCGTTGCTGTGACACTTGCCGTAATAATCGTTTTTTTCCAGTTCATGATGTCGAGTTCCCCCTGATGTTACAGAATTTTAACCTGGCTTGGTTCTCCCGGGCTTGCCCCATTGTAAACGGGCTCTCCATAACGTTCATCAGTCAAAAGTCCTGTATTGATATAGGCGAACTTGAGCACTAAGTATCAGGGTGCGTCCATAATCTACTGGAAAAATTCACTGCTGATCCCTTCTTTTTGAAAGGTTAAATTATTGTAACTATTTGATATACTTCATTTTACCGCGATAAAAGAGTTAGGTCGTTTCTCATTCAGGGCATATGCCATATGACCTAGATTTTAATGTTTAAAATCGCAAATATGGTAAACATTACTATGATTCATTTGCCGATTACCGTTCCCCGAATTCACATTTTCGCCTCCAGCCCCAATACGGATCGATTTATCAGCAGTGTCCGTTTGATTATTTTGTATTTCATTTTTGCTTTTCCATAAGAAAAGAAAAGCCAGGGATTTCTCCCCGGCTTAACCTGAATGATGAGTAACATCACTCTACAATTGGTTGATCAACTCATTTAAGGTTCAATTCCCCATACCTTGGCGCCATCCTGATAAGCCGTCACTTTTGTCCAGGCACTGAAGGCTGATTGGGTGGAATCAAAGGAATAATCATTCGTTTGATCAAAATTCGTCCAGTTGTTTTTCGAGAAACGTCCCTGGATGATTCCGGTTTCGGCACCCGCGGCCAAACTGCCGGCACCCGCTTTGAATTCAATCTCCAGATACGTATCTGCTGTGCCCTTGGCCGGATCTATTGAAACAAAATGCCCTTCCACGTTACCACTGCCAATCTGCGCATAATCACACCAGAAACTCAGATCAGCGGCACTATCCTTCGTGAAATAATACCGGACCTTCACTTTGCTCAAGTCCACAGCAGTTGTACCAGTATTCTTCACATTAAATTGTGGAGTAATCGCATTGACCGAAGCCCCTAAACTACCATTCCGGTATTGTACTTCAAGCGTTCCCGTTGTAACTGGAGGTGCCAATGGGGTCAACACCAATACATTCGAATTCGTCTGACCACTCGTATTAATGGCTACGACTCTATAATTATAAGCCGTACCATTCACCGCTGTAGCGTCGGTATACGTCAGTGCGGTCAAACCTGTTGCCAGATCAGCATATGCCCCGGTGCCTACCGAACGTTGTACCTTATAACTCGCTGCTCCAGTTGATGCGGTCCATGTCAGTACCGCCTGGGCATTGCCAGCCGTTCCAGTAAGGTTGAATACGCCTGGCACAACGGTACCTGCGAGTGGCGTTGCAGATGCCTGTGTCGACGGTGCAGACTCACCTACGGCATTCACCGCAGTGATGACATAATAATACGTTGTGCCGTTGGTCAAGCCTGTATCCGTGAATGTCGATCCTGTGATCCCTGTCGCTACAGACGTATAAGGACCACCATTCACCGCTGCACGTTTCACAGTATACGAGGCTGCACCAGCGGCTGCGTTCCAATTCAGAACCACTTGCTCACTTCCTCCAGTTGCTGTTACGCCAGCAGGAGCAGCGGGTACTTCCACTTCCGGACTATCGGAATCTCCGAGGAGACGATCATACTCGCCGTACGCTGTAGCCATATCCACCTGTGACCAGAACCGGTGATACGTAAAGGTAGGTGCACCATTTTCCCACTGTTTCGTGGTTGTGTTATATGACGTTTTGTACAGATTATCCAGGTAAGCCCATGCGGGATCTTGCTTGATGGCTGGACGCAGATCGGAGTATCCAATGTATACGCCATTGCCACCTTTCGCCGGATCGGAAGGTACACCTGCTGTACCTGGAATCGTATTGCCTTGACCAAAGGTTCCAGACCAGTTTGCCGGGATATAGATCTCTTTGGCAAAGAAGCGGAAGTAGTCTTTACGTTCTTCTTCCGTAACAATCCCCACACCATCATTGTAATCCCAAGCTGTATCCAACAGAGCCTCAGCCAGATCCTTGGCTTCTTGGCCTTCCGCACTAAGTGTGCCGTTCTCTGCCTGAGTTCCCGCTGCGAAGAAGGTCAGAGCTTTAACGTAACTTCCCAGAACCCCTGTATCCTGCACTGGATCTTTGGTCGTTACACGGAAGTTCGGATTTTCCGTAAACGAACTGAATCCATTCCATTTGTCCGGTTGACCCTGCCATTCCTGACCACCCGGAATCCAGAACTCTCCCGGCGCCGGCGTTGTTGCTACCTGAACATTAGTTCCTCCCAAAATGCGCTGTCCAGCCGAATTCAGATAATACCCTTGCGCATCCGTCACCGGACGCTCACCTACAAATACATAATCCTTACTCCAGTCGATCCACTTCGTGATTACCTTCTTGGCCATCTGGAAGTTCTCAGAGGTCAAATCCCCGCTCTCCGCAAGAATATAGTACATCTCGGCTACACGCTCCAGCGGCCATGCCTGGAATCCAAACCAGGTGTTGGAATCCGGATCACGATATACAGGTGCCTCCTGATAAGCCATGTCATAGAATGTACTTACGCCTGCCGGATAGGCTTTATATGAACCATCCAGACTGTTCGTTGCTCCCCCGCCGATGGCTCCTTCATGGGATTGTAGCCAAGTGTAGAATTCCAACTGACGTTTCAACGTCGCATTCCAATCTGCCTTCGCTGTAGCTGATTCCGGAATCAAGCCGCCAGCCGGGTCAGACAAGGCATACGCTGCAACCGGGTTTTGATAAGCCTGATGGGTATGGCTCGCTCCAATGCGCCAAGCCCAATCCCCACCTTGACCCAAGCCACCTCCCCAAGACGTATACCAAGCCATGAGATACATGTTGGAATCCTTGCCTGTACCCGGAGTTGGTGTACCGCTCTTTGCACTTCCAATTTTCTGGAAGTATTTATCATACATGCCGTAGCGCAGATAGTCCCCCATCTTCTTCGCTTTATCCAGATATTCCGGATTGTTGTATCCCATCTCCTTCGCCCAATACAGCACCTGCACAGCACGCGCATCGGCATCCGTGGCGTTAGTGTAACGCCATTGCGCTGACGGTACCTGAGTTTCCTTTGTGAACAAGCTCATGAAGCCTTCGTTTGCCTTACCAAAAGATTTATCATCCTGAGATGGATGCGGTATGGCTTCCCACACAGACTCCTGCTCCCCACGCTGGAACGTGTTCACATAGGTAGCCGTATGTGATGGATTCAACAGGTTTCCATATCCATACCAGTCATCCACATCGACCAGCCAGTGCATGAGATAAGTCTGATTGTTACCATAGGTCGCCTTAAGTTCAGCATCAATCGGGTCTTTACCCGCTGCATATTGACCATTAAGTGGCGATGGATATTGATCAGGAAAAGGTTTTTCCGCTGCATACGTAGCAGGGCTGTTCGGATTGTACGAGCTCATCGTAGGCTGCTCTTCCTTGCCGTCACCTTCGTTGACCGGGATAATGTATTTCTCCATACTGTCCCAAGCTGCTTCCAATTGGGACCAATCTCCCGTGTAGTGACCGTACATGGTTTCCAACCACAGCCAGTAACTGTATGCCTCGGACGTCGTCATATGACCATAATCCGGGGCCTCACTCAACAGGGTCTCAATGGAATGATACGGTAGACCCTCTGGCGAAAAATATCCGTTCGCCGGATCTTTCAACTGATCATATAATTGCAAAAACCGAACTTCATTAATGCTGTCTGCCTGAATCTCGATGGCCTGATCTGCGGCATGTGCTGTTTGCGGCCCTGCCCAGAGTCCGGTGTATCCGGTCAACATGACGGTTCCCGCCAGCATGGCTGTTAAACTTTTTTTCGCAGCTGATTTCAACATTAATATATACCTCCCTGGAATAATGGAAATTGAATATAAGTGCTGTTGGTCTGCCCATGCTGCTATTCGGCCAATGATCTTGAGCTAGTTACGGTTCCAAGCCCCATACTTTGGTGTTTCCCTGATACCCGGTTACCTTGTTCCATGCGGCAAAAGCCGTCTTGGAAACATCATGGGAATAATCATTACTCAGATCGAAATTGCTCCAGTTATTTTTGGAAAAGCGTGCCTGAATCACGCCGGTCTCCGCACCAGCGGCCAAACTGCCTGCTCCCGACTTGAAGCTAATCTCCAGATACGTATCTGCGGTACCCTTCGCCGGATTCACTGTGACAAATGTCCCTTCAACATTGGCCGTGCCCATCTCGGCATAATCACACCAGAAGGTCATTTGATCCGCACCATCCTTGGTGAAATAATATCGGATCTTCACGGTACTGAGATCAATCGCCTGTGTTCCGGTATTCTTCACGTTGAACTGCGGAGTCACCGCATTACTTGAATTCCCTGACCCTCCGCTGCGGTACTGCACTTCGAGTGTACCGGTCGTCACCGGAGGTGCAGAAGGCGTCAGTGCCAGGACATTGGACAGTGTCTGTCCGTTCGCATTCACAGCTGCAACCCGGTAATTGTACGTGGTGCCATTCAGCGCTGTTGTATCGGTGTAAGTCAACACGGACAATCCGGTTGCCACATCTGCATATGTCCCGCCTGCCACCGAACGTTGTACCTTATAGCTAGTAGCGCCCGAGGCTGCTGTCCAGGTCAGGACCGACTGCGCATCACCAGCTGTCCCACTTAAAGTCAGTGCTCCCGGCACCGTCGAAGCTGCTTGCGGGGTAGCCGACACCTGCACAGAACCCGATGATTCCCCTGCTGAATTCACAGCAGTCACTACATAATAATAAGCCGCCCCGTTGGTCAGTCCCGTGTTTGTGTAGGTCAATCCATTAACACCCGTCGCAACAGTTGTATATGGTCCTCCACTCACCTCGGAACGCTTCACCGTATACGATTCGGCCCCGGATACAGCGGCCCAAGTCAGGTTAACCTGACTGCTTCCTGCTACAGCCTGCACGCCAGCAGGTGCGCCTGGAACCGTGACTGGTGTAACACCAGGCTCCTGTCCATACACCTTCACCCCTGCATCATAGACTGGAAGATATATACTCTTCACAGGAGTTCCTGTGGTCAGTGTCTGGAACGAATGGTCATTGCTGGCATTCCATGCACCCTGTGGGCCTGTAATGCGGAACTGTACTTCTTTACGATAATTTCCTTCCCCACCTGGATAGATCTTGGTATTACCGAAGTTCGCCGTAATGGCATAGATATGCTGGGCTGTATTCACCACAACTGGTTGGGATACCGTCGCCCCCTCCGTATAGGAGGTTGTCACTTGCACGTCCGATACCGTACGTCCGGCAGCATACACTTCACTCAAATCCAGGAAATACTTAAAAGAAAGTTGATCTCCCATTCGGGCAGGCCAAGCGGAACGATTATTAAGCTGTGCTCTGATTTCCGTATAATTGGCACCTGATGATTTGATCGCAGCCTCCACAAAGAACTCATCTCCCTTCACCTCAGGTGCAGGGAAGTTCGCCAGGGGCTGATGATTCTGACCAAACAGCAAATTCATCTTTGCCAGTGCGCCGGTAAAACCAGCATTGTAATCGGTTGCGACCTCATTACTCACGTAATCCCCGATATCATCGGTATATCCATCCGATGCATCCGGGCCACCGACCATGGCACCATACAGAATGTGGCGATGGTTAGCCGGGATATCTTCGTTATTCAGCCATGAACTGTGAGCGGTCCGATGATGCGGATGTTGAGGTGCATTTTGCCCATATCCGACCACATAACTGCTCTGACGCGGATTATCGCCCAGAATATAATTCATCTGTGAGACAGCAAAATCCTGATATCTTGACTTTTTCACAGGATCACTGACCCAGTCGGAGTATACAAAAGAAATAAAGGATGCATTCGCTGCATATCGGAGCGATCCCCACTGATCCAGCCACGCCAGACCTCCTGGCGTATACTTGACTCGTGTCCCATTGACTCCAACCGTCCAATAATCCAGATTGCGCTCAGTCGACTGAATAAATCTTGTCGCCTCCGGCATGTTCAAACTGGACGTAATACGGGCAAGCAGAATCTGGGCACCATAATGTTTACTGTCCCAACCTTGTGTCCAGGTATAGGGCCAATTGGCTGAGCCTCCGCTAGAAGACCACCGGTCCGTAGCTGCAATGGCTTTGGACAAGTAAGCGCTATCATTAGTAGCTAAATAAAGCCATGCGCCACCCCATGCCAACTCGTCTTCGTATCCTGTCCACGAATTATAAAACGCTGCAGCATCAGTGATACAATCGGTGTATTCCCCCCGATATGTATCTGCGAAGTTGTACAGCTCTTTCGCATGTTGGAGCAGTCTGGCCGAATATGCCGGATCATCATCTGCAAATACAATCGATGACGCTGCCAGCGCTGCAGCCGTTTCTGCCGCCAGATCACTGCCCGGGCATGAAGCATCAATCTTGAACGAAGGACGGTTCATCTGCATGACTTCTGCAGGTCCCCACCAGGCATGGTCGGTATTACCTGCCCCCACTTGTCCCCATAATTCATTTGGTTTCGTATGCGCTTTCATAAAATAGTCGGTCGCCCATCGGATATTATCCTTGATCTCCTCCAGTTGTCCGGCCTGTTCATATCCGTCACTGTATTCCACGACAGACCAGGCGAGCATCGTTGCGGAAGCAGCCATCGGAAAACCAAACTTCACGTGATCTCCGGCATCATACCATCCTCCGGTCAGATCAACGCCTACATCAGCTCCATCCTGCATGCCCGAATTACCACGCCATTCGACCCGATTACTCGCTGGCAACGGACCCGAGCGCTGTGCCTCATAGAAGTAAATGGCCTTTTGCAGTGCTTCAGCATAGTTCTGATTTCCGGCGGCCGCATCCGCCTTACGAATTCCTGTGCCCATCGATAAACTCCCTGCCAGTAATCCTGCCGATAACGCGATCATAGCGACTCGTCTCCACCAGCTCCCCTTCATGTTCAACTATTCATCTCCTCTTCATCAATATTCCGTATGCATTACTCTGGACTGCAAGTTTATATCGCTCCTCTCCATGGTGTATTTCAGTGTAAGTTCCACCATTAATTACCATTATAACCGTTTGTTTCACCAGCTATATAAGCGTTGGTGACTTCTGAAATAACATTGTTGTGACCTGCTCTGCGTCATGTGACAAAAAAAGCTGTTTCTCTAACGCATATGCGCGTTAGAGAAACAGCTTCTCGCCCTTGTTATCATCAACAGTACAAATCGAATGGCATTCTGACCATCCTGTCAGTATGTTTTTGTACACCTTAGGTATGAGAACATCTCATTGGTTACACTTTGAACTTGTTAATCTGCTCCTGCAGTTCTTCGGCCATTTTGGATAATGAACCTGCGGATGAAGCAATCTCTTCCATCGAAGCCAACTGCTGCTGAGTTGCGGCTGATACATTATGAACCCCGCCAGCTGCCTCTCCAGCAATGTTGGAAATTTGACTTACATATCCTACAACCTCAGTTGTACTCGCCGACATTTCCTCTGAACCTGCAGATACTTCCTGAATTTCACCCGCTACTTTGTTGACCGCATCCGAGATCTGCTCGAACGCTTGTCCTGCCGCAGTAACCATCTCGATTCCTGCTTCTGTCTCACTGCTGTTCACTTTGACTGCCTGAACAGCATGATCCGTATCTTTCTGAATCAATTGAACGAGATCCGTAATTCGTTGCGCAGATGTAGAAGATTCCTCAGCCAACTTACGCACTTCTCCCGCAACTACGGCGAAACCACGTCCGTGCTCTCCTGCTCGTGCGGCTTCAATGGCTGCATTCAGTGCAAGCAGATTGGTCTGCCGGGCAATGTTGTTGATTACCTCCGTAATGGTTCCAATCTCTGCTGAACGTTCCCCCAGCCCTGTAACCAATTCAGTAAGCGAAGCAATGGAATTTCGAACAGAACCCATCTGTTCAACCGCTTGCTGAATAATCATATTTCCTTCGGAAGATTGATTCGCCGCATCCACAGCAGATACGGATACACTCTGAGCAAGCTCGGCAATCTGCTCCGATCCGAGAGCCATCTCATTCATCGCCTGTGAAGAGCGTTTTACAATATCAACTTGATCCGACGTGCCTACGGCCAGTTCCTCAACCGTTTCGGAAATCTGTTCCGAGGCTTGAGTATTCTGCTCCGCACTTGCAAGAAGCTCCTCCGATGAAGCAGCTACCTGTTCGGAAGTCATCGACACCGATTCAATCATGGAGCGCAGATTACCACTCATGGTATTGAAGGAAGCCGCGAGCGTTCCCAATTCGTCTTTGTTCTTGAGCACAATCGTCTCACCCGTCAGATCACCATTGGCAATAGCCAAGGCCGCTTCATTCATCTTTTTGATTGGACGTGAAATAATGCTTGCAATGAAGAATGCAATGAATATCGCGACCAGGAATGCAAAAATTGTCACTGCCAAAATCACATTAAATGTATTCTCAGCCAACTCGACAGAATCACCCGTTGCGGCTTGCGATCCTTCATTGCCTAAAGTGATTAACTTGGTGATAGAGTCGTTTGCTGTGTACCACATTGGATAGGCTTCAGTGTGCAGTCTACTTGCTTCTTCATAGTTATTTGCAATACCGAATTCTATGAATGCAGGCATTTTCTCCAGATACGCATCATAATTCGTACTGAAATCATTGTAGAGCTTCATCGATTCATCATTGCTCTCAATGTATGTAAGCAACTGTTTACGCTCATCCTCAATCTTGGTGAGGAGCAACTTTAACGCTTCATTCACCTTGACATTTTCTTCTTCGTCTTGTTCAACGATAATTGCCAGCGCCAACCGCTCTACATCCGAAACATCCCCATTCATCAAGCCAAGGAGGCTTACACTCGGCATCCAGGTCTGATCCACATCATTGGCTTTACCAGACATATTATGGATCTGTATTAACGCATAAACGCTTACAACAACCAGCAGAGCCACGACGATAAGAAAACCTGTCAGTAACTTGCCTCGAATCGTTAACTTCAATATCCCCAACTTATTCCCCCGCGTGTCTTCCATGTGTCCCACTCCTCAAAATAATACATATTTATAATATATCGTCACCTATCGTCATGAATTGTAGATGTTAGAATTCAATTTCTATAAATTTCAGGTAACTTCGAACATAACACAAAAAAAGTCTCCCATCTTTGGCAGAACCAGAGATAAGAGACTTCTTTCAATAAACTAAACTACCAAAACTTCACTAGACATTGCTTTCAAAAGCTAACGAAAAACACGTCGGTGTATGTTAATGAAGAAGTCGGGAATCGACTTGGTATAATTGCGGGTTGTAATCAGAACCACACTAAGCAGACTTCCGAGAATGAATCCTCCCAGAATATCTCCTGGATAATGCACACCAACATATACACGCGACACCCCTGTCAACACAGCGAGTAACAACATCCATAACCCGAAGCGACGTCCAATAAAGAATGAAGCAGCCGCTAGAGCAAATACAAAGGAAGCATGTTTACTTGGAAAAGAAGGATCAGGTACATGGGCAACCAGCTGATGCACAGTCCCTTCTACAAAAGGTCTTGGGTGACCGACTGCTGGTGAAATCCCCCATTTGGCCAGAACCAGCGCTACAATGGAAGCCACACAGGCATAGAAAACAATTCGTTGTTTCGATGGATCGCCGAGAAACCATACAATAACGAGCAGTGCGATCATGATCCAAACCGCATACTCGGATGATGTGATCATAAACCAGTCCAGAAACGGTATTTGGTCTGCAAACTGATTAATCCAATTAAATAGTGATTGATTCATAACTGGCTTTTAATACCCCCATTACACAAAACAAGATTATTTTTTACATAATAAATATACACTAACTATTTGTCAAACAATCCTCACATTGACCGAAGTTACGAAATCAAAGAGGACATTTTGCTTTCTTTTTGTTAAACTAGTTTGGGTTACATATCAGTTCAATCATAGAAAGGTGAAGATTATGCTTAAAAAATGGTTATGGGGTACAGCCCTGACCCTGGCACTTGCGATTACAGGTGTCGTTGTATATTACGGATATTCGATTGTTCATTTTGCCAATAGCATCTCCACGGCTTCCGGGACTTCATCCAACTCGTCCTCTTCCGGCACAGACAGCGATTCAGACACACCAACGACAACGATTCCCCGATGGGAGGGCCAGGAACGGGTGAACATTCTGCTCCTTGGTGGAGACTCAAGAGGCGACGATGCAGGACGCTCGGACTCGGTCATGGTCGCTTCCATTGATCCGGTCACCAAGAAAGCCCATCTATTCTCCGTACTGCGTGATACCTATGTAGCCATTCCCGGGCATGGCAAAAGCAGACTTAATGCAGCCTTTTCCTACGGGGGTGCGGAGCTGACCAAACAAACCGTAAGTGATCTGCTCGGTATTCCCATTCAGCATTATGTCTACACAGACTTTACAGGTTTCATGGCACTCGTTGATGCGGTAGGCGGTATTGAGATCGATGTGGAGAAAGACATGTATTACACCAGTAAAGCAGATAAACATATGTACGACATTGACTTGAAAAAAGGATTGCAACATATGGACGGCAAGACCGCCCTTCAATATGTTCGGTTCCGGCATGATGCCACATCGGATTTTACCCGTACCGAACGGCAGCGGATCTTCATGACCGAGCTGGCCAAGAAAATGCAGAGTACTACGTCACTTTTCAAAATCCCGGATATCCTGGAAGCCATCGCTCCCTACATTGAGACGGACCTCAGTCCAACCCAGATGTTAAAACTCGCATCACTTGGCTTCGATATCCATGTGAACGATATCGATCAGCAGCAGATTCCACCCAACAAACTGCTCACCAATGAACTGGTCGGCTCAGCTCAGGTGCTGGGTGTTGATGTAACCAAACTCCAGTCCTACATTCAGAAACTGTTTGAAGAAGATGCCGCGTCCTCAGAGACTCCATCATCAGAGGAACAGAACTAAAACAAGCATGAGATATATCAACAGAAAAGACGGCCAAAGCCGTCTTTTTTAGTACCTATTTTCACCATTTAATGCAGCCTTAATGTTTAACAGGTACCCTTATATGATGAACTCCGGTTCCTGGAGGGAGGATTACAATGTGAAAAAACCGCGAATAACGGAATGGACCGAACTGCGGGGCATTGCCTTTCTGGCAATCGTCATGCAGCATAGTATCGCTGAGTATATCTATCGCGCTGATATTGAACAACCGGATTCCATTATGTTGACCATGATTTATCATCTGACCCGATTTGGTACGCCAACGTTTGTATTTTTATCGGGTGTAATGTTGTTTTACCATCATCGTAACACCAAACCGGACTATCCTCGCTTCATTCGAAAGCGATTTGGCGATATCTATATGCCGTTTGTCGTATGGACACTGATCTACTGGCTTTCTGTCCGTATCTTCATCCCCGCGTTCTGGCTTGCAGGCATACCTGATTTTTGCAGTCTGATTCGTGAACTGTTTGTCCCACAGACGGGATATCATCTCTGGTTTGTCATTATGGTGTTTCAGTTCTATATTCTGTTCCCCCTGTTCTGGACAGGAGCAAAAACCATTCAGAGACGTATCCAGAACACCTCACGTTTCACACCCATGCAAGTCATTATCGGACTAATTCTCTTTGCAGCAGCACTATATGCCCTGCTTATGCAATGGTCCTACTATAATATGGGGGGCTGGACAGAATCCATGTCTGAGCCTTGGTCAACATTGCTGCAATATCGCTCCTATTCATGGGTGATGTACTGGTTCTACTTTTTACTGGGTGCCGTATGTGCCTGGTCAGTGGATAGCTGGAGGAGTTGGACAACGAAGGTACTGCCATGGACGATCTGTCTGTTTATAGGGATGTACATTTGGCTTGGATACGATGTGCTGCGTGGGTCCGGGGATGTTGTGAATTTGAATATCTCTACTTATTTGAAACCAACTACATTCCTGATCATTATGGCTCAGATGTTTATGATGTATGGTTTCCTCGTACTGATGCAGGGCAAAGATACACGGTTTCAGCGTCTGTTATCCTGGATTGGCCGCTATTCATTCGGTGGATATCTCGTTCATGCCCTGGTGATCTACGCGATCGCTTATGTAACCAGACCGCTTCAACTCAGTGGATGGCATCTGCCTGTAACGTTGCTATCGTTCCTTGTAACGGTTGGTGTTGCTCTTGCAATCAGTTGGGCGCTATCCAAGCTTCCTGGCTCACGTTTCACCGTAGGGTTAATGCGTAAACCACGTTCTATACCTAATTCATCAGCTGCTGTGGACAAAAGAAATTCATCTGAGCGAACTCCGTCACCTGGCCCAACTCGCAGTCCGGGAACGAGTGAGCCGTTTTAGAATAAAGAAGAGCGTCCCCTCACGGAGACGCTCTTCTTTATTTCACTTCGCTCGAAGTTGATCGTCCAGGAACAGGTTCCTGGGTACCCGGGGCTGGATGTACGTTGCCCTTCTGATTCACAAATCTCTTCAGATCACCCGTTAATTGTTCCTTCAGCTTGTCCACCAGCTGCGTTTCGCTAATGCCTTTTGCCTGAGCAATCTCAGCCAGGGACTTCCCTCCCTGAAGCTGCTCGTGAAGTTGAGCAGGGGTGACTCCAATAAACCGGGCAATTTCGCCTTTATCTACCATGGAACGTTTGCCATGGTGGGCAAATTCACGCCGCAAGTCACGCAGCGGGGTATTAATGACCTTTTTCAACTTGGTATCCATGTCCGCCTTCGTGGCTGCAGCTTGTTCCTTGGTGAGACAACCTTCTTCTACAGCTTGATCCAGACGCTGTGCAAGTGTAGGCTTCAACTTCTGCAATAACTGCTCCTCACTAAGTCCCTTACGCTCTTTCGCAATCTGGGACAACGTCTTGCCAAGTTCCATCTGTTCTTTCAGATCCCGAAGGCCAATCCCAAGCAAGTCTGCCGTTTCACCAATCATGAACAGACCGTGTCCTGCCTGCATGCATGGCTTCGCTGGTTTGCCCGAGGAAGAAGTTTTTGACGCATCGTCATGTTGCTCAGCACGAACGGTTGGATCAGCAAATGCCACATGTCCTGTTGCTGCTGTTATAACTACGGCTGCCAATCCGGCTGCCATCCATGTTTTCCATTTCAAATTCATTTTTCTGCCGCCTTTCCGATGTCGAAATCCTGTGCCTTCCTAGTTTGAGCCTAAAATCCACTTTTTTATGCCATAAAATACAAAAAGTCATCATTTTTCTCACAATTGATCACAAAAAATCCTATTTTTTTCAGTTTATTTCCGCTATACTAAGTGTAACTTCATGATCTATATCAGTTGAACTACATATTATTTACACTGACACTACGATGACAGAACAACCTTCCAATCGCTGTTATCCCCAGATTTTTTTGATTATTTCCCTAAAGGGAAAATCCGGTGATAGCATATGCTTCCGATGTAGCTTTCTTTCAGAAAGCTTTAGGCGAACGCTTCGCTTTTTCAGGTTTTCTCTGTCCTCTCCGTTATCGTGTAAATGATTATTTCAACTAATATAGTTGAACAGTCCTTAGTCACCTTATCGCAGGAAGGACGATATGTAATAATGCGGAAAGATTGGTTAGATCCGTTTAGATCCGATCTGGAGGTTGTGTTTGCTTCAGCGGAGCAACTCGTACGGGAATATCCCGAACCCTTGTCAGGACATGCATTAGAGCAGCTTCGTTCGGTTAATCCGCTGTTACGAGATTCGGGACACAGCTACATCGGGTACATCACTCCACTTTGGATGCAACACTCAGATAAACTACCCCCAGAGAAAGCACACCAATTAAGTACAGCCTGTCTCATCCATATGTTATATTTTCTGAATCAGGACGACGTGATGGATGAACAACCGGAGAATGCCACATTGAAGTTATCCCTGGGTAATCTATATTACATGGATGCACTTCAATCTTACTCGGTATTATTCAATCCTTCCTCCACGTTCTGGGTCTATTTCAGACAATATGTAGTGGATTGGGCCGTGAGTGTTACGGGTGAGCATTCCATTGATTATTTCCAACAGAATCCCTTGTTGATTGCGCAAAAGGCTGCCCCTCTCCTCATTGGAGCTACTGGTGCACTGCTTCTGCTGAATCAGTCCGACCGGATCATCCCGGTGTGTTCTGCCATCAACATCACACTCATGACACTTCAGATGACCGATGACTTCACAGACACGCAACAAGATGCTGTGCATGGAAACTACAACAGCTACCTCTCCCACATATCCGCAGCACTGAATCACAACTATCCAGTTCAACCTCTAAGCGAACGTATACATGACAATGTATACAATACACAACTCATGAACTCTTACGTAGACATTGCTTATCACTATAATCGTACACTAACATCGTCTAACTTAGGAATATCGCATCTTGAGGCGTTTGATTCTTATTTATGCAGCACTTTAGTACAAGCTGTTCAGGACATTACACAACGGAAGAAACAGCTTCTCCAAGGCGGGTTTCATCACTGGATTAGCGAGCAACAGTTGGGATTCTGAGCATAAGGACTAAGCTGATTCAGTTTAATTTTAAATATGAAGGGAATGTTGACGATGATGGTATCAGAGAAAACGTTGCATGAGGATATTATTGAAAAGGCTTGGACTGACGAGCACTTCAGACAACAATTGCACTCCAATCCGAAGCAGGCGCTTCGTGAAGCGTTTGGCATCGTAATTCCGGAGCACATTCAGGTACGTACTGTTGAGGAGCAGCAGAATAACTATGTACTTGTCATACCTCCCAATCCTTCCAAAGTAAATTATGATGTGAATTGCGGACCTTGGAGAAGTTAATTCGGGTGAGCTAATCTTGTAGTGTAAGAAATTAGGGGTAGGAACAAAAAAAGCCGCTGTATCCTTCTGTGAGTTCGTCAATCGACGAACTCGACAAAAGATACAACCGCTTCTGTTCCTACCCCTTTGGTGCTTGTAAAGCTGATCTGTCCTTGCATCGCTTCAACAATTCGGAATGTCACCATCATGCCGAGGCCTGTGCCTTTGATTTTATTGGAGAAATAAGGCTCACCTAACCGGGAGAGTGCTTCCTCGTCCATTCCTTCTCCGTTATCCCTGACATGCACCTTAATCATTCCATCCTGCTTATACGCCCAGATATCAATCTGACCTTGTCCCTGCAGAGCTTCAATACTGTTCTTAATAATATTGATAAAAGCCTGCTTAAACTTCGAGGAATTGCCTCGAATATATAGATCCGGCGGAATGTCGGTGGTAATTTTTCCACCTTCCAGGTTAGCCATCGGTACAAGAATGCCTTCAATATGATTGAACTCATCCGAGATATTGAGCGAGATAATATGGTCAAACTCAGGTTTGGCAAAGGTAAGAAAATCCGTTATGATGCCCGAAGCCCGATCAAGTTCTTCCAGTGCAATTCGCACGTACCCCTTGTTTTTGTTGTCTTCCTGTTCCGTCATAAGTTGCAAGAACCCTCTTGTCACCTGAAGTGGATTACGTACTTCATGGGCAACGGAAGCGGCCAATTCACTAATAATCTCCATCTTTTCTGATCGCTGCAACTCATTGTTGAACAGCTCCAGTTCCTTGGAATACTCTAGAACTTTAGTATGTTTTTCGGCAAAGCGACTTCCGAGAATGGCAATCAACGAGATCACAAATGCAACCATGGACCATTTCCACCATAACAGATGATACGTCCCACTCCGCTGATAATACCACAACAGTTCAGCCACACTGATCAAGGCAAATGTACCGAATCCCGTTGCAAGCAGCATAGCTTCCCGATTTCGTTGCAGCGCTTTGGCGATGGTACCAACCAACAGGATTGTCAGCAGAATGACCAGCACAATGCCAACCACACGCTGTACGAGCAGATTGTAGAGGATCTCCCATTGCCCACCTGAAGTCACATAGATAAATAGAGAGAACACAGCGATAACTGAATATATGAATAGTATTTTTCGCAGTTTGGTGAAGATTCCATGCAGTCCTGGCCCGATTATCTGTTCAAAAAAATAACATAGCGCTGGCATACCCAGCAGCATCGCCAGATCAAAGACTACGGAATACAGGTCACCATATACCTGATAGAACGTATACAAAAATTGCGAGTACGTGATGATCATCGTGCCGATGGAACCCATCACAATGCATAGCGAGATCCATAATCCCTTATGGAATTTGCCAAGGAAGAACGTACAACTCAGCATCGTAATCGCTGTGAACACAAAGGTCGCGCCCAAAATTACATCAATAAGTCCGTTATGAATATATTTCTCCTGTAACGCGGCATAAGGTCCAACCTGAACAGTACCTTGTATCCCCAGACGGCCTTTTTCATTTTGCGACCATACATAGAGCGTGTCACCTGAATTTTCGCTGGATAAGGGCAGCAACACAGCATTATTATCATAATTGTAATGATAATTCTCGTAGACCTTGCGGTCTTCCAGATAAACAACAATATGATTGCCTTTAACGTTCTCAAATCGAATGGCTGAACTTTCCTCACTCAACTCAGGAATGGTCAGGCGAGTCCATAAAGAATTCGATCGATCCGTATTGCTATACTCTAATTTATCGCTGCCCTGCTTTTCCCATATCTCGTCTGCTCCCTTAACCTCACTGATGAACCCTTGATCGTCAACGTTCCCCCATTTTACTTCCCATCCTGTAATGGATACAGGTTGCTGAACCGCTCCTGTAGTTGCAAAGACTATCCCATGTGGCATGCCTAGAATAATCAATACACTCATCCATAAGATGACGATAGCTTTGGGCACATTTTTCATTCACAGCACCTCAAAGTTCTAATTTTCCCTATCTTAGATTCTCTCATTTATCATTCGCCACCGTTTGTCACGTCACCTTCTTGAGATAAAATGAAATTTCACATTTAAGTCGATTTATAGTCTTATTTCCATTTTATTGTTAAAGTTATTCAATTAATCACGCAGGTCTTCGAACTGGTTCACTATCATTTCCCGTTCTTTCTGTTCAACTTGACTGCGAAATTCAAGCCACTGCTCTGTCTCCTCATCATCATAGATGGTCCATATGTCGGAAAAAAGGAAATCCCGTAACTGGACAACTTGCCCGGACCATATACCGCCTACCCAAAACAAACCATCCGGACGACGGATGACGGTACGGGAGAACCCGGGTGTGGACGCCTTTTGCCCGATACGGATGCGTGTGATCATATTACCCAGTGTATACCAGTCCACATGAATCCCTCCCTTACATATTCAAGCTTCATCATAACATAGGCAAAACAGGAAAAGCTGTAAAAACGGTGGCTGCGATTCAATCCTTTGCTCCGGGTGTAATGGTTTCTCAAAGCAAACAAACACGCTAAGGAGATGATTACAATGAATGAGCCCCATCGTACGGTTGAGGTAGAACATAAGGATGTTCAGCATAAATCGGATTCAAGTATGGTCGCTTCCACATTTATTAAATATGCCGCATATATCATTATCTTTTTCGGATTCTTATACTTCTTGGTTAAATATGTATTCCCCAAATTCTAAGGCATTCATATCGTAGTGAACACCCGGAGATAATAACCTGTGCAAGATTACAACACTAGCGCTTTGGGTAACTACGGGTAAGAAGCATTTGGACAACCGATAATGAAAGGAAGTGTTACTCATGTCTGACAAACCGATTAGTAACGAAGAGAGCGACCGCTATTATGACCGTTATCAGAGGTCCCGCGATATTCCGCCAGAGACGGAAGTCCCCGAAGGCGATATGGATACCTTTGATGAAGTTTCCGGCAGACGGATTGTAACGGAAGATTCGGATCTGGCACCCGTAGCCGCAACTGCTGTGGACGAGCCGGAATTGGATTCACGTTTGGCTGAGACACCGCTGGAATCTGTACCGGATGCAGATCTTCTGCAACCGAACAGTCCGGTTGATCCTGCTGCACCCGATCCGGATGCGTTGCATGGTACCGACTTGCTTAATGGTGCTGGTGCGGATGCCAAACCAGAGAACGACATTCCACCGCGACATTAACAGCTGTTATGACATCCTGAATGAGGAGGTGCATACACGATGAAGGAAGATCGCCAAAAGCATGTGCATGAACCGGATAATCTCGTGACCGAACGGGATATTGACCCGGACTTCGGACTGTTCACTGAGGACTCCTTCCCCGAAGCACTTGAGGATGAGGATCAACGTGATGCGGTCGAACATGCCATTCCCAAAGAGAAGGCTTCTCGTAAGCCCTCTTCGGATGACTAACTTATATAGATCCGTAGTAGACTTAAAAAAGATGACGTCTGTAATTTCACAGCGTCATCTTTTTTGTTTCCTGTAAGTTCACTTTCTCTTGGTGATTTAGCATCATCGCTTAGCGGAAACCTTACTTGCCACTGGCAGTTTGTGATCCAATCCTGACCACTTCGCTACAATCGCAGTGATGATCAATGCCACTCCATTAATAATAAATATCCAGCGTATCGGCAGCCAGCCCCCAAGTACACCACCAATAATCGGTCCAGCCATCGTCCCGATCTGGGCAGCGGATTGATTCAGACTAAAAGCCCTGCCCCGGAAACTCGATGCGGTAGCCTGCACAATCATGGCGTTAATTGCCGGAAATACAGCGGCAAAGAATAAACCATACACAAATCGTAAAATGCCGAATGCGATATAACCTGTTGTAAAGAACTGCAGAAGATTCCCTACAGCCCCACCAACCAGTCCAATGATCAACACTTTACCGTATCCAATCCTTGAACCAATCTTGCCCCAACGCGGCGCCATAATAACTGTTGCTACCCCGACCGCTGAGAAAATAATACCCGAGCTGAGTGAGGCACGATCCGGCTGAACGCCCATTTCCATCACATAGACCGTCAATAGTGGCTCCAGAATCATGACGGAGAATGTACATATGCCCATCATGCCAAGCACCGTCATAAACAAACGATTCGCTCTTGCTTCACGAATGTCATCCATGACGTGGGAACGCGCTTTGTTCCGGTTGAAGTTCTCTTCTTTTACCCAGAAGGTTGCGATGATCGCGGAGACTAACACAACAATAGCCGAAAACAAAAATGCATTCCGGTTCCCATAATAATGACTCACCACGCCACCAATTAACGGTCCAATAATACCACCAGTGGCTCCTGCAGTGGACATAATACCAAGTGCATAACCCGTCTTCTCTTCAGGTGTATTCGTGCCTACCAGGGCGCTATCGCTGCTGGAACAAACCCTGCAAGCAGACCCTGAAACAATCGAACAACAATCAGAGAATACGGGTCCTGCACGAAATAATTGATTAAATACAAGACGGCAAGGCTGTATCCCGACCGAATCAGCATGGGCTTGCGTCCGTATTTGTCAGCCAGTGATCCCCAGAACGGAGACACGAGTGCACTCGCGAGAAACGTAATGCCAAATGCCAGTCCTGACCATAACTCCAGGTGATCACGAACCCCCAAGTCAGCACTTAGAAACAGGGGCAGAAATGGAATCGAGATCGAATAGGCGGTGCTGCAAAAAAATACACCAATCCACAATATGACCAGATTGCGCTTCCACGAGAAGTTCATATACCCGCACGCCCTTTCCGTTACTGACGCCGGGACTGCCGTGTATTGGAGCGGACGGAACAGACCCGTACGTCCCCGATGCGGAAGCATTTTCCTTATTTTACACCCATCATTCCATGAAGGCCATCCCTTGTTCACCACAAACACATGTATTACATTGCCATCCTGTCCACAAAAACGGTATGATAGTTGGGTAAATATCCAAATATGATTTGGAGAAAATATATAATGCAGAGATGCAAGGAGGAACGTTTTCATGTCTTTACGATGGAAAAAAAACACAGTGGTTTCGCTGGTTCTCGCGATGCTGCTTATCGGCATTAGTGGTTGTGGACGCCCTTCGAGTGGCGCTACAGAAACACCAGCTCCAGTTGAACCAACGGGTCCCAATCCGGTAGCTACTATTGAAATGGCAGATGGACAGAAGATCGTCATTGAGCTATATCCGGAAATTGCGCCCAATACGGTGAACAACTTTATTTCACTAGCGAATCAGGGTTTCTATGATGGCACAATCTTTCACCGTGTTATTCCAGGTTTCATGATTCAGGGCGGAGATCCAGACGGTAATGGTCGAGGTGGCCCAGGGTATGCCATTAAGGGTGAATTTACATCCAACGGTCACAAAAATCACCTGAATCATACCCGCGGAGTCATTTCCATGGCACGCGGAGATAATTTGGATTCGGCTGGTTCTCAGTTCTTCATCATGTTAGCTGACGCGGATCATCTTGATAATGCCTATGCTTCCTTTGGTAAAGTAACCGAAGGTTTAGAAGTCGTTGATGGTATTGCAGCTCAGAAAATAAGCAAAATCAAGGACAAACCCGATACCGATCAGGTCATGAAAAAAGTTACGGTAGACACCCATGGTCTGGAGTATCCAGAGCCGGTAAAAGTGCCTTAATCAGCAGCTTAGCCAAACAGATGAAACCTCATTTTTATATCTCGTTAATGAGTTAATGAACTGCAAAACAAACAAAAGCTCTGTCCTGTGCGTATCTCGCAAGGCAGAGCTTTATTTATTGATTTTAATGATAACGGTTACATATATGAATTTATAAAAAATGACCTCTTCCGGCATCATCCTCAATACATCCATCCCATTAAACGTAACCAGCCGATAATCGCAATCCATAACGGGCAGCTAAAGGCAACGCCCCATGCAAGCCCTTTCAGTAAACCACGGTTTACTTCCACGAACAACGACTCCTTTCTCCAGGGAATAGTCGCAGTATCGGTAATAGTATATGATTTTATACCCGTTTTCATTCGTCACGCAACCCTCGTTTTCCTGCTTTTGTTCCGCAGATTCATGGAATGCTTTACGGGAACCTGATATACTATGACTACTGTACGATAAATGGAACCTGATTCATGTTTGGAAAGGAGATTTTCCTATGGCAAAATCCAAAAAACGCACTCCTGCTCCCAAAGCAGCAGTAGCACAGGATAAACCCACAACACTGAAGGATCTGCTTAGCAGTGATGTGCTGGAGAAGCTGAAAGCTCAGGCGGATGAAGCCAAGGCTGCAGAAGCGGCTCTTAAAGAGCAGGAACGTCAGCAGGCAGAAGAAGCTCGCCAAGCGGAGCAGAAGCGCCGGGATAACGATTTCGAATATTTGCTCAATAACAGTGCAATGGACTGGAAGAAACATAAGTAAGCCAGGGCATGACCTAGGGGTGTCTCCTATCACACATGCCAAAATAATATTACAGCAGACAGATCATGAAGATGATCTGTTCAAAGAACAGGGCCGCATTGCGGTCCTGTTCTTTTTGATATATACACATATGATTCACGCATCTTGAGCCGGGTATGTTAGAAGTAGAGCGTACAACGATAATCTAACTCATGGAGGGATCAGAGATGACAGAACAACGTTTGGAAGGCAAAGTCGCGATTGTAACCGGAGGTGGATCCGGTATTGGTCAAGCTACCGCTATTCGTTTCGCCGAGCATGGAGCCAAAGTGTACATGCTGGATCGAACACCCGAAAATGCGGAGGAAACAAAACAGACGATTGAAAAGGCTGGCGGAGAAGCGTATGTGATCGAATGTGATATCTCCAAACCGGATAATGTGCAGAAGGCAATCAATCAGGCTGCGGCTGAAGCGGGTAAACTGGATATCATATTTGCGAATGCCGGCATTAACGGAACGATGGCCCCGATTGAAACGATGGAAATTGAGGACTGGGACCAAACGATGGAGATTAATATGCGCGGAACCTTCGCAACCGTCAAATATGCTATTCCCCATCTGAAAGAACATGGCGGCAGCATCATTATCACCAGTTCCATCAACGGTAACCGGGTCTTCTCAGGGATCGGTTTCTCTGCATACGCTTCCAGCAAAGCGGGACAAACTGCGTTTACCAAGATGGCTGCACTGGAGCTGGCTCGTTATAAGATCCGTGTTAACGCCGTCTGCCCAGGAGCCATCGATACCAACATTGATGATAACACCTACCCGTCGGATGATCTGAAAGAAGTACAGATTCCTGTTGAATTCCCTGAGGGTCACGAACATCCGCTCAAGGGCGAACCTGGAACGTCGAAGCAAGTGGCGAACCTCGTTCTGTTCCTCGCTTCCGATGAAGCCTCTCATGTTACAGGTACACGAATCTACGTGGATGGTGCGGAATCTCTGCTCCGTGGATAAAAATATCAATATAAGTTGGCCCCTTTCAGGGACAACGCCCAAACATCCCGTAAGTAATCTGATCCGTTCAGATTACTGCGGGATGTTTTATATATAAAGAGTTTATAGTACGGCGCAGGCGCAACTACAAGGATTATCCCTATACCGCGGAGCTTTTACCTTTTTTCACACGATGCTTCAACCGATCTGGAATGGCAAAGAGCAAAATGTACATCAGCGAGAACAAGACTAGCGCAAGTATCTCTTCCCCAAGGATGTACATTGGATAAGGACCTAACATATCAAGCACCGAGGGTGTACTCGGCTTGTGTCTCAAAAACATGTAATTCGCGTCAAGCATGACATCTACAACGTATACGATTAGTGCAGCCACATTCACAAATATCATGGAACCTGCTACAGATCTCCAGCTAGGTCGCAGCTGTTCCACCCAAGTCATGTAGAGTAAAGCCAGAATGATACAGGCATGAGCAACGAAAAATTGAATAAATCGAAAATGTGCATAACCATAACCTAGATTAGGAGTCAGGATCGCCATAAGGGCTCCAGCAATGCCTGCAAACAGCAATGCAGAATGTAACAGTCGACTGCGTGTCAGTAGTAACAACGCCGATAATAGCAGAGACAGACTGCATAGTTCGAGTGGCAGTGACGTCTGCAGGCTCCATATCCCTCCATACACATACCAGAGTTGCAGCACAATTTCACAGGCAAACATGATACAAGCCAGAACAATTCGCAGTATGCGGCGTGCCCTCTCTGACCATGATCGAAGATGGTGTCGAAGCAAAAACATCAGTACAATCATTGCTGTAATTACGCTAATTGAAACGATATGTGAAGTGGAGAACAGGATAAACGGCTCTGCATCATACGGGTCCAGCCATGGTGGATACGCCATGCATCTCTTCTCTCCTTTACAAGGATCTCACCAACATTATCTCTCTTTAATGTTAACTTTTTCATTTTGCCATTGAATGAAAGAGCTGTCCAGTTGGAATTCTAAATAAGCATTGTAATTTAAATATCTTTATGTTAAGATAAATTCAGAACCAAAACAAACGAAAAGT
Organism: Paenibacillus amylolyticus; assembly: GCF_036894225.1. Taxonomy (NCBI): domain Bacteria; kingdom Bacillati; phylum Bacillota; class Bacilli; order Caryophanales; family Paenibacillaceae; genus Paenibacillus; species Paenibacillus amylolyticus. Next base: position 1,356,941 of record NZ_CP145892.1, on the reverse strand, counting down.
TAGTAACTTTCTTAATCGAAATAAAATATACCGTACTTAACAATCGTTCAACTAAACATTTACACTATCCCAATTCATCTAGGAGGAAATATTATGCAAATCAAAGGACTTCACCACGTATCAGCTCTAACAGCACATGCCGATCAGAACTATCGTTTCTACACCAACATCATGGGTATGCGCCTCATTAAAAAAACAGTCAATCAGGACGACGTGTCCGTCTACCATCTCTTCTATGGCGATGAAAAAGGCAATCCGGGTACCGAACTTACCTTCTTTGAGATTCCGATGGCCGGACAGACTCGTGAAGGGGTGAACAGCATATCCGGAACGTCACTGCGCGTTCCAAGTGATGCGGCACTTACGTACTGGCAGCAACGTTTTGACGAATTCGAAGTCCCACACGGAGAGATTGTTGAACGGGGTGGCCGTGCCACGCTCTCGTTCACAGACTTTGAAGGACAACGTCTGATTCTGGTCTCAGATGAAAATAATAAAGGTGTCGCTGGTGGTAAACCATGGGATCAGAGCCCTGTGCCTGCCGAGTATGGCATTGTAGGCCTTGGCCCTATCCATCTTACGGTAAAAGATGCTTCCCTTACCGCTCCGGTTCTTACCGAACTGCTCGGTTTCAGAGCTAAAGGAAGTTATCCTGCCTTTACTCCAGGTCAACCTGATGTACTCGTTTTTGAATCCGGTGAAGGTGGCAGTGGCTCCGAGGTGCATGTTGAGGAACGGAATGACCTTGCCCAAGAGCGTCCTGGACGTGGCAGCGTACACCACGTTGCGTTCCGTGTAGATAACGAAGAAGAACTGAAACAATGGGTGGAACGGGTTCGTAACTTCCAATTCCCTAACTCCGGTTTTGTAGATCGCTTCTACTTCCGCTCCCTATATTTCCGTGAAGCAAACGGTATTCTGTTCGAACTTGCAACCGATGGTCCGGGATTTGATACAGACGAAGAATTGGAGCATCTGGGTGAATCGCTTGCTTTGCCTCCATTCCTTGAAGGTCGCCGCGCCGAGATTGAAGCCAATCTTAAACCGCTGGATACCGTCATTCGTTAATATTCGTAACAAAAAGAAAATAAAAAACGATGTTCACCAGGCAACTCTGAATACCGGATACGGTTCAGGAATCGCCTAGTGAATCATCGTTTTTTTATGTTTATGCTTGTCTTGCCCCTTCTGTAAGGTCGCAAACTTGCAGATTGTGTTTTACTTCGTCAGATACGATGTTGTGAGCGGTACAAACAGAGCCGAACCCGGATCTTCAGATACAATCTCTACATAGACAGCGTCTGTACCTTTAACATCCACATCTAGACTCATCATACCGCTTTCTGGAGTGATATTGAACTTTTTGAGTGTCGCGAGATCCTGATCATAGATATGAATCTCCTGATTTCCTTTCAGCGCGGCAAGTTCCAAGTGCAGAGAAGAATACTTTTTACCCGTATTAATCTGGATATCATCCCCCTGTTTCGTAGGATCATTATGCAGATAAACATCCTTGTAATCCTTGCCTTTATATGTGGTATCCTTAGGATCTTTGGTGTGCCAAGCGGTAGATCCCAGTACGGATGTTCCAAGTGCACTCAGCGTTACTTTTCCGTTGGTTACGGGCGCAGATCCATTCTTTCCGCCAATCAGGACGGATGAAGTTGCACTGTCATAAGTGATCTCTGTCCCAAGCAAAGATCCCACAGCACGCACAGGCAAATAAGTCGTTCCGTTGTAAGTGATAGGCAACACTGTTTTACCATTGGCATCTTTGGCTGTCACCGTGGCACCATCCATTTTTAGCGTAATCTTGCTGTTTAGATAGGCTTTAATCTGCTCCAACCCTGTTGCTGCGAGTGCACCTGTTCCGATCCCAAGCGTTAGTGTGCCTACCATCAAACCCAGTACAACTTTTTTCTTCATCAAAATCCCTCCTGAATGTTAAAATGATTTGTCCTTTATACATTTAAACGACTAAAGTGATAATGTCAATTGTTTACTGCATTTTTAGTACACATTGCCTATTTCCGGGCAGCACAAAACGAGGCTGTATGTCCCCATTTTTTTCAGCCTCGCCCTGTTTCCCATTGTCCGTATACGGAGAAAGGAAGATATTCTTGTCAGTTGTTCACTTAACTCCACAATCGAGAACTTTTAATTCCCACTGCACTATGATATCAACAGGATGATATCAATCAAAAGATTCATAATATTCTTCTTCATACACTTCCATGCTGTACTTCAAATCTACGGCCTTCCACTCGCCATCTTGATACTCATAAGCAAATGTCAGATCACCCGCATACAAAGCCGCACCGTAAGATCCTGCTGCTGATACAACAAGCTGGCCATCCTCTACACTGTAATAGGTAACTCCACCGAATCCCAACTCTTCGTTATATACGCCGCCACTCGTATCTTCCTCGATCCGTAAAGGTTCTGCTTGAACGCCATCAACGGCGACATCAACATCCACACGGTCTGATCTAACCGTAACTTTTGACTTCACATGTTGTTTCGCAATCTCATCCAGAGATTGCATCTTCATCTCTTCCAGCGTTACCGGATTAATGATACGTGCTTGTCCCAAATAAATACCTGTTCCATGACCTTCCGTGTACAAAACGATAATTTCTTTCTGGCCGTCTCCATTCAGATCCAACTCGTGCACTTCGGGTTTGTAAGACCCGCCTTCTCCCTGCCAATCACTAAATTCTCGCGTTTTGCCGTCCACTTCCAAAATCATTCCGTTATATATATATCCTGAACCCTCAACTTTCATAGGGTATAATCTGACGTTCTCATTCTCTGGAGCTACCGAAACGTATTCCTCTTTCACAGGAATGGATTCCTGTGTTGTCTTCGTTGTGTCATGCAGTTTATCTATATTGGAAGCCTCGACCACTTCGGTCTGGCTGGATTGATCATCTATGTTAAGCTGTTTTTGCGATTCATTCATGGTTCTGGCAGCCGAAGTTGTACTAATCGTAGCTACCGCCAAAATAATCATCAGCAGGATACCTGTCCAAGTTTTCAATATACTGGGCTCCTTTATCTGTTGTGATAATCCTATTATATCTTCATTTATCGCCTGCAAGTTGCGAATTTGTTAATCTTTCATAAAATAATCTTTACAAATTTTCGTTTTCACGAAAGAACGTTCGGCTTTAACCAGAATAAGCAAATTATCATGCCAAAACTGTGCTCCAAAAACAAAAAAAATCCCGAACACAGCTTAAGGCTGCATCCGGAATGCTTTGGTTTTGTCCAATAACCGATCGGTTAATTGTCTCAGTTCTTCAGCCGAGGATGAAATCTCCTCCATGATGGCTGTCTCTTCGTGTGCGGCATCCATAATTCGTCTCGCCTCATCCGAGAACGATCCAGCTTTCCCTTGGATCTTCTTCACATGACCGTGCGTTTGCTCCACGCGACCGGTCTGTTCTGCAATCTTGGAGCCGATATCATGCGCACCCTTCATAAATACTTCCACTGTTCCTGTCAGTTCATGCAACGTCTGATCCACAGAGACGGTCCGCTCCGATTCATTAACCACGAGACCATGCTGCTCATGAGACAGTTGGGCTGTCTCCCTGATCCGCTCTTGCACACGACTAATCAGCTCATTAATACGGTGTACCGATTCCTTACTTTCGTCTGCCAGCTTGCGGATCTGTTGCGCCACGACTGCAAAACCAGAACCCTCTTCGCCAGCTCGTGCAGCCTCAATGGAAGCATTCAGGGCAAGTAACCCTGTTTCCTCTGCGATGTTTTTGACAGACTGGGTAATTACCTCGATATCGGAGGCTTCCTTCTCCAGCAACAACATAATATCGCGGGAACGATTGTGCGACTCGGCCAGCTCGTCCATCCCTTTCATCAACGATGAGAAAGTCTGTTTGGTATGATCCACCGATCGTTCCATCTGACCGGACATCTCTGTCATATCCATGGACTGGCTATGCATACGCTGGAAATCGTTCAGCATCTCATCCGCAGTGATCAGAGATTGATGGGAAGTGACCTTCTGCTCTTCTACGCCTACCGCAATATGATCCACTGCATCCGACATCATCTCGATCTGTTCAGCGGCCTGGGTAATCGCTTCACTCAGAGACTGTGCGTTCTGTGAAGTCGTTCTTGTACTGTCTGCAATATCATTTACAATGCTTCGAAGGTTAGAAACCATTGCGCGAAAAGCATCATATAATACAGTAAGTTCATCCTGCGTGCGTCGCTGCGGAATCTCGGTTGTCAGATCTCCCGCTGATACCTGCTGTGCAGCCCGGGACAGGTGAACGATTGGACGAGTCAGCCAGCGTGAGGCAAACCATCCCAGAATCCCGTTCCAGCATACTCCCATGATCAGGATAATCGATATGTATACCCAATTCGGAATATCTAACGTAACCCAGTCTTTGACAAAAAATATAAAAAAGCCGCTAGTTCCGTAGGTAATAATCGAAATCAGTACCAGACCTGCGACAGTCTTTGCTCCTAAAGTCCATTTCATGTGCACACCCCGTAGTCCTTTTTTCCTATTTTACCAATCAAGTACCAAATTTCATGTGATATACATCACTGAAAACGTTCTATTCCCCCTCATATTTGCCGTTCATGCATGACTTCTCTACCATATAGCGCATAATGTATAAGACAAGCTTGGATATCCCTCACTTTCTTAAAAATTGAATAATATCCCATTTAAATATCCCTAATTTTATTTATTATCGGCACAAGAGGCCAAATGATTTAGATTGGCATCCATTTTGCTTAAATGATATACTGAGTGCGCTTCAGCAACGCTGGAGCCGAACTATTTTTATTGATGCCACTGGAGGCGAACGAGATGTCTACTATGTCCACACGGACGGAGAAAGATTTTATCGGTGAAAAAGAAATCCCGGCTTATGCTTATTACGGAATTCAAACGGTACGGGCCGTGGAAAACTTCCCGATTACCGGCGTTCCGGTACACCGGGAGCTGATCACGGCTCTGGCTGCGGTGAAGAAGGCAGCAGCCATTACCAACATGGAGTTGAAGATGCTGCCGAGCAAGATTGGCGATGTGATCGTCATGGCAGCTGAAGAAATGATGAAAGGCCATCATCTGGATCATTTTATTGTAGACTCCATTCAGGGCGGTGCAGGCACCTCCATGAATATGAATATGAATGAAATTTTGGCCAACCGCGGGCTGGAACTGTTAACCAAAAGCAAGGGAGACTACTTCCATTGCAATCCCAATAATCATGTGAACATGTCCCAATCTACTAATGACGTGGTTCCTACAGCACTGCGCATTGCGGCGTACCGACTGTCGGAGACGTTACTCGCTACCATGAAAAGACTACAGGATGCGTTCCGTAAAAAAGAAGTGGAATTTAACGATGTGGTCAAGGTTGGCCGTACCCATCTTCAGGATGCCGTACCTATTCGCCTTGGACAAGAATTCGGAGCTTATGCCCGTGTAATCGGACGGGATATTGAGCGTCTTGAATTCGCCAATCGCCGCTTGCTTACCATTAACATGGGTGCAACTGCGGTAGGTACAGGACTCAATGCCAAACCCGAATATATCGTCAAGGTTACAGAGCACCTGTCTGATGTTACCGGACTTCCACTACAAACAGCTGAGGATCTCGTGGATGCAACGCAGAACACAGATGCCTATCTGGAACTTTCAGCGGCGCTGAAGGTATGTGCGGTTAGCCTTTCCAAAATCTGTAATGATATTCGCCTGATGGCTTCAGGTCCGCGTGCAGGATTCAATGAATTGCGCCTGCCACCGCGTCAGCCAGGTTCGTCCATTATGCCGGGCAAAGTCAACCCCGTTATGGCAGAAGTCATTAACCAGGTATCTTTCCAGGTGATGGGGAACGACCATACGATCTGTATGGCGTGTGAAGCCGGTCAATTCGAGCTGAATGTCATGGGCCCAGTTATTGCGTTCAACTTGCTGCAATCGCTGAAAATTATGAATAACGGCATCGATGTTTTCACGCGTTATGCAGTTGAAGAGATGGAAGCTAACCGTGAGCGCTGCGAATTAATCATGAAGCAAAGTTTCAGTGTGGTTACGGCGTTGAACCCACACTTAGGTTATAATGTGGCAGCTTCCATTGTGAAGGAAGCACTCAAGACTGGACTTTCCTTGCAAGAGATTATTCTCGAACGCGGATTGTTAACACCGGAAGAACTGGAAGAGATTCTTCATCCGGAACAGATGACTACACCAGGGATTGCCGGAGAACACTTCCTGCGTAATATGGAACGTTTGTAGGTAATCAGGAAAACTGATGCAGCAACCCAAACACAAATAATTAACAAGAACCCTCGCAGACCGTTCATCCGGTTTGCGGGGGTTCTTGTATTCAGAGATGATAAGACGCCAGCTATTCGATTAAGCCCACCTTTTACGCTCAAGGGAAGGCAGAATCTGAAGTTCCTCCCTGTACTTGGCAACCGTTCTGCGGGAGATGACAATCCCCTCCTCGGCGAGCAATGTGGCCAAATGACTATCCGAGTATGGACGCTGAGCCTGTTCCGTGCGAATGATTTCTTTTAATCTACGTTTCACCGCTGATGCTGATGTTTTATCCCCTGACGTTGTACTGATTCCCGAGGCAAAAAAAGCCCTGAGTTCATATACACCATGTGGGGTCTCAATGTATTTACCGTTCACCGCACGACTTACCGTTGATTCATGTATGCCAATCTTCTCTGCAATAACAGCCAGTTTAAGTGGTTTTAGCGCGGATGGGCCTTTGACCAAAAAGTGCTTCTGCTCTTCCATCACTGCCGTCAACACACGTACTAAAGTCCTTCGCCGCAAGTGTACACTCCGAATGATAGCCCTCGCTTCTGCCACGCGGGTAGACCAGGTTGCGTCGGGAGCCTCTTCCCTGATCCAGCGGAAGCACGCTTCATTCATCGATACCCGAGGGTTACCTGCTGCATGCAAACTATAATGGACCTCACCGTTACGCAACCCAACAATGGCATCCGGAATAATGTAATGTGGCCGTTCCGTACATCCGATCGATCGACAGGGCTTGGGGTCCAGACGTGTAATATAGTCATAGGCAGTCTGAGCTTCCCGTGAAGTCATACCTAATCGACTCCCTGTTCTACCTGGGTGAAAAGGAACCAGTGCTTCCAATCCCGCTTCCACCATCCACTCCGCATTCAGCGCTGCTGATGGATCACGTCTAATCTGGAGCAATAGACATTCTTGCAGATTCCGCGCCCCTACACCAGCAGGGTCCAGCGATTGGAGAAGATCCAGTCCCGCTGCAATCTTGCTCATCGGAAGCTCAAGTGTTGCTTGCACCTCTGCCAGTTCAACCGTCAGATAACCATCATCATTAACGCACCCTGCCAAATATACGGCCATATTTTCCAATTCGTCTGGAATTTTCATCACTCGAATTTGCGCAATCAGCAATTGTTCCAGAGTAGGTTCGGCACCTTTGGCCTGAAGCAGCGGATCATAGGAACCATACCTGCGCTGATCCATTCGCCGCGGAATCCGGGCGAGGGGCGCGGCTTGTTCTTCCAGTTCGAGTACTGGATTTTCCTCCGCCGCATCCAGCAAGTAACGGGTCAGATCCTGGCCAGACATGGTTAGCAAATGAAAGGATTGTTTCATCTCCGGCGTGATGGACAGCCGAATACGTTGTTCCTGTACCAACTGAACACCCAACATCCGTTACCCTCCTTATACCTTCGGCAATAAGCATCTGTGTTTCTTATACGAACAAAAGGATTTGCAGGGATAATAGCATACTATTCAAGCAAATGTAAGAAGTTTTTAGTCGGATCATGGGTTTCTGTCTAGTATTTCTCCGATACCAGCTTCGCCTGGGTAAACAACAGCAGATAGTCTCTTCCACCTGCCTTGGAATCCGTGCCTGACATGTTAAATCCGCCAAATGGATGTGTGCCTACCAGTGCTCCGGTACATTTCCGGTTGAAATACAGATTACCCGCAAAGTACTCACGTCTTGCCTGCTCCAGATGTTCACGATTACGTGAGATCACCGCGCCGGTCAGACCATAGTCTGTATTATTGGCGATATCCAATGCATCCTGGAATGATTCTGCTTTGATGAACGCAAGCACAGGACCAAAAATCTCATCCTGAGCAATCCGGGCTTTGGGATCCACATCGGCAATTATGGTTGGTTCAATGAAATAACCTTCAACGTTCCCGGTACCGCCACCGTGCACAAGACGTCCCTCGCCCTTGCCAATTTCAATATATTCCGTGATCTTTGCATATGCCTTGTCATCGATAACTGGTCCAACCTGACTGCCAACTTCAAGTGGACTGCCCATCGTCAGTTTCTGTGTCCGTTCAATCACTTTTTGCAACACTTCATCATATACATCCTTATGAATAATGGCACGGGAACACGCCGAACATTTCTGTCCTGAGAAACCAAATGCCGAAGCGGTAATGGACTCTGCCGCGAGTTCCAGATCACTGTCACTGTCTACAACGATAGAATCCTTGCCGCCCATTTCTGCAATAACCCGTTTAATCCACTTCTGACCTGGAGCAGTACGTGCTGCACGTTCATTAATTCGCAGTCCTACATCTCGGGAACCGGTGAAACTGATAAACCGGGTGAGCGCATGATCCACAAGATAATCACCCACTTCACTGCCTGGTCCAGGTAAAAAGTTCACGACACCATCCGGCAGACCAACTTCTGCGAGCAGCTCCATAAACTTCGCGGCAATCACCGGAGTTGTGCTGGCGGGCTTTAATACTACCGTGTTGCCGGATACCAGTGCAGCAGAGGTCATACCTGCCATAATCGCCAGTGGGAAGTTCCAAGGTGGAATAACAACACCAACGCCCAGCGGTATATAACTCAGTTCATTATCTTCCCCTGCAATCCGCACGAGGGGCTGCGGTTCACTCAGTCGCTGCATATCCCGTGCATAGAATTCCATAAAATCAATGGCTTCCGCTGTGTCCGCATCCGCTTCAGGCCAAGTCTTGCCGGCTTCATAGACCATCCATGCGGAGAATTCATGCTTGCGACGGCGCATAATGGCAGCTGCTTTGTATAGATAACGGGCCCGTTCATTCGGGTCAGTATGTTTCCATGTGTGGAATGTCTCCGCCGCTTTCTGAATGGCCTTTTCGGCCAATTCTCGATCTGCCTGATGGATCGTTCCGACAACTTGATTCTTGGCTGCGGGGTTCACGGAAGTTAACGTGCGGCTGCTTGTTATTTTTTTCCCACCAATAATAATCGGGTATTCCTGCCCAAGTTCAGCTTCTACCTGACGAAGTGCGTCTTCAAATGCTTCCTGGTTCGCCTGGACTGCAAAGGGTGTGAATGGTTCGTTAACAAAAGGGATATTCATCAATGATTCCTCCTTCAGGATGTAAGATTCGCTGGCTGCTCGCCTGAATTATTTTGCATGTTACTCATCACCAAATATATGTAGCAAAATCCGTGCCAACTCCGGTTGAGATTGAAATATTTTTCTCGTTAAATTTAACTAAAGAAAATTCACACGGGCCACTCCGATGACAGAATAACCTTCCGATCGCTGTTATCCCCAGATTTTTTTGATTCCTTTTTATAAAGTTAAAATTTCCATGAAAAATAGTAGACCATCGCCAAATCTGGCACGTTTCTTGCTTGAATTAAGGATGCACAATGCTGAAGGAGGAAACGAAAATGAGTGTGGGAACGGAAATATATCGCAAAACCTTATTAACCGTGGCAGGCAACAAAGCTGTAGAGAACCTGTCCATTAGATATGGTAAGAAGCTGGCAGGCAAATTTATTGCAGGAAACACCTTGGAAGAAGCTCTCGAAGAGATCCGCATACTCAATAACAAAGGCATTATGGCTACGCTCGATCATCTGGGTGAAGGCATCACCCGCCTGAGCGAAGCGGCATTGTACAGGGATGAGTATGTACGCCTGGTAGAAGGCATTGCACGTGAAGGCGTAGACTCCAACGTCTCGCTAAAACCAACCCAGATGGGCCTCGCACTTGACCCGGAAGAGGGTTACCAAAATATCCGTACCGTTGCCGCACAAGCCAAATCACATGATCTATTTGTTCGAATTGATATGGAGGATAGTCCATTTACTCAAGCGACGCTGGATATTGTCCGAAGACTGCACTCGGAAGGACTGCATAATACAGGCACAGTATTGCAAGCCTACCTGCATCGCACCGAAGAAGATACACGTGATATGATTCGGGAAGGTATTCGGCTTCGGCTGGTTAAAGGTGCTTACAAAGAACCCGGATCAGTCGCCTATCAGAATACTTCTGAAGTCATTCATCAATTCAAAACGATGATTCGTAATCACCTCGATCAGGGTGTGTACACTGCGGTTGCCTCGCATGATGATCACATCATTAACTGGACGAAACAATACGCCAAGGATCGGGGAATCTCGCCGGATGCCTTTGAATTCCAGATGTTATATGGTCTGCGGATGAGCGAACAGGAACGTCTCGCCAAAGAAGGCTATCGCATTCGCTGTTACGTACCTTATGGCACCATGTGGTATCCGTACTATACCCGCCGTTTGGCCGAAAAACCGGCTAATCTCTGGATGGTCGTTAAGAATATGTTCCGATAGTTATTCTCCAACTGGATCAATATATATGAAAAAAGACAAAAGAAAACCATGTTGCCTCTTTTTTTCTGGGCACATGGTTTTTTCTGTACGAACACTTTAGCAGAGCATCCAACTTGACGAATGGTCTAAACAAAAGTTGACAACTATATAGTTAGGCACCATACTATATGTATGGACAATCAAAACAAATCAACAACTGATATGTACCTCATCCCTTCGTTAGTACAAACGAAGCGTCAGGTTGATCGCTATCAATTAGACGTGGATGCACAAGCCGTGCTTGTCGCATCCAGACTGATGGTAGCAGGAGCCAAACTTGGGCATGCTGCAGAAATCCATTTCTCCAGATTTGGTTTATCGACAGGACGATATCGTCTGTTGGCAGATCTTGAAGATCACGAAGGAGAAGAACTGCCCTCCCAACTGGCGGAAAATCTGGGTGTAACCCGTGCTACCGTAACTGGTCTAATCGAGATTTTAGAACGCGACGGACTGGTTGCTCGTCGGACGAGTTCCGTTGATGGTCGTCAGAAGTCAGTCATTTTGACCGCCAAAGGTGCGAAGAAACTAACGGATATGGCTGCGGAACATTTTGCCAGACTGGAAGCGATGGTTGGATTACTTACGATCGAGGAAAGGAGTGTGTTTCTCAACCTGCTGGGGCGTGTAACACAAGGTATTGCTGCACTTACAGATGAGTCACACGACTTCTCCGAACCAAAATCCTAGGAGCATAACGAAGAAAGGTGAACTGGGCTAGTTCAACTAGCCCATTTTCATCACCATATAGTTAGGCTCCTAATTACTTATAGATGAAAGCAAATCAGTGATTTCTAAACAAAAAAGGAGTAGTGATATGGTTAACCTTAATGACCCCATTCATTCCGAGGAAGCTTATCCAAACCGAGCTGCTAATCCTCCCCCAAAACCTTTTGTGCTGTGGCGTGAATTAATCCCGGCCTACTTGTCTCCTGCCATCATGGCAAGCATCGGGGGAATCGTTACCGCTGATGAAGTCCTTCAGTTACGAGCTTTAACAACGATTGGAGGGGCGTCTCTGCTTATGGCTCTATGGGCCGGACTCTGGCTTCGTAACCGTAAGAACCGCACACGGTGGGTGGCAAAAGCCCCCCGAATCATTGTCGTGGGCTGCTTGGCACTTGCAGGCGCAGGGTTTGGCTTGGTGGCGGCGTGGGGGATTTCTAATGTATTGCAGATCGTAAACCCGAGTTCTTCATGGGCTTGGTTGGATCATATTGGGTTCGATTTTCCATTGTCCGGTGCAATAGCTTGTACGATCATGACATGGCGCTGGCGAGCTTACATTATCAAATAAACAAGTTCATTATAAGGAGAGATTGAAACATGATTACTATTATTGGAGCAACAGGCATGATTGGAAATGTACTTTTGAGACGTTTGATGGAAAGAGGTATTCCCGTTCGGGCAGTAAGTAGAAAGCCGGATAAGCTTCGTCAACAAATGGCGGACTTGGCGTTGTCCGGGATTGAAATCTGTGCTGCCGATGCAAATGATTCCGAATCCATGCGCAGAGCTTTGGCGGGTACCAGTCAACTATTTCTAGCGTTATCCAACAACCCTAAACAAGTGGAACTAGAGACATCCATTATTCAGATGGCTGCGCAAGAGGGAGTCAAGCATGTCGTCAAAATATCCAGCCCAGCATATGACGAACGTTCACCAGTAACTGTAGCAGGCTGGCATGAACAAATCGAGCAAGCTCTAGTGAAATCCGGGATGACATATACAATGCTGCGGCCCTATGCTTTTATGCAAAATCTGCTCCGACTCGCACCAACCATTACAACTCAAGATGTATTCTTCGGCTGCATTGGAGATTCCCCGTGCAACTTCATCGATTGCCGAGACATCGCAGATATTGCCACAGAAGTGCTGACTAGAGACAAACCAGTGAACCGCATCTATACGCTTACCGGTTCCGAAGCATTCACTTATGCACAGATTGCAGATAAAATGTCCACCCTGTTCAATCGTCCGATCGGATTCTTCAACCTCAAACCCGAGGAGCTTCGAACGGATCTGATCGAACATGGACAGATGCCTCCTTGGCTTGCAGACCACGTTGTGGAAATTCAGACGATGTCTTCCGTTGTGCCAGAGAAGCCGACGGATACGGTCCAACGCTTGCTTGGCAGAGCGCCGCGTTCACTTGATGCATTCCTGAGAGAACATCGAGATGCATTTAAACCAAGGCTGTAAACCAAGTTATACAATAACGAAAAGGGGCTCTCTCGCTCCAAGCGCTAACGACCCCACCGCATATTAAAGCGATAAACAAAAATGCTAAGTTTAACGAACTTCAGCGTTCTAGAGGATGGTTATGAGCTCTACAGGAATCCTAGCCGGTAATAATGTTTTTAATGAGAGAACTTAACTATTAATTAAGCTAAAGTCTAGCCACTCAAAAAGAGCGGCTAGACTTTATATTATGACTCTTTTAATGCGAAAATTATTAAAGTGAGAACTTCCCATGATTTGCGACCGAAGACTGTCAACCACTAATTATGAGATAGGACCACAATTTTAAATGTCTATTTTTCTGGACACACCCATTTATTATTTAAAAGTTAACCACTTAACTGTTGAATAAGAATAGAAGCATTAGCATTGGTCTGTGTTCCACCTGCTAGTGTTTGCAGACCAACAGCTGATCCGCTGGAATGATTCCGTAATGTCAGCACATCACCGGGAGCAGCCGTAATAATGACCATGCCTGGATTCGGTTGAGTCCCAGCTCCTGAACCATAGACACTGCCACCTACAGGGGCTCCGTTTTGATAAAGGGTGAATTGGTTCGCCTGTACACCTGCAACGTTGAAAAACACCGCATAGTCCCCGGCATTACCAATAATAATCGCATCGGTATTGGGTGTATGCGTAATATTCGTAAGATTTTGGTTGCTGTCGAAGATTACATCCGCTTCAATAGCTACAGTTTGAGCTGAAGTATTAAAAATATAGGCATAAGAGGACAACCCTTGCCCTGCTGTACCGGTTGCTCCAGTGACACCTGTTGTTCCGATAACCCCAGTGCTTCCTGTTACTCCCGTAATACCCGTGGCTCCTGTTACTCCGGTAGCCCCGGTACTTCCCGTTGCTCCTGTCACTCCAGTAGCTCCAGTGCTTCCCGTTACTCCAGAAATGCCCGTGGCTCCTGTCACTCCGGTAGCCCCGATACTTCCCGTTGCTCCTGTAACACCAGTCGCTCCTGTCACTCCAGTAGCTCCAGTAGCTCCAGTGCTTCCCGTTACTCCCGTAATACCCGTGGCTCCTGTTATTCCGGTGGCCCCTGTAACGCCCGTTGCTCCTGTCACTCCAGTAGCCCCGGTGCTTCCCGTTGCTCCCGTAACACCAGTGGCTCCTGTCACTCCAGTAGCCCCTGTGCTTCCCGTTGCTCCCGTAACACCAGTGGCTCCTGTCACTCCGGTAGCCCCGGTACTTCCTGTTACTCCCGTAATACCCGTGGCTCCAGTGGCTCCGGTGCCTCCTGTTACTCCCGTAATACCCGTGGCTCCAGTGGCTCCAGTTACACCCGTTGTGCTCAGCGTTTCTCCCAATAACTCCTGGGATACCAATCGGTGAGCCGCGACTAATTCGCCTGCGGCATTTTTACCCCATACGGATATTTGTGCTTCTGGAGCAGCCGTGTCTGAGGTTGAAAATACAAACTCAAAAGCATCAAAATTCCCATTATAAACTTTGGTTATGACCTGATTAGGTGATACATTGAGCAGTTCTTCTACATATAATGTTCTGACTCCATTAAGGTAATAGCCCCGAAGAAGCACTGTGAACACATCTGTCGCATTCCGGTTATCGATTTTGACCGTAACGGATTGAGTTGGTCGGATCCCCGTTATTCCTGAAATATTATTCTCAATGGGCCCAGTTGATAGAATCGCCATATCATCACCCTCCTTCGATTGAATTCATTCATTTCAGTCCTTGGTATAGTATTATTCAGACGATACTTAATGGTGTGGACAAATTGAGAGTCAACATATAGAATCACTTAACCTGCCCAGTGAATGTGTTGAGATTAACGAACTGATACTGTCATGTTCATGAATGCTTCACTTTCGCTTCAGATTGAGAGCGTATTCTAGTTGTACAAAACAAAATTAACCACTATTTCCGATTGTCTTATGTATGATTCATGTCAAAAAATCTATACACACTTCACTTTGAAAGCTATAATATGGATAACTATCTCACTCAAATATTTCCATTTACTCCGATCATAAAAGTTCCTTGTAACAGGTACAGTTCTGAAAGTTATGCCCTAACTGAGGTGATATCGATGAAACATTTACTTCCAGAATTAATGTCTTTATTGCGTACGGATATGGATGTTCTGGATACAGACCTCCCCACACTTACCATTCCGTCCTCAACATCGTTGGTAGATGCCTTCTGCTTATTCGACACATCTTCTTATTTATTCATTCAGGATGATGGCCCTCTATTGGGATATATCGTCGTATCCGATGTTTTGCATGCCATGATGCATGCGCATCGCCTAATAGAAGCTTATTTTGAGACCACACTGGAGACAGCGGGTTCAGCTCTGACATTAATTAATGAAGATGCCAAAGTGGCCTACTGGACAACTGGCGCGGAGCATGTTTTTTCGATCAGCAAAAATGATATTATCGGACAACCCGCGGCGGACTTTTTTCCTCCAGATCGGCTACAGTCTCTCAAAACGTTGTATACCGGTGAAACGGTCTATCGCAAACAGCATCAGCCACGGCCCGACCTCTTCGCGCTGATTAATGCTCGTCCTGTCCAACTGGATGGACAT
The DNA here is from genome assembly GCF_036894225.1 of Paenibacillus amylolyticus. Classification (NCBI taxonomy): domain Bacteria; kingdom Bacillati; phylum Bacillota; class Bacilli; order Caryophanales; family Paenibacillaceae; genus Paenibacillus; species Paenibacillus amylolyticus. The sequence goes on along the minus strand of NZ_CP145892.1, from coordinate 1,341,464 downwards.
ATTGTGGGTGCAGTTGCTGCCGAAGTGGATATAACAACCGAAATCCGATTACATCAGGAACTATTACATATGACATCCAAAGTTCAACATCTGGAAAAAGCCGTTGCTCGGCTACGTCCCGAATTAGATCCATTTGCCAGAATCAAGGGCAGCAGCTTGGTCATCAAGCAGTGCATGGATACCATTCGCAAGATCAGCACCACCTCAGCAACCGTACTTATCCTCGGAGAGAGTGGCACAGGCAAGGAGTTATTCGCCAAAGCCATTCATGATCTTCGTGAATTGCAGACGGCACCGTTCATAGCGATTAACTGCGGGGCAATTCCCGCTTCCTTGTTCGAAAGTGAATTATTCGGCTATGAAAAAGGCGCCTTCTCCGGAGCGGATCCCAAAGGCAAAAAGGGCAAGATTGAACTTGCCGAAGGGGGTACTCTTTTTCTGGATGAGATCGGTGAGATGCCATTGGAATTGCAAGTGAAACTGCTTCGGGTGTTGCAGGAGAAGAGTTACTTTCCTGTGGGGGGAACGCGAATGAAACAGGCCGACTGCCGGATTATCGCTGCGACCAATCAGAATCTACGGAGTATGATTGCACGCAATCAATTCCGAGAAGATCTCTACTATCGGCTGAATGTCATTAACCTTGTCATCCCTCCTCTGCGTGTGCGCAAGGAAGATCTCTATGAGTTAACCCAAACGTTCCTTCAAGAATTCTCATTGCTCTATAACCGTCATATAGAGTTGGTTCCACCTGAAGTATTCAAATTGCTGTTCCAATATGATTGGCCAGGCAATGTACGTGAATTACGAAATGTGATCGAACGCCTGACCATTCTGACGACAGATGGTGAGGTGAAGCAGGAATACCTGCCTGATACCCTCACTTCTCTCACCATGCAAGAACAATCCGAAGTTCAACTGACGTCCGGAATTCATTCACATGCCAACAACGAATATCAGCAACGTCAGGATTCGGCAGGAGCAGAACAACAACCTCAAACAGTTGCAAATGTGGACGAATCAGATCCCTCGGATGATTCCGAACTTGTCTCCGGTGTTACCTACCAGCAAAAATTGGACACCTATGAGGCGCAACTTCTAATTCAATATCTGAAAGCAGCAAGTGGTAACAAACGAACCCTCGCCAAGCAACTTGGCATCTCCAGGGCAACGCTCTATAACCGCATGAAGAGGCTTGGTCTATGACCAGCCTCTTCTTATCGTCATTATCGGTATGATGAACGAATAGAACCCTACAAAATCCGCGCCAAGCGAGTCAGCGCTGTTCTGAGATGGCGATAGAATGTCGCCCGACTCATGGAACACGTCTGGGCTGCGGCAGTTGGATTGCCAGCATGCGTCCAGTAGGCCGCGTATAACAGCATCTGATCCTGTGGAGATAGGCCATGTACTCTGTCTTCTAACAGATCCATGACATACAGCTGTAACTGGATTCCATCCTTTACTCCTCTAACCCTGCCAGCATATTCATGTAATTCTCCCGGGGAACGAAGATCCCCCAACATCTTGCGAACATCCTGTTCAGTCCAGATTACACCATCCACTTCCGTTGTTTCCGGCTGTATACGATCCTCTGTTGATTCCGGATCAAGCAGAGACATGACCCACTCTCCGAATTGCCCGCTACGCAAATCCAAATCAAGTATGTCCGCCTGGTCCTCGAATCTGTCACAGACACGGGTGCGGGTTCTTCGCATCTGGAATCCAATGCTCTGCAAAAATAGTTTCAGGTGAGGATTCGTTGCAACGAGTATCGCTCGTGCACCATCACCCAGTAGAGATAGTCGATCCAGTGCCATGTATCCCACCAGTTCTTCTCGTGTATAACCAGGCACATCATCTCTTGCCGCAGCCAGCAAGGCAAAGTGCGTATCACTCTGATCCGGGTCGTTTTCAAGTTCCTGTGGTGTGAAACATTCATACATCTCATTTGGAAAATATTTTAATAACAACTCACTACTCTCCCTATGTACAAGAATGGTAATGAACATGGCGATTGTCTCCCCAAGCTTGTCACGCATTAATACGATTCCTTCGGGATAACGGTGCGCCAGTTCATCCAGGAAGGGACCATAGGATACCGTCTGCCATGGTTCCACGCTGTACTCGCACCATTGCTGTAACAGGCTGTGCAGAACGGGCAGATCCTCGCTTCTCATCGTTTCGAGAGGTGAGAACAAGGAATCACGGGACACATCCGCGTACTTGCGGTATTGAAGCATGGATTCCTGACACAGCAACAGCATCTTCCGGGCGATCTGGCGACGCTCATGTGGACCCGCCTGCTCATGCAGTGGTTTCAGCAGCTTCACGATCTTGATACGCATGGTCTGCAACCGCTGAGGCTCACGCTGGCGAAAATCTCGTAGTAGATGTACTCTGGCCATATCATGCAGGGCAAGACCATCCGGGCCGGAACGGATAAACGACATCTGTCTCAGCATGTGGTACTCTTCTTTTGTCACGGTCATATCCAGTACTGATGATAATAGTTCCTGATTGGCTGTCTCAAGCAGTGTTAGTACCTCCACTACAGGATGCAGACGGGGTGTCGTAAGTTCCAATAATAATCGAGCACTGATCATATGGGACAGTTCAGCCCATTCGGACTGTGGGAGATTCCTCCTCTGATCTGCAGCTTCTACAGCAAGCGCCAGCCCCAGCGGATGTCCATCGGTCATTCGCGTAATGGTACCTGCCATCCCCTGATTCAGAAAGCCTGCCACCGTGATGTATTCCGTAATCTCATCAACTGTGAAATGTTGAAGCCGCATCTGTATAAATCTCTGATGTAATCGGGGATGTGTCCGCCAGGTGGACGCCAGTTCCGGGCGTGATGCAAGAATGACAAGTATCCCTCTTAACGGAAGTTTGGATACAAAGACTTCCATGAACCAGCTTTCTAACAGAGCAAGCTCTTCATAATTATCCACGGCCAGGACCATTCTCTTCTCGATCGATGTGTCTCTCAGCAGACTCAATGGTCGCGGGTATCCTTCACTATCCATTGTTTCCAAGCCTAATGTAGAGGACAAATAATCCATAAAAACGGAAGGAGTCGCCCCACATGATCGACCATCCATCCAGATTGCCCTCGCTCCTCGATCCCGAGAGACAGATAACATCTCTGAAAGTAAGGAAGATTTACCAATTCCTCCCATGCCCGTAATTGAAAATATGGTTAATGGGGCTTCCGGATGATTGAACCACCACTCCAGTGTCGTCAGTTCCTTGGTTCGACCAATGAACCGTTTACCATCCTCAACATATTTGTCGTATTGAGCCTCACTACTGTTTCCCATATATGTCCTCCGTACTAGATACTGGTACTTTTAATATACTTTATTGAATCCATTTCATAACTCAGTAAACTATCAATTTTGTAACTAGATATAGACAAATTGAATCGTTTTGATCTATATCTACCTTTGATTGAAGCAGCTGAAGGTATTATGAAATTGATTCTATTCTCTCACAAAATTGAGACTATATTGAGACGCGCAATTGCATGTGAAGTGATAGAATCTTGTTAAAAGCCAATTTATAGTAAATATTCAAAACAGCGGACATGGAAACGTTTTTACAAGGTATACATAGACCCCTCCGCGCTACTTCTTAACATAATGGATCATTCCGCCAATCAAGCACAGCCAACATGTACATGAGCATTTACCGATCTCGAATTCATGCTTCCCTTTCATACCCTACTACCAGCCCGATATTCCAGGAAAGGCGGATTTGTGTGAGAATAAACCTCGATATCTGTAATCTGAGCGGACAACTTGGAATCAATCCTAAACGACTTAATGAATGGCTGCACCAAAGTGGCATTTCAATGGAGGACAACGTCGCAGAACCGGAAGGACTCCCTGACCGGTCATCCCCCCCGTATCGGCTGGCTGCGCCTTCTTCCTTATCACTGGCACCATCCTCCGGTCAAATGAAGCTTTATCGGGGCCGACGCTCCACTTCCACTCTGCAACGCCTGCCTGCTTCATTACAACATACCCGGCGGATTAGTAGAAACTGCTAGACTGTGCTCAAGGTAGTGTAAGATGGGTGCACAGTCTGTCTTGCATCCCTTTCACCTCATCAAGAGGAGTGCCACTGCCCATTCTCAATCATCGCGTGCGCGAGCAGCGCCATCTCCAGACAGATTCTTCTCCCTTGATCCATGTAACCTGGACCCATCAGTTCTTCCAGCTTCTCCAGTCTGTTGTACAACGTTTGCCGATGAATAAATAACTGGGCGGCCGCATCCCGTTTGGAACCAAAGTTCTGCAGGTAAGCATCCAACGTCTCTACCAATCGCAGGTGATGCGTTTGGTCATGTTCAATCAACATACCCAGGTGATCCTGGACAAAGGGTTGCAGGAAGGATTGGGGTAATGCTTTTAACATTTGATATATACCCATACGTTCGTAAAAGTGAACATGTTCCATCGAATCTACCGATCTCGAAACTTCGATCACCTGATAGGCCTCCTGAAGGCTCTCCGGCAGGCTGGTCAAACGGCTGCGTAACTTGCCAAATCCCACATGAATCATAACCTGTTTCAAATTACGATTGGCAAACCGTTTCACGTCCTGGGCGATTCCTTCCAGCAATCGCAGCAGTTGATGACGTGCAGCGGCCGTTACCGCTTCCTTCGCACAGCACAGATATACCTGGTTGTTCTTCAGCATAATCAGGCTAGGCAGATTGTTCTTCTTGAGCAGGGAACGCAGCAGGACAATAACATCCTGATGATTGGCTTCCATCCTCTCCCGGCCTGTACCCTTCAATCGATGCTCAATCTCGATGACCCCTCCTGCAAACCAGTACTGTCCCTTCACCAGCAAACGAAGCCCCATTCTAGTCTGAGCCTGTTCCTCCTGATGGATGTTGCCATTCATCAGATCCTGGATCAGTTCATTCTGATTGCGGACCATCTTCTCTTCAAGAAACTGGGAACGAAGCGTGAGAGCTGCCGCCGCCTTCGCCGTATAGTCGAGTAACAGCTTGAGATACTCCACCGGAGCGGACGGATGCACAATCATGCCTACAGCAGAGAACACCTGTCCGAAACAGACGACCGGATGGCAAAGCAGAACTTTCTCTTCATCCATATGGAACCATAATTCAGTATCCGAATCGTTCAGATCCAGATGTTCTACCTCCTGTTCATACCAGGTATAGATTGCTTGCTCCATCTCCGGAGCAAGTTCGGGCACAAAACTACCCGGCTCCATAGACGAGATGTACACCACCGGTTTTGCAGCGTATTCATGCAACAGGTTCAGCACAGCAGACATGTCCGTACTCTGTAATGTACGCTGCTGAAGCTGGCGGGAGTAGGCTTCCAGACTTTTCAGTAGTTGGTGCTGATGATTAATGAGCAGAGAGTGAATATCCTGCGTAATCTCGACAAAACGAACCGGTTGTTCAAATACGATCAGCGGAAACTGGTGTCTGTCCGCCAGTTCAATCAGTTCTTCCGGGATCCCGTATATGCTGGTACCAAACTCCACACACAGCCCGGCTGCCTCACTGCCAATGAGCTGAAGCAGATACTCTTCGCGCCCTTCTTCCGATTGAAGCCACAGTCCAGTGGATAAAATAAGATCATGGGGGCTTACGAATGGAGATACATTGGTAATCTCCAATACATGAACCCAGCCAACCTGACGGTTCACTCCATCCTTCCCTGCCGCTAGTCGTGCTCGGCCAAATACCGGACGTGCAAGGATATCTTTGATCGTAAACACACGGTCATTTCGCAATGGCGATCCCTCTTCGTGTTATTTTTTCTTACATTATAATCCATGGACAAATGTCCTGAACAGTCTTTTTCGACAATATGTTGAGTTCGATCCCTAAAAATTAGACATCAAGTAAGGTGCAAAACGATTATTCAAGTCATAAACTTGTAGTATAAGCTAACAACCAATAAATGGACGAGGTGCATGGTGATGAGAATCGGAATTCCCAAAGAAATCAAGAACAATGAGAATCGTGTAGCAATGACTCCGGCCGGGGCTGCTGATTTCATCAGAGCCGGTCACCAGGTACTGATTGAACAAGGCGCGGGGAACGGCAGTGGATTCACGGATCATGAATATCAAGCTGCGGGCGCCGAGATTCGGATGGATGCCAAGTCCGTGTGGACCGAAGCCGATATGATCATCAAGGTGAAAGAACCGCTTGCCAGTGAATATGGATATTTTCGTCCGGGACTGATTCTGTTCACATACCTGCACCTCGCAGCGGAACCGGAGCTTGCCAAAGCCCTTATTAAAAGTCGGGTAACGGCTATTGCGTATGAGACGTTGGAGGTCAACAGTGCCCTACCCCTGCTCACCCCTATGAGTGAAGTTGCAGGCCGCATGGCCTCCCAGATCGGAGCACAGCTACTGGAGAAAACAGAAGGTGGCAAGGGCATTCTGTTGTCAGGTGTACCCGGTGTCAGTCGGGGGAAAGTGGTCATTATTGGTGGCGGAACGGTGGGAACAAATGCAGCCAAAATTGCTATTGGTCTTGGCGCCGATGTGACCATCCTTGACCTGAATCTGAATCGTCTGCGGCAGTTGGATGATATCTTTGGCAATCAGATCCACACGCTAGTATCCAGCCCGTCCAACATCGCAACAGCTGTTGCGGCGGCAGATCTGTTGATCTGTGCGGTGCTGATTCCGGGCGCCAAGGCGCCAACACTTGTCAGCGAGCAAGTGGTTAAGACGATGGCACCGGGCTCGGTCATTGTGGATGTGGCGATTGATCAGGGCGGGATCGTTGAGACCATTGATCATATCACAACCCACGATGAACCGACCTATGTGAAACATGGCGTCGTGCACTACGCGGTGGCGAACATGCCGGGCGCCGTGCCGCGTACTTCCACGGTGGCGCTGACCAACGCCACCATGCCTTATGCGCTGCAGCTGGCCAACCACGGTGCAGCCGCCGCGATTCGCGGCAGTTCGTCCATTCGCAGCGCGGTCAACGTGCTGAATGGACACATCACGTATGAGGCGGTTGCCCGGGATCTCGGGCATGCCTATGTTCCTGCGGGTCAGGCGCTGGAGAATACCGCCGCTGTCCAGTAATCTTGATATGATCGTTCCACCCGGCGCCTTGTCGCCAGGCCTGTGGGACGCAAATAGAAGCGCAAGTCGGGCAGATGATGTTCCCGGCTTGAGCTTCTTGTTTTTTTTCACATATGAAATAGCTCACTGGTTGGTATAAGGCCTTTTGGCTCCTCCGGTTTTGGGGCTTCAGACTGCTCGCTCACTGCATACTTCGCGGAAGTTGCAATCCCGGCAGGACCGGTGCGATGGCATCGCTGTGAAGTAGGTGACGTCCTTGGGACGGTTATAATACTCATCCTCCACGCAGGATCGCATCTCCTCAATGTAACGACCCACGTTCTCCTCCACCTTCCGGATATCCTCTTCTGTGGCTGTAAACTCTCGGTGTTTTCCGGTTAACAAGTACTCCACACGAAGCTCAATCTGCTCCAAAGGAATTCGGTAGTGCTCCCTTACATAGGACGCGTACAGCATTAGCTGATCCGAGAAGTCATCTTCTTTGCCCGTCTTCCAGTCCACAATAACAATATTGCCGTTACTGCGTCGATACAATAAATCCATCTTCACATACACACGTGTATCGTGCAGCATCATGGTATCCCATTTCTCGATCTCCAGAATGTCCGTACTTGCTCGGGACAAGTCCTCCCACGTAAGCGTCTGGTACAGGTTACCGACACAGGCCGAAGCCCGTTCCTTAATCGTGGCGATCCGGTCATTCAACGTGTCATCCCCGTAATAGATCTCGGACAGCATCGTGCGATTCTTGGGGTTCAGCCGCCACTGATCCGCGTCCATGGATTCCACATACGCCTGATTCAGCAGCTTGCGTATCGTCTGTTCCAGGAAGTGTTCACGCGGTTTATCTTTGCCCTCTTCCCTGCTGCGTACCGCCGACTCACACATCCGATGCGCGAGATCCCCAAAGACAAGATACAGATTGCTGAGCTGCTTCAGACGGTACAGACGAACCTGCATCTCATCAGCAGAGTCTGTCTTCCAACCGTTATGGGCACCGTAATAATGATAATAATATTTGCGCAGGCACTCATCGAACATACTCGCCCGCGACTGCGAATAAGACCACTGCGGGTATTGTGCCATAAGTAATCTGCCTTTCTGTATGCCGGATCTGCATGAGATCCCTTAATGCTCACAGTATAAAGCCCGGGCAACCTTGCCGCAAGCGTGCTTCCGTTATTTTCTTCTGACGCAACCGTTTCCGATTCGATCCGTATCGTTTATATAGTAACATCACCAAAAGATGAAATTGCGGAGCAGAACGCATAATATACTCTATAGAGGGCAGCGAATCTGGAACCGGGAGGCTAGTTCGGATCTAGCGTGGGTCCAGTGCGGGCCCGGCGCTAACGAATCACACACACCTTATCACGTGGATCACGAGGTTTTACGGAATCTAACGAACCCCAGACAAGCTAATTAGTCTTATTTCGGTTGTAGAACGTGTTTACTGCGAGCAAATGAGCCAATAGCGTGTCTCTGATTCGTTACATTTTCAGATCTGCCGATTTACGTGAAATAAGACTTACTCGGTTTGTTAGAAAATGATTATATGAAAAAAAATTGTACAGGCATATCCTAAAAGGAGGCACCACCCATGAATCGACCGGATTGGTTCCAGGCGGAAGAAGCATTACAACAGATCCAAGTCATCGGAAGCGACCGGAATGAGCTCGTGAACATCATCGGCGATGTAGAAGGATTAAATTGCATTGGCACAGGTACGGATGCGGCTGTATTTACGTATGACGGCTTGCCGCAGTATGCCTTCAAGATGTACTCGGATCATGCCTTGGACAAACTCGAAAATGAAAAACAGGTATACGAGCAGCTCAAAGGCCTGCCATACTTCCCTACCTATTACGGCAGCGGCCGGAATGTACTCGTGATCAGTTTTGAACCCGGGGATACACTCCTTGAATGTTTGGAAAAAGGAATCCCCGTCCCCGAGCAGGTGATGCTCGATGTGGAAGCAGCGCGAGAAGCCGTTCGCAGCCGCGGGCTGAACCCTCGCGACATTCATCTGAAAAATGTAATTCTTCAGGATGGACGCGGGAAAGTGATTGACGTATCCGAGTATATCCAGGACGGCAATGACAATCGCTGGGAGCATCTTGTCTGGGCTTATCACAACATCTATCCACGGATCAAAGGAACGCCCATATCTCCACGCATGCTGCAAACGATCAAATGGGGATACAATCAGTTCGATCATGCCAACGTCAAAATGGACGACCTCGCCAAGAAAGCCAATCGTCTGTTCTCCAGATTTATGAAATGAGTATCCAAATTCACTTCACTTTAACCTAAATTCAGATGTTGCAGCTTATCCGGATTACGCAAGATATAGATCCGCTCAACACAATCGTTTCTAAAAGCTAGGCTGACCACAGTCGGGAATGCCTCAGAGGGGCTGCTTAATACAAATCCTAGTTGTCCATTGACTTTGACGAGACGTACAATACCAGCGCTGTCCCCTTTGGATAAGAGCCCTTGAATGAACGCTAGCACCCGCTGGCTTGATGTAACGGGTTTAATTGCTGCCACAACTTTACCACCACCATCACTGTACAAGGCGACATCGTGGGAAAGCATTTTTAATAGTCCTCCCATGTCTCCACTCGATGTGGCTTGGAGGAAACGAAGCGCAAGCTGCTCGGACTGAACGCTGGGAGTCAACTCGACTTCCGGCTCGTCCTGGATTTTACGTTTAAGACGACTGTATATTTTCCGGCAGCCGACCTCCGTCTTGTTCAAGAAGTCTGCTATATCGCCATAATCAAATTCAAAAGCTTCTCGCAGAATAAATACCGCGCGCTCAATTGGGGTTAGCCGATCAAGCATGACCAGGAAGGCGTACGAAATCGTATCTTCCAGTTCAATCGTTTGAAGTGGATCATGTTCCACGGCTGATACTGATTCTCGAGCAGCCTTATAATTTTGCACCAGAGGTTCCGGCAGCCATGTCCCGACGTATAGTTCCCTTTTTTTACGTGTTGATTTCAAGTAATCGAGACAACGGTTAGTTACCATTTTGCATAAGTATGCTTTCAGGTTCCGAACAGAGCTACCCTCTTTATGAATACCCTGCTGCTGTACTGTTACAAATGCGTCCTGAACCACATCCTCAGCATGAATGACAGATCCCAGCATACGATATGCGATAGAAAGAAGAAGGGGTCTATATGTCCTGTATACCAATTCAATCTCCATAATGTATTCCTTCCTTATCTTTTCCTCTACCTTCTATTATCATTTGAGCAGCCCGTTTTGCGCTCGCCAGAGAGGCATTAATCAGCATCCCTTCATCCCCTACCCAATCGCCAGCAACATAGAGCCCCGGTCTTCCTGTGATCTCAGATCCAGGTCTACCCGAGAGACCTCCGTTCTCAGCTGTGACACTGCCATGTGAGACAAGCATTCGTGGAAGAAACCGCTGCTTAATGATATGCTCGCGCCACCCCGGCTGAATCAAATCGAGAAAGCCCTTTAGTTCGTCTTCATCCTGCCTTGGATCCGATTTTGATGATTCCGACAAATACTTCATCACATGCACAACTTCATATACAGGGTTCTCTGATAAGGAGGCCGCGGCGGAATGGTTGGAGTAGTACCAAGGATGATTTACGCCTAAAACAAATTTTGTTTTCGGTTGAGGCATCCCGGACACGACGAGATCCAGACATGCGGCTCGAACAGGAGTTAACTTGTGATACAGTTTGGCTTCAATGGGTGAAAGAGCAGGATTAAGCAGAGCTAAAGTATCCAATGGGCCAGCCGTTGATAAGACGTGGCGAGTCGTCAACTGTGAACCATCTTTTAAGGAAACCATCATCTGAGGATAACTTCCGGCAATTTCTCGTACGACCGAGCTTGTGCGGATGGATACACCCGCCTGCTGAGCTTGTTCTGTGAGCCGACCAACGAGGAATTGCCAACCTCCATCTATATACAATACCTGGTCCTGTTTGAGTTGTTCAATGACGGCGCCAGCACTTACCTGATCAGGAGCATCGCAATAGGTGCTCAAACGAACGAGCGCAAATACGACACTACGTACACGTAGACTGGATACCAGGGGTTCCAGGTAATCACGCAAACTAACGTTATGCAAAACGGATGTATCTACCTTTCGGAGAGAACTGTAGAACCGAAGAAGCTGGCACTTCTCTCTCCATTTCAAAAACGATCCGAGCAAGAGCTGTGCTAGGGAAATTGTCTTATTCCCGCCGTTTGTTCCTTCAAACACCAATGTATCTGGCGGTTTCGGTACTGATCCGATAGGTGTGACGCCTACCTCATGGAGAATGGGCAACGCTGCTTTACTGAGAGCATGAGCCCCCAAGTTCACGCGTGCTCCCGCAATCTCATTTGAGATAGCGCGTCCTCCGAGCTTTACCCCTTTGTCGAGCAACAGTACAGTCTTTCCTGCACGGGCCAGATAAATCGAGGCGGTTAAACCGGCAATGCCTGCTCCAATGATGATAACATCCCATACTGGCTCATTATGATGCTCTGTCATGTACATCAATCCCCTCCGCTTAATGCATACATGACGATGAGCAGCGGACTTTTGTGACTCAGACTTGCTTCTTCATTCGCCCCCCAGAAGGAGTTACTCCCTTGTACTGTTTGTATAACTTCGTAAAATAGTTCGCATTGTCGCAGCCAACTCTGGCGGCGATCTCCGTAATGGTCAGACTACTGCCTTGCAATAGTTGCTCTGCCTCACTCATCCTGCAACCGTTCACGTATTCCACAAAGGTACGTCCGGTCAGCTTTTTGAACATTTTGCAGAAGTGATACGCATTTAATCCCACATGACTTGCCGCTTCCGTAACAGACATCTTACCTGTGGGGTCCGCTTCAATCTGTGCAATCAACTGTTTGAAACGTTCGCGGTTTGGAAAATACGATCCGACCGATCTATCCGGTAGCTGCTGCGGCATAAAGGTTCGCGCAAGCAGGGTGAACAAAGCATGCAGTTTGGACTTCACCACAAGCTGATAAGCCGGGGGCTGTAACGCCATTTCCTCCACAGCTTCATTCAGCAAAGAATAATAGCCTGTGCAGGTTGTGTTTTCCTCTGCCGGTTTGACCGGAAATCTCACTCTTCCTTCCAGATACGGCGCGACATATTGCTCATGCACAGGATCATGAGTGAAATCATGGAACAGTGCACGGTTGACCACAACGGAATCATAATGCACATCCCCCTCATCCAGAGCATATCCGACATGCAATGTACCTCCAGGAATGATGATGACCTCACCTGCTCGAACCACATAAGGTTTGCTATCAATATGAAACAGCGCACTGCCCTTACGCATAATAATCAGTTCAAAATGTTCATGCCAATGCAAATACAGAATGCATTCTTCAACTTTCATATCTGAACACCGATTTTGGAACAGCTGAAATGGATGTGATTTATGGTCAATTCGGGTATTTTCGTGAAGCGCTTTCAGATCCAGCACGACTTCTTCCCCCTCTTCACAAGATCCGACTATTATTACACAAGATTGTTTAGAGCCATCCCGTTAATCCACGGCTATAATGAGTGTGTCACGAAGTACTATAAGCCAATATTGGAGTGAAATACAACCATGAATAAATCATTACGCATCGGTACCCTTGTAGGCGGGCAGGACGCCGTCCGCGTTATCCCGCAGATCATGCAACACGGCTTTGAATCATTTAACCTGACCTTCTGGCAAACGACTGGCGACCTGGACTTGGCTGAGACAGCCAAACGTGTCCGTGAAATCGTGGACGAACAAGGTATTGTCATCTCCGCGGTGAGTGTATTTGGTAATCCGCTAACTGGAGCCGGAGACAACGCCGATACACTGGCAAGCTGGGAGCGGGTTATCGATAATGCACAGCTCTTCGGTGCAGATATCGTCTCCGGGTTCACCGGACGTCTGACCGATCAACCCATTAACGAGTCCATCCCCCGGTTCAAGGAAGTATTTGGTGAACTGGCACGTCGGGCAGCAGACCGAGGTGTACGGATTGCTTTTGAAAACTGTGATATGGGTGGCACCTGGCAGACAGGCGACTGGAACATCGCACATAACCCAACGGCCTGGGAGATGATGTTTGATGCTGTTCCGGATGAAAATGTCGGCTTGGAGTGGGAGCCTTGCCATCAAATGTCCAGCCTGATTGATCCAATTCCACAGCTACGCAAATGGGCTCATAAAGTCTTTCACGTACATGGTAAAGATGCCACGATTGCCTGGGATATTGTCAAGGAATACGGTGTGCATGGCCCACGTGAATTTGTCTGGCACCGCACACCCGGCTTCGGTGATAACAACTGGGCAGACATTATCACCATTCTGCGTCAAAACGGTTATCAGGGCACGATTGATATTGAAGGCTGGCATGATCCCGTCTACAAAGACGAACTCGAAATGACCGGACAGGTGCATGCATTGCGATATTTGAAACAATGCCGCGGCGGCGATTTTGTGCCCAATCCGGTATAGGAAACCATGCGAGGCTGTATAACACAATCCATGCAAAGGAGATGAGAACATGACTCATCCTTATCGGGTAATTATCGCCGGCTGTGGTGCCATGGCAAACACGTGGGCGGACTATGCCTTGCAAAGGCCAGATACAGTAATCGTCGGACTGGTCGATCTGTATGAACAGACAGCCCTTGCTTTTGCTACAAGACATGGCCTCACCTGCCCCACGTTCACCGATATCCGTGAAGCCATTCAAACGACTGGTGCAAATATCGTATTTGATGTCACGATTCCGGCGAGTCATTACGGCATTGCCATGACGGCGCTGAAGGAAGGATGTCACGTATTTGGCGAGAAACCACTGGCAGAGTCCTTCTCCGACTGCACAGATATTGTGCAAACCGCTCGCAGCACAGGACATATTCAAGCCGTCATGCAGAATCGCCGTTTTGATCCGCGTATCCGCGCATACCAGCACCTCATTTCCGGCGGAGCTATAGGACAGGTAGGTTATGCCGGGGCTGACTTCTTCATCGGGCCACACTTCGGCGGATTCCGGGATCTGATGGATAGCCCGCTGCTGCTCGATATGGCAATACATACGTTTGATCAGGCACGGTATATTCTCGGAGCCAACCCGGTATCGGCATACTGCCATGAGTTCAATCCTCCAGGTTCCTGGTATCAGGGCAATGCGATGGCGTTATGTATATTTGAGATGTCTGACGGGTCCGTATTCAACTATCGCGGATCTTGGTGCGCAGAAGGTGTACCCACATCATGGGAAGCAAGCTGGCGCGTAATCGGTGAAAAAGGAACCGCCATCTGGGATGGTCATGATGACATCTATGCTGAAGTAGTTGCTGCGCAAAGCCTGGATGCTGACGGCAAACCATCCTTTTTCCAGCCAAGTGAGCGGATTGAAGCGGAACTGCCTGTCATGGACAAAACAGGTCATCACGGCTGTCTCGAAGACATGTTCGCTGCACTGGAATCCGGACGATTACCTGAGACCGATTGCAGTGATAACCAGTTCAGCATGGCCATGGTTCTCGCTTCTCTGGAAAGTGCCCGCACAGGCCAGAAAGTGTTCATCGCCGATCTGCTGAAAAACACATAGCAAAGCGCCTATGTATCTCATCACAAACAAAGCCCAACTGCAAAGTTTAGCAGTTTGGGCTTTCTTGTTTTTTTACCTACTCACCTATTCTAAAAATGATATCGTTCAAAAACAGTCGCGCTCGATAGTGAAAGTAGTGCAGGGGACGAAATCGATTCTGAAGAAGCAAAGCGTTCGCCCAAAAGCTTTCTGAAAGAAAGCTGCATCGGAAGCATACGCTTATCACCGGATTTCGACTTAAAAAAGTCGATCAGGAAATCCGGGGATAACAGCGATCAAAAGAACGATTCGTAACCGGAACGGCTGCTTCGCGAGCAGTGAGTTTTTTTTTGAACTTTCATCATTTTATATAATCCCTTTCTTCATTGCCTTATACACCAACTGCGAGAACAGGCTGTTGGACCAGGCAAACCATGGTCTGGTGAACGTGTTGGGATCATCGGCGTGGAAACCCTCATGCATATATCCAGTACCTGCATCCGTGTTCTCCAGTAGTTCAATCATCGCCAGTATTTCCTCGTCATTGTCTGCGGTCAGACCCTGCATAGATAACGCCATGTGCCAGATATATCCCGGAGGGGTATGGGGGCTGCCAATACCTTTGGCTACCTTCCCTTCATAATAGAACGGATTTTCCTTACTCAGAATAAATCGACGTGTGTTCTGATACACCTTGTCTTCAATTGAAGCATACTCCATATACGGTATGGACATCAGTCCAGGTGTGCCCGCATCATCCATCAGACAAAAGTTGCCGTAACCGTCCGTCTCATAAGCATAGATCTGTCCATACTCCGGATGACGGTAAGTACCGTACAGGGAAATGCCATGTCGTATTTCTTCTTCCAAACGAGCCATTTGACTCACCAGCTGCTCATCCCGGAACACCCACTTCGCGATCTCCCCCATCTGGCGCAAGGTTACCGCAGCGAACATGTTCGCCGGAATATTATAATGAAAATCACAGGCATCATCACTCGGACGAAATCCGGACCAAATCATCCCCGTATAATTCACCGGCATACCCAATCTTTCATTACGCAGCGTATCATGGGCGGGACAATTGCGCCGCATGAAACGGTAAGATGAACGCTCTGCGTGATGCTGCTCCGTCTCCCATAGTTGTACGATATTCTCCATCACTTTCTTGAAGCGCTCGTCAAATATATCCGTAAGTTCAGTCTCCCGCCAATATGTATAAGCCAGCTTCATGGAGAAACAGAGGGAATCCAATTCAAACTTCCGTTCCCATACCCAGGGTGACATCTCCGTCTCATCATTGGCATCCCAATGCCATCCATTTGCCGTTTCATTGAATGCATTGGCATAGATATCCTTATCAGCGTAGAACGTATGACGTTTGATCAGACCTCCAATGATACGCTGCAACTTCTCATCATTCTTCGCAAGTGGAACATAGTGCATGACCTGCTCTACGGAATCCCTTAACCACATGGCGGGAATATCTCCTGTAATCACAAAGGTTGTTCCATCATCGAGCAGCTTCGTGGTCGTTTCCAGTGTATTCGGAAAACAATTGCGAAACTGAGTCAGCAATCTCGGTCGATGTTGCAAACGCTCGTCCGCTTCAGTCAGAATATCCTGCACAGCTTGCGGCAATTCCAGATGCGGCATAGGGATTTTCGGTAATCTGAACTGTTCCATAGATGTTGTCTCCTTTGAATTGGTTTATTTAAGTTCAGCTAATAATTTTTTACACCAGCACTCCGATTGCAGAATAACCTTCTGATCGCTGTTATCCCCAGATTTTTCGATCCCCTTTCTCAAGGGGAAATCCGGTGATAAAGGCGCACACTTCGCTTCTTCAGGTTATTTCTGCCCTCTCCGTTATCGTGTAAATATTCAGTTGAACATATATAGATTGGAGCTAACACTCTAATTATATTGTTATTTTTGTTATGATAAATTATAATAACATTATTATTTGTAAGTGTACTGTGTCAGAAGATGATCGTCAAATGAAGGAGTAATGATATGTCACGCAAAGTATCCATTCAGACGCTGGCTGACCAGCTCGGATTATCCAAATATGCCGTCTCCCGCGCACTCAGTGGCAAGACGGGTGTCAGTGAAGGAACACGCGCACGGGTTCTGGAACTCGCTCGGGCACTGGGGTATCGCCAAAGTACTCCAGGTACTAGCAATAGTTCTGCTACTGCAAACCATGCAGATCCGTCCGATCCACCGTTTGTTCTCATTTGCATGAATCAGCTCAACCGCGGTGAACCCCACTACTGGCAACGTGTTCTGTCAGGCATGATCTCCGCCTGTAATGAGCGTGGTTGGCATCATGCCATTGTATCTCCCTCACTCGGAGTGACGGACGAGAACACCTCTCCCGAAAAAGCTATTGCTCCTCACTTGGACTGGGAACGTTGTGCCGGGATTATTGTCATGGGAGCTTTCCCGCATACGGTTCTGCAACGACTCTCTCAGACGGGTCGGCCTATTATTTTGGTAGATCATCAGGAACCCCTGCTGAATTGTGATACGATCAGCCATGATAATCTGGAAGCTGGCATCACCGTCGCTAGATATCTAATGTCTCTGAATTGCCGACGGATCGGCCTCATCACAGATGATGGTCGTGCTGCGAGCTTTGCCCAGCGGAAAATCGGGATTGAGTTGGCTCTGAACCATTTCCATGTGGACACCAGTCATACGACCAGCTTCAGAGAATGGAATATTCCGTATGAGAACGAGGAATGGGTTAACCAATTGGCTACCACAATTCAAAACATGCCAGATGACAAACGTCCCGATGCCTGGATTGGTGTTAATGATGATATTGCTTTGCAATGGATGCAAAAATTACAGGAGATGGGTATCTCTACACCTAAAGATTGCCTTGTTATCGGTATCGACAATGTACATTCTGCCGTTACGTCCTCCCCACCACTGACCACGGTTAACCTATGCAAAGAGGAGCTTGGACAACGTGCAGTGGAAGCTTTACAGCGCCGGATCGAACGACCGGGGACGCCGAAAGAGACGGTTATGTTATCGACTACGTTGATTCCAAGGGAATCGGCATAATTCAGAAAGGGTAACTGCTCTTTTCTGAGGATGGATTCGTTAGGTACACGCATTCCCGGTAAATCTGGTGCATACGAAAGAGGCCCCGCATACCATTATGCAGGGCCTTTTCGTATATTAGGCTTATATCATTATATTTCTTTTACATTCACACTTAAGTCTACTGATCCATCCACCCATCCTTATATCACCTATTCGAAGCTTCATTTACTTTATGTCTGGGAATTGTACTAGTGGTTATTTCAGCCAAGGCAAGCTATTGTACGACGGAAGATCCACTTCCCAATTCACATCGCGATACTCTCTATTGACTACGGTTCTTTTCAAAGTGAATTTTGTACCCTTTTCTTCGTTAAACCCCCGAATTTTTAATTGCAGATCATCTTCAACGTATTCACCGTTATTATTAGGTTGATCCGGATAACCGTTCACTTCAACAGGATACTCTTTTCCATCCGAATCTACTGCAACCCAGCGATCACCCATGAAAGCATTTCGGAACGTCCCACTTCCCTTTAGAACTAGTGAATACCCTTTCTTTACATCAATCTTCGGAGGATCATACGATTCCATCACCGGCTCGTAATCAAAATCATAGATTAATATTTTATCGCCAAGCTGTTCAAATGCTACGAATGTATAAAATTTGTTATCGTCCTTACGTCTTTTTTCCAGATCAACTTCCACTGATTTCTCTTCCTTCACCGGGAGGGTGTAACCATCCAAAACAAAGCGAATGTTCTTCGCATCTACCGTAACAAATGCAGGGTCCCATGTCTCCGACAACTTCAACGGCCCACCATTTCTTAAGTCACTCAGATCTTGGAGTCGAAACTTGGCTTGACGCGAATCTGGTCTTATCCCATTGAAAATTCGGTATTCATTTGTTTCAGGAATTTCAAGATGGTAGATGATGCTCATATAGTTCGCCCAATCCTCATTAACTTTGGCACGAAGTTCATCATCCAGACTCACATTCAGGTCAAGCCGGGTTCCGTTTGGCGTGCGTACAAGCTGTGTCATATCAAGCTTTAGTCCTTCTGGCGTCGTATATGTGTTATCCATAGAATTTTCAACAGCCAATGATTTGGCTTTGGTCATATCGATATTGAATTGGAAGCTCCAATCCACCGTAACATCTCTATCTTCGTAGGATTTCTTCTCGTAATCATAATATCTGCCCACATTTAGATTACGCAGTTCACCCCGCACGACCACCTGATCCGGAATTTCATCATGAAACTGGAATAACAATCGTTCAGTTACGGAACCCTTAGTTCTGGTATCTCTTGCAAGAGTGGCAATCTGTCGTCCCTCTTCATCCGTAACATGAATTCTCCCCATCGCAGACAGTGACCGTGATAACCCTAATCCATCAGGTGTTGTTTGTTGCATGGTCATTACCATATGAGATCGGTCTACAAGCACGTCTTCAATTTTAAGCGTGTAGCCCTGGTCATTGATATTGATATCCGGATTAAACACAAGTCCGAGAGGTTTAAGACGTTTGTAATCATCTGCAAAATAGGAATATTTCAATTCTTCAGGCACAGGGATGTTCTGTAGTGGCGGGCGATCTACAGCATTTACCGCAGGTTGTGCTGGCTCTGCTGTTCGGTCAAAAGCAAACCACCCCCCTCCCGCAAGAATCACAACTGCCGCTGCAGCAATTCCAGTCCGGCGCATCCAAGGCGCTCTCTTGGATTTTTTCACGAATGGATGCTCATCTTCTCCATTTTCCATAGATACGCCATCCAGCTTCTGCATGACCTTAAGCGTAAAATCCGCATCCGGCTCCTCACGGTACAGGTGCTCCTCCCATAACCGATCTTCATCCTTTGAAATAGGCTTCATACGTAGCTAAACCTCCTTTGCGTTCCATTTGCTTCCTCAGCGTTTTTTTCCCGCGATAAAGGGCGTTGCGCACTTTGGTTGAACTCATGCCTGTAATGTCTGCAATCTCTTCATAGCTCAACTCGTTTGTGTACTTCAGTAATAACACCAGGCGATACGATTCAGGTAACTGTTCGAGCTGTCGATATATTTCACGCTGCATCTCTTTATGCAGCACACGCTTTTCAGGTGTTTCATTACTGACAGGTTCGATCCCTTGATCGACTGGAGACATGACGGGTTTCTTTTCCCGTATAAAATCCCGCATCCGATTCACCGCAATGGTGTACACCCAAGAGGAGAAGCTGCTTCCTTCCCGCCGCGACGGGAGATAACGATAGATACGAATAAATGTATCCTGAGCGAGATCCTGTGCATCCGGATGACTTGCGCCCATTCCGCGCATGATGCCGTAGACTTTATTTTTATATCGATCCACAAGCACGGAGAACAACTGCTTATCCCCTGCAACAATGCGCTGAATAAGCTCCTCCTCCGGTATCTGTTGAGTCATGTAATCCCCCTTCTCTACAGCTTCCATGCATGGTTCTGTACTATATAGACGGAAGCCGTTCCCGAAACCTCTCACTTTATCCAAAAAAAAGAATTCGCCCTTATCGGCAAAGCCGACTGGGTGAACTCTGCATACCTACATTCTGTGATTGCCGCTGCACATTCTCTGCAGGTTTCGTGAGTAATTTTCTGGAACCCCGAATCCACATTCCGTGGCAGTATATTCTTGCTATCTTTCTCTCTCCTGTCTTACTTGCCTCCTAATCTTCCCTGTTCTTCTCCGCAACAAAATCAGCAAGCTGGGAATAGATCGCCACAATCTCATCCATCGACATGCGCACGAGCCCACTGGACGACGGAGCGACGAACTCCTGAATCTCCTTGACGACCGGGTCGTCCTGGAATCCCCATTGCACTTTGGCACGCTTGCTGTACTGGGTGTATACACCTTTTCCGACAAAACAAGCGATGTCCGGTCGGTATTTCTCCAGCTTTTGCCGTAAAATCTGTCGCCCTTCAGCGTACTCTTCCTTCGTAATATCTTCCATACCTCTGGTGGGACGGGCCACAATATTTGTGAACCCATATCCCAGCTTCAGCAACTCTCCATCCTCCTGTGCATCGTATAAACGCGGGGTTAACCCCGACCGTTCAAGGATGCGCCAGAACCGGTTTCCTTTGTAAGCATAATGATGACCTGTCTCTCCAGACGTAATGCTCGGATTGAAACCAATAAACAATATCGATAAACCAACATCCAGATGATCTGGAATCATGATAGGAAGCCCCCTTATCTTTTTTAACTAATTACATCTTTCGTGTGTGTATAAAATGATATAATAAGCAAAGCATTTTCGAAATCGGATTGAAATTTTCATGAAAAAGGAAGCTGAACTAATGATTGCAGACATCATGCTAGAAGTCGTCCTGCCCGTCTTTCTCCTGATCGCCGTCGGGTCCTGGATGCAAAAAGTGTTCAAGCTGGACTTGTACACACTCGCCAAAATCAATTTCTATTGTATTACCCCCGCAGCCGTCTTTATGAGCATGTACCACTCGGATATGTCGGGCGAACTGCTTGGGACCGTGACACTCTTTTACGTGATATATGTATTGATTCTCTATATTGTAGGTTCTGTATTTGCGCGCTCGCTTCGGATGAATAAAGGCATGAAGGCTGCTTTCAACAACAGTATTATGCTGGATAACGCAGGCAACTATGGACTGCCCATCAATGCACTGGTATTCCGCGGCGATCCACTCGCCTCTTCCATTCAGGCACTGGTCATGTCTTTGCAGGCATTACTGACATTCACCTATGGCGTGTTGTCCATTCAGGGCGCAAAGCTCAAAGGTAATTACCGTGCGGTGATTATTGGATTTCTTAAAATGCCCGTTCCGTATGCACTCTTGCTGGGGATTCTGTTCCACATGTGGAAGGTTCCCTTGCCTACGTTCCTGTCCATGCCGCTGACCTATGCGCAGCAAAGTATGGTTGCCGTGGCACTGTTGACGCTCGGAGCACAGATTGTAAAATATCCAATTCAACTGTACCGTCTTGATGTGTATATTAGCACATTTTTGCGCCTTCTGATTGGCCCGGCTATCGGGATTTCAATTGTGCTACTGCTTGGGTTGGAAGGTATCGCTGCACAGGCACTTATTATCGCTTCCGGTATGCCGACGGGTGTCAACGCATCCATTCTCGCAGAAGAATACGATAACGAACCCGATTTTGCAGCCCAGACAGTACTAATCTCAACGCTCTTGAACATCATTACGATTACGGCACTGATCTCTTATGCCAAAACGTTCTGAAATGAAAAATAAGTCCATGACCCATGAGCAGGGTTGTGGACTTATTTTGTGGTGCTGAAACTATGATTCAAACGTCGTTCGTTCCGGGAACTTGCCGCCTTCCCTGAATAAACATCGTACCAGTCGCTGCGCGGCTCGGTTAAAGAAAAAACTCGGGCTTACCCCATCCACCTGGACAGGTTCCAGTTCCTTCACACTTTCCTTAATCTTATTCATCTCAATAAGTCCCATCTTTCGCTCATTCGGTCCGAAGCGATAAATAACCTTCTCATCGTCCTCCGTCTGTTTCACCAGCAGAATCACAGATGCCATACAGGTTACCCCCTATCGTTACGTTATGAGATTCCATTAATCACTTGCCTACTATAATTATTACCCAGATTCTAGTGGAAGGATATAGGACTTAAGTTAGTTATACCTAAATTAAATATCCTGATATAAAGATTCTCTGAAATGAGTCGTTAGGCTCACAAACACCTTGTTCACGCTATCCTAATGGATAGTCACTGTCATGAAAGTGCGTACTGCCCAAGTCGTTTTTCTCCGTTTATACTAACCATATCTTGAATTCCAAAGGAGAGAAACTTATGACTACAGCTCAAATATATAGCCACGGGGTCCCGTGGGAAGAGGCATTCAGCGTTGCTCAGGGATACAGCATTAATGGTATGATCTACATTGCAGGTCAATTTTCGCATGATATGCAGGGGACGTTTATTGGTGTTGATGATATTGAAGCACAGGTCCGCCAGACACTGGATAACTTGGATCGCGTGCTCGCAGGATTCAACGTGACCAAGTCGAACATTGCTGAATTGGAGATTTTTTTGGTTCACCCGCAGGAGCATCTTGAGCCATCTGTTGCCGTGTATAAAGAGTACATCGGTACTCATCGTCCGGCTGTTACGATGGTTGGGACATCCGGACTCGCCTTCCCTCATCAACTGATTGAGATTCGCGCCGTTGCTCATACCGACTGATCCAGGTCATGTCAAAAGTTGCAGCGCCAAGTAAAATAGCCTGATAAATTACTCACTATAACGAAGTTCATACACACACAAAAAAAGCAGGTCGGATAAACTCCGAACCTGCTTCTTTATGAATTCTTATTCTTATTCTTTGACTTTCACCGTCAGCGTATTACCAGATGAAGTGAGGGATGCCCCAAGCCCTTCTACCAAAACTCTGAGGGGAATGTACGTCGTTCCCTTAATTTCTTTGGGTGCTGCCTGTAGGGTGACTTCTTTCCCGTTAACCTTCACCTTTTTACTGCTCAAGGTAAAGATTAGCTTGTACTTGTCTTTGGTAACGGTAATGGTCTGAGTCTTACTGTCCCAAGACGTTTTGGCTCTCATTGCTTTGGCCATCTCACGCAGAGGTACGAGATTCGTGTTATTCATTATAATTGGAGACTCGGTGAAAATAACCTTGGAACCATTCACCTTCACCTGAACAGCAGACTTGATATATTCTGGTTTAGGAGTGGCTTTCTTTTGGGTTGCCGTTGAAGACTTATTACTTTTCTTGGTACTTCCTGAACTGGATGAACTTGAAGAGGAAGATTTGGAACTCGAAGAAGAACCTCCGTTGTGATAGTGATATTCCCCTTGTTTCAGCCCCCATTTTGCACAGTTGGTACGACAGGTGTGCCCTCCACTCGAATCTGTTCTTCCCGGATGGGCAGACGCAACAGTAGCAAAAATCATAAAAATGGCAAGCAAACTGCTTATTACTTTGATACGCATACGGATAACCTCCAGCAATTAGTTTAGCCAGAGTATCATACCATAATTACCCATACAATATAGGTTAATAACAAAATTTATTTTCACATAACAGTTTACAAACGCGGGTCTACTCGCTCTGATTCTAGCGAAAGCGTCGCCAGCACGCATTCATGAATTCGTTCCACTGGCTCTCTGCGTATAAAGCGCTCGATCCCCTCCATGCCCAAGGCACTCTCCATTAAGGCGTGACGTTCTTTTTTGGACGTTTTGCGTTTACGAAGTCGGGACAGATTCTCGGGTGCCAGGTAATCCATACCATAGATAATGTGCAAATATGCACGTCCTCGTACTTTTATCGCAGGCTGGATGATTTTGTTGTTATTCCAGGAGCGGAATGTTTCGGGTTTGATCACAATCCCCTCATGTCCTTCCGCCGTAATCTCATCCCACCAACGAATGACATCCGTTTCATCTGCCTCACTTGCGATCACGCGATATTCCGTCTCCATCATCAAGGTCGACATCCGGGCGAACTCACGGTTTTGTTCCATATGCCATTCATGTGTTTGCTCCCAAAATGCTCCCGTGCTATGTGCAAGTGTATGGAACGGCGCAATCCGAATGTCCCCGATATCATCCACATCCCAGCAGTATTTCTGGAATACATCGCGGAACGTTTGGGAATTAGTGAGTTTACCTACTGTTTCCTGCAACCACTCCTCTACGTTACGACCTGCTGCTTGAGCTTCGCGCAGTTTGTCCAGCACCGTAGAGCGATCCATCATAGAGGCTTCAGCCACATGTGCATATTGTGAAGCAATCAGCTCACGCGCCTTTAGATTCCAAGGTACAATCTCCGCATCGAGCAATACAAACTCCGTTTGATGACGCTCAAAATAACCGTCTAAGGTCAAGTCCGCATGTAATCTGCAAAGCACATCTTGCTCTGTCGAAGGGTCAAAAAAGGATCGGCCCGTCCGGGTCACAATGTTCCCCAACATCGGCCTACCCACTCGTTGCACCGCAGCTTGCTCATCGCGGAAAAGAAGCAAAATGGCCCGGCTGCCCATGTGTTTCTTCTCGGCAACCATACGGGTAACGCCCTGTGAGCGATAATAATGGAACGCATCCTGTGGATGCTCCAGATATCCCTCTACAGAACAGACACTCGGCGGCGGACTCATCGTAGGCGGGATGTAAATCAGTTCTTCCAGCGGTACAGTATAATGGGAAAACGTATCAATTGCCGTCTTCGCCACCTCACCGTGCACAAACACATCAAGTTTGGATGCTGTCTGAACCGTGAAACCCTCCTTGAACTTACGTATGTTGGGAGGAGCAAAACGCCGCTGTTCCCAGCGCTTTAATGGACTATCCGGATCCCTCGCATAATCCTGCTTCGCCGGAACACTGACTGCCTCACGTTCTGGCATTCGCCAAGCAGTGAGCATGCCACCAAAAACGACACCTTGATCAATGTTGACCGTATCATTCACAATCGTAGGATATGGACGGGGATCATGTCCCCAGACGATGCATTCACCCGAATTGTGATCCACGTACCAATCCTTGCGCACAGGCCGACCCTGCTCATCCGTACCCTCTACATCACCATATCGGCAGTAATCCTGAATGCGTTTGGACTGTTTTCCGATAAAATGATCTCGAATTCCCGCGTGTGCTACAACCACCTGTCTTACCCCGTTCCGGGAAAAGACCAGATGAGATGGTGCATCAAGCAGAAATGCCCTAAGCTCTGCACGTACTCGCTTTGCTGTCTCTTGGCCTTGCTCCCGCTCAAACTGTAGCAGTTCCATCTCCACCCGTTCGTCACCATGACTCAACGTAACGTCACGACCATCCAGATAACGCGCGATCTTCCAGCCGTGATTACTGTCAATCATGTAGGCCAGCTCGGCGGCACAATGCCGTTGCCAGAACAACAGACAATTTAATGATTCTGGCCCACGGCTCGTTACGTCACCAACGGAAACCAATTTCCGTCCTTCAGGGTGACGGTACAGACCACTTCCATCCTCGTCCACATACCCAAGACGCACGATTATTTCCATCATTTCATCGTAACAGCCATGAATATCTCCGATGATATCAATACCTGTACCCATGTCGGTCACCAGTGGATTGGATGTGCGGACAAACGTAATCTCATCCGGCCGCTTCAGCACATAACTGGCATCGAAGCCATCCTCACGGATCGAGCGTAATGTGCGCTTGAACTGCTGTACCTGTTGCTTCACCCGTTGACGTCCACGCGGATACTCCCGCCGGGCATCACGTTCCAGCAGTTCTTTTTCTGGGATATCCAGCACCACAGCAATTACCGGCACATGAGCCTTTCTTGCCAGCTGAATCAGGCGCTCGCGATCCTCGGGATACAGATGTGTCGCATCCACCCAGGTCAGCTTGTTCAGACGGCAGCGGGTTGCCAGCATCGCCTCCATCGCCTCAAATGCTTTGGCCGATACTTGCTGATACTCCGCATAGATCACATTCGCTTCGCTGCGGGGACGTTGTTTCCAATCCACATACTCATCATCTCCAACCAGCATGCGGAATTGATCTGACGAGACGGCTTCTGTGCGGCGAATGACACTTTCTGCAACGAGACGATCCAACATCGTACTTTTGCCACTGTTGGACGGGCCAACAAGAACGACGATACCTGCATAGGGCAGACGGATCTCCCGCTGTCTTTCCTTCATCTCATTTTTCCGATCCTGCTGTCCTCTGCCCACACTAGCTGTTTCGCTAGAACCCGTTTTTCCACTCATGATAGACTCTCCTTTCTCCGTTCAAAAATGACCAGTTGGGTAGGTTGTCCATAGCCCTCTACATGCTCACCGATACCCTTAATTTCATAGCCATAGTTCCCGTCCTGCGTCCATTCCTCACACCGGGAAGCCAGCTCCGCACGAGTCCATTCAAAGCGATGATCATGGTGACGGAAACTTTCCTGCTCCATTGCATACACTTCGTTATATTCTTTGTTTGGTGTAGTGACCAGCAGCACTTCTGGCTGATAATCGTTCATGATTGTATCCATAATTCCGTTCAGACGATATTCCTCGATATGCTCAACCACTTCGCACAGAATCATAACGTCCTGGTTTTGCATCTGCTCGTCAAAATAAAACAGTGAACCGATGATTGGCTCCGGCATAGCCACCACTCCAGAACGACCCTCCAGCTTCGCGAAGCGCTCCATAGCCCGGAGCCGCGACTGCCCTGAAGGTTCAACGGCCAGAATTGCCTCCACACCGGGAATGTACGCCAAACGGGCAGACAGCTTGCCTTCACCCGCTCCCATATCAACAATAAGCCGTTTGACTGGCAACGTTGCAACCACATCTGTAATCGCACGATAACGCAACTCGTTTAACCGCACAGGAGGCTCAGATTGTTCAGATTGCCCGCCATCTCCTCCAGCTGTACCTGTATCTACATCAGCAATCTTTGCATTACCATCTTCTATCTCTGTATCTACATCTGCATCCGTACATTCACCTGGACCTCTAGAATCTGCATTCAGTTGCATCTCATCGCTATCGGACTCGGACCCCAGGTACTCTTTTTCTCCTTCTTCCCGATGCCCTGCTTTTTTCTCCTGAATAATCGCTTCCGAGATGTGACCTATTCCTCTCTCCTGTCCAAGAGACGCAGACAAAGCACCCTCTTGTCGCTCATACTGTCGAATCAGTTCGGCAAATCGTAGCGTACGCTTCACAATGAGTTCTTTCAGTGGGTGAGCATCCAGCCACCCTTCACCATACCGTTTGATTTTATCGATCTCATCTTCACTGATGAAATAATGTTTGTAATTATCCAGCACTGGAATCAGTAGAAAAAGCTGACGCAGTGCATGTTGTACCGTATTACGTCCACGCAGGATGATATGGCGAACCGTGCTTTTATTTTTCAGATCAAATGAATACGACAGCTCTCCACGCTCCACCGAAACGGCGTATCCTAATGGCGAGAATAATTCTTCCACCACTCGATCCGGCAGATCGGAAGCCACTGGGCCAAAGGTCAGTTCCAACTCGAAAGCATTCCCTACCCATTGCACATAGTCTTCCTTGGGCTTACCATTCAGGGCTGTTCCTAGCGCCCCACGTATGTAAGAGCAGAACAGGCTGCTGGTTACGAACTCACGATCATTGATATATTGCGTAATGTCATACCCATCAGGTGTACCTCTGACCAGATCCACAGGATCAGGCTCGGCATGAATTAGTACTTCTGTTTCGTTCTCTGTAGCCGCAGTGTACACCATTCTTACACGCACACCTTTGTCTACGCGGTCATATATATTCAGCGGATTCTTCGCTAATAAATGGGATACAATTCCCGCGTCAGCGCCGCTTGCTTTCAAGATCAGATGCATCAGTTCTCCTCCTTATATATGAAAAATGTCGTCACGCACTAGTGCGTTTCTTGCAAACCTGCTGAAAGCCCAAGCGTTCTTAAACGTCCCGGAGCCAGAGCAGCACAAGTGCATGATGGAGCGCTAACGAATCGCTGGAGTCTTATTTCATGATGAGAAGCCCCCTTGAAACCTAACGAACCCAAGTCACGCTATATGGGGCTAAACCGCCATTTCCCAGCCTTTTATCCGACTTTTTCGGACAATAACGTGTCCCATGTTCCTTACATTTTAAAAAGGCACCCTGGAGGCCATATAAGACATCCTGTGTTTCTTAGAACATACTCTCCCTCGTGATTCTTCACATTCAGCCAGCCGACCCGAACTTTAAAACGTTCGGGACGCGGACATCCATCATCGAATCGCTCGCCTGGGTGAGAAGAAACGTCCTAATTGTTCCCCCACACCTCTTGCAATGCAAAACGGAAAATCCGGTCCAATTCTTCAAATTGAATAATCTGCTCATTCTCCATCTGGCCAGCCATTCGTTCAAAATGCTCGATCTTCTCCGCCAAAAAAGCTTGTATTGCTGGCAGCTGCGGCTCCAGATCCAGTTCCTCGCCCGCCTTTTTCCGGCGCAGCAATTCATGAATCTCCGTATATAGCGGTGTAGTCGCAGGTACAAGTTCTTGCACAAGATCTTCAAATGCCATCGGTGGCATCGCATCATAACGTTCAATCCAGCCACAAGCGAGCAATGGACGTAGAACATAGAAATACTTTTTGATCTTCACCTGCTCACCTTGTAAATAATCGCGGAAGTTCCCCTTTGCCATATTGAGATAATGATACATGCAGGACTTGGGCGAGAAGGTCAAAGGCGACAGTGCACGGATATGCTGTGCCACGTTATACTGTTCATCATACTGAATGGGGGATTGCAGCCACTCCAGTAACGGTGGATTTGATTTGCGAAACAGCTTCAAAGCCTTACGCAGATCCCAACCATTAATATCGAGCTGATCACTGATGGGGCGTTCGATAACATCCCTTTTATCCTCAATCGACAAGTACCATTCCAGCGGTCTTACATACAGAAAACGCACATCATAATCACTGTCCTGGGAAGGAAACCCCCACGCCCGACTGCCAGATTCACAGGCATAGATGATCCGTACCTGCTCCTCCTGTTCAATCTGCTTCAGCTGTTGTCTAATCGTATCTCTCATTTCTTCATGAACGTAGGTCATGGTCCGTCCCCTCCAAATTCCCCAATTTAAATCTCTATCTCTCTCACCCGGTTCGCGAGTGTATCATATCCTGCCACAGTCTCGGCAATATACGTCAATACCGTTTCACTCCAACCGTAGATGTAAAAGGTTTTGCCATCCCGTGGCGGTACCATGGCCTGCTGATAAGGTGCTATATCCACAATAAATGCCTTCAACTCCTGATTCATCATTCGGCGATATCGCTCAAGCTCAGCATATAACGGGCTGCCTTCATTCTGCTGTTCATCGGTGATCATAATGATCTGATCCACTTTTTCTCCGATATCCCGAAGTTCCCGCACCGGTCGACCGGTGTCTGTTCCACCTTGTGCTCGAATACGGTGAGCTTGGGAAAGAATGCTCTCATTCATCTTCGGACGAGCATCTTCAACCATATGGTCGAATAACCAGAACAGGGCGTTACCTCGTGTTTGTTTATAAAGCGCCAGTGCCAGCACCGAACCAATCCGCAAATAATCCCCTTGCATGGAACCGGAGCGATCCAGGAAAATAGCCGTTCTTCCCGGCAGTGTTGGCAGGTTGCCAATGGATAGTTCCACCGCTTGCCGCAAAGCATCCCGCAACTCTTCCCTCGCAATCATTTCATACGCACTGGCGAATCGGAAAGGTAAGATGCGCGACTTACGCAGGGCTTCTGCATCCGTTAGACGACCTGTTACGTAATCGATATTTTTCGATTTTTCAAAAACTCCCGCACGATCCATTGCATTCAGATGGCGCAACAACGCAAAAGTCGGCATCTGTGACATTAACGCCTCCCACACCGTACGTGTCGGTTGCATGATCGAGGTGACCACCGAATACGGGAGTTTACCTTTCTCGATCAGATGCATCCGACTTGCCGGGTTTGGTGTAGCTTTCAGCTTTTCCAGCGCCTGCAACTGCGGAAGTTCCGTAAGATCCACCTCATGCCCGCGCAAATAACGGAATAAGGCTTTTTGCTTCAGATCTATCGGCTTGGGATGTGCTGTAGCGATCATATCGCCCAGACTGTATCCACGCCCACGCCCGTTGTATTTGATCGCCCAATATTCAGTAATGCCGTTCAAAAATTGACTCACCTGACGCTTAACCGCTCGACCACCCTGTCCCCGACCAGTTCCTCTTAGAATCGTCAGAAAATCGGCCAAGTCAGCCGGTGTCTGTACGACCTTGGAGAACACCTTTGCAAACTGATCCGGGTCCACCTTGGACAGCAGTGCCAGCCCGTATAGAGGCTGTAACCGCATCAAACCTTCATTACGAGCATAGACCAGCGCCCGCGCCATAAACCCTGCATCGACCTCAGCCATCTCCTGATGACTGACCATCGCATCGTCCATCAGTTGCTGGGTATCTGCATAAAAAGTATTGTTCAATGTATTGGTAATCAACATCTGTATATATTGTTCCTCCACCAATCGCTCATAGGCTCCGTAGCCCCCATGATTACGTGTCGTTGGCTGAGGTTGATTAAATAATTGTTTCGCTCTGCTCATCACTCATGACCTCCCGGTGTGAGTCTATTTGCTGTTCTTTCATAATAAAATGGTCCGAGGAAAAAGGTGGGAAGGTATAATACCCGCTCTACCGCTGAGCTACACCGCCATGAACGGCGGCGATTGGATTCGAACCAACGACCTGGTCGATTAACAGTCGAAGTAACCCTCCCTGGCGCCTCGGAACCTTGATCCACAGCGCTTGTTGCTGCCCCGCTTCACAACCTCATTATGCCTCACACATCTACACGCGAACATGGTAAAAGTATGACGACCTTCATAAGTTTAAAATGAAACCTGCCACTCATCCTGCTACAATGAAGGGATAACAAGGAGTGAATGTTCATGGCAAGAGAGAGTTTTGACAAAGAAATTCAGTTCTTACGCATGTTATCCCTAACAAGCGGTGCATATAACCGCAAACAATATGCCGAGCGGCTTGGCATATCCGTACATACCTTTGATAAAACCAATCGCAGATTAAAAGAAATCATGCAGACCGTCGCCGACCAACGCTCAAGTGCCGAAGCAGGCCGGGAAATGGCAGATCTCGTCCGCTTCCAATACGGGGAGTCGGCAGAGCCTATGTTGCTCTTCCTCTTCCGCGCCAAGTCGATGAAAGAGACTGAAGTTCAGCGGCTTTCTGTCCTTTTGCATACCTTACAACATAAAACCCTGACCGCGATGGAACTGCTGGACGCCTGCTGTGCTGATCTGCCGGAGGATCTGGCGTTACCTGACGAGAAAACCATTCGTTCCGATCTGAAGTATCTGGAAGAGGTTGGGGTTATCCGAAAAGAGCCGGGTGGCAGACCGTATCGATATGCTTTACAACAGGACGTCCTTACCGAATTGACAGTGGAGGAACAGCTGGAGTTGTATGATTTTGTGGATATGATGGCGAACACCCAGGTTCCTTCCGTACAGGGGTACTTATTGCGCGACAGTTTAAAAAAAGCCATTACGGCAAGTTTCCCGCAAGAAGAAGCTACCGAGCCCTATATCTATAAGTATCACTATTATTCTCGTATCCTGGACGAAGCTCATCTCTACACGCTGCTTAGTGCGATTCGTCAGCGTAAACGTGTGCAGTTCCTATACTATTCACCGAAAAAACCATCCAGCTACAGTTCACAGAATACGAATCCACGCTTTGAACGGGAAGCAGGTGGTCGATCCAACCAGATCGTACCCCTTGAAGTGATCTATGACCATCAGTATGGTCGTTGGTATGTAATTGGATATCAGGGCCGGCGCGGCTTTGTGAAATTCCGCATGGAAGGCATAACTCAGCTGGAGGAACAGGATTCAGTAGAAGAGCAATACATGCTCGAACTGAAGCAGCAGTGGACCGACATTAGTCGCTACAGTTGGCTCGTGGATACGGGAAATACCGTGACGGTTCAAGCTCGCTTTTTCCACCCGGAGCGTGGTCAGCGCAACTTCATTCTGGATCGGGTTCGTCTGCAAGGTCAATGGGGCAAAATTATACCCGAAACGGATCATACCTTTCTCTATGAAATTCAGGTCAACGGTACCACTGAGATCAAACCGTGGTTGCGGAGTTTTGGCTCAAGCTGCGAAGTAATCGCGCCTCAGAGACTACGCCAGGAGATGATTAAGGAATGGAAGGAGATTGCGGAATATTATGAACCTGTTCGAGAAGATGTTCAATTACCAGATGATGACACGACTGAATGAAACCGGACTATTCACCTGGACCTCACAGGAACGGGCCTGGCTTCGCATGATGCTGAATCACCCTGCTGCGAGAGAAGCGCTGAGCGCTGTAACGTTGGATAAAATGTATAACATGCTGAATGGTGAGCAGGATCTGAACCTTCAAGATTACCTGACTGAAAAAGCCAAAAGCGAAGAAAATAATGTCTCTCACCCACTGCTTCGACAGTTACGGCTAATCATTCTGCATCATCAGGGATTTCGCATGACGGGTCGCGTCCGCAATGGACGCACGAGCCATGATGAATTTGGTTTCCCGTACAAACTGGAGTATTCCATGGTCAAAAAAGAATGGTACGTGCTCTGGTATGTGCCTCGCTTCGACAAACTAATGTCGACCAAGCTGCACAGCATCGTTACCGTGGAAGCCCAACCGGTTGAACCGGATACCGCTTCTGGCTACACTGCCCGAATTGCTGTGATAACAGAGAAGCGTAAAACGACCATCACCATCGACGTACTGCCCGAGTTCAATGAGGAACTGTCCCGAATCCTCTATGCATTCTCCTGCTTCGAAAAACAGGTCGAGTACCTGGAAGCCAAGCAGACATATCGGATCGAGCTGACCGTTCCGCGCAATGAGATGGATTACGTCTTATCCAAAATGCGTTTTCTCGGCAAACGGGTTCGAATTGCTGACCACACAGTGCTGCGGGAGCGAATGTCGGAAACAGCTGCGAAGGCATTAGCCCGTTATGCGGAAAAAGATCCTGATACGCATTTCGAACACTCCAATGAAGTTCAGCACCGCCAACGTGAGGAAGGCTCCCTTGCGAAAGCCGATGGTCAATGATTTTGTAAGATTGGGTTAACCATAACTATTGCTCAAAAGCAAACCCATATACCAAAAAGGTCTGGAGAATCTCATCCAAACCTTTTTGGTATACCTGCGCCTAAACTACGTTCCTCCACTGCTAGCTGCCGAGTTCCGTCTTTTGTTAATCGCGTGCACGCCCATGACCACTGCAATTAATTCATACGTGTCCAGTTGTTCCGACTGGTTATCTAATACAAATGCCCCTGAACTAAACCAGCCGCTGGTGCGACGGAAACTGGCCACGATGCGGCCACCACTGCCACTTATATCATATTCCTGCGAAAATGCTGGGGCAGACACATCATATGTACCTCGTGATCCTGCGTCATATTCATACTTTTTACTAAAAAAACTAAATCTGGCCCGAAGCACACCCAGATGTCTCCCATCTGCTGCAGTGATATCCCAACGATTCGTTAACATGCGAAATTTACCGCTGCAGACCAATCCACTGTTATCCGATACATCGAGCGAAGAACCAAAGACACTTTTCAAATCCAGATGCCCTGCCTGTTCCTGATTTGGATTCATAATCTCGGTGTAACCCGCGTTAAAAAAGTTATCCCTGAAGTATAGTTCCATAACGCTTCCTCCTTTCGCTTACATATCCTTTTGTTCTCTTTAACCTAATCTCGCATCGAGCACACAATATATCTATATATACGTATAATTAATGGTAATGGATTCATAAAGTGGATTATTACTGGATGTAAAAAAACGAGCAACCCTGGTTGCTCGCATCACGTTCAAGTTATCCTGTTATCAGACTTCGACTTTTTTGTTGTTTAGGTAAATGGTAGCCCACACCAAGATGACCGCCACAATAACTTCAAATACATTGCTTCCCCACATGCCGTCCGACCATAATACGCCATTGGCTGTGATCGAGATCCCTGTACTTTCTTCCGTGTACCGGAACATTTCATTTGGACTAAAACGTCCTGTCGTAATGATATTTTCCAACCAGCCAAGCAGATTAACGAGGACAAAGAATGCAACGATTCCAATCCATGGCCCAGTTCTCCAACGAAAGCTGCCTGCAATCGAGATCGAAAGGAAGATAATGACGGTCATGAATACCATAACCCATGCGCTAAACAGCAACAAACTAATATAATCCGAAACATGCAGACCCGAAAGATCAATATTGGTAGCCATGTTCATTCGTAGCTTCATTGAGATATAGATGTAGGCATGAGTCGCGAATATAATGACTAACCCCAACCCGCAAAGGGCTCCAAAGATCAAGGGAGACAACACATGTGACAGGCCCGTTACGGGTAACAGACGGCGATTATATGATCGGATATTGGACGTGTATGTTTTGATCATTTTCACATAAATAGCCACACCTACTCCAACATATCCCATAATGCCAAGCACAATCCCTGTGACCTCAGACACGAAAAGGGAAAGTCCCACTTGCGCGATAATCAAAATAACTAGCCCCGCCAACAGTGTATTCCAGTTCCTTCTAAAGTCATACTTCAATAATGTCATCATTCCGCATAGACCTCCTTGAACATCTCATCCACACTTTTCCCATATTTCAAACGGAGCGTTTCCACTTCTTCCCGCATCACCAGCTCGCCCTCGCGAATAAAGACCACTTCATCAAAAATCCGTTCGATATCATTCACAAGATGCGTGGAGATGATGAGACTGCTGTCTTCATCATAGAATTTGACGATCGCATCCAGAATCTTGCCTCGCGCAACCGGATCTACCCCGCCAATCGGTTCATCCAGCAAATACAGACGAGCCTTACGAGAAAGTGCCAGTGTTAGTTGTAGTCGTTCATTCATACCTTTCGACAGATGCCGTACCCGGTCACTCTCGACAAGGTTCATGAAGTCCAGCATCTCCCGCGCCTTCTCCTCATCAAAATCAGCATAGAAATCGCGATAGTACGCAATCGCATCCCGCACTCTCATCCACTTTTCGGTTAATGGACGATCCGGCATAAATGAAACCAACGCCTTCGTCTCCAGCCCAACAGACTTACCTGTGACTTGAATCGTTCCGCTGCTCGGATGCAACAAACCTGCAACCAGCTTCATGAGCGTACTTTTTCCACTACCGTTGCTACCCAGCAGACCTACAATACGTCCTGGAGCAATATCCAGTGTAATATTACTGAGCGCTTTCTTATTGCCATATGTTTTATTGATCTGGTTCAGTTCAAGGATGTTACTCATGCGTTGTTCCTCCCTTTCCTTCCGCAACGGCATCGGCTACGATGGATAAGATATCCTGCTCTTCGATCCCCAGTTCCTGCATTCCGGTCAGAAAGCGTTCCAGCAATTCACCGGCCATCTCTTTTTTGATCGTCATAATCTTCCGCTCCTCACTGGTCACATATCTGCCCAAGCCCCGTTTGGTTTCGACCACTTCTTCCCGCTCAAGCTCCTGAAATGTCCGTTGTACTGTATTTGGATTGATCTGTAGTTCAGCCGCCAGTTCACGAACCGAAGGAATTTTGTCTCCTGCCTGAAGTGTCCCGGTTACAATCTGTCTTTTGATGTACTGCATGATCTGCAGATAGATTGGTAAATTGTTATCAAATTCTATAGTCACAAAGCTCTCGCTCCCCTCTGTACTGGTGTATTAGTTATATAGTACACTAGTGAAATAGTGTTGTAAAGCCCATTTGTTAAAATATATATTCGCTCAATTGATGGGCAAGCTTCTGCTATCGATATCCATACAAAAAAAGAGCAGATCGTGAAGATCTGCTCTGCATAACTTTATTAATCGTATTGTTATCTATTTTACACGATATCTAGAGGTACTTTGCCTTTAGGTGCAGGGAATGCCTCATCCAAACGGGCAAGTTCCTCTTGTGTCAAAACGATATTCACTGCTGCTGCATTGTCTGCCACATGATTCAGCTGTACCGCCTTGGGAATCGCCAGCACATCTCCATCCCTGATCACCCAGGCTAATGCGATCTGCGAAGTCGTAACTCCTCGATCCTGTGCAATCTCCTGAATGACTGGATGCTCCAACAGTTCACTTCGAAGTCTGCCACCCTGTGCCAGTGGACAATACGCCATTACAGGAACGCTCCGTTCCCGCATCCAGGGAAGCAGATCATGTTCGATACCACGCGAAGCTGCATGGTAAAGCACCTGATTCACCATGCACTGAGACCCCTCCGGCAGACTCCATAACTCCTGCATATCCCTTGTATCCAGATTCGATACACCCCAGCGAAGGATTTTACCGGATTGCTTTAATTGCTCCAAAGCCTCAACCGTCTCTTCGAGGGGGACTCCCCCTCGCCAGTGAAGCAAATACAGATCCAGGCGATCTGTTCCTAAGCGCTTAAGACTACGTTCACAGGCCGTAATCATCTGCTTGCGATCCGCATGATGGGGATACACTTTGGATACGAGAAAAACTTCGTCACGATGGCCCGAGATGGCCTTTCCCGTAATAACCTCTGCCCCACCTTCTGCATACATCTCCGCCGTATCAATCACGGTCATTCCCTGTTCAATACCGGAACGCAGTGCGCGTACTTCTTCTTGCTGGCTGGATTGCTTCTCTCCCATGTTCCATGTGCCTTGTCCTATCGCAGGCAGGGCAGTTCCATCCGGAAGTAGAATCGTGCGTGTTTGATTACCATGCATCATCTATATTCCTCCATTCTGAAGACTTATGGACATTCTGACCTCTCTAACGACGATTATACGAATCATAAATCATGTTATCACTCACATGTCTCCAGTGGCTCATCATCATGATATACAATTGATCAAGTGGTACTGTAAGGCTACTTTGGGCAACGCTGATGGTCGCATCGACCATATTACTGTTGACCGTCATCAACTTGCGTTTCATCCCGTTCTGGCGATCCAGAAAGGCTTTCTCGTCCCGCAACTTGACCCCGATCATTTTCTGTCCCATCAATTCATACATAAAAATATTCTCAACGTCTTTCCAGGCCACGGCTCCTCCTGCGGTATAAGAAGATGCATCCACAAACCCATCCTCATCGATTACAAAAGAAGGTTCCTTCTTGATCATCTTTACCAGACTGTAACAGAAACATAGCCCAAAAAACAAAATGGATAGAAGTCCAATCACATCCGAAAGGATGGAATCATTCGTAACTGAAGAACGATCAAAAATCAAAAAAAATCCGGCTGCCACAAAAAGTGCTGCCCCTGCCGTGAGCCACGCCATTCGTTTCCGGTTTGGATATTCCACATGTTGCTCATAGGATGTGCTCAACGTGACGTTCCTCCTCCATTGCGACTGAATCATACGAGTTCTATATAAACGAATGGCTAAGAACCAAATACCTGAAATGTAGAACAGGAATTGCATTGTACATTAAACCAAATTAACCAATGTTAAACATTGAATTAAGACCATTTTTCGTCATTTCTGCGCTTATTCAACATTAGGATTCGTCATCCTTCGAGCAAATCCTTTTAACACACCTATATGAATTGAACTAAAGAATGTTTGCATGGGTCACTCCGATGACAGAACAACCTTCCGATCGCTGTTATCCCCAGATTTTTCGATTCCACTTTTTCAAAGTGAAAATCCGGGGATAGCCTATGCTTCCGATGTAGCTTTCTTTCAGAAAGCTTTTAGGCGAACGCTCCGCTTCTTCAGGTTATTTCTGTCCTCTACGTTACGTGCAAATATTTAATTCAATGAATATACATTGTTAAATGTCTTGCCCCTCCTTCATTACACTTATTGTCCTGTCCCTAGCTTTCCGTTAATATAAATGGAAAGGTTAGGAAATTAACCGATTCTAATTCATGGTGGGAGGACAAACAATGATGAGTCAGCGCGGCATAACATCGGAAGATCTTTATCAGATTACATGGGTTAATGATCCAACTCCGTCCCCTCAAGGCGGACAACTGGTATATGTAAGCCGGAAAACGAATGAAGCACGTGACGGTTATTGTTCTCACCTGAGACTGCTGCATCTGGGGAGTCAGAAGGACAGGCCCTTTACCTCTGGTGAGAAGGATCATTCCCCTGCCTGGTCGCCCGATGGGTCTCAGTTGGCCTTTCTAAGAGAGGTTGATGGGAAATCCCAAGTTTGGATTATCGCATCAGATGGCGGAGAAGCACAGCAAATCAGTCACCTGAAACATGGCGTCAGTTCTCTGCTCTGGTCACCGGATGGTCATACCATACTTGCGAAATCATCCGTGGATATGAGCGAAAATGAAGAATCAGAACATACAGATCCTATAGACGATAAACCCAAACTGCTGCAAGAACATGTCGTAGACCGGATTCGCATGAAGTCAGATGCCAGTGGATTGTGGAACGGTCGACGTTCCCACCTTTTCGCTCTCGCACCGATCGATGCGGAAGCAATTCCTGTAACTACAGGTCATTATGACGTCGGAGACTACGCCTGGTCCCCGGACGGAACATCCATCGCTTGGATTGCGCAGATGCCTGAAGAAGGCGAGGACCATAATGATTACACCCTGACTAATCATGTGTACCTTGCCAAAGCAGACGGATCGGATGTGCAACAGTTGACCCCGGAAGGGTATACGTTCAGCCGACTGGCCTTTGCACCGGATGGACAATCTCTTGCACTGCTCGCCAGTGACCGTTCCTATGGAAATGCCACGCTTGTGAAGTTGTACACCCTTCAGATATCAGGTGGTGAACTCGTATGTCTGAGCACGGATTGGGACGTACAGTTGAATCACAGCATTGTTGGCGACATGCGTTCACATCTGACAACCACGGGGCCAGTATTCAGCAGGGATGGTTCTTCAATCTTCTGTCTGGCGACCATCCATGGTAGTGTACGCATCGCCAAATTCGCTCGAGACGGCAGCAGTGCCGACTATATATGGCCTGACGAACGGGAGATTTATCAATTTGCCGAGTTGGAAAACGGGCAGATCGTTGCCGCTGTAGCCGATACACTAAATCCTGGTGATCTATATATATATGAACAACCAGAAGATCCTGAGGTAGAACCGATTCAGCTCACCCGCAGCAATCCACAGCTTGAGGATGAGATCCACCTTAGTACACCAGAAACCTTCTGGTTTAATTCCTCAGATGGCCTGCGGCTGCAAGGATGGATTATAAAACCTCATGGCATGGTTGACGGGGTCAAAATCCCGACCATTCTGGAGATTCATGGCGGCCCGCACATGATGTATGGTTTTACGTTTATGCACGAGTTCCAAATTCTCGCCGCACAAGGCTACGCTGTTGTGTATATCAATCCACGCGGTGGCCTCGGATACGGGCAGCAGTTTGTAGACGCCTGTCGCGGAGATTATGGCGGTGGCGATTATCGCGATCTCATGGAGAGTGTGGATTATGCCCTGTCCCAGTATGAGTTTATCGATGAATCACGATTGGGCGTAACCGGGGGCAGTTATGGTGGCTTCATGACCAACTGGATTGTAGGACACACGGACCGCTTTAAGGCGGCTGTTACCCAGCGTTCCATCTCCAATTGGCTATCCTTCTACGGTGTAAGTGACATTGGATATTTCTTCACGGAAGACCAGATTGGCGGTAACGCGTGGGATGACACGGAAAAACTATGGAAACATTCCCCGCTCGCTTATGTCGGAAACGTCAGTACTCCGCTGCTCATTTTGCATGGCGAACAGGATCTGCGGTGTCCAATTGAACAAGCCGAGCAGTTGTTCATTGCATTAAAACGGCGCAAGCAGACCACAAGACTTGTTCGTTTCCCAGGGGCAAACCACGAGTTGTCCCGCGGAGGTCACCCTCACTTGAGGGTACGCCGTTTGGAGCATATTGCCGGATGGTTCAACGAGTACCTGTAACGGACTAATATTTAGACTATTAATTCAGAGTATAGAACCAGATATGGATTCAACCCTAAAAGCCGTCCAATGAAATCTGTTATGATTTCAACGGGCGGCTTTGTCTGTTCACTTTTTATAGAAGGAAAGATTACTCTTCTCCCCACACTACGGTGATTTCATTCAGATCCTTGTTGGTTGCAGACACCGAACCTGTGATGGTCACGGCATATTTGCCATCTTCACGACCCACGATGCTGAAGCCGTCTGCCTGGATATCCTGAGTGTTCTGACTCAAATTTTTGGTCTGGTAGTAGTCTTTGTAGGATGTTCCAACGGTTAGCAACGTTTCTTTGGTTGTGTACGTGAGCACTACTTTTTTGTTACCATCCATTATGTTCTCAATAAGACTTGTTGCCTTCGCATCCTTCGGTAATGGGAAATCTGCTGGCAGATACTTGGACTTCACACCTGCCGCCTGTGAGTTCGTACCTGTAGATGGTGATGTCGTTCCACTGTTGCCTGTGGATGTTGACCCACCAGAAGAGCTTGAAGAGCCGATGCTTACTTTATTGTTTTGGGAATCATACTTCACTTCGGTCTTCAACGCATCTGCAATCGAACGAACGGGGAGATATGTACTGCCTTGATATGTAATTGGCGCAAGCTTTTTGCCCTGGTCACCTGTCGGTGTAAATTTCTGTCCGTTCACTTCGATGGCGAGCCCATGGTTCAGATAAGCTTTGATTGTCTCCAGTTGTGTACCTGCATATACACCTGCCGATCCGGTTAACACCATGCCAAACACACCCGCAGCAATCAACCACTTTTTGCTTTTCATCCCTAAACGCCTCCTGAGTTCAAATGTCAGCCTTATGCATAATACGATTCAAGACGATCGCTCGATGTACGCGAAAGACTCATGTAGTTATGCTCATCATGTATGGGTACGAGCTTATTCAGATAACAGCCCGTTGTTCCACCAAATGTTAGCAATATAATAGCATCTGACAAGAGGTTGTAAACGATAAATGGACAAAACAGGACCAAGGGCGTACAAAAATAGTCTTTGTCGTATTCCCGCTGTACTCTCGCTCGTTAAGTTGTTCTTATATGAATAAAGTCCTGAATTCCAGACCATACATATGAAGCTAATCATACACGCACAATAGTTGCGAAATTAACCAATGTATTAGATAATTATTTGTCGATTTGTGGTCGAAGGAACGGAACTTAAGGGGAATTAAATACGATGAACAACAGTAACAGTACATTTGACCAGCCTATTAACCGGATCTCTACCGGATCAGAAAAATGGGATGCGCTTGAGGATATCTTCGGCGCTGCTGATGCGCTTCCGATGTGGGTGGCCGATATGGATTTCGCTGCTCCACCATCCGTCATTCAGGCCCTGCAAACACGGATGGAGCACGGGATTTTTGGTTATACAGTGCGGACTGAGGCGTATCATGCAGCTGTTGCAGGGTGGATGGAACGGCGTCACAACTGGAAAATTAACGATGACTGGATCGTATTCACTCCAGGTATTGTGCCCGCACTCAGCATTGCTGTACAACGATTCACCGATCCTGGAGATGCTGTAGTCATCCAAACCCCGGTGTATGCTCCCTTCTATGAAGTAGTACGTGGTCAGGGCCGTGAACTGATCACCAATCCTTTGGTAGAGAATACCGGTCATTACACGCTGGATCTGGAACAACTGGAATCCAGCTTACAGACCGGTCGGGTCAAAATGCTGATTCTGTGCAGTCCTCATAACCCGGTTGGACGGGTATGGACTCATGAAGAGCTTGAAGGGCTTACGTCATTGTGTCTGCAATACAACGTACTGATGGTTTCAGATGAAATCCATGCCGATCTTGTTCATCAGCGCGGAACTCATACACCACTGACCCTGATCTCGGACGCCGTCTCTGATCTAAGCATCATCTGTACGGCTCCAAGCAAAACGTTCAACATTCCTGGCCTCTGCACATCCAACATCATCATCCCCAATGCCAAGTTGCGAGAATCGTTCGCGCAGGGTGTAAAAACGATGGGACTTGCCAATATCAGCACACTGGGGGCTGTTGCAACCGAAGCTGCGTACAATGATGCCGAGGAATGGCTGGATGAGTGCCTTGCCTATATCCGTGGAAATATGGCGTATGTACAGCAATATGTTGCGGAACATATGCCTCAGATTAAGATGCATCTGCCCGAAGCGACCTATCTGTTATGGATGGATTTCCGGGAGCTGAATATTCCACATGCACAACTATGCAATATGCTTCTTCATGAAGCAGGGCTTGCTTTCAATGACGGGAGCTTCTTTGGAACAGAGGGCACAGGGTTCATGCGTATTAATGTAGCCTGTCCACGTTCCACGGTTGAAGAGGCGATGCGCAGATTATCTGTGTTGTTAAGCAATGTGTCGGGCAAATAAGCTGCCAGTTACATCTGTGTACGTTG
The DNA here is from genome assembly GCF_036894225.1 of Paenibacillus amylolyticus. Classification (NCBI taxonomy): domain Bacteria; kingdom Bacillati; phylum Bacillota; class Bacilli; order Caryophanales; family Paenibacillaceae; genus Paenibacillus; species Paenibacillus amylolyticus. Next base: position 1,298,773 of record NZ_CP145892.1, on the reverse strand, counting down.
CGAACAAAACGTGTACTGTTTGTTAAATGGTGAATATTTGTCAAAAGAGAAAAAAGGGTGCCCCGTAGTCAAGTCCATGACTCATATTCATGGTCAATGACTTCACAAGGGGCACCCCTTTGTATTCGATCATTTTATTTATTCAAAACATAATTAAAATTACAGTCACATCGATATCGGCATCGGTGTAATTCTGTCGCACAACCTGTTCAGCAAATCCCGATCATGGCTTATGATCAGTAATCCCAGATCACGCTGGCGAGCCACTTCCATCACGGTATGCCAGATCTGTGCCTGAGTGATGGCATCCAGCATCGTTGTCATCTCATCTGCGATCACATAACGTGTCGCTGTACCGAGTGCTCGCGCCACACAGAAACGTTGCAGTTCTCCACCCGATAATTCACTCGGCCTACGGTCCAACCAGGTTTGCTGAATACCCAATGCTTCGAGCAACTGTTCATCCTGCACAGACGCCTCCTGCAACACGCGGCGCATTCGCCAGCGTGGATTCACAGCTTTCTCCGGATGCTGGAATACCAGCTGAACCGGACATACTCCTGTACGTGGGAGTGGTTTCCCATCCAGAAGCACTTGTCCTGCCACAGGTTCGGCATATCCTGCAAGGATGCGTCCAAGGCTTGTTTTTCCACAGCCACTTGGTCCCCACAAGCCCACGACTTCGCCTTGTTTCACCTGCATATTCATCTGCTGGAACACCCACGATTTCGGATCGTAACGGTAACTCACGTCCCGTGCTTCAAGTGACATGGAAACACCTCACTTCTCCACCCCGTACCTTACGAAGTTCTGGACGTTCGCGGGTACATGCAACGGTTGCTACGCTACATCGGGGAGCAAATGAACATCCTATCGTGATCTCTTGACCTGCCAACGGCTGGGAGCCTGGGAGTGGCTGAAATCCGTTCTGCGGCAACGCATTCCAGAGCGTTTTTGTATATGGATGACGCAGACGTTCTCCAATCCCCGTAAAATCATCAACCGTCGCCGTCTCTACATTGGCACCCGCATAAAATACAGCGATGCGATCGGCTGCCGTGAGGGCTGTCGTGATATCATGGGTGATCCACAGGATACCTACGCCTTGATTTGCAAGCTCACGAAATTGCCTCATCGTCTCGGCCAACACTTCGGGATGAATACCTGGTGTCGGCTCATCGGCAATGATTAGCTTGGGCTGACCTGAGGTTGCTGTCGCCATCAACACCCGCCTTGCCATACCTCCGGACAACTCAAACGGATATTTCCCGGCTGTTCCTTGAGGAAGATGATAACGATCCGTCAGCTCCTGCTCCGTCTTTTTCAAGTGGGATCGAGTTATGAAGCCTCGTTTCTGTCCGGAATCTCGGGTTACCGGCTGAACTTGCCTTCCCACCTTCATCAGCGGGTCCAAATAACTGACGGATTGTGGAATCAACATCAGTTCATCACCACGCAGATGAAGCTGCCGCTCCGGGGTCAAAGGCTCGCCACTATAGCTAATACGTCCCTCTAACCTGGCATTGGCAGGCAGAATACCCATAATGGCCTGCGCCAGCACACTTTTACCCGATCCACTTGCGCCTACAACAGCCACGATCTCGCCCTTGTTTACGGAAAGATCCAGATTCTGAATGACATAAGTCTGTTCGTGCCCAAACCAACCACGAGTGCGCCGAAATGACACCGACACTCCCTCAATATCAAGAAGAGCCATATTCACCTCACCTCCCTTGAACTACCTGTACCCGTCAATGTCTTCAGACTGTTGCCCAATACATCAAACGCACGAACAACCAGCAACAATGCCAGTCCGGGGAAAAAGGCGAGCCACCACATACCAGCAGATAAATATCTCATCGACTCTGACAAAACAATTCCAATTGCCGGTTGTTGCGGAGACAACCCCAGCCCCAGAAACGTAATGGCTGCCTCATGCAGAATCGCATGGGGAAAGATTAGCAATATGCCCACGAACAGCTGCGGGACCAGATGTGGCAGCATATGTTGCATCGCAATCTGTAACCGCGATTGACCCAACTTGTGTGAAATCTGAATGTACTCTGCGGATTTCAGTTGAATCATCTCCGCTCGTACAATCCGAGCCAGATTCGGCCAGTGTGTCAGCGCAATCGCTGCCGCCACTCCTGTCAGACCTCCACCGAATACAAAGGCCAACATAACCAGCGATACCAGATGGGGCACACTGAGGAACAAGTCGATAATCCATGAGATTACCCGGTCAGCAGCCTTGCTTGAAGCAGCAGCCAAACCCAACAGCAGTGCGATCAATCCGCCACCACATGCAGCAAGCAATCCCACTTGAATGCTGGTTGCCAATCCTTTTAACGTACGCATGAACATATCTCTTCCGAGCCAATCCGTTCCAAATGGATGCGCCCAGGTTGGAGCCAAATTCCGATCCATTAGTGAAGTCAGCGTAGAACCAGCCGGAAGCAGCCTGCCCGTCAACCACACAACGGCAATCCAGATCACCGCGAGGCTTCCCCAGATCACCGCTCTTTGGCGAGGGTTGCGGAAACGTTGATTGCTGGCAGTCGTATAATCTTTTCTCGTAGGGGGTGTTGCTCCTGTTCCTTTTCCAGTCTCAGCTTGTAGAGACCCTGTATTAATGTTGTACCTTACCTCTTGATACGCAGTTTTCACTTTCTGTACTTCGGCTGTTTCTGCCGTCTGCTCGGAGGAGCGTTCTACCGTCTGCTTCATGACATCAGCTCCTCCTTCATCCGTGGATCAATCAAGCGATACAGAATGTCTGCAACCATATTACCTGTAAAAACAAAAATCGCACTGCACATCACAAGTCCAAGCAGCAGTGGAACATCTCCACGCAACCCCGCCTGAACCGTCGCCTGACCAAGGCCGGGGTATGAAAATACCTGTTCTGCAAGCACAGCCCCACCAAACAGTTCACTGAACGAAGCAAACTGCAGCGTGATGGCTGGCAAAACAACATGTCTGAACCCATGTCGACGGAACAGCTGAAATCCACGCTCACCTCGCGCTCTCGCAAACAGAATATAATCTGACTCGAGCACATCTGTGAGCTTCTGCCGGGTATGCAAAGCAATAGAGGCTACCCCGGTCAGGCTGAGAGTCAACGCTGGCAAAATCATATGAATAACCCGATCTCCCCATGTAACCTGATCAGCTGACATCCCAGCGGGTACTCCAAGCCCAACCGGAAGCCATCCAAGCCACACACCAAATAGCATCAGCAACAACAGCGCAATCCAGAATACTGGCGTGGAAGCCAGCGTATAACAATACCAACAGATCAGGCGATCCAGCTTCGAATCCCGTCTCATGGCGGCAACTACACCAAGAGTGAAACCAATGATGCCGGATAATATCCAAGCTACAGCCATAAGTGCGACAGAATTCATGAATCGTTCCTGGATAATATCCGCTACAGGTTGTCTGTAGATCATTGATGTCCCCAGATCTCCCTGAATCAGCGTTTGTCCCCAGGTTAGTAATCGTTCCACGGGAGATTCATTCAATCCCCAACGTTCTTCGATTAAACTGCGCTGTTCGGCGCTTACCCTGATCATGCCTCCACCAATGTAGGCTTCGATCGGATCAACAGGAGAGAATTGCATTAATATAAAAGACAACACACTGACTCCAACCAATAGAGATACAAGTCGCAACATTTTAAAACCAACAAATCTGACCCATCCATTCCTGCCTGTCATCCAATCTCTCCCCAATTCAGGCTAAAGCTACCGGTACGTTTCCTACTTTGTACTGTTATCCCAGGACCATTCCTCCAGATTGGTTGTCACCGGCCAGCCGTGACCATGGGGGTGGATCTGCTGCTCGCCAATGTTCAGTCCATTCGTAACCAGATACAGATGATCTATATTTACGAGCCATGCCCATGGCGCATCACCCTGATAACTGAAACCTGTTGTTCCATCCCATTCCGCTTTCTGCCAGAATGGTAATGCCTCTTCTTCACTTGTTGCCTGAAGAGCTTTGTCCATCCAAGAATTCACGACAGGATTACTGTACAGCCCCACATTGTAATACCCTTCTCCTTTGTGAGTACTGCTATAGAGGTTATAGGTTTCCAAAGGGTCATGACTGCCCCAACCAAATAATACAGCGTTGGAGTAAGCCATCTTTTTTGTCTCTTCACGGCTTTTGCCTTCAACATTGATTTTGATTCCCGCCTGGGCTACCATATCCGCAGCAGCCAGTGCCAGAGATTGTCTTGTTAAATCACCTGCAAAATAAAGCAGATTGAACTCGGCCTTAACGCCGTTTTTCTCGACGATACCATCACCATCCGCATCCACCCAGCCACCAGACGCCAGAATGCGCTTCGCTTCTTCGAGATTGGCATCTGTAAATACAGCTTCTGCATTGCTCCAAGGCAGATCATCACTGACGGAATACGCTGGACGACCGTACCCTTCCAGTACACCCTCAACCAAAGCCTCACGATCAATCACGACATTCACCGCTTGGCGAATCGCCAAATCGGATGTCACATCATTCCCTGCGGGAAGACCATCGCCCGACTTGGCACCAGCAGGCTGCATCGGGAACATGATGCCACGGTTATCTACGGTTTTCACGGCCTCTAATGTCATGCCATTCACCTGTTGTTTGCTAAACGCTGCCGGGATAGCAGCGATATCCACCGTACCTGCCTGCGCAGCGGCGTAGGCTGCATCTTCATCCAGATAGAGGAAGGTGAGTTTGTGGAATACAGACTTGTTACCGTAATATTCTTCATTGGCTTCTACGATGGCCTGTTGTCCTTTGTCCCACTGAACCAGCTTGTACGGTCCTGATCCGACCGGATGTTCTGCATAATCAGCCCCATAGGCGTGTTCAGGCACAATGCCAAGTGTTGTCAGCAGACTGATAAATGTAGACTGCGGCGACTTCAGTGTAAATACGACCGTGCTATCATCAGGTGCCTTCACATCAGCCATATTCGTCAAATCAATCACAGACCCACTCTTGGCAGCTGTTTCAAACGTAAATTTTACATCCTCAGCCGTCAGGGCTTCCCCATCAGAGAATTTCACATCGTTCCGAAGTGTAACCGTCCAGGTCAGCCCATCTTCACTAACTGAGTATGTGGTAGCCAGATCGTTAACCAGCTGTAACTTGGCATCCCGCTTCAGCAGGGTACTTTGGAAAAGTGGTGACCCATATTGCCCCCATCCGGTTGTTGGATCAAACCCACCTTCCGGCTCGGTGCCAACCGCCAGCACCAATTCGTCTTTGGTTGACGTTGGAACTGACTGTCCATTCTCTGCTGATGAAGCTATTGGCGCTGTGCTCTGTGCACAACCAGATAAACCAATGGAACATACAAGCAAAATACCTAATCCTGTTCTACCTTTTCGTTTTCCCCATCTCCATGAAAATCTGCCCATTCTGGTCGTTCCCCCTCTAAATATGTGCTGCACCCCCTTTTTTCGTGTTACTTTTTAGAGAAATTGTAGCACAAAATACAAATCATATGTCAACAAAGTTAACTCCGTAATCCATATTTTTTCATATTTCAGAATTAATAAATAAAAAATTGTATAACTGAGCATTTGTAGCGCTCTATAAAGTCAGGTATTATAACAAACAAAAAAAACAGACGGTTGGCATCTAACCAATAGTCTGTTTTTTTAGATTTGCTATATTTTCATAGAAATTACACCTGTATTTGTCTTACTCCGCAGAGCGATGATGATGACTGTGACCATGCTGACCCGCACCTTGATTGTGATGATCCAGACTTTGATCCGGATTGCCATCCTGATGACTCTGAGCATGAGCCAGTTTGTTGAGTTCATCTACATAAGTCACAGACAGCTCCGCATACAAAACACCTTTTTGTACCTGGATCTGTTGATGCAAATGATGCAATCGTCCCAGATTCCCTCGTACGGCAATAACCTCCAGGCATTGGTCATGGTTCAGGTGCACGTGCATATTGGAAATGATGTCATGATGCGCCTCGTGCTGCAGCTCCATCAAACGAATGGGAAGATCACTGATATGGTGATCGTAGACCATCACAATGGTGCCTGCCACATCCTGGTCGGATTGTAATGCAGAAGGTTGAAGTAATGTTTTGCGAACAAGATCACGGAAAGCCTCAGATCGGTTTTTGTATCCCTGTTCCTCAATATACTGGTCAAACTGCTCAATTAGAGGTGTAGGAAACGCCACCCCGAACCGGGTCAAATCTTCTTTATCTGCCATACTTCTCCTCCTGCGCCCTCATTTGCTTCGAGTGTACCACAGACTTGTCTGCTCATCGACTATACTGTTGCATGAATCGTACTGCCGAATGTATCGCCTGTTGTCCAGCGTCACTCTCCAGATCAAATTGATAATCATGTCCCAGCTTCTCTGATGAGTTTGAGAAAAACAAGGTTTCCACCTCAACATCAAGGCGCTTCAATACTTGTGCCAGCTCAATCGATTGACTGGTCAACGGGTCATCATTGCCTGAGGTAATGAATGCAGGCGGGTACTCTGCTGTGGCCTGAAGCACGGTCGACATTTCATGCAGACGTGGATAGTCTTCGAATGTTTTGACTCCCGTATATGACCAGAGAAATGTCCGTATGAGTGGAAAGCCTGTATTGGCTACCGTGCTTAGATTGTATGGACCACAGAATAGCAGAACCCCACGCAACTCTTCCGGCTGGGCGGCTGGTGTTATGTTCATCAGCTTGGCGAGAGATGGATTGGTCACCACTGCCGCAGTCTGACTTGCAATCTGGGCACCTGCCGAATTGCCTGCGAGAAATATGTTTTCCGGGTCACCGTGATACTCACTGACATGGTTCTTCACGTAAGTCAAAGCCTGATTCGTCTGGATCACGGGAATGGGATATTTCGTATCCGGTGCGAGCGCATAATTCATACTGACCACAACGTAACCCTGTTTGGCTAATTGTACGGCATAATCTGCGATATCCTTTTTGTCACCCAAGACCCATCCACCACCATGAACCCACAACACAACAGGCAAAGGTTCCGATGTTACGGAAGGATAATAGATATCCAGTGTACTGTCATTACGCCCTTCGTCTGCATAGGGTACATCCACAACACGAGTTATCCCACCCGAGAGCATAGTGTCCTTGCTATTTGTGTCTGTATTAGCAGTTTCAATTAATGATTTTAATAAAAATACCGTTATTTTGGGTGTCCATTGTGTACCAATCCCAATAAAACCTATGATCAAAATTAGTACAACGCTGGGAATCCAGTAACGTTTACGTTTAAAACCTTTTGCCCCCGTACGTTTCGTTTCCAACTTGGACTGCAATAGCTCCACCTCGTTCCATCATCATCGAAGCGTCTTTACATCTAAAGTTGTGTACGTTGCAGAGAGGACCGGGTTTCCTCTTATTTGGGTCTCTTGGCGATTTCCTGTCTGACTTTCACATACGTAGTGGATACGTTTTGCTCCAGTGTATGAATACTTTGTTTTGTTCCTGCCCACTTCTCTGCTACAGACGCCAAGGTGTTCAATGAGCTGAGTACACGTGACGTTTGGCTTTGTTTTGTACTCTGTTTGAACTGTTGTAGAGCTTTGGAATATCGTTCTTTTGCCAGACTCGCCTGTTTTTTAGCCGTTTGAATCTGTTTCTTCGCGGAGTCGGCCCCTGCTAGCATAGCTCGTAAACGTTTTATTTCAGCGCTCTTCCGTTTACGTGCTTCAGCAAGTTCCTTTTTCTTGATCCGGATGTCTTCTCTGGCAAGCTTCACAACGGGTCTCAACGTATCTGCCTGTGTGCGGATCGCTGCACTCCATTCCTTATTTTTGATGGCTTTGGCTGCATCCAACTGTCTATTGACTGAACTATAGAGGGCGAATAGTGGTTCATATCGGGCTTGTGTTTGCTTCACCTTTTCAGCTAGAGCTGCGACCTTCGCATCATCGATTTGTCTTATTTCTACACGTAATCGCTCCAATTCCGCGGTATTGGCGGCATGAAGTGTCTTTATTTTTTGTTCCCAAACCTGCTCTTGAGCCTTCCAGTTCCCCACTTTCTCGTACGCTTGCTTCAAACTTAACTTGGTTTGTGCATCGGCTTTGTTCAAAACGGAATCCCAGGCTTTCTGCGCGGTTACGCCAAGATCTATGCCCGCAGCCTCCACTGAAGAAGCAAAATAGATCGTGCCTGCGCTGAACAGAATCACAAGCCCTATAAGCAGGCGTGATCCAAAAATAAGATGAGTCATCGATGGCAATTGACGACGCCGGACGTTACTTTGTTCCATCATGTGACTATGGCTACCTGCTATTGGAGAAGGGAATAGAATGTCACTCGTCTCCATTAAAGCTATATCTTCTGTAGTTGTATCTTCGATATGCTGTCGCCCCTTCTTCTCTTCTACTAAACCGTGATGTTCTATGAAGTTATGAGAGCTTGATCGTTCCAATAGGGAAGAACAACACTCCATTTCCTCCTGTTCATTTATAGTTTCCTTCCATGCTTCTGTTTGCATGCGTCTCTACACCCTTTCTTCTAAAATATTTAGCAGAATAGCCAACGAAATCAGCGAACGACAAAAAAGCACCCGCAAGTCAGGCATTTGCCTGCTCTTACGGGTGCTTCCCTCATAAGCCGTTCCATATGAGATTCGATTGAACGAGTCGCTCGAACCTTTCCTTTTTCTAATATATTCCATTCACTGTGTCTGGTCAAGTAAATCTGGTTTCACTGGTTGAATAAAACTTTCGATCAACGGGAGAACCCTTCCCGCTTATAGTTAACAACTGATACAGCCCAGCTTATTGATTGACCAAAATAGCTTTCATTTCCTCGGTCAGATCCTCTTCTTTCAGCATCATATAGATGTTCTCGCCACGAATTACATTCAACTTGATCTGATAAACGGTATCTTTCTCTGTTAGATAACCAGACCGTTGACGTTTGAGCAAATCCCTAATGATTTCTTTGTTTTTAGTCGCTATCTGTTTGTTACCACTTAGATTTCCATCGATATATTCAGGCTGCGGAGTAGTCCACTGAAGCGAACCCGGACTGTTAATCTCCTGCTTCGCAAACTGAGCGGAGACAATCTCATCTGCCTGGACAAGTAACTGGTCGTATAACTTGTTCTCCTTCAGCCAAGCCAATACCCGATCATAGCTAGGTTTGATCTCAAAATTCCACATCTCCCTCGGTTGAAATGGATCTTTCGAAGTAGAGTCCTGATTCATCTCCGCGTAAGCAAACGACTGCCACGGGGAGCGCTGTTCTTCATAGGTCTGATCAAAAATGTCCTGTTTCAACAATGCTTTGAACTCACGGACTTGCTCCGGATTGCTAATATAAACCTTCCGGTATGAACTTATGGCAGAACGAATACCGAAACTTAACGCATCTTCATCCAGCTTATACGTTTCAAAGGCGACTCTTTTGTAATCCTGGGACTGTTTCAGAGCCTTTAATTCCTGATGGAATTCCGCTTCTGGAATGTAGTATTTACGTTTCATCACTTTGCCGTTATCCAGCTTGTAGTTAATTAATATAGACTCGTCATTACGCATACCTGTATTAATTGGATCATCCAGTAAAGGAAGATCGGAATCAACAATTTTTTGATGAAGAGCGATAACTGCCCCCATGTATTCCGGATCATTAGAATAGAGGTGAGCATCGTCCTTTTTCTGACTGACACCGTTACTGTAGGTATAACTCTCCCCACCAAGCTTGATGCTATTCACCTTGCTCATTTCAGGCACTCGAGCGGCGTATCCATTCCAGTCGGCAATAGGTACGTACAGTATCAGACCAGCGATGATACCATATAGAATCAGCTTGGGTAGCAGCCTGCTGCTCCAGATCAGCCATGTTTTGCGAATAATCATCTCGGCAACGATATAACCTACAATTCCGCCGAGGATATATCCGAAGATTCCCCATCCAGCTGATCCTCTTGGAGCAATCATTGTAAAGTAACCTCCGCCAATCAGAACCAATGTAAACATCAATCCAAAGCGAAATATAGGTTTTATAAGCTTAAACGTAACTGCTTGGGTAGCAGATTCAACCTGTCTCTTCGCATAAAGTACATAGGTTAGAGGAATAAACAGGATTGCAAATATCGCATAGATAATTAACTCCTGACGGATTACAGGGAGGTTACTGATCGAACCCACACGCAGGACAAGTGAGAGTTTCTCCGCATTAAAGCCCACTTCTTCAAAAACATATCCGAGCAAATAATGCTGGAGATGAAGTGACATAATGAACCATACGACAACAGGTAACAAGACGAGTGCGTACACGGTGAGTCCCTGCAATACAGATTGACCAATACACATGCCCACTGCCACAGTTAGCATGAACATAAACAGCGAGTAGATACTCATGCTCAAGCCCCACATCCAGATTGTACTGCCATCAAACAGAAACGCAGGTTGATCCAGTACCGCCCATACCCAGCCGGTAATCGCAGTTGTAATCCAGATTGGAATCAGGATCATGACAAATCCGGTCAACAGATTCACCGTTAATAGATGTTTACGACGTAACGGCAAACTATGGAACAGATCCGAAGGTGCACCAGATTGAATGTACCGAAAAAGAAAGATTCCAGCCGCTACGGGCAGTGTGATAGCGAACAGAATCTGCACTTCACCATTGGCCTGAAACAAACTTATAATCTGCTGTGGCACATCCCTGTACTCGGTAGCGATATATAACGGAAGTGAGAACAACAATGTGATGAGATATAAAATGCCTATCCATCCATGCTGTCTGAAATTTTGGATCAGGATGCCCCGGTTACAGAACAATCGGTTGAATATCATACCCTGCGTCCTCCATTTCATATATAAAGATTTCTTCGAGCGTCAAAGGCAGTACATCCAGCAGATATGGATCATGTATACGGAATTGATCCGTTACCTGTTGTCGGTTACCTTTGACAATGTACAGGGATACACTTCCCCGTTTCTCTTCATGCAAAATATCAATCTGCTCATCCATGGCTTTGGCATGGTCCGGGTGGCGGAAAGCGACCTGGATTTTATGCGTATCCGCCTTCAGATCATCGAGATCTTTCTCTACAATAATTCGGCCTTTGTGCATAATCGCCACATGGTCACACAGATCTTCAATCTCACGCAAGTTGTGCGATGAGATGACAATGGTTACTTGACGCTCAGCCGCTTCCTGGAACAGCAAGTTTTTGATCTGCTGGCGCATGACCGGGTCAAGGCCGTCAATAGGCTCATCCATCAGTAGCACTTCAGGCATACAGCTAAGTCCCAGCCATACGGCTGCCTGACGGCGCATGCCTTTGGACATGCGATGCAGCTTGCGTTTTACATCCAGTTTGAACACGGTAGCCAGTTGCTTGAACCGTTCCTCATTCCAGCGCGGATATACCGAACGATAAAATGTAGCCATCTGAGTTATTGAAGATTGCGGGAAAAAGTAGGGTGAATCTGCCATAAAAATTGTGCGGCCTTTGAGATCCATATTTTCATAAATCTCATTATCTTCGATACGAACAGTCCCGCTGTCCTGACGGTAAATACCAGCCATCATTTTGAGCAGCGATGTCTTTCCTGCCCCGTTGGAACCGAGCAAACCATAGATCGACCCCTTATGTATGTGCATCGTTACGCCATCCACTGCCTTTTCCTGTTCAAATGCTTTGACGACTTGATTCAGCTCAATCATGAGGCTCCTCCTTCTCTATACGGGCCATCGCTTCCTCAAACAAAAGCGTCATATCCGCTTTGGTCAAACCGGAATACGAAGCTTCTGCAATCAACTTCACCAGAGACTCTCTGATCTCATCTCTCATGGCTTCATTCGGATGTTCCACTGACGATGATACGAAGCTCCCTTTTCCCTGCAAAGAATAAATGTAACCTTCACGTTCAAGCTCACGATACGCTTTCTGAATCGTATTTGGATTCACGGTCAGCTGCGTGGATAATGCACGAACGGAAGGAAGCTGCTCGTCGGGCTTTAGAATACCGTATACGATCATTTCTTTGACTTTGTCCACTAGTTGCTCGTAGATCGCCTTACGGCTGCGTACATCTAATTCGAACATCCCGCACCTCCTTTCTGTAAATGTGTGAAATAACCCATGGGTTATAAATGATTGTATCTGAGGTGTATGTGTAGTTATCTAGGTGAAAAAGGCGTTACCTAAGCTGTACAGCTGTAGTGCCGTACATATTCAACTCTTAGGTGTATTAACTGTACTACTATTATTAATACAGTTAAATCAGATTGTCAACTGTTGACTTTGACTTCTTGTTTTATTGGGAGTACGTTAATAAAGAAAGATTATATGGTTTAAATGACATATATAATTTTTGGAAGCAGGTTCATTCTGGCTTACGACGGGGCTCGATCAGGGTGGCGTTCACATAAAGTGAGGCAAAACGGCTATCTGAAGCGATGTGGCTAGATGTGGCTACTCGAAGTGAGACGGCTACCCGCAACCTTTGCTTGACCGCTTTTGACAGAATTACATGCAAAGGTTGTTCAGGTCTTTCCCCTTCCGTTATGATGGAGATGAAATATTGTTCAATAATCACTTTATCTTTGTTACTTTTTGTGCGCGTTTAACCTGATTGATTGTTAGGTCTGTTTTGCGTTAGTTGTGTTGTGTTGTCTCGCGTTATAGATCTATTGTCTGCACAAACGGTAGGTCGGAAAGTGGTCAGCTATATCAGAGCTAGCAAAACTGTGTATTTGCTTTAAATTCGGGTTTGCACAAATAAGCTACTATGCAGTGGTCGAGTGTAGACTGGGCCCGTTATTCATTTGGCTTGTTGGTCTAAAATCCTAAGGCTATATATGATTCGCGTTGGATGGGTCGGGCAGACTCCAGCCTTTTCAATCGTTTATCTGTTCGTTTGGAGGGCCAACTCGAGCTGTCCGCACTGAGCATACATATTGTAGATATGTCTTTCAAAGGGTGGACACGGACATGAGAAAGCACTTCGGAATTGATATTCTACATATAGATCATTTTTAATTTTATATCCGAAAACATCTATATGTAGTGTTTCATATTCCTGGATGGATATAGTATCTTTTTAGAAAAAGTGTCCACTCTTTGAAAGACAAAATTAAGATAAATGTCCCTTGGTAGTGGACAAATATATGCCCGAATTCCATTTATATAAGCAGAACTATACATCTACACGAAAATATAGAAGTAAGTAGTAACCCTAAGAAGTGTAACTAGAAGCTTGCTGTAAGAAAGATACTATGGAGGCATATGTTACACTTCTAATACCTCATAAGGAGAATCCGAGATGAATGAACATAGACAGGATAAAGATCAGAATAATAAAGCGAACGCCTCATTCGAGACTAGTGACCAACAGGGAGAATTAAGCGGGGCAACAACGACTTCAGATACTAGTCCGGTAAAAGCAAATTCATCACAACGTGTGTTAATTGTAACCGCGGTTGATGCGGAGAAAGATGCGGTCCTCCGTGGTTTGGGAAATACGGCCGCGGAACGATTTGACGTCATCGCTGCTGGCGTTGGCCCAGCCTCGGCCGCAGCAGGAACAGCCGCTACATTGGCATATGCCGTAGCGGCTGCGAGCACTAGGGCGTTGGCGCAGGGTTCCACTGCGCCAAGCCCATCCGATGTGGCACAGGCATCTGCCACATCGGATGGGCCGGGGCCCCTTGCCGGAGCCGGATCACCAGCCTACATGCTGGTGATCAGTGCCGGCATCGGCGGCGGGTTCCCCGGCCGGGCAGGCGTCGGCTCCCTCGTGGTAGCCGACGCCATGGTTGCTGCCGATCTGGGCTCGCAGACGCCAGACGGCTTCCTTAGTGTGGACGAGCTCGGATTCGGCTCGTCCATTGTGGCGGCGGACGCAGAGCTTGCCGCTCGCCTGCGCCATGAGCTGAAGCGGGCTGGGCTCGCTGTCAGCGGAGGCACTGCGGTCACCGTGTCCACGGCGACCGGAACAGCGGAGACGGCTGCGGAGCTATTGCGCCGCGTGCCGGATGCCGCCACCGAAGGCATGGAAGGCTTCGGCGTGGCAACAGCTGCCCAGCAGTTCGGCGTGCCAGCACTCGAACTGCGGGCCATATCCAACGCGGTCGGTCCACGCGACCGCGACGCTTGGCGCATCAAGGACGCCCTCGATGCGCTCCAGGCCGCAAGTTCCATTTTACGGGAGGTTATTACATCATGAAAATTGCATTTTCCCCTTGTCCAAACGATACATTTATCTTTCACGCGTGGGTGCACGGGTTAATCCCGGGCGCACCTAAGCTGGATGTCCGTTATGCTGATATTGATATTACCAATGGTCTGGCAGCAAATCCGGATGGACCCGACACACCTGAAGTGATGAAAATATCTTATGCAGCACTGCCATACGTGTTATCTGACTATGCTCTGCTTCCTGCTGGAGGCGCACTTGGCAGAGGCTGTGGTCCTTTGGTTCTGACCGCAAATGGCACGACCGATCCAGCATATCTGTCTGGACGACGGGTTGCTGTGCCAAGTGAACGCTCGACAGCATATCTATTATTCCGTCTGTGGGCAGCGCAAAATGTTCCTGGCGGTGTAGGCGAGATTGTTGTCATGCCATTCGACCAGATCATGCCTGCTGTTCGTGACGGCAAGATCGATGCCGGACTTGTCATCCATGAAGCACGCTTCACGTACCAGAATTATGATCTCAAACTAATGACAGATCTCGGGAACTGGTGGGAAAGCGACACAGGCCTTCCGATCCCGCTTGGAGCGATCATCGCACGTCGCAACATGGACGCTCTTGCCCTCGCCGGATGGGCACGCGCCTCCGTTGAATATGCATGGGCGCACCCGGATGAGTCGAGAGCATACGTTATGGAACATGCCCAAGAAATGGACCCTGACGTAGCTGCACAACATATCGGCCTGTACGTTAACGAGTTCAGCGCCAACCTGGGTGATGATGGTTACGGTGCAATCACTGCACTGCTTGGCCGCGCCATGAAAGAAGGACTCGTTCCCGAGTTCGACCTTGATCTGTTGCGAATCTAACTTTGATTTAATTTGAGTTAGTTTCACTTCGCTCTATATCTAAAGAACACAGCACATCTTATTTAGCCGAATAACGTGGTATGAGAATTCTAAAGAATCTCAGACACCGTATTCGGCTAAATCTCGTTCATATCACCAACAAATTCGCTTCATTCCACCCAATAACGATCCTACGATTCGTTAGAAATTGGTATGTGCAGATTTTCCTAGAATAGCGTGTGCTCGGTTCGTTTGAGTCCGTTCCAAGGTGTTCTGAGGAGTAAGCTTCGTAGAAGTCTATTCGGGGTTTTCGTGGATACAAACCACTTAGCTAGCCAGGGTGATGGTGGTGTCCTTGCGTCTTGTTTCTTAAGAGCTTAGTTACTTAGGGTTAGTAAAGGTCGCATTCAGGAGGGCACGAATCGGAGTCTGTCCTTTAACTGCCCCGTACCTGTTTTGCTGAATTCCTACTTTCCAACAACAGTTGTATAAGCCTTAATGGGTTTCGGATTTGAGGTTTGCGGTTTGCGGTTTTAGAGTCTAATTTTTAACTAGGCAAAAAACTTTCATCAAGATTCTTTGCTGCAAACTAGTGACCTCACTAACCATGTTGGACTACACTACCCATGACACATGACACACGAAATAGAAAGAGCTGTCCCCTAACGTCAGACTTATGACGATGGGACAGCTCTTTTTTTACTCTCTATTCAACTTCATATTTATACTCATATCTAACACTCTGCTCAACCCAAGATCGAAGCAGACAAAAACCATGCAACTACACGCTCTCCACGTCATCTTGAACCCTACTGTACTCCATCATCCACCCCACTGCTCTCCCTCTCACAACTGCGGTCTACGAATCTAACCCTCGCCTACGTTCTCCTGCAACCGCAGCCGAACGATCGCAACCATCCCCTACGAATCAGCCACAACCGTGCGGATCATGATCCGCAGCGCATCCAGCATCATTGGAATAGGAAGCGACGGAACGGAAGGCTGCAACACAGCCATCTCTGTGGAGGCAGGAAAGTGTACAAATCCGGCACGGATTGGAAGTTGCCCTACTCGAATATAATCCAGTATTCGATACATTGTGTTGTTGCAGATATATGTACCTGCTGTATTGGACACGGTAGCTGGAATACCCGCTGCGGACATGTCATTCACCATGGCACGTATGGGCAACGTGGAGAACAAACCGTCCGGGCTGCCATCTACAATTGGCTCGTCCATAGGACGCTGTCCTTGGTTATCCGCGTAGGAGCCTGGCGGAATATCTTTGACATTCACGGCGATCCGCTCCGGTGTGATGGATGTTCTGCCCTTGGCCAGCCCACAGGCGATAACGACATCTGGCCGATAGGCTTCCATCTCTGCGATCAGCAGGTCTGCACATTCATCGAAGTGCACGGGCAACAGTACTGTTTTTAGCTCAGCACCCTCGATCACTTCGTTTGCAAGAGCATCCATTAATACCCCCGTCGGATTCACCGCATCCCCGCCAAAAGGTTCAAACCCGGATATCAGAATCTTCACCATCACACGTCAGCTCCTGTCTGTTTACTCCGATTTGTAACGTAATCCCCACTGGCCCCGAATCGTGTCCATCAGCTTCATGATTTCCAAGGATTCGTCCAGTTTAATGGTGTTGCTCTCCATCCGACCTTCGAGGATACAACGTCCCGCTTCTTCTGCCTCAAAAGCATAACCAATACATGTTCGATCATCCGTGAACTTCTCCGGCTCGTCCTGACCATTCACATGCAGATAGGCTTCTTTACCCGCCAAGAATAAAGGAAGACGAATCTTGCCTTCCGTACCGTATATGACCGCTTCATTGCTAAGGTTCAGACGAATGGCAGCACTCAGTGATGCAGAACGTCCCTCGGAATAGGACAACAACACGGAAAATTGCTCGTCCACACCCGTCTCACCGATATTGGCTGTACTCCATACATGCTGGGGCTGTTCGCCAAAGATCATCGATGCAAAGGAGATCGGGTACACCCCTGCATCCAACAATGCGCCTCCACCCAGATCCGGATTAAGCAACCTTCCTTCCGGCTCCCAGCCGACACGGAATCCAAAGTCTGCCTGGAGCAAACGTACTTCACCAATTCGTCCTTCTGCAATCCATGCTCTGGCTTGAGCGATCGGTGGCAAAAAGCGTGTCCACATCCCTTCCATCAGGAAAAGGTTACGCTCCCGTGCCGTCTCCACCAGTTGCTCCAACTGACGTGCATTCATCGTAAATGGCTTTTCACAGAGCACCGCTTTACCTGCCTCCAGACAAGCCACTACATTCTCCTTATGCACAGGGTGAGGTGTTGCCACATAGATAATATCTACCTCAGGATCTTGCAGCATCTCTTCATAAGAACCGTAAGCGCGTGCAAAACCATATTCAGCTGCAAACTTCTCCGCACTTCCCGCTGTCCGTGAACCTACCGCTGCTTTCACAGCGTTTCCCGCATGCTCCAGATCCCTTGCAAACTGGGATGCAATCCATCCCGTGCCCATAATGCCCCAGCGTACTTTGTCCCGTCCCACTACTTCTGTCATATTAAAGCCTCCCTACTGCAATTTGAGTTGAAAAGGTTCATGATTCAGATCAGGCCAACATGTTATCCCCTTTATTTTACCAAAAAGAAACGCTTACGTCAGAAAACGATTTCGATTATGTGCTTTCAATAGACTTCAAGCTCATCAGGGCCTCGAACATATCTGTGTACATTTCAATTCTCCAGTAGATTTGCTAAGATTATCAGCAGACTAGGGCCAAGAAGTCTTGTCCGTAAACATACTTGTAACTAGCGACAATCTGGTTAAACTATCGATCACATCTGATAACGGGATCATATACCCTGTGCTATTCATAAAACATCTGGCTATACTGCAAACGTGCTTTTGACAAGGCAGCCAGTATTCACTACATCATGCCAAACGTATCAATAGACGTTCAGGTCCGAGAAAATATGGTACGTTCCAGATTCAATTATTACCTAAACTGTTCCAAAGAGAGGAGGTCGCATAGCAACATGACTACCATCCCCGCTACCGCCCACAGCGGCATGAATCCACACACGTTGCACCAGCAGACGAGTCCCAATTCAGAAAAGGAATCCTCAATCCGAGCAGACCTGGATACATTCTTGAATGATACCCTGATCGAACTTCGTCAGGCAGAACATATTATAACCCGTGAGAAATGGCGCTGGTCCACAACTGAGTTAGCTCATCATACCTTCATATACATGCACAAATTCACAGGCCAACTGATCATGAATGGAATCAAATCTCACGTGGTTCGCAAATCAGCTTTTCTGTCCCTACCAGGAACTGCAATTGAACTGTTTAGTGATGAAGACCATGATATTGAACTGTATATCATTCACTTTGATATGTATCGGGCTACGGAGAAAACAAAAGCCAGACGAATCTACGAACGTGAGCTCAGTTCACCTGTTACAGGCTGGATTCAGGGCCCATTTTACGGTATACAGCGCATTGCCGCACAGCTTACACAATTAAGCAATGAAGGTTTGGAAAGGGGCTTGAAAGCACAGCTCTTCCTGACGGAACTGTTACATATGCTCTGGCCTCAAGAAGACCAGACTGACGTGGGGGCTGGGCAGGATGAACCCGAACAGTGGCTCAGGTCCACCCTGCAATACATGCGCGAAAACTATATGCACGAGATCAAGCTGGAGAAGCTGGCTGAACTGGCTGACATGCACCCGTCCTATTACTCGCAGCTATTCAAGAGCCGCATGCAGAAAAATCCGATTGAGTACATCACTCATCTGCGTATGAACCGGGCCAAGGAATTGCTGCTCACTTCCGATCTGCGTATCCGTGATGTGGCTCGTAAAGTGGGTTACCGTGACGAATTTTATTTCAGCCGACGTTTCCGAAACCATGCCGGTTATGCGCCAACTTCCTATTCGAAGCAGGTCCACCGAAATATCGTGTCGCTCTCCTATCCATACACGGACCACCTGATGACACTTGGCATCACGCCATGCGCAGCTCAGATCCAAGGCCATCTTCCTCATATGCCCAAATCGCTGACGCTGCCCTTCCACGCCTATGAACCTTGGGAACAGGGACGTCAGGCTTTCCTGGATGTGAATCCTGAATTGATTCTGACCAAGGACAATGCAGCTGCCAAAGCGATGGAGCATATTGGCGATGTCGCGCCCATCATTACGATTGCCTGGAACCAGACAGACGTCTTTGGTCATCTGCATCAGATTGCATCCATTGTGGATCGTACCCAGGCAGCCACAGATTGGCTGGATCGACATGAACGCAAGGCAGAGCGTGCACGCAAAAAAATCAAGGAATTCGTCGGGGACATCACCGTTGCCGTTGGCACGTTAACACCTAAAGGTCCACGGATGTACAGCCATCGGAACTTTGGACATGTCTTTTATCGAACCTTGCAATTGGCCGCTCCTCAGCGCATTCAAACCGAACTGGCTGGCAAATCTCCCGGCGTTGGATTCAACTGGCTGCCCTTCACACCAGGAGAATGGGACGGACTGGAGGCAGATGTGCTGGTACTGGCGATTAATTCTATGCATGAAAAGGCAACACTGTTGAAAGAGATGGCTTCGAATCCACTGTGGAACAGCCATCCTGCGGTAAAAAACGGACGTGTACATCTCATCGACTGGAATTCATGGGTCGTATATGCTCCATATTCCATCAACATCCAGCTCGATGAAGCGCTCTCTATGTTGACGAACAAACCTTCACTTTTGTAATCTAAAAAATGTCCATCTCCAGAATCTTAATTTATGCCATGTACGGGCCTGAATTAAGATTCTATAATGATCACTAATTGATAATGATAATCAATAACAATGAAATACGTTGTTGGTACCAAAGGAGTGACCCGTATTCAACATCCGGGACTGCCACATCGTCCGTCTAATTCAAGAAAATCTGCAGTGACCGTTGGGCTGACGTTTTTGTCTGCCATAGCCATACTGCTGCTAAGTATGTTTGTCGCAATCTCTTTAGGTGCCAAAGGGCTAACGCTGGAAACCGTATGGGCTGCCATATTTCAGTACAACCCAGCTTTGACACCACATCAGATTATTCATGAGCTGCGGCTGCCTCGTGTCCTTGCCGCGGTTATTATCGGCGCTGCCTTTGCCGTTGCAGGAGCTTTAATGCAAGGCATTACGCGTAATCCGCTGGCAGACACGGGCATTCTGGGCATTAATGCTGGAGCCACTTTTGTCGTAGCACTGAGCTTTGCCTTTTGGCCCGGACTGCCATACGGCTGGATTATGTTTTTATCATTCGTGGGAGCTGTTCTGGGCACACTGCTTATCTTCCTGCTTGGAATGGCAGCACCTGGTGGTCTGAATTCCATCAGACTGACCGTTGCCGGAGCGGTTATTGCAGCCATGTTAACCTCGCTCAGCACAGGTGTTGCCATTTATTTTGACCTGAGTCAGGATCTGGCCTTCTGGTATGCGGGAGGTTTTGGCGGAATAGAATGGCGGCATCTGAAGTTAATCCTTCCCGTGCTGCTCGTGACGCTGGTACTGATCATGCCACTCGCCCGGCGTGTATCCCTTATGTCACTCGGTGAAGAAGTAGCGATTAATCTCGGGATTAACTTGCGCTGGACGAGGTTTCTCGCCCTCGCAGCGGTTGTTGTGCTGGCTGGTGTGTCCGTGTCGGCAGTAGGCTCGATTGGATTTGTCGGACTTGTCATCCCTCATATCTCACGCAAACTGGTGGGTGTGGATTATCGACTCATCATTCCGATGTCTTCTCTGCTTGGAGCGATATTACTGGTGCTCGCTGATCTGGGCTCACGCATCGTGAACCCGCCCGAGGAGCTCGCGGTAGGCATTATGGTCGCTTTTGTCGGTGTACCTTTCTTCCTCTATCTGGCCCGTAAAGAAAGGAGGGCCTTGTAGCGATGAATTTTAATACACCTTCACGAGGTAAACGTTCGATAGTCGTCAGTATCACGCTGCTCTGTATCGCCATTGCCGTTATTGTGATCAGCCTGAACACGGGAACCATTCGTCTCTCCCCAGCGGCTGTGTTACAGACTTTGTTTGGTAATGGCAGTTCGGATGATCAGATTGTACTGTTTGATTACCGACTGCCTCGCATCCTGGTAACTGTACTGGCCGGAGCAGGACTTGGTATTGCCGGAGCAGCCTTGCAAGGGATCACCCGCAATCCATTGGCGGACCCGGGCATTCTGGGATTACATGCAGGGGCTGCATTTGGACTAATGGTGTTTGTTAGTCTCTCCTTTACGATGGATGGTTCTGTGGCCTTGCTGATCCCGTTGTTTGCTTTTGCAGGCAGTGTTGCTGCCGCCCTGATCATCATGCTGTTATCTTATGATCGGCACAACGGCGTATCACCCATTAAGCTGATTCTGGTGGGAATCGCGGTAGCGGCCGGGTTCCATGCGTTGACACTCTACCTTTCCCTGCGTCTGGATGAAGACACCTATTCCTTTGCCGCTCGCTGGTTGGCAGGAAGCGTCTGGGGCCGGGATTGGATTCATGTACAAGCTTTGCTTCCTTGGGTGGTGTTATGTATCTCGTACATCTGGAGTCGATCCAAAACGCTTGATGCCTTCAACCTTGGTGATGCTGCCGCAACCAGTATTGGGACGCCTGTTCGATCCCAGCGTGTTATTTTGCTGCTCTGTGCCGTGGCCTTGTCTGCCGTCAGTGTATCCATGGCTGGTGGAATCGGCTTTATCGGTCTGGCAGCGCCGCATCTGGCGCGTAGGCTTGTCGGTCCGATGCATAGGCATCTGATCCCTGCTGCCGGACTCATCGGTATGGTTATTCTGGTGACCGCCGATACAATCGGGCGAACGATCTTTCAGCCTAATGCCATTCCGGCAGGCGTGGTGGTTGCTGCGATTGGTGCACCTTACTTTTTGTACCTGTTAGTACGAAGCAAGTGATCTTTTTTTCAAAAAAACAATTAAGACATCCAAGAGATGTTCAAGGAGAATGTGATTACCCATGTTAAAGAAAAATCTTATGCTTGTCATGAGTATCTGTCTGGTGCTTGTGCTTGCAGCCTGTGGAACGACCAATAATTCATCATCTGCTTCTGGTGGTTCGTCCACGGATACTTCAACCAAGAATCAAGACAACAGTGCAAGTTCGGGAGAGCAACGTATTGCCTCCATGTCGATCCATCTGACCAATGATCTGCTGTCTCTCGGCATTACTCCGGTTGGTTCCGTTATCGGTGGCGAAGCCAAAGGTTTCCTGTCCCATGTTGCTGATCAACTTCAAAATACAACGCCACTTGGTCCGGTTAAAGACCCGGATATGGAAGCTTTGCTTGCCCTGAAACCCGATGTGATCTATCTGGACGAAGAATTCTCCGGTGGTGATATTGCCAAATTCGAAAAAATTGCTCCGGTGCATGTCTTCAATCTGGATGACGGTACATGGCGCGACCATCTGAAAGACATTGGCAAACTCGTAAATCGCGAGAAGGAAGCCGAGCAATACATTCAGGACTACGCAACCGAAACGGAAGAAGTGAAATCTCTGATTCATGACACGATTGGTGATGGGACTGTGATGGCAATCCGTGTTACTGCTAAAGAATTACGTGTATTCAGTACACGCCGTCCCATGGGTCCCATTTTGTATGAGGATCTCGGTCTGACTCCTGCCAAAGGGATCACAGATATCGATTCGACTAAACCGTATCAAGTCGTCTCTCGTGAAATATTGCCGGACTATGATGCAGATGTGATCTTTGTAGTTGTGAATTCGGATGATGAAGCCCAGACCATGTTCAAGGAGCTGCAAAACAATCCGATCTGGCAAGGTCTGAAAGCAGTCAAAGCCGGCCATGTCTACACGATTGGCGCACAACCTTGGCTGGATTATTCATCGATCGGTAATAAAATGGCCATGGATGAAGCCAAAGAAATGTTCTCCAAAAAATGATTTTCCTTACACTCCACACTTAACGTGTCACAATACCAAAAAACCTCTCTTAGAGACCGGAACAGAGTTAGTTATCATACTCTCTTCCGCTCAAAGCAGAGGTTTTTGTTTTTTTCTTATCTATTTTACTTGTTTACTTTCCAGCCAATCGACCTGGAAATACCTTAAATCCAAAATTAACGACTTGTATTCACTTGACGATATTTCAAATCAAACTTAAGATTTATTTAGTCGACTAACTAAATGTGCATGTTCAAAAAGTCTGGTTTTCAGTACCGAGAAGATGGAATGAAGGTAGAAATGGAGTAGATGATATGAACCCAGTCCAAAATGATCGGTTAATGGGACAGCTATCCGAACTCGTGAAACTGAAACGCTACAAGGTTCATGAGAAACTTGTGAACCACCCCGAGTTATACCCGGGGCAGCCCCCTTTGCTGTTCCAGCTTGAACGGGAAGATGGCCAATCCCAGAAAAACCTGGCCAAACAACTTCAGCGCAGTCCCGCAACGGTAACCGTGATGCTCAAGCGCATGGAATCATCCGGTTATGTGAGACGTGAAGCAGACCCAAAAGATATGCGCAGTCTGCGGGTATACCTGACGGATCAGGGGCGCTCCGCGCTACAAGAATTGAGAGAAGTGATTCAGAAATTGGAACAGCAAGCCCAGAAAGATTTTACACCGGAAGAATCCGAGATCATGTCTGCACTTGCACATCGTATGCTCCAAAACCTGCGTGAATCTTGAGGTGATGCAGATTCGCGATTGAAGCAGCTAAAGGTATTATGAAATTGATTCACTTATGCTATGAAGATTGAGGTGATTCCCTATTGTGGACGTTAAAACGATTCTTGACCCCGTATAAGTCGGCGGCAATCGTCGCCCCGCTGCTCATGGTACTTGAGGTTACCATGGACCTGCTCCAGCCCAAGCTGATGTCCAGCATCGTGGATGATGGTGTACTTGCAGGGAATCTGCCCCATATCGTGACTACAGGTCTGATCATGCTACTTGTTGCGTTAATCGGCTGGGTTGGCGGCGCAGGCTGTACACTCTATTCAAGTAAAGCTGCCGTTGGATACGGCACAGATCTGCGCCAAGAACTGTTTGACCATATTCAAACCTTCTCCTTCCGCAATCTGGATACGTTTCAGGAAGGATCTCTGATCACTCGTCTGACCAGTGACATTACCCAGATGCAGACCTTTGTACAGATGCTGCTACGGATGTTTATCCGTTCACCAATGCTAATCATCGGTAGTATCATCATGGCGTTTACGATCAGTGTAAAGCTAGCTTTGATTCTTATTGCAACTGTACCGGTGCTGTTTATTATTTTATTTATTCTGATAAAAGCTTCCTATCCGCTGTTCGCCAGTGTGCAGAGCAAGCTTGATCAGGTCAACGCTGTGCTTCAGGAGAATCTTGCCGGCATTCGTGTCGTCAAGGCGTTTGCACGTGCGCGTCTGGAGAAAAAGCGGTTCAAACAATCCAATGAAGATTACACCTCAACTGCCGTCAAAGCCTGGCGTATTGTCACACTGAATGCACCCGTACTCAGCCTGATGCTGAACGCTACCATTGTAGCGGTGCTGTGGTTTGGAGGTTTCCAGGTAGTCGGAGGCGATATTGCTGCCGGAGATCTGATTGCTTTTATCAACTATGTCACGGTTGTACTCTCGTCCCTCACGTCGATCGGCATGATGATGATGAGTTTCTCCCGTGCCAAGGTATCTGCTGCACGGATCAACGAGGTGTTACATACACAGCCGGATATTCAATCGGGAACCGATAACTCCGGGAATGTACAGTCATCCCCGTCTACTCGTGATCAGTCCCGAAACCAAACGTCTTCTCTTCCCTCCCACACAGGCGGTCAAGTGGAGTTCAGAGACGTATCTTTCCGTTATGACGGAGACCATGCACTCACTGACATTAACCTGAAGGCTCGCCCGGGTGAGAAAGTGGCCCTGATCGGTTCAACAGGTTCAGGCAAAACCTCGCTGGTGCAGCTGATTCCCCGTCTATACGATGCTTCGCAGGGTGAAGTGCTCGTGAATGGAGTGAACGTTCGCCACTGGGATCTTCAGGATCTTCGCAGCCGTGTGTCCATTGTGCTACAGGAATCCATCCTGTTCAGCGGCAGCATCCGGGATAACATTTGCTTCGGCCGGCCCGGTGCAACGGATGCTGAATTGCGTGCTGCGGCACAAGCTGCGGCAGCGGATGATTTTATTATGAAACTGAAAGATGGGTATGACACGGAGCTGGGTCAACGCGGGGTCAATCTGTCCGGTGGACAGAAACAGCGGATATCCATTGCACGCGCCCTGCTCATGCGACCGGAAGTACTGATTCTGGATGATAGCACCAGTGCTGTTGATCTGCGTACGGAAGCGAGCATTCAGAAGGCTTTGCAGTCCTTGATGAAAGACAGCACGACCTTTTTGATTGCACAGCGGATCTCCTCCGTGAAGGATGCAGACTGTATATATGTCATTGATGAAGGACAGATCGTTGCCAGAGGCACACATGATGACCTTATGGCTCATTCATCACACTATCAAGCCATCTATTATTCGCAGCAACGGAAGGAGGATGTTCAATTTGGCTAAACCTGCATCTTCCTCCATACAACAAACGGTCGTGCCTCCCATCGGAAGACCCGGACCAGCGGGCAGAGGACCTGTTCCCAAAGTCAGAGCCAAAAATGCTCGCCACGCCCTGATTCGGGTATGGTCGTACATGGGACGTCATCGCAAAGGAGTTATCGCTGCATTAGTGCTGACGGCTCTTGGAACACTGCTCAATCTGGCAGGACCTTACCTTCTCGGCCGCGCCGTAAACGAACATATTGTGCCCAAAGTAACAGCGGGTTTGCTGAAGGAATGTCTTCTTTTGCTGAGTGTGTATGTCCTTGGCTCACTCCTGATGTGGGCTCAATCCTATGTCATGATTGGTGTGTCCCAACTGACCGTTAAGGATCTGCGACATGCATTGTTCTCCCGACTACAAGAGCTGCCTGTCCATTTTTTTGATAAAAATCAAAGCGGGGATCTCATGAGCCGGGCGACCAATGATATCGATAACGTATCTACAACGCTGAATCAAAGCGTAACCCAATTGATGTCCAGTGCCATCCTGCTCGTTGGTTCCTTGTCGATCATGTTTGCACTTGATGTACGGCTTACCCTGCTCAGTCTGGTGACTGTACCGTTGATTACCATCGCCACTCGCCTGATCGCGTCAAGAACACGTAAACACTTCACAGCCCAGCAGAAATTGCTTGGTGAGCTTAATGGGTATGCTCAGGAAACCATTGCTGGACAAAAAGTCGTAGCGGCTTATAACCGTCAGGATCAGGCACATCAACATTTTGAGAATTTGAACGAGAAACTGCGCACTTCCAGCACACAGGCCCAGACCGTTTCGGGTTTGGTTGGACCTACGATGAACGTGATGAATAATATCGGGTTTGCCATACTGGCTTCTGTAGGTGGATGGATGGCTTATCATGAAATGACGTCCATCGGACTGATCGTCAGCTTTCTCGCTTACTCCCGCCAGATTGAGCGGCCGCTCAACGATCTGGCCAATCAGTACAATCTGATTCAGGCTGCAATTGCAGGTGCTGAACGTGTGTTTCACATTATGGATACGCCTAGCGAATACGTAGAGGAACAGAAGAAACAACTGGACCAGATTCAAGGTAAAGTGGTATTTGAAGACGTCTCTTTCGGATACAGTGCGGAGCGAGACATTTTGAAGAAGGTCAGTTTTACTGCAAAACCTGGGGAGATGATTGCACTTGTTGGACCCACCGGCGCAGGCAAAACGACCATTATCAACCTGTTACCCCGTTTCTACGAGATTACAGGCGGACGGATTACCATCGATGGATGTAACATCTCGGAACTGGAGAAGGATCAACTCCGTCGGCAACTCGGCATTGTACTTCAGGATGCCTACCTGTTCTCGGGTACCATTCGCGACAATCTCGCCTACGGCAAGCCCGACGCAACCGATGAACAGATCAGGCAAGCGGCTGAGCTGGCGAATGCACATTCGTTCATCCGAAAACTGTCACAAGGTTACGACACCCCCATCATTTCCGGGGGAAGCAACCTGAGTCAGGGACAACGACAACTGCTGACCATTGCCCGGGCAATTCTGGCTGATCCGGCCATTCTTATTCTGGATGAAGCAACGAGTAGCATTGATACGCGCACGGAGATGCACATTCAGGAAGCGATGCGCACTTTAATGAAAGACCGTACCAGCTTTGTCATCGCCCACAGACTGAGCACGATTCGTGAAGCCGATCAGATTCTCGTCATTGATGATGGACAGATCGCTGAACGGGGCAACCATGATGAGTTGATGAAGCAACAAGGATTCTACTATCAGTTACATCAGGGACAGCTCAATAAGTCGAACTAAAGCGACTCTGCAAAGTTAATCCATGCCGAAGTGGACCTTAGCGCGTACGGAGCAAGCGAATGTGCTGTATCCTGAATGTGGGAGAACATGTCCTTCGCGTGCGAACAAGCGATCAATATGCCACAAAAGTGGATTTAATCTATTCCAAATGAAAAGCTCCACTCCGTGCCGGGGCGGGCTTGAGGACATCGTCCAGCTCGCGGTTGGAACAGAGCAAGAGCGTAAACTAACGAATCTGAGGCGCCTTATTCAAGCTTTTGAAGCTCCCTCAGAAATCTAAAGAACCTGAGACACGTTATATCCAAATAAACAGCCATTTTCAGCGTTTTTTCATGGGATGTTGGGAAATAACGTGTCTGAAGTTTCTTACAAATTAAAGTAAGGACTTGAAGGCCAAATAAGACGTCCTATGTTCCTTAGAAAATCGACTACCCATTCGCCAGGATCAACCGGCTTGAACTTCAGACTTTTATACGCTGACCTCCATCATCATATCGCTTACTTGAATTTAAAGTCACACTCTTATATATCTAAAATGATCGGAACCGATGTGGTCTCCACACATTAACTTTATTAATCGAAATATTAAACGCCGCACGGGGTTCTTCTGGACCCATGCGGCGTTTTTATGTTTTTGTCTAATGACTACTTAATTGCTATCTCTGGTAAGTTATATGATTTACGTCTCCATTGGCAGATGAAGCGTGAAGGTGGAACCAACCCCCATTTCACTATGGACGGTAATCTTACCATTGTGATCCTGAACGATTTTCTGGCAGAGCGCAAGTCCCAGTCCCGTACCTTCTTCTTTGGTTGTATAAAATGGATTAAAGATGGTGGATAGCGAATTTTCCGGAATGCCGCTTCCTGTATCTGTAATTGAAATGAGCACTGCGTCTCCGTCCTGCAACAAATCCATATGGACCTCACCAGGGTCTGTCATTGCTTCAAAAGCGTTACGAATCAGATTGATCAATACCTGCACAATTTTATCTCGATCCATGATGATCACAACTGGCTCATTAGTCATTTCAAGCGTAATTTGATGCCCTCGGGATGCCGCATCTGACTCGGTCAAAGACATCACTCGTTCAAGGCAGTGACCCAAATGTTCAGGCTTCATGTGATTCGCATGTGGTTTGGAAAACTGCAAAAATTCAGCCGTCAGATCGGTTACTCTTGTCACCTCACCCATAATCACTTCATACCATGGCGCGATATTAAACGCTTGTCCACGGGACAGCTGCAGGAATCCCCGAATTGCGGTAAGCGGGTTCCGAATTTCGTGAGCCATACCCGCGGCCAGTTCACCTACAGCCCTTAGTCTCTCGGAACGAAATACTTCTTCTTCATTTTTCAGCCATTTGCTGCGCTGTTGTTGAAGCAGCCTATCCTCGGCTACCGTCATAAAGTGCTGCAACGAATCCGACATTTCCGGGTACAGGGAGATGCTGTAGCTTACCTGGAGTCCTTGAAGTTGCACGGATAGTAGTGACGACATTCGTTCTTCCACATCCTGTATCTCTGGCAAAACGACCGCAAATCGGTCTCCTGCATACCGGGATATGCCATAGGCCTCGGTGAAATGATTGCTGATCATCTGGCCTGTACCTGTGATTACCGTACACCAAGGATCTTCTGACTCTTTTTTAAAGCCGCTAAAGTTATTGACGTTCAGAAGGACAAGCAAAAAAGACCGTTGCTCTTCTACTGTCTTATGTAACACCTCCATGTAACCTTCGTAATTCAACAGTCCGGTAAGCGGATCATGCAGGGTCAGGAACCGATTTTTTTCCCGAAGCCTACGCTTCTCGACCTCACTGTTGATTAAGGTATGGTACAAAAAAATGATAACAACCGAGGTTAACAGGTCAAATAACGAAACCAGCAAAGCATATGTATCTACAGGCACATACGAAAGCCGAATCAACGTATATTGCAGCATAAGCAGCAACGAAATCGGCAAGGTCTGCGTCAACCTTGGTTTGTCCTGGATCATTGAAATAATGAGCATATAATACAGCATGTTGCACCAGTTCAGTTCACTGAAATAGTGGAATATCCCGAGAAAAATCCACTGAAATTTTCGCAGCACAGGATATCGTCTCTCCCCATAAATACTTGCTACCAATAATGTCGCCGAAAGTGACATTATTGCCATATTAGGGGTAAGCCTGAGAACATAAGAGGACAGAATGACAAGCAGACAACCTAGCGGGAATATCACCATTTTCATCGTGTAACTAAGCAAACAGCCTCGCCCCCTTTGACATAAAACTCACATCAAATAACTTATGTACATGTATTATATCGATTATGATTAGCTGATGTTGTCGATTAGTGGAGGCTCGCCAAATTCGCACGAATGTATAAATTATGAAGGCAATAGGACATATGATGTAATTGTAATCAACAAAAGTGAAACAATTCCTCTTCGCATAAATCATTATTGTGGTACAATACATTAATGGATTAATTTAGGATAAATACTTTCTTATGGAGGATATCACATGACAACACAACGAAAACCTTTCGGTCTGGGTACTCTATCTCTACTCGTACTATTGATGGGTCTCGCCTTTAATTTCCAATGGGGCAAAACAAATTTTATGATCAGTCATTATCTTTTTAACTTAATAAACATACCGATTTATAGCAACGGAACTCAAGGACTTCACATTCCTTTTGTAGTAGCAGCCCTCTTCTGGATTCCTGCCTTCTTGATCGCCAAAAAAAATCGTTCGCATTATGGCACAAGTGTATCTTATAACGTCGCCGGATTCATGTTGCTCTTATGCATCATTGGACCAGTTATCCCCGTTATCGATTGGATGGTCAATGGTTAAACAATTAAAGCCAGCTCTCTATATCCCGAGGGCTGGCTTCTTTGCTGCTTTACCATATAAGATGAATGGAATTTTTACACCATAACGTAGAGTGCAGAACCAATCTGAAGAAGCGATAGCGTTCGCCTAAAGCTTTCTAGGAGAAAGCTACATCGGAAGCATACGCTTATCACCGGATTTTCCCCTATAATATAGGGAATCAAGAAAATCAGGGGATAAGGGCGATCGGAAGATGGTACTGCACTCGGAGTACAACGGTGTAACTCTTGAGGCTCATCTTATTTCTTCGCCATATACTTACGGATATCAAAAGCCACCGCAGCAACAATGATCAATCCTTTGATAATCAACTGCCAGTATGGACTTACACCGATAAACGTCAGACCATAGTTAATGACCCCGAAGATCAGCACACCCGCCATAACCCCGGGTACCGTTCCAATACCACCTGCCGTTGATACGCCGCCTACCACACATGCGGCAATTGCATCCAGCTCATACATGTTACCGTAATTGTTTGTTGCTCCACCTGTGCGCGCTGCCTCAAGCACACCACCCAGACCATACAGTGCACCTGCAATGGCATACAGCGTCACCAGGTTGCGAGCCACATGAATTCCGGATACATGCGCCGCCTGAATGTTGCCACCGATCGCGTACATATTTTTGCCGAGACGTGTTTTGTTAAAAATCACCCAGCAGATTAATGCCACCGCAATAGCAATGAGGACAATATACGGGATGGAATAACCCCCGCCCAGATCAATGTATCCAGAGCCAATGACGGTAAAATCGGGTCTCAATCCTCCGATCGGCTGTGACTGGTTGGGTTCCGTATCAAAATAAATGGAGTTCAGTCCATACACGGCAACCATGGTACCCAGCGTTGCGATAAAAGGTGGCACATGTAATTTGGCTACAATAAGTCCATTGACCAAACCCACGAATAGACCTGCAGTGATTCCAACCAGAATCGGCAACAACACCGGCAAATGGGGCAGATCGGGGAAGAACCGGTTCGCATACTCGTCAATTTGCAGCATCGATGCCGATACAACCGCTGTCAGACCAACCACCCGTCCAGCGGATAGATCGACCCCGCCCGTGACAAGGATAAAGGCTGCACCGAGCGCAATAATGGCCCGTGTGGAGGACTGCTGTAAGATGTCCCGCAGTGTGGAGAAGGCCAGAAAATTCGGATCAGCAATCGCAATACCAATAATGAGCAGGATCAGTACGATAAAGATGGCGCGTTGTGTTACATATTGTTTCACTTGATTGATCATCTGTGTGTTCATCTGTTTCCCTCCTGACTAAGCCATCCGCTGCTGCGCGGCCAGCCTCATAATATCCTGCTCTGTTGCCTCGGCTCCGTCCACGATTCCGGTGAGACGCCCTTCGCTCATCACCATAATGCGATCCGACATACCCAAAAGCTCAGGCATCTCTGAGCTAATCATGATAATGCTTTTGCCCTGACGAGCCAGTTCCGTAATAATGGTGTAAATCTCAAACTTGGCTCCTACATCGATTCCACGTGTCGGTTCATCCAGTAGCAGAATCTCTGGGTCGGTCAATAACCAACGGGCCAGCAGAACTTTCTGCTGATTACCGCCAGACAGGTTTCGAATCAGCGTGTTAACTGAAGGCGTTTTGGTTCTGAACTTCTGCGTCTGCTCACGTGCCTCTTCGCGGCCCTTTTTCTCGTCCAGCAAGCCCACGCGATTTCGGTAGCGCCCCAGACTGGCAATGATCGTGTTCTCATACACTGACAATACAGGGAATATCCCTGTAACCCTTCTTTCTTCCGTGAGCAACGCGATGTTATGACGCTTCGCTGCTGCGGGGGAGTTAATCTTCACCTTGCGCCCATGAATCGAAATTGTACCTGAAACGAGTCCACGCAGTCCAAACAAGGACTCAATCAGTTCTGTCCGCTGTGCTCCAACCAGGCCGCCAATGCCAAGCACTTCACCTTTTCGCAGCTCAAAGGATACATCACAAAACGATTTGGACTGGTTTGATGTCAGACCCTCGGCTTTTAATATCACTTCACCGGGTACGTTCGTCCGTTCCGGGAAACGTTCGTCCAGATCACGGCCAACCATACGTGTAATGATCAGATCTGTTGTTAGATCAGCAGCATCCCATGTCCCGACAACGAAACCATCACGCATGATTGTCACTTCATCCGAGATCGTCAGGATCTCCTCCATCTTGTGTGAAATATAGATAATGGATACACCGCGACTGCGCAGTTCATTAATAATGGTAAAGAGCTGATCCACTTCCTTGCCTGTCAGGGAAGAAGTTGGCTCATCCATGACGATGACTTTGGATTGAAAAGAGACCGCCTTGGCAATTTCCATGGATTGAATCTTGGAGACAGACAGTGTTCCAGCTTGAGCCTTCGGATCAATATCCAGGTTCAAGTCCTTGAACAGCGCCAGCGTATCGGTATACATCCGTTTCTCGTCCACCAGTATTCCCCTCATCGGAAAACGACCCAGCCATATATTCTCCATCACCGGACGATGCGGGACCGGATTCAGCTCCTGATGAATCATGGATATGCCTTGCTGAAGTGCCGCTTTGGAATTCGGAATATCCACATCCTTTCCTTCGATACGTATCGTTCCTTCATCCGGGTGATACATGCCGAACAGACATTTCATAAGTGTGGATTTCCCCGCTCCATTCTCTCCCATCAAGGCGTGAACCGTCCCCGGTTTCACTTTCAATGTGACCTGACTTAGTGCCTGCACACCCGGAAATGCTTTGGAAACTCCATTCATCTCCAGCAGGTAAGGTGACTCCATCTTGGTTCCTCCCTTCCATATGACCGGCAAAAAAGGGACGCTACCCGAATGTCGGACGTCCCTGTCTCGTGCTGTTATTGGGCGTCGGCGATGTTGTCTTTTGTAATCTTTTTGTATGCAATCCAGACGTATTTACCATCTGTAATATCGTATTTGGTATTTTCCTTTGTTGGTGTCTCACCTTTGGCAAGTACGGAAGCCAGTGCCACCGTGGCTGCACCCTGATTCTTGGCATCATTAAGCACCGTGCCCAGCATTGTGCCATCCTGGAGAGCCTGAATGGCTGGAGCTGTTGCATCCACACCTACAACCGGCATGGATTTGCCGTCCTTGAAGTATCCGGCTGCTTTCAATGCCTCAATGGCTCCCAAGGCCATGTCATCATTGTTTGCGAGAACGGCTTCAATCTTGTCACCATGGGAAGCCAGGAACGCCTGCATTTTCTCCTGACCTTTTACCCGATCCCACATCGCCGTGTCTTCCGCCAGTGCTTCCACTTCGATACCGGCATCCTGAATCGCCTGAACCGAATATTTGGTCCGAAGCTCTGCATCCTGGTGACCCGGTTCCCCTTTCAGCATGACGTATTGCAGTTTGCCATCGCCGTTTTTGTCCGCTTCCGGATGTGCTTTCCAGTAATCCACAATCAGCTGACCGGAGATCGTACCGGACTCCTCCGCTTTTGCTCCTACGTAGTACACTTTATCCCATTTGTTCATATCTTCAGCCACTGGCTCACGGTTGAGGAATACCACTGGAATGTTCGCTGCCTTAGCCTTGTCAATGATGACACCTGCCGCCGTCCGGTCCACCGGGTTCACGGCCATTGCATTGTATTTCTTGGACACAAACAGATCCACTTTCTCATTCTGGGTCGGCTGTGCATTCTGGCTATCCACGATATCCAAAGTCGCGACACCTTCCGCTGCTGCGGTCATGGCATTACGTACACCCGTCATGAATGTATCGTCAAATTTGTAGATGGCAACACCAATCTTGGGCGTTTCCGTACCGGCTGTTGTCTGGCCTCCTGTATCTGTTCCCGTACTTCCACCTGCGCTGTCTCCGCCGCTGCTACACCCCGCCGCCACAACCATACATGCCGTAATCAACAGTGTCATCCATGTTTTCTTCATATCCTAATGACCTCCCCCAAGTTCATTCGGCTTCACCGATGTCTTTATTATGAAAGGGTTTACATTAAATTCGAATACAATATCTTCACCTGTTCTATCGAAATCTTCCTCAAGTTAACAAACACCTTAATTTCTTCATTCAGTATTCGTTCCGGCACTCGTTCCAGCATTGGTTCATTGTACAAAAGGAAACAACAGCTTCTGGTTATCCATCCAGAACATATTGTCTGTACTAACCAGCTTGGTCTCAAGTAACACTCTCGCTTGCACCTGTTGATTGTTCAGCCGCGCAACGGCTTGATTCAATCCCAGATAACCTGCACTGTATCCATTCTGGACAATGAGATGATCAAAGACCCCTTCTTGCAATTGCTCCAGTTGCTGTTGTTCACTTCCAAATCCAACAATCCTTACCTTTTCCGCAGATTTGCGTCGATTCAGTTCATCGGCTGCTCCCAGAGAAGCAAGTTCCTGAAGAGTAATGAAGCCATCCACCTCCTGCTGGTCCAGCAATTGCTTCGCAGTCTGCCAACATCCATCCCGTGTATTACATATCGATTTGGGTTCCACTTGAATATTAGGATACTGTCCCAAGGCTTCCATAACTCCCTGCTCTCTCTGAATAAGACCAGAATTAAGAGGATCGTGGCCTAATAAAGCCACATGCCCTTTCCCTTCCAGAAGCTCCGCCATAGCCTGGCCGGCCTGTCTTCCCGCCTCAACATTATCCATCGAGATGAAACTGGTGATGCCTTTCACGGGAAATTCATCGTTAAGCACAATGACAGGAACAATGGTTCCATCGGAATTTGTTGTCTGTGCCTCCTGAATGATGTCACTAAGGGCCTTCTCACTTAGGGGATCAACCAATAGAGCTGATGCCCCCTGCTTCAGAGCCGATGCGGCGGCCTCCACTTGAGCCTGCTCTCGCGCACTGCGAGACAACGTTCCACGGCCTGCATTGGCCTGCTTAACCTGCATATGACTTCCAGCAGAGTCCAGAATGGCAGGCGTGTACACATCACCATCGGAAGGGTATGCTTCCACAGTAATCAGTTCGGCTCCGTTCTCTTTGGCAGCCGCTTCGGCGCCAAGCCGGATAGCTTCCGCAAGTTCCCCTGTCCCAGCTGGCGTAATGAGCGCAATACGTGGCGGTACTGCCGTAGCATCGGGACTCGATAAGCCACAGGCGCTGCATATGAGCAGACAGCAGCTTGCAACTGTCAGGGTTACTAACCGACGTTTCCGGATTCCAGGGAAGCTCGCAGCAACCTTTTTCCAAAACGTACGAATGTATGACCCTACAACTCTGTGGCTGTGGATATCGTTCCTATTCTCCTTATTGTCTGTCATCAGGCTCGCCCTCCTTCTGCTGCCATTGAATGGGAATCCGAACCCAGACCGTGGTGCCTTCTTCCAACTCACTTGCAAATTCAAGTCCGAAGCCCTCCCCATAATAGAGCCGGATTCGGTCATGCACATTGCGCACCGCTACGCCGGAGCCTGCACCACTTTTGACCACAGGACGACCACTTAATAATCCCGACATCTGTTCTTCCGTCATGCCGACCCCATTATCTGTAATGCGAAACACCAGCTTGTTGTCCTCACGATAAACATCGACCTCAATACTTCCTTCGTCCATGTGGTACTCGATGCCATGAACAATGGCGTTCTCAATCAGGGGCTGGAGCACCAGCTTTAATGTCAGGCAATCCAGAAGCGTATCATCTACCTTAATCGTAAAGTTGAATTTGCGCTTGAACCTCATCTGCTGAATCGTCAAATAATGCTGCGCATGCTCCAGCTCTTCCCTGATCGTGATAATCGTTTTGCCTTGACTAAGACTGATGCGGAATAGGCGAGAGAGAGACGTGATCATCGTAATCACTTCTTCATTGCGACTCATGCCTACCATGCGCACTACTGAATTCAGAGTATTATATAAAAAATGTGGATTGATCTGGGCCTGCAAGGCTTCCAGCTCCAGACGCCGCTTCTGTTCCTGCTCATGGATGATCTCATCCATCAGGGTGCGAATTTTATTGACCATCAGATTAAAGCGACGAGATAGACGTTCCACCTCCAGCGGCCCTTCAATCGGCAACTCCACGTTGAAATCCCCGCGCTCTACGGCCTTCATTTTACGTTCCATTCGCCGAATCGGGCGAGTCAGACTGGAGGATAAGAACAGCGAGACAAGAATGACCAGTACCAGTACAACGACCAATACACGAATGAGATATCCGTTCACTTCCTGACGCGTTGTCATAATCTCATCCAAATAAGCAACACCGACGATTTTCCACCCGATATTGGCAACGGACTTTACGGTATTCAGCCTTTTCTGCCCATCTGCTTCATCTTCGTAACTGCCGGAAGCCACCAAAGCCTGTTCGATATTCTCGCTTTTGAGTCCCATATACATCAATTGTTGCTGCGGATGGTACACGATATTGCCCGCACTCTCATCGATGATATACACGTATCCTCGTTGCCCCAGACTGACCCGACGGCTCAGTTCATCCATCTGTTTGAAATTGATATCGACCAGCAGGATAACCTGCCGATCCTGACCATTTTGCCGTATCGTTATGCCTTTGCTCATGGAAACGACCCATTTATATGGGCCTGTGTACATGTTCTGAATATGAGGTAACGAGAAACTCAGGTGATCCGGCACACGAAGCGCAGACTGAAACCACCCTTGCTGTGTCACATGGGCGCTGGTTTTTAATTCGGCTGTAGGTCGGTTCTTGAGCAATTTCCCCGTGGAATCAAGCAGAGTAATCGAGATGATATCTTCACGACTGCTGAGCAGTGTGTCAAGCTGTTTGTCCACCAGTTCCCCTTCCCATGTCCCGTCACGCAGCATGTGTTCCTCAATGGCACGGTACAGATGAGACATACTACGGACGTAATCCTCCAGGTTATAACTGACCTGATCCACAATCTGTCTCGTCGTGAGTTCCGCACTTCGCTCGGCAGCCTGCGTGAACTTGTCATGCAGAAGCATCGCCATGATAGTTAGCACCAAGACGATGAAGACGGAAAAGGACCACGTAATAATAAACCGGATACTGCTGACTCTGGACGAACGCAGACGAGAGCGTAATTGAGGTCCCATGGACTTCACCCATCTGGACAAGAAATTCATCGGATCGAACCTTCACTTGCCGCCTGGGAAGCCTGTTTACGATATTCTTTGGGCGAGATGCCAATATGTTTTTTGAAACAAAAACTGAAGTAATTGGGTTCGGCAAAGCCAACCTGCTCCGCAATCTCAAACGACTTCAGCTCGGTCGAGCGAAGCAGCTCACGCGCTGCCTCCATTCGGATCTGCATCAGGTACTGCAGGAAGGTAAGTTGTACTTCTTTTTTGAAAATGCCACAAAAATAACCGGAGCTGATATGCAAATGTCCGCACACCTTCTGAATAGATAGGTCCGGGTCGGCATAATGCTCTTTCGTGAAGACCAACGCCTGCTCGACAATATCCTTGTATACATGCTGCCGTCCGCTCGCAATGCGATGTTGCACGAGTAGACAGACCTCCTGTACCTTCTTCTGTGCCTCAGTGAGTCCCGGCAGTCGGAACAAATCCGCATACAACTGGAACCCTGCACCAAAGATGTCCTCCATCGCTTCCCCTGATGCCTGTGCTGCCTTCC
Source organism: Paenibacillus amylolyticus (assembly GCF_036894225.1). Classification (NCBI taxonomy): domain Bacteria; kingdom Bacillati; phylum Bacillota; class Bacilli; order Caryophanales; family Paenibacillaceae; genus Paenibacillus; species Paenibacillus amylolyticus. The sequence continues at coordinate 1,260,862 of NZ_CP145892.1, read as the reverse complement.
ACACTGTTGTTAATACTTCAATTAAATAGAGCTGAATATCACTTCGCCCGTGTTCCACTGTAATTTCCCGGAAAATGATCGCAAGTGCTTCCTCCAGCTCCGCTTGTGTACCCGCCTTAAGGCAACGTGTCAGCGTCTGCTGCTTCAACTCGTCGAACCGCAGTTTGCCCGCTGTCTGTCGCTCCACGTCCGCGATGTATATAATTGAATCCGTCCCGGGCACAAGTCGATAATCCAATGCCAGCAGGGCATCTTCATAGGCATGATTCACATCCGCGAGTGTATCCACAATCTGACCAGAGCCCACCGTAGCCGGGATACGTAAATAGTGGTTGATGCTGCGCATCACAGTTTCTAATGCCTTCTGTTGCCGCTTCACTCCATCTGTACCGCCCGTACGATCCACATAGAGCAGGACAATCGTCTCCTGATGCATAAAGGCATGACCAGCCCCATGCTCCGCCCAAACTTCTGCCGCAATGTTAAGTGCAGCAAAGCGCTTCAGTTCAGCATCCTCAGATTGACGCAAGGAACCTCCGGGAATGAATATCTCAGACTGATCCGCTACCTCGGATGTTGTTTTGTTATGTCGCTGTGGGGGCTCGCTGAATACTCCCTCAGACTTCTCCTTCTGCACATCTCCATCCATATGCAGTGTCAATACGGACACCCCATAACGTTCCCCTGTCAGATCCAATCCGCATTGTTTGGCTTTACTATGAATATATGTTGAGGATTTCTGTCGATGGAGCAAGGTCGCCATCAGATCTGCCTGTAATAAAGGCAAACTGGTATGATAGTGTTCACGCAGTTGCTGTACATCTTCACGCTCAGCCACTTCAGCCGCCATCTGGGCGCGCAATCTTGTGAGCAGTTCGGTGAGATGCCCTGCCGAGAACGGCTTCAGCAGATATTCATCCACACTTAACGAGATGGCTTGCCTCGCATAATCAAATTCATCATATCCAGTCAAAATGACCACCTTCACGAGTGGATTACGTTTCCTCAATCTTTGTGCGAGTTCCAAACCATTCATAAATGGCATGCTGATATCGGTCACCACAATGTCCGGCTCTACCCGCTCCGCCATCTCCAATGCTTCCCGCCCATTCTCAGCCAAACCGACTATCCGCAGATCGAGCGCTTCCCAATCGACCTCTACAACAAGTCCTTCACGCACATCTTCTTCATCATCCACCAGCAGTACCCGGTACACGTTTGGATTCCTCCCTTTTGATGCCGGCCTTATGCCCTATCAACGAATATATATGTAGCATTGTGAATCATTTGATTTCTTTCTGTCACCGAATTGAAGCAAAATGCACAGGATCATGTTGATCTGTTCCAAGGTTGCCATCATAATATACAATATTATCAGGGATATGTAATCGCTTTCTTTGTTAGAGGTAAGGCAACCCTGTCGGGCAGTGCCTAAGTGAAATGTGAAGGATCGTATATGAATGCTAAAGGTAGGTTAAAGTAATACAAACACGGAAAATTTCGAAGTACTTCTAATTAAGAGGTGTTTTGATTCTGACTATAATTCAGAATTCATTCTTGTTCTTTACGATGATTCGTACTTAATGCTTTAAAATAAATCATTGTTGTATCTGGGTTGGTGTGTCCCATTATCTCGGCCAAACGGTGCAGTGGCGTATGCTCAGCCATGGCGTAGCCAAAACGATGACGCAGGTCGTGTGAACTCAGTCCTTCCAGCCCTGCTGTTATCATTACTTTTTTAATCAGGTGGCGCAGTGCTCTCTCCGTTAAACGATCGTTTGTCTTCTCTGAAGGAAAAAGATACGCATGATCGGTAGCAAGATCAGATAAGTACTGATTCAACATGACAACACACTGCATTTTCAGAGGGATCTTACGTTGCACGTTGCGTTTATCTGCGCTCACTGTCAGGTGACCGCTTCGTCTACCAATTTCGATATCATGAGGCTTGAGGTTGCATACCTCCATCGTTCGCAAGCCTGTGTGAAACATAAGGGTCAGGATGGTCTGATCACGAAGTGAATTACCATACTCCACTGCTGCGAGGAATGCCTGCTCTTCTTCCAATGTCATTCGGCGTGGACTTACTTTGTCTTCCGGAATGAATTTTAATGGTTTGGAAGGGTCATGACTGAGCCTGGATTCCAAGACAGCCCATTTGAAAAAACGCTTCAGCGTAATCAATCTCCGGTTAATGGTGGCTGGTTTCAATAACATAACTTGGTGAGCATCTTCACGATAACTGACTAAAGTGGATGTATCCACATCTTCAATTCGCAGTGAAAACTCTGCGCTGAGCATGGTGCTTTCCTTGTACCATTCGATAAAGTGCTTCAGATCACTTGCATATTCCTTCACGGTTTTGGGATGCAATTCCCCCTCTTTAGCAAGCATATGTATGAATTCCTCTACTGTCGGTTCCCGCTGCACCGAAACCCCTGATGACTGATTCATTAGAAAATACCTCCAAATCTTGACTTATATTAGCGGACATGGTATTATCATATTAATCGATACATTAGCGGACATCAAGTTCGTGGTTTAAATGCACCAGGTGAGTGTCAATTTTAAATTATACTCGTCATAATGATCGGCTAAAAACTTATTTTTTGGAGGAATCACATGCAAACAGGTACAGTGAAATGGTTCAACGCGGATAAAGGATTCGGCTTTATCGAAACTGAAGAAGGAACAGATGTATTCGTTCATTTCAGTGCAATTCAAGGTGAAGGTTACAAATCTTTGGACGAAGGTCAACGCGTTCAATTTGAAGTAACTCAAGGTAACCGTGGACCACAAGCTGAGAACGTTACTAAACTTTAATTATATGAAAGCTGCCTTATTAATAAGGCAGCTTTTTATTTACACATATGTGTCACAGCAAAGTTTCCACATCCCAAGAATGAAAGCGAGGTATTCCCCATGGATAAAGAACAATTGATCACAGAAGTAGCTAAGGCTGGCGGTTTCTCCAAGAAGAATGCTGAAAAAGCTGTAACCGTTGTACTGGACTCGATTCTCGAAGCTCTCAAAGAAGGCAAAGAAGTTCAACTGGTCGGATTCGGGAAATTTGAAGTGCAGAAGCGTGAGGCAAGAACGGGAAGAAGCCGGAAAACAGGCAAAGAAATTCAACTACCTGCAGGTAAAGTTCCTGTATTCACAGCAGGCTTAAGCATGAAAGAAGCTTTAAATTAAACAACGCAACAACTTATTGAAAAGAGGTTTTTATTCAAACACACAATGATAATATGGATTTAAATGTCGTGTTTACTACCGTTGATGATATCATTAACTTTTATTCAGGCAAACAGACAAACTCGGATCATACAGAAAATCACACTCATTTGAAGCCCCCATCAACAAAGTCTGATTGTACCCTACGACCACCCACCCGTTAAATTAACATTTCATCTTGGACAACAAGAGGCCCTGATCCGCTCAAAACGGTCCAGGGCCTGATTTGCTTGGAAGCCGGCTCCGTCAGGAACCAGCTTATTTGTCTTTTAAGCACAATGCACATCCAGCCTATTTGCTGTTCAGAAGCTCGCGCAAGATCTGTAGATCATATGTAGAGACAAGACGTTCCAAATGCGTATCCAGCCATTCCTCATCCTGATCCCACCACTTCAATTCCAGCAGCAGTGCAATCGTCTCTTCGTCAAAACGCTTTTTAACAGTCTTGGCTGGATTACCACCAACAATCGTATAGGGTTCAATGTCCTTAACAACGGTTGAATTGGAGGCAACGATTGCCCCGTCTCCAATCGTGATACCAGGCATGATCGTTACATTTTGTCCAAGCCATACATCGTTCCCCAGTACCGTGTCACCCTTATATGGAAGTTGTTCCAGTGTAGGTGTCACACGCTCCCATCCTCCACCAAAAATGTTGAACGGATACGTGGTCATACCCTCCATCCGATGATTCGCACCATTCATAATGAATGTCACACCTTCCGCAATTGCACAGAAATTGCCAATGACCAGGCGATCACCAATAAAGTCATAATGATGCTGTATCCGGTCATAGAATTGCTCTGGCGGATTTGTGTTATCACTATAATACGTATAATCACCGATGTCCACGTTGGAACGCGGCGGCAGGTTTTGAATGTAACATACCGTACGGATATTCTCATTCGGGAAAAGTTTTGTTTTATCAGGGGCCATATTGTAGTCCCTCCTTTTCCCTATTGTAACAGATCTTAAATCTTAAACGGACTAAGTGAGGTCTGCAGCTCTGTCGACACATCAGACAAAATAGCCGCAGATGCCTTGATCTGCTCTACCGACTTGAGCTGTTCATGGACAGAATCGGCAGCCTGTTGTGAATAGGACGAACCTTTAGTGAATCTTAAATTAAGGATTCATAACAAAAAGTAGCCCATCAGGCTACATAAGTTGAACTATAAATGTTACACCTTATCACTCCGATTGCAGTATGGTGTAATATTGAGCTTCAACTTATATAGACGCCTGCCAGGCCACTTGTTCTGATTCTTTATAACTCGGTAACTGTAACACCTGCTGCTTTGTAGTAGTCCTCATTCATGTTGTTTAAAATGTTGGCCTTCATTAGAATGTTTACTCCGGCAAAGAGGCCGATTCCGTTTGCATTCCCTTCAATAAGGTTATTTTCAATCCACACATTCTCAGGGTCCCCTTCGCCGATATTGCCTGCTCCGGCATCACCTTTGTCGCGCTCAAGCCTCACACCCCAGTAACCGCTCGCCGTATTGTTACGAATTATATTGCCGCGAATCACCGTGCCCGGTCCGTTCAACACTTTGATCCCCGCTGCCTCTGCAATCACTTTAGTATTCTCGATGAGATTATCCTCAATTAGGGTATCGGGGGTACCCATGGTTACCGAAATACCAATTCGACTGTTCGTAATTGTGTTGTCATGAATGTAGTTCCCTTTGCCAGACTTGCTGTGGTTGCTGGGAGCCGAACCCCCGGTATTGCCGAGCCCAATCCCTGCGCCTGTCAATACGTCCGTAATGACATTGCCGGAGATTTCATTCAAATACTCCAGTTCACCATGAAGGTCGATGGCGTCCAACTTTGTTCCGTTAAACGTATTGCCACGTAACACGTTATTATGAGCCACAAACTGAATCAGTGCTCCATGTCTGAGATAGGGACCTTCAAATGTACTGTCCTCCACCACGTTCCATAATGTATCATTGTCAAATCCGAGCCGATCGGTCTTGGCCGTTCCCTGAATCGAAATGCCATAACCTGAACCTCCAGGGCCCAGATCTGTTGCATTGCGGAAGGTTGCATGCTTCACAACAACATCGCGGCTGTGCTCAATGCGGATCGCCATTCGTTTGAACTTCTCCACAATTACGCCGTCAATCGTAATGTCATACGATGGTGCCTCGCCATAATTGGCGATATGGATCATGCTATCCGGCCCTCCTGCGGAGGGGTTATTGGATTGATGATCGGTCGTGTAGCTGCCGGACCAGACTGAAGTTATGGTCATGTTGGATACGAGAATGCTATGCTGAGCCGATGCTTTCAGAACGGCACTTCCCGTCACCTGATTCAGCGATGTCTTGAGCACAGTTCCTTCACGGCTCTCACCTCTCAGATTCACTCCGGATTTGAGCATCAGATTGGTGCTCAAATCCGGCCCGGATAACAAATTGTACACTCCATCAGGTAAAAACACTTCATCCCCAACGTTGGCTTCGTCCATCGCAGCCTGTATAGCAGGGCGGTCATCACTCGTGTTGTCAGCAGGATCTGCTCCATAATCCCGTACATCAATTGTACGTCCGGTCACGGCATGTGGAGCATGGACAGCATGTGGTGTGCCATCTGTTTCCGTCAGACCTGGTGCGATAAAGGGCATCGTCCCTTCAGGTGGTTGGGGCACGATGTATGGAATCAGAGCCACAGGTGTCCCTCCCCCTGCAAAAGGGGCATACAGATGCACATCGCTCAGACTTGTGTAAATACTTCCATCGGAATTGCCACGTCCGGTGATTCGCACATAACGTGCAGAAGTGTCCGGGATATCAAACGCCTGCATTTCGGTTGTATCTCCACTGCTTTCGCCATTAAATATCTGGGTCCACTGCTCACCGTCAACAGACGATTCCATCTCAAAAGATGTCTTTCGGATATCCCCTTTGTAAAAACCAATCCCAACATAACCCACTGGCTGTACCTGCCCCAGATCAAATGTGATCCATTGCCCCTCTCCTGCAACAGACCAGCGTGTATAGCTGTTATTGTCGAGGGTATTGGTCGCCAGGTTGCCGTCGCTGCCACTTGCCGTGACGGAAGCCACAGGCAGGGATGATACCGGGCCGTCAAGGGTTGTCATTTCGGTTGATAAAGCACTGCTGACGTTGCCCGCTTCGTCAATCGCCCTCACTTGAAATGTATATGGTGTTTCCGCTTCAAGTCCGCTGTCCCGGAATGACTGCTTACCTTGTTCGCTCAGCAGAACTCCATCACGATAAATTCGGTAGGCAGATACAGCCGTATCGTCACTGGCAGCAGGCCATCTCAGTTCCGCAAAATCCGTTCCCCAGTTGCGAATCTCCAGTTCAGCTCCCTGCTCCCATTCTGGTGACTGCGCGTCACTGCCTTCTTCGATTAAAGCAATGACAGATAACTGCGGACGCGGATTGCTCGTTCCGTTGGCTTCCTTGGTATAGACGTTAACGGAAACACCTGTTGATCCCGCATCCGCGAGCAAAAATGCCACTTGCCCAACATCTGCACGTTCCTTCACATAATCGGTTACATCCACTTCATAAACTGCCGGACTTCCATTCCGATCTGCCGTGACCTGGAATGTGCCCAGCAGCGAAGCTTCGCTCAGACTTTGGACGGGAGCATTCGACCAGGTTAGTGATGATTCACTCCAGTCTGTGGCATCCAAACCGTAAAGGGACAACTCCGTATCGGTATTCGAAGTGCCTTTCTTCGCTGCAATCCGCAGTTGATAACGATCTCCTTCCGGCTCATTTCCGGTCATATCAAATTTGAGATATACATATTTCTTGGTGGAAGTAGTCGAAGAAATACTTAGTAATCCGGTGCTGGAACCTGTAGCCTGATTGAAATTCAGATCAGGCTTGCTGCTATCAATCGCCGCATCGTCGCTTGGCAGCTTGCTGGCGATGACCTTCTCCATCAACGGTCGTTCTTCTTCATCTACATAAGAAGTGTCTGCGGGATTTCTTTTGAAAATAATTGGCTCCGTAACGATCCGGTTCTTCACATGTTCATCCAAGAAGGCCCATGCCTCCGCATTGGCATTCTCGGAAGCTGTACCTGTAAATCCATGGCCCTGACCGGGTACAATCTTCACATCCACAATCGGCACACCCGCAGATTGAAGCTGCTCTGCAAAAGTAACACTGTCCGTGTATGGAATGGTGGCGTCAGCATCCCCGTGGCGAATCCAGAACGGTGGATCATCCGGTGAGGCATACGTGCCCGGCATCGCAAGTCTGGCCTGTTCCGGTACATCCAATGCGCGATGACCGCCAAGCAGAGCCGTGACCGAGCTATAGTTATTGGCAAATGTCGTCGTAAAATCAGCGGGTCCGTACCAGTCGGCAACCGCCTGCACTTTGTCCGAATACTCAGGCCAGCCGCCAGAACCTTCGAGATCCGGTACCTCTACCGTGACTCCTGTATCAAGCACGACGGGATCACCAGCGACCAGGTCCCCCGTGGTCCCAAGTAATGCGGCCAGGTGACCGCCCGCAGATGATCCCCAGACTCCGATACGACTTGGGTCCAGATTGTACTGGGCGGCATGGGCCCGCAAATATCGGATAGCAAGTTTGACATCCTGAATCTGGGCAGGGAAAGGCGCCTCAGGCGTGAGCCGGTAGTCCAGAGATACACCGATGTAACCACGTTTGAGTACATAATTGCATATGGAGTTCAATGCCTGCTTCCGATCCCCGTGATTCCACCCACCTCCGTGAATATAGATCATAACTGGCATCGGTTCAGTTGCCGCTGTCTCGGGAACGGCAATGGATGAATACATCGCCCGCCCACCAGCCATGCCAATCTCCACATCCTCGTATAAAGTCACTCCTAGCGGTGGCGTAAACTCAGTATTCTCTTCTCCAGGCGGCACTGGGGAAGGGGCAGGCGTTATTCCCGGAATGACCTGACCGTAAATGGCAACATTGTCGATATACATGTTGGCCTGCATGGTATCTCCTGTCCGAAATCGAATATTCACTGTACTGTTATTGTTCGCTTCGGAACCCAGCGTCCAGCTTTTTAAGGTATTGCCTTCCTTATTCTTCATGTCTGGAGTTCCTGGGGGAAGTTGAAACGTCTCCAACGTCGTCCAGGAAATTCCTCCATCCTTCGACCATTCAATAATCACGTTTCCGCTTATATAGGAGGAAGCTCTTGTGTAGTAGCTTAGCCGGATGTTTCCGTATCCGGTCAGATCAAGTGGCAGCGCGAGTGCATCGGTTCCATCTATCTTGACCATGTTGGGTTGGGATGGTGCGGTTGTTGAAGAAGACGTTTTGGCCTTGCTCCCGCCCGCACCGTCCTGACGCCATGGTGCCTTCAATGCAATTCCGCCCGTAGAGCCAAAATTGTCGGGATCATCAAAGTTTTCCGCGTAAATCTCCAGTTCGGGCCCCTCGGGTTCCGGGATATTTTCTTCCTGTGCAGCATGGATAACAGAATGAGGAATATCGTCTTCCATCGCCCGGACTTCATGCACAGGAATGGCGATACCGGTAATGAGTATGAAAGATATGGCAACAAGTACAGCCCGCTTCGTCCACGTTTTGAACAAGTCTTTCATTTGTATCCCTCCGTATTCAGCTGACTTGCCATTCCAATGACAGAACAACCTTCCGATCGCTGTGATCGTGTAAATGTATTGTTCAACTTATATAGTTAGCGACGCGGGGCTGACACTCCCTCACCCTTCTTAAATTTCTCCGTAGCTTCCTCGATGGCCTGATCGCCACCTTTGGATTTCCATTCCTCAACCACTTTCGGCCAATCGGAGATGGGCTCCTTACCGTAAACCATCTTGATCATGTGTGTGAGCAATACTTGAGGAGGTGTATCCGAATTGGGAGCAATCTCGGGATTCTGCACAAAGGCCTCCAACCGTGGATCAAAGTTGATGCCATCCCGGCCTTCTTTGGCTAAAATCGTATCGTAAATATTCATCAGTTTCCTGCCTTCTTCTGTCAGCGATAACGAGCCTTTATTGTACGTTGTGTCCTGAACAAACCATAAGAAAGACTGACGGTAACGCTCTTCATCCACGCCAGCGGAATCCGTTGGAGCGGTGTAAGAAATGACGCCATTATCCTCTGTGTAGGTTTCTCCTTCCGTGCCGTACGTGAAAAACTTCTCTGCTTCATCGGAAACCATCCAGTTAAAAAAACGGATAATGGAAGCCGGATCAGCCGCATCCTTATTGATAAAGTAGGCACGTGTCACCGGACCGTACAGATAATAACCACCTTTACCGTCCGGACCAACAGGGGAAGGGATAATTTCGATTTTGGCATCGGGAACCGACGCTTTAATCTGCTTCTCCCATTGAATCAGTTCGTTGGCGTTCATGGACCACATGCCCGCCTTACCGGAGAGAATTGTATTTTTGAATACCGTCGAATTGATGGTCGCAAACTCTTTGTTAATCAGCCCTTCTTCGTACATCGTCTTATAAACCGTCAGGGCTTGCTGCATATTTTCGTTATCCATGAACTTGGGTACAATCTGGTCGCCCTGCTGCTCCATCATGGACAGGAACTGCTGCACATCATAGGCACCAAAGAAGGTATCCGCATATTTGAAATCTTCACGCCCCATATATGGATTCTCCACGCCAAGCTTTTTAAAGGCACGTAGCACTTCCAATGTTTCCTCCACCGTGGTGGGCACAGGCAATCCCGTTTGATCCAGCAGATCCTTACGAATCCAGGTTGCCCGGCGGGATGGATTGGATAAATATTCGGGGATGGCATAGATCTGGCCGTCATGGGTGACCTGGTCCCAGGCTTCCTTCGGCACGGCTTTCAGCAAATCTTGCCCATACTGCTGCAACAGCTCATCCAGCGGCTGGAATACTCCGGCTTCGACCGAACCGGCCATCTCCTTGCCGTTGACGCCGCCATCACCCTGCACCACATCAGGAATATCATTGGTGGCAAACATCTGGACCATTTTCTGCTCATATTCCTTATGAGGCACGAGAACGATTTTCAGATCGCTATTGGTCAGTTCCTCCAGCTTTTTCACCCATTTATCCTGGTTGATGTCCGGTGACTTCTCCACATACGTATACGCCAGCGTTCGCAGTGACATGGAGAACCTTGTCTTGCCGTCTCCCCCATTCTCACCGGATTCCGCCCCGCTTCCCTTGCTGCATCCCGCAATGAAGGTTGCCGCCAGCAATAGCGCCATGCCTGTGACCATCCACTTTTTCATGCTACCCCTCTTTTCATCCTGATTTAGGTTTAGGTATCGCTTATATGTGAAGCGCTTTCATGAAGATGATAAAACATCCCCACCGCCTGCAACAATGGGGATGTTTTAGATGAGATTGCGTTTTCTTTAGGTCCACACTTATTAGTACGTCTTGGATACCTCGATCTTCTTTGTTACACCGTTGTCGGTAAAATAGAGATGGATGCCGTGATCCTGATCATCGATGAAATAGGGGACATACTTCGGCTCCTCGATCTTATATGGTACAAGCAGCGTAACTATTGTATGACTTGTGGCAGGCCGCGTTTCCGCGCTCAGATGATAATGTCTTTCCAGCCCTTCGTACTCCGAGGGGTCCACCTCTGCAAATTGATCCGTCTGGCTAAGCGCTAGCTCACCGGAGGAAGCATATACAAATGTCCCCTCAAGCCCCGCCTTAATACCGTTCAGACGGAAGCTCTGCCCTTTCAGCTGTAGCGGGTGCAGTGCATGGAACAGCCATTGAACGCTGTCCGGTTTCTCCAGGTCAATATGGTCCACAATGACGAAATAGGATGATTGCAGATAATGAATCTCCCGTACAACACGCTTCACATGGGGGACGGTGCTGGCATAGGCATCGGTCGCTACCGCGCGCACATAACCATCGCCGTCCCGCCAATAGGCCTCTTCGATCTGCCCGGTTGCGGCCATATTCAGCACCTTGTTGTTCTCAGCATACTGGCCTGTTCCACCAATCAGCAGATTGTTTTTGGAGCGTGTCTGCCTGCGCCATTCCCGGTGGAAGGAGCTGCCGTGGGCGATATAATAGCCCGTATCCGCCGCGAGCGGCTCACCGAATGCATGCAAAGTGAAGCTATTCTGATCCGCATGACTGTGGCTGATCGAGCCGTAACGGCTTGACTTGAGCAGAAGCATCATATGCTCATCCGGATCGTCCATCCGGTGATGCATGGCTACCCATCCCACATCACGGAACCACTTCAGCGGCTCGATGTCCACAGGCGACTCTTCCTCCACCTGCGGATAATCGTGGCGGTATACTAATTCGTCAAAGTTAAAGTCCCACCAACCGTAGTTATAAAAAGCACCCTCTGTCCCCGGATCGGATTGACGTACACGCTCAAAGTACCACTGGTACCAACGGTTGCCTGTAACCCCCGCCAGTTGGCGGACAAGATAACCTGTTTTCAAGTTTACCGGGTCACCCAGCGTAGACTGGTCCCCAAAGCTGGCGCGCCGAGCATCGGGCGGGTACACGTAGAAAGGAAAATCTCCGGTACGCTGGAAGAATGGCCGACGGAAAAAGTCGATGCCCGCATAGTTTCGCAGCAAATTCATCGCTTCGGTCACATAGGCCATGCCTGTTGTCCAATACATCGGACCTTCTGCCCAACCTCCATCACTGCCTCCCCAAGGGGAGTACAGACAGGCATAATAATCGATCGCATAATCCAGCCACTGCGCAGCCTGCTGCTCCTCATGCAACAAGGACATACAGCAAGGTACAAGCACGGAGGATAATGAACGCACCGCATGGCTGTCATAGGGCACATGATGAATCTTCGAGCGAACCATCACATGCTGGGCTACCTGTTCTGTCCGCCGCAGCAAACTGCGCCTTACCACTTCCTGCTCTTCACTGTTCAACTCATCATGCAGCCAGTCATAACCCCAAGCAAGCCCAGCGGCAACCCGAAAAGCCGCCTCGTCATTATAATCGCGGGAGGTCGTTCCCTCCGTATCCCAAGCTGCCACATGCAACAGCCAAGTTTTCGCCGCATCAAGTAGCCGTTCATCTCGAAGCACTCGCCCAGCGATACTCAGATGACGAATCGCATATAACACTTCCTGACAGTCAATGTACATTTGCCTCCAGAGCGGGGCGACACGTTTGTTCTCCGGGTAAGGCTGCGGTTCACGAATGGGCTCACGTTTTGCCCACGGCTCCACGGAATTTGCCATAAATGCATCCCAGCCGCAATATGTAGCATCTGACGCAATGGCATCCGAAAGTGCATTCAACCCACGCTCACCAAGCCACAGCCGGGGGTGAGACATGTCTGTGGAATCGTATCGCTGCTCCCGGGAAGGTAGCGGTGTCTCGGGTAATCCCACTGGTACAGTGAACCGCCGCACCTCACTCCAAGCCGACATTTCCCCTTGCTTCCCTTGCGAGGCATGCCCTTCGGCTTCACTTCCTTGTTTCCCTTGTGAGACATGCGCTTCGTATTCACTCCCTTGCTGCACTGGGTGATCTACAAGTAGCGCATATCGCCAATAATAATCCCCAGGTCTAAACACCTGGTCTGGCGTGAAAAAGTTATACGGGAGCGGCGCAAAGGTCATCGTCTCTTCTTCCTGAAAAGAAGGGCTCGCCGACACTTGCAGCAGATAGGCATTCTCATCCTCCTGCTGTGCCGCCATCCAGGTAAACCTTGGCGGATTCTCTGCCAGAACGGTATGCTCATCAGGCGCATAGTCCACATGGAACGGCCCGCTGATGGGTTGGTACAACGATCTTTCTGCAAGCTTTCGCTTCACTTCCATCGTTTTGTCCCCTCCTTATCGCAATGTTGTATTATCAACGCATATACATGCCGCCATTGATTTCAAGCGTCTCTCCAGTTATAAAAGAACCCAGGTCGGAACACAGGTACAACGCCGCTCCTGCGACATCATCGGGAGTCCCTTCCCGTCCAAGCGGGATGCTGCTTACCGCAGAAGACCGACCTTCTGCCGAGGTGAACGTAGTATGGAAAGCCGTCTGTCCGATGAAGCCTGGGGAGAGCGCATTCACCGTAATCCCGCCAGGGGCAAGCTCTTTGGCGAGCCCTTTGGTTAACGCCATGACAGCCGCCTTGGATGCTGCGTAAATCGCTGCACCCGGCCCGCCTCCATTATGAGCCGCTACGGAGGTCAGATTGATAATTCGTCCGCCACCAGCCGCCCTCATGCCAGGAATGACTGCTTTGGAGACAAAGACGGCGCTCTTCAGATTGACATCCATAATCCGGCTGTACAGCTCCTCACTCATCGTTTCAATGGGGCTCCGCTCCACCAGATGTCCCGCGTTGTTAACCAACAGGTCAATTGGACCGCCAAAACGGAGTGTAATCTCTTCAACCATCGCTCTGATCGCATCCGTATCCGTCACATCTGCCTGAAATGCCGCCGCTTCACCACCAGCATCCCGGATGGCAGTCACAACTTCCTCCGCCCGCTCCATATTATGCAGACCATTCACAGCGACCTTCGCCCCGCACCGAGCCAACGCTCCAGCGATAGCAGCACCAATACCTCCACTGGAACCTGTTACCAATGCAATTTTGTTCTGTAAATTGATATTCATGTTTTATCTTCCTCCTTGTTATTGGTTTCAATTAAATACGCTTGCTGTGCTGGTCCGCCGGAAGCGCCATCTTAATGGTCGTTCCCAAGCCTTCCTCACTCTCCATCATCAAGCCGTACGTCTCTCCAAATACGAGCTGAATCCGGCGATGTACATTCATAAGTCCGATGCCACCACGATGATAAACATCATCGGTGTCTTCACCTGCCAGACGGTTCAGTTCCAGACGGCGACGCAGCTTCTCCAGACGTTCATTGCTTATGCCCATGCCATTATCCTGAACGATGACAAGAAATCGATCATCCAGACGCCGAGCATCGATGCGGATAAAATGACCCGGTTCCATGCCCCGTGGAAACGCATGTTGCAGCACATTTTCCACCAGGGGCTGGAGGGTGAGACGAACCATTTTTTCCAACAACAGATCCGGTGCAATGATGACCTCAACTTCAAGCTCCCGATCCATGCGATGTTTCATGATGGAAAGGTAGGCCAGCACATGCTTCAACTCATTGGCAACCGTAATTTCCTCCAGATTGGTCTGAATGGAATAACGGAGCATATGAGCCATCGATTCAACCATCTGCGTAATTTCTTCGGAATCCTGTACAACGGCATAACATTTGATAGTCTCCAATGTGTTGTAGAGAAAATGTGGATTGATCTGCAACTGGAGCGCCTGAAATTCCGCACGGTGTCGTTCCAACGCTTCGTGCTGTAGCTCAATTTCCGACTTCTGGCGGCGCAACTCCGACTCATATACACTCTCAATCATGTCCGACAAACGGCTGACCATCAGATTATAGCTGCGAATCAACACTCCGATCTCATCGCGCCTTTCCTTCATCTCCACCTTGTTCCAGATTCCCTTCTCCGTCTGTCTCATTCCGTTCATCAGCACACGAATGGGTTCTACTTGAGATGCTCCGATCCGGTAGGCCACCACAAGCGCAGCGAGCAAGGTCCCTGCACCAACCCATAATGTAGCTGAGCGGATCGTTGCAATCGGCCTTTGAAGCTCCGAGAGTGGCACGGAAGCAACAAAGCGCCAGCCCGAATAGGCAGATAGCTCCGATATAAACAGCCGTTTGGTGCCATCCGTGTTCTGTTCCAGTGACCCTGCCTCCATGTGCATAAGTCTGTCCACGGTGCTGGACGACATCACGGTCTGCGCCTCCTCGTCCCCAGGAGTGTAGATGACATTTCCGTTCTGATCCATCACATACTGATAGCCCCCTTGACCGAGATCGAGTTCTCCCCAGATGTTGTCAAGTTCCAGCACATTCACTTCCATCGCCAGCACTCCGTTTGGTGTATAGGAGGACACCCCCCTGATCCGGCGCGCAATCGTAATGACATTTGCATTCTGTCCACTGCGAATACTGCGGGTGAGCAAAGTCGATTCGCCATTCGCAGGTGTTGCAGCGAGCAACTCCTTATACTGCTGTGCAGCATCGATATCGGGTATGCCCGCTGAATTCTGGTTGTCATCGATGACAACCCGCCCGTTCTCCCCGATAACATACAGGAACTTGATCTGTGGATATAACATAAAAACAGGCGGGAACACGTTCCTTTTAATCTGACGGCTATACTCGTAATAGGCATAACTATCCTCCGAATTCATATCGAGAAAGTGCTTCACACTTCCGTTCGAGAGAATGGAGTAGGTAGCACGATCATAATTTTGCAAATACAGATCGGTCTGGTACGCCGTATTACGCATCGTTTGGGCAATGTTGTCCGCCAGCTGATCGTTCATCTCAGTCGAGGCATAGGTATAGGTAAACAAGCCAATGGCAGACAGGGACAACGTAATGACGATGGCAAAATGAAAGAACAGGCGGATCGACAGGCTGCGCTTCATCATTCAATGCCCAACTTACTGCGATATTCGGACGGGGTCAGTCCGGTAATTTTCTTGAATGTCTTGGTAAAATGGGGATGATCCGCATACCCCACTTCGTAGGATATATCCGTAATCCGGTTGCCCGGCTGTTCCAGCATGCGTTTGGCCAGTTCCATTTTGCTGCGTATCCGGTATTGGATAAAGGTCTGACCTGTCGTCTGTTTAAACAGTTGGCTGAAGTAGGAAGAGTTCAGTCCAAGCTTGGAAGCAATCTCGTCCAGTGACACTTCCCGGCGCAAATGCTGCTCCAGATAAGCCTTTGCTTCTTCCACTGGATGCTTGCGCTTGCCACTACGCTTTTCCTTGATCGTCTTCATTAACGTGTGGATCTCGTTGCCCAGAGCCTCGAAGCACTCTCTTGAGGAAACGCTTACAATTATCTTACTGGACGTACTCATCGTTCCGTTGCCACGGGCGTTCATGCGGGCCACAATCAATTCCAGCAATTCCTGAAAAAGCTCCGCAGTCTGCTCAGGCATCAGGGCATATGCCGGATAACGATTCGACCATGCTGCGAGTAGCTCGGTCACATCGGATTGCCTTAACTCCCATATAGCCTCTTCCAGACGCATGGCCCAATCATTCAGCTCCCTCACGGGTACAAGGGATACCGTAGGTTTATCCTCTTCGGATGCCAGCAATTTGAGCAGAAGTTCATGAAGCTCCTGTCGTCCCACTGGCTTGAGCAGATATCGTTTTACCCCATAATCCATACAGGCTCTTGCATATTCAAAGTCTGAATAACCGGAGACAACAATAATGCGCATCGTACTGCCTTGCTCGGATAAACGTCGGCACAACTCAATGCCATCCATCGTTGGCATGCGAATATCCGTGAACAGGATGTGTGGTTGAAAGTCCTTCACCACCTGAAGGGCCTCTTCCCCATGCGCCGCCTGCCGGATCTCACAATCAAACAGTCCTGCTTGCTCAATCATCTTCGCCAGACCCATCCGAATCATCGGTTCATCGTCCGTAATCAAGATTCTGAACATCGCCATTCCCCCGTTTCCGTCAGATCTGTATGCTGCTTGTAGTTAAGATTTGACGGAGCCGACCATGATTCCTTTTACAAAATGCTTTTGCAGGAAAGGGTATATGATAATGATTGGCAAGGTGGCGATGATGATGGTTGCCATTTTGATGCCTTCCGGCGATGTATGTGCAAGGGTGCTATAGACGGCAGAACCCGGATCGACGGAAATATCGTCACTCTCAAACAACTTCTTGAGTGTGACCTGGATCGGCCACCAGGCGGGATCATTCAGATAATAAAGCGCGGTGGAATACGCATTCCAGTGGCCCACCGCATAGAAAATGCCGAGTGATGCCATGGCTGGTTTAGACAATGGAATAACGATACGCCAGATGATGCCAAACTCTCCACAGCCATCGATGCGGGCGGCATCGATCAGTTCACCCGGCAGCTGTGAGAAGAACGAACGCATGACGAAAAAGTTAAAGGCGTTAATCGCTCCTGGCACAATCAGCACCAGTGGATTGTTGACCAGATGCAGCTCCTTCATCAGGATAAAATTCGGAATGAGCGGCGCCGAGAATACGACGGTCACCAGGACAAACATGACAATAAGAGATCGCCCCTTGTACTCTGGACGGGACACGGGATACGCGAGTGATGCCGTTGCGGCGAGATTGACCAGCGTACCCACTAACGTTACCCCAACCGATACCGCAAAAGCCCGCCAGAAGGCAGCATCGCCGAATACATATTCGTAATTGATCCAGGTAAAAGCTACAGGCCAGAAGCTGACCTTTCCGCCCATGATCGCTTCCGAGCTGCTAAGTGATTGGGCCAGTACATTAATGAAAGGCAGAATCATCGTTAACGAGAGCAGCGTAAGAAAAACGAGATTTCCAATGCGAAATATACGGTAACGGACACTGGGGGTACGCATCCATCTCGCCTCCTAATACAGGCTTTCGCCGGTTGTTTTTTTGCTAAAGAAGTTACCGAGTAGAATAAGCATCAAGCCCACGACCGACTTGAACAACCCGATGGCTGTTGTATAGCTGTATTGCTGTGAGAGAAGCCCGGCTTTGTAGATGTACGTATCGAGAATCTCGCCAGATTCCAGATTGAGCGGATTCAGGAATACAAACACACGCTCAAAGCCCAGATCAAGGAACTTCCCGATGTGCAGCAGCAACAAAATCATAATCGTTGGCAGCAAGGATGGCAGGGTAATCGACCATATTTGCTTCAAACGTCCAGCTCCGTCCACCTCTGCCGCCTCATACAGATCGGGATTGATGCCCGCAATGGCAGCCAGGAAAATAATCGTGCCGTACCCGGAGTCGCGCCAGATCCCGGAACCGATCAGAATGGAACGAATGTACGAGTCTTCTCCAAGGAAGTAGATCGGTTGCATGCCCAGAAATCCAAGTGCCTTGTTGACCACCCCGGCATCCATCGAGAAAATACCCATGAAGATACCGCTAATGACGACCCAGGACAGAAAGTGAGGCATGTATACAATCGTTTGCAGCAAACGCTTAAACACAATCATCCGCACTTCATTCAGCAGAATCGCCAGTAAGATCGGTACCGGGAATGCAATCACGAGATCATATAGTCCAAGCAGAAGTGTGTTATTAAGGATTCTTAAAAAATCATAATGGCTGAACATCTTCTGGAAATGCTCCAGACCTACCCAATCACTTCCGGTGATGCCTTTGAAAATGTTGTAGTTCTGAAAGGCAATCACTGAACCGAATAAAGGTACATATTTGAAGAGGAAAAAATACAGGATACCCGGTAAGGAGAGCAGATATAGTATCCGGTATCGCCACAGATAACGTCCCGCATCTCCGAGCCGAACGCCCAGACTAGACGAGTGAAGTCCGGTTGCACCCCGGCTTGGTGGCACGACATCTGCCGGCTTCACGTCTTCTCCCCTCCCTGCTTGTGTGATTGCGTGCTTCTCAAGTTATCAGGAACGTTCTCGTCCCATGGGATCTCATTAAATTCGATGGAAATGTAATCCGGCTCACGGTCGATAATACGCGAGAGCTCGCGTGTGAACACCTCCACTATCTCCTGCTTTTGCTCATCCGTCCTGCCTTCATACAGCCTGATCGTAATTTCTGGCATCCGATTTAAGCTCCCTTCATTACGTGATGTAAACGCTTTAACAACTTCATCTTAGCGTTCCTGCGAAAGGGTAACAATGGACTGTCTTTTCGTTCACTTGTGTTTTCTTTAGGTCATGACAAGTAAGCCCAAAAAGCCCCCTTACGAATGGGGGCCTCTTGGAACATAATATTTTTGGGATATATAGTAATTAATTTCATCTATCTCACTAGAACCTTGCATTAACAAACGTAATAATAAAGATCGAAAATGAAAACACGCCCACAGAACCAGTACCTTAGAACCATTTTTTCTCTAAAAGCTAATATTAATATGACTTTATAACGATATAATCTACGAGTAACTTACCTGGGGGTCCTATAAGTGAAGTAGAACTTGAAACAATGCAAAAAGCACACTGAAGCATGAGAAAATGTCACGTAACCACAGCAAAAATCAGAATTATAGAAGTTGCACGATAACAATTTTCCACTAAATATTCATTAGATTACATAGCGTATAGCATCCCATCCAGGTATAGTGCATTTTCACAATCGTAGAAGGAGTGAACCATCTTGTTTAATAAGCTTCGCTGGAGTACCATGCCTTTCTTCATCAAAAATTTGGTGATTTCATTCGGCAGCATCATGTTGATCGGTGTAATTCTGATTACTGCCGCGTATCAATTGCAAAAAAATATCTTGGTTGAACAGTTGCACGACCAGGCTACCGTCATCACCCAGAAATGGTACGATGATCTCGACACTGCCAAAGTGGCAGAAGCAGCTAAGGAAAAAAGCTACTCCGGTCCTGTACAGCTGGAAATGAAAACTTATCTCGATTCCATCCATGAATTCTATCCAAACATCGCGCAAGCGTACATTTTTGGTTCAGAACTTGAGCAAGGAAACGGAACGTCCATCATCGCGATTCCAACGAATCTGTTGGAACCATTCGAGGAAGGTAATCTACCCGCAGGTGCCATGTACCCGCTGCCTCAGAATAACGTCGTAGTGCTGGAACAGATGAAAAAGGACGGAAAACCTGCCTTCAGTGATTTCTACACGGATGAGTACGGAACCTGGACCACTCTGATCTATCCGATTAATAACGCAGACGGCTCCATGTATGCTGCTCTTTACTTCGATGTAGATGCAAGTGCCGTTCCAAAAGGCCTGAACAAACTGCTTACGTACGGTTTGATGTTCCTGATCGGTTTCCTGATCCTGTTCATGGTATTGCAATTTATTTTGCTGAAAAGAACGTTGCTTCCGATCCGCAATCTGATGAAAGGTATCGAAGAAGTAAGCACGGGTAATCTGGACGTAACCATCGATACCGGGCGAGATGATCTGGGTATCATCAACGAGAAGTTTAATGCGATGATCCATCGCTTCAATACAACCATCTATAAAGTACAGAATGCTTCACATCACCTCTCGGAATCTTCCAAACAACTACTGGGCATTTCCGAGAAAAATAATGTGAACATTCAATCCATCAGCACCAATATTCGAGAAATATCTACTGGACTGGTGTCACAAGACAAAGCCACTGTGGAGAACGCACGCGCCATGACCGAAATGTCAACGGTAGTGCAGACGATCGCCAGCAGCTCAGCCGATGTGGCAGATGAAGCACTCAGCATGGAGCAGCGCTCCAGCACAGGTAATGTGGTGATGCAACAAGTCATTGAGCAGATGCGCCTGATCTCCGGTGCGGTGCAAAATACGTCAAATTCGATTCAGTCTTTGGAAAACAACTCGAACCAGATTAGCAACATTGTTAACGTGATTACGGAGATTGCTGGACAAACTAACTTGCTTGCACTTAACGCTTCAATCGAGGCAGCCCGCGCAGGTGAAGAAGGAAGAGGTTTTGCGGTGGTTGCAGGTGAGGTACGTAACCTTGCAGAGCAATCTCAGGAATCAGCGAAGCAAATTCGACAGTTAATTGAAGAAATTCAACGGGATATCATGCAGTCTTCTGAAGCGATGCAGTTGGGTTCCAAGGAAGTCACCAAAGGCTTGGAAGTTACCCAAGAGACTGGCGTATTCTTCGAGAATATTCTGACTGCTACGAATAAAGTTGCAAACCAGATTCAGGATATCTCCAGTTCTACTGAAGAGATCTCGGCAAGTACACAGGAAATGTCTGCCACGGCCGATGAACTGTCTGCCAATGTCAGCAAGGCAGCAAGCAGCAGTAAACAAATTGAGCAGTCAATTGATGAGCAGGAAGCCTCCATGGCAGCCATTGTGAGTGCCTCCGATGAGCTCTCGGTTGTATCCGAGCAACTGCAAGAACTGATCTCATTCTTTAAAGTACGTGCAGAATAGAATTAATAGGATATAGATAAAAATAATAAGACACAGTAAAAACCAAGGCTCATGAGTGACTGAACTCAAAGCCTTGGTTTTTTTGTTGTTACCAGGGTAGGGTAGGTAGGTTCTAGTTCTATACTTCCCGGTATCATTTAACAGACAGTGGTGTCATCAACTGATTGTTGAACCTCCAATCCACTATAATCCTGCAGCTGCTTTAATTTCTTTTCTCTGAGAAACGATTAATGATTGTATCTTTTCTGTTCCAAATGCACCTGCTGAGAAAGCATTCGCTTTCGGATAATAAACCATTCGAAAAGATGTTCCATCTTGAAGGTGCACACGTAAAAAAATCCCTGTCTCATGCTTGGATTTCTTGTACACCTCATTAAAGCCAACATATCGCAACGGCAAAAGCTCGTTCATGAATTCGGATGCGGCTTCCTGGGGGAAGTCACCGATTGGGCTGCCATCGTTCCCGCTTTCAAGGCTGACTTTTTCCACTTTGTCTTCAATGTCCATCAGGTCTCCCATTGTCTTAGCATTGGGATTTTCTTTTGCTTCGTAAACCTTATTATTCGCTACTACGCGATAATGCGACTTATAACCTTTCAGTTCATATATAACAGTTCCAATTGGAAGATATGCCGCATCACCATTCTGGGTCACGTGATCCGCACACGCATGCTCGTTCAGCATGTAGTTCACTTCCCCTACCCTATCCCCAATTTGCTCTGCAGGTACCACTTTGGCCCCTTCGTTGTTTTGAAAATATGTAACATCATTGAACATCAGAAAATCAATCCATTCAAGGGTTCCCGGGCATCGCTTCGTTGATTCCTTTGAAACTTCTTTCGTAATCGTTTCCTGGGGTTTGGATGTTATTTCTCCCTTATTCGATGTTCCACAGCCAACAATAATGACTAGAATCAAAAGTATACTCAAACGCTGGCTCCAATATTTAAATGGTTTCATTCTCAATCACCTCAATCTATTAGACGAATTTAACTAAGACATAGTTACGAGCTTTCTTCAATCAGCTATTCAACTCAATAAACGCCTAAGAACAGGGAATAGTTATTGGGCCAATGTGCTCCTCCTTGGTGCACTTCATGCAAGCTACATCTCTGTATCATTCAAAAAACAGGTACTCGTAGTTCTATCCGTCGTTATACAAAAAACACAGACAGTACAACTATCTGTGTTTTTATTACAGGTATTAGGAGCTCAGTTAGATACAAAATCCATTCTCGTCCTCTTACCAAAATTTCAATCACGCACTCCATACAGAGTACGATTTAGAATACTTGTACCAGCATTATTTACTGTAATGTTCCTGCTACCGCTGGTTTCAATTACCTAAACAACATTTAAAGTTGATTTGGCTTGTAATACTCGCATCCCAGCTTCTTAAAATCACTGTCCCATGTTACTACTGGCATGTTAATTGTTTTTGATTTTGCGCTAAGATAACAGTCCACAATGTCAACGTTACCCTTTTCAACAAACAGCCTTAACGCATCTTTCATGTAATCTTCCTCAAAGATAATGTTATCAATTTGCGATAGACTAAGCAGGGCATTTCCTACATCAACATTAGAATGCTTGTAATGTGATTTCAGTACCCAACATGTTTCAATAATTACTGGTGATGAAACAATTATCTGAAAATCTCCGCTATCTAGCATTTCAGAAACTTTTTCAAACTGCTCCTTATCGTCTTGAGTGAACAACCGTACTAGTATGTTTGTATCAGCCAAAAAATCCATTGCTATTCCCCTTTTTTGTAACTGTTCCCCACCCAGTCAATCGCTGACTTCCTAGCTTCCTGAAGATCATGTTCTTGCCCTGTCTTTAAGATTCCTACAAGATCAGTTAGCTTTTTCTGTTTCCTAACTTCTAATTTTGCTTCGCCATTTTGGATAATTACAATAATTTTGTCGCCTGTAGCTATACCTAGTTGTTTCCTTACCTCAACTGGAATTGTAACTTGTCCTTTCGAAGTTACCTTACCTGATTCATACATACTCATACACTACTACCTCCTACTCTATTACCTATATTACAATGTACTACTTTTATGTTCAAGTATTACTTTTTACGTTGGGTAATATACATTCCAAGTATAGTCAATTGGAATTGAATTTCTAATGCTGAGTAATTTCAGCGTCAATATGTAAGCCCAAAGCTGTTTTACATGTTCATGTGAATTATAAACTTCAACTTCCCAGTCATAAGTAGGTATTTGCCGTTCCAATGTACTTCTTTAATGTGAGTTATTTCCCATTAACATGGTCATTAAGGACAATATTTCAATCCACGCACTCTATACAGAGTGCGACGTCAGACTATGAAAAGATACTAACCGAAATGAAAATTTCAATCCACGCACTCCATACAGAGTGCGACTGCCCATCTATCAACTGATCTGTCAGTAACGAGACATTTCAATCCACGCACTCCATACAGAGTGCGACAAGCTTCATAACTGGCGAAGGGCGGTGTGATGCGGGATTTCAATCCACGCACTCCATACAGAGTGCGACCCCATCCACCATTGGTACAATATTCGGTGTTATGTGATTTCAATCCACGCACTCCATACAGAGTGCGACGCCGATCTATTAAAAGAAATGAGCGTGATTCGAATTTCAATCCACGCACTCCATACAGAGTGCGACGAATAGAAAACGAAAAAAGAGAGATCGCAGAGTTATTTCAATCCACGCACTCCATACAGAGTGCGACGGCGGAGTTGAACGTGAATATCGCGAGGTTAAACGATTTCAATCCACGCACTCCATACAGAGTGCGACGGTAAGAAACGGCCTTCTGTTTATACTGAAGACATTTCAATCCACGCACTCCATACAGAGTGCGACTCCACAACTTCCACTTGTGGATAGTCTTCCAGAAATTTCAATCCACGCACTCCATACAGAGTGCGACTCGGGATTATGATCTGTATTGGGAGTATCTACGAATTTCAATCCACGCACTCCATACAGAGTGCGACAGCGAAAAGTGACGTAATAACTATGCTTGAAGAATAACTATTAACGTATTTTCGATAGTTCTACTTCTTTAAAACGGTTATCACAAATTTCCGATCATAAATCATTGCCAAAAGGTCACAATAAAGACCTTTTCGACAAATTCCGAGGTGCGAATCCCCCAGGGAAATCATGTGAGCTTGGCATTCGCACCTGCTAAAGTATTAACGGATCACCCATATCATAGGAATCTTTGGCACCCACATGTTGAACTTTTCTTTTGTAATTATCACCTAAGTTATAGAAACGAAGACTATCTGTATCCTTATCAATTAATTCTTCCAGTTCGAATCTTAATCGTCTAAATTGGGCAGCATCCAGTATACATTCAAACACCGAGTTCTGCACTCGCTGACCGTGATCCACACACTTTTTCGCCACTTTAGATAGTCTTCTTCGGCCTTCGCTATCTATCGTGCTTACATCATACGTAATTAAAATAAGCAATCGTCACACCTACTTCCACAGAAACGGAGGATATTCATCCAGATCCCCACGTATATGTCTCGCCAGCAATAAAGCTTGGGTATAGGGCACAAGCCCCCAAGGTATTTTTTCATTCAAATACGGATGCATAATCTTCTCTTGTTTGCGCTCCTGCCATGCTTTTAACACTTTCTTTCGTGTTTCATCATCCATAATGACTGCAAGATTTTCTTTTACATAAAAGCCTTTATCGTTAATCACTTTTTTGTTAATAAGAGAAAGTACAAATCGGTCTGCGTACACTCCTCGAAGTTCCTCCATCATATCCAATGCAAGAGAAGCTCTGCCAGGACGATCCCTGTGCAAAAAACCGACATATGCATCAAGTCCGACAGATTCAAGTGCAGACTTCATATCATTAGCGAGCAGGGTATAGGCAAAGGATAATAGTGCATTCACTTTATCCAGCGGAGGACGTCGGCTACGTCCATAAAAATAAAACGATTCTTTTTGCTGTAGAATTAGATCATCGAACACAGAGTTATGTTGCACGGCAGCCGATCCTTCCAATCCGCGCAATATATCCAATTGCTCCACCTCGCGCAACAGCTTCATCGTTTCACCTAGCGACTCCGTAACCTTCTTGATTCGTTCCGTGTCGATACGTAGTGCATAATCCCGTGTGGCTCGTTCCAAAATCCACTTGTTGTTGTATAACTTGCCTGTAATCATATTACGAGCAACCCGCGCACTACGCACCTCATCGTCCGAGATACGATACTGTTCTTTGCGAAGAACCACATTTCCTCGATCCTCACCAATCACCCGTGCGAGGAATCGCCCCGTTCGTGTCATAAATGTCAAACTAACATTGCGTGACGCACAAGCCCCCATCAGTGCTGGACTTACTCCAGCATAGCCAAAGGTACAAACGGCCTCCAAATTATGTAGCGGATAGCGAGCAAGAATTTCTTCCTCCTGCTTCACCACAATGTTTTCCCCATCCAGTCCAAGGTATGTATCGGGTAATGTTACAAATAAGGTGTTCAGCAGCTTTTTCATTCATTCAACCTGCTTTCGATGTAACTTGAAACGGAGCGTTTGTTCAAGATATCAGGTACACAAATATTTTTCAAAGAACAACTCAGGCAATGTGGCCCGGCTTTCGCTTTGGGTGTATGGTTCCGTTCAAAATAATGTCTCATCTCTTGAATACTTGCCTTCACTCGTTCCCGATCTGCCGCAGTAATGATGACTTCAACCCTATGTTTGATCTCGTCATAATAAAAATAGGCCTTGGGAATATCACATACGAGCATTTCTTCAAGACACATGACTTGTGCTACCAATTGGGAGTGATCGGAATCATTTCGTTTGGGTTTCCCACGTTTGTATTCAACAGGATAAGGAAGGTATAAGCCTTCCTCTCCTGCAAGCGGAACTCCAGATGGATCACGAATGAATTCAACCACATCACAGATGCCTGTGATTCCAAGTTCCCTCGATTGCACCGGAAGCACTCGAACCACTAGTTTATCGCCTCGTTTTTCACGAAGCGCTGGCTGATCTGCCTTTCGATGCAAATGATCTCCTTCAATGGTACGCACATTGTCTTCCCACTGCTGTTCGATATGAATTAATGCCCACTGCCTTCTGCAAAAGTTAAAATGCTGAATACCCGAAAGCAGCAGATAATCCTCTTCGTTATAGTCCTTCATATTCTTGGACTGTCAAGCCTTCCAGCGGCACCACCGTATAATTATAATCATCGTAAGACTTCGCTTCGGCTACGTCTGGCTTCAATTCAATTTTCAAAGAGCGATGTACCTTGGCAGATGAATATTGCCCCATTTTGGAGCTATGCTCCCACCAATACAACTGGTGAACCTCCATACTTCCATCGGGACGAGCCGAAGACGTATCATTCTCGAATAAGGTTCTCAGTGATTCACGAATTTTCTCCGCGTCTTCATATGTAAATCCGGTCTTCTCTGCCAGTTGCGTGTTGATACTTCCATAAAAAACATACACTCCAAAATCTACGCGGTGTTTCATGCCCATCGTGTCTGAACCTTTTTTATCTGGATCTTTAGCTGTTGTGACAGAGTTAACACTCTTCGTAATCTGCATGCTTGAGATGTCAATCCGATCCAAACTAACCGCTGTATGAATCGATACCGGACCCCGAATCCCCACAGATACATCTGTGCCGCTAAAAGCAAATACCTGTCCAAAGCTACGTACGTCAATCCAGGACTGACAAGCGGCTTCTGCATACAAATCCTTATTTGCCTTTTTACCTTTGGCATGCTCTTGTACATTCTCATTGGCATCGACACGATCTTTAATGGAACGGTGAGCATCATTCCGTTTTTCATCGGATTGCACCAGAATGGACTCTCCCATATCCTGAAGGCGGTTACGAATTTTACGCTTTATACATACATCCGAGATTTCTCCTAAGCCATCGTAGTTCTGACGAGGACGGTTTCCATTCAATGGATCACCATTCGGGTTGGCATTACGAACAGACAGTACAACAGCAAAATCGATTTTGTGATCAAGTGTACTCATTTAGTTATCCCCTTGTTCGTTCAATTGGTTTTCATCGTCTTTATCAAGTGTAGCTGCGGCTTCTTTATCTTTCCTACTTGTATATAAATCGTTACGCTGACTGTAGAAGCCTAGTAAGTATAATCCCGTAAGTGGCTTGTCTGTAAAATCTTCCAACTGTAGTTTATCTCCAACTTCATCCAGCAACGAATTATAATATCTGGCACCCGTCCCCATCCGCGCTTGATAAGGTTGGAGATTAGATTGAATAATGCTCCAAGTTCTGCCTGGTCGTTGTGCAAAGGCGTTCATATATCGAATGGCATTTGTCGCTCGTTTTTCCTCTTTACCCAGAGCACTTCTCTCTAATACATCTGCAATGGCAAGCATTCTGCCAAATACGTAGCTACGATCCGTTGTTTCTGTATTCAGACTCACTCCATACCCCTCCTTCTTATTAACAAGTGCGCAAGTAATGCTCAGTGTTTTCTCCCACTCCCAATTTTCCATGCCTACCGGGTTGGATGCACGTTGGATAGAACTGCGAACGATATCCAGCGGAATGGGTCGCTCATCTATGATACATGGGAGCATTCGCTCCATTAATCCCTTAACTACCTTGTCACTGGCTCGTGGACCATAGGCTGCAAATGCAATGTCTTTGGTCGCAGGCGCCCCAACAAACGAGACGGGTTTGTCATTTTTATTTTTCCGATAACGATGTAACCAATAACAGCTCTCATGCCAAGCTAATATTCGATCCAAATACTCGTTCTGATCTAAACTCCGATAATACATAATCGACATTCGCCCTGGTGTGGCCGCATCCAGTGTCATCAAAGTCACTTCATGTTTAGAGTTATACTCCCCATCGTATCGGTAACCGCCAATCGCCTTCCTGATTTGCAAAGCAAACTCCTTATGCGTTGTGTCCCCGCCAGCAAATGCTTCCTCATCATCCTCATCCCACAAGCTAAATGCATCTTCTTGAGGTTCTGGCATATCCAGACTTGTGCTTCCCCACACCAGAAACACTTTGCCATCAATGGTGGTTCCTTGTCGATCAATGAGCCACTTCAGAGCGTTATGCCCTTTCTGTGAAGCTTCGTAGCTTACTACAGCTGCGTCACGACTGGTACGAAAACGCCCCCGATACGTAAATCCACTAGAGTCGTTAGCTGAGATCAACTTGGACTTGTCTCCTGAGTGACGTATGCGAGAAGCATGTTTATCAGCAACTGGTAGGTAATCACCTGTCACGAAACAGATATCCTTGTCCTGCAAACTCATCTCGTAAAAATGGATAAAAGACTGCTGTACCGAAGCATCACGCCATAATCTGGATTCGGGTTCTCCTGGAATATCTACAGCAAATCGAACAAATGCCCCACTCTGATCTGCTGCGATGACATTGAAGATGTCAGGCTTTTTCCCTTCCTGGTCGCCAGGCCCTGCGATCCACTTCTCCAGCAGCTTACCTTGGCTATCCACATGAAGTATGCCTCTGTTCACTAAATCAGCGATGAGTGTACCTTTGCTGACATAGTGAAGTACACTCTGTACTCTAGGGTGACTAAAGGGAGATTCGCACCAAGCCTTCAGTTGGTTTAAATAATCCTGATATGGTGTTCCCTTGACCTCTCCGCAGAACTGAGTGTAATCTCCTGCAACATAGGATAACTTGTCAAAAAGCGGATACGGTACGGGCGCACTCGTTCGGCTTGCGGAAGCTTCGGTGCAAGGAATAATCGTACTGCCATCATTCTTTTCTACCACTTTGGCATTTACGATATCTCCTTTTCCATTCAGATGAACTTCAATATGGGCGGTCTGTGTTGTGTGCGAGATTGGAATCAGAGCGTATTCCTTGCCATTTTTCTTCATTTCAAATTGTCCGACAACCTTAGCGTGATCATCATACGTTCTGCTTAAATTGGCAAGCCAACTCATTCACTCACCTCATTTCCAAACCATTCTGAATGAAGATCATCTACAGATTGCATATTCCCTGCATCGAATATTTTAGCTGTACCTTCTCCCACTTTGCGCACCAATGTGCATTCATCCGGACGGATAAATTGAATGACACCATGCTGCATTTTCGCTTTCCACAGACGAACCTCTCGCTCATTGCTTCCTGTTTCATCCGGGTAACTGATTCCATGCAGCATCGTGCCAAAATCAAGCTCACCTATACGATCATAGAAACTGTCATCTTCACCAAACTGGCACGGTTCAACGTACCCCTGACATTCACGGGTCCCCAGAAAGATATCTCTTCGTCCCCCAACCTGAACTGCTCGTTTGGCGATATTGTGATGTTTATGTTCGTTCTGGTCATGTATCAAATCTTCACGATGCGGATTAAATATAAAATGAGCCTTCACCTGATAACGCACATCTCTTAGATAGGTGTAATAGGCCAGTGTGTTGCCCCCGCTATATTCAATCGGACGCATACCCTTTGATTCGGTCTGAATTGGATTCATAATACGGACTTCATCTACAATCCAGGTCAGCGTTGGCTTCCAGTAAATAGATTCAACAATCCCTTTGAGGGCTTGGTATGTAGGAATCTGATAAGAGAATTTTTCTCCGCCCAACTTGGTCAGTGGATCGGTGAATAGCGCATATTTTCCCGAAACCTCAAATTCGATTTGATTTCTCAACGTTTCAGCTCCTTTCTATGGGGTATAAAAGGGAGAAACATGTGTCATGAATCTCCCAGATGTAATGAATCAAATGATCAGATCATCATAGGTTCCCAAGCACCTTCACCCTTAAGTTCCACGCCGAAATCATCGGAATATGCTGGTTCTCTCAATGCAAGAACATGCCCATGTAAAAGAGGTCTCACATCTCCATTTTTCTCCAATGCCCGGAGTTCATGGTCGTAGATATTCACCGTATACTGTTGAGCCTTGCGTAATAACTCACTCATTTCACCAGGTTCAATTGCTCCATTCAGGTCCAAAATCAATTCTTTTCCTTCTTCTCCATACGGAACAATTACGGGCGTCGCGTTCGTGGATATGGCTTCGAAATACTTCTCTGCCGTAGCTATCGCATAATGATTCACAACCTCTGGCTTACAATCATGCTTCTTCTTATAGGCATCCACGTAATAACGATTACGGTCCATAAGATCAAACAAGTTCTGTTCAAGCTTAGGAATGGGGTAATGCATTTTGTCTCCAATATCGTTAAAATAATATTCAAAATAACGAGACATTGCCTTTGAAGATAACAAGTCATCGCCGAGCGAACCCGGGTCATTCTTGAATTCCTGAAGCACACGTTCCGTTTTCTCGGCACCAATTTGAATCTCAGGCAGATTCGTTAATACCTCATCCGATGAGCGAATGATGTACACATTACGAACCTTATCTTTCCCATGCCGGTTACATCGTCCAGCCGCCTGAGCAATCGAGTCCAATCCAGCCAAGGAACGAACCACGCAATCAAAGCTGATATTCACGCCCGCCTCAATAAGCTGTGTACTCACACAGATGATACGTTCACCCTTTGCCAATCTCGGAATTACGCCATACTCCCCGGATAAAACCTCTTTGCGATGTGCTGCACACATATTGGTGCTCAGATGAACCACCTGAACGCCACTCTCTCTTAGCCATTTCACCTCATTCAACTGTTCAAACAGTTTACGGACCGCTGTTTTTGTGTTCAAAATGACCAGCACACTGTCCACTTCCCTCATCTGTTCCTGGACAAAAGAAGATACTTCCTCTGCACCCCAGCCCGAAAGTGATTCCCGCGTAAGATCCTGTAAATCAACTCGTTTGAAGCTTCGGCCGACCTCATCTAAATTCTGAATAATCTCCGGTTGCTTGGAGAAATGTAGCTTGTGCTTCACAAAATCCAATGCAGGCTGAGTAGCCGTACAGAGCAACAGGCTGGATCTCCCAATCACATGCAGGAAATTCAGTGCAGCATTAAAGAGGGAGATACAATGAACCGGAACCGACTGCACTTCATCAAATACAATGACTGCCTTGGAAAGCTGATGTAATCTGCGGACGTTTCGGGTTCCTTTGGCATAAAAGGTGTTCAAAAACTGAACCATTGTCGTAAAAATAATCGGCCGATCCCAATGATCACGGGCAAGCTTGAGATTCTTTTTGCGCAAATCCAGGGTTTCCCCTTCGTCCCCCTCATGGCGTTCGTCATCCTTGTCATCCACCACGTTGGAATGATGTTCCAAAATCATGTCATCGTTCTTCAAAATATGGCGGATCTCAGCCGCATTTTGTTCAATGATGGTGGTGTACGGAACGATATATATAATTCGCTGTTTGTTATGTTCAATGGCATGTCTTAGCGCATAGCGCATACTGGCAAGCGTTTTCCCCCCGCCTGTTGGTATGGAAAGGGTGTACACTCCTGATGGACGATATGCAAATTGTTCGCATTGCCGGGACATTTCACGTCGCAATCGATTAATGGGTGTGTCTACTATACTGCTGTGCTCAAGCTTGCTTAAATGTTGAGATAGTAATTCATAGCTTTGTTGAAAAAAAGTCTTGTAATTGATTTCTTCTGCTAAAGTTTCATTTTCTTCAAATCGCCTTGTATTCGTTCGATCCGCGTCGATCAGGCAGCTAAACATATACTTGATAAGCAGTGCTCCTGCAATCGGCGGAAGTTTATGCTCTTTGATGATCTTTATGTATCGTTGAAGCTCCTCAATCGCTTGTTTAAACATATGGTTGAGTAGGTCTGGGGCATTGTGTTTGAAAAATTCTTCTTTCGCTTGCTCATATTGATCTAGTTCCTTGGAAATGACTCGCTCCATATAAGGTGAAGTTTTATCAGGTGATATGTAGTCTCTTAGACCCTGATGATGGGAGATAATACAATTGGCAATCCACTCCGCTGTGTACTTTGACTCCAGCGTTGTGCCGCTTCCATGGTAAAGGCTGTGCAGCAGCTTGCCACCAGCAGTCGAATGATCAACTGAACCTTTGCGAGGAGGGGCATCCGGGTTTGCGACAGCTTCCTGAATGTAGTTTCGAAAAAGATCTGTATTTTTGCCCATATCATGCAGAAGACCAGCAATCCCTGCCAAATATTTAACGCCGATCTTCTCTCCAGCCTGCTCCGCACCTTGCTTAACCTCTACTAAGTGATCCTGAACGGTTTGTATTCTTCCATCCTTTTGACAGATATGCGCAATATAGGTCACACCACTTCACCTCCACTGAATTTCATGACATTAATCCCAGATCCATAGGCAAAAAGACTCGCATTGTAAATTTCGACACTAAAATACATTTTCCTTCTATAAACCCTATATTTTTAGAATATTATGTAATTTGTTAAGAAGGCAGTAATACTTCTGCAGCTACGTCAAAACTGTATCAAATCAAATATAAAAAAACTCACCTCATGCTACAGATTAGTGTAGATGATGGTAAGTCTTTTGACTTGTGATTGCCACTTTAGTGCATTTGTATAGATTGCGACCACAGTGGGCACCAATCAACCTACCTAGGAAGGAAATTTCAATCCACGCACTCGTATAAAGTGCGACAGCAGAAAGTAACGCATAAATGTTTTTACTCCTGAGTTAATCTTAAATCGTAGCATAAAACAAAAATACCCCATAGAGAAACATTTTTAAAGTGTCTACTCTTTAGGGTATAGTTTATACTTTGGACAGATTTTCTAATTCAGTAGATTATTTAAACTTAATGACCAACGCCATGGTTAAATAACTGGATTAAACTCTCAATTGGGATTGCTGCTAACGTCGCCAAAACAATTGAATACACCATATTTAGAGCATTTCTTTTCTTCATCATAACATCCCCTCTAAGATAGATTTGTAAGTGTTAATCTGTGCATGTGTAGCCTGCTCTCTGATTTTTTCAAAAAAGGCTACATATTTTATCTTATTCTGATTAATTTTAGGAGATATTGCCAAACAATTCAGTAAGATGTCGATTGCATCGGAATCATTACCATTACGGGTATAGTAGATCGCCAACTCAAAACTAAATTTTAGATAATAAGAAACATCAATATCAGTCATTATGGTAGTATCACTAATCAAACGATGTTTTTCAAATAGATACTCAAACTTCTGAATAGGTAAATTATTTAAACGATTGGCTTCAAGGAGAGTTAATATTCCAGACATGATCTCACCTTTTGACTTTTGAATGTAAGCTACGTATTCATCAAGCTTTGTAGCATTACCCTCAAGTAAATCCAAAACCATTAAATTGATCTTGGCTATATCGCTATAAAATTCAATTTCATTAAGTGTCTCTTGATTAGTCAATTTAATCCACTGAAAATCACTATATTGTAATACGCATTCCCTAGCTTTATCAAACTCTAGTAGTTTTTGATACGCTATTCCTTGCATCAAACGACTGTATCCAATGTAATATACTATTGCCCGTTGCGTATGTATTTCAACGATGTCCTGTTCCTTAGTCAACATTTGTAAATTATATATACGAAGTGATTCTTCATAAAGTGTTTCACCTAACTTAACGACCTCTCTCCAGTTGTCAAGACCATAAGCTATTCTGAGAAGTGTCACAGTCGAGTCTAATCCGTATCCATCATAATACCTCGACATACCCTTCCTCCTTATTTTACAATTAATAACATTATATTGATTTTTCTACCATAGGTCAAATCTATTGTTTAACAAAAGATCTTAAAATATGCTGCATTTAATAGCACATTTCAGTTTTCAGTATTTTTTCTATACTTAATATTTTTTATTTCTCTGAAATAGAAAAGTCCTACCCACTTATCCATGCTTAGCATGAGAAAGGTAAGACTTTTTTAGGGATTCGATTTGCATTCCATACGGAGTGCGATCAGACACCCGTACCTGTAACAACGCTACTACAAAGATTTCATTCCACGTACTTACACAGAGTGCGACAGCAGAAAGTAACGTATAGTCGTTTCAAAAAAGATGTTTTTAACGTTATTCTGTCATTTAGTAAATGATAATAAATTCATCTTAATACAAATAATCCAGTAAAAACTTAATCGACAATTTTCGAGGTGCGAATCTACTAGAGATTTTATGTGAGCTTAACATTCGCACCATTAAATAGAGCTATTTACAGGTCTAATCTTTGTTACTTTAGAAATTTTATTTTCATATATCGACATCTAAAGAACCAAAGACAATATTCAATGTATTTGATCTCATTCTATAATGCTACTATGACCATCGTATCATAATATAATATCATTTTCTTATTGAAATCGATCAAGCTTCAAGTTCATGTCAACACGTTCTGGAGTCCACAAAAGGACATCCGTGAGAAAAGTCAACGCATCCATTCCGCACAATCTATCCACGATTGACTCTATCAGTTCTTTTACATTTCCTTGAGGGTGCTCAGCCAGAATTATTCCTCCGGTATCTCCATTAATATATAAGTGATCTACGTGAGCAACTTTGTGCACATGCCGTAGCCATAGTGAACCTTCGTCAAGGAAAAAGATATAACTTTCATTCATCACATATCCTTGGTAAATATAAAAATCCTGAACGTCGTCAAAAGGACCTATCACTACAGAAGCTAATTCAATACGATCTGACATATTCAGGAACACCTCTTTTCATTAGATCGTTATCAAAATCTCATATTTCTGCAACTTACTAGATTAGTATAATTAGATGTTTGTTACGTACAGCCTCAGCAAATGCCTCACAATTTTCTAATATATCTACTTAAATCAAAAATCATTTTTCATGCATAACAATTTTTCATTTTGAGATATCGCCTCCATATTTCAAAAATAAATAAATTCTTTTTAATGAACTAAAAGTTCGATTTATTATACATATAGTATAACAAGTTAGATTTTTATTCAATGCTAATTTATACAAAAAGTACGACTTCTTGTATTTATAGTCCATATTCAATAAAATACACGTATATACACACTTTTCTTGGAGGTTAATGATGGCATTAAAACCTAGCTATAAACCAATGGAGATAACCCTAATAAAAAAGGACAAGAATAAAACTTACCTGCGTACTCAACTAGGTATTTCACCTTCTACTCTAGCCAAAATGTCTAATGGAGAGTTTGTTGCGTTAAGTGTGATTGCGCGTATTTGCGAAGAACTACAATGTCGTATTGAAGAAGTTGTTGAATTTATAGAGGAGTAAATGTAAGTGGATATCTCAAATCTATACGATGCGAGAGACTTTTCTTTTTAGTGAATTTGAAAAAAGGAGTTTTGTTTGTGCAGATTTACTTTATAGAAGTTAACTTGCCTACATTTCACTTTGATCTACGATATTTAAAACCACAACCGATGCTCCTTTCCAATAAGATAATTTGATGTTCATGCTACACGAGTTCCAATCATTATTTTTTAATAACGGTAATTCATATTATCCTGATTTAGCACATATAATATCATTTCTTATAACTTTTGAATAAAAGATCCTCTCTTAATTCCATTAAGGTTCAATGTTCCCCAAAATCGGGCGTCCAGTAATCTAAAAAGACAAGCTCACATCTATCACCTCGAAAATAATAGATGGTCTATCTATACTGTGTACCAGAATTTTTGAACCCACTAATTCTTTTAAAAAATATACATGAAACTCTACACCAACAGCGCTGAATATAAGTACCACGTTCAGGTACATCCATTGTCTCCTCCAATTTCAATACATGCACTTTGATTCCAGCAACGCACTCCATATAAAGTGTGACACTTCCCCGAACCACTTCCTGAAATCATTAAGAGTAACTCAATCCATGCGCTCCATACAGAGTGCGACTACCAATCAGGCCACCCAAATCAATCTTTTTAGGATTTCAATCCGCGTACTCCATACAGAGTGCGACGCCGGGACAGAAGCTGGTGATCCCGAAATGAGTACATTTCAATCCACGCCACTCCATACAGAATGCGACCATATCTTGTATATCCTCCTATTTTGGGAGACCATTTCAATCCACGCGTGCGACCTCGCTAGACAGCTTCTGAAGCCCTTCCTTAACAATTTCAATCCACGCACTCCATACGGAGTGCGACCCCTAACTTAATACCAGCCCATACAGCCGCGATAAATTTCAATCCACGCACTCCATACGGAGTGCGACGTGTACCACCCTTAAACATAATCATAAAAGCCCATGCTAATTTCAATCCACGCACTCCATACGGAGTGCAACTAAGGTAGTAGCGTATAACGAGCGATTGGAAGGGTATTTCAATCCACGCACTCCATACGGAGTGCGACCTAGACCATCTTTCTCAAAGCTCTCCTGGATAACGATTTCAATCCACGCACTTCATACTGTTTACGATTATCAAATTTCAATCCACGCACTCCATACGGAGTGCGACACCATCCCGCCATACCAATAATTAACGCCCCGATATTTCAATCCACGCACTCCATACGGAGTGCGACGTAAAAAAGGCTAAGAGAGCCGAATTCGTGTCCAATTTCAATCCACGCACTCCATACGGAGTGCGACAGCGAAAAAGTACGTATTTTAACGATTTGACCCATCAAAAACACGTATTTTCACTATTATTCTATGACTTTCCATATCATTATTCAATCAAATTATGCCTACATGTTGCCTTAAGGCAACAATTTTGCCCATTTCGACAAATTCTGAGGTGCGAATCCCCCAGGGTTTTCATGTGAGCATCACATTCGCACCTGTCCTATCCGTTTATGACAAAGATCACATCCACCTTCCCTGCTCAAGTGCTACAGTTGTTAACGACCAACTGACCATAATAGTAAATTGGTCAAAAAATAGGGTTTACCTTACCCATTATCCTTTCAACCTACAAGGAGGTGTATATGCGATGAAAACGATAGATCGAAGGCAACAGGTGATGGATTCTGCCGAGAAATCCTTTGCCTTGTTTGGTTACAAGGCCACAACGATGGAGCAGGTTGCGAGACTTGCCAATGTGGGCAAGGGAACGATCTATACTTTTTTCGAAAATAAAGAAGAACTGTTCAGCGAGATTCTGCGCTCGATCATTGCGGATATGAGACAGATTACAGAGCAGACGGTGAAAGAAGAGAATTCCTTTCTGGATAACGTGCATATGAGTATGGATTCTTTGTTGGAGTATAGGGAGGAGCATGAGCTGTTAATCAAACTGTTCCAGGAAGTGAACGAGTTCGGCACGCCACAGGCGAAGGAAGGTCTGCAGAAAGTAGAGACAGCGATTCTCGAATATCTGGAGCGTCAGGTCAGCCGTGCCATGGAATTAGAGCAGATTCGCAGAGACGATCCCAAGCTGGTTTCTTTTGTCCTGCTGAAGCTGTATGTCACCTTAACCTCGGATTGGAACAAAGCGCATCCTACGCTGCATAAGGATCAGATCAAGGATTTTGTGGGCCTCTTTCTCAAGAGTGGATTATCCCCAACATAGAGAAAGCTGTGTCGCTTAACCCTTTTAAAATTAGAGATAGTACTAACGGAGTAGCGTGATAATGGGGAGAGAACATGATGAAATCATTAACTGTATTTGCACAGGATTTGAAATCCGCCTTTAAGAAACCCAAAGTATTCATTCCGATTCTCGTTGTAC
Source organism: Paenibacillus amylolyticus (assembly GCF_036894225.1). Lineage (NCBI taxonomy): Bacteria > Bacillati > Bacillota > Bacilli > Caryophanales > Paenibacillaceae > Paenibacillus > Paenibacillus amylolyticus. The sequence goes on along the minus strand of NZ_CP145892.1, from coordinate 1,223,105 downwards.
TGTTCATTCCCGTGCTGTATAGTGGCCTGTTCCTGAACGCATTCTGGGACCCCTATGGCAAAATGAATGAATTACCTGTAGCCGTGGTCAACACAGATCAGGGTGCAGTCTACAATGACAAATCACTGGAGGTCGGTCAGAATCTGGTCGATGAATTGAAAAAAAGTGATGATTTCAACTGGCAATTCGTGACTCGTGAACAAGCAGAACAAGGTATGCAAAACAACTTGTATTATATGACGATTGTGATTCCGGAGGACTTTTCCACCAAAGCAACAACCCTGATGGATGAGCACCCCGAGCCGGCCGACCTGATCTACGAACCCAATGAAGGATACAACTTCCTCGCGGGTCAGATTGGCGGCACGGCGGTCAAACAAATTCGCTCCAAAGTCTCTGCCAAAGTCACAGAATCGTATACCGAAACGTTATTGGATCAGGTGGAGAAGATCTCTAGCGGTTTATCAGATGCCGGAGCTGGTGCTGACAAGATCAACGAGGGCGCAACCAAGCTGGATGACGGTGCTGCCACATTGAAAAAGAACCTGTCCAAACTGGCGGATGGAACCGACAAACTAGAAACAGGTGTGGCACCGTTAAAAGAGGGTACAGCTACCTTGGCACAAGGAATCGGCACGCTTCATGCAGGAGCCAACTCTCTGTCCGATGGATTATCCCAATTGGCGGCAGCAGGCACGAAGCTGGGTAACGGTGCATTGCAGGCTGAAGCAGGTGGCAAACAGTTACAGGCTGGCATTCAATCCGCTCAGGAAGGCGCGGCTAAGTTGGATGCAGGACTCGCGGCTTCCGAGCAAGGAAGTGCGAAACTGGCAGCCGGATTGCAAACCTCAGTCGAAGGCAGTAGCAAAGTGAGTGAAGGTGCTAAGGCCGTTGCGCAAGGTCTTGCCCAATTAGCCGAAGCGAGTCCCGAGCTTGCCGCGAGCCCTGCTGTTCAGCAATTGCTGGCAGCAAGTCAGGCCGTTGCCACTGGTAGCGAACAGATCTATCAAGGCGGACAGCAATTAGTGGAAGGCGGCAAACGCCTCCAGGCTGCGCAACAGCAACTGCATCAAGGCAGCACCCAACTAGTGCAGGGTGAACAGCAACTTTTACAAGGAGCAACACAATTATCGACCGGACATAAGCAGCTTGCAACGGGCCTTCAACAATTTAACGCCAAGTTGACCGAAGCAGCAGCCGGAGGAGTCAAACTTGCAGATGGTTCGAGTCAGTTAAATGTAGGTGCAGGCCAATTGGTTACGGGTATGAACCAGCTTTCAGACGGAATCATCACCATAGCCGACGGTTCCCGCAAGCTGGATGATGGTGCGGGAACATTAAAAGAAGGCACTGCCAAATTAACCGACGGCTCTAGCGAACTTGCCACCAAGTTAAATGAAGCGACAGCTGAAACGAGCAGTGTGAAAAAGACGGATGAACTTGTGAAGATGTATGCACAGCCCGTTCAGGTGGAAGAGCATAAACATAATGAAGTGCCCAACTACGGTACAGGATTCTCGCCATACTTCCTCTCATTGGGGCTGTTTGTCGGCGCATTGATTGCAACGCTAGTTGTACCCACACGCGGCAGTACGGTTACCGATGCGAGTAGCTGGAATCGTTTTGTGAGCAGAACCCTTGCTTTCACGATCATGAGTGCTGTCCAGTCCCTTCTCGCTTCCTGGCTCGTATTGTCCGTATTGGGTCTGGAGGTTCATAGCGTTCCGTTGTTCCTCTTATTCAGCTTTGTCACCAGTTTGAGCTTTATGTACATCATTCAGGCTTTGGTTACTTGGCTGGATAATCCCGGTCGCTTCCTGGCAATTCTCATGTTAATCTTCCAACTGACAACCAGTGCCGGTACATTCCCGTTGGAACTTATTCCGAATTGGTTGAAAGTGTTTAATCCATGGCTGCCAATGACGTATTCGGTAACCGGGTATAAAGCCGTTATATCAAGTGGTCAGTTCGGCGTGGCTTGGGATCAGATCGGCATTCTGTGCATCTTCGCCGTGATTGGTCTTGGAGGAACCCTAACGTATTTCCTGATGCATCGCACCACGGAGAACGAAAACGTCAGCAGTGAAGTCGCACTTCACCTGTAAATTCGTAAATTAAAAAGCAAAGGCATGTACCTAAGGCCCACCCTCTTCTAGATAACAAGAGGTGTGAGCTAAGGTACGCCTTCGCTTTTTTTTAGTTTTAGCTACAATCTAAGTTTGCTAACTTCATATTTCTAGTATGTAGAGTAAATTTCAGAACTTGAGATAGCGAAACTAAACAATAGCACGAGCAAAATAAGTAATACATACATCGCTGTACCGATGATTCCACAAACAAGTCCAGCAATGGCTAATCCTCTGCCTTGCTCCATGCGAACTCTGATCTCTTTGAAGGCTAAAGATGCAAATATAATCGCGACGATTCCCATTAAAATTCCCACGTAAGGAATCGTGACGGACAGTATCCCCAAAACTAGTGATACAATCGACTTGCTATTGGTCTTTGGTACTACATAAGGCGGTGGTGGCAATGTGTCGTTATAATAACGATCTACATCATTTTCGTGATGTTCCAAGGTAAATCCTCCCTGTTCTTTAAGTATGTTCATTATAATCGATTATTAGGAAAAACAATATCCATATTGTGTTAATTATAAATTACCATATAAATCCATAATCTTATAGATTGTACTTCAAGGATATGAATTTAAGAACCGTTTATCCTTGTGATGATATAAATCAAGAATACTTCTAACATATAGATATTATTATAGTCGTAATACTTTTCTGAATATCTCTGGGGGATCACTACGATGAGAATCGATAAAGTCATGAATATACTTATGATTTTGATGCTTGTGATCATCGCTGTTTATCGAAATAATGTAGCTGTTCTATGTTTTAGTATTATTTTGTTTGGAATCATGAGTTATACGACATTTAGAATTCGAACCCATTGGAATGTAGCAACTTATATCTTGTTGACCCTTGTACTGATTATCTGGAACATATACCTGTGGACATAAGCCATTACTTTCAAAAAAAGAACGCACTCCCTTATTACTCATAGGATTGCGTTCTTTTGACATTTCTTAGATTTGGAATACCTTCTATCCTTCCACTTTCACCCGCTGTAAAAACGTCCGGGTACGTGCGAGCCTCGGATTGCCGAAGATCTGTTCTGGTGGACCTGCCTCTGCAATTTCCCCGTTATCCATGAAAAATACACGATCCGCAACGTCACGGGCGAAGCCCATCTCATGCGTGACAATCATCATGGTCATATTTTCCTGTGCCAGTTGTTTGATTACGCGTAATACCTCCCCGGTCAGCTCTGGATCGAGTGCCGACGTCGGCTCATCAAACAGGAGAATGTCCGGCTGCATCATCAGTGCCCGGGCAATAGCTACACGCTGTTTCTGTCCACCGGACAGATTACCAGGGTAGACATCGGCCTTGTCCGACAGCCCTACTTTGCCGAGTAATTCCAGACTACGATATCGAATGACGCTTGAGCTTTCTTTTTTCAAAGTTTTCGGTGCAAGTTCCAAATTATCTTGTACAGTCAGGTGCGGGAACAAATTGAAATGCTGGAACACCATACCCATACGATCCGTCATCTTGCGAATATCTGCGGCACCCGCGTAACGGCCATTATCAACCAACGTTTGATCCTGAATGCGAATCGTTCCACCCGAAATATCCTCCAGATGAATCAGGCTGCGCAGCATCGTACTTTTCCCCGAACCCGAAGGTCCGATGACGGCAATTACTTCGCCTGGTTCCACGTTAAAAGATACCTGTTTCAGTACATCAAGTGCACCGAATGATTTTCTCAACTGATTTACTTCTATTATATGTGTCATATGCAGACAGTCCTTTGATTGATCAGATTTAATTTATTCAAATGAAAACCGCTTCTCAAGTAGCTTGAACAGCACGGTGAGTACGAGTGTCATGAGCAGATACATAACCGCCGCCACGAAGAAAGGTGTCAGCTGTAAGTCGCGATTTACCGCCGCTTGGGCGTAATACAACAGCTCAGGTACAGCCACGGCATAGAGCAGTGCCGTATCCTTGATGAGCGTAATGGATTCATTGGCCGTTGCGGGCAATACTACACGAATCATCTGAGGAATAATGACTTTAGTCATCGTTTGCCACTTTGTTAACCCCAGTACCTTCGCTGCCTCATGTTGCCCTTTATCAATGGAAAGCAGTCCGCCCCTGAAGATTTCAGCGAAGTACGCCGCATAGTTCAGGATGAACGCAATCCCCGCTGCAACAAAACGATCAAACACCAGATACTCTCCAATCACCGGAAGCAACGGTAAACCGAAGCAGAAGAATAGAATTTGGAGCAGTAGCGGTGTTCCTCGCATCACATATACATACGTATGGGCAATCCACGCCAGCAGTTTAATCTGGCTTCTCATCGCAAGCGTGACCGCAAATCCAAGCGGTACAGATAACACGATCGCTAGCAAGAACATGAAAATGGTGGTCTGTGCACCCTCTAGCATAGGTTTTAAAATGGTCGATAAATAATCCCAACTCATTGTGTTGTCTCCTCTAATCTGTTAACCCCGCATTCCTCTGGGGCATAAATCGCTCCAGCATGGAATACGGGGTCCGTTTTGTTTCTAACTATATAACAGGTGTGTAACCTGCCTATTTCAGAACCTTATCTTCACCCAACCATTGGGTGGAGATTTTAGCAGCTGTTCCGTCTGCATTCAGCTCATCCAACGCTTTTTGCAGCTGATTCAGAAGCTCTTCATTGCCTTTTTTGATACCAATGCCATATTGTTCCGGTGCAAGAGATTCATCCAGCAGTTTGAATGTTCCCTCTTCTTTGGACATGTAGTATCTCGCTACCACTTCATCAATGATGACCGCATCCAGACGTTTTGTCTTCAGATCCGTTAGTGCAAGCACGTTATCCTTAAATTCGGAAGCTTTCACTTTATCCTTCAAAGGACTTGCTGCCAGTGCATCTGCCGCGGAGGACAGCGCCTGCAATCCCACATTTTTACCATCAAGTTCATCCAGCTTTGTGATTGGCGAGTCTGCCAAGGTAATAGCTACTTGACTGTTTTCCAGATACGGCTTCGTGAAGAGTACTTTCTCTTTACGCTCATCCGTAATGGTGTACCCGTTCCAGATCATGTCGATCCGGCCACTGTTCAGCTCTGACTCTTTGGAAGACCAGTCGATCGGCTGGAATGTGATTTCTTTACCCATTTTCTCCGCTGCAGCTCTTGCGTAATCAATATCAAAACCAACAATTTCATTTTGCTCGTCCCGGAAACCCATTGGAGCAAACTTGTCATCAATTCCTACAACAATCGTGTTATCGTCTTTGCTTGCGGAACTGGAACAACCAGCCACAATCAATACACATATGCTAATGAATAATAGTAGAATCGCTTTTTTTCTCATCTCTCGAACCCCTCCATGTCTATAACCAAAACCCAAACGCTTTAGTTCGTTACCACGTTATCAGAGATTTATAATAACATAGCATGGGAGAAGAGTCGAGTCTCTTGCCTATTTCCTTCTATTTCATGCAGTTTAATTGTCAACAATCTGTGAAAAAGCCTCTTTCACTTGTGCCGGTTCTACCAGCTTCTCGCGTACAGTCGAATTCCATAGCTCCGGGTTCTGAAGTTCCTTTAATTCCGTACCTGTCCATTGTTGGGCAGATTCACGACGTAAGGTATGGCTGGTATTCTCAAACTGGTAGACGATCTGCTCCAGATTATCGATCATAACGAAGTTCGCAACCGCATTATATACAAGTATCCGCTCAAGTTCCTCTGTATCCATCTCACGCGTATCCAAGCTATAATTCACTTGGACCGTGAAGGTCTCCGGATACAGTTGGTAACCATTCAATCTTTCACGTAAAGGTAAAGCCTGATTCAGATGACTAAGGTTTGAATTATCACCCATGTAGGGACTGCGATATTTGGCTAAAGCGGCAAAATCATGTGTCAGCGGATTCTGCTGCTCTTCCTCGTACCGAGCCTGTTTCGCCTCGATCTTCGGATTAACGAAGCCCTCAACAATCACTAAGCCACTGATGCCCAACACAACAAGTGTTATAATCCATATGTTTCTAATTCTCATAACGCATCACTCACTTCATACTTACTAACAATCCGATACGCCCGATGCACAACCAAAGGAATAATGACACTCAGTAATGGGATGGCAAAGGCAATGACGATCACAGCAAACTGATAGGGTCCATCCACCTGAATGGGTCGATTAAACCAGATGTTGCTTCCGAATCGCAACGCTGCCTGCGTTCCCCATAGTACGAGTATTAATGCTGCCCACAACCACCATATCCTGCGATTCCACTGCACTAAGGCAGGGATTCGAATAACCGTTGTTTTCACGGAAGTTGCAGAATCGTTCGACTTGTTGATCAACAGATACAATACATATGTGCCACCAACAATGAGACTCACGATCATAAGCAGATTGTTTATGGCGGAGCCTTGCATCAGCACTCTCATTGGAATGGTAATGATCCAGGCTATGAGGCTATAAATCAGAGCAGACTGCAACAACGCTGTCCAGTAAGGAACACGTTGTACCCTTCGATGGTCACTCATCACTTCATCCATACCAGCGATATGCTGAATGGCGGTCTGGAACGCCTTCTCTTCACTCATACCCTGCGAGATATAATCGTCAATCCGCGCAGCGAGATTGCTGTGAATCTCTTCTTTTAATTCTCGATTGTCTAATGTATCTTGTGCGTGAGCGAACAAACGATTCACATGACGGGTGATGCGAGCATCCAATCTCATAGGTCTTCATCTCCTTTTTCTCCAGTGACAATCATGCAATCAATCAGTGCCTTGGCTGCTTGCCAAGCATGAACCTGCTCTCTATAGGCTTCAAGGCCTTGCGTTGTAATTCGGTAATATTTGCGTCGTCCTCCCTGCGTCTCTCCCCCCCAGTAGGACTCCACATATCCACTCTTCTCTAGCCTCTTCAAACTGGAATAAAGCGTAGGTTCCTTCAATTCAAACTGCTCTCCGCTCTTACGATAGATCTCCTTAATAATGCTGTAACCATAGTTATCTGCGGGTATAAGTACACTCAGAATGATGGGGTCAATATTGCCCCGAATCAGATCACTGTTAATCACTTGCACATCCATCTACGAGTTTCACCGACTTTCTTTCGTCCTGTGTATACTATAAGACATATTACTATGTCTGTAAAGGTAATATGTATCACATGGTAAATATGCATCGCAAGAGTAACACTAGCAACATTCCTCTCTTGCAAATAAAATTCTTCAATCCGATAAGAACATTGACCCCATTGTTATTTCTTTCAACTTTGCTTATATTATCCGGCTGTAATCCTACTCCAAGTCATGGTACAAACAAAACTGCCTCACCCTCAACTCTTTGCGAGAAGGTTCATTCCAGTTAGCGCAGGAAAAAGGTACTCATTATTATGGAGCCTTTGCCCGCTGGACTTCCCCTCAAAATTCCCAGGTTTCCTTGGGTGATACCTCTTTTGCCTTTGTTATCCGTGGTGTCGAAAAAAAATAGAAACAAACAGGGCCCCTCCATTTCGGAGAGGCCCTTACGCATTTTTATCTATTGCTGCACTTTCTCGCGATCTTTCCCTTTATCGGATTCCCCCGCGTTTTTGTTCGCGGCATCGCGATCCTGCTGCATCTCTTCCACTGTTTTCACCTTCAGACGTGCTGCACCTTCATATTCATTTGTTGGAATCAAGTCACCTGCAGCAAGTCTTGCTTCTGCAGCTGCAATCGCATCTCCGTACTGCGGCAACCACTCGGCCTGTGCAACGAGCATCTCGTCGACCATCTGCCAAATTTCTTTTGGATTACACACGGCACCCACCAGCGGGTCCATCATGAACGCCTGACGAAGTAATTTGTCATCTCCGTTGACCGCTGCTTCAACCGCGAGGCGTTGCACGGAAATACTCACATTACATACCGCAGCCGGACCGAGTGGCAGATCGCCTACACGTGGCATGGAGATGCCGTTGCGGTCCACATATCCCGGTGCTTCAATAATCGCATCATCCGGCAGGTTGGAGATGACTCCATTATTAACGGTATTGAAATGTCCGCGATAGACGCGTCCGGTCTCCAGTCCCTCGATAATATACGAACCATGCTCCTCGCCCCGTTTTTCCGGAATGAATTGCATCGGTTCATCCTTCATCCAGTTTGGAAAATCAGTTTCAAACCAGTTGCGCCCCTCGGTACACACCCGCAAATATCCACCCGTCTCTCCGTTGATCCAGTTGCCGAGGTCGATCCAGTCGTTGATCTCTTCCGGACGTTTGCGGTACCACGGCACATATTCACTCAGATGACCATTTGATTCCGTGCTGTAGTAACCGAAGCGGCGCAGCATATCGATCCGCACTTTCTCGGTGCGGCTGTACTCGGGATGTTTTTCGAAGGCTTCGAGCAGATCACCTGTAAGATCCTTACCTTCATGAGAAGCCTGGATATACCAGGTCTGATGGTTGATGCCGGCACAGACAATATCCACTTCACTCTTTTTCAATCCAAAAGCTTCCGCAATCTGATGATGACCATGCTGTACACCATGACACAGTCCGATCGTCCGCACACCGCCGTACTTGTTGCAAGCCCATGTCAGCATCGCCATCGGATTGGAATAGTTCAAGAGCAGTACGTCGGGTGCACTCTGTTCACGAATATCTTTACAGATGTCCAGCATCTCGGCGATTCCGCGTTGTCCATACATAATGCCGCCTGCACACAGCGTATCGCCGACACATTGATCAACACCATATTTCAGTGGAATATCCACATCGGTTGCAAATGCTTCCAGTCCCCCAACACGAATCGTACACAGTACATACTTCGCATCTTTCAACGCTTCTTTCCGATCCGTTGTTGGCTGAATCTGAATCTTCAATCCATTCTCACGGATATCCCGCTGACACAGCTCAGTCACCATGTCCAGATTGTGTTGGTTAATATCGCAGAACGCAATTTCAATGTTGTTAAACTCGGGTACCGTGAGCAAATCCCTTAACAATCCCCGTGTAAATCCGATACTTCCTGCCCCGATAAACGCCACTTTAAAAGACATCCCTATGTCCTCCCCTAATCCGAATCTTTCGCTTCGGTTAATAACTCTCTTCATGAAATCATTGTACCAACCGCATATAGGGAAGCGTTATCAAAATCATGACCTGTTCAAGATCTTGTTGTCAAAAATCCTAACTTTTACGCGCTAGCTCCAATAATCCAGTTGTATTCGAAATAACTGCAATCGGCTCATTCATCCAACGGGTACTGACTGACATGTCGTTCCATAGAGGAGCGAAATTCAACCGGCGTACGACCTGTATATTTTTTGAACAACATATGAAAATACTGACGACTGCCTACTCCAACATAGTCAGAGATTTCCGAAATCGGAATATTGGTCTGCTGAAGCAGCATCTTGGCCTTCTCCATTCGAAGCATCGTCAGGTAGTCGGTAGGTGTGCGCTGCGTGTGCTGACGAAAAATACGATGTAAATAGCCTGGATGCAGATTAACGGCTGCCGCAATATCCTTCATCTGAATGTTGCGATCCATATTGTGATGCATGAATTCAATGGTTCGTTTGACGTACAGTTCCGCCTGATCTGGCGCACTCCGGCTCATTTCTCCGCGCAGACGTGCAACACGGACCAGCAATTGGATAAACAGTGTACGCACCAGTATTCCCTGTTCCGGTGACGAGAGATTCCGGGCTTCACGGTAATGTAACCTTTCCTCTGGTGGAATAATCCTCATCGGCACAGTTGATCTTCCCTGCTCCAGTAGACCACGCTGATCGAGTTCTAACACTAGACTTTTCATAATGTGGTACACCTCTTCCGGGTCAGGCAGTACCAGATATGGCGAAGCATTAGCCAATAAAACATGTACTTCTTCCTCTTCTTGCGCGAGCTGACGGATGGATAACTGTCCGGGAGGTGAGCTTGAGAATCCAAACTCCACATTGAGCATCCGGCAAGGGACACCATCTTCCACCAGCAAACGGTGCGGGACACCTGCGTCGAGCATAATGAACTGTCCTTTTTTCAAAACAGCCTGCTCCGAGCCCCCATCCGGCATCTGCACATCCACCCGGCACATTCCCGAAATAATATACATGATCTCTGTGGAATCATGATGGTGATAGGACATACGATAGTTGTCCCACTGCTTGTAATAGTACGCGTAGAAACGCGGCCCGCAGTCCTCCGTTCGCAATGCCTCCTGATACAGGCTTCCTGTCCAGTGCTTCGTAATGCTCATATCCATACCTCCATTCCTACAACGATCGATCCTCACTTTTCTCCATTGTAACAATTCTGTCGGCTGGATATAAACTGTCTTCGTTAGAAGCCTCATTGTATTATTTAATTAGATAAATACTACCGAGCATCTAAACTCCAACGATGTAAAAGAATGACGTAACATAGATGGCTGGGAACAAGCCAAGCTCTGCCCGCAGATCCTTATGTAAAAAAGCTCTGAAACCTCCATGTGCCGAGACACATGGGGATTCCAGAGCTTCTAAGCTTTAATACTAACTCTTAAAAACTGATGCTTCCTTACGTTACAGTCTGATCATGAACACATGTTATGTTGCTATTGTTAGCTATTATTACTCCGGCCTGCTTACTTTCCGCCCTTACCTGGCGTGTAGAACTTAGGCAGCGTCACTTTTGACCAGTCCATATCCGATGCCATGTAGAAGGACGGATAGGACGGCTGATTGTATCCACTGTTCTGTCCGGCAATGCCCACACGATACATCGCATCATGCATGAGCGTGTACAACTTGCGGTCCGTTTTCTCGGTACTCAGATAGATACGAATCGCGGAACTGTCCGTGGTTCTCACCAGCATCTCTTCCCGCCAATCCCCGAAGATATCAGCTACAAGAGAAGGTGTACCTTTGGTGTGATTGTTAGTCAATGTGCCTGTTGCCGTCAGCAACGTGCCACGATTCCAGTCTTTGATGGTTGGTGTAACATCAATCGCACCATCTACGATCTGTGTCGTCATATCTCCAGCCCAACGGATATTCATATTCGTTCCCGGCATTTGATCACTGATTTTCTCACCCTTAGCTGTCCACAAACCTACAGCCCATGTCTCAAGTCCACGACGAGTCGGATCAACATCACCCACCATGCCGCGTCCGGTATCTTTCCCCGTGTACCCACCATAGATTACTTCTCCGGTCTTCGCATCACGCAGGGAATAACCGTATGGCGCCCACGGACCACCCTCGTGAACCATGAAAATCTCCAGTCCCGGACGATCCGGGTCGATATCTGCCACATGAAGTGCGTCGCCATGCCCCAGACGGGCAATGGTTCCCGGCGCAGCACTCTCGGCAGGCATCAGGTCTGTTGAGCTGTACAGCACGCTGCCGTCATGATCAATCGTAGCGGAGCCATAGATAATCTCCTGTTTGCCGTCTCCATCCACATCCGCCACACTGAAATAGTGCGCTCCCTGAGTAGTAATGGAGCCGTACTGCGGATCTGTGCCATCCACACCATGCGGCCCATCATTGAACGGGTTCTTCATCGGCGTCCAACCGCTGTCCACTTTCCATTCCTTTTTCAGTTTCTTGCCGTCCCAATTGTAGGCAACCATCGTTGAACGTGTGTAGTATCCGCGTGCAAAGATTGCAGACGGCTTCTTGCCATCCAAATACGCCACGCCTGCCAGGAAACGGTCCACCCGATTCCCCGGTTCGATCCGTGCCATCGCATAATCGCCCCACATCAGGCCATCATCATGACGCTCAGGTTCATATGGGATGGTCTCCAGCTCTTTGCCCGATTTACCTTCAAATACCGTAACGTACTCGGGTCCATCCACGATAAAACCTTCAAACTTGCGCAGCTCATTGCGGTTACTGCGTTCTACCGCGTACACATCAATGAAGTAGTCGGCCAGACTCTCGGCATCCTGCTGAGATAATGGGTAATTATATTTTTTCTCGATTCCAAAAGCTTCTTCTAATGTCGCAGGCCAGTTCCCCTTCACAACCTCGTCGTGCTTATGCCAGTTTCTGAACATATCCACCATATGATCGTAGTACCCATCAGCACTTAAACGATAATCATCTTCGTTTGAGTACCCTGCCTTGCGATCCTGCTTCGGAAGTGTGATGTACTTCTCGGATGTCACTTTTCCTTTTTTGTTATATTTGATAATCTTCGTGCCCGGAGCGGTCTTGAACATCATCTCGGCCTTGCCATCTCCGTCAAAATCGTAAACTAGCATCTGTGTATAATGAGCACCTGCACGGATATTGACCCCAAGATCGATCCGGTACAACAACTGACCGTCCAAGGTGTAAGCATCAATGTAGGTTTTACCTGTGTACCCTTTTTGCGATACGTCCTTGGCGTTGGAAGGGTCCCATTTGACGAAAAACTCATATTGACCATCCCCGTCCACATCACCCACACTCATGTCATTGGCAGAATACGTATAAGCTTCTCCCGCAGGCGTCACGCCATCAGCGGGTTTTTGCAGTGGAATGTCCACATAGCCGTTCGCCCAAGGTTTGACGGATGCACTGCGTTTGCTCTCCTTGCCCTTCTTGTTCACCGCTGCCACTTCATAACGGGAAGACGATTTACCCGCGGCATCTACATAGTTGGTGCTGTCGGTGACGGTAGCGATCTTTTTGCCATCACGATAGACGTTAAAGTCCGTACCTGTCAGCCCTTTGTCGCTATACCCTGTGGCCTCGTCACCAAGCAATCTCCAACTGAGAAAAACACCTTCAGATGTCGATGCAGCCACCAGTCCCCGATCCAGATATTCCAGTTGAATCTCTTTCACGTGACTGCCCCCCTTATGTGATTGCAGGCCAGCCTCCGTCGCCCCATTACCGTTCGAAGCTTCCGCTCCCGTAACGCCAGCTGTTCCTCCAATGAGCAAAGCTACGCTGAGTGCCGAAGAGAGCACCTTGGCTGCAAGTGGCATACGAGTCTTCTTGCGACCGAATTGCCGACCTGACACCGATCCTTTATGTACCGGCGTTGTTGTTCCTGAGTTCATCTACCTTCACGCTCCTTGAGACAGAATAGGTGACGCTTATACACATTGATGATGATTAGACGTTCGATCATTCGTACAGACCTTCTTCGACGGACCAGACTCACCATAATGATTACGCTTACAAAATTAAAAAAGAGAAATCAGCTTGCCCGACTACCAGAGTGCGGTCCCCCTTCCATTCTCTTTCCAATCCGAGCGAGGGAATCCCGCCCATCGGGTTCTATTATAGACATCCTGTCTGCCAGACCCTAGGCAAATATCCGTCCAAAACGATTAATAATCAGTGTTTTTAGGAGTCGTTTGGAAAATCAACCCGATGACGCTTCAGTCGTAAGGATGATTTAAGCTCACCGCCAAGTTTTTCTAACGAATCTCAAACACCCTATTAGGGCGTTAAACTCCAACAACGAATCCTAACGAATCTCAGCAACCTTATTTGGACCATATCGGGTCTAAACGGGGCAGAATCCACCCAAATTAACTGAATAGCGTGTCTACGATTCGTTAGAATTTTCAAATGCATCAATTCAACTAAATAGCGTGCCCTCTGTTCGTTAGAAAAGAAATAGGGCTGCCCCCTCCCCCTGATCATTTTCATGACCAGAGGACAGCCCAGCTTAATACATTCACTCTCACATCCTAATTACGGATCTTCAAGCGATTCTAAATACATTTTCATGTGAGAACTTCAATCTAAAATGACTCTTGTAATGCATAGCAAAAAACCGCGATCCTCTAACACACTGAGGATCGCGGTTAAGACAGTTACAAATAAAGTTTAAGGCTCCATGCCCCATACCAGGTTTCCACCTTGGTGGAGTGTTACCTTATTCCAATCCTGGTAGGATGTTTTCGTTGGATCGAAAGAGTAGTCATTCGTCTCGTCAAAGTTGGACCAGTCTGTTTTGTACATGCGAAGCTGGATGTCTCCAGTCTGTCCACCAGCCTGAATGCTGCCAGCTGCAGATGTGAAGCTCAGCTCCACATACGAGTCTGTGAAGGTCCGCTGGATATTGGCTCCGCCAACTTGAGCGTAATCGATGGCAGAATCCATCGCAGCCGAACCTTCTTTGGAGAAGTAATACCGGATTTTCAGGTCACTCAGATTCACAGCAGTACTGCCCAGATTTTTGATGTTGAAATATGGTTTGATCTGGCTATCTTGAGCATTGGTATCTCCAGCACGATATTGCACGACAAGATCACTCGTTGGTACAACGACACTTTGAGGTGTCGCGGAAGCTACAGCGGAATTGGCACTTTGCCCTGCTGCATTCACTGCACTTACCACATAATGATACGTTGTGCCGTTCGTCAGGGAAGTGTTGGTGTAGGACGTACCACTCACATTCGTCGCGATCGTTGTGAACGGACCTGTTGCACTCAGCGCGCGTTTCACATCATAACTTGTTGCACCTGTAGAAGCTGTCCACGTCAGGCTCACCTGCGCATTGCCTGCAGTTGCTGTGAGAGCAGTCGGTGCAGCTGGCGCCGTTACACCTGCAACAGGTGTAGCTGTTGCTGTTGCAGAGTTAACACTTTCACCTACTGCATTTGTTGCCGTTACCACATAATAATAGGTTGTACCATTGATCAGGCCGGTGTTGCTGTAAGATGTTCCACTTACATTAGCTGCAACTGTTGTGAATGGACCTGATGCACTCAGTGCCCGCTTCACACTATAACTTGTAGCCCCTGTAGAAGCAGTCCACGTCAAGGAGACTTGAGCGTTACCGGCAGAAGCTGTCAATGCTGCTGGTGCTGCCGGAGCTGTTGTTCCGCCCGGAGGATTGCCTCCACCGTTACTTGCAGGAAGTACAGGGAATGCGTTTTTCACCAGTGCCACGAATTGATCATGGAACCAGTGACCCGATACCGGAGCATTAGGCAATGCACCTGTTAATACACCATCCCGAGTTGTGAAGGTTGGATCACACATCCGGTCAAAACCTTTGCCTTCGTTATTCGGAATTTCGGAGCTGGAGCCATCGGATTCACCCGGAGGTTTCACCCATACATAAGCATCCAGATGCGCTGGTCCTGGTGCAGCCTTAGGTGCTTCACCAATACCTGCGCCACTGGCATTACACCAGTTCCCCCGATGCTCCCGGCGATCTACACGTCCGGAGTTCACATAATCGTTGATGTTGCTGCCCGTAGCAGATGCTGGACGGTCCACCCCGCCCCACCCATTCCGGCTAGTATCAATCAGGAAACCTGTACTGCTTGGCCAGCCAGCTTGTACGAAATCGGCATACAGCGCAGCAGTGAAATCGGTTTCGTCAAAATAAGGATTCCACTCATAAAACTTGGCAGATTTAATCGGTTGTCCACCGATATTGAGATCAGGGTTAGACAGGTTCGGCTCCCCCAGCGGTGTAGTGTTTGCTGTATTTGTAATGAAGCCATCTGCACTGCTCAGACCTGCGGCTGTCCCTTGCACAACACTTGTATACAGCGCGACTGCTGCAGAACGGTTGTTATCCCATCCAAGCCAGCCGGAGTGGCCGATATCCAGATAGTTGTACACATTTGGAATGGCGTGCAGCTTGTCCAATGCATACTTCACACCCGCCTCATAGATACCTGTTGAGCTGGCTTGACCACAAGCTGGTGTACTCAGGTTGGTCACAAGGTTAGGCAGACTGTCCGGTTCAATGACAGCAATAATGCGAATATCCTGATACTTCGGATCTGCGAAGATATCTGCGAGCACATCAATATAATCCGTTTTATAGGTCTGCAGTGCCGCCTGTGTTAGTGGAAGCTCACCATTTGATGCAAGTGCATGACAATCCCGTCCGGGCAGATTGTAAATAACAAATGAAGCGGTGATTGGTGTACCCGGTTTCTTTTGAGCGAGAACGGCATCAAGATGTTGCTCTACACTTTTGCGACCAGCGTTGTCCGTACCGCCATAGATTGCAGCAATCCGGTCAACCCATACTGCGGTTGGATACGATTTGATGGTCTCCATCTTGGCCTTCAACGACGCATCGTTGGTCAGTGCAATGGATGTATCCACGAGAGCTGAATAGTCCTGATTCAGATAGGCCGTTGCCCCTACAAATGGATTATCCACATGTGCTTCAGCCGCCTGAGCCAAGCCTGGAGACAGTCCAGGGAAAATCCCCGCCGCGAGCAGCGTTGCTGCCAACATTTGCTTTACACCTTTGCGCAGGATCTTCTTACCTCTCGATTTGGTTTTCAATTTAGTCTTCATAGTTCCACCTTTCCTTTAGTTAGATTGGGTTGTACTCATGTCTGATCCTCTGTGTCATTATGATGCTTAGCACGAAGAGAACGTTCGGATGAGTTGGTTGTATCACCTCCAAAAGAAATGGTTGTATCACTGGAATCTTGAGCAAACAAATGGTGTGTGAGGGCGAATCATGTGAATGAGTATAATATGGTGGGTGTGGTTGAACGTGTGTTAGACATGAAGAAGTGTGAACAATGACTTATGGGATGTCTGAATCCTAAATCGGGTAAGCGCTTTCTTCAAACGGTTAAAAAAAAGGCCTTCGCCTATCCATCTACAAACATGATGTTCGGTGTCACCTCCTTATGTTCTGATTATACGACATGTAAATTTTACTGTAAATTGAATTATATAAATTTAATTATATTTTTTTCCATAATTCAGGCAGGAATCTGGACATCCCTTGCTCCAAAAGACACACGAGGTCCATCGTGGCAATCTGCCACAATGAACCTCGTGTTTTACAATGCCGAATTAACCGTTCGTCTAGCTAGTCATTACATATAATGTCTTGTTCTTATATTCCTACATCTAAGGCAAAACGACAATATCTCCCGGTTTCAAGCCACTAACTACTTCTGTCTTGTCCCCCGATTCCATTCCAGCCTGGATCGTCAGCGACTCGGTCTGTCCATTGCCTTTGTCTAACAGTACGTAAGGCTCGGTCTGATCCCGCATGATCGCGAGGCTTGACACTACCGTCACTTTATCCTTCCGCATTGTCTCGATATCGCCTTCCAGACTCACGCCTCCATACATTCTGGCGTCAGGCTTCAGATCAATGACCACATCAAACTGTGAAGCTTGCTTGAGGTCCGTATCGGTACTCTTGCGGGCGAATTTGGACACCTTACTCACCTTCCCGGTGAATTGCAGGTCTTTCTGCGCTGTCATTCGCACCTTAACTGGCATGCCCACCTTGAGCCTGAACATTTCTTCCTCACCAACAATCGTCATAAATTTCAGTTTGCTGATGTTTGTAATAGACCCAATCAGCTGTCCTTCCGTCACCGCACGTGTCTTGCTATCCTCTTCATTCATCTGAAATATACCGGAAGCGGAAGCATACACAACAGACTTACTTATAACTGCCTGCTTTTTCTGTATCTCCTTCTCCTTGAGGACCAACGCTTTTTGATTCAATTCATTCGTCAGGCGTTTACCTTCCCGATCTGCAAATGCCTTCTTGCGCTCCTCTTCCGTCACGCCAAGGGACTCACTCATATTCGCCTGATCCAGGGTAACCTGATTCATCTTGTTTTCCAGCTGAGCTTTCTCCAGATCACTCTGCAACTGTTCTACTTCCGTTTGTAACGTGGAAGTATCGAGGCTAAACAGGATATCGCCTTTGCTCACCTGCTCACCACTTTTCACGTGCCACTGCTTGATGTTGGAAGCATACGGAGCGAAGATATCCGTCTGATCGGTGTATACGGATTTCCCTTTCACCTGTATCGTTTGCGTCATCGTTTCCTGTGTCACATCAAAGGTAATCGGGGGTGGAATCTCTATAGGCGCCTCCGGTTTTGGCTTGTACTTTTCATACAGCCAGTACCCTGCACCTGCCAAAAGTACAACGGTGATGATAATTTTAATCCATTTCTTCATGTGCCCAATTTCCCTTTCGCTGATAAAATTACATTGATTTGATCACAGTTAATGCATTGGTCCGAGATGCGCTGATTGCCGGATATATACCTGATACAATGCCAACTAGCACAGCAAAAACGATGCCAAGTGGCAGAGCCGACTGCTGAATAACGACGGTCATCGGACCATTCATCTGATCTGCCATCTGACTCGCCAGCAGACTGTTCACCCCGCCGAGGGCAGCAAAGGCGATCCCCACACCAGCCACGCCGCCCATTAATCCAAGCATCGCTGCTTCCGTAATAAACATCTGACGGATCTGCCACAGATTTGCGCCCAGCACCTTCATCACACCAATCTGTTTACGACGCTGATGCGTAGACATAATCATCGCTACAATAATGGATAATGAGGCCAGCAGCATGATAAAACCACCGATCCCCAATGCCGCTTTTTGGTACATCGCCAATTGACCTGCCATCGCTTCCTCTTGGAACAGATTACTCTGTGTGTTTAACGTCAGCTTTTTAATCTGTTCTTCCACCTGGGATACATAACGTTTATCCTCAACCTTGACCAGAGCCGAGTTAAGATGCTTGGCCGCACTGCTGTCGGCCTGCTGTAATCCAAGCTCATCCTGCAATGCACGAGCTGTATCGAGCGGCAGATATACTTTTTTATCGTTTTGAGCGCTCATCTCATCCATGTTGGAAGGCTTCGTCAACTCTCCAGACACACGTATAGAACCACTCATTTTGGTTTTGCTCGCATTCGCATAATCTTCATATCGGAACTGAACCAGCTGCTGAACCAACTGATCCTGCTTCGCTGACATTTCCGTAAACTGCTCCAAAAGCTCGTTGTTATATGGATCAGCATTCAACTGCTCGAATAACTTCTGAGTTACTTTGGGGTCCACGAGTCCAAATGCAGCCCCATAACTGGTTACCGCCATACGACCATCCTCTGCCCCACGTCCCTCAGCATACTTGTATCCAAACCCGCCCAGGGTCTCCAGCTGGGTACCAATGACCTCAACATACGTGCTGCGACCATCCGGAAGCACCATTTCCAGCGAATCCAGCTTTAACATGGGAGCCACGGCAACAACATGAGGAAGTCTTTGGATAATCTGAATCTTTTCCAACGTCAATGCTCCCCGTTCAAACTTCGATGTCTGACCATTCCCCTTGCCGTTGCCGGTACGAATGCCCTCATTAGGCGTAATCGTAATTTCATCCATCTTGTAATTGTCGTTCAATGTTTTCTCGCTATAGGTCTGTACAGACTGCCCCACACTAAGTGCAATGATCATGGCGGCAGAGCCGATGGACAGCCCCATCATGCACAGCAGTGTGACCATTTTTCTGCGAATGATCTGTCCCCAGGCCATACGTGCTACATCCCGTATTCTCACATTTCCTCTCCTTTTGCCTCAAACTTCCCTTACAGCCTCTTCAACCAATATTCCATGTTGCAGTGTAAGCACAACTTGCATCTGCTCCGCGACCTCTGCTTCATGTGTCACAATGACAAAGGTTGTATTCATATCCCGGTTAAGCTGTTGCAAAATCGCAATAATCTCTTCCTCCGTCTCGGTATCCAAATTTCCCGTTGGCTCATCTGCAAAGATCACCGAGGGTTCGGTAATGAGCGAGCGTGCAATACTGACACGTTGTTGTTGACCGCCCGACAACTGGGACGGGAACAATTTTGTTTTTTCACCCAGTCCAACCTGTTCCAGCAGCTTCAATGCTTTTGCTTTGCGTTTCGAAGGACTTATCCCCATAAACACCAAGGGTAATTCTACATTTTCCCGGATCGTAAGATTGGACAGCAATTCATAGGATTGAAAAATAAACCCGATATGACTGCGCCTGAACTCAGCCAGGCGATTTTCACTGAAACGTACAATATCTTGTCCCGCAATTAGAATCTTGCCCTGATCCGGTTTCATCAGCCCCGCCATCAGATTCAGCAGTGTGGATTTACCCGAACCAGAACTGCCCAGCAGGGCTACCATCTTGCCTTCTCCAATCGTCAGGTTGATATCCTGAAGCACCGGCACGGTTCCCTGGCCATTGCGGAACGAATGGGATAATTGTTCAACTTGAAGCATTACTACATGTCTTCCTTTCTACTTGCTAAATATGTACAGAGATTGTTACGTAAAGATTCGCGTAGCACATTCCCTTATCATTATAGGGTGGAGATGTATCCGGGCTGGCCCGAGTTGTATCCAACTTGTAACATGTCATAACAAAAAAAGACCTTGTCCACAGAGCAGCTATCGCTCCATCAGACCAAGGTCTTATATTCGTATACCTTCCGCAGCTTACCAGGCTCTGAAACTAAAGCGGTACATTTCACTTTTATCCACTGAGCTGCTTACAGCAAATAATTCATCGTCATTCCATTTCAGACTGATGAAGTTATCAATATTGCGATAGATCACCGTATCCGACGAAATCTTGCTGTCATTCAGGTAGGCAACATGCAACTCATTCTTCTGATTCTGACTGTCCATCGGGAAAAAGTAAGCTATTCGGGATTCATCTGCATCCAGATCGAAGCTCCAGATGGAACCTTGTAATACCAAATCATACTGCTCCTCCGATGCGTGATACCGATACAGCCCCTGAACCTTATTCATCGTTCCCTGGATGAGCATGTCACCATTTTTCAGCAACTTGTACTGTTGGATGTCTTCCATTGCAGCATACGCCTTCACTTCATGCTCATCCTCAAGCGATACACGATAGATGGCATACTTGTCTTTCAGCATCACCAGTATATAAAACTGTTGGTGATCCTCACTGACCTGCAACACATCCATAACGATAAACGTATCACTCGAACCTTTCCCTTGTTTTGGTCCTGTGAACATGCTCATCAGCTCTTCATACGTGTAGATGACATGACTCGTCCCCTGGCTCAGATCAACTTGTTTAAATAACAGATCATCCTGACCGATGTAGGATTCGTTCCCTACAAACACTCGATAATACGAGTTGTCGTACGGAAGCTTGCGACGTTCCCCGCTCTGTATTATATACTCATACGTTGTCTTCTGCGTCTGACCTGCCCGATACTGGGAGTAAATGATTTTCTTGTGATCCGGGCTGATCGTTACACCGTAATCCGTATTAGCCGCAATGTTCTTCACTTCCTTATCATCCAGATGCAGGAGAGACAACTTGAGCCCTGAATAGGAAAATTCCGGCTGATTTAATATAATCGTGTTCCGGTCTACCACTTTAAAATCAAAGATCGCAAAGTCATTTGGAATCTTGGTAGCCGACTCGATCTGAATCGTACTGCTCGGTGGTGGTGCCAGACGGCTGTTGAACTGCTCACTTGGCAAAATCACCGTTCTTGGTTTGAGATTTCCGAGACTGAACAGGCTCCCAATCCCAAAAATCCCGCTGACAAATGCGATCAACAACCCTGACAGCATCAATCTGTCACGGTTTTTACGCCAAAATCCAGAATGTCTCATGCGTTCATTTCCCCCGGAAGACTGATATTCACTTGTGTCCCTTCCCGCATGATGCTCTTCATCTCCACTGTTCCTCCATGACGCTCAACGATGTTCTTCACAATAGATAAACCCAGCCCGGCACTGCCTTTCTCGGCCCTGTTGATTCCTTTATCCTGGTAAAAGGGTTCAAATACATGTTGGAGCGCTTCAGCACCGATTCCTTCCCCCTGATCACGGATCATAATAGCGATAGAATCACCTAACCGGAAGGATTGTACTTCGATAATGGAGTTCACATCACTGTACTTGACCGAATTATCCAGGATGTTGAGGAAGACCTCTTTCAACTTATCCCGATCTCCCTGTAAATACTGATGTTCCTCTAGCTCATAGTGAATGCCTATATTGTACTTGCTCGCCTTAATCGACATGTCCTCACAAGCTTCACGAATAATATCTGATATATCGATACGTTCGAACCGGTATGCCTGAATGACCGCAGAGGAGACCGAGACCTCCAGAATATCCGCAACCATCGTGTTGAGACGCTGGCTTTCCTTGATGATATAATTCATGCCCTTGTCAAAAAAGTCCTGGTCGGTAAATCCGTTATCCCGCAAAATCTGGGCGTATCCCAGAATCGTCGTTAAGGGTGTCTTCAACTCATGTGTCACATTGTCAAAAAAGACTTTGCTTCTGGCCTGTACTTGCTTCACTTCGTCCCGCTCTCGCTCAATCACATCAATCTGCTCCCGAACCCGATCAATCATGACGGTAAAGCTTGAAGCCAGTTCACCGATCTCATCCTTGGTTGTAATCTGAATGTCCGCATTCAAACTTCCTTGGGCCACTTCCGCAGAACGTTTTGTCAGTACACGGATGGGTTGTGTAATTTTCCGGGAAATAAAGATGGATGCGATAAATACAAATACGAAAATAACCGCTGCAAACAGCTTGATCGTATTTTGAAAACGAAGGTTGCGTTTGAACAATTCCGTGTAATCCTTCTTCATCTGTACGATTCCAATCAATTGTTGATCCATCTGGAGAGGGAAGGACAGACTGGCTGTGACCCGACCCTTATCCACAACTGTGGTGTAAGCAATCCGGGAATGTACGGCTTCCTCCACATCAGGATGGTCAGACCGCTTAGCAACGTTAACCTCGCTGCCAACAGATTCGTATGGCGAAGCATCGGGGCCATATACTACAATCTCCCCACCAACGGCTGATCCAATCTGCTCCGCGAGCTCGCGACTCCCTGCTTCGAGCGAGTCTCTGCTCATGCGTTTGTTATGTATCAGGAAGTACTGATTCAGCGCGATGTCCAGATTTCTTTTGGATTGCACCATATCCTCATGCACTTCCCGGTACATATTCTCCTGAGCTACCTTATTGGACAGAATCAGCAGGACGGAGAACCCGATAAAGACAATGACCGAGAATAACACCACCATTTTGAACTGGATCGTCCACTTCATGTCTGTACCTGAATATTCAGCTTGTACCCCACACCGAATACCGTTTCAATCATCGATATTCCTTGCACACCACTATCCAGTTTCTTGCGAATCCGTTGCACATGAATATCCACCGTTCGGGTATCCCCTGCAAAATCAAATCCCCATACCTTGTCCAGTAGTTCAGAACGTGTATGCACCTTACGATGATGGGTCACGAGAAATAACAACAGATCATACTCTTTATTCGTGAGTCCGGCCCGTTCCCCGTCTTTCCACACTTCCCGTTCATCCTTGCGGATCTCAATATGCTTGCCCAGCCTTACCACCTCATAGGATTGATTCTCCAGTGTCTCGCTGATCAGATCAATCCGGCGAAAAATCGCCCGAATGCGCGCAACCACCTCACGGATATCAAAAGGCTTCGTGATATAATCATCCGCCCCAAGCTCCATGCCAAGTACCTTGTCCAGCATGTCCGACTTCGCAGTGATCATGATGACAGGTATCTTGGAGTTCACAGATAGTTGCCTGCACACATCAAAACCGCTCATATCCGGCAGCATCAGATCCAGCAGGATCAGATCCGGCTTCGAATCCCGAAGCAGATCCAGCCCCTCTTTTCCCGTAGCTGCTTCCTTGATCTCAAATCCTTCCTTACGTAACGAATAGGACAAAATATCGCGAATGGACTCCTCGTCCTCAATAATTAAAATCTCTTTTTGTCTCATGATACTTTCGTAATCTCCCTGCTCTATGAATTTCCTTCATCTGCCTTTATTTTGTATCCCAAGCGGTATGCTTGAATAGAGGGAAGCACGAAATGTTACAACTCCGATACAACTCTGAACCTTTTGGAAACAACCACCCGATATACTTGGATCATAAAGAGACTCATACCAGACCGGACCGAAGCCTGATCTGTATCCAAGGGGGATTCACATCATATGAACAGCACACAAATTAATGATGCTTATGTCAACTATAAATCAGAAATCACAAGGTATCTATCCCATATCGTCAAACAACCGCAAGATGCAGAAGATTTGGCACAGGATTGTTTCATTCGACTAATGAACGTTACCGTGGATATCCCTGAAGATCGCATTCTCTATTATCTCAAACGCATTGCCCGTAACCTGGCGATGGACAGCTTCCGCAGGCGAACCCGTACACTCAGACGAGACAGTCGTCTGGAGGTACCTACCCATCACGTCGATACATCCCACCTTGAAATTAGCGAAGGTGTTCATGATCTTGTTTCCCATATTAACAACACCGAACATCGTAAAATATTAGAACTTCGCCTCATCCATGGATACTCCATTAAGGAAACGGCAGAGCTGGTGAATCGCAGTGAAGGCATGATTAAATCCTCTGTCTTCCATGCCGTCAATCGAATTCGGGCCAAAGTCATCTCATAAGAGATGGCTTTTTTATTTGCGTAAAATCAATATGCACGCAGAAATGAATGGATTATGACGGGACCAAAATACCTATGGATATGTCAAAAGACCCAATTTTACAAATATCGAGTTAATTTTTACAAATTGTTATGACTATGTGAGATTTTCATGTGGTAGAATATGGACGAACTCATGAATCAACTAATATTTGGGAGGGATTTGGTTGGGTAAATTAACAGGTATGCGAGGAGTATTTTTAAAATCACTCCTGGCATTGTCCATGGCTTTGCCGCTTCAGGTCGGATTATGGAACGGAGATGCATCGGTTCATGCGGAAGGACCGACAGACCCGGCACCGTTCATCCAGGCAAAGGTTGTGAACCAAAATGCAGGTAAAAAAGTATTGTTCGACAACTCTCACGGCCAAACGGCTGGAGCTGCAGACTGGGTCATTGATGGAGGTTTCTCCGACTTCGGGAATGCACTCGCGAATGATGGTTACTATGTCAAAGAACTTCGCAAGACAACTCCATTTACCTATGATGATCTGAAAGAGTATAACGTATTCGTTATTGCAGAGCCTCAAATTCCTTTCAAAACATCCGAACAAGCAGCACTGAAACAATATGTTGAAACGGGCGGTAGCATCTTCTTTGTTGGAGATCACTATAATGCAGACCGTAATAAAAACCGCTGGGATGGCTCTGAAGTCATCAACGGCTATCGTCGGGGAGCATTCGAAGATCCGGCCAAAGGTATGAGCACCGATGAGCGTAATTCTGAAGCGATGCAAAATGTAACCGGCTCGGACTGGTTGTCCGATAACTTCGGCGTACGTTTCCGCTATAACGCACTTGGCGATATCAACGCCAATATCGTTGTACCGGCAGATCAAGCCTTCGGCATCACAGAAGGCGTATCGGCTGTAGCCATGCACGCCGGTTCAACACTTGCAATCACCGATCCGGAAAAGGCAAAAGGTATTGTGTACCTGCCAAAAACCAACGCAAAATGGAATAACGCGGTAGACCAAGGTGTCTACAACGGCGGCGGGATTGAAGAAGGTCCTTACGTGGCTGTATCCAAGCTGGGCGCAGGTAAAGCTGCCTTCATCGGTGACTCCTCTCCAGTAGAAGATGCATCACCAAAATACTTGCGTGAAGAGACAGGCACACGCAAAACAACTTATGACGGTTTTAAAGAAGCCGATGATGCCGTGTTGCTCGTGAACACCGTAAACTGGCTTGCTACACAAGAGAACTACACAAGCCTAACTGAAGTGAACGGACTTGAACTGGACACAGCTACAGCGCTGCTGCCATTCGAAGAGCCGGCTGCTTCCACAGAACCACAAGCTGAACCTTGGTCCGCACCTGCTGCCGGATACAAGTGGTACGATCGTTCCACATTCAAAGCTGGTTCTTACGGTGGGCCTGCATCCAGTGCGAACGCTGCATACAGCTTCGTGAAACAGGATACCCTTCCGAATGCAGAAGACTTCCAGATTCGTGTAGTTGTGGAGAACATGGCTCCCAACACAACCGTATCCGGTTATAGTGCCGGTATCTATCTGACTGGTGGAACACAGGTCGCCATGATTCAGAATGAAAGTGGTACTTGGCCAACTTCGTACGGGTATAGCTCCACATTCAGTGTAACCTCGGACAGCCAAGGTCGCGGAATCAAAGATCTGAACGTCCGGATCAAACCAGGTACAACTGGCGCTGCGAGCTTGCGTCTGCGTCTGAATGGCAGCAACCTGATCACCAATGCCGTGACTGTTGGCAATGTGCCAGCAGAACAGCTTCCGGAAGAAGAAGGACCGATTCCAGCGGCTATCACCGTTGCTGAAGCACGTACCAAAGCTGTTGGTACTACCGTAACTATCGAAGGTGTTGTGACGACAGAGCCAGGTGCATTTGGTGGACAAGCCTTCTATCTTCAAGATGAAACTGCCGGAATCTACGTATTCCAGCATACTAGCGGCTTCCATGCAGGTGACAAGGTGAAAGTAACGGCAGCAACAACCATCTATAACAGCGAGTTCGAGCTTACCGACATCGTTGCGATTGAGAAAACAGGTACGGCTTCTGTACCTGCTCCAATCGAGGTTACTGCAATTACAGATGCGAACCAAGGTCAACTGGTTCAATTGAAAAATGTAACGATTGAGAATATCATCAGTGCTACACCAGTTGGATCTTTTGAATTCGACGCGGTAGCAGCAGATGGAACGAGCACACACATCCGTGTAGACACCCGTACAGGTGTGACGGAGACTTCCTTCCCTTATGCTGCTGGTGACAAAATCGATATCACAGGCGTTTCCGCTATTTTCAAAGATGTATATCAATTGAAACCTAGAAGCTTGAATGATTTTGTACCTGCTGAAGAGCAAGGTGGCGGCGAAGTGCCTTCCACTCCAGCTGCAGGAGCACCGGGTAAACCGGTGCTTTCTTCTGATAATGGATATACCTCTGGCCTGTTCGAAGGTTCGTACAACGTAAGCATGAACCTCTGGTGGGGCGAAAATGGTTCTGAGTACAAACTGTATGAGAATGGCGTTCTGATCGATACGCAGAAGTTGACTGCAGCTTCGCCATCGGCTCAGTCCTCCAAAACCGCCATTACAGGCAAAGCCAACGGCACGTATACTTATGTAGCTGAGCTGACCAATGACAAAGGCACAACACGCAGTGACGTGCTGACGGTACAAGTAACCAATGCTGCTCCAGGCAAAGCTACGTTGTCCCAAAACAACTGGGATGGTGACGGCAACTATAACGTATCCATGAACCTCTGGTGGGGTACAAACGCAACCGAGTACCGTCTCTATGAGAATGATGTATTGATTGATACACAAGCGTTGAACGCGGCAACACCAGCTTCCCAAAGTGCTACAACTGAATTGTCGGGTCGCGCTAACGGAACGTACACGTACCGTGCTGAGCTGATCAACGCCGCAGGTGTAACCAGCACCGAGACAATTACGGTTCAAGTTACTAAAGCATTGCCTTTGGCTAGCTAAGTCTCAGCTAAGAAGCCTAACGTTTAACCAAGCAACTAAAAAACCGAAACCAACATTCCCTGATTCACAGGGCAACATGGTTTCGGTTTTTTTTTGGCTGAGTACAGTTGGACATTTTCCAGAAAGCAGACATTGAACCACTGTCCAGAAAGTAGATACTGGACCTCTGGCAAGAAAGTAGATACTGGACCTCTGGCAAGAAAGTAGATATCGGACCTCTGACAAGAAAGTACTCACTTACACTAAGGGCTCTCCTAGTCGTTTCACTTTCCTAATGCTAACGAACCTGACAGACCTTATTCGGCCATTTGGGCCGAATTTTAAAATCTAACGAACCTCAGCATCGCTATTTAACTACATTTCAGTTGCCAAAGGGTTAAATCGGGCAAAACGCAACAAATAGCGCCACTACGATTCGTTAGAATTCCAGTGATGCCTTATAAGGCTAAATAGGGCCTCTCAGGTTCCTTAGCCCAGCTCCTGCAAGTTTACATTTTCTAAATACCTTAACAACGATATAGAACCCTGGTGGTTCATTTCAAACGTTCTGGCTCATATCCATTTCTAACAAATAGAATGCTGTTCCATACAGCACAATAAACGGCCACGGCGATGACACTAATGACAAAAATCAAGTTCATCTGTGTAAACGTATAACTGCTTCCCGTGAAAATGATCAGGATTGCACTGAGTCCAATATTTTCTCTGTTATGTTTTTTAAACTTCTGAAAGATCATTCTGTACAGCAATATCAATACCATAAATACAATCCATATAAAATAAAATATTTCCATAGGTCACCTTCCTTTCGAAAAACTCATTTCTTGTATGGGTATCTAAGAGGAGTATTGATTAATATCCTTAATTCCCTTTATATAGAAACCTATTAATATTACATGGATTTGGAAAATAACTCAATCATTGTGATGCATATTCTTGGAACACTCTTATTCCTCAACGGTTAGCTGAGCAACAAGAATGCACCGATGTTTATTTACAGACACCAAAAAAGACTATCCCCTGCCAATATTCTGGCACCGAATAGCCCTCTCTTCTTACGCTATCAACTTATCATAATTTATCATCTAATATATTCATAACGCCACATTAACGCTACACCAGCTTCTTACGAATATAACCCGAGATCAAGTCGATAATCGTGATCATCACGATTATACCCAGCAGGATTATACCTACTCGCGGCCAGTTCCGGGTGCTCAATGCAAAGATCAGTGGTGTACCAATCCCCCCTGCTCCGATTACCCCCAGTATGGTCGCGGAACGTACATTGATCTCGAACCGATACAATGTATAGTTTAGGAATCCAGGCATAACCTGCGGCAGGATGGCAAACCACAACTGCTGCATACGATTGGCTCCGGAGGCAAGCAGCGCCTCAGATGGGCCATAGTCGATATTTTCAACTTCATCTGCGTACAACTTGCCTAACATGCCGATGGAGTGCAACCCAAGGGCGAGTACCCCTGCGAACGATCCGGGGCCTACTGCCTTGATGAACAACAAGGCCATGATAATCTCAGGGAACGTGCGAATAAAGCTGAGTACCATTTTGCCTGCACCCGAGATGGAACGATGCCCACTCATGTTACGGGCAGACCAGAAGGCAAATGGAATACAGAGCACGGCCGAGATTACAGTACCTAGTACGGAGATTGCCAACGTGTCTAGCAGTCCGCGCAGCAGGTCTTCTCCCTCAGGCAAATATACAAACTCCCAGTCCGGTGAGAAAATTCCGGCTACAATGGCTTTCATAATCTGAGCGGCAGTTTCCTTGAAACCAGTAAACGGTACACCGGCAAGCGCCCAGACATACACAAGGATTAACAGTAACACAATGACCCAGCGTAGCGGGTTCTTCCGTGGTTTAGGCCGGATGCGGCTTATTTCATTTTTCATCATAGCAATTTCTCCCGCAGCTTAGTACTTACATAATCAATGACCAGAACGATGACGAGGGTAAACAGAATGATTACGCTGGTCTTGTCATACTCCAGGAACCCAAGTGTGGCCTCATAGTAGAGTCCAATCCCTCCGGCTCCCACCAGTCCCAGAATGGCAGCAGCACGTATATTAATTTCGAAGGCATACAGCACATAGGATGTGAACTGGGCAGCCAGTTGCGGCACCACGCCATATACAATGAGCTGAATTCGGTTCATACCAACAGCCGTCATCGCTTCCAGCGGCCCCTGATCAATGGTTTCCAGCGTCTCATACGTCAGCTTCGCGATCAGACCTATCGAGAACACAGCCAGTGCCAAGATTCCGGGAATAGGTCCCAGACCAAACACAGCAACGAACAAAGCAGCAAGCAGCAGATCCGGCACGGTCCGAATCAGGTTCAGCAGAAAGCGCGCCGGATAGTAGATCCAGCGACTTGGCATCAGGTTACCGGCACAGATAATCGAGACTGGAATCGCAATAATCGCACCAATGGTTGTCCCAATCAGGGCCATTCGAATCGTTTCAAGCATGCCTTGCACAATATTATCAAAGTAACTCCACCGGGGCGGGAACATCTCCTTAAGCAGATCCAGCATGTTGGGAAAACCTTCAAACAACTCCGTGAAGCTGGCATCCGTCTGCTTGGCACTGGCCCACAGAAGGAGCAGAATGATCACTAAGGTGAGCAAATGTTTCGTACGCCCAGGCGGTTTTGGGCGATTCACAACCTGAGCCGGGCTGGAACCAGGTTCCTTCCCCACTCCGCCTGAATTCTGAAGTGGCACGTTGGACTGCCCCTTCATACCACAACTTCTCCCTGCTCATGCACAGCCTGCTTGTCCAACAATTCGTCAGCCAGAATTGGTCTGCCGTAAATTTCTGCAAAGCGCTCATCCGTTGCCTCTTCTACCGGGCCGTCGAAGACCACCTCACCTGCTCGCAATCCGACAATACGGGTCGCATACTCTCTCGCCAGATCAATAAAGTGAAGATTGACGATCGTCGTAATCCCAAGGTCTTGATTGATGCGTTTCAGGTCATCCATGACCTGTTTTGTTGTAAGCGGGTCAAGTGAAGCAACCGGTTCGTCGGCCAGAATGATTTTTGCTTCCTGTGCCAGTACACGAGCAATAGCGACACGCTGTTGCTGTCCACCAGACAACTGATCTGCACGGGAATAAGCTTTCTCCGAAATATTCACGCGATCCAGCGCAGTGAACGCCAGTTCAATATCCTCTTTTGGAAAACGACCCATAATGGTGCGCATAGTGGAATGATATCCAACCCGTCCAGCGAGTACGTTACGTAGTACACTGGACCGTTTCACCAGATTGAAACTCTGGAAAATCATGCCGATGTCACGTCTGATCATACGTAAACGTTTGCCTTGTGCCTTCGTGATGGAGCTTCCGTTAATCAGAATCTCTCCCTCACTAATGTCGTGCAGTCGGTTAATGGAGCGTAAGAGCGTTGATTTACCCGCACCGGACAGACCCACTACAGCAATGAATTCACCCTGCTCAAATTTCAGATTAATATTATCCAGGCCCTTGGTGCCGTTAGCGTAAGTTTTGGTAACGTTATGAAGCTCAATCATGACAATATCCTTCTTTCATTCATAATGATCAACCATACATGAGTCCTTGCTATAATGGCACAAGCCAGCGCAGCGTAGATCACGCTGAACTGGCCTGTCCATTGCTACGATTAAGCTGTTCCCATCCAAGAAAGCTACTACAAAGTGAACAGATCCCGAACTACTTTCGGATCAAAATTATTCACCTTTCACTTTTTCGCCATACTGACGAACGATCTCAAACTTGCTATCATCGGACTCTACATAACCTTCATGCGTATAGATTTCTTTGATGATCTGGTGACCTTCAGTATCTTTACCGATATCGATGAAGGCTTGTTTGATCTTCGCAGTCCAATCTGCATTCATGTCTGTACGAACGGCAATGGTATCGTTAGGAATAGGCTCAGTGAACGCCAGTACACGTGTATCTTCAAATACAGTCGGATAGTCTTTAGCTACCGTGTTGCGGGCATCTTGGAAAATAGCTGCTGCATCAACGTCACCGTTTAATACAGCGATAACACCTTGGTCATGACCTTTCAACGTTACAGGTGTTACATCTTTTAATGGATCAATGCCCCTGTCCAGCAACAGACCTGCTGGCCATACATAACCTGCGGAAGACGTTACGTTTTGGTAAGCCACTTTTTTACCTTTAAGGTCCTCGATGGATTGAATCGGAGAGTCTTTTTTTACAATGAACATGGATTTATAGGAATCCGCCAACTCTTCGGTTGGAGCACCTGTCTCATCATTTACACCGAAACGTTGTGCTTGCAAGATAACCTGCGCAGCGCCTTTTTCTTTAGCCAGTACATAAGCTGTCGGAGGCAAGAAACCTACGTCTACTTTGTTGGACGCCATTGCTTCAATAATTGTGTTGTAGTCCGTGGATACGCTGACTTTTACCGGAATGCCCAGTTTGTCACCAAGCAACTTCTCCAGCGGTTTCGCTTTGGCTTCAAGCGTATCTGCGTTCTGGGAAGGAACAAATTGAACCGTCAGTTCAGTTGGCACATAACCTTCGACAGCTTTCTCTTTCTCTGTCTCTGCCGTAGACGTACCGGATGCATTCGAACTCGAATTATCCCCGTTAGCCGAACCTGCTGTACTACTGCTAGACCCACAAGCACTCAGAAACAGAACCAAAATCAACAATGGTAAAAATAAAGCAGACTTCTTCAAACGAACACCCTCCAAAGAGTTTCTATTTTTCAGTACTTATCTACTATAGTTGCCAAATATTAGCGCGATGTGAAACGAAATTTGGAGTTTTGTAAAGTTTCCTGTCAGGCTGTCAGCGCGACTTGTATCTGTTAGAATAGGCTCATTATGGTTGAAGATATAAGAAGAACATCGGAGATAACGGCGCATACTTCGGTTCTTCAAGCTATTCATTCTTCTCCGTTTTATAGTAATTCCATATATCTGAACTTATATATTAGAGGAGATTGTAAAATGACATCCACAAACCATACGGCAAGCTTCGATATTCTGTATACCAGTGATCTGCACGGGGCGATCCGTCCCATTCATTACAATACCAATGCCTACCGCCCAGCTGGGCTTGCCCTGCTGGCTTCCCTGATTCGTAAGGAACGTGAACGTTCACCTGAATTGATGCTGGTGGATAACGGGGATCTGCTGCAAGGATCACCCTTGGCCTCCTATGCAGCTTCACAGGTTTCCAAAAACGAGGTGCATCCATTCATAACGGTACTGAATGAACTCGGTTATGATGCTGCGGTGATGGGCAATCACGAGTTTAACTATGGTCAGAGTCTGTTGCGCGGAGCAGTTGAAGCTTCCAATTTCCCTTGGCTGTCTGCCAATATTGTAAAAGATGAGCAACCAGACGTACCTGCCTTCGGTCCTCCGTATCTAATCAAAACCTTATCTACGGGTGTCAAAGTAGCCCTCTTGGGCGCAACTACGCACTACATACCGAACTGGGAGCACCCGAAAAATATTGAGGGGTTACGGTTCCTTGATGCCTTGGAAACTATTCGTGCATGGGTTAGCTATATCCATGAGCATGAACAACCAGATGTAATGGTTGTCAGTTATCACGGCGGATTTGAGAGTGATCTGGAGACAGGCGAGCCCACCGAACGGTTAACTGGGGAAAATCAAGGCTATGCCATCTGTCGGGACATCGAAGGCATCGATGTGTTGCTTACCGGACATCAGCATCGTCAGTTTACCGCTAATATTCATGGTGTAACCGTCATTCAGACAGGCTTCAGTGGAAATGGTGCGGGGCATGTATCCCTTCAGTTGGAACAATCATCGGGCGGCAAGTGGCAGATTACAGATAAGCAGGCTCGGTTGTTACTTCTGGATGAACATCATGAGGTTGAACCTGATGCAACCGTCATGAAACTGACGGAAGAGCTGGAAACTGAGGCACAATCATGGCTTGATCAACCCATTGGCGAGGTGGCTGGGGATTTATCCATCACCAATGCTACGGCTCTGCGACTCAAGGCACATCCATTCATTGCTTTTGTACATCAAGTGCAGATGGAAGCGACTGGAGCGCAGCTCTCCAATACCGCCATGCTGAGTGAAGAAGCTCGCGGTTTCGGGAGTCACATCACCGTTCGGGACGTGTTATCCAACTTCATCTATCCTAATACTCTGACGGTGCTGGAGTTGAGTGGTCAGGATATCCGGGAGGCACTGGAACAAACGGCACGTTACTTTGAAGTGAATACTTCTGGTGAGGTGGCAGTTAATCCGGCTTATATGGAACCCAAACCTCAACATTATAATTACGATATGTGGGCTGGCATGGAATACGAGCTAGATATCTCCCAACCTGTTGGCAGTCGAGTTGTGAAGTTGGAACATGAAGGCAAGCCAATGGACATGAATGGCATGTACTCTGTGGTGATGAACAGCTACCGCGCTGCTGGCGGCGGGGATTATGCAATGTATCCGGGCAAAAAGGTACTACACGAAGGTGCCACGGACATGGCCGCACTGGTGGAAGATTACATCCGCAGACACCAGCCGTTAACGGTGGAGCAGGCTAATAACTGGAAAGTTATCGGAAGTTAAATGAGAAAGAGCAGGTCCTGTGATCAGGATCTGCTCTTTTGTTTTCAACCTATTGCTTACTTGTTCTTGTTGAATTATCCTATCCTATCCTGTCCTGTCCCTTCATCCGACATATTGAAGGATTAACTGATATAATGCTATTGAAAATCCTAAGATACTCGCTTTCATTTTAGATGGATGATATCTTTCGCTACGAATCAAATAAAAGAAAACCAAAATAAACCCTGCGGGGATCCATAGCTCAAAGACACCATTTGTTGTACTTTGAGAATAAATTGGCGTAATGAACGTACTAATTAAAAAGTAAAAGAAAACCGTAAAACGTCTTGTTTCTAACTGCTTGCTCCACCTTACTAGAATGAAAATAATAATGATTGCGATAATAATAATGTGAACAGGGGGTAGAAGAATAGCAACATTCCCAAATTTGAATTCCATTCCGCATTGCCCTCCTCTCTTTTAATGCATCACATGACTGACTACAGGCATACGTGTAAAAATTCATTCTCATGCTTCAAAACCGCTGGCAACCGTCCAAAAACGGACCTATTCCAATATATCCTTATTTTAACATACAATCACAGTTCCATTTCCCACGTTTATTCAATAAAATATGCAAAAAGAGCAGAAGTGAGGAGCATCGTGCCCTCATCCCTGCTCATTTTACATACCTACAAGTTTTCTAATACATGTCCCATATTATCCAAAATGACTATTGCGCCTTTTTACGCAGCTGACTGTAATACAGCTCGCTGTAGAAACCGCCTTGTTCCAGCAATGCATCATGCGAGCCTTGCTCTAGTAGCTGCCCATCCTTCAGCACCAGAATTCGGTCTGCCTGACGGATCGTGTTCAGCCTGTGGGCAATGACAAAGCTGGTACGGCCTTGCATCAGGCGTTGCAACCCTTCCTGGATTTTAATCTCCGTAACAGTATCAATACTGCTCGTCGCTTCGTCCAGTACAAGTATGGATGGATCTGCCAAGATTGCCCGGGCAATGGCGAGTAATTGCTTCTGCCCCTGACTAATGCCGCTACCGTCGGCCTGGAGCACTTTGTCGTATCCATCCTTCATTCGCACAATGAAGGAATGGGCATTCGCCAGCCGGGAGGCTGCTTCCACTTCTTCATCCGTTGCGTCCAGACGGCCAAACCGAATATTTTCCCGAATTGTGCCCTGAAACAGAAATGAATCTTGTAGTACAAATGCCATATGTGACCGCAGATTCTCACGCCGAATGGTGGTCATATCGCGACCATCTACCGTTAATGTGCCACCTGTTGGATCATAGAAACGGGATAACAGCTGAATTAATGTTGTTTTCCCCGCTCCGGTCGGACCCACAAGGGCAATCATCTCCCCCGGTTTGGCTTCAAAGCTGATCTCATGCAAAATGTTACGTCCTTCATCGTATCCAAAGGATACTTTGTCGAAACGAACGGCTCCCTCTACCTTGTCCAGAGATATCGCTGCCCCTTCATCCTTCGCTTCCTCATCTTCGTCCAGCACCTCGAATACGCGCTCAGCCCCCGCAATCGCGGACAATAACGTATTCCACTGGTTCGCCAGATCATTCAGCGGACGAGTGAATTGACGGGCATATTCCACAAAGATAATAATCACCCCAACCGTAACGGAACCCTGAATCGCCAGAATACCACCGATGCCCGCCACAATCGCAAAGCTCAGGTTGTTCAATCCATTCATCAGTTTCGGGATAAAACCAGAGATCGTCTGTGCCCAGAAACCGGAAATCCGGATGCGGGTATTTCGTTCCTCAAAACCGCGAATCACCCGCTCCTCTTGGGAGAATGCCTTAATGATCCGCTGCCCGGATAACGTCTCTTCGATATAACCGTTGAGTTCACCCAGATTCCGTTGCCGCTCCTTGAAGAGCGGTCCCGTTCTGCGCGTAATCCAACGCATGCCGATGGCCATCAAAGGCACAACGATAAAGGTAAGCAGGGTCAGTAGCGGACTGAGCCAGAGCATAACCCCAAACGTTCCGAGCAGTGTTAATACACTCGAAAAAATCTGGATCGCCGAGCTGTTCAACGTACCGCTGACATTCTCGATATCATTGGTCACCCGGCTCATAATCTCCCCCTGCTGGCGTTTACCGAAGAATGGAATCGGTAATTTGTGCAGATGGGAGAACAGATCATACCGCATGCGGAACACGGTTTCCTGTGCAATTTCGATCATCCATATATTTTGTAACCAGGATGTAAGAGAGAACAAGACATACACTGCGGTTAATCCAATCAGAAACCGAGTCCAGCTTGCCCCGGCTTCGCCCGCGATGAAATCATCCACGGCCACCCCTACCATGTATGGGCCAAGCAAAGCGAGTGCGGAACTGGCAAACACCATCAACAGTACCATGGACAGCTTAACCTTGCGCCGTGCCAGATAGGTCCAGATACGACCTAATGTACCGGACCAGTTCTTCGCCCGTGCCTTGGGTTTGCGACCACCGCCTGATCGTAACGTCTCCGGATCAATCGGCGGTGGCGGCTGACGGAAAGGCTCAATGAATGCTTTGAACATGCTGTGCACCCTCCCCGTATTGTGATTCATGGATTCGACGATACAGCTCTGACGACTCCATCAGGTCTTCATGTTTTCCTTGCCCAATGAGTTGTCCATCATCAAGCAGCAGAATCAGGTCCGCCGAAGTGGTTGAACTGATCTTCTGGGTGATGATAAACGTGGTACACGACAATTCCTCCAGCGCATCGAGCAGTCTGCCTTCTGTAGCCACATCCAGCGCACTTGTGCTATCGTCCAGAATCAAAATTCTTGGTCTACGTACCAGTGCTCGTGCAATGGAAAGTCGCTGCTTTTGTCCACCGGAGAAATTCACTCCCCGTTGACCCAGCAATGTATCATAACCGTTTGGTAAATTCTCAATTGTTTCATGGATCTGCGCGCGCTTCGCGGCTTCCACGATCTCATCCAAGGTAGCATCTTCCTGACCCCAGGCAATATTCTCCCGGATGGAACCGGTAAACAGGACAACCTCCTGAGGCACATAACCAATCGCACCACGCAGCATGGACAGATCCAGCTCTGATGCATCGGCACCATCAATCCGTACCTTTCCTTGAACCTCTGTGTATAAACGCGGAATAAGCTGTACCAGCGAGGATTTGCCTGAGCCTGTTGCTCCCATAATGGCAATACGCTCCCCCGCTTTTGCCGTAAATGTGATGTTATCCAGTACTGTAATTTCACTATTCGGATAACTGAAGCCTACACTGCGGAATTCGACCGCTCCCTGAACAGCGCGCTGTTTCTTCGCCGGGAATACAGATTGCGGAAAATGCGAAGATTTCATAGATCCAGCAGATGGTGCAGACGTTGATTCTGCCTTATTCTGTTCAGTCTCCGACGTGTCCTCCGTATTAAACACTTCATTCAGCCTTTGCGCCGAAGCGCTTGCTCTGGAGAAGGTTACCAGAATCCATGACAACGCAGACATGGCACCAATTGTGCGAAGCAGATAGTTAATCACCGCGACCACTTCACCCACGGTTGCATTACCGGAGGCAATGTCGACTCGTCCAAACCATAACACGGCGATGATACAAACGTTCATCATCAGCAGCATGAACGGCATCGTGGTCTCCGTCAAGCGCAGCGCGGAAATTGTGCCTTTCATCAGCTTGCCGCTGAATCCGGCAAAGCGTTCGATCTCATGGCTCATCCGTACGAAGACACGGATCAGCCGAATGCCTGTCAGATTCTCCTGGATGACTCCATTGACGGCATCCAGTCTGCGCTGCACATTGCGGAACAGCAGCGCTGCCTTTTTGATCATCCACACTACAACAATGAGCAGTACAGGCACCATGACAACCAGCAGCAGACCCAACCTCGGGTTCACGATTACTGCCATAATCATGCTACCAATCACCACCAGGGGCACACGTGTCATGAATCGCAGACTCATGAAGACGGTGTCCTGAACCTGGGTCACGTCCCCCGTTAATCGGGTAATCAGGGACGACGTCGCGAACCGGTTAAAGACGGCATAAGAGAACGTTTGCACTTTCTCATACAACTTCTCCCGCAGATCGTATCCGAACCCCAGACTTGCATGGGATGCAAAGAACGAACTCGCAATTCCGGCAGCAAAAGCCACAACAGCACTGCCAACCAGCACACCGCCCCACAACCAGACGACAGAAAGGTCTCCCTGCTGAATCCCGTTATCAATGATCTTGGAGATCAGATAAGGCTGAGCCAGCTCCACCGCAAGCTCAATTAACATCATGACCAGGGCTGCAATCGCGGCAACTCGGTACTTCTTCAAGTAGTACAACAGCTTGATCATAAGCATTCCTCCGGCTCGGAGCACCCTAAACCGATAACACGTTCCAGCTCAGAGCCTCCATTAGACATGTTGTTTTCTCCACAGCGTCCAATATGTAATCATTTCTATGTACACATATGGTTATTATAGCGTATTTTACAATGCCGCTTCTATTCTTATTACCCTACTTTTCCCAATACAATAAACTTCTCTTCATTTTGGCAGTAAAAAAAGGAAGGTCTCCCTTCCCCACACTAGTTAAGTGCTTACAGCTCGCCCGCTCACAGACATATTTCAGATCAAAAGAAATGCATATCTACACTCAGGTCATCTGCCTAACTTTGCAGAAATATAGTTATCTGTTTACATACCAAGCGAGATGTTCACTACCATCTTCTGCGTCCACGATCACCCCGGTAGTCATCATTCAACTCTCCCAGGCGATCGTATGTCTCTTTATATATCCGAATCACGGCCTGAACTTTGATAAAATCAGCATCTTCCGGTCCAAGCCCCTCCATAAACATTCTCTGAATGATCTGTTGGAAGAATTGCACTCTGGCCTCAATCTGTTCTCGCTCAAGCTGTAATATGTCTTCGAAACTGTGGTTCCCTATGTAATCCATCAACTCATCATCATGTCTGGAATAATCTGAGTTTCTCCGATCTGCAACCCATTCATCCGGCTCATTGGACTGGAGATTAACACTCGTACGTAGTTGGGATAAAATGATTTTCTCTTTGGCCAGCATGACATGAAAATCTTTGTTACGGAGCAGCTCAGATACAATCAGACTGCACATTTCACGGTTTTGGATCAG
The DNA here is from genome assembly GCF_036894225.1 of Paenibacillus amylolyticus. Lineage (NCBI taxonomy): Bacteria > Bacillati > Bacillota > Bacilli > Caryophanales > Paenibacillaceae > Paenibacillus > Paenibacillus amylolyticus. Next base: position 1,184,012 of record NZ_CP145892.1, on the reverse strand, counting down.
TATGCCGTCAAATGGATGCAGTGTCCACTCCCCGTTTGCATAATACAGGTTAAAGTTAAAGAACTCACTGCCATATTTGTATTGAATATTAATCTTGGTCTCATCAATAATCTCGAATGAAAAGTCCAGCATGTTCAGCAAGCTCCTTCGTATAACCCCAGATTTTAGCTTTATCCTATCAAATGAAACAAAGAGACGCACTCGGCGTCCCTCGTAGAAAGATATACATCTAGCAATCTCCTGGCTTATGCAGCGAGTCTCGCCCTATTACCCTAATCCAGGAAAGATCCTAATGCACTGGAATCCGGTTTATTTTTCTCCGGAATGGCAGCAGCTTTTGGCCCTTCCAGACCCAGTCGATCGCTCATTTTAGCGTTAAGGGTTGTCATCTTGTTGGTATAGTCATTACAACTCTCGATGATCCGGCGATTAGACTGCTCGGACAAATCCAGCGCAGACATCAGATCACCCATCGCCTGATTGACGGCTTCAAGGGACATCGCCGGTTTGGACAACAGTTCATTTGTTTTCTCTGTTGTTGTCTTCAACAATCTGGCGTTCTCCTTGAATTGATCTTCAATCGTCTTATTCGTCGCTTCCACAGCAGAAATGACCTTCTCCTGATCATTGAGTGCCATAGCAATCATGGCCGAAACGGTGATCAGATTCGCTGTTTTATCAATGGCATTATTCACTGAATCAATCAACTTGTCATTGTTATCATTAATGATGTCGGTAGCTGCGATCGCCTGATTGTACAGCATAATCATCTCTGTCATGGATTGGGTACGTGTAACCACTTTGCGCAACCCACGCTCCAGATGTGCTTTACGATTCTCGTTCTCGGGCTTTGCGATCTCAGTTTCAAACAATGCTTTCAATTGATTACCAAAAGAGATTTTGGTCTGCAGATTGTAGATCTCCTGAATGGAAGAACGTTTCAATTGACGCATGTTCACGATGCTTTCTTCCAGGTTGTCCTTGCCGTCCCGCAACCCGTTAATGATGGCATCAATGTTCGTACGAACGGATTGATAACGGTATACGTAGTTTTTCAACGGGCTTTTACGTAACAACTTCCCGACAAAACTCACATTTTTACTCTGCTGCAAACTCTCACATTCATCACGGAGCTTCAGGATCATGTTTGATACCTCTGCCCGATTCCCGGACATCAGTTCATTGACTGGACGATCAAGCAACTTGAGAGTCTGCCCTGCTCTCTCTTGTGTTTTCACGCCCAACTTGCCGATATCATCCATTAAGGTATCCAGATGAGCCGGATCACTTTGGGACACTTTCTGAATAAGCTGTGTTGCTTCCTGGTTAATCCGTTGCTCATCTTCCTGCTTCAACTGAGCCCATTCCGTTGCCATGCCAATCCCTCCTATAATTCAGAGCTGTTATACCGTTGATGTATTAGTTCCGCTTTGTTCTGGAGCTCCATTAAGTCTTTATGTTCAATCGTTGATACAATATCCGATATCTTGGAATCCACGTCTCGAAGACCATTCAGCAGCATACGCCGATTATTACGTTTGGCTTCTCCACTTAAACGTAAAAATGGATTAATAAAACCGTTCAGGTCTTTCAAAATAAGTCTGCGCACCGTATGGTTGATATCTCCGTTATTTAACTCCTGAAGGGAAGGGATCACACGCTGCAAACGGGCAAACAACGCCAGTGATTTCTCCACGATCTCATTATCCAGCTCGTTCTTCTGACCTTCGGAGATGATCATGTCCTCCAGAACTTCCAGGTATTCAATCACTGGATCAAATACAGGATCTGGTTCAGTCCGGGAAGGCTTCGCTTGTTCTGTGCCCGCATGCTGTGCGGGAGTGGAACTCGGTTGGGGCTCTGCCAGAGAAGCTTCTCGTGCCCCTGTTGGCACTGTGCTCGGTGCTTGTCCACCATTCAAGCGGGATGGTTCATTTCCGATATCTGTAATGGGTACAGGGGCTGATGACGAACCCTGGACCTGTGTACGTGACGTGGAACGTGAAGGAATCAATCCTCCGACCACAGTTGCCAGTGCCGGAATTGCCCACGTGATGACATCCGGTAGAAAGGGACTCGAGATCGCCGCGAGACCATAACCGACCAATGCGCCTATACCTATCTTCGTTTTCCGTAACATTACTTGTCCTCCTGCCTTAACAACACATACAGTGCATATTCAAAAAGTCTGATTTTCAGTACCAAGAAGATGGACTTTTTGAATAACCTCTCATCCGTATTGTAAAAAAACCATCCAGAAGGTGTCAATGTTGAGGGAAATTCTCAGCTAGACGTGGTGTACTCCGCTTACCTTCTGAACGTCGATTATAAATGGCTGTTCGATATGACTTCCCAGTATGCCAAACTTCGGATGAAGTGGTCCAATATCATGGCCAAGTGCAGACTTGACCGCCAGATACGGGAAGTTCACGCCCGACAGACAAGACATGTGCAACCCACCCGACATACGCGGATTAATCTCCAGTAGCTTCGGTGTATCCTTGCGATATTTCATCTGTATATTAAAATTATAAGGAATCTGATATACCTCTGCCACATTGCGGGCAATCGCCAGCAATTCCTCGTTTTCTTCAAGCAAGCGCAAACGTCCTCTTTCTTTTCTACGCGGGATAGCCGTTATAAGTTTCCCATTGCGATCCGAAAGACAATCAATGCTGTATTCATATCCTTCCAGTACCTCCATCACCATGACATTTTGAAAGGACGGAGCAGAAGAGAACGCACGCAGGGCATCTTCATACGAAATGGAGTTAAGCGCGTATCCGAACAACTCCTGCAACGGATCACGTTCATTATTAATCACTCGGAATCCCATACCACCCTCACCATTACATGGTTTGAAGCATACATCGTGTCCACGTGCACGTAGCGCCTCATAGGCTTGCTGGAATTGTGCAGCATTACTAACCGTGAAATAATCCGGAATCTCCATAATGCCTTTCTCACGCACTGATTCATAGAAACGGTCTTTCTCCATCAATTGTTCCAGCAATTCCGTGTCCGAGCATACGATAACTCTTGTACCTATCTCTTCGAACAGGGAGATATGTCTGCTGATGTCCAGCATGTTCCAGCGTGGAATAAACACATCAATCTGATGACGACGGCAAAAGTCGAGGCAAAAATCAACATACTCCCGGCCCGTTAGACGCGGTTCAACTTCTGCAACATCACAGCCCTGTAATGCCATATGTCCAGGATCAGGATGAGTACCGTAGATCTCAAATTCCATACCGTCCTCATTGTCCCGAATCGCATTCATATAATGATACGTTACAGAGAACCAACGGTTGAAGTAAATCTTCATTTTTTTCATTTATACGGTCTCCCTTATCTCGGCATGGTCTATCTGGGTCTGTTGATCGTTATGAATACGGTGAACGTAATCGAGAATCTCATCTGCTGCAAAAGCACCGAATTGTTCCGTAAATTGATACGGTACCTGCTCAGGTACACGCTGTCTCTCCACATGTAACTCTCCGTGAGACGGAGCAATGGCGTAGTGCGCAAAGTCCAGCAAACAACGATCCAGCAAGGAATCACCCGAAGCAATCACAGGCACATCGCCAATGCGTTGCCTAATATGCTCCACTGCAGCTCGTTTGTTCACGGGCGAAGGCACCAGATAGAGCTTCCGCCCCTGAATCGAACTCTCCCATCCCAGCGTCTCTAACACCCGAATCTTTTCCGCAATATGCTCCATTGGAAGCTTGTCACGTTCGATCAACAATGCAAAGAACAGCTCATCACACAATCGCTGATTAATTACCCACTCCGGGCTCAGCACATCGTCAAATAAATTCAGGATCTCTTCGGGAGTAGCTGCCTGCTGACGAAGCAAAGAACGAATATACAGATTCCATTCATCGTCTACCTGACCGTCAACAATGATGTTGCCACCATTACTCGTCACCGCATATTTCGGAATACATTCGCTCTGAAAAATGTGAATGCGCCGGTACTGCTCCACTGTACGTGTCGTCACCGGCATAAATACAATGTCTTGTGGCAAAGACTGCAACCGCTCCAGTGCATATGCTGACATAAAAGCGGACAACTTGCCGTTAATCCACTCTGCGGGAACAAGTCCCGGTGTATCTTCGGGAATACGGAGCGCACGACGGGAGTACACCAGCGTCTGGTCCAGATCACTTGCGTAGATCATCATTCTCCGCCACCTCCCAGGGATTGAATAATGCCGCAACAGGAATAGGTTAATCCCGGATATACCTCAACCGGCACATTTCTGTCTCTGGCGAGCATCATGATATGTTGCAAATCCGGATTATCCAGACGGTCCACAAGAATCTTCCAGGGGACCCGTCGCAATAACACTCGGGTTGTTTCTCCGATTCCAGGTTTGATTAGATTGATGTTCGCAATACCAAAGGATTGCTGGATGGACTCGATATCCTGCCAGCCTTTCCAGGTGATTTCCGAAGTACTGGTAGCATTGTCGTCCGAGCGAATCTCCACTTGTTCCATCATCTGCGGAAAATGCTGAGCGATGGTATCCACATACTGGATCGACACATCCGCAGAGGACCATTCACGATACCATTTGGCCCCGTGAAAATCTGCCGGTCCAATCAGATCATCGCGAAGTACTGTACGGCTCACCAGTCCCGATACCGTGGAATTCAGACAAGCACTAGGAATAAGATAATCTTCCCTTGTCCCAAAGGTGCCTGAGCATTGCCCCGGATCGGCCAACACGGCAAGATCATCATCGAGACTTATGCCATAAGTCCGTTCCATTTGGTCACAGGATTCTTTCAGCACTTTGCGAATAGCCCCTTTTCCTGTCCAACCGTCTACAAACTGAATAGCTGTTCCCAGACCATGCTGCTGTAAAATATATAAAATTGCGTTCTCGTCCATACCCTTGCCACGGATAATAGAAATACTATAATGCGGAATCGTCACTTTGTATTTCAATTCAATATAACGTTTGATCAGGATGCCCACAGGTGTTCCGGCTCGAGCCAGAGATACCAGCACAAGATTCAGTCCCCTGCGCTCTACAATCTTCTCAGCCACAATGGCGGTATGACGTGCAATTCTTGCACCGGATTGTTCCAGTGTCTGATGGAACAGCTCGATGTATTCTGCTGTGGGCTGGTATTCCACGGGCAGCATCTCCGAATAATGAACCCCGGATTGGATCGCCTGCTCCCGTTCACCCGTTCCCTTTTCCAGATCCACATGACTGATATCCTTCAGTAGGAAAACAACGTCCGATGCAGCATAACTGCCCATCGGTTCGGGAGACGGAATCTCACGTTGTCTGATTAGCTCCAATGTAGTTAAGTTCATTGCTCGTTGTCCCCTGTCTTCTCTGGCAAGCCGCAATATACAATATGAATGTGTCCACACCCCAACTGCCCCAGTACCTTCAACATCGGTTCCATTCGTTCTTCGGACATCTGTCTCTCCAGCAGAACAAAAATCTCATCATACTGTCCCGGGGCGATGTTATAGATAAAGTTACGAACGGATGCGTCTTCCGGTGAGGCATATCCGGCACCACTACGAACAGCATATCCTGGAGCCGGATGTGTATGGATTGGACTGCGGGTAGTGGATTGATACAACACGCCTTCTCCCATCTCGGCAGCAATACGCATCGGAATGTACATGAACTCCCCTGTTCCCATCACCAAAGTCCGTTCTCCCGTACGCTGCGTCCGAAGCCGTTCTGCAATCCGGCTAATCTCCTGGCGCAATTCGCCATTATGACGGGATTGCATACCAAACCTGCCCGTATGTTGGACGTAGCTCGCTGTGCTGCGTTTGCCTTCACCATCCTCCGAAGTGGCATGTAGCTGTTCGAAGTCATCGGCAACGGTAGAAGTCTGAAGCGTTACGGCAGGATGAAATAGCTGCTCATCTTGCTGTGTTGGTTCCAAATGTGGAGTACCCACTACTTCAATGCGACCCTTCAACAGGCTTAACGGTGTAATGGTAATCCCCAGTTCAGCTTCCAGTTCGACAAACCGAAGTTCGTCCGCTTCCGTACGCCAGTCCAACAGCGAAGCAATCACATATTGCTTCCGGGGGTATCTGGCCTGAATATCCCGAATGATATTCAACGTCGTTTTGCCCGTCGTAATCTCGTCGTCCACCAGAACAATCGGGCCTTCTCCTGCAAAAGCTTCATGATCCAACGCATAACAACGATGAGCCATCGCATGGGAATGTTCTTCTTCAAATTGAATATCTGGATGCATCGCTGGAACATACTCGCGAGTGGTGTGAATATAAGAAGCTTGATCAGCAAACATCTCGTACATGCTGTGACCCAACGCTGTCGCTGTCTCGGCAAAACCAACAAAACGAATCGTTTCCGGCAAACTCAAGCTTTCTTGCAACAGCATGTTGTACACTTGCCGGGCTTGTTGGGGATCAATCAGCCCCTCGACCATTTCCCGTTTCCACTCGGTGATCTGAACTTTCGTCTCTTCCGTCTTTTCAGTCAGGTGCTCATATAACAGAACAGCCAATGCCGCGCCACTCAGAAGCGAGGTATACGGGTTAACCGGGATGTGCTTGCCCAGCAGTCTGCTTACAAACAGAAATGAACGTTTCTTATTGATGCGTGCAGCCATGGAAAATAGAGATTCTAGTGGAAGTTGCAGCGGGTTATGTGTAACCTGAACGTTCAGACTGAATTGATCAAGAATTGGGAACGTAGTTATGTTGTTGTTCGTGCTTGGGCAAGAGCCCGACAAAATGCTGCTGTTCATGTAACACCCCATATATTTGTGATCGGATTAGAATTCGATTCGCCCAGCTCAAGTGTGGTTTAATCTCATTCATTTTGTTATAGTAATTACTTTTGAACACACCCAGGCTACCGTCATTACGGGCGATGATGTCTTGGGCATCGGAATATTCCTCATGTGTAACAACGTACATCGCTTGTACGGGCTTAATATGAGAAGGATGAATGATCGTTTTGCCTACAATTCCATTTTCCTTGTCCATCATGACTTCACGCATCAATCCATCCATTGTGTTCGTAATATATTTCATTCTCAGATGCAGCCCTGATTTGCCCAGGGTTTCTTCGAATGGAGTCTGTCGTAATTGAGGTTTGAACACGCGCTCCCGCTGACTGAAATATTCCCAGACAGGACCCGAGATCACATACGGCTTGTCCATTCGTCCAAACAGATTGATAATATCCGAGATGCAGTCACGGATCGTGGCGATATCGTATATGGTCAATTCCGGGCTTCGGCGTAGTCCAAACAGGCTGGAGAAATCGGTCGCACCAATGCGTACATTGAGCACATATTCAACATTTTCATCGAGGATGTTACGAAGGCCCAGTAAGGTCTCCCAACGTGTCTCCCGATATATAATTGAAGCCGTTTCCAATATAGGCATTCCATAGAGAACGGGATAATGATCCGGCTTCCGTTGATTATACTTGCGGATCTGGTCGAAATAGGCTCTTCCATTGCCCACGCAAAACTTGGGCAAAGCCACGCCTGTCAGCATGGACACCAATTCTCCCAACGTATCAATGAGACGTTCCAACTGTTGTGGTGAACGTACACGAGCAAACAGAAGAGGCATTTGATCCTGACTCAGCATGCCTGTCTCCATATAAGTCATCAGTTGAGTTAGATGCTGTACCAGACACTGCTCGGCAAACTCTACTTGGTCGTCACCCACAGCGTCCTCCAGATCAATAATAATGGTCGTCAGACCTTCATGTTTACCATTCATAATGTCGTCCGCGATATGTGTGCGCGTCGCGGGCATATATAAAGCAGCCCCAACAGCATATGCCAGTAGATCTTTGGAAGTCCGGTGATTGAACGAGACGGGTGAAGAGAAAAATAAAGTATCTTCTTCTTCCAGACTCAAAAAGTTAAAATATTTCAGGGTTGTCTCCTCCTCGCACCTTTGGCAATAGCCAATCTGCAATAGTTGATTCCAGCTGTCGGGGCATAAAAACCAATCCCTCCTTAGTCTGGAGGGATTGATGGTCTATTATCGAGGATAACGTTGGTCAACAGTATCCTTGCAATGGCGCTGACCGATACAGCGTTTATATATTGATTAAATTCAAATGATTACTTTCTTCCCGCAACCCACTGCATTCCCCAATCATGAGCCTCGTCCAACGCCTGATGGCCATTATAGAACTGCACGATTCGTTCAATACTGAATGTCTCATTGTTCACATTGCGTAACATCGCGATGCCACACATGCCAAGCGGGCTCCCGTATTCATTCATTCGGACAATGATATCCGGGCCATCCTTCTGCTGGATAGTTACCACACCGTCTACTTGAGACCAGTTGGCCACACCACCATAAATATAGGTAAATACCAAGATGCGCTCAATTTCCGAGATACGGGCACCATTAATCCGCAGATTCTCTCCCGTCTTAACCGATCCCGTCCGGTCATCCCCATCTAGTGCAATATAAGGGAAACGATTCAGTGAACCAAACGTTTGTCCCAATGCCTGAATCACATCTCGTGTACCATCCTTCATCTCGAACAGACAGCCCAAGTCCAGATCCACACTCTTGCTACGACCAAACAACCCTTTGCTACCCTGTTGATTCCAGTTCAGGTTAATCAGGATTTCACCAAGTCCCCCCGCATTTTTCTTGAGGTTAATGGTGTCGCCCTTCTTCTTCAATTCAATTTTGCTGAAATTGATCGAATTCACAGGAGCAGGCGTCGGTTCTGGTGTGGGTGCCGGGGGTGGTGGAGTCGGTACAGCTGTCGGGGGAACGGTTGAAGTCGTTGGTGCAGGGTCTGATCCACCATCCACATCCACACCAAAGTTAGCGCAGAGTGCATTCAAACCACCTGCAAAACCCGACCCTATTGCATTGAACTTCCATTCTCCGTTATGACGATACAATTCACCGATGACAATCGCGGTCTCCACTGTAAAACCGCTTCCCAGATCATATCTCATTACTTCCTGACCTGTAGCTGCATTGGCAAACCGTAGAAAACCATGCTGAACCTGTCCAAAATGATGGCGTCGTGCTTCACCGTCATGAATCGTCAGGCTGAAGGCGATTTTCTCAATTCGGGCAGGGATTTTGCCAAGATCAATGGCGAATTGTTTCTTCTCGCCACCAACCTGTCCACCATCCATATACGTGATGAACGAGGTAGAGGGCTGATTATAAAAGATAAAATCCTCATCTCCAGCCACTTTATTGTCTGAACCCAGAAGGAATGCTGATGTGTCCAGCTCTACACCCGAGGCTGCCTCCCAACCAATGCCTACCGTTAGACGGGACAAGCCCGGATTGGTTTTGGTCAGATCACTCTTCTGGCCTTTCACGACAGAAATCGCCATAGCAGAATCACCTTTCTATGCCAAGTTATGTTATTGTGCATCCAGCCCGTAATTTTTGCATAAAGCAGATAGTCCACCAGTGAAGCCGCTGCCTACCGCCTGGAATTTCCAGTCCGCACCTGCACGGTAAAACTCACAGAACACTACAGCTGTTTCGGTAGAGTAGTCTTCTCCGAGGTCGAAACGAAGCACTTCCCGATCACTTGCAGCATCTACAACACGAACAAAAGCATTGGAGACTTGTCCAAAATTCTGCCCTCGTCCATCTCCATCATAGATGGTTACGGTAATACCGATCCGGTGAATGTGCGCAGGGATTTTGCTGAAGTCAACGACAACTTGCTCATCATCGCCGTCACCCTCACCCGTACGATTGTCACCGGTATGTGTTACTGAACCCGCACCGCCGCTTGGATTGTTGTAAAAAACAAAGTCATCCGTACCTTTGGCTTTTCCATCTTCGTACAACAAAAAAGCCGAGGCGTCCAGGTCAAAGTCGACTCCACCACTATATTTGTTTGTATCCCAACCCAAACCAACCACCACACGGGTAAGGCCCGGATTCGTCTTAGTCAGGTCAATACGTTGTCCTTTGGCAAGACTGATCGTCATTTGTTTTTCCACCTTTCCAAAATATGTGATTAAATGAAAAGGAGAACCGTCCAGGAGACGGTTCTTCCCATCCTGTAAGTCGTACTGTACGTCCTATTGCAAACCGTAGTCGCGTGTCAATCCAACCAATCCATCCTGGTAACCACTACCGATGGCACTGAACTTCCACTCACCGCTATGACGATACAATTCACCAACAACTACACCTGTTTCGATGGAGAAGTCTTCTCCCAGGTCGAAACGAATCAGTTCTTCGCTGTTTGCTTCGTTGACGATTCGCACATAAGCACGGGAGACTTGTCCGAAGTTCTGGCTACGTTCTGTAGCTTCGTAGATCGTAATGGAGAATGCAATTTTCTCTACATTTGCGGGTACGTTAGGCAGGTCGATATTGATCTGCTCATCATCACCATCGCCATCTCCTGTACGGTTGTCACCGGTGTGAACAACAGAACCATTTTCATTTTGTGGATTGTTGAAGAAGATGAAGTTTTTCTCGCCTTCTACTTTACCGTTTGCATTGGCACAGAATACCGATACATCCAGGTCAAAGTCTTTTCCGCCATCATACTTATTGGTATCCCATCCCAGGCCTACTGTGATTTTTGTCAAACCTGGGTTCGTTTTAGTCAGATCGATTTTTTGACCTTTAGAGAGATTAATTGCCATCGTATGATCATCCTCGCTTATTTAAGTGTATTGTAGTTATCGTGACATATGAATATCAGGATTATTGTCGATTTAGGTTAAATCTTGTACTTAGGAGTACCTGCGAGCGAGTTCATTGATATGTACCGCATGGGAACCCTCTCCAATTGCCGAGAATTTCCATTCGCCTCCATGACGATACAATTCACCACAGATCAACGCCGTTGAACCTGTGTAGTTTTCGGATAGATTGAACTTCACGAGCTCACTGGAATTTTTACCATCCAGAATACGAATATAAGCCTTCTCAATCATGCCAAAATCTTGCTTGCGATTGACACAATCGTAGATATTAACAACGATTAATATTTTATGAACATCAGCAGGAATACGGGACAGATCCATTTTGATCTGTTCGTCGTCACCGTCTCCCTGTCCTGTTAGATTGTCACCTGAATGGATAACCGAACGACATGCACTTTGCTTGTTGTGGAAGCAAACCAGGTTGGAGTCCTTCACCAACTTGCCTTCCTCATTCAACATGATCGCCGATGCATCACAATCGATATCCGCTTGTTTTTTTCTTCCAAAGAAACCTTTGGCAGTTACCGGGTCCCAACCGAGACCAGCAATCACCTCAGTAAGTCCTGCATTGCCTTTGGTTAAATCAATCTTTTGTCCTTTGACCAAATTAATGCTTGCCACTGATTTTCACCTCCCTTCATATGTAAAATAGCTACTTAGAGATTGAATTCACTCGGGTTCAGTCCAAGTACGATGCATATCTCGGCAACGACTCTTTTCTCCTGATCATCAAAGTTGCCGTCAGCTGAACCAATCGCACTGCATACACCCACAATAACGCGTCCTACATCCGGCTTGGCTTTGAATTTCCCAATGGCTTTCAGTGCTTCCTGCTTCCCGATCTCTGGAGAGAACTCAAAGTTCGCGACATAATGATTAAAACGTGTAATCACTTCAGCCATATCAAATACTTTCAATTCCTGACTCAGGTTGATATAACCGGCCATCTTGTTCTTTTCCGCTTCATCAATGGAACCATCTGCAAAAGCAACCAGTGCACAACCTGCAACCACGGCATCCATAAAATCTTTATTTTTAAACTTTTTGACTTGCTCTTCAAGTCCTTGTTTTGTTGAATTTAACCAGCTTTTAAATGAACTCATACTCAACCTCCAATAGTTTCAACCTGATGTTCCGTACATTTTTTTCAAGATTTTTCAGTAACTTTCATGTCTACATCATGTTGAATATAAGTTAAATTATTCCTTAACTATACTCTGAAATACGGCAATTTTCTACATTAAAAAACAATTAATACCTTATGATACGCATCGTTCTGGATATAGTTTCAAGCAAGATGCGAGAACTTTCTATTCACTTCATTTTTCAGGCAAATATTCCCCAATTTGAAGCCCAAACATAAAAAGGCTCTGATCAGGGGATCAGAGCGCTTATTTCTACCAACACCAAAATTATAAATTTCATGAATGATTTGAATCCGTGAATTTATTCCGATTTTTCAAAATCAGCCTGTTGTTGTTCATAGATTTCATAGAAGTCGTCCCAGACTAGTACATTATCCTTTTCCTTGCTCCACCAGTCTTTGTACCATGCTTCAATCTCCGGGCCCCCGCCTTGCTCCCACTTCTGCTGTGCTTCCGTTGCAGCCTGTTCGACTGTATATTTGCTTCCGCCAATGATGGAACGGGTAAAGATATCATTGATCGCTGTTGTCACATTGGTCAACTTCACCTGAAGATCCTTGGGTAGCTGCGGCATATGTTCCGAATGGGTAACACCCTCTCCTACCGGAAGATCCGTCATGTATACCTCACGCGCTTCCTTGAATAGTCGAAGTCCTTCCTTCTGCGACGGGATCTCTTCGCTGAACAGCATTTCTGTGTACCCGCATTTGCCTTCCTCCAGACGGCTGTACAACATGGCGTAATCGCCTGCCCAGCTGATCTCCTGCTTGTATTTCTCCTGATCCGAGATCCGCGGACAGCCTTGATCGTTCAGCGTATAATGCGTGTTTTCAAATCCATTTTTGAAGGTTCGGCCTGACTCTATTTTGGTCAGAAAATCGATATATTGCATAACTGCTTCCGGATTTTTGGCTCGTGCATTCACAGCTGCAGTCATCTGAACCGGGTTATTCCACACCATCGTGTGCTGTCCTACGGACGTGGTTGGCAGAGCGATGACCTTTAATTTGGCCTCAGGAACATTCTGCATCAGCGTATCCAGTTCCTTCGCCGCAAACCCGGTATAATCCGAAGTCATGGCCGCGTACATACCGATTTTGCCATTCAGGAAATCCTGCTTCGCCTTGGCCCCGTCCTTGTCGGTCAATAAGTCCTTATCCACTACTCCTGCTTCATATAATGCACGTTTGAATGCCGTGGCTTCTTTCATGTTGTTGGGACCAACCACCATCTCTCCGTCCTTCACATTCACCCAGTTGGCGTTGTACATATAGCGGAATAGACCCGCTGTATCACCGAACTGGAATCCACCGATGCCGTATGTATCCTTAGCTCCGTTTCCATCGGGATCATTCTCCGTGAAGGCCTTGGCTACCGCCAGCATCTCTTCCTCATTAGTCGGTACCTCCAGATTCAACTTTTCCAACCAGTCTTCCCGAATGAAAAAGCTCGTTAGTGGAAACACCTCGTTCATACGTCCCACTTCATAGAGCTTACCATCGCTTTTGATGCCAGCCTTCTTGAGCTGGGGATATTTCTCCATCAAGGCTTTGTATTCCACACTCGAGTTCTCGATCAACTCATCCAGTGGCATCAGCTGTTTTTGATTAAACAGTGTGTTACGGATGGGCGTACCGAATTCAAAAATGATATCCGGTGCACTGCCAGAAGCGAATAATACGTTAAGTTTCGACTGGGACTCCCAGCGGGGAACTGCTGTATATTTTACATTTGCCGGGCCATTCTCGTTAATCCACTTGGACCACATATTATCTTCGATCGTACCCATGCCGCTTGGGACCGCGCCCCGATCATAGATCGTTGACGTAATGTTCCCCCTGTTGCCTTCGCCTTCCGCCTGTTCGCTACCGTTACCTCCTGTACATCCCGCCAGCAAACCACCGATCAAGCCCAGAACGAGACCCGACTTCATCCATGCCTTCATCGTTAACGCCATAGATAAGACCCTCTTTCTCTCCTGTAATATGAACTCATGCGGGTTAACCCACAGACTGCTTTAACCTTTAATTGATCCAAGCATGACCCCTTTAACGAAGTACTTCTGCAAGAACGGATACACTGCCAAAATGGGTATGACCATCACAATGACAGCTGCTGCCCGGATGCCTTCCGGGGTCAGATTCGATATCATCGTTGGATCGGTAAAATCCTGTACATTCAGATTGGACATAATCATATTTTGGACGAGCACGGTCATGTTGTATTTGGACGTATCATTGATATAAATCATCACACTCATGAACGAATTCCAGTAACCCACGCCGTAAAAGAGAGCAATAGTTGCCAGCAAAGGTTTGGATAATGGCAACACGATTCGGAACAAAAGCCCCAGTTCACCACAACCATCGATGCGCGCAGCCTCGTCCACTTCCCCCGGCAGATTTTCAAAATAAGATCGCATAATCAGCATGTTGTAAGTGCTCACCAGACCCGGTAGCCAAAGCGCGCCGTAACTGTTCACAAGACCGAGATTTTGCACGACCAAATAAGTCGGGATGAGTCCACCGTTAAAAATCATCGTGAACACCATCGCCATCGTAAAGAAGCGCCGGTGATAAAAATGTCTACGTGACAGCGGATATGCCGCCATAATCGTCACCGCCATGCTGAGCCCTGTACCGATCAATGTGATCTCCACACTGTTCCAGAATGCATTCAGAATCGGCGTTCCCGTAATTAGGCTGTGATAGGAGAACCAGGTGAAATCGACGGGCCATAACCCCACTTGACCTGAAACAACCGCTCTCGCATCACTAAATGACAAGGCAACAATGTTCAGTAAGGGCAGGATACAGCTGACGGCAACCAATGACAACAATACATAATTGATTAGATAAAAGACTTTTTCTCCTTTGGTTTTTCTCATGCTGTTCTCCCTCCCTACCACAAACCTTCGTTAAATCGACGCGCGATATAATTTGCACTAAAAATGAGGATAAATGCAACCAGTGATTCGAACAATCCCATCGCTGTTGTCAGGCTGAACTGTGCTCCCTGAAGACCGGTGCGGTAGATATAGGTACTAATTACATCCGCTATCTCATTGACATTGGAATTCTGAAGCATATACACCTGGTCGAATCCGACCTCCATCACCCGCCCCATCGACAGAATCAGCAGGAGAATAATGGTAGAGCGTATACCCGGAAGGGTAACATGCCAGATCTGGCGCATTTTGCTGGCCCCATCCATCTGTGCAGCCTCGTATTGACTCGGATCAATGGTCGTTAGTGCCGCGAGAAAAATGATGGCATTAAAGCCCATGTCCTTCCAGATCCCTGAGCCAACAAACACCGCTACCCACGAACCCTTGTTGTACATGAACGGATAAGGCGCTCCCGTCCAGGCCTCGACCCAGCGGTTGACGATCCCATTTTCCAAAGAGAACACCGTCATGATCATCATCGCAATGATGACCCAGGAAAAGAAGTGTGGCATATAGACCACCGTCTGCACCGTTCGCTTAAAGGCCATGTTTCGCACTTCATTCAGCATAATGGCCAGAATGATCGGAATGGGAAACCCGATAATGATGCTTAACAGACTGAGGAACAAGGTGTTGCGAATAATTTCCACCGTGCGCGGATCACTGAACAGCGTCTGAAAATGCTGAAAGCCCACCCATGGACTGTTCCACAGTCCATCATAGAAGTTGTAATCCTTAAAGGCCATGACCAGCCCTCCGATGGGTGCATAACGAAAGGTCAGGTAGAACATAATCACCGGAACAAACATCAAGATTAACGGTATATTCATCTTGAATCGTCGAAGCCGCTGCTGCCGAATCCGATGCTTCATTTCACTGTCCGGCGGTTGTAATCCAGACGGCGGACCTGCGGTCAGTTCCCCCTTCACATCCATCACTCCTCTCTGCTGTTGATGTACTATAGTTGTATTGTAGATAAAAATGTAAGCGTAAACATTTGTTATTTAACGATCCTTTTATAATTTTCTACGCAAAAATAACCCCACATGGTGGGGTTGACCTTGGAAACGAACAGATATTAAGAGAAGGCTTCTCTTTAATTTGAGACCCTGCAGCAGTTCATGGGGGATTGCTACCGGGCACTTCACTTGGCGACTTGCTTGCGATATTCGCGGGGCGATATCCCCGTCATCTGTTTGAATACAGTTGTAAAATAACTGGAGTTATCGAACCCGGTCAGTTCCGCGATATCTGCCATGCTCTGCCGAGTGCTGTGCAGCAGCAGCTTCGCCTTATCGATTCGGCGCTTGCTGACATATTGGCTGAAGCCTTGTCCTGTTTCTTTTTTGAACAAATGGCTCAAGTAGTTGGGTGTCACATGAACATGGGCAGCCACGACCTGCAACGTGCATGTGCTGGAATAGTTCATTTCAATATACTGTATAACACGTGTAACGACATGATCCTGCTGTTCCTGAGTTAGCCGCATCAGCATATCCACCCACTCTTCGCTCTTGCATCTGGCCCAAGCGATGACTTCAGGTATGGTATGAATCCAGAGCAGTGGATCTGGGGCAGTTGAGTCCATACCACTGGATTCCTGAGGCTGAAGCTGTTGTACCAGTAAGTCCGTCATGACCTTCATAAGCATATGAATCTCCGCTTTGCCTTGTGACAAGCTCATCCCGGATACTTCTTCCAGCAGTATCTCGATCCGATTCATTATCGATCCGAATTGGTGGTGGAGCAACAACAAAGTCAGTTCCTCTCGCAGTCTCTCGGTACGGTCCACCTGGCTGTATTGTTCCCTGATCCGAATGTCGGACTGTTTTCGGCGATATCGTTCATGTGCCTTTTGTAACACCTGGCATGCTTCATCGAGCGAGAACGGTTTTAACAAAAATTCAATTGCCCCATACCGGATGGCACGCTGTGCATATTCGAACTCACGATAACCTGTCAAAATGATAATCATAATGTCCAGTCCACTCTCGTGTATACGTTCAGCCAAATCTAGACCATCCATCACAGGCATGTTGATGTCCGTAATGATCAGATCAGGTGTGTAGCTGTGTACAGCCTGTATCGCTTCTTCTCCATCGGCCGCTTCCCCAACAACCTCCCACCCGAGGGGGTTATTGCGAACCAGATGAATCAGACCCTGACGAAATAATGCTTCATCATCCACTACGAGCATACGTCCATTCAACAGAACTCACTCCTCTCAGTCACCTGAATTTCCCGGCATAAGTCCTCACCGATCTGATAAGGCAAACGAAGACGTACTAGCGTACCCTCTCCCACAGTCGACTCGATCTGTACACCGTAGGGTTCACCGTGAATCAACTCAATTCTTCGAAGTACACTCCGCATGCCAATGTGCTGACGTTCCTCATCTGCATGTGCCACTGGCGTCATAATGCGTTCAATGACCGATGCGTGCATACCGCAGCCGTTATCTGAAATTTCAATGATGAGCAGATCCGGCTCTCCTTCATGCCCGGTATGCCGCGAGCCACGAATCTCCAGATGGCGGTTGTTCCTTTTGTCCGAGAAGGCATGAACAAAAACATTCTCCACGATGGGCTGAAGCAACAGCCGGATCACCTGACAGCGAAGCAATTCAGCAGGAACGGCAATCTCAATCGACAAGGCTTCCTGATACCGGGCCTGCTGAATCTGCAGGTAGTGATCTATTTGCTTCATCTCATCCTGCACGGTCGTCAGTTGCTGCACAGGTTCCAGCGTATACTGCAACATCTCGGACAAGGCAGTGACCAGGCGAGCCGATTTCTCATCACCAAGCATATAGAACTTCCAGAAAAACATGCTCAGCGTGTTATACAGAAAATGGGGATTCAGCTGGGCCTGAATAGCTTTGAGTTCAGCTTCTTTTTCACTGAGTTCGCGCTCGTACACTTCATGTATAAGCGTATCAATCCGGGAAGCCATTGCATTGAATCGTTCACCGATGAAACCGAGCTCATCCCGTGTCTCGATCCGTACCCGTGTATCGAACTGTCCATCACGCACTCTTTTCATCGCGTTGACTAGACTCGCAAGTGGACGCAACAGTCTGCCGCTAATTACGGTAATGATGAACCAGGAGCATAATATGCTGGCTACCGCAGAGAACACAGCAACTTTTACAATGATCTTTCCCTTGTTCTGAATCTGAGCGAGTGAGACCTTGCTGACCAGGGTGAAGCCCGCTTTGTCTGACGTTTGCTTCGTATACAATTGGGTTGTTCCCTGCTCGTCCCTGATCTCCGTCGCCCCTAGGCTTAGCTCGGTCAGTGGTGGTGGATCCGCATCCTGATTATGAAAGGCATATAGAAGCTCACCATCTGCGTCAAACAAGTAGACAGCAACTTCCTCATTCAGTCGCAGATCTTTGAGATACGATTCGAACAACGAGGTGTTAAACAGAATTAGCATGACGCCATAGGTCTCCAGATCAACAGACCGCATTAATCGTCCCGCCAGAATCCAATTGGATTGTTCCTCCTGCAAGAAAGCATCCGGCCCCAAACGATTCCAACCATATTCGCCGCCCGTTCCTTCCAGTCTATGAACCATCTCTGCTAGATAGGAAGGATCCATCTGTTGAAATGAGCCAGCAAAGGCGCCGAGATTAAATATGTTATCCTTCAGGTCATATATGCGGAGCCCCATGATCTCCGGTGCATCCAGCCTTACCTGATACAACTGATCATCCAGTTCATCTTCCAGCTTCATCTGATCATAGGACGAGATGCCAGAGGTCTGTGCTTTGATGGCATTTTTTACGGAGGGATTCAGTGTGATATAATCGGTGACTTTATACATGTCGTGTACCCTCGAATCCAGACGTGCAAGAATCTGCTCTGCGGTAAGACCATACTGGCGACTGACCTCTTCATTGAACAGGTCGATATGGATGCGATAGGTGATCAACCCTGTGATTCCGGAGATTAAGACCGTTGCGGTAGATAAAAACAAGATTAGCTTCGTTTTAAATTTAAAGCGTTTACAAAAGTTCATCCACCACATCTTTCACACACCTCACCTATATTCCGTACATGTCTTACTCCTAAAAACATATCATACACCTATTGGAAAAAACCAGAAAAACCCTGACCCCGCTTCAAGCGGTAGTCAGAGTTTGAAGGCATGTGATCCAGACATGTTACCGGGATGTTCCAGATTAACTCTGGATCACGGCATTTTTATTCCCCGTAAATCTCTTTGACCCGTTCTTCTTCATTGGTAGACAAGAGAACGTTAAGCAACCCCATGGCATTATTGGCATCGGTTCTCGTCGTCTTGTACATCTCGGCAAACGCCGCTTCATCCTGCTCCGGGTCCATCGCAGCAAGCTTGCCCCATGACGTGCGTGCTTTGTCGTATAGCGTACTCAACGTAATGTCACGTGGATGCTGTGCAACAGGTGCCATGGATTCAAATTTCGCTGTGACCCTGAAGAAATCCATCGAATCCTGGAATGATGTACTGCTATAATCCTTATTTTTCATCGCATCTTCGGTAATCAGCAGACCTTCACGGGCGATAAACAGTGTTTTCACCATGGCACGTTCCAGATTGGTTGCTTCTTCCCAAGTTATATAAGATTCATCAGGTGCTTGTACGGTTGTAAAAAAAGGAAAGGCATCATCAATCAACCGCTGCGAATCGGAATGGATTGGAACCTCTGCATTCATGTCCACAACGGCATCACTGTAGTTGGCTACATTAATGTTTTTGGAACCCGCCTCACTTACCCGACGCACCGGATGATCCGTAAGCGGGATACGGATATAACCGAGTTTATCGGCATACTGCTGCTTCAACTCTTCCAGTGTAGAGTCCTTTCCAATCTTGCCGTCGTCAGTTGAAGAAGATTCATCTGTAGTTGAACCTGTCTGCTCACTCCCCTTCGAACCGGTTGCTGCGGTTTCTGTGACGGCAGCATTCGAGCTGTTTGTTTCTGATGAAGCAACTTCTGTACCGGAAGCAGACTCCGGTGATGACGTCTCTTTCGCTCCGCCACCACAAGCTGTCACAATCGCTGTCAAACCAAGCATAACTGTGAACATTTTTATCGTATAATTCCATTTCATCGTATAATCTTCCCCTTATCGTATGTATATTCCTGAGAACCATTAACCCCTGCTCCAAGACTTGAACACCCACTTACAGAAATATCCTTTCATATAACATGCTTGATTCACACAATTGGACATGGTCTACATTCTATCATAAGTTAAAAATCGGTTGTATACGACGATATACCTGTGTCTAAAGCCTTTTACTACTCGCACATTAACTACCACCGCAACACAAAACACTGTCGCCCGTATGGACAACAGTGTTCGTAAAGCGTAATTATTTGATACCTTTAGCCTTCTCCATATGCTCTGACCGAATCTGAGGATCGGTGGAATTGACCGATGATAACAGAGCGTAGATCGCCTGGATATCCTTCTCTTGAAATACGGTTTCGGGAACCTCACTCTCAAGTCGTTCCGTCTTCCGCTGAATCGTTTCCACCAATTCATGATCGTAGATGATCAGTTCATCCGAGTTCACATACCTCACAGCAGGATCAACACTGATGCGGCAACGGTTGGTGAAAGTCACCATGGAGACAAGGCGTACTCTTTTGTAGTCTCCGAGGTGTGCATGGATGGCTTCCACATGTGCACGATGCTGCATGAGTGGATTGTACATTTTGACCCGGCTGCTGCTGACCGACCAATTGGCCTCTCTTCTTCCGCCGCGAATCTCACCTGTCGTCAGATTTCGGGTTTCGATCACGAAGATTGCCCGAGGACCGATTACGACATGATCAATCTGCGAATAACCGGAGCGTGACTTCGGATTGGTAACGAGCAGGTCATTCAGCACTTTATATTGACTTGGAAGACCTATCAGCTGATCTGCTGTACTAGGCTCCTCCGGCTGGCGTGTCCAATCCCCTTCCGCTTTTTTCTTGCGCTTACTACGGACCATACGCGGGGGAATGGTTGTCGTTGATGGTAACGCTGAAGCGGAGGCTGTAATCTGGTTCGCAAGCTCTGGTTGTGTCTTGAACAGAGACAGGATTTTCTTGAACATGGGCAAGCTCCGTTCTATTATAGTGTGGGTTACGGGTGACCATTACAGGAGGAATAACATCCTTTGACACATTCATTATGTAAACTTCTATTACTTATGTCGGATAAAGCGGGGTAAAAATAAAGGGAAAACGATCAAAATCTCTCCAATACGCAAAGCACATATGAATATTTAACCAATTTCGTGACTTTAGACGCATAAACAAGCCGCAAAATTAAAAAAAACAGCGCAACCCTTTCCTGAATAGAAAAAGAATACGCTGCTGTTCTCTTGGTTGTTAAGCCTGAAGATAATAGGTGTAGAGCACCTGAGTACCCTTCTCTTCCAGACCATTATTCGCTATTTCCTGATACAGGGATTCGGCCAGGGCCAACCCAGGCGTTTTCATGCCCATCGCTTTTGCAGACTCCAGTGCAATTCCCATGTCTTTGATAAAATGTTTCACATAGAATCCAGGCTCATAATCGCCTGCGATCATGCGCGGACCGAGATTGCTGAGCGACCAGCTTCCGGCTGCACCGGTAGCAATGCTCTTCAGCACGGTCTCCGCGTCCAGACCAGACGTCTTGGCATAGGCAAGTGCTTCGCATACACCCATCATGCCAGAGGCAATGGCAATCTGGTTGCACATTTTGGTATGCTGCCCGGCTCCCGCCTTGCCTTGCAACACAATGTTGGTGCCCATCTGCTCAAACAGCGGACGCACGGCTTCAAAGGCCTCCGAACTACCACCAACCATAATGGACAGCTTCGCGTTCTGCGCTCCGATATCACCGCCCGACACAGGCGCGTCCAGTGCATGCAGTCCTTTGGCTTCCGCAGCTTCAAAGATTCGTGCAGCCAGTAGCGGACTGGATGTTGTCATATCAATCAGATATGAACCCGGTTTGGCATTGGCTACGAGACCATCCTTACCGAGATAGATCTCCTCTACATCTTTCGGATACCCCACCATTGTGATGATGACATCACACGCAGCTGCCAGTTTGCCTGGTGTGTCATGCCATACGGCACCTTCTTTCACCAACGCTTCCGCTTTGGCAGCAGTTCGTGTGTACACATGCAGCGGATATCCCGCTTGCTGGATGTGCCCAGCCATGCTTTTACCCATCACGCCTGTACCAATAAAGCCAACTTTTGTCTCTCCAGGTGTCTTCGTCGTATTTGTCATCGCCGGTTTCCTCCCTATTTCTCTATACTTCGCTCAGTGCTTGTCTTCGGACATTGCTATATCTGTATGTTAAAGCTTTCTGTCTGGCTCGTCCATCTCGTTTGCCGCTTTCTGTGAAAAAATCTGAAAAAGGAATCAACTTCCTGTATGCTGTACAACCTAACGGAAACTTCCTTCATTGGAAAGGAGGATTCGCATGAGTCGTGAAAAAGGTCAAATTACCATCTGGTTATCCTTTTCCATCATTTTATTAAGTGCCGGACTGGTCTGCCATGTCTTGTCCATTCCAGCAATTCTCGAAGCTGGCGGCAGAGACGGATGGTTGTCTGTCGTGGCGGCAGGACCTTTTTTTATGTTGTTTCTATGTATGATGTACATCATTATTCGCCGTGTACGTGGACAACGATTAACAGATTGGATTACTCGAGAATTCGGGGCGGTCCCTTCCTGGATCTTCCGGATCTCCGCTTCCATTCTGCTATTCACGCTTGGCACGCATACGCTGTATGAGACAACCAACTGGACCGTATCAACGTATCTTCAATTCACACCTCCCTATGTTCTGGCAGGTGGCGGAGCATTGGTTGCCGCGTGGGCAGCGGCTAAAGGCATACGCTCCATTGCGATGACTTCCAGTCTGCTGCTGCCCTTTGTAATTTTGCTAGGTTATTTTGTAATGTCCGCCAATATGAAATACAAAGACTACAGTCTATTGTTCCCGATTATGGAGAACGGTATGGGTCCCGTGTGGCGGGGCATGATCTACTCTCTTGCCGGGCTTATGGAAATCTGGATTCTTATGTTGTTCCAACATGAAGTCAAAGGCAAAATTCGTTGGTGGCACGTTCTGATCCTTGGCGTGTTTATGCTCAGTATGGCGATCGGACCAACCATCGGAGCCATCGTGGAATTTGGTCCCGAAGAAGCAGCCAAACAACGAAACAGTCCCTATGAGCAATGGAAACTTGTGAATATCGGCAAACTTTTGCAACACGTTGATTTTCTGTCCATCTATCAGTGGCTCAGTGGTTCCTTCGCAAGGGTCGCCATATCCATGTATCTCATCGTGGATCTGCTGAATTTCCGCAGACCGAAGAAACGATATATCGCGATTCTCACCATTACCGTCATCATGAGCTTCATGGCGATGCAATGGTGGCGCATTGATTACGTGGATTATTATGTGGACCATATTCAGTTCCCGGTCATGCTCGCTTATGTATCCATCGTTACCGTAATATTGACCATTGCCGCATTAATCCACAAAAAGGACAAGGAGGCTCCCAAACGTGCCGATCTCAACCCAACCCAAGAATAATCCTGACGTTGAACCGTTCCGAATGAACGAGCATAACCTGAATACCTTTTTTGCCGGATCTGATGATGTCATCATCAATAGTCATATGATCGGAGAACCTCCGATGCAACTCATTATGACCTATTGCAGCGGTATGGTAGATAGTGAAGCGATCTACGATATTATTCTCCCGGAACTCAAACGAACATATGAAAATACACACTTTATCCGTACATCCGATATTGAAAAGTGCATCAGCCTAGATTGGACCCGAATGGATCTCCAAGATCCGGCATTTGGAACTGAACTGATGTCTCTCCGTGTTTTTGAAGGCCATATGTTGATCTGTATTCCTTCCCTTCAAACCATGTGGAGTATTGATATATCTAACATCCCTACTCGAACACCGGAGGAATCGACCACCGAAGTTTCGATCCGCGGGGCAAGAGATGGGTTCATTGAACCACTTGCCGTTAATGTTGCCTTGATACGCACCCGTCTGCGTACGAACCAACTGGCCTGTAATATCGAACTGATCGGTACACGTTCTGCAACCAAGGTGGCATTGATGTATATCAAGAATATCGCCAATCCGGAGCTAATCGAAGACGTCCAGGATCGGTTGCGTAAGATTGAGACCGAACGCATCTTGACCGCCAATGAACTGGAAGAATTGCTGTCGCCTTCGAAGATTACTTTGTTTCCCGTCACCCATTATACGGGCAGGCCTGACTTTGCTGCAGAATGTCTCCTGAATGGACGTTTTATCCTCATTGTAGACGGCAATCCCAGCGCCATTATTGGGCCAGTCAATCTGTTTCTTTTGCTCAAATCACCGGAGGATGCCAGCTTTCCCTTCTTGCCTGTGAACGTAGGACGGATGCTGCGCTTTCTTGGCCTGATGATCACCGTGTTCCTACCTGGCTTTTATATTGCGCTGACATCCTTTCATATGGATCAGATCCCCTTTCCTCTAGTCGCAACGATCTCGGTTGGACGCATGGGACTTCCGATGGAATCGGGAATGGAGATGTTTCTCATTATGCTGCTGATGGAGCTGTTCCGTGAGGCAGGGGTACGTTTGCCAAGTGCCATCGGCCAGACACTAACTGTCGTTGGAGGTCTGATTATCGGAGATTCCGCCATTCGAGCCGGCATGGTCTCTCCCCTCATGATTGTCATCATCGCAGTTACTGTCGTAGCTGGAGCAACCATTGTGAATCAGGTCATGACCAGTTCTGTGCTGATCCTGCGGTTCCTTTGTTTTGTCCTGGGGGCATCCCTCGGCATCTATGGGTTCATCCTGTCGTTGATTATGTTCCTTATCTACCTGACCGATCTCAAATCATTTGGCATTCCGTATCTCACGCCGTTAACACCCCTTCATTTCAAACAAGCGATAGCTTCATTATTCAAACTGCCAAAGGGGTTAGGTAAACGAAGACCCGTCTATCTCGAGACCCAGGAGCCCCGCAAGAAAGGGAACGAACGATGAAACACTTGTTACAGCGATGTTTGCTGGGTTTGTTAAGCCTATCGATGTGCGTGATGACAAGTGGGTGCTGGAGTGCCTTTGAGATTCAACAGGTGGACTACGCCAAAGCCTTTGGGATTGATTATAAGGACGGCATGTATCACCTGTATGTACAAACGCTGGATTTTGCCAGTGTCGCCAAAAGTGAAAGTTCAACCAAAAGTGCTGATACACCGCCTGTATGGGTCGGACATGCCGAAGGGAAAACCATGAGTCTGGCGCTGAACGAACTGTTCCGTACGGCTCAATTACACATGGCTTGGGGGCATGTGACAGCCATCGTTATGGCCGAAGGTGTGCTGACCAGCAAACATATCAAAGAAGTGTTCGACATGCTGGGACGGTTTCCAGAATCCCGTTATACAACCTGGGTGTATGGAACACGAGCGCCTCTGGAGAAAATCCTGAGTGCAACGTCCATCTATAATATGTCGCCACTGGACAGCATTCTTCACAATCCACTTCCCACGTACATGGAAGAATCGTTGTACCCGCCTGTGCTTAGCTTTAAGCTCATTGCAACACATAATGATCCCGCTACCACGACGTATCTGCCAAGTATTGCATTGAACGATACCCAGTGGGCTGAGAATGAGAAGAAACATGATTTGTTTCTGGTGGAAGGGGCCTTTTTTGAAAAGACTGGCTATGACTTTGAATACTTTCCACGCAGTCAGCTTCCCGGTTATCACTGGCTAATCAAAGACATGCGTCGTGCTCCCTTGCTTGTGCAGAAGGATGGAACGATCTATGGGGCACTCAGTGTAGGATTACCAAAGATCAAAATTAAACCTGTTATTCAGGGTGAAGACGTTACGTTCAACATTGACGCCCACTACCTCACTGCCCTGTACGAATACCTGGTGCCCACCTCGTATGAAGAGATGATCCAGATTAGTGAAGTGAAGTTGCGGGAGCAGATCATGCAGACCTATCGTCACGGCCTTGAGCGTGGTGTGGATATTTACGGTCTTCAGGAGAAGCTGTATCGCAAAAATCCGAAACTCTGGCGTAAGTTATCCAACAATGGCAGCAAGATGATGCTTACCGAAGACTCGATTAAAGATCTGAAAATCCATCTCACCATCCCATATACAGGGAAATATAAAAGGAAAGTGTAGGAAACGCGTAAAACACCCCTTGTCCGGTATGGAACGACGGATAAGGGGTGTTTGTGTATATGAATGTCGCTCGTTTGCAGTTCGGATCATGCAGATCTATGACAGCGAAGTTTCCATTCCATTAACTTTTACTTCTTATAATAATGCATCACCCGCAACCGAGTAGTCAGGATTAAGGTCTGAGGAATGAGCACAAAAACAATATACATAAGTACAATTAACCATAGATGTGCGGCAAAATTCTCCGCACCAAACGATGGTTTCGGACGCTCAATCCAATACCACCAACACGGGATGGCAATAAACCATGTCAATCCTGTCGAAACGAACATGTCTTTTACATCGCTCCATAGAAAGCAGAACACCGCGACGAACAAAATAGGACCTATCCAAGAATCCAATATCGGTCCCCAGCTCTGGAAGACAAAGATAATGGCGGGATACAGAAGATTTATGGTCCAGCGCCATATGTTATTAGTATAAAGATTCATAAAGCTTCTCACCTCATTACATAACGTTGCAATTGTAACTTCACTTATTGGGGTCATTTGCTACATTACTATCACTTTGATTATCCGTAGCCAAAAGTATGTACGCTCCATTTTTAAAGGTTATTATGGGAAAGAAATGAAAAGATGAAGCATGATATTGGATATTATTGCTCATACTACCTTCAGGAAATTATTGAAGGAGTGACAGCATGAGGTTAAAAAGTATCATCGCCGTTGGAGCCGTGTTAACCTGCTCAACTCTGTTATGGGGCTGTGGCAATGGCACTGCGAATAATGCTTCCCAGCAACAGAATGACACCGTTCGATCGGAGAGTTGGAGCGATCCCAAACGACTGGAAGCTTCCCATCTTGAAGCGCTTGAGCGCATGGAGAAAGATCACATCCACCGAATGGTTTCGCTTAGCGCAAGTACAGATGGAGACAAAGTGATGACCACACTTGAACGGTCGAGTCAAAAGTTGGAGGAAATGAGACCGCTCGCCGAAATGCTCCAACATGAAGGACATCCGGCATTATTACAGCGAATCCAGGACATGTCCGGCGATATCCAAGGTTCCAAATCCGTCATTGCTGAGATGAAAAATCTGCCTCAGGACGGCAAAATTAAAATTCAGTCCGAGAATTCCGATTCCTTGCATCACATCAGCAGCTTCCGCGATTACCACCAGTATATCCAGGGACAAGTGCAATCTTTAGACGGTAAGTCTACGCAAATGTCCCACTAACCCTAAAGATAGTTCAGAGAATCGTTACAGTCGGAATACGATAATCCGATGGTTAACGGTTCTTTTTTATTAACTTCATAATGTACACTCTTCTCTACAGCTTCATTCCACCCACAACGATACCCAGATGAACATGCTAAACAGCAAGACTGGTGCAAGTGCGCCTGTGGCTAATATGATCCAAAGTGTCGCGGGCTTGATCTTTTGACAGTATGCATCGACCTTGCGCATCCGATCTTTACGCCACTTGGCAAACTTGAGCCGTCTGATCATTTGATTCAGAACTATTTGCCGCTGCTCGCCCTCTTCGAATTCATCGATCGCATGCCGCAACTCCTCGTATAATTGAGCCTCTTCCTGCCCAGCCACTGTAGGTGTACTCATCTAACCCTTCCTCTCATAAGAACATTATTGAGATATAGCCACTACTTAAATAACACATTACAGACCTTCAAGGTTTGAAGTTTTAAAAAAAAATGGACAATCCAAAAAGCCCGGGCATAGCCCAGACTTCGTAGAATCATGTTAGAACTATTTAACTGAGTGCTATTTAGCTCGCGTTAGCGATCAATGCATTCAAGCATACCGCACCCTGTGCACGCACATTAACGACGATAATCGGCGTATCCAACATGTCGTGCATCCATGACATATACTCTTCTACTTTTTCGTTTGGAAGGATCGTCAGAATAACCCCTGCGAATCCACCACCATGAATACGACAAGCGCCATCACCCAGGTTTTGCAGATAATTCTCGGTCAGTGCCAGCGCGATGCCAATCTCCTGTTCCTTCACAGCACCACTCTGATATACATTCTGCAGCCACTTCCATGATGAGTTCCCGGACGCCGTAATCAGTTTCAAGAAATCAGCAAAACGTCCATCACGCAACGCCTGAACCTGACCATCGACACGATTATTTTCCTCCAGGAAATGAAGTGCACGCAGCACGGCACGATCCCCAGCAGCTTCACGAACCTTCTTGAGGTTGGCGTAGATTGCGTCAGCTGTAATTTCCCGAACATACTCACTGCCGAGCGCCTGAGCAACCGCTCTCATCTCATATGGCACAGCAGCGTAATCTTCCGTCAGATCGGCGTGGTTACCGCCCGTATTCACAATGACCAATGAGTAGCCGTTTTGTTGGAAATCCCACTGAACAGGCTCGATGACCGGCTGTGCAGGATTTTCAAAATCAATAGCAATGAGTCCGCCGTACGCACAAGCCATCTGATCCAGCAGACCCGAAGGTTTGTTCCAATAGTGATTCTCCGCATACTGACCGATTTTGGCCAAGGTCACAACATCCAGTGCTCCATCGTTATAGAAATGATTCAAAATCGTACAGATCAGCATCTCAAATGACGCCGAGGAACTCACCCCAGATGCTGAGAACACATTACTTGAGAGGTACGCCTGGAAGCCGCCTACCTTATATCCGAATTCTCCAAATCCTGCAGCCATACCGCGAATCAATGCTGTTGTGCCATCGTCTTCCGTATTTGGTTTAAGATTCGTGAGATCGATTACATATTTCTTGTCATAGCCTTCTGAGTAAAACGTAATAACGGAATCCGCAGTTGGTGCAGCCACTGCAATCGTATCCAGCGTAATGCTGCCCGCCAGCACTTTACCATGGTTATGATCCGTATGATTGCCGCCAATCTCGCTGCGTCCTGATGCGCTGAACAACTTGCTTCCTTCTTGTGCGCCAAAGTACTCTTCAAACGTTGCGTTCAGCTTCGTGTAACGTGCGATCTGTTCCTCTACTTGTGATTGTCCATACATTTGGGCAAGCAACGCTTGGCCCTCCGTGGATTGGATCAGATTCAATGGTTGTGTCGTCATTAATAATCCTCCTATGGATATGCAGCTTTTATTTTTAGACTGTTGGTAAACATGGTTGTCGCGTCTGTTTCATACCTTATTCCTCTCCCATTATCTCAGCTTCGTAGCGGAAAAGGTAGGGTAGAATTGAAAGTTTGTAAGCGTTTTGTGAAGTTATTTAATGTAAAAATAGGATTGAAAACCATTTTGTAATAACTTAAATTTGGTATAAGTGAAAACACATTATTTTCCAACCTCGGAGTTGCTATGCTTAACATCTTATTGGTGGAGGGAACGATGAAAATCAAGTCAAACTATACCAAGTTATTCGGTGCATTTTCGCTTACATTTTTGGGTGATGGACTTACACTGGCTGCGGTTCCTTGGCTCATATCAACCCTTACAAGCGATACGCTGTATGCTTCTGTCACCATGACGGCACTTCGTTTACCCTGGCTACTATTCAGTCTTCCTGTAGGTGTCCTCATCGACCGTTACTCACGCAAACATATGCTGATTGGCGCAGGTTTTACTCGAATGCTCCTTCTGCTTGGACTGACGTTATGCATCTGGGGAGGATGGGTGAGCATTCCGATTCTGGCTCTGTTCATGTTTGGTATTGGCCTGAGCCGAGTTGTATTCGACAGCACGGTGCAGACGGTCATCCCTCAACTGGTAGATGAGAGTAAATTGGAAAAAGCGAATGGGCAGTTCACCGCCGGACAGTTAATCACAAGTGATATTCTGGGCGTTGCCCTGGGAGGGTTCATTATCACCCTGCATATTGTTTTTCCTTTTGCCATAGACGCCGTAACGGCTGTAGTTGCTCTGCTTTTTTTAATCAGTTTGAAGGGAAACTTCTACCCAGGGGATACGGAAACAACCAAGAAGGAAGTTCGCCCGATGAAAAATTGGAAACGTGAGATGTGGTCCGGTATTCAATATGTCTATCATGATCGTTTTCTCCGCGGATTAGCCATTCTATCTGTCACCATTACGCTGATGTATTCGATTATCTTGGCTACTCAGATCTTTTTTGTACGAGATGTGCTTCAGTTGGATGCTTTTGCATTCGGTATTCTCATCTCCATTGCAACAATCGGCAGCATTGTAGGGAGCCAGGCTGTTGCATATATGCGTAAGAAATGGAGTACAAAACAATTGATTATTTCCTCCATTCTGTGCATGGGAATCATCTACGGTGTGGTGGGTCTTACTACAAATGCATATATGGTAGGCGGCCTGTATTTCTGTGCTGCATTTTTCATTATTGTCTACAATGTTACCCGTTCCTCCATCCTGCAACGTTCCGTTCCTAATGAGATGCTTGGCCGGGTCGGAAGTGTGTTTCGCTTTTTGTCCTTTGGGATCAGTGCCATTGGTACGCTTCTCGGCGGATTATTGGTGCGGGTTAGTGAAACGACATTTGATCGCGTATTCTCGCTGCAACTCCCTTACCTCTTGTTAAGCCTGATCTATATCCTGTCTGGTCTGGTGTTCACTATGAAGATGAAGAACCGTTCAGAGAGCCAGCAGCGTAACTTCAACGCTTGACTGTTACGTTAGGTCATACTTGATAATGATCTCAAGCTTACATGAAGGAGAGATTAAAGATGAAGATTACCGCGTTACGTTCAGATCAAATCTATGAGGAGATCATCCAGGCTGCACCCGATGAGAAATTGGAGTTATACCGCGAGCGAATGATGAGTCCATTCATGAACAAATGGAACATTCAACAGATCCCGTTTCGCTCTCAAGAGCCTCACGGCTTCGACGTGATTATGATGAATAACTTTATGAATATCGCTCCAGCAGATATCACACCTGAGATTAACGAATCGTTAGCAGCGATTTCGTCTGAGGCATTTTGGCAACAGTGTCATGAAGCTGTTCGTACGAGTCTATCCACCTTTACAGATCATGGGATTGAGCTATCGGTCTCCGAATATCTATACACGATTTTATTAGGCGACAAGAACAGTCCATCACTCACCATGAACGAAGGCATCAGCGGAGATGGTGGAATCCCGGGTTATATTATTGCGAACCTGATCCCCAATAGGTATACTCTACCTCGTATGCAATCCGTGTTAGCCCATGAATGCAATCATAACGTAAGGTATCAATATATCCAGTGGAATCCACAGATTACGCTTGGGGAAATGGTTGTTAGTGAGGGGCTGGCCGAGAGCTTTGCGACATCCCTGTATGGAGAAGAGTTGCTAGGCCCCTGGGTAGCTAAAACGGATATGGAGACTTTGAATAAAGTAATCAAACCGAAGATGAAAGACCAGCTGCATGTCACCGGTTTTGACCAAATTAATCCGTATCTATACGGCGATGAACTTGCCATCATGCAAAACTTCACGCCCGTAGGTATGCCCTATGCGGCTGGCTATTCTTGCGGTTATCACTTAATCCAATATTATCTGAACAAAACAGGTACACCGATTACCCAAGCAACCATCACTCCGGCAAGTGTCATTCTTGCTGAAACAAAGGAATTTTGGAATGAAGACACCCTATTTCACCGTTAAAGATATCATTCAGATTACTGGCATCACCAAACGCGCATTACATTATTATGATAAAACGGATCTATTGAAACCGAGCAAAGTCGAGGACAACGGCTATCGCTATTATGATCAAGAGGCACTGGGGAATCTGCAGATGATTCTCTTGTTCAAAGAAATGAATTTCTCATTAAAAGACATTGCAGCCATGATGCAACTCTCCAAAGACGAACAGAAAGAAATCCTGAGAGAGCACCGCAGTACACTCGTTCAACGAAAACAAAAGCTCGAAACCATCATCGACCAGTTGGACGAGTATGTGGATGGAACGGATATCTCTCATCTTAATCTGTTTGATGACTCTTCCATTCTGTCTATTCAAGAGCAATATGAATCCGAGGCAAAGTTTGTCTATGGAGACACCGAGAAATATCAGGAATTCGAAGCTAATGTGAGCGAGCTGTCTGCGGAAGAGCAAGAAATAGCCTACCAGCAGTTCTCGGTCAACGTAGAGCAGGTATTTCGGGAATTGGCGAAACATCAGGATCTGTCCCCTGCTTCTGGTGAGGTACAAGCGTTAGTGCGTAAATGGAAGAGTTGTCTGGAGCAGTTTATGGTCTGTGATATTGAGATTCTGAGGTGTATTGCTGAAGCCTATACGACGGATCGTCGCTATGCGGGTTATTTTGATCAGTTTGACGATGAGAATTTTTTGAGGTTTTTGTATCAAGCGATTATGGTTTATGTGGAGGTTGGGGAGGTATCAGGTGTGAAAGATTTTAGGTGACCTCCGAAAGAACGCACTGAAAAAACACGGAACAATGGTAATATCAATTAAACGCCCCATTATGTAAATGATCAATCTAATAAACCCATGGCTAGAGCACCTTAGCCATGGGTTTGATGATGGATATTTTAATTTCTAGAAATGTTTTTATCTGAACTCACCGGCTAAATCAACTCCGTCAAATGTAGCCTTTGGATAATAATAAACAAACATAGGTAGGCCTGTGAATGAATCAGACTTATTTAAGGTAAGGAAATCCACTTTGCCAGACGATGTCTGGCTTACTGTATTGTTATAGATTTTACCTATTGCTCCAGTTTCAAAATTTACAATACCTACACAATCAATTTTAACTTCTGCTCGGATGTTTCTTTTTATGCCAGCTGTGTCCCATGCGTCCATATAGAAATTCCAACTATTTTTACCGAATCCGTTATCGTATTCTACATAACCAGTTAAAGCTAATGTTTTATTGTTACCTGTGAAAAATTTCTTTGATACCGAAAAGACTGATACGTCCCCTTTATTTTGAATATATGTTATATTATTGTTTAAAGCTGAGTTTTCTTTTAAATATTGTGTATCTTCGTCAGAAAATGGTTCGTTCACTTCATACTTATCTAGTATATTTTGTATTTTTAAGGCTGTATCTTCCTCACCTGTACTTGCGTGGGCTGAATTAGTAAAAAGAACGGAAATGGATATTGAAACCAAGAATAATGTCAATAACATACTGATCTTCTTCACTTTAAAACCTCCTAAAAATTATTATGAAAGGGGTTTCGACAATGCACATTGTGTGGAATAATATACTTATTCTCGTTGTTAGCCTTCTTATCTTAGCTGGACTAGTTTCTGGCACAATCTACTTTTTAATAAAAAATAAGTCTAAATAGTTCACCTCCTTATCACGATACCACTTCCATATATTATATATTATTCAATAAATTAAAATAAAACCCTCTTTTAATATTAATAATGTCTAATCTTTTTTAAGTTGATATATTTGTTGTTCGATCTCTCTGCAATTATTAGACAGTTCCCCCTATTCGAATAATATAAGTGAACTACAAAAAGTTAATTTCAAGTAAGCAAAAAGCGTACCACTACTCCATTGGTACGCTTTTTGCTTTCTCTTCTTGGTAAATTTTTATTTGCCAAGTAAAATTTCAATTTGACTGACTGTATAAGAACTTCTTCTCGCTACTTATCAATAACTTCCTCGCTCAAAATACGTATGCAGCCGATACAGACATATTTCCCGTGTCCAGCGATATAACACTGCCTGTTCCTCCCTATCATGCACTTTTACATTCAGCGAGAACACGCCATTCTCGAAACGGGTCATACTACTCTTCGCCCCGCTCCACTTGGACATTGGCATGTCGATAATCAACTTTTCAATCTCCGTTGCCGTCTTCTCATTCCATTCCCATAGCGCAAGTTTGCCTTTGTCCGAAAAGTCTTTCCGTTTCCGATATTCCTTCTCCGTCAGGTACGTATGGAAAAAACTCGCCATCTCCCCCGGCGTGATCGGGTCCATCCAGTGCGCTTCGCCTCGCTCCAGCATGTACAGCAGCACGATCATTTTGTAGCTTTTGTTCATGAGTGTCTTCTCCACATCACGCAGCCACGCCTCATGCCGGACGTACACCTCTCCCTCAGCAGGGGACAGCAGCTCCGCCCAATAGAGAAATCCAACATAGGAACCAAAATCGCTTCGATATCCGATACTCTTCGAACGCCCCATCAGATGCAACTCCAGATAAGTCGGAATACGCCCCAGCTCTCGCTTCACATCCAAAAAATCCTGATGCAGCTTCTCGCGGCGCGGCAGCCGTTTGCGGCTTAGCTCCTGAAGCAGATTCACCACTCGGGTCTCCAGATGAATCCCGCAGTTGTCTGGAACTTCCGGTACAGCCGAATCCCGGTCTTTCGCGGTTCCCTCCAGCTCCCCGCGCACATCCAGCAGACTCAACTTTACATCCGCATTGCGGTAATTCCCGATCAGGTCAATGATGACGCAATGTGATTTGCCTTCCGCCAGCCGCAAACCGCGACCTACCTGCTGAGTGAACACCGTAAGCGACTCCGTTGGACGCACAAAGAGTAGCGTGTCTACACTCGGAATATCCGTACCTTCATTGAACAGGTCCACCGTTAACACAACCTCCAACTCACCCGCATCAAGCTGCCGAATCGCTTCCTCCCGCGACATTTCCGATGTTCGCGAATGAAGACTGAGCACCTTCACCCCCTGACTGCGAAAATACGCAGCCAAATAATCCGCCTGACGGATCGACGAGCAAAAACCAATCGTTCTCGTCTGCTTGTGTCGGACCCAGGCTGCATAGATCGTCTCTACATGCTCCTCTTGCAATTGAACGGCCATGAGCTGTTCTTCATCATACTTTGTCCCGATCCAGCGAATCTGCGAATAGTCCGTATCGTCGAATACCCCGTAATATTGAAATGGCGCCAGCCAACCTCGCCGGATCGCTTCAATAAAATGCATCTGGTAAGCCACATTCCCATCACAGAGCGCATACACATCCTTGCCATCCAGCCGATCCGGGGTAGCCGTAATGCCCAGAAGGAACTTAGGCTGAAAATGCTCAATCACTGACATGTACGTCTTCGCCGCCGCATGATGAAACTCATCCACCACAATCAGATCAAAGGCATCCACCGCAAATCCATCCCGGTGCTTCTGCATACTCAGCGTAAAGATCGAAGCATACACACAATCCGCCGCCCCATCCTTGTACTGTCCGTTATAGATCCCATGACTGCGCTCCGGCATGATCCGCTGAAAAGACTTCTTCGCCTGGAACAAAATCTCTTCCCGGTGCGCCACAAACAGCACCCGCTGGAACCGCTGGGCGAAGAAACCCGCCAGATACGTTTTGCCAAGCCCGGTCGCCATGACGACCATCGCTTTGTCGTACTGCTCCTCCATCGTGCCCTGGAGTGCTTCAAGCGCATCCAACTGCGCCAAACGCGGCTGAATCGGGGCAAGCGACAGCTCGGCGGCTTCTTCCTCTTTGTCCTCAGGTAGCCCCGTCTCGAACTCTGCTTCTTCCATCTCCATGATCCGCTGGATCATCTCCGGGTTCTTCTGGTGATATTTGCGGTACTCTTCCTCATACAGCGCAATCGAATCCGGGTTCACTGGCAAGGTTGTCTCGTGGTAGAAGCTCTGCATGAATTTGTCCAAAGCCATCTGGAACGTATACGGCTCCGCTTCCGCATTCATCGCCAGATTCCATTCATACCCCGTCTTGAGCGCCGTGAACGAAAAGTTAGACGAGCCGACAATCAGCAGTCCTTCCCCGTTGTCATGATCGAACAGATACGCTTTCGGGTGAAAAGAAGTGCCCATACTTCGCCACAGCCGTGTCTCAATTCGGGGATGAACCTCACACAGCGCCCGCAATCCTTCTGGCTGTGTTATGTACAGATAATCTCCCGCGAGCATCCGCACCTCGGTCCCACGCTCCGCCGCCCGCTTTAAGTGCGGGGCCAGCAGCTTCACACCAGACTGCATAATAAAGGACGTCATAATATAAATCCCGGATGCATGTTGCATCCGGGCAATCAGTTCGTCTGCCAAGTTATCTGTAATGAGTTTAACGTTAAGCTTCGTCGACATCGATCAGATACACCCGTTCCTGGAATCCACCACGCTCCTCGGCTTTGTCTGCTCGAAGCTTATCCAACTGGGCCGCATTCGCCCCGTGTACCTCCGCCAACGCCCGGATGACCTCCAGCATGTCGGCTAGTTCTTCTAGGGCTTCCTGATCACTCGCTGCATTTACGTACTCATCCGATTCTTCTTGCAACTTCGTTCTTAATTCTTGCTTATACTCCTCCGGGTCCAGAATGCGTGTGCGGCATTCCTTACCGCTGGATGTGATAATATGCGGGATCTTGTCCCGCACCAATTTGTTGTATGTAGGCATGTGGTATAACATCCTTTCTGCTGTGAGAGCCTTCGAGCCTCGCGCTAGAATCTCCCTTTTTGCCATTATACCATTTGCCGTGGTAAGGGAAGGATTGATTTTGTAGTGCAGTAGATTCGATTGAGGAGATGAGAATAACCCATGACTACTCGTATTCGAGTTGAAATGGGCTTTCTGCCAATTAAAGTCTAATTGTTCTGCATCAAACTCTGGTTAAGAAGGATTCTAAGCCAACAGTTTTGCGATAATAGCATTAATATTCGTTGTTTCTTTATCAATCTCGACCAAGCAAGTGTCATCATCCATAGCTGGTTCATAACCGATTCTAACCTTCTCAATTGCATACTTGTTCTTAATATCAAGAATATACTCTATTAACTTCTGAGCTTTTAACGTTGTCTCTGAATTTTCTCCGCTGAACAATTCCTCTCCAGGAAAGTTAATTACAATATCTCCAAATTCCTCATCAAATGAGAATACAATCATCACGTCGTTAAAGGTATGACCCCGGTTAAGCTGAGACAACAATACATTTCCCGTTCCCTTAGGAGAAAGAATCTCTTCAAGGCTCTCTATTTGCTGAAATTCAATATCGTTTTCACTACGGTTATCATAAAAGTGAGAACTTTTGATCTGATCCGCCTGAATGTTCAAATCATTCTTAATGAATCGATCCAGATTATTTTTGTTAAAATCAATTAAAATGATTTCTAAACTTTGCACAATACAGACCCTCTTACATCAGGTAATTCTTCATATCACATTAATTCGGTATTGTAGGCGCATGTAGTTGCTTATGTTCCAACCCAAACCATTGCTCAATATGATTACATAACAATGGAATGTCTTGAATGGCTTGCTCACAGATTTCTTTATATGAATCTTGAAGCACTTCCTCAAGTTCCAAATTCACTTGATATGCCTCAGTTTGTTTAGCATGGTGCACATCCGCTGGCTCAATGACATAATTTTGATTTTTGGTTAAAGGACTTACATAGATCATCCACTCAAGGTTTCCCTTAAAGTGCTGAATACAATGCTTTAATTCCTCGTAAAGCTGATCAGCGTTATGGAATCTAAAATAAAAACCCGCAGGTTTCTCATATATCCGATTCGGATTATACATCTCTGTTCTATTCCATTCATACGAACCTAATTTGGCCAAGGTATACGCCATAAGTTCCGGCATAAGCACCTCTTCTTTACTTTTCATGTAAATACTTTTTGACACTTTATCCACCTCATTTGAGAGTACGTTTACTTACTACAATATCACCATTGTTCTGTCTACTCACTGTATCCATGTATTCCTTTACAGGAACGGGATCACTAGTCAGACGAGGATCATATATATATTTGCCATCAGAATATACAGTATGGTAAACGTATGATTTCATCTCCCCATACTCTTTAACTTGGATATCCTTTAATTCTGTCCTCGATTTAATCGTGAAAATCTCGCCTCTCCCACCTGCCGCATGAGCTAAATCATCTGCAATTTCCGAACAATCGTACGCTAGCTCTTTTTTGTAAAATTTCGACTTCGATTCCATCGTATTTAGAACCGCCGAATTCCCTATTACAGTAGTCGATTCCTTGGTTAATTTAGTTCCATGTTCAGGCGTGGGACTTTTATTAGAAGAAGTCCTCTCTCTCACACCATCTAACCTAGATTTTGATAGAACTGATCCATCTTTCGGAACCTTATAACCCCTATTATACGTTCCTGTAAAAGCCAACACGAGCTTAGCAGTCTGTAAACCTCCAATAGAAACTGCTGCTTGCCATGCAGGTATGGATTCTCCAGTTACGGGATGATGACCTTCCTTAAATGCGCTGATCTGTTCATCATATATATCTCCCCCACTAGACACCGGTTGCTTAGGCCCAGCCCTCATTTCCTCATAGGTACCACCCTGTTCCCAATACTTAACAAACTCCTTTTGCCCTGGCATCCCATCCTCTGCTTCACTGGCAGGCATGTTAACTCCAAACAAAGGGTTATATACCATTCGTCGTTGTTCTTCTGTGTTACTTATATTATGGTTCATCATTGTATGGACAGCAATCTGTCCAGCAACGGCTCCCAAGCTCACCTGTTCCTGATCTGCTTGTTCGAATCTCTCAGCAATCGCGAACAGATCTTGGGATGACTTAACCATACTTTCCAGTGCTCGATCAAGTACTGAACGTGACTGCTGAAAATCATAGAAAAATCGTTCTTGTGTTGCTCCCGCCCACTGAGACTGGATGAATCCGATCCGTGCGGTCAGGTCATTACGTATACCCTCCAACTGCTGCCTACCCTGCTCGATCTGTCTGGATACATACAACAGTTGCTCTGGTGTCACTTTAATTGTACTCATATCATTCTCCGCGTTTGAAATAGGATTTTACCATGTTAGCAGAAGCTTGATGTATATACATCCTTCTAACATCCTAATCTTTCCTTTCTCACCATAACAATATTTCCAACAACGTACTTCGTAGGTCTTAATTCAAAGGAAATCTTCTTAATCTCTTGATTTAACAGAAAATAATTAACAAACACACCAACGGGCACGCCGTTAACAATGCCGCTGTAAAACTGATCTGTGCCGCGACTCGTCCTCCGGTAAACTCTTGCCGTGAAAAGAACATCCAGATCGAGAGGTACGTAGCGCCTAGTGGGAATGAAATTATCCCTCTAAACGTACTCGGTTCCATGTATCCAGTCATCATGCTTTTACCAATTAGGATTAGAGTAACCAATTCCAATATAGATAATATGAAAAACACGATAGCAATCACTCTTTTCAAAATGTACACCTACTTTCTAGACGCAAAGCAAAGAGCATCCTTTGTATTCTCTGCATCATATATCCTTTATTTGGATGATGTCATCTTGTAAGCGTAACATAGATAAATCAAACATTTAACCCAAATGATCAATTAAAAAAACATCTTACTCTGATGAATCCTTCATCAAACGTGCAGATAGATCATCCAATATCTCTTCCGTTCGTTGAATAAGACTTTCGATGTTGTTTAGTTTTAGTGGTTGATCGTGTGGACAATCCTCCAAAGATGACATATGTTGCATCGTGCCGATGAACAATGCAATATCCAATCCGAGTTCAGTGTCCGTATGCACTAAAGGCAAGATTTCATTCATGGTGAGTTCTTTGGGGGGATGAACTGAATGATACTTATGGATATAAAGCGCCTTAATCATGGAAGCTAGAGCCCAATCACATAGAATTAGGCAGGCTTTAAACTGATTGTGATTACACATGATGGCGGAAAGTTTGAGATGATACTTAGCATGTTGGTGGTAGGCCATTATTGTGGTACGTAGCATGTGGTAAGCAGGAGTATGTTTGGAACTAGGTTGTGTGGAGATATCATGGTCTTGCAAACGTGGGGTAAAATCTACTTGGTGATTACAATGTGCTACGGTTATGGACCAATTTCTTGCCATTGTCATCCCTCCAAAGAGTTAATACCAGTATTATACAATAAAATGATACATATAGTAATCAATTAGATTATTTGTATTCTTCGTTTGGTGTTTACCTTGAGGAAACTTGTCTACACTTTTGAACATAGAGAGGTGAATACCATGAACGAGGACAGAGAAGTTCTGAAGCTGGTCGGAGCCAGAATTCGCGCACTACGCAAAGAAAGAGGGTATTCACAGGAATCCCTCGGAGAAAAAGGTGGATTTCATTTTTCATACATAGGACAGATCGAACGTGGAGAAAAGAATGTTTCTTTGGTAAACCTCGCAAAGATCGCTGAATCTTTGGATGTTAATTTGATTCAATTATTTGCTTATATAGAAGAAGAGTTTGAAGTAACTGAAGATGAGAAACAAATCAAAGAAATTGTACAACTGCTAAGAGATTCTTCTCCTGATAATATTCGAG
Source organism: Paenibacillus amylolyticus (assembly GCF_036894225.1). NCBI lineage: Bacteria > Bacillati > Bacillota > Bacilli > Caryophanales > Paenibacillaceae > Paenibacillus > Paenibacillus amylolyticus. The sequence continues at coordinate 1,143,754 of NZ_CP145892.1, read as the reverse complement.
TAGCCAAAAATGTTATTAAAGGAATATTGATGTGAAAGCACGAACCCTATCCGTCCATTTATGGACGGATAGGGTTTCTCTCTACTTTGCACAGTCCATGGTACACATCATTTTGAATTTGCTCTGCTACATAAATAATTCATCAATTCTTGATCCCGACAGTAAACATAACAACCTTTCATACCCCGAGACATCAAAATTTTATAAATATTTTTGATAAGTTTTGTTAGTTCCTCATTCTTAAATTTAAGCCCTCGTTTTCCCATTCTATCTTTGTACTCATCATAATCTGAATAAAGTTCCATTTTCTCCGAATCGAATTTAAGATCATTCCCTATAATTACGCCTACATAATCAAATTCAAGACCTTGAGATGTATGAACGCACCCGATCTGATCTATACCACTCTCATGAATTGCCCAGGTGCTTGATATAGAACGTGCATTCCAAGGCATAGCAAAACGATGTTCTTCAATAGTGACATCCGGAATTTCCCCATTGCGATTACCTTCTTTATCAGCTGTCCAATTCCAAGCAAATCCTGCTAACATCCTCGCCTTATATCCCTGATCGTTTTTACTTTTGATTAGATCGTATACTTCGTTAGGCGTATCTACTAATTTGAATTCAAAAGAATCTTGATCCCAACCATCGAAATTAGCGGTGGGACGAATCTGTAAAGCATCATCAACCCAATTCAAAAATCCTTCTGCTCCAGAACAACGGAACTGTGCTGCTAGTGAATATTCATGCACTTCCGAATCATATAGGGCAGCTAAACGTTTAATCTCGTCTATAGAACCTATATCTTCAGGACGAATACGTTGAAAGTCATCTATGAAAAACACATTCACTTTAGATGCTTTTATGATATCCTCGATCTGATTCTCCCCAAGATATTGATATGCTCCTTTACCTTTTAAACGATGCGCCTCATCCACTACAAGTACGTCGAACATATCAGCTGGCTCTTTGTAAAACTGACTTGATCCCGTAAATAACATCTTTGTCCTAGTTTTGTTTCTAGCTTGTCGCTGAGTCAAGGTCTCTACCATAACCGTCCGGAATGAAGCATTCGGGGCAATGAATTTAACATTCAACTTATTTTTAAGTAATCCACCAAGGGCATTCATAGATATCACTGATTTACCTGTTCCAGGCCCACCTTGCACAATGATTGTGCGTTTTACATCTGTTTGCTTGGCAAGGCTCATAATGGCCTCGTATGCAACCTTCTGCTCATCAAGTAAAACAAAATCAGAGTTCCCTTGAAATAATCCATCGATATGATCGATTAGCTTCTTGGAAGGACGAATCTTACCGTTCTCAATTAAATAAAGTAAATTAACTCCATTTCCTTCACCTACATGCCTTTTCAGAAAATCTTGAAGTTTAGATGCATCATCAGCTAGAAACAAAGGAGCTTCACGGATGATATCCTGATATTGATTATATTGGAGAGGGTCAGGCTGAACTTTTCTGTAATTATGTAGATATGCACATGAGTATCCGTTAATATCTTTAGAGTATACAGCCTCATTCATATCACTCAAATATTGTTTGTATGACCAAGCTTGATACGAAGGATGCGGTGTCTCTCTTGTCCTACCTCCTATAAAAGCCCTTACTACATCTTCTCGATCCATAGCCTCTACTGAATCCCATTGTTTTAACTCAACGATCACAAAGTTATCATTCTTCTGTTCATCCTGACCTGCAATGATAAAATCTATCCGCTTACTTGTAGAAGGAATATTATATTCAATCAATATTCCGCAGTCATCTGCTACCTTCGAATTACGGATAATTTTCTCCATAAACTGCATAGAGTTGTTCCAAGCTCGTACTTCCCCTTGATTAGGTCTTTTTCCCATGCCTTTAATGAATGCTTCTTCAATCTGAACTGTAATTTGGTTGTTATCAACTGATTCCCGGAAAGCTAATGCGTTACTGCTGTAGATAATCATGATGCGCCGCCTGTAATTGAATTAATTCATCTGATTTTTATATGTGATAATCTATTGATTCTTCTCCGTTTCTCAATAATCTTAAAAAATAAATTTTTTCAGAGAGTATCTCTGATCGTTGTTTTGTGCGGAATACTGTCGCTTCCTCAATATGTAACTCATTACCAAGTAAAAAATACTCATTATCAATAGGATAATAGATATACCATTTTATATTGTCCTTAGCCTTAATGTAAAAACACTCCTCAGAGTATTTATTGTATTTCTTCAATAGTTGCGTTGCTGTCTGAATTGTCAAAGCAACAAAACAAATATTCACGAAGGTAATGGTTAAAAGAATAGCTATAATAGAACCTAACAACTGTTCAATTATATTAAAGTTTATAGATAATTGACTTTCTAAAATTGTCGCAACTAAAAAACCAGGTATAAATGAGAACAAACATCCAATATGAAAAATAAAGATTATGGATACCACAATAAATTTATTGGCTTTTGGAAGTAATCTATCAAAAACATCTATCTTAAAATAAGATACATAAATTAGAACAACATAACTAGTAATAGTTCCCCATAGAATATAGTAGACAATGGACGAACTAATTTTAATTTCGTAAAAGAAAATAATTATAAGGCAACTACACAAAACAGAAAAAATAAAATTCATGAAAAATTTAAACATTCTAACATATAACTTCTTTTCTTTAGTGAAGAATAATTGCTCGATTTTAGTAGACGTTACAGTAGTTATTATTTGATTTTTTCTTATAAAAGCAACTAAAGTTCCAATGAAAACAATTATACTGCCCAGACCACTAATTTTTGATATTATTGACCATTCCGCAATTTGACTCCACACTTTCTTACAGCTCCATTCCAACTTATAATATAACTTATATTTTCAAATAATCTTCAAACAATACACTTATTCGCCACCGCCACCATCTTCGCAGGCATCTCTTCCCGCAGTCGCCATACAAAGCTCATCGGTTTGTTCCCCTCATGACTCACATAATCTGCTTCGCCCAGGAAAACAAATGGAGAGGTATAGTTATGCTCCTCCTTATACTCCCGCACGAACAGCACGATCCGGTGGCCTGTCTGGCGGTGATGAATATACCGCTGCGCGGTAGCTGTATGCTCCGACACCCTGCTCTGTGTCTGCCAGTGGAATAGACGCTCGTTAATCGCATAATCCTCGTACAATGTGGAGGGTGAGAAATCTTTGTCCGATTTGTTCAACGTAATGAAGAAAATATCGGTCTGTTCATCTGCAAAATACTTCACGCCTTCACGGAAGGCAGGTGATTGCTGGGCATTCCAGTAACCGAAGGCGGCAAGTACTTGGTCAATAGAGTACAGACAGTGGATATCCAGTGGACAAGTGTACGGGAACGAATTGCTTTTATCCACAAATCGCAGATGAGCCAGATTATATTTAAAAATATCCACAAGTTCTGCTCGGTATGCTTCACAAGACAGCACACGCTGCACACCCTCTTCGATGCTGGTCAGTCCTAGCTTCTCGGGCGCAGCTCGATGGAAGGTGTAATAGAACATAATCAACATGCGCCGTTCATCGGCGGTGGTTGCTTCTTTGCCTTTTTCAATAAAGTCGATCAGGAACGTCAGCCAGCTTCGGGAGTTAATCGTAAGCACAGACGGCAGTCTGCGGATGTACTCCTCGTATTCATCTTCGATGGGTGCTGTTAATCCGGCTTCGGCCAACATGCCGCGGAAATACCTTTTGCCCGTACGTCCACCATACAATTCAACTAGTGTCATCCCGTGATGTTCAACAAAATGAGCCAAGGTCAGCGGTAGTCCGGTGTCTTGCTGGAACGTTTGCAGCTTCTGGATCAACGCTCTGCGATTACGACTCATCTGCTTGAGGTTGCGCATGACGTATTCCTTCGCTTGTTTTTCCAATTGAATGAACGTGCCGCGAGGCAGGTTCGAAAAGCCGTTCTCGACGTAGTACGAGATGGAATGTTTGGTAGCGCCAATCAGGGCGCGGAATTTATCCTGGAACCTGTACTCCTGATGCGCTTGCCCGATGAAGTCGAGCACGGTCAGGCACTCTTTACCATCCGCCATCCGTAGTCCACGTCCCAACTGTTGCAGGAATACGGTCAGACTCTCGGTAGGACGCAGGAACAGGATGGTGTTCACCTCAGGGATATCCACGCCCTCATTGTACAGATCAACGACAAAGATCATGCGCAGTTCCCCGTTCACCAGCTGTCCTTTCGCAGAATGACGTTCCTGTTCGCTCGACCCGCCATGCAGGGCCATGGATGGAATGCCGGCTTCGTTAAATATTTTTGCCATATACATTGCATGATCCACCCCTACGCAGAAACCAAGCCCCTTCACATCGTCCAGATCGGTTACGTATTTGTTCAGACTTTGGATGATCTGGTTGGCACGGATTTTGTTATGAGTGTAGAGCTTCTCCAGTTCGTTCAGATCGTAGCCTTTACGCGACCACTTCACCTGAGATAGATCGACAGTATCGGTGACGCCAAAATATTGAAAAGGGCTCAGGAGCTTGCGGTCAATTGCATCGGTTAGACGGATCTCGGCGGCAATCGTATGATCGAAGTAGGCGGTAATGTCTTTGCCATCCATCCGTTCAGGCGTCGCGGTGAGTCCCAGCAAAATCTTCGGTTCGTAATGGGACAACAGCTTCTGGTATGAAGGTGCAGCCGCATGATGGAATTCATCCACAATGATGTAATCGTAATAGTCTGGGCTAGTGATCTCCGTCAGCTTCATGGAGTTAAGACTCTGAATACTAACAAACAAGTGATCCAGCGCCTCTGCTCGGTAATTCCCGACATGCAGCTCACCAAAGTTCATATCCTTCAGGATATACCGGAACGTGTCCCGACTTTGCTTCAAGATTTCTTCCCGATGGGCAACAAAAAGCAGCTTTGCTCCCGTATGGCTTGCCCGGAATCGCTTGTAGTCGAAGGCAGAGATGACCGTTTTGCCAACGCCTGTGGCGGCGACGATCAGGTTGCGGGTTCGTCCATACAACGTACGCTCGGCGTTCAGCTGTTCCAGCACTTCTTTTTGGTAATCGTAAGGCTGGATGTCGAGGTGAAAGTGGTTGGACTGATCTTTTTTACGATTCAGAGCCGCCTTCAACTGTGCCTCATGCCCTTCATCCTCAGCTACATATCGCGTGAATTCACGGTCATTCCAGTAACTCTCGAAGGTCGCTTCAATCTTGCGCAGCACATCGAGTGAATCTTTCTCCGTCACCTTGAGGTTCCACTCCATACCACTGGTCAGCGCTGGGTTGGATAGGTTAGAGGAGCCGACATAGGCTGTTGTGAACCCGGTATCGCGGTGGAAAATATACGTTTTGGCGTGCAGCCGGGTCACTTTGGTATCATACGAAATCTGGATCTCTGTGTTAGGTAATTTGCTGAGTTCAGTGATGGCCTTTAGGTCGGTTGCCTCCATATAGGTGGTCGTGATGATCCGCAGCTTCCCGCCACTAGCCGTGAACTGTTGAAGCTGTTCCAGCAGCAGGCGAAGTCCGCTGAATTTGATAAATGACACCAACCAGTCGATCCGATCGGCTGTCACGATCTCCTTTTGCAACTCCAATAACATACTCGGCTCGGACTTTGCACCTGTGAATAAAGAACTTTGGGAGATGGGCGTATCTGGACGAACGATTTTGGTATCCCGGACTGCACGAATGCTGTTCAGCTTGGAATACACATGGGTCAACACTTCCCCCTGCTCATCCAGTTGCAATTCATTGTACTCTTCTTCCCCCAGCGTACCTTTCAAGGTAGCAATAATCTCATTACACGTTCGAATCTGCGCCAATACTGCCGTTTTATCTTCCGTCTGTTCCCGCACAATCTTGAGCGCTCGCCGGGTTACCGCCGCCAAATACGTGGACAGCAGCTTGCGCGCTTCCTCTGCATTCAACTTCTCGGTCCCAATGTTATACACATCCGGGTCCAGCGCCGAAATCTCCTGTCTGGTGATGGTGTTGATAAGCTGTTCATATATGCCTTGTTTCATGAATGTACCTCGCGAGAGTTAGGATTTGTGGATAGTTCTCTATGTATATGTTAGCTGAAAGTTGCTTCTTCTATATTATCGACCAATCTGTGGAAGATTTCATTAGTTGTTTGATTTCATAGGAAAAAGCACCTTTACCTGTGGTCTGGTAGAAGTGCTTAATGATATGACTTTAAATCGTGCATAGATGTGCGCAACTCATATCATCTTTTCACTGTATCACTTAGAATTATAAGTTAGTATGACAGTCTTCTCTCTTAAATTGAAAATAAGGTTATCATCTTATCTTTAATAAAGATTGATAAGTAATCGCTTGTTTTTTGAGTTTGAATATCAGCACAAAGGCTAGTTATCTCCTTTTGAAGTACCAAAAGCGCGGCTGGAATAACAAAAATGTTCATTTTCTTTATATTCAGACCCTCATCATCAGTTTCAATCTCAATTCTCTTTATATCGTCATCAGCACGCAAAATATCACCTAGACAATAGACAATCTTGTCTTCTCTAGCCTCCTTAACCACTTTTTCTCCTAATAACCCTAAGAGAACTTGATAATTCGGGTCTCCGTCTTTAAATATATTAATTAACTCAATGATTAGGTCATTCAGAGAAATATTTCTTAATTTCTCTTCCATCCTCTCTCTTGAATCATCTAGAAACCACGATTCGAGGTCCACTGGTGTATCGTCTATTATCCCGGGAACATAGGGCTTAGTGTAAAGAAAATCTTTATTCATTGTTTAACCTACCTTTTAATGTTTTTTATATTCCCCACCTATTTTTTTAGCAACTCTGTCAAATAGCATATCCCACACTGCATCTTTATTACCAGTTTTGAAATATTCTTGTGCTTTTAGATCACTTCTTAGCTCTTTTTGAATATTAGCGAATATAATTCCTATGTCTTCTGCATTTTCTTTCCAACCTTCTGCCCCTCGTTTCATACTCAAATTAGTACCATTTGGAGAAACAGCTCTTATCTCAGCCATATTAAAATCTATTGCAGTGGCTATATCTTCAAGACTGAAAGGCCCGTTAGTTGGATGGTTATGAGTAAATACCGTATCTTTAGCTACATCTTTATGGTTACTTATATTTATAGACTTTTCAGTACCAACAACCGTTTCTCCTATTAAATTACCATTCTTATCAAAAAATTGCCCGTGTTCCAAGGGTTTATTTCGAATTTGATCCTCAAACTTATTAACAGATTCTAAATAATGAGTTCTACCCGTCCTGTCGTTTCCTTTCTCCTTATTCGACTCAGGCTTGCCTCCGCCCGACCCAATGTCGTCCTTTGAACGAAATGCTTTGCCAAACAAAACATACGCCAGGGCCTGTCCCGTCATCGCCCCACCGTAATACCCTGCACCATTCTCATCGATCTGCTTCTTCTGTTCTTCTACAAATTGCTCTATATCTGACCTCGCTGTTCCTGTACCCCAAGCGGTATCCCATGCAAACTGAATACCTCGCCCAACGTCTACAACTTTGCCCACTGTCATGGCATATGCCACACTGCCTATTGTACTGAACGGGTTATCGAAGAAAGCTTCTGCCGTCTGCCCCATTCCCGTTATTGTTTCTCCTACTGATTTATCAAGCAGCCCTACAGCGAAATTGCGCTTCAGCTCTTCTGGAATGTACAGCGCGACCTCACCTGAGCCGTCCGTTGTTCTAAAGTTCATGGCGATAAACGTTAACTCTTTCTGGATTTCGTCCAACAGCCCGAGTGTAGTCGGGAACACTTCTTTCACCTGCATAAAATCCCAAAAGAATCGCTCTCCTGTCACACCCGACCAATCGGATTGCAACATATAAATGGATTTCTCCAGTTCCCAGACCATTCGCTCCAGTTCCTGTTTCTTCTGCTGGACCAACCGGGCCTTTTCCTCCAATAGATCGGGATGTACCTCGATTCTCTGCATTTCCTTATCACCCGCCAACCTGACCGTAGTTTATGTACCTAAATTTTAACAAGTGAGAAGGAGGATTGGAATCAAACGGAAGGATCATTTCCTCAGAGGTTATCCGGTAGTTGGGCAACAACCTGGGTAACTATTTTTGCACATTAATGCATGGATGAATGCTGTTGAGTCGACTGGATATCTTGTACAAAAAGAACGACTTCTATCACAGATAGAAGTCGCACAAGATAACGATACAGTAGGATTAAATCTTCTTTAAGACACTACAAATTGTACGACAATTGGAGTCCCATCATTTAATGCATCTCCACCGGGAATTGTAATTGTAGTCGTCGTAGCCGAGGACGTATCTGCTGTTTGCATAAGGCCATTAATATAAAGATTGTAGTAGTTGTAGGTGCCTGGAAATGCGGTTGCAGCTACACCAGCGTCGTTTGTAAAAGCAGTCGCAGCAATGGCAAACGTTACCCCAGTGCCGGTCCCATCACCAATGGTTGCAGCAAATCTTAAACTGTTCTGAAAGGGTGTCACAAGTGGCATGTTTCTCACCTCCTACCTAACATAGTATATGTGGTAGGTTTGGGAGTAGTGAAGGCAAAGGAACCAGCAACTAAAACCAATTTTAACCATTTATGATATTGGCTGTTATTATAATTATCTCTATAGTGATAGGTGTCCCTGCAAAGATCACACCGTTTTGTGACGAAAAAAACAACCTCTCCGCACTTACACTGTATGAGTTTCCTGGTTGGACGATCCCGTTTATATAAAGATTGTTGAAACTAGTAAGTCCACCCCCGGCAAATTCGGTTATGCTGTCGCCATCGTCATTTGTGAATTCTGTGGCAGAAATTATAACCGAGTTCGACAAATCCAGATCGGTGTCCGGAAAATAGAAGTAACGGTTTGCCCTAGGAATGATTTCAATTCCGGGTACGCTGCCCGGCGGACCTTGCTCACCTTGGGGACCCGTTGGTCCTTGGACTCCGGGAGTTCCCGGTTGACCTGGCTCACCCTGAGGACCTGCGGGACCCTGCGCTCCGGGAAGTCCTGCTTGACCCGGTTCACCCTGAGGACCAACAGGACCTTGCGCTCCCGGAATTCCCGGTTGACCCGGCTCAGCTTGAGGGCCTGCCGGACCCTGTGCTCCGGGAAGCCCCGCTTGACCCGGCTCACCCTGAGGACCTGCAGGGCCTTGCGCTCCGGGAAGCCCTGGTTGACCCAGCCCGCCGTGAGGACCAACAGGACCCTGTGCTCCGGGAAGCCCCACTTGACCCGGTTCACCTTGAGGGCCTGCGGGACCCTGCGCTCCGGGAACCCCTTGTTGACCCGGCCCGCCGTGAGGGCCTGCGGGGCCTTGGGCACCGGGCACACCTTTCGTTCCAGGGAAGCTCACAGTCTCCAATTCACGTTGTCTCAACGGAGCGAGCAGGGGGGTAGGCTCACAACATACCGGGTTGCTGCCTCCCCCTCTCGGTAATGCAATGATTTTTTTGTCACGGGCCATTTTCTGTGATTTTAATGGACGCTTCAGTGAGCAGCGCTTTCTCCGATTAGATCTACGGATAATATGGCATCTCTTTCGTTTTCCCAAGTGTTTGTTTCTGCATTTCGGCGTAGAACGACTGGGCCTTAATTTGTTGAGGGTGGCTGTCCTCTTGTTCAGATACTTCAAAATGGTCATCTCCTTAGGCCAAGGCACACAGTATATATGCCCTATACTATGTCCTTAGCACATTCGGAGAGTGTGCGAATAACTATGGGGGAAGCCCAATAAAAAAGACAAGAGTCCTACTACAGTTGTCCTTTGTCTTGCCAGCATGGCTTCATTGTCTCCCCAGTAGGACCTCACAGATCACATTTTATGTTTAACTTAGCCGATCCATCGGGATCAAACTTCTTTTCAGTAGACTCTTACCTCTCCTTAAAATGCTGAACGATCTCTTCCGGTTCCTGCGTCTCCAGTGTAATCTCGCCTTTCTCGAACAGGATCATGTACGGATATGATTTCAGACCAAAAATCTCCTCATAATTAAACTTATTTTCATCACGGACATTATAAAAGGTTACGTTAGTTATTGGGCCTTCTGCCCTCAAATTCTCGTTATTTACTTCATTTAATTGCGTCTGTAATTCAACAATAAATGGTCGCTCCGAAGGTCGGTCGGTAAATACAATGAGTGATGCATCATTTCTTTGATTTTGCGTTAGATAATCAATGGCTTTCTCTCTATTGTTCTGACCACACCCTGTCACTAAAAGTATCAAAATACATAACACCCAAAGCCTCTTCATTTATATCATCACCCAAAATATGATATAATTGGTTATTAACTATTAATTTCACTTCATTAAAAAATCTATTCGCTGAAAGGAAGATGCACTTTGAACAAAAGGAATATCATCATCGCTATCATTATTGCTCTTATAATATTGATACTTCAACTTGTGCTTTATTTTTCTGTAACTAATAAAGAAGAATCCGCACTTCCCGATTCAAACATCCCATTTCAAACCAAAACAGTAGATGAGCTTACCATCACAATGCATAATGCAACCTATACAGATCATGAAGTGCAGTTGGGTTATGAAATTCAGGGCGATGGACAGTCTGAGAATGATTTGACATATGGGTTTTATAATAAAGAGTCCAATGCTTAGTACAGATAAAATCTCGATTTTTCACCTTTCAAATAGAAACAAAAACCTGCATACCAGCCTCGGCTTCACAGTTTTTATTAAGAATTTGCATGTGGATACATCTCATTTACAACTTAGGCATCCAAAAGGGGTTCTCTTCCTTCTCACACCCGGTTAACACGTAAAAAATATGTCCCTGCTCACTCTTCATTGTCCCGATCCCTTTGCAGGTGTCAGTCTTCATTCCCTGTTTGGAGCCGTAGGCATCCCTTGAGTTATCGTAAGTCGATTGAATAGCTGTACCATCATAGATCAATTCCTGGATAATGGGCCCACCTTCAATGGTATACATCGTTACACGAACCTGATCCTGATGTTTTTTCTCCACATTCTTCATAAATGTGTTCCACTTATCTTCGTTCCGTATGCCTCCATGAAGCACAACCACATCCCCGCTTTGCTCCGCTTGCTCTGGATTATGGGGCTCGATAATTTCTGGAAAAGCTTGCGTAATTCCGGAAGCATTCATTGATGGATCATTTGCCTGACAGGCAGTTAACAGCATTAAAGCTAACGATAGGATAAGCATACTTTTTCTCATTCCATCACCTCATGTATGAAACGGTTCAATACTATCCTTTGTTGCATGACTATGCTTAATTTGTCATTTATCTGTAACTCCCTCACTGTCCCGAACGTTTAGAATCATAGAAATGTATAAACAGGAACGAAAATTTTAATGATTTATCATTCAGCAGGGGGTTAATTTAATGACGTTAAAAACAATGCTCGGTGTAGCACTGGCTCTATCTGTACTCATATCCACCCATTCGGCCGATACAGCGACTCTAGCTTCAACGAACGAACGGCAGTCAAAGGGATTAGCCCATGAAATGGAGCGCTCCTTCCCAACATCTACATCTGTTCTGCTCATTGCCCCAACTCAACATGAAGGTCGTTCCTCATACAACGGCAGCTTCACAATGGTTGCTTCGAATGGAACACATGCCAACATATCGATTGAAAACAACAGCAACCACACGGTATATGTGAAGATGTATGTAGATGAAGTAAGTGAACCTATGGAAACATCTATCAACAAAAATAGTGATAAAACGATCAATCTGCTTGCATTACAAGACACGGATATTAAGTTGTACATTTATAGCAGAATAGGCCATCACTTAGATCTCTCAGTTGAAGCAGAGCAGTTTCATTGATGTTTTCTCTCACACCTACATACAAGAACAAGAAAAACCCTTCACGCAAGCGATTCAGATCCATGTTCCCATGAACCGATGCCTGCTTGAAGGGGTTTTATATTTCGATCACATTTATTTCTCGAATCGGAACCAGCCGAAGTCAAACTGACTGCCTGGCAGGAAGATAAAGCTTACTTTTTGCACACCTGTCACTTGCTCAAGCTCAAACACCCGCTCCTCATATCCACCTGACTGGGTGAATTCAACCAGCTGGTTGCTCTGGCCGTCCGCACCTGCGAAGCGAATATGAATCGTATTTTTATCAATTGGTGAATGACCGTAGATCACGAGCTTTGATGTACCTTCTGCCGTAAAGTCCATGTTTTCAAACTCCAGCGATACATTATTCCCGATGCCCTCTACTCCATCACCCTCGATTTTGAACGTATCTCCGTAGAGATGGTCACAGGATGTAGCCGCATTCTGTTCAAAGGCCCGACTCTGACGTTCGAAGGAAAATCCTTTAATATGAATCTTCTGTTTCAGTACAAAACAGATCGACGTGATCCCGCTAAGGCGTTTGGACAATTGGTACGTCTCTTCCTGGTACACATTCCAAATGGACTCTTTGTCATAAACCACATCTGCGATCATCGTACTTCCTTCTTCATCCGGCATGCCTTCCCAGATCTGAATGAAGTAGTCCTCCGTGGACAACGTAAAGATTGGAATGGTAATCGTATCGGAGCCGTACGGTCCGAAGTCAATATTACGGAAACCTACATGCGTCTCTCCATCCCGACTTGTCGCTACCCCGCGCTCATTGCCGTTACCAACCTCACCTTTGGTGTAATCGTACAGTCCACCCGTGATGAAGCCGTATGGATCTTTGTAGGCTGTGCCGAGACCGTCCGCCTTGAACTCCAGCTGCGAGATGAGTTTCGTTTTATCCGTACCGTTGGTACTGGTTGCGCGAAGTCTAAACTCCCCGTCACCTATAGCCGACACCTTCACCGCATGTTGATGCTCACCGTTGTCGCCCGCTTCTGCTTGAACAGCTTCCACCTTGGCAATGTTGGATTCAATTCCTGCATCGTTCACAACAGCCCACTCGATGTCGCGGTAGGAGGTGTTCTCCGGATACAGCTTGGCGGTTACGACCAGCTCCGGGTTGGACGGATCGAGCAACTGTCCTGCACTACTGATGATCTCGATTTTCCGCAAAGGAATCTCCTGAGCATTTCCCGTAAGCACCGGACGTTCTTCATTGTTCATGAAGACAGGTTGTACTTGTTTCACGTCATTAAGTTCAGCCGTCACAACTAGAGATTCAAATTCAGCCGTTGCTCCTTCCAACCCTTCGGAAGAAACTTCAATCCGTACCGTTCCAGCTTCATTTGTCGCTCCGATGATGGCCATCAGTTTGCCACTGAACAGTCTTCTGCTCAACCCTTTGTATGGATCGTAGTCCGTGCTGTCCCCGTTATCCAGACCCAGCAATCGTCCTGCACCACTCACCTGAACTTGTACGCGGTTGTTTGCATTGTGAACTGGATTACCCGATTCATCTTCAACATCAATTTCTACAAAAATGAGGTCTGTCCCATTCGCATGTAGCTGCTCCCGATCCGCTTGCAGACGAATTTTCTTCGCATCCGTATAGGATCTTTGCACATCGGTTGCAATGATCTGACCGTTCTCATCGTAAGCGATCGCTTTCAGCTCGCCCTCTTCATAAGGCACCTTCCACCAGCCGGACAGTTGTGTTCCATTGGCATGATCGATATCGTACGTACCAATGGTTTTACCATTGAGTTGCAGTTCAATCTTCGGCGCGTTGCTGCACACGCGTACATCAATGATTTGACCCGGGCTGAAATCCCAGTAAGGGAACAGGTGAACCATCGGACTTTTCTTATAATCCGTCCAAGCCGCTTGGTAGATATAATAAGAGTCTTTTGGGAACGTTGCTGTATCCAGCTGTCCAAAATACGAATTCTTCGTATGATACGGTGTCGGCTCTCCAATATAATCGAACCCAGTCCACAGGAACTGCCCCAGTGAATACGGTGTATCCCGCTCTGCCAAAATGCAGTATTCTGCCGACTTCGCGCCCCAGCTCGTCGTACTGTTACCCAAAGCCGAGCACTGCTCATCATCATCTGCCAGAATCGGCTGTTCGAACGGGAAGTGATAAATGCCGCGGCTCTGCACCACCGATGACGTCTCACTACCATAGATGATCCAATCCGGATGTTCTTCATGATGTTTGTCATAATATTTTTCCGCGTAGTTGTAACCTGCCAGCTTCACGATATCTGCGCATTTTTGTGCATTTTCCCAAGGCATGTAGTTCGAACCAATCGTTACGCCTGCATTGCCTTTTGGATCAAATTCCAGCACATAATCCATCAGCATTCGGGTTACTTCCTGTCCACGTTCATCGGCGTGGGTATCGTAAATTTCGTTCCCAATACTCCACATGATCAGACTGGCATGGTTACGGTCACGCTTCACCCAACTCTTCACATCCGTATGCACCCACTCCGGGAAAAATCTCGCATAGTCGTATGGGGTTTTAGCACGTTCCCACATATCAAAGGCTTCCGACACAACCAGCATACCCATCTCATCGGCGAGTTCCATGAACTCTTTGGCAGGCATATTATGCGCGGTGCGGATGGCGTTAACGCCCATCTCTTTGAGCAAAACGAATCTTCTGCGCAGTGCCGTTAGGTTAAAAGCAGCTCCCAGCGCCCCAAGATCGTGGTGTTCACACACGCCGTTCAGCTTCATCTTGACTCCGTTCAGGTGGAACCCTTCATTGGCATCCAGCTTGATATCCCGGAATCCAATGCGCTGTGACACCGATTCAACTGTCCGTTGTTCCTGATCATTCGAGTTCAACCGCAGCTCCGTCACCAGTTCATACAGATGCGGTGCATCTGGGCTCCACAAGTTTGGATTCTCCACAATGATCTGTTGGCTATCTGATACAACTGCTTTCTCACCCACCGAAGCCGTAACATTCGCTTGGCTGGATGCCACCACTTGACCTTCATACAAGATCGTATGCACCAGTTCTGCTTGCTGATTCTGTTCCAGGTTCAACTCCGTATCCACTTCCACTTGCCAGCCAACCGGTTGTTGCTGAATAGATACATACGTTCCATCCGTAACAATATGGTTGCGGTCTCTCGTCTTCAGCCACACATGGCGATAGATTCCGGCCCCGGAATACCATCTGCTGTTCGGGCTCTGATGCACCACTTTGACCACAATCTCATTGTCGCCTTCCACCAGTGCATTCGTGATCTCATGTTCAAAAGCAGAATATCCATACTTCCACTCCCCAACCAGCTGCCCGTTCACATACACCGAAGAGTCCATGTATACGCCATCAAAACAAAGCAAAAGCTGCTGCCCATCCTTCGTGTAATGGAACGTCTTGCGGTACCATCCAATGCTGTCCTCATACAGTTCAAGCGTATTATATATCAGCCAATCATGGGGAAGCTCCACAGGTTCATACACCAGACCCGCAGGTTCCGTAACATCCAGCTTGCTTTTCGCAAATTGCCATCCATCATTAAAAAGTCTCTTCTGATTCATGGTAGATTCTCACTTTCTTGAAGTAAATTATGATTGCGGTTACAACAGTAGATGTCGCTTTTTCCGAAAACCTTTTCGGTAATACACAAGTATGACTATAACACATAACCCGATTATATCATCAGTCTCTTTCCTATACCTCCATTTCATAAGATTTTTTAGCCATAATGATGAACGTTTTATTCCCTCCAAACATAGTAACTTTCGATGACAACAAGCCAAAAAGGCAACCCGTCAAACGAGTCACCTTCTAGTTCTATCCTATAGCACGTACTTCTTCTCTATACACTCCTACACCAACACTACTCAACCTCTATCCCTTGTAAAAAGGGTTCCACCCTATGCCTTTGCCCGATGGCATCGCACCAGGCACCCCATCCGCTTCAAGCAGCGGACGGACAACTAACTTCACGGGCCACTCCCTGCTCTCGAATATCGCATGAGCGAGCGCGGCCCGGTCGGATTCGGGAAGCTGCACATGTTGCAGCGCTTCCTTCCAAGCCTGCTCCGTGATCTCCCATAACTTCGTTTCCGGGATGTGATACACTTCGCTAAGTGCCTCCATGATCGCAGCCAGATTCACCTGCGTCCCCAAAGACTGCACATAGAAAATCAACTTCTGGATCGTCTCGTTATACAGGCTGTTCGAGTAGCCTGGACGAATATGATAGGCAGGGTCTGCAATGCCATGTTTATCCAGATAAGGCTGATGCAAACGCACCGAATCATGATCGCGGAACAAGAGACCTTTTACCTCATTATCCTTCAACACCAGACAGCAGTTCTGACCATGAATCTCAGGTACAACACCCACCTTGAACAGGCGCATCACGATATCATAAAACGTTGTAACTATGCTGGTATAAAAGTAGAGGACATCCGTGCTACTCAGGTTATCCCCCAGAATCTCCGTTAATAGATGATGCCCTTCCAGATTCACACCCAGTGTGGCCATTGGGATTACTTTGTAAGCATCACCCAACAACTCAGTGGGATACACACGAATCTGTGCAGCCAGATGGCGGGGATGATCATCGAACAGTCCCATGGATTCTGGCATGAAGCCCCACCAGTTCTGCTCTTCACACATATACACCTTGTCCTTCAACGTCTCGTCACAAGCAACGGCCTGCCTTAACATGCGTTCTCCAGCAAGACCATTCAGAAGTTTGACTACCGGAAGATAACGAGCAGCCCCCAGAGACAGCACACTAACCGGTAGCTTGAGCATTAGGGTGGATTCAATTGACGGAGCCATCGAGCGCAGAGAGGATGTGGCCTGTACGTCGCCCACTTCTATGTCCAATACGACAATGCTGCCTTCTTCGATCTCCCCAGTGAAACGGGGCAGAATCACATGTTCCAATTGCCACGGGTGAACAGGCATCGGTAGATATTCGTCCAACGTGATTCCTTTACGGGTAAACTCTGCTTCCACCACTCCGCGCTGAACATCGTCTAACATATCCAAAATGGACAATCCATCTTCACACCCTTGCTGCACGGCATCCAGCCGTATAGCCACCCAGCGCAGCGAAATCGCCTTCCCGAATTCTGCTGCATACCGAGTTACATCTTCTGCGTTGAATCCCACCTTGGCTTTGGACGATGGGTGAAATGGACGATCCCGCAATGCCGCAACGCGCTCACCTTTGATAAACCATTCATACGCAGAAGCCGGGACATTAGCGGACAGATACTGGACTTGTTCCCAGCCCAAAGCATACTGCTCCACAGCAATGTCCAGACTAATCAGGAATTCCGCCACCCCAGGCTGCGCATAGTCCTTATCCGACAAAGCCCTCTGTAACACCGCACGTCCAACTTCTGCCGGAGTATCAAGGAGAACCCAGCTTCCATCAGTTTTCTCCTCGTAGATCGGTGAACCCTGAACCCACTGAGTCCCCTGTCTTACTCCAGTTTCAACCAGACACAGCACGCCTTGAGTGTGCAATCTATAGCGAGAAGCTACATTCTGATTATGCTCTTCGCTGTCATATCCCTTGTACAATCGACGGAACGGTGCAGGTGCTGCGGCAAAATCAATGAACGGGTGATTCCCCAGTGGGATTAATTGCTCCGACAAAAATGAATTCATCAGATCCGCCATAATCCGGCGTTCAGCGGCTTGCAGACTGGAACGTTTCATCAGTGTTGACATGATTATTGTCCTCCGTTAGATAATGGAATGCCGGGTGCGGATGCCCCAGAAAATCATGATGCGAGATGGTCCAGCAATAAGCCCCAGACTTTTCAAACAAAACAATATCTCCCACGCGCAGCAGTGCTACCTCCGCATCAGAATGCATGCGATCCTTGGGCGTGCATAGCTCACCTACGATATGGACTCGACGATCTCTTACCTCTGGACGGGCAAATGAATGCTTCCAACGGTCCGTCTCCATAATCTGGAACGGGTGGTTATGCCCCCATGAAGCAGGCAGACGATTATGGTGCGTACCTCCTCTTAACACGGCAAAATACTGATCATGAGAGGTTTTGATATCCGTAACTTCTGATGCGTAGTACCCATGGTCTGCCACCAGTAGTCGACCCGATTCAAAATACAGCTGACCTCCGCGTGAAGCAAGGCGCTCTCTGGCTTCACTTTGCTCCAGCAGGGAAGTGAACAAGGGCCAGTCGAATCCGGGGCTGCCATCATACGTGACACCGAACCCACCTCCTGCATTCACCACTTCCACAGGAAGATCATACTGTTGCTGCCACTGCTCCACCTTTTGCAAATACAGTTCGATCATCTCGGCATGCAGCCTGGCGTCCATATTGTTAGACAAAGAGTGAAAATGGAACCCGCTTAACCGAACCACACCCGCGCCTTCCACACGAATGAGTTCAATGGCTTCTTCCACCACCTCTTCATCGATTCCAAAAGGACTCGGCCCACCGCCCATGACAATCTTCGTCCGAGGTAACGTACTGCTCCGCAGATTGATTCGAAGAAGAATGCGAACCTCCTGCGCTAGACCCTGTTGTTGTTTGTGTTTCGGCTCATGTTCTTGATTCAGGCCTTGCATCAGTTCCTCTCCATACTCTTGCGTATATCTCTGCTCTAGCTTCTGCTCCCATTCTTGCTTCTGCCTGCTCCCCTGCTCCTGCCCATGCTCTTGATCCTTCGCTCGCTCTTTCGCAATCGCAATGATGCGGCGCAACTCCAGCAAACTCTCTACATGGATGTAGCTCACGCCCTGCTCGATCGCCAGCCTCAGTTCGCTCTCCTTTTTACCCGGACCTCCAAACAGAATTGGAACCTCGCGACTTACCGCTCTAACCTTCAGCAGCTCTCCAATTGAAGCCACTTCAAAACCCTTCACCAATGGAAGCAGCGCCTCAATGATTTGCGGATCAGGATTCGCCTTAATCGCGTAGAACAATTGTGTATTCCCAGGCATGCTGCCCAACATCTGACTCACCTGTTCCTGAATGCCAGCCAGATCGTATACATACGCACATACCGGATCTTCCATTCCGCGTTGCAGTTCATCTATCGTATGCCATACACCAGGTTTCATATCTGCCCACCCGCATTCCTGTAGTCATTCCGTTTTTGGGCATACGCCCGAAACGCCGTATTCCGATCATCACCAAGCACGTATATATGTACTCCCCGCTCAGTCCAGAGCGACATATCCTCCACACCTCTGGTGACCGTTGCATAAGGTACTTCGCACTGCCGAGCGGTAGTATGCAATTCATCCAGTGCACGTCTCACATCCGGGTGCTCTGTCTGCCATGGCACACCGAGGGATTGCGACAGATCCGCTGCCCCTTCCAATACAAAACTCACCTGAGGGTGAGACAGAATCTGTGTACTTTGCCGCACGCCCTCCACACTTTCGATCATGGGTACAACCATCACTTGTTCGTTCGCTTCCCCAATGTATCCCGTGAGCGGATATTTCCCGAATACACCGGGACGACCACTATTCAAGCTCCGCGTGCCAACCGGATGGTAGTAGGCATGACGAACCGCTTCTTCCACCTGCTCCAGTTGCTCGACATGCGGAATGACGATGCCTTGTGCGCCACAATCCAGCACCTTAAGAATCTCCGCTCGCTCCACTTTCGAGATACGTACCAACGGGGTTAGGCCGACCAGTTCCGCCGCCCTGATCAACTCTTCCACCGATTCCATCGATGTTGCGGCATGTTCCAAATCAATAATGACAAAATCATATTCCGCATGTCCGATCATCTCGATGATCACCGGGTGTGGGATCGATACAAAAAGGCCATAAACCGGCTGTTTACGTGCAATTTTTTCCTTCAGCGTGTTAATTCTCATTTGGCGATTCCTTTTAATTCGGGTGTTCCCTGTGATTCAAGTGCATCCTTTGATATCTTGAGCGGATTGCTCGCCTTGCGGAAATATAACTCTCCATCCCCATACAGACGGCGCTTGGTCATCTCTTCGATCAGTGCATCTTCGGCAAAAAGGTCAAATGCAGCGAATCGATCCGTGTACTCCGGGTGCTCTCGCTGATAATCCACAATTACACCTGCGCACAGCTGCCAGAACGCTTCCTCCGACAACCCAAACTTCTCCAAAGCCAGCGCAATATCTGTCATGCAAATAAAAAAGAATGCATCATACGTATAGTCCCGGACTTCCGACACATCTCCGGCATAGATGAAGGAATATCGATTGAACTTGCGGTGGGTTTCCGGCTCGGGGTTCAGCTTCGGTGCCCGTTCCGGGTGCAACAGTTGATCTGGTACATAGCGAACGCCATCATGCAGATCCTTGATAATGATTCGTTTCGGCAGATCATCTTCCAGTACCAAAATAATATTCTGGGCATGAGATTCCAGCGCAATCCCGTGTGCATAGAGCAAATGAATAATCGGCAGTGTAACTGTGCGAACAAGGGCCTCACTCCACTTTTCCACACCATGTCGCTCTACAGCATCTTGGATAAATGGAACACCATCCGGCTGCACCAACATCAATGCATTCAGCGGCCACGCCGTCTCACCTTGCTTCAGGTGAACAGAAACATTCTCCCGCCAGATGGCACCGAGTGTACCGTAGGCTCGTCCATACTGAGTTACAGGCAACTGCTCATAACGGAAAGACAGTCCCATGATTTCTTTCAAAATGCCAAACTGCGCCTGCTGCAACAGCTCATCTTCACGAACAAGTTCATCCAGCCAATCGCTGATCAGTGGCGCGTTCTGAGTCGTATGCTGTGCCAGAATGCGTGTGCTCGACGTGTTAGTGATACTTAGTGCCAACTTGATGTAAGGTGCTTCCGGATTTACCCGGTTCGATAGCGAACGGATCGACTGCTGTGCACGATAAGGCGAAGACGATGGACCAAGATACACGATGTCTCCATCCATCAACTGACGGGCATATACCGATTCCAACTGGTGCTCCCACTGCCATGGATGAACCGGAATGAATACATATCGATCACCCGCCTTAGAACCTATTTCCCCATCTACCTTGCTGTCTTTGCTGCCAACGCTAGAGCCTATTAAGCTATCTTGAACAGCTGTTATTTCACCAACCTCGGCACTGCTCCCAAGCTGATCTGCACTCGCCGCATATGCGTTGACGTTCTCACCCGTGTCCGTAAAACCTTGTTGTTGCAGTATCTGTTGAAATCGCTGTACGTCCTCTGCGGTCAGATGTTGTCCCACCAGTTCTTCCGAGCTATAACCCGCGGATACAGCGGTCTGAGCCAATTCTTTTTTCACAGCAACCCAGACTAATGAAACCTTCGAGTTAAATTCTGGGCCATAGGCCAGATTGTCTTTCAAAGAAAATCCCAGCCTCGACTTATAACTCGGGTGGTACAGATGACCGTCGGTCATGTGACTTTCAAGCGCATCATAATGCCGATCTTCATTCGGAATGTTCAAGGGCAATATAGCTTGGCACTGGCTGTCCTTTGCCATCGTTTCGAGCAGTTCCTGGATAAAAGCCGTGACATTTGCACCCTTCAACGCGTTCAGCACAATTTCCTCCAGAAACAGATCCAGATCGGTGCAGGGTACACCTTCCCTTTGAATCGAACCCTTCTTCACCTTCACCCGGCCAAATGAAAACTTCCGTTCGGCTTCACACGTGTACGCCACAGAATCGCCAGAAGATGTAAGTCCCTCGGTTCGCCATTCGCTCCCACTTACATGACTGTCCAGAATGCCTTCGAACCACATCGCCTCCAGTGTCTGCCGCATGATCCGTTCCTGTACACCCACGTAGACTGCTTCTGTCTTGCCGCCTGCTTCAGCCCTGTATCCCACGACTCCCACGCACTTCACTCCCCATTCGTTTCATTACATTGCTCACCGGCACGTAGGCCGGGGTCTGGCTGATCCCTCTTACACAACTCACCAAGTTTTGTTTGGCCAGAAATGCATCCGTTGTCAGCAGATGTCGTACATATGCATTGCCCGTTCGTTCCAGCTCCTCCACAAGTACCTCACGTACCTGTTTCCAGAAATGCTCCTCCGGGACGTTCACATCTCGCGCCATCGCATGAATCAGAGACCCCAGATGATTGACGATAAAATAGTACGATGTCCGCGCCCAGGCTTTCTCTCGCGAATAAAATAATAAATCGGACGTTGCACGATCCTGCTCACTTATAAGTTCCTCATCCACACTGACCCCTTCCAGATCGCGGACGATAAACTCAACAGGCAACCCATCCTTTAAGGTCACAAGGGTATTCTGCAAATGAGCTTCAAAATGAATGCCTTTCTCTCCCGCCGCCCGTACAATCGGCAGCAGAGAACATTTCAGATAACGTTCCAGCCAACGCTCGGCAATGTCACGTCCACCACCCAGCATCGCCATCAGTCTCGACCGCATCCCGGGAAGCGGTGCTTCAACCAGACTGGATAAGACATACGTATTCTCAACATCAAACTCAATGGGCCGATAAGCTATCGTAAACAGACTGGTTAACTCTTCATCTTCAAAAGCACAAGTCGCTACGCCTGTCTCATACGCAATATGCGTGTTCGGTTCAGCACCGAAGCAGTCATGCTGCCTGACGTACTTGGAGGCATCCAGTGTTCTGCGCATCTGCTCAGCACTGTTAGTGCGAATCATGTTGGTGATCTGCATGTTCAGTGACAGCTTGATATTGCAGTTCCATTCGGGAACATAAACTGTACGGACCGAAGAAGTTGGATAGACGATAGGCCCCGCACTACCGAGTAGAATTAATTTTTCATCTCGAAAATAGGACTGTACCTCGGACAATCGTGATATGTATGCGTATTGCCATGGATGGACAGGCAGCAGCCCATACATTTCACTCTTTTCTTTTAAAATAGGCTCCACATGGCTCCGCAGGAGGTCATGCAAATCCATTGCCGCCTCGTCATCGACCCATTCCTGCACGTAGACATCCTGCCTCACGGCGATATAACAGAGTTGAAATGATGTCCTTAACTCCGGACTGTACTTCTGCACATCATCCTCGCTGAAGCCTTTGGAGTTCTTCGGAAACGGATGGAACGGATGACCATACAACAGTGACTGTTCAGATGTGCGATAGTCATGGATGTCGAGACCGGCTGCTTGTTCGATATACAACGTAAGGTTACCGACACTGTTATCTACCTTTTGTGCAAAATCTTTGGCATATGAAGCCTCTACATGATTCATATTCTCACCCAATGGATGTACATTCTCCAGCTCAAGTGAACGCTTCATTTCCATCACACTTTTCATCATTCCATGTTGACCCGAACTCGCTCCCTGTTCCCCATTCCCGCTTAGTTCAGATGTGATCCAACGAACCAGGTCGCCATAATGCACCGCTTCCCCGCCAGATTCCATGCTGAGGTATTCATGCTCCCCCATCGCAGAGTAATAAGACAAGCGTCCTGTCACCTTCAACCTACTGGCTTGAAAAGTAACAGTGTACGACAGCGTGTTCGGATTGATCCAAATATCGCTTTCCTTCTCTAGCGCAAGCTCACGGATGTAACAGTTCAACAGCAGTTTGCACGAATGTTCATGGGCCTGCTGCTCAGCCTCAGACCGGAGCTTGTTTTCCATCTCGAACAATGATGCCAACCTTCTTTCGGGTTATAAGTAAGACCAGGGGAAGTGTAAGCAGTATGGCGCAGCCAAGTCCGATACAGATCTCTTTGAGCGCTCCCCATTTTGCCATCTCCATGGACGTTCCTGCCCCGGCAAGCCATTGCCAACGCATATCGTAATACAGGGTCAAGCCCATCACCGCAAACGAAGAAGCCAGCCGCTCAATCGTGGTTGATAACACCGACCCTTCGTGCATGTCTTCGTCTGCTAATGCTTGCAGACCAATCGCAGAGATGCTCATACCTGACAGGCCAACGCCAATTCCCCGGCATGCCATGAGCATCCCTATGATCCAGATCGATGCTCCCAGGGGCAGAACCGCAAACGACAAGATCGATATCGACACCAGCAACGTCCCCCATGCGATAAAATGTATGGACCGACCGCGATCCAGCAAGCTGCCGCCAATCCACATGAACAGACTTGTACAGATCGATAAGGGAATGAACAGTGCACCGGACAGGGCCGGTGACAGGTGGAAGACGTCCTGGAACAATAGTGGCAATGCAAAGATCACGCCAAACATGACACAATCCTGAATGGTCGAGATCAGCACGGTCAGCGGAAAGACGGCATTACGCCGCAGCAACTGGTACCGGATCAGCGGTTCCTTGCGACCGTTCTCTGTCTGGACAAAACGCATGAGCAGCACCACACCGAGCGCAATCAGCATCCAAGGTACCCATACTGCCACGACAGGACTTGCGTACAACTGTACCCCCAGACTAAGGGCACCTACAGCGCAGATCAGCATTATGACACTGGATGGATGCCATTTTTTCCTACGGGCAGGGATATAGGTTTGAATGACTCGACCGCAGCCGATCAACGAGAACACAGCTAACGGCACATTGAGCCAGAACAACATTTCAAGCCGTCCATACTGAATGATGAAGCCCCCCAGTGTTGGTCCGGCAGCCGGAGCGAGCATAAGCAGCAAGCCCCACGCTCCGGTAATTCGCCCTCGTACCTCCGGTCCGTATACATCAAACAACAGCACAAGTGATAACGGAATCATCAGCCCCGCGGCAACGCCATGCATGAAACGAACCAGCAAGAGTACTTCAATAGAGTGATAAAACAACGCACCTGCTACCGAGAACAGTCCATAGATACTGATGCCCAACATATACGTCTGCTTACGCCCTAGTCGGTCCACAATCAGGGAAGCCAGCGGCATCGTTAACGTCATAGCCAGCATGTACAGCGCGATAATCCACCCGCCTGCTGTCGTAGAGATCTGATAGTATTGCACAAAATAAGGCAGCAGCAGGTTAAATGCACTGTTGGTCAGCACCAGCGAAAAAGCACCGATCAGAATCGCGAGTAATACTGCATGCCTTTTCATCAGGGAAAGCTTCAGCATGCGGCTGTTGCTAAGGCAATCGCTTCAGCTACCGATTTCTCAAAGATCGCAAGGATTGCACCCGATTCATGCTCTGTAATATTCAGCGGCGGCAGAAAACGAACAACAGCTGAATGACGCCCACCCAGTTCCACAATTAATCCATTCTTGAAACATTCACGCTGAATAGACTCAGCCAGCGCTCCATTAGGCAGATAATGTCCCAGACGATCCTTGCGTCCCATTGGATCAACCACTTCAACGCCAATCATCAGTCCTCTGCCTCGCACATCACCAATCTCCGCATACCGCTCTTTCATTACATTCAGTTGATTCATGAACTGCTCACTGCGCAGTTGTACGTTGTACAAAACATCCTGTTCCCGAATATAACGAAGTGTCGCAAGTCCCGCTGCCATGGCCAGCTGATTGCCACGGAACGTGCCTGTGTGTGCACCAGGTTGCCATTGATCCAGTTCTTCTTTATAGATGACAACAGACATCGGCAGACTTCCGCCAACTGCTTTGGAGCAGACAATTACATCGGGTACAATCCCTGCATGTTCAAACGAAAACATTCGGCCTGTCCGTCCAATGCCTGTCTGCACTTCGTCGATGATGAGGGGAATACTTCGCTCCGCTGTGATTCGGCGTAACTCCTTGAGCCATTCAATGTCTGCCGGAATCGCCCCGCCTTCGCCCTGCACCGTCTCCACAATGACCCCACACGGTGCGGCAATACCGCTCTCGCAATCATCGAGCAGGTTCTCGATATACTGTGCGCTCAACCGGGCCGTCATGCCTTCACCAACACCAAATGGGCAACGGTATTCATAAGGAAACGGCAGGAAATGTACATCGGGCAGCAGGCTTTGCAGATGTTGTTTCTTGCTCAGATTACCACTCATCGACATCGTCGCTTGGGTTGAACCGTGATAACCACCTTGAAAGGCAAGAATGGACTTGCCGCCTGTAGCATATTTGACCAGCTTAATGGCTGCTTCTACAGCATCCGCTCCGGTTGGACCACAGAACTGGATTTTGGCTTTGTCTCGCATCTCTGCCGGGAGAATGGAAAACAGTTCTTGCATATATGAAAGTTTCAGCGGCGTTGCCAAATCCAGTGTATGAAGCGGAATCTGCTGATCCAGAACATCGCGAATGGCGTTGACCACCGTGTCATGGTTATGCCCCAGCGCCAATGTTCCTGCACCAGCCAGGCAGTCGTAGAATACGCGGCCTTCCGTATCGGTAATCTTCACCCCATGGGCCTTGTTAATGACAAGCGGGAAATGTCTCGGGTACGATCTTGCATTGGATTCCTTCTCATTTTGCATCTTCAGATATTCCGTCTGCACCTCTACTGACATAGCCCTCTAACGCTCCTTATAATCGATTCAGGCTGAACCTGCTGCCTGTGATTCTTGTTCTACATTTTGCATATGACATGGTATTGGTTCAAAATCATGGTGAGGTCCGAATTAAATGATGGTATCCGTTATCTGTCATCCGTCATATATTGTCATCTATACGTTGTTATAAGCTACATATCTTATATTCAAGTTGCTCCTGACACAGGTATTCCAGGTATAACCGAACCACATCACGAGTTGTTCCACCATGGGGAAAGACGTGGTGTGTCAGATCTGGCAAAGCATTCACTTCCAGAATGCCCCCTTGTTCTCTGGAGATTGGAGTGCGGATATCACAACAACGAACATCAACTCCTGCTACATCGATCTGAAGAGTCTTCGCCGCCTGAATGATCATCCGGGCATTTTCGGGATGAATGATTTCGGTACAATCCTTGTAGAATTCACTGATTTTTCCGGCGGCAGAATTGCGGAGATTGTATAACTCAATTTCTTTTCCCGCGGCAGGAACTTCATCCAGTGTTGTCCCTTGTGCATGTAATACCTCCAGCAGTCGTTCCGTTTCTGCATTAACCTCGGGAAACGCTTCATACTCGCCAATGAGTGTCATCTCGATTCGTTCCTGATTCAACTGCTCAATTAACGCTCGAACGGTTGAAGTTCCGTCTCCCTCAACATAGACAGGCCGATACTGGTTCACAGCCGCCACTTCTCCGTTGATGATCAGCACCCTGTAATCGATCCCGGTCACATATTGCTGTAACATAATGCTGCTGCCGTGGACACTCGCAAGATGAATGGCTGTCTCCAGTTCTTCTTCAGTACGCACATCCAGCGTCACGCCCATGCTGCTGCTCGCATCTAGCGGTTTCACTACAATAGAGCCGTATCTATTCAGAAAAGCTACTGCTTCGCTTCCCAACTCTGGGATCACGATAAATGATGGTACAGGCATTCCCTGTTCATGCAGCAACATATTACATGCCTGCTTGTTCTTCGCGAGCAGTCCAGCGATTAACGGCAGACGATGAGATCTGGTTTTGTTAATGATGATCTCTTGGTCCCCTACAGACAGCTTCAGGAAATCTTCGCATCCCTCAAGAAGTGGCTCACAGGTAATGCCCATTTCTCTCGCTTTGCTTATAATGAGTCGGTTTTGCAGATTATGAATCCCTTTCGGAAACACTGAAAATCCTCCTCGATCGAATGAAGGTACTCGCTCCTATATAAGTTGAATTAAAGATTATTTACGCTGACACTACAATGACAGAACAACCTTCTAATCGCTGTTATCCCCAGATTTTTTTGATTCCCTTTTCTCAAGGGAAAAATCCGGGGATAAAGGCGAACGCTTCGCTTTTTCAGGTTTTTTCTGTCCTCTCCGTTGCATGTAAATGATTAATTCAACTTATATTGCTCATACGTTCATCAATTTTTATTGTAGTTTAATATTGATAATGATTATCAATATCATATAAAATCTATTTTATGGCAAATCGAGCTATATTGTCAATAATAAACTTTTAAGGAAAAATAAGATTTAAATTAGTGTGGGTTTGAGTCGATGCAGGTATGCTTTTATCGAATAATAGGCACAACAAACCAGGCAAGCCTGGGACATGGTTTTACCAACGGCTTGCCTAATTTGTCATCTGCATGATCATACAATGGAGTCGATGTAGAGTTTTGAATAACTATTGAACGAATCAAAAACGGACTTTTTGATCCTTAAGCCAGTTGTGTATAACGCTGTTCTCCATTCAGCTTCCTTCCCCTTCCATGCGGGATACAGGTTGGTGTGCCAAACAGTGGATCAACCGCAATCTCACACTCCATCTGGAAGACTTTACGGACCATGTCCTGTGTAACAATATCTTCCGGTTTGCCTTCTGCGTAGATCGACTTGTTGTGAACAGCCACAATGTGATGCGCATAACGACATGCCAGATTCAGATCATGAAGTACCATAACAATCGTGCGTCCTTCCCGTTCGTTCAACTCAAACAACAGATCGAGGATATCAATCTGATGTGTCATATCCAGATAGGTTGTAGGTTCATCCAATAGCAGCGTTTCGGTACCCTGCGCAAGTGTCATCGCAATCCAGGCACGCTGACGCTGTCCACCGGACAATGCATCCACAGGTCGATCAGCGAGTTCTGTCAGATGTGTGGACTCCAGTGCCAGCTTGACCATACGCTCATCCTCTCGTGACCATTGCTTCAGCCATGTTTGATGTGGATAACGTCCTTGCTTGACCAGTTGGTTCACTGTCAATCCTTCTGGAGCGGTCGGACCCTGCGGCAAGATGGACATGCGCCTTGAAATCTCCTTGGTCGGCAGCTTTGCAATCTCTTCGCCATCCAGCAGCACCGAACCGGAGCTGGATTTCAGCAACCGGGCCATCGTACGCAGCAGCGTAGATTTGCCACAGCCGTTGCTGCCAATGAGGACGGTAATCTGTCCCTTGGGAATGGTCAGGTTCAAATTTTCAATAATGGGATCTGCTCCATAGGAGATCGTAAGCTCCTTGGCTTCCAGAATACTCACAGCTCTCTCCTCCTCAAAACTGATTTCGATTCTTGAACAATAGATACAGGAAAAACGGTGCGCCTACGCCTGCGGTGAATACCCCTGCGGGAACATCCAGCGGTAGAAAGGCAGTGCGGGCAATCAGATCTGCCGCAAATACAAGCAGAGCACCAACCAGTCCAGACACAATCAGCATACTGCCAAACATCCGTCCAACCAGCTTTCGGGCAATATGTGGAGCGATCAGGCCTACAAAACCAATGGTTCCGGCAACCGCAACGGCGATTCCCGCCAGCAGTACACTGCATAACAACAACGCTGAACGATGCCGCTGTACAGTTACACCCAGCCCTGTGGCCAGATCATCCCCGAACTCCTGTGCATTCAGGCTACGGGCGAACCAGATCGCCAGCGGTATAACAATTACGATAACCGGCAAAATCGTTCGGACATCGGTCCACGATGCTCCGTATATACTTCCTGTCAGCCAGATATAGGCTTGACCTGCCGTGTAGAACGGACTCAGAATCAGCATAAAGGTCGTTCCAGCTCCGGTAATGGCTGACACTCCAATTCCGATCAGCACCAGGCGGATCGGACTGACTCCCTTTTTCCAGGCAAGCACATAGATGATCAATGCAGTCACAAGCGCACCGACAATGGCGAACAGTGGTAACAACTTGATGCTTACCGCCCCGCCCAGCAATGTAACAAAACCTACAGCCGCAACAGCTGCACCGCCAGTGATTCCGATGACATCCGGTGAGGCCAGCGGATTACGGATAATGCCTTGCAGAAGTGCGCCTGACATACCGAGGGCTGCTCCTACGAGCAGAGATAATAACACCCGTGGCAGTCTTAAGGTCAGCACGACGAAGTCATGCTCTCCTGCATTCAGACCAAATATCGTTCTGAGCACATCCAGCGGAGAAATAAAGTCACTGCCTACACTGGTACCGACCACTCCTGCCATCAGGAACAAGAGGATACATACACCGATGACAAGCAGTGATTTTCGTTCCATTTGCACTGAGACAGTGTCTTTTTTGTTGCGAAAAGTCAACACCTTCCTCATATCTTCGTCACCCCCTTGCGGGCAATATACACGAAGAAGGGTCCGCCAATCAGTGCAGTCATGACACCGAGTGGAACTTCCTGCGGCATGATCACCAACCTTGCAACCACATCCGCGGACAGCAGCAGAATCGCTCCCCCTACAATAGAGTAAGGAACGAGCCAGCGGTAATCATTTCCCACCAGTGCACGCATGATATGCGGGACAACCAGACCGACAAGACCGATTGAACCGGCTACGGCAACCGAACCACCCGCCAGCAATACCGTAACAATTCCCATGAGCACCTTGACTAGAAGTACATTCTGTCCCATGCCTTTGGCGATATCGTCACCCGTCAACAGCAGATTGATGGCTCTGCCCATGAACAAAGAGACAATAGCTGCGGCTGTCATGTACGGCAGAACAGGATATAACATATCCAATGTCCGACCACTTACTGAACCGGCAAGCCAGAACAGTACATCCTGCAATCCGGTTCCATCCAGCACCAGAATGGCCTGTGTGAACGAGGCAAATAACGCGGAGATTGCCGTCCCTGCCAGTACAATCTTGATCGGTGTCAGGCCATCACGACCGAGGGAACCTAGCCCATATACAATTGCCGCGGCTACAGCAGCCCCTGCAAAACCAAACCACATCATGGTGGTGAGCGAAGATACGGACAATACAACAATGGCAATAACAATAAAAAAGATCGCACCAGAATTAATTCCGAACACACTCGGTGATGCCAGCGGGTTACGTGTCAATGCCTGCATCAGCCCACCCGCCACGGCCAAACTTGCTCCTACAACAGCAGCAATAACTGTACGTGGCAACCGTTCCGTCAGCAGAACCACATGTTCCACAGAACTCTCGTCATAGAATTGCAGTGCTTCCCATGCCATCTGAAACGTGATATGCGTACGTCCCAGAATCATACTGGCTAGGCAAGCAAGTAGAAGTAATATGAATAAACCAACCAGTCCATAGATCTTGGCGCTTGCCTTTGTAAAAAGGGGAAACATACTCTCACTCTTTCATCTGTAAAATGATAAAAGACCTGCCTGCCCATACACTTCGTTAACGAATGTTCTGGTGCATGGCAGGTCCTGCTCCTGTTAGTTAGTTCAGGTTGAACTGCTTATATAGATCGTCCAGCATCATGTTGGCCGATGTGTATCCACCTGCCATGTTCCAGGCCACTTCATCGACCTGAACCAGTTGGTTGTTTTTGACTGCATCAAGGTTTTTCCAAAGTGGACTGCTGGTCCAATCATCATAATTTTTCTGAATGGCATCTGTTTCTGTGCCTGAATTGAAGTTGAAGATCATGTCTGCATTCATATCTGGAATGTTTTCTTTGGAAGTCAATTCAACTCCCCATGTGTCTGCGTCATGTCCGGCAGGTCTAGTGAACCCAAGTTCATTCAGAATCTTACCTGCATATCCCATGTAGAAAATACGAACTTGATCGGCTCTAAAGTTCGTGATGGTTGCTTCAATTGGCAGACGATCCCCCATTTTCTCTTTGAAATCAGCTACACGGCCATCCCAATCAGACAACAATTTATCCGATTGCTCAACCCTATTCATCGCTTCCCCAACAGTTTTCACCGTTTCTTTCCAGTCAAAAAGCGTCTCCGTCACTACCGTTGGTGCGATCTGCGACAGTTGCTCATAGATCTCTTCATGTCTGATCTTCGTAGCAATAATCAAGTCGGGTTTCAACTTGTTGATCTCTTCCAGATTGGGTTGCGATTCCTGTCCTACTTGTGGAACTCCGTCCAGATCTGCTCTCAGATATTCATAGACTGGCTGCTGAACCCAGGATTCCACCACGCCTGTCGGTTTCACGCCAAGTGCAACAACGACATCATTCGCACCCTGGAACAGTGTCACGATCTTTTGCGGGGTTCCCTTGATTGTGGTTTCGCCCATGGCATGTTTGATCACTCGGGTCTGATCTTCAGTCGTACTGACAGTTGTATCACTTTCATTATTGCTCTCATTGCTGCTTGCAGCTTGGCTGGACGTATTTGTTGTCTCGGCACTTCCACCAGAAGCACAACCAGCAAGTAATGAAATCATCAGAATAAGTGCTGCATAAATGTATAGCTTTTTCTTTACTTTATACATGAAATCCGTCTCCCCTTTTTTATCTAAATGATATTGAATCTCATTATCAATTGTATTGTAATGGAGATGAAATCATTATACAAGCATTTTATTTGGAAAAACTTCTCACTCCCTGTCGAACTCTGTAACTTCATAAAACAACATTAAATAAAGATAAATTAACTAAACCAATACAATATATATCGATACAATACGCCTCCACACAAACCATATATGTAATTTTTTTCTTACCTACAAAATATACAAATCTCTCTTTTTACTTTTAGTTTCATCTAATACATGTCCTTTTTGCTAGTGACTCATTATTCATTCATATGCGTTTGACTGATGAATTTACTGTAAAACAATTCCTGTAATTTCTTGTTGTACTATGTTAGATTATCCATTGGAATAAAATCACATCTATAGATAGGGGATATTAACACGTGAAGAAATCATGGGTACTATCAATCATTATGAGTTTTGTCTTGCTCGGCGGGGTGTTCGCACCTGTAGGGTCCTATGCCGCTGCTGCGGATGACTCAACCACTACATATTCGGAAGACGAATACTATGAAGAAATTGACACGTCAGAACAAGAACCGATCCCTACAGTCGAAGAAGAAGATTTCCTGGGCTACCTTGATCAGTTGGATATGGCATCGGTATATGAGGAGAGAGCCTTCAATGCTTTGGGAGGTGGATTTTACATCACATCATCCAATCGCAAGTCCGTTTTCCTGAAACTGACCAATACAGCGATTCCTAACTACACCAAATATGTATCCAAGCTGAAGATGATCAAACCGCAAAATGCGGAATTGCAAAAAATCCATGCCAACTTGATCAAAGGTAGCTATACACAGCTGGAAGGATTCCAACTCGCTAAAAAATCTGTCTCCAAAACAACGGTAAACAGCGCTGTCCTGAAACAAGCCAATGCCAAAATTGCTACCGGCAAGAAAAATATCGAGAAATTTCACAAAGAATTCTCTGCATACGCCAATAAACTTGGATTTGATTTATAAAAAACAGTAATTGCAGATATGCGTCCTACATTTCGAATAAAACAATTTGAAATTTAAGGAAAAAAAGTGTTTTCTTTTGCTGAGTTAGTTCGTATAATAGCACTATAATCAAAAGGCTATGCTGCCGAAAGGTACAACCTCGTGAACAATTGAGGTTGTGCCTTTTTTTGCGTTTAATGGCCACTTTTATCTGAATTTCATCATCTGACGAGGAGTGATTTACATGATTCTTGAAGCCGTTTACCATCGCCCCAAACTCAATTGGTCCTATGCGTATGACCGCTCGACCATGCACCTCCGACTTCGGTCCAAACGTGGGGACCTGGATGCGGTGATTGCGATTACGGGAGACAAATATGCCTGGGATCGGACGATCACACACACCCCTATGCATATCTTTGCCCGGGATGAAATGTTCGATTATTGGGAAGCTGAGACTTCACCTCCCTATCGCCGATTACGGTATGGTTTCCAACTGATTCAAGGAGAGGAATCGGTCTGGATGACGGAGCGCGGATTCGAGCAGGCGCTGCCTGATCATCCGCTCGAATTCTTTGATTTTCCATTTATGAATCCAGTCGACATTTTTGAACCGCCTGCCTGGGTTAAGGACGCTGTGTTTTATCAGATTTTCCCTGAACGTTATGCCAATGGTGATCCATCCCTCAGTCCCAAAAATGCTGAACCCTGGGGAGGAGAACCTACACCGGTGAACTTCTTCGGCGGCGATCTCCAAGGTGTGCTGGATCATCTGGATCATATAAGTCAGCTCGGCATCAATGCCATTTATTTCTGTCCGTTGTTCGAAGCCACGACGAATCACAAATACAATACAGGCGATTACATGAAGGTTGATCCTCACTTTGGAACCAATGAACAGTTCAAGGCGTTCGTGGATGCCTGTCATCAGCGCGGCATACGTGTCGTTCTGGATGCGGTGTTCAACCATTCCGGCAGAGAGTTCCCTCCTTTTGTCGATGTCATGAAGAATGGAGCTGCCTCTCCCTACGCAGATTGGTTCTATATCAAAGATTGGCCGCCGCGTGTGGAGGATGGTATACCGACTTATGACACCTTTGCCTTTGAACCGCTCATGCCGAAACTGAACACGGAACACCCTGAAGTGAAGGCATACCTATTAGAGGTAGGACGTTTCTGGATTGAGGAGATGGACATTGACGGATGGCGGCTCGATGTGGCGAATGAGGTGGATCATCAGTTCTGGCGCGAATTCCGTCAGACGGTAAAAGCCATTAAACCTGACGCCTATCTGCTCGGTGAGATCTGGCATGATTCGCTCATGTGGCTTCAGGGAGACCAGTTCGATGCCGTGATGAATTATCCGTTTACCAATTCGGTATTGGACTATACGGTGCACGGCAAGCTCGACGGACTCGCATTTGCCAATGAGATCGGCAAACTGCTCGCAGCCTATTCACAGCCTGTGACCGAAGCGTCCTTCAATCTGCTCGGAAGTCATGATACACCCAGACTGCTGACCTTATGTGATGGAGACCAGCGCAAGATGAAACTTGCCGTTACGTTACTACTTACGTATCCAGGTGTGCCATGTATCTATTATGGAGATGAAGTGGGACTTGATGGGGGATATGATCCGGGTTGCCGCAAGTGTATGGAATGGGATGAGACCAAACAGAATCGCGATCTTCTGGAATTCTTCACCCGTACGATTTCCCTTCGCAAACAGCACCCTGCCCTGTGCAGCACGGAACTGAAGATTGTATATGCAAAAGCCGGAGACCCTTGTCTTGCCATCGAACGATTGGATTCGCATACGGGAGAGCGCATGCTTCTTGTTCTTAATGCGGGTGATGAGCCGTGTACCCTTGAACTCCCCTTGGGAGATCGTAACGTCTGGCGAAATCTGTTCACATCCAACACCGTGGAAGCTCGGCAAAATAAACTGACCCTCAATCTGGAAGCATACGGATTCTCACTGATGCAACTTGAGGTGAAACAACCAGCTGAGGCCTGAGATAAATACAGCTAACAAGGAAAAATAACTTCAAAGAGGCTGTCCCCTAGGTGATATGCTCCCCATAAAGTAGACAGGTAAATAATAAAATCCTGTTACTGTATGGGGAGCATATCAGACCAAGGACAGCCTCTTCTGTATCTTATACGTCTTGTATGTCTTGTATGTCTTGTGCATCTTATACGTCATATCCTAACGAACCCAGCACACGTTATTTGCTTCATTATACGCGGGTTAAATGCCTAACGAATCAGAGAGACCTTATTTCGTCCAATACGTCGATTTTCGAGACCAGAAGCCGTATTTTTGAAGCAATAACGTTACTGAGATTCGTTAGGTTTTACTTTTCTTGTTTATCCCCTCAATACGATGTCTGAGGTTCGTTAGCGATACCGATTCAAGCAAGGTGAAACTCTTCGAGGCAGCGACCTATTTTCCAGCCGAGGCGAAGGGTGTCGAAGTCATTGGTTTTCGTATTTTCTTCATTCTTGAGCTTACGAGCGCTCCCTGTGTAATTACGATTTTCTGCGGAATCTTGTATGAAGGCAGCTTGTCCTGACAATATTCCCAGATGGATCGCCGCAGATCGGTGAGAGTACATTCTGTAGCCAGCCGGATAGTCACCTTCACCCTCTGACCCGTGATACCACTCTGTTCTCCCGAAACTACAGCCGCTTCAATACATTCCATCTCTTCCAGAACACCCTCGACCTCGGCAGGATACACTTTCCGTCCCCCTACATTAATGATCTCGGAACGGCGGCCCAGAATACGAATGTACCCCTGCTCCAGCACGGCCTCATCCCCAGTACGTAACCACCCGTCCTCTGTAAAAGGTGAAGGTGCATTCAAATATCCAATCATCGCGGTTTCCGTGTGAATCTGCAATTCTCCTTCCACCACCCGATACTTGACCCCTTCATCTTGAATGGAAAACAGCAACGAGCCTGGCTCTTTGGAGCGGGTTGGCAGAATGCCAAGTTCAGACATGCCATAGGCTTGTATCATCCTTAGTTGTGGAAATCTCCGGTTCCAGGCTGCCAGTACGGATTCAGGCATCACTTCCGATCCGTATGACACAACTTCGAGACTCGACAGATCATACCCCTCATCATTTCTACCCAGCAGCAACAGATTCATGAATGTTGGGGAGACAGGCAGCGCCTGCACACGAAACTTCTCAATCGTTCGGCACACTTCTTCGGGAGAACGATCCGCAATGATACAGAGACAGCCCCCACTGGACAGGGATTGCAGCATGGTATTCACACCGCCGATATGATCAAACATCATGAATGGAATCGTTCGCAAGGGCCGAACCTGCCGCCGAAAACCATGTAACAGCCGATCTGCACGATGGACAGTCGCTTTGCTTACTCCGGTTGATCCAGATGAAAAGAGTACCAGTCCGCCTACGCCCTCCTGTGCCAGCGAGGATAACAACACAGGAACCTCTCCAGATAATTCACATGTTTGCCGAATGCACAACTTGCCTTCTTCAACGCCCAAACGCCACTTCACCTGTGCCAGCTGGATATATTCCTCTCGTTTGGCTTCAACCAGGTTCCGATCCATGGGGAGCACGATACACCCTTGTCCGAGCAAAGCAACCAACGCTGCCGCTGCATAGGGGGAATAGTCTTCCTCCAGCGTTACAAGTTGCCCATTCAGCCCTTCTGCTGTAATCCGCTCACTCATGATGCCAACCTGTTCCAGCAGCCAACGGTAACTGTACTCCTGTTCCTTCCAGATCAGCGCAGGTTGCTGTCCCTGCTCCGCGAATCGTTCAAGCAAGAATTGGTTCAACATCTTGCATCCTCCTCACCGGCAGGCGCCCATTGCTGTGCGAGATAATCAACAAGTGAACCTACGGTCTGATATGGGCTTTCCGGCATGGAAGCAGCAGCCATCTCCGCCAGTGCGGCTCCCATCCCCGTACCCCATCGATCTTCAATTCCCTGCTCTACCACTGCAAGCAATGACACGAGTTCCAGCGAATCCAGTTGCCCACTTCGTCCGTACAGTGGAGCGTTACCACCCTCACCAAGTGGAATCGTTGTATTATGGTACGCGTTTAACTCCCGGCAACTATCCAATACGATACGGAGCAAATCCTCCCTGTGTTCTTGTCCAATCATCAACACGGCCTGACGTGGGAAGCAATCTGCCTGAGGTATGGACTGTCGAAGTGACTCATACCATTGCCATTCATCGGTGACCAACATTTTAATTACACTTGTTAGCTGTACTTTCCACTGCTCACGCTGTTTTATCCGACTGACCTGAAGCATATTGTAGGCCTTCTCCCAACGTACAATGATCTCGCTGAATTCTCTCGCATATTGATCAAGTGGAGAACCGAGCCATAAGGCAGACTCCTGAAGAAGATCTCGAAGAAAATATCGACTCCATCGCATATCAAACAACAGACCCGATATTAACATTTCATTGGCCGGATCCCCTTCATTCACCTCATGCAGTGCATGTAACAGTTGTAGCGATACCGCATGTCCAAAATGAAAATTGCGCTCTCCTTGTGTAATCGTCCGGCCTGTCAGAAATTCTCCAATCTGCGTTGTTAACGCCTGGATCAACATGTCTCGGTAACCGTCAGAGTCCAGCTTCACAGTCGCCCGAATGTCCATGGTTCCATACGTTCGGAGTTCTTCTTTGCGCTTCGCCTGAGCAAGCTCGGGTATGCTTTGGTTTCCTTTCCAGAAGTCATGAAAGGCCCTTTGAGTAACCTTTCCCTTATACTTGGAGGGCACGGGATCGTAGACGTGAACATGCTCATCTTCCAAACCATATACAGCAATCCAATGGTCTACCAGATGTAGTCGGGAACCTTGCTTCACGTGTTTGCGAATGTACTCGGGATTCTGATAATCCTCACAGTAAGGCAGATGATAACTGGTTCCTGTAGCCAAAAAAAGCCCACCTTCGCCAATATACTGCCGGATCTGCGTCTTGCCTTCCTCGAAGCTTTCCAGCTGTCGCTGACCATACATCTCCCAGATTGGCTCTACATAATCCAGTTTGTGAAAATAAGGCTTCACCAGTCCGTTATCCCCGCACGAAGGAAGGCTGTACAACCGACTTGCCGCCAGCAGTGCAAGACTTGTGATGGATCCTTGTCGATGGAGCACTTCATGAATCAGAGGAAAATTGCAGGGATAATAATAAGGAATGTCCAGCACTGGAGCGAATGAAGGAATGATCATTTTGGGCCTCCTGTTCCCGTTTTGGCTGACGTACTGCCCCAGGATTGGATTAGGTAATGCACAGACATATCATCTGTCGCTCGAAATACCCGATTGGCAATAGGTTTGCCATCCACATCGGTCTCGAAACGACGGAAACCGCGAGTAAACCGGAAGGAGAACCCACTATCTCGCGGGACTCGGTAACTACCTTCATATCGACCTTTACCGGAACGAACAAGCTTCATGCCCATCCCACCATATATCGTCTCCTCCGAGTCTTCGTCGGGAGCTACGTCTGCATGAATGCAGACCTCCACATGAGTGGACAATTCAGGAACGACAGTGTAGATGCGTGTAGCAGACAGTTCCCCCATAGTCAGCGTGATGGATGCACTTCCAATACCGACAGGAACCAACTCTCCACTCGCATGAACCTGAAGCACATTTGGGTCACTCGAAGTATAATTCCCATGCAGCAGACTCTGAACCAATCCACTCTCGTAGTGCATTTGTGCATTGATACACACGGTCATTCCACCCTTTAGTCCGATGACATCCCTTCCAAGCAGTTCGAGCGAGGAGGGCTTACCTACGTGGCCGAACATGTACAGTAACGGGAGGTGAACGCGTGCTCCCCAGTCACCTTCCTGATGGCAGGCACCCTGCTGTTCCAGAAACGCCAACTCCTCATCCGATCCTACTCCGCGTTCAAGTAATTGATGAGCTACCCTTCTGACCTGAGAAGGCAGAAACAGACCTTCCGTATCTCCAATATCCATCCATATTCGAACGGCGGGTACCTCCTCTGGCAAGCGATACATGTCTTCTTCCAACAGCCCGCTCTCCGATGTTTCGTCCAGCTGCACATCCACATAAAATGGCGACATCATGATCAGTTTTCCAAAAACCTCCGGATTTCGCATCCCCATGTGCAATGTACAAAGCGCCGCGGCAGATGAACCTAACAGCCCGGTATTATGCTTGTCTGGTAACGTCCGATAACGATGATCAATGATCGGCTTGAGCTCATGAATGATGAAATGCTCATAGGCGATGCCTGAGCACCCCACACTCACGGCCTCTCTCTCCGGAGCAATGAAGTGGTAGAATTCGTTGTGCGTGACTGGACGAACATGCGTAATGCCGACAATAATCAGTGATTCAATCTGCCCGGAGGAAATAAGACCGTCTGCTGTCTGGTCCATATTCCATGTTTCATTGCCTGGCCCGGATGGACCAAAAGCCCGCTGCCCCGCATGAACGTACAGAACCGGATAATGCCGAGCTGTCTGCTCATGGTAACCGGGCGGGAGGTACACATAAATGTTGCGGATATTGCCCAGCCGCGACGCCTGAATGCCTTCCAAACATTCGATGACAGAATGGGTACTCAACGATCATCAACCGCCTCTCTTCTCCCAATTCGACTGCATAATACAAATAACCCCGCCTCAGAAGAGACGGGGTTGTCCTAGAAAACACGTAAGTGTCCCGGGATACATAGCCCTTATATTGTGAATCTGCGAATAGTTTAAATCCCCGGACGTGCTTTTGTAAACATAAAAATAGAAAATAAATGCTCCCAAAAAAGTTATTGACATAAGATCCAATATTTCTTACGATAACGTTGTGATCATAACTCGAGGGCCATGCTTTTAAACCTGAGCGGTTTAGGACAACCCCGGTAACTCCCGAAGGAGATGCCGGGGTTGTTGGCGTGTCAAAAGGAGGGAAGTCTTCAATCCACTGCGTAACACTTCGCTGTATTGAAAACGCTATTATTCAAGAGCCGGGTTGGTTGTTTATCTAAACTACTACATTCACGAGAAGGGTGGATTACTATGTTTCAAATGGCCAAACGTGTACTCCTCAGCACAACACTGACACTCAGTTTACTTGCAGGGGGCGCACTTCCCTATCTGCCTGCTTCAGCGATCTATGCCGATGCCGATACCGCAGTTACCAACAAGCAGAACTTCAGTACAGACGTCATCTATCAGATCTTTACGGACCGCTTCCTGGACGGCAATCCTTCCAACAACCCAACTGGAGCTGCCTACGATGCCACTTGTAGCAACCTGAAGTTGTATTGCGGCGGCGACTGGCAGGGTTTGATCAACAAAATCAACGATAACTATTTCAGCGATCTGGGCGTTACGGCATTATGGATCTCCCAGCCGGTCGAAAATATCTTCGCCACCATCAACTACAGCGGCGTGACCAACACGGCGTATCATGGCTATTGGGCACGGGATTTCAAGAAGACCAATCCGTATTTCGGAACGATGGCCGACTTTCAAAATCTGATTTCCACCGCTCATGCCAAAGGCATCAAGATCGTCATTGACTTTGCACCGAACCATACGTCTCCTGCCATGGAAACAGATACCTCCTTTGCGGAGAATGGCAAGTTATACGACAACGGTAATCTTGTTGGCGGATACACAAATGATACAAATGGATATTTCCATCACAACGGCGGCTCCGATTTTTCCTCCCTGGAGAATGGTATCTACAAAAACCTCTATGACCTCGCTGACCTGAATCACAATAACAGTACTATTGATCAATATTTCAAAGATGCAATCAAGCTATGGCTCGATATGGGCGTGGATGGTATTCGCGTTGATGCGGTGAAACATATGCCTCTCGGCTGGCAAAAGAGCTGGATGTCCTCCATCTATGCACATAAACCTGTATTCACCTTTGGTGAATGGTTCCTGGGCTCCGCTGCATCTGATGCGGATAACACGGAATTTGCCAACGAATCCGGGATGAGCCTGCTTGATTTCCGCTTTAACTCTGCCGTACGTGATGTCTTCCGGGATAACACATCCAACATGTATGCTCTGGATTCGATGATTACAGGCACAGCGGCAGATTACAATCAGGTGAATGACCAAGTTACGTTCATCGACAACCATGATATGGATCGGTTCAAAACAAGTGCCGTCAACAACCGTCGTCTTGAACAAGCGCTGGCTTTCACGCTGACTTCACGCGGCGTACCTGCCATCTATTATGGTACCGAGCAGTATCTGACGGGTAACGGAGACCCTGATAATCGGGCCAAAATGCCTTCCTTCTCCAAAACAACCACTGCTTTCAACGTGATCAGCAAACTGGCCCCTCTGCGCAAATCCAATCCAGCAATCGCCTATGGCTCTACTCAGCAACGCTGGATCAATAATGATGTGTACGTTTATGAACGCAAATTTGGCAAAAGTGTAGCTGTTGTTGCGGTGAACCGTAATCTCTCCACACCAGCAAGCATTGCGAATCTAAGCACTTCACTGCCAACAGGCAACTACACCGATGTACTGGGCGGTGCACTGAACGGTAATAACATCACTTCCACCAATGGCAACGTCTCTTCCTTCACACTGGCAGCCGGAGCAACAGCGGTATGGCAGTATACAACGAGCGAAACTACACCAACGATCGGACATGTAGGTCCGGTGATGGGCAAACCGGGTAATGTCGTTACCATTAGCGGACGTGGATTTGGCTCCACCAAAGGTACGGTATACTTCGGTACAACAGCCGTTACCGGTGCTGCGATCACATCCTGGGAAGATACGCAGATCAAAGTGACGATCCCAGCGGTTGCCGCAGGCAATTATGCTGTGAAAGTAGCTGCGAACGGTGTTAACAGCAATGCGTATAACAACTTCACCATCCTTACGGGTGATCAGGTCACTGTACGATTTGTCATTAACAATGCTTCCACCACACTGGGTCAGAACATCTATCTAACAGGTAATGTTGCAGAACTGGGCAACTGGAGTACGGGCACAACAGCTATCGGCCCTGCTTTCAATCAGGTCATCCACGCCTACCCAACTTGGTACTATGATGTGAGCGTGCCAGCCGGGAAACAACTGGAGTTCAAATTCTTCAAGAAAAATGGTGCAACCATTACGTGGGAAGGTGGTTCCAACCACACGTTCACCACACCAACCAGCGGTACAGCCACAGTCAATGTAAACTGGCAATAGAATATCCAGTCCACAAGCTAACCCGGAGTTACGCTAACGCAGCGTATGGTCCGGGTTTAGCTGTTGGATTATGCTATATAAATTGAACAAATGATCGTGTAAATGTTTATAGTTCAACTAATATAGATTGGATCTATATCTCACATTTCTAATGATAGGTTCGGATCGACTTCAGTGTTGTAGCGGCCAGAATACCTGTCGCCAGCAGTAATATGCCCACGCCTTGCAGCACAGAAGCTGCCCCCCATTGATCTGCCAATACGGAGACAATCGTCAATCCCAGAATAGGCGCTGTACTGGTGATTGTTCCAACTACACCATAGACCCTTCCTTGCATCTCGTCCGGAACGGCTGTCCTCAGCATAATCTGGGTGAGCATCGTACAGCACGCGAACATCGCACCTCCGCCCACGATTAACGGCAACGCCATGATTGGAGAGGATACATTCGCCAAAAAAATATAAATCGGCCCCAACACAATCAGACCGATAAACACCCATCTCCCTCTTCGCTTCAATCGTTTCCCCGAAGCAATCAGTAGCGCAGAGCCAATCATGTATCCCAGCGGAATACAGGTCTCAATTAATCCAAACTGTACCGGATTCGCCTCCCATACCTTGACCGCCATCACTTGAACCAGCATCATGGCCGACATGAAAAATAAAATCAGCAACGGATTGAGCAATACGATGGATCGGATCAAAGGATTCCGATAGATGTAGCCAAACGAACTACGCCATTCCTGAGCAAACGTGGTCTGCTGACTACCGGATCGCTGTACCTCAGGAAAGCGACCCGTCATCAGCACACAGACTGCAGACAACAGGAAGGTTGCTCCTGTAATTAATATGGCAACGAACCCGCCAAAAGCAGCAACAGCCACTCCCGCAGCGGCTAGTCCACTGATTCGGGCAAGATTATCCACCATATGAATGGTTCCGGTCGCTTGTTGAATATGTTCTCTGCCCACCATACTTGCTACAGAGGCGTGGAATGCAGGTGCCTGAAACAAGCTTGAAAACATGGAGAGTGAGAGCAACAGCAGCACCACTGGGAACGGCGCATGCCAGCCGAACAAGCTAATCGCAATCAGTACAGCCATTACGCCCCGAAATACATCCGAGGCCAGCATCAGCTTCCTGCGATCCAATCGGTCTGCAACCGTACCCGCCACCGATCCAAACAGAAAACTGACAGCCATATTGCAGATCTGTACGGCCGCCATGCTCTTTGCACTGCCTGTGGTCTGTAACACCCACAGGCTAATCGCAATCCCATTGAAGCAATCCCCGAAGACCGAGATGCCGTAGCCGTACAATATCCTGCGAAAGGTAACATTACGCCAAAGTGTTGGTGGAGCTTTAGTATTATGCAATGCAGCTTGTCCATCTTGGTATCCCATAATCTCGGGCTTACTGGACGGGTTCATGCCCATACATCACGTTCCTCCCTAATCATGATTCGAGCCCATGCAGAACCAGGCACTTCCGCAGCATTGCCAGTCGATAAAGACATGACATCACGGAAGTGCCTGGTTGGCGTGCCGCAGGTATCGCGGCTGACTATGCTGTTATGGCACAGGATTACCCTTTCGAAGCTCCTGCCGTCAGACCCTGAACCAGGAATCGTTGCAGGAAAACAAACAGCAGGGTAATTGGAATAGCGATCAGTACCGCCCCCGCAGCAAACATCGTAAAGTTACTGTCCTGATAACGGTTGACCAGATCCCACATGCCTACCGCAAGGGTCCAGTTCTCTTTCGTCCGCAGCACCAGCCGGGCGAAGATAAAGTCCATCCACGCACCGGTGAAACTGGTTAGTGCCACATAAGTCAGCATTGGTTTGGATAAGGGCAGAATGATGCTGGTGAATACTCGCAGGTGACTCGCACCATCCATGCGCGCCGCTTCGTCCAGGCTACGCGGGATGGTGTCAAAGAAACCTTTGACGATAAATCCGCCCAGTACCGCTCCTGATGAATAGACCAGGATGAGCGCAGCATGGGTGTCGAGCAATTTAATTTGCAGCAAAATGATATAGATGGCAATCATGCTCATGAAACTCGGGAACATCCCGAGGATCAGCATGGTGGAGAGAATCGTTTTACGTCCACGGAAGCGGAAGCGGGACAGGGCATACATCCCAAGTGTCACCATCAACGTGGAGAAGATCATCGTGAAAAAGGCAATTTTCAGCGTATTCATATACCATCTGCCGTACATAAAGGACGGGTTATTGAACAGCTCACCGTAATGAGTAAGCGTGAATGCTTCTGGCCATAACCGTTCACTAAACAATGCCGCGCCGGGTCTCAGGGAAGAGAGAACGATCCAGAGCACCGGATAGATGGAGACAACGGCGATGATCAGCAACAGCACATAACTCAGAGCCAGACGCAGCGGATTATTACGTGTCTTCATTGAATCATGTCCTCCTCCTTGAATGATTTGGAGCGGCGGAAGTTCCAGATAGAGAATGAAGCGATAATGAGGAAAATGATGATACCTACCGCTGAAGCCATATTGAATTTGTTATTGTCGAGTGTGAGCTTGTAGAGCCAGGTCACCAGCAGGTCCGTTGCCCCTGCGTACTGGTAGTCTCCCCGCAATGGATTTCCGTTGGTCAGCAGGAAGATGACATTGAAGTTGTTGAAGTTTCCGGCGAACTGCATGATGAGTACCGGGGTTGTGGCAAAAAGAATGAACGGCATCGTAATGATCCGAAACTTCTGAAACGCAGATGCTCCGTCCACTTCGGCAGCCTCGTAGAGATCACGAGGGATGGCCGTCAGTACACCCAGAATCAGCACCATACT
Organism: Paenibacillus amylolyticus; assembly: GCF_036894225.1. Classification (NCBI taxonomy): domain Bacteria; kingdom Bacillati; phylum Bacillota; class Bacilli; order Caryophanales; family Paenibacillaceae; genus Paenibacillus; species Paenibacillus amylolyticus. The sequence continues at coordinate 1,098,804 of NZ_CP145892.1, read as the reverse complement.
GACCGGAATACCGATCCACATGTTGACAACAATGACGGTAACCTTGGCCCAGAACGGATCTGTCAGCCAGGGTAATCCCTCCAGTCCAAACGCTCTCATGTACGTATTGATTGGACCAAACTGACCATTGAACAGATTACGCATGAGCAGCAAGGAGATGATCTGCGGGATGGCATAAGGCAGAATAAAAATGGTCCGCCACAGCTTCTTGAAGCGTATGCCCCGCTGTTCAATCAACAGTGCTACAAGTACACCACCAAAATAGGTGGTGACTGTCGCCAGAATGGCCCAGATGACCGTCCAAGTGAGTACACCGTAGAATGTCTGGCTCCAGGATTTCAATTGAATCAGATCACTGAACGTCTTGAAGCCCACCCAGTCCACGAGTTTGGCTGGCGGAATATGATCCGGAGCTGAATAGTTGGTAAACGCGATCGTGATCGTAAACAGGATGGGCATAACGGTGAAGAAAAGAATACCTAGTGCCGGGATGGACAGGAACAGATACGGAAAGTTTTTGTCCATCATGTTTCGAAGCGATGCCGCTGCGCCCAAGGTCTGTTTCCCTTCCTCCCTGGCGAGTCCCGTGACGTACGCATCCCGAATATTCAGAATGTAGATTAGAATAAACACAAAAAACACCAGTAATACGATAATGCCATCCAGCAGCAAAAAGATGGAATGGTCTCCCCTTTGAAGTACGGTGGACCCATTCACTTTGACAAAACGCTGTGTATTCTCCCCCAGTGTCCATATGCCCCATACGGCCTGTGACAGCCGAGGAAGCAGGTACGCAAGCCCTGCTCCCTCCAGTAACAGTAGACAAATTCCCTTAATCCATTGTCGATTGTACAGCTGTCCAAGACCTTGCAGTATGATGGAACATATAGCCGCTGTCATCCGATGCTGTCTTTCCCTGTTCGGTCCAACAGGCACCGGGACATGCTGCTGTTGCATTCGCTCTCTCCTCCCTGCCTATTGCTAACCTGTATACATTGAACAAAAGTGTACTTACACTGACCACTCCGATGACAGAACAAGCTTCCGATGGGTGATAAAGGCGAGCCTATGCTTCCGAAGTAGCTTTCTTTCAGAAAGCTTTTAGTTTCACTTCTTCAGCTTTCTTCTGTCCTCTACGTTTTGGTGTAAATATGAAGTTCAATTATGCAGCTCTTATGCATATCTTCGCACTCGTCGTTCGTCCTTATTGGACGGTGGCAAGGCTTTCCTGGATCTGTTTCACGGCATTGTCCAGCGATGCCTTCACGTCCTTATCGGTATCCCAGATATCCGTAATGGCCGACGTGATCGGTCCCCATACGCTGTCCATGGCAGGAAGCGAAGGCATTGGGGTCGAGTTGTTGAACTGTTCCAGGAACGCCTTATTGATCGGGTCCTCCTGCAACTTCGGATCAGCAGCTACGTTTTTGTTCGCAGGAAGTGTACCGTTCAGGTCAAAGTTCTCCATCTGAGCTTCTTCATTGGAAAGGAACGCTGCCAAGAGCTTCGACGCATTCGGGTATTGTGTAAATGCATTCACATAATAGGCTTTAACACCTGAGAAGGAGGTCATCGGTTTGCCATCGATTGCCGGAAGCGGAGCAACGCCAAAATCAATACCTGCATTGCGATAATCGGCAATGGTCCACGGACCGTTAATGTCCATAGCCAGCTTGCCGCTGGAGAATAATCCTTTTTTGATATCATAGTTCACGTCACCCATCTTGAGCGGTAGCACTTCCGACTTCAGCGTCTGCAAAAACTGTCCACCCTTCTGGGCTCCTTCGTTATTCAGACCGAGATCCGTGCTATCCATCCCGTTGTCTCCAAAAATATAACCGCCCTGTGAAGCCAGGAATGCATAGTTATAGTAGAATTGCTGCAATTCCCACATCAGCGCATACTGATTGGACTTCACATTATTGAACGTCTTGGCGAAACTGATAATCTCATCAAAGTTTTTCGGAGCTTCTGGGTAGAGTGCCTTGTTATAGAAAAGGGCGTAGGTCTCCACGCTGTACGGATAGCCGTACAGGATATCCTTGAACGTCACTGCCTTCAGTGCGTTGTCGCTGGTGTTCTCTGCGGTCTCTGCTTCGAATATGTCATTGGGCAGAATAAGTCCCGCCTCTGAAGCGCTACCAATCTTATCATGTGGGAAAACAACCACATCTGCCGCCAGACCCGCTGGGCCATCCGTCGTCAGCTTGGTTACCTGATCGGTTGGAGGTAATTCCTCCATTTTGACCGTTGCCCCATATTTTTCTTCGAATTTTTTGACCCTTTGCTCAATAAAGGTACTTTGATTTTTATCCTCCCAGATCACCAGGGTTGCCCCTTCTTCAGGCTGAAGGTTCTCGGCTGTCAGCTCTACAACTTCCTCCGGATTTTCACCTGCCGTGGTTGGAGATGGACTTCCACCTCCAGCCCCGCACGCAGCCAGTGTAAAAGCCATCATGACGGACAATGTTGCCCCTTGCCATTTTCTCATGTAAAATGTCCCCTTCCCTCTGCTTGGTCCAACAAAGTTCGCGCTTTTCACCCTTTTGTCTGCGTATGTTGTCAGGTTTTGCATCCCATATCCTCTTTTGTACAAACGTTTGCTCAAACGGGAGACAAGATGACCTATCGGTTAAATATGTAGGGGTAAACAAGCCAAGAAGTATGTAAATCCACTGATGTAAGCGCTACAATAACAATCACATCATACAATAACGATCTTTATTTGCACAAACGTTTGCACAAGCCATATTTGCTCAATTTTAACCAATTTCCTTCTTCTACCTACAGTAATTTCCTGTTTCCTTGTTCTGACTCTTTCTTCCTTAATTTCACTTCACGTGCATCCCTTACTCGGCAGTTAGCAATTGATTTCTCGTATCCTTTGGATTACCATAGGAGAATATTTATACGATTGTTCAGAAGGGATTTTTTACATGATTACGATCAAGGATATTGCCAAATTGGCGGGTGTTTCCCCTTCTACAGTGTCACGGGTGATTTCCAACCATCCTAGAATCAGCACCAAAACGTCTCTCAAAGTGAAGCAAATTATGAAAGAATTGAACTACCATCCCAACATCATCGCGAAGAGCCTGGTTTCCAAAACAACACATACCCTTGGGATTATGCTTCCGCGTCCTGCAGAAGAGTTGTTTCAAAATTACTTTTTCGGGGAACTGCTCCGAGGTATTATTACACATGCCACCCGAATGAACTATGAATTGCTGCTAACAACTGAAACATCATCAGACAATGAACTGCATGCGATATCACGCCTTGTGCATGGCCGAAGGGTCGATGGTATTCTGCTGCTTGGGTCTAAGCGAGATGATCCCATCATTTCATTTTTGGAAGCGGAAAAGTTTCCTTTTGTGTTAATCGGTCGCAGTGAAGCTCATCCAAATGCCCCCATGGTGGATAACGATAATGTGCAGACTGCTTATGATGCGACTCATCACCTGATCGCCCAAGGACATACGCGAATCGGATTTGTCAGCGGTCCTCCGGACATTACGTTATCGCATGATCGTATGTTAGGATACCAAAAAGCGCTTGCCCAAGCCGGGCTGGATGCGGATAGTGATTGGATTGTGGAAGGCGAATTTCTGCAGGAAAGTGGATTCAGAGCGATGTCGCTGTTCATGTCCTTGCCGGACAGACCCACCGCAATTGTTGTCATCGATGACAATGTGGCCTTTGGGGTATTGAGAGCTCTTGCCGAGCTTCATTATCTGGTGCCTGAAGATATCAGTGTGGTCAGTTTTAACAATATTGCATTATCGGAACTGGCTTCTCCACCCCTAAGCTCTATCGACATCGGGACTTATCAGCTTGGTTATACAGCCGTTCAGGTATTGTTAAAAATTCTTAGTGGGGAACCACAGCTTCATAATCCGGTCATTATCCCCCATCGTCTGATCGTGCGTGAATCCTCACTCTTTTCCAAACCAAGGCCACCCTCAGATTGATTCATTTCGGGTATCCGTGTAGTAATGCAAACGTTTGTCCTACACGGAATATGATGCTGTTATCCACCGTACGTAGGTGCATAGGTGCAAAAAAAGAAGCCGCATATACTCATGCGGCTTCCTTAATTCACACACTATTTCCGTACTCCATGCTTGGCTACACTTCAATGGATTAATAAGAGCTCCAGCCTGCATCAGCTGTAACGACAGTTCCGTTCACGAAGCTGGACTCGTCAGATCCAAGGAACAAAGCCACTTTGGCGATCTCTTCGCTCGTCCCGATGCGTGGGTTGATTGCCATCCCAAGCTGTTGCCGCCCTGCACCGAAATGGCTAATACCTGTCATGGAGGAGCTGATATTGGTTGCCACAGCGCCTGGAGCGATCGCATTACAGCGAATGCCTTGCTCAGCATACATGTACCCTGTATTTTTGGTGAAGCCCACGACCGCATGTTTGGACGCCGTATAGGCTGCTCCTGCACGTCCGCCGTGTAGGCCCCCTGCCGAAGCAATGTTCACGATAACACCTTTTTGTTTTTCCAGGAAGATCGGCAATACTTTACGTGTTGTCCGCATCACACTGGTTGTGTTCACAGCAAACAATCTCTCCCACTTCTCATCCGTTATATCAGCTGCCGGCTCCATACCATCCATAATTCCCGCATTGTTAATTAGAATATCTACTGTACCATATGTGCTCACCGTCGTATCGATCAGATTTTGCACATCTTCTTCTTTAGCCACATTGGCCAGAACGACAATCGCTTCTCCGCCCTGTGCTTTAATATCATTGACTACCGCTTGTGCGGATTCTTCGTTAATATCCGATACAACGACTTTCGCGCCTTCTTGAGCATACAACGTGGCAATTGCTTTCCCCATACCTGAACCAGCACCTGTAACAACTGCAACTTTATCTTGAAGTTTCATTCCATGTATCCTCCTTTGTGTATTCGTTTACAATAAGTTAACAAACAAATGTTCATTAACTCTTATCCTTAGTATAATAAGTCATAGCGTTTCACTTCAATCAGTAAAAGCTTGTCCAATTGTACGTTAAACAACACTACTAAGCCTGAATGTACTTTAACTAATAAAGTGAACTCGCGAGGAGGTAAATAGATGTCTGAAACTATGAATTCAATGGACCGAAGAATCAAGAAATCAAAAGCTGCACTGAAGGATGCACTCATCCATTTGATGCAAAAACATCCCTTTAAAGAAATATCGATTACGGATATTGTGCAGCGAGCCGATCTGAATCGGGGAACTTTCTATAGGCATTATCAGTACAAAGAAGACCTGTTCAACGAAATTATCGATGATGTGATTCAGGATCTGGTAACTTCTTTCCGCAAACCTTATCAGGATGAGGAAAAGTTCGAAGTCAATCTGATGCCCTCTTCGGCTATCACTATATTTGAGCATGTACACCAGCACGCACAATTCTACACACTGGTTGTGAAATCTGAGGCCTCCTCCAACTTCCAGCGTATGATCTGTGATGTCCTTCGGGATCTTGCTTTACAGGATCTGAACCATATCTTCCCTCCGCACATCAACCATGAAATATTGGCAAGTTACCAATCTCATGCGATATTTGGCATGATCATGGAGTGGATCAGACAGGATTTCAAGCACAGCCCCGCCTACATGGCCGAGGAGTTGTTCAAGATCATCCATTACAAGCCGGATAATGTCGTGTTAAAAAACTGAGATTTTTTGAATCGTTTTACTTCCCTAGAGTAGGTTGATTGAGAGGAATTTTAAGAAAGCTTTACCACTAAAATTATGTAAATGTATTCCTGTAATTTCTGGTAATGATATGTTAGGTTATCCAATGGAATATAACAAAAGGAGGATGACATTACATTTGAAGAAGTCGTGGATTATATCATTGATTACCAGTTTTGTTTTGCTTGGCGGAGTGCTTCTCTCTCCAGCCGCTTCTGCTGATACAGCCAAAGTAGCAACCTCTACATATTCAGATTTGGATCAGAGTTATGCAGAATTTAAAGAGTACACTAATCAGTTATTTGCTCTTGAAACTTATGAGGCCAAAGCCTTCACAGCTTTGGAAAGCATCGACACCCAGGTAACTTCAACCAATCGCAAGTCCATGTATCTTAAACTTACGAATACGGTGATCCCCAATTATACAAAATTGGTATCCAAGGCAAAACAAATCAAGCCTACCAACCCGCAAATCAAGAAAATCCACGCTACATTTGTTAAGGCAAGTTACACTCAGCTCGAAGGGTACCTGTTGTACCAAAAGGCAGTATCCAAGAACAAAGTGAATTACACGTTACTAAAACAGGGTAATGCCAAAGTAAACACCGCTAGTGTTCTAATGGATCAATGCGAACAACAGTTATACGCCTATGCAAGAAGCTTGGGGTATGACAGTTAGTACCTATCTTCATAGAAGCCCAAAAAGCGACCGTTCCTCATGTTTAATGAGGAACGGTCGCTTTTTCTAATTATAAATAAAGAGGACAATCAAATAGGTATTTATTTCTCTCTCTCCTTATCACAGGCCCAGCTTCTGCCCTTTCTCCAACCGCTGAATCTGCTGCTCTCCGGTATCCGCAAGTTCACGGAACTGGTTAATCGTCTCGCGCATTCTTGGCAGAGCTTCCTGCTTATAAAGACTGATCGAATCCAGTGCCGACAGCACATCGGTGAACGCCTGTTTCATCGTATCCACGGAGATGCTGGCTTCATACGCCTGCTTCTGGATGGCAATCCCCTGATCCTTGAGCATCTTGGATGTTCCGGCGATCAGATCGTTGGTTGTCTGGTTCAGCAGCTCAATTTTCTGCAATACAATCTTCTGATTATACAAAGCGCTTGCTACTGTAACGGCAATTTTCAATGCAGAGATGGTTACATTCTTCGCACGGTCTACGCCTCGGATCAGTTCCTTATTATTGCGAATCACCACTTCAATCGCCATGATACCCTGCTGGTTCACGACTAACATCTGCTGTAGATCCATCACCCGCTGACGGAGTGGGAACAACACTTCTTCCGTAATAAACCGGACTTTTTCAGGGTCCTCATTGCGGACCTTGGCGGCTTCAATCTGCGCGTCGATGGACTCATCCATGAGCACGCCAAGCTGAATCTCCTTTTGCAGTCGTTTGGTGAGTTCCCGCAGGTTCTGCTGTTCAATCTCCAAGGTTGTATTATCGTTACGCAGGGTGGATCTGCCTTTATCCAAAGAAGTTACGATGTCAGCAATGACTGCATCCGCCTTCTGATATTTCAGGAAATAGGCGCGAAGCGGATTGAACAATTTCCCGAGGAAACCGGTCTTGGCAAAGTCGACCACGCTTGGGTCGAGATCCTTCAGTTGCATATGCAGCTCGGTCAAACCTTTGGCGACCTGACCGCCCTCGTCTCCCGTCTTGGACAGATGTCCAACAGAGACTTGAAGCAAGGCGTTTTTCTCAGAAGAGGATCTCATCGTGTTCATGCCAAAGCCGTCAATGGATTGCAGAATTTCTTTGCGCTTCTCCAGGGATTCGAGATCCAGTGTCATGATCATCTCTACGTTGGCATTTGCCACTTGTTGAAGCTCCGCGACCTCAGCGGGCACGGGTTTCACCTCTTCCTCAATCACCTTCTGAATTTCCTTCTGGCTCGGTATTTCCATTGAAAATGACATCTACAGTTCCCCCTCTAAATACGTGCTGTAAAATGATTGATATTCCACGCGAGTGACTCCGATTGCAGCACCATCCTCCGATCGCTGTTATCCCCATATTTCTTCATTTTCCTCATTAATCGGTTGAAATCTGGTGATAGCGTATGCTTCCGAAGCAGCTTTCTTTCAGAAAGCTTTTAGGCGACCGCTACGCTTCTTCAGATCGGTTCTGCACTCTACGTCTTCGTGTTATAAATTTACATCTGTACGTTAAACAGGTTACCAATCTTGTACACGACATCGTCGGTATCGGCATTGATGCTTGCCGCTTCGTTAATGCTGGAGATGCTCTCCAAAGCCTTGATGTCCGCGTTGTATCCAATCGTATAGATTGGCACTTTGTACGTTTCAACCAGATCCCGGATATCCTTCAGGGTATGACCTTCGTTGGTCTCGCCATCACTTAGGACAAAAATCAGCGGCTTCACGTTTGGATCAGCAGCCATATAATCTTCCAGCATCTTCATCGCCACCACGATCCCGTCAAAGGTCGCCGTACCACCGCCAGCTTGCAGACTATCAACTGTTCCGACAAACATGGACTGCTGGTTCGTATCATACTTGGCAATCGGCAGATTCACGGTTACCCCGCTAGAATAAGAAACCAAGCCAATACTATTCTCAGTGCCCAGGTACTTCTGACCTTTGCGTAGGGACTCCTTCAGTCGGTTAAGCGGTTCGCCGTCCATGCTTCCGGATACGTCTGTCACGAACACGGCAGCAATAGGTTTACTGCCATTCTTCTTCTCTTTCCATACTTTCTGTGCAGACAACAACGTGCCGCCATCCACAGTAGCCAGTTCGGATTTGTAATCCTGCAACCCGTTGAAACCGAACTCCTCCGCCGATTGTTGGTACTTCGCATGGGTTACGAATTCCGCAAACTTTTGGACGATCTCCTGTTTGTTCTGCGGCAGTTGACCGAGTGCATACAGCGGACTGTCATGTCTCACACCAAATGGTGTAAAGACGTAACCACTCTTCAGATCAGCGGTATTCACATACGTCTGGTATTCGAGTACAAAGGCATCCAGTCTGCCGGACTTGGCAGCCTCCCTCATCTGAATCGTTGTCGACGCTGTAAACGGTACATTCGTCTGGAATTTTTCGAACCCTTCAATAGCCTTCTCGCCAAGCGGGTTGGCGCTGTCATACGTATTCAGTGCGGTCACCAGGAAATTCAGTCCTGTGGAGCTGGCAAATGGATCGGTATATCCCATCGCGAGTTCATTGTTGGCAATCGCTTCGGTTACGGTTTTTACATTAACGGAGCCGTACGTATCAACCAGTGCATCATATTTGGCTTTGGAGATGACAATACCCGGAACATTCCCGACCAGTCGCTCGGATACCATCTCTGTCTTCACTCCACTGGCCTCAACCATCTCGCCCCACAGTTCATTGGAAGGTGTGAAGGCATCCGGCATATACTTACCGGACTTGATATAATCGGTGGCTGTTCCGGAGGCAATGTTGCGGATTTTGACCGATACCTGTTTCCCACCAACGGTAATATTTGCTTTGTTGAACTCCTCGCCCACTTCGGTTAACCAGCCGTCTACCCCGCTGCCCGACTTCTCTGGGGAAGAGAAAATTTCGACGTAATCATTCGTTGTATTCTCTACAGCAATCGGAAATTTCGAGATATCCGGTAGTGATTCTGCTACGTCGACCGGATCAAGATCAATCTGTCCTTTGACCGGTTCCGCCGTCGCTGGCGCAATGTCCGCGTACAGTTTTCCCAGTTCCTTACCTGCATTCTCTGTGCTCACCTGTGTGGTTGACTTGCCAAAGTTCGACGTCAGTGTAATCCCTGCATAGACCAGACCAAATACAAGTACCAGCATTACAATCGATATGAAAAAAAACTTTCCCTTCTTGGCCATACGAGCAACCCCTCACTGTCTGTATAATTTGGTGTGCTTGATTAACTGATCAATCTCCTGCATACAAGGCATCTGTTCAATATCTCCGGCTTCAAAGCTGTCGAGGCGTGAAATCTCGAGTAACAACTGATCGAGCTTGAGCAAAATTTCCTCATTGGTGTGGAGCGAATTCTTCACATAAGACAGATAATCGTTGTATACCTTGGTTTTTTCCTGAAAAAGCTTCTGGGGAAGTGTGGAGGATTTGGATTTCATCATGTTGGCATAGTCGGCTTCATCGAATACATTCAACCGGTTCAGTACACTGCGGATGTTCAGGTATAACAACTTCTCCACTTCCAATGTGACCGAAGCAAATTTCTTGTAGCTCAGTTCCCCTGGATCAAACCGTTGATGAAGCACGTTCAGGAGTGTTTCTTTTTTCTTTTTCATTCGACTAAGTTGGGACAGCCCCAGCGTAATATCTTCTTCGAGGACTTTGATGCGTCTATAAAAAGATAGTGCCTCCACATAATCTTCATGCGTTTCGATATGCTTCACGGGCAGGACTACCGGTTGTCTGAACAGCAAGGTGTAACTTCCATATAAGAGTGCCATTGCACTGCCGAACAGAAGGGTAACGGATAGCGCAGTTGTGAATGCGCCCTCCCCGAAATTCAGCCCGATAAAGCCGGGTGAGAATGCGAGAACATTCACAGCCACAATACCGAGGACCAACCCCAACAATTTTATGTACTTAATCATGTTCAATCATCCGACCTCCTTTCATGTTATATATTGGTGCTTCATGTCGTAATTTTCCTGTTCAACTTATTCTTATTGTACATGATGTTAACGCTCTCAGGTGGATATGATTGGATATTTGAATACTCATAATATACGTGGTTTGGGCTTATCCCATTTCATATTTTCAGGGACAACGTGGAACTTGGCAGGAAATTTTGTGGTCAATCCATAAAAAGTGAGCTTTACGAGACAGCAGATTGTGGAGAAGAAATGTTATCAGGTAATACGTGGAAAATAGCTATGCGTGTCATTTTTTATATAAGACTTGTCTGAAAAAGGAGCAAAGCAAAAAGGACGAATCGGAGATCATCCGCTTTCGTCCCTTATGCGTTGGTTCATTATTTTTCGTGTTCTTATTAAAATTTTAATGCCTTATTCTACAGCTAACGAACTGAGGTGAGGTTATTTGGTGCATTTCAGCTCATCTGAAAATGTAATGAACCTGAGACCCGTTATATTCGTGTATTAGGTGTAAAAACGTTGTTTAGCGCTTATTTCGAATGAAATAACTTCGCTGAGATTCGTTACATTTTCCAACTCACCTAAATTCCCGATATAAGGTGTGTGTGTGGTTCGTTAGAATAAAAAAATGGCCGCCTTATTGCTTCGTCTGTAGTAGACAGATTGACGCTTCGCACTACCTGAACTTGAACAGCGAATCCAACGGAATTACCAATTCAGGATATATAACAGATTGAATCGTTTCCTGCTCTGTATACAGATGACGGGTCTGGTAGCTGCCATCCTCCAGCGTGTACACATGGACGGTTTGATTCCCGGGGTCAACAATCCAGTATTCGTTCACACCATATTTCTGATACAAGTTAAATTTTTCGTTAAAATCCTTTAACGCAGTCGAAGGTGATAACACCTCAATAATTAAAGAAGGCGCACCGTGACAGCCACTTTTGGATATCTGGTCTTTGGAGCACACTACCGATAAATCAGGCTTGATCTGGTAGGTCATATTGTTCATTTTCGCTAAAATACACATCAAAAGGGGCAACAAACACGAAACATTTCCGATTCTGAAAAAAAGTCCGTAAAGAGAAGTGCAGCTCACCCACAATAAACTGGTGCAATGAAGTGGGTGCTGGGGACATATTAAAAGCTTTGCCGTTAATTAATTCCCATGCCCCCTCCCAAGTTAACCAATCCTGAAAGTTATAAGTACCTTTATTATCGGGTTTTGCCACACTTCCAACCTCCTCTTTCACTAACCGTAATTTATTTTCATTATAACATTGTGTTTGCGCCTTTTCACACCATGCCTCTTATTATGAAAAGATGGATTCCCGTTTACTTCGCGTGGTGCGCACCTCTACAACTTTCCCGGCACAGCCATTGTCTCCCTTCGCCTGGAACATTACTGTAACGCTGTTTTTGCCTGATGTTACGGCCTCAGGAATATCGTAGGTCACATAGAACACGTCGCCAATTTTATTCATGTGAATTCTCTGCTCGCCAATGAGTGTTCCATCCACGGTAATAGCGAATTGTCTGTCATATAACTTACCTTCCCGTTTAAACGCGGAATGATCTCCGCCCCAATAGGCCACACATAGATAATTGGTTGCTTTACGATCCACCGCCAGTTGGTAACTGAAGTAAGCTCCACTGACGCCAAAAGCCTCTCGCCACATATGCAACTTCTTACGGCCATCCGTGGTAGAACCATTATGATGCTCCCCACGGCAATTACTATCCAGTTGATGTCCGATCTCATCCTGCTGACCATCCGCCTGAACCCTGTCGATCGTAATATCGTTCAACTCTTTCTCCAGGGCGTCCCCTTCATCGTTAAACGGCCAGTACACAGTATAAAATTCGTGATGCACATCATAGAACGGAATGAGCTTCACGGCTTCGCCTGTGGAAGTAACATCTTTGCTAAGCTCAAATGTTAACGTGTCTGCATCCACAACCTTGATCCACTCTCGTACATCCTCCTGCTCCGTCCAGATCACAGGTACAGGTGCAGTCTTGGGATTCAATGCTGTTTCGTCCACGATCGTATCCTCGGGAAGACCCTCGTTTCCTAGTGCACCAGCGAGTACTATTGGGCCGTACAGGAATGCCACCTTGTGGGAATCATCCCTGGCAGTGTACTGGCGGAGTGACATCGGCAGTGTGATGGTGATGACATCGCCCGTTGTCCATGTGCGCTCGATGGAAAGATAGCCGGGTTCCATCCGTGTATACGGATGTTCCGTATCCCCGTTAACTGTTGCCGTCATTGGCTGTTGCAGCCATGAGGGCACACGTAATCTTAGATGAGCCGAGGCGTTGCCTCCGGTGATCGTCAGGGTTACCTTTTCCGAATAAGGAAAGTCGGTTTCAAGCTTCAGGGATAATCCCTGTGACGCCCAATCCAATTGGGAAGCGATATACAGGTTGACGTACAGGTCCTGTTCATCCTCAAAATAAATCGCCTCGGCATATTTGCCCGGGTTCTCCATGCCTGATCCTGTGCAGCACCACCAAGCGGTATCGTGAGTACCATAGATTTTGTAGTGGCCTTGCAGCGTTGATGCAAAATACGTTTTGTTCCCTGTATCGGGGTCCTGCGTGCCGAGGATGTGATTATAGATGGCGTTTTCATAATAGTCCATGTAGGCGCTATCGGGATTCCAGGCGAAGAGTTGCTTCGTTAGATGTAACATGTTGTGAGTACAACAGCTCTCTCCTGTTTTGATGCCCAGACTTTCCATACCCTTTGCTTCGTAATGCTCTGAAATGCTCGTCGCACCAAATACATAAGAACGATGATGCACCGTGGTGTTCCAGAAAAACTCTGCTGCTGTCCGATAACTCTCATGGGTATGGTCCTGATTGTAGATTTCGGCTGCACCTATCACTTTGGGAATCTGCGTATTGGCGTGTTTGCCTTGAAGATCGTCCTGCTTGTGCTCCAAGGGTCTCAGGATCAATTGATGGGTGAACTTGTTAGCGATCTCAAGATATAAGGCTTTGCCGGTAATCCCATACAAATGTGCAAATACTTCATTCATGCCCCCGTGTTCACTTTGAAGCATCGTCTGCATCTGTTCTTCTGTCATCGGAAGCAAACCTCCGACCGCCCAGTCTGCAAATCGAGTAACCACCTCAAGTGCCTGTCCGTTGCCAGTGAGTTTATGGGCATCAATCAGGCCGCGATAGATTTTGTGCACACTGTACCAGGGAACCCAGTATTCACCGATATTGAATCCACCGATATTCTCTGCTCGAAAAGCCATGTGGAAAGGTTCTTCGGACAAACCACCGATATATCCGCTCCCCGTGGTCTGCTGGATTCTCGCCAGTTCGGTGACCGCATAATCCAGTCTTTCTTTTAACGTGATATTCCCGGTTGCCTGATACGTCACAGCCAGGGCAGACAGATAATGTCCGAGAGAATGTCCGCTGATGGTACGTGCCTCCCAACCCGCGTAGCGCTCTTTTCGGGCAGGTAAACCATGCGCTTCGAAGCATGGAGCCAGGAATCGATCAATATCCAGCGATAACAGGTAACGCTCCCCCACCTCTTGTGATGTTTGGAACACACCATTTAACAGATCTACATGTTCCGGTCCCAGAAATCCTTTTTTCGTATCAAACATGACACTCACTCCTTCTCGGGATGTAATAGATATCCATTGATTATTGAGGGGTAAAATCCGTGTTCTGTTCCATATGACTAATACTCATCAATCTACTGTAGAGCTTGAATATCCCCATACTATCAAATAAAATACAATTACATCAGACTCATAATCCAAGAAAAGGTGGATAAATCCGTCCTATGCAAAAGCCACTGGAACATTACCTGTGCGGCAAGTTCATATCCGAAGGCAACTGGAGCCATATGAGACGCAGCATGCCTGTGCATGAGATCATTTTGATGCTGGAAGGTGAGATGTACATCGCGGAAGAAGAGGAACAATATGTAGTTCGTGCCAACGATCTGTTGTTTCTGCGCGCCGGTCGCACCCATTACGGCTACCAGATTAGCGACACACCCGTCAGTTTCTACTGGGTTCACTATGATGCCGTGCAGGCAGAATTCAACCAGTTTAGGACACATGCCACCATTCAGGTACCTTCCATGGCCAATCAGTTATTCAAGCAATTGCTGCATGTGTCATCCTTCTCACCAGGAGAAGCCGACGCTGCTTTGTTACTGTTGTTCAAGGAGCTGGAGCGCAATATAGAGGCGGATTATCGCCCGCATAATGCAATTGTGGACCATATCTGCAAGTGGGTCGATATTCATCTGCATACAAACATCACGGTGAGTCAGATTGCAGAAAATTTTAATTTTAACAAAGACTATATCTCCAAAATGGTGAAGCGCGAGAAAGGTACTGGACTCAAAACCTATATCCTCACAGAACGTATTCGCCGGGCAAAACAATTGCTGCTCAACACCAATGCCAGTGTAAAAGAAATCGCCGGACAGTGCGGCTTCTCCGACTACAAGCTGTTCCTGCGCATGTTCAAACAATACGAAGGCAATACGCCAACCGAATATCGCAATCATCTGTATTCCACACAGCTCAATCGCTGATGCGCTACGATCTATAGAAATGACTGAGTTACCTATAGAAAATTTGAATGAATCGGATTGAATCCGTTATGGTAAAATGCAAGAAAACTATATTCCATACTTAACCCATAAGAGAAGGGGAATTATAAGATGACAACGGCTGCCGTTACGATTCACCCTGCCACAGAAGCAGACCATCCAGAGATTGTAGATATCCTTGTTGCAAGTTATGCCGAGTATCGGGAGACTTTTGAGCAAAATGAACGATGGGAGGCCTACCTAAAAGATATTCGAGAGTCTGTGGTTAATCCGTACCTGACACAATTATGGATCGCGAAGATTGATGATCAGATTGTCGGTACAGTCCAATTATTCGAAACAGCACGCAAGGCTTATCCAAACTTTGAATTGCCAATCGATTATCCGTTTATTCGGCTGTTGGGTGTTGATCCAAAATGGAGAGGTCACGGAATTGCCAGAGTATTGCTCCAGCAATGCGTAGATTCTGCCAAGGAGATGGGCAAAAATACGGTGTATTTATATACGGGCGGTCAGATGGTCAATGCCATCCGGTTATATGAGCGTTTTGGATTTACAGAGGATGAGGAATTCAGCTCCGAGAGTAGCGGGGGCAAGGCAATATGTTACCGTTATGATTCCTAGTGTTGGCTAACAGCAACCCGCGAGCGGAGAATGAAACGTAAAAGACCGTTCATCATCATGAACGGTCTTTTACGTTTATAAATATCAATTATATAAGTTGCACTAATCATTTACACGATAACGGAGAGGACAGAAAAAACCTGAAAAAGCGAAGCGTTCGCCTTTATCCCCGGATTTCCCCTTGAGAAAAGGGAATTGAAAAAATCTGGGGATAACAGCGATTGGAAGGTTATTCTGTCATCCTAGTGTCAGTGTAAACAATCTTTAGTTCAACTTATATAGCATTTGAAATAATACATCGCTATTGATTTTTTAACCGCCAATCTCTACCAAAATCTTCGCATGGCTCTTGTCGCTCATTAACAGCTCAAGCCCTTCCTGCACGATATCGTCCAGTTTGATTTTCTTGGTGATGACCTGTTTCACATCGAGCGACCCTTCAGCAATCAATGAAATCACTTCAGGGAAAATGTGGCGATATGCCAGCGTTGCCGTTAGATTCGCTTCTTTGACCAGAAGATCGAAGAAGTTCACCTGAAGCGGATTTGGTATCGCTGCGATGACAACAACTTCTCCACCTTTTTTGACAACCGCAATGGCGCTATCCATCGTTGGCTGCACACCCGCTGCTTCATAAGCCACATCAATACCGCCCGATTGTTGCAAGATCACCTCTGTTGCATTGACTTTGGCACTGTTCACCGGAATGGCTCCCAGTTTGGCTGCCAGGTCCAGACGTTCCTCAAATACATCGACTGCATAGATTTCAGAGGCTCCTGCTGCTTTGGCAGACAGAATGGTCAATAATCCAATTGGACCTGCTCCATATACGGCTACTTTGTTCCCCACTTTCAGCTTGCTGTGACGAACCGCGTGAAAGGCTACGGCTGTAGGCTCTACAAGCGCACCTTCTTCGAAAGATACGTTATCCGGTATGGGATGAACCATATATGCTTCAACAACAACATACTCCGCAAAACCACCATCACCATTCAGTCCAACGAATCCAAATTGAGTACATTGGTTATAGCGACCCTGGATACAGTACTCACATTTTCCACAATGGTACAACGGCTCTACCACAACTCGATCCCCTACACTGACACCGCTTACATTACTCCCCAATTCACTTACGGTTCCTGCAAATTCATGACCCAATGTCAACGGTGCTTTCTGTCCTGAGAGCGGATGATTCTCGCCTTCTTGAATTCCTACACCATGATGATAGGCATGCAAGTCACTGCCGCAGATCCCTGCATATTCCACTTTGATTTTGACTTGACCCGCTTGAGCAACCGGAACCTCCCGCTCTTCCACACGCACGTCTTTATGGGCATACCATACTGCTGCTTTCATGAAGTTCATCCCCTTTGTATGATTGTCTATATATTATATCGCTGTTCATGTATTATTCATATTTATAGATACTAATGTTAACATTAGTTGTATTAATGCTAAACGGAGATGAAATCATGAATCTGGAACAGCTCGAATATGTCGTTGAAATTGCGAAAACGAAATCATTCTCCGCCGCCTCTGAGCATCTACATGTCACTCAATCGGCGATCAGCCAATCGGTGCATCGTCTGGAGAAAGAATTGGGTATCATCCTGTTCGAACGCTCGCGGCAGGGTACTCATCCCACTCCCGAAGGCAAACAATTCATTGCCAAGGCACTGGACATTTTGCAGCGGATTGATGAATTGAAATCCCTGAACGCCGAAGCCTCCTCTCTTAGCGGAGAGCTTCATGTAGCTACTTTTCCAAGTGTCATGCCCTATCTTGTCCAGTCTGCTGCAGATATGAAGCGTGAGCACCCGCAACTTAACATTTCCATTGAAGAGAAAGGGTCCATGGAAATTATCGAAGATATTCGCAATAACAAAACCCATCTGGGCTTTATCGCGATCTATGCGAAACAATTGCGGGAATTCGATGGACTTCACTTCAGTCCCATGTACTCGGGTAAGCTGGTAGTTGGTACTCATCACCTGTCTGAACTTGCCAAGCACAGCCGTGTTACACCGGATCAATTAAAAGAACACAAGCTGGCACTGTATCGAGATGGTTTCATCGAAGACTTCATCAAGGAATTCACCTATGATCATGGACCTCTGTCCATTCTGTTTAAAACAAATAATTCAGAAGCCATCAACATGGTGTTAAGAAACGATATTGCCGCCACGATTGGTCACGACTTTTCCTTTCACCAAAATCCCTTATGGAAAGAAGGTCTGGTGAAGATGGTAGAGATCGCTGGAATCGATCAACCGAAAATGCAGATTGGCTTCGTGCAGACGGAGTCCAAGGAGTCCGCCGTAGCTGCAGAACGATTCGCCCAACGCTTCAGACAGGCGATAGAGCTGGATCATTTAAAAGTTTAAATTTAAAAAAGTGCTCCACCCTTTGAAAGAAGTTTGGGATGAACACCAACTTCTCCAAGAGTGGAACACTTTTCTGACTATCTCTTGCGTTACTATTACTACACCTTACTCAAACTATACTTTAACTTTACGTACAGCTTCACTCATCTCGTTCGTCTGCTGCTCCAGCATTGTGGAGGTCTGTGCCACCCTGTTGAACATGGCCGACTGTTCACGCATTAAGCGATAGATTTCATCCGAATGATCCGACACCCCGGCTGAGATCTGCGAGATCGTATTGACGGAGGCTGCAGCCTCTTCCGATCCTGCCGAGATTTCCTCTGCCGCAGCGGAGACTTCCTGAATGCGACGGGTCACCAGTTGGAACGCATCAACTACATGGGCGAAAGCTTGCTCCGCTTCTGCGGTAATCGTAACACCTTGTCCAATCTCGGTTGCAGTAACCCCCATCTGTGAGCCAATCTGTTGTGATTCTTGTTGAATACGGACCAGCAAGTCGGAGATCCGTTCCATGGATGTGCTTGAGGCCTCAGCAAGCTTCCGAACTTCATCCGCCACAACCGCAAAACCTTTGCCGTGTTCTCCTGCATGTGCTGCCTCTATGGATGCATTAAGCGCAAGTAGCTTCGTCTGACTCGCAAAGTCACGAACCGTGTGCAGGGCACCACCAATTTCCTGGGAGTAGTTGTTCAGCACCTGAACCATCGCTACAACTTCACTTGAGACATTTGAGATACTCTCCATCTGTGTTTTCATCAGTGTCATGCTCTGTTTACCGGACTCCGCCGTAGAAAGCGCACTTGATGCCGCATCCGACACAACCATCGAGGATTCGGATATATCCGTTATGCCTTTTGCGATCTCTTCCATCGCATGCGCGCTATCGCTTGCACCCTGCTTCTGCGTATGTGCACCCTGCCTAATCTGTTCGACAGATTGATCAACCGTCTTGCCCATCTCAAGCATCTCTTCGGTACTGCGATTAAATTCCTTCGTTGATTCTGATAAAATATCTGTGGTTACTGCTACGCCTTCAACCATGTTACTCACAATCTTATTCAAGTTCCCGGACATATGTATCATCGCTTGATATGTTGTTCCAATCTCATCTTGGCTGCGCAAACGATACGACGTCAGAATTCGGTTCGCTTCTGCAAGCTCACCCTGTGCCATTTTTTCCACACTCGCCTTCAGCGGTTGAAGTGGCCGCAGTCCTCTTACGATAAACCACGTGACAACAGCAATGCCTATAAGTGTAATCAGTAGCAATAAGGCATAGAAGGGAATACTCGATTTCATTATATCTGACTCAATGCTTCCGATCACCGATACTGCCGTATCGATCCCAATTACACCTGTTACAGCACCGTTACTATCCAGCATGGGAGCGTAAGAGGAAATATAGTCGCCGTACTCCTCATTGTTAATAATCGAAGAACTGGCTGTTTGCCCCTGTAACAGCTTCTGCACAGCCTCCTGAGGGACATCCGTTACTTCATTAATCGGTGAGGCTTTATCTGCATCCTTCATACCGTCCACCATAATAAGTGGCGTACCTTTGTCATCTATTTTGACGAAATACACATACATTGCACCAATGCTTACGCGAAAGTCATCCAGTTCATCACGAATCTTCAAGAATTCGTCATTCTCCTTGGGGTCCTTGGCAAACTCGGCATAAGATGCTGTATCCAGCTGATTCACATAACTCTGAGCAATCTGGATGTTGTAACTCGAAATGGCCTCCTGCGCAGCTAGTTTCATATTGGCCACCTGTAACAGCATGCTTCCAACGGCTATAATCGTAATGACCAGTGTGACTACTGCAACAATGCGCACAACCAAACGTTTTCTAAAAAAACCAATCATCCGCTCCTCTTCCTCTCCCGTGAACCCAAGCCTTTTTGACTAGGCGCTACCCAAAAAACGCATGCTTGAAGCACTATGTATGGGAAAATAGTAAACGAATATGTCGAATTAGGCAAGAAAATATTGGGTTTACATAAAAACGCTATCATGGCCGTGGTAGCTTTGTTCATTGGAGCTGCATCTAGGCATAATTTTGGAGGATTTGTTTAGGTTCTTTGCAGTGAAAAATGATAGAAAAAAACATCCCGGCTCAAGCGCCGAGATGTTGATGTGTTCTACATTTGAATGTAAAAAATACTAAACTGTTCGTCCATTCGTCTTCCTGAATCGAATCAGGGACCATATAATCAGCAACGCGAGCACGGCAATACAGATGCTAATGCTGAACCGATTCCCTTCATCAAACACAAACATCACCGCAATCACACTAAGACATAGTACAACGACTCCGGTTATGTAAGGGAATCCCCAAACTTTGAAGGTCGGTTGAACCGGATATCTCTTCCGTAGTTTCAGCTGTGATGAAGCAATACAGATCCACACAAGGATTACAACAAACCCCGGAACTGCGAGCAATACGCGGAACAGTTGATCCTGCGCGAACAGGCCTAGCAAGGAACCTCCGAGCAAAACTACTGAGCACACCAGAAGTGTGTTAACAGGGCTTCCGTTGCGATTCGTCTGTGACAATGCCTTTGGAGCTTCACCGCCTACTGCCATGGAGTGCATCATCCGGGATGCACCATAGATCCCTGAATTCGCAGCAGACAGAACCGCCGTCACCAAAATAAAGTTCATTATGTGTGCTGCTCCCGGCAGTCCCGTGGATGCAAGCACCTGTACAAATGGACTGCTCTCCGGCCCGATCTCATTCCATGGGATAAGACCACAGATGATGAGAATCGGCAAGGTGAAGAACAGAATAATTCTGAGCATGAAATTGCCCACGATTTTTGGCATCACTTTTTCTGCATTTTCCGTCTCGGTCAGCGTCAGACCAATCAGCTCCGATCCCCCATAAGAGAACATAACCACAAGCAGTGCCGAGAAGATCGATGACCATCCGTTCGGGAAGAACCCGCCTGCTTGCGTATAATTTTGCAGATAAGGGGTGTTATCACTTGGGATAATGCCAAAGATCAATCCTGCACCCAGGAAGATAAAAATAATGATCATGGCAATTTTGATCCCGGCCAGCCAAAACTCAAATTCCCCGAACACACCTACACTTAACAGATTAACCAGTATAATGAACGCCGCACATGCCAGACTCAGCATCCACAGCGGTACTTCACTGAACCAATACTGCAAAAAGCTCCCGGCGGCAATCACCTCAATGACACACACCGATAACCATAGAAAGCAGTACATCCATCCCATAACAAAGGATACTCTGCTACCAAATGCCTCCTGCACGAAGTCTTTCATATTTTTGTTCTTGTACACCGTAGCCATCTCCGCCATCGCGGCCATAACAACCAGCAGCAATAATCCGGCAAAAATGTACGTGACAATAACGCCCGGACCTGCGAGTCCAATCGTCTCTGCACTGCCTTTAAAAATTCCCGTTCCAATGACACCACCCATAGCCATAAAACTGATGTGTCTTGGTTTAAGCTTCTTCTGTAGTGTTCCTTCTGTCTGAGCCAATTCAAGTCCTCCTGATGTAAAAAACGTCTGTAATGCTGTCTTGTTTCATAGACATAATGTCCAGTATACCCTATTGTCCATCAATCAGCCCAGAAGTTCCTCATGGCCAATTCATCCCAAACATATATGGACATAACCTATGTTTTATACCCCACAATGGCACGAAGCAATCTGTGTACAATCCAGGTTAGCAAAATGTACCCTGCCCCATAGATGAACCAAGCGCCTATGTTACTACCCCATGTTGAAAGATCACTCGCGATATACAACAAAGGCAGCATAAAAGATATAACCAGCGCTACCCAGAGTCTAAACCAATTGGCAAAATAACTGCATACTCCAAGCATCACAGCAATGATGGGACATAACACCAAGACAGCAAACAGCGGATTCATATGATCGAACCACCAGTAAATCATGTACGACTCCCTCCACATTCTTCGTCACAAGGCCACGTTGTTTTAATGCGTATTATTGAGTTTATTCTACTCTTTTTCCATCTCTTAAAATGTACGATATGTTGCAAAATTAAAAAACCAGCGTCCTGTAAAAAAACAGAATACTGGTTTGTCATGTGAATTCATTTAGATTTTTTTCGTCATAAACGTGCTGTTCGGGTCCAATACATAATCTGCGAATGGTTCGCAATATTCAAATCCGAAATCTTCGTACATCTTCCTTGCCGGGATAAATGAATCCATTGAACCCGTCTCCAGACTGATTCGCTTATAACCACGGTCTGTGGCAACCTCCATAATATGTGCCAAAATTTTTCTCGCTACGCCTTTTCTCAGATGAGCCGAAGCGGTACGCATCGACTTCAACTCTGCATGCTCTGGATCAAGTTCTTTGATAGCCCCGCAGCCGAGCAAGTCGTCCCCTTCCCAAGCACACCAGAAAGTAATTTCGGGCTCCTTGAGTCCGTCCAGATTCAACGCATGAATACTTTCTGGAGGCGAATCTGCTGCCATCCCTTGCAAGTGCTCCGCAATTAAAGCCTTAACTTGGACTCCACTCAAATCATCCACTTTGATCTCCATAACGTACCACTCCCGCCGACATTTTTATTGGTTTTATCACTGAATGTATATCAATCATTTCATCTTACTACCGTGTTAGGTTTTATGACAAGAGGTTACTTATATCCACTGAAATACGCTATTGTGATTCACCTATAATTTCCAGTATGATGAGGCTATCAGATGCCAAAGGGGCGAGGTCTATTGCGAAATATACATAGAGTTAAACGTGGAACTAAGGTGAAGCAAGCTTAACTTAATTTAAAGGAGAACCCTATGACACTCACTACGGATAACCTGTTTTATAGCAAACGATTAAAGATGACGCCACCACGCTCTGAAGACGTGCAGACCATGCTGCAATGGAACGAAGACCCGGAGTACCTTCGGAATGTGGATACTGACCTGGCCATTCCCTATTCGGAGAAACAGTTGGAGGATGAGGGCGAAACGAAGAACAAGGAAGTTTATTTCAGACTTCGCACGCATGAAGAAGATACGCTGATTGGTTTTGTCGTCATTCATGGCATTGAATGGAACAACCGCTGCGGACAGCTTGCCATTGGCATCGGACTTGCCAAACATCGCAACAAGGGATATGGTACGGAAGCGTTGAATCTTATTTTACGATATGCGTTCCATGAGATGAATCTGGACCGAGTTGGTCTGGATGTCATCGCCTACAATGCCAAAGCAATCCGTTCCTATGAGAAGGTTGGTTTTCAGTTGGAAGGTCGGGCACGCTCAGCTGTATTTCGTGATGGTAAGCGTTATGACCGCTTGATGATGGGAATCCTAAGACCAGAATGGGAAACACACAATCAGATCCATACGGAGGGTGAACAAGTATGACCAAGAATGCAGAAGTTACTGCGTTTATTGAACAGATTCAGATCCCCTGGCAAGTAGAAATCGCTGAACAATTGCGCCAGTTAGTGCATGATACCATCCCTGACGTACAAGAACGCGTACAATACAAGAAACCTCATTTTTTGAAAAACGGAAAGTACGCTGCGGTCATCTCGCCTTCCAAACAAGCCATGTCTTTCACCATCTTCAATGCAACCGGACTCGATCTACCCGATGGGATATTTGAAGGCCCGGAAGAACGCAAAACGATCAAACTCAAGGAAAAAGATACGCCGGACTATGAATGGTTGGCGGGATTGCTGAAGCAGGCATCTGTGGAATTGTAGACGGGTGTAGTGAAGAGGCACATACGCCGAAGTAGTAACTTAGGTGGTAATGTGTGAGTGGTAATGTGCGGTTGGAGTATATGGGGTGAGTTTGGGTTTGGGCCAAGCGCTAACGAATCGGACACACCTTATATCGCAGTTTTAAAAACATATGAAATTCTAACGAATCTGAGCAGTCTTATTACAGAAACCCCCTTCGATTTTCTTCGAAAAACCTGACAATTGGAGAAATAGAGTGGCTATGATTCGTTAGAATTCTATACTGCTGCAAATTCACCCAATAAGACGTGCTAGGTTCGTTAGACTGTGTGAGTACGACAAGCGGCCTCTGCACGTAGAAAAAACAACCCATTCTCACTCTGGCGGCTAAATAAATAGCATAAACGACTGGCTGTAGCAAAGATATCTCACATCCATCCTGCGCAGGGCAAAGGGGCATCCCATGAAGTTCCAAGAACTTCGGGATGCCCCTTTGTTATAGTCTGTCTACTACTGTCATTCCAACCTTAACAGCGGTGTAATCTTATAATAAGATGACTGCTTATAATTGCTTATAATGTTTTATACTAGCTTCCACCATCAAGATTGTTGGTACGATACGGCGGTCATCTGACACGGCTCACATATGAACATGTAATACATACCCTCACCATATTTCTCAACCTCGCCCCAGTCCAGTTGTGCGACAGCCTTCATTCTCGTGGAACAGCGTGGACATGTTGGGTACTCCGCATCTTGAACCCATCCCGGATGGCCGCCGACCTGAGATAACGATGGCTCCATCGCCCACTCACTGGCATGGAATGCATGACGCGATGCATTCGCAATCCGAAACTGCTGGCCAACATCCGCTGCAAGTTTACCATAGTCGTCCAGGTCAATCTCGTCCATTCCCGCAGGCATGACATTATGTGAACTCCATAACGGTTCCCCTGCCGCGTCCATCTCCATGTAAACCACACCGTAACTGCTGCATATCACGCAAGTCCGTATCTGAAGTTGCTGAGCATGCCAAGAAACGTCATTCAATGCTGGATGCTTAACATCCAGACTAATTAAGGTGGTTAACGCATTGCCACACCATGGACAGCAATTGGTGCTAGGGTTCAGCATCGATAGTGAACTTCCGGTTAACTCCACGTTAGGTCCTTCATTCTCTTTTACTTTATAGAGTGAATAACTTGGGGTGATGAATAATTCCCTGCGCTGCCCGTCTTTTGTAAGCTCCCAACCAGCTTCAGTGGTGTAATGCTCAGGTGCCACGTATAATTCGTTCGCCCAAGATGGAGGAGATTGTCTCCACTGCCGGAACTGCCGCACGACAACATCATCTCCGATATGGGCCAGCATGAGCAATATGTGGTTCCGATTCTCATCATCGGTATTCACCTGCTGTAAGAGATGATCACGAACCTCACCCGAGGCACTTTTATACAAAATGGCAGGATAATAGATCTCTTGTTCCAGCACCTCAGGAATTTCGGCAGTCAACGATATATCATGGTAGCAGACCAGATATACCAGAATGTCTTTGCCCGTATCTTCATCACCTGTACAAATCCGTTGCATCGCGTAATCCTTCATCTGATCTTGTTGCTCTACAGACAAAGATAGATATACCTGTTCCTCGGATTGTTCATAGGGCGTATAACGAATTAGTGGATCGCGAACCTGAGGTTTGTGCATGATTTTCAAAATTTCGACTGGGTCTGTAATACCTGCATACAAGTTCACGTCACGTCGATTCGCTTCAATGTATCTCTGACGCTCCTCGCGTTCCATCTCCTGCTTGCAAGGCATACAATAACCACCCGTTTTCAACGCTGTTGCTGGTAAAATGGTATTTGCACACCCTTCCCGTATACACGGAATTCGTTCTGTCATCCCTCCACCCCCTCTACTATCTGCTCGCTTCATCATGCCATGACAAACACGCCACAACGTGACGTGCTTGTCCCTTACTCCATATTTAAATACCTGCGTGTACCATAAAGGAAAATACGAATCAGTGATGTCCCAACTGGTCCTTGGTAAATTCGTAAAAGGCAAGCGCATCTTCACTGCTGGCAAAGCCTGCCTGAGCCATCTTTTCACTACCTCCACCTTTGCCTTGATAGGCTCCAAGATTACCTTTGAAGAAAGGTCCACAAGCCCATTCAGGCGGCTGTCCGTTCTGTGCAAGAACCACTTTGGCCTCTGAGATGCTGGCGAACAGAACAAGACCCTCATGGTCTGCCGTCAGCTTGGTAGCCAGGCTCTGCATATCCTTGAGTGATTTGTTTTCAAAGACCTGAGCAATCACCAGCCCTTGCCGAGCGGCCAGAAGTTCCTCCGCATAATAGGCATCATTGGTTGTTTTCACTGCATTCAGCTCGGTTTGTAGCTGTTTTTGCTCCAGTTCCATTTTCTCAATACGCTCCAATAATTCGTCCTTGCTGGTCTTTAATTTAACCATGATGCTATTGAGCACGTTTTGTGTAGCTGTGAATTCATTCAGCGCCCTTGTTCCACATTTGAAATAAATGCGGGTGCCGCCCTTCACTTTTTCAGTTTTCAACAGTTTGATGATCCCAATCTCACCCGTCGCCGACACATGCGTTCCGCCGCAGGCGTTATACTCCACACCCTCGATCTCGACGATGCGAATGTCTTCCGTTACCGTAGGTTGCTTCACCAATGGTAACTGTGCAGCCTCTTCTGCTGTAACCCAAGACGTGTTGATGCGAGCGTTACGATAGATCTGACGATTCACTTCTTGTTCAATGGCGGTTAATTGATTCGCTCCCAGTTCAGCCGTAGCCACATCAATCGTGTCATACTCCGTACCGAGATGGAAACTGAGGGTCATCGCTTCAGTCAGCTTTAGAGTGATTGCCGATAACAAATGCTGACCCGTATGCTGCTGCATATGATCGAATCTGCGCTCCCAGTCAATCTCACAATGTACCTCAGTCTCTTCAGGGGTGCGTTCCAGCTTATGCCATACTTCGCCATCTTCAATGTTCACATCCAGAACAGCGATGCCACCAATTTGTCCCAGATCACAAGGTTGTCCGCCCCCATGCGGGTAAAAAGCAGTCTCCGCCAGCGTGACATATACACCGTCTTCCTTGTCTACTCTGTCTGTAATCGTTGTATGCCACTCTCTTGTATAAGCAGAGTCATAATAGATTTTTTGCGTCATTGAATCATCCCGATCCCTTCTCGTTCAAATGGTTTTTTACCGATCTGCACCTAACCTCCAGATTACACTATCTGGAACTGCGAATCCAATTTAAGGCACATAAGATCGCTCCCCCATATCAAAAAGACCGCCCTGTAAGCCAAGCTACAGAGCGGTCCCTTACTTATATCCACGTTTAATGTAACGTTGGATATGGTTTGAGCTATGATTACACCGGAACGGAGATTGCAGACATATTACTTATTATAGACACAAGAGCGAAGCAGACAGAAAGGACCTGAAGAAGCGAAGCGTGCTCCTTTATCACCGGATTTCTACCTTCAGGGGGAAAATCATTAAAATCCGGGGATAAGAGAGATCGAAAGGTTTTCTGTCTGTGTAGTTCCTGAGTGTCAAATCAAGTATGGTCTGCAATCGGAGTGGTCAAGTATAGTCCTAGGTGCATTCCATGTCTTTTTTTACATTAAACCAAATTCCAGAACAGGGCGGTATTCGCCACCGTAACCATCGTGAACAATAATGTGTTCACAAATGCGGCGAGCCATACATTATTCGTTTTTTCAAACATTTTGCGTGCATACACGGCAGCGATGATGAGACAAGGCACCAGTGCAAAGAGCAAAATGCCATTCAATGCCTGACCTGGATACAACGCCACACCTGTCATAAAGTCTTTGCCGTATTGCACCAGCAACCACAGCACCAACCCGCCAACATTCAGTACAATCGTCAGTAACGTTCCGCTACGTTTGCCGCGTGTGTTGGCATTCAGAGCAACTGCACTGACAAAGTAATAAATCAGGAAGAACGGTGTATACCGTAAGGCGGTAATGAAGTGTTCACTCTCGAACGTACGGACCGCAAACGTCCAGATCCGGAAATCTGTTCCGAAGATCGCCTGCACTACAAACAGCAATGCGTATCCGATGACTACTGCGAGCACCGCGGTCACCAAGCTGGCAATGATCGTAACAGGATTCAAGCTGATACCATAATCGCTGAAACGGGTTCCTGCATCCTTTTTAGAGAAATAATGGAAGGCAAAGGTCACCAGGATCATAATTAACGCCGAAACCAACGCCCAATACACAATCTGGTTCGTTGTTGGTTCATTGAAGTACGAACTTGTAACCACAATCTTGTCTGCATATTGGAAGACAAGCCACATCACTAGGGACACAACAGCCAGAAGCACGCTGCCTACCGCAATATTTTTCATCCGGCGGCTTGATGTATAGTCGTTCTTCTTGCTTCCAGCCATCACGAACCCAATAATGGCTCCAAGCACACTCACGGCAAGTACAATCAGAGCGATGATGCGAAGCACATTCAATCCATTTGCCTCTTTATCCATCAAGGTTGGGAATAAGACCGCTGGAATCAGGGTGCTGAATGCGATAGCAAGCCAATAGATTGATTTTTGTTTCCCACTGACTGCTGCGGACACCGTTGCAATCTCTCCCGTTACCGTTTTGCGCAAGAACGGCAGTCTGATCAACAACGTAATCAGCGGCACAATCATCAAGAAGAATCCAATCAGAGCGACAAAGTTAAATGCCTCTTTCGCCCACCAGATCTGATTGCCCGAATCCAGATTCACATTGGTCTGATTAGGCGACGTCACACCATTAAATGCATGTGCATAGAAGTCGATTAGATGCCCAGTTGTTGTACGCGAGAAATGGTTCCATGGGTGAGTCTGATTAGGTGTAAACAGAATATGCTCACCCGTTTGGGAAGGACGTACCACTTTTCCGTCTACGGTCAGATCGCCGGATGGTACTTTGGTAAATGTATCGGTCGTACCTCTTGGCGCATCAGGTGCAAGGCCAAGGAAGGCTTTACCCGAAGCCGTTGCTGCAAAATCCTTGCGAGTCACCGTACCTTGTACTTCTTTCTCCGCGGCTGTTTTCTCTTCATCTGATTTGTTGAAGAAAAACTCGTCATATTTCCCCGCGACCATGCCCACCGTCCGACTGCCAAATGCAGCCTGAAGCTGATCCTGTGGCGCAACCGCCGCAGCGTAAGAGTAATCCGCACCTGCTGAGATGCCTGTGTAGATCATACGGTATCCTGTTTGAAGGGAACTCATCTCGTCCATGTACATTGACAACAGCGTTGAGAACCCACCCATGGAGTGACCGCTGACTGCCACGTAGGCATTGCCTTTCTCATCTTTCTTGGTGAAGTCCTGCTCATAAATATATTTGGCTGCATCAAACTGCGAGTATATCCAGAACGTTCCGAACAGATCCTTTACCGGAATATCTGCACTCCAGCGGGAATCCCCGTGGTCATACATGTCCAGTGCAAGCACAATATAGCCGCGTCGGGACATCTCAATAGCAGGTGCATCCTGCATTTCTTTCGTATTCAGATATCCATGTGTTGTAATAATGACCGGACGTTTATCATCCGCACCTGCCCCTTTAGGCATGTAGAGCAGACCCGATAGCGTGCCGTGATCGGCTTGGAATTTGATCTCTTTGACCTTAACGGAATAAAAGGAAGAGTTGAACATTCCAGCAAACAAGCTGCCGAAAATGACCAAAACGAGTGATAAAACCAACAACCCCTGCGGTTTTTTTAAGAATGATGTGACTGTTCTCATAAAGGTCCCCTTAATAAATATAAAATACTAGATAAATGAATGAATAATAGTGCATTGTAGATACGTCCAAAGAGCTATTCAAATTAGATGTAAATGATAACATGTAAAAATTGACTTAGTATGGCCTAAAAAAGGCACACATAACGGCGCCGGACGTCCGGCGCCATTACCTGTGTCACTTGCTGCATAGTAGCTTAACGTTTGCTGACTCAATCTCTATACCTGTCTAATGAATGACGCTGGGCAAACCCGTGACCATTCTTATTTCACATTCTTATTTCATCGACTCAGATAATTCTGTGAAAATAACACCCAGCGCATACGCACCAGCATCCGGGTAGCCCAGACTACGATCACCGACGGCACCTGCACGTCCCATACGTGCCACGATGTCTTCGGTTTTCTTCGCACCTTCAACGGCTGCTGCTGCACCTTTGGCAAATGCTGTTTTGAAGTCATCGCCAGACTCCGCACTTTGAGTCCAGGAATCGGCACACGGAACGAGTGCATCAATCAAGGTTTTATCACCTACAACGGCACCACGTCCGAAGGAACGTTCTCCTGTAGACTGAATCCCTTGCACCGCTGCATGGATCATCTCGGCGAATTCAGCAACGTTTAATTGCTGTTTATCCCCTACTGCTTTGCCAGCCGCACGGAATGCCGAACCCCAGATTGGGCCGGATGCGCCGCCACAATATTCCATGATGACCAAGGAACATGCATCGAGGAATGATCCGATGTCTTTTTTATCTTCGTTAATGATGTGATTCCATTCGCGTTTCAACTGGCGGAAGCCTTTTGCCACACTCATACCGAAATCGCCATCACCGGCATGGGAATCCAATTCACAGAATGGTACTTCATTCTTGATGATGATCTCACCCATTTTATCGATCAGATAGACGACATTGTCCAGTGAAAATTGATTGCCTTTGATGACCGCAGCTGATGCATCCGTCTCCACTTCGTAAGATACAGGAGCGTCTTCACCCACAACAGCTTCCAGCGCTTCGGAATACGCCACTTGTGCTGCTGGAGGGCCGGATACTTTAAATGCAGGTGTATCACTTTCCTTGAACAACAGCGTTTTTAGTTCATCATCCAGTTTCAGGATCGTAACCGACGCACCCGCCATATCGATACTTGTCATGTAGTTGCCTACAAACGTAGTAGCGACCTTCAGACCTGCATGTCCAGCAAGCTCACGCTGAACGGAATTGTTGAGTAGATACAGTTCTTGCAGTGGCGTTGCACCAAAACCATTCACGAGCACCGCAATCTCAGCAGATGCATCCTTATCCAGCTTCATGTCTGCGAGCAATGCTTCGACCATACGTCCTGCCAATTCATCCGCTGATACCAATTTCTCACGGCGAATCCCTGGCTCACCATGAATCCCTACGCCGAATTCCATCTCATCTTCAGCAATTTCGAATGTAGGCGTGCCTTTGGCGGGCACCGTACAGGATGTGAATCCAAAACCAATACTGCGCACGTTCTGAGCTGCTTTCTCAGCAACGGATTTCACATCTGCCAGACTGCGGCCTTCTTCGGCTGCTGCTCCGGCGATCTTGTGAACCAGTACAGTTCCGGCAACGCCGCGACGCCCAACGGTATACAAACTGTCTTGTACAGCGATGTCATCCTCAACACGTACATACTGTACGTTGATGCCATCTTCTTCAGCCAGATGTGCTGCATTCTTGAAGTTCATCATGTCGCCGCTGTAGTTCTTGATGATCAAGAGTGTACCCTTATTGCTGGCTGTTGCCTTGATCGCTTGATACACCTGGATTTGGGAAGGAGATGCGAATACATCTCCACACACCGCTGCATCCAGCATGCCTTTACCCACATAACCAGCGTGAGCCGGTTCATGTCCGCTGCCTCCGCCACTGATCAGGCTGACTTTATCGGCCTGAATCTCTCTGCGTTTAATGACTTTATATTTTTTCAGAAATTCAAGCTCCGGGTGTGCAAGCGCAATCCCGTTGCACATTTCCATAACAACATGTTCGGCCTGGTTAATAATTTTCTTCATTATTTTACCTCCCGACGAGCTGCTTTGTACTCACGACCCATTCGGTCAGCCGCTGCAATGGCAGCAGCCACTTCAGGAACGGTGATTGGGAACGGCATGGCGTGAATGGATTCTTCCGGAATACAAGCGATCTCTGCCACTTTCAACAGTTCTTCCTGACTAATCGTATCTACACCGATATCCGCCAAGCTGATCGGCAGTCCCACTTCGAGACAGAAGTCCATGACTTCATGCAGCTCTTCAGTTGGTGCATTTTCAAGGACGAGCTGTGCGATTGTACCGAAGGATACTTTTTCACCGTGGAAGAAATGATGTGTGCCTTCCAGAACAGTCAAACCGTTGTGGATCGCATGTGCTGCGGCCAGACCGCCACTTTCGAATCCAAGACCAGACAACAGAATGTTGGTCTCAACGATATTTTCCAGCGCCTGAGTCACGACGTTGCTGTCACTGGCTACTTTTGCTTTTGCACCGTCAGTCAGCAGCATTTCATAACACAGTTTTGCCAGTGCAAGCGCCGCATTGGTACCTACTGCAGATGGGGTATATCCTTCGCGGGAACCCATTGGCAGACTTGCGTTTACACGGGAATAGGATTTTGCTGTTGCTCTTGCTTCGAAGTATGTAGAGAGCGCATCTCCCATACCGGATACGAGGAAACGTGTTGGTGCATTGGCAATTACGGTTGTATCAACGAGAACCACACTTGGGCTTTGTTTGAAGTAAGCATAGTCATCAAAAGAACCATCCGGTGTGTACAATACAGCCGAGTGACTTGTCGGTGCGTCTGTTGCCGCAATCGTTGGGCAGATGATCAGTGCTTCGCCTTCTGCTACACATTTAGCCGCATCAATGGCTTTACCGCCACCAAGACCGATGGTAGAGTCACATCCTTTTTCCTTCGCGATCGCTTGCAGACGAGCAACTTCCTCACGGGAACATTCCCCTTTAAAACCGCTTTCAACAAACGTAATATTAAATTTCTCGGCTGTTGCATCCAGCTTTGCTTTGACACGCTGTACATCATCTGGATGTGCAATCAGCAAAGCAGATTCTCCGAAGGATTTAACAAAGTACCCCAGGTTCAACAACTCGTCTTCGCCTTGTACATATTTAGTTGGGCTGATAAATGCTTTTCTCATAATATTATATGCCTCCTATTGATATGAATTGGTTTAGTGATTACATCAAATTTTAATTTCTTACAATTGACCTTAATATAACGCATGAGCAACAGGTTTACAGTGGACTTTGATAACAAATTATTATAATTTACAATCGTAATTTTTTGCTTTTTGGCACAATCATGGTATCTTATTGTCATGAGATGGTTGAATTTTGACCTCCTATTATACATTACCCGTCATCATTACATCTTAATATGTACAACTTGCTAACTTTTAACGGCCTAAATTATGAATCTGGTTAGCCTATGGAGGTTGCACCAATGATCAAAGAATATCTGCATATCAATAAAATTCTGGACCTTAATAAATGGAAGCGTCTACAAGATTCTCTCGCAACAGTAACCAAACTGGCGATCCTCACCGTTGATTATAAAGGCATTCCCGTAACCAGTCACAGCAGCTGTCAGGCTTTCTGCCAGAATGTCCGTAAAGACCCTGAGCTTCTCCCCTACTGTCAAAAATGTGATTCACGCGGTGGTCTGGAAGCCGTCCGGTTGAATGAACCTTATGTGTATTTATGCCATTTCAATATTATTGATATCGCGATTCCAATCACAATTGATGGCAAATATATCGGCGCCGTCATGGCAGGACAAGTGAAACTCGCCGATCCGGAAAAGGGTAGCGACTTGGAGCAAATTGTCACGTCCAAAAACGTACCCATGCATGCAGCCAAGCTGGAGGAATTAAAGGATGATTACGCCCAGCTACCTGTGATGACCTATGAAGAGATTGTGAAAATCTCCAACATGTTATCCCTGCTCTGCAACTACATTGTGGAAGAAGCGCTAAACAAAAATCTGTTAGTTGAAATGTTCGAGAAAGCTTCAGGCAATCAGGAGACTCTGAACCTCTCCACCATTCTGCCGGGTTACTCCATTCGTAATATCGAGTCGATCAAAAAAGAGATGACTAATGCGATAGCGGATGCTTATCTCAAAAATAGCCCAAGTGACACGGAAAGCTCCAGTCCGGTGCTCCAGCCTGCTTTTGAATACATTCACAGTCACAAAAGTGAACAAGTTTCACTCAAACAAATGGCCGATCTATGCCACCTGAGTCCGAGTTATTTCAGCAGACTGTTTGCCAAGGAAACGGGTGAAAACTTCACAACCTACCTGGCTAAACTCAAAATTAAGTGGGCCAAACAATTGCTGGAGGTCACCGACATGCCTGTCTCACAGATCAGTGATGAGCTGGGATTTAATGAATCGGGATATTTTATCAAAATATTCAAAAAGTTCGAGGAAATTACGCCTGCTCTCTATCGCAAATACCTCCAGGAGAAAATGTAGATTCACTGATACTTTTTTCGTATCAAAGATGAGGTTAAAAGATATTTCACCTATTAATCTGCCATTGTTACAATGGAGTCCAGATGACTTAGGGAGGCGACATGAATGGAATATCGCAAATTAGGAAACAGTGGATTAACCGTCAGTGAGATTTCACTGGGCAACTGGATTACGCATGGAGCGCAAGTCGAGGATGGAATAGCAGAAGCTTGTGTGCGAACCGCATTGGATGCAGGTATTACCACATTTGATACCGCAGACGTATACTCAAATACCAAGGCTGAATCCGTGTTAGGACAGGCTCTTAAGGATATACGAAGAGAAAGTATTGAACTATGCACCAAAGTCTGTCACCCAACCGGCACAGGTCATAATGACCGCGGACTTTCACGTAAACACATCATGGAAGCCTGCAATGGTTCATTACGGCGGCTACAGACGGATTATATCGATGTCTATTACGCTCACCGTTATGATTACAACACTCCGCTGGAAGAGACGTTTCTGGCATTCTCCGATTTGGTGCGTCAGGGCAAAGTCCATTACATTGGCGTAAGTGAATGGAACGCAGATCAGATTGCAAGAGGAGCCGCTTTGGCGCGGGAACTTCATGTCCCCTTCATTGCAAGTCAGCCGCAATATTCGATGTTGTGGCGTGTGATTGAGCAAGAAGTCGTACCTGCAAGCGATCAAGCAGGGCTGGGACAGATCACATGGTCTCCTCTTGCTCAGGGTATACTATCAGGCAAATATGCGCCTAACGCAGCATTGCCCACCGGATCACGTGCAGCTGCTGAGGCAGGAGCACCCTTTTTCAATAAACTGGCTGGTCAGTGGTTACGTGAAGATGTTCTTACCGCTGTGCAACAACTTGTTCCACTCGCTAAAGAGATTGGTCTAACTCTCCCCCAACTCGCTGTGGCGTGGGTTCTTCAGCATACGTATGTTAGTTCCGTCATTATCGGTGCATCCCGGCCAGAGCAGGTATTGGAGAATGTTAAAGCTTCTGGTGTGAAACTGGACCCTGCGATCATGACTCGTATTGATGAAATATTGAATCCATGGATTGAGCGTGATCCAACCAAGACTGGTTAAACACATTCATCAACAATACCCATAAAGCGGGACACTACTTCCTGATTCATATCCGTCCGCCATGCCGTATACAACGGTACGGAGGGCGGATTTTCTTCTAATGGGAGAAAGACTACACCCTTTCGCTGGAACACATCCACCGATGACGGGACAATGGAAATGCCCATGCCCGCCGCAACGAGATTCACAATCGTATACATTTGGATCGCTTCCTGCGTAATTCGAGGATCTACGCCATGCTCCCTGCAATAATCCAAAACGAGACGATGGAACGGAGAACCCAGATGCCTTGGGAATAAAATAAAATCTTCATCCGCCAGTTCTCGAATTGAAACTTGAGTCTGAGAAGCCTTCGGGTGATGATCTGGCAATACAGCAATCAACGTTTCCATCTGGCAGGGGCGGAACGAGACATGACGAGTATCTTCCTGATATCGCAAAAATCCAATATGGATCTGTCCGTCTTCCAGTGCCTGCAATTGTTGGGATGAAGTCATCTCACGCAGCGTCAATTCAATCTGAGGATACGCAGCCCGAAATTTCCTAAGAACATCCACCATAATGCTCCCCGAAGCCGAATCCACAAAGGCTATGGTTATATGCCCGATGATGCCCTGATCTGCTTTTTGCGTAAGCTGAATGGATCGTTCGAGCTGGGCCATGATTAGCCTGGCCTGTTCCAGAAATACCGCACCTGCCGGGGTGAGACGAACCATTTTTCTGGTGCGCTCCAACAACTTCACGCCAAGCTCATCCTCTAAATTCTGAATCTGCTGGCTCAGCGGTGGTTGCGTCATATTTAATTTTTCCGCTGCACGGTGAAAATGAAGTTCTTCTGCCACGGTGATAAAGTATCTTAACTTCCGAATATCCATAAGCCAATTGCGCATCCTTCCGTCTACCTTGTTAATTCATCTGTTCCTGAACCCAGATTGCCGACTCAGCCAGCATCGTCATCAATTCATTAAAGTCCACAGCAATTTCCCGCAGAGGAGTTTCCCCTGCATCGTGGATCAACATCAGCACCTTGCCTGAATTTTGATCCAGTATAGCCATACTTCCTTCACCAAATCCACCAATCGGGAAAGGCTGGAGGTCAGCTGGCAGCTCGTATTCTTTCTCATATTCACGGTATACTTCCAAAAAATCCGGATAAGCCCAGCTCAGTTCTTTCACCGAATACAAGGCAGGGTCGCCGAAATTACATGCACCGAATTCAAGCAAAAGTGCGCGATATGCTGCGGGCAGTTTTACATTATGCTTTTGTTCAAAATCCTCAATGCTCTGTTGCGTTTCAGGAGTACACCCTTCTCCCATTGTTGTATCGTAGGCTTTTACCAAAAGATCACGAATCGGTTCCAATTCTATTGACGTCATTTAAACTCCCCCTTAAGGTACCTTTCCCCACTGATCAGCCGTTGTGAATTCAATAGTTCTCCTTGAAGCGCAACACCTTACCCAAACAAGAGTCGAGCATTAAAATCAACTTCTTATCTCACCTGTTTACGCAACTCTTGATCCAGCCATTCCAGTGCTGCACGCAACTTGTCCTGAGGAACTTTCTCATAACGATCACCCGTAGACAATTCAAAGGCACAGCTGTTCCCACTTGTTTTGTTCAGATATGAAGTCAATCCTATGCCATACTGCTGAGCCATTTGCACAAGAATTGGTTCAACTTCGGCAGCAGCGAGCGCAAAGTTCACATGGAACATATTGGATACCGGCACCTCGGGTAAGGTTTGTATTCCGTGACACGCATTCAGTAAGAAGGCTAGTTCTTGAGCCTGCTCGTAATACAACTCCATTTTGCCAATCCGTTCATTGAAATAATACTGAGAACTCAGAATATACGGATACAGGCCGATCAGATCTCCGCCGTGCCGACGTTTCCATACTTTCGATTCTTGCATCACATCCGGATCACCCGCCAATATAGCCCCCGCAATACCTCCAATGCCTTTATAAAAGGATACATACACCGTATCAAACAAACTGCAAATCTCCGCAGACGTTTTCTGATAATAGGGAGTAATCTCAAACAGGCGTGCCCCGTCCAGATGCAGCTTAATCCCGCGTTCACGGCAATAGGCCGAGATCGCTTCCAGTTCTTCATACGCCGGTAATTGCCCACCAATCTCGCGTTGCGGAAGTTCCAACAGCAGACAGGCAATGTCCTGATCAAGCGCTTGTACATCTTGCAAACGAATCAAACGATCCTTGTCCGCCAGCAAAATCGATTCAATCTGGTGTAACTCTTTCAATCCGTCTTCCTCATGGATTTCCAGATGACACAGAGGGTGGTAAGCTACTCGCTTTACCCCTTTGCGGTCACACCAGATCCGTAATGCAATCTGCTGCGCCATCGTTCCACTTGGGAAAAACACCGCCGATTTCTTGCCGAGAACGTCAGCCATCTGTTGCTGAAATTCTTCAATGAGGGGGCCGTTGCCGTAGTGGTCACTAAACAACTCCCCATCGATCTGCTCCAGTACGTTCTGAAGCACCTTCACTTGGCGACTGCCATGACCACCTACAATAAAGTCTGCCTGATTAAATGCATCACCCAACGTTAACGCAGTTTCTTTCAAGATCACTCACTCCTTTATAGTGCATGTTCATAAACGGACTTTTGAACAACCTCTTATAGGTCTGGTTCTGTAATAATCTCAACCAAAGCGCTGAGCGCACTAGATATATGTTCACCACGGGAATACACAAATCCTACTTCCAACCGACAATAAGGATCAGGCAATGATAACACTGCAATCTCGCCTCTTAAATTTGCTTTGGTAACCGAAGAACGTGGCAGCAATGATACACCGAGCCCTGCAGATACACCATTCAGAATCGTGTCCAGTGTTCCATATTCCATGATGTTAAGCGTGTGGATACCCTGATCGTTCAAAAAGGATTCCGCCTGAGTGCGATGAGTGCATCCGATCTCAAAAAACAACATCGGCCTGGACAATAACGTGTACATCTCATGTACTCCAGGTTCAGCGACCAACACCAATTCCTCGTCATACATCTTCATATAATTCAGCTCAGGATGATCAATCGGGCCATATATTAAGGCTCCATGCAATTCATGTTGGATGACCTTCTGGTTCAGTTCATGGGTCCCACCCGTGACAAGCGAATGTTTTACTTCCGGGTAACATGAAGTATATTCAGCCAAGAGCGGCGTCAGAAAAGTAGAAGCTGCTGTCTCTATGGCACCTAGACGAAGCATGCCAGCTGGTGGGTTACCCACTTGCGTGGCCTGCTCTGCTTCATATAATAATTCTAATATTCTATCCGCATACCCAAGCAGGTTCTCTCCTGCTGGTGTAAGCGACATCCCCCGATTGGAACGATGAAATAACGGTACTTGCAGTTGGGTCTCCAACTGTTTAATCCGTGCTGTTACATTGGACTGCACATAATTAAGTGAGAGCGCAGCTTTACTGATACTACCTTCGCGGGCAACCGCCTGAAATATTTTCAAATCACCTGCATCCATACCCTGATCACCTGCTCGTCGTTATATCGGCATTCTGCATCATCCGATTCATGCAAAGTGCTTATCTATTATTTTTAATGATACTGACAATCATTTTTGTTCATTTTACGTGAATCTGCTCCGTCTGTACAATGAGGCTCAGTAGTGAAATCTAGCTACACAGACAGGAGGAATATTGAACATGAAAGCTATTGTCCATTCGGCCCAGAGCGGCCTTGCAGGTCTTCAATATACAGAGTCAATCTCTCGGGCACCAGAAGCCGGGGAAGTGCAGATTCAATTAAAATCCGCTGGTATCAATCATCGGGATCTATTCATCATGGCAGGACGCGGCCCTCAGGACATCCCACTCGTTCCCGGTTCCGATGGAGCAGGTATTATCGTAGCGATTGGCGAAAGCGTAAGAGGGTTCGCGATAGGAGATGAAGTCATTATCCATCCTACGCTCGGTTGGGAACATGCATCTGAAGTGCCCACCGTACCCGATATTGTTGGTGGCCCTATGGATGGAACACTGGCTCAATATATAACGTTGCCTGCTGAAAATGCCCTGCCTAAGCCAGCCCACCTATCCTGGGAGGAAGCAGGTGTGCTGTCCCTTTCAGCCCTGACGGCCTATCGCGCCTTATTCACTCGCGGTGTATTGAAGAAAGGTGAACATGTGCTCATTCCCGGTATTGGCGGTGGTGTAGCAACCTATGCCCTGCTCATGGCGGTTGCGGCAGGTGCCAAGGTGACCGTCACCTCCAGAAGTGAAGCCAAAAGAAATGAGGCACTGCGCTTGGGTGCTACCCATGCATTGGATAGTCATGCCGATTGGAGTACGCAGAACGATATGGAAGCTGTGGACATCATCTGGGATAGCATCGGACAAGCCATGTTCCCAAAATATTTTGATATAATCAGACCAGGTGGACGTATCGTGATGTATGGTGCAAGCTCGGGGGATGATCTGACTGTACCCATTCGCTCTATCTTCTTCCCGCAGATCAGTCTGATCGGCACCTCTATGGGCAGCCGTGAGGAGTTTATCCAGATGCTGCAATTCGTGGAGCAACATGACATACATCCTGTAATTGATGGCGTATATCCGTTGCAAGACGTAGCAAAAGCATTCGAACGCATGGAAAAAGGCGAGCAGTTTGGTAATCTGGCTATCCTTATGGAGTGACATCTATTTTGAGATGGGCCTTCATGAATTGTTGAAAATTGATTAACGATAATGGGGTGAATCCATCTGACCGGTCTCGCTAAACGTATACTAATTGTTCTTATTACTATTATCATTGTGGCCCAAATTCCTATGTTAAAAGAAACCTTAGCCCGAGGAGTTACTACGTTATATGTGAAGATAAAGTATCCCGAACATTCCTTTCAATTCCAAGACTTCATCTACGAGTCTCATTTCGGAAACTATATCATTTCTTATACTGATCAAGACGAACAACGCATTAGTCTGATGCTTGAGCCCAATTTTTTTCCGGCGCTCATTACGTATGATCCATTGAATCAACCCATGAAATGACTAATTTGTTCACGCTATGAATCATTCAGGAGGTATCGATATGGACAATAGATTACATTTGGTAGAATTGGTCCGCAAACTGATCTCTGAAGGAACGGAAGCCGAGTTGGATGACATGTTGACGGAGCTACAGCAGCAGGTACCACATGCGGAGATCAGTAATCTGATTTTCTGGGATGATCGAGACCTGACGCCTGAACAGATTGTGGAAGAAGCCTTGGCTTCCCGTCCAATCATTCTTCCACCCCAATCTTAATATTCTTCAGGAGATGAACGATAGGATATGTCTGACATGTCTGATATGAATCATAATAACAACAATGAACACCCTGATTTTAACGAAATCAGTGGTGAAGAAAACATATTGGTCAGAGGAGCGGCCTTTGCTATTCTTGTTGCACATCAACAAGTTAATGGTGCAGCATCCGCGCTAGAATCACTTCAATCCGATCCTGATTTTGGTTCTTCTGCAATGCGGGTACTGCAATTGAAACAAGGAAGTAATAATCAATAAACCAAGTTTACCCTCCCCAATTTCCATAATTTCGTTATAATGGTAAGCAAGACACCATGCTATTGGAGGAGAATTATGGAAACGGAAGCTTTACGCAACGTGGAACAACTAGCTCTGAAGAAACACAAGATTTACAAACAAAGTTTAATCAGGTACCTTGCACGCTCCATGCTGGCCAGTATGTTTATCGGATTCGGCGTCATCGTGGCGTTTAAGACAGGTAACTTCTTTTATATGGAGCAGTCCCCGTTTACCTATCCGATGGCGGCAATTACGTTTGGCGCGGCCATCATTCTGATCGCCTATGGCGGGGGTGACCTGTTCACGGGCAATACGTTTTATTACACGTATGCGGCGTTGCGCAAGAAACTGCGCTGGTTCGAAGTGATCAAACTGTGGATTGCGAGTTATAGTGGTAACCTGATGGGCGCAGCTGTGTTTGCCCTGTTAATCTACCTGACCGGATTGTTCGACTCGTCTCAGGTGAACGGTTTTCTGTTAAGCGTGGTGGAGCATAAGATGGAAGTTCCAACCATGCAGCTCTTTTTCCGGGGAATCCTGTGTAACTGGCTTGTATGTATGGCGTTCTTTGTCCCGATGTTCATGAAGGAGAATGGAGCCAAAATGTTTGCCATGATGCTCTTTGTGTTCTGCTTCTTCATCTCGGGATACGAGCACAGCATCGCCAA
The DNA here is from genome assembly GCF_036894225.1 of Paenibacillus amylolyticus. Taxonomy (NCBI): domain Bacteria; kingdom Bacillati; phylum Bacillota; class Bacilli; order Caryophanales; family Paenibacillaceae; genus Paenibacillus; species Paenibacillus amylolyticus. Next base: position 1,057,493 of record NZ_CP145892.1, on the reverse strand, counting down.
TATGTGTACGTTCGCGATTGCACTTGTGCTGAATCACCCGGGGACGATCTCATTTGAAGGTGTGCTTCACAACCTGGTTCCCGTGACCTTGGGTAATCTGGTGGGTGGTGTGCTGCTGATGGGCTTCATGTATTATGCGGTGAACAAACCGTTTCTGGATGAAGAGACACATTAATCTCTGGCAAAAAAAGCCCTCCTTCCGGCCCGGTCCTTCGACCGTGGCTAATCGGTAAGAAGAATCCAAAACACCCCGGCATCCTTCCCATCTCAGGGAAAAGGTTGCCGGGGTGTTTCTCTATAGGCAGGCTCACGGATAAGCCGCCTGCCCTCCACACGCATAGCCATGTGATACACAATCACATGGCTCCAGGGGGTGGGTCGGCAAGCAGGCCGCAATCAGGTTGCCCTGTGTTGCCCGCTTGCCAACCCATCCGTGGCTTAGAAGTACTCCCGCCACGGAGTATATTCAATATCGTTGTCGCCGCGCGTGACCACGATCATATTCTCAATTTTGCCCGTCTCCTTATTGGTACGGTAAATCATCGTACGTGTCTCGCCTTCTTCCGGCACAGAGAACAGGAACTTGTCCGCAACGAACGAAGAACCAAGTCCAGTGGGCATGTTCTGTAAAGGCAGAGCCCGTCTTGCTTGTGAGCAGCAGACCAATCCCGTAGGCTGTAGCCGTTTGTGCTGCTTTGCCAAAGAGATGCTCGCCTTGACTGGTCGTGTGCGTTTGCTCCGAATACCTATATTTTTCCGTATCCTTGCTATAGTCCACCACATTGCCCTGTTTATCCAGACTGATGGTGGTCGTTTCGCCCTTGTCGCTTTTCACCTGATACGTACCTACGATGGAATCCTCGGTTATTTTTACCGTCTTGCCAGTATTGGGGTCAGTCTGATAGATTACATCTTCGTACTGAAGCCGAATGATGTTCATACTGGCCTGAATCTGCTGCGCCAGTTCTTCGTCACCCATCTCTTTGGCTTTCTTCAGCATTTCCTCATAGTTCTGGTATTTCTCGGCATCCTTCTCATCCCATTCATCCATGTTCTTTGGTGGACCTGGCGTTTTGTCCAGATCATCGCCTTTATTTTTGCCCATGGTTGATAGCGCCCGCGCTGCGGTCAGCGCCGTCATGATTGCCTGGCTCACCGCCTCTTCATCTGTCGTGCGGAAACGCTCGGCAATCTTCTTAAGCTCCGACTGAATGGACAGAACCAGTTCCAGAACAGATTTCATCGTGCCTTGAGCCGTTGAATAATCGTTATAAAAACGCTCACGCTCCATGCCATCCCAGTTGCTGCGCATGACACTCATCTTGCCGTCCAATGTGGACATGAAGCCCGATAATTGCTGATGTGCCTGAGCGAACTGCCCACTGACCGTCTCCAGTTGTTCCGGTGTCACCTTGATCTGTGTCATCCTGCACACTCCTCTTCGTGGTCATTATATCCCGTGGTTAACCAATGTGTTGCCCGAACAGAACTCTCCCAGATCTCGACCAACTTGTCATGATCCTGTTCCCGATATTCAACGACTAACATGTCCAACGTATGCTCCTTTTCTATTAAAAGTAAAAGGTTATGTAAAAGCCCGATCCTGGGATCGGACTTGTTTAATACATCAAATTTGAAATAACTCTACGTTTATTTTACCATGTCCATCATTCAATCTGTACCCATAATTTCCAATCTTGAGTCAACGTTCTACCCCCGTTTTTGGCTTCCAACGGAAGGTTGCTGCCGATTGGGAAGGCAGTATATATCGAAACGAATCTCCGCTCATGACTACATCAAAGGAAACTTCTGCCTCACCCGTGTTAGCTGCAACCAGCACCATCGTTCCATCCGGATTGCGGAAGGTTACGTTCTCGATCTTGCCCTGTTCTTGCGTGGAAGCAACTCTCAAAGCTCCCGGACGTACATAACGGCTGATGTGGCCTAACGCATAATACTCGACATTTCTAATGATTTCATTATTCTCCGAGTCAATCGTCACAACCCCACGACAGTTCTCACAGCCACCATTCGTAGGTCCACCTTGCGGATCGAGTGCGATGTTCCAGAGCAGCACATTTTTTGCCCAGTTGCGAGGTGCACCAATGATGAGATTGGACATCTGCCAGCTCAGATTCTCGCCAAAATCAGGACTCCACTCCCCACCACTACATTCGGTAAAATAAATATTTTTGTCTGGGAAGCGCTCATGCACTTCCGACATGGCAGATGGATCACCTGCATAACAGTGGAAAGCAGATCCATCGATATATGCAGCAGCCTGCTCATCACCAAGCACCTTGCTGGTATATTCAACCGCCTGATCCCAGTTATGATCATACGCGATGATTCGCGTGTCCAGTTCTGCATCCTGTAACGCCGGGCCGAGATAATCGCGAATGAACATCGCTTGTTCTTCGGATCCCATACTCATACTCGGATATTTATCCGAGGTGAACTCCGGTTCATTTTGCAACGTCATCCCGTAGATGGGAATGCCCTTTGCCTGATAAGCTTTGATATACTTCACAAAATAGCTCGCGTACGCTTCATACACCTGGGGATCGTTGTAATCCAGATACCAACCGTTAGTAGTCTTCTCCCCATACTTCATCCAGGCCGGGGCCGTCCACGGTGTGCCCAGCACTTTAAGATCCGGTTTCAAATCAGCTACACGCTCCAGCATATTCACAACTTCCTGATCCTTTTCGATCGAAAAGGAATCCATGTCATAGTCCTTGCCAGACTCGATATCATCATAGGTATAACTCGAAGCCACACCTGTTTCATCTACCGAATAATCGGAGGCACCAATCGTATGACGCACCATATCCATGTTCAGCCCTTCTGTTGTAAACAGTTCCTTCAGCAGTTGCTCTTGCTGTTCCTCTGGGAGCTCGTTGATCAGATGTGCCGATGAACCCGTCATCGCTGCGCCAAAACCAGCCATGGTCTGATACGTCTTGTCCGGGTCAATCTGTATGGTGAACGCCGACGAAGAAATGTCTGGCTCCTGCGTTGAAGAAACTGAAGAACTTGGGTCTGCATCATGGTGATCGGTGATTGGAATGGGCTTCTGTCGTGCAAGCAGATTTTGCTGATCTCCCGTGGTTAACCAAACTTCGGCCGTTCTCTGTTTGTCCACAACCGGTGGCGGAGCGGGTTGTTCACTTCGGTTGAAGATAAGCCAGATTCCTATACCGACAAAACAAACAGCAGCGATCAACAGGATCATCCATCGTTTGGGATATTCTCGCCAACCTATGTTTATCATGCTTCACTCTCCTTCCATTGCGGAAAAAGCCGCGGCCACTAGGCCACGACTCATTTTCCTAATCTATATGAAGTAGAACAAACTGCATTTAACGAAATAACTTCGCCGGGAGAAAAACCTTCCAATCTCCCTTATTGAACTTTATTTACCGGACTTGCTTCCGATATTCACACTGCCTGTCAGACGGATATCATCCGATGCACTGCCAACATACACTTGGACTTTACCCTTAGGCATTACCCATTCATGCGATGTTTCATCCCAATAGGACAATGCGCTGCGATCCAGTTGAATGTTGACCCGTTGTTGCTTGCCTGCTTTCAGATCAACCTTCGCCCAGCCAGCAAGTTGTTTCTCCGGGGTCTCGACTTTGGTTGGCAGATTGCCAACATAGACCTGTACAACTTCTGCACCGGCAACTTTACCGGTATTACGCAGATTCAGCGATACTTCTACAGTTTCCTTATCGCCTTTACCTGTGTTTTTCACATGCAGATTACGATAATTAAAATCGGTATAAGACAGTCCGTGTCCAAAGGCAAACGCCGGTGTCATGCCTTCTTTGTCATATCCTTTGTAGCCTACAAAGATACCTTCGGAGTAGTTACCCACCCCATTCACACCCGGGAATTGTTCCGCAGTGGATACCGGGGTCTGGGAATCATCTGATGGGAACGTCACTGGCAACTTACCGGATGGATTCACATCACCAAACAGCACACGTGCCACTGCATTACCTTGTTCCTGACCTGCATACCAAGCCTGAACGATGGATGGCACTCCTTTTTGCCAGGAATCCATTTCAACAGCGCGACCACTCATTTGCACCACGATCGTTTTGGGATTGGCTGCTGCTACCTTGCGGATCAGCTGCTCCTGGTTATTCGGCAGCTCCAGGTCGGAACGGTCGACGTAACCTTCACTGTCATACGTACGAGTTACCACGACGGCAACATCGGATTTTTTCGCCAGCTCAACTGCTTTTTGCATTTTAATATCCACAGCGTCGTCTGGAGCTTCCCAGCCGAAACGAACCTGTGCACCCATATCATGATTGGTCTGTACCGGGAAATCCGTACGATACTCAATTCGAATATTGTGGGACTCACCTTCTTTGAATGTGATTTCTTTCTTCGTTGTACTCAATGTTTCACCTTGATTGTCTACGAGTAATTTATCATCCACATACAGTTTCGCAGAACCTAGACTGGTCAGGGACAGTTTATATTCACCCGTTTGAGGTGCTGTGATCGCCCCTGTCCAACGAGCAGACATTTTGGCATTGAATTTCGTAGGTGTCACTGGAAGCTTGGAAGACTGTGCGTTAAAACCTTCATAGTTGTAGAATCCAAGATTCATGTTGACCTGATTATCTGTACGGACCAAAGAAGGATTACCCTCCATATCTTTATTCGTCCAGTATTCAGCACGCAGACCGTATTCCGCACGATCTGTACCATAGTCTCTTTCACTTTCCTGAGCATCCGCTGGTGATAAAAGAGTAGAAGGTACGGCGGATGGTCCATTAAATGCATCTCCTGCGGAGATAGGATCCGTTCCGGCAGCATATTTTACATCCACACCGTTACCGGCACGGTTACGAATGCCTTGAAGTGGACTTACAGTATACGTCGGATTAACCAGACTGCTACCTCCACCAGCAGCAGATGCGTTATCTGCATCCGGACCGATGACAGCGATGGATTTCACGTTTTTCTTGGACAGCGGCAGCACATTATCGTTGTTTTGCAAAAGAACCATGCTCTCTTCTGCAATTTCACGTGCCTGTTTGCCGTCTTTCTTAGCATTGATTTGTGTATTCGTTACAGGGTTATCGAACAGCCCTTTATCGAACATTTGAAGCAAAATGCGTCTAACCTTCTCATCAACGGTTTGCTCGCTGACTTCGCCATTGTTCACGGCTTCCAGCAATTTGTCTCCCCATTTGCCGTAAGGCTCTCCCGGTGTCTCCAGATCCAGACCCGCATTGGCGGACTTGGCTGTGCTGAAGTTTGCACCGTAGTCACTCATGACAAACCCTTCGAAGCCAAACTGATCCCGAAGGACATTGGTCAGCATCTCCTTGTTCTCACAAGCATATGTACCGTTCACCTGGTTAAATGAACACATTGCTGAACCAAGATCCGCTTTTTCGACCATCGCCTGGAACGGACGTGCATAGACTTCCTGAATGGCACGTTCGCTGGCTGTTGCATTGGTCGTGAAACGTTCCGTCTCCTGGTTGTTCAGGATATAGTGTTTCGCTGTAGCGATAACTGGATTACTTTGAATCCCGTTCACATACGCTGCACCCATGCCGGAAGCCAGTAGCGGATCTTCCCCGAGAGATTCGAAGTTCCGGGAACCCCATGGTGTACGTGCAATATCCAGCCCAGGGCCGAGCACTACATTATGTGTTGTATCATGTGCTTCCTGACCGATCAGATCGCCATATTTCTTGGCCAGATTGGTATCCCAGGAAGCGGCAAGCGCGATGGGTGCAGGCAATGCCGTGGACTTTTTGTCCTGCACATCCGGGTTAGCCACACGTACTCCTGCGGGTCCATCTGCCATCTGTAATGCCGGAATGCCGAGGCGCTCCAATTCATCATTATAGAAACCATAATAGTTATTTACTTTACCGGTTACGAATCCAACTTTCTCCTCCAGCGTCATCTCCTTGAGCAGCAGCTCGGTGCGTTCTTCCGCTGATAGAGATTTGTTCATCCAAGGCCGATTGGCCCCAGATTCCGCCTCCGCGGCGAAGGCGTGCAGCGGCATAGCCGCAACCGCCACGATGATTAATAACATAAACCATCGTTTGAGGAAAATCAGATTGAGTCTTCTGTTCATGTTGTAAGTTCTCCTTCTCTCTTGATCATTTTTCTTGTGCACATATTGAATACATGTATACAAGGGAATGCGAACTGGCTTGATCCCAGTCTTTCAAGCATTCAGGTCGTCCTGCACATGGCTTCTGAAACTGCAGCCTGCAAGCAAGTCAGCAGATTTCGCTTCCTAACGATAGCCGACATGATCATGAATTACATCCCCTTAAATTTGGTAAATGACCGATTGGAACAAGCCTAGTTCTTTGGAATCACCATATTAATAATTCAGATAACAAAACAAGAAAACGAATTATTTACATTTCCGTAACTACTTTAGAACAAATTCTTTACTTTTAAAAACAGTCGGTTCGACCCACTCCCGATCAACCAATTAATGCAATTAATTATCAGATTAAGGAATATGTCGACACACTCTGGGTCCTAAGTCTATTTGAAAACGGAACCAATCCGGTCCATTGAAATATCCAAAAATATAAAAGCAACTGAGGTCCCTTTTAACAGGTTCTTCAGCTGCCTTTATGTTGGAATTGCTCCATATTGTTCACTTTCCATCCATGATTCTTGTTCTACACTCGTTATATTGAGATTCGAAGTTACATTGAAATCGGAGTAGCAAATAAAAAACCGCCCCAAGAGGGACGGCTCACTTCTGTTCAATCACTTCTAGTTCTGTAACTGTGCAAGAATCTGCGGGTCCTTGATCTTTTTATCTTCGGCGAGCAACATCACCTTGGACAAAATCTCAGCTGTTCTCGGATCTTCATCGAGGAATGGCAGGAAGATTCGACCCCGATGCTGACTGTGCACCGGAACAATATGAAGTGCACCTGTTGCTTGTTTAAACACATTACCACTCCCCAGATGAACAGCATACTCACCCAATTCACCATCAATTCGTGCGTAATTCCCGTCCAAACGTACATTGTCGATCTTCAGCAGACGCAACGACTCGTTCACAATGACGTGACGCATCTCGATTGTTGTCAGGCTGGCTTCCGGATCTACGCCTCCCACATGTGCAACGCTGACCACCAGATCGATATCACGCATAACTTCCGAGAAGAACGTCAGCGGCACATCTTGCAGCGCTACAGGTTTGTAGCTCTTGCGATCGTAGAACTGCACCGTCTCCAAGGTAGGTGCTTCGGTATCTGCTGGTGAGAACCAATCTGCCATAGCATAGAGATTCGCGATCAGATTATGCTCATAACTTACCTTCTGCAGACCTTCCTCATAACTGACAGTCCATTGGCGTCCTTTAAGCAGAGCTACTGCTTTTTTCGGTTGAATCTGATACCCCGCATATCGGCGGGACACCGTACCATTAGCCAATTCGTCCTCGTTAGGAAGATACAGCTCACGGAATACCTGCTTGAACGGCTGACGCTCCTGACGGGTGAACAGATCCCGCTGGAATTCACTCCAGCTTCCGCTCTGATACAGATGAAGCGGATGAGCAATCAACAGTTGATCCTGTTCCGCTAGTGCATGGACCGTACCCTCCGGTCCTGGTGCAACCAAACCATTGGATAATACATCGAATCTTCCCGTCTTGTCACCTGACTGGAATACAAGTGTTCTTACCAGCGGTTGTATAACCGGATTTTGCATCAGACTGGCAATTTCCTGACGTGTAAAGGATGTTCCAGCAGTCATCGAACGTTCCAGCTCCTGTCGTGCCCGGCGATACTGATCCACCAGATCCGATTTCAGCTCTTTCAGTTCAGCGATATATCCATCTTTTTTAAACCGGGCAGGTACAGATTTGAGTGTCTTCCCTTTGCTAACGATAACCATCTCGGGTTGGCCTTCCTCATCAATGATCAATTGTGCTGTCGTGTCAGCATCTAATGCATGAGGTTCAAAGAAGGATTTCATCTCATCCAACTTACGTGCTTCCATGTCCCACATCAGCCGCGTAACATCGGCATAACCTGCATTACGAGCAAGATTGCCCAGTGCAATCTGCGATGCCACACCTTCACTGGCACGGCGTTGCGCACCGAATTGTTTGCTCTGCATCAGGAACTTCTGAATGAAGTCGTATCGCTCACGCAGATCCTGTTCGCGATTTACAGCGAATGGAATCAAACTGTAGGTTAACAAATGATCCTTGTTTCGCTTGTCTGACACGGACTCACGCATATCGTCCAATCGAAGCTTGCCCAGTGCAGCATCTGCGAACAATTGGGATCTGCGGTGGTTAGATCCCCCGGAAATGTACTTGGCACAATCGTATAACAGATTGAATCGTTCCTCTCCGACAGCAGCATAGGCTTCTTCAAACCATGCGATATCAAACGCACCTTCATTAAAGTCCTGTGGTGAGATTGGAGAATAGTGGGCCACGATGGTTTCTTTCTCGGCAGTAAAGCGTTCATTAATATGGGCATGGAAGTACCAGGCTGCACTGCGTAGACCTTCCCATCCCAGATGTTTCGCTACAATCTCCATCCACTGCGGGGCGTACATGGCTGCTTCCAGCAATTTTTTCTCATTCACCGGATACTTATGGAGCAACTCCCCAAGACGCTTCTCATCTTCTCCATCCCGTGGATGACAATTCTGAATTAAATAGCTAAACGTCTCTTTACGTGTTGTGTTGTCTCCATAACTATAGATATATCCACGGACAAATGTATCCTGATCCATCGCCGAGACCAGATGTACCCAGTGTTCCATGCCTTCAATTCGATCCAATTTCATGGCAAGTGTGCTTACTTCTGTAGAGAGTTCTCCCCGGGTCAGCTCAATCTCCAGAATGCGATCGACCACCGCATCTCGCAATTGAACAAGCTTCGGATCACTCGCGATCATTTCTGTACGAGTGGATGTTAAGTCCCGAATAAACAACAGACGATTCCCACCGACCAGCACCTGTCGATATATCTCTTGATCATCAATCAGGTTCAACTGGTACGCACGCAGGAAATCTTCAAGTGACAGTAAAGACAGCGGTTGACTACTCTCTACAAGACTGGTGAACTGGTAAGCTGTCTGGAAGAAACGTTTGAAGCTGTTATCGTCATGGATTTTGCCACGAACTACATAATTCCAAGGTCCAGTCAGAATATGAAGCATGCCTGACTCTTTTTCGAGTCGATCAGCAGGCATACTTGCGATGATGGAGGCCCAGGTTTTCTCAGCTATTTCAAACGTGTCGATCGGATCGCTATCCTGAAATGCCGCCGATATCAGTGCCACTACCTGATCCTTATACGTTAACGAATCCAGCATCTGCTGTAGCTTTTCGATGTCATCCAGAGGATAGATCCGTTCGGCAAACGACTTGCGCCAGCCTTCCAATAACGGAATCTTCTGCAATTCGTCATAGTCATACTGCTCACGGAAATAACTGTAATGGTCGCTCAAATTGCCATTGAACTCCCCGAGCTGTATAGCCATGTATAGTTGCATCAGTTCCACACTGTTGAACTCGGCATGTTGAATATAGTTCTCCCATACGTCATGAAGCGGGAACTGTTCCATCTGCTTCATTTCATTCCGCTCTCCATACGGAACCTTGGAGCGAAGACTCGCTCCGACTAACAATGTGTCTTTATAGCCAGCGTAGTATTCCACTTGATACTCATAATCCCTGTGTTCATGCACTAATTCACTAAGTCCCTCCAGAAATGGTCTGGTCTTATCCAGAGAGAGTGTAAAGATATCCTTCGGATTATGGCCCTTGAGATCACGCTTCTCATCCAGCAATGACTCACGTCGCTTCGGATCAAATAAACCAAATCCATTAGAAACTGTGAAACGACTCCCCTGATCAGTCAGCTTATCCAGTAGTTTCTGTTCCTTGGCAGTGGGTGTCTCAATCAGCTGCGCCAATGGCTGCAATTGCTCCTGCTGATCTATCCGCTCTGGATCTGCCGCAATCTCGGTCAATAATTCTAGCGCACCCAAGCGCTGCAGTTCACTCTTGGCCTGCAAAAGTCGCTTCAGCGAGACCTCCAATTGGTCCACGGGTTGCAGTAACAATACATGGATGACCTTCTGACGAAGTGAGCCTGTTTTGAGCTTCATCAACGCCTCCATCTGTTTCATCTCATCAACCGTCAACGTGAGCAGCTTCGCTTTGGCGAGTGCACTCTCCCGATTACTGATGCTTTTATCAGACAAACTCTCAAACACAAACTGTCTTTGCACCTCATTATTGGGATGCTGAACAAACTGGGACAACAGTTCTCCGCGCAGTTCCGGGCTTAAACGGTCCTTGATTGCGATGACCTCCCCGATCCATTCCGGGTCCATATCATAAGCGGCCAAATATAACATTTTCTTGACTACATCATCCGTATCAATCCGGTAGTGAACATACTCAAGTACACCCGATGGTCCACCTGACCCGCCTTTTGGAATGGCAGCCAGCATCTGTTTGAACCGATCAAAATCCTGACGCCGCAAGCCCTTATCTCCAAGAGCAGGCAATGGCCACACGTAGACGCTACGCTGATTCTCTCCATTCTCGAAACTCCAGTTGTACATATACATCGCATCATAGTTGGTCACAATCCAGTGCATCAACTCGGTATCCTGCGCCTCCAGATAACGACGTGCAATGTCCAAACGAAGCTCCCTGTTCTGGCTGTTAGCCAGTACATATTGAGCAACAATCTTCTGATATAACTGACCTTGATCCATAATCTCGATTATCTTGCTCTTCAATTCATTCTCTTCAATGACCGCTGTCGCCCAAAGACTGATAAAGAGTTTGTTGGCGTTAGCTTCCTGCTGCCAGGCCTCGCGTACTTCTGGTTGCACAAGCGCCTGATAGGCCTGTTCAATCAACTGTGCCGCAACACGCTGGTTGGCTGCTTCTATACCGATCCCCGTCCATACGGCAAGCGCTCTTACCACGGAACTGAAACGAATCAGGTTGTTGTCGATAATGATTTTTAATATGTAAATATAGGCTTCCAGTGTCCCTTCATCCATCCGCTCCACAATGCTTTGGCGAAGCCCTTCCTGCAACCTTGCTGCAACGAGTAGCTCACCCACCATCTGATAGGCATCCGCCTGATCGCTCATGAATATACCTTTGATCATTTCATGGGTTAACAGCGCCGTCTGATTGTCACCATAGATAATATCATGTAGCGCCTGCTTCATATCTCCGCCCTGATGATCCAGTTCATAAGCGATACAATCCGCCAGGACCCAACGGATCTCATGCAAATAATCCAGCTTGTACTCACGAAGTGACACATATTCTTCCAGCGAGAAATTTTTCATTTCCATACGGAACAATCCCATCAGTTTACGGATGACTTGTTCTACATGCTGCTCCGGATCGGATGTGCGGAAAGGGCGGCGTTCATAGTTGTTACTGTATGGGAAACGAGTCGCACGCTCTGCGATATAACGGAATCGTGCAACCAATGACTCGCTCGCCAGATGCTGGAGCACATCCAGTAGTGGCTCGAATAATGGTTTCTGTGTTTCTGCAGCCAACCTTCCAAGCAACTTATCAGTATTCAAAAACATCTTTTCGTCTCCACGTAAATACGTAGACCCGGCGATCTCCACAACATAGCCTGCCAGCTCAAGCTGTACCCCTGTTAACGACTTGGCTCTTTCCTGCAATCCATCCATATACACCTGTACTTGCTCTTCCTGATTCATCCTGTTCTCCTCCTTCATCGTTCTCTACCACAGACGTCCGGCTAGCATTGTAAAACGAATAAACACCACGTTATCTCCGTCTTTTACAACAAGTGACTCATCCAGTTCCTGCAATTCTTCATCGTTGAGAAACACTTTGTACAACCCATCCTCATATGCGGTTATAGCTGTCTCCATCGCAACTTCCAGATCAGGAACACCCTCATTGTATACTGCGCCAAACCCGACTTTCCCCACCGCTCCTTGCGCGTCAATATCATCCGGCATCAGGTAGGCGAACAATTCTGCCTGTTGTTTCTTTTCCTGAAGCGCTTTTACTTGTACAGCCACCATGTTCTCAATGAGCTGCCTTAACGTATGAGTTGTTTCCGGAAGTTCGGCAGCTTGCTTGGCAAGTACCGGCTTGCGCTTTCCCAGACTTTTTACCGTTATCCATACGTTCACTGCATTCCCTCCCTTATCCTGCTCTATTTGAAGAAGCTTCCATAAGCCCCGATATCTATACCACGATGCGGAATAACCTAAACTCGAAATGATTATCAGTCTCTAAATAAAATATAAAATACGTACATATGTACCCCTAATGAACATCATAACTAAAATTCAATCCATATTCATGAGCCAATCCTCATGTTTACGTGGAACCACGGAACTAGGGCCTACTTGCGTACATATACGCAAAAAAAGCCGCACAGTGTCATATAAATATGGACTGCGCAGCCGCTAAGCTACCATTAGAACAGTTTATGTCGCCGGTAACCTGTAATTTTATGAGTCATCTCGCCAGACGCAACGGTCGAATGGTTACAGCTGCTGTCTTGAAGCCAGGCATCCGACAGAACGGATCTAGCTCTGGTCTGGTGGCCCGATTCACATTCTGAATGCCGCCCCAATGCATCGGCACGAACAAGGTATCCTCCCGAATGGAATCCTTGATGCGCGAACGAACCGTGAAGCTTCCGTACGTCGATTGAATCTCTACCCACTCTCCATCGTGAATACGATAACGGGCAGCGGTAGCCGGGTGAAGTTCAACAAAGTTCTCCAATTCACGAGCTGCCAGTGCCGGACTTCGATGTGTCTGCACCCCTGTAAGATAATGAGGTAGCACACGCCCATTGGTGAGAATTAAGGGGAACTCGGAAGATATATCATTCCAGCCCGGGCTGGATTCAAATGTGAATGCCGCTTTGCCGTCCGGGTGAGCGAATCGTTCACCGAACAGCAGCCCTTCTCCCTGATCCTCCAGGGCAGAACACGGCCAGTATACCCCTTTCTCGTTACGCAAACGCTCATAGGTAATGCCATAGTAATCAGCCACTCCGCCACGACTCGCCACCCGAAGCTCATTAAAGATATCCTCAGCAGTGTCATATTCAAAATAAGAAGCTCTACCCAATTGCGCGGCAATCCGGCATAATATATCCCAATCATCAAGCGTTTCTCCCGGCGCAGGCCGCCCCTGTTCACGGAGCAGAACACGCCCCTCCAGATTGGTCAATGTACCTTCATTCTCCATATAAGATGTAACCGGCAGAACCAGATCAGCCATTCGCGCTGTCTCGGACAGAAACATGTCTGCCACGATCAGAAAGTCCAGCTTGCGCAGACCTTCTTCCACCAAACGCACATTGGGGTTGGATACGACCGGGTTGGAGCCCATTACAAGCAACGCCCGAATCTCCTGATCATGGGCCTTCTCCATCATCTCGTAGGCGGATACACCTTTGCCTGGCAAACTTGCAGGGTCCACACCCCAGACGGATGCCACATAGGCACGATCGGCTTCATTTACAATGGATCGATAACCCGGTAGCTGGTCAGCCTTCTGCCCATGCTCCCGTCCGCCCTGCCCATTGCCTTGACCTGTGATGGCACCATATCCGCAGCCTTCTCTACCAATTTTGCCAGTTGCCAGCACCAGGTTCAAAAAGTGTCTCACTGCCATATGTCCATCCGTCTGCTGCTCCACACCACGTGCTGTCATGATCATGCCTGTCTCTGCCTCACCGTATGTCATCGCCGCCTGACGAATCAGCGCCAGATCAACCCCGCACGCTTTTTCCGCCTGTTCGAGTTGCAGATCAGCCAACCCTTGTATCAATTGATCGTAACCATGCGTTCGTTCGTCTATAAAATGAGGGTTCACCAATCCGGCATCCATAATCACCTTCAACATGGTATCCGCCAGCAGAGCATCCATGCCAGGCTTCACCTGCAAATGAAGGTCGGCAATGGCAGCGGTTGCCGTCTTGCGTGGATCAATAACGATAACGAAGGCTCCATTCTCCTTCGCTTGATTGAAGTATGGCAGAAGGGTAGGTTGGCATTCTGCAATATTGGTACCTGCGAGTACTATACAACCTGCCTTGGGAATATCGGACAGACGGAACGTCAATCCACGGTCCATCCCAAACACTTTACTGCCAGCTGAAGCCGCAGCTGACATGCAGAACCGTCCATTATAGTCGATATATTTTGTCCCCAATGCAACTCTGGCAAACTTGCCGAGCAGATAGGCTGTTTCATTTGTCAGAGATCCGCCTCCGTATACTCCGACCGTATCTGCTCCGTATAAATCCTTCAAGTCCTGGAACCGCTCTGCGATGGTCTGAATGGCCTCCTTCCAGGAACAGGGTTCAAGCTCGCCATTACGACGAATGAGCGGATGCATTAATCGTTGACCACTGAGTGCATGTTGATGAGCATTCATACCCTTCACACACAACCTGCCCTGAGAGGCTTCATTCGGAACACCCTGAACCGTATACTCACCACGACGCTGGCCTGCAACAGGTGCAGCCAGTTCTTCAACAGTCATCTTGCACTGCACACTGCAATACGGACACTGGGTCTCCTTTACATACAGCTTGGAGGCTGCTGGTTCTGAACTCACGGATAATCCCATCTTTCCATCTCCGCCTTTCATCTATATATCAGCTTGAAGTGTAGCTGCAAGTTCCTTCTGTAACTGGTCATCCAGCAGCGTTTCCCGAATCGACATGAATCCCAATCGTTCCGTCCATGCCCATAACGGCTCATCATACCAAGCGGTTTGGCGATACCATTGAAGGCAGGCTGATGCAAGTGTGGCCGCTTGCACCTCTGTTTCAGCCACGCCGAGCAAGCCACCTTGTTTGACCGGATGCTCTGCATGACCGCCTGCATAGATCTCCCACCCAGCTGGTGAAGCCAGCAAGCCAATATCCTGCACCAGTGCGCTCACCAACGAACCGGGCCCTGGTGCAACTCCCATATTCACCGGCGACGGCATTGCAGCGCCGATCCAACTCGCACGAAGCTGTGCAGCCAGCCCCCTGGCATCTCTTGCATAGGATGAAAGCGGGATCTGATCATCCCAGCGCACCTGAACCTCTGAGTGACCTTCGATCTCATCATCCCTTGAAAGTTCAGCCTGATTTCCATTCCGTTTAACTATCCGATATTCCGTATTCATGATCTCTCTGTCATTAATCGATCGATTGGATACCTGTAAGTAATAATGAATTACGGGGCGACATACCGAGCAACCAAGCTCCGAACCCCAACCCAGCTTTTGCAAGATCAAAGATATGTCTGGTAGCCCTGTCTCCAGAAACTCGATGTCAGCCAGTATTTCCTTCAACTCTGCATGCCCAAGCTCCGTACAACTGCATACAGGCATTGGAGCAGGTTTATCCGGTGTAGCTACCACGCCAGTACCCCTGTTATTTTTCAGGTTATGCGTATGTTTCAACAGAGCAGCCACCATCGGGCGACAGCCACCGCATGAACCTGACGCCTTGGTCTGCTCCTTCACCTGATCTGCCGTCTCGAGACCCTGTTCCTGAATAGATTTCATAATCGCAGCCTTGGTCACATTGTTGCAGGCACATACGGTCTCCTGAGCCGGTAATGCCGCAGCAGCCATCTCAGCCGGGTCCGGAGCCCCTTCACGCGGAGCCAATTCCGCCACATCTTCGCCTCGTTGTACAAGTCCAAGCAATGCCGTTCCTTCGGTTGTATCTCCAAATAAAATGGCTCCGCGCACTTTGCCAGCCTGCATCAGTACTTTTTTATATGTGCCTTGAATGCCATCCAGATGTTGAATTGCGGTCTGCATGCCTTCCCCACTGATCTCGCCTGCCGAGAAAACATCAACCCCCGATACCTTCAACTGTGAGTAGGGAATAGATCCTTTGTATTCAGGCGTTTCCTGCCCACAGAGCGTACGTGCGAGCACCTTCCCCTGTTCGTATAAGGGGGCCACCAGACCATAACTGATTCCACGATGTTCGGCACATTCCCCAACTGCGTAGATATCCGGTACACTAGTGCGCATATAGTCATCTACCAAAATTGCCCGATTGGTGGCGATTCCACTTCGTCTGGCCAGGTCCACATTTGGCCGAATTCCTACAGCGACAATGACAACCTGTGCTTCAAGCTTGGAACCATCTGTGAAGAGCAGCCCCTGCGCCTGCGATCGTCCGGTGATTTTTTGCGTATTTCTGGTCAAAAGAAAGGACATACCCTGCCCTTCAAGTTCCTCCTGAAGCATCGTGGCAGCCTTCTGATCCA
Source organism: Paenibacillus amylolyticus (assembly GCF_036894225.1). Classification (NCBI taxonomy): domain Bacteria; kingdom Bacillati; phylum Bacillota; class Bacilli; order Caryophanales; family Paenibacillaceae; genus Paenibacillus; species Paenibacillus amylolyticus. Next base: position 1,041,173 of record NZ_CP145892.1, on the reverse strand, counting down.
ACTGCCGGTTCATAATGTAAGGTGCGTTATGTACCACCACAGCTTCCATGCCCAGATGCAGTAACCCGCGCGCAGCCTCCAGCCCAAGCAATCCACCACCAATGACGGCGGCCTTGCGATAGGTTTTAGAATAATCAGACATGCGCGTACAATCGTCAATCGTTCGGAAGGACATGACCCGCTCTTTATCAATTCCCGGAATCGGTGGGATAAAAGGTGAAGACCCTGTCGCCAGAATCAGGACATCATAGGTTTCTTTTAGTCCGGATTCCGTCTCTATATATTTTCCACGGGTATCAATGCGGTGTACCGTTTCACCTGTACATAGCCGTATATGATGCTCGGCGTACCAAGTCCAATCATTGATAATGATATCCTGTAACGAATGCTCACCCTGCAATACTTTTGATAACATGATCCGATTGTAGTTGGGACGGGGTTCATTGCCGTAGATTACAATCTCATACGTATCAGGCTCCAGTGCGATAATCTCTTCGACACACTTCACTCCAGCCATGCCATTCCCGATAATCACCAGTTTGCTTCTACTCATGGGCTGCCCCCTATCTCTCTCACCTGAAAATAAACAGAAAAATCCCTTCTCCATGATTCGGAAAAGGGCACCGTTGCCTCCGGAATCCACACGCCTTTGTGTGGATTCATATTAGATTCAGATTAAGGGAATCTCAATCTAATGTCAACTAAATTAACATTAAAAGTGCGAATAACGATTAAAAAATGAATTATTTAAAATATCATGTAATTTTTATTGACATACACATTTTCTCTTGATTATAATTTGAATCAAAATCACAGTGCTGTGATCAACTCAGATGCGGGAACACAATGACGTGTACCGCCTGTCGGCAACGGGGCCGCAAATCGTTCAGATCTGGACGAATTGCGGCCTTTTTCTGCCTCAACAAGCACATAGACAAATCACGAAGATCTCAATTGGATGAGGAGCGATGATGGATGATGGAGAGCAAAAGTTTTTGGAAAAGCGGGCATAAGCCCACTCTCTTCGGGGCGTTTATGTATTTTGACATCAGTTTTATGATATGGGGGATGCTTGGTCCACTCGCAGTTGTCATAGCGTTGGATTATCCGATGACTCCGCTGGAAAAGGCCAATCTGGTCGCATTGCCTATTCTCGGCGGTTCCATCCTGCGCCTTGTGCTTGGCTTCATGTCTGATTATATTGGTCCGAAACTGACCGCACAGATCGGGATGCTCGTCACCTTAGTTCCTTTGTTACTCGGCTGGTTATGGGTCGACTCTTTAAGCCAACTGTACGTGGTGGCACTCTTGCTTGGTGTCGCAGGCGCCTCCTTTGCTGCTGCGCTACCTCTGGCAGGCCAATGGTATGGCAAGGAGCATCAGGGTCTGGCCATGGGTATTGCCGGGGCGGGTAACAGCGGAACCGTACTCGCGACGTTGTTTGCCAATCGCTTGGCTACGCATTTTGGCAGCTGGGAAGTTGTGTTCGGACTTGCTATTATACCGATTGTTATTGTATTCATCCTCTTTTCAATCTTTGCCAAGAATAGTCCTAACCGGCCTGAACCCAAGAAATTGGCCCAATATGGAAGTCTGCTTAAACAAAAAGATGCTTGGGTATTCTGTGCCTTCTATTGTGTAACCTTTGGTGGTTTCGTTGGATTATGTAACTATCTCACCATCTTCTTCAACACCCAGTATGGGCTCTCTCCTGTTCGTGCCGCAGACATTACCACCTTCTGTGTAATCGCAGGCAGTTTCTTCCGGCCTGTAGGGGGTTATCTGGCGGACAAAATTGGCGGAACACGTATGCTGACTTTCCTGTATACAGGAGCCTGCATCATGTTGATCGGAGTATCCTTCATGCCACCGCTTCCTGTGGTAGTAGTCATGTTGTTCCTCGGTATGATGTGTCTGGGAGCCGGAAATGGCTCCGTGTTCCAACTGGTTCCCCAACGTTTCGGCAATGAAATTGGCCTGATGACAGGTATTGTAGGTGCCGCTGGCGGATTGGGCGGGTATGCACTGCCACTGATTCTCGGTCAACTGTACAGCAGCTATCAATCTTATACACCAGGTTTTGTCATTCTTAGCCTGATTGCAGCAGCTTCCCTGTTCCTGGTTCTCTTCATGCAATCCCGCTGGCGTGTGAGCTGGTTGAATCGGGGCAGCAAAGGCATGGCGGAATCAACATCTCTCTCTTCCTGAGGCGTACAACCACTCGGCCGTTAACCAAGGTACAGTGTTTACGAGTGATCCATAAGTAAGCAAAGAACAGCGCAGCCCATCAGGCAGTGCTGTTCTTTGCCTACGGCTTTCTTTCTGCTTAAGATGAATATTTTTGAAGAACTATAACCGCATTATGACCGCCAAAACCAAAGGAATTAGACATCCCAATCCGCAAATCCGCTTTTCTTGCCTCGTTTGGCACATAATCCAGATCACATTCGGGGTCCCTCTGCTCCTGATTGATGGTTGGAGGAATGATGCCATGCCGCAGACTTTGAATAAGTGAGATCGCCTCCGCACCACCTGCTGCACCAAGCATATGTCCCGTCATGGACTTATTCGCTGTGACTGGAATATCATAGGCACCTGTCCCGAAAAGTTGCTTAATCGCTCTTGTCTCAGACAGATCACCTGCCTCCGTACTGGTGGCATGAGCGTTAATCACATCAATGTCTTCAGGTCCAATCTGAGCCTCTTTCAGTGATGCTTTCATCGCCAGATATGCACCCCGTCCTTCCGGATGGGTAGCTACCATATGATACGCATCTGAACTGGCACCATATCCTATCACTTCGGCAAGAATATTCGCCCCTCTTGCTAGAGCATGAGACAGTGATTCCACAACCAGAATTCCAGCACCCTCCGCCATGACAAAACCCTCTCTCCCTGCATCAAATGGACGGCTTGCTGCTTGGAACGCTTCATTTCGTGTAGACAACGCTGTCGCATTACCGAAGCTTGCCAGTGACACTTCGGTTACAGCCGCTTCTGTTCCTCCAGCAATAATGACATCGGCTCCGCCATGACGAATTAATCGAAAAGCCTCTCCAATGGCTGTATTGCCAATGGAACAAGCTGTTACTGGCGACAATGTCGGTCCCCAGCAACCAAACCTCATACTGACCATAGCTGCCGCCATATTGGAGATCATCATCGGTACCAGTGTTGGGCTGACTCGCGCAGGTCCCCGATCTGACAGGACCTTGCCTTGTTCCATCAATGTCTGGATGCCACCTATGCCTGAACCAATATATACACCTACCCGTTCACGGTCCAGTTCATCCATTACAAGACCCGATTGCGATACAGCCTGATCCGCAGCAGCAACAGCAAATTGAACGAATCGATCCATACGTCTTGCTTCCTTGCGTCCAAAACGCTCTTCACCATCAAAATCACGGACCACTCCTGCGATTCTGGTTTTGTACGAAGCTGTATCAAAATGTTCTATAGGGGATACACCTGATCTACCCTCAATTAATCCATTCCAGAATGTATCTACATCATTTCCCAAAGGAGAGATGACTCCCATACCTGTAATCACGACTCGTTCCATGTCCATCCTCCTTCAGCGCTGTTGTCTACCTTACTCTTACGCTCTGCCACTAATAGTGCACTTTTGAATATCCTATTACAAGTTGTCAATTATAATAGTATAATGACTACCATGATAACGAGGATTGAAGGTGATGGATTGAACTACGATGTCAGGTTGCAGGCATTGTCCACTTTTCTGAAAACACAGCGTTCCAAAATTTCTCCCGAATCGGTCGGTTTACCCACTGGAAGTCGGAGAAGAACGCCTGGGCTGAGGAGAGAAGAGGTTTCCCAACTGGCAGGAGTGAGTACAACATGGTATACCTGGCTTGAACAAGGTCGGGATATTCAGGTATCCCATTCCGTGTTGGATAACATTGCTTTGGCACTGAGGCTTACTGCCGATGAACGAAAGTATCTGTTTTCGCTCGCCATGGAGCATCATACGGAGCTGCCCACACTAGAAGAAGAACCGGTTCAACTTCACCCTTCTTTGCAGAAAATTTTGCAAGAGCTTCATCACTGTCCTACCGTGATCTCGGATCGGCGTTGTTACATTGTCGGCTGGAATGATGCAGCCCGGCATGTTTTTATGGATTTTGAACAGATTGCCCCCGAACAACGGAATATGATCAGTCTGTTATTTGATCGAAAGGAGTTTCGCAGGCTCGCGGTAAACTGGGAGGATTTTGTTAGTGGATTTCTGGCGATTTTTCGTGCTTACTATGGCCAGTATGTTGATGATGAATGGTATAATTTATTTTTGGATGACATGATGAACAGACATCCCGATTTTCATACCCTTTGGAAACAAAGCAGCGTCAGCAGTGCCCCGGACGTATTAATCGAATTCAGGCATTCCAAAGCAGGCAAAATGTTGTTTGATCTGACTTCGTTGCAGGTTCAGGGTAGTTCCGATCTGCGATGCAGTGTCTACACCCCTGCCCCAGAGAGCGCTACCGAGCGCAAACTGATGCGCCTGATCGAGCGTGAAACCGATTCACATCTTGGCAAGCATTGACTCAGAATCTCTCAGGTCTTGCCCAATCATGTTAGAATCCTGACATCCTTTTGTTGCATATTTTAATTATCAGGGTATACATGATCAAGTATATTAAGCTAACCCATGGATCCTAGACCTTCTACACGAAGTGGATTCAGAAAGGAATATCATGACCAAAGTGCTTATCATTGAGGACGATAACATGTTAGGAGATACATTATCCCTGTATTTGCAAGGTGAGGGGTATGACGTTATCCGTGTCGCTAACGTAAGAGATGGTCTTCTACAACTTCAAGCGCGGCCTGATATCCTGCTTCTTGACCTATTGCTCCCTGATTCGGAAGGCAAGAATCCCTGTTCTCTCATACGTCAGCATACAGCAATTCCCATCATCGTCATCTCTTCGTTAACCGAAGTCTCGGAGCGAATTCGATCATTAATAGATGGAGCTGATGATTATGTATGCAAGCCTTTCAGCATGCAGGAAGTGAAAGCACGTATTGAGGCTGTATTACGTCGGTACTCCATATTGAACAGCTCCATTGTCACTGTACAGGATTGCGGAATTTCTCTCGATTTGGCTCGGCGAGCCGTCCTGTTGAATAACCAGCGAGTGGAGATGACATTCTCCGAATTTGAGATCATGAAGCTATTTGTCCTCAATCCCGGCAAAGTCTACAGTCGTTATGCCTTGATTGAAGCCATTCGTGGTATTGATGCTTATATTAATGATCGCACCATCGATGTGCACATTACCAAGCTTCGTAAAAAAATTGAAGAAAACCCGAAAAACCCCCAATATATTCAAACCATCTGGGGGGTCGGATATAAGTTCACACCTTAACACATCAGCTTCATTCATGTCACCAGGGCAGAGACCCTGTAATGATATCAATCTCTTTTTGTACCTTCTCCAAAACCGAACTCAGTTCCTCTTCTTCGAATAACGAACGGGACAAAAGCGATTCCAGTTGAAGAATTAGACGTAACAGCTCCACTGCATGCAGATTGGCAGCCACGCCTCGGAGAGAATGAACGCTGCGGATCGCACCAGCAATCTGCTGCTGGCGAAGTTGAGTGGTCAGTTTGTTCTGAAACGAGTCATACTCCATCCTGAATTTCGTGAGCGCATATTGCAGAATATGTGGCTTGCCGTCCATCTGCCTGATCGCCTTATCTACATCAATTCCGCTAATCTTCCGCATACCTCTCAGATCAATCCATGTTGCCAATATGTCTGCCATCTGTTGTTCATGGATGGGTTTGGTCAGGATGGCATTCATCCCAGCCTCCATACATCTCTCATGATCTATTTGTAGAGCATTTGCTGTTAGTGCGATTATGGGTGTACGATCATATTCCCTCATCTTGCGAATATGTCGCGTTGCTTCCACTCCATTCATGTCAGGCATGTACAGATCCATTAGAATCAATTCCCATACTTGTTCGTCTAACTTTCTCAGAACCTCTGTGCCACTAGCTGCCAGCGTCACATGAAACCCCTTATGTTCCAGCATTGCCCGAATCGCCAGTTGATTGATCTCATGATCCTCAGCTATCAGGATATGTCCGTTCTGATCAAGCGAATAGGGATCGTCGCCTTCAGCCAACTGACTTTTGACCAACGGACCTTCACCCTGAAGTGCAAGAATGACTTCGAATAATCCCAGACGTGTAATCGGTTTGACCATCATGATATCAGGGTGCACGGATCTCTTCTCAATCCACAGCGCATTTTCGCTAAATGCCCGTGTGTACCCCAACACCTGAATTTTCGTTCGATCCAATCGCTTCATGAAGTTGTCCCATAACGAACCGTTGACTGTGTCTTCTATATCCATATCCAACATGATCAACATCGCTTCAGCTTCAGGAGTATACCCATCACTCTCCATCATATGGTTCAAGGAAGTATACAGCGTCGGATTCATCCCGAATGAATAGAGCAGCTGCTTCAGGTTTTCGCCCATCCGTTCATCATCTTCAATGATAACCGCATCATTCGCACCATATAGGAGTGGGTGTGTATGCAGGGAGAAACTCTCTTCTTCTTCCGAATCTGCAAGTTCAAATATCAAGTCGAATGAAAACAGACTGTACTCTCCCAGCACACTATCCACCCGCAAACTTCCTCCCAAAGAGGTGACCAGAAGGTAACAGATGACCAGCCCAAGACCAGAGCCACCATATGTTCGATACGTCGAGGGTTCCGCTTGAGTAAACGGGACAAAGAGCCGTTCCAATTGTTCGGGTGACATTCCGATTCCCGTGTCCTGTACCTCAAAACGGACATGAACTCGCTCCGCCTCCAATGAAAGAACCTCTGCCTGCAACGTTACATATCCATGCCCCGTAAATTTAATCGCATTACTGAGCAGATTCAATAACACCTGTTCAAGTCGGAACGGATCACCAATCACCGTTAATGGCAGATCGGGATCGGTTGTAAAGATCACTTCGATATCTTTGTGCCCGATGGCCACACCGATCTGATCTGCCACACGTTTGATCACATCCTCTGGTGAAAAAGAGACCTTCTCCAAAATCAGCTTGCCTGCCTCTATTTTCGAAAAATCAAGAATATCATTCACCAGAGTAAGCAGGGTTTGTGAAGACGCATTGATTTTACTCAAATAATCCTTTTGTTGTGGAGATAGATCTGTCCGTTGAAGCAACAACGAAAAGTTGATAATACCGCTCAGTGGGGTACGAATCTCGTGGCTCATGAATGCGAGAAACTCACTCTTCGCCTGGCTTGCTTTGTCGGCCTTAACACGTCTATAGTGATCCGAAATGTCATGAATAACTGCCTTAATTTTCTCACTCGAGTTTAATACTTTAACAGGGGATAGGTGAACCCGAACATACTGCTCATGACCTTCTCCAACAATGAAACTCAGTTCCGTATCCTGTGCTATATTGTGATGTAAGGCTTTTTGGAAAACGAACAACCAGTTCTCCAGCTGCTTAATGAACAACAATTCTTCAAGCTGACGCCCAATCACTTCCTGCCTGGCGAGACCGAGAACATCCAGAAATTTCTGATTCACTGACACAATACATCTGTTGTTATCCAAGCCGACAAGCCAGTCTGCCGACACCCGCTCAAGTGTTTGATATCGCTCTTCACTTTCTTGAATCCTTCGTTTAACCGCTCTGTGTTCCGTAATATCAAGTCCATATCCTATGACATACTTCACCATACCTTCTTCTCGCAGCGGACGAAGCTTCACCAGTGAATAGTAACCTCCATGCTCAATCTCGTAAAAGAAAGACTCCCCTTTCCATGCCCGGTCGAACTGCTTTCGAAGGAACTCTATCTTCTCCTGAGGTAGAATGTTCAACGTACCCAACGTGTAATCTTGCTTCAAACTACTCATATCTAGTCCCAGTTGAGAGAGCATCTGCCCTTCAAGCAGAAGATATTCGAATTTCCCATTCTGTTTATGAATTTTGAACGTGAACCCTGGCTGCATACGAAGCATTTCGAGCATTTCCTGATCCCTTTGAATGATCAATCTCCTATATCGATGATTTTGGTTCAGATAATACAGGAATAATATAATGGACAGCAGGCAGATACATTGAAAAAAGAGAATCTGCCCCATCATTAGCAGAGAAGGGGAATTTGTCCTTAGTGCAGAAAACTCATACACAGTAATCAACAGCAATGCTCCGGACAACCACTTCTGTATAAATCCCCTGATATACTTAAAGATCAGACATATGGCTACGACAAACAACAACTCTGTCAATGCATACTGCCAGTTCTCCAACAAGGGATTACGCCCCATATTAATCCGAAACATCCACATGAATGCAAAAGTAACGAAAGCAGAGCCACTCCCACCAAAATAAGCGGCTAGCAGATACACACTGCCCCGGAAATTCAACAATGTACCATCCTCAAGCACAATAGAGAAATAATAGAGCGCCGTGCCCAACATGCTCAGCGTAATACCAATAATGATCCGAGTGGTGATGGATGTTGAACGGGTAGCATTTGTATGGTTCAAATAGTGATGAATCAGGAAAACAAAGATCAAAATTAGCGTGAAATTTAATACAAGATCGCGTAGCAAATGGTCACCGTCCACATTACGACTTCAGGATTTCATGCATTCAATGAATGTTGTCAGATTCATGGTCGCAGTTCCTCAGTACACAAATCATAGTATGCCGTGCTCCCTTATTCAATCGACGATATTGACCATTTTTTAGAAAATAACTGATCCTTTCAGCTAACATACTCTTATCGCTAGATGACGTGTTTTCTCATGAAAGTTCATCATTAAATATACTGATATAAAAGAGAGAGTCATCCAAATGTACCGATGTTATGGTGACCTGAGCTTCCCATACTTCCTGATCAACCTTCATTAGTTTGGCTACGCCGGACCAGGTCTGGTTCCCTCTCCAGTGGGTATCCATTAGCAATCGGGCAGGCTGACCTATGGTGCTCTCCCGTGAGAATCCTGTTTTGGTTACATAAACGGAATTCACATCCAGAATCACACCCTCCTCATCTGTAATCATGACCGCATCCGTTAGCAGTAAGAAGGCTTTGAGTTCCAGTTGCATGGTTGTCCACTCCCTCTAATGAAACATGATGTGATGCTGTCCCTGTGATACTCTCTTCTACGATCCCGTTTAATACTTAAACTGTCTAATCAGACGCTGTAGCTCTTCAGCCAGGGTAGACAAGCCCCGAGCCGAGGAAGAAATCTGCTCCATCGCTGCCAATTGCTCCTCTGAGGAAGCAGCCACTTCTTCGGAGGCCGCGGCGTTGCCTGAAGCAATACCTGCCAACTCATTGGATACTGCAGATACTTCCTGCACACCTGCTGTGATCTCTTGCGATGTGGCAGCAATCTCTTCAATCTGAGGTGTCGTTTCCCGCATGCTATCCAGAATACGTTCAAACTTCCGAATCGCTTCTGTAGAGATGTCCATGCCCTCTCCAACCTCTGAAGTCACCTTCTCCATCATGCGAACGGAAGCAGCCATATCTTCCTGTACCGCCGTAGTCAGCACGGTGATTTCATTGACGGACTGCCCGGATTGCTCTGCCAACTTGCGAACCTCTGCTGCTACAACAGCGAATCCATTGCCATGTGTACCTGCACGAGCAGCTTCAATGGATGCGTTCAGCGCGAGCAGGTTTGTCTGTTTGGCTATATTTCCGATTAACTCCGTGATGGCTGAGATTTGGTGTGATCGTTCATATAACGCCTGAATCAATTGGTTTGTCTGTTCTACCGTCTCTTGAATCGATTGCATCTGACTCACCGTCTGCTTGACGGTGTTGCCGCCTTCTTCTGCTTGTACGGTTGTATGTTTCGCCAAATCAGCAACTTGTATGGAACGTTCGGCGATTCGTGTTATCCCAATTGTAATTTCATTCATGGCCTGATGGTTATGTTCAATACCTTCGGTCTGTTTCTCCGCACCACTCGCAATTTCCTGAATGGCTCGCGCTACCTGCTCACTGGCTGCACTGGTTGATTCCGCACTCTGAGTCATTTCATCCGATGAGATGACTACCTGACTGGCGCTGTTCTCCACATTTTGAATCAGCACACGCAGATTGTGCTGCATTTTGCCAAAGGCATCACTCAGTTCACCAATCTCATCATGGCTTGTGCTAGTAATGGTTTGGGTTAGATCCCCTTCACTCACCTGGATCGCCTGATCCTTCAACTGACGAATGGGTCTAATGATGGATCGCATCACAAGCCAGATAATCACAATACCAACGACGAGGCAGGAGACAATAACAATAATCATTCGTTTTAGAATTGGTGCTGCCGCATCGTCTACCTCAGAAGAGAACATGGTGCCAGCGACCTTCCATCCCGTGGATGCATTCGTGGCGTAATACATCACTTTATCCGTTTGATCAACGGTATATTTGAAATTGCCCGATTCATTCGCATACACCGGTTTCCAAAAATCCTCTGTTGCATCTGTTCCGGGTTCTACCGTGGGATGGTAGATATACTTTTCGCTGGCATCCAATAGGATCAGATATCCCTGTTCTCCCACGTTAATTCCACTTACCAAGGTACTGATATTCGACAGATTCAGATCCAGCTGGACTACACCAGATCGGCCATTCAATGCCTTGGCGATGGTGATGGTGATTTCGTTTGTCTCGGCGGAAATATAAGGGTCTGTAACAATGACCTGCTCTGGAGTACTCATCGCTTCTGTGTACCATGGTCTTGTTCGCGGATCGTAATCTTCAGGCATTTCCGCATTGGAGGACATCAGGTAGACACCGGCTTCTGTTCCCACTCCTATGGTGATAATGTCTTTGTTCTGTGCAGCGTACCCCTTCAATTCGTTCACAACCCGAACCTCTGCATCTTCTTGACGTAATTCCTCGGCGAGTGTATTCGCATAATATTCAATGTGGTCACGCTTGGCATTAATCGAAAGATCGATGGTCGCACTGGCAAGGTTCACGTTTTCCATTGCACTATGTAGAATTTGCTTCTCAACTTCATTCTTCGCACTGTTATAAGACAAAACTCCAATACTAAACGATGGAATGGCCAAGAAAGCAATAAAAGACACCACCAGTTTCGTCTTAAAATTATTATGGATCTTGTTGAACCAATTCGATTTGCTATTTTTTCGGGACAAATTTCTCTACCTCTTCCAGATTAATTTAGTTTTACTTGGTCTAGCTCTCTTAGAGTACAGAGCCCTCCTTCCTCAAGATATTAAAAATTAGGTCCTGCCTCTCGCAAAAGACAATTTTCGCACTAGAAATATTACTTAAATCTCTTAATTTATAATCCTAAAGAACTACTTTCAAACAAATTATACGAAAAAACTATTAAATAAAGTAACCCAGCGATATGACCAAATTGTTAAATTTTTAAATACTTGTTACAGTAACTTGCCGAATTCCATAAAAAAAGATCCAAGCGTTATCGCTCAGATCTCAAAAGCTGTTCACATAGGACTACGTATTCTCTATTTAAATGCCGGGATCGCGATATCTGCATATTTCTCTTCGAAGAAGGCTTTGACCTCTGGACCCGCCATGCGTTTAGCCAGCTTCTGGATCGCTTCGGAGTCCTTATTATCCTCACGAGCAACCATGGTGATGGCAAAATGGGAATCATCCTTCTCGGTTAACAATGCATCCTTCTTCGGTGTAAGACCGAGCGGACTGGCATATGCCGGTGTCATGGCTACCAGATCAGCATCATCCATCATGCGAGCCAGCATCAACAAGTCCACTTCCTCAAACTTGAAGTTCTTTGTATTCTCGGTGATGTCTGCCTGTGTGGCGTTAAAACCTACGCCCTCTTTCAGCTTAATCAATCCGTTCTGCTCCAGCATCACAAGAGAGCGACCAATGTTGGAAGGATCGTTTGCAATTGCAATCGTTGCACCTTCTGGCAATTCCTCAATCGTTTTGTACTTTTTGGAGTAGCCGCCATAGATGGCATTATAGATAGGCTGTATAGCCACCAGATTGGCATTGTTCGCTTCATTATACTGGGTCATGTAAGGTACGTGTTGGAAGAAGTTTGCATCCACTTCCTTGTTCGCGAGTGCCGTATTCGGCTGTACGTTATCTGACAACACAACAACTTCCAGGTTGACACCATCTTCCTTCAATAGCGGTTTAACAATATCCAGCACATCTGTCATCGGTGGAATCAACGTGGCTACCTTCAGCGTAACTTCTTGTGCAACTTGTGTATCTTCTTTTGTTCCTTCAGCCGCAGGTGTTTCTTCTTTTTTGCCACAAGCAGCTACAACCAGCATTACTGCAAGCAACATAAGCATCATTTTCATTTTCATTTCATGTCTACCCCTCATCGTATAATCTGTATTGGTTATTCGTAATAATGCACGGTCCAACCGTTCAGGATCTGCGATCCAGCCAGTGGGACAGTCTGCTGCCTGTGAATTGGATCATCTGTACCAGGATAATCATAATGATGATCGTAAATACCATAATCTCCGTTTCGAAGCGCTGATAACCGTAGCGAATGGCGAAATCACCAACCCCGCCGCCACCTACAATGCCCATCACCGTCGAGTAGGAGATGAAGCTAATCGTAGCTGTCGTGAGTCCCAGTACAAGACCAGATCGTGCCTCCACGTACAAGAATTTCACCACAAGTTGCATCGTCGATGCCCCCATGGAAGCAGCCGCTTCAACCACTCCCCTCGGTACATCCAACAACGCTTGTTCCACCAGTCTGGCGTAGTAGGCAATTGCAATGACCGAGAGTGGCACGGTTGCCGCCAGCGTACCTATGGACGTTCCCACAACAATCCGTGTGAATGGAATCATGAATACAACCAGCAGTAAGAACGGAAACGAACGAACGATGTTAACGACACTGCCAAGTACAAAGGACAGCGTTTGATTCTGATACCGTTGTCCTCTCCGGAATAAGTACAGCAGTGTACCCAGAGGTAACCCGATCAGAACAGCTGCCGCAATGGAGATACCCACCATGACAAAAGTCTCTCCGATCGCCTGCCATATCTCATGCTGATATTTCAGCACAGACTCAGGTAACCTCATGACTTGTCCTCCTGTTCTGCCTTACGGAACAGAGACGAACCTGTCATCCCGTATTCGTCACCCGCAAGCAAGGAGGTCAGCAGATCAGGCTGCGGAGTAGGGATACTGCTCACTTCCGCTTTAGACAACGTACGAACGAGTCGCCCATCCTTCATGACGGATATCCTGTGACATAGTCTGCGAGCCACTTCCATCTCATGCGTTACTACAACAATGGTCACGCCCAGCGTTTCATTGATATGACGCAGCACATCCAGGATACCGTTCGTGGTCTGTGGATCAAGCGAAGAGGTCGGTTCATCACAGAGCAGCACATCCGGACGACTGGCCAGCGCTCGTGCAATCGCCACACGCTGCTTCTGTCCTCCGCTAAGCTGAGCAGGATATTGACCCGCCTTGTCTTCCAGTCCAACAAACTGCAGTACCTCAAGTCCACGTTCAACTCGCTGCGCACGGGGCATACCCGCAAGCTCCAATGGCATGCAGACATTGCCACTCACCGTTCGGTTACTGACAAGATTGAAGTGTTGAAAGATCATGCCAATGGATCTTCGTGCCTGACGCAGACTCTGTTCATTCATCTGGGGCAGGTGCTGCCCATTCACAACAACCTCACCATCATCCGGCTTTTCCAACCCGTTGAGCATCCGCAGAAGTGTGGATTTGCCTGCACCACTTGATCCAATGATGCCATGTATTTCTCCTTGTCCCACTTCGAGGGACACCGAGCTTAATGCTTCGAATCCCTGATCTGCACGGGAACCGCGCTCGTTATAACGTTTGCTTACACCATATAATGAGATCATGGAGAGTCCTCCCGTGAATGATCATGCATGGTTCTTCAAGAACACATGAAGAAAGCCCGCACAGCCGATAACCGGAGCGCGAGCAAGCCTGTTCATTTATAATAAATCAACATCCCTTACGAGACAAGCTTTTAAGGTGAGATTGCCTCCTGCAGGCGGCTGGCTTCATGTACACGAAAACGTCCGTTGGACGAACCCACATACACTTCATTACCGATCCGGTTAATCATTCCATTCTTCGCATCCCGGTCCCGGTGCTCCGGGTTTCCCATCACAACGTCATGTACACGACCTAACAGTGCTCCATTCTTTTTGTTCATTACGAGAAGATTTTCGTCCATGGGCAACAGCAACTGATCATCAATGACCAGATAACTTCCCTGATTCGTCGGATGCCTTAGTGTTGCAATCGTATCTTTGGCATTCCAACGCGTCTCCCCCGTTTTATAATCCACAGCCGCTGGATAACCGTTCTTAATCACATACAACTGATCCTCTTCCACCAGTCCTCGTTCAATCTTGCCCTTGATCGTCCAGCGTGTTTTGCCTGTCTTGGCATCATACAGGGTGGTTGTAAAATCTTCATATTCGCCGTAATGATCGCCGTTTTTGTTCTCACGGATCAACAACATGCCATCATCCAGCGCCTCAAATCTCTGTCCTACCAGAACAGGGAATTGGGCAAGCTTTTTCCCCGTGTTCAGATCAAGCAGAAGCCACTGATTATCTAACGATAGCCATCTTTCAGCATTCGTGGTTGCAAAGGGATCCATACGTTCGATTCCATCAAAATATGGATCATTCACAAATTGTTCTATGGTAGATCGTTTAGCTTTCAAGCTCCATACGGTTCGGCCCGATTGCGGATCGGCTGCAACTAGCTTATTCTTTTCCCAATACAACACATAGGGGTCATCTGCACTCTTGTTCAATAATTCATAACCCTTAGCCAGTTTTCGCGTCCACAATGTTTTTCCGTTTGCACTGTCCAGAACCGTTAACCAACTGTTGCTTGAGCTCTCAACAACCGGGTTATCTACAACCACAACGTTCTTCGCAGCGGTGATGCCATTTAGTTTAAAATTTTGCTTAGGAGTGTACGTCCACATGACCTTTCCGTTCTTCAAGTTCAGATGACGAATACGATCCACGTATTTTTTCTTATCAGGGTCATAATCGGTGTAGATTGTAACGTATTTGCGCTCTGCATCCACCACTGCCTGCTGTCTTCCAAAACCCCCGTTGATCTCCCATAATTGCTGGCCGGAATGTCGGTCAAGGGCATATATAGAACCTTCGTAGTAACCCCCGCTGAATCCACCGTCATCCCCTTTCATCAGAAGCACATCATCCGTGGCTGCTTGTAAAAAAGTGTAGTTAATATCCCCCTGGTTGGTCCATACCGGTTTCCAAGGGATTGTCGTTGGCAGTGTTGTGCCATAGATTTTTGTTGTGAACCCATATTCATCCGCCCGACTGATGTTCCAATCGGAAACAACAGCATTTCGATTATCCTGTGCTAAATTCCAGCGTGTTCTGGCCAGTCTGCCATTCTTGTTTAATGTGACCAGAAATTGCGCATCTTCCCGCTCATATCTCCAGGTCTGTCCAATACTCATTGAATAACCCGTGAAATTTAGATTGCTTGAACTCTCTTTCCAATCCGGCTCGCCTAACCACCCAGCCACTTGTTTGGAGGTGGTTGCCTTGTTCAGCTTCATATCTGTCAGATGGCGTATAACCGAAGTTGGCAGCGATGCCTCCTGATTGAACCAGCCATCAGCCACATTCATCCGCTGTTCTATAGCCTGTGCCTTGATCCAGAAGAGTCCTGGCCGATACGTGGAGGATTCTTTATTCCAGACTCGTGGAGCAATGGATACCCCATACCAGCCTTTCCACTTTGCAACAATAACAGCCTTATCTGTTAGCACTTTCTCAAAAGACCAGGTTGTAGAACTATCTGGTGCCAGATACAGCTTGCTGCCTGATTGGAGTGTGAAGCTTTGGGGAGCTGTTTCCGTCATACTTCTGCTCTCCTTCAGTGCATACCAACTTGGCAGCCAAAAGTTTCCATGATCGGTTGACTTAAGCTGCACCCACTCACCTCGAACCGAGGCCAACGTATACTTTTCGTTTTTTGTTGTATAGTATTCAATCCCCAGCTTGTCAGCAGCCACACTGCCGTCCCTTCTGTTTTTGAACAGAGGGATGTCATTAATAAGCGTAACGGTGTCTCCTTGTTTGTAAGCTAACTTTGCAGTTAAGACTTGGGAACTTTCCCCCAATGCTTGTGGCGTTGTAGCCAAAGCTTGTCCTTCAAGGGCGACCATTTTGGAATCCAGCAGCATCCAGCCCGTCAACAGCACAGCTGATAATCCAGTCACGGTAATCCATTTGTACCCCGTTCTCTGCCAGTCAGGACCCGTCTTCACTCTCGTTCATCCCCATTCATTAGAAGTTATTTCCAATAGAGACGCAGTAAAAAGGAAAAGGTTACCGTTTACCTCAATATATTTCTATCTATCTGCCCGTATTACCTTACATCCACCATCGTAGCATGATAAGGAAAGGTAACCCCGATGTAATAAGCAGCCGTTAAGGTGAGCATATAATAAAATACAAACCACAGATCAGCTCGCGAATAGCCAATCTGAATGTAATACGTGCGGCTCGCGCCATCTGTGAACCCTTTCGCTTCCATTGCTACCGCCATTCGCTGTGCACGGCGAATGCTCTGTGCCAGCAGCGGAATAGCGTAACGCTTGATTGTACCATACACATTCCAGCGAGAGCCGCGTTGCTGTGTTCCACGAATACGAATCGCATAACGGAGCGTCTGGAATTCATCCAGCAAAATGGGGATCATGCGCATCGCGGCCAAAAAGCTATAGGCATATTTTGCGGGAAGCCGCCACTGCTGCATCAGGGAATAAAACAGTCTCACAGGCTTGGTCGTAAGACCAAAAAGTAACCCAGCCGCGGCCATAGTCAGCGAGCGAAAACCCAAGTGCAGACCGCGATAGAAACTCTCTTCGGTTATGTGGATCAGTCCCCACTTATACCATGTGGTCTCGCCCTTACCAAACATCATCATACCTGTAGACGTGGAGATAAACACTAGAATGAATGGTGATGCGTACAGCATCAATCTGTACCACGGATGACCTGTCCAGCACAGTAACAGTATCATCGCTAACGCAACGTTGGCCATTACATTCAGATTGTGAATGAGGATAACGATGACAAACATCATCGTCAGAATGATCATCTTTAATCCCGGATTGACGTTATGAAGCCAGGTTTCACGGTGAGGAAACGACAGTTGCATCAGATAACCTCCCCTCATCTACCGTCCAGATTCGGGTGCAATATCTTTTTACAATTTCACGATCATGGGTAACCATAACAATAGCTGTTCCCTCTCTCCGCAATTGCTCCAGCTGTGCTAACATGGCAAACGTATTGCGTGCATCCTGTCCAAAAGTAGGTTCATCCAACAGCAATATTCGCTGCTCTCTCACCAGTGCAGAGGCAACGCTCAAGCGTCGTTTCTGCCCCATCGATAATTGGTAGGGATGGCGCTCGGAGAGGTCGATTAGTCCAAATTGATTCAACATATGATCAGTCCTGACAAGTCTTTCTTCCGTTGTCAACCTGCTCCCCAGCAATGAAAATTCCACTTCTTCCGCGACGGTGTTAGTCACAAATTGAAACTCCGGGTTCTGAAATACAAATGCAATTTGATCTGCAAGCTGCTCCGTTTTGCCAGAAGGCAGACCGTCCACCTCATAATGACCTGTTGTTTTCAGGATATTCATCAGAGATAACAACAATGAACTCTTGCCAGCTCCATTAGTTCCGACAATACCAATCCAATCCCCATGCCATACTTTGGCCTGTTCTACCTGAATGAAGGGTGTTTTCCCACGCCATCCGGTGAACTGCTGCAAGTCCAGTGCAGGCTGATAGCCGGGTGATACAGGTGATAAGGGTGAGACGTGAGATATGGGGGATATACCCGGTGTATCGGATAAGCCAGACGATTGCTGTGCTTCCAAACTTGAGATGCCGTGATCCACACACACTTGAAGCTCTCCAGAAGCACTTCCCTCTTCTTGCTTAGCTGCCTGCTCGTGCTCATCCCACACACCCGGATACCAGATTCCATAAGCCTTCAGCTTTTCCCGTTCATGAGTAAATACCTGCTGTGCTGGCCCATCCGCCACAATCTTTCCTTCAGGTGATAACACAATGATGCGGTCGACCATATCCACAATCTCGTTTATTTTGTGTTCAACGATGATGATTGTTTTGTCACTGGCGATCCGTCTGACCGTATCCCACACCTGGGAAGTCCCCTCATCATCCAGCAGTGCAGTGGGTTCATCCAAAAACAATACCTCCGGGTCCATGGCAAGCATCGAAGCAATCGCAAGACGTTGCTTCATCCCCTGAGACATGGACTGGATCAATACACGATTCTGTTCAAAGGATAACCCCACTTGTTTCAGATAATATTCAATCAGAGCAGGCATCTCTTCACGCGGAATATTTCGGTTTTCCAGAACAAATGCGATCTCTTCATCTGTAAATGACATACAGAACTGGGTATCCGGATCTTGAAAGACCACTCCTGCTTTGGCGGGAACCTGAATATCATCACATTTCATCGGAATCTCAACCGAACGTGGAATTAAACCGCTCAAAATTTGCAATAACGTCGATTTACCGGAGCCACTTGGGCCAAGCAACAGCACTTTCTCTCCTTGACGCACAGAAAGAGACAAGCCTTGAAATACCAAGGCTTTCTCTCCCGGGAACTTGCATCTTAGATTTGTCACACTTACCGCTTGCGAATTCCCTTCCCCGTTCATCTAATCCAGCGCCTCATAATCTTGTTTGGATACCGGCCTGAGCGAACGTGTTACACCGGTGAGTTCCAATGCTTTGGCAAGATAATAAGCGAACACTCCAGCAATCAGAATACTTCCAATGAAGCGGAACCCGATAAATAACGTATAATTCCACGTCGAGAGTGAATCAATATACCCGTACTGGTAATCCAGCAAAAGCGAAGCCGCTGCAGCTCCTATGGCTGCAAGACAGGTAACAAACAGATTCGTTTTGCGATAGAAAAATGCTGCGAAGAATATCTCAGCTCCCAATCCTTGCAACAGGCCATACACCAGTGTGGACATGCCCCATTCACTACCCAAGAAAGCACTTACCGTTGAAGCCGCAACTTCGGCAAGAATAGCCACGCCTGGTTTACGAATGATAACAAAAGCAAACGTGCCCGCCATAAACCACATGCCGTAGATCATCTGCTCCGCATGAACACCAAATGGTTTCATCAAGTCATATGTAGGTCCCCATATCTTGTAAATCACCCCAAACACTACTGCGATCACGATGGTTACCAGAATATCCGTTAGTTTCAATCGCTTGTTGCCTGCTGTTGTTGCCATGTTCTCTACGTCCTTCCTTTGTTCCCTGTGGGGGTTATCACAATAAACGAAAAAGCCTCCCCGGTTCCGGGCAGGCCTCACGCACAGTGGACAATCTTCACAATGATGTATTGGATGGATGTCGAAAATACGGAATATCAACCAGCCCCCCTCCGTCATGGCAGATACACCACCACAGTTCAAAGAGGTCTGTTGTTCATCCACGTTCATTCCCACAATTCACCCTTACATATCGCAAATCCATGTTCTCTACGCTGGCATTACCCAGATCAGATGTACGGTCAGCGGCACAAGGCCACTCTCTCAGCCCAACTTCATTGAGCTCCCGGTTCACTTATTTCATTGCTTCTAATGTACATCAGATGGGTATTTGTGGCAATGGTCTCTACAAAAATCAAAAGTTGGCATAGGAAAAGGCATCCCCCTGGATGCCTTTTGGACATACTTCACAATGTGAAATAGCTACCTTATCCGTACACGCCTTCAATCCGTATTCCAAGGTATCCCTGTTCTTAATATTGCGTGTTCCCAGACTGGCTCGTTTTCCCCGAAGCAAACCCCTTGAACAACGTTGGTACTTTGGAATAACGGGTATTCGTAATTTTCCCTTGTGATGTGCTGCTGTCTGTACGCATAATCGAATCTTTTACATTGGAAATGTTGGAGTTATCCAGCGTCATGTTAACTGCAAAGGAAGTTCCACCATTTTGGCGAACCAGTTTGCCAATATCATCTGCACGGAAATTTTTGATGTTAATTGTTCCAGCTGCATTCATCTGGAACACTTTATCATAAGCCTTATACGCTGCCCCACCGGTAATGTTAACCGTTCCGGCAGACTTCAATGTCAGTGCATCCTCGCCCACGTCCTGCCAGACCACATTCGATATATTACAGTTGCCATAACAGTGAACACCATCAGCAGCTGGTGATCCAATGTTTACGTTTTTGAGCGTGGCCCCTGCCTCCAGACGGAAGACTGGCTTCTGATTTTCTGCTTGAGATCCGTCGCCCAGTGTGGAAGGATTAGCTACAAATGTTTTGCCTTGACCATCATAGGTCGTGCCCTTTGGAACAACAATAGTTGAATTTACAACCGTAGGCGCAGCCGCAACCGGAACTGCACCAAATATAGAAGCAACCAAACCAGCGGACAGTAACAACGTCAACATTTTTTTCATAACTTTATTCCTCCCTTATTCTCTCGTTTTTTGGTAGTGTACAGTCTGGGCTTGTACTGGAAGTTCGCCAGAGGTGCACCTCTGTCCGAACCACAACCTAATCCTACCAAATAAGGAAGGTAACTAGAATAATCATTAGATCAGATATATCATGACATCGTACAATCCCTGTCATATCGGCATTTTTTGCATGCTAGGTCTCTCAAGCAATATGCTCATATCAACCTCTGGTATGCTCATTTGTAACGTTGGTACCCCTCACTTAATCCCCAATAACAAAGAAAGACCACTACATTTGTCTCCAAATGTGTGATCTTGAATGTCTTCTGGCTTGCTGTTATAAAATATCAGGCTCCGAATCTCTTACGATAACCGCACTTTCGACACAACTCTTCCACAGCTTCCCGCTTGGAGAAGCCATATACCAGATTGTTCGCTCGCTCACCCTCAATAATCTCCGAGAATGACTTCTCGTGCACATTACCCAGGTTAATCACACCCTCGCCATCGAGACAGCATGGAACCACCGTTCCATCTACAAGCACAGCTGCCTGACCGCGAAGTGCATGGCAAAAGCCTTTACCGTCATCTTCAGGTGCATCCAGACTTGGCCACTGGAACTCATGGTCCTGATTCAGGTATACATTCGGGGCAATTTTGACCCCGCTACCTGGAACTACTTTTTCCTCAATGCGGAAATCCAGATTGAACTCACGTTCCAATACTTCAAGGGTCTCCCGATTTCGATTCATCTGAGCATTTGTGAAGTTATCCTGTGTCAGATTCCACAACCGAAATGAGATGATGACATTGTGCTTAACGGCCTCGTGTACAAAGGACAAAATATGACGCAGGTATCCGTCACGGTCTGTTGAACCTTCATGCCCATCGAAACTGTGCAGGGAGAAATTCATCTGCCGCAGCGCTGGTTTGCCAAGCAATTTATGCTGAGTCTTGGGCAGCAGTGTACCATTCGTTGTAATGTTCACCTTGAGTCCCTTCTCATGTGCGGAATCGAGCAACAGATCTATTTTGGGATGCAACAAGGGTTCGCCTTTGACATGTAGATAAATATGATTGGTGTGTGGTTTAACTTGATCCAGTATATTGTTGAAGACTTCAGGGTCAATGAATCCTTTGGCACGCTGTGTCTGCGGACAGAAGCTGCATGCCAGATTGCAGATACTCGTGATCTCAATATATACTTTTTTGAACGTTTTCAACTCGGGTCCCCATTCTGCCTAGGAGGGAGAACAATCCCACCTGCATTTGTGATCCGGCCAATATGCGCCACCACTATTATATCGGGTTAGGGAGCCCAGGTAAATTGTTCAGTTGTTCGGGTCTGACTCCAAGTTCATCTCAAGAATTCCATCATGCTGCCTCTTTACAGTTCATGTTCAAGTGATATATGCTGAACACACAACTGCATATCTTGAACTTTTGCACTAGGGGAGCCTTGCGGCTGAGACGAATATGACTATTCGGACCCTTTGAACCTGATCTGGATCATACCAGCGGAGGGAAGTGGAGCGGCCTTTTAGTAAGCGGAATTTTTCATGTATGTGAAGATAAATTGCGGATTTAACTTACAGACCCACTCATTTCTCCGGAAATGGGTGGGTCTTTTTTGTTCCTTTTGCAGAGTATAGGATGCCGTTGTTATTGCAGTAGTCTGACATCAAGGGGGTGAGGATCAGATGGATAACCATGTAACCATTCACAACGTAAGCTTTGCTTTTCCCGAAAAAAAAGAGTCCCCTGTGCTCGTCAATGTGTCACTTCAGGTTCAACAAGGAGAATTTGTCTCGCTCATCGGCTCCAGCGGATCAGGTAAAAGCACACTCTTCAAGCTGCTCGCAGGCTTGCATGAGCCAACCGTTGGCACCATCGATATAGCTGATGTCCCGCAAGGACAACGGCTCGGACGAGTCGCCTATATGCCGCAGAAAGATCTGCTGTTATCCTGGCGTACCGTCATGGAGAACTGCATGCTACCTGCCGAGCTTGCACCAGGCCGACAGGACAAGGACAAACTACGAGCCGATATCATCGCAGGATTGGCAAGGTTCGGCTTGTCCGGTTATGAGCAGGCCTATCCAGATGAGTTATCCGGCGGCATGCGGCAGCGGGTGGCATTGCTGCGTACCTTGCTTACAGGCGGGCAGCTCATGTTGCTGGATGAACCCTTCGGTGCACTCGACGCCTTAACCAAACGAGAAATGCATCGCTGGTTGCTGGAGCTGTGGGAGGACTTTGGACAAACCGTGCTGTTCATTACCCATGACATCGAGGAAGCCCTGCTGTTAAGTGACCGTATCATTCTGTTAACTCCAGGGGGGCAAGGTCAGCAGTTGCGGGAGATGACGGTTCCTTTACCACGCCCAAGGCATTCGGACATGATCTACGAACCAGCTCTCGTGCAGATGAGGCAACAACTGGAGGAACAATTACATGCAAAATGATAGAGCTGAGGTTAGCGTTTGGACGTGGTGTTCAAAGTGGCTCTCGAAATGGTTTTCCCAATATGGTTTGTTTATTCTGCTCATGTTCTTTTTACTGGCGATCTGGGAAGTGATTGTGCGTATGGGATGGGTGCCCTCCTTCATCATTCCTGCACCCACGGCCATCGTAAGCTCACTGGTTGAGCATCGTCGTCTGCTGTTGACTATCCATCTACCTGCTACCTTTATGGAGGTTATTGTTGGTTTTGTCTTGTCCATAGTGACTGGAATTACTCTGGCAACAGGCATGCATATGAACCGATCGATTGAAAAGGCCCTATATCCCTTCATCGTGATCAGTCAAACCATCCCGCTGATCGCCTTGTCCCCCGTATTTATCTTGTGGTTTGGTTACACGTTGTGGAGCAAAGTCGCGGTGGTATTCTTAATCGCATTCTTCCCCATTGTAGTCAGTACCTACGATGGACTCCGCCAAGGCGATCCAGAGCAGCGTGAACTGCTGCTCACCATGGGCGCCAGCAAGTGGGATATTTTTCGCAAACTCCAGGTTCCGCTGGCACTTCCCTCTTTTTTCTCCGGGTTAAAGATGTCAGTGGTGTACTGCGTGGTTGGGGCAACGATTGGTGAATGGCTCGGTGGCAGCAAAGGTCTCGGATACTTCAGCCGCCGCATGTCCAGCAACATGAACACGGATGCGATGTTTGCCGCTATTGTGCTGTTATCCCTGCTTGGGATCGTTTTGTTTGTACTGATTGCCTGGCTGGAGAAACGGTTTAACATACGGCGTCATCGTCATGGAGGCAACAGAAAAGTTGGATAATACTTAGACAGAAATTAGATGTAAATACAGTAGTTACAATCAAAAAAAAAAAACATATCTTATGCACAATTTCAGCAGCATCTTCAATCAGTTCATTGTCACATTGTCGTTAACATGCTGTTGCCCATTTTCTACAAATCAAAACGATGAAATGAGGAACTTCATTTATGAATAACAAAGGTATATACTCCCTGCTTCCCATCATACTCATTAGCCTTTTGCTGATCGTTAGCGGATGCAGCACCACAGACACTAGCCAAAATAGGCCAACAACAGATTCGGCAACCAATACACAGCAAACAGATCCGTCTGCAACCGAACCAGCATCAGACGCCAAAGATAAACTGTCTATCATGCTCGACTGGTACCCGAATGCAGTACACTCCTTCATCTATGTGGCTCAGGAAAAAGGATACTTTGCAGACCAAGGTCTGGATGTTGAAATTCAGATGCCTGCGGATACCAATGATTCACTCAAACTTGTTGCTGCCGGAAAAATTGATCTGGCTCTAAGCTACCAGCCCCAAATCTTACTCGCTCGTGGTGAGAACATTCCTGTACGTTCCATTGCTGCTGTTGTTCGCCACCCGCTTGTGCATCTGTTGACCGAAGCGAATGGCAACGTAAGTTCACCCAAAGATCTTGAAGAAAAGACTGTTGGTTATTCCTCCATTCCTCTGTACGAAGCGATGGTACGTACGATGATCAGTAAGGATGGCGGCAATCCCGACAACATAAATCTGGTCGACGTTGGGTTCGATCTGATTCCTTCGCTGGCTTCCGGACAGGCGGATGCAATTATGGGTGGTTTCATTAACCATGAACAATTGATTTTGGAGAAAGAAGGACATGCCATGAAATCAATTAACCCCACCGATTATGGCGTGCCTGATTATTATGAATTGGTCCTGACTGCAAGTGAAGCTGGCATTGAAGCGAAAAAAGACCAACTTACCCGGTTCGTCAAAGCGGTCCAGGAAGGACAAAAATATGTGACTGAGCATCCAGAAGAAGCCTTGAGTATTCTGCTCGCTCATGAGAATGAAACATCACCGCTTGACCCGGAGATCGAAACCAAAAGCCTGGCAATTCTGCTACCACTCATGAATGAAGAAGGCCAACCATTTGGTCGGCAGGAAATGGAATCGTGGGAAAATGTACGTGCATGGCTCGTTGAACAGGATTTGATTCCTGAATCGGTGAAAGCCGAGGATGCTTTTATTACTCTGCAAGGAGAGTAAATAAAGGAGAGCAACGCGAATAAAGGAAAAGTGATTGAACATAAAGGGAATGAAAGCAATGTGATTAAAAGCAAAGTTAGCAAAACGTAGGATCGAATGCATGAAGTTTTGCGAAATGGAATTGGCCTGAAGCAAGCATCGGAGGATCAGAATTTATAACAATCCTAAGTGGCTTGATGTGCAATTGGGCAGCTTGATATGCGTTTGGGTGGCTTGTTGATATGTATTTGGTAATGTAATTAGCGCTTATCTTCAAGCCTACTGGGAGCTGAAACGCTCCTTAACTTGATCGAAACAGAGCATGCTACGACTGCTAACGAATCTGAGGCGTCCTATTCAGGGATTTGGAGCGGTTGCAGAAATCTAAAGAACCTGAAACATGTTATATCAGAATAAATAGCTGTTTGCAGCGTTTTGGTCAGGAGATTCTGGGAATAACGTGTCTGATGTTCCTTACATTTCAAAAGGAGGACCTGACAGCCAAATAAGACGTCCTGTGTTCTTTAGAAACATCGTCTGACCAGTCGTGCCCCGATCGATCGTGCCCCAATCAGTTGGGTATCGACCAGCCTGGACTTCAAGACACTGGTTGGATGCTAACATCCATCACAGTATTGCTTGCCTAAGTTTGGAGAAATTCACTCTGTTCACTTTCTGTATTTTGTATCGTTTCGTTTTTTATTGTTTCGCTAGATATCGATCAGAATGATTCAATTTGTCTATATCCAGTTCCAAAAATCCATTTTAGTGAGTTATGAAATTAATTTAGATTTTACGTTTCTGCTTTTCCCGCATTAATGCATCTGGCTGTTGTTAGACTCTGCGCCCCAACTCAACAAGGGAACTCATATCCAATTATTCTGTTGAGTGACTCCAGATATCGGACTTCCGCCGATCGGGTTACTTCAAAACAAGGAGGAAATTATATGTCTTATCTGGAACGTGTTCGTACGCAAAATCCGCTGGTACACAATATCACTAACCTTGTCGTGGCTCCCTTCACAGCCAATGGTCTGCTTGCACTCGGTGCGTCCCCTTTTATGGCCTATGCTCATGAAGAGGTGGCTGATGTCGCCAAGATGTCAGGAGCCGTCGTACTCAACATCGGTACTCTCGATGACAAAGTCGTTCAGGCGATCCGTCTGGCAGGTCAATCGGCTAATGCGCATCACGTGCCTGTGGTGCTTGATCCCGTCGGCGCAGGCGCAACCACTTATCGCACGGAAACCGTGCAGCTACTCGTTCGTGAACTTCGTCTCACAGTACTGCGCGGCAATGTGGCAGAGGTCGCTAATGTCATCGGTGAGAGTTGGAGTATTAAAGGTGTGGATGCAGGATCAGGTGAGGGCGACCGAATCGGCATTGCCGAGCGGGCAGCGCATAAACTTGGCTGTGTCGTGGTCATTACCGGAAAAGAAGATATTATTACTGATGGACAATCCACATTCCTCACGAGTAATGGTCATGCCCTGCTCACTCAGGTCACAGGTGCTGGCTGTCTGCTCAGTTCAGTGATTGGCGCTTTTACAGCCATAGCGGAATCAGGAGCCGATCTTCTAGGCAGTGTTGTTGAAGCGCTAGCGTTTTATGGTGTAGCAGCTGAACTGGCGGCAGAGCGGACAGCTCATCAGGGGCCGGGCAGCTTCCAGATTGAATTGTTGAATCAACTGGCACAAGTAACACCAGACCTCTTGGCAGAACGCGCACAGATCCGTCAGATCCGTGGAGGTGCAGTATGAGTATTGCTCAAGCGCTAACCATTGCAGGCTCCGATAACGGGGGCGGCGCAGGCATTCAGGCCGATCTGAAAACATTTCAGGAGCTTGGTGTATACGGCATGACCGTTATCACCGCTATTGCTGCCCAAAATACAACTGGTGTGCAGGGCGTTTTTCCCATCCCTTACGATGGCATTGCCCAGCAATTGGACTCGACCGGCGAAGACTTTCAACCAACTGCAACGAAGACCGGCATGTTATATAGTGCCGAGATTATTCGTCTAGTGGCTGAGAAATGGCAGCAATACCGTTGGTCAAATCTGGTCATCGACCCTGTGATGGTAGCCAAAGGTGGCGCCCCCCTTCTCCAGCAGGAAGCTGTACAGGCGTTGGTTACGGAGTTGTTGCCCCATGCCCTGATCACAACACCTAATATACCGGAAGCGGAACTGCTTACCGAAATGTCCATCACGAATCTGAATCAGCGGGAAGAAGCCGCAAGACGGATTGTACAGATGGGCTCAACGTATGCTTTGGTCAAAGGTGGTCATGATGAAGGAAGTGGTATGATCGTGGATGTGCTCTATGATGGGCAGTCTTTTCATTATCTGGAGAATGTTCGTGTGGTAACACGTCATACACACGGAACGGGGTGCACATACTCTGCTGCCATCACCTCAGAGTTAGCCAAGGGTTCACCTGTTCTGGCTGCCGTTATGACCGCGCGAGCATTCATTCAGGCAGCCATCGAAGATGAGCTGGGGATTGGGGCCGGACATGGGCCGACAAATCATTTTGCGTATCAGCGCAGACAGCGGGGTGAGCAGTGATGCACCCTTGGAATGCAGAAGCGGTACAACGCGCGATGCAGGTGTATTTAGTGATGGGCAGCGTCAATACAAAGCAAGACCCTATGGAAGTATTGCGCCAGGCCATTGCTGGCGGCATCACGCTGTTCCAGTTCCGTGAAAAGGGAACTGGCGCCCTGGTTGGCGAAGCTCGCATCACGCTTGCGATGCGGCTTCGCGAGGTGTGTAGCCAGCACGGGGTCCCGTTCATCGTGAACGATGATGTGGAGCTGGCTGTAGCGGTGGAGGCCGACGGCGTGCATGTCGGCCAGGAAGATGCGGACGCGGCGCTAGTACGCGCCCGCATTGGAGATGGGCGGATGCTTGGCGTATCCGCCCACTCCGTGGATGAGGCGCGCCGTGCGTTGCAGGCGGGCGCCGACTACCTTGGCGTCGGGCCCATGTACCCGACGCGCTCCAAAGCGGATGCCCACGCTGTGCTGGGCCCCGCAGGGGTGGCGGAACTGCGCGCCGCAGGCATCGCAGTTCCGATTGTGGGTATCGGCGGCATTACGCCCGATACCACGGCCGCCGTGATGGCGGCTGGAGCCGACGGAGTAGCCGTCATCTCCGCCATCGCGGGCGCGGCCGACGTGCGCGCAGCGGCTGCGCAGTTCGCTGCGGCAGTGCGCGGGATGCAGGCGTAGCCCTGCTCTCCCTGCACTGCCAGCCCCGTGGGCTGCACCGCATACATGGTGCAGCCCACAACCGCTCACGCTCCTCTCCATAACAGAGGAGCCTCAAAACACCCCCGCGGCGCGGCAGCAACCTATGTCTTCGACATAGAAGCACAGCCGCTCCCCTACAGTGACTGAATGTTACAATAATTTAGTCACACCTATTCACATCCAGTCATCAATCCATGATCAAGATGCAGCTTCCATGCTTGCATCTTGTTTTCTCATTTTCAACGGTTGACTCTCACGTAACGTGACACTGTACAATCGGTGTTGTAAGGAGGTTTCACACATGGCCATGAAGGTAAAAGAAGTTGCCGAACTTGCCTCGATCAGTGTGCGCACACTGCATCACTATGATGAGATCGGACTATTAACCCCGGACGAAGTAACTTCTGCCGGATATCGATTATATTCAGATGCCAACCTGGAACGGTTGCAGCAGATATTGTTTTTCAAGGAACTCGACTTCTCTCTGAAGGAGATCAAAAACATTATAACCAACCCCTCCTTCAATCCGGAAGAAGCACTTAAAATGCATCGACTTATACTGCTGGAGAAGCGCCAACGCTTGGACCAGATGATTGCTACCATTGATAGAACGGTTTTACACGTGAGAGGAGAAATTAAAATGACAGCCAAAGAACAATTCGAAGGATTTGATTTTAGCCAGAATCCGTATGAACAAGAAGCTCGGGAACGTTGGGGAGACCATGCCGTCGATCACGCAAATCAGAAGCTACACAGTAAATCAACCACAGAGCAAGAGGCTCTGTCCAATCAAATGAACGAAATCTACAAGAGTCTGGCCGCACTTCGTCACACAGAACCAGTATCTGCCGAGGCACAGGCCGGTATTCAAGAATGGTACACCTTGCTGAACCAGATGGGAAGCTACTCGCCTGAAGCCTTCAGGGGACTCGGTCAGATGTACGTGGACGATGAACGCTTCACACGCAATATTGATCAGTTTGGCGATGGTTTGGCAGTATTTATGAGGGATGCCATGGCTGTATTTGCTGACCAAAACAAATAATATAGCCCTGTCTTCAACCACATACAGTATTATTCAACTCTCATTGCCGTCAGATGTGGATAGTAAAAAATAGTCTGGAAATTTAACCTCTGTCCGTAGTGATAAAAGTAATCTCTCGTCATCAGCTTTATTCGCAGTAAATGACCCTTCGGATAACTGAACCTACCTTTTGGGGTGAACATATCTTTCTTGTAATTAACCTTATGAACATGTTGGATATTTACTAGGGTTATGTGGTAAGTAATTTAAATCGATCCGAAGTGTTGCAAAAGTTATGAGCAATATCCCCCTACCTGGTGTATACACAAAAGGGACGTACACCCTCAGGCGTATCGTCCCTATGTATGGAAGTATCTCAGCCGCAATGTGAACAAGCCTAACTGCTGCTCACTCTGAGTACTCTATAAATATCTTTTAAAGTAGATGCTCTTTACTACGTTTTTCTTCTGCTCCCAGTCCTTCGATATAACTTCATAAGTGCTTAGGATGATGAGCATTAAGTTTCTTCTGTCAAACGTTCTTCATTTTGCTGTCAGCGTCCACCGTCTATCCGATTAAGCTCTTGGTGCGTGATCCGATGAAGATACATCCGTAGCTAGACTGGTTCTCGCCATCCGGCCAGGAATCTGCCATGCAGACACAATCGCAAGCACGATGAATAATAAATCAATCGGTTGACTGAAATAGTCCTGGAAGGTTTCCATAAACGCACTGATCATCTCGCTATCAAACACAAGTTCCATCACGCCTACATCACCAAACAGTTCGGAAGTAAAATATACGACCGTCAGATATTTACCCAACAAAATACCAACAAGCGCAAACAGTACGGCAATAATCTTATGTACCGTCGCAATTTGTTTATTGGAGAACAACACAACTGCGTAACCTGTGAGCGCTCCAATCAGAATCGCAATTAATCCCACCTCATAATCGGTCATTGCAGCAATAGCTGCCCATACGATGCCTCCCAGAATGGCTGCAATTAAGCCACCAATGATCGGCATACCGATTTTAACTCCTTGTTTCTCTTCCACGTTGTCTTTCCCTCCTGAGTCATGCATATGCTTCTTTTCCAGAATTCACCTTTCCTATGAAACCACAAAAAGACTTATTATTCAACATTTTTCTACTTTTGGTGCCATGTATTTACATAATAGAAAAGATATATTAAGCATCCATTTCCTTATTCGCTCGAATATCATTTTAGTTTTGTCCACAAACCTCTCATAATCATTCCCTTGGCACATAAAAAAACACCCCTCCAACAGCATAATAGCCGTAGAAGGGATGTTGTCCATATCTGTATCATAGATATAACCAATGTAACCGAGAAAACTACATTGAAAAGCTCTCTCTATCTTACCTTTGCACTTCCTTGGAAGGCTGAATGACAGCTGCAATCTGTGCCAAAATGGCATCCACCGATGCCGGATCATGCACATCATACTCATCAATGTTCAGACGCAGCACAGGGCAAGCTGTAAACTGATCAATCCACACGGAATAGCGCTCGTGCATGTGTTCCCAGTACGAACGGTCCGTCTGAATCTCCATCTCGCGTCCGCGTTCCGTAATACGGTTTAAAATCGAAGGCAGACTGCCTTCCAGATAGATCAGCACGTCTGGATGTGGGAAATACGGTGTCATTACCATTGCTTCAAATAAACTGCTGTATGTCTCGAAATCTGTAGCAGACATGGTTCCTTGATCTGCATGCATTTGTGCAAAAATGCCCGTATCTTCATAGATGGAACGATCCTGTACGAATCCCCCACCTAGTTCAAAAATCTTTTTCTGTTCCTTGAAGCGCTCTGCAAGGAAATAAATCTGCAGATGGAAGCTCCAACGCTCAAAGTCATGATAGAACTTCTCCAAATATGGATTATGATCAACTTGCTCTAGAGAGGTCTTGAAGTTCAAACGCTGCGCAAGTGCAGCCGTTAACGTGGATTTACCCACCCCAACCGTACCTGCTACCGTAATTAATGCATTCGTTGGAATGCCATAGTTATTCATATGATATACTCCTTTACCTGATTAACAATTTGCCTGAAGTGTTCAGGATGTTCCACAAAGTCGAGTTGCTCTGCATTGACCTTAATGATTACTGGCGGATTTGTGCTATTTGCCAGATAATCCATGCCTGTTTTGTAATCAGCAATGAGTTGTTCCATATATGCCGGGTCCATGTCCTGCTCAAATGAGCGTCCACGCTTGTTAATGCGGTACATCAACGTATCGAGTTCAGCTTCAATATAAAGCACCAGATTGGGCTTTGGCAGATCATCTGTTAACAGATGATAGATTTGACGATATTTATCCCGTTTCGTTCCCTTTAAGGTACGATCGGCAAAAATCATATTTTTATAGATATGATAGTCTGAAATGACTGGGGTATTCTGCTCTACATAATGAACGCCCGTGTCTTCCAGTTGTTTAAACCGATTACACAGAAAAAACATTTCCAATTGGAAACTCCACTCGTCGATATCCTGATAAAAGGAAGCCAGAAATGGATTCTCTTCTACGATTTCTTTAACTAACGGAAGATTCAATTCATGGGAA
Source organism: Paenibacillus amylolyticus (assembly GCF_036894225.1). Classification (NCBI taxonomy): domain Bacteria; kingdom Bacillati; phylum Bacillota; class Bacilli; order Caryophanales; family Paenibacillaceae; genus Paenibacillus; species Paenibacillus amylolyticus. The sequence continues at coordinate 1,009,233 of NZ_CP145892.1, read as the reverse complement.
AGCATCGTTGCCAGCGTTGTTTTCCCCGCTCCGATCGGACCTTCCACAGCAATAAACGGGGCTGATTTCATCGTGTTCACTGTTCCTCCTCGTACTTATGCGTGTTTCCGTTTTCTATATAGACCTCACCTATTGTATCACAGCTTTAAGGATTGGAACGCCAGTATTTTATGTATATAACAAGTCAAATCACAACTATTGAATTACATTAAAATAAAAAAGACACACTCGATATCATCAAGTGTGTCTTCCTGTTGCTTGGCGGCGTCCTACTCTCCCAGGACCCTGCGGTCCAAGTACCATCGGCGCTAGAGGGCTTAACGGTCGTGTTCGGGATGGGTACGTGTGGAACCCCTCCGCCATCGCCACCAAACGCAACGCTTAGCTTACATTCAGAGATCGTTCTCTGAAAACTAGATTCGAAACGAAACATGCGAATTACAACTTGCTATTGGATAAGCCCTCGACCGATTAGTACTGGTCAGCTCCATGCATTGCTGCACTTCCACCCCCAGCCTATCTACCTCGTCGTCTTCAAGGGGTCTTACATACTGGGAAATCTCATCTTGAGGGGGGCTTCACGCTTAGATGCTTTCAGCGTTTATCCCGTCCGTACATAGCTACCCAGCGGTGCTCCTGGCGGAACAACTGGTACACCAGCGGTACGTCCATCCCGGTCCTCTCGTACTAAGGACAGCTCCTCTCAAATTTCCTACGCCCACGACAGATAGGGACCGAACTGTCTCACGACGTTCTGAACCCAGCTCGCGTACCGCTTTAATGGGCGAACAGCCCAACCCTTGGGACCTACTTCAGCCCCAGGATGCGATGAGCCGACATCGAGGTGCCAAACCTCCCCGTCGATGTGGACTCTTGGGGGAGATAAGCCTGTTATCCCCAGGGTAGCTTTTATCCGTTGAGCGATGGCCCTTCCATGCGGTACCACCGGATCACTAAGCCCGACTTTCGTCCCTGCTCGACTTGTAGGTCTCGCAGTCAAGCTCCCTTATGCCTTTGCACTCTTCGAATGATTTCCAACCATTCTGAGGGAACCTTTGGGCGCCTCCGTTACTCTTTAGGAGGCGACCGCCCCAGTCAAACTGCCCACCTGACACTGTCCCCGCACCGGATTACGGTACCAGGTTAGAACCTAGATACGATCAGGGTGGTATCCCAACGTTGCCTCCACGCAAGCTGGCGCTCACGTTTCAAAGGCTCCCACCTATCCTGTACAGATCGTACCCAAATTCAATATCAAGCTGCAGTAAAGCTCCATGGGGTCTTTCCGTCTTGTCGCGGGTAACCTGCATCTTCACAGGTATTAAAATTTCACCGGATCTCTCGTTGAGACAGCGCCCAAGTCGTTACGCCATTCGTGCGGGTCAGAATTTACCTGACAAGGAATTTCGCTACCTTAGGACCGTTATAGTTACGGCCGCCGTTTACTGGGGCTTCGGTTCACAGCTTCGGATTGCTCCTAACCACTCCCCTTAACCTTCCAGCACCGGGCAGGCGTCAGCCCGTATACTTCGCCTTACGGCTTCGCACAGACCTGTGTTTTTGCTAAACAGTCGCTTGGGCCTTTTCACTGCGGCCCCCTCGTGCTATTCACACTACCGGGGCACCCCTTCTCCCGAAGTTACGGGGTCATTTTGCCGAGTTCCTTAACGAGAGTTCTTCCGCGCGCCTTAGAATACTCTTCTCGCCTACCTGTGTCGGTTTGCGGTACGGGCACCATCACCTGGCTAGAGGCTTTTCTTGGCAGTGTGAGATCATGACCTTCGCTACTATAATTTTCGCTCCCCATCACAGCTCAGCCTTACAATGTGCGGATTTGCCTACACATCAGCCTCACTGCTTAGACGGACATCCATCAGTCCGCGTCACTACCCTACTGCGTCCCCCCATTGCTCATAACGGCTTACGGTGGTACAGGAATTTCGACCTGTTGTCCTTCGACTACGCCTTTCGGCCTCGCCTTAGGTCCCGACTTACCCTGAGCGGACGAGCCTTCCTCAGGAACCCTTAGGCTTTCGGCGGATCAGATTCTCACTGATCTTTTCGTTACTCATACCGGCATTCTCACTTGTATAATGTCCAGCGCTCCTTACGGTACACCTTCAACCCTTATACAACGCTCCCCTACCCCTGATGCAAAGCATCAAGCCATAGCTTCGGTGGTGTGTTTAGCCCCGTTACATTTTCGGCGCAGAGTCACTCGACCAGTGAGCTATTACGCACTCTTTCAATGATGGCTGCTTCTAAGCCAACATCCTGGTTGTCTGTGCAACTCCACATCCTTTCCCACTTAACACACACTTGGGGACCTTAGCTGATGGTCTGGGCTGTTTCCCTTTTGACAATGGATCTTAGCACTCACTGTCTGACTCCCGGAAGTAAGTCTATGGCATTCGGAGTTTGACTGAGCTTGGTAACCCTTGCGGGCCCCGCACCCAATCAGTGCTCTACCTCCACGACTCTGTTTTCCGAGGCTAGCCCTAAAGCTATTTCGGGGAGAACCAGCTATCTCCGAGTTCGATTGGAATTTCTCCGCTACCCCCACCTCATCCCCGCATTTTTCAACATGCGTGGGTTCGGGCCTCCAGTGCGTGTTACCGCACCTTCACCCTGGACAGGGGTAGATCACCCGGTTTCGGGTCTACGTCCACGTACTCATTCGCCCTATTCAGACTCGCTTTCGCTGCGGCTCCGGCTCTTCACCTTAACCTTGCACGGGAACGTAACTCGCCGGTTCATTCTACAAAAGGCACGCCATCACCCCTAAAACGGGCTCTGACTTTTTGTAAGCACACGGTTTCAGGTTCTATTTCACTCCCCTTCCGGGGTGCTTTTCACCTTTCCCTCACGGTACTGCTTCACTATCGGTCGCTAGGAAGTATTTAGCCTTGGCAGATGGTCCTGCCGGATTCATACGGGGTTTCACGTGCCCCGCACTACTCGGGATCCGTCTCGGAGGGAACAGACTTTCAACTACAGGGCTTTTACCTTCTTTGGCGGGCCTTTCCAGACCTCTTCGCTTAACCGGTTCCTTTGTAACTCCATGTGAGACGTCCCACAACCCCAAAGAGCAAGCTCTTTGGTTTGGGCTTCTCCGCGTTCGCTCGCCGCTACTGACGGAATCACTATTGTTTTCTCTTCCTCAGGGTACTTAGATGTTTCAGTTCCCCTGGTATGCCTCTGCATAACCTATGTATTCAGTTATGAGTAACTGGAAATTACCCCAGCTGGGTTTCCCCATTCGGACACCCCCGGATCAAAGCTTGCTTACAGCTCCCCGAGGCAGTTTCGTTGTTCGCCACGTCCTTCATCGGCTCCTAGCGCCTAGGCATCCTCCGTGTGCTCTTAGTAGCTTAACCATTTTGTTCCGGTTTCGGTCGCTCGCTTCCCTTGTTTTGCTTGCGCAAAGCCAAAAGTCGCTCTCACCCGATACCCTCACAAAAGCAATTTGACTACCGTTTTTATTGAAACTTGTTTAACACAAGTTCAGCTAAAAAGGAATGTTCTAATTCGCGTTTGTTTCGTTTCGATATCTAGTTTTCAAAGAACAAGCTCCATGCAAAAGCAAGCTGTTTGAGAGTTTGAGCTCTCAAAACCGAACAACGAGTGAGTGTTTTGCAGCTAAGCTGCGTATTTGAATGTTTCCGTTGCAGGAAACGATTCTCCATAGAAAGGAGGTGATCCAGCCGCACCTTCCGATACGGCTACCTTGTTACGACTTCACCCCAATCATCTATCCCACCTTCGGCGGCTGGCTCCTTGCGGTTACCCCACCGACTTCGGGTGTTATAAACTCTCGTGGTGTGACGGGCGGTGTGTACAAGACCCGGGAACGTATTCACCGCGGCATGCTGATCCGCGATTACTAGCAATTCCGACTTCATGCAGGCGAGTTGCAGCCTGCAATCCGAACTGAGACCGGCTTTGTTGGGATTGGCTCCATCTCGCGATTTCGCAGCCCGTTGTACCGGCCATTGTAGTACGTGTGTAGCCCAGGTCATAAGGGGCATGATGATTTGACGTCATCCCCACCTTCCTCCGGTTTGTCACCGGCAGTCTATCTAGAGTGCCCATCCGAAATGCTGGCAACTAAATATAAGGGTTGCGCTCGTTGCGGGACTTAACCCAACATCTCACGACACGAGCTGACGACAACCATGCACCACCTGTCTTGAATGTTCCGAAGAAAAGGTACATCTCTGCACCGGTCATTCAGATGTCAAGACCTGGTAAGGTTCTTCGCGTTGCTTCGAATTAAACCACATACTCCACTGCTTGTGCGGGTCCCCGTCAATTCCTTTGAGTTTCAGTCTTGCGACCGTACTCCCCAGGCGGAGTGCTTAATGTGTTAACTTCGGCACCAAGGGTATCGAAACCCCTAACACCTAGCACTCATCGTTTACGGCGTGGACTACCAGGGTATCTAATCCTGTTTGCTCCCCACGCTTTCGCGCCTCAGCGTCAGTTACAGCCCAGAGAGTCGCCTTCGCCACTGGTGTTCCTCCACATATCTACGCATTTCACCGCTACACGTGGAATTCCACTCTCCTCTTCTGCACTCAAGTCACCCAGTTTCCAGTGCGATCCGGGGTTGAGCCCCGGGATTAAACACCAGACTTAAATGACCGCCTGCGCGCGCTTTACGCCCAATAATTCCGGACAACGCTTGCCCCCTACGTATTACCGCGGCTGCTGGCACGTAGTTAGCCGGGGCTTTCTTCTCAGGTACCGTCACCTTGAGAGCAGTTACTCTCCCAAGCGTTCTTCCCTGGCAACAGAGCTTTACGATCCGAAAACCTTCATCACTCACGCGGCATTGCTCCGTCAGGCTTTCGCCCATTGCGGAAGATTCCCTACTGCTGCCTCCCGTAGGAGTCTGGGCCGTGTCTCAGTCCCAGTGTGGCCGATCACCCTCTCAGGTCGGCTACGCATCGTCGCCTTGGTGAGCCGTTACCTCACCAACTAGCTAATGCGCCGCAGGCCCATCCCCAAGTGACAGATTGCTCCGTCTTTCCAGTTTCCTTCAGGCGAAGAAAACAATTATTCGGTATTAGCTACCGTTTCCGGTAGTTGTCCCAAACTTGAGGGCAGGTTGCCTACGTGTTACTCACCCGTCCGCCGCTAACCATCCAAGAAGCAAGCTTCTCTTCAAGTCCGCTCGACTTGCATGTATTAGGCATGCCGCCAGCGTTCGTCCTGAGCCAGGATCAAACTCTCCAATAAAGTATTGAAAAGAGCGATAAGCTCATTTTGAATCTGACGAGATTAAAAATCTCAATTGTGCTCCAGTCGATTCAAGCCAAGGCTTGTCTCAAACTTTTGCGTCCATTCTGCAAGCAGAATGTTTACTCACTCGTTGTTCAGTTTTCAAAGATCAAACTCGTTTCGTTACCGAATGTTGTTCTCTTCAGCAACTCTTATATAATATCATGTCCGAACCAACTTTGCAAGCTCTTTTTTTAAGTTTCTTTCGAAGCTTATTTAATTCGCTTGCCGCACCAGTGTTAAACCGTGTTTTCTTGGCCGGATTAATAATATATCACGTATAGATATTAATTACAATACTTAATTTAATAAAATTCATTTACCACAAATCAACTACCTTTACTATGTTGCTCTCCTCTATCCCAGCCTAAAGTTTATTATAGCTTAAATGACATTCTTTCCATTCATACATCGCAATACATGTCTAATTGCTTTTAAACTTATTAGCCTACATCTCCTCTCTTATATTTTAGCTTCATTAATATGCTCAATTTAGGTTGTCCTTTTATCAAGGTCATGCAAGATACTGGGGGCACTGTAAGTTACCACGAGTATAAGTAGAGGTATTATAAAAGATAAACAAAAAAAGTGATGCACGCATATAACTATACGTGAACCACTTTCTTGTGTGTTATTACATTATATATAGAAGGAAACTCTTAATGTTGTGCCTGTGCTGATGCTGGAGGCGTCATCGTCATTTGTCCATTACCTGCTTTTTGCATACCAACTCGCAGCAACGTAATTCCCCACGTAATAATCGAGATCAATAGAAGATGAACCATGTATCCCCCAACTGCTTCTCCACTATAGATCAAACGCATAAATCCCTGTACCCCATTGGAAGCGGGCAGAAAGTTTCCGATATAACGGTAGAATGGCGCCAGCATCTCGGCTGGAATTATATTTCCTGCTGTCATCAACTGGAGCGGAACCATCGCTACATTAAATAGAGGACCTGCATTGCCAAACAGGGCAAAACTCATTTGTGTAAAACAGATACAAGCCAGACTCACCAGCACATGATACAGATACAAAGCGCCGAAGGAGCTCGCAACATCTGTGAACTGAAGAGCTACTGTATCCACAATTAGGGGAACAATCACAGCTATACACAATAACAGCAATTGCCGTCCCCAGAAGATTTCCCATTTGGAATGGGTACGCTTCATGATATTCGACGTAATATTAAACTGAATATTCATAGTCATCGAAGCAATATAGGTGATAAAACCCAGAATCATGGGCAACATCGATGTTGCAAAATCACTCACGCTGTTCGTTTTATTAATTTCAGCCTTCACAGGCCCTTCATTCATCTTCGCCATCGCTTGTCCAATAGCTGCACTCAGTTCATCGCTGTTTATACTATCGTTATTGAGTGTCACTTGAACCTTGGATTCCAGAATCCCTTGACCCATTTGTGCAGTCATTCCGGTCGCAGCATGTTCCACAATGGATTTGGCTACATCGGCATTTCCCTGATTGATATAAAAGGGTAAGCTCGCCTCTGTGCCTCCTGCAATCTGGTCAGTGAATCCTTCCGGAATAACAATAACCATCGCATAGTTACCTGCATTCATCTGTTGCTCAGCTTCCTCGGCAGATCCCAGAACATTGACATGGAAAGGCGCGAGCGTTTCAATCTGCTTCTGCACCTCTGTTCCCTGTATCCCGTCTTCGTTCACCAGAGCAACTTGAAGTTGATCCACTCTCTCCGTGGCTTGATGATAACCCGTCATCCAGATCACAACAAATAACAGCGGAACAATTAATGCAAAAACCAACCCTATTTTTGTCTGTGGCACTTTAAGAAAATCTTTGAAGCTTTTCATTCGTTCACGGCTCCCATTAGTAAAAATTAAAATAATTGCACTACATATATATGCACATGCACATAATTGCTCAAAAAAATTTATTTCATCTTTTCATAGATACGATTCATCACATTCATGAATGCTTCAAGCTCTTCAGGAGAACATTCGGCGAGTGCCTCTTGCTCTTGCTGTTTTGCCTTTGGTGTCAGAACGTTATTCATTTCCAGTCCTTCCGCCGTCAAACAAAGCAAAACCGCTCTGCGGTCCTGTGGATCTTCTTCTCTTGTCACCAGACCTTTGCGAATCAACTTGTCTATAATTTTGCCTACCGTTGTCTGGTCCCGCACTGTTAATTCAGCCAGTTTTTTCTGTGATATATGACTTCCAGCCTTGCTCAATTCATTCAAGACTGCAAATTGTTCCGGAGTAATATCCTGTTCACTCAGATTTCTGGTTGTTGTTTTTTTGTATGCCAGATACGTCCGTGACAGAATCAGTCCAAGTGGATTTTCATCCATATTAACAGGCATGCTGTTGCTCCTTTCTCTATATAGTAGCACTACCATCTAATTTGTGTAAGCTCTATATTATTACCATATTTACAATACTGTCAATTTATTTTTTTATCTTTTCAAGCAAAAAGAGACCCACCCGTTAGTCAGGCAGCTCTCTCCTCTGGCATCGTCAAGCCACACTTACTCGGGCTTGCCACTTGAAGTTTCGGTATCGTCCTTCTTCTTTGTACCTTTACTTTTATAAGGTTTCGGGGCACTTTTCGCCCGGTTAGCAGCGGCTTGCCAACGGTTCCAGCCTTTTTTACCCGTACCACGGCCGGTGCCGCCTTTTCCTTTTGCATTGCTCATGTTATCACTCCAATAATCCTGTATATGCTTAAAAATGACCGTCCTCGGTAACTTATTATGCAACCCAGCCCATCTAATTCACTTCCAGCATTTCTTATTATACCAAAAATCCACGTCTTTACGTCCATTTCCATAAATCATTGTATTGTTATTCTGTTATGAAAGCGGTATAGTGGACATAATTGAAAGAGGAAGCTGCGTCTTCTTCGGGATTGTTACTGGTAAGCAGGCGATACCCAAACCAAGGCTGTCTATTAAGCCTTAGTTTGGGTTTTTTGTTTTTATTACGACCAATTGAGGTGAAACACATATATGATCATCCGTCAGATTTTTAACAACAATGTCATCCGGGCTGAGAACCAGGTTGGTCACGAATTTGTTGTCATTGGCAACGGTCTTGGCTTCAAAAAGAAAAACGGACAGCCCGTGGATGAGGATAAAATCGAAAAAACCTTTGTGCTGAAATCGGATAAAATACCACAAAAATTAATCGATCTGATTGGGGAAACATCGGTCGAATATTTGAAGTTAGCGGACGAAATTGTGGGCCATGCCAAAAAGGAAATGGGCGATATTTTTAGTGATAATATCTATATATCATTGATCGATCATATTCAGTTTGCTATTACCCGGTACCGTAAATCCGTCGGGCTGAAGAATTCTCTTTTGTGGCAGATCAAGAAGTTCTACAAAAAGGAGTTTGGGATTGGCATGAACGCTGTGGAGCTGATTCAGGAACAATTCGGTATCCAAATGGATGAACATGAGGCCAGCTTTATTGCGATGCATTTTGTAAACGCTCGTCAAGATGCTCAGGGCATGAAACAAACCGTTGAAATTACCGAAGTTATTGATGATATCTTCAACATTGTGACCAACCACTACCAGATCGCCCTGGATGAAAATTCATTTAATTATTCCCGGTTTATTACCCACCTTCAATATTTTGTGCAAAGAATGTTGAGTAATGAACAGGAGCAATTTGCTTCAGGAGATAACTTTCTGTATGAGCAGGTGAAGGACAAATATAGCAAGGCTTTTCAGTGCACCCAATTAATCAATCAGTACCTTGAAGACAAGTTTGAAAGTGCCATGTCCATTGATGAAAAGGTGTATTTAACGATCCATATTCAACGTGTCACTTCCCGTAACGATTTGCTTGACGTGGAATAAAAAAAGCTTGCAAACGATTTCGGCGTCAGATATAGTAGGTCTCACAACTTAACGACAAGGATTGTTACTGCTCAAGCAGGCGATACCTAAATGATTGGCAACAGGTCATCTTTCCGATGATCATAGCCATTCGTTTAGGTATTTTTTTGTTTTCAGGCAATCTTAACAACAAAGGAGAATGAACATGGATCATAAAAAAATGGGGGATGACATCGTTCGTCTCGTCGGCGGAGAAGCCAATATCAACGGTCTTGTACACTGTGCGACCCGATTGAGATTCGACCTGAAAGATTCGAAAAAGGCCGAACGCGAAACGCTGGAAAAACACGATGGTATTATTACCGTTGTCGAAAGCGGCGGCCAGTTCCAGGTTGTCATCGGTAGTAACGTGGCTCATGTATATGCGGAGATTATGAAAAACCGGGATTTCGGAGGAGATTCCTCTTCATCGGCTGAGTCTACAGGGGAAAAAACCTCGCTATTATCCAAAGTTTTTGAAATTATATCCGGAAGTTTCTCGCCATTAATCCCGGCTATGGCAGGATCAGGCATGCTAAAAGCTTTGCTGACTGTCCTGACCATGCTCGGATGGATGTCGGACACAAGTGACACATACCTGATTTTATCCGCTGCCGGCAACGCTGTATTTTATTTCTTGCCTATTTTCCTTGGAATCACACTGGGTATGAAGCTGAAAGCCAATCCTTATGTAGCTGGCGTAATTGGTGCCGCTCTGATGGAACCGAGCTTCACCGGGCTGATGGATAAGGGCTCAGATGTATCGTTCCTGGGTATACCGGTTGTCATGATGAATTATTCAGCCAGCGTATTCCCAATCTTCATATCCATTAGTATCTACGCTGTTCTCGATAAATTACTCAAGAAAATCATTTTGAAAGACCTGCAATTGTTCCTTGTACCAATGATTGCTTTGATGATTATGGTTCCGCTGTCCGCAATGGCCTTTGGACCATTCGGTACCACGGTAGGTGACTGGATCTCCTCCGGCGTAACTTGGCTCATTGGTGTCAGCGGTATATTATCAGGGGTTGTACTCGGTGGATTCATGACCTTCATGGTTGTGTTCGGACTCCACTGGGGCTTCACTCCAATCACGATACAGAATATCGGGGTTGGCGGCGATCCGATTGAAGCCATGGCTGCTGCAGCTGTATTTGCACAAATCGGTGTAGCCTTCGGTATTTTCTTGAAAGCCAAAAAGAACAAAACCCTGCGCACTCTTGCTGGCTCAACCAGCCTTACAGGTTTACTTGCAGGAGTCACTGAACCAATTGTATATGGTCTGATCCTGCGTTATAAACGTGTGATTCCTATCGTGGTTATCGCAGGTGCGATCGGCGGTGCCATCAATGGTCACTTTGGTGTTAAAATGACTGCTTATGTGTTCCACAATATATTTGCCATTCCTGTCTATACACCAACGGTTGTCTACGTAATTGCGATTGCCTGCTCCTTTGCGGTAGCCGCGGTATTAACGGTGATGTTTGGTTATGAAAGCAAAACCAAAGACAAAGTTTCCGGGACCAATGAATCTGTCTCCCACACGTCAGTTGAAAGTACGCCGGCAGAGCTTCCTGTCGTACCTGAGTCCAAAACAACAGAAATCAAGAAAGAACAAATTTATAGCCCGCTCACAGGTAAAGCCGTAGCACTGAGTACCATTAATGACCCGGCTTTTTCGACTGGTGCTATGGGCAAAGGTTTGGCGATTGTCCCTGAGATTGGTGAAGTTGTCGCTCCGGTAGACGGTGTTGTCACTTCCCTCTTCCCGACTGGACATGCCATTGGATTAACCACCAACGCAGGAACAGAAATCCTGATTCATATTGGCATCAACACAGTAGCGCTGAAGGGAAAACACTTCACTCCTGTCGTTCAAGAAGGTGATATCGTAAGACAGGGCGATCTGTTGATCCAGTTTGACATCGATAAGATCAAGGAAGCCGGATACGAAACCGTAACACCTGTCATTGTCACTCTAACGCAACAAGAAGTGGATGTGTTCGAAACAACTCAGGAACAGGTACAGAAAAATGATGTCCTGCTGACTCTCGTAGTCTGACCCAACTTATATTATACGAATTTAATTTAGGAGGAACTAACCATGAAACATACTCAACTAAAACCATTTCCTAAAGATTTTTTCTGGGGAGGTTCAACCTCTGCCTATCAGATTGAGGGAGCCTGGAATGAAGATGGTAAAGGCCCTTCTGTCATCGACATGGGGAATCATGTGGAAGGCGTAACCGACTTCAAGGTAACCAGTGATCACTATCATATGTACAAAGAAGATGTGGCGTTGCTCGCCGAAATGGGCTTTAAAGCCTACCGCTTCTCCATCGCATGGACACGCATCTATCCGCAAGGAGCAGGTGAAGTGAATCCGAAGGGCCTCGCCTTTTACGATTCCCTCATTAATGAGTTAATTAAATACGGTATTGAGCCCATTGTGACGATGTATCACTTCGATCTTCCTTATGCGCTTGAAGAAAAAGGCGGCTGGTCCAACCGAGCAACGATTGATGCTTTTGAACAATATGCCAAGACTCTTTATGAAAACTACGGAGATCGGGTTAAATATTGGCTGACCATCAACGAACAAAATATGCTGATCCTGCATCCTGGCTCTCTGGGTACACTGGATACAACACTTGTTGATCCGCAAAAAACACTGTATCAGCAAAATCACCACATGCTGGTTGCTCAAGCTAAAGCCATGGTCCTGTGTCATGAAATGCTGCCTGAAGCCAAAATTGGCCCAGCTCCCAATATCGGTGTAATTTACCCGGCGAGTTCCAAACCAGAAGACACACTCGCGGCTGATAACTATGCTGCCATTCGTAACTGGCTCTATCTCGATATGGCGGTATATGGACGTTATAACCATATTGCCTGGAGTTATCTCGAAGAGAAAGGATATACGCCTGTCATTGAAGACGGAGATATGGACATCCTGGCTCAAGGAAACCCTGACTTTATTGCGTTTAACTATTATACTTCCCAAACGGTTGGTGAAAGCCTGAACGATGGTAATGACTTCTCCCATACAGGAGACCAGCATGAAATCGTAGGTGAACCGGGCGCATATAGAGGATCTGTGAATCCCAATCTGCAAAAAACGGAGTTTGGCTGGGAAATTGATCCCGTGGGCTTCCGCTCTACCCTGCGCCAGATCTACTCCCGTTATCACCTGCCATTGATTGTTACGGAAAATGGTCTGGGTGCCTTTGATAAACTGGAGGAAGGCGACGTGGTTAACGATCCATATCGTATTGAATTCTTCAATAAACATATCGAACAGATTCAACTGGCGATTACGGACGGCGTGGATGTATTTGGCTTCTGCCCTTGGTCTGCGATCGATCTGGTCAGCACACATCAAGGGTCGAGCAAACGTTATGGATTCATCTATGTGGATCGTGAGGAATTCGATATCAAGGAATTGAGACGTATCCGCAAACAGAGTTTCCACTGGTATCAAAAACTGATTGAAACGAATGGAGAAGTCCGTTAATACACGTACTATTAAAAAAGTCGACTGCACATGAAACATGTGTAGTCGACTTTTTTGGTGTTGATGCATTGATGTGAAAGCTTTCTTTTCCAATTATAAAATTACATTTCAGCCTTCGGTTGCTTTACCGCTTTGGCCCCTCTGAGTACCCGCAGGGATAACAGGAAACAGATCGCCAAAACGGCTGCTGCTGAAACATAAGGATAGTTAATATTCACATCGAACAGTGCTCCAGCTACGATTGGACCTGCGATATTCCCCAAACTGGTATACGCCGAGTTCAATCCGGCCACAAAGCCCTGTTGTTCTTGTGCCAGTTTGGACATCTGTGTACTAATCGCCGGACGTAAAATATCCATACCCAGAAAGACGATAAACGTTACGACAAGAATCATCCAGTACGTACTTACAAACAAGGTCAACAGTACAAATACGGCTACAAATAACAGACAGACCGATATAACCATCTTTTCACCAAACCGATTGAGCAACCAACCGATCAGAGATACTTGCACAACCGCACCCGCGATGGAGCCAAATGTAATAATAAATGCAATGTCTTTGGTCGTGAAGCCAAACTTGTGATCCACAAATAGTGAAAATACCGTCTCATAGTTCGCCAGACCAAATGCCATAACAAACACAATAATCAAGCTGAAAAAGTACGGTTCACGGTATGAATTCAGCAATTGGGATACCATACCCGGAGCTTTGACCTTCGTTAAACCAGGGATAGGTTTACTTTGTTCTCCTGTGCTTCGCGTGGATTCCGGCAAAATAATCAATGTAATGATGGATGCCAGCAAACCGGCAACCCCAGCGGCGTAGAATGGAATTCGAATGCCAAAGTCCGCAATGTATCCACCAATTCCCGGACCGATGATAAATCCGGTTGTAATCGCTGCATTAATCAAGCCCATACCTTTGCCGCGTTCTTCCTCTGTTGTAATATCTGCGGTGTAAGCCATAACCGCCGGGAAGATCATCGCCGCACCAATACCGCCTAACATCCGGGCTGCGAAGAGCAAGACTGGTGCATTGACCGCACCAAACATAAACTCGGATACGGCAAAGATCAGCATGCCGCCAACGATAATTTTTTTACGTCCCCATGTATCCGACCAACGACCCGCAAGCGGGGAGAACAGAAACTGGGTGAAGGAAAATGCCGCTACCAGCAATCCAACCGTGAATCCGGTGATATGCAGTAGATCCATATACGCAGGCATGATCGGTACAACCAGACCAATACCCGTAAAAACGAGAAAAATATTAAACATTAACAGCAGCAGTGCGCCCCTGTTCCGTGTTAGTAATGCCATGATTCCATCCTCCGTAGTTGTCAAAATGTTGCTTAAGCTTTATCTTTTGCAATCCCGTGCAAGAATACACTAGCGGCCTGGCGGTATAACGCAAGAGCCTGATCAGGCTCCATCCCCCGTGACATCTGACTAAGGCCAATAATGGTACTTTCCAATATGAGCGCGAGATTATCTACATTGTCTGCTTTGAACTCACCGCTCTCAATGCCTTGCTCTATCATTTGTTTATTAAATTGAATATGCCGCTCAAACATTAAGGAGATCCGCTCCTCAATATCATTTTCTTTCTTTTCCCCTGTGAAGAACTCATCAGCTGCCTTCGTCAGCGGGTGATTCATATCATCCATGACGAGTTGTTCCGCCAAACCATAAATTTTCTCCGTGGAGGTGCGATAGAGATGTTCTTTGGCCGCCCAGCTCTCTTCCCACTCCCGGTCCCACTCATCGATTAGATAGAGGAACAGACCTTCCTTACTTTTAAAATGGTAATATATATTGCCTTTGCTGCTGCCTGTCGCAGCTACAATATCCTCAATGGACGTTGCTTTATAACCTTTTTGTACAAAAAGGGCTTTGGAAGCATCCGCAAGTTTTTTCTTGGTCTGCTCGGTTTGAAGTTGCTTTTTATTCATATTCATTCCATTTCACTCCGTCCCATCCATACTGAACATTCGTTCTGTATTTTAACAGATGCACCCAATATAAGCAATGAAAAAGGAGAATTGGCACGCATGCCCACTCTCCCTCCACAATCATTTCACTTTTTTACCTTTACCATGCAATATTTTCAGTTGACCATTCTCATAACCCAACTGATACTCGACCCGATATTGCGATATTATATATTCCCCATCTTTGCGTTCATTTGCTGTAATCATTGCCTTCACTTCCATCTCCTCATCGCCTTTGTTGACCGAGGATACCTCACTGATGGTCACCTCACTTGTATTCAGATATCCTTCTCTGAACTTGGCATATGTTGTAGCACTCTGCCACTCGCTTCCGAGCAGTGCATAAGCGGTGACATAATCACTCAGATTAAGGCTTGTATAAAAGTCCGTTACAATTCCTTCTGCTTGCAATGTCTTAGTGGCTGAACCCAGGTGAGTATCTCCAGCCGTCCGCACCGACGTTGTGCCAGAAGGATTTTTGGACCATGCCTGCACCTGCTTGAGCACACTAGTCATAGGGATACTGAATCCTATTCCCCCCTCCTGTTCCACGACCGCCGAATTAATGCCGATCACTTCACCAGTCTCCGCACTAATGAGTGGTCCACCACTGTTGCCATGGGTTATTGGTGCCGAGATCTGATAGAGGTTACTATAGATGTAAGGCGCTATTTCAAAGCTACGCCCCAATCCACTGATGATTCCGGTTGTTACGGTATTCTCTAGCCCAAGTGGACTACCCAATGCCAGAATCTCGTCTCCGGTCTCAGCTTTGGATTTGGCGATGATTAACGGCTTAACTTTTTTCAAATCAGGAACCCTGACTACAGCTACGTCTGTTTCATCCCCAATACCAATAACCGTCCCCTTATATTCCTCATGGTTCAAGGTCCGAATAGTTACTTCATTCGCCCCCTCCACTACATGAGCATTGGTCACAACATCTCCCAGATCATTGTAGAGAAAGCCAGAGCCCAATCCGCTGCTACTCTCGATCGTTACAACTTTCTTCTGACTTTCTTCTATAATCTGTTTGCGTGTCTTCTTCACAGGTTGCTTGGAGGCAGTCGTCGCTGCCGCATTTTCCGTTTCCTTCGCGGCAACAACTGCCAGTCTGGGCCCATCCTGCAACTGATCTGCTGAATGCTGGTGTATCCAGAACACGCCTCCTGCTCCAGCACCAATGATAATAGCACTGGATATGATCGTACTCCATGTTCGTTTGGTCATTCCAACCTGTCCTCCTATTCGAGATACCACGTTGCATTCACAACAGAGATTTCCACTTCCTCGTACACACCATAATAATAGGTTTCAAAAAAACCTTCTTCGCCCACATCCAGCCAGCTTGGATACACATCTGCATAAGTTTGGCCCAGATATATACCGTCTATATTATAAATATCAATCAACACTGTAATGGAAGAGATCGGACGAGTTGCATTATTGATCAATGAACCGCTAATATAAAGATCCCCGTACATATCAAGCGTCGCATCAACGTTCACGACACTTACTGCCGCCGTTCGATTCATCAGATCTTCTTCTGCAGCCTGTTGCTCCGCCAGTTGAATCCGATCCGCTTCCGCTTTTTCAAATGCCTTTTTTTCACTGAGCACCCGTTCACGATACGAAGTCAGTTTTTCATTTTCCGGCGCATAGGACAATCCCTGGTCGACCGTTTGTAACGCAATTGTGAAATTCTTTTGCTTTACTTGCTGTTCCGCCTCTTTATAACTTATGCTTGCGAGCTTGTCGACAATTTGCTTCTCTACTGTCTCAGCTTCCTTGCCTTTCAAGTCTGATATGGTGTCCAACTTCTCGGCTAGTGCCTCAATTGTTGTCAAACTGTCGATTTCCTTTTTCACCTTCAATACGGCCAGTGTTACCTTTCTGTTGTTGAATGCGGCACGCACTTTGGCAAAAACAGGTTCTTCCCGCTCCATCAACGCTTTGGCTACAGCCTGAATGGTCTTGTCTCCTGCGGACAGCTTTCCTGTCTTCAGACTTGTGGATGCCTCATCCAGCTGATTCATCAAGTTGAACGCCTTCGCCGTAATTTGCCGATCCTGTATAAGTGCATCATAGTTCGGTCGTTTCGTTAGAGCGCTGTCCAGCAGTTGGAGAGCCTCTTTATATTTTCCCTCTAGTGCAGCCTGTTCCGCCTGTTGGTGCAGTGATTTAACCTCTGCATTTATACCTGTTTCCTGCTTGTAATAATACGTTAGCAAAGCTCCTACAACTACTGCCAGAAGTATGGGAATAATCCAGCTAAATGCAAGGCCTTGACCCGTATTTCCCTGTTTGGAAGCTGGTTGCTGCTGACGGGACAACGAATCAATTGCTTTTTGCGTTCCTTTATCCAAGTCAATGGCTGTTTCTGCCCAGATCTGTTCCTCTGTAGAGCTTGTTTCTTTCAATTTGGTTCTACACTTTCTGCACGTGTTATCCGCCGGACTGTTTTTGGTCCCACATACATGACAATACACCCTGATCCCTCCACTTAAGAACATATGTATACTTCGCTTTCCCGGGGTTCGCCTATCGCATCAATTGCTAAAAAACACCAACATGAATCGATAATTATCATATAGCAAAAAGGAATATTACACCATATGTTCTGTAGATATCATGTTTAAACGAGTCATACTGGATGCAAAAAAGCCTTCCTATTAATCTAGGAAGGCTCTAGTTATTTTCATTTTATCACTCTGAAGGAAAAGCGCTGAGATCCATATAGGAAACTTCCCACAGATGATCATCCAGATCCTGAAAACTCCATCCGTACATAAATCCGTGATCTTGTGGTTCGTTGGATGGCTTCCCTCCTGCATCGAGGGCAGCTTGTACAATCACATCTACCTGCTCACGGCTATCTACAGACAGGGCAACGATGACTTCGGTTGTATCGGCGGCATTGGAGATTTTTTTTGAAATGAAGGATTGGAAACGTTCCTCCACCAGAAGCATGGCATAAATATTATCCCCGATAATCATACAAGTAGCAGACTCGTCCGTAAAATTGGCGTCAAACTCAAATCCCACCTTGGTAAAAAACTCAACGGATTTCTTCAAATCTTGTACAGGTAAATTGACAAAAATCTGCTTAGCACGAATAGCCACCATCGATCACCTCGAACTCATAGAATACATTCCACCTCAAAATAACACCTCGCGAATACGCTGTCAATTGAATATAATGGAGACATTCCAACTTGTGAGGTGACACGGATGTTGCTCCGTATTGTTCGAAGTAATTAGTCGTCGGGCTGGGTCAAAAACGCGTACCAGCTATCAAGGGACACGTCTGTCCATTTGATCCTATTCGAGCATTTACACTAGAACGATTTGGCACAACGCTCTTGTCCTGTTCAAACAAATCACATTGGAGGAATATGAGAATGAAAAACAAAATAGATTACGATGACTTTTATGAACGCGTAGGCCGGACGAATGGCTGGAACTTCAGCTCCATGAACGTTGTCTCGGAGAACATCGGATGGAACTTCTATGAGGAAGTTGTCCGCCATACGCGATCGTCCGATCTGTTGCTGGATATTGGAACAGGTGGTGGAGAAGCCATTCTGTCCATTGCAGAAGAAGCTTTATTGCTAGTGGGAATTGATCTCGCTCAAGGAATGATTGAGACCGCACAGCATAATCTTCAGGCTATGGGCGGTCATTCCAATGTACGCTTTCTTCATATGGACGCAGAAAAACTGGATTTTCCAGATTGCTTCTTTAATGTGGTATCTTCCAGACACTCCGGATTCTCTGCTTCAGAAGTATTTAGGGTTCTTGCTCAGGGTGGGATATTTCTAACCCAGCAGGTCAGCGAACATGATAAATCCAACCTTTCAGAAGCTTTTGGCCGTGGACAGAGCCTTGGCATTCAACCTGGCACATTGATGGAACGATACAAGCATGAACTTCAAATAGCAGGTTTCCATGACATTCAGGTCCGTGAATATAATGTGGTGGAGCATTACGCTACACCCGAAGATTTGATGTTTCTCCTAACCCATGCACCCATCATTCCTGATTTCGGAAAGGTAGACACTGACTTCGAGCGATTCCAGCAGTTTGTGAATGAACATCACGACGAGAAGGGCATTCGTACCAACTCGGCACGCTTCATGATCACTGCAAGGAAATAAATGATCCCATATTGAATAAAATGAAACTAAAAAAGACCCAGTCTCATGTGAGAACTATAACATGGTTACCGGGTCTTTTTATGATGTTTGCGAGGCTATATATTAAATCGGATTTACTGCGTAATCTCCAACTTTTCCAAAAAAGGCTTTAATTTATCTACGACATAGTGGCTTCCGCCCCGGCCGTTAACCTCTTCGATCACAGCGGATAACAGGAAGGTCGGAGAGTCGGTATCAAACACTACGAAAAATCCGTTTTCCTGACCCTTCTCTCCCTTCTTCGCTTTCAGTTCCGCTGTTCCCGTCTTGCCTGCGAGCCCCCCAGGAATTGAATTCAAGGTATGGGCGGTGCCTCCCTGCCGGGAAACAACTTCTCCCAAAGCATCCTTGACCGTATTTGCGGCTTCCGGAGTAATAATTACCTCAGGGTCAGTGCTTTCTTTTCCCTCGATCAGAACAGGTTTCACCAGCTTCCCTTCATTAATAAAAGGTGTAAATGACGACGCCAGATGAATCGGGGACATTAACATCTCCCCTTGCCCGTAGGACGTATCAGCGAGTAACACCTCAGACGACAGATCCAGATGTGCTTCGTTGGCATATTGGCTTGGCTTCAGATACAGTTCATCCAGTCCAAAGTTATCGCCAAAACCAAATTTCTGGATCCCATCAATAAACTTGGCGCTGCCCATCTCGATCGCTTCCATGGCAAAGTAAATATTGTCCGAGTACACCAGAGCATCGACCATGTTAACCGGCGATAAACTCTTCACACGCTTGACATAATAACCGCCCCAACTATCGTCTTTACGCCATTGCAAGCCAGAGATATCATGGGTTTTGTCTGCTGTGGTCACCTTCTCCACCAGTCCCGCTGCGGCTGTAATCGCTTTGAAGGTTGATCCTGGTGCATACCGGGTAGTGACTCTGTTGATAAAAGGAAGCTTCTCATTCGCCGAATAAGCATCCCATTCTGCCTGAGTAAGTCCTGTAACCATCTTGTTCGGGTTATAGGAAGGCGCACTGACTAACGCCAGCAGGTTGCCGTCCGTCGGATTCATCAGAACCATTGCACCGGCGTCTCCACCACTGGATAAAGTCTGATACAATTTCTTTTGTTGTTTGGAGCTAATCGTCAGCTGAACATCCTGTCCATCTACAGCTTCCTTGCGAATAAGCTCAGAACGAGAGTTACCGGATTCATCGGTGATTTCGATCAGACCACCACGTTCACCACGCAGCTGCTTCTCCATGGACTGCTCCAAACCCGCTTTGCCGATCCAATCTTCTGCGCGATAATACCCTTCCGTATCCTTATCCAGATCTTCCTTGGTGGCTTTGCGCACGTAACCAATCAGATGCGCAGCCGCCTCGCCGAGTGGATAATATCGGATTTCCTTGCTTTGCATCGTAACCCCGCTTAAAGATTCTGGTACGTCAAACTCCTCCGTTGAACCAATCGGGACAAAATACTCCGGCTTCACCCATGTCTGCGCAAGCGCCTTATGAATGGCATCTTCCGAAACCTGATAATGGCTCGCGATTCGGGCAATCATCTGGTCCGGGTTATCACCAAGTTTCTCAGGTACAATGCCCCATTCATTCATCGTGCCCTTGGTAGCGAGTGGCAAACCATCACGATCCACAATGTCTCCACGATCCGGGAACAGTGTCCTCACTCGTACCTTACTGCCCTTAACCATGTCATCCAGGATCAGTGAAGGCTGCCAGTTAATTTTCCAGTTTTTTCCCCCGTCCTCAAGCTCCTGCCGGACCAGTTTTAATGTATGCGTCTCACTGACTTCACCCAAAAAAGTTGTCAGTTGCAGGTTGTAATCCACCTCATAGGTATCCGGGTTTTGTTTCTCTGCATCGGTCTTACTGCCATCGGAAGCCGTTTCGTCAACCTCCGCCTTGACGGTGGATACTTCCATACCCGAATAGATCGCATTGTATTTCTCAACAAATTGTTCCTTGTTCATGCCCGACTCTTGCAACGAAGCAGGTGTCATCAAGGTGTACAACTGGTCAAATTCTTTTTTTTGCAGATGCTCTATGTATTGATTCACGGTAGTCTGGGGCTTAGCCTCTGCTTCTTTGTTATTCTGCATGTATAGATACATTCCGATTCCACCTGCAAACAAGATGGGCAGCAGTCCGTACATTAATTTACGTTTTGATTTCATGGTTACATCACCTCTAATATACACTATAGATTTCCAGAGCCATTTAAACAATGAAACAAATCTGACGAATTTATCATTAAAAATAGCCGAAAGCTCACATAATATGTTTAAATAAGGAGAGTGAGATTACATACTAAAGCTTTTTTGCTATGCAAAAGGCTGAAAAGGAGCCCGATGATGGAAATCAGCTATTTTTTACTCCCCAAAGCCGAAGTGGCCTATATCAAGTCTACCGCTTCCATGAAAGATGCTATTGAGCAATTGGAATCGCAACACTACACCGCCGTTCCCGTGATTGACCAGGATGGAAAATATGTTGCTACCCTGTCCGAAGGCGATTTGTTATGGAAAATGCGAAATACACCCGGATTGACTTTTGATACGATGGATCAGGTTCAAGTCCATGAGATTAACAATCGGGTATATAATGAATGTGTATTCATTGAGGCTGAAATGGAGGATATGCTGACACTTGCAGCAGACCAAAATTTTGTGCCCGTGGTGGATGTCGATCGTGTCTTCCTCGGTATTATCCGTCGTAAGGATATTATTGAATACTATACGCGTAACATTTCGGATTAAATGAAGTCAAACATCCTGTAATAAACGAATATTCAACTCGAAAGGGTACTCCTGTGGTCATGTTTTGGCCAAACCGGGGTACCCTTTTTGTTTCATGGTCTGGTCGGAATCATTCTAGTTACGCTTAGCCCGCTCTTCAATGTAATAACTCAACACGTCCCTCGGACTTCCCTGAAATGCACGCTCTCTGCCGAACTCATACGCCTGATGCAAATATGAATACGCCTCGTCATGCTGTTCAAGTCTCATGCAGATCATGCCGAGATCGATCAACGGACTCGTACTTCTATCCGAACTCCGCGTACTTAACGATATCTCAGCCCAAGGCTTGGCCAGTCCATACTGTTTCAGATCGATATGTGCATTCGCATGACAGGATGCGATCCAGCTTGCAATCTCCCATTCCATCTTCGGCTCGGGCAACATGCCCCATGCCTGATCATAATAGATAAGTGCTTGTTCATGTTGTTGCGTCTCATCCAGCACATTACCGACTTCTACCGTTTCTACAATTTGTCGCTCCAGTTCGGCATGTTCCGGTGTCAGATCTTTCATTGCACCGTCTCCTCCTCCAGAACGAAATACCACTCCAGAAAAGCATTGAAATCAGCCCACTGCGGCTCACTCTCGCCATTAAGAAACCGTTCAATCGATTCACCCAGTTCCACCAGTACCACTTCTCCCGTCTGACGGTTGTAGAAAAATCCACCTTCACCTTCAAAACTGTCCAGTGGAATATACGCCTCGGGAAGTCCCAGTGTAAGCTGTGCTACATCCATGTCTTCCATATATACGGTGTTCTCCATAAACCAGCAGATCTGATACAACTCCTGATGCCTGCTGTAGAAAGTTGGTCCATCCTCTACATGTAAATAAAATTGTGCAAAATCCGATTGAAGATCAATCTCCAGCTTTTGCAATGCTTCTTCGTAGGTTGCTGGAACATCTTCATGCCACCAGCCTTGCTCCTGGCAATGATCAATCACTTTATGGGATAACATCGCAGACCTCCTAATTCAATTTTGCTCACACAGATTTTACAGGTATCCAGACTTGGGGAGGTGTGCCATCACCTTTGTACACTTCAAGTTCTGGAATCCCTGCATGCTGATATGAAGTGGAAGGAAACCACTCTGTCATAATATAGTGCCACAACCGTTGTATCGCTTCCGGCTCTAGTTCATCAGCTTCAAATACGACCCAATGGGACGCAGGAAGTTCGATGGACACCAAACCTTCAGGCACTTCACCTGAGTAAGAGGTAGCAATCCAATACTCCATTTGATTATCCTTCAGCTCTCTCTGATCTACACAGATGCCCACCAGACCGGGAATAGCTCCGTTATTGAACCCGTTTAAACGTTCCTCAATGCCGTCTGCCAAAGCATCCTGCCACATCTTAGGAATTTCTATTAAATTCTCACCATCCACACAAGAGAACGTTCGTTTGATGCCTACAAAGGTAAGAGACTGTTGTTCGATCACATGTTCATTCACATTCATTAGATGGACTCCTCTCCGAGAGCGATACGGGGCACGGTTCTCCATGACCCATTCATGAAAACATTGTCCCATACATGATATATACCTCCGATATGTCCTACAGTTACTGTATCAAAAGAGTAAGTAGATTGGAAATAGTGCCAGTACTCCTGCAAATAAAAAAAGTCCGCAGTGACTGCGAACCATATCTCTAAAAGGAATCACTCATAGCTTCACTCAAGAAAACACTTCCCGGCTATGGAATATACGATATGTGGCAAGTATAGTCGAAACAGTCATGAAAGCCATCTCAACTATATATAAGGTTAAATAAGATATATTCAGTCCGAATAAGGAATAGTTTATTTGTGTTTGATAAAGCCCTGTTACCCGTATCATGGTACTTATCGAAAATTTTTCGACCCAATTTAATGACCCGGAATTCAAATTTAATACGTCAAAGGCCAAGTATGGCAGACCTACTATCACGGTATTCACAATTATAGCTATAAAGGATGTAGAACTGAGGACGGATACCAGTAAAACAATAGATGCAAAGACCAAGCTACCTGCTATATGAGTAAACAATTGAACTAAATAATATTGAAAAGCAGTAAACGTATATGGTGAGAACTCATAATCAAAGCTGTAAACATACATGCCCACGCTCTGTATGGAAGTATCCGCCCCAGCCAGATTACCAAACCTTAACCAATATAAAACCAAGTTTACCCCAGTAAATAAAACGGCACACATCACAACGTACAATATGGAAGCAATGCATTTTGCTGATACAAGCTTGCTTTTTCCTCTTTTGCTGCTACGCAGTAATGATGCTGTACCTAGTACATATTCTTCGGTAAATACCGGAGCCAACCCTAGCAGAATCATAATCATCATAAAAACTACACCGAATTGATCAATGTATTCCAGTAGGTAACCCCAAGGTTTATTATAATAAATTTCGGATACATTCACTGTTCGCTCCATGATGTTGCCATGATCATCATATCGTGTACTGTTCTTAATCGCCTCTGGAGAAAAAAACACAATATCGTACAATGCACCATATTGGTATCTACCTTTGGTACTATCCCAAATGGAATCATATTGATTATGTGCGACTTTTACCTTCTCTGTTGTAATAGCACCTTCATAAGGTTTGTAAAAGGCGGAACCATCCATTATCCCAGGATGCCTCCAAAATGAGTATACGACTAGAAAAACAATTAAAATAGACAATGCTATGCCAATACTTTTACGCGTTATAATTTTATAAAACTCGAATTGAGTTAAACGAATCAAGACTTCGTCTCCTCTCCAAAATAGTGCATATATACATCTTCAAGCCGAGGTGATTCTCGTACGGCTTGCGGGACAGGCTGTTCTTTGGCCAGTATTCTGGCTACGATTCCATCAGACTCATAAGACAAACCACTTACTTTGAAATGAGAGGTAAGATCAGCAAGTTGCTGCGGATTTAATTTCGCTTTCCATACGTTATTTTTCATCCGGTTCATAATCTCTTCCGGAGTATTATGGGCGATGAGTTGCCCTTCATTCAACAAAATCATCTCCTTACATGAAAACTCCAAATCAGAAATGATATGCGTAGATAACATTACAATACGATCTCTTCCCAGCTCGCCGATAATGTTACGAAATCGAATGCGCTCTTTGGGGTCCAATCCAGCTGTAGGTTCGTCAAGAATCAAAATTTGTGGATCATTCAACAAAGCTTGGGCAATTCCCAATCGCTGCTTCATTCCTTCGGAGAATGTGCGGATTTTATGTTGTGCTTGATTTTCAAGGCCCACCGTCACTAGCGTTTCCTGCACACGTGCTGAAGCTTGACTAATACCGATCCCTTTCAAAGAGCACATATACATGAGAAATTTATAAGCACTGAATCGGTTATAAAATCCAAATCGCTGGGGCATGTAGCCCAACAAACTTCGATAACGGTCTCCCATGTTTTGGATAGACTGCCCGTTCAACAAAATTTGTCCAGACGTGGGCTTGGAAATGTCTACAATCATGCGAAGCAATGTTGTCTTCCCTGCTCCATTCGGCCCAAGAAGACCGTAAACACCACCACTGGATAGTTCTAGTGAGACTTCTTTTACAGCCAACTTGTTCCTGTATTTCTTGGATACGTTATCCATGGTCAGTATCAAAGGAGTAACCTCTTTCTGTCTGTGATGTATATTTCCTTGCCATCTCATAGATCTGACTGATTAATAGTAAAACTCCGCATAGAGCCATCGCTATAAGTACTGTGGGCTGGATCGATTGAAGTAGAGTCTTCAATTCGGGATTACTTAGTACAAGCCAAACCAGCGCGAACCATACAATTAAAAAGATACTGACGGCTGTCCCACCTCTGACACGCATCGCAAGCCATAGACTTGTACCTGCTGCTATCATAAGCTGTGTATACGAGAGGCCGATAGCACTCCATGATATGGAAACATCTTTTTCGCTTGATATAAGTAAATTAAGCAAAACAACAAACGCCATATTCCCAATAAGTACTACGATTAGACGGGTAAGCATCAGTTGCTGTGCCGTGATTTTGCAGGTCAGTTCGATTTCCATTAATCCTTGATCTCGACCTTTAAAAACTTCTAGCAAACCAAGTACAAATGGAACAGGAACTATAAAGAGCACACTCATGTACGGGTCTGTCGTACTGTGAGTACCTAGCCAATAGCCGAACAACAAGAGCATTGAACAAACTAACCAGTAAGATTTGTGGAAGACAGCAACCTCACCATAAACTAACTGGAACAATTCCTTGACTGAATTCCCAGATGATTTTTGTTTCAGGTGAGCATTCATGTGATCTGGCATATATGTATCCAGTATTCTAATTGTCTTGTCAATCTCCATCTCGGATGGAAATTCGACCGGATACTCATCCAGATATGAAGCAATTTCGTTGTACTCTTCTATTTCCAACTCTGTTACAGGATTCAGTTCATCTCCGTTTCCTCTGCTTTTCATCCCGTTCACCTCCCACAATAATCTCCTTTAATTTCGTTATCCCCAATCGAATGCGCGACTTCACGGTCGATTCGTTGGTTCCCGTAAGTTCAGCAACTTCCCTGATCTTCAATCCATTGTAATAGTTTAGAATGACTGCATCTCGCTGGTGATCAGGCAAACTTAATACTGCGCGCCTGACTTGCTCATTCTGAAATCGCTTATGAAAAATATTCCAAACATTCTGTTGTTCACTGGCAGGGAACGCATCCTCAGTTAATTCACTCTCTCTTTGTTGCTGCTTGAACTCCCGCCCACGATAATAATCTCTACAATGGTTCACTGCAATCTTCAGTAGCCAGTGACTGAATTTACCTGTGTTCTGATACTTGTCCAAGGAATTCATCATTTTTACAAATACCTCTTGTGTTAGATCATAAGCAGTATGGTACTCTCCGGTTTTCCGGTAAACATAAGCAAATATCGACTGATAGTGCCGCTTCACCAGTACTTCCATGGCAGCACGGCTACCTTCGCGAATCTCTTGAATAAGCTCTTCATCATTCAACGCTCCCTCACCCCCTCTATAAACAATTAACGAAATTTGGATAGTAAAAGATCAAAAGCATAGAAGTATATTTTTCTGAATATAACAAAATTTCAAAAAAGAAGTATTAATACATTGGCTCTGATCCAAATTTACTCAGGCGTGCGAACTACTGGCTTCATCCTTCATTTCCTTATTCTGGTGCAACTTTATTGTTACTCGTTCGTCTAACTACTGACCAACAACGAAGGAGATGACTATGCGAATAACTTGCAGCCCCGGTTTTCCTGGAAGCATGATTGGATCGATTGATCTTCAGCCATCGAAGTATTACACCCCACCTTCCAGTAACAGTAAGATCACAGAATATGTTGACCCCGAACTCGTTACCATTCCCTATGTAGAAGATCCGGAATTCGGATCACACTTTGACAACATGAAGGTTATGAACGGAACTTATAAAGATGAAATGCATGTGAGCTATGATGTCGAATTTACGATTGATGTAGATAAAAAAGGTTATATTACGCAATTCGAGCATACGTTCCAGCTGGAACGTTATCTGGATCTGGTTCGCACAAAGTCCTATAAAGTGATCAAGACAAACTGGTGCGGACAAACATTTCACGTGATGACGTACAGTTACCTGGAGGAAGTCATTCATCCGAAAAATGTCCTTTTTAAATGTAACCTCGCAGAAGACGTTTTTGTGGTAGCTGAACTTGTCTCCAATCGCTCAGATGAAAGTGCAACTGAGCACGGTATCAGGGATCTTCATTTCCGTGCATTAATCTCGGCACGAGATGATCTGTACCCATTAGATTATATGTGTGAGCCTGATTTCGACCTGAGTATCGACTAAAAAGTAGATACATATGTAGAAAGAGCATAAGCTGTCCCCAATCAGCGGGGTGGCCTGTGCTCTTTTTTTAACAAATGAACCACCAACTCCCTAATTAAAATATCCTCCTTCACATGCTCGGCCTTATGCTCTCATGCCTGGCTCTAAGCAAAATCAACTGTAATGTCGATGAATATACCATAATGCTGAACATGCATATGTTCTTCGTACGTTCAGATATGAGAGGGGTTGGAAACATGGTTTACCGGAAAAATAAAATACATTCACTGTTCACTCTGCCCTTGGCAGGTTTGCTGTTTCTGTTAGGGGGTGCTCAAGCGGCACATGCGGAACAGGTCGACAGTTTGTTACCTGAGCGAAGTCAGCAGGAGATTGTCCAAAAGTGGAATCAGTGGATGAATGGCAATGATACATCTCCCCTGTATACAAAGACACCTTCGACAAGTGCTCCCTACTCTGCTGGTGTGGTAAGTGACGCCTATCTGGAACAAGGGCTGAATGCAGCCAACTTTTATCGTTTTATCACGGGGCTACAGGGCGATCTTGTCCTTGATCCGGCTTTGAATCGTCAAGCCCAGCATGGGGCTGTTGTGATCTCCACGGGTGGATACCTGTCCCATTCTCCAAAACAGCCAGGAGATATGCCAAAGGATTTCTTTGACACCGGTTCAAAGTCTGCCAGCAGCTCCAATCTGTATGTTACCAGCAGTGCCAAGAATAACGTCCTGACAAAAAGCATTCAGGCCTACATGAATGATTCAGATGCCTCCAATATTGATCGCCTGGGACACCGGCGCTGGATTTTGAGTCCACAACTGCAACGAATCGGATTTGGACTCGCCACTCATAGTGAAGCAGGCAAGACATATGATCAGTACTATAGTGCCATGCAGGTATTTGATAAAAGCAGAACTGGGGGAACTTCGTTCAACTACAGCCTGTTCCCGAATCAGGGAGCTTTTCCAATTGAAGCCTTTGGCAGTACACAGGCCTGGTCTGTTCAACTGAATACAGATGTATTTGCGAAACCATCACTGTCTGAGGTACAGGTCGAGATGACTAGGACTTCCGATCAACGTACATGGACCTTTAATGCCAAGAATCAGAACAGTGGCTTTCCAACCGGTTATTACAACGTGGACCCTGCGGATAAACAATGGTTTAATCAGGCCTATTTCAATGTAGAGACAGGTGGATATGGATATGGCTACGCCATTATCTTCCGTCCTGACGATGTGCAATTGTTAAAGAACGGCGATACGTTCAACATTCGAATTACAGGTCTGCAAAAGAAAAACGGTACAGCAGCGGAAATCTCATACTCCACACGTTTCTTCCATGTGGACGGTGTTCAAGATACAACACTTACCCGTATAACGCCAGGACAACCAAACCTGAAAGTCCGAGCAGGAGAACAGATTGATCTACCTTCAATCACTGCCGTGAATGATAACGGAACATCCTATGTTCCACAGTCTAACGTTTCCTTCACCACGACGTCAGATCGCATCGCCATCAAGGATGGAAAAATCATTGGACTTCAGGCTGGTAAAGCCGAAATTCGGATTCGTTTTGAAGGGAAAGAAGCGGTTGTCTCTGTTACTGTCACGGGAATTCCCCAATTAACTGATGTCCGTACACATTGGGCGAAAGATGCCATTCAATGGGCCGTTCAACAGGAGATGGCCAGTGGATACGAGGATGGAACGTTCAAACCCAACAATCAGGTGAGTGAAGCCGAGTTCCTCTCTATGTTGTTCAAGCTGTATGCGAATTCCCATGTCATTCAGAGCATCGATGCTGTAGAGGGACAAGCTATCAAAGGAAACATCTGGAGTGATCGTTATTATACCTATGCTTCCGCGTTGAATCTGAAACTGGATGCCAGCAAACAGAATCCGAAGCTGCGCAATCATGCCTTGAATCGAACAGAAGTAGCCGTAATCGTGGCGGGGCTTGGCGGTAAAAATTATACCCAGGATGGCGATGCCATCAGGTATCTGCTGAACATGGGATACTCTTCGGGCAAAACTGCAGCTACGGTGCAAGGTTATGCGGGACAAGAATCCTTGACCCGGGCAGAGGCCGTTGTTTTTCTCCAGAACCTGAAGGAAAAAGGCTTCGAACTATGGAGCAGACCGAAAAATGCCACTGAAGCTACCGAGAATGAAAAGAACGGCGGACTACCGGATCAGACCATGAAAGCAGTATACTCTGCCGGTCACACGCTGGTCCTTCAAGGTACGTTCCCGGCGTATGCCAACCAGACGATGCCAATTAAAATCCATGGTCCTTCGCCTGCTGTAGAGGACATCCAGACGCAGCAGGTTACAACAGATGCCTATGGCAATTTTAAACTAACGGTAAGTAACCTTGATGCGAAGGAACTTAACCTCTATGTGGACGTGCGCGAAGATTATTCCTACTGGATCAGTGTAGAAGCGGGGCGTACTGCGATAAGTGATTATACCGAGTAACATGTAAAAAACCAGCTTAGGAATTCTACATGGAATTCCCAGCTGGTTTTTTTTCTCGAAACATATTATTTCTGGTGTGAACATGACATATTTTTATGGAATTGGAGAAGCATCGGCTGCACTAGAAATTAAAGCGGATGACCGAATTGCTCTGCCTTTTCTGTCATTATCCTCGTTAACCTCGCTCTTAGTCCGCTCATCCACTCTGGCTCATGTGACCACTGCTCTGCAACAGATCGAAGCATACGCACATAACCGTACAAGTTGGCAAAACGGCGACAAGCGGGGAACATACTCTCCAGATCATAACGTTCTCCTGCCTCGGACCAGTACCCGTTCAGGAACAATTGTTTCTTCTGCTCCCATTGTTCAGGCTCGATCTCCTCACGTAAACTAGCTAGACTCTGTTCCACGTCCATTGCGTACCAATGATACATCGAATCATCAAAATCAATGGCATAACAAGACTGGTTACCTTCGTCATAGAAGACATTGTCCAGTTCAAAATCGTAGTGGATGAGACCGAAATTTTGCTGGGTCATCGGCCAAGTCGCAAAATACGTTCGAAGAAACTCCACCTCATTCAAAGCAGCCGTTTCACCAGAAAAACCCTTCAGGATCTCCTGCATCCAATCCAAAACATCCGTATAGGTCCAGCGTTCCTCCTTCTGCTCAGGCATGAATGCGCGCGATAGATGATGCAGCTCACCCAATGCCTGACCATAGCTGTACAGGATGGAGTCATTCAAATCAATGCTTCCTAACTGCGATCCAGATACTCGCTTGAATACGGAAGCATAGTACGTTCCCCATGGGGTGTGAGCCTCTACAAGTTCCGTCCCTGAATGAGAAGGTACAGTCTCCATGGCTCCATACTGATTCGTTCGAAGATAACGGAGGAAATCCAATTCCGCGCTAAGGTTGATTTGATTTTTTTCCTCTACCGGGGCAAAACGAAGCAATCTCACTTCCCCCTGATCTCTGAACGGATACACGGCATTGGAGGATATGCGATAATACTGAAACATATCCAGCGACTCAGGATCATAACTCCAATTCTTTAGAATCATCTCGGCAAGGTCTTTATTTTGGAATAAATATTTTAATTTTAACATGGACATTTCTCCTTTTTGATCGTTTTAGGTGCATTGCTTGTAACCACCGAATGCCTATTTTTGCGCGCAAAAAGCCGCAGGCTATGCCTGCGGCTTTTAAAAATTCTGAGTGTATGAGAAATTTGCACAAGCAAATAAACCTCGCATACGCCAGAAAAAATGAGCAGTTATATCCCTATATATCGGCAGATCTCAGATCGGACTGGGAAACTGGATGTTTTCACCCTGCATCTGAATGGTCTGCCGGAATTATTCAGTTTATGCTTACCTTCATTGTAGTAATAGAACATACCATCTTAGACCGTCGTTTCATGACGCTCACTCCCTTCAAAAAACCAGTTGTTACCATAATAGCCGATAAGCCAAATGTAAGCAATTACAAAATGACGATAATCCCATCATTTTTTACTGGACAACCCTCACCCGTTCCACCGTCTCGGTGTTGTCCTTATACCACACCATCACGATGTTTTCTTTTTGAAGATCAGACACTTGAATGGACGAATTCGCACGTGAGCTGGAATTGCCCGAGCCCGGCGTCCCCATACCTTCAGTGATAACAACATCATCACTTATATTCAATTTCATCTCCATTCCGGTATCCTTCCACTCCATGCTTGGGGATGAGTTGTCCTGCACCTCAAGTAACGCCAGCGTAACTGTGTTTCCATTCACGGAGATGACTCTACCAGTAATGTTGGCATTCATCATCCCCTGCGTCATGCCAGGACTGCCTGATCTATCATTCATGTCCGGGGTGCCCCTTCCACCTCTCGGTGTTCCTCCATTCATGCCCATGCCACCACCATTCGGCATAGCGCCACCGTTCATCCCTTGCACAGAACTGGTCTTGGTAATATTCTGGGCGGTTATCACATCACAGGCCGTAAGCATAACCGAGCACCCCAGCAAAAGGAGTATTGTAACCGATGTGAAATATTTATTTTTTCGCATATGATCACCTTTTTCTCAGGGAATATTTCTCCAAGGTACCTTTACGATGGAATATGAAGTCATACGTATCTTTGAAACCCATATAGGACAGCACAACCAACAACGGATATACAGGGTAGATGTATCTGGACTTAATCTCCCACAGAATATAAAATCCGATGAATCCGAGAATGACCAGGATTAAGGAGACTTCATCATACCGTTTACGACGAATTCCACCAACCAACCGGATGGAAATAAAACAGTACATCAAGAAATTCATCACATATACAATCCAGAGCAAATCTGTCCGAGAAGCGGAATCCCCCTGCAACAACTCGGTTATCGCATTGGTATAACTATAGGAGCCTGCAATTCCGCCTCCCCTTCCTCTTCCGGCACCCATGGAACTTTCATTGCCGATTCCGTAGCGGTCCATCTGGTACGTTCCTTCGGTCCAGGTCCATATGATCTTTTTGTAATACATCTGCACCAAGTCACTTGCACTTGCTTCAGACAGCTTGTTGCCGATCTCTTGTTTGAACAATGCTGCGCTCTCAGCCTTATTGTAGTTGGCCTGCCTCTGATAGATCTGATAACTCTCCATATTGTCCCAGAAGCCAAAACGCTCCAGATTAATGCCCATATTCAGCCACATATAGACCGGTGCAGCATTTTCTCCGACGAGTTCGCTCACAGCACCGGAGGATTGAAGAACCGCATTCTGAGTCCAGGTTGGTACATTAAACAACATAGCCAGCACACCAATGGAAATGATGACTTTCTTCATTCCGATGCTCCGCAAATTCAGCAGAATAGTTATGATGGCAGCGATTAGCACGATCACGCCGATGCTTCGGAAGTAATTGCCCATCGCGAGAAAAACGGCGGCAATGACGATGGTTTTCCAAGACTTTTCACGCACAAAACGAATGATAAAGTATAGGCACGATGTCAGAAATGCTGTAGCAATCACATCGTTATAGATCAGGTTGTTCAGGAATAAGGAAGGCAGGTACGTTGCTGCAAAGATTAACACACCATAATCACGTTCCGTGGATCTGTCATTCACTTGTTTGTAGATAAGATAAATCATGAACGTCGTTAAAGTTGAAAACAAAATATTAAAAAGTTTGATGACCAGATAGTTGTCCGGGAACAGGTACAGCAATGTCTTCAGGTACAACACGATCGAGTAGTTAAACGGGAACATGTGCAGATAACCACCCGCTTCAAACGAAGAGTAGTCTTGGTCATACAGCATGTTCATGGCGAGTGAGAGAACGGTCTGTGAATCATCGGTGGGTACTCTCGGAAATACAAAAATGATGATGATCTGAATGGCCAAAGAACTTAGCAGCACAATCGGAATGACAACCTTCGGACTGTATTTGTTCAGCTTCAGACATAGAGCATATAACCCGACACCTGAACCAAGAAGCAAAAGAATGACCGGGAGAAAAATACTCCACTGCTGCATGCCCAAAATGGGATTGTCCCCATACAAGGCGTAGTTGTACTGTGCCCGAACCAACAAGGACGAAGCAATAAACACCGCAACAAACACGAGCAAAATGAGATAAAACGACTTATGCAGCACCTTAGACATGCAAAAACTCCTTTTCGATTACAGGATTCCGTGAGTATTATAATGGCTCTGGCTGAAAAATCGCTGAAAAGGAGTAACGCTTGCGATCGGTGCAGCTCAGTATGTGTATACAAACAGAAAAAGACCGTCCCTTCGATAAGGTAACGATCTATATGTCCAATTTTTTAAAAGTATAGGGCCTCAGCTAAATGTTGAAGATCACTTCTCGTCCTTGATAAACTCAATGATATCCTGGATTTCACAATCCAAAGCCTCACATATTCGATTCAGCGTATCGAACTTCACACCATCGGTTTCTTCATTATATAATTTGGCAATCCCATTTCTATGTAATCCGGTTAGTCGGGATAAATCAGCAATATTAATTCTTTTCTCACCCATAATACGAGATAAATGAACCTTGATCATACGAATTCCCCTCCAAACTAAAATGCACACTGTGATGTTGACAAAGCACACTACAAGTTGTATATTCAAATAAACATAATGCACACTGTAGTGTTCGAATGGAAACTTAATATCTACAAATACTCAAAAAGAGGTGTACATAGTGAAAGAATCCTTGGAATCTTTAGCAGAACCGTTAATCCGAACGCGCTTAGAGTTATTATACAACAATTTGTCTCACACGCAGCCTGATTATACCCAACTATCTAAAGAATCTGATCAATACTTTCAGAATATTCGCCAAGCTTTACCGGAGCAACTGAATCAAACCCTTTTTCTATATGAAGATACTCAACTCTCTATGCAAACACTTCTGGAAAGAGAGATTTATTTACAAGGGTTTCGGGATGCTCTTCAGCTAATGAACGAATTACATATAAACAGCTTCTAACAACTGGCTTCTTACAAAATATGCTATAATCAACAAAGCAATAGAATAGGCTTAAAGGGTCGGTCGGCTACCTCGCCATGAAGGGAGGGATGCCCTGTGACAGTTTTTGAAGCAATCTTGCTGATGCTTACCTTTGGTACGCTCATCGTTGCCATTCTGTCCGATAAACGCAAATAGACCGCCCCCGTAGCAAAGGAATGCGGTCTATTTCATCGTGCCCTTATGTTACCGAAGCCCACCGCCCTTAAAAGCGGCTATTGCTCGGAGGAGTCGTGTTACCAGCACGGCTCTCTTTGCATTTTACGTCTAATCTGCTCTTATTATACCATACTCAAATCTCAGGCGTCACATGTAAACCACGCTAGATACGATACATTTCTTTATACTCATCCACATATAAAACTTCAATACAATTCGACCAATTCAGAATCGAACCGACAAAATCCTGAATATCCAGACCCGGCATCTCATACGTCTCCGCTGTGTTCACCGAACCTGTTGCGTCCTCAATCAAGGTTACCTTAACCCCTTCGTGTTCCGCAGTAATTGCCGTAAACAGACAACAATATTCCATGTTGAATCCAACAATAAATACATGTTCTACCTGATGCTCATGTAGCCAAGTTCTTAGCTCCGGATTGCTGAAGGCACTTGGTTTGCTTTTCTCCATAACAGGATACTGACCGGTACCCATTATAATTTCCAGGTTCTCAACATTTTTATAGAACAGTGAAGAACCCTCCTGATCGTAATCTACATGTTTCATGTATATGATTGGCTCATGTTGCTGTTCAAAATCAGCGATAACCGCTTCAATCTTGCCCAACTGAGCTGTGAGATCCGTTTTTACCATTTATCACTTCTTCTGCTTCTTCTCCCGAGCTTTTTCCACATTTTCTTTCACTCGATACTCCACAATCCGGCGGATCAGATCCTCCGGCAATGGCTGATCCAGCGGAAACTGGACAGACCCCTTCCCCCCTTTATACTTGGAGAGTTCCTCCTGGAAAGCTTGAATTCCCCTGGGAGCAGGGTAAAACCCAATATGATGCTGGTATGCGGCAAAATGAACCAGATTCCCATGCTGTGCATACGTAGGCATCTTGTAACTGATCTTCTCTTCGGCGTTCGGAGCCGCTTCACGAATAATCTGTCTTATTGCCTGTAATCTCACCTGTACATCAGGTGCAAACTCCGAGATATATTCATCTACCAGCACCGAATAATGGTTACTCTCAGCCATCTTGGACTCCTTCCACCACGGATACATCAATGGATTCGTGGTACGGGCATATTTGCTTATATTGTACTTCAAATGGACAAGCGGAACAGCTAATTTCCTGCAACTTGGAATGTTAAATTTGATTTTTAAGTGAACTAAGCCTTATAATACGTTTAAACAATTAAACATTATAACGGAGTGAGCCATGAAGGAATCGATGGGTAACCAAAAAGTTATTAATATTTTCGAGAATCTAAGTCCTTATCTTCAAGGATTGGGAGACCCCGTTCGCCAGCGAATCATATCGCTGCTCATTGATCAAGAGAGCATGAACGTATCGCAGATTGCAGAGCATGTCCCCATGTCACGCCCTACGGTCTCTCATCACTTGAAAATATTGCGTCAATCTGGGCTGTTATCGGTTCAGAAAAAAGGTACGGAGATGTATTACAAGCTGGAGTTCAACGATGCGATCGAATTACTCAAACAGCTCGTTCATCTCGTGGAAGTGGAATGTCAGAGCTAGCGCATACCGCGCTGGTGAACCGCATTCCTTTTCTTCACTCTATTATGTTCATTAGTTTAAACATATAAGTACATAAACATATCAACGGAGGTTTATCGAATGAATAGAAAAAGAGTTCTCATCGCTGGAGGTTATGGTGCTGTAGGTGCACAGCTTGCCCGCATTTTGCATGACAGGCATCCTGATCTGGAATTGGTATTGGGAGGTCGTTCTGCGGGTAAAACAGCACCTTTTCCATCCAATCGTGTCCAAACGGTTGTTGTTGATACCAATGCAAACGATCCACTGATTCACGCAGGAGAGAATATATCGTTAATCATTAATGCAGTGAACGATCTGGATGATCGGCTACTGGTATCGGCAGTGCGGAGAAAAATTCCCCTCATCGATATAACACGCTGGACTGAGGTGTTCAATCAAGCGATCCGTACAGTAGAGCAGGAAGAGCTTCATGCTCCGGTAGTGCTGTCCTCTGGATGGATGGCAGGAACGGCGTCACTCTTTGCGATGATACTTTCTAACTCTCTGCAACATGTCGAAGTAAACATTCATGCCCTATGGTCGCTGCGGGATAAGGCCGGGCCTGATTCGGCAGCCTTCATGGACCGGATGAGTATTCCTTTTCAGATAACCGAAGCCAATACACATCGACTCGTCTATCCCATGACAGATCCGATCAAAGTTCATTTCCCGAACGGGTATACGACTCCATGTTACAGATTGGATACACCCGATCACGTCACATTACCTCATACCAGTCATATTGATTCAACCAGCTTCCGCATTGCATTCGATAGTAAAGTATCTACCTATGCACTCACGGGACTGGTTAAAACTGGAGTATGGAAGATGATCAGTGGTGAACGTTTCCAGCCATTCCGGCGGAAATTGCTCTATAATCCGGGAACTGGGAGTGCACATCATCTGGTCATTCAATTGAAAGGATTGGATGCAAAAGGGAACAAGGTTGAACGAACGATGACGGTCTCTGACCCACTTGGTCAGACCCATATGACTGCACTCGGCGCTGCGGTGCAAGCCGAGAAGATACTGATGATGCCAACGGACAAGCCTATGGCTCCAGGCATCTATTATCCTGAGCATCTGTTCGATGATCGAATGAACATGGATGCGGTTACTCATTTTTTCACACAATACGGCGTTCAAGTAACCCACTCCTGATCCAGACATAACAAAAAATCCGCGAAGTCGCTCACTGCAAACTGGTATTATCCCCTTTAAGTAGACACTTGAAAAAACCTTCATGTTATCATGAGGGTTCAAGTGACACTTGGAGGGGATATTTTTATGGCCAAAAAAGGACAAACATTTCACACGTATACCGAAGAATTTAAATTGAATGCGGTTAGATCCTATGTCGAAGGTTCTTCAAGTTACAAGGTGGTCGCTGATCGCGAAGGAATTCGAAACTGTTCACAACTGAAGGTGTGGGTAAAAAAATGGAAAAACGGGGAAGCATTCGATGAGCG
Source organism: Paenibacillus amylolyticus (assembly GCF_036894225.1). NCBI lineage: Bacteria > Bacillati > Bacillota > Bacilli > Caryophanales > Paenibacillaceae > Paenibacillus > Paenibacillus amylolyticus. Next base: position 971,558 of record NZ_CP145892.1, on the reverse strand, counting down.
AAAAAACAATGTTCCGAATCCACTGAAAGGACGGCCTCGTACTGCCTTTAGCAGTGTAGAAGAGGAACGGGACTACCTTCAAGCACAGGTAGATTATTTAAAAAAGCGGTATCCAAATCTAGTAAAGGAGAAGCACTAAGCCAACGGGAGAACTACGATATCATAGACGAATTGCGTTGCTCGCATGGCATTACACGCCTATTATCGATTACAGGAATACCCCGTTCCAGTTACTACAAATGGCGAGCAACACAGCCACAGCGAGACGCAAGACAAGACCGTGAGCGTGAGATCAAAGAGCACATGATGGCTATTCATTTTGCAAATCGAGAGTTTGGTTATCCTCGCATGACAACGGCGCTCTGGGAGTCTGGTCTGAACGTTAATCACAAGAAAGTATGGCGAATCATGCGGGAACTATCGATCCAATCGGTAATTCGCAAGAAGCGGAAGAAGTCCAGCTATACGCCATCTGTGATTTATCCGAATCGCCTAAAGCGCAAATTTCATGCCACAGCACCTCAGCAAAAAATGGTGACGGATATAACTTATATTTCGGATGGAAACACGTTTGTTTACCTGTCTGTGATTCAAGACTTGTTCAACAACGAAATTGTCGCTTGGCAATTATCTAAACGGAACGATGTTCAGCTCGTATTGGATACGGTGGAACAATGGACACAAAAAAGAGACGTTTCGGAAGCCGTGCTCCATTCGGATCAGGGCTTCCAATACACGTCTCAGGTGTACAACTCACGATTAGAAGCATTCGGCGTCAAAGGCAGCCACTCTCGCAAAGCAACCTGCCTGGATAACGCATGCATCGAATCTTTCTTTTCGCATCTCAAAACAGAGAAGCTGTACCTTATCCAGTGTAATTCAGAAGCCGAGATTCGACAAGCCGTGGAAGATTACGTGTACAATTACAACTACCGACGCTTTCAAGCCAAACTCAAACAGCGCGCACCGATTGAATATCGATGCGCGCTGGCAGCATAGCTTTTTTCATCTGTCTACTTGACAGGGGTATGACCAAACAGTGGGACCATCGCGGATTTTACGAATTATAATGGAGGGATCTATCGTATCAAGTACAAACTTGGGTCTGGAATTATAGTGTCATAGCCCGACCATTTCGCATCAGGTAATCTTCTTTTGTTTTGTAATCCGGCATGATGCTGCCGATTCGCCGCCAGAAAGAGCGATCATGATTCATGTGGTGAATATGGCACAGTTCATGAATGATGACATAATCGATCACTTCCAGTGGTGCCATAGCCAGGCGATAATTGAACGTAAGCTTTTTGTCCCAGCTGCAACTGCCCCACTTGGTGGGAGAATCTACGATCTCTACTGACTTCGGCTTCACCTTCAACTCCTGCTGATAGCGACCGATGCGCTCCCCAATCATACGTTTACACTCGGCAAAATAAAACTTCTTCAGATTCGCTCGCAGCTCTTCTTCTGTCAGACCCTCTACAGGGATTAAGTCATGCAGTGCATGCTCCTTGCCAAAAAGCAGAAACTTCCCCTTGCCCTCATCTTCGTATTCCTTGGCTTGAGGACCATCGAGCGCCCGCTGCATCAGAGCGGATTTCTTCAAAATTACATCCCCGTGCTGCTCTACAAGTTGCCGGATCATGTCTTCACTGGTACCATTGGGTGCTTTGATTGTTACCATATAAGGCAAGTCCATCGTGATGGACACTTTCTTCCGTTTGCCGTATTGGATATGACAGTTAATGCTGTGATTATTTAATTCTATAGTTAACATAATGCGCTCCGCTTCTGAAATTATTCATTCAATCAAATTGTATACCATCTCCGACCATAATGCATACTGTTCGGCGATATATATGTTTTTATTGTATTTTTATACACAATTATGTATTATTATTTAATCATAAAATCGGAGGTTGGATATGACGCATACCATAGATTCAGAACACAAAACCATTGAAGAACTATCGCTTAATCACTGGCAACCCTTGTCTACCTTATTATATGACGGATGGGTACTGCGTTTTGCCAAAGGATATACCAAACGTGCCAACTCCGTTCAACCCATACACTATTCAACTCTGGATGTGCATGAAAAGATTGAGGAATGTGAGCGTATTTATGCTTCCAATCAGTTAAGTACCATATTTAAAATCACACCGTTTATTCAGCCGGATCATCTCGACCAACTTTTGCAAGACAAAGGGTATGGCGTTGTCGATCTGACCCGTATCCAGACTCGGAGTCTGGAAGAGATCAAAGAGCCTGTGCACCAAACTGTACAGATCGACGAACAGTTGACCACAGCGTGGCTGGATCATTTTTGCAGGCTAAATCAGGTGAATGATCTGCAACGGGGAACGACGGAATTAATGTTGGACAATATCCGGACAAAGGTAGGTTTCATCTCGCTGTTGATCGATGGGCAAGTCGTCGCTTGTGGGTTTGGTGTCATCGAACGTGGCTACATTGGATTGTATGACATCATAACAGACGCTAACTTCCGGAATCGGGGACTTGCTGAACAGATGATCTTGCATCTATTGCATTGGGCAAAAAGACAGGGCGCTACCTCCAGTTACCTGCAAGTGGTTGCGAATAATGCACCTGCCTTGAAACTTTACGCCAAGCTGGGTTATTCAGAGATTTATACCTATTGGTACAGAGTCAAAGAATAGAGTGTTTGCTAATCAAGCTTAGCTTGTGGATTCTTTCATCATATTCAGTCTGACAAACGTATCAATTCAAAACAACATCTTGAAAGCAAAAACTGCCCTCCTTCTATAAAGGAAAGGCAGTTTTTAATTTGTCTTCGTAATTTTCCAAAACTCTTCAGATCGTTCAGCATTACTCCTTGCGCTTTTCTACAAAGGCAGCTTCACCAGCACCTCATATTTCACGCCGGCCTGTATATTCTTGATGATGTCGCCTGCAATCCGTTGACCGTCAACATGCACCTCAATTTGCTGGACAGTTGCATCCTTTTTCATGTTTACATGCAGCTCAGCCCCGCGGAACAACCTCGTTACCGATGCCTCGTTCCAATCTTCTGGTAACTGCGGACGAACCTGAAGCCCTTGTGCATGACCCTGCAATCCAAACATTCCGTCGATCAGACAACGATACACCCAAGGCACCGTGCCGGTATTGAATAGATGGCTAGAGCGCCCAGCTGTACGTGGGAATTGCCGATAGGCTCCACGATAATAATTCGGAATAAATACAGGTAGCTGACCCCGCTGGAGAATATCCTCGCCATCAGGACCCGGAATCATTTTACGCAGCAAACGATACGCCTTCTCCTTCTCGCCCACCAGGTACAACGCGTAAATATAGAACGCCGCCGCGTGATTGTACACTGCACCATTCTCTGCACTTCCCGGATGTTTCTGCGTAACACGGCCTACATCTTCCCGCATCGCGGTGAAAGACGGCGCGAGCTTCTCGACACCATATGGCGTCTCCAATTGCTCCTCTACGGCACGGATTAACTTCTCCTGTTTCTCCTGATCTGCAGCACCGCTCATAAGTGCCCAGCTCTGAGGATTGATATAGATGCGTCCTTCCACGTCTTTGCTTACGCCAAACACAACGTTATCATCTGTAATTCCGCGCGCGTACCAGTTACCATCCCACAGATACTCATTGGCTACCGTGTTGGTCTGATTGGCTTCCTGACGGAATTCCGCTGCAACCTCGGCATGCCCTGCCTGTTCACCAATATCTGCCCACACATTGAACGCATATGCCGTCGCAATGGTCAGCCAGCCGGATACGCCTTTGCCTTTGTATCCCACCATGTTCATCGGATCACACCAGTCACCCTGATTGATATAGTTCAACCCACGCGTATCACGCTCATGGATCAACCAGCGCATCGCAAGATTCATATGCTCCAGTACGGAAACCTTTTGTTCACTGTCTGTAAAAGCAACCTGTTCCTCCAAAATGCTATAGTCATTCGTTTCATCCAAATAGGTCTTCATACAGACCGGAAGCCAGATGCAGTGATCAGTATGAGGAACCTGGTTAATATATTTCAGTTCTGCGTCCGGGTGCAAAATAATGCCGTCTGGCATCGCGCCGCTTATATGCTGCTGAGACAAAGCGGTCAAGAACGCAGCTCGTGCAATCTGCGGCTGAATATAACTCATGCCCATGTTGTCTTGCAAATAATTCCGCGTCTGCGGATCGGTTGTCAGACGGTTGGTTTTGCCATGATAGTACATCTGGCGAGGCAACCAATGATTCACGACATTATCTAGCCAGCTGTCCGGTGTCTCAATCTGGATGTTCCCTTGCCCTTCCGCAATATAACCAGCATACTCCTGCTCGGCTGCGGTGAAACCATCCTGTCCTTCCTCATTCTGCTTCACAAAATAATGCTGACGAATGCCCTCAATCTCTGTCTCATCATGAGCCGGACCAAAGATGAATCGATACGCCTGCTCCGCTCCTGCTTCCAGTTCGACTCTATATTGCAATACAGCTACAGGTGTCTCGTACCGTGCATCTCCACCAGCCAGTGTCTCCGACTGCAGGGCCGAAGGATTATGTAGTCCACCTTCGCCTTCAAAAGTCTCATGATTTACTTCCCAGCCAGTCGGTTGGTGATCTGCAAGCAGATAGGTTTTGTCGCTGTAATTTTTGATTTTGCTATAATCCTGATATTTCTGATACGGCGTAATCGCCGAGCAGACAATGCCCTGCAAATCTTCCAAATACGAACCGGACTGGTTCATCCATGACATATAGCCGACCGTATAATACGGGTAGATACTAAACTTGCGTTTTCTCGAAGACAGATTGGTTACCTTCACACGCCACAGCTCCATGACATCTTCCTTCGGCAAACGCAGGGACATCTCGATGCAAATGTCGTCCTGAATCACTTTCCAATGAATATCGTGTTTACCGACAGCGAACGTATAGCTATCCGCCTGCTTGCGAACGGGTTCATACGGGGCGGAGAAGATTTCGCCACTTACTTCATCTTTAATGTAGACAAACCGTCCCGGATGGTGGGCATAGTATGGCTGCTCCGGTTGCATAAACGTCTTGGCTTCCAGGTTGGGCGCATACGAGTATTTAGCAGGTTCGGGCTGCATGAATTGGGCCACCGCGTACCCCCGGCAATTCACATGAATCATCATCTTTTCATTCCAAAGGAATCCGGATGCCTTCGGTAAACTTGTCGGGCTTGTTAGTTCAACATATTGATTATCTTCCGTTGCTTTAATCATCACTGAACCTCACTTTCAGATTATGGAGTTAAAAGACAGAAAACGTTTTAGGTAACTTGTATACAACTTTGTTCATTATAACACGGGAACGCTTACAAAGAACTGAAAACTAAAAAAGAGCTGAGAAACTCAGCTCCGATTACGCTCCAATTGTTTCTCGATGCCCAACCTGTCGATCTGTATCCAATACTCTGCAATTTGTTCGTTTTCCACTCGGTATACCGCACTGGCAATTTCAATCACTGGGAGGTTGGTTGGACTGTATCCGTCCACTTCGCCAATATGGGTACCCGTTTGTCTCCAGCGAACATAAACTTTATCACCTTGCGTCAGCAACTCCAGAATTTCGAGTGAAAATTCCCCGTAAGCTTCGATCATCTCTCGCACATGATCCGTATAATCGGAAGGTGTTCGGGTGACCGTGACCTCAGCTTCGGATATTACTTGATGAGCCAGTACTTGTTCCGCCATCACGCTGCTTGCATAATCAGGATTTCGGCCTGATCGGACTTCTTCAAAAAAGGTTCTGACAATCTGTTCTGCTGTCATACGCCAATCCAGCCTCCTCAATTATTCAACTGTTATATATATAAATATGTAGTAACTCTTGTATTTTAACATGGTCCCCCCGCTATGGAATTACAACTGTTCTATTGATCTACAGGACTTAAAACCTACCCTCTCACCTTGACAATGCGTCAATATGACCATAAACTAGCAAAGGATATTAGGAAATTAATAGGAGGTTTGGCCGTTAAGAGGTTCGAGTATGGGTTTTAACCAATTTTGATAATCTTTCGGTGTGTAGAAACGTAGCATTAGAGCAACTCAGAAAAACAAGAAAGCGGTGTATCATGAAACGTCTATTTTTCATTATGTTTGCACTCACCCTGTTACTGGCTGGATGCCAGAGTACTGAACAGGAGAGTAGTCCGTCCGAAAATAACCCTACAGAAGTAGTAGAAGGTTCTACCATTTTAAGTTTGAAGCAGAAATACGGCTCTGAATCGGAACAAGCGATCATGCCGATGTACAACGTAGCTCAGGATGAAGAATTTATGTTCAAGTTTAAAGCCGATTTACGTAAAAGTAACCTGCGAGCTAGTGACATTATTAGTGTACATACCGATATTAAAGCACTCAAAGCAAGCGATGTATATGCCATTCCAGAGACAAACGACAATAGTGTTTCCATTAAGCCTCTTGGATGGGGCGTTTTAAGTTCAGATTCCATGATGAACAAGGATCAAAGTTCTTGGGGCGGTGCCCCCATTTATTACATTCGTCTGAATTATGATCCAGATGCGGAAAATCTAACACTACTCGATCAGCCCATCATTATTCCGTTTACAGTGAAATCGGAGTTACCCGTACCTAACCTAAGATACGAAATTGACAAAGATAGACGGTTCAAGTTGGTCTGGGACAAGGTTGAAGGTGCCACCGAATATAAAATTTATAAACGTTCTGACCTAACCAACTTCGATACAAATGTACCTCTAACTGGCGCAGAGGACGCGTTCAGTAATAGTCTGCCTTTAGATATTGCGGTAACGACAGAGACGTCTTTCAATGATTTTTTGAGAGACGGAAAAGGCGGGCTCGGCACTTATAATGAAATGATAACTACCACTCAGAACCACGGTATACGAGGAGAATATTACGTCACTGCAATCGGTGGAGGCAAAGAATCCAATTTTAGCAGAGGTGTCCCTACAGCTCCGCTTGCTTCCCAGTTGCCAACATCTCTGAAAGAACAATTGTATAGGGAGAAATTAAAGAATATAGATGTACTTCCTCAGAAAGCAACAGTTGAGTACAATGACGGCTCTCTAGCTCGTGAAACCATTGTCTATGATACCAAAAGCGTAGAGATTTCAGAGTTCAATGAAACGAATATTCCTTTTCATATTAAAGGAACAGCTTTGAAAAGTTACGTACGCGTAGAGAATGTAACTCAAGCAGATTTGGACAAACTTTCTCAGCAAACCGTAGCCGATTCCAGCAACGGACTGGTGGAACCAAAGAATGACACACCTTACATTCCTGCACCTGACGTGCCAACGATCATCAACAATCATGATGCACCTGAGTCTGCAACGGAAACAGAAGAAGCACCGGCTTCGGAAACTTCAACTCCAGAGTCTACAACCGATACTGGAACGTCAGAAGCTGCAACTGATCCTCTATCTACTGAGGCTTTAGATGATACTTCTGATAATTCTTCAGATATGGCTTCTGAAGAAGCTTCCAATGAAACACCTGCTTCAGCTCCAGAAGCTGTAGAAGACAACCTGGTAGATGAGCAGAAATCCAATACACAGCAAAATGTAGAACAAGGTAATCAGGAAACCGTGCCTCAGCCTGCTACAGGCGATGCAATGATCAATGCAGATTCCGCATTGGAAGAAGTTTTAGCCAAAAACATGATTGCGGCACAAGATAAAATTTCGTTAAAGGCTTTCCCCGAAGCTCAAAATTTCACGACACTCTCAGATGTTGTCCTGAAAGTGATGTACCAGAATCCATTGATTCTTGGTGTGGAAGGTTTCGAATACAACTATGGTACACTTACCCTTTCGATTCATTACAATGAATCGGCTAGTGGAATCCAGAAGAAGCAAGATGAGATTATTGCCAAAGCGAACGAAGTGGTGGCTTCCATTATCAAGAATGGTATGAACGAAGACGAGAAACGGAAAGCCATCTACGATTATCTGAACGATAACGCGAAGTATGACGATGCAGCGCTGGAAAATGCGGAGCAAAACAACTTCAAAAATGTCGATCCACAGTTTAATGACTCGTTTACCACATACGGTATTCTGGTCAAAGGAGTTGGGGTATGTGCCAGCTATGCTTCCGTTTACAAATTGCTCTCCGATCTCTCGGGATTGGAAAGCATCGTTGTAACGGGCGCTTCCAGCGGCGTTCCACATGCATGGAACAAGGTCAAAATCGGGAACGAATGGTTCCATGTAGATGCCACCAACAACCTGACGAACTCCGGCATCCCGTATTTCCTGTACAATGCCAATGATGAGACTGCTGCAAGTCAGAAAACGATAGCGGATCAAGATTATTGGCTTGATTCCGAGCTCACGATGTTTAATGGCGAGAGCGATGCCAATGATTATTATGTGCAGAATGATCTCGAAGTCGCGTCCATTAATGAGTACAAAACCAAGGCTGAGAGTGAACTCAAAAAAGGAGAGAACCGGGTCATTCTCCGTTTCGCCTCACCTGTTGACTCTGATGAGCTGATGACAGCTGCCGGCGAAGCCCTCGCAGCAGTGGATGAAGCGCTTCTGAACACAGCACAATTAGCCACGCTAGGCAGTTATGCCATTCTGGACCCGAAACCAGAACAAAAGTAATTTAATTACACAGCAATCCCCTTGGCTTTCTAACAAGCAAAGGGGATTTTTTGTCTATTATTAGATGACTTCAAGCCATTGATTTAACCTGTTGCAATCTGGTAATAAAAGTAGAAATAAATGCTTTCTCTTTTGTGAGATTCTGTTGCAATCTCTCACTTATTTTACTGAGTGTACTTGCATCACGCGTTATATTGTATTTCAGAACTATATTTCTCAATTTAAAGTAGTCCTGTTTCAGAATAGTGCTTAATTCCATAAAGGTTGAATCTCGTTCAATGATTGATTTCTCCATTAAGTAAGATAAACGTAACTCCATAAGTAACTTATGTTCATACAAGAGATGAAAGACTCGTGAATCCAATGCTTCTCCAACTAGGGCTGCCTGCTCAATGTCGGTAAAGATGCGTTGAATGGCTTGCATTCCAAAATCGTATTTCTGATCTCGCACTAAGTCATATGTCTCGCTTGAGTTAAGATAGTTTTCCATCGCCGTTATAATCTGCTCCACATGAATTGCATAATTGATATTCTGAATTGGCTTGAGGAATCTCACTTCTGTCCAAAAACTGTACTCATTAGACATGGTCCAGTAGCCTTTCTCAAGTTCATCCAGACTACATACGCTTTGTATGAATTTACCATCATCAAGATTATCAGCAATGTATATCAAATTTTGATCCAGGTCATACCCATACACTAATAATTCATGCATGAGATGTTCTTTTTGATAATAGTCTGTACACGCAATATAGTATCTATCTGCATAAATATATAGATAATATCCCATATCTATCGCTTCCGTAATCACTTGCTTAAGTGATGTTCCCCATTTGCTAATCACAATTTCTTGTGGCAGGTTGTAAAAGGAAATTCCCGGACAGGTACTTAGCAGAAACTGATGAGAATCAAACGAAAAAATTCCCCATCCATGTGCATACCTGATTTGTATAAAGTTATTGAAAATCCATGGCCATAAATCTTCGTTCATAACGGATGTTAATGTCCCATATGATGTGTACGTGCTTATGACAGGGTCACCTAGTTTAAGTACATTCTTGGCCATTACAGAATTCCTCCTTCGATTCCTAGGCATAGTGTATTGATCTGAACAGATTCATTGTATAAGCAACGCACTCTCAGAGCTGGGAGTGAAGATCTTGTTCTTGAATATATTACCATGTACCTTTTCCGTTTTATATAAGAACGCTTTCATTATAAAAATATTTTATTTCTTTCATCTTAACGACAAAAAAGAGGATACCGCCCCCAATATGGAGACCGTATCCTCTGATACCCTGATCGGATTATCTAAAACTATTTACGGACTAACCGTACCACCATTCGCATTCAATGTCTCCCCGCTTACATAACTGGATTCCTGGCTTGCCAGGAACACAAATGCCGGAGCCATCTCGGCAGGTTGTCCTGCTCGACCAAGCGGTGTGTTGGAGCCAAAATCGGCTAGCTTCTCGACTGGTTGTCCACCCACGACCTGGAGCGGTGTCCATACCGGCCCTGGTGCAACAACGTTGACACGTATCCCTTTGCTACCCACCTGTTGTGCCAGCGCTTTGCTGAACGTGTTAATGGATGCCTTCGTTGTTGCATAATCCAGCAGGATTGGCGAAGGTTTGTACGCCTGAATCGATGATGTGTTGATAATGGAGCTGCCCGGCTTCATGTGTTTCACAGCTGCTTTGCAGAGCCAGAACATGGAATAGACATTTGTTTTGAACGTTGCATCGAATTGCTCGGTAGTCAGATCCGCAATCTGCTCCACAAACTGCTGTTTACCTGCCACGTTAGCAAGGATATCAATCCCGCCAAGCTCTTTTACCGCAGATTCAATGAGTTCTTCACAATATTTCTCATCCTTCAGGTCACCTGGCATCGTAATTGCTTTACGACCGGCTTCCTCAATCAGCTTCACAACTTCCTGCGCATCTGCTTCCTCTTCCGGCAGATAGGCCAGAACAACATCTGCACCTTCACGGGCAAACGCAATCGCTGCCGCCCGGCCAATTCCGCTGTCGGCTCCGGTCACAACTGCTTTGCGTCCTGTTAAACGTCCGCTGCCTTTATAACTTTTCTCACCCGCATCGGGAACAGGTGTCATCTCACGCTGGAGCCCCGGCTCATCCTGCTGCTGTTTCCACTCCGGTGTAGCCTTCGGATATTGTGTCGTTGGATCTTGCATGGTGTGCTGGTCTTGATTAGCCATGTTCAATTTCCTCCTTGGTTATTTACACGATAACCATCGTATAAACGTATTTTTTTATTTGTTGTGAATTTAATTTTCATAAAAGTTGCACTCTTTCCTTTGTAACCGAGATGGGTGGAATTTAAACTAAGCCCGCCCGAATTCACTGACGATCGTCACATATCGAATCTCCCCTAACTGGAGATTGTATAATAGAACATGAGGTGATCTCGTTGAACCCAAATAAAGAACCCTATTCCATCGGTGAAGCAGCCAAACTGATCGGCTCCACGGTGAAAACGATCCGTTATTACGATGAGATTGAACTGTTACAACCCTCCAATCATACGGAAGGTGGGCATCGGCTCTATACAACGCAAGACCTGTGGCAACTCGAACTCATTACAACACTTCGTTATCTGAATTTCAGCATACCGGATATTCGAAAGCTCATGTCGGGTGAACTGGCGGTAGCACAGGCACTGGATCTGCAGATTGAAGCGTTGGAAACCCAGATCGGCACGATGAATTCCATGCTCTCCATTTTGCAGCAAGCGAAGCAGCATGAAGAAGACACTTCACTGCATTCGGAACAGTCTCTTACCTACATCTCCAGTCTGGTTGAATCCCTAACGGCCCATGCGAGCAGTCGGAAACAATTCGTTGCTGCCAAGGTGGATGAATCCCATCTGCTGGACAGCATTCCGCAGGATTGGAGAGTGTCGTTTCTGCACTTTTTCGATAAATACATGATGAAAGATACCAAACTGACGGCTCAGCAAACACTGGCCTGGAAGGAAATTCAGGAACTGATCAATGATCCGGCCTATTGGGCCGATCTGGCTCAGCTGGAGGTTCCATTCTTCATTATGGCGAATCAGCCACAAGTTGAAGCAGACGTCTGGGTGAAGAAAATGGAAGCAATTCGCATTCGCACTACCGAAGCGCTGGACAAACGTTGGGCAATCGATAGCCCTGCTGTGCAAAGCATGGTGTGGGACTTTGTGTTGATGTATGCAAGTGCTGAGCATGCGGAAGCACCAGAAGTATTTTTTCGCAAACAGGCCCGATATATGCTGGACTCTGTGACGGATCGCATTCTGCGTTTTAACAAACTGTGCAAGCTGATGAATCCCGAATGGAGCCAGATTGTAGATGGCATTAACCTGTTGCAGGAGGGCATGCGGTTACGATTAAAACAAATGGAAGAAGACTGAAATTCAGTCTCCTTCCATTTATACGTTTAGCCTTTTTTCAACAAATAGGATTCATGTTCTCCCACTTCCTTGTCCATATGGAGCGGTTTCCCTTTCAAGTAGTGGTTGAAGAAATCAATCGTTGTATCGTTAACCAATTGTTGTGTCCCCCGCGCTTCTACACCCTGTGTCCATTCGAGCAGTGGAGAGATCAGGTAGAGGTCGGAGAAACTCAGATGTTTGGTGTTGGTCAGCTCCATCCAGAAGTTACCTCCTGCGGTTACCGGCTCATAGCGCTCATACACTTCCTCGTAATATTTCTCGGCTTCCGGACGGGTCGTGCCCATCGCAGCAATCTCTTCGTCACTCATCACACTTGTACCTGCAACGGTTGAGTCTGCACTCATCATCAGGAACGGCTTGCCCACGCCTTCCGTAGGGATACGTTTCTCGCCAAACAATACACCGTCCATATTCATGCCTGCTTTCACACGTGGATCATCCATTAACATCTGTACTGTCGTTGCTCCGCCAAATGAATGCCCAAACATGCCGATATTGTCCAGATCCATACGTCCGGTAAAGCGTCCGCTCGGATCTCCCGTACCCAACTTCTCTACCTCATCCAGTACAAACAGTGCATCCTTCACCCATGTCTCATTCAACTTGTCCATGTAACTGAATTGTAGCTGCTCAAAACCTTCTTTCCCTTCCGATTCAAACTGCGCCACACGTCCATCCGGGAATACGGATACCAGACTGCTATACGTGTGATTAATGCCTACAACAATGTAACCTTGACTGACCAGCTGCTCGATCTGGAACGTATTCTGATTTTCATACCCATGCAGACCATGAGAGAAGAGAACAACCGGATACTTGGCTTCGGCCTCAGACAACTGAGCTTCCTGTATCGCATGTGTTTTGACCTGACTCAGACTGGAAAATAAAAGCTTTGGCAGTTTCAGCACTTCATTGAAGGCTGTCGCATAGATATCCGGCTTATTAACATAAGGAGCTGTTGCGCCCTCTGCGTCTGAATTCGTTGGGTACCAGATCTGTACCATCAGCTCCCGTTGATCACCGGCAGAACTCGTCAGCAACTCCTCACGGCTGTTATCTGTCCAATCGTAGGATACCGTTCCGATTCCATAAGGACCTGCTGGCTTGGCAAACGAAAACACCGGGAACAGCAGCGGCAAGCCAATGCTCACAATAGCGTATACCAACACCAGAAGAGACGTTGCGATGATTCGAACACGTCCGAATTTCCTCGTCACAGTCGATGTGGAAGCAGATGACCCGGAACCTTTGCTGTTCAGCGAGGTTACACCTGACTGTTGCTGGCGTCTTGCCTTTGTAAATAACACAACCAGTGGAACCAACGTGAGCAGATACGCCGGAATCATCGGCCAACGAAGTCCTTCGACCACACCATGGATGATCAGCAGCACACCTGATATGGCAAATCCACCCCATACCATTTTCCGAAAATGTTGACTCTGTTTCCCAATCCCGATTACCCCCACTAACATAAGCAGGTTAAAAATAAGATAAATCCATTCTACTGTCCTCATATACTTAAAGCCTCCCATCCTGCCACGGATTACATCGGAATGATATTATTGCGCAGCAGCTATTATATAGATTGAACTAAACATTTACACGAGAACGTAGAGGACAGAAATAACCTGAAGAAGCGGATGCGTTCGCCTTTATCCCCAGATTTTCACCTTTGTAAAATTGAATCAAAAAATCAGGGGATAACAGCGATCAGAAGGTTGTTCTGTCATCGAAGTGGCAAGTGTAAATAGGCTTTAGTGCAATCTTTATAACTCCAATCTTAAAACCTCCAGTTACAGGAGATTCAAGTATGAATTTTGCGGATAAAAAAATGCACTCCTTGAATGACGCTGAATCACCCGCAGGTTCTCCATTGTATTCAAGGAATGCACGTATGAAATTACGATATAAGTTGATTTTTGAATATTGGACTAGCGATCTTCGCCGCCATCTATCCGTTGTCTTTTGCCAATGCCAAATGCGAAATATCCAGCCACCACGATTGCCATAAACGTAGCTCCAACAACCAGAGGCAAGCGCGTATCCGGGTTAAACGCCATACCGATAATGACGAGGATCAGATACACAATAATAATGTAATTGCTGATCGGGAACCATTTGGACTTGAAGTTATGATCCGCCATCTCGTTGCCCCAACGCTTTCTGAATCGGAACTGGCTGAACGCCAGCGCGAACCATGGAACCATGCCCGGAAGAACACTTGCACTGTAGATGTACAGGAACAGCTTGGAGTCCGGCATCAGGTAGTTCAGCACAACCCCTATCAGCAGCAAGGAGATTGTAATGACGATACTGTTGCGGGGAACCCCGCCTTTGGACAGCTTTTTGAAAAAGGCAGGTGCCTGCCCATTCTCAGCCAGTGTGTATAACATCCGTCCTGCACTGTAGATCCCGCTGTTACATCCCGACATGGCCGCCGTGAGCACCACAAAGTTAATGATCCCCGCTGCAGCAACAATACCAACTTTGGCAAAGGTGAGCACAAACGGGCTGCCCGTCTCGCCCACTTCGTTCCAAGGGTACAGGGTTACGATAACAAATATGGCACCAACGTAGAAAATAAGAATACGCCACACGATATTTTTGATCGCTTTACGCAAAGTGTGTTTCGGATTCTCCGCTTCGCCTGCTGTAATACCGACCATCTCCACCCCTTGATACGCAGCCGTTACGATACACAGCGCGAAGAGGAAACCTTTGATGCCTCCAGGGAAGAAGCCACCATGGCTGAACAGATTCGACAGACCAATGGCCTGACCCCCATTCCCCCAGCCGAAGAAAATGAGTCCTGTTCCGATCACGATCATCGCCACAATAGCCGTCACTTTGATCATCGCAAACCAGAATTCAAATTCTCCATAGAACTTCACAGCCGCCAGATTTGCCGCCGCAATGATGAGCACCCCAGCAAGTGCAGGCAGCCACTGTGGAATATCCGGGAACCAATACCCGACATAGATGCCAATCGCCGTAACTTCCGCCATACCAACCGTAACCCACAGGAACCAATAGCTCCAGGCGGTCAGAAATCCGGCAAGCGGACTAATATATTTGTGAGCAAATGTTGCAAACGAACCCGTGACCGGCTCCTGAATCAACATTTCACCCATAATACGCATGACAAAAAAGATAACGATACCGGCCAGTAAATAGGCCAGCAACACGGATGGCCCTGCCCATTTGATCGTACTCGCCGATCCCATGAACAAACCAACGCCGATTGTACCTCCGAGTGCAATCAGCTCTACATGGCGGGGCTTTAGCCCTCTAGATAGTTGCTTTGATTCCAAACGATTCTCCCCTTTTCACATTCACATTAACGCAATGCAGAATTACTTCACCAAATTGTACGAGATGTGCCGCAGAAATACAACAAGGAATGTGAGGAAGTTGGGTGGAGACGACTCTTGTATGGCAAAAAAGGGCCTCCTCCTCACGCCCTTATTGGACATGATTAGGATAACCCCTTAAAGTTTATTACAATCAGATCAATCCTGATTTTTGGAGAAGCCGCGAGACGATTGCAGCCACTTCAGCCCTTGTAATATATGCCTTGGGCGCAAGTTTCCCATCACTTCTCCCTGAAAAAATTCCGGCTTGTACACTTTCAGCTATACCACTGTATGCCCACACTGATGAGTCTGCTGCATCTGTATACATCTGAAGACCAGCTGATCCAGATGGAACTTTTAGCCCCGTAATTGCCATGGCTCTTGCCATAATGTTCATGGCTTGCTCCCGTGTAATTTTGTCATCAGGACGGAAAGTTCCATCTTTGAAGCCATCTAGCAATTGGTAGTCATATGCCGTATTGATCGCCCTACTATACCAAACATCGGTGGATACATCCGAGAAAACATTATTGGATGTATCCAGTTTCAGTCCCAAACCGCGTACCAATATCGTGGCGAATTCTGCTCGCGTAATATCTCGATCAGGAGTAAACATACCTTTTCCCGTTCCATCCATGACCATACGTGAACCCATATCGTTTACCTGGGCCTTAGCCCAATGGTTCTGAACATCCTGAAACTCAATTGGATTCCATATAATAGAATAAGTACTATTGGTCAGACTGTTCACTTTGGCATAATATTTGGCACCATTAACAATGACTTGAGTCGGTACGTGACGAACTGATCCATCCGTGTCGATGACTATACCTGTCGTGATTCGGTTAGGATCTACTCCCTCAGGAATCGCAATCGTTCGTTCAACATATGCATTGAAATGGGTAATGTTAATCGTACGATTACCACTAATGCCGCGTACTTCAAAATTATATGTTGGGGCAACAAGCGTAAATCTGTTTTTTTCAATCGCATCTGTTATTACCCGCAGCATCTCTGCTCCAGGAGTCGAAATCTCAATCTGAATCTGAATATCTTTGAGATTAATTGACTGCCCCAGTTGATTGGACAGCGCTTGGATATTGATTTGCCGAGAAGGTAATGTGTAGGTCGCAGAAGGCGTTTGAATTTTCAGAGTTGCGTTTTTTTCCTCCATGTTCTTGATCATCTGACCATTAAGTTCCCCAATGACAACATCAGATTGTGTATTTAGCAGAATGGTGACCGTAGCCCCATTTCCTTCAGCCGAGAGCTTTTCATCCAGTTTCACGGAATCTACCGTTATTGTGGTTACACTTTGACTATTTCGCTCACTTGAAGTTGCTGATCCGATGTTTTCCACTTTCCCGTTGACCATTACATCCACCCCTGAATTTCCTGGGTTCGGAACTTGAGTTCCTGATGTAGGTGGCTGGCTTGGAGTCGTATTACCTCCAATACCGCCAGTACTTCCTCCTCCACCACCGGTATTGCCACCATTACCTGTTGGTACCAACGGGATGATTGCATTGGATAGTAACGAAGACTCACTACCTCCTGCCTTGTTCTTTGCCTTCACTGTAAACGTATAGCTCGTTCCGTTGGTTAATCCCGTGATGATTATTGGGCTACGTGTTCCAGTCACGACTCTATTGTCTGGTAGAACATTCACCTCATATGCCGTTACGGCACTTCCTCCATTGTCTGCTGGAGGATTAAAGCTAAGCGTAGCCTGTCCGTTCCCCGCGACTGCTATAACGGATGATGGTGCTTCTGGAACCGTTAATGGAGTTGCACTTTCCACATTGGACTCAGCACTCAAACCACCCAATCCGCCTGCTTTCACCATAAAGTAATAAGTGGTTCCATTAAGCAGATTTTCCACACGATAATTCCCGTCCGTTACGGTGGTAATGGCGTTACTGCTAAATTGACCAGATACTGTTGATAAATAAACTTCGTAATATGTCGCTCCCGGCACGTTACTCCAATTCAGCTGAGCCTGATGATCTCCAGGGATCACTACCAGATCCTGAGGATTGGCAGGCGCATTTGGCAAGTTGATAGCTTGAACAACTTGGAATGTCTGGTCCAGCATATTGTCCGCAGTTACAAGAACCGTCGCAGTGTAGGTGCCCGCTGGCAAACCATCCTTAACCATCACCGTGAAGCTGGTTTCAGCCCCATGGTTAAGAGTCGACACTGTAGGTTGTGTTACTTCAAGATCCGACCCGCTCGCCCCACCAGATGTTACCTCCAAGTTAGTCAATGTACCCGTACCGATATTTTTCACGGTAATGGTTAATGTTTCTTGACTACCCGAGACATAGCCCTGAATCAGTGCTGCTGGGGTTTGATCCGCAATATTCTCAATGATATACGTTAGTGCTGGTTGAATGGCAACTACAGCAACATTGCTCATCGTTGTTGCGGTCATCGTTCCATTTACACCATTATTGGTGTTGGTTACGATCACATAATAGTAGGTCGTTCCCACACTTGTCGTTGGCGCGGCATACGTTGGATTCGTTGCCCCATTGATCAGCGTACCGCCTGTAGTGTTGTTGGTCGTGTTGCTGTACCACTGGTAGCTCAACGTGCCTCCGTCACTGACTATAGCGCCTACGCTCAGCGTTGGACTGCTCGCTCCCTCGTTGGCTGTCTCATCTGCTGGCTGTGTGTTGATCGTTGGCGCTGCTGCATGAACCAGCGTATTCACCGTTACTTGTGCCGCATTGCTTGTTGTTGTTGCCGTCTTGGTTCCATTTACGCCATTGTTGGTGTTGGTCACGATTACATAATAGTAGGTCGTGCCTGTACTCGTCGTTGGCGCATCATACGTTGAGCCCGTTGCCGCATTGATTGGCGTGCCACCCGTTGTGCTGTTGGTTGCGTTGCTGTACCACTGGTAGCTCAGCATTCCTCCGTCACTTACCGTAGCGCCTAAGCTCAGCGTTGGACTACTCGCTCCTAAAATGGCCGTTTCATCTGCTGGCTGTGTATGGATCGTTGGCGCTGCTGCATGAACCAGCGCATTCACCGTCACTTGTGCCGCATTGCTGGTCGCCGTTGCGGTCTTTGTTCCATTTACGCCATTGTTGGTGTTGGTCACGATTACATAATAATAGGTCGTTCCTACACTTGTCGTTGGAGCTGCATATGTTGAGCCTGTTGCTGCATTGATTGGCGTGCCGCCTGAGGTGCTGTTGGTTGCGTTGGTGTACCACTGGTAGCTCAGCATTCCCCCGTCACTGACCGTAGCACCTACGCTCAGTGTTGGACTGCTTGCTCCCTCATTGGCTGTCTCATCTGCTGGCTGTGTGTTGATCGTTGGTACTGCTGCATGAACCAGCGCTTTCACCGTTACTTGTGCTGCATTGCTCGTCGTCGTTGCGGTCTTCGTTCCATTTACACCATCGTTGGTGTTGGTCACGATCACATAATAGTAGGTCGTTCCTGCACTCGTCGTTGGCGCATCATACGTTGAGCCTGTTGCAGCATTGATTGGCGTGCCACCTATTGTGCTGTTCGTTACGTTGCTATACCACTTGTAGCTCAGCGTTCCCCCGTCACTGACCGTAGCACCTACGCTCAGTGTTGGACTGCTCGCTCCCTCATTGGCCGTCTCATTCGCTGGCTGTGTGTTGATCGTTGGTTCTACTGCAGAAAGGACAGCATCATCAAGCACAATGTCATTAATACCATGCCAACTGTTCTTATCGGCTGAATATAAGAGAACCATATCCACATTATCGAAATCTTCATTTAATGAAACATGTTTAGAATGATAATCTGCAATTACTTCGTCATTTTGGAATGAGTAGGTTGCAACCTTTGCACCATCGCGATATCCTTCAACCGTAAGGTTTATTGGTCCTTCACCCCAGTTTGAATAAAAGAATCCGTTAATTTGGAATTCAGATGCATCGCTTGTTCTAATCCCCATCCCTTTCCAACCAATATTAATGTCAGTCTCATAAGTAGTTAGAAAAGGAAACCACCCATCTTCCACTGTATTTGCATATCTGAGAGGTTCCGACATTATAGCTCCACTACTGGTATCACTAATATTGTAGAATTGAAAAACTTTACCTGAGATATTCGTTGAAGAACCTTCGCCATCTTCAGCAATTCCATCAGCCCAGGCACTACTATCAGTTGTGGAGAAGGTTACTGTTGTTGGACCCACCGCTGCTGCTGCAACCCCCGCCCATTGACTCCCGAAGAATCCATTTGCTAAAACCAAGATAAAGCATAGAAGCATGATTAAGACTCTCTTGTACATGTTCACTGAACTGTTGATATTCATCAGTTCCTTCCTCGTTATGAAATGAGATACCGTCCAAACCATTGCTGCTTCATATCGACCCCCATCAACTGAAAATGCCTTATCGATAGACATTATTCGACATTTTTCTGCGAAATCCTTTAGTGCATTAAACAATAAAATATTTATTTTTAAACTATTTTATATCCTCCATTTATCGCCACTGGAATAGGGATCTAAAAATCCATACAAAAAAGAGCTACCAGAAAAATATCTTTGGCAGCTCTAAATTGATTTTTGTAATCATCCGGAAGGCAAATGAACCATCACCGTTGTCCCCACGCCCACCTGACTTTTCATTTCGACAGTTCCGTGATGAAGCATCACGATTTTTTTGACGATGGCGAGGCCCAGACCGTTACCACTGATGCTACGATCGCGTGACAGGTCTGTTTTATAAAACCGCTCGAAAACATAATCCAGTTGCTCTGGCGCTATTCCAATGCCCGAATCGGTTATCGTGAAAAAGATTCCATCTACCGACTGGCTCGTGCGTATTTCGATACGCCCACCCACGGGAGTAAACTTAATGCTGTTGCCTAGTAAATTCATCCACACTTGGTTAAGCTGGTCCTGATCTGCCCTTATTTTGATACCGTCCGCCAATTCTAAATGAACTGGAATGCCTTTGGCTGACCATTGAGGCTCGCAAGTCACCACCACTTGCCTGATTTGCTCATCAAGATTATAGGTGGTTGTCTCGAACGGATGATGATCAGAATCCAGAGACGCAAGCTCCAGCAGATTATCACTTAGTCTGGATAGTCGTCCACTCTCCGTAATAATGATATCGAGGTAATAGTTACGATCGGCCTCCGCAACCAGGCTGCTGTTTTTCAACGCCATGGCAAAACCGGAAATAGAGGTCAGCGGCGTTTGAATCTCGTGAGATACATTGGAAACAAAATCCTGTCTCATCTGTTCCAGCTGTTTAAGCTCACTCGCCATTTCATTGAAACTCTGCGTCAATGCTCCCATTTCGTCCACGCGCTTTGTTTGGATTTCCACATTAAAATCACCCTTCGCCAGTCGTTTGGTTGCCCGCGTCAACACCTGGATCGGTTTGACCAAATACCTTGCAGCAATAAGGATACACAAACTTCCGATCAACAGTGCAAGCAATAATACCAGCAAAACCATCCGATTAATGATATTTTCATTCTGCGGAGAATACTGCATAAACATGGCTTGTGGTTCCCCTTTGTATGGAAAAGGAAGACCTATGAACGTCTGCTCCACTTCTCCGGGAGAACGATAGACCTGACCCTGCAACACCTTTTGAACCACTTCTGGTGCGATTTCAACGGTCTCTGTATGGTCTAGGTCATAATAGGTTACGTTACCCGAAACGTCATATAGATGAATGGGATAGGTGGACACTTTCACCATACTTTTGATGAAAGCATCCCTGTCCTCAGGTTGCGTTTGCTCATATAGACGGATCAGTTCCTCCCCTACAGAAATCATGTCATTCTGACCGATATGATTTACTTCTTTTTTGAAAAGGAAGATCCCCATGAAGAAAGAGGTCAGCAAGCTGAAAACAATGACGACCAGAAACGTGCAAATAATACGAACATATAAGGTTTTGATCATGTGATGACTAACCGGTAGCCCAGACTACGAGCCGTTTCAATCTGAAAATGGTGTGCATCACCAGCGAATTTTTCCCTTAGTCGCTTGATGTGAACATCAACTGTCCGGTCATCCCCTTCGTAATCACTCCCCCAGATCTTGATGATTAACTGTTCTCGGGTAAAAATCTGCCCAGGCTGGTTTGCCAGCATGAACAGCAATTCAAACTCTTTTAAAGGCAAATTGATTGTTTCCTCTCCACGAATTACTTGAAAGCTGCGTCGATTCAGCATAATGCCCCCTAGTTGAATGGTCTGGGAGGAGACAATCAGGTAACGTTTCAGCAAAGCTTTTACTCGCATTACAAGCTCTAGTGGATCAAAGGGCTTCGTTAAATAATCATCTGTTCCCAACTGAAATCCCTTTACTTTCTGGGCCGATTCCCCTTTTACCGTGACCATTAGCAATGGCATATTCAGATCCATACGCCGGATCTCCCTGCATAATTCCCAACCATCCAATCGCGGCATCATAATATCAAGGATAACCAGATCGATTGGGGATTTCCCCACGATCTCCAGTGCTTCCGCTCCGTCCTTAGCTACCACAATCTCGAATCCTTCATTCCGCAAAAACAAGGTAATCAGCTCACGAATATGCACATCGTCATCCACAACTAGGATTTTGGTCATATCAAATGTATGCCTCCGATATCTATCTTGTTTCTTCCACTTGGGAGGAAGTCTTCAACCAAAATGCCAGCCCAGCAGGTTCCAATGATAGAAAAATAAACTCAAGATCACCGCTGCTACCATTACAAACGTATAGTGCACACGCTTCAATAACGTCCAATATTGGTTTTTCCATGCCAGGACGCCCATGATGAATATTGCAGCAGTCAACCCTACAAGGATAATCGGCATAAACAGATAGAGACGTAAAGATAGTGGAATATGGCTAAGCCGATCAATCAGATTCATGTTTAACACCAGAAGTGTTGCGCCCAAGGTTAATAGTCCCCATATAGACGTAATAGCTGACAACCGGACTGCCCATTTTTGCGCTTTTGGCATCACTCTGATTTCGCGTCTGCGATAAACAAATCCATGCAATACAGTGATGAACAGAACAACCGAAATGCCCAGCAAGAGGAGCCAGAACTTCGATTGGTTCATTAACGGTGCAGGTTCCAGCGGCATTGGGTTTAATATATCCAGAAACAGATACGTGACCTTGCCCTCTGCATCGGTGCGGAACCCCATCTGATGTGACCCTCCGACCTCCTGGAATAAATTCACCCCAATCGGAGTATATACTTGCTGATCTGCACCACTTCCAATAAACAGTCGGTTATCCGAAAACTCAATATTGATTTGAGTCAGAAAACTGAAAAACTTGTCGATCTTCGTGTGATTACGGCGTGTAAATTGATAGGAGCCTGCATATTTTTCCAGAGACTCCCCGAATTCAATAGAAGTTTCATTAGGCTGCTTAGTTGCATGTACAGGATAGTATCGGTCAAAAAAGGCTTGCGCCAACCCTTCTGCTGCCGTTCCGCCTTCCCCTCCACTATAGGAAACAAAGATGCCCACTTTTTTGTCCGGTACAAGATAAAGGGCTGTATTAAACAGCTCATCGGCCCCTCCATGAGAGATCACACGTAGCCCATTCATATTCAACTCGTAAAAGCCCAGATCCATGGCGGGTAAACGTTCATCAAACTGGAATGCCGGAGAATGCATGAGTTTGGCTGTTTCCGGCTTGAGTATTTGTTTATCTTCATATCGCCCGTCTTGAAGATGGGCAATCATAAAATGAGCCATATCGTTCGCCGACACGCTCCCTGATCCCGCAGGACGAAATCCTCCCTCATACGTTGGCCGTTTGGTTACAAACTCGCCGTTAGCTCGGGCGTATCCAAGGGCGGCATAAGGTTCCAGAGACGCTGGAACAGGCTCCTCTACCGTAGCATAATTCATGCCCAGCGGATCAAAGATATTTTTCTGTATATAGTCATTGTAGGCAACACCGCTCACTTCTTCGACGATAAGTCCCGCGAGTGAGGCGCCATAATTGGAATACGACAGCATCTCGCCTGGTGGCTTAACCCGTGCAGGCATATGTTTTGCCATCGTTTCAGCAATAGAGACGGGAAGTTTCCCCGGATCGGTAGTAATCTGATAACCAACACCGCCTTCCTCGAACCCTGCGGTATGGGTCATGAGATGGCGCAACGTAATCGGTTCCTCATAGGTTTTCGGTATTTTCACCGTTTTCAGATAAGTGTTGACGTCTGTATCAAGATCAAGCTTGCCCGCCTCAACCAATTGCATCACGGCGGTCCATGTGAAGAGCTTTGTTGTTGAAGCAATTCGAAATAAGCTGGTTTCGGGATCAACGGGTTTATTTTCTTCGATGTTGGAATGTCCGTACCCTTTGGAGAGCAGGATCTTCCCATCCTTCACAATCGAAATGACTGCGCCTGGAATCTGTAAAGATCGCATTTGCACATCCATCATCCCATCCATGAATGCCGTTAACTGATCAGTATCCTCCAGATTAGCTACGACTCCTTGCTCCAATTTACCCGGATTTAATCCCTGATTGGATACTGCTGCCGATAGTGGCATGGTCCCTAATCCAGTTGCCTCTAATATCATGCCTAACAATAACACCAGTAAAATCATTTTCCCAAAAATCTTTCTTATCAACGATGACATGACTTGTCCCCACCACTCCGCATATTTTTTAAAACCTGTTCCTTACGCTTTCTTTCGAGAGCATATCAAGCACGTATGAACGGAGCGTGAATCTTTTTTTCATATTTTGCCAAATTAAATTACCTTTAGTAAGATAGGAACAGATTGAATAGGAAAAGGAGACTTTACATGCCTGACTTTTTACTGGTTTTATTTTTGTTTAACCTGTCTCTCTTTCTGCTTCACGAAATGGATGCCATCAGGCGGTCCGAGTGGAAATTGTTTATGGTGTTAAAAGATATGGAAGATGATAAAGCCTATAGGTATTTCACTTGGATTCACCTGCCAATGTATACCATCATCCTCTCTCTTCTTTTTAGCTCATATCAGACCATTACATTTTGGGTGCTGGATATCTTTTTCATCATACATACCGTAGTACACTTCTTTTTCGAAAAACATCCTCGAAATGAATTTAAAAACGGGTTCTCCAGATCATTGATCTACCCTATGGGAATAATCGCTTTAGTTCATTTAATATTTCTAATCATCTAATCTGTTTACACCGACAGAATGAAGGAAGCTGGAAGGGTATTATAGAATAACAGTGAATATGGAGGTGTGCCTATGCAGCAGCATCATGCAGAACGAGTTGATTTATTTGTTTCCAATACCCAGATCATCAAGGAGTCGTTCAAATGGCAACATGCGATGATGCAACGTCTGGCTGCCCTGCTCTATGCAGCGGAGAATAAAACAGCGGATGGGGAAGCTATTCGTCAAAGCCATGAGTTGATTAAGCAAAACACAAAGCTTTTCTCTGCATTCAGAGGTAATTCGGTCATTAGCATTGCTACCATGCTCTCCCTTACAGCGGATGAAGAGACAAGACTGGCAGACACCTTGCATGTCTATGACTTGATGAAAGAAATCAAATTCCGTAACTCCGATTATCTGGTTATTGCCGCCTATCAGATCGCTACTCAGACATCACCTGACCAGTTTCAACCTACGGTAGAGCGGGCCAAATTATTTTATGACGGCATGAAAGCAGAGCATCGTTTCCTCACTGGACAGGACGACTACATTTTCGCTGCCATGTTAGCCCTTTCCGATCTCAACGTAGATACTGGTGTGGCACGCATGGAACAACTCTACGGGGAATTAAAACCAGAGTTCTCTTCCAGAAATAGTGTGCAGGCGTTAACACATGTCCTTGTTCTTGGAGATGATCCCCCGGATGCAGGTGCTCGTGTGATTGCTTTAAATGAAGCTTTTCGTAAAAGGGATTTTCGAATGGACAAAACTTATACGTTACCATCTCTCGGGATACTTTCTCTACTGCCTTCGGACAGAGACTCATTAGTGGATGAAGTCGCGGAAACAAATGACTGGTTACGGACTCAAAAAGGCTTCGGTGCCTGGTCAATCGACAAACAGGAGTTGCTCCTGTTCTCGTCTGCTCTGGTAGCCATTCAACATGTGGAGAATCTGCGGAACGGTGTGCTTACGACAGCAATCTCAACCAGTATCACAAATATTATCATCGCCCAGCAGGCCGCCATGGCCGCAACTGCCGCAGCATCGGCTGCTGCCGCTTCTTCATCATCATCGAATTAATAAGTGACCCTGTTACCTTCAATATAAGATGAAAAAGACCCTCCCGAGTTTAAGTTGACTCGGAAGGGTCTTAAAGCATTCAAACCTACACCTAAAATAATGTTCATCATTCGCTAGGATATAATCCCCGTATCCCGGAATTCTTCCACGAAACTATCCAGCCAATCCGGACCATAGTCCAGCGCACCCGTATCACTCTCAATAAAAGCAACATCTAGTCCCATCACCCAAAATCGGCGAGCAACAATAAAGAGATCAACCGCCTGCTCATCTTCGGCAGAGAAACTTCTGACTGAACGATATCCTGCCATGAGCGCATCCCATAATGCTGCTTTTCGCTCATCAGACTGTCTTTTTCGAACTTTTACTTGAGCTAAATCATAGGCACGCCAGCCTTTGGCTGCCCACTCGAAGTCATAATGGATGAACTGATGTTCCTGTTGAAATACATTGTTATTCCCATGCATATCGCCATGGCACAGACCAAAGTCCAGGTCTTGCCTGGAAGTGGCAACGATGCGTTCTTTTAATGTTGTGGCAAACGTATGGAGAAATGCTGCTGCTTCATTGTTCTCACCGATATAGTGAATAATTCGCTCAAGAGGTTCGTCAATAAGTAACTTCAGATCCAGCTCATATCGTGGCAGCTCCATGTTCACCTGATCCATAGCCTCATGCAATTCAGCGGCAGATTGGCCAAAGGCGTAACAAGACTCCTCATCCTCCAGGTTGTTCTCCGTACCCTCAATATACCGAAACATCACAGCAACCCGCTTGCCTTCCGCAGCCTCCAACACCGTATATCCCGTATGATCTTTCTTCTCGATGTATTCTCCAATGTCGGTATGTTCCGCAGAACCTAGAACGTTCTTGAGTTGAGACAATATTGAAAGCTCATACTGAACATCTGCCTCCGTGATTTCAGTGCGGTAGATACGGAGAATGTACATGCCACTGGACGTGCGAACCCGGTAAGTATCATTTAATCCTCTAAGCCAAAACAAACATTCTTCCCATGTTCCAATGTCATATTGATTACTCAATGTAGACTCCAGGTACCTGGGGTTAAGCACTGAACGTAAAGCAGTCGGTTGAATGGACATATGGTTGCTCCTTCGGTTTAATATGATTATTTCTCATCTGATGAACGATGTAATCCTTTCACCTATCAACCTATAACATAGTATATTTTTCGTTTATTTTCCAGAATATATATTTTGATAAGCAAATACTCTCTAGACTCTTATAGCTCCATCTCTCATCAGCAGGTTATTACACTCTGGGTCGGTGCCAGCGCTCGACAATGCAGCACATTCACGAAAGGCAAAATGTTTGCACCCCCTGCATTTCTGAACATCCAGATGCAATAATGCATAATTGATGGCTTCACCCGTGTGCTCAAACATATGATCGGGACCAATCCGTTCAATCAAACCTGTTCTCTTCAACATCTCCAACGGTTGCGCCTGAATGCCTGAAAGTAAAATCCTGCCCCCCGATCTCTCCATATGTTTGACAACACGGGCCAGATTGGATTCACCTGTTGTATCCATAAAAGGCACCTTACCCATTCGCAACAGCAGAGTGCCTGGTCGCCGATGAATCGAATCCATGACCGACTTCTCGAACATATCCGCTGCGCCGAAAAACAGTGGCCCTTCAATTGTATACAGGCTTATTTGCGGACAGTCATGTCCTTCCTGAACCATGTGGGCCATGACTTTCTCATGTTTATGATCGGGATCGGGCAGTACTTTGGCAACCTTCAACATCTCACTCATCCGTTTAACAAATAAAAGGACAGCCAGAATCAACCCAACCTCTACAGCCGTTGTTAAACTTGTAAATACGGTCAGCAAAAAGGTAATCAGCAGAACGAGTGAATCACTCGTTTTGGTTTTCATAACATGTATGAAGGATCTTCGTTCACTCATATTCCAAGCAACCAGCATGAGAAAGGGGGCCATACTGGCAAGAGGAATGTGGGATGCATATGGCGCAAAGAGAACAAGTACCAGCAAAACCACTACACCGTGAATCACGCCAGACCATGGCGATACTGCGCCGGATTTGATATTTGTTGCTGTACGTGCAATCGCTCCTGTTGCAGGAATACCCCCGAATAGCGGCGTCACCATATTAGCAATCCCCTGCCCAATCAACTCTCGATTGCTGTTATGCCGACTTCCAGTCATGCCATCGGCAACAACTGCGGATAACAGCGATTCAATTCCACCCAGCATGGCGATGACAAAAGCGGGTTGCAGCAAGTTCACGATACGTCCCCAAGTGATCTCAGGCACATGAAACTGAGGCAAAGAGTTAGGTATGGCGCCAAAGGACGAACCAATTGTAGCCACCTGCCCTTCAAAAAAGAACGCCGCGACTACCGTCGAAAGAACCAGCCCCACCAGTGATGCAGGCACCTTTGGTGCAAACTTGGGCACAAGCAGAAGAACAGCCAGACAGATTCCAGCTGTAAGCACACTGTATATATTAATCGTCGAGATATGCATCCCGATTTCTTTCATATTGGACCAGAAATCCTCGTGTTTCTCGATGCCTCGAAGTCCCAGAAAGTTCGTAATTTGTCCGCTAAAAATAATGACGGCGATCCCTGCCGTAAAACCGATAGTCACCGGCTTTGGAATAAACTTAATTAATGCCCCGAGCTTGAATACGCCCATTAGTACAAGCATCAAACCGGCCATCATTCCGGCGATCAGCAGATTCTCATATCCATACTGCATCACAATGGCAAATAGGATCGGAATGAATGCCCCCGTTGGCCCGCCAATCTGGAACTTGGACCCACCCAGCAAGGAAATGAGAATCCCTGCGATTACTGTGGTATATAATCCATACTCCGGTTTGACCCCGGAAGCGATGGCAAAGGCCATACCGAGTGGAATCGCAATGATACCTACAATCAGTCCTGATAACAGATCCTTGCGAAAAGCGGCAGCATTGTACCCTGCATATCTCCCCATCCATTTCATGTACCAAAACCTTCTTTTCTTCATATATTTGAATATTTGAATATATTTAAAAGACTACTCCCCTGCATACGTCTTGTCAATCGGATTACGCACAATCCCAGCAGGAACCTAACACAAAAAAACAAGAACCTCCGGAGCTTACACCCAGTTGCTCTTGTTTATTGTGTCAGGACTCTTTACGAATATCTTCCAGCATGGAAATGGCATCAACCAGATGATTGTCAAAAATCTGTTTGGTGACTGCCAGCAGGTCCTTAATCAGCGGATCACGCAGCGAATAGGTGACGGTTGTCCCTTCTTTAATTCCCTGGACAACGTTTTTGCTGCGCAATACAGCCAGTTGCTGTGAAACGGCAGAGCCTTCCGATCCCAGAATGCTTTGCAGTTCATTCACGTTCTTGGCTCCTTCACTCAGCAGTTCCAGAATCTGAATCCGCATCGGGTGTGCCAATGCTTTGAAAAAATCCGCTTTAAACTGTTGTATGCTCTGATTCATACGCTATGCCCCTTCAATCGAACTTTTGAAGATGCAAATATCATAACATAGAACGGGTACCATGCTTTACTCTAACCATAACGGTTTGATGGAAAAATTAAGATTGACCTTGAAGTACACTTCAACCTTTATACTTTACTTATAGTCTCCACAGACCGTATATCTGAACTCCATCAGGAAGGGTGATTCCTCAATGAACATGTATATCCATAATCACAAACGCTCGTTGACGAGCTTTCTATTCGAGAAATATATCGGAACGTTAGATACCAAGAAAATTTTTTCAACACGCGAGCTTACCCGCAAACACCTGGATCATATGGGCTTGGAAAACATTAAACCTTATATCTTGGGTAAAACAAAACTGTCATCTTCCATCAAAGAGCGCTCCCATGAAGACATGCAGGTGTTCACCTTAAACGATCAGCATTCCCGTGAACAGAGAGTCATTCTCTACATTCATGGCGGGGCGCATACACACCAGCCGCTGTCTTTACACTGGAAATTCATGGACCATATGGCTCAGGCCCTGAATGCCAAAGTTGTTGCTCCCATCTATCCAAAGGTTCCTCATTTTAACTATCAGCACACATATCCGAAACTGCTCAATCTATACCGGGATCTGCTTGCCTCCGTGGACGACCCGGCACAACTCACCATTATGGGGGATTCCGCAGGTGGGAACATATCCCTAGCCTTGGCCCATTATCTGAAGATGCATGATCTCCCGCAGCCCAAAGATATCATCTTGTTATCACCTTGTGTGGATATGGTGTTGGACAATCCGGTCATATTTGATTACGAGACCCGAGACCCTATGCTCGCTGTGGAAGGGTATGATGTCATCCGGCGGATCTGGGCAGCTGACAAACCGTTGGACGATCCGTTAATCAGTCCAATCTACGGAGATTTCGCCGGTCTGGGCAAAATCAGCATCTTTATCGGAACCCACGAGGGTTTGTTTCCTGATAATATGAAGCTCGACAAACTGCTGACGGATCAAAGAATCGATCATCAAACGTACGTTTACCCCAAAATGAACCATGTCTTTGTCCTCTATCCGATTCCGGAGGCCAGGGATGCTCAGCGTAAAATGGTTAACATCATAAAAAGCTCAGCACATGAAGCTGGACAATAAACTGTAACGCCTCCCCATAGCCGTTTGGCAAAAAGAACGAAAAAAAGCTCAATCCCTGGACTACCGCCACCGGATTGAGCTTACTTTCTGTTATTCTATCATCTAAATATTATTTATATGAACCATATTCAAACCAGTCAAAGTCCGCTACCTGATCGGAAGAAATACCGTTGCTGCTGCTAAACATTCCGATACAACAGCCAACAAAACCGCCGGCTACTTCGGTGCTCAGGCTGCTTGTATCCACCTGTTCCGCCACCAGATGATACTGACTTCCATCTGTGCTGTAATAGAAGTTTAGTTGCTGACCTGTTGCGGCCAGTTTGATATACACCCGCGATACATCACCCTCCAGCGCGATTTGCGCAATGTGGCTATCCTGACCATCTATAATGGTCACCACACGCAGCACCTGCTGTTTATCCGCCAGAGCACGCTCAATCCGTACGTGATACAGATCGTTCTGAATGACGACAAGACCAGCCGTTTCGTTGGCATTCCCGGGCACAAATTCCATCGCTGTAGCTGCGACATAATCCATATGCCTTTGACGCAGACAAACAAAGCTGGAATTTTCTTTTTCCTTCAATGTTTGCGGTTTCAGCTTCAGTCGCAAGTATCCTTTTCGTTCGGTTAATGAATAGAGATCTTCCTGAGGATTGCGCAGGAACATCCATTGCAAGCCCAGTTTATCACTGTCAAAATGGTCAAAACGCAGTTGCGGCTCTACCGGAACAGGCTTCAAATCCAACGTGCCCTGCTCCTCCAGGATTCCGCGGCCCTCATTGACAACAGGCCATCCGTCCTCCCAAACGACAGAAGCAAGGAACGTCTCCCGCCCCAGGTTGCTATAGCTCCCTCCATATGGACGCGAAGCAAGCATGACCATGAACCATTGACCGTTCGCAGCCTGCACCAAGTCGGCATGTCCTACATTAACAACAGGGTATCGTTTACCCAAATGGCGATGTGTAATGATTGGATTATTCGGATTCCCGACGTATCCTTCGGTCAAATTTTTACTACGAGCAATGGTCACCGCATGGTTTGGCCCTGTGCCTCCCTCTGCAATCAATAAATAGTAATATTCATCGATCTTATACAGATGCGGGCCTTCCGGCCAGATGACATCCACCATCGCCCCGCGCCACAGAACGTAACTGTCTCCCACCAGCTTCATACTGCCCAGATCCAACTCCCGCAGCCACACTTCCCAGTTCCCATTGTAACGAACTCCCTCGGAGCAAGGACGTGTACCAAGGTAATACGCTTTGCCATCATCGAAGAAAATCGTAGGGTCTATGCCTTCTGCGCCTTCAATAAAATAAGGATCAGACCATGGCCCAGCCGGGTCGGTAGCGGTTACAACAAAATTGCCGCCATGTGATACATTGGTTGTAATCATATAGAAGGTGCCTTCATGATACCGGAGCGTTGGTGCGAATATCCCCTGTGAATGGCCTGCTCCCTGAAGATTTAACTGTGAAGGGCGGTCCAGCACATTGCCAATCTGTTTCCAATTCACTAGATCACGGCTCTGAAAGATCGGAACGCCAGGAAAATAGGCAAATGTTGATGTCACCAGATAAAAATCTTCACCCACCCGGCATACGGATGGATCTGGATAAAACCCGGGCATAATCGGATTGTTATACGTGCATTTTTCGCCTTGATTTGCATTCTTCATTCTTTTACCCCTCCAATGGTTAGTCCAGTCACAAAGTATTTTTGCAAGAACGGATACAGTAAAACAATCGGCATTGCCGTCACAACCGTGATTGCTGCCCGAATGGATACAGGCGTCACCATGTTGGTTACATTTTTGAATGAATCCACGTTGACGGTTCCCCCCTGTGAGGTCGCAGAGGATAACAATTTCATCAGCTCATACTGCAAGGTGGTCAAATTCCGATTTCCTGCCGTGTACAACATGGAGTCAAACCAGGAGTTCCACTGACCTACAGCAATAAACAGTGCAACCGTAGCCAGAACCGGCTTGGATAGGGGAAGCACGATACGCATGAAAATCCGAAAATCTCCGGCTCCATCCATCTTCGCGGATTCAATCAATCCCTCCGACAGTCCCTGAATGTAGGTACGAATGACGATCATGTTGAACACCCCGATCAACCCGGGAATAATGTATACCCAGAAGCTGTTCAGCAGCCCCACTTGTTTGATCAGCATGTATCCCGGAATTAAACCACCGCTGAAATACATCGTCATGACAAACAGCGTTGTGACCAATTTGTTGAACATATACTCCTTGCGGCTCAGCACATAGGCCAGCATGGCTGTACAGAACAGCTGTACAACCGTTCCCACCACAGTTCTGGCGACCGAAACAAATGCGGCTTGTGTCAGATTCGGGTTTTGGAATACGGAGACGTAATTTTGCAGCGTCCATTCCCTCGGCCAGAGATAGATCCCCCCGCGGATCGTATCCAGCCCGTTATTGAAAGATACGGCAATGGTGTTTAAAAAAGGATATAACGTAACAACCATGACAAGCAACATAAATATGCCATTGGTGATGGAAAAAATAGAGTCACTCAAGCTTCGTTTTCTGCTAAATCGCTTCACAGTTCTGCCCCCTTATCATATCAATCGCTCTTCACCAAGAGACTTGGCAATCCCGTTGGCGATAAATATGAGCACCAGACTGACCACACTTTTGAAAATGCCTGCTGCGGTGGCAAGTGAGTAGTTGCCGAGATTAATCCCGTATTTCAAAACAAAAATGTCGATCGTCTCGGATACATCCTGCACAAGTCCGTTCCCCAGCAAGTATTGAATCTCAAAACCTGCGTTCAGTACGTTACCAACGTTGATGATGAGCAGGATAATAATTGTTGGTTTGATGCTTGGAAGTGTGACATTGAACATTTTACGAAACCGTCCGGCTCCGTCGATGGAAGCTGCCTCGTACAAGCTCGGATTAATCGACGCCATGGCCGCCAGATAAATAATCGTGCCCCAGCCGATTTCCTTCCACATGCTGGACAGACCTACAATCCCCCAGAAGTACTTTGGTTCGGCAAAAAAATTGATCGGTGCATCAATCAGGCCCAATTTCGTCAACAGCACATTCACTATTCCTGTTTCCGTTGATAATACATTCGCAACAATACCTGTTACGATGATCCATGACAGGAAATGCGGAAGGTAGGAAACCGTCTGTACCACGCGTTTGAACAATACCATTCGCAGTTCATTCAATAAGAGCGCCAGACCAATCGAGCCGACAAATCCCAGAAACAGACTGATCAGGCTCATCGCCAGCGTATTGCGAATGACACGTAAAAATGTAGGGTCCGTGAATAACGTTCGAAAATGATCCACCCCAACCCAATCCTGCTCCATAAAACCAATGCCCGGTCTATAATTCTGAAACGCCATCAACCAGCCCCATAATGGTCCATACGCAAAAATAGCGATAAACGCAATAAACGGAAATGACATCCACATTAATTGTCGCTGACTTTTCATTCTGGACAGGTTGTACCCGATCCAGCTTGTTCCCGCTGGGATATGGCTGGTTTTTAACGAAGGCTGCAACTCCTTTTTGGCCATGTTTTTCTCTCCTTGCTTACGAGTTTATCTATATCACCCAGTCTGGGTGAATCGATTCCATTCCTATCCAATCTCCCAATCTAGCGTGTAAGAAAGGCTACGGGGTTCCCCATAGCCTTTCTGTGTGACAGGCCTTTATCCCCACAGTTCCATACGTCTGCGGACTTCTTCCGTCAGCGCATCTTCATACGCTTTAATATCTGCACTTTCCTTGAGCGTGGCTTGATATTCTTCCCAAGCCTTATCAAATTCGGCTGGTGAAGTCATAATCACTTTTGGCAGCCATTTGCGTTTTACATCGTCCATTTTCTGTCTGGCGATGGTCTCCGGTTTATTCGGTTCAAAATTATAGGTATAGATTGGGAACCACGGTTCATTTTCCTCCGCAGGCTCAAGGAAGTCGGTAAACTTCGTATATCCATAAGCCTTCAGCACTTTTTTGTCGATGTCATTCAATGTGGCAAGGTACTCCTCCGGCTGCTCCTTAGGGTCAAGGGCATTCTTCCCGTCAGCGGTCATGCCTTCATGATGCGGGAAATAGACCAACGGGCTTCCCGTGTTTGCCAGCACCCAGTCCGGATCTTTGGAATTCGCACGTTGCTCTTCATTCCTGGAGAACACACCTTTGTCATCGACTTGGTAATCCACGCCTTCCTGCCCCCAGGTTCTCAATACCTCCATCTCAGGGTCCAGCAAATCATTAATATATTGAAGTGCTCCCTCGATATCCTCGCAGCTTTTTGTAATGGCCAAGCCACCATTCACGTTAAGGATTGGATTGTTCTGATAACGCCCTTTAACATCCTCGGAGAGTGTAATGGACAACGGTACATAGGTTTTGTCATACAATTTTTGCTTCACGAGTGATGCCTCGGCATCAAGGAACTGCCATCCTTGATCCACCATGCCCAGCACACGTCCGGTTGAAATTTTGGAGATATATTGATCATAGTTTGCTGTAAAGGTTTCGTTATCGACCAAACCTTGATGATATACCTCATTGATCTTCTTGAAATATGCCTTCGCTTCCGGAATGGTATTATAGTTTTTGGCCGTCAGCGTTTCTTTATCAACGATGGCTGCGCCTTCGTTAGGATAACCAGCCATGAAGAGCGGAGGGTTCTCCAGTGCGAAATAACGCCAGTCATAGGAGATAATTTCAAATCCAATTGTGGGCTGACCATCAACGGTCGGGTGAGCTGCTTTATACCGTTCAATCAAGTCGAAGTATTGGTCAAGCGTTTTGATTGTCGGATAATTATCCCACTCCAGTACGGCCTTCTGAATCCAGAATGCTTCTCCGTCATGGGATACTTTCATCGACTTTTCTTGTATATTGCCGAATTGAGGAATGAAGTAGATATGTCCATCCGTCGTATTTTTCATCTTCTTCCAGTCTTCGCCCAGGTAATTTTTGATGTTTGGATATTTATCGATGTAATCCTCAAGAGGTACTAACGCTCCTGCTGCTACCAGTTGCTGAGTACCATCACTCCCATCGATAAAATCGGGATATTCGCCGCCTGCAATGAGTACACCAATCCGCTCTTTGGCTGTTTGGCCCGTAAGCCAGTCCATCGTGACTCTGGCGCCTGTTTTCTCCTCAATAGCCTTTAACACCCGATTATCGTCAGGCGCAATTTTTCCCGGTACGGCAAAAAATGCGGAAAATTGTTTCAATTCCCTTCCATCTGCTGTCTTTTCCCCTTTCGAGGACGATCCCGGTGTACATCCAGTGAGTGCGATGACCAGTATTAAAGCGAGCAGAGCACTATACTTGATTCTTTTTCTAACATCCTTTTTCATCATGACCCCTCCATCGATTATATTGACAGAAGCTTTTTGGAAAGCGCTTTCCAAAGGCTGACTTAAAATTATCATGCTTCCATGCCCCTCTCAACGGGATAAACTATAGATGGAATCCCACTAATTCCAGCATCTGCGAAAAAAAATATCCCGCCGCTCCTTCAAGGAGTGCAGGATGTTAATCAAGAGAGTACGCAGCATGGGCACTTTTACGATATTGTGCAGGAGTCTCCCCCATGAGTTTCTCGAACCGGCTAATAAAGTAATCGGAATCCCGATATCCCACCATTGTTGCGATTTCGTATACTCTTTGATCTGTTCTGCGCAACAGCCGGGCGGCTTCCTCAATACGCAATTGATTCAAATAATCACTGAAGCTGATCGAGAAATGCTTTTTAAAAATCTGACCCAGATATGCACTATTCATGTAAAACTGCTCCCCGAGCAATTTCAGGCTGATATTTTCTCTGTAATGCTCGTGAATGAAGGCCTCAATTTTGGCTAATACGCCCATCGCATTTGACTTTTGCTGCTCCTTCAGTTTCTCTGCGCACATGAGCGAGAATTCGCATAAATGATCAATGTTTTCCTCCATGGATAACATCGCGTAGTTCACCTTCAGAAAAGTCGATTCCATCAGCCCGGAATCTGGAGTAACCGCATCGTTATTCACGAGATCCAGCAAAGTGTATGCCAAATAATGCAAGTGGATGCGGACCATACCAGGCTCGATTCTCTCATCCAGAAAAAATTGAAAAATGGCCTTTGCATGACTGTATAACTCATCCGTCTGCTGTTCCTCAATAGACTTGACTAGCCCATCAAACAATTGTTTTTCGAACTGTCCCGGCCGATTAACAAATAAGGTCGTATCCATAAGTTCGAAGTAATAAATGGGCCTGCAAGTGGTGAAGAAACGTAAGCTTTTCATTATGCCGCAGGATTGATAAGACTCGTGCAGCGCCTCCAACTCATGTACTTCCTTCCCGACATAACAAGCAATAGCCGCCTCTTGACCATGGCTCAGATCGGCATGTAATCGGGTCAAATATTGCTCCAAGGTCACTGCCTCACGGTTCACCATCAGGTCCGTAACCATAAGCAGAACCGCATTTTTATCACCTGTGAAGGGCTTCAAAATTTGTCCCGGCAAGGGCTTGCCCACCCATGCCTCAACCCGAGCACACCAATCCGTTCCCTGTTCTGGACCGGCTTCCGCCTCAATCAGGATGCAACGCAGTATGCCGGCATCTTGATAGTGGGGCTGCAGACTCGTAACAGCATCCTCCTCAGCCACCCCAAGCAAGATTGACTGCATATGCTGAGCCATAATAATTCGATCTTTTTTTTGCTGATATCGCTTCTCTTCCGTCCGCGCATTAAATGCGACCCTGAACTCCTCAAGCACCTGAACCAGTTCGGTCTTCACAATAGGCTTGAGAATGTAGTCATCCACCTGGTATTTAATCGCCTGCTTGGCATATCCGAACTCATAGAATCCACTTAGAAGAATCAGCTTGATGTCACCGTTATATTGCTCGTACAAGGTTTTGGCAAGCTGCATTCCGTCCATTTCCGGCATCTTAATGTCGGAAATCACCAGATCGGGCTGCACAGCGCGTATGCACTCCAATGCCTGCATACCATTGGAGGCCTGACCGCAAATCTGAAATCCGTAAGACTCCCAATCAATTAACAATAGAAGTCCTTGGCGAATAAATGGCTCATCGTCCACAATCAGCACGTTGATCATATCCTCGCTCCTTATTCTTGAGATGCCTGCATAAGAGGAATTTGAATGCCAATCGTTGTTCCCTTCCCCTTTTCACTGAATATGTGCACCTGAACGAAATCATCAAAATACATCCGCAGCCGAATATATGCATTCATCATACCAATGCTGCTAAGCTCGCTCATCTGATCCATACTCGGGTCTTGCATCATTTTGCGGAGCGAGGCCAGCTTGTCCTGATCCATACCGACTCCGGTATCTCGAATGGAAATGTACAGCTCATTACTTCGAATTTCGAATAATACCTCCACGACCCCATCATTCGACGTCCCCTCAATACCATGGATACAAGCATTCTCCACAAAGGTGAGAACGGTTAACTTGGGTATCATCATGGCAGCAATGGATTCGTCTGTGATCCGGATTGCAAATTGCAGCTTTTCGCCAAAGCGATACTGCTGGATACTCAGATAACTCTCCACAAAATTGATTTCCTCTGCGATTGTAATCAGATCATCGCCCCAATTGATCGTCTGACGTAACAGCAGTGCCAGTTTATGAATGACATCGGAGGTTTCAAGCTCGTCCTTGATCAGACTCCTCATACGGATCGTTTCAAGCGTGTTGAACATGAAATGGGGATTCACCTGACTCTGAAGGGCTTTCAGCTCCGCCTGCTTCTTGGAGAGCTCAAGGGCTTGCCGCTCCACCTGACCCTTAAACACAATCTCAATCAGGTTCTTGATCTTGATGACCATCATGTTATAACTATGGGTCAGGCTGCCGATCTCGTCTTTGCCCACAGGTCCCGATATCACCTCAAATTTCTCATGCTTCACTTGATCCAGGTGCTTCGCTATCCGATCAACTCTGATGACCAGTGATCTGGATATCAACCAGATTAGCAGTGTCGGCACCAACAGATTAAGAATGATTAGTAAAGTCAAATTAAGCTTGGAATTAACAATCTCCGACAGAACGTCCAATTTCTCCGTGCTGACGACAATCTGCCAATCCTCGGATACGACTGGAATCGATTGCATGGATTGAACAGGATCAATTGGACTGTTTGCAATCAGATTAAATGGCTTGCGCATCTGATTCATTTTTGAATCGTTCGAGAAAATGACCCTGCCATCCGAAACGACATACACCTTCCCATTTGCTCCCTCATTTTTAAGCGATTTGTTGATGAAAGCGTAGTCCAGATCAACCTTTAACACCTTTTCAACCTGCTGCTCCCCAAAGTAATCCAGCTTACGAATAATGCTTACTTTGCGTCCTCCCTGACTTTGCGACATCTCCGCCTGTTGTTTGTCAAAATACGAATAGATCATGATATGGTCGCTCGTTTTCATCAGCGCTTGATACCAATCACTTTTCTTCACCTCTTCATCCAGCTTAATGAAGTTTCCTCCATTGACGAAGGTATCATTGCCAACATAAAACGTAATTTGATTCACCTGCTGGTAGCTGTAATAGTACCTGACCAGATTGTTGTTGCTAAGCATATCATAGTAGGCAGAGTAATAGTCTTCCTGATCGCGATACTTGAACTCCATGAACCGGTTCAGCGTTCCATCGGTATAGAGAAAATTGGACACATACAAGCTATTGTCTATACTGTTCCGCAGGTTGAACTTGATCCTTTGCTGCATTTCATTGAATCGGCTATGCTCCTTCTCTTCAATGTTACCTTTGATGCTTTGGTAAAACACGGTATTTGTGACCAGGACCGGGATCAGCACACAAAAAATGAACAATATGTACAACTTGGTTTTGAGACTCCAATCATCCAGAAACTGAATACGCTTACAGTATTTCTTTCGGCTCATGTTATGTCTTTGTCTCCTCTAACCATGTCATATATCAACATTATTATAACGAGTACAGGATGGGTTGGATACTGCAATCCAGGATTTCCGGGAAGCCTTTAATCAACCTCCCGTTCAACTGGCCCAACAAGACAGACACTAACACCCCACATATTTTCGTATGAACCCGATCTGATCTTAAGTCGAAACGGGTATCTCGTTATAATTTCAAGAGCATTTCGTACTGGCCCACATGATATGTAAAACCTGATTTGACCAGGAGGAAATCTTCCATCGGTTTCAGATGAGACTCCACATTGAGGACACTGATTCTAGGAGATTCTGTGCGTTGGACCATCTCTGTCAGGATGCTGCTTGCAATACCTTTGCCCCGGTAATTTTGGTTCACTGCAAGCTGGGGAATATCACCTGTTTTTTGATCTATAATGCCATAACCAACAATGCTGTGATCCTGACGTGCTACCACATAGATAAAAGCCTCCGGTACAGCGTAGATGGAATCAATTGAATTTTGCCAGGAGGGCTCCACATCCCAAAATTCCTTAAACTGCTCTACATCGATTCTCTCCACACATTCCACCGTGCAGGTCGTTTGCGGTATGAATTGATCTTTTTGCAACTGGAAACATGAAAATTCCCTTTGAATTTTGAAGTTTTGTTTACTGTACAGCTGAACTGCAGATTCGTTGGATTGGATGACTTCCAGCAAATATTGCTCTACATTTTTTTCTTTTAACAGCTTTTGAATATTCAAGAGCAGATTGCTTGTAATGCCTTGCCGTCTGCAATCTTTTACAACGCCTGTCCCAAGATCATATGCAGTTGTCTTTCCATTCCAGCTTCGAAGTCCATTGATAACAAATCCGACCATTCTCTCATCCTTAAAGGCTCCCATAGATATTTCGGGGTGATAACCCCTTCGTTGAAGCATCTGTTGAAACTTCCAAAAAGGCAAATCCATTTTAACCTGGTAGTCGGAGAACGCATCCACAAACGCCTCGTGAAGTGTCTCCATGCTTATTGTGTCCAACAATTTATAACTGTACATTAGGGCACTCTCTCCTTTAAAAAGATGAAAACAATAAAATATTAGGGCTCATGATCCCTATCCTTATTTAAATATTCTACTAAATAGTATTAACACTATACAGTGAAATCCGTAAGATAAAATCTTCTTCCTTCGAAGTTTTCAGACACGCCCTAATAACTAAAATAGACCGCTTCCTGGTTAAGGAATACGGTCTATCGAGTCATCATTCTATGGGGATACCGATTTTGTTAAACCAATTTTGGTGATCACCGTATCATACGGCTCCAATTCCACGGTCTGTTTTCCATGCTCTGTATTGATCGTCGTGGACTGAACCTGATTGCTATTATTGATCACAACCAATATGTTGCTCTCGGGGTAGTAGGCGCACTCCGTATACAAGTTATCCGTGATGTACTTTGTTTCATGGAATTCATTGCCCGCAAATCGAATCAAATTCAGAAGTAGCCTTGTATTTTCCCAGCTGAATTCGAAGGAAGGCAGGTAGATCCCTTTTCCTTTTCCAAAAGCATGTGTGGACAGTGTGATCTGACCATCCGTTTCACTCACTACAGCTGCTGATCCATCAGTAAGATAAATGTTATTTTTCGGAAGTATGCTAGCCCCCTCAGGCACCAAACCATACTCATCACTAACCTCATACGACCATTTTCCATGGACAACTCTGGCGCCTGTATCCTCATCCACCCCAAGCACGTGGGCCATTCTAAAATAGCTGTCGTACCCGTCCATTGCCGAAGGCTGGTTAATGCCAATAAAGGTACCACCCTCATACACCCATTGGGTCAATAAGTCCACAGACTTGTGGTCACTCCAATGCGCTCCACCGCTCCATGCTGAACCTGCAGAGCCGGCATTGATGACGACATCTACATCCTTCAATGCCCCCTGTTGAATATCATCAAAATCAATAAACTGCACGTCAACAGGCAACCCGGCTAAGGCCTCATTCACATGAATCAGATCATGCATATGTGTTTCATGAAAATGACCGGACAAGGTCCACGATCTTAACTTGCCCCAGCTATGCAGCACGGCTACCTTTGTTTTGATCTGATAAGGCTTTCCAGCCTGATGCAGCTCTTTCATTTCCCTGAATTCATGGGCAATCTTCTCGATATAATCCACAAAGTCCGGGTAAGGCTCAACCAGATGCAAATATCCACCCAATCCAATCCGGTCAATCGACTCACGCAGCAGCGCACGCCGGATATTAATCCAGTATTTCTTCGCATCCAGGGTAGGGTCTCCTCCCTCCTTAAAGGTAGGAAGCCCGCCTAAGCCAACCGGAAACAAGTAGGGATGCAATCGAATCTCATGGGTATCAGCCTTAACGCCTGAGCACATTCTAGCCTCATAACCGGAGAACACACATTTGATCATGCCGTCGAATCCAAACTCCTGAAAGCGATCATTGTACGGCTCCATTCCCACCCAGCTGTCATCATAGAAGACATACGCCAGCTTGTTATGTTTGTGCACCATATCAATTAATTTCTTACCGAATTCAATGACAAAATCATTGATAAATGCCATCCAGTCCAGTTTGCGCTGATCCGCAGGCATATGAGTGACCTGATATTTACCGCCATTCACAAAGTCCTCGGCTGAGAGTGAATACCCAAATTTCTGAGCAAACAGATCCAGCGCTCTCGAACTTACCGTGAAATCGTATGAACCCCAATCCGAGAACAGATGGCGATTCCGTTCATCACTGCCCCAGATCCAGGCGAAGTTATAGAATAAGGAGGTAAAACGTACAACCGTTGTTTCCGGATGGTTTTGACACCATGTTTCCATCCAATCTAGTAGATACGTTTGCGTTTCCGTATAGATCGGGTCAATCTGCATCAGATGCTCTTTATCCCAGTTATTCGTCGTATGATTGTACATGGAAATCTCTTCCCATATCCGATAGACCATGAAACTCACCGTGTATTTATGCCAAGGAGCAACACCAGTAATGACAACATTGCCAGATTCCCTTTCATAATTCCATTGTCCTCTAGGTACCTCTTCCCCAGTCGTTCGATCATAAACCTGCCAATATTTAAACGCTTCTTTGGAATCATTCACCCTGAATTGTTCAGCGAAGAAGTCCTCCATCAGATAGATGGATACATAATCTTGCACAGCGACCTTCGGATTCGTAATGAGAAAACATTGCTGCAGTTTATCCAGATTACGGGATGCCCACTCATTATGATCCCGAATAATGCAAATGGTTGAATAGATGCCATATCCGGCATTGATAATCTCATCGGACAATTTCGTACCGTCACTGTCACGGATTACATCGGCACCCCAGCGATCGGCAAGTTCCAGCGTCAGTGCTTCATAACCGGATTCTCCCGGTAGTGTAAAGGAGCCTTTGGTTGTTTTGGACAATGTGGTTCCCTCCCTATCTCAACATATCGGACAGAAAAGCGAGCGCCAGGCCCTGACCCCAGCCCTGAATCCAGTCTTTTGGAATATTGCGATAGCCATCCCGATCCTTCATTACCGCCGTACCGCCAGATACACCAAGCACACGCCCATCTTCGCTAATGTTGTTCAGGATACCTTCCAGTGCTTTTTGCACATATTTCGTATGCAGTGGATTACCGTTATTGATCATGGCTGCTGCAATACCCGCGGAAGCCGACACCTCTTCATACGATTCTTCGTCATCCAAAACCGTACGCCACAAGCCGTTCTCGGTCTGCACCAGCTTGAGAGCCGCCAACTGATCGCGAAGGGCACACTCTACATCCATACATTGCGGATACAAGTACCAGTCGTTCAATTGCGGTTTCACCTGAGACATGGTATAGGCTCCCCAAGCATTCGCTCTTCCCCAGTAAAATCCGGACATGTGGTCCTTGTTGATATGGTTATAACCGTGATACCACAGACTGCTGCTCGGATCTTGCAGGTATTTGATATGCCAGTAATACTGATTCAGCGCATCCTGGATCATGGCTTCGTCTTTTAATTTGCTACCTACACGGAGCAGGAAAAATGCCGCCATAAACAAGGTATCCGCCCAAGCCTGTTCCGGAAAATCATTGGAAACGGATACTGTATGCTGAAGCACGTTGTCTCCAAAGCGAAGCGCATGATTCTGGAGATAATCGACTTTGCTGAGAACAATATCCCAATATTTCTGATCCCCGGTTTCTTCATATAAAGTGATGAGCACATGACCCATGGCACATGTATTTACAGTCCAACTTGGCAGACCCAGCTCGATATATTCGTCCGCCCATTTCACCAGCCTGTCCAGTATTTCTTGGTTGCCTGTCGTCTGATAGGCTCTGGATACACCGTAATACGCCACACCGCCGGGCCAATCCCATGTCAGATCCATATCCAGTGTTTTCTTGGTAACGTTCTCGATTACGTTCAGAATCTGTTCTCTGTCATATTTCACTTGAAGCATTGTTATTCCCCTCTCCCTGCGCACACGCCCCCAAGTGCACCCTGAGAGGTGTCCGTCCATTTTTGTAAACGCTTTACTTATTCCATTGTACGCAGTAAAATAGTCTCAATCTAAGCATATTCACAACAAAACTGTGCAATTTCAATCATTTATACATAGGAGTCCTCGAAAATGCCTAAACCGAAGAAACCTGTCATTGAATATCGTCACTATAGCCTGCCCATTGATTTTCCTGTCCTGTTACTCAGTGGAGACCGCTGGAGAATATCCGATATCAAGAGTGAGCATCTTCATTTCCATAACCACATGGAGATTGGCATCTGTTATTCCGATGGAGGAATCATGGAGATTAAGGGAGAATCTGTGCCTTTTCGAGCAGGCGATGTCACGTTCATTCCCCGCTATCTTCCGCATACCACGTACAGTTCACCTAATAACGCCAGCCTGTGGGCTTATATCTTTTTTTCACCGGAAGAACTCTTCCGCCATTCGCTCAAAGCAGCACAAACTCACATTGAACCGAATTTATGGGCGATTCAGGGGACCAATTGCATCCTGAATAAAGAACAACATCCCAAAATTCACATGCTCGCAACATCAGTAGTAGAAGAAATGAAGCAGCAGTCCCCCTACTATCGGGAGAGCGCGTACGGCTTGTTGATGTCTCTATATATCGAACTGCTTCGAATTCATGCGAGCAGCGAGCGCTTGTCATCTCAGGATCAGGAACGGGAACGAGACCTCCAAGGTAACTTGGTCATCTCACCCGTGCTGGAGTTTATCACCAAAAACTATATGATGCCTGTGACCATCGATTACCTCGCTGAACTGTGTCATCTGAGTACAACGCATTTTCGCCGCAAGTTCCATGAAATTATGGGAACCACACCGCTCGATTTTCTGAATAGTACCCGGGTCGAAGAGGCGTGCAAGCGATTAAAAAGCACGGAGGCCTCCGTTCTGTCCATCTCT
Organism: Paenibacillus amylolyticus; assembly: GCF_036894225.1. Classification (NCBI taxonomy): domain Bacteria; kingdom Bacillati; phylum Bacillota; class Bacilli; order Caryophanales; family Paenibacillaceae; genus Paenibacillus; species Paenibacillus amylolyticus. The sequence continues at coordinate 926,882 of NZ_CP145892.1, read as the reverse complement.
GAGCAGGTCGGCTTCCAATCCATCTCCAGCTTTAACCGTTGCTTCGCCAAACTGATGGGAGAATCACCCAAAGCCTGGCGCAAAGGCGCTCATACAGAAGCACAGTCTGCAAAAGCGTCGATATTGGAATTCACGGGGTGGGTATGAAGAAATTTGTCGAAATGTGATTGCACCCCCCAGAGATATTCGCTACAATGCCGATAGAATACAAGAGATTTTGTCCGAAGCTACCAAAGGATTGAACAATCTCTAAAGGAGCAGCATTTCGTGTTATTAAAAATTTCAGGCGTTGTCCTGACGGTTGTAGTCGCTGTTACCGTACTGCTCCTGTCAACAATCAGAGAACCACAATCTGCTGCGCTTCATGCCCGTCAAGGTGTTCTGGACCTCTCGGCTTGGGACCCTGAACAAGACGAGCGGATCAAGCTGGACGGGGAGTGGGAATTTTACTGGGAGCGATTGCTTCCTGACGAATCTGCAACATCGAATCAGGCTGGTCCAACGAAAGCACCCGACACTTATGCAACCGTTCCCGGCTCCTGGAATCGACTTAAAGTGGATGGTGAACGACTGCCAACCCACGGCTTCGCCACGTATCGACTGGTGCTGCGTAATGCACCTGTTGAAGGAACGCTGGCGATCAAAAAAATGAACATTCGTTTTGCCAGCGAAATCTATATCAATGGCAACAAGCTACTGGAAGATGGGCATGCCGTGGAGAAATCCGCAGGTTACCGACCAGGAAACTCCCCCCAGATTGGCTTTTTCCCTTATCATGGCGGTGACATTGAGATTCTGATCCGGGTGGCTAATTATGATTACACGGACGCTGGCATTCCGGGGCCACTCTTTTTCGGCGAACAAGCAGCCATGCTGAAAAAACATCAAATCAGCACAGCCGTTGAATTCGGCACGCTTGCTGTATTGGCTACCATTTCGATCATATTCCTCATCAGTTACCTGGGGTCTGCGCTCTACCGAAACAGGGACGATTCCCTGCTGCTGCTTGGTCTAATCTGTCTGCTGTATGCACTCTATAACGGCATGATCAGCGAACGTGTGTTATCCATGGCCGGCACGGAAATTTCCTTTAGCACGCTCTATAAATTAAAAGATTTCTGCTCCGTCGCATGTCTGGGTCTGTTAACCTTTTACTTCTACCGATTCAAAACACGCATCCTGTCCGGTTTGCTCACGGCGGTGATCCTGATCATCTTCGGAGCTTACTTATGTATGGTCACGCTCCTGCCTATTTCCATCTATGGGCTGGCTGCACCTTACGTCGTCGTTATGTACACGTTGATGCTGCTCTGGTTGCTGTATCAATGTGCAAAACAATTCCTAACCAGTGAGAAGGGCGAACGGCTGTCTACTTTTCTGTGGTACGCAGCTCTCTTAAGCATCATGCTGTACTGTCTGGACATTAATCTCTTCTCGATCTCGCTCAAGGAAAATATGAACATCGGACAGGCTTCCATTGTCCTGTTCAGCATCCTGATGCTGTTTCTGGCGGTGCTTCGGTTCTTCGAGGCCTATCGTACGGTCCGCACCCTCAAAGATCAGTTGCTCTTGCTGGACAAGGTGAAGGACGACTTCCTGTCCAATACTTCGCATGAGCTCAAAACACCGCTGAACGCGATTGTTAACATCAGTGAAAGCCTGCTTAAAGGCGCAGAAGGTCCCCTTACCGATGAGCAAGCGCACAATCTGGCGATCGTGACGGGAAGTGGCAGACGATTAACCTATCTGGTCGATGAATTACTGGATTATTCGAAAATGAAACATGGCGACATCCCGCTCCACCGGTCTTCGACCGATCTGTACTCGTTTGTCGAATCGGTCATGCGTATGCACTCCTTCCTGCTTGGCGCGAAAAAGGTGGAGCTTATCAACCGCATCCCGGCGCATTTCCCGCCGATCTATGCAGACGGCAACCGACTGATTCAGATTTTGCATAATCTGATCGGCAATGCCGTTAAGTTCACGGAACGTGGCACGGTAAGCATCAAAGCTACGGTTGTGCAAGGCAAAGCGGAAATACGCATTGTGGATACCGGCCGTGGTATCGGTACGGACAAGCTGGAACATATCTTCCTGCCGTTCGAGCAGGAAGCGGATACGGGGCCAGTCGTTGCTGGAGGCACCGGTCTAGGACTAAGCATTACGCGCAAGCTGGTCGAGCTGCATGGCGGAACCATTCATGCGGAATCAGCACCCGGCATGGGTGCTACGTTCATCCTGACCTTTCCGCTGGCAGAGAATAAAGGAGAGAAACGTTCCAACGTCATGCCACTTACCATCGCTCCTACAGGTCCTGGTAATCGGCTACTCCGGTTCGAAGAACCAACGATTGTACAAGGGAATAAAGACGAATGGATCATCGTTGTGGATGACGACTCGGCTAATTTGCAGACGATTGTTAATCTCTTGAAGCTGGAAGGATACAGTTATGCAGTCACTTCACGCTCACCTTCAGTACTGGAGCTGCTGGACAAGCTACCTGCCGTGCAACTCGTCATTGCTGATATCATGATGCCTGACATGTCGGGTTACGAATTGCTGGAACGGATCAGGGAGCGCTTCTCTCCTTCCGAGTTGCCTGTACTCATGCTGACGGCGAGTAATAAAGCCCATCAATTGAAGCTGGCCTTGGAGAAAGGCGCCAATGATTTTGTATCCAAGCCGTTCGAATCGGAGGAACTGCTGGCACGGATCGGCGGTTTGACTCGGATGAAAACATCCGTGCAAGCTGCGCGAGATGCGGAAATATCTTTTTTGCGGTCACAGATGAACCCGCACTTTCTGTATAACGCCCTGAACGCCATTGCCGAATTGTGCGTGGATGCGCCAAATCGGGCAGAACAATTGATTTTGCAATTATCGAGTTACTTACGACGGAGTGTGCACTTTAAACATCTGGACTCAAAAACTAGCCTAATGAACGAACTGGAGATGATCGAGGCATACGTAGCGATTGAGCAAGCCCGCTTTGGCTCAAGGTTGGAGGTCATTATCGATGTGGATGCTGATGTGAACCGGAACATGGACATTCCACCGCTCACGTTACAGCCCCTGATCGAAAACGCAATTCGGCATGGGCTGATGTCCAGCATTCGCGGTGGTCGGGTCATGTTGTCTATCCGCAACCTGAATGATACGGAAACACGGTTCACCATCGAGGACAACGGAATTGGCATAACCAAGCAACGGATGGACGAAATTCGGCAATCCACGGACGGCAGTAACGGCGTTGGACTATGGAATATTTCCAGCCGGTTGAACCTGCTGTATGGCAGACACCTTCAGATGGAAAGTCTGGACGGCGAGGGAACGCGGATTACATTTGATCTTCCAAATCAACGTCTAAGCACAGATGGGAACGGGGGTTATGAAACATGAAGATGAAAGTCATCATCGTGGACGATGAGGATTTGTCGCTGAAGCGACTGAATCGCATTTTGACAGAAAGCGGAGAAGTCAAGGTATCTCGTGCGTTTCATGACCCGGAGGAAGCCTGTGAATATGCGGCAGAGAATAGCTTCGATGCGGCATTTCTGGACATTACGATGCCTCGCATCTCGGGTATGCAACTCATTGGTGAACTGCGTAAACATCATCCTTCGCTTCCAATCGTGCTGGTGACCGGTTATGAGGAATATGCGGTGCAGGCCTTCGACAAAGAGGTCATCGATTACGTCATCAAGCCGGTCACGGCTGAGCGACTGAACCGCAGCATCAAACGGTTGCAGGAAAAGCTTCACAAGTCCGTGACAACACCTGAACCAGCGGTGCCTGGACCCAAACTGAACGTTCGTCTGTTCGGTGAATTCACCGTGTTTGGCGGTGCCGGAGCAGACAGTCCCATCAAGCTTAGAACGCCCAAAACCGAAGAGTTACTTGCATTCTTGCTGTATACCAAATCAACCACCCGCGATGCCTTGGCCGATACGTTGTGGAAGGACCTCAGTCCGCAGAAAGCCTGGACCAACATCAATTCCACACTGTACTACGTGCGACGTGCCATCGGTGATAACAGTGACGTGCCGATCATTCTCAAGGACAGAAACGGTATCCGTATCGACCGGGAAGCGATTAACTGTGATCTGTACGAGTTCGAGACTTTGTTCCGGCAGATGCGTCAGGCCTCGGCACATCGCCCCGAGCTCTTCGAGCGGATGGATACGTTGTATACGGGTGAACTTCTGAAAGGAAGGCATTATGAGTGGGCTTTTGCGTGGTCCAGACAGCTGGAACTGGATTTCATCATGACGATGGAAACTGCGGCCCACTATCACGCGAAGGCAGGCGAGCCGTTACGGGCGCTGTATTATTTTGAACGTATCCTCCAGATTGATTCGATTCGGGAAGATATTCATCGCGAGATCATCCTGTTGTATCTGTCGCTTGGACGAAGAACCGAAGCGCAGCGACAGTATCTGGTGCTGGAGGAACTGCTCAAAGAGGAGCTTGGCTCCAGTCCGGCAGCAGATATCAAACAACTGCTACGACAATCATGAAATAGCAAAAAAGCCCATGCCTTGGCATACTGAACTGCTCCTATCGTAGTCTTCTACGGTCTACTATGACAGGGAGCAGTTCAGTGTTGCTTTAGGCTTGGGCTTTTTTTCAACATAGATGGACGTTCATTCGTCCTTGCAGGATGATTTTACATCATCAATGTCTAGAATCAATTACTCATTTATAAGTTTTTCTGTATTAAGGGTAAAGCCTTCAATCACAACATCTTCGTCCACTTCAATCATGATGCAACGTCTGCCTTGATAATTCACCTGTTTCACATATCTCAGGTCTTGCGGGCTAACCGAAATTGTAGCAACCTTGGTTTCAATCTTAATGGACTTCGATGTGAACTTCGGCATAACACTAGTTGCCTTCATCTCATAGTTCTTGTTGTCTACGATCGTTTCGAAGGCACGTTCTACTTTCTCTGTTGTCAGATCCTCTATACCGCTTGCGGTCAGTACACGTTCCAGATCTTTATAATCCAGCTTCGGAGGTTCTTCCTCATGGGACTCTTCGTTAATCTCGATGACTCGGTTGATCTCCTCATATACATGTGCAATGGTGGCTGAATCTAGCTGTTCACCGGCCACTTCCTTGACGATATCTTCGAAGATCGCCCGTTCTTCCAGTGCGGTAACGGATCTTTCTCCATTCAATACATTTTCAACAAAATGCGGATCCGGGAAATTGGATTTCCCTGTACAATACAGAACACGATTCACATCGGAGTAGTTGTCCGTTACGCTAGGGTACAGGAATCCTTGCTCTGGCGTGCTTAATTTGATAATCGGATCGACAATAATGTTGTATTTGAACTCTCTCTCCACGTAATCAAACAAGAGCGTCTTCCGCTGCTTCTCCGTGGAATTCACGCTGCACAGAATGAACGGATGGGCGAACACCTCGTTCTTCTCACTCTCTTCCGTGGCTTCGTTTCTAGCCTTGGTCGGCAGATAATACTGTCCACGCACGAACGTAGCTACCATATCTCGCTCAAACTTCGTATCCACCAACATCCGATCCACGAGCAGCAGCATCAGATCCTGCCATTCATCCGGATCACCTGTTACCAGCGCCTGGTGAAGCAGCACCTGGGCCGGGTCCTCCGCCGCTTCCTGGAACTTCAACTCAAACAACTTCTGATCCAAATCACCTGTCAGCAATTTTTTGAAATTGCCCATGTACAGCTCCTGCTTCTCTCTGTCCACCAGTTCGAACGGGTGACGCTCCCAGTGATAGACCTCATTCGTTTCCTTCGTAATATACACGTTGAGAATATCGTAAATATTCAGTAGATCGTGATCGAGTTTAAACTGCTTGCGTATATGCGCGACTTCTTTTTTATTCATGATTCGTTAGACAACTCCCACAATATATAATTTTATCTGCGTGCAGCTCTATATCCTAAAAGCCAGTGCTCCCTTGGAAGTTTTCATCTGAGCAGTAGGTCACAAATGGGCGCAGCTATGGAGTAGCTGGATCAAGCCGTTCTTGCTCTCCATTTCTGTACTCTCAGTGAGAAATTATATCATATAATGATGACGATTAATGAGAAACAATCTATGGTATTTCCCTCTTTATCACGATCCATTTTTGAATATGGAAAATAGCTCGCCGTATGGGAGCACGAATGAGATTTAAAAGAAAACAGAAAGACGCAACAGGAATGACTCCCGTGCGTCTTTTTTCGTTGTTTAACGATTCTTAAAAAATTAATTACTGCTCGGCAATATATCCATATTCAACAGGGGTGCTCTGCTGGAAGAAACTTTCCTTGTTTCCCGCAGAAACAGTAATCCCATAAACAAGGACACTCCGCCAATAATAATCAGCAATGCCCCCAACTCCTGACTGTAGGCTGTCAGCGCCCCGTCCCTAAACGCCATTCCACGAATCAGACGGTTAAGCCAGTTCATGGGTAATGCCCATGCGAACATTTGGAACGGTTCTGGGAACGCCAGCGGCGTTAATTGAATTCCCGTAGCCAAAAAGGAGGGATACAATACAAAACTGGTTCGTAGGCTTACTTTCGACATATCTTTGGCAGTGTATCCAATCAGCATACCCATGAGTGACAAGGCAAAAGCATAAACAACTAACGGAATGATAAAAAGATAAGCCTCTGCTTCAAACCGCATTCCCCCCACCTGCTTTAATAATCCATAGGATAGAAGTAGCGAAAGCGAACTCAACACAGTGTAAGGTACACTCCGAACCCATAGCTGGAAAGGTGACCTTCCGTTTACAAACAGTTTCCCTTCCTGACGAAGCCGGGGTACAATTGAGCCCGCTGCGCTTGTCGTAATCATCAATACTACGATATTTACAAATCCAAGCACCATAAAACCGACATAACTGGAGGTTGGATTAAACAGCATCCGTTGCTGAAGGGATAACGGTGACACGATTCCTTTAGCTGTCTCGGCATCCATCCCCTTTTGGATCAGACGTGTCATGGAAAGGGTCATATTCTCTGTCTGGATGATCTCCTGAATCGCAGTGCGAATACCGGTTAACCCCGAGGGCATCGTGTTATCCATCAAGATGCCGATATTTGTCGATTTCCCTTGTTGTTGACGCAAACCCAACTGATTGGGAAGCATAATGACCGCTACAGCCTGCTCGTTGGCAAGCAATGTTTCAGGACTCATTCGGCTCGCATATACGCTTTTGACGCTCATATATTGTGACGCATTTATCTTGGAGATCAATTGCCGTGAATATTCGCTATGATCCTCATCAATAACCACAACTGGTGATTTATTAAGTTGATTCTGCGAGAACATTAATCCAAAAAATAGGGCCGCAATCATTGGCCCAATAAAAATTAGCCGTATATACTTACTGTCCGCGACGTACTTCCATTCGTCAATCAGTGATTTCATCAATTTTCACCTCTGCTGTCATCCCCGGAAGCAAATCGGTATTCGAATCCATCGATATTCGGACCAGAAACATACTTAAATCGGCTTGCCCTTTTTCCCGCGACATACGCAAGTTCGCAAACTGAGGAGCAGTTGAGATAGAAATAACGCTCCCCTTCACCTGCGTTGGCTGATCCAAATAAGGGAAATGAACATCAATGCTTTGATTCACTTCAAGCTGTTGAATTTCACTTTCCTGTATGTAAAGGTCGGTGTAATACGTATTCTTTTGCACAACTGCTAGCGGGACTCCTGCTTGGACTTGATCCCCCTTCTCTACATTAACTCGGTCAACCAATCCGTCATACGGTGCGAGTACCTCCTTATCTCCCTCCCCAGCTGATTTCACTTTGAAAAGTACCTCTCCCTCTTTCACAGAGTCACCTTCAGACGCACCCGCCTCTGCAATCGTCCCGGGACTATTCTGATAAAATAATGTCGTTTGCTCTGCCTCAAGTATGCCTTGTTTCCGGCTCTCGGCCTGACTTACAGCATCCTTTCCTTTAACAGCCAAAAGTGAACCTCCAACAATGAGCACCATCGCAATTCCGATATACAAACCTGCTTTTAACTTCATCTTTTTATCTCTCCCATTCCCAATCCTCGTGTATGGTTAAATTTGCTGACTATTTCTGCTTTTTCATTTTGGTGACCGCGTTCTCGGCTGCCTCCATGATCACTTCTCCCAAAGTGGGATGAGGGTGAATCGTCATGGCCAGATCTTCCACGGTTGCTCCCATCTCGATCGCAAGTGCGAGCTCCGATATCAGTGTAGATGCCTCCACGCCGACGATTTGCGCGCCAATGACAATTCCTGAAGTCGGGTCAGCCACTATTTTCACAAAACCTTCGGTTTCCCTTAACGCCAATGCTCTTCCGTTGATTCCAAAAGAAGATTTTCCAATAACCACTGGAATGGCCTGTGTTTTGGCTTCCGTCTCACTTACTCCAACACTGGATAGCTCCGGATCAGAAAAGACAACAAGTGGAATCACCTTGTAATCCACTTTGGAGGTGAGACCCGCAATGGCCTCTGCAGCTACTTTGGCTTCATAGGATGCCTTGTGAGCAAGTGCCGGACCGGCTGTAATATCTCCAATGGCATAAATGTGCGGGATAACCGTTCTGCACTGTTCATCCGTCTCAACCAGTCCTTTGTTCGTTACGGGCACACCTATGCGTTCCAGTCCTAACTGGCCGTCTGTATTGGGTTTCCTGCCGATTGTAACCAGTACATATTCTGCTGTAACTTGTTGTTGCTCCTGATTTTTTGAATAATGCAGTGTAACGGAATCCGCATTCCGCTCCACCTTTTCGGCAATCGCTCCGGTTACGATGTTGATGTCATCCGCCTTCAATTGTTTGACTACAGGGGCTGCAAGTTCCGCCTCGAATCCGGGCAACACTTGTGCGCCACCCTCAAGAATCGTTACCTTTGTTCCGAATTTCGCATACATCTGTCCAAGCTCCACACCAATATAACCTCCGCCGATAACAATCAGACTACTCGGAACCTCCCCCAAAGACAGTGCTTCTGTGGAAGACAAGATACGACCTCCAACTGGAAATGCTGGCAGCTCAATTGGACTAGACCCCGTTGCCAGTATCAGATTTCTAAAAGAAATGATTTGCTCCTGTCCAGTTTGCTGGATCATGGCTGTGTGCTCATCCACCAGACGGGCCTCTCCTTCCAGAATGTTCACACCCGCAGTCTTTAACAAATAGTGGACGCCACCTGCCTGTTTATTCACAACCCCCTGTTTAAAATCCTGAGCAGTCTTAAATGTCGCTGCCGAGTCAGTTTGATTGAACTGTCTGAACCAATCATAGCGATGCGATTCCGCAATTAAGGCTTTGGATGGTATGCAACCCACATGTGTACAGACCCCGCCGAGCTGTTTACGTTCAACAATCGCCGTCTTCATCCCCAACTGCGAAGAACGAAGCGCCGCCACATATCCCCCTGGACCTGATCCAATAACTAACGTATCCACAGATTCAAGCTTGCTCATATTCTGATACCTCCCGATTTGAAGTCATTTTAAAATATGATGACCGTAATATATTATAACCATCATATTTTAAGACCGTCAACAACCGTATTTGGCCCTTTTCTAAATCAACTGATATTCAGTCGCCAAATTGACAGGCTTTATTATGATGACTATAATATTTTAAAAAGCATAATGATGAAACTATGGAGTGAATGATCATGCCCTATCCCAAAGGACATAAGATAAAAGTACGAGGTAAGATTGTTGAAAGTGCGGCTCGAGCTTTTCGCACCAATGGTATCCAGGAGGTGAGTGTCCCGTTTATTATGAAGGGAGCTGGATTAACTCACGGAGGGTTCTATTCACACTTTGACAACAAGGAACAATTAGTTGCCGAAGCCTGCGAATATGCCATCAGTGATACCATTGCACTTCTACAGAACGTGGCTGATCAGCAAGAGCAAAATCCCAAAATCAATAAAGTAATCGATTATTATTTGAGTCCGTATCACCGCGACCAAACAGAAATGAGCTGTATTTTCCCCGCCCTTTCCAGCGAAATATCCCGTTCGTCCGAAGAGGTTCGGCAGGTGTTCACCCATGAATTGGAGCGGATGATCACTTTTATCTCCAATCTGGCTGAGATCGATATGTCCAGCGGTCGTGCACTGTTCAGTACAATGGTTGGTTCGCTTGTACTTGCACGCTCTGTTAGTGATCCTGAGCTTAGCGACAGCTTTCTCTCGGCGGGCAGGCAGCAAGCCAAAGAAATGGTTAAAAGGAACGATATGTAGCCTCGATGTTGCTATATGCTTATTAACTAGCTGTCAACAAAAAACACGCCTATAAATGGCGTGTTTTTCTTATCTGTTTGCAACTAAATAACTTCCATACTAGCCACCGTAACGCTCTTCTCGCACTCAAAGTACGAGGTCATTAACATTCCCAAACTTTTATAAAAACGAATTATTGTTCATCTATTAGCTCCAAGAAAAATATGGTATACTCACAGAGCAATGGAAAGGCTTATATGGGCGGTCGGCTAATCTCCCGGAAGGGAGGTGATGCCTTGTGACAGTATTTGAAGCAATTATGCTAATGCTTACCTTCGGTTTGCTGATTGTAGCGTTGCTGTCCAATAAAGACAAATAGACCGCCCTCTGGCTAAGGGATGCGGTCTATTTAGTCGGTACCCTGTTTGTTAAGCCCACCGCCCTTAAAAGCGGCTATTGCATCAGAGAGTCGTGTTAGCGCACGGCTCTCTTTGCATTATAAGCTGTTTCTGTCCTCATTATAACATGGAGATTGTGGATTTCAATCCTACGATAACCATATATTCCGTATGTTAAAACTGACGCTACGGCGAAAATTTCAGCATCTTACATATTTACGCTTGAACCCCGTCCGCCCTTTTTCCACTGCCTTTTGGATATTCTCAGAGGCATTCAGCAGCTTACTCTTGGGCTTATCCTTGTTCACTTCGACAGGTCCCACAGCCTTGGCTATCTCCACTGCCTGATCGTGCAACGGTTGATAGGATGTTGCAACGGTATACAGGAAATTGTTCATCGAATATTTCGTTCGTTCCGGAGATTCGTGAATCGTCTTTTTCACCTGTTCCAGCATCTCCATCAGTTTATTCTCCGAAAACTCAGCATCCTTTCGACTGCCGAGTAACCAACAGTAACAGCTCCATCCTGCTGACATTTTCAGCTCATCTCCGCTGGCGATCCACTTATCCGAAACTTCTTGAGCAATATCCGTCTCGGCTAACGTCACAGCAACGATAAAGTCAGAGATCATGTAAAAATAAGCAGCGTCAATCCAACGGTCAAAATCAGCTTCCGTCATCGCTTGAGGATCGGCAATCACGCCCGCAAAGTACATCGCATCATAATTCCCCGTTGCATATAGTTGCTCTACCAAAGGTTGATCCTTTTTGATCCGCTTCGCCATTGGTTTCATCGCCCCGGTTGCCACGCCAAATAGCGGTTCATGCGCACCATTGGAGATATAGATTTTTTTCGTTCGTTCTTTGCCCAGCGCTTCAAGCTCCTGCATCACTTCATCTAGATTCATTTCGTGACACTCCCAATCCTATAAATTATATATCTGATCATATCAAACAGACACTTATGTTTAACGAAAAACCGATGGGAAATTGCACATTATCCAATTGGAACCCTTCTGCCATATGCATAATCGTCCCGGCGGGATTGTTACCATTCGTATGAGGGATTCCCCACTGGGGTATTTTTCCTGAAAGAACTGAATACTATTCAGATTTCCCTGTTGCTCTGACATCCTGTTCGAGCATTATCACCGATCATAACATCTATACCCTTGTTTCGCACAGATCCCTGAAAAGATAGATATAACTTCTTCACAGACAGACATTTTTCCTTTCTTATGCTTCTACTGGCAACTTCTGAATACCTGCCGAGGGCCTGATTGGAAAGAGCTGATTCCCCCAGCACAAGCAGAGCAACATATGTCCATGTCCAAGCAACGTTAAGCTATGGCAGGATACGTCACTCATCGTTTATGTTCAGTTTAGTGTTGTTAACAAAACCGAGATGAGGAAGGATGCGAGAGCATGAGCAACAATCAAGTGTTAGGCTTCGCCCCTGCCCTGGGCTGGAATTCGTGGAATACCTTTACGTGGGATATTAACGAACAATTAATTCGGGATGTCGCTGATGTGTTTGTATCGGAAGGTTATCTGGCCGCTGGTTACGAGTATATTGTCATTGATGATTGCTGGAGCCTGAAGGAACGGGATGCGAGCGGTAATCTGGTGGCTGACCCGGATAAATTCCCGAGTGGAATGAGAGCGCTTTCTGATTATATCCATAGCAAAGGACTAAAGTTCGGCATGTATTCATGCGTGGGTACACATACATGTGCCGGGTATCCAGGCAGCTTCGAGCATGAATTCCAGGATGCTGTCCTTTTTGCCGAATGGGGCGTTGATTATTTGAAGTATGATTACTGCTTCAAGCCGCGCCATATCTCAGGAGAACTGCTGTACAAACGGATGAGCCTTGCGCTCAAAAACTGCGGACGCGATATCCTGTTCTCCGCCTGCAACTGGGGAGCTGACGATGTATACGATTGGATTCGCGAATCGGGGGCTCATATGTACCGCTCCACCGGCGATATCCGTGACAATTGGGATTCAGTGAAGGAACTTGCCCTGTCTCAATTGGGCAAACAAAGCTACACCGGCTCCTTCTGCCATAACGACATGGATATGCTGATTGTTGGTATGTACGGTGGAAGCAACAATGATTATATTGGCAGCATCGGCGGATGCAACGACATCGAATATAAAACCCACTTCTCACTCTGGTCCATGATGGGTTCCCCATTAATGATCGGATGTGACGTGCGCAAGGCTAACCAGATCACAAAAGATATTCTCCTGAATCCTGACCTGATCGCTATCAATCAGGATGTAGAAGCGCGCGGAGCTTACCGCATTAAACCAGAACCGCAATGGTTTCACACGGACGATGTATTTATGCTGGTGAAGGTACTCACAGATGGTGATCTAGCTATTGGTTTCTTCAACCTGAGCGACAGCCAGCGGGAATTGTCTTTGCAATTTTGGGATATGGGTCTGCCTTATGCTGCCGGTTATGCCCTTTCCCTGTATGACTGCTGGGAACATCAAGAGCTTGGCGTATTCCGTGAACGCTTCGCTCCCGTTGTCGCAGCACATGATTGCCTCGTCGTCCGGGCCAAACTGGTGAAATAGATGGCTCAACATCGCCTGTGCACCTCCTGTCAGGTCCCGCTCTCTTCAGACGATGTGGGCATCTACCTCAAATTGATCTCGCGCTCTGCCCAGCAATTTCTGTGCATTGATTGTATAGGAGTGAAGCTGAACTGTGGACGTGAGCCTATTGAGAAGCTGATCCGTTATTTTCGAGAGTCCGGGAACTGCGCCCTGTTCCGTTAACGTTATGCCTTGGTCCCGTGCAGCATCATGTACGATGTTGGCGTGTGTGAAGTTGCTTTCTTAAATACTTTGGAAAAATATAACGGATCATTGTAACCAACAGAATAAGCTACCGATTGAATCGGCAGGCCCGACGTTTTCAACAGTTCACAGGCGCGCTCGATTCGGCAGGATGTAATATACTCCAAAACAGACTTGCCGGTTGCTGCCTTAAACAGACGAAACAAATAACTGCGCTCCAGATTAACTGCCTTTACGATCTCGGTGACGGTCAATGTTGGCTTCCAGTAGTTCTGCTCGATGTACTTTCTCGCAAGCCAGACATAATCCTTGGCGTCCACCTGCGGCTCTTTCGGATAATGCTCCATATAGTAGGAGAGCAGCAGACGCAAACGTGCATCCGCCCGCAGTAATTCATAAGATGATGCACCCGCGTTCCAGGCAAGGTGGAAAAAAGGCTGCAATGTCTCCGGCGAGACCGTCACCACGGGTTGTACCTCTGAGAGCTGTGTCAGCCCCAGCAACCGCCCGGCATCCTCACCGCTAAACTCCACCCAGACGTACTCCCATGGATCTTGCGGGTCTGGATAATAGTAAATCTCCTTTTGCGGAAATATGATAAAGCTTTCCCCCGTAACGAGCCGAAAAACGCGACCGCCCGTCTCCAGCGTCCCTTGGCCGCGGATAATATAGTGCAGCGCATAAACGTCACGCACGCCTGGCCCCCATTGGTGAGGGTTAGCTGGCTTGTGACCACCGCTGATAAAATACAAATTACTGGCTCTACTGCTCTCATGCCAAATCGGATTCAACCTTGATTCCCCCTTTCTAATGCCACGTTGATCAGATGTTCGGTAACGCTTACATGCTAAATCCAGAGAGGAGAATGTTGTATGCTTAGAATGGTTACGGTAGAACATGGACAAGTGCAAGGACTGCCCGCGGCGGACCCGCGGATTACCAGCTTCAAGGGAATTCCTTTTGCCGCACCTCCTGTAGGTGAAAACCGCTGGCGCGCTCCGCAGCCGCAGTCGAACTGGGAAGGTGTACTGCAAGCTTTTGATTTTGCCCCCATCTCCATGCAAGCCCCAACAGTCATCGATGATAACAATATCTATACCCGCGAATGGGCCGTTGATCCCGACCTGCCCATGAACGAGGATTGTCTGTATCTGAATGTCTGGACACCCGCCAAACGCACGGACGAGAAGCTGCCTGTTTTTGTCTGGTATTTTGGCGGAGGCCTGCAAGTCGGCCATACGGCCGAAATGGAATTTGATGGCGAGCGAATCGCTCGTAGAGGTATTGTCGTTGTGACGATTAATTATCGACTGAATGCCTTTGGCTTCCTGTGCCATCCTGAGATTAGTGCCGAATCCCCCCATGCACCCGCCAACTTCGGTCATCTTGATCAGCAAGCAGGTACCCAGTGGGTCAAACGCAACATTGCCGCCTTTGGCGGTGATCCAGACCAGATCACCATCGGCGGACAGTCGGCAGGCGGAGGAAGTGTACTCAGCCAGATGACCTCTCCGCAAAATAAAGGCTTGTTCCAGCGAGCCGTCATCATGAGCGGTATAGCTACCGAGTTGTACCCGAAGGTCCGCGTGCCTTCTGTCCGCTCCACACTAAGGGATGCAGAGCAAGCAGGGGTTGAATTTTTTGGCTTCCTGGGCGTATCTTCCCTGGCTGAGGCGAGACAACTGGATGCTGAATATCTCCGTGACAAAGCACTCGAATACAAAAGCTTCTGGGGAACCGTCATCGACGAACAATTCTGCGCAGGCGATCCGTTTACTCGTTTTGTTCAGCAGGAGCGCGAGGCGATCCCCGTAATGCTGGGGCATACGTCTTCCGAATTTTGGACCCGTCCCGCCGCAGCCAATCTGGAAGAACTGAAGCAGATGGCTGTGGAGCTATTTGGCGAGGATGCTCCTGCCTTTTTGCAGCTATGTGAGGCTGATTCCGGCCAAATCGAACATGCTCTGCAACAAGCATCGGTCCGCATGATCCAACATGCCATTCTGCTCGCCATCCGTGCGAACAGCGGTCATCTGTCCGAAACGCCTCTCTACTATTATAACTTCGACGCCGAGATTCCGGGCTGGGATCAGCCAGGTACTTTTCACTCCGTTGATCTGTGGTTCTTCTTCGAAACACTTGCCAAATGCTGGCGGCCTTTCACAGGCAAGCATTATGATCTGGCTCGCCAGATGTGTAATTACTTATCCAACTTTATTGCTACAGGTGACCCAAACGGTTCGGACTCCACCGGAAAGCTGATGCCTCATTGGACTCCTTGTACTTCGGAACAGCCGTATCTAATAGAATTTGGCGATCAGGCTCAATTACAGAAGGCTGAGTCCGGACCAATGCTCGGGTTTCTAATTGAACAATATTTCAAGAAACAGAATGCACCTGTTGTTTAAAACATAAGGCTTCTCCTCTCAGGATATATGTAAGAGCCATGCTGTCGCATGGCTCTTTTTGTATATTGTGAATGGTAGAGCGATGTTCTTTCGCCTATGCCTATTTAGCAAGTTACTCCACTACAGCAGTCTAAGGTAACAAAATCAGACAACCAGAGAAATCCCACGTAAGACAATCAGCATCATTCCAAGAGATTCGTTATATATGAGTCTGTGTTGGTTTGTTGAAGATGACAGGTAGCGTAATCTGTAGTGAAAAGATATCCTTTTCCTGCGATACCGTCAACGTCCCGTTATGCTGCTGGATCATTTTCTGACTACTAACGAGCCCAATTTCGTTGCTATCATTCTTTTTGCCAACACGTTTAATCTTATTCTCCACCCCAAGAATGACCCATTGTTGCTTCAAAGAAATCTGGATATGAACGGGATGCCCTGGATCGGCGTATTTTCGAATATTTGAAAATATGTTATCCATTACGCGACGCATAGCGACCAGATTGATTTCCAGCAAAAACTCCTCATGATGTGCATCTGTCTGAACCTGCACATCTATATCGTCCAAAACCACTAATTGCTCATCTATAAGTTGATCGATAAGTGCTCTGCCCTCATACATTTCAAATTCTACTTCCTCTTCTTCAGCGGCAGAGGATACCGTAAAATATTCGAATAGTTTGTCTGACAGCACTTTGATCTGATAGGCCTTCTCCCGGCTATTATGAATATACTGCAACAGATCCTCATGTGTCTTATATTTGTTAAGCTCTATGATATCCATATATCCTAATAGAATCGTGAGTGGCGTTCGCAAATCATGGGAAATCGCCGTGATCAATTCACGGTTGGCCATCCTGACCCTCTCCTCGCTGTCCAGCCGCTCCACAAATGATTTCCTCATCTCATCAATACTCTGGGCCAGAGATGACAGTTCATCCTTTCCGGATATCGTAATCGAATAATCCAAATTTCCACCTTCGAGTATTTTGATCTCTTGTTCAAGCACGCCAATATAAGATGTTTTCTTATTAATCATCAGTAGAAAGGAAACAATAAACACAATGGCCGCTATGAAAACACCAATAATCAGAATGAGGTTGTAGTATTGATACTCATAAAAGCTAACCAAGTATATCTGGGCATCCTGATCCGCAAAATGGATGGTGGTGATGGGTATTTTTGATGGCACGAATTGAGTTAACAACTCTTCATTAATGGCAGGATCAATCTCCGTGTTGGAGGAAAATATCAATTTGTCTTTTGCAAAAATATACAGATTTAAGTAGCGCTCATGTCTTATCCAAGCAGACAATTCCTCATGATCACGGGTTGACACGTTCTGGTTATCCACAAATGCTTCAAATCGATCAAGCGCATCTTGCTGCCTGTTCTCTACAAAAGTGGATTTGCTTAAATAACTATCCAATACAGTCTCGCCAACAACTTGTAAAATAACGAGTGCACTTATGGAAATGACCAAAGAAATGACAACCGCCAGAACCAGTTTAATCTTCAGCTTTTTTCCGATTAATAATCTATTCAATTTTGTACCCCTTCCCCCAAACAGTCTTCACATATTTAGGGTTCTGCGGGTCATCCTCCAGTTTGCCTCTCAAATTACGAATATGAACCATCACCGTGTTATTACACGTATAAAAATAGGGTTGCCCCCAAACACTCTCATATATATTTTCTGCCGAGAATACCTTTCGTCGCTTCTTAGCCAACAGCAGCAAGATCTGGTATTCAATTTCAGTTAGAGCAATCTCCTTCTCCCCAACAAACACGGCTTTTGAATCCTGATGGACGGTAAGATCCTTAACGATAATCTGGTCCTTTTCTTCGGTCTTCTCCTTGCCCCGATATACATAATACCTCCGCAGTAAAGCCTTCACCCGCGAAACAAGTTCTGTATAGGAAAAGGGTTTGGACAAAAAGTCATCACTGCCTGAGGAAAAGGCCAATTGTTTGTCAGAATCCTGCGTTTTCGCCGTGAGAAACAGGATCGGTGCGCTTGTTTTTTCACGAATCTCCAGACACGCCTTCAGCCCCGATTTATTGGGCATCATCATATCCAAAATAATGAGATCCGTCTCTTCGTTCACTTTATCAATCGCATCTTGACCATCTATCGCTTCAATCACTTCATAATTCTCACTCTCTAACAAAATCCTTACAATTTCACGAATTTCACTGTTATCATCAGCAATTAGAATTTTCTTGCTCATCTGATCCCTCCGTCTAATTTCAGTATAATATGCGCTATTAGCGACTACCAGCAAATACAATCGACTTAAGAATTCTTCAGAAGTTATGTAGGTATCTCTTAATAATTTCGTCTTATACTGTAAATATGTAGAAGTTATTACACAAAGGGGTCGTCAGGAATGCCACAAACTTCGAAAAAAGTAATGATTAACATATTGTTGGGTCTGTTCATCATGTTGTCCATTGGTCTACTGGTGTATTATTCTCCTGCCATTATTAAAATCATGTCTTCCATGGACAACTTCAGAGCGTATATTCACTCAACAGGCCATTGGGGTCCGGTCATGTTTATTTTATTCCAGATTCTTCAGATCGTGGTTGCACCCATTCCAGGAGAAGTGGTACAGATCGCAGGCGGTTATATCTATGGGGTTACACTTGGGTCCTTGTATACTACAATAGGCTTGATTATAGGCTCAGCGATTGCTTTTTATTTTACTCGTTTTATCGGTCGCGCTTATATTTCACGGCTAATGCAAAAGAAAAATAATAAGTGGATGTCGTTAATTCATGATGAGAAGAAGTTCTCCGCCTTTTTATTCATCTTTTTCGTAATTCCCGGCTTGCCCAAAGACATGCTTGTATTTGTCGCCGCACTTACATCGATTAGTTCGTTTAGGTTCTTCACGATCCTTATCGTCGGTCGTCTGCCGTGGATCATCGCATCTACCGTTGTAGGGTCCACGATTCATATGCAACAATATACCATCGCCATTATTATTTCTGTTATCGCTGTAATCGGGTTTGTACTCGGTTATATCTATAGGGAGAAATTGGTGGGATTGTTCTCCCGGTCAGACAGTACCAAAGCCAAAGCCAAACCCAAGGCTATACCCAGTTATAGTACGAATAGGGAGTCTCGTAAAATAAAAAGAGATACAACATGAACAAAGCCAATCTATTGATATGAAAACCGGAGGTATATCATCTTATGCAAATACTTAAAACCAATCGATTAATCCTGAGAAATTTCACCTTAACGGACGCAGCCGGACTGTTGGAATACACAGCAAATCCCAGAGTGAATTGTTTTATGGATCAACAAATTTCAACATTGGAAGATGCGGCGGCAGAGGTCGCAAAAAGAAGCAGTGACGATTCCCATATCGCGGTTTGCCTGAAAGACAGTAACGAGTTGATCGGTGAGCTGTTTGGTATGAGGGAAGATCGGGATTCCGATACGGATAAAGATTCGAATTCAGATACGTATAGTATAGGTTGGAATTTTAATGGCAGATTTGAAGGGAAAGGGTACGCCAGTGAGAGCGCCAATGCTTTCATCGAAAATCTCTTTATGGAACAGGGAATAAGAAGATTGTACGCATATGTCGAGGATGATAACTTCCGTTCTCAGAAACTGTGTGAGAAGCTGGGCATGCGCCGGGAGGGTCTTTTTTTGGAGTTCGTTTCATTTGTCAAAAATGAGGACGGCACACCGAAATACGAGAATACGTATCAATATGCTTTGTTGAAAAAGGAATGGCTGGCACAGCGTGAATCTCAGAAATAAAGAATGACAAGCCCCATCATTAGTTTAAAAAAGTTATAGAAATGAGAACGTACCCATACGTACGTTCCACAACAAATACGGCGGCTTCTCCCTGGATAGATTCCAGAGGAAAAGTCGCCGTTTCATTATCGTGCATAACACTATTGATCGAGCAATGTATTTATAAGGTCACAATACATTCAGCTTAAATTCTAGACGGTGCTGCCCCAATATTGCTTTGCAATCTTCTGCCCTTGATCAATCTTCGCCCATTGCTGAGCCTCGCTTAATTCGTTACCTCCATCACAAGATGCAAAGCCGCATTGGTGAGACAACAGCAGCCGATCCTTATCGATGATTTTGGAAGCTTCGTCCAGCAAACGGACAACACGTGCTTCATCATCGAGTGTACTCGTTTTGGATGAAAGCAAACCTAATACAATTTCCGTTTCAGGTCTGTCCTTGAACACTTCCAGGGCTTCGATCGAACCTGCACGATCATCATCCCACTCCAGGAAGAAACGGTCATACTTCAATTGCTTCAGGAACAGATTAGCAATTTTGGCATACGATCCACCACCCATGTTGCGGGAATCATAATTGCCGCGGCAGTTATGTGTCCACATTTTCAAGCCAAGGCTATGACCAAAGTCAATCACGGTATTATTAATATCAATGAATTCGGTAGCGAGACCCTTTACTTCATCTTGATTAATATTTTCCCCTGTAAAAGGAGAGTTCGGGTTGTCGTCTGCAAACAGTTCCCACAAGCAATCATCGAATTGCAAAATTTTACCACCCACTGCAGCGAATTCCTCCACGAATTCCTTATACGCGATCACAAGACCCTCTTTGAGCTCCTGTATGTTTTGATATACAGCATCCGTTCCGCCAATGTTATCTGACCAGGAAAGCTCACCGAAAATATGGGAAGGTGACGGTACGCAAAGTTTCGTTTGTTGCTCGCCAGCCATGTCTTGCAGTTGTTGGAACAGTTGAATGAAATGATGGTTCTTTCCACTCAATTTATCAGTGATGCGCAGTCCAATATCTTTGCGTGTTTCATATTTCGAAGTTCCGTCCACATCTCTGAAAAAATAGCCATGATCCGCGATGTAACGCTTCACTCCGCCAAATCCCCATACAAAGTCCAGATGCCACATCGATTTGGAGAATTCGCCATCGGTAACCACGGACAAGTTATGTTCGATTTCCTTTGCGACAACTTGTTTGATTGCCTCTGTCTCACACTTCTCATATCCTTCGTAGTTTTCATAGAACGGATATTGGATATCATCATTATGTTCAATTTGCGTTTTATATTTCAGCAGCTCATCCGGCCGCAATAAACTTCCTACGATCTGGAACTTATCAGTCATGTAAAAAACCCCCTCGTTGTATACAATGATCATATCACGCTGAGAGCAGTTAGAAGGGATACTAAAAAACCATAACTGGTTATAGTTAAAAGCTATATCCACTTATTAGACAGATTTCATTGAAACCGTCACCGACACAGTGTACCTCTATCCGTGAACGTTATTCAATTTCACACCGTACGACGACGCAGTTCATAAAAATACTGAACGGCTGGATGCTTTAATTTGACCTGCTCCGACATATTTAGAATTCGCTTTTTGCCAACTCGTCTGTCCATTAAAGCCAGAATATTAAACAAGATATCCTTGCTCTCCAGATTATCCTCTATAGAAGTGGATAAATACGTCGTAGCTGCAACGGTAAAATTCGATTTACTAAGTGCGGTCTGAGCCAACAAAAGCTCTTTGGCAAGTACGGAGATTTTTCTACTTCTTGCCATGACTTGAAGACGATCCTCGGGAATGGGTCCTTTGGAATCTTTTCTGATAGCTTCAATCTCTTCATCGCTCACAGGAATCATGATTTCCGGGTCGCTCTTGATCTCCTGCTCTGACTGATACCATCGAATTGGGGTTGTAGTATCACTCATGTTGAGTA
This sequence comes from Paenibacillus amylolyticus, assembly GCF_036894225.1. Taxonomy (NCBI): domain Bacteria; kingdom Bacillati; phylum Bacillota; class Bacilli; order Caryophanales; family Paenibacillaceae; genus Paenibacillus; species Paenibacillus amylolyticus. The sequence continues at coordinate 905,313 of NZ_CP145892.1, read as the reverse complement.
CATTCCTTTTATCTACAGTAATATAACAATTGCCTGATTTATCAGGTGAATAGCTATAGCTGGTGGCACGGTACTCCACCCTTCCAACTAACGCAGGACTAAGAAAACTCTCCAGTTGTTGCTTCAATTTACTCCAGGACATAGATCCTCCTATTATCAAAAGCCTACCGCATGAATTGCGGCGATCATTTCAAATATTTTTCAATCCGTCTCCAGTATCAACATTCATCTAAATTATAACATAGCAAACCAAATGGATGATGGAAGAAACCCAGTTATTGGTTTTAAAATCCCCTATGTGATAAAATTGCAGAAAATTATCTACTTACTATTAAATCGTCATAGCCTACCATTGGAACATACGTTGTTATTCACAAAGGAGAGGAAGAGTGTAATGGCTACGAAGGAAGCAACCTTACCTGCTCATATGGAAAAACTCGTTAAAGATAATGATATTGCAACCGTAAAAGAAATTTTCGAACAATGCGAATGGGATGCCCGCGGGGGCTACAGCAAAGGTACGACCCTCAGCTTTCGTCAAATATCGGATGAATTGGTCCGCTGGCTGGTAGCGCAAGGGGCAGATATTAATGCACGCGACAAATATCAACGTACGCCTTTACATGCCCATGCCTCACACTGGTCAGGAAATGTACCCCTGTTCCTTGAATTAGGTGCGGATCTGGACGCTGTGGATTACCAAAATGAAACTCCGTTACATGCAGCGGTCAATGGGTATCGAACCAAAGTGGTTCAAGAGTTGGTAAACCAAGGCGCTACTATTAACGTTGAAAATAAACAGGGAAATACGCCATTAGCTAAGGGGTTAGCCAATTGCAGGAATAGCGATATAGTCAGTCTGGCAGAGATTGCCGCAATTCTGCTGGATGCCGGAGCATCGGTCACCCCGGATATGAAAGAATCGGTGAAGCGGATCGGTAAGGATTTTGAATTCGTCCGTGAGAAGTTCAATAAGGACAAGGTCGATGAAGTTTCAGATGCGCTGATCAAACTGTACCCGTTATTTGATGTTGAGCCGGTAGCGAATCGGATCATGCACGATGGGACTTCCCCCATTCAGGTAAAGGCAACCACTTGGACCAAACAGCACCAAGAGCTGTGGGAATATCTCATTCCGGCCCAAGGCCACGCTCAAACGGTGCAGGGAGAGGTCATCCGCATAACAGGACGTGTATCCCATGAAGTATTGGATAATGGCGGTGGAAACTGGGATGCGGAGTATCGCAAGATGCTGGATGCACTGATTCTTCACCTGGGCTCTGGTGCGCCACTCGCCCCCGCACTTCTCCAAGAGGCAGCAGACTTGGTCAGCAGACTTCACAATGGATACGATTTTGATGCGCCTGCCAGATTATCCGAGTTAGCGGTATTATGGGTGCTTGCCAATCCTCAGCCGGTCGCTATGGAGAAACCTGCGTATACGCGTTAAACAGCAAAGCAAAAAAGAAGCGGAAAAGTTACCGCTTCTTTTTTTCTATTAAATCTATCTAAATTATACTCCGTATCCATGATTAACGCCTTACTCTACTCCGCCTGTTCATTACTTTCAAACTCATTGAGCAATTCGCGTACTTTAGAAGTGGTCTTGGCGTTCATCAAGCTGTTTCTCAGCTCACTAGCACCGCGGAAGCCACGAACATAGATTTTGAAAAAACGGGCCAGCGGGCTGAACGAACGTGGTTCAAGCTCGGAATATTGATCATGGAGATCCAGATGCAGCCTTAGCAGATCAAGCAATTCCTTACTGCTGTGTTCCTTTGGCTCCTTTTCAAAAGCAAATGGATTTTGGAAAATACCGCGCCCAATCATAATACCATCCACACCATATTGCTCCACGAGTCTCAGGCCTGTCTCACGGTCAGGAATATCCCCGTTAATCGTCAGCAGTGTATTAGGAGCTATCTCATCACGAAGCTTCTTAATCTCAGGAATCAATTCCCAGTGAGCATCTACTTTGCTCATTTCTTCTCTCGTCCGCAAGTGAATGGACAGATTCACGATGTCTTGTTGCAAAATATGGGTTAACCAGTCGCGCCATTCATCGACCTCAGTAAATCCGAGACGCGTTTTTACACTGACCGGCAGCCCCCCGGCTTTCGCCGCCTGAATAATCTCCGCCGCAAGGGCTGGCCGGCAGATCAAGCCGCTTCCTTTTCCATTCTCGGCCACATTCGCTACCGGACAACCCATATTGATATCGATGCCTTTAAATCCTTCTTTCGCCATACCGATACTCATCTCACGAAAGAATTCCGGTTTATCTCCCCAGATATGAGCCACAATCGGCTGTTCGTCCGCTGTAAAAGTCAGACGCCCGCGCACACTATGGTGCCCCTCCGGGTGACAATAACTCTCTGTGTTCGCAAACTCCGTAAAAAACACATCTGGTCTTCCCGCTTCACCTACGACATGCCGAAACACCACATCCGTCACATCTTCCATGGGTGCCAGTATAAAAAATGGTCGTGGCAATTCACGCCAAAAGTTTTCCTTTGTCATCTCAAAAGCTCCTCTATACCTTCCAGGACAGTCTTTGTCCTCATTTAATAGTTAAAATAGTAAAACTCGTAACTCATGCATCTGCTTGCCTATCATTTACATGATCATTCGCAGTTTCGTTACGATTCACATTATGGTGTCCTAGCTTCTTCTTCACTTATACCATGCAAATGTAACTTTGTTCAAACAGCAGTATCTGTTATTACTTCCATTAGATCTTCAGATTAATGGAAGTTCGATGATCTCAAAATTGCCCTTTCCCAATTTTATCACGTCTTTATTAGATTTTCAGCCCGATTGCTCTTGCCGAACTGGAAAAGCTCCTCTAAAATGAAGCTCGACAGGCTTTTAACCTGCAAATCGAGATTTTAAGGAGGCCTGAATGATATATGGAAATTTCACTGGATATGATCAAAGACAAAGTCGAATGTTTACAGGCTTATGACTTCCGTGAACTGGAACGAGCGATCGAAGAACGAATCGGAATGAACAAAGCATTAATGCTGCGCGTGAAACAAGTTCAACATCAAGTAACGTTTGACCCTTTTCGCAACAAGATGTTATATAGTGCAATCGTGCATTTTGCCGTAAATTAATGGACCAAGATTTTCAATAGTGAAAAACAGTTCACTGACGCAATTGCATTTAAGCATATCCTATAAAGCATGCAAAAAAGAAGACGCGAATTCGCTCGCGTCTCTTTCCATATCAAACTCCACTTTCTCTTGTTACAAATCTTGCTTAACCAACAACAACTTATAAGCAGAATTTCACCTGTAATCATACTTTACATAGTTAAATACGGGATCGTACCACTTTACAAACAGTCATTTTTGAGGATTAAGGGGGTAATACCATGCAAGAATTAATATTTATGAAGAATTATAAAAACAATGAAGTGCTGCGCAAGAGTTTTTTCGAGCTTGCTGTCAACACGTTTGAGATCAATTTTGAAGATTGGTATCAACAAGGATACTGGGGCGAGCGTTACATCCCTTATTCATATGTCGATGGAGACCAGGTTATTGCCAACGTTTCTGTTAACATCCTTGAGCTCATCATTCACGGTGAGAAGAAAAAAGCGATTCAAATCGGCACGGTGATGACACATCCTGATTATCGGGGGAAAGGACTCTCTACACGTTTAATGAATAAAGTTTTAGAGGAATACGAGAACAAGTACGATTACATGTACCTTTTTGCCAATGAATCGGTGCTTGATTTTTACCCCAAGTTTGGGTTTGAACCTGTGGAAGAACATCTTTTTTCAATGAATTATACGGTAAAAAAATCACCTGAGCCTGCGAACATCCGAAAACTAAATGTAACTAACGCGGATGATTTACGTCTTATTCAAAAATTGGCATCGGAAAGATTGCCTGTTTCTCACCATTTCGCAACCCATTATGCTCAAGGAATACTCATGTTTTATTGCCTCAATGTCTTTAGTGATGATATTTATTACTTGGAAAACGAAAACGTCATTGTTATTTATCAGAAAGAAGACAATCATATTGAGCTCTTCGACGTTGTTAGCTTAAACGAAATGAATATGAAATATATCTTGGATAAGATTGCAGATGAAGGTACGGAGAAAATAACCTTTCATTTCACTCCAGATGATCACGGTCTTGATCTAAAAAGTTCGATCACCAATGAAGGTTTATTTGTAAGAACTCATGGTGAACATCTGTATCCTCTGCACGTTAAACATCCGATTACATCTATTGCTTGATGATTTATTTAATAAGACCTACCACCAGACCATACTTAAAAAAGATCAAAAAGGAGCAGGATTCCCTGCTCCTTCGTTATGTGAAACTTCTTTCTCTCATCAAACGTAAATTCACAAGGTATAATGAAATCAGATGACCGTTCAGCATGATCTTATGACCATCATAATGAAGGAGGGGACATTCGTGGCGTTTATCCCGCTAAACTGCCCCAATTGCAACGGAAGAATTGAATACAAGAAGGATGAGGTTTTAAAGTGTCCCTATTGTGAAACAGAACTTTTATTGAAGCAAAATCATGTCTATTACGTAGACCAGACTATTAATCATTACCATGGAACGCCCCCTAAAGTACCACCGAAGCAGACTGCCTCCGTAAAGGTAATGCTGATACTGATGTTAATCCTAACTGGCGCGATCGGTACATATTTTTATTATAGCAACAGCTCCACCTATCCAAAAACAGAAGCCAATCTGCCTGTACGAAAGATGCCTGAAAGCGAGGTTCTGCTCTCATTTTTGCGAGATATCTTTGATAAAGGGGCCGCCTTGCCAACAGAGGAGGAATTGGCTCGTATTCGCTATTTAACCGTAGAGCATTCGGAGAATGATCAGTGGAAGTTTACATATAGCCTCTCCGATCCCTTCAGCGATGAACAGGCCGAGAAGATCACTTATATTACTCAGGACAAGAAACTGAATAGCCAGCGGATTGATCAGCGAGATTTTGAAGCTTTTAAGGGACTGACGGCATTGGACCTGACGAATACCTATGAAATATCCCAGACGGACCAAACCACTTTGGCCCATATGCCCGGATTAAAAAGTTATGGTGGCGCTTTTAACGAATCCTTTAGTACATTTTTGGGCTACTTTGGCGACAAGTCTAAAATTACGGAGCTTACCACTCAGCTTCGCAGCAATCAGGAATTGGCTATGTTACTGGAATTCCCCAATCTGAACTCTTTATCCATTACCTATGTGGATGAGTCCGTAACAGATTTTCACTTGTTAAACCAATTGCCAATCAAGTCCCTGTCGCTCACCTTTGTCGATGAACTCGGATGGTTGTCGTCCATGACCGGGTTATCATCCTTGTCTATACAGTACAGTGAAACCACAGACCTGCAGCCGCTGTATGCCTTGACCCAGCTTCAGGAGCTTCAGTTGTCCTATTTAACGAACGTAAAGTCCATCGACTTTGTGCAAAATATGCCTGCTCTACAAACGTTAGATATCGAAAATGTAAACTTCTCCAGTCTGGAGCGCTTGACCGGCAAAAACTCTATTACCACACTACGCCTGGCTTCTCTAAGTGAGCTTGGCTCGGTAAAGGCCATAAACAGTCTGCCCTCTTTGCGGGAATTAACGTTGTCCGGCTACTACGAAAATGCAGAAGCGCTGAAACTGCCTAAAGTAGAGCGAGTGGAAATTCCAAGCTCCTTTCTCCCCGGGCTAAAGGCCCCGGTTACAACCAGTCTGACGCTCCGTGGCGGAAGTGGGGAATTGAACTTGGCTGCGCTGGGGAAATTTCCGAAGCTGAAGCAGCTTTCCCTCTGGGAGATCAGTGAAATAACCCGTCTTGCCGCCCTGGACGGCTTGTCCCGCCTAGAGACTCTGAAAATTTACGACTCGTCACTGTTCAAGGAAAGCGATGCCTTATTTCGTTTGAAGCAGGTGAAATCTCTGGTGTGCTCCGAGTGTAGGCTGAACTTTGAACAAAAGGCGGCCGCGAAGAACAGCGTACTTGAACATTTGACCTTAAACCAGTCATATTTTAGCATGAACAATACCTCTGTTACTGAAATTGATCAAATGATGCCTTACTTTGCCAACATGTCCGCTCTACGTTCCTTCACCATGCAGGATAGTAATTTGGATTCTTTAGAATTCATGAGTAACTGGCAGGCCATAGAAGAGCTTCATCTCGAGAACAATGCGATTTCCAATATCGAGACCCTAAGCCAGCTGCCTAATCTGCAAAAGGTATACCTATCCGGTAATTCCGTACAAAACAAATCCGTGCTTGGTACGGGTGTGCACGTGTATTAATTCCCGGCTGGGATGATGGGAGTTTTAGACCTACTATAATTAATGGATGATATTGAAACAAAGACAAGAAGGGGTTCGAGAATTATGTATAAATTCTCGAACCCCTTATGTTTATGTTTAGCTTTCTAACCATCATCGCTACACTCCAGAACGCTGCGGATTGACCGTGCCAAAGATATGATACGGTGTTATCCCCTTTGAAAATAGACTATCGATCAGTTTGATCAATTCCTCCGACGATAGATCTTTGTCGTTGCGTATCCAAAGACGAAACATAGATATTAATGTTGAAATGTAAAACTCGATGATATATGGTGCCAAGACATCATCTGTTGGAAAATCCACAATCAATCGCTCAAAGGGAATTTCTCTTTTCAAGCGTTCCACAAAATGAACAGAACCATAGTCGCCCAATATAGCTTTAAGAACTGAAATCTCCTCTGCATTTTCTAAGCATTGAAGTGCATCTTGAATAGTATGTGTAGAAAACTCTCTGCCTGCCATTTCCTCCTTAATGGATTTCAAAATACGCTCTTCAACGCAGTCCAACAACTCATAGATATCTGTAAAGTATTGATAAAATGTACTCCGATTATATCCTGATTGGTTAGCAATCTCTTGAATAGATATTTTTTCGATGGGTTTTTGGCTATATAAATCGCAGAATACATTTATGAATGTCTGCCTTGTTTTGTCCGTAATTTCAGGTTGCTTTTTCATTATTTGCCTCCGTTTGCTGTTCGATCAATTATCCGACAGATATTAAAAATCTGATGGTTGATGACCGTATAGTGAATCAATACAATAATATTATACAACACGTTGTTGGATCATCAACAAGGATGAATATTGATTATTAGGAGGCTAAGATGAGAATTTTATTTTTCGGTAGAGGTGTAATATCGACCCAATACGCGTGGGCTTTCGAAAAGGCAGGCCACACCGTTGAGTTTTACGTTAGAAAAAGGAGAAAAGAAACCTTCGGAAGTCATATAGCGCTTGAAATGTGGGACGCACGAAGAGCGAAACGGTTAATCAAGGAAAACTGGAAAGTCAAGCTGCATGAGGAGATAAGCCCAAATTACGATCTTATTATTGCGAGTGTCAACACGAAACAACTTCCCGAAGCAGCACAATTACTATCGACTACCGCGGGTAACACCCCGATCCTTATTTTCAATAATATTTGGCAGGATTTAAAATCATCGATCTTGCCCTTGTCTATGAACAATGTTGTCTTTGGTTTCCCAGGAGCAGGAGGCGGCATTGAGGACAATAAGCTTAGGGGCGGCTTCTTAAAAACGATATTTCTGGAAAAACCACGTGTAGGCACGGAACAGATAAACAACAAGGTCAAAGAACTATTTGAAAGCGCCCATTTTAAAATCAATTGGATAAAGGATATGCAAAGCTGGCTATGGAATCACTTTGCCGTGAATGCGGCGATGGAGACCGAGGTGTTAAAACGGGGAAGTTTTCCAGCACTTATGAATCATCGTGACTCATTCGCAAATGTTGGTAAGAATATGCGGGAAATGGCACCTGTACTTAAAGCAAGAGGCGCAAAGATGGACGCGATTACTCTACTGTTGACCAAAATTCCATCAGCACTTCTCGGCACGCTGTTTAACAAGGTTATTTTTGCAAAGGGCAGCTTACCGCGACTTTTCATTGAATACAACAATAGTAAAGCCGGTTTTGCAGTACTTGAAGTTGTGAGAGAAGCCAAAAAGTTAGGTATACCTTTGCCACGCCTTACCTTGGCATTAGAAAACATTGAACAACACACAGCTATTAAAAACGGATAAACTGAAAAATTGGATATTGTTCAGACCAACATCAACTCTACTAATGGTTATAACAACTATAGCCCGAGCTTTAGAAGCTTCGGGCAAAGTAATTTATTAAAACAGGTAAATGTAGCTTCAAAACACTACACCCTAACCAACATCGCTACACTGACTCCACATGACTAGTGTGCTGTAACAAAATCAAAAAAAACGGCATCTCTGCCGTTTGTGTTTAAAGTGTTGATGCAGAAAGCGGCGGTTTTCATAAGATGAAAAGACACATGCACAGTATGCCTGTTGATGCGGCTCATTTCTAGCAATATTAGATGTGATTTTACCTGAAAGCCTTTAACATTAAAAATAATTGATTATGAAAATGTACTTCATTCGTATATATTTTTGTAACTAAACCAATGCACTTGTCTATGATTTCCCCAGTGAACTTTTGGGACATGATGGCTTTATTCGAATAGATCCTTACTGTCTTCCAGTCATGAATAATTTGGTCCAATAACGGGTCAAGCGTATTTTTTGCATTGATATGATCAATGTTGTACTTATAGAGAGTATTTAACCTGTATTTCTCAGAACATTTTCTATAAATAGTACTGCTCAGTGTTTCTATAATCGTTTCATTTTTTATAATGAGCTCGTAATTTTCTGCCAACAACAGTATATTATTCAAACTTTCCGTTATTTCATTTTGATACCTGCACATATTTTCTACGAATGTATTGATGGTTGTGTGTGCTAAATTCTTATTGTTCAAGATCTCATGATTACCGGGGGGCACTAGCGCATATTCCCAAAAGTAGTCTGGCATCTTTACGTGTTCCGAAGTCATACATGACCATTTAAATTCTGAAAATGGCAGAGAATATTGTCTGTATTCTGTAATATCATCAACCGTATATATTTCCTCGTTCGTAAGATTGAAGCCATAGACAAAAACAGGGTGCAGTCCATGTTTTTTGTTATAGTAAAAGTCTCTCCCGCGTTGATAAAATAAATCAATAAATATGGAAATCGGATGACCACTTGAAATAGAGTTTATGATCTCATCTTGTAACGTATCTAGTTCAGGGGATTTTTTACGAATAGAGATCCCCATTTCCTCAAGGATCTGATCTCCCTCCTCAAGATCCAACACCTCTAACTTGAAATATCCTCTTGTTTGTATTTTTTGTTTATCAAATCTATAAATACTAATAACATTATTCAAAATCGGCAACTCATCTTTTTTAAAATATCTGGCAAGCGTTAACAACAAATTGTAGCCGCAATTAAAATAAGGAAAATTATGATGAGGATACATTTTTGTCATGCCGTCGAAGGGCTGAAAGGTGTCCAGGGAAATAATTTCTTCCATAAAATATTTCTCCTATACTAAAATTATTGTTGATATTACGGCTATATTACCTCTTAACAAGGTTCATCATACGGTATTGCCGCGTTCCAGCCTTCATCTCTTCATATTTCTTCGAGCCGGGCAATGCGATGAATTCATTGATATCTCCAATATTCGTGCTCGCTTTGGCGTTGCTCGCAATCCCTTGTGTGCCAGTACGCTGCTTCGCACTCTCATCACATGATAGAAGAACATTCGAAGTCACATCCTGATTGCGGATTACAGACAGGCCTGCTTCCTCTAACAGCCTGATGTTCTGCGCTACCTGATCTCCCAGCATCAGCTCCGTATACAGAAATACGCCGCCAACTCTCATTATCCGGTACACCTCTTCATAGAATCGTGATCGGTTCGGATAGGCATGTGCGGATTCTATATTTAACACCACATCGAAGCTCTCGTCTGCAAACGGTATATTCTCCGCATCGCCGACGAGATACAAAGATTCACCCCCTCGGGATTTGGCATTGCAATAGGCAATATTCGCCGGGCAGATGTCGAGACCGACAATAGACAGCGGCTTGAAATATTTAGACAGAGCTGCTATGTTCCCTCCCCTGCCGCATCCGATGTCGATCACCTGCCGCTCCCGAATCGCCGTCCTGCCCACTGTCTCAAGCAGCAGCTTGACCGAGTTTCTATTCCATGCATCGTCGGGCTCGATCACCGCATGTTGCTCATTCCCGTGCGGGACGTAACCATAATTTAAGAAGGTGGCGAATCGGCCTATACCGGACAGCGCAAGAGAGTGCGAAATCTCGCTATAATCCCGAATTTCAGCCTCTTTCCGATTCCATTCGGAAGGGTGGACAAACTGCTCACGCCGGTCGAGCATCGATACATAACGGTCATCGTTCGTATATACCGCATCGCAGCTGCAGCATTGCAGCAATGCCTCCGACTGGACCAGCACGCCCTTGCAGCTGGAGCATACCAACCTTGCATGTAGATGTTGTAACATGACTATCACCCAGCCGACGTATGCATTTGATTCAACGCGTACACATTATAGTAATTTGGGATATTCAAATCTTCGTAGTAATCGATCACGGCATAGAAGCCGTTGGTTTGGAAGATGTTCTCGAGCCTGCTGATCTGCTCTCCATCCAGTCCGTGTACCTCCATTACAATTTGCCTGATTTTGCCCCAATCTTCCGGTTCGATTCCTTCCAGCACCTCAAACTCACTTTTTTCCACGTCGATTTTGAGCAGATCAATTTGGTTCAGATCATAAAAACGGATCATTTCGGAGATCGTAGTTAGCTTGCAACGATAGATTTGTTCATTCAGAAGCTTCGGCGACATAAGATGATCGACAAAGCGGTTTAGCATTCGCCGGTCAGCGAAATTATCTTCGTAATGGTTGATTAACCCGTATCGGAGATCCTGATCGTGGTTCTCCCTGTATTTGATCTGGACAGAGTCCGTGGACATCGTAGGAAAATAGGCAAACTCCGCTTCCTTGATCTCATTGGAAAGCCCGACGTTAACCGTCGTTACGCGAGGCAGCGAACTCGTATTCATCTTCAAGAGTTTAAACGTCGGAGGCAGTGGCTCAAAGGCATACACCCTGCAGTCGCTCTTGCTGCTGACATATAGGCTGAACATGCCGATATTAGCCCCGACGTCCAGGACCGTGCCATGATCCGGAAGCGTAATACCGTGCTTGAAATACATCTCCTTGTGGAAAATCTCGTTGTAGAGAAACTCGGTCTCTCCTTCGTTGTTTTGATAGATTTCAATCCCGTTGTGCAGCCGTTTCTTTGTAATGGCCTCTGTCTGCAATGGATGACGCTCATGCTCCGTCTTGCTCATTCAATTCACCTTCTCAACAATTTGTTTGTAGGGCATTTCTCTAACTGCTGGCGCTTTCATAGCGTTTGACGGCCAGCTTCCAGAACAGCCTGACCACTAGAAGCGATATAACGGGAGCTACAAAAATCCATATCCCAAGGAACAAGTCCAATCGATCGATCAAATAAACCGACGGCATGTTGGTGATGAACAAGATCGGCACAACATACAGCCCTATTCTCCGCAGCCATTTGGGGTATATGTACATCGGCATATTGTTTAAATCCCAACATTTGTCGAGTATTTCGAAGATCGAACCGGACTTCACCGTCCAGAAGGCAAGGATTTGCGGAAGTAGAAGCACCGAATAGGTCACGATCGTGCTACTCAAGATCACGCCGATATATCCGGCCACGTGGATCAAGCTTGGCTCGATGTCAAGACGCCGCCAAGCCAGTACGATCATCGTGATCCCGGCGATCAGGTTCGGGATCGGAAACGCGAAGTTAACGTGCCGGAATGAAATCATGAACTGCAGCGAAAGCGGCTTCGTCATATACAAGTCCAGCGTCCCGTTGCGGATATGGCCGGCGAATCTATAAAAGTTATCCATAAACAGTCCTGTATAGATTGCGATCATAATCGTATAGGTCCCCGTGAAGATCAACATCTGGTCAGGAGAAATGCCATTGATTTCGATCCCGAGCTGGAAAACGAACAAGATATAGATCAGCTTGGAAAACAGAAATACGGTCTCCATGATCAAACCGGAGTAGAAATTCGCTTTGTATTCCATGTAACCGACCAAGCTGTTCTTTGCGAAAATAAAGAACATACGTACATGCTTCCGAAACTCCGTCAAGCTGATACTCACAGATCTAACCTCCAACGGCTACATATTTCCTCATCCCGGAATCCCACGACAACTTCGAAATCATCATAAGCACAATTACCCAGACCGCTTGTAAGAGGAGTCCGCGCACGATTTCATGAATCGCCATGCTCCCATTGATGATGTTAACCGGGAAGAATACGACATATTGAAACGGTAAATAGCTGGAGATTCTGGCAAACGTATCTCCGAAAATATTAAGCGGAAAGATGGCACCACTTAGCAGATAGACGCCTTGATTGAACGCGATATAAACGCCCCACACCTCGGTAATGATGAACGCGAGAGCACTAATCGAATAAAAAAGCAGGAAGTTGATGAGCAGTCCGAACAGAATGCTGACCAGGAACATAACGATCTGCACCCCTCTAAGCTGAAACCCCCAAATCTGAGTAAAAACGATCATCAGTATGACGAATAAGACAAGGACGACCCCGATCTGAACCGTTTTCCCACCGAAAAAATTGCATATCCGATAGCTGAAATAATGAATGGGCTGAGCGATAAATTTGCTCAGTCCACCCGTCTTGATATCATTCGCGATTTCCCCTTCGAAGCCGGCAGAAACCAGCTTGGAGACGACGCCGGACAACACGGAATAAATGATGATCTGTGAATAAGTATAGCCATTAATAATCTCTTGCGGCGAACTGCGAAACACGGCCGTCCAGAGGAAGCATTGGACGAGAATGATGAAGCCGCCGCTGATGATACTCATAAAGAAATCGGTCCGATACTCCATCGCATTCTGAAGCGCTAGGATGTACGTCCTTTTATACTTCTGTAAGGCTTTCATGTCTGACCCCATCTTTCTGATACAAGCTTTCGATGCCTCGCTCGACAGGTATATCTTCAACTGTGAAATCGAGGATCGGGAACCGGTCCAGCATCATCTTGGAAAGCCGCTGAAGGTCATGCTTATCGATCTCCATGACGGCATTCATGCCGTCATGTTGCATGATAGCGCCATAGTCGCTTAGCGCTTGCCTCGGCACTTCGTCCGTAAATTGCAGCTTGATGATCTTTTTTGCATGAAACAGCTCGTTCACACGCCGAAGATCGCCGTCGTATACGATCTTCCCTTGATTGATGATGATTGTTCGTTTGCATAAATCCTCAATATCCGCCATATAGTGGCTTGTCAGAATGACCGTTGCTTTCGTCTGCTGGTTATAATACTTCAGGAACTCCCGAATGCGCTTCTGCGAAATCAGATCGAGTCCGATTGTAGGCTCATCCAGAAAAATCACCTTAGGCCGGTGGATGAGCGACGCAATTAGCTCCATCTTCATCCGTTCCCCCAGCGAAAGCCTACGTACCTGAATATTGAGCAGATCTTTAACATCAAGCATCTCCGTAAGCTCATCCAGGACAAGGTTGTAGGGCTTATCCTCGACCTCATAAATGCATTTGTTCAGGTACAACGATTCGTTCGCCGGTAAATCCCACCACAACTGCGATTTCTGCCCCATCACGATCGAGAACTGCATCTTGAAATCTTTTTTTCGCTCCCAAGGGACATAGCCTAATACCGTCGCTTGCCCGCTTGTCGGATACAAGATGCCGGACAACATCTTAAGCGTAGTTGTTTTGCCGGAACCGTTCGGGCCTAAGAATCCGACCATCTCGCCTTGCTCGATTACAAGTGATATCTCGCTAACCGCTTCTTTGATCAGTGATTTCCGCTTCACTAAATTTTTTAGCGATTTTTTGAAACCCAATTCTTTTTCGTAGTAATTGAAGCTTTTGGATAAGCGTTCCACTTGGATAATGCTCACTGGTTCACCTCATTTATGCTCATGTAGAATAGTTAAACACCGTGCAAATGCAAGACACTGCACTTGGAACATGCCGGTGTCAGTCGTTCATCCATCATTTCCCTTATCCTTCTGTAGGTCATGCCGTGCCATAATTCCTGTACGGACGCTTCATTTAATTTGCCGATCTCGAACTCCTTAAAAAATTTGCATGCAACAATCGTTCCATCGGGCGTAATATCCATCCGGTTCGAGAGAGCCAGGCACTTCTTGTTCATCGTGCCTTTACTCTTCACCTCTTTGCCGAGCACGAAATCTTCGATCTGGTCATAATCCAGATTCGGCTGGTAGCGTAAACGCATTTTCCAGACCCGATTATTCACCCGGTCCAACTCGCTCATCAAAGCAGGGATACGCTCCGGATCGAGCTTGTAGTTAAAGGCGTGCCAGCTTCGTTCGCCCTTGTGCTCGCTCGCCGGAAGGAAGTCGAACTTCTGGTCAAAGTAATCGTCCATTCCCTGCGTGCATTCGTCCGAGATGTACCACGGGAAGCAGACCATGACCATATCTACACCGACGTCCTCCAGAAAGTCCAGCAGATCGTAAAGCTTGTCGGTCATAGCATCGTTAACGACGGTATGGATCGTAATTTTGCCCCTGAATCGGTTTTCCTTGCGCAGCTCGACTAGCATCCGAATAGCATCTATCGCCTTGTTGAATACCCCTTTGCCGCGAAGCGCATCATTCTCTTCTTCGAATCCATCAAGTGCAATGAGCAGCTCCAGATTGTCGGAGATTCTCAGCAAGGCGTCCAGCTTTCGCTCGATCAGCATCGCGTTCGTGCAGATCGTCGTCTCGCGAGGATGGGCTTCAAGCAAATCGGCCAAACGGTCGAAATGGCTGTATACGAGCGGCTCGCCGCCCCAGATATAGAGTCTCGACTTGGCTGGTTCCGTCTCAAGGATCAGCTTCTCCAGCAGCCCGTAGTCGAGCTGTTCCCGCTGCTGCTCCGGTGTCATAAAGTGATGGTAGCCGGTGTCGTTCCATTGATAGCAATGCTTGCAGCGCAAGTTGCATTGGTTCGTCAGTTTAATCCCGACCGACTCTGGCAACGGTGTCGCGTAACCCGCTATTTTCTCCATGTTCCGCTTTGTTTCCACCGTATTCTTGATAGTACGTTTCAATATTTGCAAATCCTTTGGGGAATGTTTAATCTCTGATTTTGGATTCATATCAACACACCCTTCTTAAACTTATTAGGTCATTCACATGAATCAATAGATATAATACCTTGAACAAGCCGTACAAATCGGAAGCATATTTTTTTTCATATACGCGCGATAATCTTTGTACTTGTCACTACTCCAGATATCTAGCAAACTCTCTTCGTTCACGTTGCCGAAGGTCAAATCGTAGAAGGCATGGCAGGGCGAAACGTCGCCCCTTGCCGTAATCTCCGCATAAACCCATGGAAGGGAGCACCGATTTCGTTTATCAGCCATCTGATGGAATTGCCCCGAGAAATAGTTACTCAAATTTTGTTCATCTATCGTCTTCGGATAGGTGATCACATGGATGCGGTTTTTCAAGCAATACGCTTTAACATTATTGAGCTGTCTCGTCAATTCCGGAATATCGATCTGGCTGAACGAACTGGTGTCCCCCCAGACCATCCCCTTGGCATAAGGAGCTTCATGCACGTCGAATTTGTCACTAAGAACCTCCACATATTGGGCATACTGCTCTTCCGTTGCATAGAGCTGCACTTCCATGCTGATATGGTCCAACATCGACAAGTCGATATGCTTAAAGAAAAATTCCTCAACGTACATATAGTTCAAGGGCGTAATGATAAAGGATACACCCATTTTCGGAAATTGCTTGCCCTTGCTTTCCCGAAGCTCATAAAGCTTCTCGATCCCCTTGATTACTTTCTTGAATACGCCTTTGCCTCTCTGCTTATCGTTGATTTCCTCAGGGCCGTCGAGCGACATCCAGATCTTATTTGGAGCAGTCTCGACAAGCATCTCGGCATGCTGCTCAAGCAATGTGCCATTCGTGGGGAAGTCCGCTTTACTTCCATAGTGATTGATCATGGCGAGAATGTCGCTCAGCCAAGGGTACATCAGCGGCTCGCCGCCGAAGAAATCGTAATACGGCTTGCCCGGGCTGCACTCGACGATGATCTTTTTAATGAGATCCGGATCCAGATGCGCTAACGTTTTTTTGCTTTTGTAGGGCCCTTCGAGTCCCCACTCATAGCACATCTTGCATCGTAAATTACACTCCTCCAACAGCTGCATGACGATCCATCTCGGATAGCTTGTCTTTGTCTTATCTTGGACGACACTCAATTTGTTTACGCTCATCGCATAACCCCTTCTGCCATTGAAATCTTACCCCTTCGTTAACGCGACTCTCGCACAATAATGATCCACATAATTCGTCCGTTCTCCGGGTCTGTTCATGATCGCTTGATGCATCTCCCTAAGGACCTCTACGGAAAAATCCATCTCCCGCCACTTCTCGTAGCGTATTCCGAACCCCAGTGATTCCCACAATTCCAAATTGCTAAGCTCGTGACTTCCGAACGGCTCCAGCAGAATAAGAGGTGTTTCGGATGCAAGCGAGTCGATTAATGTGCCCGCTCCCGGCTTGGCCACGATAGCCATCGCCTCCGAAGCGATATCGAATAACCAATGATGATCAACCTCAGCCGCGTATGACTTCGTGTCTTCTCCCGTTATTTCGATGTATGGCGGAAACTCGTGCAGGCCGTTCGCACTCTTCACCCATGCACACCATTCCGGATCATTCATCCAATATCGGTGATCGGGATCGGGCTTCGCTTCCTTCCAATCGTAAGCTACGATATCAAGCCCATAGTTATGGCCGGCAAGCTCTGGAATTGTACTTTGATAAGTGCCCATCCCCCAGCCGCCACCATGAACAACAAGCCGCCGCTTCCTTGAGTCGAAGGGCAGTGCCGTACGATGAAGAACTGGGATTTCGCATCGAATCTCCATCTTGTCAGTGTCATAGAGACAAGCATTGTAATAATACTCGTCATAGCGAGAATGAAACTTCTTCAAGCTCTTCCAAGACGGGGCCAGATCTGAATCGACGTAGAGCAGGTCTACATGAATTTGATTCGGCAGCATCTTCTCCCTATACAAATCCAGAATATAGATCCAGTGTCCGGATAACGATATGAATTCGTACCGGTCTTCCGCTTTCCACGCCTCCAGCAATAGCTCGACCTGGGCATAATCAATGCTGCCCCGGATATCCATCGGCATTCGGGCCGATAAATTGGCAAGTGCGAAATTATTGTGATAAGCCTTTCTGCTGTCTACAATATGATCCATCTTGTCTTGCTCCAAATAGCTTTCGAACACGAGCACTTCCGTCGCGATATCCCTTCTCTCGAAATCACTTGCAGCTAACAGACCGGGAATATAGAAACCCAGACCGAAACCCGAGCATAGAATCGTCACTTTCCGCTTACCCATAAAATTTCTTCCTCCATTCATGGCTTTAAGCGCTTCGGACTGCATCAGCGGGCGATCTTGAAGGATAACGACGACAGCACCTCCTTAACCTTAGCGGTCAATCGTTCGTTATCCCATTCCCCCTGGATCAACGAATAATATAATCTGCCTTTCACCTGCTTATTCCGGATCCCCTTGCACTCGCTGACGACTTTGTTAATAAGGAGCGTATTCGCGCTTAACGGTAAAATACCGAATCCTCGATCAGGCTTATATAGAACACCCTCGCGGTCCAGCGATTCAAGCAATTGATCGAATGATACATCGCATGCAAACTGTAAAGTCGCATGCGTCATGCTCCCGGCCGTGTCGTGCTTCTTCAGGTAGCGGTCAACGTAATGCTTGATCAGACTCATCGATCTTCTTGCATTCACCTCAACAATCGGAACGATGCGGCCGTCTGTCAACAGCATAGAATCGACGCATACGTCGCCGTGATAACCCGACCGATAAAGCTCGCGAGCCGCCCGTTTCATTACATCAAAATACTTCGCTTCCTGCAGCATATGAAGCAACCTATCGTCTGCTGTATAGGAGCCTTGGTAAGCGAAATTGCGATTAACCAACTGCTGCACTGAGATATGTCGGTAAGTACCGTCCGAATCGATGTGGAATTGGCAAGAAAAATCCAATTCCTTGCGGAGGAACGGCTCAATAATAAACCGAACCGTTTTTCCCTTGCTGCACTGATCGGCGACATAGGATGTGACTCGCTGCAAAATCGCTTCCGACTCGATCAGCAAATTCCCTTTCCCGGATACCCCAAACTCATCTTTGATCAGGAAGGGTCCTTGATTCAGCAAAGTCAAGCCGCTTGCCAGCAGCTCTTCGGGAGAATAGACCGTCTGGCTGTCACACCGAAGATCAAGGCGACGGTTCAATTCGGTTGAATACAGCTTCGAATTGACAGTCTGAACCGTTTCGATAGCTGGAAAATCCTGTTCCAGCCCGTAACGCGCTGCAGTACGATCTACCCCCGGAATGACGGCAAAGGGCGACAACCGGGCGCCGTCCAGCAAGTAGAGATCCATGTCACCCATTCGATCGGCTGATGTGAGCAGGTCGAATATATTGGCGGTTCTGCCTACGCTTCCTACATCAGGACTCTCGAGATCGGTTGAATTGGAAAGAAATTTAAATCCGATCTCATGCAAATACTCTTTATGGCAAACGTTCATTCGATAGCGAGTAATGAGCTTATCCTGCGCCTCGCAAAATGGGAAGAGCAGCTCATCCATGGCCATCACGATATTCTCCATTTCAGGATCGTGAAACGACGGCAGTTTGGCTAGATTAGGGTCGCGCCAGAAGCGTTCCGCGTCAAATGTCCCGATAATGAGCTCGAACTTGCGTCTATCGTTCATACAGGCGCTGTTTTCTGCAGCTCCGAGATATAATTGCAGAAGGTCGTTACCGACTCCATAAGATTGAAGTCGAATTGTTCAAAATCGATTTCAATACCGAAACGCTCTTCCACCTGTAGTACAAAAGTAATTAGCTGTAAAGAGTCCAATCCCCCGTCTTCCATGATGTTCGAATGCTCGTTCAAACTGTTTGCCAGTTGGGCGTCTTCCTTGATTTCGCATATCATCGCTATGATCTGTTCTTGCATAGGTACCTCCCGTTTAATGAATATATTGACCCTGGTAATAATGGATCGTTCTAGCGAGTGCATCATGCAAACTGATCGCCGGTTCCCAGTCCATAATCGTCCTTGAAATGGTAATGTCCGGCTTCCTTCTCCTTGGATCGTCTTCCGGCAGCGGGAGAAACTCTAACTGCGCGTTGGACTTCATTAGCTCCTTCAATATTTGGGCGACTTCAAGTATGGTAACTTCCTCCGGATTCCCCAAATTGACTGGCTGTTCATACGTGGTGCTCAGCAGTCTCACAATCCCTTCCAGCAAATCGTCGATATACTGAAAGCTTCTCGTCTGTCTGCCGTCGCCATAAATCGTAAGGTTTTGCTTGGACATGATTTCATTAATGAAATTGGTAATGACGCGTCCGTCATTTAAATCCATCTTCGGGCCGAATGTATTGAAGATCCGAATGACCCTTACCGGTATACCGTATTTCCTGTTCATCCAGTAGGTGATCGCCTCTGCATACCGCTTCGCTTCGTTGTAGCAGCTTCTTGCTCCAACCGAATTCACGTTGCCATAGTAGCTTTCCGGCTGAGGGTGAACAGTTGGGTTACCGTAGATCTCGCTTGTTGAAGCCAAGAAGAAAGCAGCCTGCTTTTCTTTGGCCAGATACAGCAGATGCATCGTCCCTTCGCTGTTGACCCTCATCGTTTCGATCGGATAGGACAAATATTTGGGCGGACTGGCAGGACTGGCAAAATGCATCACCCAATCGACAGGGCCTTCAATTGCGAGCGGATAAATGACGTCATGCTCGATAAACTTGAAATTGGGCGACCGTAAGAGATTGTCTATGTTGACAGTAGACCCGGTCAGAAAATTATCGACGCCGATAACGGTATGGCCTTCCCGCAGCAGCCTCTCGGCAAGGTTGGAACCGATGAAGCCTGCGACTCCTGTTAATACAATGAATATTATGATCCCCCCCCTTGCTTAAGGTTTGTGAAACCACTATTAATTCAATCGAACAGATATGGTTCTATGCATGAATCACAAGATGTTGGGTCAAATACCAGGAGAGATTCTTGAGGTGAGTGGATTCGCTGTGGTTGTGCCGGAAAAAAGCGCTTGAAGCAATGCGGATCGTTGAAAGACAAGAAGGCAATAGGCTGTCAGCAAACGGAATCTTTAATACAAGAGCAACGGTTTGGCTTACTCAACACGCTGTCTCCCAACGATTATAATCCCGGCATCACTCCTTCCATAAATATGCCCGGATCACCACGGGCTTCGCGCTAAAGCTTCTATTCGGGTGCAAGAAGAGATATCCACAACTGACATCATCTGCTCCCTCAACATTACTGAATAACTACCTTCTTCAGCCATCGTTCAAGGAATATGGATTCTTCATTTTCTATATTCGTAATCAGCGTTTGTAAGCTTTCGGAAATACTCGTATCCTTTGTCAAATTATATTTAATCGCTAGATTCACAAGGATCTTTGCCTGAAGTTCAATAGCTGTGAATTCATCTATATGCTCTTGATTTAATTCAATTAAATGCTGATTATCGTACAAGTACTTGAATCTTAGCGTCATTATCTTCTTATGATCATAAATTAAATGAAAGGGTCTTATATCAAGCATAGCCTTATTTTCCAATGTCTCTTTCGCATAATTAAATAGAGTTGTGTATATTTGCATGCCGAAGTCAAGATTATCCCTGTCGCCCCCATAGTTGAACATCTGCCAATACTCCGGCGTTTGCTTAGTGAAATAATTTCTTATAGAATTCACTAGGGTATCTGCACTGAATTTATCCTGATATTGATCATTGAATCTATACAGATAAACCATTTTTCTAAGATAATCATGATTGGTTGTTAGATGATTTGTGTCGAACGCAAGATTGAAATCAGTAAATGATATCTCAGCCTGACTATACACCCCGTTCTTAAAAAAATCGGAAACATACAACATCTCTCTATCCAAATCATAGCCGTAAACAAATATGTCATGATGCAATTGAAGTCTATTATAGCGATCGCTTAGGGGCACGTAGAAATAATTGACCATGGTGTGGACATAGTTATTAGCATTAATATTTTCTATAATAAAATGAATAACAGAGTCCCATTTAGTTGTTACAGTATCTCTATGTATCTTTTGAGTAGTAATCCATTTGCACGCATCCGAAGGCCGCAGCTCATAAGTCAGAGGGAAATAAAAATCTCCCCAATGATGTTTATAATCTTTGTTAATAAATAATTGAATATAATTGCTAAATATCCATGGGTGTGCGCACTCGTAATGGGTAAGTATGGACAAGAGATGAGCATGTTGCGTATAGGTTGTAATCATCGGATAACTGACCGGCAATATTTTTCTGCCTAACGTTTGAGTTGAATTCTTCAATCTTTCGTTCACCCCTCGTTATCTGGTTAAATAGCTTAAGGATTTCGAATCAGTATATCTCATTTAGCAATAAGCGCTTCGTGCTTGCCCTGTCCAGTTTTCCTGTTTTTGTTTTTGGAATGTTATCGATAATCCTCCATTCTCTAGGCACTTTATACGTTGACAAATGCAAGTTGCAATGTCGTGTCAGTGCCTCTATATCGATCAGGCATTCATTAAAAACTTTCAGAAATGCGATAGGCACTTCGCCTAACAGATCATCGTGTACACCAACAACCATGACCTCCTCCACTTCTTTCAAGCCGTACAAAAATTCCTCGATTTCTTCCGGATAGATATTGATACCGCCGGATATAATGATATTCTTCTTTCGGCCTGTGAGTATAAGACACCCTGATTCATTCCAATATCCCAAATCTCCTGTCTTTAACCAACCCTCAACAATGGTAGCGTTCGTTAACTCCGGGTTTTTGTAATAACCGAGCATCACATTCGGGCCCTTGACCCAAATTTCTCCGATAGCCGCTCCTTCAACCTCATTCTCTTCTTCGTCAACAAGACGAATAGAAACGTCATTTATGGGTGATCCACAGGATAGGCAGCGCTCTCCCCGTTCCATCATGGTCACCCGCGGAGAAGCTTCGGTCAATCCATAGGTTTGAATAATGTCCGCGTGAGGAAATACAGTCTGAAGATGGTCTACTAATTTCGCGGGAATCGCCGCACCGCTAATTACAATAAATTCAATGGAATCAAAGGCACTCCAGTTCTTTGTCTGATGGAAATCGGAAACAAAGTGCATCAATTGCGTAGGCACCGCTGAGAATGCCGTGACCGCCTTATTCTGAAACAGTTTAAACGCGGTGCGCGGCAGAAAGGGCAAGCTGATAAGTTTAATTCGGGTTCCATATAACATACAAGAAATCAATTGCGTGACAATCGTAGAACTGAAATGAACGGGCATCGTTACAAGAAACGAATCTTGTTCTGTATACCCCACCTTTCCGCCATGTGCCAACGCATTCGTTAATACATTCCAATGGGATAACATAACGATTTTAGATTTTCCGGTTGTGCCCGATGTAGGAAGGAGAATCGCACATTGATTGGGATCGGACTGATTGGTTAACGAGATCGATTCGAACGAAGGCATTGGTTCTTGCGATAAATCCTGAGCGGTAACCCAAGGTATGTCGCAATTTAAATGCGCTGGCTGTGCAGATTTGCTGATAACCAATTTGGCGTCACTGGCAATTAAAATATTTTCAATTTCAGTATTGGACGCCGAATAAGGAACCGGTACTAACACATAACCGCAGAATTGAATGCCCAGCGCCGCAAAAATGAACAAGGGCTCATTATTTGTGTATAATGCAAGATGGCTTCCGGACTCAAGCTCAAAATTCTTGTGGATATATAGAGCAATCAAATAAGCTTCTGTCATCACCTCTGCGTAAGTCCATTGCTGCTTTAGATCTTCAAGGATAATATGATCTTGGCGATCAGAGGCCTCCAGAAATAGACGCTGAATGATCGTCATCATAGCGTTTTCACAGTCAAATAATTAAGGATTAATCCAGCCGTGGAGAACTTCTCAAATAACAGATCTTCATCAGGGATCGAGATGTTAAACTTCGATTCCATTAAAACAATAAGCTTGATGAAGCCTACTGAATCGATCCCTTGGTCCAACAAACGGGTATCGTGGCCTTCCGGATACTCGATGTCCAGCTCAGCAAAAATTTCATCTCTCAAGATAGATTCTATTGATTTAGACATCATATTCCCCCGTTAGATAATCTTTAGAAAGGCTGATTAAAGAGGATAGTATACGTGATGAGCAAGTGAAAGTGATTTTGAAGAAGAATAAGTTCATAACGATGGAAAAGGTGAATTTGCACTGAAAGAGTTGTTTGCAGAGATGCTGCAATTCATGCTGGAGGTGGAATATGACACGGTTCATGTCATAAAAAGCTTGACGCGAAGAGTACAACGACGGAAATACTTGAGGGTTCCCTCGTCAACATCGCAAAACCTAAAGAAAAAAGCATTTTCCCAAGCAATGAAGCGTTGCTGAAAATGCTCTACAAAACTACGATGAATGTCACTCGTAAATGGACAGTGCGTGTACAAAACCGGGACTAAGTAGACCATCAACTCTCCATTTTCTTCCTCGACGGGATTGAACTATATTGCGTAAAGTTTTACTTGGTAGCGTTTACACTAGTAGATTTACGGCACCAAACGCCCGATATATTAAATATAATTACATATATGCCAATTGTCAACAGTTTTGAAAAAGCCCGTTGATGCCCTCTGGAATTCCATTCGTCATCTGGTTGTTTCTCTCATTTGTGATTGTTTCAAAATGTGTATGGTAAAGGGAAAATATAGTTAACGCAACCATTCCAGTCATAAAGAATACGCCCAATACAATAAACATTGTCAGAATGCTTCATAACCACAATGTCGAAGTGTTTTGTCTAGGGACTGTTAAGCTTACGAGGAAACAGACGAGCGGAGATATTGATAAGGAGAACGGCTCGACTTCAAACTGGAATCGCTCATGAACACGATACAGAATCACGTGTATCAGCGTCCAAAGCTGAGTTAATGAAGTTTGCCTCGCTTTGACGTCCAATCGAAATCAGTTATAACTCTAGCACATGGGTAAACACGGTTTCCAGTAACCTCTTTCATCCGTTCGGAAAGAGGTTACTGGTACGAAAGTCTGGCTGTTGGCCAGCGGCGAGCCACATGAAGATGATATTTTCACGAACCGCCCTACAAGGCTTCTCTACCCACATTTGGCTACAAGCGTGATGATAAGAAGCTTCTACTTGATGAGATCTATGCCCCTATAGTTCAAGAAATTTCACCTCTATCTGTATTAGGTTTAGGGTGTGTACAAAATCAGTAATTACTTCATTATTACAGGTAAAAAAAAGACACGGAAGAACAACTCCGTGCCTATATAAAGCAATTATCCCGTTTCACCGTACCTCAAATTGAAGGTCAACAAGTCTTTAAGCAGGCACTTCAAAGAATTATTCAAAAATTGAAGTTATTAGAGACGGTTCAGTCAAAGCCATACATTACATATTTCCCGTCCGCAATCCATAAGGAAGTTGGAACAACAAGAGGCGTAGGAATTAATCCTGCCCCTTCCATTTTAACATCGCCACCGATTCCACATGCACCGTATGCGGGAACATATCCACCGGCGTTACCTCCACGGTGCGATAGCCGCCATCTTCCAACACACGAAGATCACGTGCCAGCGTACTCGGATTACAGCTCACGTACACCACACGTTCCGGCTTCATCTCCAGGATGGTATCGAGCAAACGCGGGTCGCAGCCTTTTCGTGGTGGGTCAACAACGATGACGTCAGCTTCGATGCCTTGTTCTTTCCAGCGCGGGATGACATCCTCAGAGGCACCAACTTCGAACTTGACGTTGCGCATCTCGTTCAATAGAGCATTGCTCCGCGCATCCTCGATCGCTTCAGGCACGATCTCTACCCCGTACACCTGATCCGCATGTTGCGCGAGGAAAAGAGAAATCGTTCCTATGCCGCAATAGGCATCAATCACCGTCTCTTTGCCGCTCAGTCCAGCGTACTCTACCGTTTTGCCATACAGTACTTCCGTTTGCACCGGATTCACCTGATAGAACGAACGTGCCGAGATGGCAAACTGCACATCACCGATATAATCATAGATTACATCACGGCCCCACAGGACGCGGGTTTCATCGCCAAAGATGACGTTGGTCTGTTTTTTGTTCACGTTCTGGCAGATACTCGCCACATGCGGAATGGCTTCACGGATACTGCCAATCCATTCGTCTTTGTACGGAATGTCTCGACCATTCGTAACCAGAACAAGCATCATCTCGCCTGTACGGAACGCTTTCTTGACGACAACGTGACGCAGCAATCCGCGACCTGTCTCTTCGTTATAGGCGCTAATACCAAAATGACTGCCGATCTCTTTAACCTTTGCGACCACTTCGTCATTGTGCTCATGCTGAATGAGGCAACTCTCCATATCGATGATGCGATGGCTTCCTTTGGCGTAAAAACCACCTACCAGACCACCCTCGGTCACACCAATGGGCACCTGTGCTTTATTCCGATAGCGCCATGGCTCGTCCATACCCATCGTAGGCAGTACACGAATGCCCTGCTCCGTATCTTCTTCGTTCATGACACCTTCGAGACGAAAACGAATACGATTACTTCCAATCATCTGTGCTTCATTCGCCTCATCAACTGTGGCGTCATCTTGCGCGTTGGATGCCAACGTCTCCGCATCCTCCACCATCACGTTCAATTTGCCAATCCGTTGCAAATTATCTACGACCAACTGGCGTTTCCACGCAAGCTGTCCGGCATAGCTCATATGCTGGATCTGGCAGCCGCCGCACTGATCGTAGATCGGGCATGGCGCGGACACACGATCCGGGCTTGCTTTCACGATTTCCAGTAACTTGGCGTAGCCATACTGCTTCTTGGTTTTCATCACACGCACACGCACGGTTTCACCTGGAAGCGCACCCTGCACAAAGAGCGTGTATCCATTCGCACGACCTACACCCTCACCGTCATGGTTCATGCCAATGATGTCGATGACGGTCTCTTCATTTTTGCTAACGGGCAGCCCTTCAATTGGTGCAGATTCACGCGCTCTCCCCTTTGGACGAACGGCAGAAAGAGATGCGCCTTGTGGCCGCACCTCTTTTCCCTGCTGACGTGTAGATGGACGAGATGATTGACTTGGCTGACGGGACGCTGAAGCGTTCCCTTGCCCCTGAGAGGCAGCCGAATTCCGGCGGTTTTTTCCACGACCGCTGCGGTTCGTATTAGACAACGTACATTCACTTCTTTCTTCTTATATAGTATCACATCAAAAAATAACGTTCCGAATTTCTAATGAACTTCAGAAACGTTATATCATCATCGGATGGTGTTTTCCGACCTTTTTCGGTCATTTCTCCAAAATAACGACGCTGAGATTCGTTAAATTCGCAGATCCGGCGATTTCGCCACATTAAGGCTTTCTGAGTTCGTTAGCCGCCACCCGGGCAATCAACCAAACGCTACATTCAGCACGGTGTATCACATTGCAGTACGTCGAACTAGACCAGCACTCTTAACTTTCACTGTTCATGTTCACTCAATCACCACAATGTGCCCTGTATCCGCTCAACGTATGGTGACCACATGAGATTATACGCGATCCCACCGTACACAGCAACTGGAAATTGCACTTCCATCTCACCTTACGGCAGAGCTGTATCCAACTCTCCTCACCACTTGTGCGATGCTTTACAAAAACCACTGCGGCATTAACGCTTTCCGCAAGCAACCACATTCTCCGCTAAGTGCCAAGTTTAACGATACAACATCAGATGATGACGCAAATTCGTAAACGTAGCAGGTAGCGTGCCGCCCAACTCTCCATCGAGGTTCAGTTGCACATAACCTGGCGACGTAACTTCCATATGACTCGTCTGGAAATGAACCACTTTCTTGTCGTTCAGATGCTCCCCACGCAACGCGAGCGTTACGAGGCGAATCATATCAGCCAGATTACATTTGCGGACACCGATCACATCGAACAGACCATCATCAATGGTTGCTCCTGGAGCCAACTTCTCAAAACCCCCGACCGAATTGGTATTGGCGATGAGGAATAACATGAATTCATCATGGATCTCTTCCTGACCGTCGGCACGAATAATCAGCTCCTGTGGAGACAGACTCGCCATTTTCTCAATACCCTTCATATAATAGGCCAGTTGCCCAATCATCGTTTTCAGACGACTCGGCACTTCATAGGTCAGTTCAGTTAATGAGCCGCCACCGGCAATGTTGATAAAATATTTATCATTCGCTTTGCCCAGATCGAGCGGACGAAGTTGCTGGTTAATGACCAGATCCACATAATCCTCCCACTGTCTCGGAATGCCGAGTGCACGTGCAAAATCATTCGTTGTTCCCAAAGGGAACACACCCAGCGGAGGACGATTCTCCCGCTCAGCCATACCATTGATAACTTCATACAACGTGCCATCGCCACCAGCAGCAATAATCATGTCATATCCGCGTTCAATTGCCAGTTCAGCTTCCCGGGTTGCGTCACCTTCACCCGTTGTTGCGTGACATGAAGCTTCAATACCACCTTGATCCAAACGCTGCAAAATATCAGCCAGACGTTTCTTCATTTCTTCCCGGCCTGAGGTCGGATTATATATTAAGCGAGCTTTTTTCATCTCATACGCCACCTATTCCACATTATCCATGAGTCTAAACGACCTCATATTCTTACGTTGCATCAGTCCACAAAAGGGCATATTTTTTACAAAATAATGAACTTCCGTTAATGTTGCTCTAATCTTTCGTCTTACCTATATCTATGCATCAGGAATTCCGTCTCATTCCAAAGCCTTTAACTCCTATCATATCATCAAATGTAAAGATGTCCTAGCCTGTAATCCATAAGTATATTTTAACATATCCGTACCCACTAATCTGCCTATTACCCAATAAACCTCACGCAC
The DNA here is from genome assembly GCF_036894225.1 of Paenibacillus amylolyticus. Lineage (NCBI taxonomy): Bacteria > Bacillati > Bacillota > Bacilli > Caryophanales > Paenibacillaceae > Paenibacillus > Paenibacillus amylolyticus. Next base: position 877,249 of record NZ_CP145892.1, on the reverse strand, counting down.
TGCTCCTGAATCTTCCCCACTACCTTTTATGTAAAATAGTCTCATTAATCAACCATTCTGCCCGCTTGGACAGGAATTAGTCTTCGATTTCGATGATCTACATATGATTATGACATAGATATGCTACAAATTTACAAATCTTAAGATGAAAAGATAAATAACATAAACCTTTTTCCAATATAGTTTTAGTGCACCCTCAATTTAACACCACATCATACCCTTGAAGGAGAATTGTAAATGAAAAAAATCGTGTTAATGCTCCTGGTCTTTCTTATGGCATGTATTCCTTGGGTCACCGTTGTTGAAGCAGCAGAAATTAATCATGATCAGGTTGTCGGATTTCAGGAAGTCTCCCCAGTCACCGTAATGCAACAAGCAGCCAAGCGTTTTCAGCCATTTCTAAAAGTCTATCATGGTTGTGTACCTTTTCCCGCAGTGGATCAACAGGGCAATACCAGCGCTGGCTTGAATACGTCCGGGTCATCGAATGGGAACTGTAGCTCAAACACAGGGCAGATCTACTCCCGCTCCGCATGGCACAATGGGGTGTGGGCTATCATGTATTCGTGGTATTTCCCCAAAGACTCCCCTTCCTCTGGACTCGGCCATCGTCATGATTGGGAAGGAATCGTCGTGTGGGTCGATAATCCGGCAGCTCCCAATTCCAAAATCCTCTCTATCGCATATTCCGGTCACGGCCAGTTTACAAAAGTTACACCGAGCAATAACAATACACAAGGTAACCATCCGTTGATTTCCTACAATAGTACCTGGCCGCTGAACCATGAGCTTGGCGTTACTAATGCTGTTGGCGGAACTCAGCCTTTAATCGGATGGGACGATCTGACTTCTGCGGCACGAAATGCACTCAACACGACAAACTTCGGTAGCGCCAACGTGCCTTTCAACGATAACAATTTTACCAACAATTTAAATAAGGCCTGGTTCAGATAAAAAAAATCCCCTTCAAGTGGCAGCTCACTTGAGGGGGATTTCATTATAATGCGATCGTATCCCGATCGCCATATAGGTCCAGCTAAAAGCTTGCCGCAAGAAAGCTCCTCGGAACATGACTCGTCTTTATCCTTACTCGAAGAATAAGTTATTCTGTCATCGTATCGCTCATCAGATAACCTCAAAATCCGATTTTTCTGCCTGCACGCAGCTGTTTATACCAGAAATAGACGGTGCAGCCTACACAATAACCCAGCAGTGCCGCGCTTGCAGCCGCGAGAAGCATGACGGAGAATACATAACCTGCGGCTACCCAGCCAAGCGAGAACGAGATGAGTGCCAGAGACAGGAAGAGCACGGCCAGAATATTGTTGAATCGCTGCAGCTCCACCGCCTGCGTCTCTGTACCTTTACCAGTCAACACAGCTTTCCCAATCTGCACAAACAGATTAAGCTTGCCACTGGAAGCCAGACCAACCACCTGAATGACCCACAGCGCTCCCAGAACTACAATTGGATTGAACACAAACGAGAGTAAAACAAATAATACAATACCGACCTGATTTGCTTTCACATAACGCATGGGCACTTCCCGCATCTGTATATCTCCTTATCCCCATTTTATTAGTTGGTTTTATTGTAGTCGGTATTGGGTTAATGAGCAACACTTCATTTTAGGGGAGTAAAATCTCTTTTCAGCACATCCCAATGGGGAGTCGGGGTGCCTGTTGTCTTTTTCCAATCGGTAAATGCATTATTTAACGCCTCAATCTCTCCAAACGAACCCGCGACCAGCTTATGAACCGGAAGCATGCTATAGATCTTCAACAGAAGGTACAACATCCGTTGATGCTTGCGGATCATTTTAGCCTGAATCTCCGGTATAATCGTTATGCCCATAGCCTCAAGTACGCTAAAGCCTTCATCCATCGCCCCAATCATATGTTGGATTTGCTTTCTATTCCCGTCCAACTTGATCAACTCACGCTCCTCATTAAAACTCACCGCATTAAGCATCAGAATGGGGATGATATGGCTTTTCAGCCAGGCATCAATATCGCTCAGAACATTTAACTTGTATTTCACATGTTGGAAAGCTTGGTCCAGCAAAGGTTTAAAGCCTATCTCTCCGTCCAGACTGCCGATTACCATTTGTCCGCTGCCTCCACCGACCGATAACATGCGGTCCTTTTCCCGCTTCCCTGCACTCACATGAAATCCAAACGCGACCTGTTTTGCTACCCTGCTGTTTTCCTCCAAAAAGTTTTGCATGCTTCGTGCATCTGCGTTGTTTCCCACAATCACAATATTGCTGCTCTGATTGTCTGCCAGAATAGGTAACACTGAAGGAAAATCGTTATACTTCATGACAACAAAAATCAGATCATATTGGTCATCCACTTCCAACGTTCTGGCTACCCGAACCTGATCAACTGTCGTTTTGAATTGAAAAAAATGCCGGATGACGAGTCCATCCTTCTCCAGCTCCTCTGCCCGCTTCCCTCTGGCCAGAATGGTGACTTCATTGCCGCCGCGCACCAGAACATGCGCCAGTTGACTGCCCAAAACCCCCGCACCATACACTAATATCTTCATTGGTTATCCCTCAATTTCATAGTTTATAAATAATCGTTGTTTTATCAACATTTGTTGATAAAATAAGAGTAACAAAGCACCTACTGTGCTTCAATCGTTAAAATATCCGTTTTTGTTGAATAATCAACGAATGATTCCTTATTGTTGAAAACCATCATAGGAGGGGCCATGGACAGACGAGTACTCAAGACACGAAAGGCAATAATTGAAGCTTTTGTGGGGTTACTGGAGGAACAGGATTTTGAGCAAATTACGATAAACGATATTGCTGATCGGGCTAATGTAAACCGAGGAACCATCTATTTGCATTACGCTGACAAGTTCGACCTGTTGGATCAATGCATTGAGACCTATTTGCAGCGGTTGTTGGATGCCTGTATGATCGAAAGCCCTACTACAACACCCGTTACGGCCAAGGATGCGTTGCTCCGAACCTTCAGTTATCTGGAACAGCATGCCTCTACCTATACCACACTTCTAACTAAAAAAGGTATTCCAGCGTTCCGTAGTAAGTTGATGACATTGTTGGTCCAGGGAGTGGAGGAACAGATGGATGCCTGTGGCATCCAGGAAGGTATGAAAAAAGAGATCACCATACAGTTTCTTGCTTCCGCTGCTGTGGGCCTCCTGGAGTGGTGGATTATGAATTCCATGCCTTATCCGGCCGAGGAGATCGTTGACCAATTAATAAATTTACTGGAGCTACATCTGCAATTGCACGCACCCATTAATGGATAACCCAATCTCTTTCAAGTGATCTACAACAAACAAAAACCACGTCCTTCGACGTGGTTTGATTGTTTATGAAGCTATGGAGTTCAAATCAATTGATACTGCATTACTACGAGCGATGCGATCACACACCTATGCCAAAGCGATCACTTCAAGAAGAAGCTTTAACTTCATTACATCTCTCCAGCAAAATCTGGATCTGGCGCTCCAGCCACTGCCCAAGCAATGGATGTGGCAACAGTGTCTCACCGCTGTACACATAGTTCAGTTCTTGCAACCGACCCGGGATAACGTTCCTCGTGAAATAACCGGCACTCAAAAACAGCGGCGCCACAATGACTCGGTTCCCCCGCTCTTCGCTCCAATACTTCACTTTGTCGTACACACTCTCCGGATTCAGCAATGCATAATCCGTATGGGCTACATCACTAACTTCCTGCACACGCTCTGCAAGGGAAGAAATTCCGGCTTCCCAACGCTCGCGAAAACCATCATGAATACTCCCATGGCCAACCAGCAGAATCGTTTCTTCCTCCGGTTGCTGCGACAGTACTCGGACTTTGTCCCACACCATCACGGCAATATCCGGATCGTTATCCACCGGATAACCGAAGTGAACCCGAGCCTTCACATCGAACGGTTCCAGATCCGTTTCGCGATCAGGTGTTTCCTTTGCACCAATGGCATATTCAATTTCATCCACATGTGTACTGCCGGACGAAACAAATAGAGGTACGACCAGAATATCGGTTACGCCTTGTGCTTCCAGTCGGTCGATACCGTCCTGGATCAGGCGTCCTTCCACAAGTTCAAGAAAACCGGCTTCAACCGGTAATGGAACAGGCAGATTCAACCGGGAGATCGCGTCATCGACGGATTCCACCCAGGTCTGCTCCTGTGAACCGTGACTGATGATGAGTACACCCGGCTTCTTCATGTTAGCGTCCCAGGCGTTCCAGCGTCATTTTATAACCATCATTACCGTAATTCAGGCAGCGTTTCACACGTGAAATTGTAGCTGTACTCGCACCTGTCTCTGCTTCAATCTGGTTATACGTATTGCCTTTACCCAACATACGAGCCACTTCCAGCCGCTGGGACATGGATTGGATCTCGTTAACTGTGCAGAGGTCATCAAAGAAAACATAACACTCTTCAATATCTTTTAGCGTCAAAATAGCCTCGAATAGTTGTTCAATGCTTTTATCATTTAGCTTTTTCAGCTGCATTTCATCATCATCCCCTAGCGGTTACTGTGTACCTACATTGTACTCACCCTGAGTTGGTATTTCAAGCGTTACCGATTTCACGCACTACAGAATAAAAATACATGTTACCGCTTACAAAAGGTACTATTGTCCTCCCCTCGTGTACATCGGGCGAAATTTCCGCGCTTTTTCCCAGTTTTCACCTGTATATATCCGATTACTTATGTAGGATTTCAATCCTCCTAAATGTTACAATTTTGTGTCTAAACTTCATTTTACTCTTCGTGAACCTGCCATCTTACATGCGCCCAAATCCGCAAATATCCCGTTTTCCGGGATACCCGCCTACGCCGTCTCTCCGCGAATGACATACAGTATAACAAAAGGGAGTTCCACAAGGGTCTATGATGTACATCTGTCATGCAACTCATGGAACGCAATTCCGAAATCCAATAGAAGGAACGTGATTGTTCATGCCACAGCATTATTATCACCGCCAGCCAGCACCAGGGCAGCGTCCGTCTTCTCATGCTCATCGGCAGGCACATACTTCTGCCTATATGCCGCCCGGTGTGGTTCCGAGGTCTTTAAATGAAACTCAGATTCAACCGATGTATCCTGGAGTAGAGCCCCATTACCCGGGCTTTGGTGAAGTCGAAGCTTCTGCAGTCGTACCCTATGGGCAAGGTGTGGCTGGCGGGAACTTTTATGGAGGTGCAGCTCAGGTTCTTCCCCCAGCTCCGGTACCGGCGCCTGCTACTGGCAGTTCCGGCTTTTCATTAGCCAACATCGGTGAGTTAAAAGGAATGATCGACCGCTTCGGCGGTATTGATGGAATCATGACTGGAATAGGCAAAATGCAAAAGGTCGTCGGTGGTATCCAGCAGATGGCTCCGATGATGAAACTTGTTATGGGCATTCTGCCTTTTGGAAAAGGAAAAACGGATAGCAGCGCGGCCGATGCAGACTATGAAGAATATAAGCCGTCCCGCAAACGCAAAAACAAACGTCGGAACAAAGCAACGAATGTTCCACGTCGCCGTAATACGACTCCAACCCGTCGCAAATCCAATTCCACGAAGCGCCGTCCCAAAAGTCACAAAGGTTAAGAAGATTCAGGCACCCCCTTACAGAAGGCGGGTGCCTTAACACCGTCCATCCGTATACAAATAAATTCCAGGAACTTACGTTCTTATTTCTGTAATTTGAGGTATACTGGATAGTAACTAAAGGAGGCGGACCATGGAACTTATCAAAGATAAATACACTCCCGCATTAATCGATCGGACCGGCGAACAGATGCGTCAATTCTACCCTAAGCTGGATACACAGCAATTTCATGAATTGGTTTTCGCCGAAGGCTGGGAACAGTTGGAATTCAAAGCGCGCATTCGCAGAATCACACTGGCTTTGACCCAGGTACTGCCGGACAATTATGAGGAAGCATTACATATTATCGAACAAGCCGCCCCGACGATGAGAGGCGTTGAATATCTGTTTGTACCGGATTTTATCGAAGTGAACGGACTTGACCCAGAGGATTACGAGTTATCCATGAAGTATCTGACCCTCTTCACACCTTATTCCAGCTCGGAGTTCGCGGTACGCCCGTTTATTGAACATTATCCAATCCAAACGATGAAACATATGATGGCGTGGGCAGAGAGCAACAACGAGCATATCCGCAGACTTGCCAGTGAGGGCAGCCGGCCACGTTTGCCATGGGGTGCGAAACTCCAGAACTTTATCACTGATCCAACACCTGTACTTCCGATTCTGCATGCATTGAAACAGGACGAGTCCCTCTATGTTCGCAAAAGTGTCGCCAATCATCTGAATGACATCTCCAAGGACCACCCTGAACTGGTTATGGATCTGGCCACGACCTGGTACGGACAACATGCACACACAGACTGGATTGTCCGGCATGCCAGCAGGTCATTACTGAAGAAAGGACATCGCAAAGCACTGAGTCTTTTTGGTTATAACGAGCAGGATTCGATTCACATTGAGCAGCTTCAGCTTGTCCAGGATACGATTAGCATTGGCGAGGATCTTCATTTTTCGTTTGATGTCGTTAACGAGAGCGGCGAGTCCCAGATGCTGCGAATTGAATATGAGATGGGTTATATGAAGGCAAATGGCAAGCAGGCCCCCAAACGGTTCAAATGCTCCGATAAAATGTACCCGACAGGCAGAACCAAGGTAGCCACTAAACAATCGTTCAAAGTCATCACAACGAGAAAATATTATGCCGGTCTGCATACGCTTACCATTCTTGTGAATGGCAAAGAAGCAGCTACAACTTCTTTTGTTCTTGAAATGGAGTAAAAGGAAGTCATCATAAGTTATACACAGCTTGTTGAAGCGGAATAGTTATTCACATGTGGATACATTTTTTTCAAAACTTCTAATAGAAGAATCAGAAAGGCCACCTGGCAAACATCATCTCCCGACATTTATTACTGCCCGAGATCATGGCCCAGTGGCCTTCTTCATATGTAGTTCAAACTGCAATTCCCCTTACCCACCCTCACCGCTATCCAAAGACCTGCATATGGTCGTAACAATTAGAAAGATACACGATACATCCATGCTGCGCATTCTTGTAACAATATTGGGCTAAATGATGATATGGGTTAGACATGGCCCAGCGTCTACCAGGTTTCCAACTTCCCGTTGGTGGGTTATGCTCGCTTCATTTGGATAGGGTTACCGACGCAGTTTTATTCCTCGATTAAGTCTATGGTCCAGTTCTTCTCCTGAATTTTAAAATCCAGTTCCCGGTAGGATTTCGAAAGGCTATCCACTTTTTGTTGAATATCTGCTATGTTCACGGTTCGCTCATACTTCACTTCAGAACGACTGTACCGATCCTGGCGAATGGACGCATTCTGCAAAACCTCGTTAAACGATGCTCTTTCTTGCATGATTCCATCCCGCTCTGCAAGGGCATCTGCAAGCGTAACTCCAGCTGTGAAGTCAGTCTGTGCATTGGTCTTATTAATTTTCTTAACCAATACCGTCAGGCTCCGGATCGTATTCTCCAGGTCAATCATAAGCAACTGTGGGTCCTCTGCTGGCTGTTCACCTTCCTGAACTTTAACTACGCGTTCCAGACGTTGCTTGAGCTGAGCTATCTTCTTCTGCTCATCTGCACGCAGTACAAGAGCCTCTGCCAATCTCATCGTATCCCATCCTTCCACAATGATATGTATGGATAATTCATCCAGAATCTATTCACATATCGTTATATTTTACCTGTGGATACACGTTATTACAAGTTTATGTTACTAACATCTGATTACACTCGTTCTCACTTAAACCAGCCCCGTTTTACAAACCAGGCCACCATGCTTCCACCAAGCACAAACATCAACAGCAACACAGCCCCATACCCAAACTTCCATTGAAGCTCAGGCATATAGGCAAAGTTCATGCCATAAATACCCGCGATCAGTGTGAGCGGCATAAATACAGTCGTAATCACCGTGAGTGTCTTCATGATCTGATTCATCCGGTTGGAGTTCAGGGAAATATAACTATCGCGCAGGTCAGCAGTCATCTCCCGATCGGCTTCAATCATGTCCGTCAGCTTCAATAAATGGTCATAGATATCGGTAAAATAAGCCGTATGTTCACCTGTTCGCTGCACATGCTGGGAGTTCACCACCCGATAGAGCAGATCCCGCATCGGTACTACGGTTCTTCTAAGCTTCAGCAATCGAGTCCGCAGATCAAACACCTGGTTCATCAAGTCTTCAACTGACTCCTGTCCACCCCGGTTCTCCAGTTCGGCCAGTTCATCCTCAATGGCAAATAGAGACGGAAAATAATGATCGACCAACTTGTCCATCACCGTATAGGCTGCTGCCACCGGACCTCGCGCCCAGATGGTTCGTTCATGTGCATGGTGCAACAAGCGTTCCCACGCTTCATCCACTTCCTCCAATACGCCATGATGAAAAGACACTAGGAAGTTTGATCCGAGAAACAAGTCAACCTCCTCGGCTTCCAGTGTGGACGGGTTCAGTGCATGGAGCACAAGAAACTGAAGATTATCATAATAATCGAGCTTAGGCCGCTGCAATACATGCAGACAGTCCTCAATAGCTAAAGGGTGAAAATGAAAATATGTATCCAGCAAACGGCTTTCCTCTTCCGTAGGCTGGTTAAAATCTGCCCATACCCAGGCATAATCGTTCAGATCCAGCTGTGTAAGTGGTACGTTAACGGAGACTTGATGTTCTCGTGTAATGGCGAGTGTACGAATCATAAATTAGACCACGTCCTTGTCCTGTATCTTTACGTCATTGTACAACTTTAACCATAGGTACGTCTCCCACGTGTCCAAAATATCCACAGACGCATTTAAACTCGACAACAAAAAAAGCCAACCCTGTTGGCTTCTCTCATTTCCCTATCCACAGTTCCCTGTATCCACAGGAATATCTTCTTTTGGTTTATCATTCCACGGATGGCTATCCACATATCCAGCCTGTCCACACGTTCATGCACAGGCGTCTCTTGATTTTGGTTGTATATTTATCCACATATCCCGATATTCACACAGTTATGAACAGATTGTCTGGTAACTCCGAATTTGTTCGGGATAACTTCTCTTTTTAGAAAATAATCCAGTACAATAACCCTGCCAGTGCCCCAGTAATCGGAATCGTAATGAACCACGTAATAATAATACGTCCAGCAAGTCCCCATTTCACAGCAGAGAAACGTTTCGCGGAACCCACACCCAGAATTGCTGATGTGATCGCGTGCGTTGTACTCACTGGAAGGTGAAGCAACGTTGCTGTGAAAATAACGGATGCAGCTGACAGATCGGCGGCAAATCCGTTGATCGGTTCAATTTTAAAGATTTTGGTACCCATCGTTTTGATGATTTTCCAACCACCAATGGATGTACCCAGAGCCATCGCAGTTGCTGCTGAGATTTTAACCCACAGCGGAACATCCAGATTATCCTGCACACCTGCTGCAACCAAAGCAAACGTAATAATACCCATCGCTTTCTGTGCATCATTCGTACCATGCGTGAATGCTTGCAGTGCTGCCGTGAAAATCTGTACCGTACGGAAACCTTTGTTCACGTTATGCGGACTGCGTTTGGCGAAAATATATTTGAGAATCGTCATGACCACATAACCGATGGCAAATGCGATCAGAGGTGATAATAACAAACCTCCAACGATATCAATGAATCCGCTCCATTTCACTTTATCAGATCCTGCGCCAACGAGTACGGCACCTGCAAGGGCTCCAATAAGTGCATGTGATGAGGAAGACGGAATACCAAACCACCATGTAACCAGGTTCCAGATAATCGCTGATATCAAGGTGACTATGACGACCTCTATCCCGTTATCCAGCGTGGTGGGGTCGGTCACACTCCCCCCAATCGTCTTCGCAACGCCTGTGAACATCATCGCACCGACAAAGTTCATCACCGCTGCCATAAGAATAGCTCGACGCGGCGTCAGTGCTCGGGTTGAGACCGAAGTCGCAATGGCATTGGCCGTGTCGTGAAAACCGTTGATGAAGTCAAACGCCAGTGCAAGGAAGACGACTATACCCAATACCCAAATCGTTGTTTCCATTATTCTCTGGCTCCTTAAGAATTACGCATAATGATGGATTCAAGCACGTTCGCCACGTCTTCACAAGCATCCGTTGTTGTCTCAAGACGTTCGTAAATTTCCTTACGCTTGATCAGTTCAATCGGATCAGACACGGTAGCGAAGAGATGTTTGATACACATGCGCAGCACTTCGTCGCCTTGGTTTTCCAGATCATTCAAACGAATGGTATACTCACGGATCGCGAGCAATTTTTTCTGGGACAGCAGATGGATCGCCTTCTGAATTTCGTAAGCCGATTGGCGCAAAATTTCAGCAAACTGTATGACGAACTCATCATCTGGATCTGTCAGTTGGTACATATAGAAACGGGAAGCCGTTGCTTCGAGTCCGTCCAATACGTCATCAAGTGTTGTTGTCAGCTCCATAATATCATCGCGTTCGATCGGCGTGATAAATGTTTTGTTGAGTTCTGTAATGATCGTATGCACGTAATCATCACATTTCGACTCGTACTTCTTCATTTCATTAGCAAAAAGAGTCACATCCTGAAGGTTGGAAACATGCTGGGAGAAATAATCTGCCGCTTGAACAACCGTATCTGCCATATTCTCCAGTGTCTCAAAAAATATATCCTTCTTCTTCTTAAGCTTCATAGCTCTATCCCCTTTACGAGAAAAATTGCCGACAACCGATGAAACATGAAATGACAACCTTTGATATCTTATCATATTTGTTTCATGGTTTGTACAAAAGGTGTGATCCTTTTTTATATTCTTATCACATTAATCTGAAATGAATCTTAATTATTTGGAATAATGGTAAATTCAAGTCAAGATTTTACACTGCGTTTACAATTCGACATCAAAATTCAAAATCGACACGATTCTACTTTTCACGCTAAGGACAAATATAATGCCTTTTCGACAACAAAATGAATACATGTTTCATTGTTTTCTTTCATTACATCCTTTTATTGCTGCGCAGCCAGCTTCACATGACTGGAAAATTCCGGTTGATTGGGAACAATGCTGATAAAGGTTTTACCCGGTACAAGAGCAACTTCACTGCCACCTTGAACAAACCGTATAATATCCCCCTGCTTCTTCACCCACTGCCCACGAATCATCTTGCCCTTCTGAAAAAGCATGGCTTCCCCGCCCTGTTCCAAATTAACGGACAACCGACCTACATTATCGAGCACCTTGTGATCTGCACCTGCCACAATGATGTTTGCTGCACCAAGTTGAGTCCCATTATCCAGATCCTGATCTGCCTTGCCATTCACCATTCTCATATATCGTCCGCTAACTTCATCATAATCATACGTCACCCGGTAACTATCCAATAAATAATGGATATCAAATTGCTTCACTGCCTCTCCTACGGATGTCGCGCCTTCTTCGTTATAATTGTATACCGGCGACTTGAAATCATGGCTGTAACCCTTGATGTCTGACCCTTCTCTCAGCTTGTCCGCTGAAGTATACAGATTATGTGGGGCTTTACGATCCGAGGAACGCCAGAAGTAAGGTCCACCATTCGAGATTTCATCCATATGCTGTTTCTGCTGCCTTTGCAAAATGGAATACGCCTCCGGACTGCCTCCGGCGTGAACAAGTACCCCATCATAACTCTCGCCGAGCTCAATTAGATATGGACGTATACTGCGAACGGGTCCAACCGTCTCCGCACCGCCTTCACTCTGGAAGATGGCTATGAAACGGGTAATGCCTCCCTCAGCGAGAACTTCAAGAATGATATCGGCTGAACTTAGACCCGATTGGGGCCGAGCTGCGGGTGCATTATTAATCATTACGGCGAGTGGTCGACGCGTAATCGCTTCATCTACAGGCAGACCCGTCAGAGGTGCTGTATAGAGAGACGTGTTGGTTTCCTCCACGTGTTCTTCTTGTACAGGTGCAGGTGTCGGTTCTGGCTGAAGTGGCATCTGAGCCACATCCTGGTTTTGGCAGGCAACAAGACTTAATGAGAGAATAAACAGAGATGCAGCCCATGCTGCTTTGTTCCATTTAAAAAGCTTCAATATAGGACCTCCTGAACGATATGGCCTGGTTCTAAGTTGTGATATATGTCTCATGTGGGCAACCATTTCACGTATTTCTTTCCATTTAATCACACCCCATCCGATTTGTCTGCGCCTAGAAGGCCTTGATACAGCTTGAAATTCACATTTGAAACAGCATATAGCTAGAAAAATATGTCCTAAATGTGAACTTCTCAAACCTTACTTAAAATTTGAACTAGATTGTGATTTTAATCACAAACAAAACGACTTTTGAACTATACAATAAAGACATCAAAGGTGATCACTTAGAAAAACAAAAACAACACACACTAGATTCCATGAAGGAGTGGTTCATATGTTCAGCACAAACCAATGGCTTAGAGAAAACAAAGTAGCAATGTGGATTTTGACAGTACTTCGGGTGTATATCGGTTATGATTGGATGACTCACGGATGGAGCAAATTGACTGGCGGATTCCAAGCTGGCGGGTTCTTGGCCGGTGCGGTAGAAAAAGCAACAGGTGATCATCCAGCAGTTCAAGCATGGTGGGCAACGTTCCTTGAGAAATTCGCAGTACCAAACGCAGGACTGTTCGACTTCGTTATCCCATTGGGTGAATTCCTTGTAGGTTTGGGTCTCATCCTCGGTTGCTTCACTACACTAGCAGCACTGATGGCTATGGTCATGAACTTCGCGTTCCTCTTCTCGGGAACAGTAAGCACGAATGCTCAACTGGTTGTAATGGAAATCTTCCTTGTCGTTGCTGGTGCAAATGCAGGTAAAATCGGTCTGGATCACTGGGTACTGCCTTACCTTCGCGGATTGTTCACTCGTAACAACAAAGGAAATCTTCCTAAAGACACACCAACGATTAGCCCAACTCAAAAAACAGCTTAAGCAATCATTCATAGCATAAAATTCTCGGCCCTGCTCCCAATCCCCCTGGAGAGCAGGGCTTTTTACTTTTCAAAAATAGCCTGGATACTCTGTCTGACTTGCTCAGCCACAGAAAATCGTATTATGATGAAATAAAGTTGAATTTCAAAGGAGTACACGATATGCCGACCCAGCGACGTCTTGAGACCGATGCGGACTTCCAGGAAGCCATGAATATGAAGTATAAGGTTCGAGTTTTTAAAGATAATCACCAGATTGACTCCGGTGGCATCATTATCCGTTTTGACAGCAACACCGTAGTAGTACAATCCAGTGTCAGTGAGCTCGCTTATCATTCGCGTACAGACTGTGAATTGTTCGAAATCCGCAAATAAAGATCTATTGCATGAATAAAGTCCTCATATTGAAAAAAGGTTACTGTAGCCCTTCAAGGGTGTAGAGTAACCTTCTTTTGTTTATATATTGTAATTGTATGCATTAATACACGTTATGTTATCCGTACGAAACTGGCTTCAAACACCATAATCAGGCTGTTGTCTGTTCCAAGTTACACGCCGTCTCCAAACTGCCAGCAGTTCAAACTGAGCGTTCCGTAAGGGTAAGACTGGAATAGACGCTTCGCTGATCGGGACATATCCGCTGTACCCATGGCGTAGAACAAAGGTGCAATGTGTTCTGTACCATACGACGGAACCGCCGTACGTGCATGAGGGGCTTTTTTCTCATATTGAAACAGTTCTCTTGTGTTCCACTGCTGCAAGCGCTCCCCAATCCAGTTATCAAATTCAACCGCCCACTCTTGCGGTTCATCCGTATTGCCCAGCAATCGCAAATTGTGAACCGTTCCACCGCTGCCAATGATTAACACATCATCATGACGTAACTGTTCCAGCATTCGGCCAATATCATACTGTTCCTGCGGCGTACGCAACGAGTCTACAGATACAGCAATCACAGGTATGTTAGCCTCGGGATACATATGGAGCAACGGTACCCATACGCCATGATCCAGCCCTCGGCCTCGAATCGGCTGATGTGCCAGATTGCTGCGGGTGAACAAAGCACATATCTCGTTCGCTAAATCTGGCTGCCCAGATGCAGGGTATTCCATCGTATACATTGTAGAAGGAAATCCGTAAAAATCATGCAAGGTCTGATGTGTATCATCCATCGTCACGGACGGTTCAGGACAATCCCAATGCGCCGTAAATACGACAATGGCTTTCGGAGCCGGCAGCCTGTCTCCAAGCTGGTTCAAGAAGTGAGTGTAGTCATTGCTCTCCACCGCCAGAGCGGGAGAACCATGCGCAATGAAAAGTGCGGGTAATGTCATTGCTGCCAACCTCCAGACACGGATAGAATGCTTACTCCTCTATTTTACCCTTAAGAAGGCGCTTTTCCAAGCTGACATCCCCAAACAGTTGTAATCCTGCCACTTATATCATCCAGTGTTGCCAATCCTGCTCGATCTTCTGACGTTCGCCAAGCCACTCTCTGGTACGCGTAATTAGCTGTTCCCGCTCTTTACCTGAAGAGAAGGTGTGATCGCCCTGGAAGATGATCTCCTTGTCACAGCGGCCCTCTTGGCGCATCCAGAATACCTTTTGATACAGGAATGCGTAGTCTACAGGAATAATCTCATCTGACGTGCCATGCACGACGAGTACATCTCCGCTAAACTTAACTGCTTCCTGGAATGGCTGTTGTTCAGCAAGAGACTCGAAGAACGTCGGTGTGAATTTGTACCCCAGATAATCAGCCGCACCCAGTTTCACGCCTTCATCGTATACTTCCCGTCCCGTAATCTTCACGATATCATTGAATGGATAACCCACGGAGGACCACATAACCAGGTTTTTGACACGTTTGTCACGTACAGCAGTGAGTAATGCAACGGCACCACCCAGACTATGACCAATCAGCGTAACACGCGTAGGATCTACATCACTGCAATTCACCGCGTAGTCCAGCACCGAGCGAGTCTGCAGCACCATGGACTCCAGTCCCTCCGCTCCATACTCCCCACTGCTCTCTCCGCAACCGATATAATCGAAACGCAAGACCAGATAACCGTCTTCAGCCAGCTCCCGTGCAGTCTTTACAAACAAACGATCCACGCCGATTCGGCTACCAACGAAGCCGTGGCAGATGACCGCCAGAGGGACCCGTTGCTGACTCTTCTCCTCCTTAATATCTTTCACAACCGGATAATGAATCGTGGCTGTTAATTCTTCCTGTCCATGACGGATACTGATCTGACGTTCCATACGGATTTCCCCTTTCCACCCTTAGCCTGTTAACTTCCATTTATTAAATATATATAATCCGATAAGTTTAGTGTGTATTAAGATGTTATTCATATATTATCATCCCGTAACCTTCAAGTCAACGTAAGTAAGAACCCTTTCTACGTCGACTACCAATCTACATTTTATCGGATAATAAGCGCAAAAAAATGAGCCACGCTGATGACAGCTGGCCCAGATATCATTTGGAATTCAAACCAAGTGTTGCAGGATCGTTATTCGTAGCTTCTACGGAACATCTCGTGAGTCTCCACCCGTCCATTCCACTCATGCTCATGACCCGAATCAGTATTGTCCCAGAAACTTCTCCCCTTCAAATTGCCATCTGTCAGTTCTTCTGCATACTCCGTATCCTCCAGATTCTCCTCAAAGGATACAACCTCGTCCACGACTCCACGGGAGTTGCTGTTCAGTAGCAGCTTCCGGGTCAATTCTGTTTGTTTATCCATAACAAGCACACTCCAATCTTGGATTTCTGTTGGAAATGCTACTATTGTGATGGAATCGGCTGCTCTTTATGCATACTTCACACAATCGTTAGATCTGGGAGGCGTGAAGGTATTTTTTCACATGAACAGGGGAAAATAAACGAACAAACATAGGCAGCATATGCCTCGGAATCCTTCTGCCGAAAGGAATGAATTCATGGAACATCTACTGGAATGGATTCAACATCACGGTAAACTGGTGCTGTTATGCACCTGTGTTATACTGGCCTGTGTATGGATATGGGTCCACCATGAGCAACTTTTTTATAAGGAATGACTTTGCGAAACGAGAGCCCTTCCCGTATACTAAAATACCGTCAGGGTCTTCAGTCCATTGGAAGATCAGAACGTGTGTAGACAGGGGGAGCAATCATTGGGGATTTCCTATAAGAAGCTTAAAGAAATACAGAATCGGCAAATAACTGAGATGAGTCGAATGACACCTGAACATGTGAAACTGTATGACGAGATCAGCACAATTGCGCGTCATGCGCCAGCGGACGAGAGAACACAGGAAGAGTGGATACTCTCCGCAGGAAAAGCAATCGTACAGGCTCAGCGGGATAACAAACCCGCTCGCGAGTTATACGGACCTGATCTGGAACAAGACATCCATGCACAGCTCGGGATTACAAATACAGCACCGGAGAAGACGGCTGCCGTTGAGGTGGGTAAATCCAGCCCAACTCGTGGTAATAGTTCAACAGCTTCATCGAAAAAGAATGCCAACGCTGTAGAACCACAGCCAACTGAGAATCCAGAGCCTGTGAAACGGACACCAAAGTGGTATGCCATGATCGCTTGGGCGGCTTTGTCTTTTGTCATGTTGATTCAAGGATGTGTGGGATTGTTCGTGGGTTGGACTGGCGGAGATACGGAGCCGTTCCAACACATCAGTCTGTTCTCTCTGCTCGTTGCGGCAGTTGGCGCTATCGCATTGGTGGAGATGCTTCGCCGCCTTGCTGAGCGACCGGACGATGAAGGAGCGGACAAGAACACCGTACCTAAGGTTAACCTTAAGGGAATCATCATTTACATCGTCATCGTGGTCCTTGTGCTGTTTGTAGGCTATCCATTGCGTGATAAACTTCCGGTATTTGCACTGGCTCCGTGGGTGAGTGCAGTGATCGGAGTTGTGGGACTTGCAACGGTAAGGCCTTTATTTGGACAAAAGAAAACTGCATAACACGTTATATAATCGATTAAGGGGCTTCACGAATTCGTGAGGTCTTTTTCCATTTGGAGCTGATTCCGATGTTTGATTCCTTTGCCCGGTGTCTCTCCAAACTCCCGCTTGAACATCCGGATAAAATAGTTCACTTCCATCCCTACGGTCTCTGCCGCCTCTCGTACACTTGCTCTTGGATGCTTGTCCAGCCATTCCGAAGCCTTCTGCAAACGTAATCGTTGCATATATTGATGTCCTGTCACGTCATAATGCTGGTGAAATAATCGATTGAGATGCTGCACCGAATAACCCACTGCGTCAGCGATGTGCTTCAATAACAGGTCATCCTGGTAGTGCGTATGCATCAATGCTACTGCTCGGATGAGTGCATCCTTGCTCGGATCGGTCTCCCGATTAGAGTGTTTTACAGCTACGTCACGGGCCATCGATGATCCAACACCTCCAATACCGACATCAGATGGAATTTTCGATTGTGCTATATCTAAAATAAGCTGGTAGATAAGGGCTGATGTGTTCCACATCTCCGTTGCTCCTCGATCCAGCCCATGCCAGAGATTGGTCATCCGTGACCAGATGATTTCAAAACCAGAGATATGGCACGGCTCGTTCTGAAGCAAACCCGTGGATTGTAGTACCGATCCAGCCGATGTACCGCCAATACCGATATAACCCAGTTCCCCTTTGGATTTGGAATGAGGCACATACTCATGCGCAACTTCGGGTTCCACGATGAATAACTGCCCTGCTCCCATCGTCCATGTCCCTTTTCCCGTTACCTTGAACTGCCCTTCACCACCGCGTGACAAAAACAACTGATACACCGGAAATCCATCCGGTCTATGCAGAACTTTCTCTTCCTGCGTCCCCACACAATACAGGTACAGCGGCAACCGGGAATCCGGCAGGCCCGTCAAACGAAACGCAAGCATTCCATCATTCCTTTCGGCTCATAGGCTTCTACATAAAGTGAACTAAAGATTTTTACACTAGCCACTCCGTTTCATGTAAATGTTAGTTTAATCTATATAGCCAACTTCCCTTTATTATCCAATAATTGGTTCAAATGCAACATTGGTCTAAGGAACCGTTCTGGCGACAAATTTTATATCAAGTGAATTGCCGCGAGGATGTTAAGCGGTGTCTACGCGGGAATATTAAAAACTCCCTTTCCGGTTGGAAAGGGAGTTAATGGCTTTAAATTCCTAAAAATTAATTACCCAGTATGCGTTTCAACCGCATTTGTCTATCTGGATTCATGAACCTGGCGTAGAGGGGTCTGCAGCAGTTGATTGAGTGCCATTACCACCTGAAGTTCCCGCGCCCGTATTGTCAGTTCACTGACCATTGCCAGAAGAAGCTGGCAAAATCTCAAATGTGCCTTCTGCACTGACAGATGTATATTTCGTCGGCTCACTCACCACTGAGACTACCAAAACTTTGTATTTACCCGCTCCAAAAGCCATATTATTTGAATCATTGGCGGAATTTCCAATATCCACTATTGCTGTCCCTGAAGAAGTACCACCTACACTAACATCTGTTAAAACTCTCCCAGTAGTTCCTGAGCTGCTCTCTTCTTTAATGATATACACATCGTAACGAGCGATGCCTACTTCATTTGGCTTAGTGAAACTTATATTAATGGAAGAAGCACTTACAGTTGTTTTTAGATCTATTACACTATCAACAGTCGTTGGTGCCTGTTTTTTTGCTTTAATTATGAAAGGAGTCGACGTAGTTATATTTGATTCCCTTTTACCGTCAGATGATTCGGATAAAATAACAACCTTGTATGTTCCAGCTTTGATCTCGTCACCATTACTATCGGATAAAGAAATAGGAAGTTCTGTAACTGTACTTGTAGAAACATCGAGTGAATTGCTGGATTTCGCAGTTTTTTTGGCCGCATTTAGATCGAAAGTTGTAGATGCAGGTACTACCATTAACACATAACGTCCAATGGCTTGATCAGGGACTGGTTTTGTATATGTCACTTTTACATCGGTAGCATTACCTGCAGCTTGCTCTTCTTTCTTAACTTCAACGTTAGTAATTGTAACTGCTCCTACTGCACTAGTTACGGACAATTTAACATCTGCATAGGCCGTTGACAGCACATTGGATGAATTACCTGTATTACTTACCGCAAGTACAAATATGCGATAGTTCTCATCATTGCGAATAGTTGTACTATCTGTTGCCTTGGTATCGTCTAAAGTCACCGTGTAATTTCCGCTTCCTCCAGCTTTATTTACCACCTTAAAGTTGGAGTTCCGATTAGCTTCCGCCAAATCAAATCCACTCAAGTTGGAAGTTTTGACTACAAATACACGGTAATGATACACGTTCGTCTCATTCGATGATCGATTAAATGTCACACGCAAATCACGTCCATCTCCGTTATCCGCGATGTCCGTTGCAGTCACACTGGTCGGAGCGGTAACAGCCGTGTTCGCAGTCAGTGTGATCTGAGAAGAATATGAAGACAACGCATTTTGACTTGAGTTTCCGCTATTGCTTACTGACATAACGAATACACGATAGGAAACGTTATTGGAAATAAGGGAACCGCTTGTATCATATGCATTCGGAAGCGTAACGGACAAGTTACCACCCGTTTTGTTCACCTGCGTATAGTAGTTCGACGCATTAGCTGCACTTAGTGTGAAGTTGCCCGCATTACCGGAGCGAACAACGTATACTCGATATCCAGAGATTCTGGACTCATCCGCGGCCTTGTTGAAAGACACCCGTAGATCACGCCCATCACCGTTGTCACCAATATCCGCAACAGCCAGGTTGCTAATGACTCCCGCGTTACCGGTCGTTGTCAGTCTCAGAGCTGTGGAGGAAGCTGACAGCGCATTGGTGTATCCATTTTGCTGATTGCCCACCGCCATCACAAAGATGCGATAATCTTGCAGATTCGTTACATTATAACCACTTGTGTCCTTCATGGATGAAGGTAATGTCGTTGTAATGTTGTTGCCTGTTTTATTGACCGTATAGTACAGACTGGAGGACAGGTTACTCGCCGTTGTCAGATTAAAGTTGCTGGCAACCGAGTTACGCACCACAAAGACGCGATAATTCGCCACCTTGGACTCATCCGATGAACGGTTGAAGCTCACCTGAATGTCACGACCATCTCCATAATCCGAGTTATCCTTCACCTGCGTAATTACTGGAGACGTTGCTGTGTTCACGGACAACGTAAGTGAAGATGATGCTGCGGACAGCTTGCTGTCTGTTGTTGTATTAGTGCTTACCGACAAGATGTAGACCACATACGCTGTGCCACTTTTAATCATTTCGCCAGACGTATCCCGTGTCGAAGAAGTCAGCTGGCTTTTCACTGCGGTACTGTTTCCTTTGTATATGATCGTGGAGTTTGCACTGGACACTTTATTCGCTGCAGCCAGATTGAACGCAGAAGAGTCCTTCGCTTTGACTACAAAAGCACGATAATACGTAATGTTCGATGTCGTGCTCGGCTGCGTGAAGTTAATCTCCAGATCGCGGCCATCGCCATAGTCACTAATATCTGCGGCACGCAGACTTGTAACCGCCTGTACTGTGGATTTCACATTATTGAGCTTCAATGCTTGGGAAGACCAGTTCAATGCATTTTTATAATTATTGCTGCTGTTACCAACAGTCAGTACATACAGACGATACGTTTCATTACTATTGAGCAAATCCCCGTTCACGTCACGCGTCTGTGCATTAAGTGTCAGTTTCGGGTTGCTGCCATTCGGTGTAACAGATGTATAGTTTGCAGAAGGTACGGCAGTTGCTGAGGACTCCGTAAAGCTATTCACATCGCGAGTTTTCACCAGCATAATCCGGTAAGCAGATACCGCCTTCTCTGAAGTTGGACGTGTGAAGCTCACGGTCAGGTCACGACCATCTCCGTTACTTCCAGATACCGACCCGTAGATGTTCCATGCAGCATATTGTGTCTCATCCACTGGAGGTGTTGCCGTTGTCTTGATATCTACACGCTGATTGCGTGAGTTCCAGAATACTTTTTCTCCAAAAGCTTCACTGACAAAACGAATTGGAACCATCGTGTTGCCCTTAATCGTGTTCGCAGGTACATCCAACGATATCGCTTCCCCGTTGATGTATGCCGTTTTGGAACCAAGTGTCAATTTAACTTCCTGATCATCGCGAGTTGCAACAATCGTTTTGGTTCTGTTCGTGTATTGTACCTTCGCATCCAATCCTTCAAAAATCGACCGAAGCGGAACGAGTACGCGTCCACCTTTCATGACAGGTGCCTGAGCAGATGATAACTCTGCATCATTGATGTATATGCTGATTCTCGCGGCTGCATCCATAACCGACGTTGGAAGTGCGGACATCAGCATGGCCGATACAGCCAGCGCTGACATTACCTTCTTCACTTGTTTTCCTCCCGCTTTCCTCATATCCCATATCCCCATTCTCACATTTAGTTAACATCGAAATAGATTCGCTGTTCTTTTCATTAATTCCTGTATTTTCCTATGCACAACTAAGACGTTCCGATCGGCTCAAAAGTTTCCAGTTGTACAAAAAATATTTTCTCAGAAAACTTCCTCTATCTTCCACCCTCCAAAAGTTAAAAATAACAGAAGAATTTGTCACCATTCCGCAACCACATCCTGCACCAATTGGGTTAATGTATAGTGACTAGTGAACAACACCTATCATTTTCTCAACTACGGGAGGTTCATATCTATGACATCATCGTTCCAATCTGCCAAACGTAAAGGCATGCGCACCTTCATTACAGCCACCGCCATCCTCATGCTGCTCCAAACGGCTGTCGCTCCATTATCCGGAGTCGCTGCTGCCGCTTCTTCCAGTACAGATACCAAAGTCACAACTGCCGGTTCAACAACGATATATAAAACATTTCAGTCCATGCTCTACAAAAAGAACGGCTTGCCTGCCGCGGATACTTATCTCGAATCTCATATCAATCAAGTCACCACTTATCATGCAACTCTGATGGTCTTACAACTGGAGAATGCCCGCAACAAGGCGTTAACAGCCATGACGGACCGTCTACTGGTGCCTAATGTTCAAGACAAGATGATCAAAGCCTACAAGTGGAATGATAGCTTCACCCAACTGATGAGCCGCACCAACGACACCAGTCTGCGTGCGCTGCTCCAGCAGGCACGGGATAGCGGTTATCGCCTGGTTATGCTGGAAGGTTCCCTCTATCCGATCATGAATTATATGGCTTTTCAGAAATATATCTCGTACGTGAAACCAGACATCAAACAATACATTAATATTATGGCAGTTGAAACCAGCAACCTTGCCGCCGATGATGGTGCACTGGTCATTGGCTATCAGGAGATTCTCAATCGCGCTTTGAATCAGGAACGATTCCTGAACGAATATCCGAAGTCCAATCGGGTACAACAGGTGAAGAACCTGATGAATAACTATACCTTGTATACCTTTTATGGCCTGAATAATACGCCTTTATTTGACTATGAAACGAACAAAATGACAGCCAATGCCCAGAAAGGTTACAAAGCTGTCTTACAACGTAACTCATCCGAAGACAGTGCCTTCCTGACCAAACTCGAAAAGTTCATGGACATCGTAACCGAAGCCAAATTCGAGAAAACCGCTGCTGTCGAGAAATGGCTAGAGCAGAATGTGCCGGTCAGCGACTACGCGAATTATTGAATTAATCTGCTCCCACGGTTAACACCCGGTTCAAATTCAGGCTAAATCCCAACAGATAACCACAACAAAAACCGCCACAGGATTCGCTCCTGTGGCGGTTTTCTTCATGCTTTATCATCAGAACTAACTCAACCGGTCAGCTCCCTGCACTATTGAATCGGTTTGACCATATGATTATACTCATGTCCTGCGATGACAATCACATCGTCTTTGACATATCCCTGCCGTTCGTACAGCATTAGCGCACGGCCGTTGTCTCGTTCTACAATCAAGGATACCTGCGAGTGACCCAGATCTCTGCCCTGCTGCTCAAAAGCAGCCATCAGTGCCCGGCCGATGCCCTGCCCCTGATAAGCTTCACTTACCGAAAGAGTATCCAGATAATACTCCCCCGGACGGGTCTCTTTGACCAATGTATACTTCTCATCCCGGCTTCGTCCAGGTCGATCCAGAATCGGCTGGTCCAGACGATCTGCTTCTCCGCCATCATAGGCTACCAGAATCCCCGCAATCAGCCCATCCTGCTCCATCACTGTCACATGACGATAGCTAATCCGGTTGTTTTCCTGTACATAGAACTCCTGCAAAATCTGCATCGCCTTCTCATGATCCGCCTCACCCGCTAGCGAGTAAGCAATGTCCCCGATCGCCTGATACAGCAAAAGAATAACCTGATCAGCATCTTCTATGCGCGCAGGTCTGATCAGAGGAGATGTTTCGTGGTGATCTAATTGCATTTTGGAATTATTCATCAGATTAACATGTTGAACAGATTTAGATTTTTGTTCAGTTCGGTATAGGCGATACCTTTGCGGTTCATGCGTTCAATGAGCGGGTGGTAATCTTCCTTGTACATCAGCTCGATGCCCACCAAGGCAGGGCCATTTTCCTTATCATGCTTTTTCGTATATTCAAACCGGGTGATATCATCATTCTTCCCTAGAACTTCCTCCAGGAATTCACGTAAAGCTCCTGCACGCTGCGGGAAATTAACCATGAAATAATACTTCAGACCTTCATAGATCAGGGAACGTTCCTTGATCTCCTGCATCCGGTCGATATCGTTGTTCCCGCCACTAATAACACAGACCACCGTCTTGCCCACGATTTGCTCACGATATTGCTCAAGCGCCGCAACAGCCAAGGAACCGGCAGGCTCGACAACGATCGCATTTTCATTATAGAGTTCCAGAATAGTTGTGCAGGCTTTGCCTTCTGGCACTTTCACAATGTCATCAAGTATACTGTTGCAGATATCAAAGGTGAGATCGCCAACCCGTTTCACCGCTGCACCATCCACGAATTTATCAATATCATCCAACGTCACAACCTGTTTGCGGAACATCGCCTCACTCATGGAAGCTGCCCCAAGTGGCTCAACTCCAATGATGCGTGTCTCTGGACTCACGGTCTTCATGTAGGTTCCCACGCCGGCTGCCAACCCTCCGCCACCAATTGTCACGAACACATAGTCGGCATTCTCATCGAGACTTTCCATGATTTCCATCGCTACCGTACCATTACCTGCAATAATCTTCGGTTGATCAAAAGGATGGATAAACGTCATGCCCTGTTCGTCACATGCACGCATCGCTTCAGCATAAGCGTCATCATACGTATCCCCGATCAGCACCACTTCAACGTTGTTTCCACCAAAGCGACGCACCTGCTTCACCTTCTGGTTCGGTGTTGTACTCGGCATGAAGATTTTGCCGTTAATTCCAAGGGCATTACAGCTAAAAGCAACACCCTGAGCATGGTTGCCCGCACTTGCACAGACAATACCCTTCTCCATCTCGGCTGGTGTCAGACTGCGAATCATATTATAGGCGCCCCGAATTTTGAACGAACGCACCACTTGAAGGTCTTCCCTTTTCAGATACACATTACAGTTATATTTGGCCGACAATACAGCATCCCGCTGTAACGGCGTTCTAACAATGACCTCACGCAGCACATGATGTGCGCGTACGATATCTTCCATGCCAACACTGGCACGACCGGGACTTGTGGTTCCCGTTGGTTCTTGTTCAACTGGTTTCATGTTGTCTCCACACTCCGCTTTTATGGTCTATATATGTTGAACTAAATTTTATTTACACTGACACTACGATGACAGAATAACCCTCCAATCGCTGTTATCCCCAGATTTTTTCGATTCCCTTTTCTCAAGGGAAAAATCCGGTGATAGCGTATGCTTCCGATGCAGCTTTCTTTCAGAAAGCTTTTAGACGAACGCTTCGCTTTTTCAGGTTCTTTCTGTCCTCTCCGTTATCGTGTAAATCATTAAATTCAACTTATCTAGCAATGTCGCGCACTGCTTTTCTTTGTATTGTATCACTTTTGTTCTGTTCTTGCGCCTGAGCTCACATCATTTATCATTCGTACAATTTCATTAATAATGACCTGAGGGTCTGTATACATAACCATATGTCCCGATTGATCGGCCCCAATCCATCTCGCATTGGATAGCTGGCTCACCGTCTGGCGATGCGCCGTGATGAGGGCAGGTCTGATTTTCCCCTCTCCCTTGCCCGGGTTCGTACCCGAGATCACGCTAACTTCCAGATTACCCAGAGCCGGAGGATGTTCCAGCAACGCTGCCATGTCATCCAGAAATGTTTTGCCTTCCGCAAGCATCGTGCTGGCTGCCCGTACAGTGAAATCCTCCTTGAGGTGATCCGCTGCCACATCGTCAGGCTGAACACTTCCAGCTTTGCTGCCAAGCATCTTATATAAGCCAGTTCGCGCCATGATTGGAATAATGAAACCATTGATGGCAAAGCTCTTTTTAGCAAGCTTGGAAAAATACATTTCGCAATGCTCGTCTGATGGATCTACCAGGATAATGCCATGTAATCGAGATAGATGTGCAGCTGCCGCAGCCCGTACAATCGGACCGCCCCAGCTATGTCCAACCAGAATGAATGGGCCCGGGCCCAGAGCTGTCAGCAGTTCTCCAAGATCCCCTGCAATGCGTTCAAGGCTGCGGGGAGCCGAGTCGACATCACTTCGTCCCGCCCCTGCCCTGTCATACACGACAGCACGTGCATGCTCAGCAATGGCTGGTGCAACCAGTCCCCAGTTTGATCTGGAGGCGCCCATACCGGACTCAAATACAACCGTCAGCTCTCCTGTTCCCCTGGACATATAATGTAGTTTGCGACCATCACGGGTCTGAACAAACGCACTTGAACCAAACGTATGTGAGCTAGGATTAGGATCCATGTTCCCTCCTGATTACAAGCATAGTCATCTTTCACCGAATCTAATTGAAAATGATTATCAATTACTTCATTATAGAATAATCCATGCTATACGACAACCATATTGCTTCATCAAGTTACAGCAGTCCTGTCTCCTCTGTCACGTTGCAAGGATCATCCCTATCCCACCGTTTCGGTAACCCTCCTTTTTCCTTATACAAAAAGAAAACCCGATCCATGATCGGATCGGGTAAATGTACCAGCTACTAAACGGCTGGCCCTCATATACACCTTCCTGTTGCTTCGTGCGCAGTGCCTGCACGGATTGCACATTCGTTTAATCCAAGGATGGACAAATCTCGGTTTAAGGCCGCTGCCCCTTATCCCCGAATACCATGATCCTTGTTGTTCAGCTGCTCCAGAAGTTCATTCATCGCTTCTTCCGTCATGGCCCCACCGCTAAACGCAACCAGTGCTCGTAGCGGCATATATTTCATCATCGCATCCATCATATCTGCATGATCCCCGGCATCATCACCGCCGAACCCACTGGCTTCCTTGAATTGTTGCAAAGCCTGGTCCAGTAGCTGTTTATGGGCCGGATCACGCTGGATATCACCCAATGTACTATTACGCGTATAGGTTGGAAGGAATGTCGCTGTAGACTCTACATTCACACGTGTGTGCACATGAATGTCCCGTGAGGAACTGCCTACCTGAATCTCGAACTCTCCGGTCTCCACATGCCAGTCCTTCATATCTACGTTGTAATAGGCGAATGAACGTTTGTTTAGTGTGAAGCTCACCACTTTGGACTCTCCAGGTTCAAGGGCCACCTTCGCAAATCCTTTCAATTCTCTTACCGGACGAATAACTGTGCTCTCTACATCGCTGACATACAACTGTACAATCTCCTTGCCCGCTCTGTCACCGGTATTGGTGACCCTTACTTGCACATTCACCTCATCCTGATCGGTCAGTTCTGTGCGATCTACCTTCAGATCAGCATATTCAAATGTCGTATAACTCAGTCCATAACCAAACGGGAACAGTGGCTCCAGCTCTTTTTTGTCATAATAGCGGTAACCAACAAAGATGCCTTCCCGGTAATCGACACGATCCCCTTCGCCCGGGAAATTCAAGTAGGATGGATTATGGCTGAGCTTGGCAGGGAACGTCTCCGCCAGTTTACCGGACGGATTCACCTCACCATACAGCAGATCAGCTATCGCTCCACCAACAGCCTGTCCACCAAGATAAGCTTCGAGCACGGCTTGCACCTGCGGTAACCAAGGCATCTCTACTGGAGATCCGTTGCTCAGCACAACGACGACACGTGATTGAACCTTCGCAATCTCTTCAATCAGACGAATATGATTGTCAGGCAGACGCAAATGGGCACGATCATACCCTTCGGATTCATAACGATCCGGCAATCCAACAAACACAACAGCGGTATCCGCTGACTGTGCTGCCTGAACAGCCTCATGCATCAATGTCTCATCCACATCATCCGCTTCAATCCGATAACCTGGGGCATACGAGAAGGTTACACTTTCGCCAGCCACCTGTGTCATCTCTTCCACAATATCATCCACTTTGGTCGGATTAATGTGGGAACTTCCCCCGCCCTGGAAGCGAGGTTTACGCGCAAATGCCCCGATTATCGCCACATCGCCTTCACGCCCAAGCGGCAGGATACCTTCTTCATTTTTCAGCAAAACCATACTCTCGGCTGCCACCTTACGCGCAAGTTGGTGATGCTCATCCTTGTTATATGTAGCCCCATCTTGCTTTTGATCAACGGCATTAAAGATCAGCGTAAGCAGACGCTCCACCGCCCGATCCAGCTTGTCCAGCGGCAGTTGTCCGCTTTCTACGGCATCGATCAATTTACGCTCACCGATTCCACCACTTGTTGGCATCTCCAGTTCCAGTCCTGCTGCAAGAGCGTCTGCACGTTCATTGACCGCACCCCAGTCTGATACCACAAGACCTTCGTGTCCCCATTCGTCTTTCAGGATATCCGTAAGCAACCATTCATTCTCACCTGCATACGTACCGTTCACCTTATTGTAAGAACACATCACCGTCCACGGCTGTCCATCCTTCACTGCACCTTCAAAGCTCGCCAGATAAATTTCACGCAGCGTCCGTTCATCCACCACCGCATCAATCGACATACGCCGTTCTTCCTGATTATTAACTGCAAAGTGTTTGAGAGACGTACCCACACCCTGGCTCTGCACACCCTGAATATGACCGGTAGCCATCTGCGTAGATAACAACGGATCTTCGGAAAAGTATTCAAAATTACGTCCACCCAATGGGGAACGTTTAATATTTACACCCGGTCCAAGTAATACCGCTACATCCTCGGCCTGACATTCCTCTCCCAAAGCCACCCCGACCTGACGCGCCAGCTCCTTGTCCCATGAACTAGCCAATCCTGCCGCAGACGGGAAACAGGTTGCAGGCACACTCGACGTTAGCCCAAGATGATCCGCACTCCCATCCTGCTTGCGAAGCCCATGAGGTCCGTCCGTCACCATGATGGATGGAATGCCAAGACGCTCCACCCCTTTCAGATGCCAAAAGTCCAGGCCCGAGCACATACCCGCTTTTTCTTCCAGTGTCATCCGCTGTACCAGTTCCTTGATGTTACGTTCCACATTAACCCCTCCAGTTCATGATGTTGATACATAGCTATATCACTAAGCATACAAGGTTATCTACCACACATTCAAATGTTTACCCGGTTAGTAACGGTTACATAACACCAGTCAATCATTTCCTCTTCCTAACGATGACTAAATAAAAAGAAAAAACAGCCCGATCTTCACGATCAGGCTGTCTCTATACGTTTCATAACCGTCTATCCACCCAATTTACGCCTGAGTCTTAAACCAAGCTGCCGCAGCTTCTGCCTCAGTACGAGTCAACTGATGACCCTGACGCTCCCAATGCGTGTTTACATCGGCACCTGCACCGCTGAGCAGCGAAGCAAGTTCCTCGGTTTCACGTCTTGGTACAATCGGATCGTTCTCGCCCGCACCAATGAACACAGGCAGACCTTTCAGATCCGGCAGTTCGAGTCCGCGCAACGGTACCATCGGGTGATGCAGAATTGCACCTTTGAATACGTCTGCTTGATGGAAGATCAAGCTTGCCGCAATGTTGGCACCGTTAGAGTAACCCAGTGCATACACGTTGGACCGATCAAAACCGTATTCCACCGCAGCTGCATCTACAAAAGATCCCAGCTCTGCCGTACGAGCAATCAGATCTTCTTCATCAAAAATGCCTTCGGCCAGGCGGCGGAAGAAACGGGGCATCCCGTTCTCCGATACATTACCCCGCACCCCAAGTATGCCAGCTCCTGGTGCGATCATCTCCGCCAGACCGATCAGATCATTCTCGGTTCCGCCTGTGCCATGAAGCAACAGGATTGTTGGCGCATCCGGCTGAGCACCTGCTTTATAGATATGTTTCATTGTATTGGTTGTGGTCATGATTTGGACTCTCCTTTCCATTCACGTACTTCAATTCGTGGCAACAATTGTTCAATCTGCTCACGCTGTGGTTCATACCATTCAGGCAACATCAGTTTCTCACCCATGCTCTCTGCTGGTTCATCCCGTGCAAATCCCGGAGGATCCGTAGCCAGTTCGAACAGTATACCACCCGGCTCCCGGAAATACACAGCGTTGAAGTATTGACGGTCAATGACTGGCGTTGGATGATATCCGGATTGTTCAAGATCCTGCTGAATTTGTTCATGTTCCACGTAATCTTTGGCACGCCATGCAATATGGTGAACCGTTCCGGCTCCACCAATCCCGCGTTGGATACCTGTGGACTGAATATCAATGATCTGACCAATATCGCCGCTTGCCTGAAGACGAAGGAGTCCGTTCTCTTCACCGACTTGCTCCAGACCCAGTTTGCTCACCAAGACGTCCATGGTTTTCTCAGGAACGTGGCTGAACAATACGGCTCCGCCAAATCCTTTGATGGCATGCTCCGGTGTCACACCGTTGAAACTCCAGTTGCTTGGCTGACCGCCTTCACGCTCAACCAGTTCAAGCAACAGACCGCCTTTGTCGAAGAAACGAATGTACTGCTCACCAAATCTGGTTTTATTTTCATATGGAATATCGAAGGAAGCAAGACGTTCTTTCCAGAAAGGCAGGCTTCCTACAGGAACCGCATATACGGTAACTCCAGTCTGACCTGACCCAATGACACCTCTTCTTGAATTCTGCTGTGGGAAAAAGGTAATGATTGTGCCCGGTGCACCCTGCTCATTCCCGTAATACAAGTGATACACGTCCGGTGCATCAAAGTTTATTGTTTTTTTCACCAGTCTGAGCGCCAACACAGCTGCATAAAAATCAACGTTTTTCTGCGCATCGTCAACAAAAGCTGTAATATGATGAATTCCTGAAGTTCTGAACATAATCTCCACTCCCTTGGTTTTAGTTGTATCATAGGTTGTTTTTGCTTCTTTTATTTATTGCTTTTCGTTATTTATCTTTAAATTAAGATTCTTTAAATTTATATTAATCCATTGGACCTCAATATGCAAGCTTTTATTTTAAAATTAAGATTTAATACAAAAAGCAGGCCCCGATCACTCCGGGAACCTGCTTAGCGTTATAACGATTGATTAGCTTGTTTCGTATTCCTGTATTACTTTTGTATTAATGCTTCTTAAACCAGTTTCATTCTTTTTGGTGGATTCACCAAATCTTTATGCTCGTATTCATCCTTGATATCTCCGACAATCTCTTCAAGGATATCCTCCATCGTAACCATACCTACCGTAGCACCTGCCTCGTTTTTCACGGTTGCAATGTGTACACGGCTTTGCTGCATCTGGATCAGTACATCCTTGATTGGAGAACGCTCGGAGAAACTCGGTGTATTGTGAACAAATGTCTCCATATTGAAGTCTCTGCCTGCTGCTACACTCGTCAGCATTTCTTTCGTGTTAATGAAGCCAACAAAATGAGCCTGATCCCCATTCGCAATAACAGGGTATCTCGTGTATTCGTGTCGATTCAGCGTCTCAATGATCTGATCAATCGGCATTTCCTTATTCAGAGTAACAATTTTATCTCGTGGTATCATAATCTCCTGAAGCAGACGCTCATCAAAAGCAAAAATGTTTTTGAGATAGTCCAGCTCCGTCTGGTTGATCTCGCCACTCTCGTAGCTCTGAGCCATAATCAGCTTCAGCTCTTCTTCGGAGTGAACGGTATCATGCCCGGCAGGTTTTACACCAAATATGCCAAGCAACAGACGAGCAGCTCCATTTAGCGCGTAGATGAATGGATTCATGATTTTACCGAACCAATACAGTGGTGGTGCCAGCAACAGCGTCATTCTCTCTGCAAACTGAATCGCCAGGGTTTTCGGTGCCAATTCACCAATAACCACGTGCAGGAACGTAATGATCGCCAGAGCAATACCATAGGAAAGCACGGTAGACAATGCCGCTGGTACTTCCATTCGCTCAAAGAGCGGATGCAGCATTTTCTCAACAGTAGGTTCACCCAAGGCTCCCAATACCAGCGCCGTAATGGTGATCCCCAATTGACATGCCGACAGATAATAATCAAGGTTGTGCGCCACTTTTTTGGCCAGTACTGCCTTTTTGTTGCCTTCCGAGATCAATTGATCGATTCGGGACATCCGTACTTTAAGAATTGCAAATTCGGCTCCAACGAAAAAGGCTGTCAGACCTATAAATACGGCTACTAAAAATAAATTCAAGGCTATTATTCCGTCCAATGATTTCCCTCAGGTTGAGGGATTCACCTCCAAATAAAATTTATATTAAGGTTGCACAGACCACTCCGATGACAAAATAACCTTCCGACCGCTGTTATCACCAGATTTTTTTATTCCTTATATAAAAGGGGAAAATCCGGTGATAAAGGCGGACGCTTCGCTTCTTCAGTCTATTCTGTCCTCTCCGTTATCGCAAAAATATTTAAATTTTTAAAAGATTTCCGGACAAGATCACGCCAGATCGCTAGTAGCTTCCTCAACCTGTGCGCCGCTCACTCGTTCCAGAAGAACTTGTTTGATGTGATAGTTTTCGGTATCCACAACGGTCCAGACATAATCACCGTGTTCTACCGTGTCTCCTTTTTCCACACCTACACCCTTCTGGTACTGAATCCATCCGGCCACGGTATCCATCTCTTCATTACCTTCAAAGATAAGTCCGAACTGCCGCTCCACTTCATCCAAAAGTACCCGACCATTAATGAGATATTGATTCTCTCCGGTCTCCTGGATATCAGCCACCTCATCGGCATCGAATTCATCGCGAATCTCACCGACAAGTTCCTCCAGAATATCCTCCATCGTAATGATACCCGAGGTACCCCCATATTCATCCACGACCACGGCCATGTGTACACGTTCCTGCTGCATTTTAATCATTGCATCCTGGATACTTGTAACTTCGGAAACAAATGGGATCTCACGAACGAACTCGCTTAGCTGATATGATCTTGCGGCTACCATGTCAGGCAAAATCTTTTTCACATTCACAACGCCGATAATGCGGTCCTTGTCCCCATCCTCGATGACAGGGTAACGTGAGTAGTTATGTTCATCCAATATAGGAATAATATCGTCATAGGTCATATCCTGATCTAATGTCACCAGTTCTGTACGAGGTACCATGATGTCTTTGGCATCACGTTCATCGAACACAAATACATTTTCCAGATATGAAAGCTTGGTCTTGTTGTTCTCGTCACCTTCGTAACTCTGGTTCATGATGATTTTGATCTCATCCTCCGAGTAGGCTTGATCATGTTTGGCAGGCTTTACACCGAATCCTCGCAGAAGAACACGTGAAGTTCCATTAAGCGCCCAGATGAACGGATACATGATTTTACCAAACCAGTATAGCGATGGGGCGAGCATTAATGTCAGTTTTTCTGAGAATTGAATCGCTAACGTTTTCGGTGCCATCTCACCAACAACCACGTGCAAGAACGTGACGAGGATAAAGGCGATCGCATAGGAAGCAATCGACGAGATTGAAGCAGGTACATCTAAATAATTGAATACCGGATATAACAATCTCTCAACCGTCGGTTTTCCGAGCGCTCCCAGTCCCAGTGCAGTGACCGTAATACCGAGCTGACAGGCTGATAGATAATAATCCAGGTCCGAGACAACTTTTTTGGCGAGTACAGCCTTTTTATTGCCCTCCGCGACCAGTTGATCCACTCTTGATGTACGAATTTTGACTACAGCGAACTCCGATGCTACGAAAAATGCAGTCAATGCAATCAAGATAATAAGTAAAGCGATATTCAATATGGTAATTATGTCCAATGATTTCCCCGGTTCTCAGGGATTCACCTCCAGAGATAGTTACAGCGTGATCCGTTAACTGTGTTAACCATTCATCAACTGTTAGTCTTTCAACACGACGTCTGCCTTATATAAAATTGATTTCAATGATATCTTTTGTATAAGTCTTACGTTTGACCTTGTAAAATTACAAAACAGGAATTCAAGATGAAGTCAATGACTTGCAGAAACTTCTTCATTCAAATCGGGTTACCCCTCATGCTGTCAATTGTTCCTCGCTTAACTCCACCTAGATTCGCCATTTGGACAATTTACAATATCGCCTACCCAATAGATATCCACCTCCCCTCGTACTCATTCCTGTTTCCGAAAAGTATACCATGTTTCCCGCTCAACCATCCAGTTGCACGTAATGGTTTGCCACAAGCTTACAGTATAATGTTCACAAATTAGTCTCTATGTATGTTACATACTTTATATAATATGATTGATATTACCTCATAATGTGATAATCTTCACATGTTTAGTATAGTCCAATTTATAAAAATACTACCCCTTACTTTAGGGCATTAAACATGCCGGATCTCCCTGATTTAATCCCGTTTTAAATCTTCCCCATATTCTTTCCCGTATAAAACAAGTCCGGCCGTATGCACAAGATACATCTATATACGTAGCAAAGAGCCCGCAAGATGCAAATACCTTTCCGGTATACATCTTTACGGGATCTTATATTCATTCTATACGAGTGCTTTGGCAGCAATATCCGTTCGCTGATGTTTACCATCAAAATGGATACGCTCCGCCTGTTGATAAGCTTTGTTTCTAGCTTCAGCAATATCCGTACCAAGGCCAACTACACCCAGGATCCGTCCACCATTCGTAACCCAGTCTCCCGCTTCACTACGCGCTGTACCTGCGTGGAATACCACGGCGTCATCTACTTGGTTCAGTCCTTCAATGACTACACCTTTGGCATAAGGACCCGGATAACCTCCTGAAGCAAGCACCACACATACTGCGGCTTCATCACTCCATTCAATCTCAATATCAGCCAGCTTGCCATGGACGGTTGCCCAGAAGATATCGAACAAGTCACTCTTCAGACGTGGCAATACAACCTGTGTTTCGGGATCACCAAAACGCGCGTTGAACTCAATCGTTTTTGGTTTACCATCTGGTGAAATCATCAGCCCGGCAAACAATACACCCTGGAATGGGCGTCCCTCGGACACCATCGCTTTGGCAGTTGGTTTGATGATCGTCTCCACGGCTTCTTCAATAATCGATGCTGGGATATGTGGCAATGGTGAGTATGTACCCATACCGCCTGTGTTTGGACCCTGATCATTGTCGAATACAGGTTTGTGATCCTGTGCTGCGGCCATCGGACGAACCGTCTCCCCATCGACAAAAGCCAGAATGGACATTTCCTGCCCTGCGAGGAATTCCTCGATGATGACTTTGGCTCCCGCTTCACCAAATACCTTCTCCACCATGATGTTACGCAGAGCCTGATCAGCCTCATCACGGGAATAAGCTACTGTCACACCTTTGCCCGCTGCAAGTCCATCTGCCTTGATGACAACCGGAATTGCTTGCTCATTCAGGTATGCTTGAGCTTGTTCGTAATTGTCGAATTTCTCATAGGCTGCAGTTGGAATGTTGTATTTGTGCAGCAGATCCTTCATGAACGTTTTACTTCCCTCGATCTCTGCTGCATTGCGACGAGGTCCAAATACCGGAATACCTGTCGAATCAAATGCATCCACGATTCCATCCGCCAACGGATCATCCGGACCAATAACCACTAAACCTACTTTAAGCTCTACAGCAAGAGCCGTTAGTTTATCGAATTCATTTACTGCAATGGCATGACACTCAGCCAGTTGAGCAATGCCTGCATTTCCCGGTGCACAGTGAATCTTGTCTACCTTTGGACTCTTTGCCAATGCCCAGATGATTGCATGTTCCCGGCCACCGCCGCCTACTACCAGAATATCCATTCGCTCTGTTCCCCCTCCGTGCATAACTGGATTTGTTACGCTAATGCGTGTTAAAAAACCTAAAAAAGAGGGGGTGTACCATAAGTCATAAGTATGACTGGCGACACCCCTTATTTAAACCTTTTTCGTTCTAGTGTTTGAAGTGACGAACGCCTGTGAAGACCATGGCAATTCCGTATTCATTGGCTACTTTGATGGACTCTTCATCTTTGATCGAACCACCAGGTTGAATTACCGCTGTAATTCCGGCTTTTGCTGCCAGTTCCAGCGTATCACCCATTGGGAAGAACGCATCGGATGCCAGAATAGCACCTTTTGCTTGCTCGCCCGCTTGCTCAATCGCAATTTTGGCTGCACCCACACGATTCATTTGTCCAGCGCCCACACCCACCGTCATATCATTCGCAGCAAGTACAATCGCATTGGATTTCACGTGTTTAACTACTTTCCAGCCAAACAACAGCTGTTTCAGTTCTTCTTCCGATGGCGCACGATCGGTTACCACGTTCAGTTCACTCGCTTCGATGGAGTGTACATCGGACTGTTGCACGATCATGCCGCCGTCGATGGACGTTACCACGAATTGGCTCTCCCGTTTACGAGCAGCATTCAACTCACCCGTTTTGAGCAAACGAATGTTTTTCTTCTTCGTCAGGATATCGAGAGCCTCTTTTGTAAAGTCAGGAGCAAGTACGATTTCCAGGAAAATCTCGCTCAATTTGCCTGCTGTGTCGCTGTCGATAATGCGGTTCGCTGCCACAATGCCACCAAAAATAGACGTTGGATCTGCAGCATATGCCTTGCTGTAAGCTTCATAGATACTTGCGCCAATACCTACGCCGCATGGGTTCATATGTTTAACCGCCACAACGGCCGGTTCTTCAAATTCTTTGACAATCTGCAATGCTGCGTTCGCATCGTTGATGTTATTGTAAGACAACTCTTTGCCATGCAATTGCTCGGCTGTTGTCAACGTATCTTGAGCAGCCAGCGGTTTGCGGTAGAATGCCGCCTGCTGGTGTGGATTTTCGCCGTAACGCAAATCCTGGAGTTTTTCGTAAGTAACCGTTAGACGCTCTGGCAGTGGATCGCCATTTACGTTGGACAGGTAGTCGGAGATGAGTGCATCGTAAGCCGCCGTATGACGGAACACTTTTGCCGCAAGCCGTTTGCGAGTTTCGAGAGTGGTATCTCCATCGTTGCGCACTTCCTCCAACACTTGGCTGTAATCAGATGCGTCTACAATGACACTGACAAAGGCATGGTTTTTGGCTGCCGAGCGAAGCATCGTTGGACCGCCAATATCGATGTTCTCGATGGCATCTTCGTATGCTACGTCCGGTTTCGCAATAGTCTCTTGGAATGGATATAGGTTCACGACAACCAGATCGATATAGCCAAGACCGAGTTCTTCCATTTGGCGTGTGTGCTCTTCGTTATCACGCACAGCCAACAACCCACTATGAACTGCCGGATGCAATGTTTTGACACGTCCGTCCATGATTTCCGGAAATCCGGTCACATCCGAAATTCCGATGACAGGTACGCCTTCTTTCGACAACAGGCTGCTTGTACCTCCTGTCGAAATAATCTCCACACCCATTTGCGACAGCTCGCGGCAAAAGTCCACGATGCCCGTTTTATCCGATACGCTAACCAGCGCTCTTTTGATACTCACAATATGCTCCTCCTTTAATGTCCCATGGCTTCGCGTTTCCTGACGAAACACAGCCGATTTATTTCCCGAGAAATATCACAAAATGCGTACCAATATTCGACTTCTGTTATACAGTTGATAAATGGATTTTCACACTAAAACACTACGAGTCCAGAATAATCTTTCGATCGCTGTTATTCCTAGATTTTTTTGAACAATTTCTCAATGGTAAAAATCCAGTAATAAAGGCGAGCCCTTTGCTTCTCCAGCTTATTTCTGTCCTCTTCGTTAATGTGTGAAACAGTTTAAAACTATATTAAACCGGTTTGTTAACAGTCACGTGACGTCCGTCTAATTGAACCAGACCTTGCGCGAACCATGAAACAACTTCAGGATATAACTGCTGTTCAGCCGCATGAATGGAACGGCTGATTGACTCAGGCGTATCCTCTGGCAAAATGGGAACCGGATGCTGGGCAATAATCGGTCCGGTATCCATGCCTCCGTCCACAAAGTGCACGGTCACACCCGTAACTTTCACACCGTATTCCAATGCCTGTCCAATCGCATCCTTACCTGCAAATGCCGGTAGCAAGGACGGATGAATGTTAATCAACCGCCCTGCGTAACGATCCACCACAACGGAAGTCAGCAATCTCATATATCCGGCAAGAACGACCAGGTCGATCTTTTTGGATTCAAGTACTTCCACGATCTCTGACTCATAGGCTTCACGGGAAGCATAATTTTTCGGAGTAAACAGATGACATTCCACGCCTGCGTCCTGTGCCCGCTGCACAACACGTGCAGATGGTTTATCACACACGAGCAGATCAACGGATGCATTCAGCCCACCATTCCGTACTGCATCGACCAATGACTGAAAGTTAGTCCCTTCACCCGAGGCAAATACAGCTATGCGGTAGTTCGCCATTAAACATCCGCTCCCGTGAAGGTTACTCGCGCATCTCCTTCAGTAACACGGCCAATGATGTACGCTTCTTCACCAGATGTTTTCAGTTGTTGCAGCGCTTCCGATGCATCTGCTTCATTAACGACCAGTACAAGCCCGACACCCATGTTAAATGTGGTGAACATGTCACGGTTCGAAACAGCACCCTTTTCCTGTAACAGGTTGAAGATTGGCAGGATCGGCCAAGAACCGTAGTCAATATCCACATTCACGTTGCTCGGCAACATACGTGGGATATTCTCGATGAAGCCACCACCTGTAATGTGTGCCATGCCTTTTACTTTTACCTTTTCCAGCAGGGACAACAGAGGTTTAACATAGATCTTTGTAGGTTCCAGCAGGGAATCACCCAGCTTACCGCCCAGTTCCGCTACTTCATCATGCAGATCAAGACCCGCATCTTCCAACAAAAGTCTGCGTACCAGCGAGAATCCGTTACTATGCACACCACTGGAAGCCAGGCCAATCACTGTGTCGCCAGGAGCAATGGTTGTACCATTGATGATCTTCGCTTTGTCCACGATCCCCACCGTGAATCCGGCAATATCGTATTCGCCTTCACTGTACATGCCCGGCATCTCCGCCGTCTCGCCACCGATCAACGCACAACCAGATTGATGACACCCTTCAGCGATACCCGCGACAATAGCTTCAATTTTCTCAGGAATGACTTTGTCACATGCCAGATAGTCGAGGAAGAAGAGTGGTTCTGCACCCTGTACCACAATGTCGTTCACACACATCGCTACCGCGTCGATTCCGATGGTATCGTGACGGTCCATGGCAAATGCAATTTTCAGCTTGGTGCCTACGCCATCCGTACCAGATACAAGCACCGGCTCATCGTATTTATCTTTGTTCAAACCGAACAGGGCGCCAAAGCCTCCCAGATCTGTCATCACTTCCGGACGGAAGGTACGCTTCACGTGTTTTTTCATCCGTTCAACCGCTTCATTACCTGCCGCGATATCAACGCCGGCCTTTTTATATGCTTCAGACAAGTGGAATCATCTCCTTTTTTTTCGCCCCACCTAAATCCTCCCGCCCGGGAGGACCCCATAGGACCTTGGCAGGCCCTCTGGACACCCGCCAAAAAAGCGGTGCAGAGGTGGCTGGTGTGATCTTGCTATGGTTGGTTCGTGCGTGATCTCGCGGGATTGTTCGCCGATTCCGTTGGCTGCAAGCCATCGGTCAGCGAACCCCGCTCAGCTACGCTGCGGGCAAGCCCGCTGGGCAGCTGCTTCGCCTGGCTGCCTGAGCCCCTGTTGCTCCGCAAGGCGGGGCTTAAGGGCGCGGGCTTGGCCCGGGGGCAGCTGCTTCGCCTGGCTGCCCTAGCCCCTGTTGCTCCGCAAGGCGGGGCTTAAGGGCGCGGGCTTGGCCCGGGGCAGCTGCTTCGCCTGGCTGCCTAGCCCCTGTTGCTCCGCAAGGCGGGGCTTGAGGGCTAACAGCTACAGCCGAATTTTTCCTCGCCGCCAAAATCGAGGCGGGTTGGGTAATCATGATCAAAACATGCGAGACATAGTCCGCCTTTAGGATCATCCTGATTATCTCCCTGAATCGATGCAATCAGTCCATCGGGACTGAGGAACTCCAGGGAGTCCGCATTAATTTCACGGCAGATTTCTTCCACCGACAACTGTGAAGCAATTAATTCACGGCTGTCAGGCGTATCAATACCGTAGAAACACGGGTTTTTGAAAGGTGGTGATGTAATCCGTACATGTACTTCCGTTGCTCCTGCATCACGTAGCATGTTCACGATCCGTCGGGAAGTTGTTCCCCGTACGATGGAGTCGTCAATCATAACCACACGCTTGCCTTCCACAACGCGACGCACAGCGCTCAGCTTCATCTTCACGCCCTGCTCCCGCAATTCCTGGCTTGGCTGGATAAACGTACGTCCGGTGTATTTGTTCTTGATCATACCCATCTCATACGGAATACCTGTCTGTTCAGCGTATCCAATTGCTGCCGAGATGCTGGAATCTGGTACCCCCGTAACCAAGTCCGCATCCACAAACGACTCAATCGCCATCCGGCTTCCCATCCGTTTACGGGCCGCATGCTGGTTCGTACCATTCATATCACTATCCGGACGAGCAAAATAAATATATTCCATCGCGCATAATGCCTTGCGGTGTTTGTGATGATCAAAGCGATCCTCGTGCAGACCATCTGCATCCAGCACAAGCAGTTCACCCGGTTCAATGTCACGGATTAACTCTGCGCCAATTGTTTCCAGTGCACACGTCTCGGATGCAAACAGATATGCATCTCCCAGCTTACCCATCGTCAGCGGACGAAGTCCGTGCGGATCGGAAGCCACGAGCAGTTTGTCATTGGTCATGATCAGAAATGCATAACCACCCACAATGCGCTGGAACGCCTCTTTTGCCGCTTCCACAAGCCCTTTGGAGGATCGTGCAATTAGATGCGCAATGACCTCGGTATCACTTGTTGTTTGGAAAATGGACCCGCTCTGCTCCAGCTCGCGCCGGATCGTTGGTGCATTCACAATGTTCCCGTTGGTCGCTACCGCCAAATCGCCATCACGGTATTTAAATACCAATGGCTGTGCGTTTGTCAGTTTACTGTCACCACTCGTTGAATAACGGACATGTCCAATGGAAATATCCCCGGTCAGCGTCTGCATCAGGTCTTTGGTGAATACTTCCTTCACCAGACCCATGCCGCGATGATAGTTAAACTGGCTGCCATCACTCACACACATGCCTGCACTTTCTTCGCCCCGATGTTGCAGCGCATGCAGTCCATAATAGGAGAGCGAAGCCGCGTCAGGGTGTCTGAACACCCCGAACACACCGCATTCTTCTTTCAATTTGTCGAGTCCTTCCTTGCCGGACCCTTCATTATAATAATCGCCTGTCCACAACGGTCCTGTCGTCAGTTCATGAGACATGGAATCGCATCCTCCCAGACCTGAGCCAAACCTCCTACAGGTTCGCTCACGGCTGATGTTCCGTTCAATTCAATCGTCAGGTTACTTCCTTCTACTCGTCCAATCACAGCTACAGGTACACCACGCTCACGTACAAATGCTTCAAGTTTACCCGCTTGCTCTGGCGTAGCCGACAACAAGATACGGGATTGGCTCTCACTGAATAGGGCGTGATCTGCACGCAATGCAGTCTCCACATTCACCTGTGCTCCTACGTTACCACTGATGCAAGACTCTGCGAGTGCAACAGCCAAGCCGCCTTCAGACAAGTCATGTGCCGAGCGAACGAGACCGGATTGAATAGCTTCCAGCACCGTGCTGAGCAACGCTTTTTCTGTTTGCAAGTTCAGTTCTGGTGGACGACCTTCCGTCTGACCATGAACCGCGTATTGCAGCTCGCTGCCACCCAGTTCAGCTTTTGTTTCACCCAGGAGGATGATAACATCACCTTCGGACTTGAATGCTTGTGTCGTGATATGATCCGTATCATGAACGAGACCTACCATACCGACAACTGGCGTTGGATAGATGGAGCCTTTGGCGTTTTCATTATACAGACTTACGTTACCACCGATGACCGGTGTATCCAGCACACGACAAGCTTCCGCCATACCGTCTACCGCTTTCTCCATTTGCCAGAAAATATCCGGTTTCTCCGGGTTACCGAAGTTCAGGTTGTCCGTAATTGCCAGCGGCTCTGCACCGGAACATACAATGTTACGCGCTGCTTCACTTACGGCAATCCGTCCACCAACTTCAGGATCAAGGTACACATAACGTCCATTACAGTCCGTTGTCATCGCGAGACCTTTGCGTGTGCCACGAATCGTAACTACGGCTGCATCCGAACCTGGGCGAACGGCAGTGCTTGTACGCACCATGTAGTCGTATTGATCATAAATCCATTTTTTACTTGCTACTGTTGGTGATGCCAGCACTTGTTTCAGTGCTCCGCCGAGATCCGACACTTCGTCATAACGAAGCGTGTCGATGGAAGCACTTTGCTCGTAGTAGGCAGGTACAGAAGAAGGTTTGTCATACACTGGACATTCGTCAACCAAAGCCGTTACCGGCATATCTCCGACCACTTCGCCGTGGTGGATCAATTTCAGACGACCATCATCCGTTACTTTACCAACTTTGGCAC
Organism: Paenibacillus amylolyticus; assembly: GCF_036894225.1. Lineage (NCBI taxonomy): Bacteria > Bacillati > Bacillota > Bacilli > Caryophanales > Paenibacillaceae > Paenibacillus > Paenibacillus amylolyticus. The sequence goes on along the minus strand of NZ_CP145892.1, from coordinate 835,269 downwards.
AGATTACGCCCCAACGTTCAAAGATTTCCATCGCCTGCGCCTCATCCTTCGGCTCAACAACGAACAACATCCGTTCCTGGGACTCTGACAACATCATCTCGTAAGGCGTCATGCCTTCTTCACGCTGTGGCACCTGATCCAGATACAGTTCCAGACCGTTACCCGCTTTACTTGCCATCTCTGCACTCGAACATGTCAGACCCGCAGCACCCATATCCTGAATTCCGAGCACGATGCCCGTGTCGATCAATTCCAGACATGATTCCATGACGAGTTTTTCCATAAACGGGTCACCAACCTGAACCGCTGTCCGTTGGGACTCGGATTCTTCCGTCAGTTCAACCGATGCAAAGGTTGCTCCATGAATTCCATCACGGCCTGTTGGCGGGCCCACATAGTAAACCGGGTTACCTACACCTTTAGCTACACCGCGCTGGATCTTGTCATGATCAATCAGACCCACACACATGGCGTTAACCAGTGGATTGCCTTCATAGCTCTCATCAAACATCACTTCGCCACCAACGGTAGGAATACCGATACAGTTACCGTATCCAGCAATACCCGCTACCACATGTTCGAACAAATATTTAACGCGATCACTCTCCAGCTTACCGAAACGAAGGGAGTTCAGTATTGCTACTGGTCTTGCACCCATGGAGAAAATATCACGGATAATGCCGCCCACACCTGTTGCCGCACCTTGATAAGGCTCAACTGCGGAAGGATGGTTATGGCTTTCAATTTTGAATACAACGGCCTGATTATCACCGATATCCACGATACCGGCACCTTCACCAGGTCCCATCAGGACACGTGGTCCAGTGGTTGGGAAACGGCGCAGTAATGGCTTGGAGTTTTTATAAGCACAATGCTCGGACCACATTACACTGAACACACCAATTTCCGTGTAGTTTGGCTTTCGCCCCATGAACTCACAGATCAGCTTATACTCGCTGTCAGATACGCCCATTTGTGCGTAAAGTTTATGTTCTGCGACCTGTTCTGCTGTTGGTTCCTTAGCGGATAGCTGCTGCGTCATGCCGATCCCTCCATGCTTTCAAAATAGATGTAAACATACGTTTGCCGTCTTCCGAACCAAACAGTGAATCCACTGCACGCTCTGGATGCGGCATCATGCCGATCACGTTTCCAGCCTCGTTACAGACTCCTGCAATATCACCCAGGGAACCGTTCGGGTTGGTCCCGTACGTAAATACGATCTGGTTGTTCGCTTGCAGACTCGCAAGCGTCTCCTCGTCGCAATAATAGTTTCCTTCACCGTGAGCAATCGGGATGATAATCTCTTCACCTGGTGCATAGTCACGTGTAAATGGTGTATCTGCGTTTGCCACTTTCAATACCGTATCGTGACAACGGAATTTCAGGGAAGTGTTACGGATCAATGCACCTGGAAGCAATCCCGCTTCCGTCAGGATCTGGAATCCGTTGCAAATACCAAGAATATATTTACCTTGTTCAGCAGCCTTCGCTACCTCGTTCATTACCGGTGCAAAGCGGGAAATCGCTCCGCAACGCAAGTAGTCACCATAAGAGAAACCACCCGGAACTAAAATACAATCATAAGCCGAAAGATCTGTAGCCGTGTGCCATACATAATCAACCTCTTGCCCAATGGCATCTTCCACTGCCTTATAACAGTCGATGTCGCAGTTGGAGCCAGGGAACACAAGAACTGCAAATTTCATGAGATTAACCCTCCAATTCGTAGCGGTAATCTTCAACAACGGTGTTGGCCAGCAACTTTTCACACATGACTTTCAATCGTTTCTCCGCTTCCGCACGATCTGTTGTATCCAGGTTCAATTCCATGACTTTACCGATCCGTACACTTTCCACTTCGTTGAATCCCATAGAATGCAGGGCTCCTTGAACAGCTACGCCTTGCGGGTCGAGTACGCTTTGCTTAATAGTGACATATACGGTTGCTTTGATCATGATCCTTATGTTCCTCCTCAGTAATGAACGGGATAAATGCTTTACGCTGTTAAAAGGTGGGGCTTGGGGCGCTTGCTCCGGGGCGGATTGTTCTTCCGGTCGCTTGTTGTCCCCAGGTTTTTTGGATTGTTTTGGCCCGCTCTGCGGTCAAAACCCGGGGACAAAGGCGAACGCTATCGCTCCTTTAAGAACAATTCCGCCCCTCCGCTAGTCCATGCGACGTTTTTTAAAGGCCTAAACCTTTTACGTTGCACGGTGTGTAATGGTCTAGCCTGACCATTACTTGAAACAATTAATGGTCTTTAAGTTACTTTAGTAACCTTATTATTTTTATATTTGTAGACTTCCTGTTTAATAGAAGTCTTTGGTCTTAATTGCCTCACCCACCAGTTTGAACACTGGCGGAGGGAAAGATTTGAGCTGGAGAAGCGGAGCGTTCGCCTTTGCAACCGGAATGTTTCCTTTTGAAAAAAGGATTCAAATCAATACATTCCGGGGGCAACAGCGATTGAAAGCCAAACTTTCCTGTAGCCCGCTCAAACGTTAAAACTTTATTATTTCGTTAAACGGTTATAAATATCGACGTATCTTGCGGTTGTTGCTTCAACTACCTCTTGTGGAAGTGGATCAGGTTTGCTGTTCTTGTCCCAATCGGTTCCGGCGAGATAGGTGCGCACTGGCTCTTTATCCATGCTGTCGATCTCGATGTCGAGTTCATAATTCTCTTTGGCCCAGAAGCGTGAAGCATCTGGGGTGAAGATTTCGTCAATCAGGATGACCTTGCCATCCACGATGCCGAACTCGAATTTGCAATCTGCCAGAATGATGCCACGCTGATCACAGTAATCACGGGCGAATTCGTACAGGCGCAAGCTTTTTTCCTGAAGCTCAACTGCGAGTGCGTCTCCCACCAGTTCTTTCATGCGATCCATTGGGATGTCCTCATCGTGACCAACATCGTTTTTGGCTGCCGGTGTGAAAATAGGAACTTCGAGCTTGGCGTTTTTGCGAAGTCCATCAGGCAGTTTAATGCCATTCACTTCACCACTCGTCTCGTATTGTCTCCATCCCCCACCCGTGATGTATCCACGCACGACACATTCAATATCAATGCGTTCTGCTTTGCGGGTTACCATGATGCGGTCTTTGAGCAATTCAGGGTCTGTGATGAGATCACCCAGTTGATTCACATCGGTATGAACGACGTGATTCTCCATCATGTCACCCGTCAGTTCGAACCAAAAGCTGCTGAGTTTATTCAGTACGTTTCCTTTCTCGGGAACCGCCGGGTCCAGCACGTAATCAAATGCCGATATACGGTCCGTAACCACGATCAGAAAATGTTCACCCAGATCGTATAATTCACGTACTTTTCCTTTATATAACAGAGGTGCTTTAACGAGATCTGCCGCAGTGGACAGTGCCATGGGCTCACCTTCTTTCAGGAGATGTAAAGTATACGTCCAATTCCCCTCTTCACGCGGGGCCACTCCGAATGCAGAACAACCTTCCAATCGCTGTTATCCCCTGATTTTTCTGATCCCCTTTCTCAAGGGGAAAATCCTGTGATAAAGGCGAGCGCTTTGCTTCTTCAGGTTTTTTTCTGCCTTCTCCGTTCCAGCGTGAACACATAATCAACCTATACTTTTAGGGAGTAGAATAATCCAAAGCCTTATATATTAGTCGTTCAAGCCGAGCTTTTTGAAGATGGTGTCAACGTGCTTCAGGTGCCATGACGGGTTGAAAGCATCTGCGATTTCTTCTTCGTTCAGCACTTCCGTGATTTCCGGTGTGGATTTCACGATATCCTGGAACTGGCGTTGTTCTTCCCATGCTTGCATCGCACGTGGTTGAACGGTATCGTACGCTTGCTCGCGGCTGAAACCTTTGTCGATCAGCTTTGTCATGATACGACCGGAGAATGGTACCCCGTAGGTGCGCTCCATGTTACGTTTCATGTTCTCAGGGAATACCGTCAGGTTCTTCACGATGTTACCAAAACGGTTCAGCATGTAGTTCAGCAGCATCGTTGCATCCGGCAGAATGATACGTTCTACGGAAGAATGTGAGATGTCGCGTTCATGCCAAAGTGTTACGTTCTCGTATGCCGATACCATATGTCCGCGAATGACGCGGGACAGACCGGAGATGTTTTCACTACCGATCGGGTTACGCTTGTGCGGCATCGCGGAAGATCCTTTTTGACCTTTTGCAAAAGCTTCTTCCACTTCACGGAATTCACTCTTCTGCAGTGCACGTACCTCTGTAGCGAACTTGTCCAGGGACGTTGCGATCAACGCCAGTGTAGCCATATATTCTGCGTGACGGTCACGTTGCAATGTTTGAGTTGAGATCGGCGCAGGCTTCGTGCCCAGCTTCTCGCAGACAAACTCTTCAACAAACGGATCGATGTTCGCGTACGTTCCTACTGCGCCTGAGATTTTGCCGTATTGTACATTGTCTGCTGCATGGCGGAAACGCTCCAGGTTCCGTTTCATCTCTTCATGCCACAATGCCATTTTCAGTCCAAATGTCGTTGGCTCCGCATGCACACCGTGCGTACGTCCCATCATTGGGGTGTGCTGATAAGCCAATGCTTTTTCACGAAGAATTTCAATGAAATTCACGATATCCTTTTCCAGAATCTCATTCGCTTGACGCAATACATAACCTAGAGCCGTATCCACGACATCTGTGGAAGTCAGTCCGTAGTGCACCCATTTCCGCTCTGCACCCAGACTTTCAGATACCGTACGTGTAAATGCGATAACGTCATGACGTGTTTCCTTTTCAATCTCATAGATGCGATCGATATCAAAAGATGCGTTCTGACGAAGCAATGCTGCTTCTTCCTTAGGGATTACACCCAGTTCGGCCCACGCCTCACATGCACAAATTTCAACTTCCAGCCACGATTGGAATTTGTTTTCTTCGGTCCAGATGGCTCTCATTTCGGGTCTGCTATAACGTTCAATCATGAATTTGTATTCCTCCAGAGGTTAGTTTGTTCAATCCATTGCAATCCTTCTTCAACATCCTGACAGAGCAGATTCACATGCCCCATCTTCCGTCCTGTTTTTGCTTCTGTTTTACCATATATATGAAGCTTGGGAATCACACCGAGCTCTATCGCTTCTGCATCAGGTTGCCCTGTTCTAACGATAATACCTTCCAGATGCTCTCCAAGCACATTGACCATAACAACCGGACTCAATAACGAAGTGTCCCCAAGTGGTAATCCGCAGATCGCACGGATATGTTGTTCGAACTGAGAAGTCGCACAAGCTTCCATCGTATAGTGACCAGAATTATGTGGTCTTGGTGCCAGTTCGTTGACGTACAGTCTTCCATCCGCCGCTACAAACAGTTCCACAGCCAGCAACCCAACAGCCTTCATCGATTCTGCCACCGCTGCTGCCAGTTTCTGTGCTTCAATCTGGATGTCTGCAGCAACTCTAGCCGGTACAATTGAAGCATGCAAAATGTTATTTACATGAATGTTCTCCGCTGGCGGGAACGTTTTGATCTCCCCATTTGTACTACGCGCTACTACGACCGAAATCTCGCATTCAAACTTGATGAATTGTTCCAACACCAGTTCCGCACCAGTAGCCGCAAGTTCTTCGTATGCCGCAACAGCCTGACTTGCTTCCCGGATGACCCGTTGACCTTTGCCATCGTAGCCTCCAGTCACCGTCTTCAGTACACACGGCACTCCAAGTTCGCTAACAGCAGCAAGCATCGTATCCACACTTGTGATCTCACGATAAGGCGCGACTCTTACTCCAGCAGCTTCGATCGCACGTTTTTCACGCAACCGATGTTGTGTGGTGTACAGTAACGCACTTCCTTGCGGAACGTAAGACTCACGCTCGAGCAGCCCAGCGACTTCTGCATCCACATTTTCGAATTCATACGTAATGACATCGCATTGCCGAGCCAGTTCAAGTGCAGCTTTGGCATCGCCATAACCAGCTTCAATCTGACGAGCAACTTGACCACAAGGCGCATCCGCAGCGGGATCAAGAGTAACGAATCGATACCCCATTGCCGTTCCTGCGAGCGTCATCATACGTCCGAGCTGTCCGCCTCCAAGAATGCCGATGGTTGTTTTCCCGGGCAACAGGACTTTTTTTAGCTCTCCTGCTATACCGGATTGGTTCCCTGCTCTATTCATAGTTCTTCACTACTTTCGAGTACTTCTTGTTTGATGCGCTCTCGGCGAGCTTCAGAGCGACGTTGGACATCCGGGTCAAAAGCACCGATCATTTGAGCTGCCAGCAATCCTGCATTCGTTGCCCCTGCCTTGCCAATCGCCACAGTTGCGACGGGAATACCACCAGGCATCTGAACAATGGACAACAAGGAATCGAGACCGTTCAACGCTTTGGATTGAACCGGTACGCCAATGACTGGAAGCATCGTTTTGGCGGCAACCATACCGGGTAGATGTGCTGCCCCGCCTGCGCCTGCAATGATCACCTTGAATCCTCGATCAATTGCTTGCTCTGCGTATTCAAACATCAGATCCGGTGTACGATGGGCGGAGACCACCTTTTTCTCATACCCAATCTCCAGTTCGTCCAGCACCTCGCACGCATGTTTCATCGTTTCCCAATCCGACTTGCTGCCCATAATTACAGCGACTTGCAGTGACATGAATACATCCAACTCCCGTCTGAGCTTTTTTGATTACATCTGACTATTAAGGGACTCTTATTATGTGTGAAATGAAAAAATCCGCTACCCGCGAAAACATCACATTTTCTCCGGACACCGGACTCCAAGAAATACGTATCCCTCATTTGGGCATGCCAAAGGGGGCTTGCTGTCCGCATCTGGTTGCATGCGACTCTCAGCCGTATCTCCTCGTAGTCCGGAAATTTACGGTTCCCGGGTAGATACTTCCGGGCCCTATTCCCGGCGTTATACGAGCAAATATCTATCAAACTATCATCGTTCATTTTTGTAATCTCTTATTACATATTTCGTTCCTACTCGACCTTATTCTTACCTGATCGACACATCTAACATTCTAACAATCCCCTACAGCTAATGTCAACTTAAAGACGAACATTTAACATATTGACAAATATAATGTTCGGGAATTACTTCTTTAAATTCGCTTAACCATCCATTTCATCCCATAAAAGAAAGCCGGCTCCTCTTCAATCTCTCGAAGACAACCGGCTTCCTGCTTTTCAGTGCGTACACACTTCATCCATTATTTTACGATCAGTACTGGAACCCGCGCATGCTGCACCACATTGTGACTGACACTACCCAGGACAAATTCCCGAATACCACCCAGGCCGCGGCTACCAATAATAATGATATCAGAATCATTTTCTTTGGCAAAATCAAGCAATACTTCCGCAGCTGCTCCTTGAATCAGGTCCACATTGGCCGTTACACCCGCAGCCTGAATTCGCTCTTTTGCTTCATCTGTCGTCTGTACCGCCAGATTGTAATAGTCATTATTAAGTGAAGGTGGCAATGGAGCCAGTCCCTCACCGATGAATACACGCGGGAAATCAAAAGCATGAATGACATCCAGTACTGCATTTGGGGACACTTTAGCTAGCTCAATCGCACGATCAAGCGCTTTATTTGAAGCTTTGGAACCATCATAAGCCACTAATATTTTGGAAAATAACATGTGAATCCCGTCCCTTCCTTTATATGTAGAGCACGCGAAGCAAGCTTCGGTCTGACATGTAATAAACTAACAGAACCATATAACTCCTTAAACGTTCCAGAGCCACAATGAACCATTTATACGAATGAATTTACATATGAAACCACAGTATGAACGGTTACGCATGTGTTCATTGAATAAAGTAACCATAGATTACCGCATTCAAGAACAACAACAACGGAATGCCAATGGTGAAGCTGGGATGTTTAGTCTTATGCCTTTTCCGATACATCGCGATCCAGACTCCCAAAGCACCGCCTATAAATGCTAATAAGAATAACGTCCGTTCGGGTGTACGGTCACGACGCTGTTGTGCACGCCTCTTATCATCCGACATCACCAGATAACCAACTACATTAATAAATAAAAACCACAATATAAGTCCGGTTTGCATATAATTCTAGCGATCCCCCTGTCCCGGGACATCTCCCTGTCTCCATTATAGTCCTCATCAGAGACATGTTCAACGCACCGGATAGGGAACCGCAATTTTGTGTAATAACGCTAACCTCGCTCTAACCTAGGACTCCTGCTTTGGAATACCGTTCAGGCTTGGTGCTCTTTTGGCTGCTTTGTCCGGGCGCACAGCGATACTCTCTTCCCGAATACTGTCTTTGTTTTGCTGGTTATGGATCTTCTCTGGTTTGTTATGCGGCATGTAGGTATCACCTCCTTGGCTTACGTTGCCTGAAAACGGAGGATCTTATACGACTTCAACTACCCTCAAGCGTGTTACTCTCCCTTTTTCTCCATAGCCGCCTTCAGCAGTTCACCCAGATTGGAACCGATGGACTCCTGCTTAGCATATTGTTTCACCAGCTTTTGCTGATCGCGTTTGTTCACATGCTGTTTGTCCTTATCCAACGTTTCTGTAATACCACAAGGTAGACATTGTACGTATAACCCCGCCTTGCCTTCTTTGATTTCCATCTTTTTGTGGCACTGCGCACAACGACGATTGGAGAGTCTCTTTTCTGCCGAACGACGATACCCGCAGTCCTCGGTAGGACATACAAGAAACTTGCCGCGCTTGCCCTTCTTCTCCAGCAAACGTGCATTACAGTCCGGACAATGGCTATTGGACACATTATGCGGCTTGTACTCTGCTTTGCTGCCTTTTACCGTAGACACCAACTCTTTTGCCATGGATCGGATACTATCCAGAAACGGCCCCGGTTTCCCTTGCCCACGAGCGATGCGTTCCAGTTCAGCTTCCCAGCGGGCAGTCAGATCCGGTGAACGAAGCTGCGGGGCAGCCAGTTCAATCAACTGTTTCCCTTTACCGGTTGGATGCATGCTGCTGCCTTGACGATCTATTGTATCGGAACTGACCAGCTTCTCGATAATATCCGCACGTGTAGCTGGAGTGCCGAGTCCATGCTTTTCCATCTGGGAAAGCAAAGCAGCTTCGGTATACCGTTTGGGCGGCATCGTCCGTCCACTTTTAATATGGCAACGCTGAACCGTCACGGACTGCCCTTGCTGCACATCTGGCAAAAGCGCACGCTCATGGTCTGCTGCATCATCAGTACGGTCATCGTCATCATCGCTGTAATCGCCGCCGTATACTTCACGCCATCCACTTTCTTTCACCGTTGTACCTTTAACATGGAAGGAGTCATTCCCCACCTGAACCGTGATCGCAACCGAATCGTACTTCGCTGCCGGATAGAATAGGCTGATAAAACGACGTACGATCAGATCGTACAGTTTGCGTTCCTCTGGATTCAATTGATTCAGAAGCACCGTCTGCTCCGTTGGGATAATCGCATGGTGATCCGTAACTTTGCTGTCATCCACAATCCGTTTGGTCATATTCAGATTTTTGCGCAGTAAAGGACGTGCCAAAGACGCATAAGGTCCAATGGCTACACTATCCAGCCGTTCTTTCAACGTAGCTGTCATGTCCGAAGTCAGGTATCGACTGTCCGTACGTGGGTACGTGACGAGTTTATGCTGTTCGTACAGACGTTGCAGGACATTTGATGTTTGCTTTGCAGAGAAACCATATTTCCGGTTGGCATCCCGTTGCAGTTCCGTCAGGTCATATGCCAGTGGATGCGGCTCTACTTTCTCGCTTTTCTTCACTTGGGCAATCGTGCCCTTGCGCCCATCTACCCGTTTCTTCAATTCCTGCGTTTCCTGAGGGTCAAAGATTCGCGAATCTCCCCCAGTTGCCCGCCACACAGCCTGAAAATCTCCCAAATCTGCCGTTAACGTCTCATACTCCTGCGAGCGGAAACCGGTAATTTCATTTTCCCTATCCATAATCATGCCTAATGTCGGGGTTTGTACACGTCCAGCAGATAACTGTGCATTGAAACGAACGGTTAGTGCACGGGTCACGTTAAGTCCAATCATCCAGTCGGCTTCCGCCCGGCAGCGTGCAGATTCATAAAGACGGTCGAACTGACTACCTGGTTTCAGCGAAGCAAATCCGTCTTTGATCGCCTTATCTGTCTGGGATGAAATCCACAGGCGTTTAAAAGGTTTTTTCCACCCTGCCATCTGCATGATCCAACGGGCCAGCAATTCTCCCTCACGGGCTGCATCCGTCGCAATGACAAGCTCACCCACATCCTGACGTTTCATTAACTGCTGCACGGCTTTATATTGATGATTGGTCTCTTTAAGTACTTTCAATTTCGTACGATCTGGCAGAATGGGCAGGTCCTCCAGATTCCATGTTGCATACTTTTTGTCGTAATCCTCCGGTTCAGCTAATCCAACCAGATGTCCAAGCGCCCAGGTAACGATATATTTCGGACCTTCCATATAACTTTTATGTTTATCACGCGCACCCATAACTCTGGCTATTTCGCGTGCTACAGATGGTTTTTCTGCGAGTACCAATGTCTTCACTTCATATCTCTTCCTCTCTGGTAGAACGTTATGTCTCTTTTATCCCTATCTTTTCATTATATCATTTCACACTAAAGGTATGCTCTGTCATCTCTACTTCCTAACTAATCGCATCATGTAACCTCATGTTTAATCAATATATCGAGTTCGTGTTATATTTCTTCACATTATAATATGTAATAGTTTTTCTGAGTACATGTAAACAGAAGCATGAATAAGTATTAACACTGTAAAGTATTGATGTATACGTTTTTTTGGATAAGTATAAACCTTGTAAGATTACCTGACATAACTATACAATGTGTCAAAGCATAGAAACAGAATCGCTGCTAACACATCAATGAGACACAGGAAGGGAGCGTGGATGCATGACTTATCATGGATCTGTATTGAAAAAAAGTGGGGCTTTGTTACTGGCAGGTGCTGTTGTTGCCACAACATGGGGAGGAACGGTACCTTCGGCATCAGCCGCAACGGCAACGCCTACGAGTAAAACAACAGTAGCAGCTGTATCCAAAGGAAAAGCGCCAGCAACTCCGGCAGCATTTGTTCAGGCTATGGAAGAAGCGGCTACACTTGCAGGTGTTCCTTTTACCATGGACAAGCTCTCTGGCACAACCGTACAACGTAAAGATGCTGCGGTCGCCTTGCAACAATGGCTCAAGCTGGATTCGACTTCCGAGTCATTCAAGGATGTTCCAGATGAAGCCACTTTCGCAGGTGCTGTTGGTGCATTGAACACTGCGGGGTTGATGAAAGGTTATACGGAATCCCTCTTCCTTCCAAACGCTGTACTTACCGAGAATGACCTCTCCATACTGAAAGACCGCATTTATAACTACATAAAACCGTTTGTCCTGGAGGAAGCAACCATTATGGATCTCCAGGCCGCAATGACGCAAGGAAAACTGACATCAAAAGAGCTGGTTCAGAAATATCTGGACCGCATTGAAAAATACGATGATCAAGGTGTAAGCATCAACGCCGTATTAACCCTGAACCCGGATGCACTCCAAATTGCAGAGCAACTGGATGAAGAACGTGCAGCTCAAGGTGCTCGCGGGCCTCTGCATGGCGTTCCGATTCTGGTGAAAGATAACTTTGATACCAATGACATGCCGACAACCGCAGGCTGTATCTGTCTGAAAGATTCGGTCCCTGCTCACGATGCTGAACAAGTGAAGAAACTCAAAGCAGCTGGCGCCATTATTTTGGGCAAAACAAACCTGCATGAATTCGCATTTGGCATCACGACATCCAGCTCATTGGGTGGACAAACGCTTAACCCTTACGCCCTGGATCACTATCCAGGTGGATCAAGCGGTGGAACAGGTGCAGCCATTGCATCTAACTTTGCTGCAGCCGGCATGGGTACAGACACTGGCGGTTCGATCCGAATCCCATCCAGCTTCAACAGCCTTGTAGGTATCCGTCCAACCATCGGACTGTCTAGCCGCGAAGGCATTATCCCATTGGCTTTGACACAGGATGTAGGTGGACCTATGGCTCGTACGGTTAGTGACGCTGCAATCATGTTGGATGCTACAGCCGGATATGATAAAAAAGATGTCGCTACAGCTTACGCGGTCGGAAAAATCCCTTCCAGCTATACAGACTTCCTGGATGTAAACGGACTGAAAGGTGCACGCATCGGTGTGGCTACAGAACTCATCCCAAGTACCAAAGCTGAAGAAAAAGCCGTTGCTGACGTCATCAACACCGCTGTGGAAGAATTGAAGTCACTGGGCGCTACCGCAGTTCCCATTTCCATCCCGAACTTGACTGAGATCAACAAATACCCAAGTCTCAGCGGATATGAATTCAAGTTCCAACTGAATGACTATCTGGACTCATTGGGTGCAGACGCTCCATATCACAGTCTGTCCGAGATCATCGCTTCCGGAGAGTTCGACAAATCTCAGGAGCAATCCATGAAGACTCGGGATGCACGCCAAACGTTGGAGACTACCGAATACAAGGACATCGTCCTGAAACGCACCCAAGTTACACGTGAGTCCCTGCTGAAAGTTATGGCAGACAACAACCTGGATGCCATCATCTATCCTACGTCCACACAAGCCGCTGGTGTTATTGGCGAAGGACAAAACTCCGGTGGTAACAACCGATTGAGTCCTTTCTCCGGCTTCCCGGCGATTACGGTCCCTGCTGGTTTCACAACTGATGGTTTGCCAGTAGGCATGGAATTCCTTGGTCGTGCCTTTGATGAAGGAACCTTGATCAAGCTGGCTTACAGCTACGAACAAGGTACACATCACCGCCAAGCGCCTAAGCTTACGCCGTAAAATATTTATGGGATTAAGCAATTCCGGTTAACACAAAAAATAGATGCAATCATATCACTTTTTTGAAACGAGTTAACCCACTAAAGAGACCACCTTCTTCATGACAGCATGAAGTTTGGGTGGTCTCTTTTATGTTCTCTATTTATTTTTATGTTGCATACCGTCGGATGTTACTCATTCCTGAACGTTGTCTGGCACGCCCCATTTCAGCACCAGACCTGCGTACGTCAGACCACCGCCAAAGCCAAAGAGAGCTACGTTCTGTCCTTTTTTCAATTTCCCTTCATCCACTGCAAGCTGTAAAGCAAGCGGAATGGAAGCAGCAGATGTGTTCCCCCGATACTCGACACTGGTTAAAGTACGTTCCAAAGGAACCGGACCACGTTCGCAAACAGCTTCAATCATTCTCATGTTGGCACTATGCGGGACAAACCAGTCAATCTGGTCAGGGCTTAATTCAGCTTTCGTTATAAGTTTACCCAATTGCTCTGGAATCGTCCGTACAGCCCACTTATAAATCTCTCGCCCATTCTGAACTAAACAACCTTCGCCCTGTAAAGGCACACCATTCATCTCCGAAGACAGACCACTCTTATAGAGATGTACACCGCCTTCTCCATGTGTACCTGATATGGCTGCCATAAAGTCACCTTCAGCACCCGATGATCTCTCCACCAAGAAGGCCCCCGCTCCATCACCAAACAGTACACAAGTCGTGCGGTCTGTGTAATCCGTAATTTTGGATAATGTCTCTGCTCCTATAACCAGTACTTTACGGTACATTCCACTGGTCACCAGACTGTCGGCTAGCTGTAATCCGTAGGTAAAACCTGCGCATGCAGCATTTAAATCGAGTACGCCTGTGTGTGGGATCTTAAGATTAGCCTGTACTCTGGATGCCGTACTTGGGAAAGCATATTCAGGTGTACTTGTAGCCACAAGGATCATATCCACATCTTCTACACTTACATCATAACGACGTATCATATCTTCTACAGCCTTCGTAGCCAGGTCAGATACAAATTCATCTTCAGCTGCAATTCGCCGTTCTCTCATACCAGTACGCTGTACAATCCATTCGTCACTTGTCTCGACCAATTTCTCCAGATCAGCATTCGTTAATATTCGATCCGGTACATACGTCCCCATTGCCGTGATGGTTGCCTTTGATTGATGATTCATACCGGTAGTCACCTCACTTGTTTTTTATCATTATAGCACTAAGTCTTAGTACTTGGTACTAATTTTATAAAATTTTTATTATGATTCTTTCGTTAGTTGTTTATTTTAAAGTGATCTCTTCATTCTATTACCCAGAGCAATACAAACGATGGCATGCATTTTTGATGAAGAATTGTGGATATCCCCTAACTAACATGAAGAATGCCTTAATTATATGCATTTTTTATAGACAGCTCATTCCAACAGGAGGAAAATAAACAAATTGCCCTACATTACTAAAGAATAGAGATGATCTATATCCATGAAAAAAGAATTAAATATCCTTGCCATTTCCGGAAGTCTGCGCAATCAGTCCTCCAATACGTTACTAATGCACGCCATGATTAAACTGGCTCACACTAACCTTAAGTTTGAAGTATATGATGGATTAAATGATCTGCCGCATTTTAACCCTGACCTCGATGTCGAGGAGGGTCCAGTGTCCGTACAGAACTTGAGAGCCCAACTTAAGCATTCGGACGGTGTCCTTATCTGCACGCCAGAGTATGGAAACGGCGTTCCTGGGGTCTTAAAAAACGCACTAGATTGGGTTGTATCTTCTGGAGAATGGCTCAATAAACCCACCATTGTCATTGCTGCTTCCCCAAGCCCCATGGGAGGTGACAAAGCCCATGCTTCCTTATTGCTCACACTAAACATGATTAATGCACAAGTTCTACAGGAGGGCTGTTTAACCATTCCTCATATTACATTGAAAATGAACAAACAAGGCGTCATCATTGATTCGGAAACCCAGCATGCATTGCAGAACTCCCTTACAATCCTTGGGGAGGCTTGCAACCAAATGAAAGTATAGACAGATGTTGTACTTAAATCGATGATAGAGAAGAAATGATCCTTTTAAAGTTATTTAACATTCTCATAAATATTGAAATAGTAAACAGCCTTGGTTATTTACCAGGGCTGTTAAGGTTTATACAAGTATTTAAGATTAAAATAAAAAAGACACACTCAATATCATCAAGTGTGTCTTTAGATTGCTTGGCGGCGTCCTACTCTCCCAGGACCCTGCGGTCCAAGTACCATCGGCGCTAGAGGGCTTAACGGTCGTGTTCGGGATGGGTACGTGTGGAACCCCTCCGCCATCGCCACCAAACGCGTAGCTTACATTTCAGAGTTGTTGTTCTCTGAAAACTAGATTCGAAACGAAACATGCGATTTAGAACTTGCTATTGGATAAGCCCTCGACCGATTAGTACTGGTCAGCTCCATGCATTGCTGCACTTCCACCCCCAGCCTATCTACCTCGTCGTCTTCAAGGGGTCTTACATACTGGGAAATCTCATCTTGAGGGGGGCTTCACGCTTAGATGCTTTCAGCGTTTATCCCGTCCGTACATAGCTACCCAGCGGTGCTCCTGGCGGAACAACTGGTACACCAGCGGTACGTCCATCCCGGTCCTCTCGTACTAAGGACAGCTCCTCTCAAATTTCCTACGCCCACGACAGATAGGGACCGAACTGTCTCACGACGTTCTGAACCCAGCTCGCGTACCGCTTTAATGGGCGAACAGCCCAACCCTTGGGACCTACTTCAGCCCCAGGATGCGATGAGCCGACATCGAGGTGCCAAACCTCCCCGTCGATGTGGACTCTTGGGGGAGATAAGCCTGTTATCCCCAGGGTAGCTTTTATCCGTTGAGCGATGGCCCTTCCATGCGGTACCACCGGATCACTAAGCCCGACTTTCGTCCCTGCTCGACTTGTAGGTCTCGCAGTCAAGCTCCCTTATGCCTTTGCACTCTTCGAATGATTTCCAACCATTCTGAGGGAACCTTTGGGCGCCTCCGTTACTCTTTAGGAGGCGACCGCCCCAGTCAAACTGCCCACCTGACACTGTCCCCGCACCGGATTACGGTACCAGGTTAGAACCTAGATACGATCAGGGTGGTATCCCAACGTTGCCTCCACGCAAGCTGGCGCTCACGTTTCAAAGGCTCCCACCTATCCTGTACAGATCGTACCCAAATTCAATATCAAGCTGCAGTAAAGCTCCATGGGGTCTTTCCGTCTTGTCGCGGGTAACCTGCATCTTCACAGGTATTAAAATTTCACCGGATCTCTCGTTGAGACAGCGCCCAAGTCGTTACGCCATTCGTGCGGGTCAGAATTTACCTGACAAGGAATTTCGCTACCTTAGGACCGTTATAGTTACGGCCGCCGTTTACTGGGGCTTCGGTTCACAGCTTCGGATTGCTCCTAACCACTCCCCTTAACCTTCCAGCACCGGGCAGGCGTCAGCCCGTATACTTCGCCTTACGGCTTCGCACAGACCTGTGTTTTTGCTAAACAGTCGCTTGGGCCTTTTCACTGCGGCCCCCTCGTGCTATTCACACTACCGGGGCACCCCTTCTCCCGAAGTTACGGGGTCATTTTGCCGAGTTCCTTAACGAGAGTTCTTCCGCGCGCCTTAGAATACTCTTCTCGCCTACCTGTGTCGGTTTGCGGTACGGGCACCATCACCTGGCTAGAGGCTTTTCTTGGCAGTGTGAGATCATGACCTTCGCTACTACAATTTTCGCTCCCCATCACAGCTCAGCCTTACAATGTGCGGATTTGCCTACACATCAGCCTCACTGCTTAGACGGACATCCATCAGTCCGCGTCACTACCCTACTGCGTCCCCCCATTGCTCATAACGGCTTACGGTGGTACAGGAATTTCGACCTGTTGTCCTTCGACTACGCCTTTCGGCCTCGCCTTAGGTCCCGACTTACCCTGAGCGGACGAGCCTTCCTCAGGAACCCTTAGGCTTTCGGCGGATCAGATTCTCACTGATCTTTTCGTTACTCATACCGGCATTCTCACTTGTATAATGTCCAGCGCTCCTTACGGTACACCTTCAACCCTTATACAACGCTCCCCTACCCCTGATGCAAAGCATCAAGCCATAGCTTCGGTGGTGTGTTTAGCCCCGTTACATTTTCGGCGCAGAGTCACTCGACCAGTGAGCTATTACGCACTCTTTCAATGATGGCTGCTTCTAAGCCAACATCCTGGTTGTCTGTGCAACTCCACATCCTTTCCCACTTAACACACACTTGGGGACCTTAGCTGATGGTCTGGGCTGTTTCCCTTTTGACAATGGATCTTAGCACTCACTGTCTGACTCCCGGAAGTAAGTCTATGGCATTCGGAGTTTGACTGAGCTTGGTAACCCTTGCGGGCCCCGCACCCAATCAGTGCTCTACCTCCACGACTCTGTTTTCCGAGGCTAGCCCTAAAGCTATTTCGGGGAGAACCAGCTATCTCCGAGTTCGATTGGAATTTCTCCGCTACCCCCACCTCATCCCCGCATTTTTCAACATGCGTGGGTTCGGGCCTCCAGTGCGTGTTACCGCACCTTCACCCTGGACAGGGGTAGATCACCCGGTTTCGGGTCTACGTCCACGTACTACATCGCCCTATTCAGACTCGCTTTCGCTGCGGCTCCGGCTCTTCACCTTAACCTTGCACGGGAACGTAACTCGCCGGTTCATTCTACAAAAGGCACGCCATCACCCCTAAAACGGGCTCTGACTTTTTGTAAGCACACGGTTTCAGGTTCTATTTCACTCCCCTTCCGGGGTGCTTTTCACCTTTCCCTCACGGTACTGCTTCACTATCGGTCGCTAGGAAGTATTTAGCCTTGGCAGATGGTCCTGCCGGATTCATACGGGGTTTCACGTGCCCCGCACTACTCGGGATCCGTCTCGGAGGGAACAGACTTTCAACTACAGGGCTTTTACCTTCTTTGGCGGGCCTTTCCAGACCTCTTCGCTTAACCGGTTCCTTTGTAACTCCATGTGAGACGTCCCACAACCCCAAAGAGCAAGCTCTCTGGTTTGGGCTTCTCCGCGTTCGCTCGCCGCTACTGACGGAATCACTATTGTTTTCTCTTCCTCAGGGTACTTAGATGTTTCAGTTCCCCTGGTATGCCTCTACACAACCTATGTATTCAGTTGTGAGTAACTGGAAATTACCCCAGCTGGGTTTCCCCATTCGGACACCCCCGGATCAAAGCTTGCTTACAGCTCCCCGAGGCAGTTTCGTTGTTCGCCACGTCCTTCATCGGCTCCTAGCGCCTAGGCATCCTCCGTGTGCTCTTAGTAGCTTAACCATTTTGTTCCGGTTTCGGTCGCTCGCTTCCCTTGTTTTGCTTGCGCAAAGCCAAAAGTCGCTCTCACCCGATACCATCACAAAAGCAATTTAACTACCTTTATAAACACTTCACTTGTTTACACAAGATCAGCTTAAAGGAATGTTCTAATTCGCGTTTGTTTCGTTTCGATATCTAGTTTTCAAAGAACAAGCTCCATGCAAAAGCAAGCTGTTTGAGAGTTTGAGCTCTCAAAACCGAACAACGAGTGAGTGTTTTGTGCTCTTCATTTCATCCACACCGAAGTGACGGACCGAAATGAATCGCTGTTGCAGGTTCTAAGAACCTGCTTATTTGAATGTTTCCGTTGCAGGAAACGATTCTCCATAGAAAGGAGGTGATCCAGCCGCACCTTCCGATACGGCTACCTTGTTACGACTTCACCCCAATCATCTATCCCACCTTCGGCGGCTGGCTCCTTGCGGTTACCCCACCGACTTCGGGTGTTATAAACTCTCGTGGTGTGACGGGCGGTGTGTACAAGACCCGGGAACGTATTCACCGCGGCATGCTGATCCGCGATTACTAGCAATTCCGACTTCATGCAGGCGAGTTGCAGCCTGCAATCCGAACTGAGACCGGCTTTGTTGGGATTGGCTCCATCTCGCGATTTCGCAGCCCGTTGTACCGGCCATTGTAGTACGTGTGTAGCCCAGGTCATAAGGGGCATGATGATTTGACGTCATCCCCACCTTCCTCCGGTTTGTCACCGGCAGTCTATCTAGAGTGCCCATCCGAAATGCTGGCAACTAAATATAAGGGTTGCGCTCGTTGCGGGACTTAACCCAACATCTCACGACACGAGCTGACGACAACCATGCACCACCTGTCTCCTCTGTCCCGAAGGAAAGATACATCTCTGCATCGATCAGAGGGATGTCAAGACCTGGTAAGGTTCTTCGCGTTGCTTCGAATTAAACCACATACTCCACTGCTTGTGCGGGTCCCCGTCAATTCCTTTGAGTTTCAGTCTTGCGACCGTACTCCCCAGGCGGAGTGCTTAATGTGTTAACTTCGGCACCAAGGGTATCGAAACCCCTAACACCTAGCACTCATCGTTTACGGCGTGGACTACCAGGGTATCTAATCCTGTTTGCTCCCCACGCTTTCGCGCCTCAGCGTCAGTTACAGCCCAGAGAGTCGCCTTCGCCACTGGTGTTCCTCCACATATCTACGCATTTCACCGCTACACGTGGAATTCCACTCTCCTCTTCTGCACTCAAGTCACCCAGTTTCCAGTGCGATCCGGGGTTGAGCCCCGGGATTAAACACCAGACTTAAATGACCGCCTGCGCGCGCTTTACGCCCAATAATTCCGGACAACGCTTGCCCCCTACGTATTACCGCGGCTGCTGGCACGTAGTTAGCCGGGGCTTTCTTCTCAGGTACCGTCACCTTGAGAGCAGTTACTCTCCCAAGCGTTCTTCCCTGGCAACAGAGCTTTACGATCCGAAAACCTTCATCACTCACGCGGCATTGCTCCGTCAGGCTTTCGCCCATTGCGGAAGATTCCCTACTGCTGCCTCCCGTAGGAGTCTGGGCCGTGTCTCAGTCCCAGTGTGGCCGATCACCCTCTCAGGTCGGCTACGCATCGTCGCCTTGGTGAGCCGTTACCTCACCAACTAGCTAATGCGCCGCAGGCCCATCCCCAAGTGACAGATTGCTCCGTCTTTCCAGTTCTCTTCAGGCGAAGAAAACAATTATTCGGTATTAGCTACCGTTTCCGGTAGTTGTCCCAAACTTGAGGGCAGGTTGCCTACGTGTTACTCACCCGTCCGCCGCTAACCATCAGAGAAGCAAGCTTCTCTTCAAGTCCGCTCGACTTGCATGTATTAGGCATGCCGCCAGCGTTCGTCCTGAGCCAGGATCAAACTCTCCAATAAAGTATTGAAAAGAGCGATAAGCTCATTTTGAATCTGACGAGATTAAAAATCTCATTTGTGCTCCAGTCGATCCAAGCCAAGGCTTGTCTCAAACTTTCGCATTCATTCTGCAAACAGAATGTTTACTCACTCGTTGTTCAGTTTTCAAAGATCAAACTTATTTCGTTACCGAATGTTGTTCTCTTCAGCAACTCTTATATAATATCATGTCCGAACCAACTTTGCAAGCTCTTTTTTTAAGTTTCTTTCGAAGCTTATTTCAATCGCTTGCCGCACCGTGTATCTCGTGTTTTTTTGGCCGGAAATAGAATATACCATGTACAGTTGTGGAACGCAAGTCTTTTTTCGATAAACATTAAATTCTTATGAAATGAGTACCCTGTAGACCTTTTAACAAGTATCTCCTTATAACCAGCTAAATGATACATCTGCGCATTAACTTTAATGATCGAAGTAATTAACTCACATACCCAAAAAAGTTTTTCATATGATTCCTAATCCAATTATAGAGAAATCAAGTTGTATACAGTACAGACTCATCGCGTTATAGAACCTATTAACCGATGATTTCATCGGTTAAACAACCAACAGATCATAGAACATTATACTCATTCCTTCTATATAGAAGGAAAACATTTTTGAAATTCATTTTGCTCAAGAAAAGAATACAAAAAAAGCGAAAGCTCCGGGTCTAATCCCGTGGCTTCCGCTTCTTTCATATATAAGGTATCAAACTTATCTCCGTATTCTTCATTAAACCTAATGTACGCTTACTCCCCGCCAATAAATACGTATCGGCAGACTACAATGAGCGCCAAGATCCACATAAGCCAGTGAATTTTCACTTTACGCTCTGTAACCAAGTTACTGAACACCGCCAGAATCACATAAGATACGATACCTGCGGAGATCCCGTTTGCGATTCCACCTGTGAAAGGCATCAATACAATGGTAAGGAATGCAGGGAAAGCTTGCAGGAAATCATCCCACTCAATGCTGCGCACTTGACTCATCATAAGTACACCCACGATGATCAATGCCGGAGCCGTCGCAGCGGATGGAACAACCAGCGCAAGCGGTGCGATAAACAGGGCTAAAATGAACAACAAACCTGTCGTTACCGAAGTCAGTCCTGTACGTCCACCTGCCTCAACACCTGAAGCACTTTCAACGTATGCCGTAATGGTACTTGTACCTAGTGCAGCACCTGCGCTGACACCAACTGCATCGACGAGCATCGCTTTACCGATCGTTTTCTCGCCTTTTTTCTTATCCTTCATAATCCCCATACGTGTTGCAGTACCTACCATCGTACCAAACGTGTCGAACAATTCAACGAAGGTAAAGATGAAGATGATCTCGAACAATCCGAGACTGATGGCACCTTTCAAATCCAGCTGTCCAACCGCCAGATCACTGAAGTTAGGCAACCAGCTTGCGCCTGAAAGACCACTCAGATTCGTAACTCCCATCGGAATACCAATCAGCGTTGTTGCTACGATCCCGATCAGCAGAGCGCCTTTGACGCGCATAACCATCAGAATAGCAATAAGGAGCAAACCAATCAGGGCCAGCAACGCATCGTGATGTGTTACAAAGTTGCCCAATGACAAGTTAAAACTGCTACCCGGAATCGGCTGACTCAGATCTGCGTCTGGTGCAACATTAACTGTTACAGCCACGAGATTAGCAAGTTTGAAACCAATAATGGTAATAAAGAGACCGATACCCACCGTAATGGCCATTTTGATTGACTGCGGAACTGCAACAAGCAGCATTTGACGAATCTTCGTCACGGTCAAAATAATGAACACAATACCGGAAAGGAATACCGCTCCGAGAGCTGCTTGCCAAGTAATCGCTCCATTCGAACTTAGAACGACAGTCATGAAGTACGCATTCAGCCCCATACCTGGTGCAAGTGCGATCGGAATATTCACGAACAATCCCATAATAATAGTCATTAATCCGGCGCCGACGGCTGTTGCAAAGAATACTGCATTATCCGACATCCCCGCACCGGCTTGTCCCAAGAACAACGTATTTACAAAAAGAATGTAAGCCATTGTCATAAACGTAGTGAGACCCGCAACAATCTCCGTTCTAACGTTTGTTCCATTTTCTTTTAATTTAAAGAAACGATCCATAATTACTAACTCCCCCTTAGAGATGTTGAAGCCATATTGAAAAACGACAAATGACCCTGATGAAGATTCTTCACCCAGGGTTCAGCTGACAAGGAGTGGCATGATGCCTTTACTAAGAACAAAAAAAATTCTAATGTGCGTGATGTCCCCGCAATCATGTAGAATTCATGTGCTTAGCCTTCTCCTCTTCGTAGCCAGATCATTAGGGTGATCTCGTAGAGACTCCCGGGCCAATCCCCAGGATTATACGAATAAGTATGCGCTATTTGTTTGTTTCCCATCACTATTTTAGGAGGGCAGTATGTTTTTGTCAATGAGAAAAACGAATATTAATATCACGCTTTTAGAATATCGTTCGTATTATTTAACAGATTGAACCAGTTCAGCGGTTTACAACCCAATTGAATACGCTTTTTTCGGTGTAATCTCAATGGGATATGTCCATTCTTTCAGACTGAAAGTTCCGCAGGATAACATAAAAAGCTAGCCTGATCAAAGAGCAGAAGCGCTCTAATCAGGCTAGCTTATATTTCTGATGCGTTTTAGCAATCAGGTGAATGATGATCTAGGAATAACGATATCTCGTATTCCGAAGACTTATACTCATTAGGTATATGGAGCAATTTGCGACATGTTCCGGAGCATTTTTTTGCCGGATCAGTCCTATGTTAATTATATCTCTGTCTGCGGAGTATTCTGTATATCTTGTTGTTCCTGATTTGTGTTTGTTGTTGAGTCAGAGGATAACTCCTGGTTACTGGACTGGTCGGAAGAAGCATCCGCTGCCTCTAAATTCACAAATGGAAAGTCCCCCGAACCGGAGGCCAGATCTTGCATACCTGAACCGCATCCTGCCAGCATCACCATCAGAAACGCACTTCCAATGCCCATCTTCCATTTGCTCATATAGTCGGTTTTACGCATACATTCAATTCTCCTTTCAGTAGCCATATAGCTCTTAGTATGTACTTATTGTACAGGCCCGACCTGAAAGGATCATGAAGTGAACTTTAAAATGGGATTAATTTTGAGAGTATATTATTTGTAAAAGTAACCCAATGAAAATTTGATCACAATATTCTTCTTAATAAAAAAACGCCCTTTTATTTGCGAAATACCGCAGATAAAAGAGCATTTTTTAAACCTATCGTTAAGAGTCTATATCCTATTCCCACTCGATTGTTGCAGGTGGTTTGGAAGTTACGTCATACACAATACGGTTTACGTTATCAACTTCGTTAACGATCCGTACGGAGATTTTCTCCAGCACATCCCAAGGGATACGTGCCCAGTCCGCAGTCATACCGTCGATGGATGTTACAGCACGGATACCTACTGTGTAGGAATACGTACGCGCATCACCCATAACGCCGACACTCTTCATGTTAGGCAGGGCTGTGAAGTACTGCCAGATTTCGCGGTCGAGACCGGCTTTGGCAATCTCTTCACGCAGGATGTAGTCTGAATCACGAACGATAGTAAGTTTCTCTTCAGTAACCTCACCAAGCACACGAATTGCAAGACCTGGACCAGGGAACGGCTGACGGTGTACAATTTCGTCCGGCAAGCCACACTCGGTACCGACTTTACGTACTTCATCCTTGAACAACGTGCTCAGTGGCTCGATCAGTTTGAAGTTCATGTCCTCAGGCAGACCGCCCACGTTGTGGTGGGATTTGATGGTCTGTGCAGTCGCTGTACCACTTTCTACGATGTCCGTATACAGTGTACCTTGCGCCAGGAATGCAAAATCATCGAACTGCTTGGACTCTTCATCAAATACGTAAATAAACTCGTTACCGATGATTTTACGTTTTTGTTCTGGATCATCCACGCCAGCCAGTTTGGACATGAAGCGCTCTTGTGCATCAATTTTGACAACTTTCATGTCGAATTTGCCGACAAACGTCTCCATTACACTTTCTGCTTCACCTTTACGCAACAGACCGTGGTCGATAAACATACATGTCAGTTGATCACCAATGGCTTTGTGAAGCAATGCAGCTACAACGGAAGAATCTACACCGCCGCTCAGTGCACACAGTACTTTACTGTCGCCCACTTTTTCACGAATGTCTCTGATGGTGTCATCAATGAATGTCTCCATCGTCCAGTTGCCTTCGCAACCACAGATTTCGAACAGGAAGTTACGAATCATGTCGTTACCGCGAACAGAGTGACGTACCTCCGGATGGAACTGAACAGCATACAATTTACGCTCATCGTCACTCATGGCAGCGATTGGCGCACTTTCCGTACCTGCATCCAATTTGAAACCTGGAGGAAGTGTAACCACGTGGTCACCGTGACTCATCCATACCGTATGTTCGCCTTCAATGCCTTTTGCCAATGTAGATCCAGCGGCAAACTCAAGGTCTGCTTTACCGTACTCTCGCTTCTCGGAACGTTCTACTTTACCTTCGAGCTGTTGGGCCATAAGCTGCATTCCGTAGCAGATACCGAAGATTGGCAAGCCTAGGTCATAGACACCTGGGTCCACGTGTGGAGCATTCTCAGCGTATACGCTGGACGGCCCACCTGAAAATACGATTCCTTTTGGTGCCATTTCTGCGATCTTTTCCGCCGGTGTGTTATACGGCAAAAGCTCGCTGTATACGCCAAGATCCCGGATTCTTCTGGCGATTAACTGATTGTATTGACCCCCGAAGTCAAGGACAACTACAATTTCATTCTGTTTATTCATAACCGTGCCTCCCTCAATTCAATGAAACTAATTATACGCAACGACAAAACATACCGTCAAGGAAAGGCGAAACTCCTTTTTTCGACATCTCAAAACAGGATTACCAAATGCCTCTAAATATGAAATTTCGAACAGAAAAGCTTGGCAACAAGATGCTGGTTCAAGTGTATGATCGTGGAAAGACGCCTCGTTCGCAGCGCAGCGCGAAAGGCGTCTTATGTATGGCATGCAGCGATGAACCAAACGCTTCATTTAGATAACAATGCGCCAGCAATGGAGATCTTCATCTGCCCACAAGTGGCCAAGCTCTATTGGAAAGCGATAGCGACTGTATGGCAGCTGCTTCGAACTTTGGTGTAACGTTGTAACATCCTTGTGTTACAACGCCTGCAACCGCCGGGCCAAACGCAGTGCCCGGCGCAGGAAGTTCAGACTGTCCGCGCGAAGCGGACGGTCTGGCCCGTACAGCAGCCGTTCCCAGTCGGCTGCAAACCGCGCGATGTCCGCGCCGTCCGCGCCTGCGGCCAAAGCCGGTGACGCTGCATATTCACGCAGCGTCATACCCGGCGGCCGCGGGCCGTACCGGCGCGCGAGCGCGGCCCAGACCGGAGCGGCGGCGCGCAGCAACCGCTCGCGGTCTGGAAAGCTGTTGCGTGGCCACGCCAGCAGCAGCCCTAACCGCAGCGCGGGGCGTAGCCGCCGCATGCGGACCAGAGCAGCGGCGCCCAGCAGGGCCGCTGCCACAAGGGCTGCCGCGAGCCATGGCTCCACGGCAATGGCCCGTGCGCGGGCGAGCAGCCATGCGCCCGCGTAACCCAATCCGCCGCTCATATACGGCGGATTCTCCGCAACAGGCTGCGGCCCGGCGAGTGCTACGACACCTTCGCCCGCGCCTTGCGCCATGGTGAAGCCCGGCGTGGCCTCAAACGGCATCCAGCCTGCACCCGGAAAATATACCTCTACCCAGGAATGTGCATCTCCCTGTGAAATCACATACTGACTGGGCACATCCGGGTCAGCAACTCCGGGGCCAAAACCTTTAACCCAGCGTGCGGGGATGCCCTCTGCACGCAGCAACACAATCATAGCTGTAGAGAAATGATTGCAATACCCCTGCCGGGTGACGAATAGAAAATCATCCACAAAATCCGTTCCTCGCGGTGGCATACGGGTATCCAACGTATACTCGGCATGAGCAGCCAGATAAGTCTTGACGGCTTGCACAGCGTCATACCGGGTCTCACTGCCTTGAATGATTTCCTTGGCAAGCGTCTGCACTCTACCAGGGAGTGATGCAGGCAATTGCAGATAGTCCCTCCGAATGGCTGCCGGATCTTTCCCTTTATTCGTTTCCTTAAGCAGACGTAACTGTTCAGGTGTTGCGACAGGAACCATGACGTCTGCCGAATAATGTTTAACCATCTTATCGTTCCCTGAGCTCGCGAGCCACAATGTTGCCGAATCGCGGTTAGACAGCAAAGAAAACATGTTTTCCTGATTATCCTTGTTCTTATCCTGGAATGATACATTAACCGGTATGCCCCCGGTAAAGAGTGGATTTGGTCCTTTCCACTCTCGCTGCATCGTGACAGTTTGGCGAATGCGACTCCAATAGGTTGGATTCTCCCAACCATCAGCACGCAGCATTCCGGATGGACTTGCCGTTTCGAAGCTTTGACCCGGGTCACTCCAAGTACTACCGTTATAATATGAACGGGTCTCCCCTCGCCAATACGTCACTTTTGGACTCTTTGCTATAAAAAAGATGGAGTTGCCCTGCACCAACGGTGCTCCCATAGGCGCGTCCGCTGTGCTATATCCCGTGACTGCCGTTGCAGCAGGGATACTACTGTGCTGTGTATAACCTGCCCAGCGAGCTAGGCGTTCACCCATCTGCTCCAAAGATATGCGTTCCGGTTGAGGAATGGAAGCAAACTGGCCAGGTAACGCTGAGAGAAACACCATACCTGCGGAAGCAACGATAGTTACTGCACTCCAACGGCCATAGGGGCTGCCGCGATAACTCGGAGTCGTGACTCCTCCATTGAGACGTAGTAGCTGGAGCAGAGCCTGAATAAGAAAAGTCCATAGGACAGACCTTATTACAGAAGCATACACATCCAGCCCCGCAAAGGATTCAAGCAAAAGCAAATAGAGCAGTGTTGCACTGCCAAACAGCATAACGCTTCGACGTAACAATACAAGGGATTGCACAGAAGCCATGAGCATGCTCCAGCCGCACATCATGAACAATCCTCTCGTTTCTGTACTAATCGAGTGGAATCGCCAGTTATTTATAAACGTGTCCATATCCGCTGAAAATATTCCCGGATACGCGACGGCCCAACGGACAGGATCACTTCCTCCGTACATCAGACATAAAGCAGCGACTGCAATGAATAATCGGATCAGTACTCCGGTGATCCATCCTGTACGAATCAACCCCGCAAGCAACAATGCTCCCGTTAATCCCGCCATTACGGACAAGAACCGTTCACTGCCCTGCTGATCTGATGATGTAACCGGATATATCCACTCCAGAGACAGTATAAGTAAAATGGCCGAAATAAAAATTTTGTACAGGACAGGTACGCTAACATATCCCTCATCCTTTATGTCCGTCACAGAATTCTGGTTCACAGCTTTATAGACGGAATAGGCCGATTCTATTCTCGTACGGTCCGTTGACTCTAAGTCGGCCACAGTGGAATTGGGTTGCTGGTTACCATTACGCTCCCACATCCGTTACCTCCACCTTTCCCAATGAAGATAACGCAACGTCTGTAACCGCGTGGATCGGCACCCCGCTGTGACGAAGCCGCTCCAAACTTAAGCTGTCATATCCCAATCCATTCATCAATCTATCCGTTGATCCTAATTGGTTTTGATTCTGGTTTACTTCAGTCAATTGCACCTCTACACGATAACCCGACCCGATTGCAGTTATGATCCATTCGGCCAGAACCTGATCCATCTTACCTGTGAGTACCACAATTCGCGACCCGCTCGTTAGTCCATCCAGCATCTCCGTTCGAAGCGAAACAGAGCCTGATTGTGCTTTGGATATTCGTGCCCCCGCTAACTTGTCCAGTCCATGATTCTCATCATCTGCATGGAACGGCCCATGTTTCCATTGATCTTGTGCATCATAGTTCTTATCGCCGCCTTCCATCCACAGATGATAAGGAATGTCATCCCGTTCAGCGGTATGAATCCAGCGGGCAGCTGCACGAACCACTCGTTCAAAAGCAGGTGCATCCATGTTCTCCCGTTGTTTTACGTCATAACCCGACGCGCCTTCATACACAAGGATGCCGAGCGAAGCCAGATCCGTGGTATCAGGCAGAAAGGTCTGAAGTTTTCCCGTTTTGGCTGTACTTTTCCAATGAACTCGTCCCAGTGGGTCACCCTGCTGATATTCACGGAACTCAGGGCTACGGTTACCCTGGCTATTTCTTCGCTCTGACAGAGTCCCTTCGATCATCGCTGCGAATTCTACCGAATCACCCTTCCCCCAAGCTGTTGCTTGAGGAACAACAATCAAGGGGGTACCTCCCGCGGTCTCTGCGGAGAGGGTATTCCAGCCAAACATATCACCCCAGTACAATCTGCCCGTATCCCATCTGTAAACTCCTCTGCGTAACCCGGAACATTCATATTGATAGGAAAATTGTCGCCGTGTTCCCGGGAAAATCAATTTGCGATGAACACCTGCAGGTGTGTTCTCACACAGAACGATCCATAACAATGGAATACGGCAATTGAATTCCAGTTCGACTAGAACCCGTACCTGCTCGCCTGCCTCAATCCGGTTCGTGTGTATTTTCCGACGGATGTGAATACGCCGGGGTCCGAACCAATGGAGAAGCAGACCTCCTGTGAACATCAAGAAAGCTATAACGGATAGAAACAACGCCGCTTTGCCCCCATGCCATTGATACAAGGAAGCAAAAGCCACCACCAAGACAGCACTCACAATCCGTTGTCCCAGCGCAGTCATTGCCTCCGTCCCCTTCCCTGTGATGCCATCTGTACAGGTACCGGGACCGATGACAATGCTTCTTCAATGACTTGTACTTGCCCCCAAACCTCCGCTCTGTTCTGGGCCTTCAATTGAATACGGTGGGAAAGGACAGGCACAGCTACCTCTTTCACATCATCCGGAATGACATAACTGCGCCCTTGAAGATAGGCAAATGACTGCGCCGCAGCCATCCAGGCCAGTGTTCCACGCGGACTGATGCCCAGTCTGACCGCCGGAAGGCTGCGAGAGGCTACAGCAACAGCCACCAGATACTGTTTGACGACCGGATCAACATGTACCTGTTTGACTTCACGCTGCATGGCTACGACCTCTTCAGCAAGCAGGACAGGGCGAAGTTCATCAATCGCTTCTCTACCTTGCATGCGGATTAACAATTCCAATTCCTGTTCCGGATCAGGATACCCCAGTCCAATTCTCATGATAAATCGATCCAGCTGCGCTTCAGGCAGACGGTACGTACCTTCGAACTGTAACGGGTTCTGTGTCGCCAGCAGAAAGAACGGGCGTGGCAAGGCATAGGTTGTGCCATCAACCGTAATACGTCGTTCCTCCATTGCCTCCAGCAGGGCAGACTGAGTGCGTGGTGAAGCGCGATTTATTTCATCAGCCAGGACAACGTTGGACATGACGGGTCCGGGCCGAAACTTGAATTCAGCTGTATGTGGATGATAGATTGAAGTGCCCGTAACATCTGCCGGCATGACATCGGACGTGAATTGAATCCGGCCCATGGAGCAGTCCAGTGCAGAAGCAACGGCACGAACCAGCATCGTTTTCCCGGTACCCGGCACATCTTCCAGAAGTACATGACCTCCACTGAGCATTGCGGTAAGGACATAACGAATCTCTGTTTTTTTGCCAATAATCACACTCTCAACACGCTTCATGACCCTGTTTAACAATTCAACAGCATGTTCATGTTCCATTCGGATATAAGACATTTCTCTGATCTCCTTCCGTTCATCAGCATTCCTGAACCATAGTAATCTATGATTCAGTGTTGCCCGGAAGTAGAGAGAATAGTCCTGCAAGAATGACTTTCTTCAGATCATTTTATACTTAAATATGTTGTTCATTGCCGAAATGGATCTGGAAGTGCCCGCCTTTACCGTCCACTCTGCTTCATTACTGGTTAAGGAATTCACCCTCAACCCCATCTGCTCCAGTAGCTCACGTAACGGAACCCAGATGGTTCCACCTTGACTCTGTACTGCTCCCGTTTCAATTGCCCCTGTTGTTGTCAGTGTTCCGCTCACACTGTCTGCATGAATCGTTCTTTCCTTCCATACTGCTATGGCTGTCCTTGTTTCAGAGTCCCAGCGAGTGCTGCCCCCGAATTTTTTCATGAAAGTACGTAAAGGCACCATGATTCGCTGACCCTCCATGCGGAACTCGCCCGGTTGCAAGGTAGCCGCAGCCAATCCCACCTCTACCTTCAGCTTCTTGCTTGCAAGCCATAACGTCGCGTTCGCTTCTACATGCTCTGCGATCCAGGCCTTTCCCGGCGCCTTGCGGGCCTTATACTTACCATCTGGATGTACACGGAATTGAACTGGTTGATCCGTACTCTTTATGGTGTCAAAACGATATCCATGATCCCGATAATATTTGATAATACCCGGAAGTGCTTTTACCGTTTCAGCATGTGCACCACCGTCATGCATCAGGACAATGACCGAACGTGCTCCCGCAGGTACTTTGGTCGAATTGCTGAGGATCTCTTTGGCCGGAACACCTTTACGCTTGGAATCCCCACTATCGACGTTCCAGTCCATGACGGTGTACCCACCCAATTGCAGCAAATCAAAATAACTCTGGTCAAAATGCCCGTAGGTACCTCCTGGTGCTCGCACCAAATTCGGACGGAAACCGGTTATACGCTCCAGCACTTCCTCTGTCTGCTTGATCTGTTTCCAGAACACTTTAAAATCACTGTACAGCTGTTCATATTGATGATTAAACGTATGATTGCCCAAAGCATGTCCATCCTCCACAAGCCCCCGGATTAACTCCGGATAACGCTCTGCCTGCTCACCCAGCACAAAAAATGTGGCCAAAACCTTCTCCTTACGCAAAATATCCAATACTTCACGGGTATGCTTACCCGGTCCGTCGTCAAAACTCAGATAAACTACCTTGTCTTGAGTATTCTTATCTTCCGAGATTGGATCACCTGAGCCGGAAACAGAAGATGCATAAGCCGTGCCTGCATATACAGCAAATGCACATAACAATATCGCAATCCGCACGAGAATGACAGACCATTGTCCAGCTAAAAACGTATGTATGGATGTTGCAGAGTTTCCCCCTATTTCCTTGATTCTGAATTCCGGTCTCTGTACCATTTACGAATCGACCTCCACCGTCTCTAGTAATTTGCTGATAGATTTCAGCAGATTTGTTAGAATTATATGGAGGCTACATTGAAAAAAGACGTGATTTTGTTTAATATTTTTTCACAATTTGCTATGTAGCCTGATTGATTCTTCGCTTCAGATTAGGTAGCATAATGAACAGGCAGAACACATTAAAACACCTTGGAGAGTATTCATGCTCCCACCCCGTATTCAGGAGAGTGAAATCTATTGGAATTGCTTGAGAAGATCCAACATCTGTTTGGGTCCTACGGATACAGCGTTTTGTTTTTTGGCTTGTTGCTTGAATTCATCGCACTTCCCTTTCCTGGTGAAACAACGATGGCTTACGCAGGGTTTCTCTCCTACAAGGGGCATCTCGACTTTGGAATCCTCACCATACTGGCTTTTCTAGGGACAACGATTGGCATGACCATCACTTATTTTATTGGAGCCAAAGCAGGTCTGCCCTTTATAACACGATACGGAAAATGGTTTCTGCTGAAGCAGGACAAGCTCGATAAAACGCAAAAGTGGTTTGCCAAGTATGGTAATGCCTTAATCTTCATCGGTTATTTCATTCCGGGAGTAAGACATTTCACTGGATATTTCGCAGGCATAGCCGCTGTTCCCTTTCGCAAATTCGCTCTCTACGCCTATTCAGGCGCACTGTTCTGGGTTGTATTGTTTCTGGGCATTGGCAAAATATTTGGCCCTCAGTGGAACGCCGTATTCCATCTGGCTCATCAATATGCAGCATATATCGTGGGAGGAATCGGCCTATTGCTCATCGTAGCCGTACTCTATCGTTACCGCAAAGCATGGACAGCAAGATCCACCGTATCCAAGCCAGCCCCTGTTCGACAAAGACAAAAGTAAATTCGGACAAAAGTCCATCTATAATAAGCAGGCAAGGAGTTGCGAATAATCGCGGCTCCTTTTTTTTGTGATAATCCGAATTCATCCAGGTCATACTAACTTGAAAATATAGGGTGTATAGGGAGGTGAAGGTATGAGTGAATCGTCGCTGGAACGCCAAGATCAGAGGCAAATCTCTCCGGATCTAAGCGAAAATATGGAATACTGCAAGCAAGTGATGGGGAACAGCAACGACTTGATGATGCGCCCTCTCCAGTGTTTACATAAATGGCCTGCAGTCATGTTGTACATTGATGGATTAGTGGATGTGCAGATCCTGAATCACTCCATTATGGAATCATTATTGCAAAAGCGTGATCTCCCTGAATTCTCTGCAGACGATGAACATCTCAGCTACCTCCAGAATGATATCTTGATCGCCAGTGATGTATTGCTGGTCGATGATATGGATGAAGTAATGAATGCACTTCTTTCGGGATCAGCTATCTTACTGCTTGAAGGATCTGTACGAGGATTGAAGATTGGTGCAGCAGGCTGGGAAGATCGATCCGTTGGAGAACCTGTCTCCCAAACCGTCGTTAGGGGGCCTATGGAAGGCTTCAACGAAAACCTGCGTACCAACACATCATTGATCCGCAAACGAATCCGTAATCCTCATCTTTGGATCGAAGAAAGAGAAATAGGTCAGGTTACCAAAACCCGAGTGGCTGTGCTCTATCTGGAACATATCGTGGATCAGGAGATTGTAAAAGAACTGCGTCGAAGACTCGATGAGATCGATATCGACAGTATCCTTGAGAGTGGATATATCGAGGAACTTGTACAAGACGAAACCAGAACTTTATTCCCCACAGTTTACAATAGTGAACGTCCAGATACGGTTTGTGCTGCTTTGCTTGAGGGTAGAGTAGCCATCATCGTGGACGGTACGCCTTTTGTGCTGCTGGTTCCCGCCTTGTTCGTGCATTTCTTCCAATCGCCGGAGGATTACTATCAACGGGCCGATATCAGCACATTGATTCGCTTGATTCGTTATCTGTCCTTTTTTATCGCTTTACTAGCTCCATCCTTCTATATTGCCATTTCCACCTTTCACCAGGAAATGCTGCCGACCAACCTGCTCATCAGTCTGGCAGCCCAGCGTGAAGGCGTTCCTTTCCCCGCCTTCATTGAAGCCATACTGATGGAACTGACCTATGAAATTTTGCGAGAAGCAGGTATACGTATTCCGAAAACGGTCGGTCAGGCCGTTTCCATTGTCGGAACACTGGTCATTGGCCAAGCCGCCGTAGATGCAGGAGTTGTCTCCGCAGCAATGGTTATTATCGTCTCCATAACGGCCATATCCAGTTATGTCATTCCAGAGAATGGACTGTCTATCTCTGTCCGAATTTTGCGATTTGTATTGATGATACTCGCAGCAGCTTTTGGATTCTACGGTATTCTAATTGTTCTGCTCATTACGGTTACACACCTGTGCAGCTTGCGTTCTTTTGGCGTACCATATATGTCCCCCTTTGCACCTCTAATTCAGAAAGATCTGAAGGATACGCTGTTTCGTGTGCCCTGGTCCCGTATGAAAACACGGCCACTCTCTACGGGTACACCGAACAAAACCAGACAAACCACAAAAAAAACGAAGCGTTAATTCGGTAAGGAGAACAACGTATGAACAAGTGCTTCCGATTAATTGTATGCATTGCATTCCTACTCCCTCTCCTTACCGGATGCTGGGATCGCCAGGAGCTGAATGAACTTGGCATTATGCTGGGTCTTGGTGTAGACAAGGATGGCGATTTGATTAAAGTGAGCGCTCAGGTCGTTGTGCCAAATGAAGTTTCCTCCAAGTCAGGGGGAGGTAATGGCACTCCTGTCACGCTGTACGAAGCGTCCGCGTCCACGCTGTTTGAAGCAATTCAAAAGCTGACCGAGACAAGCCCACGCCGCATATTCATGGCACATATCCGTGTACTGGTGTTCGGAGAAGAATATGCACGCAAAGAGGGAATCTACGATGTCATAGAAGCGTTAATGCGAGAACCTACTGCCCGGCCCGATTATTACGTCATGGTCGCTCGGAAAACAACGGCTTCCAAAGTACTGGACACACTTACTCCACTGGAGAATTTACCTGCAGAAAAGTTGTTTAATTCTCTGGACGTATCTGCCAAAACCTGGTCACCTACAACGACTGTAACTGGTGATCAGTTAATGGAATATATGCTGGCTCCCGGGATACAACCCGTAATCACCGGTGTAGAGGTTTTTGGCAATTCAGAGAGAAGCGGAAGCAAAGACAATATTGCGACGATCAAGTCCACAGCTCGTCTAGTTTCAACGGGATTGAGTGTCTTCAAAAAGGACAAACTGATTGGCTGGTTAACGGAAGATGAATCCAAAGGGTACAACTATATCCGCGACAATGTCGTATCTACCATAGGTCACTTGCCTTGCCGAAAAGGAGGAAATGTGACTTTTAAAACCCTTCGCACCAAGACTCAACGAAAAGCAAAGGTCATTGATGACCAACCTGTGATCCACATCAAAATAAAAAATGTGTCTTCCATAGGTGCAGTAGAGTGTGGAGTCAGAATTGGTTCGATGAAAACACTCAAAGAGTTGGAAAAGGACAGTGAGGATGGACTGATAGACCTGATGGAAAAATCCGTGAATTCAGTGCGGCGAAAGTTCCATATTGACATTTTTGGATTCGGTCAGGAAGTGTATCATGCCGATCCTAAATTTTTCAAAAAGATTGAGAAGGATTGGGATCAATATTTTGAAAATTTGGATGTTAAGTATGAAGCCAATGTACAGATCAAACGTGTAGGTACACTGGATGATTCATTCAAGGAGGATTTGAAGGAGTGAGACCGGATGTTGATTACAATTACTGTCATTGTCATAGGGGGCCTCGTAGGCTTGTTTGATCTTCCAGGTCTCATCCGTCGCAAGGAATGGAGGGAAACAGCTGTGTACAGCGGAATGCTCGTCATAGCCACGGGGTTCAGTGTGATTGCAGCTAACCTGTGGGATTTCCCCAGTCCGCTCTATATCATCATGTGGATCTATGAACCTGTTAATCAATTCCTGGCACATCTGACGGGAACCTAGAAAAAGGAGAGGACCATTATGCTGGAACAGGGGCGCCTTGGAACAAGACAATTGACCACGCTCATCTTTATGATGGTGGTCGGGGATATGATGCTGATCTACCCCTCGGTCATCACGTCCTATGCCAAACAAGACTCCTGGATTTGTGCTTTTATAGGCGTTCCTCTGGGGATGGCACTGATGGCCATGTTCCTGAAGCTATGTAGCATGCACCCAGAAAAAAATCTGGTGCAGATGGCACGAAGCATTCTAGGGTTCTGGCCAGGTACTTTCTTTTCCTGCCTCTACCTGTTCTTTTTCATTATTGGTGCTTCCACGCATACGAGAGAAGTCGGCGATTTCATGACCACTCAAATCTTCCCGTACACTCCCATTCGCATCATCATTCTGATGTTTGTCATCGTGATCGCCTGGGGAGTGTCTCACGGATTAGAGACGATGGGGCGAAGCAGTGAACTACTGATGCCCGTCGTTATTGTGTTTATTGTCGTCCTTGCAGTCTGCCTGCTTCCTCAGATTGATACTAGAAATTTGAAGCCAGTAAGTGATACGGGTGTTGTCTCTATCTCGCAAGGCATTCTGGTAAGCATTATATATCCGATCGGTGAAGTCGTTCCCATCATGATGATACTACCCTATGTTGCCAAGCAGGCTCATCGAACACGGGACGTAATTATTGCAGCTGGTTTAGGCAGCTTGGTATTGGCAACGCTCGTTACCATATCTCTGCTGGTCTTGGGTGCCTTTCTTACGCAACATAACATATATGCTTCTTTTGTTTTGTCCCAGAAAATTAGTATTGGGAGCTTTTTTGAACGTATTGAAGCCATTATGGCTTCTTCCTGGCTGATCTCTACGTACTTCAAAGCGATGATATACTTATACGCCTTTATTGTTGGTTGTGCGGAACTGTTCAAGCTTAAGCAGTATCAGATGCTGGTACTCCCTGCGTCCTTACTTGTGTTCGGATTAGCCAATCTGATCTCACCAAGCATTACTTTTATCGTGATCACCATTGTTCCATATTGGGTAGACTGGGATACCACACTGGGGATCATTCTGCCGGGCTGTCTTCTGCTGATACAATTGCTCAAGTCTTACAGAAAATCATCTGTTACTCCAAACAATTCCTCACAGGAATGAGTGCTTTTTTTGAGGGAAGGAGCCTGGTGTGGATGGAAAGATGGATTTCATCCATGAATATCATCCATGCTGAATATAGAGAAGGAGAACGGTGTCTATGTTAATTAAGGAGAAAATCACCATTAGGCAATTTGCAGTCCTTACCTTTCTCGTCATGATTGGGGACATGATTCTACTCTATCCCTCCGTGGTTACTGCTTCCGGTAAACAGGATGCATGGATCTGTTCTCTTATCGGTCAACCGATCGGCATACTTATCATGTGGGTGCTATACAAACTTCATCAGACACACCCTGATCTTTCCCTTATTGAAATCTGCCAAAAAATACTTGGCCGGTGGGCAGGGTCTGTTTTAGCAGCTGCATATCTATTTTATTTCGCCATAGGCGCTGTCATATGTATCCGTGAAGTCGGTGACTTCATGACCACACAGATCTACCTTCAGACCCCCATCCGGGTCATTCTAATTATCCTTATGTGCGCTCTGGTCTGGGGGCTTATGCATGGTTTGCATACAATAGGAGGAAGCAGTGAAATGCTGACTCCAATCGTTGTTGCATTTATGATTCTATTATTTCTGGGGCTGATGCCCAAAGTAAACAGTTCAAATCTACAGCCTTACTTGGACACCCCTTGGCTTCATCTGATGCAGTCTGTCATTAGAGGGGCATTCACTTCCTTTGGTGAACTCATCGTGATCACCATGGTTCTTCCTTATGTGATGGCCGGGCCTCACATCAAACGTGACATGTTACTCGCTACTTTATGTGGAGGGCTGTTACTAACCACATTGTTGGTCATTTCACTGATGATATTTGGCCCCTTTCTGACCCAACACGACATCTACATCTCCTACACCCTGTCCCAAAAAATTAATATCGGCAACTTTTTCGAGCGAATTGAGGCGTTCATGGCGACTGCTTGGTTAATTGCTACCTATTTCAAGAGTCTGCTGTATATGTTCTCCTTTGTCGTTGGAACAGCTCAGCTATTTCGGTTAAAGACATATAAACCTCTCATCCTGCCATCAGCGATGTTATTATTCGCGTTAGCTGTACTGATTTCTCCCAATGTCATTTTCTACACCAATACGATCATGCCCGCTTGGGTGGATTGGGATATCACGGTAAGCTTTATTATTCCGCTATTCCTACTGCTTGTGCATCGACTTCGTTCGGGCAAGAGCAAGAACAATTCAACCAATCATAAACGATTGCCCACCTAAAAAGGCTGTGTTCACGGTAAATTCCGCGAAGCACAGCCTTTAATGATGAAACGGTTAAGATGTATTTATTCACACATGTCTAGTTCATTAATTACAATGTCTTCAAAGCCTCAAGCGCAGCCTCGATATGTCCTTTGACCCGAACCTTGGACCAGTCCTTGATCAATTTCCCTTCTTCATCAATCAGAAAAGTGGAGCGAACCATACCCATGTACTCTTTGCCATACATTTTCTTCAGCTGCCATACCCCGTATTGCTCGGCTACAACGTGCTCTTCATCCGATAACAAAGTGAACGGAAGTCCATATTTGGCAATAAACTTGTCATGTTGTTTCATCGGATCGGTGCTGATTCCGAGAATGACCGTGTTCAGCCCTTCAAATTCAGCATGTCGATCCCGGAAATCACAAGCCTGTTGCGTACAGGACGAAGTCATATCCTTGGGGTAAAAATAAAGCAGTACCCGCTGTCCGCGGTAATCCGAAAGCTTTACCGATTCTCCCGTACTGGACGGAAGTTCAAAATCCGGTGCCAATTCGCCTACAACTAACGTCATGTCAGTTCCTCCCTAATCTCCCCCATGAAATGCTATAGGGCGTTATTATGAACCTGCTCCGCGATACCGCTTCACGCCAAAATTCCACAACAGCAAGCCCATGGAGCCAAACACCAATCCCATCACAGGTGTAAGCAGCGCCATGCGATGCATCTCAGACCTCTCCAGGAACAACGCTGCGGGATATATCCCCACGAAGGCAAACGGAATGATCCAGGTTAACAGTACCTGAATGGCACGGTTATAAATCGTTACCGGGTAGCGTCCATATCCTTGAATGTTATACATCAACGGCAGGATACCTGTTGGCGCGTCTGAATAAAAGGATAGTGAAGTCAATGTGGTGTAGATGCCCGCATAGATCATGACTGAGCTGAGTGCCAAAATAATCAAGGCAGGGATATGCCACCACTCCAGCATCAGACCCATCTCTGCGCCACTGAAGATCATGATGATCAGGCCGATAAACGAACCCACGAGTGCAGGCGGATCTACATTTTCAAGCAATATCTGGAACAGGTTATGTGCAGGACGTGTCAGGATCCGATCCATCTCACCTTTGACGATGTATCGCTCACTGAATCCCCACAGATTGATAAAACAACTGAAGATGCCATAGGGCACCATAAAATATCCATAAACAAAGAGCACTTCACTCTCACTCCAGCCGCCAAGGTTATCCGTATGGCGAAAGACCACAAAGATAAAGATCAGGTTGGTTGCCTGGAACAGCAGATCCGATAGGATCTCCACCCAGAAATCAGCACGGTACGTGAGTCGTGTTTTCATGTAATTTTTCAAATATTCCCAGATCAGACCCATATAGTACATATCTGTTATCCCCCTTGCACGAACAGACGCTTGCGCGCCTTACGCCAGATCAATACCATCGGAAGCAGCAGTACGGCAAACCAGAACACCTGAATACCGAGTACACTCCAGATGGCGGTACCTTCCACTCTTCCAGTGAACACAGAACCGGGCAGATACGTAATGGCCTGAAAAGGCAATACTTTCATCACCGCAGACATCCAGCCTGGATACAGGCTGATCGGGATGATTAGACCGGAGAACAAATCAACCACGACGCGTTTCATACGCATCATGCCTTCATTGTTTTCCACAAAGAATGCCGCCAGTCCCGTTATCACATTAATCTGGGAATTAATGAGGAAACTGAAGAACAGCATGACGAGAAAGCCAATCCACGCCGATGGCGCCGTAGGCAATTCAACCGGGAACAGCAGAATGGCAATGAGCATCCCCGGAATCATGAGCAGCAGGAAGCGGAAAATACCTTCCCCAAGACCCTGCATCATTTTGACCATAACGTAATTGATCGGCCTGATGAATTGAATCGCAATGGAGCCATCCCGTATATCTGCGGCAATCTCCCGGTCCAGGTTGTTAAAGTAAAAGGCACGTGCCATCCAGGATACAGCGATGTAAGTGGTCATCTGCGCTGCCGTGAAGCCGCCGAGTTCACCACTGCTACCGTAAATAGCTTGCCAGGTAAAGTAATACACGCCGATATTCAGCGTATATATCAAAATGCCGGAGTAATAATTCACCCGGTATGCCAGCATCGTTAGAAAACGGATGCGCATAAAATCAATAAATGCACTATTCATCTCAGGATACACCCACCGCTTCTTTCCCTGCTCCCACAATCTCGGGACGCTCGGCGGAACCGGATTGGTAAATACTGCGCACAATCTCATCCGTGTTAATCTCAATAATCTGAATATCGGTAATATCAGCTTGTCCAACGACACGTCCGAGTACATCCGAAACATTCAGTTCAAGCGGAATCCATACGGATGCGGACAATTCATTCTCAACCGTCCAACGTACAGGCAACGCAGCAGTCCATTCCTGCATCTGACTGATGTTGTGAGCTGAACCAAATTTGAAACGGATCTCCCGCTCCTTACCCCACTGGGATTTGAGATGATCCAGACCTCCATCATAAATGATGTTGCCTGCATCAAGCATGATGACCCGGGAACACAGTGCCTCAATGTCCTGCAAATCGTGGGTTGTGAGCAGAATGGTCGTTCCATACTCCTTGTTCATGTCTTTCAAGAAATCCCGAATTTCCGACTTCACCACAATATCCAAACCAATAGTTGGCTCGTCCAGAAAAACAATACTCGGGTTATGCAATAATGCTGCAACTAACTCACAGCGCATGCGCTGACCGAGACTGAGCTTCCGTACCGGACGGCTTAGCAGGTCCTGAAGCTGCAACCGCTCAACCAGTTCATCCAGCCGTTTGCGGAAATCGACCTCTCCGACACGATATACTTTGCGCAATAAATGGAAGGATTCGATAACGCCAATATCCCACCACAATTGACTGCGCTGACCAAAAACAACACCAATATTCTGTACAAACTTCTCCCGTTCCTGATACGGAACATATCCACCAACCGATATTTGCCCTGAAGTAGGCACCAAAATGCCGGTCAACATCTTGATCGTTGTTGATTTACCGGCACCGTTCTCCCCAATATATCCGCATATTTCGCCCTGCGGAATCTGAAATGAAATATCATTTACAGCCAATACCTCTTGGTATTGACGTGCAAACAGGTCCTGGAACGCGCCCTTCAGCCCACCTCGGCTTTTCTGGACGCTAAACGACTTGCGCAAATCTTTGACATCAATCGCCAGCATGATTATACCTCACTTGGATTTTGTTGAAATTGCTTGTAGCCCAAAAAGAAATTATAATGGTATCAGTCAAAATTCAGCAAGCTTTAAAATAGTCTGGAGCCGCGTCCTGCCCTTATGTTGGGAAAAGACGTGTACGGAAAGCTCCGACTAGATCTTACTTGAATACTCGAACTCGTTTTTTTATTTCATCTCAAATACAAAGGAGAGCTAGCATGACCAGAAAGACGAAGAGAACCATATGGATTTCTCTTGCCGCCTTCGTGTTAATTATTGGAGGAGCAGCGGCATATTATTTCGGTTCTATTCTCAATCAGTTGGACGGTTTGGCAAAGGACGGCGACGATTCACCATTTGCAGGCAT
The DNA here is from genome assembly GCF_036894225.1 of Paenibacillus amylolyticus. Taxonomy (NCBI): domain Bacteria; kingdom Bacillati; phylum Bacillota; class Bacilli; order Caryophanales; family Paenibacillaceae; genus Paenibacillus; species Paenibacillus amylolyticus. Next base: position 793,978 of record NZ_CP145892.1, on the reverse strand, counting down.
CGAAAATGTGGAGAAAGTAAATACGCCTGACCCACCCAAATGGGAAGGCACAGAAACGGTAAATATTCTCGTTATGGGTGTCGATGCACGTGGATTGAAAAAAGGTGAAGTTCCTCGCTCCGACAGCATGATGGTTGTATCGCTCGACCCACTGACCAAAAAAATCAATCTGTTCTCCATTCTGCGCGACACTTACGTCAATATTGACGGATATGGCAAGGAGCGGATCAACACCGCTATCACCCATGGCCCTAATGCAGCGATGCAAGCTGCCGGCGACCTGCTCGGCATTCCTGTACAGTATTATGTGTATACGGATTTCCAGGGATTCATCAAATTGGTGGATGCCGTTGGCGGTGTTGATTTTGATGTGGAGAAAGACATGCACTATACAAGTAAAGCAGACAATAACGAATACGATATTGATCTCAAAAAAGGATATCAGCATCTGGATGGCGAGACAGCGCTCATGTACGTTCGTTTCCGTCATGATGCGATGTCGGATTTCGCTCGGTCCGAACGTCAGCGTGAATTGCTGAAAGCTGTAACAGCGAAAATGCAGTCAACAACTACCATTGCCAAACTGCCTGCCATTCTGGAACAGGTTAATCCTTACGTAGATACAAATCTAACACTCTCCGACATGTGGAAGCTGGGTGGACTCGGATACCAGAGCAGCATGAACGGCAGTGAGCAGATTCCGCCAATGAACCTGCTGAAAGAAGAACGTACAGCAGGCGGTGCGCAAGTATTGACGGTTACCAATGAAGAGAAATTGAAGCAGCATATTCAGGATATTATTCACCCGCCTGCTACAACGGATGATAGTACAACCAGCACCGAAGATAAAACAGCCAGTGGTGACGATCAGAAGTCAGAGCAACCGGCTCAGTAATCTACACATGCAGAGGGCAGCCATTCGCTGCCCTCTCGTTGTGCCCGGCTATACTATTATGAGAAAATCATCATATCGAAAGGAAGTTATCTTATGAATACATCACGTTCCCGTTCCGAACTTCTATACGCAGAAGCACTTGAACATATTGTTGGGGGTGTTAACAGCCCTTCACGCTCTTTTAAAGCCGTTGGTGGGGGTGCACCTGTATTTATGAAAAAAGCTCAAGGGGCCCACTTCTGGGATGTTGATGACAACCGTTATATTGACTATCTGGCCGCTTACGGTCCAATTGTTACAGGACATGCTCATCCGCATATTACACAGGCCATTACGGAAGCAGCGGCAAATGGCGTGCTGTACGGTACCCCGACTGAACTTGAGATCAAGCTCGCCAAAATGTTGAAGGAAGCTATCCCTTCCATGGATAAAGTTCGTTTTGTAAACTCCGGTACGGAGGCGGTCATGACTACGATTCGGGTCGCTCGTGCCTACACCAAACGCAACAAGATCGTAAAATTCGCCGGATGTTACCATGGTCACTCCGATCTGGTGCTTGTCGCTGCCGGTTCAGGCCCGTCCACGCTCGGAATTCCCGACAGCGCGGGAGTTCCAGCCAGTATTGCACAAGAAGTCATTACTGTTCCCTACAATGATCTGGAAGCCCTGAAGGATGCTTTGGAGCGCTGGGGTGATGATGTTGCCGCGGTCATGGTTGAGCCGATCGTTGGGAACTTCGGTATGGTTATGCCGGAGCCTGGCTTCCTGGAAGGTCTCTGTGCCATGACACGGGCCAACGGCTCCCTGGTTATCTATGACGAAGTCATTACGGCTTTCCGTTTCCATTACGGTTCTACACAGACATATGCCGGACTCGATAACCATGCGGAGATTGAACCGGATCTGACGGCTCTTGGTAAAATTATTGGTGGCGGCCTGCCAATCGGTGCTTACGGCGGACGCAAACACGTTATGGAGCAGGTTGCTCCGCTTGGGCCGGCTTATCAGGCGGGAACGATGGCTGGTAACCCTGCATCCATCTCGGCTGGTATCGCATGTCTGGAGGTCCTGCAAGGCGCGGGTGTATACGAAGAGATGGAACGTCTTGCTATCGACCTAACGGCAGGTCTGCAAGCTTCCGCTGACCGTCATGGCATTGCACTGACGATCAACCGGATCCGCGGTGCGTTCTCCACTCATTTCTGTGACCATCCGGTTACGAATTATGATCATGCTCAAGACACGGATGGAGAGCTGTTTGCTTCCTTCTTCCGTCACATGCTGAACCGTGGCATTAACCTGGCTCCATCCAAATATGAGGCCTGGTTCCTGACCACGGCTCATACAGACGAGGATGTTCAGGCTACATTGGAAGCCGCAGAAGCTTCCTTCAAAGCGATGGCTCAAGAATAAATTAGATTATTTCCACTCACAATGTAGCGTACAAGCTGCATCGTTGATAGATAGCAACTCAAGGAAAAGGCGTCCAACAAGTGATCAACTTGTGTGGACGCCTTTTGTTATTATATACAGACAGTGGTGAGTGGCCAATACGACTAGATAGATGCTGAGTGTAACAACTATATGCGTATTATTGTAATGGCCTTGCTGTTATAGCTTTGTCTTTATCTCTGCCTGATCTGAAGTTTCAAAATTTCCTCCCGGATCTTCTGTATCCCTTCTTCGATTCGCTGCTTCGGCACATTGGAGATGTTCAAGCGCAGCATCTGATCCTGATGCACCTGATATGTTCCCTCCGGATAATACCGTTCTGTCGTATCAGCGATGACTCCGCGCTTTTGAAGCCGGGACAGCAGAACACGAAGCGGCATATCACCCGCTAAAGGTAATACGGTATGCTCCCCTCCTGTTCGAGGAGCGTCCATAAATGGAGCAAAGTCTGGATATGAGTCCAGTTGCTCATGCACCGTGTGCATCCGGGCAGCATAGCGGTTACGAATCACTTTCCTGTGATGAGCAAACATTCCGCTGTGGACATAGATCTCCAGAGCAGCTTGAGACAGAACAGAAGTGTCGATATCGAGCATTTTTTTGTAAGCCCCAAAAGATTGAATTAGTGGTGAGGGCAGAACAGCTACACCAATGCGCAGACCTGGAAACAAAATTTTGGAGTAACTCTTCAGATAGATGACCCGACCTTCGGTATCATAGGACCATAGCGGGTCCTGTTTCGTATTGTCCTCCAGATCAGCCAGATAATCGTCCTCCACCAGATAGACATCGTACCGCTGAGCAAGCCGGATCAGTCTCTTCTTGTCAGCAACAGTCAACGATGTGCCAATCGGATTGTGAAAGCGCGGCATGACATAGAAAAACTTAATATCTTCCTCAGCGAACTGACGTTCAAGCGATGCCCAGTCCAGCCCATCCAGGGCACGTCTCACACCGGCAATCGGCACATTTAATCCACTCAGTAGCGAGGGCATATTGTGATAGGTCGGTAGTTCAAGCAATACTTTTCTCTTTCCATTGGGAAAAGGCATTAATGCAAGTACAGCCAGCGCCTGTTGCACACCTGATGTAATAAAGAACTGCTCTGTTCTCGCAAACACCTGATAATCCGCAAACTGCTTCTGCAACAGCAGAATTAGCGAAGGTAATCCCTGATCCGTGCCATACATAAATAACTCTGCCTGCTTCTTATCCATCGCCAGATCCACACAGTGACGAAAGTCTGCATAAGGGAACACCCTTGGATCAGGGGCAGCCGAAGCGAAGTCCAACGATCCCTGCCAGTCCATATCCTGAGCACCTGTCCCATTCTGTACGGCATAATAACCGGATTGAGGTATGGCGTACACCAAATGCCGCTGTTCCAACCACTCATATGCACGAATTGCTGTGCTTACACTGCATTGATACTGTTCAGCTACAACTCGAACGGCTGGCAATCGAATGCCCTTATCTGCCCACTGGCGACGATCCTGCTGCTGCATCTGTTCTTGAATCCATTGCTTTAATGCTCCCGCAATCACTTCGTATTTTCTCAATGCACCCATCCTCTCCAATAACTGTACCGATACAGTTAAACCTTTTATCTATTGTAGCACGATGCACCTGGCAGTATATTGAATAAGGCCAGCACATACCTCGAACCTGACATAATTCGGGATAATGAAAGATAAAGCACTATGACTACTGTATTGGAGGAGCATATATGAACACAGCACAAACTCGGGGATACGCTTATATCGCTGCTGTATTGTACGCGGCTATTATCGGTCTATCTTTTTTATTTGTTAAAATGACTGTCACTGTTGCACATCCGATTGATGTGCTTGCCCACCGATTCGCCCTATCGCTGATCGTTGTCAGCATTCCTGTCATTTTTGGTTGGATCAAGATCCGACTGAGCCTTCGTGATCTGTGGCGAATCATTCCACTGGGGCTGTTATCTCCCGTCCTATTTTTTGCCTTTCAAGCCTTTGGACTCGTATCTTCCAACTCATCGGAAGCCGGTATTATTCAGGCTATGGCCCCTGTATTCACACTCGTTCTGGCTTCAGTTTTCCTGAAGGAACGCACATCCACGATGCAGAAGTTGTTCCTGCTTCTGTCTGTCGCTGGAGTGGTTTTTATTTTCATGATGCAAGGAAGCGGCGTATCTATGAGTAACCTGAAGGGCATTGCATTATTGCTACTATCCACGGTATGTTTTGCAGGGTATGGTGTGCTTGCAAGACCATTAACCCAGAAGTATAAACCAATGGAATTAACTTGGGTCACACTGATGGTTGGCTGTATTGTATTTAACGCCGCTTCCCTGATCCGACATGCGTCCAACGGCTCCATGATGGACTATATCAAACCGCTTGGAGATACATCCTACCTGGGTGCACTCGCTTATCTGGCGATCCTCTCCACCATGATCTCCACCCTGCTCGCGAGCTATGCCCTGACCCATCTGGAGGCTTCGCAAATGAGTGTATTCAGTAATCTGTCCACGCTCATCTCCATCGTAGGAGGTGCATGGATATTGCATGAACCAGTGGGTAGCCATCACTATATTGGTGCATTGTTGATTATCGCCGGTGTGTTTGGCACCAATATGAGCGGTCGCAAACATAGGCTGGTCAGTGGGATAAAAGCATGATTCCCCATATTGAGACAGCGCGGAAGTTGGTTCGCCGGTTCAACGAGTTATACGCTCCCATCCTCCCCAACCCCCGCATTTTGACTGGAGAGCGGCTCGGGAAACGATCTTAGAGGTAAAAGAAGCCATGGGTATTCGTTATTTCGACTGACGGTATGAAGCGCTCCAATCACGTTAACACTGCTGAGGACAGTCTACTGGGAAAAGGGGACCCCTCAGCATGAAACGAACACAACCTTCTTTTTTACAAGCTATGATGTTGATCATGTTGTCCGTTGGCTTGATCAGCCATGTTCTGATTATTCCTGCCCTTTTGGCTGCGGCCAAAAGGGATTCTTGGATTTCCGTCCTGTTATCAGCCGGACCATTTCTGATATTTGCGCTAATGCTCGCCTATGTCTCTCGTTTCCTCCAACATCAAAACCTGCATGATTGGTTAACCTCCCGTCTCGGGAAGCCCATTGGCATGTTATTTCGAGTTGGTAACAGTCTCTTTTTTCTAAGCGTAATCTTTTTCACACTGCATGATACCACGGCTTGGGCTAAAACGAACTATCTGACCGAAACGCCCGTGTTGGTAACCAGTATTGCCCTGATGTCTCTCTGTGCCTACGCTGCGTATAAAGGTATTCGCTCGCTGGCCTTTACCGCAGGGTTAGTCCTGCCACTAGTTGTCTTGTTAGGTTTCTATGTTGCTATCGTAAATACCCAATACAAGGACTACAGTCGTCTGTTGCCCGTTCTTGAACATGGATGGCATCCTATTCTTAATGGCATGGTCTACAGTCTTGCAGGCATGTTTGAACTGCTGTTCATCTGGTACATCCAGCCTCATCTCACCAAACGTATACGTGTATGGCAGTATCTGATGCTCGCACTCATTCTCGTAGGACTGACTGTCGGCCCACTCATTGGGGCGATTGTGGAATTCGATCCTTTTGAGGCTGCCAAAATGAGATATCCCGCCTTTGAAGAATGGCGAATTGCCTCTCTGGGCAAATACATTGCCCAGACCGACTTCTTTTCCATCTACCAATGGCTGGCAGGTGCATTCACCCGAATTAGTCTTGCCATGTATATTGTAGTTGAAATATGGAATATTAAGAGCTCTACCAAAAGGCTTATCAGTTGTATCTCGTTGGGTGTCTTCTTTATCCTGACCATGTTGTATCCTATGGATGATATGACCTTCGAAAAGCTTCTGGTCGAATACATATTTCCGTTCAATCTCGTGTATCTGAGCGGACTTGCGATTATCGCGACGACGGTTGCCTTTATCCATTCACGCCATCAGAGGAGGAAACATCATGGAGCATCAAGCGATTGACACCACGTCCCATGAAACACTGCTTGCCTCTTTGAAAGAGCAATTCAATCCATGTGCAGATGTCGTTATTCAGACCTTTCCTGTTAAAGACGAATCTGATCAGCCCGTAATTCTGCTTTATTGTGACGGTCTCGTCGACGGTAAACAAATTAACCAATTTATCATTCCCCGTCTGGAACAGCACTCCCTGATCATTGAGGAATCACATCCCAAAGAACTCGGATTAACATTGAATCCGTTGGATGACCTCAAAGATACTAACAAGCTTAATATGTTGATATTTAGTGGACAACTATTGATCATTTTCGGTAATGGTGTACAGTCCTGCAGTGTAGATATTGCTGATATCCCGGGACGCAGTCCCGAAGAATCAGCCATTGAAACATCAGTTAAAGGCCCGCGCGATGGATTCACCGAAGAACTCACTACCAACGTGGGCCTTATACGCAAACGAATGAAAACATCTTCGATGTGTTATGAGAAATATGTCAAAGGCGGACGTACTCAAACTGCCATTGGACTTCTATATGTAAAAGATATTATTAATCCAGACATTCTAAAAGAAGCACGACACAATCTGGATCAGATTGAGATCGATGGCATTCTGGGTACCTCGATCATGGAGCGGGCTGTAATGGGAGGGGTTCGGAGCATCTTTCCGCTCACGGATAACACTGAACGTCCTGATTTTGTTGTCGATTCCCTGTTAAATGGACGTTTTGCCGTTCTTATTGAAGGCTCTCCTGTAGCGGTCATCGCGCCAACTACACTTTTCAATCAATTGAAATCTCCTGAAGACGAAAGTACACCCTTTTTCATCGTTACTTTCGAACGAATTTTGCGTATATCCGGACTGCTGATTGCCTGTTTCTTCCCAGCCTTCTATATCGGCCTGACCAGTTTCAATGTGGAACAGATCCCACTACCTCTCTTGGCTACAATTGCTGGTACTCGAATGGGCCTGCCCATGCCGGTGACGCTGGAAGCGTTCCTGATGATCTTTATGTTTGAGCTATTCAACGAAGCAGGGCGTAGATTACCACGTGCGTTGGGGCAAACGGTCAGCGTTGTTGGCGGGCTTATTATTGGGGATGCCGCTATTCGTGCAGGGATTACTTCTCCCACCATAATAGTCACGGTTGCGATCTCGGTCATCTCTAGTTATATTCTCGTGAATACTGTGCTAAGCGGGGCTACTGCCCATGTTCGGATCGGGATGTTACTCGTCTCTTCCATTCTTGGATTGTTCGGTTTTATGATCGGACTATTCGCCCTGTTGGTGCATCTCGTATCGTTGGAGTGTTATGGCGTATCCTATCTGTCACCTGTATCTCCTTACATTCCCGGAGACTTCACTCAGGCCGTATCCATGCCACCTTCCATGAAAAGAACCAAGCGCCCAGAAGCACTTCATACACAGGATTCTACCCGCCGGAGGAAACGTCCGTGAAACGATGGGTATCCATAAGCGGCCTTCTTATATGCTGCTTGATCCTGCTAACGGGGTGCTGGGATTCCAAAGAGGTGCAAAGTATAAACTTCATTACGGCGATAGGAATTGATTATGTAGACAACCAGTATATTGCGTATGCCCAACTGATTGACTTCTCCAGTATTGCAAAACAGGAAACACCAACTTCCCGGGAGACAAGGGATATCTGGATTGGACGGGGCGAGGGTACAACACTGAGCATGGCTATTAACGACTTGTATGAAACGTCACAGCAGCAAACGCTCTGGACTCATGTTAAAGCCATTGTTTTATCGAAAAATGCTGTCGACGGGAAGCTGGAGGATATATTTAACACGTTGCTGCATTCAGGTCAACTGAGATATACACCCTGGATTTACGCGACAGAACATAACATTCCGGACGTGCTCTCCCCTTCTGCGCTGCTGAACCAATCCGCCCAGACCATTGAGTTATTTGAGCCCATGAGGCTATACAAACAGCATTCCGGTTACGAACCAATCCGGCTCCATCAGCTTCTTGATGGACTACGGGAGCCAGCTTCCGTTGTTCTTTTACCCTCTGTTTCAACAAGGAACGAGACTTGGTTCAACGGGGATAAAACTCCCCCCCTTGTTAGAATGGATGGATTTTATGTTATTTCCAAAGGAACAAGTCAGGGTAGAGTTGCAGGAGCAGACGCGGACGGTACACGATACGTAAATTATGAGCGCGTACATCAGTACCCACTATACGTATATGGGAATGGTCGAAAGACTCCTGATTTAACCCTGATGCTTCGTGATCCCAAGACTAGAATCAAGGCAAGGAAACAAGGAGATGGCGTCACATTTGATCTAGTTACCTCGGTCAAAAGTTCCATCACCGAAGACCATGGAGCCCCGCGCACGCCTCAGGCCATGGAACAAGAAGCGGAGAAACAAATCGAATCCCAAATCCGAGATACGTTTGAAAAAACCAAGTCACACAAGATTGATTCATACGGTCTTGTGGAACACTTATATCGCCACAACCTTCCCTTATGGAAACAGGAAGTCTACAACCGGGCGGACCCACTCCAACGTTTTAAGCTTGGAAAAGTGGAGGTTCACGTGGATATCCTTAATGCGAGCACGTATAAATACAGCGAATAAATGAAGCAAAAGAAGCCCCGTGCCTGCATTGGATGCAAGGTTACGGGGCTTCTTACCATCTCCAACTGCTGTCGATTGGGGAAGTTATCCTAATGGATACGCCATGACACTCATCAAAGCCAATTCAGGCTGGGTCGTATCCAAACGACTGTACTGGACGATAACGGGGATATTGCTGGAAACCGTAATCGCATAAGGCACGCCCGGCGGAATAGACTGCTCCCCGGATCGTAGCGATGCAGTGCGAATATGCTTCGTCCTTCTCGCTGGCACTTCAGCGACCATACCTTCGAGTGGTTCTCTGTCTTCAAAGTAAATCGTGATGTGCAGCTCCGCATCCGTGGCACTGGTGTTCAGTACACAGATGCTCTCATGACTCTCCAATGTGCCCCGGCTCTCCGGGGGAATGTAACCATCCGGAATGACCCAGTAGGTGTGACCTGTAGCTACTGAAACGTTCTTACGGGCAGATGTGCCTGATTCTGTCTGGTCAGGTGTCATTGAAATACCTCCTCCTTTTTTTTGCGAGTGCAATATAGGTTAAAAATGCGTGGGCTCGCGGGGCGGTAGCTTCGGCGGGCGGATCGGGCTGTGGGCCGCTGTTGGCTCGGGAACTCTATTCAATTCCCCCTCAGCAGGGGAAATCCCGCTCCAAAGGCGGACGCTTCGCTCCCTCTACCCGATTCCGCCCTCCTCCGCTGCTACGCTCGCCTATTTTTTAAAAGTTTATTGCCTTCGCTATTCGCTGGGCAACTTTTGCTGGCTCGTTACTTCGTTTAACTCGCTACAGCTTTTAAACCCTGAATAGCTCGCAAGGCAGCCGCTTTGGCGGGCGGATCGGGCTGTGGGCCGCTGTTGGCTCGGGATTTCTATTCAATTCCCCCTCAGCAGGGGAAATCCCGCCCCAAAGGCGGATGCTTCGCTCCCTCTACCCGATTCCGCCCTCCTCCGCTGCTACGCTCGCTGTTTTTTAAAAGATTATTGCCTTCGCTATTCGCTGGGCAACTTTTGCTGGCTCGTTATTTAATTAACTCGCTTAATTATTAAGGGCATGAACCTACCGCAGATACATCTGCAACGGTTGCAATTGCAACTCGCGGATGGCTTCTGCTACCTGCTGGGCAAGGCGACGGGCGCCTCGTTCCTGAAAATGCGTGTTATCCTCCACGCCTGATGGGAAGTTCACATACTCGCCTGGCAGTACCCACATAAAGTCTTCCTTAGTGCCTTCAACACCCGCTTGCTCGAACAGAAGACGGCTGCGCTCAGCCAGATCGATCAGCGGAACATCTTCCTCTTCCGCCAGCTCACGCACGGCGATGATATAATCGCCGTGCGTATCGGTCAATGTGCCATCATCCGCAAAATAGCGACGATGCACCGGGGTGATGAGCACCGGACGAGCCTTGGCTTCGCGTGCAGCATCGATATACTTTTTCAAATATTCCTTATATGTTGTGAATGGGTCCGTCCCACGTTCAGGGTCCGGCTTCTCATCGTTATGTCCAAATTGAATAAACAGAAAATCTTCAGGCTTGATTCGCTCCAGAATGGCGCTTAATCTGCCTTCATTAATAAAGCTGCGGGAACTTCGCCCTGACTGGGCGTGATTATCCACTGCCACATCATGTTTGAACTGTGCTGGCAATAACTGGCCCCAACCGCAATACGGATATCCACTTTCTAGCTGATCCGTTACGGTTGAATCCCCGGCAAGAAATACGGTCATGGTCTGATCCGCAAGAGTAATCTCCAAAGCATTAATTCTCGGTGCAGGACCGGAGAATGACAGACGAAGTCTGCCACCGCGAACAACAACCGAAAATCTAACCTCTGCGTATTGTCCGGGAAGTGTGCGAATGGTTGGCAGTACAAGCCTGCCTTCACCAGCTTTCACGCGTGTCACTGTCTCAGCCAATTCATCCCCTGCAACAAGTAATACTTGGTAGGTTCCGTCGGGAACATCCACGATGAACGATGCTTTGAGCGGAATACAGAAGCCTGAACGCAATCGGGCAGACATGGTTGTCTGCCCCGAATTGTTATGATGTTGTTTCGTGGGATTCGACACATCGTCATCACTAATGCGATGTTTCTCATACACCAGAGATCCTGCCTCGAATCCGTATCCTCCGCGTTCCTCATATGCGGTTGTTGCAGTTACTTTCAGATAATCCCCTGTCTCATCTGCTCTTCCCGAGTCTGGTCCAAAGTTAAACTTCCAGCTGGTCACGGACACTGCCTGGCCCTCTGCCGCTGCCTCCATGGCAACGGCCTGACTACCCTGAGCTTTATTCAAAAGCGATAACCTCCTTGGTTAACTTTCGTAAACGTTCATTCGGGCGAAGATACGAGGATACAGTAATCTGGCTTATCCTTTCAATCCGCTTGTGCTCATCCCTTGAACAATTTGTTTTTGGAAGATGAAGAACACAGCTACAACCGGAACCAGACTGACGATGGACATCGCGAACATTGCGCCCCAGTTGGAAGCAGATTCGCTATCGAGGAACATTTTCAGTGCCATCGACACAGTGTATTTATCAGGCGAGTTCAGGTACAATACCGGACCGAGCAGATCCTCCCATCTCCAGTAGAAGGAGAAGATGGCTGCAGTCGCCAGAGAAGACTTGATCAGCGGCATAATAATCTGAATATACAGTCTGAATTTGTTACATCCATCGATGGTTGCAGCCTCATCCAGCTCCTTCGGAATCGTTCGAATGAACTGTACCATCAGGAAGATGAAGAACGGCATTCCGAAGAATGTAGGGACAACGATTGGCAAGATTGTATTCAGCCAGCCGAGCTTCGTGAAAATGATGTACTGAGGAACTAATACCACGTCATGTGGCAACATCAGTGTTAACATCATCAAGGAAAACCAGAACGTGCGTCCCTTGAAATTCAGTCTGGCAAAACCAAAAGCGATCAGCGATGACGATATTACGGCACCGATCGTGGAAATAACCACGATTACAAGTGAGTTGGTGATGTAATCCATAAACGGTCTTCCAGCTGTGCCTTTCCAGCCATCCACATAGTTGCTCCAGATCCACTCCGCAGGAAACAGGGTATCCGCTGTGACGAAAATCGTACGGCTTTCCTTGAATGAACTGAAGAGCATCCATAGGACGGGATAGAGCATCAGGAGGGCAAGAGCTGCAACGAACAGGTGATAAATGGGCCATTTCACATTTCTCCAAACCATCGTTACTTCCCTCCTTCAGATTCGTAAAACACCCAGTACTTGGATGTTAAGAATACTGCTACTGTAAGTCCACCAATCATAAGAAGCATGATCCAGGCCATCGCCGAAGCATAACCCATGTTGTTAAACATAAATGCCTGACGGAACAGATACAGGGAGTACAGCATCGTACCATCCATTGGACCGCCTTCGCCTTTGGAGATAATATAGGCAGGTACAAACGTCATGAATGCTCCAATCGTCTGCATAATCATATTGAACAGGACGATTGGGCTAAGCAGTGGCAAGGTGATGCTGAAAAATTTCCGTATAGGATTCGCGCCATCCACACCTGCTGCCTCGTACATCTCAGTAGGGATATTTTTGAGACCAGCCAGGAAGATCAGCATGGACGAACCAAACTGCCACACAGACAGTGAGATGAGCATAACGAGGGACGCATTCGGGTCACCAAACCAACTGATAGGCCCGATCCCAATTGCCGTTAGAGCACTGTTGATAACACCTTCATTACTGAAGAGGTTACGCCACATGATGGATACAGCCACGCTACCACCGATAATGGATGGCAGGTAATACAGTGTCCGGTACGTTCCAATCATACGAGAGCCAGTGTTTAGGACCATCGCTACGAAGAGGGCAAAGATCAACCTTAACGGTACCCCAATGAATACATACAGAAACGTCACTTTGACCGAGTTCCAATATTTCGGGTCATCAAAAAACATTTTGGTGTAGTTATCAAGCCCAATCCACCGCGGAGAAGTGAATAAGTTATAACTCGTGAACGACATATATAAGGACACAAACATGGGGATGAGTGTGAAGCCCAGGAAACCAATAATAAACGGGCTTATGAACGCATATCCAGTTAAGTTTCTACGTAACGATGAATACTGCCTCAATGGAACGAACCTCCTTCATGGATCAGCTTGCTCCCTCATCCTGGCTTCGGTCATCTGGACGGGGAAAGGCCCTCGCATTTGCGAGTAGCCCCATTCCCGACCATCCCTGAAGTGGGACGAGCAAGCCATCATTCAACTGTTATTTATTGTTCGCAAGTACAGATTCGGCGTTCTTGCGGAATGTCTCTGCTGCTTGTTCAGGTGTAATTTTGCCAAAGTTCAACTCTTCAACCACATCTGCCAGGGAAGAGATTACTTCAGGTGAACCAACCGGTGGCGGAGAACTCATTGGTGAAGCCTTAGGCTCCATGGCTGCTACGAATTCAAAGACCTGTTTTGTTGCGTCACTCAGCTCAGGTGCGATAGCTTCTTTGATTGCTCCTGAAATTGGCACACCGCGCTCACCTTTGATCAGTTTGTTCGCTTCCACGTCATTCACCCAGAAATCAATGAATTTAGCCGCTTCTTCCTTCACTTTGGAGTTGGACGTCACACCCCAGTACATACTTGGCTGCATATATAGTCCTTTTTCCATATCTGGTCCTGGCATTGGAGCGATTTCGAGCGGACGGTTCGCTACCTGTTGCAAGGCTACGAACTGGTTGGACCATTGCCATACGCCAATTCCTTTTTCCTTCACGAGATCCGATTCCTCAATAATGCCTTTGGTTTGGTTGGCTACATCCGGCGTAGGTGCTGCACCTTGCTCGATCATGCGGCGCATAAGTCCGAAGAACTCCACAAACAATTGGTCATCATCATAACCAAGACCTGTTCCTTCCGCATTGTAAAGCGACAATCCTTTGGTACGCAGGAAGTAGTGGAAGAAAATATCCGGAGCTATCCCTCCATCCAAATACAGGCCTTTCTCTGCGGTTTGTTTACCCAGTGCTTCGTACGATTCCCAAGTCATATTGTCAGGGATTGCATCCACGCCTGCTTTTTTAAGCAATGCCGGATCATATTGGAAGCCCAGAACGTTAACACCGGCAGGTACACCGTATTGTTTACCGTTAATTACACCTGTGCTGATAACATTCTCGGACACATCGTCCACTTTGATCTGGTTGCCCAGATAAGGCGCTAGATCCTCAAGCTGACCATTCTGTGCATATTGGCTGATGTAGGAAATATCCATCTGAACGATGTCAGGCAACTGATTTGCCGCTGCTTGTGGTGCGAGCTTTTTCCAGTAGTCATCAAATGAAGCATATTCCACGTCGATTTTGACATTCGGGTTTTTCGATTTGTACAGGTCGATGACCTTCTGTGTATATTCATGCCTTGCATCCGAGCCCCACCAAGCGATCCGCAGGGTAACTGAGTCATCTCCAGATGCTCCTTCATTTCCTCCACCTGAGCTACATGCCGCTGTAAACACGAGCAAAGCAGCCATCATCAGGAATATTGCCTTTTTCACCATGCCAATCTCCCCTTTTATGTTGATATGGTTGTGTGAACGAGTTATCTTCTCGTTTCTGATAACGCTTTCACAAACTTGTTAATGTCATTTTCGCAAATGTACGACCATAGTTGAATACACAAAACCGTCTTGTTGGTTCAAAAAACAGAGGAGGACAACAGTCCCCCTCTCGGCGCTGTTCGTCCTCCCCAGACATGAATCACATGATTGGTAGCTCATTGTTATATGCCGATCCTGCGGAATTCCGTAGGTGTCATCCCGGTCCACTTTTTGAACACCTGACTGAAATATTGTGAATTCCCGCCAAATCCGAATAATTCAGCAAGCTCAAATACTTTCACATCCCCGCCTCTGCGAATATGGTCACATGCGCGTTCAATGCGCAGACGATTCACGTAATTGGAGAAATTCTCGCCTGTGACTTTTTTGAAAATCTTGCCCAGGTAATCTGGATTCATATAGAGCATCTGATGAGCGACTCCATTGAGCGAGAGATCCGCCTCTCCAAAATGACGATCCACGATATCCATCATCTTCTCCACGGCTGAAGACTGGCGGCTGATATGGTTTTTGTAATAACCGGAAGTTAATCGGGCCGCACTGCTTGCAACAAAAGACTTCAAACCAGATAACGTATCGATATGCGGCAGTTCTGCCATACGCTGGGTGAACTCCGTTGCCTCCTCTGGCGGACAGACATGAACCATCGCAGAATATAGCTGCACTACGTAAGAGCGAGTCACTTCAATTTCCAGCTGCTGACGTGATAATAGATCAAACAGACGCTCCACCTCTACCGCTGTTTCCTCGGTATTGCCCGATTTGATCAACTGACACAGTTGCTCGGCATCCTGTTCTACATGCAATCCGTCGCATTCTCCGGCCAGTAACAGATCATTCTTCGTAATCAGCTTGCCTTCACCGATAAAGAAGCGATGGTTCAGATACTGCAACGCCTCACGAAACAACCGCCGCGACTGAATCATTCGATCTGCTTCACTCAGCGCAGCGGTCACTTCCAATTTATATAGTCTGGTGAATGCAGCCCTAACCTCTTCAATACTTTCTTTCAGTCCGGCCGGATCAGCTGAATCCGCGAGCAGAATGAGGAGTTTGCCTTCAATGGTTGTGCTTAACAGGACATGTGGGAGCAGGTCATTGGCAATGTTTTTGATCGCAAATAAGTGGCTGTAATCATGTTCATCCACAATTCGGAACAGCAGTAACCGAACTGCGTTCTCTTCAAGCTCCAGATCAAACAGCTCCTGATAATACTCCAGATCAACCGGCCCATAGGTGCGGTTGGTCATGAACTCCAGCAGAAATTGCTCCTTCACATGTGGAAGGACACGCTGCAATCGCTGTTTCATCTCACCGGCAACATGCTCCTTCACCTGGGCATCCTGATGTTCCTGCAACAGTTCAGTTAACGCATCATGGATCTGATTCTCGTTGCAGGGCTTGAGCAAATAATGCTTCACACCATATTGCATCGCTCTGCGGGCATATTCGAACTCCTTGTAGCCGGATAACATAATGAAACGTACTCCCGGGTATGCTTCAGATGCCTTCTCTATGAGTCCGAGACCATCCAGACCCGGCATGGAAATATCCGTAATAATAATATCCGGTCTCGACTGCCCAATTTTGTCCAATGCTTCAATCCCGTTCCTCGCCGTACCCACCAATTCCGTACCTGCTGCGGCCCAATCGACCACTTGGGAAATCCCCTCCAGAATGACACGTTCATCATCTACGAGCATCACTTTGTACATCGTCATCGTCCTCTCTGATCCAAGGTATGCTGATCGATACTACAGTTCCTGATCCGGGCTTGCTGCTCATCACCATTCCACCTTCATCGCCGAAGGTCAGTCTGATTCGTTCCTGGATGTTAGATAACCCAATGCCCTGTCCTCTTGTCTGAATACGTCCTTCGTGTAGCTGTTCCAGGAATTCCGGTGTCATCCCCGGACCGTCGTCCTCAACTTCAATAATCACCTTATCTCCATCTGCTCTCGCCCGGATACGAATCCGGCAAGGGTCAATGCTTGGTTCGAGTGCATAATGTATCGCGTTCTCCACCAACGGCTGTAATGTTAACTTCGGTATCCGCGCTGTTCCTACCTCTGGGGCAATCTCCATATCGAAATCCAGTCTTTCCTCAAAACGCGTGCGCTGAATCGTCACGTAACTGCGGACAATGTCCAGCTCTCTTTCCAGCGTAATCCACTTCTCGGACATGTTCACAGAGCTACGCAGCAGAAATCCGAGGGCCTCAACCATTTCCGAGATCTGTCGTTGCTTCTGTACTTTAGCCAGCCAGTTAATCGATTCCAACGTGTTGTATAGAAAATGTGGATTAATCTGCGCCTGAAGCGCTTTCAACTCCGTCTCACGAATCACCAGTTGCTTCGCATAATTCTCATCAATCAATTCACGTATTCGTTGAAGCATCATCTTGAATGTGCGATGCAGCAGCCCAACCTCATTCTGTGGAGATATCGGAACATTGCCAAGGGCTGCCTCCTCCAGCTTATCCAGATCACCTTTTTCGATATTACGCATCTTTTTGATCAACTGCGCAATCGGATGGGTAATACTGCGAGAGAATCTCGCTCCAATGATAAGCGCCGCCAGAAAGATCATGATGAAGATCACCGTAACCAACTGTTTGACAAACTGGATCTTTTTAAACATCTGGTCAAACGGGGTTGTGTACAGATAGGTCCAATCCGTATAGGAAGAATGAGCACGAGCTACAAAGTGTCTCCCCTGCTCCAACATGGCAATTCCATAGGGCTGGGTACGCTTCAGTTCAGACTCAATCTCGGCTTCACTGACTGACGATTCTGTTGGATAGATCACTTCTTTTCCATCCGTAATGAGTAATTGGGAGTCCTCAGCCGGTTCTTGCATCTGGTCCTGTACAATTCGGTCCAGCCGTACGCGGATGATCAGTGTGCCGAGGTCCTCCAATGTAAATGCTCCGCCAATAAAGGATTTCACCTGTCGGACCGACAAGAGTCGGGACTGTTTATCCCCACTGGTATGCCAGGCATTGGAGCCCGAGTATTGCTGTCCCAGTGCAACCAGTTCCTTTTGCTTCGACTCCGAAATCCCCTCCCGATTGCCTGCGGCCATAACGTTATTATCATTATCGATAAATAGCATGGAATAGACGTATTTCTCAGAACCCGCATAAGCAACCAATCGGTTGGTAATTTTCTTGCGCAGACCATTTCTCTCATATCCCGTCTCGGCCTTTTCAAGTTGAAGCAAATATTGTTGAAGCGGCTCGTCTGACATCACCTTGAAGGAGAGATTGGAAACTTCCCGTAGTTGATTCTCAATGCCTACTGAAGACATATTGAGGACCTGCGAGGATTTCTCATAGATCTGACGGTCATAGATACTGAACACATATCGGAGTACGGATGCATAAAACGTAAAGCTGATTAACATCAACAATCCGATGAGGAGAATCGTTTTGTGATGAATCGGCAGTGTTGTGAAAGCGTTCTTAATTTTGTTCATCCTAAGCGCTCCTTTGGCTTGCGAGGGGTGCCTGTCATACTATGCATTAGTGGTTTTATTGTAAGTTATTTTCATATTTACACATCCATTGGTCATCTGACAAGATATATTTATGCAACGTTTTAGGTCATTAGAGAAGGTATACATCTGTGTCAGCAACGTAAAAAGAACACAAAACAGCCAGAATACCTTGAACAAATCAAGGTATTCTGGCTGTTGAATAACATCATGTTAAAGCATGAAATACAATTTACGGATTAACAAAAACAGTTTTCAGCTTCGCTACATACTGCACATCAAAGCCAAGACCCTCAGCCACCATGGCAAGTGGTACATATGTTTTGGACTCTTTGCCTACCTTATTCAGGAATGCAGGTGTATCCACAGTAACCGATGCTCCATTTACCTTCACAGCATTGGCACCAATCTTCACAGCAACTTTCCGGTCTCCATATGTAATGGTTGCGGTTGAAGTTTTGTTATCCCACACCGTAGTAGCACCGACCGCATTCACGATGTCTTGAATCGCCACAAAGTTTTTGCCGTTACGGATAATCGGTTTGTACGGAGTATTTAATGTTTTGCCACTCACAATAATGTTCATCGGCTCACCTGTCGCAGGTGTAGTCAGCTTCGTGTAGTCGCCCCAGATCGTTTTGGCAAACACTTCGGCAATGGCCGCATATCCAAATTGGTTCGGGTGGAAATCACGATCTTTGATCATATGTGTCATCGTGCCTTCACCACCAACAAACTCCTTGGCCACGTGTGCGACTTTGACATCGGTACCCTGAGCAGTGAATTGTGCTGCAATGCCATCAATGGTCTGTGTGAAGCCTTGGGACGCCTCCATAAGTTTGGCATAGAGTGCCTTGCCTGCTACTTCTGGCATCGGTTGATACTGGTCAGCTATGACAATTGTAGCTGTCGGATTAATTTCATGGATATCATTAATCGTTGCACTTACATTGGCTGTATATGTTGCGAGTAATTCTTTTACCTTCGCTTGCAGATCCTGATCACTCAGTTTGTCTGCTGTACCGAGAAGCTCAGATACATCATTTCCCCCAATGGTAATTGCAACCAGATTGGCCTGTGCTACACTCTCACGGATTGCAGCAGTATTGGCTCCGATCTGTCCCGCTCTTGGATCAGGAAGACTTGGTTGAATGGCTTCAGAAGTCAGCGTTTTGCCATCCTTAATTGCAGTAGTAAAGTTTTTCAGACCACTGGTTTTCAATCCGGCAATCCCGTAGTTGTCCACCTGTGTACGTCCATGCAGCAAACCTTGCTCCTGGAGACGTTCTACATAACCATAAGGCAATTCTTTTGTGTTAGGCTCATAACCTACCGTTATGGAATCTCCCAATGTGAGGATGCGGAACTCCTTAGTTACGGCTACTGCATCTTTCTTCGCTGTCAGCGAAGTCTCGTTTGTACCCGCTGGCAATACACCGGTTTTGGTGTCAGCCGCGTGTGCAGGCAATGCAGATGATGTAAAGAGCAGCATTCCTGCCAACATGCTTACCGTTAAACCGGCAGCTGTATTTTCCCATATACGTTTACGCTTCATTCAGGTAACACTCCTTCTCGCAAATCTATAATAATTTACACTAATATACGTGTTCAAAAAGGTCGGTTTTCAGTACCGAGAAGATGGGATGAAGCTAGAAATGGAGTAGCGGAGCGTAGGAAAACTACGTGAGCAACCAAAATGTTTCCTTCGGAAACATACTCCGTAAGCCTCCCGCTTATTTCGGCTGAATTCCAATGACATAGGTTGGTGTTACTCTATTCTATCATTTTAAAGTAGGCGTTGTCCTCTCCACTGAGAGCACACATGAAATAACAGACTCCCTGAAGGGGAGTCTGTTACTGGTTAAGCTCAGCTATGACGTTCAGTGATTAGTTAAGATTGCGGCTTATTTGAGTCTTCAGCAATCAAATGACCCTTGTCGCTCTCCGGTTTGTTCCCGGTAGCTCGCTCCAGATATCGATCATAACGATCATCCACTTCACGTGCCATCTTCCGGTACTTTAACGTTTCCTCGACAATTGGATCACGTTCTGTCTGGATTCGCACTTCATACTTGGGAGGAATCAGCTGGCGTTCACGCTGATCGGTGTCGCCGGACTCTTCCATGTCCCCTTCCGTCAGCATATCACTGAGCCGTCGTTCCAGTTCTTTGGATTCATCCATTGTTTTCGCTCCTTTAATTAGAGTCATACATGCGTTAATCATTACTATTGTACTTTCACTTCGTGTACAGAACCATCTTCCGATCGCTGTTATCCCCAGATTTCTTTGATTCCCTTTTCCAAGGTAGAAATCCGGTGATAAAGGCGAGCGCTCCGCTTCTTCAGATGCTTTCTGTCCCCTCCGTTAATGTACAATTAAAAGTAATTAAAGCATGGATGAGTTGAATAAACTCACTCCAGACCGGTTGCTTTCGCTTCCTTCAGCACATCCGTCAGTGCATCATGGATTTTGCCATTGCTAGCAACAACATGGTTTACAGACAGTTGGTAAGGCGTTCCGATGGTATCGGTCACCTTGCCGCCTGATTCTTCAACCAGCAGCGCACCTGCGGCAATATCCCACGGTTTCAATCCAACTTCGGTGTAGGCGCTGAGACGTCCTGCGGCAACATACGCCAGATGAAGGGCGGCAGATCCGCCTGCACGCAAGTTACGAACTTGCGGAGCAAGCGCCTGCACAGCGGCCATATTCAGTGGCAACGCAAAGGTTGTGTCTGCCGGGAATCCAACCGCAATCAGGCTCTGAGCCAGTTCTTGTTCACCAGATACAAGCATCCGGTTTCCGTGAACATATGCTCCTTTCCCTTTTTCCGCAACAAACATTTCATCACGGGAAGGGTCGTAGATCACGCCGACAATGACTTCACCATTGTGAGCCAATGCGATGGACACCGAATAAAACGGAAATCCGTGTACAAAGTTCGTCGTTCCATCCACAGGATCAACAATCCACAGGAACTCTTCTTCCTCAGCCTCTTTCAGTGCTTTTGCCGAAGCTTCCGGTCCCGGTTCAACGCCCTCTTCACCCAGAATGGCATGGTGGGGAAAATGCGTAAGAATCAGGCGGCGGATCATCTGCTCCGCTCCTTTATCCACTTCGGTCACCAGATCTTGGGGTGAATATTTGGTGCCAAGTTCAGCTACCGTCCCAAGACGGCTTTTGATCCATTCGCCAGCTTTGGAAGCTGCATTAATGGCAACGGCAGTATAGCTTTTGCTTGTCACGACATAAGGTGTCTTTTCCTTCTCATTCAAAGCGTTCACTCTACTTTCTATATCAATCTACGAAAAGTTGAAATACTTGTTAAAAGTATACGCCCCACAGGTCGTAAAGTTTCTCGTTGCCCAGGCCCCTTTTGGCACTACGGATGAATGATGACGGTAGACTCGTCCACCCACTCCACACCCTCTTCGTGATAGAATGCCAGCTTCTGCATCAGTTGCACAAGAGCCTCATCCTTGCGTTTGGCCTCAATCATCACGTCAAGTCTTGGGGTGTCTGCTGCGATATGACGCAAGAAATCGAGCACAGGCTCTACCTCCACACCATCGGCATGACCTCGCAGATCCTTCTCACTCTTTGGACTGGAGACATGGATTTTGGGTGGCAATGGCTGATCAGCCGGTGAATCTGCCTGGGCAAGCGGTGACTGCCAGGTCTTTAGAATATCAGGCCACAGATCCCATGCCTGTTCTCCTTCGTTGTTCACCCAATGGTGATGGATATCCAGTACCATGGGCAATCCCAAGCGCTGGCACACGGCAAGTGTCTCAGGCGCATTGAACGTTTTGTCATCATTTTCGAGTGTGAGCCGCTCCTGAATGTCCCGATCCAGCTTCAAAAAGTTTTCTTCAAAACGAAGCGCCGCCGAAGGCTTGTCCCCGTATGCACCACCAATATGTATATTGTTCTTGGCAGTGGCATTCAGACCCATGGCATCCAGCATCCGAACATGATGACGAAGGTCGCGAATCGAGTTGCGCAGAACTTGCTCGCGGGGGGTACTAAGTACGGTAAAATGATCCGGATGAAAGGACACGCGCATATGATTTTCCTTCACAAAATCACCAATGGCCGCAAAGTCCTGCTTCAGCGCCGGGAACGGGTCCCAGTCATTCAGGTCCTCGTGTGTTGCCAGTGGAATCAATTTGGAAGAGAAGCGATATACATGAATATGGCTACCCTTGTTGTGCCTGAGCAAACGTAATGTATTGTGCAGGTTCTCGGCTGCAATCCGTTCGAGCTTGCGGATCGCCGCTTCCCTGTCATCGATTTTGTTAAAACTCGACATGGTCATGGTCCGGGAAGGCGAGGCGTTCTCTATAAGCACGGACATTGCCACGTAACCAAAGCGTACGAGCATGAATCTCTTCCTCTCTATTAGGGCGGAGAACCCGCACGGCATATTCAGCCGTCAGGATGTACCGTCACTGTATATAACCAAGTTTTACCCTAAAAGAGTGACCATAATCGTATTCTGGCAAATCCGTCCTTCCGACCCGCACTTACAGTCAACAACTACTCCTGTGCTTGCTCTCCAAAGAACATCTCATCTGCAAGGGCAGTCTGAATGCGTGATTCTTCCTCAGTCAATTTGCGGATGAGTTGCATCTCTACCTCGGTTACCTCTTGCCCCTGGAAGTTGATCTCTGCAATGGAAACCACGATCTTGACGATGGCTACAGCCACGTTATCCGGTGTGTATGCAATCACTTTCTGGCCGGTAGGAAATACCCGGAAGCCCTGTTTGACCATTTTGCCGCGTCCGTATTCAAGCAGTTCGAACAGCTCCTGCTCATTCTTGAACTTGCATACGGAATTGAATTCAGTCTGAAATCCCATGCATATCCCTCCTGATCTTGTGGTCGCAGGCTACGCCTGTACGCCGTTCTCGTAATTCAGTGCCTGCTTGCGGTTGTAACGCTCCAGTGCCAGCTCAATCATGCGATCCAGCAGTTCGGCATACGATACACCTGTCTCACGCCAAAGAAGTGGATACATGCTGTATGGTGTGAAACCAGGCATGGTGTTGACTTCATTAATAAGCAAAGCGCCGTCTTTTTTCCGAATGAAGAAATCCGCACGTGAAATACCGTTACCTTCAATCGCACGGAACGCCTGCAAAGCTGCCTCGCGAATGCGATCTGCGGCCTCTGGGTCCAGTGGAGCTGGAATCAGCATCTGTGATTGACCATCAATATACTTGGCTGCATAGTCATAATACTCACCGGAGGATACGATCTCACCTGGAACGGAAGCCATGGGCTCGTCATTGCCGAGGACGCTGACTTCAACCTCGCGTGCTTCAACGAACTCCTCAATGACAACCTTAGTATCATACCGAAGTGCGAACTCGACAGCTGTTTTCAGCTCATCGCGGTTACGTGCTTTGGAGATGCCTACACTGGAGCCCAGATTTGCCGGTTTGATAAAACAAGGATACCCGAGCTGATCTTCGACCTGTACGATCATTTCGTGCTCTGTCTGCTTCCATTGTGTCGCGTTAAAATACGTAAAGGCACATTGGTCAATGCCAGCCTGTGCAAACAGCTTTTTCATGACCACTTTGTCCATGCCGCCAGCCGAAGCCAGTACACCTGCACCTACATATGGCATATCCGCCATCTCAAACATGCCCTGAATGGTGCCATCCTCTCCAAACGTACCATGCAGCAGAGGGAACATCACGTCCAGCGCTTCTGCTCCGCCATACAAACGGCCAAACAGTGCGTTCAGCGCATCCTGCGTTCCGCCTGCCGATTGCTCCAGCTTCAAGTCTTCAATCTGCGCGAACGGCGCATGCATGACAGGTCCTTTTTTCCACGTCCCCTGCTTGGAGATATAAAAAGGAACCAGTTCATACTTTTCATAATCAAATGCGTTTGTTACAGCAAACGCCGTTTGCAGCGACACCTCATGCTCGCCTGATTTTCCGCCGTACACGACGCCTACTTTTAATTTATCCATACTCATGTGTACCCTCCGATTATCTGTGCCTGATGCTGTCATGCTTGCATGCTCAGCACCCTTGTTATTCTGCTTGCATTATCTGGTCTTATTTTACACGGAACTGGATGTCTGCGTCACCGCATCCCGAAAATCTTTCATCATCAAAACTCATCTGCAATATGAAAAAGCCGGTATACCGTCCGCTCCGTCCAAGCGTAAGAATCCCGGTAATCCCAAAAGCGGTGACGGCTGCTAACCGTATGTGCGTTAACAAGCGGCATACCGCCTGCATCAAACGCGGTCACAACGGTGCTGTGCTGAAATCGTCCATCTCCATCCCAATCGTAGAGAATAACATCGCCGAGCATCAGCTGCTCAGGACGCTCCACTTCTGTCGCGGTCAGACCCCAGCTGCTGCCTGACAAATAACGCTCCAGACTGTTGGAAACTGCCCAACTGTAACTCCACATTTCGGAGCCGTTCACATACCCTTTATACCACCAGCCGGCTTCTCTTCTACCAGTATAGTGGATGGGTGCGCCCCCTGCAAAGAGACATTGGGACACGTAATTGGTACAATCCACATCAAATTCCTCAAATGCCGGATTCCCCGCATTCCACCACCGGTCTGCATAGGCAACCGCCAGATCTCTGCGATATGACTGTTGCCGTGAGCTTCTTCCTTGACCCAACACTTCCCGATTCAGCAACGGCCGATTCATCGCCTGTACAAAATCAGCTTGTTGAAACGGACGTCCTTCCCCAGCAGGGCGACGCTCCGGCACTTCTCGCTCGACCCGTCCAATGATCCATCCACCACTCTGCCGAAGAAAGGTTAACCGCTCCCGCTCAATCCGGTCCTCCCGGTGGGTGATCCCGCTCTTCTCGTAGAACAGTCTGCTGTACAATTGTACATCCACCACCGCTTCTTCCTGGCCATCCATAAGCGTGCGCACAAGCTTGGCGCTGGTCTCGCTGCGAAGAGGCACGGCGCGCCGCTTACGATACCATTCGTCCAGCCTTGCCATACGCTCTCCCCGTTCCACCACGAAGTCAGGATCGGTAACGATCCGTTCGCTGGTCTGTGGACGGTAGTCGATCTCACAGCGATTGTACTGGTTCACGTAAGTATATAAGGCACTCTTCCATTCCCGTTCCAAGCCTATGTCCCCCTTTGGCATGAGTTCTGTCTGGAATATTTCATTGCGTATATAAACTCCTACTATTCATATGAAAGGGTCTTCGGTTGTATGTACACGGCTCAGGAAGGAGATCCGTAATTCAGCAAATACAGGTACACGAGATATCTTATTCCTGCTCGCTTCACGAAAACGCCTTCATCGGTCCAAAAGCTTGCTTGATCAGGCAAAAAGACCTTTACGTACGGAGGTGAAAACGGTATACTTAAAACTAAAGTTATGATTATGAAATTACGTTTCATCTGATGAAACTAACGAACAAGAACACGGAACGATGAAGGCCTGTTCTTCACCTAAATGAACGTTTTCTTCATCTCACCGACACATCCCAAGGAGGTACATGTATGTCAGCAAAGAATCATTTCTCCGCCGCTCGCAGTCTTGAGGTTGGAGGCAAGTCTTACCGCTACTACAGTCTCGATGCTCTTCAGGAAAACGGCCACGGCGATCTTTCCAGGCTCCCTTTCTCCATTAAAGTGTTGCTTGAAGCAGCAATTCGTCAATTCGACGGACGTGCCATCACCGAAGAACACGTAAAACAACTGACCGGCTGGGCAGATGGCCGTGACAATAACAAGGAAATTCCATTCATCCCTGCACGTATCGTTCTGCAGGATTTCACCGGTGTACCGGTTGTCGTTGACCTCGCTGCAATGCGTGATACCGTGAAAAAAGCAGGCGGCGATCCAAAACAGATCAACCCGCTCGTACCCGTCGATCTCGTTATCGACCACTCCGTTATGGTTGATGCTTTTGGTACCAACGATGCACTTGATTACAATATCAAAGTTGAGTTTGAGCGTAATGAAGAGCGTTACCGCTTCTTGCGTTGGGCGCAAACGGCATTCAACAACTTCCGTGCAGTTCCACCATCCACAGGGATCGTTCACCAGGTTAACCTGGAGTATCTGGCTTCCGTGGCAGCAACAAAAACCGTGGACGGCGAGACCGTTGTATTCCCGGATTCCCTCGTAGGTACAGACTCCCACACCACCATGATCAACGGACTTGGTGTTGTTGGTTGGGGTGTTGGTGGTATTGAGGCTGAAGCAGGTATGCTGGGCCAACCGCTTTATTTTGTAACACCAGACGTTATCGGTTTCAAACTGACAGGCAGCCTGAGCGAAGGCGCAACAGCAACGGATCTGGCACTAACCGTTACCCAATTGCTTCGTAAAAAAGGCGTTGTTGGTAAATTCGTTGAGTTCTACGGCCCAGGTCTTGCCAACATCGGTCTGGCTGACCGTGCAACAGTAGCCAACATGGCACCAGAATATGGAGCAACGATCGGTTTCTTCCCTGTTGATAGTGAAACATTGAACTATCTGCGTAACACTGGCCGTCCTGACGAACAGGTAGAATTGGTTGAAGCTTATTACAAAGCTCAAGGCATGTTCCGTACTTCAAGCACCGTTGATCCTGAATTCACAGATGTGATTGAACTGGATCTCGGCTCTGTTGTACCAAGTCTTGCAGGACCAAAACGTCCACAGGATCGCATCGAGCTGACACAAATGAAAGAAAGCTTCAACAGCATCATTCGCACACCTGTAGATAAAGGCGGCTACGGTCTGAGCGATGAGAAAATCGAACAATCCGTACCTGTGAAGCATTCGGACGGTTCCAACAGTGAACTGAAGGCAGGCGCTGTTGTGATCGCGGCGATCACAAGTTGTACGAACACTTCGAATCCAAGTGTTATGGTTGGAGCGGGACTACTGGCGAAAAAAGCAGTTGAACGCGGCCTGACCAAACCAGGATATGTGAAAAGCAGTCTGACACCAGGTTCCCTTGTGGTTACCGAGTACCTGGAAAAAGCAGGCCTGATCACGTATCTCGACAAACTCGGATTCAACGTTGCCGGCTACGGTTGTGCAACATGCATCGGTAACTCCGGCCCACTGCCGGACGAAGTGAGCGAAGCTATTGCTGAGAACGATATGACCGTAGCGGCTGTATTGTCCGGTAACCGTAACTTCGAAGGCCGTGTGCATGCACAGGTTAAAGCCAACTACCTGGCATCACCACCACTCGTTGTGGCATATGCACTTGCGGGTACAGTGAATATTGACTTTGAAACCGATCCAATCGGTTATGATACGAACAATGAGCCTGTATTCCTGAAAGACCTCTGGCCTACTTCCGAGGAAATCAAGGATACCATCGCAAGTTCCCTGAACGCTCAGATGTTCCGCAACAAGTACGAGAATGTATTTACAGCCAATGAGCGTTGGAATTCAATTTCTGTACCGGAAGGTGAATTGTACGAGTGGGATCCGAACTCCACGTACATTCAGAATCCTCCGTTCTTCCAAGAGCTTGGCGACAAGTTGAACGATATCGCAGATATCCGTTCTGCACGTGTCATGGCATTGCTTGCGGATTCCGTAACAACGGATCACATCTCGCCAGCAGGTAATATTGCACCATCCAGCCCGGCTGGACTGTACCTGAAAGAACATGGCGTAGAGCGCAAAGACTTCAACTCCTACGGTTCACGCCGTGGTAACCATGAAGTCATGATGCGTGGTACGTTTGCCAACATTCGTATTCGTAACCAGGTAGCTCCTGGTACAGAAGGCGGTATCACGAAGTACCTGCCAACGGACGAGGAAATGTCCATCTACGATGCTTCCATGAAGTATCAGGATGAAGGACAGAACCTGATCGTTATCGCAGGTAAAGAGTATGGTACAGGAAGCTCCCGTGACTGGGCAGCAAAAGGAACATTCTTGCTCGGCGTCAAAGCCGTTATCGCAGAAAGCTTCGAGCGGATTCACCGCAGTAACCTGGTCGGCATGGGCGTAATGCCATTGCAATTCCAGGAAGGTCACGGCTGGTCCAGCCTTGGTCTGAACGGACGTGAAACGTATGACATTACTGGCCTCAGCAATGATGTGAAACCAGGACAAGAGTTGAAAGTAACCGTAACTCGTGAAGACGGTACACAGTTCGACTTCCCTGTTATCGCTCGTCTGGACAGCATGGTTGACGTGGATTACTACCATAACGGCGGTATCCTGCAAACTGTATTGCGTCAAATGATGAAAAAAGCTTAATGATATAAATCATTAATGTGATGAAGTTATACAAAAAAGCTCCCCATTACGTGCAATCAGCACGTGGCGGGGAGCTTTTTGGCTTTGTTTTTTATACTCGGGATATATTTAAAAATCATTCCTCAGCCTAACTTCCTTCTAATGCCCAATGTGATGTGAGGCTTGATCTAACAGTTGAATCGTACCCATGATCAGAAACAGACACGACAGAGCAATTAACGAGCCTCCAACCCATCTAGACATGATCACTCGCTCCGTAATCTGTTTTTCCGAAGCATCCGTTACCTTGTGTGGATACACGATAAACATTAGCCCTGCGCTAATGAACAGTACAGCCATTATAATC
This sequence comes from Paenibacillus amylolyticus, assembly GCF_036894225.1. Taxonomy (NCBI): domain Bacteria; kingdom Bacillati; phylum Bacillota; class Bacilli; order Caryophanales; family Paenibacillaceae; genus Paenibacillus; species Paenibacillus amylolyticus. The sequence continues at coordinate 765,369 of NZ_CP145892.1, read as the reverse complement.
AAGTTCTTCCCCTCCTTACACGTGACTTTCCTTAGAATTTAACTTTTTCGTCGTCACGCGGGATTCTCCTCCCACCAACACCTTTTTCAGACCCATAGCCATAGTGAAAACAATATATCCAATCAAGCCGCCGAGTGTATTAAGCATCAAATCATCCACATCAAATATGCCCATACCAGTCACTAACTGTGTCACTTCATAGCCCAGACTGAGCAGCAGAGACAGCAAGATTACCTTTACTCCAGAGAATAACTTGTTGCCCGTCAACACAGGGATGAAGATGCCCAGAGGGATAAAGGCCAGTATATTGCCTACCAGATGGATTGCGGTGCCAGGACGATGTAACGACAGACTGTTCCAGTCTCGTGATATTTCCTGAAATGGTGTCAGGTTGACGGTTCGGTTATGGACCAGATCCGGTTGTTGCAAGAACGCCATCAGTCGATCCTTCACGATGCCAAAATCGACCGGGCTTCCTTTAAACAGGATCAGCTTCGTAAGTAGATATACATAGATAATGAAAACGGCAATCCAAAGGATGTAATGTTTGCTTTTCTTCTGGTTGTTGTGCTTCATGTTGTTTCGCCTCCTTTGTGTTGCCCTGTTATTTCTTTACGGTGACGATGACGCCATCCATGTTATCACCCGATATTTCAGTTTGGCCTTGCTCAGGTATGTAAACAGTTGTATCTCGGGTGGCCCGATAATAGCGGATATGATACTGCTCTTCCTCTACTTCCACAGTAATGTTCTCTTTCTCTTTAAGCATATCGAGATACTCTTCCAGCACCAGATTATTCTTATACATGACAGCGCTGTGCGGCAGCCCTACATATCGAAAGTGCCATGGTTCATACTGAATACCGGTGATGCGCACTTTATCCTTTGGGTAACGTAAAATAAATCCGTATTTCCATGCATTCTTTTCCAGCCAGGCACCCTCTGGTGCTTCATTCATCGCAGCCAAGCTCGAGCCGATATCCAGTGATAAACCAAGATTGTGCTCACTGTGTCCCGCAGGAAGCGCATAATCTGAACCCTTTTCCCGATATAACTCGTCCTGCTTTTCAAAGTCCCTGTACCCACTGCTGACGAGAAAATATCGGACTCCCTCTTCGCCTGCTGCTTCAACCATCCTCTGAAACTCCTGCGCCACCTGTCGTGATAACATGATTTTCTGATCCAGTATCCCATATCCACGAAGCAGATCATCCTCATGTGCCACATATACAATATCGGATTTAACTCCTTCCGGGTAAACGGGGTATTGCTTATCAATTAGTAACAAGTTGCCCTTATGTACCTGATCCTGAATGTTTCCGGTGACGGATACGGTATAACCTGCGGGATTTTCACGCGTATTCTGAATCTCGATGGGCAACTCATCCTTCTGCTGAATCCATCCCGGTGATTGCGTAACAATATATCCGATCAAAATAATACTTATCAAAAAGCCCCACTTTTTCATGCTTGTTCCTCCTTTTACCTCATACATCAAGGATAGACAACACAAGTTAAAGAAAAAGCAGGGCAATTTTAAAGTTTTTCTTAAATTTGACGTCAATCTTATTGGAAGACGGGTAAACGAACTTCGAATAACGTCCGTACCACGTCGCTCTGGGCCGAGATTGTACCGTCATGCTGCTCCACAATATTGCGAGCGATAAACAGGCCGAGGCCTGTCCCACCCTCCTGAGGGGTCCTGGCACGATCTCCGGTGTAATACATATCGAAGATATGTGGCAATTCCTCCGGACGAATATGTCCACCATAGTTAATCACCTGAATGATGACCTGTTCTGCATCCCGATATCCATTAATATCTACGTACATGCCATCCTTGCCATGCCGTGCAGCGTTAATTAGCAGATTCTCGAACACACGAGCCAGCAGCTCGCCATCACCGGAGACCGTAAGGTCAGTGTCTATTTTTAGTCGGGCGACTAGTTGGTTCTTTTCAAATACAGGATAGAGTTCTTCGTTCATCTGCTTCAGCAGTTCGCTAAGATCCAGCTGTGTCTTGTTTATAGGCAACATGCCATAATTCATACGGGTAATTTCGAACAAATCATCAATCAGCTTCTCCAGGCGCTGTGATTTGGTGAATGCAATCGACGTAAAGTGCCGTACCTGCTCCTCCGTTAACTGATCATCCTTCATGAGCAGATCCAAATATCCAAGCACAGACGTCAGCGGTGTTCGCAGGTCATGCGCCAGATTGACAACAAGCTGGTCCTTACTATTTTCAGCAAAATCCCCTCGTTCTACCGCTTCCCTTAGCTTCTCACTTGCCAAATTCACATCCTCCGCAATCGTACCTAACTCGTCCTTCGAGGAGATCTGCACACGATGCTGAAAGTCACCGTTGGCCAAATGCCTGATCCCTGTAGAAATGTCCTTGAAATACGTCGCGTAGGGTTTGGTAAACCAGAAGAAAAATAGAATGGCAAGTGGGATAAATAAGATCAGGAAGAAATAGATATCCCCGATACTTCTCATAAAATGACGATATTCAGCGAGCTGATCTTCTGCACGGACACCCGAATAATAGGCTTGCATAAGCTTATAAATCCCATAGGTAATTGCACCAGAGGCAAGCATGCTTAACCCTAGCAACATAATCATGGTTGTACGAAAACTTCTTCGTTTAGTCATTAAACGTGTACCCCACACCCCAGATGGTTTTGATAAACTTGTTCTTGTTCACATCTTCCCCCAGCTTTTTGCGCAGGGTCCGAATGTGGACCATCACGGTATTCCCACTCTCGTAATAGGCTTCTCCCCAGACCTGTTCAAAAATGTTTTCTGCACTGAACACCTGCTTGGGGTGGCTCGCGAGCAGATACAAAATGTCAAACTCCTTCGGTGTTAGTTCCACTGGTTTGCCGTAGAGTGTAACGCGATGTTGATCTGGCGTGATAATGAGCCCACCCTTCTCCAGAATGGACCTCTGAACAGGTGCAGACTGGCTGAATTGCAGAGAACGACGCAACTGGGAGTTAACCCGGGCAACAAGCTCCATCGGATTGAACGGTTTGGTCATATAATCGTCCGCGCCCATCACAAGTCCCGTAATTTTGTCCATATCTGACGTTTTGGCACTTAGGAAAATGATCGGTAAATGATGCTGTTCCCGAATTTTACGGGTCACCTCATACCCGTCCATGCCAGGCATCATAATGTCCAGAATCGCCAAATCTATCGCTTGGGTCTGAACAGCTTGAACCGCCGCCTTCCCATCAAAGGCCTTGATGGTGTGATATCCTTCTTTTTGTAAATGTAAAGCAACCAGATCAGCGATCTCAACTTCATCGTCTGCGATCAGAATCGTAATTCGCTTCATTGCTTATTCCACTCCTATGTGTGATGCTCAACAATATAACATATTTGAATCCAACAGATAAACCAATGAAAGGAATCCATACATATGAAACTGGAGCGTTTATTAGCCATCGTGGTGCTGCTAATCAATCGTGGACGGGTACAAGCCAAAGACTTGGCAGATATGTTCGAAGTATCGATCCGGACCATCTATCGGGACATTGATACATTGGGTCAAGCAGGTATCCCTGTAGTGACGTATCAGGGGGCAAGCGGCGGGATTGGTCTAGCAGAGGGTTACCGTCTGGATCGAAACGTATTAACAGACAAGGACCTCGCTTCCATCGTCACTGCACTACGCAGTGTATCCACTTCCCATGCTAATGCGGCGCGTGAGCTTCTGGTCGAAAAACTCAGCAGTATCGTCCCTGAATCCAAAAATGACGATTTTCAGGCTAATACCAATCGATTCATCGTGGATTATTCAACCTGGACGCATCCCGAAGCGCTGAAAATCAAGCTTGAACTTATCGAACAGGGTATGGATCAATTACGTCCCGTAACCTTTACCTACTGCAGTGCGGAAGGTATCCATACTCACCGAACTGCCGACCCTCATACCATCGTACTCAAGAAGCATTCCTGGTATCTGTATGCTTTTTGTCACGAGCGGAATCAATTTCGCATGTTCAAGCTTGTGCGCATGCAAGATGTCACACTTGCTAATGAGCACTTCGAGCGTAAAGTCATCAACCCACAGGACAGACCCTGGCAACAGGAATGGAGCCGTCCGGACAATCAAGCTAGGTTAACCTTGAAATTCCATGCTCGCGTCCGTCATATTGCGGAAGAATGGTTTGGGATCGAGAACGTCATGCCTGATGGGACTGGGTATTATATCAGCCAGGTTGCTTTTCCCGAGGATGGCTGGTTATATGGATTCATTCTGGGCTTCGGCGCGGACGTTGAAGTATTGGAACCTCAGCATATTCGGGATGAAATCTGCCGTATCGCGGAGCAAATTGTACAAAATTATATACCTCCGACTCAAACCTGACAGACAGCTGTCCAGTTCCTACCCGTATACTTCAGATATATTCAATCTGTACATATATGAGGAGGAATTAATCATGAACGTCACTGTATGTCAAAGCTGCGGCATGCCGCTCACAACCCCTGCCCAATTCGGAACGGAAGCAGATGGAAGCACAACCCGTGAGTACTGTATTTATTGTTACAAAGAGGGCAAGTTTGAGCAGCCCGGTATGTCACTAGAAGGCATGACGGAGATGTGCACTGCCATTCTGAAGGACGAAGGCATGGATGAGGAATCCGCTCGTTCGATGCTGCGTAACCAGCTTCCTTTTTTGAAACGTTGGCGCACAAATACAACGGATCAACATGCAGAATCTCTGGCCGAAAACCCTACTGTTTCCGCTAATCCTGATCAGGTAACAACAGATCATTCGTTCTCTGCCCAGCCCGTTCGTTATGTCACTCTCCCTGGAAAACGTATTGCCGGCGTATCCGCCCGCACAACCAACGCCATTGAAATCAGTGGCAAAGGTTGTATTCAGGGACTCTGGAACAATTATTTTGCCTCAGAGCACCTCCCTGCACCTGAAAGTGCTCGCTATGGTTGTTACACGGATTACACCGATGGGATAACCGGAGAATACACCATACTGGTAGGGCATGAGGTCAGTCCGAACGAATCATTGCCTGAAGGATTGGACGACATTTTACTCCCTCCTGCAACTTACGCCGTATTCACTTCCAGAAAAGGACCCATGGCAGAGGTTGTTGGCGAAGCCTGGGGAGCCGTGTGGGCATGGGACAAACAAAGCGATCGTACGTTCACCGGGGATTTTGAATTGTATGATGAACGCAGCCTGAATCCCGAAAGTGTACAAGTGGATATATACATCGCTGTTCGCCAAAGTAGATAAAGCCAACACGATACCACCTCAGACAGAATCAAAGTTTCATCGCATCCTTCTTCATATCACGCAAGCTGCCGGGTTCGCTCGGCAGTTTTTTGTTATATCCGGAACTACATTACCCCCTAAACAACCCGACCATGGTACCAAGTTAGTTAGCATGCTTTGCATCATTTAACCAGATAATATGCCTCATAAGCGGGTACCATTGACTTCCTTAAAATTGGGACTATTCACATAACAACCGATTCGATCCTCCCATATCAAACCTTTCAAATCAGGTCCTTTACTCCTGAATTTCCCTAAAAACGTTTACATCTCCTTAAAACCGGGTAAAATCACTACAATCCAATTGGAATTACGCTTTAAACTCTTTTATTTCGTCTAACAAGTCACATGTACCTATATGCGCACCTGGCATGGTAACCAGTCGAAATACATAATCCAAAAAAACGCATCAAAGGAGGAACCAAGATGATCCGCATGCCTATTCAGCAAATGATCCCGTACCATCACCAATATCCGCGCAACACGGCGACCACTGCTCCTAAAAAGGAGAATGAGAACACTCAAGGTCTATCCTTTCATGAAATTCTGCAACAAAAAATGGCGAAGAAAAATACTTCTCCTTCCCTTAGATAAAAATGGACACCGGACCGACCCTAGTCGAGTCAGGTTATCAACCGTCTTTCCGCAGCTTGGCGGAAGGGCGGTTATTGGCGTTGAGCAATAAACGACTGTACAGTTCTCAGGCATGTTTCTATAATGGTTTAAATATCTAAAAGATCCATGACATATACGAACTGTAAAAGGGGACTTAGCACATGATCACCATTGGTTGTTTTCACGCTCATTATTCTAACATCGCCTTAATTGAAGAGACGCTTGCTCCTTATGAAGTTGAATTGGTCCATTACGTCGATCCAGGTCTGGACCGTCTTAAACATGACGCTGACTTTTCCGCGGTCGTCATTCACGAGAAGGTAGCCCAGACGCTCCAATGGATCGCTGAGTGTCATGCCGATGCCATTCTGGTCACGTGTACCCTGTTTGCGACAGCATTGGAGCAGGAAGCCATACAGGTCCCTGTGCCTGTGATCGGCATAGATGATCCGTTATTGCAGGAGATGCGGCGAGTACCAGGAGATTACATAATAGCATTCACCAATCCGGCAACCGTTGAAGGAACGATGGCACGGTTGAATCGGGTATTACAGCAAGAGGATGAGAATGGGCAACTACACGTTGCCAAGACATCTCAGACGGAAGCGGTGTGCATCCCTGGGACATTTGAGTTGATTATGCGTGGAGATCAGCAAGGGTATCTCGAAGCGGTACGTGAAGGCTTACAGCAGATTGCTGAGCAGCATCCGGGTAAAACGGTAGTGGCAGCCCAGCTGTCTATGGCTCCCGCTGCTGCACAAGTTACAACGAATCGTGGTATTCAGATCCATAGCCCGCTGGCATTGCTTGCAACGTATTTGGAGAAGGATTTGGGCTTGGCTCGACAGTAGCTGCTGATTTGGAGTGAAGTAACAAGTTCTATCTGAAACTATGCAACTATGAACTCACTTACTTAGTAACACCACAAATTAACGAGGTGAACTAATATGCGATTCCTCTATATTGTTTTACTGTTTATAGTAGGTTTTTCCTGTTCCGCATTTCTATACGGAGGAGCACCAAAACTCAGTGATGCTCTTTTATTCGTTATCGCAGGAATTCTGTATAAGATATGGACCACACTTAATCACAAAGCTAATTCTGATAAAGGCTGAGTATGGTTAAGAATACATACATGACATAAAACTAAAAAAAGCCGTTCTTCTCTGCAATGACAGAGAGAAACGGCTTTATCTCTATTTCAGACTGCCCAGCTTGCGCTGTACCGGCGCCTAGGAGCGTGTCCGATATTCCTCGGCCTTTTCCTGCATCCCGGCAGCTACAGCCCCATTCTCGGACAACCCTTTGTCTGCGGCAAAGGCACGAATGTCCTGCGTAATGCGCATGCTACAGAACTTTGGTCCGCACATGGAGCAGAAATGAGCTTCCTTGGCCCCTTCTGCTGGCAGCGTCTCGTCATGGTAGGATAATGCCCGTTCCGGGTCCAGTGACAGGTTGAACTGGTCCCGCCAGCGGAACTCAAAACGTGCCTTGGACAATGCGTCATCGCGGCGTTGAGCACGCGGATGGCCTTTCGCCAGATCGGCGGCATGAGCTGCGATCTTGTAGGCGATGACCCCTTCCCGCACATCATCCTTGTTGGGCAGGCCCAAATGTTCTTTTGGCGTAACATAACAGAGCATGGACGTGCCGAACCAGCCAATCATGGCTGCCCCAATGGCGGATGTGATGTGATCATATCCTGGCGCAATGTCGGTCGTTAGCGGCCCAAGTGTGTAGAACGGTGCTTCTTTACAGATCTCCATCTGCAAGTCCACATTCTCCTTGATCTTATGCATCGGCACATGACCCGGGCCTTCGATCATCACCTGCACATCATGCTTCCATGCGATCTGCGTCAGTTCCCCAAGCGTGGCCAGTTCCGCCATCTGAGCTTCGTCATTCGCATCGTAGATACTGCCTGGACGAAGTCCATCTCCCAGTGAGAACGCCACATCATACCTTTTCATAATCTCGCAGATTTCTTCAAAATGGGTGTACAAAAAATTCTCCTGATGATGCGCAAGGCACCATGCTGCCATAATGGAACCACCCCTAGACACAATACCTGTCATTCGCTTGGCGGTCATGGGGATATAACGCAGCAGTACACCTGCATGAATCGTAAAGTAGTCCACGCCCTGCTCTGCCTGCTCAATGAGTGTGTCACGGTACAACTCCCAGGTCAGCGCTTCCGCTTCGCCATTCACCTTCTCCAGCGCCTGATACAGCGGCACCGTACCAATCGGCACAGGTGAATTGCGGATAATCCATTCCCGGGTGGTATGAATGTTTTTGCCTGTGGACAGATCCATCACCGTATCCGATCCCCATCGTACCGCCCAGGTCATCTTCTCCACCTCTTCCTCAATGGAAGAAGATACAGCAGAGTTACCTATGTTGGCATTGATCTTCACGTGAAAATGACGACCGATCAACATCGGCTCACTCTCCGGGTGATTGATGTTGGATGGCAGAATGGCCCGTCCACTCGCCAGCTCCTGTCTCACAAATTCCGGCTCCACGCCTTCACGAATGGCGGCGAATTCCATCTCAGCCGTAATGACTCCCTGTCTCGCGTAGTGCATCTGAGTCACGCAGCGTTCTGGCTGTGCCCGCAGCGGTTTGCCACGTAATCCGGGGTACTCTTCAGCGCCGGCTCTCTTCCCTCCGGGTTTCAGTCCGTTATCCTCCGGTTTAACTGTACGGCCCTGATAAGCTTCAACATCGCCGCGCTCTGTGATCCAACGTGTGCGCAGGGATGGCAGACCTGCGCGGATATCCGCATGAAATTCGGGATCGGTCATCGGGCCGCTCGTATCGTAGACACGCAGCGGTTCGTTATGCTCCACCCCTTGGGGAGTATTCGTGTCATGAAGGGCTATCTCACGCTCCGGTACAGCAATGTCCGGCCGTGAGCCCTGAATGTAGACTTTGCGGCTGCCCGGAAAGGGCTGGACCCGTCCGGCCGCTCCTGTTTCTTTTTCCACCTGCTGATCGTTATGTCCCTGCTCCGTCGCTTGTTGTCCCGTTTGATTTCCTGTACTCATGTTCGCTTGTCTCCTCCTCAGTGTTCGTCGCTTGTTTGGTTGGTTTGATCATTAGCTCGCTTACGTACCTGTCCCAAATCATGCGCAATGCAGAGAAGAAAGAGCGATCCTACACCAGACCAGGGGAGACACTTTTCATGTACAGTTAACAACAGACGGAGGCTGCCACAGATCATGGATCTATGGTGACTTCTCTCTCATCATCCAAGCCCACTTTTGCAGGTTAGTGAAAAAGAAGCCCATAGAGTCCGCACTATATCGCCCGTTCCCTGTATATAAAAAAGCCGGCCCCCGAAGGAACCGACTTTTATGTCCATCACCAATAATGCACCTTTACGCAGCTCCTTAACAGAGCCCTACAAGGGTCACATCATGTGGTGGTTTGTGGTCATATCGCCGATTACTTCCCTACGCTGGTATGATCCAGATCAGGTGCAAAGGGTCCGGAATCTCATGCGATTCCGTCTCAGTCCGGACAATTCGGACTCCCCCAGTAACGTTAATTAGTTGCAGCTTACATAAGCCGCCGTTCATATTCAATGAAGCTGGCCCCGCTGGGCCGTCCATTACAGAGTAGCGCAACCGGAACATAAAAACAACCTTTATATTCCAAATGATCAAACTCTATTGGAGAAAAAACTTACATCAACATCAGGATAACATGAGCCCCATTTGCGTAGCAGCATCCTTCAACACAGGTGCGTATTCATGCAATGTCTCCTGCGAAAGTCGGCTGACAGGTCCTGAGACCGAGAGGGCAGCTGCAATATTGCCTCTGCGATCCATAATCGGTACAGATACCGCGGCAGCTCCCGGCTCACGTTCCTCGTAACTTGTGGCATATCCGTTATCCCGGATATCTCCCATCTGCGCTAAATACACCGCGGGATCAATAAACACCGGCCATTCCGGCCCGTTCATCAGTTCTTCACGATCCTCGTCCGTGGCAAACGCCATCAGGACTTTGCTGGAAGCCCCCACAGATAGCGGGAGTCTAACACCAACGGGAGCAACTCGGCGGATCGCCTGATCACTTTGCACCGCCTGAATACGAATCCGTTCACTCCCATCACGCAGGTACAGACTCACGGTCTCCCCCAATCGATCTCTCAGTCGCTCCATCGCAGGCAACAGCAGAATAGCGGGATCATCACTGCGGGACATATGAGCTGACAGCTCCCAGATTCGGATGCCAAGTCGGTACTTCTCTGTTGCTGCATCGCGGATCACGAACCCTCGATCCTCCAGCGTAGCCATCAAACGGTGGACTGTACTTTTGTGCAGGCCGATCTGGCTGGCAATTTCGGTGAGTCCCAGATCACTGCGTGTGGTAAAACATAATAATATATCCAGCGCCCGTTCCACAGCCCGGACGGTTAACTTGCGATCTTCCATGGCATAATGCCCTCCTCATGTTTCATCACATGAAACTTGGTTACATAAATTATATGAGAAACGGTCTCATCTGTAAACCAAAAAGAGCCAAAATCAAAATAGGCCAACCTGAAAATTTTTCCTTTTTATAAGACTTAATCCCCTGTAATTTACACACTAAGGTAATGTTACCCATATATCTTAAGAACTATATAACAATTGCGTAACAAATGCCCTCAATCAATTGACTTTGACTATATTGGAACATACGATAATGATATATTACATTAAGATATCGCTCTGAAGCAGGCTCTGAAATCGACGCAATTCTCTTTACATGTCGTTGTTATCTTCAACTGAACTTCAAAGGAGGGGCATTCATGTATCAATCATCCCAGAGCGAAGCCCCGCTGCAAACAAAAGTGTCCGATCTGCCCTCTTCCCTATCACCGAGGCTGATTCGGTTCAAACATATTATCGTAGCGTTGCTGCTCTCCGTTGTATTTTTTCTACTGTTTTGTTTTATTGCACTGCATGGTTATATCGCATGGGTATTATCCAATCCAACGGTAGCGCCTGTCTTCTCCAATCCGATGCAAGCCAAGAACATGAAGTATGAAGACATCACGTTCCCGGCAGCGGATGGCAGCCGCACGATGCAGGGATGGTATATACCTGCTGACAATGCTGCAAGCAAAACGATTATTTTCAGTCACGGCTATGGTGCTAATCGTGAAGAAACATGGGTACCCATGTATGACCTGGCACATTATGCCCATCAACTTGGGTTTAACGTGGTCATGTTCGATTATGGCTTCGCCTCACAGGTGAACAAAGCTGTAGCCACAGGTGGCAAAGCTGAGTCACAGCAACTGCTCGGTGCGATCCAGTTCGCCAAGCAACGTGGTGCGCAGGAACTGGTTGTCTGGGGCTTCTCGATGGGTGCCGGTACAGCGTTACAAACCGGACTGATTACGAAGGAAGTGGATGCAATGATTCTGGACAGTGCGTTCCTGCTGGAGCCAGATACGCTGTACCACAACATTCACAACCAGATCGATCTGCCACGTCAGCCTACACTGGAGATCATGAAACTGTTGTTCCCTGTTCTGAATGGTACCGGATTACAACAGATTCCATACCAGGAAGTGAAAAAGGAAGATTATCCGTTCCCGATTTTCTTCATCCATGGTACAGAGGACGAGAAGGCGCCTTATCCAATTGCGGAGCAACTCGCCGCCAACCAGACCAATCCGTACTCGGATGTATGGATTGTCCAGGATGCGCATCATGAGTTGATCTTCCGGGAGCATCCAAAGGAATATCTGCGCCGTGTCTCAACTTTCCTGAGTCATGTAACGAAAACAAGCAGTGACGATGTGCAAAACACGAATAATGGAGAATAACCAAATTTCAATCACCGAACTTTTCGTTGATTCCAGAGCCCTCAGGGGCTCTTTTTTTTTCACTCATAGGACAACAAGCTCGGAGAATATACTCTTGGGACGCATGAACAGAGGGTCTGCATGCAATGAATTTCATCTGAAGGAGGTTCAACATAGATGAACTGGTATGAATATGGTCACCTTCTGCCTCTGCGGACATTGGAGGAAATCCGTTTCTGGAAAGAGCAGGAGAAAGAACATACACTCGTCATTCGTGCCCTGGTTCCTGATCTGGAGCCCCCATACGTCAAGCTACTGGAGGAATGGGAGGTTACCTTTGCAAACAGTGAGCGAGTAGCCAATCAGCTTTTAAAACAGCTATTGCCCGCAACCCATCCACCAGCCCCCTACATCGTTCGTTGTATCGATCAACTTGTGGCGGCAGCTCGTAAGCAATCGAGGGAGTTCATCAAACAGCTGTATGTTCTTCTGGAGCAAAGTGCTGCTGTGCAAGCTGTTCCGCTTGCCAAAGTACTCATTCTGCATTTTATCCGCGAATCGGAGTATTTTCTGGGCGTTTTGGATACGCTTGGCCAACCGGGCATCTTGCGTGAAACGGATTCGGAGCCATCACTTTTTCTGAAAAATGCGTTGCATACGTCAGAGTCAGGAAGCGTCCATCGCCAAGCTTCAGAAGCTCCAACTTCTCCAGAGGGAAATATAAATGCACCTGCGGCTTCAGCTCAGATCCAATCCGCAACCATTCAAACGCCTTCTACCGGAACAACACAAGCCACACCCAGCTCTACAGCACCTCCTGTAAAAGAAAAGCCGGTTCCCATTGGAGGACACACACTGCCGCCTCTCCCCTATGCGTACAATGCGCTGGAGCCACATATTGATGAGCTGACGATGCGTATCCATCATGACAAACACCATCAATCTTATGTGGACGGACTAAATGTAGCAGAGAAGAAGCTGGCGGAATCGCGAAAAAAGAATAACTTTGAACTCATCAAACATTGGGAACGTGAACTTGCCTTCAACGGGGCAGGCCACTACCTGCATACGATATTCTGGACAATTATGAACCCTGCTGGCGGCGGCAAACCTTCCGGTATGCTGGCAGAGCAGATCAAGCGAGATTTCGGAAGTTATGAAGCGTTTAAGAATCAATTCACGGAAGCTGCGAACAAGGTGGAAGGCAGTGGCTGGGCGATGCTTGTCTGGAGCCCGAGAGCACATCGTTTGGAGATTTTGCAGGCGGAAAAACACCAGAACCTGTCCCAGTCCGATATCGTACCGCTCCTGCCACTGGATGTGTGGGAACACGCTTACTATCTGAAACATCAAAACGAACGCAAAAAGTATATCGAGGATTGGTGGAATGTGGTCTACTGGCCCGCTGTTGCCGAACGTTACGAAACAGCACGCAAGTTGTTGTGGCCGCCTTATTAATATTGGGGTTAGATGGATTAGAGAAAAAAGAGATATCTCCAGCCGAATGACTGAACGATATCTCTTTTGGTGTATACAAAAAAGCAAGTCTCCTGTAAAAAGAGACTTGCTTGTATTTTGAGAGACTTCCTATTTCTAAATGTTCACTTAAGAAGCACAGCCCTCGCAAGCCACATAGTTGTCGCCAACCTGTTTGCTAATGGAGATCAGATCGCCCAGCTTGATATCAGACTCATCTGTAAACTCCAGATCGGCTATACGTGCAACGATCAGTGCAGCAGCCTCTTCCTTGCTTGTTGCCATTTGGCTGAACTCGGATTTTTCGCCTGTTGATACAACCTCATATAAATACGTATATCTCAATGTGTCCATCCTAACACTCTCCTTCCGAAATCACATCATATCATCTCTATTAACCAATTCCAAGCCCTAGTAAAAAGTGTTAATCGTAGCGCAGCTTCATCTGCTCAGCTGTCAGGCGTACTTCTTCAGAGCCAACGCTAAGCACCCTGCTGGTCTCCGCCTGCGGATAGCGATCGCGCAGTGTCCGAACCAAAGCCCCAGTATATGCCGCAGCTGAAGGTACACCTGCCAATTCGTTCAGACTTGCCATCGTGCCAGGTTGAACATCGGGATATCCTTCACTCGCTCCGCCTGCTGCATGCTGATAGAATTGTCGCACGTCCGCTGCCAGTTGATCTCCCTGACCGTCCACGATGATAAAAGCAGTAATAATATACGCCTTTGCCTGCCTGCGCTGGGCAATACCACAGAATTTTAGGCCACCTACACTGACATCATAATCTCCCGGGCAAAAAGCACCCTGAACCTCACCTGTCTGCGCCTGATTCGACCACGGCGTTAGCGACTCGGCAATAATCGAAGCCATCTCCCGGAAATCATCATGAATATTGATGGCATGTCCGGGATTAGGCAGAATCAGCGACACATTAACTACCCCTGGGTTCAAGGGTACTGCCGCTCCACCGGAAGGCCGAACACAGACCGCTGTCCCTTGGCTTCTAATCTGTTCCATCGCTTCTACAGCCTGTGGCAACCTGCGGTCACGCAGACCCGCTACAAAGGCATCTGGGTGTCTCCATATATGTGCAACAGGTAGATGCCCTGCCCCAACCCGCCTGCACATAACTTCTTCCCAAGCAAAAGCTTCGAGTACACTACTACCTTGTCGCATGAGTGGTGTCTCCCAGATTTGCAGACGCAATGAAGCCTGTTGATCTGCCTGTAGTCCCTTTTCCGGCTGAACCGGTTGATCTGAATGAGAAGGTACACTCATCGTTCCATTACCTCCGGCTTAACGAATTCATGTGTATCCAGTATATAGGAATGACAACGCATATATAAATAAGCCGGTTCCCAGGGAACACGGCTTATTTATATCACATCCTATGGCTTAGAAACTGCTGCTTCCAAAACCAAAGGAACTTACTCATCCGGCTTGTCCAATGAGTGGACATACCTGATCTTAATCTTTCACCAAAGACAAGAACTCTGCACGTTGTGCCGGATTCTCACGGAAAGAACCACGTACAGCAGACGTTACCGTCTTGCTTCCCGGTTTCTTCACGCCGCGGGAACACATGCACAAGTGCTCGCCTTCCACAACGACCATAACTCCATGAGGCTCAACGGCCTCTGTCAGAATATCAGCGATCTGTGAAGTAATACGCTCCTGAACCTGCAGGCGACGTGTTACCGCTTCGACCAGACGAGCCATCTTGCTCAAACCAACGATCTTGCCGCTTGGTATATACCCAATGTGTACCTTGCCGAAGAACGGCGCCATATGGTGCTCACACTGACTGTAGTAGACAATATCCTTGACGATAACCAGTTCTTCATGATTCTCGTCAAACGTGACACCGAGCACATCGCGCGGGTCTACTTCATATCCACCAAAAATTTCTTCATACATTCGGGTCACACGTGCAGGCGTTTCAAGCAGCCCTTCACGTGTACTATCTTCTCCGATCAATTTCAGGATCTGCTCTACATGATACTCGATCTTCTCCCGATTGTCGGATACTTTTGAATTCAAATAATCTTTAACGCCAGCCACTGCCAAACGCCTCCTTTCGAACCACAATAAGGTAAGCAGTTATTCACTTCACTGCTATTATTTTCGGCGGCCCGAACTTTTACGCGCAGGATGCTGTTGCGGCTGAGGCATTTTCGCTCCTGGCTGCTGATTCTTCATCATCTGCTGGGCACGCTGCATTTGCTTGCCATTCAGGTTGTAGCCCATTTGCTTCGCCATTTTCTGAAGCATGTCCGGATTGCTTTGCATTTTCTCAAGTTGTTTACGCAAGTAGAACACCCCGATGAAAAATCCCCCGACCAGACCAACAATCAATGTAATAATCGGTATAACAATATCCATCTCTTAGACACCTCTGTATGCATTCTAAAAAGCCTGATAATCCGTGTCACTTCATGATGTTCGACACATAAGTTGCAAACCTGACACAGAGCGGATTTCCTGAAAGTATCATAGCATTTCCGCACGCCTTGAGCAAACGGATTTTCCAGTTGAACCGCACACAAGCTACGTCATGACAGCTTCAATGAAAACGGTTGTATGCTGAGCCAGATCGATTTCAACCACATCCAGAGAATAACGCGTACTTCCGCGTGCCACCCTGATTACAGGTCTGCCGGGCAATCCCCGATGTTGACGCACAATGACTCCAGTCTCTTTGGTAGACAGTCTTACCGCTGTACCATTAGGATACACGGATACACTCTTATTGAACTCAATCAGAATGTCCCGATCCAGCTTTGTACCAGACAACGCCATCATCTCTTCACAGGCCTCATGTGGCATCAAACTGTCCTTGGATAAACCATTAATGAGATTATCATAGATATTAGCCACACTAACGATTCTCGCAAACAGATGAATGTCACTCCCCTTGATCCCTCTCGGCATGCCTGTACCATCTACATGCTCATGATGTTGCAGGGCCGTATGGGCGACCAACAGACTGAACTCCCGTTTGTTCTTAATCACTTCGAATCCACGCCATGTATGGTGCAACGAAGAATTTGCAGCAGAGCCACTGCCAGGAGGTTCCCCCACTTTGCCAATATCATGCAATAATGCACCCACAGCAAGGTCCTTCAGTTGATTATAATTGAGTCCCATATTCAGTCCGATGACCGAAGACAACAAACATACATTCATCGCATGAACATACTGTGCATTGTCTTTGGTACGAATATCGGTGAGCTGCACAAGCATTTCACGCCCGTTCAGTACATCATTCAGCAACTTTTCTATACTGAGGGCAACTTTCCTCGGACTCCAGTCTTTCCCGGATCGAATGGATTCGAGTGTGACACTCATTTCGTTAATTATTGCCCGTTTCGTGGTTTCATCCAGAATGTCTTCTGCATCCACATCTTTATACGCTTCATCCTGGATGTATAACATGGTCACGCCAATACGCTTCAGCGTATTGACCATGTATACGGTGAGCTGGACCCCGGCAGACAGCAGTACCGTGCCGTTACTGGAATATACCGTCTTGCCCAGAAGCTCCCCCGCTTCCACGCTCTCCACGTTTACATACTTCATGAACGTCCCCCGCTCTTACGATAGCTGCTCCAATGCGAGCAATTGCTCCTTGGTTTGCAGACCGCCTACATAACCCACCAGGGTACCGTCTTTACCACTGATACGGTGACAGGGAATAATAATCGGAATCGGATTCTTGCTAATGGCGTCCAGAACTGCACGAACAGCCTTGGGTCTGCCGATGATTTCCGCAACCTGTTGGTGTGATGAGGCCTCTCCATAAGATATATCGGACAGAACTTGCCATACTTGTAGCTGGAATGGTGTTCCAAGCCGATCAAGCTGCAAGTCGAACGTTTTTCTCTCCCCTGCAAAATACTCCTTTAACTGCTTTGCAGCTTCGCTGAGCTTCTCTTCATTCTTCTCATATCGATACTCGCCAATCCAGATGCGGGCCCATTGTTGCAGATGAGCTTCGCGTACGTGAAAGGCGCCAAAATCGATGTGACACAACCCTTCATCCGTCGCGCATAACGTAAGAGTACCAATCGGTGTCAGTACCTCATCGTAGTATACGGGCTTGCCATGAAGACCTGTAACGGCTGAAGGTTTCCACGCTGCGGCTTCCGGTTTGTCAGGCTGTGCAGACTGCTCACTACCCGGTTCAATCCCAGCTTCCATTTTCAAATCCTGTTGTAACGCACGTAAGGAATTGTTCTCATTGTTCTGTTCCTCTGGCTGCTTCTCACTCACTTGCCCAGCCTGTGGCTGTTTGGGTAAGGTCTCGGACGAACTCAGTCGCTCCTCGGCCTTCTGCAGCATGCTTAGTACGTTCCCATCTTGTTCGTTAGCGGCAGCTTCCCCAATTGCTCTCATGGCGTCTTCTCCTCCAATTCTGCTTAACGCCCAGGCTGCAGTTCCCCGCAACTCGGGGCGCGGATCACGTTTTAATACTTCTGTAAGTTTGGGTACAGCACTTTTGTCTTTGAAATTGCCCAGGGCAATAACGGCGTTGCGTTGAATCGGTTTTTTACCCCGCCAAGCGGCGGAACTCTGACCGAAACGTTCCTTGAATTCCCGGTTACCGATGTCCAGCAGCGGCAGCAGGAGTGGCTTCACAATCTCCGGATCGGGGTGAAACTCGGGATGGTGATCCCAGTTCTTGCCCCGGTTCTTCGGACAGACAATCTGACACGTGTCACAACCGTACAGACGGTTGCCTATTTTCAGCATAAATTCTTCATCCACGAACCCTTTTGTCTGGGTTACAAAAGAAATACAGCGCTGTGCATTCAACTGTCCCGGCCCCACCAATGCTCCTGTAGGACAGGCATCAATACATTTTGTACATTCACCGCAGTCCTCGGTCACAGGTGTGTCTGGTTGAAAAGGAATATTTGTCACCAGTTCTCCGAGAAAAATCCATGAACCAAATTTGGGTGATATAATGGCACAGTTTTTGGCGCTAAAACCAATCCCCGCACGCTGGGACACCGCACGATCCACCAATGCTCCGGTGTCTACCATGCTTTCGATCATGGCTTCAGGTACGCGTTCCTTTATAAAATTGACCAACTTGTCCATCGCTGCACGCAGGACCTGATGATAATCCTGACCCCAAGCCGAACGGGCAAAAATGCCTCGATACGCACCAGGCTCCGATTTCGGCGGATTCACCATTTTGGATGGGTATGCCACGGCTATTGCAATAAGTGAAGCGGGCTCGCCATCTTTTAAGGCGGGGTGCACCCTTTTTTCAATATCCGGCTCTTCAAAACCTGAAGCATACCCTTTATCCCGCGACTGCTCCAGCAGCGACTTCAGGGAAACAAAGGGATCAGCCGAAGCAAAACCGATATCATCAATGCCCAGTCCGGGGCCAGCTGCCTTGATCTCCTGTTTTAACTTCTCCCATACGGAGGCATCCTGTGCTGCCCCGGTCTGTACGCTCGTCATTTCTCTTCCCTCTCTTCTTCCGACACTTATTCCGTAAATAGTGAACGCCCGCCTCACGGTAAGAGGACAGGCGTTAATTTCTATATATGCCTTACATACTTGAATTCAAACGGAACCAACTCTATATGGTTTAACGCAAAATGCAGTCTGAAGTTGTTGTCCTGTAATAATTTTACAATTTCTTCAATTCAGAAAACGGCCAGAAAATAAATTCAGCCTTGCCTACAATCTGGTCGGATGTAATACTGCCAAACACTCGGCTATCCTTACTTTTGCCTTCATGACGATTATCCCCCATCACGAAGAAATGATCCGGCTCCAAGGTGATTGGGCCAAAATCTGGGTCCTGCACCTCAATATCGGTGTACGTTTCCGCTTGTTGCTCGCCGTTCACATATAGATGGTGATCCCTAACTTCAATTGTATCTCCCGGAAGTCCAACGATCCGTTTCACCAGAAAATCCTTCTTCTCCACACCTTCGCTTGGATCACGAAGTACAATCACATCTGATCGGGAAGGATTACCCAGATGGTATACGATTTTGTTGACGAAAAGGCGATCTCGCTCAACCAGTGTCGGCTGCATGGACTGTCCCTTGACCATTGACAGATTAAACACAAACAGGTTCAGCAGCATCATAATTACAAAAGCAACAACAATCGTTTTGACCCAGTCCCACAGCTCGACAACCCAGAATTTCCCCGGTTGTTCAGGCTTTGACGGTTCATTACGTTGCTCGGAAGTCACATGTTCCATTGAATGATTATTGGAATTCAAAGGGACACCTCATTTATTAAATAGTTGAATTAAACTTGTAACATGGTAACCATACTCCCTTTCAGTCTACTTCATTTGGGAGAGTGAAACAATTGGTTATGAGCACCAATACCTTGGTTATCGTGAATACAGCCGGGATAGTCAGGGTGATTTAAATAGAATTCAGGGACTCCGAAGCATGTTCAGAAAATGAGGAAACCAGAGGAATATGACGTGAAGAACACTCATATAAATAGAAAGGCACATCCCTCACGTTCTTACACGTTAAAGAGATATGCCTAATATGAAATGAAAATCTTTTTTTTATTTCTTTTTAAACATGCAAACTAAGCTTTGGACAAAATACTAAGAGTCTGGAAAGCGCTCATAATCTGATTGGCACCGTAACCCATTGCTTCATATAGAGGCATGGCTACTTTGTTGTGCTCATCACCCGCCACCCATACTTGGCTGACTTTACGCTGCTGGAACCGCTGTTCCATAGCCTCGACAAGTGTTTTGCCGACTCCACGGCGACGATAGTCTGGATGTACCGCAATACGGTAGATACAACCCTGGTTGTGATCAATCGTACCGATCAAAGCGCCTACGAGGTCTCCCTCTTCTTCCGCAACCATGATCAGGTCAGAATCCCATGACAATTGACGGGCAAACGGGCCCATCGTGTTCTCATAACACTCTTCCGATAGTGCAACCTGGAGAAGCTCCGTCATCTGGCTTGCATCACTCAACTGAAAGGAACGAACGTGCATGTCTTAAATCTCCCTTTTCGTTAGCTTAGATGAGGTTTTTTACAAAAAGGGAATCCCTTTTTACCAAAAACCCAATGTTCATATAATGACAAAAAACGAGAAAATACCGCTTCTTCGTCAATTAAACCATACTTTTCTCCATAAAACACGCATTTTCTTTTGAAAGCGCTTAATTGTAACCGTTTACATACGAATATTAAACTTTTAATCTATTTAAACGCCTGAAAACACATAAATAGTTGCATAAAGGGTAAAATATGTTTGTTATCTCTGGCCCATCATTAGATCAACGCCTCGGGGGACTTAATAAACAAAAATGTTGCTTAATTAGCTCGAATGCGGTTTAATATTAGTGGCAAGGGTATTATTACATATGTACCTGTTTTCAAAAAAACCTAAAATCTCAGGAGGTATTTCATTATGACTTTTCAATTACCAGCACTTCCTTACGCTAACGACGCACTGGAACCACATATCGATGCAAAAACGATGGAAATCCACCACGATCGCCATCACAATACTTATGTAACTAACTTGAACGCAGCTCTGGAAAGCGCTCCTGAACTGCAAGAAAAAAGCTTGGAAGATCTGATTGCTAACCTTGACAGCGTACCTGAAGGCATCCGCACAGCGGTTCGCAACAATGGTGGTGGACATGCTAACCACAGCCTGTTCTGGGAAATCATCGGACCTAACGGCGGCGGCGCTCCTACAGGCGATATCGCAGCAGCTATCGATAGCGAACTGGGTGGCTTTGATAAATTCAAAGAAGATTTCGCTAAAGCAGCTACAACTCGCTTCGGTTCCGGCTGGGCTTGGCTCGTAGTTGGTAAAGATGGCAAGTTGTCCATCACTAGCACACCTAACCAAGACAGCCCTCTCTTCGAAGGTCTGACTCCGGTTCTGGGTCTGGATGTATGGGAGCACGCTTACTACCTGAACTACCAAAACAAACGTCCTGACTACATCGCCGCTTTCTGGAATGTAATCAACTGGGATGAAGTGAACAAACGTTACGCTTCTGCAAAATAAGACGTTTTCACCGCAATTTTGAACAAACCATTAAGGATCTGAAATAAATCGCCCCCTCAACATTCATTATTCTCCTGCCTGGATGAATAACCAATGTTTAAGGGGGCTTTTTTGGGTGATATCCTCTTCAGCAGAATTAAAGGCGGGCGTCCCAGCTTCCGCAATACGGGTCCACCGGACTGATGCCTTCAAAAGGGGTTTCCCCTATCAGCTTACTTACAACGGCTCGTACCGTATCCTCGCTGGCTGAGTATGCATTAATAAATACCTTTGCTCGTGGAACATCATATAAATGATACGGGTTCGCAAAGGATACAAACACCGTTGGCAGTTCTTGGATAAACCATGGCAGATTCTCAATGAAGGGTTCAGACCACTCTAGCCGAATCGAAGGTTTGAGGCTAGAGCTTGGCATATTCAAGGCGTAGATTACAAGATCGGTGCGTTGACGAACTGCCTCCACACTTTCCATGAACGCCGCATGTTGCTGCCGTCCCGGTTCGAATAATCTCACCTCAAATCCCTGCTCTCTAAGATGCTTCGTCATTGTATCCGCGATTGTTGAAGAATAGAAGCCCTCATTTTTCAATAGGGAACTGTTCGATTCAACTGGGACGAGTAACACACGCTTCGTAGAGATAGGGTGGAGTGGCAGTATAGCGTCTATATCCTTCACCAGTGTAACCGCTTTGTCTGCCGCCTCCTTCGCCCACTCCCGATGCTCTGCGCATCCAATAACGGATAATGCACCCTTATGCGGGACGAGCGCTTCACGGGGCTGCTTATGAAGACCAAGCGAGGCTTTCAAAGCTAGAATTCGTGTCACCGCCTCATCCAATCTCTCCAACGTTAACTGTCCCGATTGAATGCCCTGGTACATATAACCTATATCTTCCCTGACATCTCGTGTAAACAAAAACATGTCACAGCCCGCTTCAATACATTGCGGAACCGCCTGTTCTCTCGGTAATGCCATCGTAAATCCGGCCATCATTGTTGAATCGGATACAATTAGGCCTTGGAAGCCAAGCTGTTCCCGGAGCAAACCTACCAATAGTTCCCTGGATAGGGTTGCTGGCATAATCTCTTCATCGCGCAGCTTGGGATTCAGCTTTTTTGAATAGGCGGGAAGACGAATATGACCAGCCATAACCGTCTTGGCCCCCTCTTCAATCAAACCCTTGTATACCTGCCCAAAGGTTGTATCCCATTCCTCTATGGTAAGGGTGTTTACCGATGTCAGCAGATGTTGGTCCCGACCATCAACCCCATCCCCTGGAAAGTGCTTCACCGAAGCTGCAAGCCCATGAGCCTGCAACGATTCAGTATACGCCTGAGACATGACAAGTACCGTATCGGCGTTTGAACCGAAGGTGCGGGTGTTCGTGACCGGGTTGCGGAAGTTCAAGTCAATATCAACCACAGGAGCAAAGGACCAATTACAGCCTACAGCCTTGCCTTCGCGGGCCGCAATCATGCCGAGACGCCGCGCCATCTCCGGTTCACCCGTCGCTGCTACCTGCATGTTATTAGCAAATACAGTGCCGTCTATGGCAATTCCGCCCCCTCCGTTTTCCAGATTGGCTGCAAGCAGCAGCGGAATCGTTGACCGTTCCTGAAGATAACGATGGACATCCGCAATGGACTCCTTGTCTTCTGGACGAAACATGAATCCCCCCGGCTGTATATCCTCCAGGAAACGATCCAGCATGTCTCTGTGCCCAGATATTCCGTGCATGCAAAATAACTGTCCTACCTTCGCCTCAAGGGTCATCTCTCCAAGTGTACCCTCCACCCATTGAATATCCCCTTCGTCCAAGTAAAAAGGATTGCCTCGTAAAAGGTTATAATTAAGCACCAATGACGCCTCCTTCTCCCTCATCAAACCGGGATTTGTCTGCCGCTGTCCGGCGCAATTTAATATCAATCAATATCTGGTCATAGAAAGGCTCCGTCAGCTTGTATTTCAGGAAAGGCAAAGCGGCAAGAATCATAAGAACACCGGGAATTACACTGAAAAACAAGCCGATTGAGGTCACCGTACCGGGAGACTGTGTCTGATTTGGAACATAACCTGTCATAGCCAAAGCAAATGCTCCAAGGGACCCGCCCATTGCATCGGCAAACTTGGATCTAAATGTATTTGTCGAGAAAATGGTAGCCTCTGCCCGGTCTCCTGTCCTCCACTCGCCATACTCCACCGTGTCAGCAAGCATGGATGACATGGCAATTAGTGACATACCAATCATCAATGTTCCAAGGATGGACCATACGAATAGCATCGTCACTCCATGCCCAAACAAAAACAGCAAAATATATGACAGACCAAATCCGATGTTTCCGACAACTGCCGTATTACGCTTACCTATTTTCTTCATCACTACGATAGAGAGGAAGGCACCTGCCAAGATAGGCACAATGCTAACCGCTGTATAAAGGGCGATTAAGTTCTCCTTATGAAGAACGTATTTGAAATAGTAGATCGAAAAGGCACTGCGTAGGTTCATGGTCATATCAACAATAAAGAGGGATAGTAACAGCATAAGCAGGGGTACATTGCTGCGCAATAAGGTCCATGCAGCAGCAATTTTGAAAGTTTCTTTCCTAGGAGTATGAATTTTTTCCTTAACCGTGAAAAAGGTCAACCACATGCACAGCATACATACCCCACTAAAAAGAAGGGCAGGAACAGTCCATGATCCCGTTGCCTTCACCAGCGGAATCGTTAAAGCACTGGAAACTATTGCACCAATAATCGCCATAATGCGTGGAACGACAACAACCTTGGTTCGTTGCCGAGGATCGTCGGTAATTACGGCGGTCATGGACCAATAGGGCACATCGAGAAAGGTATACGCTATGCTCCATACGGCATAAGTAACAAAGGCATAGATCAGCTTGCCGTGGTCGCTCAGATTAGGTTGCATGAACAAAAACAGCGTCAGCACCGTCAAAACTACCGGAGTAAACAGCAGATAGGGTCTGAACTTCCCCCATCGTGTATGAGTATTATCCATAAAAATGCCAAACAACGGGTCAGCAAATGCATCAATTACCCTTACAACTAATAACAATACACCGGCGGAAGCAGCCGCAATGCCCAAATAATCCGTATAAAACATTAACAAGTAGCTGACCGTGAGTGTATAGAGCATATTTTGGCCAAGGCTTCCCATCCCGAAAGAAATGGCCGTCTTCATGGATACCTTCATCGCTTATTCGCCTGCCTCTTGTTCGATTAGATACCAGGCTTGCAGTTGTTCACGCTCTAAATCGCTGACCCCTAGACCTTCCAGCAAATAATTGTCCGTAGAACCGTATACCCGAACTATTTCATCAATGGCAGCCCTTAAATATTCAGGCTTAATTCCCATGAAGCTTTGAATGAGGGATACATGCTCGGGGTTCTGTACTACTTCCTTGATTTGATCTATCCATTTTCGGTTAGCTTCTTGCCGATATTGAGACGACTTCATATAATCTTCCATAATCGTCTCGAGAGGAGCATCAAGGAGTAGGAGAATGATAGCCGAAGCGAAGCCAGTGCGATCTTTGCCTGCCGTACAATGCCAAAGTACCGGACGCCCCCCGGACTGAAGGATTGTGCGAATAAGCAAACGATATGCTTGTTTCGATTGTTCATCCGTTACGAATTGCTTATAAACTCCCAAGAGAGGGTCCTCTGTCAAGCGGTGATTCATTAGAGCAGGCAGAAGCTGATCCAGGCTCTGTACGGCAACAGCCCCGCCCAATGCCGGATTGCTGAACATCTCCACACCTTCGATCGGCGGGTTAGGATGCTGCTCCTGTTCTTCCTTTGAACGCAAATCACAGATAAAAGACAGCCCCAAATTTTGCAGATATCGTATATCCTCCAGGCTCAAATCAGAAATTTCGCCCGAACGATACAAATGGTTGGTCTTTACCACTTTTTTACCCTGATTCACAGGGTAACCGCCTAATTCTCTCAAATTAATACGATGCATTAGATCCTGATTCATATGTTTTAATAGGCTCCCTTCAAGTGGTTAACTAATAGTAATTATATATTAACAGGCAGTTAATACCCTTAATACTAAAGAGCTAATGTTAACTGCGTATTATCGTATTATTGATTATTTGTAAAAGAAAAATGGCATCCATTAAGGATGCCACCGATCATTGAAAACGTGAATTCGATTGTAAATAAGCAATAATCATCGCAGCCATCTCATGAAGCACCCGTTCTGGATCAACCTTCTGATCAAGGTGCAGCAACTCGCCCCGCAAAGCCATGCGCTGGAGGGTCGCATTCACAACATTACTGATCATTGCCGTAGCCACATCTACATCAATTTCTGGGCGAATGGAGCCGTCAAGCTGGCCCTCCTCCAGCCATTTGCTAAATGGGGCCTTGTCCTGATGAAGATAGCTACGGTATCTTTGCTCAAGCTCTGGCGTCGAATAATTATCCTTATAGCGTGTATCAAAAACGGCGATAAATTGATTGCGCTGCTTGTGTTCTTCAAAATGCAGCAGTATGTAGTCAAACATTGCCTGAAATTTCATTAATCCATTTACCGTTGATGGAACGTGATCATTCATCGCAACCTTAAATTGCTCCAGAATGCGAATCTGGATCTCAAAAATAATCTCATCAATGGATTTAAAGTACTTATACAATGTTACCCGGCTAATGCCACACCGCTCCACAATGTCCTGGATGGTGACTTTTGAAAATTCCATCTCCATATAGACCGCTTCCGCAGCCGCTATGATCTCTTCCTTTCGTTTGCCGCGATGTTCATCCAACTGTTTTCTCCAGCTATCGTTCATGAATTCACAGCCCTCTCTCTCCATTCTAATTCATCCCGAGTCTGCCATCTGTTTGGCTTCCACCCTCGCCTCGATAATTGTACACTGTCTGTGACCAGCATATTAGAGAAAAGACGTGACTGGGTTGATCATAAATGGCGACCAAGACTCCAGCACACGTCTCATACTTACAAAAAGGAATATAAGGAACAGAATAAACTCAGATTCTCCATCCTGCTCGTTAGCCCCTTCCCATTCAGGGATTTATGTTGTCGTAGTTACCTGCAAAGTATTGACTGATTAGCTTCAGGAAGATATTCGGGAATGCCAGCTTGTCCATATCTTCCGGACCGATCCAGCGGTAGGTCAAGCCATCGCCTTTACCTGTCAGTGTCGGCGTGCTCAGCGCTAGGTCACTAACATCAGATGGTGCCAACATCTCTCCATCGTTAAGCGATGTTGAGATGTTCTGCGCATTAGGCGTGCCTGGCTCCGATGGATGCATTGTGTCTGACTCAGGTGACACAGCTGATAATGAGGCTGTGCCCTCCCTTGTTGCCGCCTGTGCATCGTAGGCGGCTCTGGCTTCCGCTGCGATCAGCGGAAGCTCACTGCTCTGGTCCTGCTCGGTACACTTGTACACCTGCAGGCTCCAGACAATGTGGCTGAACACATGCTCCGCATGGGTAGCCAGCCCTTCCGGGCGGGCAGCGAAGCCTTCCGCCCATAGACTGCCGGCCAGCAATGCCATGGCCGGCTCATCCGCCAGCGGCGCCGCCTTCTTGCTCGCTGCGGCGGGCGCCGCGAGCACATGCGGCAGCTCCCACATGCGGGCCAATAGGCCCGTGTCTGGGCGCTGGCGCACAAGCACTTGGCCGCGATGAGCACCGCGGCCCTCCACAATCGCGACCAGCCGCTGCTCAGGGCGCGGCGGCTTCGCCTTGGTCTTGACCGGCAGTGTAAGCTCTCTTCCGGCGATACGGCCGGAACATTGCTCCATGACCGGGCAAGTCAGGCAGTGCGGCGCTTTGGGTGTACACACCAGCGCGCCAAGCTCCATCAGCGCCTGATTGAAATCACGCGCCCGCCCTTCCGGAATGAGCTCTCCTGCGAGCTCTTCCATCAACACCCGGGTGCTGCCCTTCATAATGTCCTCATCGATGAGGAAGTATCGGGACAGTACCCGCATGACATTGCCATCTACCGCAGGTTGCGGCTGATTGAAGGCAATGCTGAGAATGGCCCCGGCAGTATACGGGCCCACCCCTTTTAATGCAAAGACAGCCGGCTTGTCCTGCGGCATCTCGCCTCCGTGCAGCTCCATGACTTGTCTCGCAGCTGCCTGAAGATTACGTGCACGGGAGTAATAACCGAGTCCCTCCCAATTTTTCAACACATCCTCTTCGGGTGCCTCCGCTAACGCTTGCACGGTCGGGAAATTTCCGATAAAACGATTGAAATACGGAATTACCGTATCTACCCGAGTCTGCTGAAGCATAATCTCCGATACCCATGTAAAATACGGATTGTTGTGGCGACGCCACGGCAAATCCCGTCGGTTGACCATATACCAGTCCAGCAAATTCACGCTGAAATGTTGTTTCTGTTCCTGTAAACCCATATTTCCGTCCTCTCCTATTGCCAAGCTAACTACTTTTCCATCTGTTCCACGATCGCAAAGGCCGCTGCCAATTCCGTCTGATGTGTAATACTCAAATGAATGTCATATTGCTTATCATATGGCAGCTGCAGACGTTCCCAGGCTTGACTGGACAGCGAGGCCACGGGACGTCCTGTCCCATCAGGCAGCACCTCAATGTCAGTGAAGCCCATGACACCACCAATACCGCAGCCAAATGCCTTAGACACCGCTTCTTTCGCTGCAAATCGACCGGATACAAACTCCGTCATCCGCTTCCCTCGACGAACCGCGATCTCCCGCTCTGCTGGCGTTAAAATTCGTTTTATGAAAGCTTCCGCATGGCGACCGGACAGCAGCTTCCGCATACGTCCAATCTCCAGCACATCATTGCCTATGCCATATATCATCAACGCTTCACCCGCTTAATCTTTTATACTGTAAGAGGTTATTCAAAAAGTCCCATCTTCTCGGTACTGAAAACCGCTCTTTTTGAACCTTCATTGTAAAAGATCTCCATTCAATCACATGATCCGTAACTCTCCGAACACGTATTCTATTGTAGCAGGAGGGACGATCAGAAGCGAGTACCTATCCGCATTACCATATATGCTAAAATATGAATCAGGAATCGTCTGAAATTCTTAGGAGGTCTGAATAATGCCCATAACTTTTGAATTGCCCACTGACGTAGATGCGATCATTCGCGGAGACTTTTTCCCTGCACAACAACCCGCTCAAGGTGTCATCATTCTGGCTCACGGATACAAAGGCTTCAAAGACTGGGGCATGTTCCCCTATGCAGCTGCACAGCTAAGCCAGACGCATCATGTGCTGACCTTTAATTTCTCTCACAACGGTATCGGCGAATATCTGGAGCAATTCTCTGAACTTGAAAAGTTCGCAGTGAATACCTACAGCAGGGAGCTTGCCGATCTGGCCCTGGTATTGGAACATGTGGCTACACAACCTGAACTCACTGGACTTCCTGTATACCTGGTTGGTCATAGCCGCGGTGCGGGCGTAAGTCTCGTCTATGCACTGGATCATCCCGAGCAGGTGGCAGGTGTCATCTCCTGGAATGGCGTAACCAATCTGGATCTCTTCACAGCGGAGCAAAAAGAAGAAATGCGTACGCATGGCCGCAGCCATGTCGTTAACGGACGAACAGGCCAGCAGATGCCACTGGACGTGGCTATTCTGGAAGACCTGGACAAGCATAGCGAACGTTACGCTATCATTGACCGCTTAGCTTCTTCACCTGTGCGAGTCGCACTCATTCAGGGAACAGAAGATCCACAGCGTCTGCGGGACGGTTCTGCCGCACTGGTTCAATCCCGCCCTGATATCCCATGGCACCAGATTCCAGAAGGGAACCACACCTTTAATACGGTACATCCATTTAAAGAAACCACTCCGCAACTGGAGCAAGCCATCACCCAAACCCTGCAACAGATCCAAGACTGGAATAGCTAACTCATCTTTAATATAGTAGTCACCTGGATTTTTGCGGTTTCTTGTTCCACATAACAAAAAGAGTCACTGCGTGAGCAGTGACTCTTTTTGCATTCCCTATATAAAGATCATGCTCATCCACCCGTATTAGATACCAGGAATGGCATTGCGTTTGTGATGTGTGCGCGTATAGAACGCTTCGAGGCGCTCTTGTGCAGCCGGATCAATCTGTTTGCCTTCGAGATAGTCGCTGTTCGCTTCATACGAAATTCCCAGCTCATCTTCGTCCGTCTGACCTTCCCATAGCCCTGCCGATGGTGCTTTGTCCAAAACAGCCTGTGGCACGTTCAGATATGCCGCCAGCTGGCGTACCTGACGTTTGTTCAAAGTGCTCAGTGGTGTGATATCCACAGCGCCATCGCCCCATTTGGTATAGAAGCCTGTAATGGCTTCTGACGCATGATCCGTACCTACAACGAGCAGGTTCTCTTCAAACGAAAGCGCATATTGCATAACCATACGAGTTCTCGCCTTTACATTACCTTTGCCTTGGTGAGTCATATGACGTGGGCTGCCCAAGGATTTGAAACCTTGCTCCACTTCCAGCGCAATCTCGTTCACTGCATCTTCGATATTGGTTTCCACGACATGCTTCAGATCGTATGCTTTGGCTACAGCGTAGCTGTGGTCGATATCGGATTGTTCACCATAAGGTTGGAACACACCAAGCGTTTTGTACTCTTGGTTGTTCTCTTGCGTGAGCTCGTCCGTCGCTCTTTTGCAAAGCGCCGTAGCCACTGCACTGTCAATACCGCCGCTGATCGCAATCAGCAAACCCTTGGCACCCGCATTTTTCACATACGTCTTCAGAAAATCAACACGCTTGCGTACTTCCTCTTCTTCATTAATGCTTGGTTTAACCTTCAATTCAGCGATGATCTGTTGTTGCAAACTCATCGTTCACACACCCCGTTTCTAAATGAATGAAATTTGATGTCCAGCTTGAAAGGTCCGAATGGATCAATAACCTTATCTATCCAAAATGAAACGCCCCGGCATCGGTGATCCGAAGGGCGGGGCGTTCTATTGGAGCGAATTAACGGCAGTAACGGTCAAATGCACTTTTGAGATCAGCCGCAATATCCTCTGCAGAACGGTCTTCCACTTGATGACGCTCGATAAAGTGAACGAGTTCTCCGTCTTTCATCAGAGCGATGGACGGTGAAGATGGAGGATACGGTGCAAAGAATTCACGTGCTTTTGCAGTTGCTTCTTTGTCCTGACCAGCAAATACAGTGTACAGGTGATCCGGTGTAATATCGTGCTGCAGTGCTTGGGACACACCTGGGCGACATTGACCTGCCGCACATCCGCAGACAGAGTTAATAACAACCAGCGCTGTTCCTTTTGCATCCGGAAGACTTGCTTCCACTTCTTCAGGAGTACGCAACTCCTGGATTCCTAGACGAGTTAAATCATCCCGCATCGGTTGAACCATATCTTTCATGTATTGATCAAATGACATCGACATTCGGTTTCACTCCTTATAAATGGTTGTTCTATGATCTCGATAAAATTAAAGGCCAATAAACTCTCCAAAACAACGTTACATTCATATCGAACATTATGGATGTAAAGATTTGCTATTCCTATTATACATCCATAAGCAATGAAAGCAAGATTCAGAAACCGCCTGCGGAGAGGCTTCTTCCATAATATTATGTCTCAATGTCTGGCAATATATGCTGAATGACTAACGTTCAAATGCCACTTTGAAGGTTGTGCCCTGGCCTTCCTCCGATTCCACAGTAATGGTTCCATTATGTCGTTCCACAATACTCAGGCACATGGACAATCCAAGTCCGGTTCCCTTGGCTTTTGTCGTATAGAAAGGTTCAAACAGCTTTTCCTTCTTCACTCTGGGTAGACCAGGTCCTGTGTCACGTACACACAGTTCCACTTTATCATCCACTATCCGTGTCTCCAGCGTAAGCACGCCCTTCTCATTCATGGCTTCCATCCCGTTACGGGCCAGGTTCAACACCACCTGTTTGATTTCCTTAGAATTGAGATGCAGCTTTGGCACATTATGGGCCAACATGAGTTCTATACTCTGACCACGCAGGTTCGCATCCGCCCATAACAACGGACTGAGTTCATGGATGATATCGTGCAGCTGGGATTCTTCTTTCTCGGCAATACGATTCTGAGCCAAAGACAAGAAATCATTAATGATACTATTGGCCCGGTCCAGCTCTTCCAGAACGATCCGGTAATAGTGATCGAGGGAATCAGGACTCTTTTCCTGCATGAGTTGAAGAAAGCCACGTACAACCGCCATTGGATTACGCACCTCATGCGTAATGCTTGCAGCCATCTGCCCCACCAGACTGAGACGATCCACATTATCCAGTTCACTTCGCAACATCTCAAGCTCCGTGATATCCTGGATGATCAGCATGGCTCCTGTAACTTCTCTCGCAGACTCTGTTGAAAAGGCATAAATCGGTACGGTTCGGGATTGAAATACGTGTGCACCGTAACGAACGGTCAACCCACTAATCTCACCATGAACGACGGCTCTGCGAATGCTTTTATCCATCTTGTCCGCCTGACCTTGTTCAACAAATTGACTGGCAGGCTGTCCAATGAGATCAGGCGTGGAGGTACAAGGTAGCTGCTCCCTTGCCGTTTGCTCCATCATCTCAT
Source organism: Paenibacillus amylolyticus (assembly GCF_036894225.1). Taxonomy (NCBI): domain Bacteria; kingdom Bacillati; phylum Bacillota; class Bacilli; order Caryophanales; family Paenibacillaceae; genus Paenibacillus; species Paenibacillus amylolyticus. Next base: position 733,525 of record NZ_CP145892.1, on the reverse strand, counting down.
TGACAAACATCACTGTGCCTTGTTTATCTACGGTGGCAATGGAGAGAGGCACTGCGTTCAGAATCTGATGAAGTTTCTCCGTTTCGGCTATGTATCGCTGGTGGACTTCCGAGAGATGTTGCTCCAGCCCGCGATAGTGCTTCATCCGTTCCAGCCATAGCAGACTCAGACTGCCCGCAACAATGGCTCCAGCGGTATATCCAAGTGCTGTAAGTATCATGTAGGTCGCAGAGTATGTGGATTCATTCTGGAGGGATGCGATCCATAACAGACTCGTTACAATCAGTTCCATTGTAATCAGGATGATGAGGATCGCCATTTTGCGTGAAGGTGTATTATGCTTGAATCGTTTGGCAGACAACCATACAATAGGATAGAGAAGAATGCCCGTATGAAGGAGAAATCCGTACAGATCATAGGGATGCGCAAAAAGAAAATAGAAGAGAATATGTAGAATGGACAGCGTTAGGCCTATAGCGGACTTACAATACAAAATAACAAGTATCACAGGTACGATGCTTAATGATATGGGTACGGCCACCGGGCTTGCATAGAGCGCAAACAGCAGACACAATAACATGCTCAGGGCACTTGTCACAGCAAAACTGGTATGAACAGTTCCGGCATGTTCCATTCTAGCAATAGCCCGCTTGGAGAGTACCAGACGGAATAAGGGAATCAGAAATACCGCCGACCCTGCCAGCAGTACTTGTAAAAGCATGTCCTTTAACGCAACCACAATGCCATCTCCTCCTCTGCCTGCACATTCCCTCATGTATTTCTGATTAAAACATAGGCGACAGTATATTACAATATATCCCTTAAGACTGCACAATAGAACTGCTCATAACTCCATTATATTTCAGAAAAAGCCAGGAGTAGACACATTTTTCGTAAAACAGACAAAATCAATGAAAAAAGAGGGTAATAACATATGTATGATGTCATTGTAATTGGTGGTGGATCTGCGGGCCTGATGGCTTGCGTTGCTGCTGCCGAGCATGGAGCCTCCGTGCTTCTGCTGGATAAAGGAGATCAACTGGGTCGTAAACTCGGCATCTCTGGCGGAGGTCGATGCAATGTAACCAATGCCAAGGAAACGGATGAACTCATCCGACATATTCCGGGTAATGGACGCTTTTTATATAGTTCGTTTCAAAATTTGGACAACCAGGGAATCATGCGTTTCTTCGAGAATCTCGGAATTGCCCTGAAAGAAGAAGACAACGGCAGAATGTTCCCTGTAACCGATAAAGCGAAAACAGTTGTGGATGCGCTGGTTGGCAAGATTGTCTCCCTCGGCGTTGAGATTCGCACCAAAGAACCGGTCAAGGAAATTATTCAGAATGGTCAGCAGATACAAGGTGTTAAATTGATATCCGGTAAAACCATTCTTGGGCGCTCTGTCATCATCGCTACCGGCGGCAAGTCCGTACCCCAAACGGGATCTACCGGAGATGGTTATCCTTGGGCTGAGGCTGCGGGTCACACGATAACGGAGTTATATCCGACCGAAGTGCCCATTGTGTCTGGAGAGAGTTGGATTCAGTCTAAAGAACTGCAAGGTTTGTCTTTAAGGGATATCGCTCTATCCGTAGTAGATGCCAAAGGAAAAACAGTCATCTCTCATCGCGGGGATATGATCTTCACGCATTTTGGCGTGTCAGGACCGGTTGCACTGCGCTGCAGCCAATTTATCCGCAAGGTTCAGATGAAGTCTGGAAACCCACAGGTCATTATGAGCATTGATCTGTTCCCGGAGCTCTCCCCAGGTGCCTTGGAAGCACAGGTGCAACAAGTATTGGAACAAGAGTCCCGCAAAGCTGTCAAAAATATTTTAAAAACATGGGTTCCTGAACGTATGATTCCCTTAATGATGAAACGGGCAGAGATCAGCGATGACCTCACGTTCCACCATTTCCCCAAAGGTATGTTAAGCAACTTGTGTGGGCTAATGAAAGCTTTTACCTTCCGTGCAGACGGAACAAGATCGCTCAAAGAAGCCTTTGTTACTGGGGGAGGAATCCACTTAAAGGAGATATACCCAAAAACAATGGAATCCAAGCTGCTGCCTGGACTATTCTTTTGCGGTGAAGTTTTGGATATTCACGGCTACACCGGAGGGTATAATATCACCGCTGCATTCTCCACGGGATATACGGCTGGCATGCATGCGGCTGAATATAAACACGTTACATCATAATAGAGGTTGTTCAAAAAGTCCGCTTTTGATTACGAATCATGCCTAATGGCATCATCAGCATCGAATATGAAATTCAGCCGAAATAGGTTGATGCTTACGAAGTATGTTTCCTTCAGAAACATTGTAGTTGCTCACGTAGTTTTCCTACGCTCCGCTACTCCATTTCTATCTTCATTCCATCTTCTCGGTACTGAGAACCGAACTTTTGAACTCTCACTACTAGGTATTACACCTTTTAACCCGATAATGAATTAGCTCAGATGCAAAAAAACCCGATATCCACTATTGTGGACGATCGGGGTTTTTGGGCATTGTTCCATTTTAGAAAAATTGGCTCCAACTGCTCTTAGCTTGTGATGCTTCTATGCTTTCACACTGCCTGAGAATCCATCAGCCGAATCATCGTATGTCGGGTCATCGCTATAGTTATGTCTGCCTTGCTCCGTCTGGCTTCCCTGGTTTTGGCTCGCATAACCCTCATGCCAGTCTTCATTCACGAGATGAGCCGGAATCGATATATTCTGAAACTGATCCAGTTCTTCCGTTTGCGAGGCAAACACGGCACTTCCTCCATGAGATTGTACAATCTCTACGGCAGACTGAGGATCTTGGCGATCTGTGGGGATGTACAGTTCCAGCGGGCCGGACTGATACGGCTTATATCCCAATTCCTCCAAGGTTGCCCTGGCGGCATTCAACGCTGAATCGTCTGAAAAGTGCACCTGTAGTTCGCTATTATCCATCATCTTCTCTTCCTCCTTGCTACAGCTAATCTCTCATCATCCATAGATGAGATTCTTCTTCTATAGCATGGGCAGATATAGCGCACGATATGCTCCGAATTAGAAAGGAATTCCTTTAGCCCCGGGTCAGCCGGACCCATCCGGCAATAGATAAGACGCAGAGTCCGAAGGCCACCGCACCTGCAGCTGTCAGAATACCGACGATCCAGCCGAGCCAGGCCAATCCCAGCGTGAATCCCATAAGAATACCAATCGGGACAAACAACATCCGAACCATCATTGAACCTGCAAGATGCAGCGCCTCCGTGTCATACGTTATAAGCTGAACATAGTCGGACGTGGCAAAAACATCCCAGGAACGATAAAACATCACCGTCAACATGATGATTAATAACGCACACACAATGACATTGACCGGAAAAGGTGGTAATGCAACTGCTGCGATGGATAGTCCGCCAAGCTGCAGATACAATTTCATCGTGGCCGAGTTTCGGAAAAATGCCTTGAATGCAATCTCCGCTGTCCGATTCGCGATGGAACGATTACGTAACAGTTTACGCGGTTTACGGAAGATGATGGACCGTGTTCGTGGGGCTTTCGGCTTGCTCACCGCCCGGCTTAACATTAGAGCTGTAAGCTGCAGCCTGCTCCGCAGATCCTCCCGCACATCCCCTTCAAACGTTCCCTTCATCAATAGCCTCATCTGTCCAACTGTAATTAGAAGAAGCATGATAATTACGATTCCAAAACTGATTTTCCACGTCTGTCCATGCATCCATGATGTCGCATGAATGGTCATGTAACCTATGCCAATGACGAGAGGGATCATCTGAATCCAGCGTCGCCATCCAGTATGTCGAACCTTCGTCATATGTAGTGTTATGGCTTGGAATGAAGCTACCGCACCAAACCAGACAGCCATAAGTGCAATCTGGAGATTCGACATCTCATAGACACGGGACCACAGGGGTGCGGTCAGCGCTGTAATCAGGATCATTTTGCCCAGATGTTGCAGACAGGACCGGTAGAGCCCTTGCCTCATTAGTGTTCGCATCCACAACGGTCTTGATTTCAAAAACAATACATCCGCTTCCTCCACAAATATCAACACACCACCGGTAAGCATAACCACGTCGATCAGCCCAGTCAGTACGGGGAGCGGTAATCCTGTCGCCCATGCAGGCAGCGGTTTGGTCCACAGACTCGTGTACCATCCAATCAGATAGAGCAGACCCGGAACAAGCAGGTATACCCACACTGTCCAATCCACGACGAGTCTGAGATTTTTCATCTGTTCCTTGAAATGCTCTTTGCGTCTTCGTCTGTATAAACGAAGTGGGGTATAACACTGGGAAGTTTCCATTCTCTCTCACCCTCTCTCTATCTAAGACGTCAGTACATCAAAACAGTCAAACAAAGAGGCTTCCGGCAATCCTGCCACTTCACGGATCTCATCCAATGTTCCCTCGGCAGCAGATCTGCCCGAAGCAATCAGAATAAACCGGTCGCAGATTCGTTCAGCGGTATCCAGTACATGCGTAGACATAAGCACACCCGCGCCGCGGCGACGTTCATCATCAAGTAATTTTAGAAAATCCTTGGTTGCACGAGGGTCCAGTCCGATGAACGGCTCGTCCACAATATAAATATCCGGCGAAGACAGAAATCCGATCATCAACATCATTTTCTGCCGCATGCCCTTTGAGAAACTGGCTGGAAGATCATTCCGAACGTGGTCCATACCGAAACGAACCAACAGTTCCTCCGCTCGGGCAACAAAAGCTTCTTCCTCCATTTCATACGCCGCTGCGGCCAGATCAAGATGTTCCCATAGTGTCATATATTCATAAAAAACCGGTTGCTCCGGAATATAAGCATAACGACCATCTCCGCCAATCGTAACTTCATAGTTCGCATGTTCCAGCAGACCAAGAAGCGTTTTGATTGTGGTACTTTTGCCCGCACCATTTGGTCCGATAATACCTACAAGCTCTCCTCGCGCCACATTCATTCGAATATTGCGTATGGTCGATTGTCCCGGCTCGTATCCTGCCTCTGTAATATGTACGTCCAATATGGACTCCTGTACTTCCGTGCTTTTATATTCCGTTCCCATATCATTCACTCCCTGTTCTAATCGGGTGTTTATTTCATTCTTTATGTTTTATTGTAATCGAGTTGCGGGCTGTGTGTTTGATCATTTTGAGCATTTCTATATAGATGGGTAGGCTTCGTTACCAAAAGCTGATGATTGTGCTCTTACAACAGCAGATTCAAGCAGACCAGAATCTTTAACTCCAATCTGCTCTCCAGGACTGTAACGCTTAATCATAGCGTCGTTGATCGCAATAACCTCTTGAATACTCAATACCGGGTCATACTCACCTATCCTTGAGACCTTTCAAGGTTTGATCATAATCACCCATCACATCAGCCAATGTATCCATAAAATCACTACTAATTCCGTTAGGCAAATTAACTTTTGCAGACTTTTTAATAATAATCTCCCCATTTTTATAATAAAAAGAAGCAGGGGTTCCGGAGCCCCTGCTTCTTCATATTAAAGTGAAAATCTCATATTACCGATTTGTCTCCACCACAGATGTAGTTTCACTCTCTGCATCCGCATCCGCATCCACGTTCAGATCCAGATCCAGTGCTCCGCGGCTTTCATTCGCATAGCTGCTGTTGTCGTGACGCTCGCTGTCTTTCACGTTGCTGTTGCGTTCAGATTGAGTCCATGTTGCACTCTCTCCCTCCGCTTTCGCGTTCAGACCCAGATTCAGTGCGCCGCGGCTTTCGCTCGCATAGCTGCTGTTCACGGTACGCTCGCTGTCTTTCACGCTGTTGTTGCGTTCAGATTGAGTCCAAGTCGCACTCTCACTTTCCGCTTTCGCGTTCAGACCCAGATCCAGTGCTCTGCGACTTTCGCTTGCATAGCTGCTGTTCACGGTACGCTCATTGTCTTTCACGCTGTTAGTGCGTTCGGATTGAGCCATTGTTGCACTCTCTCCTTCGGCTTTGGCGTTCAGACCAAGATCCAGCGCTCCACGGCTTTCACTCGCAGTGCTACTGTTTACGTTACGCTCGCTGTCTTTCACGCTGTTGTTGCGTTCGGATTGAGTCATCGTTGCACCCTCTCCTTCTGCATTCGCGTTCAGACCGAGATCCAGTGCGCCGCGGCTTTCGCTCGCATAGCTACTGTTGTCGTTACGCTCGCTGTCTTTCACGCTGTTGTTGCGTTCAGATTGAGCCATCGTTGCACTCTCTCCTTCGGCATTCGCGTTCAGACCCAGATCCAGTGCTCCACGGCTTTCGCTCGCATAGCTACTGTTCGTGTTACGCTCGCCGTCTTTCACGCTGTTAGTGCGTTCAGATTGAGCCATCGTTGCACTCTCTCCTTCTGCTTTTGCGTTCAGACCTAGATCCAGTGCTCCACGGCTTTCGCTCGCATAGCTGCTGTTCACATTACGCTCGCCGTCTTTCACGCTGTTATTGCGTTCGGATTGAGTCATCGTTGCACTCTCTCCTTCGACTTTTGCATTCAGACCGAGATCCAGTGCGCCACGGCTTTCACTGGCATAGCTACTGTTCGTGTTACGCTCACGGTCATTCACGTTGCTGTTGCGCTCGGATTGAGCCATCGTTGCACTCTCTCCTTCGGCATTCACGTTCAGACCAAGACCCAGTGCTCCACGGCTTTCACTCGCGTAGCTGGTGTTCACGTTCCGATCATCGCCGCCTCTTGAATAGTCGCTCATCGTTGTACCTTCTCCCGACACATTGGCATTCAGGCCAAGGCCCAGCTTGCCAGAACTGCTACGCTCAACTGTGTGGTCGGAAGAACGATCATTGTAACGGTTCATACTCTCGGAAGATAAGCCGGCGTTAAGGCCAAGATCCAGATTCAATGCTCCAGTTGCACTGGATGAACCTCCGTAGCTCCCATGGTTACCGTAACCTGTGTCACGGTGTCCTGACAGAAGAGATCCCAGTTCCAGGCGCAAACCTGCATTTAGATCCAGATTACCACTGCTATTATTGCTATAGCTATCTGCGTAAGTTGCCTGCGAAGCTCCCAGCAATCCAGCCACCAACGTACCCGACAATACCGACAATTTTACCCAACGATTCACTTTTTTCATGATTATACACTCCTTCTCAATTTTGGTTGAATTAACGCCATTGTTGCCTATGAGAAAGAGGTATATTGCGGCGGCCGCCCAGGTGGTGCCTGTGACCATTGACTGAACCCATCGAGCCGTTCCATTCGGAAGGCAAAATCGTAATCTGGCGTAACCAGACCTGTTGCTGCTCCCGGAAGTGCAGCGGCTGGAGCGGTTGCTCCACCTCCAGTTACACCGGACGAACCGGAGTTTGTCCCTGCGGAAGCATTAGCTGCTCCGGGAGAAGTTGCTGCAACAGACCAACTTGTTGGTCGTTCTGTGCGAGGTTGCAATGGAGATGTTGCATCAGCATTATCTTGTTTCAGATCGGCTTCCTTGTTACTCTGCACTTGTTCAGTGACAGCTGGTTTAGCAGTTATCTGATCTACGAGGAATAACTCGTTATCAGGCAAACCTGCATTAACATCGGAATCCTGCGTCAGATCGGTTCCTTCCATAGGCAATGCCTGCGGGACAACAGGTTGTTCTGGACGTACTACTGGTTCCGGGGTGACCTCCATCACTTTACCCGTAACCTGTATTGCGTCCTGTCCTTCCTCGTTGTTCTGTGGTGAAACAGGATCTGCGAGTGCACTCGTATTGGAAATTTCAACATTCGGTGTTTTGACGAGCGTCGGCTTTTCTGGAGTGACTACAGGCGGTTCCAGCTTCACACTTGGAATCTCCACCTTTTCCTGATCAGGATTGAGTTCAGTGGATACGTCTACAACTGGAACTTCTGCTTCCACAGATGGCAGCTGGACATTTCCCTTATTCAGATCCACACGGGATGAAGAGATATTGACCGAAGTAACTTCAGGTACATCCACCTTCACGGAAGGTAATTCAACCTTGCCCTGCCGAAGATCTGTTTTCACAGCAGACGTCTCTGCCTTGATCACCTCGGGTACCTCTGCGGTAACGCCAGGCAAGGAAGCTGTACCTTCGTTGAGGTTCACCTGACTGCTTGATACATCGGCTTTGATCACCGGTGTATCCGCCTGTACAGACGGCAGTTCGACGGTTCCCTTCTTCGCATCAACCCCAATCTCTGATGTTCCGGCCGATCCAAGCGGTGTATCTACTTTCAGCTCAGATACACTCAGCTTACCTGTCGATTCATTCGCTTTGATCGACGGAACTTCAACATCCAGCAGTGGTGTGGATACCGATACTGACGGAGTCAGATTCAACCCGCCATCCGAATCACGTGAAAACAAACTGAGCGACAATCCGCTGGAAGGTTTTTCAGAAGATACCTGAGCCTCGTCTGCGTATACATGTGATGATCCGAACCCCAGCATCAAAGTCCCGGCAAGTATTGCCAGTGGTATGCTTCCAAGACGCACAATCGATTTTGGTAACTTTACATTCAAGTTGCTTCACCCCCTTTCCGCTAATGCGTTGGTGGGACAAGGCATATGAGTTTTCCCCTAGGAATAATTAGAATACAGGGATTTCTGCCTGTTCCTCATTAAACGTGAAGGCGTTTACTCAAACGCTTTATAATCATAAACTTAAAATTTGAAGTAAATTCAAACCTTCATTTCAACTGTTCTAACCTGAGCAGATCCGGCCTGTTTTCAGTCGCCTGCAATCATCGTCTTGGCTTCAATGGAGCCAGTCAAATCGGCTTTTTCCCCGCTACGTTTCATCAAATAAATCAAACCAAGCAGGGTCATCAAAATGCCTGAACAGACAAAAGCCGGCACTACACCAAATGAGGTGACCATAAATCCGCCTACCACCGGGCCCATAATATTACTGGCTGTCATCACGCTGCCTACCGTTCCAAATACCCTGCCTGTCATCGCCTCAGGTGTCTGTTCCTGCAACAGGATCTGAAAGGGGACAATCGCAAACCCAATTCCGACACCTGCCAGGGCAAAGAGGGATACTAACAACAGATTGGCACCTAGCCCGACGTGCGGCCAAATCCCAACAATAACTCCGGCTCCTCCGATAACCAGACCCATAAGTGTGGTACCCAGACCCATTTTCAAAACATGCCCTGCATGCTTCCACTTCCGTACACTCATCGCTGCAATTAATGTACCTGCGCCACTTGCTGCCACGCACCATCCCAGCAGATCAGTTGAAATTCCGGGAAGTTGTCTGAATAACACCACAGTCTGTGAATCGGCAAATTGCAGAAAAAGTATGGCTGAAGCAAGCAAAATCAGAGACGTTCCTACATGAGGGAGAGATGCGAGCATGCGGATACCCTCCAGTGTTTCTTTCCAAAAAGAGTCTTTTGAGCGGTTGCGAACATCCCCAGCTGTCTCTTCCTCTACTTCTGTTACGTTATGAATTGCGGTTTGGATCACCCGAGTTCCAGGAATCCACAATAAAATGATGCCGGAGATCAGAAAAGACGCTGAATCGAGAACAAAACACCAGGTAATGCCAAAAGCGGCTACCAAAAGTCCGCCAAGCGCCGGACCAATAATTTTGGACATCTGTTCGATCACCGAGCTGATGGATACAGCTTGGGCAAGCTGTTCGCGAGGTACAATTTCCTTCAGCTTTCCGTTTTTGGCCGGAGAGAAGATTACATCAAACAGGGATTTGAGGACAAGCAGTATGTAGACGTGCCAGATCTGATCAGCAAAAATTAACGCACCCACGATGATGATCCGTGCACCATCGGCTACAATCATCAGCCATTTTCGGTTCAGGCGATCTGCAAGCGTGCCTGCGAATGGCCCTGTCAACAGAATGGGGAGTGCTGCGGAAAGTGTGACAAATGTAATCTCCCATGGCGTTGCATTCCAGCGGATACCCACGAGGGTCAGAATTGCGAGTAGATGCAGCCAATCACCCAGATTGGAAATGCCCTGTGCCACCATCAATGTTACAAAAGATCGGTTATTCTTCAGTGGTCGTTGTCCTTCAAACGTTAAATCACTTGTCATCCTTCTTCTCCTCCATTATATTCCAATTCATAGTATGAACTCATTATATAGAGCAGCCCTCTACTCGACCTCCTGCCAGAGGCGGAGAAAAAGCGACATCTGAAGGATGATTTTTCAGCATGATGAATGATCAAATTTTAAATGCTAAAAATGCAAATCTTGTGACATATCGCATGTTTTTCGTAGAAATAGAAGTTTACAATTAAACCATGGCGACAACCTGAATCGTCAAACATAAATAACCAACTCATATAAGTTGAAATACTCTTTTACATGAACAGCATAACGGAGAGGACAGAAATAACCTGAAAAAGCGAAGCGTTCACCTAAAAGCTTTCTGAAAGAAAGCTCCATCGGAAGCATACGCTATCACCGGATTTTACCTTTGAAGAATATTTCAAAAAATCTGGGGATAACAGTGATTGGAAGGTTATTCTGTCCTCGTAGTGGTAGGTTGTAACTTTATCATTTCAACTTATAAACTAATCTGAAAAGGCGGGATCAGCATGCTGGAATTACAAGAAATCGGAACCGAACGTTCACTTCATCTGTACCGCACCTTGGCCCAGACATTCAAGAGCGTGAATGAACACGCTGTATCCGGAAGCAAAGTGCATGGCTTCAACCCCACCGCGTACGGGGTGCTCGAAGTGTTATATATGAAAGGAGCTCAGCCGATTCAACAGGTTGGCGCACAACTTCTGCTGCAAAGTGGTAATGTGACCTATGTGATCGATAAGCTGGAGCAAAAAGGATTGTTACACCGCAAACATTGTCCGCAAGACAGACGTATCATCTTTGTGGAACTGACCGAAGAAGGACAGCGCACCATGGATGACATCTATCCAGGCTATGCGTTGAAGATTGATCGGGCGGTAAGTGGACTAAGTGAGGAAGACAAGGAATTGCTGTCCGAACTCTTGGGAAGGCTTGCACATTCTGCAGACCGTTTATCAGCGAGCAGCTAGAGCGTATCTTCAAACCTGTCGAAAGCCGGAGCGGAACAGAATGTACTGGAGCAGCTATGGAGCGGGAGCGCTAACGCTAACGAACCTGTGACGTCTTATTCAGGGGTCTGAAGCGCTCGCAGCATTTTAAGGAATCTGACACACGCTATCTTTGAATAAACAGCCGTTTACAACGTGTTTTTCAGGTTATTTCGGGAAATAAGTTGTCTCATGTTCCTTACAATTGAGAAAGAGGAGCAGAAGGTCAAATAAGACGTCCTCCGTTCCTTAGAAATTCGTCTGGACGATTCACCAGGATCAGCCAGCCTGTACTTCAAAATGCTTTAGACCCGGACATCCCCCAACGTATCACTTGCCTGAGTTTGAAAATATACTCTAATCCACTGCACATGTGCCATCAACAAAAATAACCGGATTTGCCTGACATCGGCGAATCCGGTTTTCCGTATACATCCACATTTACTTTGAGCCTTGTGGCTGCCGTGGAGCATCTGCATCTTCGGGTACGATCAAACGTTTGCGTAGAGCAAGCGTCGTTACCCACGAGACCAGTGCAATGACAAACATGATCACAAACAGGGAATGCAAGCTTCCTTCCAAAACGTTACGCAGCAACGCCCATTTGTCATCCGATAGGGCAGCATCCGTATGTGGAGCGAGAAGCTCGTTCAGATCATTTTCCGAAATTCCGGCTTCCGCCAGATTCTGCTCACTGGATAACGTGGAGATCCGATAATTCAACCACGTGCCAAAAGCCGCTGCACCAATCGTCTGTCCCAACGTACGCATGAACGTATGTAGTGCCGTAGAGGAGCCACGCTCCTTATACCCTACAGACGACTGCGCAATAATGGTGAAGATTGTAAACGCAAATCCGAAGCCGAGACCATAAATAAAGGTCAATACAAATAGCACGGCCTGCGGGGATGTCCCGCCCACCAGAAAGAGTCCACCCGATCCAATCGCAATTCCGGTTAATCCAATCAATGCGGTCATACGTGATCCAATTTTCATCAACAGGCGGCCTGCCAACACACTACCAATGAGCCAACCCACCGACATCGGCGCGAGCAGCAGCCCGGATTCCGTTGCATTACCTCCCCGAACCCCCTGCACCCAGAGCGGCAAATAACTGGTCAGGCCGATCATCAAAGTACTGGTCAGCAGTCCAGCGATATTCGCCACACGGATGTCCCGAATTCGGAACAAATGTAGTGGAACCATAGGGGCCTGAGCTCTTTTTTCCACCACAAAAAATAAAATAATAAACAGAGCGGCGACCACACTCAGCACAACAATCAACGGAGAACTCCAGGCATAATACTGCCCACCCGCCGACAGGACAAATAACAATGCGGTAATACCCACCGTGAAGGTCAGCGCACCGACATAGTCAATTTTGGCCGTGCGCGGAGAGATATCTTCCTTCAGATAACGAAATACAAACCACATCGCGAGCAGACCAAACGGCACATTAAAACCAAAGATCCACTGCCAGCCGAGATTGTCTACAAAATAACCTCCAAGCAGCGGTCCAGCCAGAGAAGAAATGCCCCACACGGAGCTAATCCAGCCCTGGATTTTGCCACGTTCTTCAATGGCGTAGATATCCCCAATAATCGTAAATGTAACAGGAACTACTGCACCCGCACCAATCCCCTGTATAGCACGGAAAATAATCAATTGCTCCATGTTCTGCGACAGACAGCACAAGAGTGAACCCAGTAAAAATAAGGCACAGCCAATCAGAAATACAGGCTTTCGTCCATACAAGTCACTGATTTTACCGAAAATGGGCGTACTCACAGCCATCGTCAACAGGTATGCGGTGAAAATCCAGCTCAGCAGCTGTACACTCCCCAGCTCACTGACAATGGTCGGCCCTGCCGGACCAATTACGGTGCCTTCAATCGCTGACAGAAATGTCGCGAGCAACAGCCCCGTCAAAATGAAACTGCGCTTCAAACCTCCAGTTGCATTCACACAAACCCTTCTCTCTTCGTTTCTCTATATAATTGGTACGTTAATTTACACCTCTACTACGAATCAGAACAAGCTTCCGATCGCTGTTATCCCCAGATTTTTTCTTCTCCTCTCCAAAGGAGAAATCCGGTGATAGCGTATGCTTCCGGTGTAGCTTTCTTTCAGAAAGCTTTAAATACGAACGCTTCGCTTCTCCAGCTTTGTTCTGTTTCTTCGTTAAAGTGTAACTATAAAAACAATTATATATTGTCTCTTTTATTTACCTTTCTTACGAAGGAACTCATCATACAACATGGAGTACATCACCATATCCTTGTATCCGGTGGACGTATGTTGCACCTGTCGCAGCAATCCTTCACGCGTGAAGCCGCGGTTTGTCAGGAACTCGCCGGAAGCCAGATTACGCGGATCAACCAGCGCTTCAATTCGATTAAGACCCATGGTCTCATATCCAAAGGGCAGCAATGCGGAGAAAGCCTCCGTCATATAACCATGGCGCCAATAATCACGTCCCAGCTCATAACCGATCTCCCCCCGGAATGCGCCTTCAAGCTGCCATGTATTGAATCCACAGCTGCCGATGAGCTTGCCTGTTTCTTTGAGTTCGATCCCCCACCGGATCGCATCCTCTTCTCCTGCCATTTGGTTGAGCAGTCCAATCATGTCCGCCGCTTCGCTTGTCCCAATCATGGGTGCAAGATTCATGTAACGGGTCACCTCGCGATCTGACCAGCATGCGAACATTTGGGCCGCATCCCGGCGACGCATTTTACGCAGACGAAGCCGCGCAGTCTCCATTTCGGGAATTCTTCCTTTGCATTTATACATATAAAGACACTCCGATCCGATCTATCTCCGCAGACCATAATATTCACTAGTCATCTAATCATAACCTGCGCCGAATGGCAACTGTTCAGTCATGGATACACGTCAAAAAACCGGGCCAATTTCGCTCCCGGTCTTGTTGTACGTATGGAACAATTCAAGTTTGAGTGAATTACGGAATCATGGCTTGTCCTAATGAATTTTAAGCTTTGGACGTTTTCTTGCCCTTCCCCAGTAATTCATCGCTAACCCGGCCAAACACAGCCGTGATTTCCTTGAATTCTTCGATGCCAGTCCCGGTCAGGCTCCATTGGTCCCCGTGGGCGGTCAGGAAATTCTCCTGTGTCAGGTGTTCAAGCTCCTGCTTGATCTCCCGCTCTCCAACGCGATATCCCCGTTCTTCCAATAGGGGCAGTGCCTCGCTAACGTTCAAATCCTGATTTTGCGCGAAATATAGTAGATGAATCCGTACAAAAAGATTCTGTACCTCTGCATGCATAAGCCAAGCTCCTTCCCGGGTTATAGCCCTCCGTGGTTGCTAAGTAATTACCCCACGTAAGAAGCTGAGAAACAGGAGGATTCTTCAGGTATTCCCTTCCCTTTCCGAAATCCTCCGCTTGACTAACCACATCCTCTGCACTATCTTGAAAATAAGTACCATTTTGCTCGGGAGGGTGATTTACCATGTTTCAAGCTGTTTCCTATGAAGGAACACGAAGTGAGCAGCACACCGCCGTCCTGGGACAGTTAAGTGCTCTGATCCGCGATGAACCTAGTGCGATTGCCAATCTGGCGAACGCTGCTGCGCTGCTCAATGTATTTATGACCGACACCAATTGGGTCGGCTTCTATCTGTATGATGGAAAAGAACTGGTCCTCGGGCCATTCCAAGGACTGCCTGCCTGTATCCGAATTCCATTGGGACGTGGTGTATGCGGCACATCTGCTGCCGAAAAACGTACCCTGGTCGTTGATGATGTTCATGCCTTCCCAGGCCACATTGCCTGTGATGCAGCATCGAACAGTGAGATCGTTGTACCGATTATCAAAAACGGCGAACTTTACGGGGTGCTGGATATCGACAGCCCGATCAAAAACCGTTTTGACGACGAAGACCGCGTCTTCCTGGAGAAAGCCGTAAGCCTGCTCACAGAGCAGTTGGAGGCAACCATACCCCTTTAGGAAATGATGAATAAGGTGATCGGAGTCTCATCACACACGATGATGAAGAACCCGTAATAACAAAGAGCGCAGTCCTCTCAGAGGTCTGCGCTCTTTGTTATCCATTATGATTCACACCCATGTTCTTGCTCGCCCATGTTACTTTATGCATCTAGGATAATTCATGTTCCGCTTTAATCATCATCCCATCCCGCAGGAATTCAGCCAATTTCGGGTGATAACCATCGTACATCTGACGGAAATTTTTATGCTCTACATACAGATTGGCCAAATCCCGATAGATCTCAGCGGTGGGTGTATAATAACCTTTGATCCATTCAAGATGCCTGCCAATAATCCGTTGTACTTTTGCACTACCGGGCTCCAATCCATCCTCAATGGCCTGTTGCAAGTCCAGATGAACCTGATCAATTTTTGCCTGGGAATCCAGATAATCTTCTTTTGACTTCAACTCCTGATTTTCAGGTAATGTGGATGAATTAGAAGATTGGATGTCGGACCTCTGAGCAACGTCTGTCTGCACATGGTTCATATCATTAGTGACTACAGGGTCAGAACCCGATTCATTCAGCAACTGGTGACGCCCCTTATTTACAAAACCGAAATAAAGCTCATGTTCATCAATTTCCTTTTCACCTTGCAAATGAGAGATCGTTTTGTCCAGTGTCTGAATCAATCCATGCAGACGGAGTGCCTTCTCCAGAATATCAATGCGATGTTGCTTCATGATGCGTATGACATCCTGAGGATTATCCCGTAGCATCGGGGCAATCTCATTCTCCTTCATACCTACTTCCTTACAGAAAAGGATTTGCTGGAGTCTCAGCAATTCCTGCTTTTCATAATAGATGTCCTCATCTATATCCCCAAAAGCCGGATTCAGAAGACCTGTCTCCGCATACTGGCTCAGTTCGTTCAGACTTACGCCTGACATTCCCGATACGTCAACCATGGAATATGCCATTTGAATACACCTCCTGCCTGTCCTGCAACTCCAGAGTTCAGGCTTAATTCATACTGCATTGTATTTGAATAATGAGAGAATATAAGACTTTCGGCAATGCTGTACCGCTTCATTCCGCTCGTGCTCTGGATGGGTACATCATGCTTCGGTGATATGAGCGGCGTTTGGTCAGTTATGTTGCGGTATGTTAACTATGTTATACCCGTCTCATCAGATGTGAACCCGCAGTCGGCGAAGAATCCGCATGTATTTTTGAAAACTTTTTCCATGATCTTCATATAAAAAAACCTGTGCCATTATTCTGGCACAGGCGTGTGTGGTTATGTTTTCATTGGCATACGGTATATTGAGTAAAATAATGGAAGAGAATCACCCTTTGTTAAACATAACAAATTTCAATTCCGTCATTTCCTCTACAGCATATTTTACACCTTCACGTCCGATACCACTCTGTTTCACCCCACCATAGGGCATGTGATCCACTCGGAACGTCGGAATATCATTAATCATAACTCCGCCTGCTTCAATCTGATCGACAGCATGGAGGGCGGTATGGATATCGTTTGTAAATACGCCTGCCTGAAGCCCGTATATCGAATCGTTAACATGTTCAATACCCTCTTCAACGGAATCTACCGTATTGATCACAACGATGGGTGCAAACACTTCCTGACAGGATACCTTGGCATCACGCGGAACGTTAATCAGTACCGTTGGACACAGAACGCCTCCTTCAGCTTGACCGCCTGCTGCCACTTCAGCCCCTGCCTGTTTGGCTTCTTCAATCCAGTCGAGTGTACGCTGTACATCCTTGGAAGTAATCAGCGCAGAGACCACCGTATCCGGGCTCAGCGGGTCTCCGACTACCACTTGTTTAGCCGCTTCAGCGAAACGCCGGATGAATTCTTCCGAGATGTCACGATGTACGTAGATTCGCTGTAGCGAGATGCATACCTGTCCCTGATACGTGAAAGCACCGGTCACACATCGAGGAATCACTTTGTCCAGGTCTGCGTCCTTATCCACGATCACCGCTGCATTCGACCCAAGCTCCAGTGTCACGCGTTTGAGTCCTGCTTTGCTACGAATGCTCGTGCCTACCGCTGGACTGCCTGTAAACGTAATGTGAGCAACACTAGGGTGCTCAACAAGCACATCACCAATGGTTTTGCCATCACCGCTCACCACGTTCAGTGCACCATCCGGCAATCCGGCTTCCTGAAGCAGATTAGCGATGTAATAGGAAGACAGAGGGGTCTGCTCCGCAGGTTTGAGAACAATCGTATTGCCCGCTGCCAGCGCTGGGCCTACCTTGTGAGCTACCAGGTTCATTGGAAAATTAAATGGTGTAATCGCACCGATGACACCTAGAGGTTGCCGCATCGTATAACCGATACGTCCTTCTCCACCTTTGGCTGCATCCATCGGAACCGTCTCTCCGGTCAGCCGCTTGGCTTCTTCGGCGGCAAAACGATACGTTTCCACTGTCCGGTCAACCTCTGCCAGTGCTGCCGTAATTGGCTTTGCCGCTTCAAGCGCAATGATTCGCGCTGCTTCTTCCTTACGTTCTTCAAGCATGGAGGACAACTTGTACAGAATATCTGCACGCTGATGTGCAGGCATCTGGCGCATTGCCTTCCCAGCTTGAACCGCAGCTGCAACAGCAGCCTCCGCTTCCTCGGCTGAAGCCGACGAGACTTCTGCGAGCGTTTCCCCGGAGTATGGTGCTTGAAGTGTTTTATAATCTACGGATTCGGTGGGTTTGCCACCGATAAACAGATGTTGTTTTTTCATATGCTGCATCCTCCATCCTTTTAGAACCTATTGAACTTAATCTATTTATACACTATTTCCGTGCCGTCAACCCACTACGGTGTTCGGCAATCATAGCTTGTAACGTGCCTGATGAGCCATTGTGGCGATCTTGAGCTATTGCATTATAAAGGGATTTCACAACCTATTTAACCGTCAGGACGGGGCATTCTGCATGTTTTAACACGCCATGACTGACACTGCCCACGATCATCTCTGCGAGCATGCCTTTCCCAGCCGCGCCCATCACAATCATTCCACAATCTCGTTCACGCGCCACACGGCAGATCTCATTAACGGGATCACCTGCAATCAACAGCGTTTCATATGCAACGTCACGCCCTGACAACTGATTAGTCACAGGTTCTATAATATGTTGCCCTTCTTCGGCAATCCGAGCTTCCAGATCAACACCCAATGCAGGTTCATTGATCGAAATGGCAGGATTCACGTGCACGATCAACAGACTTGCGGGATGTTTCATATCTTCAGCCAGGATCAGAGCTTGTTCCAAAGCCTTATGAGCATGATCCGAACCATCAACAGCAACCAATATACGTTTCAACATTGCAATTCCTCCTGTGAATTAATGAGATGTAATGGCGGAATCGATATCCCGCAGATGATGACGGCGCACCAGCAGTACCACGACTCCAACCAGAACCATTAATGCACCAAAATAAAACGGTGTTTCCGGCAGGAACCACTCGGACAATTTACCCGCAAGCCATGGAGCAAGTGCACCACCCAGGAAACGAACGAAGCTGTATGCAGCAGAAGCAACAGAACGCTCTACAGGTGCAGCTTCCATAACAGCCGTTGTAATTAACGTGTTGTTAATCCCAAGGAAAATCCCCGCTACAATGACTGCCACAATAACGGTAGTTGGTGAACCCATCACCGTACCTACTGCCATAACAACCAGATCAATCGCGAACAATGTAAGCATGACACTCATGGACGGAACCGATCCGAATCGGCGTTGTAATCTTGGTGCCACGAATACCGACGTAATTGCCAGCATCAGTCCCCAGCCAAAGAATACATAACCCAAGCCGTGCTCATCCAGATTCATGACATATGGTGAATAAGCCATCAAGGTAAAGAAACCAAAGTTATACAGGAAGGCGGTAATCGCCAATGTTTTCAGTGAAGGATAACTTAATGCTTTAAACGGATCGGACAAAGAACTGCGTGTTTTCGGTTTGGCCATCTTGGGCAACATAAATGTAATGCTTATAAAGGCAATCGCCATCAGAACAGCCACCCCATAGAACGGGCCACGCCAAGAGATGGAACCTAGCTCACCACCAAGCAGCGGTCCAACCGCAATCCCGAGACCAAGCGCTGCTTCGTACAAAATAATCGCTTTGGCTGTCCCCGACGTGGACAGTCCCACAATGGCAGATAACGCCGTTGCGATGAACAAGGCATTACCCAGTCCCCAACCGCCACGGTAACCAACCAGTGCACCTACCGTGTCTGAGGTACCGCCGAGGAACGAGAAGATAATAATCAACAATATACCGCTGAGCAGCGTCCACTTCACACCAATCCGGCTGGATACGACACCTGTAATCAGCATCGCTACCCCGGTTACAGCGTTATAACTGGTAAATAGTAGTGACACCTGGCTTTTCGAAGCATGCAGCTGATCTGCAATCGCGGGCAGGATCGGGTCAACCAGACCCAGACCCATAAAGGATATGATACATGCAAAGGCAACCGCCCATACCGCTCGCGGCTGGGATAACAGGCCCCCACGTGATGACGGCAATTCATCCGGTAATGATGGCTCTCTTTTCATACGTAATTCCTCCTGTGAATAATTTATGTGGTTAAGTTTTATATTTGAAAACGACCGTGAAAATAATGAAAACATTCTATACATTTTCAGAATTAGAGGTAACAAAACGGCACAAATGACACCAAAACATCCGGTGTTTGTACAGGATCGCTACAGGTACTATGTTGCTCACTCCATGTAGCGATTATGTGTATACAGTTTTGTTTATTAAATATTAGATGCTTTCGGTTAGCCGTCTTCATCACCCTGCGGATCATGTGCCTGTAACTTCTGAATACCACTCCGAACGCGTTCACGCAGCTCTTCCAGTTCAGTCTGCACGGCATGTATGCTCTGAAGTTTCTGCTCAATCAGTTGCAACTGACCATCCAGCGTTGTTTCCATCGCGGTAAGCTTCTCGATCCGTTCTCTTACTTCGGTCGTCTGCTGGTAGTCAAAACGTTGTTCGTTCAAGGCATCTGCTGTTGCCACATAGGTATGTAACTCCTGAAGGGAGAATCCAAGTACCTCTTTGGCGCGAACCACCTTTTTCAGATAATCGATATCCTCCCGAGTGTACAACCGCGTCCCGCCATCTGTCCGCTGAGGTGAAGGCATGACACCAATCTCTTCATAATACCGAATGGTTCGCTTGGTCAAACCACATTCCTTGGCTACGTCGTCGATTTTATATAAACTCATTTCCCTCACCTCTTACATATGTCTATAATGTTATGTACATAATTATATATAATATTAACGTTAACGTCAACGTTAGATTTTGTGTATGAAGTCTTAGCGAGTTTAACATCCTCTTCGCTTCTCTATCTTCAATTGAATAGGAGGTTACCCATTCGTTGAATAGCCGACCTCTCACAACACCCTACGTGTTGTTCAGCATATGGCCGTATTTAAATTTACGTCTTGAGTTGTCAGTAAATACACAGAAAAGAATATGAATCAGATTTTCTGAGGTTAGGTTCGCAATAACCAAAACAGAGAGGGTTCTGAGAACTATCGTGGACGTTGGACGAAGAACCTTTTTAGTGCAGAAGAAGAAACGGCTTATCTGAAAGCGCAGGTAGAATATTTCTAAAAAGCTCAACACGAATTTGCACGGAGAGGGAAGCTGGATTTTGAAGCCCAATGCCAGCCCGTTCAAGGAATAAACAAGTGGGCACTGTGGTTGGGTGTGTAAAATTGCTTAAATTCATCGCGCAGGTCACTACAAACGGATGAAGAGTGTTGTCCTAAGAGAAAAACAAGTAGATTGGGATGCACATATAAAAGCACATATTTTTTTAGGTATTCACCAGCTTCGTCCTTATTCTGGCTACTGACGTATGCGAAACGCGTTAGGAAAGGAAGGCTTCGTGGTGAATCACAAAAAGGTTCGTCGCTTATCGAGAGAACTTCAATTATTTCCATAATTTTCATAATAATATTCTATAGTTAAACCTCCTACTCATCTTTCAATAATTTAAATATATAGTTAGATAACAAAAAGCTTTTTAACTATTGTTCATACTTCCCAAAACTGCCCCATACGATTTATCTTCTAACATAGACTACTCTTTATAAATCTGTAACACTCATTCGTATGTATTTACATATGGAACAGATAAGGACGGAATCAGTAGTACTTCCAAATGACGAAACTTACTATATGATTCAAAGAGCAAGTCAAGTCCTTTACTTTCGAAAAGAACTTGACTTGAGAAGAGAATTTAAATGATTTATATCTTGATGAAAAGGTCTCCTACTACTCTTATAACGATCATTTCGACGAAACTTGTAAACTAGACTTAAGGATGTTTACAGTCACAGCCTTCATAATCTGAACTCACATAAAAACAATTTGTAGTTCCGGATGAATTTTTGCAGCGGTCATAATTATGAACATACCCTATTCCCCAGATATCACAACCGTCTTCACATGTTCTATTTTGGTTACATTTCCCTACATAAGACCAACCACTCGGACACCCAGCCATTCTATTTCCTCCTCTTAATAATAGTTTAATTAATTCAAAGAAACGATATCCCTGTATTCCAATCATAATAATATAAAACTTATACTAGGGATATTCCTATTATATTCCACATTTAAGATTTGGAAATAAATAATATCTAAATCTTTTATAAGTAATTATTTGCATTTTCAATTATTTTTAATTTTCTTCCATTTAGAATGTAAGCAACGTTAGTTTTATAGATTGACGGTTCAACCATAACAGTAGAGGCATGTAATAAATTAATATGTTTAAATTTTTTCTGTTTGGTTTTAAATAACCATTCAGGACCATCAAAGATAACTATTGTGTTTTGAAATGTTCCAATAGCCAACTTTTCTTCAATACTTTGGAATTCCTGCGCTCGATAGTTTAAAAAAATGAAGTTATAAGAATCAGTACTACTTAGGTTAAGTTGAGAAACACATTTGGACAATAACGCCTTCTGCATATCTTTTAAGTTTTGATTAATCAAAATCAAAACAATAATTAATGCAACTAGAACAATACCTATTATTAGAATATTCATAAACTTGGCCCCAGTTTCTTGATTTTTTTCAAAGTATCCCAAATATCAAAAATCACAATAAAAATACTGTACGCCAATAATAAATATAGTGAATGTCTGATGTCTCTTTGTTGATTTGAAATAATGATTTGAACTAACGATAGAACAATAAAAAATATATTTCGCAAAATTGGGTTTTTATTTAGAAAGCTCACTTTCCCAAAACAATTACATGATTCTATTCCGCTTTCACGTTTCTTCCTGTAAGTAATAATTGTGAAAAATATGAATAAACATATTGTTGCAACTTCTTTATATGGATTAAGAACGTGAAATGCATATAGGATTGCTAACAGGAACTCCAATATAATTACAGTGACAGCAGCCACTTGAGCTAAAGATGACGGAACAATGTTGTAACTCTTGATTTCATATGAAAAGTTAAAAATATTTCTTGCTTTGAAATAAAAGGAAACGAAAAAGATAAAAGAAAAAAAATAATCTATAAGAATCAATGTTAATCCCATTATGACCTCCTGTAATCAGATCGAAAGACAAACATACATTTTAGGTTCCACCATAAAAATTCTCTATTTTGTAACGTAAAAAATTTCAAAAAACAATTTATCTTGAAATTCAGTCGCCTTTGCGTCTAATCATAAAAATTCGCTAATCAGAGGAAAACTCTACTGTTAGCATACGTATTACGATTGTATGAAGATAGCTGTTTCTACTAACACTCCAATTAACTGAGCGTTGTTACAGTAAGTAGGCCTTACGTTTATGAATAATCAAAGTATGGTGGTATTGCTAAATTGTAATAATCCAGACCACAAACGTAGCTTTTTATGATAAAGCCTTCTTTATCAATACTGTATAACCATGGTATGGTACCTGTATTAAGTTGTTCTTTCATTGCTTCTGAGCTGAAGGAACAGATTTGATAACTTTTAAAAATGGTTTCTAAAAGTTCTTTCTCTCGTTCTGGAGCATCAATTAAAATAAGGACGTTAGCATCTGTATGTTCTTTACTGAATTCAACCAAAGACTCGAGTGCACTCTCACAAGATCTACAAGACACACTTAATAATAGTATCATTAGATACTCATCTTTAATAAAGTCATATAGATATGTTGTTTTCTCATGAATTAGTACATTCGGCAGCAGTTCACCAACTTGAAGTACTGAGGGTCTATAATTCATTTTTTTAAATGGTAAATTCATGATTAATCCTTCCTTTATTTCAATTTTTATAATTTCAGAATATAACCGCCACCATTTCTGGTTAATAAATATTTAGGTTTTTTTGGATTTTCCTCTATTTTTTTTCTTATTTTTTGTATAGTCATATAAACATTAGCTTCACAACCAAAGCCTTTCCAAACAGATTTCAAGAGTTCGGTTGTATAAACAACACTATTACAATGATTAATGAGAAATTGAAGAACTTGATATTCCCTAGAACTTAAATCAATACATTTATTATTTTTTAAGACAGCTTTTCTGTCAAAATCTAAATGTAATTTTGAAGCATAAATACTTTTTTTTGTATTCAGCAAAACATTTTTTTGAACATTTATTCCAATTTTACCAAGAATTCTAAATGTCTTATCAACACAATTAGTCGAATCATAATACAGATAAATATCCGCTATAGCCCCTAAGTATAAATTTATTAAATATTGCAATTCATGTTCTTTCCTAACCATTGATAAATGAAGAATTATTTTCTCTATTTCACCTAAATGAATTTTTTGCAAATCATCTTTGCTACTAACAGTAATAATAGACGCTCCATTAAATAATGATTGTACATATGCTAGGAAACTTAGGTTATCGGTCCACAATAAAATTTTCATATGAACTCCATTTCTCGGTTGGTACATAGTCATTAGCTTTACATGCATTTCAAAAATCCTAGTAATTAAAGAACACCTGCGGTATATTGCAGGCGTTCTTTCTTAATTTTTATTATCTACACTCGCAATCTTCAAAAGTACTAGTCACATAGTAGCATTTCGTTGTTCCACTTTGAGAGCAACGGTCATAAGTATGCTTATATTGGATTACAAATCCAGCATAAGCGGGATTGTCACAAGAAGATGTACTACAAGAATAGTCAGTACATGTTCCAATACGAGTCCATCCAGAAGGACATGCCATTCTATTACCTCCTCTCATTTATTCTGTCATTTACATTCATAAGTTTATAAAAAAACAATTGTATAAATCTATAAATTTATCCTAAATTTGATTTGGATAATTAAAAATGTATCCCCCTCCTTTTTTAGTGACTAATAGTTCAGGAGACTTAGGATTGATTTCGACCTTGTTTCTGATCTTTTGAATAGTCATGTATACATTTGCTTCGGAAGTTAGCCCTGACCAAACTCTTTTTATTATTTCCTCTGTATTAATAATCTGTCCTTTATTTTCAAATAGAAAATAAAATAGATTAAATTCCTTTTTAGTCATTTCAACTTCGATGTTTCCTTGAATAATCACTGATCTATTCATTTTGTTTATTTGAATCATTTCTTCACAACAAAACGATGAAGAATTAAATTCATTAAATGCAGCTTCTCTTTTTTTTAATTGGTAACGCTGATTCTTCAAGAAATTATGTAATTCCTTATTCCAGTCTTGATCAATAACAATTATATCTATACCTTGTTTCACTTTTCTTCTTAGAAAAATGAAATCATTAATTGAGAAATTTGGACAATCAAGGATGATGCACCTAATGTAGTTCTGATCAACACTTAGAAACGAATGAACATCAGAAACAATAATGAATCCTCCCGTCTCTAATAGTAGTGTGTTAATTTGTGCGGTGTATATAACTGAATAATCCTTCCATATAAGTGTCGACAATAAAATCCCTCCTTTGATTGTAGTCACGACACTCTGTGCGTATTCTGCAATTCTTTGTTTGAAGAGAGAAAGGCAGCAATGATGACATTGTTTATCTTATGGATAAAAATTAAATTTTATATTTATCTTTAATTCATACAAAGAGATTAAGTTTAGGAATCAGTACTAGCATATATTATGAAGCTATATACTAAATCCTGGTTTATACTCTATCAATATATAATAATTAACACATAATTAACAATAAAGTCTATATTTTCAACAAAATAATTAATATTATATAAAATTTAGGGCTTATTTATGTAAGAATGTTTGGTTTCTCCTTATGATGATAATTAAAAACTTAGGAGCGATATTAAATGGAAAAGCCTGAATTCTTGAAAAAATATGACTTAGATATTCTCAAAATTGATGATTTTTTACCAAACATGCCTCTCTCTGACCACACCAACTTACATGACTTAATTGAAGATCATTTAATACTATTTTTAGCAAGCACTCATTGCGACTTGTGTGAACAAACACTAGAAGTTATTGATAAGTATACTGAGAAGAATCATGATCTAAATATCGTAGTTCTTTTAGACTCCGATCCATCTAGCATCGGAATGTTAATCAATCACTTTAAAGAAAGGGCTCAATTCTATTTAGTTCCACCTCATATCATGAATAAATACTTGAAAATGAGATTTTTACCTGTTGGTTTCGCAATTGATTGTAATATGAAAATTGTCACTACACATTCTGTTCAAGATATGAATTCATTTCAGGATCTGATAGAACCTTTGCAATTGGAAATTATGAGGTAGATTATGAAGTTTAATTTATTAAAAAAAGAAATTCATCATAATTCTTGGAGATTGTACGTGACAATTCTTGTGTTAGGCTTGTTAACTGCATTGCTTTCTACAAGTCAGATAGAAGTAACAAAACATTTAACAGATACGTTAGTAAGTAATTCAATTAATTCCCAACAAGTTGTTCTATGGATGGGTCTTCTTTTTTCAGTGTATATTGGCATGAATTTAATCAAAGTCATTAATACATACTTTCAAGATAAAGTACGTATTCAAATGAGCTTTAATCTGGACACCATATTCTTAAATAAAATTAATCCACAAGCTATTACAAATGTAGAAACGCCTAAGTATCAAAATGAATTGAACATCGCAAAGTATGGATTCGATTCTATATCAGGTTTAACTTTATCTTTTCTACAATTTGTTAGTCTTTTATTCTCCATAACTTTCTATTTCGTTGTTATATTTCAGAAAATTTGGTTTCTTCCCTTTATAATATTATTGCTCAACTTACCTAAATTGCTCACTGAATCTAAATTGGCAGTGAAAGATTATCAATTTGTCGAACAAACTACAGAAGTTTCTAGAAAACGTTCAATCCTTCAAAGCCTCCTCTTAACACCATTAGCTATTAAAGAAATACTGATATTTTCTGCTAAACCTTTTATACTGAACCATTGGGATCAATCGTATAGAGAAGAAATTATACAAACATTAAAATACAAAAGACATGAGTCTGTAAAAAAACTCATCCTTGGCCTTCAATCTAACTTGGGCCTGCTGTTAAATCAGTCTGTTCTAGTCTTTGCATTAATGAATAAAATAATATCATTCGGAGATTACATTTCACTTTTAGCAGCAATTACAATGATCGAATCCTCATTCTATGGTGTTGCAAGTTATTACAGACAAATTAAGCAATATCATATATCAACTAAGAAATTGGTTGATTTTTTTGGAAAATATTCTAATATAGGTATAGAAAGTAAAGATAGTGTAAGTATAAGATCAAAAGATTTATCCATACAAAACCTTAACTTCCAGTATCCTAACCAAAAATTTAAAACTCTTAATGGAATTCATCTAAATATTAAAAGTGGAGAAAAAATCTCTATTGTAGGCAGTAATGGATCTGGAAAATCGACTTTATCTAAAATTATTGCTGGATTACACGATATTGAAGCTCAAACTGTCTTTATTGGTGGAATAGATATAAAATTGTTAGATTCAACCTCATATTTTAGCAATTTTTCTATGGTAACTCAGGATTTTATGAAATACCCTTTTACATTAAAAGAAAATATCTCTCTTTCTGATAAACCTAATATTGAAAAGATTCTCAGCATTAAAAGAACATATTCAAACCTCATTCCTGATATTGATTTGAATACTGTATTGGGATACGAATATGAAGGTTCTAGACAACTTTCAGGTGGTCAGTGGCAAAAGGTTGCTTTAGCACGAGCATTATATAAAGATTGCGAATTTATGATCCTAGATGAAGCCACTTCCGCGTTGGATCCGGAGTCAGAATTCAAATTTATTAATACGTATATTCAAGAAGAACGAAGAAAAAATTTAATTTTTATCACTCACCGTTTAAATTTATGCAAACTTTTTGATCGAATTATTGTTATGGATAATGGGAGAATAGTAGAAGTTGGGACACATCATCAACTCATGAATTCAAGAGGAACATATTACAACTTATATCAGAGTCAAAAAATGGAGGAAGAATATAATGGGCTTGTTCAAACAACTATTTAAGGATGCTCAACACGGAAGCGAAAATGTAATAGAGTCATTTCGACCAGGAGAAATGTTCCCTCACCATGACCGTCAGCCAAAAAGCAATGTTGTTTTTTTATCCTTAACTTGCCAAGATTGTATTGAGGTCATCACAGCCATACAAAAGACTAGTACAGCAGAGCACAATAAAGAAAAGATTAATCTAGTCCTATATATCGTTGCTACGGTTGAAGAAGTCAAAGAACTTGATACTTACTATAATTCGAGTTTCACCATATATGCGATTACAAAAAAAGAGCTCGTAGAGAAGTATAAAGTTCCTAGCACGCCCTACTGTTATCACACTGATCAAAATCATCAAGTAATCAGCACAACTGAATTTGACGATGTGAATTCATTTATGAAAATGATAACTGCTTTTGACTTTTGATTGTTCTCATCTATAATTTAGCGGGGTTTTCTTTGAGAAAATATATTTTTCTCCTAGAGCCCGCTTTCCATTTGTATTCATTATTAAAGGAGTGGCATAATTGATGGTATCCAGGAAACAAAAAAAACATAAAAAATTTAATAAAAAAAAATGGGCTATACTGACTCTTACAGCACTTATTCTTCTCGCTGGTTCAACCTATTTATTTAGAAAAGAATTATCTGTATTTGGGTTTAATACAGTGTTAAAGAAAGATGTTAAAAAAACGCTAGATAAATCATACAAACCCGTGGGATATGAAAGCAAAAGTCCTAAAGTAGAAGTGAGCGAACCTTTTTCCTTACTATTGCTTGGTATCGACCAACGTGAAGGTGAACCTAGTCGGTCAGATACAATAATATACTCTGTAATACGGCCTAAAGAGGATAAAATACTACTACTCTCCATTCCTAGGGATACTTACACCGATATTATCGGAAGAGATGTAACATCCAAAATAAACTCTGCATATGCCCATGGTGGAGCAAAAATGACCATAGATACCGTGGAGAATCTTCTGAAAAATAAAGTAAATTACTATGCTGCTGTAAATTTCAATGGGATGAAAGACATTGTTGATGCAATAGGTGGAGTTAAATTACCGATAACTGAATTAATTGAAAACAAAAATCCTATTCATGAAAAATTAAGAATAGAACCCCATAAGCCAATTTATTATGGTCAAGATGCTTTAGCCTATGTCCGTTACCGTGAAGATTCTGATTTTAAACGTACCGAACGTCAACGTATTTTTATCAGCGCTTTGATGGATAAAGCTTTGGAATTGAAAAACATTTCTAAAATTCCAGAATTAATAGATATTGCTGGTTCTAATTTCACAACTAATATGGACTCTGATTTTATTCTGAACTTAGCAGAAACTGTTTACTTAAAGGATTCCTCTCCTAACTTTGAAAATTATATGCTTCAAGGTAATGGGAAAATGAGAGGAACGACTTGGTATTATGACATTGATTCTGAAGATTTAGAATACGCCCAAGATCTTATTGCAAGTTGGCTGGGTAGTTCTGATGAAGAGGGACTTCTACATCCTAAAAATATGGATTAATAGAGTTTTTAGTTGAAATAGCAAAAAAACTAGTAGGAGCATAAGCCCTACTAGTTTAATTCACGTTAGCAACATTGTGAATAATGACTATCTGCCCAATAGCAGTCAGTTGCTCCTGTTTTGTTATTTCTGCATCTGTGATACTCGTGTCTGTACCAAGTATATTCTAATACTGGTACGGTGCTGCACACTTGATTAAGGTTACAAGACCATTGATCGTTACATTGACTAGTATAAGTCCAACCTGATGGACATCCCGCCATATAAATCAGCTCCTTTCTAATATGTATTATATATCCACATAATACAAAATAACATAAATTATATATAAAAAAATACTAAATAATACAATAAATTCTTTTTTGTATAAACAATACTTTATGCAATCCTGTTTGATTATTATTTGATTGAGATAATGTTACTAATGGGAACTTTATATTATTAATAAGCCCTACTCTCTTCCTCTTCATGGTTAGCCAAGTTAGATTAGCGTTCATTCGCATAAGGACTGAAAATAGGCTGTACAAAGTTCATTTTTGGACTGGGTATTTCTACGCTTCAAACAGAATTCCGCCGTGTTTGCTTTAACATTTTCTCAAGCAGCCTTTCCTATGAATCGTTTACGTTGGTGCTGTCCGTTTCGGTTATCTTTACATGACTGCACGTTCCACCATATCCTTCGCGTTCCGCACTCTTCTTTTGCGTTAATCCCTCCTTTCCGAAGTTTAGCTGTGCTTCCTACTGTTTTAGAAACTTTCATCGACGGATACCAACTCGCGATGGATACCCTTGCTCTTTGCCTATGGGTTCTTAACTCCCCCAACAGCGAACTTTCACCACTTAACTAGTCCCCGTGATTGGTACATACAAAAAAGACCCGCTTCACACGCAGGTCTTCCTCTGTACACTATTCATTCACTTTACCTTAAACGTTCTGCTCATTCTGTTGCTGTTGAGCACGCTGCATTTGCTTCAACCGGCCTTCAACTCTGGTAAACAATCTGAACGTATAGAATCCTGTAGCAACCAGACTCAGAACCAAAGCTCGTACATCTGTAAGCCAGAAACCGATAATGCCGAATATCGTAATAATCACACCAAATTGCATCATCAGATTGGCGCTATAACTTTGCGCTTCGTCCCATAACTCGGGATTACTCATTGCACGCGGGGTCCGATAACCATATATTCCGTTAATCATTTTCGGTGGTTTTTTGAACACCATGAACCCCAGAATGAAATAACACACTCCGATGATGATCCCTACTACTGCTCCTGTCAAAACGTTCTCCCCTTCACTGTTGTCTTCCATAGACCTGCTCACACTGACACTCCGATGACAGAATAACCTTCCGATGTAGCTTCGCTTCTTCAGGTTATTTCTGTCCTCTCCGTTCTCGTGTAAATGTCTAGTTAGACTTATCTACATAAAAATATAAAAACGGCTCTACGTATATACGAAGAGCCGCCTGGATCGTTTCGTAAACTTAGATATTCTTCACACGAAGTACACGCATGGCGTTCAGGACAGCTAGCACCGTGACACCGACATCCGAGAATACCGCTTCCCACATGGTAGCTATGCCAAACACACCGAGTAACAGGAAGATCGCTTTAACTCCCAGAGCAAACGCGATATTTTGCCACACAATCATTCGTGTACGCTTAGCAATGCGGATTGCACTCGCTAGTTTCGACGGTTCATCGGTCATGATGACCACATCTGCTGCTTCAATCGCGGCATCTGAACCAAGTCCACCCATGGCCACACCCACATCGGCGCGTGCCAGCACAGGTGTATCGTTGATACCGTCACCGACAAACACCATTTTCTCCTTCGGAGATTTGGCAGCTTCCAGTTGTTCCAGTCGCTCGACTTTATCCTGTGGCAACAATTCAGCGTAGACCTCATCCACACCCAGCTCACGTCCTACCGCTTCACCTACGGCTTTGGCATCACCTGTCAGCATGACCGTTTTGCGGATGCCGAGTTTCTTCAGCGCCTGAATGGCTGCGGCTGCGTCATCCTTCACTTCATCGGCAATGATCAGATGACCAACATACGTACCAGCTTCAGCCACGTGGACTATCGTTCCGGCTGTCTCTGGTGTGGTATAGGATATACCCGCCTGCTTCATTAATTTGGCGTTGCCTGCCAGCACTTCCCGACCATCGACGCTCACCTTAATCCCATGTCCGGCAACTTCGTCATAACCTTCCACACCTTGCGTGGGAATGGCTTTGGCCCAAGCTGCGCGAATGGATTCGGCAATCGGATGATTGGAATTGGCTTCGGCAATAGCTGCAAGCTCCATCAGTTCTTCTTCCGTGCGTCCACCTTCGGGATGAATGGCTGTTACTTTGAATACACCTTTGGTTAGTGTACCCGTTTTATCAAAAACAACGACTTTTACATCGTTCAACGCTTCAAGGTAGTTACTGCCTTTGACAAGAATCCCGTTACGTGAAGCTGCTCCGATACCACCAAAGAATCCAAGTGGAATAGAGACCACCAGCGCACAAGGACATGATATAACCAGGAAGACCAATGCACGATAGATCCAATCGGCAAATGTTGCACCACTAAGTATCAACGGCGGAACAAATGCAATCACGGCTGCAAGGATAACAACAACCGGTGTGTAATAACGGGCAAATTTACTAATAAAATGCTCTGTTTTCGCTTTCCGGCTGCTCGCGTTCTGCACCAGGTCCAGAATCTTGGATACCGTTGATTCACCAAACGTTTTAGTCACTTCAATCGTCAACATACCATTTTTGTTCACAAATCCACTCAGTACATCACTTCCGGACTCCAGCTCACGAGGTACCGATTCACCTGTCAGAGCAGAAGTGT
The DNA here is from genome assembly GCF_036894225.1 of Paenibacillus amylolyticus. Classification (NCBI taxonomy): domain Bacteria; kingdom Bacillati; phylum Bacillota; class Bacilli; order Caryophanales; family Paenibacillaceae; genus Paenibacillus; species Paenibacillus amylolyticus. The sequence continues at coordinate 701,639 of NZ_CP145892.1, read as the reverse complement.
CCACCATGGAACGCCCAGCTCTAACGATACCATCCAGCGGTACTCGCTCTCCTGCTTTCACGACAATACGATCACCAATTCGTACGTCTTCTGGAGATACACGACGGGTCTCGTCACCCGAACCCGTCAGGATATTCGCGTAGTCCGGGCGAATGTCCATGAGCGCTTGAATCGACTTGCGTGACCGATTAACCGCCATGCCCTGAAACAGCTCCCCGAGCTGATAAAAGAGCATGACCGCTACCCCTTCCGGATACTCTCCAATAGCAAAGGCACCCAAGGTAGCGACGGACATCAGGAAGTATTCATCGAATACCTGACCGCGGATGATGTTTTTGGACGCCTGGAGCACGATATCTCCCCCGGCAATCAGATAAGCGAGCGCATATAGAGTAAACTGTGCCCAGCCCTCCAGTGGCGACCAGATTGCAGCTGCGAGCAGCACAGAACCTGCAGCAAGACGAGCAAGTAACACTTTTGTCTGTCCTGCACCATGTTCATGTGAGTGGCCTGCATGGGCATCATCATGGGTATGGCTGTGATCATGCCCAGCATGACTCCCGTGCTCATGTGTATGACCATGTTGATGTTGATCATGAGTATGCGAGTGTTTGCCGTGTGAATGTGAATGTCCATGATTATGTCCAGTATGGTCATGACTGTGGTTATGCGCACCAGCTGCACTCCCTGTATGGGTGTGCACATGTCCGTTCACGTGTTTTCCTTTTTCCGAAATGCGAATATGCGGCTCCAGCCGAAGCACTTTGCGCTTTGCTTCTTCCACTACCTGTTCATCCATATCGGAAGTGGTGTGCAGCGATAATGTTTTGGTAACAAAATTGACAGAGCATTCGTTAATGCCCTTAATTTTTTTGACGCCATTCTCGATCTTTAATGCGCAGTTCGCACAATCCAATCCATCAAGTAGCAGTTCCCTTTTCACCTGTTCCTGTCCGGTTCCCATGTGAATTCTCCCCTTTGCAGTACAAAAACGATGTTATATTTCAATTGTATTCAATATATGAGCACTCATTCATATGTTTGGTTACCCCTATTATATGCACGCCTAAACATGAGTGTCAACAATCGTTGTTGATTTTTCATACAGATTATGCTAATAGTAATCATTTCGCTTTAGGCGGGTTTTGGATATAATAGAGCTATAGTTGTTAACATAGGCGGTGATAGGAAATGGAACAACCGGTTAAAGCACCAAGCGAATGTGATGCAGCCTGCTCAGGTACTGAAGCCGACGTGCAGACGATTCGCACTTCACTCATAGATCGGGAGACATCTTCCGAGATGGCAGATTGGTTCAAGGCATTCAGCGACCCCACACGTCTACGTATTATTGATGCGCTGTTACAGAAGGAATTATGTGTTCATGACCTGACGGTTCTGCTCGACATGGGACAGTCGGCCATTTCACACCAGCTGCGTTCACTCCGCAACATGCGGATCGTCAAGCGGCGCAAGGAAGGTAAGACCGTGTACTACTCTCTGGATGATGCTCATATTGAGCAGATTTTCCTGCAAACGCTCCAGCATATTAAACACAGCTAGGCAGCAGCCAAGCTTGTTCATGCAGAAGAACCCCCGCCTCTCGGCTATATGCCGATGGTTGGGGGTTCTTCTTGGTAAGGGTACCGTTTTATACAGGATGGATACAAAGTGACTATATCTTCTGATTAACTATCCATTGGAGCTTGCCACTCGGTTATAAAAGATTGTTCTTGTTCGGGTCGTACAGGCCCGATCTGTCCTTGAACCAGTTGAAGATATGTGATACACATACTTTCAGCACCGCGTATCCTGGAACAGCGAGCAGAATGCCCACGACTCCAAACAGATTACCCGAAGTCAGAATGACAAAGATAATCGTGATGGGATGAATCTTCAGCGTTTTGCCCATGATCTGTGGTGAGATGAATTTACCCTCGATTAACTGCACGATTGTCCATACGGCAACCATCTTCAACAGCATCACCGGCGAAGTAACCAGGGCCACAATCAACGCAGGTGTAATCGCAATTGCTGGTCCCAGATACGGAACAACACTTGTGAACGATGCGATAATTGCAAGAATCAGTGCATAATCCAGACCAATGACCATATAACCGATGTAGAGCAGAATACCGATGCAGAAGCTGACGATAATCTGTCCACGAATGAATGAACTGATCTGGTGATTGATGTCTTCCAGCACATGCATTGCGCCCGTACGGCTCTTGATCGGCAGGAAAGACAGAATTTTAGCTGGCAGCTTCTTGCCGTCTTTCAGCAGATAGAACAGAATGAATGGAACCGTTACGATAGACAGTACAGTCTCAGTGAAAGCTCCGAGGAATCCGCCCAATTTGGTCCAGGTCGAGTTTAGAATTTCAGTAGCCTTTTGCGAGATTGTTCCCCACCAGTCCTGCGAATTCAGATTCACCGTCTCCTGGAACTGACCGAACAATTTACTGCCCGTAAGCTCCTCAAACTGCTGTTTTACCGTCTCGCTGTATGTTGGGAAATTTTCGATCAGCCCCATAATCTGGTTCCGTACAACCGGAATGACCGCCAGCACTACGACGGTCAGAATGCCTCCAATCGCAAGATACAGGATCAGAATGGACCAGCCACGCTTAATTTTCCACCGCTCCATCACATCCACAATCGGATTCAGCAGATAATAGAGTATGCCTGACAGAATAATAGGTAACACAATGGTTTTGATGAGTACTGCGAGCGGATGAAGAACAAAGGATACTTTGGTCAGAACCATCACGTTCAGTCCCACCAACAGCAGAATCAGCAGAAATAGAACAAACTTGTTGTTAAGAAAAAATCGCTTGAACCGCTCCGGCCAAACGCGGGGTTGCTCAGGTTGCTCCATAGGCGTGTCGTCCTCTCTTATGTATCTAAAATACCTTGTACAAGCCAACATATGTATAACACTCTGGATTTATACGTATGGTGCTGTTTAACCGTTTCAAATTAAACCGGTAAAGTCATTTTACCCCAAAATGAGTCTTCTGCCCCACACGAATCATTTGCAAATTCTCCCTATTCAAAAACGGCTCGCCTCACTGGGAGACGAACCGTAAATTTATAGCTATACCCTACCAATAAGCCAGCTTTTATGCTGAAAAATGAAGATTAAGCTTTTCCCGCTAATTGTGCGATTAACTCATAGGAATGCAGACGTGCCTTATGATCATAGATCATCGACGTAATAATCAGCTCATCTGCCTGCGTCTGCCGAATGAAAGACTCCAACTGTCCACGTACGGTTTCTGGTGAACCATTAACAGCTGCCTTCAGCGTCTGCTCCACACCAGCTTTCTCACGATCCGTCCATTTGCCTTCCATCTCTGCCGGAGGCTGTACCAATCCCGTTGTGCCACGAATAATGTTCAGGAACTGCTGTTGCATCGTTGTACCCAGCCATGCTGCTTCCTCGTCTGTATCCGCAACAACGGCGTTAACACCAACAATCACATGTGGCTCCTTCAAGCTATCAGATGGTTGGAAGTTGTTTCGATACGTTTCCAGTGCAATCCGGGTGTAATCGGGCGAGAAGTGGCTGGCAAAAGCAAACGGCAATCCCAGCTGACCTGCCAGACGTGCACTGAAATCACTGGACCCCAAGAGGTAAATTGGAATATTTAATCCTTCTCCAGGAACTGCGCGAACAGGCGCATGATAAGATGTCGCCGAAGCATCAAAGTATGCTCTAAGTTCTGCCAACAGCTCAGGGAAATCTTCCCCACTGTTCAGATCTTTGCGTAGTGCAAGCGATGTACGGCGGTCACTCCCTGGTGCGCGACCCAGTCCCAGGTCAATTCTGCCAGGATACAAGGATTCCAGTGTGCCGAACTGCTCAGCGATGACAAGCGGTGCATGGTTGGGCAACATGATGCCTCCTGAACCCAGACGAATCGTTTTGGTTCCACCAGCCAGATATCCAATAACAACCGAAGTTGCGGATGAAGCAATACCCGGCATGTTGTGATGTTCAGCTACCCAGTAACGGTGATACCCCCAACGCTCAGCATGCTGTGCCAGATCGAGACTGTTGCGCAAAGCATCAGCAGGTGTTGCACCCACAACGACGGGGGCCAGATCCAGGATGGAAAGCTTAACGTCATTGATGTGTTCTTTATGGGATGAAGCCGTATTTTCAGTAGTCATTATCGTTTAATCTCCTCGATGATTATATTTTTGTATATCCAGATATATAGATTAATTAAATCGCAACTGGATATGATGATGTGATGATAAACTAGCCGTTTACATCCGGACGGAATCCCTGCGTGCATATGCATCCTAGCTTCCGTTCCGGCATCCGGCTTATAACTCGTTCTGTACGTATTCGGCAAACTGACGTATCGTCTCTTCGTTGCGCCGATAATACGTCCATTGTCCTCTGCGCTCGGAGAGCAGCAACCCTGCCTTGAGCATAGTCAGCAGATAACTGGATATAACCGACTGAGCCAGTCCAGCCTTCACTTGAATCGTGCCAACACAGATTCCGTTCTTGCCACCATCCGGATGCTGAGATAGTTCCAGCGGTGGGAAGTGTTGCTCCGGGTTTTTGAGCCACAACAGGATTTGTCTACGTGTCTCGTTCGATAATGCTTTAAATATAAGTATAGGTTCCATGGGTAAATTATACCCCCTTTCATGCATTTTGCAAACACATGAACAAACAAACCGACTCATGATCGAGTCGGTCTGGTATCATATGGAATCCGTATCTGGATTCAACATCCATATTAGAAATTGATTGTAATCGTCTGTTTAACCTGATCCAACATGGCTTGATATGCGGGTGCATCCAGGTATCCAATACTACCGAAGAGCAGATGATCTACGGCTTCAATACCTACAAAATCGAAGATACCTACGTCTGAAGTTAATTTCAGTCCAGCAGTCATGCCAATCTGATCGTAAATTTCATTTGGTGTACCATGCGTGTTGATGATGAGTCCTTTTTTGCCTGTCAGCAATTTCTCGATTCCCGCTTCACCTGCTGCATATGCAAAACCATAAGCGAATACACGGTCAACATATCCTTTCATAATGGCAGGAAGACCTGTCCACCAGATCGGATAGATGAATGTGATAACTTCTGCATCCGTAACAAACTGTTGCTCTGTTGCGATATCCTGTGGTGTCTGTCCTGCACGCATGGAAGCTGTGTCAGCTTCAGTCAGTACGGGTTGGAATCCAAGTTTGTACAAGTCACGGACAACCACTTCATGGCCTTGAGCTTCGAGAGCTTCTACAGCAGTATTGAGGATTGCGTTATTCAAGCTGTCTGTGTGTGGGTGAGCATATACGATAAGATGTTTCATGGTGTGAATCCCTCCAGGTTTGGTTTGAGTTAGGTTGCGAAAATGGGGTTACATTGATACGCTTCCGCATACATAGATATCTATGTATATGGGTAAAAAAATATTGGGGCTCCTCTGCCTCCACCCATTCAAATCTGGAAGGGTTGCAGACAGAAGAGTTCATTCATTATAACTTTCGGACAATAATGGATAACAAGCTCTCCAATTGCTCCGACTGTTCATCGGACAAGCCACTATAGATGATGTCATTAATCTGCTCTGATACCTGATGAAAGATCGGTTCGAGTCGCTTCCCCTGTTCGGTTAGGCGAATCATCGTCACTCGGCTATCTTCGGCACTCTTGCTGCGTTCAACATAGCCAAGCTTCTCCAGCTTGTTGACCAGTACCGTTACCGTTGGTTGCGTGCGTTGAACACGTTCAGCCAACATCTTGATCGACAGCGTCTCTTCCCGGTACAAAAACATCAATACATCCCCATGAGAAGGAACAATCCCTGTTACCTCATGCTGTTCCAATTCGTGTACAATCCGTTTGTTGACATGGTCTCTGATTCTTGCAATCAGTGCAATTGCGTTGTATTTAGGCATGACCTCATTATACATAGACATCTATGTATTTTCAAGTTATTTTATATAAAAAAGAAAAACAGCCCTTTCCATCCTGCTAACATGTGGAAAATATCGGGCTGTTTCGATTCTGCTCTGATCCTGATCTATAATGTTAGATCTTAGCTAATCGTTTTTGAATTCATCTTGGATTCATGCTGAATTCAGTTAATCCATTGCGTGATTTTCTCAACGGATTGTCGGGACTTCTCACGCTGGGGCTCCTCTGCGCGATAACCGAAGGCTGCCATCATAGAGACGCCCCATGCGCCATTTTCTAGCAAGCCCTCTTCTTCCATAATACGGTGGACGCCCTCACGGCTGAAACCTTCGATTGGACAAGAATCAATCTCGATCTGAGCTGCCGCCGTCATCATGTTGCCGAGTGCAATATAAGTTTGTTTAGATGCCCAGTCGAATAATGATCGTGGATTATCCAGAATCTTCTGGTTATTTTGAAACTTTCCATAAGCCTCACTTGTTAGCTCAAATACGTTATTTGGCATTCCCTTTGTTTCCTTCAACATGTACTCCGCATAGGGAGAATTATAACTGGCATCTGATCGGGCCAAAATAACAACAAAATGACTTGCTGTAGCCAATTGCTTTTGAGCGCCGGAAGAGACTTCGGACAGACGCTTACGCAGATTCGGATTTTGTACAATCAGAAACTTCCACGGTTCAAGGCCAATGGAACTTGGAGATAATCTGCCTGTTTCCAATATAAATTGGAAATCCTCATCCGAGATTTTGCGGGTATCATCAAAAATCTTTGTTGCATGCCGGAAATGATACGCCTTTAAGATGTCTTCCTTTGTCTTTGACTTTGCTGTAACTTCCATGGAGCTCCACGTCCTTTTATTATTTTTTTTATGTTGAACAATAATGTTAAAGTGGTTTCATCTCAAGTATTAGTTTAGGACCTATGTGTATAAATTAAAAGTACGCACATTATTGTTTCTTGGTTTATAAAAGTAAGTATTGGATGAAAGACAGCAATAATCCACTGGGCACATACATGGCCCTAGTGGATTATCTATGACTCTTTTCTTTTAAATCTTGAAATCTTGAACCAGCTTATTCAGATTTAATGCACTATCCTTGACTTGATCAGATTGTTTAACTACTTCCACAGATTGCGCAGCAGAGGCAACCATATGTCCTGCAATTTCCTGACTGGATGCGGCTGATTGTTCACTTGCTGATGCAATCTCGTGAATGGAGCCCACTAGTATTTTGATATTCGCAGTCACTTGTTGTGAGGTTGCATTGAGATCTTTAACTGCATTGGCATGATCAAGAGAATCGACATAATACTGTTCAGCTGTATCCTCCAATAATTTATAATCTTTGCCAACCTGATTGAACATAAAGGATAGCAACTCTTTGGCATTCGAGGACAGATTGGTTACAGACTGCATAACTTCCTCCGTGACCTGCTGAATTTGATCGGCAGCCTGTCTGGAATCATCAGCCAACTTTCTAATCTCGCTTGCAACAACCGCAAAACCCCTGCCTGCTTCCCCAGCCCTTGCAGCTTCAATGGATGCATTGAGTGCAAGCAGATTAGTCTGCGCTGTAACATCCAAAATAGACTGAGATAATATACCAATCTGATCTACAGCAGTTGCACGTTCCAGCGCTTCTGACATCTTCTTACTCGTATGATCGTACATGTCTATGGCTGCTCGGCTCGATTCGCGGGCTTCCTGCTTCAACTTTTCAGCCTTCGTGCTGGTCACATAGGCGGACTCTGCTTGTTTAGATGTCTGTTCCGATATATATTCAGCTCCCTGTTGCATCTCATTAGCCGAATGATTCATATTTTCCGTATGGGCTGAAGCCTCTTCCATTGCAGCAGAGAGCTCTTCAACTGTAGCTGATACTTCACGAATTCGTTCATTCAGACCAGCCATGTTCTGGTTGGTAAGATCGCTAACCTGGTTGATATGATGAGATTCCTGAACTACACCACGAATGACATTTGTTGTGGAATCGGTCATTGTACGAATAGCTCGTGCGATGACACTTATCTCATTATTTCCCTGTGTTAGATGCGGATCTAAGGATGCCGTTAAGTTGCCTTGTGTTATTTCTTCACAATAACGGGTGATCGCTTTCATTCGTTGACGTATACTGCGAATCACTACAAATGAAATAAGAATGAGTGCTGCAAGTGAAAACAAAAGAACCGAACCAAGCACCAATGCTCGCTGCTGAATTACTTCCTGTGTATCCGCATAGAGCTTGGCTGACTCTTCTTCGTTATGCGCACTCAAAAGGGTGATCGTCTCCACAATCGCTGTACTGCTTTTGTTAATTCTTCCTCTCTCTTCACTATCGTAGGTGCCCGACATCTTTTTGGTATCCATGATTTGCTCAATATCCTGATAATATGTATCCATCTTTGTTGCCAAATCTGCAAATATCTCTTTTTCTTTGGTATCCAATGTTCTTGCTGAAAATTCATTCAAGCCATCCGTGATACTCTTCTTACCTTTCTGAACCTGATCGTACTGTTTGTCGGTATACTCTGCATTATCAAGAACCTTTGTATAATTGGCACGCATATTATAGAAATTACTTTTCAATTCAAGAACATTGGTTTGATGCTGGAAGCGGTCATTGTAGAGGATACCTTGTCCCGTTTTTGCTTCGTTCATTCCGAAAATCCCAATCAGAAAAACAGTAAACAAGCCGATTAGACTAATCACAGTCATGATGACCATCGTTGTTGTTAATTTCATATTTTTGAGTTTATTTCCTTTCTTATTTTTTGGCTTAGACTGAATTGACATGATTATTCCCCCACTTTAAATAGTAGATAGCCTTATATATCTTATATCTATATCGTATGTATCCATATTGTTTGTTAGCATTTCAGGAAAATTGACTTTATTCATTTGATGAGAAAAGTAATGGGAGACAACAGAAAAGCAGCCAGGATATAATCCAGCGGCTTTTCTGTGAATATGAAACGATATCTATTCGACCTATAGTTGCTCCATCCATTCATTTTCAGAAATGACGGTATATCCTTCTTGTCGCAGCAATGCTGATGTGACACCTTCACCAGTTACCTTGTGATTGGCAAAATTCCCATCATAGATCATCTGTGTACCACAGGACGGACTAAACTCCTTCAGTACCACACACGATACATTCAATTCTCGCGCCCATTCGAGTGTCTGATAGGCTCCCTTGATATACAGCTCTGTGACGTCCTTGCCACTTTTCTCGATCACTTTTGCTGTGCCTGCCAGTACGTCCTTGCCCGTGCCACCGATAATTTCAGCCGGTTCCCGTGGAGTGGAAAATCCGCCAAGCAGCTCCGGACATACCATCTTAGCCTGCTCCTGCTCCACCAGCTGCTGAATCTTCTCATCCAGACTCGCTGTTCCATTGTAACGGCAAGCTACCCCTGCCAGACATGAACTCACCAAATATTTCATCGTTATCTCCTTATACTCATTCCATCTATGAAGTAAATTGTAACATATAAGATCAAGCTCTATAACTCGCCTCTGGTGATCATCTTGATCCGTCCATCTTCCCCATATTCAACCTGAAAAACATCCTTGCTCGACTCCAGTTCAAATGTGACCATGCCTGGATGGTCAGGATTACGGTGAAGTTTATACGCTTGAAGATCCATTTTAAATATTTTTTTAATTATAGGTTCTACCTCTCCTCTAAGAAGAGACTCCTGTATGTTATATAGTTCCTGATAATAAGCCTCTATTTCTTCCCAGTCTGCAAAGTCTTGCTCATAGTGATTAGCATCCCCAACCGTATAACCCATGCCCGCTTTTCCTTCGGTCATCTGTACAAAGTAGTTATCTTTAAAGGAAAAAAAGACTGTATCCTTGCCGAGTTCATCATCTTTGCTTCGGCTTACTCTTACCAGATCAAGATTGGCTTTACCAGACAGAGCCTCAATTGCTTTTCTGGCATCCGCCAGCGCCGCCTGGGATACTTGATCAGGTCTAAGGTCACCTGTGATCGAGACAGCCTTGTCCTGCTGCCATACAATCTCCCCATAACCATCGCCAGTCTCATTCTCTAACGCTAATGTCGTATGCGATATTGGCCCCGACTCCCCTTGCTTCATACTCACAAAACGTTGGACTGATGCAGGTTTAAGCGTTGGAGTGCTGCCTATACTTTGCAAAAGCGATGGAACTTGACGCAGATAACGGTGCTCCAACTCGCTTGGCTGCATCTCACGTCTCATTCCTAATTCACGCAGATTTCCTGTTGTCGCATCGAGCCATATCTGTGCATACTCCTTCTCGCTTTCATTTCCAGCCTCTACATATACTCTGCCGGACACAGGCAAGTCTTCCACTTTCTTAATCTTCAGCTGTTTACCCAGATCATCTCGCATCGTAATCGCAACATTTCTTTTCATTTTGTCGGTTAGCAGATTTGTGTTCAAACCATCGGATAACTGTAACGTTGCTGTCGGATAGACCTGCTCGATCACGGGTTTCACCAGCTGTCCATCATCCCAGATCCATAGGAACAATCCAGCAGCAATAACCAACGCACCCGTGCCGGCAACAAGAGGCCCTCTTCTAAGGCGACGCTTGTGTGACGCATTTTTCACTTGCGGTCTAAACGGCCTGGATGACCTGGATCTGCTCTCTGGCCTATCTCCCTTGCTTCCCTCTTCCAACTTCTTCATCCACTCCACCTGTTGAAGCACCTTTCGCTTGTGATCCTCTGTAAAAGGAGACAAAGCAAACGGTCCCTTCCGGATTTCCTTCTCCCATTGCTCATCCTTGTGTGTCATTTGCTTCGCTCCTCCCATTGTTTCCGTACCTTATCCTTACCTCGGGAAAGTCTGGATTTTACTGTGCCTGAGCTGATTTTCTACATCTCAGCAATCTCACTCGTCGTAAGCTCATACTTCAGATTCAGCAAAAGAATCTCCCGGAACTTCTTCGGCAACGCCAGAACAATATCCCAGATTTCATGGATATGCTCCTTACGCATCACTTCCATCTCGGCCGAAGGATGTGCAGGCTGCTCTGCAATCATGACTCTTTGGTTCGAACCCCCATGCTCTGTCTCAATGGGTAACGTCTCTCCCCACAGACTGTTACGAAAAAATCTGGATTTTCGATATGTAAAAGTGGTGTTTCTAGTAATCGTCAACAGCCAGGTTTTCAGTGAGCAATCTCCACGATAATGAGCGATCCCCGAGTACGCCCGAATAAATACCTCCTGTGACAATTCATCTGCCTGTTCGGCACTTTTGGTCAGAAAATAAGCGTAATTCCAGACGTCATTTCCGTAGTCATCCATTATGCTGCTAAGTGTGTAATTGTCTATAGTCTGAGCCTGTGCAAGTAATTGATCATCCAACTGTTGTTTCACCTCACTTAATATGACTGAGTCTAATGTGATTTGGTTCCCTGTTTTGGACATTATTTCTTATTTATTGTAGCAAAATAAAAAAACAGCATGTTCAACATCGCTGAACACGCTGATCCCTTCAAGTTTACTTAGTTAATAATCTCTATCAGAAAGCTTTTAGGTGAACGCTCCACTTCCACAGTTTCTTTCTGCCCTCTAGTCTAACGTATCATTTTCATCGTTATGCTTTCACCGCAGCAATCATCAGAAACATCGGTCTCCGATTCTCGTCTCTCATGCCTGGAACCTGTTCCATCATCTCCAGCGATGGCTTGGATTCAGCTACCTGTTGAATAGCAAACCCTGCCTTAATGAGTTCATTTAGATGTGTTGCCAGTGTGCGATGATATTTAACCACATCCTGATTCAGAAAGTTCGCCATACGTTTCCCTTCATCATGGTAATCATCCACGGGCCAGTGCAGGATTTCACCTTCGGGTCCGTAATGCCAATCCTGCGCAGCGCGAGCGGTGAAGATCGGATGTTCGGAAGATAGTACAAATGTGCCCCCTTCTACGAGACAATCATTGATCTTAGCGTACACCGTGTCTAATCTTTCAATATAATGCAAGGCAAGTGAACTAATCACAATGTCGAATTGTGCCGGTGCAAAATCAATATCTTCAATCGCCAGCTGCTTGTACTCGATCTGCGGATCGTCCGTCATTTCACGAGCACGCTGAAGCATATTTTCAGACAGATCTACACCGATCACTGAACTCGCTTGTTGCTCTCGTGCATACCGGCAGTGCCAACCAAAACCACATCCCAAATCCAGCACACGCTTGTCCTTCAAATCAGGCAAAAGAGTCTGCAGTTCATGCCACTCCCCCGCTGCATCCAGCCCTTGAACGGAACGTGCCATCTTACTGTAGTTATTGAAAAACTCAGCTTCATCGTATTTATTTTGTTTCATCAAGAGATTCCTCCCGCCTTATAAATATCCACCTACTCTATCACATAAACGATATTTAAACGCAAAAGTTGCCAAGAGAATTCATGGCGTGTTATCATACAGAACGAACGTTCAGTATTATTAAATATAGAATGAACATTCAGTTTACTAACGGAGGTCATTATGAATACGAATTGGACGCATCCATTGGAAGGGCAATCTGTAGGTAAAGCTTTTATAAGTTACCTCGTGCCTTCTGTATTAGGGATGCTGGTAGTTGCTTTTAATTTTATTATCGACGGCATTATGGTTGGACACAAACTGGGTTCTACCGCAATGGCCGGGATCGGCATTGCCTCACCTGTCTACACGCTCTTTGTTGCCATGTCGCTGTGGATTGGTATGGGCGGGGCAACGTTGTACTCCAACGCTATGGGTAGAAAAGATATCACTTCAGCCAAACAAATTTTCACCAAATCCATTATGCTCATTATGTTAGTTACGGTAGCCATTGGATATGTTGCATTTACATTCAAAGACAAACTGGTATACTCCCTCGGTGCAAACGCCGAGACTTTCCCGTTTGCTTCGGACTATATGAATATCATGTTATTGTTCGGGTTCGTTTTCACCATTGAGAATGCACTCTCTGTCTTTGTACGAAACGATGGGAACCCCAACACGTCGATGTACGCTCAGATTACGTTTGCTGTAGCCAATATCATCATCAATTATATAACATTGTATGTACTTGAATGGGGTGTACGCGGTGTGGCCCTCGGTACAATTGTATCGGCGTCTCTTGCGCTACTTGTTCTGTTCACTCACTTTTTCAAAAAAACAAATAATCTCACGTTCACCCGGTTCAAATGGAACAACAAACTGCTGGCTTCCCTGCTGCTCATTGGTTTCCCCAGCTTTCTGGCTGAACTTGGCATGTCGGTCTTCTCTGTCTCTCACAATATCTCCATGGACCGCATTGCAGGCACGGATGGTGTAGCATCCTTTACCGTGTTGAACTATATTCATGGTGTTGTATTGTTGGCTTTCCTGGGTCTGGCATCCGCTGCCCAACCTCTGATCAGCTATTATCACGGTGCCAATCAGATTAAACGGGTACAACAAACGATACGTTTAGCCACTAAAACAGCTCTGGCATGCGGTCTATTGTTACTGGCTGTTGTTCAGATCGGTGCACCTTATTTCGTGCAAATCTTTGGAAACTTCAGTAGTGGCGTAACGGATAGTGCCGTTTACGGATTACGTATATTTACATTTGCCTATGTGTTTATGGGTGTTAACTTTGTCATGAGCACCTATTTCCAATCTGTGGGTAATGCCAAAATGGCCATCTGGATTACAGCTGCGCGTGAAATGATTATCATGATTGCGTTGATTGCAGTCCTGCCTTCATTTTTTGGTGTCACGGGTGTCTGGCTTGCCGTACCGCTGTCCGAAATGCTGGTTCTCGCAACCATAGCCCTGTACTATAGAAAACGATCCCTTACGGATCGAATAAACGCGTTGCAGTCTGAGTAGCCATAATGGATTAAATGAACGTATAGAGAACAGATATAGTCCTGCTCGGTCTACATAGATCGGGCAGGACTTTGTTATGCTTGAAGCAAATATAATCAGAACCAAATATCGTATCGTCCATTGCTATTAACAGTTGCTTGAGCACTATAGCTATAGAAAATGTGAATGATCTATGAATAAAGTGTATATTTAACAAAAATAGGATATAAAACTATCTTTATATAATTGTATATATTTGTTAATTGGAGTATGGTTGTCTTGTCAAACTATATACGGCGCCAGACCTCCCCTTACTTTCATCCTAGGAAATGACTGTGAGGAAAGCTACTGCGAGTATGACCAATCCCGACTTATATATATGAAAAGGAGATGTTCGATTGTGAAGAAATATCAAAAAACTGCAATTTCAGCTCTCTCTTCCATGGCTTTGCTCCTAGCATCTGTTCCAGCAGTATTTGCTGATGAAACGTCTATGCCTATAATTCCTTCACAAGATACTCAGATAAAACAGGAACAAGAAGCTACTATCTTTGCCCAAAACCTTATAGTAGAGTATTTCGATGGAGGTTACTCAACGGATATATATTTGAGTGGGAATGTCACGTTTTCTTTTCTTCCTCGTTCGACTGGGGAATATGTATTTAATGTTGTTGATATGAGTGGAAATTTGAAGGGAAGTGGACGAGTAATCGCATCAGACTTGAGAACGAAAAACATCACTTTAAGTAATTTGTATGGTTACCATAAAATCGTAGGGTACTCACCTAATGGTGGGGGAGGAGATTACCAAATTCACTATTAAAATATACTAAGTCGTAGGAATCATACTGTATTTGTTTACTTATGGAATGTCATACAGCGCAGGGGAGACCCATCGGCTTTCACTCAATTCTTTATATGCAATGTATAAAATAGTAACACAAAAAGACACACTCGATATCATCAAGTGTGTCTTTAGATTGCTTGGCGGCGTCCTACTCTCCCAGGACCCTGCGGTCCAAGTACCATCGGCGCTAGAGGGCTTAACGGTCGTGTTCGGGATGGGTACGTGTGGAACCCCTCCGCCATCGCCACCAAACGCAACGCTTAGCTTACATTCAGAGATCGTTCTCTGAAAACTAGATTCGAAACGAAACATGCGAATTACAACTTGCTATTGGATAAGCCCTCGACCGATTAGTACTGGTCAGCTCCATGCATTGCTGCACTTCCACCCCCAGCCTATCTACCTCGTCGTCTTCAAGGGGTCTTACATACTGGGAAATCTCATCTTGAGGGGGGCTTCACGCTTAGATGCTTTCAGCGTTTATCCCGTCCGTACATAGCTACCCAGCGGTGCTCCTGGCGGAACAACTGGTACACCAGCGGTACGTCCATCCCGGTCCTCTCGTACTAAGGACAGCTCCTCTCAAATTTCCTACGCCCACGACAGATAGGGACCGAACTGTCTCACGACGTTCTGAACCCAGCTCGCGTACCGCTTTAATGGGCGAACAGCCCAACCCTTGGGACCTACTTCAGCCCCAGGATGCGATGAGCCGACATCGAGGTGCCAAACCTCCCCGTCGATGTGGACTCTTGGGGGAGATAAGCCTGTTATCCCCAGGGTAGCTTTTATCCGTTGAGCGATGGCCCTTCCATGCGGTACCACCGGATCACTAAGCCCGACTTTCGTCCCTGCTCGACTTGTAGGTCTCGCAGTCAAGCTCCCTTATGCCTTTGCACTCTTCGAATGATTTCCAACCATTCTGAGGGAACCTTTGGGCGCCTCCGTTACTCTTTAGGAGGCGACCGCCCCAGTCAAACTGCCCACCTGACACTGTCCCCGCACCGGATTACGGTACCAGGTTAGAACCTAGATACGATCAGGGTGGTATCCCAACGTTGCCTCCACGCAAGCTGGCGCTCACGTTTCAAAGGCTCCCACCTATCCTGTACAGATCGTACCCAAATTCAATATCAAGCTGCAGTAAAGCTCCATGGGGTCTTTCCGTCTTGTCGCGGGTAACCTGCATCTTCACAGGTATTAAAATTTCACCGGATCTCTCGTTGAGACAGCGCCCAAGTCGTTACGCCATTCGTGCGGGTCAGAATTTACCTGACAAGGAATTTCGCTACCTTAGGACCGTTATAGTTACGGCCGCCGTTTACTGGGGCTTCGGTTCACAGCTTCGGATTGCTCCTAACCACTCCCCTTAACCTTCCAGCACCGGGCAGGCGTCAGCCCGTATACTTCGCCTTACGGCTTCGCACAGACCTGTGTTTTTGCTAAACAGTCGCTTGGGCCTTTTCACTGCGGCCCCCTCGTGCTATTCACACTACCGGGGCACCCCTTCTCCCGAAGTTACGGGGTCATTTTGCCGAGTTCCTTAACGAGAGTTCTTCCGCGCGCCTTAGAATACTCTTCTCGCCTACCTGTGTCGGTTTGCGGTACGGGCACCTTCACCTGGCTAGAGGCTTTTCTTGGCAGTGTGAGATCATGACCTTCGCTACTATAATTTTCGCTCCCCATCACAGCTCAGCCTTACAATGTGCGGATTTGCCTACACATCAGCCTTACTGCTTAGACGGACATCCATCAGTCCGCGTCACTACCCTACTGCGTCCCCCCATTGCTCATAACGGCTTACGGTGGTACAGGAATTTCGACCTGTTGTCCTTCGACTACGCCTTTCGGCCTCGCCTTAGGTCCCGACTTACCCTGAGCGGACGAGCCTTCCTCAGGAACCCTTAGGCTTTCGGCGGATCAGATTCTCACTGATCTTTTCGTTACTCATACCGGCATTCTCACTTGTATAATGTCCAGCGCTCCTTACGGTACACCTTCAACCCTTATACAACGCTCCCCTACCCCTGATGCAAAGCATCAAGCCATAGCTTCGGTGGTGTGTTTAGCCCCGTTACATTTTCGGCGCAGAGTCACTCGACCAGTGAGCTATTACGCACTCTTTCAATGATGGCTGCTTCTAAGCCAACATCCTGGTTGTCTGTGCAACTCCACATCCTTTCCCACTTAACACACACTTGGGGACCTTAGCTGATGGTCTGGGCTGTTTCCCTTTTGACAATGGATCTTAGCACTCACTGTCTGACTCCCGGAAGTAAGTCTATGGCATTCGGAGTTTGACTGAGCTTGGTAACCCTTGCGGGCCCCGCACCCAATCAGTGCTCTACCTCCACGACTCTGTTTTCCGAGGCTAGCCCTAAAGCTATTTCGGGGAGAACCAGCTATCTCCGAGTTCGATTGGAATTTCTCCGCTACCCCCACCTCATCCCCGCATTTTTCAACATGCGTGGGTTCGGGCCTCCAGTGCGTGTTACCGCACCTTCACCCTGGACAGGGGTAGATCACCCGGTTTCGGGTCTACGTCCACGTACTACATCGCCCTATTCAGACTCGCTTTCGCTGCGGCTCCGGCTCTTCACCTTAACCTTGCACGGGAACGTAACTCGCCGGTTCATTCTACAAAAGGCACGCCATCACCCCTAAAACGGGCTCTGACTTTTTGTAAGCACACGGTTTCAGGTTCTATTTCACTCCCCTTCCGGGGTGCTTTTCACCTTTCCCTCACGGTACTGCTTCACTATCGGTCGCTAGGAAGTATTTAGCCTTGGCAGATGGTCCTGCCGGATTCATACGGGGTTTCACGTGCCCCGCACTACTCGGGATCCGTCTCGGAGGGAACAGACTTTCAACTACAGGGCTTTTACCTTCTTTGGCGGGCCTTTCCAGACCTCTTCGCTTAACCGGTTCCTTTGTAACTCCATGTGAGACGTCCCACAACCCCAAAGAGCAAGCTCTCTGGTTTGGGCTTCTCCGCGTTCGCTCGCCGCTACTGACGGAATCACTATTGTTTTCTCTTCCTCAGGGTACTTAGATGTTTCAGTTCCCCTGGTATGCCTCTACACAACCTATGTATTCAGTTGTGAGTAACTGGAAATTACCCCAGCTGGGTTTCCCCATTCGGACACCCCCGGATCAAAGCTTGCTTACAGCTCCCCGAGGCAGTTTCGTTGTTCGCCACGTCCTTCATCGGCTCCTAGCGCCTAGGCATCCTCCGTGTGCTCTTAGTAGCTTAACCATTTTGTTCCGGTTTCGGTCGCTCGCTTCCCTTGTTTTGCTTGCGCAAAGCCAAAAGTCGCTCTCACCCGATACCATCACAAAAGCAATTTAACTACCTTTATAAACACTTCACTTGTTTACACAAGATCAGCTTAAAGGAATGTTCTAATTCGCGTTTGTTTCGTTTCGATATCTAGTTTTCAAAGAACAAGCTCCATGCAAAAGCAAGCTGTTTGAGAGTTTGAGCTCTCAAAACCGAACAACGAGTGAGTGTTTTGTGCTCTTCATTTCATCCACACCGAAGTGACGGACCGAAATGAATCGCTGTTGCAGGTTCTAAGAACCTGCTTATTTGAATGTTTCCGTTGCAGGAAACGATTCTCCATAGAAAGGAGGTGATCCAGCCGCACCTTCCGATACGGCTACCTTGTTACGACTTCACCCCAATCATCTATCCCACCTTCGGCGGCTGGCTCCTTGCGGTTACCCCACCGACTTCGGGTGTTATAAACTCTCGTGGTGTGACGGGCGGTGTGTACAAGACCCGGGAACGTATTCACCGCGGCATGCTGATCCGCGATTACTAGCAATTCCGACTTCATGCAGGCGAGTTGCAGCCTGCAATCCGAACTGAGACCGGCTTTGTTGGGATTGGCTCCATCTCGCGATTTCGCAGCCCGTTGTACCGGCCATTGTAGTACGTGTGTAGCCCAGGTCATAAGGGGCATGATGATTTGACGTCATCCCCACCTTCCTCCGGTTTGTCACCGGCAGTCTATCTAGAGTGCCCACCCGAAGTGCTGGCAACTAAATATAAGGGTTGCGCTCGTTGCGGGACTTAACCCAACATCTCACGACACGAGCTGACGACAACCATGCACCACCTGTCTCCTCTGTCCCGAAGGAAAGATACATCTCTGCATCGATCAGAGGGATGTCAAGACCTGGTAAGGTTCTTCGCGTTGCTTCGAATTAAACCACATACTCCACTGCTTGTGCGGGTCCCCGTCAATTCCTTTGAGTTTCAGTCTTGCGACCGTACTCCCCAGGCGGAGTGCTTAATGTGTTAACTTCGGCACCAAGGGTATCGAAACCCCTAACACCTAGCACTCATCGTTTACGGCGTGGACTACCAGGGTATCTAATCCTGTTTGCTCCCCACGCTTTCGCGCCTCAGCGTCAGTTACAGCCCAGAGAGTCGCCTTCGCCACTGGTGTTCCTCCACATATCTACGCATTTCACCGCTACACGTGGAATTCCACTCTCCTCTTCTGCACTCAAGTCACCCAGTTTCCAGTGCGATCCGGGGTTGAGCCCCGGGATTAAACACCAGACTTAAATGACCGCCTGCGCGCGCTTTACGCCCAATAATTCCGGACAACGCTTGCCCCCTACGTATTACCGCGGCTGCTGGCACGTAGTTAGCCGGGGCTTTCTTCTCAGGTACCGTCACCTTGAGAGCAGTTACTCTCCCAAGCGTTCTTCCCTGGCAACAGAGCTTTACGATCCGAAAACCTTCATCACTCACGCGGCATTGCTCCGTCAGGCTTTCGCCCATTGCGGAAGATTCCCTACTGCTGCCTCCCGTAGGAGTCTGGGCCGTGTCTCAGTCCCAGTGTGGCCGATCACCCTCTCAGGTCGGCTACGCATCGTCGCCTTGGTGAGCCGTTACCTCACCAACTAGCTAATGCGCCGCAGGCCCATCCCCAAGTGACAGATTGCTCCGTCTTTCCAGTTTCCTTCAGGCGAAGGAAACAATTATTCGGTATTAGCTACCGTTTCCGGTAGTTGTCCCAAACTTGAGGGCAGGTTGCCTACGTGTTACTCACCCGTCCGCCGCTAAGTATCAAGAAAGCAAGCTTCCTATCAACTCCGCTCGACTTGCATGTATTAGGCATGCCGCCAGCGTTCGTCCTGAGCCAGGATCAAACTCTCCAATAAAGTATTGAAAAGAGCGATAAGCTCATTTTGAATCTGACGAGATTAAAAATCTCATTTGTGCTCCAGTCGATCCAAGCCAAGGCTTGTCTCAAACTTTTGCGTTCATTCTGCAAGCAGAATGTTTACTCACTCGTTGTTCAGTTTTCAAAGATCAAACTTGCTTTGTTACCGAATGCTGTTCTCTTCAGCAACTCTTATATAATATCATGTCCGAACCAACTTTGCAAGCTCTTTTTTTAAGTTTCTTTCGAAGCTTATTTCATTCGCTTGCCGCACCGTGTATCTCGTGTTTTTTTGGCCGGAAATAGAATATACCATGTAGAACACACACTTGTAAAGAGTTAATTTCAAAACTTATCAAATCCACGATCTAACCATATTAAGGACCTTCAATCTACCATGAACTCTCAGGTTCAATTTTATTATCCTGCAGCTTAATCTTCTTTATTTAAATCTGTCTTTCTTCTATATATAAGAAGGCAACCCTCTCAACTCTCATATTCGAGACGAAAGGGTTACCTTCTATAGTAATCTATATTTATTTCCGTTCTACTTTATATCCTTTATCCTCAAGCAGTTTCACGATGCCATGATCGCCCAAGTAGTGTGCCGCACCAACAACAATGAAATACTCCTCACCTTTGCCGTTTTTCAAGTAACCATCGATTTTGTCCGCCATACCAATGTTACGATCAACCAGCATTGCTTTGTTATATTCCTCGTTAGTGGAGAAGCTGTTTGTCAGTTCAAGCAGTTGCTCGTCATTACCCGTTTTCCACATCTCAGCCATTTCTTTCACACTGTTATCCAACACGTCGAAGTTTTCGATTGTCGCTTTCAGTGTTTCCTCTTGTGTTTCTTTGGAAAAGTCGTTAAACATGCCAAGTTGAGATTGATAACTCTCCAACTCAATAACTGGAAGTTTGCGCTCGATCGCTTTCTGGATGAAATACAGATCCACTCCTGCTGACGCTTCGTATCCTGCCGTTGTGGACTTCAAACTTGCAAGTGTGCTCTCTACTACCCAAGGCTTAAATGCATCCAAGGCGTTAGACTCCAGACCATTTTTCTTCAATACATCACCCAGCTTAGTATACGTTTCACTGGAAATGTGGTCTTTCAGTGTTGTTCCATCTTGATACGAACCCAGACTTAGAACCAGCTTTTGCTGCTCTTCGTCAGCGGCTTTGCTAATATCAATCTCTACCCCGAGATAATCTGCTTCGGCAAAAGCTTCTTCAAACTCCGGACGCAGTGGGTAGAAGCTCTCATCAGCAATATGCATGGACCCTACCAGATAGACCGTGTTGCCATTGCTTTCAACTTCCCACATGAAGCCACGTCCACCGGTTTGCGCAGTTTCAGTTGCTCCCCCTTTGGATACCAACAGCACGGTGCGCGTTGCAGCATCCCAACGAACTTCATAACCCGCAGCATCACCGACGATGCGGATTGGCGCATACGTTACACCGTTGATACGTGTAAGCTTGCTTTTGAGTGTAATCGTTTTGCCATCTACTACAGCCGTGATCGTATCATCTGTCGCAGTTGTTAGCTTCACGTCCATAGCATCCAGCGTAGTCCGCAGCGGAACCAATGTTGTTCCTTTCTCCAGGATTGGTGCTCCTGTAGCATATTTCACAGCTTGATCATTAACCTTGACGGAAGTTCCTTGTGGAGCAGCCATAGCTGGTACTGCAGATGCGAGCAACCCTACCGAGATTGTAAGAGATAAGAGCATGCGTTTCCAATTCTTCATATTATGTAATCTCCTTTATTGAATATAGTTGCCAATCCATTTTTTAATAGAATAGACATACTTAGATACTACGGTTAAAGATGGGAATTGGTGCCACTCCACAAACGGAGCAGCACGTTCTCCCTTCATTATTACTCTCATTAGATAAGAAACAATAGATACTTATCAGCGCTAGGAAAAAAAGGCTATAGAAACCTTCGGATTGCCCCACAGCTTCACTCCATATGCGACGAAGAAAATAGCGATAGCTAATTTAGAGATGCTTTGGTAGTTGCCCTGCTCTGAAAAGGCTGAACTGCTAAATACAATTGAAAGTAGTAGTGTAGTCAGGATCGATCAATGCTTTAAACCACAGAGGTTCCCTCAAAAACTGTATATAGAACCCTTTTAACTGCTGCATGATCATCGACCCTCTCCTGAACTCAATTTAATATGACCACCGACACAGCACACCACTTGTCATAATTAGTGAGAAAAAGTCATCAATAAAGTTTATCTATCAGGACATATTTTCATGATAAGTAGGAAAAAGCACAAAACTCATTTTGCATCTTCATAAATGATAATGTATACGGATTTTTTCGATATTTCATCTTAATTATACATAGCAAAAAGACCACTATCTAGTATTAGATAACAGTCTCATTTTAGAATACTTTATTCATTTAAATTAAAATCATTCCGTCTTCTATTCTTCTACAGAAACATAAATACTTAATCGTATATGAATTGCCGCTATCTCAAAACCAGTTAGAATCATAATCCAGTGATCTTTCCTCCCTTCTTTCTCTAGTAATATGTTCAGGAAAACATCAAGCAGCTCCTATCAGCTTGAGTACAACTAAAAATATTGCTGGGATAATCGAATTGATGGAATTAAATATCCAGTGAACGATGATATTCGACCATATATTTCTGATAGCTCCTTCTAAAGTAAGTAGAAGCTGGATCCTTATTCTAGCTGCTTCATTCGGAAAGAATCTCACAAATTTTGTGCTTCGGCATGTAGTTGTCATGATTCATCCTCTGGTATAGAGTCTAACTAATCTTCTTGCACATTTCGGTACAGTTTATCTAATATCATTTTTAACTGATTTAATTCATCGTGTTCCAAACCTCGTGTAACATAGTCATGCGCGTTTTTAACTGTTAACAACAGCTTTCCTTTAACTTCTTGACCTTTAGAGGACAAATATAAATAATGTGAGCGCTTATCTTGATCATGAACAATACGTCGAACCATGCCCTTGCGTTCTAAAGAATGTATCATTCTCACTACCGTTGTTTGATCCCGATCGATGGCCTCCGCCAGCTCTTTTTGAGTCATAGCTTTATCCATATCAAGACAGGAGATAATGCTCCACTGCTCCGGTGTCACCTTGTAGGGCTTTAATTGTTTCGTAAAATAGTTTGTAAGCTTGACATCTGTACGATGGATCAAGAAGCCGGTAATATTATATAAGTCCATTGTAGTACCCTCATTTATCATTTTCTTAAATCAAATATAGTCGATCTCTCAAAGGTTACACATGAAATCCGTCAAAAATTCGTTAATTTCGTTTAGAAAAAATGATACATGGATACAATCAAGCTAAGTATGAACAAAATGAGTGCTGGAATGGCCTTCTGAATCGGATCTTTAGCTAAGACTATTAAAGTAAACGCTCCAGCAAGCATTGTTCCGGCTAGAAGCAAACCAGCTAAAATTGCTGCGACAGGCATCCAGATGCCAACGATCATACCAGCTGCCCCCACAATCTCGAACGAACCAGTCAAAACATTAAAGAACGATGGCAGTCCAAAACGTTTAAACTCATTGGCCATTTTACCGGAAATAATTTTGCTTCCTGTAAAAAGGAAAAAACCACCTAATAGAACCTGTAAAACTGTGATAAAAATGAACATATCTACCCCTCTTTCATAAAGTTATGCATATGAATTTTATATATGCTATAGCATGTATTTTGTTTGAAATTTTATATATTGTCAACCCTAAAATAAAGCTTTATAGATTATAGCCCTCTTATATCCTTTTAATTTTTCTTAGATTATCGTTCCAAAGGAAGGTTTCTTTTTCACATATCGTTAATATTTTCTAGCATGGATAATTCAATTTCTGTTCTTTGTTGAACTGTGGTAAATTTCTCTGTAATCAGCCAATTAAAAGCCTATGCTTCTTACTTTCAATAAATTTAGTAACAAACAAAGGTAATTTACTTAACTTATTGTCAATTCGACCTGCGGAATGTAATTTAGCTTGTTTATACAAAAATCAACCATCCCAAATTAAATATAACTTCTAAGTAATTATTCGTTCTTGACTGTTTGTATCGAACACCATTAAACAACATGTAGCGCGTTCAACATTAAATTGGCCACCAATGGCTGCAAGCTAATTTCAAAAAGAGATATGCATATTCGTGGATAAATATGCATATCTCGCTAATTATAACAACACACACACCTTCAAACACTCAACCTAGATCTTATATGCCTTCATGGCTTTAAACAATTCCTTAAAGGTTGGACGTTTACCGTACATCAACACACCTGTGCGATAGATTTTGGCTGCAAGCCATCCGAAGATGATAATGGATACGATGAGAATCGCTAAGGACGTTAGAATCTCCCAAGTTGGCGCAACTCCTGCGCCAATTCGTACCAGAATCGCGGTCGGCGACGTGAATGGAATGAAGCTTGCGATTTTCAACAACAGAATGTTCGGCGTAGAAATACTGAAGATCGCAATATAGAAGGATACAAGCGACAACATCGTGATCGGCAGAACAGCCTGACCAAGTTCTTCAGTACGGCTTACCATTGAACCAATCGCAGCGAACAACACGGCATACAGGAAGTAACCCAGAATGTAGAATATAAGTCCGTACACAATAACTGCACTATTCACATCACTCAGACTCATATTGAAGTCACCTAATACTGCACGGTTATGCGGCAGCAAGATATTTCCGGCAACCACCGCTCCGAAGATCCCGATTTGCAGCATCCCCACCATAAATATACCGATGATTTTACCAAACATCTGACTGAGCGGTGATACACTCGTAATCAAAATCTCCATAATACGTGAACTCTTCTCAGCTGTAATCTCGGAGGCAATCATGTTACCTGTCATCATCGTTGAGGTAAACAGCAGGATGATCAGCAAGTACACCACAATATAGTTAATCGGGCTCATGGCACCTTCAGACTCAGTACCTGCTCCGCTCTCATCTGTACTCAAACTTTGCTCGGTGAGCTTCACAGGTGTTGTAATCAGTTCCTTCTGCTCAGCTGTGAGTACATCCTTCACAACCACATCCAGCTTCACACTCTGTAATGCAGCCTCAATGGATGCAATGATCTGAGGTGATACGTCTTCTGCTGAATATAGAATGGGCTGCGGGAACTCTTGCCCGGAAACAGCCTCAAACTTCAGATAACCATCGGTAAGCCCTGCTTCCACATCCGCCGCAAGGGCCGCCTCATCTTTGTCTCCGCTGGCAATGAATCGATAGGCCTGATCCCCTTGAGCCGCAGAGAAGCTCTCCAGTTTCTCGGAAACTTCAGGCTGCCCTGTACTCAGAAGACCAATATTTACAGGATTACTGCTTGAAGCTCCACCAATGGAACCTCCATTAAATAAGGTAATGAAATACGGGACATTGAGTCCGATTGAAATTAAAAGTGCAAGTACAATGGTCGTCACCATGAATGATTTCGTTTTAACTTTGTTTTTAAATGTAAAACCCGTAATCGTTCCCATTTTATTCATTCGACTCACCTACCTCACGAATAAAGATTTGGTTAAGCGTTGGTTCCTTCAGTTCGAAGTGTTCCACTGTCGTCTGGGTCATGGCTGTTCTCAGAATCTCTTGAGCAGCTTCCACCTGACTAATATGTATCAGGTACCCGCGCTCATTCCGCTCAACTTTCTTCACACCAGACAATTGTTCGAGCCCTTCCACATTTCCAGTCGTACCCAGGAAAACCTGTTCACGCGGATACCGGCTCTTGATCTCCTTGATCTCTCCTTGTACCACCGTGTTGGAACGATGCAGAATAGTGATCTGACGACACAACTCTTCAACGTGCTCCATGCGGTGTGTTGAAAACAGAATGGCCGTGCCTTCGTCACGCAATTCCTTGACAGTGGACTTGAGTAATTCCACGTTCACAGGATCCAGACCACTGAACGCCTCATCCAGAATAAGAATCTGCGGTCTATGCACTACAGCCGCGATAAAGCCCATTTTCTGCTGATTACCTTTGGATAACTCCTCGATCTTTTTATCGTAATACTCAGGTACCTCAAACCGATTCAGCCAGTACTTGAGGCTCTGATCTGCGTCCTTACCATTCATGCCACGAAGTCGTGCCAGGTAATTAATCTGTTCGCTGACTTTCACCTTGGGGTACAATCCGCGCTCTTCCGGAAGATAACCCATAATCTGTTGCAGCTCCGTATTATAGGGTTTGCCGTTGTACAGGATATTCCCTCCATCAGGGTGAATCAGTCCGAGCACCATGCGCATTGTTGTTGTTTTACCTGCACCATTGGCTCCGAGCAATCCGTAAATCTCCCCCTCTTTTACATTGAGCGTGACTCCATTAACGGCTGTTTTGTCTGCATATTGCTTGACGACTTGCTTCAATTCCAATCGGTTCATCATTTATCGTCTCCCTTCGGTTATTTCCACTGTACGGGTGCATACCCGGCAATCCAGAATGCCAGCACTTCATCCAATTCCAAGTTACGGATTCTCAATACCCGGTTATTCGACAGTTCCAGCCTTTCCTGCGCTTCGCTGACCCGGGTTGTAATTACGCGAACCAGACTTCCCTCTTCTATAGAAGATTCCACAACACCGGGGATACTCTCTGGCCTTAAGTCTCCTTCATACCAGACTTCCTTCCACTGATCGAGCACCATATCTTTCTCGGCCATCCCCAGTGACTGACCACGGTGCATCAATACGATGTAATCCGCCAGCCTTTTGACTTCATCCGCGATATGTGTTGCAATCAGAATCGTGGTGTCTCCCCCCGCCATGAAGGTACGGAACTGCTCAACCATCACTTTCCAGGCAAAGGGGTCCAATCCTGATGAAGGCTCATCCAAAAGCAATAATCTTGGGCGAGCTGCAATTGCAGCTGCAATCTCAAATTTTCGCCGCTCTCCCTTGGACATCTTGTTCAGCTTCACATCAACAGGTACTTCCATATCCTGAATCAGTTGGTCGAACAACTTCATATCCCAACGTGGGTACCAGTACGCCCGGAAATGGGCTGCTTCCTGTGCTGTTATCCGGTTCTCTTCTGAACCAGCGTTATCTGCCACAAAACCAATCTGTTGTCTCAGTTCAATGGGAAGTGGCCCATCATGTTCCTGACCAAACCATATAATCTGCCCAGCATCTGGCAGCACCACTTGCTGCAGCATGTTAAGAAGGGTGCTTTTGCCTGAACCGTTGTGACCGAGAATAGCCACTATATACCCTTCCGGGATGGTCAGATCAATTGGGCCAATAACTCTGCGTTTTCGCATTTTGGATACGCCGTTCAACTGGATTGCTATCGGTTCCACGTATGAATCACTCCCTTACTTCGCGTAAATAGCCTTCAGGACTTCCCGGAACAGGCTCTCCATCTCTTCTTCCGTACAGCCTACCGATTTCCCGGACTGCACCGCTGCTTGCATCGCTTCCTGTGCGGCCTTTAATCTATAATTTTCTCTGTCGCCGGCTTCTACCTGGGCCACAAATGTACCTGTCCCCTGCTTCGTACGAAGCAAGCCTTCATTCTCCAGATCCTGATAGACCCGTCTAACCGTAATAACACTGCAATTCAGTGCTCCGGCGAACTCACGAATGGACGGCAAATGTGTTCCCTCCCCCAACTGACCCGTAATAATTAACGATCTTAACTGATTTTCAATTTGGTGGTATAAAGGTTCAGCGCTATTTTCATTAATTTGAATGGGTATTTTCACATCTTGCACCTCGCCCTCCGGTACACTCCAGTCTGTTACCTGACCGTGCCGGTTTCATCCTGTATTCGTACATAAGCTCAATTCTCATTTTAATTCAAATCCCGTTGAACCAGCTTCTTCAGCGTCAAGCGACTAAACAGCCACAGTCCCGCTACGCCAGCCACCAGAGAAATCCACATGATCGGGGAAAGTAGCCCCCATGATTTACTTCCATCCATTACAATCCGTAATCCGTAACTGCCTGACATTCGAATCAGTATGGATATGCCAATGGCGATGGGTATAAAAAGCGTACTGAGAAGCAAGTATTTCTTACCACTGTTCAGAAACTCTCCGTAAATATACAATCCTGTTACCAAAAGGCCATAACCTGTACAGGTAAGGCTAAAGGCCAGATACTGATCCCATCGGAATCCTTCGGCATGAAAGTTAACCACGTATAACGATCCGTAGAAAAAGATTCCATTGTACGTAAACGCCATCAGAGACTGCTGTAGCCTGGACCACATCACCACTTGTTCAGGGATGGGAATTCTACGATAGTAGGCCAGCATCTGCGTATAAGAATCCTCCTGTATGTAACGGAAGGAGCGCCTGCAGAACATAAACCCTTGAAATGGCAACATGATCAAAAAGAAGGCATCCACCACTGGATTAATGATATCTGTCTGTTGTTGTCCTAAAAACATCACACCGCTCATGCCGCCAGTGTATATCATGAATAATGCAGACCATAGCCATTGGAGCTTATCCTTACTCATCTGGCTGCGGGTCAACCACCACGCCTGCTTCCATTCGTTCATATGCATGCCTGCCTTTCACCTGTCATTCACTCATGTTGCTTACTGTGTTTACTGTATATATCAATATACACAGTATACAGACCTATTTCTCATCCCGTCAACCCCTAATTTTCCTGAATCAGGAAGACGGAATGGGACACAGTACGAATTTACGTTACAATAAATTATAGTAATGAATCAAAGAAAGGAAGGTTACAGCTATGGATTGGCTGGTAGAGATCGGATTTGTCCTACTTTTCCTTATCGTCGTAATATGGTTGGTCCTTCGGGACGAGCCTCATCGTCATTCTGCCAAAAAAGGGAGACACCGCATCCGTCGTAACAACGGTTATACCGACTCTGCTTCGGGATATCCGGTCATTACAGGAGATGACTCCTACGATCGACATTCCAGATACACACCGGATCACAAACATCATGAGTCGGATTATTCATCAGACACACATTCTCATCACAACAGCGATAGTGGTAGCAGCAGCGACAGTGGTGGGGATAGTGGCGGCGGCGACAGTGGGGGTGGCGGGGATTAAACATCTTTTCCCAATCACAAAAGAAGGGCTGTACCCGTTATTGCGTAAACACAATTCGGGTACAGCCCTTTGCCGCTCTCTAGCACCTGTTAGAAGAAGAGGCCTTACGATTAAACGAGGTTATAGCCACTAGGCAGAATGCGGTTGGCGCGGATCGCACGAATCTCGGCCAGAGTCAACCGCTGATTCGTAGAGATCAGGGATTCCACGTCATTGCCACGGATCAGATCATCCAAATCTCTCAAGTTGGTGTTGCCACGGAAGACACGGAATCCACCTTGAAAGTTAGGACGCGTAAACACAACCAGCGTTGCATTCGAACTTGTTGAGAAAAAGCGTAGGCTCTCCACCCCATCCAAAATATTGTCCAGGTTGCGGAGCCCCGTATTGCCACGATAAATGCGGCTTCTCCCTCTGTAGTTCTCTTCAGAATACACCGTGAGACGTGGATACGTTTGACTGACATTGACTGTTTTTTTCATTTACTTTCCCCCTCTCAAACTCATTCTATGAATGAATGAGAAAGGGAGCGTGGACGAATCGTCTACTAGATTCGTCTATTTTCATAGTTTCAGAAGGTCATAGTGACACACGCCCAAGTAGCCAGAGGTTATACCTATACTTTTATACGCCGAGGATAACTTCCCATACCGGACGTGTATGACCACCAGGATATAAGAGATATAGAAGAACATACACGACAACACCTGTTAGCGCTGATCCGAACCAGATCATGGACGTGAACTTGCCCCAGCGGCGATGTGTTCCGAACTTCTTTTTGAACCCCAGGACCAGTGTGGAGATGCCGAATATCGCTGCCACGGTAGCGAGGATAATATGAAAGATCAGAAATATCCGATAAAAGATCTCCAGATCCGGGTCCCCGCCCCAAGCCGTATTACCCACGAACACCGTTCGCGACATATAGATCACAAAGAAGATTAGAGCTGCAATCGCACCTGCTACCATGGCGGACTGATGTGCCTCACGTTTACCCCGAATAATCAGTACCCATCCAATCCCCACCAGTACTGCACTAATCACAATGAAAGAAGTACTGATCGTGGGTAGCCAAAAATACATATCCATCGTGTGTTCCCCCTCTTGTCAGAACATTGACTTAATTATTTGGCAGCCGGATTGAGTGGCCCCCCTGCGCCCCCTGCAGGATACGAATCATCGTCGTCTTCCTGCTTCTCTTTCCGATACCATTGAAAAAAGACATAAGCCAGCATGGAGGCGAAGATCCCTTCCTGAATAAACTTCATTACAATGCCACCAACCTGCTGATCTTCCTTCGCGGAAGACAGAAAGTTGAAGAAGGCTGGCCCACCGAATGAGCGAAGTAAAGCCGTAGAATCTCCAGACACACAATACCGCATGGCTTCAGCCCATACTGCCGGGTTGCTGTACGTCTGATACAACGGCTCTGATGCAAAGATAATCAAGCCACAGGCAGGCGTGAGCAGTACCATATTCAGAAAAATAAAACCAATCTTGGATAACCCCGACGCTTGTCTACCCTCTGGCAACGGATTCAGCAATGTCCACCACATGAGCATCGAGGTGATGAACAGTGCAATATAATACAACCGGTGAACGGTAAAATTCAGCATGACATAATCATGTACAATCGGTAGGTGATACAGCGAGAAAAGCCCGTTAAAGATCACAGCCGCAACGATCGGATGAGCCAGGAACGATAGCTGGCGCGTTGGCAACCAGCGTACGATTCTGCGCCATACCCAGATCGGCAAACCTTTCATCATCAGCGGCGGCGCTACCAGATAGGATAACGCCATGCTCACCATGTGGAAGCTAAACATTACGTGACCAAGCAGATTAAATGGGCCAGCTTGAGCCAGATACAGGACAAACAACCCTGTAATAAACATGATTTTCTGTGCAACAGTCGCAGATTCTGCATCCTTTATTTGCTCGCTTAACGGTCCCACAAGCACCAGATAAGCCGCAGCAATGATCAGAAATAAAGCCAATATAAGCGGACTCCATAAGTCGTTGAAGCTAAAATATTGCAACCCGAGCATACGGGAAACCTCCCCGTGACCTGATTTGGTTGTTGCCTTCATTACTTTGTGAAGATTCATTCGCCAAAAAGGGGAAAAGACGGCGGCAATGCGCCGCCGCCATCTCTTTTACCACCAGACCCAATAGAGTGCCATAATGATGCACGTAAAGGCTACGAAAAAGCCAAAGGCCATGAACAGAATCGGCATCAAGTGCCCTTTGTCCTTCAAGTGCATCCAATAACCCAATTGAACGAATACTTGAAGAATAGCCATGACGAGCAAAATAATAATGATAAAGGTTGTGTTGACCCCTCCGGCAGAAGCAGCCGCAAACGCAATCAGCGTAAGAATAATGGAGAAGATAAACACCACGACGTGTTTCTGTGGCCCTTCCGTCCGGTGACGGTGTTTCACAGGCTGTTGATCTGTCTTATCCTGTGCCGACATGTGCTACCCCACCTTTCCGAGCAGGTACACGACCGTAAAGATGAACACCCAGACCACGTCAATAAAGTGCCAGTACATTGCGGAGACGTATACTTTAGGTGCGGTTACGACCGTCAATCCTTTTTTGAACAGCTGACCGATAATGATCCCGATCCACACAATACCAAAAGCAACGTGGGCTCCGTGGAACCCGACCAGTGTATAGAATGCTGAACTGAATGCACTCGTGGTCATGCCAAACTCTTTATGTTTCACATACTCGTAGAACTCGTAAATTTCCAGTGCGAGAAATCCCATACCCAGCACTACCGTGATGCCAAGCCACAACGCCAGTGCATCTCGCTTGCCCTTATGCATGGCCTGAATCGCAAATACACTCGTCAAACTACTGACCAGGAGAATGAACGTTGCAGCGGCCACAAGTGGCAGGTGGAACAGTTCATTCGCCGTAGGTCCATCATTGGTTTGGCCACGAAGAGCCAGGAAGGTAGCAAAGAGTGTACCGAACAGTACCGTCTCGCCGCCAAGGAACAACCAGAAGGCGATAAGTTTGTTACGGCCTTCCAGCGTTGCTTTCTCCGGTTCATGCGGCAATTTGTCGTTCACCGGTTCGGCATGTGAGGTTGTCATGTTCTAGCCCCCTTCTCATCCTGATCCTCCGGTTCAATATGCCAGCCATGATCATCATAAAGTGAACGAAGTGCCATTGCGCCAAATGTGATTACGAGACCGATAATAACTACAATATAATTGTTAAAAATAACATTCATAAATGCATTACCAAATTCGTCCTTGCTGAACATCAAGCCAAGTCCGGCGATAAAGATACCTACTGACATCACAAATGGCAACGGTGTTGCTGAAGGCATATGAATCGAACCTACAGGTTCTGCCGGTGTCATCTCCGTATGTCCTGCCATTTTTTCCTTCCAATATGCATCAATTCCGCGTACCAGCGGCGTCTGCTTGAAGTTATATTCCGGCGGCGGAGATGGAATAGACCATTCCAGTGTACGGCCGTCTTCCCACGGATCGTTTGGCGCCCCAGCTGGTTTTCTCGTTGTGATCACGATATTCACGAGGAACATGATAACCCCAACACCCATTAGAAACGCACCGACGGAGCTGACCAGATTGAGCAGGTCAAAGTCCTGATTCGGCAAGTATGTAACGATCCGGCGCTGCATCCCCATCAGACCGAGGAAATGCTGTACAAAGAACGTTAATTGGAAACCAATCATAAATGTCCAGAACGTCCATTTGCCCAGCGTTTCACTGAGAATACGTCCGAACATCTTCGGCCACCAGTAATGCAGTCCCGAGAACAAGCCGAGCACCAGTCCCCCTACAATAACGTAGTGGAAGTGGGCTACAACAAAGTACGTATCATGGAACTGGAAGTCTGCCGGAGCAGATGCCAGCATAACGCCTGTAACGCCACCCATAACGAAGGTTGGGACGAATCCAACTGCGAACAGGTTTGCCGCTGTAAAGCGGATCTGTCCACCCCACATCGTAAAGAGCCAGTTAAAGATTTTGATCCCGGTAGGTACGGCAATCAACATCGTGGAGATGGAGAAAAGCGCGTTGGCTACATTACCCAGACCTGTTGTAAACATGTGATGCGCCCATACCATGAAGCCCAGGAAGGCAATCAGGATGGTGGCAAATACCATGGAGCTGTATCCAAACAACCGTTTACGCGAGAAGGTCGGAATAACCTCCGAGATAATCCCAAATGCGGGCAAAATCAGAATGTATACTTCCGGGTGCCCGAAGATCCAGAAGATGTGCTGCCAGAGTACGGGGTTACCGCCACCTGCGACATCGAAGAAATTCGCTCCCAGTATACGGTCAAACGTCAAAAGTACAAGCCCTACCGTGATGGCAGGAAAAGCAAAAAGGATAATGGCAGATGTAATAAATGTCGTCCATGTAAACATCGGCATCCGCATGTAGGACATGCCTGGAGCACGCATTGTAATAATCGTTGCGAGAAAGTTAATGCCCCCGATGAGCGTTCCCAGACCCGCGATCTGAAGGCCGATGGTGTAGAAATCCACACCATGCGTTCCACTGTACTCACTGCCCGAAAGCGGAGTATATGAGGTCCAGCCCGCATCCGGTGCTCCGCCCATAACCCAGCTCAGGTTCAGCAACAATCCACCAAAGAGGAATGTCCAGAAACCCAGCGCGTTAAGAAACGGGAAAGCAACGTCCCGTGCCCCGATCTGCAAAGGCACGACAGCATTCATAATGGCAAAAATAAGTGGCATGACACCAAGGAAAATCATCGTTGTTCCATGCATTGTAATCAATTCGTTGAAGACCTGTGCCGATACAAAATCATTCATAGGCTTCATCAGTTGAATCCGAATCAAAATGGCTTCAATGCCGCCGATTCCAAAGAAAAATCCACCCGCAACCAAATAGAGAATGGCGATTTTTTTGTGATCGACGGTGGTGATCCAATCCATCAAGCCCCTGTACCTCTTGACGCTATGCGCATGAGCCAAGGTTGTGTACCCCCTTCTTCGTCCTTGCTGTTCTATTCATAGTCCAATTTGTAGTTGGCCAGATATTCGGCAATTCCGTCGATTTCTTCATCCGTCAACCCAAGATCTTTGGGATTCGGCATGGTATTGCCCGGC
Source organism: Paenibacillus amylolyticus (assembly GCF_036894225.1). Taxonomy (NCBI): domain Bacteria; kingdom Bacillati; phylum Bacillota; class Bacilli; order Caryophanales; family Paenibacillaceae; genus Paenibacillus; species Paenibacillus amylolyticus. Next base: position 667,619 of record NZ_CP145892.1, on the reverse strand, counting down.
TTCACGGATTGTGGATCATGGAGCCATTCTTTCATGTTATCCAGTACCGGATTACCTTCTTCCTGTCCCTCGCGAGAATTCAGCAAAATGCCTGCGACAGATTCCTTGCCGCCGATTCCCGTCAGGTTAGGTGCAACCGGTCCACCTTGATCACCAACAGCGTGGCAAGAAAGGCAGTTTGTTTTGAACTTTTCGGCCAATTGAGTGTCTTCAGGAAGGACTGCGGGTGCTTTCATCTGGTTCACCCATCTGTCAAAGGATTCCTGACTCACTGCTTTTACCTTAAACTCCATAAAAGCATGCGATCTGCCACATAATTCGGCACATTTACCACGGTAAACGCCTTCATTCGGTGCAGAGAAACTGAACTTGTTAAGTGTTCCATCCGGGTTTGTGTCCATTTTGCCCGCAAGTGACGGCACCCAGAAGGAGTGAAGCACGTCAGCGGTTTTTAATTCGAATGCAATTTTTGTTCCGGTCGGGATGATGAGATCTTGAGCGGTGGTTACGTCATATTGAGGATAAGTGAATTCCCACCAGTACTGATGCGAGGTGACTTGGACCTTAAGTGCATTTTTGTCATTGGACAGATCTTCGCCTTGGGCAAAAATCGTTTGGACCGTCGGTACTGCCAGAACAATAACCAGCAATAACGGAATGGCTGTCCAGATTACTTCCAGCTTGAAATTACCTTCAACCTGTTCGGGCATCTCAGTCTGCCCGGCTCGTCTACGAAACCGGATCAGAACATAGGCCGCTATGGCAAATACAATGATGAGCACCACGATCATAATCGCGATGGATAACTTCATCAGATCATATTGGCCTTGCGCTACAGGACCCTGAGGTTTCATTACCGACAAGTCTTCCCGCCCGCATGCGGATAGCAGCAAAGAGAACACCGCCAGCAAGGGGAGAATTCGCTTTGCAACCTGCCACTGTTTCATCATTGATCTACCCCACTTTTTTACGTTTTCGTAGATTACCGTTGTCGTTCGGTAGAAAGGCAACAAAAGGTACGTTTCAGCACGATACGCATAATCCTCTTCATCATACAGAACGCTTAGAAAAATAACGCTTCCAGTACTCCCGTGATTTCCTGCTCAGGGCATGTCTGCGCATTCTTCCAATTCATTCTATATGCTTCAATCACTTATTAAATATAAGTTGAGGGTATGATTTTGTCAATCTTTGGACACATGTTCACAAATTGTTCACTTTATGTAAAAAACCGCTCTACAACTTGATTTGCAAACGATTTCAGTTAAAAGTATTACACTCTACATTTGAAAATTTTTGCCAAATTTCGGTGATAAAACTCGATTTATTGGTGATTTTTCTCACAATGAAAACATGTGCTATTATGCAAAAGAAAGATCAGAATTTATGGAAAACCTCTTCCATATCCATTCAGAAGACATGCCTATCGCTCCATACCGCTATCTTTAAGCTCAAAACAGCATGGAGCATTTCTGAGAAAGTTCAACTCAAGCCCTCTTCTTCACTGAGTTCATCTCACGTGCCATCGGTCAGAATCAAGGGGCCATTCCCAGTAATCGCAACCGTATGCTCATACTGGACCCCCCAGCTGCCATCTACCGTCCTTACCGTCCATCCATCTTCATCCCAGACAACGGCCCCAGAACTGCCTTTTGTAAAGATTGGTTCAATCGTAATAACCATGCCCTCGGTGAGCATCGTGCCCGTTCTACGTTTGCCATAAGGCAGAACATTTGGGGGCTCATGAATATATTGACCAATCCCATGACCGATGAGAGGCTTCACAATCCCGTACCGATACAGTCTGGCTGTTCGTTCAATGGCACTTCCAATATCTCCTAGTGTATTCCCTGGAACTGCCTGGGCAATCGCCCGCTCAAGTGCCTTCTCCGTGCGCCTCATCAGCTTGCGAATGGATCTGCTTGTTTCACCAATTCCATATGTCCAGGCCGAGTCAGCAAGCCAGCCGTCTTTGTTCACCACCATATCGATGGTCACTACATCCCCGCTCGCCAACTCCTCTTCCCCAGGAAATCCGTGGCAGACCACTTCATTAACAGAGGCACACGTCGCGTAAGGATATCCTTTATACCCTTTTTGCTCCGGTGTGGCTCCTCGTGCTGCCAGAAACTCTTCCACCCGCTCATTAATCGCTGCTGTCGTGATACCAGGGACCATCCACTGCTCAATATGCTGGTGACAACTTCGCAAAATTCGTCCAGCTTCCCGCATGTAGCCAATCTCTTCTTTGGTTTTCAAAATAGGGTCCACATGCATTCATCCTTCCCGCTGTAGGTGTACTCCCATATATATGCAGCAGGAACGCAAAAAAAACCGCCTGCCGGAGCTTATCGCCCGGGAGACGGTTCTATTCATTATCGGAACAGTATAATCAGAGTTGTGTGTTGTTTCAGGACACGGAAGAATCCATCTTGACAAGCTCATGCTCAACCACAGAAGTCAATTCTTCCTCGTATCCACCCGTAATCCGGTATTTTCTCACGTACTCCTTCACGAATTTTTTTGGATCTTTAGGACGGAAAATCCGAGTCATTTCCCTCAAACTTTCTTTGACCTCATTGTGACCTTTCGTTGCCATTGTAATTCCCTCCCAAAACGTTGAAAGTGAATGCTCCGTTTAGAGAATGCCGAATAAGTCTTAAATGCCATCCATGAAGTTGTGTGCGCGGCTTAAAGCAAGCTTTAGGTCGGGAACCTCGCTAGAAAGCAAGTACCTGACACTATAAATACCCGATATGATTCGGAATGAATCATAATCTTATTGTAGCATATTCGGAAGTATCTTACGACTTGACGATTTCCTCTAATAAATATAACGGTTTTCATGCCCAAAAAGTTTAATTCCGAATCATATGTTAAGATTGCCACCATTCTATACGGAATTAATATATCCAGCATAACACCGAACTATTCGGGGGATATTATCACGGACAACCCATACAGTTAAATTACTGGTATCCAAAGGAGGCGTCGTCTCATGGACCGCAAAGAACAAGATATGCTGCCCCTTTCTCATGAAAAGGTGGAAGTAGACGGAGTTTACATCAATGAAGCCGGACGTGAGGAACATCTGCACCGGGGGCAACATTTCCCGGCCGATCCCGTTCTTGGCAAGTCGGAATGGAAACTGACCGAATATGCATATGATAATCATCACGAAGGAAGAACCGATGAGCGGTTGGTTCCCAAAGAAAACGACACCGATAAAATGGGCAAGATTACAAACCCTCGCAGACAGATCGAGGGCGGATAACGATTTCGTTTAAAGCAACCTTTAATCGTAAACGATAATAGGGGCACAGTAAGCTGTACAATGGCTTGCTCTGCCCCTGTTTGCTTTTTCCTATGTGTTGCATCCCCCTCCGTTCACAGGCAAATAAATTCATCGGTTCAGTTCTGTCCACCTCTCTCATAGCCTAGTTAAAAAGGTCAAAGGAGGCTGGACCGGATGTCCCCCATGAAATCGTCTAGCGGTCTGGATGAAAATATTGCCGGTATGCTTTGTTATCTGTTTACCTTTGTAGGTGGGATTGTCTTTCTCGCTGTGGAGAAGCGGAGCCGGTTCGTGTTATTTCATGCGCTGCAATCTGTAACGGTCTTTGGCATCATTATGGTCGGGCATGTATTATCGGCTTTCCTTCCGTTGTTCGGACCACTGGTGGCATCGCTGTTATCCCTGCTTGGTGTAGTGGTCTGGCTTATTATGGTCGTTACCAGCTTACAGGGGAAATGGCTAAAACTGCCGTGGGTTGGCGATTTTGCAGAAAAACAGCTGCGTCATCTGTAACTTCAAACAAAAGGTATACGTGTTCCAAAAAGAAAAGACGATCCGTTTCCGTTCAACCGGGTGTGGATCGTCTTTGATTATAACGAGGGAAACGAGTCAACCTCTAGCCCTTGTGTCATGAACACGTGGCCCAGAATGCTTTTTACGGATCGGAATGAAACTTAGATAGGTACCACATCTCCATACCCATTCCAGCGGCCCATACTGGAACCAGCGCATCCACAGATTACTGGCGATGCCTTGTAAAATAACCATACCAATGCACACAAGGGTAGACACCATATACGATACAGCAGCATCTGCAAATATGAGTTGGTATACCACTAACAAAATGATGGTCTGTGCAATATAATTGGTCAGGGCCATTCGTCCGAATGCATGCAGGGGACTTAACATTTTGGAAAAGGTCATGTTCTGGTTCAATCTCAGTAATGTACTTAGATAAAAGATGGATACCACCGGACCAATTGCCACACCGATATGTTCTAATCGAAAAGCAGCATCCATATTGGCTTGCTCAGCAACAGGCAGGCTCGCACCAATCACTTCGTATAGAAACGGACTCATCGCATCCGGAGGAGCAACCCACCACATGATACCAATCCCCACCGTAGAAGCGATGAATGAAATGAACCAGATTCTGCCCAGATACGGGAGTCCTTTCTGGATCTTCTCCATCAGTTGATATTGACCTGCTGACAATCCCAGTATAATTAAAAAAGGAATCGTTAGCATTTTGACACCTATCGCGGCGGCTGCAATAAATCCCACCACACCGATCACCAAATTCACAGTTCGAGGTGCCCAATATAACGGAATGACAACCAGCCCTATGATGGCATAAAGAAATAAAGCTTCTCCAGACTGATACTGTTGATGAATATATCCCAGCGCTAATAAAATAAGCATCCTGCGGATATAGAGAAACAGCTTCGTTTGACCTTTGGCAGCTGACCGGCTTAGAAAAAGATAAAATCCAAGGCCAAATAAAAAACAGAAGATATCGTAAAAACGTGCCTCCACCCAAAAATATAATGCTCGTTGGATCCAAAAATCTACACGAGTATCCGGCTTCAACATAACCCACAATGCCAATACATTTACAAATGGTAAGCCTATCAAGGAAAACCCTCGAAACAAATCCAGAAACTTCATTCGATCTTGTTTTAATACAGGTTGATAATTCATCGTTCCTCCCAGTGAAATTATTGTTATGTAATCAAAAAGCGATTGGATCGCTTATCTCTTTGGTGTATATCCCCATGCATGATAACAGTCTATCCTTCATACAACATGGCTTGCCATCGAATTAGGTGAATAACTTCTTACATCCGGCATAAGGTCTTGTTCCTGTATTGTTCCTGTACAGCGGCATATTGGACGCTATGCTGATGATAAACAAAACAAAAAAACACCGAAAACACGACTCTGCTGAGTCTGTATCTTCGGTGTTTCGCAATGTAAAAAGGGCTTCTTCATGTGATTGAATATTCATAGCATAAATGATGTATGTCATAAACCATTCATGCTGTATATCTTCATGATTAACCTGATTCATTATTCATCTTGTGAATCGTCTATTTATAACAGTTAACATAACAATCCTGCTGGATGATAACCCTAGCCTACTTCGGCTAATTTAAGCTGACTTGCCCGTCTCTCCAAGGATGGCATCTGCCTGTTGTTCAGCCATTTTGGCGGCTGTTTCCTTGGTACCAAGACCATTGAACAGCAGGTTCATGAAGATCGCCGTGAAGCTGCCTGCAATGATACCATTACCGAGCATAATCTGAGCCCAGGCCGGTGCACCTGCGAACAACTCAGGCACAACGGTAACACCCAGGCCCATACCTACAGAACAAGCGATGACAAACAGATTTTCATGTCGGTTCAGATCAACCTGACTGCCGATAATTCGAATGCCTGATGATACCACCATGCCAAACAAGGCCACCATGGCTCCGCCAAGTACTGCCCCTGGAACGAGCTGTGCGAGGGCTGCAATTTTTGGTACAAATCCAATGACCACCAGGATTCCACCAGCCACCACAATGACATCACGTGTCTTCACACGTGTCATCTGTACAAGTCCTACATTTTGCGAATACGTTGTATACGGGAACGAGTTGAAAATCCCGCCTAACACAATGGCTAGACCCTCTGCGCGATAACCGCGCGCCAGATCCTTGGACGACAGGTCCTTGTCCAGGATTTTGCCCAGAGCCATAAATACACCTGTGGACTCGGCCACGCTGACAATCGCCACCAGAATCATCGTCAGGATCGGTACAATCTCAAATGTCGGTGTACCGAAGTAAAACGGCTGAACAACGTGGAACCAACTTGCATCGCGGATAGGAGCAAAATTAACCTCGCCCATAAACCCTGCTGCAATCGTACCTACAAGCAGACCAATCAATACTGAGATGGAACGGATAAAACCGGTTGTAAAACGAGTCATTAGAATGATAAAGAGCAGCACGCCGAAGCCGAGCATTAGATTAACTCCGCTACCAAAATCTTCTGATCCCTGACCGCCGCCCAGATCGTGGAAAGCAACGGGAATCAAGGTTAAACCGATGATCGTAACCACCGAACCCGTAACCACTGGTGGAAAGAGCCGAATAAGCTTCCCAAAGATTCCGGAGAAGATCAATACGAACAGCCCTGAGGCAATAATCGCTCCGTAAATGGCAGATACCCCACTGTTCATCCCGATTAGAATCATCGGGGACACGGCCTGGAATGCACAACCGAGCATGACAGGCAGCCCTACGCCGAAATATTTATTTCCCCATACCTGAAGCAGTGTAGCCACACCACATGCGAGCAAGTCAATGGCAATGAGATAGGTTAGTTGTTCCTGTGTAAAACCCAATGCGTTACTAACGATCAATGGGACAACGACGGCTCCTGCATACATCGCAAGCACGTGCTGTAGTCCGAGGGAGAACGTTTTGATTGGATGCCGATGCCGTTGAAAAATACGTTCGCGTGCCATATTAGTTCGTGCCCTCCTCGTCCGCAAATGTAACCTGTCCATCCGACAGTGCCCCGATGCGAACCAATGATTCCACACGGTATCCTGCTTCTTTCAGCAAGCGACCTCCCGGCTGGAATGCTTTTTCAATAACAATACCGATACCCACCACTTCGGCTCCAACCTGCTCCACAATGCGAGCCAGACCAAATGCTGCTTCGCCATTCGCCAGAAAATCATCAATGATCAGTACGCGATCACCAGGCTTCATGAACTTCTTGGCAACGGTAATTTCATTGGTCTCTTGCTTCGTGAAGGAGTAGACCTTCTCCACCAGAATGTCTTCCGTCAGTGTGAGCGACTTCTGCTTCCGTGCAAAGATCAGCGGCACGTTCAGCTCCAACGCAGTCATGATGCCCGGTGCGATCCCTGACGACTCAATTGTCAGCACACGTGTGATATTCTCACCTTCAAAGCGGCGAATGAATTCTTTACCTACTTCCTTCATCAAAACCGGGTCCATCTGGTGGTTCAGGAATGAATCCACTTTGAGTACTTGCTCGGACAGGACAATACCTTCCTGTCTCACCTTGTCTTTTAACAATTGCATTGTAATTCTTCCCCCTGAATGCCCTCCGCACAGAAGCTCACATGCTCTTCCAATCGCATGGTAAAAAAGCAAAAAGCCCGCCTTTTCACACGCTGCGGAATAACCGGAGACGGGAAAGACGGACTTGTACGTATATGGACAAGCCGTATGGATGCTGCAAGTGTACTGGTTGGACAGAATGACAGGAGTTCAATCCTGCTGTGAGAAACCTCAAACAGTGTAATCAGAAACAGATAAAAGCCACTTGAACCTGCTCTTCAGTCAAACTGTCTGAGAATGATCTCATGCCAACCCTACAAAACATTGCAACATCTTTCCCGTAGTCCGATCATTCCGGTGATCAGGTAGAGACATGCAGGCCTATTCCTGCACATATACGAGTAACGGCATATTTAATTTTTTGGCTCCATGATTCGTTACAATGTATGATCGCGAACCTGAATGTAAAAGGTTAAACATAACTGACAATGTTAGAAGTATACCGAATCGACGCCGTGAAATAAAGAAGTATTTTCATGGAAGTTGCGGAAACTTGTCTTAATTTGCAAACAGGGGGTGATTGGAATCTATTTTTTATGTACAATATGAGAACGGAAGCGCGGATCTGAACGGAGAATGGATGGAAACGCGGCCTAGATTTTGAATCGAATGATCAAAGGAGATATGTAAACATGAAAGGCGTACTTAACGAATTCAAGGAATTTGCCGTCCGCGGCAACGTCATCGATCTGGCGGTCGGTGTCATTATCGGGGCTGCTTTTGGTAAAATCGTCACATCCCTTGTGAATGATATCATCATGCCCCCGGTTGGAAAACTGATGGGTGGAATCGACTTCAGTCAGAAAATCATCAACCTGGACCGGGATATCAAAACAGCAAACGGACAGGACATCACCACCCTCGCTCAAGCCAACGAAGCTGGGGCTACCGTGATTGCTTATGGACAGTTCATCAACGTCATGATTGATTTTCTTATCGTTGCGTTCTGTATCTTCATGCTTGTGAAGGGCATCAACTATCTGAAAAGCAAAGAACACAAAAAGCCCGAGCCGCAAAAAACGACCAAGGCTTGCAAGTATTGCCTATCGGAAATTCCAGCCGCAGCTACCCGCTGCTCGCACTGTACTTCAGAGCTCGAAGCTGAAGGCACCGGCGCTCTAGCATAATTACAATGAACGTTTAAAGACGCACCGAGTTGAATTACGGATAAATCCTGATGTGGGGGACAACCTCTTACTTGCTAGGGTTTATGTATGAAAAGCTAGCCATATGGGCTTCATTAACTATGGGTTGCGTAGCTTAAAGGTTTGAAGGTTCCACCGTAAAGGTGGGGCCTTTTTTTGTGCCTATCATACATGTGTTACATATGCTCCCCCATGAATTTCATTCGCGGCCATGCTCATAAATTAGAAGCGGCGTGGCAGCAAATGTTCCAGGATTGACTTCAGATCTTTATCTTCTTTGTAAACTTCTTCCCCAGTATCAAGCTCTGTCACGCGAATATATTCAAAGTTTGCCGAAGCATCCACTGGCTTAAACAACAATTGGGACTCATCTTCCAAACGTACATTAAATCCCATATCCTTAAACATGCTGCTTAACTGACTGTTAGCCGGTTCCTGACCTTGCCCTACAAATATAAGTCCTCTAAGACTTTTACGTTCCTGAGGTTGCGGATAAATCACCTGAAAGTGTACAATGCATTCCATACGATGGTTCCCCTTTCGTTTAAAACATACTTTGTGAAATTTTGAACTTTAAAATCTGCTATATAAGGAGATACGTTTCATGACCCCAGAACGTTTCGACATTTATGATGATCAGCAAAATTGGATCGGCACTTCACTACGCAGCGAGGTCCATGCCAAGGGATATTGGCACCGTTCATTCCACTGCTGGATCGTGCGTGACGAAGGCGAGCAGCGACGGGTTCTTTTTCAGCGGCGGCGTGATATTAAGGATACCTTTCCCGGATGTTACGACATTACAGCAGCAGGTCATCTCACCGCAGGTGAACAACTGCAAGACGCCAGTCGTGAGCTGGAGGAAGAACTGGGTGTTTATACTCCATTCGAGGCACTAACCTATCTACTCACGGCTACACAGCAACTCCAAGGAGAGGTGCGTGGTGTCCCATTCATAGATCGGGAATTCAGCGCCGTCTATGGATTATGTCTGAACCAGCCGCTCGAAGCCTACGTTCTGCAGCCTAGCGAGGTGGATAGCCTGTATGAAGTGCCGCTGGATGATCTACTCGCTTTGTTTCGTAATGAGATCGACGTCATTCAAGCTACCGGAGTTCAGACTCAGCCATTGATATCACCGCCACATTCCATCGGTCATAAGGACCCGTCAAGCAGCGATCATGCAGCTGATGAGCCGGAACGTATCGTTCGCGAGATTCGGGCAACGGAATTTGTACCCCATGGTACAGCTTATTATACGGACGTGCTGGAAGCTCTGTATCACGTGCCCAAAGAGTGATCGTGTACAATCCTGTTCAACCCGATCCAGTTCAATCGAATGTTCATAGCTTCATTTTCTCAAAAATAGCATAACTTCATACCTTTACTATCGACTTGACTGGAAACAGATGCTGTGACGAACATCACTGTCATCTCTCAAACCAGCACAAACAGGCGTCTGCCTTCGGGCAGCGCCTGCTTTATGTACACACGTATTCGTTTCGTCAAGATAGGTACCTATGTGCTGGCATGTTCACTCCATCAGAGGTGAATTAGTCGCCGATCTGTCTAGCTCTGGTCACCTTCTCCTGAAGGAGAAGACCAATAACGCGCAGAGAGTTCTTCGTACCGGTGCCCATAGCGGGACTCCAGTTCCTCCCCCATATCCTGTTCCAGTTCGTACAACACCAGCTCTTGAGCAAAATGATTCAGCAGCAGTCCGGTCATTACCGGATGCTCCGTCACTACTGCCTGTGTGGCGCATGATTCACCGCGCATGCCCAGCATGCACCAGCGGCGATCGACCACCAGGGAAAATTTCCGACCATTACCTGTACCATACATAGGCAAACCCGGCCAAGGGACAGGCTGATCGATCATGCCTTCGCCACCATCACACGACCATAACAACCGCACACCCCGAGCTTCAGCCTGTTGTAAGTCATTACGCAGCAGCTCTGCCTCTTCACGCCAAACGTCTACGACAATCTCATGCTGAGCCTCGGCCAATTCACGGCTCAGATTCTCAAACACATTTTTGTCACCTTCGACGTTATAGAAGACAGGCTTCTCCGGTTCACTTTTGGGCATGCTGCTCTGAACATAGTCCAGCGAGGTACGCATTTGATCGGAGATCATACGTGTCATCTCCTCTGGCTTCAGCACACTATACTTCGCCGGTTCCCCAGGACTACACCGCAAGAATCCACGCTGTTCCAGCCGTTGCAGGGTCGCATATACATTGGAACGGGACACGCCCAGCCGCTTCGCAACCTCATATCCTGAGGCTGATCCCTGACGGGCGAGTTCCACCATAATTTTAGATTCCATCTCGGTAAACCCGAGATGACGCAAATGATGCAGCAGTTGGTCCATATTCCCGTCCCCCCATGCTGTCAGCAACCCGCACTGCCTCACACTGATGCGGCAGTGCTTCTACTGCATCAGATCAGATCTGTTCGGCACCACAGCGCGGGCACCACTTCGACCCTTTGGGCAGCTCGGCTGCACAAATCTGACAATTCACCATTTCGCGTGATACTTCGGTCTGTACGTCCACCGTGTTCACGATCGGGTTGTTTTCTTTCCAGTAGCGGATGCGTTCGTCCAGTTCCTGCTGACGCTCACGTTCCCGTTGCATCTCTTCATCTCTGCGACGTTCCCACTCGGCATCAAACGCTTCCTTTTCTTCCTGGGTAAATTCCGTACTGTTATATTCCGATTCCGTTTCCAGATCCGCTATGGACGGAATGACCGTATGGTACGGCTCGTCTTCCTCCAGTTCCAACTCAGGTGGTGCATCGTAGAAGTCCGGCTCCGGAGTTGGGGTCTGAGTTACAGCTGCTTCCTGTCTTGCGGCTGTGGTGGCTCCTGCAACTCCTGCTGCTGCTACTTTAGGCGCTGCTGTCTTGAGTTCACCCAACTTGCGTCCGCATTTAGGGCAGAAGTTGGCATCCAGGGAAGCGACGTGTCCACACTCGCACAACCGTTCGTTCTTAAGTTGTGCAATCTTGTTGCGCAGACCATCAATCTCGTCCTGCAATTCGTCGCAGAGCTGCGACAGATCCACCATCTCTTTTTCTGCACGCGTCATATCCTGTGCCCGATAACCCTCATAGAAGATGCGACCCATATCTGTAAAATGGACTTCCTGTTCCTGTTGCAAGCCCACAATCTGGTTGTTCAGTTTCCCAATCTCAACGGCGTGTTGGGCACGCTCTGTTGCTTTGTTCGCTCCGTCTTTGATGCGCTGAAGCAGTTTCATGACCATTCCTCCTCTGTCCCGTCAAAACCAATATTATCATTTCTATTTAGTAGTAAATTAGCATATTACATCTTTCATGCAAAATGCTCAGGCATATAACTTATACGATATCATGCCAAAAAGTTGCGTAATCTCGTGCAGGTGCCCGTTTTATACCGATACTGGATGAAATCGGGGGCTTTCGTCAAGACCATATGTTCGGGTATAATGAAGCTTTGACCATACTTAACCGCCTGATTAGGCGACTAACTCTATCATACCAATTTACAATGCGATTGTGAAAAGGGCAAATGGTTTACTTTTAGCCGGGATAGTCCTATCCCTGAATGCATACAGAGGTGGATGAAACATGTTAAGTCCGAACTCAACGTTCTACCCCCGTCCGCTCGGGGTTACCCCGGCGGCGTCCCTGCCCCAGTCCCCGTCTGCTCCGCTGGAGACCAGTCGGCAACTCGTGGGCAATGATCAACAGGATGCCTTTTATTTTCGCTCGCTGGAAGAGGCAGGCATCAAGTTAAACGCACCACAAATCTCGGCAGTCCGTCACGGCAGAGGACCTATTCTGACGCTCGCCGGAGCCGGTTGTGGCAAAACAACTGTACTGGCTGCAAGAGCCGGCTACCTCATAGAGGTCAGCGGCGTACATGCAGGCAGTATCCTGCTGGTGACGTTCACGAACAAAGCCGCCACCGAGATGAAAGACCGGATCGCCGCATTGCCAGGCATACGTCCGGCAGCCGCGAGAGCCGTACAGGCTCGTACCTTCCACTCTTTTGCGCTGACATTATTACGTCATTACGGTGTGCAGGAAGAGATCTTTGGCGAGTCGCGAGCCCAACATACCGTACTGAAGATGCTTCTTCGCCAAAATGGCATGAGTGAAGCCTTCCAGCCTGAAAGTCTGCTGGCCATGCTGTCCGCATGGAAGATGCAAGGATCGGAAACAACCGATCTGCCTGAAAAATCACAGGAAGAACGCGATGCCAAACGTGTTCTGCTTGGTTACGAAGCCTGGAAGCAGGATCGCGGCAAAATGGATTTTGATGATATTTTACTACGGGCAGCCGCGCTGCTTCGTGATCCTGCTGTTCTGGGGCCGCTTCAGAAGCGTTTCCAGTACATTATGGTGGATGAGTTCCAGGATACCAACCATCTGCAGTATGAAATTGTGCAAAAACTGGCTTCCGCTCACCGCAATCTGATGGTTGTGGGAGACGACGACCAGACGATCTATACCTTTAATGGCGCACGCCAGGAATCAATTTTGGAATTCGATAAAGTATACCCCGGTGCACGCATTGTGACGCTGGATATCAATTATCGTAGTGATGCACGCATTCTGGGACTCGGAAGTGAACTGGTCGCCCGCAATAAACGCAGACGTGACAAACGGCTACGTGCCGCTGGAAACCGCGGCGATGCCCCCCGTTTCGCTACACCCTCCAATGCGGAGGAAGAAGCAGCGTGGGTCGTAAACCAGCTGTGCCAGCAGGTTGAAGAAGGACAACACACCTATCGTGATATTGCGATTCTTCACCGGACAGCCAGCAGCAGCCGGGCTGTATTCGAGCAGCTTGTGTTGAAAGATGTACCTTTTGTACAGCATGGTGCTTCTCCGGTGTTCTATGACCAGTCTCTCATCAGACCCCTGATGGATCATCTGCGTCTGTCCATTGACCCACGAGCCATGGATGCTCTTCCAAGTGCACTGGGTCCGCTCTACGTCTCACGCGATGCGGGTCTGGAATGGATACAGCGTTGTGAACAACAACAGGCGAAGAAATATCCGCTCATCCATCTGGTGAAATGGGAAAAGCTGAAACCATTTCAGCAGGAACAGGTCAAAGAACGCATCAAACTGATCAAATCACTGCACAAACTAAAACCCATCATCGCCATTCAGGAGATGCGCAGGCAGTTCTACGACAAGTATATGGAAAGTGGTGATCCCAGCATCTTCACCCACTATAAGGAAACGATGCTGGAAACTCTGGATGAATTCGAAGCTGCTGTCAAAAAATTCGAAACGGTAGAAGAGTTCATCCAATTCGCGGATGAGCTGTCCCGCAGACACCGTGAGATGGAATCTTTGCGTCGTGCGCAGGATAGTGACGCGGTACAGCTGATGACCATTCACCGGGCCAAAGGACTGGAGTTCCCTTGTGTGTACTGGATCGGAGCCAGTGAAGGCATTGTGCCTCACAGTACCGCACTGCGTCAGGATATTCCTGAGGATCAGAAAGCTGCGCTTGCTGTGCAGCAGACAGATGCCGAACTGGACATGGCGCTGGAGGAAGAACGCAGGCTCGCCTACGTTGCCATCACACGGGCCAAGCAGTACTTGTATGTCACCTCACCGGCGAGCCATCACGGAAAACCAGCGGATGTGTCCCGTTTCCTGCTTGAAGCCTTCGGCATGGAAGTACCGGACAAACGCAAACCTCGTGAGGAGAGCCGGACGAGCAGTCAGGCTTCATATGGTAAAGGCAACGGACAGTATGCCCGCTCGTCCGGCTCAGGTGCCCGTTCCGAAGGTCGGGATGTGGCACAGCGTCGTGCCATCAGCCACAGTGACCGTCGAGACTACGAGGTCCACAACGAACGTGATGAGGATCGCCTCGGTGAACGGCGTGGCAGTGGTGAAATTCGCAACCATAAGGCATTCAGCACTCCGGGTGTGAGTCAGACAGCTGCGAGTTCCTCCAGTTCGCAGTCGCACACTTCAGGTTCAGGTAATGCTGAGCGTACGGAGACCGTTGCGGTATGGAAGTGCAGTTCATCCACCTGTAAAGCGTGGCTAAGACAGAAGCCGGCTGTGCCTTCTTCAAAAACAAACAAGAAAGCTTCATCGGGCCCTCCCGCCTGTCCCCTGTGTTCAGGATCAATGGAGGCCGGTACCCGCCAGGTGCCCGTAACGGGGAGATTTGGGAAATAACTCAAAGGAAGAGGTCCCTTATGGAGTTAGCGATGAACCATCACTCGTGTCATGGCTGGTCATATGTGACTGAACATGTGGATGAGTAAATAACACACGAGCATGGTAGCTCGTTTCAGGGCGCTTTTTGCTGTTTATTAACAGTAGAAGCGTCTTTTTTCCATTTCAGAATGGGGGTTAGAATATGCAGGACGGCAAACAACATCTGTATGTATCGGTAACACATAATCTTATTGAGCAAACAAAGAACGAATCTACACCCTTTGAGGTGTTGGTGGATGACGAACAGTTGGGCCGATTGAAAGATCTGATGAAGGTGCTGGAGGATGACGATGCCTATACATTGCAACGGGCTCCGGTACCCTACAAATCGGCAGACCATGATGAGGCAACGGAGCAGTTTTCGGATGGCATGACCTTGCTGTACACCTTTCTGTATGACCACGGCACGCCGGATACCCGGCAGGCAATTGAAACCATGAACGTGCTTCCAAGGCTGCAGGATACGGATTATGATGACCCTGGATACGAGAATTCACCACTGAATAAATGACCTGATGCCAAAAAGCATGCGTAACCGCAGATCACGCGGAAGACGCATGCTTTTTAATATGCCGAAGGACAACTGCCATGTAAAATGAACTCAATCCAGACGAATCTCCTGCCCTTTCTCAGCGGATTCGTAGATTCCGCACAACATGCGCGTGGAAGTCACACCATCCGCAATTGGGCTGATCGGCTCTGTACCGTTCAGGCAACAATCCACAAAGTGGTCAATCTGGTTCTGGAATGCACTATGAATATGGAGACCCGTATTGTCCGTCTGGGGTTCAATATTCAGGATGGTATTATTTTTCTCCGTGACGATCAGTGTCTCCGGCTCCAGTTCGAACCCACCACGCTCGCCGTATAATTTCACCGAAGATTCATCTCCGCGTGCATGCAGGGTAAAGCTCACATCCACCGCCAGCGAAGCCCCGTTTTCAAACCGAATGAGCGCATTCGCCATATCTTCTACGTCATTCACAGCTGCGCTGTAGTCAGCTGCTTTGTAAAAAGAAAGATGTTCAATATGGGCACGATTGCCCAACTTCCGATACGTATTACCACTGACCGAAACAGGTTTCGGCCTGCCCATGAGGTACCAACATTGGTCGATAATATGTACGCCGAGATCAATCAGGGGGCCACCGCCGGAACGGCTTTTGTCAGCAAACCAACCGCCTGGATTGCCGTGACGCCGCAGAATGGAGGCTTTGGCATAATACAGTTCACCAAACTCCCCGGCATCTATGAATCTGCGCATCATCTGCATATTGTTATCATAACGCCGCACAAAACCAACGATAAACGTACGTCCGCTCTTCTTCACCGCTTCTTCAATCCGCAGTGCATCTTCCACATTGGTTGCGACCGGTTTCTCCAGCAACACATGCTTGCCTGCCTCCAATGCAGCAATGGCAAATTCCGCATGTGTATTATTCCAGGTACAGATACTGACAGCATCCACATGCGGGTCCTCCAGCATCTCCCGATAATCGGTGTACACGGATTGAGCATCATACTTCTGTGCCGCAGCTTTAGCCCGTTCTTCGTTCAGATCGCAGATCGCATAGATGACGGCATCCTCGTTTTTGGCATAACACCTCATATGAAGATCCGAGATTGATCCCGTACCGATCATTCCGATGTGCAACATTTGTTTCGTGCTCATCATCGTCCTCCCTTCCTTTTCCACAGCTTCCACAACATCATTATCGTCTAGTCTGCCCGCAGCATGCCTTCGTAAATACCCGGCGTTGAATTTTCAATCTTCACGGCACCCAGCGTCCGGGCATAGAAATCCACAGGTCCCGCTGATCCGATAATCGCATACCCGTAACCGTCCGCCTTCATCGCATGCATACAGGCCAGTAACAAGGCTGTGCCTACACCTTTGCCTCGTGCATCCTGGCTCACACCGGTCGGTCCGAAGAAGTTGCGACATGTCGCTTCGTAACAGGCAAATCCAATCATTTTCCCATGCTCAACCGCAATATAACAGGACACCGGCTGACGCGCAAAAGTGACCTCACATTCATCCACCCAAGCCTGACTAAAATGTGACCTCACCCAATCCAGTACAAGCTGTTTCTCTGGGGCAATGGCTCTTCGAATCACAATGGAGGATTCCTCCAACGCTCTCAGTCCACTCTCTTGCTCCGGCAAACGATAGAGCGCTACCAACATATCACTCATCTAATCCGTTCCTCCTCGTACTTGAATGTGAAATAGGACAAAGGTTTGGCCACTTACCTGAAATTAACCTGATCCTGCTGCGGATAACCTGCAATACAAGCGATATTTCTAATTTAAGCTAACCTACCGCTTACATTCATTGCATTTCAACTGCAACACTTAGACGATTTGTCCCGTCTATTAACTTGAAGCGCGGCCCTAAGGAAGATTTTACCGCGTCAGTACACAGATTAGAAGGGATGAATATTGATGAACAACAACATGAAAAAAGTAAGTGCACTGATGGCCCTATCCATGGCATTGGGTGGTGGAGCCGCTTATGCAGCAACACTGGACAACACAAAACCAGTCCATCAAACATCCGTTTCAGCAGATAGTAACGCAGCGAGTGTAGTAAACGTATCCGTGAATGGTGCAGCCATCTCTGATGGTTATTGGAACAAAGATGGCAAAGTAGCCATGATCCCGCTGCGTGATCTTACCGACGCACTGGGTATTGAACTGGAATGGAATAAAGAAACTAAAACTGCAGAGCTGACTCGTGGTGCTCTCTGGACACAGGTAATTACAGGCAAGGACCAATATTCTGTGAATAAAATGTCACTCACGCTGGGTACAGCGCCCGAAATCACAGGCGGCAAATTGTATGTACCGGTTTCTTTTGCTGAGAAAGCACTGCATGGACAAGTGAACACAACGGGCAATCAAGTGACTATCTCCAGTGAAGAGGACGTGAAGACGGTTACAGAACGTGGTGTAATTACCAGAATCTCGAACCAAGATAAATATAAGTCCATCCAGATTGGCGGTGCAGGTACGGATGGTATTGTGCTCAATCTGAGCGATGAGACAAAATTCATCTCAGTTGAGGGGAAAGAGATTGCACTGACTGATCTGGCCATTGGCATGAACGTGGAAGCTGAGCATTCCCTGATCACCACCCGCAGTCTGCCACCACAAACGCCGACCTATACAGTCACTGTACTGGATGCAGCTACAGCATCTGAGTCACAACCTAAAGAGCTTCTGGGTACAGCGGGTACAATTGAAAATGTAACAACAGCTGAAGGCGGCATCTCACAGATCGAGATTACAGGAACACGGTTAACAGAAACCGCTCCTGACCATGTCGTGCTGAACATTGCTAAAGACACGCTGATCGTGAACCACGAAGGTGAAACGGTGAAAACCGAAGAACTGACCAAAGGCACTAAAGTCATTGGGTTCTACAGCCCTATGCTGACACGCAGCCTGCCTCCAATCGGAACAGCTTGGAAAGTGGTTGTTGAAACACCTGCAGCAGAGCTGGAAGCGAAATAATACGATTGGAAAAACGTCTGGCTGAAACACATGTTATATGTTGTTGCAGACGACCGTGTGCATCGCTTAGCGCGGGGTCATGAGTGTGGAGCATCATAATGACCAGCCATCCGCATGTAGCTCCTGACGCGCGGTGTAATGAGTTTGGCGCATCAAGAACTCAGCCGTGCGGCCAGGCGGCGAAGTCAATTCAAAATAACCTTATCCGCTTGTCTTTTGACAGGCATGGATA
The DNA here is from genome assembly GCF_036894225.1 of Paenibacillus amylolyticus. Taxonomy (NCBI): domain Bacteria; kingdom Bacillati; phylum Bacillota; class Bacilli; order Caryophanales; family Paenibacillaceae; genus Paenibacillus; species Paenibacillus amylolyticus. Next base: position 649,047 of record NZ_CP145892.1, on the reverse strand, counting down.
AGGTTGTTTTTTTGGTTTTGGTTTTGGTTTTGGTTTTGGTTTTGGTTTTGGTTTTGGTTTTGGTTTTGGTTTTGGTTTTTTAGAGTGTGTCTACAAACTGCTTCAAACCGAAGGGTATCTGAAACTTGTCCGGAGCAGACACGTGCGATGTGCGCTGCATACGAAATACATTGCTTACCGAATGTAAGAGCAAGCGGAGTTTACGCTAACGAATCTGAGGCATCTTATTCAAGAATTTGAAGTACCCGCAGAAATCTAAGGAATCTCAGGCACGCTATGTTTGAATAAATAGCTGTTTTCAGCATTTTTATCAGAGTAATTTGGGGAATAACGTGTCTGATGTTCCTTACATTTTAGCTAGAGGACCTTATCGCCAAATAAGACGTCCTGGGTTCCTTAGAAATCATCCGGATAACCGTCAGAATCAATCGGCTGTGACTTCATCTTCAACAATCGCTTCCACTTCAATCTCAACCATCAACAAGGGATCAATGAGTGCGCTAACTTCAACCATGGTGGCTACAGGCTGGATCTGTCCAAAAAATTCACCGTGCGCCTTGCCAACTTCCTCCCATCTGGAGATATCGGTCACAAACATCCGGGTTCTCACCACATGCGACATGTCAGCCCCCAGTTCTTTCAGTGCATTCTCGATCGTCTGCAAAACGAACCTTGTCTGTGCATACGGATCACCTGCCCCAACAACTACACCATCTTGCATCGCGGTTGTACCCGCCACTTCGATTCGTTTCCCTACACGGATTGCACGGCAATATCCCACCAACGGTTCCCATGGGGAGCCCGTAAAAACCTGCTGTCTGCTCATTCTCTCGTCCCTCGCTTTGGTTGTATTTGTCTCTTCAGATTAAACATAAATTATATCAGTCCCCCATCATCTCGGACAATGGAATCAAGTTTAATTCTATCTTAAATCCATTAACATTTTTGCACAGAAAAAAATCCCCTGAATGACTGCCCATTGGTTAGATCAAGGACGGTTCATTCGGGGATTTATGAGAATTAGGATTTTTGAGAATTAGTATTAGTATCTTTTCTTTAAGGATGAAACATCCAAATTACAACTTGATATTAGCCTCATCGAAGTATTCTTCCAGAGTTAACCCACTCTTCGCCACATCCGGTGCCAAATCTGTACCGATGTACCGGATATGCCAAGGCTCATAGACGTAACCTGTGGTATCTTCTTCACCTTGCAGATAACGGATGACATATCCGTATTCTGCAGCATGTTCAGCCAACCACTGGCCTTCCTTCGATGTGCCAAATACCTCTTCCAGCACATTGCCCACACTCGGACTCGATACATCGATGGCAAGACCCGTCTGATGTTCGCTTCGGCCTGGCACAGAACTCACACGATCTGTGTATTCTTGACCTTTGGTTTTGACATTATTGTTATAGATGGATACCTGACGCTGATATGAACGATAACCGGACACCGCACGAAGCTCAATGCCATCCGCTTTTGCACCTGCAAACAACTTCTCCAGCGCCTCCGCAGCTTCCTTGCGCATATGCCGCTTCTCGTGTGGTTCGTCGAAGGAGAACGGTACATTCGGCTCTACCAGATCGTCCGGCTCGTAACCGTCAGGCAGACTCCGTTGTTTGTTCACAATGACGGTCATAGACTCGGCATTGGTCACCACAGATTGTGCATCAATCGTCGTTTGCAGTGCGCTGATACTGCGTTTCTCCAGCAATGGATCTTCCCCTGTCGCGCCATTACCATTGTCCGAAGAGCCCTGCCCTTCGCCCGCTGAAGCATTCCCAGACTCGCTATCCGTGCCTTCACCGCTGTTGCCAGAAGATGATGTGTCATCCCCGCCAGCATTGTCGCCATCCGTTCCTTTATCCTCCGTAAAATGAACCGTTGTGCCGTCCGTCTCCTGTTGCGTGTTACCTGTTCCATTCGGATTCTGGCTCTCCTCTGTGCCTGAACCGTTCTGGCACGCGGCAAGCAATGCTCCGCATATCATCAATGAGGACAGCATAACCACCATGCGGCGCTGTCTTCCTGTAGTTGATTTCATGTAAAAACTCCTATCGCAATAATATAAATGTTATATAGTTCTCAGCGTGCAATGTTCCCTGCGACAGTATACCTTAATTGGGAGCGAAGCTCCACCGGTAAAGACCTCCTTTAGAAGAGATCCGAATGAACATATACGGGCTGTACAGCCTGTATGATCGTTTTTTGGACTTTTAGAGCAACATCCCCGTGCTGTACACAATAGAATTGAAATGGGAATATACCTTCATATATCCAATATGCAAAAAATTGATTATACCCAGATGCACTTTACTAATGAGCATTAGCATTGTTGGATAAAGACAAAATTCATCTTGTACCGGGAAATGAATTAAATCAAATAATGCAACATGCTGCAATAAAAACAAGCAGGGGTGATCTGAGATCCCCCCCGCTCTGATGGGTGCATCATTTGGTTGCCGGGCTGTCCGTCTTCTTCTGGACAGCCTGCCACATCCGCGCGGCTACACGCTCGCGGATCAAATCCAGCCCTGCGGTGGCCGGCACGCCCGGCAGCAGCGCCGTCAGCTCCGACAAGGCCGGCGGCTTGCCCGGCTGCGCGAGGCGCACCTCAACGGCGCCAAAGCCCGGCCCCGGCTGGTGCATGGCGCCGTCCGCGGCGGCCTCGGCGATCCACTCGCCGACGGCAGCGCCGCCTTCGCCGCCCCGCACTTGCGGGCGGCCAGCCGTTTCCGCTGCGCGGCCGGGGCCGCTGGGATCATGGGCGAGTTCCTCCGCCCATGCCCCCAGCACGCCGGCGAGCAGCGCTTCGCGCGGCAGGCCGGCGTGCGCCAGCTGCAGCAGCGGCTCGGCCGCGAGGCGCGCGGCTACGGCGCGCTCAGCGGCCGCGGCATGCGCGCAGCCCGGGCGGCCGCAGGTGCATGCCACGGCCGCGCTGACCGTTGTTGCGCCTGGCGAGCCATCGGGCGCTTGCGTAGCCGGCAGCAGCCCGGCGAGCTCCTCGGACGCCGGGCCGCCGCGCAACAGGGCGTACAGCGTCAGCGGGCGCTTGCGCAACTGAGCCAGTACAGCCTCGCGCTGGGCTTCGCTCAGTCGCGCGGGCGTTCCCGTGACCGTGAACATGCCTGCGGCCGATCCGGTCTTGCCCTCAACAGCGGAAGCGGAAACGGAAACTTCCTGGTCCGCTTCCGCTGCTGTATTTACTTCTGCTGTCCATCCACCGGGGGACATATGCAGCTCGATCTTCCATTTTTCGCTCACAATAATCCCCCTTTCTCCACATCTATATTCCCCTGAATGTTCAAGGTCACAGCCACGTCTCACCCTGAAGAGAAATCAGGCCACGCAGCTCATCATCCGACATCTCGGTCAGCCAATTCTCACCCGAACCAACGACCTGCTCGGAGAGTGCCTTCTTACTTTCGATCAGCTCATCAATCCGTTCCTCCAGCGTTCCCTGACAGATCAACTTGTGCACCTGCACGTTGCGATTCTGTCCAATTCGGAATACACGGTCCGTCGCCTGATTCTCAACCGCAGGATTCCACCACCGGTCATAGTGAACGACATGACTCGCCCGTGTCAGATTCAGACCCACACCTCCGGCACGAAGAGATAGCACAAACATGGACGGACCCTCTCCTTTTTGGAAAGTCTCCACCATATCATCTCTTTGCGCCTTCGACACACCACCATGCAGGAAATAAGGTTCTTCCTCATATCGCTGTTTCAACCTCGATACCAGCAGATCTCCCATAGCAACATACTGCGTGAAGATCAGGGCCGATTCCCCGTTATCACGGATGGCGTCCAGCAGTTCAAGCAAACGTTCCATCTTACCAGATGCCTCAGCCTTGCCGTGGTCTTTCCGATTGCTGTCCGCCAGCACCGGATGATCACAGATCTGCTTGAGCTTGGTCAGGGAGGACAACACAATCCCTTTACGGGCAATGCCATTTCTGCCGTCCAGCCCCCCCATCAGATCATCCACCACACGCTGGTACAACACCGTCTGCTCCGGCGTCAGAGAACAATAGGATTTCAGTTCAAGCTTCTCTGGCAGATCCTTGCGAATATCCGGATCACTTTTCAGCCTGCGCAGCATGAATGGAGATACCAGTCGATGAAGCTCACGCAAGGATGCTGCATTTTCTTCAGATGGTCCCAGTCCCGTATAACGCTGACGGAACGATGAAGCGGTGCCCAGATACCCCGGATTGAGGAACTGAAAAATGGACCAGAGTTCGCTCAGTCGGTTCTCTACAGGCGTTCCTGTCATCGCAATACGATGAAGTGTAGACAGACGCATCACGCTTTGTGCTTGCTTGGTACGGTAGTTCTTAATATATTGTGCCTCATCCAGCACAATGGTGGACCAGTGCAACGAAGCCAGATCCGGGCCATCTCTGCCTGCCAGATGATAGGTCGTCAGTACAATGTCATGCGTCTGCGCTTCTGCCTGGAATTCGTTCCCGTGCAGCCGTTGTCCGCCATGATGAATATATAGCGACAGATCCGGGGCAAACCGCTTCAGCTCACGCTGCCAGTTTCCAAGCAGCGAGGTAGGACACACAATAAGTGCAGGCAGATGAACAGGCCGCTCATTCGTGTGCTGATACGCCGGGAATGCATCATCTGATCCATTCAGCAGCTCATTCTCACGGGCTTCCTCTTCAGCTGCCTGGCGTTCCTCGTGTTTGCGATCCAGCAGACAGGTAATTACCTGAATCGTCTTCCCAAGTCCCATATCGTCCGCGAGACATACGCCAAAGCCCAGCTCACGCATCGCGGATAACCATTGGTAACCTCGTTCCTGATAAGGTCTGAGTTCACCATGCAATTCTGCCGGAACCTGACGAGGCTCAATGCTGCGAAGCACCTGTCCATCGAGCAGGAAAGCAAGCATCCCATCAGATTCGGCACCAAAGACGGAGAGGCCCTTCCATGCGGAATCCTCCCCTTCATCCGCTGCCAGATGCAGCCATTCGGAGAGAGGCATATATTGTTCTTCTTCTTTTTTCATATAACGCAGGACTTGGCGAATCTCTTTTGTATCCACTTCAATCCATTCGCCACGGAACATAACATACGGAACTGTGGATTCAGCCAGTGCTGCCAGTTCCTCCGCCGTTACCGGTTTCCCATCCAGCATAGGCTCCGCTTTGAAAGCAACCAATTGTTCCATGCCAAGTGCCGATGTGGCTCCAGGCAACCGTTCTGTTCCCCGATTCAACATCTGCAGACGCAGTCCCGCACGACGTTTCCCGGCACGACTCCACCTTGAAGGCATGAGAACGGTTATCCCAGCCTTCTGCAAACGTGGAACCGCATGTGTGAGAAACTCAAAGAAACCCTGCTGCTCCAGCTTAATTTCCTCCGGACGAGCGGTAAGCAGCGCCGTCTCCAGTTCAGGTGCCAGTTCTGCCGCTTGCCCGAGTGCCATCAATAATTGCTCTGCCGCCGAGGTATATAACACCTTCCCCCGGTCCAGATCTCGCTCTGGATGTGCCCAGATCGTCCGTGCAGGCAACCTCAAGCTTGGTTCCTGCTCACTGTCCGCCCAAAAGCTGATTCCCCAGATCGTTTCATGTTCGCCCAGCGGTGGCTCCAAGCGGAGCACCAGCTTCAATTGGCCTTCAGCAGGTGCCATCTCTTCTGCTCCCACGATTGGCATTGACGTTCCACCAACTTCTTGCAACGTATGAATAAACGCTGTCATATCGTCCGTCGGCCCTTGCACCGTCACAGGACGGAACATCGAGATCAGACTGTTCCACCAGAGTTCGGCTACTGGCGAAGATCCGCGTCGATATGGGGTGCGGTAACGGGACAGTTCACTGTCCATGCCCTCCAGTTCACTTGTCACTACAGCATGAATCATGCCACTCATGAATGAAAATAATACCGCAGCCCCTGCTTCTTCACGCGTTTCCGGTTCCAATGAAGCATAAGCTCCAGGAGCAGCCAATCCAATCGGAGGCATCGCTTCAGCAAGATCGCGGAAGCGTTCGATGTCCTCCTCCTGCTGCAAGCGTGGTCGCCATACGCCTGTTAATGTCTCTTGTCCGGTCCGTCGCCGTGCTCCGGTCTTTGCTGCGAATTCAGCCGATGGAGCAATTGCTCCCCGCAACAGCAGCTCCTGTGTGAACTGCGCCGCCTTGATCCAGTAACGCATCTCTTCTCCAACCTGAATTCCGGCTGTATTTAACAAACGGTCATCCCATTGCAGCAGCAACCTGAAGGCATCCTTTGGCGAGACTGCCAATCCTTCCAATGTGCGTCCCAGCAGTTGACGCCGCTTCGTGTTCTTCGCTTCAGCCGTGTTCCTCAGCGGATTCGGCCAGCGCAGCTCCGCAAGACGCAGAGCGGCAGGCTGAAACAGACGACCCCCGTCGCCAAAATTCAACCTTCTTACCACGTGGCTCCATGCATCCACACGTGGTTCCGATGTTTCACCGGAAAAACAAAAAAATACGTCACCAAGCCATACTCCATACAGCGATTGCATCATTAAAGTCTCCCGTCATCCCTTCGCATTGTTACTCTCCATCATATACGAAAATGACCGGATTTAAAAACCTTTGCCCATAAAAAGTGGTTATTTCGATGGTTAGGGCGTGTCTGAAAACGCCTTAGCGGCACAAAAAAATGTCCCTTCTCCCGAAAAGCGGATGAGGAACATTTGGGTAAACCGAAGGATAATACTGAATATTGAAAGAATTACGGATCGTTATACTCCTATGATCTGATCAAGCTGCCCAGTAATACATCGAGGTTCAAAATACCTGCACGATGATCTTCACAGAACCCGATTTTGTCAAAAACGCCAAGCATGAAACGACGGTGTTCCTCAGCTGGTTCCTCGAAACGATCGTAACTTACGACAGAATCGACCATATCTACGATCAGCGGTACAAATCCACCTTTGTAAGGCACCACAATAATACGTGTAGAAGAGGTATCCTCCTGGTCTGGCATGCCTAACAATACACGAAGACTCACCACCGAAACGACCTTACCGTACAGCGAAGCAAAACCTCGGATCTCCGGGCTTCCAAATGGAACTGTTGTCACCTGTACCATTCTGATGATCTCATGAACTTCATCAATTCGTAGTGCAAAGATCTGGTCTCCTACCGAAAAATTAATATATTGCATTCCCTCGTCCATAGTTATCCCCATATCCTCTCATTCCGTATAATCAGACTACTTTCGTCCCACTAGATGTTACTTTGGTGTATCGGTTATTTTTGACCAAATGTTTAGGCTTCAGATCAATTTTGCCAACTTCAACAGACGTTGCATTACGGTTGCTGTCTCCGCTCTGCTCATTTGCCCTGTTGTGGAGGGTGGTGGAAATCAGTCGTTTTAATATTGAGCGTAAGTAACCTGACATCGGATTGAAAAATTATATTCAAAAAAAAGACCAAAGATCAGCTTTATGCCGATTTTCGGTCTTTTTTATCCCCATATATTATGGATCTGTTTCTATGTTTTCAAATACTTGGAACAAAAAAGCGTTATTACTGTGGATAACTTGTTTAATTACTCCAAAACGACTGTTTTATCGCATGAAAATACGAGTTATACCTGATTTGTGGATAAGTTGTGCACATATTGCACACATGCTGTGGATATCTTTGGCGTTTCATGTGGATATTCATTAATTTAATGTGGACATGTTGTGTATTTGTTTGTAAATCTGACGTAAAATCTGAATTTCCGCTTCAGTTATCCATTACTGTGGACACGTTGTGGACATGCCCAATTTCCTTCGCTGTAGTTATTCGACCAATTCACCCTGACGCATGATCAGCCTGTCATCGATGTACACGTCCGGCTTTTGTACAACTGCATCAATATGAACACCTGCGGCAATCGTTCCACCAAATGTGTTATTGCTGCCAAAGGCCACATGAATTGTGCCGTACACCTTCTCATCTTCCAGCACCACACCCGTGATTCGCGCCTTGTTATTGGTACCGATCCCGAATTCGCCGAGAAAACGACCATCGCCCTCACCAAGCGTTTCCAGTAATTGAGCCCCATCTGGTCCTTCAGCTGACACCAATCGTCCTTCACTAACGGTCAATAGCATCGGTTCACGGAGTGCCCCAATTCCAGCAACGGAACCATCTACAACAATACTGCCCTCACCCTTGCCCTCAACGGGAGCAATATAAGCTTCTCCTGACGGCAAGTTGCCCGATTCACCAGGGTTCAAATACATACCTGTGCTTGGTACACCGTTACGATCTTCAATGGAAAAGGAAAGACTATGGCCCTGCTTCTCTATTCGCACATGGCGACCTGCGGTTAATAGAGCCGTTACCTTCTCGGTCAACGCCTTTACTTGCGAATATTCAGCTGTAATGGCTCCGTTCATAAACATATCCTCTGTCATGCCAGGCATGGTTGCCACTCGGGTCCCTGAAGCAGCGGCTTTTTTGCGTGCTTGGGTATGTGTTAATGAATATCGCGTTACACACACGGCTACATCTGCTCGAATCATGGCCTCTGCAATCGGCGCCGGTGGCTCTTCTCCAGATCTGCTGCGTTCCTCCATGATTAACAGGACCGACTCTGCACCAAGTGCTTTGCCTGCCTCATAGATGGATTCAGCCAGATCCCGCTTCATATCGTCTGCGACAACTACCAGATTCTCTCCGCTGCGCAGTCCGAGACATTTCGTTAGCACATTTTTACTGATTTCCACACGTTGCTTGCTCATACATTCATCTCTCCTGTCTTTGGTTCAGCTCTCAAAAGTCGACTTGACCCTTTCGACAATTAGCACGGGATTCCTGCATGTCCAAACCTGAACTCACCTCAAGGTATCGGCCCATTGGGCGAGGATTGCAGCTGTTTCCTTATACCGAAACGTCGGAAAGTAATGTCCATAGGGGACATCTATCCGTTTGACCTGTGAGTTCATATCTTGGGGATAGTGATATTCCTGATCTTGATTGGCCCACACAACTAATACATTCTTGACATAATGCTGACTTTCCATTTTCGCCCACAACGTTGATCTGGCGCCTTTCCTCTGACCCGAGTGGATCCAGCGCAACAAGTCTGCATGTGCTCCTGCAATACGAGGGGACTGGAGACTGGAGCGTATTCTCTTGCCCATGGCCTCGGCCATAACACTGCTGTCGCCTACGCCGCTATGTGAACTGAACATTTGATTCCAACTTTTCTCCGATCTGCCACGCAGCAGGGAGCGTATCACCCCTCTTGGTAAACGGGAAACCCATCTTAGGACATTCGGATTTGAATTGTTGGCAACTGGCTGGAGCAACCCCAGTCGAATGTCTGTCCGCCCGCTACGCATCTGTGCCGCAGCTACAATAGCAGCCCCGATCGAATGACCAACCAGCTTCACCGGACCCTCAAACTCACCAATAGCCGTAAGCAGTGCATCCACCTGACCTTCAAACGCTTCATCCCCCTGATGTACCGGGGACCGTCCGAATCCAGCGAGATCGATTAACCATACCGGGTTCCCGGTCCGGTCCCTAAGCTGTTTTCCTAAAGGTAACATCTCATCCGCAGATTGAAGCAAACCATGTACAATAATCCAAGGCTCTCCCTCACCCTCCCAACCAAGCATAGCCATATTTCCACTTCGAGACCGAATATAATCTGTCGGAAAACCCTCAGGTAACGGCGTATACCGAAAACGATAGTCCAGATCGGCTGTAACCAGCGGAAGCTGTTCCCGGATGTCCGGCCAGGATTGCCCCATACGTGTGAACAGAGCCTCCGTCTCTTCAACCGGGAATGACCTGTTGGTAATAAAAGCAACCGACTCCGCTGGAACACCACTGATGCGTGAACCACCTGATTTCATGATCCATTGAATCCACGGTAATGGCACAGCCCCTTTGGGTTTGGGTACGTCCAATTGCTGCGCCAAGAGTTGCAGCAGTTCCTTCATATTGGGACTGTCTTCCCTCCGCGCCAATAGCGGATAAGTTCCTCCGACTGGAGCAGCTTCCCTGGATAGAAAAACTAGTGTCTCTGCAACAATGTCATTCTCCACAAGCGGTAACCAATAGGATGAACCTCCCGGCACTACCGGCATAAGTCCTTTCTGAATCGCCTGAATGAGCAGTCCAATCCCACCCGTTTGCTCGGTTTCACCTGTGGGACGTGGCCCAACCACTGTACTCGGATTTACAACGGATAAGGGATAGCGATGCTGTTCTGCATGCTCGCGAATATGCAGATCGGCATGGAACTTCATCTCTTCATATGCACTTTCATTATTATCCACATGCTCAACCTGTAGATAATTCCCCTGTTCATTCCGCTCTCCATAAGGACTCATATAACCAACAACGTGGATAAAGTGTCTCAATCCATGAGTAGAGTGGATTTCCTGTGCTAGCTGTGCCAGTTCCCTGGCCCCGTTCATGAATATCTGCTCGGCTATTTTTCGTTCCAAAGTGACGTCCATCGTTCCACCCGCGTGAATGATCACATTTGCTTCAAGAGCACGCTCCCGATCTACTGCGGTAAGGCCAAGACCCGACATGGATAAATCACCTGTAATAAAGGTAATCCGCTTGAAATCCTTCACTCCATAAGCCTTCAGCACAGTTCTGGCTCGCTGTTCCGAACGAACCAGCAAGAGCAATTGTGCGTCTCCCTGCGTAAGTTGTTTGACCGTTTCTTTGCCGATAAAACCTGTACTACCTGTCATAAAAATGGTCGTACTTGCCATATCAGACTTACTTATTACCTGATTCATGTTTGTTGAATGTGCTGCTGTGTTTTCTTCATTGGATACACGGTTAGTATGTACAATCATTGTGTTACGGCTCCTTTTAGTACTATATAGTACTAGTTATATTCAAAAAAAGAGCTTCGATTAACGAAGCATCTGACAAAACGTACGCGCCGATTGTTCTATAATCCCTACATCACGGGCAGTTCCCGCTAGGATTAGTGAACCTTCCAATGCGGCAATAAACAACAACGCAGCCGGTCCCGGTTCGATTTCTTTGCGAAATTCACCGCGATCCAAACCTTGCTGAAACAACTTCTCCACCATCGGTCTAAGTTCACGAAAGAATCTGGATATGCTTTCCTTCACTTGGGGTGCACTGTCCGGTGTCTGCATATATAACGTAACAAAAGGACAGCTCCCTTCATAATTTCGGCCCTCAATGCCTGCCGACAACAATGCCATGAATGAGTAGATACGCTCCTCCACTCCTCGCTCACGCTGACTGAGCAGCAGATACAGCTCCGACTCATACTGGGCAATCCAGTATTGTACCACGGCCTGGAGCAGCTCCTCCTTGTTTTTAAAATGATAATAAATATTTGACTTGGATACCCCACTCACGCGCACGACTTCATCCATGCTGACGTAGCTGTACCCCTGACGCAGAAATAATTGTGCCGCCACTTCAACTGCCTTGGTCCGGTTCACCGGATTGGTACTTTTGGATTTGGCGGGTCCCGTATTCATTTTTGGATTTGTCATATTTAGAACTATACAGTACTAATCAGTTGAAAACAAGTATTTCTGTTAACAAAAGAGGACCTCCCACTCCAATTACTCCACACTTGTCCACATTTAGAGTGTAATACACACAGGATATCCACATATAGTATTAACTCTGTGTTAAATACGTCATTAGATCGTTAAACTGCTTAGGGGTTATCCACATTTCAGGGATATAACTGACTTTGAACTTTTCAGAGAGCGTCATTGGCTCCTCGGAAAAACAAAAACAGGCCAACCAGAATAAGATTTCTGGCTAACCTGTTTCAATTAACTCATATATTAGATAGACTAACTTTTCTATCCGAAGATTTCTGAACCATTTTTGGTAACCTGTGGATACCGTCCATGATCCGGATTATTTTTTCAGACTATCCCAGTTCTGTTGCAATGCGTCGAGCAATCCGGCTTTATCCGATTTGCCTGCAACGTAAGCCTGAATCGTGCTGCCATACTCTTGTGGAACCCCTTCAGGGAAACGGTTGAAGTTCCAGCTGAGTGTTTTATTTTCCTGGCTATACTTCATGATCTCTGTGGCGAGGTCACCCAGATCCTCTTCGGATGCCGTGATGGAACTGAACGCCGGAATGAATTTGAATTCTTTCGTCATGTATTGTTTCCCGATATCCGAAGTTACGAGCCACTCCAAAAACTCTTTTGCTTCCGGTTTCACTTGAGAGTTCTTGTTCACAACCCAATAGTTCGGTACACCGACAAATAATTTGTCATTAGGTTCATTGTTAATTGGCATTGGCAGGATACCCAGATTCAGATCCGGATCGATTCCATCGATCTGTACTTGAGTCCAGTTCCCTTGTTGCATCATCGCCGCTTCTCCACTCGCAAACAACGTAACTTGCGTATTGTAGTCGGTTGTCAGCGGGTTTTTGTTGCTGTATTTCAGCGTTAAGTCGAGCAAGTTGATCCAGTCGGCGAACACTTGGTTTCCAGGAATTTTCTCCGTACTTTCGTTGAGTCCCTGGATGAATTTCACCGGATCTGCCTGATTTGCAAATGCGACGTTTACGTTATGATTGCCCAGCACCCACCACTCCTGATATCCATTAGAGAATGGGGTAATGCCTGCGGCTTGAAGTTTCTGTGCCGCTTGATCCAATTGTTCCAGTGTCGTTGGAATTTCAGTAATACCTGCTTTTTGGAAGAGGTCTTTGTTATAAATGAAACCATAACCCTCCAGCGCGAGCGGCTGTCCGTAGAGCTTACCGTCTTTGGTCATTGGCTCTTTGGCTACTTCGAGTGCATCCTTGGCCCATGATTCTCCAGACAGATCTTCCAGATATTCAAGCCATGTATCCAATTCACGATAACCACCTACGTTGAAAATGTCTGGTTGTTCGCCAGCGGCAAACTTGGCTTTTAATGCAGCACCGTAGTCACTGCCGCCACCTACAGTCTGAATGTCCAGTTTGACGCCTGGATGGGAGGATTCATATTCCGCTTTGAGACGATTGAGCGCTTCCGCGATTTCGACTTTGAATTGGAAGATTTTAATGGTTTTATCTCCAGCAGCAGCCTCGCCACCACCTTGAGTATCCGTGTTGACCGGACTGCCACTCTTGTCCCCATTGCCACAACCCGCGAGCATTACCGAAAAAGCAATCAGCATAAGCAACGTCAACTTTGTCATTCTTTTCATACATACACTCTCCCTATAGTAGTTTCAGTATAACCGTTCCACTAATGAATATTTACACTGGCACTCCGATGACAGAATAACCTTCCCTTGAAGCGTGTTTTCATTCTAACGAACCGAGCGCACGTTATTCGCACCTATTTGCACAGGTTCCAATTTTAACGAATCACAGCGACGTTATTTCGTCGATTTGGTCAATTTTTAGGGCTCTGACGCCGTCTTGTACCCGAATAACGTTGCTGAGATTCGTTACAATTTGTATTCCTTGATTATCCACCTATTAAGATGCGGTGGATTCGTTAGCGCTTTGAATACAAGCTTCTTTCTTGGTCATTTCTCTTTATCGTTCTCTTCTCTTTATTGCTCTTTTCCCCAGGAGTCATGCCCAAGCTATACGGGCATGGCTCCCTTTGCACACCTCCATGCGAGGTGGGAGCAAAGGGATCAGGATGCGATGTAGGAGCGGAGCGTTCGCCTTTGATACTCGGTGGCTTCCTTGCCCTAATACATTCAGGCCACCGAGGAGCAACAGCGACCGAAAGCGCAACTTGATCCCGCAGCGACCTTGTGCTCGCACTCGCACCACAGCGACCCTGCCCTCGCACCTTATCCTTTAACTGATCCAGCCGTAATCCCCTGAATGATGTACTTCTGCATCAGCAGGAAGAAGATAATGATCGGCATAATACCGAGCACAAGTGCTGGCAAGGCCAGATCCCATTGCTTCGTATATTGTCCGAAGAGTGCAAAGGTCGCAATCGGGATCGTACGCAGGTTGGAGCTTTGCAGGATCAGCGATGGGAGCAGATAATCATTCCAGATCCAGAGTGTGTTCAGAATGATGACGGTTACATACATCGGTTTCATGAGTGGAAATACGATCCGGAAGAACACTCCGTAGACCGAGCTTCCATCCACACGAGCCGCTTCCTCAATCTCCAGTGGGACGGATTTTACGAATCCGTGGAACAGGAAGACCGACATCGGTGCCCCGAAACCAAGATAACAGATAATGAGGCCGCCAAGGCTGTCGATCAATCCCAGATTACTGGTTACAGTAACAAGTGGAATCATGATAGACTGGAACGGAATCACCATCGCGGCAATGAACATGCCGAACAAAATACGGTTGAACCGGGTATCGCTGCGGACCATTCGGTACGCGGCCATGGAACTGATCAGCACAAGCAACAGATTGCTGACCACGGTAACGATAAGCGAGTTCATCAGCGCGGACGGAAAGTTAATTTTCTCCCAAGCGTTCGCATAGTTGCCCCACTGAAATACTTCCGGCCAAGCAGCCGAATTGGTGAGCAGATCACCGAAGGTTTTGACCGAATTCACAAACAGGAAGTAAAACGGAACCAGGAATAAAAGTCCAAGGAGTACCATGACAATCTCGGTTACAATGGTACTGAAGCGATAATTTTTCGTCGTCTCCATTAGGCTTCTACCTCCTTGCTCTTCGTCAGACGTACCTGAATCATGGTGATGATGGCAACGATTACGAAGAACACGAGCGCTTTGGCGGTTCCGATGCCATATCTGTTATTCACAAAGGCTTCATTGTAAATATTAAGTGCAACCGACTCTGTCGATCCGAACGGTCCACCTTTGGTCAGTGACAGATTGAGATCGAACATTTTGAACGACCAGGAGATCGCCAGGAATAGACAGATTGTCACACCCGGCATAATGAGCGGAAGAATGATGCTCCGCAGTACCTGCCAGCGACTTGCGCCATCAATCTCAGCAGCTTCCAGCAGATCAGGGGATACATTTGTCAGAGATGAGATGTAGATGACCATCAGATATCCTGCGGTCTGCCATACAAACACAATCACGATTCCCCAGAAGGCGGTTGGTTCGTCTCCCAGCCAAGGAAGGTTGAAGAAGGACCAGCCGGTTACATCGCCTACTGCTGAAAACCCTTTCACAAATATGAACTGCCAGATAAAGCCGAGCAACAACCCACCGATCACGTTAGGCATAAAAAAGATCGTACGCAGAATGTTTCTCGTCTTGAGCGGTTTGGTCAGGAAATACGCCAGGAAAAAACCAATCACATTGGTCAGTACCACACCAACCACGGTGAAGCGTACCGTAAACCAAAACGCCGTTTGGAACTTGGGATCATTCGCAAAAACATGCACGAAGTTATCAAACCCTACCCAATTAATGTTCTCGGATACCCCGTTCCAATCCGTGAAGGAATACACCATGCCAAGCAGGAAAGGGACCACGATGATGAGAATAAAAAACACGATGGAGGGACCCACGAACACAAGCTGCTGTAACAGCTGTGAAGATTTGCGATGCTTCATATCGTTCTCCCCTTCTATAGATGGATGAAATTGGTCTCTTTTTCTATTAAACCCCATTATCGCCGAGGGAAACACCGACCCTTGTGAACAGTTGGGGGTAAAATATTGTCCTCTCTTAACCTGCAACCAGAAGGGGTGTTCCGATGTCCAAATACTACAGTATACGCACCAAATTGATTGCCTTTATGCTCATTGCTACCACACTTCCACTGCTCGCATCGATCAGCATGACGTTTATCCAGACCAAGACAGCCCTGCGGGAACAGGCTGTGGAAGAGAACAAACGCCTGATCTACCAAGCGTCCACCAATCTCAACAACTATGTGGATAACGTGGCCAGAGCGTCGCTCGCTGTGTATAACGACCCAAACTTTCTGCGTAACTTGGCAAAAATTCCTGGTGATTATCGTGCGGTGGCCGAAGTGTACACCACTTTGCAGACAATACGCGCGGCTGTGCCGGATGTATTCCAGCTGTATTTGCACTCTTTTGCCGCTAATCAATCCACCTTGATTACGAACCCCTTTCCGAAGCGGGAGGAACGCAAACAGGCCTATTCCGGCTCGCTTCATGGAAAAACAGGCGGTGACAGCCCGGATATCTGGGTGGAATCGGCACACATGAGTCACACATACGGATTCAAGGCTGCCTCCCCCGATGACCCTGCCAGAACGGTCATTACCCTGCATCGGGTGATCAAGGATATTCCGTCCACCGAGCGTCTGGGTGTACTCGCCATTGATCTGAATATGAATACCATTGCAGCAATCTGTGGCAGGCTGTATGATCCGGCTAAGGAACAGATCTATGTGGTGGATGGTCAGAATCAGATCATTTACCAAGGACGTTCCGAGGTCAATCATACGGATGCACTACGAGCGGAAACGGCTAGTGAACTGAATATCGCGCGATCTGGCGCAGGTACAGCCCAGAATGTTGCAGGGCATTTTGAACAGGATCGTTCCATGTATGTATACCAGCAACTTGGCAGCACATACGCCGATTGGACCATCGTCAAACAGATCCCGAATGAGACGTTATATGCCAGAGCCACCACACTTACGTGGAATAACGCGATGATTGCCATTGCGGCACTTGCATTGGTCATTGTTGCAACCTTGTTCATCTCCATCCGAATCACCGGTCCGCTCAAGCAACTCATGCGGTATATGAACCAGATTCAAGCCGGGCGCCTGCATGTGGATATCCATCTATCCAGTCGCGATGAATTCGGGGTGCTCGCTCGTCATTTCCGGGATATGATGGATACGGTAAATAATCTTATTTTGCGGGAATATCGACTCGAGATCGCCAATAAGACAAATCAACTCAAAGCGTTGCAAGCGCAGATTCATCCGCATTTTCTGTATAACACACTGCAATCGATCGGTACACTCGCCCTTCAACAGCAAGGACAACGGGCGTATATACTACTCTCTAGCCTTTCCAAAATGCTGCGCTATAGCATGCGGGATCAGACCTGCGTGACCTTACGCGAAGAGGCGGAGCATGCCCGGTTATATCTGGAACTGCAGCAGGAGCGGTTTGGTGACCGCCTTGAGGTGGATTTGGATTTTGCCGAAGATACCCTATCTGTCGAAATGCCAAGAATGACGTTACAACCTTTAATTGAGAACTATTTCAAACATGGAGCAGATATTCAGCCTGGCAAAGGTCACATATCCCTGTCCAGCCGCCGGATCAACGATCATTGGATTGAAATAGAACTGAATAATAATGGCCCATCCATACCTGAAGATAAATTACTGGAGATCCGCGGATGGCTGCATCAAAGTCATACAACAACCGGGTTATCCACACAAGAATCCGACGAGTCTGAATCCATCGGTCTACGAAATGTAATACGCCGACTTCAATTGAACTCACATCCCGGTCACTCAGCCAGGCTTGAGATCAGCAATCGGGAACCCAATGGTGTGAAGATCACGGTTAAACTATACGCGGGAGAGTGAACAACATGAAGGCACTGCTTGTAGATGATGAAAAACATGTCCGCGATGCCATAAGGTTGCTTGGTCATTGGGAAGAGTTTGGCATTGATACATTACTTGAAGCAGCAGACGGGGATGAAGCCATCGCCGCCATCACGGCACATCAACCTCAAATCATACTCAGTGACATGCGTATGCCGGGCAAGGACGGTATGGCATTGCTTGAATGGATATCGGCTCATGCCCCACACAGCAAGGTGCTGGTTATCAGCGGATATGATGATTTTGAACTTGTGAGGCATGCAATCAGACATGGTGGCATGGACTACCTCCTGAAACCTGTGGAAGCAGATGAGCTGAATGCATCTCTATTAAAGGCCGTTACAGCTTGGGAAGAGGAAGACGCCATTCGGATACAATCCACCAGGCAATCCATTGTTGTTAATCGAATGCGCCCCCACTACCAGGATCGTCTGCTCACCGAACTTGCCGTCGGCAGAGGCAGCAGCCCATCACACATGCAGCGATTGCAGGATGAGTTGAATCTCCCTAGTGTTATCCCTGTCTGTAGTGTCGCTGTCACCAGCCTGTCCCATCTGGATGCAGGTTGTCTGGCAAAATATCGCAGTCAACCGGACCTGCTTGTGTTCTCCGTGCTCAATATCTGTGCCGAGATGTTATCCACACCAGACGAAGGCGTAATGTTTCGGCAGTTGGATCAACCGGACGAGATTGTTCTGCTGCATTGGGGTCCATCCACATCATTGGAACATATTCTGGACAAGGTCAATCAGGGATTGGAGCAGACGATTCAGCGCCGGCTTCATTTTGGCATCTCCATCTGTGAGTCTTATCCTTGCGGAATCTCAGCGGCCTATCTGGAAGCAAGTTCAAGGCTGTGGCGACGTAATGCTGTGCAAATTAAACAGCGAATCCATGCCTCAGTGGAATCATCAAATGGAAATAAAACCAGGCGTTTAACCGCCCATGAAGAACCCCTGCGTATGGCAGCCATGAGTTGCCGGGCTTCCAGTGTATCTGCTGCGGTCGCCGAGTGGCTTGACCCGATTACTGATCTTGCGGTTGTCAGTGCTGAGCAGATTCAGCAATGGATCGAGGAGCTGGAATGGATGCTGAGCCGCTGGCTTGATGATACGGCAGGTTCGTCATTCCATGAGGAAGAAGTGACGGAGGAACAGTCTATTCCCTTTGCCGAGTTACCTTTGGACGCTGAAGGACTGTTATCTTTCCCCCTGCTTCGTTCATTGTTGGAACAACGACTGCTTGCCGCAGGAAAGGCGCTCACCGCTCACCACCACGCCAATCCTGATCCCATGAGTGAGATTGCACGTTATATGGACGCCCATTATCAGGAGGACCTGTCCTTACAGCAGATTGCCGCGCGTTTCTATCTGAGCCGGGAGTATATTTCCCGTAAATTCAAACAGCATTTTGGTCTGAACTGGTCGGAATATCTGGGCAAACTGCGGATCAACAACGCCAAGCTGTTACTGCAAAATCCTTCCCTTCGAGTCGTCAAAATCTCTGAGATGGTTGGATTTCAGGACGAAAAGTATTTCAGCAAAGTGTTCAAAAAAATGGAGGGCATCACGCCAGCGGAATATCGTAAAACATTATTGGAGGCTGGAACGTAGGAGCTTCAACTCAAAAAGGACCCCCAACGGAGTCCTTTTTTGCTGTTTATTTTGGAACACGAAAATTAGCCTATATCATGACGATTTGTTGGCTCTTTCTTTTCTAAGATAGGATACGATCCGAAAGATTGCAGCTACAGCTATACCCAAGTAGAGATAATAAACTTTATTTCCCGTTGTATGAGCTGCTATGGGAAAAAAGACTACGATGAATGGTACCAGTGCAATATCCAGGTAGAACATGATCTTCCGGTAAGTAAGGATACTCATAACCCCCTTTTATTTACCAAAAATGGTTTTATTAATTGTAATATATCATAACATAGATACACCCTAGTACGCTCACCGATCCCGCAAAATCACCGCAGGTACAAGTCGAATGTAGATTAGCTCCCCTGCAAGCTCCACCATCGTCTGTGTAACAATAACAGCCGCAGCAATAGTTGCCCATTCTGGCGGGAGTGCCAGCGCCAGCGGCAAAACAACCAACGAATTCCGTGTGGCTGAACTGAAAATCAACGCCCGCCCTGCACCTGGATTCAATCGAAATCCATTGGCAATGATCCGAGATATCCAAGGCATAATGATCAGAAAAGCAATGTAGATCGGGATCACGTTTACGATAATCGCCATATCATTGTAGACTTTGCCAATCTGGGAAGCGACAACCACGATCAGCGCAAGTGCCATCATCGGAACCGGGAGCCATGCCGTCCCATTCATGACCCGCTCCCCGCTCACTTTACCTCTGGAGAAAACTTGGGTAACAACAGCGAGCAGCAGTGGAATAACGATCAGGAACAGAAAAGCCTCTACAAACGGCCCTACCTGCATGATCTGCGCTACCTCAGTACCCATCAATAGCCATAAATAAAACGGCAACAGGATCATTTGTATAACAAATAAAAGAGGTGTTGCGGCGAGCATCAGTTTCTCATTGCCCCTGCCGAGTTGTGTGAACACAATGACGTAATCAATACAGGGTGTTAACAGTACCAGATAGACTCCGATCAGAACGCCTGGTGATTGCGGAAAGACAAGTGTGAGCAACCATACAACTACGGGTACAACGATAAAATTAGCCACTAGTAGCGCCCCCATAAATCGAAGATTCGACCAGGACTCTTTTAACTGTAAAAAGGGAATCTGTACAAACATGCTATATAACAGAACGGCAAGAACCGGGGACACGGTGTAGTGTAAAACATTCCCCCATACCGGATTACTCAACCCTATCGCCGCTCCTACGAACAGTGCAACTACATAGAACCAAGTTTGCTGTTGCTCCATCGTTTCTCTTGTGAGCATTCTCTTCCTCCTCTTCCAGTGGGACATCGTGGGCATGGACATATTTCTGCTTCGTTTCGCGTACATTGGGACAGAGTGCCGTTCCAACATAAGCGGCAGAGCACAAGGATCTGAAGGATCAACTTGTGAATTTTTTGCGGCTGTTATTAGAATGTGCAAGAACTGGGTATATTCATTGTAGACTGACCCGTGGTTCATTCATTCGTTAAACCAAGGAGGAAACACAATGTCACGTAACAATCCGTACAAGTGGTTAAACGCCATTGGTTTTATCGCTGTAATTATCGTGAACTACCTCTCCAACGCTCTGCCGATCGGGGGCAAGACCAATAAAGAAGTATCGGATATGTATCCTGTGCTACTCACACCTTCTGGCTATGCCTTCTCTATATGGGGTTTGATCTACCTGCTATTAGCAGGGTTTGTGATCTATCAGTTCGTGCCCGCTTCTTGGAAAAGGGATTCGATTACCCGTCTCGGGTATTGGTTCCTGGCAAGCTGCGCTTTCAACGTAGCCTGGATTTTTGCTTTTCAAAACTTGCAGACCGGTCTCGCCTTACTGATTATTGTACTGCTTCTGTTGTGCCTGATCATGCTGTATGTAAAAACACGTACCATTACGGTTCCAACCACTGCTGAGATCTGGCTTGTGAAGCTGCCATTCAGCATCTATCTTGGATGGATTAGCGTGGCAACGATTGTCAATGCAGCTGTACTGTTATATAAAATTGGCTGGGATGGTTTTGGTATCAGCGAACCAACCTGGACGATCATTATGCTGATTGTCGGTATGGTGCTGGCTGTCCTCGTTAGTTTCCGTTATCGCGATAGCATATACCCACTTGTATTCACATGGGCGTATATCGCCATTGCACTTAAACAAAAGGATGTCACTTCCGTATATTATACGGCAATCATCATTGCGATCGTACTGGCCATCTATGCGGTATGGCTGTTCTTCGCCCGGAATCAAGATCGCGATTGAGTAGTTTACTTCAAATATAACGCTTAAATATAACGAAAACACGTAACGCAAACAGCCGATTCTGGTCTTCGACCTGAAATCGGCTGTTTATGTATAAAAGAACGAATAAGGTTGTCCTATTTCAGGGCAATAACTTCAATCTCCACCAGTGCATCTTTTGGTAAACGAGCAACTTCCACTGCACTGCGTGCAGGATAAGGCTGTTCGAAGAACGTGCTATACACTTCATTCACAGGAACGAAGTCGTTCATGTCCTTCAGGAACACCGTCGTTTTCACGATTTTATCCATACTTGTACCTGCTGCTTCAAGGATAGCCTTCACATTGCTCAAAGACAGACGTGTCTGCTCCTGTACATCTGCGCCGAACTCTCCCGTTTGAGGATTCAGACCAAGCTGTCCGGAAGTGTAGATGAAATCGCCTGCATCAACGGCTTGACTGTATGGACCAATGGCGCCTGGCGCATGATCGGTAGAGATTGGTTTTTTCATGGACGAGTTCTCCTTTGTGTTCGTTATCCTGCTGCCGCATGGAGTCAGGGTTCGAACTCATTTTTGTTGCCTATTATACCACGATCTACCTCAAGCGAGAAACGCTCCTCACTAGCCACATGAAGTAAACAGCTCGTTCAAAGGTTTCTTAGCCCCCGTCCACACCAAGGACATGAATGACTTCATTTGAATACACATGGTTTCCCTTGGTTTGCACCAGCGCAATATTGGTCATGGCCTGTGCAATAGTTGCGGCGTGGACCGCCCGGTATTTGTCCGCTCTGCCTTTCATCCAGCGATCCAGAAACTTCATGGCATAGGCAGCCATCTGCTCACCAAACCGCTTCTCGTTTCGATCTCCCAGAATTAGGGAAGGGCGGAAGATATGCAATGACGGAAAACCGATATCGGACAATGCATCCTCCATTTCCCCTTTGGTCCGACTGTAAAAGACCCGGGAACCTGCACTCGCTCCCATGGAGGAGATCACCAGCATCTGTACTACACCATGTTGCTTCGCAATCGTAGCTGCACGAACCGGGTACTGATAATCCACCTGACGGAAATTGTCCTGACTGCCTGCTTTTTTGATCGTTGTCCCCAAACAACAGTACAGGTCATCGATTCCATCGAATAAGTGGTCTTGCCTCTCCAGCTGTTCCCAGTCCACTACATGCTGTTCCAATTTGGGATGTTGCAGCTCAAGCGGACGTCTAACCAGAACGCGAACCAAGCTGTATGCCGGGTGCTCCAGCAGATTCTGAACCAGTAATTCGCCTACAAGCCCGGTGGCTCCAATCACCATGGCTTTCCGTTCGAGACGATTCAAATACATCCCTCCACTTCGCCATCTTTTTTGAAGTCATACCAGATACATATGATCAATCTAAACATTTACAAAGTTGTTCTGTCATCGAAGTGCCCGTATAAATATTCAATATCTATTTTAACAGTACACGACGTCCAAGGGTAAATGTCAGAATCAGCATCAAGACACCAACCCCCACCTGAAATCCATAGGCTGAGATCCAGGCGAGCGCATTGGACCAGGTTTCCATCTTTTCATACAACCAGCCACCCAACAACGGCCCAAGAAACGAAGTGACTCCGGTCAGAGCCGAATACACCGCGACAAACATCGGTCTTTCACTTTTGGGTGTGTCTCCAATCGTAAAGTTAAATGCCAGCTGGTTAAATCCACCTACACCGATCCCAAGGAAGATATGAGATAGAAATAGTGCGATCAATACGGGCATGAACGACATTAAACCCCACGATAAACAGGAGAGTGCAATGACTGGCAATGTCCAAAATAGGAGGGTTTTGTTGCTGAATCTGGCATTCAGATTGCCCCAAACATAGAAACCGGCCATCATAACCAGCGTCTGGACTACCGTGATCAGGGATACCGTCTGATAATTGATGTTCAATAAATCGAGCATAACATAGGAATAAAGCGGAACAATCAAGGTCTGGATCAATAACCATGAAGCCAGGAACAGCGTTGCTTTCAAGAAAGAACGATCCTGGAACGGCTTGATGAACATGCGCCAGAAAACCTTTTCGGTAGAACGTTCAAAGGGAACGTCCGGATAGAAGAAATAGATGACTGTATTGGCAATAGCACAGATCCACACCGGAATAAACAGGATCAGAAAGCCCATTTCTCCCGGGTAACGGTCCAAAACAATACCGCCTGCAAATAAGCATACGCTTCCAAGAGCATTCAGAATCGTATTTCGAATTCCAAAATAACGCCCTCTCACCTTAGCAGGTACGATATCGCCAATTAGTGAAGTCCAGATCATACCGCCGATGGTATTTGATATAAAAGCAACCGTATACACGCCAATATATACGCTTACCCACCACTCTTTGGGGAATATGAACGGGATCAGTCCCGTTGCACTCCACAAGATGCGATGTGTGCCCACAAATAACAGAAGCATGCGTTTACGGCTGCGAATACGCTGCATCCAGTAAGCTGCTCCGATCTGGGCAATGTTCACAAACGTGGTAATCGCGAGCACAAAGCCGATATGTCTCGACCCGGCCCCAAGGTACAGCAGAAATCCGGTTAAAAATGGGCCTCCCAGCAAGGTCTGTAAAATAATTGCCGGTACACCCTCCCATGTTGCAATCGATAAATTCGTGCGTTGTGTCGAACCCTTGCGCCGTGGTTTGCTTGCTAACGGGGGAGGGTTAACGTTGACCGTCTTCTGTATGGGGATACACTCCTTAGACCGGGTCTCAAAAGCCGGTCGATGCTAGTTGTCATCCCAAATTCTACTCACGGCGCGAAGGTTGTCAACTCATTTTTTCACGGTCCAACGGGAGATAGAGATAGAAGGTGCTTCCTTTACCTTCAGTGCTCTCAAGTTCAATCGATCCCCCCAGTAATCTCGCTAAATCCCGACTGATTGACAGGCCTAGTCCGGTACCGCCAAATTTTCGACTAATCGACCCGTCAGCCTGTTGAAATGCTTCAAATATGGAATGATGCTTGTCCTCCGAAATACCAATGCCTGTATCCTGAACGGAGAAAATAAGCCATCTATTCTGAATACCTGCATTCTTAATCTGCTTGGTGCTTACGGTCAGCGTGACCTTCCCCCGGTGAGTGAACTTGATGGCATTGGACATCAGATTCCGCAATATCTGTTGAACCCGCTGGGGATCAGACCAGAGCGTCTCGGGCAGTCCCGGTTTTTTGTCCAGAACCAACTGAATACCTTTTTTCTCGGCAACAAGCTGAAAGTGGCTCATGGCATCTTCTGTAAGTTGTGCGACACTGATATCCTCCAGTACAATATCCAGCCGCCCCGCTTCTACTTTGGAAAGATCCAGAATATCGTTAATGAGCGTAAGCAGTTCCTGCCCGGAGTGGTCGATCATATTGGCAAAACGTATAATATCCTCCTGATCCATCGTGTCGGCATTCTCGCTGATCATCTGGGCAAAGTTAATGACACTGTTCAGTGGTGTACGCAGTTCATGGGACATATTGGCGAGAAATTCGGATTTGTACTGTGAGGCAATCATCAATTGTTTCGCTCGATCCTCCAGTACAATCTGGGCTTTCTGTAACTCTTCCTTTTGCACAGATAAAAGCCGGTTTGTACTCTGGATCAGCAAAATACGATTCTGTTCATTCTGAAAATCACGTAAAATAAATGCAAAAATAAGGCTCAGCAAAATGCCTGTAGGGAGTGTATAAGGCATAATATGTGAAAAGAAGTATGTAGCCGGGATCACACCAACGATAGCAATGTTTACACTATTGACCACATTGACGATAACTGTAACAAGGATTCCTTTAATAATCAGCCTGTAGTTGCTGCGTCTCATCCATATATTCAGACCTGCACATATCACGCCCAAAATAGACATGTTAAGTACTGCCGCCAATGTAGCATCCGTGATGCCAAAAGTCAGCCTCGACAGCCCAATTCCAATACCCACGATGATTACGCTATAGGGTTGTCTATACGTTAGAACGGCTACAATTAAAGGAACATAACGAAGGTCAAAGACCACTTCATCGGTGAGTTGAAACCCAAAAACCGTACTGATCCAACCTGCAAAAATAAGGACAAGCACGGAACTGATCTGCTTCACTCGGGAAGAAGTACGTATTACGACATATTTATAGAACACACTAGCAAGATATGCAATGGTAATAAGCATCCCCATATTCAATACGAACATTTTTGAAAATTGCATTCACTCACTCCTGTTGTACCGACTTTACTGGCCAAATTGCCTTCGTCCGTATGTGTCTCTATCATATCATGCCCATTGAAACTTCCGCATTCCTTCTTCGTCAAAAAAATACACAAAAATACACAAATCAGGATTCAATTTGTGTGCTGGCCGTAGTAGAATATATTGTTGTTTAAATTTGAATTAGTTATTTGCTGGGGTCATGTTCCTCTGGAGCATGAATGAAAGGAGAAAAAATGTTGTGCAATTGTTAAAAAGCAAATCCTATTGGCTGTCATTGAGTTTAATGCTGTCTTTGGCCGTCATGGGGCTCTTCTATGATATTCTTAATAGTCCAGAACGCGGGTTCGTAGTGCTTGATTCGCCGCTTGACCGGATCATTCCTTACGTGCCTGGCATGTCCATTCCATATTTGGGCTGGTACCCGTTTGTATTCGGTGTGCTCGCTTACCTGTGTGCCAAGGATCGCCTGACGTATTACCGCGTCTTGTTATCCATGAATATCTGTGTCTGGATATGTTATCTGATCTACTTCAACTTTCAGACCATGGTACCGCGCCCGGAACTGACGGGTACAGGCCTGGGAGCATCTGTTCTCGGATGGCTCTATAGCCAGGATCGTCCTTATAATTGTTTTCCAAGTATTCATTCTCTTCACTCTTATCTGGTTATGCGTGCTGTTCTCTCGGTTCCAAGCATCCGCAAACCCATCAAGATTTTGGTGGCCGCCGGGGCAGCAACCATTATAGTATCCACGCTAATGATCAAACAACATGTGATCTATGACGCCTTGGGTGCAGTCATACTCGGCGAATGTGTTCTCACCATCATAACAGGCCTCGCTCTTCACCGGAGACGCAGAAAAGAATCGAAGTGGACAGAGGGAATCAGCTGATCCCTCACTTCGATGGTTTCTGAAGATGCTGTTGTCGTCTCCATTCATCAATAAACAAACCTGCAAAATAGGGGTCCCATTGGGTCCCTTTTCCTTCTTCCAAAATCGTTAACGCTTTCTCGTGACTCATCCCATTCCGATAGGGTCGATCAGACGTCATGGCATCAAAGGCATCCGCTACCGCAATGATGCGGCCAAAGAGGGGAATATCATCACCAGCCATACCATCCGGGTATCCTTTGCCATCATATCTCTCATGGTGAGATCGTACACCAGGCAGAAAGTCAGCCATGGCATCAATGGGTTCTATCTGGAGCAGAATGCTCTCTCCCTGCACGGGATGTGTACGAATAATCGCGAATTCCTCATCGCTTAGTTTTCCATCCTTCAGCAGCACCTCATCAGGTATGCCGATTTTCCCGATATCATGAAGCAGGGCTGATTTGTACAATAAATCCGCCTGTTCCTCACTCATTCCGCTCAGCTTACCAATCATCAGCGAATACTCTGCCACACGCATGGAATGTCCTGCCGTGTACTTATCTCGGGCGTCTAAAGCAGCAGCCAGCGTAGAAAAATAACTTTGCAACAACTGTCGATTGCGTTCCTGTCTCATCTCCAGCCGATTAATCATCATATTAAAACCGGAGATCAGTGCCGAAAACTCATCCGCATATAGATCCGGAGCTCGTCTGCCAAGATCTCCCCCCTGAATTCGGTTCATCTCATGCGTCAGTTCAGCAACTGGATCACGAACATCACGAATCAACAGCCAGCTTCCCACCAGGGCAAACCCCGCGCCCAGAACAACGATGAGAATTCCCCACAGTATGTACTCTTTCGCAAATTCACTGTCCATATACTGAAGTCGGATATATGTAGCCAGGAAAAATAGAAATAGAGGAAATAAGCCAATCAGTGCCGTACTTAACTGAAATTTACGCTGGATCGATACCAGGATGCGCCCTCCCAGTGAAGGTTCCATCCCGTATTGGACTTTGCCTCGATGTCGAATCTCAAGTAACAGGGGTCTAATCGCCCGTACCGTTAAGTAATACTCAATCAGCGCATGCATGATGGCAATCAGAAAGGCACACGCAGCGGCCACGACAGTATAGAAGTAAGGAAATTCAAGCCACCCTGTGGATATCATCCATAATGTTAATCCGGCTGCCGGAAGTGAGAAACCAAGCATGTGCGGACCCATGATCCGATATATGGTCTGTCCCGGGAAACGATGAATTTTCTCATACATGTGGTTCAATTCGTCTCTCTCGTGGTGCTCGGAAGTGAAAAATTGTCTTATGGGGCCAAGCTGTATCCACAGCGTAATTAATTCTGCAACCAGCATGAACAAGAGTGAAATCAGTACAATGAAGATGAGCCGAACAAATTGAATATTGGGTATTTGCAGAGTAGATACCATAACTACTGTGCCGACAACAAAAACAGCTGCCAGTGAACCGATCAGATAATTGCGTATCAGGCGAAAGATAAATGAACGGTATGCTTCCAACTGAACCCCTCACTCTCTATGTGCAACCAGTTCTCCCTTGAGACACAGGGAGATTAAGGGTATTGCCTTCTATTTGTTTATCGGTTGCTCCAACTAAAAAAATTAATAAAATCCAATGGATGAGCATCAGAACTGGAAAACACAAAAAGGCTGCTCCACGACGGAGCAACCTTTGGTGATATATCCTATATTTATCCTTTAATCTTGGCAGCCAGAATCATCGTACCGCGCGGCTCATCTCCCATTGCATCCGGTTCAAGCGTGATGGCAACCGTATCATAGTCGTTGGCCGAATCCAATGTGTAATATACCGCTCCCGTTCCGTCACGACTAAGGAAAGTACCCGCATTCTGAGGGGTATCTCCTTTGATCAACCAGACCTGAAAGGCCTCGTTGCCTTCCAGGTTCGGTAGGTTCTCAGCCTGCACAACCAGGTGAGTGCCTTTGCTGTCAATAACGATGGTTGCGAGACCCTGAGCTACAATGTCCTGCGTTGCAGGATTCAGCTTCACTGCCTCGCCAGTCTGCATGCCCTGTGCAGGTTCCAGAGCTGATGCCAGCTGCTCTTGCAGCTGTGCATTCTGCGCCTGTGCCTGCACCAGTTGCTCTTGCGTAGCCGACGAGCCCGCCGCTTGCTGCGTCAGCGAGTCGATCTGGCTCCGCAACTGCGCCGTGTACACGCCCAGTAACAGTGCCGCGGCCGCAAGGCCGGCACTGGCTATGCGCCAGGCGCTGCTGCTGCGCGCACGCGCGCGCGCTTGTGGCTGCCATGGCTGTGCCTGGGCAGCCTCTTCCACCCGGGCCGCAGGCACCACCGTTACCGGCGGCAAGCCTGGCCCGGGCTGCGCCGCACGTTTGTGCTGCGGCGCAAGATCCTCCTGAAGCACCACGGGTGCTTCAGGCTCTGCAGGAGTAGCCGCTGGCTTCGCCTCGGCGCTCTCCTGCCCATGTCCGAGCACGTTGCCCAGCACACGTGCTCGCATGCCTTGCGGCGGTGCTACAGGTTCCGCCGCAAGTGGCAGGAAGCCAGTCACTTCCTGCAATTCCCTTACCTCCTGGCGGCAAGGTTCGCAAGTTGCCATATGCGCTTCAAACGCCGCCACTTCCTCTGCTTCCAGTCCGCCCAGCACATACATCGGTGCCAGATCAGACCACTCCTCATGTCGTTCTATCATGGATGTATGCCCTCCCTTCCCGCGTCCGGATGCAATTCAGCATCGGCCAGCAACTTTTGGAGCTGTCGCATGGCAAGCCTGACACGGCTCTTTACTGTACCCAGCGGAATCCCGAATTGGCTGGATACTTCCTGCTGGGTTAATCCCGCATAATAAATCGATTCTATAACTTGTTGCTGATCACCGTTTAATTGGGACAACGCCTCTTTAATCCGGGTACCTTCCCATTTACGCTGCACTTCTTCTTCCGTGTTCGTATGTTCATCGGCATAGGCCGCCAGTGTCTCGTGTTCAACTGAAGTAGTCGCTGCCCCTTTTGATTTCCGCCTCAGCATGTCCACTGCAATGTTACGCGTAATCGCAAACATCCATGTGGTCAGCTTCCCCTGTGAGGCATCGTAACGCTCAGCATTATTCCAGACCCGCATAAAAAGTTCCTGAACGGTCTCTTCTGCCGTCATGGGATCACCAACGATCCGGTAGGCAAAAGAATACACCGCTCGCTCATAACGGTCATATAAAAGCTCCAGTGCGGAGGCATCACGTTCCGCGATCTGCCGCATTAACCTGCTGTCCTCCATCGATTCAGTCATGCGAGGGCCCCTTTCTGTTTCTTCCCTCTTATTATAACCTACGCAGAATCTTTTGAAGAGGATTACCCCTATGAAGAAATAGTTTGAAAAATTTTCTGTATCTTTTCAAACTAACCTTTCACTTTCCAACTTAAAAGCAGTCCGAAAACATGCTGCTCTGGTCACGCTTTCCTTTTTATTGCAGATAATTACAACCTGTGGTATACTATAAGAGTTGTAGTAAACAACCTCATATGATTTCTGTCTTCTTTAAACCCCGGAATATTTTCTTCATGCTGCGACCGCAGCGAACTATAAGCACAATTAACCTATGAAGATTGAAGAACCTGAATCACAATAACCCGGTAGTACAGAGTTTCACAAGATGTTCCCATTCACACTGGCGCGGTCATCGGAGCCGCAAGGACAAAAGAGAGGTAGGGCTTTTGTTGTTTTGGATATCACTTATTCTTGAGAAGATTGAAAACATACACAAAGCACCCGGAATTGGGTTCCGGGTGTTTATCCATGTCTACATATCCAATTTAGTAACATCTACAGACTGTCGGACACCTTCCTTCATTGAGAAAAGTCCTCCTTCCACTTTCCAGACTAACCAGATAAATTCGTCTCTGCTTTTAAAACTTTTCCATTCTCCCACTGACTGCACTCCTCGATACTTACTTCTTACTTCTTACTTCTTACTTCTTACTTCTTACTTCTTACTTCTTACTTCTTACTTCTTACTTCTTACTTCTTACTTCTTACTTCTTACTTCTTACTTTTCCAATTGTGCAAATAACCCCGGCTTATAAAGCAAATGTTTACGCTCACCAGACGCTAACGAATCCTGCACACCTTATATTGGGGATTTCTGTGCTATGTAAAATCTAACGAATCTCAGCCACGTTAATCCATGTCACTTCATGAATATAAGCTCCAAACATGCCCAAATTGAGGAAATAAGACGTCTACGATTCGTTAAACTTTTGAAATGGCAAAAATGCATGGAATAGCGTCTGTGGAGTTCGTTAAAGAAAGTAATCCCAACGCTCCTTCACTTCTAAATAAAAAAGGGACACCGCAGGATGGAATCCTACGCTGTCCCGCTCTGAATCATAGGTACGTTATGCCCCAACATGGAACTCAGACTCGGAGTTTATTTAGAGCACCCAACGCAACGATCTACGATCAGCAAAGTCTCCTTGCACTCCCAAAGACTTAGATAAACATCGTTTTGGAGATGATGACCAGCAAGATGAACAGTACAAGGATCGTACCCATGGAACCCCAGCTTCCGCCGCCATGACCATAGGATACTCCACAACCCTGTTGATAACCGTGCATCATTGGAGCCTGATTGGCATGGTGTCCGTATCCATAGCCATATCCCATTGGCATTGTTCCACAACCATATCCATACCCATGCATTTCATGACCTGTGTATTGGTATCCTTGCATATGCTCATAACCTCCCATATGTCCGTATACGTGTCCCTGTCCGTTCGGTGAATTCGGTTTTACTTCGCTCATTGTTCATTCCTCCTTAACATTTGCCTACACCCCTAAGCTATGTATTCAGCCTACCTCTGGACCGGGCTATCGCCCTCATTTTGACAAAATGGGCGTTTAGCCATGAGGAACCTTCCCCATTTTCGAAGCATACTCCGCCCTTCCATTTCTTGAATTCCACCAATTCTTCCGTTCAACCACAAGCTATCTTATCTGCCTGGCTCTCCACCATGCTTGTCCTCTAGAAAAAAAACCCCACCGGTTGCCCGGCAGAGCTCGCCATATTATACCCAGAAAGATTTAGTGATGATTACGAGGAGAATGAACAGAACCAGGATTGCTCCGGTCGATGTCCAGCCGCCGTATCCTACGCCTTCAACTACGTTGCTCATGCAGAACCCTCCTTTACAAATATATTAGGGTCCAAGCGGTTTATTAGATCAAGAATGCTTTAGAGATGATGACCAACAAGATAAAGAGAACCAAGATCGCGCCAGTCGATGTCCATGCGCCGCCGTATCCACCTACTACTCCACTCATGTAAACCCCTCCTTTGATTTGAGGTACAGTTCACTATATGCACCAATCACACATGGGACCGGGCTCAGGTCGAAAATGGGCTGTTTTTTTCCACAATTTCACCTACACAAAGGGTTAGTTCTTAAGTCGGAATGTTATGTTCAAATATGTTTAAGTCATAAATAAATCACACGGTTATATCAACCAAATGTATGTACTATCACTCAAAATGGATACCCATACGGTATATTATTAGCTTTTAACTTGTTAAATACAGATAAATTATCTTTTTAGTAATTATGAATACTGAAATCCTTATTTATGTTATTATTTTACTAATAAAATAGAAAGGAGTTTCCATGCCCACCACCTAAACCAGATTATCCCAAACGAAATGATGACCTTAGAAAAGAACCCAACCGATGGGAAGCACATTAGGAGAAATTAGACATAATGAAGAAACTTATTACGATTTTGGCATTAGCCACATTGCTTACTGCTTGTGGTAATTCAGAAACAAACACAACAACCAATAGCCAAACGTCCGAAGCATCCAAGGCAACTGAAACTGTCTCAACAGAAGCAAAAGCTACGAAATACACTACATATAGTGGAGAAGGATTTTCTTTTGCATATCCTGAATCCTGGAAAAGCGTAGATACAAGTCAAATGAATGCTCCATCCATTAAAGCTGCTTTTTCAGACCAATCTTCATCAGTCACATTTGCAGATAATATGAATCTGACGATTGAGGCCAGCTCAACCGGTTCAATTAATCCTGAAGAATACGCCAATAATATAGTGGATTATTACACACAAAGCGGTTCAAGCATCGGCATTTCCGATTATAAAAAAACCAGCTACACAAACAAGCCTTATAAAGAATATAGCGCTGGTGTCTTGGAAGGAGCCTATAAACATTCCTCGGGTACAGATGTTATCCTTGTGCAGTATCTGATTCCGACCAATACAGAACTCTATACCATGACGTTAACCTACGCCAAGGATACTTATAATCAGGATGAGATCAAAGATATCCTTGATTCCCTAAGCATTACTGCTCCTCTGGAGCAAACAGCACCAACTGCAACGACTGGAAATTCATCTGTTACGGCATCAGCTGCGGATTTCTTTAATGAGTTAACTCCGTACATTACAGAAGACACAGCCTTTATGGAGCAGGCATCTTATGATTTCTTTGGTAAACATAACGATGTATTCCCGGCCATTACGACAGAACTAAGCAAAAAGGTACAGGGGCTCGTTGACTCCAATGTAACGACCCGTCATCTGAATAAAAATGTAGCCAACTATTACAATACTTTCGTACAAATTAACGGGGAAGTCATTTCCGTTGAAGAAGATAGCTCTCTCGGAGCAACCTTCTCTATCGTTCATGTCATGGATGAGAACGGAAACGATATTATAGCGCTGTACCCTGCAACGACTGGAGATCTGCTTGACGGTGATTATGCCACTGTTATCGGTGCGCCAATTACCAACTTCTCTTTTGAAAATGTTGGCGGTGGTTACACCAACGCCACTTTGATTGGAGCCTCATTGGTAGTGGCAGATTAATTAAAATGTTAAATGAGTATACAAAAAGACCAGCTTAATGAACGTTAAGCTGGTCTTTTTGTCTTTCAGTTTATAGATGTCAGAAATTCACGTTAACTATAAACCATTAATTAGGTCTTGCCTGAAGTGACGTCAGTTTATCCTGAACCGATTGTAACTTCTGTATACTTGAGGCATCCGGTTTATCACGACGGTCGTCAATTTTGACGGATGTGGAAACACGCTGAGCTCCTGACAAAAACGGCGCTTCATGCAGAGCCGCAATTGCTGTAAAGATCTCGTTAAGCGGTCCCTCAATAATGGTGCTCATGGAAGTTAACTGATATGTAATGCCCCGTTGATGTTCCAATACCTTTTGCATGTCCGCCACATAACTGCTTAGACTGGTTGTACCCGTTCCAATTGGAATTACAGTCACTTCTGCTATTGCCATTTTGCTCCGCCTCCTCTGGGCCCCGTGAACAACCGCTGCCGCTAATTTTAGTCGATTTTTGACTGTTTTTATTCTACCAGTTGAATGCGTTACAATTCAAACTGACGTGAAGACGTCATTCAAATTGGTCAAAAATTTTTTTTGATAAATCTTCAAATCTTCCAGTCCTTTTCCTTTGCGGATTCCTGGCTTAAATGGTATACTCGGAATTACGTTTTACTGTATCGGCCCACTTTACAAACACAATATGTTGGGTTACAGTATGTTGACAGCTACAAAATGTAGTAACACTAGATTTCTCCCCTTCTATTAGTCACCTTCTGCATTCTCGCGAAAAACAGGATGAAATCACCTCCAAAGGCACGTCCCTGTAGGTGTAAATCGCTTTCTCGAAACAGAGTTGACATGGAGGTTAACGGGGCTGTTTGGACTGCATCCGGTATCCTCAAACTACAGGCACATCTGCAATAGACCAAAGCTTACATAAGCACCCTTTTCTGTCGATATCCAGAACTTCTAAGACAGTAAGGAAGCCAGAGCATCCATGGGCATTTTCAGCCGCGAGGCGGGAGAATGCTTTTTATATGAGCATGTTCTGAATTGTGCTGTTTTGTGCTCCTCAAGTTGAGCGATTTAAGACATGAACTTGTCACCGCCGTTTCAGTCTGCCAAAAGCAACCTTTACCTTTTTCTCACCGTAAGACAACACTCAATTCTTTATATAAAGAATTTCTCCAATTTATATCTTTAACATGCGAAAGCGAGGAATATTCATGCCACAAGTTGTGACCAAGCCGAACAACCGCCAGCTTGCCTTTGATGATATGCGCATCTCGGTATATGCCGACCGTACTCTGGAAGGACTGGAAATGCTGGACAAGGAACGTCTGGTACGTGGGGTAAACAGCAAGCTCCGCCGTGATGAAGTTACCGGAGACGAAATCAGCAACGCTTTTATCATGAGCGCACTGGAACTGGTAACTAAAGAGGAGCCTAATTGGAAATTTGCAGCGGCGCGCTCCCTGCTCACTTCCCTTTACAAAAAAGCGGCTACCAACCGCAGATACAAGTCTTACCCGGACGAGCCTTATGGCGCATTCCACCCTCTTCTTGTAGATCTCGTGAAGAAAGGGATCTACCGCGAAGAATTGCTGGAATGTTACACCAAAGAACAGATCGACGAACTTGCTGAGTGCATTGACTACCGCAACGATCTGCTCTTCGATTACATCGGCTTGCTCACACTGGCAGAACGTTACCTCGCACACGATTTTGATGGAAAAGTAATGGAATTGCCACAAGAGCGTTATATGGTTATCGCCATGTTCCTAATGCATCAGGAGCCTGCCGAGAAACGTATGGATCTCGTCAAGGAAGCATACTGGGCAATGAGCAACATGTACATGACCGCAGCTACTCCTACGATGTCCAATGCAGGTAAAAAAGTAGCCGGTCAGCTCTCCAGCTGCTTCATTGATACGGTGGACGACTCACTCGAAGGTATCTTCGATTCCAACACGGATGTAGCTCGTCTAAGCAAAATGGGTGGCGGCATCGGCGTTTACCTCGGCAAAGTCAGAGCTCGTGGTTCGGATATCCGTGGTCACCAAAATACAAGTTCCGGTGTAATCCCTTGGATTCGCCAACTAAACAATACAGCGGTCAGCGTAGACCAGCTCGGTACGCGTAAAGGTGCCATTGCCGTGTACCTGGACGTTTTCCACAAAGACATTCTGGCCTTCCTCGATCTGAAGCTGAACAACGGTGACGAGCGTATGCGTGCGCATGACGTATTCCACGGCATCTGTCTGCCTGACTTGTTCATGGAGCGGGTATCCACTCGCGGCGAATGGAGCCTGTTCTGTCCGCACGAAACAAAGAAAGTGATGGGCTGGAAGGACGAGAATGGTCGTGCACTCGGACTGGAAGATTTCTATGATGAGTCCTTTGGTGAAGGCGCGTTCCGTGATAAATACGAAGAAGCGGTGAATCACCCACTGCTGTCCCGGATTACAGTACAGGCGATTGACATCATGAAGCGTGTACTGAAATCCCAACTGGAGACAGGTACGCCATACATGTTCTACCGCGATACGGTTAACCGCTCGAATCCTAACCGTGCACACGGTATGGTATACTCCTCCAACCTGTGTACCGAAATTATGCAGAACCAGTCTGCCACTGTAATTGAAAAGGAAGAACTCGTAACCAAGGATGGACAAACTCGCATCGTGATTTCCAAAGTGCCTGGCGACTTTGTTGTCTGCAACCTGAACTCCATCCATCTGGCACGTGCTATACCTCATAATGTATTGGAGCGTCTCGTTCCAATTCAGGTGCGCATGCTGGACAACGTTATCGACATTAACAACATTGAAGTGTTGCAAGCCCAATATACCAACAGCCAATATCGCGCAGTCGGTCTGGGAACGTTTGGACTTCACCACCTGCTTGCTCTCGAAGGCATTCATTGGGAGTCTGACGAAGCTGTAACGTATAACGATAATCTGTATGAAAAAATTAACTACCTGCTCGTGAAATCCAGTATGGAGCTGTCCAAAGAAAAGGGACATTATCCGAAATTCAAAGGTTCCGATTGGGAAAGTGGTCATTACTTCGACCAACGCGAGTACACATCAGGTGAGCGCGTAGGCGAGTTCGTGACAACCGAACAGTGGAAAGAACTTCAAGCCGAAGTACGACAAAACGGTGTACGTAATGCCTGGTTGTTCGCCATTGCACCTAATGGTTCCACGTCCATTATTGCCGGTTCAACGGCTAGTATTGATCCGCTCTATGAGCTGTTATCTTATGAAGAGAAAACAACTTACAAAATTGCCAATCCGGCTCCGGATCTGTCCGAAAAAACAAGCCCTTATTACCAAACAGCGTTCCAGGTGGACCAACATGCTTCCATTAATATGGCGGCTGCCCGTCAGCGCCACGTCGATCAGGGACAAAGTTTCAACTTCTACGTTCGACCAGATATTAAAGCAACAGAATTCCTGGAATTGCATCTGCACGCCTGGAGAGCCGGCATGAAATCAACCTATTATGTTCGTAGCCGTGCATTAACGATTGAAGAATCTTGATTTTTACGCAATTTACGCTTTATCCATGATAGAGAAGATTTACTAGATTCGAGGTGACCACCAGGGCATCCTGTTTTGATTGCAAAATGGCGTTGCCCTGGTTCTTTTTTGCCTAAAACACGATCACAGCATCGCAAGATGTTGATATAGATGATTTCCCAAAGTTCTGTCGGCAGAACATTATGAAATTTCAAGGAGTGAACGGAACAATGCAAGTACAGAAAATTTTTAACACCGAAGCCCCTAACCAATCAACCCGTATTATTGAAGGTGAATGCTCCGGTATCCTGAACTGGAACGACATTCGTATGCCTCATATGTACAAATTGTACAAAGTACTGCTGCTTAACCACTGGATCGCAGACGAGATTCCAATGTCCAAAGATGCTTCCCAGTTTGCTCAACTGGACGAGGAAGAGCAACGTACGTTTAAAATCAACATCTCTCTGCTCGCGGTACTTGATTCCATGCAGACGATGTTTGTTGGTGATGTAAAACGTTACTTTACCGATTCTTCACTCGAAGCGATCTCGGCCATTATCGGACAACAGGAAGTCGTTCATAACCAATCCTACTCCTACGTCCTGTCTTCGATCGTATCTGATCGAGAGCAAAAGGAAATTTTTGAATACTGGAAACATGATCCAGTCCTTCTTGACCGTAACCGTTTCATCGCAGACATTTACCAAACATTCCGTGACGAGCCGTCTCCACAGACGTTCTTCCAAGCTATGGTAGCTGATCTGGTACTTGAAGGTATCTTCTTCTATAGTACGTTTGCCTTCTTCTACAATCTGGCCCGTGACCAGAAAATGATGGCAACCAGCCAGATGATCTCGTATATCCAGCGGGATGAAAACCAACACTGTTACTTCTTCGCTGAAGTGTACAAACAGTTGCTGGTGGACTTCCCTGAACTAAACACACCTGAGAACATGGACTACGTATACACAACCATCCATCGTGCTGTTGAGCTTGAAACCAACTGGGCACATTACACACTCAGCAACGTGCGCGGTATTGACCTGAACGAGTTGGAAGATTACATCAAGTACATCGCCAACAAACGTCTGCGTCTGATGGGTATGGAGAAAGCATATGAAGGTGTGGATGTAAACTGCATGCCTTGGATCAAACCATTCTCCGATGAAGCACTGAATGCAACCAAAACCGACTTCTTTGAAGCTAAATCCCGTAACTACGGTAAAGTTGGCGACGATAACGGATTTGACGATTTGTAAAATCTTCTGATCGAGTATTTACTACTTGAGTATATCCGGTATAAATAAACACAAATTAAAGCACTCCCTTTGATAGAATGCCTTCATGGCTATCTGCATGCGGGAGTGTTTTTTTGTCTCTTAACCTTGTAAGATAGTTTTGAAAGAGATTCATACCCCTCCTACGGAAGTGAGGCCTATTCATGGAAAGAGAACTGCTGGAACAAATTAACTTGTGGCATGAGCAGGACCAATTCAGTCTCATTATTGAACATATTGAACGAATCCCCGTCTCAGAGCGGGATTATGATCTGATTGGTCAACTCGCCAGAGCCTATAACAATGACGCACGTTACCGCGAAGCCATTCAACATTTGTTGTCTGTCCAGGAGCAAGGGGTAAGCGACCCGCTCTGGCAATACCGTTTGGGTTATGCATACTGTCATATAGCGAATTATGAACAGGCATTACTGGCTTTTGAGAGAGCTGATGAACTTCTGCCCCATGATGAATCTACCCTTGAATTCCTTCGCGAGATTCGTCCCGAAGCGGACAAGATGCGTCAAGATCGCCAGCGTCATGAAGAGGAACTTGCCGCATTCGAGCAGAGCGGTATACAGAACCATCTAAGAGCCGCTTCAGGGACTTATGATCCCGCAACGTTCTGGGTACAGAGTGATTATGCGCAGGACAATCATGTATCAGAACCTTTTGATGAAGAAGAGATTGTGTCTATTGAGAAGGAATTGGGTTACAAGCTGCCCGCTTCCTATATTCAACTGATGAATACGCAAAACGGCGGTATCCCTGCGCTCACTGTATTTCCCACCAAAGAAGCGACTTCCTGGGCTGAGGATCACATTGCCATTTCAAGCATTATGGGAATTGGGCACGATAAAATATACGCACTCGCTGGTGAGCTGGGAAGTCGGTTCATGATCGAGGATTGGGGATACCCCGACCTGGGGATTGTGATCTGTGATTGTCCATCCGCTGGTCATGATGTTGTTATGCTGGATTATCGCTTCTGTGGCCCTGAAGGTGAACCCTGTGTAGTTCATGTCGATCAGGAAAATGATTATGAGATTACATATCTTGCGCCGAATTTTGAAGCTTTCATCCGTGGATTGGTCGATGAGGATACGTATGACCTGTCTGACGAAGAGAATGAGGACTAACACCCAGGAGGGTCTGGCCATATGACAACCCGTATATATTTTGGTTCCAATCAACTTGGCGAAGTGGCCGCAGTTTTATTACAGGATGCGCTGAATGAGCTTGACCTGGGAACTCTTGAAGATTATCGACGAACGGATAAAGGTGTTATGGGTCAGACACTGCTCATTCGCTCTTCTCGTGGAGAGTATATTCTAAAAGGCAATCCTTTATATGCAGGACAGTTACAGGAAGAAAAGTTCTTTGTAGAACAACTGGCAAAACATACGTCCATTCCTGTCCCTGATCCATATTTATTACATGAAGATACCCATCTGCTAGGCTGGAGTTATGCCATAATGCCACGCCTGCCCGGGAATCACCTGTATGATCCAGCATTCCAGGCTTCACTGTCACAGCAAGATCAGGAAGAGATCGCCTGTATGTTTGCCCATACTTTGGCTGAACTGCACCGCTGGAAGGTGCCTGATGCCGGGGAATATGATCCTGTAGCACAGCAGATTGTTTCCTTTGCAGGCGATTATCTGGACTGGTTGTACGGAACCATTCGTCACTGGTTACATGATGCTGAACAGTACTCGGTGATTACGGATGAAGATGTTCAATGGGTGGACGAGCAATTCAAGAATGCTGAACCGGCATTTCGGTCCAGAGCTGTTCCGTGTTTTGTTATGGGAGACTTCAAGGTCGAGAATATTCTGATACAAAATCTGGACGACCGTTCTTCAGGGTGGCAGATTAGTGGTCTGTTCGATTTTACAACGGCCTATTTCGGAGACGGTACAGCCGACCTAACCAAAATATCCACCAGGTATGTTCGTGAGGGTCAACCAGAACTGGCCGCACAGTTCCTTCGCTGCTACCGGGATCTGGTCTGTGCAGCAGATGCGGAGAAATGCCAACACTTCCGCACACGTCTCCGCATGCATCTGCTCTATCAACGTATCTTGTGGTGGGGGGAAGCCAACGCCACAGGACAAGTGACTTGGGCAGCCGACCTGCCTTTTGCACAGTGGGCGCAGCAGTCCATTAATTCGATTGTCGCATTGTTAGATTAGTAGATTAGTTAGTAGATTTGGACAGGTCGCTCAATGGATAGCGGCCTTCCAAACTAACGTATGTATCGTTCCATACATAGAGCCCAACATGCGGGCGCACGTATAAAACCGCCAGAGATCATCCTTGATCTTTGGCGGTTTTCCTCATCTCACTATATTTAAGTCAACGATGGAATCTCTCAACTTAAGCTTGTGCAACGGGTGACTCCTGATGTTTCTGCAAAAACTCCAGCATCCGGCGGTACACAAGAATCTCGTTTGTTTTCCTGGAGAAGCCATGACCTTCATCATCCAAAACGATGTATTCCACATCAAGTCCCTTCGACTGGAGCGCGGCCACGATCTGATCGGATTCGGCCTTCACGACCCTTGGATCATTAGCACCCTGAATGACCAACATTGGGTTCACCATCTGATCGAGATACGTTATCGGTGAATCCTTCGTTAAACGTTCGCGGTCACGGACCGGATCACCCAGCCAGTTATCCATCATCGGCTTCCAGTCTTCCGGCACGGATTCCAGGAATGTGAACAAGTTGCTCGGCCCAAAAATATCAACCGCAGCCCTGAACAGCTCTGGATGGCGCCCTGCTAGTAGTAGGGTCATGTATCCACCGTAACTTCCACCCACCACAAACAACCGCTCTGGCGAGGTAATTCCTTGATCAAATAGCCAGTTGATTCCGGCAACACAGTCCAGCCTTGGGCCTTCGCCCCAATCCCGCTCAACCAATTTAACGAATTCCGCACCATACCCGGTACTGCCCCGGAAGTTAGGTGCAAAGATATGATAGCCCTGAGCGAGCATCATCTGGAACATCGGCCGAAAAAACTTTGCTTCGGAAGATTGCGGCCCACCATGAGGCCAAAATACGGTGTAACCATTGGCCTGCTCTGGTTTTGCTTTGAACAAGAGAGCTTCGATCTCCAGTCCGTCGTAGGAGTTATACCGAATAACGTCAGGGTACACAAGATCACTTGGGTCCAGTCCGGTTACCCGATTGGCAGTCAGCGGCTCCCAGGACTCAGCACCTGCTATTTTGCGATAAATGTTATGCGGTTGGATCGCTCCACGTCCGAGGATATACACATTGCCAGCCTTTGTAACGTTCACCTGCTCTATCGTATCCAGCGGCATCTCTATGCGCCGAGGCTCATCGGCATTTTTGCCCAATACGTACATACGATTCTCCGGCCCTGTAAGTGTCCAGAAATATAAGGTCTCGGAAGCCTGATGCCAGCGGATGAACTCCACATCTTCCCCTTCGATTCTGCACAATAAGCGGAATTCGCGGGTATCGATACGGTATTCAGCCACATAGGCGTATGCGGAGTCATCATTGGTAATGAGCAGAAGACGATTATCATCTGCAAAAATCAGATCAGATACCTGACTATGGCGTTCTGAGACTGGCAAAATCTCCATTTCCTCATTGTTACGATACAGATGCGCCGTCTGATACGTATTGGAGTACATTTTTAAAATGACATAACTCTTCTCGTCAGGACTTACAGCCACCAGGCTGCTCGTAACCTCTTCTCCACTGTATAACAGTTCATCTTCCCCTGTCTCCAGATCGATGCGGCGTGAATTCAGATAATTCGGATTACCCGCGCTGGTGACATAATAGAGACGCTGTCCATCCTCGGACAACTCAGCGAAATAACAGCGATCATTCGGTTCCGCCGGAACCACGGGCAGTGGAACACCACCCTCGGGTGGGAGTGCATATAGATGATAGTTCTCATCTCCATCCCGATCAAACGCGGTAAGAAGATGACGCCCCTGCGGGTCTGCTTTGATAACTTGACTGCTCTGATTCAAGTACGTTAAAGGATACGGGTATCCTCCAGGCAAATGCATCGCCCAAATATTCGGCTGACCGTTCAGATTGCTGTCCATGAACAAACGTTTCTCGTCTGCCGATACGGCAAAATGTGAAATACGGTACGTCTGAAAATATTGCTCGACATCCGGTTTAGGGAACTGAATCATGACAAACCTCCTTGGAATTGAACCAACGAATTTAACATTGGTAAATTAAGGTACCATTTGTCCATATTATAGGTAATGCCAATGTTTAGACAATAGATATGT
The DNA here is from genome assembly GCF_036894225.1 of Paenibacillus amylolyticus. NCBI lineage: Bacteria > Bacillati > Bacillota > Bacilli > Caryophanales > Paenibacillaceae > Paenibacillus > Paenibacillus amylolyticus. The sequence goes on along the minus strand of NZ_CP145892.1, from coordinate 606,583 downwards.
AAGATTTAATTACCAATTCCCTCGTAGCTTTGTATATGATTATCCACATTCATCCAGCGTATCAGTGGTATCTCCCTCCCTGTCACGCATAATGATGCGGAGTAGCTTTTGCCCATTTTCAAAGACTGCAGCACATACTTCTGTCCGGCCCATTCCAGCAATTGCTCATGATTTCGTATCGCTTGTATCGTATTTAAATTTCTCCACTGTCCACATAAAGATTGACCTGAAGCCTTGATCCAGGCCTCCTTGCCTGTGAGGACTTTCCACAGCAGGGAAGAAGAATCCTCACCGGAACATATGGCTTCCAGCACATGATCCCGCTCTTCTTCCGTCAGGAAACGTTGGATGATGGCTTTCTCTCGCAGTAGTGGACGTACCCATTCCACATCCACGCCAAGCTCGTTGTTAGTGGATGTAACCGCCAGTACACATAGCCCATTCGTATGCGAAAGGCTGAATTGCGGACCTCCCACGAGATAAGGCTTTCCGGAAGTGCCGTATTCAAATCGAATATCCCTTACCTGAAGCTGCATGTACTGTGCCAGTACTCTTCGCAAGAAAACCCTTGAAATCATCCAGCAATGAGCCTTTAGACGTGAGGTTTTGCTGATTCTGACCATACGTTCATGTTCTTCTGAAGTCATTGCATCGGAGTCCATGGCAGCCGCTGTCTGCAGTTGATCCTCCCTTATGGGCAAAGTCTGTGTCCAAATGTGGACCTCTGGTTCTCCTGAAAACGGCATGGACGTATCATTCCCTTGTGCCCTCATTGCCAGAAGGCTGCTGATTGTTCCGGTTCTGGAATCCATAAGGCCCTCCTCCCTATGCGGGGTTACATACATGCTAACGTATAACAACCATCCGCAGACGAGTAGACGTTGCAATAGTTCTAAGACCACTCCTAACCTCTTCTTCTGTCAATTCAAGTGCATACGTGCCAAGCTGTATATAATCCAGTCCGATCACCTCATATTCGGAGACGTGCATGCATCGCTGTTTTAACGAATCCATGTCTGCATAATACTTGCTTAACCACTTCATCCGTGCATAGTTGAAGTTGGATAGGGACAGCGTTCCGTTCTGAATATGCTCACACATCTCTTCAACCCGGTTATATAAAGAAACGGGATCAGCTGAATACCCACAAGCGTTCGAAAAGGCAAATTCCTTACGATAATAGTGGTCCCATTCTGCACCTTTATGAAGCAGACCCAACTCCATACATTCCGCATGGAAATCCGAAGTTTCACCCAGTAAAGCTTCAATGCCGATCATGCAAGCGACTTGCTCTTTTAAATGCATCCCATCTTCGGCACGGAACCCATACCTTACAAGTGGCAAGGACAATCCGCATTCAATCTCTCGATATTGCTTATTGGAGTCCTCGCCCAAATAGTCGAGTGTAACTTCTGGCAGGTAGGCACCATTCAGTGGTTCCATCGCAGGGAATTTTTCCAGCATATCCGTAATGAACTCCGTTTCAACCGGACCGGCAACCGCTATCGCCATGCTCCCTGTGGCATAGTGAGTGTTGTAGGCATGCTTCAGCTCATCCGTTGTCATTTGGTACAGACTATCCGGTGTACCTGCAACATCCATCGTGATGGGGTGATTGCTGCCATACATCATCTGAGTCAACTGCTGCAAAGCTCGCCAGGAGGGCTGGTCTGCATACATGGACAGCTCCTGATGAATGACGGACCGTTCCTGTTCCACATGCATCGGGGTGAAATATGGAGCAGCTAGCATGCCGGTGAACACCTCCAGACTTCGTTTCAAATCGCCTGTGCAGGCCATTTGATAAGTCGTTACATCGTAACGTGTCAATGCAGATGTCGAAGCTCCCAGAGTATGAAATAACGGCTTGACGGGCCGTTGATCCGGATTGTAGAACATCATATGCTCAAGGAAATGTGCTCTGCCAGGTAGGGCTCCATCATGGATTGAGCCATAGGACACGGACCACGAAACAAAAGTATGATGGAACTGGGGTTCGGGGAAAATGTGGACCGACAGACCATTGGATAAACGCCTGCGGACAGGTGCGCTATTCACAATACTATTCATGAGTCACCTCCTGCACTGGTGCGGAATATTCGCTCTCAGGATACAAAATCCAGGTGACAGCCTTTTTCATGCCAGAGGCTACCTCAGCCACTTGTTCCGCAGTAACGCAGGATATGGCTTCCAGGAATTGCGGAGTTGTCATCTGGACCCGGTTGAGCAATCGATCGATATGAAGGTTGACCACCTGCTCAGGCAGATCGTATCCCACTTGCACATAATGCATCACATTCTGAATAGCTCTATTCAGCTCCACTTCCTGAATGTCTCCCCTGCATATCCTCAGCCATTCAGCGTCTATCGCTTCAAGGACCTCTGTCACATATCCACTGTTTGTTCCCGTTGTCACATGAAGCATTCCCCGATAATCATCCAGCGTGCTGTAGATCTGATACACCCATTGCTTTCGTTCACGAAGCTCAGATTGAAGCCTGGAAGCTGGCGTTGCGCCAAACAGGGAATGAAAAAGAAACAGGGCAGGATAATCCGACGATCCATACGTCACTTCGGTGGTAAAGGCCGCATTAATCTTGCATTGCTGAACATCCATCAGTTCAAGCATCATCTCGCCTTCCTCCCGGTGCTCAGCAGGTTGATCTTGCTCGATCACAGATGGAGTTGCTCCCCCATCAGTCGTGAAAATCGAAGGCAAAAAGGTCTCCATGACCTGAGCTATCATCACATCCGATTGGAAATCACCAATCACATGAATATGTATTGGGCTACAAAGCACTTCCCGGTACCATTCCTGCAATTTACCATTACGCACACAATGTTGCAGTTGCTCCAAGTCGGCATCCCTGCTTCGTCCCGCATACCCAAGCCACTCCAGACTGCGCCCCCGTATCACCTTGTCCCAATCGGAAACAGCATAGCCAGCATGATATTCTGCCCAAACAAGTTCCTCCTGGATCTGCGCTTCATCAAAATCAAATCCGCCCTTAAGGCTCGGTTCGAACATCATGTCTGCGAGCAGCTTCAGCGCATCGAGCGTCCGTGCATCGGTCCCGGGCAGCAACCCTGCAGGGATACGCAACCAGATGGATGCAAGCTGAGTCTCCCCCTTCTCCTCCAATTCGCACCTTAGCTCATCGGCATACATAGACCATAGTTGCTGCTGTAGCTTTCTTTTGCCGAGAGAATCCTGCCTGAAAAGCAGCCGCACAATGACTGCAAATACCGCTGAGGGAATCCTTCCCTGTTTGTTAACGATACCAAGGTGGAGATAACAGTTGGCGTATTGGCTTGTTGGCATCACATGGACCGATAGACGATTGTACTGCTCCGTAATGAAAGACTGCATCCTTGCCTCCCCCCTTATCTGACGGTTAACCCAAATTGTAGATCATGCCACTCGCGGTGTTCAGTCCAAGCTGACCGAATCCCTCCAGCGGCTTGGAGAACCAGTCCACCTGACTCTCAGCTTCCGCTGAATGAAGATTAGTCTCATCCTCTTTCCAGTGAATCACTTGCTGATGGTGACGGTCCCAGAATCTCCATAATGCAGGCTGCTTCAGCAGTTGATTGCGAAACGGCTCATATACACGTCCTGCTGATTCTTGAATATCCCCTTCTAAAATGAAAGGCGGCAAGAAAACAATTTTGGAACGAAAATCTTCAGTCAATGTCATGAAATAGGGACATACAGGCTTGCGTGTCTTGGCTAAAATACGAAAAATACCGCTCCTCGTCCGGATGCGTGAACTCAGGAAAGGAAGCTCCACTGCGCGATTATCCGCGTTGAACCCAGTCTGACCATCTACGAAAAGGTTGAATGAACCTCCCTTCCGCAAATGAGAATATAATCGTATGCCAATCATCTCATCCTCGGCATTCAACAGATCAGCACCTGCAAACTGCCGTAGGGTATTCCAGGACGATAGCTTCTGTTCCTGCTCTACGGTACCTTGTTCAGCCACCAGATAGAAGGGTAAGCCGGACTTCATGTGGCCTGCGCGAATCTCCTGTCCGATGGTAATCATGTTATGCCGGACGAATCCATAATGCCAGCTCAACAAGGCCCCACCTTCCTGCAGCGTCGCTTGCAAATGTTCAAGCCCCTCGACTTCATCCCAATCCATAAAGGAGTAAGGGTTTTTTTTGTGTTCATCAACCGTCCGCAAAAAAGCCAGATAATCCATCCAGATCAACTCCGGTGACGTTTCCAATTGAAGAGGCGAAAGTTCCTTAACAATATTCATTAGCGCATAGAAGAATCCCAGTCGAATTCCGTCTGTCTTTTCCCGATACAGCTCCTCCCTGACCTGTTCCCGATGTAACGTATATAATGTACGAAAATCCTTCATCCTTACACCTCCTGTATACCCTGATTCATGAATACTCCCGCTCCCGACAGCATTCCTTCCCTGGCTGCGCTAGTTCTAGAAGACGATTCAAACCGCCGACGATTCCGGTCGATACCATCCATCATATAGACCAACATTCGAAGCGCCAGCTCATATTGTCCAGGAATGTGCCGATCCGATTGCACACCCTGTCCTTCAACCATATCCATCCCTTCATAAGATAACGGGACCTCCAGCGCTGCAATAACGCAGTCTCGAATGTTCTGCCACGTCGGTCCTGCAGCAATCGGAAAATCAACAAACGGGAAGCTTCCCGGATCAAGGGAATCCAAGTCAAAAGTTAAATAAGCCGAGTCGACATCGTACTTCTGCCTTACCTCGTTCAGAACATGGCTCACCCTCTCGGGTGTCATATGCTCTGCCGATATCTGAATCAAGCCAGTATGGCTGTACATCTGATCTGCTGAGCGAAGACCACGCAGGCCGATCTGTACAACAGCAGCAACCGTACCCTGCTCTAGCAGATGTCTTACAAAATTGGAGTGACTGGGATGCTCCTGATGAATGGCATCGATACCGCAATCATGATGGGCATCGAACTGTACCAGCACCCTTCGACTGCCCGTGGCCTTTGCCATCATCTGAAGCACAGCATGCGTAATAGAATGGTCTCCGCCAATGCAGCACAATAGCGCCTGTTGATCCAGCGCATGATCCAGTGCGGCCGCAAGCCCCTTTTGATAAGGAACAGCTGTATCCGCCTCCGCTTCATTCATAAGACAAGTACCCCAATCCTGCATGGTTACGCTCTCAAGCAATCGTCTCCCACTTCCAATATCGTACAAGCTCGAATTCCCGGACTCTTGTAACGATGGATAGATGACCTTTTTCCACGATTCTACACGTAACGCATGCGCAAGTCCGGCAACGGAGGAGTTTAACATGCTTGTCCCACCAGAATGAGGGATACCCAAGATCCCCAGTTGAGGAGCCCGATGACCGATGAGAGGCTCATACAAAAAAAAAGGCGCTTCCGCAGGTTCCACCCCCGGCAAATCCGGGGGGCGTTGTGGCTCCAGCTCTTTCGCAGGTTCCAGCTCATAAAACTGACTGAACGTTTCATCCGCAGCGATCCACGTATCTGCAATGCGACGTACCAGATAAGCAGGTTCTGATGTTGTCATGCAAAAACCTCCTGTACGTAGTTAGAGTCAAGTCTGTGTGGAATAGCTCTTATTCGGCAACGTCGCTTCACCATCTGTACTGATGTCCTTATCCGCAGACGATTCCACATATTCCCGCTTCAGCATTCGCATGAAAGGCAGCAAGAACGACGACATGCCGACCACATTCATGCCAGCAATCACCGCATAGAAGTAAGTAACCTCATTGAAGGCCCGAGTCAGTCCCCAGCCAAGTGCGATAATAATCAGAAAATACACCGCATTCAGGAGTATGGCCTGGTATCCGCGCCCGCTCTGTTCCATCGTCAGCAACGTTGTCATCATGGGACCCATGCCAATATAGGAAAGAGCCACGATGGACAGATACCTTGCCGCTTCGGCTCGGGTTGCTGCGTCTTCGATCAGAAATGCGATAAGCGGATCTCGCCAGATCCAGACGGCAACGGCAATGATCACGTACAGAACAAAGGATTGCAGCAGACCTTGGCGATAGCTTGCATAGGCCCTTGGCCGGTGTGGCGACTGCAAATTATGATTGATGATAATGCCGATGGCCGATCCAATCACGATACCCGGCAGGATCGCCATCGTCTGAATTCGATAACCAACGCCAAAGCCAGCAACCGCCCCTTCGCCAAAGTGACTAACAATTTTATTGAAAAAAAATGTGCTCAGAAAAATCATGCAGTACGAGATGAACACAGGAATACCGACATGCCTGAGGGCCATCAGATGTTTTTGGGCAAAAGCAAAGCGTTCAAAGATCATTTCCCGACGAATGAACAGAATCAGCAGGGAGATGGCCAAGGACAAGACGGAAGTGATCAGGTTGGCATAGATGATGCCCTTCAGATCCAACCCGAAGACCGACACAAATGTATACACAAGAGCAATGTTTAGCATCGCCATCCCAACCGCGTTCCACGAAGCTGCCTGTGCCCGGCCCAGTCCTCGTAACGCCGCACTGGTCACCGCCGCCAGGACAGCCGGGATGCTCACTGCCATCATGCCCCCTACGTACAGCGTAAACATGGGCCCAATGTCGGCAGGCACACGGTAAAACCATGAGAGCACAGGGGTCAGTAACATCACAATGCCCCCGGTCAGAATGGCAAGCAGCATTGCACTGCCCATCATGTGCACGAACAGCTGGGTAAATGCACGTGAGCCCCCGGCACGACTGCGCGCCACCGCGACCTGAACAGACAGCTGCATCGCTTCGATGATGGCAATCATGACGAATGAGACAGGAATATACAATGAGAGCACATATAATACACTTTGACTCGTATGACCCAAGAAGAATACATTGGCCAGTTGTGTAATCACGTTAACCAGAGAAGCGAGCAGCATCGGAACGGCCGTACGGAATAACAAACGATGGATCGAGCCGGCCGTATAATCGATCCCCTGCATGGGGTTCACCTCCACAATTCATGAAGTCTTGATTTCTTGATTCATTGTAAGCCTGCTGAGGATCGGCAGACGTATCACATGCACGCAACAAGCCGATATCATCCGATCGTCATCCCATGAGACGAGCATGACCCGATCATCCGGCCTGATGATCCCCCGCTCTAGCTTATCTGCCAGCTGTATCCATACATCACCGCTCTGATAATCGGTTCGTGGTACGCAGATGGTCTTAGAAGGGGAAATATGCAAAACAGCACTGCCATTGAGACGTAATCCCAGTCTCGACTGAAGAATGACATGCACGGCTCCATGGCTATCCATCCATTCGCGGATCATGCCGAGTGCCTCGGATGAAAAAGCCGTGGCATCATCCGATCTAATGATCCGTTTTCCCGCATAGTGTATCTGCAACGCTCCTTGACCAAGGCCTACCTCAAGCGCCACCGCCATGTCGCCCAAATCACCCTTAGGTTCAGATGGTTGACCATATGCAATCTGTCCATCGTCATGGAGAATTCGCTGCTCCACCAGAACAATCGCAGTCCGTTCGTTAGGAAGCATGCTCCAAAGAGCAACCTGAATGGCCTCGGTGCCTGCGAGCGCACCCATATGGGTAATACCAAGTGGATGATCAACTCGCCACGGCGCCGTTTCAAGCATTCGGGCAAGTGGAGCATTCAGCGCATGACGTTCTGGACAGGTTTGGGCTAGGATCAACCAATCCCAATGCGGCTTTGTACCCAACTGCTCCAGCACCATAAGCGCAAGATCACCGGCTGTCACCCGTCTCCCGTCTGCCATAAGGGAGCGAGTCAGCGTTCCCACGCGACCATAGTAGTGATCCTCCATGTATATGTGCGGCGATACGTAAACATAATCATCCGGTGTTGGCCAATCCAGCGTGTACAGATGATCCTCCGCAGTAAGCCAGCAAATATGATCCACATAGATTGGTGCGCCAATATCACCATGAAGTGAATCAGACATGCTGCATCTTCCCGTTGGCATACGCCTGAAAAACGCTAATCTTCTGAATGGACGTTGTGCCTTCCATGAACTCAAAGGCCCTTGCATCGCGATACCATTTGTTCAACAGAGGATGCTCCAGCATGGAACCTGGCCCCATCATCTCCAGTGCCCATTCCGTCGCTTCCTCGGCAACTGACGCAGCCCGTATTTTACTGAGGGAAGCCAGATATCCCTTATTCGCATCATGGTCAATCTCTACTGCTGCATTCCGAATCATGCTGCGTAGCGCATGCAGACGCATCTCCAATCGCTCCAATTCTGTCTTTTCACGTTCTGTGAAGATCGTTCTGTGCTCCACAACATAATCATAAGCAGCCTGTGCAACACCAAGCGCCAATGCCGCCACACTAGGGCGCATCCGGTGGAATGTACGCAGTGCTCCCCACAGTCCACGCTTGGTTGGGCTTAAATGACGACCCAGAATATCTTTCTCTTCCAGTGGGAAAGCCTCGAATTGCAGATGGCTGAGTTGCAGACCGCGAAGCCCCATCGTGTCCAGCGGGGTTGCTGTGAAACCCGGCAGAGAAGGATCAACTATAGCGACCTGAATGCCCAGAGGCGTACGATTGGTCTGGGCAAATACCAGTCCAATACTCGCCCGGTGTCCGTTCCCAATGTAGAATTTATGTCCGGTTAGCTCCATTCCCCCATCCGGATGTCGCGTAATCCGCGTGCTGATCTCGGTTGCATCTGAACCCTTCTCCGGCTCTGACAAGGCAAAAACAGCCCAGGCCGGACCTTTCAGAAAGTGGCTATAAAAGCGCTCCTTCTGTTCCTCATCGCCCAAGTCAATCATGACGATGCTGGACATGGAAGGCCCAGGTCCTCCCAGAAAAACGCCCGCATCTCCTGCGGACAACTGCTCGATCGTAATGACTCTTTCCAGCGAAGAGAGTCCATAATATCGATCCTGACCTATGGTTACAATTGGCTGGCCGCCATACTCCGGGGGAATCATCATATGATTGATGGCCTGCAGGGCAGACGTGTGCAAAAAATCGGTGAGTCGGTCTGGCTCCCGGTCAATCGTCTGGCCGATCTGACGAAGCTCCACAGCATACTGCTTCATCACATGCTCGAATATCGCAATTGTTGATGGAGTAATCATCAATATTCCTCCTTAGCTGGCAACAGCATGTTTTTCACCAGTTGGCCTGCATATGTATATGCAGATACGCCATGTCTCAAAAAACCGAAACCGCCGCCAAGACGTTGAATCTGTCTGAAAGCTTCGTCCAATTCCTGATGTATCCACGCATGAACCCGGACCGATGGAAGACCTGGATTTGCTGAGAGGAAGCGGTCTTCAGGCAACGTTTCCGCCATGTAGAGCGTTGTCAGGATGTCAGCGACCATGCCTTTCACGAGCTGGTGCTGAAACGTGGATTGCCCGCCCGATATTCGCACCGACAAATGCCTGCGAACCTGCTCCAATCCAGCCTTGCACAGCTCTACGCGGAACTCAAGCAGGCGTGTTCTCAGCTCATTCGAGGTCACTTTCTCGCCTGATGTCTCTGCCTTCTCGCCCTCGTTCGGCTGTACCCGGCATAACAGTAGTCCAGAGGGCTCAAGCATCCGATCCTGCACATGAACGGCATGTAGTTGGTTCCAACGATACAGCCCTGCTGATTGTTCATGCCAAAGTAAAGCATCTTGTTCCATGAGATGAGCGGTTGCGAGCACGTAGGGACCTGTTGCCAAAAGCACTGGACGATTGTTCACCAGTAAGGTTTTTGCCTCCAACATTTCCGATATCGGAGCTACGGGGTTGCCTGCTGCCTTTGATCCGACGGGCTTAGCATCTGGGCCCTGGAATTCAATAACGTGCATTGTCATTCCTCCTGTTCATTCTTCTTCGCATCCTCCATGCTCCACCAGTGCAAAACCAAAAAAACTGCCGAGCCCGATACTGACCATGATGGAGCGTCCCTTCCTACACACCCAGTCCTGCTCCAATCCCGAACTCAGGTTAATGAACGGGTCGGTGGAAAAGTTATGTCCGATTCGCTGAATGTTATCCAGATATATCCGTTCAAGTCCAACTCCCGTACGTCGCGAGAATTCCTTCCAGGTAGTCCAGTTCACATTATGGGGAAAAATATGATTCACATCTTCGAAACTCAGGCCTTGCGTTGACAGCAGCTCTTCCATCCCTTGAATGATATGGTCCACATACAATCGGTTAAATGCCGAGATCTCATCGGCGGTTGCATGATAACCAGTATGGAACCGGGTATCTCGCAGCACATGCGCCGCCTGAACGACATGCTGACAGCTCTCTCTGCTCAATAGAACAGCTACGGCAGAATCACCCAGAATGGCCGATTTGCGCAGATAGCGCCATTCGGGAGGCAAAAAATTGAATTGATCCGCACAGATCAACAACACATTCCGAATGTGAGGCTGCGTTTGCGAGATTCGCTCAAGCCATTGAAGAGCGGCTATCGACGATGCACAGTTCATTTGGGATATGCCATAGAACGGTACATGTTCAAGCCCGAAGCGCTGAAGGACACGCTGCACAAGCCTGTAATCGCTCGGTGTCTGCACCTGAAAGGAATGGACATAGAGAACAAGGTCGATTCCGGAAAGGGCAGGTCTGGTCTGGAGCCGTTCCACAGCCTGTGCGATCGTATCGTCAAGCATCTGGCCCGGTTCCGTTACAGGCACACCTTCCAGGCGGTGGTACTTGCGCAGAAACTGAAGCTCGCCTTTTCCAAGCTCCAGGGCAGCCAGCACCTCTTCCGGCTGCTGAATCTGTTCAGGCAAATAGACGCCAATATCCACAATACCGAACCCCAATGTTCTCCCTCCTTCTGCGATTAGTGTCCATTCATACTCCATTCACAAGTTCGGATCAGCAAGGCGTGAACAAACGAATCCGTCTGCTCCAGATGCATAAGACATATGTACTCGCCCCCGTCCTTCTCTTCCAGTAACTCCTGTAATGCGAAGAATGGCGCTGCACTCCAGCGCGATGGATCATAATAACTCTTCGATCCACACTCCCTGTACCAAGCAGCCTGATTGCACAGCTGCTCCAGATCAGGATGGATGAGCAGGTTAATCTGATTCCGGTGAATGGATGCCCTGACACATAATCGATCAAGTACCATCTCCGCAGTATCGGCTACGGAATGCTCGGCATGTCGCATCTCTACACCAAGCAGGGAAGGTCCTACGCCTGTCATCCGATCAAGGTATATGGCTGCGGCCGTGTCCGGTCCAGGCGGCGAAACAAGTTCCATCGTTTCATAGGGGAGAGCCGTCTGATCCATGACCAGCAGCATGCCTTTCATGTAACCTTCTCTGCCCAGATAATGCTGAAGCATGTGGAGCGCCGCAAAAGGAGCACCAAAACCAAGATCATTTACAGCAAAACTGATAAAACGGGCCTGATAACGATCCATCAAATAATTCACAATTGATATATCCGGGCGGGTATTCGGAAAATTGTATGCCAGCAGCAACACATCCACATCCTGCATGACCCGATCAAGTCCCGTCTCTTCCAGCAGTTCCACACTCATCTCGTGATAGGCATTGTTGTTACGCCCCTGCAAAAGTTGAACGTCGTACTTGATCTGAGTACCTGCAAGCATATCTTGATGAAATCGCAGCAGTTCCGGATGTTCGAACGGAGGCTTCTTCTCCGAGAACAACCTGACTCCCATCTCCCGTATGGCAACAGGCGAAGCCATCAGGCCGCAATGAGCTGCTTCTCAATATAAGCAGCCAGGGAGCCTACCGTATCAAATACATCGGGCTCCAGAACATCCGGGTCAATCTCCAGACCTTCAATCCGGTCTTCCAGCGTCATCAGTAGTTCCAGAACCGAGGTCGAATCCAGGTACAGCTCGTCAAATAAAGATGTGCTTAATTGAATATCCTCCCTGGCTTCCGTATTCAACACTTCAGCAAGGGCACCTTTGATCTCTTCAAGCAATACTGCAGTTGTCATGATCATCATCTCTCCTCATCAATTGGTTATTGCCGTATGGGATATTTTAATCAAGCGTTGCTTGGACAGTAGATCCTGCGGAGTATCCCGCTCACGGATCAAGTGAGCCTCCCCAGCGACAATCAGCACTTCCGCCGGACTTCCATGACTCAAAAAGTGTGTGGGAGAAGCCGTTGGTCCGTAGGCCCCCGAATGAAAAACACCGATTAGATCGCCCCGTTCAACAGGAGGAAGCAATACCCGTTTCCCAACAACATCATTCGGCGTACATAAGGGACCCGTAATATTGTATTCGGCTACAGGGGACTCCCCATAACGCGTCAGGGAGGCAATCGGAAAATTACGCTTCACGTAAGAACCTGTGCCCACCGCCGCCATATGGCAGTTCGTTCCACCATCGGTTACGACGAAGTGCTCTCCATACGATTGCTTGACGTATAGAGCTCGACTGACCAACATACCGCAGGTGCCTACCAGATATCGCCCAAGCTCCATGAACAGCCGGGTGTTGGTATGACTATGCCGAAACGATTCGAACATTGGATTCAACTGTTCTGTCAGTGCGGCTATGGATAGGAACTGCTCACCTTCATGGTAGGGCACGCCCAATCCCCCGCCTACATCGACCATACGCAGCGTGATATCCAGCTCGTTCTCGATTCGATCAGCCAATTCCAGAATATGGCGGGTATTCTGAACGATCGGCTCTACATCCAACATGCGGGTTCCCATGTACACGTGAAGTCCCATGATCTCCACATGGGAGAAGCTCTCGAACTGTTCTTTCCCCTGGAGCACACTTTGTTCATCCATACCAAACTGACGTGGTTTGCCACCCATGGTCAGCCTGGAGCCTTTAACAGAAAAGGATGGATTCACTCGCAGCGCCACCGGCACGATTCGCCCCTCACTTGCAGCGATGATCTCTATGCGCTCCAGCTCCTGGAACGATTCACACACGATCGCATATATGCCCAGACGTATGCATGCCGTAATCTCGTCATCGCTTTTTCCGGGTCCAAGGAAAATAATGCTTTCTGCTGCTACTCCAGCCTGTACAGCCGTATGCAATTCGGCCAGGGAACATACCTCTGCCTGTGCTCCCATCTCCCGGAGCATGTGTACGATCGAAATATTGGGATTGGCCTTCAATGAATAGAACAGCTCCACTTGAGGCGTAAGCAATCCCCTAAGCTCCTGATACACCTGCTGCAACACATCCCCGTCATATACATACAGCGGGGTCCCGAATCTCTCGGCGATGTCCGAAACAGGCAACTGCTGAATCTGATATTCCTTAGACACTCACATCACCTCATTAATGGAAGATAGGACGGCTTCTATCGCTTCGTCGATCACTCCCAGCCGTTCAGGGGAGGACGCAATAATCACGCCATACAGACGTCCGGAGAACAAGGTCCCCTCACTTCTGAATGCCGCATTGACTGTGGCAAAATTATTAATCAATAATCCTTCGCCGCGTTCCGGTTCGAACATCAACGTACCCAACCGGGAACGAAGTACTCCGTATTCCAGCAGGTGATTGAGCCGGAGCGTATATTTTTTCGCCAATCCACATTGATCTTCGGGCAGCCATTGATACTGAATGTTGGTCTGATAGGTAGACATATTAAACCTGGCATTTATCTCAAGATTGGGCCAGATTGTACCGTCCTCGTCCAGAATGGCGTCCATGCCGGCAATGCCGTAGTATCCATCTCGATACAGAGCTGCTCCAATTCGCATGGCCGCTTCACGAATAACCTCAAGTTGAACATCGTTGAGCCGCGAAGGCATGAGATGCCCTTGATGTACGCCTTGCTCTACCAACGATTCCTTGACGCCAAGAAACTCGACTCCACCGGATCGATCGATGAGAATCTGGTAATTCAGGTCACAGATTTTATCAATCCATTGTTCAAGCACGTAGTTGATTTGTCGAATTCCTTTTTTGCTAGCCTGTTTCTCCAGCATGCTCATGCATTTGTGAAACCTGGCTTCATCGGTGATGACGGTAATTCCCTTGCCTGATACACCCATGGAATCCTTCAGCACAAGGCGTCCACCCTGCTCTAGAACGGCCTTTAGCTGATCGAAACCAGACACCAGTTCATCCAAAGACGTGCATTCAACGCCTGGAATTTGGCGAATACCCAGCTCCGCGTTGAGACGGCGGGAATACCCCTTGTCATTCACCCTGCGGAAGATATCTGAAGATGGAACAGCCAGCGGAATGCCGGTTCGTCGGGAGAATTCCTCTTCCTGATCCGAGGTTCCAAAGGGAACCAGATAAACATTCGTTCCAGCAGCCTGTGACAGCTCTCTCAGCTTGTCCATTGTCCTTGGACAATTCAGAAGATTCGCGGTAATGTTCAGTGCCGGATCATTGTGCTCCACCGTTATGCATCGGGAGCGACCAAACCCAAGCGCCTGTGCATCTGCCATGAATCCCTGATTCGGCGGCCCCTTGAGCAGGATAATATCGTTCTCTCCGGCGAGGAAAACACCCAGTTCCTCCATCCGATTAACAACGTCCGCAGCCGAGCCTATGCTTAATGAGGGCAGCTTGAGAATACCCGTTTCACTCCAGTACTCCTCCACCTCAAAATTGTTCAGATAGATAAAAGTAACGTCATGCTGGCCCGTTAACGCCCACTTGAGCTTGCTCGAAAAATCCGTCAATACGGTGGTCAAGGCCATCCCCTCCTATTCCTGCATACTGCATCACTGCTACGCTGAATGTAACCCCAAGTCCGACCGTAACAAGCAGATAATACTCCTCTGGTTGCAACAACTTCTGCTCTAGAATGGCTTGCAGATTAATAAATGGGTCCGAACAGAAGCAATGTCCGATCTCCTGTACGTTGGACGTATATATGCGTTCAAGGGGATAGGATAAACGGATAGCCACCTTCTTCCACGAGGATAGATTCACATTGTGTGGGACGATGTATCGAATATCCTGCAGCGCCAGACCCGCCTGCTCCACGGCTGCAACAATGGCTTCACATAACCGAGGCGTGTAGATTTCCTGAAACTCCCTGAGAATCTGCGGGGTTCCCGTTAGTACATTACAGAATTGGCCCAGGGTAACACTCGTCAGTCCAACGACACGACTTCCGTTACCCTTGTTACCCACCAGCACGGCGGCTGATGCCTCTCCCATCACGGTGGTATTGGGGATCAATTGCACAACGGGACTAAAGGTTTTTTCACCTGTCAAAATTAAAATATGATCATCCGCTTCCAATGAAGGCAGCAATGTCTCGGCAACATTCAGGGCAATTAAACCCGATGCACAGTTCTGCTGCGTAAGCGAAAACGCGATGGCATGCTGCAACCCGTAAGCCCTTTTCAGGGCTTGCAAAACTTTCATAGGAAAGGGGAAATTTTCCTGAATTGTGTGGCAATAAATGATATACTTAATCGAGTTAGGAGCGATCTCCGGGTTATTTACCACCTGGGTTAATACGTGCCCAAGCAACGAAGCCAGATCTCCATCCCTGTCTTGCCGAACCTGTTTCAAACCATGAATTTTTTCCAGTACCTTCGTCTGGGCATTATTGAGTCCCAGCACCTCGTTCAGTTCCCTGATCGGCACAATGTGCTCCGGAATGTAAGACCATATTTGCTTGATATGCATCGGCTTCAGACACCTCGTTATCACTAACGTACGAATCTCACTGAAATATAGGGAGATAAAGAGCTTCCGCAGAAGCTCCCATCTATGAATCTAGCGTAATGCAATAAGTAAGTAGGAAAAATCAGGCACGAGCCGCCGCTGCTGCACGAGCTGCTACAGCACGAGCTTCAACTGCGCGAGCGGATACCGCGCGTGCACTGACTTCACGTGCCTCGCCCAGTACATTCGTTTCCAATTGTGCTGCTTCAACTTCTTTGCGCTTCAGTTGCTCCAGTGTAATGGGAGTCGCTTTAATGACCATTCATATCTCCTCCTTTCATCTTGGATACTCTGATTCTATAATCTCCCAAATTGGATTTAAACTGTAAATGGAGGTAAATGAACCTCTCACTCTCCTTACCCCTGCTTCTGCACGTTCGATGGACCCAACATACCAATCACATCTCCATTCCAATCAAACTATATTCAAGGGACGGTGAACGATCATGCTCGGACCCAAAATCCGGCAAATCCGGGAGCAGCTTGGACTGTCTCAGAAGCAACTGGCAGGTGAGGATATGACGCGTTCTTACATCAGCCTTATCGAAAAAGGTAGAGCCGTTCCCTCGCAGCGTATGTTAAAAATCATTGCCAGGAGACTTAATACACCCATGGAGTTTTTTTTGGGAGGAAGTGTATCGACAGATTCGGATATTGGTGAGGCTGTGTTGGAAAAGGCCAAAGCCTGTTACGCCGAGCAGAATGATTCTGCCTGCATCCGCATAGCTCGTAAAGTGCTGACACTGACGGAGGATACATCGGATCAGTCTGAAGCCTACCTGCTCATTTTGCGAAGTCACAACAGACTTGGGGATTATCGACAAGCCTTGGATGAAGGGGAAAACGCAGCATTTACGGTCATTCGAACGGGGGACAGGGAACGTATTGTTGAATATTATCTGGAAATGGGGAGAGCGGCTTTTCATGCAGAGCTGTTTCATGCTGCCCGGAAACATTATGAACAGGCGTATACGTACAGCAGCAGACTCAAACATCTACAGGAAGAACACATCCAATCGCTGACCTTTCTTGGCACAACTCATTTAAGACTAGGCAATGTGAATGAGGGGTTAAACTACTATCTCAAAGCGGAGAAGGAAGCCCAGATGGCCGGACAACCGGAACTGTATGGCGAGATTACGCTGGGTTTGGGCAAAGCCTATTATATGTCCGAACAGGACGGACACATGCTGCTAAGTTATGACTGGACCAAGAGATCCGTACAGGCCTATAAACAGGCGAGCAGCGAATCCTACGTTCTGGCACTTCACAACCTCGCCGTGATCCAGCTTCATATGGGGCAAAAAAAAGAAGCCCTCCCCTTGCTGGATGAATGCGCACGAATTTACGATAAACGCAATCTTCCCCACAAGAAGGCTTCCATATTAGAGGAAATCAGTAAAGTTTATTTGGAACAGCGTGAGCCAGAACAGGCAGAGGCCATCATCAAAGAAGCCCTCCAACTGCTGGATAAGCAAGATGAAGGGATGCTTCGTGCCAAACTGTATCGCTTGCTGGGTATTGTATTTCATGAGAAAAACAACAGCAATGAAGGTTATTACTTTTTAAGAATGAGTCACGATCTGCTTAAACGCATCTCTGCAAATCGCGAGGCTGACATCAGCCATCAACTCCTCCTGCTAAGCCTGCAAGAGCGTAAAATGAACTACGAAGATTATAAGTCATTTATCAAATAAAAGCGGATACCTTCTTCATCTAACAACTGAGGACATAGGGAAATGAACAGATGGATTTTAGGGTCTCTGAACAGGGACCCCACTTCCGGGAATCCACGGTGAAAGGGCACAGGATCAATCTCATCGAACAGGTACAGGATCATTCAGCTCCAGCAGCGTTTCCGTAGATACGGCATGCTTTTGTCCCTGCTGACCACTAAACTTAGCCGATCCTGCATGTGCTCCCGAAACATGAAGCTGTCCTGCAATAAAAGGTAGAAGCATGATGGTAACCATGCAGAGTTCACTTGCCATTGTAACGAATTTGCTTCCTTTACTCTCCATGCTCATCTCTCCTCATGTCTATAATCGGGTAGCATAGTCCACCATCGATTTCTGGCAACCTAAGACGTATTTTACGGATAATTGCAATGACTTTAAATACGTTAATCCCCATTTACCTCTACTTGCACATGAAACTCATGTATAAAAGGTCATATGATCTTTGTCTTCGCGATAATAATCCAGCCTTTGCTTCATCGTACCTGTATGCAGTTCAAACAAATGACCATCCGGATCGGTAAAATATACAGATAATGCATCCCGCGGATCTCTTGGCCTTCCGGGAAGAATGTCTGCCCCCGCTGCTCGCAGCTGCTGCACAGACGCGTCGAACTCCTCTTCTGTAACGGTAAATGCAATATGGGTATAGGTTCGTTCCGTATAGTTGCGAATAACATCCTCCTGATTCAGGGCAATCCAAAGACCGGCAAGCTCAAAATAAGCCAGTTTGCGTCCTTTCACCTGAATTTGGGCACCGAGAGCCTGCTCATAAAAGGTAATGGCCCGCTCCAGATTGGATACGGAAAAGCACAAATGATTAATTCCTTGAATATTCATGTGGCTCCTGACACCTCCATCGATTTAAGGATCTATCCTTATTATGGTATATTTTGCGCAAAAAACAACCGCTCTGCTGTTTCCCCCCGCACCTTCTTCTGGGCGAATGCATAGGTTATCCGTATCAATGAACGTTCGAGGAGGATGTAAAGCGAATGAATCCTGTCTATCCTTTTTATGGTGGGAAAACGGTATGCAAGGAGCAAAAGCTGGCATTTCCACCCCAGCATCAGGACCAGCAACCTGGTCTGGAAACCCTGATGGTGCCTGAACCGATCAGTGAAGATCCTGCCTATATCGGTAGCTGCAAACTCCAAGGTAAAGTTGCCATTATTACGGGTGGTGACAGTGGAATCGGCCGGGCGACCGCCATCGCTTTTGCCAAGGAAGGTGCGGATATCGTCATTGCTTATCTATATGAACGGACAGATGCCGAAAGGACTCGTGAAAGGATCGAAGAACTGGGACAGCGCTGTCTCTTAATCGAGATTGATCTCCGCTTAAAGAAAAACTGTGAGGCTGTCATTCGCACAACCATGGAAACCTACGGGAAGATCGATATTCTGGTCAACAATCATGGCGTACAGTATGTGCAGCCAAGCATCGTTGATATTACAGAAGAACAGCTGTATCACACCTTTCAGACCAATGTGTTCGCTTATTTCTTTCTGATTCAGGCCGCTCTCCCCCATCTGTGCAGAGGTGCCTCCATCATCAATACGGCTTCCATTACAGCATATAAAGGTAACACCCAACTGATCGACTACTCTTCTACCAAAGGAGCTGTCGTATCGCTGACTCGTGTACTCGCCCAATCGCTCGCTGCACAGGGAATCCGTGTGAATTCCGTCGCTCCGGGACCCATCTGGACACCGCTCATCCCTGCCAGTTTCTCCGCTGAGGATGTACAGGTATTTGGAACAGATACACCCATGGGTCGAGCTGGTCAGCCTTACGAACTGGCGGCAGCCTACGTTTATCTCGCTTCCCGCGATTCATCCTACGTCACAGGTGAATGCATTCATGTAAATGGCGGCGATATGGTAACGACATAAACTGATGTCAGGTTGGATTTGGCAGGTGTGGCAGGATATCGGTTGTCCAGTTGCGAAGAGGGTTAGGAGTATGATCCGGTTATGCCGGAGCCTGACATCTAGCGACAAGGAGCTGAACAACCTGATGAACTTCGATCCACTCTACCAACCGTACCCCTCTTACCGCGTGCCTGTGTATGCGAAACAAGGCATGGTCGCCACGTCTCAGCCACTGGCTGCACAAGCCGGTCTGGATGTATTGAAAAAAGGCGGCAATGCCATCGATGCCGCCATTGCAACTGCGGCAGCACTCACGGTGCTGGAGCCAACGTCCAATGGCATTGGAGGCGATGCTTTTGCCCTCGTCTGGACCGAGGGCAAACTGCATGGACTGAATGCCAGCGGCCCTGCGCCTCAGGGCATATCCATTGAGGCGCTTCAAGCGGCAGGCTATACGGAGATGCCGAAGCTTGGGGTTGTTCCGGTGACGGTGCCTGGCGCACTGGCGGGTTGGGCTGAGCTGAGCCGCCGTTTTGGGCGGCTCACGCTGGCGGAAGCGCTGGAACCGGCCATCCGCTACGCGGAGGAAGGTTATCCGCTTGCGCCTGGGCTGGCCCGCCACTGGGCAAGGGCAGCCGAGATCTATGCACGCCAGGGTGATGCGGAGGCAGGGCGTGCGTGGTTTGAGACATTTGCTCCAGGCGGGCGTGTTCCCGCAGCTGGAGAGATGTGGCGCTCGCCGGATCATGCGGCGACTTTGCGCCAGATTGGCGAGAGCGAAGCGCGAGACTTTTACGAAGGAGAACTGGCAGAGCGCATTCATTCATTTATGGCAGAGCACGGTGGTTATCTGACTCACGAAGATCTGAAGGCTTTTCAGCCGGAGTGGGTTGATCCCATCTCCGTCTCCTATCGTGGTTACGATGTATGGGAGATTCCGCCGAATGGACAAGGATTGATTGCTCTCGCAGCGCTTAATCTCCTGAAGGGATATGATTTTGACGAGAAAGAATCCGTTCTGGCGTATCATCAGCAACTTGAAGCCATGAAGCTGGCATTTGCCGATGGGGAGAAATATATTACTGAAGAACGCAAAATGGGTGTGACGGTGGAGGAATTGCTGTCCGAGGCATACGCGGAAGAACGGCGCAAACTCATTGGTGATACCGCACGAGCACCTGAGGCAGGTGATCCACGTGCAAGTGGAACAGTCTATCTGGCTACGGCAGATGGTGAAGGCAATATGGTTTCGTTTATCCAGAGTAACTATATGGGCTTCGGCTCTGGATTGGTTGTTCCGGGGACAGGCATTGCTTTGCAGAATCGCGGACATAATTTCTCACTGGACCCTAATCATGGCAACGCCCTGGAGCCAGGTAAACGAACCTATCACACGATCATTCCGGGGTTCCTCACCCGTGGCAGTGAAGCGGTAGGGCCATTCGGTGTCATGGGCGGTTTCATGCAACCGCAGGGTCATGTGCAGGTGGTCATGAATACGATCGATTATCATCTGAACCCACAGGCCGCCTTGGATTCTCCACGCTGGCAGTGGACGAAGGGCAAAACAATTCTCGTGGAACCGGGTTTCCCGCAGCACATTGCACAGGCACTCGCCCGCAAAGGACATGATATTCAAGTGGCACTCGATCCATCCCAGTTTGGGCGCGGTCAGATTATCTGGCGCAACCCGGACAATGGCGTATTATGCGGTGGTACGGAAACCCGAGCGGATGGCTCGATTGCGGCTTGGTAAAACTCGCGTCATTTTTATAATAGGATGATCACCTTATCATTCGTATAGGGTGAAATTTTAAGGCACAACAGAGATGATTCATGTCATCTCTGTTGTGCCTTTTTTCGACTTCTAACATCAGTAAACAACATACTGTAGATATTAATGTACCCTTTTAACCAGAGAAATGTAAAAATAATGTGTAATTCATGAAAAATACTTATTTTTTTCGTAAATTTTCACTACATACCATAAATCACAGTGCCTTTCTGACCGATATAGATAAAGGGAAATCCTCACCATACGTGTCATCATGCACACGTACTTCCCTGGAGCTAAGGAATCACGCAAAACAGAAAAATGCGACTACAGAAATGAGGGTACCACACATGAAAACAAACAAGAACAGACGCGCAGGTCTAGGTCTCACCATAATGATGATCCTGACGGTACTAATCCTGGGGGCATGTTCACCCAACAATACAACAACGGCAACAGACACAAGAACAAAGGTTGGGATCGTGCTTACGGAAGTGGGTCTGGGTGACCGTTCTTTTAATGATGCTGCTTTTGATGGACTGGTTCAGGCCAGAAATGAGAAAAGCATTGTCTTTGACTATCGTGAACCGGGCGACAATGCCGAAGCTGCATTTGAAGAGTTTGCGGAAGCCAAATTCGATCTGGTTATCGGCCTGAGTGATGCTGTCCAAGCGGATATGGAGAAAGTTGCAGCCAAATATCCTGACCAGCAGTTCCTCATGATTGACAGTCAGTCCGAACTGCCTAACATTGCCTCCATTTCATTCCGGGCGGAAGAAGGAAGTTATCTGGCAGGTGTTATTGCCGCTATGGCTTCAACGGAAGATCATGTTGGCTTCCTTGGTGGAATAGAGATACCGGTCCTTCGTAATTTTGAGCAGGGTTTTAAACAAGGTGTTCTGGCTGTCAAGCCGAATGCAACCGTTGATGTCGTCTACGCAGGGGACTTTGGCAATGCCGAGCTGGGTGAACAACTGGCTACAGAGATGATTCAGGAAAAGGGCGCTGACGTGATCTACGTTGCTGCCGGTCTCACAGGCGTAGGCGCACTGACGGAGATTCAGAAATTAGGGAAATACGCCATCGGTGTAGATACCGATCAATTCTTTTTGGCGGAAAAATCCATTCTTACGTCCATGCTGAAAAATGTGGATGTCTCTATCTATAATGCCGTTAACACGTTTGTTCAAAACAATCATACCTTCCCTCAAAAGGAAATCGTGGAGGGGCTGGCGGAGAACGCCGTGGGTCTGACTGCTCTACATAATATCACGCTCAGTGATGAACAACAGCAAACCTTCGAAGATCTGAAGGCAAAGATCTCTTCCGGTCAAATCAAAATTAAGCTTGATCAATAACCCATCGGATACGAGGAGGTACGCACATGAAACTACAGGGAAAACTGATACTTAATGCTCTAATTTCACTACTTCTATGCCTTGTGCTAGTCGCTTATATCATCATGCAATTGCTCAACATGAATGCCAAAAATCAAAATCTGGTACCAGCCATGCTCAAGGTGAGTGAACTGAACGCCAATCAGATTCAGACCCAGCAAGCGCTGGATGTCTACTCATTCTCCATGACAGCAGGAAACCAGGACGCCGTACTTCGCTTGCTGGATGAAGGTCAAACGATGATTCAGGAACTTACGGACGGATTGCTCGAAACAGATCAGCAGTTACAACTTATTCAGTCCATCGAGACAAAATTAGAAGCTCTCAACCAGGGAGCCACCGAAGCGATGAATGCGATGAACAGTGCGGAAGCGAAACGTTACAGCACTCGGGTTCGGGGCATACAGAATGATATTTATTCGTTAGATGAGATGACTCGGGATCGTTATGATCAATATACCGTCGATTTGGAACGTGACATTCAGCAAACGTGGCAAACCGCTCTGGCAGGAGCCATCATATTGCTCGTCGCCGTAATGCTGTTTAATATGTATACTTCACGTCAGATCGCCAAGCGTATTCGAACACTCAAAGACGCTGCGGGACAAATTGCGGACGGTGACCTAACCGGACAATTACCGGAATCTCGGGGCAAAGATGAACTCGATGACCTGAGTCGCTCCTTCGGTATCATGACTCATAATATCCGCGGCATTATTCAGTCGATTGGTGAAGCGGGTCATCGTGTCGATTTGATGGCGCAAGATATTGACCGTGGCAATGATACAGCCCAAGCGATCGTGCAGCAAGTATCACGCACCACGGAGGAACTCTCGATTGGCAGTCAAAAAATTGCCGAGGATCTGAGTGAAACAGTGATGGTTGTGGACAAAATGCAGTCTACCTTCAATAGCAATCTGGAGGCCACTTCCCAATCCGTAATCGATGGTCGTGAAGTATTAACTACCGTTGAGGAAGGTAATAAGGCTGTAGCGGAGCAACTCCGCTTGGCCGAAGTGAATCGTATGGCGATGGCCGAGGTAGAACAAACGGTGCGGGAACTGGAAGAAAGCGCGGTTCGGATCACTACGATGACGGCATATGTATCGGAGATTGCCAAACAAACGACCATGCTCTCGTTAAATGCCTCCATAGAGGCTGCTCGCGCTGGAGAAGCTGGACGTGGCTTCGCTGTTGTTGCGGGCGAGGTGAATAAACTCGCCGAACAATCTGCGCAATCGGTCAAACATATCTATGCGGCTGTGGGCGAGATCACAACCTCCATGGACAAGGTGAAGAACTCTGTAGCACAGAGCATGCAGTTATTCGGCGAACAGGAACAAGCCACTGGCCAGACTCGCGAATCCTTCTCTGCTATTCGTGAAAGTGTGGAGCGCATTAGTACCGGCATTCATCAGCTTGCTGAGGACATGCAACACTCCAATGAACTCAGTACACAGGTGCAACAGGCGATCGAAAATATCAGTGCCATCACCGAGCAGTCGGCTGCCAGCAGTGAAGAGATCACCGCCTCCACATCGGAACAACAACGTTCCTTCGCTGATGCAAGTATCAAGGTGAAGTCATTGCGTGATATCAGCGCAGAGATGCATCAGGAATTGCTGCGATTCCGGTTGTAAGCAGGATGCCAGAGAATTTTGGGCTGGACGTAGATCGGAAATAGTTTAGATGCAGATTATAGGCATGTTATGGGCAGGTTATAGCCGAGCCAGGATCAGGTAGCGTGAACAAACAAACAAACAAACAAATAAACAAATAAAGGGGAGCCTCCGTCATGAATCATGACAGGCTCCCTTTTTCAGTAACTAATCGTTGTTTCATCCAACCATTAATTCGTTTCAAAGATATGAAAGTATATAAATTGAACTAAACATTTACACGAAACGGAGAGGACAGAAAGAACCAGAAGAAGCGGAGCTAAAAGCTATCTGAAAGAAAGCTGCCTCGGAAGCATATACTTCGCCTAACAGCTTTTTGAAAGAAAGCCGTCTCGGAAGCATACGCTATCCCGGATTTCCTAATTTATAAAAAACTGGGGATAACAGCGATCGGAAGGTTGTTCTGTCACCGGAGTGTCCAGTGTAAATATTCTTTAGTTCAACTTATATAGATAATAAGACATCAGCGTTTCAGATCCAAACGTTTAACGAACCGTGCAAACCTTATTGGGCCATTAATTGCAGATTATAAAATCTAACGAATCTCAGGCATTCTATTCCCTAATTTAGTCCGGTTTTTCAGGTGTTTTATCTGAAATACACAGAAATAACGTGGATGAGGTTCGTTAGCTTTTGCTCCTCGATGTAAACCGTGGTATAAGGTGTATCAGGTTCGTTAGGGCAACGAGCACTGGGCATTGGTATTGAGTATTGAGCAATGGACACTCATCTGCTTTTGATGCGCTGGTTCGTTGGTTTACTTGCAGTTTGAAAATGAATCGGCATAGGTAGTAACCCAAAACCGCGAGCTTGTGCCACACCTGCCCCATCCTCACAGTGCGTCGATGATGTCTCCGGCCAGCAGGGACGATGGGTCACCGCGCAGCAGTGCTGCGCGTTCAGCGGCCTGTCCGTGGAGATATACGCCGAACGCGACGGCTTGCTCCGCGCTGAGCCCCTGGGCAAGCAGACCGGCGATGATGCCGGTCAATACGTCTCCGGCACCGCCAGTCGCCATGCCGGCGTGCCCGGTGGTGTTGATGTACGCCTCGCCGGACGGCGTTGCGATGACCGTTCGTGCTCCTTTGAGCACAAGGGTCACGCCCTGCTCGCGGGCGTATTTTGCAGCGTGCCCAATGCGGTCACGCTGCACCTCTTGGGTCGACATGCCCAGCAGTCGGCCCATCTCGCCAGGGTGCGGCGTCAGGATTGTCGCCGCACTTCGCTGGCCCCAGTCGCGAGGCCCATGTGGGCCAGCGTCTGCCAGCATGTTGAGGGCGTCCGCGTCGATGACGAGCGGACGATCCGTATTTTGCCACAGACGGCACAGCCAGTCTGTGTCGCCCTTGAAGCGGCCGAGGCCGGGGCCGGTCGCGAGCACGTCGCGGCTCTCCGCGAGACGCAGCACGGCGTCGGCGGAAGCCGCGTTCCATTCGCCGCTGTCGCCATCAGCGGCGGCAGCAAGCATGAGCTCGGGCACGGTGCCGATGACATGCGGCAACAGTGCCGCGGGCAGCGCCCATGTGGCGAGCCCGCAGCCTGCGCGCAGCGCGGCCTTGGCCGAGAGCAGGCCAGCGCCGCTCATCGGCAGACTTCCTGCGGCCAACAGTACGTGGCCGTAGGTGCCCTTGTGGCCGTCCGGTGCCCGTAGACGGCCTGTATCCACGCGCAGCGCACCGCGCAGCACCTCGTCCGTCAGCAGACGGACCGAGGGGCCATGCTCTGGCGCAAGTCGCGCGGGAATGCCGATGGCGCGCACCACAATGCGCCCCGCAGCAGAAGCACCCGGGTACTGCACCAGCCCGCGCTTAAGCAGCGCGAGACATACGGTCACCCGGGCTTGAATGCAGGGCTTGTACACCTCTCCGGTGTCGGCGTCCAGCCCGCTTGGCACATCGGCGGACACGACCGGCTTGCCGCTGTCGTTCGCCGCCTCAATCAGCGCCGCGTAAGCTCCCCGCGGCGCCCCCCGCGAGCCGGTGCCCAGCAGCGCATCCACGATGCCTGTGCACCGGCTGAAGTCCACGGCTTCGCGCCCGTGGACAAGAGCAGGGATGCCAAGCTTCGCGGCGGCATCCCGTTGCACTGCGGCTTCGCCCCGCAGTGCATCAGGGGCATCGGCGTAGACCAATGTCACCCCAAGCCCTGCTTCAACCAAATGGCGCGCGGCCACCAGCCCATCGCCGCCATTATTGCCCTTGCCGATCAGCATGTACCACTGCTGATCTCCCGGGCGCTCCATCACCAGCGCCGGATCGGCGATGATGTCGCCACCATAACCTTGCCGATCGCCGGGCCCGGTGTGTGCCCGCCTCGCATCGGTCTGGCTGCTATAGCCAAGCTGCCCTGAATCCACAAGCCGGCCTTCTGCCTGCCCTTCCCGGCACAGCTTGATCACTTCCTCAGCAATGGCTCGGCCTGCATTCTCCATTAGACTGGCAGCAGGAATACCCAGCTTATGAATGGTATACTCGTCCACAGCTCTCATCTGTTCAGCGGTTACGATAAACAACGTTCATCCCTCCCCGTGACAAGCTCATCTCATACCTATAAGCAACAACATCGCACCTAAACGCTGTATCCTGTATGTGTATCGCTATCTTTCCCTTTACCTCATATAGTTACCATGATGCGCTTCATGCATCATTGGAAGCTCTATCGATCCCGTGTACGAGACCTTCAGATTAAATCATCCATTCCAAAGCCTGTTTACACTTAATAACCTACCGTAAACCGAGCTTGGATAAATTGCGGATCGTCCAGTTCGTCCACCAAAGCCGCTGCAAAATCGCCAACGGAAATCGAGCTTTCCCCGATATCATCCGTAATCACACGGTTCATGCCAACCCGGAACTGGCCTGTCCGACGTCCTGTTGTGATTGTCGCAGCAGGGCTCATGTAGGTCCAGTGAATACCTGATGCTTCAATCAGGTCATATGCTTCTGCATGTGCTTTTGCCAGTGGTTTGACTTCTTCCGGGAATCCCGGCGTATCCATCAGCATATCACCGGAATCGGTTAGCAAACTTCCCGCTCCACCAACTACAACCAGACGTCCTGCTTTTGCCCGGCGCACACCCTCGATCAACGAACGTGTCACTTCCAGCATCTCTTCTTCTCCACCAAACTTCGGTCCATATGCACTCACAACCACTTCTTGACCCGCTGCAAAATCAGCCACCTGATCCGGGTTAAGCAGATCTCCCTGTTCTACACGCAAACGCTCATGAACCATCTCAACCTTCGAAGGGTCACGCACCACCGCTGTCACTTCATGCCCACGATCCATCAGCTCCCACAGTATCATCTTGCCAATCGCTCCGGTTGCTCCAAAAATGGCTACTTTCATATGAATTCCCTCTTTTCTGTAGATATCATCTTGTCAACTTACCGTTATTTTAATACTTAATCCTATTGTTATATACCTTAAACGGCTCACGCCATCTTAAACCGGATGTGACATCTTGTAAACCTATCTCTTACAGCTTATATGTAGAAAAATAATCTTTACTTCAACTAGCGGAAGAAGCACCGACACTCTTAAGTATCCCCTCTCTCCGCAAGCACTCAACACGAATCATGAAAAAAGCCGCTAAATGCGGCTATACTAAGATAATTTCATACGACATAAGTCTATTCTTATCTCAAGATTTCAGTTTCCGTTCCGCTAGGTAGTCGGTCCTTCTTCTCCCTGCCTCCACCACATACCCTCCGATTTTGGGCTGGTGTATTCAAATCCAAATTGAGCATAAAGTTGATCAGCCGGAACATCCGCCAACAGGCTGACTAAACCACGGGCAGGTACTGCTTTACGCAGATAATTCATAAGCTCGCTCATGATCAGTTTTCCATACCCCATTCCTTGAACATCCGGGTGTACAGCAATATCGACGACCTGAAAGAAACAACCTCCATCTCCAATCACTCGCCCCATGCCTATCAGCATATCCTCTTCACGCAGACATACTGCAAACAAGCTATTCCGTAATCCAATCTCCGCCCCTTCCCTGCTCATCGGGCTAAGACCCGAAACCTGCCGTAAAGCAAGATACTCCACTGCTGCGGGTGGTGTGTGTTCAATACTCACATGATCCATGAATTGTGCCCCTCTCCAACAAAATAAATTATTCTTTTATTCTGTCAACCACATGCCAAGACTTCAACAGCAAAACCGGCGGGATATATACAGGCATAATCCACTGGTAAGACAGATCTTGAAGCAACTGACCTAGCCATAACCTCCCCTGATCTTCCAGCCGAATCCTCCACGGACCGCTAGCCATGGTTTCTCCCTGATCTACAAGTTCACGGGCATCATCATAGGAATACTCTTCTCCTTTATTTCGTTCAATTTCTTCAAGAGCTGCATCATATACCCGTTGCTGCTCTTCTTCCATTTCCTTTGTAAAGTCAGAATCATATATCACGGAAAAGTTAAGCCCTTTGAGCTTACGCTCTTCAATCCATTCTTTAAACTTTTCTGTAACAAAAACCTGAACACCAGGAGTTTCCTTAATCTTGAACATACACGTTCCTTCCGGTATTTTGGCAGGATCGAATACAAGCTTGTTAAACCGTGCCCAAGACCCATCTTTGAATCTACCAATATCAGAACGATGATAATCAACACAGTCCAATATATTAGTAACATTTAGTATGAACAATTCCATATTATCATTCGTTATGGGCAAAAATTCTACTTCGCTTGTTAATAAACTCTCTTTCTCCATCATCTCTTTAACTCTTTTTGAGAACACAGGTTTACCGATATGGTAATTCGGAAAATCCTTGTATGATTTTTTATAAAGGGTTTCTAAACCTATTGTTGTCCATCCTTTTATTTTAGATTGACCGTGGAAATCACTATTAATTGGATGATGATCATCTTCCACTGAAGCTAGGACCTTCGTTTTCGTATCATGATTAAACCTATAAAATTTCATTTCTCCCCACCTTAAAATCTTTCTATTATAATTACATCTGTGTCACTGAGCTACTCTACGTATCATGACTTTAACATATGAATTCTGCTTGAATTCATCTACTTCCTGTGTAATAGTGAGAGAAAGCTTACGTGAAGCGTGTTTCATGATACGTGAAGTTGGTGCAAAGGAGGAACAAGTGTGTTTCAACGTTGGATTGAAGATCTAACATCGCGCCCAGGCGCTGTGGCTGTACTGTTTGGAGTCATGGCTTTGCTTCTGGGGATATACATATGGTCTGCCACTGAAGTTCGCCGCAGCCACGAAAGGCGAATGAGAAGGATACGAGATACATTATACATAAGTACAGCCCTCTTGGGACAACTTACCATCCAGGAAAATCGGAATTATGAACGATTGGAACACGAACATGACGATCTGATAACAGCAATGTTAGCCTGCAAAGCTGCATCTTACCTATCTCCTCAGCTACAGGACCAGATCCGTGACTGTATTAAGGATCATGACCCTGCCAGAATCGGACTGATGCACAGAGCACTGGAACGGGAATGCACCGTATTATCGGATGAACTAAGCCGGGATACTCATGCAGATCATTGGGGCACAGCGGTCTGGACCATCCTTCGGCCTGTAGCCGAACCAGCCGCACTGGCGGCTACAGGGTTTCTGGTTATAGATCTGGTATTTCGTCAGCGGATGTTGGACGTGCCTGTGGACTCATGGGACAGCATCTTGCCATGGATTCGCGCAATTTCCCTGATGATCACCATAATATATGGTTACCTGCTCTGGGCCAGCCCACGCCGGGATAGGTCAAGTACAGTAACCAAAATGCTCTCCTTGCTGATCGCGCTATGCTCGTTGCTCCATCTGATTGGACCTATTGCTGCGCCCTACGCCCTTGGATTACAGCTGATTATATTCACTTCGGGTTTCGGGTTGACTGGGACACGCTCTCGAAGTGAGCGCCCCTACGCAGGACATACGGATCTGGAACCAACGAAGCAAGTCTCTACGGAACTGGAAGGAAATACACGTCGTACATCTGGTACCAACACCGACGAATAACCTACGATTCAGCCGCTTCCGTATGATTAAACTTAGATACCCACATCGATGATACGAGACTTGGCCCTCCCTCGGCTGGATTTTCACCGATCAGGTCGTGTCTCCTTACTCGGCATGCTATACGATGATGGATGTCAGTGTCCCAAAATTATCGAGCTCCCGTCTGGCTGATCCTATTGAGTAGCCAATCTATTTTCTAAGGAACTCAGGACGTCTTATTTGGCCTCTACAGCCTCTTTCAAAATTGTAAAAAACCTCAGACACGTTATTTCCCAAAATCGCTCGATAAAAACGCTCTAAAACGCCGTACATTTCGATATAACGTGTCTCAGATTCCTTAGATTTCTGCGGGTGCTTCAAACCCTTGAATAAGACGCCTCATATTCGTTAGCGCTCAACCCCTGTTCATGCTCTGTTCCAAGCGCGACTGAGAGGAAACCTCGTTTCTCTCTCGTACGAAGCGAAAATTCTCATTGGTAGAGGAAAATAGGAAAATCGCTTTTGCGAAGTCCTAATTGCTTGCTCTTACATTTAGTATTTAGCGCTTGCCTACTCCGGACACGTTCAGATACAGTTCGGCTTTCAGGACGTGTTGAAAACATCCCCTATATCCCAACGTAACTGTACGCGAAAAGGGCTTAAACTACATTGTAGTTTAAGCCCTTTTCTATAATCTTTTCTTGCGAAGAATTGAACGATATAAAACGAACTTTAATAATTACACAAAAACGGAGAGGGCAGAAATAACGTGAAGAAGCGAAGCTACAAGTTTTCTGTATGAAAACTACTTCGAAAGCATTCGCTACGCCTAAAGCCTTTCGGAAAGAAAGCTCCATCGAAAGCATATGCTTATCCCCGGATTTTTTCCTTTGAAGAAGGAAAGAATCTGGGA
The DNA here is from genome assembly GCF_036894225.1 of Paenibacillus amylolyticus. Lineage (NCBI taxonomy): Bacteria > Bacillati > Bacillota > Bacilli > Caryophanales > Paenibacillaceae > Paenibacillus > Paenibacillus amylolyticus. Next base: position 575,576 of record NZ_CP145892.1, on the reverse strand, counting down.
TAACAGTGATCGGAAAGTTATTCTGTCATCGAAGTGGCATGTGTGACATTCTTTAGTTCACTTTATATCATGGATAATTACTTCACTTATTTGGCTACAACATGTGCAATGACACGACCATTTTCGTACGTGACAGTCACGTCATAACCTTCGGCAGTTACACTGTCGAATTCACCTGTAATTCCATTAGCCGTGATTAACGTAATATCTTTGGAACCTTCAATCTTATAGTTGGACAAGTCGAGTTTGAGACTTCCTCCATCAATATAGAGCTTTCTGCCAACATTCAGCTGACTGTTGTTGTCAGTCACTACCAATTCCAACGTACCGTTATCCATGGTAAAGTTCCTATCTAAGTTGAGTGCTCCGTCGACATCAACGACAACTGTTCCATTTTCTACATACAGATCACCCGTACCAAAAGCCGTTGCGGATTCGGCTACCAATGTTCCTGCTTGCAGTAAGGTTCCGCCTGTGTAGCTATTTTTTCCTGTCAATGTAAGGGTTCCTGTTCCCTTTTTCGTGAGCATTCCACTACCGGTGATATCATTTCTCCACCAGTCTTGTGCATTGAAGCGCCCTTTGGAAGCGTCCATATCCACAGTTACATTGTTCAAGAATGCACCGTAGCCATCCGCAGCCGTGACCAGATCAATTCTACCCCAGCCCTTGGATTCATCCAGTACAGGATATCCAGAGTCAATGGATGTTGTATACAATACTTGTCTGCGTTGCTCATCTGTTAAATACGGTTGACGTGTTTCTAACAGGGCTTCTGCTCCTTGCGGTACAACTGGAGCCAAACCTTTGGTTCCGGTTTGTGGTAGACCGTAAGTCATCTTTTCTCTATAGAAGGCTTTATTGGCATCATGATCTTCCCATTTGTGTTCATCGTAAGCACTCTTGAACGTGTAATCCTCTGTTACGGTGTGTGCATACTCATACAGACTCATATTTTTTTCCTTGGCTGCAGCCCCAAATACTTCTCCTGCATTCTCATAACCTTTCTCTAACACATCTTTGTTCTCAGCCTGATTAAGTGCATATGCAGCCATGGCTGTGGATTGTATTCTTCCTCCTATAACATCAAGCGGTGAGTGCATCCCCGTTACGATTCGATTCTCGCCCAACTGAGCTGCTCTCGTTAACAATTCAGTGAATCGTTCTGGTGTAGCGTATGCCAAAGGAAATACGGATAAGTAAGCTGCACTGGTATGTCCGCTCGGAAATGCGCCATCTTTCCCTCTTCCATCCTCAGCGATTCGTTTGACATAAGTTAACGCAGGAATAAGTTTAACGTTAGTTTCGTATTGCTGGTAATGTTTTTCTCCTGTTGATTTGGTGCCGCCTGAAGCCAAAGGTACTTCTTTTTTCTCACCTTCGCCCAAGGTTTCCCATACAGGCAGTCCCTTGCTGTCAACAACTTCTTTCACTTCTCCATTGGAATTCATTCTCCACGGTCTAGGGGAAGAGTAGAAATATTTAGAGGGATTAGATGAGGCAGGAATTTTGAATCGAACCAGATCAACTAAATGGACCAAGTCTGAAAGTTCCGTCTTTGCTTCCCAATCTCCAATGCCTTGGCTTTCATCTTCCACTGTTTCCTCGGTCAATACCACATTCATCTCGTCCACCGTTCGTTCAACGTTTGTCTTTGGCTTGATGATATCTACATACGTGTTAGCCAACGGACCAAAGCCCTCCATCACGCTATAGATCTTATCTCTTTGGTCATCATAATAGGCTGCCAATGTCTCTTCACCTGTGCGATTTTGCGTGACTTTTTCTACATATTTGATATTGGCTTCCCAAGTTGCTTTGTTTCGGATCTCTTCATTTGCATATGTTTTCTGATCAGCAACAGCTACGGTTGGATCATTCTTAAAGCCGTCATAATATGGAGTCGGTCCATCTCCATACTTTGCATTTTTCCCGTCAGCTCCAATTTTAGTTGCCGCTGTTCCATCTCTCCAATCCGCTAGGTTCATGGACCATACTTGATCAAAACCGTCTAAAATATCAATAAACGGATTGGTTTCCGCAATATTTTTCAAGGTGTCGTCTCCGGCATTGGCTCCGTGCTTCACGGCGGATAACCGAGCTTCATCTGCTGGGGGATTAACATTCAGAACGGTTGCCGTTCCTTTTGGCTTAGCTGGTTTGGCAGCTGTAGTAGCATCTGTTTCCACAGCTTTAACGAGCGCAGACACCGCTTCGGCACGAGTAATGGAATTAAGCGGTTTGAAGGTTCCATCTGCATATCCGGAGATAATTTTCGTTGCTGCCGCTCCACCTACAGCTCCCTTGCTCCACGCCGCTATAGACGATGAATCGCTAAATACATTCGCTGCTGTTTCATTTAACTCCAGATTCAAAATGCCAGCGATCACTTTAGCTGCTTCTTGACGGGTGATCGGATCTTGCGGCTTCATTGTGCCATCGGTGTATCCATCTATATATCCATTCGCATTTGCAATAGAAATTGCTTCGTAATACCATGCACTCTCAGACACATCATTAAAGGTAATTTTAGCTTGTCCGGAATATCCAAAAGCACCGTTTACCAAATTCATAAATTCTGCTCTTGTAATATACGTATTCGGTTTAAATGAATGATCCAGGTAACCTCGAATTAATCCTTCATCACCCCATGCTTGAATATTTGCTTCCGCCCAGTGTCCCTTAATATCAGAGAACTGAATCTTCTGATCGGCTGCAAAACTTTTCTCTGCAAATGTCGGACCTACCATAGACAACATTAGAAGTAATGCCAGTGACTTTTTAAGTGGTTTTCTCATGGCTTGCAAATACACGCTCCCGTTATGGTAAATTATTTTTTTGCTTCTGCATCTGCAAATGAGTAAGAAAGACTCTATACAGATGTCTGATCTGCCGTTACTGTAGCATTAGGGAGCGTTTCGCATCTATAGAACAAATTCCGTTTTATATCAAAATCGTACGTTCCGGAGCTTATATGCCAAGAAAAATGGAGTTAGATACTACATTTATCAATTAAAATACCTACTTTTGTAAACGCTTTATTAACTGAAAGTAAATTATGGAGTGGGAGTTTGTTAAATTTCGATCAACATGATTTCTAGTCCTCGGCCTGCTATATAATGATGAAGTTGTTTAGAAAAGAGACATGAAGGGGGAAAAAGAATGCATAAGCCATTTCAATCTGTAAGATCCAAGATGGTTCTTTCCTACCTTGCTGTCGTTCTTGTCATTGCGCTTCTTTTCGGCTCCATTCTATACCTCTTCTTCTCCCGTCAATACAGCAAAGAGATTCGAATCAATAATCAACTGTCACTGAAAAGCACTGTTAATTATATTGAGAGCTCCGTTATCCAGAAGGTGAATCAGGTCTATCTGTCCCTGGCACTCGGTAACGCCGCTAGTATCGATTTAGATAGCTTAGAAGGAAACCATAGCAAAATCCTGGACATCGAACAGTCCCTCAAAAATATGGTGCAAAATTATTCTGATCTCATTGAAGCTATTCATGTGTACGATACGAAGAACCACTTCATCGTCTCATCTGTATATGGGCTATTGCTCTATGAGGACACGCCTTCGAGTATGGATCATACGACGGATTGGATTGCTGCGATGAAAGAGACTTCAGAAAGCTCCTTATGGATGAAGACTCGCATGGTGCCTCAGGATGTTTATATCGAATCACGGGAACAGGGCAAGATGAGTCCTCTAATTTCTTATGTCCATAGTTACCCGTTTCAATCGTCTGGACAAGACAGTAAGGCCATGATTGCGATTGATATCAAAGAATCAGCGATCAGTCAGATCATTAAAAATATGCTCCCTGCTGACTATGCAAATACATTAATCATCGATCAGGACGGAACCGTCATATCTGCCGCGGACAAAACGTTGATCGGTAGCTCCACGGAGGAGAATCTGACGCAGTCGCTGCTCACCTTTCATTCTTCAGATGAGCGCTTCACGCCTGTATTTAACTATGACTCTCATGTCGTTACCCAAGATCAATTTAAAGGAAATGCATGGAGAATCTACACAACCACACCTAATGAAAGCTTCTATTATAAATTGGATAGCTTGAAGGAGATTTCGGTTCTTCTCGGTTTATTGGCTGTTGCGGTTGGAATAGCGATGTCGTCCATCTTTACCAGGGCCAACTATAGTCCTCTTAAACGAATCATGAATAACATCAAGAGCCGGATGGATAGCCCAACCAGCTTAAAGCAGGACGAATATCGGTTCATCGATACAACGTTTAACAGTCTGTCCAATAAAGTTGATAGTCTTGAAGAAACTTTACAGGCCAATCACAGAATGATTAAGCATAGTATCATGCTCAATATGTTAAATAACCGATTTACACCCGAGGAACTTACGGAACAGCTCCAGTCTATTCACATTTCAATGGCCTACTCTCGCTTCCGTTGCATCGTCATTGACCCTGTTAATGAGAAGTGGAAGGATCTGCAGCCACGACAGTTGCAGCATACGTTGTATACGATGATCCAGCAACTGGAGATCGCAGAAATGGATGGAACTCAACTGCTGGCAGAGGAATTGCAGGATCACAAAATAGCCGTAATCATCTGTACCAACCAACCCGAAGAACCGCTCTCTGATCACATTGTAGACTTTATTCACGCTGAGGCGAGCAGCAGATTTGGTCTGGAATTTGTACTATCGTTAGGCGGATGGGTAGAGCACTTCACGAAGATTCACACAAGCTATCATCAGGCGAATACCCTGATTCGATACAGCTACTTTTTTCCCGAGCAGTCTGCCATTCAGGATCTTGATCTTCTGAACAGGGAAGCCAGCAGTCTGGAGATCCCGGAGTCATACCTCGTAAACTTTGAAAAGAAATTGCAGACTCGAGATGTGCAAGGTACGGTTCAGGCCATTCAGGAATTGGTCGCGACAATAAAAGAAGGCCCCTATTCAGCCGAATACAGTCGGATTATCTTATTAAAAACGGTATCTATTTACGCTGAGTGTATTAATCAGGTGCGCCTGCAACCCACCGAGGCGAGTTCATTGAATATGTACAAGCAATTTTCATTGTTCTACAATATCAACCGATACTCGGAATGGATGATTCATCTCGTGACCGAATTTGTGATGCAGATGGAGAAGCGAAGCGAGGTACGAAGTGTGGATACGATCTCGGCTGTCAAAGCCTATATTCACGAGCACTTATCAGGCGATCTCACGCTGGATCATGTCTCAGAGCAAGTATTCATCAGCCCTAAATATCTGAGTAAACTTTTCAAGGAAGAAACCGGGATTGTTTATTCCGAATATGTTACGAATCAAAGAATGGAACGCGCACGGGAACTCATGACACAGCGTGAAATTACGGTTGAGCAGGTCGCAAGTACGGTTGGTTACCGTACCCCTGCTTATTTCATTAAAAAGTTCAAAGAAATTCACGGCTGTACGCCAAAAAACTTCATGCGCAATCTAATGGAGCAGGGATCTATATAGGATCAATTTAACATTTACACAAAAACGGAGAGGACAGAAAGAACCTGAAGAAGCGAAGCGTTCGCCTAAAAGCTTTCTGAAAGAAAGCTACTTCGGAAGCATACGCTATTCCCGGATTTCTCCCTTTAGAGAAGGGATCAAAAGAAATCTGGGAATAACAGCGATCGGAAGGTTGTTCTGTCATCGGAGTGTCCGTGTAAATATTCTTTGATTAAACCTATATAGAATTTGAAATCAGGAAAGGAGCTGCTATGAACCTTAACCTTTCAAGAAAGTTATGTCTATATTCCGCAATGCTCCTCCTTCTCGTATTTACAAGTGGGTGTACCTTTTTAGGAAGAGAAACAGCACAAGTGCAACAGCAAGACCATCTAGCAAGCGCTGAGAAGGATACAGCACCGCAGTATACGATATCCTGGACCATGCATCAAAATATCCCTGTTCCTGAAGACGCCGAGATGATTACATATATTGAGGATCGGTTTGATGTCGATCTGGAGGTGTGGAACCTTGAGAACAAGCGGTATGAGGAACTGCTTGATCTGGAGCTTGCTCAAGGGAAAATACCCGATCTGTTCCGAATCAGACAACCGCATGATCTGCTTAAGTATCAAATGCAAGGGGTCTTAGCGGAAGTCTCCCCGGATGTTCTTGAACAATATGCGCCAAATATCGTACAGCGAATTCGCGATTATGATTCACGTTACCTAGAGTATGGAAAAATAAACGGTGGCTTATATGGAATTCCGGCCATTAATCAGACCAACATCTATAGAACCCCTGTTGTATACCGAGAGGACTGGCTTAAGCAGCTTGGTCTGGAGGTGCCAAAGACATTAGATGAATTCGAAACGGTTATGTATGCTTTTGCCAAAGATGATCCGGACGGAAATGGTAAACAGGATACGTATGGCCTATCCAGAGAGGGCTTAAATGTGGTGTTTGGCGCTTTTGGACAGTCCGTTTTCACCGAGCAACTGTATTTTAATGAAAAAAACAACCAACTCGTGATCGGTGCTTTGGAGCCTGAGATGAAAAAAGCCCTGACTTATATGCAAAAGTGGTATCGGGACGGGATTATCGACCCTGAGTTCATAACCGGCGAAAATAAAGGCGGCTATAAACATCTATCCCATGCTTTTATTAATGGAAAAATTGGGATGACCTCGATGGGCAACTATTATCATTGGAATCAAGAGGGAGACTACCGTGTCCTTAATGAAAATGGCCAAGAAACTCCAGTGGGGGCCTCGTTTAATGTTAAGGAACTGCTACAGAAGAACGCAACTGCAGAGGTTGTATTTGGTTCTCCTGTTATTGGTCCTGATGGACATAGCGGTTCAAAAGGGAACAATCTACTGATGAATTTTATTGCTATAGGAGCTGAGGCTGCGAAGGAGCCGGGAAAACTGGAGAAAATTTTGGAGATACTCGATTATGTAAGTGCCAACCCCGATCCGGAGGAGCAGATCAAAATGGAGTATGGCCTTCCAGGAAAACACTGGAATTGGAGCGCTGAAGATTCAAACTCGTTCCATTTACTTTACCCATACAACAGAATGGAGAATTATATTAATATGATCGGCTCAAGTATCGGCATGACGGTTCCAGGTACACCCTCGGATAAACGTGAACAGTGGGCTGCATCTGCAGGGTTGACGGAGAATGGTATCTATAATCGCCTGGAGGTTGCAACCCCTGCCCTGATTCAATATTCATCTGAATTGATTCGCATGAGAGACAGAGCGTACATCTCCATCATCACTGGCGATCAGCCTGTGGGGTATTTTGATACCTTTGTGGAAGAATTCATGGATGCAGGTGGGCAACAGGTGCTGCTTGAAGCGAATCATTGGTATACGGAGCATATGGAGACAAGTCGTGCACAATAGGTAGGAAGATCTGGAACATGCATTTCCCATGAGTTTCTGGAAAGTATACATTTGTGTTCCTATGCACCAATCCTAGATTCCTGACGCCACGTCACTCTCTATCCCTTCGCACTCGCATTTGATCCGCGTAGTGAACGGGCTGAACTGCTTCGTGCCGTGCTTCCGGATTTGGAGGCGTTGCCTGAGGGCGTGTTTTCAAAACGCTTGCGTTCGGTCCGCTCCATCTGCACAATCTGACCTTCGTGCACCACGATATGCAATGAACCAAACTCCATGTCATTCAGCTGTCCGGCAATTCGGTCCAACCATACCTCATCCACTTTTAACGGCTTAGCCATAGAGCCGCCTCCTCTTCTCGGGCTATTGCCCGCCATATTCCTAAGTACGCTGTCATCCAACGGATTTATAAATCATTCTTATCCAACCTATATACTTGGTTTATACATTAGCAGGGCTTCCAGTAGCTGTCAATCTGTATTTTCTTCTTCTCATAATCACTTTTCTGAAACGGCTTTGTGTCCAAGCCAGCTCTTGAGCAGCAACGTGGCGAGAGCCAGAATCAGGAGCAGGGAAGCTACGGCAAACGAAGCCGAGAATTGATATTCGTTATACAAAATCTCGACATGAAGTGGTAACGTATTGGTCTCCCCGCGGATATGCCCGGACACCACAGATACGGCTCCGAACTCGCCCATAGCGCGGGCATTACACAGAATAATACCGTACAGCAGTCCCCATTTGATGTTGGGCAAGGTTACACTCCAGAAGATTCGCCACCCGGAAGCACCTAGCGTAACCGCCGCTTCTTCTTCCCGGGTTCCCTGGTCCTCCATAAGAGGAATCAACTCCCTCGCTACGAACGGGAAGGTAATAAACAGCGTTGCAATCACAATGCCTGGCAGCGCAAAAATGATTTTGATATCATGTTCGGACAGCCACGGCCCTAACCACCCATTCGAACCAAAGACCAATACAAAAATCAACCCGCCCACCACAGGCGAGATGGAAAAGGGAAGATCAATCAGGGTGATCATAAGTCCCTTGCCCTTGAACTGGAATTTGGTAATGACCCATGCAGCGGCCACACCAAATATCGTATTCAGCGGTACGGTAATCGCCGCAACCAATAACGTGAGTTTCAGTGCAGACATGGCATCCGGTTCGGTAAGAGCCGCGATGTACACACCCCAACCCTGCTTCAACGCCTCCATGAGCACAATGGCCAGTGGCAAAATAAGCAGCCATATGAGTACCAGGCTTGCCAGTCCGATTAACAACCATTTGACCCATGGAGCCTCCGTTGTTGCACGGTTAGTTCCACGCCCGGTCTTTACGAGTGGAACAGGGCTTAGTGGGACAGGACCCGCCATATGCTGCACCTCCTTTGGTTTGGGTGAGTGACATCTGAGTGTATCCATATTCCATCATGCTTCATCGTCATGCTCTGCCCGCCTTCCGGCTCCAACGTTGCAAGGAATTAATGATCAGCAGCAGGATGAAAGAAACCAGAAGCAGCAGCAAAGCTACAGCTGTAGCGCCTGCATAATCGAACTGCTCCAGCTTGGCCATGATCAGCAAGGGGGCAATCTCCGTTTTCATCGGCATATTGCCTGAGATAAATACAACCGAGCCATATTCGCCAATGCCCCGGGCAAAAGCCAGAGCAAAACCCGTCAGCAGCGGTGGGATCAGATCTGGCAGCAGAATCGTACGGAATATCCGCCATCTTCCTGCCCCCAGTGTGGCAGCCGCCTCTTCCACCTCAGCCTCCAGCTCCTCCAACACCGGTTGCACCGTGCGAACTACAAACGGAATTCCGATAAACATCAGCGCCAGCGTAATCCCGGCCTGTGAATAGGCGAGCTTGATGCCCAAAGGCTCTACAAACTGCCCAATCCAGCCATTGCCGGCATAGATCGCCGTAAGAGCAACCCCTGCTACCGCTGTCGGCAAGGCAAAAGGCAGATCAATGACCGCATCAAACAGCCTTTTGCCAGGGAATTCATACCGAACAAGCACCCATGCCAGGAGTAACCCCAGCACGAGATCAATCAGCGCCGCTGCACCTGCGGTCAGGAAGCTGACCTTGAATGAAGCCAGCACCCTGGGATTGGTCGCAACCTCAATCATGGTTGCCCACGTCAGCCCTGTTGAGTTAAATAACAGCGCAGCCAGTGGAATAAGTACAACCAGGCTCAGGTAGAACACACTGTAACCCATCGTTAATCCAAATCCCGGCAATGTGCGTCTCCGCGCCACAACCACCTTGCTCATGCACGTTCATCCTCTCTGCCTTCAGCCGGTAAGGCTGGTTGGCCGCTCACAGCGCGATTGATCGGGTGTTCATTGAACAGAGCAACCTTAGCTGCCTGGAACATAGATCTGGTCGAAGATACCACCGTCATTAAAATGTTTGGCCTGAGTATCCCGCCATGTGCCGAACACATCTTTCAACGTGAACAGTTCAAGCGCCGGGAACTGATCCTTGAATTTTTCCTCCACGCTGTCCAGCGTTGGGCGGTAATAATTTTCAGCGGCAATTGTCTGCCCCTCTTCACTGTACAAATATTTCAGATAGGCATCCGCTACGTCGCGGCTTCCTTTTTTGTCTGCATTTTTGTCCACAATTGCAACGGGCGGTTCAGCCAAGATACTAACCGAAGGCACGACAATATCGAATTTGTCCGGACCCAACTCTTTTACCGATAGGAAAGCTTCATTCTCCCAGGCAAGCAACACATCACCAATGCCACGTTCAACAAACGTCGTCGTAGACCCGCGAGCACCCGAATCCAGCACAGGCGCATGTTTGAACAATTCACCAACAAATTCCTTCGCCTTCTCTTCATCATTGTTATTATGCTTAAGGGCATATCCCCATGCCGCCAAGTAATTCCAACGCGCCCCGCCGGACGTTTTAGGATTTGGGGTGATGACTTGCGTATCCCCTTTGATCAGATCATCCCAGTCCTTGATGCCCTTTGGGTTACCCTTACGTACAAGGAAGACAATCGTAGAGGTATACGGAGAGCTGTTATGCTCGTATTTATCCTGCCAGCCTTCATTAATCAGACCTTTATCTTCAATCGCATCAATATCGTATCCCAATGCCAGCGTCACCACGTCTGCATCCAGTCCGTCAATAACAGAACGACTCTGTTTGCCCGATCCCCCATGGGACTGCTTGATGGTCACTTCCTGGCCTTTCTCTTTCAACCAATGCGCCGCAAACGCTTTGTTATATTGCTCATAGAGTTCCCGCGTTGGATCGTAGGAAACATTCAGCAGCTCGATGGCCTTGGGCCCTTCTGTGCCGCCTTCCGCTCCCCCCGATGTTCCTGCCGCACTGGACCCGCCGCTATCCGATCCGCATGCTGCTAGAACTCCTGTTAATACCAGTGCCAGACCAACCAAAATACCCTTGTGAATTCTCTTTTTCATAAATAACACTCCCCCGATATAGATCTGCATGACTACCTCAGGCCGGCTGAACAGGATCAAACGCCCCGTAAAAAACAAGAAGACGGAGGAACCCCCGCGCACTTCTCCCCATAAAGTCATGCCGGCTTAAGGCCGTGCATGCTCCATCTGGAAAGGATGCGCTGCGGTGTTCCTCCGTCTATACGGTGAGAACGTTATTCTGTTCAGGTTGCATGGTTGCATCTGTCTGTAAAATGACTGTTTTCACAATGAAAACAAATTCATTTTTATTATTCCTACCTGTTTAGTAAGTTATATACGTATAATAAAGGCAGTCTATATACCTGTCAAACGTTTTTTCCGATTTTTACCGTATTTCTGGGCTATTGGTAAAAAAAAGAGGAACAACGAACCAGCGTCCGTTGCTCCCTTCAGCGAATCCCATACTTCGCTGGCTATTGAAAACATGAACGGAATTGGACAGCCACACCTTGTCCACTCCTCATCTGCCTGCATACCGGATATTGGGTACCGGTGGTGTGCTCATGCCTTCTCCCAGATAAAAACCGGTGTGTGGCGGTTGATTGTAGGCTACATTTTGCCAAGCGACGCCAAGACGGTACACTGGATCATGCATCAGCGTATAGATGCGTTTGTCCGTAACTGCTGTTGTGGTATAGATCCGCAGTGCTGAACTGTCATTCGTCCGCCATACCACTTCCTCTCTCCAGTCCCCGAACAGATCGGCCTGCAGATTCGGCGTAGACTTGGTTCCGTTATTGGAAGATACGCCGGAAGCGGTGAGCAGGTTCATCGTTGTGCTGTTAGCATAGTTCCACTTATCGATTCGGTTGCTGTCCAGCAGTTCACGGAGCAGATCCCCATCCCACCAGATACCAAAATTCGTGGAGGACGGCAGGGTTGTCCCGAGTTTCTGCCCTTTGGCTGTATACAGACTGCCGTCTGCCCATACTTCAGCGCCTTTATATCTTGGATCAATATCTGCCGCCATGCCGCGTCCAATATCCTTTGTTGTTTTGACTCCCCAGATTAACTGGCCTGTACCTGCATCCCGGAACTCCACTCCAGCATTGGATGGTGTCTCATGGACCTGAAATACCTCAAGTCCAGGGCGGTCCGGGTCGAGGTCACTCAGATGCATGGCATCGCCATGATGAAGCCCTGTTGTGTACAATCCTTTGCCGTTGTCATCCACTGCCATGGCACCATAAACGATCTCGTCTTTCCCATCTCCATCTACGTCCGCCACACTCAGATTATGATTGCCCTGCCCGGCATAACCCGAGTTACCGGAGGTATTGGAATCAAATGTCCATTGTTTGGTCAGCTGTCCATTCCGCCAGTTATAAGCCACGAGCACTGTGCGGGTGTAGTACCCACGCGCCATGACCAGACTTGGGCGCTCTCCATCCAGATAAGCAATGGCGGCAAGGAATCGGTCCACCCGATTGCCGTAGTTATCCCCCCAACTGGATACATTGCCACGCGCCGGTTCGTAGTTCACCGTGGAGAGCGCTTTGCCAGTCTGCCCATTGAAAACCGTCAGGAATTCGGGACCAGACAACACATAACCGCTGGAATTGCGGTAATCCTTGCTTGCATCCCCGATGACCACGCCAGTGCCATCCTTGGTGCCATCGGCTGTTTTCATCGCAACTTCGGCTTTGCCGTCACCGTCGAGATCATACACCATGAACTGGGTGTAATGAGCGCCGGCACGGATGTTTTTGCCCAGACTAATCCGCCAGAGGCGTGTCCCGTTTAATTTGTAGGCATCGATAAACACTTCCCCGGTATAACCACTCTGGGAGTTATCCTTGGAGTTGGAAGGGTCCCACTTCACAATCAATTCATACTCACCATCACCATCCAGGTCACCTGCGCTGGCATCATTGGCACTGTAGGTGTAGGCTACTCCATCGGGTGTTGTCCCACCTGCGGGTACACTGAGCGGTACAGATAGATAGTTATTGCCCCATACGCTTGCTACCGCTGAAGCAGCCTGCTCCGTTCCACTGACGACAGCGCGAACTGTATATTTGGAACTGCTTGTCCCGCTTGCATCCTGAAGGTTGGTGCTGTTTGTTATGGGCGTAGCGTTCACCTTGGTTCCATCCCGATAGACGTTAAACGATACATTCGATCCTTCCGTTCCCAGAAGCCGCCAACTGACAAACACACCTGTCCCGGTCTTCACAGCCACCACACCGCGGTCCAGATATTCCATCTGCCTTGCTCCCGCTGCATGTGTTACCGCCGTGTTGCCCAATCCAAGCGAAGTGACCAGTAACGCGGAACTTAGCAGTGATACTCCCGCTGTACGTAATGTGCGCTTCCACAATGATGATCGATTTCCCATAAACAATTGCCTCCCCAATTGGTTTGGTAAGCCCGATGCCCTTGTAGCGCCATCTTTTTATGTAAGCGCTTTAATATATTCATTTTAAATTAAACATATAATTCCATCTATAGGTCTAATTTAGTAATTGGATGGTTGGCATATGAAAAATGCCAAAGGATTTCTCCTTCGGTTAGCCGTTGCCCATTCTTCGAATTGCTTCAGTCGACTGGAGTCGCAATCAACTGACTCACGGATATGGGACGATTCCCATGTTCGCATAAAAAGCCTAAAAAAGCTGTAAAACCATGTGTTTCTCCATGATTTTACAGCTTATAGACCACTTTTTAGATGTAATATTCCACGTTTACTTCACCGTATTACAACTTTTATACCACAGGCGCAATACATACCGGACGAGGCAGTTCTAGCTTGAACCCGTTATGCGTCAGACGTCCGTCTTCTTCACTGATCTGGAAACCTACGAGGTTATTGCTGTCCTGATTCGCCACGACCAGAATCCCACCTGGCAAAATATTAAAGTTACGCGGTGTCTGCCCAATCGTGGACGTCCACTCTACAGCTTCCAACTTACCGCTCTCCTGATCAATATGATAAAGTACGATGCTGTCATCTCCCCGATTGGATGCATACAGGAAACGTCCACATGGAGATACACGGATGTCTGCAGCCGTACCCTCTCCTTTATGCCCTTCTGGAAGTGTGGAAATGTGCTGCACCGTAGTGAACTCCCCTCTGCGCTCATCGTACAGGAATGCCGTAACCGTATTGTCCAATTCGTTGATCACATAAGCCCACTTCGAGTTGGGATGGAACACAAGATGCCTTGGCCCTGCGCCTGGTGGTTGATCCATCTCACGATGGGTAACCAGACGTCCATCTTCCAACCGATACACAATGATCTGATCCAGACCGAGGTCACATACGACAGCATACTGCCCGGACGGATCGGGTTGAATGGAGTGTGCATGCGGCCCTTCCTGGCGTTCTTCGTTGATTCCACTTCCCGTGTGCTCCACCCATGCACTCATCTCACCAAGCGTCCCCTGATCGCCAACCGGGAATACATTGACACTGCCGCTACTATAGTTGGATGAGAACACCCACTGACCATCCTTGGAGATAGACACATAACATGGAGAAGCCCCTCTGGTCTGTTTTCGATCCATCAGGTGCAGCTCACTTGTTGCCGCATCTCTCCGATAGACCAACACCTCTCCCTCGTCCGTTTCACTCGCCACATACAGACAGTTTCCATCCGGGCTTAGCGCCAGATAAGACGGATTATCCACACCATCCATGTGATTGACGATTCGCATCTCTCCTGTATCCGCATTCAACGCACATAGGAATATTCCGGGTTCATCCGCTGAAGCATACGTACCTGTATAGAAAAGCGTTTCCTGTGTTTTGACTGGTTCCATATCTAAATCTCTCCCTTTTCCTGTATATTCACTGTTCTGATTCTTCCCACTGGTATGTACTTACCCAATTCACGGGCAACTGCTTCACTTCCTGTAACGTGGCTTTCTAAATCGAGAACACCTCCGGTGAGCGCTCTCATATCTGTCATTGACTCCCTTATCGCCTCTCACCATAATACAAAGTATGAGACCTAACAACAGACCACCCCTACAGCGTAAATCTGACGGATTTCGTATGCAAAAACTCATTGTGCTTCCGGACTCCCTGCTGCAAGAAACCGCAGCTTATCCGGTCACGTCCGGATTATATGTTACCGATATCGGTTACTTTCACGAAGCAGAGCATCATTACCGTGACCGTCCCAATGGTTGTGAATCACACATTCTGATGTACTGTGTCCAAGGCACAGGCTGGTATACGATGGATGGCAGCAAGACATATGATGTCAGCCCGGGAAACCTCGTTATATTACCTGCACATGTCCCTCATGTGTACGGAGCCAACGCAGCTGAACCATGGAGCATCTTCTGGATTCATCTGCGCGGGGAACACGCTTTATCCTACATAGAACCCTTGTTAACTCATCATATTACTACCATGCCACCGGCCAAGGCTCAAAAATGGCTTGAGCTGTTCCATGAATGTTACGGCGCACTTGAGACGGGTTACTCCATGCAGACGATGACGTATGCCTCCCAGATTATTGGCTATATGCTGGGCATGCTCGCTTATGGACCGGAGACGACAGGAACAGATGGTGGGATCGTGAGCAGCAAACGTGCGGCCGAACAATCCGTCCAATATATGTTGGAGCACCTGGAGAATGGAATCACCCTCAAGGAACTGGCGGCTCACGCGCGGTTGTCTGTCCCTCATTACTCTCAGTTATTCAAGCAAGCTACGGGGCATTCGCCCATCGATTACTTTCTGCGGCTGAAGATTCAGCATTCCTGCCGCTATCTGGATTTTACCGATTGGACCGTGAAGCAGATCAGTTCCGAGCTTGGATTCAAGGACCCGTACTACTTCTCCCGTCTGTTCAGCAAAATGATGGGACGTTCACCCACGGATTATCGAAATAAATCCAAAGGTTAGAGGCAGTGCCTTCACTTAGCCCTATCTGAATGATTATGAATTCAGTTGGAAAATTCCAGCAACCTTTTGAACAGAAGGGTCGTCTATAGGGCAAATAACTTTTATATAAAGGGATCATCCCTAGAAAAGTGAGGCGAACCTAGCATGAAAAAAAATATACTTGCTACATTAACTGCGGGAGCTCTGCTCACGCTGTCTCTAAGTGCAGGCCCGATCAACGCTGCGCAGGCCCAATTCACGGATATTCAAGGTATCGCAGGAGCAGACAAAATCGAATCTCTCCATAAAGATGGATTCATCAAAGGTGTGAGTGACAGCTTGTTCAAACCTGAACTGGAGTTAAATACCGCTCAGGGCATTCAACTGATTGCGGACGGCCTGAATCTGAATCTGGACACGATTCGTTTTATTAAAATGCCGGTACCAAGTGACTACTTCTCTGCTGTAAAAGATGGCGTATGGTACAGTGATGCATTTATCCGCGCACAATATAATGGCATTCAGATGTCACAGAATATCGATCCGTCCAAACCGCTTACTCGTGAACAATTCACACTGTTCCTGATGCAAGGCATCGAGGCCAAAGGCGGTCTGCCGATGATTAATATCAAACCTGTGGACATTACCGACGAAAAGGAACTTACGCCAGAGTATCAAGGTGCCATTCAGCGTTCACTCGTTCTTAAAATCAATGAACTGGATGCCGACGGAAACTTCAATCCCAAACAAACGATTACTCGCGCTGAAGCAGCAGTGATGATGTATAACGCAATCGAGTACATGGAATCGTTCCATGCACCACAAATCCCGGAAACACCTGAGAAGTAATACTTCCTTGGTGGAAGCAGTATGCCAAACAGCCGCACCTTCCCTCAGCAGGAAAGTGCGGCCGTTTGTATTATACCTATATCACTGATGCAATCATCAGATTTAACTTTCTAACTTAGAAAGAACCTTTAACAACTACCTCAGACAACGGTAAACGTCCTGACGGGCGAGCTGGCTGTGCAGCTTTACCTACAGTAATCAACAACGTTGGCACAAATCGTGCAGGAATGTTGAATGTTTCGATCAGTTTTTGTGGATTATATCCACCGATTGGACATGTATCGTAACCCAGGGAGCGTGCAGCAATCATAATATTTTGGGAAGCAAAAGATGCATTGCGGATCGCTTCATCGCGAGCGATTTGCGGGCTTTGGTAAGCACCGTTGATCTGTCCAACCAATGCGTCACGAACCTCAGCAGTCAGTGCGCCTGCTTCAACAGCTTGATCGTAGATTACAGTGTTACGGTTTGCTTCCAAATCTCCGAGAACAGCAATCGTAACCGAACTTTCCACGATCTGACTTTGACCGTAAGCAACTGGCAGCAATTTCGCTTTGTCTGCTTCGGATTCAATCACGAGGAATCTCCAGTGTTGCAGGTTCCATGAAGATGGTGCTTCCGCAGCTGCTGTCAGAATCGCATTGAGATCAGCTTCAGGCAATTCAAACCCTTTTTCGTACTTTTTGACAGCATGGCGTTCGCTAATAACGCGAAGTGTTTCATTTTTTTCAATGCCTGACATGTGTTCCACTCCCCAGAATCTAGTTTGTTTATACTTCTTTTACTTTCGCAAGGTGATCTCGAAGTTTACTCTACCAGGGATTTTCCTTCCGAAAATAACATCAGCGCAGACGATCTCTCCTCATCTGTGTTCAGGTTATGCCCGGAATCGCTTGAGAACATCAATGGATCTTTCACCGGAGCATACGCCCATGCCGTAACTTGTCCACCATGCCTGACTAAACCAAGGCCATGTCATGAAGGACCATTCGTTGTGGACTCCGTCAGGACTTCTCCTTTGCAGGCAATCCATTCAGCGACAGGGTTATCGCTTCCCCATGACCTATGCGCTCTTTCACATCCTGGATGGATATACGGTCAAAATAAGCGCTGAGCGCCTCTTCGCCTCCGTTATATATGTTCCCCATCACATCCTGCATATTGGAAGATACCACGCATGATGAACCGGACTCCCCTGAGCACCAGCTGGGACCGAGTGAACCACCAGCTACCAGTCTGTACAATTCTCCCAGCTTGATCTCTTCACTTGGACGGCTAAGCAAGTACCCACCATGAGCACCTTCCTTGGTCGTCAGGTAACCATGCTTGCGCAGAACACTAAGTACCTTACGGACTCTGGCCGGGTGTGTACCCACACTCTGGGACAAATCTTCACTATTGGCCATACACTCATCTCTCATCGACAGAAAAACAAGACAATGCACCGCTATGGTAAATTCACTGTTCATAACTTACTCCTTCCCGGCTTACAACACCGATGAACTCCAACTCAAGGTAAGTATAACTGTCATTATATGAATAACAGTTATGTTTGTCAACTTTCACCCAGCATGGAGATCAAACGTGATTTTTCCTGTTATACCAATACTTACAGCTCATCAACACAATTAAGCTAGGATGAACATCCCGTCTTCATTTTAATCCAAAAAGAACAAAAAAGTGAGCCTTCCGCTACGCGAAGGGCTCCAATAAGATAGACATATGAAAGGGCTTACGTGATTATTATAATCGGTAATCTCCAATTTGAAAACGCTTTTTTTGTAAAGTGCATCATTATTTTAAATTTTTTTTATTTGAATAAATTAAACAACAGGTATTGCTAAAACTAATCCCATTAGTTATTATACTAATACCATTAGTTTTAAGGAGGGTTTAACGATGCGTATTACCCGAGAATTTGATGTCGTTCAAGTTACGTTTTTCCCAAGACTCTTCCCTGTGAACGTATACCTGGTTGAAGAGGAAGAGGGTTTAACCCTGATTGATGCCGGAATACCGGTCAGTCTTAAGGGGATTTTGGCAACTGCCCAGTCCCTTGGAAAGCCCATTACCAAGATCATTCTGACTCACGCGCATAGCGACCATATTGGTGCATTGGATCGTCTCACAGAGGCACTGCCTCAAGCCGAGGTCTTCATCTCCAGACGAGATGCCCGGTTACTGGCGGGTGATACTTCCCTTCTTCCCGGTGAGCCACAAACCCCGGTACGCGGCGGCGTGCCTAAGCCCAAAGCGGTGCGCACCCAGCCAAACCACTTGCTGAATGACGGTGACCAGATTGGTTCACTGGTCGCCATTGCCTCACCAGGACATACGCCGGGGCATATGTCCTTCATGGATACGCGCAGCCGCGTTCTCATCGCTGGCGACGCGTACCAGCTGCAAGGCGGCCTTGCCGTATCCGGCCGCGTGCGCCCGCTCTTCCCGTTCCCCGCGCTGGCGACGTGGAACCGCGAAGCGGCTCTGGCCAGCGCGAAGCGCCTGGCGGAGCTGGAACCGTCCGTGCTGGCTGTAGGCCACGGACGGATGCTGCGCCAGCCCGCGGGCGCCATGCGCGCGGCAACCGCTGATGCACAGCAGCGGTTTGATCTTGCCGGGGGGCAACTATGAGCCCCCGGCAAGGGCTGGATCGCGGCGCTCTGCTCAGCGCCGCCACCCAGCTTGCTGACAGCGACGGCTTTCAGGCGCTGACACTGGCCGCGTTGGCACAGCGGCTGGATGTGCGCTCGCCGTCGCTCTACAACCACATCAGCGGACTCCCCGGGCTTCGCCAGGAAATGGCGCTGATGTCCGTGCAACAGCTTAGCCGCGCATTAACCGCGGCTATCGCTGACCGAACTGGCGATGATGCCATTCAGGCCATCGCTGCGGCATACATTGGCTTCGTCCGCGAGCACCCCGGGCTCTACGAAGCCTCATTTCATGCCCCGGACCGCGAGGAGCCACAGCTCGCCGCGGCCAGCACAGCCACGCTGGAGTTGCTGCTGCACAGCTTGCAGCCCTACCCGCTCACCGAAGCGGAAGCATTGCACGCCGTTCGTGGTTTGCGCAGCCTCTGCCATGGATTTGCCTCCATTGAGGCACAAGGCGGCTTCGGCATGGACTTTGATCCGGACGAAAGTCTGCGTCTGACCGTATCCGCCTTCCTGCACGGACTCCGGCATCTTCACCAGGACTAGTTAAGGCACGCATTGCATCATGAAAAAGGACTGCAGAGGATCTGCAGTCCTTTTTACATTGCCGTGTATTGGATCATCCCATAGATTTGGAAGTAATAATGTTATAGTTGCGCCAATGACTTTTAACACATTAACATCCACTTTGAATTCATCTTTCATCCGCTTGTGTTCTTTATAATTTCTTTCTTTACAATTTTTTTTAATACAGAAGAAAAAGGGCGTCTCGGTTGCGTGATGCCATGATCAGTGCCCTCTGACCAAAATCTAACGAACCGAGGACACGCTATAACGGCAATTAGAGCGAATAACAACAACTAACGAACTCCACACGTCCTATTTCGCAGAAAACTGGCTGCGGGACAGGAATAATGAGTATATTCCGTCATTTAAACGTGTCTGTGATTCGTTACATTTACCAACGTACCAAATTAGGACATATAAGATGTGCTGAGTTCGTTAGAACGTGCTACGTACGGTGCTTCAAATCACATTGCCATAGCGGCACACATCCAGACACACATTGTGTTATGGAGCTAAATACGGAGCGTTCATGCTCCAAATTGCGTTGATCATGCGGATGCGGATACATGGCTAGATAAGGATCTTACCTTGCTCGTAATGCACATGGTAGTACATGTTTTATTACTATTCATGCATAGATCACGCTATAGTTCAGTGCACACATTGGGGCGATACTCGATAAGGATCTTACTCTGATCATAATGC
Organism: Paenibacillus amylolyticus; assembly: GCF_036894225.1. Lineage (NCBI taxonomy): Bacteria > Bacillati > Bacillota > Bacilli > Caryophanales > Paenibacillaceae > Paenibacillus > Paenibacillus amylolyticus. The sequence continues at coordinate 555,126 of NZ_CP145892.1, read as the reverse complement.
ACATAGTAGTACATGTTTTATTACTATTCATGTATAGATCACGCTATAGTTCAGTACACACATTGGGGCGATTCTAGATACGAAGCTTACCTTGCTCGTAATGCACATGGTAGTACATGCTTTATTAGTATTCATGTATAGATCACGCTACAGTTCAGTACACACATTGGGGCGATTCTAGATACGGAGCTTACCCTGGTCGTGATGCACACTTTAGTACTTATTTTAATACGTGTCCTAATACGAATCATTTAATAGATCTCACTACATGTACGCCGCAGCGGGACAATTTTTGTTTTGGATCTAGCTACAACTCCCATTGTTCAGGGCGGTAAGAGTCTGAAACATATTCGATCTACCCAGTCCCAGTCCCATTTCACCTGGCCATCTGATCCTTACTTGATCCGCCTTGTCTCTCAACCGCACTTTTGCCTTTCACATCTACGCACTTCTCTAATATGTACATCTCCCGTTCCTCTCGCAAGGTGGAATGGACTTTGGCTTCCCTTTTTCCATCGAAACGGTTCTCGATAATCTATCTATGGCCATTGCTGCCGTCCATCCTGCACTTCATTCAAAATATGCTTCATCACGGGCACGTACACTTTCCAGTAGAACATGTCCGGAATATCTTTCTGATCTGGCGTAAGCTTGGACCGGACGACCTCCCATCCACGGATTCGGCGCCAGAAGGAATAATGCTTCATCTCTCCAAAGGACCCTGCCATGTAATACGACCGATTATAGTCGTCGTACCGGACCAGTGCAGCAAATTCCGCAGGAATTCCTGCATCCACCAGCTTCTGCTCACCTGTCTCCGTCAGATCCGTCTTATACCAGGCCAGTATGGAGTTCTTCTCTTGCGGCACAATGATATCGAACCAGCCACTATAATGTATATCCTGGGTTATGCCGCTCCAATCACTGCCTTCCGGTGTAAATGCAATCTGTATATTGCCTGTCTTCACATCCGGACCTTTCGCCAGTACCATGACCTGTCCATCCATATGGATCAGCAGCATACCCGCTCCGTGATAAGACCATTTCTTCTTCTCTTGTTGCTCATAGTTCGTCCGAATCCAACGGGGTACTTCTTCTATACTTTGCAGATTAGATACCGATTTCCCTTGCCATCCACTGCTGTCCACACCCAAGATGGGGTATAGTTGCTCTCTTGTCATCTTGGAAGCCGTATTTGCCAATGCACTGTATTCGGCAACAATCGTTACCCCTTTATACGCAGCCTCGCGGATTTTCTGCACATCATATATCGTTAATCCTTCATAGATTCCGCCTTGTTTCCCTTCACTCTTGTGTGCAGACAGACTACTCCGATTCGCCGTCAGATAGATCAGATCCGTATCTGTCACCTCATCAGGCAGCAGTTGCTTCATCCGTGGAAGCCCGTTCTGAAGATCATAACCGTAATAATCCTCTTCATACGAGTAGTATTCCCCTGTGTGCTGTACAATCTTCTGTTGATTCAGAAGCCAAACCAACCCCTTGTGCCCCTGATAGGACAAGTCCGGTCTGCTCTTGTCAATAATCATGATGTTCAGTGAAACCGGGGCCTGGGATTGCCACATAATCCATGGGACAACCAGCACCACCGATACCACTGTAAAACAAGCCAACGTCCACATCGTGGCTGGCCTGTAACTTTTTTTCATGAAGCGTATTCCTCCTTGCTCTGTTCCAAGGTATTGTCAGGATCGATCGTTAGATTACCCTAATCCATGTCTGCTGTCCTTTTCCTCTGCCTTCCGCAATCCCATAGCCTGCAACATGCCATATATACGGGATATGTTATTCAGCGGTCTGAACCAGAACGTCTCCGTACATGCATACAACAGCAGACGTGTCACCTCTCGGGACGTATATACCTTGCGTGAACACCATATTTCGAACATCACCACACTTGCGGACAACAAGGAACCATAGAGGGTCAGTAGCAGAACGAGAATGATGCATAGGTTAATATCCACCCACTGTAGCCCTATGCCTGCAATGAACAGCACGATCGCTCCCAGTTCCAACACAGGCCCCAACAATTCGATCAAAATAAAATACGGGATGGATACCATCCCCATCCAGCCATAGGCCGGATTGAAGATCATGCTCCGCTGAGTCCATAGACTGCTTGCAAGCTGCATGTGCCAACCGATACGCTGTCTGCACAGCTGATGCCATGTACCGGGTACTTCTACCCTGCAGATCGGATCGGGAATATATATAATACGGCCACGTTCCCGAATCTGCTTCATATGTTTCTGTAACCGCATCACCAGTTCCATGTGAGCGACCTGGTCATCGCGCTTGTAACCTCCAACTTCCAACACCCGGTTCTTTTTGAATATACCGAATACTTCAGACGTAAATAAAAGCACATTAATATTATAACGAACAAGGCCCACACCGCTAATCAGAAAAGCACGCACGTATTCAATGGTCTGCATTACAAACAACGTACTGCCCGTCCTTCTTGCGCCGTTGTCGGTTAAATCCGTTTGATTCGTATTTCTGGAGGCCATGAGATCTACTCGTCCACTACAAGCAACGACCTCTTCTCCTGGGAGAGCATCCATAACGGGCTTCATAATCTTCACCAATGCATCCCGTTCCAGAACTGTCCTGGGTCCAACAGAGGCGATATAAGGATATTGCGAGATATTCAGACCGGCATTCAGGGAGTCCATTCGTCCCCCATAAGCCTTGTCGATCACAACCAGACGATGATGTAATCTGGATTGGTAGACACATTTAATCTGAGCCGTCTCCTGACCGAGTCCCGAATAATGAACTTTACTCCGAATGGGCATCAGATCATAGGTTTCTTTTAGACGCCGCATGGTCTCATCCTCTGATCCATCATTAATGATAATAACCTCATAACGTGCATACTGAATATCCAACAGACAGCTGATTCGCTGTACGATCGTATCCTCGCTATTCCGCACCGGAACAAGCAGGGATACCGCAGGAGCCAGTTCTTCATCCAACATCTCATGATATTGCAGCGGGTCCAGATCCCTCTGGCGGATCAATGTGCGAGCGGCAGCAACGACCAGAACACTACACGTCACAATCGCTAACACCAGATAGATAAATATCCCCTCGTAACATGCCAAAACAAAACTCCGCAGCATCTCAATCCATCTTTCGTCCATACTGCATCCTTTCCAGCGTTTCCTCCGCTATCTGCCTTGCATATTTATCCGGATGGTTTACAGCCGTATCCCGGAGCTCTTCAAGTCCCTGCTCGTACCGGGCAAGAGAGTTCGCCGCTTCCTGTCGGATCTGAAAAGAAGGATCACCCATCATTACCTTCAGTCTAGGAATAAAAGCATCCGCATGAACAGTACCCATAAGCTGGGTCACTGTTAGTCTTTCAGAGCGTTGCCTCTCCTCACCAGATTCGTTCCATACCAGCAATAGCCCCTTCAGCAATTCTTCGCGACCTCTGCTCACTTGAGCCAATGCCTGATAAGCATGGGTACGCAGCAACGCATCCTCTCCAAGAATGAGCTTCTCCAGTAGAACAACGGCACCCTCCGTCTGGTCATCCCGAATACGAATGGCATGGACGATATTAGACTGGACCTGGTAAGGTACATCCTTAAAATGATCCTTCATACGAGTCCAGGATGAATCGGTAAGCAACAGCAGAATCTGCAGATACTGCGTATCGGACCATACATATTGCTCACGCATCAATTCCTTCACGATTCTGAAATAACCGGTTCTGGCATATATGCGCAATATGATGAAGCGTTCAAGCGGCGTACAGGAAGTAACCCGCAACATATCCTCTAACCTGGGCAGAAGCTCTATCATATGAAACTGTTCAATATATAACAACGTGTTGACCCGTTCACTCCACTTTCCCGTCTTCAGAACCGACCGGTATGAACTTCCAAAGACTTGCCAGGATAACAGACGAATTCGCAGAGTCTCGTGCTCTTCCGGACCTTGAGCAAGCCGTTGCAATAACAGCTGCTGCAAAACACTCTGTTGATCTCCACTCATATTCATTAAGTCAGCTTTCACTTCTCCTTGGCCCAGATACTGCTGTAACACCGAATCTTCGGAATGTAATTCCTGCATCAGTACCGTCTTAACCTTTTCCCTGCGTCTACTGCTATATTTCATCCATAAGATGTAACTGTAGATAACCAGCAAAAAAGCTAGTACACTTGCACATATGAGGCTGACCACATGTACTAACCAATCTGTATTACCTGCAAGCCACCCTCTATGATGTGAGCCGATAAGCTTGATATACATCCATTGTTGTCCAATCATTGCATGATTTCCCCTTAATCGAATAAACGGCCTTACAACGGGCACAATAATACAAAATTTTCAAATACACCCTGTGAATACATATCGGGTATATGATACACTAAGCTTTCTATCGGCTTTCTGCGTTTGTGATATAATAGGAACTGAAAATTCCGGCAATTCGTATTGGGTTCCGGATCTCCGGATAACATATTATTCCAGAAAGAGGGAGTTCTACGTGGCTCAAATCAGTCCGTACTACCTGCAAATCGGAGCAACCGTGGGCATGCTTGTCATGGCACTGCTTGCCATCTTCATCCGCATGAAAGCCAGTCACAGACCGGTGACCATTCGTAAAATCCTTATTCCTCCGCTCGGCATGAGCACAGGATTTCTCATGTTTGTTGTACCAGCAACACATGTTCCTCTACTCTGGGCATTCTTTGCGTTTTTGGTGGGCTGGTTCCTCTTCTCCTATCCCCTCATTCGCAGTACACGGTTTGAACGAGTAGGTGAAGAAATTTTTGCCACACGTTCTCGCAGCTTTGCATTTATCTTGCTTGGATTGCTGGCCGTACGCCTGATCCTGCATGAAGTCATTCAGCGATATGTAAGTATTCCGCAAACAGGCGGATTGTTCTTCCTGCTGGCTTTTGGCATGATTGTACGCTGGCGTGTATATATGTACAAACACTACAAAGAAGTGCTGGTCGCCGAACACTAGTCACCTACATAGACCACGCATAGATTTACAGATAAAAAAGACACGTTCTGCTGCCCCCTCGGTGTGCAGAACGTGTCTTTTCGTTTTCAACCTAATTGTACATGTAAACCATTCAATATCTATTCAGGATCTGCAACCTTAACCAGTTGCTTGCCCAGATTATCTCCCGAGAAAAGACCCATAAATGCTTCCGGCGTCTGTTCGAACCCGTCCACAATGTTTTCTTCATACTGGATATGACCTTCCTTGATCCATTTCGCCAACTTGGCGCGGCCTTCCTTGAAGGATTTCGTATAGTCACCCAGCAGGAAACCTTTCATTAATGCTGTATTTGTTAACAGCAGCGTCTGTGGTCGCATCCCGATATCCGGCTTCTCCAGATTATAGGACGAGATCTGACCGCATAACGGAATACGTGCATTCCGATTGATGTGGCGCAAGACTGCATCCGAGATGTCCCCGCCCACATTGTCAAAGTAGACATCTACACCGTCCGGGCAAGCCCGTTCAATGGCCGCTGACATATCCTGCTCCTTCTTGTAGTTCAACACCACATCGAAGCCCAGCTTTTCTTTCAAATAAGCGCATTTCTCATCAGAACCTGCAATACCAACCACGCGTGCTCCCACAATTTTACCAATCTGACCTGCAATCATGCCTACCGCTCCGGCTGCTCCCGATACAACAACCGTTTCGCCGTCCTTCGGTTTGCCGATATCCTCCATACCAAAATAAGCCGTCAGACCCGTCAGGCCCAGCGCACCCAGGTAAGCCGTGATTGGTGCTTCTTCGGTATCAATTAGCGAAAGATCAGCCGTATTCACTGCGGCATATTGCTGCCAGCCCCACATACCGGATACGAGGTCACCTTTGCGCAGATTCGGTTCCGAAGATTCCACAACCTGTCCAATGGCTCCACCCTTGATCACTTCATTTAACGCGTACGGTGCAGCATAGGATTTTGTATCTTTCATGCGGCCCCGCATGTATGGATCAACCGACAAATATAATGTACGTACCAGGACTTGCCCAGCTTCCGGTTCAGGAAGAGGTGCATCAATGAATTTGAAATTCTCTCTGGATGGGGCACCTTCGGGACGAGAAGCAAGTACGATCTGTTTATTTAAAGACACCAAAATTACCTCCTTGTTGCCAAGTGGACGCAAGGTTAACCCTTGTCAGCTGAGATCACTTACCACTGGCTCTGTGTTATCACTTCTTAATAGTTTAAACCGAAACAGGCGGTTCACAAACGTGGGCCGCCTTGAAATATGCAAATATCGTCACATTGTAGCTGCTTTTGGCTATTATTGTGCTGTCAAAATCACTGGACCATCCGCCGTAATCGCAATCGTATGTTCATACTGGGCAGACAGACTTCCATCCAAAGTACGAGCAGTCCATCCATCTGAATCCAGCTTACTTCGGAACGTACCAATATTCAGCATCGGTTCGATCGTAATAACCATGCCTTCCTTGAGACGCGGACCCCGATGAGGCGGACCGTAGTGAGGCACTTGTGGTTCCTCATGCATCTTCTCACCAATGCCGTGTCCGATAAACTCACGTACAACCGATAGGCCTTCACCTTCTGCATACACTTGAATCGCATTGGAGATATCTCCGATCCGGTTGCCCACCACGGCAAGTTCAATGCCTTTGTACAGAGAGTTTTTGGTTACATCCAGCAGATGTTGTGCTTCCGGAGTCACTTCACCTACGGCATATGACCAAGCCGAATCCGCCAGCCAGCCATTCAGATTAACGACCATGTCGATTGTAACGATATCGCCGTCTTTCAGTGCATATTTTCCCGGAAACCCGTGACAGATCACATCATTAACCGACGCACATGTCGCATATTGGTACCCGTTATATCCCTTTTGTTCCGGCGTAGCGCCATTTTTCTTCATAAAAGCTTCTGCAAACTGGTCGATCTCCTGTGTCGTAATGCCTGGACGAATCATTTTGGCAATTTCTCTATGGCATGCGGCGAGAATTTCTCCGGCTTTTTTCATATATTCAATCTGTTCTTTGGTCTTTATTGTAATCATAACAACTGCTCCTGTCCGTTAAAATCTTATCCTGTCCTCTATTGTAACGCTAAACGCTCAAAATAAAAAATTCCGCGCAATCAGCAACATCCTATTATACGCCAAGCTCCTGTCCAATGAATACAATTATCCATGAAAAACTCGAAACCCCTTCTGATCTAGCCACGTATATGCTTAAAACAGTTGAAGTCGAAAGGGTGAAAGCTCATGTTCAAAAAGATTATCGGCAAACTTATCGATTCCAAATCTTCATCTCACCGCAAACGTCATAGCTCCTCAGACAGGCGCTCATATAAACGTCACAGCAGCTCCTCAGGCAAGCGTTCCTACAAGCGCTATTCTTCTTCAGATGTGAAATACCGGGATAGCCGTAGTGGCTCCGGGTATTACAAAAGCAGAAAATACAGCTCTAGCTAAGCTGCTAACACGACTGCTTTTAAAGAGCAATGATCACACACCAGCTTATTAGACGCTACAATAAATGAATATGTAATAAAGGGGTGTTCGCTAGCCATACACACGGCTAACAGAACACCCCTTTATTGTTTCTATATAGTAAAAAGGAAAAAGACCCCCATAGATATCATACGAAGAGGTCACGGATAACAAATATAGGTCCGCCTATAGAGCTTATTCATTGTAATTTCAGCAACACCTTCTCAATCTCTACCTGTAACTCTGTCGCCCCACCCTCATAACTTGGCCGGAGTCCAAGGAGTCGCTCCAGCATCTGGTGCAATTCCGGCGTAAGCTTCAGTTCCTCCTGCCAACTGGCGGGTTCACGGCCCTTCTCTGGCTCATAAGCCGAATACAGCATAAAGAGAAGAAAGTGGCCGATATCCTGCAAATCATGATCCGGTGTAGCCGGTTCATCTTCAGGCTCAGGGACTTCACGCATACGTCGCTTTAGCTCCGGCAACAACGGCTCCCCCAAGCGTCTCGCCAGGCCAAAGTCAATCAGATGCACCGTCCCTTCACGTAAAATAACATTGGGAATCCGCACATCTCCATGAATATATCCCTGCTCATGCACATGAGCCACTGGAGCCAGCAGTTGACCTGCCAATTCCACACATTCCCGCTCCGTATATCGAAGACCTTGCTCAAATATGCAATCTTCCAGCGTCTGTCCACGAATATACTCGGTAACGATATAACTTCGTCTCCCGGATGTGAATACATCCAATAGATCAGGGATCGCTGGATGATGCAGACGTCTCATCACGTCCGCCTCCCGCTCCAACAGGTGCGCAGAGAGTCTGCCCTTGCTAGGCTTGGACTCCTTCAATGCCACTTCCCTGCCGTTCTGGTCATCTGTACACAGGTATGTCAGCCCATAACTCCCCATACCCAGCAATTCCTGTATTGTATAACGCTCAGCAATGGTCGTGCCTTCCCGCCGAGGACGATCCGTCCATAGTCCAAGCAATCTTTGCCAACTTCGTCGCAGCTCCACAGATCCTCCCACGCCAGCTTCCTGATCCACTCAGTCTTTATCTATACTGAGCAGTTCGTTGCCAGTCTTCATGTTGTATGGAGCTTATTATATCAGGCCCATAATGCAAAATCACGATGGGTAAATGCCTGTTGCTCAAGCTTCCTTATGCTTCTTGGGCAGGAACCCGAACAACATACGCAGGGATACTCCTTTGGGTTTGCGTTTTCTTCCCTGAAAACTGCGCAGATTGGTTACGAGTTCACGATCCCGCTCCTCTTCCAGCTTCTCGTTCATCCATAGACGCTGTTTTTCCATCTGTTCCTGAAGAGCCATATGTGTATCAGCCAGATGCTGAAGGGTCAGCTCCAGTTCATCGACCCGCTGTTGCAGCAGCTGTACCCGATCATCCTGTTGTTGTTCCACGGCACCATAAGTCACCTCACTTACCAGTTGCCCCAGACCTTCATAGGATCTCAGATTACCCATTATTTCAGGTTCTTGAGGGAGTACAGATGACATGACTGTCGCTGCACATTCCGTCTCTGACAGACCTTCAATTCCCACCACCGGGACATCTACTTCTACTACAGCTACAGGTACTTCTGGAGCCAATACAGTCACCACAGCATCAGCCAGGGGTAGATTATGCTCTCTGAGTTCAGTCATCAGGCGTTCAATGCACTCGATGTCGTCGGACTTAAATAGTCTGGATTTGTTGGCTGACCGTTCGAACCGGTATCCCTGTTCTTCCAGTGCCGCCGCATATTTACGAAGAGTACTTGCACCTATGCCCAGGCTCTTGGCCGTTTCCGTCGTTGCTCCCGCTTCTTCAATCATCATTAATTCCCTCCCGGAATGAAGTCTTTTGGGAATCAATTTCATAATACCTTTAGTGAGTTATGAAATTGATTCTTGGATAAAAACATTATGGCTTCAGCGTTCCTTTTTTTGGAACCGTCATCGGATCGGGGCAACCTGTCTCATGGATCAAGTATGCTTATCTTTTGCTTGTCCGTATGTATTCGTCAGCTTCTCGGCAGATCCCTTTGGCGGTTTTGTTCTGTTTCTGCGGATTCCTAAGAAGTTTTGTCAGGTATATGATCCGCACAAATAACCCCCAATCCGACAACGAACATGAATGCCGTCATGTCGAATGACACAGGTGCAAACGCCGTCAAATCATATGATTATGAATTATTCATGTCAATTTTGTTAACTCCTTTACTCCAATACGCTCCCGCGATAGCGGATATCATTGCTGTACAGCTTTTCCATGTGTTATCTTATGTAACGTAGAAGTGGATTCCAGCATAAAATAAAGGACTATACTTAACATAGGACACATTAGTAACGGATAAATATCAATCTAAATGGGGGCTGAACGGCAGTGTTAGGCAAATCAGGCAAAGTAGCGGTGATCGGGGCGGGTCTTGTCGGTTCGAGTTGTGCGTATTCCATGATTAATCAATCTATATGCAGGGAAATTATGATGGTGGACCGGACGTATGACCGTGCTGTAGCACAGGCACTGGATTTTTCCCATTGTATGGACTTCACACATAACCGCACTAAGGTATATGCAGGCACGTACGCCGATTGTGGCAATATGGATGTGATTATCTTAACTGCCGGGGCGAATCCCAAGCCAGGACAAACACGGCTGGATATTCTGGAGGAAGCAGAGTCGATTGCCAAAGACATCGTGGTCCCGATCATGAACAGTGGATTTAACGGGATTTTTGTCGTCGCTGCTAATCCGGTTGACATAGTAACTTATATGGTATGGAAATTATCCGGCCTCCCGCGCGAACACGTCATCGGTACAGGCACGTCCATTGATTCTTCACGACTCAAAACACTGCTGTCTGAAGTCTTCTCCATCGATCCACGCAGTGTGCATGGTTATGCTCTCGGGGAGCATGGAGAATCACAGTTCGTGGCCTGGTCGCATGTGACCATCGGTGGCAAACCGATTATGCATATCATGGATCAGCACAAGGAGCGCTTCAAACATCTGGATCTGGAGGATATTGCACGCAAAACAAAGGATGCCGGCTGGGAAATCTTTACCCGTAAAGGTTCTACCCAATTCGGAATCGGCAATGCCCTCGCGCATATCACTCGTTCCATCCTCAATGACGAACACAAGATCATCGCCGTATCGGCTATTCTGGACGGAGAGTACGAGCAACATAACGTATGCGTCGGTGTTCCTGCAATCATCGGTGGCAATGGTATTCAAGAGATTATCGAATTGAATCTGGATGCAACGGAACGTGAGAAATTCAACAATTCCTGTGAAATCCTATCTGGTAACATCAATCGTCTGACATTGGTATAAGCCATTCGTATACAACTCCACTTTGTATGCTTCAGCTCAACTTCAAAAGCCTGCCAACGCAAACATGCCAATAACACTCCATGCGAGGAGTCTTATTGGCATGTTTGCGTTTATTATTTTTCACAGCCAGATGAATCAATTTCATAATTGATTTGAGTAGTTGTTCAATTTGGTGCAAGTTGAGGTTCGTCCCTTGGCCCCCACTGTTGTAACACCCGCTTCAACTCACTCAGCATAACCGGTTTGCTAATGAAGTCACGCATACCAATCTCCAGACAAGCTTCCTTATCTTCACGTTTGGCATTGCCTGTAACTGCGATGATTGGAGGTATGCGATCCTGTGGAATTAGGCGGTGTAAAAGGTCTGTCGCCTTCAGTCCATCCATCACAGGCATATGAATATCCATCAGGACAATATCATAAGCATTCTGAGAGATGGCATCAATTGCTTCCACACCATTAGTACATACATCTGCGTGGTATCCGAGCTTCTCCAGATATTCTCGTAAAATCTTCCGGTTCACCGGATGATCCTCCGCCACCAGAATACGCATGGCGACCTTGTCACTCTGACGTGTGCGATCATGATGGAACTGACTTGCTGTCTGCTCTGCTGAAGCATCTACACTCGCCGCAGGAACAGCAAACCGGAAGGTTGAGCCTTCCCCTTCTATGCTCTCGACACTAATACTGCCTCCCATGATCTCCACGAGTCGCTTGGAAATGACCAGTCCCAATCCGGTACCACCATACTTCCGGTTAATCACCGGGTGTAGTTGAGAGAAGGACTGAAACAACTGATCCAGCTTGTCAGCGGGGATGCCAATTCCCGTATCTTGTACCGCAAAATCAAGAACACTGTCTTCAGGCTTTCTGCCCTTGATAATATCCACGGCAACCTCAATGCTTCCCTGATCTGTGAACTTGAGCGCATTGCCAACCAAGTTCACCAGAATCTGCCGGATACGTATGGCGTCACCGACCATGAACTCAGGGATGCTCGGATTGAGACGATATCTGATCTCCAGATGTTTCTCATCTGCAAGCGGTTTAAACAGTTCGGCAACCTGTTCCAGCATCTTGCGTAATGCAAATGGTTCATAAGCCAGTGCCATTTTCCCGGATTCCAGCTTACTGAAGTCCAAAATATCATTAAGGATGTTCAGCAGAGCATCACCGCTGTCTCGAATAATCTCGGCATATTCACGCTGTTCTTCCGATAAATCGGTACCGATCAACAATTCTGTCATCCCCACGATCCCGTTCATCGGTGTCCGGATCTCATGGCTAACCATCGACAGAAATTCCGACTTGGCCTGAGCTGCCAGCTCAGCTGTCTCTTTGGCACGTACAATTTCACGTTCGCCAGTCACATCATTAAATACAACCACCGCGCCCTGAATCTGTCCCTGTTCAATAATCGGCGTCACCTGATACTGCACCAGAAAGCTGCTGCCATCTTTACGCCAGAACACATCTTCCTTGATTGAACGTATCTGTCCATCCAACACGGTCATGTGGATCGGGCATTCTTCTTGTGGCAAATGACTTCCGTCTGCACGGGTGTGATGGATGATGGGATGTGAGTTTTTGCCAATGAATTCTTTCGCCTCATAACCGAACATCGAAGCTGCTGCTGGATTCATAAACATGGTGATTCCATCCGCATCCAAACCAAATATTCCTTCTGTAACCGTGTTGAGAATCAGCTCATGTTGCTTGCTGAGCTCCTGAATCCGTTCCGTGTATTCCTTGCGCTCGGTAATATCGGACACGATCCCATAGACGCCCACCATTTCCTTATCCACAATAATGGGCACATTCGTAACAGATACTTCAATCTTCCGACCACTTGAATTAACGACTCGGGTCTCATAATATTGCGGTTCGCCTTGCTTCACCATGTCAAAATAATGTTTGCCATGTTGCACTTCGCATTTATCCAGATTGGATAAAAAAGATTGGCCAATAAGCTTATTACGCGGAATATCCAACATTTGCACCAGTTTGCTGTTCACTGCGCTGTATTTACCTTCCAGATTCAATGAATACACAGCTGCCGGGTTATGTTCGAACAACGATCTGTATCGCTGACGGCTTTCCCGAAGACGTCTTTCCGCATCCTTATGCTGGGTGATATCCCTGCTGATGCTTACAATCTGGACACTCTTGCCACGCTCTCCAGCCACAGGTTTCGCCAATGTCTCCATCCAGATATAATGTCCCTTCTTGTGCAACACACGCATCTTGCAACCATTGCCGATCTTGGAAAGATCCATAGGGTCCGGATAATCTCCCGAATAACAATAATCTTTGAAGGACTTTCCTATGACTTCCTCCGGCCTATAACCCAGTAAGGTGTACACGGAAGGGGAAACGTATAACAACTCGCCATCCGTAGCACAAGTTGTAATCAGATCTTGTGCATGGTCAGCCAGCACCTGATATTTCTCCTGTGCCTCCTTAAGCTCACGTTGCACTTCCAGGATATCGGTAACATCTTTGGCAATGCCATAGATTCCTACAACTTCTTTTCCCTCCGTTATAGGCACATACGTTATCTCTGCCTGTTTCAGGGAACCATCTTTATGATAAAAAGTAATGGGATTACTGACTGAACGTCCAGCCAGTACCTCTTTAATGTATTGTTTGCGTGAATTTTCACTGTCCGGAGGACAGATCTCACTCTGATTCATACGAATCAAGTCATCCAGTGTATACCCAGATATCCGCTCTACCGAGGGATTAGCATCAATATAGTTTCCATGGATGTCCATTACATAAATGGCATCCGGATGGTTAAAAAACAGTGATTGGTAAGAACTTCCCTCAGAAATAATGCGCTTCAGGGTTTCCGTTTTATTAATATCCAAGGCTTACCCCTCTTTTCTCAGCCAATATCTTCATCTAACAGCAGGGATTAATTATCCCTTACAAAAATGGGCCTACCCTCGAATAACCATGTAAGCCTGCCTAGAAACAGCTTTTTTTATTTTACCAGATTCTCGTCTCATTTTGCTTGCAATCTATGATTCAATTCACACGATGTGTGAGGTAATACTTGGAATTTTGATTTACTTAGGAGGTGCCTGCAAAGGCAGACATTTTATACAAAGATCAAATTAAGCCTCTAACAAGCTTGAAGTTCAAGTCCAAGTCAGCCGATTCTGGCGGATGGCTAAACGATTTTCTAAAGAACCCAGGACATCTTATTTGGCGTCCATGTGCTCTTTTTATATTTTAAGGAACATCAGACACGTTAATCCCCATAATCTCCTGTCATATACGCTGCAAACGGTTGTTTCATTGGATATAACATGTCTCAGGTTCCTTAGATTGCTGAGATCACTTCAAATCCTTGATTAAGACTCCTCAGGTTCGTTAGCGAGCTAATCATTCATGATGGGTGGTCAGACATTAGAAAAAATCCTCCTGAAGCCTACATACAATAGAGCTTGCATGTTTTGCTTAAAGAGGATTTGGATCTACGATAACCAAGGGTGTAACAGATTATTCAGATTTCTTTTTTCGCAAAATACATCATGCCGATTCCAATGAAAATAACAGCACTGCCTCCAACAACCGCCAGCATTGTGATCAGTGGAACATTGTAGGCTCCGAAACCTGCGCCGTCCACGGGTGTCATCAGAATCATCGGTTGTGCCCATGGATAATACGGCCCATATGTCGCCGAGTTTACAATGAGAATATTCGGTATGGTCAATGCAAAATTCAGTGCGAGCGGTGCGGCAAAGCTGCTCCACACCAATGAAACGAACATCTGCAGGGCAGCCAGGGGTATACAGGCCAGCAAGCCAAGCAGCAGTTTACCTACCAAGAATCCCCAAGGTACTGGCATCGTAATGCCGTGAAACATGCCTGCCAGCAGAATGGACATCAGCAATAATACTTGTGTACCCGCCAGAAGCATGAGCACAATCGTCAGTTTACCTGCATATACGCCTGAACGTGTGAGCGGTAAAACCAGCATCTGCTTCCACCCTCCACCTGCATGTTCGAAACGGCAGACAAAGGACGTAAACACACCAGTCAGCATCGGTAACAATAACAATCCGTGCAGGAAAACCATCGTGGTCATCAATACCTGCCAATTGCCCGATGGCGTGGACAACAGTCCGATGAGCAGCGCAATGAGTGGACTCAGCAGAATCAGGAGCCATATGGGCGATTTGCTCATTTTCAATCGTTCAGCGGACAAGATTCGGAAGTACGTTGTCGCAAAGCTCATATCAGGCCACATCCTTCCGGCTAAAATGCATCATACCCAGCAACAGGATTAATAACCCTAGACCTGCCCCCATGCCTGCATACAGGTATGGATTAGGCCCATTCCAGGCCATCTGTGCCCATGCGAGCGGAAAGATTGGTGAGATACTGAGTGAGAACATACCCGTTATCGCGAGAACGATGCCCAGGGTGACGGGAAGCGCCTGATTTTTGTTAACCATCGTGAGCCACAACTCCAGTGACAACACCGGAAGTGCACCAGCCAAAGGCAATAGACCCAGCTTGATCGCATGTGTCCAAGGTATTTCGCTGGCATGGAATCCGAGGATCAGACCCAGACCTACAATGCCTGCGGTTAAGAGCAGGCAGGAGATCACCAGCAGCACACAAGCAAGCAGGAACTTGGCTAAATACACGGCTGGTCTGGGAATGGGCATCGCGAGCAACTGTTTCCACGATCCCTGTTCATGCTCAACATTAGCGATCATGGAGCTGAGAATGGTTGCTCCCAGCATCAGAGACAAGGGCACAAAGACAACCACATTGCCCAATAATCCGCCCCACAGGTTATCTGCATACTGCTCTTTCAGATAGTCCAGCCGTAAGCCAAAATTAAGCGCCTGCATCGCTGTCAATCCAAGAGGGGCCAGAAAGACAAGAAACCAGATCCCTTTCCCCCGAATCTTGAGCCAGTCTGACGATAATGCACGCCCGGTCATATGGAAGCCCCCTCGCCAATGACCCGCATGAACAGATCTTCCAGCGACTGACGCTGTTCCTCTACACGATACACATCATGATCCTGCTCAATTAATCGGCGCACAAGCAGTGCCACTGAACTGTTATCCATATAAGGAAAAGTTAATGCAGAACCTTGTTGCTGACCAAATTGGCCCTGTTCTCTCGCCAGCTTCATAGCCTCTTCCGGCTCGGAAACCGTTAATCGGATAGAGCTACCCGTCTGACTATGCAGACTTGCGATGGTATCCTGAAGCACCATCTTGCCTTCACGGATAATACCAACACGACTTGCCATCTGTTCGACTTCACTCAGCAAGTGGCTGGAAACCAGAACGGTAATGCCATGTTCCAGCGGCATGCGTTTGATCAGTTCCCGAATCTCCTGAATACCGGCAGGATCAAGCCCATTCGTTGGTTCGTCCAGAATCAGCAGCTCTGGTTCACCCAGCAAAGCGCTGGCAATACCCAGACGTTGCTTCATCCCAAGGGAATACCCCTTCACTGAACGTTTGGCATCCTTGGTCAGATCTACAATGGACAGCACTTCAGCAATTCTTGATTTAGGTACATTGATGATGCGGCGCAAAGTTTCCAGATTCTCTACTGCGTTCAGATGGCCGTAATAGGACGGGTATTCGACCAAGGAACCCACACGGCGCAAAATATCCATGCGATCCTTGCGGATATCCTTGTCGAAGACACGGATCACACCTTTGGTTGGTTTAATCAAGCCGAGAAGCATGCGAATCGTTGTTGTTTTGCCGGCGCCGTTGGGACCGAGGAAGCCGTAGATATCTCCCTTTTTAATATGCAGATCAAGTTCACGGACCGCTGCACGGTCCCGGTATGTTTTCCATAAATTAGCCGTTTGAATAATATTTTCACTCACTGTATGATCACCTCAGAACTATCGTAACCTTCCAAGGTTAAAGCCAAAGTAGTCTCTAGTTTAAGTTTAGTTTAAAAAGCTATTTCAGCGGTTTGTTGTTTCCTTATTTCCCTTACCACTGTAGATATATGTCTGTACACCCGCATCGGAACTATCTACCCGCTTGCGCAGACTCATCTCACGAATCAACAGGTCTACAATGGATAAGCCCAGACCTGTGCCTTTTGTGTCGGAATCCTGCTGCATTCCCGGACCCCGATCCTGAATAACAATAGCCGTCTCACCCTGAATCTCCTGGGTTGATATGCTAATATACTTCCCGCTGGCGGCATGACGGATCACGTTTTGGAACAAATTATCAAGTACACGGCGCATGCCCTGTTCATCCATATGCCAGATCAGCGGTTCCTCCGGGAGGTCAATATCAATCTCAAATTGCTCTTTCTCCCAGACCGGGTACCAGGCCGCCGCCGTTTCCCTGACGATCCGCAGTATATCTTTCTCTTCCAGCTTCAGTGTATATTTCCCGCTCGTGAGCAAGTTGTAGGATAACATGTTGTCAATGAGCCCGCCGAGGTCCTCCATCTTTGCTTCCATGCGATGTAATGAACGGTCACCTTGCTCGCTCAGCTCTTCCTTGTGCAAGGCATGCATATGTCCACGAATCACCGTTAGCGGGGTACGCAGATCGTGGGAAAGCCCCGCAATGAGACGTTTGCGCAATTGTTCCTCCTCGCGTTCACGGTGACGGCTATCGGACAGTTGATGCACCATCTGATTGAAGGCTTCTTCCAGTTGACCGATCTCGTCTGACTGGCGGATATCTACCGGAAGCGGGAGGCCTTCCTTGCCTGTGGTCATCATGGCTGTCTGCAAACGAATAAGTCGTTTGCGAATGCGTGCGAAGAAGAGAATCGACATCATGATGAAGCTCAGAAAGATGATGGTCATTACAATGCCGAGATACAAAAGTTCCAGCAGCCCGTTACTGTGATTCATTTGCAGAAGTGATCTCGGCACTTCAATGATCATGAAGCCCTGCCCTCTGTCCTTTTCACCCCCGCCAATATATGAAACTACGGTCAACGGATCGCGAAAGGAAGCCTCTTTCATGAATTGCACCGTATTGTTCGCATTCCATTCGGCTGGAATTCGGGTCTCTGCCGTTTGCCCGGAATCCAGTGACCATCTCAATGTCGTGTCTGTCCTGCCATCCGGCGACGTGGATTCCAGAAGCGTTACATCTTCACTACCGAGAATAAAGAGGGTCTCACCGCTCGCTTTCACACGATACATGGAAGATTTGGGATACGAGCCATGTAATTGCTCCAACCGGGCCTTAATCTCTTCATCCGAAGCACCATTCAGGTTCTCCGCTTCAAGCGACCAGAGGTTACTGATCTGGGTAACGTCACCATAAGGTGCCGCTTGATTCATATTCGTGTTATTCACTACGACAACATATATGATGGACATGATCGGAAGAATGACGGGGACGAATAATACTGCCGCCAGAATCAGGATGATATATCTGGACATCAAGGACCGCCCAAAGCGAAGCTTGCGCTGCCCGGATTGCTTTTGATCCATGCTTCGTTCTCCCTTCATGATCTTCCTTTCTCTAAACCACCGGATCATGGCTTCTTCACACGATATCCCACACCACGGACCGTCTGAATAACTACCGGATTGGCCGGATCAAGCTCCAGCTTTTCGCGTAGATGTCGAATATGTACCATTAAGGTTTTGTCCCCATCCAGATAGGGCTCGTTCCAGACGGCTTCATAGATCTGCTCTTTGGTTCGAATCATGCCCATATGCCGTAGCAGGTAGGCGAAGATGTGGAACTGTTTTCCCGATAAAATAATCTCATCTCCCGTCTCCTCATTGATAATTCGATTGTCCTTCTCATAGATGGAGAGATGATCCAGCTTCAGGGCTGTATCCGATGAGACCGCTGTTCCTGCCTTACGCAGTTGTACTTCAATCCGGGCAGCCAGTTCATCGGGGTGAAATGGTTTGGTCACATAGTCATCGGCAAAATCAAGACCGTGCAACTTATCGTCAATGGACGTTCTGGCCGAAAGCATGACAATGGGCACGGCGGGATGTTCTTTTTTCAGTCGCTGGCCCACCGTAAATCCATCCAGCCCGGGCAGCATGACATCCAGAATAATGAGTGAGCAACCGACAGCAGCCTCCGCTGCACCTTCACCACTGCCGAGCCACACCACCTCATAACCGCGCTCCTCCAGATCGGCTCTGACCCAAGTCGCAATTTCCGTATCATCTTCAATATATAACAGTTTGGTTTTCATCCGAATATTCGTTTCCTTTCTGCCCCCATTGGGTTAATGATATATCTGAGCATCATCATGATAAAAGCTGTCTATAACATATGGATTCATGTCTTGTTGAAACAATGTTGAAGTCCTTTACGTTACCACACATGCTAATTATAGCTTATCCATTAACGTGGGGAATGTCATATTAATCAAGTCTACCAAGTACATATCAGTTCTACACCTGACGGGAGGAAATTCATTATGCTGCTGGAAGCCATCTATCATCAACCGAAACGAAACTGGGCCTATGCCTATGACCAAGATACAATCCACCTGCGCCTGCGTGCCAAAAAGAATGATCTGACCGAGGTACATGCCCTGACCGGGGATAAATATGCGTGGGATGCAACCAAAGCGCTGGTTCCCTTAACAAAGTTCACCTCTGACTCCATGTTCGATTACTTCGAGGGTGAGGTGAAACCTCCCTACCACCGACTGAAATACTCTTTTCTGCTCAAAAACGGAGACGAACAGATCTGGATGACCGAGACGGACTTCCAGGAAGAAGAACCGGATGATCCAGGTCGTATGTTCCAGTTCCCTTATATTCATGCCGGAGCTGTATTCACACCCCCTGCATGGGTTAAGGATGCAGTGTTCTATCAGATTTTCCCTGAACGATTCGCCAACGGCAACCCGGATATTAGTCCGGAAAAGGTGGAGCAGTGGGGTGGCGAGCCGACACCTTTCAATTTCTTCGGCGGTGACCTTCAGGGCGTGATCGACCATCTGGATTACATCAGCGATCTTGGCATTAATGCGATCTACTTCACACCCATCTTCGAAGCCACTACCAATCACAAATACGATACCGAAGACTACCTGCGGGTAGACCGGCACTTTGGTGACGCAGATACCGTGAAACGACTGGTCGAGCTGTGCCATGCACGCGGAATTCGCGTACTTCTGGATGCTGTGTTCAACCATTCCGGGAAGACATTTGCGCCGTTTGTAGATGTGCAGAAGAACGGAGAACAATCCAAATATAAGGACTGGTTCCATGTACACGAATACCCGCTGGACGTGAAGGATGGCATTCCTACGTATGAGACCTTCGGGTTCGAAGCGCATATGCCAAAGCTGAATACGGAGAATGCCGAGGTTAAGGCCTATCTGCTGGAGGTTGCCGAGTACTGGATCAAGGAAGTGGGTGCGGACGGATGGCGGCTGGATGTGGCAGACGAAGTGGACGATGCATTCTGGCGTGATTTCCGCCGTGTAGTCAAAGCGGCTAATCCGGATGCCTACATTCTGGGCGAAGTATGGAACGAGTCTTCTTCCTGGCTGCAAGGCGACCAGTTCGATGCGTCCATGAACTATCCGTTTACCGATGCCGTGAATGCTTTCTTTGTGAAAAATACGATGCACGCCGAACAGTTCGCAAACTCCATCGGGCGACAGTTATCCCGTTATCCGCTTCAGGCCAGCGAAGTGGCGTTCAACTTGCTGGACAGCCACGATACCACGCGGCTGCTCACGCTGTGTGAAGGCGACCAGCGCAAGATGAAGCTGGCTGCGTTATTCCAGTTCAGTTACATGGGTGCTCCATGCATCTATTACGGAGACGAGATTGGCATGGACGGCGAACATGATCCGGGCTGCCGTAAATGCATGGAATGGGATGAAGCGAAGCAGGACCGAGAGCTGTTCGACTTTTATCAGAAACTGATCTCCCTGCGTCATGCGCATCCTGCCCTGCGTGCAGAAGGCACCGTTCGTTTCCTGCAGGCTCGTCATGATGGCAGCCAACTGGTATTTGAGCGGCAAAATGAGGAGGAACGCATTCTGGTTCTGTTCAATCGATCAGAAGAGACAGCTATTGTCGAGCTGGAGGCCGGTGACGAGGAATGGACCGAGTTATTTGGCGGAAACCATCGTACCGCCAAGGAAGATGGCGTACTCGCCATTGAACTGCCCGCGTATGGATATGCCGTATTGAGTACTAGTCTCACATAAACACCAAGCTATCCTTGCTCATATGCAAGACTGGAGTCTGTTCAATTCATCGGCATATCAAACGAAATAGGCGCTCCCAGATCTGTTCCTGATCTGTGGAGCACCTATTTGATTTTGACGTTATTCATTATGGCCATGGATTACTCTGGCCGAACCAGCTGTTCCTTGAGCAACTGGATGGTGGCCTCATATTGTACAAGCCCCACTTGCAGACACAGACGCTGTGCAGGCGAAATACGTTCGCCAAATTCCTCCATCTGGCGCTGAAGTTCAGCGTATAACATTTCCTTTCGCTTCAACTGGCTGGATATCCAACCCGTTACGGTATCTTCATCCGCCAACTCTCCGAAATACAACCGCATCAGAAAATCAGAACGAAATACCTCAGCTTCCAAAGGACTCATTAAATAGGCGTGAAATTGCGCTGCTCCTTCAGGGGTCAATGAATACACGTTCTTATCAGGTTTCCCTTCCTGCTTCACCGATTCCTTAGTCAGCAATCCTGACTTTTCCATCTTCGCAAGTGTAGGATATATGGTGCCAAAGCTGGCATCAAAGAAAAATGAAAAATATTGTTCAAAGTACTGCTTGATCTCGTATCCGGAACTTGGCTGATTGTGCAGTATTCCGAGGATGACATGCTGCGTGTTCATCGGTGTACCGCTCCTTTCCATTCCCCTTAACGTATCACAATCAGTACCCCTTGTTCAATGATCAGATGACGAAACGGTTGCTTTCAGAGCAACAGGCACAGCAGCAGGCTGGTCCTCCCTACGAGCTTCAGAGCGTACCGGGCCGGAGCGTCTGATCCAGATGCAAAGCGCACCCAGAGTCAGTGTTACACCACCGATTACGGCGAGCAACATCGCATCCCGGCCAATTCCGTTTCCTCCGAGCACAAGGTTCATCATCCCTTCTACGGCATAAGTCGCTGGCAGATAATGACCGATCACTTGGTAGAAGTCAGGCATTACATCTCGCGGAATCGTTGATCCCGAGGACAGCATCAGCAAAGGCAACAGCGCACTGTTTAACCAAGCCCCAGCATTGCCAAGCAACAACAAGCTCAACTGAGCCATGAGTATAAAAGATATGGTGACCAGCAACTGGAACAGCCATAACATGAACCAACCGGCTGCTGACGATACCCCCATAATGTGCATCATCCCTGATCCAACGAGCGAGACGATAAATGCCGCACCAACATTAACGATGTTGCGGGCCCAGAAGCGCTCCCATTTCCCTGCCCTGCCACTCAGTTCTCCAGACACTTTTTGAAGATTCATGCCAAGCAACATTGCTCCGGTAAACGTAGCGGTTACAATCAACATCGGTACCATGGAGAAAGCAAAATTATCAACAGGATTCAGTCGCTCCACCTCTGCCTCCACGCGTGAAGATAACCCTACCGCAAGCGCATCGGATTGATCAGCAGTCATACCGGACTGATTCAGCACTCCGCGAATGCCATTCTCTTGTACTTCACGGTTCAACGTCGCTGTAACTTGTGCGGCTACGTTCTGCATCACACTTTTCACGGTAGCCACGTTTGATTCGTTCATCACATACTTCACTGTCATCGGTTTTGACAAGTCTTCTGCCTGTTGCATGAAACCTGATGGAATCTCAATAATCATGTACACATTCCGATCCGTTAACATCTGTCGTGCTTCTTGCATCGATTCAGATGGTTTGATCTCGAAATTCAGACCTGCCGCCAAAGACTTAGCCACTGGTTCAGCCGCTACCCCATCTTCATTCACGATGGTGACAGCCAATTGAGTCATTCTTTCGTTAACCTGGTCGTATCCGCTAAGCCAGATGATGTTAAAAAAAACCTGAAACAGCACAGCCGTAATTAAACCTACAATGGTGGCTCCGTTTTTCAAAAACAGTAGACTCGTCTGGAAAATACCTTTCATTCTATCCATCTCCTTTAGTTTTGTTTCGCTCTTTTATATATCGTATTGATATATGACAATTGTTAATATATCAATACGATATATAAATCGTCAATGTTTTTATTTTTCTTGTTGGTAAAAGACAAAAAAAAGCCGATACATCTCTTCACCATGGTCATACCCCTGTCAAGTAGACAGATGAAAAAAGCTATGCTGCCAGCGCGCATCGATATTCAATCGGTGCGCGCTGTTTGAGTTTGGCTTGAAAGCGTCGGTAGTTGTAATTGTACACGTAATCTTCCACAGCTTGTCGAATCTCGGCTTCTGAATTACACTGGATAAGGTACAGCTTCTCTGTTTTGAGATGCGAAAAGAAAGATTCGATGCATGCGTTATCCAGGCAGGTTGCTTTGCGAGAGTGGCTGCCTTTGACGCCGAATGCTTCTAATCGTGAGTTGTACACCTGAGACGTGTATTGGAAGCCCTGATCCGAATGGAGCACGGCTTCCGAAACGTCTCTTTTTTGTGTCCATTGTTCCACCGTATCCAATACGAGCTGAACATCGTTCCGTTTAGATAATTGCCAAGCGACAATTTCGTTGTTGAACAAGTCTTGAATCACAGACAGGTAAACGAATGTGTTTCCTTCCGAAATATAAGTTATATCCGTCACCATTTTTTGCTGAGGTGCTGTGGCATGAAATTTGCGCTTTAGGCGATTCGGATAAATCACAGATGGCGTATAGCTGGACTTCTTCCGCTTCTTGCGAATTACCGATTGGATCGATAGTTCCCGCATGATTCGCCATACTTTCTTGTGATTAACGTTCAGACCAGACTCCCAGAGCGCCGTTGTCATGCGAGGATAACCAAACTCTCGATTTGCAAAATGAATAGCCATCATGTGCTCTTTGATCTCACGCTCACGGTCTTGTCTTGCGTCTCGCTGTGGCTGTGTTGCTCGCCATTTGTAGTAACTGGAACGGGGTATTCCTGTAATCGATAATAAGCGTGTAATGCTATGCGAGCAACGCAATTCGTCTATGATATCGTAGTTCTCCCGTTGGCTTAGTGCTTCTCCTTTACTAGATTTGGATACCGCTTTTTTAAATAATCTACCTGTGCTTGAAGGTAGTCCCGTTCCTCTTCTACACTGCTAAAGGCAGTACGAGGCCGTCCTTTCAGTGGATTCGGAACATTGTTTTTTCGCTCATCGAATGCTTCCCCGTTTTTCCATTTTTTTACCCACACCTTCAGTTGTGAACAGTTTCGAACTCCTTCGCGATCAGCGACCACCTTGTAACTTGAAGAACCTTCGACATAGGATCTAACAGCATTCAATTTAAATTCTTCGGTATACGTGTGAAATGTTTGTCCTTTTTTGGCCATAAAAATATCCCCTCCAAGTGTCACTTGAACCCTCATGATAACATGAAGGTTTTTTTCAAGTGTCTACTTAAAGGGGATAATACCACCAGGAAGATTTGTACCGGCTTTTCATATCAATCCTATTACGCCTTAGGTTCTGCATCATTTTCAGTAGACGACTCCGTCTCAGGCTCTGCACGCTTTGCCTTCGGTTTAGCCAGCTTTTGCATCATTTTGCGGCCGGTTGGCGTCTGGGCCAGTCCACCTTGGGCTGTCTCCCGATGGCGGCTCGGCATTGCACTGCCTACTTCCAGCATGACATCGATGACTTCGTCTGACGGAATGGCACTACGCACTCCGGCCAGGGCCATGTCAGCCGCAGCCAGCGCCGTAACTGCACCCAGTCCATTACGGACGATGCACGGGATTTCAACAAGGCCTGCGACCGGATCGCAGATAAGGCCCAGTGTATTCTTTAACGCCAAACCAACGGCATGAACGACCTGTTCCGGTGTACCTCCACGCAGTTCAACCATGGCACCCGCAGCCATGCCGATCGCGGAACCCACTTCCGCCTGACAGCCACCCTCGGCGCCGGAGATAAATGAATTGTTGGCGATAACATAACCAATCGCTCCCGCACAGAACAACCCGTTCACCAAATGTTCGTCCGTCCAGCCAAATCGCTCCTGTGAACTGATAAAAACACCCGGGATAATGCCGCAGGAACCGGCTGTTGGTGTTGCCACGATCCGGCCCATGGAGGCATTCACTTCAGATACACACAGGGCATACGCCATGGCAAGTGCGGAAGCATCTCCTGAACAAGTCTCGCCCTTGCGAATGTACTCAGCCATTTTTTTGCCGTCTCCACCTGTTAATCCACTGCGTGATGTCGTATCTTCCGTTAACCCTTTGCGTACCGCTTCCTTCATCACCTGATAATATTCAGACATCTGCTTCACAACATCCGCTTCCGGTGTATTGGTCTCCTGAACCTGCTCCTCGATCATCAGCTGAGCAATGGTTTTGGATTCTGCTGTACAGATCGTATTCAGTTCGTGCAAATGTTTAAACCGCATCCGAATCAACTCCTCTCTTCAAATCAATGACACGAATGTCCAATACATGATCGAGCTCCCTTAGACGCTTGAGCATATCAGGATTAGGCACACCATCCATTTCCATCGCGGTAAGTGCTTCGCCATCACGGGCTTTCCGGTCCACCTGCATATACCCGATGTTAACCCCGGATGAACTTATCGTGGACGTTACCGATGCAAGCACCCCTGCTTTGTCCGCATGTCGCAGAACGAGTGTTGGGAACTCACCACTAATCTGAACACGAAAATCATTCATCGAATGCACGGATACGCTTCCACCACCAATGGATGCACCGATTAAGGAGCAGGCACGTTCTCCATGCCACAACTCAATTTTGACCGTATTTGGATGAGGAGCAGGCAGACCGCTTGTATAAAACTCAACCTCCATACCCGCTTCCTCTGCGTATTGCTCTGCATCCGGGATACGCGGATCGTCTGTGACATAATCCAGCAGACCGCCGATCAGTGCCAGATCTGTTCCGTGCCCCTGATACGTATCTGCAAATGAACCGTACAGCGTCAGCCGAGCACGATCTGGCGTACATCCTAGCCACTGTCGAGCAATTCTCCCTAACCTTGCCGCTCCAGCTGTATGTGAACTTGAAGGCCCCGTCATCGACGGACCAATAATTGAGAAAACATCTTTAAATCGCACCTTGTAACCCTCCATTATTAATCATGATTCATATTTGTAAAATGTATTCGTCATTTCGATCCCGGAGTTCCATCCACAATGTCCCTTATTTTGGATATGATGACATCAAAAAAGGACAGAAGAAGGCCCAGGCCCTCTCTCTGTCCTCGATACCTGAGAGTTTCACGATCAGCAGTGTCTCACGACAAGGTGCATTGCCTGCGATTACAGACAAGTTCACCGGTCTGACTGATCATATACCCCTTGGGTGGCGCAGTTCGCGCACTCTCCAGAGTTGCGTCCAACGATGGTACATTTACCTGAGAGATTAACCACTGCGCCGGGTGCGCAGCAGCTTGCTCCTTCGGTGCCTGAACACTAGCCATATTGCTCGGCTAACTCAGGTCTCTCCCGCTCGTTATCATCCGCTGTATTATCTTAATTCGATTCGAATTGGTATATTTCTAAATTTTTGATCAAGTATACCCATAGAGTAATGTACAACATCATATATGTCAACAAAAGTAACGTGTAATTATCATAAGTTCGATGTCTATTTTAACTGAAACGAATAGCATTAATATTTCTCACTTCCGCTGAGGCACTCGTGACGTTGCTAGTTGTCGTAAATTGGATACTTATCGTGTATGCATTAGTCGTTGTAGCCGGGGATGTATCCACGTAAGTGTTGGAGGAAAGAAACCTCAACGTTCCCGAAGCATTACCGCTTCGTGAGAGCTGCAATTGATTAATTAAAACTCCATTACGTCTCAGATTAATGTTATACGCAATACTCCAGTTAGCCCCTACAACTATTGCTACTTGTGTACTATTATCGATTTTCACGCGTTGACCTGCCACTACAGGTACATTAAGTGTCTGAATCGTCGTTTCGGCTACTAATGAAAGACCTAACGCCGTGGTCTGGCTATCAGCAAACAAGGAAGAATCCGCAGGGGCAGAAGCTGCTGTCGATCCAGTAGCTCCTGTTGCGCCAGTGGCTCCGGTCGCTCCCGTTGCTCCCGTTACACCAGCCGTCCCGGTTGTTCCCGTCGCACCTGTCGCACCTGTAGCCCCAGTGACTCCGGTCGCTCCCGTTGCTCCCGTTACACCAGCCGTCCCGGTTGTTCCCGTCGCACCTGTCGCACCTGTAGCCCCAGTGACTCCGGTCGTTCCCGTTGCTCCCGTTAAACCAGCCGTCCCGGTTGTTCCCGTCGCACCTGTAGCACCTGTAGCCCCAGTGACTCCGGTCGCTCCCGTTGCTCCCGTTACACCAGCCGTCCCGGTTGTTCCCGTCGCACCTGTCGCACCTGTAGCCCCAGTGACTCCGGTCGCTCCCGTTGCTCCCGTTACACCAGCCGTCCCGGTTGTTCCGGTTACGCCTGTTGCACCTGTAACCCCTGTGACTCCGGTCGCTCCCGTTGCTCCCGTTGCTCCCGTTACTCCGGACGTCCCGGTTGTTCCGGTTACGCCTGTTGCACCTGTAACCCCTGTGACTCCGGTCGCTCCCGTTGCTCCCGTTACTCCGGACGTCCCGGTTGTTCCCGTCGCACCTGTAGCCCCAGTGACTCCGGTCGTTCCCGTTGCTCCCGTTACTCCGGCTGTCCCGGTTGTTCCGGTTACGCCTGTTGCACCTGTAACCCCTGTGGCTCCGGTCGCTCCCGTTGCTCCCGTTACTCCGGACGTCCCGGTTGTTCCGGTTACGCCTGTTGCACCTGTAGCCCCAGTAACTCCGGTCGTTCCTGTAAGTCCTGTCGCGCCTGTAACCCCAGTGACTCCGGTCGTCCCCGTTACTCCCGTTGCGCCTGTAACACCAGTGACTCCGGTCGTCCCCGTCAGTCCTGTCGCTCCCGTATCTCCAGTAACTCCGGTCGTCCCCGTTACGCCTGTCACTCCCGTATCTCCAGTAACTCCGGTCGTCCCCGTTACTCCCGTTGCGCCTGTAACACCAGTGACTCCGGTCGTCCCCGTCAGTCCTGTCGCTCCCGTATCTCCAGTAACTCCGGTCGTCCCCGTTACGCCTGTCACTCCCGTATCTCCAGTAACTCCGGTCGTCCCCGTCAGTCCTGTCGCTCCCGTATCTCCAGTAACTCCGGTCGTCCCCGTTACGCCTGTTGCGCCTGTAACACCAGTGACTCCGGTCGTCCCCGTCAGTCCTGTCGCTCCCGTATCTCCAGTAACTCCGGTCGCCCCCGTTACGCCTGTCGCACCTGTAGCCCCAGTCGTTCCTGTTATTCCTGTACTCCCAGTAATACCCGTCACTCCCGTAAGCCCTGTCTCTCCTGTGGTCCCCGTACTTCCAGTAGCGCCCGTGACTCCTGTCACTCCGGTAGATCCTGTCTCCCCCGTGGTCCCAGTGACACCGGTCTCTCCCGTCGATCCCGTAGTTCCTCCAGGAGGACCAGTAACTCCTGTCAGTCCTGTAACACCTGTAGCCCCTGTAGGACCAGTTGTTCCCGCAACCCCTGCTGTCCCTGTAGCTCCAGTCGCACCCGTTACCCCGACTAGACCGGGGTTCGCTCCTAACAATTCCTCAGACACCAAACGATGTGCCGTTACCAGTTGACCGTTCTGGTTTTTCCCCCATACGGAAATCTGAACTTCATCCTCCGTATCATCACCTGTGATAAATATAAACTCAAATGCATCCAAATCTGCATAATAGTCTTTTGTTATAACCTGGTTAGGCAAAACATTAAACAATTCCTGAACGTATAGTGTGCGAACACCATTCAAATAATAGCCTTGAACCAGAACGGTAGAGAAACTAGTGAGACTCCAATTGTCTAATTTCACTGTAATTCTCTGTGTAGGACGCTCGCCGCTTCCCACCACTATATTATTTTCTATTGGCCCTGTTGATAAAACAGCCATCCTGCGATGCCCCCTTCTCCTGCCTCCATCACCAAATCAAGATTGTCTTCTATAAATATGCATATTGAACTGTAAACGTGAAGTTGCCCTCTTGCCTTTTTGGAATGGACTGAAAGGAGATCGAATAGATATCCACCACACCAAAAGGAGAATATACAAAAAAAGCTGCCGCTTCGTTTCTGCGGCAACCTTATTATTCTTTAGCTCATCTAGATGGATTGGGAAGGGTCAGTTCTTCCGCCCAAGCTTGCAGCTTTGCCTTTGTCCATCCTTCGTTTTCACCCATGATGGAGTACCGCAAGCCATTCTCACTCCATGATATGTTCCGAATGCTCTTCATATATGAACCCTCGGTGTTACGAACCTTAATCTTGGCTTCATCCGGCATTAGTGTATCGTCCACATTTTCTTCCGGCATCTTGAATACCGTCAGGCTGACTTCTACCTTGTCGTTACTTACATAATACAAGGTTACTTCATCTCTGCTCAGCTCACCGCGCGATGTAGACATTTCGATCCGTGATAGTTCGAATTCTCCACTCATGTCCTGTAGGAACGGCTGTTCCAACGCTTTTTCCGCTTCATCTAGGGTCACTTCGGAATTCTGCATCATATCGTTCAAGTCCTTCACATCGACCTCCTTAGGGATGTCAATTACGAAAGTATCCTTTGTGAATTCAGGTTCATACTGAATCGGATCATAGACCATTTCTGATTTTCCATCCCCATACGCGCTGTTTACTTTGACAATCATCCACGTTTTGGGATCTACCCAATACTCTGAAGATATGGAGAATGCGCCTTCTTCTTTTGGTGTCAATTCAATATGAATGACGTCCTGTCCATGAAGTTTCTCCTGTCCCATCATATTCACATCATGCGTAGTACGTAACCGCTCTAGTTGATCGAGCAATATTTGCTTCTGGGTTTGATTAGGTTGTTGTGACACGGATGATGCATCCATGGAATATGCTGCCCCTGTTTCTTTTTCATATATGATGATCTTCTTTCCATCATTAACTGCGTAACTGACATTGCCATTCTCTGATGTTTCCGTGCGCTTTCGTCCGGTTTCACCATCTACCCATTCCTTAATTTGCATCGTGTTAGTCAGCTTGTCATCCGCCCATATCTTCATCACACCTTCCGCATAATACGAGGCGGGTTCTGTTTCTGCTGAGACAACCTTCTCAATCATCTCATCTCCTGACATAGCCAGCATATCCTTCTCCGCGCAACCTCCAAGCAGGGCGCCTGCCAACACAGCAGTACCCAGCATCATCCATCCTTTTTTCATCATCTTATCCACCCTCTCTGCGTTTACATTCTCCATGTTCAGGCAATCGGCATGCTACCAGCGTTCCATATCCTTCGTATGACCACATGCGCATATCCCCTCCGTGCTTTATTGCAACCCGTTTGGCTATACTCAATCCCAATCCCGAACCACCTGCATATGTCTTCTCCTCCTGATTCTGGTGTTGAACATAGGGTTCGAAGATACGAATGAGCTGTTCTTCAGGAATAGCAGGACCTTCGTTTTGTACTATGATCAATGTTGCTCCCGCCCTGTAGTTATCCAATTCAGCTCTAAGCGAAGGAATAATCCATTCAGGAAGCTCCCAATCTGAAGCAATAACCCCTAGTCCTATTACACCGTTCGTCCTTGTGTGGCGTAGTGCATTATTTATCAGATTATCTGTCAGGCGCATCAGTTGTTCCGGATGAACTCGGTACAGTTGATCTGTGCGGACATCCATCTTCACGTCAATCTGGCCACGCTCGGCAAGTCCCTCATAGCTCCCAAGCAGCATATCAAAAAACTCTCCACCTTCCACCTTAACCATGGCCATCTCCGATTCATTGGAACCCAGCGCCGTATACATCTCAAGTTCACTAATCATCTGTTTCATCCGCTCCACATTTCCGAGCAGCACATCCTGATATTCCTGCCTTTCAAGGCGGTTCAGTTGACGATCACCGTTAAGTACTTCCGTATAGGCACTAATGGACATCAACGGTGTTTTCAGATCATGGGATAACGAGGCGATCATGAGCTCTTTTTCTTTTTGCTCCCTCTCCACATCGGCCTGAGTATGTCTGATCTTGTCTTGCATTGCATCAAACTGTTGGAGCAAGATGCCCATTTCATCATGACGAACAGGTACCACATCCGTAGCAGCCTCTCCCCGTGCAAAAGTATCCATTCGTTCTATGAGATATTTCATCGGCCGAAAGAGCTTTCGGGATAGCAACCACAGCACTGTTCCGTATAACAGGATAAAGAAAGTAGCAGCGAGACCCATGACCCAGGTAGTCCGCAAGGATATGCCTTCCAGCCAATCTCCACGCAGCATGACGATTTCGTAAATGCCTACCAACTCACCTTTTTCCCATACGGGTTTCTTCAACGAGAATGTACGATGACGAATCTGTAAGTTGTACAAATTACGATACAGCTCCGCCCCCCCAACGGTGTAAGCTCCAGCAGACCATGTACTCCCCTCTGATGTGTACACCCGAATCCCTGTTGGTAAATACAGAGCAAAGTTCACCCGACCATTCTCCAATTCAGAGAGTGCAGCGAAAGCATCAGGCGATTGCAGCTGGTACAGTCCCGGGTCAGATAAAGCCAGTTCAATAGGAGCCAATTGTCCGGACAACTCTACATATTCCGTTACGGCACGCTGATCATTGTAATAGTTATACAGGGAGTACAGCGCCCACCCAGCAGCGACAGGCAGCAGCATTACAATGAGGAAGGCAAGCATTAACCAGTACTTCAACTTCATTCCTCAGGCTCCCCCACGAACCGGTAACCACTGCCCCACACCGTCTGAATCCAGCGTGGATGATGGGGCTCGTCACCAAGCTTGGCCCGAAGGCTCTTCACATGAACTGTGACTGTACTCGAGTTCCCCGCCTCTGGCTGACTCCAGACATGTTCATACAGTTCCGCCTTGGTAAACACCCGGCCCGGATGAGAAGCAAGCAGTATGAGCAAAGCCCATTCCTTGTTGGTTAGTGCCACATGTTCTCCATGAACCTGTGCGCGCTGATTCAAATAATCAATCGATAACCCATCGTTATACTGTCTATCTGTCGAATCCGGCTCCACGCCCTGATATCTGCGGTACCTATTCAGATGAGATTTAATGCGAGCTGTAAGTTCCGTTAGACTGAAGGGCTTCGTAATATAATCGTCAGCTCCCAGCCCAAGCCCCCTGACTTTGCTCTCTTCCTCGATTCGAGCACTCATCATGAGCAGCGGAACATCGCTGATCAGTCTAATGTTTTTGCATACCGTGAACCCATCCATTTCCGGCAGCATCAGATCCAACAAGACTAATTGATAGGTTCCCTCCCTAAAGTCTTCCCAGCTCTCCAAACCGCTTGATGCCCAAGTTACCCCATAACCCTCATGACGTAGATGATCTCTCAAAATACGGGCAATCTCCGGATCATCCTCCACCAGCAATATATTTTCGCTGTCTCTCATCGCTGCTTCATCCTCCCATGACTATATTGTAGCTAAGAAAAGTTGACTCTCCTCAGAGTTTATACTTTCTTCATAAATGTCCATTAAGATCGTTATCTAATGCATGCAAAAAGAGCACCCCGATTGTTCAGGACGCCCAGGTAATATTCACAATCTTAATCCTAAGTTATAGCTCCTAGAAAAGGAAACACCTCATAACTCATAGAAGATGCTCTCGTTCTGTACATAGGGTCTACAATACTTACTGCACAGCTTCGGCATGCGATCTTTCATCCATTCGTGCCTCGACTCATTCGCCATCTGAAAGGCATAATAACCCAGTGTAAAGATCAACATGAACCCTTCCATCAATCGAATATCACGATCCGTCAGTGGTGCGATCTGTTGGGTATAACCGGATAAAAATATGTCACGTTCCTCCCTATTGAACATAAGCGCTGCCCCTCCGGCATCGAAAAGATAATATCCATAACCGTGTAGACAAAAATCAATCATGGAAATTCCCTGCTCCGTTATCAACAGATTGTTGCGAGTAATATCCCCATGAATGATCCCCCATGTCCCTGCTTGATGCGGGTATGTTTCTAACTGCTCATTAATGTTCTCAAACGTCTCACGAAGCAGATCAAAGTCTTCCGTTGTAAAAATCCCCAGTCGGACACCTTCCTCTAGCTGCCCTAGCATGACCAAGTTCTCATGGCTATTGCCATATGCCGGCCGCACCTTTGTTCGATCTATCTGATTCTGCTCACGCCCATATTGATGAAGCATCTGCAGTTGTGCCCCCAGATCATAGATCTGCTCTGTTGTCAGGCGTTCTCCCTGCTGGATGTCCCTTCCCTCAATCCACTCCAGTACTGTACAGCAGATTTCTTTACCCGCTTCACTTTTCCATACCGTGACCCAGTCTCCCGATACATTCCGTACCGGATGCTGCACGCGCAATGCTGTCGTTGCGTTTAACTCATGAAGCAGGTTCATCTCTGCCTCCAGCGCAGGAAGCGTATGCTGAATGCCAGTCATACTTGCATATGCGGCTTGATGGATACGTAGCAGATACTTCTGCCCGCTTGCTTCATCAATGACATGATACGTCAGATTCTCATTATGACGAATATATGAAACGACAGGTTTCTCAATAGTGTAGTTCTGTATAATCTGAGCTGCCATATGGTCGTAAGACATCTGATCCGTAGTGATTATCAACATCTCCTTCGAAGTCATGTAAACGTTCTCTTCACACTAAATATCGTAGCATAATGTTTATCCCGCATACAGAAAATCCCACTAAAATTATAAATTAAAAAAGCACAACCCCCGAACAACCGTCCAGGCATTGTGCTTTCTTTTGTCTCTATTATTTCTTAATCTCTTTGTCTATTACTCTATGTTACACTCCATGATCCAATTAACCGAAACGACCCATAATGTATTCTTGCGTCAGACGATTGTCCGGGTTCGTGAAAATATGCTCCGTATCCCCGTGCTCAATCATGCTTCCCAGATAGAAATAAGCTGTGTAATCCGAGATTCGTGCCGCCTGCTGCATGTTATGGGTAACAATAACGATCCGTAGCTCCTTCTTGAGCTCGGTAATCAACTCTTCAACTTTACCCGTAGATACCGGGTCAAGTGCAGATGCTGGCTCATCGAGCAACAGAATCTGTGGTTCAACAGATAAAGCGCGAGCGATACATAGGCGCTGCTGTTGTCCGCCAGAGAGAGACAGAGCTGACTCATGCAGTCTGTCTTTCACTTCGTCCCAGAGCGCAGCACGGCGCAAGCTTTTTTCCACAATTTCATCCAGTGCCTTCTTACTCTTCGTACCACGGTAGCGGGGGCCAAACGCGATATTGTTGTAGATGGACTTATGAAAAGGATTTGGCTTCTGCCACACCATGCCAATCTTCTGGCGAAGCTTGATTACATCGGTTCCAGGCTCATTCAGATCGTTACCGTCCATCCAGATATGTCCCTCTGTACGGGAACCGGCAATCTCGTCGTTCATCCGGTTCAGCGAACGGAGGAACGTGGATTTACCGCAACCAGACGGCCCAATAAGAGCCGTTACGCTTGCTTCAGGAAACGTCAGGCTAATCTGCTTGACCGCCTGGAAATGTCCATAATATATGCTTAACTGTTCCGTACCAAAAGGTATGGCCATGTTGGTTCCTCCTTATTTCGAAGCTGTCATGCGGCGGAATACAACCCGACCGATCCAGCGTGCACTTAGATTGAACGCCAGCACGAGAATGACAAGCACGGCGGATGCCCCTGCTGCCACTTCTTTGGAATCTGGCCCAATACCTTCACTATTCACTTTCCAGATATGGACAGCAAGTGTCTCTGCCGGACGGAAAGGGTTAAGCGGTGATCTTGGACTCGTCGGATTCCAATCTGTAAAGTCCAATGGTGGACTACTCATACCTGCGGTGAACATCAGCGCTGCTGCTTCACCGAAGATCCGGCCCGATGCCAGGATCGTACCCGTAATCAAACTCGGCAATGCCACAGGCAGTAGAATCGAAGTGATAATCTTCCACTTGGACAGTCCAAGCGCCAGACCTGCTTCTTTCTGTTCCTTCGGAACGGCCCGGAAGGCCTGCTCCGTTGTCCGTACCATCAGTGGCAAGTTAAAGATCGCCAGAGCCAAGGCACCCGAGATCAGGGAGAAACCAAGACCAAATTGATTTACTAGCAGCAAGAGACCAAATAAACCGATAACGATGGATGGGAATGATGACAATACTTCAACGACCAGACGAATGAAGCTGGTAATCTTGCCTGGTTTGGCGTATTCCGCCATGTAAATCCCGCCGCCCCATCCGAGTGGAATGGTAACAAGCAAGGTCAGAACAAGCAAGAATACGGAGTTGAAGAGCTGTGGACCAATCCCGCCGCCACCCTTAAGCAACTGTGGTGCACTTGTAAGGAAGTTCCAGCTAATATGTCCAATGCCTCTATACATGATGAAGCCAAGCAGACCGAGCAATAGAATAACAATGAACAGGGCTAGTACAACGATAACGGATGTTGCAATTTTATCTGCCGTCTTTGCCTTCATTTTCATACCCGGTTTCTCCTTTCAAGCAGGCGAACCAGAATGACGAAGACAAATGTCATCACCAACAGGACAAGCGCCATACTCCACAGTGCATTGTTATGAACAGAACCCATCGTGGTGTTACCCATGCTGAGTGTAATTACACTTGTTAATGTTGAAGCTGATTCGAGCAAGGATGTTGGAACATGCGGTGCATTACCGATAACCATCTGTACAGCAAGAGCCTCACCAAAGGCACGGGCCATACCCAAAACGACACCTGTCAACAAAGCTGGCAAAGTTGTTGGAATAATGACACGGTAGATGGTTTGCCAGCGAGTGGCACCCAGTGCATAGGAGGATTCACGCAATCCTTTTGGCAACGCGGACAATGCATCTGCCATAATACTTGTCACCGTAGGAAGAATCATTACCGCGAGAACAAGACATCCGGCTGCAATCCCGACGCCTGTTCCACCAAAGATACTACGCAACAAAGGTACGATGACGCTCAGACCGATAAATCCGTATACAACGGATGGAATTCCGGACAAGAGTTCAATCGCAGGCTGCAAGATCTTTTTGCCTTTACCCGGAACAATCTCTGTCATGAAGAGCGCTGCACACAGGCCAAGCGGACTTGCGATCAATGCTGCAAGCAAGGTTGTAATGAAAGAACCTGTGATGAACGGTAATGCCCCGTAGAACGCAGGTTCTCCGGTCGGATTCCACGTTTTTCCACCAAGGAATTCGCTGATGCTTATTCCATTTTGGAAAAATGTGGACAGTCCCTTGGACGCTACAAAATAAACAATGGAAAACATGACAACGATCAGGAAAACGACACAAATCGACGTATAGATCCGTCCCGTCCACTCTTCCCAATAATGTTTCTCTTTTAAGGGCCGGCGCGGTTTCAACTTGTTATTCATTACCGTTCCCCCTTCGGTCTGTTCCATAACAACCATCCTTCTATAGTAGAATTAATGCAAAATATGGGATTATTTTAGAGCAAACCGCGTAAAGAGGCGGGACCTAAGTCCGCCTCTTTCGCTGTATGCGCAAGTTCAAAGATTACTCAACCACATTACCTGCTGCATCGCGTTTTACTTTCATACCTGACATTGGAATGTATCCCAGTTCTGTCACGTCGTTTTGTTGAATTTCGTCACTCAAGATGTAGTCCAGGAATGCTTGTGTTGCTGCATCTGGCTTACCTTTTGTGTACATGTGCTCGTAAGCCCATACTGGATAAGTTCCTGCTTCTACGTTCTCAACTGTTGCTTCTACACCTTCGTATTTCAACACTTGCAAGCTGTCATCCAAGTAAGACAAGGCGAGGTAACCAATAGCACCTGGCGTTTCAGATACCAATTTTTTTACGTTACCAGAAGAATCTTCTTGAATCGAACCTTGGATATCACCCATTTTTGCACCCAATGCATACTTCTCAAAAGTTGCACGAGTACCGGAACTGCTCGGACGGTTTACAATAACAATTGCTTTATCCGCGCCGCCAACGTCTTTCCAGTTTGTTACTTTACCGGAGAAGATGTCGATCAGTTGTTGCTTCGTCAAATCTTCTACACCTGCATCTTTGTTGCTAACTGGTGCCATAGCTACTACTGCTACTTGATGGTCAACCAATTCTTTTACTTTGGCTTCGTCCTCCAGTTTCTCTTCTGCAAATACATCAGAGTTACCGATTGTAGCTTGTCCGTCAGATACTTGTGTCAAACCAGTACCACTACCGCCACCTTGAACTTGAACCGTTACGTTCTTATATTCATCAACTGCCATAAATTTCTGTCCAGCTTGTTCTACCAGAGGTAGCAATGCTGTCGATCCGACTGCCAGAATGTTACCGCTAAGCTCAGTAGCAGCTTCTCCTGATCCATTGCTTGCGGCACCCTCTGTACCAGCGTCATTTTTCGATCCGCATGCTGCGAGTACCAGTACGAACGTTAAGGTCATCAAAATAAACGGCAACTTTTTAAACATGTTTTGTTTTCCTCCCCCAATGTAGTGATGGCGTTTTGTGAATTTGTTTGTTCACCATCAACTCTTTACTCATTGTAGTTTCGGTATGTCATCTTAAAATCAGTGTTTTGTAAACGCAATGTTAAAAATATCGGCTGTATATTGAAAATCATCTGAGACAAGTTGCGCTGAAGTGGCCGCTTCGGGAACGGACGTTGTTTCAATCGCTGTTATCCCCGGATTTATATGATTTACTTTTTTCAAGGAATACATCCGGGGATAAAGGCGAACGCTTCGCTTTTCCACAATCGTTCCGTTCCCTTCGCTGTGTCAGCGCTCGTTGGATCTCAGGCATTTCAATCTCCTGCCTGGGAAGTAGGCAAAAAGGCCAGCCCTATAAAAGGCTGGCCTTCTGTAAATACTTAATGTAGATATTGAATCAATCCGTTATATAGAACAAACAAAAACTGCCTCACAGCCAGTGCATGGCACCAGGTGGTTAGAGAATTTATGCAGATTTCATAGTTGTTAAGGCTTTTTTATCTGACGGGTCGCTTGAATTACTTTTTGGTTGATATACAGGTTTCTTTAACAATCCAATCATACAAGCTGTAATGATGGAACCAACTAAAATACAGACAATATACAGTAATGGATTACTTGCCGCAATGGGAATAACAAAGATTCCACCGTGAGGAGCTTGTAACGAAATACCTAGAGCCATGCTCATTCCTCCACCAATCGCTGCACCTACAATATTGGATGGAATAACTCGCAAGGGATCATTTGCGGCAAACGGAATCGCGGCTTCTGTAATAAACGACGCACCCATAATATAAGCGGCTTTGCCTGCATTACGTTCTTCGATTGAAAATTTATTCTTAAATAATGTTGTAGCTAATGCAATACCCAGTGGCGGAACCATACCTCCAACCATCAGAGCAGCAGAAGGTTCAAAGATTTGATTGGCGAACATCGCCAGTCCAAATGCAGATGCTGTTTTGTTAATCGGCCCTCCCATATCAGATGCCATCATTCCTGCCAGAAGTGCTCCTAATAAAATAGCATTAGAACCTGTTAAACCATTTAGCCAACCTTGTAACGACTCATTGATCCAAGCCATCGGACTGTTGATGACAAAATACATAATCAAGGCGGTTATAAATGAACCTACTAATGGCAAGATCAGCACAGGTGACAGGCTTTGCAGTGAGTCAGGAATGCCTTTGACTAATTTTTTAAGAGCTATGATCGTATAACCGGCGATAAATCCAGCCAGCATACCTCCCAAAAAGCCGGAACCTCCAATAGTTGCCAGCATCCCACCAATCATACCAGGTGCCAATCCTGGACGGTCAGCAATACTATACGCAATATACCCTGCTAATACAGGAACCATCAATGCAAAAGCAGCACTACCCCCTGCTGTACTTAAAAAAGCGGCGAAAGCATTATAATCCAGGCTATTTGGATCAGCCGCATGAATACCAAACATAAACGAAAGCGCAATCAATATACCGCCTGCCACTACAAAAGGAATCATAAAGGATACACCATTCATAATATGGCTGTATATTTTAGGCTGTTTTAAGCGTGTTTTTTCTTTTGCTTCTTTAAGATTACTGTTGCCTTGATTCAAAACGACACCTTTTCCAGCAATCGCATCTTCAATTAACTCTTGTGCATGATGAACTCCATTTTTGACAGAGGTTTTGATCACTGGACGATCGCCAAAAACATCCATATCGACTTTGACATCTGCCGCCACAATAATACCATCAGCTTCAGCAATATCTTCAGGAGTCAATTGATTTCCAACACCTGTTGATCCATTGGTTTGCACTTTAATGTGTACACCGAGTTCCTTGGCCGCATTTTTCAATGCTTCCGCGGCCATAAACGTATGGGCAATTCCTGTAGGACAACCTGTAACTCCAACCACTTTTTTGCCAGCATGCTTTTTAGGACTATGAAGTGCCTGCGCATCTTGATCTTCTGCCTGTTCAAATAAACGGACAATCTCTTCTTGATCTCGAGCAAGGATAAGTTTCGCTCTAAATAGTTCATCCATCAAAAAGGTCGAAATTTTGGATAATGTTTGCAAATGTTCTGATGAAGAGCTTTGATCGACTGCAATCATAAAAAATAAATTACATGATTCGGTACTATATTCAATACCGCTTAATGATCTGCCCATAATAATGGCAGGGGACTGTACTCCAGTAGACTTGGCATGTGGAATGGCTATTCCGAATCCCACTTCTGTAGGAACCTGTTCTTCACGTGCCCAGATATCTTTTTTAAATTGCTCAATATCGCTTAAATAGCCGTTATCGTTTAACTTTTGCGACAATTCATCTATTAATTCGGCTTTGGTCGTAGCGGTGACATCTAATATGATATTTTCTGGTTTTAAGACATTAGAAATCTTCATGATGGATCTCTCCTCTTAAATTTCTCCCAGTTTATAAAGGGATGCTTTACCCGTAGAACCGAACAGATCCATTTTTTTCTTCACCAGTTCTGTTGCCGCTTTGGTCGCCTCAGGCATCAGTTGATCCGGTTCATATGCATTCGGATTCGCATCGAGTGTCGCTCTTAATTGGTTGTAGAATGCTCGCTTCATATCGGTTGATAAATTGATCTTCGCTATCCCATGCTTCACGGCTTCTCTAATCTCTTCATCAGGATTATCTGATCCACCATGCAGCACTAACGGAATTTTTACTTTTTCATGAATTTGTTTTAAACGATCGATTTTGATTGAATGATCTTTGGATTGAGGATAAATACCATGTGAAGTACCTACAGCGACAGCAAGTGTATCGATACCTGTTTGTTCTACAAAAATCGCCGCTTCTTCTGGATTCGTA
Source organism: Paenibacillus amylolyticus (assembly GCF_036894225.1). Lineage (NCBI taxonomy): Bacteria > Bacillati > Bacillota > Bacilli > Caryophanales > Paenibacillaceae > Paenibacillus > Paenibacillus amylolyticus. The sequence goes on along the minus strand of NZ_CP145892.1, from coordinate 514,831 downwards.
TACAAAATCTCGTCAGCCCCACCTTCCGAGCTGCCTTCATTACTCCCAATTGTACCTAGTTCACCTTCTACAGATACATCGACCAGATGAGCCAGTTCAACCGCTTCCTTGGTTGCCGCAATATTCTCCTCAAAAGGTAAATGAGATGCATCCATCATGACTGATGTATACCCATTGCGAATCGAACGCGTAATATCTTTGATCGTCGCTCCATGATCCAGATGAATAACAAACGGGACTTTGGACTTGGATGCCGCTTCTCGCACATAAGCTATAAACCCATCAGTGACTAAATCAATTTCATTCGGGTGAATCTGCATAATTGCAGGCGAATTCTGCTCTTCTGCGGCTGTAATGACCACTTTGACGAACTCGCTATTGGCTACATTAAATGATCCGACTGCAAATTTATTTTCATACGCTACTTTAAGTAAATCTTTCATATTAATTAACATTTGAATTCCTCCTAGATTTATTTGGAAGACCAGACTTCCAAAAATTCATCGTAATTGGTGATATGGAGTAGTTTTTCTGTCATATTGGTCTGTTTAAACACATCGTAAATTTCTTCGAAAAATTTGGTGTTATTCACCTTCTGATTTTTCGGCGGAATAAACAGAAAAATGATCTGCGCCATCTGATCACCCCATAGCATTTTCTGCTTATTAATCGCTACCAGTACACGTAGTTTTTTGTTATCTCCACAATCAAATGGATGGGGCATCGCGACCAAATTCCCAATATTGGTACTCGACATTTTTTCTCTTTCCACAATACTGGTATATAAATGCTGAATATCGCCTAGTTCTGTAAGTTTTTTTAACAAATCAATTGGATTGTCTTCATTTAGGAAAAAAACATCATCTGGTGATAAATAATATTTGAGTAGTCCACGATTTAACTGAATCGAAATATTCTTCATATCATCACTTGTAATCATTTCACTTACCAGAATGATATTTTGTACATTTAACTGCTGTTGTTCCGCAATCTCGCTCGTTGTGATAATCGTTTCAATTTCTTCGGGAAGAAGATGTATTTCATGATTAGCTAATAGACTATCGATTCTAATATTCGGAAAATAGAGATTAATCTTACGCTCCAATAGCTTGCCGACTAATAGATTTTTGCCATAAATAATTGCAATACGTTTTCTGTTATCTTGAGAGTTCTCAATAATGCCCATTATGTGTAACGTCAAGTAACCGATTTCATTTTCGGGTATTTTGATATTTAAGCAAAATTGCAATTCTTTTGCCAACACAACTGCGACATTATAAGCATTGGTATATTCTGATTTTATTTGAGCAATAAAAGGATTTTCGACAGGGAAATAATACTTTAATGGATATAATGATTTGGTAATATGAGCTAATAATCGATCAAGTAACTCTTGGTTTTTGTAGCTGATGAATCCATATTGCTCTCCAACTTTTTGGATCACTGATTTGATTTTTTGTTCCATTTCATTCACGTGTTCATGCCCGATTTCTTCATTTTTTTTAGGTAAGATCTGCAATGCGATCAGCAGGTAACCTAAATACTGATACTCATATTCATCAAAAGGGATATCCATTTCTTGAGCCAGACGGATCAGAATAGATTGGGCTATTTTTAATTCTTCAAAGCTTGTATGATCCAACCTCATATCCTGTTCAGTTATTTTTTGTGTAAGACTTACTCGTTTAAGACTGATCAAAACATTCACACAGATCGAGAATAATTCTTGAAAACTTAGCAATAAATTATACTTGGCAACCTCTTCTTCAATACAAGCGTAGATAAAATGAATAGAAGATTCGTTGAACCAATCGCCAAAATAGTATTGCAGTGCTTCGTCTATCGGCATGTGTTTGAGACAATCGGTAGTGACTAGTTTTTTGAGCAAAATCCGCTTCTCAACTTCGCTTCCTTTAAGCCGGATACCTTGGAAAATAATCGCTTCAATTTCGATGTTCTGCTTTTCTGCTTGAATCGTTTGCACTAATTTTTGCACGTCTTTACGGATCGTTTGAGTCGAAAAATAAAGCGTTCTAGCCAGATCCTCATACGTAATAAAATCAGTCTGCGATAACAGTGCTTTGATAATATGAAATGCTCTTTCTTCGTCATCATCTTCATTTTTATACAGGCTGGATAAATCCCCGACTAACTTGTATCCTTTGCGAGTATTGCCAATAATCATTGCTTTATCTAAATAATTTTCATTCATTTCTTTGATGTCATTGCGAATCGTTCTAGTCGTTACATCAAATAGATTAGCTAATTCGCTTCCACTCACAAAATCATGCTCAGATTGTTTTAAATGCTCTAATAGCTTAATGTAACGTTTTCTCATTTGGCTTTCCTCCTTACACACATACTAATGCAAGCGCTTTATATCCACCAAGCCTATACTCTTTCCTAATAGTTAGGAAGTGATCGTGTATTCGTTTATGATACCCACTTTTTTAAAATTCTAAGTTAGTATTCTATTTAAGAATCGTTTGGGAAGGAAAACAGAACAAAAAAAACCAACCTTCTAAAAAGGTTGGTTTGTGTGTATAGTACCACTACATCCATAACAATAAGCGCGATCCGTACAACACTACCTACTCCAGACACTTAACGGTCTGTGCTAGTTGAAAATGTAAAATACGATTGCACTAACCTAAAATCCAGAGCCACAACGCCAATCCGGCCAACGTGATCAACAATGTTGGGATCGTGAGGACGATGCCTGCTTTGAAATAGTAACCCCATGTAATCTTTACACCTTTGCGGGACAACACGTGCAGCCACAGCAATGTGGCAAGTGATCCAATTGGGGTCATTTTGGGACCCAGGTCGGAACCAATGACATTGGCATAGATCAATGCTTCTTGAATGATACCTTCGGTATGCGTGCCCTGGATGGCTAGCAGGTTAATCAACACGGTCGGCAGATTGTTCATCACCGATGATAACACAGCAGCGATGATGCCCATCCCGAGCGAAGCAGCCAGCAGACCATGCTCTGCTATGGCATCCAGCCAGCGGCTCAGATGATCCGTTAACCCTGCATTACGCAGTCCATATACGACAATATACATGCCCACCGAGAACACCACAATCGACCATGGCGCTTCCTTAATTACCCGTTTCAGATCAACAGCCTCGCTCTTGCGTGCCAACAAAGCGAACAGCAACGCAACAGAGCCAACGATAACCGACACGGGAATCGGCAGAAACTCACTAGATGCATAAGCCACGAGTAACAGCCCAAGCATGAACCAGGCGATTCGGAACATCCGTGGATCACGGATCGCTTCCTTCGGGTCACGTGCCGCGGAGATGTCGTAGCGAAGGGGTATGCTTTTGCGATAGAACAAAAACAACATCCCCGTACTCGCTACGATTGAGAACAGATTGGGCACAACCATGCGTACCGCATACTCCACAAATGTAATACCAAAGAAATCGGCCGACACAATGTTAACCAGATTGCTAACGACCAGCGGTAACGACGTGGTATCGGCGATAAACCCACTCGCCATCACAAAAGCCAACACCATGCGCTCATCAAACTTCAATGCACGCACCATTGCCAGCACAATTGGCGTCAGAATGAGCGCGGCACCGTCATTCGCGAACAAGGCAGACACCGCGGCTCCCAGCAGAATGGAGTAGAAGAACAGTCTGCGACCGTCTCCTCCAGCCAGCCTTGCCATATGAAGGGCAGCCCATTCGAAGAAACCCGTCTCGTCGAGAATGAGAGAAATCATAATAATGCCAACAAAGGCTAGCGTTGCATTCCATACAATGGATGCTACATCCGAGGCATCGTTTAAGCTAACAACTCCACATAACAGAGCAAGCAATGCTCCACCCGAGGCAGTCCAACCGATACCCAATCCACGAGGTTGCCAGATCACCAAGGTGATCGTTACTACAAAAATCAGTATTGCTACGTATACCATAGAGCCTCCTGCTGTACCCTGTATCAATATATTATTTCGTTAATTCAATCTTATACTGTAAGATTACACCGCTCTATGCGCGGAATGACCAGACGATATATTTATACAGGGCAACAGGAATATTGTCTATCTTTATTTTCTTTTAATATAAAATGTGTGGTAAGTTATGGTGTTCCAATGTTAGGATTTATCGTTACCCTTATCCTTCGGTGTATCCTCCACCATCTTGAACATGCCAAGCAGTCCTTGTAATTGTTCCGCCATGCTATTCAGATGTGCCGAGGAGGATGCAATCTCTTCTACCGATGCCAGTTGTTCTTGTGAAGATGCCGACACGGATTCTGTATTCGCAGCCGATTCCTGGGTCACATTCGAAATATCACTCATCGCCTTGGCAACGTGGGATGCACCACTCTCCAGTTGCTTCGTTGTTGCGGACAAGTCATCCAATGTATGAACAGCATCTTCCACCGCCTCCCGAATCTGAGCAAAGGATTGTCCTGACGTATTCACGGCCTGAATTCCTTCTCCTACCCGAGTCTGAGCCGCATTCATAGCGATTAGAGCGGCATCCATGTCCTGACGGATATTATGAACCACCTCACCGATCTGCGCTGCCGAACTTCCGGATTCCTCTGCCAGTTTGCGTACCTCACCGGCTACAACTGCAAACCCACGCCCCGCATCCCCCGCTCTTGCCGCTTCAATAGAAGCATTTAATGCGAGCAAGTTCGTTTGTTTGGAGATGGATGCAATGACGTCAACCATGCTACCAATCTCAACGGAACGTGCATTCAGAGATTGAACCACCGTCCCAAGCTGCTCCACCGTTTCCTGGATACTGTTCATCTGCTCCACAGCCTGTCCTGCTGCCTCATTCCCAGACGAAGCCGCTCCGGACGTATGCCGCATATTCGCCGTAATCGACTGTACACGCTCGGACATCATTCGAACATCTTCTGCCATTCGGCTCATCTGTCCCGATCCGTCTTTCACGCTGTTTACCTGCTGCTCTGCACCTTCAGCCAGTTCCTGAATGGCCTGTGTTGAATGTTCAATCGCTTTGGTGGTTTGTTCTGCACTAGCAGACAACTCTTGAGAAGAAGCTGATACCTGCTCTGTCGTTTCCTGCACGCCCAGAATCATCATTCGAAGGTTATCGACCATACGTTCAAAATACTTTGCAAGTTCTCCGACTTCATCTTTACGCCCTGTTTCCATTTTCACGGTCAAGTCACCTTTACTTACGGCTCTGGCAGATTCCTGCAGTCGTTTAATTGGACGCAGCATGGAGCGTGTAAACCATATAATAAAGAGGAGCGTAAGGAACGTAGCCGCCAGAATAACAATAAATGTGGCCATGCGAATATCCTTACTTGCATTAGTTACTTCACTCTTGAGCATCGTGCCTGCAATTTTCCAGCCTGTTGCTTCATTTGTTGAAAAAATCATCATCTTCGGCTGATCGTTGAACACGTAATCGAATTGACCTTCTGGACCTTCATACATCTCATCCAGCAAGCCACTCGTTTCCGGCGTACCTGCATCTGCTACAGGGGATACAACATAGTTTTTGTTTGCATCCATAATAATGACGTAGCCTTCTTTGCCCACCTTAATGGATGTCTGCTCTTGCAGGTCTGTCAGGTCCAGAGATAAACCGATGACACCGGATTGATCCTTTAATGTTTTGGAGATAAACACAACTGCAACACCATCGGTATTAACAGATACAGCTGATACAACAGCTGTACCTGGCTTTTCCATCGCTAGTTTGTACCACTCCCGCTCCCTGGGATCATATGCATCTCCCCGTGTGCTGCTCGCTGTTGGTTTACCTCGAACCATGACTCCGTCTGTTGTTCCTACAAAAATATTCATGGCATCGGGATGCAAGCCCAGATATTGCTCCAGTTTCAACTGAAGCTCGGGACTATCGTTCTCCCCTTTGATCAGGGTCGGATCAAGAGCATCCGCGAAATAGTTAATGTCATGAATCTTGTAATTCACTTGGCTTTCTACAATGGTATTGGCAGTGCTCACACTTTGCATGGCACTATCCACTAATTGTCCTTGTACGCCATCTTCAGCCATCGTTAGTGTGATTAAGCCGACTGCCAAGCTTGGCAGGAGTAGAACGGCCAGGAAGGAGACCAATAGTTTGTTCCTTATATTCCAGACAAAACCTTTCTTTTTCTTCTTTTTATTTTGACTATGTTTTGGTTTGGCAGGTTTCGCTGCTTTCATTGGTTTATTATCCTGAGTTTCACTCATGTCTTTCTCCCCCTCAAAATGTAAAAATGCCCTCTTTCTTTGTATGTATGGATCAATCTAAAGGCTTATCTTATATATCGGCTAAATGAGGGTATTTATTTGAGAGAAAAATGTGCAGGCACGCCAAACAAGCCACCTCTGATCAGAAGCGACTTGTACAAGGTACAGGTTACTAATTATTCCATGAAATAGATGAAGTATTAGAGTACGGACCGCCTGGGGGTTGTGCCGAGGGTTTACCAAAATAGTAGCCCTGTGCAAGCTCAATACCTATGGAACGACAGAATTCAAACTCTTCCATCCGTTCGATCCCCTCGGCAAGGACTTGCCCTCCAAATCGACTCGACATCTCAACAATGTGAAGAATTTTCTCTTGTTTGGTCGAATCCTGATCACAACGGTCAATAAGACTTCGATCTATTTTGACAAAATCCGGTTCTAACCGATTCATCAGCTCTATTGTCGAATATCCGGCACCCACATCATCCAGCGCAACCGACATTCCACGGGAACGATATACCTCAAATATTTGCTGCAAGATGGGCATATGATGAATCTGCTCTGTTTCCACGACTTCAAACACAAAATCTTTAGGGTCCAGCGAAAGGCGTTCAATCGCTTCAAACGTATGTGTCAGACAATATTCGGGATTGTATATGGAGGAAGGCAGGAAATTTACGAAGCGTTTGACACCATGCGGTAGAAAAAGAGCACTGGTCTCAATAGCAGTAATACGCGCCAATCGATCCAGAAAAGAATGTAGTCCGGTCTCACGCGCAACTTCAAATAATTCATAGGAACTGAAGAATTTTCCATTCTCAGCAGGACGAAGCAAAAACTCATATCCGATAATCTGCTCCGATGCATCAACGATGGGTTGCATATGACTGCTGAATTGATGCTCCAGAATAATGGAAACAAGCTCCGCATGTTTGAAACGGGACTCCTGCATGGTTAGACTAATCCAGCTTTCTTCATTAGCCTGTTCGTAAATAGGCATAATCTGAACGGTTAGGGAATCACGTAATGTCGGATCAATTTCGCCGATCTCTTTTATTAAATTCTGAACCGTCTCAAGATTCGAAAAATCCATCCACATCATGTCATCCGACGTCTCGATAAGTCTTCCCGGCGTTTGTAGCGCTTCCAGCAAAGCGGGGGAAATGGGACGCAAGTACAAGGTACCTTGGCCCTCTATAGGATAGATTGGACTGCAGCCACTGCAATTCATGTAGGACCCCCCTTGCCAATTTAGATTCCATGTCCATTAATGTTCACTTGTATATACCCAAAGTTTGTAAATATTATATCATGGGTCTTAAAATTAATCTCTACTGTTTTGATGACTTCCTATATGACGGTTCTTGGAACAAATATATTCAAATTTGCAGAAAAAAAGACCGACAGTCTGATGACTGTCGGTCTCCCTCAACTTATTAAACTTTAAGAAGCGGGAATCAAGATTTTCTGTCCAACTTTCAGGTTATGCACATTTGAGATTTGGTTAGCTGTCGCAAGCTTGCGCCAGTCTACACCATATTTCAAACCTATGCGGTACAAGTTATCGCCTTTTTTCACCACATATACCACTTTGCCGCCCGCTGGTTTCTCAGGCTGTGGCTTGGTCGTTGGTTTGGTTGGAGTAGTCGGCTCCGTAGGTTTAGTTGGCTTTGTAGGTGTTGGAGCAGGCTCCGTACCTGGTTTCGGAGTTGTTGTTGTTGCTTCTCCAGTCAATTTCATGCCGTACTCAGCAAAACCATCATCATTTGTACCAATGAAAGACATCGCCGGGTTTGCTTCAACCAGATCTTTTGCATCCGGGGAAGAAGCAAACACAACTTCAAGATCGTTCAGCGCTGCTGCGGTTAACCCAGCAGATGGCTTAATTGGTGCCAGGGACCAGTTGCCGTCCGCTGCCGGATTAATCGTTTTATTCTCACGGATGTAGTCGATGATCACTTGACGGTTCTCATCCGGTGCAGCCAGAACGATACGTTTACCGTCCGGGTTAGCCAGCTTGGACGAAGAAGCACGGTAGTTATTTGTCGCTACGATGAATTTTTGCGCTGGGTCAATCGGTTTACCGTTAAAGCTCAGATCCTTGATCCGGCTTGCCGATGCATTTACAACGGTTGCTTTGCCGTCATACTTGGCTGGTTGTGTCACATCAATCTGATACGTTACACCATCGATAACATCGAAGTTGTACGTTGGGAAGTCATTGTTGATCAGTTGTTGTTGTCCACCTTTAGCCGGGTCGATCTGGTTGAACTGGCCTGCAGACCATTCCAGCCATTCTTTCAGTTCTGCGCCGTTAACCATTACAGCATGTACCGTATTTGGATACACGTACAGGTCAGCAACGTTTTTGATGGCAATGGTGCCTTTAGGAATATTCGTGTAATACGAAGCGCCTGAACGTCCACCGGCTTTGAACGGTGCACCTGCGGACAATACAGGGATTTTCTCATATTCCGTACCTTGCATATGTTTTTCGACATACCATTTCTGTGCATTCGTTACGATCTGAATGGATGGATCATCCTGAACCAGAGCGAAGAAGCTGTTGATGGGTGCAGTCGTTTCGCCCACCGGACCACGAACATACTCCAATGTACCTTCATGCTCTTCATGAACCGCATCAATGATGTCCTGATCAGCCTCTACCAGTGGTTTTTTGTTGGCTGTGTCATAGATTGGGCGTGCTTCCGTTTTGGAATCGACCACTTTCCATTTGCCATCCACTTGTTCTAGATCCAGATCAATAATCCCCAGGTGATCCCCCCAGAATCCTGGCTCTACAGCAGGAACGCCGTTAATGGTGCCCTTCTCCAGGTCTACCCCTTTTTTGCCGGAAAAATCAGCACTTGGGAACACTTTGTGGGCATGTCCAAACAGAATAGCATTAATGCCTTCAACTTGGCTCAGATACAGAACAGAGTTCTCCATCAGATCCGTTTGAGGAATTTCCTCAAATCCGGAGTGAGGAATAGCTACAATAATGTCGGCACCTTTGGCTTTCATTTCAGGAATGAATTTTTTCGCAGTAGCAATAATGTCTTTGGCGATGACCTTACCTTCAAGATTAGCGCTGTCCCATTGCATGATTTGTGGCGGTACAAATCCGATCACACCTACTTTGATCGTATGTTCTTTGCCAGTCTCATCCGTTACTTTTTTATCCAAAATCTCATACGGTGTGAAATAGTTCTTGTCATTTGTCTCATCATCATCACCATCGTCTACATAAACATTGGCATTAATGTAAGGGAAGTTTGCTCCCTCCAGCGTCATGTCCAGGAAGTCCAGACCATAGTTGAACTCATGGTTACCGATGTTACCTGCATCATAATCGAGCAGATTCATCGCTTTATATACAGGGTGAGTCTCACCCTTTTTCAATGGATCAATTTTGGCAGTGTAGTCTCCCAGCGGATTCCCCTGAATTAGATCCCCGTTATCAAACAGCAGGCTGTTCTTCGCTTCGTCACGGGCTTTCTTAATCAGTGTTGCTGTTTTGGCGAGTCCATATTGGTCTGTCTCTTTGTCGGAATAATAATCATAGTTAACCAGATTGGTATGAATGTCTGTGGTCTCCATGATCCGCAGTTTAACTTTGGCAGCATCCGCAGCCGACACAGGTACCGGAAATACCGCAAGCACGTTTAATGCAACCAAAGCGGCAGTCAGGCTTGATAATACTTTTTTTCTCATTTTCAAAATAACCCCTCCCGGTTATGTACATTGAATCATGCATTAATGGGCAAACGAAGAGCGCAGAAAAAAGATAGATTTCATGGGTTGTGCGTACTGACGCTCTGATGACATGCATCGGAATTTCAGGTAAGTTTATCTCACATGAACATCTATTTATGTCTGTGCTTGTCGTTTACATTCCAAATCATAACGCAATGTTCAGCCATTGAAAAGCATTATTTTTTACATTACCCGCACATACCTAGGTAAGTTTACATTATCATGCGTGATTTCGACATTTTTTTCAACATTTTAGTAGGTATTTAGTGCCTATTATCTTTGAAATACGTATATTACATGTGCCTTACATGTATATCCAATTCAGCGTTATTCATCCATACCAAAAACCGTGAAACCTTAATGGCTTTCACGGTTGGATTAAACTCTGCGCGTATTTTCGCATAAGGACGCTACTTTGCAGAGGTTATGTTCATATTCGGATTATTGTTCCCACACATGATGTTCATGATCTTTCCCTGTATATTCGATACGAGCCGGGGTGATGTCCAGAATGACATAGTTCGGATCATTAGGTCCATCGAACCACGCCTTCAGTTCATCGTTCCACACTTGCTCACGCAAGCCTTCGTTCTTTGTCACTTCACAGGTTCCTTCAATCTCAACTACTTCCTTGGAACCACCAGCCTCATAACCTAGTAGCAGGCTAACATTCGGATTATTCTCCAGTTCCTCTACTTTGTGTGTACGGCGGTTCGTTGCCAGATGAATGTTCAGTCCATCGTTGAAAAGCGCCATATAGCGGGATTTTGGTTTACCATTCTCCACAGTGGAGAAGCTGCAAAACGGGTTATTTTCCAATGCTTTTACAATGTTTTGTTCCAATTCAGTCTGGTTCATGGGAAGTGCTCCTTTCGGTTTGGGGGGATGTTGGAAGGACTATGTAGAAGGGCGTTGCGGGTACGGATCGTTCTTTGGATCGCTGTTATCTCGCAATGATCCTGATCTCTTCATCGTATACATTGGATTAAAGACGATTTACACTGACACTACGATGACAGAATAACCTTCCAATCGCTGTTATCCCCAGATTTTTTTTGATTCCCTTTTCTCAAGGGAAAAATCCGGTGATAAAGGCGACGGCTTCGCTTTTTCAGGTTTCTTCTGTCCTCTCCGTTATCGTGTAAATGTTTAATTCAATGGATATACAAGTGAAAATCCAGGATACCAGCAGACACTTCGCTTCCTCAGAATCGATTCCGTCCCCTCCACTACGTCTACCGTTCTCCCAATTAAGGGTGGATAATAAAAAGTACAAGAGAAGTGTAGTTGTTACTACCTCTTTGTGTTTAATGACAGCTCATTATTCTCGTATTACTATAGACAGCTTAATGCAAATGCTTTTGTAATAAGCCTGTACTTATAGTGTACCCACCTCACCTATGGTGAATCCATGAACCGATACGTTAACGTGACAAAATTGGAAAAGTTCTTTATAAAAATGTTTACATAAAAGGGTTAGCACGATATTTCTTCATGGCTAATTTAATTCAGATCTCCAAGATAGATTGAAGAAGAGCCTGATTTAAGAAGCAATTCGCCAATTGTTTTTGGATATAAACGAATGTTGGACAGGTCTTCAAGTGCAATCCATTCCACGGCGACTTGGTGGTCATCTGGATTGGAGCCTTCAAAAACGGTTGCCTCCGGATCGATCAGGCTGCACGCAAAATAAAATTCAACCTGATGGATATCTGCATCCCACTCGGCGAATTCATGATTTTTTCCGATATACTCCCGGATATGTAACAGCTCTCCCACATTCACGGCCTGACCGATCTCCTCCAGACATTCGCGCGCGACCGCATCCTTGAGTTCTTCACCTTTCTCCTGTCCTCCACCTGGGAACACATAAGCGGTACCATATTGGTCTTCCAGCCGGATGACCAGTAATTGTCCATCCTGCACAATGACAGCCTTTGCCGAGTTGCGTATGGGTTTCATTCTGTTCATTCACTCCTTGTCATTCCAAAATTTCAAAGTTCAATCCGAACAACCTGATACTACTGTTGTTCTGCTGAACATGGTTATCATCCCGTGGTATGCGCAGATAATTTAATGCCTTCCGATTCCAACACACGACGAATTTCTTGAGCAAATTCCAACGCGTTCGCTCCATCACCGTGGATACAGACTGTCTCTGCCTTAATGGGAACCAACGTACCATCCGTGGATACAACCACGCCGTCTTTCACCATCCGAAGCACTTGAGCAATCGCTTGTCCCGATTCTTCAATGAGGGCTCCAGCTTGGCTGCGAGGAGTTAACTTTCCGTCCGTCCCATAGGTTCGATCCGCAAACACTTCGCTCACACTACGCAGACCGATGCGATCCGCGGCATGAATCAGCTCACTGCCCGCCAGACCATACAAATACAGATCAGGCTGCACTTGATAGATCGCCTCGGCGATGCCTTCAGCAAGCTTCGCATCTTCTGCGGCCATATTGTATAAGGCACCATGTGGTTTTACGTGATGCATTCGCCCTCCGCTTGCCCGGACAAAGGCATCCAGCGCACCAATCTGATACACCACCATGTCATATGCTTCCCGTGGCGTAATGTCCATACGTCTTCTCCCAAACCCTTGCAAATCCGGCAACCCGGGGTGGGCTCCAATTGCCACCTGATGCTCCAATGCCCTCTCTACCGTCAGCCGCATTGTAGCCGGGTCTCCTGCATGAAACCCGCAGGCAATATTGGCTGATGTAATCAAGGGTAGAATGGACTCATCGGATAGCGTGCGATATATACCATAACTTTCGCCCAGATCACAATTGATATCCAAGGTTTTCGAGGTATTCATTGAGCGCCCTCCATTTCTGCCATTCTCCTGCGTATCAGCTTATCCATGAGTTCCATATTGATTTCCTGTTTCATATACAACTGTCCGGCTTGATCATGCGTAATCTTTTTAAAAGAAATTCGGGTTCCTGGCCTAGCCTGAGCCAGGATTGGCATATCCACCCGAGCTACCTGTGCAATGACAGGATAACCTCCAATCGTCTGATGGTCCGCCATCAAGATGATGGGCTGACCATCAGGTGGCACCTGCACCGTGCCATAGGTAACGGCTTCAGACAGCCGATCCAGGGGCTGATCCAGCTCCAGTCTGGAGCCTTGCAAGCGATAGCCCATCCGATCGGATTGTGGAGAGATCACGTATTTTTCGGCATAGAATTGTCCCAGACTCGTCTCGCTGAACAGCGAACTATCCTTGCTCTCCATCACACGAATAACAGGTTGCCCATAATAGTCAGGTCTTTCACGTTCAGATAAAAGCCACGCAGGCGCCAATATTCGGTGGTCCCGCTCACTCTGCTTTACCTGCTGCTCCATACGCTGCATCCAACCTTGCGCTTCACCAGAAGGTTCACCTATGGATAACAGATCCCCCACGTGCAAGGCTCGGCCCTCCACACCGCCAAGAACTGTCTTGAGGTCTGTACTTCGACTGCCCATCACTTCAGGCACAGCTATTCCACCCGCAATCGCCAGATATCCACGCAAACCATGACGACATGGGCCAAACTTCAGTACACTTCCTGCCCGCACCAGCACAGGACGCCACAAAGGTACAGGCAGATGATCCACCGTTGCCGTCAAATCAGCTCCACATAATGAGACTAGCTGGCTCTCCTGAAATCGAAGCTCCGGTCCCGTCATCGTCATCTCCAGCACTGCCGCATGTCGGGAGTTGCCCACAAGCATATTGGCTGCTCTGGCTGCAAAGGTGTCCATGACCCCGCCAGGATGAATACCATACCGGCGATAGCCGGTTCTGCCTTCATCCTGAACGGTAGATAACAGGCCAGGGCGAATCACTTCAATACTCATCGTTCGCCCTCCTTCCGCTTCAACGCCAGATAGTCCTGCATCGTAATCTGTTCGAATCGAACCCGATCACCTGCTGCCAGCAAACTCGGTATGTTCTCATCCGGCCGAAACAACCGGAGTGGCGTTCGTCCAATACATTGCCATCCTCCGGGTGTGTCCACTGGATAGATTCCTGTCTGTTTGCCACCAATACCTACTGTACCCGCCTCAACCCGAAGCCTTGGCGTTGCCCGTCTGGGCGTAGCAATCTGTTCAGACAACCCGCCGAGATAAGGAAAACCCGGTGCAAACCCAATCATATGTACGAGATAATCCCCGGATGTATGAATCGCAATAACGTCTTCTGGGGTCAGTCCATGTTCACTGGCAACGTAGTCCAGATCAGGGCCCCACTCGCCACCGTAACATACGGGAATCGTGACCGTTCTGGGTTTGTATTGTACGGATTCCTTCATTTCATTCAACTGCTGAAGCAGAATCCGGCATAACTCTGGGTAAGAGGAGATGAACGGGTCATAAAATAGCGTAACGGACGTATATGAAGGTACCCATTCGATCATGGCTGACAGAGTGCTTTTTTCCAGCAAAGCACATACAGACATCACTCTGCGCTGCACCGCTTCAGACAAACGATCTCCACACTGGATGATAACCGCTGTCTCACCCAGCGGAGATAGGATCTCCTCCGTCCATGCATACGTCTGTTTGGTCATGCGCCATCTCCCCCTTTGTCCACAAAGTTTGCTAGCGTTTTAACGTCAGAGCATCCATCTATTAGGACTCCCTGGACGAATCCAAATGCACGCTGCAATTGTACAGTTCGCATTGCCACACATTCTCATTCTTGGCGATCCGGGTAATGGATGTGTTGGACATCTTCACACTGATATCCAGTTCAGGCACCAGACCTCGCAGTGTATTCCGCAGAACGGCTCCGTGACTGACAACGATCACTCTTCCATCGGGGTGCTGCTGTACAATATCTTCAAGCACCGCACTGCCTCGAACAGTCCCTGCATCTGCAAGCTCCCGTCCAAGATCCAGGGTACTCCAGTCCGCTCCCCACTTGGCTAACCGTTCCTCTTCCGTTGTTCCTTCGACCTGTCCTCCGCCCATCTCGCGAAGTCTAGGGTCCAGATGAATCTCCTGAATACCCAAGCGATCACCAATGATGCGAGCCGTCTCACTTGCACGTTCCAAGTCACTTGCATAGATGGCATCCCAGGATTCTTCGGCCAGTCTCGCGGCAAGTAATACCGCCTGTTCCCTTCCTTCCTGATCCAGCGGATTATCCGTCTGTCCCTGTGAACGTTTTTCCTTATTCCACGCTGTACTTCCATGGCGAATCAATGCAATTTGAGTCATTGTTGCTCCTCACCTTTTTCTATATGAAGTTCATCTTCTGTAAAATGTTTGCGTGCCTTCGGCTTGGCAAATTTGCCGCCGTTATATTGATCTGACCCGTTTCTCGGAATCGAGAGACTGTCCCAAGCTGTTTCTTTGAGCATTTTTGCGGCAAATACAATCTGCCCGACATGATACGGATAATGTGCTAATTGCCGAATAATGGCCTCCATCACGGTATGACCTTCATTCCGAATATATATGATATGAGACAATTGTTCCGGGGTAAACGAACGAATGGCTTCGAGTAGACAATTCCAGCCTTCCTCCCATTTGGCGAGCAACTCTTCCCGGGACGAAATATCATTCACGAACTCGGCGTCCCGTTCACGCCACGGTTTCTCACCATCTGTTGTCAGTACATCCGTCCAGCGGGACAGCATATTGCCCCATAGATGTTTTACGATTACCGCAATGCTGTTCGCGTCTTCATTCCAGGATTGAAACAATTGCTCGGAATCCAGTTGTGCCATGGCTTTTTCCCCGAGCTGCTTGTAATACAAGAATTGCTTCTCGGCTGTCTCCAGAAAAACCTGATTCATATCCATCCGTTAACCACCCTTCGAAAAAATATAATGTCCCCAGATCACGTCCAAATAGAAGCGTCACATGTTATTTATTCAGGAAATGAGAATGTGCCGTCTGCATTCGGTTCAAATGGAATGACTTTGCGAACCGCATCCAGATTGAGCTCTCCATAGATATGTGGATATAGTTCATTTAATTCGTAGAGATCCTCATATACCAGTTCTGGCTCTAACGCCTTCTCATCAATACTAAGTAATAATAGATCCGTGCGGCCTGCATAATATTGCCCGGCTACCCATGGAATCTGTTCCTTGGTGGAACAATGAATGAATCCGTCTGTCTCCAGGCTATCTGGTGCATACTCAGTCCCCTTTGACACTTGCTCCCACAACGAACGGGAAATAATACTATAGATCATGGTTCCGCCTCCTTCAATTTCTGCGATGTACCCTATGAGTCATTGGAAGTATTATAGATCATCCCGGATACGGGAGTACAATTTTTGATCCGTAAATACACCTTTGATCTTCAACTGTTTGCGTAGCAAACCTTCGTACGACATACCCAGCTTCTCCATTACGCGTGCAGAGCCTATGTTGCCTGCATTACATTTCCCATCCAACCGATTGCAGTCCAATTCCTGAAAGCAATAATCCACGATGGGTTGCATCGCTTCTGCTGCGAGCCCCTTACCCCAGTGACTGCTGGCTATCGCGTACCCTAGTTCAGCACTCTGCATGGGTTCGTTGAGATGAAAAATGCCACCTCTTCCGATCAAGGTCCCTGTTTCCTTTAAAACAAAAGCCCAGATATGTACCGTTTTCCGTTCATAATTATCCAGCACCCGCTGAATATATTGAATTGAATCCTCCACCGTCTCATGGCAGTTCCACAAGCTTTGCTGACTCACTCGCGGATCAGAGGCAAACGCATAATATTCATCAAGATCATCCATCGTAAGCCGCCTCAGTTTTAACCGCTGTGTTTCGAATTCGGGCAATTCGGCAAAAAGTTTTTCTACATTCATGCAGCACACCTCCATGATTCACTTGAGTTCATGATCCAGCCATCTTATTTCTCAGGAAATAACGATCTATCATAACCATGCACAGAATACCGACCGTATATCGAATCAGATCGATCACCAGAAAACCATGTCCCAAAATAAGAGCACCTAATACGGTAAAGCGTATCTCAATCAGCCAAGGCGTCTGAATCAACTGCGAGAACTCAATCATCCAGCTGAATACGCAGCTCAAACACATCGCCCATACCAAGCTGCGATGAGGCCACACCATGCGTACTCCGAAATAAATCATGCCCGCCCAACATGCATCTCCGAAATGTTCATGCACCCAATCCGGCAATCGATTGCCAAAGTGTCTGGATGCGAGTCCTGCCGCCATGGTCATCATGACTGCGAAGAAATAGATCAGCCTGTCTTTGATAAGTACGCTTTTCAATCAATCACACGCCTTCATCAAGCACTTGTAAAATAAATTGCGTTTTGGCAACGGTATACGATTCCCTATCTTCCTTGTTCTCATCAGCAAGCTTTGTCTTCAGGACGGCGTAAGCTTCCACCAGATCTGGGCGTTTTCTCAGCACATCCCGAAACCGAATTTGACGATCCCAGCGTTCTTCTCCCGGGCGCATCAGATGCAGGTGTACAGCTCTCTTGCCATCCTTAACCCTGACCCAGAACCGTCTGTACTCCCGTCCATCCAGTTCAGGCGGAACGTAGTTCCAGCCCAACGGATTCAGCTGATCCGCAATCAGATCCATGTCATCCCATGACTGTACCTCTGCCATCAGATCAATAATGGGCTTGGCGGGTAACCCTGGAATGGACGTGCTTCCGATATGTTCGAATTGCTGGATATTAAACTGCTGTAGAAGACGTTTGAGTTGCCGGATTTCATCCTGAGCCTGCGTATCCCAATTGGGGTTGGCCGAAGCAATCTCTACCGACTCTGTCGCCCAGGCAGGCCAGTTTTCCGGTTGCAATGGATCTTTCATTCAGGTACCTCCTCTTCTCCATGACATTTTAAATGGTAACCTTCTCTGTATTTTTCATAGGTGCGTTGCTTCATGCGCTTAATCGTAGTACTCCGTTGAAATGTAAGTGTGGAACTTAGGGATAAAAGAAGATATTTCAGGTAAGCCAGATCACCAGAGTTAGCGTCTGAGCTTATAATCGAAGCTTTCATTTTCATCCCCTCCAATCCCCTGATATAGTTGTTGAAAACAGAAGGCATTTCAGATACATATTTCTATATATCCAAAAAAGGAGCGTATGTCTACGCCCCTAGTTGTCTGTTACATTGATGATTTTAACGATGTCATGTACTGAAACTAATTTTTGGATCATGCAAGATGCTTCATTATATGAAGATTTATTTTACCGTAACGGGGATCGTCACTTTTTTGTTGCCCCACTTGGCCGTTATGGACGTTTTACCTTTGCCTACAGCCACGATCTTGCCATTTGTCACTGTCGCTACGCCCGGCTTTGTGCTGCTCCACACCGCGCTGTTCGTCACAACAGTGGTTTTACCCGTATCATACTGTGCCATCACACTCAGCGTTGTACTTCCCTGTGGGGACAAAACCAGTTTTTTCTGGCCTGTAATCAACTTTTTGAGCAAAGGTACAACGGTAACCTCTGCCTTTATTGTCTGATTTTGATAAGTTCCTGTCAAGGTGGCTTGTCCCTCGGTCAGTGTCTTAACGGCTCCATTTTTCACGATAGCTACATTTGTGTTGGAAGAGGTCCATACGATCTGTTTCGAAAGGTTGATCGTTTTGCCATTTGCGTAGGTCCCAATGACCTTCAACGCCTTGGACTTCTTGATGTTCAGCTGCATTGTGGCAGGAGTGACTTCAACTTTGGTAATCTCATCCGTCACAGCAACGGGGACTTTCACGATCGTTGTTCCATATTTGCCTTGCAGCAATACTCTGCCAGGTGTAACGCCTTTGATTTTACCGTTTTCCAGCACAGCCGAAGAAGTGGATACGGACCACACAATCTCAGACGTCACATCCTCTTCCTTACCATTCGCACGGGTAATGCTTACTTTCGGAAGGGTGCTTTCACTGCCTTTAACAAAACTGTAGGATTTCGGTGAAGCTTTGATGCTTTTGATCTTCTCCTGCACTTGGACAACCAACTGGGCTTTAGCCCCGTCTACTTCTGCAAAAATCGTTGCTTCGCCTGCGGCCACAGCCTTGACTTTGCCTTTCACCATCGTCGCAACCGCTGCATTACCGGTGGACCAAGTCACACCTTCGGTAACATCCTGTTTGTTATCAAAACCTTCTACCGTTGCCATCACCTGAAGCGCAGCTGTTTCGGAGACACTCATTTTCTGCGGGCTGCTATTGGTTATTTCAATCGATTTCACGTCACCGGTAGCCGCCAAGGCCAACGAAGGGACCAGTACGGTTAATGCAATAATTAGAGCAAGTGTGCCTCGAAGCGCCAGTTTGATTCTATTCATTTTTAATTTCCAACTCCCATAATCCAATATTTTACTTCTATTATATTATATCGGATACGAATTGCATAAAGTTGAATAACGTGAGTGAGAGTCTTGGAACAATTCATGATTTTCATTGTATAATATGGGAAGGCCGCGCCCTTGAATCTGGACAAATTGAAATCATTAACGAGCGTGAATGGAAGCTGCGTTAACATTTAAGAAATAACTTTATTTAATTACATAAACGAAGAAATTTTAATCAAAGAAGTAAGCTATATCTTAGGTTCAAGTACTTACCAGATCAGTTAAATTCAGCACAAAATATTAGGAGATCGGTTCGTTAAATAGTGTTACCGTTTAAAAGGGGATGTCCATCGTCACATGCAACATGACGTGTGGAACATCCCCTTTTTGAATTACTAAAGCGTTACCTAACCTCTCTACTTCACTTCATCCTGCTCTGGCAAAATCAAGCTCTCGGCACCGCCCATATAGGGCCGCAGGGCTTCCGGAATGTGAATGCTTCCATCCTCCTGCTGATGATTCTCAAGCAACGGAATCAGGATACGCGGCGATGCCACCGCCGTATTATTGAGCGTGTGACAATACGCCAACTTGCCTTCGGCATCCAAGCAACGAATATTCGAACGCCGCGCCTGGAAATCATGCAGATTCGATGACGAATGAGTTTCTCCATATGCACCGCGGCTTGGCATCCAAGTCTCGATGTCATACTGTTTGTACGTTTTCTGCGACATATCTCCGGTACATACAGCGACAACACGATACGGCAGTTCCAATAATTGCAGCAATTCTTCGGCGTGTCCCGTAATCTCTTGCAACATGCGCTCCGATTCTTCCGCATCAGGGGCACAGAGAATGACCTGCTCAACTTTGGCAAATTGGTGCACACGATACAATCCGCGTACATCACGTCCGCCGGAGCCAACTTCACTGCGGAAACACGTCGATACCGCAGCCAGCTTCACAGGCTCTTGAACATCAACAATCTCATCCGCATAATACGAGACCAGCGGCACTTCAGAAGTTCCCACCAGCCACTTGTTCTCCCCTTCGAGTTCATAGACCTGATCTCGACCGGTTGGGAAGAATCCGGTGTTCACCAGTGCGTCCTCCCTGACCATCAGCGGTACCTCCATCGGTGTAAACCCGTGCTTCAGCAACAGATCCAGCGCAAGTTGCTGTACTGCCCGATGTAATAACAGGCCAGCGCCTTTTAATACATAGCTTCGCGTACCGCCAATCTTAACTCCACGAGGAATATCGATCACATCATGCAACTCCCCAAGTTCCACGTGATCTTTGGTGTTATACTCGAACGTTGGCACCTCTCCCACACGTCGCAGCTCCACATTATCCGCGTCTGACGTACCTTTTGGGGTATCCGGAGATACGATATTGGGTACCAGCCATTGCAGCTTGGTTACTTCCTCCTGCACAGGGGCGAGCCTCGCTTCCACCTGTTCCAACTGTTCATTGATCTGTTTCACCCGAGCCCGCAAACCCTCGGCCTGTTCCCGATTCCCCGCTTGCATGAGTCTGCCAATGTCCCCGGATAACGTATTGCGCAATCTGCGTCCTTCTTCAGATTCCTGCAAAAGTGCTCTACGTTCCTCATCCCGCTCTAACAATGTGCGAATGTTGATCTTGATTTTTTTCCCGTCTGCCGCTGCCTGAACCTCTTCTGCATGTGCCCGAATCCATTTCATTTCTAACATGGTCACCGTCTCCTTTGGCTGTAAAAATACAAAGAGCGCCCTCATCCCTTGGGACGAGGAGCGCTCTGCTCGCGGTGCCACCCAACTTGCTGAATCAGGAAATCCTGCTTCCAGCCTCTTGGTCCGCGATAACGGGCGGTTCCGGTTAACTTGGGGAAATATCGCTCCCCTGGCGAAAACGCCTCCGAGTTGGATGCTCTTCAACGGCATGGTCCGATCTGTAATTGTTGGTCTCAGTATATACGAACGCCGGACCAGATTGCAACCTTCTGTATCGATCAGGAATTCATGGCACAACTTAACATGTCCTGTTATGATAGACTTTGTCTTCAAGATTGCACTTTATTGTGATCCTCAATTTATGTATATAAGTAGAAGGAGTTCTTTATGAAAAAATTACTTTGGATCGGATGTCTGTCCTATTTCCTGATCGGACTTGCCCACGTTGTGCTCGGTTCCATTCTACCGGTTGCACTTGAACATTACGGCAAAGATTATAGCCAAGGCGGAACGCTGATCTTTGCTCAATTTGCAGGATTCCTCGGTGGTGTATTGTTATCTCCATGGCTGAACAGACGCTTTGGTAAACGCGGGGGTCTGTTAATCGCCACAGCACTACTCTGTATTGCAGAATTATCCTATATGCTGTTGCCACCATGGGGCTGGATGTTCGTCATTGCACCCGCTGCCGGCTTTGGATTCGGAATGGTTGAAGCTGTTATTGGCACCATTATCATCGCTGCAATCAAAGACAATACAGCCGTTGCTATGAGTCGACTGGAAGTGTTATTCGGGATCGGAGCGATGGTCATGCCGCTCATTGCCAGCGGTCTGATTGCTGCCGGATACTGGCGTCTCTCCTTTCTCGTTGTTGCGATCTGCGCAGCGCTGACCTTTGTTTTCTGGGCAAAAGGATCATTCGGTGAACTCGATAAGTTTCTAGAGCGACAGAGTTCAAATCAAGCTTCCGTAAATACGCACTCTGCTGGGACATCGGGTGAGATGCATCCCGCATCTGCAAGTACATCAAGTCCAACCTATCGTGGCCGTAACAGGACTCTTCTGGTATTATTCGTTCTGTTCTTCTTCCTCTATGTTGGCACAGAGATGAGTCTTGCGAACTTCATGCCAGCGATTCTGATTGAGAAAATGAACATGAAGGAAGCCGGAGCAGCCCTTAGTGTCACCTGTTTCTGGATTGCCATGTCCGTGGGACGACTCTTCGCCGGATACATCGCAGAGAAATTCCAATACCGCGTATATGTCCTGTACAGTTGTCTTGCATCTGTTCTCTTGTTAATGCTATTTCCATTTACAAACCAAATCTGGTCTGCATTTCTCATCATCTTACTGCTTGGACTGGCGATGTCAGGGATATTCTCCATTGCCCTTGTCTTCGCCAGTAAACTGCTGCCCGGAACAGAAGAATCCACACCCAGCATTTTGATTGCCTCAGGTGGGGTTGGTGGTGCCATTCTGCCTTTGACTACAGGATGGAGTCTTGATCATCTGGCCGTTAATCAGTCTGCATGGATGCTTGCGATCTTTGCAGTTGGCCTGCTTGTCATTAGCGTAATCACGTATCAATGGCAGAACAAACATATAGCCAATTCTGCGACTTAACAGTTCTGTGTCGATCCAGTCCTGAGGATTAGAAATACCTATTAAAGAAATTGTAATGTCTACTGTCATGACCTGACGGTGGGCATTTTTTTGTAGTGTTACTCTGTTCTAACGAACCTAGCACACGCTATTCCCCTCCATTTCTGCATATTTGAAATCTAACGAATCCTAGAGACGTTATTATAGATAATTAGCTTCAATTAAATGCCTTGTTGGAGGTTTTTTGCATAATAACGCCGCAGAGATTCGTTAGATTTTTCATTCTCTAAAAACTGGCCTAATAAGATGTTCTCGATTCGTTAGCGCTGTAATCGTGGTGGAAAGTATCCTATCTTTGCCTCAGAGCACCTTTCATTACAGGTAATAATACGATCTGTTCATTTGCACAAGATTGCCCAGGAAATACTTATGGCCAGCCAAATCACACACTTTTGTTAACGACAGGCAATACGGGCTCGTTATCCTTGATGAATTTACCGAATACATATCGGACGAGTGGTCCCAAAATGATTAACTGATATGGAAGCGCCAGGCTGAAGTTACGAGCAATGGTATGGAGATACGTACGGAGTACGGATGACCCACTTAATTGATCAGCGAGATATGCCGAGATCATTCCATACATAGACATGATCAGAACCATGCCAATCACCATGAAAAATGAAATGACGAGCACACCCAAAATCTTGTTGGACTTGTCGAAGGGCAAGGAGAATGCAATCTTTCTCGCCACAGGGCCAACAATGAAAGACTCCACCAGAAACGCGATGACAAAACATAATATGAATTGAAGCAGTATCTCAAGCGGGGACATCTTGCCGAGTAACCCACTGTGCCATAGATTGAAGAACATCATGACCAAGACCATTCCTATACACATCATTAATCCGAAAATAATCTGTTCCTTCTTGCTGGTTGGCAATTCTCTCATCCTCTCTGTTTACCTTCGTAATTATAGAGATGAGGAAACCCTTCACATAAGTGAACATTTTGTGAATAATTCTGATTTTTCCAAATTAAAACTATATTTGACAACCATGTAGTACAGCTCTATGATATCCCTTAAAATGGTAGAAACATTCACTACATAAGGAGGTTTTTGATTGTGAGTTTTCAAAAGCGCATTGACCACGTCGGCATTGCCGTTCGTGATCTGGAGACCACGCTGCGTTTCTACACGGAGATCGTTGGTCTTGAATTGAAAGACCGGGTGACCCATACCAACGGTATCATTCAGCTCGCCTTCCTTGGCTTCAATGGAAGTAATGAGACTGAGATTGAGTTAATTCAAGGATACAGCGACAAGCTGCCTTCCGAAGGTACGGTGCACCATTTTGCGATCCACGTGGATGATCTTGATTCTGAGTACAAACGCATTCAATCCACCGAAGCCGAATTTATCGACGGAGAGATTATTACACTGCCTAACGGTTACCGCTATTTCTTCATCTATGGACCTGAAAAGGAATGGATTGAGTTCTTCCAGCGCTAAGAATTGGAGCTGATTTCATGAACATTTTAATTACTGGCGCAGCCGGAAAAATTGGACGTGACTTGTCCCAACATTTGTCAGAGGCATTTCACCTGCGACTAACGGATTTAAATATCGACAGACTGCATACGTATCAAGGGACCGGCCATGAGATCATGACACTGGATGTGACAGACCCCGAAGCCTGTCAGCATGCTTGCGAAGGCATGGATGTGGTTGTACATCTGGCGGGAGATCCTTCCCCGAATGCCGGATTTTATGAATCGTTGTTGGACATCAATATCAAAGGTACATTTAATGTATTCCGTGCAGCTAAAGACCAAGGTGTACGAAGAGTCATTCTTGCAAGCAGTGCACAGACGACTGAGGGGTATCCCATTGATGCTCAAGTCTATCCGGACATGCCAACACGCCCACGGAATTTGTACGGGGTTAGCAAATGTTTTGGAGAATCGCTCGCTTCCTATTTTGCGTATACCGAAGGTTTACAAAGTGTTGCGGTACGTATAGGTGCATATGATGATTTTCAACCGGACGGACCAGTGCTGGAGGCAAGGGATATGAGCGCGTATATTAGTCCGGCTGACTTGTGCGATTTGATGTTCAAAGCAATTACAACTACAGATCTGGAGCCCTTCACCATACTGCATGGGATCTCGAATAATCGGTTTAAACGATTAAATCTGGAAACCACTCAGAAACAGGTAGGTTATGACCCAAAATCCGATGCTTTTGCACTCAGTCAGATTGCCTTATATGATTCCCCACGATAATTATTGAAAATAACACATCCAAACAGGCTGTTATACATATGTATAACGGCCTGTTTGATAACTTATACGTGTCCCTATCCAGTTCATGACTGGACAGGTCCTACCCTCTGGCCTATAATTACACCTAAGTAATGCCCGTAACTTCATAGTTTCCCAGGGGAGTCGGAATTGGCCGGCTGAGAGTGTATCCCACCAAGATACTAACCCTTAGACCTGATCTGGATCATGCCAGCGTAGGAATCGGAGTATATCGAAATGGCACAGCCCTATGGCTGAACGCCACCTCTCTAACGCCTGCACGCGTCCCGGAATACGGGACGCTTTTTTAATGTTCTTTTATATAGCCAGAGAGCTAAAAAAAGTGACGTTATCCAGATCTCAACTGGTATAAATCTGTCGATTTATGCAAGATGATTGGATATGAAGCCAAGGAGTACCCCGTGCCAATCGGCCGGACATACCGAAGGAGAGAACCACAGATGAAATGGCGTAAAACGATGGGATTGTTGCTCTTATGCGTGCTTATGGTGACTGTAGCCGCATGTGGTGGCAAAGAAGCTGCCCCAGCTGGGCAGAACGGCAACACAAATACGGAAAGCAGCAACGAAGGTGACACTGCCGCCCTGAAAGATATTAAAGTGGTGCTCGACTGGACACCAAATACGAATCATACAGGCCTGTATGCAGCTGTAGATCAAGGTTTTTATAAAGCCGCAGGCTTGAACGTTGAGATTGTACAACCAGGTGCCGGTGGCGCAGATACAATGGTTGCCTCGAATGAAGTGCCTTTTGGCGTAAGTTATCAGGAGAGTGTAACTCAAGCCCGCACACAGGGTGTTCCATTGGTCTCCATCGCAGCAGTTATTCAGCATAATACATCTGGTTTCGCTGCTCCGGCGGATCGGAATATCAAGTCACCGAAAGATTTTGAAGGTAAAACCTATGGCGGTTGGGGTTCCCCAGTCGAAGAAGCCGTGATGCAATCCATTATGGAAGGCGACGGAGCCGATGTATCCAAAGTGAAAAACATTAACATGGGTGATGCCGACTTTTTCACCGCAGTGAAACGGGATATCGATTTCGCATGGATTTTCTACGCCTGGACAGGTATTGAAGCCGAACTGCGCGGAGAACCGATCGACATGTTATATGTGAAGGATTATTCAGATGCACTGGATTACTACACGCCTGTACTAGTAACAAACGAGCAGACGATCCAAAACGACCCTGAGTTGGTGAAAGCATTCCTGAAAGCCACTTCAGAAGGATATCAATACGCAATTGATCATCCCGAAGACGCAGCAAACATTCTGATCAAGGCCGTACCGGACTTGGATAAAGACTTGGTACTGGCAAGCCAGAAGTGGCTTAGTCCAAAATACACGGATGACGCCCCGCGTTGGGGTGAGCAAAAGCAGGAAGTGTGGCAGAACTACACCGACTGGATGTTTAGCAAAAAACTGCTGGATGAACAGATCGATGTGAGCAAGGCATATACGAACGAGTTTTTACCCCAATAAAATTTCTCATATAAAACGAACTTAATATTTACACGATGACGGAGAGGACAGAAATAACGTGAAAAAGCGAAGCGGTCGCCTTTATCACCGGATTTTCCCTTTAGAGAAAGGGAATCAAAAAAATCTGGGGATAACAGCGATTGGAAGGTTATTCTGTCATCGAAGTGGCAAGTGTAACAGTCATTAGTTCATTTTATTTATCACGAAAGGAGCCGTGATCTCTCATGGCAAGCACACTACTTAGTATTCAGGTTATCCCGAAAACGCCAAATGGCGAGAACTCTTATCCTTACGTTGATCGCGCCATTGAAGTTATTCAGCAATCCGGCCTGAAATATCAGGTGAACGCGCTCGACACCACGATGGAGGGGGAACTAGAGGAACTGCTGGAAGTTGTCCGTAAAATGCACGAGGTACTCGTGGAGGCTGGCAGCCCAAGCATCATCTCCCAGATCAAAATCGCCCATAGCCCTACCGGCTTCAGCATGGATACCCTGACGGAGAAGTATCGCTAATGCCTGCCTATTTCAAAAGTGTATGGCCGCCCATTGTGGCGGTTATTCTCTTTATAGCGATATGGCAGGGAGCCGTCTCCCTCTTCCATATTGAGAAATGGATGCTGCCTGCACCGTCCGACATCGCCCGCGAAGCGGCAACCCAGGCCGAACGGCTTGGCATGCACGCTTCCGCAACCATTCAGTTAACGCTGATTGGATTCGCCGCTGGAACAGCGGTTGGATTACTGATTGCGATGGTACTGCATTTGGTCCCTTTTCTCAAGTCAGCCCTGTATCCTTTACTTATTCTTAGTCAAAATATTCCGACCATCGCGCTCGCGCCGCTCCTGTTAATCTGGTTCGGATTCGGGCTACTGCCCAAGCTGATTACGATCATTCTGGTCTGCTTCTTCCCCGTTGCAGTGGCGGCCATGGACGGCTTGACCCGTACTGACGCGGCGATGATGAACTATATGCACATGGCTGGTGCAAAGCGTCATCAGATCTTCTGGAAGCTGGAGCTCCCCCATGCGCTGCCATCCGTGTTCTCCGGTGTCAAAATCGCCGCTACCTATAGCGTGATGGGCGCCATCATCGCCGAATGGATTGGTGCAGACAAGGGTATTGGTTATTATATGATGTTGCAAAAGTCGGCTTATCGTACGGACCGCCTATTCGTGGCGATCATGATTATTGTCGCGCTCAGCTTGCTGCTCTTCCTGTTCATTGCCCTGCTGGAGAAGCTGCTCGTGCGCTGGCGGCCACAAAAGCGGTAGTAAAGAAGTAATCTGTATATTAGGAAGTGATGACCATATGAATCTGCAACAGGATGAACAAGTCCAGCCTGGACGAGGAGCAAGTGTAATGGAGCCAACGCACGGTGAAAAGTTTAACTCGGCTACGCCTGATCGACCTGCCAACACGACTCCTGATCCGGTTCCACCTGCACTGGACGTTGTTAATGTTCATGCATCATTCCGTGAACGGCGCAGCAAGCTACCGGTTCTGAACGGCCTGTCCCTGACTGTGGAGCAAGGCGAGTTTGTTGCTATCGTTGGACCTTCTGGCTGTGGCAAAAGCACTCTGTTCCATATCATCGGCGGTCTGCTTAAGCCACAGGAAGGCCAAGTACTTATGAACG
Organism: Paenibacillus amylolyticus; assembly: GCF_036894225.1. Taxonomy (NCBI): domain Bacteria; kingdom Bacillati; phylum Bacillota; class Bacilli; order Caryophanales; family Paenibacillaceae; genus Paenibacillus; species Paenibacillus amylolyticus. The sequence goes on along the minus strand of NZ_CP145892.1, from coordinate 486,808 downwards.
GTCAGAATGTAACGGGACAGCGTGGCAAGATTAGTTATATGCCGCAACAGCCCGCCCTTTTCCCGTGGCGTACCATTGAAGATAATGTACTGCTTGCTGGTGAAGTAGCTTCAAGTGCTCCACCTCGGGCCGAAGCACTTGCAGAGGCTCGAAAGTGGTTAAGCAGCGTGGGTCTTGCCGGGTTCGAGCAGGCCTATCCTCATATGCTGTCGGGCGGAATGCAGCAGCGTGCTGCATTTTTGCGCGCCCTGCTCAGTCCGCAGGAACTCATGCTGCTGGACGAACCTTTCAGCGCGCTGGATGCACTGACACGTAGCGACATGCAGCGCTGGTTGCTCGATATCTGGGAACAGAACCGCCGCTCGGTGCTGTTCATCACCCACAATATCGAAGAAGCATTGCTACTTGCAGATCGGGTCTATGTATTATCCAACCGACCTGCAACGGCGTTACACGAGGTACATGTTCCTTTTGATCGCCCAAGACGAGAAGAAATTACGGAGGAATCCGCTTTTTTGGAGCGTAAACGGCAGATTGCACAGTGGATGAAAGAAGAACAGCAGAAAGCCCGCCTATCTTGATAGTGCGGGTTTTTAAGTTATTTATTTCCTTTAATGGGTGATCCGCCATAAGAAATTCTGCGTAACATAGTTAGAATATAACTGAACACAAGGAGGAATTCCCTCGTGCATTCTCAAGCTTTTGCACCATTAATTGATGCTCATATTCACTTCGATCAGTATACCCCTGACGAACAACGCAAGATGCTGCTATCGTTTCCGTCTCAGCAGGTCGAAGCAGTCATTGCCGTGTCCATGAATCTCGCTTCTGCCAAGACCAATCTGGAGCTTGCAAAACAACATCCACGTAACATCTATCCGGCCTTCGGTTTCCATCCGGAACAGGAACTGCCGTCCGTTGCAGAAATGGACCTGTTCTTCCAATGGATCGAGAAGCATATGGGACAAGCCACAGCCATAGGAGAAGTCGGCCTCCCCTATTACAATCGTCAGGAAGCAGAGCAGGCAGGGCAACGCTTCGATCAGAGCGGGTACATTGAACTGCTTGAACGTTTCATCCAACTTGCCAAAAAGCATAACAAACCACTTGTCCTTCATGCGGTATACGATGATGCGGATATCGTCTGTGATTTGCTGGAGCAATATCAGTTCCGACGTGCTCATTTCCATTGGTTCAAAGGTTCTCGCCAAACCGTAAGGCGCATGGCGGACAACGGTTATTTCATTTCCTTCACGCCGGATATTCTGTATGAAGAAGAGATTCGTGAACTTGCCCGGCAATATCCATCAGAACAAGTGATGGCCGAGACCGACGGACCTTGGCCCTTCGAAGGACCATTTCAGGGACGAATGACACACCCTGCCATGACCAGACAGGTCATCCAGGCATGGAGTGAAATCACTGGCATGGGAACCGAGCGGGCCGCCCGGCTCTTTTATCAGAACACAAAGCGTTTCTATGGCTTAACTTGAGTACAATCAGGTAACAGCAAGTACTATCGCTTGTCCTGCCAGCACAACACAAAGAAGCCAGTCGGCTTCGCCCCGACTGACTTCTAAACTACATATATAATTTATCGCTTCAAGAACCCTTTGCCTTCCAGGAACGGTCTCACTTGCAACCTTGTCGGCTCAGTCAGGCGCTTCGCCATCAGTTCGGACCATGGAGTCGTTCTTTCACCGTTATTCCGTGCTTTCATGTACGCTGTCGTTGTCTCATCATACTGCTCAACACCTTTGATACTCTGCTCGGCATTATAACGATTACGATGCAGAACTGCATCCAGTGGCAGACGCGGGCGAATTCCCGTTTCCTGATCTGCAACACCAATACACATGCCATACACCGGAAATACCCCTTCCGGCAATCCCAATAACTCAGCTACTTCCTCAATCCGGGTACGAAGCCCGCCGATATATACAATTCCGAAACCAAGCGACTCTGCCGCAAGAGCGGCATTCTGGGAAGCCAGTGCAGCATCAATCGTGGCTACCATGAAATTCTCGGTTGAATCGGCATACGATTCCTTCTCAGGAAGATGACGTTTCGCAGCATCACTCAGCCGATACAGATCAGCACACCATACAAGAAACACCGGACATTCATTGACATAGGCCTGGTTACCTGCCAATTCAGCCAGCTTCGCTTTTTGTTCTACGTCAGTCACAGCAATTACGGTATATGCTTGCACACTACTTGAAGAGGAAGCCATCTGCCCTGCAGATACAATGGCTGCAAGCTGCTCATCACTTACCGGGTCTGGCTTGAATTTGCGTACGGAGCGGTGTTTCATCATCAACTCAATAGTTTCATTCATGGTGGTTCACTCCCAATCCTCGTAGTACGAACTCAATTGTCTGCTCAGCAAGCTCGTCTGTATTCATATCCTGATAATCAAAGCCAAATCGTGAATTCTTGGCCCGTTTGTGCGCCAAAGCCACACCCATAACCTGAAGCATCGCATAAGATACGGACTCGACCTGGAACAATCCCTGGTCTTTACCTTCTTGCAGCAGGTCCCTCACTCGGGTCCATACAGGGTCTAGAAAACGAAATACGGTTGCTGTACGATGTGTACGCAGTGTAATTTCAAGCTGCACAATATCGCTCATCTCCCGATCCGTCATCGTGAACTTCACAACTTCACCAATAATTCGTCGGATACCTTCCACAGGCGAGGACATGGACTCTTCAGCCAGCGCGTTCATCATATGCCCAGGGAAGAAATGCTCAAATAATGCTTCGAACACCTTTTCTTTGCCGCCAAAATGATAAGACACCAGCGACACATTGGCACCTGCCTCATCACATATTTGACGAACACTCGTCCCGTCATACCCCTGCTGTGCAAAAAGCTTCTTGGCTGCAAGCAATATCCTCGTTTTGATATCCAACTCCGGTTCAGTCATTCCGTCCCGCTCCCTCTTGTCCGTTCATCTCATTCGCTCCAGCTCAAGGACTGCAGCCAGCGAATCATTTGTCTATTATATTACACCAAGCACCCCGATGAAAATCATCGGGGTGCTTGTCCTATCCTATGATGCAATGGTATACATCTGCTGTATTAGTTGTTTGCTTGAGCAGGGCTTGGAGCCATAGCTGGCATGCTTTGTTTTTTCAACAACGTCACGACCAGTGACAACGCAACGGCAACCAACAGTACAATCACGATAGAGCCCGCAGCAGACTGAACTCCTGGGCCTCCCAACTGCACGCTCAGAATACCCTGAACGGCGTATGTTGCAGGCAGGTACTGCCCAATGCCGCTATAGAAGCTGTTCAGCAATTCACGCGGTACCATAGCACCGGAGGATACCAGTTGCAAGGACAGTGAGATGATGTTGAACAGACTTCCCGCTGGTCCGAAGCAGATCAGGAAGAACTGGGAGAAGAACATGAACGTGCACAGGAAGAGCGCCTGGAACAACCAGAATGCAACGAATCCTTGTGCAATCTGTCCTCCCAGTGCCACGATCAATGATGATCCCAGCAAGGAAACAACCAATGCAGAACCCACGTTAATGACTACTCTCGCGCCAAACAAAGTCAAGCGGGAATAGGTGGATGACAGCATACCCATGGCTGTCTGGAGGTTCATCCCCATGATCATGGCACCTACATAGGAAGCCAGTACCATCATCATTGGCACCATCTGATTATTCATCCCGTTAACCGGGTTGATGGACGTTGTCGTTCCTTCCACTCGGGTAGTCAGGTTTGTAGCGGCTTCAGCAGCCTGATCGGCAGGCGCACCTGAAGCGGTTAACACCGTCTGTACTCCTTGTGCTGTAGCTTGTTTGTTAATCGTGTTTGTCACACTTTGTGATACACCTTGCATCATGCTTTTGATCGTAACCGGGTTCGCTTCATTAATGGTGTATTTAATCTCGGCGGTTGAGCCAGCCGTCTGAAGCAATTCGTTAAACCCAGCCGGGATATCCAGCACCATGTGTACTTGGTGATGATTCAGCTGATCCAAAGCTTCAGCCGCACTTAGATTGGATACGGTATGGAAAGGCAGTGTTCCTGCGAGCGAATCTGCGATTCCTTTGGACATTTCTCCGTCCTCGTTCACAATCGCAACCGTCAATTCTTTCGCACGGTCATTTACTCCAGAATATGCGGTCATCCAGATCACGCTAAAGATCACTTGGAACATAAGTGCTGTTACGATCCCTACAATCACTGGCGGTTTTTTAAACAATGTACGTAAAGCCTGTAACATAAAAGGTGTCCTCCATTACTCAAATAGTTCTAATTTGATTTAAACAGTTGTTTGAATCAAACGATCGTTTAAATTTTATGTGAATATGTCCATATTGTCAACTCATTTTTTGAAAAATTCAGAAAACGTAAGCTTTATTCATGAATACAATTGATTCATTTTCACAAAAGTGCATTATGCTTTCCTTTCTCCGTAGGAAAGAACATCTAATACCACCGATTCAGGCTTACTTTCTGGCGACGCAACTGTATTTTTCTCAACAAAAAACACGGTCCGCCGCAGCGAACCGCGTATTTATTCATCCTCACTTCATTGACAATGAGGCGTTGAATATATCTCCAAACAAAGGTCGGTCAGTCATTTCTCTTCAGCTTCATGCGTTGTAGACGCAGCGAATTCAGGACAACCGACACGGAACTGAACGCCATCGCCGCCCCTGCCAGCCATGGAGCCAAGAAGCCAACTGCCGCAATAGGAATACCAATAACGTTGTATCCGAGTGCCCAGAACAAGTTTTGTTTGATGTTGCCCATCGTGCGCCGGCTCATCTCAATCGCATCTGCAATGCTGTTCAGATCACCACGCATCAACGTAATATCCGCCGCTTCCATCGCTACATCCGTTCCTGTTCCGATCGCCATCCCAATATCCGCCGTAGCGAGTGCCGGAGCATCATTAATGCCGTCACCTACCATCGCAACTTTCAGGCCACTCTCCTGAAGTTTCTTCACTTCCGCAGCTTTACCCTCCGGCAGAACCTCAGCCAGAACTTTACCGATGCCTGCCTGTTCTGCTACAGCGCGAGCTGTCCGCTCATTGTCTCCCGTGATCATGATGACATCGATCCCCATCGCCTGAAGTCGACCAATGGCTTCACGAGAGGTATCCTTGATGGTGTCAGCCACAGCCACGATCCCTGCCCACTGACCATCCACCGCTACTAGCATCGCTGTACGCCCTTGTTCCTCCAGACGGTTCATCTGCTGAACGGTTTCCTCAGAGACATTCACCTGTGCATCTGCAAGCAAACGACGCGTGCCGACCAGAATTTCCTGCCCTTTTGCTGTAGCTCGCACGCCGTATCCCGGTATGTTCTCGAACTTCTCTGTTGGGGTTAACTCCAGACCCTTGGCACGGATACCAGCAACAATCGCCTCTGCCAGCGGATGCTCGGAACTCTGTTCGGCCGCTCCCACTCGCTCAAGCAGATCAGATTCCGTCCAATTCGGAGCCGTGACAACATCGGTAAGGACCGGTTTACCTTGGGTTACTGTACCTGTTTTGTCGAGCACCACGGTCTGAATCTGTTGTGCCGACTCCAGATGTTCGCCGCCCTTGAACAGAATGCCATATTCAGCCGCACGTCCTGATCCAGCCATGACAGAAGTCGGCGTTGCCAGCCCTAGTGCACATGGACAAGCAATGACAAGCACGGCAATCGCTTTTTCAAGGGAACCGGCGAAGTCACCCGGACTTGCAAACAGATACCAGATCAGGAATGTCAGCGCAGCTATGCCGACAACAATCGGAACAAAAATGCCTGAAATGACATCTGCGATCCGCTGGATCGGTGCTTTGGAGCCCTGAGCTTGCTCGACTACTTTAATAATCTGGGACAAAGCCGTATCCGATCCCACTCGGGTCGCACGCAGTCGTAATACCCCGTTTTTGTTCAGCGTAGCACCTGTAACGGGATCTCCTGGCTTTTTATCCACGGGAAGGCTCTCTCCACTAAGCATGGATTCATCTACTGAGGATTGCCCTTCTTCAACAATACCATCCACCGGGATGCTATCACCCGGCTTCACCAGAACCAAGTCACCCACCGCGACATATGCGGCAGGAACCATCACTTCCTGTCCATCACGGATGACACGGGCTTCACGTGGAGCCAGTTCAATCAGGCTTTTGATCGCCTGTGAAGAGCGACCTTTCGCCACAGCTTCGAACCATTTTCCCAGTAGAATTAACGTAATCAGAATTGCACTTGTCTCATAATAGAGTTCTACCGAGGGCATGGCGGCTGTGCTCGTTCCCATTGCCCCATGGTCCATGGTTGTAGAAGGTAAGTACCCACTGGATAACGTCAGATACAGACTATAGAAAAACGCTGCACTGGTACCCAATGCGACGAGAACGTCCATATTGGCACTGCGGTTACGTAAGGCTTTGTACGCCCCCACATAGAATTGCCACCCAATCACGAACTGTACCGGCGTTGCCAGCAGCAGCTGGAACCAAGGGTTCATGAATAGTTCGGGGACATAGATTCCGGATGTGAACGAGAAATGCCCCACCATTGCCCACAGCAACGGAATCGATAATAAAGCAGATATCATCCATTTCCACTTTTTGCGTTGCAGCTCACGTTCACGAACCGATGTGGTCTCTTCTTGTGTCAATTGCAGTTCAGCACCGTATCCCATCTGCTTGATCTTGGCGGTAATATCCGAAGGTTTCAATGCACCAGCGGCATATTCGATATGCCCTGTTTCCAGCGCCAGATTCACATTCGCCTGAGATACCCCCGGTAGTCGGGAAAGACCTTTTTCAATCCGGGCAGAACAAGCAGCACACGTCATACCTGTGATGTTCAGATCAACCGATTCTGACACCGTACCGTAGCCCAATGCTTCCACCTTATCTCGCAACGCATTCACGTTGGTTGTCTTCGGATCATAAGATACGGTCGCCTGTTCAATGGCAAGATTCACATTGGCCTGCTGCACGCCTTCCATGCGGGACAATCCCTTCTCCACTCGTGTCGAACATGCAGCACAGGTCATCCCCGTGATGTGCAGTGTTGTCTTTAGTCCTGGTGCGTCTGCCATAGGTGGCATTGGGGTTGGTTCGGATGATCTATCCATTGGTTTATTCGTTGAGTTATCCATCATGTCAGCTCCTTTCATGTCGATTCAATTTTTGTATGTTGCACCAATTATACCCCCAAGGGGTATATATCAAACAGAAAATTAGGCTTAAACCTGACTCTTGGGAAAAGGTACTCTGACCTCTTTTTCGCCCATGAGCATGTTCGGTTTAAGCCTGTGATCCCTTTAGACTACATCGTATCCCTGATCTTCAATGGCAGCTTTGATCTGATCCACGTTCACCGTCTGCTCATCATATTCCACCGCTACCGTTCCCGCTGCCAGATCAACCTTACCACTCGCACCGGTATTCTTTACAGCTTCTTCAACCGACTTCACACAGTGATTGCAAGACATTCCCGTAACGTTCAACGTAACATTAGACATTCTAAATTCCTCCTTGGGGTATATTAAAATGATAAAATTAAATATGTGAATTGATTCAGCTTACTTCATTAACTTCCGCATCGTAACCAGCAGTTCATCCACAACCTCATGTTCACCAGCCTGAATACGCTCAACGATACAGCTCTTCATATGGCCTTCAAGCAAAAGTTTGCCTACTGAATTAAGAGCAGACTGAGCCGCCGCAATCTGCGTCAGCACATCATCACAGTACGTATCCTTCTCGATCAATCCCTTGATCCCGCGAATCTGACCTTCCACACGGTTCAAACGAGAAACCAGGTTACTCTTCATCTCCTGCGAATGGTGACTCTTGCGCACATGCTTCCCATCACTGCCCTCGGCATGACAGGATACTGCTTCTTGGACTGTAGCCAAAGCTTCCGTTGAATCTGACTTGGAGGATTGCAAAGGTTCCTCGGGATGGCTCTGATGATCCATCATGAACACCCCTTTTCTTTCGTTCTTTTCTAAGAGTAACATACCCCACGGGGGTATTCAAGAGTATTCTGATATTTTGTTAAAAATGGATGAATTCTTCCTAATTAAATAGAGCGATGCATCTTACAAGGTATACTCCATCCTGCTGCTGCGGACAACAAGACCCATCTGTTCATAGAAAGCCTGTGCCCCAGAGTTAAACGTCGACACGGATAATTCCACACTGTCTGCCTGAAGCTCTCTCCCTAGCTCGATGAATGCTTGTAGTAACTGTTTGCCTGTTCCTTGGCCCCGATGCTTGGTATCCACTACAAGTTCATGGATGTACAACATCTTGCGATCCACCATCAATGAGTTATCTTGAATGACACTTAACTGCGCGCTTCCGTAACCCAGAATCAAACCCGTTTCGGAAGACTCGGCAACATATAGGTAACGCTTGTCCGTTCCCAGCAGTTCGATGAACTCCTTTTTCTCCATTCTGGTCTCCAACGCTCTGTATAGATCCGGGCGCGCTTCGACATGCAGCTGGTGCAGCTCATCCATCAACAATGACACGCCAGAGTAGTCCCTCATTTCTGCCTTTCGGATGTTAATCGTACCTGTACTCATCCCCATCACTCTTTCGTCTACTGAATTTTACATTATTATACAACCAAAAAGCAGATACCATAAGGGTACCTGCTTCGCTACATTTATCTTCATTCCATCAAGCCCACATGATGCTCATGCTGTTTATTTTTTCGAAGAAGTATTTCCTTCATTAAAAGCAACAGGTGATGGCTTCGCTGCCCATTCGTCCGCCTGCGGCTCAATGTCTACTCCGCTCAAAATCTTCTTTTTCTCCATCAAGGAATCCCCGTCTTCATCCAGCTTGTTGCGAATTTCCGCCTCGTCCTGAGGTTGATTGTTCTGTGTCATCGTAGAATCCTCCCTTTTTTCGTATTCATGTTGATGTTCCTTTATATAACGTGCCCACTTTCTGCATTATCATTCTCTTCGAGGATCAGGCCGTCCCCCAAGTTATGTGTTATTTGAATTAAACATTAACTTTATTAAGCTAAATCCATCTCTAAACCCTTGCTCGTACATTACTGACTCTGCTGTACCCTGAAGAAGGGTTATTACATTACAATAGTCCAAAAATAAAGCCATCCCCTCTGGCTTAACATATTCACATAGCTCCATAAACAAACGATCACTTTCTTGACTCAATCTTTTATATTCTTTTGAATTATAAATCACAAGATTTCCGATACTCTCCATACGAAGAGCTTTGAACTGGTTAAATATTTCTTCGAAGTCCTCCATGATCCCCTCCAAAAAAGTGACGTCACTATGAATATAAATATTAGAGTGACATCACTTAGATGTCAATATGATTGTATATTGAATTATTTTGTAATGATACAATATGAACATTACTTTTTGAGGAGATTTTATTTCATGGCTACAGATAAAAGAGTCTTTACACTTAGGCTGCGAGAAAAGAATTTTGAGAAAATTAAAGTGATTGCGGACAAAAACAAACGATCTATCGCAATGCAGATTGAGTATCTTATTGAACAACATATTGAAGAATTTGAGAAAGAACAAGGTGTTATTTCCCCAGATACAAATAATGACGTATAGATTTTGCGCCCTTAGTACATGCGCATCATCCATACGTCATTTTTCATGATATATCCTGTTCCCCGTTAATCGAAATCAACCTGTTTATCCAAAATGATTTCCTCTACTTTGTATTCCATCTCTGGTATTGAGGGAATCAAGGAGAATCGAACGTTTTCCAGAGAAGAAGGAAGAGCAGGAACCACTCGGAAACTAATTTGCGTCTCCCCACCTCCTCCACGACTGCCATGTCTCATGGTGATATGTCTCTGTTCGCTGAATATTTCCAGAGCCAAATGCGGAACCATTTGTATACGCTCAGCTTCATTCCCCTTATATTGAATCTCCACATAAACGAGGCTTTCGCCTTCATATTGCATCGAATGCGTAATCATATACTCACACGAATCTTTAATCATTTTCTTCATAATCGGCACCACACTCGTCAATTGAAGAGGTTCACTTGGAAAGTAGTGTCTTTGCGGCATCGGTTGCACGCTACGGAGAACATATCGGATATCTTCCTCCTTCATATCCAGCAAGTTCACCCATTCATCGATGGTATTTTGAGGGGGTTGGTATTGGACTGCTCCGGTTATGCCCTTTCTGGCTGCAACCAGTTTCAAAAGTTGCTCATCAATCCGCTGTACCTCATCGCTGTATTCATTAGGAATTTCACGTAATTCACTCCAGCCCATATTTAATCACTCTCCTAATTTAATGACATGCCATGCAAATACAATTCGCCACTGTACCTGCATCCCCCTCTTAAAAAGGAAAGGACGCCCCTTGGGTCATATTCATGACCTTACGGGACGCCCTTTTTATATTGTCCACCTCAAATGGACATCATCTACTGTTTTGCTTGTAACAATGAGCAAAAATGTATACTTGCCTTAACCAACCTACGCCTGATCTTGGCGAGCAAGCGCGGCTAGTGCGCGTAGCGCTGCATTAATCTCGCGCTCCACCGCTTGTCCAACCGCATCCGTATGCGGATCATACTCGGCTGCCAGATCACTGTCCGCGAATCCATCGATCGCGACAATGGCTCCGGCGCGAGCACCACGCAAGGTGCTGACGATGTAGAGGGCCGCAATTTCCATTTCAGCCGCAAGTGCTCCAGCCTGCTTGTACTTGCGGTGTGGAATCTCTTCCACGCCTGCAAAGAACGCATCCAGTGTTACGGTGATACCAACGCCCACTTTACCTGTAAATGTTGCAGCGTCGGCGCTTTCTTGCTCACGAGCAGCTTCGATCAACGCTTGTGTCACCCCAATGTCCGCTACCGCTGGGAAACCATCCGGTACCAGTTGGCGAGTCAACCCGTCTGTACGAACAGCGGCTGTACTCACAAGCACACTGCCTGCCGGATAATCAGCTGTATACGATCCCGCAGTACCTACACGAATCAGAGTTGTTACACCGGCCCGAATCAATTCCTCGAAACACACAGCTGCTCCAGGCGAACCTACACCATGACTGACCACAGCGATCTGTACCCCTTCATACAATCCAACAAATGTACGATACTCCCGGCTGAACGCCAGTTCTCTCACCTGCTCCAGCTTATGGGAAATCTTCTCCGCACGTGCCGGATCACCACAGACGATGGCATATGCCGGCATGTCTTCCGAATGAATCTGCAAAATAGGCATCAACATATCAATCAAACTCCTTCTTCGTCCACTCGTCTTCCGGAATCGGCAGATCTTCACCGGAGAAGCGTTGTTCCTTGAACGGATCGGCAAAATGGTGGAAACCATTCACTTCCCAGAATCCGTTCCGGTCTACTGTCATAAACTCCAGACCACGTACCCACTTGGCACTCTTCCAGAAGTAAAGTTGTGGCACAACCATACGCAGTGGAAATCCATGCTTGGGTGTTAGTGGCTCACCGTTATATTTGAATGCGAGCAGTACATCATCATGCATCAATTCTTCGAGCGGTACATTTGTTTCATAATCATGATCTGCATGGATCATGACGTATTTTGCCTCTGGCTTAACCCCCAGAAGTTTCACAAAATCGGAAAAGCGTATACCTTCCCACGGTGTATCGAATTTCGACCAACGGGTAACACAGTGAATATCACTCACCGTGTTCACCTGTGGCATCGCCTGCAACTCAGCTAAGGAGAACACCTTCTCCTCTTCTACTTCACCGAATACCTTCAAGTCCCAGGTGGACAGGTCATATTCCGGCACTTCCCCTTCATGCAGAATCGGGAATTTCTCCGTCAGCATCTGTCCTGGCGGCAGCCGATCTCCGTGATCGTTACCTGTTTTGGGTACCGGGGTTTTACTTTTTTTCAAACGTTCAGCCTTGTTATGCAAATGGAATTCCTCCTTCTTTTACTGTCTCTAACATAGACATTCAGGAATTAACGCGAGCTTCCGCCCGCTTTCAGTGCATCCTGTGCATAGGTACGGTCTTTGAAAAAGAACATCGCGACCAGCGTCACAATATACGGCAGCATCAACGTGAAATGGGTTGGCAGGGAGAATCCTTGCAGACGAATACTCAATGCTTCCATGAAGCCAAACAGTACACTGGAGCCCATCACGCCAAGCGGATTCGCTTGCCCTAACATCGTTGCCACCAGCGCGATAAAACCACGACCAGCAGTCATGCCTTCGGTAAACATCGTTACCTGACCGAGCGACAACTGCGCTCCAGCCAGAGCACACAACACACCGCACATCAGAACGGCACCATACTGGATGCCGCGTACCTTGATCCCAATGCTCTGTGCTGCAATCGGGTTCTCACCGACGGAGCGCAGACGGAAGCCGGATACACTTTTGAACAGATAAAATTGCAGTGCAATCACGAGCACAATGCCGAGGTAAACCAGAGGACTATGTCCCGATAATACATCGCCTAACCACGGAATGTCCTTGATCAGCGGAATATCCCACTTGGGAAGTCCCACCATGTCTTTGTCGTAGTATGCACCTTTTACATCAAAAATCGCACGCAATGCAAAGGTCGTCACCCCCGCAGCCAGGAAGTTGAGCGAGATCCCGACCACGATGGCGTTGGCCTTGAGATTAATGCTTATAAAGGCAAAGAGCGCCGAGAATAACATCACTATAATAATGGAAAAAAGTACAGCAAGCAGCACATTGCCAAACAGATAATTGCCGACAATGGCGGAGAATGCACCGATCAAAACCAGTCCTTCAAGACCCACGTTGAACAGACCGACACGGGAACATAAAGCCCCACCGAGCGCTGCAAGCAGGATTGGAGTCATAATCCGCAAGGTTGAGCCAAACATGGCTGCATCAAACAGTTGTTGCATTGGACTTTTTCTCCTTTCTCCGCTTCAGGAATGAATAACCGATCTGAGCTGATACAAATAACGTCAATACAGCCTGGATGACACTGCCAACTTCCAGCGGCACATCCGTATTCCGTTCCATCCCCATGGCACCTGTCTGTAACGCAGCCAGCAAAATAGCTGCCACAGCTGTACCGAGTGGATGCGAGCGGGCAAGCAGCGTTGCCATAATGCCGCTCCATGCATAGCTCGCCGATGACAAAGAGCCATCAAGGAAACGGTACTGTGTACCGAGCACTTCCCCCGCACCCGCGAGTCCAGCAAGTCCACCACTAATGACCATGGACAACATCATCATGCGAATGCGGCGAACACCACCGTAGGTTGCAAAAGACGGGTTGCTGCCGAGCATGCGGATCTCGTAACCAGTCACCGTTTTATGTGTGAACCAGTAGATCAGAATGGCCGCTACAATGGCAATAATGAAGCCTGCATGCAGCCCCATGCCCTGGAACAACTTCGGCAACCAGATACTCTGGTCAATCATGGGTGTCTGAGCCATTGCTGCAGATCCTGTGCGGTCCTTAAATGGATAGGAGACCATGTAGCCCCCGAAATAAATGGCAATATAGTTAAGTAGTAGAGTCGTGATCAACAAGTTCATGCCGAAGCGTGCATCCAGCCAGCCTGCAAACAGGGACCAGATTCCCCCGGCAACAATACCTGCCACAATCGCAGCAATACACACAAACCAGCCTGGCCCTGGCAGATAGAGCGCCGTGAGCGCGGCACTAAGCCCGCCAAGAATCATCTGGCCTTCGGCTCCCATGTTGAAGAATCCAGCACGGAATGCCAATGCTACGCCAAGCCCCGCCAAGATGATTGGTGTGGAACGAGCCAACGTATTGGTGAAGAAGTAGAAGTTGCCGAAGGCTCCTTTCCACATCTCCGCATACGTATCCACCACATTACCGCCAACGATCAGAATCGCCACAGCCCCTGCAAGCAGACCGATGAATACGGCAAGCAGCGGCTGTACGAGTCCGCGAAGTGTTTCTTTTACCCGATTCATATCCGCTCTTTCCCTCCTGCCATTAACAAGCTGATCTGTTCCTCAGTCGCTTCCTCTGCTCTCAATTCTCCGGCAATTTCTCCTTCATACATGACAATAATGCGATCAGATAATTGCAAAATTTCGGACAACTCTGATGAAACGAGCAGAATACCCGCACCCTCACTGCGTTTGCGCAGCAATTCGGCATGGATCGTCTCCATCGCTCCGATATCCACACCACGGGTCGGTTCGGCTGCAATCAGAAACGGTGTATCTTGTGCAAATTCACGGGCAGCAATCAACTTCTGCAAGTTTCCTCCGGACAGAAACTGTGCCTTGGTCTCCGCAGAACCCGTCTTGATGCTGAACTGTTGGATCCAACTCTCTACCATCGTTTTTGCTGCTTTAGCTTTGATAATGCCGCGTGACTGTAAGCGATGATGGTGTCCCATTAGCCCGTTCTCGCGAACGCTCGCATCCTTGGCCGCTCCCCACATGTAACGATCTTCCGGAATATGAGCAAGTCCATGCTCCCGGATGCGCCGTACAGGCCAGTTGGTTGTATCCTGCCCGGAGAGCACAACGCGACCACTATCCGCCTTACGCAGTCCGGCAATGACCTGAATCAATTCAGACTGGCCGTTACCCGAGATGCCTGCTATACCAACAACCTCGCCTTTTCGTACCTCCATGTGGATGTCCTTGAGCGCGGAACGATCCTTCGCTCCGGACAGATTGACCCCTTCCACCTGAAGCACCGCTTCCGCTGGAACCGATGGCTGCTTGTCCATACGCACAAGTTCACGACCAACCATCAGACGGGACAATTCCTCCACATGTGTATCCTTCGCTTCCAACGTACCTGTCACCTGACCATCCCGAAGTACCGTGATCCGGTCGGCTACATCCATGACTTCTTGCAGCTTGTGCGTGATCAGTACAAAGGTTTTGCCCAGTTTGGCGAGCGATTTCATGTTCGCCAGCAGTTCTTTCACTTCCAGCGGTGTCAGTACCGCCGAAGGTTCATCCAATATAATGATGTCTGCGCCCTGATGCAGCACCTTGAGAATTTCAACACGCTGCTGCATGCCAAGCGGGCACTCAGACACTTTTTTCCACGGGTCAACCGGCATGCCATATTGTCTGCCAAGCTCGTTCACCTGGGCTGCTGCTTTTTTGCGGTCAAATGCGCCTGCCTTAGCCGGTTCGCGTCCGATCACGATGTTCTCCGCCACCGTAAAGGAAGGGAACAGCATGAAATGCTGATGCACCATACCGATGCCACTTGCCATCGCCTGGGACGGCGTGGCAAAGCTCACCTCACGTCCACGGACTTTGATTGTGCCTGACGTGGGCTGTTCCATACCATACAGCATACGCATTAAGGTTGTTTTACCGGCTCCGTTCTCACCTACAAGGGCATGAATCTCTCCCTCACGCAAATTAAAACGGATGTCCCGGTTAGCGGTGAAGCCACCGTACTTCTTCGTAATCTGCTCCATCTCCAACAGCATATCTCGCGTTCGCTCCCCTCAGTTCAATTTAAAAAGGTTACACTCGCCACTACGATGACAGAATAACCTTCCGATCGCCGTTATCGTGTAAACGATAAGTTGAACATATACTGGTCATTTAATAGCAGCAAAACCGGCTGCCTGATCGGGCAGCCGGCTGATCATTTCCATCACTCATTCATTGAAAAGTACATTCGAAACTATTGTTGCAATGGATCTTTGACTACGATTTTGCCGGATACGATATCATCCTTGATTGCTTTAACCCTGTCGATCACTTCTTGTCCAACAAAAGCATTCAATGGAGATTCGCTGTCACGTGTAACGTAAGTCAGGCCTACACCGTCTTCTTTCAAACCGTAGTTAACAGCGCCTGCTTTGAAGTTGCCTTCTACAAAATCTTTCACAGTCTCATAAGCAACCGTATCGGTTGATTTCAATTGAGACAATACGATATGTTCCGGGTCTTCAACGGTACGGTCCGTATCTTGACCTGAAGTGTAGAAGCCTTTTTCTTTGGCTGCTTCGAACACGCCGAGATCACCTACAGCGGATGCGCCAGCGATGAAGTCAGCGCCTTTGCCGAATTGTACCAGTGCCAATTCTTTTGCTTTGGCCGGGTCATTAAATCCACCTACATAGTTCACGAGAAATTCTGCGTCTGGATTCACGGATTCCAATCCTGCTTTGAAACCTTCCGTATATTTCTTGATCAATGGTACATCCATTGCTGCGATCATGCCGACTTTGTCTGTTTTGGTGGACAATCCAGCAGCTGCACCCAGCAGGTACGCCCCTTCATATTCACGGAAACCAACGCTACGAACGTTAGGAAGATCAACGGTTGTATCTACAATCGCAAAGGACTTGTCTGGATTCTCTGCAGCAACTTTCTTCAATGCATCTTCTGCCTGGAAAGTTGCTGTAATAATCAGATCATAATTCTCGGCAACCGCAGCACGCAGATTTTGTTCAAATGCTGCCGGGTCTGTCGATTCAATCGTCTTGGTATCTACTTTGAATTCTTCGCCTGCTTTTTTGAAACCTTCATCCATCTGTACAAAGAAAGGGTTAACCCCTATTTTTTCGGGAAGTACGAGGGCCATCCGAAGAGATTTCTCCGAATCACTGCCTTGGGCGGATTGTTCGTCTTTGGAAGCCGAATTCCCACAAGCTGCCAACAAAATAGCCAACATGATGATCGATAAGACGAACGATAAACCTCTTTTCATTTTGAAAATACCCCTTTTCAACATTCTTTTTTCTTATCCTAGCGGATACTGTCGATCCTTGTCAATAAATCTTTGAGCGTATACACTCAAATAGAATATAATTGACAATTCGCTTTCTACCAAGCTTTGGAAACCGTTCTGTATCAAGCTTTTTTTCGTTGACATCCAGCGCGTCTCCGTGCTAAAGTCAATCCAATTATTCTATTCTTATAGGAATTGTCAGAATTATAACCCAAAGCTAATTATTTTCCAACCCATTTTAAGGAGGCTATTCATTTGAAAAAAATCACCCAGATCACGTTGGCGGCCCTACTCGCCGCTCCGGTAACACTCGGCAGCCTTAGCTTGCCCGCTTCCGCTTTTGCAGCATCTGCAACTCCGGCTAAACCCGCCACCTCACAAAGTGTCAAAGGACCGGTAGCTCAGGCGCCAGTTGCCTATACGGAAAGCGCAGCGGATTTTGCTCAATTCTTGCAAGCGAAATACAACATTCAATTGCCGCAACAGATTACCAAAGGTGATTTCATTCAAGCCATTGCAGCCATCACGGAAGCAACTCAAGCAAGTGACAGTGAAGCCAAAGCTCCTATCTTTACCGATCTGTCTTCTGGTGATTCTTCATATGATGCTGCCGTATCCTTATACAATAATGGTGTTCTTACGGGTACAGAAGTACGTGCTAAGGATCAACTGAGCACTTATGCAGCGGTCTTCATCGCGGTGAAAGCAGCCGGATTCAAGGAACTGGCTTATACATATCCTGCAGAGAAAACAGCCAAAGCGCTTGCCAAAGTTGGCATTAGCCCGAACCGTGTTCAGGGACAAGCCGCACAGGAACTGGCTGCGGCGATCGATACAGGCCTGATTCCTGAAAGCCTATACCCCGCTCTCCTTAAGGGTGGCGTAGCAAGTAAAGATTTCGCTGATACTTTGCTTGGACGCGTATTGGTCAGTCAAGGGAAATACAAACATGAGATTGGGCGTTCCGGCGATGCGGACATCTATTCCAAACTGTATGCTGCATATCGCACAGCGGATCTGATCGAATCACCTGAGCTGAGAAAAATTGTGGATCAGGCCCTGCGAGATGATCTCGTAACAGGTTATAACCTGAAGGATAGCCGCTTTGATTCCAACTTTATCGATGAACTGACACTTACCTACGGCCACGATAATATTCAGCATGCTGTACAGTTGGTTGGTTTGCTGCGTAGCGAAGGTATTGATGCTGATGTGCAATTCCAGCCGAAGACATCTGCCTTCATTTATTTGAAGGAATGGGGCGAGCCGAAGGAAACGCCAGACTATAAAGTGACACAGATCGAGAACGGTAACTATATTGCTTCTGCGAAGGAATATGATATTCAGTTCGAGTTCAACAATGTGGCAGACAAAGTTCGCTTCAACGACATTGTGCTGAAATATGCCAAAAAGAATAGTGACAGTACATCTCCACTGATTCTCAGCTCCTGGTGGCAACCGCTGTATTATTCACCAACCGCATTGGCGAACTACCCTGTCATTTCCAATAATAAGATCGCGCTTGGCAATTACTATGCTCAGTCCTTCTCTCTGAAAGAAAATGCCAAATCCATTCGGGAAGGTTTCCTGAAACTGGCACCTGATGCGGACATTACGACGTATGACTTCTGGGTGGACCAGCCTTTCTTCAACTATCTGAACGGTGGATCTGAATAAAATAAATTCCGTCTTCAACCGAATCAAAGCTCGTATTTTGGCACCATAAGCAGCCGTCCTTACCGAATTTTACAGGGGTTTCGACCCCTAGATTCGTAAAGGCGGTTTTTTGTTCAGCATTTTGCAAATTTCTTCTACAAAATCATTTTCCTCATGCAGGAATTACCAATATAAGGTCGAATCCTTTATGTACACAAACACGCAATCATATTGCATATCTCCGCACGAACAGGAGTTACTCCATGGTATATGACGGTATTCTACTAGGCTTGATCGTTGGATTTTTTCGGGGCGGGTTGCGGCATGGGCTCAACCAGTTTGCAGCACTCAAGCTGCGAAGTGGCTGGATTTTCCCTGTATTGCTACTAATCCAGTTCTTTATTTTCTATCTCCAGGAACGATTCGAATGGGTGGCATCCATTAATGGATATCTCTTTGCTGCCGTCTACATTACAGGGCTCGCTTTCCTGTGGCTCAACAGACACCATACCGGTTTCATGCTCATCTGGATTGGGGTATTTCTCAATTTTGCCGTTATGGCTGTAAACGGTGGGCGCATGCCTGTTTCTGTGGAAGCCTCCGCTGTACTGGGACCCTACTATGTAGACATGCTCCGGGAAGGCGGCGCCGTATCAAAGCATTTTATGATGGATGCATCTACAAATCTGCCTTTTCTCGGTGATATCATCCCACTCTCCAGCCCTTACCCACGGACTCAGGTCATCAGCATCGGTGATGTGGTCATGAATATTGGCATATTCCTTTTTATTCAATACATGATGGTGAATCGGGACAAAAAGGCTGTGCAACCTGCTAAAACTCATCAGGCTTGAAGAAAACAGGTAGACTCCAAGGAAGGGAGGTCTTCTCCATGAAAAAATTTGAAGGTGTGAAATATTCCCGCATTGTCATCAACGCAATCATCGTGGCTTCTGTCGTTGTAGCGTTAACTTCGGGATACAAGCTGGGCGGCTAGTATCCATACCACCCAACAAGACAAACAGGCTGCCAGCGGCCTGTTTTTTCTGTCTGGATTTTTGGCAGGTAACTTGGTATGTTATACATCTATATAGTATATCCCTATAGAAGAACACCAACTATATACACATCAAGATTAGACTAAACTCAAGCAGGAGATTTTTTATGAACTTTATTCGTAACCTTATCCATAAGGCAGATCGAAGCAGTATGTATGTTATTTTGCTTAGTTGTACCGGGATCGGTGTTTTTCTATACATGAACAAGTGGTCTTACCTTCATCTAATCACGGCGGATTGGGTTATGGTCTACACCATGCTGGGTGCGGCGTTAATTCTGGATTATTTCACGTTCCAGATTCCACCCAAAGGCAATCAGCAATCCATGGATTCATCGGTATACCTTGCCTGTATATTCATGTTTGGCGGAGCTTTCAGTTTATCCGTACTGCTTCCTGTCTCCATCATCCTGTTAATCAAAGAGCGCAAGCTAACCTGGTGGAAACACATTGTTAATTTCAGCATCTACAGTCTCATGATTACGGGAGCAGCTGCCGTGTTTGAGTGGACTGGCGGGCAATCGGGAACTCTGGACGGCTATAACCTGATTCCTTATTTTGCAGCGCTCGCAGCCTACTTCATCATCAACACGATCACACTTGGCTTATTCTTTCATTTCTCAACAAAGGATGCATTACAGCAGATGAAGCGGGCATTCGTTACCGAATCCCTGCTGGTTTATCTGTGTACGCTGATTCTGGCGCTGGTCCTGACAATTCTGGTTGTGCACAATGGCGTACTTGGCCTGTTGTTGTATCTAAGTCTTAGCATTCTGCTCTCCCATGCATTCAGGCAGTTGTTCGTGATGTATCAGACGATTGAGGAAAAGGCCAACACGGATCAACGTACGGGTCTGTTCAACCATAGTTATTTCGAAAGCATGTTAGAAAGCGAACTGACTAACGCTCGAACGCAGGGCACACCGCTATGTCTGGGGCTTATTGATATTGATGATTTCAAAAAGTATAACGATCGGTTTGGCCACCTTCAAGGTGACAGTCTGCTAGCCCTGCTGGGGGATTTTTTAATGCAAAAGACGGAAGGCACACCTGTTACCGCCTTTCGTTATGGAGGAGAAGAGTTCACTTTGCTCATGCCAGGCATGGAGCTGGACGAATCCTACAGGTTTATGAACAAGTTGCGTAAACAACTGAACGACACGCCGTTTGAAGGCGTTGAAGTGTTTCCACACGGTTGTCTCTCCTTCTCTGCTGGCGTCGCGCCCTATCAGGTGGATATGTATAACAAATCCCAGCTTGTGGATCAGGCGGATAAAGCACTATATTATGCGAAGAAACAGGGCAAGAACAACGTGCACCGCCACGGCAGCAATGATGGCATGGAACACGAGATTGATCTGGTACAGGACGTTCGTGACATCGAACAGCAGCTCAATCTGTTCAGATACAAAGATATGGATACGTTTAAACATTCCAAACGGGTCTACAAATATGCACTGGATATCAGTGAATTGCTCGCACTGGACAATGCGGAAAAACGTCGCTTCGTGCTGGGAGCACTGATTCATGACATCGGAAAACTGGAGATTCCTTGGTCTATTCTGAACAAAAAGGACAAGCTCACCGCAGAAGAATGGGAAACGATCAAAGGACATGTCACCTGGGGCAAAAAAATGGTGATCACGAACGATCGCTTCGCCGATCTGATTCCGTATATTGAACTTCACCACGAACGTTATGATGGCAAAGGCTATCCTTACGGCCTGAAGGGTAACGAGATTCCCCGGCTCTGCCGGATGCTGACCGTGATTGACTCCTTTGATGCCATGACGACAGAGAGGCCGTATCAGGAAACCAAGAACGTGGAAGAAGCCATTCGGGAGCTACGCTCATGTTCGGGTTCACAGTTTGATCCGGAGCTTGCCGAGTTGTTCATTCAATATATTGAGAAAAGAACCGCCCAGCAACAGTTGCAGTAAAATAAACAGAACTTCTTCTATAAGCCCAGAAAAAGTAAAAGCGCTATCCCCGGTCTGATCGGAGATAGCGCCATTTTCATTTTCATGGAATGAATCGTACACCAGACAACTTCATTCTCGTGCAGATTCTACATTAAGATTTGGTATTCAGCTCATGTGAGGTCTGATGCAGCTCTTTAATCATCTGCTGCAAAAACATGTTGTCTTGGCGACTGATACCGTGCTGATTGTCTTGAACAAGCATCTGATGAATGTTCTTTTTGAGCAATTCACTGCGACGTTCCAATACTTCTTGACTCATGTTGTTGCTTCACTCCTTAACATGTTTTGTAATGAATTCACGTTCTATATTAAGTATAGAGGACCTTCTCCGATAGGGAAAACGGACTCAGCCTTCCTCAGCTGGACACACCAACCCTCACCTAGCGTGACAACATTTCACCCCTTGTCGTTCTTAGATATCCTTCTAAATACTCCCTGATCCTCCCCAGCTTTCTCTAAAGACACAGACTAGGGTCTTGGACAAGCTTGCGTTATAATGATCCCATCCCTGTATAAATAAAGTACCTAATTAAGCTAATCCTAGATCAAAGGAGTTCTGCATTCATGTCCTATAAACAAATTAAATGGATGATTCTGCTGATCCCTACATTCACGGTTGGCATCTGGGAATACATTCGCCATCAGTTTCTGATGCCGTACCTTTCGATGGATGCAGGAAACTGGTTAACACCCCTCATCGTTTACCTCGTCAGCGTGACTCTGCTCAGCCGATTGTTCCACATGCTCGAAGGTGCCAGGGCTGCTCTGGAGCAGGAACGTGCAGCGAAAGCAGCGCTGGAAGCTCGTGACCAATTGGCACGGGAACTTCACGACGGCATATCTCAGTCTCTTTTCCTGCTCTCAGTGAAGACCGATAAAGCAGGCCGTAGTCTAGCAGGGAGCGGACATGAGCATGAGATCCAGGAGATTCAAAAAACCGTGCATGAAGTCAATACATATGTAAGGCAAGCTATTGCCCAGTTGCGTTTTGTTCCTTCCTCTACGGTAACATCAGAAATTATTTCATTGCATGCGCAGGTCGAAGTGCTCGTCAAGGAAACGGTACCTGGTGCACAGATTCATTGGGAACTCAAGGGTGTAACGTTCTCTGCCAAGGAACAAGTGGAACTGCTCGCTTGTATCCGGGAGGGACTACTGAATGTACGCAAACATGCGCAGGCTACCCGCGTTCAGGTTCACGCGGAAGGTAACCCAATTGCCTGGTTCATTTATATTCAGGATAATGGGAATGGACTAAGTGGAGATCCTCTTCATCTGAAGGATCGGTACGGACTGCGAATTACGAAGGAGCGTGCTGCCGAGATGGGTTGGTCTTTCACCCTCGATTCAAGACCGGGGCATACCCGAATGACGATAGGAAAGGAGCATGCTTAATATGGAACATGTACGTGTACTGGTTGTTGATGATCATGCGCATGCGCGTGAAGCGATCTGTAGCATTTTATCCGAGGACAGCCTGTTTGAAGTGATAGGTACAGCTTCGAATGGACAGGAAGCGCTGGAGCTCACCGGGCAATGGATGCCCGACCTGATCCTGATGGACGTGCAGATGCCGGGCATGGATGGGCTGGAAGCCACCCGTCAGATCAAGCTGCGATTCCCTTATGTTATTGTTGTTATGGTCACGGTATCGGATGATGTGACGTTTCTGTTCGAAGCACTGAAACAAGGCGCTCAAGGCTATTTGCTCAAAAATCTAACGCCTTCCACCTGGCTTGAATACCTGCGCGCAATCGTCAGTGACGACGCACCGCTCAGTAAGGAACTGGCCTACCGGATTTTGCAGGAGTTCCCCGCACCACGCAGTGAAGATGTGCAAGATAACCCGCTAACGGCGCGGGAACTTGAGATTCTGCAATGGGTATCCGCGGGATATACCAATCGGGAGATTGCCGATCAACTCGGTATTTCAGACCAGACGGTGAAGAATCATCTCAAAAACATTTTGCAGAAGCTCCAGCTTGAAAACCGGGTACAACTCACCCGCTACGCACTAGAGAGCGGGCTTGCAGGACGTAAACTTCGCAAATAAACATTGTTAATTCGGAGTCAATGATGCTTCCGACATAGGTGAGAAATGACATAGCATTCATGCTTTTGTCACAATTATGTAGACCAAATCGTTTTTTTATAGCCCAATGTAGTCATACGCAGTCATTTTGGACAAAGTTATAATGGGTTAGATTGTGTTTAAGGACCATGAATGACTACAAATCTATAACCTGAGGGTGATGATTTTTTGATTTTTACACGCTTTACCCTGAAATGGGGCAAACGGCACTGGGCATTGGTCACCTGTCTGTTGCTCGTATGTTGCCTTGTTATGCCACAGTGGGCATCTGCCCATGCTTATATTGTTAAGGCTTCGCCAGGAGAAAATGAGATCCTCGTAGCTGCTCCGGAGCGGCTGACGCTGGAGTTCAACGAATCCTTGCAGACGGCCTTTTATGATATCAAAATAACCGGCCCTGACGGCAATCAGGCAGACGATGGAAATGTAAAGATCGATGTGGATCGCCCTCATATTCTGGAGACTGGCCTGCAAGCTGGACTCGGGAACGGGACTTATGCCGTTAACTGGAAAGCTGTATCTGCCGATGGACACCCAATTCAAGGGGCGTATGTTTTCCATATCGGTGAACCATCCGGTTCTCCTGCCGGACTGAGTGATCTTACATCCGGTTCTGGTTCAACAGGTGGGCCGCTGAAATGGATTGTATCCCTGACAGACTGGATTCAGTATCTCGGATTGTCTGTCATACTGGGGACACTTGCATTCTTGCTACTCCGAATCGCACCGACATCCATGACAAGAGAACCTATGGACGTTCCGGGCAGCTACAGATTGTTATGGATCAGTTATGCTGCTGCTTCCTTTGCCGCTCTGGTCAGCCTGCCACTGAATACGTTATATGAATCTGGTGTGGCTCTGAACGAACTAAGCTGGGCACTGATCGGAAGTGCGCTCAAGCTGACATCCTTTGGTCAGATCTGGATGTTACAAATACTCATTGTAATGCTGCTGGCCGTCACGATTCTCTCCGGATATGATCGTGATCGATCCATCCGTGCTCGCATCTGGTCTTCCTATGGCTCACTTGTGCTCGTGCTTGGATGGCTGTTCACGCATGCCATGACGGGACATCCGGCTGCGGCGGATCAACGTGCTCTCGCGATTGCCATGGACTTCGTGCATCTGATCGGTTCCGCTTTCTGGATTGGCGCACTAACCGCCATGGCGATATGTCTGCCTCCACTGGCGGATAAGCTGCCATCGAAGGTGCGAGGAGAAGTCTACTGGGTTGCTATTCGCAGGTTTACCGCCTGGGGAATTGGCGCCGTAGCCGCTCTGGTTGCTACAGGAATATACAGCAGTCTGATTATTCTGCCAGCACCTGTGCTGACTTCCTTGTTCACTACAGCCTATGGCCGTGTCCTAGTCGGCAAGATCGTCCTGCTTATTGTTATGCTTGTCTTCGCCTGGCGTCATGCGCGATTGGCAAGAGCAGCAACGGGTAGCAGATTATCCGGCAGCCTGAAGGCCGAACTTGCCACCGGTGCTGTGATTCTCGCTCTGGCTGCCGTACTGACACACCTGTCTCCAGGACAACCCGCTGCGGTCGGACCGTATCAGGAGACAAAGACTACAGAAGACGGCTCGGCGATCACACTTCAGGTGAGTCCCAATGTAACAGGAGAGAACCAATTCGAAGTCGATGTGAAACGTGCAGACGGTAGCATCGTTAACGATCTGGAACAGATCACACTGTCACTCACACATCTGGACATGGATATGGGGATCTACGAGATCACCATTCCGAAAAACGACACCGGTGTGTACAAGGCTGAAGATTACATCTCCATGCCTGGACGTTGGAATATCAAGGTACATCTCCTGACCAAGACGTTGGATGCACTGGATGCCGAATTTGAGATTGATACCGCCAAGCCATAGTTACACAACGTTTATATTGAAAAGTGACCCAATCTAAAATTAGTGTTTCTACAAACTGCAAATGTAGTGAAGGGAACGATTTTGATTTTGGAGAAGCGAAGCACTCGCCTTTATTCCCGGATTTCAACTTATTACTATTTAAATTGAACTATTATTTACACTGAAACGGAGAGGGCAGAAAAAACCTGAAAAAGCGAAGCGTTCGCCTTTATCACCAGATTTTCCCCTTTGAGAAAAGAGAATCAAAAAATCTGGGGATAACAGCGATTGGAAGGTTATTCTGTCATCGGAGTGTATGTGTAAACCATCTTTAGTTCAATTTATATAGTTGGATCAATAAATTCCGGGAATAACGGTGATCGAAAGAACAATTCGTAACCGAAACGGCCTTTGCAGAACGTAGACACTCATTTAAGAAAATGGGCCGAATCATATATGATAAGAACTGAGAGGGGTTATTTATTTTGAAGAAAACATCATGGATTTCCAAACTAACATCCACTATCGCAACAGGTACCGCAGCATTCATGTTATTCGCCGGATTCGCTAGCGCTCATGTTACCGTTAGCCCATCCGTTGCACAGACAAGTGCATGGCAGACGTACACGATTAAGATTCCATCCGAGAAAGAACTGCCTACAACCAAAATCACCATGAAAGTTCCGGAAGGTGTTGCATTCAAGCAATATCAACCACTGGCAGGCTGGAAAATCACCACAGAGAAGAACGATTCCAATGAAGTAACATCGATTACGTGGGAAATTGACGGCGATAACGAAGGCATTCTGGCAGGACAATTCCAGCAGTTCAACTTCGTTGCACAGAACCCTAAGGCGGAAGCTGAAATAGCTTGGGATGCCTTCCAATACTACAGTGATGGCAGCATCGTAGAATGGACAGGCCAACCAAGTGATGCCAACCCGCACAGTATCACAACGATTAGCGAAGATCCGGCTGCTGCTGGTAATGCTGCGGCAGGTGGAGGTCATGCCAACGATGGACATGATAGTGCAGGTACAGAAGGCGCCACTGGAGATAATGCAGCTACCGACGATAGCAAAGCAAACGATGACACCACGCTGGGCGATGCACTCAATGACACCGTTACAGGTGAACCAAACAACACGGATACAGACCCGGGTACGCTGAAGCTTCAACAAGCAACATTGATCGTATCCATTCTGGCCCTGATCCTGTCCTTCTTGGGGATTGCGTTGGCTACACGTCGCAAAAAACGTTAAGAACTAACTTACAGTTTTACGAAAACCTGAGAAAAATTCAGATAACAAAAAGCCTATGGCATACGGGATCAAACCCGATGTGCCGTAGGCTTTTTAGCTATCATCATTTTGATTGGCTACCCATGTTTTTTACAATCCGTGGTTAAGGCACTAATCATGCCGCTCCACGGTCACACTCTTATCCACGCTGATTACCATCCGCAATTTGGCATCAGCCTTACCACCCTTTAGCGTTCCTGATCCGTCTGGATCATGATCTCAATGTATTGCAGCAAGCTTTTCTTCTGCTGTTCAATGGATTGAATACGTCTGGACAAGCCCGCAAAAAACTCTTCAATCTGCTGTCTTGTATGATCTGCGGACTGGCCTTTCCAATCGTTCAGCCGACTGTATAGCGCCCGCGCTTCTTGCTCATCGGCTTGCAGACGGGCCAGCAGCTGTGTAAGTTCTTTTTCCGCAATCCGAAGATCATTCAATTCCACCAGCAATTGTCCACCCACTCGTGTTCCCCTCCCCTATGTACGTGATATCAACGCTAGCCACCCAGAAATCCTAATTAAAAATGAACCGGACTCTCGTCCGCCTGCCGGAAAGCATCCGCCTTCTCATCAATAAAGTTCAGGAACTGGCTGGTGTGTTTCATATGCCATGTGCCAAGCTCATGAATGGATGCGTCCAATTGGGTGACAATTGGCTCCAGTCTGCGACTGCGGCTCGTATGCAGATATTGGGCCATGCGGGTTCGCACCTGATTCAGCTCCGCATTGCACTGTTGTGCATTTTGCTTCCACCGTGAAGCGACACTTTTCAGTTCTTCCGGCGTTACCTGAATCAGACCTGAAGCTCCCCCCACTGAGCCAACACCTGCAACCATCTTGTTAGTCTGCACACCAAAGCTACGCATAACATCCGCAAGCTCCGTCATGATATTGGAAGGTTCACGGGGAGTTTTATTGATTTTCTCACCAGTGGTAGGGTCGTATAGATCATTGGAAATATAACCATTCTCGAACTGATACTGCTTCAGGTCGTGGTATTCCTTCCCACCAAAGGTGTTACCCATCTTATCTCCCATGCTCATGTTGTCATTCATGTCCTTGTAATTAGAGTTGATGTAATACATGGAACCCACATGACGATCATAGCCACCAAAGAATCCACTGGCGACAAAGTCACCCGGGTGACCAAAGTTTACGATCTGATTATCGAATCCACCCTCTTCTGCCTTACGTTTCAGTGATGGAGTCAAGCTGGATATTACAGATGGCGCACTAAAGGTTACTGCCGTCATTCCCGTATGCGCTGCTGCATACTGAGCATTTCCGCCGCCTAATGAATGCCCTGTCAGAGAGAAGTCCAAATTCTTATATTTGTTCTGCATATCCTTCGCGTAGTCTTCTGCTTCGTACATTTGATTTGGAAAAGGATTCAGCTTTTTATCAATCTGTCTATCCAGCTCACCCACCGCATTATCCAAATGAGTCAGTCCGGTGACGTCTTTTACCTTTTGAATTCCACCTGATAACCAATCGGGTGTGAAATCGGTAGATTGTTCAATTTTTCTGCCCAGTTCGGGGATCGCAATCTGACCATCCGCCAGAAAATCAGGCCCTTTACGATCCCATCCGGCACTTCCTTCTGTTCCTCGGTAAGAAATGACCGCCTGCCCCGTTTCCGGATTGTAAAAAGTCACTGCGTCAAAACCGGAATAACCGTTGCCATGCGTATCCTCAAGCACTTGCCAGCCTGGTAGATTCGCATATTCGGTACCTGCTTTGGCATTTTCATAAGCCAGTTCCGACATCAGACGGTATGTTTCATCATCAATTCTTGGTGTATCCCCCATGTTATGTTCACCTCCCAAAATTCAATACAATCTACTTGGCAAAAGGATCGTAGCCTTTCTCAATGATGGCTACCTTGATGGCAGGGCTCATTCCAAAATTTTTGATTTTTTTATCACTATAGTCATAGGAAATAGTGAACTCCTGATCCTCCTGCTCTACCACATGCCCTTCCATTGCAATCGAGTCCAGTGCCATTTCGGGTAGCAACTCCTTGCTGGTAATAACAACGTTCATCTCATACTTGTCTTTGAAATATTTGACCGCTTTCGCTTCTGCTTCTTGAAAAAGTGCCTGTTTCTCACTTTCTTTCATGTTCTGACAGCCTCCCAAAATAAAGATAGATAGCACAATTAGTAAGAATACACATACCTTTTTTTGTATTGGCCTCATACCAATCACCTTCTTCTTATGATTTCAATGTATATGTGCACCCAATGAATCAGGATCATTCACCCATGCCTTCTGCTTCTGTTAACTGAATCATAGTACAAAATCAACATGACCACATCGGCTGAGAGCATCGTTTTTATGTATCTTTCTTCCTAATATGATTCATACGCGTGTTCGCGTGTATATTACCCGATTTCCTGAATTTTGCATCAGTTTAGCTTCTCGAATTTTCCATATATAACAAAAAAGCATTCTCTTCAACACATATTGTGTAGAAAAGAAAGCCTTTTGTCTTCCGTCAACATCATCCTCACTAGCCTCATCCATACTGTCTGGCCCCGGTTTCGTCCAGTTGTTCACACACGAGATCATTGTAGGATTTACACCGTCCAATCAATTCATCATGTGTTCCAGCATCCACGAGTACACCCTGATCCAGTACATATATGGTGTCCGCGCTTCGAATGGTACTGAGTCTGTGAGCAATGATAATCTGGGTGCATTTCAACATATTCAGATTATGGGCAATCGTCGCTTCTGTAACAGTATCCAAAGCACTAGTTGCCTCATCCAACAGAAGAACTTTGGGTCTGCTTACCAATGCTCGTGCGAGAGCAACACGTTGCTTCTGCCCTCCAGACAGATTCGAACCCGCTTCAGAGATCAGTGTGTTATACTTCATTGGCATCTTCTCAATATCGTCATGAATATCCGCCAGCTTCGCTGCGAACATTACATCCTCCAGCGTTGAACCCTCTGCATGTAGCCTGATGTTGTCATACACGGTGTTGTTAAACACAAAGTTATCCTGAAGCACGATACTGATCTGGCTGCGAATATCCTGCTGCTCCAGTTCTTCTACAACCACGCCGTCAAAATAGATATTACCCTGTGTGGGCGTATACAGCCCTACCAGCAATTTCGCCAAGGTACTCTTTCCTGAGCCTGATTTGCCAACCAGAGCGACCCTTTGCCCTGCTTTAATCGTAATATTAATATTTTTCAGCACATCTTCCCCGTAGTCCGTATACCTGAAACTGACCTGATCAATTGTAATATCCCCATTCAGCTTTACATCTCGGAGGGTCGGTGTTTTCTTCTTGAATTTATTACTTTCCTCGGCTTGAATGACATCATAGATTCGATCCAGCAGCGCATCCGCCATCACGAACTCGTTCAGCATCAAAGCAAGCGAGTTCAGCGGCCCCAGAAACAGCGCGGCCAGGGACTGGAATGAAACGAGCATACCAAGTGTCATATTCCCCTGCATAATCTGATATAGTCCCACCAGCAGAATGAGCATCGGAGTCATAAAACTCAGCGTATTCGTCACGGTATTTACTCTTGTCTGAAAAATAGCTTTTTCCTTGACCGTTGCGAGCTGACGCATGAATAGTGCTCTCCATTTTTCCCCGGTACGCTCTTCAATCCCAAGTGATTTGATGGTCGAGATGCCTTCCAACACTTCCGTCATGAATGATCCAGCCAAACTTTGGGCAACAATTTGGGTCTGTGTCAGTTTCTTGAATCTGCTACGTGTGTATACAAAAACAAGAATTTGAACCAGTCCAACACCAAGCAGTGTAAAAGCGATCAAACGGGACTGGATTACAATATACGTGAAGGTCACAACAATTAAAAATAGATTGATTAGCGTAGAGATCATCTTCTGGGATAATATCTCTCGAATGGTCGTATTGCTATTAATCCGCAGCATCAAATCCCCGCGCGAACGAATTTCAAAATATTGATAAGGCAGTTTGAGCATATGAGAGACAAAGTTTGTCGTCAGTTGGGAATCCAGCAATTCCTGAAGCCGTACGATGCACATATCCTTCATATAACTGAAACCGATCTGAAATAGGGTTAACAGCACAATGCTGGTGATCAGGACAGGAAATAACGAGTAGCCCTCACCGCTAGTGGCCGCATCAATCGAGACCTGCATCAAGAACGGAAAGGCCACCGAAACCAATTGCAGCCCCAGAGCAAGTAGAACGGTCCAACCAAAATATTTTTTGTTACTGCGAATCAAATCCTTGAAGTACGCCACTTTACTAATCTTTTTCTCGGACAAGGGTACAAAGCCCTCATCCGGATATACGAGCAAAAAAACACCTGAATATTTCTCCGCAAACTCCTGCGTACTGATAACCAGCCTTCCCAAAGCCGGATCAACAATAATGAAGTGCCCACTCGTCTTGATCCGCTCAAGCACGACAAAATGATTGTCCTCCCAGAAACAAATGACTGGCAGAAAATCATTGTTAAGTGATTCAACAGGCGCTTTTTTGGCTATCCCTTTCAAGTGATAGGTCTGAGCAACCTCTTTCATTTTGAGCATGGAGCTACCATCCCTGCCGTTTCCCAGCATTGCAAAACGTTCCCTCAGATCGGTGAAATCAGCTTCATAGCCATGATATGCGAGTAACATGTGCAAGCAACTGGGACCACAATCATATTGATTCATTTGCAGTTTGACAGGGATTTTGCGTTGTCTCTTCCGGCGCAGACTGAATACAGGCCGTTCAGGCATGATGCTGCCCCATATGGGATGACTGCTCCATAGTAGTCATCTGCTGCTGAGCGGACGCCGTTTCCATAGCGTATGTCTGAGCCATATCCCTTATCCCCTTGCCCTTTGGTCCTTCCATCATCAGTACTGAAGGCAGGTCACGATTGTATAGTCGGAGCAATTGATATCCAATTCCGGCAAGCCCTAGCATCAGTCCTGGGATTTGCTGACGACCCGGAATGCCGCATCTCCAATGATGGTTATCACGTCTCACCTGTGTCACAATGTAATTTGCCATATGAACCGAGAACTCTTTCAACTCTTCATCCTGCAAGTAATCGGCTGCGAGAAGGAACAGCTCCAGATTGCCCATATCCCCATGGCAGAGCGAATAGCTAACTTCTGTAAACCCTTCTTCCATCGTCTTGGCTAACGCCCTGCGGATATCTGTCTCTATCGTATCCATAGCTCCCAATGACCTCAATTGCTGCGCTATCCCTACGCGGGCGATCCCTAGACCGGGTGCGCCATTACACCAGTACATAACATAGTGTTCTTCCGGCATGTCGCCATCGGTGAACCGCAGATCTTTCCAATTGTTTACTTCAGGGCTGTAGAGGGCTTCCTCATACTTCAGTCCTTCCATACAAGTTTCAAGATAGGCTTTGTTGCCTGTAGCACTGTATAGACGAGCCAGACTCAGACAGATACCTGCGTTGCCATGTGCAATACCGCTAAGTGGCGTTTTATTGATCGCTGACGTCACCCAAGCCATACCTTGATCCATCGGCTGGGCAAGATCCAGCAATCGGTCTGCGCATCGCACAGCCACATCCAGCGCTTTTTGCGATTGGAAGCTCGTATACATGTCCACACATGCCATCAATGTGCCCGCACAACCTGAGATCACATCCAATTGCTGATCACTATCAATCATATCGTCCAAGATATCGAGTAATTCCAGCGTATCCGGGTTGATCCCCGGCTCGGAACATACGTTAGCTTTATGCACCAGCAGATAGAGAAGCGACCCGTAGCCAGTGAACAATGAGATGTTTTTGTCGATGTTTTTTCGAATCATTTCCCAGGCAGTCTGAATGCACAGATTAACCATCTGCATATATTTGTGGTCACCTGTCTCCTGACTCAGATACAGATAGAAATAGGCAATACCGGTTACCCCGTTATATAACCCCAACTCGGAAGATTTGTAGATCAGCTTCTCGTCTGCATCCATACCCATACTGATCCATGACACTGAAAGACCTTCATCTCCCATAATAGCAATATCTTTTATGTACTCCCCAATCCTCACGGCTTCTTGCAAATATTCTTCTTTGGTCATGTGTATTTGATGTTCATTCAATATTTCCGGTCGGACGCTTTCCGTGCTTTTCTCCATGGCGAATGAGCGTTCCAGGACATATTTAGTCTGGATTGTACGCTCGGTAAACTCCCATTGCATATCCATGTCTTTGGGATTCATCGCCCGCACTTTATCCGCGGTCTGCGTTAAAATATCGGAGGAAAACACGCCGTCAATCGCTTGGTTGTCGTAGTGGTGGAACAACATTTGCTCACCGATAAACGTCTGGAACATGGGTACATCGCCATGCAATAGATCATGGCACTCATATCTCACCAGTTTTTCACGATCACGATCCTGCCGCACAATCATCCACATCATGTCGAACAACAGATTCTTATCCAACCCGTCTCTGAGATATTTCGGATGGGAACTGGCTTCAATGAGCGTAAAATACGTAACGGTCGGACGAACAATGGTACGTACAGCACAACCATGGAAGTCATTGCGGACTGTTGAGATAAATGACTCCTTTTGCTCCATAATAGCACTGTATATGCGATAGAAACCCTCCTTCAAACTTTGGATATATCGCTCAGGTTTAATGGGTGTATGTTCATATGAAGGCAAATGACTAAATCGACTCACACTCACCTTGCTTCGTTGGATTCTCATGGTATCGGTGTTTTTATCATGAATCTCATACGTATTGAGTACCTGATCCACATCCCCTGCAAGTCCGCTCAGATCACTGTGATACAAAGCGTTGGAATCCAACGTTGGTAACATGCTCGTTTTTAACACGGAATTATTCAATATCGAAAGGGTCTTCTCCAGCGCTGTATAGTGTGCCTTCTCCTCCTCATATTTGAAAGGTTGATTATGCAACAGTGATTCCAGATCGACGAAGAAGGGATGCTCGCCCTGAGCAACAATGTTCTCCATATGCATGTCTGTTGCATTAACGGCATACAAAATAGCGAGATACTGCCCCTGCCGTTCAAAAAAGCGTTCCGCTCCCTCCAGACTGGTGACTTCCTCATAGGGAATGAATTGCTGCCAGCCATATTCGGTGCGATCCAGCGATTTGGCAATACGGAAGGGTAATCCTATTCGCTGATCGTTAAACCATTGCAACAGACTGGCAAAAGCGGTGTCGATGGCCATGTTCCTAGGTTTGTACATGACATTGATCCCTTCGGCAAATGCCAACCGCAATACACTAGCTCCACCGTTATGGGAATCCCCGAGAAATACGATATCCTCCAGCTTATCCAGCTTGAAATCAAAAAAAGATTCCAGTTCACGACGATCTCTTGTCAGCCGCTCCAGAACACGCATCATATTCAGACTGATACGAAGAGTGTGCTCGACAAGTCCTCGTGCAAGAACAGGATATTCCAGTAGTAAGGAGAGAATCTGATCTCTGGACTGCATGTTCTGGTTCACAAAGTGCAGATACCGCTGCCGGGAGTCCTCACCTCTCAGTTCATCTTGCAATCTCGCTTTATTTAATTCATAGATTAGTGTCTTGGCAGACATGTGGAACACTTTATCCGAGACGGTCTTCAGAACAAGCCCAGTAACACGTCGTTTGTCCAGCCATTCATATCCATCATTCAAGCCGTCCGTCATGATCTGAATGGATCGTTGCAGGAAGGGTCTAGAAAACTCAAAGAACGGGATTTCTTCCGTATTCCCCTCAATAAAATATTCGATCTCCAAATGCTCATTCTCCAGAAATGTGCTACAGAGTTCCTGATGCCAAGGCATCTGCACAAAGTCGTACATGAAGCCTGTATCGTTAAACATAGCCTGCACCGTCTCCATATTCATGGATTCAGCCCGGAAACGATTGGACAATAGCTCCTGGTCCTGAAAAAACTTTTCAATCCATTTCTGCATCCTTTCCGACTCGGAAGTGTGCTCCACAGGCATGTCCCCATGCTGAACGTCAGCAGTTATATTTTTTTCATTTATATCAACAGCAATTTCCTCGCTAAATAAGAGATCATTGGGAACTTGGGCAGCATATCGCTGCACAAACTGCTTGTATTTCTCCGTTAAGTAGAGTGCATCACTCCACCGGGAGTCATGTAACCGCTCCTGTATGTTCATCGTTTTATCTCCCCTTCTATTGGATGGTTCGTGCCCAAAACCTCATATAACAAAATCAAGCACATAACTGAAATCAGCTATGTGCCCGAAGATAAGAGTAAAAATTAACAACAAGTCAGCCAAGAAGAAGGCGAAACCGAATTATAATGACATTCATGACTTACCGTACAGAATACACCGCCGCTTGCTTCAACATCAATTACAGATACCGCACCTGTAATGACCATCAGCTCATCATCACTGATGTCCTCGATTGCTCCCAATGCTTCGAGATTGAATTGTTTCATTGAAAAAACCTCCATTCAATTTTTTTTATATGTATAGCTTAAAAAAAGCTAAACACCAAGGTTGAATTCAAGTCTTTACAATCCCAAAATATTTAATTTATGTAATTATTTCCTATATTCATCCTAGCACGATTTGCTATTTTTTGTAAATCCATTCTTTGGATTTTCGCGTCATTTTGACAAGAAACATTACTTTTACTATGACGATGACAAAATTGCGATAGTTCGTTGTTACATGTATAAAGTTTTAAACACCTGTCCAAGGCAGGTGTTTTTCTAAGTAGCAGGCAACTGCAATACAGCTCTAAACCCTTCCCC
Source organism: Paenibacillus amylolyticus (assembly GCF_036894225.1). Lineage (NCBI taxonomy): Bacteria > Bacillati > Bacillota > Bacilli > Caryophanales > Paenibacillaceae > Paenibacillus > Paenibacillus amylolyticus. Next base: position 451,434 of record NZ_CP145892.1, on the reverse strand, counting down.
ACTGTCACTCGTGAGAATAAGCCTTCCCCGATGAGCCTTTGCAATCCTTGATACCATTGGAAGCCCCAAGCCATGTCCCTGGCGGGAAGGCCGTACACGTCCTGCGGCATAAGGGAGTACCACCACATCGTCCAGATACTCTTTTGGAATTCCTATCCCATCATCAGATACCACAAACTCACAACATAAATCCTCCGCTGAACGGCTCGTTTCCAGCACAATTGCACATCCATCCGGGTTATGCCTGATACTGTTATGTATCAGGTTCGTTACTGCACGATATAGTAATCGCTCATCCCCCATAACCTGAAGACTTTCGTCCTGAACATGAAGCGAGATCGGATAACGTTCATCCAGGCCATTGTTCAAAAAATCTGACACGACCTGTCTTGCCAGAACAGAGAGTCGAATCGACTTCAACTGCAGGGGCTGCATCTCATACTCCAGCATGGACACCAAATTCAGATCACTGACCAGTGACCGCAGACGTTCACCCTGGCGACGAATAATGGATGCCTGCTGTTTTTGCTCAGCTGGCAAATCCACTTGCTCTTCCAACTCGCTCGCGTAACCCAGAATCATGGACAATGGCGTCCGTATATCGTGAGAAATGCCTGCGATCCAGTTGGATCGCGCTTCATCTCTCGCTTTAAGAGCATCATCCTTATCCTGAAGCATGCGAGATGTTGAATTGATGCTTTGAGACAGATCATTAAATATACCCTTGGTCTCGACATGAACAGGCTCTTCCTTTGCCAGCGCATGAATGCCATTGATCAACGGTCGAATACTACGGATTACCCGTGTTCCAATTAATACGGAGACCAGAAGAGCAAGAGCCACATTACACACCAATAATAGGATGATCCGAACAGGTAATGACTTAAGCCACTCTGCCAAAAAGTCGAACTGGTATTTTCCGTACGTGTTCTTGGGGTAGCCTACGACCAATAATCCGTCTTTACGCTCCCACACATACACTGGGTATTCCATAAGATAATATCGGGAGAACTTCGCAACATCCGTCACGTTATAAGAGCGCGGGATTTCAGCCGGAAGCTGTTCGCTCCACTGTACCTTGCCCTGGGGATTAAGCAGCATAGCCCAAGCCTGATATGTATCCAGCAATTGCATTCCATCGCTGTCCAGCGCATATTCCCCCTGCTCTCCCTTGCTCAGGCCACTAGCCATCTGCTTCACAACCGCACCAGGGGAAGGCCCTTCATGAATTTCCTTGAAGATCAGCGAACCTAGCAGAATCAGATTGAATAGTAATAGCACCACAGATACCAGAATGGTTGATCCGACGAACCTTCTTAAAATTCGAACAACGCCATCCATTACCTAGACTCCTGAACCATCAATTTATAACCAAGTCCCCTTACCGTCAGCAGAAATATCGGTTTGGATGGATCTTCCTCAATCTTCTCCCGGATTCGCCGAACATGCACCATCAGGGTATTCTCATACCCATAACTCTCGTCTCCCCAGACGGCTTGACACAGGGCATCACTGGTTACAATTCGGCCCTGATTCTCATACAACTTGATCAGTATGGCATGCTCCTTAGCTGTCAATGGAAGCTCCCTGTCTGTCCTCTGTACAACAGCGCTCTCCAGATCAATGGTTTGTCCACCCAAACGAAATACAGGCAATCTCTCCACTGTGTTGGAAGCATATACCCGCTTCAGAATAGCCATAAGCCGGAGAATCAACTCTCTTGGCAGAAAGGGCTTGACCATATAATCATCTGCTCCAAGCCCCAGACCGAGCAGTCGATCCTCATCTTCACCACGTGCAGACAGGAACAGAACAGGCATGTCCGAGAATGACCGGATCGAAGAGAGCAGAGAGAACCCATCTCCATCCGGAAGCATCACATCCAGAATAGCAGCATCCGGCTTTTCAAGTCTGCATACCGCCAAAGCATTCACGAAGTTACCAGCCGTATAGATCCGGAAAAAACCTTCTTTCCGTAAAAAACGTTCAATCATTTCCCGTATTTCGGGCTCATCATCTACGATCAATATTTTCTTATTCTTCAATAATTCCATTGATATCACCCTTTTTATTATACATCATAAAGGCATTCATCCGATATTTTCCATTTCCATTTAAGGTAATTGTAAGGTTATCTTCAGCTACGAGCAAGAAGCCTGATCTATATTTAGAGCAACAGAGACATTAGTGAAATGGAGTTGAGATCAATGATAAACAGTTCCCCCATCGTGGAAACGCATAACCTGTCTAAATCTTATGGCGGTACTAACCGCGTACATCAGGTCAATCTGGCAGTTGAGACGGGACAGATTTTTGGCTTCCTGGGTCCGAACGGAGCAGGCAAAACAACCACATTAAAAATGCTGTTGGGTTTGATCAAACCTACCGAAGGCACTGTAAAGGTGTTTGGCAAAGATCTGAATAAACATCGCCCTTCCATTCTGAATCAGACAGGTTCACTGATCGAATCTCCATCTTATTACGGCCACTTGACTGGACTTGAGAATATGAAAGTCATGCAGCGACTACGGAACGTACCGAACAAAAATATTGATGAAGCTCTCAAAATTGTTCGACTTGAAAATCAAAAACATAAACAGGCCGATCAGTATTCGCTGGGGATGAAGCAAAGACTCGGTATTGCCATGGCCCTGCTTGCCTTCCCAAGCCTGCTTATTCTGGATGAACCTACGAACGGACTTGATCCGTCCGGGATCGGTGAGATCAGGGAATTGATCAAGTCCCTTCCAGGCCAATACGGCATAACAGTCCTGCTATCCAGCCACCTGTTATCAGAGATCGAACAGATTGCTACCTCAGTCGGCATTATCAGTGATGGCAAACTTCTGTTTCAGGGAAGCATGCAGAGTCTTCAGGCCAATAACAAGGCTACCATACGTTTTCAGACGACGGATACGGCAAGGGCGGAAAAAATCCTTTTGACTCAAGGCTACATGCCTACAGTCCAGGGCAAACAACTGGTGTTCGACTACCTTCGTGACGAAGAAGTCTCGCAGATGAATAAAGTGCTGGTACAACACGATATTCCTGTGATTCGTATCGAGGAATACAAGAAAAGTCTGGAAGGTATATTCCTGGATCTGACCGGAAAGGAGCGGAGCCTGTAATGAAAGCTCTATCCCTAGAGTATTTTAAAATCCGCCGCAAAAAGATCTGGGTCATGCTATCTCTTTTTCTGGCCGCTGAGATGATCTGGGCCTCCATGTCCATGAGTATCTCCATCTCCCGAAGTGCAGCCAATGCGAGCTGGGAAGCCTTGATCTTCAGCATCGCTTCCATGAACGGTCTGTTTCTGCCCATTATATCGGCTATCGTTGTATCCCGCATCTGTGATATGGAGCATAAGGGGAACACCTGGAAGATGCTAATGACGACCAACACCGGACGTAATCATGTCTACACAGCCAAATACATATGTGCGAACAGCCTGATCCTTTATGGTATCCTTGCGCAAGCTGTGTTCATTGTCGGTTTCGGTTTATCCAAAAATATTTCCGGTCCGCTGCCACTTTCCCTGCTTGTGCAGTTCGCTATAGGCACAATGCTAACTACACTCGCCATCACCGCTCTTCAGCAATGGTTGTCTCTTACAGTACGCAATCAGGCTTTTGCGTTATGTCTGGGTATGCTGGGCGGATTCATCGGAACAACATCGGGGTTGTTTCCAGCAGGTGTACGTCACCTTTTCATCTGGTCTTACTACATGGATCTGAATCCAGTCACTTATATTTACAGCGCATCTTCGGGTACCTATGTATCGGGTATGCTGCCTGTCGGTCTTTTCTTAGCCGCCTTGTTGATGGCTGCCATCTTCTATTTTGCAGGGAATATTCATGCTTCAAGACAAGAGATTTGAGGAGGGGAACACATGCTGAGGAGCATTTCCGCAGAATGGCTTAAACTTCGGCATTCCCGGATCAGCCTGGTACTGGCCATTCTGCCTATTTTCAGTCTGCTTATCGGATGCTTTAACTTTTATTTCAATCAAGCGGCTTTACAAAACGGGTGGTACAGCCTGTGGACACAGGTCAGTTTGTTTTACGGAGAATTCTTCCTGCCCATCCTGATCGCTATCTGTTGTGCCTTTGTATGCCGCCTGGAACACAGCAATCGCAACTGGAATATGATTCTGGCTTCTCCAGTGTCAGTCACCAGCCTATTTGTTGCCAAGTTGGTCATTGTTGGCATATTGATCTTCTCGGCTCAAGCCTTCTTCATGCTCATGTACTGGGCAGCAGGCAAACTGTTCGTCATTCCCGGTCCGTTCCCGATGGAGACCGTCGTATGGAGCCTACGAGGATGGTTTGCCTCTATCTCTATTGCTGCACTGCAACTAGGGTTGTCGATCCGGATAAGAAGCTTTGCGACGCCAATTGGCATCAGCCTTTGTGCAGTCTTTCTAGGACTAGGCATGTATGTGCTGAAAATCGGCATGTTATTCCCCTACTCCTTGTTAACTATAGGCATGGGCGTTCTGAGTCAAAAGGGACTGACATCCTCGGAGAATATCGTCTTTCTTTTCATGAACAGTCTCTTTATCCTTCTGTTTGCTACCTGGTCGATCCGCCGCCTGAAATATAAAGACATCGCATCGTCCTAAATTTACCGAGATCAAAGGAGGACAAGAACATGAAAAAAGCATTCACTATTCTCGCATTGGTACTCGTTATTCTGACTTGCCTGTGGCTCTTCTTCATGGACCCTGCTAAATTGACTCCCGATAACCCTGCCGGCAAAACAACCTACTATACCACTGTGAATCAGACTACAGTCAACAAGGATGACAATGGCAGATATGCTTATGAACTGATCGGCTATACAGACGAAGGAAAATCCAAAACACTTAGCTTCTCCACCAGTAAGCTACTCAAAAATGGGGCCTATCTGAAACTATATGTATCCACGCTGCGTGGTGTTACACACTGGGAAGAGGTCACAGCGGACGATCTGCCGGGGCAAGCCAAGCAGTTAACCTCTAAATAGAAAAAAGATGCGTATCTATATCTCCATTGATATTTGCATAACAAAAAGAGCCTTGCCCCATTACTTCAAGGGTGGCTCTTTTAGGTTATGCCAATGCCATCTGCAGCGCAGTCAGCGCAATCCCGATAACAAATCCGGTAACGGCTCCGTTGATCCGAATCCATTGCAGATCCTGTCCAACCTTATCCTCAATCATCGAAACCAAAGTGGCATTGTCCATTTTGTCCACATTTTCGCGTACGAGTTTACCGATTTTGGAATGATTTTTCTCCAGCAGTGTTGTGACGCCATTTACGATCTTGGCATTCATGCCTGTCATCAACTCGTCATCTGCCCGCAGATCAACCAGTACCCGCTCAATGGCAGGCAGTGCATACGTATCTACATACTGTCCATCTTCCATCGCGGCGAGCGCCTTGTCTCTCAGGTCGGTGAGTTTGTTCAGCACCGTTTGCTCTGCGTTCCAGCCCTCCAACATATTGTTCTTCCAACTGTTGATTCCATCTTGCATAGCCTCGCTCATTGCCAAACGCACCGTCTGGGTACGTACCATATCAAGCACCTTGTACCTTAGAGTGCTGCCTTCACGTTTCATATCCTCTACCCGATCGAAGAGATATCCTTGTAAAATGCCACCCAGACGCTCCTCGTTCATATAACCAAGGAATGCATTCATCGCAAACTGCATCAATCCGTTCATCTGAATGCCGCTGATGGCTTTCATGCCGCTTTCACCCAAAAACATGATCGTCTCGGGTTTAACCAGCCACTCCTCGGCTTGCTTCAGTCCGTAGTCCAGCGCTTTGGCGTCGTAACCGCGCTCTGTCATCTGGTGGGCAGCCCGTTCCAGAATCGGACCCAGATCAAATGCGCCCGCCTGTGACTTGATCTCACGTGCCACGAGCGGAGCAATCTGCTCTAACGGCAGACCAGCCAGAATTCGTTTGCAGAGTGTATCAATCATCGTCTTGATCCCGTCACTGTGAAGCTCACGGGTCAACGTATCGAGCACCGTCTCTGCTGCTTTGAAATCTGCAATTTTCTCGGTAATGCTGTCTTTGTTGAGCAAGTTATTCTCTACTGCGGAGACCAGACCTTCCGTCATTTTATCGCGATTTTTCGGCAGCAATGCCGTGTGTGGAATTGGAATGCCGAGCGGGTGACGGAATAATGCGGTAACGGCGAACCAGTCCGCAAGTCCACCCACGAGTCCCGCTTCAAATGATCCTACCAGCAACTTGCCCACAGGAACGCCCTGGAACGGCAAGGATGCAGCAAATCCTGCTCCCATGACCACGAGAGACCAGGCAGCTGCTTTTTTGGTTTGTTTAGGTTTAGCCATTGTATTCTTGCTCCTTTATCGTTAATCGTACGGTCTGGTCTATACCCGATTCCGTACTTCGTCTGTTCTTATGTAAACTCTCCAATTACAAAGTCTTGGCTTCCATATTTCGTATACTTCATCTTATCACCCACAAGCGTCAAAACCAAACCTCTGGTTGAAGAAAAAGGATAATAGCGGCGTTTACTTCGTAAAATGGATCACTCCCTTTACCAAGACCAGACAGATTTTAGTATAATCAATCAAGACGGCCCTTCGATATCGATTGGCTACTGAACAGCAGGGTAATTACATAGTGGAACAATGAATCAATAAGAGGAGGAATTTCGGACCATGAAACACGTGCAGGACACAACCACACTCTATAACGGAGTCAAAATGCCATGGCTGGGTTTTGGGGTATTCAAAGTTAAAGACGGAGACGAAGTCGTTCATGCTGTCAAAACAGCCATTCAAGCTGGTTATCGCAGCATCGACACAGCCAAAGCGTATAACAACGAAACAGGTGTCGCTCAGGGTATTCGTGAATCTGGAGTAGCTCGTGAGGATCTGTTCATTACCACTAAAGTATGGAATAGTGATCAGGGATATGAATCCACGCTGGCAGCCTTCGAGGCAAGCATGGAACGACTCGAACTGGAGTACCTGGATCTCTATCTTATCCACTGGCCGGTTAAGGGCAAGTACAAAGATACATGGCGAGCGCTGGAGAAACTTCATAAAGAAGGACGCATCCGGGCGATCGGTGTGAGCAACTTCCAGATTCACCATCTGGAAGACTTGATGATCGATGCCACGATCAAACCAGCAGTTAATCAGGTGGAGCTTCACCCACTATTGATTCAGTCAGAGCTTCGTGAGTACTGCAACAAACATCAGATTCAGATCGAAGCCTGGTCTCCGCTCGGACATGGTCATCTGATGGATCATCCGTTGCTGAAGGATATCGCAGCCAAATACAGCAAGTCCCCCGCACAAGTAATTCTGCGCTGGGATCTGCAGAACGGCATCGTGACGATACCAAAATCCGTTACGCCTGAGCGTATTCACGCGAATGCTGATCTCTATGATTTTGAGTTAACTTCGGAAGAAGTAGAGCAGATTAACAGTCTGAACGAGAATAAACGATTTGGTTCTGATCCAGACAACTTTAACTTCTAATATAAGCAGATTAATTCGATTACACCCGCCTTCGATCTTAGAAGAGCGGGTGTTTTGGTATGTGATGTTATAGGCAATCTATTCGTTGTTAAGAATGGAGGCGAGGCTCGTTATCCTGTTCAGGACCGAAAGAAAAAAGTTTTTTTGACCGTTTAGAACTATTTCTTCTCCTCACCAGTCTAACGAGTGTCAAGCGAACTCAAGCACTTATATAGAATCCAGGCCTGGAACGAGCGGTGACTTGAATATTTAGGTTGATCAGGGGGGATCAGGAGTGATTAGACTGAACCATAAAAAGACAAAAGAAGAACAGTTCAGCGAAAAAATAACAGAGATTCAAAATAAATTATATCGACTGGCATACTGCTATGTTAAAAATGAACAAGAAGCGCTGGATATCGTATCCGAAGCGGTCTATAAAGGGTACATCGCTTATGGAAAGATAGAGTCCATGACTTATTTTGATTCCTGGATGTCACGAATTGTGATTAACACAGCGATAGATCATATTCGACGTAACCAGCGAGTGACCTATATGGAGGATCATGTGCAGGAGTTTGTGGCTCCAGAGCGAGGGGCGTCGCTGGAAGAAAAAATGGATCTATATGACGCACTGGATCGACTCGTGCCCGAAGATAGAGCCTATATTATATTAAAGTTCTTTGGTAATATGCGTTTCCGGGAGATCGCTGAAGTGCTCTCCCTGTCGGAGAATACCGTTAAGTCAAAATTCTATCGGATTATCAACAAATTAAAAATGGATTTAATTGAAGGAGAGGTTGGAGATCTATGACAGGTAAAGAACGTTACGAAAACATTGAAATTCCAGCTCAACTTACTGATGTTATTCGTCAAGCCCAGCAAAAGGCTGCCGCTCGCAAAAGCTCCTCCCGTATCATTCGCTACGCTTCCATTCTGGCAGCGTGTGCCGCTTTTCTGTTCATAGTCAACATCCCTTCCGTAGCAAACGCCATGTCCAAAATACCTGTGGTCGGCTCTATTGTTCAGGTGTTGCAATTTGGCGATGGAGGCAAAGTTACAGATGGAGTAACTGTGGGATCGGAAGCAACCGAAAATACGCTAAAAATCAATTTTAGCACCGACGAGCATGCTCAGACTAATGATGCACCCCATTATAATGTGGTACACAAAGAAGCACCGAATCGTATCCTCTTCACTTTTAGCGGTGCACGTTACATGGATATAGAGAAAGTCAAAGCCGACTTCATGACCCAGCCTTTAGTGAAAGATGTTTATGGTTCCATGATTTTAGACGACTCTTCCGTCGGATTCGTAGTTGTTTTAAAAGAAGGGGTACAGTATGCCGTAACGGAATTCAAGAACCCTGGATACCTGGAAGTGAAATTGACTTCCGACGGCAAACCGGTCACACCTCGGAAGGTATACTCTCTCCGCACAGAATCAATGCCTTTTGGAGAATCGATGGGTATAATTAAAGAATCATATCCGGATGAGGACATCTCTTTCCTCAAAACGTCCACTGGTGAGTTTACAGCAGTTATTGGAGAATATCTTACCGCTGAAGAAGCTGAACAGAAGCTCAAAGAACTAGCTCAGCAACCGGATTATCATGAGGAGTTTTATGTGGACAGCTGGATGAGTAACGAGAATCCGAAGTGATTAGTTATTGCCAAAAGTGATGCTGATCTAAAAGGAATCCTACATCCCTGAACTGGACATAGACCTCAGCATATTTAATACGCTCGATCCAAAAAAATCCCGATTCGGATGCCCTGAGCATCTCGGATCGGGATTTTCACATATTAAAACCTATTCGCTTTTGGATACCAGCTTGAAATCATCAAAGTGGAAACCTGGCGCTACTACGCAAGTTACCAGTACAGGCTCATCACCCAGCGGACGCGCTGTCTGCCATACGCCGGCAGGAACGAGCACCTGTGGTGATTGCCCCGCAGCAATATCCATCCCCAGAACAAGAACTTCCTCGTTCTCCGGGTTCTCCCCATTGCCACCCAGCTTCAGTTCAACTGGACTGCCGCTGTGCCACAGCCAAAGTTCATCGGACAGAACCGTATGCCACTCGGAGATTTCATGTGCGTGCAGCAGGAAATACGTGGAACTTGCCGAGAATCGTGGACCGGAGTATGTATCCGGCAGAACGGACTGTGGAATCTGATAAGACGCCTTCCATTCTTCCTTATACCAACCGCCTTCAACGTGAGGTTGCATATTGAGCGCAGCAACCAATGGCGATAATTCATGTGTCGTCATAACCTGTTTCCTTCCTTCCAAATCATATTGAAGACACTCCTTAACCAGAGTTTCGCCTCTCTCCCCCTACTCTAAAACATCATTCAAGTTTTGTCACCTTGACAGCACATAAGTGCCATGCCGAATTCATTCTCTCGGTATTTAACGATAGGATTAAAGAAATATTTCATTTCCAATGATAGCGTTTACAAAAAGATGGATGTTCCGTTATGATATTTATATCGTTGTTAATCCGTGAAGCAGAGGGGAGCTGTACCATGAGTCTCATAGAGGACCGGATTGGACCCAAATACCGAATCGGTGAACATTCATTTACCATTGAACATATGCGCAGACATGATGGGAATGGTATGCCACAACCTCACGCTCATCCATTCTACGAACTGTATTACTTACTTGAAGGTGAACGAGTGTATTCCATGAATGGTCAGATTCTGTCCGCCCGCAAGGGTGATTTCATTCTGATTAATCCACACGATGTACATACCACCTCCAAAGGAAGTATTCCCGGCTTCGAACGGATATTAATCGGTTTTTCTCCTGCTTTTGCAACGGGGATGGAACTTGGCATATGTGGTCTGCTGCCTTTTAATTGTTCAAGACTCCTTCGCCTGCCTGAAGCGGAACAGCCCGAGATGGAGCGTATATTGTGGCAGATGCTGCAAGAATGCAAAGAGCGACGCCCTCACTATGAGATCGCCGTAAGAAGTCTGCTTGCCCAACTTTTGATCCGTATTCATCGGGTAGAGGAGGACATCCGGCAGTCATGCCCCGGTCCCTTGCATCCAATGCAGGACAAAATCAGTGAAATTGTCACTTATGTGAATAAAAACTATACCGAACCACTTACACTGGAGGGTGCAGCCAATCGTTTTTATATCAGTCCATCCTATCTGAGCCGAATGTTCAGCCGGTTTACCGGGTTTCGATTTAGCGAATATTTGCGTGTTGTTCGTGTCCGGGAAGCACAACGAAGATTACTGTCCACACAAGAGCGTGTCCAGATGATCGCTGAGAAGGTAGGATTTGAACATACGGCTCATTTTAACAAAACATTCAAACAGGTTACCGGTACAACACCGCTACGCTATCGTAAGGAACACCGGTAGATCTTCAGATAACTTCATATAAAAGCTGAGTGGGTAGCCTTGCTCCAGAGATTACGTACCCCTTATATCAAAAGGCATCACGATTACTGGATCTATGGCTACGCCACTACGGCTGAATTGGACCAACTTGTATAAACCCTATTACATACTTTTTATCTACGAATGATCACGCCACTTCGCACCTCGGGACCCACAGATATCTGACGACCGTCTGTGTCAGCATCGCCTTCACGACATACAATGCCTGCGGACTCGTGTCCGGTCACCATCAGAAGTCGGCCATCTGCACCTTTGCCCTGAATGCTCTCTAATTCTGCCCCTTTGCACTGGTGCAAATGAACCAGCGGACCTTCAGTGATCTGCGCCTTCAATTCAGCGATATGCAGATGTTTTGCATGAGCACATTGGATACCACTGCGAGCTTGCACGTTGTAACGCTGGATGATCACCCCATCCAAAGGCTGTTCCGGCAATCCACTCACAAGCAACGCAGTGTCGGCACCGGCACAGACCACATCCGATATTCGAATATCTCGGAACACTGGCGTCTCTTCGCTAATCTCCTGAGATAGATCACTGCCCCGGGCAGACCCTTCCTGATTTGCATAGAAAAAGGAAAACGAGATCGCTTCCATAATGATATCTTTCATATATATGCGCTCAATCTGAATGTCCTCAACCACTCCGCCGCGCCCACGTGCGCTTTTGAAGCGAAGTCCAATGTCCGTTCCGATAAACGTACAATCCGACACACGCACATGCCGCACACCACCGGACATTTCACTGCCAATTACAAACCCGCCATGACCGTGATACACCGTGCAATCCCGAATGGTGATGAACTCCGATGGAAGACCCAGTTCACGGCCTTCGGCATCCTTGCCTGATTTCAGACAGATCGCATCATCACCGACATCGAATACACTATTCTCCACTACCACATGACAGCAGGATTCAACGTCCAGCCCATCTCCATTCTGAGAAAACCACGGATTCCGCACTCTCACGTTACGAATGGTGACATGCTCAGATGCCCAGGGGTGCAGATTCCATGCAGGCGAGTTCTGAAACGTTGGACCGTCCAGCAGTACCCGTTTGCATCTCCGTAAACTGACCATGTTGGGACGTAAAAAGTCTCTGACTTCTTCATAGGCAGCGACATCACGCACCTGCTCCTGATGCAATCGATTCGCGATGGTGCCGCCTTCAAGTGCAGCTGTGGTAGGCCACCAGATTTCTTCATCTCCGCCGGATTGCTCTACAACACCACCGGAAGCGACCAATTGGTTCCATTGTGAAGTGGTCATTTTGGAGCGTTTCACCGGACGCCATGCCTCCCCGCCCCCATCCCATATCCCCTCACCAGTAATCGCAATATCCTCCAGTTGATCACCATCGATCGGGGATTGGCAACGGACCACCTGCCATCCTTCGAAGCTTGATGCAATTAATGGGTATTGATCAAAATCTCGGCTAAATGTAACCAGTGCCCCTGCTTCCACATGTAGTTCGATCCGGCTACGCATTACAATCGGGCCTGTGAGCCATACCCCGGCAGGAATTACGATTCTCCCACCTCCTGCTTCAGCACATGAAGCGATGGCAAGTCGGAACATCTCCGTATTATCTGTTACGCCGTCTCCAACAGCTCCATAGTCTGTAAGCTGAAAATCCTGAGCAGGAATGACGGGCAAATTAGCTTCATAAGCTCGAACATCGGACTGGGCACTTGCTCCTGTCGACATTGGGGAGTGATATGTATTCATCGTGCAGAATCATCCTCTCTACATGTAATGGAATTGTTATGGGATCAATACATCGCTTTTACTTTCCTTACTTACGTTCAAACGGACGCTCTCTCGCTCCATCATATCAATGGCATGACGTGTAGGGTTGAGCTTTTTTGCCATGTACACGTGGAACTTGATGCTATTTGTTTTGTTAATCAGAGTCATAAATCAAACATCACTTTCAGTATACTCTATACAACTATTCCAAAGGTTGGAAAGCAACTAGGAGAATAGATTCATTTTTCTGTCAGGATTCGTCACAAGGAGTTTAATAACATGACAGATATATAACATATTTTCTGGCTATAGCCCTAGGGAACCCATTACTTATGTCATGTTTTATCACAAACCAATTGCCATAAGCAGGATGACTATGTATGATTAAATAACTAGTTTCAATTTATTCCTTATTATTCCTTTTACACACAGACGTTGCAGAAAGGATGGGGTGTACTCTTGATTGAATTTAGGGGTGTCCAGAAACATTTCGGTCATTTTCATGTCCTCAAGGATATCCATCTTCACATTGAAGAAGGAGAGGTTGTCGTCATTATCGGACCTTCCGGCTCCGGCAAAAGCACGTTACTCCGCTGTATTAACCGCCTGGAGACCATTACCGAAGGTGAACTTGTCGTCAGTGGGATTCCTCTACATCAGAAAAAGGTGGACATTAACCTCTTCCGCCGTGACATCGGCATGGTATTTCAACACTTCAATCTTTATCCTCACAAAAAAGTCATCGATAACATTACCCTTGCACCCATGAAGGTGCGCAAACAACCCAAAGAACAGGCAGCCGCAACAGCAATGAAGTATCTGACCCGGGTGGGCATTGCCGACAAAGCAGACAGTTATCCCTCCCAGTTGTCCGGTGGACAGCAACAACGGGTAGCCATCGCCAGAGGACTTGCCATGGAGCCCAAAATCATGCTTTTTGACGAACCTACCTCTGCTCTTGATCCCGAGATGATCGGGGAAGTCCTCGATGTTATGCGTTCCCTTGCCCATAATGGCATGACCATGGTCGTCGTTACCCATGAGATGGGATTCGCCCGCGAAGTTGCGGACCGGGTCATCTTCATGGACGAAGGCCGAATTGTTGAAGAGGCCAACGCTGCAGAATTTTTTGACAACCCCAGAGAAGAACGAGCACAGCAATTCCTGAGCCGTCTGATTCATCATTGAGAATAATCCACTATTCCATTTTGAAAGGGGTCTTTTATTCATGAAGAAATTATTGAAATGGCCATCATTTATGCTTGTCCTCATTCTCTCCCTTGTATTGTCAGGTTGTAGTACAGGTACAGATACACCTTCAGCGAGCGGTGGTGGTGACGCCGAGGCGAAAGGCACGATTGAGCGGATTAAGGAACGTGGCAAGCTCATCGCCGGTGTGAAATACGATACGAAGCTGTTTGGCTTGAAAGATCCTGCAAGTGGCAACGTTGAAGGATTCGATATTGATATCGCCAAAGCACTCGCCAAACAGATCCTTGGAGATGAGACCAAGGTCGAACTGAAAGAGGTCACTTCCAAGACGCGTATTCCCATGCTGCAAAATGGAGACATCGACATCATCATCGCCACGATGACAATTACGGATGAGCGTAAGGAACAAGTAGATTTCAGTGATGTTTATTTCGAGGCAGGCCAATCCCTGCTGGTGAAAAACGACAGTGCGATTACCGGCCTGGAAAGCCTCAGCGGGGTAAAAGTACTCGCGGTGAAAGGCTCCACATCCGCTCAGAATATTCGCGAGAAAGCCCCGGATGCTGAGGTGCTTGAATTCGATAACTATCAGGATGCATTCACTGCTCTCAAAGCAGGTAAAGGCGAAGCGCTGACCACAGATAACATCATCCTCATCGGTATGCAACAGACGGATAACAGCTTCCAATTGGTTGGTGGCAATTTCACAAGCGAACCTTATGGTATGGCCATTCGCAAAGGTGACACTGCCTTCGTGGAGGAAGTCAACGCGCTGCTCAAAAGCATGAAAGACAGTGGGGAATATGACACTTTACATGAGAAATGGCTGGGCGCGAAGCCCGAGTAACCCGAATTAAGATAGGTAAGCGGCGAATTCGTCTGCTGGATGCGAAGCATGAGCAGACGTAATCGCCGTTTCTACATCTGGAGAACGGAGGCTTCGCCTATATGGGCACATTGGATTTCAGCGTACTAATGCGACACTCGGATCGTTTTCTGGAAGGATTCCTGAATACGATTCAAGTGAGCATTATGGCTCTCATTGGCAGCTTTATCCTTGGCGCGATCCTGGCTATCTTTCGGATATCCCCTGTGAAACCGCTGAACTGGATCGGCACGGCTTTTGTGGAATTTATCCGAAACATCCCATTGTTACTGGTTGTGTTTTTCTTCTATCTTGGACTGCCTGCACTAGGCATCTCGCTGGATGGATTTGTCTCCGGTACTCTGGGTTTGACCATCTACACCGCCGCTTTCATTGCCGAAGCAATCCGAGCGGGCATTCAGACCGTGCCGCGTGGACAACTGGAAGCAGCAAGGTCTTCAGGTTTGTCCTATGTACAGGCCATGAACCTGATCATTCTGCCCCAGGCCATCAAGATTGTACTGCCGTCCATCGGCAACCAGTTTATCAACCTGGTCAAAAACTCATCTATTCTTGCCGTTGTCGCCGGTATGGATCTTATGTATTTTGCCGACCTGGTTAACTCGGATACGTTCCAGCCGCTAAGTGTGTACACCATTGTTGCGCTGTTCTATCTGGTGCTGACGCTACCACTCAGCTTCCTGGTGCATTATATGGAGCGCAGGTTTGGACAGAGTGATGCAGAAGCGCGCAGTACCAAAGGCAAACCGAAGAAAAACAAACCGGCAGGTCAGGTTACCATGTAATAGATTGACTTGTACCTGCGCAGATTTTTAGGGAAATATATCGGCTTGTCCATGCCCCATCTATTGATCTTCGATATTTCATTCCTGCATACAGAAGGAGGCTAATAAAATATGGACTTTAGCGGGGCCTATGCGTGGCCCAACCTTCGTTTCCTGCTTCAAGGATTCCTGATTACCCTGCAGGTAGCAGGGCTATCCATTATATTCAGCTTTGTGCTCGGCACTGTGCTGGGTACGATCCGGTTTACCCGTATCCCTGTTCTGTCACAGATCGTGGCAGTGATCGTGGACACGATCCGAAATCTGCCGCTGCTGCTCATCATTTTCTTCATCCACATGGTGCTTCCACAGCTCGGGATTAAAATGTCCGTCTTCTGGTCCACAGTTGTTGGACTGAGTCTGTTTGAAGGCGCGATGATCGCCGAGATCGTCCGTAGCGGTCTGAAGTCTGTTGAGCGCGGTCAGGTGGAAGCTGCCCGCTCCTCGGGCTTGAGTTACATGCAGACTCTCGGTGGCATCATCATGCCACAGGCGCTACGCCGCATGTCCCCGCCGATGGTAAGCCAATTCATCTCACTCCTGAAGGATACTTCACTGGCGATCATCATCTCTCTGCCGGAGCTGATGCACAACGTGCAGATCCTTGGCGGTCAAAGTTTCGATTACATTATCCCGGCCCTGCTGCTCGCAGCCGTATTGTATTTTGTCATCAACTACGCGCTGTCCATTGTCGCAAGGCGACTTGAGGCACGGATGAATTGATAATCGGAGAGAATAAGGCATGAAAGGATACGAAAAATGAAGGAACAACTAGGAACATCAAGGAACCAAGACCCCATGATTGATCAGATATGAAGAAATGAACTTGAAGGAAAGAACCTAATAGATGAAAAGAATGAGAACGCCCCAAAAACTCTAAATTCACCTATGCTATGCAGTGGATTTGGAGTCTTTGGGGCTACAATTATGCTCATCAATTCACGAGCTTCCCACCAATTTCTAACGAACTGAGGGAAGCTTATTTAGCTATTTTGGGGATAGTTTCTAATCTAACGAATCGTAGACGCTCTATTCTTTCGATTCATCCCGCTTTTACCCCCTATTTAAGCGTTTGGAGTAAAATAGCTTCACTGAGATTCGTTACATTTTTCATTTCAGCTTATAGCCCGGAATTAGACGTCTCAGGTTCGTTAAAATTTACACCACCGCGAATTAAATAAACACCCACTCCCACTATTAATGATTCACCCGATTCGCCCAATTCGTCCATAATCAGCTCATCCGCTAGATCGCCGCTCCGTTGTGACGTAATTCCGCCTGTAACAGCTCGATCGGAAGTTCCACCGGGTCCAGCATCATCTTCACTGTTAGTGCAGCCGCTGTCCCTGCCGCCTCCCCGGTAGCCATACAGCTTGGAGTCAATCTTGTCGTTGCATGCGCCTCATGTGTGGTGGAGATGCAACGTCCTGCCGCCAGCAGATTGCGGATATTGCGAGAGATCAGACAGCGATACGGAATATCGTACGCCCCATCCCCCTCTATAAAGGCAGCCACAACACCTTGACCCGAAGGGTCATGAATATCAATCGGATAACCGCTTCTGGCAATCACATCGTCAAATTTCCGTCCTGCAACTACATCCGCTTGTGTCAATGCATACTGCCCAATAATTCGCCTGGATTCACGGATACCAATCTGCGGTGCTACTGCCGAGATCGAAGCCCGTTTGAATCCAGGCACATCACGCTGCAAAAACTCAGCGATCATTAGCACCTGCTTCCGGCCTTCCTGTTCCGCAGAAGTCAGATCCTCGGCATCTGTCGCATCAAGTCCCTGCACCCGGGTACAATTAATCAGCACTTCATCCTCTGCCGGTCCGGTAAAAAACAACACCTGGTCGCGATTAATCGGCACACCTGCTTTTTTCCACTGGGAATAGAAACCACTCACCCCGGTTAACGGAATGCTGTCCAGTTCAGCAAAAGGAGTTTTCACATAGAAATCCTCCGGGTGCTCCAGCATGTATTGTTTCACTCGTCCAAGATCCACACCACGCATGCGGAATTTCATGGTCATCGGCTGTGACTGGTGGTCTCCGTCTCTTCCCTTTGCCACAGAAGCACCCGCAAGATAAGCCAGATCCGCATCCCCGCTTGCATCCACAAATACATTCGCCTGGAATTCCATTCTTCCAGATTTGTTGGTCACTCGCACCGCTTCCACCCGATCCTCTACAACGACCACCTCGTCCACAAAGCTGTGCAATAACAGCCGGACACCTGCCTCCTGTAACATCTCTGCTGCAACCACCTGAAAGATGGCTGGATGGTACGGCGTGACGGTATGAACAAATCCAACCGTATCGCGCAGATGCCCCGGAGAGCCGCCACGTGCCTGCAAACGATCTACAATCTCCTGCGCAATACCTTTAATGACCTGCTCACCGCGCTCCGTATGGAAAGTCATCCAAGGATAAACCATAGCGGCGGTTGACATCCCGCCCACGAATCCATATCGCTCCACCAGCACTGTTCGTATCCCCTGCCGTCCAGCCGCAATGGCTGCCGCTATACCCGCAGGACCCCCTCCCACAATAACGACATCTGCTTCTTCCTTTTTCATGCTCATCCGTTCACGCAAATGTTGTCCCTCCTTCGTTCTATTGCACGTATTACACGGCTTACTCTTTCAGTCCCGTCATGGCAACCCCCTCAATGAAGCGCCGCTGTGCCAGAAAAAAAACAATTAACAGTGGCAAGGTTGCCATGACGGTGGCGCTCATCAGATATTGCCAGGCTGTACCCACTTCATCTGTAAACAGGGATAATCCAAGCGGCAGCGTCATTAGATCACGCGAGTTAATGAAGATCAACGGATCAAAAAACTCATTCCAGATCGTCACAAACGTAAAGATCGTCAGCGTAGCCATACCCGGCTTGGCAATGGGCAGCATAATTCGCGCATATATCCGGAATCGGTTGCAACCATCAATCATCGCCGCTTCTTCCAATTCAGTTGGCACCGTAATGAAGAACTGCCGCATCACAAAGATGCCAAATACACCGCCCGCGCCAAAGATCGGCAATAATATCAGCGGAAGATGGGTATCAATCCACCCCAGCTGCCGCATGAACAGAAACATCGGTATCGCCGTCACCTCATGGGGAATCATCATCGCACTCAGCAGGATGAGAAATACCACATTACGTCCTTTAAACGGAATTTTGGCGAATGCGTAACCGGCGAGGGAAGCAAAAAATACTGTTCCTAGCACAACCAACGCAGAAATGTAGATACTGTTCCAATAAAAACGGTGAAACGGAATCAATCGAAAGACATCGATATAGTTCTGAAATCGGAAAGTATCCGGTATCCACTGCGGTGGATAGGTGAATATGCTCCGGGGTTCCTTGAATGATGTCGATATCATCCAGATAAATGGCACAATCATAATCAGCGAAATCAGAGTCAGCAACAAATACGTCCCCAGAGTACTTCCTATCTTCCGCCCCGAAGGACTAGGCATCGCCTTCATTGAATACCCACCTCTTTCGGAGCTGCCATTGCAGCAGCGTCAGAATTAGCACGATAAAGAACAGTACATATGCGAGAGCAGAAGCATAACCAAACTGAAATAATTTGAATGCTTTTTCCCAGATATAATAAACCAATACCTTGGTGCTGTTGCTCGGCCCGCCCTGTGTCATCACATAGATCTGCCCGAATACTTTGAGTGAACCAATCACGGTCATGACTACGGTCAAAAACACGGTTGGCGTGATCATGGGCAGCGTGACGTGAAAGAAGGTTCCCCTTTTGCCCGCCCCGTCTAATGTTGCTGCTTCGTATAGTGAACGCGGTACCTGCTGAATCGCTGCAATGAACAGCACCATATTCAGACCGACATTTTTCAGCACACTTGTCACGATAATCGCTGGCATTGCCAAATCCGGATTGTAAAGCCAGGCCGGACCTTTGATGCCCAGCATCAACAGAAGCTGATTAATCAATCCAGACTCTGTCGCATACATCAGCTTCCACACGATGGCCCATACGATCAACGAGGTCATGACCGGAACAAAGATCGCTGTTCGGAAAATTCCGATACCCCGCAGATTTCTGGATAGCAGCAACGCGAGCAGTAGGGCGAGCACAATATTAAGCGGCACCAGCCCCGCTGTGAAATAAACCGTATTGGCGAGCACTTTCCAGAACATCGCGTCTGTCATGATATTCCGGTAATTATCCAATCCAATAAAATGATGATCCCCCAGCAGCGGCCAATCGGTTAGACTCATGTATAACGCGAGACCCATGGGAAATAACAGCAGCAGGGTAAACCCAAGCACCATCGGCGATACAAACAGCCAACCTGCGATCTGGGCCTCTCTGGCGAGCGGCCCCCCTCTTTTGCGTTTGCGTGAATGGGTCAATCAGGCCTCCCCCTTTTAATTAAATTTCCTCCGAAGCTGAACTCTGCGACGATTCTATATAAGTTGCTGTCTCAAAAGGAATGATCCCCCTCGCTCCAAGCGCTAACGAATCAACCGCATCTTATAAGGCAGATTTTTAAAGAATGCACCGGGTAACGAATCTCAGTCATCTTATATCTCTATAAAATGTCGCCAGAACTTTAAAGATCGACCAAATGGACGAAATAACGTCTCTCTGATTCCTTAAACTTCAGATCCATACAAATAGGCGCGAATAACATGTCCTCGATTCGTTAGAACAAATGAATGCTAACATGGGTGTCCCCCGTGATTCACGTGACTTTCAACGGATTAATCCGGACGGTTCAGACTGTCCACCGCATTGCGGAACCCGTTCACTGCCCTTCGCAACTGTTCCTCCGTGTTGCCTGTCACGACCGCCCCAAGCATGATCGCCTTTACCCCAGTATCGCGCAGCACTCGAACATCCTCCGGCACCAGCTTTCGCTGGGAAGGAACCAATACCGGTATCTGAGCTTGCAGGACCAGACGGCGATACTTAAGCACATCCGCGAAGCTGAGCGGTGTACCATATTCTTTTCCAGGTACAATGGATGCCTCCAGAGCGGTAAAGCCGAAGTGCGCTGCTGATGTTACGAGGGAAGCATCATATTCCTCATTGATCGCAAACGTTGGGTCAAGCCCCAAGTCACTCAGCATGAAAGATGGCAAGTGATGTGCATAGATGGAATAGAAGTCAAAACCCAGCCCGGAAAGCCTCTCCACATCCTCTCGCCTTGCTCCATCAATACTGCCAGAAGGTACGATTCCAAGTGGACCACCAAACTCACTGCGGATCGCCCGAAACACCTCGGCATACATATCCAATGGACCAAAATGATTCCCGCTGGCGCGATGACCGACATTATAATGCACCTTCAGTGCATCAGCGCCCTCTTCCATAGCTGCCCGAGCCAAAGCAATATCATTCTCAGGCAGGCTGACCACCAGCGACAGCGGTTTCCGTTCAAGTAATTCTTTGAATTTGCTCATCGTTCTCACCTCCGGTTTCAATCAAATTATTTAGGGTTGCAACACGCTTTGGATCTCTTCCTGCATTTGTTTCAGGTTATCCTCAGCTGTCGCTGTCTTTGCAAACAGTCGGTCAAATCCCTGCAATAACGCATTGTCGATATCCTGCCAACGGATATGACCGGGAATTAAGCGCGCTTTTGGCATTTCATCAATGACGGCCTGCACGATATGCTCTTTGCTCGGATTATTTGGCTGGAGAATGAATGCATCTGAGTTCAGAACAGAGGTACGCGGAGGTACAAAGTAGGTGGCTGTCGCCTGAATCCCCTGCTCACTGGCAAAATACTTCAACAGTTTCTTCGTTTCCTCTGGATGTTTGCTGTCGTTGAACATGGCATATCCGGCCTGCCCCAGCATCGGCACACTGCCTTGAGAACCGGAAGGCATAGGAGCGATGCTCCATTCAAAATCCGTAATTTCTCTTGCTTTGGAAACATAGCTGTAATTATCAAAGAACATGCCCACATTACCCGCATCGAAGCTGACTTGCTCACCCGCCTTCGGGTGTGATTCATCGGTGAACATCATGCGTTCCAGCAATTCAAAGGTCTGTACGCCATAGGCATCGTTCCAGGTGAACGTTGTCATGCCTTCGTCGAATGGACCGCTTCCATTGGACCAGGAATAGGAGGAAAGCACCGCCCAGGTCTTCCAGTCGCGAAAAAAGTTGGCGCCGTAGACTCGGTTGGTCGCATCCTTGCTGGTAATGGCTTTGGCGGACTCTTCGAACTGTTCCCATGTCCATTGTCCTTGGGTGGCAAGTGTGTTTGGATCAGTCAGGCCGGCTTGGTCGAACAGCGTTTTATTGTAAAACATGACCACCGGAGGTGTAGAAAAAGGTAGTCCCAGCAGTTGATCGCCATCACGGAACAAATCCAATGTACTTGGAATATAATCATCCAGCTTAAACTGTGCATCATCCTTGAACTCCGATACATCGGCCAGAATGTGGTTGGACTTGAATTGCGGCACCATTCGCTCCGATACCCAGGCGAGATCGGGAAGGGAGCCTCCGGCGGCAAGCACCGAAATTTTTTGCTGGTATTCTGCGAAAGGTACGGATTCCATCGTTACTTTGATGCCTGGATTTTCCTTTGTGAAGTCATCGATCAACTTGTTGTATACATCCATATGCGCCTGATTGCCCCACATCATGAACTTCAGCTCGACCTCTCCATTCTCTCCGCTTGAACTGCCAGATTCACTGCCGGAATTGGAGCTTGTGCACGCGATTGAAGCCATCATCATGAATATAAACACCAGTATCAGTCCTGCTTTTTTCATGGAAATCCCCCTTATGGACGTCGTGGTATACATGTGCAACCAAAGTATAACGAAAGCATCGTTCCCCCTTAAATCACGTCAACTACAGAAATGGTATGGTTTTTCAAGAGATACTGAATCGGTCTCGATATTCTCCTGCGGTCCATCCCACCTGCTGCTTGAACACCAGCATGAAGTGTTTGGGGCTCTGATGCCCGGATAACCGTGCCACATCATAGATTTTGAGACCCGTGTTGATCAGCAACCACTTGGCCCGCTCCATACGTGCCTCCGTGATGTATTCGGAATAATTGATGCCTATTTCGTTCTTGAACAATTGGCTTAAATAAGTAGGGTTCAAGTTAACAAGATCGGCTATCGTCTGAAGTCGCAGATCTCCATCGGGATGTTGCTTGATGTGCTCCTTCACATCTCGGATAATCTTCCGTGTATCTCCACCAGCGTGTTCTGTTTTGCCAGATGGCTCAGGGATAGAAAGAGTTGTAATACCGTATCTGCGATCCAGCAGCAATTGAATCTTTTGTATGCATAATGCCAGTTCATAACGATCGATGGGCTTCAACAGGTAGTTCAACACCCCGAACTCCATCGCTCTGCGTGCATATTCAAACTCGCCGTAGCCGCTAATGATGAGCATTAGCAATTCAGGGTACATGTCTCTTGCTTTGCTTACCAAAGTTAATCCGTCCATTTCACGCATGCGGATATCCGTGATTAACACGTCCGGCACCTCACATCTCAGAAAATCCAGCGCCTCGGTACCGCTCGATGCTTCGCCCGTTACCTGAAACTGAGAAGACACTTGTACGATCAGTTCCCTCAGTCCCTGACGGATGACCGTCTCATCCTCTACAAGCAATACTTTATACATGCGCTTCAATCCCCTTTCGGTAGAAATTGAATGGATATCGTGACCACCAGGCCCTGCCCCGGACTTCCATCAATGCTTAGGCTGCCGCCTTCTCCATACATGAGGCGAAGCCTCTGAGCGATATTGTTAAGCCCCAGACTGTCCCCGGCATGGCAACGTAATGCCTCATTGGAAGGCTGTTTTGATATAGACTCATTTAACTCGTCAATCTTTGTCTGAGCCATACCCTTACCGTTGTCTCGTACACTAATCAGCAGCTCATGGTCGAATTTCAAGGCAGATACCCAGATTACTCCTCCATTTTCCTGCCCTTCAATGCCGTGGTAGACGGCATTTTCCACCAGCGGTTGCAGTACCAGCTTGGGAATCAAATACTCCGTTATTGCTTCTTCGATGTCATAGAGAATCTCTAACTTGCCGTCGTAACGTACCTGCTGAATGAGTATATAGGATTGTACAAAAGCAAGTTCTTCCCCAAGTGGAACCTTCCGGTCCACCTTATCAATCGTATAACGCAGCAGCTTGCCAAGCGCCGTCACCATGTCCGACACCTCAGCATGCTTCTGGCGAATGGCCATCATGTTAATGGACTCCAGCGTGTTGTATATAAAATGGGGATTCATCTGGCTTTGCAACGCAGACAACTCGGCCTCCCGCTCTTGAATGCCCAACAGAAACACCTCATTGAACAGTCGATGAATCTCTTCCATCATTCGGTTAAATCCCCGGCTAATCTGTCCGAATTCATCACTGCTGAAGTGTGCTACACGCTGGCTAAAATCTCCCTGTTCCACCCGAATCATGTGGTGCTTCAGTCGAATCAGTGGCCGGGTGATACGATAGGATAACAGAACCGCCAGAATCGCTATACCCGCCATACATAACACTGCGAACCATATTGTGAAGGTGAGCATCTCACCTGACTCCTTTTGAATCACGGCAATAGGTGTAAGACTGATCACCGAAAGCCCAGAATAGCTGGAATGGTGTTGTACATAGAGATAGGGCTGCCCATCCAGAACAACTTTTTGGTTTCCTGCATAGCTTTGAAGCTGTCCCTGCATTAGCAACTGGTCGTACGCAGACATTCCTCCGGTCGAGGTCCGTTCGAACAGAAGACGCTGTTTGCTGTCTACAATCATCAGGCTTGCATCTTGCTCATAATTCAGATTGGATAACAGTTGACCAAAGGCCTCCAGACGGATGTCAATCAGAATGTACCCCAGTCGCTGGAGCGTACCCGGATCTCGAAGCACTCTGCCCACCGATATATACGATTCTTGCTGACCGCCCGTGTAATAGCCGGGGTCATGCGGAGGAAGCAGGCGCCATGTCCCTTCCGAGTCTTCAAGCTCTGCAAACCAGTCATCCTGTCTGCTGTCCCATACCGGCTTGACCGCCAGTGAATCGAGATTGGAGAACAAAATGCCGCTGTTGCTGATCAGATGAATTCCCCGAATCTCTGGCCGGTCATAAGCTTGACCCGATGTGTAAAGCTTCATTTTCAGATAATCCTCAGACCTCGCCCATGTACCCGACCCCATTGAAGCATTGTATTTGCCCAGAATGCCAAGCACCATCTGATCGTAAAGCGGCAAGAGCGACAACCGCTCAAAGTCCTTCAGCAATCGATTCAGATTGGCGTTAATCTGGCGAACCATATCAATGGTGAACTGTTCGGTCTTGCGATCCATCGTCTGCGAGAAATGCTTGTAGTTCATCAATCCCTGCAAACTTAGCGGCAGCAACGTCAGCGCCAGGAACAACAGGAGCAACTTGGTGCGCAGGTTTACGTTTTTTCCGAAAAAAATGCGTACCTTGTCCATCATTTCCGTTCATCCCTCCCTCTCCCGATCATTGTATGAGCCCCCTTCACAGATCAATCTGGATATAACTGGGGTCATCATATCCAGTTTTAATGATCATCCGCTATCCTGCCAATCCTGGAATTGGTACGGAATTTCAAGTTATCCGCATAGGTTTCAGGGTGAACGCCAAAAAGCCGACTGTATCGCTACAGTCGACTACGCTATTTCTATAGAACACTAATTAGACAAAATAACCGACTGCATTATGCAATCGGTTGTCTGTTCCTAAGATGGCTTTTATATTTGAATCGATTATATTCATTAATAAGCTCGTCCAGTACCATGGACTGTCGGAGGACTTGGTTGTCCTGCATGCCATGATTCTCCGCCAAACGACTTAACTCTTGCCTGTTCCGTTCGATTTTATCTGTGATCTGTACCGGTTCACTCACAGCATGCACCCCCTCTTTGTATAACATTTTAGGATACATTGCCAAAAAATTCATATTATATTCCTTTGCAGAACTAATTGATTGTTTGCAAAGGTGGTTTTCATAAAACAAAAATTAATTTATATCTCCCTACTTTACCTGCCTCAAAAAAGCTAAGTCAGGATTGATGCCATCTCCCGTTTGAAATAAACGCCTCATATGATCCGCTTAAAGATTACTGATCTCAGCCGGACTCATCTCTTCATCTACCTAGGGTTCATTGTTCACGACAATCTGGTTTGAGTGGTCAGAGTAGAGAAAAAAACGAAACAGATCCTTGGCCTTCACGGTTAAAGGAACTAATAACCCCCGCAGTTGGTACATTGATTCAAGAGACGTATGGGCTATCAGGCCCACTAATTCTGAAATTATACTTATACTGATGGTGTAAACACACTGTTGTCGATTGCAATCACTAGACATATAAATCAGATGTGTTCTGATCGCTGCAACGGTATCCACCATAATAGTATGTATGGTATAATATTCCTATCAACAGAATGGCTAATATGGGTGGTCGGCTAGTCTCCTGCAAAGGAGGTGATGCCTGTGGCGATTGAAACGGTATTGACATTAATGATCAGTTTTGCGGGGTTCATTGTAACCTTGATTGGACTGATTGTAACTATTGTCATCGCCTTAAATAATCAAAACAAAAAGAAATAGACCGCCCCAGCTAAGGTAATGGTCTATTTCAGCTACCTATGCACAGCCACCGCCCTTAGAAGCGGCTGTTGTAAAGAGTAGGGATGTTCGCGCATCCTTGCTCTTTTTTTATTATCTCCAGTTTAGCACAGTTTGTTGCAGAAGTTAACTCTTTACTGGTAATTATTGTCGCTCATTTTTGGAGTAGAAGGGAAGGGGTATAAAGATGGTTGTTGCATAAAGGTTCGCTTAATCTTTAAGCACATCCTGTCTGCCACACATTCAAATAAAATAAGTTCCTCTTTTATTGAATCCTTTGGCAAAAAAGCTTTCAGCTACAGCAAATAACTCTTCTGAATAGGATCGTTCGTCCGTCACATGAATGATAACTTGTTGTATGCAATCCAGCTTACCAAGTTCAACACACTCGTATAGGTATGGTTCCACAAGCCTCCAGTGGGCGCGGGTTCATAGACATCGGTATGCTACCTTTAAGAATGGCACTTAAAGTCCCAACATTAATTCCTGTAATATCGGAAAAATGCTGCAACTTGAGATTTTGTTCTCTCATATTTTTCTCAATATGTGCTCTTATTGTAGGTACCATTTCCATTATCACACCTCCGCCATCCAAACCACTTATATTTCAACTAAATATAATAAATGTTATTTTAATCCTGTATTTTACATTGATTAACTATGAAAATACAAAAAAAGCTTACTCTCAATACTTGAAAGTAAACCTCATTGACTCTTTAAAATATCTCCACCATTATATTCTCCCAACACCATGCGAAGTACCCATTATTTGTATGATTTCATTACTATTGAAATTAGCTAATTCAATTACATTAATAATCATAATACTAAGCAAAATTATATAGTAGATTTTCTTTTTTTTCATAGGATTTCTGAACCTCCATCATGATAAGTTTGTACTGATGCTCGATTTCAGTGGTACCCATGTTTTTGTACTTCTCATACAAGGAAACACAATGAATGATATCTGTTTGATTGTTAAATCGTACAGACTCTCTCAGACAGTGTATAAGTTGCTTCAAACCCTCTGGATATTCATGACGATTTAAGTGATAAAGAGAACGTTCCAACAAGAATGCAGCATAAATTTCATTTTTCATCTGCTCAGTATATCCTTTTAAACAGTTAATTTCCGAGTTAATTCGATCGCTGAACTTATACAAAATATCATCAATATTTCTATCGAACTTATTAGCTGCCTCCAAAATATTAATGATTGCAGGTAAAATTTCCTCTTCATTTTCTTCAATAAATTCCATATAAGCAGGTAAAACACTGTGGTCACCCATCATCAATTTATATAAATAAGTATTGGCTTCCGCCCATCCAGCAAAATTATCAATAAATATTTGATCTTCTTCATCCAGTTCCGAGACATTAGCAAGTTTGGCATAGAACTCTGTGTAGACTAGAGCCTCTTCATACCGCCCCTGCTTCTCGCATACCGATGATTTAAGTAAATTTGAATAAGCTCTATATACAAACAAAGGATAGGCGGTAAGTCTATCAATTTTGTCTATTTTTTTCTTTGTATATGACTGCAAAATTTTCGTTTTCTGATCTAATTCTTCAGCCAAATTAAATACCTTTTCCCAATATCGAAGAGACGCATACGTATTCGCCAAATCCTTAATCGCATCCAGCTGCCTCTCCTCATCCAGCCGATTAATATATGGCTCAAAGTGCACAGCGGCCCGCAGGTTATCATGTTGATTCTGACCAAGCGAGAGGGTGAAGATGCGATACTGGCACAGAGCCAGACGTTCCGAGTGTTGATATTTCTCACACTCCGCCACACATTCGTACAACATCCGTGCAGCCTTCGTCTGTCCACGTTCAAGCATGCCTTCCGCCATCTCGAACAACTCCGAGATATACGAGCGATCATCCGTCACTTCCTGGATAACCTTATGAATACATTCCAGCTTGTCCAATTCAGCACAGCGTTGCAGGAAAGGTTCCAGTCTCCTCCAATGAGGTGCCGATTCCACGAAACATTCAGCCCCATAAATCTCGTAGAAATACCCCTCTTCCAGCTTCATGCCTTGGGTAATCAGATCCAGTTGCGCCATAGCGATGGGCCGAGTCCCCTTAATAATTGCGCTAAGCGTTCCAGCGTTAACTCCCGATATATCGGCAAAATACTGCAGGGTGTACCCCTGTTTCCTGATGTAGTCCTCAATATATGAGCGTATCGTAGTTGTAGGTTCCATGTATCCCACCTCCACAATGAAAATCCATAATTTTGAATTTATATGATAAGCACAATTTTAATCCTAAATTTTACAGCGGTCAATAAAAATCGTGGCAATTCCCTTCACATTTATGCAAGGAGGCCTCGCTGTTCCTGCTTATAGAAAAAATCCATTAGAAGAATCCGTAAGAACGTGATACATTTAATCCAACTTATATATCCTACTATTTCAATAGGATTATACAACACAGAAATTATTAATTCAGTTCGAGGAGAAGGTCAGATGAAATTTGCCTTGTTTAGTCTCATGATGAATCTGCCCAATGCCGTAACCGGGGAAGCTCTGACGACTCAGCAGAAATTCCACAATATATTAGAGCAAGCGAAGCTGGCTGAACGATTGGGATTCGATGCCTATGGAATCGGTGAACGACACGGTGCGCCTTTTCTATCTTCCTCGCCACCTGTCGTATTAACCGCAATAGCCGCAGCAACCACACGCATTCGGATACTAACCACCGTCACTGTTCTTAGTATACTTGATCCAGTCCGGGTTGCCGAGGATTATGCCACGTTGGATCAATTATCGGGCGGACGGCTGGAGATGATCATCGGGAAAGGCAATGACCCTCGGCACTATCCGCTGTTTGGCATAAGCGAAGAGGAACAATGGGACTCACTCGATGAACGCTACCATCTGCTAAGACGGCTGTGGTCTGAAGAGAATGTAACCTGGCAGGGAACGTATCGCCCTCCGCTTGAGGGAGTGACCACGTGGCCCAGGCCGCTTCAGCAATCCATCCCGATCTGGCATGGTAGCGCGTCCAGCACGGTCTCGACCGAACTCGCTGCCAAATATGGCGAGCCGCTCTTCACGTCGAATTCTTTTCACCCGCAAGCCAAATACAAAGCGTTAATTGATCATTATCGGGAACGCCTCGATTATTATGGTCATGATCCACAGCAAGCAGTGATTGGCTCTGGTGCCGGCAGTCTCTATCTTGCGGATACGGGCGAAGAAGCCATTCGCCGTTATAAGCCATATTATGAAGCGTTCCATGCCACCGCTGCCGCACAACATAACCAGTCGCCCTTTACCGATCTGGAAGATAACATTGCACGAGGTCCTGCGTTAATTGGCAGTCCGGAGCAGATCATTGAGAAAATTCTGGACTATCATGCCGCTTACGGACATCAGGTGCTGAGTATCAGCGTAGATGGACTGACCCATAGCGAGCAGTTGGAGCAAGTGGAGCGTTTTGCCAAGGAAGTTGCCCCTGTATTACGCCGCGAACTGCCCAGTTCGGTATGGAATGAACCCCCGGTGTTAACCCAGCACTCATCCTTCCTTTCCTCTAATGCTACAGATTCGTGGCCCACAGCCATCTCACCTATATTCCAGGTCTAACAATCTCCCACGTACAATATACATGTGCTCCTTCCAGGGTGATTCCTACGAATCGCCCTCTTCCCTCTTACTCCCACTTGTATCGCGACTATCCCTATATCTACTTGGACTGAATGCCTTCCAACAATGAACGAAGCATCACATCTACAAACGCATCATCCATCGCTTCCCCCGTCACTAACATACGATAGAACACCGGCCCATAGATCAGATCAATATATAATCCAATGTCCGTCCCACTCATTAATTCGCCGCGCTCCACACCCTTCTCCAGAATTCCCCGAGCTTCACGCCGACGTGGTTGGATGTACCTTGTACGGTATTCTTCGGCGAGCCCTGCATCCGACTGCCCTTCCCCAATAATCTGTGTAATCACTTTTCCTTCCCGACTGGTCAAAAAACGAACCAGATTACTCGCATGTATGCGTATATCCTCCAATACCGAGCCTGTATCCGGTACTGGTAATCTTGCGGTTGCGGCAGACATATATCCGTCCATGATGACAGCGCCTTTGTTCGGCCACCATTTGTAGATGGTGGCTTTGCTCACCTGTGCACGTTCAGCAATCTTCTCGATTGTAACCGCCCCGAATCCGTGTTCCAACAACAACTCATACGATGCTGTAAGAATGGCATTCTGGGTTTCCATGTTACGTGGACGTCCTCTTTTGGCAGTCATCTTGAGCCCTCCTGGATGTATAAAATATATTTAATCAGCAGTATTATTCATAAAAACGATACGTTCATTATACTAAACTGCCATGAGTACACACAATTCCATCCTACGCTCACCTTTTCATCCTCATTAACTTTCTCATTAAAATATGTAGAGCCTATTTACAATACTATACGTTTAGTTTATTATATATTTGTGATTAGTGAACACACCGTTTAGTAATTAACGTTTTTAAATATCACCTGTTTATTGGGAATATCAATTTAGAACTGTGGAGGATGATTATGATGGATATGAGACAACAAGTGAAGAAGGCACCTGTGCCCACCTGGATTATTTTTTTGCTGGCATCCGCTTGTGGATTGATCGTGGCAAATCTGTATTATGCACAGACCGTTATCGGTCCGATCAGCATGACAACGGGTCTGTCTTCTGCCGTTGCCGGATTGATCGTAACGTTGACTCAGATTGGTTATGTCATTGGTTTGCTGTTTATCGTGCCGCTCAGTGACATTACCGAGAATCGACGCCTGGTCGTTCTTTTCCTTATCGTACTGGTTGTTGCCCTGATTGCTGCGGCTTTCTCGCCCACTGCTGTTGTATTTCTGACTGCCTCTCTGTTCATTGGGATAGGTTCTGTGGTCGCTCAAATTCTGGTGCCCTATGCGACATATCTTACTTCCGAGGAACAGCGCGGACGGGTTGTTGGCAATGTAATGAGTGGTCTGTTGCTGGGCATCATGCTGGCTCGTCCTGTCGCAAGCTTTATCACCAGCCTCTTCGGATGGCAGACGGTTTTTGTATTCTCCGCCATTGTCATAACACTTCTCATGTTGCTCCTATCACGTGCTCTTCCTGCTCGCCAGCCTGAACCCACCTTGAAATACGGGCAATTAATCGTGTCCTTGGGCACACTGTTCAGAACGATGCCGCTGCTGCGCCGCCGGGCGTTCTATCAGGCCAGTCTGTTTGGTGCTTTCAGCTTGTTCTGGACTACGGTTCCGCTCAGGCTCGCTAACGATTTTGATATGTCACAGCAAGGGATTGCCTGGTTCGCACTGGCTGGTGTCGGTGGTGCTATTGCCGCTCCCATTGCCGGGAGACTGGCTGATCGCGGACTAACACGTATTCTGACAGGTGCTGCCATGGTGATCGCTGCTGCTTCGTTTGGTCTTGCTTATGCGTTCCAGAGTCACTCCACGTTAGCACTGATACTGCTTGTGATCGTCGCGATCACACTGGATATGGCTGTCTCGGGAAATCTGGTGCTGGGTCAACGCATTATCTACTCCTTAGGAAGTGAAGCGAGAGGACGTGTGAATGGCATATTCATGTCGATCTTTTTTGTCGGCGGTGCGATTGGTTCATCTCTTGGAAGCTGGTCTTATGCTAACGGAGGTTGGAGTCTCACAACGCTGATTGGCCTGATTATGCCGCTGCTCGCTTTGGTGTATTACTTTACGGAAAAGAAAGCTGCCGTTGCCAGCAAACATCTATAAGTGCGTGTTCAAAAAGGGCGGTTTTCAGTACCGAGAACAACCTCTATAACAATTCTTTCATATATAAAGAAGGGCAGAGTGATCTCTAAAGATCCGCTTCTGCCCTTTTCCCTTATTTCATGACACTGAATTTTTTGGTCGCTGCCCTAACTTGATCATCCTCGCCCCATACAATGACACCTACCACTTTGGTAGCTTCCAATTCCATCGAAGCAATCTCAACTGCATATTGTTCAAAGGCATTGTTGAGCGACTGGCCTGTCTGTGAAAAAACAACATGGCTCAGTCCCCCGCTATCATCTGAGCAGAGTTTGGCCAGATTGATCAGTTGATTCTCCCCGGCCTTCAGAATGACAGTGCTATATCGGATGCCCGCATGCTGAACGCCGCTATGATCCAGCACAGGTTGATCAGAATATAACCCCGGCTCATTCAGGGCTGCTTGTCCCATTAACAGGGCAGCCACATTGGCGGCGGCGCCAGGTTCCAGATTTTTATCCAGTATAATAGCAATTCTTTTCATATGACTGTATTCACCCTCTGTGTATTTTGTGTAAAACATATCCATGGCATATTGATTCCCTCGCGCAATACTTTGTAGGTCACAAGCCCGTAATGATCAGCGCATAGCTGATTCGTGAGCGCAATGGACTTCTCCGTGTTGTGCATGACCTTCCTGCAAGCTTCAGGGTTGGACGATACGGTGCTGTTCTCTCTATAGGTTGTATCAAGTTCAGATAACAAGTATGTGGTTGCTGGATGATGATAGATAATATCGATCTGATCGGGACATACCGCATGGAAGCCGGATAGAACCAGCGCAGGAATTTTCTCCACAAAGCTCTCAGACACCGCTAGTTCAGAATCCATGATAAAGCTGTTGAGCTTGGGATACGCCCCGGGGACCAGTAAGCAGGATATGATCCCTGATCTCAAGTCTTCCGCAGCCGCTTCAAATTCAGGGTATGGCTTGATACGTTCCGAGTTGCCTAGCTTTTTCGCGATATGCATGCTACAAGTCAGGAATCCTTCATCGTCTCCCAGCGTTCCCAGTATGGCATATTTCTCTTTAATGATCTCCATTTATTTCTATTTCCTCCTTTTTATTTCTAATCCGCTAAAGATCGTATACCAAAAATTTCCTATTGTCAATTAACACTTTAACGCAACATAAATATGTATTTTGGTTCATATTTTTAACCAAAAGGTGTATTCAAAATGGAAAATATTGAGCTATAATGTTATGAAATGAATTTTTACTATTTTTAGTATTTTGTTGAAAGGGGATATACGAGAACGTATGAAAACCATTGTATACATATCTGATTTCAGGCTTCCAACTGGATTAAACTTCGTTAAACCTTTGCAGAAATTGGCGGATCATAAGAAAATTCTGATTATTGAACGGCATAATTTGCATCATGATGAGGTCCTCAGGGACTTCTTTGATGAAATTAGATATGTCGATCATCTGGAGTCCGTAGATGCCATCCGGGAGCATATGATGCAGATCCGAGAATCCCATTCCATCTCTGCTCTGTTAACGCCGGGTGAGAATGCGATTGAGATCGGTGGTCAGCTCCGTTCCGAGTTCGGGATCCCCGGTATGCAGCGCAATCAGGCTGAGGCTGTTCGCAACAAATGGATCATGAAACAAATGCTGCATCAACGCGGAATTCGGACATCCGAAATTGCCATTGCTCTACATGAACAGGACTATATTCGTTTCACTGCTATACACGGCTTCCCGATTATTGTGAAGCCACTCAGCGGATATGGAAGTATCAATACGTTCAAATTGTCCGGCATGGATGAACTGGTACATTATCTACACCATACAAGACAAGCACAGCAAAGGGATTTGCTGGAGGAATTCATCCACGGTACGGAGTTTCATTGTGATTCCATTGTGTCCAAGGGCAAAGTTGTATTTGCATCTGTTTCCCAATACCTGTATAACTGCCTGGATATTGCGACAAAGCAGAAACCTCCAGCCAGTATTACGTTCCCTGAAGGCACGGAAGCTGATTTTATCCATCACATCAAAGAACTCAATGAACAGGTCATTGCTGCCTTGGGTATCAATCAATCCGTAACACATGCCGAACTTTTTCTGACTCCGGAAGGAGAAGTGGTGTTTGGAGAAATTGGTGCAAGAATCGGGGGATCACATGTTATGCCTCCTTGTATCAAGAACACCCATGGCGTTGATTTCTTCGAAGCCGTCACTGATCTGGAAGTTGGAATATATGAATTTAAGCAACAGCAGACGAGCCATAAATTCACAGGCATGATCTGCTTCCCTTCACGCGCAGGGGTAATTCAACACATATCCGGGATAGAGGATTATGCGGATATCCCTGGCATCATTGAGTTCAATGTATCCTATCAAGTGGGGCAGCGCGCCGGGGACGTCAACGATACCATGACCCGATCAGGCTATGCTATCGTGGAGGGTGATTCGTTCGAGGAATTGCGTCAAACCCTGTTGGATATGTACGATCGTTTCAAGATTGAAGTGACGGTTGCTGAAACCGTATAAGATGTACGGATCATCCTCACTATTTTTGGTCTGGAGTGACGGTTATCTTGGGGAGGGCTGGAATTATTGTCGTTATTCAAAACCTACGCGGGTCTGAGCCGCGATATCTATTATCTCTGTTTAGCCAGAACGATTAACAGCACGGGAGATTTTGTATTCTCCCTGATTACCTTGGTGCTTACGTTACAGATGGGCATGAATGTGGTCAGTGCAGGGATCTTTGTGTCCATGGCAGCCCTGATTAGCGGACCCGGTGTACTTCTCGGCGGCTATTTAAGCGATCTTATGGGCAAAAAAACGATTATTGTCATCGGACAACTGTTGTCTGCCATCATGATTATAAGCTGCTCTTTTTGGTCAGGCACCATTACCGTTGGTTATCTTCTGATTGCAGTCATGTTTTTCATCAGTATTACCCGGCCTGCTTATAATGCACTGATTATTCAACTGTGTACGGAGGAGAAAGAGCGAAAGTCCGCCTTTTCCCTCATGTATCTGGGGGCCAATCTGGGTATAGCCATCGGACCACTGATCGCTGGTTTTTTTATCAAGGATCATGTCAACATTGTCTTTATAAGTATCGGCACCGTGTTTCTGATATCTACCTTTATCATCATCAACCAGGTTAAGATCGGCACGCGCAAGGAATTGGCATCAACAAACAGCGAACATGCTGGACAACAAGAACAACAACGATTGAGCCAACCGCCTTCGCCATTATTCAGACTACTGCTGAAAAACCCACTCGTTGCCTTCTTCATCGTTGTGTCATTTCTTAACTATTTTATCTATATGCAATACTCATTTAGCCTCCCACTTCAGATGAATCATTCATTTGGCGAGAACGGGGCAGCATATTACGGCTCTGTCATGACCATCAATGCCATTAGCGTCATTATTCTTACCACCGTGATCCTGTCCGCTACACGCAAATTAACTGCCCTAAACTCCATAGCTACAGGCGCACTCTTCTATGGAATCGGATTTGGAGCCTTGAACCTGCTCGGAACCTTCCCCCACTTTTCCATCGTCGCCTTATCCACGGTGCTGTGGACCATTGGAGAGATTCTCGTGCAGACCAACATCAATCTGTAT
Source organism: Paenibacillus amylolyticus (assembly GCF_036894225.1). Lineage (NCBI taxonomy): Bacteria > Bacillati > Bacillota > Bacilli > Caryophanales > Paenibacillaceae > Paenibacillus > Paenibacillus amylolyticus. The sequence continues at coordinate 415,815 of NZ_CP145892.1, read as the reverse complement.
ATTGCTTCGCGTGTACCCGATACACATCAAGGGCGGTTTAATGGCTTGCTGTTATTCGTAGGTTGCCTGGGTTATACACTTAGCCCATATTTGACAGGCATTTTCATCAAAAGCATGGACATGGAAAGTGTATGGATCATTATTCTGGCTGTCAGTCTGTTCTATGCGTTGTCTATGATTATTCTCTGGTATATCGAAAAAAGCTCAACAAGAAGAAACGAAATGAAACCGCTGGATCACTCAAAAAGTATCTGAACCTCAGGGCAGCCTGTTCTGCCCTTTTTTCCACTTTATTTTCACACCAAAACAGGCAAATGTGCATTCGCATTATACTCGACCAATTGCTGACCCGCATGCAGTCTCTGTACCAGATCTGGATTGGCGATAAACGGTCTGCCGAACGCAGCCAGATCTATGCTTCCCTTACCAATCGCGTGCTCTGCGGTCTGAATATCCAGATTCCCCACACCAATGATGATCCCATCCCACCGACTACGAATCCGCTCGTGAAAGGACTGCTCCTCTTCCCACGCTTTTGTATATTGGTCTGTTGAGGGATGCAAGATCGTAATTCCCGTCTCACGGAACAAGTTCAGATATGCATCGATCATTCCAGCTTTGTCTGCCCAAGCATAGGATGCATCATCATCCTTTTTCTCTGAAAATCGTACCGATATGCGATCCACAGGGATCTCTTTTTTCACAGCCACAATAATATCCCGCAAGAACCGCAATCTGCCCGCTGTGTCTCCTCCGTATTTGTCTGTTCTGTGGTTGGTCTTCTCATTGATAAACTGGTCGATCAGATACCCATGCGCAGCATGCAGCTCGATCCCGTCGAACCCTGCCAGAACCGCATTGCGGGCGGCCGTCTGAAAATGCTGAATTGTATCCGCTATATCCTGTGTACTCATCGCTTGAGGAACCTGATACGGCTTATGTAGCTTATGCACTCTTCCCTCTGCCGCAAGGCTGGAAGGTGCCACTGGAGAGGTTCCGATCAGATCGGAGTGGGACAACCTGCCGACATGCCATAGTTGAGCAATAATGGTGCCGCCATGTCTGTGGACAGCATCCGTTACCCTTTTCCAAGAAGTCGTCTGTTCATCTGTATATAAACCGGGGATGCCGTAAGTGCCTTTGCCTGCCAGATTCGGGTTAATGCCCTCGGTAATGATCAGTCCCACGCCATCTCGCGCACGCTGCTCATAATATGCGACTATCTTATCCGTTACGGTCCCCTTCCGATCATCAGCAAATCCCCGGGTCAACGGCGCCATCACAATTCGGTTCCTTAATTGCCACTGATGAATCGTTACCGGGCTTAATAATGTTGAACGTGTATTCATGTTATCCATGTCATATCCCTACTCTCTTTGTCATTAAGGATATTGTACGGCGGCTCCGATATATCGTAAAATGATTGAAATATATAGTTGTATCTCTCAGAGAGATACCTAACATCAGCATCTGCAGAAGTAATTGAAGGTAATCCACGTTCAGGAGGATACAGCATGGAACTTTCCGATATCGATATTGTTCTCGCGGTGGCGCGTTCAGGCAAAATCTCACAGGCCGCCAAAGAACTGAATTACGCGCAATCCAATGTCACTACGCGCATCAAAAAACTGGAGCAGGAATATCAAATCCAGTTGTTCAACCGATTTCCCAAAGGCGTTGTACTGACCTCCAAAGGAGAACAGTTCATCCAGTACGCCACACAGATTCACAACCTTTTGCATGATCTAAAGCAGGATATGACCGATCCCGGTGAGCCTTCTGGCACGCTGAAAATCGGCATTGTGGAAACGGCGGCATCCAGCCGCTTTATGGAGATCCTGAATGAATATCAGATAACTTACCCGAAGGTGTCCATCTCACTCGTTAACGCCACTTCACCCAAAGTACTGCGCAAGAAAATACAGGACGATGAGATTGATGGTGCTTTTATCAGCGGGGCTTGTGTGAAGGAGGGTCTGAAGGTGGAATATGAGATGCAGGACACGGTTCATATCATCTCCAAGCAGACAGACGTACCACCCGAAAGTCTGTGCCAAGTATCGTGGGTTGTTTTCCCCGAGGGCTGTCCGTATCGTGAAATGACCGAAGAATTTTTGCAGGAAGAAGGGTTGTCCGCACGTAATATCATCGAAGTGAGTACGATGGAAAACCTGCTCAGCTGTGTGGAGTCTGGAATTGCTTTTACCATTATGCCGTGCAATGTTATTCACAAGAAACCGGATGAATTCTCCGTATTTGATCTGGCAGATCGTTTTACCCATACCACGACAACCTTTGTCCGCGGTGAGGATCGGTATGTCAGTAGTGCGCTGGATCAATTCACTAAGCTACTGAACCAGAAGTGCATCACGTTTTGATATAGATAACTTAGTACCCCTCTTTCAACCGCTGATCTTATTGATCACTAAATGGACTAAAGCACATTGATCGAGACCCTAAAAAAGAAAGGGATGTCCTATAAGTCATGAATATGACAGGGGACATCCCTTTGTTCGTGTTATTTTGTTTTAATGAAGCTGAGACCCTTACTCCACCTTGAATCGCGCAGCCGATTCGGCCAGCTTTTGCGTCAATTGATCGATCGTATCAACCATGTTGGCCAACTGCTGTACTGTTGAAGATTGCTCCATCATGGTTGCTGTTACCTCTTCAACCGAAGCGGATACCTGCTCTCCTGAAGCCGACAAACTATGGGCAGACTCCAGTACGTCATCCTTGTTCTGTAACATCTCCTGCATCTGTCCTGCCATCGTAGCGATCTGTTGATTAATGACCGTTACCTTCTCCAAAATCAAATCAAATGCCTGACGAGTCTGCAAGACAAGCTCATCCTGTCTGGACGAGATGGTGTGAATTTCGGCAACACTTTGGTTGTTCTCGGCGACATCGGCCAGATTCTGCTCGATAATGCTGGAGATTTCCTTGGACTGGCGGGAACTCTGCTCTGCCAGGTTGCGGATCTCCTCGGCTACAACTGCAAATCCTCTGCCATGCTCACCTGCCCGTGATGCTTCAATGGAAGCATTCAATGCAAGCAGATTGGTCTGCTTCGCAATCTGGCTGATGGCTTCCGTGATCTGACTAATACTGCCCGAACTGGTTTGAAGTTTGACGGTAATCTCCGAGATTTTCTCCACTTCCCGTTCGTTCACCTCGTTGATACGCATCAGTTCATTCACGACTTCATTCCCATTGTGGAATACCGTTTCGATCTCATCTGCTCTTGCCTTCACATCCTGTGCACTGTTGTTCATGGCAGCCACTTTATCGCCAAAGCTGTTGAATTTGCCTGCAATCTGCTCGGTATCTTCCGATTGAGCCTCCATGGCTTTGGCAATTCCCATGGACGTTGCCGATGTCTCATCAATGGATCTTGCCGTCTGTCTGGATGTCTCCTCCAACTCCTGAGTGCTGGCCTGAAGGACATGAATCGAACTGTTCATATCGGTAATAAGGTTCCTGTTCTGCTCCACCATACCATTGAAGCTCTCCGCCAGATCCTTGAATTCGCTGTTATACTTGCCATTGGCCTTAACGGTCAGATTGCCTTGAGCAAGCTGTTGGAACAGACCGCTCAGACGTATGATAGGTCTTGTAATACTGCGAGAAATCAGCAATCCCACACCAATAGCCAGAGCAATCCCGATCAATATCACGATAACCATCTGGCGCTGCATATCCTCTATCGGACGCTTGATATCGTCATAATCGTCAATAATGAGCACAGAGAGATCTGCACCCGGAATCTGATTAATACGATAGTAGGTATCTTCTCGATCCATCGAAGTGATTTTCACTTTGTCGGTGGCTCTAGCCTCGATAATTCCCATCGCGTCCTTATCTTCTTCCAGCGTTTGTCCCACAACGGAAGGGTCCAGTGAATCATACATAATGATGCCGCTCCGACTCAGTACTTCAACTCTGCCTTGACCATTGATTTTAATGTCTCCGAGTTGCCCCAGGAAGAAGTTGCTGTCCACCGACATAGCAAGCACACCCAGGTTATTCCCCTCTTCATCGGTGATAGGCTCCGAGAATACAATAATGAGCTTCTTGCCAGTCTTAGAGACGACCGCGTCACTGATGAAGGATTTCCCCTGTATAGATTCCTTAAAGTATTCCCGATCTCCCCGTGACTGACCAATGACTTCTGGCATGGTTCCTGCCACCATGATTCCTTCCTTATCAAAAACGAACAGATCTGGCTTACTTCCTTCCGTTTCCGATATACTGTCGGTCAAGATCGTATTGGCCTTATTGAAATACGGGTTCTCATCCGATAAAAATTCTTCATCCGTCATGTCAGTTGTATCACGCAACTTTAAGAGTTCTTTAAAAGTACTATGTACGGATATCGAATGACTCAATTGTTGTTGAAGTTGCATAGCTGTCCAAAGCCCTTCCCCAAGGCGGTCAGCCATCACATTCATTTCATCCTTGCTTTTCTTGACCACAACATCAGATGAAATCATATAACTTGTGGTCGTTGCACCAAGCAGAACCAAAACAACCAATACACTGATCATGAAAGGCAGCTTGATCTTAAGTGACATATTTTTGATCTTATACCCTATCCCTTGCTTTTCCCCAGTTTTTCCCATTCCCACTTCTCCCCACTTCCCTGAACCATCTGCATCTGAACGATGTACATACATTATCGGAAAAATCCATAGTAAAATTGATCAATTAGGGAGATATTGCCACTGTTTTTCTTTTTTTTGAAATTCTGATAGCAACATAAAAAAATGGCCTGTCAGATCGACTATCCATCTTGGGAATGGATGTTGCCGTTATCTAACAGACCGTTTTAAGTTTTTTTATGAATCTATTAAGTTTACTTGCGCAATCTCCGGGAACTCAATGAGTGATGACCATTCTGCAAGAATGTACTGCGCGTATTCTTCATCTGTTCAATCCGTCGCTCAGCCAGACGATCTGCGGCAACATAGGTTGCGATGCCCTCGGTACGTGAGCTTTCGAATATTTTCTCCAGAGTGGAATAGATCTCTCCGATCTTGCTCCACGCCCGATCCGCGTTATAACCGTTCAACTCATCCGCAATGTTAATTACGCCACCTGCATTGATAACATAGTCAGGCGCATATACGATGCCCATATCATACAGCTGATCCCCATGACGGGTCTCCAACAGCTGATTATTGGCACAGCCCGCTACAACCTTTGCCTTGAGCGTTTTGAGCGTATCGTCATTAATCGTGCCGCCCAGTGCACATGGTGCATATATATCACATTCCACACTCGTGATGTCTGCGGGATCAACTGCTGTTGCGCCGAAGCGGTCCACAGCCTGTTTCACCGAGTCCTTATGGATATCCGTAACGATCAGATGTGCACCTTCCTCATACAGATATTTGCACAGATGCATCGCCACATTGCCGACACCTTGGACCGCTATCGTTTTACCCTCCAGCAGATCGGTACCAAATGCTTCTTTGGCCGCTGCCTTGATCCCCCGATATACACCCCAAGCCGTTGCAGGCGATGGGTTACCGGATGAACCATAACTCGCGGAGATGCCTGTCACATAATCGGTTTCCTGATAGATCAGGTTCATGTCCTCTTCCGTTGTTCCCACATCTTCGGCAGTGATATAACGTCCGTTCAATCCTTGAATATATCGTCCAAACGCCCGAAACATCGCTTCGTTTTTGTCGCGCCGCGGATCTCCGATGATAACGGTTTTGCCACCGCCCAGATTCAGGCCAGATACCGCATTCTTATATGTCATACCACGGGCAAGGCGCAGGGCATCTTCAATGGCTGCTTCTTCTGAAGCGTAAGTCCACATCCGTGTGCCTCCCAGCGCAGGGCCGAGTGTTGTGTCGTGTATGGCGATAATTGCTTTTAACCCTGAATTTCGATCCTGGCACAGAACCAGTTCCTCATAATCGTGATCCTCCATTGCTTCAAACCAACTCATGTGCTAACCGTCTCCTCCAACCATTTTTGCGATCCAATCGCATTGTTCTCTATTCATTGACCATCCTCTATTGTACCCATGAATACCCAGTTTGTGCAAAATCACATCGCAATGTCAGAGAAGCATCGATCGATGTTTCTCATATGGCGGGAGCAAAGCTGTCGAATTTCAGATTATAATTTTATCGTCTATCCATAGAAAAACCTCTCTCCCTTACAGGAGAAAGGTACAATTCTCTCAACTACATCAACCTATTCGCCCCGAGTAGGCCAATTAATCGTTCACATTTAAGGGAGCGTCTCAACCACATTGATTGGATGCAAATCGCCATCTACAGCAAATGAAGCCTGTCCTGTCTCCTCGGAGACAACTAATACAACCGCATCCGTCAATTCACTGAGCCCCAGTGCTGCCCGATGACGAGTGCCTATTTTCCGTTCATGCACTTCCGCTTGCGACAACGGCAGCACATTACCAGCGGATACAATCTGATTGCCACGTATCAACACAGCCCCGTCATGCAGAGGTGCACCGGGAATAAACAGCGATTCCAGCAACGCATGCGTCACTCGTGCATCCACAGTCACGCCTGAGTGAATGATCGACTCCAACGGAATCTCCCGTTCAATCACAATCAACGCCCCATATCTCCGGTCAGATAGATGCTGTACGCTCGATGTTAATTCGGCAAACTTCTCGGTAAAGGGTGACAGATAACAATCCAGATAAAACGAAGAGGCGAGCACCTCGATCTGCTTGATCTCCGCTCGAATCTCTGCAAATTGCCCCAGCAGACAGGCACTGTCATTGTCAAATCGGGATAACGTCAGATTCATACGCTCTGCTACACGATGGAGGTCTGCCTTAAGCTTCTGCCTCATCGAGGAACTGTCACAGTCTGCTTGCTGAGTCATCATTCGCCGCCTCCTTGGTTGGGTTGGGCTTCACGCCGCATCATTAGTACCCATACCTTCCCCTCTGGAGCACATATTTATGCAATGGCAGGGCTGTAGGAGCTAATCACGATCTTCATTGTAACTGATATAACAAGCAAAAAAAGAGCCTGTCCGCAAAACTCCACGGTCAGACCCTATTCGCATAATAATTTGATGTTTGTCTACTTTACTTATTGCGCTTTGCCGTATGAACCTGTCTTAAATGTAGTTGGATCATACCATTTGTACCCTGCCGCTGGTGCAGCCCATGGCTCAAGTTGCGGCTCGGTTGATGCGGCTGGAGCTTCGATAGGAAGCAGGCTTGTTGCCGTATCCAATGTCAATCCTGGCACTTGTGCCAGACTGGTGTAGCTCTCTTTGACCGCGAGCCATTTCACAGTATTCACAAGGAACGTTGCATCATCCACTTCTTTGAATCCATCATAGGTCTTCTTGGTAGCACCGGTCTCTTCACGCAAATATTTCGGAGTCGCGTCTTCTACAGGTGAAGAGTCACCGATAAATGCGGCTTTGCCTACACCAACCTTTGCAATGGCAGCATAGGCTCCTTCAGCTCGTCCACCACCATTGTATACGCCCTGGTCCACGGCATTGCCCCACTTGGATACACCACTTGGTACATAGACCAAGCCTTTGGCTTTGTTCGGGTCTATAATCGCAATGGTCGATCCCGCATGCATGGCTACAGAATTAACACCAGTCGTAATGCCGAAGGATTGTGCAGGTGCAACGATATCCGATGCATTTACATCTCCAAGGGCATTGTAGCGGAAACGGACACCAAAGTTCGTCGCGAGCCAGTCTGAACTCGTCACACTCTGCATCGCTGGTGATTCGGCTTCAGCCGAGGACATGCCTTTGGCCGGATTCAGGAAGGCACCGCGGCGATAGCCGTTAAATACTTCGGAAGAATCCCAGCGGTTTTTGTTGCGGTCTGCATTATAGTGGTCGGAGATGAAGAAGATACTTCCTCCGTTCTGCACGTACTGCACAAGCGCTGCCTGCTCAGTCGCTTTGAACGGCACGTTGGCTTCGCCGATGACAAAGACGTCGTAATCTTTCAATTTATTATAGGTGATAGCTTGCTCACCGAATGTATACGGGATGCTGCGTTCCAGCTGATCCACGGCAAAGCCTGCGTTTCGCAAACCATTGGCAAAATCCGAAAATGCCCCGTCAATAATCCAGTCGGCAGCACCTGCTGTCTGGGCGTGGGTATTATCAAACAATACTTTCTTGCCGGTACCGTCCGGCAGTGTTGTGCCCGGGTTTGGTTCTGGATCAGGATTGGTTGTTCCGGAGGAAAGTGTGATGGACGTTGGGTTTTTGACTCCTGCATAGCTGTTGTAGGCACCTAAGGTTCCGGTTACGATGATCTTTTTGCCTACAAGACTGGGGTTGGACGCCAATCCATATTGCGATCGGAAAGATGAGGGAATTTGCACATCCAATAATCTGGCGTTAGTTCGCTCTGACGCTGAATCGGCAATCAGAACATTAAAATCATTGGCATAAGGAGATGTAAACTTGGCTGTAAGTGACCCGGTAGCATGTCCAACAATGATTCCTTCAACCGTCGCTGTTCCTCCACCGCTCTGGGCAGCGATGGCCTGAGATACCGTAAGTGGTGCTGCAGCTTGTACCGGACTTTGCGAACCCGGCCCCAGCAGTGCAGTTGCCATCATGATAAAGACCAGGAATGCCCCGATCCAGTGCTGCCATAACGCCTTCTTCATATTCCCTTTCTCCTCCTCCAAATTACCTGATAATGGGTTATCCTCCTTTAATTTAATTGTTCATATGCTGAATTCCTCTTTCTTTTTGTAAAGTTTATGAAAAAGTTTAGAAGTTGAGTCTATTGGCCCATACTGATAATCATTAGGATTCCATTTACCAAAGGAGTAAAATGATGATGAAGTTAATATTTTTGTTGCTCTTGTTGATTGTTCCGCTGATTATGGCTTATGTTGCTCTTCGTTCCCGCATGGTTACCCGAGTATTCCATATTCTTGCGCTACTCTGTTTCTACAGTGCGGCAACCGTCATCGCTGGTGATGTGTATGCGACGAATGCTCATATGACCACATTCACCACCGAGATTCACCATTTCCTGCTGAATGGCTGGTTCTTGTATCCGTCTGCATATCTCGGTGTATACATTCCCTATGTGCTGTGGATGAGCCTATTTTCAGAAAAAAGTTAAATTCGATGCGGACTTGGGATTGCATTTTACCAACGTTCATTGCATAATGAATATATAAACGTGATAATGATTATCATTCTTGAACTTGTCTCTTTGTAACTTTCTACTGCATATGATTTTACGATTTTATAGATAAAGGGGAACGAACATCGAATGAATACAACTCTGCAAAAGGCTGATCTGCAGCTTGACGATTATTTGGATCTTCTGAACCTGGCAACCAATCTGGGTGATACGAGATGGCAAAAGGAAATTATCCGTAAGTTGGCTTATACTTATCCCGCAGTTCAATGTAAACAACCACAATAGCATGCCACATACATCATAGATCTACATCATGGCTCATAACCGATTCATTCGTTGAATCTGATATGGGCTATTTTTGTTGTACAATGTACAGTAAAGTTATTCAAACGTGAAGGAGTGAACAACGATGCAACTGGAGACTGAACGACTCATCATCAGGGATATTCTGGAGACAGACTGGAAAAGTATACATAGCTACACATCCATGCCGGAAGTTACACAGCATACAGCGTGGGGGCCGAATACCGAAGAAGATACACGAGTATACGTGAAGTTTGTGTTGGACACACAGCAGGCACATCCAAGAGAGGGCTTTGAACTTGCAATATGTTTGAAAAGTGATGGAACTCTCCTCGGCGGAGTAGGTATTCATGTGATGGAGAAAACCAATGCAGAGATCGGTTACGTCCTTAATCCCGCCTATCAAGGAAAAGGGTATGCCGCCGAAGCAGCCAGTGCTCTACTAGGCTTCGGTTTCAACGAACTGGGCATTCACCGGATTTACGCCAAATGTCGTCCGCACAACACAGCTTCGGAGAATGTCATGAAGAAGATTGGCATGCAGCGTGAAGGTCTGCTGCGGGAGCACTGGTTCTACAAAGGTTCCTTTCATGACTCTGTGATCTATTCGATTCTTGCAAAGGAATATGCAGGTGAACAATTACAAAGAAACACAAAAAGCTGACTCCCATATATGGGACGCCAGCTTTTTTTCTTTTACTCCGTAACGACCCCAATCGCCAATGGAGGTGAAGCCTCTGAACAAGCTATATTACAACCGGCACAGCTCTACCGGACAGCTCGGGAATGTAGGACATCCACACATACAACGCAGGGCTGCCAGGTCACGAATCATCAGTTTGCCGTCCATCATATCCAGCGTACCTTGTTCCTTCCATGCCCCCAGCATCCGCGTTACGCTCTCCCGGGTAGCTCCAATCATCTCGGCAAGATCGGTATGGTTCAGCTTCATGTCCAGCACAATACCATCCGGTGTAACCCTGCCATACGAATTGCTGGCACGGATCAGTGTCGAAGCGAGCGCACCCGCCTTGCCATAGAGCAGCAAATCACGGAATCTCGACTGGGTGATCCGCTGCGACAGCGCCATCCATTGCAAGAATTTCAAGGCAAGGTCGCCATGTTTGCTGAGTATGCTTTCCAGATCGCTAAGCGAGATAATGGCCAGCTCCCCTTTTTCCGCCATCTCTGCACTGTAGCTATGATTCAATCCGCCGATGCCGCCGAATTCACCGATGAGATCGCCGCTCTGCTGAATGGATAAAATAATTTCCTTGCCATCCTCCGTCGACTTGGTCATTTTCACTCGTCCCGAACGAATGTAGTACAGATATCCGGCTTCATCGCCTTCGAGAAAGAGACTATATCCCGACTTCACCCGTTTGGGTTGCATTTTTGCTTCAATCAGGTCCCATTGCTCAGATGTAACGAACGAAAGGATTCCGCCTGTTTCCCGTGTCATTTTGCCCGCCTCCGTTTGTTTCTGCTCTGCTCTGCTCTGCTCTTTGGGTTGTTCTTTCTACAAATACTGTACCCATAACCTTCGTCCCCCTCGGTGATTCCTTATGTATCCATCATACCGCGAAAGTAGCGCGAGGGTTATCGGGGGATTACCTGATCATTAACGAGAAACTCCCTGAGTTTGCTGTGAGAAAAGTCACATTTCACCGATATGCCTCATCCTTCGCATTTCTTCAATCCCTTGGTGCACCTGACTCAGGAGTCCTTCACTGCCCAAGTTCAGTAAATTATAGAACGGAAATAGGGGTTTTCCCTGAATTACAACGTAAGAGAAAGGGTCTACAATAGAACTAACATTGTAATACCCTTACTTTAAGATGATCCTGTTCAAAGGTTAATGATAATAATTACACGTCACGTACGTTATAATTTCGAAAAAGGAAGTGTCCTCTCATGCATGATGAACTGCCATCTGGCATTCAGGAGATGATCGACGGCCTGCGCCTGAACACATCCAGCGACTTCTGTGGACTTGCCTGTCTTAACGGGACGATGCTACGCTGGAAGTATACCTCTGGGGCTAGTAATGAACGGGTGAAACGCATGGAAATGCGCCCCGGACAAGATCTGGTGGGCACAGCCCTTCGGACTGGACGCACAGCTCGATCTGATGCACAATCCACCGGGGAGCATACACCCGGTCGTTGCCCGTTAATGCTCGCTGAGCGGCTGGTATGTGCCATAGCGGTACCTGTGTTCCAGGAAGGAAGCGTGCCTGGCGCCGTGCTGCTCGTTGGCAGCAGACTGCCTTGCACCTTCTCACCGGACATGATCCGGCAGACGGAGCAAATCGCTCTACATCTTCAGCCGAAGGTGTTTGGATAAAAGTTTGAACTGGAGCGTAAGAGAAGCTATTCGGAGATTAAAGCTCTGAATGGCTTCTTTTTTTGTTATGATATAGATAGAACTAAGGAAGCGGACAGGGGGAAATCATGTGATTCAACTATTAGTTGTAGACGACCATGTTGTCGTGCGTTCCGGGCTGATCGCCTTACTTGAAGGAAAGAATGATATACATATCGTTGGAGATGCCGCAGATGGCGATGAAGCCATTGCCAAGGCTCAAGAGTTGAAACCAGATGTAGTCTTGATGGATTTCAGCATGCCACCAGGAAAAGACGGTCTGACCGCTACGGCTGAATTGAAGAAATTGATGCCAGATGTCTCCATTTTGATACTAACCATGCATGACGATGAAGAATATCTGTTCCGCGCCATCCATGCGGGAGCATCCGGATATATACTCAAAAGTGCGCCGCATGAAGAATTGCTTGCTGCGATTCGTTCCGTAGCAGAGGGTAGCGCCTATCTGTACCCCAGTGCAACCAAGCGGCTGATGAGTGAATACCTGGACAAAGCCAAACAGGAAAACGCCGGACCGTATGACACGTTATCCGAGCGGGAGAAAGAGATTTTGTCCTGGATTGCCAAGGGTTACGCCAACAAGGAAATCGCCGAACATCTGATCATCAGTGTCAAAACGGTCGAATCCCACAAAAGCAATCTGATGGAGAAACTTGGCCTGCGTACACGACCGGAACTGGTGAAGTTTGCCATGAAAAAGGGGTTGCTGAACTTTGAGTAGTGCACGCAAGAACAGATTAAGTGGACTTGCAGACCAGCCTGTACGCCTCCTGCTGAACGAAATCGATAATCACATTACGGATAATGAATTTCGCAGCAGGTTGAAGGGTTCCCTGCATCAACTGAGTGATCTGAAATTTGCCTTGGATGAATCCTCCATTGTAGCCCTGACAGACCGCAAGGGGAAAATCCAGTATGTGAATGATAAATTCTGTGAAATCTCACAGTATGAGCGCGAGGAACTGATCGGTAAGGATCATCGAATCATTAATTCCGGATACCATGGCAAAAGCTTTATGAAAAACCTGTGGGACACGATATCCTCAGGTAAGGTATGGAACGGGGAAATTCTCAATCGTGCCAGAGATGGCAGTCATTATTGGGTCAACACCACCATCGTGCCTTTCCTTGATAACGACGGGGAGCCATATCAATACCTAGCTGTACGCAGCGAGGTCACCAAGCTGAAATCCGTCGAAGCCGAATTGCAAAAGATGATGTCCCAAGTGATGAACATTCAGGAAGAGGAACGACGCCGGATCTCGCGTGAACTGCATGACGGGATTGGACAGAGTCTCTTCTCTCTGGTGATTCAGATGGATCGCCTGCTGGCAGACCAGCCTCACCCCGGGGTTGAAGCACTTCGTAAACAGGTCACGGGTATTATGGAAGATGTACGCGGTATGGCATGGGAGCTGAGACCATCCGTTCTGGATGACCTGGGTGTTGTTCCGGCGATTCGTACGTATATCGAGAATTACACCCGTCACTACGGGATCGAAGTTGATCTGGAATGTAATTTGCGCAAACGACTGGAGATGAACCGGGAGATAGCCATCTACCGAATTATTCAGGAAGCCTTAACCAATGTCGCGAAGTATGCCGATGTTGCCGAGGCACGTGTTACTATAGAAGATGCTGAGAACATGACGATGGTTATTATTGAAGACCAGGGTGCTGGATTCAGCGAAGCAACCGCTGGCAATGGCGTTGGATTGTTCAGTATGGAAGAGCGTGCCCGCGGTGCAGGAGGAACGTTGAGAGTTTCTTCCGAGCCTGGCGAAGGGACCACCGTTACCCTTTTACTGCCCAAGACAGCACAGGGATAACCGTACATGCTTCGTATCACACTTTGCGCTTCAATCCAGCTTATCTATTATTTAACGGCTGCTCGCTATTGGACTGTGCGAGTGGTCTTTTTATTTCCGATTGGTCGAAATGACAAAATGAAGGCTAAAAATCGGTTAAATTCAATAATCATGATAAATAGATTGACTCCAGTTACGATTCGTCATTAAACTATGAATGCCACATACACATTGTATGATTAGTAAAATTTCATTGTTCATTTCATATAGCGAGAGAAAAGGATGGTCAACATGTCAGAGAAACGCTCCTCCAAAGGAGGAGAAATTCCACAAATGTACAATCTGGACGAGATGGATCGCAAAATCATCGCCGCGCTTCACCAAAACAGCCGAATATCCTATACGGATCTGGGTACACAGATCGGGTTGTCACGTGTAGCTGTTCAGGCCCGCATTAATGCGTTATCCGAAAAAGGAATCATCGAACGCTTCACCGTTGTAATCAACCCTGGCAAAGTTGGGCTTCAGGTCTCGGCCTTTTTCAATGTCGATGTTGAACCGCCCTTCCTGGATGAAGTCGCTGAGAAACTGGATGAAGAGCCAGCCGTCACCAGCCTTTATCATATGACAGGCCCGAGTACACTGCACATGCACGGTATTTTTGCGGATATGGAAGAGATGGAGCAGTTTTTGCTGGAGAAGCTCTATAAGATGCCGGGTATCGTCAAAGTGGAATCACAGCTATTGTTGAAACGTTATAAAAGCCGGATGGGCATGAGACTCTAGGAGGAAATCAGCATGGGTTGGAAAGATTACAACGGTCTCGTCATCGGAATGGTACGAACCGGAATTCTCGGATATGGCGGCGGCCCTTCGGTGATCCCGTTAATCCGTTACGAAGCCGTTACGCGTTACAAATGGGTCAGTGATGAGGAGTTCGGCGAGATTTTGGCTATCGCCAACGCCTTGCCGGGTCCCATCGCGACCAAGATGGCCGCATATCTCGGTTATAAAACCAAAGGTGTGCTGGGCGCGATCGTGTCCGTACTCGCTCACATTTTACCGACAAGCATTGCCATTATCGCGCTGCTCGGTTCCATGTACGCGCTACGCGAGTCGAAAGTGGTAGCAGGCATGGTAGCCGCCGTGCGGCCGGTCATTTTTGTCATGCTAGGCATGATGGCTTATGAATTTGCCATGAAAGCCTGGAAGGGACTTGGTAAAGTTTTTGCCGCCCTATTCGGCGTAATTGCCTTTGTACTATTGCAGTTGCTGGATATCCATCCGGGGATTGTGATCGCGGTTTTCCTTGGATATGGTGTCTTCCATCTGGATCTGGTTCAGCGCTTCAAGTCCAAAGGCGAGTCCGATAAGGGGGTGTCCTAAGGATGCTCCAGACCTGGTGGGAACTATTTTGGGGATTTTTCGTAGCAAACATATTGGGATATGGGGGCGGCCCAGCTTCCATTCCGCTTATGCAGGAAGAGATTGTGAACCACTACCAATGGATGACCACCGAGCAATTCGGTGATGTACTGGCGATTGGTAACGCCCTTCCCGGCCCGATTGCAACCAAAATTGCTGCATTTGTCGGGTACCACGTAGCAGGCTGGTTTGGGGCAATTATCGCAAGTTTTGCCACAATCGTACCTTCCGCGACCGCACTAATTATATTACTTCGTCTGTTGAACAAACATCGCACGTCACCAAAAGTCAAAGGTATGACTCTACTCGTACAGCCTGTTATCGCCGTACTCATGATTCTGCTCACATGGGAATTTGGACAGCTGTCCACTAATTCCATCGGCATCTGGCAGACCTTGATCATTGCAGGCATCTCGCTCTGGGTCATGACCAAAACCAAGCTGCATCCGGCCATTCTGATCGTGATCGCTTTTGCCTATGGTGCGCTGGTACTGTCTCACACGATGTAGTAGTAGAACATACAGGGAACGTCACAGAATCACTTGGTTATACATCTGTAATAGGGTGGTGTATGCAGGGATTCAGGACGTTGGCGAATGGCTAGATTATTTTCATTTTCTAAGGAACTCAGGACGTCTTATTTGGTCTTTAGGTCCTCTTTATAAATTGTAAGGAACATCAGACACGTTATATACCAAAATAACCTGACAAAAGTGCTATAACAGACTGTAATTTCCGATATAACGTGTCTCAGATTCCTTAGATTTCTGCAAACGCTCCAGACCCCTGAATAAGACGTTTCAGATTCGTTAGCGCTTGAAGACATGCCTAGTTTATAAACAAAAAACGGTGATACCAGCTATTAGCTGGCATCACCGTTTTTATTTCCACGTTTCACACTCACAGTTGAAAAATATCGTTTACTTTGCTTCAACCACTACCGTTACTTTGGTTTTCACACCTGCAAATGTCACCGTAATTGTTGCTTTACCTTTGCCGTTCGCCTGAATAATTCCATCTTTCACTGATGCTGTTGCAATACGGGAAGATTTCCAGAGAGCCGGTTTGGATACATTCGCTTCACTGCCATCAGCATACGTTGCAGTAGCCGCCACAGTTACCTTTTCACCAGGTTTCATGGTCAACGTTACTTTATCCGTCTGCAAATATTTCAGTGTATCCACATCTAGAGCAATCGTTACAGACTTGCTGCCGTATTTTGCTGTGATTTTGGCTTTACCTGAACCTGTAGCTTTGACTTTACCTTTGGTCACTTGAGCTACTTTGTAGCTGTTCGTTTTCCATTCAGCTTTGTCCGTAACATCACGCTCGCTACCATCGCTCAAGAAGGCAGTTACCGTCAGATCAGCTGTATCGCCTGATTTCAGGGAAAGAACCGGCTCGGAAGCTTCAATACGTGTGATGACATCCACTTCAACTTGGATCGTCACTTTTTTGGAGCCGTATTCTGCTGTGATGTTGGCTTTACCACTGCTGTTACCTGTGATCACGCCTTTTTTCACATCCGCTACACGTGCATTGCTGGATTTCCAGGTTGCTTCGGATGTTACATCCAACGTGTTGCCGTCCTCATCCGTACCTGTTAGAAGGATCGTCTGAGTTTCTTTGGCAGACAGAACAACGAAGTTCACGTCTGCTTCCAGTCCACTAGCCATACCTACTTCAACAGGCAGAGTCAGTGTTTTGCCTTCAATCTTCGCGGTAATGGTTACTTTACCTGTAGCAACACCTGTGATAACCCCTTTGCTATCTACCTCAGCGATTTTGTCGCTGCTGCTGCTCCAAGTTGCATCTTCAGATACATCTTTGGATGTTTCACCATACAACGCCAGTACTTTGGCAGAAGTCGTTCCACCAACGGCTACCGATGCTTTCTTCTTGTCCATCTCATACTTGTCTGCTACGTCTACATTCACTGTGAATTTAACCGTTTTACCGCCATAAGCTACAGTGATCGTAGCCGTACCGGATTTGTATGCAATTAGATCGCCGTTTGATACATATACAACATCTGGATTGCTTGAAGTCCATGTTGCTTTGGAAGTTACATTTTCTGTACTGGCATCAATATATTCGGCATTGGCTACCAATGTCTTAGACTTGTTATCACCGGTAACACTCATGGCGAGCTTGTCATTTACATCTTTGATATCCAGATATCTTGCCGTATCTACATCTACAGCAATTTCTACAGTTTTTCCACTATAGGTTGCTTTGATCGTTGTTGAACCTGCGCTAATGGCTGTGATCTGTCCCTTAAACACCGTTGCAACCTTCTCGTTGCTGGATGTCCATGTTGCCTGATCCGTTACATTCACATCGCTGCTGTTTGGATAAGAAGCCGTTACAACGACATTAGCCGTTTTGGTTGTCTCGCTCAAACGGAAGAAAATACTTTGTTTCTCCACACTCAGCTTGCTCGTCAGATCCACATCCACGTCAACGGAAACTGATTTCGTACCGTATTTGGCTGTGATCTTGGCAGAACCTGCCGAGTATCCTGTAATTTCGCCTTTAAGAACGTCTGCGACCTTCTCGTTGCTGGATGTCCACTCCGCCAGATCCGTTACATCTTTGGTTGTGCCATCTGGATACGTAGCCGTCACTTTCACACTTTCACTTTTGTTCAACAACAGGTTAACTTGCTGTTTATCTACATCTACACGTTTAACCACTTCAACGTTAACATCCACCGTCACGCTTTGGCTGCCAACTTTCGCAGTAATAACTGCCGTACCCGCGCTTTGTCCAGTTACTTTACCATTCACAACGGTAGCAACCTTTTCATCACTGGTAGACCATTCTGCAGTATTTGCTGCTGCATTATTTGTTTCATTGTCACTATACGTTGCTGTCAAAATAATTTCTTTTGTATCTCCCGTGCGCAAATCCAGACTTTGCACGTTTTTCGAAAGGGCTTTGACCTTCTTCGTTACTTTCACTTGAACAGTCTGACTCTGACCCTGGTAAGCTGCCGTAATCGTCGCTTTACCTTCTTTTTTGGCCGTGATTGCACCATTATATACAGTTGCTATCGAAGTATCTTCGCTACTCCAGGTTGTACTAATCGTTACATTAGCCGAGGTATTGTCTGAATATACCCCTGTCACCGTAACAGACCCAGAATCACCAACTTCGAGCGACATCTCATTCTTGGAAACCACAATTTTGGACAGTTCTTTGTCTGCCGCAGCGGCCAAGCCTACGTTGGAAATACTCAGCATCAACACCAGCATCATCACCATGTACTTGGTCAATCTTGGCTTTAACATCATTTCCCCCCGATTATCATCATTTTTTTCCTTATGTTTTATGTCGGCAAGTCCTTTCCAGATGTTTAGACTTTCAGGAAATTTTCAGGGAATTCTATGGAAATTAATTTATCTTCTATTCCTGTTTCAACCGATCATACCTGCGAATATTGCGCATACCTATGTATATTGACTGTCTTGAACTTCTTTTAACAGGATTGGAGGAAACATAATGCATCAGCCTTTTGATTACATCGGGTATTGGGAGGAAACATATCGTTCGGGTGAAACTTCCGGGAGGGGTTCATACGGGGTTTTGGCTGAATTCAAGGCCGAGGTCGTGAACGGACTGATTCAACGTGAAGGGATTCATCGTGTCATTGAGTTTGGATGTGGGGATGGCAACCAGTTGCAATACATGAATTATGAGGACTACCTGGGCGTGGATGTAGCGGCTTCTTCAGTAAAGCGTTGTGCTTCCCAATTTGCCAAGGATTCGTCCAAGAGTTTCATGCTGTATACACCAGGCCTATGGATTAACCGTGGTTTCCTGCAAGCCGATCTGACGGTCTGTCTGGATGTGTTATATCACATCACGGATGAAACAGATTTTCGCAATACCCTCTATGATATTCTGCACTCCTCAACAGCATGGGTGGTGCTTTACACCCGTTTGAAGGAAAACGGCAACCCGGGGATTGATACAATCCAGGACCGTAATCTGTTCGAGTATCTCTTCGACTATCCTGATTTCAAAGTTCATGAGATTATTCCGCAGCGCTATCCAGATCAATCTTCTGCCGACTTTGTCATCCTGAGACGTACACCTTCGAAGTGAAAAGCGATCTTTTCAGTAGAGCATAGCTAAGTCTGTACCCCAACTGGACCCGTAAGAATGAATATTCATAGGTCAGATATTCTTTTGTCTTCCTTGGATTATGTACACCATCCGCCTGTCCGCTCACCTTGATTTGTCTATTCAAAGCTCAAGCTTAGGTATACTCCTTCTCCAGTAGAGGGAATATCGTTCCTAATCCTGGAGACAGCCTTATGCGGACAGGTGATGATGGTTTGCTACTGATGCTACTGACAACTAAATACTGAATATATAACCGGTTAACTAGTTGAATCTAATGAAATAATTCGAAGGCTCACAACACTAATACCTTACTAATCCGTTCTCCCCTTCAGTTCTTCCAGCCCGTAGTTCTCAATTCTTCTTTTAAAATAACCCCGCATGTCCACGCAGCTTCGCCAGCGCTTCCATATAGAAATAATCGCCGTATATAATCGGCACATTCAACCCTCGCCCTTCCGGGTAATGCACCGTTCCCTGCATGATCAGACCTTCTTCCGCTGCCGAGTCGCCAGAGCTATAGTGCTCATGCAAGCCGCGGACGATACGTTCTCCCGCGGCAGCATAGGTCTCCCCGCGCGGCGACAGCTTCGCCAGCTCAAGCAACCCGCTCGCGGCAATCGCCGCAGCGGACGAGTCCCACGCCACCTGATGCTCCGCAGGTGCGCGGAAATCCCACATCGGCACGATCTCTTCGCCAAGCATGGCGAGGAAGAAATCGGCCGCACGCTCCGCTGTCTCCAGATATCGGGCTTCGCCCGTATACCGGAAAGACAGCGCAAACCCGTGCAACGCCCAGGCGGTCCCCCGCGCCCAGGCGGAACCTGGAGCATGGCCCTGTCCGCCATGCTCTCGCAGCTTCTGCCCCGTGTGTGGATCGAACTCCACCACGTGGCAGATGGACCCGTCCGCGCGGATGAATTCGCGCGCCACGGTGTCCGCATGTGCTTCCGCCAGCCAACGGAAGCGAGGGTCGCCGCTCTGCTCGGATGCCCAGTAGAGCAGCGGCAGGTTCATCATGCTGTCAATGATGGCTACGCCGCGCGTATCCATTGCTGACGAGCTGAAGTTCCAGGCGCGGATGAACTCACCGCGCACGTGGAACCGGGCAGCGAGCAGGTTGGCGGCAAGCATGCCACGCCGCCGTCCATCCATGCTGCCCGTCTGGCGGTAGTTGGCTACGCCACTAAGCAGCCAGATGAACCCCAGATCGTGATCCACCGATTCGGGATCACGCAGACAACCCTCCAGTTGCCGCTCACAGCTTTCGGCAATGCGATGTAGCGAAGCCGCCGCTTCACTTTCAGGAGCATCCCCATAGACCAGCCATAACAATCCAGGCCAGAAACCTGCTGTCCACCATTCCGGATCATTCCGATCATACGTCCCTTGCGGGGCAATGTGCGGAAATGTATCCTTAATCCGCTTTGCATTCCGAATCGTCTTGGCAGCTCCCTGTTGCCACGCTTCCTCGAGCCATTTTACCGACGTTGATGTGTTCATGAACATATCCCTCCTCGATTCAATACCAGACATCTAAGCTTGATGCTCCAGCTCATCCTCAACTTATCTATAGCGTCGTATGCCGTAACTGCAATAGCTATCCGATAAATATCACTAATCATCCACGAATAACACTTTCAACTATGCTTCGAGCTGTTTTGAGATGTTTGAAGATCTAATGATCCTCAACCTGAACACCTTCAGTTAACCCCGCCCAATCGGATCGCAAATGACAACCTACGTGCTCCGTTCACTTCAATCCGGGCTTCCTTCAGTAAACCATTACGGGAGGCCACAGCCTGTTCCTCCAGATGAATTATGGCTCCCTGATCCAGCGCAGTGGATTCTACATACGCCCCTCGATACTCCGTTCGTACGCTATGATCCGTATGGGTAATCACCGCCTGTTCACGACCATCATGGAACATCAACGGAATGAGTGCCCCTGCTGCAGCGATCTCTCCTTCGAATTCATACGTTATAGTCAGCACATCCGCCTGTTGTACATAATGGGTAAGCAATGTTTTAATTCCGGGTAATGGACCGACCCATGTCACGGCAAAAGCATTCTCCAAGGCGTTCACGCCATCTTCTGCCGCTCTTTCCTCCAGATGCTGCTCCACTTGGTTCCGTGTATCATGGTCCACCTTCTCATACACAATGGAACCACCTCCCTGAGCAGGGTCTAATCCAACATCCCGATCATATGCACCACCGGATGGAATCCCCTCTGCAAGACTGTGCCATACCCCATCTGGTGTCTTCCAGGTAGGACAGTAACTGAGCGGACGAACCGCCCCTTCGGCAAATTCCGTAAACCCGGCCTGCACATGGCTGGCAGCGGACGGACCAATCAGACCAGGTAACCCCATCTGTTGAATCCGTACCAAACCAGGAATCGTATACGGATCATTCATCGCCGTGTGTAATACCAGTTGCTGACCAGGTATGGAAGCAATCACAGTTTCAAACCACCCATCGGTCTGCAAAACCCTGCTGCCTAACTCGGAAGGAAGGTATACTTCGCTCACATCGTCTCCCGGATCACTGAGACAAGCGTGAGCAAGCGCTGCTGCCGTCCACAGGTTGTAACAGGTGTGGTTGGTATAGATTTCATACCCGTGCCGATCTTCTGGCGCGTATTCATTGCGCACGATTTTCAAGCGTCCATCATCCATCTTCCAGCGCTCCACAGCAGCAAAACACCGATTGGCCGCACGTGCAAAAGCACCCGCCATCACCGGATCTCCCGCCTCCAGAGCCTGCGTTCCATGTGTAGAACATACATAAGCTGCGGCAGCTTCATTCCACTGATGCTGGGAGCTGCGACCACGGGGTGGAATCTCACCTAGCGGCGAGAGCGAAAGTAACGAGCTGAAGGCACCATGGCGCAGCTGCTCACGTAACGTATCGGCAGTGGTTCCCTCGTAACCTGCTTCGAGCATCACCCCAAGGTGATAACGGGTGGCAATATCATAGGAAAATGGACAATTCGGGCGGTCCAGCGGTCCATCCTGATACAACCCAAGGGCTGTAAACCGGGGTAGATGATAGGCTTCCAGATATCGATCCATCCACGCAGTACCCTCATTCGCCAGCTGTTCATGCCACCGCAGATATTCGCCAGAGATCATAATGGCGTTCCAGTTAATCATGCGATTGGGATTGTTCATCTTGCTCATCGTAAATACATAATCTTGTTCAGGACTGATCGTCTTGAGTGCCTCAGCCCAGATCTGTGCTTGTTCAGGCAGGTGTGGTTTCAACAACATATAAGCTCTCATCATGAGCACCGGAAAAAAATCAGGGTGATTGTCTGGTGCGCTACCATTGACTACGGCATCAATGCTCTGTGACAGGGCTATTGCTGCCGATTGGAGCAAATCTGTACGCCCTGCATCAACCAGAACTGCCGCAGCCATCGCATAGGCCGGTGTAGAATAATATCTCTCCACACCCGAGAACGGGTCGATAATTGCACCCTGGCTGTCCTGATATGGTGTGTAAGCGCGAACAACACTTTCAACAAGTGCCAACTTGCGCTCCCTATTCCAGCCGTCTGCCGGAGGGCGGCCCGCTTGTTCTGCCAATGTACGGTAATGTTCGAGTTCATCTTTCCATGGATATGTGGACGCAGATGTATATTTACTCACGCATGCTCACCTCGGTTTCTTCCATTTTCGGTTCAATGATGAAGCGTACCTCACATACCGTTTCAAGCGAATTAGGGCGTTCTGTCCGAACATCTGTCTCATCAATTGCACCTGTCCATGATAGTGACGTCCGATAGAATGTGACTGGAACATTTCCATGATCAACTGTGTTCATAACCTCCGTAAAAACCTGCCACTGGTTCGCATCATACGTCATATGGACCGTTCCATGTATGCCTTGCCAGCGAAGGTTACCGCTCTTCACCACCTCAGGTTGTACTCTGCTCATCCAGCGCTCCACTACGCTCGAACATCCTGCATCTGAATCATCCACCGAAGAGAATCGTTCTGCCGAAGACACCACCCTGCTCTTCCATTGAAAACGGTCAATCAGACGCAATTCTGCTCGATCTCTACTACCGTCAGGAGAAATTTTCCAATGAAATTGGCGCGTATACCGAGCCAGTGAAGCAGCCCCAGGGTATGCGGATGTCAGATCTAAAGTAGTATCCAGCTCACCGCCACCCTCTGCCAGCTTTGCCTCTAACACATGGGCTTGCGCTTGCCGACCGGAGCATTGCTCCTGGCCTTCAATGAGCGGAACGTTATGACCGGATGACGAGATGTGGAACAGCTGCTCTCTGCCTGGCGCAAAATACGCTTGGGTATACAACCCTGCTCCTGGATCACACAGAATATTCTCACCACCGCAATGGATAATGAACTGCCCCAGATCATTATGGTTGTGAGGTTCATCGTTATGCCCGCCTTTAATGGAAATAGCCACATGAAGGGGTGCGCCGTTCGCATGTTTTGTATCCGGAGAATCGAACGATCCTTTTGCAATCATCCAGCACAGATTTTGAAAAATAAATCCCCGTTCAGCCTGCGCAGAGGCACCTTCATCACCATACACTGCCGGATCGCTCCACATCACGTTCCGCAACAGATGAGCCCAGCGATGACAGGGATCATCGGTAAGCAGTGGGATATGAAGCGGCAAATCCACCTGCAACCCAAATCGGGATGCGAGCAGGGAAAGCAATCCGGAAGGGATCTCTTCCTGCTCGGCACTGTCCGAATAATTTACGAATGTTCCACCTGACAAATGAACTCGCAGCGGGAAGGCTGAGATAGCTGTTATTTTGGAACCCGTCAGCAGATCTAGTTCGCCCTCACTGTACTCACGAAGCATCTCGGCATAATAGGTGAAATAACCAAATCCATATACCCAATATCCAATGCCTTCGGCACAGCCGCCATCCTCGCCATATCCGCTCAAGAATGCGTTCATACAGCTGACCGTATGGGAGATCGATTCCTGTAGTGTGGACTCATCCTCGAGCAGCAACAATGCGGCCATGCCACAGCACCCACCACAGACCGCCGACCAGTTGTGATCCGCTGTCTGCCAGTGCAACTTCCGTTGCTCCCGGTAAAGCGGAGTGAAGATTCGCCGTTCTGCTTCAGACCTGATCCGTTCTATGACAAGGCGATCCAGCCGCTCGGCGTAAATGTTCACAATCTCGGCCAGCATATGTACTGTCTCTGCGGCGAACAGATCGATGTTCCCATTCACCTGGTTGACCTCTCCCATACCCAGATGCGCGGGCAAACACCACGTATACTCACCACACACGTCCCACAATATTTCTTCCAGCGCCTGCAGTGCATCCGGCCTAGCTGTGTCTAATGCGAGCATCGCCACAGCAGCAAGTCTGCCCCTTCGATCGAAATAAGCCTCTTCATAGGCTTTTCGCTCACCCCTATCGCTGAACTGTCGATATAGACGGAACGACAAGGAAGGCATGGGTTCTTTCAAGGCACGTTCACCGTAAGCCTTCAAGTCTGTGTATAACGTAGCCAATTCAGGCCGGGATAACTTCTCCAAGAGTCTGTCGGCACTTAAGGAACTCAATGCTCTGCTCTCAGTACCACGTTGGTTTATATTTTCATTTTCGACTTCGTGAATGGAATCTTCCATTGGATTCACCACTCTTCGTTAATGGATTGTCATGCCCATATTATAATGTAATCGATTTCATTTTACCGGATATGATAGCATTTTTGAAGAATTATCCATTAGAACCCTTTCCACGACGTTACTTCCTTCTCCTTCCTAACCAAAAAAAACGAAGAACCTTCGTCAGGTTCTCCGTTGCATTCTGCCTGTCACCACAGGCTTTTTATGGTTATCTCATATTCTTAACTATCTTATATCCTCAACTGATCTTGAATACCTATAATGCCGCTGCCCATATCGCAACTGTCCGCTGTTGTTATTACACAATCGCAAGCGAAGAATTCTGTACAACAGACAACCATTGGCGTGCAATCAGCTCATGACCTGCTGCGGTTGGGTGTACGCCATCCCATAACCAGTACGCTGCATCCGCCTGTTTCAGAGCATCATTAAACGTCTGCTGCAATGGCACCCACACAGCTCCAAATTCTTCAGCAAGACCTTGAGCCAGTTTCTGATATTGACCGATATACTCTTCCCAGGCTTCCCATTTCTCCGCAGTTGCTCCGGTTCTCAGAATAAACGGCTCTATCAAAATCAGCCCCGTATCCGGCATCACTTCCCGAGTTTCTTCAAGCAAATGGCGATACGCCCGTCCGAAACGATCCGTTACCCCGCTAGGTTCACCATTCATCGTGCGCCAGGCATCATTAACCCCAATCAGGATGCTGATCAGATCCGGTTTTAGACTAATGGTATCCTCATTCCAGCGTGCGTACAGATCGGATGCCCGATCCCCGCTGATGCCTCTGTTATAGAAGGTCTTTTGCTTGCCCGCCAGTTCCATACCCAGTTTGCTGGAGATCAGATACGCATATCCGTGTCCGAGAAAATGATTTGGATCATCATTACGTGATCTTCCCCCATCTGTAATCGAGTCTCCCTGAAACAATATAACGGATGGACTTGTACTCATGATTGAAATCGTTCCTTCCTCTTGTGCAAAATGGAAACACTGAACACCTCAGTCTCCATTTTATCCCTTTCGGTCACAATAGAAAATAGCGTTTTCATCACTGAGGGTCGCCATCTTATGACTCTCCTAGCAATTATCCGATCCAATATCGCAAAATCATCATAGCCACAATACCGACCAATACGGTTCCAAGTAGACTGCGTGTCCAGATGGCTACTGCAATCGTAGGCAGGGAGGCCCACAGAGCTGCATTGTGCCTAATCGGCACTAACTGGTTGCCCGACATGAACAGTTCCTGACCAATCAGTGCTGCCATGACTGCTACGGGTACATACTCCAGCCAGCGTAATAACCACATTGGAATCTGTATCTTGCTGAACAGCATCAGTGGCAGTACACGCGGGATAAATGTTAATAGCGCCGAACCCATAATAATCCAGAATACATCCCATCTTACTTCCATCGTTCCATGAACACTCCCATCGTTGCCGCAATGACCGCAGCCACAATGACACTCATGCTGCCAAGTGAAGCCATGCTGGCGAAGATTACACAGACAACGGCGATAATAGCCACATTAATGTGTATTTTTTTGTTTTTGCGATGCACCAACTGGAGTACAACCAGTCCAATAAACATCGCTGGCAGGGCATAATCCAGACCCAGTCGTTCAGGATTGGTGATCCAGCGTCCAAAGTACGCTCCCGCCATATTAGCCACGAACCAGTTCAGATATGCGGTAATATTCAGACCATGCATCCAGCGTTCACTAAGCCTTTCCCTGCCAATCGCACGTGTCATCGCCACGCCGAAAGACTCATCGGTAAGCAGTGAACCAATCCACATATTTTTAAGCGGGGTCAGATGCCGAAAATACGGTGATACAGCTGCACTGAGCAGCAAATGACGAAGATTCACAAAAAATATGGTAAACATGATGGCTATTGCTGATCCATTCGATGCGAGCATGCCTGCTGCAATGAACTGAGCCGATCCTGCATATAAAATCAGGCTGAGCAGTGCCGTTTCCGCCAGACTCAGACCCGCGGTCATTTCAATAACACCCGCCGCAAAGCCAATACTCAAATAACCAAGCAGGGTTGGGATACAATCTTTGACCCCCTGCATGAATGTAGCTTGATCCTGGACCTCTTCCATGTTCTCCTGTCCAGATATCTGTAGTGTACTTTGGTCCAACTGCCTTACAACCCCTCTCCAATTTCAGTCCCCATAAACCGATATATATGGATGTAGATCCATCAAGGTCCACTCTTCATGAAAACAACTTCTTTGTGTATTCAACATGACCAGTTACATGTCTTATGGATTTCACATTTTGCAGAATTCACTTCACATTAATTCAGAAATATACCACAAGATGTGCACTAAGGGAGAGACAGATTACTTTTTATAGAACAGATGTAATCCTAAATACCTACAAAACCGAAAAATATTTTCGCGAAACTCATAAATTATGTTGAATAAACGCGAAATTTGTCATACGATAGCACCAGAAACTTCTGGAAAGGATGGAATGAAATATCTTTTACCAGATGGGCTTGTCCACTAGACATGGGGATGGGTTACACAGAGGGGGAATGTGTATGAAAAAAATTCGTAAACAAGGGGTCAAAAGAACAATGCAGATGAGAGAGAAACTGATTTTGTCATTTGCCATTGTATTGCTCATTCCAACCATTAGTCTGGGCATTATCTCGTTCCAAACAGCTGATGCCAAGGTTGAAGAGAAAATGTATGAGAACGCGATCAGCAGTGTTACTGTGCTCAACCAAACTATTGACCAGATCATTGGTGCAACACGCAAAAATGTTGATTTCCTGGCAAGTCAGCTGGATGCAGGCAATGTCGGACCCAATCAGGGTGACGAAACAGATACCATCCGTACCTTGCTCGACGCGTACAAGGAAACGCATGATGACGTAGAACTTGCCTCCATCGGTACCGATCAGGGCGTGTATATTAACTCCCCTGTAACTGCGGTGAACAAAGAAGGATATGACCCGCGCGAACGCCCGTGGTATCAGGCTGCTACGCAGAACAAAGATGTCCCTACCGTAATCACCCCCTACTTATCAAGCAATACCGGCAATGTTGTTGCTTCAGTAGCTCAGACCTCAGCGGATGGCCATGGTGTCGTCTCTGTCAGCCTGTCGCTTGAAGCCCTCTCGAAGACGGTTAACTCCACGAAGATTGGCGAGAAGGGTTATATCTATATCATTGATAATGCCAATAAAATCATTGTACATCCTACCGAAAAACCGGGGACCGAAGGAACCATGGCACCCTATAAAGATATTTTTGCACAGAAAAACGGAAGTCTGACCTATACACTAAATGGAAACCAGGAACACGCCTTTTTCTCCACCAATGAAACGACGGGCTGGACCGTGGTTGGTGTCATTGACAGTGGGGAAGTGACGGCTTCTGTCCGTCCGATCCTATATACCACACTTATTGTTGTCGCGATTGCAATTGCGGTAAGCTCCATCATTATTTTCTGGATTGTGCAATCAATCACCAAACCACTGAACCGCTTGGTGAAGGCATCTGACGAAATTAGTAATGGTAATCTGACCATCGAGGTTGCTGTATTGGGACAGGATGAATTCGGCAAGCTGAGCACCAGCTTCAATAAGATGAGCGAATCCTTGCGAACCGTTATCCAGGACGTGCGACACACAGCTGACGAGTTAACCGCCTCATCCACACAATTGGCAGTCAACTCATCGGAGACAACCAAAGCAACAGAGCAAGTCGCCCTGATCACGGAAGAATCCGCAGCTGGACTTGAGAAACAAACAAGCAACCTGAAACATACGGCACTGCAGATGAATGAACTTGCTGGAGGTGTGGGACAGGTAACGAACAGCACACAGCAAGTATCCGAAGCTGCCATGCAAGCAAGTGAGCTCGCGGATAAAGGGAATGCAACCATGCAGACGGCCGTATCCGAGATGAGTTCCGTCAGTCGCTTTGTGCAAGGTATGGCAGATACTGCTGGACGACTTGGACAGCATTCCACATCCATTGGTGAGATGGTATCTGTCATTACAGATATCGCTACACAAACCAATTTGCTTGCTCTCAATGCTTCTATTGAAGCAGCACGTGCAGGTGAGCATGGACGCGGCTTCTCCGTTGTTGCCAGCGAAGTCCGCAAGCTGGCGGAACAATCGAGCCTGTCCGGCCAGAAGATTGTAGAGATGGTCGGAGCGATTCAAC
The DNA here is from genome assembly GCF_036894225.1 of Paenibacillus amylolyticus. Taxonomy (NCBI): domain Bacteria; kingdom Bacillati; phylum Bacillota; class Bacilli; order Caryophanales; family Paenibacillaceae; genus Paenibacillus; species Paenibacillus amylolyticus. Next base: position 386,783 of record NZ_CP145892.1, on the reverse strand, counting down.
AGGAGATTTCAATGGCCAATCACAATGTACAGATCGGGCAACAGGATGTAAGCAACGGCATTCGTGCCGTTCAGTTTGCAGATGAAGCTTTTGCCCAGATTAGTGAGGCTGTTGGGGTCGTCAATCATCAGCTCGAGAACATTGCAGCCGCCTCACAACAGATGTCTGCAAGTACAGCCGAAGTGGTGCAATCCATTGATCAGATCCACGCCATATCGGAAACCAATGCCGATGGAACGGAGAACATCTCTGCTGCTACGGAGGAGCAAGTGGCTTCCATGCAGGAGATATCATCTTCTGCTGATTCCCTTGCCCATCTGGCTCATAAGCTGCAGAAGCTGGTTGAACAATTCAAGCTGTAGTCGTTGAACTAAAGATTGTTTACACTAACACTACGATGACAGAATAACCTTCCAATCGCTGTTATCGTGTAAAAGATTAGTTCAACTTATATAATAATAAGTAGTCTGTAACACCCAAAGCCCCTTTGCCATCATATTGGCAAAGGGGCTTATGGGTTATAAAAGGTCAGGCATTTTAGAGAGGAAAATGCCTCTCCTATTCAGCAGATTGCTTTTTATCTCCGTGGTACCCTTGATCTCCGTAGGGCTCTAACTGTTCAAACCAGCGATTCAGACATTTGGCGAGTGCATCTTTGGAATCGTAATACGGGTTATCGTCTTGTTTCAATGTCTCCAGCACCTCAATCACAAACGCAGTCTCTCCATATTCATTCCATTCAGCCTGCAATCTTCGATTCAGATGGCTACCCATCTGTAACATAAACCGTTGTCCGTTAATGGTTTTCAGGTTCAGTGTGCTGTCGATATAAACTTTGCCGTTACGTTCATTCCGAATTTGGTAGACGCCCGCTTCCGTTTTAACTTCTTTGGCCTGTTCCTGCAATTCTTTGCGACGATTCATCTTCTCCTGCTCCCCCTTTTCTTTGCGCTTCTGTTTTCCAACTTTGGCGCTCTGTTGATCTGTGTGGCTTCCCAACCAATACTGACTGCCGTCTGGCTCACGTTCCAGCAAACCATAGTCGACGAGATACCTCCGTATTTCCACGTAATCATCATGAACTTCCTTCAGAAGCTCATTGACCTGTTTTTCGGAATATTTGCGCTCTGTCTCGAATCGTTTGGCAATTTCGATGAGCACAATATATTTATGCTTTTGCTGCATATGAAATGTCGTCAGCCGACCGCCAGTACCCTCTGGAAAATACTTGTTTAACACCTTCTCCCGATCCTGTTCTGTAATATCAAATGAGTTCGGATGGATCGTATGCCCATGTCTTGTCACCGACGACACCCATTCAGCCGGGGCTTGGGTATCTTTACTCTTGAGAAGCTCCATTAATGCCAGAAATATCTTGGCCTGCCGTTCCTTCTCCTTTAATACAAACCGATGATTCCGGATCGTGGAAGCACTCCCGATGCCAAGGGTCTTCTGTACTTCAGCATCCTTCTTGCCTTCATAGAATTGTGACAACAAGCCCCGCTGGACATCAGACAATCCGGTTACGCTTTTATCCAGCTCCAGCAAATATTCAAATACCGATCCATGAACCTTCTCAATATGCACTCGCATATAACGGGCTGCCTCATAGAGCACTCCTTCTTCAGGATAGATAATCCCCGATTCCGTCCTGTATCCGCAGCAGACACATATATAGGCGGGACCCTCCTCCATATAACCACGCTTGATCTCTTCCAATGAAGCTGTTTGCAACCAGGATTCCGATGATTTCATGTAAAAGCTCCTTTTTATCATTGTATGGTCATTCCAACCGTATATCAATCAAATATTTTATAATTATGTTTGTTTATTTATAGATATAATATAGTTTTGTTTATTTTATGTCAATATAACGGAAAAGAATGCTATGTTTAAAGACATAACGGATGCCCCTTGTTCAACAGAAAAAAGACCGCAGGGTCGCAACCCTGCAGTCTCATCGCAGAAAGGGCATTTCAGCACCTTCCATAAGCATTTATCCTCAATCATTGTCTCATTTCAATCTCTGTTACAACTTAAACCGTTCAATCATGCTTTGCAGATCTTCAGCCATACGTGACAATGCTGCCGAAGAAGCCGCAACCTCTTCCATTGTAGCCAACTGCTCTTGAGCCGCCGCTGATCCATCTTCCGTTCCAGAGGCAATTCTGTCCGACAGAACCATTGTATCACTTACTGCCTTGTTGATATGACTCATGCCCCCATCAATTTGACGGGAAGCCGTGGATACTTCTCCAGCTTGTGCAGCCACCAACTGTACCGCAGTACGAATGTTATTGAATGCTTCGCCTGCTTCTGTAACCATCTGCGAACTCTTCACCATACCTTCTCCCGTACGGGCAAAAGTGGATTGCACCGCATTGGTTTTCTCCTGCATCTCATGCATAAGCTCATTAATCCGCTCGGCTGAAGCGCCTGAACTGTGAGCCAGTGTCTTCACTTCGTTGGCTACAACCGCGAATCCGCGCCCTTGCTCGCCAGCTCTTGAAGCTTCAATGGATGCATTCAATGCAAGAATGTTCGTCTGCTTGGCAATGGCCGTAATCTCGGCCACAATCACAAGGATCTCTTCATTTTTCGCGCGCAGATCCTCAATGACCACAGACATGGCTTTGCTCTCATCATTCACCTGCTGAATATGGGTAACCGCTTCTTCTACTGTAACCATACCTGCTTCCGACTTAGTGGATGCATCCAGAGCGATACGAGCGGTGTCTTCAGCACTTGATGAGATCTCTTTTACTCCAATGGACATTTCGCCCACGAGTTGACCTGTAGCAGCAAGACTATTGTTCTGCAAAGTCGTTCCCGCAGCTGCATCCTGCATCAGTTCAGCCACCTGTTCTGTGGCTTTGGATGTCTGCTCGGAACTCGCCATCAGTTCTTCAGAAGATGCCGCCAGCTGGCTGGATGTATCATGCACCTCTCCAAGCACACTACGTAGGGAAGTCGTCATCGTGTCGAAGCTTTCCCCGAGCTGTCCGAACTCATCCCGGCGCTGTAAACCTACCCTTACGGTGAGGTCCCCGGCGCTTACTTTGGATGCTGCCTGCGTTAATTGCAGCAATGGCCGGTGAATGCTGCGGATAATGAATATAAGCAGAATCAACCCGATAACCAATGCAGATGCCACAATTGTAATTGCACGGATCAAAATAGGCATTACAGCTTCACTTGCTTCGGAAGGAACCATCTCGCCAACAATTTTCCAACCTGTCACCGGATTGGTGAAATACACAGCTTCCACTTCGTGACCATCATATGTATACTTCACCGTTCCACTTTCCTTCGTATACATCTCATTAATGTAGCTTTCATCCGACTGTGTACCGGATTCAATATTGTAGTGGAACAGGAATTTACCCCCGTTATCTAGCATGTACAGTTTGCCTTCTTTACCAATACGTATCTGATCAACGGATTCTTTCAGATGATTGAGACTGACATTGGCCCCGAATACCCCTTTGCCATCAGCCAGCTTGGCAGCTGCCGTTACAACCCATTCACCTGTTGTGACCGACTGGAACGTATCCGAGATTACAGGTTCGTCCTGGGACATGCCCATCGTATACCATGAACGTTCACGTGGGTCATAGATCTGTTCCCCGGGATCAGGAGATTTCATCCAGCTACCATCTTCCGCACCTGCGGTGAGTACACCCAGTTCCTTATGATTCTGAGACATCCGATCCATCTGCCTTTGCAGTGCAGGGGATTTATTAATAATATCGTTTGAAGTCATACCCGCAGCCATCTGCGCTGCGTTATCCTTCTCCATATCCAGCATTTGATTTATCTGCAGACTAAGCATTTCTGTTTTGGCTTGTGCGGAACGAATAATTTCCATTTTAACCTGGTCAGCAGCTTTTTGATAAGACAACCAACCAACAGTAATGCTCGGTACAATCAGGAACAGGAGCAATGCAGCGATCAGGCGTTTTTTTACGGTTAAAGTAAACCAATTTCGAATCCTTTTCTTCATTAAACTATCCCCCATCATAATCTTCACCCATCCTTTTATCGGACAATTGCTGTAAAAATATTATGTATAGATACTAAATTAGAATAAATTTAATCTTTTCGGTCAGTTTAGATGGATTCACCTAATCCTTCTATTCGTTTTGACCCCCTTAGCGAGATCGTTTACAATGCTCATAAGCTGGCTATTCATGAAACGATTGGAAGGAGAGGATTCAAATCTTACGCAAGGCAAATGAAAGGCAACATGTTTCCACGGTATATTCATCCATGTTCCGCATTCTGTTAGCGCTCATCCTGTGTGCAGGCCCGATTCTGGGACAGGCTGGTATTACGGCATCCGCAGCGCAGGCGACGCAAGCAGTTCACATTGAAGTGAATGGTGAGCAACAATCCTGGAAGAACGCACCACTTATCATCAAAGGCTCAACGTTTGTTCCACTGCGGGATGTGGTCACATCGGTTAAAGGCACGTTGAAATGGGATAATCGCACCAAGACGGCTACCATTACCGTTGGCAGAGACAAGCTGATTCATCAGGCTGGCAGCAATTCCATTAAAGTAAACAAGGTCGATCTGGCTACAGGTGTGAATTCACGTACTGTTAACGGTACGTTGATGGTACCTGTCCGGGCCATGGCTAATGCAATCAAGGCAGACATCAAGGTCCAACGTACAGCCACGGGGCAGATGAGTGTAAAGATGGTCACCGATCAAGTCAGCCTGCTGAACAGCGAGGTTGCCAGCGTTGATACGTATCTGCGCGAGATCAACTATCCAGGTATGGCTCTGATCGCCCGCGATGGTGAAGTACTCCTAAAGCAAGGCTACGGACTTGCCGACGAACAGACACTGAATCGTCCAGATCAGAAGACTCGAATCGCATCGCTGAGCAAATCCTTCACGGCCGCTTCCGTTCTTAGTCTGGCGGAAGAAGGAAAGGTCGATGTGCAAGATCCAATCTCCAAGTACATCTCCGGTATACCGAAGGGAGATCAGATCACGCTGCATATGCTCTTATCTCAGACCTCAGGTCTGCCATCAGCATTTGGTCGGGGTGAAGGAACTTCTATGGAAGAGACTGTAGAAGAGATTCGCCACAAAACGCTGAAGTTTGAACCAGGAAGTGCCTATCTGTACAGCAACAGCGGGTATGTTTTACTTGCATACGTCGTTGAACAGGTATCTGGCATGAGTTATGCCGATTACGTGCAGCAGACGATATTGAAACCACTTGGCATGAAAAATTCGGGAGAAGCTTCCCGTAAAGTGCACACGATTAGTGGTTTTGTTCAAGAAGATAACGCATGGGTAACTGCACCTTACTATGTGTCTCAATCCGGATCAGGAACCATCTATTCCACGGTGGACGATATGCTGAAATGGGATCGTGCGCTGTATACGGACAAGATTCTAAGCCAGGATACGATTGAACAGATGTATGAGCCTTATTCTGATAAAAACTATGGCTACGCCTGGATTCTCAAAGAGAATGGCGCAAACCGTACCGTCTTCCACAACGGTAGTGGTGGCGGGTTTGCCACAGCCTTTTCACGTAATCTGTCCGATGATATCACCATTATCCTGCTTGGCAACCACGCAGGTATGGACATGACTTCACTTTTGGATGAAGTTGAGGCACAGACAGCCAAAGCACTGCAATTGCAATAATCTATAATTTATAGCTTATAATGAGCAAAGAGACGGTCCTTTAAAGGATCGTCTCTTTGTGTTGTATATGTTCTCATTTTAACGACTCACACTTCCGTTTCGCTCAACCCACAATCCATCTCTTCTTCATCCTGCAAAAGGTAGATTTACTCATATTCTTATTAATGCCTAGGAGACATCCGCTCTTCATCATCTGTTTGCTTTAATGTTACAGGAAGTTTCCCCGCAAAAGGAATGCGCCCCATCAGCGCCTGAGCGACGCTATCCATGGCAAGTGGCCGGCTCTCGTAAGCCGCTACATAGACCTCGGCATCCGGGAGCGCCAGCAGATCATAGGGGCTTCGCAATGCCACAACAGCCAGTGGTTTACCCAATTGCTGTATCCAACCAATCAGCCTGCACTGTGGATCGCCGGAGGGACTTCCCGCATTGTAGGTTCCCACCACAATCTGCCGAATGTCATCTGCTTCCGCTGCCTGAAGCAGACGTGCGGAACGAATGGCGACTTCCTCGGGTGTGACCGTCAGATCAACAACATCCAGACCATACATGGATAAGGCTGAGCCCAAGGTGAATGTCTGAGTCAGCTGTTCGTCGGCAATTGTCGTCACGGACGTGGCAACCGTTATGACCAGCGTGCGTTCCGGCTTCAAAGGTAGCATATTCAGCTGATCGCGCACCAGTGTGATACTGTTCTCACTAATACGGCGAGCAACCTCTTGGTGTAATGAACTGTTGCGCTTCGACCCACTGGATAGAGCAGGAACGTTTGATGCCTTTGGCAATGATGCATTCGATACTACGCCATACACTTCCTCATCACCTGCACCACCCGCTTCACTCTCCAACAAACCACGTTTCGCCTTGTACATCAGCAAGCGATTCACCGACTCATCAATACGTCTCTCGCTAATCCGTCCACTCCTCACAGCTGCTAACAATGCTTCAAATGCCTCTGCCTGAAGCTTAGCCGTATGGCTAATTAACACCAGATCTGCCCCGGCCTCTACCGCCATTACGGCTGCATCGACAGTGCCATAGTTCACGGCAATGGCATCCATCTCCATGCAATCTGTCACGATCATGCCCTGATAACCCAGTTCCTGGCGAAGCAGACCGCTTAATACGGTTTGCGATAGCGTTACGGGCAGACGCTCTGGCTCCAGTGCAGGAAAATAAATATGCGCCGACATCATGGCATCGACACCTTCGGCGATAGCGGCTCGGAATGGAATCAACTCCAGGCGCTCTACCCGTTCACGATCATGAGTGATGATTGGGAGGTCCAGATGGGAATCGGTATCCGTATCCCCATGCCCCGGGAAGTGCTTGGCTGTCGCTGCAATTCCAGCGTCCTGTATTCCCGCAATGGTTCTGGCTCCATATTCTGCAACGGATTGTGGAGATTCGCCGAATGATCGTACACCGATGACCGGATTGGCCGCGTTATTGTTTACATCCAATACTGGAGCAAAGTTCATGTTAATGCCCATGGACTTCAGCTCCAACCCACTGATATATGCCGCCTGATATGCATCGTCAATGGAACCGGCAGCGGCAATGGCCATTGGTCCAGGCATCAAGGCGATTCCTTCGGTAATTCGAGCAACCATGCCGCCCTCCTGATCAATGGATATCCAGAGCGGCACATTACCGCTGCTTTTGGCAATCTGCTGTAGCCCTGACGATAACCGCTCTACCTGCTCTGGCGACTCAACGTTGCGCGCAAAATAGATCACGCCACCGATTGGATACTTTCGGAGAAAGGGTTCCACATCGCCAGCAGCTTCAGTGCCATGAAAGCCACAAAGCAGCATTTGCCCGATTTTCTCACGCAAAGTCATCTGTTTCAGCTTCGACTGGTATAACTCTTTTGGCCCACTCATTTCATGCCTCCCTCCGCTAACAAACATCCGTTCATTCATATAACAAAAACGGCTTTCGCCGCTCCTTCCATTCCGCTGCCTGTACATTCCAATCTTCGATTAAACGAACGAAGCCCGCCCGGTCATGGATCGTTTCCCTGACTTCCTTCCCCCCTGCCAGCAGGTCGATAAAGTACCTTGAACCTGGCTCTGGCGGCTCCAGCCAGCAGAATTGCTCCGGATAAAGTGAAACCAGTTCATGCAAAAGCACTAACCCTGTCTCTACCGCCCGAAATTTCCTGCTGTCCGTTACAAAAATCCTTACACCACCACACAGCTCACCTGCATGTTTGGAGAATGTTGGCGACATGTACACTGGATGCACATGCACACCTTCCAGCTTGTATTCCCGAAATCGTTCCGCCAAACGCTCACCCTCAACCCAGGGTGCCCCAATCCACTCGAATGGGCGGGTCGTGCCCCTGCCCTCCGATACATTAGTGCCTTCGAACAGGCACGTACCCGCATATACCCGCACACTGTCCAGCGTGGGCATATTGGGAGAGGGTAACATCCAGGGAAGACCACAATCCGCAAACTCCATGGAGCGCTGCCATCCTTCCATGGTAACCACGTCCAATTCACAAGGTACATCCATCTCGCTGTTGACCATCAGGGCGAGTTCACCTATCGTCAATCCGGTACGTACAGGTACACGCCAAGCGCCAACGAGTGATTCATACCCCGCGTTCAGCACACCGCCTTCCACAACGTTTCCACCCAGCGGATTGGGACGGTCCAGAATCAACATGCGTTTGCCTGCTCCAGCACAGGCATCCATCATATGGAACAAGGTTGAGGCATACGTGTAATAACGGATGCCCACATCCTGAATGTCGAACAGCACCGTATCCACTCCAGCCAGCATTGCAGGCGTAGGTTTCTTGTAATCTCCATACAGGCTGAACACCGGAATGTCCAGACGTGGATGAAGCATGTCTCCGAATCTGACACCCGCCTGAAGCTCTCCACACAGTCCGTGCTCACAGGCATAAAGCGCTGTAAGCATGGCATTAGCCAGTCTGGCGCACACATCTATTGTCGATACAAAATCCGCTGTAATACCAGTCGGGTTTGTAATTAGACCGATTCGATTACCCGTTATCCATGGATGTGATAACCCTCTGGATAGAAGATCAACTCCCGTTTTTACAGCCGGGATCTGCTCGGTCCCATTCAACTGACCCATCACACATTCCCCTGGCTGATCCAGCCTGTATGCTGGTGATCATTACCGCCTGTTACGACAGGCTCTTCTTCAGGCTCCAGCATATTAAGAGCAACCTTATGCTGATAGATGGCAAACATACCTCCAAACAGCGCTCCAAAACCAACGACAGTCAGCATCAGCAAAGCAGTTAAGCACATGGCCTGAAAACAAGCGCCCATCGTGTACCCCGGGTGACGGAAGAACAGCTTTACACTTTCCCCCATCGCCTGAACGATGCCCATGTTTTTTTGTAAAACAAGCTGCCAGGTATAGAACTGTGACATCAGCGCCATGAGAACAAAGAAAGTCTGGAATACACCCACTGCTGTACCTGTAATTCCACCCTGTCCACCGTAATACCACCAGGTTGACCATAGAATGAAGCCAAGCACCGCGAAAAGCACACCCACCGATCCTCCCGGGACTATTCCCTTCAACGTTCCGATCCAAATATCCTTAAGTCCATTGCGCCGTTCCTTACGTTCCAATCTGTGATGCACGGCATAACAAACACCGAACAGGATGGGCATATATATCAAGGCCAGTAGCAGCACCGCGATCGGCAGCGGAGCAAACATCAGAATGGGAACCAATACGATGGAGCTAACGACACTGTACAAGGCCACCGGAATAATATCCCGATAGATTTCCGCGCCCGACTTGATCAATACTTCACTCAGCTTACGCATTTTTATTCTCCCTTCTATATAAGTTGGACCAAACATTTACACGATACGGAGAAAACAGAACAAATCTGGAGAAGCGAAGCATTCGCCCACAAGGGCTGTCTTAAAAGGGCTCCCCATTTGGGTTGGCTTGGCCGCACCGCCGGTCAGTATGTTGTACCAAACTTGCAACGTGCTAACGAATCTACCGCACCTTAAACGACGGATTTCCGAGGCATGCCAATTGTAACGAACTTCAGTGCCGCTTACTCCCGTCCAATCGCAAGCTCCGTCTCTGGATCGAAAAAGTGCGCCTTACGCAGGTCCAGTACAAAATTTTTGTCCATACCTACATAAGCATGTGTTTCCGGATGAACCTTGGCCGTAACAGTACGGGCACCGGAATGGAAATACACCAAATTCTCGGAGCCCAGATGTTCTACAACCTGAACTCGCGCCTGCAGCATGTGGTCTGTCGGGATATTCGGAGCAACATCGTCACCAAAAATATGCTCTGGACGCAGCCCCATAATCACCGGCTTGCCTTGATGACTCTGAAGACGAGCGAGTACATCTGCTGGCAAGGTGAATGATGCTCCCTCGATGACAACCTGCGTGCCTTCAATCCGGGCATCAATGAAATTCATCGCCGGGGAACCGATAAATCCGGCAACAAACATATTCCGCGGACTCGCATACAATTCTTTCGGTGAAGCCACCTGCTGAATATCTCCATGATTCATGACCACGATGCGTTCCCCAAGTGTCATAGCCTCCACCTGATCATGCGTCACGTACACAATCGTGGCACCGAGACGTTTATGCAGCTCTCCCAACTCCACCCGCATCTGTACCCGCAACTTGGCATCCAGATTGGACAGTGGTTCGTCGAATAAAAACACCTGCGGATCACGGACGATCGCCCGTCCCACCGCAACACGCTGGCGCTGACCACCAGACAGCTCGCGTGGTTTGCGCTCCAGCATCGCTTCCAGTCCCAGAATGGAGGCCGCATTCTGCACCTGTTCATCAATGTAGGACTTTGGCTTTTTCAGGTTTTTCAGGCCAAAGGAAAGATTCTCACGGATGGTCATATGCGGATAGAGTGCATAATCCTGAAATACCATCGCGATATCCCGATCCTTCGGATGCAGATCGTTAACAAGCCGGTCACCGATCACAATATCACCGCTCGTTTGCTTTTCAAGTCCGGCAATCATCCGCAGTGACGTTGTCTTGCCACAGCCCGAAGGACCCACAAACACTACGAATTCCTTATCTTCTATAACAAAGTCCGAGCCGGCCACAGCCGTGAACGTTCCTTTATGATCGTCTTTGAATTCTTTGCGCACTTGGCGAAACTCCACGCGTGCCATAGGTAGATCCCCCTTTACGTTGTCGCTTGTCCTGAACTAACAGTTAACCTTTAACTGCACCAATCGTAATGCCCTGCAGGAAGTAACGTTGCAGTGAGAAAAACAGAATGATCATGGGCAGAGCACCTATTGTAGCCCCCGCCATCATCGCGCCGAAGTCCGTTGATTCGGCAAATACGAACGAGGCCAGCCCCACCTGAATGGTACGCATCTCGTTGGAATTGGTAATGAGGAACGGCCAGAAGAATTCATTCCACGAAGCCACAAACGTGAATATCGCCAGCACCGCGATTCCCGGCTTTGCCATCGGCAGAATGACTTTCCAGAAGATACCAAATTCACTACATGCATCGATACGTGCCGCATGTATCAGCGATGTGGGCAGCGTAGACATGAACTGTTTCATCAAGAAAATGTTGCCCACACTAACGGCAGCAGGCAGAATAATGGCCGTGTACGTATCTCCCAGGTCAAACACGTTGACCATCAGAATGTACAAAGGAATCAGTGTCACCTGCGCCGGGATCATCATGGTCCCAAGCAAAGTCCAGAATACCGCCTGACTACCCGGAAACTTTAGTTTGGCAAATGCATATCCCGCCAGGGAGGCGAAGAATACATTTGTTACGGTCAGAATGATCGAGATGAGCAGCGAATTGTATAACCAGCGCCAGGCATCAGTTTTGGCAAAGAAGCGCTCATATGGTGATAACGACAACTGCTCCGGAATCATCTGTGGTTTAAACGAAGCCGACATCGCACTATCCTGCACCGAACCAACGAGCATCCAATACATCGGAATGACCGTCACCAGCGCCCAGACCACCAGCAGAATGGATGCAACAACGAGCAGTATCTTTTTCTGTGTTGATTTCATGGATTTCATTCACCCCCGGATGCTTAATGCAACGTGCCCTAATAGTACGTGTTTTGAACTACCTCTAATACTCAATATCGCTGGAGAAATATTTGAACTGTATGACGGAGATGACAATGATGATAATCGCCAGTACAAACGACTGAGCCGAAGCCAATCCGAACTCATAGAATTTAAATGCCGTTTCATAGATCAGATAAGCGATTGTAGTTGTCGCAAAGTTTGGTCCACCCTGTGTCATCAGATATACCGAGATAAACACCTGGAAGGATGTAATGACACCCGTGACGAGCAGATACAGCGTCGTTGGTTTGAGCAGCGGCCATGTAATCTTGCTGAACTGGGTCCAGCCGCTGGCATGATCAATATCCGCCGCTTCGTACAGCGATTTCGGAATACCACCCATGGCTGCCAGATACAGAATAATGCCCGCTCCGTGCGATCCAAGCCAGTTCATCAGAATGAGGGAAAAGAGTGCCGTTCCCGACTGGCCCAGCCAGATCACCGGATCCAGGCCGAACAGACCGAGGAAACGGTTAAGCAGTCCTGAATCCGTCGGGTCAAAGATCGCCAGCCATACAATGGAGATGGTCACCCCGGAGGCTACCGCAGGCAGATACATGGTAGCTTTGAAAAATGTCTGCCATTTGCTTTTCATTTGATAGATGAAATAGGACAGTACAAATGTAATGAGAATATTGACCGGGACTGTGCCTACGGTGAAGATGACTGTATTTTTAATCGACTTCCAGAATGTCTCATCCTTCACCAAACGCTCATAGTTATCCAATCCAACCCACGTCGAGTTCATAATATTGTATTTCTGGAAGCTCATCACAAGAGCCGTCAGAACGGGATACAGTGTGAAAATGAGAAACAGCAGGACAGGCGCCAAAATAAACAAATACGCCCACCCGTAGTCTCGCCAAAACCGGGCAACCCGGGAAGTCCGGGGCACTGACGATTTTGGCGCAAGGGCGGTCTGCATGGCGAATCCTCCTCTCCTAATCAGTGTGGTTTTACGTTATGTTTGATTGTCCAAGTTATTGTCCAAACATCTGCTGGCCTTTGCTCTTGAAGTCTTCTGCGATCTGCTCCGGTGATTTTTCACCCGAGAACAGCGCCTGAATATTAGGCTTCACAACCTGTTCCTTGAATTGTTTTTGCTGAGATGCTTTGTCGATATCCAGTTCCAGTACAACCGGCATCGCGATATTCTCTGCCATGACTTTTGCAGCAGCCAGATTATCCGGTTGACCAAGCTCTTTTCCTTTAAACAGATCCACCTGGGACTGTCTTACGAATGGAAGCGCCAGTTCATTGGCCGAGTTCCCTGCTTTGGCACCACTAAGCGCCTCCATCACCAGGAACGTATTTTTGGCATGCTGTTCGCCCTTGTCCTTTTTCTGTTTGAAGGCTACATACCCTTCGCCGCCCATCGTTGTGGCCGCAGGTTGATCATCATTATGTGGTACAGGCAACAGGACAAAATCAATCTTCTCTCCCTGCACCTTGCCATCATCGATGTCCTTGTTGCGATTCTGAATCATCACATCATAATAAGGAATCGCTTTGGAAATAATCGCCGTTTCCCCCGCGTAGAACATATCCGTCCGTTTCGCTGGAGCGAGAGCCGCCGTTTCCTTCGGCATATACCCTTGATCCATCAGGTTTTTGATAAAAGAGAGGGTATCCAGAATGCGACCATCATTCCATTGGAACGTGCCGTCTTTATCAAGAACATCGATCATCCCGTTGTTACGAGACAGCATTTCAATGAAGTCAAGCGAAGTTCCGTCGGTAACCAGTGCATATTGCTTGGCCCCGCCATCCAGCGTTTTGGTCAGCTTGGCAGCAGCATCGTTGAATTCGGACCAGGTCCAGCCATTTTGTTGAATGGACTTCCAATCAATGCCCGCTTCCTCCAGAATGCGTTTGTTACCACCCCATGCCCATTGGAATTGATACAACGGTAGTCCGTACTGTTTCCCCTGAATCTGGCCTAAATCAAGCGTACCTGGCAGGTAGTCGTCCTTGATCTCAGGTGTCAGGTAGCTGTCCAGCTCAAGTGCCAATCCCGTATTCACATATGTGCCGTCTACGCTATGAAAGTAAAGATCCGGCGGGTTGCCCGCGTTCAAAGCGACATCGAATTTTTTGGGCCCTTCCGCCCAGGAGAGCATTTCCGTCTTCACGGTAATGTTCGGGTGTTCTTTATTGAAATCAGAGATTAGATCCTTCAGTTCTTCTTCATATGTGCCATGTACAGGATAGGTCCATACCGTTACCGTATCATCGGCATTCGGGTCATCCGAAGCAGCACCTCCGCTATTCCCACAGGCTGTAACCCAGACCATCATCAACAACATTGCCCATACCAGACCCTTCTTTTTCATCCCTTCATCTCCTTTGCATGTCATCATCCGATTCTTTCATTGCCTAACCATGCTACCCCTTTGTGATCGTTCGGCCTTCAAACGCAATCCACCTATACACGCGGCAGTAAGGAAAAGCACCTCCCCTGTAGATTGGGCCTGCTAGTCGCAGGCTAAATCTCTTAAATGCAATATTAACGTCAACTTAATTGACATTAACAGTATTAATTCCTTCCAAAATTGTAGATTGAATTCATTATATGAGTTGTAAAATAAAAATTCAACATTATTTTTTATTATAAAATTTAATTTTACTTTTTCTTTTCATGCAACTATACTATGTAAAAAGAAAACCCAAGCAAGCGAGGTGAGCCACTTTGCGAGTATATGTAGGCGTAGATGGAGGCGGTACCAATACTGATGCAGCAGTCATTTCTGAATCTGGTGAAATTCTCGCCCGACTCAGCGGTGGTCCCACGAATCCTCACAGCGTATCAACTGAACAGGCCATTTCCGAACTGCAACGAGTGCTGGAACAGCTATTTAATCTAATAAGTGATTTATCGACAAATTGTGAGGGTATATGCCTTGGTATGTCAGGTGTAGACACGATCCAAGAACGGCAACTTATAGCCGAAGCAGTAAATAACTATATGAAGATTCGTAATCAACAGGCACCAGAAGACTGTCCAGTCTGGGTTGTATCCGAAGGAGAGATTGCTCTGATGGCCTCTCTTGGACATACGCACGGTGTATTATGCATCTCTGGAACAGGGTCCATCGTGTACGGATTTACGCGGGAAGGAGAGCGATACCGTGCAGGAGGCTGGGGTCATCTGCTCGGAGATGAGGGGAGCGGCTATCGTATTGGGCAGCGTGCACTCCAAGTGGTTATGCAGAGTTATGACGGTGTTCTTCCTCCAACCCGCTTAACCCCTCTTCTTCTAAAGAATCTGAACCTTCGGGATATATCGGAGCTAAAGACGCGAGTGTATCAGACGGATTGGGGCAAAACCGAGACCGCATCCATCGCCCGCCTAGCTATGGAAGCTGCTGAACTCGGAGATGAGGCCGCCCGCGCACTGATCATTGACGAAGCCTCACAATTGGCGGATACCGCCAAGGCGCTGATTGCACGTCATCCCGAATTTGCATCCACTCCGGTTGTCCTGTCCGGATCAATGTTTCGATACGCTACACTTTTCCGAAATACATTTATCCTGAAGTTATCGGGATATTATGGAGAGTTGGACTTTGTATATCGTGAAGATGCCCCCGCTCCAGCGGTTGGCGCAGCACAACTGGCAAGAAAACGCTGTTCCCTGAATGAATCATTTTAAAAGAGAGAAGGAGGCCATACGGATGAATCACATGCTGAATTCACTACTAACAGAACAACCCAATCCACTAACGGATCATATAGATGAATTGCCTTCGGCAGAAATTATGGAGCTCATTAATAAGGAAGATCAACGGATTGCGGAGCTCATTCAGCCCCTCATTCCGGTCATTGCTCAAGCTGCGGATCGGATCTTGGAGGCATTTCAGTCTGGCGGCAGGCTTTTTTATGTAGGCGCAGGTACCAGTGGACGATTAGGAATACTTGACGCTTCGGAATGCCCGCCTACCTACGGAACCCCGCCCTCCATGGTGCAGGGTATTATTGCAGGGGGATTCCGGGCAGTGAAGGACCCGGTTGAAGGTGCTGAAGATAATGAGGAGTTGGGAGCTGCCGACCTTGATGAACATGGCTTAGACAAAAACGATGTTGTGGTTGGCATTGCAGCCAGTGGACGAACGCCGTATGTGCTGGGTGCGATGAGACACGCCAAGGAGATCGGGGCTACGGTGATCAGCCTGAGTAATAATACAGGCACGCCGATGACCCTGTTGGCTGATGTGAGCATTGAGGCTGTTGTCGGCCCAGAGGTTGTCATGGGTTCAACACGTATGAAGGCAGGCAGCGCCCAGAAAATGATTCTGAATATGCTCACCACTACCGCCATGATTCGTCTGGGCAAGGTTTACCGTAATTTCATGGTTGATCTGAACCCTTCGAACGAAAAGCTTGTCCATCGGGCCAAACGCATGATACATCTGGCAACCGGAGCAAATGAAGCGGATATTGAAGAGGCTTTTACCGGTGCAGACGGTCATGTAAAAACGGCAATCGTCATGCTGATGGCAGGTGTGGACGCAACGGAAGCCCAGCACAGGCTTGATCTGGCTGACGGATTTGTCCGCAGCGCCATTGCGGGGCCTTCCTGAGCCGTACAGGGGGTATTATTAGAGGTTGAAAGAGAGGAGCCCAACATTAGTCTGGGCTCTTTTTTTATTTTTTTATTCTAAAAGCGGATATAATCCGTCAAAAAATCCCCTCCTGCATAAACAGAAAGGGATTCATATGGTTTTACTTCACTTGTGCTCCAGAATAGCCTGTCGGCTCTTCTCCAAATACTCCACCGACTGGTTGTAGTCGCGGCTAGCAATCGCCAGATACAAAATGTCGATCACGTTCAGCTGTGCAATGCGTGACGAAGTTGCTCCGCTTCGGATATCACTTTCGGTGGAAGTAATCATCAGGGGCACACCCGCCATACTACTGAGTGTATTGCTGCCCCACTTGGTAATGCTGATTGTCGCTGCACCGCCATCATGAGCATGCTTGAGACAGGAGATTACGTTCGACGTCTCCCCTGAATACGAGATACATACCACCGCATCATCCTCACGAAGCGTCGTTGCGGACGAAATCTGCATATGCGGATCGGCGAACGAAAAGCTTGTGCGATTGATTCGCATGAACTTGTAATGTGCATCCAGCGCAATCAGGTTGGAGGCCCCTACTCCATAGAAAAAGATCCGGTTTGCCTGATGAAGCACGTCCACGGCTTTTTCCACCAGACGTGGGTCCAGAATATGAACCGTATCCTTCACCGACTGAATATTGTTTGCGGACACATGCTGAATAATGCTCTCCATGGAGTCCTGGGGACGAATCTCCGTATATTGATATGGCTCACTCGTCTGCAAATCTCCGGCAATCTTCAGCTTCAGCTCCTGAAAACCCGTTACACCTAGTGATTTGCAGAGACGGATAATGGCAGCTGGGCTACCTCCACTCCGTTCAGACAACTGGGCCACCGAGGATTGAACAGTTTCTTGCGGGTGATCGAGAATATAAGCTCCGATCTTCCGTTCGGACGGGGTCAAGTCATCCATTAATGCGCGTAAACGTACAAGTCCACCTTTCATGCCTTCCATTCGCTCCTCCTTTCCGTACTGCATTCATGTACAAGCATTTTATCTTATAATTCCACTCGCGTCTAATCGAATTCCTCGCCCTTCCATAACTGAACTCATATTAAATTCAGGTCTCACTAAAGTGTGAGATTGCCCGAGATTACGGCGTGTTTTGCGCCGGTTACTGCTGGAAGTGTATTGGTTCTTCCCATAAGTGCCTCATGGCCAAGTAAAGCAAATCCAATGGCTTCCCGAGCATCATCGGGTATACCATGATCTGCCGTTCGCTCCAAACGGATATCCTTCGGTAGTCTCTGACGGATCATCTCCATTAACGTGGCATTGGAAGTGCCACCACCGCACGCGAGCATGGCCGATATTTGCACCTTGGGCAGAATAAAATCTTTCACTGCACGCACGATGGTTTCCGCGGTCAGACAGGTGGCAGTAGCCAGCGTATCTTCAAGAGATAAGGAACGCTTTGCGGCCATCTCCATCAGTCTCACTGCATACGCGGTTCCATATACTTCTCGCCCGGTACTTTTCGGTGGAAGTCTTTTGAAATACTCATCCTCCAAACACAGGTCTACCAGACCCTGATCGACCTTTCCCTGTGCGGCAATACTTCCATTCGGATCATAATGCTGCCGCCCATCCGTTGCCTGCCGCACAATGGCGTCCATCACCATATTCCCTGGTCCCGTATCAAAAGCCGAAATACCTTCGGTAGATGACTCGGAGGGAAGCACCGTCACATTGCCAATACCACCGATATTCTGCACCAGCCGTCCTTCCGTCGGGCTACGGAACATCAGAGCATCCGCATAAGGCGTAAGCGGGGCACCTTCCCCACCAGCGGCCATATCCCTTGCCCGCAGGTTGCCAATCACTGGCAGTCCTGTCCGTTCTCGAACGACAGCACATTCACCGATCTGCAATGTCGATACCACATCAATACTTGCTCCCGTTGGCCCTGGAAATGCAGATGCTACAGGAGCATGCCATACCGTCTGCCCATGCATGCTAATCATATCCACCTGCTGCGTTGAGATACCAGCAGACTGCATCAGTTCCGTAACGCTATGCGCATACCACTCCGATACACCAAAATGCGCGGCTGTCAGCTCGTCGACACGCGCCGTCCTCGGTGAACATAACCGGATCAGTAGGTCTCTCAATCCATTCGAATACGGCACACAGACGAAATCAACCAGCTCGATCTGCTGTAATGCCCCGCTCATATCGGTTTGAATACGCACCAGTGCCGCGTCAGTTCCATCAAGTGACGTTCCTGACATTAGTCCGATGACCAGATGCTCCTGCTTCAAACGATACTTCTCCCACATCGGATAGCTGCCTGTATCCATCCACTTCCAACCTCCTGCAAGACCCGATGAACACGTCATCCTGCCATAATTTCACCCAGTATATGATATTAAATTTCACAAGTCAAACATTATATGAAATTTAATTACATCATTGAAAATAAAAGAGAGATATTCATCCCATTTGCGATCACACATCATGTTTTCTTCCATCAATTGATAATTAGATATCAGAAGAGAAACATTTTTACATTTTTACCGTTTATAATATGTAGGGATATTTTGGTATTAAGAAAATGATCTAATATTAGTCGAGGTGCATAATGAAGAAAACCATTTTACTACTGTTTTTGAGTCTGTTCTTACTCGTTTTGCTCCCTAATCAGGGAAATGCCGCTGCAAGCACGTCGAAAATCTTTATGGATGGAGAGGAATTAGTCCTCCCAAGTGATGTACAGGTGACGATTATCAATAAAAACGTGATGATCCCGATTCGTGTCGTTGCCGAAAATTTGAAATTCAAAGTCGATTGGAACCAACAAGCACGCACTGTAAAAATTCAGCAAGATCAACAGACGATTTCCCTAACCGTCGATCAAAAGCAAGCCATGGTTGCTGACAAACAAGTCAATTTGAACACAGCACCGCAGATTTTGAATAAAACGCTGGTGGTTCCCATTCGGTTTGTCAGTGAACAGATGGGGCTTAAGGTGAGATGGAACAATCAAGATAAGATCGTATACTTAACGAACACTAGTAAGGAACCTGCTATTGAACCAGGAAATAGTCCTGGAAAAGGGGATTCAAGCTCTACCGCTCAGGTTACCGATATCCAATTTGCCAATAATCAGCTCGTTTTATCCACCGATGGGGCCGTTCAGCCGGTAGTAACAACCCTCAAGTACCCTGATCGTCTGGTTGTGGACTTGCCTGGAGCCACCTTTGGTGATATCTCCCAGCCGCTGGATCAAGGACTCAATGGCAAGTTGGATGTGAGCGGTTATCCCAATGTGACAGAAGTGAGATATTCACTGTTCAAACGAGAACCGGCACAAGTTCGCATTGTCGTAGAATTGAATAATGTGAAGGATGTCCAGTACAGCCAGAACATCATTGCCGATAAACTGATTATTGATCTGAATGTTGCGGGAGACAATGTCACACCTGCTCCAGTCACTCCAGTAGGCGATTCAGGACGCAAGGTTGTGGTCATCGATCCAGGACACGGTGGCAGTGACCCGGGGACGATCAGCATCACGAACAAACCCGAAAAAGAATACAACCTGGCATTGGCTCACAAAGTACAAGCCCTGTTGCTCAATGAACCTAATATCGAATTGGTGATGACTCGTGAAGGTGATACCTATCCGACCCGTCCTGAGCGTGTTCAGCTCGCCAATCAATTAAATGCAGATGTATTTGTATCTATCCATGGCAATAGTGTGAAGTCCGCCCCCCAAGCCACAGGTACAGAGACATATTATTATCAACGCAGTAACAGCAAGGAATTAGCTACTATCATTCATCAACGTTTGGTGAAAGCCATGGGTCTCAGAGATCGTGGTGTGAAGAATGGCAACTTGGAAGTAATCCGAGACACGACCATGCCTGCAGTGCTTTTGGAAGTGGGATTCTTGAGTAATGTACTCGATGAAGAACTGATGTCGTCCGAAGTTGTTCAGATGAAAGCCGCTCAAGCGATAGCCGATGGAATCAAGGAGTATTTGGGCCTATAAATTATCAAATAAATCAAATGAAGGAAGTGATTCTTTGAATAAGAAGTTAGGTTGTGCACTTATATTATCATGCTTGATCCTTATCGGAGTTGGATGTGCACAGAAGCCAGTGAGCCAATCCGGTTCAAATGAACCTGCTGTTCAGGGAGGACAGACGCAGTCACCAAACCCATCCGAAACGGAGGTGGATCTGGGCACAATGAATACACAAGTCGTCGATGTATATTTGGCAGACTCTCAGGTACTTGAGCTTGAGAAAACAGAGCAGGAAATTGAATACAAGGATGATTCCGAAAAATATGAAAAAACATTTGCAGCGTTGCAAACGAACACCGATTCGGAGCTTGTTTCCCTCTGGGAGCAGGTGGAATTGCTCTCTATCCAATATGTTGAGGGTACAGTGACTTTGGATGTTCATATCCCCGCTGAAGCCAATCTCGGTACCAGTGGAGAATTGCTCGCATTGGAAGCTTTAACTACAACGATGTTTCAATTTGATGAAGTGAACAGCCTGGATATACTGGTGGATGGTGAAGCCGTTGATAGTTTGATGGGTCATGCCGAACTGGACCACCCCATTCATCGTGAACCCTAAATGATCAGACAACAATGGAAAAAGAACGTCCCCAGGGACGTTCCAATCTGACGCATCAATTCGATTCATGCACAATTCACACATATAGCTCGTCACCAGCAGACAGTGAATGTATAACTGTTCCCAGTGACGGGCTATTTCTGAGCAAACCTTCTTTTAATCTGTCCGTCTCTGCCCGGTCACCATGCACAAGGACCGTGTGCCTTGCTGGAACCTGATGCAGCATCCGTTCAACATCCTTCCAGCCCTGATGCACTTTATAACGTATTTTCCGTACTTCACATGCTCCATACTTGTCAGGAACCTGTAGCAGCTTATCAGCAAATGTACCATGAGCAACATGCCCGGTGAGCAGAATCAGATTCTCCTCCCTGTCCGATAATTGACTATAATACCAACGGGCAAGCGAGGACTGCATCATGCCGTCCGGAATGAACCATAGCGAAGCAGCATGATGTTCCAACAGTTGTTCCCGCTCTTGGGTGGTCGTAGGCAGATCCCATCCTCGTCCAGTCAGAAAGCCAACAATTTTGTCTTTCAACGAACTTCCGATGACATGCTCTCCCTTCTCCCTCAACCAATACGGAACATGCATAAGCTGCTTCATGCCGTCTACCAGCCCTTGTTCTACTACGATTGGGATAGCCGGGAATTGTTGCTGTGCCCACAGTATGATCTCCTGTCCACGCCCTACGACAGGCATAGGTAAGAGCACCTTTCCACCTTGAGCAATCGTCTGGCGAATGGCTCGTTCAAGCTGTTCCAGTTTGTCGGCCTGTGTATCCTGGTCCGTACCGTAGGCCGCATCAACGATCGCCAGATCTACCAGCCCGACGGAAGATATTGGCGCAGCGTCTGCTACGTTTACTCTGCCTGCTCTGACTGTTCCATCTGCTCCATTGGATGTGAAATTTCTCTGCTTCATGGGTATCTCCATGGATACAAGTGTTCTTGACGACGCTTCTGATGCAACAGATGTCTGATCTGGTGACGTTATGATTTCTCCAGCCTTTTGCCCACAGTTTATAGCGATTAGTTCCTCCGTACTCCACTGTTCGCTGCTCGGAGCATCGAACACCGGATTCTCACGAAGCATGCTTGTCTGCCAGAACGCCTCCGCTGGACAATCCTCCTGTAAAAGCATCGATTCGGACGTGTAGTCCCCGGAATAAAAAATCCGCTTACCTTCCATTTCAACCCCAAACCACACCGATCCGGCCAGATGTCCACTGCGTCCCCACATCACTTTTACTTCAGGAATGGGTTCGAACCAGGTTTGGGATACAACCTCATCCTCCAGATACCGATAACGAATAGCTTGCTCATCTGCTTCATCATAAGGAAGTTCTTCCCCTACACGCTCTACAAACCTACGCCAGTTGGCAAAATACGTACGCAGCTGCGCCCTCGTCTCCCTCGTCGTCCACACTTCACCCTGGTAGCCCAACTTATACAGTAAAGGGATAGCGACCGAATGGTCCTCATGGGCGTGGGACAAGAGGACCGCATCCAGTTGCGGGACAATCTCCGGGTCAATCAGCGGATATTCGCCCGTGCCTTCTTTTTTCACACCACAATCCAGCAAAAGGCGAACATTGCTCCCGCTCAGGAGATAGGCGGAACGTCCATGTTCCCCTGCACCGCCCCATACGTTCAGTTTGATCATGATGCATTCCACTTTCTCTTTGAATTCAGCAGTTCAATTCCAAGCAGCATCAGCACCGTCATACCTACAGTCACAACGGCCATCGCCATTCCCAGTGATACCTGACCTTGTTCAAACTGGGCAAAAATATACGTAGCCGACGTCTGCATCGACGGCGGAAGAATCAATAACGAACCTACCAGCTCCCGGGTAGCAATCGTAAAGGTCATCATCCAACCCGCCAGCATGCCGGGCAGGATCAGCGGGATCAGGATTCGCCGCAGAATATACAGTGGCTTCCCGCCAAACACTTGCCCAGCTTGGAACAATGTTCCGTCAATCTGGGTAAAGCTCGATTTTACATACTGCACCGTGTAAGGCAAGAAGAGCACAACGTACGTGAGCACAACCATGCCGTAGGTGTTATACAACGTAACTGGCATCCAGGGTGAGTTCCAGAACAGAATCAGACCCACGACCATCACGATACCCGGCACCGTATTAGGCAACAGACTGAACAAGTCAATCACACGCTGCATGAATGAAGATGATCTGCCGATCGCCAGCGCAAATCCAGTTCCGATAATAACAGCAACGGTTGAAGCCGCGAGGGATAATCCCAGACTGTTCCCGATGGCCTTCATGCTCACCGATCCCCAAGATAACAGCTCTTTGTAATGATCCAAGGTCAGATTATCAAATGCAATTCCCGATCCCCGTAACTTCATGGTCGAAGCGGCGATGATGGAGAAATACGGGATACCTATCGACAGGATCAACAGAATCGCAAGATACACCCCGCATAACCATCCTGCTCCGCCACGAAGAGAATATCGCTTCGAACGTTGCCCTTTGCCACCAACCAGACGATACGTGAACTTTCGACTCATCGCAGACTGCATATACCACATCACCAGACAGACGGACAACAGCACCGATGCCAGCGAAGTCGCCTTACCGAAGTCAATCGGCCAACTGGAGATGTACTTATGAATTTCGGAGGTCATGACATAATAGCCAATCTTGCGCCCGAAGGTTGCCGGTGTTCCGAATTCCGCAATCGTTTTGACAAAGACCAGCATGATCCCCATGCCGTAGGACGACAACAATAAGGGTAAAATAATACGTCTGAAACGGTATCCTGCACGTGCACCGTGCACGGCTCCCGCTTCTTCGAGATTGCCACCGATGCGGATCAACGCATCTCGAAGCAGCAGATACAGGAACGGGAACAGGTGCAAGCTCATGATGAGCACCATGCCCCAGAAGCTGAAGAACAGCTCACTCCAACCCGCAGATGAGGGCACCCATTGCTGCAGATATCCCCCTTTTTGCATAAACAGAATCCAGCCCATCGATCCGATATACGGCGGAGTCATGAACGGAATCATCAGGATTACATCGACCCAGCGATGCTCACCCATCCGAGTCTTCGCCATCATCCAGGCCAGCGGCAGCGCCAGCAGCGTGGTTACCGCTACAACGCAGATGCCAAGCCAGACGGAGTTCAGCAATACACCTGATAGATGATGACCTGTAATCGTGCGAATCGGAGCCATCCAGTCCCATTGTCCATCCGGATACACACTTTGCCAGAAGATCAGCAAGAGCGGCACGCCAATACTTATGGTCAGCAGAAAGAGGGCCAGAATCACGCCCACTCTCCGAAAAATTCGGTTGTTGTCCATTCCAACAGGTTTCACTACGTTCACCTCACATGACTTTCCACAGACAGCAGGTATTCCTTTTGCCTAATTGTCTCTATACTTGTTCTTCTTACTTAAAAGTCTCGGAAAAACGCGCCGCTGTCTCTTCGCCATGTTCGCTCATCCAGTTCCAATCCACTTTAAGTTGTGGAATATCCTTCACATTGGCACGGTTAGTCGCTTCAATGTCTTCGCGGCCCGGAATCAGATAAGCATCTGCAACAAGCTTCTGTGCTTCATCGGACAACAGGTAGTCAATGAACGCTTTGGCGTTCTCTACATTTGGACTGGATTTCAGAATCGCTGCCGGTCTTGGGCTGATTACCGTGCCTTCCTCAGGATATACGATATCCAGTGGTTCGCCTTTTGCCTTGGAGGAATACGCCATGTAGTCCACACCTGCTGCTACGATGCTTTTGGCACCCGTAATGACTGGATCAAGTGCTTCCTGATTGGCGCCTGCCATCGCTACACCATTGGCTTTATAGGCACTCAGCAGATCCCATCCTTTTTCACCATTCGCACTCAGGTAGCCTGTGATGAAGTCGAGTGCTGAACCTGATAATGTAGGGTCGGGAATGTTTACTGCATCTTTCCACGCAGGCGTAGCCAGCTCTGCCCAACTTGTTGGTGGTGTAGATACCAGTTTGGTGTTATACACAATGCCCAGTGCGGAAGCACTGCTGCTAAAATAGTTGCCCTCTGCATCCGACCAGTCCTTGTTCAACTTGTCTGCATTGGCTGCGTTCGGGTAAGGCATAGTCAGTCCATCCGCTTTCAGAGCCTGTGCTGAAGGTAAAGAGGCCAGGATTACAACGTCTGCAACCGGATTGGATTTCTCAGCTTCCATACGAGCCAGAATTTTGCCTGTCGTTCCCTGGAACATCTCAACTTCGATCCCTGTTTTGTCTGTAAATCCGCTCACGATGTTATCCGCCAGCTTCTGTGGGCCAGCACTGTACAAGACCAACTTGCCACCAGCCGGTTTCGTTGTTTCCGCCGCTGCTGCCGTGTTTCCTTCGCCCGCGGGTTGTGCCGCGTTGCCTGTGGTCGAGTTCCCTGTACTACATCCGAACAAACTGATACTCATTACCGCTGTTAATAACAGCATTGCGCTCTTTTTCCGTGTTTTCATACCCAACATATTCGTCCATCTCCCCTGGTTTCTTATAAAATGTGTACTTCTGCTTCCAACTGCGTGCTCGTTCAACAATTTAATATGCCACTGCGATCGCTTCATTCTGCTTCATACTCGGGTGGTCATAACCGTCCATTCGGCATATCCGCTCAGGGGTTACATAGAGCTGCACACGCTCCCCTACGCGCACCCTTTGGTTCATATAGGCTGTCCACACGCCAAGCCCTTCCATCTGCACTCGTACTTCATAACGTTCACCTACATAGCTGACACTAAGTACCGTCCCCGGATAACACAGATCGTCATGACCTGTTTTGTTCCAGGTGACATGCTCTGGACGCACCATCGATTGATTAGGCGTGAGCCAGTTGGACTTTCCGATAAACGAAGCGACATACGGATCACTTGGCGCCGAGTAGATCGTTTCCGGGCTTCCCTTTTGCAATATCCGCCCCTTCTGCATCACCACAATCTCATCCGACATCGACATCGCTTCAATCTGATCATGTGTGACGTACAGCGCAGTCAATCCCATGTCCCGAACCAGTGACATCATCTCAATCCGCATCTCTTCCCGGAGTACAGCATCCAGTGCGCTCAGTGGTTCATCGAACAGGATCACACCAGGTCTGACCGCTACGGCTCTGGCAAAAGCAACCCGTTGCTGCTGTCCACCAGACAGCTGATGAGGATATCGATCTTCCATCCCTTGCAGGCGAACCATGCCAAGGGCTTCATTCACCTTTTGCCGCAGATCAGATTTCTGTTTTCCGGCCTTCAGGCCAAAAGCTACATTTTCGTATACGGTCATATGCGGCCATAATGCAAAATCCTGAAACACCATGCCCAGATTACGCTTGTGTGTTGGTATGTCAATCCGCTTCGCCGCAGAGTAGATACACTGACCATCTGCCCGAATCTCCCCCGCGTCCGGCTGTTCCAGCCCGGCCAACATGCGAAGCAGTGTTGTTTTGCCACAGCCCGATGGGCCGAGCAGGGTCGTGAACTTTCCATGCTCCAGCTTTAGATCTGTCGGCAGCAGTGCGGGTGTTTGATTAAATGATTTTTGAATTCCTGTCATCTCTAATTTCATAAGCATCCCTGCCTGTCTTCTGTTACTTGATCTCTTGCACTGTTCTCAGTCTAACGTCCGCTTTCGCGAGTTGTATGTCTTGTATGTAAAATTGGAATTAACTTTTTAGATGAATTCTGTTGATGTTCATAGATTAAATCTATAGTAGGTGAACTAAATTAATTTTCATGTTGTCGCTTCGATTACAGCACCATCTTCCGATCGCTGTTATCCCCAGATTTCTTATATTCCCTTTATGAAGGGAGAAATCCGGGGATAAAGGCGAAGCTTATGCTTCCGAAGCAGCTTTCTTCCAGAAAGCTTTTGGCTTCGCTTCTTCAGATTGGTTCTGTACTCTCCGTCTTTATGAAAAACATTAGATCATCTTATATATTGGGGCTAGTAGAAGTGAGAGGAGTGTCGGGACATTGAATCTGATCAAATTGCAAATTGTTGAACTGATCGACAAGCATCATCACATGACAAGCGTGGCCGAGTTACTGGGGATCAAACAACCTACCGTTACATTTCATATGAAGTCATTGGAGGAAGAGATGGGTGTACGATTATTCGAATCACGCAGTGGAAAGACCTTTCTAACGGAGGCCGGACAAGCTCTGCTCCATTATTCCGTCAAAATCAATGCTCTGACCCAAGAGGCACGACGGGTCGTAAAGGAATATGACAGTCTCTATCGGGGCACCCTCCACATTGGAGCAAGCTATGTACCGGCTACATATTTACTGCCCACCATACTCAATACCTTTTCTCAGGAATTCCCGGGCATCCGTATCGTCTTATCCGTCAAACCATCACCTGTTATTCGCGAGATGTTAATTCGACATCAGATTGATCTAGGAGTGATCTCTTCCGAGCCATTTGTTGGACCCGCCCTGCAAGCTGAGACGCTGTGTGAAGACGACTTAGTATTGATCTGTTCTCCGCAGCATGGGTTGGCCCAGAAGGATACATTAACACCTGATCATATCGCGCAGATTCCTTTTGCCTTACATGGCAATGAATCCAGTACTCGTCGGTTAACCAATCAATGGCTTGCGCAACATGATATTCGTTTGCGGAGTACCGTGGAGATGGATTCCCTGGAAGCGATCAAACAGCTGGTGTTAATCGGGGGGCATGTCTCATTCATGTCTCGGATGGCAGTACAGTGGGAGGAACAGCACGGGCTCATTCAAGTTCTTCCCATTCCGGGAGAGCAGGCACCACGCCATATATACACCGTACATAACAAGGACCGCCACCCTTCCGTTCAGGTAAACCGCTTCAAAGAAGTGCTGCGAGAGGTGAGTCACGGCTTCCCCATTTTCCATGGCTGATTGCCCTGATCCGCTATAAACTATCGTTTGCCATTCATCAAATCTATGCAGGGTTAACGCAATGTGCGCTTCCCTTTAATCGCTTTCATATATTCGGGCGATAAAGTGGGATCTGTACGTTAATCCAGATTAGGAGAGTGATTGGTTTTGAAAAAGTGGAAAAAGGTAACCGCCTCATTGATGCTGAGCATCGTAACATTGGGAAGTGGAATGACATTTCTGGGAGCACCCCAGGCTTCAGCTGCTGCCAATGCCGTTCCTGCTTATGAAGTAAAGTTTCTGGCCAAGCCGGAACTTGTATTGAATACAGATGGGACACCACGCAGTGAAGTGATCCAGACACTCGGCCTAAATTCCACGCCAAGAAATATTAACGTAGAGTACTTCGACACCAATGCTCTCGGATTGGATCAACAAGGATGGAACGTTCGTTTTCGCAAAAAGGATGATAAAAATAACTACGAATTGACTTATAAAAAACGCTACCCTGTGATCAATGGCGATATCAACGCAGCGCTGACTCTGGCTAACCAAGAGGGATTTGACAAATCAGATGATAACTACGAGGCTGAAATTGATTGGGGATACGGCAAACAGACGCTGAGCTTCTCCAACACCAAAAAAGTCGATACCAAAGCGACAGGAGTCCAACTTCCTTCCCAGCAAGAAGCCTTGAACATGTTACTGGACAAGCTTCCGGGCAAATTGAAAAACTGGTCTGCCTCCAACTGGGGCAAGCAGCAATTGACTCAATCCCGTGCATATGGTCCAATCACATTCCAACGATATGAAGGTACATGGAGTGGTCAAGAGCTTACACTCGAAGTATGGCCGATCCGTGACGCAGCAGGTACAGGTATTGAGAATATCGTAGAGGTTTCTTTCAAAACCGATGATGCTGTAGCCGTATCCGGACTGCGTACCCAACTGTTGCAATTACTGGAGAACAACAACTGGCTGATTCCGGCTGATGGCTTGAAAACACAGACGATTCTGGAAAGATACTAATCGCAAGCTCTAATTAAAAAGACAAGTTCCTCTTCCTGCGGACATCGTAGGAGAGGGGCTTGTCTTTTTTTGCGTAGTGAATTAAATGATCTGTTATTTAAGTAATTCTACGATTAACATCAGTTAAGATTTTCACTAATTATTTTCTCAACGGTTTGCATGATAGTAACTATGTAATGGCTATTTTCCAACTCGGTAACCTATTTCAATTCAAGTTATAGTGGAAAGTTACGCGGTTCAATGATCAGAATTCGCTATTTCATTTTCATATTATCATATGGACTTCTTATTTGAATGACAATATGCGATAATTGATAATTATTCTCAAATACATCATATGTAATATTACTATCGCAAGTTAAGGAGGGATTCTGGTGACTTTGCAAGTCTTTCCACTGATATCTAACGGTGACCATACCCGTGACCTATATGCAAGATTCAAGACATCCGAAGTTCTAGATCAAGCGTCTTTTCTTCCCCCATTCGTATTAACGGACTCACATCTTCTGCTCATCTGTACTGGTGGTGAAGCCGATATTCGTATTGGGCACAGGCTGAATCATGCCACACTCGGCAAGATGTATCTGATCCTGCCAGGAACAGCGATAGAATATACAACGGATGAGGTTCATCCTTTACAGGGCATCGCGATATATTTTGATATGTTGAAGCCTCTCTCCGATATCAATAAAGCTACTTCCGGCTCTACTGTAAGGGAGATTTACCAAAAAGGGTTACTTCGTTCGTCTTATGCCGATGAGTTACCGCATGAACTTTTTCAGGAATGTACCAAAATTGCTTCACAGCTCCATGAGTGTATCTCTGTACCTCAAGAAAATCGTCCATTTCGCATTCAGACTTTGATGCATGAATTGTTGACCCATGTGTATGCTCCTCCCAAAGAAAGTGCAATAGGAGATTCCGAACATACCTCTGCTTTGGATCAAACGCTTGAACTTATTGAGCTTGGATATGCTGAGCATCTTTCTCGTGAAGTTCTTGCCGGAGTGGCAGGCATGAGTGTGTGGCACTATTCGCGGGTATTCAAAAACCGCACTGGCATCAGTCCCATGGAATACGTGAATAGCATCCGCATGGACCGGGCCAAAGAGATGCTGCTCGTCCCCGGCCAAACCATCAAACATATCGCCTCACAGGTTGGTTTTCAGGACGAGTTTTACTTTAGTCGCAAATTCAAAAAATATGTTGGCGTGTCTCCCTCCACCTATCAGCGGCAGAAACGCAGCAAAATTGCGGCTCTCTCCTTCGGAACCACTGGCCATCTGCTGGCATTACAGATCATCCCCCATGCGGCATTGATCGATAACCGACGGGATCAACACAGGAATCTTTTTTTCTCCAATATCCCTTATCATCTGGGGCGTAGCAAACGAATGAATCCTCATATCTGGCAAACCAACGTTGAGTTGTTGATGCAAGCGAGCCCTGACCTCATACTCTGTAATGAGTACGAAGCCCATACGTTAAAAAGAACGCTACAGCGAATTGCGCCTACCATCGTTATCCCATGGAAAGGATTGAGCTGGCGGGAACACTTCATACAAGTTGCCTCCATTGTGGGACAGCAACAAGATGCTCAGCAATGGTTGGAGCAGTACGATGACAAGGTAATCCAAGCCAAAGAGCAGCTTACTCATTTAATCGGTAAGGATACGGTCTCCATTATTCATATCATGATGGGTCATCTGTTAATCTACGGGCGACGCAATGGGGGCGCTGTTCTATATAACGACCTGGGCGTGGCGCCTTCACATGATCTGCTTCCAGGGCAAGTCTATCGTGCATTGGATGAACAGGAGTTGCCTCAAATGGTTGGAGATCGCATGTTACTGATTGTGGACCAGGACTCAGAATCCCAGCAACGTTGGCATAAACTACAACATACTCAGCAATGGCAAGATTTGATGCCTGTGCAGAACCAACATGTATATCTGCTAGATGAAATGCCGTGGTTGGATTATTCACCATATGCTCATGATCAGATCATCGATGAAACCCTGAAACTTTTTGGTGGAACTCAGCACATTAATCCATGACCGGATAGCACAGAAGGCTATGTCTCCCCCAACATGAGACCGCTACAATATAAAGTGTACTGAGAATCAATATCATTAGAAACACAGGGGGATTATGATGTACAAACAGCAATATGTCAAAATAACGGGGATCCTGTTCATACTCGCGATGTTACTTGTTGCGTGTGGACAGACACCTGCAAGCACTTCGCAGCCATCTGCAGATGGCGTAAAATCAGCTGCGGGGACAGATGGGGACTCATCCACTGAATCAGCTACTAAGACCGTGGAGAGCGCCAGTGGCAGCAAAGAAATCCCGGCACATCCTGAACGGATTGTGTCCATTAATATGGAGGATATTCTCCTCTCCTTGGAGGTACCACTGGTACTTGCTACACCTATTGGCCGGCAAGATTATCTGAATGAGCAACTTGAAGCTCAAGGCGTGGATGTCGAACCCATCAATGAAAGTGTCAATTTTGAAGCTGTAGTCAGCGCCAATCCGGACCTCATTATTGCCAATGCCAGTTTGGATGCCAAAATTCTCGAACAACTCGAGAAGATCGCGCCTACGATCACTTATGATCGCCGTAATTGGCAGGAATCTATCGTGCAGGTAGCTACTGCACTAGATATTGAAGAGCAGGCTGAACAGCTTTTACAAAAAAATAAAGACCAAGTAACTGAAGCTCAGAAGCTCGCAGCCGATATCACCAAGACCAAACCTACAGCTGCATTCCTGCGCCTGGAAGAGAAGGATATGCGTTTGTTCTTCTCTTCCATTCCATCCACGCCATTTCCAGCTTCCAGTTATGTAGGAGCGGGTTATGAGGTTGGATTCACTCCCGACGCTCTCGTTACCAAACTTGAGGCAGAGAACCCGGATCGGATGAATGCCAGTATCTCGGTAGAACTTTTGCCTGAAATCAAAGCAGACTATCTGTTTATCGTGTCCATTAGCTCAGATGGGTCAGCTGAAGCGTTGCAAAAAACAAAAGATGAACTCAATGAAATCCAGCAACTCCAAGTATGGAAAAGCCTACCCGCTGTTCAAAATGGTCATGTCTATGTCCTCAATGCTAAGAAATGGCTCATTGACGGCCCTATTGCCGAATCGCTCAAACGTAATGAAATGCTCGAAGTTCTTGGACTACCTGCTCCATAATAGTAAACATACCGTCTGTTTCATCCACAGCAAACAAAAGGAGATTCACCGGATTTTCGGTGGATCTCCTTTATATTTAATATTCCAAATGGCCTCATTCAGTCCTGTTTTATGAAAAATCATTCTACATGCTTAACAGCTAAATGTATTTCATGTACACCTTTCTCATCCTGCAATTAATTAGGGATAGGTAATCATCAAATCATATATAACTGTCCGGCTTTTAATATATTTTGAAATTTTGGGCTGTTTCAATCCCAAGCGCACTCTGGATAAACGTATTAGCCACTTTCTCTACAGGTACAGGATTAAATCCAATAAAGAAATCCTTATATTTCTCCGCCGACTCTACAAACAGATTAGGACTAACTGAGTTCAAACGAATACCTCTTGGCAACTCATACGCTGCCGCTTTGGCAAACGAATCAATAGCCCCATTGACCATAGCACTTGATGCGCCTTTCTCAATAGGGTGGTCTTGTATAATGCCACTGACCAGCGTGAAACTTCCCTTGTCGTTAATATAGTGCTGTCCAATCAATACGATATTGACCTGTCCAAGCAGTTTACCCTGCACACTAATCATATTGTTCTCAGGTGTCAATTCTTCCAGTTTCGCATAATGGGTCTGGCCCGCCGCCACAATGACGTAATCAATATTTCTCACCGTTTCGAAGAGGATAGTAATACTCTCTGTCGACGTCATATCCACCTGAACATCCCCGGATTGTCTACCTGCTGTAATAACCTCAACGGAATAATCTCTCAGTTTCGCAACAACGGCTTTACCTAATGTTCCGTTTCCACCAATGACCAGAGCTCTTTTCATTACTGTTTGTCCTCCTTTATAAATAAATACGGTTAATCAGATACGAATTGTTCTATTTATTTAAACAAAGATTCCATCCTTAATCAAATGACAATTGACCCTATTTTAAATAAATTACACTTATTCTTTTTAACACAAAAAAAGCCTTTACTATAAGCAAAGGCTCTTCTATATGTTACTCGGAAGCGGGTGATGGGAATCGAACCCACGCTATTAGCTTGGAAGGCTAAAGTTCTACCATTGAACTACACCCGCAAATAAAAAAAATCGGGATGACACGATTTGAACATGCGACCCCCTGGTCCCAAACCAGGTGCTCTACCAAGCTGAGCTACATCCCGATACTTATGAGAATAATGGCGCGCCCTGAGAGATTCGAACTCCCGGCCTTTTGATTCGTAGTCAAACGCTCTATCCAGCTGAGCTAAGGGCGCAAATATTGGAGCGGAAGACGGGAATCGAACCCGCGACCCTCGCCTTGGCAAGGCGATGCTCTACCGCTGAGCCACTTCCGCAAAACATATGGTGCGGTCGAGAGGACTCGAACCTCCACGGGGGTTAGCCCACACGGACCTGAACCGTGCGCGTCTGCCAATTCCGCCACGACCGCAAAATATAATGGTGAGTCATGAAGGGCTCGAACCTTCGACACCCTGATTAAAAGTCAGGTGCTCTACCAACTGAGCTAATGACTCGTAATGAAATGGCTGGGGATATAGGATTTGAACCTATGCATGACGGAGTCAAAGTCCGTTGCCTTACCGCTTGGCTAATCCCCATTAAAAAATCATGGGGCGATCGAGGGGAATTGAACCCCCGAATGCCGGATCCACAAACCGGTGCGTTAACCACTTCGCCACGACCGCCATAGAGTAAGCCATTCATCCACTAAGAGAATCTTAGTATTAACAATTTCACTTGTAATATACATTCTATCACAAATTCAGATGTAAATACTAAAAATGGTGCCGGCGAGAGGACTTGAACCCCCAACCTACTGATTACAAGTCAGTTGCTCTACCAGTTGAGCTACACCGGCACGGTGTATATTTAATTAAAAAATGGCGGAACCGACGGGATTCGAACCCGCGATCTCCTGCGTGACAGGCAGGCATGTTAGGCCAACTACACCACGGTTCCAGATCACTTTCTCAAGGAAAGTATAATTGCGGGGGCAGGATTTGAACCTGCGGCCTTCGGGTTATGAGCCCGACGAGCTACCGGGCTGCTCCACCCCGCGTCGTTATAAAGTTATATGGTGGAGGCTGAGGGGATCGAACCCCCGACCCTCTGCTTGTAAGGCAGATGCTCTCCCAGCTGAGCTAAGCCTCCATATTATGACCCGTAGGGGATTCGAACCCCTGTTACCTCCGTGAAAGGGAGGTGTCTTAACCCCTTGACCAACGGGCCTTGCTAAAAAATATCTGGCGGAGAGAGAGGGATTCGAACCCTCGAGACGCTTGTGACGCCTACACGATTTCCAATCGTGCTCCTTCGGCCAGCTCGGACACCTCTCCATATGGCTCCCCGAACAGGGCTCGAACCTGTGACAACTCGATTAACAGTCGAGTGCTCTACCAACTGAGCTATCAGGGAATGGTGGAGCCAAGCGGGATCGAACCGCTGACCT
The DNA here is from genome assembly GCF_036894225.1 of Paenibacillus amylolyticus. Classification (NCBI taxonomy): domain Bacteria; kingdom Bacillati; phylum Bacillota; class Bacilli; order Caryophanales; family Paenibacillaceae; genus Paenibacillus; species Paenibacillus amylolyticus. The sequence continues at coordinate 352,220 of NZ_CP145892.1, read as the reverse complement.
CCTGCTTGCAAGGCAGGCGCTCTCCCAGCTGAGCTATGGCCCCATACACTGTGTATTTCTTGTTGTGGTCTTGCTATGGGCCCTGGTGGACTCGAACCACCGGCCTCACCCTTATCAGAGGTGCGCTCTAACCAACTGAGCTAAGGGCCCTAATATATATCCCTTATTCCTTAGCAAGGGGGGCAAAAAAAATACCCCAAAGGGAAATCGCTTGGCGGCGTCCTACTCTCCCAGGACCCTGCGGTCCAAGTACCATCGGCGCTAGAGGGCTTAACGGTCGTGTTCGGGATGGGTACGTGTGGAACCCCTCCGCCATCGCCACCAAACGCATAGCTTAGCTTACATTCAGAGATCATTCTCTGAAAACTAGATTCGAAACGAAACATGCGAATTATCACTTGCTATTGGATAAGCCCTCGACCGATTAGTACTGGTCAGCTCCATGCATTGCTGCACTTCCACCCCCAGCCTATCTACCTCGTCGTCTTCAAGGGGTCTTACATACTGGGAAATCTCATCTTGAGGGGGGCTTCACGCTTAGATGCTTTCAGCGTTTATCCCGTCCGTACATAGCTACCCAGCGGTGCTCCTGGCGGAACAACTGGTACACCAGCGGTACGTCCATCCCGGTCCTCTCGTACTAAGGACAGCTCCTCTCAAATTTCCTACGCCCACGACAGATAGGGACCGAACTGTCTCACGACGTTCTGAACCCAGCTCGCGTACCGCTTTAATGGGCGAACAGCCCAACCCTTGGGACCTACTTCAGCCCCAGGATGCGATGAGCCGACATCGAGGTGCCAAACCTCCCCGTCGATGTGGACTCTTGGGGGAGATAAGCCTGTTATCCCCAGGGTAGCTTTTATCCGTTGAGCGATGGCCCTTCCATGCGGTACCACCGGATCACTAAGCCCGACTTTCGTCCCTGCTCGACTTGTAGGTCTCGCAGTCAAGCTCCCTTATGCCTTTGCACTCTTCGAATGATTTCCAACCATTCTGAGGGAACCTTTGGGCGCCTCCGTTACTCTTTAGGAGGCGACCGCCCCAGTCAAACTGCCCACCTGACACTGTCCCCGCACCGGATTACGGTACCAGGTTAGAACCTAGATACGATCAGGGTGGTATCCCAACGTTGCCTCCACGCAAGCTGGCGCTCACGTTTCAAAGGCTCCCACCTATCCTGTACAGATCGTACCCAAATTCAATATCAAGCTGCAGTAAAGCTCCATGGGGTCTTTCCGTCTTGTCGCGGGTAACCTGCATCTTCACAGGTATTAAAATTTCACCGGATCTCTCGTTGAGACAGCGCCCAAGTCGTTACGCCATTCGTGCGGGTCAGAATTTACCTGACAAGGAATTTCGCTACCTTAGGACCGTTATAGTTACGGCCGCCGTTTACTGGGGCTTCGGTTCACAGCTTCGGATTGCTCCTAACCACTCCCCTTAACCTTCCAGCACCGGGCAGGCGTCAGCCCGTATACTTCGCCTTACGGCTTCGCACAGACCTGTGTTTTTGCTAAACAGTCGCTTGGGCCTTTTCACTGCGGCCCCCTCGTGCTATTCACACTACCGGGGCACCCCTTCTCCCGAAGTTACGGGGTCATTTTGCCGAGTTCCTTAACGAGAGTTCTTCCGCGCGCCTTAGAATACTCTTCTCGCCTACCTGTGTCGGTTTGCGGTACGGGCACCTTCACCTGGCTAGAGGCTTTTCTTGGCAGTGTGAGATCATGACCTTCGCTACTACAATTTTCGCTCCCCATCACAGCTCAGCCTTACAATGTGCGGATTTGCCTACACATCAGCCTTACTGCTTAGACGGACATCCATCAGTCCGCGTCACTACCCTACTGCGTCCCCCCATTGCTCATAACGGCTTACGGTGGTACAGGAATTTCGACCTGTTGTCCTTCGACTACGCCTTTCGGCCTCGCCTTAGGTCCCGACTTACCCTGAGCGGACGAGCCTTCCTCAGGAACCCTTAGGCTTTCGGCGGATCAGATTCTCACTGATCTTTTCGTTACTCATACCGGCATTCTCACTTGTATAATGTCCAGCGCTCCTTACGGTACACCTTCAACCCTTATACAACGCTCCCCTACCCCTGATGCAAAGCATCAAGCCATAGCTTCGGTGGTGTGTTTAGCCCCGTTACATTTTCGGCGCAGAGTCACTCGACCAGTGAGCTATTACGCACTCTTTCAATGATGGCTGCTTCTAAGCCAACATCCTGGTTGTCTGTGCAACTCCACATCCTTTCCCACTTAACACACACTTGGGGACCTTAGCTGATGGTCTGGGCTGTTTCCCTTTTGACAATGGATCTTAGCACTCACTGTCTGACTCCCGGAAGTAAGTCTATGGCATTCGGAGTTTGACTGAGCTTGGTAACCCTTGCGGGCCCCGCACCCAATCAGTGCTCTACCTCCACGACTCTGTTTTCCGAGGCTAGCCCTAAAGCTATTTCGGGGAGAACCAGCTATCTCCGAGTTCGATTGGAATTTCTCCGCTACCCCCACCTCATCCCCGCATTTTTCAACATGCGTGGGTTCGGGCCTCCAGTGCGTGTTACCGCACCTTCACCCTGGACAGGGGTAGATCACCCGGTTTCGGGTCTACGTCCACGTACTCATTCGCCCTATTCAGACTCGCTTTCGCTGCGGCTCCGGCTCTTCACCTTAACCTTGCACGGGAACGTAACTCGCCGGTTCATTCTACAAAAGGCACGCCATCACCCCTAAAACGGGCTCTGACTTTTTGTAAGCACACGGTTTCAGGTTCTATTTCACTCCCCTTCCGGGGTGCTTTTCACCTTTCCCTCACGGTACTGCTTCACTATCGGTCGCTAGGAAGTATTTAGCCTTGGCAGATGGTCCTGCCGGATTCATACGGGGTTTCACGTGCCCCGCACTACTCGGGATCCGTCTCGGAGGGAACAGACTTTCAACTACAGGGCTTTTACCTTCTTTGGCGGGCCTTTCCAGACCTCTTCGCTTAACCGGTTCCTTTGTAACTCCATGTGAGACGTCCCACAACCCCAAAGAGCAAGCTCTTTGGTTTGGGCTTCTCCGCGTTCGCTCGCCGCTACTGACGGAATCACTATTGTTTTCTCTTCCTCAGGGTACTTAGATGTTTCAGTTCCCCTGGTATGCCTCTGCATAACCTATGTATTCAGTTATGAGTAACTGGAAATTACCCCAGCTGGGTTTCCCCATTCGGACACCCCCGGATCAAAGCTTGCTTACAGCTCCCCGAGGCAGTTTCGTTGTTCGCCACGTCCTTCATCGGCTCCTAGCGCCTAGGCATCCTCCGTGTGCTCTTAGTAGCTTAACCATTTTGTTCCGGTTTCGGTCGCTCGCTTCCCTTGTTTTGCTTGCGCAAAGCCAAAAGTCGCTCTCACCCGATACCCTCACAAAAGCAATTTGACTACCGTTTTTATTGAAACTTGTTTAACACAAGTTCAGCTAAAAAGGAATGTTCTAATTCGCGTTTGTTTCGTTTCGATATCTAGTTTTCAAAGAACAAGCTCCATGCAAAAGCAAGCTGTTTGAGAGTTTGAGCTCTCAAAACCGAACAACGAGTGAGTGTTTTGCAGCTAAGCTGCGTATTTGAATGTTTCCGTTGCAGGAAACGATTCTCCATAGAAAGGAGGTGATCCAGCCGCACCTTCCGATACGGCTACCTTGTTACGACTTCACCCCAATCATCTATCCCACCTTCGGCGGCTGGCTCCTTGCGGTTACCCCACCGACTTCGGGTGTTATAAACTCTCGTGGTGTGACGGGCGGTGTGTACAAGACCCGGGAACGTATTCACCGCGGCATGCTGATCCGCGATTACTAGCAATTCCGACTTCATGCAGGCGAGTTGCAGCCTGCAATCCGAACTGAGACCGGCTTTGTTGGGATTGGCTCCATCTCGCGATTTCGCAGCCCGTTGTACCGGCCATTGTAGTACGTGTGTAGCCCAGGTCATAAGGGGCATGATGATTTGACGTCATCCCCACCTTCCTCCGGTTTGTCACCGGCAGTCTATCTAGAGTGCCCACCCGAAGTGCTGGCAACTAAATATAAGGGTTGCGCTCGTTGCGGGACTTAACCCAACATCTCACGACACGAGCTGACGACAACCATGCACCACCTGTCTTGAATGTTCCGAAGAAAAGGTACATCTCTGCACCGGTCATTCAGATGTCAAGACCTGGTAAGGTTCTTCGCGTTGCTTCGAATTAAACCACATACTCCACTGCTTGTGCGGGTCCCCGTCAATTCCTTTGAGTTTCAGTCTTGCGACCGTACTCCCCAGGCGGAGTGCTTAATGTGTTAACTTCGGCACCAAGGGTATCGAAACCCCTAACACCTAGCACTCATCGTTTACGGCGTGGACTACCAGGGTATCTAATCCTGTTTGCTCCCCACGCTTTCGCGCCTCAGCGTCAGTTACAGCCCAGAGAGTCGCCTTCGCCACTGGTGTTCCTCCACATATCTACGCATTTCACCGCTACACGTGGAATTCCACTCTCCTCTTCTGCACTCAAGTCACCCAGTTTCCAGTGCGATCCGGGGTTGAGCCCCGGGATTAAACACCAGACTTAAATGACCGCCTGCGCGCGCTTTACGCCCAATAATTCCGGACAACGCTTGCCCCCTACGTATTACCGCGGCTGCTGGCACGTAGTTAGCCGGGGCTTTCTTCTCAGGTACCGTCACCTTGAGAGCAGTTACTCTCCCAAGCGTTCTTCCCTGGCAACAGAGCTTTACGATCCGAAAACCTTCATCACTCACGCGGCATTGCTCCGTCAGGCTTTCGCCCATTGCGGAAGATTCCCTACTGCTGCCTCCCGTAGGAGTCTGGGCCGTGTCTCAGTCCCAGTGTGGCCGATCACCCTCTCAGGTCGGCTACGCATCGTCGCCTTGGTGAGCCGTTACCTCACCAACTAGCTAATGCGCCGCAGGCCCATCCCCAAGTGACAGATTGCTCCGTCTTTCCAATTTCCTTCAGGCGAAGAAAACAACTATTCGGTATTAGCTACCGTTTCCGGTAGTTGTCCCAAACTTGAGGGCAGGTTGCCTACGTGTTACTCACCCGTCCGCCGCTAACCATCCGAGAAGCAAGCTTCTCTTCAAGTCCGCTCGACTTGCATGTATTAGGCATGCCGCCAGCGTTCGTCCTGAGCCAGGATCAAACTCTCCAATAAAGTATTGAAAAGAGCGATAAGCTCATTTTGAATCTGACGAGATTAAAAATCTCATTTGTGCTCCAGTCGATCCAAGCCAAGGCTTGTCTCAAACTTTCGCGTTCATTCTGCAAGCAGAATGTTTACTCACTCGTTGTTCAGTTTTCAAAGATCAAACTCGTTTCGTTACTGAATGTTGTTCTCTTCAGCAACTCTTATATAATATCATGTCCGAACCAACTTTGCAAGCTCTTTTTTTAAGTTTCTTTCGAAGCTTATTTCATTCGCTTGTCGCACCGTGTAAACCGTGTTTTCTTGGCCGGAATTAGAATATATCATGTACAGATTTCAATTGCAAGTCTTTTTTCAAAAATGATAATCAATCCACATCATCAGCACAATATGTAATCTGACGCTCCTGTATTATAGAAATCACTCTCAGCATCCTTATTACGGCGCTTCTAATATACATATCCATTAAACATAACCAGGGAAGCCACTTCCACTGCGATTGCAGTGAACAATTGATTGTGACTAGCCCTAGTTTTCGGAGATCTCAGTTTTCTTTCCTTCTATAATAGATAAGAAAGTATATTCCTTAGGCACAGCCTACATACTCCACTTCACTTCTCAGTGCTTACAATATGCGCTTACCAAGTAAGGAAGCGATCAGTTCCACACCAAGCCTTGCCGTATGTCTATTGTGATCAAACAACGGATTCACCTCAACCAGTTCCATCGACGTAACTTGATTTGTGGAAGCAAGTATCTCCAATGCATAATGTGCCTCTCGGTAATTCAGACCACCAGGTACTGGGGTGCCCACACCCGGAGCTTCCCGCGGATCCAGACAATCCATGTCGAAGCTGACATGAATACCATCTGTCCCTTTTCCCGCTGTAGCTATTGCTTCCTCAATAACTTGCTTTATTCCCATACGGTCAATATCATGCATCGTAAATGCTCGGATTCCCAGTCCCTTAATCTGCTCTTTCTCATACTCATCCAGATCACGCAGACCAATATAGACTAAGTTGGACGGATCAATAAACGCGCCCGCTCCAGCAATGTGCGACAGATTGAATGCAGTATGCCCCAAGGATGCAGCCACACTCATCCCATGCATATTACCGGACAAGCTGCGTTCTTCCGTATTCAAGTCTGCATGCGCATCAAACCAGATCACACCCAAATTCGAATAGTGCGCTGTTAGCCCGGCAAAAGTACCAATCGCTACACTATGATCTCCCCCAAGCACAAGTGGGAAAGCCCCCTCCTCTACTGCGCCTGATACTTCACTACACACCTTCTCACTGACCTGACGTACCTCATTTAAGTGTTTTACACGATTCCGCTCAATAGGGGCAGCAGGTTCAGAAGGACAATCTACCCGCACTTCTTTGGAAAGCACTAGCCCAAGACTCGCAATCTCCCGCTTCAGTCCAGCTGTAATCAATTCATCTGGCCCCAACTCTGCTCCACCTCTTGCTCCACCGAGTCCAAAAGGAACCTTAATGATAGCAATATTACGTTGCACAGATGTTTGACTTGTATCAATAGAAGTATCTTTTATTCCACCATGGACATCATCATTTTTCATGTAGGTCAGCTCCCTCATTGGTGATCAATACCTGCTCAATTCTCTCCAGTGCCCAGTCAATCTCGGACTCTTTAATCGTCAGTGGTGGGGCAAATCGAATGGTTGTCTCATGTGTTTCTTTACACAGCAGTCCAACAGACATCAAACGCTCACAATAAGGGCGGGCTGGTTCATGCAGATCAACACCAATAAATAAGCCTTTCCCCCGAATATCCCGTATGGCTGAACTGCGAATATCTCGAAGTCTTTTCATAAAATAGTTTCCCAGACGCTCCGATCGCTCGGCAAGCTTCTCATCTTCAAGAACTTTCAGAGCTGCTATAGCCACGGCGCAAGCGAGTGGGTTACCCCCAAACGTAGAACCATGAGACCCCGGCTCAAACAAATCAAGTATCTGCGCATCAGCAGCGATAGCCGAGATGGGCATGACTCCTCCCCCCAGCGCTTTGCCCATAACCCAGATGTCTGGTTCAACCCCTTCCCAGTCGGAGGCAAAACGGCGACCTGTTCTGCCAAATCCGGTCTGGATCTCATCAGATACAGTCAACACCTGCTGGCGCTTACACAGAGCAAAAGCTTCTGCCAAATATCCATCAGGCGGGATAACGATTCCAGCTTCGCCCTGAATAGGCTCTATAAGAAAACCAGCCGTATTTGGCGTAATGGCCTTTTTCAGCGCTTCTATATCTCCATAGGGAATAATCCGGAATCCAGGTGTGAACGGTCCAAAATCCTTTTTATACTCCGCTGAAGAAGAAAAGGACGTAACTGTCAGAGTTCTTCCGTGAAAGTTACCAGAGCATACGATAATCTCGGCTTGATTTTCCGGTACACCTTTGCAACGATAAGCCCATCTACGTACCGCCTTCACCGCAGTCTCTACCGCTTCCGCTCCTGTATTCATGGCGAGAATCTTCGATTTCCCCGTGAATTGTGAGAGTTTCTGATAAAAAACAGAAGCTGAGCTGCTGTGGAATGCCCGTGATGTCAGCGTAACCTGATCTGCCTGATCCTTGAGCGCCTGTATGATCACAGGATGTCTATGACCATGATTCAATGCAGAGTATGCACTTAACATATCCATATAACGGCGGCCTTCAGGGTCTTCCACCCATACCCCTTCCGCCTGTTCAATAACAATAGGGAGCGGATGATAATTAGGTGCAGCATAACGCTCCGACCAATCAATTAACATTTTGGAATCTGACATACACACCCAACACCTTTCCAAAATATTGTATACAAAATACAATAACAATGTATGCGATGCCATCGCCATTTACGACTACATCTCTCTTTTTCCACTCCAGCCTACCCCATGCCTTTCTCGAATCCAATCCTTTATCCATAGTTAGCGAGAAGTAGAAAGTCTACGTTCCAACCAAGAGAGTAAATTAGCCAGTGTAAATGTGATTATAAAATAGAGGCCGGCGGCAACAAGCAGCGGAGCAAGCGGCTGGAACGTAACACCCTGAATCGTCCTGGCCGTGTATATAATCTCGGCTATGCCGATCATGGAGACAAGCGAAGAATCTTTAATGATAATAATGAATTCATTACCGATGGCTGGAAGCATGTTACGAAAAGCCTGCGGCAGTATAATATAACGAAGTGTCATACCATTTGTCATACCAAGGGAGCGCGAAGCTTCAGTCTGTCCTTTATCAATCGCTTGAATCCCGGCCCTGAACACCTCCGCCATATAAGCCGAGCTATTCATCGTCAGAGCTACCACCCCCGACATAAATGCCGGCAAGTTCACACCTACAACCGTCAGACCATAATGAATAATAAGAATCTGTACGAGCATTGGCGTTCCCCGAATGAGTTCGATATACGTCGATGCCACAAATTTAATTGGCCATATTCGGGATATTCGCATTAGCGCCATGATTACACCCAGCAACGTACCAAACAATACGCCGAAGAAGGAAAGTTCAAGCGTGACCCACGCACTTCGTGCATAATCCTGCCAATGTTCTAATAGAAAGGAAAAATCTAAATTCACGGCATATCCCTCACTCGTCCGGTTTATTCGCCGAGCATCTCATTCGCTTCAACGACGAACCGTTCAATATCTCCGTTTGTTTTGAGCTTTTCCAATGTAGTGTTGATCTGATCCAGCAGCTTCTGATTACCTTTCTTCACCGCGATGGCCGAACCACCCTCGTCTTCAGCCTGTTCAACCTCCACACCTGCAACAACAAGCCCCTCTTGGTTCTTCACATACTGTTCAGCCACCGGCTTCTCCAAGATGAGTGCGTCTACACGCCCCGTCTGCAACTCCAGAATCAGCTCAGGTATTTTGGCCAGAGAAGTGAGCTTTGCTCCCTCTATTTCCTGAGCAATCCCTTCCTGAATGGAACTCTTTTGCACGCCAACCTGTTTGCCTGATAGATCATCTATGGACTTTAATGCGGTATCTTCCCCTTCTCTAACAAGTACAGCCTGCTCTGCATAATAGTAGATATCCGTAAAATCAACATTCTTCTTTCGTTCTTCGGTAGGGGTTAAGCCTGATATCACAAAATCAACCTTATCTGTACCAAGGGCCATAAGAAGGCCATCAAAGTCCATGTCCTCAATCTTCAGCTCGGCTCCCAGATCAGCCGCAATTGCTTTGGCAATCTCGATGTCAAAACCTACAATGGTATCTTTACCATCGATTTTCTTATGAAATTCATAGGGTGCATAGTCCGCACTGGTTCCAAGTACAATGACTTCCTTTTCCGCAGAGCTACTGCCCGAAGACGAAGTAGCGTCTGATCCGGTCTCTGTCGTTTTTTCCTGCCCACATGCGGACATGAATACAACCACTAACAACAGCATCATTGGCAAAAGCACTTTTTTCACACATCATACCCCTATTCTTTTTTTGAATGAGTAACATAATGGTTTGTATACAATATACATAAGACAATATATGGACTTATATGTAAGTAATACTAACAAACATTCTGGTTTATCACAATCATTATTTAAACATTTATACGCTTTAATTCCATAAAATGTGCTATTTATAACATGGCATTTACATCGGCTGAAACATGAAGTTTGCTTGCCCAACTTCCCCCTCGGTGTTAAGATGATAAAAACTTGAAACTCCTGAACGGCGCGTACAGTACGGCCTCACACCCATCTATTTATTCACTATACATAGAAAGGAGGATTCGGTATGGAGGTACCCAAATACCGGTCCTTGAAAGATCACGTATACGATTACATTGCCCAGAAGATCCAGGACGGAACCTTGCTTCCCAACCAGAAGATCAACGAGGCAGAAATATGCAAAAAGCTGGACATCAGTCGCACGCCTACTCGGGAGGCGCTTTTCCAGCTGGCTTCAGACAATCTGCTGCAATACATCCCGCGCAGGGGATTTATTGTCACTCCTTTTGATGCAGGCAAAAAACTGGAATTCTCCCAAGCGATCGGTGTGCTGGAGGCACTCGCTGCCACACTTGCAGCAGACCATCTCAGACCATCAGAACTTATGGAGATGGAAACTCTGGTTGTTCGAATGGACGAAGATATCAGCCAGCTTGGTCTTGCTGCCTACAACAAAAACCAATATCAGTTCCATAATCTGTACATTCAGCGATGTGGTAACGCCACAGTCATTGAGATGTTAAACACATTGAAGAACAGTTTCATCCGGCAGTCGTATGTTAGTGATAATAAACCAAAGCTATCTGAGGTACTGCTCGAAGTTAATGAGGAGCACCGGCAAATTTTAAGTGCTTTTCGAGCCAAGGATAAGAACCAACTGGAAGCCCTGCTCAAACATCACTGGCGGATTATCGACAACGATATGCTGTAGTACGTTCTGTCAGAACAAACCAAAGGCAACCCACACGATTGTGTGAGTTGTCTTTTTCCTATTTTTCGTTTTTGACCTCCAACGGTGCCCTAGCCGCAAAAACAGCATATCCCAACTTTTTGCCGTATTTCGCGAGCAAACGATCATTGGTAAGACTCATACGCTGCATACGTTCATCCTCAAACCAATTCATATCGATCTCGCGATGTGGGTCATGATCAACGCCCCATTTTGCCATGGATCGCGAATGTTCTTTGACCTCTACCTTGGTGAAACCACACTGCTTGAGGCGTTTTCTCCATGCTGTGGCCGTTACAAGGGTTCGTATACCGTAAAATTGCTTTAACCTGCGACACATCAATTCGGTCTTCTGGCCTGATAGAACCATCTCCCGATCCACCAAAAGTCCACCAGGCTTCAACACTCTTCTATACTCAGCAAGTGCACTCCGCCATGGGGTGAAGATCGTGACCGACTCCACAAATACCACATCAAAATGATTTTCCGGAAAAGGTAACGATGTTACATCCGCCTGAACAAATCGAACATCCACCCGTTCTCGTCTCGCTCGCCGAACTGCCTTATCCAGCATATTGCGATGAAGATCAATCGCCGTTACCCGATATCCGCCTTTAGCCAAGTAACACGCAGTCCTCCCAGTGCCGCACCCTATCTCAAGAATATGATTACTCACAGGCAGAGATAAGCTATCCAGCAACTTCAGTGTTGCTAAAAATCCTCCAGGATGGGCACTTCCCTCCCCTAACCGAGCCAGCATGTCATGATAATCCACGCGACATCCCCTCCTCACTTCTCCCAGTGTATGGAGCAGATTCAAAAACGGCTCCTCCCCATTCGATTTTCCGGGTACTCGTCCATACCAATTGCTCTTCTTTTTACTATGATATACAAACCGTTGAATTCAAGCGGCAACCGCATCTAATGAGGAGGATTTGCATGTACAGAATTAATCGGGTATGTGAAGAAACGGTTTCTCCGCACGTTGGACGTTCCGTTTGTCTCGTTATGAACGACGGTAAGCATATGTATGGTACGCTTAGTCAATGTCGTGATGGCAAAATTTATTTGAACGGGTGTTTCGAGGGACCACGGCTGTGTTCAGTCAAATCCAAACAGCAGTTGGTGAAAAGCAGCCAGAAAAACGCTGTTGTAACAAAAAAAGTTAAATCTTCGGCATACGGTCGATATGGATACGGAGGATACGGTGGGGGTTACGGCTATGGAGCGGGAATCGATCTGGCTCTGGTAACAACATTGTTTCTGCTGCCATTCCTGTTCATCTAAATTCCATTCTGATCGTGGTAAAATTGTAGTCATAACAAAGACCCTTTTTGCTTATAGCGAAAAGGGTCTTTATCTTTTTCATACGATTCACGTCAATTACACTATATTTTCTGTTAAAAAATGATACAAAAAAAGGCATTCGCCAAAACGAATGCCGGGAACTTCATATTTAATACCCTTACCTTCGCACAGGGTGTCTGTTTGATCTTAAAAAAAAACACCTCGTTAGAGGCGGGTAAGCTATGTTAAATCCGATTTCCTTTAGGCATCGTTTTCAGATTACTATTCGAATTCTCAAGCAATGGTAGCATCCTAGTCGTGCTGACCATCTCAGAAGCACATATCGGACAAGTAGGTACGTTATCAAACGCAAAATTGTCCCGCATCCATCCTTTGCACGTATCACTCGTACATTCCCAGATTGCCGCATCAGCTTGTGGAATCTCTTCCAACGGTTTTTTGCGATTATACATGACTTCTACCCCCTTTGTTATGGAAAAACATCTAACCGACGTTATTTCACAGAAGCCTACACTTAGCGGAAGTTTCACGTCCCACCGGACTCCTGCCTCGTCAACTAATGGGTCGACTTTTATATAACTGATCAAAAAAAAGAAGCTGCCTTTACCATTTTAACATGTTAAAGGCAGCTATGCTTTAATTACAGTTTTACAACTTCTTCTGCTTGAGGACCACGGTTTCCTTGTACAATTTTAAATTGTACGCGTTGACCTTCGTCCAGAGTTTTGAAGCCGTCGCCTGTAATAGCGCTGAAGTGTACGAATACATCTTCTCCGCCTTCAACTTCGATGAAACCGAAGCCTTTATCAGCGTTGAACCATTTTACTGTTCCGTTTTGCATGTGAATTACACCTCCAAATAAAAATTAACATGTTCCTTTGTTCTTTGCAGCAAGCAAATAAAAATTCACACATTGAAAAAGGTACCAGTCATAAACCTATAAGTGATCGCCCTTTACAATATATGAATTAGGTTTTCCACTCTCTACAACTTGTTTTTATTATAACTCCAATTCAGCAAAAAAGCAAATCTTTGTATTTTCTTTTCAAACAGCTTTGGAAATACATGTTATTAACACGCGCGGGGACAGGGTTTATCACACTTATGTGTGTGGCCGCTTATGTACGGTCTTATGAAAGGATATGCAGATCTAATCCATCTTATACATTTTTTATATAACATTCTGACATGCATATCCAACACAACCAATGAATCATCTTACTCCAGTATAACACACTATGTCCATGCCCACATAAATGCATCCCGATCCCAGGCGATCTGCCCACGATGAAGCTTTCGGAAAGCTTTCTTCACTTCCTTGGACAATGATGTATTGCCGTTCTCGTTCACAAAAACAAACTCTTCACCAAAATGGGTCTTCACATATTCTATGGCAGCTTCCTGATGAAGTGTTCCTGTGAATTTAATCTCCTGTACCATCCATTCTGCTACACCTTGTGCTGTCTTCTCCACTATATCACCTACTGTCTAAACCTAATGTACGGATAGGCAGACCTCGTATCATGAACATATCTGTCTTCCCGCCAGACTGAAGTATACCATGATCCAACTGCTGACGGGAAACTGTATGATAACTACTTTCAAGCAATACCCTTAATGGACAACCGTATTCACTTGCTCACTCCCTTTGGATGGAATAGACGAATTTGTTCGAATGCTCCACACTAACCATGCACAGTAAGCAATCAGTATTGCCAGTATAAACAGATCGTAAGGAAGTGTACCTGTGTCCTCCAGATCATTCCCTAGAAATTGAATCAGATTATGTATGAAATGAAACAATATAAGCGGTACAATATTTCCGTTCTTCAGCATCAATAACGCAAGTACAGCTCCCAGGAGCAGCGCATAGATCAATTGTATGATCGTATCCGTCATATCCTGACCAGACAATGCGTTCAACAGATGTGTAATCGAAAACAAGATGCTGGAGGTCACAACTGCGGCCACTGCACTTTTTTGAAGCAATGTTTTGAAAATAAGCCCCCGATAGATCGTTTCCTCAACAAAAGCTACGAGCAAGGTAAAAAAGATGAAAAAGGCTACTCGTGACAAGCTCAGCTCCCCAAATCCTTTCAGGGCAAGTGTACCCAGTACAAGGAGTAGTGGAATATAATACTTTGCATGGCCAGCTGGGATACTTCGCAAAGATCGGAAGCCAGTCTCTCTCCACTTGCGCCTTAACGTCAGATAGATCATCAGAACAATGGCGATGGGTGTAAAGGAAATGAGTACAGGGGAAGTGTAGTCGAGTTGTTTTATCGTTGCAATGGCCCCTGCTGCAAATACGGCTAACAGGAGAAGCAGCTCAATAATCACAACGGTGAGTACAGGTTTCCGCTCGGAAAAGGAATGTTTTGGCTTGGCTTGCGGATTAATCATACATTTGCCTACCTCGTTTCATTTATGTTTTCCGTTGTCATAAGAACTTATATGCCAATATAGTTGTATCACATTATCCGTATATTGAATATTCCTATTATGGATAAAACTATAAAAGTAACAAAAAAGAGACTTATCCTGACTTCTTTTCCCCTAAAATCAGGTATGGCTTATACCTTTATCTGTCCATTATAGTATTACAAGAGTTCAAAGTTGCAGGGGTGTGGCGACTCTTCAGCGTCTTATATCTATGAAGTACCCATAACGATAGACTCACAATGCATAATGAAATCAGGGGGATACTATGAAAGCATTCTTTCAGCGCTGGGGGCATTTACTGGCTATTCTGTGCATACCGCTCCAAGGCTCCATTTACGTATTTCTAGGCAGCAACACCGGAAGTGATGTCTTCTACAATTATGCTTGGATTGACACACAGATTCCTTTTCTCAAAGAATTTATTTATCCGTACATTAGCTGGATGCCCATTCTGTATCTTGGATTTCTCTATTTGGGTCTGACGAACAAGTCGCTATTCTGGCGTACGTTGATTACCTATAATGTTGGTGTCATGGCTGCCAATGTCTGTTTTGCGGTGTTTCCTACCCATGTCCCGCGCCCGGAGATCGGCGGAACTGATCTGAGCAGCGTGTTAGTACAGTTTATCTATACCAATGATGCGCCCTTCAACTGTTTCCCAAGTGTTCACGTTCTGACCAGCTATTTGCTGTTTATTGTGATTAACAGAGACTTGAACTTTAGGCCTTTGGCACGGATTTCTTGGTCGGTATGGCTGTGGTTGATCATTGCTTCAACGGTGTTTGTAAAACAGCATTCCTTGCTGGACATCGCTGGAGGCATTTTGTTTGCTGAGGCCGCGTATTGGACTGTACATGTCTTTGCTCTTCGTCTTGGGCAGGCACGAAAAAAAGGCAAGCAGCCACTCACAGCTTCTAACCCAAGCAGTCATGTATAACGACATTTATTGATGTAACAGGTGGGATGATGATCCTGCTATACAGCAAAAGAGGGCATAGGCCCTCTTTTTTTGTACTCATTTAATTAAACCTACTTATATAGAAGAACTTTATTTGGGTTGGACTACGCGTTTCATGCTATAGGTGGCCGTTCATGAAGAAGGTCAGACGGTGGACTTCCGGTTATACGTTTGAATATGCGGTAAAAATAAGACAGATCCCGGTAGCCGAGAAATTCGGCAATTTCCTGGATGGAGAGTTGTGACTCGGTAAGCAGATATATGGCTCGTTTCATCCGTTGATCATGGACATATTGACTGATGGTCTGATTTGTCATGCTTTTGAATAATGCGGCAGCATAATTGGGAGTTTTATTGATCTCGTCCCCGAGTTCTTCCTTCGTCACTTTCTCCCGATAATGCCGCTCAATATATCGCTTCATCCGTTCAACATGATTATGCCTCTCCGGCGGGATAACTCCACGATCAAGCTCCCTGTTCATATAAATCAACACTTCCATCAATAAGGCTTGGCTCATCATGACATAATAAGACGGACGCTCCTGCCATTGTTGATAAATAGCGCTCATGCGTTGATGGATCAGCTCATAACATCCAGGTTTATGCCGCAAAGCCTCATACCGTTCCAGTGCAGGCAGAGTTTCCGTCTGGTCGCGTTGCAGTTGAATTACAATCTGTGTGTGCGTTACTGTAGGAATACTCTTGCCGTAATATGGGGTACCACCTGGAATGAGGAGCAATTCCCCCTTTTCCATGATCTGTTTATCACCGTTCACCCAATATACACATTTTCCATAAGTAACCAAGCTAAGCCGCCAAGTTTCTTGAGATTGCACAGCTTCTTCGTACCAACCGACACCATTAATATGTCGTACTTCAAGTGGAGTGACCATAACACACCTCATTATCGGACTATACTCTAATCATTGTACTATAGTTCATACCCTGATTCGACAGAAAACGCTACAATACACATATAAGCTTAAATATGAGGAGGAAATTAGCATGTTAAAAACAAAAATTATTTGTACCATGGGACCTGCTTGTGACTCAATCGAATTGTTAAAAGTAATGATTCAGGAAGGTATGACCGTTGCCCGTCTGAACATGGCTCATGGCGAACTGGAAGATCACGTTACACGGATTAACAATATCCGCAAAGCAGCTTCCGAACTGAACACCTATATACCGATCATGATGGACATCAAAGGGCCGGAAGTACGTATCGGTAAACTGAAAGAAGCATCCTGCCATCTGCAAGCTGGTAAAGAGCTGATCCTGACTACTGAAGAAATTCTTGGTGACGCTGAGCGTATCTCGGTAAACTATCCGGAACTGAACCTCGTTGTGAAACCTGGCGATCGTATCCTCATCGATGATGGCCTTGTGGATCTGACTGTACTGTCTGTGGAAGGATCCGATATCCATTGTAAAATCATCAGTGGCGGCATTCTGAAACCACGCAAAGGGGTTAACTTGCCAGGAATCAAAACGACATTGCCAGGTGTAACCGAGCGTGACGTTATGCACATCGGATTTGGGATCGAAAACGATATCGAAATTATCGCAGCATCCTTTGTTCGTAAAGGCGACGACATCCGTGAAATCCGCAGCATTTTGAAAGAACGCGGTGTAGAGCACGTACAGATCATCTCTAAAATCGAGAATCAAGAAGGTATGACTAATCTGGACGACATCATCTTGGCTTCTGACGGTATCATGGTAGCTCGTGGAGATCTCGGTGTTGAGGTGCCAATCGAAGACGTACCAATGATGCAAAAAGAAATGATCGATAAATGTAACCGCGCTGGTAAACCGGTTATCGTAGCTACACACATGCTGGAGTCCATGCAAGTGAACCCACGCCCTACTCGTTCCGAAGTTAGTGACGTGGCCAATGCTGTACTTCAAGGTGCTGACGTTGTGATGTTGTCCGGTGAATCAGCTGCTGGTAAATATCCGGTACAATCCGTGCGCACGATGGCTGCTGTTGCTCGCCGTGCCGAAACAATGATTGATTACAAAGAGCAATTCGCACAAAAATCGGCTCAACAGATCGCTGATATTACTGAAGTTATCAGTCAGGGCGCTGTAAGTTCTTCCCTCGTACTGAATGCAAAAGCAATCATCACTTCGACTGAGAGTGGATTCACAGCACGTATGATCTCCAAGTATCGTCCAAAAGCACCAATCATCGCAGTTACACAACATGAAGAAGTATTGGCGAAAATCTGCCTGCTCTCAGGTGTCATTCCGGTTATGGGCGACAAAGTAACGACAACGGATGAAATGTTCGAATCGGCTACGCGTAACGCAATCAAAACTGGTTACATTGAAAAAGGTGACATCATTGTATTGTCCGCTGGTGTTCCAATCGGTCAATCCGGTAATACAAACCTGATCAAAGTTCAACAAGTTTAATTCAATAGCTGAAACTGAAGCTATACATTTTAGCTATAAAATAGAAATACAAAAAACCACCGGGAGCAGAAATGCTTCCCGGTGGTTTTTTGTTGATGTTGTTGCCAATGATCGTTATGTTACAACAAACGGCTTCGAGATTATAGATTCCTCGAGTAATTAACCAGATCCTGTGACATGGTGTTGATCTCATCCATTGAAGCATTCACCTGTTGTGTCAGAGCAGCTTGATTTTGCGTTAACGTGGACATATTACCGATGTGCTCAAGAATCTGATCAATCAATGTTTTCATTTTCTGCATGCTATCTTCGATATTTACTGTGGCCTCCGAACTGTGATCAGCCAGTTTCCGCACTTCACCTGCAACGACGCCAAATCCCAGTCCCAGCTCTCCCGCTCGTGCAGCTTCAATGGCTGCATTCAACCCCAGCAGATTGGTCTGACTGGCAATCTCTCGAATAAACACGGTGATATTCTTCGTATCATCTGCACTGCTTTTCACTTGAATGGCCGCATCGGCGGATAACTCCTGTGCAGTAACCAGATCCTGTGCCTGATCGGTGATCGAGTTGATTCCACGTACCATCTCGCCAATGGACTCCGACAATTGTTTTGTTTTCAGATTCATGGCCTCCACGATCTGTTCCTTATTCTTCTCATGGGTAACATCTCGAATGGTTCCAGCTACACGGAGTGGTACTCCATCCTGATCCCGAATGGTCTCCCCACCCGCGTGATACCACCGATACTCCCCGTCTTTGCGCTGCAGACGATAATCCAGATCGTACGGCGTACGACCACTGTAATCGTTCATGTGTCTGGCAAATTCGTTGATCGTCCGATCATGGTCTTCCGGATGAAGTCGGCTGCTCCAGCTGCTGAACACATTCGGGAAATCCTGCTCGTCTTTAAACCCTAACTCTTTACGGAACTGGGGTGACCACCAAAATTCATTGTTTGGATTAACTACATCTCCAGCCACAACGGTCATATCCCACGGTGCCTCCACCAAGGCGCGGTTAACCAGATCATATCGGGTGACGAGTGCTTCCAGCTCATCAGACTTGCTCTTCTCCTCATGAATATCAAACATGATGCCCAGAAGTTTGACCGGAACTCCAGCCTGATTTCGGATGACTTGTCCAAGGCATCGGAACCAGCGAATTTCTCCACTTTTTGTAATCATACGGCTGATGACGTTATAGGCAGTTGTTGCTTTTGTGTCATTCACATGTTTCATAATCTCCTGCACCAGTTGGGGTCTGTCATCCGGATAGATCGATTTCGCCCAGCTTGCAAATGAATCGGGATAATCCTTGGCATTATGGAAGCCTAACATTTGGCGGAATTCATTCGAAAATGAAACGATATTATTGTTATCCAGTGGATCACCAGCAACAATTTTTGATTCCCATAATCCCACATTCATAGCCTGATTAAGCATTCTAAGGCGCATTTCCACGGCTTCGTTTTGTGCTTTCATCATATGTACTGCTTTTTTGATATTACTAGCTATTTCATCAGCATCCTGAAACTCAATGCCATCTTCGATCCATGCGTCATAGTCGCCCTTTTCTGCGTTTGCTACCAGTTTACGACTATACTCCAATAATTTCTGATGAGTATCTGTACGAAGGTGTTTGGTCGATTCAGTGCGTTTACGAAACATGCTCATTTCTCCTCTTATCTCATATGATATATATTTCGACATTATCAGACATTAAGTGTAGAGCAATGGTCTTAATTTTGTATAAAAACAAGAACCAGCGCTGAAACAGCACTGGTTCTTATATTATTTGCCTTTATTTTTTATGAAAATAAATCTTAAATGACTACCTCTTCCCAGCTACCAGCCAAAATTCAGTGTTTTCCCCGTCTCCACCCAAGTTTTGATACTGCTTAGAATCATCCACCAGCTGCTCTGTGCATTCGCAATGGAAGGATGGTTATCTGTAAATTGATCATTGATCAGCGTCAGCTTCGTACACTCACCTACAGTTTCCAACTGGAAGACCACTCTGGATTGAAGCTCGGCATGATTCGCATGGTACGACGGTCCGGGATGCTCCTGATAACTAAGTCTGGACAACGGTTCAAATTCCAATATATCTCCATACACATGGACAGTCTCCGCACCATCATTACCCGGCCCTACATAAGCAAACGGCTGGCCTGGTTGGAAATTGGTGCGAAGTTCGCTACCGAAAAAGCTGTTCCGTGTGCCGTCTGGTGATATTAGAGCATTCCACACATCTTCCAGTCCTGCATTGATATAGAATTCATATTTCAGTTCCATGGACTCACTCCCTTTATGTATTGGATACGCGATCTGCCAAGCTCGCACTCCTATCCTATCGTTATACCCCAAAGGCCGTATTGTAAAAACGCGACAAGAGGTAAAATATAAGCTCTTTATGTTTTCGGGAATGTAATACCATAATCCAAATGGATTGCGCCCATATAGTGCTTTCCCAGAAGATCAGATATACTAAACTGGAATGAAATAACAGGTCTGTTCAAGGTAATGCGACTAATTTAGAAAGGAAATGAGATATGAGCCAATCAACCAATATTATGGGTATCCCTTTTCCCAATGTCACGATGGATCAAACCGTTGCGATCCTTGATAAAGTCGTAGATCAGGAAAGCAATGAACTCTTCCATGTCATCACAGGTAATCCCGAGATTGTTATGTCCTGTCAAAAGAATGCATCTCTTCGGAAAGTCGTCGATCAAGCCGGGTTGGTCACGGCTGACGGTGCTGGCATTGTGATGGTATCCCGTTTTCGGGGCGGACAATTGACCGAACGGGTAACCGGTTGTGATCTGCTATTTCGTTTATTGGAGGAAGGCGATCAAAAACACTGGTCATTCTACATGCTGGGAGCAGAGGAAAGCGTCAGTGAACAGGCAGTAAAGATCATTGCGCAGCGTTACCCCGGAGTTATCGTAAAAGGTAGACACCATGGTTATTTCCAGGCAGATGAGGAACAACAGATTGTGGAAGAGATTTGTACTGCTCAACCAGACTTTCTTATCGTGGCTCTTGGCGCACCCCATGCGGAACACTGGATTAACAAGTATCGCCACCAGTTGAACGCTCGTGTAGCCATAGGTGTTGGAGGCAGTCTCGATATCGTGGCTGGCAAAACCAAACGTGCCCCTGCGATATGGCAGAAGCTTAACCTGGAATGGCTCTATCGCCTCCTCAGTCAACCTTCGAGATGGCGCAGGCAACTCATTTTACCCCGTTTTGCTGTGCGGGCATTGTTGTTCAGAGAACCTAAATAATGTGAGATGAGCAGGAGGGATGATTCGGATGCAACAGGTAGAACAAGGAGACAGACCAAGTATGGGCCTGCTGAATCTGAATGAAGGTGATCATAAATATCAACTGACACGCCATGCTCCTTCCGAAGCACTTCGCCCTTTTGTTAAACATTACTGGATCGTATCGTGGGATCTGACTGGACTTGAACCGTATCCCCAACATGTCGTGCCTAACCCCTGTGTCAATCTGGTTGTGGAACGGAACAATACGTTTTTCTTCGGACCATCGGGACGTAAATTCTCCTATCTTGTGAGCGAGAAAGGTCGTGTATTTGGCGTGAAGTTCAAACCAGGAGGATTTTATCCCTTCCTTCGGGTTCCTGTTTCTTCATTGTACGGACAACCGATGAATGTATCCAATATTCTTGACGTCACAGCGGAGTCCTTGGAAGACCGGCTTCTTGGGGCGGGGGATGATGCGGATAAAACCAGTTACATCGACCAGCTATTGTGTGCACACCTTCCTGCTGAAGATGCTCAAGCGAGAATGGTTCATGATATTGTGCAACAGATTGAACAGAACCGAGAGATGCTGAGAGTGGATGATCTGTCTTCTTATTGGAATATGCATACCCGAAAGCTTCAACGGCTGTTCAATCAGTATGTGGGTATCGGACCCAAAACGGTAATCAAGTTGTATCGTCTGCAAAATGCTGCAGAATGGATGGACCGCGGTCTTCACTGTGACCTGATTAAGCTATCTCAGGATCTTGGATATCATGATCAATCCCATTTCATCCGAGATTTCAAGTCCATTATTGGCAGTACACCAGAGGAGTACCTACACTCTAAACATCCGCATGGTGAGCGCCGAGGGCTGATCAATTAGAAACCTGTCCTGAAAATCAGGACAGGTGAATGACTTCGATGGTATCCCCCGTATGGATTACACCTTCCCGCTCAACCGAGCAGACGATTCCACGTTTTTTGCGAGCGGCTGGCACGAACTTTTTGCGCAAACCGTCCTGTTCATAGAATTGTTCAATCATTTTTCCCGGATGTACACAGGGAAGGTTCTCCCCTTCACATATTAACCCTGTCCCGTTCGGAAATAGGAGCCGCGTTCCAGCAGGCAGTTCCGTCAATCGATCAATGCCACGAACCAGTATATTGGCACCAAGCCACTCTGGACGCACTTCAGGAATGTTCATTTTCTCAGCAATAAGAGCACATTCTTCCTCAGACACAATACTGATCTGGCGGCGATTCGCAATCGGTGTGCCACGCTTGTAGATTTTCTGACGTGAGTCCGCCGGACGAAGCAGACCATAATGACGGTCACCCGGAATTCCTGCAAGCTCAATGTCGATAAAAGGTACAACTCGGGTCACAAATGTGGATGGATCATCAGCCAACATGACGAATTGAACTGTTCCCATAGTAATCTCCTCCCTTTCCTGAGCAATATTACTTCTTTATTGTTCATTATTACCCAATGAATGGATTGTCGACAATCGGCGTATGCTTACCTTTGTAACCATTTTTTAATTTCAACATCATAACTCAACTGGAAAACGATAAACGATTTTAATAATACGCAATTAAATTGTCACAAATTAAATTTGCTCTTTCCGTTCTTGTTGCAAACACTTATACTAGGATGGACAAGTAAATAAATTACATATCAGAAAGCAAGGTGTTTCCTTTGATTAGTATCATTTTTGTAGCTCTTGTAGCTGTCGAACACTTCTATATCATGGTGATGGAGATGTTTATGTGGACTCGTCCACGCACAATGAAAACCTTTAATCTCACGCCGGAATTCGCCAAATCCACCAAATCTCTCGCGGCCAATCAAGGTCTTTACAATGGATTTCTTGCGGCAGGTCTGATCTGGGGACTCGTATATCCGGATGCTGCCGTTGGACAGCATATTCAGATTTTCTTCCTGGCGTGTGTGATTATTGCGGCTCTTTATGGAGGAGCAACTTCTTCACGGTCGATCATTATCAAACAAGGTTTGCCTGCGATCATTGCGTTGTTGCTAGTTCTGTTCCTGTAATTTCTGTCGAATGGTGCATTGTTTCGATTCATGTTAACTCCTTTATGGTAAGGTAGTGAATAGATAGCAGTGTACAATGACCAGAATCGTTCTGGAATTGGAAGGAGAACATGTCATGGGATTGTTTGACAAGCTTCGGCGGCGCAAAAAGGAGAACGTACCTGCAGGTGGTGCTGTCGAATCGACGAATTACAGTGAAACCATCGTGGGTTTTGTCCTGCTGGAGCGTGAGGATTGTGATTTTGACCTCTTCATCAGGAACATGAAGAACGAATGGGATATCGAGATTGAAGAACGCCCAGAGGAGGGCAATCTCTTTTTCGAAGTGAATGGAATGCAGGTAGTATGTGCCCACATTGCCGCGCCTGTGCCTGACCGTGAAGTTGAGGAGAATGCCAAACTCAATATCCTTTGGCGAGAAGCGGAGCAAGTTACCTCACGGCACCAGTCTCAGATTATTGTCTCTGTTCTGAACGCAACAGATGCAATTGAAGGACATGTTCTGTTCACTCAAACAGCAAGTGCCTTGTTACAGTTGGATCACGCGCTGGCCATATACATGGCCCCACTTGTTGTTGAAGCCAGTCAATATGTCGAAACCAGCCGTGGGATCAAACATGATGAGTTGCCCGTCTCGCTCTGGATTTTCATCGGATTATTCCAAAATGCCGAAGGCGCTTCAGCTTACACTTACGGACTACGTAACTTTGGTAAAGAAGAGATGGAGATTATGCAATCGTCTGAATCCTTAAGCGATGTATTTGAGATGATGTTCATGACCACAACGTATGTGGTTGAGAACGACGTCACACTGCATGATGGGGAAACACTTGGTTTCTCGGCAGAACAAAAGCTGAGCATTTCCCTTTCCAAAGGTGTAGCAACGGAAGGTAACAGTTTGAAGATTGGCTTCTAATTTACGTAGGATTTTCAATTTATCATGTTACAGTTATAGAGGCCGTCTGGAGTTCATTCTCTGGGCGGCTTTTAGCTATTTAACCTTCCTTCCAATGAAGATATGATAACAATCCCTGAATTTAACTTCCCTAGGAATAAGTAGTCCATAAGAACCACTTAATTATGAATTTAGTTTTCATTCTCGTTATAAAAAGGTATAATTAATAGGCTTATAGTCTCATATATTACATATTATTTTATTATCGAGGAGTTGCCTACATGTCTGTTAGAAGTTTGGATTCAACTAAACCTATTATTGAAATTATCTGGGAAGGTATTGTTTCTCCTGAACATGTCGAACAAACGAATACAGAAATCCAGAGAATAGCGGAACAATTGGGGAATTCGTTTGATGTGCTAGTAGATATGCGGAACATGAAGGCTTTCCCTCAGGACACCAAAGAAAAAATTGTGGAACACCAGAAACTACTGACACAGTGGGGGATGAAGCGAGCTAGTGTAGCCGTAGGTGGTGCGATCGCCAAAATGCAATTGAATCGGATCTCCAAAGAGTCCGCGCACCAGACTGAATTCCAATGGGAAACGTATGACGAGGCTTTGGCATTTTTGTTGAAATAATATTGAAGTGATACGGACTAAGTATAATAAGAGAGATACCGATGCTGTACATGGCACACAGAAAGAGGCGTTCCCCATGAGGAAGCGCCTTTTCTTTTGCAGTTCCACGTGGCTTACTCAGTTTTGCCAGTGATCCGAACGCTCATCATTTAAGATTCAAGTTTACTTACACGCACCATCGTTACTGATGTACCATTTAGGGACTCCTCCACAAATCCTAACCTCTTATATAAGCGAATCGCTTGGTTATCCGGGTCAACACTGAGCGAGACTGCTGCAATTCCCCGCCGTTCAACCTCATCTAATGCGGTCTGAAGCAGTAAGGTACCTACTCCTTTTCCACGTGCATCTTCCGTTACAGCCATCCCCATCTCTGGCGTAGCTGCATTCACATAACCGTATCCCGCATTCTGATCCGTATAGAATCTTAATGTTATTGAACCTAGTCTCTTGCCCTGCTGGTCAACTGCAACATACCCGAAATCCCCTTCTCTTCCCCAGTCTTCAACGTATTTGGACAGTCCGGGAGTATGAATACTTTCGATTGGAAAAGCTTCATCACCTTCTCTTCTATGCAGGGATGCGTATAACATCTCCCACAGGAAAGGGATATCCTGTTCTTCAATAGGGCGTATATAATAGTTGGATATGATGGTCATGTTTGCTCCTCCTTCAGCTTTTCAAAAAGGCGGTCCATCTCATTCAGATTAAACTCATTGGTAATCTCGTAGTCCTCAAATTTGTCTCTCGTTTTTGCCTCGCTGTAGATTGAGATGGACTTTTCATTATAAAACGTCAGTCCAAATCCATCGGTAAAGCGACCTTCTTTATTAATGGTAAGTCGCCACTCATAGTAATGCGGATTCCTTTCGGAAACGTCGAATTCCCGTACTCTTTTAAGATCAACATCCTTTAATAGCTTCAGCATATCTCTAATCTCATTGGGATCTGTAATCGTCACTTCATCATCTTCATTATCCGGATCTGTACTTGAAATTTTCCTAATCGTCAGTCGATCCAATGTATCCAGCATCGTCATATGATCTGTGACCTCTGCTCGAAACGTCGTATGTTTGCTGGGGATATACTTAGTATATTGACCAGAGGTATACATACGCACTGCAATAGCTAAAAAAACAATAATCATGGCGATACCCATAATCATCTTGATTCGTTTAGTCATCCCAATCCCCTCTCTATACCTACACAAAACATATAAATTGGTAATTATTGATATATTCCAGTATAACATCTCACTTCTTCTGTTCCAATGTCATTTCTTATCTCTGGTCCCTCAATTACGATGACGTTTTGGGCTACACTAAAAATTAAAGATTTAAATGAACAAGCCGCGTTCTCCCATAGGGTAAACGCGGCTTGTTTGTTACTTTGTTATATTGTTTTATTACCTATTCAGAACGAGGTAAGACGATAACACTTATCCCGAGCCATGAATATGACACTCGTAGACTTGGCCTCACGTCTGTTCAGCGTACGCCGAAAAACTATTTGTTTTCAGCTCAATACACGACCTGCTGATTCTCGGATAACCAGCTCGGGCTTCAGGACAATCTTCTGCGGTTCTTTTCGCTCATCCTTTAACTCTTCAATCAACAGATCTACAGCGCGATGTCCCAGTTCTTCAATTGGCTGGGCAACGGTCGTAAGCGGTGGACTGGTCACCGAAGCCAGAATGGTATTATCAAACCCGATAATCGACACATCCTCTGGTACGCGTAGCCCCAGCTCTTTGGCTGCCTGAAGTGCACCAATGGCCTGAATGTCATTACAACAGAACAAACCTGTCGGGTGATCCTTCTCACCGAGCAGCAGTAACGCCTCTTTTTTGGCCGAGCTCAGGTCAGCTGCCGATTCTCGGATTTGATTCGGTTCCAGCGTATGGCCTGCCTTAATCAGTGTTTCACGGAATCCACGTACACGTTCCTGACTGCTGCTGACTTTGGACGGTTCCGACAGAACTGCTACACGGGTGTGTCCAAGTTCAAGCAGATGATCGGCTGCGAGTGCTCCGCCAAGTATGTCGTCAATAGTGACCGTATGTACCGACAGGGATGGCATATGACGGGCAATCAGAGCAACAGGGATAGACTGCTGCAAGAGGGGTGACAAAATTTCTGCATTATCGACCCCGGTTCCGATCATCATGCCATCGACCCTTTTTTGCTGGAGCAGATTCAGGTAACGCTCTACCCGCTCGTCCTTATTATCCGTACTGCAGATGACCACGCTGTAACCCAATTGACGGCTTCGATCCTCCACGGCTCTTGCGAGTTCTGCGAAATAAGGGTTTGAGATGTCCGGTACGAGCAGCCCCAATGTATACGTCTGCTTCCCTGTAAGTGCAGCTGCGATCGCACTGGGTTGATAGTGAAGGCGTTCCATGATCTCCATAATCTCAGCGCGCCGCTTCTCGCTGATCTTGCCTTTGCCATTAATGACCTGCGAGACGGTTGCAATGGATACACCCGCCTCGCGTGCTATATCGTATATGGTTGCTTTCATTGTTGTTCCCCATTTGTGCTATATATAAGTTTCGTTATACATAGATAATTGTTCTCTTCTCATTATGCAGGGGGAAGTCTGCATACGCAACTTGAAGCCAGCACAATGTGCGTAGCATGAACTGTTTTACTTTTTCATCAACCACTCATGGTCAGGATCGTTATGGAATTTCCAGGTCCGGGTTGGTCCAGCCATCACGTTCAGATAGTAGACCTCATACCCTGGAGGAGCGCCTACCGGATGATATCCGTCCGGAACAAGCACCACTTCTCCGTTTTTCACTGCTAGCGTCTCGTCCACAGAACGATCGTCCGTGTATATGCGCTGAATGGCAAATCCCTGCTCAGGCTGTACACGGAAGTAATACGTTTCTTCCAGCAAAGATTCATCCGGGAGAGCGTCCCGATCATGCTTATGTGGCGGGTAACTGGACCAATGCCCATCTGGCGTGAATACCTCAACAACGAGCAGACTGTCCGCTTCTTTTTGTTCCGGCAAAATATTGTGAATCTGGCGTTCCAGATTGCCATATCCTCGTGCCTCTACCCCTACATCTTCCGGTGCAATGAGACGAGCCGGGTACGTGCCTTTACCGGGTGCAACACATATAGCGATTTCCAGTTCGGTACGTGCTGTGATCTGCACTTGATCGGAAGTTGAGACGTAGACCGAATACGGCGGAATTTTCTCGAAAACACTCATTCTTTTTCCGATATTATCCCATGTGTGCTCCCGGGTACTTACATTGGCGAAACCACTGAGAAGCACCACACAGAGTTCCTGATCACCGCTCTCACGGGTTAGCGTCTCCCCCTCCGCCAGCTTCGCTACCTGAAAGCCAACATATTCCCACCCCGCCGACTCCGGTGTTACGTTTATAAGTGTACCGTCTCCCTCCGGGTTGACCACGGGTTTCACAATACGTTCTGACATCTTGCCATCCACTCCTTTCTGTAGTCGTCCACAACAACCTGATACTTATAAAAAACAAAAACTTGGACCATTCTTACGCTCTATTAGAAAAAAGTGACTTTAATCATCCACCTATGGCGTTGCCGTTTGCGATTCCAGTGACACCCCAGGGACTTCACTCAGCTTCACAGGTCTTCCCCGCTCCATGGACATTTTTGCTGCCAGTGCAATTCGTTCTGCCTGTACTGCATCATGGCCATCAACGATAACCGGTGTATCATGAATGATTGCATCGATAAAGAGGGCTGTCTCCTGTACATATGCTTCATTGTAGCGTTCCAGGAAAAAGTGTAACGGTTTGTCGCGCATGAGCCCGGCCGCTGTACTGATCTCAGCCGTATTTGGATGATCATTCGCCGCTGCGGCGCTGCCCTTCGAGCCAAATACTTCAACACGCTGATCGTATCCGTATACTGCCTGACGGCTGTTATCAATAACACCAATCGCTCCATTGGCAAAAGTCATCGTTACAATCGCTGTATCCACGTCACCATGTTCCGCAAAAACCGGATTGATCAGCACGTTGCCCTGAGCGTACACTTCTTCCACTTCACTCCCGGACAGATAACGGGCCATGTCAAAATCGTGGATCATCATGTCCATGAAGATCCCGCCAGACACCCGGATATACTCCGCAGGCGGTGGACTCGGGTCGCGAGACGTAATTTTGATAATATGTGGATCACCAATCGTACCATCCTGCACATGCGCACGTATCCGTCTGAAATTGTGATCGAAGCGGCGGTTAAATCCAATTTGCAGCTTCACGCCAGCCTTCTGAACTGCCGCTACCGCCGCTTGGGTCTGTGCCAGATCCATGCTGACCGGCTTCTCGCAGAAGATATGTTTGCCCGCCTGGGCGGCCTGTTCGATCAGCGGCACATGTGTATCTGTTGAAGAACAGATCAGCACCGCGTCTACATTAGGCATCGAGATCAACTCGCTGCTGTTCGTTGTTACAACAGGGATGCCACGACTGGAGGCCCAAGCCTCCAATTCAGGACCTGCAAATAAGTCACTGATTCCCACAATCTCGGCATGCGGGTTACGCAGGAGATTGTCTGCATGAATTTTGCCGATCCGTCCAGCACCGATGATGCCAATTCTCACTTTGTCCTTGCCCATTCCGTTATCCTCCCTATGTGCGTCCATATGGGCTGGGCGTTCCCCTTAGCCCGAGTGATGCTCTGGTTGTTACCAGCGCGCCGTTACCATCTTCTTGCGAGTGTAGAATTCAACACCATCCGTACCATTGGCATGTAGATCACCATAGAAGGACTTTTTCCAACCGGAAAACGGGAAAAATGCCATTGGTGCAGGTACGCCCAGGTTAATACCCAACATGCCCGCATCAATCGTTTCACGGAATTGACGCATACTCGCCCCGCTGCGAGTGAACAGACACGCCCCGTTGGCAAAGTCGGAACGGTTCGCAAGCTCAACGGCTTCCTCCAGCGTAGACACTCTTGCCACCGAGAGTACCGGAGCAAAGATCTCATCCTGCCAAATTTTCATATTGCTATCAACTTGGTCGAATACCGTAGGCCCTACAAAATAACCGGATTCACCTGTCGCCTGATCCTTACGTCCATCCCGAATCAATGCCGCGCCTTCCTGCTCTCCGGCTTCAATGTAACTGAGTGTACGCTCTTTATGTGGTCCACGGATGACAGGACCAAGGAACACGCCCTCATCCATGCCGTTACCAATGGTAATGCGGTCTGCCGCTTCCACCAGCTTTTGTACCAGATCGTCAGCCACATCACCCACAGCTACAACAACCGCACATGCCATACAACGCTCCCCTGCTGAACCAAAAGCTGCACTGGTAATCTCTTTCACGGTTAGATCCAGATCGGCGTCCGGCATAACGATGGAGTGGTTTTTGGCACCAGCCAGTGCCTGTACCCGTTTGCCATGCTTGGATGCAGTGGTGTAGACGTATTCAGCTACAGGTTGTGATCCGACAAAGGAGATCGCTTGAACATCCTTATGTTCCAGCAACCCGTTCACGACATCATGCGCACCGTGAACGATGTTGAGCACGCCGTCAGGAAGCCCCGCTTCCTTGAACAGCTCTGCCAGGCGGCCTGCCAGCAGCGGTGTGCGCTCGGACGGCTTCAAGACAAAGGTGTTACCACACGCAATAGCCAGCGGGAACATCCAGCACGGCACCATCATCGGGAAGTTGAATGGGGTAATCCCCCCAATTACACCGATTGGGTAGCGGTACATGCCCGACTCCAGTCCTGTAGCGATGTCAGGCAGTTGTTTGCCCATCATCAGATTCGGGGCACCAGCCGCGAACTCGACGCATTCAATGCCACGCAATACCTCGCCATACGCTTCGGCATAACTTTTACCGTTCTCCAGCGTTACCAGGCGGGCGAGCTCCTCCCAATGTTCAACCAGCAACTGCTGGTATCGGAACAGAATACGTGCACGGCGTGGAACCGGTGTGCTGCTCCAGGATTTGAACGCTTCTCGTGCTGTCTGAACCGCCAGATCCACGTCCGCTTGTTCGGACAATGGCACATGTGCAATAACCTCTTCTGTAGCCGGATTCACCACTGGCTCCGTGCGAGTTGACGCTGGGGTTACCCAGGCACCTCCGATCCAGTTTTGTACCATTGTCGCTGTTGCAGACGCTTCAGAAATTCCTTTTCCCATAGCCCTGTCTCCCTTCGCTTATGTGTGATCCCTTATGTTGAACTTATATGATTGATGTTGATCTGTATGAGTGTGTTATTCAAAGTATTGCAACGAGCTTCAAGACACGGTGATCTCGCCCCGATTGCAACGTTCAATGTAGTCATTTACCTGTTCCACCGTTGGCATCGCATCCGAACAGCTGTGGCTTGAAATGACGATACTTGCTGCGCCACTGCCATAGGCCATACTGCGCTCAATCGTCCAGCCCTGCATCAATCCATACAGGAACCCAGCCGCATAGGAATCGCCTGCCCCGAACGTTTTGACCACTTTTGCCGGATAGCTGTCCGCACGGTGAGAAAGCCCTTCACGCGTATAAGCAATGGATCCTTCCTTGCCGTGTTTGATTACTACAATATTCGCTGAGAAATCAAACCATTTCTGTGCAGTCACCTGATCGCTATGATCCGGATTGTGGTCGAATGTCTCCATCATGTCGAACTCTTCACGTGTACCGAGGATGATATCGCATTTCTCAGCTGCGAGGTTGTAATAGACCGCTGTCTCTTCATCTGATGTCCAAGTGTATGGGCGATAGTCCAGATCAAACACAATAACTGTGCTATGTTTTTTCGCATACGTTAGTGCCTGTAATACGGCTTCACGGGATGGGCTCTGCGCGAGGGCTGTGCCTGAGATTAGCAGCACTTTGGAGTCAGCAATCAACTGCTCTTGTACCTCTTGCGCCTGTAATAACAGATCCGCAACATTGTCCCGGTACATCAGGATACTGCAATCCGTTGGGCTTTTGATTTCGGTAAAAGCAAGCCCTGTCACTGCTCCGGTGTCATCTGTAACTACATTTGATGTGTCGATGCCGTTCTTTTCCAAATAACTCTGGATGAATCTGCCCATCTGGTCACCCGCGATCTTACCGATAAAAGCCGTCTCCATACCCAGTCTGGACATGCCAATCGTAATATTGGCCGGAGAGCCGCCAACATACTTCGTAAACGTCATCGTCTCTTCCATCGGGCGATTGATCTCATTGGCGTTCAAGTCGATGCACAAGCGGCCAATCGCGGTGAAATCCTTCTTCCTGGATACCGGAAAGGATACGTAAGTCATTGCATGTGAGCCCCTTTCTGTAGTGGGATTTTCCATGTTCTATATGGATATCTAGACTAGTTACTCATTCCATCGTAAGAACTCGTAAACGGCTAGAATAAGTCAGTTTTATTTTCCAATCGTAACTTTATACTCTTGCTGGCCTTCTTCCTTTTTCGCTTCATAGGTGTGGCCTCTGACCGCTGCAATGCTGAACGGATCAGCTGTGTTAGTATAAAGACTCCATATAGTTCAAAGATCGCTTCGCATACTCATACGGGTTATGAATCGCAGGGTCCTGCTCTCCTTCAAGCATCGCCCAGCCATCGTACCCTCGTGTGATCAGTTCTTGCAGAATAGGAGCAAAGTCAATGCATCCATCCCCTGGTACGGTGAACACGCCTCTACGAATGCAACCAACAAAATCAGACTGCTCCGCGCGTGCTTCATCCAGCACATGCGGGCGGATATCTTTCAGATGGATATAGGCGATCCGATCATAATGTTTGCGCAGCAGTTCAAGTGGATCGGCTCCGCCATAGTAGGCATGACCAGTATCATAGAGCAGATACACGAGAGAAGGGTCTGTCAGCTCCATCAGTCGATCAATCTCATCCGGTTGCTCTACCACTGTGCCTCCATGATGATGGTACGTAAGCTTCAACCCATGTTCGCGAGCAATAGCTCCTGCTTCGTTCAACCCTTCAGCAAGAATATGCCATTCAGATTCGCTGAGTCTGAGCACTTCTTTTTCATTCGGAGTTCGTCTTGGATCAAAATGAAGTGACCCGCCTACCTCCGCCGTACTGATTACCTTACTGCCCATGGATTGCAGAAACTCCGCATGTCTGCGATAACTGTCCAGCTCCGACTGACGATATGCCGGGTCGGAGAAAAGTACGGATTTCCACTGGGAGACCAGCTTGATATTCCTTTTGCTCAATTCCTCACGCAATATAGCAGGATCGGTAGGATATTTACGTCCCATCTCTGTACCCGTCAGCCCAAGACGCTGAATGTCATCCAGAATCTGTGCACACGTTGTCGCATCACCATGCTCCTTCACATCTTCACCGACCCAATTGATCGGATGAATCCCAAGCTGGAATGGCAGCTTGCTCATTGCTCCACGTCTCCTTTGTCGTTCAACATTGTTGTTCACTATATTAAACCGGATTAAATCGGTCTTGCTTTGGCACGGTTGGCTTGCATGGTGTGATGAGCATGAACTACCTTTTCTTCGGCAGATACCTCAGGTACACCCACATTCCACCATGACTCGTATCCACCTGCGTTGGTTCCAGGCACGACCGGAATCTCAATCAACGTACTCACTGTTTCGTTCTTCGCATCTCGGAGTGCTTGTTCCAGCTGTTCTGCTGTCTCCGCTCTATAGGATTTGGCTCCCATGCTTCGGGCGTGTGCAGCAAAGTCCATTGGCATGTAATCCCCGGTCAGTCGTCCACTCTCGGATTCCCGATAACGGAACTCATTGCCGAACCCGTCACTACCATGTTCCCGCTGTAAATTATGAATACATTGGAATCCATTGTTGTTGAATAATAAAATAGTCATCTTCTTCTGTTCCTGCAAACTGGTCACAAACTCCGAATGCAGCATCAGATAACTGCCATCCCCTACCATGGCGTACACTTCACGATCCGGCTCGGCAAGTGCTGCTCCGAACGCTCCACTTACCTCGTACCCCATACAGGAGAACCCATACTCCATGTGATACGTCTTTGGTTCAGCCGCACGCCACAGACGATGCAGATCGCCTGGCAGACTGCCCGCCGCACACACTATGACGGAGGATGGATCAATGGTCCGGTTAACGATGCCAACTGCTGTAGTCTGTGCCAGCCCTGCTTCATGTTGAGCTGCATACAG
Source organism: Paenibacillus amylolyticus (assembly GCF_036894225.1). NCBI lineage: Bacteria > Bacillati > Bacillota > Bacilli > Caryophanales > Paenibacillaceae > Paenibacillus > Paenibacillus amylolyticus. The sequence goes on along the minus strand of NZ_CP145892.1, from coordinate 318,467 downwards.
CCGATCCACTTCTGCATTCCACTCAGCGCGGAGATCAGCGATTTCGGATGCACCATATGCACTTCGGTATTGTCTTTCCTGCAATTCCTTTTGCAAAGCCTGCAATCCTTCGCGTGCATCTGCCAGAATGGCTTCTCCGCCTAACTTGGCGGCATCCATGCCGTTCAGGTTGATGTTGATGAATGAAGCTTCTGGGTGCTGAAAAGCAGAGCGGGACGCCGTCGTGAAATCCGAGAACCGCGTACCGACGCCGATCACAACGTCTGCTTCTCTCGCCAGCCTATTGGCTGCCAGAGAGCCGGTAACCCCGATTGCCCCCACATTTAGTGGGTGGTCCCAAGAAACTGCGCTCTTGCCCGCCTGCGTCTCGGCGATCGGAATACCAAATGCCTCGGCGAACTCCAAGAGTTGAACGGACGCCTCAGAGTACAACACACCGCCGCCTGCAACGAGCAGCGGTTTTCTGCCTCGGGCAATCTGCTCCGTTGCCCGCTCAATGGCTGCCTGTACCGGGGGACGACGATCCAGATAATGTACTTTGCGGGCAAAGAAAGATTCCGGGTAATCGTACGCTTCTGCCTGCACATCCTGCGGCAATGCGAGCGTTACTGCTCCCGTCTCTGCTGGATCGGTTAGCACACGCATCGCCTGTGTAACAGCAATCATCAACTGTTCGGGACGAACAATGCGATCCCAGTACTTGCTGACGGCTTTGAATGGATCAGTTGCTGAGATTGTATAATCACTGCTCACTTCCAACTGCTGAAGTACCGGGTCCGGTTCCCGTGTAGCAAAGTTATCTCCAGGAAGCAATAAAACCGGAATCCGGTTCACCGTTGCAGTAGCTGCCGCTGTAATCATATTCAAAGCACCAGGTCCAATGGATGTTGTACATGCATAAATCTGTCTACGGTTCTTCTGCTTGGCATAAGCCGCTGCCGTATGCACCATGCCTTGTTCGTTCTTGCCTTGCATATACGTCAGGCTTCCCGGACTGCGCTCCAGCGCTTCTCCAATGCCTGTTACATTGCCATGTCCAAAAATACCGATGATTCCCTTCACAAACTTGGTTTCCACCCCGTCAACCGAGATATATTGCTGATCCAGGTATCGAAGCAGTGCCTGAGCCATCGTTAGTCGAATTGTATTCATGAATTGATCGCCGTCCTTTCCTTTACGGGTTAAGCGCTTAATCTACGTTAAGTTTAAGCGCCTTACCCCTAAAGGTTAAGCGCTTAATTGATATGGTATTACAGGTTAATGATTTACGCAAGCTATTTTTGTAAGCGTTTTTATAAATTGTGATAAAGAAAAGATATTCTTGTGTTCGAACATGTGTTAGACCTTCTCTATTTGAACACTTCCACAATGACTAAGGACAGACTTAAAAGAGAGGGAAATATATCGTGAGGATGGGATACATGCTGGTACATGATATTCAGCCAAATAATCCGTGGTCTTTGTATAAAATCATGGAATATATGCCTGTGAATGCAAAAAAAGAAAGATACGGTGAGTACCGTCTCTTTCTTTTTCAATATATAAGCGGGTGATGGGAATCGAACCCACGCTATTAGCTTGGAAGGCTAAAGTTCTACCATTGAACTACACCCGCATAACAACAATCGGGATGACACGATTTGAACATGCGACCCCCTGGTCCCAAACCAGGTGCTCTACCAAGCTGAGCTACATCCCGTTATCTATACCGGCGAGAGGACTCGAACCTCCACGGTTTCCCACTCGATTTTGAGTCGAGCGCGTCTGCCATTCCGCCACGCCGGCAAAATATGAAGTTATAATGGCGCGCCCTGAGAGATTCGAACTCCCGGCCTTTTGATTCGTAGTCAAACGCTCTATCCAGCTGAGCTAAGGGCGCAAAATATTGGAGCGGAAGACGGGAATCGAACCCGCGACCCTCGCCTTGGCAAGGCGATGCTCTACCGCTGAGCCACTTCCGCGAATAAAGGATGCGCGTGGAGGGACTTGAACCCCCACGTCAAAGACGCTAGATCCTAAGTCTAGTGCGTCTGCCAATTCCGCCACACGCGCATATAATGGTGAGTCATGAAGGGCTCGAACCTTCGACACCCTGATTAAAAGTCAGGTGCTCTACCAACTGAGCTAATGACTCATAGAAAAACTGGTGGAGGATGATGGATTCGAACCACCGAACCCGTACGGGAGCAGATTTACAGTCTGATGCGTTTGGCCGCTTCGCTAATCCTCCAGGATTACATGGTGCCGGCGAGAGGACTTGAACCCCCAACCTACTGATTACAAGTCAGTTGCTCTACCAGTTGAGCTACACCGGCGTATTACATGGTGTTATAAATGGTGGCTCGGGACGGAATCGAACCGCCGACACGAGGATTTTCAGTCCTCTGCTCTACCGACTGAGCTACCGAGCCTTACTACATTAAAAAAAATGGCGGAACCGACGGGATTCGAACCCGCGATCTCCTGCGTGACAGGCAGGCATGTTAGGCCAACTACACCACGGTTCCAGATCACTTTCTCAAAGGAAAGTATAATTGCGGGGGCAGGATTTGAACCTGCGGCCTTCGGGTTATGAGCCCGACGAGCTACCGGGCTGCTCCACCCCGCGTCGTTATAAAGTTTATATGGTGGAGGCTGAGGGGATCGAACCCCCGACCCTCTGCTTGTAAGGCAGATGCTCTCCCAGCTGAGCTAAGCCTCCATATTATGACCCGTAGGGGATTCGAACCCCTGTTACCTCCGTGAAAGGGAGGTGTCTTAACCCCTTGACCAACGGGCCTTACTGGCTCCCCGAACAGGGCTCGAACCTGTGACAACTCGATTAACAGTCGAGTGCTCTACCAACTGAGCTATCAGGGAATGGTGGAGCCAAGCGGGATCGAACCGCTGACCTCCTGCTTGCAAGGCAGGCGCTCTCCCAGCTGAGCTATGGCCCCATACTCTGGTGTATTTCATTGTTGTGGTCTTGCTATGGGCCCTGGTGGACTCGAACCACCGGCCTCACCCTTATCAGAGGTGCGCTCTAACCAACTGAGCTAAGGGCCCTTATCAATTTTCGAAAAAAAATACCCCAATGGGGTTTCGCTTGGCGGCGTCCTACTCTCCCAGGACCCTGCGGTCCAAGTACCATCGGCGCTAGAGGGCTTAACGGTCGTGTTCGGGATGGGTACGTGTGGAACCCCTCCGCCATCGCCACCAAACGCATAGCTTAGCTTACATTCAGAGATCATTCTCTGAAAACTAGATTCGAAACGAAACATGCGAATTATCACTTGCTATTGGATAAGCCCTCGACCGATTAGTACTGGTCAGCTCCATGCATTGCTGCACTTCCACCCCCAGCCTATCTACCTCGTCGTCTTCAAGGGGTCTTACATACTGGGAAATCTCATCTTGAGGGGGGCTTCACGCTTAGATGCTTTCAGCGTTTATCCCGTCCGTACATAGCTACCCAGCGGTGCTCCTGGCGGAACAACTGGTACACCAGCGGTACGTCCATCCCGGTCCTCTCGTACTAAGGACAGCTCCTCTCAAATTTCCTACGCCCACGACAGATAGGGACCGAACTGTCTCACGACGTTCTGAACCCAGCTCGCGTACCGCTTTAATGGGCGAACAGCCCAACCCTTGGGACCTACTTCAGCCCCAGGATGCGATGAGCCGACATCGAGGTGCCAAACCTCCCCGTCGATGTGGACTCTTGGGGGAGATAAGCCTGTTATCCCCAGGGTAGCTTTTATCCGTTGAGCGATGGCCCTTCCATGCGGTACCACCGGATCACTAAGCCCGACTTTCGTCCCTGCTCGACTTGTAGGTCTCGCAGTCAAGCTCCCTTATGCCTTTGCACTCTTCGAATGATTTCCAACCATTCTGAGGGAACCTTTGGGCGCCTCCGTTACTCTTTAGGAGGCGACCGCCCCAGTCAAACTGCCCACCTGACACTGTCCCCGCACCGGATTACGGTACCAGGTTAGAACCTAGATACGATCAGGGTGGTATCCCAACGTTGCCTCCACGCAAGCTGGCGCTCACGTTTCAAAGGCTCCCACCTATCCTGTACAGATCGTACCCAAATTCAATATCAAGCTGCAGTAAAGCTCCATGGGGTCTTTCCGTCTTGTCGCGGGTAACCTGCATCTTCACAGGTATTAAAATTTCACCGGATCTCTCGTTGAGACAGCGCCCAAGTCGTTACGCCATTCGTGCGGGTCAGAATTTACCTGACAAGGAATTTCGCTACCTTAGGACCGTTATAGTTACGGCCGCCGTTTACTGGGGCTTCGGTTCACAGCTTCGGATTGCTCCTAACCACTCCCCTTAACCTTCCAGCACCGGGCAGGCGTCAGCCCGTATACTTCGCCTTACGGCTTCGCACAGACCTGTGTTTTTGCTAAACAGTCGCTTGGGCCTTTTCACTGCGGCCCCCTCGTGCTATTCACACTACCGGGGCACCCCTTCTCCCGAAGTTACGGGGTCATTTTGCCGAGTTCCTTAACGAGAGTTCTTCCGCGCGCCTTAGAATACTCTTCTCGCCTACCTGTGTCGGTTTGCGGTACGGGCACCATCACCTGGCTAGAGGCTTTTCTTGGCAGTGTGAGATCATGACCTTCGCTACTACAATTTTCGCTCCCCATCACAGCTCAGCCTTACAATGTGCGGATTTGCCTACACATCAGCCTTACTGCTTAGACGGACATCCATCAGTCCGCGTCACTACCCTACTGCGTCCCCCCATTGCTCATAACGGCTTACGGTGGTACAGGAATTTCGACCTGTTGTCCTTCGACTACGCCTTTCGGCCTCGCCTTAGGTCCCGACTTACCCTGAGCGGACGAGCCTTCCTCAGGAACCCTTAGGCTTTCGGCGGATCAGATTCTCACTGATCTTTTCGTTACTCATACCGGCATTCTCACTTGTATAATGTCCAGCGCTCCTTACGGTACACCTTCAACCCTTATACAACGCTCCCCTACCCCTGATGCAAAGCATCAAGCCATAGCTTCGGTGGTGTGTTTAGCCCCGTTACATTTTCGGCGCAGAGTCACTCGACCAGTGAGCTATTACGCACTCTTTCAATGATGGCTGCTTCTAAGCCAACATCCTGGTTGTCTGTGCAACTCCACATCCTTTCCCACTTAACACACACTTGGGGACCTTAGCTGATGGTCTGGGCTGTTTCCCTTTTGACAATGGATCTTAGCACTCACTGTCTGACTCCCGGAAGTAAGTCTATGGCATTCGGAGTTTGACTGAGCTTGGTAACCCTTGCGGGCCCCGCACCCAATCAGTGCTCTACCTCCACGACTCTGTTTTCCGAGGCTAGCCCTAAAGCTATTTCGGGGAGAACCAGCTATCTCCGAGTTCGATTGGAATTTCTCCGCTACCCCCACCTCATCCCCGCATTTTTCAACATGCGTGGGTTCGGGCCTCCAGTGCGTGTTACCGCACCTTCACCCTGGACAGGGGTAGATCACCCGGTTTCGGGTCTACGTCCACGTACTCATTCGCCCTATTCAGACTCGCTTTCGCTGCGGCTCCGGCTCTTCACCTTAACCTTGCACGGGAACGTAACTCGCCGGTTCATTCTACAAAAGGCACGCCATCACCCCTAAAACGGGCTCTGACTTTTTGTAAGCACACGGTTTCAGGTTCTATTTCACTCCCCTTCCGGGGTGCTTTTCACCTTTCCCTCACGGTACTGCTTCACTATCGGTCGCTAGGAAGTATTTAGCCTTGGCAGATGGTCCTGCCGGATTCATACGGGGTTTCACGTGCCCCGCACTACTCGGGATCCGTCTCGGAGGGAACAGACTTTCAACTACAGGGCTTTTACCTTCTTTGGCGGGCCTTTCCAGACCTCTTCGCTTAACCGGTTCCTTTGTAACTCCATGTGAGACGTCCCACAACCCCAAAGAGCAAGCTCTTTGGTTTGGGCTTCTCCGCGTTCGCTCGCCGCTACTGACGGAATCACTATTGTTTTCTCTTCCTCAGGGTACTTAGATGTTTCAGTTCCCCTGGTATGCCTCTGCATAACCTATGTATTCAGTTATGAGTAACTGGAAATTACCCCAGCTGGGTTTCCCCATTCGGACACCCCCGGATCAAAGCTTGCTTACAGCTCCCCGAGGCAGTTTCGTTGTTCGCCACGTCCTTCATCGGCTCCTAGCGCCTAGGCATCCTCCGTGTGCTCTTAGTAGCTTAACCATTGCGCTCGTGTTCGAGCTGTCGCTCCGCTTGGTTTGGACTACGTCCAAATCCAAAAGTCGCTCCATTTCGATCACTCGCTCCAGCAATCTACCGTTTTTATTGAAACTTGCTTTAACACAAGTTCAGCTAAAAAGGAATGTTCTAATTCGCGTTTGTTTCGTTTCGATATCTAGTTTTCAAAGAACAAGCTCCATGCAAAAGCAAGCTGTTTGAGAGTTCGAGCTCTCAAAACTGAGCAACGAGTGAGTAGTTTGTGCAGATCTAGTCTGCTATTTGAATGTTTCCACTCGGGAAACGATTCTCCATAGAAAGGAGGTGATCCAGCCGCACCTTCCGATACGGCTACCTTGTTACGACTTCACCCCAATCATCTATCCCACCTTCGGCGGCTGGCTCCTTGCGGTTACCCCACCGACTTCGGGTGTTATAAACTCTCGTGGTGTGACGGGCGGTGTGTACAAGACCCGGGAACGTATTCACCGCGGCATGCTGATCCGCGATTACTAGCAATTCCGACTTCATGCAGGCGAGTTGCAGCCTGCAATCCGAACTGAGACCGGCTTTGTTGGGATTGGCTCCATCTCGCGATTTCGCAGCCCGTTGTACCGGCCATTGTAGTACGTGTGTAGCCCAGGTCATAAGGGGCATGATGATTTGACGTCATCCCCACCTTCCTCCGGTTTGTCACCGGCAGTCTATCTAGAGTGCCCACCCGAAGTGCTGGCAACTAAATATAAGGGTTGCGCTCGTTGCGGGACTTAACCCAACATCTCACGACACGAGCTGACGACAACCATGCACCACCTGTCTCCTCTGTCCCGAAGGAAAGATACATCTCTGCATCGATCAGAGGGATGTCAAGACCTGGTAAGGTTCTTCGCGTTGCTTCGAATTAAACCACATACTCCACTGCTTGTGCGGGTCCCCGTCAATTCCTTTGAGTTTCAGTCTTGCGACCGTACTCCCCAGGCGGAGTGCTTAATGTGTTAACTTCGGCACCAAGGGTATCGAAACCCCTAACACCTAGCACTCATCGTTTACGGCGTGGACTACCAGGGTATCTAATCCTGTTTGCTCCCCACGCTTTCGCGCCTCAGCGTCAGTTACAGCCCAGAGAGTCGCCTTCGCCACTGGTGTTCCTCCACATATCTACGCATTTCACCGCTACACGTGGAATTCCACTCTCCTCTTCTGCACTCAAGTCACCCAGTTTCCAGTGCGATCCGGGGTTGAGCCCCGGGATTAAACACCAGACTTAAATGACCGCCTGCGCGCGCTTTACGCCCAATAATTCCGGACAACGCTTGCCCCCTACGTATTACCGCGGCTGCTGGCACGTAGTTAGCCGGGGCTTTCTTCTCAGGTACCGTCACCTTGAGAGCAGTTACTCTCCCAAGCGTTCTTCCCTGGCAACAGAGCTTTACGATCCGAAAACCTTCATCACTCACGCGGCATTGCTCCGTCAGGCTTTCGCCCATTGCGGAAGATTCCCTACTGCTGCCTCCCGTAGGAGTCTGGGCCGTGTCTCAGTCCCAGTGTGGCCGATCACCCTCTCAGGTCGGCTACGCATCGTCGCCTTGGTGAGCCGTTACCTCACCAACTAGCTAATGCGCCGCAGGCCCATCCCCAAGTGACAGATTGCTCCGTCTTTCCAGTTTTCTTCAGGCGAAGAAAACAATTATTCGGTATTAGCTACCGTTTCCGGTAGTTGTCCCAAACTTGAGGGCAGGTTGCCTACGTGTTACTCACCCGTCCGCCGCTAACCATCCGAGAAGCAAGCTTCTCTTCAAGTCCGCTCGACTTGCATGTATTAGGCATGCCGCCAGCGTTCGTCCTGAGCCAGGATCAAACTCTCCAATAAAGTATTGAAAAGAGCGATAAGCTCATTTTGAATCTGACGAGATTAAAAATCTCATTTGTGCTCCAGCCGATTCAAGCCAAGGCTTGTCTCCAACTTTCGCGTTCATTCTGCAAGCAGAATGTTTACTCACTCGTTGTTCAGTTTTCAAAGATCAAACTTGTTTTCGTTACCGAGTGTTGTTCTCCTCAGCAACTTTTATATCATAACACTTCCGAACCAACTTAGCAAGCTCTTTTTTTAAGTTTCTTTCGAAGCTTATTTGTTTTGCTTGCGGCACTTTGTTTCTCGTGTTTTTTGGGCCGGAAATAGAATATATCATATACACAACACAATTACTACTTGTAAAATATCCCATTAGAAAACTAGCTATATATTTGATTCAACCTCTTCATAAGCTCTTTTTCCAATGGCAATATCCTCTTACTATATCCTATATACACTCACCGGTCTAATCTATCTCAATATAGGTTGTGAACAGACCCATTCAACATCATTACATTCGTTCTATAAAACAAGAAACATAATACCTCTACTCAATAACGCTGCTATCTGTTATGTGGATTTCGAATCTAATAACTGAACTCCATAAGCTGTGGGCTTATATAGATTGTGATTTTCACTTTTTATACTATTAGTCTCTGAACCTGCCCATCACTATCGTGTCGTGATACTGTCCATCCGTGTGTCGCCGATCCTTTTTCAAAATACCTTCAATCTCGAAGCCACTCTTTTGGTATAACTCGATTGCCTTTTCATTGGATGCCAGCACGTTCAACGTCATCTTCTCTACACCAGTCTGGCCTGCCCATTCTATCGACTTCTCCAGCAAGTTCTTGCCAATCCCATGCCCCCAGAACTCTCGGGCTACACACACGCCGAACTCAACTTTATGGCAAAAGCGCTTCAGCTCTGTACCTTCACATCGGGAGTATCCCACAATCTCACCCGCTACTACAGCAACAAGGAACAGATTACGTGACTTCTCAGTGTCCAAATGGATGATCCGCCTAAACCCGGCTGCGTCGATATACGCCTCGCCCTCTTCACGATCCATGTTCTCGGTTTCCCCATCGATCTGTACACGTAGTGAAGACAAGGCCTCAGCATCCTTTTCCTCTGCCGATCTAATGGAGTAAGATAAGCCTCTAATGTAATATTCCTGCTGATCGATCATCATAAGAACCATACCTCCTCTTCCACTTTATTTAATTACTGTACCTGTATCGCTCTACCCCACCTCAGACGGACTCTTGCCCGTAAGCATTTTGAACACCTGGCTAAAATACGTTGCATTACGGAACCCCGTCATCTCGCTCACCTCATATACCATGTAATGTCCCGACTGCAACAGTTCCAACGCTCTCTGAATCCGGTACCCGTTCAAATAACTGACGAAATTCTCACCGGTCACCCTTTTGAAAAGTTGACTCAGATACTTCGGATGTACGAACAGCCCCTTGGCTATCGCTTCAAAACTAATCTCTTCGGCGTAATGAAGCTCTACATACTGTTTCACCTGCTCGATAAGTTTATTGCTTTTCTTCTCGCCCATCTCCTTACGTATCTGTTCCAGCCAGTCGCAGATAATACGATCCATCCAGTTTACCAGATCATGCAAAGCATATTTCGATTGAATTTCACGCAAAAAATCACTCATCGCCAGCGGCGGCGTTAACATAGGATGAAGTCGGTTCCAGCTATGCATCAACGTGTCAAACAGACTGACCGCCACAACCTGTACATCCTGTATCCCAACACATTTCCCCTCTTTCAGCAAAAGGCAAATATGATGCCATACCTCTTCGGCCAGGTCAGGTCGAATATCCGCCCAAGCCTCGTTCCATTGACGAAGCAATAATGAATAATCGGTCACACTTGGTTCTGTTTCCTTCGATGTTTCATAGTGGTAGATACGACTTCCACCTTGGAACTCTGCTGTTTCCACCGCTTCCCTGCTCTCGAGATAGGAATCTATCACCTCACATGGGTGACTCTTGGATCTTCCGATTCCAGCACTCACTTCAATTTTCAGATACGTAAAGATCTGATCGATCATCCTCTCCACGAGTGGCAGGCATTCCTCCAGATGATCTTTATCTCCTAATAGAAGCAACACAAATACCTGATCCGAATAATCAACAATCTCTACCTGACCATTCATGCGCGATGCATGCTCCTTCACCGTCTCCTGAATAATATCGGCCGCCCCATAGCGGAGAAGTTGCCAATCCCGTTCTTTCATTCGTGTCAAAAATACGGGGCGATTCAGTTGCAGACTAATGGCGCGTGTCTGGGAGGACATATGAATGCCTATATAGTCCATGCGTTCTTTGGGCAGCTCGTCTGCCCGATATCGCGTAGTCAGCAGTTCGTGAAGAAATTGTTTGCGCAAATACGGAAGTACCCGTCCAACCTCCTGCTTGTACGTCTGCTCCAGTCGCTCATGCCGCTCTCGCACATCTTGTTCCAGTAACACCTCACGCAGCACAGACTCAATCTCCTCAACCTCTGCCGGCTTCAGCAAAAAGTGATTCACCCCCCAGCGCATGGCTGCCCGGGCGTTCTCGAATTCGTCATATCCACTAAGAATGATGATCGGCAAGTGGGGATGATCACGTCGCAACGTCTGTGTGATCTCAAGCCCGGTCATCCCCGGCAGGTAGACGTCAGTCATAACGACATCTGGATGCATGCGGTGAAACAGCTCCAGCGCATCCAAGCCATTGGAAGCAGTGCCTGCAATGCTGAGGCCCAGAGAAGGCCAATCGATATGATCCGTTAATGCCTTTACAATATGAGGATCGTCATCAACAAGCATAATGGTCTTCATCATTTTTCACCGTCCAGCCATAGATTTAATTGCTCGTCGGTCTCAATACGCGGCAGCGTAATGGTCACTTCCACGCCACCTGACTCTCTATCGCTCAGTTGAACACCATACCTCTTCCCACAATAAAGCTGAATGCGCTGATGTACATTCCGTACGCCGATGCCACACGTCTCTTCGAGTTTCCACCCCTCCGGCAAACCCCGCCCATTATCCGTGATACGAATGACGATATCCTCATGCGGGTCAACTTCTTCGTGCATATGCACATGAATTCGAAGTGTGCCTTCTTCAGGGTGCCCGTGCATAACGGCATTTTCGATGAAGGGCTGCAAAATGATCTTGGGAATGTAACAACCGCGAATATGCGGATCGATCTGCTCCTGATATTGAATGGAGAACGGCAGCCGCTCTGACTGGATGTTAACGTAGCAACGGGCATGTTCCAACTCATCACGAACCCGTATAAACAGTCTCCCTCCACTCAGTCCGATCCGTAACAGCTTACTTAGTTGTACAATCATGCGACTGATATCCTTGGCTTCGTAATCAAGTGCGCGCCAGTGGATCATGTCGAGGGTATTGTATAAAAAATGGGGTTTGATCTGGGCCTCAAGTAACCCCGTCTGGGCTTCACGCTTGGCCCGGCTCTCCTCCTTCACCTGTTCCATCAGCGTCGTGAGCTGTGAAGCCATGTGATTAAAGCCATAAGCCAAATGGGCATATTCCTCCGTAAACGAAAGTTGGACCCGGGTATCGAAGTCCCCTTTCTCCAGTTGTCTCATTCGCTTGATTAATTGTCGCAAAGGTCGGATGATCTGCCTTACAAACAGGTACGCCAACACAGCCGAGCATAATAGTCCCAGCACGGCGATGCCAAGGATCTGCCAGCCTGCTTGTCTGAGCGGAGATAACAGTGTATATACCGGAATAGTCTGTACGAGGCGCCACTGAAGCATCGCTGGTCTGGAGTACAGCACCAATTGAGCACCTCCAGGTTGGCCGGAAACTACTTCGTACCCGTCTGCACCATGCTGGACATGTTCCTGAATCCATGCACTATCTATAATAGAAGAAGATGAATTTACAGCTTCACCCGTTTCCTGTACTGTACTCGCTTCATTTCTTCGATCCGCTCGTTCATTCTCCCCTGTTGGATCAACTCTCCCCATCTGCATTACGACATTACCAGCCGTATCTACCAACAGGACTTTTCCATCAAGCACCATGGGTACATCAGCAAACCTGCGTACGATGTCGGCTCTACTCAGTCGAATGAGTACATAGGCAACCGTCCCACCACGACTGTCGAAAATCCGTTGGGCGTATCCGACCAGGGATTGGCCAGATTCGTTCTCACGCAGCGGAACCCAAGCCGCATCAGCCTTTTCCAGCGTAGCAAACCAAGAGTCGTGTGCGATGGTGTCCACCGGAAATATGCGATCAGCCATAGTCACTGTCACTTCATTAAAGGCATCCGTATACAGTTCGATGGAAGTGATGCCTTCACTCACGACCATGGTATGATCCAGAATTCGAGAGACCTCTCTCCGCTGGTGAATCTGTGCAAGCCTGCCCGTATCAGCCGTTTCGAGCAGACTGGACAGTTCCCGATTGCTTGCCAAGGCATAGGAAGTTCCGGTTACCCCTGTGATGAAATCAAATCCCCGACGTGTGCTTTCGTTCAGAAGAGCCAGGCGTGCTTTGCTAATCTCGGCAAAGGTGACTGCTGAGAAAGACTGATATGCTAGCCAGACCACAACCGAGACGAGCAGGAGGTTAAACGCAATAAAGCAAGTCACCATCAACGTGGAGAGCTTGCTTTGTTGCAGCTTTTGATTAATAAATGAAGACCATCTTCCTTTCCTCATGGAAAAATCAACTCGTTTCGTCTTGGAATTACCCTTTGAGCCCAGAAGTCGCGATTCCTTCCACGAAGTACTTTTGACACACGATAAATACGATAAAACATGGCACCAGCGACAATACCGACATGGCAAACATCGGACCCCAATCGGATTGAGAGCTGGAATCAAGGAACAGGCGCAGACCCAGCGGCACGGTGTATTTGCTAACGTCACTCAGGTAGATCAACTGACTGAAGAAGTCGTCCCATGTCCACAAGAACGTAAAGATCATCGTAGTGACCAATGCTGGGAAAGCCAGTGGAATGATGATTTTGGTGTATATTTTCACAGGACCGCACCCATCAATAGTTGCCGCCTCATCCAGCTCTTTAGGCAATCCCCGGAAGAACTGTACCATGAGAAAAATGAAGAAGGCGTCTGTCGCCAACCATTTTGGCACCACAAGCGGCAGATACGTATTCACCCACTCCAGGTGGTTGAAGAGAATATACTGCGGGATCAGCGTCACATGATGGGGCAGCATGATCGTCATAAGCATCAGTCCGAAGCAGATGGCTTTGAAACGAAAATTCAGTCGGGCGAAGGCATACGCCGCCATAGAGCAGGAGATGACATTGCCCAGTACGGCGCCAAGCGACAGGATGACAGAGTTAGTTAGAAACCGAGAGAACGGGTTGCCCTGAATTCCCGACCAGCCATTCATGTAATTTTGCCAATTCCATTCCTGTGGCCAAAACCAGGTCTCTGTAAAGATCATATGTCCCGGTTTGAATGAGCTGCCCAGCATCCAGAGGATCGGGTAGAGCATGACAAAGGCGATGCCTGAGATCAACACATGTTTGCTGACGACCCATGCTGTAGAGTTCCGTTGTCCAATCATGATTTCCCACCATCCTCATAGTGCACCCACAGCTTGCTACTGCGGAATACGAGCAATGTAAATACGCCAATCAGGATGACCAGCACCCAGGCCATCGCAGAAGCATAGCCCATCTGAAAGAATGAAAATCCTTTTTTGTACAGATACAGAGAGTACATTAAGGTTGAGTTCACTGGCCCTCCGCTACCATTACTGATAACAAAAGCCTGCGTGAACGATTGAAAGGATGTAATCAGCTGCATGACAAGATTGAAGAAGATAACGGGTGACAGAATCGGCAACGTTATATAGAAGAATCTCCGCAGAGGACCTGCACCATCTACCGCTGAGGCTTCATCATACTCGGGTGGAATCTGCTTCAGGCCTGCCAGGAAAATAATCATCGACGATCCGAACTGCCACACGGATAACAGCACGATGGAGTACAGAGCATATTTCGGATTCGCTACCCAATCGGGCGCCTTAATGCCCACCATGGCAAGCATACTATTAAGTAGCCCGTCCCCACCCAGCATTTTACGCCACAACATTGCAATCGCCACGCTACCTCCAAGCAATGTCGGGATGTAATACACCGTACGGTAAATACCGAGTCCTCGAATCCCTTTGTTCAGCAACATCGCTACAAGCAGCGCGAAAATCAATTTGACCGGTACGGATACAGCGACATACGTGAAGGTGACTTTGAGCGACTGGGTGAACAGTTTATCCGATGTAAACATCGTGGTGTAGTTATCCAGACCGACCCAGGAAGGGGCGGCCAGGATACTGTAATCGGTGAACGAGATGTATAACGATACCAACATTGGACCTAGGGTAAGGAATAACAATCCGACAAGCCATGGGGCGAGAAACAGAAGTGCGGCTCCATTATGCGCATATCTCCGTTTTACCCGCCGGGTAGTTACACGCTCGATTCGGGCTTGACTGACCTGTGATGTCGTCATCTTCGCAACCTCCCCGCAGAATTAGAAGTGTGAGACAGTTTCAGTCATTATTGACTCGATCCAAGCGTAGCCTTGGCTCCTTCAATAAACTGGGCAATGACATCTGGAGTATTACCTTGACCGAAGGCGATCTGCTCGCTTGCGCTCTTGAAACTTGTGTCCACTTCAGCAAATCCTTGCGGGTATGGCGGGTCAATCTCGCTGGAGTTCTTCGATACAGTATCGATAAATTGGAAAATGGTTTGCTCCGCTTCCGGCAGCGTAGGCTGCATCTGTTCACGAATGCTGGAATTGACCGGCACCCCACGTTCAGAACCAAGAATAGCGGTTGCTTCTGGATCATTGACCATGAAATCAATGAACATGGCAACTTCCTTTGGATGTTTGGTTTTGCCATAACCGGAGAGGAACTGACCTGGTTTCAGATATTCACCGATTTGCTTTTCACCTACACCATGCGGAAGCACTTGGATGCCAAGCTTATGATCCTGGTTTTTGTTCACCTGCTGGAATGTCAGCAATTGATTGGACCATGCAAAGTCCATGGCGGCTGTGCCCAGTGAGATCGGTCGTGTCTCCAGCGCATTGGTTGTGGATGCCGTTATCTCCGCTGTAGTCACTCCACCATTCTCACGTAGTGCGCTCCACATATCGAACCATTGTTGAAGCTCCTCGCTGGTAGCTGTCATTGTGCCACCATCAAACAATCCTTTCCCTGATTGCCGAATAAACACTTCAAACATGTTCGTTGTACCGGAAATGTCTGCCGATCCATAGAACCCCTCACCTTTGGCTGCGGCGATCTTGGTCGCAATATCCCCAAAATCCTTCCATGTCCAGCTCTCTTGTGGTTCTTCGATACCTAATTCCTGAAATACAGTGGCGTCATATATGACACCTGGTGCGTTTACTCCGAGGGTAATCGCATATAATTTATCGTCAATCGAACCGGCTGTAATCATGCTCTGATCATGATCCTCTGTCCGCAGCTCTTTGCTCTCTGCAAACGGAGTCAGGTCAAGCAAGGCACCACGCCGGGCAAAGTCAGTCAAAAAGGCGTAATCCATCTGGATGATATCTGGTGCATTCGAACCAGCTACCTGTGTAGTCAACTTGTCAAAGTAACCGTCCCAACCGGAATATTCAGGTTTAATGGTGATTCCCGGATGTTTCTCTTCAAACAATTGGATCACTTTGGTCGTCAGATCATGTCTGGTCTGTGATCCCCACCAGGTCATGCGCAGTTCAATCTTGCCTGATGAATCTCCTTCACTTCCACTTGCTTCCCCAGAAGAAGAAGATGTATCGGTGGCCCCTCCAGAACAGGCTGTAGCGAACAATAACAGGGACAGACAGAACAGGGTTACCCACTTTTTTGTAATCATCATAAATGAATTTCCTCCCCTTTTTGCATTTATGGAATCGCTTACAAAACCTATTGTATCGGTCTATTACTGTACATGACATAAACAAAAGTAAGCTTTCCTGTCAAAAAAGTAAGGAGTTACAGGAATCAAAAACCACCAGGAATGATATTCCCGGCGGTGATGATCCCGTCTCAAATATGATTACGGATATACAACCGTATTACGTGGAGCAGAAGACTGTTGTATAGAAACGATAGTATGAAAATCAGACCTCGGTGGTCTGTCAGGAATGTGAGACGGCAGGTGAAGACACCCTGTGTTCAGCCAGATGTTTCTTCATTTTTGCTACTTCAGTTCCTGCCAGCATCATAATGCCTATTCCGTGATTGTCATTGGTAACGGTACGCAAGTCCTGATCATAATACTCTGCCGTAAACGCATATCGTGATCCGCTACACACGCCATGCACACTCCCTTGACGATCAATGGCTTTGCAGATAAGTCCCTTCCAAGCCCGCTCGGCAGCTGTGACGTAAACTTCAGGGTCTTTGAACCAGCCAAAGCGTACACCTCTCGCAAAACCATAGGCAAACATCGCCGTGCAGGAGGCTTCTTCATACGTCTGCGGAACATTCAACACCTGATGCCACAACCCGCTTTCCCCTTGAAGCGCTGCGTACCCCTCACACAGCTCATTGAAGAAATCTATTAAGGCTGGGCGCTCGGGATGCTCTGTTGGCAAAGCTTCCAATACCTCTGTCAAGGAAAACAGTGTCCAGCCATTTCCCCGTCCCCATGGAATCTGCGTTGCCTGTCCGTATTTGAAATCATACACATGGGACATGATCTTGAACTCAGGCATAAACAGATACTTCCGATACAGTGAAAATTGTCTAGCGGCTTCATCCAATGCGGCTGAGTTGCCTGTCACCCGTGCATAACGAACGAGAAACGGCGTGCTCATATAGAGGTCATCTGCCCACATGGTATTCTCGGCATACTCCCCTACACATGTGCGATAAAATGCACCATCCTCCTGCCGTTCCAGGCGGGAAAGCATGAAATCTGCAATCCGTTCAGCAATCGGAAGAAACGTTGGTTCATGACACTCTGAATACGCTTCTAGCATGGCCGAACCAAAAGAACCACAGTTATCCAGCATTTTCAGCATGACCAATTGTTGATTGACTGCCGGGAAACCATACTGCTCCCGATCCCATAAGGAGTATTCATACATCTGGGTACATGCCTGCACATGCTCAGCCGCATAACGTGTAATGTCCGGTCTCTGCAAATAACGCCCCGTCCGTAATAGACCATATACAGTGACACCCAATGGATAATCCCAGCGACCATAATTGGTCACACTGCCCACTGTCCATTTGTTGCTTAACATCGCGTTCTCATAATAAGGTCTGATCCAAGCATCCGGTCGATCTAAGCGCCAATACGTCTGTTCTAGACCCGTTTGATACACTCGGTCCGTTCGAGTCAGATCCGCCAAGTCCGGTTCAACCTCCGACTCAAAAGGTCCAACATATAACCAAGACTCTCCATTAGCTCCGTGCACACGCTGAGGAAGTTCCAGTGAGAGCGGCTTACCCGACACGGTTGCGTTCAAATTAAAATGCCAAGGTCCAGCCGTATCGTCATATTCACTTCGGACAAGCAGGTCACTCCGCCCAAAAGAAGCTGGTACATCCACCTCGAACGGGCCCGCTTCCTTCACTTGCGCCACAGGCTTGCCGCTAATCCATATACTTAGAGAACCGGAAGATTGACCTGACAATCGCACTGCATTCCCGGTTGAATCGTTATTGTTCAGATGGGTCCAAGCATAAGCATGCTTACCAGCAAGATTTCCGAATATTCGCTCGAAAGCTGGCTTGGTTTTATCTTCATCAGACCAGCCTGTCTCAGGCAGCCAGTTCAAGCTGACGTCTGATTCTTTTCCAAGCAGGTCCGGTTGTTTACTCGTGGCTGGGTTCGGTTGGGAGAACACCCACCCCGCTTGCCCCTGTCTCTCCTGAAATGGAGCATATACATTCAAAATGCGCACTTTTCCTTCATCTGACCCAAATTGGCAGCCAAATCCGGCAGGGGTGTTTTTCATCTCCAGCCAAATGGTGTTCCAACCAGGCTTGATATCGATGCTGAGCTTCACCGTTGCGTCTGGACTAATCTCATCCATTACGGTAGAGCGATAGACCAACTGCTCATTGAAATAGAAACGAACAGGCCCATAACAGCGGACCAACACGTCCAGATTCCGGTCCTCGTCCCCCCAAACCAATGCAGCTGCGTAGGATATATGGTCTTTAGGCGCATCAGGAAAGCGTTTACCTAAATTCAGATCATAAAGCCCTTTTTCATTTTGCAAAATACCAGACTTTTGGAATACCCGATATACAAAATCAGCCTGCGCATTGGCTCCAATATACCTCTCGGCCAGTACCTTCAGCACCTGATCCTGATCTTCTCCAAATCGGTAATACATGCTCTGTGGTTCACTGAAATAGGTCGTCATCGATGGCACACATCCTTCTCCCGTTGAAATAAAGTCTTATATCATGGCATTCATACCATCCACACTGGAGCACCAAACTAATATGCAGTAATAAAGTATAGCGCTTAACCTAGGTGGGTAATCCCCTTACCGGGAAGTAGGTATGTCCCTTGGTTATCTTCTGAATAGCCGAATAATAATCCCAGTATAACTGACATGTTCGGTGGTGGCTACAGATTTTTGATTACGCTTACAATTATATCGGATTTAGTCGCCTTTTCTCTCTAGGTTAACTTAAATTTAAACAATGGTTTAAAAACAAGAAAACGTTACCGATATAAATACTAGATTGAAAAATTCCACTTTTTGTATCGGGAAGGAAAGATGCACATTGAATACTCTTGAATCTCTGGTAAATGCTATGCCTTTTGTTAGCCAAATGTTCCGTGACGACATATCCATATCCATTAATGATCATGAGAAAGTATTGTATTTTTCCGAAGCAAAAAGTCTGGAGATTGGCGTGAAGGTTGGGGATGAGCTGCATGATGATTATAAACATTTCAAAATGCTGACTAACAGAGATTCCCGTACCGTGGCACGCATGCCTGGTGATCTGCAGGGCAGACCTTTTGATGCCATTCTAATCCCTATTAAAGAGAACGATCAGGTCGTGGGTATATTGGGTGTGAACTACGCACTGGATAGTCACATGACACTGGAAACGCTGATCCGTGAAAACGAAACAACCATTAATGCGCTCGTCGGCGGCATTCAGCAGATTGCTGCACATTCCGAAGAACTCTCTGCGACCTCGGAAGAGATTCTGCGCAATTCCAAAAAAGCTTCAGAGAACTCGGTCAGTGTAAGTAAAGTAACAAACGTCATTCGTGAAGTATCGGAACAAACCAATCTGCTTGGACTAAACGCCATGATAGAGGCAGCCCGTGTGGGCGATCAGGGGGCCGGATTCGGTGTGGTGGCCAGTGAAGTACGTAAACTGTCGGATCATACGAAACAAGCAGCAGCTGATATCGAATCGTCCCTAGGCAGCGTGCAAGATTCCATGAAACATATGGAGCAGGAGATCGGTCAGATTACAACCGCAACAGTGGATCAGGCCAAGCTTGTTACCGAGTTCATGGAAAGTATCGAACAGCTTAGTGAGACAAGCGCGAATCTGAAAAAGTTCGTACATCAGATGCTGGCGCTCGAATAACAATAGAGTTCCACAACAGAAAGAACAAACGATATGAAATGTACATAACAAATGATTTAGAATGTGAAAAGCCTCCGGCCACTTCCCTTTACAGGAAGTCAGCGGAGGCTTTGTTTCGTACTTGCGGTGATATCACCTTTACGGTTTATGCTCACACGGCTGTTATATCTCTACAGCGACGCCAAAATGGTCAGACACGACCGGTCCGTTTTTACCGTTCAAGACCACGGTAGAAGATTTAGCCTGAATCGGACGATTGGAGAAAATATAGTCGATCCGAAGATCGCGTTTGTTATCTGCCCAGCCGGCAATGGCCTTCACCACGGTTGCTCCTTCATCCTTTTGCAATGCTGTGGTGTACAGGTCATTCCAGCCTTTGCTCATCATATAATCATAACCTTCATCACGCACTTCCGCGACATTATTAAAATCACCCATTATATATAACGGTTGGTCCATGTAGGGGGCAAGCTTGCTCTCCGTCAACTCCCACTGTCCCTTGAAAGGTTCCTGCGCATCATCCCACCAGTTATAATGTCCGTTCACAAACCAGGTTGCTTCACCTTGGACGACCGTCTGAATTCCCACAATCTTGCGTGTACGATAGTTGTTATAATCCCGCATGTGAGACACGTATTCCCCAAAAGCCTGCTTAATCGGCGTCCGGCTAAGGATCGCCAGTCCTTCATCGTATTTTTGAAACCCAACATGCGCGGGAATCCACGTCCAGTAATATTGCTCTGTCAGCTTCTGAAGCAGGACGTAGGCATAGTTGTCTTTTTTAATCACTGCATCGGGTTCAGTAGCATAATACATCTTCAGTTCTTCTTCAGAAAGCGCGACTTCCTGCATCGATTGGTTGACCTCCTGCATGGAGATCACATCGAATTGATGTGTATTAATAAAATCAGCCAGCTGACTGATCTTGTTCAGTTGATCCTCTTCCGCCCAAGCGTGTGTGTTTAACGTAAGTATTTTCATATGCTCTCTCCTGTTGTGTGTAATATGGCCGTTTCCCCGGCCTGCATCGTTCCTGAAAGGAATACATACCATAAGCATACACAATATGGTGCAATCATGCATTCCGTCCGCCAGCAGAACCGACGTGTTCATCCTGATTCCAGTTGGTCTAAAATAACTTCAAATTCTTCATAACCCATGCACGGATTGGCTCATAACTGATATGATGGATACAACAAATTTACAACATCATGTCATAGACGTGGTGATTACTGAACCTATGTTTACCCCAGGAGATGGAATGATGAACATACCGAATAACATGAGGATGGATGATGCGCAGTGGCAACAGTTGATCAGGCAGGTTGCAGAGCATTTTAATAACCTGACGATTATGCGCGGATTCCAATATTATAAACAGAAACGTGTCGGACCATTAACCTATTCCGAACAACAAGGGATCTCGGCCGTTGTACAAGGATCGGAAGAGTACGAGGTCACCCTGAGCATGCAATCCCTGACTACAAGTCATTGTACCTGCCCGGTGAGTTCCGTATGCAAACATATGACGGCTGTATTAATGAGTTATGCCGAGCAACTGGAGCGACCTGTGCATGCGATTGTGAATGCACACTCCAGTACCGCACTCAAACAAACGACCAAACCCATCGGGGCCATGTCCGCAGGAATATCCAGCTATGCAGATGCCGATGAACAACAGGATATGGACATTCCGGACAACCGATACAGCCAGATCAAGGAACGTGCAACAGAGCTTGCTGATCTCGAAATCTCGGAATGGCACGAGCTGTTCCACTCCTGTCTGAGACGGCTGGGGACTGGCACAGCAAGCACATCCTACGTGCAAGAAGCAACGGACGAGCTGTATGCCATTAAACCAAGGCTTAACGCTGCGATGGACCAACTTTTTGAACTACATGTGCAGCTGCACCTCATCCGATTCTGCGTGCCTCCGGCTCGTAACTCCATCACGCATACCCCCGTGTACTTGAGCTACCCTGCCCAGCTCGCGGTGGATGCACTTCAGAAAGACATTGAACGGATCTTTAACCATCCGCTAGACCTGTCAGGTCTAAAGGGAAACAAGCTTGAACAACTTTGGAACAGACTGGCCGAAACCTCGGCTTATTTACGCAAACAGATGATGCCTGAGACAGCCAGCATGATGTTCTTCACTCCGATCTATCGACAACTGTGGTTGAACTGGATCGTACCTGAGCTGCAAGGGTCGCGGGACATGTTAGTGTCGGAACAGGCCATCTTAGATGATATAGAACGCAATATAACCGCCGCTTCGTCACCTTCCCAGTCAGGTGGAAGTGTCTTGAGTAGCGCTCAAAGTAATGGAAGTAGTAGTGATAGACCAGGCAAAGCCGTAACACTGCCTCTGCCGCTAGTACTCGCGCAGAGCTGGATGCACTTCCATCTGGGACAAGATGATCAGGCATGGCAGCGACTCATCCATGGAAGCTCGGCCTACGGTTTCCCGCCAGAACAACTGTTGCATTTTCTCCATGTACTCGCAGATTCGGCTGAATGGGAGCGGCTTGGGGATTGGTTGGTACAACTTGGCCCCCTTCTGGCGAATCGGCGTAATACACCTTTGAATGATTACATGCATCTATGGGATACGGCCATTCAACATCTGCCCGATGCAGAGAACCGTATGTGGGACACGCTTGTCAGTATGCTTCCCCACTCCCGCCCCGCCTACGAGGATGCTATGCATTCGCGTGGACAGTGGCGCAGATGGATTGATTTTCAGCTGAGTACGGGAACGGAACCTCTCGAATTCCGCGTAGCGATGCTGCAACCAATCGAAAAAGATGCACCTGAGCTGCTGCTTCCCTTCTATCATCAGGCAGTGGAGCGTTATATCGGACACAAAAACAGGGACGGATACAAAGCAGCGGTGAAGCTGTTGAAACGTCTGTCCAAAATCTATAAAAAAATGAAGCAAGAAGCGCACTGGGAGCAATTCATCACCACACTCGCCGTTCGTAACAGTCGGCTGCGCGCCCTGCAGGAAGAGCTTCGGAAAGGTAAACTGATCTCATGAGCTTAATTCATCCTTACACTGAAACGATTGAGGTTCACGTCGCTTTAACCGGATATGGCGATGCTTTGTTTTACGGAGCACTCAACACACACCACTTTGTACCGGGACAGTCGCTTAAGCAGCGATTGTTCGCTTGGCATCCGCCTTCCTTCTACGGGACCGAACTGGAAGTTCGGCAGATTGAGGAGATTGAGCTGGTTGTTCTGCCTGCGGAAGAAGTGATTCCCTTCTTTGCCGAGATGCATACTCTGCTTCATATTGAATGGAAGTGGGACGAGCAAGCGGAACATCTGATTCGACTAGCTCCAGCACTGGCATCCTCCATAGAGAAACGAAAATACGTACCTAGCTTCGAGGCATACCGTGCAGGACAGCTTCAGTGGACCTGGGACCCGGATAGCTTGAAAAAGCAGGATCGGGCATCGCTCACCAAAGTGATTCAGCAAACGGACGAGAGTTATGCCGAAGGACTTGGGGCGGCCTATTCCGCCTTTGTATTCCAGCGCTGGTACAGTTCGGAAGAAGCTGCAACGGATCTGCGGCGTGAATTCCCGCAGTTGTTCCCAGAGCGCGGCACTCTACCCAAGACAGCCGGGATGGATGCTCAGTCCTGGCTCGTATCCATTGGCTGGAAAGCAGATGCCGCACCATTCAGACCCATGCTGCAATTGCAGGAGCCGGACGAGGATGAGCCATCTTGGCGGCTGCGACTGGTATTGCAGAATAAGCTGGATGCCGCTGTATTGGTGCCCGTCATGCTGGATTCACGCGGCAGACTTGAAGGCGAATGGCCAGAGGTATGGACACCGTTCATTCTGGATCGCTCCGCCGGATGGCTGGATCAGCTGCGTGCACATCTGCCGCGTCTCGGAAGCTCCATTAGCGGCAGGCGGGATGTGCTGAGTGACCCTTTGGGAGATCAGGAAGCCTGGCAGTTTCTGACGCAGGATAGCGGCAGGTTGCTCGCAGCGGGCTGGCAAGTTCTGCTGCCTGGTTGGTGGGAAGCAGCCCGTAAGAAGAAACCAAAGCTGCGTGCCAAGGTGCAGCCGGAGGAAGGCAGTGAACGGGGACAGTCGTTCTTTGGACTGGACTCGATTATTCATTTTGACTGGCGCATTGCGATTGGTGACACGGATCTTAGCGAAGATGAATTCGCCGACCTTGTTGCCCGTAATGAACGACTGGTTCGCTTCCGTGGAGAATGGGTTCCTCTCGACCCCGACCTGCTGGAACAGATACGTCGTGCCATGGGCGGTGTAGGTCGGGAACAGGGACTCTCATTCCAGGATATTCTACACCTGCATCTGCTGCATAATGAGCAACGAGAATATCGCAACCAGAAATGGAAGGAAGGACAACAAACCGAGGAAGACCAGCAACCACAGGATGATCAGAACATTCGGCTGGAAGTAGAACTGAATGAGCACCTGAACCGGGTTATTGCACAACTCGGGGGCGGACAAGGCGGCGCACCTTCCCTGCCCATTCCGACAGGGCTACATGCCGAGCTGCGATCGTATCAGAAGGAAGGTTTTGCATGGCTTGGTTTCCTGCGCAGATTCGGACTTGGGGCATGTCTTGCCGATGATATGGGTCTCGGGAAAACCATTCAGTTCATCACGTATCTGTTACACATCAAGGATCATGAACCACGTAAGCCGGGACAAGCCCCGGTTCTTCTGATCTGCCCAACTTCCGTACTGGGCAACTGGCAAAAGGAAATTAGCCGCTTCGCACCCTCCATTAATGTCAGTCTGCATTATGGCGCACGCCGATTAAGTGGAGAAGAATTCCGGGAGCAGACCGAGCAGGTGGATATTATTATCACGTCCTTTGCTACGGCTACACTGGATCAAGAGATGTTACAAACCTACACCTGGGCATGCATCTGTCTCGATGAAGCGCAGAATATCAAAAACGCCCAGACCAAACAGTCCTTGGCGGTCCGCAGTTTCCCGGCGAAACACCGCATTGCCATGACAGGTACGCCGATCGAGAATCGGTTGTCCGAGCTGTGGTCGATCTATGACTTTATCAATCCAGGATATCTGGGCAACGCCCGGGCATTCCAGACTCGCTTCATCAGTGCCATTGAAAAAGATAAAGATGAGCAGCGCATGCAGGATCTACAGCAATTGGTGAAACCATTCATGCTACGCCGTAAGAAAAAAGATCCCAATATCCAGCTTGATCTGCCGGACAAAAACGAGATGAAAACCTATATTCACCTTACGGGCGAACAAAGTGCATTGTATGACCAGTCCGTACAGGCCCTGATGGATAAAATGAAAGAGCTGGAAGGCATCAAGCGCAAAGGTGCCATTCTATCGGCGTTAACCCAGCTCAAGCAGCTGTGTGACCACCCTCTGCTGTTGACCAAAGAGGCTTTGCCTGAGGAACTGCCTGAAGACGGCG
Source organism: Paenibacillus amylolyticus (assembly GCF_036894225.1). Classification (NCBI taxonomy): domain Bacteria; kingdom Bacillati; phylum Bacillota; class Bacilli; order Caryophanales; family Paenibacillaceae; genus Paenibacillus; species Paenibacillus amylolyticus. Next base: position 293,330 of record NZ_CP145892.1, on the reverse strand, counting down.
CATTAACATCTGCTTATGACGTGTACAGTCCGCAAGATATGGCGATGCTGATTAGTCGCTCCGCAAAACTGGAACGACTGATGGAACTTGTCCGGGAATTGCGGGACGAAGGCGAGCGATGCCTTATTTTCACCCAATACATCGGTATGGGACAGATGCTGCAACAAGTACTGCGTCAGGAGTTGCAGGAGCCTGTGCTATATCTGCACGGAGGTACGTCCAAAACGGGGCGCGATCGTATGATTGAGGAATTCCAATCCCGCACACTACCTGAGGACAAACAGCCGTCCGTCTTCATTCTGTCCATCAAGGCAGGCGGCGTGGGATTGAATCTGACGGCTGCCAATCATGTCTTCCACTTTGACCGCTGGTGGAACCCCGCTGTTGAGAATCAAGCCACCGACAGAGCTTATCGGATGGGTCAGACCAAAGATGTTCAGGTGCATAAGTTCATCTCTCTTGGCACATTAGAGGAGCGGATCGACGAGATGTTGGAGAGCAAACAGCAGCTCAGCGATAACATCATCACAAGCTCTGAGAACTGGATTACCGAATTGTCCACGGACGAGTTGCAGGATCTGTTCACTCGGCGTCGTGACTGGTCGGGCTAACTTGGATTGAAGAAAACAGTATACAGACTGGGTCCACACCCGGAATAGATGAGATATATCATAAAAAAGAGAAATACAAAAAGAGCGAAGTTTCGGAAAGTAAATTCCGGCTTCGCTTTTTTTGTGTTGTTGCAGTTAATTATCCGTTCTTAACGCATGTTACCGATGATGGATGATCTTGAATCCTGCATTTTTTTGACAAAGTTTGTCATGACATCAAACGCTTCATTGCGCTTGTTGGACATGGACTGCAGACGAAGCATGTCCATCTGTTGCGAGTTGCTTGCAGCATCAATTTGACCTTTCAGCTTTTGAACAGCTGCTTCATCCCCGTTTTGCTGGGCTACCTGCAATTGAGAGTTCAACTCCGCGATCTGTTGATTACGGTTCTGTACTTCCTGGATTTGCGTTTGCAATTGCGCATCCAGCAATTTGGCGCGTTCGCTCTGAACCATCATCAAAGCCGTTTCGATATCCATACTGCTAATGTTGATAGGTGTTACGCCAGAGATGTTGGAGACTGAAACTGTGCTCGCTGAAGCTGAAGAGACGATGGATACTGCAGCAACAGCAGCAACCACTGTTGAAGCGAAAAATTTGCCTGAACGTTTCATGAATGTTCCTCCAAGTATATATGTAATTTGTACCAGTTTTTTGTTGGCATCTTCCGCCATTCTAAATCAAAAGAACTAGTTGTACAATCAAATTAACTTCAAATTTGAATTAATTTCGTTTCCCCTTACACACGGCTACCTCCGCTTACAATTTGAGTAAATTAAGCAGGGCATAATAAGTAAAAGTACATTCTTACAGGCATATTTACTACGACTAGATTGTTCTTTACTCCTACGCTTGAAAGTCACATTGGAGATCGACGATACGCTCATGATTTTACTTTGGAAAATGGTTATGTTATATTTAATAATATATTTTACGCAATTTAATTTTGTGATATTTATTATAAATTTATGTTATATATTTTACGGGAGGTTTTAATATGAAAAAGATACTGGTTGTTCTAACAAATGTAGATAAGTACGCAACAAAGGACGAGCCTACTGGCTTGTGGCTGAGCGAAGCAACTCATTTTATTGAAGAGTTTGACCATAATGACAATGTTCAGATCGATCTGGTCAGCCCTAAAGGCGGGAACGTACCTCTTGATCCGAAAAGTCTGGGCGACTCTCTGGATGAGAGCACCAAAGCCTATTTCGAGAACGAAACGTTCATGAACCAATTGAAAAATACGTTGAAACCTGGCGAAGTAAACGCGAGTGACTACGATGCAATCTACTTCACAGGAGGTCACGGTACAATGTGGGATTTCCCGGACAATGCCGAACTTCAAGAGCTTTCTCGTGATATCTATGAAAAAGGTGGCGTTGTATCCGGCGTGTGCCACGGGGTTACAGCCCTGTTGAATGTGAAGCTGTCCAACGGCCTGCTATTGATCAACGACAAAACCGTTTCCGGCTTCACGAATGAAGAAGAAACATTGGCTCAACAAACCGAGTATGTTCCTTTCCTGCTGGAAGATGCTTTGAGAGAACGCGCTGCACAATATGATAAAGCTGCTGCCTTCAGTTCCTATGTCACAACAGATGGCCGCGTGGTCACAGGACAGAATCCGCAATCTAGCAAAGCTGTAGCTGAAAGTGTTAAACAACTGCTGGGTCTGTAAAATAAACCGATCGATCCCTCTCCTCCCCCAGGAGATCATATAGATGTACAAAGCAAAACAGCACGTGATCCGTCATAATCTGACAGAACACATGCTGTTTTTTTCTAGTGATTTGTCGAAGTAGAAACTTCCGTTGCTGTTCCTCCAGACAAACGCTTCACGATATAAGGCACGGTCACCGATGTCAGGATCACGGCAAACGCAATCTGAGCGATAGCTGTGTCCACATATGGCGCATACGTTGGATTGAATTCTGCCGCCATCGATGGCACGACCATGGACAATCCAGCAACCGAACATGTCGCAGCCGCTGCGTAACCGGGTCGTCTTAATATCGTGCGATCGATTCCAATGAGCGGTAACATGCAGATCAGCAAAAATAATACTGTGACCAGCAAGCCGGACAAACTGGACTGAAATGCAATACGCAGATCAATATTGGACCCAAAGCTGGTACCTAGAAAAGGTAGCAGAATCAGTGTTCCCGGAGCAAACATCTTCTGGATGTTGCTATCCAGGTTACCAAGCAGTATCCCGATCAAAAAAGGTACTAGTGTAGCAAGTACACTGAGATAATCGATACCGACACCGCTTGCCGAATTCAATATCATGACCGGAATAACCGGTACGGCGATCAGATTCAGAATGCCAAACGCAGCACGATCCACATCATCTCCATACGTGTTCATCAAGGCCAGATATAATCCTGGATTACAACTGGTCAGAACGGCAATGAAAGCTACCGCTGACACTCCTCCAACCCCACTGATACCGAAAAAGTGTACAAACGCCCAGCCGAACAGGCAGCTGATGAGGATGCGTGAAATACAGAGCACTCCTGCTCTCTTCAAGGTCACCAGAAGCTGTGACAAGTTAAGCTGTGTTCCTGATATCAGTAAAATCATACCGATCAGCACCATGGTACCTTTCGATGTGAGTAGCGCTGTTGTTGGATCTCCGATCTGAAAAAACAATGGAAACACCGTGTTGATGACCGCAGCGGCCAGCATAGGAACAATCAGCAAGCCGCCGGGTATTTTTTTGATACGACCCAAAATGTTCATGGTGTGTTACAGTTCTGCTCCGTTGGTACGGATCACATTCTGATACCAGAAGAAGGAATCCTTACGATATCTTTTCAGCGTACCATTGCCGTAGTCGTCCTGATCGACGTAGATAAATCCGTACCGTTTGCTCATCTCGGAGGTCCCTGAACTGATCATGTCGATTGGTCCCCACATCGTGTATCCCAACACCTCGACCCCATCAGCAATGGCGAGTCCCATCTGTTCGATATGTTTGCTTAGGAAATCAATCCGGTAAGGATCGTTGATCGTTCCGTCTTCATTCAGTTTATCGTAGAAACCTGAGCTATTCTCCAGAATGAAGACAGGTTTTTGATACCGATCATAGACGAGATTAAGCGTATACCGCAGGCCAATCGGATCAATCTGCCACCCCCACTCGTTAGCGGGCAGATGCGGGTTTTTATATACGCTGTGTACATTACCTGCCGTTAGTTCGAGCTGCTCCGTATCACTGCTGGAAATCATCGAGTTGTAATACGACATCCCCACGAAATCAGCCGTGTGTGCACTAATGCTATCCAGATCACCGTCCTCGATATTCAGCTGGATCTCCTTGTTTTTGAAATACGTTTTACTATAGTAAGGGTACTCGCCTTTATTGAGCACATCGAGATAGAACTGATTTTTCATCTGATCATCCTGTTGCATCTGGAGTGCGTCCTCCGGCTTGCAAGTGTAAGGATACGTTGTAAAATAAGCCACCATACTTCCGATCTGGTTATTCGGATCAATCTCATGTGCCATCTTGGTTGCTCTGGACGCAGCTACAAATTGATGATGCAGCCCCTGGAACAGCATTTCTTCATAATTTGGAGCATCATAATCAATGATTCCCAGCGTTTTGGCCGATGCTTTCACGCTCATGTTGATCTCGTTGAACGTCACCCAATATTTCACTTTGCCCTTGTAGCGATTAAACAACACATCACAATAGTTCACATACAGATCGATCAGCTTCCGGTTATACCATCCTCCGAACTTGTCCATCAGTACAATTGGTGTATCAAAGTGACTGATAGTGATCAGGGGCTCCATACCGTGTTTAAGACATTCATCAATCACCTGATCATAGAACTCTAATGCCTTTTCATTCGGAGTAGCATCGTCGCCACCCGGGAATACTCTGGCCCATGAAATCGAATAACGGAATACTTTGAAGCCCATCTCGGCAAACAAGGCGATATCCTCACGGAAAGAATGATAAAAATCAATTCCCCGGCGCTTGGGATATTTAACTGTATCCTGGTCATTCCTGGCCTCTTCAATCATCTCCCAATTCACTCTGATCTGCTTGGTCACTTTGCGGTCGTTCTTCTCGTTAAATTTCATCACTTCAGGGATGGTCAGACTCTTGCCGTCCACATTATAAGCTCCCTCGGCCTGACAGGCAGACAGTGCACCGCCCCATAAAAAATCTTTTGGAAAATTGGAATTCGTCATTTTAGTTTCCTCCTGTTATTACGTGTTATTAAGACCATCTAGCTTGTAACTTGTAGCTTAATGAAAAGATGAGCAGTTCTTACGGAATCAGCTTGATCAAAGGTTCACTCTCCCGGATCGGGCCGCTGGTCGCTGTAGTCAGTACATCTCCATACTGTTGCATGTTGGTTACCACAATCGATGTAATGGTGTTATATCCTGCTGACGTAATGCCCTCCGGATCAAACTCCACCAATAAATCCCCTGCCTTGATTGTCTGTCCCTGTTCGATATGGGCGTTAAAATATTTCCCTTTCAGACTGACGGTATCCACTCCGATATGAATCAGGATCTCGACACCATTCGCAGCTTTCAATCCGATGGCATGTTTGGTGCGATAAAGCGCCTCGACTACTCCGTCAAATGGAGCATATACCTTGCCATCTGTCGGAACGATTGCAATGCCTTTACCCATTAATTCTTGGGCAAACGCTTGATCCTCCACTTCAGAGATCGGTTTGATCTCCCCTGTCATTGGACTAACGATAAGCATGTCAGAAGATGTGGATGTCTGTGATAATACGGACGCTGGAGTTACCTCTGAGGCAACCACTGTCTGATTGCTATTTACTTTATTCGTAGCTTGCTGCTTCGATTTATTTCCATCTGTATCTTCCTTGATGCCCGCCAACAGCGTGAACACAAACCCGAGTACAACTGCGGCAACACAACCAATAACGACATACATGTAACGATCCGATGAATACGTGCCAATTGCCAATACACCTGGAAGTGAAATTGCATTCGCTGTTGTATGCACCAAGCTGTAGAATCCACCAACTAATCCTCCTGCCAGACAACCTGCGAAAAACGGACGTTTGTATTTCAGCGTTACACCATAGATCGCCGGCTCGGTAATCCCGAATAAAGCGGTGAATCCACTCGAAGCAGCCGCTGATTTCATCGTTTTACTCTTCGTTAGGACAAATACACCGAAGGCTGCTCCAGCCTGAGCCAAATTCGCCGCCAGTGCCGTTGGTAACAACACGGTTGCGCCCAGTGTAGCCACTTGTTGAACCTGAATAGGCATGATGGCATAGTGCATACCGAACATAACCATGATTGGTTTGAAAAATCCAAGAATCGCACCAGCAAGAACACCTGCAGTAGAGAACAATGAGTTAATACCATTGGTCAACCAATCACCGATATATGATCCTACTGGGCCAAGCACAATCAGTTCCACTGGAATCATAATGAACAAAACAATCATTGGGGTAAGCAGGACCTGTAGAAACTTGGGAATCACTCGATTGACGATCGGATACACATAACTCATAATCCATACCGCCAAAATGATTGGAATGACGGAAGAGGAATATTTCATCAACAGAATCGGCATGCCGAGAAAATCAATACTATTTACACCCGTCTCAGCAATCTGAGCCGCAGCGTTCAAAATGGTTGGATGCATTAGTCCCGCAGCAAGAGCTACCGCCAAATAGGGATTGGTTTTGAAACGGTTTGCCGCACTGACAGCCAGGAAGAACGGCATGAAGTAGAAAATGCAGTCCCCAATCATGTTAATGATCGTCAGGAAACCGGAGCCTTCCAGGTAACCCATGGCAGTTATAACGGTAGCCAAACATTTGATCATCCCGCAACCAACAAGTGCTGGCAGAACAGGCGTGAATATACCTGCGATGGTTTCAAGCACTACGTTGACGGGGTTACGTCTCTTTTTCGGTCCACTGTCTGTAGACTCCGTAAGCTCGCCAATATGGTCAGAAGTTAAATTCTTCACTTCACTGTATACCGCGTCTACTTTAGCACCGATAACAACCTGAACCTGTCCACCGGAATTTTGTGCCTTGAGCACGCCTTCGAGCTGATCCAGCGCCTTGAGGTCTGCTTTGTTATCATCCTTTAATACGAATCTCAAACGGGTTGCACAGTGTGTCAGACCCGATATATTTTGCTCGCCGCCAACGAGATCAAGTACGTTTTTAGCCAAGTCTTTGTTGTTCATGACCCTTCTCCTCTACATGAATAAATTGGATATATAAAAAATGACCAAGCCGGGGAATCGTCATTCCCTACGCTTGGTCATGCCTGATCGAATCAGTAACAGTCCAATATGGATTATTCGGTTAGTTCATTCCGTTGGTTCATTTGAGATCAATCGTTGAATATGCAAGATCAAATATAATTTTTCATCATCCGAACAGGTCCAGCCGTAATTATTTTTCAGGAAGTCAGCAATCTTCTCCACACAAGCCAGTTCTTTCGGAAACTTCTCCTTCACCATCAGGAAAAGCGATTCATTCTCATCCTTGAGCGACTTACCGCTCATCTGCCTCAGAATGAAATACCGGATATGTGTGGCAAAGCGCATGAAATGGATGGAATCCTCCTGAAAGTCAATTTTGAGCGCATATTTGATCACGGACAGAATCTCGCCCGTAACTGTGGTCACCTTGGTGGTATCCGTCATCTCTCCAGAGCCCACCTGTGCATTAACAAAATGCAGAGCAATCAGTGTTGTTTCGGCTGTTGGCAGAGCGATATCCGTTTTTTCCTGAATCAGCTTCAGCGCAGCCTCCCCCACCCGGGTCTCGTCCGGATAGAGTGTCCGCACTTCCCATTCCAGCGGATTTTTGATACGGATGCCTTCTCTGGTTCGGGTTAATGCAAAACTGATATGGTCAGACAGGGTGAGAAGCAGATTCGGGTTAAATGTTTTATTCAGGATCTGACTGCCCAGCTTGATGACTTCCTCCGCGAGATAAATATCCTCAATCGGAATACTGTTCAGCAGGTCATACATACGGATGTTCTTTGGTGCTACAAATATTTTCTCCACCAAGTCCGTCTCCGTCAGCTCATAGGGCGTTTTCAGAAATCCTACACCCTTGCCTACGACAAAAACCTCTTCGTTATGTTCATTAATAGCGATGGCTACGTTATTGTTTACTTTCTTGATAACCTTCAATGTTCTCACCCCCCAACAAAAATAAAAAAAGACCGAAAGCGATTACAGTAAAGCAATCGAATTCGGTCATGCCTGGTTTCCCCAGTAACAGTCCGTGTTATGAATATAAGTTTATTATAGTGCTGTTTTCGAAAAAGTCAATCATCCAATCTTAGGGAAACATGGCTCTGCAAAGCAGATGAAAAAAACAAAGCGCTGTGGTACAATGAAGGAATTGTGTATTCACAGACAGACATGTGGGTAAAGGTGCTGAATCGATTGTGGATCAGTGCCCTTTATTCATGATTATGCTGCCATTCTAGGGAGGCTTATGGAACAACCATGCTCATCATTGGTATCGCCGGAGGAACCGGCTCCGGTAAAACGACGGTAGCTCGCTCCGTTATAGACCGTCTGGGATCAGGTAAGGTTACGTTTATATCCCAAGACAATTATTACAAAGACCAGTCGCAGCTCACACCTGAGCAACGCCGACTCACCAATTACGATCACCCGTTTGCATTCGATAATGATCTGTTGATTGAGCATCTCACCCTGTTGAAAAAAGGCCAAGCGGCGTATGCCCCCGTATATGACTTCACCATAGATAACCGTGCTGCCAATGAGACGGTTGAACTGGCACCGAACCATATTGTCATTGTAGAAGGATTGCATGTGCTGATTGACGAACACCTTCGCAGTCTAATGGACATCAAAGTATTTGTTGATACTGATTCCGATGTGCGGATTTTGCGTAGAGTGCTGCGGGATATTGAGGAACGCGGACGCACGATCCAATCCGTGTACAAACAATATCTCGAAACGGTAAAACCGATGCACGATGCTTTTATCGAGCCATCCAAAAAGTATGCCGATATCATTATTCCAGAAGGCGGACATAATGAAGTAGGTATTCAGATGTTATCCATCCTCACCGAGAAATACCTCACCGGGGAAAATTGGAACGGCGCTTAATTTGCTGCAAGCAACACAACTGAAATCCAGATTACGATACAGCGTAATCTGGATTTTTTGTTGATTTTTCATTTATAATAATCCCCATAATTGAAAGGAGATCTCCCCTATGGCTACTTTTGAAGAGTTCATGCAACATGACATCCGGGTTGGTACCGTGGTGGAAGCCGATCCCTTCCCCAAGGCTCGCATTCCCGCTATTAAAATGACGATCGACTTCGGACCACTTGGCCTGAAACGTTCCAGTGCTCAGATCACCCAGCGCTATACCCCTGACATGATCATTGGCAAACAGGTCGTTGCTGTAGTTAATTTTCCACCTCGGCGGATTGCCGGTTTTGTCTCTGAAGTACTTGTGCTGGGCGGCGTGCCTGGTGAAGGCGATGTTGTCTTGCTCTCACCGGATAGCCCATTACCTAATGGAACACCGATAGCCTGACTTTATTTTGAGTAAGAAGAATAGGGCTTTTCAAATGTTTGGAAATCGAGTATTCTTGATTTATTGATTGTTGATGGAATTACATATGTTGGAGACCTTAAAGCATAAGGCTATGAATCTGCGGATTCGTGGCCTTTTTTTGTGTTTTTTGTGGAAATATAGGTCTGGAGAAGTAGTGAGGGTTGAGTGGAGAGGAGGAGTTTTGTTGATAAATCATACCAATAGCCTAGTTATACATGGTAGAATATTGATTATTATTACAAATTTAGTATCTAGTAGCCTGAAAAGTACATATCAAGGAAAGAAATTCACAATTGAGAGGAGTAAGATTCATGAGAAAAATGATGATTTCCGGCGTAACGGCATTAGCTTTATTAACAGGGGGTATCGCAGGTTTTGGAGGTGTTGGGAGTTCTGTAGAAGCCGCACAAGCTACAACTACATTCAAGGACGTTCCAGCTACACACTGGGCATCCGCAGCGATTAATTCAGCCGTGGAACAAGGGTATTTCAAAGGGTATGCTGACGGAACATTTAAACCAAGCTCACCTGTCACCAAAGCTGAAATGGCAAGTATCTTGGGACGTCTATCCGAACAGCCTAATGCATCAACACAAGAACAAAACAATTTCACGGACATACCCGAGTGGGCAAAGAGTGGTGTCTCAATTGCTATCGCAAAAGGTTTTATCGATCCTTCTAATTACAAGGGAAAATTGGATGCACAAGGCGCTCTTCAACGAGGCGAAATGGCTATATGGCTGACGCAAGGACTAACCGTGGTTGATCCTGATTACAAACAAGCACTCTCTGATGTAACCAACACCGTTGTGCCCGCAAAGGAATATTTCATAGGTAAACTCGCAAGCGCTCAAAAAAATGCAGTAGCCGTTGCCCTGGGAACAGGACTTATGAGTGTGGCAAACGATAAAACATTTGGCGTTGATCGTACCACCACTCGGGCGGAAGTTGCTGTATTGATCGCCCGTTATGCAGCAGTTTCCAAGACAAAACCTGCCGATTTTCAGGGTTTAAATGAGCTGCGGGCGGTGGGTTTGACGGGTACGAATTTGAGTATTATTGCAAAGTCTTTCAAACAAACACCTGAAAGAAAAATTATTCTATCAGGCAATCAGAAATACGATGATGTTGTGAACGATGACTTTTCAAAAGTTAGAAACAAAGAGATTGTTACCGATACAAATTATGCAGATCTTAAAATTTTGAATTGGATTATTGTAGATACTAATGTCGCTAGCAATAACCGTAGCATTTATTATCCCGCTTTTATAGATGAAGGAGTAAAGCTCCAAAACGATAGATATTTTTCTTTCGTTGAGTTTGATTTAAATATTAAATCGGCCTCCATGAACCAACCACAAGCCGGAAGTCTCCTTAATTCAGCTACCTTTAATCCTTTAGCTTCCCCTCAGTCAAAATCATTTTTGTCATATGAAGCTCCAAAAACAGGAGATTATACCTTGAACAGAGGAGTATTTGGGGTTAAAAACCCTATATATTGGGCACAAGGAATGTTACATTTTAATCAATCTGTGACGAGGGCTGTGACCTTAGAAACCAAAGAGGGGGCAATCTTTAGTGTCATCGATACAAAATAAAATAAAAGATTTGAGGTTGAAGCCAGCTATCAGTAAATTACTGATAGCCTTTCTAACCATCTGCGCTGTATTAACACCTTATTCATTTGTGCACGCCGGTGGCGGACCTGGTACTAAACCTGCAATAAAACCGCAATATATGGTACCTGAAACACCAGCTAAATCTCAACTAAAAGTTATACCTGTTGAAGGACAAAAAATGACCAATATTGGTATTTATATTTATCAAATTGATGATTTAAGATGGAGCGTTGATGGCGGATGTAGTGGGCCTAATGATAATATTTTGCTAGCTAACGATCCATCAACAAATCGTCCGGTTTCTTCGACAGTTTGTGTTGATCTTGATCTTGATAAAGAATTGTACAAACCTGCAGTATATATGGATAAGAACAGCGACCCTTATCCACGATCAGAATTAACCGAGGTATCCCTAACACCTCATTATATGGATGACAACCAATATTACAATGCAGATTTAAATATGCCTAAACTTGTTTCTGTTGACTCCTTCAATGGTAGAAGAACAATGTTCACCATGAAAATAGGCGGCGTTATCAATGCAACAGCCGCTAGAGAATATAACCCACCTAAATGGTCAGCAGATTACATCTTCAATACAGATCTTTACTGGAAAGGTCTTGTTGAAATAACAAAAGAGATCAATCTTACCGCTGGCGGGCAACTTAGCTTGATCCAGTCTAAACAATTGAATGCAACGGTCAAAACCAAAAATGGAGATGGAAACTTTGGAGCAGAGACCAATGTAAACACTGGAAGCGGTGGTACAACTACATGGGAATCATCCAATCCTGGTGTCGCTACCGTTAGTAACTCCGGAGTAGTCCAAGCCGTCAGCAGAGGAACAACAACCATCACCGTATTGTGGGAGAAGGACGATTTTCAGTTAACTACCACAACAAACATTGGTGTTGAAGAGAACCCAGGTACTGGCGAGGGCGACGGTAACGGGGGCGGTGGTGGAGGTTGCACGCCAACGATTGGACCACCTTCTGCTGGAACCATCATGAGCATGAATGATCTTGATCCAAATGCCAACGGTGTTGTTAAGTCAGATAACAGAGATAATGAAACATTCAACGTGTTAAAAGGAATCCCTACTTCCGAGTCACTCTACACAAATGCCTTTGCTGACAATTATCTGTTTAAACAAGCCTGGGCGAAAATGAGCGGTAAAGTTACATACAACTGTAATGTCACAATCTCGTACGACAGAGAGTGGACAGTACCTGGACCAGAGGAATGTGATGATGATGGTTGTACACCAGGGCCACCTATACCCGCGAACGACACGGTACCCAAGCCATACAACTTCCAGATCACAAGAGACTACTCCTACTGGAAAATTAACAATCTGGAAGTATACAAGATCGCTAAAGCAACCATGAATAATTACGCTTTGCCCGGTGAGACCGTTACGATGAATCCAACAGGATACACACCACCAACACTAGAGTCTAAAAATGATGAATCCGTAGAAAGCCATGTACGACCAGGGCAAACCACTTCAATCTCATATACTCCACCCAAATTAACAGGTGGTTTGAACCAACCTCCCAGTGTGCCTGATGATACATCACGGTTAAAAGGGATGGCTGAGTCCAACACACCTCAAAGTAAAGTGAATAATGATCTAGTGAAATTCAACAACACAACCATTATGAATGATGTGGAAGCAACCAAAGATGGCCCAACGCCATCCAATATTCCTAATCCAACGATGATTGGGCGTGATGTGCTGTACAAACCGGGTAATATGATCAGCAATTCCCTGCTTAATAAAGCAAACACCACAAGCTCTGGTGAAATCTATTATGATTTGCTACCGGGTAACGTGAATGGGGGTGCCAATAAAATATTACCGATTAACGGCATCAACACGGTCACGGTACACACCCCTGTCGTCAACTACGCCTGGGTATCGGATGATCAACCGCATAATCAGAAAACCGTACCGGACCCAACCAGCGCTGCACTCATTCTGGAACGTCCGTTCATTGTGCGAATTCCCACATCAGGACAGCACTTGGACGCAGTGAGTTATCCCGGTTATGGGAATCGGGACTATGCCAAATATTTTCGAATCAAACAGGTGCAATTCCCGTTTGATGTCTATAACGTAGATCGGAGCCAGTTTATCCCTGCTAAGACATGGGTGGATATTCCGGTCAATCAACTGGACACCACATTCTATCTCCCTGTATGGGTAGACGAAGGCAAATACCATATTGTATTCCGCAATATTGCAGAGAATGCACCTGCAAACTTTACCGAGCAACAGGATGCCAATACCAATCTGGCACATCATGTTGCAGCAGATACCGTACCGGTAGATGTCATCGGAAGATTATATGATTTTCACGTCACTGATATCTCCGATTACAACTGGGAAAGTGTATTTCGCAAGCGGTTGGGTAGTCCCGAACCAACGGGCTATAGCTACTGGACCGGGATGAATAGCATTGATGGTGATCCACGAGGTAATCTGGCTCCATTTGTATTGCCTATTCGACCAGGAAGCCATCCGGTACAGGGATTCGCTAACGCAACTGTGAAGACAGGGTACCATTTCAAGTTCGATCTGAAGACCAAGGGCAATATGTTTGGCAAACAGGATGGTATTCGAATTACACCCACTTTTGCTTTTGTGAGTAAAGACGGGTCCTCCCGACAAGAAGTGGATCTGTACTACCATCGAGGCCAGGAACGCCTGATCCGTATCGGATCGGTGCAGGATCTGGAGAAACGCTTTGTTGTCCTGAACTCACGTCTTCGAAATGTACCCGGCACAGAGTTAGGCGATACAGCGCGTTACCAGTATACTTATGAACTGTCAGCTGAAGAACGTAATCAGCGTACGTTGGCAGAATATATGGTTCGCTTGGTCGATCAGATTTCTCATCAAAAAACATGGGTAGGTCGTTATGACTGGATGATCCTGTCTGCTCCAATTCGGACACTCATTGGACCCAAAACGGACATTCCTTCCGGGGTCAACGTGGATCGGGCCAATGCATCAATCCAGCGCTGGTACGGGGAGTACAGCTTACCTGCCGATGTATATGCCGTACCAAAAGGTACAGATCTCGAACCTCTTGCTCGACAAAATCAACTGGATGAGAAATCGAATGTTTTTCTAAAGAATGGTTATATCGTAGTCAACTTCAACATGGAGAGCCTGCGGAATGGAAATACAGATGCGCCCCATCTGCAATACATTCATGCACCACTGATGAATCAATGGCAGATGGAAGGTTTCAACAAAAAGCCAACAGACAGTCAAGGTAGAACCTGGCCGCTGAAGGATGGCGACATTGTCTTTTACCATGCTGATCAGTCTAGCCGGAATGACTTCCAATCCCAAGTACCGCACTAGTTTGAATCTCTCATATCAGCACGACTTGCTAAGCATATGTAGCCAACTACATGTGGACAGAAGAGTCTATATGCGGAGTACCTCTCCAAAAGAAGACTGAATATCTGTATACCGATAATCACCCAATGAAGCAATCAATAAATATATGATGAAATAGCCATGAAGCGCCCGACTGAGTACTATACAGCCTGCGCAAAACTATGGTGCGCTTAATGACATAGGTGTACTGAACCACATACGATAAAGCATTCACAAGTGATTCCAGTGTCACATCCCAACTACACACAACATGCCTGTTATACAACAAAAGGGGTATCCTGAAAGTCATCTATGGACTTCTGGGGTAACCCTTCTTGCATCATTCTCTTTTCATAACCTTACTTAGACTATAAAGAAAACCCGCACATTAGTATTATCCTGACAGACTTTCTCCAGGAGACAGGTAGGTTAGCAGGAACGTCAGGAACGTGATGCCGAACAATACGACTACGAGTTGCAATAATCGTTTAACGATATATCTGCTCGAGTGCTCTAACGTCCTTCCCCACAACTTAATGTATGTGCCATGATGTTCTCCGTCCACAGCTCCGCTGGAAACTTATAAATTCTATCAAAAAAGGCGTCCCTCTCCGTGTTACTGGATGAGGACGCCTTAAATAAACAGATTTTCAGAAAAAATCATGCTCTCTAAACACCTTCCTATCTCCCGTAGGGTACTACTGTGTTTGTTAAACCTGGCATTTCTCCTGGCTCCAGAATCATCGTCACTTGCAGCCCCTTCCCGGCTTACACCAGTGGATTATCGCTACCTGACTCCTCTGTTACATTGGCGGGACCGCGCCGGTATTACACCAGACTTCCCTATTGAGCTTCCACCCTGACGGGCAAAGCACCAAGTTCTACATATTCAATTACACTTCTGTATCAGTATAGCGGGGGACGACGTTTAATGATCAAAACTTTTCTTTTAAATTTGAAACACTAGATGCGTCTAATCTCGATTTCTCGAACCCTTTGGAGACACACCCGTCACTCGCTTGAACATCTTGGAAAAAAGTAATGGGTCCGTATAGCCGACAGAATGGGCCACTTCACTGACCGACAGCCCTGGATTCTGAAGAAGTTCGGCAGCCCGATTCATGCGGTACTCCAGAAAAAAGGACTGTAGCGACATGCCATATCGCTCTTTGAACAATCCCGATAGATACGTGCGATCCAGCCCTACAGCTTGGGCAATATCCAGAATGGAGGTTCGCTGGCTGTACCTGTTCTCCATAAACTGCACCGCCTGTCGGATGTACGTCTCTTTGTTCGAAAGAAGCTGTCCTATTTCTTCCTCTACAGGCGAAGAAGAGATTAATTCTGCCATCAAGCGGTACAAGAGACTCTGATTCATCACATCGCCTCCCGGACGCGTAGAAGCCTGGACCATCTCCGTATACAACTTTTCCATCGTATTTGTATCATGGGCATTATATATCGGGCGCTCCGGGGTCAATTGGGCACGTTGCATGAATGCTTTGGCTTGTACACCCTTGAATCCAAACCACGAATACGTCCAGGGCTCCTTCGGATCTGCCTCATAATGAATGAGTGTGTCCGGGAGAATGACAAAACCCTGTCCCTCGCTAAGCTTGTATTCCTGATCCCCCATGTACACGGTACCCTGTCCTTCATGGATGTAATGCACAATGTAAGAATCACGTACACCGGGTCCCCAATAATGCGCAGGATCACAGGCCTCCCACCCGAAAAACAACAACAGCAGCTCCATCTGTGTCCAGCCTGCAGGAACCACATTCATCTCAATGCGACTCATTTTTCGCCCTCCATCCTGACTTCATTCCGCTTACCTCTTTATTTAATATTTTATATTATAACAGCTAAAACACTTACATATCAGTTGAAAGCGAAAACAAAAATGGGATTATGCCATGTTTGAAAGGGTTTGAGCCATAGTTATATGTGCCGAATCGGCCTATAGTTGGGGTACAACATTTTTCAGGGAGGCTGAACTTAAATGAATAAAATTACATTTCTCGGTGCGGGAAGCACCGTCTTTGTCAAAAATGTATTGGGTGATGTCATGATGACCGAAGCACTGCAGGATTTTGAACTGGCATTGTTTGATATCGATGCTGAACGTTTGAGCGATTCAGAGCGTTTGCTGACCAGTCTGGCCCGTTCACTCGGAAGTCGTTGCGTTGTGAACGTATATCATGACCGCAAAGAAGCGCTACGCGGGGCCAAATATGTCATCAACGCCATCCAGGTCGGTGGATATGATCCATGCACCATTACGGACTTCGAGATTCCAAAGAAATATGGACTGCGTCAAACAATTGCAGATACACTCGGCATTGGCGGAATTTTCCGTAACTTGCGGACGATTCCGGTCATGCTGGATTTCGCCCGAGATATGCAGGAAGTATGTCCAGATGCGTGGTTCCTGAACTACACCAACCCGATGGCCGTGCTTACCAACGTCATGAATGTGCATGGTGGGATCAAAACTGTAGGATTGTGTCATAGTGTTCAGGTATGTGTACCACATCTGTTTGATGCACTGGGGATCGATCAGACAGGTGTTGTGGCTAAGATTGCAGGGATCAACCACATGGCGTGGCTGCTCGAAGTTACCAAAGACGGGCAGGATCTGTACCCCGAGATTAAACGTCGGGCGAAGGAAAAACAGAAGGAACAGCATGACGACATGGTTCGTTTTGAGCTGATGCAGCGTTTTGGCTATTATGTAACGGAATCCTCTGAGCATAATGCCGAGTACCACCCTTACTTCATCAAGCGGAATTATCCGGAGCTGATTGAACGCTTCAATATTCCACTGGATGAATATCCCCGCCGCTGTGTGAACCAGATTGAAGGCTGGAAAGAAATGCGTACCAAGCTGTTTGCCAGCGAAAATATTGAACATACCCGCAGCCGTGAATACGCATCGCATATTATCGAAGCGATGGAGACGAATAACCCGTACAAAATTGGCGGAAACGTTATGAACAACGGACTGATCACCAACCTGCCTCGCGAGGCTTGTGTTGAGGTACCTTGTTTGGTGGATGGATCAGGAATCAGCCCTACGTATATTGGGGATCTGCCTCCACAACTCGCGGCATTGAACCGGACAAACATCAACACGCAACTGTTGACGATTGAAGCAGCAATCACTGGCAAAAAAGAACATATTTATCACGCCGCCATGCTTGATCCACACACAGCTGCAGAACTGTCTATCGATGACATCGTAGCCATGTGTGATGAGTTGATTGAGGCTCACGGCGACTGGTTGCCAAAATACACATCATAATACAAAAGCACCGTTTCCTTTGCTGTTAAAGGGGACGGTGTTTTGTTCGTTCCATGGCGCTCACGAACTGAATCGTGCATCACATCATTTATCAGAAATGCCTCACCCCCTTGAACCTTATTCGGCAGGGAGCAAAAAGCGATAACCAATGCCAGGCTCCGTCTGAATATATCGCGGATTCGTTGGATCTTCATTTAATTTTTTACGGAGATGTCCCACATATACCCGAAGATAATGGCTGTCGGACTCATGATGATGCCCTCCCCATACTTGCTGCAAAAGCTGACGCTGAGTAATGATTTTCCCTGCATTGGAGGCAAGCACTTTCAGCATCTCATATTCTGTTGGGGTTAATTTGACCAAATTCCCCTCCAGTTCGACCTGCCTTTGGGCCAGATCAATCGTGAGTGATCCGAAGCGCAGTATTGGCTCATCCGTTGTTTTGGCCACATGACGCAGCGCCACCCGAATACGGGCAACCAATTCACCCATTCCGAATGGTTTGGTCACATAATCATCTGCACCAGCATCCAGCGCGGCAATTTTGTCTCCCTCCTGATCCTTCGCTGTCAGCACAATAATTGGCACTTGTGACCATTCGCGAATCCGGCGAAGTACCTCCATGCCAGACATGCCCGGCAGACCAAGATCAAGGATGATCAGATCCGGATGTACAATACTGGCCTGGATAACGCCCTCTTCGCCATCCCCACACTCGTGGATTTCGAATTGGTGTGCCTGAAGGGTGACCTTGAGTAATTTGCGAATCTGCGGCTCATCATCGATCACCAGTATGCGAGCCCCTAGTGGTGCGTTCATGTTATTCTTCAACCTCTCCTTGTTCTGAATAGGGAAACCGTGATCCGTGAGCCTCCATGGGGATATCTATGCGCATTCTCGTCCCCCCGCCCGGATTCGGCTCTGCAACAATGGTACCTCCGTGGACTTCAACAATGCCTTTGCAGATTGCCAGACCAAGCCCCGTTCCTGTGACATGTTGAGTCGACTCTGAGCGATAGAACTTATCAAATATACGCAATCTTTCCGCTTCCGTTATACCGATGCCTTGATCAGCTACCCAGATCGTCAATTGATATGTACTCTTATCGCTTGCCACAGTGATGACAATCTGGCTCTCATCAGGCGAATATTTGATGGCGTTGCTGACGATATTGACCAGCACCTGTTCCAGCAATACTTCATCTCCGTAGATAAAGGCAGGGTCATCAGGCAGTTTAACTTGAATGTTGCGATGCGGACTGAATCCCCGAACTTGTGTCAGTACAACGCTAATTATGTCTCCCACGTCACACCATTTCCGGTTCAGTTGCAACATGCCGCTCTCCAGCCGAACCATACCCAACAGATTTGTGACGAGACGATTCATACGCAAGGCCCCATCCCGAATGTTGCCTGTTAATTCTCTCCGATCCTCGGGTGTAAAAAGAGTATCATTCTCCAACAATCCCGTAGCCGAGCCGATAATGGCGGTTAGGGGTGTACGCAATTCATGAGAGACAGAATCCAGCAGCGCTGTGCGTATGCGCTCTGATTCAGCAGTAATCTGCGCCAATCTGGCCTCTTCCGCCAGCTTCACTCGGGCAATAGCACCTGCGGCCAGTCCTCCGCATGCCTCCAACAGACGAAGCTCTTCTTGCTGCTCATGAATCTCGCCAGCGTCCATGCTTACGGCGAGCACGCCATGAATCTGCTCCTCTGTGCGTAGCGGCACATATAGCCCGAGAGATTCCCGCAATGTGGATGATCCTTTACCAGCGATCTGTCCGTGATTATACACCCATTTGGCAATGGCAATCTCCGACTCTCCATCTCCCCAGCCATCCTTTTCCCCTTCTGATGCGGGTGCAGAAGAGCTTGTAACCAGCAGATCACCCTGCCCATTCGGAAGATACACAGCTACTGGCTTACCCATGGTAAGCGATACTTGGGTTGCAATGTTAACCAGTAATGTATTCAGATCCGTAATAGCTGTCATCTGACGACTCAATGCGTATAGGGAGTTAGTCGTGGCCTCACGTGCTTTTACCATCTCCAGCTGTTGTCGCAATCGACCTGCAAGACTCGCTGTCAGGATCGCCACCGCAAGATACACGACAAAGGAAATGAGATATCTCAAGTCTTCAACCGTAAAGCTCAAATATGGCGGTACAAAAAAGAAGTCAAACATAATGACGCTAATACTCGCAGTATATATAGCTGGCCCCATTCCCCAATACACGGCACTCACCAATACAGGAAATAGGTATACAAGTGCTACATTAACCAGATCGCCACTCATACCGATGGCATGAAGCAGCAAAGTTAGCAGCGTCACCCCGAGGGTCACCCATACATATGCCGGAACCCTTTTCCCATGGGCTGCCCGCGTTTCTTTTTTTATTCGTTCAGACAATATCCATTCACATCCCGCTCAGTTCATAATCATAATCTGCAACGATTAATACATCCAGATGCCGCGACAAGCGTACAAGTCGGTTGACCACCGACCCTGAGCCGCGGTAGCCATTCAGCCACCACACCCGTCTTGCCTGCCCGACCACCAGCTGGGTTGCTCTTGCCTCCGATGCCTTTCTTGCCAAAATCTCAGGTACATCGCGCAGTCTTGGACTGTGATGAATATGAAATTGACCACCAAGCCGAATTGTCAGCTGCTCCAACGCTTCCAGATGGCACTTCACTTCGTCACTCATGGACTCACCGATGTGGATATGATGTACATGCCAGATGGCTTTTAGACGATAAGCCATACGGAATCCGCGCCGGATCAGCCGCTCGGCATGACGATCACTGCTTACACATACAAAGACCGCTTCCTGTCTGCGCCAAGGTCCTCGAAGTGCAATTTTGGCCTGCTGTGTTTCAAGCCGTTCATCGACATCGTCCGCCAGTTCGCGCAGGGCAAGTTCTCGCAAGGCAATCAGATTACCGATTTTGAAGAAATTCGCAAGGGCTTGCTCGACCTTGGCAGTTGCATAGATTTTACCCTCCCTCATGCGCTGCCGCAAGGCCTGGGGCGCGACATCAATCAACTGCACCTCATCCGCCATCTGAATGATCCGATCGGGTACGGTCTCGCGGACACGAACACCGGTAATATGTTCAACGGCATCATTCAGACTTTCGAGATGCTGTACGTTCATTGTGGTAATCACCGAGATGCCTGCATTCAGCAGGAGCAGGACATCTTCATAACGCTTTTGCCGGACACTTCCGGGCACATTCGTATGCGCCAGTTCATCCACAAGCACCACTTCCGGACAAAGTTGCAGAATGCCCTCCGTGTCCATCTCTTCCAGACGAGTCTCCTGATAAACGCGCTTCGCGCGAGGGATCACAGACAGGTGATCCCTCTGCTCCACGGTTTCCGCCCGCCCATGTGTCTCAAGCAAGCCAATCTGTACATCGATGCCCTTGCGGAGCAAATCATTGCCTTCCCGAAGCATCATGTAGGTTTTGCCTACACCTGGTGCAGCTCCAATATATATTTTGAATGTGCCGCGCTGAATCTGGCCAATCTGTTCCTTCATTTCCTGCTCGCTTAGTCTGCGGTATGTCAGCGACTCCATATCGTTAACTTTAGCCGGAACCACACGTTCACCCTCCCGGGCCGCTCGATCAGCAACCAGAAACAGATCGACACCACGTAATCTGCGCAGCAGCGAGTTAACAACGGACCCTTGCCACAGTTCCTGCCAGCGTGTACGCCGGGAGTGTCCCATCACAATCCGGGTAATCTGGTGCTCCATGGCGTAACGCGCCAGCGTAGACGGGATGTTACGACGGTGTAATATAGACAGCTCCTCCATATGGCCGCCAAACTTCTCTACCAACTTGATCATATTACGCCGAAATACGATTGCCTCCTTGGTTAATGGCTGCTTCATATTCCGGAAAACAACGGCGCACAAATCACCATTCAGCCGTTTGGCAATCTGTTGCCCACGCCGGATATAGATGGAGCCATTCCAATGATATTGCGTGGACACCAGAATCCGTTCCATGATGCCTGTTGTGACGGTAATTCCCATCTCCTCCCGATGCTCACGCAGGGATTCATTCACCCCTTCTGCAACCAATCTCAGGGCCAGTTCGCGCAGAATACCCAGATTGCCTTGACGAAAAACTGCTTCTCCCTCATGCCCCTGCAGATGACCTTCTGCCAGACGGCTCAGTATGGTTTCTGGTGTGACGTCTATCAGCTTCACTTCATCCGCAAGCTCCAATGTATCGGCAGGCACCGTATATTCTGCTGCGATCCCCGTAAGTTGTCGTGCCAGCTCTGTATAGCCTTCCAGCTCATACACATTCACCGTTGTCATGACACTGATGTTGTTTCGGAGCAAAAACTGAATATCCTCCAACCGGGTAGCATACCGAGCACCTTCTCTGTTCCGATGTGCCAAACCATCCACCAGCACAACCTCCGGATTACGTGCCAATAGTGCATCCAAGTTCAGATCCTTCATCTCTACATCATCACTCTCGCGTAACCAGTGAATGCTTGGAATCCGTTCGAGTGCGCCAAGCTGTTCCACCGTTTCCGGTCTGCGCATTGTGGAGACGGCACAGATGACCACATCAATGCCCTGCTCGCGCAACGTGTTCCCTTCCCGCAACATGTGATACGTTTTGCCCGATCCGCTGACTGGGCCGATGTAAATTTTGAGGGTACCCTGCTGCAGCTTCGTAATCATCTTCAACATCTCTTCCGGTGACTTGCGCTTAAAGCTGTCTTCCATCCGCCCTCTCCCCTTTCTTGTTAATGTGAAGATAAAAATGGAGAAAGCCCCTCCCGATATATCGAGAGCAGGCTAATATGTTCGTTCGTTAGTTCAGTTCTGCTGTCAGCGCCAGATTCAGAGCCGTTACATTCACACGCGGTTCCCCGAATATACCCATTTGCCTGCCTTGTATATGCTCATTTACAAGTTGTACAAGCTGTTGTTCACTAAGCCCGGTAGCTTCGCTAATGCGCGGGATCTGTGCCTCAGCGGCTTCGGGAGAGAGATCCGGGTCAAGTCCAGAGCCTGAACCCGTCACGAGATCAGCAGGGATCTGCTTCAATCCCGGATTTTCCTGCTGGAGCTGGGCCATCTTTTCCTTCATCTCGCCGATATATTCCTCCGAAGCTACGGCGCGATTTGAACCAGCTGAAGCCGTTGGGTCATAACCGGCATTTGATGCCCGGGGCTGGAACAGCCCCGGCGATTGGATTTCCTGCGCCAGCAGGGACGAGCCGATGATTTTCTCATTTTGCGTAATCAAACTTCCATTCGCCTGCGCAGGAAAGAGAAGTTGAGCTACGCCAGTCGTTACAAGCGGGTAGATTAAGCCGCATATCAGCATAAGCACAACGGATAACCGTATGGCGGGCAAGAACATGTTCATACAGATCACTTCCTGAATTCATTAGGATAGAAGGACAATTTTGATAAGCGTTGTTATCTCGTTAAAGAATCCCCGACAGAACCATATCAATCAGCTTAATGCCGATAAAAGGTACAATCACGCCACCTACGCCATAGATGAACACATTGCGGCCAAGCAACCTTTCGGCTGACATCGCCCGATACTTAACCCCTTTCATCGCGATGGGAATAAGCAG
Organism: Paenibacillus amylolyticus; assembly: GCF_036894225.1. Classification (NCBI taxonomy): domain Bacteria; kingdom Bacillati; phylum Bacillota; class Bacilli; order Caryophanales; family Paenibacillaceae; genus Paenibacillus; species Paenibacillus amylolyticus. The sequence goes on along the minus strand of NZ_CP145892.1, from coordinate 270,182 downwards.
CGGAATAATAATGGCGTTGAAGATCAGCGCCGATAGGATCGCAGACTGTGGTGAAGCCAGATTCATAATATTAAGCGCCTGAAGCTGCGGCATGGCGAGAATAAACATAGCTGGAATGATAGCAAAATACTTCGCGATATCATTGGATATCGAAAAGGTTGTGAGTGCGCCGCGTGTAATCAGCAGCTGCTTGCCAATGGAGACGACCGACAATAGCTTGGTCGGATCGGAATCCAGGTCAATCATATTAGCCGCTTCTTTGGCCGCCATGGTGCCCGAATTCATCGCCAGGCCCACATCGGCCTGCGCCAGAGCAGGAGCATCGTTCGTACCATCGCCCGTCATGGCGACGAGTTTGCCCTCCTGCTGCTCTTTTTTGATCGCCGCAATCTTGTCCTCGGGCTTCGCTTCGGCAATAAAATCATCCACGCCCGCTTCAAGCGCTATGGTCGCTGCGGTCAGCGGATTGTCGCCTGTACACATAATGGTCTTGATGCCCATGGCGCGCATCTCGGCGAACTTCTCTTTCAGCCCTGGCTTCACAGTGTCTTTCAGATAGATCACACCATAGATTCGTTCATCGATGGCCACAGCAAGTGGCGTGCCCCCGGCCTTCGCAATGCGATTTGCAATCTCATCCAGATCACCAGGTATGCGGCCTCCTTCGGAAGCAATATGACGTTTGATCGCATCTACCGCACCTTTGCGGATCTTCATTCCGCTACTCAGGTTCAGACCGGACATCCGGGTCTCTGCCGTGAACTCCACATTTTCCGCATTTGCATACTCCGTCTCAGCCCAGCTCTGGCCTTGTTTGCCTGCCAGTTCCACAACAGAACGTCCTTCCGGGGTCTCATCTCGCACAGAAGCCTGTAAAGCAGCTTGCGTCATCTCTGACAAAGTAATTCCCTTAACGGGAATAAACTCAGATGCCATGCGGTTTCCGTATGTGATCGTTCCTGTTTTGTCCAGAATCAGCGTGTCGATATCCCCAGCTGCTTCCACCGCTTTACCTGACATAGCGAGCACATTGAACTGTGTAACACGGTCCATCCCGGCAATACCAATGGCGGATAACAATCCACCAATTGTGGTTGGGATAAGGCAGACGAGCAGTGCGATCAATGTCGCCAGATCCAGTCGAATACCCAGGTAATTTGCCATCGGAACCATCGTGAGAATGACGATCAAAAAGATCAGGGTTAAAACGGCGAGCAGGGTTGTCAGCGCGATTTCATTGGGTGTTTTCTGGCGCTGAGCACCCTCAACCAGAGAGATCATCCGGTCAAGGAATGACTCACCCGGATCGGTCTGAACACGCATGACGATGTAATCGGACACGACGCGGGTCCCTCCGGTAACGGAGGAGAAATCTCCCCCTGCTTCCTTGATGACCGGGGCGGATTCTCCCGTAATGGCCGATTCATCAATGGAGGCCAAGCCTTCCATAATCTCACCGTCCGTCGGGATCAGTTCACCGACTTCCACACGGACCATATCACCTTTTTTCAACTGGGTCGAAGACACTTGCCGGATTGTTCCATCCTTCTGCACCAGATTGGCCAGGGTGTCCGACTTCGTCTTGCGTAACGTATCCGCCTGAGCCTTACCTCTGCCTTCTGCAAGTGCCTCCGCGAAGTTGGCGAACAGCAGCGTGAACAGCAAAATGAAAAACACGGCAATGTTGTACCCGCGCCCAGCCTCGGATGCGGTGAATAGATCGGGATTGATGCAGAGTAAGAGCGTAATGAATGTACCCACCTCGACAATAAACATGACCGGATTTTTGATCATGACCACCGGATGCAGCTTCTTGAACGCATCGAGTGAAGCCTGAAGTATCATATCCTTGCTTAACGACCGTTTCGATCCGGAATCACGTTGAATATTACCGCGGTTGTTATCTGGCTCATTGCCCTTTGTTCTAAACATTTCTGTATCCATGTGTTGCATCGTCTGCTCCTTCTTTCGTTCGACTGCATTCATCGTGCACTGCCACCTCCGTACGTTACGTCCTTATACCAATTCCTCTGTTGCTCTCCTGTCATATCTCTCATTGAATCATTGCCAGATGCTCTGCGATCGGTCCAAGGGCAAGCGACGGGAAGAACGTAAGTGCACCGACTACAATGATCATCATGACCAAAATGCCAGCAAACAGAGGTGTGTGTGTCCGCAACGTGCCCGTAGTTACAGGCACAACCCGTTTGGTGGCGAGTGAACCCGCAATAGCCAGCATGGCGATCATCGAAACGTATCTTCCCAGCAGCATAACGATACCAATTGCGATGTTGTAAAAGTCTGTATTGGCATTCAGTCCGGCAAAGGCCGATCCATTATTGGCTGCACCCGAGGCAAAAGCATAGAGAACTTCAGTCAGGCCATGCATGCCCCCGTTCGAGATGGACGCAATAGCTTCAGGCCGCATAAGCGCGAGTGCCGTTGGCACCAGAATAATCAAAGGATGAATGAGCAAGGCGATGGATGCGAGCTTCACCTCTTTGCCCTCGATTTTTTTGCCCAGAAACTCAGGTGTTCGTCCCACCATCAATCCACAGATAAACACAGCCAGAATCACATACAACAGTCCGTTGATCAGCCCTACCCCTTTACCGCCAAACACGTTATTGAGCATCATCTGAGCCAGTGACACCAGACCTCCAAGCGGGGTAAGCGACTCGTGCATATTGTTGACCGAACCTGTTGTAGCCGCCGTCGTGACTGCCGTGAATAAAGCCGATTCGGGTATGCCGAACCTGACCTCTTTCCCCTCCATATTGCCCTGAAGGCCTGCTGCATCCAACGCGGGTACACCGTGATATTCGGAGACAAAGACTGTGGTCAACATCACAAGGAAAAGAAAACTCATCGCTGCGAATAATGCCCAACCCTGCTTCCGGTTATTGACCATCAAGCCGAAGGCGTATACCAGTGCAGTGGGTAACAGCATCATACAGACGATATGCACCAGATTGCTCAGGGCCGTCGGATTCTCGAATGGATGTGCAGCATTGGTTCCAAACCAGCCGCCACCATTCGTTCCGATGTGTTTGATCGACTCCAGTGAGGCGACCATTCCACGTGAGATCGTCTGCTGCGCGCCTTCCAGCGTGGTTGCGTTCACCGCTCCCGCGAGTGTCTGAGGCACCCCCTGGAACACGAGGAACAAGGCCACGATGAAGCTCAGCGGTAAAAAAATTCTCGTAATCGACCGTACAAGGTCGACGTAAAAGTTCCCCAGTTCATCCCGGCGGCCTATCAGCCCGCGAATGAACGCAATAGCCACTGCAAATCCCGTTGCTGCCGACGTAAACATCGGAAACGTCACGGCCAGCATCTGTGACAGATACGACAAGGCGTTCTCGCCCGTATACGACTGCCAGTTCGTGTTGGTCATGAAGGATACCGCCGTATTAAATGCCTGCGCCGCTGGCATATTGCCGATGCCATCCGGATTGAGCGGTAAATACTTTTGCAACCGCAGCACCAGAAACATCAACACCAACATTACAAAGTTGGAGAGGAGAACAGCCGTTAGGTACTTTTTCCACCCCATGGATTCGTTCTCGCGTACTCCCATTACTCGATAGAGCAGTCGCTCCGGTCCACCAAAAATCCGATCCAACCCCGTTCGCTGTCCATCAAACACGTTCACTATATATTTTCCCACCGGTTTCACCAGCAGCGGGATGATAAGCAGCGTCACCGCTACTTGCACTACACCGATACCCATATCCGCATTTCCTCCCTATTCGACGTTCACTTGTTCGTGCATTACGCACATTGTCAGCATCAGAATTTCTCCGGCTTCACCAGCACATAACCGAGATATATCACCAGTGCGAGTACAATCATGCCGATGACAATCATTTGGCATCCCCCTCTCTACCCTCAAGCCTTCTCGCAGAATTTCACGAATCCCCAAAACACCGCAAACAGCAGCACAACCAATCCAATCATCGTGGCATCATTCACCATGCGTCCTTCCTCCCTCTCTCTACCGTTCTCTGCACCTGCTACATGTAAAATCGTAATATGAAACGCTGTAAAAAAGGGGTAAAGAAATGCCTCCATGGGTGTAAAAAAAACGTAAAAAAGACCCGCTCTCCTCAGCAATGGGCTGAAAAGAACGGGTCTATAAGGTTTACTATTTATCCAAATGGATTCTGTGCCCACTGCAATAATCTCTTTTTTGTGATTTTGCCATGAGAGGTATGATGGACGACTTTTCCCTGATCGAGCAGAAGCACCTGTGGTGACTCATGGTGAACCTCTGTCTCTTCCGCAATGTGACGGGACAACGAGCGATTTTCAATCACTTTGACGATGCGGTAGTCCATAGGTTGTTTGGGATCTGATGCATGGGTGCCTACAAACGCCATAAACTCTCTGTACGCTCTCGCACTGGTTGGACAAGTCGTGCTGTGTATCAGGATAAGCACCGGATGATCCTGCGAGCAATGCAGCGCGTCTTCCCAGTCATCTGGTTTGTGCAATTCACGGACATGTTCGCTGAGCATATGTTCCGAGTCTGACCCTGCACGTTTGCTAACCACCGAACCAATCACTATGCCAAGCGCCAAGCCAAAAGCAATCCCGAGTCCAAGCTGCTTCGTAGCCGTACCAATGCTGACTCCCATGGCAACACCTATAGCCAGCCATACGGCTTGATGATTCACCTTTTTATCCATACAGATCATCCCTTCTTAAACTATGTATATCAAGGCAACCTTCCCACCTTACATTCTGATCAAATTATAGCATAGGCCTCTGTGAGCAGGCGTTGATAATCTTCATCTCCGAGTACAGATTTCAGCGTTTCGATTTATGCAAAATGCTCATTTGTGATACACTGGTTGTAATTTGGAAACGATGAACATGAAGAATGGATTGGAAGGGCGGAAATTCCATATGACATACGCATTTATGATTGAACCGCAGGATTTTATTGCGCTGGATAACGAAGATGAACTGATTGAGAAATGTCAGGAGTGGGGTCTGCTTTCTGGTAAAGCGACCAAACTCAAAACGTTCTATTATAAAGGAAACGTATTAAACATGCCGTGCACCATCATTGGATATGTCGATCACATGGCAGCCGTTATTCAACTGGATAATGGACAAAAGCATTGTATTCACCCGTCTTATCTGAAGGAAATGCAAGCGTCCAGTTACAGTGCCAGAAGCATAAGTAATGCCGGGTCAGATCGCAGCACAGAATCGACAACTTCGGATACAGTCGTACCAGTTACCCCTGCTGAACTTACGCAAATTCCAGATGCCCTGGTTAACCTGGATGAAATTCCGCCGGATCTGGATGATTCGGACGACACGGACACAGATGAATTCTCCTCGGGGATGAAGGGTGATCCGGATGGGCTAGTAGAAGAGTATGTTGGACCTCAGTCTGGGGCAGCCAGTGAAGCCAAACCTAAAGCCAAAACAGCGAGCAAAGCTAAGAGCGTCAAGATTGATCTGCCCGAAGGCAAAGTGAAGATGAGTGCCGTTGTCAAAGAGTTCACCACCGTACCGAATCACTTCTCTGACAATGACGATGAAGTCATCATCTATGAAGCAGTTACCATTACGGAGCCAGACGTCATTGATGTTGGGGAAGCCTGGTCAAGCCACAGTGCCACCGTTAAGAAACAGGAACTGGAAGTGGGAGATGTTATCACGTTTGAAGCGAAAATTATCAAGAAAAAGCTGACACGTAACCCGGTTCCCTATAAAATCAACAATCCTTCCAAGATTCAGAAGGAAGACTAATCAAGGAAGATTAATCACGAGTCATTACAAAAAAAGCAAAAAAACCTCCACAACTGCTCAAAGCAGATTGCGGAGGTTTTTTCCATTTGAAGTTTATATTAGTGAAGAGTACACTCTTAAGCTTGTCCCGGCGTAGCACTGATCTGAAACTGTACGCCAAACTTATCGACAACCAAACCGTAGGCTGGACTCCAGAACGTTTCTTGTATCGGCATTTTCACTTCGCCACCGTCTTGCAACTGGTTGAAAATCGCTTTGGCTTCATCCGTCGTATCCGTGTTCACAGTAACCGTAACATGATTACCTACAGTGTACGGCATACCTGGAAACGTATCAGACAACATTAATACCGAGCTGCCAATCTGCAAAGAAGCATGCATAATACGGTCTTTCGCTTCTGGCGGGATGGGGTGATTCGGGTCAGATGGACCGTCGCCAAATGTTTGAAGCGCGAGCACTTCGGCTCCAAATGCCTTTTGATAAAAATCTACCGCTTCACGTCCATTACCGTCTGTAACCAGATACACATTCAAGCTGATCGACATGCGTTCTTCATCTCCTTGGGCTCTTCTAATTATACGATTCACGCCACTTGCGACATGAGTATATATGAACAGGTTGTCCTTTGACAAGCGTATATTTCTGCACTCATCACTGCGGACCTTTACACGATTAGGGTTACCAACATATTCTTAATCCATCCCTCTCCCACTACTTCTTGCGCCTGCGTATGTAGTAGAGAACCGTGATCAGAACACCCGGAACCAGTGCTGCAAAACTGGCATAGATCAGACACCATTTCAACAGGGTAAATAGCGGAGTGAGTTCAGCAAGCACAGGCGTACGTTCAGGATAACGATACATGATCAGGGACGCACCTATATTTTCAAGCATGTCCATAACCCAACTTAAGACCGGAATCAGATTCACCCAACGCCAGCGACTCTTTATCGGAAGTTCGCGATAGAGTATCGATAACAGAACAACCAAGAGGGACAGATAGGCCAAGGGCCATATGAGGTCAAATGTGAACCGTGCCTGAATATAGGCGCTCCGCCCTGCTTCACCATACTGCTCTGCCATCTGATACAGATCATCCGCCGTGTACAGAAAAGAGGAATCCGGGGACTGTCCACCACCTGTGGCCTCCTCCGACTTTGCCGCCTGCCAGGGCAGAATAAATGCAATGAAACAGGCAAAAACAACAATTGCAGCTACAACCCATTTCCAATTCACCCGCTGATAGAACCAACCTGACACTTTATTCAGCACGTTCTGTCCCCTTTCAGATAAAAAAAAGACCACTCTCCCGAATCCTATCGGTAAAATGGTTGTGTTCAATCCTATGAAGTTATCGAGCTTGAACGATGTTATCTATTTCACTTTTCAATAAGAGGTATCGGTGAACACTTCTCATGATCGGGACCTTCGTTAGTTTGTTCTTGTCCACGTACAGTTTCATCTGGTCTTTGGTCAAACCAAGCAAACTTCCAGCTTCCGATACCGTCAACACTACCTCGGGGTTCGTAGCATTAAACGTCCTCTTTACTTTCTGATTCCAGTCCTCGAATACCTGCATAGATCAGTGACATCTCCTATCCATAGCCAGTTATTATCAGGCTGAATATATCCAGTATACCACACTTGTGCTGCTCGTAACTTAATCCTTGCGCAGAACCATATTCTGATAGGCATATTTCCTGCTTGACCCTGACGTTAACTCGAGGGTTTATACTGGCTTCAGGAGGGGATTAGCATGAGTATGTCACCTGAACATGTAACCAAGAAACGACGCAGTAGTGGAATAGCTATTATTGGAATGAGTTGGTTAACGATGACATTGGGTCTGTTTTTTGCTACACTCGAAGGGGAGTTTGTCAGCACTATTGGTGCTGCTGATTGGATGGTTCATCTCACCCAAGCTGTTGTCATTATTAGTATCGTCTTGCCCGTACTATTCGTCATTCGAAGACACTTCCATATGAAGTCCGCTCTTCTTCCTCTGACAGGAAAAAGCATAATTCACTTGCTCTTTGGCGCATTATTTGCCACTTCTCTGGCCTTCATCGGGTTAGCGATAGCTAGTATGAACAACTGGATTACGATTACGGAGTGGCACTTCTCAGCCGAGTTCTTGCTTGCTGTTGCACTTAATAGTTGTATTGCTTTCTTGTACGAAGCTTTGCCAGAGGAACTATCCATGCGAGGCATGGTCTATGATGGATTACGCTCCAGACTGCGACTTCCTGTGTTTTTCGCTTATGTAACTCAAATCATACTCTTTCTGCTGGTTCCGATGACTGTCAGCCTATTGCAAGAGCTCGTCGGTATCGATGCCGGAAACCGGATAACCTTGGATTATATGATCCTGCTCTTGACCTATGGTATTACGTTACAGCTTCTGCGCAGTTTGACCGGATCTTTATGGGCCTCCATCGGATTTCATGTCGCTTACCTGGAAGTAGCCAGATTCGTTGTTATGCCAGGTGATAGACCGGCATTCTTAAACTATACCGTGCAAGATAACGGGTTGGCCGAAATATTTATTTTGTATATGATGATAATCTTTGTCGGTGGGATCATTCTGGCGGTGCTCAATGCATGGCGCTGGTGGAGAATACATAAATCATGAGGGAGGGATCTGCCTGTTGTATACCGTAGGACAACTATCCAAACATACCGGAGTATCCATCCGAACACTGCATTATTATGAGAAGCTGGGTTTACTGCGACCGGCCCGTAATGAGAACAATCAGTATCGCTTATATGGTGAAAAGGATATTTTACGGCTTCAGCAGATTACCATTCTGAAGAAAATGCATTTTAAATTGAATGAGATTGGAGAATTCCTCGATCAGGATGCTACTCGCTCTGAACCAGAGAGTAATCTCACTTTATGGAATAATACGTTGGAACAACAACTGGCCGTCGTTAAGGAACAGCAGGAGAGATTAAGCAAGGTCGAGCATCTTCTTTTTTCAACTATATATGCCATCAGAGCCTCCGGTAAAATCAGTCTGGATGAGATGCTGGGTTTCATCCGTGAACTGGATCAGCCTCAGGGCAAGTTCCGTCAAGATGTTTTTACACCTGAAGAAATGGAATCGTTACCTCTGAATAATCAGAACGATTCAATATCCATGGAATGGGCTGATATTCTTAAAGATGTTCATACATGCAAGATGGAACCTCCGGATTCCGAAGCCTCACGGTTACTGGCCATCCGAATCTCTGATTATGCTGAAAGGGCTTTTCAAGGGAATGCAGAATTGGCAGAAAAATATTGGGATTATATCACCCCAGGGGATGATCGGTCAGCTCGTGTATATGGTATGACAACGGAAACCATGCGTTACATCGAAATGATCCTGGACCGATGGACAGTCCAGAATCCTGATGATCAACAATAAGAGCCACTTCGAAAAGTGGCCCTTGATCCATTCCCTTATTATGTTTCATCATGCTTCGTTACGCCTCTTCCCAGAAGCGGCGCAGGTTGTCCATGGCGATTTTGGATGCGGATTTGCATTCCTCCATGCCTTCGAACTCCACCGTAATGTTTCCATCATAGCCGGAGTCTTTGATCAGCTTTACAATTTTACGAATTGGAATGTCACCTTGTCCAACGATGGCCCCACGCAGAAAGTTGCCGTAGGCTGTCGTGAACCATTCACCCTCACCCGGATGCTCATCATAAGGACGGAAGTAGAAATCTTTGAAGTGGACCAGAGAAGCGTACGGCAGATTTTTCATGACGCCGATGATCGGGTTCTCATCCACACACATGAAGTTGCCAATATCGAGTGTTGTCTTAAAGTTCGGACGATCCACAGCATGCAGCACACGCTGCACCCGGTCACTCGCCTGCACGCTGAAGCCGTGATTCTCAATGGTTGTCGTGATGCCAAACTGCGCGGCATAGTCCGCAATGATCTGGCTTCCCCGCACCATCAGCGGCAGATGTTCCTCGAACCAGGTGATGGTCATCTTCTCCTTCGGCAGGGTAAACGCCGTGACGTCATGCCGCAGATGTTTTACAGCCATTCGGTGTACGACATCCACATGTCTTTTGACCCGAGCCATCTCTTCTTCAAAGGCCTCTTCCGTCTCCTGCACGAAATTCGCTGGCATGGAGTAGTTGGACAGTTCAATACCCGCAATCGCCGCCCGCTCCCGAATCGCATCCGCCAGATCGTGATTATCCTCCACGGTATAACCGTAAGGCACCATCTCCATATGCTCGCCGCCGTTCGCCGCAATCCAGTCGATCACATCCAGCACCGTCATCTCACCCGAATTCAAATCGTTCAACAAACTATACGTGCTCAGGCCCACTTTCATCTGCTCAGCTCCCTATCGATATTGTTGGATAAATTGAACCGCCTTGCGAATGTCCTGCTCCGGTTGATGACCAACCTCGCGTTCAATCGTCAGATAACCGGTGTAACCAATCTCCTGAAGCGCTGCAAAGTATCCGTCAAAATCAACGCCACCCTCGCCCAGTGGCACCTCACGGAAGAAGGCTCCGGAAGAGACCATTTCGGCAATCTTATCGTGATCCATAGGGGCATAACCAACCGCTCCGTATACGTCTCGTGGGTCAACTTCCTTCAGCCGTACACCATCCTTCACATGAGTATGTACGATGTAATCCTTGAGCAGATGAACGCCCTGCGCCGGATCATCTCCGGTCACCATCACCATATTCGCCGGATCAAAATTCACCGATACTCCGTTGGTCGATAACGTATCCAGGAAACCTTTCAAGTCAGCAGCCGTTTCCGGTCCTGTCTCAATGGCAAAGTATGCGCCAACACTTTTCGCGTATTGGCCCAGTTCCTCACAAGCAGCATGCAGTGTGGCATAAACTTCTGATGAAGGGTCATGTGGAACAATGCCGATATGTGTAGTGACAATGTTGGTGCCTAGATCGAGGGCCAGATCCACGATCCGCTTCGACTTCTCTACTTTCCACGGATTATCTTCCTTGACCTGAAAACCATGTCCACCCAGGTCGCCAACCAGTGCTGAAATTTCAAGACCCAGAGAATCGATGTAACTCTTCAACTCTTTGCGCGCCGCAGGTGACAAATTTTCAGGGTCCATCTCTCCCTTGACGGCGTAGATCTGCACACCTTCTGCACCTACGTCTTTGGCTTTGTTCAACCCTTCCCGTACACCTACGCCAAAGCTATCCACGATGACACCGATCTTATTCGTTAATTTCATGTCATACCTCCTGTGATTGAGTGAGTAACTCTACGTTCTCATGTAAATGTAAGGTTCGACTCATTACTGATATCAACAAGTTTCACCGACTTGATCTCATACGGTTTGAATGTCAGTTCAATTGTGCCGTTTGAACAAGCCAACGGATGGATCTCACCCTCCAGAAGATTAATGATGGACGCTTTGATTTCCTTTTCAGCCCACTGAACCTGCACCGTTTCCCGACCTCCGGATGATTCGTAGAAACGTAGTACTGTTCCCGAACCGTCTTCCGCTGGCTTGATTGCATCCAGAATAACATGTTCACTGTAGAACTGAACCCAAGCATGTTCAGCTGGCAAGTGACCCGAAGACTGACTCGCTGCCACAACTTCGACCGGATGATTCAGCTCCATCGCCCGGCGAACGACGGCAGCTTGTCGCCAATCGCCCTGATGGGGCAGGATCGAATACGTGAATTCATGATCGCCCTGATCGGCATGTTCATCCGGCCATTTCGGAGCACGAAGCAGAGACAGGCGGATCGTCCGATCCTTGATGTCATACCCGTACTTGCAATCATTCAGCAAACTCACACCGCTGTTGCCCTCCGAGATATCCGCCCAACGATGTCCACAGACCTCGAACTGCGCCTGCTCCCAACTGGTGTTGTTATGAGTTGGACGCTCCAACGCTCCAAACGGAATTTCATAAGCCGCTTTGGCTGCCACCAGGTCCACCGGAAATGCCACCTTGAGCAGTTTATGGCTCTCATTCCAGTTCACTTTTGTACGGAAATCAACACGCCGCTGGTAACGATACAAAATGATATCCTGACTGATCTCCAATTGATTCAACTTCCAGACAAAGCGTAGTACATCTCGCGTAGCCCCGCGCTGTACAATCTCTCTGGAGATCAACTGTACCGCACCAGCTCGCTGGGATTCAAATCGTGGATCGATATCCCATGCATCCCAGTACGTCGGTTTGTCGTGGAAAAACTGCCACTCATTCGCCCGATCACCGGGCTTCAGCCAGTCACGTCCTACCGTTTTGTCATACCATCGAGTGATCTCTCCCAAGTCATTAAACTCAAGCGTGTAAAATTCGGTTTCCCACGTGGAAGGGAAAGATTCTTCTTCCCTTAATGGAAGGATAACATCCGATGCCTCGCGCAGCCATATGGTTGTATACCCAAAAGCAGGAATCGATGGAACATGCACGAGTAGCGTATACTTGTCTTCCTTTTCTTCAAGATCACAGGCCAGACGGTTTCCTTGACGATCAAATGCTGCCATCCTGGCGAGGTGAGCATCCCCTGTAATGGTGATATTTTCTCCACGTTCCCAGCCAAGACTGTTGAATATAATGTAAGGAAGACCATCGACTTCATCTGTTTCAATGTTTTCCGCAAGGGTATCCAGCGTTTCCCGCAGTGCGGATGTACCCAGTGCAAATACCTTCGTGTACTCCTCGGTGGACGTTACGTAAACTTCTGGAATCGACGTTCCCGGAATAATGTCATGGAATTGGTTGAGCATAATCAACTTCCAGCCTTCATCCAAATCATTCTTCGTGTGCGCGCCGTAAGCCCCGGCAAATTGCCCCCAGATTTCCGCTTCCCGATATAATACCTCTGCCTTACGGTTGCTACGTTTGTTCCTTGCATGAGTTGTATACGTTCCGCGATGCAGTTCCAGATACAAGTCCCCGTGCCATTTCGGCAACGTCGGATTATTTAATGATATGTCTTCAAAAAAAGCCCCTGCTGTGCTGAATTTGCTGATTGGCTGTCCCACCATCAAATGGGATCGCTCCGCAAACTCCACCATCTCATTCGTCACGCCGCCACCACCATCGCCATGTCCGTAAAGCAACATTTGCTCAGGGTGCACATCCTTTTGTTTAAATGATTGCCAATGTTCATCCACATCTTTGGGACGGGTATGCTCATTCACTCCATGGTTCAGATACGCAAGCACCGAAGTACCGTCAATGCCTACCCAGTCGAAGAGGTCATACGGAAACGCATTGGTATCATTCCAATTCAGCTTGGTGGTCATAAAATAAGGAATATTCGCAAGCTTTAGCATCTGCGGTAAGGAAGCACAGTAACCAAAGGTATCCGGCAGCCACTCGATGTTGGAGCGTTTGCCAAACTCCGCCTGATAGAAGTTCTGTCCATACAGAATCTGCCGAACTAACGACTCGCCACTCGGAATATTCAGATCCGGCTCGACCCACATGCCTCCGACCAGCTCCCAGCGGCCTTCAGCAATACGGGCTTTAACTCGCTCGTACAGCTCCGGGTAATGATCCTTCACGAAGGCATACAACTGCGGTTGGCTCTGGGAATACACAAAATCCGGGTACGTATCCATCAAGGTGCACATGGTCGAGAACGTGCGACTGGACTTGCGAACCGTCTCACGTACAGGCCACAGCCAGGCAATATCAATGTGGGATTGTCCAACCAGATGCATGAAGCCACTTCGATATTCCTCCGGGTCTTCCTGCTGTACTGACTGTGCTAATACATATTCGAAGTTCTGTATCCAGGTTGCATCATTCCAGCGTTCCGGGTCATTGTACATGTTATCCATCACCTGATGAATAGCCTGAACAAGTACCATCCGCTTGGGCTCCTTCTCGTTATATGCCCGGAGCGACTCGGCGAGTACCGTAACGCTGTACATCAGGCTCTGCAGTGGCTGATTAACATGAACCAACGCTGCCCGAATGCCCTGAATAGGCGGCTGAATGACAGCTTGTCGGTTGAGTGGATCATGCGGCTCTGGAATCGGATCGTAGAGTTCAATCTCCAACTGCGGTGTATTTCCTACCCGACTTCTCGGAAGGGGTACGAACCCGTGGTTCCGGTCCAATCCGTGATAAGGTATGCCATTCACCTTAAGTAGCCCTTCTCCTCCAGCCTCGAAGATCAGCCCAACAGCTTGATCTTGCCATTCCGCCGGAATCTCCACACGATTACTCAGAAAATACGTCGTGCCGTGTACGCTTTTCAGCGGATTCAAGCTTTGCATGGCCTTGTCTGCCGGCTCATCTTTATTTACTTCTGCCTGTTCGTACTCGTATTCCCCTGGCCGAATGTATCTGGCCCTCTGCATCTCCCACGCTGGAAGCTCGATCGTATCCAGCCATTGTCGCTGTTTCAGATCTTCGATGAATCGCTGAATTCGAATCATACCTCCACCTCCACCTTCTGGATGTGCAGACTGCAGGCGGTCCAATCCATAGAATTGCGGCCAACCATGAGCCTGAATTCACCCGGTTCTACGACAGACTGGAGACGAGAGTCGATCAGTGCGAGGTGTTCTTTTTGCACAGGGAATGTAACGGTCTGGGTCTGTCCTGGCTTCAGATGAATTTTACGAAAACCCTTAAGTGACATTTCAGCCCGCGTAACCGAAGCCGACACATCCGTGATGTACAACTGCACAACCTCGCTTCCCGCAACCGCTCCGGTATTCGTGACTTCAACCATCACCTGAGCTTCATCGTCCGGGCCGATGATTTCTGGCATTACTCTTACATTCTCGTATTTGAATTCGGTGTAGCTCAGTCCATATCCAAACGGGTACTGCGGCGCCAGATCCATCTCCAGATACCGTTTGCCACGAGTGCGTTTGGCATGATAGTAGACCGGAAGTTGCCCAACATGCTTGGGAATGGAGACGGTAAGGCGGCCAGATGGATTCACATCGCCAAACAGAATATCCGCAATCGCGTTACCACCTTCCTGTCCGGGGTACCACGCTTCCACAATCGCATGGACATGCTCATCAATCCAAGGTTCAGCAATGGGGCGGCCGTTAATATACACCACGATAACGGGTTTCCCCAGCCTATGTACCTCCTGCACCAGCTCTAATTGAACACCCATGAGATTCAGGGAAGCCCGGTCAATGCCCTCACCACACTCCATGTCGTTCCAAGGATCATCGGTCACCATTGAAGCACCTGTCCGCAAATCGATCGTACCTTCACCAAAATCGCGGGCGCTGGAACCACCCATCACCATCACGATGACATCGGCCTGTTCCGCACAGACGAGCGCTTGTGCAAAGCCCTCTCTGGAATCGCCTTTAATCCGGCAGCCAGGTGCGTACAGCACCTGCCCCGAATCCGCGCCAAGCTTGCGCGTAATGCCATCCAGTACGGTGACGATCTGTTCTCTCGGCTGTGGCGAGGTATAGTCCCCAAGCTGGTTATAGATATGGTTCGCGTTCGGACCAATGACAGCTAGCTTTGGACCTGTTTTGGCAAGCGGAAGAGTATTTCCCTCATTTTCCAGTAAAACAATCCCCTCTTGTGCAACTTCCCTTGCCAGCTGAATATGATCTTCACATCCAATAACCCGCTCTGCAAACTCTGGATCAACGAAAGGCTTTTCAAATAGCCCAAGTCTGAATTTCATCTCCAGCACTCGCCACACAGCCAAGTCCAGATCCTTCTCTTTGATCAATCCCTGCTCAAGCGCCTGACCAAGATGTTTGCGGTACATGTACCCGGACATCTCCATGTCTACACCTGCCTGAAGGGACTGTGCCACGGCCTGCTCCCCGTTCTCGGCGGTGTTATGTCCATGAACCAGCATCTGAATGGCACCAAAATCAGTAATGACAAATCCCTCAAAACCCCACTGCTCGCGCAGAAGGTCATTCAGCAGATACGTACTGGACGTGCAAGGTACGCCATCTATCTCGTTATAAGCGGTCATCACGGAACATGCCCCGGCTTCCACTGCTTTTTTGAACGGCAACAGATCTATTTCATGCAATTCACGTAATCCCATATGCACAGGTGCTGCATTGCGCCCACCCTCTGAACTGCCATAAGCCGCAAAATGCTTGAGTGTCGCCACAATCGTCTGGTTGGAATCGAGGCCTTCACCCTGTAGTCCCTTCATGGCTTCCACTGCAAATTCACCAATCAAGTAGGGATCTTCGGCAAAACATTCCTCCGTCCGTCCCCATCTCGGGTCACGTACGACATCAAGCACCGGGGAATACGTTGCCGCTCCCCCCTGGCTCCGGGTCTCCACAGCGATGGCTTCACACATCTTGCGGTACAACTCCATATTCCACGTACTTCCCACCATTAACGGTACCGGAAATACTGTCGCCCCGATCGCCATATGCCCGTGGGAACACTCTTCCCCGAACAAAATGGGAATGCCCAGCCGGGAATGCTCCATGGCATACTGTTGAATAACATTCGTGGCAACGGCTCCCTGCCGTGGGGTAAGCCCCGTTTCCAGCGTCACTTCAGTCCATGGATCGGCCCGAAGCACACCATACAGAGAACCGACACCGCCCTGTTCCATGTCCGCTTTGAACTCTTCCGTCACCTGTACTGTACCATCAGCTGCTTTATCATACGTCTTCCATCCCATCGGCTGAATGAGTTGTCCAATCTTCTCTGCCGTTGTCATCCGTCCGATCAGATCCTGAACCCGCTCCTGAATGGGAAGCGAAGCATCTTTATAGTCCATATGCACATTCTCCTTATGCGTTCGGAATTAGTTAGGCGCGTGCACTCACATGGCTTTGCGATAGTCACTTGGTGCCACACCCACCACGTTCTTGAAAGCCCGGTTGAAGGAATTATAGTTCGTGTATCCCACTTCCTCACTGATCTCCTGAATGGCCTTATCGGTCTCCTGCATGAGCAGCTTAGCTTTTTCGATGCGATGACTAATGAGCAGATCCACAAACTTCTCCCCAATCTCATCCTTGAAAAGCTTGCTCAGATACTTCGGATTAATATCGAATAGATCACTAAGGTAGTTCAGCGACAGATCAGGATTGTTGTAATGCTCTTCGATGTATTTGCGAATCTCCAGAATATGTGATCTGTGTTTTCGGGAACAATGCAGCGTCTGCATCTGCAGCGCCAGTTCTCTGAACCCTTCCCAGCACAGCTCACGCAGATCGTCTAACGTCTCCCAGCCCTCAAGCCTCGGAAGCAGTGGAGTGAATATAGCAGCCCATGACTCCTGATACTCCCGTGGAAGTTCGGCGAATTCCCGATTGTAATGTTGAAATAACAATTGGATCGTATTCATAATCTCCTGCCGGGATAGAACGGACTCACTGATTTGTTCAAACAGTCTCTCAAAATGTTTTTCCCAGACATCGTCCGATAAACGCATCGCCTGTACCAACAGTGAGATGGTTTTCAGGAACTCATACACATCATTGGTCGAGTTCGGCACATCGCTACACGGAATGATACGATTTATCCCCAGTACAGCCTTGTACTCCAGCGCGTGCACAGCTTCTTTCAATGAAGCTCTCAGCCCCCGAATATCAACAGCGACCCGACCAACACCAATGGTTACGGTGAAGTTCAGATACTGATCGATTCTGTCCAGATAACCAGCGAGCAATCGATGCTCGGTCTCCTCGGCCTGTTCCATTGCCGGAATCCAGAGGATGGCGTACAGACGCTGATCGGAGATCCATTCAGCCCATACTTCCGTTCCTTCATGACGCGCACTCTCCTGCAGGATACTGGATAACACAAATTTCAAGAGGGATTGGTCCTGATCATGATACTTCGTCACAAATGCATCATACCGATCCATTTCAACTACCATGACGGCCCAATGATGCTCCAGCTCAGGCAGTTTGAACTTCTTCATCTCCGCTGTCAGCTCCGTGCTCGTAAAGTCTCGTGTGCCCTCCAGCAACTCCTGAAAGAACATTTTTTTCTGCAAAATCAGATTCTCTTCGTGCTCCTCCTGATATTGTCTCGTCTGATCAATCATGCGTTCCAGCGTTGTATGGATGAATCGAAACTCATTCTCCTTGCCATAGCCCAGCCCCGATTGCTTCTGCGAAGAGACGGTCTGAATTAACGTGACAATCTGCTGAATCGGCTTGTAGTTTCTGCGGGTAACATAGATCACCCACACCACACCAATCAACACAACCACTACAGCAAAGGCAAACCAGATATTATAAAATTGCAGCGTCCATTTGACGATTTTTCCATTGTTAAGACCTGTCTGCACCTTCCAACCACTATAACTCGACGTAAATTCGGAGAAGACTTCTCCCGACGTGGTTTTAGTAGAAGCTGCAACCCCTCCTGGCATGCTACTATCCCACAGATTGCCGCCCGAACGGTTGAAGATGTTCACAAACGTAAATTCCGGATCATACATCTGCATAATGGATTTCCTCAGGGTACTCAGGTCCACGTTTGTCACCACAAGTCCTTTGCCGTTTCCTACACTTCGCACAATCGTAATCACCTGCTCCGTCGCTTGTGAAGGAAAAGCTCGGAACGCTCGTGCCCCTACCCACTTCTGTTCATCCCTTGACCGGCTATCTGCAATAAAGTCTGCATCCGGGAACTCTTCAATCGGAACAGCCTTCCCGTTACTGAAGACCGTGCCATCCCCGTATCGAACGAGATAAATTGAATCAATCAGCGGATACTCTATTTTCAATTCATCAACCACCTGGACCGCCTGAATGCCGGCATACACATCATCGCTGCCAGATACCGAGAAATAATTCTTCAAGTTAGGGTTGGTCAAAATCTCACGCAGTACCTTGAAGTCGATGGAACGCAGGGAGTTGTCCAGATATTGCGTGACCTGAGAGGCCAGAAATTCATTGGCCTTGAGCGCTTCTCTACGGTTCTGTTCATTGAATACTTGAAAGAAAATAAAGAATAGAATGGTCGTCACAATAAAGAAAACAGGCAGATACGATAACAGCAAACGTCTAAACCAATTGTTGTTCATCTCCGAGATCCCCCCACCGTTACTGTTCATGCTGAATGACGACAAACATCTGTGCTGATCGCTAATTTCCCATAAATATTCAGTACATTATATCGGATGACGTGGGGTTGTCATAGGAGAAGACCGTCCCGGTCACGGGTGACAGACGGGACAGCCTCTATATTGAATCCTTCAATTATTGATTCTTCTCAATGGCACGCTGGTAGATCTCAAGGTAATTACTCAGTCCGAGACCATCAAAGCCTTTGACATACGAATCCCATTCCTTATCAATGCTCTTGCTGCCAATAATGAACTGTGCCATATTCGTCTGCACATAATCCTTGATGGCCGTAGTCAGTTGTGCAGCTGATTCCGTATCCTCTGGACGAATAAATACGTTCGCAGGGTATACTTCTTTGGGTGCATAAGGTTCATACACATTGGTAGCTTGAGCCAGACGTGTACCATAACCCTCTGCTTCTAAAGGATTCTGTCCTTCTGCAAACAGATTACGGAAAGTGTTGGACAAGTCATGTGCTCCGATCTGTGACCAACTCTCGTTCACAACAACGTTTGGATCACGCTCAGGCAGGTTGTAGTAGCTGTATTTGGCCGGCTCACCATTGATGTTTTTCTCATCGGCATCTGCCTTCTTCCAGCCTTTTCCTTCAGTTGGTCCATACTCCGCGTACAGCGCACCTTCTTCACTGAACATGTAGTCTACGATTTTGATGGCGGCAATCTGCTGTGCTTCTGTCGCTTTGTTCGTAATGGCAAACTCAAACTCACCTACGCTCTGCGTGGCGCCTGTCGTCTGCACTCCATCTGGTCCTTTCAATGGAGGAACGATCTCCCAGTGCTGGTGACGGGTGATGTCTTTGTCATAAGTATTCACGAGATAACTGACCAGCGCCGTTGTAATGGAGCCGACCACTTCATCGCCTTCCTTGTTCCCCAGCTGTCCAATTGCCTGATCATTCTGTGTAAAGGAAGCCGGATCAATCAGGCCATCTGCATAGAGCTTGTTCATGTACTCCAGCCCTTTCTTCCAGCCTTCCTGATTGGCGGCAAAACTCACCTTGCCATCGTTCACGATCAGATATTTGTCGTTGTCATTGTATATAAAGCTATTCATCAGGTAGGCATCAATGTTGCCATTCCATACATACTTGTTCGGTGCGCCTGTAAGTGGAATCTCGTCCGCTTTCCCGTTACCGTTTGGATCTTGTGTCTTAAACGCCTTCAGAACGGTATACAGTTCATCAGTTGTGGTTGGCATTTTCAGGCCCAAATTATCAAGCCACTCCGTGTTGATCCAGTATTTCTGTGCATACGTACAGTGGTAACATTCATTGAAGATCGGCAGCGCATAGATGTTGCCATCCGGTGCCGTAATAGCTTCTTTGAAGTATGGCTTCTCTTCCATAATCTTGGTCAGATTCGGACCATACTCCTGAATCAGATCTTGTAGCGGAAGGAACACGCCCTGTTTTCCATAGGTTTGAAGATCTGAGGTGGTGAACTTGCCGTGAAGAAACACTTCGGGATAATCACCACTCGCCAGCAGTAATTGTCTACGATCCTGCAAGGCGTCCGTTGGGGCCAGATCCCATTTTAGGGTAACGTCGAACTTGTCTTCGATAAATTGGGTGAATTCATTCTCTTCCATGGACGCTTTGCCTTGCGGAGCAAAGAGGGTCATGGTTACAGGACCGCCGCTCTCCCCGCTACCGTCGCTACTTCCACCCGACTCCTCGGATGAACTGCATGCGGACAACAAAGCCACCGAAGCAAAGACCAGAAACAACATCGAAATCCAAGATTTTCTCAATCTGACTCCTCCTTTTTGTTCATAACGGCAAATTATTGACTTGTACTGCACGTTTATAAAATCGACCCCGGAAGCCGGCGTGTTCCTTCCACCTCCTTTCAAGAGGCAACCAGGCTTAACTCACAAGGATTAACCTTTGAGGGAACCAACCATGACCCCTTTAACAAAATGCTTCTGTACAAATGGATACATGATCAGAATTGGAATACTCGCCACAACGATCAGTGCATATTTCAACACCTGCTCGAACCCTTGGTCCCGCATCTGTTGGCTGGTATTGGCGAGCATCGCCGGATCAGCCGCGTTCAGGATAAGCAGATTGCGAAGCACGTATTGTAGAGGGAACAATTTCTCGGAACGCAGGTAGATCAATGCATCAAAGTACGCATTCCAGTGACCTACGGCATACATAAGTGTCATGACCGCCAGAATGGGCTTTGATAAGGGAAGAACTACGCTGATCAGATACCGGATATCCCGGCAACCGTCCATTTCCGCGGCCTCCCCGAGTTCTTCCGGAATGGAAGATTGGAAGAAAGTTCTTGCCACGATGACCTGGAATACTGCGAGCGCCCCGGGCAGCCACATCGCCCAACGTGTATCGAGCAGGTGCAAATCCTTCATCAAGAGGTAGGTGGGAATCAGACCACCATCAAAGAACATCGTGATCATCATGAAAATAATGATGGCACCTCGTCCATAGAACGATTTGCGTGACAAAGGATACGCCAGCATGACGGTCAGCACCACGTTAATGAACGTGCCCACCACGGTGTAGATGATCGTGTTATAAAAACCGAGCATAAGCTGTTGGCTTTTGAAAATGGAGATGTACGCCTTGATGTTAAAGTCTACCGGGAACAGCCACACCTGACCGGATGTCACGGCTCGTGAAGAGCTGAACGAAGAACTGATGATATACAAAAGTGGATAAAACACTGTTAGCAGTATGGCGAACAGAAAGATATAGTTGAATGTCATGAAAATGCGGTCACCGAGTGGGTCCTTGATCCGGTTACGATTAATCAGGTTGAACATGGATAAACTCCTCCTTTACCACAAGCTGTTCTGGGATACTTTGCGCGATATGCCGTTGACGATAACCAGCAGGATCAGGTTGATAATGGAGTTGAAGAACCCTACTGCCGAGGAGAAGCTGAAATTCGCCCCGATCAGACCCACCTTGTACACATACGTGGAGATGACCTCCGAAGCGCTTGTGTTGAGTGGATTCTGCATCAGGTATATTTTCTCAAAGCCCACGCCCATAATGCTGCCCAGACTCAGAATCAGCATGATAACGGTGACTGGAACGAGCGACGGGAGGTCGATGTGCCATATTTTCCGAAGCCTTGATGCGCCGTCCATCTTTGCTGCTTCATAGAGAGATGGATCAACACCAGCAAGAGCTGCGATATATATAATTGATGAATATCCCATGCCCTGCCACACACCTGACCAGACATAGATCGATTTGAAGTATTCCGGAATACCCATGAAGTTCGTCATCGGGAAGCCGAGCAGTGTGAACAGCTTGTCTACCACGCCGACATGCGGGGAGAGCATCAGAATGATAATGGATACCATAACAACCGTTGAGATAAAATGCGGAGCGTAAGTGACCATCTGCACAGTCTTTTTGAAGTAACCCGTTCGAATCTCATTCAGCGCCAGCGCCAGAAGGATCGGAATGGGGAAACCGGCAATTAAGGAATAAAAGCTGATGCCTATCGTGTTTTTGATTAACAGCCAGAAGTTTGGAGATTGGAAGAAGGCTTCAAAGTGTTTGAATCCGACCCACGGGCTTCCCCAGATTCCTTTGACTACACTGAAGTCCTTGAAGGCGATCTGGACACCCACCATAGGAATGTACTTGAAGATTAACAGATACAATACCGGGGGCAACACGAGCAGGTAGAGTTCCCAGTGTTTCTTGAGGCTTTTGATGAATGGATGCTGCCGCTTGGGCTCCACATGTTTCCTCTGTTGGAGTTCCATCTTGGCGGGTATGCTTTCCGTAGCTCGACTCATTTGCGTCACTCCTTCTACACCTCAAGTGTAATAATACATTACATTTACATCCCTTAAACATCCTTTTTTCTGTTCCTAGTTCCTTGTTTAACAAACATGATGTAAACATTCATATCAGGTAGCGCTTTCTTGATTTGATAGTACATCGCCCGATAAACTTTTATCAATTTGCAATTTTCTCCGACTTCTCTTTATTCCACAAACCCTTGTGTGACAAGCGATTGCGAGCCGTTTCTATTGGGAATCGTGTCCCTTATGTATGAATAAAAAAATCCCGGAGGTGGTTATATCTCCCCCGGAATTGACATGGAATTCTTTACATACAAGTTCAAAAAGTTAACGATTCAGCACCGAGAAGGTTGCGAGAACCTGAAGGAGGAGGAGCGGAGTGTAGGCAAACCTACATGAGCACCGGACTCCGAAGGTGAACGCAAGATTCGATGTCGAGTTCACTTCGTGGACTACTTCGTGATCAATTGGGGACTTTTTGAACAACCTCTATGCGCTTGTGATCAATCTGAACGTATGTGTGATGGGCGCTTCACTCGTTGAAGCGGATTGGGGCAGATCCACAAGAAGTCCGTCTTCTGTCTGCTGATACGAAAGTACGTCATCGCTACCGACGAGTTCGATCCTCTCTACCTTTTCCAGATAAGGAATGATTAACTGTGGTTGTACGGTCTCATTCTCGTTTCGGTATATACGGAAGGCATACACGGTGTTGATCTCTTCTTTCTGAGTGAAAGCCCAATCTTTCGTGAAATATGGCCCGCAGATCCGGGTTCCATAGACGCCTTCTCCATGAGTACTCAGCCATTCACCGAGGCCCTTGATGCCTCGAATTGCCCCTTTTGGCAGACGGCCATCGGGTTGTGGTCCTACATTCAGCGCCAGGTTACCGCCCTTGGACACAACTTCAAGTAGAATATGTGCCAGCTGTCTTCCCGTTTTATACTGATCATCGAATCCGAAGGCAAAGGAGTTCCCCACCGTAATACAGCTCTCCCATGGAATGTTCATCGGATGTTCCGGTATGGTCTGCTCGGGGGTAACGATATTCTCATACGGTCCACCGACAGTGCGATCTGCGGACAGGAGCCAAGGTTGTGTGGTCTGACGTGCCCGTTCCACGACTTCTCCAAGCCTGATATCCTGACCATGGCGACCTTCGCGCACCCAGCCGGCATCCAGCCACAGACATTCGATCCGCCCGTAATTCGTCAGCAGCTCCATGATCTGCTCATGTGTGAACTCCACGAATTTCTCCCACAGCCACGGATACTTATGGGGATCATACGAAGGGCCGCGCCACATATGACGTCCACGCTCCATGCCCGGTGCCCAGTAATAAGGGGTATGCCAGTCCGCTTTGGAGAAATACGCTGAGATGCCGAGTCCTTTGGCCCGGAAAGCGTCAAACAGTGCTCGACAGATGTCCGCATACTTATGGGTATGAAAAGGAGTGTCCTTACCCGTAATTCGATAATCCGTCGTTTTGGTATCCCACATGCAGAAACCGTCATGGTGCTTGGTGGTGAACAGGAAGTATTTGAACCCGTTATCTGCCGCCATCTGTGCCCATTCCTCAGGCTGGAAACGAATCGGATTGAAGGTTTTGTTCAGATCGAAATATTCCCGCTTGAAGTCTTCCATGTCATCCGTCCAGTCGATGTCATCACGCGACCAATCGCCGTCCTCATCGCTCAGCGCCCAGGATTCCACGAGACCAAGCTGTGAATACGGCCCCCAGTGCATCATCAGCCCCAGCTTCTGATCCTTGAACCACTCCAGCCGCTCATTCAGCAGCGGATCTTCCGGTTTGATCCACTCTTCCTCTTTGCTAAAATTGTGCACGCCGGCTTCGACAATCTGCTCTTCCTGCTCCAATACGGTTTCTTTGGTTTCGCTCATCCTGTTTCATCTCCTCTGGATTGGATAAAAGATAAACCATGCATGTTACGCCTGGTCACTCCGAGTGCAGTACCATCTTTCGATCGCTGTTATCCCCAGATTTCTCTTATTTCACTGTATAATTGTTAGAAATCCAGTGATAAAGGCGAGCGCTTCGCTTCTTCAGATTGGTTCTGCACTCTCCGTTTTGGCGTAAACGCTAGTTTAACTATTAAGGGGCGTAGTAACTTTGTTATTTCGAGTGCGGTGCCATCTTCAATCACTATGGAACCCCTTATTTCCCTTGTCTCTATAAGGGAAATCCAAGCGGCTGATCCTGGCAAATGGGTAAAGTTGTTTCTAAGGAACACAGGGCGTCTTATTTAACCTTATGATCCTATTTTAAAATTGTAAGGAACATCAGACACGTTATTTCCCGAAATCAGGTGGTAAAAACGCTGTAAACTGCTGTTTATTCTGATATAGCGTGTGTCAGGTTCCTTAGATTTCTGAGGGGGCTTCGAATCCTTAAATAAGATGTCTGAGATTCGTTAGCATTCGCTCCCTACTCTGCTCCACCGGCGAGCGGGAAGGACGAATCCACACCCGCCCGGAGCGGAGCTTTTCATCAAAAGGAGCGAAGTGCTCATAACTTTCAATGAAACGGAGTAGTAAAGTATCAACGTAGTGTATCAACGCAATGCATTGCCCCTTTACAGTGTGATTTCGCGGCACTGACGGGCTGATTCGTAGATGGCGCAGAGCATCTTCATTACCTCGACGCCGTCTTCGACGGGGCTAAGTGTTTCTTTGCGGCCCTGTGTACTATCGATAAAATGGTTGATTTCATTACGGAACGAGCCCATGAAATCGAATGATTTAAAATCTACCTGTGGGGTCATGTTCAAAATAGTGTTAAATTTCTCGCCAATGATCGAAATTTCCGGCTCCAACTCGGCACCGCCTTTGTCGCCATATAGTTTGACCGAAGTCTCATCCGCTTTGGCATGGAGCGTGAAGCTGACATCCACGAGCAGGCTCGCACCGTTCTCGAAACGAATCAGTGCATTCGCCATGTCCTCAACGGTGTTCTGCCCCGCGTCATAGTCCGCTGCCTTGTAGAACGACAGATTGTTAATATTCGAGCGGTTTCCCAATCGATTGGACACGTTGGCGGAGACGGATTTCACCTTTGGTCTGCCCATCAGATACCAGCAAATGTCGATTACATGCACCCCGATATCGATCAGCGGGCCTCCGCCGGAACGGTTGATATCCGAGAACCAGCCACCCGGATTGCCCAGACGACGCAGACTGGAGGCTTTGGCATAATAGATCTCGCCCAGTTCACCCTCGTCGATAAACTTCTTCAGAATTTGTGCATTGTCGCTATAGCGGCGAACAAAACCGACCTGAAGCAGCTTTCCGCTGCGATGAACCGCCTTCTCTACTTCGAGGGCATCCTCTACCGTTTGGCAGAGTGGTTTCTCACACAGCACGTTTTTGCCCGCGTCCAGAGCAGCAATACTAATCTCCGCATGGGAGTCGTTCCATGTACAGATGCTGACGGAATGAATTTCGGGCATTGCGAGCAGTTCTTTATAATCGGTAAACACATGAGGTGCATTATATTGCTTCGCGACTTCAGTGGCACGTACTGCATTCAGGTCACAGATGGCGTATATTTCAACCTCCGGGTTACTGGCGTACGCTTGCAAATGGCAATCGGATATGGATCCGGCACCGATAACGGCGACTTTCAATTTGGGCATAGTGCTGATTCCTCCATATATAAAATAATTAACGTCCAGCAGGTAGACGTTCCGGTTGCGAATCGTTCTTCCGATCGCTCTTGTCTCCAGATTTCTTTAATCCCCTTTCTCAAAAGGGGAAATCCGGTGATAAAGGCGAGTTAATGCTTACGAAGTAGCTTTCTTGCAGAAAGCTTTTAGCTTCGTTTCTTCAGAATCGATTTCGCCCCCTCCACTACTTTTTCTGACTGAACTAACTTTCTGTTTGAGCCATACGTAACAAGCCATATTTCATGTAAAACAAGTACTCAGCCCTATGCCTCTTCCCATAGGCGACGGACGTTATCCATGGCAATGCGTGAGGCTGTTTTGCAATCTTCCATGCCTTCAAATTCAACCGAGATATATCCGTCATACCCGGATTGTTTCAACACACGGAACACCTCAGGCATGTCGATATCGCCATGGCCCACAATGGCACCGCGCAGGTAATTGCCATGCGAGGTTTGGAACCAGCCTTCACCTGGATTTCGGTAGGAAGGTCTCCAGTAGAAGTCTTTGGCGTGCACGATCGACGCGTACGGAATGTTATTTTTCACGGCACTCACCGGGTCTTCGTCCACACAGAGGAAATTGCCGACATCCAGCGTGGTCTTAAAGTTACTTCGCGCCGTCTCGTGTAACAAACGCTGAATTCGCTCACTCGACTGCACATAGTACCCATGGTTCTCGACGCTTGTTGTGATTCCAAAATCCGTTGCATAATCGGCTATCCGCTGACAAGCCTTCACCAGTACCGTTAGGTCGATCTCGAACTGTGCTACAGTTCCCTCTGGTGCAGGGCGGAAAGCCACGTCATGACGCATCAGCTTCACGCCGAGCGCAGCAGCCACATCCACATGTCGCATCACATTCTGGATCTCTTGCTCCAACGCTTCGGCGTCCTCCTGAACAGCGAAGTTTGCGCCGATGGCGTAATTGGAAATGTCGATCCCGACCTCTTTTGCCACAGCTTTAATCTCATCAATCAACTCCGGATTATCGATCAGACTGAATCCCATCGGTACAATCTCCACATGTTCCCCGCCCTGATCGGCGATCCAACGAATGGCATCTGGTACGTTTAATTCTTTGCGATCCAATGCTTGTTGCAGACTGTAGGTGCTGAGTCCAACTTTCATTTTTCCTCATCCTCTCTTGTAGTCAATGTCCATACCCAACGTATACCTTTTTCCGGCGGACACGACAATTGCCATTAATCGTTTGACTCTACTATTTTCCTTTTCTAGCCCAAATCCGGTGTATCTACAAACGTTACGGCCTGATCAGCCGTCTGATGAAGCTCGAATACCATGATTACATTCTCACCTTCATGGAGGAGCGGGGCTGGTACATATAACGTTTTTTGCGGTCCTTTATTCCAGTAGCGCCCCAGATTGAATCCGTTTACAAATACAACTCCCTTGGTCCAGCTATCCAGTCGCAGAAAAGTATCTCTTACATCCGTGATATTAAACTCTCCTCGATAAAATGCTGGTCCCTGTACTTCATTAACTGTTTCATTAATTGCTTCGCTAATCGCATTGCTAAATTGTAAACCCGACAGATCAGTTAATGGCAGACAATGAATCGTCCAATCATATAAAAATTGAAAGCCATGTCGCACACCCTCGGTGATGCCCTTCGGATCTCTCAGGTAAGGACCATAGTTGATTCGCCCCATATTTTCAACAAGGATCAATAGATCTGCGCCCTCTGGCGGCACTTCAAAGGATACCGATAATGCTGGATTTCCGCGTTCCAATACACCCTGAAATTGCCTATCAACAAACACAAGCGCACGGTCACGCACCTCCTGAACCACCAGTTCCTGTCGCTCCCTGGGCCCGGATATCCGGGTCTGATAACAAATAAAGCCATAATCCTGACCCAGCTTCTCCATCGGTTCCGGATTCGTACGCTGCACCGGGGCTGATATCCGGTCCATCTGCGCCAGTAATGACGCCTGTTGGGTCAACTCCACCCGCCCATAAGCGATGGTCCCCTTCGATTCCGGCAGCACAAGCTCACCCAGATCTTCATTGCTATACCGAGCAATAAGGTCCCTCACCGCATGGAACTTCGCTGTCGGCTCCCCCGATTCACTGAGCAGTGAATCGTAGTCGTAACTTGTAATCGTCGGTTCATATTGATCCTTCTGCTGACAGTTCGCCCCGTTGTAAAATGAAAAATTCGTTCCACCGTGGAACATATAAAAGTTGACTGAGGCTCCTGCTCGAAGCATCTCTTCAAACACACCAGCCACATCTGTGGCTTCTCGGGTGTGATGTGACTCTCCCCAGTGATCAAACCAGCCGTTCCAATACTCCATGCACATCAAAGGTTCATCCGCCTGATATTCACGCAGCTTGTTGAACGATCCCTGCGTCCCTGATCCAAAATTAACCGTAGCCAGATGCCCCGGCACTGATCCCACCTGCAGCATGTGGTCTGTCGGGCCTTCCGAGGTAAATAACAACACATCCATACCGCGTTCCACCATGCCATCACGTAAATATCGCAGGTAACTCGCGTCGTTCCCGAAGCTGCCGTACTCATTTTCAATCTGCATCGCGATGATCGGCCCGCCATTAGTGCTAAGAAGGGGTTTTAATTTGGACAAAAGCACATCATAATAACGATCCACATTCGCCAGAAATTTTGCATTAATACACCGAAGACGGATATCATCATCAGCAAGCAGCCAGGCAGGTAATCCGCCAAACTCCCACTCGGCACATATATAAGGACTTGGACGAACAATCACATGCAGACCCACATCTCCCGCAATGCGAATAAAACGTTCCAGATCAGCCATCCCTTCAAAACAATACCGACCCGGCTGCGGCTCATGGACATTCCACGGCACATACGTTTCCACCGTATTGAAACCGCAGGCTTTCAACTTGAGTAACCGATCCTCCCAATAGTCGGGGACCACTCTGAAATAATGGATGGCACCCGACAAAACCCGAATAGGCTCGCCATCATACATGAAATGTGAACCTTTATACGTCAGCACCGCCATGTTACAGCCCTCCCCGTTCGCTCAGATATATGCCTAATCCGGACAACGTAGGGCACCATCTGGATTCATGAATGCTTAAACGCATCTTTCTCGATGTGACCTGTGAGAAACAGCAAATTCGCTTATGCCCCACCACCGTCCCCTTGTAAAACTCTTCCCAACCACCATCTGCCCTCTGCGACTCCAGTGTAAAACGTTCAATCCGTTGGCCTGTCTGGATATGTTCCATCAGCACCACCCGGTCAAACGATCTTTCTTCCTGCAAATCCAGCTCGATCCAAGCCTGCTCTGTCCCTTCGTGAGGACACCAATACGTATCCCGTCGTTCCGTCAGCACTTTCGATACAGCATGTTGTTCATCCATCGTCTGCGATGCTTTTACCAGCGCCTGCAAGGCGAAATTTTCCTGAAAAATGGTACGCAGCGAATCTCCCAATTCCTGTAGTTGCTCCACATCCGTTTCGTGAATGAGACCACGCGTATCCGGTGGCAGATTGAGTAAAAAGGTGGCGTTGCCTCCCACTGCGCCGTAATAAACGGCGAGCAGTTCTTCCAGTGTTTTGACCTGATCATCTTCACTGGCATGATAGAACCATCCTGGGCGAATCGAGGTATTCACCTCGGCAGGGTACCAGATCAGTTGGTCACCTTGGGAACGAATGACCTCTCGGCTTCCCAAATCACTGTCCTGCGTATTGATCCTTGTGGCGAACTCACCGTCATCCACCTGTTGCGATTGCTCCTGAATCTTCTCCTTATCCTGCATATGCGCTGGCACAACGCTCCATTCCGATTCCCGTGTGTGTCCCGCTTCATTGCCACACCAGCGAACATCCGGGCCACATACCGAGATGACTGCTTCGGGCTGAAGTTCACGAATAAGCGCATAATAGGCGTCCCAGTCATAGACCTGCCTTTTGCCATTCGGACCCTCCCCACACGCACCGTCGAACCATACACAGAAGATGTCGCCATAATTCGTAAGCAGCTCGCGCAACTGTTGGAGGAAAAACTCGTTATACCTCTCGGAATCTCCATAAGTGGCTTCATGCCGATCCCAAGGAGACAGGTACACGCCAAACTTCAATCCACCCTCACGACAAGCATCGACGACTTCCCGAACCAAATCCCCCGTACCATTCCTCCACGGACTAGCCGCGACCGTATGCGCTGTAAACTGACTGGGCCACAAACAAAATCCATCATGATGCTTACATGTCAGAATCAGCCCCTTCATCCCCGCAGCCTTGCACGCCTGCACCCATTGCGTTGCACTCAGTTCAGAAGGATTGAAAATCGCCGGGTCTTCCTCCCCAGTGCCCCATTCCTGATCCGTAAATGTATTTACCGTAAAATGAATAAACGCGTAGAACTCCATCTCCTGCCATATCAGCTGGCGTTCGGATGGGCTGACCTGTGCTGCGGACTTAATCCATTCGGCTGGTTGCAGTTCACGATTCATGGCGTATCACTCCTTTTATTTAGCGCATCCCTATATCATTGGACCACCCTTGCTTGGACCACTACTCAGTACACTACTGTCCATGAAATGGCTGTGATGCAAGCAATAACTGCTGCTTGGCCTCTTCAACCAAATGTGGATCAATGGGATAATTAAAGCTGCCTTTGTACCTCACGCCTGATCCCATATGGATTTCCGTGATACCCGTCTGACTCACTAGCGTTTGAATTCCCTCTATGGTGACCCCCGACCCTGCCATGACAGCGATGTTCAAGGTTTGCCCCAATTGCTGAAGTTGTTTCAGTTCCAGTATGGCTTCAGGCGCTGTCTGTTTCCCTCCCGATGTAAGAACACGCTCCACGTTGCCCAATGTGTTAATAGCCTTGAGCGCCTCAGTCAAGCTTGTGCTCACATCAATTGCACGATGAAACGTAACGCCCAAACCCTGAGCTTCGGCCATACATAATTGCATGGGTAAAAGGTCCACTTCACCATCTCCGGTGAGGGCACCGATTACGATGCCAGCGGCTCCAAGTTCCCTCGCCACGCGTACATCCCGGGTCATGGCGTGGATGTCATCTGCGCTATAGCGGAACGAGCAGCTATGGGGACGGATCATGACATACACCGGAATGGATACCTGGGATACCACATGCTCCATGACGCCATAACTGGGGGTAAGTCCTCCTTCAGACATCGCAGACACCAGCTCAATCCGATCAGCCCCTCCCTCCTCAGCTGCCTTGGCATCTTCCACATCCACAGCAATGACTTCCAATACAGGCTGTCTCTTCATAAGGTCGCTCCCTTCACTTCATCGTTGAATATTCTAACGTATTAAGGTGATCATCAGCAGGACATTATGTCGAAGTAGCTACTGCCGAGATTGTAATGCCGTGTTCTCACCCGACTCTCGACCGTTAACCCCTATCGATACACATCTCTCGAACTGCACACGGCCTAATCCATGACATAAAGGACCGACTGAACGCTTCATCAGCGCTCCTGCGGTCCTTCTTCATCATTATTTGACGACGGTCAGCTTCCAGATTGCAATCTGCAAAGGCTGGCCGTCCTGAACGATATATGGTTTGTCGGTAATGATCTTCATGATTGGATTCTCCTTTGGGGACCGGAATGGGCTAGCAAATAGA
This sequence comes from Paenibacillus amylolyticus, assembly GCF_036894225.1. Lineage (NCBI taxonomy): Bacteria > Bacillati > Bacillota > Bacilli > Caryophanales > Paenibacillaceae > Paenibacillus > Paenibacillus amylolyticus. Next base: position 238,257 of record NZ_CP145892.1, on the reverse strand, counting down.
GAGTGCAATGGACATCATATACTTTGTTTAATGATTTTGTTATTTTTGTTATTTATAATGTTATTATCAATTAGCAATAGTCTAAAACGTTAGGATCAGAACGTCAATACAAAAAAAGACACCCGGAGGGTGTCTTCGTGTCTTGGATAACCTTCTGGTTATCCGAGTTTTTTCTATTTTCTACGCCGAGCCTTCGTCATTCGATTAAACATAATCAGTGCAGCAATAATCATGGCTATCATGGCAATATTACTCGCCACTTCTTGTGATAATCCGAAAAGAACTCCCAGGTTAGTCACCAGGCCTCTCACAATCAACGCCACCACAACCAGCAGGATTGGACTCAAAAAATTATAATTTCTCATTCCTCGCAACACACCCCTGACCCCATTGTTCAGAACTACGAATCTCATAACACTATCATAACAGTAGCTATTCTGTGTTACAACAAAGGACACCCGCGTACAGTGTCCTTTGTCATATACCAACGTATTCTGTTTTGGATGACAGAACAACCTTTCGATTGCTCTTATCACCTGATATTTCCGATTATCTTCTACACCTGTTTGAATTCGATCCAGTCAATCTGGAGACCTGGTTTGGTGAAGTCCAGTTTCAATTCATACAGTCCTGCTTCAAGATCTACTTTGACAAGTTTCTGTCTGATCCATTTGCCTTCCGTACCATTTGTTTGAATGGTGGTTACCAACTGGTCATTCAGGAGCAGGTTACATGCACTTTGAGCAAGTTCCGGCTCAGGGGACATGATCTGTACGATAATCCGATAATGGCCTGCCTCATCCACTTTCATGTAGACAGGTTCAGCTACCGCAGGTTTCACCTGTGCGTTTTCAACCAGCGCCTGAGCTTTTGCAGCAGATAGGGATGCATTCGCTTGGAACGAAGCAACGTTCTCCACGATCTCATGTTTTCTACCGGACACCGGTGCATTCATGATGAACTTGCAGATGTTAATCGCGGAACGTTGCAGTTCTCCGCGAGTCAATGTTCCATTTTCCAAGGATTCAATCGTGTTATCGTCCCAGCCATTAATCTCTGCGCCGTAGTTCGGTACAACCATGTAGAGATCATTCTGTGCCCGAATCATCCAGTTCGTGTATTTGCGATCAGCCTCGCCACCTTCGGTCACATCGTTCATAATCGCCCACCAGTCGGTCATTACGATACCCTCGAAATTCCATTCGCCGCGCAAAATCGTGGTATTCAGGTCGTAGTTGGATGCCGCCCAGTGTCCGTTAACCGGGTTGTAGGAGGTCATAATGGAGTTTGCTCCGCCTTCTTTTACAGCGATTTCGAACCCTTTCAGGTAAATTTCACGCAGTGCACGTTCGGAGACAACAGCATCTACTTTACTGCGGTGTTTCTCCTGATTGTTGCAGGCAAAGTGTTTCAGTGTGGCATTGGAACCACCCTTCATGATACCTTTCGTACATGCTGCAGCAAATACACCCGAGATCAGTGGATCTTCGGAGAAGTACTCAAAGTTCCGGCCATTAAGCGGGCTCCGGCGGATATTGAGTCCAGGTCCGAGCAGGGTATCTACCTGATTTCTTAGCAATTCCTGTCCTTCCATCACATACAACTCTTCAACAAGATCCTTGTTCCATGTCGCCGCAAGCAACGTACCAATGGATACCTGTGTTGCCTTCTCGCCACTATCCATACGAATACCGGACGGGCCATCTGCCGTACATGCTACCGGAATACCGTAATTAAACAGGCTGTCGCTGACACCACCAAATGCAGATGCTGTTCCCGATGTAACGAGCGGACTGCTCATGCCTTCACCACGGACAATCGCCGCCAGATCCTGATCACTCAGTTGAGCGATGAAGGTTTCCAGACTCACTTTGCCAGCCTTAACGTCACTCAGCTTGTGGCCCTGGTTACCTGTCTGCTCCAGCGTTTGCGGGAGATTCTGCTCAATCCGGTTCGCCATGGATATCTTACGTTTCGGTACTTCTGCATAAGTCAGTTCATAAGATCCATCTTCCTTGCGCGAACCTGGTTTCATCCGTGTAAAATCTTCAGTTGGGGCCATCGCTTCTTGCAGTTGCTCCACCAATTGAAGGGATTCAATCACATATCCATCCTGGCCATCAATGCTGATATGCTGCACTTGTTTCACACTGGTTCCTACATGCAGTCTGTATGTGCCTTCTTCCAGAACATATGCGGAAGCATGGCCCGTAACACCTGCATCATCGTAAGATGCCATGGCATGGATCGGGAAGCTGATCGTCAGAAGTTCTGACTCATCCGGCTGCAACAATCCTGTTTTTCCAAAAGCCACCAAAGCCTTGACCGGTTGTCCCAGTTTGCCTTGTGGTGCTTCATAATAAACTTGCACAACCTCTTTGCCCGCATATGTTGTACCTGAGTTGGTCACATTTACACGAACTTCAATGTAGGTTTCGCCGTCTTTGGAAACGGATTTTGCTTCTTCGTGCTGGGCCAAAAACGTCGTATAAGACAGGCCGTAACCGAATTCAAACTGAACGCGCTCAGGTCGAAACGTTTCGAAATAACGATAACCTACATAGATATCTTCCTGATACAGGTTCTTGAACTCATTGCCGTAGTTGCTTGTCGAAGGGTAATCTTCGATGGAATATGCAATCGTATCTGTCAGTTTACCGCTTGGTGTAACGTCCCCCGCCAGCACATCGGCAGTCGCATTACCACCCTCCATACCGCCATGCCATGAGTAAATTACGCCTTGGATCGGATGTAGATACGTTTCGTTTAACCAGCTCATGTCGATGATATTTGAGACATTCAGCACAACGATTGTGTGTTCAAACTGCGAAGTAACTTGCTTTAACATCGCTTTCTCATCTTCTGTCAGTTGGTAACTTCCTGGCGCATCCGCATTATCCTGGTCTTCTCCTGCTGTACGTCCAATCACGATAATGGCTTTGCTAGACTTGCTTCTGGCCTGTGCAACCAGTTCATCCGTCAAAGGCATTTCTTTCTGATTCCATGGCTCGGCCGCCCATACTTTTCCGCCATCATCAAATGGATTTTCCTCAATCCACTTCTCATAGACAGCTGCAAGCTCTTCATTAACCGTTATATTCTTCTTGCTGCGCAGACCATCCAATAGATTCGTTGTATAAGCCACATGTACACTACCGCCTGAACCTGTGCCGCTGCGATAATAATTGACTTGAATTCGACCAAAAACTGAAACGTTTTCGTTTTCACGAAGTGGAAGCACTTGGCCTTCATTTCTGAGTAAAACGGCTCCTTCAGCGGCAACCGTACGACTAAACTCTGCAAACCCTTCCAATGGAACTCCGATTTGATGTGTGCTCAATGATTTCCCTCCTGATTGTCATCCCCATACCAACGAATCGCTATATATAAAATGAACTATATAAATTGAACTAAAGAATATCTACACTGGACACTCCGATGACAGAATAACCTTCCGATCGCTGTTATCCCCAGATTTTATGAATCCCCCTTATATGGGGGAAATCCGGGGATAAAGGCGAACGCTTTCGCTTCTTCAGGTTTTTTCTGTCCTCTCCGTTTCGTGTAAATGTTTAGTTCAATTTATATAACAAAACGTACACTCATTTTATATAAAAGATATTCTATGATCTGGTAGATTCACTTGTACATAGTCTCATATTAACAGATTCTATAGAAGAAATTAAATTAGATTTGTGCTTTATTTATATTATTAAAAAATGTCCAGGATTAGCGGCATAATAAAAAGCCACGGACGCCTGTTGTCCGTGACTTTTCTTGATTTTAGATCACTATTTCAAGTCGTAAGTTTCGCATACACCAGGAAGAATAACATGTCTTCGCCCATGATGACATAACCCGGAACCTGGTAGACCAGATCAACAAGGACAAATGCCACCAGTAACCCCACCATGACTGCCAGATGACGTGGCCGGAGTCGTAGATGTGCGTGTCTGTAACGGTGGAACACAAGTGATGTCGACAAGAAATACAACAGCGCTGATCCAAATACAAACCCTATCATGAACACATAGTTTAACTGGTTCTGATATAACAGCTGAATTGAGGCGGCGATCATACTCATAGAGATGTAGATGAACAGATGGCCGTATATGATCGCTTGCCCGGCAGTCTGAATCTCTTTGCTGACCTTTTTCTCCACATTGTCGAAGTATTGCCACCATATCGCAATGACAAAGATGGATGTAAAGGCGGCAAACAGAATGGATTTCATATCCCAATGATCGGCTTGCAGCACCGCGATAATGCTTACCACCGATTCACCCAGCAGGATAAGTGTAAAGAGCGCGAAACGTTCCAACAAGTGATGGGTCTGAACCGGTACCTTCACCAGATTTTTGCGTCCGATCAGCGGAAGCACGATGTCCACAGCAATCCCCGCATACAAAATCACGTAGCGTAACCAGGAATCGAAGAACAATGAACCTGATGAGATCAATATGCCAATAAGGAAACAGATACCCAAGTAACGAGCCGCTTGCTGCTGATGCTCGCCTTTTGACTTGTGAGCCGTCAGATACTGAATCGCCGTAAATGCCCGTGAGCCGATATATCCAATGAAGAAGGACAGATAGTATTGGTCAAAATGGGTAGAGAGGCTTGCCGTCATGACCATAACGGACAGAAGCTGAAGGATGAGGAATATTCGATGGATCAGGATATCTTGACCATAGCGGTTAATAAACAAGGTCTGACCGACCCATGCCCACCAAACAGGGATAAAAATAAGCACAAACTTCATTAAATATTCAAACGTAATTACTCCATGTTCGGCATGTAACAGGACATGACCTGCTTTGGAGACCGCTGCTACAAAGAGCAGATCGTAAAACAGCTCCAGCCAGGTAACCTTTTTCTCCATCATCCTTCGTTGCTCCTTTAGGTTTTTCATTACACATACACTTCGATGACGAGTAACCCTTCAATCGCTGTTACCCCCAGATTTTTTTGATTCCCTTTTCCTAAGGGAAAATCCGGGGATAGCGTATACTTCCGATGTAGCTTTCTTTCAGAAAGCTTTTAGGCGAACGCTTCGCTTTTTCAGGTTTTTTCTAGAACTCTTATTAATTCGCAGCTGTAGCAGGTACGAGCGTTCTTACCACAATCGGTTGCAGATTGTCCTCAATTTGAGGGCGGTATTTCTCAAACCATTCAGGCAGCATCAATTTTTGTCCAAGCGAATCAGCAGGTTCATCTTTGGCAAAGCCCGGAGGATCTGTAGCAATTTCAAACAGAATGCCGCCAGCTTCTCTGAAGTAGATTGCGTTAAAGTACTGACGATCCCGCACTGGAGTCGGTTGGTACCCGTAATCACGTACAGCTTCACTCCACTGTGCATGCTCTTCATCGTCTTTGGCGCGCCATGCAATATGGTGCACGGTTCCTGCGCCGCCCATACCCAGAGCCATACGGGTCACTGGAACATCTACAACATTACCGATATCCCCGCTGGACCGGAAACGAGCATACTCTTCATTTTCACTCACTCTGACAAATCCCAAAATTTTCTCAAGAGCATCCATCGTTCTTTGCGGGTTAACACTGAACAGGACAGCACCACCGAAGCCTTTAATCGCTTTATCGGTCGGAATCCCTTCATGCGCCCAAGTGCTGATTGCTCCCTCTTCCCGTTCAACAAGCTCAAGCCGCAGGCCTTCGCCATCTTCGAATTGAAGCAGGTCTTCATTGAAGCGAGTTGTTTTGGTTACCTCAATGTTATACTGTTCCAGCCGATTCTGCCAGAAGCCAATCGACCCAGGAGGAATGACATAGGAAGTGATGCCGACCTGACCTCCGCCAATTTTGCCCCGTGGTGATCCAGCCGATGGGAAGAAGGTAATGATGGTACCTGGGCTTCCGTGTTCATCTCCAAAATACAGATGATATACATCAGGTGCATCGAAGTTGATTGTTTTTTTCACCAGACGAAGTCCCAGAACTCCGGCATAAAAATCAACGTTGGCCTGTGGATCTCCTGCGAAAGCTGTAATATGGTGAATACCTGCTGTTTGAATAGTCATGATTAATTCCTCCTTGGTTTGGTAAGTGATTTATAGTAAGTTTGTATTATCTTTAAATTAAGATATATGATCTAGCGAATTATATTTTAATTGTTATTTTGATTGGCCTGTTCTTGTTTCAATTTATCAGGAGTCACGTCATCGCCGTTTGGATCATAGATGGTTGCATTCAGCAGAATGTCGTTGACCGAACCGCGAAAAGTTTGCAGATATTCCTGGCGAAGACGAACCTGTTCCTCTTTTTCCATCTCCGTCAATCCGCCCTCTTTAGCTTTTCTTGAAAGTTCATTTATTCTGGTCAATGTTGGGATCATCATCTTGATCTCTCCTCATGTAATGGATTAAAGATATTTGTTTGGGTTGTTATTTATATTTAAATTAAATATCTTAAGTTAAAGATAAATGATTTGTGATCGGTTGTCAACTCTTTTATCTAAACTAAAATAAATGAACCTGCTTCCCCACCTTACGTCATGTTGCTTTAACTATGAAACGAAACAAAAAAGGGATAGCTCCGCAATATCTCAACCATTGCTGAACTATCCCTACATGTATTTATTTCATTAGCCCAGCTTTTGACCACAATTCGGACAGAAGTTGGCTCCTTCATTTTTGGCTCCACAGTTCGGGCAGAAGTTTGGCTTCTTGTTGCCTTCTGTAGATGAAGATGTATTCGAATCACCGTTGTTATTTCCCGCTGGTTTCTGGTCGTTATTTTGATTCTGAGACGAATTGGAATTATTGTTCTGATTCTGGCCTTGATTCTGGTTCATGTTTTTCATCATTTCATTGGCCATGTTCATGCCCATCATCATACCCGCCATATCCGAAGCTGCGCCGCCGCCCTGTACTTTACCGGATGAGATGCCGTCTGTCATGCTGACCTGTTGATACTTTTGCAGATTACCAATCATCTCATGCGAAGCGGTCTTTGTAATCATATCCTGGATCTCTTTTGGATAGTTGAAGCTCATCACTTGGAAACCGGTAATCCCAATGCCGATGTCCATCATCTGCATATCCAGATCTTCCTGAATACCTTTGGCAATATCCGATGCATTGGCCTGCAGGTTGAACATATCCTTCCCTTCACGGCTGATCCACTTCATTAGAAGCTGATCCAGCACAGAAGTGATTCGGATTTTGACATCCTCGACCAGATAACTCTGTTTGATGCCTGCAATCTTATCAATCAGGGTCACATAGTCACTTACTTTAAAATTAAATGTACCGTTGGCCCGAATCGGCATCCCGCCAGGGAGTTGTGGTGTTGGAATCAACACCGGGCTTTGTGTGCCCCAGCGCACGGTGAACTCTTTTGTGTTTACAAACAAGACTTCGACCCGCATGCCGCTGTTAAATCCAAATTTGAACCCTTTTAAGGTAGAAAGAAACGGAATGATCTCGGAATCGATATTAAATGATCCTTCGTCCTCGAAAATCCCTTCCACTTTACCGTTATTTAGGAAAATGGCGTCCTGACCCGAACGGATGATAAGTTTACTCCCCTTCTTGATCTCCCGGTTGCTCCACTTCCAAAATATCATGTCATCTCTGAACTCTTCCCATTCCACCACATTCGAAAATTGATTTCTGAAAAATCCCATACTAATTCCCATCCCTTCTATTTAACATAATCCGATTACTCAGTTACTAAAACGAACCTCTACTTCCACTGTGTGAATGACCGCCTCGGGAGGTACCCCCGCCTCCTCCTCCGCCACCGTTGTTGTTGTTCTTCTCGATTTTGCGCTTGGTTACGGTTGTACGGATATAACGATCCTGACGATCAATTACACTGGAATTGCTTGAATCCTCATAAGTCGCACGATTGACCGTGACACGTCCCCCGGATCGATAGGTCATAATACCAACAACAATACCGCCAAGAACTACAGATACTCCCAACTGAAACCAACCGTTGAACAAAATATTGTTTGGATTCACACCAGGTTCATACCCCATATATTTGTAAGAGAGCTCAATATATTTCTCAAATGCGAGTTTATAATCCCCACTGGACAATTCAGAGGTAATTCGGGTACGGATAGCATCAAGCCGCTGATCGCTCAGATATTCTTTTGCCTTATAAAATCCAGCCAGATACACTTTACGATTATTCATATCCATCGTCAATATGACAGCATTACCATGTTCTTTATCGTATCCTAGCCTCTGCTCATCATAAAAATCTTCAGTTAAGAGTATAACATCCTGATTCTCAACATTATTTGTTGTCAAAATAACAAAATCCGTCTGCCGTTCCGTGCCATACTGATTCGCAAGTAGATTCAATTCACTTTTCTCCTGCTCACTCAGCAGGTTGGCCTCATCGTAGATGAGATTTTTGCTCTCCGCTGCGGATGCCGATGACATGGGAATCAACGGAGCAACAAGGGTGATCATAAGTAAAATGAGCGTAGCCATCACGGCCAGAGGGGTTCTTTTTCTCATAAGAATCCACCTCCCATCATCCAGGAAACCAGCTTCAGTGACAGTAACGAGACCGCAGATACCCCTGCGAACCATCCAGCCACTTTGGCTTTGCTGATCGGTGGTTTGCCGACCACTTTACCTGTCTGACCATTCATGGCAAAGGTATACTGTGCCCGATTGTAGTCATAGTTGACCATCCACACCGGGAGCAGCACATAGTCTGCATTTTTGAGCGTGGTATCAATCTGTTTGTCCGTGTAGCTCACGCTGGTATATCCGGATACAGTTGAGGCAATATAAGAATCAATGTACGATCTCGTTTTATCCTTGGCTCTTGGAAAAAGTTCCTCGTCCGTATAACTGTATTTTTCCGCAATGTACCCCGCCAGATACGGGGTCTTGAACAATTTCAGCTGGTTATATGGGAAAGGCTCCAGCTTATCCATCAGTTCATCCTTCATTTTCTCCGATGCATCAATGGGCAGATTCACGTAATTCAGCCGAATCCGGCGGTATATATCAAAATGCTGTGTTTCCGTGTAATGGTAGTCGCCCTGGGTGTAGGATCTGACCTTGGTGCCACGACCATGCACTTCGATTTTGTTATGTAACTCGTACAACCAAAACGGCACGTACATGCCGGTAATGCTCTGAATCCGATCGGCGGACATGAAGCCACTTGGCGTTAACAGGCCATTTCTGCACCACTTTTTGAAAGCCTGCTTGGCTTGATCCTTGTTGATCGAAAAGGGAATCACCATCGCAGGGGCCAGATTGCCCGTCAGCCGATCACTGAGTACAACCGCTGCACCGCAGAAACTACATGTCGTCGCACTGGTCTCCGGTTCTGTCACAATGTCAGCTCCGCAGCTGTTACAGTGGTATTCTTTGACCTCATTTTCGGTGAATACTTGTCTCTTCAAGGGATCGGGGATCTGCTCTATGTTGTCCTCGCGGCCGCAGCTGGGACAGGATAATGCACCTGACACACTGTCAAAGATCATACCACTGCCGCAGTTTGGACATTTATATTCTATAACCGGCATCTGCTCACCTCAATGTTAACGAAATGGTTTAACGTATTACTTATTCTTCAGCTTTTCCTGAATCGCTGCGAGTTCTTCCTCCGCACTTGGCGACGCACTCTCATTATTACCCGCATCTGCGTTCATGTCCCTCTCCAACTCGGCAATTAATTCGTCCAAATCATCTTCCTGTGCCCCAGCACGAAGTTCTGCCAAAGCCTCTGCTTCGTTCAGCGCCTGATTCGCCTTATCTTCCATGGCCTTCAATGCAGCATCAGCTCTGCCCGCAGATGCATTCCGTTCGTTGGCCTGTTGCTGCGCCTTTGCATCTGCGATGCGACCTTTCAGTTCTGAATGCCGCGCCTCCAATTGCCCTAGATCTGCAACCAGTTTATCGTTCATATGCTTCATCATCTTGGCTTTGGCAGAAGCACGTTCATAGGCGGCTTGTAATTCATTCACTTTGTCAGCCAGCTTCACTTTCTTCTCCAGAAAACCACGTGCCTTGTCTTCGTCTCCCGACTCCGCTGATTTTTCCGCATACCGCTGTAATTTCTTGACCTCGGCGCTACACTCATCCAATGCTCGCTTCGCCCGGCTCTCATCCGACAGCACCGCTGCCGTTTCAGCCTTCACCTGACCCAGATCACTGCTCAGGCTTCGCATATATTCATTCACACTCTTCTCCGGGTCTTCCGCCCGAGATAACATGTGGTTCACATTGGCCTTCATCACGTCTCTAAACCTCGATAAGATTCCCATTACTTGTTCCTCCTCCGAAAAGTTCATATGTATACTATAATACATGAATACGGCGACATACGTTTCACATTTCACGATGGCAAGTGGAGTTACTACGATCCAAATACGTACTATAAAACGTAATATAAGAAAAGACGAGCACTTTATAGTGTCGCCTTATAATCAAAAAAATCACTCATAATTATCAGTATCATTCTTCCTCAATCACAGTTCGTAATGAACAGCACACTTTCCTCTGCGATCCGATTTGGATCGGTATTATGGGTTTTAGTCCTTTGCCCGCAATCCACAAATCCCTACCTGATCTACGGCTCGACCGGAAGGCTCTCCACCGCTGTGAAAAACACATCCAATAGCTCAACGTTATACGTTTTATGGACGTATTCGGTTATTAACGCCACATCCTCTTCCCCCTGATACTCCAAGCATGGGCGGCCCTCACTCCACAGCACCCTGCACGGGAACTTCCCGACAACATCCTTAATGATGTGATCCGGCTCAGCTACTTTATGAATGTCTCCCATATGAAATCTCCTCATTTCTCTATACTTATCGTGTGCAATTATGCATTAATTTTGAAATACATAACGATTCGATTCAGTGCACTTCATCACATTCCACTCGGAGAGCTATGAAGGCATATCACACAAGCATTTTGCAGACACAACAGGGCTGGTTCCCCCATAGGTGCCATTCCTTCGCAAGTTGGCTATAATAAGGGGATCAAAGTTTTCTATAAAGGCAGGAAAAATATGCGTACACGAGTTCACTTTATTGCTCCCTACGAATCGATGATTCCTATTATACAAGAGTGCATTCCTCGCTTTCCCCAGTTAACCATTCAGACGGACGTGGGCGACTTGGCAAACGGTGTGGAATTAGCAACTCAAGCTGAGAAAAATGGTGCAGAGATTATCATCAGCCGCGGCGGAACCGCCCAACTCATTAAAAAAGCAGTGACCATTCCCGTCATTGATGTGCAGTTATCGGGCTATGATATGATTCGTTCACTTACACTGGCAAGCCAGTTTAACGGCCAAACAGCCATTGTTGGCTTCTCCAACATCACCTCTGGTGCACAATCGATTATTGATTTGATGGATCTGCCCCTCAAGGTCTATACCATACATAGCTCGGAAGATGTGGCACGATTGCTCCTGGAGTTGAAGGCTTCCGGGTACCGACAGATTGTTGGAGATGTGATCACCGTCAACACCGCGAAGACCTATGGTCTGGAGGGATTATTAATCCAATCTGGCCAGGAATCCATCCTTAGAGCGATGGAGGATGCACAGCTGGTCTACCGTTATTTGAGCAAAAATCATGCGATATCGATCATCCTGAATGACCTGGTTACACGGGAACATCCCAATTTACTTATTTTAAATGAACGGAATGAAGTTGTATTCGAGAACCTGACCGATTTTGGGAAAAATCCGCTGACCGATAATCACATATATCTGACCAATACCAGTCTGGAATTCCATCAATCCCAGATCCAAAATGTGTTCATGGTGGACGATTACCAGCTCACGGTTAACGCCTATGAAACGACCCTGGACAACAAGAACTACAAGGTATATATGCTGGAAAAAGGACAACCCTATGCCTTTGCACAATTCGGCATAACAACGTTTACGGACGCATCGATGGAGCCTATCGTTGCCGAATCCCCTGCCATGCAGGCGGTATTGAAGAACATGCGAGCACTTTACGAGAATCATGAACCGATCTATCTGTGGGGTGAAGCAGATTCCGGTAAATCTTTTCTGGTCAAACATATTCATCAGATGTACTCCGGTGGTGGACTGTTATTACAGATGGATCTCACGCAAGTTCCGCCCGGTCATTTGCACAAGATACCACTCGCCAAGGTTAGAAATGTAGAGATCAACCACATGGAAACACGTATGGAAGATTCGGAGTTGCTCGCCTTTATCCAGAGTTGCCTTCAAAACCAAATAGGTGTGTTTATACTCGGGGAACAGATATTGAACCCGCAGTGGTCACTCGATCTGGAGCTTAATACAATCATGATGCCAAATCTTGCGGATAGACCAGAGGATCTGGCTCCACTGATGCAGCATTTCCTGACGGATTACTACCACAAATACGGAACTACTGCGGTGAGAATCAAAGAAGATGCTCTACAGCTGATCCAAGATCAGATCACACATATGAATGTCAACCAGCTGAAACATCTGATCAAGCAGGCTGCACTCAACGAACAAGATTATGTAATCACCACGGCTACCTTGTCCCGCTTGCTGGATCAGCAACCTTCTTCAAGCCCAATGAAGTTGAACGGTACGCTGAAGGAGATTGAGAAGGAAGTTATTCAGTTCGTGCTTCAGGAGGAAAATAACAATCAATCAAAGGCCGCAGAGCGTCTGGGGATTAACCGGGCCACATTATGGCGTAAACTTAAAGATTAACTTTAAGTTTGCGTCTTTTTTATCGCCTTTATGTGTTGCGTTTTTAAACAGTTAACAGCGTATTTAAAATTTACAATAATTTATTGTTGCTATATTAAACGATATGGGATAATATAATCCCTGCAAGCGCTTCATAAAAACGATTACTTCATAAGGAGCTACTACTATGAACATTAAAGCAACTTTAGATCGCATCCCTGGCGGTATGATGGTCGTTCCCCTGTTACTTGGTGCAACCATTAATACATTCTTCCCAAATGCCCTGCGCATTGGCGGATTCACGGAAGCACTTTTTGTTAACAGTGCCAGTACTTTGATTGCCCTGTTCCTGTTCATTGCGGGTACACAGATTACGTTTAAAACAGCAGGTTCCTCTGTCGGCAAAGGTTTGACCTTGCTTACGTTCAAATGGGTGATTGGTGCAGCCCTTGGTTTTATCGCTATTTTGTTCGCGGATTCAAACGGATTATTTCTCGGTCTTGCCCCGCTTGCCATTATTGCTGCGATGACTAACTCCAACGGCGGTTTGTACATTGCTCTGGCCGGCCAATACGGGAAGGAAGATGACAAAGCAGCCTACCCTTTCCTGGCTCTCAGTGATGGTCCTTTCCTTACCATGGTAGCGCTCTCCATCTTTGGTGCGATGGGTTTTGCAAACGGCATGTTTTCCCCTATGGCCTTTGTCGCGGTATTGCTTCCGCTCATCGTTGGTGTCATTATTGGTAATCTGGACCGCAATCTGGGGGAATGGCTGCATAAAGGCAGTGACAAACTTGTTCCGTTCTTTGCATTTGCTCTGGGTATGAACATTAGCTTCTCCTCCATCATTCAAGGTGGTCTTAGCGGAATTTTACTAGGTGTGTTAACCGTGTTATTAACGGGCGGAATCGGTTTCCTGCTCTTTAAAGCCATCGGCTGGAACCCCATCGTTGGTGCTTCCGAAGGTTCAACTGCAGGGAATGCCGTAGGTACACCTGCTGCCATCGTGGCTGCTAATGCTTCATTTGGCCCAATTGCCGAGATTGCTACGGTACAAATTGCAGCGAGCGTTGTAACAACAGCCATCCTATTGCCGATCTTCATCGGGTTCCTCTCCAAACGACTGGAGAAATCAGGTGGAGTTGAGAAATACAATCAACGACCAACCACATAAATGGGTTTCACCTGATTTAATGTGCTTAATCTGTGCTTAATGGATGATCTGAAAGGACTTTTTATTAAATTGTGCTTACAAGGAGGGATGACTGCATGAAATTAGCCATTATTGCAGATGATTTGACCGGTGCCAATGACAGCGGGGTGCAGCTTGCCCGTCACGGCTTGAAGACCAGTGTTCTTTTTAATATAGATGAAGGTCCTCTTACACGTTACGATGCCGTCGTCTTTGATACAGATAGTCGTTCCATATCCTCGCAGGAATCGTATGACCGTGTATATCAGGCTGCTGAATTGCTGACGAACAACGGATTTGAGACGATTTTCAAAAAAATGGACTCCACCATGCGTGGTAATATCGGCATCGAGATTGATGCTGTATATGATGTCGTAAAGCCGGACTTTATGATGATTGCCCCGGGTTATCCCAAAAATAACCGGACGATATTGGAAGGAATCCACTACCTGAACGGCGTTCCGCTGGCAGATACTGAAATTGCCCATGATCCGAAGACACCTGTAACGATTTCCTACCTTCCGGACTTGTTGAAACAACAGACCAAGTACGAAGTTGGCGAAATCACCGTCGCCGATCTGGAAGCCGGGCAGAATCATATTCGCACCAAGCTAGAGCAGTTGAAAACAAATAATATTCCGTATGTAATGGTGGACTCCACCGAAGAAAGACATCTGGAACTGATTCTGCAGATGACTCGCGAGTTGGAGTATACGTTTACTTGGGCAGGTTCGGCGGGCATTGCCAATTACCTCCCCGCACATTACGAGTTGGAATCCAGGGCTGCGTCACTTGATATCCCGGAGAATCCCGGTCCAATCCTAACGGTGGTCGGCAGCGTGAACAAAAACTCCCGAGAGCAGCTGCATCGCTTGATGCGCAAGTCCCGCGTAGCTTCAGTCTCCTTCCATTCCTTCAAAGCGGTATCCGCAACCGCAGACCGCACGGAAGAGATGGAACGTGTCTATAACGAGGTTCGAGACAAAGCGCTGGAAGGACAAGATGTTGTCCTCTACTCCACCGCTGAACAGGTGGATATCGAACTGGCACGAGCAACGGGCGAAATTCGTGGTCTCAATCACACGGAAGTCAGCAACGAGATTGTACTTGCGATGGGTGAGATCTGTGCCAGACTGCTGGAAGAGGGATTGTTCAAAGGGGTATCCATGACCGGCGGTGATACGGCAAAACAAATCTGTCTGAAATGGAATATTAGCGGCTTCGAGCTGCTGGATGAGCTTGAAATCGGCGTGCCGATCTCCAAGTTTATCGGGATTGATGATCTGCATGTGATTACCAAAGCAGGCGGATTCGGCAAACCGGATGTCTTTATCCATGCGATTCAAAAATTAAAAGGGGGTATTCTCGTATGAAACCTACAATTGGAATTACGATGGGCGACGCAGCAGGTATTGGACCGGAGATTATTATGAAAGCACTGGGTCATCAAGAAATGTACGATCAGTGCAATCCACTCGTTATCGGTGATGCAAAGATTCTGGAGCGTGTGTTGCCTGTCATCGGTTCAAGTCTGAACGTTAATGCGATTCAAGAGCCTTCTGAAGCCAAGTATGAATTCGGTACAGTGGATGTGATTGATCTGAACCTCGTTCCTGCGGATCTGGAATATGGTAAAGTATCTGCCGTGGCTGGAGATGCAGCATTCCAGTTTCTCGCCAAAGCCATTGATCTTGCCAAAAAACAGCAGATTCACTCCATCTGCACCGCGCCTTTGAACAAAGAAGCTCTGCATCAAGGAGGGCATCTGTATCCGGGGCACACCGAGATTCTGGCGGACCTGACGGATACACAAGACTTCTCGATGATGCTGACCACGCCTAATCTGCGCGTTATTCACCTGACAACACACATGGGTCTGATCGATGCCATTGCAAGTATTAACCCGGAAAGAACCTACACCGTCGTGAAGCTTGCTCATGATACGTTGAAAAAAGCAGGCTTTGAGAATCCGCGCGTTGCCGTATGCGGAATCAATCCTCATGCCGGGGAGAACGGCTTGTTCGGTAATGGAGAAGAAGAAGAGAAACTGCAGCCCGGCATTGAGCGTGCGCAGCAGGAAGGCATTAACGTCGTTGGTCCACTCCCGGCGGACACACTGTTCTTCCGCGCTGGTCGAGGTGACTTCGATATCGTTGTAGCCTGCTACCACGACCAAGGTCATGCGCCGATCAAAGTGATGGGCATTGAGGAAGGTGTAAACATCACCGTTGGCCTGAAAGGTGGTATCATCCGTACATCCGTTGACCACGGTACGGCCTTCGATATCGCCGGTAAAAATATCGCAGATGATAAAAGCATGCTGGCTGCCATCCGCTCTGCTATTGAGCTGGCGCCGAAGGATCAAGTTTAACATCAAGATTCATCCGGTACATGCGTGAGTCTGATCGTAAGATCAATTGTATTCGTATCGGTATATATTCGGTATTCAATAAATAGAAGGAAAAAGTCAAACCCTCTGTAAGTTTAAGGGTTTGACTTTTTGTATATCGTCCACCCATTTATCCAGACCAATAGTCTTGGTTGGTATTATGGCCATCAAACATATGCTAAACTGATCATAATAAGCAAGTAAAGTGAAGAACTCCTGTAGACCTGCAGTACACATCGATTACGTGAAGTTCACACCGACTTTAAATGATAAAAAGGAAGAGATTTAATGGGACGAAAACAATCTTTTACTGAAACAGAGCTACTGGACACAACTAAAAAATTATTACTTGAGCATGGCTATGACGGTTTTCATCTCAAGCTGCTCTCACAGCATCTGTCCGGAGCCCGGAGCACGATATATCAATATTACTCTAATAAAGAAGAGATTGTTGCTGCTTGTATGAAGCGATCAATTGCAACCGTATTAGAGAATTCATTAGCCATTGATGAGACTGATCCAATGGATGCTCTTGAGCAACTGCTTCTGATCTACGCAGAAGAATCTACGCTCCATCAACTTCTGGGAGATGCCAGTAAAATTAATACAACTAATTCTGCTGCGGCAGCGAGAGATCTTGAATTTATTGAGGAAGCACATAGGACCCTAAAAATTCAATTATCACGCTTGTTTGAACGCGCTCAGCAGGATCAAGCCCTGCGACAAGATATTCCTCTACCTGTACTTATTGGTGTTTTTTTTAACTTAATTAATACGCCTAATATGCTAAATATCCCTACGCCTGATTGGGGAAAGTTGCTGTTCCAAATGTGGATCGGAGGAGCCAAGAGCTAACTTTATTCTTGGCTTTAATTTGACACAAGTGTCATTTATATCGTTTAATTATATAAACCACGTGGCTGTACCTCTAATTTGACACATGTGTCAATAAAAAATGAAAGAAGGAGTTGAACAGATCATGTTTTTAGCGATGAAGGAGTTAATGCATAGTAAAATGAAGTTTTTAATGATTATCATTATCTTCGTACTAATGGCTTGGTTGGTATTTATTTTATCCGGTCTGGGGAATGGATTGTCTACGCTAGCCGCATCAACATTCAAGACCATGAAGGCTGATTATGTCATCTTTGAAGAAGGAGCTCAGTCTTCCATGAGCAAGTCACTGCTGTCAGATCAACTGGTGGCGAAGGCGGAACAACTTCCTAATGTGGATGCTGCATCCCCTATGGGAAGTACGATGGCAACAGCAATGAAAGAGACGAGTACCAAGAATGAAGATAAAGTCGATATAGCGATTATAGGAGTTAACCCAGGAAGCTTCCTGGAACCAGCTATTGTAGAAGGTGAAAGCCTGTCTTCCGAGAATCCCACCGGGGTGGTTGTGAATTCGACCCTAAAAGATGAGGGCTATAATATCGGGGACACCTTTCAACTGGATGGCACGACGGAATCATTGACAATTATCGGATATGTGGAGAATCAGACGTATAACCACGTTGCATCCGTATTTACCCCAATGGCTGAATGGCGGAAGATTACCTTCGCGGCTCCAAGTTCAGATAAAGGAATCGCCGGACCGGTTAATGCGATCATGTTACAAGGCGAGAATATTGATCCAGAAGCTATAAATAAAGAGTTATCCAGCACAGATACAGTTACCCGAGCAGCAGCTGTACAAGGAATGCCCGGATACAAAGAAGAGAACGGTACGATTCTAATGATGCTTGCATTCCTACTCGCGATCTCTGCATTTGTACTTGGGGTATTCTTCTATGTCATTACGATGCAAAAAACCAACCAGTTTGGCATTATGAAAGCGATAGGCGCTAGTAACCGTTTCTTGGGAAAAGCCATTATCTCGCAAGTGTTTGTACTTTCGCTGACTAGTATTGTTGTTGGAATCTTGCTGACTTATGGGACAGCAGCAATTATGCCAAAAGGAATGCCATTTAAGCTGGAAACCAGTCTTGTCTTCAATTATTCTATTATCTTGCTGGTTATTGCTATGTTAAGTTCACTGGTATCTGTTCGCAAAATTACTAAGATTGATCCGCTTAAGGCGCTCGGGAGGGTTGAATAATGAGTACGGGACTACACATGCGGGAAGTCACCATGTATTATGCCGAAGGAAACAATCGGATCACCGCGCTTGATCATGTATCCATATCCGTGGAACCGGGGGAGTTTGTTGCTGTAGTTGGACCTTCTGGTTCTGGTAAAAGTACATTCTTATCTATTGCTGGGGCCATGCTGAAAGCCTCCGAAGGAGATATTCAACTAAACGGAAATCATATTTCGAAGCTTACGGAGAAAGAGTTATCTAATATAAGGCTGCAAGAAGTTGGATTTATTATGCAATCTTCAAATCTAGTTCCCTATCTAAATGTTCTGGATCAACTGCTAGTTGTAAAAAGGATGGCCGGGACGATTAAAAAAGAGGATAAGGCATTTGCAACCAAGCTGCTGGAAGAACTGGGGCTGGGTTTGAAGTTAAAAAGTTTTCCCGAAGAGTTATCCGGTGGTGAGAAACAACGGACAGCCATTGCTCGTTCTTTAATGAATAATCCCAACATCATCTTAGCCGATGAACCAACCGCCAGTTTGGATACCAAACGAGCCCATGAAGTGGTTAGTCTAATCGCGCGAGAAGTGAAATCACGCCAAAAAGCGGCCATTATGGTTACCCATGATGAGCGTATGCTTGAATATTGTGACAGAGTATATCGGATGTATGATGGCGGTTTGTCCCTAGCTGAATCGTAAATATATGGACCAAACAATATACCATTTCTCTTCTCTATTCTTTCTTTTATAAAAAGCTTCTATTCAGAAAAGAGTAACATGTTAAGTAGATTTTAGGTCTGTCCATCACTCTCCTCGTCCCTCTCACTCTAGGCTCCCAAGTGGTTCGGGTCTCTCACCCACAAGTATCACTTCACGTTCGCTCTGCGAATGTCTGCTTCGGCGATATGCACTTGGTGACATTCCGTTCTGTTTGTTGAAGATGCGGTTGAACTGGGAAAAGCTTGTGAACCCACACTGTGCAGCAATATCTGTGATTTTCTCACTCGAATTCAGCAGCATTTGCTGGGCATTCCGAATACGGGTCATCTGCACGTACTCTGTGAAGGTGAAGCCGGTAACCTTATTGAATTGGCGAGACAAGTGATGGGCACTTACATAAAAGCGCTTGGATACCTCGTCCAAAGATAAATCCTGCTGATAATGGCTGTGAATATAAGAGGCAATGGCATACATGCGCCTGGACATCGTTGATCCAGTCTCTTCACGCACATACCCGTTCTCTGGTGAGTAACGATGAAGAGCACAGAGAAACTCCACGAACTTGCTATGAATCATAACCGATTGAAGGACAGAAGGGTGCTGCGATATAGCAAAAATATCATTGATTGGCGCGAGGACTTCCTTGCGTCTTTCTTCTGTAAATCGGAATATCGGGACCGGTTTATTAAAAATCGAAAACAGCTCTGTGTAACCGCTATCAAGACCAGGTGTATTACGTGGCATGGCAAAGGTGATCATCAATCGTTTCGGCGGGGCACCCTTCGGATATTGCGTTTTATGCAGCAATGAAGGCCGCAGCAGAACGATATCCAGAGGCTGGATCTCATATAAACTGCCTTCAATGATGTGTGCAGCCGTGCGATCGAGAAGGATACAGATTTCATAGAAATCATGGAAATGCTGAAATTCCATATTCAGTTCATGGGAGCGCTCGTCATAATCCAGATGATAAAAAAGTGAATCTCCAGGCTGGTTCACATGGATCGCATATCCTTGCTCGTATGCCAAAACCGATGGTGTCATGGACATGCCCCCTATCCTGATTCTAATGATTTTATTTTAGCATGAAATGCAATAAAAAGACGTTATTTTCAGCATACAATACATAGTTTCGCCCATTTCTCTTTTGTTATGATAGAGTTGATATGTTAGCGCTTGCAGTATTATCACTCCAACAACGACTACAGCCTGTACTTACTACAAACCAAGGTGGGAAACCAACATGAAAATGAATTCCTTATATACTCGAATCCATACCATTGTTAAACACTTGGAACGTGCTCGACTTACCTCAAAGACATATATCCCTGAGCTTTATCATAAAGAAAGTGGTTACCACTCCTGGGAACTGGTGCATGAGGACCCTTCCTCCTGGAACGTATTCCGTAAGGGTGATGGCTGGGGTGGCAAAGACGTACACAGTTGCTTCAAAACCCGCATTCAAATCCCGGATCAAATGGAAGGGAAAAAGGTCGTTTGTGCCATCGTCACCGGTGCTGACGATATCTGGAATTACGATAATCCGCAATTCTTAGCATTCCTCAATGGGGAACTGATCTGCGGTCTAGACGTGAACCATACGGAAATTGACCTGACACCCGCTGCGGCAAAAGGTGATGAATTCGAACTGGCATTATATGCGTATTGCAGTACGTCTGCCGCGGATGTTTTTCTAAATGTATATATCGCCGAGCATCATCAGCAAGTCTCCGATTTGTATTACGATCTCAAGGCTGCGCTGGATGCTGCGGATCTACTGCGTGAGGATGATCTGGAGCGCCTGAAGTTGGTCGAACATCTGAATAAAGCCGTGAATCTGCTGGATTTGCGCCAGGAAAACAGCTCAGAATTCCATGCATCGGTACTGGAAGCGCGCCGATATCTGCAAGATCATGTCTATGGTGATATCCGCCCTGCCGGTGATCACATCCCTACCGTGCACTGTATCGGACACACGCATATCGATGTGGCATGGCTGTGGACGCTGGATCAGACTCGGGAGAAGGTCATTCGTAGCTTCGCGAGTGTATTGTATCTGATGGACAAGTTCCCAGAGTATACCTTCATGTCCTCTCAGCCCCAGCTGTATGCGTACTTGAAAGCAGACTACCCATCCCTATATGAGAAAATTAAGGAAAAGGTGGCCGAAGGCCGCTGGGAAGCGGAAGGTTCAATGTGGCTGGAGGCTGATTGTAACTTGATCTCGGGTGAATCCATGATCCGTCAGATTATATACGGGAAACGTTTCTTCAAGGAAGAATTCGGCGTAGAGAACCGTGTGCTCTGGCTGCCGGATGTATTTGGTTATAGTGCAGCGATGCCGCAGATTATGCGCAAGAGCGGCATTGATTATTTTATGACAACCAAAATTGCCTGGAATGATACAAACCAGATTCCAAACGACACGATGTACTGGCGAGGAATCGACGGATCAGAGGTCCTGACCCATTTCATCACAGCAACAGACTATGACAAACACCCTGATTTCAGGCAGCGTCGCTTCGAAACGACCTATAATGGTCGGTTTAATGCTTCGCAAGTAAAAGGTACGTGGCAGCGATACCAGAACAAAAACATCAATGCAGATGTCCTGCAATGTTTCGGATTCGGAGATGGCGGCGGTGGACCAACCGAAGAGATGCTGGAGCATGGCAGACGACTTGATATTGGACTGCCGGGTGTACCCGCAGTGAAACGCACCTTTGTACGCGAGTTTTTCGAGAAGCTGGAGCAAAATCTGGCTGATGTTCC
The DNA here is from genome assembly GCF_036894225.1 of Paenibacillus amylolyticus. Taxonomy (NCBI): domain Bacteria; kingdom Bacillati; phylum Bacillota; class Bacilli; order Caryophanales; family Paenibacillaceae; genus Paenibacillus; species Paenibacillus amylolyticus. The sequence goes on along the minus strand of NZ_CP145892.1, from coordinate 216,421 downwards.
TTCCGTTCCTCGCTGGTCGGGTGAGCTGTATCTGGAGTATCACCGGGGTACCTATACTTCCATGGCGCGTAACAAACGGTACAACCGTCATAGCGAATTTGCGCTGGCTGATGCCGAGCTGTATGCCATGATTCATCGTCAGGCGAATGCACAGGCGGCCTATCCAACCGATGCACTGGAGCATGCATGGAAGCTGACGATGCTGAACCAGTTCCATGATATTCTCCCGGGCAGCTCCATTGAGCAGGTATATGTGGATTCCAAGGAGCAATATGAAGAAGTTCTGCGTGTCACGGATGAGCTGAAAGACAGTGCGCTGAACGGCATTGCAAGCCAAATTACATCTGATGGCGAAGCCATTGTAGTATTCAACACGACCGGATTTGTACGGACGGATGTGGTTGAACTGCCTGCTTTTGCGAGAAAAGTAACCGTCTATGATGGAGATCGCCCTGTACCAAGCCAGCGGACTCCCGAAGGCGGACTTGTGTTCCTTGCAGAGAACGTGCCTGCATCCGGGTATAAATCCTTCCGAATCACACCAGATCTGACAGACGAGCTTGTTGCGGGCGTATCGGTTGCACAGTGGGAAGCAGATCGGCGCCACATCCATACACCTTGGTACGATATTCATCTGAATGAAAGTGCCGAGTTCACATCCGTATGGGACAAGCTGGAGGGCCGTGAGCTGCTTCAGTCTGGCAAGCGTGGTAACGTGCTGCAAGTGTTCGAGGATCGACCTGCGGAATACGAGGCATGGAACATTGACGATTATTATGAACAGCATATGTGGGAGATTAATGACCTGCAGTCGCTGGAGTGGGTTGAAAGTGGGCCGGTACGTTCCGTGCTTCAAGTGAAGCGACAGTTCCTGGACTCGGTCATTGAGCAGACGATCATCTTCTATGCGCACACGCGCCGGATTGATTTCCGTACGTTTGTGGATTGGAAGCAAGAGCATTTGCTGCTGAAAGCCGCTTTCCCGCTGGATATCTGGAGTGAAAAGGCCGTCTACGAAATCCAGTACGGCAACGTTGAGCGTGCTACCCACCGTAATACGAGCTGGGATCAGGCCCGGTTTGAAGTATGCGGGCAGAAGTGGGCCGATCTGGCGGAGAACGGGTACGGTGCTGCTCTGCTGAACGACTGCAAATACGGATATGATATTCATAACTCGGTGATGCGACTGTCGCTGATCAAGAGCGCAACGTACCCGAATGAAAATGCCGACAAAGAGCAGCACGTATTCACCTACGCGCTCTATCCGCATCAGGGCGACTTCCGTGAAGGACGTGTCATCCAAGCTGCTTATGATCTCAACCGTCCGCTGGTTGCCCGTGAGATTACATCGCAAACCGGTACGTTGCCGGGAACATGGTCAATTGCATCGGTCGATCAGGATAATGTCGTGCTGGAGGTTATCAAAAAAGCCGAGAACAACGATGATATGATCATCCGAGTCTACGAAGCACATGGCCGCCGCAGCCGTGCTTCCCTGCAATTGCCTGAGGAAGCAGGTGCTACGGCGTACGCGTGTGATTTGCTCGAAAACAACGAAGCGGAATGCGCCGTGGAAAATGGTCGAATTTCTTTTGATATCAAACCGTATGAGATTCTGACCTTCCGTATCCCTGCTGAACAGTAAACAGAAATTACGCAACATGAAAAACTGCAACATTGCTTAATATGCTTCAACAATAAAGCAATAAAGGGCTGCCTCCTGTCATATCTGACATGAGAGCAGCCCTTCATTTGTCGTTCTTTAAAATTCTTCGTACTCGCTTGGGTCCTGATCCCACAAACGTCCATCTGGACGATTAAATGCAGAGATGACCTGCATCTCTTCTGTGCTCAACTCAAAATCGAATATATCGATATTTTCCTGTTGATGCTGCAAGGAGCCAGCTTTCGGAATGGGAATGGAACCCAGCTGAACATGCCAGCGCAGAATGATCTGGGTTGGTGTTTTGCCATGCGTTCCCGCAATCCGAAGAATGTTCTCATCCTTCAGAATATCCTGTACGGCATCATTGCCACGTCCAATCGGACTCCAGGATTCGTTCACGATGCCATGCTTTGTATCCTGTTCCCGCTGATCAGCTTGGTCAAAGAACGGATGCAGCTCAATCTGATTCAGACTCGGCGCTATCCCCGTTTCCTTAATCAGCCGTTCATTGTGCTCAGGCAGGAAGTTGCTGACTCCAATGGATCGGATATATCCACGCTTTTTGGCTTCGATCAGCGCTTGCCATGCCTCGACATACATATCCTTCTTCGGATTGGGCCAGTGAATCAGATACAGGTCGTAATAATCAAGATCCGCTCTGTACAGGGATTCCTGAATCGCCACAAGTGCTTTATCATGAGCGTGATAACGCCCCGGCAGCTTCGAGGAAATGAGCAGATCTTCTCTGGCGATGGAGCTTTGTTTGATTGCTTTGCCCACCGTTGCCTCATTCTCATAGTTATACGCCGTATCAATTAATCGATAACCCGCATCCATTGCGGAGGCGATCGATTTAACACCTTCTTCACCTTTTAAACTATAGGTACCAAATCCAATTGCAGGCACTTTCAAGCCATCGTTCAATGTATATTCCGGAATTCGATGATTCATCTGAAGACTCTCCTTTGCAAAAGGTATACGAACAATATGGTAAAAATAATGCCCCTCTCCGTTTATCTACCCCTCCATACGTGCTTGAATCAATTGGAAGTCACCACTCCGTTTTAGTCGATGACGGCTTCCTCTTCTAGCTCTCATGAAGAACGGTCTCCTTTTCATTCAAACGAAGAGATGGGCGTGGCCGATAACCGTTGATTGCCTATAAAGTTCTTAATAGCCATAGCAGCCTGCTTATACCCGCCAGCATCGCGTAACGTTTCCCCAATAACCTCAGCATGCTCCTTGTAGGAGGCATTACCGAGCACTTCTAATACTGCGTTTCTAAGCACATCGGGTGTAAGGTTATTTTTGTCCACGATGACTCCTGCTCCCAACTCCTGTACCCGGCCTGCTACACGCGGCTGATCCGATGTTAACGGAAGCATGATTAACGGTACATTGTAATACAAAGCTTCGCTGGTACTGTTCATGCCTGCATGTGTCAGAAAAGCATCTACACACTGTAACACTTCCAGTTGAGGGACATAGGGTCTTATGATGAAATTGTCAGGAATGAGATCAGCAATGGGCTCCAAATCGGTATCCTTCCCAGAAGACAAGATAAACTGCACAGGCAAATCACGAAAGGCCGTAAAGCAAAGCTTATAAAACTCAAGATCTTTATTTAAAATGGTTCCCATCGAAATATAAACGACCTGCTTATAAAGAGCATGCAGAGATTCATTTGCAAAAGCTGGCGCATCCTTGCGTGGGATAATGGATGGGCCGGTGAACACAAAGCTGTCGTCCAGCTTGTCCCCCATGGGTTGAAAATAACGACTTGTATAGACAATCTTCAGTTGTCCTGAATGCCCTGAAAGTTCCGCCAGGGAAGGTACAGCCACATCGAACTGGGAAGCTATTTGCTGGGACACTTCCACGATGCTGTTATATAGCTCCTTGACCTCCTCCGTATCATCATTCAGTTGTTTGTCTGACCCAAGAGGCTCCACAAAAACAAAGGTGCTGGTTGAGCATACCGTTGGTATACCTAGCTTCTCACCTAGAATTTGTCCTCCCCAGCCTATGATGGAGTCAAAAATGATATAATCGTAGGTTTCATGTTCGATCAGATTCAGAACATCTGGAATAAACCGTTGAATAATTTTTGCCAATATCATATATAAAAATTGGTAAGGATGCTTGAGTTCAAATGGCTTCATACCAGGGTTGTTGAGCAGGGTTGCCTCGTTGAAGGAATAGGCCTTAAATTGTGCGCCTAACGCTTCAATCTTCGTCCGGTATTTTTCGGTACAACAGTAAACCACTTCATCACCGTTCTCTACCAGTTCCTTGATTAATCCAAGCGACGGATTGATATGGCCTTCTGCAGGGATCATCACAACTAATACACGTGCCACGGCACTCACCTCCATTAAATTTTCCAATGCACTCAAGTGGGGGATATGGTAACCCATTCTTCCAGACCATTGGCTTGAATAAATAAAACTCTACTACCTCATTGAGGCGGTAGAGTTCCTATTCATGAGACGGAAGCATTAAAGTCTACGATACCTAACGTTTTTTACTCTCACGAGCTGGTCACGGCACCCAGACATCCCTTTTATAAAAGGTTACGCTGTAAGCATCGGTATCGCTGTATCGTCCATCTTTGCTTATCACTTTAAAATATACATTATTGTAGTCGACAAGAACTGTATCCGCTCCTGACGTATTCGTAGAAGAAGCAACCAAATTTCCAGCGCTGTCATAGGCGTACAGATCGTAATCATAGCCGGAAGGAGAACCCAGCACGACAGATTTGCCATGCCCTCTGAATGTAAAGTAGTCTACATCTGTCGGGGATGATAGATAAGACCAAGCACTTCCACCCCAGTAAGCCGGACCGTAGGGAGTGGCCACCGTTTGCGTTGGGATTTTATACGCGCTGCTCAAAGTGTCATTCGACTCGTAATTATCCGCCAAGGCCGTACCCACAATCGATCCTGATAAAAGCGTTATCATAATAGCAGAATACAATGTTTTCTTCATTTCATTCTCCCTCCATTTCTTTTGAAAAGTTAGCACGCCAAAGAGACTTCATGCTTTTCCCTCGTTCATAGACACGCATGATCAGAAAAAGCTCCAAATCACTCCTTTCAAAATATGGAATTAATTATAATATAATGAAAAATATATGTATTGTCTACTTGTTTTTACAGTAATTCTGTTTTGCTAACTGTATTTGATCCCGATTCCAGAACTGTGCCGTCAGTCTCATAAATAAAACATTTGGATGTGTTCCTGTGATTTTAAAATTAGCCAACTTGTTAAGACTCCACATATCCTCACCCGTGGCCGAAATGGAGGGCATCCAAACGTAAAAACGACCACCAATATGGTGGCCGTCACATCTATTTTAATAAATCTTCTTAGTACTCTCGCGCATATTGCTTATCCTCTTTCAGTTGCACAATGTCATGTCCGGTTGGATTCTGGAAGGCCCGTAGTCCAAATGTTGACGCCACCGCGAAAATATGGTCAAAGATATCCGCCTGAACGTTCTCATATACACCCCAGTTAATATCATTGCTGAATGCATAGATTTCCAGAGGCAGCCCGCGATCTTCCGGTGCTAATTGTCGCACAATCATCGTCATATCTTTATTGATTTTTGGATGATTCCTCAAATATTGATGGATATATTCCCGGAATACACCGACATTTGTCAGTTGTCTGCCGTTCACGTTGCTTTCGGTATTCACCTCGTGCTCCATATTGTATGCTTGAATTTCCTTTAATTTTTCCGTGACATAATCAGTCAGGTAGTGGATTTTCTCAAATTCAGCCACCATCTCTTCCGTACAAAAACGGATACTGCTGATATCAATATAGATACTCCGCTTAATCCTTCTGCCGCCGGACACCTGCATGCCTCTCCAGTTACGGAACGAATCCGAAATGAGGGCGTAGCTTGGAATCATCGTAATGGTTTTATCAAAATTCATAACCTTTACCGTATTCAATGTAATGTCGATGACATCACCGTCCGCATTATACTTTGGCATCTCGATCCAGTCACCAACGCGTACCATATCGTTCGACGATAGCTGTACACCGGCCACGAGGCCCAGGATCGAGTCTTTGAATACGAGCATTAATACCGCCGATAACGCCCCAAGTCCACTAAGGATAATGAGCGGGTTCTGTCCAATCAGGCTGGAGATGACGATGATGCCCCCGATAATGAACAGGACAATCTTGGCTACCTGAATGTAACTCTTGATTGGGCGAATCTTCGACACCTCATAGGTACGATAGATATCATCGAAGACATTCAGCAGAGCATTCAGAACCGTAATCATGATAACAATCATATAGGTCATTGCTGATTTTTCAATTATGGCCTGATAGGGCGAGAAAATATAAGCAGAATAATAGATTATAATGGCTGGCACAAGATGCGACAGCTTCTGAAATAAATTTTTCTGAACCACAATATGGCCCCACTTGAAACGGTTGTTACTTACGATACGATGGACCGTCTTCAGTACCACTCGCTTGGCAATCACATTCGCCAATATCGAGATCACTGCTATAAAAATAATCATAATGATGTTTGAAAGATAACCAATGGAGGGTCCACTCATGCCGAGTTCTTCTAGTTGATTTCTGATAAAGTCCATTGTTTCCTCCTGACATAATCTAGTTTAGCCTATTATTATAAAGTAGTTTGAGAGGGCAAGCAAAGTTTGTGCTCCCGCTTCATTCTTCCTATGTATTATATATATTAAAAAAAGGACCCTATCATTCAAAGAATGATGGGTCCACTTAATTATGTCGTCTTTGCATCATGATCACGAGAAATGTCCAATAACTCACTCACCGTCACCAGACGGTACCCTTCCGCGACCAGTTCATCCACCAGCACACGAACCGCCTCCACCGTCTGGGAACGATCCCCGTACCCATCGTGGAATATGAGCACGCTGCCGGGTTTCACTACAGACCGAGTATGCTCCAGAATATGCTCAACGCCGGGATTGTCCCAATCCTTCGCATCACCGTTGACAGCACCAATCGTACGATATCCACGCTCCGCCGCCAGAGACAGTATATCATCGTTTACGCCAAAATACGGCGGGCGGAAGCAGCGGGCAGGTTGCCCCGTAACTTCTTGAACAAGATTTTCTGCGCGTTGCAGCTCCTCCCCGGCTTCCTCCAGCGTCAACTTGGTCAGGTCTGGATGCGTATACGTATGGTTGGCGATCTCATGCCCTTCCCGGTGTACCTCCGCCGCAATCTCCGGGTGGTTCTCCATCTCTTGACCAATCATGAAAAACGTCGCCCGCCCACCCGCACGGCGGAATATCTCAAGCACTTGAGGTGTATACACCGGATGTGGCCCGTCATCAAACGTGAACGCCACAACCTTTTCCCGAACAGACTCCTGCTCTACCATCACGATATTGACCATAAATAATGACCCCTCTCTGCAACTGCCTGGCTACATACCCCCTTATTATTCCATGACCACAGGCTCCGGTCTAGTCCAGAGATCACACCTTGCGAAATCCCGAATCAAGTCGAGATCTACCAGAAAGAGAGTACAAGCAAGCGAGCGAGCAGCAAGCCCTTCTACCGCCACGCCCTCCAGTCCAGCCTCCAGCTAACCTTTGATTGCACCTGCGATCATACTCTTCTGCACCTGTTTGTTCAGCAGCAGATAGATGACCACCGTTGGCACTGTCGTAATCATCAGTCCAGCACCAATGATACCCCATTGCGTAATGTACGTTCCCACCATCGACATCATACCCACCGTCAACGTCTGGTAAGCCGTGTTATTGATAAACGTAACTGCAAACATCAGCTCATTCCAGCATGACAGAAATGTGAAGATGGCTACCGTTGATATAGCCGGGGTTACCAGAGGCAGGATAATGGAGAAAAACGTCCGGTATATGCCGCAGCCGTCGATAACCGCCGACTCCTCCATCTCTCTTGGGATACCTTTGAAAAAACTGCCCAGAATGAATACCGCCATCGGAATGCCAAATGCCACATAGGGAATGATCAGAGACCAGTAACTGTTGAGCAGGCTCAGATTCTTCAAAATAATAAACAATGGCAGCAGCGCCGCATGAATCGGCACCATCATGCCCAGCAAAATAATCGTCATCGTCAACCCACTGAGCTTCCAGTTCATTCTCGTGATTGCGTAACCCGTCATGGAGGACAGGATCAGTACCAAGACAATGGAGGCCGCAGTAACCAGCACACTATTCATAAAATAGGTCAGCACATGGCCGTCGGACATTGCTTTGGTGTAGTTGCTCCACAGAAACGCTTTGGGCAACCCGGCTACATCACCGCTGAAAATCTCACTGTTATCCTTCAGGGAAAACAGCGCCAGCCAGATGAGCGGATAGATCTGCACAATCGCGACGAGGATCAGAAACGCTTGCAGGAACACTTTCCCGATCGGTCCGGAGATGGACCCCGGCTTGGGCTTTTTTTGCAACATGACTTCTACGGTACTCATGCCTTATGCCTCCCTCTACTCCGTTTTGAACAATGAATTAATGAGGATCGTACACACCAAACACTCCACAATGATAAAGACCGAGATCGCACTGCCATATCCGTACCGGAACGTATCAAAAATGGTAGCGTACATCAGTGTGCTTGGCACTTCAGTGGTGTAAAATGGCCCGCCACCTGTCAGCACATAGATCAGGTCAAACACCTTGAATGCACCGATGACCGAAAAAACAAGGCTTACCTTCAGAATGGGCTTCATCAGCGGGATCATAATGGACCACGCCGTCCGAATACGGGAAGCACCATCCATTCGAGCCGCTTCGAGCACATCCTGAGACACGGACTTCGCACCTGCATACATCAGCAGCATGTGATACCCCACGTACTGCCACAAGGTTGGAATAAAAGATGCCGCCAGCGCGGTGTCCTTCTGCCCCAGCCAGTCCTGTGCCAGGCTGGATAAGCCGATACTTTGCAGCAGCACGTTCAGCAGGCCGTAATCGGCATTGTAGATTTTTGACCACAACTGGGCAATAACCACCGTTGAGATCAACACCGGGATGAAATATACGGTCCGGTAGAAACCTTCCCCCTTGACGTTGGACGCCAGAATCAGTGCGAGCACCAGCGAGATCGGCAGTTGAATGAACACCGAAGCACCCGCGAATAACAGGGAGTTTTTGATCGAATTCAGCACCCGGGTATCCTTAAACATCTCTACATAGTTGTCCAGGCCGATAAATGTACCCCTGCCTACGCCGTTCCAGTCCAGCAGACTGTAATAACTGGAGACAAAGATCGGAATAAGCACGATTCCGCAGAACAGAAGCAGGGTGGGCAGTACAAAGACGGCGATCGTGCCTTTATTGGAAAATACAGAGTTCATTGTTGTTCTCCTCTCAAAGGCGTGACCGGGATATTCCGGACCACGCCTTGTTTGGGTTCATCTTCATTGTTAGCATGCTTCAGACGGGCAAGCCCACAAGGTCTATGCGTAAGGTATTCACGGGGAATTGGCAAAGACATGTCGTGTAAGGACCCTCTAGGACTTGTAAGCATTTAAGCTTGTATGCTTGCACGTACTCATACCTGCCTACCTGTTTCCTATAGACTTAGCTCTGTTGGTTTGAGCTGTGCCATCTGTTTGCAGAACTCTTCAGGTGTTACATCGCCGGCAAGCAGCTGGGCAATCAGGTTTTTGTGCGCTTCGGCAGACTCCGCAGGCAGAATGTTATCCCACCACGCAATGAATGAGGTCGCCGTTTTCATAATATCTGCCGCAGACAGATCAAGGGAGGACAGGCTGGATGTGTCGAGTGCATCGGTTTTCCAGCTTGGCAGACCCGCTCCAGCCAGGAAACCTTGCGTACCAAGCTGCTCACTCAGATACATGAGGAATTCCACGGCTTCCTTCGGATGTTTGGTATTCTGGTTGATGTAGAAACCATCGACGGCTCCGCCAAAGATTTCGGTATTTGTGCCTTTTCCATCCTCAAACACCGGGAACGGAATCACTTTCACTTTGCCTTTGACTGCGGAGGACGGGTCCTCAATTCCTGCATTTACCCAGTTGGCCTGGAACATCATTGCCCCGTTGCCTGCATTAAATGCCCCAAGCATCTCGTCATAGCTCATGCTGAACATGCTGCTGTTGAACGCTCCTGCTTGCGCGAGCTGCTGCATCTTAGTCGCAGCGGCTACAAAGTCGGGCGAATCCCACTTCGACGGATCTTTAAAGGCTTCCATCACCGCAGCATTGCCTGCCTGACGCATCGCAATAATGTCGTACCAGTACATGCCCGGCCAGCGGTCCTTCTCTCCAATCACAGCTGGGGTGATCCCCGCCGCTTTCAGCTTGGAGACTGCATCCAGCAGTTCGTTATAGGTGGTCGGAATCTTGGCACCCGCCTGCTCGAACAGTTCCGTATTCACGTAAAGGTTGGCGATATGTGTGTATACGGGCAAGGTGTAGATTTTGCCGTCCATATTAATGGCCTCAGCCATTCCCGGGCCCATTCGTTCTTTGATATCATCCGTCAGGTAACTTGAGATTTCCAGCACATTGCCGGATTTGATGTACGGCTGCATGAAGCTGCCGCCACCCATGCCATAGAACAGGTCTGGCGCCTCACCAGCCGCAATCGATGTTTTGACTTTGGTTTTATACTGTTCTCCTGTCGTGCCCGTACGTTCAACCTGGATGTCCGGATGCTCGCTGTTCCATTTCTCAACAATCTCGGGCAGCAGCTTGGCCGAAGGATCGGTGTTGCCAACCGATTGATCCCATAGCGTCAGTTTGATCTTGCCATTACTTTCCCCCTGTGTACCACCGGACGAACCGGATGAACATGCCGCCAGACTGCTTACAATTCCCAGAGTCAGAATTAGACTTGCCGATTTTTTTAATAGCGCTTTCATCTCTATGGACCTCCCTATGTGTTTTAGTTCGTTCTAGCCCATATTTTAGGCGAACCGTGCGTTGTTCTCCATTTAGAAAACAGGCATCGATTTGTAATATTCGAACATATGTGGAATTGGAAGTGGGGATACGCTCACACCTTCTCTACACTCCCGAGTTGGTATTCTCGTTGTTCAGGTTTTTACATTCCGATATTCGTTCATGGATCGTCCGATATGTTTTTTGAACAAGACGCTGAAATAGTGTGGGTCCGGGATGCCTACCTGCTGCCCGATCTCATACCCCTTTAAATCGGTCTGCTTCAGCAACGTTTCGGCCTTTCTCATACGAAGCTGCGTCATATATTCCACAAATGTCTGCCCGGTTTCTTTTTTCATCAGCCGTCCCAGATGGCCCGAACTTACGTAAAAAGCAGCCGCAGTGCTGGAAAGCCCCACTTCCGCATTGCCTATGTTCTCTTCAAGATAAGCCATCACCCGGTCGATCAGATTACCTTCCTTGGCCTGTCGTTTGGCTTGTATGACATCCGATACCGTGCGAACATGCTGCTCCAGCATGCTTTTTAGTTCAGGCAGATGACCTGCTGTAAAAATGGCCGCAACGGCCTCTTTGTTCAATGCGTGTTCTCCCTCAAGTTGCTGCTCTATGGCAGCACGCTGGCACTCCGTAACCACATCCATGGCAGCCATCCGAAACTGTGAAACGTCCGAGAACGGCACAGACAGCATACGCTCCAGCAACAATACGGCTTCTTCCCCCGCACCAACACTGACGTAAAATTGCAGTTGTTGGAGCAGCTGAGCATCCGAGTGGTACCGCCTTTTTCCGCCTTCGATGACCAGATCCTCGAAGCAAATAACCTGATTTTTCCCCACAAACGCCTGATAATCGAGTGCACGACAAGCTTCCCGGTATCCCACACAGGCCCTTCCCCATCCTGATTGCCATTGCCCAATCCCTACGGTCACATCAACTTCACACCCTTTGAGCTTAAGTGTATGTTGAAGTTCTTCCTGAAGCTGCTGCACCTGATTGGCAAATTCCGTATCCTCACCAAATGAGAGCACAACTATCCGGTTATGCGGGTCCATGACGATAATGGTTTGCGAATCCTGCGGATAAAATGCCTGCACCTGCTTCATGCCTACCATTCGCAGCAAAATATGTATTTCCTCAACGGGTTGTCGATGGGCTTCAGTCTGATGCTGGCTTAATTGGGGCTGACCATGTTGTTGTTGGGGTCCTCGATGTGCTTCATGTGTTTGGAGTGTTTGGAGTGTTTCGGGTGTTTGGTGATATGGTTCGGACAGATGTGGATATACCTCTGGTGCAGATATCTTCGCTTGCGGTACAGCAACCTCCACCTCCATTACTGCGATGCGCAATCCTGGTTCGCCAGACGAGATAGGAATGCCGAAGAAACGCCCCTTCTCTTGTAGTTCATCCTCAGGTATCACATCACTTAACCATTGATTTACAAACCTCTCTCTGAGATAAGGCAAACTCTGCTTCATCTCCTCCCGCAGCTTCATCAGCTCGTACTCACGCCCCATCTCCTGCTCGATTGCCGCTCGCAGCTTCGCCGTAACCTGTAATAACTCAGAAGCACGAATAGGTTTCAAAATAAAATCGGATATGCCCAGCTTCACACTCTGACGAGCATATTCAAATTCATCATGTCCCGTCACAACCACGATTTTTAAGTTCGGGTAACGCTCCATGAGGATGCCGCTCAGTTCAATGCCGTCCATCTTTGGCATGTATATATCCGTGAACACAATGTCTGGACGCAACAGCTCAACCTGTTCCAAAGCCTCTGCAGCATCGGAGGCCTCGCCAATGATGTTCATGCCTTGCTGCTCCCAATCGATACGCATGCGCAGCAGATTACGGATGAGGTACTCGTCATCCACAATCAATACCTTTAATGGTTCCACAGTTAGTTCCATGATTCATCGGCTCCCTTCGGGATCGTTATGATAATGGTGGTTCCTTTTCCAACTTCGCTCTGCAGCTTGAGTCCATCTTCTCTGTCATAGAAAATGCGAAGCCGCTCCATCGTTCCCCACAAGCCAAAGCTTGGATTGTGTTTAGAGTTATGAGTAGGATTAGAAGAGTTAGAAGTGTTAGATGGGTTAGATGAGTTCGAGCGATTAGACCTGTTCATTTCTGTTCGTTGAATCTGCTTCACTTCTTCCTCGGACATGCCGACTCCGTCGTCAGTGATCGTTAGAAGTACTCCCTCCTTGGATCGACGAGCTTGGATGCGTATCGTGCCTGGACTGCTTTTAGGGCGTATGCCATGATATAGCGAATTTTCCACCAGCGGCTGGAGCACAAGCTTGGGAATCATCACTCGCTCACAGTCTGGAGCAATATCATACTGCACCTCAAATACACCGGGGTATCGCACCTGCTGGATCGTCAGATAATTGCGTACAATCTCAACCTCCTCGTGCAGTGTAATCAGTTCACGCCCTTTGCTGACACTCAGCCGATAATAACTTCCGAGCGCTTCTAACAGCTCACATACCTTTTCGTTCATGCCGGACATCGCCAGGGAGGTAATGGAATCAAGTGTGTTATATAGAAAATGTGGCTTGATCTGCGCCTGAAGTGTATTCAGCTCTGCTCGGCGGATCGTCTGCTGCTCCTGAATGATGCGTTTCAACATCTGCTCAATCTGCTCGATCATCTGGTTGTAACCTCCATATAGCTGTGCGAATTCGTAACTGTTCAGCTCAACCGTCACTTTGCGGAAGTTGCCGCTTGGTGCTTTCTGCATGGAGCGAAGCAGCTTGTGAATCGGCTTAATGACGCTGCGCGAGATGATGAATGAACTGACAAAAAAGACAGTCCCGTTTACCGCCAGTAGGATCAGCGCAAGCATCACCATGGATTTATTGCGGGTATCGGTAGCCTGGTATGGGCTCATGCTGATGAATTTCCACTGATCATCACCAGCCGATCGATAGGTCACAGCATATTCCTGACCACCCGATTGCAAGGTGATGAAGCCGGAGGATTGCTCTTGAAATGTTTGTTTTAACTTGGCCTGATTGGCCTCTAATATCTCGCGCATCCCTTCCTGTCCAGAAGCGGTAGACATGGATGAGTCCGATACAGTAGGCACGGCCTTCTTTCCATCGGTTGCGTTCGTTGCGATCACCCGCTGATGCTCATCCAGGATGGCCACCTGAAATGAATCCGGTGCAGACAGGTTGGCATAGGCCTGAGCAATGGATTTCCCCTTGATGTTCATGACCAGAAATCCAAGTGGAGACGTATCATCCAAATCCCGAATGAGGCGAATAAATGAGACCACCTCTTGCCTATCATTCTCCCCCGTCGCCGAGACTCCGCTGTCGTTGTTGCCACCATTCAGCCTGAGCAGATATCTTCCGTTATGCTTCAGTGCCTGTTCGTACCACGGCGCTTCCTTCACATTCGCTTCCATAAACGTGAGCCATTCCTGTGTACCAACCGAGAATCGGTGCCCCGAATTATCGTAAATATATACTGAATCGATAATTGGAACCGCTTGCATAAGATTGGTCAAATACGCGCTGACCTTGGACTGTGTCTGTAAATTGGAGTACACATTGCCCTGCCGCAGCAGGTTCTGCAAGTTGGGATCAGAGAAAATCATTTTCGAATAATTGTTCACGTTCTCGATCATCAGATTAACGTTGGTCTCAATGGATGTAATTGTTTGCAATGATGCTTCATTGATCTTTCGCTGCGCGTCACTTTCCGAGATTCGATTCAACACCAACGCACTGAACGCCACCGTTAGCAGAATAATGACAAAGTAAGCAAACGGGATTTTAAAAGCGAGTGTCTTGGGCTTGCGTTGAATGAACTCTTTGAAACGGGGAGTCCAATTGTTCTTCATTGCACCAATGTTCACTTTTGTATTTGCGTTTACTTCTGCATCGGTCTCAATATCTGATTGGGCTGTTGCTGTTGCTTTCGCTTCAATCGTGGCATCTTCTTCTGCTGCTTCTGTTGCCTCTGTTGTTGTATCCTTTGCTCTGTTTTGCATTGTAACCCTCCTTTGTTTCCGAGGTGTGATGGGTTTATCGGCTGGGATCGGATGACCTGTTGTGATATCCACCACTCTCTCGGATTTTATACAATTGTATATTATAGGACTGTGTATGGAGGAGGCTCAACTCTTTTTATCGCTTGGATATAGCTTGACTGAGTGAAGTGAAATGAGGCTTTGGGGATCTGATCGTGGTGAATGCTGCGGGTAGGGGCCCCTAATTGGAGCCGCAAGAAGTACTGCTTTATAAAATGTTGGAGGTACAGATAATAAGCTGTGGTTTGTGCCGGATGGAGAGTGAAGCGGGGCAGAAGCGGAGGGTCTGGATACACAAAAGACGATGATAAACGTCTACCTTGATATGTACATACTTTTGAGCAAAATTACAATATCTACGGGCATAATTCTTACTACTTACAGAGTGTTGATCGAGTGGTTAAGGTTGGGAAAATCCAATTATCGTTTTCTCGTATGATGAATTTAAGTGGGAAAAATGTCGGGAGCATACTGCCCTAGTGCAGGACAAGCATAGCGTTCGTTATGGTAAGAAACAACGAAGCGTGATCAAAGCGAGAATTCGGTAACGCCTTTTTTGGAGGCATATTTCAGCGTGTAGCTTCCTTCTGTGCCATATGGCATCGTAGCGATTTGGATGCGGGTATAATCCAACCGACTCTCTCTCAGCACTTTTTTAACTAGCGCTATGCTCCGATCTTCATCCGTTACCACACAGAAAATGTTCATTACATATTCCTTCGGATCAGCCATACGGCTGCCCAGGTCACATCCATCCACCTCTCCCAACTCCGCCTGGGTCAGAACGGTTTCCAGATATTCCATCACCTTTTCCTTCAACCAATGATCACGTTTGCTACCCTGCGCGCTCTTCAGCGGATATTGCACCACAAGCCAGTATTTTTCATTCATTTAGCTTCACCAACCAATCTTTATATGATAGGACATTACATTATGTGTAGGGCACTTGAACGATAAAAATGCATATGTCAGCCTTACATTTCTCCAGTTCAAAATGGGCTAGATCATTGACCTTACTGCTTTTTGAAATTGTACTGCCCTTCCATTTGCAGGATGAGGAACATGGTGATGTTTAATGAGTTGGGAGCTTAACGTGTCTGCTGACTTTCTGCCAATAGCCACGATCTGAGCATCAGGATTCAGTTGCATAAGCTGTCTGGCGAATACCACACCATCCTCCAACTCTGCCAAAGTCGGCGTTCGATTCGTCATCCTGTTTTCGGCAGATTGATAAGGATGAAAGGGATAGATGTTCCAAAATATAAAGTCCGTTGGTTTCCACCTTGAACTGGATAACACTTCGCCCCATATGATGGATGCTGTCGGTTCTGCGAAACCATACAGTGCCTGACTCCGGTTAGGTTTGGCGATATTGGGCAGGCTTGTTCGGACACCCGGATCACCTGCAAAAATCATCTGGTGATTCACCAGTGAGTGATTCCCGGTAACCATTCGCTCGGACGTCAAAGGTACGCCGGAGAACCTCGCCCCTTGATATCCCACGGCTTCAGCAATAAAAATGTACCGAGCCTTGGATATTCGTGGTTCCAAATACCTGACCAAATGTTCAGAACGAATCTTCACCGCTTCGGGGCCGATATCATAGCCCGTCACATAATCTCTCCAAGGATTAATCACATTTACTGGCGAGACATATGCTTGTATCCCTGCAACAAACTCGCAGATATGTTGCTGCGTTTCGCTCATGCTTTTTTGCCTCCTTTGGGAGATTACAGAGTAAATTAGGCTTGCATCAGCTTATTTTACAAAGATTATAGCATAAACAGAAAAACCACCAACCAGACCGCTGGTTGATGGTGGATAGAAACTGTAGAAAACTATTGCGGTATAACTTCTTCCCACTGACCATTGGTGGTTTCTTTGTAGGTAAGAAGGTTTCCATCATACTTTCCCTGAATAAAGTTAGAACCCGCTTCTTTCCATTCCTTAGTAACAGATATCACAACTTTAGAATCCTGTGAATTTATTGGAACATACTTTCCTCTTGATAAATTTATCTCAAAGGCTACTGGATAAAAATCGTACCAGAATAGTTTGTCTGATTTCTCTCCCAGTATACCCGCATCACCACCTTTAGAGAAATGAGGACTGATGACTCGAAACCTGAACTCTAACCACTTTCTGGGATCTAAAGGAAATTCATAATGACTATCGGGCTCCACTATAATGTATGACTTTTCAGGAACTGGGTGTTGAACTTGAACTTTATGCTCGATTATTTCTTTGGATATTATTCGAAAAACTAAATATACCAATATGAATAGTATCGAAGTAACTACGGGTAATTTAGGCTTGTTCCTCAAAAAAACACTCAATCCAAGACCAATAATTAATGGAAACCATATCCATGGATCTCCCAATGTAATGGCTCCCATAATATATGACTTATCGCTAAGGGGATAGAATGCTGGTAAATCATGTCCCATATAGTCTAAAAATAAGTGTCCAAACAAGACAGACAAAATAGAAGATCCCCAGATTAATTTGAAACTTGTCTTTTTATAGAACAGTTTTGTCAAATATGCTATTCCTAAAGCTAAAAGGGGTGTAAACAATATAGAATGAGACCACGGAGCTACACTTCTATCCCCAAAAATATCAGGAAATATTCCACACAGTGCACCCGAACATAGACATATCATAAGATTTTTCCATGTATCCCTTGGCAAAAAGCAGTATGCAATTACCGCCCCAAGAAGAGCATGTGATAGAACATGAAAAAACAAATATAAGTACGGATCCAAAATAACTACTCCTTTACTCTGTTATAGAATCAACATTGTGCTATGTAATGTTACACACTATAAAATTAGTTTTTCATAAAATAGACCCTGAGAGTCAAGCCTCTTCCAAAGATCTGCGGGGAGTAGTCTCAGTATGGATGTTACCTAATCTAATTTCTTAATACTAAATTCGAGCACAAATCAACGTAGGCTCCACAAAATAGAATCAACAAGCTATTAAAAATCCTCATAACAATGGATGGCCCGTATGTATTTTCTATTATCATAATTTGGTCTAGTTAAAGCAGGCTATAGATACCTATATACGTTTCAGAACCTAAATGTACCTGATATACTTTCTTAAAGCTTTTCGACCTACATATACCTCGATTCCCTCCATTTATATAATTTAGGTTATTATATCATAAAATAAAAATCCACCAACCAGAACAATGGTTGGTGGATTTTGCTTACTCTAATGGAGGTGAGGGGGTATCGAACCCATGTCCGAAGATAACGGAACAAAAGCTTCTACGGGTATAGTCACTGTTGTGATGTCCCGTGTATCAGTAACCCACAAGAACAGGATTAGCCCAAGCAGGTATGGACTCAACACAATAGATCAAATCACCCTGTATGATTTCAGCAACAATTAAAGGCTCGTATGTATTATCAATGATGATAACCCGATCTGCGATAGATAGAGCCGGTTTAAGGTTCTTCAAAGACTGACCATATCGATAACGAATGTCTTCTTCTGCAATCCAATGTCCACCTTGTTCAACACGAGAGGCAACACGATCTATATGCATTTGCACATCCTCAAGGCCGATATAGTATACGACAATTTCGTAACTGTTTTCTTTTGCAATTTCCATATGTTTTAAAACAAATGATCCGGACAATGTCGTTTCAATAGCGAAGTTTACACCACTTTTAATGAGAGATCGGATTCTTTTCACAGCTTCCCTGCCAGCAGACAGGTCAGCACTGCGCGGATTCTCTGGCTTCAACTCTCTTGCAATTTGATCCGGATCAACCAGTTCACCAAGCCACTCTCTCATTTGCATACTGAGTGTACTTTTCCCTGCTCCATTGGTTCCAGCAAATACCGTCATGACTGGTCTGATTTCACTCATGATACTCAAACTCCTGGCGTTTCCCAGTAGCATCAAATATAATTTCAAATTTATTACCCGCAGCATCCTCACGAACGCGTTTGTTATTCTTTATATAATAAATAGAGGCGCCTGATTCTTTAGCTTGTTTCCGTGCATGTTGACTTGCTTTGTTTAAAATTTCTTGGAGTTGTTTTCGATTTGTAAACATCCTGAGTCCCCCAATCTAAATTTCTGTTTATTATATCATAAACTAAAAAACCACCAACCAGATTTACTGGTTGATGGTTTTTGACTCTAATGGAGGCGAGGGGAGTCGAACCCCTGTCCGAAGATAACGACACATAAGCTTCTACGGGTGTAGTCACAGTTTTGATGTCACCCGAGTATCGCCCCGTAACCGGCTATACGTTGGGTCAGCCTGATTGTCTTCTTCAGCACACCCCAGGCGGAGATGTGACAGCGTATCCCACTACTAGTTAGCCCCTATCCCTGTCACATGGGCGATGCAGGGTAGAAGCACGCACACAGTTTCTTAGGCTGCGAAAGCGTAGTTTGTTTGTTGTTTGCCGTTTAATAGGCTTTAGCGTTGATAAAGCGGACGCGTCCCCACTACCCGCTACCCATGCTCGAACTATCCCCGTCGAATCCATAAACGCCCCCTCAATGAAGAAGGGCTCCAGGATTAATCCGTGAATACGGAGCAAAGGTGCTGCACATCTTTTTCCTCCAAGGTAAAAAGATGCTTCTTTCAAACTCGGCATTCCAGTCTGCTACATGAGTAATCATAACACAGGACACATCACCGAAATAGTACAGATTGCTGGAAGACATTCCAGCAGGCTGAGCATGTGTACAAGGTTATCCAATACAACAGGCTCAATCGTCTACATATTATACCGCGTCGCCAATCGGAAGTAAAGTTTACCCAGATCGGCTCACGAACAACTGTACCTTAGTATTTTACCCACGCGCCTGATAAACTACGCAACAGCTGATAATTTAAATTCATCACCGCACTCTCCATGCTCCTGGCAATTTTCTTAGTCACACACAACAAAAATCAGCCAACTGCACACTTCGGCTATTCACATCAAATCACCTTCCCCAAACACAAATAAAAAAAGCCTCAATCTTGCCCATTGCAGGACAAACCTTGAGACTCCTTAACTCATACATCAATCTTCCTAGCTTCATCATAAAAAAACTATCTTATACACTTAAAAGTAAAGCATTTACGCCCAGCGCTCCACTTAACGCGCAACCTTCTGCTTGTCGCGCAGTACCCGTTGGATATCACGTTGAGCATCGCGCTTCGCGGCAGTTTCACGTTTGTCGTATTGCTTCTTACCTTTACCCAGTCCAAGCAAAAGCTTTGCATAACCATTGCGGATATAGATTTTCAGCGGAACAATGCTGTACCCATCCTGTTTCGACAGCCCGAGCAGCTTGTGAATCTGCACTTTATGCATCAACAACTTGCGCGTACGTGTTGGATCGAGCGGATTATTTCGGTTCCCTTGTTCAAAAGGACTAATATGCATATTGTGAATATGAATCTCACCGTTTCGAATCGTGGCAAATGCATCACCAATATTCGCACGGCCGTTACGAAGAGATTTGATCTCCGTTCCGGTAAGCACCATGCCCGCTTCATACGTATCTTCAATGAAGTAGTCATGGGAAGCCTTTTTATTCTGTGCGAGCACTTTACTCTGTCCATCATTCTTGCCCATGTCCTCACTCCTTCTCCGTAAAATAAGCCGGTACCATGCTCTATAGCAGCGCACCCAATGTTGCACCAAGGTACCACGTGCCAGACCTTAATTGTAGCAAGTACGGCTGTTAAAATCAAGAAAGAGGCGACCTCTGCCGCCCCTCCTCATTACACCACTTCCAGACTGTGCGAAACAACACACCGGCTGAAGTGGGTATTTTCTCCAACGATTAACCTGAAGGAACGAATTGTAATCCATCTCTCCAAGTTACGTTAGCTTTATTTTTTCTTTTTCCGTACAAAAGCTGCCGTGCCGTTACCAGCTGCACTTTTGCTCTTCTTCCGCTTGCGTCGTGGTGCTCCGCTTTCCTGAGCGCCACCAGGAGTTGCATTCTCTCCAATAAATACGCCGCTTGGCGAAGTGTTTTTGCGCCCACTTCCGCCTTTGCCACCTTTACCGCCGCCCTTGCCGGACTTAAAGCTTCCTTCACCGCGACCGCTGCCGCTGTTCAGGCCACTTCCTTGTCCATCGGTTGAACTACTATCCGATCCACCCGATGTAGAGCTATATCCGCCTTTACCTGAGCCAAAACCAAAGCTCACCGCGCCTTTGCCCCGACCAGTTGATCCACCAGCATCACCAGCACGACGCTCACTTTTAGGTTTGCCGCCGCCTTTACCTGCGTAGCCACCAGATGAGCCTGCGCCCGCGCCTGCACTTGCTGCTCCACCGCGACCGCCACGTCCACCTTTGCTGCTTTCTTCCGTTGATCTGCCACCACGGCTGGCTCCAGCACCTGCCGAACTGCCTTTGCCGCCACGTGAACCGCCGAAACCACCCGGTCCACCCTTGGCACCGCCGCGACCGCCACCACTTGCTGGGCGTCCACCTTTACCGCCACGTCCGCCACCGAAGCCGCCAGGACGTTCACCGCGAGGTTTCATATCTACCATTTCAAAATCAATCGTATACTCTTCCATGCTTACACGTGCCACACGGATCTTCACTTCATCACCGATGCGGAAGACTTTCGAGGTACGTTCACCAATCAGAGCCATATGCTGATCGTCAAAATGGTAATAGTCGTCCGTGAGTGCGCTCAGGCGAATCAAGCCTTCAACCGTGTTTTCCAACTCAATGAACATACCAAAGCTGGTCACACTGCTGATCATGCCTTCGAACTCTTCGCCTACTTTGTCGAGCATGTACTCGGCTTTCTTCATTTTCTCCGTATCCCGCTCAGCTTCTACCGCCACACGTTCACGTTCCGAAGACTGCTGCGCAATATCGGACATACGTGCTGCCAAATACTCCTGACGGTTCTCCGGCAATGCACCATTATTTTCAATGACTTCGCGAATCACCCGGTGAATGACAAGATCGGGATAACGACGAATTGGAGACGTAAAGTGACTATAGAATTCTGCCGCGAGGCCAAAGTGACCCGACATTTCAGAGTCATACTTCGCCTGTTTCATGGAACGCAGCATCATCGTACTAATCACGGTTTGTTCTTTCGTTTCTTTGATATCCTCAAGCAACGATTGAAGCGCCCGTGGATGAATCGCATTGCCACGTCCTTTGACCTGGTGTCCAAAATTCGCCGCAAAGGCGAGGAAATTTTGCAGTTTTTCCTGATCCGGGTCTTCGTGCACACGATAAATGAAAGGAACCTTCAACCAGTGGAAATGCTCTGCCACTGTTTCGTTCGCTGCCAACATGAATTCCTCAATGATTTGCTCTGCAATCGAACGCTCCCGTTTTACGATATCTACCGGTTTGCATTCTGCGTCCACAATGATTTTGGATTCTTCAAAATCAAAGTCAACCGCACCACGGCGCATACGCATAGCACGCAGCTTCAAGGCAATCTCTTTCATCAGATGGAAATCATCTACCAGATCCTTATAACGTTCGAGCAATTCCGGCTCTTCACCTTCAAGGATTTTACGGACGTTGGAATACGTCATCCGCTCTTTGGTTTTGATTACACTCGTGAAAATATCATGTTTAACAACCTTCATCTGGTCGTTAAACTCCATCTCACAAGACAGGGTCAGGCGGTCTACCTGGGGGTTCAAACTACAGATTCCGTTGGACAGACGTTGTGGCAGCATAGGAATAACCCGGTCTACCAGATACACACTGCATCCACGGTTGTAGGCTTCCTGATCCAGCTTGGAATTCTCCTGCACATAATAGCCAACGTCGGCAATATGAACACCCAGACGGTAGTTCCCGTTAGGCAGTTTCTCTACATTTACAGCATCATCCAGATCCTTGGCATCTTCGCCATCAATCGTGACAATGTTAAGTCCGCGCAGATCACGGCGACCCTGTTGTACAATCTCTTCATCCGTGATGGAGTCGGGTGCTTTTTCCGCCTCTTCTACCACTTCATCAGGGAAAGCTTCAGGCAACTGATGCTTGCGAATGACGGACAAAATATCAATACCCGGCTCATCCTTATGACCGAGAATCTCGATCACTTCACCTTCGGCAGCCGCACGGCCCTCCGGATAGCTGACGATCTTGGCTACGACCTTCTGTCCATCAACCGCCCCAGCAAAGTTGGTACGTGGGATGAAAATATCGCGATTAATCCGTTTATCATCCGGAATGACAAATCCGTACACCTCATGGCTCTGGAACACACCAACGACTTGTGTCACAGCACGAGTAACAATACGGACGATCTCACCCTCCAAACGACCACCTGAAGGTCCTTGAGATGTGACTTTAACCAATACCGTATCACCATTCATCGCACTTTTCATATCATTGGCGTGAATGTACACATCCGGGTGCTCCCGATCCTCAGGGATAAGGAAAGCGAAACCTTTGGCGTGAGCCTGTAAACGTCCACGTACCAAATCCATACGCTCTGGCATGCCATAGCGATTGTTACGGGTCAGCAAAACTTTACCGGATTCCTCCAGCGTATTAAGCATAATCAAAAAGGCTTTGAAATCAGCTGCATCTTCAATAGCGAAGTGCTGTTCCAACTCCTGATAAGTCATAGGTTTATAAGCGGTTTCCCGCATGAAGTCGAGCAATTGTTGTTCTGTTATCATTAATATATTCACCTCGGGAAACATAAAAGTGTAAGCAAGTCTCATCTCTTTATGTATCGGAATTATTACCATTTTCATGCAATGCAATTTCACTGTTGTGAAGAGCGTAGTAGTGCAACCATACTATCTCATACCCTAGTATACACGAATTCAATCCGACCCATCCGTACCTCGCAAAAAAACCACAGTTCCCGGACGCTCCTCTAAAATCACGCTTTCACGTATCTATACAGACATTTTATGCGATACACGTGCTGTGCGCATCTGGCAAAGAACTACATCCGAAAATTTTCGTACACATGACATTCATTATAGGGAGTGATTTCGCGTAACGAATAAGCGAGGGACATACCATACATGATAGGGGTGTGTTGCATGTTAAGGAAGGAAAACCAAACAGAAGTGAGAAGAAGACCGAAAATCATGGAGTCTATAGATTAAATTGTTGGAAAAGTTTGGACGCGTAAGAATTTATTAAAAAACCCCCGTTTCTTCACGAAACGAAGGTTCATCAATTAAGCCATTAGCTTAAGCTATTCATTGAACAGCAGTTCCAATTCTTACTTGGAAACCACCGTAACAACGATAGACAAAATCATAAATCCTGCACCCAGTACCACCGTTGCACGTTGCAGGAAGAGATCCAATCCGCGCGCTTTCGTTTTACCGAAAAGATGTTCCGCACCACCGGAGATGGCACCCGCCAAACCAGCGCTTTTCCCGTGCTGCAGCAATACTACAGTGATTAGACCGATCGAGAAAACAACGAGCAGCAATTTCAAAGCAATATCCATTCTTTCCACCTCCTACCCATGTGGGCATACATCTCACCATAAAAACAGATACTTTAATTGTAACATAGCTATGGTTGTACTACAAGTAGTACAGTTTATACAATGCCCTAAATTTCACCATCGCGTGATGCTTACTTTATACCATTACTTCGTTGCAATAAAAAAGACAAGCCGGTTACCCGGCTTGCCTGTAAAAGCTGAATATCCAGCTTATTTTTTAAGGTTGTAGAATCCTTTAAGACCATTGTATTGAGCCAGTTCACCCAGTTGATCCTCAATGCGAAGCAATTGGTTGTACTTCGCGATACGGTCTGTACGGGAAGGAGCACCCGTTTTGATTTGACCAGCGTTAGTTGCAACAGCGATGTCAGCGATTGTGCTGTCTTCGGACTCACCGGAACGGTGGGAGATTACAGCTGTGTATCCTGCGCGTTTAGCCATTTCGATTGCATCGAATGTTTCAGTCAATGTACCGATTTGGTTAACTTTGATCAGGATGGAGTTACCGATACCTTCGTTGATACCTCTGCCCAGACGCTCAGTGTTTGTTACGAACAGGTCATCACCAACGAGTTGTACTTTGTCTCCCAATTTCTCAGTGAGCAATTTCCAACCATCCCAGTCATCTTCGGACATACCGTCTTCGATTGTGATGATTGGGTATTTCTCAACCCATGAAGCCAGAAGGTCAACATACTCAGCGGAAGTGTAAGATTTACCTTCGCCAGCAAGTGTGTACTTACCATCTTTGTAGAACTCAGTGGAAGCAACGTCCATACCCAAGAATACGTCAACGCCTGGTTTGTAACCAGCTTTTTCAATTGCTTCGATGATTGTAGTGATTGCTTCTTCGTTCGAACCAAGGTTCGGTGCGAAACCACCTTCGTCACCTACAGCTGTGTTCAAGCCTTTGGAGCTTAATACTGATTTCAAGTTGTGGAAGATCTCTGCACCTACGCGAAGAGCTTCTTTGAAGCTTGGTGCTCCAACTGGAAGAACCATGAACTCTTGAACGTCGATGTTGTTGTCAGCATGCTCACCACCGTTGATGATGTTCATCATTGGAACTGGCAATGCTTTAGCGTTGAATCCGCCCAGGTATACGTACAATGGCAGGTCCAGAGCGTCAGCAGCTGCGCGAGCTACTGCCATGGATACAGCCAGGATTGCGTTAGCACCCAGTTTACCTTTGTTTGGCGTACCATCCAAAGTGATCATCAATTTGTCGATACCCAGTTGATCCAATGCATCCATACCGATAACTTCTGGAGCGATTGTTTCGTTTACGTTTTTAACAGCTTGCAGAACGCCTTTACCGAGGTAACGGGATTTGTCACCATCGCGAAGCTCAACGGCTTCGTGGGCACCAGTGGATGCACCAGATGGAACGATTGCGCGTCCGATTGCGCCGGACTCCAGGTATACTTCAACTTCTACTGTAGGGTTACCGCGGGAGTCGAGGACTTCGCGAGCGTACACGTCAGAAATAATAGTCATTTGTGATAATCTCCTTTATAGTTGGGATTTAATTTTTGGACCAACTTGTGTTTGCCCTTATTTTACTACATCAGCAGAATCGTCTTCCAATCGCTGTTATCCCCTGATTTCTTTGAACTTATTTTCATAAGTTGAAATCATGTGATAAAGGCGAACGCTTCGCTTCTTCAGACTATTTCTGCTGCCTTCGTTCAATGCGCAAACACCAAACCGCCCAATTATATATGTTGTTGTGTAACTTATTTGCGGGTAGCGATGACAGATGTACCTGTCATTTCAGCCGGTTTAGGCAATTGCATCAGGTCAAGGATCGTTGGCGCGATATCTGCCAGGATTCCGCCTTCACGCAGGGTTACATTTGCATCGGTAACGATGAATGGAACCGGGTTCGTTGTATGAGCTGTGAACGGACGTCCCTTCTCATCGAACACCATATCCGCGTTACCATGATCCGCAGTGATTAGTACAACGCCGCCTTTGGCAAGTACTGCATCCACAACACGGCCCATGCACTCATCTGTTACTTCAACCGCTTTGATGGTAGGCTCCAGCATGCCGGAGTGTCCAACCATGTCAGGGTTAGCAAAGTTCAGAATGATGGCGTCATGTTTGTCTGCTTCGATCTCGCGAACACATGCATCAGCTACTTCATACGCACTCATCTCTGGTTGCAGGTCATACGTTGCAACTTTTGGTGAGTTGATCAGTACACGAGTTTCGCCCGGAAGCTCCACATCACGACCGCCGCTGAAGAAGAAGGTAACGTGCGGGTATTTCTCAGTTTCTGCAATACGCAGTTGTTTTTTATTGTTCTGTACCAGAACTTCACCCAGGGTGTTGTCGAGGTTCTTCGGCGAATAAGCCACATAACCTTCAACCGTCTCGCTGAACAAAGTCAAGCATACAAAGTGCAAGCCCACAGGGAACTTCGGACCACGATCAAAACCGCGGAAATCCTGGTTCGTGAATACTTGCGACAACTGGATCGCACGGTCAGGACGGAAGTTGAGGAAGATAACGGAATCGCCGCTCTCAACCAAACCTACCGGCTCACCATCCGCTTTAACGATAACCGTTGGTTCAACGAATTCATCAAATACGGATTTCTCATACGATTCTTCAACCGCTTTGAGTGGGTCAGTGTATTTTGGTCCATCTCCATAAACGATGGCACGGTATGATTTCTCAACCCGTTCCCAACGTTTGTCACGGTCCATCGCGTAATAGCGACCTTGAACCGTAGCGATTTTACCTACACCGACTTCTTCAATCTTAGCGATCAGTTTCTGCATGAAGTCTTTACCACTGTCTGGCATAACATCACGGCCATCCATGAAAGCATGAATATATACATCATTCATTCCTTCTTTTTTGGCCAGATCTAGCATAGCAAACAGGTGGTCGATGTGACTATGTACGCCGCCATCAGACAACAAGCCGTAGAGATGAAGTTTTTTGCCGCTTTGTTTCGCTTCACGAACGGCTTTGACAAGTGTTTCATTGTCGTAGAACTCGCCGTCACGAATGGATTTGGAGATACGGGTCAAATCCTGGTATACGATCCGGCCGGCACCAATGTTCAGGTGACCTACCTCGGAATTTCCCATTTGCCCTTCTGGCAAACCTACAGCTTCACCGCATGCAGTGAGCGTTGTATGTGGGAATTGGCTCATGAAACGGTCATAGTTCGGTTTCTTGGCTTGCGCTACCGCATTGCCTTCCACCGTGTTACGCAGACCAAAGCCATCCATGATGATCAGTGCTACAGGTTTTGGAGCTGTCATCTTACTTCGCCCCCTCAACAAGCGCGATGAACGAAGCCGGCTGCAAGCTGGCACCGCCAACAAGTGCGCCGTCGATGTCGCTTTGTCCGAGGTATTCTGTTACGTTCTCTGGTTTAACACTGCCGCCGTATTGAATACGAACTGCATTCGCAACCGTCTCGTTGTACAGATCCTTCACCAGCGTACGGATGTAAGCAATAACTTCATTCGCATCTTGGGAAGTGGAGGATTTGCCTGTACCAATCGCCCAGATTGGCTCATAAGCGATAACAACTTGTGCCGCTTGCTCTGCAGACAGACCTGCAAAAGCAGCTACTGTTTGCACTTTGCATACGTCTTTTGTTTGGTTCGCTTCACGCTCTTCAAGCGTCTCACCAAGGCAGAAGATTGGAGTCAATCCGTGACGGAATGCTGCATGCAACTTTTTATTGACAGTCTCATCGGTTTCCGCAAAATATTGACGGCGCTCCGAGTGACCAATAATGACATAATCCACACCCAGGTCTTTCAGCATCACGCCGCTGATTTCACCTGTGAATGCACCGTTATCTTCAAAATGAAGATTTTGTGCACCAATTTTGATGTTTGTGCCTTTAACAGCTTCTACCAGGGATGGCAGATTTGTAAACGGTGCGCAGATTACAGTTTCCACGCCTTCAACTTCCGCTTTTCCTTTAACTTCCTGAATGAAGTCATTGGATTCGGAAACCGTTTTGAACATTTTCCAGTTACCTGCGATAATCGGTGTTCTCATGGGTTTCAACTCCTTCATGCTATAGGCTACTAAAACTTACTTGTCGTTCAATGCCACTACGCCTGGAAGTACTTTACCTTCCATGAACTCGAGCGATGCACCGCCACCTGTAGAGATGTGGTTCATCTTGTCAGCCAATTTGAACTTCTCAGCTGCTGCTGCGGAGTCACCGCCACCAATTACAGTGTAAGCTTCTGTCTCAGCGCAAGCTTCCGCTACTGCACGAGTACCGTGGGAGAATGGCTCGATTTCAAATACGCCCATTGGTCCGTTCCACACAACCAATTTGGAGTTTTTGATTACATCAGCATAGATCTCACGTGTTTTAGGACCGATGTCGATACCTTCCCAATCTGCTGGGATACCATCGATGTCAACGATTTGTGTGTTTGCTTTCGCACTGAAATCGTCAGACACTACGATATCTACCGGCAGGTAGAAGTTTTTGCCCAATTTTTTCGCTTTTTCGATAAAACCAAGAGCAACATCAAGTTTGGAGTCATCCAGCAAGGATTGTCCAATTTCATGTCCTTGTGCTTTGAAGAACGTGTAAGTCAGACCGCCACCGATGATTACGTTGTCTGCAATGTTCAGCAGGTTGTCGATTACATCGATTTTGTCCTTAACTTTGGATCCACCAATAATAGCTGTGAAAGGACGCTCAGGGTTGGAGATTGCTTTACCCAACACTTCAAGTTCTTTCTCCATCAACAAACCGGACACTGCTGGAAGCAAGTGAGCGATTCCTTCAGTCGAAGCGTGTGCTCTGTGAGCCGCGCCAAACGCATCGTTAACGAAAACGTCAGCCAGTTCAGCAAATTGTTTTGCCAGTTCCGGATCGTTTTTCTCTTCGCCTGCGTGGAAACGAACGTTTTCAAGCAACAATACGTCGCCGTTGTTCAGTTCAGCGATTTGAGCTTTAACAGCGTCACCAACAGAACCGTCAGCTTTAACAACTGTTTTACCAAGCAATTCAGACAAACGCTCAGCTGCTGGAGTCAAACGCAAGGATTCAACCACTTCGCCGTTAGGACGACCCATGTGGCTTGCCAAAATGACTTTAGCGCCTTTTTCAATCAAGAAGTTGATTGTAGGAAGCGTTGCACGAATACGTTTGTCATCTGTAATTTTACCATCTTCGAGCGGCACATTGAAATCTACACGGACAAAAGCCCGTTTTCCTGTCAATTCGATATCGCGTACACTTTTTTTGTTCATCTGTATTTCCTCCGCACCCATGTATTTGGTGGACCAATCAAGAGCTAAAATCCCTCGTAAATCCTGGTGTTTTTGAGAAATTTGCAAAATGTAGATATATAAAGAGCGGAAACAATATAGCATCTGTTTCCGCTCTATGTTATTACAGATATTACTTAATCATTTTTGCAAAGTGCTCCAAAGTGCGAACCAATTGTGCAGTGTAGGACATTTCATTGTCATACCAAGCTACAGTTTTAACCAATTGTTGGTCGCCAACAGTCAGAACTTTAGTTTGAGTTGCATCAAACAGGGAACCGAAAGTGATTCCTTGGATATCGGAAGATACGATTTCGTCTTCTGTGTATCCGAAAGTTTCTGGATCGGAAGCTTCTTGCATAGCTGCGTTAACTTCTTCAGCAGTTACTTTTTTGTTCAGAACAGTTACGAGCTCAGTCAGGGAACCAGTAGCTACTGGTACACGTTGAGCTGCACCATCAAGGATGCCTTGCAGTTCTGGGATTACCAGACCGATTGCTTTAGCAGCACCAGTTGTGTTAGGGATGATGTTTTCAGCTGCTGCGCGAGCACGACGGAAGTCACCTTTAGGGTGTGGAGCATCCAACGTGTTTTGGTCGCCAGTGTAAGCGTGAATTGTAGTCATCAAACCTTGAACGATTCCGAATTTGTCTTGCAGTGTTTTTGCCATAGGTGCCAGGCAGTTTGTTGTGCAAGATGCGCCGGAGATTACAGTTTCAGTACCGTCGAGGATTTCATGGTTTACGTTGTAAACGATGGTTTTCATGTCGCCAGTAGCTGGTGCGGAGATAACAACTTTCTTAGCTCCACCTTTCAAGTGTTTCTCAGCTGCTTCTTTAGTTGTGAAGAAACCAGTACATTCCAGAACGATATCTACGCCCAGGTCGCCCCAAGGAAGTTCTTCCGGGTTACGGTTAGCCAATACTTTAACTTCTTTGCCGTTCACTTTGAAGAAGCCATCGTGTACTTCAACATCGCCATCGAAGCGACCTTGAGTTGTATCATATTTGAGCAAATGAGCGAGCATTTTAGCGTCAGTCAAGTCGTTGATTGCTACTACCTCGATGCCTGCTACATTTTGAATACGGCGGAATGCCAAGCGTCCAATACGTCCAAAACCGTTAATACCTACTTTAATCATGAGTAAGTTCCTCCCAAGTTTTGATTAATTTTTTATGAAACTTATATATTCAAGACAGACGGTGAAGTCCGTCAAGACAACAATAGTTGTGATACAAAGTAAAACCTTATTCCATTTCAGCAACGATGACTTCGGCAGCAGCCTCATCAATAATCAGAATATCTTCCTGACCAAATCGTAACACGGAATGTATAGCAGCAGCTTTGCTTTTGCCACCTGCAATTCCAATCACAACATCGGTTCGTTCAATATCCTGAAGTCGCATACCCAGTGTAAGCATGGTATGTACCACCTTACCCTGATCATTAAAGTAATAACCGAAAGATTCAGATACGGCCCCTTGCTCCTGAAGTTCATCTATAATCTCCGTCGCAAGTTTGCGTCTTTTGGCCATCTCTACGGCATCACCAATTCCATGAATAACAATCCGTGATTGCCTGATCAGCTGCAGAATCTCCTGAACACTAGGGTCCTGGATTAATGATTCATAGGCATGATCACTGAGCAAATCCGGTACATGCAGGAGTTTGTATTGCGCCCCTACCCGTTTTGCCATTGTGGATGCGATCGTATTAGCCTGAATTTCAAGGCTTTCTCCAAGTCCACCGCGTGCTGGTACGAACCAGACACCTTTGAGCGATGTTGGCGGATTTAGTTGTTCTGCGACTTCGGCCGTTGTTGAACCACCAGTAACGGCGACAACGTCGTTGTCACTCATGATATTGCCGAGAGCCTTCGCTCCGGCTCTGCCCAGTTCCCTTTTGGCAAATGGAGAAACGTCCGAATCGCCAGGAACCACAACTACCTTTTGCAGACCGTAGGCTTGCTTGATGCGCTCTTCCAGCTCGGATAATCCGAACAACTCTTTGGCTACGGGCTCTAACTGCTGCAGCAAATCATACCCTGCCTCGCTGATCTTCATTCCTGCACTGTCAATTTCAATAAGTCCCTGAGCCTTTAACAGATCGGTCTCAGCCCTCAGAACCCGCTCGGTCATCTGCATGGAATTAGCTAACGTTCTCCGTCCGATCACATCCGATAACATGATCTGTTGTAGAATCGTATACCTCTTTTTCAAGATATCCATGAGATCAGGCAGAAGCTGCTTTTGTACTTCTAAAATCGTTCGCATGCTTTCCACTCCCGCAAGTTCTCGTTCTAAGCTCTCTTTCATGGCCCTAAAACGTCCCGGGTTAACTTTTTAAGTCCCACGTCTATTCTACCTAAAACTGACGTGACATGCAAGTGTTTCAACGTGTTATTTCGACACGCATTCAGCGTTTGTACGCGCCTATTTTCACAATCCTAGACTTCCATGATCAAGGACTAGCTCACGCATACCATATATAGAAGAAACAAATGAATTCAATCTACATATCGCTCAGAATCACATTTCATACGGCATGTCCAAAACCTCTAATAGCATTTACTTAAATGCACTCTTTATCCACTCTTCTTCATCATGATCATTTTTAGCTCAATCCAAACCAACATACATAACGAACTGCTTGCAATTAAATATTCCATGAGCTATAATCATTATTGCTGTCACATAATGTGCGCCCGTGGTCCAATGGATATGACGTAGGCCTCCGAAGCCTGAGATCCAAGTTCGATTCTTGGCGGGCGCGCCATTTTTATTTAACAGCTCATAACCCATTTAACCAATGAAACCGGAAAGGTTTCTTTTTTTTGCAAGTTAGTTTGACTTTCTTTGACTTTTTGTTTGGAATTGTTTATTATGTGGGTAATACGGTAACAGTTTAAGTATAAACACCAATAACATTTACATTCCAAGGAGGTTTTTCACGTGAGTTTTATTCCAATGGTCGTTGAACAGAGCAACCGGGGTGAGCGCGCCTACGACATCTACTCCAGATTGCTGAAGGATCGTATTATTTTCCTTGGTAGCGATGTTAATGACGTAGTGGCTAATGCCATTATGGCACAGATGTTGTTCCTGGCTGCGGAAGATCCGGAGAAAGACATTCACTTATACATCAACAGCCCAGGCGGATCGATTACAGCCGGTATGGCCATTTACGATACAATGCAATTCATCAAACCGGATGTATCTACCATCTGTGTAGGTATGGCGGCTTCCATGGGTGCATTCTTGCTGAATGCCGGTGCAAAAGGTAAACGTTTTGCATTACCAAACAGTGAAATTATGATTCACCAACCACTTGGTGGTGCACAAGGTCAGGCTTCTGACATCGAAATCCGTGCTCGTCGCATCCTGAAAATGCGTGATACGTTGAACCGCATCATCTCTGAGCGTTCAGGTCAACCGCTGGAGCGGATTGAGAAAGATACAGATCGTGACTACTTCATGAGTGCTGCTGAAGCCGCCGATTACGGTATCATTGATAAAGTCATCGAAAACGTAGGATCACAAGGCATCTAAGTGTGACGTAGACCACGGTCTATGCGTTAACATAATCAACACCTAACGTAATCAGCAACATATAATTGTGTTGTCTATACGAGAAGAAGCCCTCATCATAATTATGATGGGGGCTTCTTTTTTCATTTTATAAGGAAGAAAACTTAAGAGTGCATAATAATGATTCTTTATTTGGTTCCATTTACATTATTGAAAGGTTCCGTGCCTTTAGGGAGAAGCTCTTTGTACGTAAATGGCATTTCAGGGAATCCCTCTGCGTACGCCGTATACTCATACAACTGGAAGAACACAACTACACCCGTTGGTGTCACATAGAAATCTTGATCTTTATTTAACCCTTTATAACCGTCGAGGTATCCACCGCGGGCTTTCAGTTGTTCACCCACTTTTTTACTCAACGTCTCGCGCATGGTTTTGTTATTTTGCAGCACATCATCTAACGTAAGCTCCTTACCTGTGTCCAGTGCAAAGGTGTGGCCCGTACGGTACGTCATACCATGAGCGCCAGCATAATCTTCGTATCGTTGTGTAATGAGTCCCAGCACGCCTTTTTCGTTGTACGTCACTACATAGGAGCTCTCAAATGCATATGGACGGTTGGCTGTTGCACCGCCGAATTCAGATGTCTGTTTCTTGAAGTCAGCTACATACGCATCCACTTCGTCTTTCAACACTTTGTTGATCGCCGCTTCAGCTTCTTTGCTGGCAAGTCCACTCACTTGCGGATATTGAACATCTACTTCAGCATTTTTTACAGTAACATTAACTGTTGCCGCTTTAATTTTAACGTTATTTTGTTTCACTTTGCTGAGTGTCAACGTTTTGGTTTTGCTATCCCAATTCCCCTGTACACCCAGATAATCTCTCATTGCCGAGAATGGGATATATAATCTGCCGTTGATCAGCTTTGCGTCCACTTGAGGATAATAGTTGTTAATTCGAACACTCGGCTCGCCATCCAATAGGCTGATCGTCATTGTGTTATTGGCTGCTGTCAAAGCGTACTCTTTGGTTTTCGCATCATATTTCAGCGTTCCACCTGCCACATCTTTAACTGCCGTAAGAGATACCCAAGTTGAACCACCTTGAAGAAGTCCTTTTTGAGTCAGTGTTTTTCCACCCGACTTCAGGGTCACCTCAGCTGTGGTTGTCACTTTCGAGGATACCGATGCCGCCTGAACCGAACTGTCCTGCCACACCGAACCGCTACCTACAATAATTCCTGCTGCGAGCAATGCACTTGTCCATTTTTTCCATGATGTCATATATAAAACTCCTCTCCGAATTCACAATTAGGGATCATTGCGTATGTAATCCTGACCTGATCGCATATCTCATACGCTCACCTCTCTATTATAATTAACCCGATTTCGGAAAGGTTTACAGCTCGAGTTACAATGTTGATGAATATCAGTAGGAAAATATATGGGGATATGACCTTTTTGTCACGAACAACTATACAAAAAAGATACCAATATACAACATTTCATGTTGCTTCGAATAAAGTTCCCTCCTATCTAACTTCATCAAAGTTTGCTTTTCCAACAAAAAAAGACTCTGTCCACAGGACAAAGTCTTTGTCATTATTTCGTTGTACCCTTCAAATGACACTTATAAAGGTTACTTGAGCTTACAATCCTTAGTTCACTCTTGTTTATTTCATTTCATACGTGATATTCAGGATTGTGCTTACTTTAACCTGGCCTGTTTCAATCTCAGTGCCACCTGCTGTATCTTGTGCTTTGGACATCAACGCCTCGCTTGCATAGAATACAGGCACATTGGCATCACCTTGGCTCACGGAAAGAACAGCACCCAGTTGACGTTTAACTGCTTTTGCAATGGCGCCCGCTTTCACATCTGCATTGGCAACAGCTTTTTCAATCACTTGGGACTCATAACTTTCCGGATTTTCTACAGTAAAGCGCACGTTTTCAATATTGTTGGCACCCGCACCCGAAGCAGCATCGAGCAACTCGCCAATCTTATCCATCTGACGATATGTGACTGTCAGCGTATGATGCGCTGTATATCCTTTAATTTGTTGTCCGTCTTTTTCGCTATACGTATAGTTGGGTTGTACAGAGAACTGACTCGTTTGAATGTCGTCTGCACTGATCTTCCACGTATTCTTCAGCAAGTTGGATACCTTTTGAACTTTGGCAGCATTCGCTTTTTGAGCAGATGCAGCTGTCTCTGCAGTACTGTTCACACCAATGGACAGATAAGCGATATCAGGCTTCACCTGAATCTCACCTTTACCCACAACATTAATCACATTCTGTTGTACACCCTGAACCTCTGCAGCGTAAGCATAGTTACCTGGTGCAACCCATGCTGTTCCTCCAATAAGCAACGTACTTGCCACCAGCACCGCACCAAACGGTTTCATCCATTGTTTACCCATCACGATAGCCTCCTTATGTGTTAACATCTCAAACTTTAAACGATTTGATACCTTAACAGACGGGACAAATTCCATAATGTTGCACTTGACGATAGCATAAACGTGAAAAACACAAAAAAGCCCCTTTCGGGACTTCTTCATTAGATTGATCATATCTTATTGGTTTTCGAGCTCTTCCTTGCTTACCAGACTAACTAAAGCGTTTACAGCCTGTTCGGCATCCGCGCCTTCTGCACTAATCTGGATTTCCGTACCTGTGCTAATTGCAAGGCTCATGATCCC
The DNA here is from genome assembly GCF_036894225.1 of Paenibacillus amylolyticus. NCBI lineage: Bacteria > Bacillati > Bacillota > Bacilli > Caryophanales > Paenibacillaceae > Paenibacillus > Paenibacillus amylolyticus. The sequence continues at coordinate 180,813 of NZ_CP145892.1, read as the reverse complement.
CATGATACTTTTTGCATTAACTTTTTTGTCGTCCTTCTCGACGAACACTTCAGACGAGTACTTATTCGCTTCTTGAACGAACAGTGCCGCAGGTCTGGCATGGAGACCCGTTTTCAAACGGACAACTACCGGGTGCTTTGTCATGGAAACTTACCCCCTATTATGAAATCTGGACATTAAATACACAATTATATTTATACAACATTATACCATTAACCCGTGCAGGACACTAGAAGAAAAAACTCAGGGTGCTTTGGAGGACATTATCTTGCCCTAATTTCATCTTTTGCACAGCGCATCCAATGACCTAAGTGAGTCTCCCAGATCCTTAACGGCTGACTTTCCCGACCTTGTTACTTTACCCTACTCCGTCTTAACCATAACGTTCTGTGCGTACTTTCTCAGCCAGCTCATCAATTTTACGAAGCCGATGGTTCACTCCCGACTTGCTGACTGTACCTTTAAGGAGCTCGCCAACTTCCTTCAAGTTGATATCCGGATGAGCGAGTCGAACTTCCGCCACTTCGCGAAGCTTCTCAGGCAAAGATTCCAGACCAACTTCCTTTTGTAACAACCGGATATTATCGATTTGCCTCACCGCCGCTCCGATGGTCTTATTCAGGTTGGCGGTCTCACAATTGACAATCCGATTAACGGAGTTACGCATGTCGCGCATAATCCGTACGTCTTCAAACTTGAACAAGGCCTGATGAGCACCAATGATGCTGAGCAGCTCAATGATTTTCTCGCCTTCCTTAATGTATAGGATGAATCCTTTTTTCCGTTCTATACACCGGGCATTCAGATGAAATTCATTGGCCAGGTCAACCAGTGCCTGACAGTGCTCTTCATACATGGACGCAATCTCCAGATGGTACGAGGAACCTTCCGGATTATTAACCGATCCACCGGCCAGAAATGCACCGCGAAGATAGGCCCGTTTACAACAGTTTTGTTGAAACAATTCCGTACTGATCCCTGGGGTAAAGAGAAAGCCCTCAGATACAATATGAAGACTATTGAGAATCTCCTGTACCATGGTTGGAATACGAACAATATATACATTGTTCTTTTTCAGCCGCATTTTTTTGCGGACCAGTAATTCCGTATGCACTTGAAAATGCTTTTTAAGCAGAGAGTATGCCCGTCTTGCAATCGCGGCATTCTCCGTCGAAATATCCAAGATCACTTTTTTATTCGATAACTGCACTGCACCAAGCATACGGATGAGGGCTGAAAGTTCCGCCTTTTCGCAGCACGGTTCGCTCTCGATCATGGTTAATTCTTTTTTGGTCTGTGCTGCAAACGACATGGGACTTCACCTCTTCCGTAACATCCAATTTTGTACCAGTTGGTAGATGTGATGACTTAACTTGTCAGCATCATGACGCAGATAGGTTTTGAACAGAACAAGGGTATCTGCAACCACCTGATAACCGGCACTTTCGAGTACATTCATATCCAGTACAACCGGTTTTGCTCCTTTTTCCGCATACTTATTTTGCACTTGCAGCGGAATATCACCATTATTTACGATAACATAGTCGAAGAGCTGATGACCTATATGCTCGTGTACCGCCTTAAGGTGGTCACTTACCGTATAGTTATCTGTTTCTCCCGGCTGTGTCATCACATTACAGATAAACATCTTCACCGCATCAGCCTCTACCACAGCTTCTGCAAGCTTAGGTACGAGTAAATTGGGAAGGATGCTTGTATAGAGGCTGCCTGGCCCGATCAGAATAGCATCAGCTTGACGAATGGCCTCTACTGCCTCTGGCAACGGCTCCACGTGATCCGGTTCAAGGAAAACACGTTTGATGCGTCCACCCGCCTCAGGGATTTTGGACTCACCTGTAATAATTGTCCCATCTTCCATCTCGGCATGCAACACAACGGCCTGGCCTGCGGCTGGCAATACCTCACCTCGAACGGCAAACACGCGGCTAAGCTCCCGCACTGCGGTCACAAAGTCGCCCGAAATATCCGTCATTGCAGCCAAAATCAAATTTCCCAAGCTGTGGCCTGCAAGCCCCGCGCCTGTATTGAAACGGTACTTCAACATATCTGAAAGCAATGGTTCTACATCAGCCAGTGCCGTAAGCACGTTGCGAATGTCGCCCGGAGGCGGCATCTGTAGCTCATTGCGCAGGATGCCTGAACTTCCACCGTCATCTGCAACTGTGACGATGGCCGTGATATCCAGCGGCTTCTCTTTCAAACCGCGCAGCATCACGGATAATCCGGTTCCGCCGCCCATTACAACTATTCTCGGACGTTCTCTTCGTGGTCCGGCCTCTTTCATCCCTTCACCCTCTTCAATGACGGTCCCGGTCAGCGTCGCGATGGCTCACGGTAACAGCTTCTGTCTCGCTGCTTCCCAACATCTTGCCCAAATATTCCGATATTGCTACCGAACGATGCTTGCCTCCGGTACAGCCGATTCCAATAATAACCTGGCTTTTGCCTTCCTTCCGGTATTGCGGAATCAGGAAATGCAGCATATCCAGCAGCTTGGTCAGAAACGCCTGTGTCTCTGGCCACTTCATAACATATTCGTACACATCACTATTCTGTCCCGTATTCGGTCGCAAATGATCAATATAATGTGGATTCGGTAAAAAACGTACATCAAACACCAGATCAGCATCAATCGGAATCCCATACTTGAATCCAAACGATGTAATATTCACCGACAGCATTTGGCTCTCGAGATGAGAAAAACGGGATATGATACGTTCTTTCAGTTGAGCAGGCTTCATTGTACTTGTATTCAGTACCTGAGTCGCAGAGTTTTTGAGTTCCTCCAACATCTTGCGTTCCAGTCGGATGCCATCCAGCGGCATGCCCTCAGGAGCCAGAGGATGTCTGCGCCTGCTTTCTTTGTAACGCTGAACAAGTACAGAATCTGTAGCATCCAGGAATAAAATCTCGCAATGAATGGTAAAATGATCTTTAATATAGTTCAAAGACTCGGACAGAGCCGTAAAGAATTCACGCCCGCGCAGATCGATAACCAATGCAACCTTACCAATCTTGCCGTTTGACTGTTCAATTAGTTCCGCAAATTTTGGAATCAATACCGGCGGCAGATTATCCACACAGAAGAAACCCAGATCCTCCAGGCTTTGTACTGCAATGGTTTTACCTGCTCCGGACATGCCCGTAATGATAATGAGCGTGGCGCCTGTGCCTGGTGATCCTTCACCTTCAAGCATAAATGTCCCCTCCTTATCATATTGCTGTCTTCATATATTGTTACGAGGATACTAGGAACGCAAGAGAAGACCTGCTGCACCCACAATACCTGCATTATTACCAAGTGTAGCTTCCAGAATCTGAACCCCATCTTGCAACGGTTCTGGCGTCAGCTTAGCAAACACAGTACGGATTTCATCAAACAAGAAATTGCCCGCTTTGGATACGCCGCCACCGATGATGAACATCTCCGGGTTAATGACAGCTGCTACAGTAGCCATGGACTTGCCCAGGTAAAAGGCCGCACGATTCACAATGCGCTGTGCCACTTCATCGCCTGCCTTGGCAGCATCAAATACTTCTTTGGCTGCAATCTTGTCGACGAGTGCCAGTGACGTATGATCCCCGCGCTCTACGGCATCCTTTGCCATACGGATAATACCCGTTGCAGACGATACTGTTTCTACACATCCCATTTTACCACAACCGCATTTGATGGCTTCCAGATCAGGTACAACACTGATATGACCCAGTTCTCCCGCCATACCGGAGAAACCCTGATAAATGTTACCATTCAGGATCAAGCCTCCGCCAACACCCGTACCGAGTGTATAACATACGCAGTTGTCTACGCCTTTACCCGCACCTGCCCAGACTTCACCCAGTGCAGCCACGTTTGCATCGTTATCTATTTTGATTGGCTTGCCCAGACGTTCTTCCAGAATCGAACGAATGGCCACATTCCGAAATCCGATGTTAGGGGCATGAACGATAATTCCCTCGCGTACATTCGTGAAACCGGCCACTCCAGCACCTACACCCTCAAGCTGTTCCCAACTGTACGGTGATTCGGCTACGATATGTCGGACATACTTCTCGATGTTGGCGATGACCGTGTCTACGCCCTTATCCACTTCAGTCGGTCCTTCATACGTATGCATTAGCTGACCTTGTTCATCGCATATACCGACCTTGATTGCTGTTCCGCCGAGATCGACCCCAACGTAGATTTTCTCAGACATGCTGCAAGCCACCTTTATCTATCTAAAATAGTTTAAGTCCTACGTACCAACTATAATTGAAGGATACGCCTGGGTCAAGACGAGAAGACCTCTAGTACCTCCTGCTCCGCCGGGGTTGTGAACCACATCACGCACCGTTTTTGAATACGTATACATCCTCATTACCTTCATTTATAAACGCACGCTTTATTCCTTCCTCCCCATAACAGAGGAAGCCTCAACTCATGATATTGCATCTTCACTCGTTCCATTCATAAAAGATCAACATCGTCCCCTCATATAGGTGACTCATCTTATGCACCCCGCCACCTGTCATTTTTACGCAGAAAGCTATCTAATGACGGTATTGCCAACAAAAAAAGAGCCTTCCATCCACAGGAAGGCTCCCTTACTTTTATGAAAATCTAAAATTGTAGAAATTGGGCTGACTCAGTTGATTTTTCTACGTTATAACTTCGTTTCCACACGTACCGGCTCTTCCGTCTTCTCCATCTTGTTCACATCCAGAATATCGAGCAGGAAGACAAAGATCGGAATACCAATGATCAGTCCCCAGATCCCCAGAAAGTGTTGCGACAGAATTAGTACGATAAAGGTGTAGAACATTGGCAATTTGGTCTTGTGTGCCATCAGTTTTGGATTCAGGAAGTACGTCTCCAAAGCATGAATAACAATAATCATGATGATCACAATAATGCTTAATTTCAGTCCACCCATCTGATACCCAATCAGACAGAGCGGTACAAGTGAGATGATAACCCCCGCAACGGGAACCAGACTGAGCATGAACACCAGAATGGTCAGAGCGAACAGATACGGGAAACCCAGAATCCATAAGCCCAGTATCGTCAGTACCGTATTAAACACCGCAATAAGAAGCTGTGCCTCAATGACTTTACCAAAAGAAGATACGAACTTGTCTCCCAGATAAGCAACTTCATTGTAGAACCATCCAATTTTACTTGTTTTGAACTTGGACGTGAACTTGGATATCTCCTGCTTCTGCAACAAGAAGAACAGACTCAGAATGATGACGAGCAGAATAAACTCCAGCCATTTGCTCAAAGCGAAAATATATTTCAATGCATCATTGGTGTAATTTTTAATATCGAAGGATTGAAGATAACCCGCAATTTTGGACGCAAAATTATCACCGTCTGCACTATCCAGAAATTTCATAATCTCGTTTGTCAACTGGACGACCTGATCCACGATCCGTGGTGAATATCTGGAAATGCCAAGCACAATGACTGCAATCACAATCATATAGAGTAGGATGACTACAACTTTATAATTGATTGGAAACAACCGATTTAAACCACCTGTAATGAAATGCTGTAACCTGTTCATGACATACGTCACCAGGAACAACAGCAGAATCATGTGCAGCATACTCCCCATACTGAACAAAATTAAACAGAACAAGAGCAGGATTAAAAATCGTCTCACTGTCGCATTCTGTAACCAATCTTTTATCATTTCCCCCAAAATCTTCACCTCACAGCTAATATGCCCTATATGTATACGATCTCATGCCCACTGTAGTTTCAAAAAAAGAGAAGCCTTCCGGCTTCTCTCATTTCATGAGACTTCCCGTTGTCTCTTATTCCCAGCATATGCCTAACCTCACGCATGTAATGCTTATTTATCCAACGTTTCGCTCCAATCATGGACAATGCTTCCTTCAAGGAACTTCTCACAATCCATTGCCGCCATACATCCTGATCCTGCAGCCGTAATAGCTTGACGATACTTCGTATCTTGAACATCGCCACAGGCAAATACACCTGGAATATTGGTCTCCGTTGTTCCGGGTTTAACGACAACATAGCCATGTTCGTCCAGTGCAATCGCATTACCCAGGAATCCGGTATTCGGTGTGTGACCAATGGCAACGAATACGCCATCTGCTTCAAGCAACTCTTCCTGCCCCGTCTCGTTGTTGCGCACTTTCAGCCCTTTGACACCCAAAGCTTCTGGTACGACCTCGAGTGGAGTACGGTTCAGCGCCCACTTCACCTTTTCATTGCTGCGAGCCCGATCCTGCATAATCTTGGATGCACGTAATTCATCCCGGCGGTGAACCAATGTCACGTCTGTTGCAAAACGAGTCAGGAAACTCGCTTCCTCCATCGCGGAGTCTCCACCGCCCACGACCACGATTTTTTTGCCACGGAAGAAGAAACCGTCACATGTCGCGCATGTACTTACACCACGTCCCACATTTTCCTGCTCGCCCGGAATACCGAGATAACGAGCGGAAGCACCTGTGGAGATAATGATCGATTCAGCTTCCAGTTCACCGATTCCTCCAACTTTGACCTTGAAGGGCGGTTTGCTGAAATCAACCTCTTCCACCCAACCGTTTTTGAATTCCGCTCCAAAACGTTCAGCTTGCTTACGCATGTTGTCCATCAGTTCCGGACCCATGATACCTTGCGGGAAACCGGGGAAATTCTCAACTTCCGTTGTCGTCGTCAATTGACCACCCGGCTGAAGACCTTCGATAACCAGTGGTTTCAGATTAGCACGAGCCAGATATATCGCTGCTGTCAGACCCGCAGGTCCCGTTCCGATCACAATCGTTCTGTATTTAGACATATAGATACAGCCTCCTTAATTAAGGTGAGAATGTGTTGTACTAGCGATGAACTTGCCAAGATGATATCCTACAGGCGTTTACGAAGCCCATTCGTTAAGTTTACCCGTTTTCCCGGTTGTTGTATCCTTCACCTGATGATGTCTTTCTGAAAACGAGTTGAAGCGAACTTTCTATACTAGTGGTGGCTTGCTGTTACAAACCGAATGAATCTGTTTAGCATACTTGCTAACCGTTGATGCCGATATCCCATACCGCTCAGCAATGCTTTGATAGGTAACGGGCCGACTGTGATTCTTCGCTGCCAAATATTCAAGTCCTGCAGCCCAACCCTCAATCTGCTTCGTACCCGGAACTTCCGGATGTACCCGGGATACATAATCCGTCCAGAGCCGTTCCATCTCGTGCTGCAACTCAGCCTTTGCTTCAGACATCTGTAACGCACGATCAACAACAGCCTGCCAATGGGAAGTTGATCCAGTGTCCGATTGCTCTGATGTGGATGGAACCTTCCCAATAGACTTCAAGGCTATAGGAGAAAAGGGGCGAACCACCTGAGAATTCCGATCCTCATGTTCAGCCGATTTCAATCCGTTCAGTACAGTTTGTGCTGCCTCAAGCAGATCCTTTTCTTCTCCAGGCTCTTCAATAAAGGATTGCAGAGCCTGTTGCACCTCATAGTCACCGATCATCCCAAGCGCATGAATAACCTGTAGCTTGGTTGCCCGATCACCATGACGCAATGCCCAGAAGAAGGATGAGCGAATCAGTGGATCATTCTTCATTTCTTCAGGTATGCCACTACCGTAGTTCTCCCACTGTCTGAATTGCTCATCAAATGGCAGATGATAGTGATAGCTCAGCTTCTCTGGCTCTTGCTCGCCTTGTTTTACAGCCTCAAGACCTGACAGATAATACCGGGATACTTCGGAACCCGGATCAAGCTTGGACACATGATGCCATAAACGCTCAGCAGCATCATAACGTTCTGTATTATAAGCCGCCACTGCTGCATAGTGAGCAAGTGCCGGATCAGCAGCTGTCTCTTCGTCCTTGAGCAAACGCCGGAAGTGAACATAAGCCGTATCGTGTTGGCCCAGAATTCCCATCGTTGTCGCCAGTTTGTAGACTTGTTCGTGCTGGAATGGCACGATGACCCGCAATTTTTTGATCAAAAGCAGTACTTGATCAGCCCGGTTCTCATTTTGATGGAAAATGGCCAGATTACAGAGTGCATGCAGATTCCCTGGTTCCTGTTCAAGCACTTCGGCAATAGTCTCTTTTGCTTTGGGAAACAGACCCATATAATAGTAGGCGAGTGCCAGATTGTTACGGGCAGCCAAGTAATCAGGATAATCAGAAGACATGCCTTCGAGCAATTCAGCAGCCTGTGCAAATTTTCCTTCTTCCAGCAGTTCCCGTGCCTGATCGTGCTCCACTACACCTTTGCGTGATTTGATTCGATTCAGTTTAGTCGGACGATCCAGCTCATAATACAGAAGCTCCATCATCTCTTCGGCTTCCGTCATGAACTGACCTTGAGTGTCCTCCTCCAGATAGGTAACAAGTGCTTGCTCGGCTTCCTCAAACCGATCCATATTTGCATAATTGTTCGCCATATAAAAATAACATTCCGTCATCGATGGATCTACCACTTCCAGCACGTTAGCCAGAATGGCATTGGAGGCTTCGTAATCCCCCTTCTCCGATAATATACCCGCCATATTACAATGATTTACCGGATTTTCCGGTTCGTATTCAACAGCTTTGCGAAAATATTTTAATGCCTTGTCGACATGATTACGGTCCAGCGAGCGGACAGCTCTTTCAAAGAAGAAAGAAGCATCCAAGTGAATCGGTATAATATTGGCAAGGTGTCCCTCAGCCCGCACTAGCTTGCCCTTCATCTTCCAAGGCACCTCCTCTTTGCATTTCATTCATACTCTTCAGTATACCACATCTTAAGGCCCACTTCTCAATATGTAGTTTCATGTCGTTTATGAAAAAAATGCAAAAGAAGATGATATTCCATTTTGCGGAAACCTATCACCTTGGAGCGTTGTTTATTCAAAGGAAAACCATGTTTACCTAGAGACTCCTACACTCACTTACCATAGGCTCTCTTTGCAGTATTGCATTAGTCTATTCTTGTCGGTTACGCGGCATTTAACTGGATTCGGTCCGGTTATAATAATACGAGTGTAGTCTATGGTATTATTATCCTCATTGTCCTTTTTAGTGGTTTATCTCCATTAAAAATTAAACAACGTATATTAGCTCTGTCCGTCAGCCTCTTTTTCGCGTATGTAATAAAAAATAAAGACACATCATTATTATTTTAAGGGGATGTTATATTGAGGATCTCAAAGATAAAACCACTTATATTCATCTTAATATGCTTGTTTGCTTTGAATGGATGTTCAAAAGATATAGAAAACATAGAAAATAAGTTCACATTAGAGGATGTACTGAGCGCGCTCGAGTCTCAAGAACTGGATTTAGTGTCCTTTGGTATAACCGGGTATCCTTTGAAATTAGATGATGTTGTACCTGAGGTGTACTCCGTTGAAGTGCCCGTGGAAGAAGAACCATATAGCCCTGAATTTATACATTTTTATATTTTCAATTCAGAAAAGGGTCGCATCAACGGGACAAAAGAATTCAATAAACACATGGAAAGCGCCCAATTCACAACATTCCCTTTTCTATATGAGAAAGGAAATGTTCTTATCGTTTACTGGAGCAAAACCAAAGATGATCCTCTGTTCACTAAACCAATCGAAACTGCGTTAGAGCAACTTAAATGATCATAGTTCATACATTACTGGACTGAGCTGGACAGTGGGAATATCATTTTAGAACGTTAATTGCAGTCATTCGTCGTTCGTAAAAAAAGAAGACCGAGCATTTGGGCTCGGTCTTCTAACTATTATGGCTTAAATATCTAATAAATCTAGATTTTCGACGCCATCGAAGGAGAAAGTGAAATATGAAGGGTTTTATCAAACGGCGTCATGAAATTGACCAGCACAACCTTACACTTGTCCGGCAGTTTTGCCTCACGTACCGTTGCCGCCAGATGACCCAGTTCGCCCCCGGTGATCTCCAGCCAGTCTTCTCCGCAGGTATAGCGTAATGTACCGCCTTTCCACAAATAGTGACCCTCACTCGTTTCAATCGCGTCCTCACAGGTCAGCTCACCTTCGCTTCCGAATACAAAGGATAACTGCATCATAATGTCCTCCGGTTCCTGTCCAGATAGATGCATGTTCCATCCGTTTTCCGTTGGCTGTAATTCTGCTCCTACACGGAATGTCTGCTCATGAGTAAGCTGACGACTCTGATGAGGTAACAAATACCATGGACTTATATCTGATGCAGCCGATTCTGGCAGCAGGTTCGCAGGGATTGGGCCGTAATAACCTTTTTTCTGCTCACCAGTTAGTCGATAGCCTTCGGACAGCCTCGTCATTTGCTGCATAGGTACATACCCTGGATTAAAGTAAGAGGCCAGTTGCACAGCCAGCAGGCGCACCTTGCCATGACGAAGAGCGAAGAAAGAAGGAACTTCTGTCATCACAGTCACACTTGTAGCGCCATCCCGAATTCGGGCTACTGGAGCACCAAAATCCGTATGCATCCGACTGTGAGAGATCCGTCCGTGATGCCCTACTGAGTCCATCTGCTCCAGATATTCTCCCCGTACAAAATGTTCATTCAGCATGACCTCATACTGTTCCGGTAATGCATCACGTGTATCATTCGTCTGCTGAAGCTCCGGCTCAAGCATTAATCGAATGAGCGTATTCACCGAACATACTCCCGGATCTGTCAATGTATCTCCAGCCCAGGCTGCCATACCGGCTAAGAGTGGATCACCGTCCAGCCGAGCCAAAATGGCATAAGGCAGATAATAAGGTGACAGATCATGAACACTGCCCAGATCCTGTCGCCCTGAATAATCCGTAACAATTTCACCCGTTGGATGGACCAGATACACCATCATGCGGAGATTAAGCCTCACTGGTTCCAGCAATTCAGGACGATTGAGCAGGCGCGCAGCATGAATTAACATGATGTCGCTAACTGCGCTGTATATCCCATTGCTCCGTTCTGTCCACTCCCCATCGGGTGTAATATCCATGCCTTCATCCATCCACTGCTCTGCGCGCTGCACAGCTTCCTCCAGATCAAATATTTCATGCAGGAAACCAAGCGCCGCGCATAGCACCCAGCGATGATTGGGCGTATGACAACCTCCCGTAAGCATGGTTGGGATTGTCCGTTCCAGAAACAGCCTCATATTGTTCAATACAGGTTGAAGCGGCTCCCATTCTTGCTGCTGAAGAAGCTGATACAACTGTGAATACCCCACAACGACAAATGCAGTATCTGGAGGGGAATGGTAATTGGTCCAGCCAGGCGATATTGAACCGTCTTCATGCTGGAAGCGGAGTACAAATTCCGTAGCTAACAGCAGTCGATTTAACAACGATTCATCCCGGTAATAGATAGAGTCCGGATTGGAGAGCGCAGCTCCCCAGTAACACATATCCGTGGGCGTTCCAGTCGTATGGTTGACCCAGGCAACACCTGTGAAGGGATCAATTGTCCCTCCATAGTAACGGCTTTCCGGGTCAAGCATCTGCCGGGATATGCCTCTTTCTACCGCTCTGTCATTACTGTCCACCAGTTGTTTGTACATGTGCAGTCCCCTCCATACCAATGCATTCTCCCGATGTGCGGAGTATGTTGCTTCAGTGCCTTCAATTCAGACCGGAAGCCTACTCATACCGCCCGTAGGTGAGTTCATTTTTCTCGTCAGTATATATCATATTTCTACAAAAGTCGCCAGAAAATCTGTGCTTGTTTTACTAAATACTCATGTGTCTCCGTCACTGAGGAAACAGTCGTTGAACACAGGCTGTGAACATGCAAACTGTTCCCCACTTCACCGCGCCTACTCTGTCACTCCAAGCTTCTTCATTAGCAAGTCATGACTCTCATGAATCTCTTCTGCCTTACAGGCAGACTTCAACTCATACACCTTCACCTGTGCGCGACGAATCATCGGCAGATAGGCATCATAGAAGTTCATATCCTTACTGTGTACATACGGGCACCAGTGATCCGAGAGACCAAGTGTCTCATGGATATGGACCCCTACGATATCATCCATCAGGCCTTGCATTTCTCCCACACTGTCATAAAGGCCCATTCGGTCCATCATGATGGCATGACCGGTATCGTACCAGATACCAACCGGAGCCCCTTTGAGAGCTGTGATGATGGTCTTGGCTTCGGAAAGGGTAGGAATCTGTTGTGGTCGGGATCTCGTCTCGATACCAAAACGAACATCCAGACCTTTAGCTGCCGCCCGATTGCATACCTCATCGAGACTGGCGATAATTTTCTCTACATACCCTGAACTGAGAGCTTCCCGCCGCTCCATCAATTCAGCCCATTTGCTGTGATACTTCGGTGAATCCGGACCTTCCTCGTTATAGATCTTTCCAAGGTCTTTGCTGATATCCTCAGGAAAAGGTACCTCTCCCGGGTGTACAACAACAGCTTCTCCCCCATAACGTTGGGCATATTCAGCCGACTCTACCAGCAGTTCGATCGCCCGCTTGCGTTTCACTTCATCTTCGAAGCCGAGCAAGATGGAATCCGTACCGTAGTCTGGATCAGGGTCATGTGGAAAGGTGTTGTGGACACTAGAAATTCCGATCTCTCCACGCTCAATCATGGGCTCAATCGTCGTGAGCATCTCCTTCGTCACATTATAATTGAGCTCCACCCGACGAAAGCCGAGATCCGCAATCTCCCGAATCATATCTTCCCCTATGGGATGTTTCCTGATGTTCCAACATGTTGAGAATGAGTATTCGCCCTTGTCTATGTGCTGCATCTGTTTTCCTTCTCCTCCCTCTGGCTAAACTTTTTACATCAGCCTTAACTCAACCTTTTACCGCGCCAAGCATCGCACCACTGACAAAATACTTTTGCAGCCACGGATAAACGAGTAGAATCGGAACGGTTGCGAAAATAACGGTTGCGGCCTTGAGACTCTCGGGAGTCAATGGCGTACGGTTAGCACCCTCCATCTGGGTAAGCTCGCTGACCATATTGTTCTGTACCATTTGGAATAACTTCAGTTGAAGCGGGTACAGCTTCGGATCATTAATATACATCAGGGAATCCTGGAATCCATTCCAGCGTCCAACCGCATAGAATAGCGCTAGTGTAGCCAGTACTGGCATGGATAGTGGCAATATAATTTTGAAGAGCGTGTGTACATGGGAACTGCCGTCAATCTCAGCGGATTCTTCCAGACTTTCAGGAATACCTCTGAAGAAGGAAATCAGGATAATCAGGTTAAACGGACTGACCAGTCCTGGCAGAATCAGTGCCCACACGGAATTAAGCAAGTTCAAGTCACGAATGAGCAAGTACTCGGGAATGATCCCGCCACTGAAGAACATCGTAATGATGATGACATACATGAAGAGCTTGCGCCCTTTCAATTTTTTCTTAGTTAACGGGTATGCAGCTGCCAGTGTGAACACCATGCACAGCACAGTAGTAGCAATTGTCAGAACTGTCGTGTAACCCAGTGAATAGATCATCGACTGATCAGAGAACACCTGGATATACGCATCCCAATTGAATTCTTTCGGGAATATGGTCACTTCGCCTGACGTAATCGCACGGTTAGAACTGAATGAGATCGCGATCGTGTGCAGAAATGGAGCCAGGCAGAATATAACAAACAAGGTGATAAAGGAGATATTAACGATATCAAAAATCCGGTTTGAGGTGCGTTCACTCATATGCGCACAGCTCCTTTACTGATGGTCTATACAAACAAGCCGATTGGCGTCTCTTCCGTTCATCCACAACCTACAAAATACCTTCACCGGTTGCTTTCTTCGAAATATAGTTAGATCCTAGCACGAATATGAGTCCCACCACTGCCTGGAACAGTCCGACGACAGTTGCCAGCGTGTATTGTCCTGATTCAAGACCAACTCTGTATACAAAGGTACTGAGTACATCGGAATATTCACGCACGGCCGTATTACCAATGATATAAGGCCGATCAAAACCGATGCTGACCATATGTCCAAGATTGAGAATAAGCAAGGTCACGATGGTTGGTTTAATACTTGGCAATGTAATATGCCAGATTCTCTTCAGCCGCGATGCTCCATCGATCTCAGCTGCTTCAAACAATTCCTTGTTGACGCCGGTTAATGCGGCCAGATATAGAATGGTTCCCCATCCTGCACTTTGCCAGACACCTGTGAAGAGATACGTCACAAGCCATGGATTTTTTTCTGTCAAAAATGGTATTGAATTTAAGCCCATGCTTTCCAGTACACCGTTAACCATACCGGATTGATTACCGAACAATTGGTACACAATTCCCCCGATGATTACCCATGAGATAAAGTGAGGAATGTACAATATCGTTTGTGAGATTTTTTTGAACCATTTGAATCGAACTTCATAAAGCATGATCGCCAGAATAATAGGAGCTGGAAATGAAACGACCAGATCAAGAAAATTCAGCATAAAGGTGTTGCGCAATGTCGTGTAGAAGTCCCGCATTCCAAATACTTCGCGAAAAGCATCAAAACCGATCCACTCACTGCCGCTGATTCCCTGAAACAGGTTAAAGTCCTTAAAGGCGATCTGTACACCGTACATCGGTCCATAACGAAAGATTAAAAAGTAGATAATGGGCAGTGAAATCAGAGCGTATAATTGCCAATACCTCTTCAAGTATGTGGTGGTCAAGTCGGTTTCCTCCTATCAACAAGGAAACGGCTGTGCCGCCAGTCCGGCGGCACACGTTCCTTTCTAGTTAAGCAGTAGTATGGGTATCTGTCTTGGAGATTGAAATGTGGAGCTACTTAATTTGCAGGAAGTGCCTGAACTGCTTCTTCAAGTTCTTTTTTCAGTTCAGTACCACCCAGAGACATGAAATCAGCCATTTCTTTTTCATATACCGCATCGAATTCTGCTGGCTTAGCCATCGCTGTTTTTACGATAATGACATTTAATTTGTCTTTGAGAGCTGTGCTGTACTTCATCTCTGCTTCAATCGGTTTGTCGAAAATGATTGGTCCTACCGTATCGGTGTTAGCAATATCAATGGATTGTTTCAGCATCTCCTGATTATTTTGCGGGAAGCCCATAATCCATGCCTTTTCATTCGTCGCTTGATCACCAATGTTTTTACCGTTCGAGATAATGGCTGTATCCCCTGCGTTAAACAGACGATCCTGCGCTTCCTGGGATGCATCCTCTTTCACTACTGGAATGCCGTCTACCAAATCATAGTTCTCGCCTTCCACACCACTGTAGATATCAATCAGATTGTTGTCAGATGCCATCCAGTCGAGATATTTGATCGCTTCGACAGAACGTTTGCTGCTCTTCGGAATCATAATGTACATACCATTTGTTCCGTAGCGTGACTTGATGTGTTTGTTGTCTGCATTTGGATTGGTGTACACATCAACCGGCAACACTTCACTGCCACTCACATTTTTATGCAAATTATCCAGTGTGCCATCTCCGTAGAACATGGCATCCACATCTTCAGACCAGTAACCTACGTTACCGTTTTGAATGTCTTTCCCTAACTGCGTTTTGTCTTCATCCAAACTGAAGTCTTTGCTGATCAGACCTTCGTTGTACAGTTTGTTCAGGAACTGCATCGATTCTTTGAATCCTTCATGCAGTGGCAATTCATACCGTTGACCATAGGTCAGGTCGCCACTAACTGGCTTGATGAATGAGTAGATGAGCGTTTCGAATTGAGCTGGTGCAAGAGCCATACCCATTGGGATGTTTTTGCTTCCGAGACCACCAGGATCTTTATCCTTGAACGCTTTCAAAGTTGTATATAATTCATCCGTGGTCTTCGGCGCTGGCAATCCCAGCTTATCGAGCCAATCCTGACGGATGTAAGAACTGTATCGGCCTGTGATAGCACGTTTACCCGGAACAGCAAACTGTTGTCCTTCCACTTGCCCAAACTTCAAAGTATCTTCACCCAGGAACTTCTTCAGGTTCGGACCGTGCTGATCAATCAACTCTCCAACATCAGTCAAACCACCCTGCTGGGCATACCGATAAAACACGCTTGAGTCATAAACAAAGACAATATCAGGGACATCCGTATTGCTAGCCATCAGGACGTTCAGCTTGGTAACTTCCTCAGAACGCTGAACGGGTACAAACTGTACGTCAATATTGTTGGGATCACCGAACTTCTCCTGAATCATTTTAGATAGATAGTTGTTCGTAATTGTGTACGGTGAAGGACTGTTACCACGGTCAAAAATCTCCACCTTTAAGGTAACGCGCTCGCCATTGCCTGATGTTCCGCCTTCAGCTGATTCTTCTGATGCTGATGAGCATCCCGCAAGTAAAGAAACGCCCATTACCATCGTAAGCGCCAAACCCATCCATTTCTTTAGACTCCCTTTGGTTGCTTTGCTTCTCATTTTGTCATCCCCTTTGGCTTTGCGTGAATGTTTAAAGCTTGCCCAGAGTATTTCACATTTTTCCGTCATCCTGCAATAAACCTCTTTCGGAAGCGCTTACAAACGGATTATGGTTTATATGTTAAGCCTATTTTCGCAGACTGATTCTTTTCCCAAAGCTGCGCTGCTCTAGGCTTTGACGGCACTCTTCGCCTCAAGGATCAGAACTGCCTGTCCCAAGTCGGATAAACCATTTTCACACACTGCCTATATTCGTAAACGGGAAAAAAACAGGAATATTAGCTTGTTATCCTGCGAAAACAGTTGCATCCGATTTAGTATAAGAGTATTGTTCAACGAAAACAGGGCGAACCTCTGCAAGCCTCTCTCCTAAGTGGAAAGTGACTACATGAAATTCACCCTGTGTTATCCTGATGTACAGATCTCAGAATAGGATCACTTTTGCTTTACTCTTCGGGTTCTCGATGTTCACGTTTCAAACGACGATAATCTCCTGGTGTAATACCCGTTACCCGCTTAAATACACGTCCCAACGTAATTCCATTTGCATACCCCACCTTCAGGGCAATATCCTGCAAAGAGTAATCGGTATTGAGCAGAAGCTGCTCCGTCTCCTTCATGCGAAGCTCTGTAACAAAATCAACAAACTTCATGTTGAATTCTGTCTTGAACAAATAACTCGCATGTTTGCCCGTAATCTGGAATCGATCGCTCAGATGTTTCAATGAAAGATCAGGATTCGCAAACTGTTCTTCGATATAATTTTTCATTTCGTTGACCATGGCTTTGTAGCTCTTGGTTTCCGTTACCGCTACATACGTTCTGAACAAGTCCGTCAGACCATCAAACAAAAGACTTTTCACATCCGCAAGCGTCTCTGCCTCTTCTACAGCACTCAACCATCTGTTGATGTTTTCTTCGGACAGCTCTTCCTGGAGTCCTTCCGACATCATGGCCACCTCTCGGCTGAGCATCTGTAACATGGCCTGAATCAGAGAACGAATCTCATCATCCGGCAGTTTGTTCTGTTCAAACGCTGTAAAGATCTCCTCCAACTGTTCCCGCCACTGTCCACTCGACATCCGGAACCGCTTAACAAAGTCCGCAATCATCTGCAGATAGGTATAGGTATCCAGCAAAGGATGCTGCGTTTCACCGCAGTCGGCTTGGCCGACATCTCCAGTCATCAACAGTTTACGTTGCATTACCGCTTCTGCGGCCGCATAGGAATCTCGTATTGTACCGATTCCCTGAGCGATAGGTCCAATGCCAAAGCTTAAGGAAATGCGTAGATTTTGTTCTACCCAAGATTTGCATTCCTCAGCTACAACACGAATCTGCCCAGACATATCCAAGTTGTTATCATTCTGTTCTTTGAACACAAAAAGGATTGCAATTCGATCCACACTAATCCATTCCGTCCAGCATTGGACTCCCGTATTACGTGACAGCTCTTGCAAAACGTTCATCAAGGCAAATTTCAGCGTATTTTGTTCACCTCTCGTGTACCTCTCCTGAAATCCCTTCTCATAACGGTTAATCTCTCCAACAACAACGACAAAACGCGACGAGTCATGCACGTCATTCAATGGAGAAAGCTCTTTTAATTGCTCTGCTGCATTTTCCATGTGTTCACCATGCAACAGGGCATTGAACAACTTGCTGCGCTGCATAAGTACATTTTCCCTGCTTTTCTTGTCATAATCCATCATATGATTAATCAGATTCTCAAGCACACCGTCAATCATCTTCATCTCATCCGTGCGAGCACCTGAGTGTTCGAACGCCCGAATCTGATGAGACTCAATCCGGTTCATGATGATCTGAATGGGTTTATAGTTACGGCGAGTAATATACACGATATATACAATCGCACAGATGACAGTCACAATAGCAATGATCACCCATACATAAGATATGACCGATACCCAGCCAAACAAGTTGCCAGCCTTAATTCCACTGGATATTGTCCAGCCCAGTCTTTCTAGCGCTAGCCTATTCAGTTCCTGACCGTCTATCGAGCCCTCTTGGTCCGAATGTGCGTTATACACAACCTTACCGTCCCGATCCGTAATCGTCAGGAATGAGAGCTGACCATTAACCATACTATCTACACTCTGTTCAATGCTGCTCATCTTGATATTAATGACCAATGTGCCCTGAGAGCCAAAAGGCAAAGGCATGTCCTTGTTCACGGTTAATACGCGAATAGGGGTACGTTGAACAGAGTCCGCATCGAATTCCCGGACCGGCTGCCAGCCTGAACCGATCGACCCGGTACCCATCTGATCAATCCATGCCTTATCCGAGAAACCTTCCACTTCTCTGGAACCACTTACGGTCAGAACATGTTTATTTCGCTTGTCATATAGATAGATGGACTGAATCCATGAGGACGAATTGGATAGCTCACGTAAATTCTGCGCAATTGCATACACCGTGTCCGAGCTGGTCAGGTTTGTGTTATTAAAATAGAGTTTGTATGCCTGCTGACTCTGTACCGTTTCCAGGATGGATAGTTCAATATCCCTGATTGTGCGATCCACCGTGTCTATCATATAACTGGAGGAAATCCGGTCTGCTTTTTTTGTTTCCTCTTTAGAGATGTCATTGATGAAAACAAACGCGATGAAAATGAGTATGGTCACCGTAAGAAAAAAAATTGGGAAGTACGAGAACAATAACCGATAGTACCAATTACGAGACAATAGACCCCACTCCTCACTCCACGATGCCAATGTTCTCAGCCGTGGTTCTACTGTTCAGCATCCATCTCACCTTAGGGGCTGAATACTATATGATAACGCTATCATAACTGATTTTATGTTATTATAGCACAAGCCTCTGAGCAGCAAAGCAAGAATTGAATTCAAAGAGCCAAAACAAAAAAAACCGTGCTGAGCAGATAACAACTCAGACACGGAACAATTCATCTGGCAGCACACCGTTATATCTTCGATGCTCTAAATGCCAGAATCCTTAAACAATGTGGCCATGGAGCCACCATCCACAATAATGCGTACAGCGCGGGCCAGCATTGGCGCAACAGGTAACACTTTGAAGCATTCAGGGTGATCATCTGGCAGTGCGATCGAGTCCGTAACTACCACCTCTTCAATCGACGGGTGATTCAATTTACTTACTGCACCATCCGAGAACAATCCGTGTGTTGCACATACATATACATTTTTGGAGCCACGTTCCTTCAACCCTTCCACGACATTCAGAATGGTTGTTCCAGTGTCGATCAGATCCTCAATAATAATAGGTGTCCGTCCTTCTACATCACCAATGACATGGGTAATCACCGATTCATTATGGCTTGGACGTTTCTTGATCATAATGGCAAATGGAGAATCCAGACGGTTCGCCAGCTTCTCTGCCATCGATGCTCGTCCCGCATCCGGGGAGACGACAACAGGGTTCTCGATTCCTTTGCTTAACAGATAATCACTAATCAGATCCAGTGATGTCATATGGTCAACCGGAATGTTGAAAAATCCCTGAATGGCCGCTGCGTGCAGGTCAATCGTTACCACTCGATTGGCGCCAGCCGTAGTTAATACATCTGCTACCATCTTGGCCGAGATCGGTTCCCGTGGTGCGGATTTGCGCTCTTGACGAGCATAACCGTAATACGGAACAATGATGTTAACAGTGCGCGCTGAAGCCCTCTTTGCAGCATCAATCATCACAAGCAACTCGACAAACAGCTCGTTGATCGGATGAGACAACGACTGTACCAGAAACACATCACAATTACGAATCGTTTCTTCATAATGAACGTATATTTCTCCGCTCTTGAACCTGGACAGCTTGATCTTGCCCAGTTGTACACCCAGCTTGTCACATACCTGTTCTGCCAGCTTAGGGTTCGATGAACCGGAAAAAATACGTAACGAATGCTGCATAATGCCCTCCCGAGGGTTGAAGTCCCTATATAATCCCTTATCTAAAAGCGAGTGTTCAAAAAGACCGGTTTTCAGTACCGAGAAGATGGGATAAAGCTAGAAATGGAGTAGCGGAGCGTAGGCAAAACTACGTGAGCAACGGACATTTCGGCTGAATTCCAGCTTCGATGCTGAAGATGCCATTAGGCATCCTTCGTAATCAAAGGCGGAATTTTTGAACTACCTCTAAAAGGTTATTTCCTACCCTCATTATACTCCAATGGCTTATACATTTAAAGGAATGAACGAGCGATGACGGCCTTCAAAAACAGCGACTTCCGTACAGCCCAACTCATGTAAAAGTGCTTCAGCTTCAGGCAAATAATCGCCCAGCTTCATTGGGTCATGTGCATCAGAGCCCATGGTTAATGGAATACCCAAGCGAATGGCTTCTGTCAGCATTCTGCGACTAGGGAACATCTCGGCACAAGGCTTCGATATCCCGGAAGCATTCAGCTCCATGGCGCAACCACTTTTGGCAATAGCCTGCAGCGCTGCGTTCTCCAGTGAGATACGTTCTTCTGTCTGCTCCGTTGAAGGAACATAGCCAAACCGTTTAATGACATCCGTATGGCCCATAATATCGTACATGCCCGTGGCGGCTGCCTTGCTTACGGCATCGTAGTACTGACGATATACTTCAAGGATGTCTTTGCCCTCCCAGTGATGGGTCTGGCGGAAATCCGTAATGTCCCATTCCCCAAGAAAATGCACAGAGCCAATCACATAATCCCATGGATAACGCTCAATGATTGCACGGATCTCTGTTTCCCAGCCTTCGATATAGTCACCTTCCAGACCAACACGTACGTCAATCTGCCCACGGTAACGTTCTTTCAGGGAGAAACACTCCTCTACGTAACGCGGCAGTTCATCCATAGGCATCGCCATTTCCGGATAATATTGAGCCGGATCGACATGCAACAAGGGCATGTGATCGGACAATCCAATCTGGGATAGTCCGATCTCCACACCACGCTGCACGTACTCTTCCAGTTTGCCCACGGCATGTCCACACCGCTCATGGTGTGTATGATAGTCTATACGCACGAAACTCGCCTCCTAATCGCGGCGAGGCCGTTCATGACGGCGGCTCAGCTCTGACATAATGTCGTCCAGCGGCAGCTTGCGTTCTTGTAACAGGACGAGCAGGTGATACATCAGGTCACTGACTTCCAGACGAAGCTCGTCATTATCTTTATTTTTGGCGGCGATGATCGTCTCGGACGCTTCTTCACCGATTTTTTTCAGTATTTTGTCTACACCTTTATCAAACAGATACGTTGTATATGCACCCTCAGGACGCTCACGTTCACGCTCTGCAATAACGGATTCCAGTTCAGCCAATACCTCAAAGCGACTTTCGGAACCGGAACTTGCAGAAGCAGATGCCGCACCCGCTTCATCCGAAGCCTCGTCTGCCGATTTCTCTGGCAAACCAATGATTTCATTATGGAAACAAGTTACCGCCCCTGTATGGCAAGCCGGACCGTTCGGTTTCACCTCAACCAACAAGGTATCGCCGTCACAATCATATTTTAGGGAAGTAATCGTCTGCACGTTGCCAGATGTTGCCCCTTTATGCCACAACTCCTGACGCGAGCGTGACCAGAACCAGGTCTCACCGGATTCCAGCGACAACTTCAGGGATTCGCGATTCATATAAGCCATCATTAAAACTTCACGAGTATCTAAATCCTGCACAATGGCAGGAACCAAACCGTCACTCCAACGAATGTGTTCCACAACCTGTTCCAAGGATAACTGTTCCTTGATTTCATCGCTCACTTTAGTCACGGATCTCCACCCCTTGTTCTCTCAAATGTTGTTTTAACGCCGGTACGGCGATTTCTTTGTAATGGAAAATCGTTGCGGCCAGCCCTGCGTCCGCTTTGCCTGTGGTAAATACATCATAGAAATGAGATTCCTTGCCCGCACCGCCCGATGCGATGACTGGAATACGCACAGATTCGGATACCGCTGCCGTCAGCTTCAGATCAAAGCCGTCTTTTGTTCCGTCCGCGTCCATACTTGTGAGAAGAATCTCCCCCGCGCCCAAGCTCTCAGCCTGTTTAACCCATTCCAGCGCCTTGATCCCGGAGGGTTTCCGTCCACCATGGGTATAGACTTCCCACTCACCCCAAGCTTCATTATACTTGGCGTCGATCGCTACGACGATACACTGTGAACCAAAACGACGTGCGCCATCGGCAATCAACTGTGGATTAAGTACTGCGGCTGTATTCACTGCAATCTTGTCGGCACCTGCACGGAGAATCCGCTTCATGTCCTCCACTTTGGAGATGCCACCACCTACCGTAAAGGGAATAGCGATCTCGCCCGCCGTCTGCCGCACGACTTCTTCCATCGTTTCGCGACCTTCTACCGAAGCGGAGATATCGAGAAACACCAATTCGTCCGCGCCCTCGCGGTCATATAGTGCCGCCAGCTCTACCGGATCACCCGCATCGCGGAGATTAACGAAGTTGACGCCTTTGACGACCCGGCCGTCCTTCACGTCCAGACAGGGGATGATTCTTTTTGCCAGCATGCTACCTCTTCCTCTCTATCCGAATATCCCTTACTTATTGACCGCACGTACTGCTTCAGACAGATCGATGCTTCCCGTATACAGTGCTTTACCCACAATTGCTCCACCAACACCATCATCCGCGTGGCGACTCAGACGGAGCAGATCATCCATTACACTCACACCGCCGGAAGCAATAACCGTCCGTCCGCTTGCCTTGGCTAGAGACACAATCGCTTCCACATTAGGACCCTGCATCATGCCATCACGGGAAATATCCGTAAAGATAAACG
Source organism: Paenibacillus amylolyticus (assembly GCF_036894225.1). Classification (NCBI taxonomy): domain Bacteria; kingdom Bacillati; phylum Bacillota; class Bacilli; order Caryophanales; family Paenibacillaceae; genus Paenibacillus; species Paenibacillus amylolyticus. Next base: position 157,700 of record NZ_CP145892.1, on the reverse strand, counting down.
TTTCTGCCCCATATGCCGCCAATTCCTTTGCGAGTACCTCTGCTTGCACTTCCGATGTTTCAAGCCAACCGCGAGTTGCCACGTAACCGTTACGAGCGTCGATGCCAATTGCCACTTTGTCGCCATAACGTCCCAGTACTTCCTCTGTAAAAGCACGATCCTCAATCGCTGCTGTTCCAATGATCAGCCGGCTAACACCCAGACCCAGCAAACGTTCTACATCCGCTACCGTACGAAGTCCGCCGCCCACCTGAACAGGTACGTTCACAGCCGAGGCAATCCGCCCGATCAGCTCATCGTTAACAGGGTGCCCTGCTTTCGCACCATCCAGATCCACCAGATGGACATATGTACCGCCTTGTTTCTCCCAAGATAAAGCCACTTGAACCGGGTCATCGTTATACACGGTCTCCTGATTATAATCTCCCTGCACCAGTCTTACACATTTGCCGTCCCGGATATCAATCGCCGGATATAGGATAAAAGATGACATACAAGGCCTCCTGAATATGAATTAGATTTGTACGCTTTCTATAGTTAAGAAGAGATGATGTTTTACCTTTGTACAGGTGCTCCTGTCAGAGCCAAAAAGTTACCGAGCAGCTTTATACCAAGCTCTCCACTTTTCTCCGGGTGGAATTGCATGCCGAAGTTGGATCCTCTGCCTACAATGGCTGTCACCGGATGTCCGTAATCCGTTACGGCCAGCAGATCGTCCCTGTTTTCAGTGAGCGCATGATAGGAATGGACAAAATAGACGTGCCCTGCTTCAAGCCCCGTAAATAGAGGATTTTCCGCGTGCAGGAATTCCAAACGGTTCCATCCCATATGAGGAACTTTCAGCTCTCCTGGTGCGAATCGCACCACTTTACCTGGCAAAATATCCAGTCCCGCATGCTCGCCATGCTCTTCACTTGAGCTGAACAATAATTGCATGCCCAGACAGATACCGAGCAGTGGCTTGGACCCGGCAGCGGCTTCCTTCACCACCGTATCCAGTCCACTCTCCCGCAGATGAACCATCGCATCACCAAAAGCACCTACGCCTGGCAGAATGACACCATCTGCGCCAAGAATCTCTTCCCGGTCACCCGTGACCAGCGCTTCGTAGCCAAGACGTTCGACCGCTTTGCCGACGCTGTGCAGGTTACCCATACCGTAATCGACAATTGCAATCGCCATCGTCTACAGCACTCCCTTCGTGGAAGGCACACCCGTTACACGTGGATCAATCATCGTTGCTTCATCCAGTGCACGTCCCAGCGCCTTAAAGATCGCTTCAATCATGTGGTGGGTGTTCTGACCATAGTGCACAATGACATGTAACGTAATCCGAGCTTCCAGCGCTAATTTCCACAGGAATTCATGTACCAGCTCCGTGGAGAAACTGCCTACTTGTTGGGAAGGGTATTCTGCACGGTATTCAAAGTGAGGTCGGTTACTCACATCAATAATGACCTGAGCGAGTGCCTCGTCCATTGGTACAAAAACACTGGCGTAACGCTTAATTCCACGTTTGTCACCCAACGCTTCTCGCAACGTCTGTCCGAGACAGATTCCGATGTCTTCAACCGTGTGATGATCGTCGATATCAATATCTCCGCGGGCCTGCACGTTCAGGTCGAATTGTCCGTGCTTTGTGAACAGATCCAGCATATGATTCAGGAAAGGTACATCCGTTTCAATCGTGGATTGTCCTGTTCCATCTACAGTAAAGGCCAATTGGATATTGGTCTCGTTTGTTTTGCGGTCAACCTCTGCTTGGCGCGCTGCACCTTTGTTTTCAAGTTCCACACCATTATTTTGCTTATCCATTGTCCGATTCCGCCTTTCCTTCCTGTTCTAACCGTACAGCAATTGCACGGGCATGCCCTTCAAGACCCTCATGGCGGGCCAACTCTATAATAGCCGCTCCGTTCTGCAGCAGCGCTTCTTTACTATAATAGATCAGACTCGATTTCTTGATAAAATCATCCACGTCCACTGGCGAACTGAACCGCGCAGTGCCATTGGTCGGTATAATGTGATTGGGTCCTGCAAAATAATCCCCCACCGGCTCCGAACTGTACGGGCCGAGGAAAATCGCGCCGGCATTTTCGATCCGGCCAGCGTAAGCCATCGGCTCCTGCACCATGATCTCCAGATGCTCCGGTGCGAGCCGGTTCACCACGTCAATTCCCTCATCGATGGAATCAACCACAATAATAGCGCCATACTGCTCCACGGAAGCAGCAGCGATATCACGCCGCGGCAGCACTTCAAGCTGCCGCTGCACTTCGCCCTGCACGGCTTCCGCCAGCGTGTCCGAATTCGTGACGAGAATGGCCGATGCCATCTCGTCATGTTCCGCCTGCGACAACAGGTCGGCGGCGACATACACCGGATTCGCCGTATCATCGGCGAGCACCACAATCTCACTCGGCCCGGCGATACTATCGATATCGACCGCACCGTACACCTCGCGCTTCGCGAGCGCCACGTAAATATTGCCCGGTCCACAGATCTTGTCGACCGGTGCAATACTCTCCGTGCCGTAAGCCAAGGCGGCGATAGCTTGAGCGCCGCCAACCCGGTACATCTCGCTCACGCCTGCTTCCGCAGCAGCAACGAGGATGTACGGGTTAATACCTTCGCCACCGTTCGTTGACGGCGGCGTCACGAGAACAATCTCCGGCACGCCTGCCACCTGTGCCGGAATCACATTCATCAGCACAGACGATGGATACGCTGCTTTGCCGCCAGGTACATAGACGCCGACCCGCTTCAGCGGTCGGATGACCTGGCCCAGCAGGCTGCCGTCCGGCTGCCAATCCATCCACGAGTTGCGTTTCTGTTTCTCATGAAACGCACGAATGTTGGCGGCGGCTTGCCGGATCGCCGTCACAAAGGATGGCTCCACGGCTGCATAAGCCGCCTGCAGCTCTTCCTGCGGCACGCGCAACTCCGCGGCCGTCAGCTTTGTACGGTCCAGCTGCTCCGTGTAACGCAGCAGTGCCGCATCACCCTCACGGCGAATGTCGCTGACAATACGCCGTACCGTTTCATTTTGCTCCGGCGTGCCATACTCCACTTCCCGCTTCAGATCAAACTCCCGTGCAGGTACAATTTTCATACGTACAACCTCCTCACCCTCTGTAATACCTGCCTTCTTGTGGCCGATTTGCTTCTTTATTTTGTCTCTTACTCTTACTTTTACTTTTGCTTTTGCTTTGCATGTTTCTCATCTATGTTTCCGAAGCAGTAATTTATCCCCGAAAGCTTCCCGCCGATATCTCATTCGATACCGGTATGACCTGTTGAAGTGCATCACACAAAGCCTGGATTCGTGCATTCTTCATCCGGTAACTTACCCGATTGGCGATAAGACGGCTCGTGATATCCAGAATGCCTGTCATCTCCACCAATCCGTTCTCACGCAGCGTCTGACCTGTCTCCACCAGATCGACAATCCGGTCTGCCAGACCAATCAGGGGCGCTAGCTCAATGGAACCATTCAGCTTGATCACCTCGACCTGCTGCCCCTGCTCCCGGAAATACTGTGATGCAATCCTTGGATACTTCGTTGCAACACGTTGCTGGATGCCTGGCTTCCAGTCTGGAAGTCCGATCACAGACATACGGCACTGAGCGATTCCCAGATTCAACAGTTCGTACACATCCCGATCTTCCTCCAGCAGCACGTCTTTACCAACAATTCCGATATCGGCAACACCGTACTCCACATATGTTGGAACATCTACTGGCTTAGCCATAATGAATTCCATTCCCGCTTCCGGTACTTCGATGACCAATCTGCGTGTATCGTCCACGTCTTCTGGAATATCCAGCCCCGCTTCACGAAACAATTTGGAGGCTTTTTTATAGATTCGGCCCTTCGGCATGGCCACCTTCAGAATATCCGACATCTCAGCGTCCTCCTTCTTCAGATCCGTAAGTAATAACCTGCTCAGCCTGAGCAGTTCTTGCTTCAACCGATACGGCACTTGCCCCAGCCCCGTCTTCGGGAAGAAGGAGTGTCACTACATTTTGTCCCATACTGCGTAATCTTGCCGCTTCTGTTAGTGCCTCGGCCCGACGTTTCGGGGTATATTGGATAAGTACCGGTTTTTTCTCTTCAATGGTAATGCCATGAACACCATCAATAATACGGTTCGTTTTCAGTGCAAATCCTGTAGCTGGCAATGAACGACCAAACTGTTGTAACAGATTATCATACCGTCCGCCGCTACATACCGGGGATCCCAGTTCGGCTGCATACCCTTCAAAGGTCATGCCCGTATAATAGGAGAAATCACCGATCATCGTCAGATCAATCAGCACATGCTCGGATACACCGTACGCTTCCAACACTTCGAATACGGCACACAGATGTGCAATCGACTGTGCTGCTTCAGCACTTGAACTTAGCTCTACCGCATGTGTGCATACTTCCTTGCCACCACGCAGACGCAGGATCGCTTCAAGCTGTTCTTTCAACTTCGGCTCCAGATTCAATGCTTCAATTGACTGGCGATAGCCGACATAATCACGTCCGAGCAACCCTTCCTTCAATTGCTCCTGCTCAGCGGTCTGGCCTGGAATCACTTCCTCCAGTAATCCGTTCAGGAATCCCATATGACCCATCGCTATTTTAAAAGAAGACACACCCGCTGCCTGCAAAGAGGCAATCGCAAGCGCAACAACTTCTGCATCCGCCTCAGGTGAGTCGTCTCCAACCAGCTCCACGCCCGTCTGGAAAAATTCAGCTTCACGTCCAGCTTCCTCTTCAATAGAACGGAATACGTTCGCATGATAGGACAGACGCAGCGGCAACTGCTCATCTTTGAGCATGGATGAAACGACGCGTGCAATCGGAGCCGTTAGATCCGATCTGAGTACCAGTGTGGTTCCCCTGCTGTTTAGCAATTTAAATAATTTACGATCTGATGTAGAGCTTGCCACACCTACCGTATCGTAATATTCAATCGTTGGTGTGATAATCTGACGGTAACCCCAGCGTTCCATACATTCCAGTACATTGCGTTCAATCGTCCGCAGCTTGGATACTACATGTGGTGTATAGTCGCGGAATCCGGTCGGTTTTTCAAAACCTTTTGGTTTGGACATTGGTAATATTCACCCCGAGTCAGTAATTTAAGAGTTGCACTCGTTCTATTTCAACAGGATTTATGTAGTGTAAATCCCCATTCTATCTTATAAACCTGAATCACAGTATTATCGCATAAGCCTTCAACTATTGGTTTATTCCAATCCTTATCATGCTTCATTTCTCCAAGAATACTTTCACATGGTAAAGTGCTAACAAACTAAAGGATATGGGATATGATAACATGAAATCCGCACTACCGTCAACAATACCAAAGCTTGATTGCCCTTGGATCGACATATCGTTTTATATACACACCGTAACGCTCGCCAATCGGTATTTATATACGAAAAAAGCTGCCGTCAGCAGCTTTTTACTTCGAATCATCTTCATTGATTCATCTTCATTCATTACTTTATTGACTCAATGCACACTACCCTGAGAAGAATCATCCGTGTTAAAGACAGTTTCTTCCGTAGAAGCTGCCGCGCGGGATAAATCACGCAGTGGATTACCTCCAACAAAAGCTCCTGGTGCAACATCCTTATGTACGACTGCTCCAGCAGCCACAACGGCTCCATCTCCTATGGTTACCCCGGGAAGTATCGTTGTGTTAGCACCAATTAGTACATTTTCCCCGATAATCACCTCACCGAGCCTGTACTCCTTAATGAGATACTCATGAGCGAGAATCGTTGTGTTGTAACCGATGACCGAGTTTTCGCCGACCGTTATTTTCTCCGGAAAAAACACATCCACCATCACCATCAGGCCAAAGGCCGTGTGTTTTCCCACCTTCATACCGAGCATTCGGCGGTAAATCCAATTCTTCACCGATAGGATCGGACAATAACGTGACAACTGGATCCAGATAAAATTACGAACGCCCTTCCACGGACTCACTGTCTTGTAGATATGCCAAAGTGCATTCTGGTCCTCTACCGGATAGCGGGTTACTTTTCTCATGAACGTCCCGTGTCAATACGGATGAGTTTCAACAAGTCTCTCATGTCATGCAACATATGATCGGGTCCATATCCGTTCAGGATTGTTTCCCCTTTAAGGGACCATGCAACCCCCGCCGAGAGTGCGCCCGCATTCTGTGCCGATTGGATATCCACTGGACTGTCACCCACCATTAACGTTTTGGCAGGATCTGCACCTAGTTCCGTCATCGCTTTCAGTACAGGTTCAGCGTGCGGCTTCGGATTCGTTACGTCAGTTACTGTTACAATCGTCTTCATATACTTCAATAGGTCAAAACGTTCTAGCACCTTTAATGTAGATGGACGAATTTTGGTTGTGACCACACCCATAACAATGCCCGCCTGATGCAGCGCCTCTACTACCTCAATAACATGTGGAAAAGGTCTAACCATCGCTTCATGATGGATATCATTATAAGCACGGTAACCTTTCACGTACTCGGAGACTTCCTCCTGGCCAGAGAAAGTGCGCATTTGCTGCTCCAGTGTGCCACCCATATGTGGAATGATCTGTTCCCGTGTCCATGGAGCTGAATGCTCCCATCCCCCCATGACATGCTGGAATGAGCTGATAATCAACTCATTGGTATCAATAATTGTTCCATCCAGATCAAACAATACCGTGTCAATCATGTTGCATTACTCCTTTTTATCATCAACTTGCTTGAATTCATCTTTGGCTGGAGGTGTTAACTTATTCTCTTTGCCAGCAACTGTTCCCGTATGCTCCATATCATCTGAGGTAACTTTGGACGATACAATCGGATCACTGTAACGAACATCTGCTTTACCTGTCACTCTTCTCACCACAATGAATACAACAGCAACAATAATGATGCCAATCGCGAGCAGTTGCGAGATTCTTACGTTACCGTAAGCAGGATCAAGATATCCTTGTTCAAAGCCCATTGCAGTCATTGGAGACCACAACCCGTTCACTAGTGAAGCAACCCACTGCGGAGCCTGGAAGCCCAGACTGTCCGTACGCAAAGCTTCAATAAAGAAGCGACCGATAGAGTACCAGATGAAATAAGACATGAACAGTTCACCTGAACGCAGAAACTTCTGACGACGCAGAACCAGCAGCAAGACCAGACCAACGAGACTCCACATCGATTCATACAAAAATGCAGGGTGGTGGAATACGCCTTCTACGTTCATTTGATTCACAATAAAGTCCGGCAGATGAAGCTTGTCTCTCAAAAATGATTCTTCTACAGGTCCGCCGTAGGCTTCCTGATTCACAAAGTTCCCCCAGCGTCCGATCAACTGTCCAACGAGCAGTCCAGGCGCACAGATATCGGCCATACGCCAGAAGTTATACCCTTTACGACGGAAGAAAATAACTGCACAGATGATTGCACCAATAAGGGCACCATAGATGGCGATACCGCCATTCCATATTTTAAAGACATCCCAGAAATTATCTTTATAATCTTCCCATTTAAATGCGACGTAGTAGATGCGGGCACCAATGATGGCAGAAGGCACGCCCAGCAAGACCATGTCCATGAACACTTCCTGTGGAATATTGTAACGTTTGCCCTCCCGGATCACGAGCAGGAGTCCTATAAGTGCCGCAGCACCAAGAATAAGCCCGTACCAGTGAACCTTTAACGCTCCAATAGAGAACGCAATCGGGTTCAACAGTAATAATGTATCCATTCATTCACACTCCTATTTATTCAATCAATCGCACGCATGACGAATGGTTGGCATACACTGCGCCTTAAGAGAAGCAGTACATGTCAACCATTTATCTTCATTTCCTTGTATAAAATGTTTCTTAATCCATGTCTTCCATATCTTCCGAGATGGTTGCTGTCAGCTTGTTCGTGAATTGCAGTGCAGCATTCAGACCCATCTGTTTCAGGCGATAGTTCATACCTGCCACTTCAATAATAACCGCCAAGTTCCGTCCCGGACGAACAGGAATCGTAACGAGAGGTACATCCGTATCAATGATACGTGTAGTCTCTTCATCCAGACCCAGACGATCATATTGTTTATCCTGCTGCCATGCTTCCAGACGTACAACCAAAGTAATCCGTTTGTTATTCCGAACCGCACCAGCCCCGAACAATGTCATGACGTTGATAATACCGACACCTCGAATCTCGAGCAAGTGGCGGATCAATTCAGGTGCAGTACCGTGCAGCTGAAAATCTGACGTTTGGCGGATCTCTACCGCATCATCGGCAATCAGTCGGTGTCCACGTTTCACCAGTTCAAGCGCTGTTTCACTCTTACCAATACCGCTGCTACCTGTAATCAGCATACCTACGCCATAGACATCACAAAGTACACCGTGAATGGTTGCTGTTGGTGCCAATTTCTTTTCCAGGAATCCCGTGATCCGGCTGGATAGAATCGTAGTAGCCATGTTGCTGCGAAGTACAGCCAGATTCTGCTCTTCACTGATATCAATCAGCTCTTGCGGAACTTCCAGTCCACGCGTGACAACGATACAAGGCGTCTCTTCCGTACAAAGACGTTGCATACGATCGCGCCGCTCTTGCTCAGGTAACATTGCAAAGAAAGCTAACTCCGTTCTTCCAAGCAGCTGTACCCGTTCTTGTGGATGGTATTCAAAATAACCGGCCATTTCCAGACCAGGACGGTTCAGGTCATCTACCGTAATGACTCTTTTCAATCCGTGAGATCCAGAAACAACCTCCAACTGAAATTGCTGCACCAGTTCAGATACTTTCACTTTTTTCGCCATTTGTCTCTTCCTTTCAGCATTAGCTGTCCCTCTATGTACATCAGATCGTGTATCAGTTATTTCCATTATTAGCGCATTCACAACATGGGGTACAGAATGCATACCCTTCCAACAGTCGATTCTCTCAAATATATGAAGACAGACCTTCAAATAATCTTAAATGAATTCCGGGATGAATGCAATCGCAGCCTCCGACAACCATTAGTAAGAAAAGTCTTCTGATCGAAGCACCTTCTAGGATACTACATTCGTAGTTTAAGGGGTGTTTTTCTTACGATTATTAATCCTTCAACTCTGTCGAAACTTATAAATTCATTAATCTTAAAAAAGCCCCTTCCAGCAATAACGGAAGGGGCTCTCATTACAATGTATAATTGCGTTAACTGTCAGGTTCCATCGTCACCGAGGAATCCCAGTATTATTTGTCTTGAAGAAGTACGTTCACTTCAGTCTCTTTGTCAAAGATATGAACTTTGTTCATGTCGATGGCCATTTTAACTGTGGAACCATCACGAGTGTTAGAACGTCCGTCTACACGTGCGATCGTTGTATCATTACCAACACCGCTCAAGTAGAGGAGCATTTCGTGACCCAGGTTCTCTGTAACATCTACGTGTGTAGAGAATACAGAGTTCGGGGATGCTTCCAGGAATACTGGCTCTTCGTGAATGTCTTCTGGACGAACACCCAGAATCACTTCTTTACCAATGTATCCTCTAGATTTCAACACTTGTGCTTTACCTTGCGGGATTTCAACATCCACACCAGGAGCTATGAAATGCATGCTAGTACCTTGCTCAGCGAGTTTACCCGAGATAAAGTTCATTGTCGGGGAACCGATGAAACCAGCTACGAACAGGTTAGCGGGCAGGTTATACAACTCTTCCGGAGAAGCTGCTTGTTGGATGATACCATCCTTCATAACAACGATCCGATCACCCATCGTCATAGCTTCGATCTGGTCATGCGTTACGTAGATAACAGTTGTTTCCAAACGTTTCGCAAGTTTAGTGATCTCAGCACGCATTTGACCACGCAGTTTGGCATCCAAGTTGGAGAGAGGCTCATCCATCAAGAACACTTGTGGATCACGGACAATCGCACGTCCCAAAGCGACACGTTGACGTTGACCACCGGACAATGCCTTAGGTTTACGCTCAAGCAAATGTTCGATATCCAGAATTTTAGCTGCTTCACGTACACGTTTGTCGATCTCATCTTTTTTAACCTTACGCAATTTCAAACCAAACGCCATGTTTTGATATACGCTCATATGTGGATACAAGGCATAGGATTGGAATACCATCGCGATATCGCGGTCTTTAGGTGCAACATCATTAACGACACGGTCACCGATATAGAGTTTACCTTCAGAAATTTCCTCAAGGCCTGCGATCATACGAAGTGTTGTTGACTTACCACAACCGGACGGACCTACCAGTACCAGAAATTCTTTATCTTTAATGTCCAGGTTAATGTCAACTACAGTTGCTTTATCAGAACCCGGGTATTTTTTGAAAATATGCTCTAAACGTACTCCAGCCATGATTGTTGCCTCCTCAGAGATCATTTTGTAATCGAATACAATTTGTATTTTTATAATACCCTATCTACGTGAGGTTTGACTATTCGCAAACTGCACAAAAATATCAATGCTTTTTCGTCACTTTGTACATTAGTAGTAAAAACTGCACTAGAACGGCACTTTCGAAGTGCCTCACATCATAGCCAATCTCCTGTTTGATCTTGTCCAGGCGGTATACCAACGTATTACGATGAATGAAAAGTCGTTTCGCTGTCTCGCTGACATTACAGTCCAGGCTAAAAAAAGTCTCCAGCGTAGCAAGTGTCTCACTGTCATTGAAGATTACCGTGTCTTTACCAGTTTCCTTTATAAAACGTATACGTTGATCATCTGGAATGCTCGCTACCAACCTCTCCAGGTGAAGATCCCATGGGAGATGAATATGCTGCGTAACATGGAATGCTCTCCCTAAGTGAACACTCTCTCTAAGAAGAGTTGTGACCGATACAAGTTGTTGCGCAGGAATGCATGGCAGAGATGCAGACAGATGGAACACCCCAGCCCACTCACTGGCAACCAATTCATGCAACCCCAGACAAAAAGCGTTCAGTGAATCCTTTTTGGCTTCCGTTGTATCTTCTTCGGCTTCTTCAGTAACAATTTCTTTATCACCCATGAAAATCCACTCTTGCTCCCCCAAAGGAATCAAGACAATTTCCTCGCCAAAGTAACTCTCAAGCAACTTGTTGAGTTCCTTGGACCGTAAACGATGTGCATCCGGTGTATCGCCTTGCAGCAAGAAGAGAATCTTCTCAGCATTTAATCCTGCGGGCACCACAAAGCGATCAGGAACCGCTTCAGATTCCTGCTTGGTTGGTTCTTCGATCTGCTCTTTAAGCCAGAGACCCAATTCAGTCAAATACTGCTCCCTATCATTCTCATATACAACAGGTTGTACCTCATCGGGTAGAGCCGTGTTAGTGCGGATCAAAAGCTCAATCAATTGTCGTGTTTCTACGGTAATTGATTTTGCAGGGCATCCCCAACACACGACAGTCTCTTCTTGCTCATTCATCCGAACCTTAAAAAATATACGCTTTCCCGTATTCAAACTGATTACATCGGATGAAATTGGAGATGCAGATTGATCAGATAACTCCTGACACTCACCTTCATCACCAAAGGTCTCTAAATTTTCATGATTACCAACTAGATTGGCAACAGATTGCATCCATTCTTCTATTGTAATTTCATATTCGTCCAAATTTGTGCCTATAATGACTTCAATTTGCTGTTTTAAATCAGGTATGAGCTTCATATAATGAACGTCACCACTCTGCATGTTTTCTATTAGTTTATCATATCTTGCCCAGCATTAATAAATATCCATATTGAGCTAAAATTACATAACAAAAAAAGAGCAACTAATCAAATTAATGATTAATCACTCTTTTCTTAAAGATGAGTCATGAAGGGCTCGAACCTTCGACACCCTGATTAAAAGTCAGGTGCTCTACCAACTGAGCTAATGACTCATAAAACTGGTGGAGGATGATGGATTCGAACCACCGAACCCGTACGGGAGCAGATTTACAGTCTGATGCGTTTGGCCACTTCGCTAATCCTCCAGGGATTAAAGGTGGCTCGGGACGGAATCGAACCGCCGACACGAGGATTTTCAGTCCTCTGCTCTACCGACTGAGCTACCGAGCCATATTTAATTTTTAGGATTAATGGCGGAACCGACGGGATTCGAACCCGCGATCTCCTGCGTGACAGGCAGGCATGTTAGGCCAACTACACCACGGTTCCAGGCATTAATGGTGCCGGCGAGAGGACTTGAACCCCCAACCTACTGATTACAAGTCAGTTGCTCTACCAGTTGAGCTACACCGGCGTATATGGTGGAGGCTGAGGGGATCGAACCCCCGACCCTCTGCTTGTAAGGCAGATGCTCTCCCAGCTGAGCTAAGCCTCCTGGGTAATATGGTAGCGGCGGAGGGGATCGAACCCCCGACCTTACGGGTATGAACCGTACGCTCTAGCCAGCTGAGCTACACCGCCATATTAATTGTGTCTTGATTGCTTGTCCATCTTTAGGTAAAGATGGCGGAGAGAGAGGGATTCGAACCCTCGCACCGCTTACGCAGTCTAACCCCTTAGCAGAGGGTCCCCTTATAGCCACTTGGGTATCTCTCCAAATAACAATCATCAACATCATTCAAGGATTGCTCCCTGAAAACTAGATTCGAAACGAAACATGCGAATTACAACTTGCTATTGGATAAGCCCTCGACCGATTAGTACTGGTCAGCTCCATGCATTGCTGCACTTCCACCCCCAGCCTATCTACCTCGTCGTCTTCAAGGGGTCTTACATACTGGGAAATCTCATCTTGAGGGGGGCTTCACGCTTAGATGCTTTCAGCGTTTATCCCGTCCGTACATAGCTACCCAGCGGTGCTCCTGGCGGAACAACTGGTACACCAGCGGTACGTCCATCCCGGTCCTCTCGTACTAAGGACAGCTCCTCTCAAATTTCCTACGCCCACGACAGATAGGGACCGAACTGTCTCACGACGTTCTGAACCCAGCTCGCGTACCGCTTTAATGGGCGAACAGCCCAACCCTTGGGACCTACTTCAGCCCCAGGATGCGATGAGCCGACATCGAGGTGCCAAACCTCCCCGTCGATGTGGACTCTTGGGGGAGATAAGCCTGTTATCCCCAGGGTAGCTTTTATCCGTTGAGCGATGGCCCTTCCATGCGGTACCACCGGATCACTAAGCCCGACTTTCGTCCCTGCTCGACTTGTAGGTCTCGCAGTCAAGCTCCCTTATGCCTTTGCACTCTTCGAATGATTTCCAACCATTCTGAGGGAACCTTTGGGCGCCTCCGTTACTCTTTAGGAGGCGACCGCCCCAGTCAAACTGCCCACCTGACACTGTCCCCGCACCGGATTACGGTACCAGGTTAGAACCTAGATACGATCAGGGTGGTATCCCAACGTTGCCTCCACGCAAGCTGGCGCTCACGTTTCAAAGGCTCCCACCTATCCTGTACAGATCGTACCCAAATTCAATATCAAGCTGCAGTAAAGCTCCATGGGGTCTTTCCGTCTTGTCGCGGGTAACCTGCATCTTCACAGGTATTAAAATTTCACCGGATCTCTCGTTGAGACAGCGCCCAAGTCGTTACGCCATTCGTGCGGGTCAGAATTTACCTGACAAGGAATTTCGCTACCTTAGGACCGTTATAGTTACGGCCGCCGTTTACTGGGGCTTCGGTTCACAGCTTCGGATTGCTCCTAACCACTCCCCTTAACCTTCCAGCACCGGGCAGGCGTCAGCCCGTATACTTCGCCTTACGGCTTCGCACAGACCTGTGTTTTTGCTAAACAGTCGCTTGGGCCTTTTCACTGCGGCCCCCTCGTGCTATTCACACTACCGGGGCACCCCTTCTCCCGAAGTTACGGGGTCATTTTGCCGAGTTCCTTAACGAGAGTTCTTCCGCGCGCCTTAGAATACTCTTCTCGCCTACCTGTGTCGGTTTGCGGTACGGGCACCATCACCTGGCTAGAGGCTTTTCTTGGCAGTGTGAGATCATGACCTTCGCTACTATAATTTTCGCTCCCCATCACAGCTCAGCCTTACAATGTGCGGATTTGCCTACACATCAGCCTCACTGCTTAGACGGACATCCATCAGTCCGCGTCACTACCCTACTGCGTCCCCCCATTGCTCATAACGGCTTACGGTGGTACAGGAATTTCGACCTGTTGTCCTTCGACTACGCCTTTCGGCCTCGCCTTAGGTCCCGACTTACCCTGAGCGGACGAGCCTTCCTCAGGAACCCTTAGGCTTTCGGCGGATCAGATTCTCACTGATCTTTTCGTTACTCATACCGGCATTCTCACTTGTATAATGTCCAGCGCTCCTTACGGTACACCTTCAACCCTTATACAACGCTCCCCTACCCCTGATGCAAAGCATCAAGCCATAGCTTCGGTGGTGTGTTTAGCCCCGTTACATTTTCGGCGCAGAGTCACTCGACCAGTGAGCTATTACGCACTCTTTCAATGATGGCTGCTTCTAAGCCAACATCCTGGTTGTCTGTGCAACTCCACATCCTTTCCCACTTAACACACACTTGGGGACCTTAGCTGATGGTCTGGGCTGTTTCCCTTTTGACAATGGATCTTAGCACTCACTGTCTGACTCCCGGAAGTAAGTCTATGGCATTCGGAGTTTGACTGAGCTTGGTAACCCTTGCGGGCCCCGCACCCAATCAGTGCTCTACCTCCACGACTCTGTTTTCCGAGGCTAGCCCTAAAGCTATTTCGGGGAGAACCAGCTATCTCCGAGTTCGATTGGAATTTCTCCGCTACCCCCACCTCATCCCCGCATTTTTCAACATGCGTGGGTTCGGGCCTCCAGTGCGTGTTACCGCACCTTCACCCTGGACAGGGGTAGATCACCCGGTTTCGGGTCTACGTCCACGTACTACATCGCCCTATTCAGACTCGCTTTCGCTGCGGCTCCGGCTCTTCACCTTAACCTTGCACGGGAACGTAACTCGCCGGTTCATTCTACAAAAGGCACGCCATCACCCCTAAAACGGGCTCTGACTTTTTGTAAGCACACGGTTTCAGGTTCTATTTCACTCCCCTTCCGGGGTGCTTTTCACCTTTCCCTCACGGTACTGCTTCACTATCGGTCGCTAGGAAGTATTTAGCCTTGGCAGATGGTCCTGCCGGATTCATACGGGGTTTCACGTGCCCCGCACTACTCGGGATCCGTCTCGGAGGGAACAGACTTTCAACTACAGGGCTTTTACCTTCTTTGGCGGGCCTTTCCAGACCTCTTCGCTTAACCGGTTCCTTTGTAACTCCATGTGAGACGTCCCACAACCCCAAAGAGCAAGCTCTTTGGTTTGGGCTTCTCCGCGTTCGCTCGCCGCTACTGACGGAATCACTATTGTTTTCTCTTCCTCAGGGTACTTAGATGTTTCAGTTCCCCTGGTATGCCTCTACATAACCTATGTATTCAGTTATGAGTAACTGGAAATTACCCCAGCTGGGTTTCCCCATTCGGACACCCCCGGATCAAAGCTTGCTTACAGCTCCCCGAGGCAGTTTCGTTGTTCGCCACGTCCTTCATCGGCTCCTAGCGCCTAGGCATCCTCCGTGTGCTCTTAGTAGCTTAACCATTTTGTTCCGGTTTCGGTCGCTCGCTTCCCTTGTTTTGCTTGCGCAAAGCCAAAAGTCGCTCTCACCCGATACCATCACAAAAGCAATTCAACTACCTTTATACACTTGACTTGTTTACACAAGATCAGCTTAAAGGAATGTTCTAATTCGCGTTTGTTTCGTTTCGATATCTAGTTTTCAAAGAACAAACTTGTAAAACATTTTTGGTGGAGCCAAGCGGGATCGAACCGCTGACCTCCTGCTTGCAAGGCAGGCGCTCTCCCAGCTGAGCTATGGCCCCATATAAAGTTTAAAGGTATAGATGGTGGGCCCTGGTGGACTCGAACCACCGGCCTCACCCTTATCAGAGGTGCGCTCTAACCAACTGAGCTAAGGGCCCACATTACATATACTATTTGAACCCAAAATGGGTTACGCTTGGCGGCGTTCTACTCTCCCAGGACCCTGCGGTCCAAGTACCATCGACGCTGAAGGGCTTAACGGTCGTGTTCGGGATGGGAACGTGTGGAACCCCTTCGCTATCGCCACCAAACGTTTGAGAGTTTAAGCTCTCAAAACTGAGCAACGAGTGAGTAACTAGCCAACCTGGCTAGATTTTGTATTTGAATGTTTCCACTCGGGAAACGATTCTCCATAGAAAGGAGGTGATCCAGCCGCACCTTCCGATACGGCTACCTTGTTACGACTTCACCCCAATCATCTATCCCACCTTCGGCGGCTGGCTCCTTGCGGTTACCCCACCGACTTCGGGTGTTATAAACTCTCGTGGTGTGACGGGCGGTGTGTACAAGACCCGGGAACGTATTCACCGCGGCATGCTGATCCGCGATTACTAGCAATTCCGACTTCATGCAGGCGAGTTGCAGCCTGCAATCCGAACTGAGACCGGCTTTGTTGGGATTGGCTCCATCTCGCGATTTCGCAGCCCGTTGTACCGGCCATTGTAGTACGTGTGTAGCCCAGGTCATAAGGGGCATGATGATTTGACGTCATCCCCACCTTCCTCCGGTTTGTCACCGGCAGTCTATCTAGAGTGCCCATCCGAAATGCTGGCAACTAAATATAAGGGTTGCGCTCGTTGCGGGACTTAACCCAACATCTCACGACACGAGCTGACGACAACCATGCACCACCTGTCTCCTCTGTCCCGAAGGAAAGATACATCTCTGCATCGATCAGAGGGATGTCAAGACCTGGTAAGGTTCTTCGCGTTGCTTCGAATTAAACCACATACTCCACTGCTTGTGCGGGTCCCCGTCAATTCCTTTGAGTTTCAGTCTTGCGACCGTACTCCCCAGGCGGAGTGCTTAATGTGTTAACTTCGGCACCAAGGGTATCGAAACCCCTAACACCTAGCACTCATCGTTTACGGCGTGGACTACCAGGGTATCTAATCCTGTTTGCTCCCCACGCTTTCGCGCCTCAGCGTCAGTTACAGCCCAGAGAGTCGCCTTCGCCACTGGTGTTCCTCCACATATCTACGCATTTCACCGCTACACGTGGAATTCCACTCTCCTCTTCTGCACTCAAGTCACCCAGTTTCCAGTGCGATCCGGGGTTGAGCCCCGGGATTAAACACCAGACTTAAATGACCGCCTGCGCGCGCTTTACGCCCAATAATTCCGGACAACGCTTGCCCCCTACGTATTACCGCGGCTGCTGGCACGTAGTTAGCCGGGGCTTTCTTCTCAGGTACCGTCACCTTGAGAGCAGTTACTCTCCCAAGCGTTCTTCCCTGGCAACAGAGCTTTACGATCCGAAAACCTTCATCACTCACGCGGCATTGCTCCGTCAGGCTTTCGCCCATTGCGGAAGATTCCCTACTGCTGCCTCCCGTAGGAGTCTGGGCCGTGTCTCAGTCCCAGTGTGGCCGATCACCCTCTCAGGTCGGCTACGCATCGTCGCCTTGGTGAGCCGTTACCTCACCAACTAGCTAATGCGCCGCAGGCCCATCCCCAAGTGACAGATTGCTCCGTCTTTCCAGTTCTCTTCAGGCGAAGAAAACAATTATTCGGTATTAGCTACCGTTTCCGGTAGTTGTCCCAAACTTGAGGGCAGGTTGCCTACGTGTTACTCACCCGTCCGCCGCTAACCATCCAAGAAGCAAGCTTCTCTTCAAGTCCGCTCGACTTGCATGTATTAGGCATGCCGCCAGCGTTCGTCCTGAGCCAGGATCAAACTCTCCAATAAAGTATTGAAAAGAGCGATAAGCTCATTTTGAATCTGACGAGATTAAAAATCTCAATTGTGCTCCAGTCGATTCAAGCCAAGGCTTGTCTCAAACTTTTGCGTTCATTCTGCAAGCAGAATGTTTACTCACTCGTTGTTCAGTTTTCAAAGATCAAACTCGTTTTTTCGTCACCATTTTCTCTCAGCGGCGACTTTTATAATATATCATACTTCGTTTGTTTTGGTCAAGTGTTTTTTTGAAATTCTTTTTCGAAGTTCGTAATGAACTCCTTGATTTCATCTAAAGCATCTAACCAAGCAAGCAAAGCAACGAGATATAATGTACCATATAAATATCCTGCGAGTCAACTATCCGAACAAAGAAATTTTCAGCCCTAATAATAGCCCCACACCTGGCAATCCCAAAACAGTTACAGTCCCTATCGTTGCAGGGTTCAGCGGGATGTAGGTTCCTGTAATCCAGCCGGAATAATTCACGATATATATCCCTACTGCAGCCAGCACCAGATGAATTCCTAATGACGTGAAAAATGATAACCCTATCCGCTTTCTGAATAAAATAACGATAAGCCCCAGTAACGATATAACCAATACACTTCCCAGTATAATACTCTTCATATGTTTCACCTCCGTGTTTAATGTAAACGTGACTCTACATACTAACCCCTCGCTGTGATGTAACATCATCATTAGCTCTGGCTCGCTTTGCTCTTCTCAAGTGGATCTGGTACTTCCGCTCAGCTGCCTCCAATACATAAATAGCATAATCAATCTCATCCTGTCCCTGTGCATCTTCAAACTGTCTCATAGCCCGTTCCCATTCCTGCTTAGCCATCTGAATATCTGCATAGATCTGATCCGCCTCAAGTTCCTTCAACATTCTGTTGTGTTTCTCTACCGAGTTCCGTGTGTTTCGCCACAAAAACATAATCTCTCCCCCTCCTGATCAGCACAGCATATTCTCATACTTATCAGGGAAAGGACAAACTTAGAACTCGGACATTCATTTTTTCCATAAAAAAAGAGAGCCCTAAGGCTCTCTTTGCATATCGAAACTTATTTAGCATCCGAAGTTTCCAAGGAAGTCCGCTGCGTAATACAAATTGATCACACTAACGCATCTCCCTGCGACCTTCCAACGCTTTGGAAAGGGTCACTTCATCCGCATACTCAAGATCGCCACCTACAGGCAATCCATGCGCAATACGAGTCACACTGATCTCAAACGGACGCACCAACCGGGAGATATACATCGCTGTAGCCTCACCCTCAATGTTGGGGTTCGTTGCCAAGATGATCTCTTTTATACGTTCATCACTTAATCGAACCAGGAGTTCCTTCAAACGAATATCGTCTGGGCCAATTCCCTCCATAGGTGAAATCGCGCCCTGTAACACATGATAGTACCCATCGAATTCCTTGGTGCGCTCCATGGCCACCAGATCTTTCGAATCCTGAACTACACAGATAACAGATACATCCCTGGACTTATCCTGACAGATGCGACATGGGTCCGTATCAGTAATATTACAACATACAGAACAGTAATGAAGATTACGCTTCACACTAACGAGCGCTTTGGCAAAATCGATAACGTCATCTTCCTTCATGTTAAGCACATGAAAAGCTAAACGCGCTGCCGTCTTGGGACCCACACCCGGCAACCGGGTGAAGGCATCAATCAGCTTGGCTATTGGTTCGGGATAATACAATCGATTGTGTCTCCTTTGACAGGATCAATTTTTTAATTAAAATAATCCCGGAATATTCATGCCGCCTGTGAACTTGCCCATATCCTTGTTGGCAATCTCATCGGCTTTGGCCATTGCATCATTAACAGCTGTCATAACGAGATCTTGCAACATTTCAACATCTTCCGGATCTACCGCTTCAGGTTTGATCGTGATAGCAAGCAATTTCTTGTGTCCGTTAACTTCAGCCGTCACTACACCGCCACCAGAAGTACCTTGGACTGTTTTGTCCGCCAGTTCCTCTTGTGCTTTCAGCATTTGCTCCTGCATTTTCTTCACTTGTTTCATCATTTGGTTCATGTTGTTCATAATTGTTCATCTCCTTTGTTATGGTTATCGCGCTATGCGCATTATTCTTTGATCACTACAAGGTCCTCACCAAAGAGCTGGATCGCTTCATCAATCCAAGGCTGTTTGTTGCCTGAACCGCCGTCTTCATGCTCAGGTTCAAGCTTAAAGTCCTCCTTTGGCGCTTCAGAAGCTCCCTCCATTGCTCCGGTCCAATCTTTGAGCATCATCGTCACCAATCGTGCAGGTCGCCCAAGCTGTTCGGACAACACCCGCTCAATGACTTCACGGTTAGCCTGCTTCTCCGTTGTTTCACGGTGAATGTTGTTTTTAAAAGCAACCAATACATTGTCTTCAAGCAATGATACCGGCTCACCATCCACAAACCAGGCGTGAACGGTAACCCTCTCTTCCTTCACTCGTTGCAGGATCTGACTCCATTTTTTGCTGATATCTGCGAACTCAGGGGCTCCCTTGCGCGCAACATACTGATCCAACTGTGCAGGAAGCTTCGCAGGCGAATTGCCTCTCGATACAGGGGCCCTTGTTGCCGGACGAGATGGAGCACTCGATGCACCTTCTCCACCAGACAAACCACTTTTCAATGCACGATCCAACTTCTTCTCCAACTCAGCAAGCTGCTGCTTCAAGCGGTTGATCTCCCCCCCATCAGCAGGTGCTGCATGAGCTGAAGCTCCCACCTGAACAGAAGCCTCACCTTGAGCTGGAATACTACACAGTTTAAGCAATGCAACTTCAAATAATGTCTGTGGTTGTACTGCATATTTCATTTCACTCTGGTACCGATTAAGGGTGTCGATCATATGGAACAATTGTTCCTTGGTGAATGACTCCGCCATATCACGGAAAGACTCCGGATTAAGCACCCGGTCCGTCAGTTTGTCTGCATCAGGTACCATCTTAATCATAAGCAAATCACGGAAATAATACAGTAAATTCTCCATGCACTTGTCTGCACTCTTTCCTTCATGCATGAAACCTTCAATCATCTGCAAAATATGACCAACATCACCCTTGAGCAGCGAAGCAGCCAGTTTGGCAAATTGCTCTGAAGCAATCCCACCGGTCATGTCCATAACCTGCTGGTACGTTACTCGTCCATCCGTAAATGAAGAGATCTGATCCAGCACACTAAGTGCATCCCTCATTCCACCGTCCGATAAACGGGCAATGTATTGGAGCGCATCCTGGTCAGCTTCCATGCCTTCCTGTTCACAGATCAGTGTAAGTCTTGCTGTCTGCTCTTCCAGGGATACCCGGCGAAAATCAAATCGCTGACAGCGCGATATAATGGTAGCCGGAAGGCGGTGCGGTTCCGTTGTTGCCAAAATAAACATCACATGTGGTGGTGGCTCTTCCAATGTTTTGAGCAAAGCATTGAATGCCTCCGTTGTCAGCATGTGCACTTCATCAATAATATAGACTTTCTGCCGGACTTCGGTTGGCGCATATTTAACCTTTTCCCGAAGATCACGGATTTCTTCAACGCCCCGATTGGATGCAGCATCAATCTCTTGCACATCCATCACAGCGCCAGTCGTAATTCTGCGGCAAGCTTCACACTCGTTACAAGGTTCAGGCGCAGGCCCACGTTCGCAGTTCACAGCTTTGGCCAAAATCTTGGCGGCACTTGTCTTTCCCGTTCCTCTGGGCCCGCTAAATAAGTAGGCATGGGAAGTCCGCTGTTCACGAATCGCGTTCTGCAAGGTCTGAATAATATGCTGTTGCCCCACCATATCTTGAAACGACTGGGGACGCCAAGCCCGGTATAACGCGATATGCTCCATGATGCGTTACCTTCCTTCCACTTCGCATTCGAGTCCTTTGTCGTTCCCCTATTATACTATATTCTAGGGTGAATCCAAACTTTATCTGACTCATTCATGCGTGGTTTATTAAGACATATCAAAAAGACCTCTGCATACATACAACTGCAAAGGTCTCTACATTTAAAAGGTAAGCCGTGCACCTGCTATCGATATTTGCGATCCAAGTGGCACCCCTGAACAATAGCTCGGGCTAGGCAACCCTCCGGCACAAGAGTGATCTCACTTATGGCTGCTTCCTTCCGGACCTGACCAGGTTCATGAGTACTCATTGCGGAGGACCCAACCGTCAACACCACGTTTAGGGACCAAACCTCACATCGGCAAAACCTCTAGCAGGAATTCAACCTCGCTATAGCGGATTGCGAGTTACAGGGCACCGCTACCTCCCCATCTAGCACGGTAAGAAATAGTATAACGTAAGGTTATCCAAATTGCAACCAGAGGAACGTGAATGCGATTATGATTAACATATAACATATAAAAACCCCTGCCAGATCAGCAGGGGTGTGTTGGATGCAATTAGCAGACAACTCCAAGAATTGTCCAATTAGATTCCGTATTTCTTTTTGAAACGATCAACACGGCCGCCAGCATCGATAAACTTCTGTTTACCTGTGAAGAACGGGTGGCACGCGGAGCAAATCTCTACACGAAGTCCGTCTTTAACCGAACCTGTCTCAAAAGTATTCCCGCAAGCGCAAGATACTTGACCAATCGTGTAATTAGGATGAATTGCTTCTTTCATTACCTTTCACCTCTTTCCGCCCTGAGCCTCAAGCGGACCCAGAGTAAATGGCACAACCCTGAGATTATAACACGACCTCGCGCCTGTTGCAATCCATTATTGTTAAGAGGTAATCAACCGTTTTGGACGTGCCATTCCAGCGGGTGGAACATGGGTATACGATCCGATCACAACACCAGGCAACTCGTCTTCAAAAATCTCAATCATCTGCTTCATGCCCAAGATATCACCTTGAGCAGGAGGAATTAATTCCAGATAGCTCTCTGGATCAATATTGAGATTACGCATCTGAATCAAGCGTAGATCGGTTCTTCTTGCAAACTCAATCATCGCCTCAATCTCTTCTTCACGATCTGTTACGCCTGGGAAGATCAGATAGTTAATGGACGTGTATACACCCTGCTGCGCTGCGTATTTCATCGACTTCTCAACATTGGCTAAGGTATAACCACGTGGTTTATAGTAGGCGTTATAATGGTCATCCAGTGCACTAATTGTACTTACGCGCATCAGATCCAATCCAGCATCTACAATACCTCTAATGTGATCATTCAGACCGGCATTGGTATTAATGTTGATATACCCCATGTCCGTTACGGAACGCACTTCGCGAATCGCTTCAATAATCAGCTTGGCCTGCGTGGAAGGCTCCCCTTCACAACCTTGTCCAAAACTAATGATGGACTCCGGCGTCTTCAGGTGTTCCAGCATAACCTCCACAATCTCATCCACACGTGGTCGGAAGTTCATACGTGTCTGCGGGGAAACAAAGCCACTATCATCCGGTTGCTCGGAGATACACCCGAAACAGCCCGCATTGCAAGAATAGGATACCGGCACTCCACCTTCCCAACGATTCAGGAACGTGTTTGATGAAGTTAGACATTCATATCCAAGCGCACAGTTGGATAGATGGGTGTAAAGACGGTTCTCGGGGTATTGCTCCGTCAATCGTTTGACCCCGGAACGCACATCGTCACGATCACAGTTGAGTGGATTCCATTTTTCAGGACTATCCGACTTCGAAGCGGTGACATAGAAACCGCCATCTTTCCAGACTACAGCGGAATAACCGAACAAAGGCAACTTATACTCCTTATCCGTCTTCACGTATCCAGGGAGACACAAACGAGTGAATCCCTGTGGAAGCAAAGCACCTACAGCCTGTGTGTCCGTTGGCATTGGTAGCATCTCACCGGTATCCGGGTCCATACCAATGGGCCGGGTGCTCGGGAGTCCAACCAACGTTGCACCTTCTGGCAGAGGAATCAACTCATCCTCCATAATCTCAACGATCATATCTCCACTGCGGGCAAGCCCGTACAGGGAAGGATGATCAAATACATTACCTTTTTCATCTGCGTATACTAAATACATGATGTTCTCCTCACATCTAATGGGTTAAACCTAACGACGAGTGTATTGTAAAATTCACAGCAACGCTGTAAAAGTATGTTATTGGTCGAACGACACTTAAGTCGATGTACCTGACGTTGCTGTCTGTCTAGGTGAGCGACGGGTTGTTGTTGTACCCGAATTGCTTGTCGGGCTATTACCAGCCGAATCAAATGCCGCCAAAAACTCTGCATTTGTCTTGCTGTTACGAAGTTTTTTCAGGAATCCTTCAACAAAGTCATGGGAATCATTCATGTTTTTACGAATTGCCCAGATTGTATCCAACTCTTCCTTGCTCAGCAACACTTCTTCACGACGTGTACCCGAACGACGAATGTCGATCGCCGGGAATATGCGGCGCTCTGCCAGACGACGGTCCAGATGGAGCTCCATGTTACCTGTACCCTTAAACTCTTCATAAATGACGTCATCCATACGTGATCCCGTATCAATTAATGCCGTTGCCAGGATCGTCAAGCTTCCGCCTTCCTCCACATTCCGGGCAGAACCGAAGAAACGTTTCGGACGATGGAACGCAGCTGGATCAATACCACCACTAAGTGTACGACCGGATGGTGGAATAACCAGGTTATATGCACGGGCAAGACGCGTAATGCTATCCAGCAGGATAACAACATCCTTTTTGGCCTCAACCAGACGAAGCGCACGCTCAAGCACCAATTCCGCCACCTTGATATGATTCTCAGGCAGTTCATCAAATGTCGAAGCCACAACTTCCCCTTTTACCGAACGCGACATATCCGTTACTTCCTCTGGACGTTCATCAATCAACAGGACAAACAGTTCAATTTCAGGATTGTTAGTTGAGATGCTGTTGGCAATTTCTTTGAGGAGAAGCGTTTTACCCGCTTTGGGAGGTGCTACGATCAATCCGCGCTGTCCCAATCCTACCGGGGCGAGCACATCCATAATTCGTGTGGACAAATGGTTGGGGGATGTTTCGAGAACCAGTTTTTTCTGCGGATACAGTGGGGTTAGTGCCGGGAAGTGAAGTCGCTCTGCAGCCGCCGATGGATTCTCACCATTTACAGCGTTGACTTGCAACAAACCGAAGTATCTCTCGTTTTCCTTAGGCGTTCTACACTTACCTGATACGAGGTCACCTGTTCTTAGGTCAAACTTGCGAATCTGAGAAGCTGAGATGTAGATGTCTTCCGTACTTGGCAAGTAGTTGATCGGCCGAAGAAATCCGTAACCTTCAGGTAAAATCTCGAGTACGCCTTGCATGAACATCAGGCCACTCTGTTCAGCTTGTGCACGCAGTATAGCAAAGATTAATTCTTTCTTTTTTAACGTACCATAGTACGGTATCTGATATTTTTTGGCCAGTTTGTAGAGGTCCGTTAGTTTCATTTCTTCCAAATCGGAAATTTGTAGATCCATATAATAACCACCTATTCAATTAATAAGTCCGTGTGAAATGGATAGTTTCGCTAGATGTTCCGGCTATAGAGAGCGGCGTCTGCCACAATCCCTTCTGTCCATTGTACGGAATGTAACCGTTATAATGCAAATACTTGTCTTTGAGTGTAAGTTTCCGGGTGGGATGGCCAACATTCGGCAAGATCCGCTATTGAGTGAACGATGCATTGAGGCGATCAATCCGGATAGACCGGCTATGGAGCGCAGTTCAAACAAAACCGGGGGTTGGGGATGAGAAATGATGTTCTTACAGCCATATGAAGTTTATTTCAAAAAAAGACCCTCCGGTAAAGGAAACAGAAACATTTCGTCTTATGCCGGAGAGACTGAGAACTCTATTAAAACAGGTTTACCTAATCATCAAAAAGATATGCAGTTCAGTTAAAATAAACATGTGTAGGACCGAATCATGCATAATGCTTCCTATTATTCAGTTTCCCGCCATACATCTGCACCGAGCAGGCGCAGATTAGTCACCAGATGATCATAACCGCGGTCGATATATTCGACCCCCGTTACTTCAGTCACACCTTCACTGACGGTGAGACCTGCAATCACCAGCGCTGCTCCAGCGCGAAGATCGGATGCTTTTACTTTGGCCGCGTTTAATGCACTGCCTTCAATAATCGCTGACCGTCCTTCTACTCGAATCTTTGCACCCATCCGCACTAACTCAGGCACATGTTTGAATCGATTACTGTATACAAAGTCGCTCAGGACGCTCACACCGGTTGCCTGTGTTAAAACACTAGTCATTGGTGACTGTAGATCCGTTGGGAAACCAGGATATACAAGTGCCTTCACGTCCACATGGTTATAGCTTGGTTTACCAATGACACGTATACTTTCATCCAATTCCTCAATGCCAACACCCATTTCTAGCAGCTTTGCCGTTAAAGCTTCCAGATGTTTGGGAATCACATTGTCAATCAGAACATCTCCGCGCGTCGCCGCTGCAGCGATCATATACGTACCTGCTTGGATACGGTCCGGAATGATGGAATGACGGCAGCCTTTAAGCTCCGAGACCCCTTCAATACGGATCGTTTCGGTACCTGCACCCTTGATGCTGGCACCCATGGAATTCAGAAGTGTTGCTACATCTATAATCTCAGGCTCTTTAGCCGCGTTTTCGATAATTGTAGAGCCTTTGGCACGAGTAGCCGCCAGCATGATATTAATGGTTGCGCCGACACTGCTTACATCAAGATAGATTTTTGCTCCGCGCAGCTCTTTGGCATGCAAATGAATGGAGCCATGTTCGTTTGTTACGGTTGCGCCAAGCGCTTCAAACCCTTTGATATGTTGATCAATTGGACGAGGCTCAAAATTACAGCCCCCTGGTAAACCTATGGTCGCTTCTTTGAAACGCCCTAGCAATGCACCCATCATATAATACGAAGCACGAAGCTTCTTCACGGGACCATTCGGCATAGGAATGGATTTAATGTCAGAAGGGTCAATCTTCATCTGACTGCCTTCCCAAGTCACATGTGCTCCGAGTTCCTCCAAAATTTCTGCATAAACCGCCACGTCACTCAAAAGCGGCAGGTTGTCCAACACGACTTCTGACTCGGCAAGCAATGCTGCAGGAATAAGCGCAATGGCGCTGTTCTTGGCGCCGCTTATAGTTACAGTTCCCTGTAACGGACGTCCGCCACTAATCATCAATTTTTCCATAAAGCTTAATGTCCCCCTACGTGTTTTGCAGCCGATGAACGGCAATACGTGCTGTTGGCTTCCGATGTAGAAATAAGGTGTGAAAATGGAAAGACACCGGCTAGGCGGTGTTTTTCCATTTCACAGTATGGAACTGGTAAAGATAAATTACGCTTTGTTGTTAGAACCAAACTCGCGGATTTTACCTTTAACGGTTTCTTTAATTGCTTCACGGCCTGGTACGATGAATGTACGTGGATCGTAAGCGTCTGGTTTAGCTGCAAGCACTTCACGAACCACTCTTGCAAAAGCAATTTGGTTCTCTGTGTTTACGTTGATTTTGGACGTACCCAGAGAAATGGCTTTGTCGATGTCGTGTTTAGGAATACCTGTACCACCGTGCAATACGAGTGGAACTTGTACCGCGTCACGAACTTCTTCCATTTCTTTGAAGCCCAGGTTAGGCTCGCCATGGTAAGGACCGTGTACGGAACCAAGAGCTGGTGCCAATGTATCGATACCTGTTTCTTTAACGATACGGATACACTCGTTCAAGTCAGCGTACATGATACCGCCGATAACGTCGTCTTCTTGTCCGCCTACAGTACCTACTTCAGCTTCTACAGAAACGCCTTTAGCGTGTGCATATTCAACAACTTTTTTAGTCATTTCGATGTTCTCATCGATAGAGTGGTGGGAACCGTCGATCATTACGGATGTGAATCCAGCGTCGATCGCTTCTTTACACTTGTCGAAGCTTGAACCGTGGTCCAGGTGAATTGCAACTGGAACAGTGATTTTCATGTCGTGAATGAGTCCTTCTACCATTTTAACTACAGTGTAGAAGCCACCAATGTGACGTGCTGCGCCTTCGGATACACCCAAGATTACTGGGGATTTCTCTTCTTCAGCAGCACCAAGAATCGCTTGAGTCCACTCAAGGTTATTGATGTTGTATTGACCAACTGCATATTTTCCTTCAAGTGCTTTGTTCAACATGTCTGTCATAGATACTAATGGCATGGTTTCAATCCTCCTAGGGGTTTGGGTTGTGTCTATGGTTTTTAGCCGAAATCACATACGGGCTTATTATACCACATCCCATGTCAAATACTAAACAAGCATTTGCAAAAATGCTGTGCTTTGCAGCACAGTTTTCATAGACACCGCTTTATAACTTCCCCATTTCCAATATTCCCCGGATAAAGGAGTGAAATACCTCATTTTCCCACCAAGTACCTTGTATGTTCTCCACACGCAAAAAAATCCTGTATCAACAGGATTCAGCTGCATTTATTGGCGGTACCGTTGCGAAGTTGCATATTCACAGCCACTCGCATCTCGTCGATATCAAACGGTTTCGTAAAGTGCATGAGCGCTCCGAGATCCGTGGCTTCCTTAATCATGTCCAGTTCACCATAAGCGGTCATCATGATCACCTTGATACCCGGATCAATTTCTTTAATATGCTTCAGGATTTCCAGACCGTCCATCCCAGGAATCTTCATATCGAGCAATACCAGGTCAGGCTTGTCATTATTCACAATCTCCAGAGCAACCTTGCCGTTGGGTGCTTGAAACGTGTTATACCCCTCACTGCTGAACACTTCCATTAACAGGATTCGAATACCATTCTGGTCATCAACAATCAAAACTTTTTTATCTTCCACTCTGTAACCTCCTAGAATTAGGAAAGCATGCACACCTTCGAATCTGGATAACTATCCCATAGTCGTCATGATAAGTATTCTACCTCTTCCATTAAAATCCTGCTACCTTCACAAAATGACAAAAAAGCATTCCCACCTGCTCTTTACGCAAAAAAAAGGGGATGTTCAGGCAGCCGCTATGGTTGCCAGGAACATCCCCAATATCTATTACGTTAACACAAAAAAATTTATTACTTCTGCGCATTCACCAGAGAAGCTTTTACAAAATCACGGAACAATGGTTGCGGACGGTTCGGACGGGAAGTGAATTCCGGATGGAATTGTACCGCCAGGAACCATGGGTGTCCTGGAAGTTCCACGATCTCAACCAGACGTCCATCCGGGGATGTACCCGAGATAACTAGTCCTGCTTTTTCGATCGTTTCACGGTATTCATTGTTGAACTCATACCGGTGACGGTGTCTCTCGTACACCAGCTCGTCATCATAACAAGCCATCGCCAAAGAACCTTCCTGAAGCTTACAAGGATACAGACCCAGACGCATCGTGCCACCCAGATTCTCGATATCTTTTTGCTCAGGCAACAGGTCGATCACAGGGAATTCCGTAGCCGGATTAATCTCGGAACTGTTCGCACCATTCAAACCAACGATGGAACGTGCATACTCAATAACGGAAACCTGCATACCCAGGCAAATACCGAAGAACGGAATTTGTTTCTCACGAGCATAACGGATTGCCGATACTTTACCTTCAATACCACGATCTCCGAATCCACCAGGAACAAGGATACCGCCAATACCATGTAACAGGTCGCCTACATTCTCATCCGTAATATCTTCAGAAGGAACCCAGCGAATTTTCACATCAGCATTGGATGCAAATCCTGCATGAGACAACGACTCAACAACACTCAGGTATGCATCATGCAACGCTACATATTTACCAACAATAGCGATCTCAACTGTATGCTCCAACTTGTTGATCCGGTCAACCAGCCCTTCCCACTCGCTCATATCCGGTGCAGGAGTAGTCAGTTTCAGGTGATTTACCACGATCTCATCCAAGCCTTCTTCACGCAGGTTCAAAGGTACTTGATACAAGGTGTCTGCATCACGACATTCAACCACGGCATTCTCATCAATGTCGCAGAAGAGAGCAATCTTGGCTTTCATGTCTTTAGACAATTCATACTCCGTACGGCATACAATCACATTCGGTTGAATACCGATGCTGCGTAATTCCTTAACACTATGTTGCGTTGGTTTGGTTTTCACTTCACCAGCTGCTTTGATATAAGGAATAAGTGTTACGTGGATGTACATCACATTGTCGCGACCTACATCACTCTTGATTTGACGGATAGCTTCCAGGAAAGGCAAACTCTCAATGTCGCCCACTGTTCCACCAATTTCCGTAATAACCACATCCGAACCCGCTTCACGTCCAGCGCGGAATACACGCTCTTTGATCTCGTTCGTAATGTGTGGAATAACTTGTACCGTTCCGCCCAGATATTCCCCGCGCCGCTCTTTGCTGATGACGGAAGAGTATACTTTACCAGTCGTGACGTTGCTGTTTTTGGAGAGATTGATGTCAATAAAACGTTCATAGTGGCCAAGGTCCAGATCCGTTTCCGCGCCATCATCCGTTACAAAAACCTCACCGTGCTGATAAGGACTCATTGTTCCCGGGTCGATGTTAATATATGGATCAAATTTCTGGATCGTTACCTTAAGCCCTCTGTTTTTCAGCAATCTGCCCAGAGAAGCAGCCGTAATCCCTTTGCCCAGGGAGGACACAACTCCGCCCGTCACGAAAATATACTTTGTCACTGTTATTACCCTCCTAATATAAGTACAGAAATTCAGGCGATATATGGTGTTATCGTAACCTGTTTCCCAGGTAATCATCGTCAAAAAGAGCAATGGCAGAAATTCCCTGCATCTGCGAACTGCTCTTTCTGCGAAGACGGTTTAAATACACGTTGTTCTACAGCAAAAAATGGTGCAAATATTCCGCTGGCCTTCATTCCATTTGGTGTTTTTGATATACAAAAACGGGCCACGAAATGTTGGCCGGGAGCATACGAAAAAAAATCATTTTGCAAAATTATGCCTCTAAAAATACAAAAAAAAGTACTCCCGCAGGACGGGGCACCTTCTATAAAAAACATAAATATATTGTCGCTCATTCATAAGCCCATGCAATAGTTTACCCGTTACCCCGTCTGCTGTCAAGGCTGACTATTCCGGGGAAACGGGTAAATTATAGACGTCAAAAATGACTACCGATTATCAGAATCGTCGTCAAATTCATCCTCGTTTTCGGACTCTTCTTCGTCTTCTTCGAGGTCTTCATCTTCCAGATCGTCATCTTCAACCAGCACTTCTTCTTCGCTGTCTTCTTCGTCAAAGATGTCGTCTTCTTCTTCCTCTTCTTCGTCTTCTTCTTCGTCTTTATCCGTGCTGTCGAAGCCTTCATCGCTGCTATAGCTGTCTTCTTCTTCACCGAAGTCTTCATCTTCCAGATCATCGTCTTCATCGTTGATGATACGCGGACGCTTCGCACCCGTCATGGAATCTTCTGTTCCAGCTACCGGATACCAGCGCTTTAAGCCCCACAGACTTGTACCGACGCAAGCAAAACGGCCATCGATATTAATCTCGGTATATAGCTGGGCGATAAACTCGTTGATTTCTTCATCAGTCATTCCGCGCTGCTTCGCTACCTCATTCATTAAGTCACGATAGTAATACGGCGTATTAGCCGCTTTCAGCACCATAAAGGCAAGGTCCACCAAAGGGATCTCTTTTACCTTTTCTTTATCAATTTTCAAATTGAGCGAGGTACTCACTGCAGACACTTCCTCTCACACAAAATTCACTTTTTAACCCCTACGAACTGGACTGTTACGTATAACATATCCATTAACAAACCTAAGTAAAACCTATTTAGCGTTAAAAAGCAAGTTTTTATGTACGGATGTGACGCAAATGCGGAGAGCAGCAACAATATGTCCACATATTAAACGTGAAGTGACATCAAACCCACAGGAATATCCTCTTTGCCAAAGAGACAAATCCATAATAAAAAAGACGGAGTCCCCTCCGCCTTCTGACTGTATACCCTTGGAGGATTACTCCTCACCAGGTTCCCCGCAAGAGCCCTCTAGCTCTCCATCCATCATATGTCCCTGCGCCCGTTTTGACACGAAGAGAATGTGTTTTTGTAAAAAAAGGGCAAGTTCCCCATGCGGCGGGATGAGCGCATTCATAGAATACCTCAGCATGTTCATCCCGAAGGGGGCTGCCCATTATGGACTATACTGGTTTATTGCATCAATTGATTGACGGAATGCGACGCCCTGAACCAGAACAGGGAGGGCGATATTTGATCCGATTTGCCAAACCGCAGCAGTACGAGGCCTGTCTCGTAGAATTGTCCCGAATGCGGAATGAATTCACCGACCTTGGGGCTGTCCGTTCCTCGCGACTAGCTCGTTCCATTATCGCTCCAGTCCAACGCCCGGAGGACCTATACCGCTATGGGGATGAAATTACGATTGAAGAAGACGTTCCCATCTCCCTTCATGCCAACGCACTCCACAGCAAACCAAGCAATGCTCAAGGCATACCCTGGGGAGTGAAGCAGATTCGGGCGCCCAAAGTATGGTCTGTGTCTACCGGACACCGGATTAAAATCGGTGTGATTGATACAGGTGCTGATTATCACCATCCTGATCTTCGTTATTCCCTGGCACGCGGAATCAATCTGTTAAACCGCAGCCTGCTTCCTCATGATGATAACGGACACGGCACCCACATAGCAGGGACTATCGCTGCTGCCAACAGTACCGCAGGCATGATTGGTGTAGCTCCACGCTCCCTGATCTATCCGGTGAAAGCATTTGACCACAACGGATCGGCTTATGTATCCGATATTGTACTTGGCATCGACTGGTGTGTGCGCAACAAGGTCGATATCATCAATATGAGCTTTGGCATGAAAACACGCAGCAAGGCGCTTCTTGACGTTGTCAATCGTGCATACCATGCTGGAATCGTTATTGTTGCTTCGTCAGGAAATGACGGCAAACGCCGCAGTATTGATTACCCTGCACGGTATCCCCAGACCATATCTGTTGGGGCAACCGACAAAAACAGACGTATTGCGTCCTTCAGCAATCGTGGCGCATATGTGGATGTCTATGCACCCGGTGATAAAATTGTCTCCTCCTGGGTACAAGGAAAGCATCACGAGATGAGCGGCACATCCATGGCGACGTCCCATGTGAGTGGCGCTATCGCCTTGCTACTCTCCAAACATCCGGGGTTATCCCCTAGTGAAATCAAGACACTCGTCAAACGTGCTACGATCCCTTTGCGTGCTCGCAAGACCACCACAGCAAAGAGCAAGGTGCGTGGTGGTGAGATTGATGCCCTGAAGCTAATGCAGGAGGGCGGGGAGTGAGCCAGCTCTGTCAGCCGTCAGCAGAACTTGATTGAGGCTTGTGGCGAAACGCAGTAGCCCGGCCTAGGCAACGAGGGAGTATTACGTAGCGGCTGAAACTCTAGGTTACGCCCACTGTGATGTCAGAGCAGGCTAGTGTGCCTTGGATGGGTCAGGCATTTCGTTTTCTTCAACTCCGGGTACACAATAAAAAAAGTCTCCATGTACCACGTTGCAGTTGCAACGTGGACTTGGAGACTTTTTTGTTAGGCAGAGCGGCGGATGTGCCGCTAGCCTGGAATTTACATTTTGTCAGGAGCGGTTACGCCTACCAGACGAAGCGCTGTTGCGATAACGGTACGTACAGCACCGATCAGTGCCAGACGTGCTTGAGTTTGCTGCGTGTCTTCCGTAATGACACGTTCTGCACGGTAGTAGCTGTGGAACAGGGATGCCAACTCGTATACATAACGGATGATACGATGAGGCGCATATCCTGTTGCTGCTGCCGAGATTTCCTCAGGCAACTCTCCCATTTTGCGGAGAAGGTCATACTCGTGCTCTGTTGTCAGCTTGGACAGGTCAATCTGTGCCAGTGGCAGCAGTTCAATACCTTGTTCTTCAGCCTGACGGTATACGCTGCATACACGTGCATGCGCGTATTGTACGTAGAATACCGGATTCTCATTGGATGTCGAAATCGCAAGGTCCATGTCAAAGTCCAGATGGGAGTCCATGCTGCGCATTGTGAAGAAGTAACGGATGGCATCAATGCCGACTTCATCCATCAGATCTTCCATCGTTACAGCTTTACCTGTACGCTTGGACATCTTCACTTTTTCACCGTTCTGGAACAAACTCACCATCTGTGCAATCAAGACCACCAGTTTCTCAGGGTCATTACCCAGTGCTTGCATCGCGGCTTTCATCCGTGGAATATATCCATGGTGATCGGCACCCCAGATGTTGATCATCGTGTCGTATCCACGAGCATATTTGTCGCGGTGATAAGCAATATCTGGCGTCAGGTAAGTATACGTGCCATCGTTCTTGATCAATACACGTTCTTTGTCGTCACCGTACTGCATCGTTTTCAACCAAGTTGCTCCATCTTGCTCATAGATCTCATTACGGTCACGCAATTCATCAAGCACTCGCAGCACTTCTCCGTTGTCGTACAGGGAAGTTTCGCTGAACCAGATGTCAAAGTTAACACGGAAGCGATTCAAGTCACGTTTGATCTTGTCCAGTTCCTTCTCTAGGCCAAAGTCACGGAAATAAGCCGCACGGTCACCCGGATGCATGGACAGCAATTCGTCACCCTTTTCAGCAACAAGCTGCTTGGCGAATCCTTTGATATCTTCACCGTGATAACCGTCTTCAGGCATCTCAGCATCCTGACCCAGCTCTTGCAGATAACGAGCTTCAATGGAACGAGCCAGATTAAACACCTGATTACCTGCATCATTAATGTAGTATTCACGGGTTACATCATATCCTGCGTAGTCAAGGATGTTACACAGCGCATCACCTACAGCTGCTCCACGGGCATGGCCCAGATGCAGACTGCCTGTCGGGTTGGCACTGACAAACTCCATCTCGACTTTGCGTCCTTCTCCGATGTTAATTCTTCCGTAATCTTTACCCTGCTCCTGCACAAGCGCAAGTACTGGATAAAGGTAACTCTTGTCCAATTTGAAGTTAATGAATCCTGGGCCCGCAATCTCAGCCTTCTCGATTCCGGCTTCAGCCAGATTCAGATTGGCAATGATCTCTTCAGCAATCTGACGCGGATTGCGCTTGGCAATCTTGGTCAGCTGCATGGCAGCATTGGTCGCCAAGTCCCCGTGTGTCTTCTCACGTGGCACTTCCAATGTGATGGCTGGCAATTCGTCCTGCGTAACAATTCCGGCCGTCACAATGGCGTTGCCGATGGCCGTACTTACCCGTTCGTTAATCGTATCTAGTGGATTACGTGTCATGAAATTGGTTCCTCCTGTATATGCAAACTAATCGCGAAATGTCCAGATTCTTCATCAAAGCGGTAAAAGTCGTAGCTCCACGCTGCGCGTGCGCTCAATCCCTGAATGGAAAGTTCCAGCTTCTGTGTATGCGTGGACAGGGCAAACGACATGTATGGTGATCGGTAGAAACCAGGAAGCTTCCGATTCAATTCAAAAGTCTGCTCCGATTCCACCTCACCATGACGTATAATCTTGATGGATTGTCCGCCCAGCTTCAATGTTGTACGGGTTGTACCTCCCTCAGGTCCAACCTGCGGTTCTTCATAACGAACATAAAGAACAGACCCTTTTAACACGGCTTCACCCTGCATTTCCTGCAGCACATCTTCACCTTCATAACGGCTGTGCAGCCGGATGTGTACCGGTCGCATGTTCGACATGAATGTTAACCTCCATTATATTCGAGGCGACGCAAAATCAGGCACGGCTGGTGAGAACAGCCCTTCCCGTATTGTTGTGTCGCTATACGCGCTCATATTCCCGGATAGCTCGCTATCCTACACTCTACTGTATAACTATATCCAGTTCCCTCGCTCAATTCAAATCCAAATTCAGAGTTTTTTCCTCATCAAGCCAAAAAAGAAGAGCCGCACCTGTAAAGTGCAACTCCCTTTTGCTTCATTATAATAAGATTCGTTCCTCCGATCAGGCCCATTGGGATTCATAAGGAAAAGGACATGTCGACTCACTCAGCTTCGCTCGCACCTGTACGAGACAACCACAATGCCGACAAGTTGTGCCATATTGCAATCCCGGACAAGCAGAGCAGATGGATAGCCGACGTTCATATTCCTCATCCTGTACCGTCGGACGCGAACGTGAGGCAATCTCCACAAGTCTGGCCATTTTGGCATCGCTAATCTTCACATCGTACTGATTATTACAGCCTTTGCAAGGTTCCTGCCTTTTCATGCATTAACCCTCGACAGCGAGCACCCCAACCGATGCTGGTGGAAGGACAAAACGCAGTGTGTTATTCTCCAGTGTGATTCCATCCCACGCCACAGGCTGAACATGATTCGGCTGTTCAAAGGTATTAAATGCACCAAAATCAGTATGGTGCAGAATCTGCCCGTTTACTTTAGCCGCTTGAGCTGCGTCCAGCTGACACACAACTTCCAACTCATCCGTGTGACTCAGATTACAAGCTGTCACATGAATGACCCCATCCTTGTTGCGGGAAGCTGATAAGCTGAGCTGCGGAATGGTCTCTTCTCCGAATGTGTATCCTGGGCTTTCATAATTCAAATCCAGTCGCTGTGCATCCATATGGACCTGATACATATCAAATACATGGTACGTAGGGGTCAGGAGCATTTTGTCCCCTTCCGTGAGCACAAGCGATTGAAGCACATTGACGATCTGCGCAAGATTTGCCATGTGTACCCGTTTACTATGTTGGTTGAAAATATTCAGGTTAACACCTGCAAGCACAGCGTCCCGCATCGTATTCTGTTGATACAGGAACCCTGGATTGGTTCCCGGCTCAACGTTATACCACGTGCCCCATTCA
Organism: Paenibacillus amylolyticus; assembly: GCF_036894225.1. NCBI lineage: Bacteria > Bacillati > Bacillota > Bacilli > Caryophanales > Paenibacillaceae > Paenibacillus > Paenibacillus amylolyticus. The sequence goes on along the minus strand of NZ_CP145892.1, from coordinate 121,190 downwards.
TCCACAATAATGCCGACTCTGCCCTCTGGATCATATTTGTCCATAATCTCGGAGTGCTTCACCAGTAATTCATCCATATGGAGCGTCTTTTTCAAGGTCGTGAACCATTCAGCCTCACCAAATCCTGTAGCTGCGCCTTTATCATTCCACTCTCCTGTAGGGATGGTGTAATAATGAAGACTGATTCCATCCATAAAGCGAGCAGCCTCCCGCATCAGGACTTCCATCCATTCATAGTTACCTTCGTTCGGTCCACAAGCGATTTTATAAATCTCGTTCCCGGAATAGTTACGTACATATGTAGCATACCGGCGATATTCATCCGCATAATATTCAGGGCGCATATTGCCGCCGCATCCCCAGTTCTCATTTCCCACGCCAAAATACTTCATTTTCCACGGTTCTTCCCTACCATTACTCTTACGCCAGTTCGCCATCGGGGATTCGCCGTCAAATGTGATGTACTCCACCCATTCCTGCATCTCCTGCACTGTACCGCTACCCAGGTTGCCACTGATGTATGGCTCCGTGCCGAGTAGCTCACATAATCTCAAGAATTCATGTGTACCAAAGTGATTGTTCTCTTCCACACCGCCCCAGTGTGTATTGATCATACGAGCACGCTCACTCTTCGGACCTACACCATCTTTCCAGTGATATTCATCGGCAAAACAACCGCCTGGCCAGCGAAGTACTGGAATATTAAGCTTCTGCAAGGCCGTCAATACATCATTTCGAATCCCATCCGTATTCGGAATAGGTGAATCTTCTCCTACCCACAGCCCCTCATAAATACAACGTCCCAAGTGTTCGGAAAAGTGACCATATATATTGCGATTTATTAATCCTTGATCTGAATCGGCCTTTAAAATAACATCAACCATTATTTCAACCCCCAAAAATTATATTGTTATCGCTTACAATAACTCGTTTCTGAGTAGGTTTCAACCGTTTTTATTTCTACACAAACAAGCCTCTTCCTGTGTAATTGATTAGGAAGAGGCTTGTTTGTTATAGAAATTCATACAGAGACTTACCAAATTGATTTTTATACATTTCTAATTTGGATTTGCCCGTTTATTATTTCAGAATAACAGGCTACTTAATCCTGCTCTGAAGGCAACAACATTTTTTGTGTCCACGTCGTTCCACCGTCTATAGTCTGATAGATCGCAGGAGAGTTATCACTTGTGACTACGAGCCAACCCGTCTTGGCCGATGGGAACGAGATACGGGAACTGTATCCCGGATCTTTCAGGTCAATATTTTTCCACGTGGAACCTGTATCATAAGAACGTCCAATACCCACTTTGCCAGCTGCGGGTGAACCTGCAGACAGATACGCCGTCTGATTACCAATCAACGCCATGTTGCCGGGATGACCACCCGGGTTGGCTGGTCCGTTTCCTTTGCCCGTACTGTTTGTACCCGGTGCAGGACCTCCCCCTGCTGTGGATTGCGCAAATACTTGGGTCCAGTTCTTGCCTTGATTACCGCTCGCATAGAGGGAGTACGATTGTTGGGACATGCCTGCATCACCATACAGAAGGGCCCATACTTGCTGGCCATGTGCATACAGATCCCCTCCGCTCCATGTGTCTGAGACAACTCGAAGAGAGGTTGTCCAGTTCTTGCCGCCATCACTCGTTTGCTTCAGATGATATCCCGATCCAGGTACAACCACGACGGCATACCCTTGTTTCTCTGTTGCAAAGGCAGCTGCACGCGTGTTGGCAGGTGTATTCATTTTACTCCAGGTTACCCCACCATCCTTCGTCTGATATGCACCATTATAGGTGTAACCATAACCTACATCTTTATTGCGAAAATCAATTCGTTTGAATTGAATGCCCGGCGTATCGAGCCGCGTCCAGTGCGATCCCCCATCATGGGTACGGATCAGATAGGTTGCAGGTGAATCCTTCACTCGCGCTAGCGCATATCCGTTCACATTATTCGGAAAATCAAGCTGAGTGAATTGCCACTGCCCGGTATATATGGACTGCCACGTACATCCTGCATTCGAGGTACCGATCAGGAAGCCTTCACCCCCAGCTCGTCCAGTCATATCATTAAGAAAATCAATGTCCGTAAATTGCAGGTGTTGCTCTTCCACACCGCTGCCCTTTTTTAATGTAGCAGATAGTCCATGATCTCCCTTTCCACATGCCTGTGAGGATGCAGCGTTAGCACCTGATAGCGTATGTACCGGACCCATCCCCCAAGCCAGCGTTAACGATAATGCGAGTGCACTAATCCGTTTCCATGTCATTGTACTCTTGGTTGTCATCGTAACACCTCCTTCTATGGTTTTACCCAAATATGATGGTTCTAACGTAACAATCTGATTAACCCTGATGACAATTTCGCAAGAAAAAAACCACCTTTACCCATGATTGGATCATGTAGGCAAGGGTGGTTCATCACCAAACATTGTGTACTCTAAATTAAATGGGATACGTCACCACAGCAAGGATAACAAAACTGATACTTAATAAAAGGCATAAATATTAAGATGGAGTCATGCCAAGGCAGGAAATCTGCATGTGCGAGCTATACTAAATACATGAAATAAATGGTAGAGGCAAGGGAACATACGTGCTATAATTAATGTTATGGACTTTTGAATATCGGTGGATGTTTTCCAGACCACGGCGCAGCTTCCCGAAAGGGGGTGACGTCGTTGGTCAAACTTGTGGCGTTGCTTGATGTAATCCGATGGATTGCTGCGATCCTCAGTATTGTACTGAGTGGGCGAAAGCTTTACCGTTGGTTGCGCAAAAAGTTTCGTAGCAAGCGAAAACCCACCTCATAAGGTCGGAAGCCTGACGGTGGGTTTTGCTTGAATAGCATTATTTAGTTCATGCGCGCCGTGGCAATCCACAGCCTTTCGGGTCCTAAGAGTCTTTACCGTTGGCAGCGGTAAAGGCTCTTTTTAGTATATGACCGAACCCGATCACCATATACTTCACGAATGTAATATATCAATTAATATACTACTGAATACTTATGTAGTCAGTATAGCACAGCTCTGTACAAAAGTTAACAATACAAAACGCCCTCCCCTGCGCAAAGTTGAACCCGCGCAGACAGAGAGCGTTATACTTATCGATTATTCTGTGATTATTTCACGAATCCAAGCAGCATTTCACGAATCAGCTTCGCAGCTACAATCTGTGTCTGTTGTGTTGGATCATAGATTGGTGCAACTTCAACCAAGTCACAACCAACTACATTTACATCAGATCCTGCGATCATATGAATGGCTTCCAGCAGTTCCTTGGACGTAATGCCGCCCGCTTCTGCTGTACCTGTTCCTGGCGCTGCTGACGGATCAAGCACATCGATGTCGATGGTCACATACACCGGACGGTTGCCCATCTTCGGAAGAGCTTCCTTCATCGGAGCTGCCACTTCAAATGGATAGAAGTTGATGTTCTCGCGACCATACTGGAACTCCTCACGGGAACCAGAACGGATACCGAACTGATAGATGTTTTTGCCACCCATCAACTCAGCTGCTTTACGCACTGGTGTGGAGTGGGACAATGGCTCGCCTTCATAGTTTTCACGAAGGTCTGCGTGTGCATCAATATGAATCAGAATAAGATCCGGGTATTTCTTGTACATCTGTTGGATGACTGGCCAAGTAACCAGATGCTCGCCACCGAGACCAACTGGGAATTTGTCGTCAGCGAGCAGACTGCCGATGTATTCATGAATTACTTCAAGGCTGCGTCCCGCGTTACCGAAAGGCAAGAGCAGGTCTCCAGCGTCAAAGTATGTCATGTCTACAATGCTTTTGTCGAGATATGGGCTGTACTCTTCAAGTCCAACCGATGCCTGACGGATATGAGATGGGCCGAAACGGGAACCCGGACGGAAGCTGACGGTGTAATCCATCGGCATGCCATAGATAACCGCTTTGGAGTTCTCATAATCCTCAGAGCTGCAAATAAATACGTTTCCTGAATAAGCTTGATCCAGTTTCATTAATGATTTCCCCTTTTATTTCGTTAAATCTTCCACGAATTTAGGAAGTACAAATGCTGCTTTGTGCAGACGCGGAGAGTAATACTTGGTATCCATCTCCGGGATTTGAGTCTCATCCACTTCGAGCGGGTCATGTTTCTTGCTACCCATAGTGAATGTCCACAAACCACTTGGATAGGTTGGAATATTACAGCCGTACACATGTACGATCGGGAAGATTTCTTTGACGTCTTTGTTCACCTTCTGGATCAGATCCGCCTTGAACCAAGGGTTGTCCGTTTGGGCAACGAAGATTCCGTCTTCTTTCAATGCTTCGTAGATGCCTTGGTAGAACCCACGCTCAAACAATGGTGCAGCCGGGCCTACAGGCTCCGTGGAGTCTACGATGATCACATCGTATTCATTTTTATGTTCAATAATATGCATGTAGCCGTCGTTCACGAGCACTTCAACATTAGGCTCGTCCAACTTGCCGGCGATTTCAGGCAAATATTTTTTAGAGTATTCAATAACTTTACCGTCAATTTCGACGAGAACAGCTTTTTCTACAGCAGCATGTTTAATGACTTCACGAATGACTCCGCCATCGCCGCCACCGACAACCAGAACTTTTTTCGGATTCGGGTGAGTGTTCAGCGCAGGGTGTGCCGCCATTTCGTGATATACGAATTCGTCTTTTACAGTCGTCATCACCATGCCATCAAGAAGCAACATGTTACCGAATTCCTCGGTCTCTACCATGGCCAAATCTTGAAAATCCGTTTTCTCTGTAACATAGGTCTGCTTAATCTTCGCGGTGATCCCGAATACCGGGGTCTGTTTCTCCGTAAACCACAATTCCATAATCTCTACCTTCTTTCCGTAAAGTTAATGATCAGCCATACCCGACCAAGCGCTGTGCACTATAATCGGTTCGCCCAAGCACGTCCAGCGTTCGGCGCCATATCGCGTTATCATTGCTGGCCTGCGGGAAAGGTCCGCGGTTCACTTCATTATATAGATAGTATCTTGTGCCGAATCTTACCTTTTCATTACCCTTTTGCATTATACGCGATTGACGTTTATACTGCAAAACGGTTTTTAAGGCGGAAATGCTACATTTTGTTTGCTTATGCACCCGATTGAATATCCCTGCCAATCAAGTCCCATACTGGAAGAAAAGAGAGGAGCCCGTTCCATGACCAAGCCAAATCAAAAGACCCGCAAACGCGGGTTCCGTGTACGTAAATTGTTTAAAAACCTGTCTCTGCTCGCCGTGCTCGCCATACTTGCTACCGCTGCAGGATTGGTCTATCTATACGCAACCAGCCTTCCCCTCGCAGACTCTGATCGGAATTCCAGATTACTGGACAGTCAGGGTGAAGTCATCGCTACCTTCTCCGCAGGTGGCAAAGACTCTGTACCCGTTCAACTGGAGGATATCGCTCCAGATTTGGTCCATGCCACTCTGGCTGTAGAGGACCGCAAATTCTATAATCACTACGGGTTCGACGTGCAAGGGATGGGACGGGCTGTGCTCGTTAACCTCGAACATATGCAGATGTCGCAAGGTGCGAGTACATTGACTCAACAGCTGGCGCGTAACCTATATCTATCTCATGAGAAAACATGGACTCGCAAAGCCAAGGAAGCCATGTACACGGCGCAATTGGAGATGAAATACAGCAAGGATGAAATTTTGCAGATGTATCTGAACGAAATCTATTATGGGCATGGTGCGTACGGAATCGAAGCGGCTTCACGAATGTATTTTGGCAAATCAGCCAAACAGCTGGATCTTGCAGAGAGTGCCATGCTGGCAGGAATTCCGAAAGGACCTACCTACTATTCACCCTATAACCATATGAAGAATGCCAAAGACCGACAGAAGATTGTGCTGAATGCCATGGCCGATATAGGCAAGATCACCCAGGACGAAGCGGATAAGGCCTATGAGAAAATGCTTTCGTTCAAACCGGAGAGCGAGCGTAAAACGGTGGAAAGCGCCCCGTATTTCCGTGACTATATCCGGAATCTGGCCATCAAAGAGCTGGGAATCAGTGAAGCGATGCTGGATCATGGGGGATTGAACATCTACACCACCCTAGATCTGCGTGTACAAAAAGCAGCGGAAGACGCCATAGCGAAGGGTATGGATGCCAAAAGTGAGCTGGAGACGGCTCTGGTGTCCATCGACCCTCGTACGGGCTACATCAAAGCCATGGTAGGCGGCAAGAATTACCGCACCAATCAGATTAACCATGTATTGGCGACTACACGCCAACCGGGTTCGGCGTTTAAACCGATTATGTATCTGGCAGCCCTGGAATCCAAGCAGCTCACCAGTGCATCCATATTTAACAGTGAACCTACCCTTTTTCACTATGACAATGACCGCAAAACCTATAAACCCGGCAATTTTGGAGACAAGTATCTGGGTGAGATTGATCTAAGACAGGCGATCGCCGCTTCAGACAATATCTATGCGGTGAACACCATTATGCAGATCGGTCCTGAGCAGGTTGTGAGTATGGCCAAAAACCTTGGCATTACAAGCAACCTGAGTGCCGTACCTTCTCTTGCACTGGGAACGTCACCTGTCAGCCCGCTGGAGATGGCGTCGGCCTTTTCCGTCATTGCTGCTGGTGGACAACGGACGCCACCTGTCGCCATTCTGCAAGTGACGGATGCCGCAGGACGTGTGCTCTATGAATCGCCTCAGACGAAGGCTGAGATCGTTGTGGAACCTGCGGCAGCTTATGTACTGACTCGTTTAATGGAAAGTGTCTTCGAAAATGGAGGAACGGGCAACCGCGTGTCTAAGGCGATCAAACGTCCGGTAGCGGGAAAGACAGGAACAACCAACACGGATGCCTGGCTCGTTGGATTCACACCGGAGCTTTCCACCGCTGTATGGGTTGGTTACGATCAAGGCAAATCCATCTCGACTTCGGATGGCCGCCGGGCAGCGCCGATCTTTGCCCAGTTCACAGAACAGGCCCTTGCGAGCGTACCACCCAAAATCTTCACCGTGCCTGATCATGTCGTAAGTGTATATATTGATCCGGAATCCGGCAAGCTGGCAGGCAACGGTTGTGAAGAGAAACGATTGGAAGTTTTTATTGATGGTACTGAACCGACAGAGGTATGCCATGGCACGACGGATGATTCGGATTCTGGAGAAGATGAGAAGACTCGTCAGGTACAGAATCAACAAGGCATACAGGAAGAGAAACATTCTTGGTGGGGAGATTTCAAACGTTGGTGGGTAGAATGACGCAAATGCGCAATGACTTAGTTGCGTCACCTATAACCCCTGGTTATATTGAACAATTGGAAATTCACTTTGGATGAAAACTCATAATTATTCAGATCGATGAATATGATTAAGGCACAAGCAAAAGACCCCCAACCGAACTTTCCGGTCAAGGGCCTTTTGCCTTTTTTCTTTTAGACTGTGTTGAAAGATCTGCCTTAGGCGAGTGCTTCCTTCAATACATCTGGAGAAGCATTCCACCAGTCTTCGTTGTGTGAGATCAGCAGTGTCTTAAGTGCAGCTCGAGCTTCAGGTCCAAGCTCATCCAACATGAAGCGACGCTTCAAGGCATAATCCATGCGATTCACATGTTCCGCCAGCAGTTTCCATCCACGTCTTGCTTCCGTATCAATCCACATCTCACATGCCGTTGCTCCACCATAGAGTTGGCCTTCCTCCGTGCGATCGACAGCTACCCACACCAGCCATACCTGGCGTCCGTTGGGCACATCTTCACGATTGGTAGAGAACTTGATATTGCGTTCCACTTTGCTCTTCGCATGCATCGCACCGATATCGATTTTGGCTTCGCCATTATCAATAATGACCGGGGAAAGGTTATTCAGCTCAATGGAGCCTGCACCGAAGCCTTTATGCTTGCTTTTTGCACTAACGATATTCAAGGCAATCTGTTTTTTGCCGTTTTGCTCATTTTGGTCCATGTTTATAACCTCCAAGGGTTGATACAAATATTTTAACTAATAATTGCCCCATTGCAAACATATACATGCTGTAGATGCTTGTCAACGGGAGGTATTTAACGATGATTCCACGACGCGCCAAGAGCTGGCTCACTGCATCCCTGGCCCTGTGTGTACTTGCCGGAGGGATATGGATCACTCTGGGTTATAATCGCTCAACTCATTCCGAATTGCCAGTACTCGCCCCCGAATCGGGCAAGCCTAAGGCAATAGCCCCAACGCCAGCACCTCCAGAAAGTGTACAGACCCCTACTGCCGAAGTGTACAGCAACCGTGTTGTGGAATATCACATGGATGTAAAACTGGTCGAAGGGAATGTACTGGAAGGGACTCAGACGATTACCTGGACACATCCAGGTAAAAAAACCGTCAGCGAGCTTTACTTTCATATGTATCCCAACGCCTTCTCTTCTGCTGACACCACCTTTATGAAGGAATCCGGTGGAAAGCTTCGGGGTGATGTCATGCCTACCAATGGCTACGGCTCCATGAACATTACCGAAATGAAAACGGAGGACGGGCTCTCTCTGCTGCACCGGATGCAGTATGTGCAACCAGATGACGGAAATATCAAGGACACCACCCTCATTAAAGTACGCTTGCCCAAACCCGTCAAAGGCGGGGAAAGCATCACGCTCCACACCCGATTTGAAGTGAATCTGCCGAAGATTTTTGCCCGGATGGGAACTGCTGATCATTTTGTCATGGCAGGTCAATGGTTTCCCAAATTAAGTGCCTATGAACCTGTGGGCAGACGTGGACGAACAACGGAAGGCTGGAATCTGCACCAGTACCATGGCAATTCAGAGTTTTACGCTGACTTCGGTATATATAGTGTACGTATTCGGGTGCCTGAAACATACAAAGTGGCTGCTACCGGATTTCCGACGCAGCAAGCCATGGTGAAGAATGGAGAAAAGGTCTATCAATTTTACGCCGATGATGTGCATGACTTCGCATGGGCAGCTTCACCGGATTTTGTCTACGCCGAGGAACCCTTCTCTGCACCCAATGTGCCTGGTGTTCGAATCAAGTTATATCTGGACCCAGCTCATCAGGATCTGAAAGAACGTTATTTCTACGCCGCGAAGGCCGCGCTAGCCAATTATAGCAAATGGTTTGGCCCATATCCTTACGCCACCTTATCCATCGTAGTTCCACCCAAAGCGGGGAACGGTGCTGGAGGTATGGAATACCCTACGCTAGTTACGGCCTTTGGAGCCGATGACACTACGCCAGGTTATGACCTGGAACGTACCGTAGTCCACGAGATCGGACACCAGTACTTCTACGGCATGGTTGCCAGCAACGAATTCGAAGAAGCCTGGCTGGATGAGGGATTCACCTCTTATGCTGAAGACAAACTGATGGAGCAGGAATACGGATTGATTCCGAATCTGCCGGTACAATCGGGACTGATTACATCTCCTTCATCCTTAACACAAGAGTCCTGGAAGTTCGATTCACAGGATGAGTATGCAGCCAATGTCTACACACGCGGCAAGCTAGTATTGCTCGGCATTGAACATCAAGTTGGTGCCAAGAAGATGGAGCGTATTCTCTCTACCTATGTGAAGAAGTACCGTTTCAAACATCCCACTTCGGCTGATTTTCAGAAAATTGTGGAACAAGTGACCCGCACTTCCTGGTCTGATTATTTTGACCAATATGTCTATAGTAACGGGATGGCTGACTTTGCTGTAGAGAAGATTCGTGTTACGCCCGTACAGAAAGACGGTCAAACATTGTACGAGTCATCCGTGACGATCGCAAAAAAAGGGAGTGATTACAACGCCGTTCCTGTTCGCATTGCCTTTGAAGACGGGCATATCCTCACCAAGCAATGGAATGGCAAAGAAGATCGCATCACGTATAAATTAACTCACACATCCCCCGTATCCTGGGCCATGACCGATCCCCTGTACTCGATCGTGCTGGAGAACCGCCATATGAACAATTTCCTGAAATCCGGACTGGATGAGCAGACGAAGTCCCGCTGGAGCATGAGTGTAACCAAACTAATAGAAGCCATATTCGGAGGTCTGTCATGGTGAGGTGGAAACGGTGAAAGCGAAAATACGTGAAGGCTGGTTTCTCGTCCGTCAGCATATGTTCATTGCCGCACTCTTATTTCTCTATCAACTCATTTGGGGATATTTCTTCTATCGAATGGTACAATCGGCCGTCATCCCACTGCTCCTTCGCTATCCAGATGCTGATGCCGGTGAGCTGAGTACACTTTTGTTCAAAATGGAAAGTCAACTTAACCTGTCTACCCATCCGGAGGTTCATCGTTATCTATGGATTCTCGGGGGCATGCTGCTGGTTCGCATGTTGATCAGCCCCCTCATTCAGGCAGGACTGCTCTACTCACTTCAGCACTTTAATTCTACAGAAGAGCGCATTCCCTTTGTCCGCGGAATCAAAAATCTGTGGAAACCGATGCTGCTGCTCCACACCATACGTACATTATTGATACTTCTGCCCGCCTACTGGCTCATACCGAAGCTCTACTCGATTCTCATGGACGGATTTCATTCCCTTCAATTACTTTTACCTGGCATACCTTATGTTGCTGCCTGGATTGTATATGGTTGGATCATCCACCATGTCATACTCTATATGCAGTTCGGTGTTTCGGCACCAGAAGGAGAAGGCGGGGCTCACGGTACCCTCAAAGCACTCTGGATTGCACTGCGTCATCTCATCGCTGTAATCGGCATTGCATTACTGCTGGGCGGAGTACACCTGCTCGTCTTTGGGGCATTCACTACAGCCTCATGGTTATTAACTGGACTGACCGGACTTATACTACAACAGACGTATCCACTTGCCAGATGTCTATTGAGTCTGTGGAAAATATGCAGCCATTTCCGATTATGGCAGTCCAAAATATCCAAAGGCGAGAGCAGATAGTTTAAAAATTGTTACCATCACATGTTAAACTCATGGCCTAATATGTACTTATAAATAGGCAAACCTCAACCTTTCCCCGTCAAAGGTCGAGGTTTTTTTTGCTAAATTTGTTGCTAAACGTTGCCAAAGCCGTACTCCTCTGTTACAATAATCGCAGTGAGTTTTTAGTAACAACTTTGTAATCTTTACATTCATATTTGTAACTACTTAAAATTAAATCGTCATTTCTTGATTTCGCAGGTGCATAACTAGCATAGCCAAATTCCTGGCACCTGGGAAGCGGGGGAACCAGTTATGGGTGAATTGATCTTGCTACAGAGGGATCATAGGGGACCTTCAACCGAATCCTTAAGCTAACCTCGCAGGCATTGGAAGGGGAATATCTCTTGTTCAAGAAGAAATTAACCGCAGCTGTACTTAGCATCACATTCGCTTTATCGCTTGGTGCAGGTAGCGCATTCGCAGATTCAAAGATGGACACAGTAATTGATTCAGCAATGGGAACTACATACAAAAGTGGGGGAACAACGCTTAACGGCTTTGATTGCTCCGGATTTACCCGGTATGTATTCGACAAGTTGGGTATTGATTTGGCACGCCAATCCAGTTCCCAATTCGACATGGGCGATTCCGTATCCCGCATGGAGATGAGAGCTGGCGATCTGGTGTTCTTTAATACAACAGGTAAAGGCGTGTCCCATGTAGGAATCTTTGTAGGGGATGGAAAGTTCGCACACTCCTCTTCTTCCAAAGGCGTTACGATCAGTGCATTGAGTGAAAACTATTGGGCCAATCGTTATGTTGGCGCAAAACGGATTATGAGCACGGACGCATATGAATCACTGGCCCTTGACTAGGGACAAGCTGAGCAACATGATGCTGTAACCATTAACCATATTGGAACGAAGCAAGAAGCATAACAGAACCGCCCGGTACATTCTCCGCAGGAATGTATCCGGCGGTTTTTTTGTGCTTCAATCCTTATTCATGTTGCAAGTTATACTCGGGGCATATCCTGCGACATCAACAGGTTCATTTTGCGTTCGTTCGTCCGTGCCCTTATGATGTTTTTACCCATCCCGTTATAATATAAACGAAATTACCGGAACTTTTGTTTCATTTTTTTTCTTGGGAAGGAAGACTTGCTAAATGAACATCTCTTTTGTAGAGTGGACAAAGAGTTCTGTTTCAAGGAAAGGAGCATGCAGGTGTATGAAGGAAACCCCTGTGACGTTTCACGTTGTACCCATGCGAGAAGAACATGCGGAGCTTATCTGCAGTTGGCAGTATGATCCGCCTTACAATATCTACAGCTGGCTCCCCTGGGAGCAGATGAAAGCTCTGGAAGTGGAATTCGGAGATGCACAGCTGCGGCAGGAGCAATATGCGATCGTCCTGGATCAGAACGATCGTATATGTGGGTTTGCTCAATACTTCCCACTTCAAGGGGTAACCCGGATTGGCCTTGGCATGCATCCAGAGCTGTGTGGTCAGGGTCAAGGGACAGCTTTTGTCACTGCCATTGTACAAGAAGCTATTCGCCGAAATCCCACGAATGAGATTGATCTGGAAGTACTCACTTGGAATGCTCGTGCCATTCAAGTCTATCTGAAGAGTGGATTTGTCACCCAGGATACATACGAACGACAGACCCCCAGCGGCTTGAAGCCCTTTCACTGTATGGTTTATGAAGGGCCTCGCGGTTAGAATCCATTGCAAAACAACCAAATTTGCCCCTTGTTATGTGATTAGTTCAAAAAATTCCCACAAAATGCTATGATGTCAGTACAGGTTCCGTTATAATGATATGGATAGTTTCAGGTTAGATGATCTTTCATTCTGGAGGGGACATAAGGGATGCACAAATGGATCATGAGCGGAGTATTTTTTGCAGCATGCGCTTTAGCTATTGTTTTAATGTTTACGCTTCCAGGGAAAGAAGAAGTAGCTGAAGAAGCCAAGCCAACCATGCCGGAAGTAACATTGGATGCCGGACAAGCTGAAGCACTGGTCAAAGCCAATTGTATCTCCTGTCACGGGGATCAGCTTCAAGGTGGCGTAGGACCTGCTCTGGCCAACATCGGCAGCCAGGATGATCTGGAGAAGATCTATTCTACGATTGTCAAAGGTAAAGGTGGTATGCCTTCCTTCAAGGGCAAACTGCAGGACGAAGAGATTGCAAATATCGCCATGTGGCTGTCAGAGAAGAAATAATCTCTGCACACGCATAACAAAGAGGCGCTTAATCCCCTTTTCGGAGAATAAGAGCCTCTTTGTTATATCAATTATTAAGCCTCTGCGGCATGCTCAGCCAGGAAGGCCTCAACTTCACGTGCGGACGGCATCCCGGACTGGGCGCCGAGCTTTGTCACGGATAACGCGGCCGCACCCATGGCGAAGCCTACGGCCGCGTCCAAAGTCTCACCGCGCGCGAGGGCTACTGCCAGCGCGCCGTTGAAGCAATCGCCAGCGCCGGTCGTATCGACGGCGCTTACGGCGTAGCCGGGCGCACGGCACGCGCCGGCACGCCCTGCTTGTACGCGGCCACCAGGCGCCGCCGCGTAGACAGCCCCCTCGGGGCCGAGCGTCGTGACGACAGCGGCCCCGAGGGATGCGGCGAGCTCTGCGACCGCCGCATCCAGGTCTTCCGGCCGGAGATGATCCCGGCCGGTAAGCACGGCAAGCTCACTGCGGTTTGGCGTGACAACGTCGACGCACCGCAGGAGCTCCTGGGGCAGACCCGGCACCGCGGGAGCCGGGTTGAGCACCACCAGTGCGCTGCCTTCAGCCGCCAGTTGGGCGGCGCGGGTAACCGCTGGCAGCGGGATCTCCAGCTGTAGCAGCACCGCTGCGGCTGCAGTCAGGCTTTTAACCGTATCCGCCTCTTCCAGCATTTCAGGCGCCACTTGCCCATTCGCACCAGGAATAACAATAATCCGGTTGTCTCCCCGAGAAAGCCAGATGGAAGCCGTCCCTGTAACCGTGTCTTCCAATATGCGAACCCGCGAGGCATCTGCACCACTTTCCGTCAGACTGTGCAGCAGACGTTCGCCAAAACCGTCCGATCCCACCGCACCAATCATCGTAGTCTGTCCACCCAGACGCGCAGCAGCAACAGCCTGGTTCGCCCCTTTGCCACCAGCGAGATAATGCAGCTCCTCACCGCTCACCGTCTCTCCCTCTTCCGGAATCGTGTCTGTCTTCACTACAAGATCCATATTGAGACTGCCTACGACAGCAATAAGAGGTTGTTTCTGATTATAGTCTGACATGTATGGTTCACTCACTTCTGGCCGCGTGATAATAACCAACCTCGTTATTGCGACCTCATTTTGTCATAAGCTTCGTTATATTGCCCTGCTTCCTTGATATCTACAGATGTAATACCACCCGCATCCCATGATGTGAGACGCAGCGTAACCGTTGTATAATCAATCGTAATAAAAGGATGATGATTGAATGCTTCCGAGATCGCAGCGACCTCATCCACAAATGCAATCCCTTTCATGTAGTTGGAGAACACGAATTTACGTACAATCCACCGTCCCTCTTCCAGTTCCCAGCCTTCCAGCCTTCCCAGATGAGCTTCGACTTCCTCTTGCGAAAAAACCATGCGTTATCTTCCTCCCCATAGGGTGGTACATTACAGACATGCGTCCGTATAACCACCGACACCTTCGGCGCTATCAACAGCAACCTCAAAGGCCAGGCTCACCGCCATGCGGTTGGCCCATTTCACGACTAACATCTTACCACGGACAAGCTTCAAAATCCAATCAACTACATGGCATAGAACCAATAACCATAAGGCTTTGAGGGGAATTCCAATTCCATTTACACCCCTGAAAATGCATGTAAACACACTAAATTAAAGGTACAAATGTCAACTCTTCTTCCCCGATCAAAATATGAATGCGGTGCTGTTCCTTATCATGGATGACCACGCCACTTCCAACCGGAATAACGGACTCCTCGCCCAGCGCATAGAACAAATCCTCCGCCAATGCCTCATCCACTTCAAGTTGGTCAGATGCAGCCAGTCTCCCCCACTCTTCCGCGTCCATTTCAAAGAAAACATACCGATCCGGTATGCGTCCGATTGCCGTTGTCAGATCTGTCAAAATTCCTTCATAATCCCGTCCATGCTTTACGCCCATTGGCTTTTCACTCCTATTCGGCCCCTAAGGAGCGGATTTGATCTTATTATACCTGAAAATAGCCCTTAAAAAAAAAGGCCTTCTGGTCGATAAATACATATATGACCGTTTTAACTGTTTTAGCAACCGTAAGGAATGCCTAACATTGAACGGATTGCGGCCAAAAATTCGTCCGGAAGCCCGAACACAGCCGCTTGAAAGGATTCAATTTTATCTCATGGATGAGGTGTATGATGAACATTTCAACGATTATTGGACTAATTTTGGGGCTGGTCTCCCTTGTATTTGGTATGTTCTTGAAGGGTGCGCCCTTAATCAACCTGGTTAACAATCCCGCAGCCTACATTATTATCTTTGTTGGTACGGCAGGAACCATCTTTATCGCATTTCCGATGTCTGAAGTTAAGAAAATCCCTAAGCTTTTCGGGATTGTTTTCAAAAATCAAGTACTTATTGATCGCGTATCCCTGATCGGCACATTTATGGATTGGGCTTCCACTACCCGTCGTGAAGGTTTGCTTGCACTGGAATCAAAAGTAGAAGAGATTGACGATCAGTTCCTTCGTGGCGGTATGCGTATGATTATAGACGGCAACGATCAGGAATTTGTAAGTGATGTGCTCATGGAAGATATTCATGCTACAGAGGAGCGCCACCGTGGCAGTGCCTTGATCTTCGCTCAGGCGGGGATGTACGCACCAACGCTCGGGGTTCTCGGGGCCGTTGTAGGTCTCATCGCAGCACTTGCCGATCTCAGTGACATGGAGAAACTCTCCCATGCGATTGCGGCAGCATTTATCGCAACACTCCTTGGTATATTTAGTGGTTACGTGTTATGGCACCCGATGTCTAACAAGCTGAAACGGATGTCCAAGCAAGAAATGGAGATCAAGCTGATGATGGTTGAAGGACTGTTATCCATACAATCCGGTGTCTCCACCATCGCCATCAACCAAAAGTTATCCGTATTCCTGACACCTTCCGAACGTAAACAACTGGAAGAGAAGGAGGGATCACCAGGTGAAAAAGGCTAAGAAGCACGAACCACATGAAGAGCATATAGACGAGAGCTGGTTGCTTCCCTATTCCGACTTGATGACCTTGTTGCTCGCTCTGTTTATTGTATTGTTCGGTATGAGTTCAATCGATGCAGCTAAGTTCGAGCAGATGGCTTCCGCACTAAACAGTGCATTAAATGGAGGTTCCGGAATTCTGGACCATTCGTCCATGAATCCGGATACGCCAGGTGCTGATTTGGGTAAGAACAAACAGGAACCTACAGAAATCACCAAGAAAACACCAGCTCAGATTACAGATGCACAGATGGCTAAGAAAGAACAAGAAGACCTGGAGAAACTCAAAGAGCGACTCGACAAATATATCTCGAAGAACGGACTTTCAGACCAGCTGAACACCAAGCTGAATCAGTCTGAATTGAAGATCACCATCAGTGATAACGCCCTGTTCTCCTCAGGCCGAGCAGATGTGAAGCCTGAATCACGATCCCTGGCCAAAGCAATCTCAAGCATGCTGCAGGAGTTCCCTGAATATGAAGTGGTTGTATCCGGTCATACCGATAATATTCCCATTTCGAACAACCAATATAAGGATAACTGGGATCTAAGCGCAGATCGTGCGCTCAACTTCCTGAAAATCCTGTTGCTGAACTCTCAATTGGACCCTTCCAAATTCACACCAAGTGGTTATGGAGAGTATCACCCAATTGCCAGCAATGACACCAATACTGGACGGGCACAGAATCGCCGTGTAGAGGTATCTATCATTCGGAAGTATCAAAGTAACAATACAAATGTAAAAGCCGTTGGCGGAGGAAACTAGAGGCCTGCAGCGATTCATTAACCAAAGACCGTTCTCCAGTTACAAGGAGAACGGTCTTTTTGGTTTTATAAGGCTTATGCCTGGTTCATCTACATATTTCCGTACTATTCGGTATTATTGACCAGTCTTCATTAAATCTGCACCAAAAAGCCCTGCACTCCTTTTCGGAAAGCAGGGCTTCAATCAGTTAATTAGTCGAACTCGAATCAACTATTCCAGCGAATAGTCCAACAGACCGCCCAGCTCCGCTTTTTCAGCAGGAGTAAGCTCTCTCCATGAACCTGTCGCCATTTCTCCAAGATGGATGTTCATGATCCGAATACGCTTCAACTTACGAACCTCGTAACCAAAGGCACTACACATCCTCCGAATCTGACGGTTCTTTCCTTCAGTCAGGATGATACGGAATACTCGATCCGTCATCCGGGTCACTGTACAAGGCAGGGTCATTTCACCCAGGATCTTCACCCCAGTGCTCATACCTCTAAGGAAACTCGGGGTTACAGATCGATCAACAGTAACGATATACTCTTTCTCATGGCGCCCTTCTGATCTAAGAATCCGGTTAACGATATCACCATCATTGGTCATCAGGATCAAACCTTCCGAGTCCTTATCCAGACGTCCAATAGGAAAGATACGTTCATCGTGCCCGACAAAATCAACGATATTGCCCTGAATATGCTGCTCGGTTGTACTTGTGATCCCGATCGGTTTATTCAGCGCGATATATACGTGTTTTCTCTTTTCCTTGATTGGCTTGCCATTGATTCGTACATCGTCGCCTTCTTCTGCCTGACTGCCCAGTTCAGCCTTAACTCCATTAATGGTTACCTGACCACTATCCACCAACTTGTCGGCTTCACGCCGGGAGCAATAACCTGTTTCACTAATAAATTTATTAATACGCAAAAGGTAATCTCACCTCATCTATTTCTCTTCATCTGTAAGTGTGTCATCTGTTACCTGATCCACCTCAATAACTTCCGGTTGTTGCTCGGATGCAGGCAGTTCAATAATAACCGTTGTTCCCTTGTTCATGACGCTTTTAATATCCATCATGCCCTTATGTGATTGAATAATGCGCTGACTGACCATCAGGCCAAGCCCTGTTCCAGACTCTTTATTCGTAAAGAAAGGCTCCCCAAGCTTGGGCATCATCTCTTCCGGGATACCGATCCCTTCATCCCTGATCTCAATTCTGACGCGTTTCGATTGCTCGTCATGCTTGAGCTTGATATGGATGTTTCCTCCATTTGGCATGGCCTCCATACCATTTTTCAGCAAATTGATGAATACCTGCTTCAATTGGTTCTCTTCACAGTGTACCATAGCCGAATCGGATGAGGCACGCAGTACAAATTCTACACCATGCAGATGCGCCTGACTATCCAGTAACGAGATGACATCGCCAAGAATAAAACGAATATCCCGATTCTGAAAATGAACCGCCTGCGGTTTCGCCAGAATCAAAAATTCACCAACAATAAGGTTGATTCGATCCAGCTCCGATAACATCAGATCCAGATGACGATGATTCAGCTTGTTGCTCTCTTGCTGTAACTGCAGGAATCCGCGCAGCGTGGTCAGTGGATTACGAATCTCATGTGCCACACCTGCTGCAAGCTGGCCCACGGTTGTTAGCTTCTCAGAACGTCTCAGTAGCTCTTCCATCCGATTACGGCTTGTAATGTCCCTGGAGACACTAATGAGCGCGGTAATCTCTCCAGCCTCGTCTCGTACCGGAGCCGTACTGACACTGACCTCTACTCGGGTTCCGTCTTTCTTCATCCAGGTGGTTTCGTTGGACGTAATGGACATCCCCTCAACGAGTTGGGCATGCTGACGTTTCATTTCTTCTTCTGCCTCTGGCGGGATGATCTTCAGATTACGACCTTCCACCTCACGACTTCGAAAGCCATATAATTGTTCAAATGCGCGGTTAACCCGCAGCACTTTTCCTTCAAGATCCGTAATGTGAATGGCGTCCGCTGTCTGATTGATAATGGACTCCAGATGTTCTTTCACCGCCCGATTCTCTTCATACATCTGTTTCAGACGACTCGTATAATGGCCCAGATTACGTATCATGGCATTAATACGATTGGCCAGTTGGCCAAGTTCATCCTTCCTCCGTACTTTCAGACGGAAATCAAAGTGCCCATCCGCTACATCATTCACTTTGCCCAGTATGGATTGGATCGGACGTGTAATATACCCTGCGAGCAAATAGCTGCCAAAGATCACAATCTCCAGCAAAACCAACGATATGGAGGCATGGCTCACCAACTGCTCAGATACCATGGAGGATATTTGCTTATAGTCCATGACAATACTGATCACATAGGAAGACTGATTGGGTGTAAAAATGGGAATAAAACTCTTCAGTACCTTCTGTTCGTGCGTTTCACTGACAAAAGATACATTTTGGCCTGTTCGAATGGCGCGCACCACAGCACGATGATCCTCATCCGTAGAACCATACTGGTATGTACCAAAACGAATCGGTCTGTTATTCAACTTGCTAAAGTTCGAATCTCTTCCGTCATCACTCATGTTCGGGCTACCAAAAGTCAACGGATTGATGCCTGTAATCTCCAGAATGGAGGGATTGACCTCACGAATTTTATTTAAAATCTCATCCGGACTAGAGATTTTCACATAGTCATCAACTTCCGTATTATTATAGAAGGGATTGATTATGTAGTTTCTCTTTCCATCATGGTAGTAACCCCAGATATCAATATCCGAAGGACTGGATGTCGAATATTCGAATCCATCTGACCAGAAATGCTCCAACTTCTGTCCTTGGGGAATCGTCACCTGTTGTTTTTCAAATAATTGCTTAAAGGCCTGATACCAATAAGTCATGGATTTGGTGGACAGCCCGATTTCTCTCGGATCTGAGGAGCGGTTAACAACGATGTCATCATCCGTCTGTTCCATTAACGAAATATGTGAGACGCCGACCTTTTGGCTCAAGCGTACAAGTTCTTCATTTGTGATATTATTAATATCCGGGTCCAATTCTTCCGCTGCCATGACAGCAGCAAGCCACAGATTGTTTCCAATCTGCCGTTTTACATAATCCGAACTGTATTGATTCTGTTCGACAGCAATTGCAATCTGCTTTGCAGTGAGCACCATCTTGGTTTCACTGTCCTGCCTCAGATTCTCTTCTGTAGTATAATAACTCAGTGCGATATTCAACACTAAAATAACGAGCACTGAGCACGACATAATCATGGATAATTTCGTTTTAATAGACAAGTTTTTTTGTTCACCTCTCGGCTTGTACCCTCTGGCGATATATGGCAAAACCTATCTCCATCATAACGCTTGTATGTCTTTTTGAAAAGGATAATTGACCTGTGTCCAAAAGTTACCGAATGACTGAAAAGCTCGAAATTCGTTGTTTTTTGCATTTTCGAACTCTACAATGAAATTAATCACTATATTTATCCACATACCCACAGGCTTGTGGATAGTTTGTTTATAACTATGTGAGCAACTACACGGTTATCCACAATTCTATACACAACATGTTAACAACCCGAATATTTGTTCGCTGAATAAACGATTTTGGAAGGAGTTATATAGTAATGACTGACCATTTTCTTCAGACCGATCTTGCGCATTTATCTGAGGAAGCTCAGCATGAGCACTGGATGCGGGAGGCCATTGCCGAGGCCTACAAAGCTGAGGCTCTTGGGGAAGTGCCGATTGGAGCTGTAATCGTACAAAATAACCAAATTATTGGTCGGGGATACAATCTGCGTGAAACTACACTGGATTCCACCGCCCATGCAGAGATGGTGGCTATTCGTCAGGCCAGCGAGACCATCGGAGCTTGGCGTTTGTTGGATTGTTCTCTGTACGTCACACTGGAACCTTGTCCAATGTGTGCAGGTGCAATTGTACAATCCAGGGTCCCCCGCGTAATCTATGGTACGGCTGATCCCAAGGCAGGCTGTGCAGGTACACTGATGAATCTGCTACAGGAGCCGCGTTTTAACCATCGCACCGAGGTTATTGCGGATATTCTCCAACCTGAATGCTCCACGATGCTAACTCAATTTTTCAGAAGTCTGCGCCAAAAGTTAAAGTAGTCACCGACTACAAACATCCCAATTAGAAAGGAAGTGTGCTGTAATGGCACTAACACTCTATGATACAGCCAATGGCATAAGCCTTCGGTTGCTCACACCCCAAGATACACAGTCCTATTTGGACCTGATTCAGGTCACACGCGTCCCCTACCAGTCTGTAGAACCCGTGCGAGACGATGAATTCTATACACTGGATGCTCAGACTCGGCGGATTGAGGATCGGGTCAAGGCAGCAGAAGATGGTACAGGATATCAATTTGGAATCTATACTATTAAAGACAGCCTGCTAATTGGACAAGTAAGTATCAACAATGTCGTATTGGGCGTTGCCAATTATGCGGATATGGGTTACTTTATCCATCCAGATTATCAGGGTGGCGGACGAATGACAGCAGCGGTTAAACTGGCCGTAGCTTATGGCTTCCGTGCGCTAAAGTTAAATCGGATTCAGGCTGCAGTATTGCCCTCCAACAAAGGTTCACAGCGCGTACTGGAGAAGAACGGATTCCAGTTTGAAGGTACTGCGCGCAAATACCTCAAGATCAACGGCAAATATCAGGATCATCAGATCTATGCTGTACTTGCTGAAGACTTGGACGAACTTACGAATTAATTGATTTAGAAGCTTCCCAATAAAGCTGTCTGGTCTGTATTCCCAATTTAACAATATACAAGTTTAATGTACAAAACCGCACTACCCTAGTTATGTAGGAGAGAGTGCGGTTTTATTTTTATAGATCACCAGCCACGATTCAAAATCAAAGATCATTATTTTGCGTATGTCCCCTCTTACGCTGTCTAACAAAAAAAACCGCCTGTACCCAAGCGGAAGGAAATTATCCTTCACTTGAATCACAGACGGTTTGAACTCAGCGAGATTAGTATCCGTATGAAGCGTTCATCAGTTCTTCGAACTCTTGCATAGTAATTACGTCATCGCCAGTAGGGATGTTGATTTTGAATGCTGCTTTTTCATTAATCTTGGTGTACGTATTGGAACCGGTAAATGCCAATTTCACTTCGTCTTTTGTACCTTCTGGCTTGATCAGCACATCAGCGACCATCTTTTGATATACAGGGAAGTCGTTTTTGTCCAATGCGAAATCGATGTTGAATTGGTTGATTGTCAGAACATCTTTCAATTTATCCAAGTCTTTAGCCATTTCAGCCTGATCTGCTTCAGTGATCTTCAGATCTTCTTTAGCTTTGTCGATATCAGCCTGATCCATTTGCAGCATTTCACGATATTCCTCTTTGGACAGAATATCCAATACTTTAGGCATAGCTTTTGTTACCAGTACAGTAACTGCTTCTTTAACATTGTCATTATTCACCGAGAATTGTACAACCTGCTTCGCATCTACGCCTTCAGGAAGTTGTGCATCTTTGGTGTCTAGATTTTTGAAGAATTTAGCTTGATCGTACTCGCTCAGCACTGCGTCCATGACTTCGTTGCTCAGCTTTTGCGTTTTGGCTGCGTCCATAGCATCAGGGTTCCATTCCGTACCCTCTTGCTCAGCCAGTTCTTTCAGGTCCAACTCTAGGAACTTGTTAACAACATTCTCCGGAATCGGGAAGAACGGAATATTCGGCACTTTCACATAGAGTTTCTCTGCCGTCATCACCATTGGGATGTTAAAAGTCATACCCATGTCGCCTTTAAGCTCGATGCCAAGAGTCATCTCTGTCTGCATTGGCTCACTTTGGTATACACCTGTTACATTCAACTGAGCATCCTTCAGCATGCTCATAAACTGAGTCATGGTAGGATCAGTTTGTGAAGCATCCCCAGGTTTATAGCTCAATTCATTAATAGTGAAATTAGAACTCATTTCATACGAAGTCAATTTGGAAGCATTGGCCGCAGCCGTCTTCAATGCCTCTTTTGGTTCCTGCTTGCTGCTACATGCTGTCAATGCCATAGATACGGTCAACAGCAACGTGAGAAGAAGCGCCCCCATACGTTTAGTCATTTGTTTCTCTCCTCTCGTGATAACCCCAAAAAAAAGTAATTCAATATCAATGATATACCATATCACCAGATACCGAAACCTAATTTGGGAAAAATGTGATCTTTCCTCTTTAAAATGGCTACAAAGACCTATGTCAGCTTTGGGAATAACCATGTGCCTGTCTTTATATATGTATGAATACGCAAAAGCCCCCTGTTAGGTAACAAGGGACTTTTGCGTGATTCTGTTTCTTCTATTAACCTTGGGGATTCAAATGATCCACATGATTTTGATTTTTTACTTTTTTGGA
This sequence comes from Paenibacillus amylolyticus, assembly GCF_036894225.1. Taxonomy (NCBI): domain Bacteria; kingdom Bacillati; phylum Bacillota; class Bacilli; order Caryophanales; family Paenibacillaceae; genus Paenibacillus; species Paenibacillus amylolyticus. Next base: position 97,918 of record NZ_CP145892.1, on the reverse strand, counting down.
ACCGGATAATGGTTCCTGCATGGAAGAGCGTTTGGATGAATGACGATGCTGTTCGGATGCTTGCGCTTCCGGCACGGGAATTGTTTTTGGTTTGCTCATATTATTGCCCCCTCATCATTGTTAGGAATGGGATGGGTCCCTATCTTCCGTTTTGTCATGATTCAGTGCATCCTGATGACGGCGATCATTAATATCTTGCTGAATTTGCTGGGCATGATGACTGTTTACGGCAGGCTGCTCCAGATCATCGACTACATTTTGCAGGTTTTTGTCTACTCCCGCTTTGGCTTTAGTCAATTGAGTTCACTCCTTCAGATTTCAGGCTATTATCTTGTCTGGGATTGTAACGACTGGGCGCATTCATGAATGTGCCGTGTATAATCGTGAGCCAGTTCCTGAATCGGTTCTGTACGCTCATCCGTCGTTCGTCCATCCCGTTCCACATCAATCAGCTGTACGCTGACTTCACGGGAATCGACATATGCACATTTGAAATCAAAAGAGTACATCTCGTGCCCTGCTGTAGCAATGTGTATCCGAATCGCCTGCTGATCGGCTTCATCGGCCATTACCTGAGCCTGGTCTCCAACATTCAGGACTTGAGGCAAACGTTCTTGCCAAGCCCCTACAAGCTCTGTCTGATCGATGTTTAACTCGCGGTTCATCTTACCACCTCCACTCCTATAAAGTGCGGCGATGAAGATGTTTTTATACATATTAGCCTTATTCAAAATATAACGTTGTACTGAGCAACGTATACATCGGTCACCAATCTGTATTGCTCACTACGCTGGACAAACTCACAACGCAAAAAAGGACCCGAGCGAGATCGCTCGAATCCTTGTTATAAGTGTAGTATGGCGGAGAGGGTGGGATTCGAACCCACGTGGAGTTGCCCCCTAACGGTTTTCAAGACCGCCCCGTTATGACCGCTTCGGTACCTCTCCAGGGAAATTAACTTTTATAAACTTGCCACGAAAAGTATCATACCACATCTCGACATTATAATGCAACCTTTTTATATTAAAATTGATAATCCCGTATCAGACAACTTCCTCAGTTATACAAAACACTCCAATCCGCCATTCCGAAATGACGGATTGAATTTGTATTCCCCTTGATGAGGATGGTTAGCTAACTCTTACTTAAGAGCGACGTGCAATCACACTTGCACCGCCCATATAAGGACGCAATGCTTCAGGAATGACAACCGTACCATCTTCCTGTTGATAGTTCTCCAGGATAGCGGCTACCGTCCGTCCAACAGCCAATCCTGACCCGTTCAATGTATGAACAAATTCCGGTTTGGCTTTTGGCTCTCTGCGGAAACGGATATTGGCACGACGTGCCTGGAAGTCCTCACAGTTGGAGCACGAAGAAATCTCACGATAAGTGTCGCTCTCAGGCAACCACACTTCAATATCATACGTTTTAGCTGAAGTGAAGCCCATATCTGCCGTGCACAATGTCAGGACGCGATACGGCAAGCCCAACAATTGAAGCACACGCTCCGCATTTTGAGTCATTTGCTCCAGCTCTTCATACGAAGTCTCCGGAGTAGAGAGCTTGAGCAGCTCTACTTTGTTGAATTGATGCTGACGAATCAAACCGCGTGTATCCCGCCCAGCCGAACCGGCTTCAGAACGGAAACAAGAGCTGTATGCCACAAAGTGCTTAGGCAATTGATCTACATTCAAAATCTCTTCGCGATGATAGTTCGTTACCGGAACTTCAGCAGTAGGGATCAGATAATATTCGGTATCTTTCAACTTGAACAGGTCTTCTTCGAACTTAGGCAGTTGACCTGTTCCAAACAAGCTGTCCCGATTAACGATGTATGGAGGCAGAATCTCTTCATATCCATGTTGATCGCTGTGCAGATCCATCATGAAGTTAATCAATGCACGTTCCAGACGTGCTCCTAATCCTTTATAAAAGGTAAAACGGGAACCTGTTACTTTGGCAGCCGCTTCAAAATCAAGAATATCGAGATCCTGCGCAATTTCCCAGTGTGCTTTTGGTGCAAAAGTAAATGACTTCGGCTCTTCCCAACGACGAATCTCAACATTGTCGTCTTCAGAAGCTCCAATAGGTACGCTTTCGTTAGGAATGTTCGGAATCGCCATTGTGAGATCATTGATCTTCACTTCCAGTTCCCGAACTTCCTCGTCCATGGCTTTGATTCGATCAGAGACTTCACGCATCTCCACAATCAGATCATCAGCGTTCTCACGATTCTTCTTCAGTCTAGCAACTTCTGCGGAAACTGTATTCCGACGGCTCTTCAGTGTTTCACTCTCTTGAAGCAATTCCCGACGCTTGGCATCCATCTCGGTAAATCCAGCGATAAGATCCAGCGATTTGCCACGTTTAGTCAATGCTTCTTCTACACGTGCATACTCATTCCGCAATATTTTCACATCAAGCACGATATACCCCTCCTAAATAACCTCACAACGTGAAGCCTTATGTTAAATCCATTCTCATAACTCTACTGTATACACCTTACTATATACTTATCGGAACCTGTAACCCAAAAAACAACCTATATCCCCCTTGTCACCCTCCGCTGCGATTCCCGCTATGAAGCAGATACAGGCAACATCAGGCATCCGTTCAGATGCAACTGCCAACCAGTGGCCTTACACGGCTTCTGGTGAAGTGATCCGATGACCGGGAGATCATAGGTTGTACATCATGCATTATTTAGAGTCTACCGTGTGTTTGTAGGATCTGGCCATGTCTACAAAATAAGTATGCAGACGATAGTCATCCGTCAATTCCGGATGGTAGGAGCAAGCCAACAAATGTCCCTGACGAGCCGTAACAATCTCATCCTTGTATGTGGAGAGAACCTCCACCTGGTCTCCGACACTCTCGATCAAGGGCGCCCGTATAAATACAGCCCTTACCGTTTCCTCAATGCCTTTGACTGGCAAATCCGTCTCAAAACTTTCTCTCTGCCGTCCAAATGCGTTTCGGGATACTGTCATATCCATTAGCTCCAAATGAGCTTCTTCTTGCCCTGCAATGTGTTTAGCCATAACGATCAAGCCAGCACAGGTACCAAATACCGGTTTGCCCTCAGCAGCAAACGCCCGAATGGCATCCATAAACCCATACTTGCGCATCAGTTTACCAATCGTTGTGCTTTCCCCGCCAGGAAGGATAAGACCATCCAAGTCCTCCAATTGCTGAACCTGCTTGATAGCTATACCTTCTGCTCCAGCACGTTCAATACTTCGAATATGCTCTGTGACAGCTCCTTGAAGTGCTAAAACGCCGATCTTCATACGCTCATTCCCCTTCTCTTACCAGCCACGATCTTGCATACGGTAAACGAACATTGTACTTTTTCACTTCATCATACGTGAATTCTAACTTGATATTTTACCGGAAAAATTGTAAATATACAATCCATCCGGTCGGAATAACTTGTATTTTGTCAATGATATGACCATGTAAACATTAAAATCATGATCATACTCTTTCCATGAAGTTTGTTATGGACTAAAACAGGTTTTTAATCCCGTCAAAAAGATCCACAAAGAAATCCTTCACAGCACGGAAGAACAAACGGAACCATCCGCCTTTTTCAGCCTCTTCAGCAGTGATCAAGTTCACTGTTTTTTCCTGTGGCTCAATTCCATCTGCTTTATACGTGTACGTTACCGTACCAACCTTCGTACCTGCCTTGAGTGGTGCTACCAACTTGTCAGCCTCAGTTACGTTGGCTTTGAACGTCACATCCAGGTTCTGAGTACCTTTGGGTACAACAAAACTTACCGCATTATCTGTTACAACAGGAACGGTTGTTTCTTTCCCTTTTTTCAAAGGTACCGCTTCCCAGCCCGTCACTTTGGTCTTGCCTGCAACAGCCTGTTTCACTTCAAAGTTGTTAAATCCATAGTCCAATACCTTTTTAGTTTCTCTGAAACGTGCGGATTCCGAATCTGTGCCCATAACAACACTAATTAGACGCATACCGTTACGTTCTGCTGTACCTGTAAAGTTATTACCTGCGTTCGTGGTATGGCCTGTTTTCATTCCATCCAGACCTTCATAGGCATAGCTTTTGAAATTGGTTATATTTTTATTCGCTTCCAGCATCCAGTTGTAATTGATAATTGGAGCTTTATCATTGGGACGGAACTTGTAGGATTGAATCGTTGTAAATTCTGTGTAGTCCGGGTGATCCATAATGATGTATCGGCATAGAATTGCAGCATCCAGAGCGGACATCACTGTTTCCTTGTCTTCAGCTGGGCGGAAGTCAGCAGGCATATCTGCTCGATCCAGACCCGAAGAGTTGATGAAGAACGTATCCTTCATGCCCATACGCTTCGCTTCATCATTCATCATTTTCACGAAAGCTTCTTCCGAACCGGCAACATGTTCAGCCAAAGCAACCGTAGCATCATTGGCAGAGCCAACAGCCATAGCAATATAGAGATCCTTAACTGTGTGCTGGTCACCTTCCGCGAGGAAAATTCGCGACCCGATACTTTGTGCAGCATTCTTTTTAACAGTTACAATATCGTCCCAACCGAATTTACCTTGTTTGACTTGTTCGGCGACAATGTACTCTGTCATCATTTTGGTCATACTTGCAGGTGGCATCGCTTTATCCGCATCGACATTTAGTAGAATCTGTCCCGTTGAGGCTTCCATTAGCACCGCTGATCTAACCTCAAGCCCAAGTGAGTCTACCCCAGGCACCTTTACGGCTTTTTCCGTCTTTGTTGTTGTTGCCGCAGCAGTCAGAAGCTGACTGGAGTTGTCCGCAGCAGCCATGACCGGCATTACTGCAGACATGCAAAGCATGTTAATTAGCATTACCGAGGCTACGCTCTTTTTGAGCATTTGGCGTTTCTTTTTATTCATGTGTTTGGCTTTCAATGATGAATACTCCCTTCGATCCAAAGCATTGTTAATTGCTTCAGTGCAGCTTATGCTGCGATTTTCTTGTTCCCTAACCTGTGTGTTTGATGTATGAGATGTGTGCTATATGCGCTGTATCGAACGAGCAATATTATTGCTCCCAAAGTTCGTTATCGATTGTCACTTAGTCCGCATTTTGCAAATGCTTATGTAAAAGGACGTCCGCGCTTCTGTTTACCTGGCAGCCTTTTCTGGCACTGCATTTGCTTTTCAAAACCATATTCATAGATTCACGTCAAAAAGCCGCCGCAACGCCTTAATCCATCCATGGATCGTCACCGCTTGTTCTATTCTATCACAGGGGTATCTGCAAAAAAAGACAGACCCGGTGAAAATCACCGAGCCTGTCCTGGAAATGATTAACTCTCTTCAGATTACAACGAGTAGTTAGGTGCTTCTTTGGTAATCTGTACATCATGGGGATGACTTTCGCGCAGACCCGCACCTGTAATTCGGATAAAGCCTGTATCGTTACGAAGTTGCTCCAAGTTACTTGTACCACAGTATCCCATACCCGAACGCAGACCACCAATCAGTTGGTGGATCGTATCAGACAATGGTCCTTTGTAAGCGACACGACCTTCGATTCCTTCCGGAACCAGTTTCTTGTCATCATCTTGGAAGTAACGATCTTTACTACCTTGTTTCATTGCAGCCATTGAACCCATACCGCGGTATACTTTGTAGCTACGTCCTTGGAAGATTTCAGTTTCTCCCGGGCTTTCTGCTGTGCCGGCAAACAAACTTCCCAGCATCACCGCGTGTGCGCCTGCAGCCAGTGCCTTTGTAATTTCACCAGAATATTTAATTCCGCCATCCGCGATAATCGGAACTCCATATTCACGTGCCACCGTTGCACAATCGTACACTGCAGTTACTTGAGGTACACCAATACCAGCAATAACACGTGTTGTACAAATCGAACCTGGACCAATACCCACTTTGACTACCGAAGCCCCTGCTTCGATCAAGTCACGAGTGGCAGCGCCAGTAGCGACGTTACCTGCAACGATGGTCAGGCTAGGGAAACGTTCACGAAGCTGACGTACAGCTTCAATGATATTGATGTGGTGTCCGTGAGCCGAGTCTACCGTAATCAGGTCGACACCAGCTTGTACCAAAGCATCTGCACGTTCAAATGTATCTTTGGAAATACCAATCGCTGCACCAACCAACAAACGTCCTTGAGCATCTTTGGCTGCATGAGGGAATTGAATGGCTTTCTCGATATCTTTAATCGTGATAAGACCTTTCAACGTGTTTGTCTCATCAACTAATGGAAGTTTCTCAATCTTGTGCTTCTGAAGGATACCCTCAGCTTCTTGAAGTGTAGTGCCTACAGGAGCGGTAACCAGATTCTCATGAGTCATGACTTCGCTAATTTTGATGCCGTAATCATGGATAAAACGCAGATCGCGGTTGGTCAAAATACCAACCAGCTTCTGATCTCCTTCAATAATAGGTACACCGGAGATCCGATATTTCGCCATTACTGCTTCCGCATCAGATACCAGATGATCTGCCGTCAGTGAGAATGGGTTCGTAATAACACCACTCTCCGAACGCTTAACACGATCTACTTCTTCTGCCTGTTGTTCAACTGACATATTTTTATGGATAATACCGATACCGCCTTCACGCGCAATGGCAATAGCCAATGTCGCTTCAGTTACTGTATCCATACCCGCACTGATCAAAGGAATATTTAGCTTTACAGTATCACTCAAACGAATAGATACATCTACTTCTTTAGGCAGTGTCTCCGATTTCCGTGGCACTAGCAATACATCATCAAAGGTGAGGCCTTCCTTACCAAATTTATCTTCCCACACGCAAGTGTTCCTCCTTATGTTTGCTCAGCTTTACGGTCCAAAACCCGAAGATTCCAGGCTGTATTTTACGCCGAAAATACGTTTTCTGAAAAATTTATTATTGCCATCTTAGCAAAGCGATATTTAGACTGTCAAGGAAAAGTACTTGGTTATATCAGGTGTATTGCCTGATGAACACAACTGTTTTTCCAGAGCGGACAAGTCTAGTTATTACGCAAAAAAACGTCAATTCGTATCGAATAACGTTACCTATATACATCCTATTGTGCTGATAAATCAACAAATTCAATCTGTATTTTAATCCCATACTACATAATATGATTATATAATAAAAACCACCACCGAATAACATCGGCAGTGGTTCTTTGCTTGGCGGCGTCCTACTCTCCCAGGACCCTGCGGTCCAAGTACCATCGGCGCTAGAGGGCTTAACGGTCGTGTTCGGGATGGGTACGTGTGGAACCCCTCCGCCATCGCCACCAAACGCATAGCTTAGCTTACATTCAGAGATCGTTCTCTGAAAACTAGATTCGAAACGAAACATGCGAATTACAACTTGCTATTGGATAAGCCCTCGACCGATTAGTACTGGTCAGCTCCATGCATTGCTGCACTTCCACCCCCAGCCTATCTACCTCGTCGTCTTCAAGGGGTCTTACATACTGGGAAATCTCATCTTGAGGGGGGCTTCACGCTTAGATGCTTTCAGCGTTTATCCCGTCCGTACATAGCTACCCAGCGGTGCTCCTGGCGGAACAACTGGTACACCAGCGGTACGTCCATCCCGGTCCTCTCGTACTAAGGACAGCTCCTCTCAAATTTCCTACGCCCACGACAGATAGGGACCGAACTGTCTCACGACGTTCTGAACCCAGCTCGCGTACCGCTTTAATGGGCGAACAGCCCAACCCTTGGGACCTACTTCAGCCCCAGGATGCGATGAGCCGACATCGAGGTGCCAAACCTCCCCGTCGATGTGGACTCTTGGGGGAGATAAGCCTGTTATCCCCAGGGTAGCTTTTATCCGTTGAGCGATGGCCCTTCCATGCGGTACCACCGGATCACTAAGCCCGACTTTCGTCCCTGCTCGACTTGTAGGTCTCGCAGTCAAGCTCCCTTATGCCTTTGCACTCTTCGAATGATTTCCAACCATTCTGAGGGAACCTTTGGGCGCCTCCGTTACTCTTTAGGAGGCGACCGCCCCAGTCAAACTGCCCACCTGACACTGTCCCCGCACCGGATTACGGTACCAGGTTAGAACCTAGATACGATCAGGGTGGTATCCCAACGTTGCCTCCACGCAAGCTGGCGCTCACGTTTCAAAGGCTCCCACCTATCCTGTACAGATCGTACCCAAATTCAATATCAAGCTGCAGTAAAGCTCCATGGGGTCTTTCCGTCTTGTCGCGGGTAACCTGCATCTTCACAGGTATTAAAATTTCACCGGATCTCTCGTTGAGACAGCGCCCAAGTCGTTACGCCATTCGTGCGGGTCAGAATTTACCTGACAAGGAATTTCGCTACCTTAGGACCGTTATAGTTACGGCCGCCGTTTACTGGGGCTTCGGTTCACAGCTTCGGATTGCTCCTAACCACTCCCCTTAACCTTCCAGCACCGGGCAGGCGTCAGCCCGTATACTTCGCCTTACGGCTTCGCACAGACCTGTGTTTTTGCTAAACAGTCGCTTGGGCCTTTTCACTGCGGCCCCCTCGTGCTATTCACACTACCGGGGCACCCCTTCTCCCGAAGTTACGGGGTCATTTTGCCGAGTTCCTTAACGAGAGTTCTTCCGCGCGCCTTAGAATACTCTTCTCGCCTACCTGTGTCGGTTTGCGGTACGGGCACCATCACCTGGCTAGAGGCTTTTCTTGGCAGTGTGAGATCATGACCTTCGCTACTATAATTTTCGCTCCCCATCACAGCTCAGCCTTACAATGTGCGGATTTGCCTACACATCAGCCTTACTGCTTAGACGGACATCCATCAGTCCGCGTCACTACCCTACTGCGTCCCCCCATTGCTCATAACGGCTTACGGTGGTACAGGAATTTCGACCTGTTGTCCTTCGACTACGCCTTTCGGCCTCGCCTTAGGTCCCGACTTACCCTGAGCGGACGAGCCTTCCTCAGGAACCCTTAGGCTTTCGGCGGATCAGATTCTCACTGATCTTTTCGTTACTCATACCGGCATTCTCACTTGTATAATGTCCAGCGCTCCTTACGGTACACCTTCAACCCTTATACAACGCTCCCCTACCCCTGATGCAAAGCATCAAGCCATAGCTTCGGTGGTGTGTTTAGCCCCGTTACATTTTCGGCGCAGAGTCACTCGACCAGTGAGCTATTACGCACTCTTTCAATGATGGCTGCTTCTAAGCCAACATCCTGGTTGTCTGTGCAACTCCACATCCTTTCCCACTTAACACACACTTGGGGACCTTAGCTGATGGTCTGGGCTGTTTCCCTTTTGACAATGGATCTTAGCACTCACTGTCTGACTCCCGGAAGTAAGTCTATGGCATTCGGAGTTTGACTGAGCTTGGTAACCCTTGCGGGCCCCGCACCCAATCAGTGCTCTACCTCCACGACTCTGTTTTCCGAGGCTAGCCCTAAAGCTATTTCGGGGAGAACCAGCTATCTCCGAGTTCGATTGGAATTTCTCCGCTACCCCCACCTCATCCCCGCATTTTTCAACATGCGTGGGTTCGGGCCTCCAGTGCGTGTTACCGCACCTTCACCCTGGACAGGGGTAGATCACCCGGTTTCGGGTCTACGTCCACGTACTAATTCGCCCTATTCAGACTCGCTTTCGCTGCGGCTCCGGCTCTTCACCTTAACCTTGCACGGGAACGTAACTCGCCGGTTCATTCTACAAAAGGCACGCCATCACCCCTAAAACGGGCTCTGACTTTTTGTAAGCACACGGTTTCAGGTTCTATTTCACTCCCCTTCCGGGGTGCTTTTCACCTTTCCCTCACGGTACTGCTTCACTATCGGTCGCTAGGAAGTATTTAGCCTTGGCAGATGGTCCTGCCGGATTCATACGGGGTTTCACGTGCCCCGCACTACTCGGGATCCGTCTCGGAGGGAACAGACTTTCAACTACAGGGCTTTTACCTTCTTTGGCGGGCCTTTCCAGACCTCTTCGCTTAACCGGTTCCTTTGTAACTCCATGTGAGACGTCCCACAACCCCAAAGAGCAAGCTCTCTGGTTTGGGCTTCTCCGCGTTCGCTCGCCGCTACTGACGGAATCACTATTGTTTTCTCTTCCTCAGGGTACTTAGATGTTTCAGTTCCCCTGGTATGCCTCTGCATAACCTATGTATTCAGTTATGAGTAACTGGAAATTACCCCAGCTGGGTTTCCCCATTCGGACACCCCCGGATCAAAGCTTGCTTACAGCTCCCCGAGGCAGTTTCGTTGTTCGCCACGTCCTTCATCGGCTCCTAGCGCCTAGGCATCCTCCGTGTGCTCTTAGTAGCTTAACCATTTTGTTCCGGTTTCGGTCGCTCGCTTCCCTTGTTTTGCTTGCGCAAAGCCAAAAGTCGCTCTCACCCGATACCCTCACAAAAGCAATTTGACTACCGTTTTTATTGAAACTTGTTTAACACAAGTTCAGCTAAAAAGGAATGTTCTAATTCGCGTTTGTTTCGTTTCGATATCTAGTTTTCAAAGAACAAGCTCCATGCAAAAGCAAGCTGTTTGAGAGTTTGAGCTCTCAAAACTGAGCAACGAGTGAGTGTTTTGCAGCTAAGCTGCATATTTGAATGTTTCCGTTGCAGGAAACGATTCTCCATAGAAAGGAGGTGATCCAGCCGCACCTTCCGATACGGCTACCTTGTTACGACTTCACCCCAATCATCTATCCCACCTTCGGCGGCTGGCTCCTTGCGGTTACCCCACCGACTTCGGGTGTTATAAACTCTCGTGGTGTGACGGGCGGTGTGTACAAGACCCGGGAACGTATTCACCGCGGCATGCTGATCCGCGATTACTAGCAATTCCGACTTCATGCAGGCGAGTTGCAGCCTGCAATCCGAACTGAGACCGGCTTTGTTGGGATTGGCTCCATCTCGCGATTTCGCAGCCCGTTGTACCGGCCATTGTAGTACGTGTGTAGCCCAGGTCATAAGGGGCATGATGATTTGACGTCATCCCCACCTTCCTCCGGTTTGTCACCGGCAGTCTATCTAGAGTGCCCACCCGAAGTGCTGGCAACTAAATATAAGGGTTGCGCTCGTTGCGGGACTTAACCCAACATCTCACGACACGAGCTGACGACAACCATGCACCACCTGTCTCCTCTGTCCCGAAGGAAAGATACATCTCTGCATCGATCAGAGGGATGTCAAGACCTGGTAAGGTTCTTCGCGTTGCTTCGAATTAAACCACATACTCCACTGCTTGTGCGGGTCCCCGTCAATTCCTTTGAGTTTCAGTCTTGCGACCGTACTCCCCAGGCGGAGTGCTTAATGTGTTAACTTCGGCACCAAGGGTATCGAAACCCCTAACACCTAGCACTCATCGTTTACGGCGTGGACTACCAGGGTATCTAATCCTGTTTGCTCCCCACGCTTTCGCGCCTCAGCGTCAGTTACAGCCCAGAGAGTCGCCTTCGCCACTGGTGTTCCTCCACATATCTACGCATTTCACCGCTACACGTGGAATTCCACTCTCCTCTTCTGCACTCAAGTCACCCAGTTTCCAGTGCGATCCGGGGTTGAGCCCCGGGATTAAACACCAGACTTAAATGACCGCCTGCGCGCGCTTTACGCCCAATAATTCCGGACAACGCTTGCCCCCTACGTATTACCGCGGCTGCTGGCACGTAGTTAGCCGGGGCTTTCTTCTCAGGTACCGTCACCTTGAGAGCAGTTACTCTCCCAAGCGTTCTTCCCTGGCAACAGAGCTTTACGATCCGAAAACCTTCATCACTCACGCGGCATTGCTCCGTCAGGCTTTCGCCCATTGCGGAAGATTCCCTACTGCTGCCTCCCGTAGGAGTCTGGGCCGTGTCTCAGTCCCAGTGTGGCCGATCACCCTCTCAGGTCGGCTACGCATCGTCGCCTTGGTGAGCCGTTACCTCACCAACTAGCTAATGCGCCGCAGGCCCATCCCCAAGTGACAGATTGCTCCGTCTTTCCAGTTCTCTTCAGGCGAAGAAAACAATTATTCGGTATTAGCTACCGTTTCCGGTAGTTGTCCCAAACTTGAGGGCAGGTTGCCTACGTGTTACTCACCCGTCCGCCGCTAACCATCCGAGAAGCAAGCTTCTCTTCAAGTCCGCTCGACTTGCATGTATTAGGCATGCCGCCAGCGTTCGTCCTGAGCCAGGATCAAACTCTCCAATAAAGTATTGAAAAGAGCGATAAGCTCATTTTGAATCTGACGAGATTAAAAAATCTCATTTGTGCTCCAGTCGATTCAAGCCAAGGCTTGTCTCAAACTTTCGCGTTCATTCTGCAAGCAGAATGTTTACTCACTCGTTGTTCAGTTTTCAAAGATCAAACTTATTTTGTTACCGAATGTCGTTCTCTTCAGCAACTTTTATATCTTATCACATCCGAACCAAATTTGCAAGCTCTTTTTTTAAGTTTCTTTCGAAGCTTATTTCATTTGCTTGCCGCACCGTGTAAACCGTGTTTTCTTGGCCGGAATTAGAATATACCATGTACAGATATTGAATGCAAGTCTTTTTTTGAAACTATATTAACAATCGGTTTGATCTAATACGGACGTACATATGGTATTCTCCCAACTTAGCAAGTTCATACACACGTCCATTTTTACTTTAACGTTTAACATTCCTAGCAGGAACCTTTCTTGGCCATAAACTGTAACTAAAACTTATCAGAAAATCGATACCGAGTATCAATCCCCACACTCTGATCAGATTATTGAAGACAGCTGTACGTTCAGCATCTCCAATCCACCATATCATGGCCAATAAAAAAGCACTTCCTATAGCCCAAGCCAATAGATGTCTAAACCATCCACCACGCTCACGACTGGCATGTTCTCTACCATATAACTTGTTGCTACGAGGGTTTTCTCCACCCTTGAACCAATATAGGAAATATCGATCCGCCCAAGCGATCATCTGGTGACCATAGGCAATGCTTGCTCCTATATACACCGCAGCTATACCATGAATCATACTTGCTGTAGCTCCTCGCTGTAGATCCATAACTGTAGCTACCAGCAATAACAGATCGATAACCGGCGTTGCCATTAACAAACCGATACCTAACCGCTTCATGCCAAGAAGATACCTGACACTCAGACCTGCGAACACAAACACCCAAAAGGCAATCTCACAACCTATAATGAAATAACCAATCATTTCAGCCTCTCCTTTTTATGATACAAATGTATTAATTACAATTTAGCACGTGTGTACTATAATAATCAACAGTGATATAATATGCCTATGCCTAAAATTGTTGATCACGATAAACAGCGCGTGCTCGTGGCCGAGGCAGCTTGGCGTATTATACGAAGAGATGGCATGGAACAGGCCTCTGTTCGGAATATTGCTGAAGAAGCTGGAGTTTCGGTCGGTTCGATGCGTCACTACTTTTCTACTCAATCGGAACTACTACGATATGCCATGAATTTGGTATCTGAACGGGTGTCTCATCGAGTCCAAAAAATGTCCTTTACTGGCTCTCCCATGGACAATATGAAATGCCTATTGCTTGAATTCTTACCAAACACGGAAGAAAAACTGGCCGAAATGGAGGTGTGGTACGCTTTTACAGCCAGATCGAAAACCGATCCTACACTCAAAGAACTTGCTAATACCGTATATGATGAACTCAGACAAGCTGTAGGCTCTGTTATCACCTACCTGATAAAGCTCGACCTCTCCAGACCCGATCTGGACAAAGAACTGGAGATCGAGAGATTGTATGCACTGGTAGATGGCTTAGGCATACACACCGTGCTTAGACCGGATCAGATGAATGCCAAGCTCATGGACGATGTTCTCACTTTGCATCTTGCTTCCTTGTGTCGTTAAACCAAAAAAAACCGCAGCACATTCGTTGTGACTAAGGCCCGTTACGATAACAGGAGTTAGTTCTGAATGTCTGACGGTTTTTCTTTTTATCCGATAATGATCCGGCCTTCCGGATGACGATACAGTTTCTTCTCTTTGCGCGGACGAAGAGCATACGCGATGGTTAATGGCCCGATCCGACCTACAAACATGGTAAAGGTAATAATAATTTTTCCCCAATTGGTCAACTCATCAGTCACTCCCACAGAAAGACCCACGGTACCGATTGCGGATGCAGCTTCAAACATCAGTGAAAGGAATGGCGCATCCTCTGTCGTAAGCAGAAGCATCACCACGATCATGAATATGATCAGAGAAACCATAATAATGGTCAACGCCCTCATCAGCAGTTCTTTCGGAACACGCTGGCGGAAAAACACAATATCCTTATTTCCCCGAATCATGGCATACACCGCACCAATCATGATCAGGAATGTAGTCGTCTTGATTCCGCCCCCGGTCGATCCTGGGGAAGCCCCGATAAACATCAGCAGAATGAAGAAGAATTGGGTAGCCTGCCTCATCTCCGTGATATCGATTGTGCTCGTTCCCGACGAACGTGTAGAGACAGACTGGAAGAAGGACGCATAGATCTTCTCGCTCCATGTGAGTGAAGCCAGTGTATGTCCATTGGTGAATTCGAAAACAAACAACACAATCGCTCCTATACCGATCAGCGCTCCGGATACAGACAGCACCAGTTTGGACTGAAGAGACAAACGGCGGCGTTTGCGATACTCGAACAGATCATTTAATACAACAAAACCCAGTCCACCAGAGACAACGAGCACAGAAGCAGTCACATTGAATATCCAGTCTCCGGTGTAGTATTGAAAGCTGTTGCCGAACAAATCAAAGCCGCCATTATTAAACAATGAAACGGAATGAAATATTCCATAGTATACGGCCTGACCCAATGGCATCTCCGTTGCCCAGCGCAGCGCAAGTATGACAGCAGCCACCCCTTCAATGGTAAAGGAGAAAATCAACACCTTGCGGATAATGCGTACTATCCCTTCCATACTGTCTGCATTAATGGCTTCTTTAAGTAATAACCTGTCCTTGAGTGAGATTCGCTTGCCCAATACAAGGGCAAAGAGAGTAGCCATGGTCATGAATCCGAGTCCACCAAGCTGCATTAATACCATAATGACGAACTGACCAAACAAATTAAACGTTGTCCCTACATCCACAACGACAAGTCCAGTTACACATGCGGCAGAGGTTGATGTAAAGAGCGCGTCAATAAACGCCAAATGCATACCGCTTTGGTTGGAGATTGGCAACATGAGAAGCACCGTTCCAATCGCAATGATAAGCAGAAAACCACCGACCAGAATTAACGGAGGAGATAAGAATTTGGCAAAGTGAAGCCTGAACTTCATGAAGGGCACCTCTTTTAACAAAAATACGAACAGGTTAATCTAACAATTTCAAGACGCGGTGTTACCCTTATGGTGTGCTGTGACCAAGGGCCTTCTGACAAACTTTATTTTTAGCGTCTATGTAAACCTAAAGAGGAACTTGCCCCAGCATGATACTGAACGGCAGGTTCCTCTTCTATTATGAACGTATCCTACGTTCCTTATTTAATCTTGCGTACGAGGACGCATGTGCGGGAAGAGCAGTACGTCACGAATCGACGGGGAGTTGGTAAGCAGCATGATCAGACGATCAACCCCGATTCCCAATCCGCCTGTTGGTGGCATACCATATTCGAGCGCACGGATGAAGTCGTCATCCATCTCATGAGCTTCGTCGTTCCCATGTTCTTTCTCCAGCATCTGTGCTTCAAAGCGCTGACGCTGATCGATTGGATCATTCAGCTCTGTGAAGGCATTGGCATGCTCACGTCCAACGATGAACAATTCGAAGCGATCCGTGAAGCGCGGATCTACATCATTTTTCTTCGCCAGTGGTGAGATCTCAAGAGGATGTCCCATAATGAATGTCGGTTGAATCAACGTCTCTTCTACAAATTCTTCAAAGAACGCGTTCAGAATATGACCAAATGTCATATGTTTTTCAACCGGAACCTTATGTTCCTTCGCCAAGTTGTGTGCTTCCTCATCCGTCATGTGTACGGAGAAGTCTACGCCTACAACTTCCTTAACTGCATCCACCATCGTAACACGGCGCCACTGCGGCGTAAGATCTACTTCATAATCTCCATACTGGATCACTTGCGTACCCAGTACTTCCTGTGCAATATGAGCAACCAGGTTCTCCGTCAATTGCATAATATCCTTGTAGTCGGCATATGCCTCATACAATTCAATCATGGTGAACTCCGGATTGTGACGTGTGGACATACCTTCATTCCGATATACACGGCCGATCTCATATACCTTCTCCAGCCCGCCAACAATCAGACGTTTCAGGTGAAGTTCAATCGCAATCCGCATGTACAGTTCCATATCCAGCGCATTGTGATGTGTGATGAACGGACGTGCTGCCGCTCCTCCTGCGATCGTATGCAACGTAGGTGTTTCCACTTCCAGATATCCAAGGGAATCCAGGTAACGACGCATCGATTGAATGATTTTGGAACGTGCGATAAAGGTCTGTTGTACGTCCGGGCTCATAATCAGGTCAACATAACGCTGGCGGTAACGCAGCTCTACGTCAGTGAGACCATGGAATTTATCCGGAAGCGGATAGAGCGATTTGGACAGCACTTCAATATCTTTCACTTTGACAGAAGTTTCACCTGTTTTGGTCTTAAAGATCACACCCGTTACCCCAACGATATCGCCAAGGTCCAGCAGGCTAAATGCCGCATACTTGTCTTCAGGCACGCTATCCTGACGAACATAGATCTGGATTCTGCCGCTCAGGTCCTGAATATGTGCGAAGCTTGCTTTACCCATTCCCCGCTTCGCCATAATCCGTCCGGCAATACTGACTTCGATGTGCTTCTCTTCCAGCTCTTCCTTGGTCAGTTCTTCATACTTCTTCAGAATGGAGCCGGCTTCTTCGGTACGTACGTATTTTTGGCCAAAAGGGTCGATTCCCAATTTGCGGAGCTCGTCCAATTTGTCACGGCGAATTTGTAAAAGCTCGCTAAGTTCGGTTTCCTGATTCAAGACTTCATCCGTCATGATCTGTATTCATCTCCTTATTTACATTGCAGGCATCGCGAGAGGACGTTTTTCCTCTAATGTTGAAAAAGCTTCCCTAAGGAAGCTTTTGTTTACCGCGCCCAACTGCTTCGTTGCTATAGCTTTTTAATGTCCATAATTTTATATTGAATTACGCCAGCAGGCACACTTACATCAACAACTGTACCTTTTTTCTTGCCGAGAATCGCTTTACCTACAGGGCTCTCGTTCGATATCTTGTTCTGAAGCGGGTCTGCCTCCGCAGTACCTACAATCGTATATTCCGTGATGTCGCCAAACTCCAGATCTTCTACAGTGACGGTTGCACCCACGCTTACAGCATCGGTATCGATCTCGTCGCTGTTAATAATCCGCGCGTTACGAAGCAATTTCTCCAACGTGATTACACGTCCTTCGATGAAAGCTTGCTCATTCTTCGCGTCTTCGTATTCAGAGTTTTCACTGATATCTCCATACCCGATGGCTACCTTAATCCGTTCAGCCACTTCGCGGCGCTTCACTGATTTCAATGTTTCCAATTCTTCTTCCAGCTTCTTGAGTCCTTCTGGTGTAAGGATAACTTCCTTGTCGCTCATCTCAACCGATTCTCCTGTCATGGGAATAAATTTGATTGTACGGCAACGGAATCAGTGCTTGTTACAGAGCTCCGCTCGCATACATCTTCAAAACTATATGAAGTTCTCCAGAGGAATAGAATATTCCTCCTGATGCTATATCCTTATTAACGCACATGGCGAATTTATACTGAGAAATTATAGGGGAACGATCTCGAAAAGTCAATGTTACGTCCCCTATAGGTGTAAACGTTTTACAGATGCGTTTATAATTAAGATGCATTTCCGGCGATTACCGGTTCTGACTCCAAATTACCTTCGCTTTTCAGCTGACTCACAAAGTTCTCCAGAATCTGTACCATCTCGTCCCGCTTGGTTCCTTCCATAATAACATCCTTGATGCGGGCAGATCCTTTCAGGCCTTTCAAATACCAAGCCAGATGTTTGCGCATCTCGCGTACGGCAACTGTCTCATTCTTCAATGCGATCAGGCGATCCATATGCAGGATGGCAACACGGATCTTCTCTTCGCCATTCGGGTCAGGAAGCAATTCCCCCGTGCTTAAGTATTGAATGGTACGATACAGCATCCATGGGTTACCCAGGGCGGCACGACCGATCATAACTCCGTCACAACCCGTTTCATCCAGCATACGGCGTGCATCCTCTGGCGTATGAACATCACCATTGCCGATCACTGGGATAGAGACAGCTTCTTTTACATCTTTGATGTGTGACCAGTCAGCTGTGCCTGTATAGAGTTGCTCACGCGTACGGCCGTGTACACTTACCGCCTGTCCACCAGCACGTTCAACCGCGAGCGCATTCTCCACCGCGAAGATATGCTCGTTATCCCAGCCGATACGCATCTTGACGGTCACCGGCTTCTCCACCGCGTCCACGACAGCGGATACCATCTCATAGATTTTGTTCGGATCAAGCAACCAACGTGCACCGGCATCACATTTTGTTACCTTTGGCACAGGGCATCCCATGTTAATATCGATGATGTCTGCATTGGTTTCTTTGTCCACGATTTTGGCTGCTTCTACAAGGGAATCACGATCTCCCCCAAAAATCTGAAGGCTCAGCGGTTTCTCACGCTCATCTACAAACAACATCTCACGCGTACGCTGGTTGCCATGGACAATGGCTTTGCCACTCACCATCTCCGCGCATACGAGGCCTGTTCCGAATTCTTTTGCGATCAAACGAAAAGCCGGATTACATACGCCAGCCATCGGCGCAAGTACGACCTGGTTTTTCATTTCAATGCCACCAATGTTAAGCACGGTAGTCGTTCCACTCCTTTTTTAATTCTGTATATATCACGATATAAAGTTCGATCGGTGTCTTGGTTGTTGTAACATGGCGAGACCGAAACGGTCCTAGTTGCCCCGCAACTCCTCGATACTGATTGCCAGCACACCAGCAATTCGATCGAGCTCTTGCTGTGATACCTTACGGTTTCCCCGTTCAATGGTTCCCAGAATGGCCAGCGAGATGCCGGTCTCGGCCGCAAGTTCATGTTGTGTTAAACCTTTCAGCTTCCGGAATGCCCGGATTCGGTTGGCCAATTGCATGTTTTCCAAAGCTGTATTCCATCCTTTCCATCCAGTACAGACAACGATGAGTGTACAAAGGTATACAAACCTGAAATCTCGCCCTCCGGTACGATATCCGACAGTGGGACCAGCACAAAAGCCCGTTCTCCCATACGAGGATGAGGCAATTGAAGCAATTCGGTATCTCGCGTCTCACCGTGCATCCAGAGCAGATCCAGATCAACAGTGCGCGGTCCCCAGCGAATATCACGAACACGACCGAGACGGTTCTCGATATCCAATAATTCCGTGAGCAACTGCTCAGGTGTCAGCATCGCCTGTACGGCGACTGCCATATTCAGAAATGCAGGCTGATCTACATATCCCACAGGCTCCGTCTCATATAGTGCAGAACAACGCAGAACGGATATATGAGGGTGTTCATCCAGCAAAGACAATGCTTCAAACAGCGTCTGTTCCCGGTCACCCAAATTGGCCCCTAAAGCAATATAAGCCTCTGAAGATTCAGAGGTCGAATGTGCAATCATGATCGGTTCTCACTTTCTTGTGCGGCGAAGCTCTACCGTTACGCCCTCAAAATGAATATCGAATGGCGGATGTGGCTTCGTCACCTTGACTGTCAATGCATTGATAATAGTATAAGTGTCTAGTAAAGAAGATGCAATATGTTCGCCCAAAGCTTCAATTAACTGGAATGACTTATTCTCTACAATCTGTTTTACCAGCTCATGGATCTCCGCATAATTAATCGTTTTGGTCAGATCATCGTTACGTCCGGCCTCACCCAGGTCCATATCAATCTCCAGATCAATATAGTACCGCTGCCCAAGCTTCCGTTCTTCTGCAAAAACACCATGATATCCGTAATACTCCATACGATGCAATACCATTCTATCCATACGATCCGCCTACCCTCTATATATATTGAAATTTTAATCTATTTGAAGTTATGCCTTAGCTTCGCCTTTGAAAAACGCTGCGCTTCCACTGGACGGGTCATTCGGACCCGCCAACATTATTTCCTCCGTATACCCGGAGAAGCATACAACATGGCATCACACATGTCTGCCGTCCGCCGAATCGGTTTCACATCATGAACCCGAACCATTTGGCAGCCTTGGGAGATGCCAAATGCAACGGTCGCAGCCGTTCCTTCCAGCGCATCATCCGCCCCGACATCCAGGGTGTTCTGGATGAATCTTTTGCGTGAGGTGGCTAGCAGAACGGGATATCCCATTTCATTGAGCAAACCGAGCGATGACATGAGCTTCAGATTTTCTCCGAGCTCCTTCACAAAACCGATACCCGGGTCCAGGATAATTTGCTCTGCTTTCACGCCCGCTGTTAATGCAATCTGTATGCTCTCCTGCAAATCGCTCACGACATCACTCAGATAATCGGTGTAATTCCGATCCTGCCGATTATGCATCAGAATGATGGGACACCCCAGCTCTGCTGCCGTGCGGGCCATATCTGGATCTGCCTTGGCACCCCACACATCATTAATAATATGAGCACCTGCCAGAATAGCCTGACGTGCAACCTCGGCCTTATACGTGTCTACCGATATCGGAATGTGCGGGGCTTGCTGATGCAATGCTTCAATAACCGGAATAATCCGGCTAAGCTCTTCATCGGCGCCCACGACATCTGAACCTGGACGGGTGGACTCCCCGCCGATATCAATCAGGTCCGCCCCGTCCTCCATCATCTGCTTGGCATGCGCAACTGCCCGCTCCACGTTGGTATAACGTCCGCCATCTGAAAATGAGTCAGGCGTGACGTTAAGAATGCCCATGATCTGTGTTCTTGTACCCAGCTTCAATTCAGCTGGCCCCCATGCATAGTTCCGTTCATAGATGACAGGTGTAAGTGTCATGAAGTATACCCCGCTTTCTGCCGGTACATACCCAGAAGGACTGCTGTAACCGGGCCAATATGTCCGTTGCTAATTATCGTTTCGGCTCCGTCCTGATCCCGCAGAGTTGTCACCGGAACCAGTTCGGCCACCGAGCCGGTTAGAAATATTTCATCTGCTTGCAGGAGTTCTTCCCAGGAAGCTAACGTTTCTATGCAGGGGATTCCTTGCTGCAAGGCAATCTCCAGTACCAAAGCTCTCGTGATACCCGGCAGAATGCCCGTTGAGAGTGCTGGCGTGTAAAGCACATTTTCCCGTACCCAAAACACATTGCTGACAATACCCTCAGCGACATGCCCATCCCGGGTTAATTGTAACCCTTCCGCACCCAGCACATGCTGCCCGTATCCATTAAGCTCCCGTTTCGCTAGAATGCTGTTCATATAATGTAGCGACTTGAACCGAACTTCTCCTTCGGGCGTGTTGCGAGGTGTAGACAACCGTTGGAGCATTTTGCCGCTCTCATATAAAGAAGGAGAAGGTTCAGGTAATGCTTTTGCCAGTACAATATGATTTGGCTTCGAGTAATCACCAGAAGGTAAGCCTAGCGGTGCTTCACCGGCTGATACCGTATAACGTACATACGCATCCCGAAGTCCGTTCGCATTCATCAGACGTTCAATCCAATCTGTCACCTCTGCCACGGTCGTTGTAAAAGGAATGCCAAGTTCCTTACACCCCGAGGCCATGCGCTCCAGATGCCGTTCCAAAAGATAGGGGACACCTTGATACGTCCGGAACGTCTCAAACAGTCCAAGTCCGTACAAAAAGCCGTGATCCGTTACAGGAACCACGGCCGCCGCCATATTGACCAACTCTCCGTTTATCGCGGCATATTGCATGTTATACCTTCACTTGTTGGGACAAAAAGTTACGAAGCATCTGATGACCATGGTCTGTAATAATGGATTCCGGGTGGAACTGAACACCTTCAATCGCATATTCTTTGTGGCGCAGACCCATAATCTCGCCTTCAGCTGTCTCCGCTGTAATCTCCAGGCAGTCAGGCAAGCTGCTGCGCTCGACAATCAGGGAGTGATAACGGGTAGCTGTGAATGGAGATGGCAATCCGGCAAATACCGATGTCCCATTGTGGTGCATCTCGGATGTTTTGCCGTGCATCATGCGCTCCGCACGAATGACATTGCCACCAAACGCTTGTCCAATGGACTGATGCCCCAGACAAACACCAAAGATCGGAATGCTTCCCTTGAAATGATCAATGACTGCCAAGCTAATGCCTGCTTCATT
Organism: Paenibacillus amylolyticus; assembly: GCF_036894225.1. Lineage (NCBI taxonomy): Bacteria > Bacillati > Bacillota > Bacilli > Caryophanales > Paenibacillaceae > Paenibacillus > Paenibacillus amylolyticus. Next base: position 75,675 of record NZ_CP145892.1, on the reverse strand, counting down.
CGGTGTACACGGGCCCGGAGAGATCAGAATATGATCAGGTGCTAGTGCCTCTATGCCTGCCAGATCAATCTCGTCGTTGCGGCGAACTTCCACCGTCTCACCCAGTTCACCCAGATATTGAACCAGGTTGTACGTGAAGGAATCGTAATTATCGATAACCAGTATCATATGCCTGCTCCTCCTCATCTTCCGTCAATGCAAGTGACGGTTGCTTCGTTTTATTTTATTTTAGTTTAGTTTAGTTTAGTTAACAGCTTCTGTTCTTTTCGCTTGTTCTTGTTCAATAGCTCTGCTTGCTTCCGCCTCTTCGCTGTAATTCACAGCTCTCATCATGGCTCTTGCCTTGTTGCGGCATTCCTTGTATTCCCGATATGGATCGGAATCAATAACAATCCCTGCCCCGGCCTGTACATAACCAATACCGTCCTTAATGGCAAGTGTACGAATGACGATGTTCAATTCCATATTTCCACTGTAATCCATCCACCCGATGGAACCCGTATAAGGCCCACGCCGCACAGGCTCAAGTTCCTCGATAATCTCCATGGTGCGGACTTTCGGCGCTCCGGTAATCGTTCCACCCGGGAATGTCGCAGCGATCACATCAAATACGGATAACCCTTCTGCCAGCCTGCCTTCCACCTGGGAAACGAGATGCATGACATGGGAATACTTCTCGATGGTCATCAATTCAGGCACATGAACCGAACCGTAGGCTGCAATCCGTCCGATATCATTACGTTCCAGATCAACGAGCATAATATGCTCCGCCCGTTCCTTCTCACTGCTGAGCAGTTCATCCGCCATAGCTTCATCCTCTGCTTTATCCCGGCCCCTTCTTCGGGTCCCTGCGATGGGACGTGCACTGACTTTGCCATTCTCCACTTTGACCAGAAGTTCGGGAGAACCACTTACCAGTTGAAAGTCTGGACTACGCAGCATACCCATATATGGTGATGGATTCACAAGGCGCAGCCATTCATAAATATGCTCAGCGCTCGAATGAAGACGCTTTTCCTGTCTTAAGGACAGATTCACCTGGAACACATCGCCCTGCCTGATATATTCCTGTACCGTACGCACAGCTTGTTCAAAGTCCTCCTGGGGAAAGGAGGTTTCCCATCCTTCCGATTCCCTTTCCGCATCTTCAGGCTGCGGGGTACGATTGACCTGCTTGTTGCGGCGTTCCAGTGCCTGTTGTTGTTCCTCAGCCTGTGCAGCCCCCATAATATGAAGCCAACGTTTCTGCATCGCTGTCGCTCGTGCTTCTGCCGCTGAATATAGACTACGGATATCCGTTTCGTTCCGGTTAGGCTCTATAGCCAGATGAACCATGCAGAAAAGTGCCTGCTGCTCATGGTCATACGCCCATATTTCTTCAAAGCGCATCCACCAATAATCCGGTAGAGCCGGATTATCTTCAGCCAAGACTGGAAGCTTCTCCAATGATCTTGCTACATCGTAGCTGAGATAACCTGCGTATCCACCCCCAAAGTCTGGAGCCCCATTAACCTTGGGTGCGTTATATGGGGCAGTCCATCTCTTCAATACATCAAGCGGCTTACCGCTGTCCGTCGAGGTGGTTCCTTGCGTCACATCATGAATAACCGATTCTTGACCTTTACCGGAAATAACGGATACGGGGTCTAACCCCAGAAATGTATATCTCCCGCCTTTGCCATTCTCCAGCACAATTGCGTATGGTGACGCCTGCTCCCAGGCTGCCTCCCACGATAACGGTAAACCGCCATGATACGGTCCCTCATCCGACTTTGTGATATAGGGCATCATGGTCCAGTTTTGTTCAGCCCACTCCATCCAGTCGGCGTATGTTGTCATCAGGTGTGTCATTGCGGTGTGCCGCCCTCCATCTGTCGCTAGTTCTATTGTCTGATAGTATACTAAAGCGTCGCCCCTTTTAAAAGCATTACGCCAAAAATCCTCCTTACCCGTCATACGGGCAAGGAGGATTGGTTTTGTCATTTGTAGACTTAGCCTTCGAAGTTGTAAAGAGGTGTGCTGAGGTAACGTTCGCCGTTACTTGGCACGATTACGACCACGCGCTTGCCTTCACCCAACTGTTTCGCAACCTGAAGACCTGCACGGATCGCCGCACCGGAAGAAATACCGGACAGAATGCCCTCTTCCTTCGCTACCTGACGAGCCGTCTCGAATGCATCATCATTCTCAATGTGAATGATCTCATCATAGATTTCCTGATCCAGAATCTCAGGGATAAAGTTGGCGCCAATCCCCTGGATCTTATGTGGTCCTGGTTTGCCGCCCGCCAGAATTGGCGAAGCTGCTGGCTCAACTGCAACAATTTTAATACCAGAGAAAGCTTCTTTCAGCACTTCCCCTACACCTGTAATTGTTCCACCTGTACCGATTCCTGCAACGAAAGCATCCAACGTACCGCCTACAGATTGAATTGCTTCAACAATCTCAGGGCCAGTCGTTTCACGGTGGATCTTCACGTTGGCTTTATTTTTAAATTGCTCAGCCATGAAATAGGATGGGTTTTCTTTCAGCAGTTCTTCGGCTTTTTTAACAGCACCATTCATACCTTCAGCTCCAGGTGTAAGCACAAGCTCAGCACCATACGCACGAAGCAAGTTACGACGCTCCAAGCTCATCGTCTCAGGCATTACAATAACGGACTTGTAGCCTTTGGCTGCAGCCACCATCGCGAGTCCAATTCCCGTGTTACCACTTGTTGCTTCAATAATGGTATCACCTGGTTTTAGCTTGCCTTCTTTTTCCGCTTCTTCCACAATGCTAATTGCGATACGGTCTTTCACGCTTGAACCTGGATTCTGGTACTCCAGCTTCACGAATACTTCAGCACTGCCTTCAGGTACGATACGGTTCAGACGAACAAGCGGAGTACCTCCGATGAGTTCTGTTACGTTATTAACTACTTTAGCCATATGAATGCCCTCCTTAGTGGATGAATAAAACTTGAGTCCTGTTAACCTATACTGTGCGGCCGATAGCCTCTAGCTGTTATAGAAGAACTGCGGAAATCCTGTTGATCCTATCCCTTACTGCTAAGATTTCTAGACAGGGCGGAGGTTTCCGAAAGTTTCTTTGTTCATAAATAAATCTTTTATATCCGAGTAAACGAGTAGGTATTTATTATTTTTATCTTATCAACGTTAACCCTTATTGTCAATATGAGTACTCAAAAAAAATACTCTGCCTTTGGCCCTAAGACCGCAGACAGAGTATTTTTATCAAGATGCAGCAGTACGAGACAATATTTTCCATTGCATTCAGGAGGCAGGAATCTCGGACAGGATTACGGCTTCATACTTGTTACGCAGCATTTGCTCTACCTGCGGCAACGGATCAGCCTGACTCAGAGCCAGTTCCATTCGAATCTCCTCACGGACTTCTTCGGCAGATTGCACCTGGCGTTCTTCTTTATCATTAAGTCTGATAATAACATAACCTTCTTCCACTCGAACCGGTCCGGCAATATCGCCTACATCCAGCCCGGCAGCAAGTTGAAGGATTTCTTCTGACTGGAATGGATCATTCCGCTCAATCCATCCCAGCCTGCCACCAGCATCACGAGAGAAGCTGTCTGTCGATTGCTTGCGAGCAGCTTCTTCAAAGTCTTCCCCCTTCTCCAACGCATCTAGTAAGGAATCGGCTTCCTCTTCTTCCTTCACTACGATGATGGATAAGTCATATTTCTCGGGGGAAACGTAATCCTCACGGTGTTCAGTCCAGTAATGCTCAATATCTGCATCCTTGATCTGTATGCCGATCGTTGCGATTTTCTCAAGCAGCAGCCTGTAACCGGCTTCCAACTCAAGCTCCTGTTTCGACAGACCCAATTGGGACTTCATTTCGTCAAAATATGATTTCTCTGAATCGTACCCATCCATCGCGGCGGCAAGTTCTCTTGCAATCTCTTGGGGAGTGACGATCAGCTTGCGTTCAATTGCTTCGGCAAATACTGCTTTACGGTTTAACATCTGGAGTAATAACTCGCTGCCATAGCGTTTTTTCAGCGCATCGGTCCACTCTTTGTCCGTGATAACTTCTCCGTTGATCGTCGCTACGGTGCTTCCTTCTTCCGTATTGGCATCATGAGACGCATCTGCCTCGTCTTTGCCCTGTCTGAGACCATGCATAGCCATCACACTACCCATGACCAGCATACCTAGCGTCAAGACAATTACAGCCGTCCACAACCCTTTTTCCTGTCTTGTCATTCCGCATCCCGTCCCCGCATAGATCAGTTCTTGGCTTGCTCTAGGATGGTCTCAAGTTGTTCTTTGTTAAAGTCATAGGCTTCATTACAGAATTGGCAGACCACTTCAGCCTGGCCCTCTTCTTCAATTAATTGCTCCATCTCCGTTTGGCCCAGGCTGATTAGTGTCTTCTCTACCCGCTCACGTGAACACTCACAGCTAAAATGAATATCCAATCCTTCCATCACTTGTACATCTGGCAACAATCGGCGAAGCAACTCTTCCAATTCAAGTCCCTGCTCCAGCAACGTCGTCACTGGCGGCAACGTACTAATGGCGTTTTCGATCGCCGTGATCTCTGGATCTGTCAATCCCGGCAACAGCTGCATAATGAATCCACCTGAGACAATAACGGAATTATCCGTATCAACGAGCACACCAACACCTACAGCAGAAGGGGTTTGCTCCGATTGAGCAAAGTAGTACGTGAAGTCTTCGCCCAGTTCTCCTGAAATAATAGGCACACTGCCACGATATGGCTCTTTCAGCCCCAAATCCTTCGTTATGTTGATGAAACCTTCCGTTCCAACTGCGCCTGCAACGTCCAGTTTACCCATACTATTACTTGGCAAATGTACATGCGGATTAGAAACATATCCTCGTACTTCGCCTTTCGCATTGGCATCAGCTACAATCTGTCCAATGGGCCCATCACCGTTGACTTGTATCGTTAACTTCTCTTCACCTTTGAGCATTGCACCCATAATGGCTGCTGTTGTAACCGTACGCCCCATGGCTGCTGTAGCCGTGGGAAACGTATCGTGTCTTCTGCGTAGTTCCTCAACCAGTTCCGTAGTCTGGATAGCAAAGGCTCTTACCTTTCCATTCATTGCTGTACCACGAATTAACCGGTCATGCTTGTTGTTGTTTTCCAAGTCATTCAGCCTCCTTTGGCGTATCGCCATAATAGTCGTAACACAGAAAAAACGGCACAACACTTAAGCTGTAATCTCAGCCCGCTGTATGCCGTCACTATGCTCACCTTTCCCGGTTCCGCTCATATATAATACGCAGCCCTTCAAGCGTAAGCAGCGGATCAACTTCCTCTATACTACGGGTTTCTTCTGCGATAAGTGTAGCGAGACCACCCGTCGCGATGACTCGGGGCTTCGCTCCCATCTCCTCGCGAATACGTTCTACAATACCATCTACCTGCCCTGCATAGCCATATATAATACCTGCTTGCATGGCATGAATAGTATTACGGCCAATAACCTTTTTAGGTTTCTCCAGCTCTATACGAGGCAACTTGGATGCCCGCTCATAGAGCGCTTCAGTGGCGATCTGAATGCCAGGTACAATAGCTCCCCCCAGATAGTGGCCTTTCTCGTCAATACAGTCAAAAGTCGTTGCGGTACCGAAATCGACCACGACGAGAGGGCCGCCATACTTCTCAACGGCTGCCACTGCATTAACAATACGATCTGCACCCACTTCACGAGGGTTCTCGTATCGCAGATTCAAGCCAGTTTTGATACCAGGCCCAACGAGCAAAGCTTTTTTGCCTACATACTTCTCACACATCGCTTCGATTACATTCACCAGTGGCGGAACCACAGATGAGATGATGACACCTTCGATGTCACTTGCCCTGATGCCGGACATATGAAATAAATTATAAATCAATACGCCGTATTCATCCACTGTTGACTGACGTGATGTACTCAGACGAAAGTGGTGCAGCAATTCCCGGCCTTGATATACGCCGAGCACCATATTGCTGTTCCCCACGTCTACAACTAGAATCAAAGAGGTTCACCCCTCTTTCTTTTCATTTAAATCCAGACTAATATCCAGGCTCTCAAAGGAATAGGTTAACCTGCCAACCGAAATTACATCCACACCACTCTCTGCAATACCACGAATGGTCTGAAGAGACACGTTACCGGATGCTTCAACCTTCACATGAGGAGCCTGTTCACGAATAAGTTCAACCGCTTCACGCATCCGCTCTGGATGCATGTTATCCAGCATAATGATATCTGCCCCGGCTTGCAAGGCTTCTCTCACCTGCTCCAGATTTTCAGTCTCCACTTCAATCGTCATCGTATGTGGGATAACGGTTCGCGCACGCTGTACCGCCTCGGTGATTCCGCCTGCACCCTTGATGTGGTTATCCTTAATCATAACGGCATCGTACAGTCCAAATCGATGATTCGCTCCGCCACCCACGCGCACTGCGTATTTCTCAAGTAGTCGGTGGCCCGGCGTTGTCTTACGTGTATCCACGAGCCTGGTCTCAAGACCATCCAGCACATCCACGTAGGCACGCGTACGCGTAGCTATTCCGGACATACGTTGCAGCAAGTTAAGTGCCAGTCGTTCCCCCGTAAGCAGTGAATGTGTACTTCCCTCTACCTCAGCCAAAATTGTGCCATGGCTAACCTTGTCTCCGTCTGTTACCTTCGGTGTAAATACAAGATCAGGATCAACGACCTGGAATACAAGTTCAGCTACGGTCATGCCTGCAATAATACCATTGTCTTTGGCGTGTATAATGGCCTTGGATTGGTTGCCTGCCGGGATCGTCACACTCGTTGTAACGTCACCTGCACCAACATCTTCACGAAGCCAGTTTTTGATCGATTCGATAAGCCCTTCATTATATCCATTCAGTATCATGACATCAATTCCTCCACAATCGCTTGTTCTCGCTGTTGCAGACTATGCTTCTGCCACACGATATCATCACGCGCCGGGAAATCCTCTCGATAGTGAGCCCCCCGACTCTCCTCGCGGTGTAATGCCCCGCTGGTAACTAACCAGGCACAGGTCAGAAGGTTGGCATACTCCAGCTCTTCCTTATGCGTGAGTGTCTGATCAAAAAATTGCAATTCCTGTTGCAGCTTGTCCATGGCCTTCTGCAGGTCCTCACCATTCCGGCGCAAGCCTACCTGACGAACCATCATTTTCTGTAGTCGTAAACGTCTTTCAGATATAGGTTTTTGCTCTTTCATGATCTTGCTATTCATGTTATTCATGTCCACAGATGAAGGCTTAGCCCCTCTTGCTTGTAATAAACCAAGCGGAGGGAGAGATTGAATACGATCAACAATTCTCCGCCCAAATACAATCGCTTCTGATAAAGAATTGCTTGCCAGGCGGTTGGCTCCATGCACTCCTGTAGAAGACACCTCGCCACAAGCAAATAATCGGGAGATGCTGCTCTCTCCACTTAAATCCGTTTTCACTCCACCCATCATGTAATGGGCAGCAGGTGCAACGGGAATCCAGTCCGTTGTCATGTCTAATCCATAACGCATACAAGTCTCATATATGGTAGGGAACCGATGCTTGATCATCTCTGGCTGTTCATGTGTAATGTCCAAGTACACAAAGGTACTGTTGGTGGACTCCATCTCACTAACAATCGCTCGTGCCACGATATCTCGTGGGGCCAGTTCAAGCTGGGCATGATAACGATCCATGAAGCGCTCACCCTTCACATTGCGCAAATATGCTCCTTCGCCGCGTACGGCTTCTGACACAAGGAAACGCGGGGCCCCAGGGTAACATAGAGAGGTGGGGTGGAATTGGATAAATTCCATGTCACGAACAATAGCCCCAGCCCGATAAGCCATGGCTACACCATCGGCAGTAGCTACATCCGGATTCGTCGTGTATCGGTACAGTTGTCCTGCCCCACCAGAACAAAGAACGGTTGCCTGTGCCTTCACGAACACTTGCGATCCGTCATCCTTCTGAACCAGAGCGCCAATGCATTCCCCTCGATCTCGATCCGTAATTAGGTCAACAACAAAATGCTCATCCCAAACTTCAATCCCGGGATGCTCATTCACTTCAACAGCAAGCGCACGTACAATCTCATATCCTGTTGCATCTCCGTTAGCATGCAAAATACGGCGGTGGCTATGCGCACCTTCCTGCGTCAACGCCAACTCGCCGTTCTCCAGATCAAATAAAGTACCCAAACGAATCAGTTCCTTCACTCCGTCCGGCCCCTCATTCACCAATACCTCTACCGCTTCGGAGCGGCATAAGCCCGCTCCTGCTACAAGTGTGTCCTGCAAGTGGTAAGCAGGCGAATCATCCTCAGCAATAACCGCAGCGATGCCTCCCTGCGCATATCTGGTGTTACTTTCAAGTAATGACTTCTTTGTGATCATTAATACACGTTGTTGTTCGCTTGCCTTAATGGCAGTAAACAAACCAGCAATCCCTGAGCCTATAACCAGTACATCCGTCTCTACCATGGGTAGCGCAGACAGATCGAAATCAACTAAATATTGCGGTATCATGTTATTCACCTGTCTTGGAGCAAGAGTAGCGCATCCTACTTTACCAACAACATGCGCTCTAGCGATTCTCTGGCTTTGTCGGCAACGGCCGGTGGCACGTAGATTTGCGGCTTCATCGTTTCCAGGCATTTCACCAGTTTCTTCAAGTTGTTCACCTTCATGTTGGGACATACGAGGAACTTGGTAGCAAAGTGGAACTGTTTATCCGGACTATCCAGACGAAGCTGATATCCTGTACCATCTTCGGTACCTACGATAAATTCCTTCGCTGATGAATTTTTGCAATACTCCAGAATAGCTGTTGTGCTGCCTACAAAATCACCCATTTCTACAACCTCAGGGCGACACTCTGGATGGACAACAAACTCCGCATTGGGATGCTTGGCTCTCATCTCCACCACATCTTTGACTGTAAGCATATCGTGAGTGTTGCAGTAGCCTTCCCAGATAATCATTTTCTTGTCTGTATGCTGCTGCACATAATGTCCCAGGTTTTTATCCGGTACCCAGATAATTTCGTCGGAATCCACCGATTGAATAACCCGGACTGCGTTCGCTGATGTACAACAGATGTCAGTCTCTGCTTTGATCTCAGCCGAGGAATTGATATACGTAACCACCTTGGCATTAGGATGTTGTGCTTTCAATTTGCGTAGTCCATCCACATTCACCATATCTGCCATTGGGCAGCCCGCACGTTCGTCCGGGATAATAACTGTTTTATTTGGCGCAAGAATTTTAGCGCTTTCACCCATAAAATGAACACCACAGAAAACGATCACATCCGCATCTGTCTGTGCTGCCTTCTGGGCTAACAGAAACGAATCTCCACGGAAGTCGGCAACCTCCTGTACTTCGTCACGTTGATAATAATGGGCAAGAATAATGGCATTACGTTCCTTCTTCAACACCATAAGCCGCTCACGCAGCTCGCGGTTCATCTCAGCCTTGCGCTCTAAAGCCAGAGCTTCCACCTGTGATCCTCTCCTTTATCGGGACAGCGTCATGCGCTGTTTCGTGGGCTAACCTAAGTCGTTATCTTCGCTTGAGAAACGAATCACAAGCGGTTTAACAACTAATTTACACAACGTTCACGACTCTGTCAATAAATGAAAAAGGCCCGGGACAGCGCTGTAACCACCTGTTTGCTAACTGGTTCGCCATCTAACTCCCGTTTATCTTTATCTATCCTCTTTTAAAATAATGGATAAAAAAAGAGAGCCCCGAGGGCTCTCTTGATTTCACCTGCTATCATAGCCAGATGTATTGTGCATTAAGACGTTGGCTTAGTTCCGCCATCATCCGGGTTATTGTTATTACCCTTTTCCAGATTTGGAGCTTCGTTTGGGATATCTCCGGCTGGTGGCTCAGGCGTTTCATCTTTACCTTGAATACGAACACGCACATCACCGATGGTGTCGATGATTGGCTCTCCGCCTTCAGTTGGTGTGCCTTCACCATCATTGTCATTCTCTGCTTTTGGAGTCAAAGAACCTGTTTCGATCAATTGCTTGATCTGATCCATTTCCAAAGTCTCAACCTCAAGCAAAGTTTGAGCGATCAGGTGCATCTCTTTTGAATGTTTAACAAGCAAGTCCTTACACTTCTCATAACAGTCATTGATAAAGCGTTGCATTTCCTGATCAATCTCGTAAGCAATGGAATCCGAGTAATTCTGTTCATGACCGATATCCCGACCAAGGAATACCTGTCCTTGTGAACTTCCGAATTGCATAGGTCCCAATTTCTCACTCATACCGTATTCCATAACCATGCTGCGAACAATACCTGTCGCTTGCTGGAAGTCACTGTATGCACCAGTACCAATTTCTCCGATGAACAATTCTTCAGCTACACGACCCCCGAGAAGTCCGGTTACTTTATCCAGCAATTCCTGCTTGGTAACCAGCATACGGTCTTCTTTTGGCAACATGATTACATATCCACCCGCACGTCCGCGCGGAATAATGGTCACTTTATGTACCATATCAGCATGTTCGAGGAAGTATCCAACAATGGTATGACCTGCTTCGTGATAAGCAACGATTCGTTTCTCGCGATCACTGATGACACGGCTTTTCTTCTCCGTACCAACGATGACACGGTCAATCGCTTCGTCAACTTCCTTCATGGAAATATCTTTACGGTTACGACGCGCTGCAAGCAATGCCGCTTCGTTCAAGAGATTCTCCAAATCCGCACCAGAGAAACCTGTTGTACGCTTCGCGATAATATCCATCTTCACATCTTTGGTCAGTGGTTTATTACGGGAATGTACTTTCAGGACAGCTTCACGACCTCTTACATCAGGGCGGTCAACCGTAATTTGACGGTCAAAACGTCCAGGACGCAGCAAGGCAGGGTCCAAAATATCTGCACGGTTCGTTGCGGCAATGATGATAATACCTTCATTAACTCCGAATCCGTCCATCTCAACGAGCAACTGGTTGAGTGTCTGTTCACGCTCATCGTGACCACCACCGAGACCAGCACCACGCTGACGTCCTACAGCATCAATCTCATCGATAAAGATGATACATGGGGCATTTTTCTTCGCATTTTCAAACAAATCACGAACACGTGATGCACCGACACCGACAAACATTTCCACGAAGTCGGAACCTGAAATAGTGAAGAATGGTACACCCGCTTCACCGGCTACGGCACGAGCGAGCAATGTTTTACCGGTACCTGGAGGCCCTACGAGCAATACGCCCTTAGGAATCCGCGCACCTACTGCTGCGAATTTACGAGGGTCCTTGAGGAAGTCTACAACCTCAACAAGTTCCTGTTTCTCTTCGTCAGCACCCGCAACATCTTCAAATGTAACCCGCTTCTTCTCTTCGTTGTAGAGACGAGCACGGCTTTTACCAAAGTTCATTACTTTACCGCCGCCGCCTTGAGCCTGATTAAACAGGAAGAAGAACAGCAGGAACATAATGATCAAAGGAATAAAGGAAGTCAGCAACGTCAACCAGATGCTGTCACCTTTCATTGGCTCCTGATGATATTGGAAATTGTTAGTTTCACTTGCAGCTACAAGCTCACTAATTGCCTCATCCGTAGGAGGAATATACGTTGAGAAATTTTCTGATTTGGCGCCATCAGGTGCCTTCTTGTATTGACCGGTCACGAGATACGTTTGACCGTTGAATTGAACCGTCAATTCAGAGACATTGTTGGCTTTGATCGCTGCACGCAACTGATCATATCTAGGATTATCGGTGGCTTCGCCGCCATTGCTGACGAACTGGACTATCCCCACCACAACTAAAAAAAGAATCAAATAAAAACCAGAATTCCGGATGAACCGATTCATCCCCTACCTCCTCTCGAGACACTTTAATTATTTTAACATAGCCCGACATGGCTTCTCAACAGAAGCCAAGAACAGCTCAAGGCTTGGGTCGGGCAGGATATTAGCTACTATAGACTTCCGGCTTCAAAATCCCGATATAGGGCAGGTTCCGGTACTTCTCCGCAAAATCCAAACCGTAACCAACGATGAACGCGTCAGGAATGTCAAAGCCTGTGTAATGAGCTTCCAACTCAACTTTACGGCCTGAAGGCTTGTCGAACAGCGTAACCACTCGCACCGACTCGGCACCGCGGTTTTCTAGCAGTTCAATCAGATAGCTGAGTGTAAGTCCGCTGTCGATAATATCTTCGACAATCAGAACTTCCCGTCCTTCTACGGATACATCCAGATCCTTAATGATTTTGACAACACCTGATGACTTGGTGGAAGCGCCGTAACTGGATACCGCCATGAAATCCATTTCAACAGGTACCGTTATGTTTTTAACCAAATCAGCCATAAATATAAACGCACCCTTGAGCACACAAATGACCAAAGGATTGCGATTTGCATATTCGGCACTTAGTGTTGCGCCTAATTCCTTGACTTTACTCTGAATTTCTTCTTCACTGATCAATACTTCCTGAATGTCGTTCTGCAACTGTGCGAACCTCCTAAGTTATACTATGAAAGCCTTACCTGAACCATAACCACTACCCCTGAATCGCTGAATCGCCTACAGTCATGTACAGGATTGCGGAAGTGCCCTCCCTGACAGGAGCCACATTGGACCGTCGAACACCCGGTAACCAGATGATATGACCTGCTCCATCACATACCACAGGAATACGTGGACGGACAGATGGGGGGATTTTCTCATCGATGAAAATATTTTTCACCTTTTTGCTTCCGTTTAATCCCATCACTTTCATGGTATCTCCAGGTAACCGTGAACGCACAACCAGCGGCATAAGCAGTTGATCCGCATCAAACGCGGCTTGATCCGCCGATTCCGGTACATGATAGTCCTCGGGACTCACCGTCATCAACCGAATATACCGGTTAATTGGGGTGAGTGAAAGCTCATAAGTTCCACTCCATTGCGCAAGACGATACTCGTAAGATTGATCCTGTACGTCCGTCCGTATGCCAAAAGAAATCAGATTATACTCCCGAGTGCAGGCGAGTGTCTGTCCTATATCCAGGCTCCAGGTCGTCACATGGGTCTCCATGACCTTGCGCCGAATGGTTTCTATACGGGTAAAGTCGACAAAATCACTGTCCAAAGGCAGATAATTCAATATTAGTTTAATCAACCTTCGTTGTAAAGCGACATGTAACTTCAAGAAGGAAGGCACCTCAAAGGTTTGCCTTCCGCCGTTCACCTGCACTAGACACCTGTATGTGTCATATGCACTCTGCTCCATGAAATCGTCTTCATCACCCACAATTTCGGCAAGCCGATTCAATGACGGCGTGAGTTGTCCATTATACTGCCCCAAAAAAGGAAGCACATCCAAGCGAATGGCATTACGCCGATATTTACGCAGGGCGTTGCTCTCATCATTGAAATACATAAAACCCTGGGTATTACAAGCTTCTACAAGGTCTGTCTTGTTTATACGAAGGCATGGACGAATAAGTTCCACATTTTTTTCTCGTCTTTTAAACTTCATTCCTGAGAGTCCCGACAAGCCGGTTCCACGAAGCAAATGAAGCATGACCGTCTCCGCCTGATCATCGGCATGATGTGCCAAAGCGATGCTTGCCGCATTATATTTGGAAGCCACTTCGTGCAAAAAGGCATATCGCTTGTTGCGGGCTGCTTCCTGTGGTCCTTGACCCGTCAACTCCATATATGAAGGTACATCGGCCTTGGTCCATTCAAATGTAATACCAAGCTGCTGTGCCAGTTCCATCATTTTCTCCGCTTCATCATCAGATTCACTCCGGAAGCCATGATGCACGTGGGCACAGATCAATTCAAGTGGCACATGCCGCTTGCTGATCTCGTGCATGATATGCAAAAAAGCTACCGAGTCCGGCCCGCCCGATACTGCGACGACAATCCGATCCCCGGGAACCCATAACTGATGCTCTTCCGCTGCATCCAGCACGTTCTTCACCAGCATGTTCCAGCGTAAAGCCTCCATACCTGTTCCTCATTCCTTGCGTTATGTATATGCACTCTCACAGATCAGAAAAGTAGTGCATAGATGAGCACTCCAATAAGTAATATCACAGATACAGCGAATGCGTTTTTAAGCCAGCGCGGTGTTGTGCTTTTGGAACGACGGCGGAGAGGTGTGGGGCGTGCCATCATTTCCTTCCACCCTTGTGCCGCATGACCTGCATCACGAAACTGACCTCGTAATGCCTGAGTTGTCCAATTGCGAAAAGGACCCAGTCGTTCACTGCGCTCCACCAGTGCTACGAGCTGATTCACACTTCGCAGTTGCGGTAATCCCTCGGCTGCCAGTGCCTTGAGCGCGTCTGCTTCAAGTACATGAATCAACAATAATGCAAATGCAAATACATCATAGGTACCATCTGCCGTACGGCTGCCTGCATTCCAGAAGCCCCGATCATACCATTCGGTGAACTGTTTGACGCTTCGACCAATCGACGTAACTCCGCCGTAGTCGATCAATTCCACCTGCCCATAGTCGGATACCAACACATTCTGAGGTTTGAGATCACCAAACACCCATCCCGCCTGATGCAATTGTGCCAGCTTCTGCAAGAGTCTAAGTCCCACCAGAAGTGTCCAGTCTGTCCCCTGACGCCGAATAAAGTGATGAAGTGCCTCACCTCTAACGTAACGCATCACATAAAAGGGAATATCCCGGCCACGAACGGCATAATCATCCACATCTTTAAGATAGGAAGGAATGCCGCTCTGCCGAAGGGCCTCATGATTACGCTGTAGTTGAAAAGATTTGAGCACATTGACTTCCGATTGCAGATCAACCGGATCAAATCCCATTTTTAGCGCATAGTGTTTGCCATTTTCACCCCGTTGGACAAGAAAAACGATGCCATTAGCTCCTTTGCCCAGTAGCTTCCGAATCGTGTAACGACTGCGATTCCATTTCCCTGTAACCACTGTTCCTGGTGGGAAAGAGGCGTCAGACAACGTTGTCACCGAGCATCCCTTCTCTTTCAATGCGATAGTTCCCTTCTATTTCCTGCTGTTTCTCCAGTGTACCATAACGGTAAAAATCAATCACCTTCTGAATTGCAGGACCTGTCGGCGTTGCACCCTTCATCTGCAACCTTCCAAACAAGGACCGAACACGGCCTGGATCCGTTGTCCAGTCAATATCCATTACCGCATCTTCTCCGCTGTGTCGTCCGGGAAAATGAAATACGGAAAGCTTGCTCTGACCTATACGCGCCTGCAAACTTAACATTAAATCACGAATGCCTTCTTCTACCGCAGCCAGTTTGGGCTTCATGCTGGCACTGACGTCTATTAGCAATATAACTTGTAACGCTGTAGTTTCAGCCATATCATCCATCACTTCCACGACCCGGGCGCGTTGTGCAGGCTCCAGATCGGTTACCGTTTTGGGCTCCTTCTCTCCCAAAATTTGTGTTAACTCTCTATTAACCGCCTGCTGAATGGTCTGAACCACCGTTTTCCTTGTCATCATCTGCATCGTATGGGCAAGCTGACGTGTACCTACAATTTGGCTGATTCCACCTCCAGCTCTGGCAATATCCTCAATCTCCCGGCTACCCAACTCACCAATGGTTCCATAATCAATCACGCCAACCACATTAACCGTAATCCCCTCTTCCAGCGCTTCGGCCGCTGCCAGCACCGGACTTGGTCCTACATTGGAACAACCGTCGGTGATCAATAAGATTTGCTTCATCCGATATCCCTCCGTTATTCGTTACTCTCCAACTCTATGACTAGCATTGCCAGAATGAAGAGACTTCAAACAGAAGAATATGCAATTAACTGACGGTCCGTGGACGCTCCATCCGGTTGATGCCAGGCACACGCAGTGTGGCCCATTCAGGGCGGAAATGCTCTACTTTTCCAACAACGACGGTCATATCATCCAATATCTCATGCTGCTGATATCTTATGACACTTTCAAGCAGGCAATCGGCCAAATCTTGCGGATCATCTGTATCAATCTCTTGAATGAGCCGTTTCATCCATAACTCTTTGTTCACCGCATACCCCGGTGCATCATAGATGCCATCCGTCATCATAATGAGGATATCCCCTGGCTGAAGCTGTACCGTCACCAGATCCACTTCAATATCTTTAATAATACCGATTGGCAAATTGCTGGCCGAAACCTGAATAACCTCCTGGCCTCGTTTGATAAAACTTGGCGTCGATCCGATTTTCATAAACGTGGTCTCTGCCGTATATTCATCAATCAGCGCCATATCCACTGTGGCATACATCTCTTCAGGGGAGCGCAGCATCAGAACGGAGTTCACGGATTTGATCGCCAGTTTCTCGTCCATGCCGGACTGTAGCAACTGTTCCAGTATGTTCAGCGCCGCGCTGCTCTCCATGCGTGCCCGTTCTCCATTGCCCATTCCATCACTGAGCGCCACCGCGAATGTACCGTTGCCTAACTCAACCGTACTGAAGCTGTCGCCTGACATCACATCTCCCCCTTTTGCGGCGGCAGCAACACCCGTGGTAACCTCGAAGGTTTTGGCCGAACCAAACGTGACGGTTGCCAGTCCCTGACGAGGATCGGTCATGGTCTCATGCAAGACGGCAATATGCTCGTCCAGTACATCCGAGATCAGCGGAGCAATCATTTTCCGGCACTCATCGAATCCACGTGTATATGCATGTACAATCTCAATCTCTACATTGCCCGCTTCCAGATTGATGATCTCAATGGAGTGAATGGACAAGCCCAGTGACTCCAGTGCGTCCCGAATCTGCTCCTCCTGCTGTACCATCTCATCACTTTCCCGCTGAATTTCTTTGGCCAGGTCCTCCATGACCTGAGATACACCAGATAATTGCTCTGCAACCAGCTGCCGGCTATCGATAATTTGACGCTTCCACTGCATGTTATGTTGATGCAGTCCATACTGGGCACGCATGACCTCAAGGACCTCTTCCGGTTTCGCACACACCCTGTTCCAGTCGACTGGAATCTGCTTGCCTGAAATCTCGGGGTTTCCTTCAATCGTACTCATCACGTCCGTCATATATTTGTAGGTTTGAATAAACTTCGCATCCCAGCATTGTGTACGCTTGAAGCAGCTTGCACATGTGCCCTCGGCAACCGCATTCATGAAATGGTCCATTCCACCTTCTTTCTGTACCTGCTCCCCTGCACCGGACATCTGATCAAAGCTACGTGACAATTGACGGAATACCTGTGAGAACCGGGTTACCCGTTCTGCCGTGATATCCCGTATCCGTTTGGCATACTCATGCTGCGATTTGGTATGATCCTGCGTACCCGGTACATATTTGGATATCGCCGTCATCAGGCTTTTAGGTGTTAACATGAATAGTACGATAGCTGCACACGTCTCCCATAATGAGTTCATCACATCGCCCGGTCCGCCCAGATATATGGATAGAATGGACGAACCCAGTAGCATGCCCAGTGCAACCGCCGCACGTTTGCCTTCTCGAAGCATACCCGCCAGCATCCCGGCAAAAGCAAGCAGGCTCATCTGATACACCGCTGACATGTCAGCCAGACTAAGAATCAAGCCGGTAATGACCCCAACTGAGGCTCCAAGGGGGGCTCCGCCCACCAGCGCAAAGATTAATATGAGATAACGGGAGAGCATATGCTCGACGGATAAAGACTGAATGGTCCACCCTACGGCTCCCGTCATAACGGAAGCGAGCAATATGATCAGGCAGAGGATCTCCTCGTTCTTTAGGCTGAATTTTTTTTTGCGGTAGGTGAAGATCGGTATGGCTTGTATAAAAACTAGGGTGAGCACGAAACTTAATACCGAATCCATCGTGAGCATCAGCATCGCGTACCAGCTGAAGGATGGTCCAATCACAACCGCGAATAACTTGACCATAAATGTAGTCGTAAACACCATCGTTGGTGCATAAGATAACTCAGCACGATCATATGACTCCAGACCGCGGAAGAGCAGATAAAAGATGGCGATCTCCGATGCAACAATGAGTGGTACTGGAAACGGTGCAAAGAGACTACCTGCGAGTAGAGCGGCGCCTACCGGAATGATGTAATCCCTGCGCATGAAAGCAATTACAGCGAAGTAAGCAATGGCAAAGGGAGATAACTCATTCAGGATCATTGCCTTTCCGAGCAGGAACCCCATAAACGTAAGCAGCAGTACCCATTTGCGGGAAGCAACCATCTGGACAGCCTTGCGGGAGCCAAGCCATTGTTTCAGACGTACCGACAGCTCCTCCCGAGCTTCCGTACCTCCTTTACCTGCTTTCATTCCCGGAAATTGAATGACATTCCACTTTTCCATCATCCTCAAGGCACCCCATTCGATTAATTTGAATTTTCGTGTTTCGTTCTCGATGGTTCTGATTATAGATAGATTAGAAGACGTAGTTTGTCAGAATAGGTGGGCAGGGTCCAAAAAGTTTACGACAAAAGAAACAAGCTTGGCGCGGTGGAGCGAAACCCCGGCCTTATTGTGGTTTCATTCATTCTCCTACTTGATTCCGACAATCGGAATGTCTGATTTTGAACCGGATATGGTTTGGTCTCGCCACCATTTGAGCAGGATAACTGTGGAATGCCACGGAAACCTGTCGGTAAAAAATGGTAGACGACAAATGTTCTTATGGTTTCATTTTGCCGTGCAGAAAAACTGGGGATATGGAGCTTCACCTTACAAAAAAAGCTATTCAACTACTTATCTGTGAAAGAAACGCAAAAAAACCGTTAGCCCATGGGCTAACGGTTTTACTTATATGTTTAGATCAGGTTGTGACAGATTACACACGCTTGGCTCCACGGCCTCCGCGTTTGCCTTCTGTGTTCTTCTTAAGCGAAGAGATCCGCTCTTCACTATCTTTCAGGAAGCGTGACATTTTATCCTCAAATGAAGGTTTGCCTGCTGCGGGCTTGAAAGAACGGCCTCCGCGGTCACCACGGTTAAATCCACCGCCGCCACCACCACGACCTTGGCCACCACTTGGGCCTCCGCCGCTGAATCGTTCGCGATCTCCTCCACTGCGTTCCGGTCTAGGAGCTCTCGGGGGTCTAGATTGGGTTTGTTGCTCAACCGGTTTGTCAACAGCTTGCTTAATGGAAAGTCCGATCTTGCCATCCTTGTCAACGTTGATAACCTTCACTGTAACGAGGTCATTCAGCTTCAGGTGGTCGTTGACATCTTTGACATAATTGTCGGCGATTTCCGAGATGTGAACGAGACCCGTGACACCTCCTGACAGATCCACAAATGCTCCAAAATGCGTGATTCCTGTCACCTTGCCCTCTAACTTGGTGCCCACTTCAATTGCCATAGAATAAAATGATCCTCCCTTAAAAATATACAACCCGATTTTTTGAATGCCAAAATCAATGCTGCGCTAATGTAATTATACCTTATGCCATAAACCAAGGTCAACTGAACACTACCCCATCAGAGAGCCTATTTTTTCCGGTTTAACGGCTTCAGACACACGGATAACAAACCTAGCTCGGTAATAGACCGAATTCCATCAGTTCCCTGACTCTTCAACCTGGATCGGCGTTTCCTCAGGAAGATAATATCCTTTTTTCCGTGCCAGCTGTCCTATGTATTCAGGGTCATTCAACCGGCTGACTTCGTACTTCAACTGTTCCAGCTTCTTCAACGTATCTTCCTTTGAAGCTTGCTGAGTGGCCAGATGAGAACTCTTGTCCGAAATTTGTGCAGTCTGCACAAGGAATGTATATCCTGCCCATATTACAAATACAATCATAAACGTCATCCAAAGCATGAGGCGCCTTTTTGCACCGGCAGATTTTCCTTGGTTAGTTGGAGCCTTTGATCTGCCCACAGGTGTTTTACCCATTACGGACCTCCTTAAAACCAGCGTTTCCACATCGCTGCAATTCTTGTACCCACACGGATCATGAAGCGTGGCGTTACCCAATGTTTCAGGAGCGGCCTAAACATCCAGCGGAACAACTTGCCGAAAGGTACCAAACACTGTAGCACCAGCCTGCCCAGGAATAATAGTATCGCAATTACAAAACCGAATAATACGCGAATTAACTTATAAATTCCTTTAGCCGGCATAACGATCAGGATGTTAAGGATATGTCCACACCAATGAATCAGCGTTCTTGCGAGTTTAATTAACATTACCACAAAACGCTGGGTTGTAACACTTAAAAGCCAAAAATAGAAGCAAACCCCTATAATCAGCCCCAAAAAGACATAAAACCGCAACTGTCCGTGGTTTCCGGCGTATAGCATCCGAAAAACGAACAGCGCGGAAGCAACCCAGTACAACAGATCGAGCGTGTGAATACTCCATCTCGGAAACCGCAGCTGTCCGGACAGTACCCGGTAACTGTCGTAGGCCATTCCCATCACGACCCCCGAAGTAAGCATCCACATCAATGTGATCCATTGAGTATCCGGACTCATCGGAACATCTTGCCAAACAGGCCTTTACCATTTTTGGACTGGGAACCGGGGTCCAGATATTGGAGCGAACTGACTGTGCCTTCAATGGATAACAGACCTTCCTCCAGGCTCAGGTTTTTGATATGTAAATTGTGCCCCCGGATGGTCAGATGCCCAAGTTCAGTCTGCAGCAAAAATTCCTCACTGTCGAAGCTCTCCACATTGGAGACACCCGTCAGATCCAGCAGTTTCCGATTCTGCATGCTCAGATGATGCTGTTTGGCCTTACCGTGCTCAACCATGGCATGTACCCCTCCTTCTTACACCTAGCTTATGGGTATGGAGGTTGGAATAGAACCAGCGTTGTTGAACAAATAACCCGGCATTCAGTAAAAAACAAAAACGCCCTTCCCTGTTACAGGAGGACGTTTCGATTCAACTTGCATTGAATGAATATTTATACCAGATGTACTGTTACCAGTTCATTCCGTTATCCTTGGCGATCGGCTCTTCCTTCACCAAGGTGTAGAGGCTGCTCGCCTCATCCTTCTTGGTACTCTCGGCAATTCGTTCCACCTTCACAGTGACCAGTTTCTGACCGAACTGAACCGTCAGCTCATCGCCCACTTTGACAGCGGCGCTGGGCTTAGCTTCACGTCCGTTTACCAGAACACGTCCCTGTTCAGAGACGTCCTTGGCCACAGTGCGGCGTTTGATTAGCCGGGAGACCTTCAGGAATTTATCAAGACGCATTATTTTACGGCTTCTTTAAGTTTGTTGCCTGCTTTGAATGCAGGAACAGTGGACTCAGGAATCACGATTTCATTCCCTGTTTGTGGGTTACGTCCGGTACGACCGGAACGTTTGCGGGTCTCAAAAGTGCCAAAGCCGATCAATTGTACTTTGTCTCCGCTGGCAAGTGCATCTGTAATTTCTCCCAAAAAGCCGTTCAATACGGACTCAACGTCTTTTTTAGTCAAACCACTTTTGGTTGAAATGTTGTTAATCAGATCTGTTTTGTTCATTTTTAAAAGCCTCCCAAATTGAAAAAAAAGTATCTGCGATTCCTGACAATACATCGATTGCCGCTGATTCGCGTTAGGTCACTACACATGTATTCTGGCTTGGCATCTGAAATCCTGCCTTAGTCCGCGACTTTTTTTAGCTTTTTGTCGATGGTCCGCAGGCAACAGTCTAAGACCAGTACCCGAAACCCTCCGTCGCTAAACACCTATCCCAGTCAAGACAGATGAACACATGTTCGTATTTCGTATATCATAACACACTGCATAACATGATGGAATAAGGTTTATCGGTATTTCCCAGAAAATTGAACCCGTTATAATCCTGCCTTCTTCGCATCCTGCCAGAATTGCTCCATCTCTTCT
This sequence comes from Paenibacillus amylolyticus, assembly GCF_036894225.1. Lineage (NCBI taxonomy): Bacteria > Bacillati > Bacillota > Bacilli > Caryophanales > Paenibacillaceae > Paenibacillus > Paenibacillus amylolyticus. The sequence continues at coordinate 53,894 of NZ_CP145892.1, read as the reverse complement.
ACATTGCTATCTGCTGGTGTTCTTCCCTGTTCACGCAAACGCCCCTCGATGTACTGGAACCGCCCGATGAACTTGCGATTGGTCGCAGCAAGCGCCTCTTCCGGGTCCGTATCAATGAATCTTGCAACGTTGGCAGCTGCGAATAATAAATCACCCAGTTCGAGCTTCCGTTCTTCCGCAGACTGGCCTTGTTGCACCGCTTCTTTCAACTCCGCCAGTTCTTCCTCGATCTTGGCAAACACACCTTCAACATCATCCCAGTCAAAGCCTACTTTGGCTGCTTTCTTCTGTAACTTGTATCCCTTCATCAATGCAGGCAAGTCACGCGGTATGCCATCCAGCACGGAAACCTGCTGCTGATCCTGCCCTTTGCGCTTCTTCTCCTCTGCCTTCATCTGTTCCCAGTTCTGAAGAGCTTCATTCGCATCTTCTGCCTGATTATCGCCAAAAACATGTGGATGGCGGAAGATCAGCTTATCATTCAAACCTTCGATGACATCATACACATTAAATGTGCCCACTTCTTCTTCCATCTGGGAATGCAATAAAATCTGCAGCAGCAGATCACCCAGTTCTTCTTTCATATGGTCGGGGTCATCCTCATCGATCGTCTCAATGACCTCATAGGTCTCTTCAATCAGGTTTTTGCGAATGGACTGATGTGTCTGCTCCTGATCCCATGGACAGCCACCCGGACTGCGAAGAATATTGACGATCTCATGCAAACGCGCAAAGGAACGGCGACGCATCGCATCATCAGTGTTCTTCGGTACATAGATCAGTGACAGATTGCCGTACCCTTCGATCCGGTCCAGTTCGTGCAATGGAATCTTGTGAATGACCTCCTGGCCCTGTACACCCAACGCGTGACCCACAAATACCGGATAATCATCCGGGTAAACCTCCATCAGGCATAGCTTCACATCCGAAGCAGTAAACACATCGTAGACTTGTCCAATCAATGTATGTAGCTGTGGTTGTACCAATTCCGTGTTCAGGCTGCTGGCATCCAGAAGTTGAAACCCTTCAATCGGGTCGAATCCAAGCCGTATAAAGGCTTCGTCCAGGAAACTCTCTCCGCCCATGACACGCAGTGAAATGCCCATCTGCGGACAACGTTCTTTGAGCAGGCGTACACTTGCTTCTGCCACCATCGGATGACCAGGTACGGCATACACAATCTCCGTTCCAGCCTCACCCTTGCGAGCAGCTTCTATCAGTTGGTTCGCGATCTCATCATATACTTCGGGGAAGGAGGACTTCGCCTCATAGATGGCATCAAATGATGTCATCTCCAGCCCCTCTTGCTTCAGATCATTCAATACGGGATGATCCAGGGTACGTACATACAGCGTAGCTGCATGTTTCATTTTTTTGATAATACCTACGGTCAGTTGGTCTGCATCTCCAGATCCAAGACCCACTACGGTTAAAGCTGCACTCATTACGTAAACCTCCATCCGGACTATCCTGTCCAGGCTCACTGATTCATCATGCCTGAAGAGGACTAATTACACGTATTATACCAGAATCATTCGATATCCTATAATTGCATATTAGCTGTGATGGGTGTAGAAGCACCGTGAGCATGGAGCTAGCGCAGCACACGCAGTCTGCGCAGCAGCTTGGCAAGGCGAGGCCCCAACTTGGGCACAGCCGCCAGCTCCGCGGCGGTCAGTAGCCCTGTCCAGGCCGCCGCCAGCAAGAACACGGCCGAGCCTGCGGCAATGCCCAGCAGGCTCACGCCCATCGCGGCCAGCCGGCGGTCGGCCGCGATACCCATGCCGCCGAGCATCGCTTCGGCGGCCCAGGCAGTGCCTAACGCCGCCAGACTCATGGCGGCGATCACCAGCGCCGGCTTCGCCAGGACGGCGCCAGGGGCAGGGCGCAGGGCGACAAGTCGCGCCAGCAGCGTCACATTCAGGCCAGCCGCCAGCATGTAGGCGACTGCGCCTGCCAGAGCCGCGCCGCTGATGCCCAGCGCCGGCACAAGCATGACGTTCAGCAGCGCCTTGATGCCTGCGGCGGCCAGCATGCTGAACGCGGGTGCGCGCACGGCGCCGAGGCCTTGCAGCAGCGCCGCCGCAATAATGCTGACGGTGCTGCCCGCAGCCGTCAGCGCCATGTACCGCAGTGCTTCGGTGCCTGCGGCATCTCCGTACAGCATGCGGTTAATCGGCTCCGCCAACACCGCGAGACCCGCGGATGCCGCCAGGCCGATCAACCAGAACCAGCGTAGCGCGAGGCCTGCTTGCTGCCGGACGGCTTCTGGCCCGCCCTTTAACCGGGCTTCCGCCATCGCCGGAATAAACAGCACAGATAGTGACGTGGCAAGCATCGTCACCAGTTGAACCAGCGGCAATCCACGGTTGTAGATGCCGAAGGAAACCATCGACTGGAGTTCATCCAGCCCTTCTCCTCGTAGAAGCCGTGGCACGGTGAAGGTATCCACCAGATTCATCAACGGCACGGCGAGTGACCCGAGACAGACGGGAATGGCATACATGAGTAGCGTCTTGATCCACTCACCATTGGATCGTGATCTTTCTGCCAGAGTCGGGTTAATAGCACTCACCGTTTTCTTCAGCGGCGTAACCGGTGTATTCTCCTGACGTTCATGATGATCTGATCCAACCTCTCCACTGTTACTGCTCCATTCCGAATCCAATTGTTCGGTGACCACTTCTCTGCCTTTCCGCCGATGACGGACCATGTACCCTAACATGGTTAACAGCCCAACCATTCCACCAGCAACGGAGCCCATCATGGCGCCAGCGGCAATAGTCTCAAGCGAAGCGTCCCGTCTCATCAACCACAGAAGAAGAACAATCATGACGGTGACACGTATCGTCTGCTCCACCACTTGTGATACTGCTGTTGGAACCATCTGTTGTAATCCCTGAAAATATCCCCGCAGCCCTGTCATCACCGGTACGAACAATAACGCCCATGAAGCAGCACGAATCGATGGAACCACATGGCGGTTGCCAATCATGTCAGCGATCAGCGGCGCACCTGCATACATCAAAAGCGCCATTATAATTCCAATTCCCCCGAGCAGTAGGGAAGATAGTCGAATAATTCTTCTGCTCTCGTCTGGTCTTCCGAGTGCGTTCTGTTCTGCTACGAATTTGGATACGGCCAGCGGCAGTCCTGCAGCAGCAAGCGTGATAATGAGCATATATAACGGATACACCGTATTGTAGATGCCAAATACACCGTCTCCCCCCAGGTTCTGCAGCGGAATCTTCTGAAAAGCACCAATGATTTTAGAGATAATGGCAGCAAGCCCAAGTATAAAAGCACCCTGTAGCAACCTTGAGCCTGTAGACGGCTGTTTCATAATTCCCTCCCGCGTAATCCTTTTAAGCATACCTTGCTATTATAACTGCCTGAAGGCACACAGACTAACCCTCCCCCATCACAATCATCCGGATTAACTTCGTTGTCCCTTAAAATGCAAAAACTCCCGTATGCCCAAGACAGGGCACCAGGAGTTGATCTGCGGTCTATTGTTCCATTTGCTTGCCAAGGAAACCAGCAGCCGTCTCAGACATCTTCACTTCCATCTGAGACATCTTAACTGATTCGTCCTTATTGAACAGGATAACCGTTCCGATGGGGTCACCACCTGAAATAATCGGCGCAATAACAAAAGAGGATAACGTCTCGTCATGATCTTTGCTAAGTTCATAAGAACCGTTGTTTGTTTCCAAAATGGTCTTTCTGTTTTCCATACATCCCTCTAACAGTTGACCTACCTGCTTGTCCAAATACTCTTTTTTCGAACCACCTGCCACCGTGATAATGGTATCCCGGTCAGAAATCATCGTTACATGTCCTGTACTCTCATACAGGGATTCTGCATATTCTTTGGCAAAATCACCAAGTTCGCCAATTGGCGAATATTTTTTAAGGATAACTTCTCCATCACGATCCACGAAAATTTCCAGTGGATCACCTTCACGAATACGTAACGTACGGCGGATTTCTTTTGGAATGACCACACGACCAAGGTCATCTATACGGCGGACAATACCAGTAGCTTTCATTTCACATGTTGCCCCACTTTCTCGAGAAGATTTTTCAACTACTGTTCCTTAATGGGTAGAGGAAAGTCCCAGAACGTTTAGTGTGATATCTTGACCATAGTATTCATCTGTTCCCATTTCCTTATACATGCTTCGGAGAATATAGTTGTGTAACTTTCGAAGAAGGCGACCATGTACCCATACGACTTGAATAGATACAAGAAGAAGCAAGAAGGAGGTCCTAAGTCCTCCCCTTGCTTCTCTGTATGGTTGTCCATATTTACGTAGTACAAGGCATTCATTCGGGCGAATTTAACCTGAACGTATGCAAACACAGCAATTTTACCAGCTTACTTACTGCTTGTACCTTCATCTGTAGTTGCATCTTTGTCTGTTCCAGTCGTACCTTGGTCAGTCTTGGTATCCGTACCTGTGGAGTCATCCGTTTTTGGTTCGGTTGTTTTCTCTCCTTCAGTTCCTGTACCCGTAGTACCTTCAGTTGTGCCTTCAGTCTTACCTTCTTCAGCTTTTTCTGTTTTTGGCAGTTTAACTTCTTTTACGATTTTGTCCAATTCATTTTGCATGAACGTATCGATTTCAGCTGCAGCCAATTGGCTCTTCAGACTTTCTTTTTGTTCAGCCGTCAATTTGGCAAAGTCAGCTTCTGTACGAGCTTCCACTTTCATGACGTGGTAACCGTACTCTGTCTCTACTGGATCACTGATTTTGTTCAGTGGCAATGTTTTTGCAGCTTCCTTAAATGCCTCTACCCAGCTGCCTACAGGTGTATTTTCATACAGTCCACCCTTTTCAGCAGAACCTGGATCTTCGGAATATTTTTTTGCAATTTCAGCAAAATCAGCTCCGCCATCCAACTTGGTTTTTACTTCTTTTGCAATTTTAAGTGCATCTTCTTTTTTACGCTCTTTTTGCGTTTTTGGATCTGTGAAGTTAATCAGCACGTGACGAACGGAAGCCGTTGTGAACTGATCTTTGTTTTTCTCAAACTCAGCCTTGATTGCATCGTCCGTAACGCCTGTTTCTTTATCTTTGATTACTGTCATGATCCGAGTCATGTAGTCTTTAATGTTGTCGTCAGTCAGTTTCTGAGCTTTGAGCATTTCTGTCCATTGATCTGCCTGAACAGAAGCTTTCATTTTATCGAATTGCTCAGTTGCCGCTTTTGTACCTGCTGTTTTGGCTTCTTCACTTGCTTTGCCACTCAGATATTCATAAGCAACTTCCTGTTTTACCAGATACTCTTTGAAATCGTCCATATCCATCATTTGTGCATACTCCGGATAGAGGAATTTCATGACACGTTGCTCCATATCGAATTCATTGGCTGTAATAGTACCACCATCATACGTTGCGACTACAGCACTTGTATCCGTCGATTCAGGTGTTTTTGCTTCTTCCTTCTTGCCACATGCAGCAAGCAGTGATAAGGATAGTACTGCGACCATGCTCACAGACAGTACTTTTCCTACTTTTTTATACTTTGGTAACATCCTTTAGTTCCCCCTTTGATTTAAAAGCAGTTTTCATGGACTCCAGAATTTTCTCTACCAGCTCCATCAGTTGCTTATCCCCAAGCCCCTTGCCTTTTGCGTGAATCAGCATATGGGGTCCTTGTTCAAATTGTACACGTCTTTCGAACTGATTTCCAATGTGCGCGATTTTCGAGAGTTCAAAGGCATGTTCACGCCCTTCATAGAACTTCACGGTAATGTCCTCACCACGTTGGGAAATGGACTCAATACCGTAGATTTTGCCGTATACTTTCATCCGCGCAACAGCCAGCAAGTTAATGACGGCTTCCGGAAGATCACCGAATCGGTCAACCAATTCGTCTTCCAACTCCATCGCATCGTCGAAGGATGCAATGACCGCCACTTTTTTGTAGATCTCAATCTTCTGAATACTGTCATAGATATAATCGGACGGCAAGTAGGCATCGATACTGAGATCCAGGGTTGTGTTCCACTGATCTGAAGGTACCGGCTCCTCGCCAAGCATCGTAACTTTGCGTTTGTTGATCTCCTCCGCAAGCATCTGGGAATACAGATCAAACCCGACGGAAGCGATGAAACCATGCTGCTCCGCTCCTAGCAGATTTCCCGCCCCACGAATCGACAAGTCACGCATGGCGATTTTGAATCCCGAACCCAGTTCGGTGAATTCTTTGATTGATTGCAGACGTTTCTCAGCAACTTCAGTAAGCACTTTATCCCGTTGGTACGTGAAATAGGCATACGCAATACGGTTGGAACGACCCACACGTCCGCGCAGCTGATACAGTTGGGAGAGTCCCATTTTATCCGCATCATGTACGATCAGTGTATTTACGTTCGGAATATCTACCCCGGTCTCGATGATACTTGTGCTCACAAGCACGTCATATTCACCATCCAGGAAGTCCAGAATCGTTTTCTCCAGCTCTGTTTCCGACATCTGACCATGTCCTACACCAACTTTGGCTTCAGGCACAAGCTCAGAAATTTCGGCAGCCATCTCCTGAATTCCCTGAACACGGTTGTAGAGGTAATACACTTGCCCACCACGGGCAAGCTCACGCTCAATCGCTTCACGAACAAGCGCCTGGCTGTGTTCAACCACATAGGTCTGCACCGGGAAACGATTCTCTGGTGGAGTCTCAATAACGGACAGATCACGCACACCCAGCATGGACATATGAAGCGTACGCGGAATCGGCGTTGCCGTCAGTGTCAGCACGTCTACATTGGTTTTCAGCTTCTTCAGTTTTTCCTTATGGGTTACACCGAAGCGCTGTTCTTCATCAACAATGAGCAGTCCCAGGTCCTTGAACACCAGATCCTGCGACAGCAATCGATGTGTCCCGATGACAATATCCACTGTACCTGCCTTGATGCCTTTCGCTGTTTCATTCTGCTCTTTACGGGAGCGGAACCGGCTAAGCACATGAATGTTGAACGGATAACCGGAGAAGCGCTCACGGAACGTCTCAAAATGCTGCTGTGCCAAAATAGTTGTTGGCACGAGGACAGCCACCTGTTTGCCTTCAATAGCTGCTTTAAATGCAGCCCGAATAGCCACCTCGGTTTTGCCGTAACCAACATCCCCACACAATAAACGATCCATTGGACGGTTTTGTTCCATGTCCTTTTTGATTTCTTCGATCGCACGCACCTGATCACGTGTCTCATCGTAAGGGAACATGTCCTCAAACTCCTGCTGCTCCGCAGAATCCTTGTCGAATCCAAACCCTTTGGAGGTCTGACGCTCTGCATACAGCTTAATTAGATCATCAGCAATATCCTGTACAGATGTGCGGACTTTATTTTTAACCCGTGTCCACTCATTGCCGCCCAGCTTGTATATTTTCGGTTCTTTCTCTTCGGAACCAACATATTTTTGAATCAGATCGATCTGCTCAATAGGTACAGACAGTTTGTCTCCACCCGCATAGAGAATATGCATGTAGTCCTTATGAATACCGCCAACCTCGAGGGTGCCGATCCCCAGGTACTTACCAATCCCGTGGTTCTGATGAACGACATAATCGCCCACTTTTAGCTCGCTATATGATTTGATCCGTTCAGCATTATCCACATTCCGAATCGGTTTGCGTACTTTACGCTGTTTTTGCGAGAACATCTCGCCCTCGGTCACAACAGCCAAGTGAATGGACGGCATTTCAAATCCCGTTTGCAAATTACCGATCATCATCTCTGGCTCTGGAATATCATAGTCCATCAGTACCCGGCGCATCCGCTCGAGTCGCTCCTCACCGTTCGCCAGCATGAGCACTTTGACTCCGGCCTTCTGCCAACGCTCCATCTCTGCCTTCAGTACGTTCATCTGTCCATGGAAATCCTGCATGCCACGACTGATGAAGTTCAGAATGTTTTGTGGTTGAGTGTGTGGAACTTGGCGCAAAAAGATCGACATAAACAGCGTCTGGAATGGACGCTCATACAAGAGTTCATCACCGTCTGCGGATAATGGAAGATCCGGAAGTGTTTTTCCGTTTTGCATCAAATGTAGGTTCCACTCTGATTCATCACGGTCCAGCTGTTTCGATGTCTCCGATAGTCTGGCAGGCTCATCAAGAACCAGCAGGGTATCTTCTGGCATATAATCGTAGATCGTTTTGTTCTCCGGATAGAGCGGAGAAATATATTTATACATTTCGGAGAAATACACGTGTTCCCGCAAAAGCTCGATCTCCCGGTGAATTTCCTCACGAAGACGCAGCTTCGCCTGCCGGTCCGTCATTTTCTCCAGCTGTTGCTCCAGCAAAAGAGCAGCCGCATCAGCAGCCTTTTCCATACGTTCACGATCTGCAATTAACTCCTTGCATGGTAAAACCGTAATTTCTTCAATCCGTTCAATTGAACGCTGATCCGCTGGATCAAATGTCCGAATGGAGTCGATCTCATCATCAAATAACTCCACCCGATATGCGATCGATGAAGTAACCGGATAGAAGTCGATGATACCTCCGCGTACACTCATCTCACCACGAGATTCCACGCGTTCCACACGCTCGTACCCGAGCTTTACCATCTCCAGCAGGAAGGAGTCCAGTTGAAGTGTGTTACCCTGTTTAATCAAAATTCGAGCATTGGCCATCACTTCCGGAAGCGGAACATAACGTCTTACCCCGGAAAAAGGAATAACAACAACGCCCCTGAATCCCTGGGCGCAGCGGACCAACACATCAATACGCTGACCCAATGTTTCCGGGCTGGAAACAGCAGCTTCCGCAGCGACAAGTTCGTTGGCAGGATAGATCAACACCTGATCAGGTGAAAGCGCTTCCTGTAAATCTTCTGCAATTTTTTGAGCTGAAAACATATTATGTGTTACTACGAGCAATGGTCGGTTCATTTCCTGATGCAAGGCAGCCAGCATAATCTGACGCGCCGAGCCGGATAAACCCGAAACCAATTGTTCCTTCATGCCGGACTTGATTCCGGCTGTAATGGATCCGAAGTCTGGATCTTTGGAAAAAGCCTGTATAAGTGCTTGTAACAAAAGGGGCACCTCTCTTATAACTTACTTGATTATCTCACGCATACGCGTAGCATCACTATTAAAATGGATACAAATTCCTTTTTGTCCTGTTTCATCATATCGGATTACTCGCAACATTGCCACATCTGTTGATGCGGCTGAGCCTGATTTCGAAATAGCGATGACTTTCATGCCAACTGAAAAGAAGCCTCAGCAGGCTGCCAAGGCTATAAAAGGTGGAGCGTTATTACGCAACCGCCCTCAACTGTCATTCGATCCTGTACAGGCGATGTCTACTGAAGCGGACTCGCGAGCAGGCTAAGCTCCGGATTGTGCTCCAGGGCTTCCTTACAGTAATCACATGTAATCCGAACGGTAATGTCACCACCGGAATTATACGCTATTATATCCCTCCGCTCGTCGGGGGTCAAGAAATGAAAGCCGAGCTCTACTTCCGTTATCCGGGCAGAATCGATTCGTCCAATAAAGGTACGGCAATGCCTACACACGTAATTCACTGACATGTTTATGCCTCCTGAACATGGTTTATACATCCAGTATGTCCAGTATGGCTGAATCGAACCCGTCTTTATGATCATTTTACCAGTATGTCTTACAAAATTAACCGTTAAACTTCGCCATTGTTTGTTCAAACGTATGAGTCAAGCTATGCTCCAGGGCATCACATGTTTGCTCAATGGTCTGATCAAGGGCTTCCTTTTCTTTCTTCATAAATGTCGACAGTACATAATCAACAATGGCATGTCCTGGTTCAGGCCGGGATATTCCCATGCGCACCCGGTTAAACTGCTGTGTACCGGTATGCTGAATAATGGACTTGATTCCATTATGTCCGCCTGCACTACCTTGGTAACGCAATCTGACTTTGCCAATCTCTGTATCCATGTCGTCGTACACAACAATCAGATCTTCAAGACTAACTTTATAAAAATCCATATATGCTCGAACCGATTCACCAGACAAGTTCATATAGGTCATTGGTTTGATCAGTACGGTTTTCACACCGCCAATATTGCCTTCTCCAATCAGCGCTTTACATTTATTCTGTGTAATGGAGATATTATGACGATCAGCCAACCGATCCAGTGCCATAAAACCGATATTATGACGGGTTTTGGCATAGTTCGAGCCTGGATTTCCAAGTCCGACAATCCACTTCATCTTGTTCCCTCCTTCGGATTAGCCTGAGGTGAGGCATAGACTTCGAATCTTATATTTCATATAATATCAAGAAAGTAAAGATCGATTTACTGTAGTGTTCACAGTTAATATTTTATCGACCCAGGAAGGTGAGCGGGTTTTGCGCGAAGACAATGGACAACTGACTCAACATAGCGATTTTATCTATCATCTCGAATATCACGTACCTGTACAGGTATACGACCGCGACACCCATATTGAGATTGGTCTAATCACACGTTTCGATAATCAATTCGTCGAAATTGCCGACACGCTTTTTCATCGGCGTCGTTTCCGATTTATCTCCCGCCCGGGGTATTAGCTGACCAGCGTCTGTTTCACTCTTAATAAAACGGCACGCCGACAGGGGTTACATTTTCCATTGAACCGGAAAACGTAACCCCTCTACTACTTTATGCAGACATCCTTATTCAATTTCAAACAGCTTGCTGATTGACAATTCCTCATGAACCCGGATAATCGCTTCTCCGAGCAAAGGCGCTACAGACAACACTTTGAGTTTGCTTGTCGGATTAGCATGCGTAATTGGAATGGTATCCGTTACGATGACTTCCTTCAATGGTGCATTCTCCAAACGTTCCATCGCAGGTCCGGACAATACCGGGTGAGTACAGCACGCGTATACTTCTTTTACGCCGCCTTCCATCAGAGCATTCGCTCCCAGTACAATCGTTCCCGCCGTGTCAATAATGTCATCGATCAGGATGGCTGTTTTACCTTCGATGTTACCGATAATGTTCATCACTTCGCTCACATTTGGCTCAGGACGACGTTTATCGATAATCGCCAGGGGTGCATTCAGGAAATCAGCCAGTTTACGTGCGCGCACTACGCCACCGTGGTCAGGCGACACAACAACCGGATTTTCGATCTGTTTCGACCGGAAATATTGAGCCAGAATTGGCACGCCAAGCAAATGGTCGACTGGAATGTCGAAGAATCCCTGAATCTGCATTGCATGCAAGTCCATCGCGATGACACGGGTTGCACCCGCTTTTTCGATCAGGTTGGCAACCAGTTTCGCAGTAATTGGGTCACGTGAACGTGCCTTGCGATCCTGTCTTGCATAGCCATAGTAAGGAATAACGACGTTAATCGTCTTGGCAGATGCCCGTTTGAGTGCATCAATCATAACGAGCATTTCCATCAGGTTATCATTAACCGGCAAGCAAGTGGACTGCACGATATAAACGTGACAACCCCGAACACTCTCGGAGAGTTTCACTTGAATCTCGCCATCACTAAAGCTGGTTGTGTGAGATTCACCCATAGGGATCCCGATATAATCAGCAATTTGATGGGCGAGCTTGGGGTTAGAATTGCAAGTAAATATTTTTAATTTCGAATCAAAATAAGTCATAAAATAAAAACCCTCCGTGCTGGTTCATTGGAATCAATAAGCGTCTGCGACATGTCGGCACCTCCCCGATCTTCGGGAGGCAATCTTGTTATCAAAACCCCTTATTGGGGTTTGGCATTTTGTTTCTTGGCTTTGGCACGTCCGCGAATCTTCTCCGCATAACCAGGTTTATTCTCCTGACGTGGACGAGCAATGGCCAGATCATTCTCGGGAACGGAATGGGTAACGGTGGAGCCAGCAACCACATAAGCGCCTTTTCCTACCGTAATCGGTGCAATCAGATTGACGTTGCTGCCTACAAAAGCATCATCTTCAATCGTTGTCACAGCTTTATTATAACCATCATAATTGACAGTTATTGCCCCGCATCCAACATTTACGTTTTTCCCTACTTTGGCATCCCCAATATAGCTGAGATGAGATACTTTGGAACCTTCATCAATTGTAGCATTTTTCACTTCAACAAAGTCACCAATTTTTACGTTGCGACCCAGTTTGGTCCCTGGACGCAAATTAGCAAATGGGCCTACCGTTGCATCAGAACCAACCTCGGCATTGGATACTACCGAATGTTTAATCGTAACTCCGTCCTGAATAACGCTGTCTTCCACATCTGCCTGAGGACCAATATGACATGCTTCACCAATGGAAGTTGTGCCTTTGAGGATTGTCCCCGGATACAAAACTGTATCTGATCCAATCGTAACATCCGCTCCGATATATGTCGATGACGGATCAATGATTGTCACACCGTTCAACATATGGCGTACGGCAAGACGTTCACGCATGAAGGCTTCGGCTTGCGAAAGTGCAAGTCGGTCGTTAACCCCGATGGATTCTGCGATGTCATCCGACATGTAAGCTTCAACCACTTCTCCATCATTGCGGAAAATGCCAACCACGTCTGTGAGATAATACTCTCCCTGAGCGTTCTGGTTCGTCACTTTTTCCAAGGCAGCGAACAATTTTGCATTATCGAAACAGTATGTGCCTGTGTTAATCTCATTCACAGCATCTTCCTGCTCTGTGCAATCCTTTTGTTCCACAATCCGTTGTACAGATCCATCTTCTCCGCGAATGACGCGGCCATAACCTTTGGGATTGTCCAACTGAGCCGTAAGAACTGTGGCTGCTGCTCCGCTGCTCTCATGCAGCTTCATCAGACCTTCCAACGTCTCACTGGTCACAAGTGGTGTATCTCCGCAGACCACAATCGTAGAGCCAGTTTCACCGCCAAGCAAGGATTTAACCTGCTTCACTGCATGACCTGTACCCAGTTGTTCCGCCTGAAGTGCATACTCCGCTCTGGAACCCAAAAATGACTGCACCGCTTCGGCACCATGACCGACTACAACTACACTGCGTTCAACGCCTGCGCTGAGTGCTGCATCCAGCACATGTCCAACCATAGGTTTACCGCATACGGGATGCAGTACTTTGTACAATTTTGATTTCATTCGTTTTCCTTGCCCTGCGGCAAGAACGATTGCCATTCGTTTCAAAATTAACGACCTCCTGTTCTGAAAATCCCATTGAAATGCATTGCTGATCTGTATCCAATGAGTATCGTTCAGCCGGCTTCAAGCCGGTCCTGTTCATCGCCTGCTGTCTCTGTAATCACACGTAACAACGCGGACACCAACGAATCGTGACCTATATGTATACGCCGTGTACCTGCGAGCTTAACCGAATCCCAATGATTCCTAAGATGCCGCCCTGCCACCAAGCGCACGATGCGCTTTTTGTTCTCTGCTAATAAACTCAATACTGAATATATCTTATTCCGGTCAAAAAGAAAAGAGAGCCATAAGACATGGCTCTCTTTTCCTTCGAACCCCAATAATGTTCTCAGGCACCTTCTTCAATGACTTCTTCCTCAGTTGCCGCACGATCGTATTCAGTCAAAACTGCTGCCTGAATCTTCTCACGCGTACCGGAAGAGATCGGGTGGGCGATATCACGGAACTCTCCATCAGGAGTACGTTTGCTCGGCATAGCAACAAACATTCCGTTGTTACCATCAATGACACGAATGTCATGAACGACGAATTCGTTATCGATGGTAATGGATGCGATAGCCTTCATTCTCCCCTCCGAGTTAACACGGCGGAGTCTGACATCCGTAATTTGCATGTGTGTGTTCACCACCTTTTTCCATCAGAACTTGGTGTATAATTCCACACAGCATATACGAACTCCTTCTTTTTATAACCACAAAAATTTCCTAATTTCAGGAATTTTTTTATTTAATACACAATTCGACAACGTTAGTGCCAGGTCGATGGAAAAGACCTTTTAACGACATAACATTCGTCATCTTTCTACAGGTCAAAATAGTTGCCAGGCTTGACGGAAATCTGTCTGCTCTTGGCATCAACCGCTGTCAGTTTCGCCAGAGATACGTAATCTGTTAACAGGCGTTCTTCTGAATCTACAGAACCAGATTCCACCAGTACCCCTACCCCGGCAACTGTAGCATTAAACTCGGCCAAAAGATCGATCATTCCTTGCACCGTACCCCCGGCCTTCATGAAGTCATCCACAATAAGTACTCTGGAATGCTCACGCATCGCCCTACGAGAGAGTGACATGGTATGCAGACTTTTATGGGACCCGGATACATAATTGATACTTACGGCCGATCCTTCTGTAGCCTGATGGTCCCTGCGTACGAGCACGACAGGCAGGTTGAGCTGGGCTCCGGTCGCATAAGCCAGTGGAATTCCTTTGGTTTCTACCGTCATAACCACATCAATATTCATATTGCCAAAGGCCGTTGCAAAAATCTTGCCGGCTTCATTCATCAATGCGGGCTGACCAAGCAAGTCGGACATGTACAGGTATTCTCCAGGTAAGATCCGATCAGGTTGCGCGAGCTGGGTCGAGAGCCGCTCCGCAAATGCCAATGCCAGTTCTCGGGATACCTTCGGAATCCATCTTACTCCCCCGGCTGCTCCAGCCAGTGTATGCAGTTCTCCTGACCCACCTTCTTCGAACACTTCCTTGATAATCGCCAAATCTTCACTAATTGAAGACTTTGCGGCACCATAACGTTCGGCAAATGTGGTCAACGGAATAACCGTATGCGGTCTGGACAATAAGTATTGCGTCATTTCAACCAGCCTTGCGCTTCGTTTTAACTTCTTCACAGAGATCCATCCTCACGATCACGGAAACATCCAAATCCGAATAATTATTTAAGAATATAACACCTTTATACGTGTTTGTACATTATAAAAGCGAATTTCACGTCAACATACGCACAGCGTACACTTCTTTACAGAACCCACGCAGACCGTTGTATATCCGGGCAACCTTGGATTCTTTGGAAACCAGGCCAAATACCGTTGGACCGCTACCAGACATTAACACGCCGTCTGCACCCAATCGAATCATGGCATCCTTCAGATGCTGAACTTCCGGATACAGCTTCAACGTTACATCTTCAAGCACATTGCCCATCTGGTCACAGACTTCCGTAAATGATTGATTGCGAATAGCCTGCTCCATTTTAGCTGCACTCGGATGACGAACAATCTTGTCACTGCGGAACCTTCCGTACACGTCGGCTGTAGACACATTAATCGGAGGCTTGGCCAGAATTACCCAGCATTGCGGCGGATTAGGAATGGGAGTTAACTTCTCACCACGGCCTGTAGCGAGTGCAGTCCCTCCTGTGATACAGAATGGAACATCCGACCCGAGTTCAGCCCCAAGCTCCTGAAGTTCGTGATCCGGTATATTCAACCGCCACAGACGGTTCAATCCACGCAGCGCTGCTGCTGCATCACTGCTGCCGCCGGCGAGTCCGGCTGCAACTGGAATCTTTTTATCCAGATGAATATGGACACCCGTACGCACGTTATAGCGCTCCTTAATGAGTCTGGCTGCCTGGAAAGCCAGATTCTTCTCGTCGAGCGGGATATAACCCGCCTGACTGGAGATGAAAATAGTATCTCGCGGCAGCTCCGACATTTCCAGCCGATCAGCCAGATCGACCATGGTCATGATCATTTCAACTTCATGGAATCCATCGCTTCTTTTATGTAAAACGTCCAGCATCAAATTAATTTTAGCAGGCGCTTTTTCGTAAATTTTCAAGGCGTTCACCCGTCCTCACCTTTTCCCTAAGACAACTTAACATATTATATCAAAATGGGGCTGTCAAGTCATTTGTATTCCGCATCTAAGGGGAAAAAGCGGGGTTGTTCCTGACGGATTTCCCCGCTTTTCAGTCTGCTTGAAACGGATTAAGATTTGCGCGCAGCCTGTTCAGCAAGTTGAATTGCACGTTTTACCATGTTTCCTGCATCCTTGGCTTTAATTCCGCCCCAGCCTTCCTGTTGCACAGTATCATAGAAGCCCAGATCTTTCGCGAGCTCATTCTTCAGATCCTCTGACATGACACTTCTTCTTCTGCGACTCATGAACCATCCTCCTCCAAAGTATCCTTCATAATGTGATGAGTTCGTTGTTCGTTCACGTTTTGGACATTTTGTCACCAGGCCATATTCAGTTTCCTGCATTGCTTAAGAAACTGTCCCTTCACCTGTCCATATAGTATGCCGCGACCGTTCCTCGCTCATTCCTGAGTATGTATGGGTTACGATAGAGGGTGAATTGATGTTTAAAGAAAATAAAAAAGCGATCCGCCTTGTGGGGCGAATCGCCTGTAAATCGATACTTACGTCTCCATATAGGAGCTATGCGTCTGGCTGCCCGGGTCATAAACCATGACTTCCACCGATTCCGTAAGTATATCCGCATAACTATAAGATACTCGCTTGAAGGTTTCTTGCTCCTCATCAAGCTTAACAATAAAAACAGAAGGGTACGTTTCTTCCAATACACCCGTACGCTCAATGGTCTTACGGCGGCCACCATTAGCCCGCAACATAATTTTCTGACCAATATGTGCATCGAGATTGCGTTTGATATCCAACAGCGTGTTTTTAGCCATTGTCGACGACCACCTCTTTTCTTGTCCATTATACCGGATTTTACAGTCATTGTCAAATCAAAACTAATTATTATATCAGCATCAAAAAGTTGTTGTCAATGAATTTTTTTGCAAACAAAAAAAGCCCCAAATTGGGACTTTAAATGGCCTACATCAGACTGCCGACGGGTTCACTTTTAGCGTAGATAAATCATTCAGCCCAGGCAGGCCTACCCGGTAACTCCCCCGTGTCTCGACACCACCCACACCCTGACTACCACTGATGGTATTGTGCAGAACATCACTCATGTTGACCGTATCCCGCACAGAGGTAAAGGAAGCCTTGGCTGCCACATAGACCGGATCAAGTGCATGAATGAGAATTCTGCCTGGAGAACTGGCAAAGTTCGCTCCAGCGCGCAGCAGTGCCTCAAAATGGGACTGACAGGCCCCTGCCACAATAGTGAGTGCGTCCAGATGGCGTTCATATTGTCTGGCCACCTGAATGGCCGACACAAAATTTTGCGAGTTCTTGTAGCTACCAAGACTATATAAGTCATAGGGCTGACGTGTCTTTAACACCCCATCATGACCCGTAATAACTACGATATCCGGACGTACTTTGGGTAATAAGCGGTATAAGGTATCTGCCATTGCCGATTCATGGACATACTGTCCCTCTGCGGGCACACGAAGTTGCTCATAGAGATCCATACTTTTTTTCAAATAGTTCGGATCTCCATCCAGATGAAGCACCTTTCCAGGCATTTCAAAATAAGCTGGTTCCTGCTGGGCAGACCAATCCTGTACCAGACCTTCACGATTCCGCTCAGCCTGTTCCATACGATTCTGCTGCAGACGGGACAGGGTCTGATGTGCTTTAATATGCGCCTGTCTGGTCTTGGCGCTTTGTGGTTCGTAGGGAACCTGTATCAAATCGTCCACCGGGGAATCGGCAATCAGCCGGAACTCAGTCCCTTTAATGACCGCAGCATCCAACTGGAGGCCTTCCACCCGAAAAGTCACATCGCCGCCGTATGACTTCCGAACGACCAAGTCTCCGATATTCATCAACGTAATCACCTCTACCCCATCGTATGGGCAGAGACCCGGTTTGGTTCATTCAAATTTTACAGCGCTGCACGTACCCCTGCTTCCCACATTACGGTGCTGAGTGTGGCATACTCTTGCAGACTCAATGTCTCTCCACGCCGGGACGGTTGAATACCTGCCTGCTCCAGCAGAATGTCTGCCTGTTCCCGGTTCTCCTTTGTGAAGAAACGTGCCTTCAAGTTGTTTGAGATTGTTTTTCTCCGCTGAGCAAAAGAAGCCTGTACCACTTCGAAGTAGTGTGCTTCATCCGGAATCTCCACTGGTGGCTGCTCACGCACCTTCAGCTTAATGACAGCTGATTCCACATTAGGTTGCGGAATGAAGACCGTAGGAGGCACAATACACACAAGTTCCGGCATACTGTAGTACTGAACTGCGATGCTCAGACTGCCATAGTCTTTTGATCCAGGTGCAGCAGCCATGCGTTCAGCCACTTCTTTTTGGATCATGACAACAATGCTGTCTACCGGCAGCTTCTCTTCCAGCAGTTTCATCATGATTGGAGTCGTTACATAATAAGGCAGGTTAGCTACGACACTGACTTTGTCCACGGATGCAAAATCCGTATTAAACAACTCAGCCAGATCAAGCTTCAACACATCCCCATGATGAACACGTACATTCGAATAAGGCTGCATCACTTCTCCCAGGATTGGGATCAAGCGCTGGTCAATCTCTACGGCTGTGACGGGACCGGCTACCCGAGCCAGTCGCTCCGTGAGGGCTCCAATACCCGGCCCGATCTCCAGTGCGCCCTTAGACTCGTCCAGATCGGCTGCATTAACGATTTTGTTCAGTATATTTTGATCGATCAGAAAGTTCTGACCCAGACTTTTCTTAAATGAGAATCCGTGTCTTTGAATAATCTCTTTCGTACGCTTGGGCGTTGCAATTTCAATCGTCTCTTCCATGTTCTTCATATGCTCACAATCCTTCACGTTCAATTTGCGCTAATGCTGTAGAGAATTCTTCCCGTGTAATCTGAAATACACTGAGACGTTTGTGGAACTGCTTCCCGTTACAATAACCGATGCCTAGCAGATTGCCCATCTCCATGCGACGTGCAGCAGCCTGCGGATGCACGATAAGTCCTGCCGCGATCAGGTCCTCCCAATCGATCAGGCTCGGAGCACCTTCGTATGAAGTATGTACGCGCGCCAGAGCATGACGGATCGCCTCTGGTGAGGCATTCTCCACCCCAATGTCCCCTTTGCGCGTTGCATCGGCTTCCGGAATGAAGGCATGCTTGCAACCTGGCACCTTGTTCGCAATAATTTTTCGAATGCGTTCGCCAGCATGATCCGGATCTGTCAGTATAATGACTCCCCGTCTCTCCTGAGCAAGCGCAATCCGCTTCAGAATGCGTTGGTTGATAGCTGATCCACCTGTTTCTATGGTATCGGCCTCCACGGCCCGACGGATAGCTACCGTATCGTCACGGCCTTCCACCACAATGACTTCTTTTATCATGTTCCATTTCTTCCTTTCTAACGCAAAAAGAAGAGGAATATCCTCTTCTCTGCCAAACGGCGGGGGAGACTGAATTCAGACTCCTCCGCCGCATATTCCGCATGAATCATTCATGCAACTATTTTATAGCATTCCCATTTCAAAGTAAAACGATTTTAGTTCGCTTCCGGCTTCACCGGACCGATCACGTAGACCGTCTTGCCTTTCTTACGTCCAAAATTCAGGGCATGCTTCACACTGTCATAATACACATCAATTTTGTTGCCTTTAATGGCACCGCCTGTATCTTCCGCACGACGGAATCCCAGACCTTCGATATATACCCACCAGCCAATTGGAATGACTTTGGGATCAACCGCAATGGTGCGTCCTTCCGTTACACGAGTACCGGAAGCTGTTTTAGTTCCAATGCCAGGCTCTTCGGAAGAGTAGGCAGTCATGGATACATTTTTAAGTACTTTGGAGTATTTAAAAGAAGTCCCGGATACGGTAATCACTTTGCTGCCCGAGGCAGATGTTTTCTTCGAGTTCGTTGTTGTAGCCTTTTTGGTTGTTGAAGTTTGAGCCGATACGGTCTGAATCTCAGGTTCTTTCACGACCGGTTTTGCTTTGGTGCCGACAGCGATCACTTTATCTACACGATTATTAGCGACAGATTTGCCGACCATTTTTTTGGAGACCAATTCTCCATCCTGAAATACCTTTTCGATATGCTGTACAATTGTGCCTTCTTTGCCGTTCACAACGACACGGTTATCACCTTTGTACAAGCTAGGGTCAGCCGTTTTAATGACTTTGTAAGCGATCGGTTGCTCTACATCCACTGTACGCTTTGTTACGCGCACTACACGGATCTTCATCTCCGCTTTGATAGCAGTTCCAAGCGCCGGATACACTTTATCATTACTTTCAACTTGAATACCTGATTTTTGAATTGCATCTTCTACCGATGAATCGGTTGTATACAGAGTCTTGGTGTCTCCGTCTGCCGTAATGTTAACTGGAACGGCCCGCTCAATAACGATTCGGTCTCCATCTGTAATCGCCCCATTCATGGACATGGATACCTTATCGTGAGGGCTGACTGTGATCGACTGCTCCTCCAGCATTTCCTGAAGCATTCCTGTACGAGTCTCTACCACCTGAGCTTTGCCATCAATAACCAGCGAAATTTGTTTCCCGGCCTGACCGTAAACGACTAACAAGATCATGATTGTAAGCGCAATTGAGAAAATCGCGATCAATGCCATTTGACGCATGTTCTCATGCTTCCACCGCAACGCGAAAGACTTACTGGATGATCGTGACTCATGGGTCTCTTCTGGTTGGAATGTGCCCACTTCTCCGTCCTCCTTCATAGCCTCGCCGTCTAAAGTAATGCATGATGTCTTTGACGTGACTATACCAAATTTTCTACAGAACACAGATTGGACCAACATAATCCGGTTCTGCACCATGAATCAATCTTCGCAACATGATGTCATCCTCCTGAATACCTACCGTATGATGACAATATTTCTTTTATTCAAAAACAAAAAAGCCAAAGAAAGAGTGTAAGAGGAACTCTTTCGTGGCTTCCGAATGATTCTGAATATCGGAAATTCATGCACGAGGTTGCCTCTCTTTTTCCGCTTGCGAGGTTAGCTGTCGGGTTCGGGCGAAAGAGAGCCGCCCTATCTTGGGTCACCCGCTCATGGCGGACGCCCTTGAATTCACCCCGAGACCCAAAGAAGAAATCAAATACGGCTTCGCAGTTCCCTTCGCTGCTTTTGGGTCAGCGAACGTTGCGCATCGGCCAAATACACCGATGTTTAAGCCCTATTGGTTCCCCCGCTCTCCGTTAACGGAGACTCAGCGAGACTGATTCATGAAAGTAATGTTGTTTCATCGGAAAGTGTCCCTTTGTTCATCCCCCGAACATCTGTCCAATTTTCCGCACAACAATTCACTGAAAAGATGATATCCTGTTTTGATGCATGTTGTAAAGCGTTGATCAAGTACGTTTTTCTGAATATTTGGTTAAAATATTGTAATATTCTTGATTTATTTGGATCAAAGGGCAAATTACCTCCGCTTACCTGCCTTTTTCACCTCATTTGCTCGTTTTTTTAACGAATCCCAAATCGTTCCATGGCATTTTTGGTTGTTATTGCAGCAATTTCCTCCACCGAAATGCCTTTAATTTCCGCAGCTGCCTCTGCAACCAGACGTACATGCGCTGTCTCATTTCGCTTCCCACGATAAGGGTGCGGTGTCAAATATGGAGCATCTGTTTCAATGAAAAACCGGTCCATAGGAACCTTCTCCAGCACCTCTTTGGGTTGCTTTGCATTTTTGAATGTGATCGGTCCTCCGAAGGAGAGATGGAAGCCCATATCGAGGCAACTTTTTGCTGTTTCCCAGCTGCCCGAGAACGAGTGCATCACACCACCAACTTCACCCGCCTTCTCTTCACGCAAAATTCTTATGATATCCTCATGCGCATCCCGATTATGGATGACAATTGGCATGTTCACTTCACGCGCCAAAGCAATTTGTTGTCGTAATACGCGATGCTGTATTTCTTTTGGTGAAGTATCCCAGTGATAATCCAATCCAATCTCACCGATCGCAACCACTTTTTCATGCTTGCATAAAGATGCAATCCACTCCAAATCGCCCTCCTGCATTGTGATCGCATCTACAGGATGCCACCCTACAGCTGCATATATAAAGTCATATGTTTCAGCGAGTTTCATTGTGGTTGGAATTGTCTCCCGGTTAAAGCCAATGTTGATCATGCGACCAACTCCTGCATCCACAGCACGCTGAATCATGTCCTCGCGGTCCTCGTCGAATTGTGGTGCATCCAGATGTGTATGTGTGTCGAACAGCATCATGTCTGTATCTCCCTTCATGTCGAAATAACGACTATCTTTTTTTTTCAAAATCCAATTTGTAAAATTCAATAATTCAATGACTCATACATAAAACATTTTGGGTAATCTGTGTATTACATCATTACGTTTGTTTCTTCACAACTACAATATATAGAAGATATACGGATATTCTGATCTATATATTGCTAATTGTGCTCATTCTGCCTGCTTGCATTTACAAAATTATGTCGATCTACATATACTCCCCATTAAAGCAGATTACTGTATCATGGAAAATAGCTCTTTTAGAAAGTGTTTTGATATCGAAATTCTTCATCGGATTATACCCACATGATTACAAGAAATAGGGGCGTATATGTGACGGTAATTCGTGAATAATCGCATCCACCTTGTTTTGCGGGTAATACAAATGATGTTTCCCTCGGTGAAGCCCACTGATGGAACGGACAATGTCAGATACTTCTGACAACTCACGTAAATTGTCCTGTCGATCCAGAAGAAGAATCTGCTTATCTGTGGATTCATCCGGACGAAACACATCATACGGATTATCCGAAGGAAAATCAATTTCAAGATCATATTCGGGATCGAGGCCAGCCTGTACAAAAGCTTCCCGAATCTCTTCCATCATTGTCAAGTCGACCTGTTCAAGCTCTACATACTTATATAACTTGCGATCCATAAAACGTTCGCATAACTCACTCAGAACAGTATCGTCCTCCTTGCGCCACTGCGTAAATGCCGTCTGAATTAATGCTTCATCCAACTGCAAATATTCATCCACGGATAATTCTCCTTCAAATAATTGAGGGAGTGGATCAATCATGAAGCGGAATTGAAAACCATGTTGTAGGAGTGTTTTCGCTCGCTTGAATATTTGCCGCAATATAATTTCAGAACTACGAGTTACCGGATGGAAGTAAATCTGCCAATACATCTGATACCGAGACATTAGGTAATCCTCCACAGCATGCATGCCTGACTCCTTGACTACAATCCGCCCATGATAAGGACGTAGCATCCGAAGGATACGATCAAGGTCAATCGTGCCGTAATTTACACCTGTAAAATAGGCATCCCTGAGCAAATAATCCATTCGGTCTGCATCAAGCGGACTGGTCACCAAGTTCACCACAATCGGCTTTTCATACGTTTTTTGAATGACAGACGCTACTTTCTCAGGAAAATCAGGAGCATACCGTCTTAAGATCGCCCCTACTTCGGTATCACCTGTAATAATGCGACAAGTCCAATCTTCGTGATTCATGTCAAAAGCTTCCTCGATGGAGTGAGAGAATGGCCCATGCCCGAGATCATGAAGTAGAGCTGCACACAGAGCTACAATCTTTTCTTCCTTCGGCCAATCCGAATAATGACTTCTTTCAAATTGAGAGATGATCTTGCGTGTGATCTCATAAACACCTAGTGAATGTGAGAACCGACTATGCTCTGCTCCGTGAAAGGTAAGGTAAGAAGTACCCAGTTGACGAATCCGGCGTAAACGCTGAAATTCCGGGGTGTTAATTAACTGCCATATAACCGGATCTTGCACGTGGATATAATTATGTACCGGATCTTTGAATACTTTCTCTTCCGTTAAACGTTGTTCCATGTCGACTCACTCCTTTAATTTCTTTTATATTAACGCTTTGAGCTCTGCGATTCACCTAAGATTCGACACCATATGACGAACTTTGTCGAATGAAGTAGTTTTGTCGTTTTCCAAATCGACAAAGCTGACATTGAGGTTTAAATGCGAAAAATGGCTTCCAATCCCTTACCACCAGTAACCTTGTGAAAAACAGCCTTAATTTTAAGCTAATTTTAAGGTTGACTGATTTGGGAATCGTTGGTATGATGAGTATCATAAAACATAAAATAATGTCGAATAATGACAAAGATAGTTAGCTGAGAGGAGCACTGATTATAATGATGAAATCAACAGGTATTGTAAGAAAAGTGGACGAACTGGGACGGGTAGTTATTCCAATTGAATTGCGCCGTACGCTCGGTATTGGTGAAAAAGATGCTCTGGAAATCTACGTTGACGGCGAGCGCATCATGTTGAAAAAATACGAGCCTGCTTGTATCTTCTGTGGTAATGCAGAGAACGTTACTTACTTCAAAGGTAAAATTGTTTGTAACGAATGTATTTCCGAAATCCCTGCACCTGTGGCAAAATAAGAAAAACCAGGTATACTGGACTTATCTAAATTGTTATTTCTAACCTTTTTAATATTCCTTAATGACCTTCCCGGTGTGAACCCCACCGCGGAAGGTATTTTTTTGCCTTGTTATGGGTTCCATTACCCAAAATGATTCTGTCACACGCGAACTGGGAGAGAACGATGAAATTTGTTCGGAATTTTTTTTAGCCACTCTGCTCTTTTTAATATTCCACTAAGGTTGGATATAAGCTTCTTTTCAGGTTATGTTCCCCACAACAGAAGATATTTGGTTAGATTACTACTCGATTAATGCATTATATACATCACGCTTCGCCAGACCGCGATCGGTAGCCGTTTTTTTCATTGCATCTTTGCGGTTATGTCCTTCACCCTCATAATGGCTGACATGATCCGCGAGTGACATGAGCTGCCACCATGCTTCGCGCTCAGCCTTACGCTCCTCTTCCTTAATGCCTTCTACTAGCAAGCAGTACTCGCCAAGAGGTGGATGCTCTTCAAGCCAGTCTATGCATTCCCTCACAGTACCCCTTGCGAATTCCTCATGACGCTTGGTTAGTTCACGAGCCAGGACAATCGAGCGATCACCCAGAATTTCTTCAAGGTGGACTAATGTTTTCCGAATACGATGAGGCGATTCATAAAATAACAAAGTCCCGTTGGATTCGTCAAACGCCTCCAGCACTTTTCGCATGTCCTTTTTCTCCCGCGGCAAAAAACCGCCGAATGTAAAACGCTCCGTCGGTAATCCGGACACGATCAGAGCAGACAACGCAGCATTGGGCCCCGGGATGGGAATGACCGTTATTCCGGCTTCCAGTGCAAGCTGTACAAGGTCAGAACCAGGGTCCGAAATAGCTGGCAAACCGGCATCGCTGACGAGTGCCAAATTTTTTCCTTCTATTATATATCGTATCAGTTCAGGTCCACTCGCCCCCTTATTATGCTCATGATAACTAAACAGCATCGAAGGTGTAATTTCAAAATGGGTAAGCAGCTTTCGGGTCTGGCGTGTATCTTCTGCTGCAATGATGTCACAACTCTGCAATGTCTTGATGGCACGGAAGGTCATATCCTCCAGATTACCAATGGGTGTTCCAACCAGATAGAGCTTGCCTGATCCTTCAGGCTGCTCCGCATAGCTTTTTTGGATATGCAAAGTCATCTAAAGCCCTCCTTTCGTAGTACGCTCAGCATGTTGCTGACCATAGTAAATATCCATAATCTCTTCGCAGTATTTCCCCTCTTCATTGTAGACAATGAGTGGAGGAAGCATCCTTACTTCGGGTTTACCATCTTTCATTCCTTCAATTAACACCATGTTGGCTTCCAGATGAGCACGGGGATGTACCATCCGAATCCGTTTTGGTTCCAGCTTATATTCGCGCATGAGCGAGATAATCTCTGCAAGGCGCTGCGGACGATGAACCATCGATACTTTGCCGCCATTACGTACAAGCCGACTGCAAGCTTGAATCACTTCTTCCAGGGTACATCCGATCTCATGACGTGCCATTGCCTGATGTGTGTTCATCTTGAGATCACTGCCATTCAGAGGCATGTATGGAGGATTAACGGTTATTGCATCGTATACAGCATGTCCTGTTTCTTTCACGAGTTCTCGCAAATCACCTTCACGAATCATAATCGATTCATCCAATGCATTTAATTGCACACTGCGACGCGCCATATCAGCCAAACGTGGCTGAATCTCGATCCCTTCCAGACTAGCCTGCGTACGCGTTGTAAGCAAAATGGGAACCACCCCGTTACCCGTACACAAATCAAGTATACGACCCCGTTTAGGTACGGAAGCAAACCGGGCTAATAATACGGCATCCATCGAAAAACTAAACACTTCATCACTTTGAATGATTCTCAGATCATGAGAGAGCAGATCATCAATCCGCTCTGACTCATGTAACACAACTTCATTTTCTTCCATATGTTACGCTCATCCTCCGGTACTCTATATCTCATGTTCGTTTATTTTAGGTTTATAACCTTGAAAAAAAACCGTAGGGGATCCCTACGGTCACTTCATTTATTCAAAAAAGACAGGCAGAACAGACAATCGCCTTCCGTCCGCAAATGTCCATAATAGACGTTGCAGATATGGAAGCCTTCGTGATACAACCGAGCCAGATTATCATACCCTTCACCCACAACATCCTCGCCTGTAGCCGGACCTGCTGGTCTTGCTACAGGAGCGAGTGCTGAGGAGATTGGCAGATCTGCCGGAGCCTCACGTTTGAGCAGTTTGCGCAACTGCTCATTCTCGATGGTAAGCCGCTGATTATCCTCAAGCAGCTCCTTCACAATCATTTTTAACTCTCCTAAATCACCGTGCAACTGACCCAGTTGGGTTTCCATTTCATGAATGTGCGTAAACAGATTTTTCTTTTCCAAGTTTCCACCCCGAAGCAACCTTTATGGTTTACTTGATAACGACGTCATCCAGCGGAAGTTCTTTGACTTTACTGATGTCGAACAGTTGAACATGGACTGTGCGGCTACCGGCATTAATTCCGACAACTTTTCCTTCACCCAATGAGGTGACGACCAATTTGCCTACAGCTGGCAGTTCTTCTCTCACACTTTCATAGTTATCATGCTCAAATTTCAGACAGCACATGAGTCTTCCGCACAACCCTGAAATTTTCGTCGGATTCAGTGACAGGCTCTGATCTTTAGCCATCTTGATTGATACCGGCTCAAAGTCTCCCAGCCAGGAAGAACAACACAACACACGGCCGCAAGGTCCGATTCCGCCAAGCATCTTCGCTTCATCACGTACACCAATCTGTCTCAGCTCGATTCGTGTCCGGAATATGCTTGCCAGATCCTTGACCAGCTCCCGGAAATCAACTCTTCCTTCAGCTGTAAAATAAAATATAATTTTATTGCGATCAAACGTAAATTCCACATCGACCAGCTTCATTTTGAGGCCATGGTCTTTGATTTTATTTAAACAAGTACCGAATGCTTCTTTGGCTGCACGTTTGTTCTCATCAACCACACGGGCATCTGTATCGCCCGCAACGCGGATGACTTTCTTCAGCGGCAACACCACATCGGACTCGCCCACTTCCTTCTTACCTACGACAACCTTACCGTACTCAACCCCCCGCGCTGTCTCCACGATAACGCAGTTTTCTTTCTCAATGGGAAGGTCCAGGGGATCGAAGTAATAAATTTTGCCCGCTTTTTTGAAACGGACACCCACTACACTGTACAAAAAATTAACCCCCTTGTAAGCCAACCCCACTTCGTCTGAAGCCCCGTCTTCTTAGGGAACCGGCCGAAGTTATAACCGTTTGCATATGATTGGAGCTAACTTTGCCCTCTCCCAGTCTTATGCCAAACCGATCAAAAATTGCTCCAGACAAAGCTGGCCATTGACGTTGAAACGCAATTTTTTTCTGCATGCTGCGGCCATATCCATATAGGAGACCCACTGCTCTGTGCTGCGGGTATGTGCCAACTGAGATAACATGTCTAACTGATCTATAAAAACGATATGTTCATGCCTATCGTACTGAACATACAGCATGTCCCTAAACCATAGATGGAACAAACTGAGTAACATGTCCAGGTGTTCAGAGAGTCCGGTTTTAAAAAGCTTCTGCTGTGCAGAGATCAATGATGTACTTCCTCTACCCAGGGACTCCTTCCCTAATTGTAACATTACGTTTCTAATTTCTGCAAACCAATTCTGCTGGAGAATTTCTCTACATGCTTCCAATCCTGACGCTAAATGGACGGCAGAGCGAGCCAGATTGGCAGGGTGCCCTTCCTCAATTAGTGATTGCAGCATCTCTTCCGGATTCAGTGCGCTGAACGGTACCAATTGGGAGCGTGAGCGGATCGTTGGCAACATGGCCTGTCCATTATCTGTAATCAGGATGCCGACTGCTGGTACCTGCGGTTCCTCCAGAAATTTGAGCAAACTGTTTGCTGCCTGCACCGTCATTTTCTCGGCTTGTTCTATAATATATACTTTGGGATGGCCTGCCTCTGATCGGTATGAAAAAATACGCTGCAGATCCCGGATTTGATCTATTTTAATGTTGTTTCCATCTGGTGCAAGCATGGTTAGATCCGGATGGTTACCATGATCTACCTTACGACATTCAAGACACTGCCCACAAGCGTCATCTTCAAGCTCTGTACAGAATATTGCCTTGGCAAAGGTAATTGCCGTCTTCCGTTGCCCGCTACCAGCTGGACCGCTAAACAAATACGCATGGCTTATTGCCTTACGTCTCAAACTGCTTTGTAACATTTTCTTGGCCGCTTGTTGACCCATAATCTGTTGAAAGGACATACTTCCTCCTCAGAAGCTTAAATTAATAAGCATCCCCCGAATTTCCCCTACTTGTTGTAATAGAGAGATTTTTCCTTCTTCTGTATCCAGCAATTCATCAGCCATGGATAACAGAGCGGAGTCAATTTCATCAATCAGCTTATACCGCTTACCTCTGCCACGACGATCCCAACCCCTTGTCTCTTTCATGGATACACCGCGACGAACGGTCTCTTCCAGGAACCTTTTAACAAGTTGCTTATATGCCTTCAGTTCACGAATCGTCATGGAACGTGCCAAGCGATCTCCCTGAAGCTGGATTTCACTAAACCGGCGATTCAGTTCAGCTTGTGAGGCCCGTTCCCCCTGGTGATTCATCATATCAGAGAAATTTTTGGATTGAACCGGTTTGGAACCTGAATCAGTAGAACTGATCCCGCTCTGAATCGGTCTGAATCCAGGATTGATTTTCATGGATACGCCCGCTTTCTATCATAGTTAGCCAATCGCCCATCAGCACAGTGCGCGTTGCGCCTGTGCGTGAGAATGAGGCTTTTATATATGCTGATCACACTCTATATATAATGGTAGATACACATCACCATCAAGGACTTGTTCTTTGTAGTCAACCTCTTTCCGAAATGAACCATTCCCCCAGCTGGGAAATGCTCATCCGGAAAGAGTATGCTGATTCTTCTCATCAAGAAAGGCGTTCCGTAAGTGGCACGCACGAACTCTGTTAACTCTTCTTGCATCCATCGTTTCCAACATGCTATCAATCATGAAGGACCCTCATGAGATCCATGCAATAGGTTTAATTAGAAATGTTCGAAGCGATCTACCGGGAGAACAAATACAGTAGCTCCGCCTACTTGAACTTCAACAGGTAGCGGCAGGTAAGAGTCGGTTGTTCCACTCATCGGTGTGACCGGAGTCACGAGCTGTTCACGAACCTTACAGCTGCTGCGAATGACGTTCATTACGGATTCGACTTGACCATCATCGACACCGATCATAAACGTCGTGTTGCCTGCCTTCAAAAATCCGCCCGTACTGGCAAGCTTCGTTGCCCGAAAGTTTGCTTTGACCAATGCGCTGGATAATCGGTTGCTGTCTTTATCCTGTATAATCGCAACAATCAGTTTCATCCTGCATAACCTCCTTTAGAATAAGCACCTTTATCAAATGCCCTGTCTATATATTAGACAATTACTCGTCAAAATCCTTCAAAATCCCTGTCTCCAGCGACAAAATCATTGCTTCCAAGACATCCTCCTGCTTCATGGAAGCATCGATAACTCTGATCCGTTCCGGGAACTGCTCTTTTAATAGGAAGTAACCCTCTCGCACTTTACGGTGAAACTCCAGATTTTCCAGATCTAGACGGTTTACTTCCCGGCCATCATGAGCATCGATCCGGGCAAGCCCCACTTCAGGCTCAATGTCCAGATATAAGGTCACATCCGGCATGAGATCACCAATCGCAAAACGGTTAATGGCCCATACATTCTCTATCCCGAGTCCACGGGCGTATCCTTGATAGACCAGACTGCTATCGACAAATCGGTCACAGATGACTGCTTTTCCAGCTCTCAGCGCAGGCTCTACTTTCTCCGCCAGATGCTGGCTGCGTGCAGCTGCATACAATAGCGCTTCGGTTCGAGCATCCATTGCCGTATGAAGAGGGTCCAGAATAATTGAACGTATTTTCTCCGCAATCTCAATTCCACCAGGCTCTCGCGTAACTACGTAAGGTATACCCCGTTCTTCAAAATAAGAACCTATTCTACCGATCATCGTTGTCTTACCGGAACCCTCTCCCCCTTCCAGCGTAATGAATTTACCTCTGCCCTGCATATGCTTCCCTGCTTTCTATGTCGATAATTGCATGTATTGCTGCTGTAATGGAATATGCTTAGACCCTCTTGCTACAAGATATGATATCCCCTGCCCAGAGGTGTATAGCTACAGCTATATCGGTACGTATTAATAACACCAAGATCATACAAGCTTGTTTCTTTCTATCATACTATAGGTCAGCGGTTACTCCAACATGAACAACAAAGTAAAGCATTCAACCGTAGATGATCCATACCCATAATGGAAGCATAATTGATCCGGCAATAGCACTGACAATCATGGAAACTGAACTGAGGGCTACCGCATTCTCTCCATATTCAAAAGACCTTGCCATGCCGAGGGCATGAGATGCTGAACCCAGTCCAATTCCATAGGCATGTTTACTGCGGACTTTGGCCCATTTCAAGAGCATCGGCCCCAATAGTATCCCTGAGAATCCTGCAATCATCACAAACAGCGATGTGAATGAAGCATTCCCCCCAACCTGATTAGCGAGTTGAATAGCCACAGGAGTTGTCACTGATTTTGGCAATAAAGCGATGACCATCTCTTGCGGATAGCCGAGCAGAATGGCGATTAAAGCGCCTGTAGCGATACCTGTAATACTGCCTCCGATTGTTCCACCCACAATTGGAATGATATTTTGCTTCAGCACATGCAGATATCTGGACAAGGGAAAAGCGAGCGATACAACTGCTGGACCCAAAAGCTCCTGTATCCATTTTCCACCCAGCATGTAGGTATCCAGCTTTATACCGGAAATCACCAATATCAGGATCAGTATGGCAGTCGTTGTGAGTACAGGCATAAGGATCGGCCATTTCAGCCTTTTATATAGACGAGTAGCTGGAATATATACAGCGATGGTTAGCGCGATCATTCCAATTCCGAGGATGAATGCTGACAAGTGATCGCCTCCTTTTTGCCTGAATGAGACGATCTCCATGTCATAAGCCACTCACTTAATTTGGCAGATATCAGACATGTGATTAATGTGCTAACGATCAAACCCAGAACCAATAACAAGGTGTTCGCTCTAAAAAAATCAAAATGATTAATAATGCCCACAGTTGGCGGGATGAACAACAATTGCAGATGAGATTGAAGCCACGTCGACCCTTCTTCTCCCCAGCTCATTTTGATCCATCCCAGTTGAATGGCGACAAACAATACCAGCATGCCCACAATACTTCCTGTTAACGGCAGATGTAGTACAGCTTGAATCAAGTTTCCAATCCAATAAAAACCGTACATCAACAAAACTTGCAGGACTATTCCTGTATATTTTTTTAGCGGAATACCCAAAGTGTTCCCTTCTTTCTTATGTCTATCTGTATAAGTTGAACTAAAGCGTGTCTTCAAACTGAATGTGTCTGGAGCAGGGCACGGAGCGGGAGCGCTAACGACCCTGTGACGTCTTATTCAGCGATTTGAAGCGCCCGCAGCAATCTAAGGAATCTGAAACACGTTATATTGGAATAACCAGCCGTTTACAGCGTGTTTGTTAGGTCAATTTGGTTAATAACGTGTCTCAGGTTCCTTACAAAATAAAAGGAGTACTCGAAGGCTAAATAAGACGTCCTCGCTTCCTTAGAAAATCGTCTGGACAATTCGCCAGGATCAGCATTCCTTGACTTCAAGATGTTGGACCCTGACATCCTTCAACGTATTGCATGCCTGAGTTTGAAGACACACCCTAGCAACTAGATTAATGACCAAGAGACCCTCACATGTGTAGGGTCCGGTATCGCTATCCGTATTGGTCATATTGCCTACCTATTGGTGAATGCAATTCAGATCCTCATGTGTTCCCTTCATTCCTTCATAACCTTCAATGACCGTAGAGATGCATCGGATACCCCATGAAATTTTGCACCCTCATCCCGCAGGAGTTGTATACGAGCCACCATCGATGTACTAATACGTTCACCCGGATATACAAGCGGAATCCCTGGAGGATACGGGACTACCATCTCAGCTGATCGACAGCCTACGCTTTCTTCTATCGGCACATTGATCGTATTCGTCTCCACAATTGGTTGCAGTGTAAAGGAGATCGGTTCCGAGTAGCGAGTGGTTTCTTGTAAATTGTTCCACGTGGAAATATAATGTGCCGAACCTTTCGCAATCTGTTGCGATGGCTCTGCATTAGATTGGACCTGCTCATGCCCGTTGGCAGAGCTGATATGGTGTAAAGCCTGCAACAGGTGCTGAGCATCTTGCACCGTTGAGCCCAGGCTGAAGAGCAAGACGACGTACCGTTCGTCGCTCATCTCAGGCACACAGCCGCATGCTTCCAGCTGCTGCTGTAGCCCATAACCGCTCAGCACCCCTGCGCCGTCATAGATGACGGCCTTGAATGGGTCCTGAGCGGTATACCCCGCGGCAGCTGGCATCGCCGCCGCGGTCAGGCCCTCCCGTGTCTGCTGCGCAGCGGACACGGACATGCCAGCCGGCTTCGCTGTTCCGGCTGGCGGTTCTGGCTGCAGCGGCTGTGCAGGCTGCAGCAACTGGAAGCGCGGTAGCTCCGCGAGGCCGCGCTTAAAGGCATTCACGGCGGCGAGTCCCGCCGTGAAAGTGTTCGCGCCCTGCACGTGCAACAGCCGGCGCGCCAAATCAAGCGAAGCCATCACCGGGTATGATGGGCTTGAGCTTTGCACCATGCCCAGGCGCTGCCTTAACAGGGACCGGTTTAACAGTGGTCCCTGAATGTGCAGCATGGCACCCATGGTGAAGGCCGTCAGCATCTTATGTGTCGACTGCACGACACCGTCTGCTCCGCATGACAGTGCAGAGACAGGCAGCTCCGGATGCTGCCCATAATGCGCGCCATGCGCTTCATCCACGAGCAATGGCATGCCAGCGGCGTGGCATACCTCGGCTATGGGCGTCAGATCAGCGCCCATGCCGTAATAATTGGGCAACGTGACTAACACGCCCTTTGCCTCAGGGTAGGACTGGACAGCAGCCTGAACCGTCTCCACCGACGGCATGACCGCAAGTCCAGACGCAGGATCGACCCACGGCTCCAGAAATACAGCTCTTGCGCCTGCCAGCATTAACCCGTGAATAACCGATTTGTGCACATTTCGTTGCACCAGCACAATACTGTCCGGCTCATCACACACAGTTAGTAATAGAGACAAATTACCTGCCGTACTGCCTCCCACAAGGAAGAAACTCTCCTCCGCTCCAAAACAATCTGCCGCAAGCTCCTGTGCTTCCTGGATTACACCTTCCGGATGATGCAAATCGTCGGTGCCCGTAATCTCCGTAACATCCATCTCCATCATCTCCAGAAATGAACGCACCGGTACCAGTTCTAATTCCGAGTGAGCCCCTTCAACGCTGAGTCGTTCCACACTCTCCAGATCAGCCCCATGTTCACCCACCGAACTGAAACGCTCTACCTTCTGGTTAACATTCTTTCCTCCATCGTTCTGGATCACTCCGTTGTGCTGTTGTTCCTCATTAACGATATCCTTAGCTGGAGATTGCCCTGCTTCTGCTTGTTCCAGCAAATGTCGGTAAGCTTGTCCATTCTTATGCCCAGGCACATGAAAAGAACGCTGCTTCGAATCACGATACGCAAGCAACGCTTCATATAAAGGGGCTCTACTTGATTTATTTTTATGTTCCATGAAATAACCATCCTGTACATATATTATGTGCGTCCTATGCGCTTCAAAATGCTTCCTAATCCAAGGAACTCACTTCTTCCCCCATCTCCACACGCGTTACTGCAAATGATCTATACCATTATATCAGCATACGCCTTCCCAAGATGGCATACAAGACAATCTCTCCTCTTAAAAACAGAAAAAGGCCCATTGGGCCTCTATACACATCAGCATCGTTACAATGTGATGTTTCGCTTCTACTTCTATTAGCAACATTTATTATGCGTTTTTTTGTACCCAAATTTGCTTCATTTGATGAATAAAATAATTGTACTTGGCATCCTGCGCGTCGGTATGAACCATTTCTGCTTCACAAGTGTCACATATGAATTCAGATACAATAAAAATGCCTTCTCTTTTTCTTTGCTCGCAGATAATACATGTGTGTTCGGCATGTTCTTCCATGAACCATCCCACCTTGTTTTACGTTTACTATCAGTATTGCACAGTTTCTATTATTTTAAACATTTTCATAGTGCTTTCTTTCTATAAAATATATATATTCGCCCACCCCCTCTTGGGTGTCTGTACCGAAAAATACATTCATTCTCCCTACAAGAACATTCACCTGCTTATGTATATACAGTTATCCTACATTCCATCGCATTTACCTCTACATCACGTATCCCTTGGCCTGACTCAAACTTATATTTAATTTCCTTAAAAAAACTTGGAATCCCAGCCGATATATAATACATGATAACGATATTAAAGCCTGACAGTCCGTGTACTCGGGAGTATACTGAGATAAGCTCCGTCGAATCTCAATATCTTGTACAATCGTCATGGCGTGAGATACAAGGTTCATATATACATACATGTATGATTCATTCCCTTTTACTCGTGTAAGAACAATGAATACCTACCCCACACAAACGTGAATCCGAAGGAGGATATATAATCGTATGATCGCCGAACCGGAGAATAAAGCAACATTTTATCAATACCGGCTTCTGAAAAAAAAGGCTATCGCCCGCAGTGTCATTTACAGCTATCTGTGTCTGCCGGTCATCATGCTCTTATTCAATCTACTCGCATTCTCCTGGACTGGCCTCTTCTTTTTTGTACTGGCAGGTCCAATCACCATCTGGATTCATTATGTCATCGCCAGAACCATATTACTTCTGGTCCGTACCTCTTACGCCAAACGCTGGCGCTGGAATATGCGTATGCCCTGGTTAGGTTATATCCCTGATCAGCATTTTAGCTTCCGGATGTTTGTCCGGGTACACCTTAACATGAGCTGGATTGGACTATGTATCATTACAGTATGTTTGATATGGTCGCCATTGTCCTTCACCCTCTCGCTGATCTTCTGGCATTTGTGGTTGCTGGGTCCTCGCTTGTATGTTGTAATGGTTCTCTCCCGTGAGCGTAAAGACGGACTCATCAAATTGAATGAACAAGATGTCTCATATTATCTGCAATAACACTCCCTCATTTATGCAATACTCAATGTACCTTACTTACTTGTAATACATAACCGCTGAGCCCTTCGAATAATCTGATGCAAAAACATAATCGTGTATCGTTCAGTTGACTCAGCCTCACATGCTCAAATAAAGGTTATCCACTGTGGATAACCTTTATTTCTTGTTCCCTTCTCATCCATTATCCACAGCATGGGCATAGTTAAATGAGTTATCCCCACTCGTGACTCCGTTCTTCTCCTCTTTTCCTCCCGCTGCTCCATATCCTCATAACCCCAGATATCTTGTAGAACTTACGCCTTGAGCGATCTCTCACTCAGTCTCAGCTCTATATGCCCTCAAGCTGCTTTCCATCAGCCATTCATTCCTTCTGTACCTTTATGACCTCTGATCCACCATACGTGATAGATTCTCCCATCATTACTAAAGCCTACTTCGCAAAAAAAAGCCCCCGATCGTACACGGGAGCTTTACTATATTATAAGGAACATCAC
This sequence comes from Paenibacillus amylolyticus, assembly GCF_036894225.1. Classification (NCBI taxonomy): domain Bacteria; kingdom Bacillati; phylum Bacillota; class Bacilli; order Caryophanales; family Paenibacillaceae; genus Paenibacillus; species Paenibacillus amylolyticus. Next base: position 17,924 of record NZ_CP145892.1, on the reverse strand, counting down.
AGCGTTAATTAATCATACCAAACCATACTTTAACCAGCTTAATCATCTTCAGCCAATGATTTAACTGTCGTTTGAGTAGCATCATTTCTAGGAACCATTAGTGTAAAGGAACCATCATGTACTGCTAAATGCACAGTATGTCCTTCCTTTGCAAATACACGCAAGGTACTGGATTCATTGGATGTACCCTTGGCTTGCCTCTCTGTCCAACCCCAGCTTTTAATCTCGTCTAGATATACCTCAGGCAAGCTAGTACTCTCACTAATACCAGACAGCGTATATCGAACATAATCCATATCCGAATTATTTTCAGACTGGTCAGATTTATTCGCTACTTTCGGCACCGGAAAACTCTTCTCGTTCACCGCACCTTCATATGAAGTCCATACAGATCCTGAAGCTTCACCGCATCCTGCTAGAACAACGGTCAAACAAAGCAACAGAAATGATTGTAGTCCAAGTCTCCGCCAACTTAACACACACACCCTCCTTTTCACAGCTGCACATTCCAGCTCTGTGGTCAGGTACTTTTAGCATATTTAACATAGTCCTATTATACTGGTTTTGCCGCTGTTATCCGTAACAAAAATGTTACCTTCCAGTATCGATCATGTCAGAGCTTCCACTTATCATATTTAATCCTTATAAACAAATAAAAACCACCACCGAATAACATCGGCAGTGGTTCTTTGCTTGGCGGCGTCCTACTCTCCCAGGACCCTGCGGTCCAAGTACCATCGGCGCTAGAGGGCTTAACGGTCGTGTTCGGGATGGGTACGTGTGGAACCCCTCCGCCATCGCCACCAAACGCGTAGCTTACATTTCAGAGTTGTTGTTCTCTGAAAACTAGATTCGAAACGAAACACGCGAATTACAACTTGCTATTGGATAAGCCCTCGACCGATTAGTACTGGTCAGCTCCATGCATTGCTGCACTTCCACCCCCAGCCTATCTACCTCGTCGTCTTCAAGGGGTCTTACATACTGGGAAATCTCATCTTGAGGGGGGCTTCACGCTTAGATGCTTTCAGCGTTTATCCCGTCCGTACATAGCTACCCAGCGGTGCTCCTGGCGGAACAACTGGTACACCAGCGGTACGTCCATCCCGGTCCTCTCGTACTAAGGACAGCTCCTCTCAAATTTCCTACGCCCACGACAGATAGGGACCGAACTGTCTCACGACGTTCTGAACCCAGCTCGCGTACCGCTTTAATGGGCGAACAGCCCAACCCTTGGGACCTACTTCAGCCCCAGGATGCGATGAGCCGACATCGAGGTGCCAAACCTCCCCGTCGATGTGGACTCTTGGGGGAGATAAGCCTGTTATCCCCAGGGTAGCTTTTATCCGTTGAGCGATGGCCCTTCCATGCGGTACCACCGGATCACTAAGCCCGACTTTCGTCCCTGCTCGACTTGTAGGTCTCGCAGTCAAGCTCCCTTATGCCTTTGCACTCTTCGAATGATTTCCAACCATTCTGAGGGAACCTTTGGGCGCCTCCGTTACTCTTTAGGAGGCGACCGCCCCAGTCAAACTGCCCACCTGACACTGTCCCCGCACCGGATTACGGTACCAGGTTAGAACCTAGATACGATCAGGGTGGTATCCCAACGTTGCCTCCACGCAAGCTGGCGCTCACGTTTCAAAGGCTCCCACCTATCCTGTACAGATCGTACCCAAATTCAATATCAAGCTGCAGTAAAGCTCCATGGGGTCTTTCCGTCTTGTCGCGGGTAACCTGCATCTTCACAGGTATTAAAATTTCACCGGATCTCTCGTTGAGACAGCGCCCAAGTCGTTACGCCATTCGTGCGGGTCAGAATTTACCTGACAAGGAATTTCGCTACCTTAGGACCGTTATAGTTACGGCCGCCGTTTACTGGGGCTTCGGTTCACAGCTTCGGATTGCTCCTAACCACTCCCCTTAACCTTCCAGCACCGGGCAGGCGTCAGCCCGTATACTTCGCCTTACGGCTTCGCACAGACCTGTGTTTTTGCTAAACAGTCGCTTGGGCCTTTTCACTGCGGCCCCCTCGTGCTATTCACACTACCGGGGCACCCCTTCTCCCGAAGTTACGGGGTCATTTTGCCGAGTTCCTTAACGAGAGTTCTTCCGCGCGCCTTAGAATACTCTTCTCGCCTACCTGTGTCGGTTTGCGGTACGGGCACCTTCACCTGGCTAGAGGCTTTTCTTGGCAGTGTGAGATCATGACCTTCGCTACTACAATTTTCGCTCCCCATCACAGCTCAGCCTTACAATGTGCGGATTTGCCTACACATCAGCCTTACTGCTTAGACGGACATCCATCAGTCCGCGTCACTACCCTACTGCGTCCCCCCATTGCTCATAACGGCTTACGGTGGTACAGGAATTTCGACCTGTTGTCCTTCGACTACGCCTTTCGGCCTCGCCTTAGGTCCCGACTTACCCTGAGCGGACGAGCCTTCCTCAGGAACCCTTAGGCTTTCGGCGGATCAGATTCTCACTGATCTTTTCGTTACTCATACCGGCATTCTCACTTGTATAATGTCCAGCGCTCCTTACGGTACACCTTCAACCCTTATACAACGCTCCCCTACCCCTGATGCAAAGCATCAAGCCATAGCTTCGGTGGTGTGTTTAGCCCCGTTACATTTTCGGCGCAGAGTCACTCGACCAGTGAGCTATTACGCACTCTTTCAATGATGGCTGCTTCTAAGCCAACATCCTGGTTGTCTGTGCAACTCCACATCCTTTCCCACTTAACACACACTTGGGGACCTTAGCTGATGGTCTGGGCTGTTTCCCTTTTGACAATGGATCTTAGCACTCACTGTCTGACTCCCGGAAGTAAGTCTATGGCATTCGGAGTTTGACTGAGCTTGGTAACCCTTGCGGGCCCCGCACCCAATCAGTGCTCTACCTCCACGACTCTGTTTTCCGAGGCTAGCCCTAAAGCTATTTCGGGGAGAACCAGCTATCTCCGAGTTCGATTGGAATTTCTCCGCTACCCCCACCTCATCCCCGCATTTTTCAACATGCGTGGGTTCGGGCCTCCAGTGCGTGTTACCGCACCTTCACCCTGGACAGGGGTAGATCACCCGGTTTCGGGTCTACGTCCACGTACTCAGTCGCCCTATTCAGACTCGCTTTCGCTGCGGCTCCGGCTCTTCACCTTAACCTTGCACGGGAACGTAACTCGCCGGTTCATTCTACAAAAGGCACGCCATCACCCCTAAAACGGGCTCTGACTTTTTGTAAGCACACGGTTTCAGGTTCTATTTCACTCCCCTTCCGGGGTGCTTTTCACCTTTCCCTCACGGTACTGCTTCACTATCGGTCGCTAGGAAGTATTTAGCCTTGGCAGATGGTCCTGCCGGATTCATACGGGGTTTCACGTGCCCCGCACTACTCGGGATCCGTCTCGGAGGGAACAGACTTTCAACTACAGGGCTTTTACCTTCTTTGGCGGGCCTTTCCAGACCTCTTCGCTTAACCGGTTCCTTTGTAACTCCATGTGAGACGTCCCACAACCCCAAAGAGCAAGCTCTCTGGTTTGGGCTTCTCCGCGTTCGCTCGCCGCTACTGACGGAATCACTATTGTTTTCTCTTCCTCAGGGTACTTAGATGTTTCAGTTCCCCTGGTATGCCTCACACTAACCTATGTATTCAGTTAGGTGTAACTGGAAATTACCCCAGCTGGGTTTCCCCATTCGGACACCCCCGGATCAAAGCTTGCTTACAGCTCCCCGAGGCAGTTTCGTTGTTCGCCACGTCCTTCATCGGCTCCTAGCGCCTAGGCATCCTCCGTGTGCTCTTAGTAGCTTAACCATTTTGTTCCGGTTTCGGTCGCTCGCTTCCCTTGTTTTGCTTGCGCAAAGCCAAAAGTCGCTCTCACCCGATACCCTCACAAAAGCAATTTAACTACCTTTATACACTTGACTTGTTTACACAAGATCAGCTTAAAGGAATGTTCTAATTCGCGTTTGTTTCGTTTCGATATCTAGTTTTCAAAGAACAAGCTCCATGCAAAAGCAAGCTGTTTTGAGAGTTTGAGCTCTCAAAACCGAACAACGAGTGAGTGTTTTGTGCTCTTCATTTCATCCACACCGAAGTGGCGGACCGAAATGAATCGCTGTTGCAGGTTCTAAGAACCTGCTTATTTGAATGTTTCCGTTGCAGGAAACGATTCTCCATAGAAAGGAGGTGATCCAGCCGCACCTTCCGATACGGCTACCTTGTTACGACTTCACCCCAATCATCTATCCCACCTTCGGCGGCTGGCTCCTTGCGGTTACCCCACCGACTTCGGGTGTTATAAACTCTCGTGGTGTGACGGGCGGTGTGTACAAGACCCGGGAACGTATTCACCGCGGCATGCTGATCCGCGATTACTAGCAATTCCGACTTCATGCAGGCGAGTTGCAGCCTGCAATCCGAACTGAGACCGGCTTTGTTGGGATTGGCTCCATCTCGCGATTTCGCAGCCCGTTGTACCGGCCATTGTAGTACGTGTGTAGCCCAGGTCATAAGGGGCATGATGATTTGACGTCATCCCCACCTTCCTCCGGTTTGTCACCGGCAGTCTATCTAGAGTGCCCATCCGAAATGCTGGCAACTAAATATAAGGGTTGCGCTCGTTGCGGGACTTAACCCAACATCTCACGACACGAGCTGACGACAACCATGCACCACCTGTCTCCTCTGTCCCGAAGGAAAGATACATCTCTGCATCGATCAGAGGGATGTCAAGACCTGGTAAGGTTCTTCGCGTTGCTTCGAATTAAACCACATACTCCACTGCTTGTGCGGGTCCCCGTCAATTCCTTTGAGTTTCAGTCTTGCGACCGTACTCCCCAGGCGGAGTGCTTAATGTGTTAACTTCGGCACCAAGGGTATCGAAACCCCTAACACCTAGCACTCATCGTTTACGGCGTGGACTACCAGGGTATCTAATCCTGTTTGCTCCCCACGCTTTCGCGCCTCAGCGTCAGTTACAGCCCAGAGAGTCGCCTTCGCCACTGGTGTTCCTCCACATATCTACGCATTTCACCGCTACACGTGGAATTCCACTCTCCTCTTCTGCACTCAAGTCACCCAGTTTCCAGTGCGATCCGGGGTTGAGCCCCGGGATTAAACACCAGACTTAAATGACCGCCTGCGCGCGCTTTACGCCCAATAATTCCGGACAACGCTTGCCCCCTACGTATTACCGCGGCTGCTGGCACGTAGTTAGCCGGGGCTTTCTTCTCAGGTACCGTCACCTTGAGAGCAGTTACTCTCCCAAGCGTTCTTCCCTGGCAACAGAGCTTTACGATCCGAAAACCTTCATCACTCACGCGGCATTGCTCCGTCAGGCTTTCGCCCATTGCGGAAGATTCCCTACTGCTGCCTCCCGTAGGAGTCTGGGCCGTGTCTCAGTCCCAGTGTGGCCGATCACCCTCTCAGGTCGGCTACGCATCGTCGCCTTGGTGAGCCGTTACCTCACCAACTAGCTAATGCGCCGCAGGCCCATCCCCAAGTGACAGATTGCTCCGTCTTTCCAATTTCCTTCAGGCGAAGAAAACAATTATTCGGTATTAGCTACCGTTTCCGGTAGTTGTCCCAAACTTGAGGGCAGGTTGCCTACGTGTTACTCACCCGTCCGCCGCTAACTATCAGAGAAGCAAGCTTCTCTTCAAGTCCGCTCGACTTGCATGTATTAGGCATGCCGCCAGCGTTCGTCCTGAGCCAGGATCAAACTCTCCAATAAAGTATTGAAAAGAGCGATAAGCTCATTTTGAATCTGACGAGATTAAAATCTCATTTGTGCTCCAGTCGATTCAAGCCAAGGCTTGTTTCAAACTTTCGCGTTCATTCTGCAAGCAGAATGTTTACTCACTCGTTGTTCAGTTTTCAAAGATCAAACTTTTTTCGTTACCGAATGTTGTTCTCTTCAGCAACTTTTATATCTTATCACATCCGAACCAACTTTGCAAGCTCTTTTTTTAAGTTTCTTTCGAAGCTTATTTCATTTGCTTGCCGCACCGTGTAAACCGTGTTTTCTTGGCCGGACTTAGAATATACCATGTACAGATATTGAATGCAAGTCTTTTTTTGAGTAATTATATATCTTTCTATAATCTTTTTGTTTTTTTCTACATTTCCACATTTATCTCACATAAAAAGCCTCTCTATAAAAGAAAGGCCCTCTCATCAAGTTACTTTAATATCTATTAATATCCGATAACCTCTTGGATGTGAAGCTGCCGTTGCTGCATCAGGTTAATGATGGTTCCTTCTACTGACACCATAGGCCGTGTAGGATGATCTCGATCAGAGAATACGATCTCTCCAATCTGGTTATTGCTGAGTTTTACTCGGATGCCATTATGGATCTGGGTCGACCGTTGAACAAATACTCTTACAATTGCAGGGTCCAATTTCCCAAATGCCTCACTTTGGATCTGTTCTAGGACTAGGTATGGTGATTGCGCCTTGCGGTAGATCTTCTCCAGCGTCATGGCGTGGAAAATATCAGCGATAGCTACAATCTTGGCATAAATATGAATCTGCGTCCCACTAAGCTGCAACGGGTAGCCTGAACCATCCACTTTTTCATGATGCTGTAAAGCTGCAAGTCTGGCTCCCTCATTAATGGCCTTTGCCTGTTTAAGGATCTGATAACCATATTTCGTATGCTGACGAATCTCTTCCTGCTCTGTAGCCGTCAACGTGGATGGTTTATGGAGTATCTGCGGATCTACCTTGTTGTTACCAATATCATGGAACAAGCCTGCAAAAGCCACTTGCATCCAATCCTTGGAGGGGAGATCGATCCATTGAGCCAGTTGATAGGATGTGATCGCACTCAGTACGGCATGGTGATATACATAATCATGTTCTTGCATTACTCGTGGACTGAAGGTAAGCACATTATATTGTTTGAGATGTGCAAACACAGCCTCCAACTGTGTACGTAACTCATAGACCGGTAATTCAGCCGCCAGAGAGGACAGGAAAGCATTTTTCGTTAGTCCGACCATCTTCTCATACTCATCCTGCAAAGACGTTACTACAGGAGCTGTGGTGACGTTCCCTGTCTTCCCTGTCCGTTCACCATTGTTGTCATTGGCAGAACTTCCTGCGGACACAGATGCACCTTTGGTTCCTGTACTACTCGACACCATTCTTTCCTGTTCAATATCTACCTGTTGAATCATAAAGGCTTTGAGCACTTCCATATCCTTGGGTAAAATGACTTTTCCCTTCTGAAGCAGAACGTTGCCGCGAAGTGTTTGCACATCACTCCCAAGTTTGAGTCCTGGTTTGACTTCTGACAGGGTGATTAATCCCATATGTATTCCCCTCACTCATCGTTCTTCTATGTTAATACAAACAAGACCATAGTCCCGGTTTTTCATGATATTTCCCATTATATTACTCAGGAATCAGGCTGTACATCCCAGATTCGGAAGAATAAAAGAAGAGATTCCTTTATACAAACAAAAGGGCTCCCGGTGGGAGCCCTCGCAATCTTCTTCCAATCTCAAAGAGATCAGTCTTTATAAAATTCTATTTTATGCTTCCGAACCGGAATCGTCGTCGCCCTCAACTTCATTAACCTCAGCGTCAGAAACGGTGCCTTCTTCCAAGCTTACTTCCGGAGCTTGGGACTCCTCGCCTTCCAAGCCTTCAAGCGACTCATCGTCTGGTTCCTCTTCATTTTTGTCAATTCGGCTGACTGTAGCTACTGAATCCTCGTCACGAATATGAATCAGCTTCACACCCTGCGTGTATCGACCCATAGTGGATATGCCTTCCATGCTCATCCGGATCAACGTACCGCTGGACGTGATAATCATCAGATCCTCTTCGGTTTTAACCATTTTGAGGCTGACTACTGAGCCGTTCTTCTCTGTGACATTAATAGTCTTGATCCCTTTACCGCCACGAGTCTGCATCCGATAATCACTGACAGGTGTACGTTTACCGTAACCTTTGGCTGTAACGATCAGAACATCAAGCTCTTTATCAACTACATCCATGCCGATAACAGCATCCTGTTCATCCAATGTAATCCCTTTGACCCCGGTTGCGCTTCGTCCCATGGAACGTACGTTACCTTCCGAGAATCGAATAGACATTCCGTGAGCTGTACCCATGATGATCTCTTGCAATCCATCGGTCAGCTTAACATCGATCAGAACGTCATCATCACGTAAGGAAATACCGATCAAGCCGCCTTTGCGAATATTGGTGTAATCCTCAAGTGGCGTCTTCTTCACAACCCCTTGGCGGGTAGCAAAGAACAAGTATCTGTCACTTTCGAATTCCTGGACCGGAATTACGGCATTGACCGATTCGCCCTGCTCGATTTGGATCAGGTTGATAATCGGCGTTCCCCGTGCGGTACGTCCAAGCTCTGGAATCTCGTAAGCTTTGAGACGGTACACTTTACCTTTGTCAGTGAAGAACATGAGGTAATTGTGGGAGTTTGTCACAAACAGATGCTCGACAAAGTCGGTATCTTTTGTATCCATACCCACGACTCCACGTCCACCACGTTTCTGGCTGCGGTATGTGGATACCGGCAGACGTTTCACGTAGCCTGTATGAGTAATCGTAATGATAACCTCTTCACGTGGAATCAGGTCCTCATCCAGAATACTCTCTTCACCTACAGTGATCTCCGTACGACGATCATCGCTGAAGCGGTCGCGGATCTCTTGCAGTTCCGTACTGATAATCTCAAGCACCAGATGCTCATTGGCCAGAATTTCGCGATACTCTCTGATTTTGACCATCAGTTCGTTATATTCATTTTCAATACGTTCGCGTTCCAGACCTGTGAGTCGTTGCAAACGCATATCGAGAATAGCTTGAGCCTGATCATGACTGAGTGAGAAGCGCTCAATCAAACCTTCTCTTGCTGCATCCGCATTACTGGATGAACGAATCAACGTAATAATCTCGTCGATATGATCCAGCGCAATACGTAAACCTTCTAGAATGTGTGCACGAGCTTCAGCCTTTTTCAGTTCAAACTGCGTACGTCTGCGAATAACCTCAATCTGATGCTGCAGGTAGTGATACAACACTTCGCGCAAGTTCAGGATTTTAGGTTCTTTATTAACAATCGCAAGCATGTTAATCCCGAAAGTGGATTGCATCGATGTATGTTTGTACAGGTTGTTCAGGACAACCCCCGGATTCACGTCTCTGCGAAGCTCAATTACAACCCGCATACCATTACGGTCAGACTCATCACGAAGGTCAGTAATACCATCAATCTTTTTATCACGTACCAACTCAGCGATTTTCTCAACAAGTCTCGCCTTGTTTACCTGATAAGGCAGCTCTGTAACGATAATTCGTGCCTTGTTGTTATTCTCTTCGATGTTGGTTTTAGCCCGCATCGTTACTGAACCACGTCCGGTCTGATACGCCTGGCGAATGCCTGAGCGGCCCAAAATGTAGCCGGACGTAGGGAAGTCTGGTCCTTGAATGTAATCCATGAGTTCCATGGATGTAATGTCCGGATTTTGAATCATGGCCTGTACACCATCAATGACCTCACCCAGGTTATGAGGAGGAATATTGGTAGCCATACCTACCGCGATCCCGCCAACCCCATTGACAAGCAAGTTAGGAAAACGAGCAGGCAGAACGATTGGCTCATGTTCTTCACCGTCATAGTTCGGTTGGAAATCAATCGTATCCTTGTTGATATCTCTGAGCATTTCCATAGCAATCTTGGACAAACGTGCTTCGGTATAACGCATGGCTGCTGCCATATCACCATCGACCGATCCAAAGTTACCATGTCCATCTACATGCATATAACGCAGGGAGAAATCCTGTGCCATCCGTACCATCGTCTCGTAAACAGCAGAGTCACCGTGTGGGTGATACTTACCGATAACTTCGCCGACGATTCTGGCTGATTTTTTATGTGGTTTATCGGGTGTCATGCCGAGCTCTGACATCGCGTACAGAATACGCCGGTGAACCGGCTTCAATCCATCACGCACGTCAGGTAAGGCACGGCTAACGATGATGCTCATCGCATAATCCATAAACGATTCACGCATCTCGACGCCTATATCCCGATCTGTAATCTGAGAGTTCATTTCTTCCGCCATGCTGGACCTCCTTCTTGTCCTTCAACAAACGTTCCATTCCGTCATGCAAAAAAGTTGATTATATGTGAAAAGCCTAACAAGGCTAAAACCGCGCAAGAACGCTACTCTTTATTATATTACTTTCACAAAAGTTACACAATTAAACGTCCGCTGGGCAATAGCCTTTCTTCCGGGAACTTCTGCGTGTCTGGGGATACGCCCTGCCTTCCTCCCCAATTGCACATACAATGCTAGAAAAACGGCATATGTACTGTGCCTACCGAGGCTAAAGCCATTCCCGTCCTACGATCAAACTGCAAATTGTGCAGCTCATCGCACAAAACGCCATATTTCTCTATTATACCACTGAAATCGTCTCTTGTCCTTTGATTTCTCCGTGTCTGGTCCCTCTTTAGAACTGAACAAAACATGAAAGGACTGATGAATCTTGGGTATCCAACGCGTCTCCAGCAAATGGGCCAAAACAGCCGTGTTACAACGCAGTCGCATTGTGAATGAATATATCCCAGTGACCCGAAAATATAGCCGTCAAACTCTGGAACGAATGACTGAATTATTTGAGTCCAACTATATCAAACCGGACCGTGGCACTTACGGTAATGGCGTTATGCGGGTGAGAACAACCCGTTTATACGAACCTGTTGTTAATTCCGAAGATTCCACCACAGATGCAGAGGTTTCGGAAGAAACCAATGATCGAAACCTGGCTGATGAACCCGAAGCAAGTGCTGTTATCTCCAGAGCTACCTATCTCACAACAACATATCATCTCCAATACGGTACAGAGGAGAGATCATTTCATTCCCTTGACGAACTCGAACGAGCACTGAATGATCGTATTCAGGAACGTGAATATATCATTCAACAGGGAATCTCGCTGATGAAGCATGAAAATTTGCCTTTTGACTTGCGTGTGTTAACTCAGAAAAATCTGCAACACAACTGGGAAACAACAGGTGTTCTGGGACGTATTGCTGCCCCGGGCAAAATCATCACTAACATTCATGGTGGTGGGCGATTGGCTACGTTTGAAGAACTTGTACTCCCCCATCTTCACCAGGATGGCTTCAAAAAACTTCGCACTGAGCTGTACCGCTTAGGTATTCATACCGCTGTGCAATTGCAAACATCATTTCCAAGACTCAAAGAGATTGGTATTGATATTGCGCTAGACGAAGCAGGGCGTCCCTGGATTCTTGAAGTCAACACACTGCCAGGCATTTATGCCTTTGGCTTATTACCGGACAAGGAGGCGTACCGGAAGATCAAACGTTATGCGATTGCGTACGGTCGTTTGCCCTCCAAAAAGGGTAAGAGCTCCCGGCCATCCCCTAAAGCACAGGCTTCATCTGCCAAAAAACGTGTACGCAGATAACAAAGGGATATGGATATCTAAGTATACGCCTTCCCTGTTCCATACCTTCCCTAATATAAAAAAGGCGCCCTCTCAGGCGCCTCTTCGAATATGTTAAATGTCGAGGTTTTTCACGTATTTTGCATTTTCCTGGATAAAGTCACGACGCGGTTCAACGTTATCCCCCATCAGGGTGTCAAACATGGTATCAGCAAGTATGGCATCATTAATCGATACTTGCATCATGGTCCGGCTCTCCGGATCCATCGTCGTTTCCCACAATTGTCCGGCATTCATCTCGCCAAGACCTTTGTAACGCTGAACGTTGAATTTCGCATTTTCGCCGAGCGTTGCAATAATTTCATCGCGCTCTCTCTCGGAACCGGCATAACGAATCACTTTGTTACGCTCAATCTTGAACAATGGCGGCTGAGCAATATATACATAGCCTGCCTCAATGATTTTACGCATGTACCGATACAGGAATGTCAGCAACAGTGTTCGGATATGAGCACCATCGACATCGGCATCGGTCATCAAAATGATTTTGTGATAACGGGCTTTGGCAATATCGAAGTCATCACCAATACCTGTACCCATCGCCGTAATAATTGCTCTAATCTCGGCATTACCCAAGATCCGGTCCAGACGCGCTTTTTCCACGTTCAAAATCTTACCACGCAACGGCAAAATCGCTTGGAAATGACGATCCCGACCTTGCTTTGCTGATCCGCCTGCAGAGTCACCTTCGACGATGTACAATTCACTAATTGAAGCATCCTTGGATGAACAGTCTGCCAGTTTACCTGGAAGTGAGCTTACTTCGAGTGCACCTTTACGACGTGTCAGTTCACGGGCTTTACGGGCAGCTTCACGCGCACGTGCTGCTTGCAGCCCTTTTTCCAAAATGCGACGGGATACGGAAGGATTCTCTTCCAGAAACTCCTGAAGTTTCTCGGCAAACAAGGATTCGACAATACCACGCACTTCGCTGTTGCCCAGCTTGGTCTTCGTCTGTCCTTCAAATTGTGGTTCCGGAATCTTGACCGAAATAATGGCCGTCAAACCTTCACGCACGTCATCTCCGGAAAGGTTCCCCGTGCTGTCCTTGATTACCCCCGCCTTACGGGCGTAGTCATTGATAATCCGCGTAAGGGCACTCTTGAAACCTGATTCATGCGTTCCGCCCTCATGCGTGTTGATATTGTTCGCGAAGGAATAGATATTCTCGGTGTAGTTGTCATTGTATTGCAGGGCAACTTCCACCTGGATGTTATCTCTGGAACCTTCGACGTAAATTGGATTCTCATGCAGGACTTCGCGCTTCTGGTTCAGGTAGGAGACGTATTCGATAATGCCGCCTTCGTACATGAACGAGTTGGTTGCACCTGTACGCTCATCCGTCAATGTAAGACCGATGCCCTTGTTCAGGAATGCCAGCTCACGAATCCGGGCAAGCAAGATGTCATATTCGAACACTCTTGTTTCCGTGAAAATTTCAGGATCTGGATGGAATCTAACCGTTGTTCCTGTTTCGTCGGTTGTACCGATCACTTTCAGGTCATACTGTGGAGCTCCACGGCGATATTCCTGTTGATAGATATGTCCCTCACGTTTAACCGTTACAACCACTTTTTCAGAGAGTGCATTCACAACGGACACACCAACACCATGCAAACCACCGGATACTTTATATCCGCCGCCGCCAAATTTTCCCCCTGCATGGAGGACAGTCATAACTACCTCAAGTGCAGGACGTTTCATTTTGGTATGTTCGCCGACAGGAATACCCCGTCCGTTATCGACTACAGTCACGCTATTGTCTTCATGGATACTGACCTCAATGTGGTCGCAGTAACCTGCAAGCGCTTCGTCAATACTGTTGTCCACTACTTCCCAGACCAGATGATGCAGGCCCTTGGAACTGGTGGAACCGATATACATGCCCGGACGCTTCCGTACGGCTTCCAATCCTTCAAGGACCTGAATTTCATTCGCATCATATGACGGTTGATTCATAGACATGCCTTTCACCTACTTCTATAGATTCAATATCGTAAATATGCGTTAACTAATTTTATGCCACACAACGCTAGAGATCCGGAAAAATGTGAGCCCGCTTTTTCAGCGTGGCTGAGGAAATAGGCGAGTAGTACACAATGTTTTTGGTCACCACAATGGACTTGGCTTCCTCTTCGCCGATGTGTTCCACTGTTTTTTCCTGCTCGGCATGCGTGACATACTGCTTGGAGATCTTTGAGGATTTTTCAATCGATATATCAAAAATAGCGACCAATTCGGAAGAACGGATGATCTTCTCACCGCCCAGATGAATGTACATAAGCCCCTCACTCCTTAGCGTTCAACCTGTCCGGCATGAACGTGATAAATACTGGCATCTTTGAGCTTGTCAACGTTCAGGCTCTCGATCCCCGTAGCCGTAATAAAGGTTTGCACCTTGCTCTGGAACGTTTCGATCAGCTGCGTCTGGCGAAAAGGGTCCAGCTCGGACAGAACATCATCCAGCAACAGAACTGGATATTCTCCGATTTCTTCATGAATCAGTTCAATTTCCGCAAGTTTAAGGGACAACGCCGTTGTGCGCTGCTGCCCCTGCGAGCCATATGTTTGTACTTCCCGATCGTTAATGAAAAAGGACAGGTCATCCCGATGCGGCCCACTAAGGGTTGTGCCTCGGCGAATCTCCTGCTCTTTCATTTGTGATAATTTTATCATAAATTGGTCCATTAAGACAGCTTCATCTTCCTCAGCGGCTTCGCTGAAGGAAGGAAGGTAGGCCAGCCGCAAGACTTCTCCGCCTCCGGTGATCCCCTGATGAATCGTTTCTGCCCACTTTTGCAGTTTCTTTATGAATTGTTTCCTTTTTTTGACGATTTTAACACCATGCTCGACCAGTTGTTCGTTCCACACCTCAAGCATGGTCTGGGCCGATGCCCCTTTTCCCCATAACTGCTTAAGCAAATTGTTTCGTTGGACGAGCACTTTTTGGTATTGCTGCAGGTGATACAGGTAACCTGGTGCAACCTGTCCAATCTCCATGTCAAGAAACCGGCGGCGGACCCCCGGTGTGCCTTTTACAATCTCCAGATCCTCCGGCGCAAACATCACAACATTGAGCGCTCCGACAAAATCACTTAACTTGCGCTGCTCCAGGCCGTTAATCTTTGCTTTTTTGCCTTGTTGCGACAAAGATAGTTCAAGCTTGACCGATCCGTACTTTTTGTCGACCTCTGCTGCAAGTCTGGCACGTTCCTCACCGAAACGGATTAACTCCTTGTCACGGGATGTACGGTGGCTCTTGGTGAGTGCAAGTACAAAAATCGCCTCTGCAAGATTGGTCTTGCCTTGGGCATTTTGCCCGATCAACAAGTTTACGGGACCAAAAGAATCCAGTCTCAGATGTTCATAATTGCGGAAATTCTGCAGATCAATGCTGTTCACAAACACGCGGTAACCTCCCTTTTATCCCGTCCGTCAGGAGGCAGCAGGATCGAACTGGTCTTCTTATTCTGCAGCAACTTCGAATGTGCCTTCTCCGTCCACTTCAACGATATCCCCAGGGTATAACTTACGTCCCCGGCGTTCCTCAGGCTCTTTATTCACACGTACAAGACCTTCCTGAAGCAAAGCTTTGGCCATACCTCCAGTTGGGATGCAATCAGCCAGTTTCAAAAATTGATCAAGCTTAATATATTCCGTACGAATCGTAACTTGGTTCACTATGATCTTCCTTTCGTTAGTTGGTCGTCCGATATGGCAATATCACGTAAAGGCTGTGACTGTCATCCAGCGGTTTCAAGATAATTGGACTCATGACTCCTGTAAAAGCAATCATCAGCTGCTCACTTTCAACAACTTTCAGCACATCCAGCATGTATTTGGAGTTGAACGAGATTTTTAACGGATCTCCTGTAAACTCGGCAGGTTCGATTTCTTCTCTTACTTTACCTAGCTCGGAAGAGCTGGAAGAAATTTCAACGGATCCCGAATCCATCGTTTGCATACGCACGATGTTTGTTTTCTCTTCACGCGACAGCAAATAAGCCCGGTCAATGGATTCACTTAATTTTTTTGTATCTAAAACAAGTTCTGTTTTGTATGACGTTGGAATAATTCTAGAAGTATCCGGATATGTTCCGTCCAAAATACGGGAGTAGAACAATACACGGTCGATTTTGAACAGAACCTGGTTATCTGCAACAACGATATCCACAAGGGTATTTTGATCCGGAACAATTTTGCTGAGCTCGTTCAGCGTTTTACCGGAAATGACCACGTTGTTAAAGCGGATACCTTCTGCATTATCCAGCATTGCTGATCGAGTAGCAAGACGGTGCCGGTCTGTTGCCACAAATTTCAATTCATTGTCACCCAAACTCCAGAGTACACCTGTCAGGATTGGAGTAGTCTCATGTGTGGAAATGGAGAAGACCGTTTGTTTAATCATATTTTTCAGCAAATCTCCTGGAATGGAGACGGTTTGGTTTTCTTCGATGCTTGGCAGTACCGGGAATTCTTCCGGATCCAAACCTACCAGTTGAATTTCGGTAGCACCTGCGGAGATAAAGGTGTTGAAGTTCTCTTTGACTTCCATGTGCACTTCCTGTGATGGCAGCTTTTTGATGATCTCCACAAAAAACTTGGCTGGCAAAACTACACTGCCGGGTTGATCTACCTGAACTACGCTTTTATCTCCATCTTCAAGCGGGATGAAGGATTGAATGGATATATCGGTGTCACTTGCTGTCAACGTTACACCTTGATGATTCACGTCGAATTTAATACCGCTCAGAATCGGAATCGTCGTACGGCTCGAGATCGCTTTGGATACTTGCTGTATGGAATCGTTTAAGTAGTTTTTCATTATGCTGATTTTCATGGTTTCACTCCTAGCTGTTTTTTTGGGTGTTGGGGTGTTAAAAGGTGTTTTTCAAAGGCCGAAGGCTAAGCTCCGAAATGGCTATTTTGGAGATGATATCTTTAAGATCTTTTTAGTAATAATAGTAATAGGGGCACTGAATATGTGGATAAGTGGGTATAAACCCGTACACCCAAGCCTATCCACATGTGTATACGTTGTGCATAGGCTTGGGACTTGTTCAGGTTGGATTCTTTATTTTTTCGGTTAAGTTGTTGATAACTTTATAGAGATCCTGATCGTTTTTAATCGCTTGGGAGATTTTTTCGTGAGCATGTATGACAGTGGTGTGATCTCGTCCTCCGAATGCTTCCCCAATTTTGGGCAGAGAAAAGTCTGTCAGTTCACGAGAGAGATACATGGCAATCTGTCTTGGAAAAGCAACTGCCTTGGTCCGTTTCCGTGCTTTGAAATCTTCAAGCTTAAGGCTATAATACTCGCCGACCTTTTGTTGGATGTCATGAATAGTGATCATTTTGGGACGACTGGAAGGAATAATATCCTTCAGTGCTTCAGCTGCCAGATGAGTGGTTACATCTTGATTAGTCAGTGAAGAATAAGCAACGACCCGAATCAGGGCGCCCTCCAGTTCACGGATGTTGGTGTCAATCTGGTTGGCAATGTACATCATCGCTTCATTCGGAATATCCAAGTTTTCCGCACGTGCCTTTTTCCGCAAAATTGCGATCCTTGTCTCCAAATCTGGAGGCTGGATATCCGTGATTAACCCCCATTCAAAGCGAGAACGAAGCCGTTCTTCCAATGTCGGAATTTCCTTCGGTGGTCTGTCGCTGGAGATGATAATCTGCTTCCGTTCCTCATGCAGCGCATTAAACGTATGGAAAAATTCCTCTTGTGTTGATTCTTTTCCCGCCAAGAACTGAATATCATCAATGAGCAAAATGTCGACGCTCCGGTATTTGTTACGGAAGCTCTCCCCGCGGTTGTCACGGATCGAGTTAATGAATTCGTTCGTGAACTTCTCAGACGACAAATAAACGACTTTGCTGCCCGGATCATGCTCCAGAACATAATGTCCGATCGCATGCATCAAGTGAGTTTTACCGAGACCTACTCCTCCATACAGAAAGAGAGGATTGTAAGCTTTGGCGGGCGCTTCAGCGACCGCCAGCGATGCGGCATGGGCAAAACGGTTGCCCGGCCCGATGACAAATGTATCGAACGTATATTTCGGATTCAGCATGCTGAGTACGGCTTCTTCCTGTACAACTGTAGGCGTTGGAGCCGGCAGTTGCGGGTCCGGTTCAGCAGGCTTGTTCTCTTCGATGACAAATTTCACATCGACTTGCTTGCCAAGCAACTCGTATACCGTCGAGCCAACCAATTTGGTGTAACGGCTCTCCAGCCATTCGACGGCAAACGTGGTTGGTGCGGAAATGACGATTGAACGGTCATTCAGCTTGGTGGCTTTGGTTGCTTTGAACCAGGTGTCAAAGCTGGGTTTGCTGAGTTTGTTTTGTATGATTGATAAAATTTGCTGCCATAAATCAGAAGTATGGCTGTCCAC